>NZ_NWTG01000010.1 GCF_002532045.1 Bradyrhizobium sp. C9 | reverse complement strand
CTTGGCAACACTACTCCACAGCCATATGCGATTCCCCTACCCTCCAGGGGAGGGTGAAGGGCTCTACACGCGGCGTACCGGGTGGAGGGACCGCAACCCTTCACCCGGATCGCATTTCGCTTCGCTTCATGCGATCCGGCCTCCCCCACAAGGGGAGAGGCGGACCGAACGTGCCGCGCGCTGTTCGCGACTAACTACGCAGCCTTCGCCGCTCCATCACCGGCCTTCACCCGACCCAGCATCTCGGCCGCCGTCATCACATGCGCGGTCGAGAACGCGAGGATCGTCAGCGTGGCGCGATGCACCTCTTCGGCGGATAGAGCGCCCTGGCCGACATCGGGATAGTCGAATGTGCCTGTGGCATCCGACAGGAAGACGACCTTGTAATTGTGGAACATGGCGTCGCGCGCGGTGGCGTGGCAGCAGTTCTCGGTGGTGGTCCCCGAGATGATCACGGTCGTGATGCCCCATTCGCGCAGGATGAGGTCGAGATCGGTGGCGAAGAAGGCGCTGTAGCGGTGCTTCTTGATGACGTGCTCGCCCGGTGCCGGCGCGAGGTCATTGAAGATCTCGACGCCCGCGGTGCCGTCGACCAGCGACGAGCGGTCGGCGATCGGCGCGTAGAGATCGTCATAGAGCCCCATGTCGCTGCCGTCGCGGCGATGCACATGCGCGGTGTAGACGACGCGGATGCCCTTGTCGCGGCAGGCCTTCAGGGTCTGCGCCAGCCGCGGCACCATGGCCGCGGCCTGCGCCGACCGCAGCTTGGCGCCCTCGGCCACGAAATCGTTCTGCATGTCGACAACGATCATGACGGTGCGGGCGGGATCGATGATTTCGCATTGGTAGCCCATGGGTGTCTCCTCTCCTGAAGGGAGGTCTGTTCTACCTCTGTGACGGCAGACGTTCTTGGCTGCGCCGGCCAATCGCTGGACTCTGCTTGCCAGAACCGGGGGCGGCACGCAGAATATCCAGCTGCCGGGTTGGGCGGGAGCAAGGCTAATGCAGACCCCAGATCACGCAGTTGTCGCGCAGACGCTTGTCGCGCCGGGTGATAATTTCGACCGCTGGCACCACGTCACCTGCCGCGAATTCTCGCTGACCGAATGCCGCCGCGTCGCCGACGAGGCGTTTCAGGCCGCGATCTCGATCCGCCATTTCGGCCCGCTCGCGGTCAATGACATCTGGTCGTCGACCCCGGCCGCCGACCGCATCCGGGTGATGCGCAGTGCGAGCGACGTCCGCCGCGACCCGCGCGACTATTTCATGCTGTGGCTCACTGTGCGCGGCGAGGTCAGCTTCGCACAGGGCGGACGCGAGGTGCGGATGCGCCGCGGCGATCTCATGCTGCATGACCAGGCGCAGCCGTTCACGCTCGAATTCGCCCCGAGCGCGCGTTCGATCATGGTGTCGATCCCGCGGCCGCTGCTGCTCGCGCGCCTGCCGGATGCGCAGCGGTTGACGGCACGACGGGTCGGCAACGCGTCGATGGTCGGCGCGCTGGCGGGATCGTTGATCCGCCGGCTGACGCGCCTCGACGACGCGGCCGGGCCTGCTGCGATAAGGCTTGGCGCCTCAATGCTCGATATTTTCGCGACCACGCTCCAGACCGAGCTGACGGACGATGTACCGCAGCACGGCGACGAGCGGCTGGCGCGGGTCAAGGCCTACATGCTGGCCCATCTCGACGATCCCGAGCTCGATCTCGATGCGATTGCCACCGCGCAGAACATGGCGCCGCGCACGCTCAACCGCCTGTTCGCGCGCGAAGGCACGACGCCGATCCGCTGGCTTTGGCAGCAGCGCCTCGCCGGCGCCTACCAGGCGCTGGCCGAACGGCGCTTCAGCCACGTCACCGATGCGGCGCTGAGCTTCGGCTTCAGCGACGTCTCGCATTTCAGCCGCGCCTTCAAGGCCGCGTTCGGCCGCTCGCCGCATCAGGTGATGGGCTGACGTCGTATCCAAAAGCGGCTGCGACCCCGGCTGTAGCCGCAGCCCCGCTCCTGCGCGCTTCTTGAACAGTGTTATTTCGGCGGAGGCGCCTTGGGGAAGGCCGACAGCATCCGGATCTTCCAGTTGCCGCCCTGGTTGCTGTACGCGGCGGTCCAGCGGCCAACAACATCAAGAGGCTCGCCGGTCTGCTTCTTGCCGGTGATGTGGTATTCGCCGATCGCGAGAGCCGTATCGGTGCCGAGCGGCATGGCCTCGTCCACCGTTATGTCATTGTGGTTGAACCCTGCCTTGAAGAGACCATCATAGGCCTGCGCAATATCGGTGTGCGGCCCGGTTGGATTGACGATCATGCCGCCAGGCGCGTAGAGCGCGGCGATCCCGGCACCATCCTGCTTGTTGAAGCTGTCGGCATAGGTTGCCCCGATTTTTTCGACCTGCTGCTTCAGACTTTCGTCGCCGGCGGTAGCGGCCGCAGGCATCGTGAGTAGCGCAATGAACAAATATAAGGCGGAAGACATTCGCATTGCATTCCCTCCTTAAGATCATTGTTGAGTATCCGTCTCGGTCAGCCGGGACCGTGATGGTGTAGCACACCAACATTCGATGAGAGCTGCCGGCTTGCCGCGATACGGCGATGTCGCTGACTAAGAGGGGGTAGCCCCGCTGGCGGAGCCGCCCACAATCGCCGCTGCGCTCGATCGCCACAAGACGAGACGGTCCGAAGGTGTGACGAAACTCATCTCACGGCGCGCAAGTGAAACTCACCGCCGCGGTGACCGGGCCTGCCTTGTAATGCGGCCAGTTCGGCCAGCGGCATAGCGGCAGCGCCCGCAGCGTTTCAAATCCCGGCGCCTCGGTCTTCTGCTCGCGCACGTCGAGATCGCCGGGCGCCTTGCCGTTCTCGACCCAGTCGACCAGCACGGCCAGCATGTCGACATTGGCGGGGGCGCCGGAGCCGACATGGTCGACGCCGGGCGCGGTGTAGAGCCGGGCGAACTCCGCGACCTTGTCCTTGCCGAGCGTCTTCTCGACGTTCTCGAAGTAGCGAATGCCGGCATAGGGGCTTTGCGCGTAATCTGACATGTGTTCGAGGATCACGAGCTTGCCGCCATGGGCGTGGAAGCGCGTGAGGTCAGGATCGGTGGAATCCATCAGCGCGGAGACTTCCAGCACGCGCGCCTTGTGGTCTTCCGGCTTGTAGGTCGTGACGTCGAGTTTCGGATCGCGGGCGAAGACATATTGAATGCCGCCGGCGCCGTAGATCCAGGCGATGCCGTTGGTCGGAGCCGGCGGCTGTGCCGGCGCCGTGCTGCCGAGCCACCACGCTTTCCAGCCGCCGGTCGGACCGAACGCCGGCGTGTTCTCGCCCGACACGCCCCAGCCCGGATAGTCGTCGAGGCCGTTGGCGAGCGGGAACGAGAACTTGTACGGCGCGTGCAGCGTCTCGATCGCGGCGATCTGCCTGTCGGTCAGGCAGTCGTCGCCACTCTTCCCCGCGGCGCATGCCAGCGTGGCCGGCTTGAACGCGGCCTTGCAGCCGACGGGATCCTGCACCAGTCCGTCGTCGGAGCCGTCCTGGGTGTCGCAGGCCTTCAGCACGGCGTCGGCGACGAGCTTGACCTGCGCCGGTCTGATCCAGCCGTCGCCCATGGTGACGAGGCCGGAGCGGGTGCCGGCATGCTGCAGCCCGACCCAGTTGATCACGGGGACGCGCGCGAAGATGCCGTCGAAATCGTCGGCGTAGCGCTGCGCCATGGTCAGCGCCTCACGGCCGCCTTCGGACGATCCCATGAAATACATCTTCGCCGGCGGCTTGCCGTAGGCGCGGACCGTCAGCGCCCGCGCGGCGTCGCGCACCTTCTTGTAGGCCTTGTGCGAAAAATTCTCGAACGCCTCGTCGTTGAGCGCGAACAGTTGCGGCGGCTCGCCGGGCTTCTGCTCGTGACCGGAGTCGGTGCCGGCGGTCACGAAGCCGAGCGCCAGCGGCGAGGCCTTGTCGAACGGATAGGCCGGCGGCAGGCCGAGGCCTGATATCAGCACGCCGTTGAAGCCGCCGCCGCCATATTGCAGCGAGCGGCCGTTCCACTCGACGGGCAGGTTCACCTCGAATTTGATCGGTGGCGCCTTGGGATCGACGGGATCAATATGCCCGAGCACCTTGCAGAAGGCGGGATTGGCTGGGGTGATGCGGCTGGAAGGTGTCGGTCCCTTCTCGGCGACCGAGAGCGGCGATGGTGCCTGGAGTGTGGCGCTGTCGATCTTGATCGCGCCGTCGGCGGGGCCGGCAAGGCCGCTGCAGGTCGCCGCGGGATCGCCGGTCATGCCTGTCGCAGATGCGGCCGAAGCGAATGACGTCAACACGACAAGCGAAGCCGCAAACGCTCTTGCGCGCGCATCGATCCGCATCGTTTCCTCCCATACATATATTGTTGCTATGGCAAGTATTTCACGCGGGATGTCGGCGCGCAATGGCACGCGCCATTCCATCTCCGTCATCCTGAGGAGCGCGTAGCGCGTCTCGAAGGATCGGCGGCCCGAGCGGCGCCGCGCGACGATCATGAATGGCGCTAGCTGGGCCGTGCATCCTTCGAGACGAGGCCAACAGGCCGCTCCTCAGGACGACGGGGCTAAAGTCGCGCGCCGAACCGCGCCTACTGCGCCACCTTGCTGCTGCCTTGCGTGATCAGCCGTGCGGCGCGCTGGTCGCGGGTGTGGATCCAGAGCCAGTTCATCGCCACCGCAATCCGATGGCGCACGCCGATCAGGAAGTAGATGTGGGCGAGGCCCCAGATCCACCATGCCAGCGAGCCGCGCAGCTTGAGCCAGCCGAAATCGATCACCGCCTTCTTCTTGCCGATCTGCGCGAGGCTGCCGGCATGCTTGTAGCGGAACGGCGGCAGCGTCTTGCCGTCGAGCCGGGCCTTGATCAGCGCGGCGACGTAGCGTCCTTCCTGCTTGGCGGCCGGCGCGATGCCGGGCACCGGATTGCCGTCGGGATCCTTGATCGTGACGGTGTCGCCGACCGCGAAGATATCGGGATGGCCCGGCACGGTGAGATCGGGTTCGACCTGCAGCCGATGGGCGCGGTCGGCCGGCGCGTTCAGCCATTCGGCGGCGCGCGAGGCGCGCACGCCGGCGGCCCAGACGATGGTGCGCGCCTCCAGCCGCTTGCCGCCGAACACCACGCCGTCGGCCGAGCATTCGGTGACCGGTTCGCCCAGCATCACCTCGACGCCGAGTCTCTCCAGCGACGCTTGCGCATAGGCGGAGAGATCGTCGGGGAAACCGGCCAGCACGCGCGGGCCGGCCTCGATCAGCACCACGCGCGCCTTGCGCGTGTCGATGTGACGGAAGTCTTGCGGCAACGTGTCCTTGGCGAGGTCGGCGATGGTGCCGGCCATCTCGACGCCGGTCGGCCCGGCGCCGATGATGACGAAGGTCAGTAGCGCGGCCCGCTTGTCTGGATCGGTCTCGCGCTCGGCGCGCTCGAAGGCGACCAGGATGCGCCGCCGCAGCGTCGTCGCGTCCTCCAGCGTCTTCAGGCCGGGCGCGAACGGCTCCCATTCGTCATGGCCGAAATAGGCGTGGCGCGCGCCGGTGGCGAGGATCAGCGTGTCGTAGGGGATGCTGCCGCCGTCATCGAGCTGCACTTGCTTTGCCGCTGCGTCGACGCCGCAGACATTGGCGAACAGCGTCGTCACCTCGGGCCGGTCGCGCAGCAGATAGCGGATCGGCCAGGCGATCTCGCTGGTGGCAAGCGATGCAGTGGCGACCTGGTAGAGCAGCGGCTGGAACAGATGGTGATTGCGGCGGTCGATCAGCGTGATCTCGACCGGCACGCCCGCGAGACCGAAGGCGGCTTCGAGCCCGCCGAAGCCGGCGCCGACGATCACCACGCGATGAGGTTTGGCCGGCGCTTGCGTCATCTGATGTCGCCCTCGGTTTCGAACGGCTTCGTCGTCTGATTATGTAATCATTCGCGGCCTCATTCCAACACGAAATGCCCGATCGCCCGATAGCGAAACCCAATCGCTGCGCGCCTCACGCGTCCTGCGTCGCGGTCGTGGCAACGACCCGCCGCCGCATCGGCAGGAACAGTCCCGCGACGGCGCCGGCGAATGACAGCGTTGCCGCAAGGCTCATCGCCGCAGCGAATCCGCTCGTGAAATGTCCGGACGAATCGGCCGCGCCATTGGCGGCGAAACTCGCCACCAGCGCCGCGATGCCGAACATGCCGCCGAGGAATCGGCCCATGTTGAACACGCCCGACGCCTTGCCCATCTCGCTCACGGCCACCGCGCTCAGCACCGCGTTCTGTGCGGCTGGCATCGCCATCGAGACGCCGACGCCCGCGAGCATCAGCGGCGCCACCAGCGCGGAGTAGGGCACCGACGGGGTGACGATCTCGCCGATCCAGCCGAGACCGATCGCCTGCATCAAGAGGCCCGTGACGACCAGCGTGCGCTCGCCGAACCGGTTGACCACAGCGCCGGCGATCGGCGCCGTGACGAACAATGTCGCCGTCCACGGCAGCAGGCGCAGCCCGGCGCCGAAGGCGTCGAAGCCGAGCGCGATCTGCAGGAATTGCGGCAGCAGGAACAGCACACCGTACATCGCGGCATAGAACAGCACACTTGCGGCGATGCCGGCCGCGAACGGTCGGGCCGCGAACAACCGCATCGGTACCATCGGGCTGGTCGCACGCAGTTCCCACAGCACGAACATTGCTGCCAGCGCGACGCCGGCGATCAGCGCACCGGCCACTTCCGCGCTGGCCCATCCGACGCTGTTGCCACGCAGCAGGCCCCAGACCAGCGCCAGCGCCGCGAGCGCGACCAGCGCCAGGCCGGTGATGTCGAGCGGCGCCGTCGGACCAAAGCTTTCGCGCAGGCGCGCCAGCACGAGGGCGATCGCAATCAGGCCGATCGGCAAATTGATCCAGAAGATCCAGCGCCAGCCGAGATGCTCGGTGATGAAGCCGCCAATCGCGGGGCCGATGATCAGCGCGCATCCGGTGATGCCGCTGAAGATGCCGAGCGCGCGGGCCCGCTCCTCGCGGCCGAAGGCGCCGCTCAGGATCGCCATCGCCAGCGGCATCACGAGCGCCGCGCCGGCGCCCTGCAGGGCCCGCGCGGCGATCAATGCCGCGGCGTTGCCGGCCAGCGCGCAGGCGGCCGACGCCACGACGAACAGGCCGATCCCGGCCGCAAACATCGCCCGCCGTCCAAAGCGGTCGCCGAGCGCAGCGCCAGTCAACAGCAGCACCGCGAAGGTCAGATTGAAGGCGTTGACGGTCCATTGCAGCGTCTCGACTCGGCTGCCGAAATCGGCGCGGATGGTCGCGAAGGCCGTGGTCATGATCATGGCGTCCAGCGCCATCATGAAGGATGCCAGCGCGGTGAGGCCGAGCACCCAACGCTGCTCGGCGCGCTGTTCAGGGGTCTGCATGGTGGTTCTCCATTGGCCCGCCGCAGGGTTGCGGCGCGCTTCGCAGGCCAGGACGAACCGGAGCGGGCAAAGGATGCGGCCGAGAAATTATTTTTGCCGGACCGCATCCTTTAGCCGTCTGCAAACGTCCTTAGGGCTGACGCGGCCGGTTCAGGCCGCAGACCCAGGCCAAGGAGGCTGCGATGAGACGGACCCTGATCAGGTACAAGACCAAGCCGGACATGGCGGAGAAGAATGCCGCGCTGGTGGCGGCGGTGTTCGCCGAGCTGAAGGCGGCCAGCCCGGACGGCGTACGCTACATGACCCTGCGGCTGGAGGACGACACCTTCATCCACATGGTCGAGACCGCGGCCGACGACGGCTCGAGCCCGATCCCGAAGCTGGCGGCGTTCCAGGCCTTCCAGGAGGGCATCCGCGATCGCTGCGCCGAGCCGCCGCTGGTTCGCAGTGCTGTGATTGTCGGAAACTATCGTATGCTGGATGCGTCGTGAACCGAGTTGGCGGAGCCATCATGACGTCACCACCCCAGGCGCCGGCCGCAGCCGAGGTCGAGGCGCTGCTGGCGGCGATGCGGCCGAGGCTGCATCGCTACTGCGCCCGCATGGTCGGATCGGTCATCGACGGCGAAGATGTGCTGCAGGACGCGCTGATCAAGGCGATGGAGGCGTTCGCTTCCGCCGCCCCGATCCAGCATCCGGAAGCCTGGCTGTTCCGGATCGCGCACAATACAGCGCTCGATTTCCTCAGGCGGCGCAACCGACAGGACGCGCTGCACGCGCCGGAGGAGGTGGACATGATGGCCGGAGAGCTTGACGATGTCAGCCGCCGCGAGATCGCCGCAAGCAGCCTGCGCACCTTCATGCGGCTGCCGGTGGCGCAGCGCTCCAGCGTGATCCTGATGGATGTGCTCGGCTGCTCGTTGCAGGAAGTCTGCGGCATCATGGATTTCAGCCTGCCCGCGGTGAAGGCCGCGCTGCACCGCGGACGCGCGCAACTGCGCGCGTTCGCCCGCGAGCCGGACGATGCACCGCGGCCCGGCCTGTCGCCGGCCGATCGCAACAGGCTGAACGCCTATGTCGGCCGCTTCAACGCTCACGACTTCGATGCCATCCGCGCCATGATCGCCGATGACATCAGGCTCGAGCTCGTCAACAAGACGCGGTTGAACGGCAAGGCCGAGGTGTCACGTTACTTCGGCAATTATGCCAAGATCGACGACTGGCACCTGGTGACCGGACAGGTCGAGGGACGTCCCGCGATCCTGGTGTTCGATCCGAACGCAAAGGGTGGGCCGCCGCGATCGTTCATGCTGCTCGACTGGTCGGCCGACAAGGTCGCGACCATCAGGGATTTCCGCCACGCGCCCTATGCGATCGACGGCGCCGAATGGGTGGTGGATCAAGGGTGATCGGCGGGCGCTCAGCCAGTGGCTCGTTGGTTGCGCCACAAACTCAGTGTCGTCCCGGACAAGCGAAGCGCGATCCGGGACCCATAACCACAAATGGGGATTGGTGTGCGATGCTGGGGCCACAGCCTTCTTTAATAGTCTAGGCCGGTGGTTATGGGTCCCTGCTCCCGTGCGCAATTGCGCACTAGGCAGGGACGACAGTGGAGAGAAGGCGCGCTACCGCGTCTTGCCGCCGAACTCGCCGTTGGCGATGCGCGTGACGCGGCTGCCGGCTGCGGCGGGCGCGCTGCTTCTTTCAAACAGCCCATCGCCGCCGGTCTCACGCGGTAGCGGCAGCGCTTCTTCGGAGCGGCCGCCCGGCCAGAACGTCAGGACGAAGTTCATCGCGGCATTGGCGAGCGCACCGACTACCGTTCCGGTGTGGTGATAGGTCAGCGCATATTCGGGAAAGCGTCCGGCAATGGCCTTGTCGAGCACGATGAGGGCAATCCATGCCGCCATCACGCAGACCGGATCCCATCCGATGTCACGCACCCGCATCGACTGCAGCATGAAGCAGGCGACGAGCATGCCGTAGAAGGCAATGACCAGCGCGGGGCTGTTCGATGCCTGCGCCAGCAGCACGTCCATCCTGCCGCGCGGCACATTGCCCGTGATCCCGTAGACCAGCATCACAAAGCCGAGGCCTACCACCAGGGTGCAGAAGAAGAAGGCCAACCGGCCCATCCGGGCATTGAAGCCGAAGATGTAATTCAGCATGTGACGCACCCCTTTGGCGGCAGCGTCGCGCGGCGATACTTTCCGGACCATGAAGCCCGCGGCGCCTTGCTCGCCCGTGGTTTCCGGGTGCTTTACCGGATCGTTAAAGCCTGCGGCTGTGGGCGGCGGCTGGTCGTTGGAAGAGTGCAGGCCCCTGCGACAATCGTTGCCTACGCAACCGGCATTATATTTCTTGCCATGGCCGATTTGGACGAATTATGATGCACGGTGCTGGGGTATGCGCCGAAGGTTCTAATCGAGGGCCATCGGTTCGTGCTTGCTGCATACTTGCGATATCGCGCACAAAACACGTCACAGAACGACGCGCGCAAAGCGTGACCCCGGGCCCACGTGATCAGGCCTGGCGGGATCTTTGGTTGAGGAGGGGAGTGAATATGAAAAAGGCATTCTGGCTGGCAGGCGCCATGGCTTTGGCGCTCGCGCAGCCCGCGACGGCGGCTGACAGCGTCAAGATCGGCTTTGTCTCGACCTTCAGCGGTCCGACCGCCGTGATCGGCAACGACATGCGCAATTCCTTCGAGCTGGCGCTCGACCACCTCGGCCGCAAGATCGACGGCAAGCCGGTCGAGGTGATCTACGAGGACGACCAGCAGAAGCCCGATGTGGGCAAGCAGAAGACCGAGAAGCTGGTGCAGTCCGACAAGGTCGACTTCATCGTCGGCTACATCTGGTCGAACGTGCTGCTGGCGTCGCTGAAGACCGCGGTCGATTCGAAGACCTTCCTGATCTCGGCCAATGCCGGTCCGTCGCAGCTCGCCGGCGAATTGTGCTCTCCCTACGTCTTCTCGACCTCCTGGCAGAACGACCAGACGCCCGCCGCGATGGGCCTCTACATGAACCAGAAGGGCGTCAAGTCGGTGTTCCTGATCGGCCCGAACTACGCGGCCGGCAAGGACATGCTCGCGGGCGTGAAGAGCACCTTCAAGGGCGAGGTGGTCGGCGAGGAATACACGGTGTGGCCGAGCCAGCTCGACTTCTCCGCCGAGCTGACCAAGGCGCGCAACTCCAAGGCCGAGTCGATCTTCGTGTTCTATCCCGGCGCCGCCGGCGTTCAGTTCCTGAACCAGTACGCCCAGGCCGGCATCAAGGCGCAGATCCCGCTCTACACCGCTTTCACCGTCGACGAATTGTCGCTGCCGCTGCAGAAGGACAACGCGATCGGCATTCCCGGCGCGCAGGAATGGGTCAACGACCTGCCGAACGCCGAGAACAAGAAGTTCGTCGAGGACTATCGCAAGAAGTTTCCCGGCCTGCGCCCGACCTACTACGGCGCCCAGGCCTATGACGCCGCCCAGCTGATCAACAGCGCCGTCGTTGCGGTGAAGGGCGACCTCACCAAGAAGGACGCGATGAAGGCGGAGATGGAGAAGGCCAACTTCAAGTCGCTGCGCGGCCCGTTCAAGTACGGCAACAACCACATCCCGATCCAGAACTTCTACCTGCAGGACGTGGTCAAGGACGCCGACGGCCAGCTGTCTCTGAAGACGGTCGCGACCATCGTCAAGGACGACCAGGATAAGTTTCACGACAAGTGTTCGATGAAGTGATTACTGCGCCGTCTTGGCGCGCAGCTTGCTTCTCTTTACCCGCCCCGCTTGCGGGGAGAGCATAGGCCGCCTCCGGCGGCCGTTCTTGACGAAGGACGCCGAAGCGCAGCTTCGGCTATGCACGAAGCGATTGGGTGAGGGGCTCCTCCCGCGAGTTCGACTCGTGGAAACAGCCCCTCACCCCGACCCTCTCCCCGCAAGAGCGGGGCGAGGGAGAACAACAAGCCGTAAAAAAGCGGCGGCGCACGCGCGCTGCCGCTGTTTTGTTTCAGCCCATTGAAGGATCCATGTATCTCGTCGTCGAACAACTGCTGAACGGCCTGCAATTCGGCCTGCTGCTGTTCCTGCTGGCGGCCGGACTGACGCTGGTGTTCGGCATCATGGATTTCGTCAATCTGGCGCACGGCTCGCTCTACATGATGGGCGCCTATTTCGCGGCGACCTTCGTGGCCTGGACCGGCAGTTTTGTGCTCGGCGCGCTGCTGGCGCTGGGCGCCACGCTGCTGCTCGGCATCGTGCTGGAGTATGTCGCGCTCCGGCATCTCTACGGCCGCGACCATCTCGACCAGGTGCTGGCAACGTTCGGCCTGATCCTGTTCTTCAACGACGCGGTCCGGCTGATCTGGGGCCCGGCCGGGCTCGCGCTGCCGCTGCCGGCCTGGCTCACCGTGCCGGTGCAGATCATTCCCGGCGTGTATTACCCGGCCTACCGGCTGATGATCATCGTGGTCGCACTGGCGGTTGCCGCGATGCTCTATCTCGTCGTGATGCGCACCCGCGTCGGCATGTTGATCCGCGCCGGCGCTTCCAACCGCGAGATGATCGGGGCGCTCGGCATCAACATCAAGCTGCTGTTCACGCTGGTGTTCGGCCTTGGTGCCGCGCTCGCCGGGCTCGCCGGGCTGATGCAGGCGCCGATCCTCACCGTGCAGATCGGGATGGGCGAGAACATCCTGATCCTCGCCTTCGTCATCATCGTGATCGGCGGCATCGGCTCGATCCGGGGCGCCTTCATGGCGGCGATCTTCGTCGGCATCATCGACACGATGGGCCGCGCGTTCCTGCCCGACCTGCTGCGCAAGGTGCTGAGCGGGGCGGCGGCCTCGACCGCGGCGCCGGCGCTGTCCTCGATGCTGATCTATCTCCTGATGGCGATCATCCTCGTGCTGCGGCCCGAAGGGCTGTTCCCGGCGGCCAAACGATGATGCCCAAGCTCAACGCTTCCAATGCCGTTGCGGCGCTGCTGTGCATCGCGCTGGTCCTGCTGCCGGTCTATTCGGCCATCACAGGCAATATCTTCATCCTCACGCTGTTCACACGCATCGCGATCTATGCGCTGGCGGCCGCCAGCCTCAACCTGATCATGGGCTATGGCGGCATGATGAGCTTCGGCCATGCCGCCTACCTCGGCATCGGCGGCTATGCCGTCGGCATCCTCGCCGCCGAGGGCATCGGCTCCGGCTTCATCCAATGGCCGGTGGCGCTCGCGGTCTCGGCGCTGTTCGCGCTGTTGATCGGCGCGCTCAGCCTACGGACCCGCGGCGTCTATTTCATCATGATCACGCTGGCCTTTGCGCAAATGGCTTATTACGTCGCCTCCGCTTTGTCGCGCTACGGCGGCGACGACGGGCTCACCGTCTACAAGCGTAGTGATTTCGCCGGCCTGATCAACCTGTCCGACCGCACGCAGTTCTATTATCTCTGCCTCGGCTGCCTGTTCGGCGGCCTCTATCTGATCTGGCGCATCGTCAATTCGCGCTTTGGCCTCGTGGTGCAGGGCGTCCGCTCCAACGAGCAGCGCATGCAGGCGATCGGCTTCCATGCCAACCGCTATCGCCTGGTCTGTTTCGTCATCGCAGGCACAATCTGCGGGTTGGCCGGTGCGCTGCTTGCCAACAATACCGACTTCGTCAGCCCCGCCGTAATGTACTGGACCCGCTCCGGCGACCTGATGGTGATGGTGATCCTCGGCGGCATGGGCTCCCTGTTCGGCCCTGTCGTCGGCGCGATCGTCTATCTCCTGCTCGAGGAGCTGTTGTCGCAGTTCACCGAATATTCGGGACTGATCCTCGGCCCGGTGCTGCTGTTGATCGTGCTGTTCGCGCGCGGCGGCATCATGGGCCTGCTCGGGAGGATGAGCCGTGGCTGAACCATTGCTGCGCGTCGACAATCTGGTGCGCCGCTATGGCGGCATCACCGCGACCGACAACCTCTCGATGGAGGTCGTTCCGGGCGAGCTGCACGCGATCATCGGCCCCAACGGCGCCGGCAAGACCACGCTGATCAGCCAGCTCACCGGGCAGGTGATGCCGAATTCCGGCACCATCTACTTCGCCGGCCGCGACGTCACGAGCCTGCCGTCCTACAAGCGCTCCAGGCTCGGGCTCGCGCGCTCGTTCCAGATCACCTCGCTGCTCAAGGATTTCTCCGCGATCGACAATGTCGCGCTCGCAGCGCAAGCGCATGACGGCCACTCGTTCCGCTTCTGGGGCAATGCGCGCAAGGAGCGGCAGCTGCGCGAGGTCGCCCGCGCGGCGCTGGAACGCGTCGGGCTCGGCAAGCGCGCCGATATCGTAGTCTCGCAATTGAGCCACGGCGAGCAGCGCGAGCTCGAGCTCGCGGTCGCGCTCGCCACCAAGCCGCAGCTTCTGTTGCTCGACGAGCCGATGGCCGGGCTCGGCGTCACCGAATCGGCGCGAATGGTCGCGCTGCTGAAGGAGCTGCGCAAGGAAGTGACCATCGTGCTGGTCGAGCACGACATGGAGGCGGTGTTCGCGCTCGCCGACCGCATCACGGTGCTGGTCTATGGCCGGGTCATCGCCTGCGGCGTGCCGGATGCGATCCGCAAGGACGAAGAGGTCAAGCGCGCCTATCTCGGCGAGCAGCACGCGGTGACGCGCCATGACTGAAACGAAAACAGCCGAGACATTGCTCGAAGTCGATGGGATCGAGACCTGCTACGGGTTGAGCCAGGTGCTGTTCGGCCTGTCGCTCAAGATCAAGTCGGGCGAGATGGTCGCGCTGATGGGCCGCAACGGCATGGGCAAGACCACGACCATCCGCTCGATCATGGGCCTGACGCCGGCGCGGTCGGGCACCATCAGCTTCGCCGGCGAGGCGGTGCGCGGCCTGCCGTCTTACAGGATCGCAAAGCTCGGCATCGGCCTCGTGCCGGAAGGCCGCCAGATCTTTCCGAACCTGACCGTGCGTGAAAATCTCGTCGCGGCATCGGGAAATCGGTTGAATGCCTCCGATCCGTGGACGTTGGAAAAAATCCATGCGCTGTTTCCGCGGCTCGCTGAACGCACCGGCAATATGGGCGTCACGCTGTCCGGCGGCGAGCAGCAGATGCTCGCGATCGGCCGCGCGCTGATGACGAACCCGAAGCTCCTGATCCTCGACGAGGCGACCGAAGGCCTGGCGCCCTTGATCCGCGACGAGATCTGGAGCTGCCTGTCGATGCTGAAGGGACGCGGGCAGTCGGTGCTGGTGATCGACAAGAACGTCGGCAACCTCGCCCGCATCGCCGACCGCCACTACATCATCGAGCGCGGCAAGACGGTGTGGAGCGGGACCAGCGAGCAGTTGATCGCGGAGCCGGACCTGCAGCACAAGTATCTGGGGATTTGAGGCGGGACCAACGCTCGCGCACCATACTCAACGTCGTCCCGGCGAAGGCCGCGACCCATAAGCACGACTGTTTGTTGCCGGAAGCTCAACTCGCCGCGTGCCCTTTCGAGGGCCGCTGCGTATGGGTCCCGGCCTTCGCCGGGACGACGGGAAGAGCGGGCCGTCAAAACATCTCGAAATATTCGCGCTGCTCCCAGTCCGACACTTCGGACTGGAAACGTTCGATCTCCGCGTTCTTGATGAACACGTAATAGTCGACGAACTCAGGTCCCAACGCCCCGCGGAAGAACGGATCGTCTTGAAGCGCGAACACGGCTTCGCGCAGTGACTTCGGCAGCAGCGCAGCCTTGGTCTCGTAGGGCGTGTCGGCGGACGGGCCGGGATCGAGCTTGCGGTCGACGCCGTCGAGGCCGGAAAGAATTTGCGAAGCCATGTAGAGATAGGGATTGGCGGCCGGCTCGCCGATCCGGTTCTCCAGCCGGGTTGCCGGATCATTCGCGCCGCCGAGCACGCGGATCATCACGCCACGGTTGTCGCGGCCCCAGATCGCGCGATCGGGGGCCAGCGAATAGGAGCGATAGCGCTTGTAGCCGTTGATGGTGGGCGTCGTGAACACGGTTGAGGCGCGGGCGTGCTCGATCAGGCCAGCCAGCCAGGCGCGGCCGAGCGGGCTGAGCGGCTCGCCGCTCTCTTTGGCCATGAAGGCGTTCTCGCCATTGCCGTGCGACACCAGCGACTGGTGCAGGTGCCAGCCCGAGGCGAACACGTTCGGCAGTTTCGGCCGGCACATGAAGGTCGCGTGGTAGCCGTGGCGGCGCGCGATCTGCTTCACCGCCGAACGAAACAGCACCATGATGTCGGCGGGCACGAGCCCGGTGGTCGGCACGAAAGTGAATTCGCACTGGCTCGGACCGAACTCGACCTCGACCGTGCGCAACGGCAAACCGAGCGCGATGATGTCGCGGCGGATGATCTCGAGCGCCGGCTCCATCTGATCGTAGCGCTGTTCGGTGAGGTACTGATAGCCGTGCGATAGCAGGCTGACCGACGGCGGCCGGCCGGGCTGGCCGGCATCCTCCGGCGCCATGTGGGCGTCGTCGAGCTTGAACAGATGGAATTCGACCTCGAGGCCGGCGACGAAATCGTAGCCGCGGCCTGCGAGCTGATCGAGCACCTTGCGATAGAGGTTGCGGGTCGCGAACGGCACCGGCCGTCCGTCGCTGAAATAGAGGTCGCAGAGCAGCCAGCCGGTGTTCTCCGCCCAGGGCAGCACACGGAACGTGGTGGGATCGGCGACCATCAGCACGTCGGCCGCGCCCTCCATCTCCTTCATGCCGAAGCCGCCGCCTGCCGTGAACACCGGAAACACCGTCTTGTGTGAGGTGTCCTTGGCCAGCATCGTCGTGGTGATCGAGCAGCCGCCCTCCAGCGCGCGCACGGCTTCGCTCGCGATCAAGGTCTTGCCGCGCAGGATGCCGTGCTGGTCGGGGAACGACAGGCGGATAACCTCGAGGTTCTTCTCCTCGACGATGCGGCGGAGGCGGGTTGCGGCCTCCTTCTGCTCATCCGACCACAGGCCGTGACGCTCGACGAAGCTCACCGCGTCACTCCTTGTCTGAACGCTGCGCGAAAGCAGCCATCACTCGGCAGCCGTCAGATGATGCACCTTGCCGGCAATCTCGCGCGGCACGGGCGCGGCCCACGGCGCGCCGCGGCGGCGCTTGACGTCAACCTCCATCCAGTAGAGCTCCCAGCCCAGCGTCGGCCCGATGCCGTCCATCGTCGCGGGGCCCTGGATGCTGCGCGCCGAGGCGTCGTCGAGAAACAGCATCGGCCTCTCGCCGCCGCCGACCTTCTCGATCTCCTGCCGCAGCAGCCGGCGATATTGCACGATCGCCTTGTCGCTCTGGCCGAGATGCTCGTTGGTGCGATCCTGGATCGCGCCCATCGATTCCACCGCCCACTGGTCGTGGACGTTGATGTCGCTGCCCATGCCGGTATAGGTCTCGGTCGCCTGCTCGTGCGGATCGAAGCCGTAATCGTTGCTCCGGTTCCTGCGCGACTTGTAGTCGGGCAGCGTATAGAGCTCGAGCCGCTGGTCGCGCATCTTCTGCTTGTCGACCGGCGCCGCGTAGCTGGTGAAGATCGCATACCAGTAGCAGTTCTCGTCATCGACCGGCACGTGCCACTGCGTGATCGTCATCTCGGTCGACATCGGAATCACGAAGCCGTGCGGGAACAGCTGGTTGGTGACGCGCACATGGGTGCGCTCCGCGTCGAGCTGGCGCAGCGCGATCAGGCGCAGGCCGTATTCGGTGTGCTCGACATTGATGATCGGCCGATCATATTCGCGCAGGATTTTCGTCATCGGCATGTCGCTGCCGGCCGAGGCGCCGCGGAACTGCTTGCCATAGGCCGCCGAGGTGTCCTCGTCCTCGAAGAAGCGATGCAGGAAGGAGGCGTGCGCCGGATCGATGCCGACCTCGAGCGCCTGCAGCCAGTTGCAGTTCATGTGGCCCTTGAACGCGAACTTATGGCTGCCGGGTGCGACGAAGCAGTCGAGCTCCGGAAACGCCGGCGGGGCGCCTTCGCCGAGATAGGCCCACAGGATGCCGCTCTTCTCGACCACAGGATAGGAGCGCTGCTTGATGCCCTTGCAGAGCTGCGAGCCGGCGGGCTCGGCCGGCGTCTCGATGCACTGGCCTGACGTGTCGAACAGCCAGCCGTGGAAGGCACAGCGCAGCCCGCCATTCTCGAGCCGGCCGAAGGCGAGGTCAGCGCCGCGATGCGCGCAGTGGCGATCGATCAGGCCGTAGCTGCCGTCCTCGCCGCGGAACAGCACCAGGTTCTCGCCGAGCAGCCGCACCGGCCGAACCGGGCGCGGCCCTTCCAGTTCATCGACCAGCGCCGCCGGCTGCCAGTACATCCGCATCAGCTTGCCGCAGGGGTCCTTACGCCCGGTGCGGGTGATCAGATCGTTCGCTTCCTGGCTCATCATGGCGGCGTCTCCCGAATTTGGATTTGTTCGCCTATTGAACGAATGTGCGAATTATGCCATGTCTGTTTTGGACAGCAAGCGCAATTTTTGAACCGTTCAAAGTCGCACCCCAACTTAAAACGCCATGCCCAAGCTGAAACGGACCGACCAGGACGAGCGCGCCACCGACTTCGTCGAGGCGCTCGACCGCGGCCTGCGCCTGTTGCAGGTGTTCGGCACCGTCTCGGGTCCTGCAACCTTGAGCGATCTGGCACGCGCCGCCGAACTGCCGCGCGCCACCGCGCGCCGCATCCTGTTCACGCTCGCGCATGGCGGCTTCGTTTCGACCGACGGCAAGCTGTTCACGCTGACGCCGCATGTGCTGACGCTGGCGGGCTCCTTCCTGCAATCCAACCAGGTGGTGACGGTGCTGCAGCCTGTGCTCGACCGCATCGCGACCGCAGCGCAGGAGATCAGTTCGCTCGCGCTGCTCGATGGCGACGACGTCGTGTTCGTGGCGCGCTCAAGCCCGACGCGGGTGTTCTCCGCCGGTCTCGATATCGGCTACCGGCTGCCGGCGTTCTGCACGTCAGTCGGCCGCGCGATGCTCGGCCGGCTCGGCGATGAGGAACTGGCGGCGCGGCTGAAGGCGATGCGCCGCGATCCGGTGACGCCGCAGACCACGACCGATCCGAAAAAACTGCTCGCCACCATCATCGCCGATCGCGCGCAGGGTTACTCGCTGGTCGATCGCGAGGCCGAACCGCATTTCCGTTCCATCTCGGTGCCGGTGCGCCGCTACGACGGCACCATCGTCGCCGCGATCAACATGGGCGCGCATGTCGATCGCGTGCCGGCCAAGGAATTGATCGACCGTTTCCTGCCGCTGCTGCGCGAGGCGGCAACCTCAGTCAAATCGATGCTGCTGTGAGGGCGAAATGGCTGATGATGCTCAGGGCGGTGACTTCGGCCGGGGCCTTCCCCGTGTCGAGCTTGAGGCAATCGGGTCGCGGTACGGCCGCGAAGTCGTAGCTGTCGAGAAATTTGCTCAGGCTTTCAGCTGACGTCATCTTTCGCCGCTCAATCCGATCGGGATTGCCGACCCTGCGTAGTGCCTCTTCCCTTGAGCAATGCAGGAATATTGGGAGCAACTCGCCGCCTCGACGTCGTACGATCTCCTCGAATTTGAGGAACTGTTCACGATCTTCAGGCTCGGCGTAACAGAAGGTTGTCACCAGGAGCGGGACGCCGTGCTCAGCCGCAGCGTCGATGGCCGAATACCTGACGTGATGGACAAGCTCCCAGAATCCGGGCGCATCGAAGTCGAAAATCGTCCGTGCGAAATCGATCGCAGCGTGATTGTCCATCAGCCGTCCCGGCACCATCCCGAGCAGTGCCTTGGCGACCGTGAGTTTACCCGTGGCGGGCGAACCATGGAGGAACAGCAACTTCATGCGCGATTATTCGCTGAAAGTCGCTTGCGAAGCAATCGATACGGGTCGTGGCTCCAGCGCGCCTAAAGCGCCACGCTGCGCAAGCCGAACGAGCGCGCTTCGTTCTGCAGCACCGGCCGCACGGAATCGATCAGCCGCGCCGCGGCCGCATCGACCGAAAGCCCTGCTGTGTCGACCACCGCGGATGCGCGCGCATAGAGCGGTTCGCGGCTGACCAGGATGTTGCGCAGTTCGGCCATCGCCGAGCGGTCGTCGGCCATCGGCCGCAGATCGCCCTGGCGGCGGACGCGGGCCATGTGCTCTTCCGGCTCGGCCTTCAACCAGATCGTGTAGAATGACGACAGGATCAGGTCGAAGGTCAGCGCCTCGGAGACGATGCCGCCGCCGGTCGCGAGCACCATCAATTCCTTGCGCGCGAGCAATTGCGTCAGTGCGGCCTGCTCCATGCGGCGGAAGCCTTCCTGGCCGTATAGCGCGATGATCTCGGCGACCGAGAGGCCGTTCTGCGCCTCGATCTCCTTATTGAGCTCGACGAAGCTCCAGCCGATCTTCTTCGCCAGCATCCGCCCGAGCGTGGTCTTGCCGGCGCCGCGCAGGCCGATCAGCGCGATGCCGGAGAACGAGGCGCCGCGCGGCGCCAGCGGGCTGCTGCCGGCGAGCATGTCCCTGGCCTGCGCGATCTGGTTCGGCGACGCCTTGCGGAGCAGGTCGCGGATCACGGCCCAATCCGGGATCGGCTCGCTCGAGGGGATCAGGTCCTCGAGATGCGCGCCCATCGCGCCTGCGACACGGCGCAGCAGCACGATCGAGACATTGCCTTTGCCGCTTTCGAGCTGGGCGATGTAGCGTTCGGAAATGCCGGAGACCTTGGCGAGCACCTTGCGCGACATGCCGCGGAGCGCGCGCATGGTGCGCACCCGCTGCCCGAGCTGTTCGAGGAAGTCGGTTTCCGGATCGTTGGCTTCGGTCATGATCCCCGTGCGACGCGCGGTCCTGACTGAATCAGGTCCAATGGTCTAGGAAACATAGTGCCGATGAGGATTGACAGCAAGCCAATCTGGTGGCTTTGTATGAATTATAATTCTTAAATTGACGGGAGAGGGCAGGCGCGTCGCGCCTGTGCCTGAGGAGCGGGCCATGACCTACAATGCAGTCACCTGGCTGCTCGACCGCAATGTCGACGAGGGCCGCGGCGCCAAGGTCGTGTTCGACGATACGGTCTCGCAAATCACCTATGGCCAGTTGCAGCAGCAGACCCGGCGGGTCGGCAACATGCTGCGCCGGCTCGGCGTCCGCCGCGAGGAGCGGGTCGCCATGATCATGCTCGATACGGTCGACTTCCCGATCGTGTTTCTCGGCGCGATCCGAGCCGGCGTGGTGCCGGTGCCGCTCAACACGCTGCTGACCGCGGAGCAATACGCCTACATCCTTGGCGACTGTCGCGCGCGCGTGCTGTTCGTCTCCGAAACGCTGCTGCCGGTCGTCAAGGACATCATCGCGCGCATGCCCGACCTCGAGCATGTCGTGGTCTCCGGCAAGGATGCGCACGGCCACAAGAGACTGTCGGACGAGATCGCGCGCGAGGGCGACGTGTTCGCGACCGCGCCGACCCATGCCGATGAGCCGGCGTTCTGGCTCTATTCGTCGGGCTCGACCGGCATGCCGAAGGGCGTGCGCCATCTGCATTCCAATCTGGCGGCGACGGCGGAGACTTATGCGAAGCAGGTGCTGGGGATCCGCGAGGATGACGTCGGGCTGTCGGCGGCAAAGCTGTTCTTCGCCTATGGGCTCGGCAATGCGCTGACCTTCCCGATGTCGGTCGGCGCAACGACCATCCTGAATTCGGAGCGTCCGACGCCGGCGGTGATGTTCGCGCTGCTGAACAAATATCATCCCAGCATCTTCTTCGGCGTGCCGACCCTGTTCGCGGCGATGCTGAACGACGAGGCGACCAAGGCGCAGTCCGGCGGCGACCGCCTGCGGGTCTGCACCTCGGCCGGCGAGGCGCTGCCGGAATCGGTTGGCAATGCCTGGCGCGCGCGGTTCGGCGTCGACATCCTCGACGGCGTCGGTTCGACCGAGCTGCTGCACATCTTCCTGTCCAATGCGCCCGGCGACATCAAATACGGCTCCTCGGGGCGTCCGGTGCCGGGCTACAAGGTGCGGCTGGTCAACGAGCTCGGGGCCGACGTTGCGGACGGTGAGGTCGGCGAACTGCTGGTCGATGCGCCCTCGGCCGGCGAGAGCTACTGGAATCAGCGCGCCAAGAGCCGCGCCACTTTCGAAGGGGCGTGGACCCGCACCGGCGACAAGTACACGCGCGATGCTGACGGCCGTTACACCTTCTGTGGCCGCGCCGACGACATGTTCAAGGTGTCCGGCATCTGGGTCTCGCCGTTCGAGGTCGAGAGCGCGCTGATCACCCATCCCGCGGTGCTGGAAGCGGCGGTCGTGCCGGAGGCCGATCCGGAAGGGCTCTTGAAGCCGAAGGCCTATGTGGTGCTGCGGCCCGAGAGCTCGGCCGACGGTCTGCATGAAGCGCTGAAGGAGCACGTCAAGCAGAAGATCGGGCCGTGGAAATATCCGCGCTGGATCGATGTGGTCGACAATCTGCCGAAGACCGCGACCGGCAAGATCCAGCGGTTCAAGTTGCGCGACGGTGCGCAGTAGTGTTTCCAGGCGTCGTCCCAGCCTAGTGCGCAATTGCGCACGGGGGCCGGGACCCATACGCCGCGGCCTTCGTTTTGAGAGACGCTGTTCAACGGCTTTTGCGTAACAACTATCGCCTGTGGTTATGGGTCCCGGCCTTCGCCGGGACGACGAGTGAGGAAGATGCGATCATGCAAAACCTAAACCCCACAGGCTTCCTCAGCATCGACGGCACCGATCTCGAATACCGGATGATCGGTCCGTCACCCGAGACGGCGCCGACCCTCGTGATGCTGCATGAAGGTCTCGGCTGCGTCGGGCTGTGGGGCGACTTCCCTGACAAGCTGCAAGCGGCGACCGGCGCCGGCGTGTTTGCCTATTCGCGCGCGGGCTATGGCGCTTCGTCGCCGGCGAAGCTGCCGCGCCCAGTCGACTACATGCATCGCGAAGCGCTCGACGTGCTGCCGAAGCTGCTCGACCGGATCGGCTTCCGCCGCGGCCTCTTGGTCGGCCACTCCGACGGCGCGTCGATCGCGGCGATCTATGCCGGCGCGCATCAGGATCATCGCCTGCATGGCCTGGCGCTGCTCGCGCCGCACTTCATCGTTGAGGACATCTCGGTGAAGTCGATCGCCGAGATCAAGACGGCGTATGAGACCACCAATCTGAAAGAGAAACTGACGCGCTGGCACAAGGATGTCGACAATACCTTCCGCGGCTGGAACGACGCCTGGCTCGATCCGGCATTCCGCGACTGGGATATCTCGGAGTATCTCGCCTATATCCGTGTGCCCGTGCTGATCGTGCAGGGCGCGGAGGATCAATACGGCACGATGCGCCAGGTCGAGATCGCCCAGGACGAGTGCTACTGCCCGGTCGACGTCGCGGCCATCCCAGGTGCCGGCCATTCGCCGCATCGCGAGGCGCCCGCGGTGACCCTGGACGCGGTCACCGAATTCGCCAAAGCGGCGCTGCGCGACGACCCGGCGCTGGCGGCCTGACTTTTGGTGCCGGTGCCAGGCCATTGGCCTAATGGGCGAATTCCCGAACATGAAACAAAATGCATGTTTTTGCGTTTTGAACTAGACGAGATCAAAAACATGCACTATTTTGCATGAAGACCTCGACAACGAACCTTCAAACGAACAACAGATAAGGGTGGCCCATGGCTGGTGACGATCGCGTCCTTGCAGGCGGGGCGAAGTACATCGACTTCCAGACCAACCCGTCGCGCTACCGGCACTGGAAGCTCGACATCGCCGGCGACGTCGCGACGCTGACCATGGACGTCGACGAGAACGCCGGCCTGTTCGAGGGCTATCAGCTCAAGCTCAACTCCTACGATCTCGGCGTCGACATCGAGCTTGCCGACGCCGTGCAGCGGCTGCGCTTCGAGCATCCCGAGGTGAAGGTCGTGGTGATGCGCTCGGGCAAGAACCGCGTGTTCTGCGCCGGCGCCAACATCCGGATGCTGGCGGGCTCGACCCACGCGCACAAGGTCAACTTCTGCAAGTTCACCAACGAGACCCGCAATGGCCTCGAGGATTCCAGCGAGAATTCCGGCCAGAGCTTCATCACCGTCGTCAACGGCACCGCGGCCGGCGGCGGCTATGAGCTGGCGCTCGCGACCGACCACATCATGATGGCCGACGACGGCGCCGCCGCAGTCGCGTTGCCGGAAGTGCCGCTGCTCGCGGTGCTGCCGGGCACCGGCGGCCTCACGCGCGTCGTCGACAAGCGCAAGGTGCGCCGCGACCACGCCGATTTCTTCTGCACCATCGAGGAAGGCATCAAGGGCAAGCGCGCGGTGCAGTGGCGGCTGGTCGACGAGATCGCGCCGAATTCCAAGCTCGAGGGCAAGCTGGCCGAGCGCGTCAAGGAATTCGCCGCGAAGTCGAAGCGCAACGGCGAGGGCCGTGGCATCGCGCTGGCGCCGCTGACGCGCACCATCGACGACAGCGCGATCCGCTACGGCTTCGTCAGCGTCGACATCGATCGCGCGGCGCGCATCGCCACCATCTCGATCAAGGCGCCGGAAGCCGCAAGCCCCGCCGACATCGACGGCATGATCGGGCAGGGTGCTGCGTTCTGGCCGCTGCAGGTGGCCCGCGAACTCGACGATGCGATCCTGCATCTGCGCATCAACGAGCTCGAGATCGCGATGCTGGTGTTCAAGAGCCATGGCGACCGCGCCAATGTCGTGTCCTATGACGCGTTCCTGGAGGCCAACAAGGCGCACTGGCTGGTCAACGAGGTCAGGCATTACTGGAAGCGCGTGCTCAAGCGCATCGACGTCACCTCGCGCACGCTGGTGACGCTGGTCGAGCCCGGCTCATGCTTTGTCGGCACGCTCGCCGAGCTCGTGTTCGCCGCCGACCGCTCTTACATGCTGATCGGCCAGAAGCAGGGCGACAACCGCCCGCCGCCGGCGATCGAACTGACTGCGATGAATTTCGGGCCATATCCGATGAGCCATGGCCTGACCCGGCTGCAATCGCGCTTCCAGGCCGACCCGATGGATCTGGAGCGCGCGCAAGGCGCGATCGGCAAGGCGCTCGATGCGGAGGAGGCCGAGGAGCTCGGCCTCGTCACCTTCGCGCTCGACGACATCGACTGGGACGACGAGGTCCGCGTGTTCTTCGAGGAGCGCACTTCCTTCTCGCCCGACGGTCTCACCGGCATGGAAGCCAATCTGCGCTTCGTCGGTCCCGAGACGATGGAATCGAAGATCTTCTCGCGCCTCACCGCGTGGCAGAACTGGATCTTCCAGCGGCCCAACGCGGTCGGTGAAGACGGCGCGCTGCGCCGCTACGGCACCGGCCAGAAGGCGCAATTCGACATGACGCGAGTTTAAGGGAGCACGGCCATGAACATGAACATCATGAACGTCGATTACTCGACCAAGATTCCGAACAACGTGAATCTCGCCGAAGACCGCCAGGTGCTCAAAGCCCTGGAAGGCTGGCACCCCGGTTACATGGACTGGTGGAAGGACATGGGGCCGGACGGCTTCCAGGAGTCGCTGGTCTATCTGCGCACCGCCTACTCGGTCGATCCGCGCGGCTGGGCCAAGTTCGACTATGTGCGGATGCCCGAATATCGCTGGGGCATCCTGCTTGCACCGCAGGAAGAGAACCGGGTCATTCCGTTCGGTGAAGACTACGGCAAGCCGGCCTGGCAGGAAGTCCCCGGCGAGCATCGCGCCATGCTGCGGCGTTTGATCGTGATCCAGGGCGACACCGAGCCGGCCTCGGTCGAGCAGCAGCGCCATCTCGGCAAGACCGCGCCCTCGCTCTACGACATGCGCAATCTGTTCCAGGTCAATGTCGAGGAAGGCCGCCATCTCTGGGCGATGGTCTACCTGTTGCAGAAGTATTTCGGCCGCGACGGCCGCGAGGAGGCCGACGACTTGCTGCGCCGCCGCTCGGGCGATGCGGATAGCCCGCGCATGCTCGGCGCCTTCAACGAGGCGACGCCGGACTGGCTATCGTTCTTCATGTTCACCTACTTCACCGACCGCGACGGCAAGATGCAGCTGCACTCGCTGGCGCAGTCGGGCTTCGATCCGCTGTCGCGCACCTGCCGCTTCATGCTGACCGAGGAAGCCCATCACATGTTCGTCGGCGAGACCGGCATCACGCGCGTCGTGCAGCGCACGTGTGATGCGATGACCGAAGCCGGCATTACCGATCCGAACGACATCGCCAAGGTCCGCGCGCTCGGCGTGATCGATCTTCCGACCATCCAGAAGAAGCTGAACCTGCACTATTCGCTGTCGCTCGATTTGTTCGGCTCCGAAGTCTCTACCAACGCGGCGAATGCCTTCAACGCCGGCATCAAGGGCCGCTACAAGGAAACCACGATCGAGGACGATCACCAGCTCAAGAGCTCGACCTATCCGGTCATGAAGATGGTGGACGGCCAGATCAAGATGGTCGACGAGCCGGCGCTGACCGCGCTCAACATGCGGCTGCGCGACGACTACACGCAGGATTGCGTCAAGGGCATGCTGCGCTGGAACAAGGTGATCTCCACCGCTGGCATCGACTACAAGCTCACGGTGCCGAACACCGCCTTCCACCGCCAGATCGGCGAATTCAAGGACATCCACGCGACGCCCGACGGTCTCTTGATTGACGACGCCACCTGGGCGAAGCGCAAGAACGACTGGCTGCCGTCGACCGCGGACGGCGACTTCATCGCTTCGCTGATGAAGCCGGTGACCGAACCCGGCGAGTTCGCCTCCTGGATCTCGGCGCCCAAGGTCGGCATCGACAACAAGCCCGGCGATTTCGAATATGTGAGAATCGAGAGCTGAGTTTCTGCCAGCAGTTCCTCTCCTCCCGGAGGGGCCGAAAAGGGGTAAGCCGAGAAGGTCCTGGCTTGCCCCTTTTCTTTGTTGAGACGTGCGTTCGCGCGCGCGATGAAGCCTTGGGGTTTCCCGGCTTGACAAGCGCGATGCCTTCGCGCGGAGATCAGGCAGATTCAACACATGCGGGGCCATCATGAGCGAAGAGATCTTTCCGGGGCCGACCCTGCGTCCGTTCAAGCTCCAGTTCGGTGAGCAGACGATCGCGGGCTTCGAGAGCGCGGGCACCGGCCGCGACATCCTGCTCGTCCACGGCAATTCGTCGTCATCGCGGATTTGGCAGAAGCAACTCCAGGGGCCGCTTGGCACCAAATACCGGCTGATCTCGATCGACCTTCCCGGCCATGGCAACTCGTCGCCTGCGCCCGATCCGGAGCACGGTTATTCGGGTGCAGGCTATGCCGGCTGCATCGCGGCGGCCGCAAAGGAGCTCGGCCTGAAGGACGCCGTGGTGGTGGGCTGGAGCCTCGGTGGACATGCTGTGCTCAACGCAGCCCCCTCTTTGCCGATGGCGGCCGGGCTGATGATTTTCGGCACGCCGCCGATCGCCAAGACGCCGGAGGGATTTTCCGGGTTCAAGGGACTGTCGGCCACCACCTTCACGCCGGCGCCTGATGATGCCGCGATCGAAGCCTGGCTGAAAACACTCTTCGCGCCCGACTATGCGCCGCAGCCCGCGTTCGTCGACAGCGATTTTCGCCGCACCGATGGCAGTGCGCGCGGCTATCTCGGCGCCAGCGTGCAGGCCGGCCGCTTCGCGGATGAGGTCGAGATCGTGCGCGGCCTCGGGATTCCGCTGGCCATCGTGCACGGCAGCGAAGAGCAGATGGTCGATCTCGGCTATCTGCAACGCCTGCCCGCGCCGACGCTATGGCGCGGCGAGGTTCAGGTGGTTGACGGCGCCGGCCACGCTACGCAATGGGAAAGAGCCGACGCCTTCGATCGGCTCGTCGACGCGTTCGCATCGGGCCTTTGAACGGCGAATAGGGGGTGGCTCCTCGCCGTTTGGACGCGGCGGTGTAAAAGCCCTGATGTCGAGATTGTCACCCGTGAACGCGCGCACGCGGACATTCCCGCGGCCTTCAGTAGCGACAGTCATGCCGAGCCGAGGAGCCGCTTCGACGAGGTAATCCAGCCGACGACTATCGATAGTGTTGCCACGACAAGCGGCGCCACGCCGTGCCCGTATTCGCCGTGGAACGTGACGGTCGCGAGCGCTGCCAACATCACGGTGCAGCCGAGCGCCGAGCCCCACAGCCGCGTCCGTGCCCGCGCCAGCAGAACGGCGGTCGTGAGTTCGAGCGATCCGGTTACGAAGTGAAACCAGTATGGGTATCCCCACCGCAGATATTCTTCGTAGATTGACCCAGGGGCGAAGATATTGCTGAGCGATCCCACGACGAAGAAAGCTGCAAGCGCCAAGGCCGAGACCTGGCGCCAGGAAATCTTTGACATTTGTCCATCCCTTTCTGATCAGGGCGTCGCGGCGAGATGGCCGGCCACGACGCATTCATTCAGGAGGAGATGCGAATTTCCGGAACGGGGTCCGAAAGTCGCATCTCGTCGCTGATCCGCGGACCTAAGTCGTGGCGGCCATCTGGGCCGCCGCGAAGACATCGCGGGGAAGCGTTGTGCCGGCGACGCGCTCCGTGCCCGCTACGCCGAGGTCCATCCAGCCCGCGTTGACGGCGTCGAACACCGCTTCAGCCGGTCCGGTTTGGCCCTTCGGGATGCCGGACTGCTCGAATGCCGCCGGCCACTCGGCCCGCGGGACGGCGAAGGCCCTGACTTCGCGCTGCATGACATCGCCCAGTTGCGCTGCGACTTCATCCGCACTGATCATCGAACCAAGTTCGATGACGCGATGCCCCGACCACGCCGGCCCCGCCAGCAGCGCCGCCACCTCGGCACCGATGTCGTTCGTCGCGACCATGGTCGATTTCCGGTTGGTCGGGTTGTAGTAGACGGGGAGCGTGCCGCCCTGGGCGACGTGCAGGCCGTAAAGGAAGTTTTCGAAAAAGCCGCCGGCGCGCACGAAGGCGATCGGCGATGTCAGTTTGCGAAGGCCTTGCTCCAGCAACGACAGGGCCGTGATCATCCCCAGCCCGCTGGTTCTGTTCGCCCCCATCGACGAGAGCCCGACGACCCGCGGCGGTGCGGCCTTGGCCAGCGCCTCGACATAGTTCGCGATGATGCCCTTGGCTTCCCTGAAGTCCGGCGAGGGAGCCCAGACGGCTGGCAACATGACATAGGCGCCGTCGACGCTCGCGAGCGCCCGCTCGATGGCAGCCGTGTCGTTCCAGTCGCCGTCCACCAGTTCCACGCCCTGTTCCGCCCAGCTTGCCGCCTTGGCGCGGTCGCGAACCAGCGCGCGTACTTTCTTGCCTTGCGCCAACAGATGCCTGGCCGCTGCGCCGCCGACTTTTCCTGTGATTCCAGTGACTAGAAACATGCGTATTCTCCGGGTGCTAAATGGCCTATATTCTAGGGTAGGTCTCACATAGAGACCTCGGGCCTGCACCGTAAGGAGGCAGTTTTTTGTAACCAGGACAGGAAAAGGGGACCAGCATGGGCGACGCATTGAGCGCGATCGAGCGCTTCAGCCGATATCAATCGGACGACGCCCAATCTGTAGAGCCTGTGCATTGCCCGGTGCGCGACGTGCTCGACTGCATCGGCGACAAGTGGAGCATTCTCATGATCATGACGCTCGCGACGCGACCGCAGCGCTTCGGCGAGCTTCGCCGAGCTATCCGCGATATCTCGAAACGCATGCTCACCCAGACGCTGCGCGACCTGGAGCGCGACGGACTGATCACCCGCCATGTCTTTCCGACCAAGCCGCCGAGCGTTGAATATCGCCTTTCCCCGCTAGGCCAATCCTTGCTGGACCCGATGGCGAGCCTCATCGATTGGGCCGACCGTCGCTATTCGGATATCCATGCTGCGCGCGTCCGCTTTGACGGAGCCCCCTGTGAAGTCCCGCGTGAGTGACGTGAACCAGAAGTTCACATCATTGCGTGTGTGAGGTCCCGAGGCGTGCTTCAGATGGAGCTAACTGGAGGTGTGGGAAAAAGGCGCTCCGCTGCTGGCGAGGCGCCCTTTGTGACCAGTGATGCTCTGATGGGCGTCAGGAGCGCGGTCGCCTATCCCGCGATCTCCAGTCCCGCGGTCGCGTAGACCACGCCGCCATCGACCGCGATGGTGTTGCCCACCACATAGTCGCCGGCGCGCGAGGCGAGATAGATCGCAGTGCCCGCCATGTCTTCGTCGCTGCCCACGCGCCGCGACGGAACGCGTTGTGCGACTTCGTCGGCGTGATCGCGCGCGGCGCGGTTCATGTCCGACTTGAACGCGCCGGGCGCGATCGCGGTGACGTTGATGTTATCCTTGATCAGGCGGGTCGCCATCCGGCGCGTCAAATGGATCACCGCGGCCTTGCTCGCGGCATAGGAGTAGGTCTCCATCGGGTTGACGAAGATGCCGTCGATCGAGGCGATGTTGATCACCTTGCCGGGCTTGTCAGGAGAGGCTGCGGCGCGCAGCGGCTTGGCCAGCGCCTTGGTCAGGAAGAAGATCGACTTGACGTTGAGGTTCATCACCTTGTCCCAGCCGCTCTCCGGGAATTCGTCGAAGTCGGCGCCCCATGCTGCGCCGGCATTGTTGACCAGGATGTCGAGCTTCGGCTCGCGCTTGATGATCTCGCTTGCGAGCTTGTCGCAGCCCTCGACGGTCGAGATGTCGATCGGCAGCGCGATGCATTCGCCGTCGTAGGCGGCGGTGAGCTCCTGGGCGGTGGCCTCGCAGGGACCGGCCTTGCGCGCGGTGATGTAGACCTTCGCGGCGCCCTGCGCGAGGAAGCCGGCCGCGATCATCTTGCCGATGCCGCGCGATCCCCCGGTCACCAGTGCGACGCGGCCCTTCAGTGAGAACAGATCCTTGAACATGCGCTCCTCCATTGCGTTGCCGATGGTTCTGGGCGCGGCCGGGGATCGAGTCAAGGAAGCTGAGCATCCTCTCCCACAAGGGGAGAGGGCAGCGGGGATTACGCCGCGTCGATGCGGCGAAAGCCGTTCCACACCGCGGTGGCGGCGCCTGATGTCAGCACCGGCAAGAGGCGCGCGTCCTGGTAATTGCCGTTCAGCGAGACCCGCTGCAACGCCGTCAGGTGGTCGGCGCTTTCGGGAAACAGCATGCCCGGCCGTGTCGTCACCGCGGTCCGGAAGCCGATCGATTTGGCGAGCGCGAATTCGCGCTGCCCGGCCGCGATCCGGTCGCCATAGGGATAGGCGAGATGCGCGATTTGCCGCTGCAGCGCGTCCTCGATCCGCGCCCGGCTGGCGGCGAGCTCGAACGATGCGACGGTCTCGCTCTGCTTGGCGAGATTGCAATGGGTGATGGTGTGGGCGCCGATGGTGACCAGCGGGTCGTCGGCAAAGCCGCGCAGCTCGTCCCAGGACATGCAGAGCTCGCGCGCGATGCCGGCCTCGTCGACGCCGTGGCGGACGCACAGCGCTGAGATCTCGGCCTGCATCTCCTGCTCGCCCGGCAGTGACCGCAGCCAGTCGTGCATGCGACCGAACGCAACTCGCTTGGCTTGCGGCGTCGCGGTGTCGATCCGCGTCATGACGCCGGCGATCGGCACCTCGATCGCAGACGCTGCCGCGATGATCCGCTCCAGCGCGATCCACCACAATTTGCCGCAGCCCTCGGCGAAATCGCTCGCGACAAAGACAGTGAACGGCGCGTTGAACTCGCGCATGACAGGCAGTGCGAAATCGCGGTTGTCGCGGTAGCCGTCGTCGCAGGTGAAGCAGGCGAAGCGCCGCGCGAAATTCCGTTCGGTGAGGCGGCGATGCGCCTCGTCCATGCTGACGACATCGACGTCGAGCGCGCGCAGATGCGTCAGCATCGCGCGCAGGAAGTCCGGCGTGACCTCGAGATGATGGTTGGGCTGGAACGCGTCGGCGCGCCGCGGGCGGACGTGATGCAGCATGAAGATGGCGCCGACGCCGGCGAAGATCGGCCGCAGCAGGATGTGCGCACCCGAGAAATACAACGCCTCCATCCCGGCACGGATCACGGTGTTGCGGAGTTGTTTCATGAGGGGCACGGACTGGCCGATTTGCATTCCGCCGCGAACTTAGCGAAAGACCACTGAAGAAACTGTTATCCCGATCCAATATGGCGCCCCTGCCATGGTCTTTGATTCGGCCTTTGATTTGGGGTTTGACAGTCAGCCAAGGGTTTGTTTTCTCTCTGGTTCCAGACCCGCAGGACGCTGAATGCACGGACTTTTCAAGTGGAGTAGCAAGTGGTGGCCGGGGGTGATTCCACTGGTCGTCCTGTGGGGCATCGCGGCCTGGACCTCAACGGGAACGGTCGAGGCGGATCTTGCTGCGCGCTCTAATGCCGCACTCAAGGACACCGTGCTCGACAAGCGGCGCATCAGCGTTGATGGCCGCGACGTGACCTTTGCGGCCAATGCCTTCTCCGAGGACGGCCGTCTCAGCGCGGTGGCGTCGGTCGAGGCCGTGCCGGGCGTGCGGCTGGTCAACGACGAGACCCGCCTCGTTCCCGAAGCCAAGCCCTTTGTGTGGTCCGCCGAACGCGACGTGGTGCGGGTCACGCTTGGCGGCAATGCGCCGCTGCCGTCGAGCAAGAGCAAGCTGACCGAGGCCGCGAAGGCCAGTCTCGGCGGCGTCGAGGTGGTGGACCAGATGGCGCTCGCGCGCGGCGCGCCGTCGCGGTTCGACCCGGCGGCGCTGTTGCTGCTCGACCAGATCGGCAAGCTGAAGGAAGGCAAGATCACGCTGACCGACAACAAGGTTGCGCTTGCCGGTATGGCGCGCGAGCTCGGCGGACGCGAAGCGGTCGCGGCGGCGCTGAAGAATCTGCCGGAAGGCTATTCGATCGCCGCCAACGACATCAAGGCGCCGCCTTACGTGTTCCAGGCCTACAAGGATCCGGTCGCGGTGACGCTGACGCTGACCGGCTACGTGCCCGACAACAACGTGCATGCCGCGCTGGTCGCCGCCGCCGGCCGCAAGTTCTTCAGCGAGAAGGTCGTGGACAATCTCAAGGCCAGCCTCGGCGCGCCGTCAGGCTTTGCAGCGGCCGTGGTGCCCGCGCTCGGCGCGCTGTCGCGGCTGTCGACGGGGACCCTCGTGGTGTCGGACCGCGAGGTGAAGCTGTCGGGCGATGCGCTCTATGATGCCGCGGCCGGCCAGATCCGCGACGGGCTCGGCAAGGACTTTCCGCAGGGCTGGCAGTACAAGGCCGAGGTCACCGTCAAGCCCGCGGCGGCGCCGGTCGATCCGACGGTGTGTCAGCAGCTGTTTTCCGAAATCCTCTCCAAGGGCAAGATCCGCTTCGAGTCCGGCAAGGCCGACATCGTCCCTGACTCCGCCGGTCTGCTCGATCGCCTGATCGAGACCGCGATGCGCTGTCCCAATGCGACGATCGAGGTCGCCGGCCACACCGACAGCGACGGTGAGGAGGCGGCCAACCAGGCCTTGTCGGAGCGTCGCGCGCAGGCCGTCGTCGACTATCTCGTGCGTGCCGGACTGCCGGCCAACCGCTTCACGTCGATCGGCTATGGCAGCACGCAGCCGCTCGCCGGCAACGAGAGTGAAGACGGCAAGGCGCAGAACCGCCGCATCGAATTCGTGGTGAAGTAGCGATGACCGTGCTCGCGACATTCTTCTGGGGTTGGCTGCTCGGCGCCGCACTGCTTGGGTTCGGCATGGGCTGGATTGCGGTGGTGCATCGGGCGCAGGGCGTCTCGAAGGCGTGGATCCGCTGGCTGGCGTTGCTCGCCGTCGCGCTGGTCGCGGCATCGTTTGCGCGGGTCGTGCCCGGCCGTTTCGGCTACTGGCTCGATCTCTTCCTGGTCATGTTCGCGCTCTATCTCGTCGGCTGCGCGATCGGCTCTTGGCTGCGTGACTGGGTAGTCTCGCGCAGCAGGCCCGCGAGCTGACCCCAAACCCCTGATCCAACAGATCCGAGCGACGTTGCCGAGTGCAGGGCGAGCCGCATGCATTTTACCGCTTGACACTAATACGTACGTACGTATTAAATGATGCCCATGCCAAAACCCTCTCTCCGCGATGCCATCCTCGACGCCGGCCTGAAGGAAATGTTCCGGACCGGCTATCACGGCACCAGCGTGCGCGACGTCACCGCCGCGGCTGGCGCCCCGCAGGGCTCGTTCACCAACCATTTCCGCTCCAAGGAGCTGTTCGCGTCGGAAGTGCTCGACCGCTACTTCCTCTATGTGCGCGGCCTTGTCGCCGAAGCGCTCGGCGACACGACGTTGCCGCCGCGCGACAGGCTCCGGCGCTATCTCGATCTGATCACCGGCAAGCTGGCGCATGACGGCTTCACGCGCGGCTGCCTGATCGGCGATTTCAGCCTCGAGGCGTCGGGCTCGAGCGAGATGCTGCGCGAGCAGCTCGACGAGATCTTCCGGGAATGGCGTGCGCCGTTCGCGGGCTGCATCGCTGAGGCCCAGGCCAAACGCGAGATCGCGTCCGACTTCGATCCCGATGCGCTTGCCGATTTCCTGCTCGCATCCTGGCAGGGCGCGATGCTGCGCATGAAGGTCGAGCGCAGCGCGGCCGCGCTCGAGCGTTTCAAGACGATCGCCTTCCAAACCGTGTTCAAGGAGTTGCCATGACCATGTCTGTCGATATCAGTCTGCATCATCGCCCGGTGCTCGGGACCACGATGGCCTATCGCGAAACCGGCCGCAGCGACGCACCGCACGTGCTGTTCCTGCACGGCAATCCGACGTCATCCTATATCTGGCGCAACATCATGCCGCTGGTGGCGCCGGTCGGGCACTGCATCGCGCCCGACCTGATCGGCTACGGCCAGTCCGGCAAGCCCGACATCGCCTACCGCTTCTTCGACCATGCGCACTATCTCGATGCGCTGATCGACGAACTCGGCATCAGCTCGGCATATCTCGTCGCCCAGGATTGGGGCACCGCGCTCGCGTTCCATCTCGCGGCGCGCCGTCCGCACCTCGTGCGCGGGCTCGCCTTCATGGAATTCATCCGGCCGATGTCGACATGGAGCGATTTCGACCCCGATCACGGCGTGCGCGAAGAAACCTTTCGCAAGTTCAGGACTGAAGGTGTGGGCGAGGCGATGATTCTGGAAGGCAATGCCTTCATCGAGCGCGTTCTTCCGAACGGGATGCTGCGCAAGCTGAGTGAGGAAGAGATGGCCGCCTACCGTGCGCCGTTTGCGATGCGCGAGAGCCGCAAGCCGACCTTGATGCTGCCGCGCGAGTTGCCGATCGAAGGCGAACCTGCCGACGTCGATCAGGCGCTCACCACGGCGCACGCAGCGCTCGCGGCATCGACCTATCCGAAGCTGCTGTTCGCGGGGTCTCCCGGAGCATTGGTGTCGCCGGCCTTCGCCGCGGATTTCGCGGCGAAGCTGCAGCATTGCGCGGTCATCCAGCTCGGCGCGGGCGCGCATTATCTGCAGGAAGATCATCCGGAGGCGATCGGTCGCTCGGTTGCAGGGTGGATCGCCGGCATCGAAGCCGTCAACGCGCAACATCTCGCGGCATGAGTGGATGGGAGAGCATGCCATGACCGATCTCTCGATCATCTATTGCCGTCCCTGTGGCTACGAGAAGCGCGCCAGGGAGGCCGCCGCGCTGCTGCGCGAACGGCTCGGGCTCAATCCGGAGCTGGTGCCCGGCAAGGGCGGCGTCTTCGAGGTCAAGCTTGACGGCAAAGTGATCGCCAAGCGCGTGAAGGGGCATTTCCCCGATGCCGCCGAAATCGTCACCGCTGTGGCTGCGGCACGGGCATAAAAGTCTACGCAGGCCTGCCTCATCGCCGTCGCATGACCAATGCGGCGGCGATTTTCGCTGCGCGGACGCCGTGCGTCGCTCTCGCCCCCGTAGTTTCCCGGATGGCCTTGCGCAGCGTTCGGCGGGCTAACTGCCGCACGTCGATGTCAAGTCTTGTCGAAGGTGGCGAGAAACGCGCATATTTGTGCACCCGCTGTCATGAATCATCCCTAATATCTTGAAGATGCGCGTTTTATTGTCGTTTGACGAATTCCACTCCGGCTTAAAACGCGCTACAGGGGTCAGGGCACAGCGAAGCGCCGGCGGAGTTCGCCCGGGAGCCGTCGTCGCGGGATCGCAATTCGAGGTCTAGATGCTGGAAGCAATACGCAGGGCGATGGCGTTTCTGCGCCAGAAGCAAATCCTGCATCGGCTGGGTGTTGTCATCAGCATCGCCGTCATCGGCATCGCCTGCTACGTCCTCTATCACATGCTGCGCGGCATCGACACCAACGAGGTGCTCGAGGCCATCAAGAGCACCGAGCCGCGACAAATCGCGCTGGCGGGACTGTTCGTCGCAGCCGGCTACTTCACGCTGACCTTCTACGATCTGTTCGCGGTGCGCGCGATCGGTCACGCCCACGTGCCGTATCGCATCAATGCGCTCGCGGCATTCACCTCCTATTCGATCGGCCACAATGTCGGCGCCAGCGTCTTCACCGGCGGCGCGGTGCGCTACCGGATCTATTCGGCCTGGGGATTGAACGCGATCGACGTCGCCAAGATCTGCTTTCTCGCCGGCCTGACCTTCTGGCTCGGCAATGCCGCGGTGCTCGGGCTCGGCATCGCCTATCATCCGGAAGCCGCCGCCAACATCGACCAACTGCCGCCCTGGCTCAACCGCACCCTGGCGTGCGGCATCATCATCGCGCTGGTCGCCTATGTGGTCTGGGTCTGGACCCAGCCGCGGGTGGTCGGCCGCGGTCCCTGGACGGTGACCCTGCCGGGCGGCCCGCTGACGCTGCTGCAGATCGCGATCGGCATCGTCGACCTCGGCTTCTGCGCGCTGGCGATGTACGTGCTGGTGCCGGACGAGCCCAATCTCGGCTTCGTCGTGGTCGCCGTCATCTTCGTGTCGGCGACCCTGCTCGGCTTCGCCAGCCACTCCCCCGGCGGGCTCGGGGTGTTCGACGCCGCCATGCTGGTCGGCCTCTGGCAGATGGACCGCGAGGACCTGCTCGGCGGTATGCTGTTGTTCCGGCTGCTCTACTATATTGCGCCGTTCGTCATATCTGTAATCTTGCTGACGTTTCGGGAGGTTATCGTCGGCGCCCGACTCAAACGGCTGCCGCAGACTGATTCGGGTCCCCGCGCTGAGCCGCATCATGAGGCGGTTCTGGTCCGCAAGCGTGGTGATTCAGGGGTCTGATGACGCGGCCCGATGCCTCCCGAGGGAAGGTCGATATGACCGCGCCTGGGCGAGACATGAACCGACGGGAAGAAAGCCGCTGCGATGGCCATTGACGATACGCCGCATTCGATTTTCTCGCCCTGGCCCGACCGCCTGCGCCATTCCGCGCTGATCCTGCTTGCCGCAGCGCTGGCGCTGAGCGTCGTGGTCGCGCTCGGCGAGTTGTCGCTGGTGCGCGCCTGCGCGGTGTTCGTCTGCATCGCGGCCGCGGCGCTGGTGCCATGGCGGCTGCATGATGCCGGCACCTCGCGCGAGGACGTCCGCCACGGCAATCCGGTCGAGGCGACCGCCGTCAGCGCCGTCGTCGCCGGCATGCCGGACCCGGCCGTGCTGCTCGACCGCGCCGGCCGCGTCATTCATCTCAACACCGCCGCGGCCCAGCTCGCGCCGGCGCTGCGCAAGAACGAGCTGGCGCAGTTTGCCCTGCGTTCGCCGGAGATTATCACTGCATTGCGCGAGGCGATCGCGACCACCGAGCCGCGCCGCGCCACCTATAGCGACCACGTTCCGGTCGATCGCTGGATGGAACTGGTGATCACGCCGGTCCCGGTGCCGACCCAGTTCGGCGGCACCGAGAAATGCATGCTGATGACCTTCCACGACCTGACGCCGCTGCGCCGGGTCGAGGAGATGCGTGCCGACTTCGTCGCCAATGCCAGCCACGAGCTGCGCACGCCGCTCGCCGCGTTGTCCGGCTTCATCGACACGCTGCAGGGCCCGGCGCGCGAGGACGCGCGGGCGCGCGAGCGGTTCCTCGGCATCATGCACACCCAGGCCACCCGCATGGCGCGGCTGATCGATGACCTGCTCTCGCTGTCGCGGGTCGAGCTGTCGGCCCATGTGCGGCCCGAGGCGTCGATCGATATCGTGCCGATCATCCGCCAGGTGGCCGACGGGCTCGAGGCACTGGCCAGCGAGCGCCAAGTCGAGATCGACGTCGACCTGCCACAGGCACCGGTCACGATAGCCGGCGACCGCGAGGAACTGCTGCGCCTGTTCGAGAACCTGATCGAGAACGCCCTCAAATACGGCGCCTCGGGCGGCCGCGTCATAGTGTCGCTCAATCAGACCGTTTCGGGCGCATCGGGCGAGGGGAGCCCTGAAATCCGTGTCATGGTACGGGATTTCGGCCCCGGCATCGCCCCGGAGCACCTGCCGCGGCTGACCGAACGGTTCTACCGGGTGGACGTCGGCGACAGCCGTAACCAGGGCGGAACCGGCCTCGGATTATCGCTGGTGAAACATATTCTTAACCGTCATCGCGGGCGTCTTTTGATCGAGAGCGTGCCGAACAATGGCGCGACTTTTACCGCCTGTTTTCCCCGGCCGAAGACCCCGTTGCCGACTCAAAGCTAAGCGTTTTCAGCTGCTTAGCTCTGTCATCCAACTGTCATCCAACCTTCGTAAAAGCAGCACCGACCGCTCCTAGATGGACCGGCGTGGGCGCGATCGGGCGCAATTGGCGCTTCGCTCACAAGATGGAGACCACCCCATGAATTTCATCAAAGCAATCGTCGTTGCCGGCATGGTGGCCGCTTCGACGTCAGCCTTCGCTGCCGATATTACCGGCGCAGGCGCAACGTTTCCGTTCCCGATCTATTCGAAGTGGGCTGACGCCTACAAGAAGGACACCGGCAACGGCCTGAACTATCAGTCGATCGGTTCCGGCGCCGGCATCAAGCAGATCCAGGCCAAGACCGTGACCTTCGGTGCGACCGACGCGCCGCTCAAGGCCGAGCAGCTCGAGAAGGACGGCCTCGTCCAGTGGCCGATGGTGATGGGCGCCATCGTTCCGGTCGTGAACGTCGAAGGCATCAAGTCGGGCGACCTCGTGCTATCCGGCGAAGTGCTCGGCGACATCTATCTCGGCAAGATCACCAAGTGGAATGACGCCGCGATCGCCAAGCTCAATCCGAAGCTGACCCTGCCGGCCGACGCGATCACCGTCGTGCGCCGTTCGGACGGTTCGGGCACCACCTTCAACTTCACTGACTACCTCTCCAAGTCGAACGCCGACTGGAAGTCCAAGGTCGGTTCCGGCACCGCGGTCGAGTGGCCGGTCGGCGTCGGCGCCAAGGGCAACGAAGGCGTTGCCGGCAACATCAGCCAGACCAAGAACGCGATCGGCTATGTCGAATACGCCTATGCCAAGCAGAACAAGCTGACCTACACCGCGCTGGTCAACAAGGCCGGCAAGACCGTGCAGCCGACCATTGCGGCCTTCCAGGCCGCGGCGTCGAACGCCGACTGGTCCAAGGCTCCCGGCTACTATGTGATCCTGACCGACCAGCCGGGCGAAGCCTCCTGGCCGATCACCGCGGCGACCTTCATCCTGATGCACAAGGATTCGACCGACAAGGCGGCCTCGCAGGAAGCGCTCAAGTTCTTCAAGTACGCCTTCGAGAAGGGTGGCAAGGCGGCCGAAGAGCTCGACTACATCCCGATGCCGGAATCGGTCGTCAAGCTGATCGAGAAGACCTGGTCCTCGGACATCAAGAGCTAAGTCCGACGTTTTCGAACACGGCCTGTACCGTTTCCCAAGGGCGGTACAGGTCGACCGATTGAGAACCTGGCTCCATCACCGCGGCAAGAAACGCGGGGCGGGGCCGGGGCGCGCCCCGGGTGGCGCAAGCCGGAACGACGCCCGGCCAAATGCGTCGGTGAAGATCGCTTCGGGGCGTAGCGGTTTGCGTGGCTTTCACATAGTAATGAGGGGATTGGCGTGGCAGACATGGCTGTTCAGAGCGATGTGATGGAAGCCGCGGGACCTTACGATCGCGCCAAGGCCCTCAGCGCCTTCAAGCTCGGTGATCTCACCTTCTATTGGATCACCCGTATCTCGGCGATCTCGGTCCTGTTGATCCTCGGCGGCATCATCCTGTCGCTGATCGCCGGCGCCTGGCCGGCGATGAAGGAATACGGCTTCGCCTTCCTCTGGACGCAGCGCTGGGCGCCCTCGGCCGATCCGCCGGTGCTCGGCGCGCTCGGCCCGATCTACGGCACGCTGATCACCTCGGTCATCGCGATGTTGATCGCCATTCCGGTCGGCATCGGCATCGCCATCTTCCTCACCGAGCTCTGCCCGCAAATGCTGCGCCGCCCGATCGGCATCGCCATCGAGCTGCTCGCCGGCATCCCCTCGATCATCTACGGCATGTGGGGCTTCTTCGTGCTGGGCCCGTTCCTGGCCAACACGTTCCAGCCCTTCATGATCCGGATCTTCGAGGGCGTCCCGGTGCTGGGTGCGGTGTTCGCCGGTCCGCCGTCCTACCTCAGCCTGTTCAACGCCGCGCTGATCCTCGCCATCATGGTGCTGCCCTTCATCACCGCGATCTCGGTCGACGTGTTCAAGACCGTGCCGCCGGTGCTGAAGGAGGCCGCCTACGGCATGGGCTGCACCACCTGGGAAGTCGTCCGCAGCGTCGTGATCCCCTACACCCGGGTCGGCGTGATCGGCGGCATCATGCTGGCGCTCGGCCGCGCGCTCGGCGAGACCATGGCGGTGACCTTCATCATCGGCAACTCGTTCCGCATCTCGTCGTCGATCTTCGCGCCGGGCACTACGATCTCGGCGGCGATCGCCAGCGAATTCGCCGAGAGCGACGGCCTGCACCAGTCCGGCCTGATCCTGCTCGGCCTCCTGCTGTTCGTGCTGACCTTCTTCGTGCTCGCCGGCGCCCGGCTGATGCTGATGCGACTTGAAACGAAAGCGGGAAAATAGCGCCATGAACCCGATCTACAAATCCCGCCGCCGCAGCGACATCGTCATTCGCGCACTCTGCGTCGGTGCGGCGCTGTTCGGCGTCACCTGGCTGGCACTGATCCTGATCACGCTGCTCTACAACGGCGTTACCGGCCTCAGCGTGCAGCTGTTCACGCAGAACACGCCGCCGCCAGGCTCGACCGATGGCGGTCTGCTCAACGCCATCGTCGGTTCCGTCATCATGACGGTGATCGGCGTCGGCATCGGCGCGCCGCTCGGCCTGTTCGCCGGCACCTACCTCGCCGAGTACGGCAAGCACGACAAGCTCACCTCGGTGATCCGCTTCATCAACGACATCCTGCTCAGCGCGCCCTCGATCATCATCGGCCTGTTTATTTACGGTGCGGTGGTGGTGCCGATGCGCGGTTTCTCGGCGATCGCCGGCAGTCTCGCGCTCGCCGTGATCGTGATCCCGGTCGTGCTGCGCACCACCGAGGACATGCTGCTGCTGGTGCCCAACCCGCTGCGCGAGGCGGCCTCCGCGCTCGGCCTGCCGCGTTCGCTGGTGATCAAGCGGATCGCTTATCGTGCCGCGCGTAGCGGTTTGATCACCGGCGTGCTGCTGGCGACCGCCCGTGTCGCCGGCGAGACCGCGCCGCTGCTGTTCACCGCGCTGTCGAACCAGTTCTTCAGCCTGGATCTGACCAAGACGATGGCCAACCTGCCGGTGACCATCAACAACTTCGTGCAAAGCCCCTACGCCTACTGGAAAGAGCTGGCGTGGAGCGGTGCGCTGCTCATCACCTTCACCGTGCTCGCGCTGAACATCGGCGCGCGCATCCTTGGTGCCGAAAGGGCCGCAAAATGACTGAGCTTTCCGTCTCCACGACTGCCGCGAGCCACGTTCCGCAGGTGCCGCTGCCGGAAGCGCCGCCGAAAGTCACGGTGCGCAACCTCAATTTCTATTACGGCGAGCACCACGCGCTGAAGAACATCAACCTGACGCTCGGCACCAACCGCGTCACGGCGTTCATCGGCCCGTCGGGCTGCGGCAAGTCGACCCTGCTGCGCATCTTCAACCGGATGTATGATCTCTATCCGGGCCAGCGTGCGGTCGGCCAGCTGATGCTGGACCAGACCAACATTCTCGATCCCAAGCTCGACCTCAATCTGCTGCGCGCGCGGGTCGGCATGGTGTTCCAGAAGCCGACGCCGTTCCCGATGACGATCTACGAGAACATCGCCTTCGGCATCCGCCTCTACGAGAAGATCTCGAAGTCCGAGATGGACGACCGGGTCGAGAAGGCGCTGCGCGGCGGCGCGCTGTGGAACGAGGTCAAGGACAAGCTGAACGCCTCCGGCCTGTCGCTCTCGGGTGGCCAGCAGCAGCGCCTGTGCATCGCGCGCACCGTGGCGGTGCGTCCCGAGGTGATCCTGTTCGACGAGCCGTGCTCGGCGCTCGATCCGATCTCGACCGCCAAGGTCGAGGAGCTGATCCAGGAGCTGTCCGAGGACTACACGATCGCGATCGTCACCCACAACATGCAGCAGGCGGCGCGCGTCTCCGACAAGACCGCCTTCATGTATCTCGGTGAGCTGATCGAGTTCGACGACACCAACAAGATCTTCACCTCGCCGAGCGATCGACGCACCCAGGACTACATCACCGGCCGGTTCGGTTGACCGGGCTGAGGAGAGAGATGATGGCTTCCGAACATACCGCCAAGGCATTCGACAGCGACCTGCAGGAGTTGACCCGCCTGGTCGCCGAGATGGGCGGCCTCGTCGAGCGGATGATCACCGAGTCGGTCGACGCGCTGATCCGTCGCGACGTCGCGCTCGGCACGCGCGTGGTCGCCGCCGACATCGAGATCGACAATCTGCAGCGCGTCATCGAAGAGCGCGCCGTGCTGACGATCGCCCGCCGCCAGCCGATGGCGATCGACCTGCGCGAAATCGTCAGCGCAATGCGCGTCGCGACCGACCTCGAGCGGATCGGCGACCTCGCCAAGAACATGGGCAAGCGCGTCGCGGCGCTGGAGAGCGATTTCCAGCCGCTGAAGCTGATCCGCGGCCTGGAGCACATGACCGACCTCGTGCTGTCGCAGGTCAAGTCGGTGCTCGACGCCTATGCCGCGCACGATCTGCCGGCGGCGATGAACGTCTGGAAGGGCGACGAGGAGGTCGATGCGATCTGCACCTCGCTGTTCCGCGAGCTGCTGACCTACATGATGGAGGATCCGCGCAACATCTCGTTCTGCATCCATCTGATGTTCTGCGCCAAGAACATCGAGCGGATCGGCGATCACGCCACCAACATCGCCGAGACCGTGTTCTACATGATCGAGGGCCAGCAGATCACCGACAAGCGCCCGAAGGGCGACATGACCAACTTTGCCACCACGGTGCCGGGTACCTAGGACATGATCCGCAAGCGCGGAGCCGGATTGTCTTCACGACAAGTCGTTTCCGCGGGGATTATGCTCAGGAAAGTAAGCGTTTCGGTTTGCGTCTGGGCAACGGATCACCACAGAGAGAGAACTTAAACCGATGAGCGCACGCATTCTGGTAGTCGAAGACGAGGAAGCGCTGACGACACTGTTGCGCTACAACCTCGATGCGGAAGGCTACGATGTCGAAACGGTCGGGCGCGGCGACGATGCCGATACCCGCCTGAAGGAGCGCATCCCCGACCTCGTGGTACTGGACTGGATGCTGCCGGGCCTGTCCGGCATCGAGCTGTGCCGCCGCTTGCGGGCGCGGCCGGAGACCAAGCAGCTTCCGATCATCATGCTGACCGCGCGCGGCGAGGAGAGCGAGCGCGTGCGCGGCCTTGCCACCGGCGCCGACGACTACATCGTCAAGCCGTTCTCGGTGCCGGAACTGCTGGCACGGGTGAAGGGCCTGCTGCGCCGCGCGAGCCCGGAGCGGCTTGCGACCGTGCTGACCTATGGCGACATCGAGCTCGATCGCGAGAAGCGCCGCGTGGCGCGCTCGGGACGTCCGATCGATCTCGGTCCGACCGAGTATCGGCTGCTCGAATTCTTCCTCGAGCATCCCGGCCGCGTGTTCAGCCGCGAGCAGCTGCTGGACAGCGTCTGGGGCCGTGACATCTACATCGATGAGCGTACCGTCGACGTGCATATCGGCCGCCTGCGCAAGCTGCTCAATCCCGGCCGCGAGCAGGATCCGATCCGCACCGTGCGCGGCGCCGGCTATGCGCTCGACGATCGCTTCGCAAAGGCGGAGCCGCAGCCGTAAGGCTGCGCGGCGATCACAAGCCGCAACACGCCGTCCCGGATTTCGCTTCGCTGCATCTGGGCTTCGTACAGATCACACAAAAAAATCCCCGCTTTCGCGGGGATTTGTTTTTGCAGTCCAGGCAGTTTCCCGAGTGCTACTTGATCTGTGGCTTCGCCGAGGGCCGACGACGATCGGCGGCGGGCTGGTAGGCGACGCGCGAGTGATGCGCGCAATAGGGCAGGCCGGCGAGCGCCTTGCCGCCGCAGAAGAAGAATTCCGGGCTCGAGGGATCGCCGACCGGCCAGTGGCAGGTGGCCTCGTTGAGCTCGAGCAGCGACAGCCGCTGGCTCATCGGCACCACGTTGTCGAAGGAGATCGGATCGGGCTCCATCTCGACCTCGAAAGCGTGCGCGAGGGCGGTGTTGCCGCGCGAGACCGGGCGCGCCACCCGCATCATGTGCTGGGCGGGGCGGGCCTTGCGCTGCCGCGGCGCAGCCGTGGAAGGGGCCTTGGCGCGGCCGGAGAGACCGAGCCGATGCACTTTGCCGATCACGGCATTTCGCGTCACATTGCCAAGTTCCGCCGCGATCTGGCTGGCCGAGAGGCCGGATTCCCAGAGCTTCTTCAGCTGCTCGACGCGATCGTCGGACCAGGTCAATACAGTCATCGCATTCTTCCTTTCGCATGGCGCCGGCCAAATCGACGGAGCGGCGCTGCGAGCCAATCTGGACAAATATCCCTGCGGCCAGAATCCCTTAGCCCTCGCCGGGCACGGTGTTGCGCCCGAACGTTTACGCGAGAACGAAGGCTACTTAGAGGGTCCAGTACTGCCGCACGAGATGTCGTACCCGACAGGCCAAACGCTACAATATGGCGTGACTCTGGCGCAAGAGTCCGCGGCCGTGCGTCCACATGTTCCCACACAGTTAAGCATTGCAGTGAGGCTTTTCCACCGCACCGGAATGCTCCGGATTGCGCTGGTTTCGCATTGCAGGAAGGCCGGCAAAGGCCGGCTGCCGGCGATTGACACTGACCGGCTGCCGCTTAGAATGCCCCGCACGTGCCGCCCGCAAAGGCGGCCGTTTTGTTTTCCGAAGCTGGCGGTTGCTGCGTTGGCGTCAAGGCGCGCGGCAATTGACGGCTTCAAAACCGGCAGTGAACGCCATGACCAACGCCTCGTCGCATCTGCTCCCCGTCTTCGCCCGGGTCGATCTCGGCTTCGAGCGCGGTGAAGGCGCCTGGCTGATCGCAACCAACGGCGACCGCTATCTCGATTTCACCTCGGGTGTTGCGGTGAACGCGCTCGGGCATGCACATCCGCATCTGGTCAAGGCGCTGCAGGAACAGGCGACCAAGCTCTGGCACATGTCGAACCTGTTCAAGAGCCCGGACGGCGAGGTGCTGGCCGCGCGGCTGTGCGAGCAGAGCTTTGCCGACTTCGTGTTCTTCTGCAATTCCGGCGCCGAGGCGATGGAGGGCGTGATCAAGCTGGTCCGCCACCACCACTTCTCCAAGGGCCATCCCGAGCGCTACCGCATCATCACCTTCGAGGGCGCCTTCCATGGCCGCACGCTGGGCACGCTGGCTGCGACCGGCTCGGCGAAGTATCTCGAAGGCTTCGGCCCGCCGATGGACGGTTTCGACCAGGTGCCGCACGGCGACATCGAGGCGGTGAAGAAGGCGATCGGCCCGCATACCGCCGGCATCCTGATCGAGCCGGTGCAGGGCGAGGGCGGCGTGCGCTCGGCGCCGCAGGCATTCTTCAAGGCGCTGCGCGCGTTGTGCGACGAGCACGGCCTGCTGCTCGCATTCGACGAGGTGCAGACCGGCATGGGCCGCACCGGCGAGCTGTTCGCCTACAAGCGTACTGGCGTCACGCCGGACGTGATGTCGCTGGCCAAGGCGCTCGGCGGCGGATTCCCGATCGGCGCGGTGCTGGCGACCGCGCAGGCTGCGGCCGGCATGGCGCCGGGCTCGCACGGCTCGACTTTCGGCGGCAATCCGCTCGCGGTCGCCGCCGCCAATGCCGTGCTCGATGTCATGCTTAAACCCGGCTTCTTCGAGCACGTGCAGAAGATGTCGCTGCTGCTCAAGCAGAAGCTCGCTTCCGTGGTCGACCGCTATCCCGGCGTGCTGTCGGAGGTGCGCGGCGAGGGCCTGTTGATCGGCGTCAAGGCGGTGGTGCCGTCGGGCGATCTGATCGCCGCGCTGCGCAACGAGAAGCTGCTCACCGTCGGCGCCGGCGACAATGTGGTGCGGTTCCTGGCGCCCCTGATCGTCACCGAGGCCGAGATCGACCAGTCGATCACGGCGCTCGAGCGCGCCTGCTCCGTGCTATCGGCGCCGCAGCCGAAGAAGGCGGCTGGATAATGAGCAAGCCGGTCCGTCACTTCCTCGACATCAACGAGCTGCCGCTCGGCGAGCTGCGCAACATGCTCGAAGCCGGCGCCGCCATGAAGGCGAAGCTGAAGGCGCACGAGAAGGGCAGGAAGCCGCTCGAAGGCAAGACGCTGGCGATGATCTTCGAGCGCCCCTCGACCCGCACCAGGGTGTCGTTCGACGTCGGCATGCGCCAGCTCGGCGGTGAATCCATCATGCTGACCGGCGCCGAGATGCAGCTCGGCCGCGGCGAGACCATCGCCGACACCGCGCGCGTGCTGTCGCGCTATGTCGATGCGATCATGATCCGCATCCTCAACCATGACGCGCTGCTCGAGCTCGCCGCGCACGCCACCGTTCCCGTCATCAACGGCCTGACCCGGCGTTCGCATCCCTGCCAGGTGATGGCCGACCTCATGACCTATGAGGAAAACCGTGGCTCGATCGAAGGCAAGACGGTGGCCTGGACCGGCGACGACAACAACGTGCTGGCCTCCTGGGCGCACGCGGCCGAGCGGTTCAAGTTCAACCTCAACGTCGCGACCCCGCCGGAGCTCTCGCCGAAGAAGCCGATGCGGGACTGGATCAAGGCCACCGGCGCGCCGATCGTGCTCGGCACCGATCCGGAAGCCGCCGTGCGCGGCGCCGACTGCGTCGTCACCGACACCTGGGTGTCGATGGGCGACAAGGAGGGCGAGCACCGCCACAACGTGCTGAAGCCCTATCAGGTGAACGCCAAGCTGATGTCGCTTGCCAAGCCGGACGCACTGTTCATGCACTGCCTGCCCGCGCATCGCGGCGAGGAGGTCACCGACGAGGTGATCGACGGCCCGCAATCCGTGGTGTTCGACGAGGCGGAAAACCGCCTGCATGCGCAGAAGGGCATTCTGGCCTGGTGCTTTAACGAAGTCGCGTAGGCGTCGGTCGCTAAGGCGTTGTCGTCCCGGCGAAGGCCGGGACCCATACGCCGCGGCCCGTGAAAGAGCCACAAGGGGAGACGCCTTGTGTCGCGACAAAATCCTGTGGTTATGGGTCCCGGCCTTCGCCGGGACGACGATCTCTCGTTTGAGTGAACCCCTTTCGTTTTGCGGTCCGAGACCCCAGATAGAGCGCCATGGTTTCTCAATCCCCTGACATCAAAATCGAGCCCGAGACGCCAGTTCGCGCGCCCTCGGCAGTTCCTGTCGACGATGCCGTGCTGGCCTTCGAGGTCGGCGCGCTGGACCTGCGCGGCCGGCTGACCCGGCTCGGCCCCGCGCTCGACGAGATCCTGCACAAGCACGATTATCCGCCCGCGGTCGGCAAGCTGCTCGGCGAGGCCATCGTGCTGACGACGCTGCTCGGCTCGTCGGTCAAGTTCGAGGGCCGCTTCATCCTGCAGACCCGGACAGAAGGCCCGGTCTCGCTCCTGATCGTCGACTTCCAGGCGCCCGACCGGCTGCGTGCCTATGCGCGCTACGATGCGGCGCGCCTCAAGGAGGGGCAGACCTCGGGTGAGTTGCTCGGCAAGGGCCACCTTGCGATGACGATCGATCAGGGCTCCAACACCAGCCGCTACCAGGGCCTGGTCGCGCTCGACGGCGATGGCCTGGAAGAGGCGGCCCACGAATATTTCCTGCGCTCCGAGCAGATTCCGACCCGGGTGCGTCTAGCGGTCGGCGAAGAGATGCGCGGCGGCGAAGGCGGCAAGCTGCATTGGCGCGCCGGCGGCATCCTGCTGCAGTTCCTGCCCAAGGCACCCGAACGCGCCAAGCAGGCCGATCTGCATCCCGGCGACGCGCCGGAGGGCACGGCCACGCATTCGGTGCCGGATGACGATGCCTGGATCGAAGGACAGTCGCTGATCTCCACCGTCGAGGATGTCGAGCTGATCGATCCCGATCTCTCCGGCGAGCGGCTGCTGTACCGCCTGTTCCACGAGCGCGGCGTGCGCGTCTTCAACCCGCAACCGCTGCGCGCGCAGTGCTCCTGCTCGCGCGATGCGGTGTCGTCGATGCTGAAGAGCTTTGCGCCGAACGATCGCGCCGAGATGGTCAAGGACGGCAAGGTCGTCGTGACCTGCGAGTTCTGCTCGTCGGTGTACGAGTTCACGCCGCAGGAAGCGGGCGTGGAATAGGCTGCCCGGCAGCCATGCCTGTCAGCTCAGCAAAGTACGGGCCTTGCTGGTGGCGTCGTAGATTTCAATCTGAAGCATCGGATACGCCGCCTTCAATTGTCGGCCAGAGGTTTCAGCAGCCTCGGCGCTGTCGAACTCCGACTTGAATTGTTTGTCGACGATAATCACGAAACCTTCGGTAGGAGGCCGGTCGGCGCGCAGCGGCTTCTTCAGCTCGGGTTCGTCAATAGAGAGCAGGGATTTCTTCGTCATGGGAATTCCTCCTGGGTCGATCTCAACTCAGCCGGTGAAACGCGGGCGGCAGGGTCTCGCGCACGAGCCCGCTCAGATTCAAGGTCTCCCCGCTGTCGGTGATATCCGAGAACAGCACCTCGACATAGGGATGCTGGCGGTTGAACGCAGCACCGCGTTGGTATTTCGCACTGACGATCCGCTCGATCGCCGCCAGGTTCAGCCTGCCGAGTGCGTTGTATTGATCGCGGAACAGGCTTTGATGTCCGCCGCGGCGCTCGACAGACTCGGCCCAGACGTCCATCACCTTGCGGCCGATGAATGCCTCGACCCATTCATTTCCATCACGGGCGAGAAGTCGCAACCCGTCCATGCTGTGGTGTGCGTCATCGACGCAAAATTGGGTAAGTGACATGGCGAATCTCCTGTTGTCGTAGTTGGCTCACATCGGCAGTCCATCGGGGACTGCACCTCCTTCATTGTCCCATCGCGACAAAGCCGCAGCGCCCGATCTCGCGTCCTGACGCGCCTCCAGAACCTTGTCGCGACCGGCATCATCCTTGTGCTTGTGCAGGAAGCGCGCGATCTGCCCGCGGAGCGCCGACGTCTCCAACAGTTTTCCGACCGATCCGGCGGTGTCGAAGATTTCCCGCTGCAGCGCCTTCGGCAGGACGTTCCATTGCATGATAATGGCCGCGCCGAGACACCGCAGAACGTACTCCTCTTCGGCGGCGAGGGCGGCGCCGCGAGAGCGGTCCTGCTCCGCAACGTTTATTGCGTCGTCGAAATTGTCCGCCAGTCCTTGCTCGTTATCCGCGAGCGAAGCGAGGCGATCTTGCTGCTCTTGAAACTTGTGGCTTTCGCCCTGACTGCTCGAACGCTTGATCAGTTCGCCGTATGCGGCTGCCTTGGCGCGGTACTGCTGAGACTTGAACATGGCGGGCCCTTTCTTTGGAGGTCTCCGCGCATTCCGACCCATCTCGATGGCTGACGAGGATTGATTTGTATATGGGAGGCAAAGGGTTGAATAACGAGCACCAAGGCCACAAATCACCGGGCACGAGCAGATCGGATTGCGCGCGCGAATATCTGTACCTCGACAACGTTCACCACGGTCGCCTGTTCCTGAAGCACAGTTGAAAGCAATGTCGAAGCCGTCGCTTGGTGGGAGGCGACCGGAGGCCATGCCCCAGTGGCATCGGAAGAATGGCGGCTTCAGTCGGCCCCGTACTGGGGCTTTCTCCTCAAGATTGGCAGTTAGCTCGGCGTTCGCAGGCCGGGAGATGTCAGCCAATCATTGATGTGCGCGGAGCAGTGATGACCGCAGTAGATACCCCTTACGTCCGGTAGTCGACTCAATTCGCAATCGAGGGCGATATCCAGACTTTGGCGTGAGTTCGGGATGTCGGCTATGCAGTCGACGAAGTAAGAGAAGCCAATGGTGCGTCGAATGTGTACACGAAACCGGTCGGCTCATAGCTTAGCCGCACGTCGCCGCGCAGCTGCCTGCCGAGCGTTTCGATCAACCGTGTTCCGAAGCTGCGCCGTTCCGGAGGGTGGACTGCCGGACCGTTCTTCTCGGTCCATGTCAGATGCAGGCGCTGTGTTGGTTGATCCAGCGTCCAACTGATGTCGATCCGCCCCTGTGGGGCGGACAGGGCGCCGAACTTCGTGGTGTTCGTGCAGAGCTCGTTGAGCGTCATTGCGATGGCGATGACGGCGCCCGATGTCATGCGAATACCGGGTCCCGAAATCGAGAATTTCGGCTCATCCGGATTGTCGAAGGCTTCGGTGGCGCCGCGGACCACCGTGCCGAGATCCGCGCTGCTCCATCTTGCCTGCAGCAGGAGATCGTGCGCCCGCCCGAGCGCCAGCAACCTGCCCTGGATGGCGTGCTGCGCATGTTCGACCCCTTCCAGATTGCTCAGACTCTGGGAGACAATGGCACCGACGGTTGCGATCGTGTTCTTGATGCGGTGGTGCAGCTCCTCGAGGATCACCTTCTGCAGCTTGTCGGCCGCTTCGCGCTCCCTGGCGTCAATGCCGGCCGCGGTCAGCAAACTCTGGGCATCGATCGCGGCCTGCGCGAGCAGAAGCCGAAGGCTGATATTTTCTTCCGCCACAACGTCCTGCTGCGGTGCCAAGCTGCTTGCAGCACCGGGGTCTGTGCGGAGGTCGGCTGGAGACATCATCGACCGTACCATCATAAGCTGGCTCTTCGGCAGAATGTTTTCTGCCCAATCGGGCGAATCTGGACGTATCCGGCGCGAAAACGCGAGCGATTGCCCGGATACGCGCCGAGTGGGCTTGTCATTCGACAGCGGAGTAGCCACCTGATCAGCAGCGCAACTGTATTGTTACAGCATCCCCTTTGCGGAAGCGCGAAGCCTTAGCTGCCAAATCTTGTAACCGATCGACCAAACGTCACGTCGCTTCAATGCGCGTGTCACGGATCACGACAAGCTGTGGCAACAACCTGATAGGCCTTACCCATGATTGAATTTCCAAACCATAGTCGTTCATACGACCAAACGCGGCGCGCCGTGCGGTTTTGGGGATATGACAGTGCTATTGAGGCATCGTTCTTCGTCACCGAAGGCGCATTGAAGCGACTTCAATCGGATGCCTACCTCGACGAGCCGGGCCTTCTGCACGCCTTCGATGCCAACCGCGATCGGATATGTGCCGCTGCGGCCAGGGTCTATGTCCGCGGAAGCAGGGGGTCTTACGATCTGGTCGCCGCGAATTTCTGAAACCGGAGGCTTCGATGGTCACGCGCGACAACGGTGACGGGTTGAGTTCAATCGTGCCGGGTTCGCCCGTCAGGCCGATCGGAAATCCTGGAATTACTTCCATTTCTCAGAATTTTCGTGCCCTGCATTTAGCCGGTACGACTGCGCGGCGGCACCGACGGCACGGCTAATTCAACACCCTTTTCCCGTCCGGGCTCGGGCTGTCCAGCGAGAAGGTCGGCACGTCGATGTCGAAGCGCTCGCCGGCTTCGGTGACCATCTGGTAGCTGCCGGTCATGAAGCCGGACGCGGTCGGCAGCGGCACGCCGGAGGTGTATTCGAAGCGCTCGCCGGGCGCGAGCACCGGCTGCTCGCCGACCACGCCCTCGCCACGCACCTCCTGGCGGCGGCCGGTGGCGTCGGTGATGATCCAGTGCCGTGTCCGCAGTTGCACCGTTTCCGGCCCTGAATTGACGATCACGATCTTGTACGACCAGAAATACTCGCGCCGGTCGATCGACGAGCGCTCCGGCATGAAATTCGGCTCGACGGTGACTTCGATCTGGCGGGTAACGGCGCGGTACATTCGGCTCAATCCGATGATCTCGGCGCAAAATCCGTCTCTCGGCCGGATCATGCGCAAACAGGCGCCCATCATAGCCAATTGGTCAGCCGGAACCAATCGTCGGGCAGGCCGTGAAAAGCCGGCCCCGGAGGGCGTCTGTTCATCGTGGTTTCAACATAGTTCCGCTCTAAAGCGCGGCCGCATGTCGCCGCACTCTGCGCTTTGTCGGCAAGTCGCGGACCGATATTATCTTTTCAGCACGGCCTGCGGGCGCCCGCAGCTGACACGGTGTTTGATGAGCTCGATTGCCGATCCCATAGCCGGTCCACCGGTGGCTGACGCCAATGCCGATACAGAGGTCAAGGCGAAAGCCGTGGCGGCGGCGCCCGCGATCACGCTGCCGGTGACCGGCGAGCGCGAGCTCCGGCTCGATCTGTTCCGCGGGCTCGCGCTGTGGCTTATCTTCATCGACCATCTGCCGACCAATCTTCTGACCTGGCTTACGATCCGCAACTACGGCTTCTCCGACGCCACCGAGATCTTCATCTTCATCTCCGGTTACACCGCGGCCTTCGTCTATGGGCGCGCGATGCTGGAGGGCGGCTTCGTGATCGCGACTGCGCGCATCTTGCGCCGGGTCTGGCAGATCTATGTCGCGCATGTCTTCCTGTTCACGATCTTCCTCGCCGAGATCTCCTATGTCGCGACCTCGTTCGAGAACCCGCTCTACTCTGAAGAGATGGGGATCATGGACTTCCTCAAGCAGCCCGACGTCACCATCGTGCAAGCGTTGCTGCTGCGCTTCCGCCCCGTCAACATGGACGTGCTGCCGCTCTACATCGTGCTGATGCTGTTCCTGCCGCTGATCCTGTGGCTGATGAAGTGGAAGCCCGATGTCACGCTCGGCCTGTCGGTCCTGCTCTACGCGCTGACCTGGCAGTTCGATCTTTATCTGTCGGCCTATCCGAACGGCTTCTGGGCGTTCAACCCGTTCGCCTGGCAATTGCTGTTCGTGTTCGGCGCCTGGTGCGCGCTCGGCGGCGCGCGGCGGATGTCGCGCATCCTGTCGTCGAACATCACGATGTGGATCTGCATCGCCTATCTGGTCGCCGCGTTCTTCGTGACGCTGACCTGGTACGTGCCGCAGCTTGGCCACATCATGCCGAAGGTGATCGAGCAGTGGATGTATCCGATCAACAAGACCGACCTGGACGTGTTGCGGTTCGCGCACTTCCTGGCGCTCGCGGCCCTCACCGTGCGCTTCCTGCCGCGGGACTGGCCGGGGCTGAAATCGCGCTGGCTGCGACCATTGATCCTGTGTGGCCAGCATTCGCTTGAGATATTCTGTCTCGGGGTCTTCCTCGCCTTTGCCGGACACTTCGTGCTTGCCGAAGTCTCGGGCGGTGCCGCACTGCACGCCTTGATCAGCGTCTGCGGCATCCTCATCATGTGCGGCATGGCGTGGATTATTTCGTGGTACAAGCACTCCGCCGACAAAGGCGCCTCGAAAAAAGGTGCCGCCGGCAACGCCGATCTGGCGGGAGGGGGAGCATGAAGTCCGCGCGGACGATGCTGGGCCTGATGTTGCTGGCCGCCTGTTTGGCGGCTGCGCCCGCGCGCGCCGGCGATAGCCCCGAGCAGCCTGCACCGGCGCCGCCCTGCGACGTACCGGCCTATCTGCTGGCAAGCGAGAGCTCGCTGCCGAAGGTCACCGACGCGGTGAAGGCCAACCAGCCGCTCAACGTGCTGGTGGTGGGCAGCCGCTCTTCGACCATTCCCGGCAACGAGGCGAGCGCCTATCCGGCCACGCTGCAGGCGGCGCTGAAGGAGGCATTTCCGGCGGCAACCATCGATCTATCCGTAGAATTACAGGGGAAGAGCACTGCCGAGGAAACCGCGGGAACCCTTGTTAAGCTTGTTGAAGCAAAAAAGCCTACTTTGGTGATCTGGCAGACCGGGACCGTCGATGCTATGCGAGCAGTCGATCCTGACGATTTCCGCACCGCCATCAACGATGGCGTTGTTGCGTTGCGGGGCGCCGGGGCCGACGTGGTGCTGGTCAATCTGCAGTACAGCCCGCGTACGGAGACGATGATCTCTGCGCCGCCATATCTCGACAATATCAAGGTGGTGGCGCAGCAACACGACGTTCCGCTGTTCGACCGGTTCGCGATTATGAAGCAGTGGAGCGACGCCGGATATTTTGACCTGTTCAGCACCTCGCACGGTGTCGATCTGGCCAAGAAGGTTCATGCCTGTCTCGGCCGCGCACTGGCGAAATTCGTGATCGATGCGGCCCATCTGGGCCCGGTGCAGCAGAATTAGAGGAAGCCGAGTTGATGCGTTTTGCCTTCCCTTTTCGCTCTATCTCAGGGCGGAGTCTGTGCGCCGTTGCGGCGCTGGTGCTGCTCGCGCCGCTCTCGGTCGTGCCGTTGTGTGCGCAGACCGGCCAGGCCGACCAGCATGCGGCGTTGTCGTCAGGGGCAAAGACTGAAGCCGCCAGGCCGGATGCTGCGAAGCCCGCCGCGGTCGAAGCGGATGCGGCCAATCCGCAGCCGGGCGTCGCCGCCAAGGCGCTCGACAAGGTGAAGCAGGTTGCGAAATCCGCCAGCGACATCTTCCACCGCGTGCCCTGTCATCAGCCTACCGGTGTGCCGAACTCGACCGGCTCGCTGCCGCATGTCGCGGCCAAGCTCGCCGCCGGCAAGCCTGTCGTCATCATCGCGTTCGGCTCGTCCTCGACCCAGGGCTACGGTTCGTCGGCGCCGGAATTCACCTATCCGAGCCGGCTCGCCGCGCAGTTGCGCCGGCAGTATCCCTCCGCCGACATCACCGTGCTCAATCGCGGCAAGGGCGGCGAGGATGCACCCGAGATGATGAAGCGGTTGCAGACCGAAGTGCTCGACATGCATCCCGACATGGTGATCTGGCAGGTCGGCACCAACGCGGTGCTGCGCAACCTCGATCCGTCGGAGACCGCCAAGCAGGTCGAGGACGGCGTCGCGCGCATCCAGGCCGACGGCGCCGATATCGTGCTGGTCGATCCGCAATATTCGCCGCGCGTCACCGAGCGCCCCGAGAGCGCGCGCGGCATGGTGAAGCTGCTCGGCCGTATCGCCGCGCTGCGCCATGTCGGCATCTTCCCGCGCTTCGAGGTGATGCGCGACTGGCACGAGAAACAGGCGATCCCGATCGACGATTTCGTCATCGCCGACGGCCTGCACATGAACGATTGGGGCTATGCCTGCTTCGCCCAGCTGCTCGGCGACGACATCATCCGCTCGGTCGGCGCCATCAAGATCGGCGTCAACGTCCCCAGCGACGTGCGGACCTACCGGCCGATGTGATCGGCGCCGTCCTCTTAGTCCCGTCATCCCCGCGCAAAGGCGAAGCCTTTGCGCGGGGATGACGGGACTGACGGCTGAACGGCACGCCACACGCACCAGCAATCTTGACCTTGCCGCGGTAATCCGCTCCCTTGGCGCCTGTTACGACGCCTAAAGGGAAACGCTCATGTCTTTCGTGCTGGCCATCGATCAGGGCACCACATCGTCGCGCGCGATGGTGTTTCGCAGCGACATCTCCATCGCCGCGGTCGCGCAGCAGGAGTTTCCGCAGCATTTCCCGGCCTCCGGCTGGGTCGAGCACGAGCCGGAGGACATCTGGACCTCGACCGTGATGGTGTGCCGCGAGGCGCTGGAGAAGGCCGAGCTTAAAGCGCGGGACATCGCCGCGATCGGCATCACCAACCAGCGCGAGACCACCGTGGTGTGGGACCGCGCAACCGGCCAGGCCGTGCACCGTGCCATCGTCTGGCAGGACCGCCGCACTGCCGACATCTGCGCCAGGCTCAAGGCCGAAGGCCATGAGCCCTTGATCTCGGCCAAGACCGGACTCATCATCGACCCCTATTTCTCGGGCACCAAAGTCGCCTGGATCCTCGATCACGTGCCGGGTGCGCGCGAGCGCGCCGAGCGCGGCGAGCTGCTGTTCGGCACCGTCGACTGCTACCTGCTGTGGCGGCTCACCGGCGGCCGGGTGCACGCCACCGACGCCACCAACGCCTCCCGCACGCTGCTGTTCAACATCCACACCGGCGCGTGGGACGACGACCTCATCAACCTCTTGCGCGTGCCGCGCTCGATGCTGCCCGAGGTGAAGGATTCCTCCGCCCGATTCGGCGAGAGCACGGCTGATCTGTTCGGTGGCCCGATCGCGATCTCCGGCATCGCCGGCGACCAGCAGGCTGCGACCATCGGCCAGGCCTGCTTCGAACCCGGCATGATGAAGTCGACCTACGGCACCGGCTGCTTCGCACTGCTCAACACCGGCACCACGCCGGTCGCCTCGAAGAACAAGCTGCTCACCACGATCGCCTACCAGCTCAATGGCCAGCGCACCTACGCACTGGAAGGCTCGATCTTCGTCGCCGGCAGCGCGGTGCAATGGCTGCGCGACGGGCTCGGCATCATCAAGCACGCCGCCGAGACCGGGCCGCTTGCCGACAAATCCGACTCGATGCAGAGCGTCTATCTGGTGCCGGCCTTCGTCGGCATGGGTGCGCCGTACTGGAATCCGCGGGTGCGCGGCGCGCTGATCGGGCTGACCCGCAACACCGGCCCGGCCGAGATCGCGCATGCGACCTTGGAGAGCGTCTGCTACCAGACCTTCGACCTCTGGGCCGCGATGCGCACCGACTGGCCGGAGGCCAATGCCGCCAACACCGTGCTGCGCGTCGACGGCGGCATGACGGCATCGGACTGGACCATGCAGCGGCTCGCCGATCTGCTCAACGCACCGGTCGATCGTCCGATGATCCAGGAGACCACGGCGTTAGGGGCGGCCTATCTCGCCGGCCTCGAGGCCGGCGTCTATCCGGAGCCCGCGAAATTCGCCGACAATTGGCGGCTCGAGCATCGCTTCCGGCCGGCGATGAGCGAGGCCACGCGTGAGCGCAAGCTCGCCGGCTGGGCGCGCGCGGTGAAGGGCGTGCTGGCGAGCGACGAGGGGGAGTAGTGAAGCTTGAATCGCTTTGGCGGCAGACACGCTGCACCTCTCCCGCTTGCGGGGGAGGTCGGATCGCATCGTCAGATGCGATCCGGGTGGGGGCTCTCTCCACGCAATGACTGACCCCATCGCTGCGATACCCCCACCCCAGCCCTCCCCCGCAAGCGGGAAAGGGAGCACATCACCGCCGCGGCTGCCAACTTCCAATCAATAACAACCATCGGAGAACAACATGAACACGGATCTCAACCGCGTCGCGAAACTACTCACCGCCGCGCTGTGCACCGCGATGCTCGCAGCACCCGCCATCGCGCGCGAAAAGCCGAGCGCGCTGGTCACGGCGCGCGAGGTCAAGAGCGACGTCGCAGGCCTGAAGGCGCCGGGCCAGATCCTGGTCGATGTCTGGGGCATCCCGCACATCTATGCCGGCAACGAGCACGACCTGTTCTTCCTGCAAGGCTTCAATGCGGCGCGCGACCGGCTCTGGCAGATCGATCTCTGGCGCAAGCGTGGCCTCGGCCTGCTGGCGAAGGATTTCGGCCCCGCCTATGCCGAGCAGGACAAGGCGCTGCGGCTGTTCCTCTATCGCGGCGACATGAACGCGGAATGGGCCGCCTATGGCCCGAAGGCGAAAACCTATGCCGAGGCGTTCGTCGCCGGCGTCAACGCCTATGTCGCCGACGTCAGGGCGGGCAAGCGTCCGCTGCCGATCGAGTTCAGGATCGCGGGGACGACGCCGGACCTGTGGTCGGCGGAGGATGTCGTGCGCGTGCGTAGCCATGGCCTGACGCGCAACGTCGCCTCCGAGGTGAAGCGTTCGCTGGTGGCCTGCGCCGCAGGCCTCGATGCCGATCGCTTCCGCGTCAAGCTGGAGCCGGCCTGGACCACGAAGATTCCCGATGGCCTCGATCCCTGCAGCGTGCCGAAGGGCGTGCTCGCGGCCTACGACCTTGCGACGCGCCCGGTGAAGTTTGCTGCGCCGAAGGACCAGAAGGCCGCACTGGCGCATGATCCCGACAAGTTTTTGGCCGAGGCCGACCAGCAGCGCGACACCATCGGCTCCAACAATTGGGTGATCGCGGCCTCGCGCACCGCGACCGGACGGCCGATCCTCGCCAACGATCCGCATCGCGAGCATTCGGTGCCGTCGCTGCGCTACATCGTCGGCCTCAACGCACCCGGCATCTCCGTGATCGGCGCCGGCGAGCCGGCGCTGCCTGGCATCTCGATCGGCCACAACGACACCATCGCGTTCGGCCTCACCATCTTCAACGTCGACCAGGAAGACCTCTACGTCTACGAGCTCAACCCGGATAATCCGAACCAGTACCGCTACGGCACGGGCTGGGAGGACATGCGCATCGTGCACGAGAAGGAAGCGGTGAAGGGCGAAGCCGACCGCGACCTCGAGCTGAAGTTCACCCGCCATGGTCCGGTGCTCTTCGTCGACGCCGACAAGAAGCATGCCTTCGCCGTGCGCTCGATCTGGTTCGAGCCGGGCACCTCGGCCTATTTCGGCTCGTCCGACTATATGACCGCGAAGTCGTGGAACGGCTTCCTCGGCGCGATGCGGCGCTGGGGTGCGCCGTCGGAGAACCAGGTCTATGCCGACACATCAGGCAATATCGGCTGGGTCGCCGCCGGCAAGACGCCGCGCCGCACCAGCTTCGATGGCCTGATGCCGGTGCCCGGCGACGGCCGCTACGAGTGGCAGGGTTTCCTGTCGCTCGACGCGTTGCCGAAGCAGTACCAGCCGAAGCAGGGCTTCATCGCTACCGCCAACCAGATGAACCTGCCGGCGGATTATCCGGTCAACGAGCGCAGGGTCGGCTTCGAATGGGCCGACAGCGCGCGCTGGCAGCGCATCACCGAGGTGCTGCAGGCCAACAGCAAGGTGACGCTGGCGGACGCGATGGCGTTGCAGAACGACGACACCGGCATGCTGGCGCGGCGCCTCGTCGCACTGCTGAAGCCGCTCACGTCTGACGACGCCAACGTCAAGAAAGGCCTCGATCTCCTGAAGGCGTGGGATGCGCGTGACGCCGAGGACAGCGCCGCGGCCGCGGTCTACGAGGTCTGGATCGCGAACCATCTCGGCCCGGTGCTGCTCAAGACCACGGCGCCGAAGGCGGCCGAACTGATCGTGCCGGAAGCCTCCAGCATCTCCGCCATCGTCGACTATCTCGAAAAGCCCGACGCCGCGCTCGGCAGCGATCCCGCCGGCGGACGTGACCGCGTGCTGCGCGACAGCCTCGGCGAGGCGGTTGCCGACGTCGCCGGCAAGCTCGGGGGCGATGCGTCGACCTGGCGCTGGGGCCGCCTGCATGTCGCCAAGTTCGACCATGCGCTGATGCCGCTCGCCGACAAGGCGACCGCGGCGCAGATGTCGGTCGGTCCGCTCGCCTATGGCGGCGCCGCCAATGTTCCGCGCGCCGCCACCTATCGCCGCTCCGACTATCATCTCACTGCGGGCGCCTCGTTCCGCATGGTGCTCGATGTCGGCAATTGGGATGCGAGCCGCACCATCAACACGCCCGGCCAATCCGGCGATCCCTTCAGCGGCCACTACCGCGACCTCGCGCCGCTCTGGGCCACCGGCCAATATGTCCCGCTGCTCTACAGCCGCCCGGCGGTGGAAGCCGCCACCGCCGAGGCGATCTCGCTGACGCCGAGGTGAGGGCGCGGTAGCGGCCCAAAATTCTATGTCGTCCCGGCGAAGGCCGGGACCCATAACCACCAATGCCAATTGTTCTCGCGTGCTGGGGCCACAGCGCCGTTCAATAACCCAGCCCTGTGGTAATGGGTCCGGCCTTCGCCGGGACGACACGGAGTGTGTGGCGCGCTCCCTCTATCTCTCCTGCTTCTCCTGCACCTCCAGCATCGCGCGCAGCGTGTCGTCGCTGAGCTTGCCGTTCGGAGACGGCGTGCGCCGCTCGACGGTTTCGACCGGGCGCGCATGCTGCGGAAGCACCGGAGCGCTGCGCACCGGTGCGCCGTCCTCGATGTCTACGGCCTCATCAGTAGCACTCGCACCATAAGCGTAGCCGATGGCGCGCCGGCGCCGCGTGGGCTTCGGCTTCGGTGGGGGCGGCGTCATGATGATCGGCGGCAGCGTGTGATGGCGCGACACGATCGTTGCTCCGGTGACCTCACGACATGGAGCGCCTGATTCGCGAAAGCACCGACTGACAAATCGGTAACATTGTTACGCGGCGTTGCATTGCATCTGCCGCGACATGCGGATATTTCCCGCTGTAGTATGGAAACAAAGGTCGCGCGATGCTGCTGCCCGACGGTTATTCCGATATCCCCCACGGCAAGATCGCCGCTGTCGTCACGCATCTGGAAATGACCGAGCGTCCGCCCCTGCGCGACGATCCGCCGGGCGCGTGGCGCCTGCGCAAGGTCGAGCCGCCGGCGCTTGACTGGTACCGCGATCTCTACCGCCGCGTTGGCGAGGAGTGGCTGTGGTTCACCCGCACGGGGCTCGATGACGCCGATCTCGCCGGGCGGATTCACGCGCCCGGCGTCGAGCTCTACGGGCTGATCGTGGAAGGCCACGACGAGGGCCTGCTCGAACTCGACTTCAGCGTATCAGGTGAATGCCAGCTGCTCTATTTCGGCGTCACCGCAAAGCTCATCGGCACCGGTGCCGCGCGCTTCCTGATGAACCGCGCGCTCGAGATCGCCTGGTCGCGCGACGTCAGTCGCGTCTGGGTGCACACCTGCACCTTCGATCATCCCTCCGCGATCGCATTCTACCAGCGCTCCGGCTTCCGGGCGTTCAAGCGGCAGATCGAGGTGGCCGATGATCCGAGGCTCGACGGCAAGCTGTCGCGCGATGCGGCGAGGCATGTGCCGATGGTTGGGTAGCTCATGAGGCAACCGGATCATGATCCGGTTGCAACGCGGCGCAAGCTATCTAGGATGGTGCAAAGTGCAACCTCTGACCCGGCTCGGCCGCCCGACCTTCGAAAGCCCTGCTTTCGCGGCAACGGCCTGCCGCGGCATGACCGACGAGATGACGGATGTTTTTGATCGGCCAGTACGACTCGCCCTTTGTCCGCCGCACCGCGATTGCGTTGCGGCTTTATGGATTGCCGTTCGAGCACAAGCCGTGGTCGACCTTTGGCGATGCGGACAAGGTTGCGGCCTATAATCCGGTGCAGCGGGTGCCGACGCTGGTGCTCGACGACGGCGAGGCGCTGATCGAGAGCGGGGCGATCCTGGATTATCTCGACGAGTCGGTTGGGCCGGACAAGGCGATGATTGCGCGCTCCGGCATCGAGCGGCGCCGGCATCTGCGCATTATGGCGTTGGCGACCGGGCTCGCCGACAAGGCGGTGAGCCTTGTCTACGAGCGGGTGCTGCGCAAGGAGCAGCTCAAGCTGTGGGTCGAGCGCTGCGAGGGGCAGATCTCCCGCGTGCTCGCCGTGCTGGAGCAGGAGCGTGCAGCGGTCGAGACGCCGTATTGGCTGGGCGATCGCATCGGTCACGCCGACATCGCGGTGGCCTGCGCGCTGCGCTTCACCGGCGAGGCGCATCCGCATCTGTTCGACGCGCGCTATCCGGCGCTGCAGGCCCACGCCGCGCGCTGCGAAGCGCTGCCGCCGTTCCAGGAGATCGTGCAGCCGCTGGCGCCGCCGAGCGGTTAGGGGTGGGGTTCGAGGTGAGCTTGCTTCTCCGACTCCCGCAAGGGAGGAGGATAGCCCGCCCACTACTTCGCCCGCATTGCCTCGGGCGTATCCGGCTGCGCTGACGGATGCGCCTTGGCGAACGCCGGCAGCGCCATGGCGGTGTCGTGGATGCGCTTCACGGTCGGCCAGGGCGACAGGCTGATCTGCTGGTTGATTGCCGCCGTGACATGGCCGACCAGGCAGATGTCGGCCAGTGTCGGCGCATCGCCGTGACAGAACTGGCCGGTCGCCTTGTGGCCGGCGAGGTGGCCCTCGAGCGCCGCCAGCGTCTCGACCGTCCAGTGCCGCCGCCAGGCGCTCTGCTGGCTGTCGCGCAGATCGAGCTCGCGGTCGAGATAGCGGCGCAGGCGCGGCGTCAGCAGCGGATGGCCCTCGCAGGCGACGATCAACGCCAGCCCGCGCACCCGGGCGCGGCCGAGCGCATCTGGTGGCAGCAGCGGCGGGCTCGGGTAGGTCTCGTCGAGATAGTCGATGATCGCGAGCGACTGGAACAGCACCGTGCCGTCGTCGGTCACCAGCGCCGGCAGCGCCATCTGCGGATTGATCTTGCGATAGGCATCGGCGCGATGCGCGTCTGCATCGATGTCGACGAACACGGTCTCCGCCGGTACGCCCTTCAGATTGAGCGCGATCCGCACCCGGAAGCTCGCCAGCGATCGCCAGAAGGAGAAGAACTGCATGGTGTGGCCACTCCGCATTTCTTCCCCTCTCCCCTTGTGGGAGAGGGTGGACCCGATGCAATGCATCGCGGACGGGTGAGGGGTCCGTTTCCGCGGATAGGGATCCCTCATCCGGCGTGGACTGCGTCCACGCCACCTTCTCCCACAAGGGGAGAAGGGAAGAAAGAGCTACCCCGCACCCACCTTCTTCTTCCGCCAGGCGAGATGCACCGCGCAGGTGCAGCCCTGCGGATGCGATGCCAGTTCCTCGTCATTGGCGGGCGTCGCGGCGGGCGCGATGGCCTGGCCCTTCGCACCACCGTCCTGCGAGGGGATGTAGTTCAACACCGGCGCGAGCCAGCGCTCGATCTCGGCGACCGTCATGGCCTTGCGCGCGGCATAGTCCTCGACCTGGTCGCGCTCGATCTTGCCGACGCCGAAATAGAAGCTTTCGGGGTGCGAGAAATAAAGGCCCGAAACCGATGAACCCGGCCACATCGCGTAGCTCTCGGTCAGCTTCACGCCGGACGTGTTCTCGGCGTCGAGCAGCGCGAACAGCGTCCGCTTCTCGGTGTGGTCGGGCTGCGCCGGATAGCCGGGCGCGGGACGGATGCCGTCGTATTTCTCGAGGATCAATTCGTCCGCCGAGAACGTCTCGCCGGGCGCATAGCCCCAGAACTCCTTGCGCACGCGCTGGTGCATGCGCTCGGCAAAGGCTTCCGCAAGGCGATCGGCCAGCGCCTTGCACAGGATTGAGGAGTAATCGTCATTGGCGTTCTTGAAGCGGTCCGCGACCGCATCCTCGCCGATCCCGGCGGTGACGACGAAGCCGCCGACATAGTCAGGTACGCCGGTCTCCTTCGGCGCGACGAAGTCGGACAGCGCGGCGTTGAAGCGGCCCTCGCGCTTCTCCAGTTGCTGGCGGAGCGTGTGGAAGGTCGCGATCTTCTGCTTCCGCGTCTCGTCGGCATAGACCTCGATGTCGTCGCCCACGGCGTTCGCCGGCCAGAAGCCGATGGTGGCCCGCGCCGTGAACCACTTCTCCTGGATGATCGTGTCCAGCATCTTGCGCGCGTCGGCATAGAGCGAGCGCGCGACCTCGCCGACCTTGGGGTCGTCGAGGATTGCCGGGAAGCGACCGGTCAATTCCCAGGTTTGGAAGAACGGTGTCCAGTCGATGTAATCCGCGAGCTCGGCGAGATCGTAGGCGTCAAAACTCTTCAGCCCGAAGAAGGCCGGCTTCTTCGGCGGCACTGCCGCAAAGTCGATCGCGACCTTGTTGGCGCGGGCGTCATTGAGCTTCAGCCGCTTCTTGTCGGCCTGGGCGCGGAAATGCGCCGTCGAGATCTTTGCGTATTCGGCGCGCACCTCGGCGGCATAGGCCTGCTTCTTCTCGGCCGACAGCAGCGAGGAGGCGACGCCGACGGCGCGGCTCGCGTCATTGACATGCACGACCGGGCCGCCCGGATAGTTCGGGTCGATCTTCACGGCGGTATGCACGCGGCTCGTCGTGGCGCCGCCGATCAGCAGCGGCACGTTCATGCCCTGCCGTTCAAGTTCGCCGGCGAGGAAGCTCATCTCGTCGAGCGAGGGCGTGATCAGGCCGGACAGGCCGATGATGTCGGCGCCCTCGGCCTTCGCGGTCTCGATGATCTTGTTGGCGGGCACCATGACGCCGAGGTCGATCACCTCGAAATTGTTGCACTGGAGCACGATGCCGACGATGTTCTTGCCGATGTCGTGGACGTCGCCCTTCACCGTCGCGAGCACGATCTTGCCCGCGGCGCTGCGGCCGCCGGTGATGCCGTTGGCGAGGTTGCGCGCCTTCTCCTCCTCCATGAACGGCATCAGATAGGCGACCGCCTGCTTCATCACGCGAGCCGACTTCACGACCTGCGGCAAGAACATCTTGCCGTCGCCGAACAGGTCGCCGACTACGTTCATGCCGGCCATCAGCGGCCCCTCGATGACGTCGAGCGGCCGCGTCGCGTTCTGGCGCGCGGCCTCGGTGTCCTGCTCGATGAATTCGGTGATGCCGTGCACCAGCGCGTGGCTGAGCCGCTTCTCGACCGGCCATTCGCGCCAGGCGAGATCCTGCTCCTTGGTCTGCTTCTCCTTGCCGCGGAATTTCTCGGCAAGCGCCAGCAGCCGCTCCGACGCGCCCGGATCGCGGTTGAGGATCACGTCTTCGCAGGTCTGGCGCAGCTCGGGATCGATGTCGTCATAGACGATCATCTGCCCGGCATTGACGATGCCCATGTCCATGCCGGCATGGATGGCGTGATACAGGAACACCGAATGCATCGCCTCGCGCACCGGCTCATTGCCACGGAACGAGAACGACAAATTGGAGACGCCGCCGGAGATGTGGGCGCCGGGCAGGTTCTGCCGGATCCAGCGCGTCGCCTCGATGAAGTCGACGCCGTAATTGTTGTGCTCTTCGAGGCCGGTCGCGATCGCGAAGATGTTCGGATCGAAGATGATGTCCTCGGGCGGGAAGTCGAGCCGGTTGACCAGCAAGTCGTAGGCGCGCTTGCAGATCTCGGTCTTCCGGGCGAACGTGTCGGCTTGGCCGGTCTCGTCGAACGCCATCACCACCACGGCGGCGCCGTGCCGCTTGGCGACCGTCGCCTCGTGCAGGAATTTCTCCTCGCCTTCCTTCATCGAGATCGAGTTCACGATCGGCTTGCCCTGGATGCATTTCAGGCCGGCCTCGATGACGTGGAATTTCGAGGAGTCGACCATCACGGGCACCCGCGCGATGTCGGGTTCGGCGGCGACGAGGTTGAGGAACGTCACCATCGCCGCTTCGGAATCGAGCAGGCCCTCGTCCATGTTGACGTCGATGACCTGGGCGCCGTTCTCGACCTGGTCGCGTGCGACCTGCAGCGCGGCGGTGTAGTCGCCGGCGGTGATCAGCTTGCGGAAGCGCGCCGAGCCGGTGACGTTGGTGCGCTCGCCGACGTTCACGAAGGGGATCGCGTCGGTCAGCGTGAACGGCTCGAGGCCCGAGAGCTTGAGCCGCGGTTCGATCTCGGGCACCACGCGCGGCTTGTGCGGGGCAACGGCCCTGGCGATCGCTGCGATATGGTCGGGCGTGGTGCCGCAGCAGCCGCCGACGATGTTGACGAGGCCGGCGGCAGCGAATTCGCCGATCAGCCGCGCCATGTAGTCCGGCGTCTCGTCATACTGGCCGAACTCGTTGGGCAGGCCGGCGTTCGGGTAGGCACAGACCAGCGTGTCGGCGACCCGGCCGATATCGGCGATGTGCGCGCGCAGATCCTCGGCGCCGAGTGCGCAGTTGAAGCCGATCGTGATCGGCTTGGCGTGCCGCACCGAATGCCAGAACGCCTCCGGCAACTGGCCGGAGAGCAGGCGGCCGGACTTGTCGGTGATGGTGCCGGAAATCATCACGGGCACGTCGATGCCGCGCTCCTCGATGATCTCGGCGATCGCATACAGCGCCGCCTTGGCGTTCAGCGTGTCGAAGATGGTCTCGACCAGCAGCAGGTCGGCGCCGCCGTCCAGCAGGCCCTTGGCCTGTTCGCCATAGGCCTTGCGCAGATCGTCGAAGGTCACCGCGCGATAGCCGGGATTGGAGACGTCGGGCGAGATCGAGGCGGTGCGGTTGGTCGGGCCGAGCGCGCCGGCGACGAAGCGTTGCTTGCCGTCCTCGGCGCTGACCCGCTCCGCGGCCGCACGCGCCAGCCGCGCGCCCTGCAGGTTCAGCTCATAGGCGAGGTCCGACATGTCGTAGTCGGCCTGCGCGATCGAGGTCGAGGAGAAGGTGTTGGTCGCGACGATGTCGGCGCCGGCACGCAGATAAGCCGCGTGGATGTCCGTGATCGCCTCGGCCTGGGTCAGGATCAGGAGGTCGTTGTTGCCCTTGATGTCGCGGTGGAAGTCCGCAAAGCGCGCGCCACGGAAGGCGGCTTCGTCGAACTGCAGGCCCTGGATCATGGTGCCCATGGCGCCGTCGAGCACCAGGATGCGCTCGCGGGCAGCCGCGAGCAAAGCGTTACGCTTGGGGGAAACCGGTACGGACATCGATCGCTTTCTGGGTCAGGCAGCTTTTTGGGCACCGGTCGGCCGGATGCCGAGCAGGTGGCTGATCGCGAACACGAGGTCCGCGCGGTTCATGGTGTAGAAGTGGAAGGTGTCGACGCCGTGCTTGAACAGCTTCTGCACCTGGCCGGCCGCGACGGTCGCAGCCACCAGCTTGCGGGTCTCGGCGTCGTTGTCGAGGCCATCGAACTTCTCGGCCAGCCAGTCCGGCACGCTGGTGCCGGCGCGGGTGACGAAATTGCGGGCCTGCTTGAAATTGTGCATCGGCATGATGCCCGGCACGATCGGAATCTCGATGCCGCGTGCGCGCACCCTGTCGACGTAGCGATGATAGAGGTCGTTGTCGAAGAACACCTGGGTGATCGCGCGCGTCGCGCCGGCGTCGACCTTGGCCTTCAGCGTGTCGATGTCGGCGTCGAAGTCCGCGGCTTCCGGATGCTTCTCCGGATAGGCGGACACCGAGATCTCGATGTCGGCGTGGCGCTTCTTGATGGCGGCGACGAGCTCGGCGGAGCTCTGGTAGCCGTCGGGATGGGTGAAGTAGGGCGTGCCGATGCCGCCGGGCGGGTCGCCGCGCAGCGCCACGATGTGGCGGACACCGACCTCATGATAGCGGTCGACGATCTCGTCGATCTCGCCGCGCGAGGCGCTGACGCAGGTCAGATGCGCGGCCGGCAGCAGATCGGTTTCGCGCAGGATGCGGCTGATGGTCGAATGGGTGCGCTCGCGGGTCGAGCCGCCGGCGCCATAGGTGACCGAGACGAAGTTCGGCGTCAGCGGCGCCAGGCGATTGATGGTCTCCCAGAGATTGCGCTCCATCTCCTCGGTTTTCGGCGGGAAGAACTCGAAGGAGATTTTCGGCACTTTCGGCGCGCGCTGCCCGTTCGGCAGGGAGGAAATGGTCTCGGTCATGATACGCAAGGGCTCCGTAACTGGAGGGCAGACGTCCGGCCTGGATATGGAGCCTCCAAGATAAGCCAAACCGGTGGGCCAAAATAGCCCATCGAACATGGGAAATTGCCCATTAGCGGCGAATATATGGTCAAAATCAACGATCGAGGATAAACAGTGGGCTGTGGTGACGATTGGTGAAATCTGAGGTTATAATATTGAATTATAATAATAAAATTTGATACTTGAGGCCGCTCGGATATCTGAATCGATTGTGGGCAGGGTGAATTGGCGGCGAATCTTCGTATTTCGTCCCAATGATCGAGATGGCCGACGCCGACTTTCCGGTGCGGGACTGGTCTGCGCGGCCGAGGTCTTTGTCGCCTCGTGACGCCACACTAGGTTGGCGGCCATGATCCCGCTCTCCGTCCTCGACCTGTCCGTCGTCACCACAGGCACCAAACCGGCCGCTGCACTCCGCAACAGCATCGATTTGGCGCGCCATGTCGATGGTCTCGGCTACGTCAGATATTGGCTCGCCGAGCACCATAACCTCGCCTCGGTGGCAAGCCCTGCGCCCGATTTGATGATCGGGCAGATCGCGGCGGTGACGCAACATATCCGCGTCGGCTCCGGCGGCGTGATGCTGCCCAACCACGCGCCGCTGGTGGTTGCCGAGCGCTTCAAGATGCTGGAGGCGCTGTTTCCCGGACGCATCGATCTCGGCCTCGGCCGTGCGCCCGGCACCGATGGCGCCACGGCCTACGCGCTGCGCAGCCGGCTCGATCGCCGCGAGGGAGACGACTTCCTCGAGCGGCTGCATGAGCTGACCCTTTGGGAGACACGCGATTTCCCGGCCGGCCATCCCTACAACAATGTGGTGGCGATGCCGGACGATTCGCCGCTGCCGCCGATCTGGCTGCTCGGCTCGAGCGACTATTCCGCCGAACTCGCCGCGCAGGTCGGGATGGGCTTTGCGTTCGCGCATCATTTTGCCACTCACGACGCAATCGCGGCGATGACGAATTATCGCGCGCATTTCAAGCCGTCGGGCTGGCGTACGGCGCCGCAGGCGATCCTGGCGGTCGCCGTCGTCACGGCGGAGACCGATGCGGAAGCCGAGCAGCTTGCGATGTCGATGGATCTCAACCGGCTGCGCCGCGATCGCGGCCAGTATCTGCCGCTGCCGAGCGTCGAGGAAGCGCAAGCCTATCCCTACACCGACGCCGAGCGCGCCTCGATCGCGCGCAACCGCGCGCGAATTTTCGTCGGCAGCCCCGCAACCGTGATGACCAAGCTCGAGCCGCTGATCGCGGCGAGCCAGGCCGATGAGCTGATGGTGATATCAGCGGTCTACGACCACGCGGCGCGGAAGAAGTCGTACAGCCTGCTCGCGGAGGCGTTCAGGCTTGCAAAGAGCGCAGCCACAGCATGATTGTCGTCCCGGCCTTCGCCGGGACGACGCGTGGAGAGACTGCGCTCGCTCCGCCTAGTCCTGCGTTTCGCTAAAGGTCGCGCGGAACGGGTGGCCGGGATAGACGCCGACGATGCGGAATTCGCGCGAGAAGAATTTCAATTCCTCCAGCGCAAAGGCCAGTCCGCGATCGTCGGGATGGCCGTCGACATCGGCATAGAATTGCGTGGCGAAGAAATTGCCGTCGACCATGTAGCTTTCGAGCTTGGTCATGTTGACGCCGTTAGTGGCGAAGCCCCCGAGTGCCTTGTAGAGCGCGGCAGGCAAATTGCGCACCCGGAAGACAAAGCTTGTGACCAGCGGCCCGGAGCTCTGCGCGGCCCATTTGGCCTCGCGCGCCAGCACCACGAAGCGGGTGGTGTTGTGGGCCTCGTCCTCGATGTCCTCGGCCAGAATGTCGAGGCCATAGATATCGGCGGCGAGGCGCGAGGCGATCGCCGCCACGCTCTTGTCGCCGCGCTCGGAGATGTCGCGGGCGCTGCCGGCGGTGTCGCCGGCGACGATCGGCCGGATGCCGAGCTTGCGGATGATGCGCCGGCACTGGCCGAGCGCGTGGACGTGGCTCTCGACGCTCTTGATGTCGGCGAGCTTGGTGCCCTTCACCGCCATCAGCTGGTGGCGGATCGGCAAGAACCATTCGCCGACGATGAACAGGCCCGAGGCGGGCAGCAGGTGGTGGATGTCGGCGACGCGGCCGGCGACCGAGTTCTCGATCGGGATCATGCCGAGATCGGCCTCGCCGGAGGAAATCGCGGCCAGCGCGTCCTCGAAGGTTGGGCAGGGCATCGGCTCGGCGTCGGGATAGGCCTCGACGATCGCGATATGGGAATTGGCGCCAGGCTCGCCCTGGAACGCGATTTTCAATTTCTTGGTCATGGGTTCTTTCCTGGCGGGCCTTTTAGCACCCGGTCAGGCTTTGGAAAGTATTCTGCGGGCGGTTTCGAGGTCGGCCGGGGTGTCGACGCCGCGGGGAACGGTGTCGACGATGGTGATGTCGATCCGCATCCCGGCCTCCAGCGCGCGCAGCTGCTCGAGCTTCTCCTGCTGCTCCAGCGGCGAGGGCGGTAGCGCTACGAACCGCTCCAGCGCGGCCCGGCGGTAGGCGTAGAGGCCGATATGGTGGTAGCGCGGCCCGTCGCCATAGGGCGCCGTGGCGCGGGTGAAATACAGCGCGCGGAGCCGGTTGGCGCCGATCGGCGAGCCGACCGCCTTGACGACGCTGGGGGCCTGATCCTCTTCCTCGGTATGGATGCGTGAGGCCAGCGTCGAGATGTCGACGGTGGGGTCGGCCAGCGGCGGCATCACGCTCTGGATGGTCTCGGGCGTGATGGTCGGGAAATCGCCCTGCAGATTGACCACGATCTCGGCCACGCCGTCCGGATCGAGGATCGTCATCGCCTCATGGATCCGGTCCGAGCCGGACGGATGGTCGGGGCGGGTCATCACGACCTCGCCGCCGGCAGCCTGCACCGCGGCTGCGATCTCGGCCGTGTCGGTCGCGACCGCGACCCGGCCGATCCCGGCCGCCTCGGCCCGCCGCAGCACATGGACGATCATCGGCGCGCCCGCGATGTCGAGCAGCGGTTTGCCGGGGAGCCGCGTGGCGGCCATGCGGGCCGGAATCAGCACCAAGGTACGGGGTTGGGTCATGGGTGTCGGGGCCCGTCCGGCCTGCGGAAATTGGCGGGGAGGAGGTTGAATTCGGCGCGTTTATACGGGTTGCCAGAGCGCGGGCAAACCGATATCTCAACCCTGCCTGGGGGAGGCACGAAAGGTCGATTCCCGGGTCTTTCCCCGCGGCCGTATTCCCGGCCTGAAGTCGACATTCAAGGCCCGGAGCCTGACCGAAATGGACTCCTTCGAACTCAACAAAATCCTCGGTGCGGTTCTCGGCACCTGCATCGTCGTCCTGGTGATGAGCTTTACCGCCGGATCGGTCTTTTCGGCCAAGATGCCGGAGAAGCCGGGTTTTGAGATCGCGGTGAAGGAAGAGTCCCATGGCGGTGGCGGCGAGGCCGCTGCGGCCGCCTCCGAGCCGATCGAGAAGCTGCTGCAGACCGCCTCCGCCGAGAAGGGCGCAGCCGCCGCCAAGAAATGCCAGGCCTGCCATACCTTCGAGAAGGGCGGCCCGAACCGCGTCGGTCCGAACCTCTACGGTATCGTCGGCGAGAAGAAGGGCGAGGGCCGTGGCTTCAATTTCTCGGCCGCGATGAAGGGCAAGGGCGGCGACTGGTCGTTCGACGACCTGAACAAGTTCCTGACCAACCCGAAGGGCTTCGTCCCGGGCACCGCGATGGGCTTCGCCGGCGTGCCGAAGGACAGCGAGCGCGCCGACATCATCGCCTATCTGAATTCGAACTCGGAGCACCCGGCTCCGCTCCCGACCGCTTCGAAGTAACGAATTGCTTCGCGCAAGCATGTGGATGAAACGGCCAGGCACTGCCTGGCCGTTTTCGCATGGGGAATCCGCTGTCGCGGGGTTGTTATCGGGACGTTTCGCCGCACCGATATTGTTCCCGGGCCAATATCATGAGGAAAAAGCAACGTAATTTGTCGAACCGTTGCCTTATATTGGGTCCCATGTAACCGGGGCCGCAAGCAGGAAGAGCGAATTTGGCGATCACCCGACGACACCTCCTTCAAGGCAGCGCACTGGCGGCACTCGCTCCGGCGCTCGGATTCAACTCCAGCCTGTCGGCGATCACGCCGGCCCTCGCCGACGACGCCCCGAACGGGCTGAAATGGCGGCACGGCCTCTCCACCTATGGCGAAATCAAGTACCCGGCCGACTTCAAGCGCTACGATTACGTCAAGCCGGATGCGCCGAAGGGTGGCGTGGTGCGGCTGTTCCAGCCCGGCACCTATGACAGCTTCAACCTGGTCGTTGCGGGATTGAAGGGCACGGTCGCCGCGGCGGTCACCCGCATTTACGACTCGCTGATGGAAGCCTCGCTCGACGAGCCCGATACCTACTACGGCGAGCTCGCCGAGGGCGCAGCCTTCCCCAACGATTTCTCCTACGTGATATACCGCCTCCGTCCCGGGTCGCGCTGGCACGATGGCAAACCGGTCACGCCTGAAGACGTGATCTTCTCCTTCGAGGCGCTGAAGGCGAACAGCCCGATGTTCAGCGCCTACTACCGGCATATCGCGAAGGCCGAGAAGATCGGCGATCGCGACGTCAAGTTCACCTTCGACAGCCCGGGCAACCGCGAGCTGCCGATGATCACCGGCCAGCTCATCATCCTGCCCAAGCATTGGTGGGAAGGCACCGACGCGCAGGGCAAGAAGCGTGACATCACCGCGAGCACGCTTGAGCCGCCGCTTGGGTCGGGCCCCTACAAGATCAAGGAGTTCGTTGCCGGACGATCGGTCGTGCTTGAGCGCGTCAAGGATTACTGGGGCAAGGACATTCCGATCGCGATCGGACAGAACAATTTCGATGAGCTGCGCTACGAGTATTTCCGCGACGACACCGTCGCGCGCGAGGCGCTGAAGGCCGACGGGTTCGATTGGTACAACGAGCGCAGTGCCAAGGAATGGGCGTCGGCCTATGACGTTCCCCCGGTGCGCGAGAAGCGGCTGCTCAAGGAGCTCTTCACCGTCCGCAATCAAGGCCGGATGCAGGGCTGGGTATTCAACCTGAGGCGTCCGAAATTCGCGGACCCCAGGCTGCGCCGCGCCTTCAACTACGCATTCGATTTCGAAGAGATGAACCGCGTGCTCTCGACCGGGGAGTACCATCGCGATTCCAGCTATTTCGACGGCATCCCCGATCTGATGGCGACCGGCCTGCCGGAGGGCAAGGAGCTCGAGCTCCTGGAGACGGTGCGCGACAAGGTGCCGCCGGAAGTCTTCACCACGCCCTACACGAACCCGGTCGGCGGCACGCCGGAAAACGTCCGCGCCAATCTGCGCGAGGCGACGCGGCTGCTGAAGGAAGCCGGCTTCGAGATTCGTGATCGCAAGCTGGTCGATTCCTCGGGCCAGCCGTTTACGGTCGAGATCCTCGGCAACAGCGGCGATTCCGGCATGGAGCGGATCACGCTGTTCTACAAGCCGAGCCTGGAGCGCCTCGGCATCACCGTCAATTTGCGTGCCGTCGACACCGTGCAGTACCAGAACCGGGTACGCGATTTCGATTTCGAGATGGTCACCCAGGTGTGGGGACAGTCGATCTCGCCCGGCAACGAGCAGCGCGACAATTTCGGTTCGCAGGCTGCCGACCGGCCGGGCTCGAACAATCTTCCCGGCATCAAGAATCCGGCCGTCGATGCCATCGTCGAGCGCATCATCTTCGCCAACAGCCGCGCCGATCAGATTGCGGCCGCCAAAGCGCTGGACCGGGTTCTGCTCTGGAACTTCTATTGCGTTCCACACTTCAACTACGACAAGCAGCGCTATGTCTATTGGGATCGCTTCAGTCATCCCGATCCGCTGCCGAAATATGCAGTTTCAGGATTCCCAAATCTTTGGTGGTACGACGCCGACAAGGCGGCCAAGCTCAAGCGTTCATAAAGCTCAAGGATCCGCGCATGGCGCTATTCTCCCGTCGGCACGCACTCGGCCTCGGCATCGGTGCGTTGGGTGCTGCAGGCATGCGTGCTGCACCGGCGGCAGCCGACAACGGAACCGAGATGCACGGCATGTCGGTGTTCGGCGATCTGAAATATCCCGCGGATTTCCAGATTTTCGACTACGTCAATCCGAAGGCGCCGAAAGGCGGCGCCTTCTCGGTGATTCCGTGGGTGCGCGCCTACAACCAGTCCTACTACACCTTCAACTCGCTGAACGCCTATGTCCTGAAGGGCGAGGGCGCGCAGGGAATGGACATGACGTTCGCGGCGCTGATGTCGCGCGCCAACGACGAGCCAGACGCGATGTACGGCTTTGCCGCGAAATCGGTACAGATCTCGCCGGACAAGCTGATCTACCGCTTCACCATGCGCCCCGAAGCGCGCTTCCATGACGGCTCGAAGCTGACCGCGCAGGACGTCGCCTTCTCGCTCAATACGCTGAAGGAAAAGGGCCATCCGCTGATCCAGGTGCAGCTCCGCGACTTCGTCAAGGCCGAGGCGCCGGACGATGCAACCGTGGTGGTGACCTTCGCGGCGGGGCGCGCGCGCGACGTGCCGCTCTATGTCGCGAGCCTGCCGATCTTCTCCAAGGCGTACTATGCGACGCGCTCGTTCGAGGAATCGACGGTCGATGCGCCACTCGGCTCGGGGCCGTACAAGGTCGGCCGGTTCGAGGTCAATCGCTACGTCGAATACGACCGCGTCAAGGACTGGTGGGGCGCCGATCTTCCGGTCAATCGCGGCAGCTACAATTTCGACACCGTCCGCTACGAATTCTATCGCGACCGTGACGTGGCGTTCGAGGGCTTCACCTCGAAGAGCTATCTGTTCCGCGAGGAGTTCACCGCGCGGGTCTGGGCGACGCGCTACGATTTCCCCGCGGTCAAGGACGGACGGGTCAAGCGCGAGACGCTGCCCGACGACACTCCGTCCGGTGCGCAGGGCTGGTTCATCAACATGCGCCGCGACAAGTTCAAGGATCCACGCGTGCGCGAGGCGCTGATCTGCGCCTTCGACTTCGAGTGGACCAACAAGACCATCATGTACGATGCCTATGCGCGCACCGTCTCGCCGTTCCAGAACTCGGACATGGTGGCGGAGGGGCCGCCTCCGCCGGAGGAGCTTGCGTTGCTCGAGCCGTTCCGCGGCCAGGTGCCCGACGAGGTGTTCGGCCTGCCGTTCGTGCCGCCGATGTCGGACGGTTCCGGTCAGGATCGTGCGCTGCTGCGCAAGGCGGTGCAGCTGCTCAACGAGGCCGGCTGTGTCATCAAGGACGGCAAGCGCGTGCTGCCGAACGGCGAAGCCCTGACCATCGAGTTCCTCAACGACGAGCCGTCGCTGCAACCGCACCATGGGCCGTACATCAAGAATCTCGGTACGCTCGGCATCGACGCGACATTCCGTCTGGTCGATGCAGTGCAGTATCGAGCCCGGGTCGAGGACTTCGATTTCGACATGACTATGGAGCGCTTCAGCGCCTCGGCGACGCCGGGCGACAGCATGCGTCCGTTCTTTTCCTCGCAGGCGGCGAAGACCAAGGGCTCCTACAATCTCGCAGGCATTTCCAATCCCGCGATCGATGCGTTGATCGAGAAGATCATCGGCGCCAACAGCCGCCATGAGCTGACGGTCGCTTGCCGCGCCTTCGACCGCGTGTTTCGCGCCGGTCGCTACTGGGTGCCGCAATGGTACCGCAACACGCATCCGATCGCCTATTGGGATCAGTTCGGACACACCGAGAAGCTGGCAAAGTATACCCAGGGCGTCGGAGCGCCGGAGAATTGGTGGTACGATGCGGCCAAGGCCGCGAAGCTCGAGCAGGCGAAGTAGATGAGCGCCTATATCGCCCGACGTATCCTGCTGATGCTGCCGACGCTGCTCGGCATCCTGTTCGTCTCCTTCGTGGTCGTGCAGTTTGCTCCCGGCGGTCCGGTCGAGCGTGTCATCGCGCAGATCAACGGCGCCGACACCGGCGGCACCTCGCGCGTCTCGGGTGGTGGCGGCGATTTCGGCGCGCAGCGCGGCCAGGGCGGCGGCGCAGCGGGCGGTGCGATCAATTCGAAATACCGTGGTGCGCAGGGGCTCGACCCCGACTTCATCAAGAAGCTCGAGGTGCAGTTCGGCTTCGACAAGCCGGCGCCGGAGCGGTTCGCGCTGATGGTCTGGAATTTCGCGCGGTTCGACTTCGGCGAAAGTTATTTCCGCAGCGTCAGCGTGCTCCAGTTGATTAAAGAGAAGCTACCGGTCTCGATGTCGCTCGGGATCTGGATGACGCTACTGACCTATCTGATCTCGATCCCGCTCGGCATCCGCAAGGCGGTGAAGGACGGCTCGCGGTTCGACACCTGGACCTCGGCCGTGATCATCATCGGCTTTGCGATCCCGGGCTTCCTGTTCGCGATCCTGTTGATCGTGCTGTTCGCCGGCGGCTCGTTCCTCAATATCTTCCCGCTGCGCGGCCTGACCTCGGACGGCTGGGCGCAATTCCCCTGGTATTGGAAGATCATCGACTATTTCTGGCATCTGACGCTGCCGCTGGTGTCGATGGCGCTCGGCGCCTTCGCGACGATGACCTTGCTCACCAAAAACTCGTTCCTCGACGAGATCCGCAAGCAATACGTGATGACCGCGCGCGCCAAGGGCTGCAGCGAGCGCCAGGTGCTGTACGGCCACATTTTCCGCAACGCGATGCTGATCGTGATCGCGGGCTTTCCGGGCGCGTTCATCCACGCATTCTTCTCGGGCTCGCTGCTGATCGAGACCATCTTCTCGCTCGATGGGCTCGGCCTGCTCGGCTTCGAGAGCGTGCTGAACCGCGACTATCCGGTGGTGTTCGGGACGCTGTTCATCTTCTCGCTGGTCGGACTGGTGGTCAATCTGCTGTCCGACCTCGCCTATATGTGGATCGATCCGCGGATCGACTTCGAGGCGCGGGAGGTCTGATGACGCTGCTCGCGCCCCAGCCGGTCGAGACCTCGACGCAATCGCCGATGGGCGAGGCGGTGCCCGCCACCCGCCACGCCTTCGCGCCATCGCCGCTCAACCAGCGACGCTGGCAGAACTTCAAGGCGAACCGCCGCGGCTACTGGTCGTTCTGGATCTTCCTCGTGCTGTTCGTGCTGTCGCTGTTCGCCAATTTCATTGCCAACGACAAGCCGCTGCTCGTGAAGTATGACGGCCATCTCTACTGGCCGGTTGTGGCCAGCTATGCCGAGACCACCTTCGGCGGCGATTTCGAGACCGCCGCCGACTATCGCGACCCCTATCTGCAGAAGCAGATCGCCGCCAAGGGCGGCAGCATGATCTGGCCGCCGATCCGCTATTCCTACGACACCCACAATCTGGATTTGCCGACACCGGCGCCGTCGAAACCGACCTGGATGCTGACCGAAGAGCAGTGCAAGGACGTGGTGCAGAAGAAGGGCCTGACCGGCTGCCGCGACCTCGAATACAACTGGCTCGGCACCGACGATCAGGGTCGCGACGTCGTGGCGCGGTTGATCTACGGCTTCCGCATCTCGGTCTTGTTCGGCCTGACGCTGACCATCCTGTCCTCGATCATCGGCGTTGCCGCCGGCGGCGTGCAGGGCTATTTCGGCGGCTGGATCGATCTCGGCTTCCAGCGATTCATCGAGATCTGGACCGCGATCCCTTCGCTCTATCTGCTGCTGATCATCTCGGCGGTGCTGCCGCCGGGCTTCTTCATCCTGCTCGGCATCCTGCTGTTGTTCTCATGGGTCTCGCTGGTCGGCCTGGTCCGTGCCGAATTCCTGCGCGGCCGCAACTTCGAATACATCCAGGCGGCGCGCGCGCTCGGCGTCTCCAACCGTGTGATCATGTTCCGCCATCTGCTGCCGAACGCGATGGTCGCGACCATGACGTTCCTGCCGTTCATCGTCTCGTCCTCGGTGATGACGCTGACGGCGCTGGATTTCCTCGGCTTCGGGCTGCCGCCCGGCTCGCCCTCGCTCGGTGAGTTGCTGTCGCAGGGCAAGGCCAATGTGCAGGCGCCGTGGCTCGGTCTCACCGGCTTCTTCTCGGTCGCGATCATGCTGTCGCTCCTGATCTTCATCGGCGAAGCCGCGCGCGACGCCTTCGATCCGCGCAAGACGTTCTCGAAGGGCTGACGCATGGACGCGACCAACCAGCCCCTGCTCGACGTCAGCGACCTCTCTGTCGCCTTCGGCCGCTCGCTTGCGGTCGATCGCGTCTCCTTCTCGATCAAGCGCGGCGAATGCACGGCGCTGGTCGGCGAATCCGGCTCGGGAAAATCGGTCAGCGCGCTGTCGGTGTTGAGGCTGCTGCCCTATCCGGCCGCCTCGCATCCCTCCGGGGCGATCCGTTTCAAGGGCCGCGACCTCCTGGGATCGTCGGAACGCGAGATGCGCGGGATCCGTGGCAACGACATCTCGATCATCTTCCAGGAGCCGATGACCTCGCTCAATCCGCTCCACACCATCGAATCCCAGATCGGCGAGATCCTGTCGCTGCACAGCGGCATCAGCGGGGCGGCGGCGCGGGCGCGGACGCTGGAATTGCTCGGCCAGGTCGGCATCCCCGAGCCGGAGACGCGGCTCAAGAGCTATCCGCATCAATTGTCCGGTGGCCAGCGCCAGCGCGTGATGATCGCGATGGCGCTTGCCAACGAGCCCGATCTCTTGATCGCGGACGAACCGACCACGGCGCTCGACGTCACCGTGCAGGCGCAGATCCTGGCCCTGCTGGCCGAGATCCGCGCGCGGCTCGGCATGAGCCTGTTGTTCATCACCCACGACCTCGGCATCGTCCGCCGCATCGCCGACACCGTCTGTGTTATGAACAACGGCAAGATCGTCGAGCAGGGCCCGGTCGAGCAGGTCTTCACCGCATCGAAGCACGCCTATACCAAGGCGCTGCTGGCGGCCGAACCGAAGCCTGATCCGGCCCCGCCGCAGCCGGGCGCGCCGGTTGTGATGTCGACCGACAATCTCAAGGTCTGGTTTCCGATCAAGCGCGGGCTGATGCGCTCGACCGTCGGCCACATCAAGGCGGTCGATGGCGTCAGCCTCGCCGTGCGCAAGGGCGAGACGCTCGGCGTCGTCGGCGAATCCGGCTCCGGCAAGACCACGCTCGGGCTGGCGCTGCTCCGGCTGATTTCGTCCGATGGACCGATCGTATTCCTCGGCAGGGACATCCAGGGCCTGCGCTTCAAGCAGATGCTGCCGTTCCGCCGCGACATGCAGATCGTATTCCAGGATCCATTCGGCTCGCTCAGCCCGCGCATGTCGGTCGCCGACATCATCGCCGAGGGACTCGAGGTGCACCAGAAGCAGCTGTCGCGCGAGGAGCGCGAGGTGCGGGTGATCAAGGCGCTGAAGGACGTCGGGCTCGATCCGGAGTGGCGCTTCCGCTATCCGCACGAATTCTCCGGCGGCCAGCGCCAGCGCATCTCGATCGCGCGAGCGGTCGTGCTGGAGCCGAACTTCGTCGTGCTGGACGAGCCGACCAGTGCGCTCGACATGCTGCTGCAGGCCCAGATGGTCGATCTGCTGCGCGACCTGCAGCGCAAGCGCGACCTCACCTACATGTTCATCTCGCACGATTTGCGCGTGGTGGCCTCGCTCGCCAGCCACCTGATCGTGATGAAATCCGGCAAGGTCGAGGAAGAGGGGCCGGCCTCCGAGCTGTTCAAGAATCCGAAGAGCGAGTACACCCGCGCGCTGTTCGCCGCCGCGTTCCACATCGAAGCGGCCGGCGACGGGACGGCGGCGACGTAATCCACTCATGTCGCCCCCGTCATCCCCGCGCAAAGGCGACGCCTTTGCGCGGGGATGACGGGGATGGATCTGCTACAGCCGCTTGATCGCGGCGACCTCGCTGCCGGCGGCCTTGATCCGCGCGATTGCAGCCTGCGTGTTTTCCACCACTGTTGCCATGTGATGCGCGTTGGCGTGCACGATCGTCGTCGCATCGCGCACGATGGCGACATGGCCCTTCCAGAAGATCAGGTCGCCGCGCTGCAGATGCTTTGCTTCCGCCGGCGTCAATTCGCGGCCGAGCCCGTCCTGCTGCATGTCGCTGTCGCGCGGGCAGCCGGTGCCGGCGGCGGTCAGCGCGATCTGCACGAGGCCCGAGCAATCGATGCCGAGGCTCGACTTGCCGCCCCAGAGATAGGGCGTGCCGACGAACTGCTCGGCGATGGCGACGAAATCCTGCGCCATCGTATCGAGAGCGGCGAGATGCCGGCGCGGCAGGTGCCAGCCCTCGCGGGTCAGCGCGAAGGGACCGTCCTCGCGGGTGATTGCGAGCTTGGTCCCCATCGTCAGCGCGTCGACCGGCGGCAGCTTGATCGACGGTCCCGGAAACGCCAGCGTGCGCAGCGCCGTCACCTTGTGCGTCGGCGCCGCGCCGGGCGTTGTCAGGGCGGCCTCGGCTATCCAGCCGACATAGCCGTCATCGGCGAGCTGGCCCCAGGCCCAGCCTTCACCGTTGCGGTCGTACACCGTGACGCGCTCGCCCCGGAGTGCCTGCGTCATCTGCTCGGCATCGGCCGCCGGCGCCCGGCGCAGCGGCGCGATGGCCTCAAAGACCTCGAAGGTCTCGCCGTCGACGAAGCGCGTCGCCTTCACCTTGCCTTCGAGATATTTCGCGGCGAGGTCGGCGCGGGCCGGCGTCAGTCTGGCATCATGCATAGCGCTGGCTCAGCAGTTTGTAGATCGCGCGCGCCGCCTGGCACTCGCCGCCCTCGGGGCGGCCGGGCTTCGCCGACGGCGTCCAGCCATAGATGTCGACATGCAGCCAGCTCCTGGCGTGCTCGACGAAGCGCTGCAGGAACAGCGCACAGGTGATCGAGCCGGCGAAACCGCCCGACGGCGCGTTGGTGATGTCGGCGGTCTTGGAGTCGAGCCAGGCATCGTAGGCCGGCCACAGCGGCATCCGCCACAACGGGTCGTTCTCGCTCCTTGCATATGCTGCGACGTCGCCGGCGAGCGCCTCGTCATTGGTGTAGAACGGCGGCAGATCCGGGCCGAGCGCCACGCGCGCCGCGCCGGTCAGGGTGCCGAGATCGACCAGCAGGTCCGGGGTCTCCTCGTCGGCCAGCGCCAGCGCATCGGCGAGCACCAGCCGCCCCTCGGCGTCGGTGTTGCCGATCTCGACAGTGATGCCCTTGCGCGACTTGAAGATGTCGAGCGGGCGGAACGCATTGCCGGCAACCGCGTTCTCGACCGCCGGGATCAGCACGCGCAGCCGCACTTTCAGCTTCGCGTCCATCACCATCTGCGCCAGCGCCAGCACGTTGGCGGCGCCGCCCATGTCCTTCTTCATGATCAGCATGCCGCTCGACGGCTTGAGATCGAGCCCGCCGGTGTCGAAGCAGACGCCTTTGCCGACCAGCGTCACCTTCGGATGGGCCGGATCGCCCCAGCTCAGATCGATCAGCCGCGGTGCACGCGTCGATGCCATGCCGACGGCATGGATCAGCGGGAAATTCTGCGCGAGCTCGTCGCCATCGATGCAATTGAAGGCGGCGCCGAACCGCGCTGCGAGGTCGCGCGCGGCCTCGGCGAGCTCGGCCGGGCCCATGTCGTTGGACGGCGTGTTGATGAGGTCGCGCGCCAGCGCCGCGGCATCCGCCATCCGCGCGATCTCGGCCGTGTCGACGCCATCGGGCGGCACCAGGCGGACCTCGGGAGCCTTGTTTTTACGATAGCGGCCGAAGCGGTAGCAGCCGAGCGCGAAGGCGAGCGCGGCAAGCCGCGTGTCGTGTGGCGCATTGGCGAAGCGGTAGACGCCCGGCGGCAGCAGGCCGGGCAGGGCGCCGGCACGGAACGGATCGCGCGCCTTGTGGTCTGCATCCTCCAGTCCGAACAGCACCTGCGCGATGCCGCCGTCGGCTGCTGGCAAAGCGAGGGCCTTGCCGGGCTTGGCCGCAAAGTCATTGGCTTCCGCGAACTGGCGCGCCGGCGCCGGCAGCTCGCTCCGGATCGCGTCCCATGTCGCCTTGGTGACGAAAGTGATCGGCGTGACGGCGGTCGTGGGTGCTGTCTCGAACACGGATGGCATGCGGCTCTCGGCTGTTCTGGCGTCGTTGCTGGTGACTAACACGGCTTTCGCGGTGGATGGTAGCGCGCCCGCGGTTGATGCGACCCGCGGCGATTGGAACCGGCGCGCCGGTTGCGGGTGCCGCCAGTTAACCAGACGTTAGGGTTAACAGTCTATTGCTGGCACGCTCGGCTCGATCCATTTGCCCGATTTCGTGAGTCACAGTGCCATGCGTCGACAGTCCATTTTGACCCGGCATCTTACGTCCGCAGCCCTCGTGGCGGTCCTCGCCGCCGGGCTTGGCGGTTGCCAGACCATGTCCGATGTCACCGGATCGATCGCGTCCCGGTCCGATCCGGTGCCGGATGATCCGCGCCGCAATCTCGATGTCTATGGCGAGCGCTATCGCAAGAATCCCAAGGATGTCGACGCTGCGATCGCTTACGGCCAGGCGTTGCGCATGTCCGGACAGCGTTCGCAGGCCTGCGCCGTGCTGGAGCAGGCCACGCTCGCCAACCCCGGCAGCAAGCCGCTGCTCGCCGCCTATGGCCGTGCGCTCGCCGACAACGGCAATTCGCAGGCCGCATTCGACGTGCTGAGCCGCGCGCACAGTCCGGACAATCCGGACTGGCGGATCCTGTCGGTGCAGGGCACCACGCTCGACAAGTTGAACCGGCACGACGAAGCGCGGCGCTATTACGCCAGTGCGCTTCGACTGGCCCCGGACGAGCCCTCGGTACTGTCCAATCTCGGCCTGTCCTACATGCTGACCAAGGAATTGCCGAAGGCGGAAGAGACGCTGCGCAAGGCCTATGCCAGCGCCCGCGCCGACACCCGGATCCGGCAGAACCTTGCGCTCGTCGTCGGCCTGCAGGGCCGTTTCGCGGAGGCCGAGACCATCGTCAAGGCCGACCTGCCGGCGGATGAGGCGGCGGCCAATGTCGCCTATCTCCGCGACATGCTGAACCGCAAGGACGGTCCGCGGATTTCCTCGCGCGCCGCGCCTGTCGTCGCCAAGGACGACTAAGCCGACACGGCAGATCCAAACGTCCCTTGAAAAGCGGAGGCCGCTTTGCTCGCCGGAGCAAAGCGGGTGGGGATCTGCTCTCTCCACATGAAGCGTCGTCTGCGGTTGATCTCCATCCTGACCTTCCCCCTTTCAGGGGGAGGAGGAGGCCGACGCGGCGGCGCGGCTCAATGCATCGTGGCGATCTTGATGTAGGACGGCCCGAGGATCACGATGAACAGGCAGGGCAGGAAGAACAGGATCATCGGCACGGTCAGCTTGGGCGGCAGCGCCGCCGCCTTCTTCTCGGCCTCGTTCATGCGCATGTCGCGATTTTCCTGCGCCATCACGCGCAGGCTCTGGCCGAGCGGCGTGCCGTAGCGTTCGGATTGCTGCAAGGCCATGCACACCGACTTCACGCCCTCGAGCCCGGTGCGGCGCGCCAGGTTCTCGTAGGCGGACTTGCGGTCCTGCAGATAAGACAGTTCCGCGGTGGTCAGCGCGAACTCCTCCGACAGCGCGATCGACTGTCCGACGATCTCGTTGGCGACCTTGCGGAACGCGACTTCGACCGACATGCCCGACTCGATGCAGATCAGCAGCAGGTCGAGCGAATCCGGGAAGGCGCGCTTGATCTGGAGCTGGCGCTTGGAGATCGCGTTCTTCAGGAACAGCATCGGCGCCTGCAGGCCGGCATAGGTGGCACCGACGCAAATGCCGATCTTGAGCGTGAGCGACCAGTTCGCGCCCGCGATGAAGAACGTATAGACGATGGCGCCGAGCAGCAGCACGATCGGCGTCACCGCGCGGGCGAACAGGAAGGTGACGTAGGGGGCGTGACCGCGATAGCCCGCCATCACGAGCTTCTCGAGCGCCGCTTCCTGGGCGAGCCATTTCGTGAGGTTGAGATCGTCCACCACCCTGGAGACGACCTGCTTCGGGGTCTGCCGCAGCGCCACCTTCTCCGTCTTGGCAAGACGATCGCGCTCGCGCTGCCGGAGACGCTCGCGCTCGCTGGCGACCGCCTTCATACGCTTGTTGAGGTCGCCGCCGGCGAGCAGCGGCATCACCAGCGTGTAGACCGTCGCGCTTGCCGCGATGAAGGCAAGCAGCATCGTCATGAACCTGACGTCGTGGAGCTTGGAGACCAGAATATCAATCATGCCGCACCGTCAGAAATCGAAGTTGATCATCTTCTTCATCACCAGCACGCCCATCGACATCCAGACGGCGCAGGCAACCAGCATGAGCTGGCCCATCGAGTTCGTCCACAGCAGGGCGATGTAGTCCGGCGTCGTGAGGAACACGAGGATCATCACGATCGGCGGCAGCGAGCCGATGATGGCGGCGGAAGCTTTCGCTTCCATCGACATCGCCTGGATCTTCTCAGCCATCTTCTTGCGGTCGCGCAGCACCCGCGACAGGTTGCCGAGCGCCTCCGACAGGTTGCCGCCGGACTTCTGCTGGATCGCGATCACGATGCCGAAGAAGTTCGCCTCGGGCAGCGGCATGCGTTCGTAGAGCCGGGCGCAGGCCTCGCCGAGCGGCATGCCGATCGCCTGGGTCTCGATGATCGCAAGGAACTCGCTGCGCAACGGCTCAGATGCGTCGTTGACGACCGCCTTGAGCGATTCGAACAGCGGCAGGCCGGCCTTGATGCCGCGCACGATGACGTCGACGGCGTCGGGCAGCGCCTTCAGGAAGGCCTTTTCCCGCCGCTTCTTCAGGAAGCCGAGCAGCCAGCGCGGCAGGCCGAGACCCATGGCAAAGCCGATGCCGGCAGCGCCAAGCAGGCCGCCGCCGACCAAGAATGCCATGCCGAACCCGAACAGGCCGAGCGCGCCGGAGATCATCCAGAATTTCTGCTCCGACCACTCCAGCCCGGCCTGCGAGATGCGCACGCCGAGCGAGACCTTCTTGTCCTTCTGCCGACGCGCCTCGAGCTCCTTCAGCGATCCTTCGACTTGCTCGCGGCGGGAGCGCTGCGTGCGGTCGGTGGTTCGCGTCGTCGACGGTTCGCTGCGCGCCACCGATGCGCGGCGCGACTCGGCTTTCTTTTCCCCCGAAAGGTAGGGATAGAGGAAGACCCAGGCGATGCCGCCCACGGTGACGGCGGCGAGGAAGGCCAGGGCAAGGGTTTGCGTCTGCATCCTGAGTTTCCCTAGACCGGCGCCGGCGAGTCGGAGGCATCCAGCGCCGCCGCAAGCCGCTTCTCTTCATTGTAGTAGCGCGCACGCTCCCAGAAGCGCGGCCGGCCGATGCCGGTCGAGCGGTGCTTGCCGATGATCTTGCCGTTGGCATCTTCCCCGACCACGTCGTAGAGGAAGATATCCTGGGTGATGATGGTGTCGCCTTCCATGCCCATCACCTCGGTGATGTGGGTGATACGGCGCGAGCCGTCGCGCAGGCGCGCCGCCTGCACGATGATGTCGACCGAGGCGCAGATCATCTCGCGAATGGTGCGCGAGGGAAGCGAGAAACCACCCATGGTGATCATGGATTCGCAGCGCGACAGTGCTTCCCGTGGATTGTTGGCGTGCAGCGTGCCCATCGAGCCGTCGTGACCGGTGTTCATCGCCTGCAACAGGTCGAATGCCTCGGGCCCGCGGACTTCGCCGACGATGATGCGCTCGGGGCGCATACGCAGGCAGTTGCGGACCAGTTCGCGCATCGTGACCTGGCCCTCGCCCTCGATGTTCGGCGGCCGGGTCTCCAGCCGCACCACATGCGGCTGCTGCAGCTGAAGTTCGGCGGCGTCTTCGCAGGTGATGATGCGTTCGTCGTGCTCGATATAGTTGGTCAGGCAGTTCAGCAGCGTTGTCTTGCCCGAGCCGGTGCCGCCCGAGATGATCACGTTGCAGCGGACACGGCCGATGATCTGCAGGATGGTCGCCCCGTCCGGCGTGATCGCGCCGAACTTGACGAGTTGCTCCAGCGTCAGCTTGTCCTTCTTGAATTTGCGGATGGTGAGCGCGGGCCCGTCGATCGCCAGCGGCGGCACGATGGCGTTGACGCGCGAGCCGTCGGCGAGGCGAGCGTCGCAGATCGGCGAGGACTCGTCGACGCGCCGACCGACCTGGCTGACGATGCGCTGGCAGATGTTGAGCAGCTGCTGGTTGTCGCGAAAGCGGATGCCGGTGCGCTGGATCTTGCCGGCGACTTCGATGAACACGGTACCGGCGCCGTTGACCATGATGTCGGCGATGTCGTCGCGCGACAATAGCGGCTCCAGCGGTCCGTAACCGAGGACGTCGTTGCAGATGTCGTCGAGCAGCTCTTCCTGCTCGGCGATCGACATCACGATGTTCTTGATCGCGATGATCTCGTTGACGATGTCGCGGATTTCCTCGCGCGCCGATTCGCTGTCCAGCTTGGCGAGCTGGGCAAGGTCGATCGCCTCGATCAGGGCGCCGAAGATCGTCGCCTTGACCTGGTAGTAGTTGTCCGAGCGGCGGGCTTCGACGGCGGGAGCAGGCGGTGGCTTGGCAGGGGCCAGCGGCGGTGACGATATCGTCGGCGCGGCGGACTCGCGCGCGATCGGCGACGAGCCGGCAGGCTCCGGCGTCTGAAAGGCGGGCTTGGGTGCCCGCATATCCCCATCGTTTCCGCTACGCTTACCAAACACGACGACTTGACTCCACGCGGACCACTATTTGGACCGCAGCTTTTCGAGCAGGGGCGACAGGAAGGACCCCCTCGGCTTCTTGGTTTCGCCGCGGCCTGTCAGCCGCTGCGCCATCTGCAGAAACATCTCGACCGCCCGGTGATTGGCGGAGATTTCCGCGATCATCTGGCCGTTGTTGGCGGCCGAACCGAAGATCTGCGGATCGAACGGGATGGCGGCGATCGGCGGGCTTTCGATCGCCTTGGCGAATTCGCTCGCCGCGATCTCCGGCCGCTTCGGCACGCCGACCTGGTTCAGGCAGTACAGCGGCGCGCGGTCGTTCGGCCGTGATGCCTTCAAGAGGTCGAACATGTTCTTGGCGTTGCGCAGATTGGCGAGGTCGGGCGCCGCCACGATCAGGATGTCGTCGGCCGCGATCAGCGCGCGCTTGGTCCAGCCGGACCATTGATGCGGTACGTCGAGCACGATGCAGGGCATCGTGGTGCGCAGCGTATCGAAAATCGCGTCGAACGCCTCGGCGCCGAAATCGTAGACCTTGTCGAGCGTGGCCGGTGCCGCCAGCAGGCTCAGATGGTCGGTGCATTTCGACAGCAGGCGGTCGACGAAGGCGGTATCGACGCGGTCCGGCGAGAACACCGCATCCGCGATGCCTTGCGCCGGATCCTGGTTGTAGTTGAGGCCGGCGGTGCCGAATGCGAGGTCGAGATCGGCGACCACGGAATCGAGCGCCAGATCGCGGGCGATCGCCCAGGCGATATTGTGGGCAATCGTCGAGGCGCCGACGCCGCCCTTCGCGCCGACGACGGCGACGACGCGGCCGACCGCCTTGGCTTCCGGCGCCGAGAACAGGTTGCAGACCGCGCGCACCACGTCGATCGCATGTGCCGGCGCAATCACGTAGTCGCTGACGCCGCGGCGCACCAGCTCGCGATACAGCGTGACGTCGTTGACCCGGCCGATCACGACCACCCGGGTGCCGGCGTCGCACACGGTGGCGAGCTGGTCGAGCCCGGCCAGAATGTCGCTGCGGCCCTCGGTCTCGAGGATGATGACATTGGGCGTCGGCGCCGAGCGATAGGCCTCGATGGCGGCCGCCATGCCGCCCATCTGGATCTTGAGGTGAGCCTTGGCCAGCCGGCGATCCTCGCCCGCCGACTGGACGGCGGCAGCGGTCTCGACCGTCTCGCAGAACGCCTGGACCGAGACCCGCGGCGCCGGAGCAATATGGTCGTCCACGGCCTGCGGCGGGGCGTCCGTCTGCTCTTCGGAGTTTTGCTGCGCGTAGGTGATCATTTTCCTGTGTCGCTTAGCTTGGCCCTGTCGGACTCGGGATACGTCGTGGCGGTCGTGGTGCCCTTGCGATACTTCTCGAAGGCGATATTGCGGCGCGACGTGTAGGCAGGGGTCTCCGCGCGCGGCTGCACGAGATCAGTCGGGTCTTCGACCATGGCTGCGAGGTTGTGCTGATTGGCGCAGCCGAAATTGTAGTATTGCTTGTTCTGGATGTAGGATCCGTTGTGCATCGACGGGCCGAGATCCTCCGGCCACAGGCCGCACGGCCCGGCCTCAGCCTTCATCTTTGGATAGTTCACGCGGATCGCGGGCATCAGGCGCGGGTTCTCGGGATGGTATTTGCGCACGAGGATCCCGCGCGGCGGCACGCCGGCGGCGGCGAAGGTCGCCTGGATCTCGCGCAACGATTCCTGCGCGGGCCGGGCGTTCGGCGTGTCGGCGGGGACGTCGATGGTGACGGCGCCGGTGCCCTCGCGCATCCAGTCCTGCGCCATTCCCATCACCTCGGCGCGCTGCTCCGCAGTCAGCCCGCCGCGGCTGCGGCCGACGAAGACCACGATCGAGCGATCGGCCTCGGTCACCGCGATCGGGTGACGCTGGCGATAGTCGGCCGGCGAGTCCACCATCGCGAAGCTGTTGTCGGCGGCGTGCTGGCAGGCGCCGAGCGTCATGGCGAGGCCGACGAGCACGCCGGCGAGACCGGCGGTGCGCTTGTAATCGGCGGATGGTCTGGGTGTGGTCTGTGTCATCGTCCGCCTCAGTCGGTAATAAAGCCGTAGGTGCCGCGGTAATTCCGCGCCGGCTCGGTGCGGCCGGGCACGCCGTAGATGCGATTGAGGCTGCCGAGCAGGTCGGCCTGCGGATCGGATGCATTGGCAAAGCCGTCATCCGGACGCGACAGGTCCTTCTGCGCCACGGCGCGAACGACATAGGGCGTCACCAGAACCATCAGTTCGGTCTGGTTGTTGACGAAGTCGCGGCTGCGGAACAGCGTGCCGAGCACAGGCAGCGACGCCAGCCCGGGAAGGCCGTTGATCGCCTGCTTGGTCTGGTCCTGGATCAGGCCGGCCATCGCCATCGAGCCACCGGAGGGAATTTCCAGCGTGGTTTCGGCGCGGCGGGTCTTGATCGAAGGGATCGTCGTGCCACCCGCGCCGCCGGTCAGCGCGTTCTCGGTCGAGACTTCCGACACTTCCGTCATCACGCGCAGGCTGATGCGCCCTTCGGTCAGCACCACCGGCGTGAAGTTGAGCGAAATGCCGAATTTCTTGAAGCTGACAGTCTGGACGCAATTCCCGATCGCGCCCGTCGACGAGGTCTGACAGGTCACGCCGGTCGGAATTGGAAACTCGCCGCCCGAGATGAAGGTCGCCGATTCGCCCGAGATCGCAGTCAGGTTCGGTTCGGCAAGCGTCCGCACGACACCCGCGCTTTCCATGGCGCGGATCGTCGCCGACACCGACGATCCGAACGATGTGGTGAGATTGTTGCCGGACACCAGCGGTGAGCTGTTCGCGGTGAACGGGTTGCTGTTGGCGAATTTGACCACGGTCGTGCCGTAGTTGAGGTTCGCGGTGAGGTCGATGCCGAGCTGCTTGATCAGGCTGCGCGAGACTTCGGCAACCGTGACCTTCAGCATCACCTGGTCGCGGCCGCGAACCGCGATGGAGTTCACGACCTTCTCGGGGCCGCCGACCAGCCGCGCGGCGATCTCGCCGGCCTGCTGCGCCTCGACCGGGGTCGCCGCACTGCCGGTCAGCACGACGCCGTCACCGACGCCCTCGATCTGGATATCGGAATTCGGCATCGCCGCGCGCAGCGCAGCCCGCACGCCGTTAAGGTCGCGCTTGACGGCGATGTCATAGGCCGCGATCTGCTGGCCGGCGGCGTCGAAGAACACGATGTTGGTCTGGCCGACCGTCGCGCCGATGATATAGGCGCGTTGCGCCGAGCGAACCACGGCGTTGGCGATCTTGGGATCGGCGACCAGCACGTCCTTGATGTCCCGGGGCAGATCGATCACCACCGACTTGCCGACCCCGAGTGCGAGAAAGCGAGCGTTCATCTGGCCATCGGCCGAGGTGGGGGCCGGCGCGGCACGGTAGTCGCTCGCCACCACCGGCGTCAGCGCCGGATTGAGCGTGAGCGCCGCGACGGCCGAGAACGACAATGCGCGGACCATGAAGGCCCGGATCGTCCGTTGAGTTGCCCCGCGCTTCATCACGTGTGTCCTCATGGTCACTTCTGCATCGTCGCCTGGTTGGCAACGCCAAAGCGGATGACGTTGATCGTGTCACCGCGCCTCTGCCGGTTGTCGTCGATCTTGGTTTCGGGCGCGTTGTTGTCGGCGATGCTGCGCAGCGCCAGCGACAGGACGCCGCTCTGGCGCGCGCGCGCCAGCGTCTCGGTCTGTTCGGGCTTCAGCTCCAGCGTCACCGTCTTGCCGATCAGTGCGTTGGTGCCGTCCTTTTCCTTCGGTGCCTGGTCGATCGCGAGCACGCGGATATTGGTCAGGATCACTTCGGAGTTGACGATGTCGGCGCCGTTGCGATCCGGATTCTTGTCCCGCTTCGACAGCAGGACGTCGACCCGGTCATTCGGCAGGATGAAGCCGCCGGCGCCGGTCTCGGGTGAGATTTCGGTCGATACCGCCCGCATGCCGGTCGGCAGGATCGCGGCCATGAAGCCGCTGCCGTCGGCCTTGACGAGCTTCTGCTCGCGAATCGGTTCGCCCTGGATGAAGGGGGCCCGCGCGATCGAGCCGGTCACGTCCTTGATCGCTTCGGCGTTGCTGTCCCTGCGCATGAAGCTGGCGCTGGCGGTTGCCGCCGGCCAGGTCTGCCATTGCAGGTCTTCGGGCTTCACGGCCTGGCCGAGGCCGATGTCGGTTTTCGCGACCAGGATGTCGACGGTGGGCAGCTGCGCGACCGGCGGAGGCGGCGCCGGCTTGTCGTCGCTTCCGCTCGCCAAATAGAGCGCCGCAAGGCCGGCGCAGCCTGCGATTGCGAGGACCAGAATGCGGGCCTTATCCATTACGCTTCACTTTCCACATGACGCCGCGACGCTGCCGCCGCCGTGATGGGAGTTGACCAGCTATTCGTCAAAGCATGGTTAATGAGGCGTATCTAAATCGCCTTAACGCGCGGTTACCGCTGCTTTCTCAGCGCATCGCGAAGTGCGCGAGGTCGATCGTCTTGATCCAGTCCGTCTCGGGATAGATCAGCAGGGCGCCGAGGGCGAGTGCGATGCCGTAGGGAATTCCGGTCTGCTTGTCGTGCAGGCGGCTGAGCCAGGCCTGGTTCGCCAGCGCATAGGGCAGCGGCCACTGCCGGAGCTGCAGCAGCAGCACCGTCAGCGCGCCGCCGAACAGCGAGGCGAAGACCAGATAGGGGAGCAGATGCTCGAACCCGAACCACAGGCCGGCCGCAGCGGCGACCTTGGCGTCTCCGCCGCCGACCCAGCCCATCGCAAACATGCCGAATGCCACCACCAGAACCAGCGCGCCCGCGCCGGCATGGCTGAGGATGTCGTGCACGCCCATCCCGATCAGCGGCGCCAGCACGAAGAAGCCGGCCCCCAGCGCCAGGGAGATCCGGTTCGGGATCGTCATGGTCAACAGATCGCTCGCCGCCGCGAAGGCCATCAGGGCCGGAAACAGCATCAAGCGTGCGATGTCGAGGATCATGGATTCATGCCGTCAAGCTGGAGCTGCGGTCGAGACCCGACGCTAGCGGCCAATGGTGAACAATCGGGAAAGGCTGCCGTGGCCGCCCTCGAGGCGCCGGCGGCCGGTCCGCCAAATAGCAAAGGTCCCGGGGGTACCGGGACCTTTGATGCGAGTTCGTTGGAACTGGCTTACTTCAGCGAGCTGGCGACCGTGTTGAAGGTGCCCGAGAGATTCTTGCCGACGCCGTTGACCGCAGCGATGATCGCGATGGCGATACCGGTGGCGATCAGGCCGTATTCGATGGCGGTCGCGCCCGATTCGTCCTTCACGAAGCGCGAAACGAGGTTCTTCATAAGTAACTCCTGTGTGCACGTGGCTGGTCGAACTAGATTTGGTCTCGCCGGCGTTCTCAGCACCGTGACCATTGCGGCACCCTACGGTTCGACAATTTCGGTGCAGTTAATTTGATCGTAAAAACACAGCGGGAACCCGCAGTTGTTGTGCACAGTAAATTTGGAATTAAGCGGCCCGCTAGAATTGTAGACTGTTGCCGGGGCCCGCTATCGGCACCTGTTCACGGCTCCTTAAGCGCACATCTATACGCATGGGGCTTCCGTCGAATGAGGCCGTCATGCCCAGCCTTCCCTTTGAAGTCATCGAGATGATCGGCCAGACGATGATGAAGGTGGTGCCGATCACCATCGCGCTGGCGCTGTTCTTCACGGTGCTCACTCATTTCTGGGCCTGCAATCCCGGCAAGCCGTGGTGGCAGAAGCGTGAGCTGGTCACCGACATCTGCTACTGGTTCTTCGTGCCGGTGTTCGCCCGCGTGCTGCGGATCGGGCTCCTGGTGCTCGGCGCAGCCGTGGTGTTCAACGTTCACGACACCGACGATCTGATCGCGTTCTACGAGAACGGACATGGCCCTCTGGCGCAGCTTCCGCTCTGGCTGCAGTCCATCATCTTTCTCGTCGCCTCCGATTTCATGCTGTACTGGCTGCACCGGATGTTCCATGGCGGCGCCTTCTGGAAGTACCACGCCATTCATCATTCCTCCGAGGATCTTGAATGGATCTCGGCGGCACGCTTCCATCCCGTCAATCTTCTGATCGGCACGATCACTGTCGATGTGATCCTGCTGATGGCGGGCATCTCTCCGAACATCATGTTGTGGGTCGGCCCGTTCACCACATTCCATTCGGCGTTCGTGCACGCCAACCTGAGCTGGACGCTCGGCCCGTTCAAATACGTGATCGCGACGCCGGTATTTCACCGCTGGCATCACACCGGGCTCGAGGAAGGCGGCGACACCAATTTCGCGGGCACCTTTCCGCTCTGGGACATTCTGTTCGGAACGTTCCGGATGCCCGAAGGCAAGCTCCCGGAAGACTACGGGGTCGATGCCGAGCAGGGCGTGCCGTCCGAGATCGGCGGACAATTGGCCTATCCGTTCCGGCAATGACGCCGCCAGCCGGCCGGTGCCATCATGAGCGCTGAGACCGCGACCTTCCCGCGCGCGAAGGCTTCCAGGTTCGTTGAGCTCCCGGCCTGGTTCTGGGTGGCGTGCGGCGTCTATGCGCTGCTGCTGCTCGTCGGCGACAGGCTGCTCGCCGATTCCGACACCTATTGGCAGATTGCCGTCGGCCGCTGGATCCTCGATCATCACACGCTGCCGTCCGTCGACATCTATTCGTTCACCAAGGCCGGTGAGCCGTGGGTGTCGTCATCCTGGCTGGCGCAGGTGCTGTTCGCGAAGGCCTATGACCTCGCCGGCTGGACCGGCCCGGTGGCGCTGGCCGCCGCCGGCGCCGCCGCCAGCTTCGCGCTGCTCACCGCCATCCTCAACCGCGTGCTGCCGACGATGTGCGCGAGCCTGATCGCCCTCGCTGCGCTGGTTCTGACCTGCGGGCACCTGCTGGCCCGTCCGCACGTGCTGGCGATGCCGATCATGATCATCTGGGCGAACGGCCTGATGACCGCCAGCGAGCGCCGCGAGGCGCCCTCGTTCTGGCTGCTGCCGCTGATCGCGCTGTGGGCCAACCTGCACGGCGGCTTTCTGTTCGGTTTGGTGCTGGCCGGCGCATTTGCCCTCGATGCGATGTGGAATGCCTTGCCGGCCCAAAGGCTGGCGCTGGCGCTGCGCTGGGGGGCGTTCGGCATCGGCGCACTGGCGGCGTGCTGCGTCACCCCCTATGGCTGGGGCTCGATCCTCGCCTCGCTCAGGATTCTCGGCCTCGGTGAATTGCTGCATCTCATCACGGAATGGAGGCCGGCGACGTTCAGCGAGATCGACCCGTTCGGACTATCGATCCTCGGCCTGCTCGGCGCTGCGCTCTATTTCGGGGCGAGGTTGCCGCTGCCGCGAATCATCCTGGTGCTGGGCCTGCTGCATATGGCGCTGTCCCATGTCAGAAATCTCGAGCTGTTCGCCCTGTTGCTGCCGCTGGCCGTGCTGACGCCGGTCGCCACCCAGTTCGGGCTGCGTGCCGCCAGCGCCGTCCGCCCGAGAGTTGCTCCGGCCGCAATCCTGATCGTCGGGCTTTGCGCGTGGACCTCGGTCGTTGCCGCGCGCCAGGTCATATCGCCACCGCCGATCTATTCGCCGGCTGCCGCCGTCGACGCGATGAAGGCGCACAACGTCAAGCGCGTGCTCAACGATCTGCAGTTCGGCGGCTACCTGATCTGGCGCCAGATGCCGGTGTTCATCGACGGGCGTGCCGAGCTCTACGGCGAGGCGTTCGGCATGAGCATGGTCCGTGCGGTTCAGCTCAAGGACGTCAACGGCTTCCTCAATCTGCTCGCGACCCATGACATCGATGCGGTGATGCTCGATCCGACCACGCCGGCGTCCAGATTGCTGGATCACATCGCAGGATGGCAGCGGCTCTACGCCGATGACCGCGTGGTCGTTCACGTCCGCGCCGCCAGTTGAAGCCGCTGCGGACCCTTCCGCCCAATGACAGGACGACGGGGGCGGCGGCCGGATCGTCCTGCGCGAGCTACCCGCTCGGGAAGTCGTGACATCCGCGCAATTCGGCGGTCGATCTTTGCTCTTCCTAAATGAATTGCCGTCAGATTTGCCAGCGTCGGGCGCCGGTCCGCAGCGTATCGCCTTTGCCGGCCTGTTAACGTCCCGGGGTAGAGTATGTCGTTTCAGTCCCAGCGTATTCGCGCCGTCACGCGCATTGGTTTCATCTCGATGGCCGCAGCCTTGCTGCTGGGGCCGGCACTCGCAACGGCAGCGCCGGATCCCGACCGGATCGCGGTCAACGTCGATCAGGCCAAGCTCGTCAAGTTGCCCGGCGGCATTGCCACGATCGTGGTCGGCAATCCCCTGATCGCCGACGTCACCCTGCAGAATGGCGGGGTCGTCGTGGTCACCGGCAAGGGTTATGGCGCGACCAACTTCATCGCACTCGACCGCTCCGGCCAGGTGCTGGTGGACCGCCAGATCCAGGTCGAAGGTCCGACCGATCAGCTCGTCACCGTCTATCGTGGCATCGATCGCGAGACCTATAGCTGCATGCCGGTTTGCCAGCGCCGCATCACCCTCGGTGACGGTGAGGCCTACTTCAAGTCGACCATGGACCAGGCTGGTACGCTCAACAATCAGGCCAGCGGCTCGGGCGGTGGCGCGAAGCCGCAGAACTGACATGCGTCCGCCCGGGCGCTTCACACGCAGCCGCCTTGTGGCCTATCGCAGGCAGTCCACCCGACATGCTTAATAAAAGCCTAACGGATCGGGTCGCTCTGTCTCGATCCGGCGAAATACTTCGACAATGACTCTTGGGTAGTTGTTGCCGCCATGTTGATCCGGGGTCGTTGATGCCGCTGCCCGCTCATTCTTTTGCGCGCCTCCTCCGTCGCTTTGGCCGAAACCGCCGTGGTGTGACCGCGGTCGAATTCGCGCTGGTCGCGCCGCTGTTTTTCGCGCTGCTTTTTGCGATCATCGAGGTGGCGATGATCTTCTTTGCCAGCCAGGTGCTTGAGACGGCAACGCAGGACTCCTCGCGCATGGTCATGACCGGCCAGGCGCAGGGCGCAAATTATACCCAGCAGCAGTTCAAGGATTTCGTCTGCGGCCGGGTCAACGCGCTGTTCGATTGCACCAACGGCATTTACGTTGACGTGCGCAGCTATCCCGCGACGAGCTTTTCGACCGTCAACCTCACGCCGATTACCGATCCCACCCAGGTGAAATGGTGTCCCGGCAAGGACGGCGACGTCGTGGTGGTCCGCCTGTTCTATCAATGGCCGCTGTTTGTCACCAAGGTTTTCACCTCCAGCTTCCTCAGCAACGGCAAGCGGCTCCTGACCGCGACCGCGACGTTCAAGAACGAGCCCTCCGGAACCGCCGGGACCACATGCTCATGAGTAAGGTCATGAAAACCCTGCCCTCGGCCTTGCGGCGCTTTGTCGTTGCTTTCGGGCATGACCGCCGGGGTCTTGCGGCGGTCGAGTTTGCGTTCATCATGCCGTTGATGCTGGTGTTGTTCTTCGGCACCGTTGAGTTTTCATCCGGTGTCGCGGTCGACCGCAAGGTCACGCTGATGGCGCGCGCCGCATCGGATCTGACCTCGCAGGCGACGCAGGTGGTGGATGCCGACCTGCAGAACTTCTTCAGCGCCAGCGTCGGCATCATGACGCCCTACGATCCGTCACCGACCAAAGTCACGTTGTCGGAAATCTACGTCGATAACTCCAACATCGCGCACATCCAGTGGAGCAAGGCGGGGACGATCGCCTCGGGCGCCACGCAGGCCACGTTGACGGCCTCAACCCGCAGCCAGGGTGACATTGTGACCAGCGTCGTTCCGTCCGCGCTGCTGGTTTCGGGCACCTATCTGATCTTCAGCGAAGTGAGCTACAAATACGTTCCGACGATCGGCTATGTGATGGCCAAGGCCGGCATCACCTTCAGCGACGTTGCCTTCACGCGGCCGCGGCAGTCGGTCTGCGTGTTTTATGCCCCGACCTCCGCCACCATGCCGACGACCTGCTCGACTTACTAAGGCGTCTTCGCGCGAAGCGGACGCCGGTTCGCGTGAAGAAAATGCAGCCGGGCTGCGTCTGCCAAAGACGCGATCCAGACAAAAAGGGCCGCACCTGAAGGTGCGGCCCTTGATGCTTTGACGGCAATTTCCTGGAGCTTCGCGCTCCCGGGAAATCGGCTTATCCAGCGGCGCGCAGATTGTCGGCCGAGGATTTGCCGGAACGGCGGTCAGCAACGATCTCGTAGGAGATCTTCTGGCCTTCACGCAGAGTGCCAAGGCCGGCGCGCTCGACTGCACTGATGTGCACGAACACGTCGTTCCCGCCTTCATCCGGCTGGATGAAGCCGTAGCCCTTGGTCGCGTTAAACCACTTCACGGTTCCCATGCTCACGTGGGTAGTCCCTTCTCAGATATACAAGTTCAAGACCCGCTGATCGGCGGGGTGGTGAGATCGAATTTTTGGAAGGGTCGTCAGCGTCTGAACCGGCTGTACCGGTATTGGCTAATGTCGTCCGGCCGAAAATCGATGGGTAGGATATTATTCGATAGAAGGGCTCAAAACAATCCTGACGTGCGCGATTTTTTGGCCGGCGCAGCCGCCGGCCATTGTTGCGCAGGACATCAGGACGTCGTGCGCGCAACGGTTGCAATGTCCAGCCTAACGGCGGCGGAACTGGCCGCCGCGCTGTGCGCCGCCCCGCGGCGGACCGCCGGGTGCGCCGCTCGGACGTTCGTCCTTGTGCCGGAAAATCAGGCGGCCCTTTTCGAGATCGTAGGGCGACATTTCGATCGTAACGCGGTCGCCGGCCAGCGTCTTGATGCGGTTTTTCTTCATCTTGCCGGCGGTGTAGGCGACGATCTCGTGTCCGGCATCGAGTTGCACCCGGTAACGAGCGTCGGGGAGGATTTCGGTCACCAGTCCTTCGAACTGGATCAGCTCTTCCTTAGCCATATGTTTCTCCAGATCGAGCGACGGCTAGTGCTTCGGTCGGTTGTTGCGGTTGGGTTGCGGATTCGGCCGGCTCTCGCGATGCAAGAAGGCGACGCCCTGAATGCCTTCGCTGTTGCCGGCCTGCGACGGACGCGGCGACTCGCCCCGGCTCGTCTGCGGCGCGCCATTATTACCACCCCGACGGCGGCGGCGGCGAGGGCCTTTTGCACTTGGAGCGGCCTCATTCCCACGCACATTATGCGCGCGCGGCGCAGAGCGGCCGCCCCGGTGGGGGTGGGTCGCCGATGCGGGCGCGGCGGCTTCGCGGCTGCCAGGGGAGCCGCCTTGTGTGCGGCGGTCTTCCCGCGGCACGGTAATCCGGATCAGCCGCTCGATATCGCGCAGATAGCCCATCTCCTCGGCGCCGGCGACCAGCGAGATCGCGACACCGTCGGCGCCGGCACGGGCGGTGCGGCCGATGCGGTGGACGTAGGTTTCCGGGATGTTGGGCAGGTCGAAGTTCACGACATGGCTGACGCCGTCGACGTCGATGCCGCGGGCGGCGATATCGGTCGCCACCAGCGTGCGGATCTCGCCGGAACGGAACGCCGCCAGCGTGCGCTCGCGGTGGTTCTGCGACTTGTTGCCGTGGATCGCATTGGCCTCGATGCCGGCCTTGGCAAGGCTCTTCACCACCTTGTCGGCGCCGTGCTTGGTGCGGGTAAACACCAGGGCACGATTGACCGCTTCCTGCTTCAGAAGCTGGGCGAGAACCGCCGGCTTGGCCGCGAAATCGACCTGGATCGCGCGCTGGGCGATGCGATCCACCGTCGAGGCCACCGGCGTCACCGCCACGCGGGCCGGGTCGCGCAGCATCGCCTCGGCGAGCTCGGCGATGTCCTTGGGCATGGTGGCCGAGAAGAACAGCGTCTGCCGCCGGATCGGCAGCTTGGCGACGATTTTGCGGATGTCGTTGATGAAGCCCATGTCGAGCATGCGGTCGGCTTCATCGAGCACCAGGAATTCGACCTGGTTGAGCTTCAGCCCGTTGCTCTGCACGAGATCGAGCAGGCGGCCGGGGGTGGCAACCAGCACCTCGACGCCCTGCATCAGGGAGCGGACCTGGCGGCCCATCGGCACGCCGCCGATGGCGAGCGTCGAGGACAGCCGGATGTGGCGGCCATAGGTGTTGAAGCTGTCGAGGATCTGCCCCGACAGTTCGCGGGTCGGCGAGAGCACCAGCACGCGGCAGCTCTTGGGCTGCGGGCGGACGCGGTTCTCGAGCAGCCGGTGCAGGATCGGCAGCGCGAAGGACGCGGTTTTGCCGGTTCCGGTCTGGGCAATGCCGACGACATCGCGGCCGGCAAGTGCGAGTGGGATGGTCTGGGCCTGGATGGGGGTCGGCGTGAGATAATTTTCTTCTCGAAGCGCGCGGGCGATGGGATCGGCGAGGCCGAAATCCTGAAAGGAGGTCAAAAGGTGGTTCTTTCCATAAAAGCCGTCATCGTCCCGGCCAGTATCAGCCGGAATCGCATGAAAGCATTCGGGGACACCCGCGTGTCTGGGGCGTCAAGCTGGGTTAGCTGAAAGGCGAGCCAGAAGCCGCTTGGGGCAGCTTGAACACGCAGCTCGCGAAGGCACCGCGATGTCGCGGGCATGGCCAGCATATGGACCAGGAACTGGGCGGTTTCAAGATGATATCGCCGGGATTGGTGCGCTGAATGCGCCGAACCATCGCGCAAACTGTCACAAATCGCTGCCGGAAATTTAGCCAAGAAGGAAATTTTGCCTATAAAATAACCTGATTGCTCTTTCGGCAGCCAAGTTGACGGCTCAATGATTGGGCAGCCACTCTCCGTATTTGCCCGGAACTCATGAAATTATCCAGTTGGTTCATCGGCTTACGGTGCCCACGCACCGTGGCACAGTTCTTGCGATTCCCTTAACCGCAGGCGGCCAAGCGGCCGTTCGCAAGCGTTCCACGCCTGCGTCAGGGAGACGACATTTCATGCTTACTCAGCTTACTCACAAAATAACGACGATGACCCGCCGCCGCGCGCTCGCGGCGACTGCCGGCCTGGTTTTGGGTCTGGCTGCGTCCTCGCCGTTCGCGCCCGCCCAAGCGGCCGACGACACCATCAAGATTGGCATTCTTCACTCACTGTCGGGCACCATGGCCATCAGCGAAACCACGCTGAAGGACACGATCCTTTTCCTGATCGACGAGCAGAACAAGAAGGGCGGCGTTCTCGGCAAGAAGCTCGAGGCCGTCGTGGTCGACCCCGCATCGAACTGGCCGCTGTTCGCCGAGAAGGCCCGCGAGCTGATCACCAAGGACAAGGTCGCGGTCGTGTTCGGCTGCTGGACCTCGGTGTCGCGCAAGTCCGTGCTGCCGGTGTTCAAGGAGCTGAACAACATCCTGTTCTACCCGGTGCAGTATGAGGGCGAGGAATCCGAGCGCAACGTGTTCTACACGGGTGCTGCGCCGAACCAGCAGGCGATCCCCGCCGTCGACTATCTGATGAAGGAAGAAAAGGTGAAGCGCTGGGTGCTGGCCGGCACCGACTACGTCTATCCGCGCACCACCAACAAGATCCTGGAAGCCTACCTGAAGTCGAAGGGCGTCGCCCAGGACGACATCATGATCAACTACACGCCGTTCGGTCACTCCGACTGGCAGACGATCGTGGCTGACATCAAGAAGTTCGGCTCGGCCGGCAAGAAGACCGCCGTGGTCTCCACCATCAACGGCGACGCCAACGTTCCGTTCTACAAGGAGCTCGGCAACCAGGGCATCAAGGCGACCGACATTCCGGTGGTCGCGTTCTCGGTCGGCGAAGAAGAGCTCGCCGGCATCGACACCAAGCCGCTGCTCGGCCATCTCGCCGCCTGGAACTACTTCGAGTCGATCAAGACCCCGGCGAACGAGAAGTTCATCAAGGAGTGGCAGGCCTACACCAAGAATCCGAAGCGCGTGACCAACGATCCGATGGAAGCGCACTACATCGGCTTCAACATGTGGGTGAAGGCTGTCGAGAAGGTGAAGTCGACCGATCCGGACAAGGTGATCGACGCGCTCCCCGGCACCGAGGCGCCGAACCTGACCGGTGGCGTGTCGAAGATGCTGCCGAACCACCACATCACCAAGCCGGTGTTCATCGGCGAGATCAAGGGCAACGGCCAGTTCGACGTGGTCTGGAAGACCCCGGGTCTGGTGGCCGGCGATGCCTGGTCGAAGGAGCTCGAAGGCTCCAAGGACCTGATCGGCGATTGGGTCGGCAAGAAGTGCGGCAACTACAACACCAAGACCAACAAGTGCGGCGGCCAGGGCTCCTGATAGCGAGTTTGATCCGGAAAAGTGCGAAGCGGTTTTCCGAAAAGATCACGCTCAAAGAAGACTCCTGACCTCAACAACGACACAACACAACCTTCCGACACCGGAGAAGGCGGCATTACTCGTCGCCTTCTCCTCCACTCCTGCCGGGGTACTGACGTGTTTGCTATTTGTATTGATCGCTTTCGTGCGCTTTGTCTCTCGATCCTGCTGCTGAGCTGCCTTGCCGTGCCGGCGCTGGCCGGCCCGTTCGAGGATTCGGTCGCCAAATTCGCCAATGACGAGTTTTCCGACACCGAGGCCGCGATCGGCGAGATTGCCGCATCGGGCAACGCGCTGGCTCCGCGCATCATCGGCGCGCTGCAGGACGGCCGGCTGTCGGCCGATCCCGACAGCAAGAAGGTCTTCATCACGCAGACCGACGGCAAGATCATCGACGCCGCGACTGGCGCTGCCGTCGACAAGCTGCCCGACAATGCCGCCGCGGTTCGCCTCAACAACCGCCTGCGCCGTACCGTGGAAGCCGCGCTCGGCGGCCTGACGCTGCTGTCATCCGATCCGGCCAAGCGGCTCGCGGCGGCGCAATCGGTGTTCAAGAGCCACGAGGAGAACCTGCTGCCGACGGTGGAGGGCGCGCTCGCCAAGGAGAGCGTCAAGTCGATCAAGCAGGCTTTCGCCGAGGCGCGCGCCGCCATCATCCTGTTCAAGCCGGATGCATCCGACAGCGACAAGCTCGACGCCGTCGCCGTGGTCAAGGCCCGCGGCGACCAGGAAGCGCTGGCGCTGCTCACCGGGCTTGGCGACCAGCCGCCGTCGGTCACCAAGGCGGCGGCTGCCGCGGTCACCTCGATTCAGAGCAACCTTGCGATGTGGTCGATGGTGCAGAACGCCTGGTACGGCCTGTCGCTCGGCTCGGTGCTGCTGCTCGCCGCGATCGGGCTTGCCATCACCTTCGGCGTGATGGGCGTCATCAACATGGCGCATGGCGAGATGGTGATGTTGGGCGCCTACACCACCTTCGTGGTGCAGGAGGTGATCCGCACCCGCTATCCCGCGCTGTTCGACTATTCGCTGCTGATCGCGGTGCCGCTCGCCTTCCTGGTCGCGGGCCTGATCGGCGTCGTGATCGAGCGCACCATCATCCGCTTCCTGTACGGCCGCCCGCTGGAAACGCTGCTCGCGACCTGGGGCCTGTCGCTGGTGCTGCAGCAGGCGGTGCGTACCGCGTTCGGCCCGACCAACCGCGAGGTCGGCAATCCGTCCTGGATGAGCGGCGCCTTCGAGCTCGGCCAGATCACCATCACCTATAACCGGCTCTGGATCCTCTGCTTCACGCTTGCGGTGTTCGCTATCCTGCTCGCGATGCTGCGCTACACCGCGCTTGGCCTCGAGATGCGTGCGGTGACGCAGAACCGCCGTATGGCGGCCTCGATGGGGATCGCCACCTCGCGCGTCGACGCGCTGACCTTCGGCCTCGGTTCGGGGATCGCCGGCATTGCCGGCGTGGCGCTGTCGCAGATCGACAATGTCAGTCCGAATCTCGGCCAGAGCTACATCATCGACAGCTTCATGGTCGTGGTGTTCGGCGGCGTCGGCAATCTCTGGGGCACGCTGGTCGGCGCCTTCACGCTCGGCATCGCCAACAAGTTCCTGGAGCCGGTGGCAGGTGCGGTGCTCGGCAAGATCGCGATCCTGGTGCTGATCATCCTGTTCATCCAGAAACGGCCGCGCGGCCTGTTCGCGCTCAAGGGCCGGGCGGTGGAAGCATGACGCCGCATATCCTGACCCGTTCGCTCGACCGCGCCGCGACCGCGTTCGTGCTGCTCGTCGCCGCGGTCGGCGTGCTGATCCCGCTGTCGAACCTGCTGCTGCCGCAGGGCTCGATGTTCCAGGTGCCGACCTATCTGGTGGCGCTGTGGGGCAAATATGTCTGCTACGCCATCCTCGCGCTCTCGATCGATCTGATCTGGGGCTATTGCGGCATCCTCTCGCTCGGCCACGGCGCGTTCTTCGCGCTCGGCGGCTACGCCATGGGCATGTACCTGATGCGGCAGATCGGCAGTCGCGGCGTCTACGGCAATCCGATCCTGCCCGACTTCATGGTGTTCCTGAACTGGGACAAGCTGCCCTGGTACTGGTACGGCTTCGACAAGTTCTGGGTCGCCGCGTTGATGGTGCTGCTGGTGCCGGGCCTGCTCGCCTTCTGCTTCGGCTGGCTGGCATTCCGCTCGCGCGTCACCGGCGTCTATCTGTCGATCATCACCCAGGCGATGACCTATGCGCTGCTGCTGGCATTCTTCCGTAATGATTTCGGCTTCGGCGGCAACAACGGCCTGACCGACTTCAAGGACATCCTCGGCTTCAACGTGCAGGCCGAAGGCACCCGTGCCGCGCTGTTTCTGCTGAGCTGCCTGGCGCTGATCATCGCCTTCCTGATCTGCCGCGCGATCGTGACCTCGAAGCTCGGCAAGGTCCTGATCGCGGTGCGCGATGCCGAAAGCCGGACCCGCTTCCTCGGCTATCGCGTCGAATCCTACAAGCTGTTCGTGTTCACGCTGTCGGCCTGCATGGCCGGCGTTGCCGGCGCGCTCTATGTGCCGCAGGTCGGCATTATCAATCCGAGCGAGTTCGCGCCCGGCAATTCGATCGAGGCGGTGATCTGGGTCGCGGTCGGCGGCCGCGGCACGCTGGTCGGCGCCGCGCTCGGCGCCGTTGTGGTCAATTACGCCAAGACGTTCTTCACGTCGGGACCGCTGGCGCCGTACTGGCTGTTCATGCTGGGCGCGCTGTTCATCCTGGTCACGCTGCTGTTGCCGAAGGGCATTGTCGGCACCGTCAACAGCTGGTGGGAGACGCGGCGTAGCGCGGCCCTCGCGGCCGACCGGGACAGCGCGGCGCGCGAAGACGGCGTCGGCGCACCGAACCTGGCGGAGTAGGCAGATGAACGTCATGGATACCCGCGCCACTTCGGCCATGCTCTATCTCGACGGGGTGCACGTCTCGTTCGACGGCTTTCACGCCATCAACAATCTGTCGCTGACGCTCGCGCCCGGCGAGATGCGCGCCATCATCGGCCCGAACGGCGCCGGCAAGACCACGATGATGGACATCATCACCGGCAAGACCAAGCCGGACGAGGGCACCGTACTGTTCGACGGCACCGTCGACCTGACCCGGCTCGACGAGACCCGCATCGCCGAGCTCGGCATCGGCCGCAAGTTCCAGAAGCCGACGGTGTTCGAGAGCCAGACCGTGCAGGACAATTTGCTGCTCGCGCTCAATGTCGATCATTCGGTGCGCGGCACGCTGTTCTGGCGCGGCAGCAAGGCGGAGTCCGAGCGCATCGACAAGGTGCTGGAGACCATCCGCCTGACCGATGCGCGCAATCGCCTCGCCGGCAGCCTCAGCCACGGCCAGAAGCAGTGGCTCGAGATCGGCATGCTGCTGGCGCAGGACCCCAAGGTGCTGCTGGTCGACGAGCCGGTTGCAGGGATGACCGATGTCGAGACCCATCTGACCGCGGAGCTGCTCAAAGAGATCAACAAGAACCATACCATCATGGTGGTCGAGCACGACATGACCTTCGTGCGCGAGCTCGGCGTCAAGGTGACCTGCCTGCACGAAGGCACGGTGCTCGCCGAAGGTTCGATCGACCAGGTGTCGTCGAACGAGCGGGTGGTCGAAGTGTATCTGGGGCGCTAGGCGATGCTGAAGATCGACAACATCAATCTCTATTACGGCGCGGCGCAGGCGCTGCGCGGGGTGTCGCTGACCGCCGAGCCTGGCAAGGTCACCTGCGTGCTCGGCCGCAACGGTGTCGGCAAGACCTCGCTGCTGCGCGCCATGGTCGGCCAGTATCCGATCGCCTCCGGCGCGATCAATTTCGACGGCAAGGACATCACCGCGCTGAAGCCCTATGAGCGGGCGCGGCGCGGCATCGGCTTCGTGCCGCAGGGCCGCGAGATCTTCCCGCTGCTGACGGTGGAGGAAAACCTCAAGACCGGCTTCGGTCCCTTGAAGCGCGAGGACCGCAACATCCCCGACGACGTGTTCTCGCTGTTTCCGGTGCTGCAGACCATGCTGGGCCGCCGCGGCGGCGATCTCTCCGGCGGCCAGCAGCAGCAGCTCGCGATCGGCCGCGCGCTGGTGATGCGGCCAAAGCTTCTGCTGCTCGACGAGCCGACCGAGGGCATCCAGCCCTCGATCATCAAGGACATCGGCCGCGCCATTTCCTACCTGCGCAACCTCGGCAACATCGCAATCGTGCTGGTCGAACAATATCTCGACTTTGCCTGCGAACTCGGCGACAGTTTTGCCGTGATGGACCGGGGCGCGGTGAAATATGCCTGCGATCGCGCAAGCCTCGATCCCGCCGAGATCAGCCGCCAGATGGCGCTGTGAAGATGGTGTGACGCCGCCGCGCGCGGCGTGGGCCAAGGGAGCGTCGGGGGAATGCGGAGCGGGATCGCAGGCGCGGCAGCGGCGACGTTTGCGGCCAACCGCGCCCAGGGCGCTGTCAGGTTCGGCGTGCATCGCAAGGATGGCGCCACCCGCCGCGGCGACCTGCATGAGTCAGGCTCGCTGCGCGTCCGCTTCCCATCGCCGGAGGACGACGGCCTGTCGGCGATGTTCGTCAACACCGCCGGCGGAATTGCCGGCGGCGACCGCTTCGAGATTGCAATCACGGCCGGCGAGGGCGCCCGCCTGACGCTGACCACGGCGGCGGCGGAAAAGGTTTACCGCACGCCAAGCGCCGTGGCCCGGCTCGACATCGCGCTGAAGGTCGCTGATGGCGCGCATCTGTCCTGGCTGCCGCAGGAGACCATCCTGTTCGACCGGGCGCGCATTCATCGCGGCTTCGACATCGACCTGGCCGAGGGCGCTTCGCTCTTGCTGTGCGAGATCGTGGTGTTCGGCCGCGCCGCGATGGGCGAGACCATGCGCCACGGCGAGTTCGTCGACCGCTGGCGGATGCGGCGCGGCGGCCGGCTGGTGTTTGCCGAAACCATCCGCCTCGACGGCGAGATCGGCGAGCAGCTGGCAAGGCCCGCGGTCGCGGGGGGCGGCTGCGCGATCGGCACCGCGCTGATCGTGCCGGGCGACGAGGCGTTGATCGCGCGCATCCGCGAGGCGTCGGACAGCTTCGGCGGCGAGGTCGGCATCTCCGCGTGGAATGGCTTTGCAATGGCACGCTTCTGTGCCCAAGATGCGGCCCGGCTGCGCGCCGACATGATGGCTGTGCTCGGCCGCGCTTCCTTAGTCCCGCTGCCAAGACTCTGGCTTAACTAAAGGCCTGTGGCTCAACTAATCCTTTCAAGATCATCAGAGTGCTCGCATGAATTTGTCTCCCCGCGAAAAGGACAAGCTGCTGGTTTCGATGGCGGCCATGGTGGCGCGCCGCCGGCTCGAGCGTGGCGTCAAGCTGAACCATCCCGAAGCGGTGGCACTGATCACCGATTACATCGTCGAGGGCGCGCGCGACGGCCGCACCGTCGCCGAATTGATGCAGGCGGGCGCCAAGGTCCTGACCCGCGCGCAGGTGATGGACGGCATCCCGGAGATGATCCACGACATCCAGGTCGAGGCGACATTTCCCGACGGCACCAAGCTCGTCACCGTGCACGAACCGATCCGATAGGAGCGCGACATGATTCCCGGCGAACTCTTCATCAAGGACGGCGAGATCGAGCTCAATGCCGGCCGCAAGACCGTGACGCTCTCGGTCGCCAACACCGGCGACCGCCCGATCCAGGTCGGCTCGCACTACCACTTCTTCGAGACCAACCCGGCGCTGAAATTCGACCGCAAGAAGGCCCGCGGCATGCGCCTCGACATCGCCGCCGGCACCGCGGTCCGCTTCGAACCCGGCCAGACCCGCGACGTCCACCTCGTCGCACTCGCCGGCAAGCGCGTGATCTACGGCTTCCGCGCCGAGGTGAAGGGGAAGTTGTGATCATAATCCGACGAGTGTGATGGTGATGGTCGATAGTGAGGTGAGCACTCCGGTCAGGCTCCCTCCCCCCTTGCGGGGGAGGGTGGGGAGAGGGGTATGCCGCACACTCAAGTGAGCGACATCCAGCGCGATCGCGCCAAGCAGCTCCGCCGTGCGATGACGCGCGCGGAGACGCTGCTGTGGCGGCACACCAAGGCCGATCGCCTCGCCGGCCTCAATTTTCGTCGACAGGTTCCGATTGGCAATTACATTGCAGATTTCGTCGCGCATTCTTGCAAGCTGGTTGTTGAAGTTGACGGCGAAAGCCACGATTTCGATGAACGAGTTCGTCACGACGAGCGGCGAGATGTCTGGTTCGCGTCGCGCGGCTATCGTGTACTCCGCTTCACCAACAATGATGTGCTGAAGAATCTCGAAGGTGTCGCTCTTGCGATCCTTCAGGCGGCTGAGCAAGCGGCACCCCTCTCCCTAACCCTCCCCCGCAAGGGGGGAGGGAACCCTTCCGCCGGTGGCTCCCTTACGTCGGACATCGATGAAGCGGGGAAGTCATGATGCGAGTACGAGGAGTCGCAACGCGACGTCAGGTGAGCACATTCTTCAGACTCCCTCCCCCCTTGCGGGGGAGGGGTGGGGAGAGGGGTAAGCCCCGGGCGCCGGCAGAAATGATTTCTGAGTGCCATACCAATCGCAATTGCGACGGGAGCGCCGCAATCTGATGCTGCCCGCGCTCCGCATGGTCTCCGAAGCTGCCGAGCTTGCGGCGCGCCGTCACAACGGCATGGCGCGCAAGGGGCGGGGCAATGAGCCTTACATCAACCATCTGGCCGAGGTCGCCAACCTGCTGGCGCAGGTGACCGATGGCGCGGATGCCGAGCTGGTGGCGGCCGGCTGGCTGCACGACACCATCGAGGACACCGAGACCACACGCGAAGAGCTCGCGGAGAGATTCAGTGAGCGCGTTGCCGCGCTGGTGGTCGAATGCACCGACGACATGAGCCTGCCGAAAGCGGTTCGCCGGCAGAAGCAGATCGAGGACGCTCCGCACAAATCGCCCGATGCAAAATTGATCAAGACCGCCGACAAGGTCAGCAACATCGGCGCACGGATCGTGCCGCATCCGAGCAAGCACGAGCGCGACGATCTCGCCGACTATGCGGCCTGGGCCGACAAGGTCATCGCCGGTTGCCGGGGGATCAATCCGCGGCTCGACCGCATTTTCGACGACACCGTCGCGCGCGCCAAGGCCGCGCTGGCTGAAACTGGGGGCTGACATGTCCGTGAAGATCAAGCGTTCCGTCTATGCCGACATGTTCGGCCCGACCACCGGCGACAAGGTGCGGCTCGCCGACACCGATCTGATCATCGAGGTCGAGAAGGATTTCACGACCTATGGCGAGGAGGTGAAGTTCGGCGGCGGCAAGGTGATCCGCGACGGCATGGGGCAGTCGCAGGTGACGAACGCGCAGGGCGCGGCCGATACCGTCATCACCAACGCGCTGATCGTCGATCACTGGGGCATCGTGAAGGCCGACGTCGCGATCAAGGAGGGCATGATCGCCGCGATCGGCAAGGCCGGCAATCCCGACATCCAGCCCAACGTCACCATCATCATCGGGCCCGGCACTGACGTGATCGCGGGTGAGGGCAGGATCCTCACCGCGGGCGGATTCGACAGCCACATCCACTTCATCTGCCCGCAGCAGATCGAGCACGCGCTGATGTCTGGCGTCACCTCGATGCTGGGCGGCGGCACCGGCCCGTCGCATGGCACGTTTGCCACCACCTGCACGCCGGGCCCGTGGCACATGGGGCGGATGATCCAGTCGTTCGACGCCTTCCCGGTCAATCTCGGCATCTCGGGCAAGGGCAACGCCTCGCGGCCGGCGGCGCTGGTCGAGATGATCAAGGGCGGCGCCTGCGCGCTGAAGCTGCACGAGGATTGGGGCACCACGCCGTCGGCGATCGACACCTGTCTGTCGGTAGCCGACGATTACGACGTCCAGGTGATGCTGCATTCGGACACGCTGAACGAATCCGGCTTCGTCGAGGATACCGTGAAGGCGTTCAAGGCCCGCACCATCCATGCCTTCCACACCGAGGGCGCCGGCGGCGGCCACGCGCCTGACATCATCAAGATTGCCGGCCTGAAGAACGTGCTGCCGTCCTCGACCAATCCGACCCGGCCGTTCACCCGCAACACCATCGACGAGCATCTCGACATGCTGATGGTGTGTCATCACCTCGATCCGTCGATCGCCGAGGACCTCGCCTTCGCCGAAAGCCGGATCCGTAAGGAGACCATCGCCGCCGAGGACATCCTGCACGATCTCGGCGCGCTCTCGATGATGTCGTCGGATTCGCAGGCGATGGGCCGGCTTGGCGAGGTGATCATCCGCACCTGGCAGACCGCCGACAAGATGAAGAAGCAGCGCGGCGCGCTGCCGCAGGACAAGGGCAACGACAACGACAATTTCCGCGTCAAGCGCTACATCGCCAAATACACCATCAACCCGGCGATCGCGCATGGCGTGTCGAAGCTGATCGGTTCGGTGGAGAAGGGCAAGCTCGCCGACCTCGTGCTGTGGTCGCCGGCGTTCTTCGGCGTCAAGCCGGACTGCATCATCAAGGGCGGCTCGATCGTGGCGGCGCCGATGGGGGATCCCAATGCCTCGATCCCGACGCCGCAGCCGGTGCACTATCGGCCGATGTTCGCCGCCTTCGGCAAGGCGCTCACCGCCTCCTCCGTCGTGTTCACCTCGAAGGCTGCGGTCACCGGCGGCCTCGCCCGCAAGCTCGGGATCAGTAAGAAGCTCTACGCGGTGCAGAACACCCGCGGAAAAATCTCCAAGAAGAGCATGATCCACAACGATGCGACGCCCGAGATCGAGGTCGATCCCGAGACCTATGAGGTCCGCGCAGACGGCGAGCTCCTGACCTGCGCGCCGGCTGAGGTGCTGCCCATGGCACAGCGCTACTTTATGTTCTAAAACCGGTCCCGGTAACTGGAGCGTTTTCGAGCGAAGTGGAATTTCCGGTTCGCGGAAAGAAAACGCGTCACAACAAGACCTAAACCAGAACAGAAAACCGGGAGGAATTTCCGTGATTTACGTCGTTGCTACGCTGACCATCAAGCCCGAGACCCGCGCTGAATTCATCGCGGCGGCGACGGCCTGCATCAAGGAAACCCGCAAGGAGCCCGGCAACATCGCCTACGATCTGCACGAGAGCGTCACCGACCACAGCAAGATGGTGTTCGTCGAGCAGTGGGAGAACGCCGAGGCGCTGGTGCCGCATCGTACCGCCGAGCACATGAAGACGTTCGGCCGCGTCGCGGTGAAGTGCATGGCCGCGCCGCCGAAGATCGAGGTGATCACGCCCGAGAAGGTCGACGTCCGCTAACAAGAAAAAGAAGGGAGATCATCCATGATCTATGTCATCGCCACCACGCCGATGAAGCCGGAGAACAAGGACGACTTCATCCGGGGACACAAGGCGTGCATCGCTGAGACCCACAAGGAGAAGGGCTGCCTCTCCTACGAGGGCCATGTCAGCGTCAACGATCCCAATCTGTATGTGGTGGTCGAGCGCTGGGAAACCCGCGACGACCTCACCGCGCACAGCAAGGCGCCGCACATGAAGGTGTGGCGCGAATATTCCGCTGAAATGAAGACGGGCCCGACGGTGATCGAGATCATCAGCGACGCCAAGGTTCAGAAGATCTGAGGCAATCGATGATCCGCGCAACCAAGGTCCTGAGACAGCATCGCTGGACGGAAGCGGCAGCCGACACCGTCGTGCTCGATTTCGACGACCGGCACCGGCGGCGGATGGCGATGACCGGGACGCGCGGGCTCGAATTCCTGCTCGATCTCGAAAACGCCGTCGCGCTGCGCGGCGGCGATGCACTGGTGCTGGAGGACGGCCGCCTCGTCGAGGTGGTCGCAGCTCCCGAGCCGCTCGCGGAAATCCGCGGTAGCGATCCGCATCATCTGATCCGGGTCGCCTGGCATCTCGGCAACCGCCATCTGCCAACGCAGATCATGCCGAAAGGCCTGCGCATTCGGCGCGATCACGTGATCGAGGCGATGGTGAAGGGGTTAGGGGCCCGTATCATCGAGATCGAAGCGCCGTTCGATCCCGAGGGCGGCGCCTACGCCGAGCATGCGCATGCCGACGCGCACGCGCATGGTCACACCGGGCACGATCATGCCCATAGCCATGCGCACGATCATGGACATCGCCACAGCGATGGACACCACCACGGTGATGGTCATGATCATGATCACGCGCATGACCACGACCACCATCATCATGATGAGCATTGCGACCACGCCCATCATCATCACGACCACTCCCATGCTCATGACCACAAATGAGCCTGATCCCGCTGCGGTGCGCGGCGGGATGGCGGAGGACGAGGCGGCCGCGCTGTACCGGCTGATGACGTGGCTGTCGCCGTCCTTTCCGGTGGGGGCGTTCGCCTATTCCAGCGGCATCGAATGGGCCGTCGAAGCCGGCGACATCACCGATGCCGCGTCGCTGCGCGCCTGGCTCGCGGCGATGCTCACCGACGGCAGCGGCTTTTGCGACGCCGTATTCCTTGCACAAAGCCATCGCGCGGCATCGGAGCCCGGCCACGCCGGGCTGAAGGAGATCGCCGAGCTTGCTGCTGCCTTCGTGCCGTCGCGCGAGCGGCAGCTCGAGACCACGACGCAGGGGCGCGCCTTCATCGAGATCGCCCGTGCGGCGTGGAATTCGTCCGGCCTCGATGCGATGATCGCGGCCTGCGACGGCCCGATCGTCTACCCGGTCGCGGTCGGTATCGTCAGCGCCGCGCATGGCATCCGGCTTTCGCCGTCGCTGCATGCCTTCCTGCATGCCGTGCTGTCGAACTGGATTTCAGCAGGCAGCCGGCTGATCCCGCTCGGGCAGACCGACAGCCAGCGCGTGCTGGCCGATCTCGAGCCGGTCGTTGCCGCAACCGCGGCGCGGGCCAACGCGGCCTCGCTCGACGATCTCGGCAGCGCGACCTTCCGGGCCGATCTCGCCAGCCTGCGTCACGAGGCGCAATACACGAGGCTGTTCCGGTCATGATGGGCAGCTTTCCCCACATGTTGTCCCGGCGAAGGCCGGGACCCATAACCACAGGCCTTCGTGGTTATGCAAGTCTGCGGCCCCAGCTTCGCGCAGCAATTGAATTCGGTGGTAATGGGTCCCGGCCCCCGTGCGCAATTGCGCACTAGGCCGGGACGACGATGGATGGATTGATATGGCAACCTCTCATGGCCCGTTGCGCGTCGGCGTCGGCGGTCCGGTCGGCTCCGGCAAGACCGCGCTGATGGATCTGCTCTGCAAGTCGATGCGCGAGCGCTACGACATCGCGGCGATCACCAACGACATCTACACCAAATGGGACGCCGAGTTTCTGGTGCGCTCGGGCTCGCTGACGGCGGATCGCATCGCCGGCGTCGAGACCGGCGGCTGTCCGCATACCGCGATCCGCGAGGACGCCTCGATGAACCTCGCCGCGGTCGCCGACATGCGGGCGAAATTCCCCGATCTCGATCTGGTGCTGATCGAATCCGGCGGCGACAATCTGGCGGCGACCTTCTCGCCGGAATTGGCTGACCTCACGATCTACGTCATCGACGTCGCCGCCGGCGACAAGATCCCCTCCAAGGGCGGTCCCGGCATCACGCGGTCCGACCTTCTGGTGATCAACAAGATCGACCTCGCGCCCCATGTCGGTGCGTCGCTTGAGAAGATGGACACCGACGCCAGGCGGATGCGCGGCGAGCGGCCCTTCGTGATGACCAATCTGAAGAAGAGCGACGGCCTCGACCGCATCATCAGCTTCATCGAGACCAAGGGCGGCCTTCGGTCGCAAGGCCCGGGCAAGGCGGGTACGAAGGCGGGCTAGTCGTTAATCATTGTGGCACCGGTCCCGTCACCCTGAGGTGCGAGCGTAGCGAGCCTCGAAGGGGCGACGGCCACCAGCCGGGCCGTTCATCCTTCGAGACGCGCTACGCGCTCCTCAGGATGACGGTCAGTGGTCCGGCGCACCCTGCCGCAAAAAAGCTGCGCAATCGCCGGAACAATTTCCAACTTTGACGATTAGCAACCTTTGGCGCCGCCAAAGACCGCCGGGTGGCGTCGTCGTTAATGTTGCCGACCGGCTCCTGTTGCGTACCGATGATCGCTATTCCATATTCCTTTGCGGCTGGCGTTCATCGCACCCGGATTTGTCGCCGCCCCCGCAGAAGCCAGATGCCTACCGTCCCCTTTCGCCACCCCCTGATTGCCGAGTAAGCGTGTGGTTCGACTGGGCTTCATCGTTGCATTGATTGCGCTGATCGGAGTTCTGCTCTCCGGTCTTGCCGCCTATCGGGTGCACGATCAGGAGCTCGCGATCGACGGTATCGCGCTGGCGCGGGCGATCGACGTCCATGCCAGCCTGGTGCAGGACCGCCTGACCGAGCGCGAGCTGCTGGCGCGGGTGGCCTCGGGGCTGTTCCGGACGCCCTCGATGGTAAAGGCCAACATGCTGCAGCCGCTGCGCTCGGCGATCTACGCCTTCAAGACCGACTTCGTCGTCGCCGCCTGGATCGCGCGGCTCAAGCCGAACGAGCTGACGGCCGCCGAGGCGGAGCTGAAGGCTGCCGGCTTCACCAATCCCTCGATCCGCGATTTCGACGACCAGGCCCTCGACATCAAGGCGCTGGACAAGCCGATCAACGTGCTGATGGACGTCGAGCCGCGCAATCCGGAGACCCTGAGCATCCCGGGCCGCGCCTTCGATCGTCACTCGGTGGTCGGTCCGATGCTGGCGCGGGCAATGGAGAACGCCAAGCCGGTGGCCTCGGACCCGGTGCCGCTGCTGCGGCAGAACGGCCCGGTCGGGGTCGTGCTCGCCGCGCCGGTGTTCCAGGAGGGTGGGTCCGAGCCGGCCGGCTTCATCACCTTTTCGTACGAGCTGTCGTCGCTGATGCTGACCAACGACGATTCCTCGCTGTTCGCGGTGGCGTTGAAGGACCCGCGCGATTCCAATGACGAGTTCACCGCCAACGAGCAGGGCATCGTCACCTCGCGCGCGGTGCGCCAGGACGGCCCGCTGCCGTCGATGGTGCGCACGGTGACGTTCGGCGGCAGGGACTGGTCGCTCGATTATTATGCCAAGAGCAACGCCACGGTGCGTGCGCAGCAGACCGCGACCATCGTCGCTGCGATCGGCCTCGCGCTGACCGGCATCGTCTGCGGCCTGTTCGGCTATGTCGCCTACAACAACCTTCGCCTCAGCCGCGAGATCGAGGTCCGGATCGGCTTCGAGCGCCGGCTTACCGCTGTGATCGACGAGCTCAACCATCGGGTCAAGAACATCCTTGCGGTGATCCAGTCGATCGTGACCCGCACGCTGCGGCACGGCGCCGACATGGATGTCGCGCGCGAACTGTTGATCGGGCGCATCCACGCGATGTCGAATGTCGTCACGCTGCTCAGCGAGAGCCAGTGGCAGGGCGTCAAGCTGAAGGGCCTGTTCGAATCGCGCGCGATTCCGCATGCCGACCGGATCGCGGTGAACGGTCCCGACATCACCGTCAGCGCCCGCGCCGCGCAATCGCTGTCGCTGCTGTTCTTTGAGCTCGCTTCGCATTCCGACGAAGGGCTGTCGCTGGTCGGCAAGCATCCGCACATCGTCGCGAACTGGGAGGTCGCCGGCGAGGATGCGGACGCGGTGTTCCATTTCCGCTGGGAGGAGTTCAACACCAGCCAGGCGACGCGGCGCGCCGATAGCGATTTCGGCCTGATCCTGCTCGACCGCGTCGCACCAGAGGCGCTCGGCGGCACCGCGAAGCGCTACTTCACCGACGTCTCCTACGTCTATGAGCTCACCGCGCCGATGGACACCGTGGTCGACATGACCGAGCGCGACCGCACCGAGCAGCTCTCCGCGCCGCTCCGGCCGGCGAAGAAGTAGAGCGCCGCAGCCGCCTCAGGTTGAGTGGCTACGTTATTGCGCGGATTGATCGAAATAAGGCGCGCCGGACGACGCTCACATCGTCTGTGTCGAAATCCGGCATCCGTAATAGCCCGCAACCGAGCGTTAAAACTTCGTTGAACATGCTTGGGCATATACCGAGCAGGATACCGTCTGAGGACCCCGATGAGGCTTTGGGTCAGCCTGACCTTGCTCGCGGCAGTTTTGCCTGTCGGGCTGTCGCTTGCCTTGACCCCGGCGACGGCGCCCCGCGACCCTGCGACGATCCGTGCCAGCTATCGCCGGCCCGAAATTGTTCCGTTTCCGAGCAGCAATCCCTATTCGGAGGCGAAATCGGCCCTTGGGCAGATGCTGTTCTTCGATCCGCTGCTGTCGCGGTCCAAGACGCATTCCTGCGCGAGCTGCCACAAGCCAAGCCTGTCATGGGCCGACGGCCTGCCGCGCGCCATCGGTGAGGACCCGAAAGGCCTGCCGATCCGCTCGCCGACGCTGATCGACGTGGCGTTCTTCGAGCCCCTTGGATGGGACGGCAAGTTCAGGGATCTCGAATCCGTTGCGTTCGGGCCGATCCTGAGCCCGATGAACCTGAACATGACCGAACCGGAATTGATTGCCCGCCTCGCGGCGATCCCCGGCTATGTCGATGCGTTCACCCACGCGTTCGGCGACGGCGCGATCACGCGGCCGAGGATCGAGCAGTCGCTGGCGACGTTCGAGCGCTCCATCGTTGCGGGCGAAGCCCCGTTCGACCGCTGGATCAAGGGCGACGAAAGCGCGATCGGCGCATCAGCCCAGCGCGGCTTTGAGCTCTTCAACGGCAAGGGACGCTGTTCGTCCTGCCACAGCGGCCCGTCCTTCTCCGACGGGTCCTTCCAGGATATCGGCACCGCCAAAGGCCACGACATCGGGCGCGGACGTTACTTTCCGACCTCGGCGAAGCTGAAATATGCGTTCAAGACCCCGACATTGCGCGATGTCGCGCGCCGTGCGCCCTATATGCACGACGGATCGGTCGCAACGCTGGAAGATGTCATCGAGCTCTACAACAAGGGCGGGATCGAGCGGCCGAGCCGGTCGCCCGACATCAAGCCATTGTCTCTGACGGCTGGCGAGAAGAAGGACCTCATCGCCTTCCTGCAAACCCTCACCGCCACGGCCCCACCGGTGGTGGGGATCCCTAAACTGCCGCGCTGAGCGCAACAGGGGGCGTTGAACGGGGGTTCGTCAGGCGAGGTGCGGCAGCGCGGCCCCTAGCAGGCCGAGCCCGACGACCAGAAGCGCGCCGGCGCAGGTCTCGAGGGCCGCCGTGCGCGACGGGGACGATTTTGTCACGTAGGCGAGGGCTGACCCCACCCCGATACTCACGACGCTCAGCACTCCGAACATTTAACCGGCCTCCCGATCCGATTTGTCCGGGTTTCACTACGACAGTTGAATTGAGCCCCCGTGCCGGAATTGGCTAAAATTCGATGGAACCGGCCGGAAAAGATGCACTGAGGGACGGGGTGGGGCCTGCCTGCCGCAATTAACCACAATGCAACCAGCGGATGTCGGAGGCAGGCGCAAAGCGTAAAATTTGATATAAGTTAAACAAGTCCTTAAGCGTGCAAGTCCTTAAGCGTATCTGTGTGTGGGCGGTTAGTTCAATGTTTAGTGGGCGGGAGCGAGATGCCGCGTCGGCTGTGCGCTCCTTTTTCGCCACGTGCCTTGCAGCGGTTTTGTTTTGCGTCACAGCCGCGCGCAGTGCCGAGGCACATGTCAAATGGTTTTGCGCTTACGATGTCGCCGGTCAGCCGCGCGGACTCGAGAATGTCCTTTGCCTCGATTTTGAACTGCTGCTCGGCGTCGCCGTCTTCTGGCTGTTTGCGGGCTGCCTGATCGAGCCGACGTCGCTCGGCGATGCGACCATTCGTGTGCTGGACCGCATTACCGAAGGACTTCGGCTGCACACCGAACTGATGATGCGCGCAGTCTGCGCGTTCTTCTTCATCTCGATCTGGGCCGTCGGCGGGATCCTGCTGACGCCCGAGTTGAAGACGTCGTCACCGCTGGTGGGTGCGTTGCAACTCGCCATCGCCGCCGGCATGCTGTCACGACGCACGCTGCCGCTGTCGGCCGTGGGGATGGCGATCCTGTTCGGGATCGGCGTCCGCGACTACGGCGTCTTCCATCTCGCCGACTACCCGATTTTTCTAGGCGTTGCGGCCTATTTTGCACTGATCGGGCTGAACAAGGATCTGTTTGGAATCCGGCCGATCGACGTGATGCGGTACGCGGCGGCGGTGACGCTGATGTGGGCCTCGATCGAAAAATGGGCCTATCCTGAATGGAGCTTCCCGCTGCTGATCGAGCATGCCGGGATGACCCTCGGCTTCGACAATGAGTTCTACATGCGCGCCGCCGGCATGGTGGAGTTCACGCTCGCCTTTGCCCTGATCTGGACGCCGTTGATCCGGCGCTGCGCCGCCACCGTGCTGGCGGGGATGTTCATCAGCGCGTGCTTCGAATTCGGCAAGATCGACACCATCGGGCACTCGGCGATCATCGCCGTGCTGTTTGCGATTCTCGCCGACAACAAGGTGCTGCCGCGCGATCGTCGCGCGGCATGGCTTGCTCCGGTCGCGCTCTGTGCCGCGCTGACGCTGACGCTGTTCGTCTATTATTTCGGCCACGCCGCGATCTTCAAGACCTCGGTCCTGTAGATCGTTGATGTCTGTGGGGGACTATTTGGCGACGTGGACGGCAAGCTTCATCTTCGGATGAATGCCACACAACACGGTGTAGTCGCCGGGCACCGAAAAGGTGACGTCGAACTTGCTGCCCGGCTGCTGGTCTCCCGAGTCGAAACTGAACGTATCGCTGCTCAAATAAGCGTGATGAAGCAGCTCGCCGTCATCGTTAATGAATCGTAAAATCTCGCCGCGCTTGATCGAGATTTCTGCGGGCTTGAATTCGCGATCCTTCTGCGAAATGACGTAGGGCGCCGCCCCCAGAGCGGCGCCGGCTAGCGCTCCGATGACAATCGCGGCCACCAAAGGCACGCGGCCGGACCGGCCGAGGCGCAGAATGCGCAACAAGCCTGACTGCATGAGACCCCCGCCTGGAATTCCAACACCGGCTACTTGAGCGTGCAAATGATGCGTCCCGGATTACCTGTAAGGGTGATTATCGCCAGCTGATCTTAACGATTTCAGCATGAGTTGCAGTCACTACTAAAGCAATTTTGAGCAGACAGTCATTTTTCCGCAAGCGCTGCGCGTTTCTGCGTAGCTTGAACATCGAGCACTACGGCGAAACGCGGGTATGGATAGCCTATTGGGCAACCTCAAGGTAAAGATCGGTGCAGCCTTCCGGCTCGCAACCGGCGGCCTGCCGCGTCTTGCCCTGACCACGGGTTCGATCCGCACCCAGATTCTGATTTTCTGCCTCGCGATGAGCGCCGTTGCCGTCGCGCTCGGCGGATACTCGATCCTGGGTATCCGCCATGCCGGCGATCTGGTGGCCAAGACGTTCGACGAATCCCTGATGTCGATCAATTACGCCCGCGCGGCCGGTGCGGACTTCGCCTCGATGCGGGTTGCGTCGTCACAGCGTCTGCTCACCACGGATTCGGAAATTCGTGCCAGCCTCGACAGCCAGATTGAAAAGCTCGCCAAGACGCTTTCGGAAGACCTGACGATCGCCGCCGATCGTTCGCAGTCCTCGCGCGCCGCGCAAGCCGCGGCAAAGGTTCAGGAAGCCGCCGACGCCTGGATGGCGCTGCATCGCCGTGCAATCGGATCGTCGGTCGAGGGAAATTCGGCGGCAGATCCGCATGCATCGGGAACGACGGTCGGCGATATCGACCGCTACTCCAAGATCGTCAGCCAGCAGGTCGAGCTCCTGGTCAACTATACGGCCGGTGACGGCTTTCTGTTCCGGCAAAAGGCGCTCTCGACCATCAAGCGGGATCTGCAGCTCAACGTCGCCGGGCTGACCGTCGCGCTGTTCCTGTCGGCGCTGTTCTCGTGGTTGCTGGCGCGTCGGATCATCGGGCCTGTCGCCATTGCATCGCGGGCCGCGCGGAGCATCGCCGGCGGCGACCTCGACGCGACCGTGCCCAAGGGCGGCACCGACGAACTCGGCACGCTGCTGACCGCCATGGAAACCATGCGCGACAACATCAGGCGGATGGTCGATCAGGAGGTGTCGCAACGCCGCTCCGCGCAGGCGCGGCTTTCCGATGCGCTCGAAACGTCGCGCGAAGGCGTCGTGCTGCTCGATGCGGACGGCCAGATCGCGCTGGCCAACTCGCGGGCAAGCGAATTCATCCGCCTTTCGCCGCAACTCCTGCAGTCGGATCGGCTCGATGCGCCCAGCCTGGCGCCGGTCGACGCTGACTTCGATGGCTTCGCGAGCGAGGCGCAGCTTTCCGACGGGCGCTGGCTGCGGGTCAGCCGCAGCGAGACGCAGGAAGGCGGCGTCGTTCTCGTCTACAGCGACATCTCCGCATTGAAGCAGCAGAAGGCGGAGCTGCATGAAACCAACCTGCGGCTCGACGCGGCGCTCACGCACATGTCGCAAGGGCTGTGCCTGTACAACAGCGAGGCGCGGCTGCAGGTCGCCAACCGCCGGTTCTGCGAGATCTTCGATATTTCGCCGGAGCTCGTCGTTCCCGGAATGACCATGGAGGACGTGCTCGGCCTCAGTGTCGCCGCCGGCAGTCACGGTGAGCGGAGCGTTGCCGACTTGCTGGCGGAACGCGAGCGATCGATGGCCCAGCACGAGGGCAACTATCTGCAGCATCTCAGCGATGGACGGATCATCGCCATCGCGCAGCGGCCGACATCCGACGGCGGCTGGCTCGTCACCTGCGAGGATGTCACCGAACAGCAGCGGGCCGAGTCGCAGATCGCGTTCATGGCCCGGCACGATGCCCTGACCAGGCTGCCGAACCGGACGTTGCTGGCAGAACGGATCGAGCTGGCGGTCGCTCAGGTCGGCCGCGGATCCGGCTTCGCGGTGTTCTGCCTCGATCTCGATAATTTCAAGCAGGTCAACGATACGCTCGGGCATCCGGTCGGCGACGAACTGCTGTGTGCGGTCGCGGACCGGCTCAACGCCTGCGTCCGCGAGGTCGATACCGTCGCGCGTCTGGGCGGCGACGAGTTCGCGGTCATCCAGTGCGGCGTGCAGGGCGGGGAGGAGGCCGAACGCCTCGCCCGCCGCATCGTGGAATGCGTCGGCGCCCCGTACGAGCTGAACGGGCATCGCGTCGTGGTCGGATGCAGCGTGGGCATCTCGATGTCGCCGGTCGACGGCACCACCGGCGAGAAGCTGCTCAAGAACGCCGATGTCGCCCTGTACCGCGCCAAGATGGAAGGCCGGGGCACCTGGCGCTTCTTCGAGCCCGCGATGGACGCCAGCCTGCAGCGGCGCCGGGCGATCGAGCTCGATCTCCGCGAGGCGATGCCCAAGGACGAGTTCTCGCTGTACTACCAGCCGCTTTACGATCTCCATCTCGACCGCATCTGCGGCTTCGAGGCGCTGCTGCGCTGGCATCACCCGAAGCGTGGGCTGGTGGCGCCGGACCAGTTCATCCCGATCGCGGAAGAAATCGGCCTGATCGGCCCGTTGGGGGAATGGGTGCTCAATCGCGCCTGCGAGCAGGCCGTCAGCTGGCCCAGCGAGATGAAGCTCGCGGTCAACGTCTCCGCGGTCCAGTTTCGCGATCCCGACTTCATCGATGTCGTCGTCAACGCGCTCGCGGCGTCAAAATTGTCGCCGCGTCGCCTGGAGCTCGAAATCACCGAGTCCGTCTTCCTGGCGAACAGCAGCGAGACGCTTGCGACGCTGCACAAGCTGAAGGCTCAGGGGCTGCGCATCGCGCTGGACGATTTCGGCACCGGTTATTCGTCGCTGAGCTACCTGCGCAGTTTCCCGTTCGACAAGCTCAAGATCGACAAATCCTTCGTGCGCGACGCGACCGCGACGCATGGATCGAAATCGATCGTGCGCGCCGTCATCAGCCTTGGCAGAAGCCTCGGCATGACCACGATCGCCGAAGGTATCGAGACCGTCGAGCAGCTGGACCACATGCGGGCCGAGGGCTGCAACGAGGCCCAGGGCTTCCTGTTCAGTCATCCGGTCCCGGTGACAGAGATCGCGGGCAAGATTCTCGAATTGAGGAACGGCTTCAAGCCGGCTGCCGTCAAGCAGGCGATGGCGGGCTGATGGCGCGACCGTCGCGCGACGCGCCGGGACGACACTGCAGGCTCACGACGGTCGATCGAGGCGAACGACGGTCTGCGCGATCCGGCGGGCGCGCGTGTCCGGCTTTCTGGCCGCGTTGATCGCCTCGACGCATTCTCGCTGCTGCGTGTAGCTGAGCCGATCCCAGCGGGCGCGCGCGGCGGGGGGGAGCGCCTTGTCGAGGTCGGGCGGAACGTCGACGGTTCGCTGTTCGGCATCGAGCTCGAGCGTGACCTGCAATGTCTCGCCGCCCTTTAGCCCGGCTGCCTCGCGGTTGCTCTTTCGCAAGGGGATGCAGACCTGCCCGCCCATCGAGGCGATGGTGCTTCGATAGGTGCAGCCGTTCAGCGTGACGAGAACCGGCGCGCGAACTTTTCCGAAAACAACTTTCGGATCGAACGTCACCGGTATGAAGCAGGTGCTGCCCTCAAGGACGATGGTCGCTTCGTACGTCTTGCTGGTCATGCTGCGCGATACCGTTGCGGACCAACGCCGAATGAAAAAGGCGGCCCGATCGGGGCCGCCTCTCCATTCTAGCATCGCGCCTGGCTATCCGCCATTGCCGCCGATCACGGCGCGCACGGTGTTGTCGGGACCGAAATCCTCGGCGCTGTCGACATAGAGCAGCGCGGAGAGCTTCGATCGCGCACGGTTGACGCGACTCTTGATGGTGCCGACCGCGCAGCCGCAGATCGCCGCGGCATCTTCGTAGGAGAAGCCGGAGGCACCAACCAGGATCAACGCCTCGCGCTGGTCCTGCGGCAGCTTTTCGAGCGCCGCGCGGAATTCCTCGAACTCCAGATGCGCGGCCTGCGACGGCTGGCTCTTCAGCGTCTTGGCATAATTGCCCTCGGCGTCCTCCACCTCGCGCCGCCGCTTGCGGTAGTCGGAGCGAAACAGGTTGCGCAGGATGGTGAACAGCCACGCGGGCAGGTTCGAGCCGGGTTGGAACGAGTCGATATTGGCGATCGCGCGCAGCAGGGTCTCCTGCACCAGATCGTCGGCGCGGTCGCCGTTACCGGACAGCGAGATCGCGAACGCGCGCAAGCTCGGGACCGACGCCAGGATGTCGTCGCGAAGTTCATTGGTGAGAGGCATTAGTCCCCTCCATTGTTCTTGTCGGTATCGCCCCCGGCCACGGCCGCCGCGGCAGCCTCGGGTCCGTCGAGTTTGCGGATCAGCTCCGCAAAGCGGTCGGGCACCCCCTGCCGCACCACATCATCGTACATGGCGCGCAGCTGGTGGCCGATTCTCGATTGAATCTCGGCGTTGAGACCGCCCTGCTTCTTTACTTCCTTCATGATCTGATCCACGCTTCCCCGGGAGTTAAGTCTCTGATTTCCAAGATGTTTCCTCGAAAAAAGAGGCTGGCCGCGTTGCCTCGTCGGTCAGGAGCTAATGCGAAGTTGCGCATAAAGTTCCGGAAGGCTGGAACTATTTCGTGGAACTTTTCCGGCGCTCGCGCGTAGTCGGGCATGCAGGGGAACCGGGGTTGCCCCAAATTGGTACGCCGCCCCCGGGTACGGGTTTCAGGCCGGTTGGCCTCACGAACAAGGATGGAGTGGGAATGTCCCGATCGCAGATCGTTGCCGAACACCTTCCGCTGTTGCGCCGTTATGCGCGCGCGCTGACCGGAAACCAGGCGTCCGGGGACGCCTATGTCGGGGCCATGCTCGAGGCCCTGTTGCAGGACGGATCGTTGCTGGACCAGACGCACGGCCCGCGCGCCGGCCTGTTTCGGCTGTTCACCCAGATCTGGAATTCGGTGTCGGTGAACAACAACGACACCGCCGACGTGGCGACGCTCTCGTTGCCGCCGGAGCGCCGGCTCTCCAACATCACGCCGCTGCCCCGGCAGGCCTTCCTGCTGCTGTCGCTGGAAGGCTTCTCGGAGGAGGAGGTCGGCTACATCCTCGGCACCGACATTGCCGAGACCCGCAAGCTGACCGACGCCGCCGGCCGCGAGATGGCCGCCGAGATCGCCACCGACGTCCTGATCATCGAGGACGAGACCTTCATCGCCATGGACCTCGAGAGCCTGGTGAAGAATCTCGGCCACAACGTCATCGGCGTTGCGCGCACCCATTCCGACGCGGTGGCGCTGGCCAAGAACAAGAAGCCCGGCCTGATCCTCGCCGACATCCAGCTCGCCGACGGCTCGTCCGGTCTCGATGCCGTCAACGAGCTGCTGCGCACCTTCGAGGTGCCCGTGGTGTTCATCACGGCCTATCCCGAGCGCTTCCTGACCGGCGAGCGGCCGGAGCCGGCGTTCCTGATCTCGAAACCGTTCCAGCCGGCGATGGTGTCGGCGGTGGCGAGCCAGGCGCTGTTCTTCCAGCGCAACTCGCGCAACCGCACGCCGCGCGCGGCGTCGGCATGAGCTGAGTTTACGCAAGAGGGCAAAGTGCAAGCCGGCGTACCGAGAGGTACGCCGGTTTTTTTCTTGCGGAAGGCTACGGATTTCGGGGCCGACATGCGTCGCGGACGGTGGAGCCTCGCGCTTCCGCCTGCTAAGCGCGGCCGATGGACACGACGCAACGCGACCGAACGATCGGCTTTCTCTGCCTGGTGGTGACGGCTTTCGGCTGGGCCCTGAACTGGCCGCTGATGAAGCTGCTGCTGCAGCAATGGCCGCCGCTGTTCGCCCGCGGACTCGCCGGCACCTGCGCGGCGGTGATCCTGGGCACGCTGGCGCTGGCCCGCGGCCAGTCGCTCGCGGTGCCGCGCGAGGCGGTCCCGCGGCTATTGTTCGCCTCCTTCACCAATGTCTTCGCCTGGATGGGCTTCGGCACCATCGCGATGAAGTTCGTCACGGTCGGCGAGGGTGCGCTGCTCGCCTACACCATGCCGATCTGGGCGATGCTGTTCGCCTGGCCGGTGCTGCACAGCCGGCCGACGCTGCGGGACCTGGCGGCGCTGGTGCTCGGCGTCGCCGGCGTCGCGCTCCTGCTCGGCGGAGGCGGCTTTGCGTTCAGCGCCGACAAGCTCACCGGCATTGCGCTGGCGCTCGCCTGCGCCATCCTGTTCGCGCTCGGCAACGTGCTGAACCGCAAGCCGCTGCCGATGCCGCCGCTTGCGGTGGTCGCCTGGCAGGTTGGCATCGGCTGTCTGGTGATGCTGCTGCTCGGCGTTCTGTTCGAGCACCCGAATTATGCCGCGATCACGCCGTTTGGCCTCGGCTGCTTCGCCTATATGACGCTGATGCCGATGGGCATCTGCTATCTCACCTGGTTCGAGACGTTGCGCCGGCTGCCGCCGACATCGGCATCGACGGGCATGTTGCTGGTGCCGGTCATCGGCGTGATCTCGGCCGCGATCATCCTCGGCGAGCCACTCGGCCTGCGCGAGATCGGCGCGATGGCGCTGACGCTCGGCGGCGTGATGCTGGCGCTGCAGCGGGCGTGAGTTGCCGGTCGAGGGAACCGACGTTCACGCGACGCGTTCTCCTGAAAAGGGAGCTTGGCCATGCGCAAGGCGATCGCGCGGCTGGATGCGGAGCAGAAGGCGCAGCTGCTTTATCTCGCAGATCTCGGTACGGCGATGTTCACGTCGGCGCTTGTGGTCTGCACGCTGAAAGCGGTCGTGGACCTGTTCGTCGGCGGCTGAACGGCCGCATCGGCGCCAACGCGCCGTTACTCCTCCTGCGGCGCGTCCGCTTGGGTGTGCCCATCCGGCCCCCGGTTAAACACCCCATACTCGCTCGACTTCACCCCGGCGCCTCCATCGACGCCGTCGCCGGCCAGGCCGAGCCTGAGCAGCTCGCGCACCGCAGCGGCGCGGGTCGGCATGCGGTGCTTGAAGCGGAAATCGTCGAGGGCCGATAATTCTTGAGGAGAAAGCATGACTTGAAGACGTTCAGCGCGAAGCTCATTCATCGCAAACCGCCCAGAATTAGATAGTTGAGTAATTTGCTAAACGAGCCAAGTCGCGGCGGGTTCCACAGGTTGAGACAAAAACGTCGACTGAGTAAGTTTATCAAACAAAATCAATTACTTACGAGAAAAAATAACGGAACGATCCGGCGGTCTCTCGCGTTACCTTGCGGGAGTGATGCCATGACCAACCACGTCAAGCTGCCCCGCAAACTATCCGAGGAACCGGAAGCCCCTGAGCCGCGGCGTCCGAGCCACGCACAGGTCATCGATCAACTGGACCGCTGGGCCAATAGTCCCGGTCTGCAACCGCCAAGGGTGAGTGATGCAGAAGACGATTCAGAAGCGGAAACGATCTGAACCCCACACGTTCGAGCAGCGCCTCGACGAACACCGGGCGCGGCTCGAGCGCCAGCTCGAGCAGTTGCCGCGCGGCGTCAAGCGCGAACAGATCGCGGCACGCATCGAGCAGCTGCAGACTGCGGTCGAATTGAACGCGATGCTGTCGATGAATGAGTGATAACAAGTCAGGCGCGGCGGGAGACCACTGGCTCCCGCCGCGTCGGACGAGCCGCTCAGCAACCGCGGCAGACCGAATTCAATTTTGCTTTGAGGCCGGGATCGTCCCACGGTGCCACGTCGAAGAACGCCGGCGCCTTCCCGAAATTGAATGGCACGGTCAGGACGGCGGTGTCGTCCTTCACGTCGTCGGGGATCGCGGCAAAGGGTTGGGCGCGTTCGACGATTGCCAATGCCTCTGCGTCTATCGCCGCGATGCCGGTGTTCTCGACCAGCCAACTCGACATGAGATGCCCTGCGCGATCGATTCTGAAGCTGACTTTAGCGATGCCTCCCTGCCCAGGCGCCAGCGGTGGGTAACGCCGAGCTTGGCGCAGCCGGCTGGAAATACCTTGTTTCCATGCCGCAACTGAAGGGGTGGCTTGTGGGGCTGCGCTATCCTCGGCAAGTGTGGGACCTGTGGCAGCAAAGAACAAAGCAATACAAGCAACGAGCCGTCGCAACATCCCGGTGACGATCCAATTTTGAAATTTACGGGCGGCACTCTATTCGCGCTTTGGTTGATTGCAAGGCGCGAGGCTCGCGATGCGGTGGAAATCCATCAACATCTGCCAGTGAAAGTGGCTTGCCCGTATCGGCTGCGCACCGTAGCATTAGACGTGTTGATGGGGATGGAGTCCCCCGATAACCGCCGCAAGGCTGATGACTCCTACCGGGCGCGACAGCGTCGGTAGGAGCATGCGCCACCGCCGATCCGCAGCGCGCCCCGCGAATGAGAAGGGGCAGAGCATGACGGGTCTTCCTGGGTCACTCTCAATCGCATTGTCGCTGGTCGGGTCGATCTGGCTCGTCGGTGTCGTCGCCCTGTTGGTCGGCGCCCCGGGCGAGCTGGTCGCCGCGACTTTCGTTGTTGGGCTTGTGACGGGCATCGCCGAGTGGCGAGGCATGATCCGGAAAAGTGGGCACCGGTTTTCCGACAGAGGATCATGCCCAAACCAGAAACAGAGCACGATGACGAGTCATCGTGCTCGGGAAAGGTGAGACCTTGAACGTTCAATTGTTGGCGGCGGTCGCGATCGGTGGTTCGCTGGGATCGGTCGCACGCTATCTGGTGGCGATCGGCGCGGGGCGCCTGGTCGGCACCGAATTTCCCTGGGGTACGCTGGTAATCAATATCGTGGGCTCGTTCCTGATCGGCGTCTTCGCGGAGTCCTTCGCGCTGAGCTGGAACGTCAGCCAGGCGGTGCGGGTGTTTCTTACCGTCGGCATCTGCGGCGGCTTCACCACCTTCTCGACCTTTTCGCTCGATGCGATCGTGCTGATGCAGCGGGGCGAGCTATGGCCGGCCGCGGCCTACATCGTAGCCTCCGTCGCACTCTCGATCCTCGCGCTGTTCGGCGGCCTCATGCTGGTGCGGGCGTTAGCAGCTTGATCGGTGAACGGTGGCCCATTGCGGCCTCCGCGCTGGTTCAACCTGATCTACGTTGCCTGCGGACCGTTCAAAAAAAGTGAAGGGCTGGAGGTATCGCCTGCCGCCGGAATCCTTGGCGTGCGCGGGGCCAGCCGGTAGGATGGAACCCGGATTGAGGTCAGGGACCAAGGAGAGTCTGGAGAATGAAGCACGTCGACGTCGCGGTGATTGCTGCCACGCTGTGGCTGCTGGCGTCGATGGTGCTGGACATCCTGACGCCGAAGTCGATCACCGCGCTGATGATCGCCGCCGCGCTCGCCCCGCCGTTCCTGATCGGGATCGGCATCCATTTCGCACGCGAATATTTCAAGGCCAAGCGGCGCAGCTACCCGCCGCCGCGGTTGGACGAACACTTCGAGAACTAAGCACAACAGGTCTGCAAGACGGGTTGCACTTGCTGCATTGAACTGCGCCGATGGCTTGCTAAGGTTGCGCCATGACCGAGCATCTCCCCGAGACGATCAGCCGCCTCTACACCGACCCCGGCGAATATGTCGACAGCGACCATCCCGCCGTCGAGGCGTTCGCCCGCGCCGCCGTCCCACCCGACGCCAGCGTGCGCGACATCGCGAGCCGGCTCTACACGGCAGTGCGCGACGGCATCCGCTACAACCCCTATGTCAGCATGCGCTCGTCGGAGAGCTACCGGGCTTCCAGCGTGCTCGCCGCGGGTAACGGCTATTGCGTCGGCAAGGCGGCGCTCTATGCCGCGGCCTGCCGGGTCCATGGCATCCCGGCCCGGGTCGGCTTTGCCGATGTCCGCAACCATCTCACCACCGAGAAGCTGCGCCAGAGCATGGGCTCGGACCTGTTCACCTGGCACGGCTTCACCGAAGTGTTCGTCGACGGCGCCTGGCGCAAGGCGACCCCGACCTTCAACGACACGCTGTGCGCCAAGCTCGGCGTCAAGCCGCTCGATTTCGACGGCCATTCGGATGCGCTGCTGCATCCGTTCGACGGCGCGGGGCGTGCCTACATGCAGTACGTCAACGACCACGGCACCTATCACGACGTCCCCGCCAAATTCCTGATGCGCGAGATGGCGCGCGAATACGCCAACATGCAGGGCGAGGACATGACCGGCCGCGACATGGAGCGGGAGGCGGCGGAGCAGTAGCGCGGGGGCGTGCTGCGCTGACGCGAGCCGTCCTGGGTGAACGTGCGCCCGCTGAGGGGGCGGTGTCATGGATGCGGAGCTGCCGAAAGCTCAGGTCGGCCGTCCGGCCACGGGCTGGGAGGACGCGGTCGCGCTGACCGGGTTCATCCTGGTCGCGGTCGGGCAGGCCTCCAACCAGGTGCTGGCGCGCGGCCTTGCCGGCTCGGTACCGCCGTTCTCGCTGGCCTTCTTCCGCTGGAGCATCATCGCCATTGGCCTTGCGCCGTTCGCGATCGCGGCGGTCAGGGACGGCAAGATCCCGCTGGCGCAGAATTTTTGGCCGATCCTCGCCGCGGGCTTCCTCGGCATGTTCCTGTGCGGCGGCCCGGTCTACATCGCGGGCGTCACCACCACGGCGATCCATATCGCGCTGATCTTCGCGCTGTCGCCGATCATGGTGCTGTTGATCTCGGCCGCGCTCGGCATCGAGCATATCGGTCCGCTGCAATGGCTGGGCACGGCGCTGGCGCTCGCCGGTGCGCTGTTGATCGTCTCCGGCGGCCATCTGGAAAGCCTGACGCAATCGAGCGCGGCCTGGGGCGACCTCCTGGTGGTGTGCGCGATGCTCGGCTGGTCCGGCTATACGCTGGTGCAATCGCGCGTCGCGGCGCGCGCCTCGCTGCTGGCGCGGGTCAGCCTGTTCTCGGCGGCCGGCGCGCTGTGCTCGTTGCCGCCCGCGCTCCAGGAGATGTGGGCGACGCCGGCTGCGGTCTTCAACGCCCGGGCGTTGGAGGCCTATGTCTTCGCCGGCTTCGTCCCGGGCCTGATCGCCTATGCCGGCTTCGCCTGGCTCGGCGCACGGTTCGGATCGGTGCGGACCTCGCTCGTGCTTTACGTGGCGCCGATCGCAAGCGCACTGCTGTCCTGGATCATCCTTGGCGAGCCGCCGAAGCTGATCCACCTGGTCGGCGGCCTGCTGATCCTCGGTGGCGTCTGGGCGAGCCTGCGCAAGTAATCCAGCTCCTTCCCCGGCGGAACCTTTTCCCGCCTCGTGCGTTGAATCCAACGTTGATTCAAGGACTTAGTTGGAGGTCGTATGAATCTTACTCCCGAGCAGCGCAAGGTTCGTAACGAACAGCGCCAGCAAGACGCGTCGCAGGCGATGAAGGAGCACCTCGCCCACGAGAAGGCGTTCTACGACAATTTCCACCGCCTCAAGGCGGAACGGCAGGCGCGTGAAGCCGCGGAATCACGCAAGCAATCCGCTGCAAAATAAGCGCCGGGAGCCAAACCCACCGACCGGATTGCCCGGATCCGACAGACCGAGAAGGAGCGGAAGCAAGGGGGCGGGCACGGTGCAAGCGAGCTCGCTCCAATGACGCGATGAAATCTCCAGGCTTTTGGAGGACCTCCGATGTATTTTGCCGACCAGAAGACGGTCACCTGCAAATGCGGCGAGCCCTTGAGCGAATTGATGCCCGTCGACGACCAGACGACCGGAATCAAGTTTCATGTCGGTCGTTGCCCGTCATGCCGTGAAGTGACGGTGGTTCGATCCCAGGACATGCCATCAAACGACAATGCCTGAAGCGGACGTCCTCGCGCCAGCGGGAGGACCGCTTTTTCAGTGCCCAATTGCAACGGCTGAGTGACAGGTCGGCTGACGCATCGTTCGCGACACAGCCGAAAAAAAGAGCAGGGCGCGACCGGCATCACCACGGTCGCGCCCTACGTCGCCGGTCAATGGGGCAGGGGGAATAACCGGCTCTTCCAATGACTCGCAGACCCCCGGACTCGTTCCGCGCGAATCAAAATTATTTCGTACACGGTTAAGTGATGGCTGGACGCGAGAACCCCACAGGTTTTGCTCGCGTTGTCTCCGTGATCGCCAACGGGAATTTCCATGGGGCGAGGGACATCACCATGTCAAAGATTCAAAAGGGAATTTTCGCTGCGTTGGCGGCTGGACTGACGCTGGGCGCGGTCCAGCTGGCGTCCGGCCACGATCTCATTGGCGGGCAGCAGGTCACCATCCAATTGGCGCCGGAGAGCGCGGTCAATCGCGCTGCCAAGACGGATCGTGCGGCGGTTCCGATGACCAGCCTCCCGAGCCGGACGGTGGCGCTGAAGCTCGACCGGCTTCCCGATACGTCGGTCCTTGTCCGCGTTCCCGTGGCACGGGAAGAGGCCCGCAATCACCCCGCAGCGCCCGCCCGTGCGCGGCCCGGCGACACCCGCAAGGTGGCCTGCGAGCCCGTGGTCAGCGTCCTGACCGAAGTGGCCAAGCTGCTGCAGCCCGGCCGCTGTGTGACCTGAGAACCCCTTGAACGGTGTCATCGCCCGGTCGAGTCGGGCGATGACAGCCGTGCTTGTTGGTGGCTATTCCTCTTCGTCCGGCTCGCCGCTGCCGGCAACGCTGCGGCTGGCCATCAGGCCGAGTGCGATGCCGCCGACCGCCAGGATCGGAATAAGTCGCTTCACGCCGATGGCGCGCACGATCTGCAGGCCGGTGGCGATCAACGCGGGGTCGGTGAGCATCGTCGCCGCGGCAGATTTCGCGGCCTTTGCCGCCTCCTCGGCACGGCGGCGCATCTCGCGCTTTCGTGCCGTGTAAACGCCGACGGCGATCAGCGTGACGACCAGAAACACCGCGGCGCCGGACAGGCACGCCTCCACCGGCCCATAGCGCTGCAGCACATAGACAAAGGCGGCCGCGCACAGGAAGGCGATGGTGACGAACAACGCGATCGCGGCGGCGGCCGCAAGCGACGTCAGCCGCAGCGCCCCTGCAGTGGATTCCTTGACGTCATGGATCAGCCGCTGAAGCATTGACCAGCCTTGTCCTGAAAAGCTCTGCTTTGAACCTTGCCTTGACGAGCGCGTCGACGAACGCGGCGGCGGCGTGCCCGCGCCGCCATCGCGTCCAGAACGGTGGCGCATGACCTAGCGCCGCCAGGTGACGCCGATCAGAAAGCCGAGGCCGAGCGCAAGGCCGACGGTCGCCAGCGGCCGCTGCGTGATCACCTCTTCCAGCGATTCCTCGATCGAGGATGCCGCATCCTGCGCCGCGCCCATCATCGCGCTGCCGCGCTCCGACATGTCGTCGAGCGTCGATTCGGCGTTGGCGCGCGCATCCTTGTAGTGGCGGCGGGCCTGCTTGCCCGCGTTGTTGGCAAACGAGTTGAGCGCGTCGGTGATCTGTTCGGTGAGAGCTGCGATATCGTTCTTCACGGCAGTGACATCCTTTTCGAGGCGTTCGTAGGTCGCTTTGTCGGTCATGTTCCTGATCCCAAATGCGCTGTCCGTGCTCGACATCGAAAGCTCCCGGAGAACGTGTGTGTTCGGAGAAAAACGCGTCGCACCCTGCAAGGTTCCAGATGCGAAACCCAGGTTAGTCCTCAGGCAGCTGCGGCGAATTGACCGGCATCAAATGCTCCTTGACGATCAACGCCACGATCAGCAGCGGTGACGACAGGAAGGCGCCCATCGGACCCCACAACCAGGTCCAGAATGCGAGCGCGAGAAAGACCGCGAGCGCATTCAGCGACAGCCTGCGGCCGACGATCGTCGGCGTCACGAAATGCCCTTCCATGAAAGTCACGACGGCAAAGCACGCCGGCGCGATCAGCCCCGCGCCGATGGTCGGCGAGGAGACGATGCCGACCGCCACCAGCACCACGAACATCGCGACCGGGCCGATGATCGGAATGAAGTTCAGTGTGGCGGCGAGCGCGCCGAGCCCGGCCGCGTTGGGCGTGCCCGTCGCCGCGCAGATCGCACCGGTGACGATGCCGACGCCGGCATTGATCATCGTGACCGTCAGCAGGTAACTGCCGAGGTGCGTTTCGAGCTCGTTGAGTATCCGCAGCGTCCGCAGCCGCGCCGCGCGGTCGCTGAAGGTCATTACCAGGCCGCGGCGCAGATCCTTCCAGCTCGCGATGAACAGGATCAGGGTCGCGATGAACAGCAGGAATTCGGCGAAGGTCGGCGACACGAATTCCAGCGTCGGCTGCACCCATTCGAATTTCGGCAGCGGCAGTGTCGCCAGCGTATCGGAGCCGCCGACCATGCTCTGCAGCTCCTGCCACAGCGCCAGCGGCCGGTCGAACACATGCAGCTTCTCTTTCAGGATCGCGGCGAGCTCGGGCAGCCGCGAGCTCCAATCCATGACTGGCGAGGCGATCAGTCCAACCATGAAGGCGACGGCTGCGCCGACCGCGACCACGATCAGCACCGCGCCGAGCGCGCGCGGGATCCGGTAACGCTCGAGCAGGCTCGCCGCCGGCGACAGCATGGTGCCGATGATGAAAGCCATGGTGATCGGAAGGAAGACGGCACGCGCCAGATAGAGCACCGCCACCACGACGATCACCAGCAGCGCGACCAGTGCGAAGGCGACGACCTCGGCGCGGCTGATCACCGGGGGCGTTTCGGCTTTGCTGTCGGGGAGGGGCGTGCCTTCGGGCGCGTTGCCAAGCATACGTTCACCCGGAAAGGCGCGCACCAGACTCCTCCCGAATGGGGACAAATGAATTTCGCATCAAATTGCGCACGACAACGGCGTCGCCCCGGCAAAGGTTCCATCGCGCTCTCGTGAGAGATGGCGGGTTGACAATCGCGACTTCGCGACGATTCGCAGCGGAACTGTCTGATGGTCGCGCGCGTTGGTTCGTCATCGCATCACCATGATGCGCATCCCGTCCAGGGGCAGCACATGACACAGCAGTCTCTTTCCAGCCGCCGGCTTGCGTCGCGCGCCGCGCGCACCTTTGCTCGTAATCTTGCCTTCGCCGGCGTCCTGTTCGCGACGCCGTTCATGGTCGCCAATTCGGCCAGTGCGCAGGTGCTCGGCTATGCATCGACGCAGCCGGGCGCATTCCCCTCCGACGAGGCGATGAACGATGCTTCGGCCGGCGCCACCGAGGACGGCGTGCTGCCGGAGCGGCTGCGCCGCACCACCGTCGCGCTCAACACGTCTGAGGCGCCCGGCACCATCATCATCGATACCGGCAACACCGCGCTCTATTACGTGCTCGGCGGCGGCCGGGCGATCCGCTACGGCGTCGGCGTCGGCCGCGAAGGATTCACCTGGGCGGGCACCCAGACCATCAGCAACAAGGCCGAGTGGCCGGACTGGCATCCGCCGGCCGAGATGATCAAGCGCCAGCCCTATCTGCCGCGCTTCATGGCCGGCGGCCCCGGCAATCCGCTCGGTGCCCGCGCGATGTATCTCGGCTCGAGCGAGTACCGCATCCACGGCACCAACGATCCGTCGACGATCGGCAAGTTCGTGTCGTCAGGCTGCATCCGCCTGACCAACGAGGACGTCACCGACCTGTTCAACCGCGTCAATGTCGGCACCAAGGTGATGGTGTTGCCGAAGAACGCACCGCATATCGCCGCGCGCGAACTCGGCCCGGGTACGACGCAGATCTCGGTCCGGCCGGCGCCGATGCAGCCGCGCCCCGCCGTGATGACGCTGCCGTCCGGCCGTCAGGCGATGAACATCCCGGCGACATCCTCGTTGTATTGAGGAGTGTTGTAGCGAGAGGTCGGTGATGGTGAAGCGATATTCCAGGCGGTTGGCGTTCGGGACGGCGGCAATGCTCGGCCTTTCGCTTGCGCCCGCGGCGCAAGCCCAGGATTTCTTCTCGCAACTGTTCGGCGGCTTCATGCAAGGCCGTCCGCCGGTGATCCGGATGCCGTTCGACGATGGCCCTGCGCCGGTGCCGCGGGCCGAACGCCGCGCGCGTTATGACGGCGGTCAGGCCTATTGCGTGCGCACCTGCGACGGCCGCTATTTCCCGCTGGCGGCGACCGGCAACCAGAGCAAGGCGGAGAGCTGCAACAGCTTCTGCCCGGCGAGCGCGACCGAAGTGGTCTATGGCGGCAACATCGACAACGCCGCGACCGAAGATGGCAAGCCGTATTCCGAGCTGCCGAACGCCTTCCGCTATCGCGACGAGATCGTCTCGGGCTGCACCTGCAACGGCAAGGACACTGTCGGGCTCGCCGCGGTGAAGATCGAGGACGATCCGACCCTGCGCAAGGGCGACATCGTCGCCGGCAAGGATGGCTTGATGTCGGTCGGCCGCCCCGACCGGCGCGGGGCATCGCTCAGCTTCACGCCGGCGCCGGATCGCATCCGCGCCAAGTATCAGCGCGCGCCGGTGCTGGCGCGCGAATAGCGCTGCTCAAGCGAGATCGGCGACTTTCGGTTCCGTTGGCAGGAACCGGCCTTGCTCTCGCAAGTTAGCAACAAGCGAACAGCACATTCACCGATGCCATCAGGGGGCCCCGCATGCTCGTCGGCGTACTCGTCACTTTCCTTGTCATTATTCTGGTTCTTTATCTCATCAACATGCTGCCGCTCGACGGCCGCGCCAAGCAGATCGCGCGCGTCGTCGTCATCATCATCGGCATCGTCTCGCTGCTGAAGTATTTGGCGGTGTTCTAGAGTGCGATAGTCGGTACGCGCGGCTTGTCCCGGTGTCGTTCCTGCGAAAGCAGGGACCCATACTCGGCGGCTTCTATGTGAACGGGATGCGTCGTTCCGGCGCGATCCAACAACTACCATTCGTGGTTATGGGTCCCTGCTTTCGCAGGAACGACGATGAGGGTGGGTCGCGATTCAAGGATGGCCGCAGGTCCATCCGCAAATTTCGGGAAAGTAGAATAATACCGTGGATGTCAGGTTGGTGTGCCCGCCTCCTACTGTGCATGGGGTTGTTTTCGATATTTTGGCAGTGCCTCCCCTGCGACGGCGGGCGCGGTGCCAGAAAAAAAGCCCCGGCTCGCACCGGGGCTTTGTTCAATCGTTGCGATCGCTCGCGGATCAGCCCGCGGCCTTGGCCTCGCGGCGGCGTGCGGTGAGGATGTATTCGGTGTAGCCGTTCGGCTGGGTGCGTCCTTCGAACACGAGGTCGCAGGCCGCCTTGAAGGCGACGCCGTCGAACGCCGGCGCCATCGGCTTGTAGAGCGCATCGCCGGCGTTCTGCTTGTCGACGACGACGGCCATCCGTTTCAGCGACTCCATCACCTGATCCCTGGTGATGACGCCCTGATGCAGCCAGTTCGCCAGATGCTGGCTCGAGATGCGCAGCGTGGCGCGGTCTTCCATCAGGCCGACATCGTGGATGTCGGGCACCTTGGAGCAGCCGACCCCCTGGTCGATCCAGCGCACGACGTAGCCGAGGATGCCCTGGCAGTTGTTGTCGATCTCCTGCTTCACGTCATCCGGCGCCCAGTTCGACTGCGACACCGGAATGGTGAGGATGTCGGAGAGTTTGGCGCGCGGCCCGCCCTTGGCGAGCTCCTGCTGGCGGGCGGTCACGTTGACCTGGTGATAGTGCAGGGCGTGCAGCGTGGCTGCGGTCGGCGACGGCACCCAGGCGGTGGTGGCGCCGGCCTGCGGATGGCCGATCTTCTGCGCCAGCATGTCGGCCATCTTGTCGGGCGCGGCCCACATGCCCTTGCCGATCTGGGCATGGCCGGGCAGGCCGTCGATCAGACCGTTGTCGACGTTCCAGTCCTCATAGGCCTTGATCCACGGCTGCGCCTTCATGTCGTTCTTGCGGATCATCGGACCCGCTTCCATCGAGGTGTGGATCTCGTCGCCGGTGCGATCGAGGAAGCCGGTGTTGATGAACATGATGCGCTTGGAGGCGCGCTGGATGCAGGCCTTGAGGTTGACCGTGGTGCGGCGCTCCTCGTCCATGATGCCGACCTTCAGCGTGTTCTCGGGCAGGCCCAGCATCTTCTCGACTTCGGCGAACAGGTCGCAGGTCAGCGTCACCTCGTCGGGGCCGTGCATCTTCGGCTTGACGATATAGGCCGAGCCGGTGCGGCTGTTCTTGACCTTGGAATTGCCTTTGAGGTCGTGGATCGCGAGCAGGCCGGCGACCGCGGCGTCGAGCAGGCCTTCCGGGATCTCCTCGCCCTTGGCGTCGAGCACCGCGTCGGTGAACATGTGGTGGCCGACATTGCGCATCAGCAGCAGGCTGCGGCCGTGCAGCTTCAGCTCGCTGCCGTCGGGCTTCTTGTAGACGCGGTCGGCATTGAGCGAGCGCGTCAGCGTCTTGCCGCCCTTGTCGAAATCGGCCGACAGCGTGCCGTTCATCAGGCCGAGCGTGTTGCGATAGACCAGCACCTTGTCCTCGGCGTCGACGGCGGCAACCGAGTCTTCCATGTCGAGAATGGTCGAGACCGCCGATTCCAGGATCATGTCGGCGACGCCGGCAGGATCATCCTTGCCGATGACGTTGCTGCGGTCGATCTTGACCTCGACATGCATGCCGTTGTTGACGAGCAGGATCGCGGTGGGCTGGGCGGCATCGCCCAGATAGCCGGCGAACTGGGCGCCGTTCTTCAGCGCGGTCGAATTGCCGCTCTTCAGCTTGACCGAGAGCTGGCCCGCGATCACGCTGTAGGAGGTCACGTCGGTGTGGCTTCCGGTCGCGAGCGGCACGGCGGCGTCGAGGAACGCCTTTGCCTTTGCGATCACCTTATCGCCGCGGGCCTTGTTGTAGCCCTTGCCGCTTTCGCTCGGATCATGCGGGATCGCGTCGGTGCCGTAGAAGGCGTCGTACAGCGAACCCCAGCGCGCGTTGGCGGCGTTCAGCGCGTAACGCGCGTTGGTCAGCGGCACCACGAGCTGCGGCCCGCAGATCTTGCCGATTTCCTCGTCGACATTCGCAGTCTCGACCTTGTGGGTCGCGGGCTCGGGCAGCAGATAGCCGATGTCCTTGAGGAACGCGGTGTAGGCGTTGATGTCGAACGCCTTGCCCTTGTTGGCGCGATGCCAGTCGTCGATCTTGGCCTGCAGCGCGTCCCGGACCGCGAGCAACTCGCGATTCTTCGGGCCGAGCTTCTGGATGATGGCGGCGAGTCCTGCCCAGAACGCGTCCGGCGCGATCCCGGTTTTCGGCGTCGCCTCCTTGGCGATGAAATCGAACAGGACAGGGGCGATCTTCAATCCATGGGCATCGACACGAGTCATGATGGGCTTTCTCAAAGAAATGGGGCGTTTAGGGGCTGTTTTCGAAAGAAATCAGCAAAAAACGCGCCAAAGGGCGGCGTTCACGGCTCTTTTAGCCCTAAAGCCACGGTTCTGAGAAGGCCCCCTTTCCCCCGGCGCCGTACCGGCAGCGCGCGCGATCAGGGCGCCCTGGTCCGTACCTTGGTGGCGATCAGCAATGCGGCGAGCAGCAAGGGAATTGCGCCCGCCACGAACACGGCCGCCGCGCCCATCAAATCGAGCACCAGCCCGCCACCGGCCGCGCCCATGGTGATGCCGAGGAAGATCGAGGCCACAGTCAGCCCGGTGCCGCTTTCGGTCTCATCGGGCACCATGCGGGTGATCCAGGTCGTTGTCGCCACCGGTACGCCGCTGAAGGCAAATCCCCAGAGGGCGACCAGCGCCAGCGCGGGCATGACGTCCTTGCCATAGACCGAGAGCAACAGACCGAGCACGCTGATCGCCAGCGGCATCGCGATCAGCGCGAGCTTGAGATTGCGCTCGGCCATTAGCCCGCTGGCGAAGGAGCCGACATAGTTGGCAACGCCGAAAGCCAGCAACGTCGCCGCGACGCCGGCAGCGCCAAGCCCGGTCACGCTTTCAAGGAAGGGACGGATGTAGCCGAAATAACCGAAGTGCCCGGTGAACACCAAGGTTGCCGCCAGGATGCCGGCGCCGATTCCCGGCCGTGTCAGGATGTCGATCAGGGTGTCGAGTCCGGCCTCTCCCTTCGGGGCGAGGCGCGGCAAAGCCAATGCCTGGATGACAAACACCGCTGCGCCCAATGCCGTCGCGAGCAGGAACACGATGCGCCAGCTTGCCACCTCGCCGAGATAGCTGCCGAGCGGAACGGCGATGATCATCGCGGCGGGAATGCCGCTCATCACGATCGACAACGCCCGTGCAACCAGCGACGGCGGCACCAGCCGGATCGTCGTGGCTGCCGCCATCGCCCAAAAGCCGCCGATGGCAAGGCCGAGCACGATCCGCGCGGCGAGCAGGAACGTGATGCTCGGCGCCAACGCCACCAGCAGGTTGGAGATGACCAGCAGAATCGAGAAACTGAGCAGCACCGGTTTTCGGTTGAAGCTGCGCGTCAGTCTCGGCGTGAATAATGCCCCGACCAGGCCGGCCAGCGAGGTCGCCGTCACCGCCTGACCGGCGAGGCCCGGACTTACACCGAGGTCCCTCGCCATCGGCGTCAACAGGCCTGACGGCAGGAACTCCGCCGTCAGAAGTGCGGTGACGCCCAGCATCACGGCGACGACGGCGCCCCAGGCGGGCTTCTCCAACGCGGCGGGCCTGTCACCAGCCTTGAGAGCGACTTCGCCCGGTATCAGCGCAACGGCATCGGCGTGCGCCAGCGCGGGGTCCACTTCTTGATCCATTGACCGAAACTTCCATCTTATGTTGCAGCGCCGCAGACATAGGTTGGACGAATTGGACAATCTATGCCATAAACACCCGAATGTTTGATCGTTCGTCCAGATCGTCCGCCGCCGATACGACCGACGCCGCCGTCGATCTGGTGAGCGAATTGTTGCTCGGGATGCGGCTCGAGGGCGTTCACTACCGCCGGGTCGAGACGCGAGCGCCGTTCGGGTTCCGGTTCGAGACGCCGTACGGACGGGCGCAATTCCACTTCGTTGCCCATGGCACGGCGCTGCTGCGCTACGCCGACGCGACGCTGCTTCCGCTTGGATGCGGCGACGCGATTTTCCTGCCGCGCGGCGGTGCGCATGATCTGGTCTCGGCCCCGGACGAGCCGAGCTGCGACGTCGAGCGCTTCGAGACCGAGACGCTCTGCGGCAATGTCGATGTGACGTCGGCCTGCCCTGATGGATGCCCGCAGGACGATCAGGTCCTGGTCTTCAGCGCCTGCATGAATTTCGATCTTGGTGGCATGCGCCCGCTGATCGCCCTGATGCCGGAGGTGATGCGGGTCGACACGTTGCTCGCGCGCCAGCCGGAAATCGAGCCGATGCTGAAGGCGATGGAGCGCGAGACCTGCACGCCGCGAGCCGGCTCCGTCGGCGTGATGGCGCGGCTCGCCGACGTTCTCGCCGCGTCGATCGTGCGCGGCTGGGTCGAATGCGGCGGCGACAACGCCATGGGCTGGTTCGAGGCCTTGCGCGATCCGCGTCTCGGCCGCGCGATCGGCGCGCTGCATCGCGCGCCCGGCCGCAACTGGACTGTTGCCGAACTAGCGGCGGAGGCTGGTTGCTCGCGCTCGCTGTTCGCAGAGCGATTCCAGTCAATGACCGGGCAATCGCCGCTGCGCTACCTCGCCGAACTGCGCATGCGGCTCGCGACACAGTGGATCGAGCATGAACGCCAGCCGATCGATGCGATCGCCCAACGGCTCGGCTATGCGTCGCAGGCGGCGTTCAGCCGCGCGTTCAAGCGCATCACCGGGCAATCGCCGGGGATGCTGCGGCACGGGGCCGGAAGCCGCCGCGCGGCCGCCGAATAGGGCCTCAACCGAACCGGCTTTTGACACCGCCGTCATGCCCCGCTTGATGCGGGGCATCCAGCACGCCGCGGCCTCTCGGCACAATGGCTGATGTCTCTGGAATATCGGATCGCCCGGTCGAGCCGGGCGACGACACTGAGCGGAAGCTAGATATTCGCCGCGAGGTCGGTTAGTTCGTCGAACAGGATGCCTGTCGTGGCCAACATCCGCTCGATCTCGTCGGTGGCATCGCTGACCGAGCGGTTCGAGGTGTCGATGGTCAGTTCGTTGCCGGTCGGCGGCTGGTAGTCGTTGGTGATGCCGGTAAAGGACGGCAATCCGCCGGAGCGCGCCTTGGCGTAGTGGCCCTTGGGATCGCGGGTCTCGCAGACCTCGGCAGGCGTCGCGACATAGATTTCGCGGAACGCGCTGTCGGCGATACGGCGAGCGGCCGCGCGGTCGGCGGTCGACGGCGAGACCGCAGCGACGATGGCGATATGGCCGTTGCGCGCCAGATGGGTCGCGACCTCGGCGAGGCGGCGGATGTTTTCAGCGCGATCCTGCGGCGAGAAGCCGAGGTCGCTGTTCAGCCCGGCGCGGAAGGTGTCGCCGTCGAGCAGGATCGGCGAGCCGCCATTGCCGAACAGGCGCCGTTCCAGCGCCCGCGCCAGCGTCGACTTGCCCGAGCCGGGCAGGCCGGTCAGCCAGACCACCGCGCCATTGTGATGGTAGCGCGCCGAGCGTTCGTCCGGCCGCAGCGCGGATTCCACCGGCACGATGTCGATCGGCACCGCAGGCCGGCCGGCGTCGACCGACAGCACGAGGCCGCCGCCGGCGATGCGCCCGTTGACCTCGATCACGAGGCGGCCGGTGCGCGGATTGTCGGTGTAGGGATCGGTCGCAACCGGCTGCGCCAGCGAGATGTCGATCTCGCCGACATGGTTGCGCGCGATCGCGGTGTTCTCTTCGTTGGACAGCGCGCCGGGATCGATCGCCTTTTCAATCGCGACCACGGTGGCGCGGCTTTCCCTGGTGCCGAGCCGGATCAGGATCTGCTCGCCCTTGGTCAGCGGCTTGTCGTGCAGCCAGAAAATACGCGCACGGATGCGGCGGGTGTCGCGCGGGCTCTGCCCGCTATGTCCGATGACGTCGCCGCGCTCGAGGAACAGCTCGCGGTCGAGCGTGATGCCGACCGAGCGCCCGGCGCCTTGCGGGGCGTGCACCGGCGTCACCGGCCAGCTTTCGACCGTCTTGATCTTCGCGATCTTGCCCGTGGGCATGATGACGATCTCGTCACCGGCCTTGAGGCTGCCGGACTCGATGCGGCCCGCAACGATGCGGCGGTCGTCGAACTTGTAGATCGCCTGCACCGGCAGCCGCAGCGGCAGCTCCGCCAGCGGCGGCGCCGGCTCGAGCGCATCGAGCGCCTCGACCACGGTCGGTCCCTTGTACCATCCGATCCGCGGCGTGTGTTCGGCGACGCCGTCGCCGTCGCGCGCGGAGATCGGGACCACCGCCGTCGGCGTCACGCCGAGACCGATCAGATGCGCGGAAATCTCGTCGCTGATCTCCTTGAAGCGGTCAGCACTGAAATCGACCCGGTCCATCTTGTTGACGACGACCGCCACCTGCTTCACGCCGAGCAGATGCAGGAGATAGCCGTGCCGCCGCGTCTGCGAGCGGACACCTTCGAGCGCGTCGATGATCAACACCGCGCCGTCGGCCTGCGAGGCGCCGGTGATCATGTTGCGCAAGAATTCTGCATGGCCGGGCGCGTCGATCAGCACGACGTCGCGCGAGCGGGTGCGGAAGCGGATCTGGGTGGTGTCGATGGTGATGCCCTGGTCGCGCTCGGTCTGCAGCGCGTCGAGCAGGAACGACCATTCGAACGGCATGCCGCGCCGCGCGCTGACCGCCTTCAGCATCTCCAGCTTGCCGTCCGGCAGGCTGCCGGTCTCATGCAGCAGGCGGCCCACCAAAGTGGACTTGCCGTGGTCGACATGGCCGACGATGACGATGCGCACCTGGGGACGGGTGGTGCCGTTGGGAGTCGCCGAGATCGAGGCGGTGGGGAGGATCATGTTCATCAGAGCACTCACGCCAAACTGGGGTCAGAGATAGCCGGCGACACGCAGTCGCTCGAACGCATCCTCGGTCTCGTGATCGAGTGCGCGGCCGGCGCGCTCCGGGATCTTGGTGTTCTCGAGCTCATCCAGGATTTCATCGATGCTGGATGCGCTCGAAGCCACCGGGTTGGTGATGTCCTGATCCCCCAGCGAGCGATAGCGCTTGCCGTCCTTGGCGAGATAGAGCGGGATGATAGGAATGCCTTCGCGCTTGGTGTAGGCCCAGATGTCGGCCTCGGTCCAATGCAGGATCGGATGAATGCGCAAGTGCGCGCCTTGCGGCGGCGACGCATTGAAGTGATCCCAGAATTCCGGCGGCTGGTCGCGCACATCCCATTCGCCTTCCAGGCCGCGCGGCGAGAACACGCGCTCCTTGGCACGCGTCGCCTCTTCGTCGCGGCGGATGCCGGCGATCAATCCGTCAAAGCCGTATTTATTGAGCGCGAGCTTCAGGCCCTCGGTCTTGCGTGCGGCGGAACGCGCGGCCGGCGGAAGGGTCGGGTCGACGCTGTCGATCGGCGGGCAGGGCTCGACGCGCAGGTCGAGATCCCATTCCTTTCCGAAGCGATCGCGGAACGCATACATCTCCGGAAACTTCTTGCCGGTGTCGACATGCAGCGCCGGGAACGGGACGCGGCCGAAGAACGCCTTGCGCGCCAGCCAGATCATCACGTTGGAGTCTTTGCCGAGCGACCACAGCAGCGCGAGCTTCTTCAGCCGGGCGAACGCCTCGCGCAAAATGTAGATGCTCTGGGCCTCCAGCTCATCGAGATGATCCATGGTCGGGGGAGCCTGATTGGCAGGAATCCCCGGCACGGAAGATGCATTGCGGAGTGCTGCGGACCGTGTTCCGGCAGCGGCGGATTCGTTGTCGAGAAGATGCATCTCTTGGCCTTGGCCTGTGGAGTTGAAAATTCTAAAGTTGCGCTGCAATAGAGAAGAAATAATTTTCTCTTTGCTGGGCTTGATCGAGAGATAAATAGAAAATAATTTCAGTCAACCCCCAAATTGGGGAAGCGAGTGTCTGATGCGATATCTGCCGGTGTTTCTGGATCTGCAAAGCGGCAAGGTGCTGCTCGTTGGAGCGGGCGAGCTCGTGCGCGCCAAGTTGCGGCTGCTCGCAGCTGCCGGCGCCGCGGTTCGCTGGTACGCGACCGACGGCGATCATGAACTCGCCGGTATCGCGGCGGAGGACGCCGCGCGCATCGAGCGCGCCGAAGGCGATCCGCTCGCAGCCGATCTCTCCGATGTCATCGCCGTGCTCTGCGCCGGTGCGGGTGACGTTGGTGTTGCAATGTCAGCGCGCGCCAAGGCGATTGGCCTGCCGGTCAACGTGATGGACGACCTCGTGCACTCCACCTTCATCATGCCTGCGATCGTCGATCGCGGCGATGTCGTGGTCGCGGTCGGAACCGGCGGCACGTCGCCGGTCGTGGCGCGTCGCATTCGCGAGAAGATCGAGGCGGTGCTGCCTGCGCGGATCGGCGATCTCGCCGGCTTCATCGGCCGCTTCCGCAAACCGATGCATGCGCGGATTGAAGAGTTTCCGCTGCGTCGCCGCTTCTGGGAGCGCATCGTCGACGGTCCGATCGGCGCGCTGGTACTGGCCGGCCGCAACGGCGAGGCCGAGCAGGCGCTGAACGCGATCAGCGATCCCGCTGCGTTCGCAGGCGCTGATACCGAAGGCAAGGCTGTCGGTCATGTGGCGCTGGTCGGCGCCGGTCCCGGCGATCCGGATCTGCTCACCGTGAAGGCGCTGCGCGCGCTGCAGGACGCCGACGTCGTGTTCTATGACGAATTGGTGTCATCAGAAATTCTCGACCGCATCCGGCGCGATGCCGCGCGGATTCCCGTCGGCCGCCGCATCGGCAAGCCCGGCATCGGCCAGGACGCGATCAACCGTCTGATGATCGAGGCGGCGCAGTCGGGCCAGCGCGCGGTGCGGCTGAAGGGCGGCGATCCCTTTGTGTTCGGTCGCGGCGGCGAGGAAATCGAGGCGCTGCGCGATGCCGGCGTCGCCTACTCCATTATTCCCGGCATCTCCGCCGGTCTGGGCGCGGCCGCGCAGTTCGAGGTGCCGCTGACCTTCCGGCACGAGGCGCTGCGCATCACCTTCCTGACCGCGCACAAGGCGCGCGATGCCGAGGTCGTCGACTGGTCGGTGCTGACCGATACCAAGATGACCGTCGTCGTCTACATGGGCATGACCGCGGCGCCCTCGATCCGCGAAGGTTTGCTCGCCGCGGGCCGCTCGCCGGAGACGCCGGTCGGCGTGTTCGCGCGCGTGACGCGGCCCGATGCCAAGGCCGCGGTCGGCACGCTGGCGCGGCTGCCCGAACTGGTCAAACAGGTCGATGGCGGACCCGCTGTCCTCATCATCGGCGACGTGGTCGCGCATTCCGCGCCGTGGAGCCGATCCAACGTCACCCAACTGTTCTCCAACCAGATGTTCTCCGAACTGCTGAAAGCTGCCGAATGACCTCTCCGCTCGAACAGAAGAAAATCAGGATCACAGGCCCCTCGATGGTGACCGCCAACCGGACCTGGGACGGTGCCGTGGTGTACCGAACCGCCAAGCAAGGCTGGTCCACCGAACTCTCCGACTCTGCGATCGTGACCACGTCTGACGAGGCCCGCGCGCTGCTGGCCGAAGCTACCGCCGACGACGTCGGCGCGGTCGGGCCCTATATCGCGCCGGTCGAGCTCAAGGACGGCGGCAAGGTCAAGCCGGGCAATCTCCGCGAACATATCCGCGCCAAGGGCGTCACCATCGATCTCCAGGTCCCAGCGTAAGGCGCCGGCGTAAGGCTCATCGAACATGTATGCTTATGACGAACTCGACCGCACGCTGATCAACGAGCGTGTTTCGGAATTCCGCGACCAGGTGAAGCGCCGCCTCTCGGGCGAGCTCACCGAGGACGAATTCAAGATCCTGCGCCTGCAGAACGGCGTGTATTTGCAGCTGCACGCCTACATGTTCCGCGTCGCGATTCCGTACGGCACGCTGTCGTCGAAGCAGCTGCGCCGGTTCGCCCATGTCGCGCGCCGCTACGACCGCGGCTATGGCCACTTCACCACGCGGCAGAACATCCAGTTCAACTGGATCAAGCTCGCCGAGCTGCCCGATGCGCTGGCCGATCTCGCCGAGGTCGGCATCCATGCGATGCAGACCTCCGGCAACAACATGCGCAACGTCACCTCGGACCAGTGGGCCGGCGTCGCGCCCGGTGAGATCGAGGATCCGCGCATCTGGTCGGAGCTGATCCGCCAGCACACCACCCTGCATCCGGAATTCTCGTTCCTGCCACGCAAGTTCAAGATCGCGATCACCGCCGCCGAGCACGATCGCGCCGCGATCAAGATTCACGACATCGGGCTGCGCCTGCACAAGAACGCCGACGGCGAGACCGGGTTCGAGGTGCTGGTCGGCGGCGGCCTCGGCCGCACCCCGTTCATCGCCAAGACCATCAAGCCGTTCGTCTCTGGCCGCGATATCCTGAGCTACATCGAGGCGATCCTGCGCGTCTACAACCAGTACGGCCGCCGCGACAACATCTACAAGGCGCGTATCAAGATCCTGGTGCACGAACTCGGGATCGAGAAGTTCGCCAAGGAAGTCGACGAGGAGTGGAAGGCGATGGGCGATGTCGGGCTGACGCTCGATCACACCGCCATCGAGGAGGTCCGCTCGCGCTTCTCTTACCCGGCCTACGAAAAGCTGCCGCACATGCCGGACGAGCTGAAGCAGGCCGCGCATGACAAGCTGTTCGAGCGCTGGCGCAAGAACTCGGTGTCGGCGCACAAGGTGCAGGGCTATTCGATCGTGACGCTGTCGCTGAAGCCGGTCGGTGGCCCACCCGGCGATGCCACCGCCGAGCAGATGGACGCGGTCGCCGACCTCGCCGACAAATACTCGTTCGGCGAGATCCGCGTCGGCCACGAGCAGAACCTGGCGCTGCCGCACGTCGCCAAGCGCGATCTGCCGGCGCTGTTCAAGGCGCTCGACCGCCTCGGCCTCGCGACGCCGAATGTCAACCTCGTCACCGACATCATCGCCTGCCCGGGGCTGGATTACTGCTCGCTGGCCAATGCGCGCTCGATCCCGATCGCGCAGGAGCTGACGCGGCGTTTCGCCAACCACGACACCGCCGACCTGATTGGCCGGCTGCACATCAACATCTCCGGCTGCATCAATGCCTGCGGCCATCACCATGTCGGCCACATCGGCATTCTCGGCGTCGAGAAGAACGGTGAGGAGTTTTATCAGATCACGATCGGCGGCCGCGCCGACGAGAACGCGCAGTTGGGCACCTTGATCGGCCCGGCCGTTCCCTATGCGGAAGTCGCCGATGTGATCGAAGACATTGTCGAAGCTTATCTCGCGCTGCGCGACCGTCCCGAGGAATTGTTCGTCGATACGGTGAAGCGTCTGGGCGTCGAGCCTATCAGGGAGCGCGTCTATGCCACTCGTTAAGCAGGGAAGACTGACCACCGATCTGTTCGTGCATGTCGCCGACGGCGCCGAGTTGCCGGGCGACGGCGCGGTGCTGGTGACGGCCGAGCGCTTTCTCGCCGATCCGCAGGCGCTGCTGCGCCGCCCCGGCAAGCTCGGGGTGATCTGGCCGAACAACCGCAACCTCGACGAACTGGTGCCGCATCTCGATGGGCTGGCCTCGGTCGCGTTGGTGTTCCCGACCTTCCGCGACGGCCGCGCCTACAGCCAGGCGCGCCTGCTGCGCGAGCGTTACGGCTATGACGGCGAGCTGCGCGCCACCGGGCAGATCCTGCGCGACCAGTTCGTGTTCATGACCCGCGCCGGCTTCGACGCCTTCGAGGTCAAGAAGGATGCCGACGCCGACGCGTTCGCCCAGACCATGAAGCGCTATTCGGTGTTCTATCAGCCGACCGGCGACGGCCGCGTCACGGCGCTGAACCGCCGTATGCAGCTGCGGCATTCGGAGAGCGCCGGCCAGTGAGCACGCTTGCACCAGAGCTTGCAGTCGCGTCAGTCGCATTGCCCGCGGCCGATGCGCTCGATCGCGCGCTGCGCAAGGCGTCGCCCGCCGAGGTGATCGCGGCCGCATTGCAAACGGTCGGCCGCGAGAGGCTGGCGCTGGTGTCGTCGTTCGGCACTGAATCCGCCGCGTTGCTCAAGGTGATGGCGGACGTCGATCCAGCGATCCCGGTGGTCTTCCTCGACACCGGCTGGCTGTTCGAGGAGACGCTGGCCTATCGCGACACGCTGATCAAGACGCTCGGCCTCACCGATGTGCGCTCGATCAAGCCCGACGAGCAGGCGCTGGCGCGTCTCGATCCGGACCGCGAATTGTGGTTCAACGATCCCGACGCCTGCTGCCGCATCCGTAAGGTCGAGCCGTTGGCGCGCGCGCTGAAGCCGTTCGCCGGCTGGATCAACGGCCGCAAGCGTTTCCAGGGCGGCGCCCGCGCCGATATCCCTGTCGTCGAGGACGACGGCGTCAGACTGAAATTCAACCCGTTCGCCAATGTCTCGCGCGAGGAGATCGAGGCGATCTACACGCTCGGCGGGCTGCCGCCGCATCCACTTGTCGCATCGGGATATCAGTCGGTCGGGTGTATGCCTTGCTCGAGCCGGGCTGCAGCCGGCGAGGATGCACGCGACGGCCGCTGGCGTGGCCGCGCGAAGACGGAATGCGGCATCCACACAACCAAGATGTCGTAGAGCACCGCGCTCAGTCGCATTGATCGCGCATGCGATCCGGCGACGTGACAAAGCCTTCGCAGCGCGGCGGCTTCGTAGCACAAGCGCGCTGCGCCGCTGAAAACTAAGAAAACCGGTTTCGTTGACTTCAGGCCACTTCACCGTGAGTTATGTCTTGCGTGTTCCCTGACATTCTCAGGTTGAATGGAGACAGAAATGATCCGTCGTATGCTGCCGCTGGTCGCGGGATTGTTGTGGGCGAGCTCGGCCTTCGCGGCTGACTATTCGCTACTCAACGTGTCCTACGATCCGACGCGCGAGCTCTATGTCGATTTCAACAAGGCGTTCGCCGCGGCCTATCAGAAGGACACCGGCAAGAGCGTCGAGATCAAGCAGTCGCATGGCGGCTCGGGCTCGCAGGCGCGCTCGGTGATCGACGGATTGCAGGCCGATGTCGTGACACTGGCGCTGGCCTATGACATCGACGCGATCGCCGGCAAGGGCCTGCTCGCCGCCGATTGGCAGAAGAAGCTTGCGCTCAACGCCTCGCCCTACACCTCGACCATCGTGTTCCTGGTGCGCAAGGGCAATCCCAAGGGCATCAAGGATTGGGACGATCTGATCAAGCCCGGCGTCGCCGTGATCACGCCGAATCCGAAGACGTCCGGTGGTGCGCGCTGGAACTATCTCGCCGCCTGGGGCTACGCGCAGAAGAAGTTCGGCTCGGTCGACAAGGCGAAGAAGTTCGTCGCAGACCTTTATCAGAACGTGCCGGTGCTCGACACCGGCGCGCGCGGTTCGACCGTGACCTTCGTCGAGCGCGGTGTCGGCGACGTGCTGCTGGCGTGGGAGAACGAAGCCTTCTTGGCGTTGCGCGAGTTCGGTGCGGACAAGTTCGAGATCGTGGCGCCGCCACAGTCGATCCTCGCCGAGCCGCCGGTCGCCGTGGTCGATGCCGTCGCCGACAAGAAGGGCACCCGCGCGGTCGCCGAAGCCTATCTGAAGTACTGGTACACCAAGGAAGGCCAGGAGATCGCCGCGCGCAACTCCTACCGGCCGCGCGATCCGGAGATCGCCAAGGAGTACGAAAAATCCTTCGCCAAGGTCGAACTTTTCACCATCGACGACGTTTTCGGTGGTTGGACCAAGGCGCAGAAGGAGCACTTCGCCGAGGGCGGCATCTTCGATCAGATCTACAAAAACTGATCAACAGGGGGGCATGTGAGCACAGCGGTTGCAAGGCGCAGCACCCTGCCGGGGTTCGGTCTCACCATGGGACTGACCCTGACATGGCTCTCCGTTATTATCCTGATTCCGCTGGCCGCGCTGTTCCTCAAGACGTTCGAGCTGAGCCTCGACCAGTTCTGGAGCATCGTCGCCAGCCGCCGTACCCTGAACGCGCTGAAGATTTCGTTCGGACTTTCGTTTGCGGCCGCCTGCGTCAATCTGGTGATGGGCACCATCATCGTCTGGGCGCTGGTGCGCTACCGTTTTCCAGGCCGGCGACTGTTCGACGCCATCGTCGATATTCCGTTTGCCTTGCCGACCGCGGTCGCGGGCGTCGCGCTGACGCAACTGTTCGCCCAGAAGGGCTGGCTCGGCGCGCCGCTCGCCGAGCTCGGCATCAAGGTCGCGTTCACGCCGATCGGCATCTTCATCGCGATGATCTTCATCGGCATTCCCTTCGTGGTGCGCACGGTGCAGCCGGTGCTGATCGATCTCGATCCCGAGATCGAGGAGGCTGCGGCGAGCCTTGGCGCCAATCGCTGGCACACGGTGTTTCGCGTCATCCTGCCGAGTTTGATTCCGGCGCTGCTCACCGGTTTTGCGCTGGCCTTTGCCCGCGCCATCGGTGAATACGGTTCGGTGATCTTCATCGCCGGCAATCTGCCCAACGTCTCCGAGATCGCACCGCTCCTGATCGTGATCCGGCTGTCCGAATTCCGCTACGCCGACGCCACCGCGATCGCGGTGGTGATGCTGGTGGCCTCGTTCCTGATCATCTTCCTGATCAACCGGCTGCAGCGCTGGGCGCAAGCCCGCATTCCCGTGCATTGAGGTTCGAGATGTCGATGCAGACGGGATTGGCGACCTCGACCACGCAACTGCGGACCTACGCGCCCGCGACCGATGTCAGCGTTGCGGCCCCGGCGCCGCGGCTCGAGATCGCGCGCGCCGAGCCGGTCGCGGCGCGGCGCAACCCGCGCACCGAGCCGGGCCCGGTCCGCCTCATCATCATCGCGCTCGCGATCGCCTTCCTCAGCATCTTCGTCGTGCTGCCGCTGGTCGTCGTGTTCGCCTCGGCCTTCTCGAAAGGCATCGTCGCCTACTTCGCGGCGCTGGCCGAGCCCGAGGCGCTCGCTGCGATCAAGCTGACGCTGCTGATCGCGGCGATCTCGGTCACGTTCAACCTCGTGTTCGGCGTGGTCGCGGCCTGGGCGATCTCGAAATTCGAATTCACCGGCAAGACCTTCCTGATCACGCTGATCGACCTGCCGTTCTCGGTCTCGCCCGTGATTTCGGGCCTGGTCTTCGTGCTGCTGTTCGGCGCGCAGGGCTATTTCGGGCCGTGGCTGCAGGCCCACAACGTCCACATCCTGTTCGCGGTGCCCGGCATCGCGCTGGCGACGATCTTCGTCACCTTCCCCTTCGTGGCGCGCGCGCTGATCCCGCTGATGCAGGAACAGGGCACCCAGGAAGAGGAGGCGGCGATCTCGCTCGGCGCCTCCGGCCTGCAGACCTTCTTCCGCGTCACGCTGCCCAACATCAAGTGGGGCCTGCTCTACGGCGTCCTGCTCTGCAACGCGCGCGCGATGGGCGAGTTCGGCGCGGTGTCCGTCGTCTCCGGCCACATCCGCGGCGAGACCAACACGATGCCGCTCTTGGTCGAGATTCTCTACAACGAATATCAGTTCGTCGCCTCGTTCGCGATTGCGTCGCTGCTGGCGATGCTGGCGCTGATCACGCTGGTGGCGAAAACCGTTCTCGAGCGGCGGCTCGACGAGGCAGAGGTGCCCGATGGCGATTGAAGTCACGAATATCGTAAAGAAGTTCGGCAGCTTTGCCGCGCTCGACAATGTCGATCTCAAGGTCGCTGACGGCGAGCTGCTGGCGTTGCTCGGCCCGTCCGGCTCCGGCAAGACGACGCTGCTGCGGATCATCGCCGGGTTGGATTGGCCCGACTCGGGCGAGGTCGCGATCGACGGCGAGAACGCGCTGTCGCGCGGCGCCAGCGAGCGTCAGGTCGGCTTCGTGTTCCAGCACTATGCGCTGTTCCGCCACATGACGGTGTTCGAGAATGTCGCGTTCGGCCTGCGCGTGCAGCCGCGCGCGATCCGCAAGGACGAGGCGACGATCCGCGCCCGCGTCAAGAACCTGCTCGATCTGGTGCAGCTCGACTGGCTCGCCAACCGCTATCCGAGCCAATTGTCAGGTGGTCAGCGTCAGCGCATCGCGCTGGCGCGCGCGCTCGCGATCGAGCCCCGGATCCTGCTGCTCGACGAGCCGTTCGGCGCGCTCGACGCCAAGGTCCGCAAGGAGCTCCGGCAGTGGCTGCGCTCGTTGCACAACGAGATCCACGTCACCTCGATCTTCGTCACGCACGACCAGGAGGAGGCGCTCGAAGTCGCCAACCGCGTCGTGGTCATGGACAAGGGCAGGATCGAGCAGATCGGCTCGCCCGGCGAGGTCTATGACAACCCGGCGACCGCCTTCGTGCACGGCTTCATCGGCGAATCCATCGTGCTGCCGGTGGATGTGGCCGGCGACGCGGTGCAGCTCGACGGCCGTCCGCTGAACATTCCCGCCTTGGGCGCTGCGTCCGGTGCGGCAAAACTGTTCGTCCGCCGCCACGACATGGCGGTCGGCCCGGCGGGAACCGGGGCGCTGGAAGGCGCCATCCGGCATGTCCGCTCGTTCGGTCCGATCCAGCGCGCCGAGGTGGCCCTCGCGGGGACCGAGGGCAAGACCGTGATCGAGATCGACGCCCCGCGCGACCGCGAGCTGCAGGCCGGCGAAATCGTCTCGCTGCAGCCCCGCCGCTACCGGATTTTTGCCGCCCAGGGGTAGCGCCCAACCGCTGCTTCAAACCTCCCCCCGAAAAGTCTCGTAGCCCGGAGATCGGTGGCTATTGATGGCCGAAAGTTAGCCCCTGTTCACCATTCAGCCACGGTTGGTATGCAACAACGGCGGGCCAACCTTGGGGGTTTTCAGTAGTGAAACGGACGACGGTCGCCCTGTTCGGGCTTCTGGTGCTTGCCGGCTGCGGCACAGAGACCAAAATCCCGGAAGAACCGGCCATGTATCTCAACATGGCGCAGCCCGGCGCCGTGCTGGACAGCCAGGCCGCCGCGATCATGTTTTCGCAGTATCGCCAGAACAATGGCCTCGGCACCGTCGTGGTCGATCCCGACCTGACCAGGCTCGCCGAGCAGCAGTCGCAGGCGATGGCCGCCCGCAACAAGATGGACCACGACGTGAAGGCGCCGCTCGGCAAGCGGCTGGAGGCCGGCGGCTACCCGGCAACCATCGCCGTCGAGAACATCTCGGCGGGCTATCACACGCTCGCGGAAGCGTTTTCGGGCTGGCGCGATTCACCGCCGCACAAGGCCAACATGCTCAAGAGCGGTGTCACAAAAATGGGCATCGCAGCCGTCTACGCTCCGAATACCAAATACAAGGTGTTCTGGACGCTCATTTTGGCGGCAACCTGATCGCGATAAATTCCGCGTGAACTCCCGCTCCGTATCTCGTTGATTGACGCGGCTGCGAACAGCCGCCACGGTGCGCCCTCAAGTCATTTCGAACCGAACGGTTACGAATGGATACTTCGGATTCCGCGCCCGGCTCGACGCCGGCGCAAGCGCAGCGTGTGCTGGTTCTTCAGGGCGGCGGTGCGCTCGGCTCCTATCAGGCCGGCGCCTTCCAGGCGCTCTGTCATGCGGGCTTCGAGCCGGAATGGATCGCCGGCATCTCGATCGGCGCCATCAATGCCGCGATCATCGCCGGCAACGAGCCGGACAAGCGGGTGCCGCGGCTGAAGGAATTCTGGGAGATGGTGTCGGCGCCGGTGCCGTGGAATCCGGTTTCGAAACATGAGCGCGCTCGCTCGCTTTTCAACGAGACCAGCGCCGCCATCATCGCAACTTTCGGCGTGCCCGGCTTCTTCACGCCGCGGATTCCGCCGGCGCCGTTGTGGCCGCCCGGCAGTTCGCAATCGCTGAGCTATTACGATACCGCGCCGCTGAAGAAGACGCTGGAGCGGCTGGTCGACTTCGATCGCATCAACGATCTGAAGACGCGGCTGTCGGTCGGTGCGGTCGGCGTCACCTCGGGCAACTTCCGCTATTTCGACAATTACGAGTTCAAGAAGCTCGGCAAGAAGATCGGTCCCGAGCACATCATGGCCTCGGGCGCGCTGCCGCCGGGCTTTCCCGCCGTCGTGATCGAGGGCGAGCATTACTGGGACGGCGGCATCGCCTCCAACACCCCGCTCGACTTCGTGCTCGACGAGGAGACCAGCCGCGACCTCCTGATCTTCCAGGTCGACCTGTTCAGCGCGCGCGGGCCGGTGCCCGAGACGCTGCTGGAGGCCGCCGAGCGCGAAAAGGACATCCGCTATTCCAGCCGGACGCGGATGAACACCGACAAGAACAGGCAGATCCACAACGCCCGCATGGCGGTGCGCGACCTGATCGGCAAGCTGCCCGATTATTTGAAGAACGATCCGTCGGTCGAACTGCTGCGCAAGGCGTCGAAGGAGAACACCGTCACGGTGGTTCACCTGATCTACAAGAGCAAGAACTACGAGAGCTCGTCGAAGGACTACGACTTCTCCCATGTTGCGATGGTCGAGCACTGGGGCGCGGGCGTCCGCGACGTGCATTTGTCGATGCGTCACAAAGAATGGCTAGAACGGCCGCAGTCCGGGGAAACCATGGTGACTTACGACCTCACGGGGGATGAACCCACACCCCCCGCAAGCAAATAGGAGCGAAGAACAATGGGTACGTTGACAGGCAAGACCGCCGTTGTGACCGGCTCGACCAGCGGCATCGGATTGGCTTATGCGCGCGCCTTCGCCGGCGCCGGCGCCAATATCGTGCTCAACGGCATGGGCGTTCCGGCCGACATCGAGAAGGAGCGTTCCGGCATCGAGACCGACTTCAAGGTCAAGGCGGCCTATTCGCCGGCTGACATGACCAAGCCGGCCGAGATCGCCGACATGATCGCGCTCGGTGAGAAGACCTTCGGCTCGGTCGACATCCTCGTCAACAATGCCGGCATCCAGTTCGTGTCGCCGATCGAGGAATTCCCGCCGGAGAAGTGGGAAGCGATCATCGCGATCAATCTGTCGTCGGCGTTCTACGGTATCCGCGCCGCGGTGCCCGGCATGAAGAAGCGCGGCTGGGGCCGCATCATCAACACGGCTTCCGCGCACTCGCTGGTCGCTTCGCCGTTCAAGTCGGCCTACGTCTCGGCCAAGCACGGCATCGCCGGCCTCACCAAGACCGCGGCGCTCGAGCTCGCGCAGTTCAAGATCACCTGCAACTGCATCAGCCCGGGCTATGTCTGGACGCCGCTGGTCGAGCACCAGATTCCGGAGACGATGAAGGCGCGCAACATGACCAAGGAGCAGGTCATCAAGGACGTGCTGCTCGCCGCCCAGCCGACCAAGGAGTTCGTCACGTCGGAGCAGGTCGCAGCCCTGGCGCTGTTCCTGTGCGGCGACGATGCCGCGCAGATCACCGGCGCCAACCTCTCGATCGACGGCGGCTGGACCGCGGAGTAGTTTTCCAGCGCGATTTGCTGCAGGATTTGTCAACTAGAGCAAAGCCGGCCCTGACTGGATCAGGGCCGGCTTTTGCATTCTGCATCTGACCAACACGGTCTCATTTCTTGTCCACTTCAACCCCCCGGCCAAGGCATCTTTTCGGAGATCGTCGCGGAGCGCTGTGAGCCGGCGCTCCAGTGCAGGGACGTCGGGGCGATCATAGGGATTGAACTTCTCATAGAGCAGGTCGGCCAGCGCCCGCCGGGTCTTGTCGTCGGCCAGCGTTGCAATCTCTCGGACGAGAGCTGCGGCGATGGGTGAATAGATATCGGCCTTGCCGAACACGATATCGGTGTATGGATGATCGCCTGGCTTACCGTTAGGCATCCGACTTGCCTTCTCGCGGAGGATTTGGCTTCTCAGCCACCAGCCGCTGCATGCTCTCCACGATGTCGATCTCATCCGCGCTCGAACTGGCGTCGGGGGTGGCTTCGATGGAAGTGATCGCAGCCTCGCTTATCTGCAGCTCATCGTCGGAAGCGACGTGCTGGTGAGCCTGGAATACGTTTTCGATCGCGTTTGCCAGTGACAGCAATTCGTCCTGCGCCGCTTTCGGCCAGGATTGTACGCGATCAAACAATTCCCTCAGGTCGGCGGCGGGCATAACGGCAAAATATACACCGCATCCGGCGGAAAGCTACGGTCCCGACCGGGCCTTCCCGAACGCCAGCACGTGCAGCCCGAGGCGCGAGCGCACCACGTAGAACAGCAGGATCGTCTCGAAGGTCAGCGACAGCGAGGTCGAGGCGGCGGCGCCCATGCCGCCGTAGCGCGGGACCAACGCGATGCAGAGCCCGACATTCATGAAGAACGACACCGCGTAGGCGGTGGCGCAGATGCTCTGGTGGCCGAGCATGTTCAACAGGCGCTCCACCGGCCCGATCGCCGAGCGCACCACGAGCCCGATCGCGGCGACGAACATGATGCTGTAGCCGTCGACGAATTTCGGGCCGAACAGCCACAACAGCGGCTTGCCGAACGCGAGCAGCGCGATGGTCGCGAGCAACGAGGGCCAGAACGTCCAGCTGATCGCGTGTGCGACATAGGCCGACAGCCGCTCCTTGTCGCCGAGCGCGTTGTACTCGGCGAAGCGGTGCGCCGTCGTCGCCGACATCGCGTAGTGGACGAACGACACCAGCGCCAGCGTCTTCACCACGGCGAAATAGATGCCGACTTCCTCGGACGAGCGGAATTGCTGCAGCATCAGCACGTCGGTGTAGCCGAGCAGCAGATAGAAGCTCTCGACCAGCATGATCGGCAGCGAGATCGCAAACCAGCCCCGGACGTCGTAGGTCTTCTCGCCCGCCCCGAGATGGGCCTTGAGGCGGCGGTTCAGCACGATCATCTGGCCGATCGCCGCGACATAGACCGCAGCGGCGCTCGCGATCATTGCCGCCGTCGCGCCGAGATTGAAGCCGAGCGCCAGCGCGCCGGCGGTCAGCGCGATGATCAGTCCCTGCCGCACGATGAACTGCGGCATCAGGCCGAGCTGCATCCAGTCATGCGCGCGCGAGATGCCGTCCTGGGTGTTGGCGACCACGAAGGGCGGCAATGTCAGGCAGCCGATATAGAGCGGCACCACCGCATTCGGATCGATCCAGGGCGAGGCGAAATGGATCACGCCGGCGAGCAGCAGCGCCACCGTGCTGGAGGCGGCAAGCACCACCCAGCGGCCGCCGGAGAGGAAGCCGCGCAGCGCGGCGAGGTCGCCGCGCGCGCGATATTCCGGGATGATCTTCTGCGAGGACGGCGCGATGCCGAAATCCATGGTGCTGCCGAGCAGCAACACCCAGGTCCAGACATAGACATAGATGCCGTAGTCCGAGCCGCTCATCCAGCGCGCGAGCAGGATCTGTGCGAGATAGGCGATGGCGGCGCTGATGACGCGGATGACGAAGATCATGCCCGCGAGGCGCTTGGTGACTGACGCCTCCTTGGTGCCGCCGAGCAGGCGCGCGGCGAGGCCGCGTAGGCGTGCGGCCAGGCCCGATGGCGCAGAGGTTGCGGGTTGTGTTTCCATCACAGCCAAGGCGGAAAATTCCTAAAGCGCCGCAAGGCGGCAATGGCCCCCGATCTATCAACGAAACGTTAAGATTGGGTTGGACGGGCTGTTCCCGTCGTCCTGGCGGAAGCCAGGACCCATAACCACAAATGTCTATTTGGGAGCACGCTGTGTCCCTAGCCTGCCTCAAATAGCCGCCGCGGGGTATGGGTCCTGGCTTCCGCCAGGACGACGATCGGAGAGGCCGCCGTCAGTTCAAATTGATATTGAATTCGTAGCTTTTGTCGCCGCCGACCAGCGTCAGCTTCAGCGCAGCGCCGTCCGCCTTGGCGCCCGGCGGCAGGCCGTCGAGCTCGAAAGCGAAGCGCTTCACGCCCGGCGGCGCGTGCTCGACGAGCTTGGGTACCGGCAGCGCCCAGTCGGGTGTCGGCCCCTCGACGAACAGGCTGAGGTCCTTGGACTCAGGCGCGGTGACATCGACCAGCACGTTGTTGCCGTCGCGCTTGACGTCGCGGATCGTGAACGGGATAGGGTCGCCGATATTGGCGGGCTTCGGCACCGCGTTGAGCGCTTCGGACAGCGCGGCGTCCTCAGTCGAGGCGACGCTGGCGAATGCCAGCTCGGCCTTCGCCTCCACCGGCACGCACAGCTTCTCGCACACCGCGTAGTTGATGTCGGCGCGCAGCACCAGCGGCTTGTCGGGATTCTTCGCCACGATGCGCAGCGGCAGCACCACCTGGTGCTTGTAGCCGAGCGAGGTACCTCCGGCGCCGTCGTCGAACTGGCGCGGCGCCGGCCACATCACCGTGACCGCATCGACATTGTCAGATTTGGAGAAATCGAACCGCGGCGGCACACCGGAATCGCCCGGCGTGCGCCAGTAGGTTTTCCAGCCGTCTTGCAGCTGGAAGGCAATGCCGCCGAGCAGCACCGCGCCGCTGCGCGATCCCGCCAGCAGCCTGACCGCCGAATGCGTGTCCTGCTGCCACGGCGAGGCGTCGTCGGCGCGGGCTTCCGTTGCCACGGATGCGACGGAAAATATGGCGGCGACGGCAAATGCGGCACGCATGGGAACTGTGACGATCATGAGACGTCTTTACCTGCAACTTTCGTTGCAAACCATTGAATTGCTTGTGATGCATCGCCGCACGGCGGCCGAAGGTTGATTGACAGAACCGCGACCCAATATCAGGATGCCAAATCAGCAGGAAAGGCCTTTGTGGATGCGCCCTGAAGGCAAAACAGGCAAGACTCGCAAGGCCGCCGCCGGCAGAAACCCGGCCGTCGGTCCCCATGCCACCGAAGATGGCTATCTCGATGGCCAGATGCTGATCGCGATGCCTGTCATGAACGACCCGCGCTTCGAACGCTCCGTGATCTACATGTGTGCGCATTCCTCGGAGGGCGCGATGGGCATCATCGTCAACCGCCCGGCCGGCAGCATCGATTTCCCGGGGCTGCTGGTGCAGCTCGACATCATCGAAAAGTCGGACCAGATCACGCTGCCCGAGAATGCCGAGATGATGAAGGTGATGAAGGGCGGCCCGGTCGATACCGGCCGCGGCTTCGTGCTGCATTCCAGCGACTTCTACATTCAGGACGCGACGCTTAACATCGACGACGGTATCTCGCTCACCGCGACGGTGGACATCCTCAAGGCGATCGCCAAGGGCTCAGGCCCCAAGCACGCGATCCTCGCGCTGGGTTACGCTGGCTGGGCGCCGGGTCAGCTCGAGAACGAGATTCAGCACAATGGCTGGCTGCATTGCGACGCTGATCCGGAGCTGATCTTCGGCACCGACGTCGACGAGAAATACGCGCGCGCCCTGCGCAAGATCGGCATCGAGGCCGGCATGCTGTCGAACGACGCCGGGCACGCGTAGCGCCACACACCCACAGTGTCGTCCCTGCCTAGTGCGCAATTGCGCACGGGAGCAGGGACCCATAACCATCGCACGTGCGGATGGAGCGAACTGGGGCCACAGCGTCGCGCAACGACGACGCCCTGTGGTTATGGGTCGCGGGTCGCGCGGAGCCTGTCATCGGGCGCGCGTTCGCGCGACCCGTTGGCTTGCCCGGGACGACGGCGGTGGGTTGGCCGCGCTACGACGGCTATTATTGTGCCCGCGCTACTCCGCCGCCTCCTGCGCCACCGTCGGCTGGGTGCCGGCCACCGTGGCACGGCGCATGTCGCGGGGTTGCGACTGGTCGTAGCGGCGCACGCGGTGCACGGTCTGGCGGTTGTCCCACATCACGAGGTCATGCACCGTCCATTTGTGCACATAGACGAATTCCGGCTGCGTGGCGTGCTCGGTGAGATCCCGCAGCAACAGCCGCGCCTCCGGCATGCTCATGCCCCTGATGGCGCCCGCATGCGAGGACAAATACAGCGACTTGCGGCCGTGTACCGGATGCGTGCGCACCAGGCGCTGCAGCACCGGCTTGAACATCTCCTTCTCCTCGTCGGTGTAGTCGAGGAAGCCGAGCGAGCCGCGCGAATACATCAGCGAATGCTCGCAGATCATGTCGTCGATCTCGGTCTTGGTGTCGTCGTCGAGCGCGTCATAGGCGGCACGCATGTCGGCGAACTCCGTGTTGCCGCCCTTCGGGTTGACCACGCGCGCCGAGAGCAGCGAGAACTTCGCCGGGATCGGCCGGAACGAGCTGTCGGAGTGCCACAGGCAGTTGCCGAGGTTGAACAGGTGAGTGCGGTGATCCTTCGGCAGCGGCTTGCCGTCCTTGCCTAGATTGGAGACATCGTTGAGCCCGGAGGAGAGGCGGTAGTCTTCCTTCTTGGTCACCGTGCCGCCGCGCGCGTTCTCGCGCTCGCCGAAGTTCAGCGCGAACGCCATCTGCTGTTCGTCTGAGATGTCCTGGCCGTGGAAGACGAGCACGGCGTATTTGTCCATGCCGGCCTCGATGTCGATCGCTTCCTGCTTCGTCAGCGGCTTGCGCAGATCGACGCCGGAGACCTCGCCGACGAAATGCTTGTGAAGCTGCCGGATCAGGACCGTCATTGGCGTATCTCCCCGTATCTCGCGGGCGGTTGTCCCGCTTCGTTTGACGCAAAGGCTACTCTCGACGCACGCGCTGTCAACGCTTCGCAGCCAGATGCGGGTCAGGCATTCCGCGCCATCAACCCGCCGTCGACCGGAATCACGGCGCCGGTCAGGAACGATGCCGCCGGCAGGCACAGGCTCAGCGTCATGTGCGCGACCTCTTCCGGATCGCCGTAGCGCGCAAGTGCGGTGCGGCGCTTGGCGTAGATCGTCTTGTGCTCCTCGGAGATGCGATCGGTGATCCCCGTGCGGATCGGGCCCGGGCAGATGCAGTTCACGGTGATGCCTTCGCGCCCCAGTTCCACCGCGAGCGAGCGGGTCAGGCTGGTGACGCCGCCCTTGGCCGCGGAGTAGGGGCTGTGCAATCCGGTCGCACCCAGCGCTTCGGTCGAAGCGATGTTCACGATGCGCGGCGATCGCGACTTGCGCAGGTAGGGCAGTGCGGCACGGATGATGCGCGGATGCGCCGTCAGCATCACGGCGATGCCCTTGGCCCAGGCGTCTTCATAACCGGGATCGTCGATCGGCACCCGCACCGAGATGCCTGCATTGTTGACGATGATGTCGAGCCCGCCGAAATGCGCGGCGACATCGTTGACGACCCTGGTAATGGCGTCGCGATCGCTGACGTCGAGCGTCCAGGCCTTGGCCGAGCCGCCGCTTGCTGCGATCTCCTTCGCCACCGCTTGCGTGCCTTCTTCGGTGAGATCGGTGACCGCGACATTGGCGCCTTCATCGGCGAACACGCGCGCAGTGGCACGGCCCATGCCGCTGGCGGCGCCGGTGACGAGAACGGTGAGGCCCTTCACCGAGCGGCTGAGCTGTTTGAATTCGGACATGACGGACCTCCCGTTGATTTTTTTGTGGTGCAAGGCGGCAACGCTGGCACCGATCCGCAAAGACGTCAAACCGGCGATCCGTATCCGGCACGCGCGCGCGCGTTAACGCAAGTTCTGCGTCGGCATTTGCGTTGGCTTTTCGAAAGGGATCATGCTCAATCAAGAAAACAACACGGGAGAGGAACGCGATGAACGAGCTCGATTTCGGCGGCAAGCAGGTACTGGTGGTCGGCGGTTCCAGCGGCATCGGCAACGGCATCGCGCAGGCCTTCCGCGCCAAGGGCGCGCGCGTCGCCGTGTGCGGCACCCGCGCGCAGGCGAGCGACTATTCCGCTGAGGAAGGCTCGCATCTCGATGGCCTTGCCTATGCGCAGCTGGATGTCTCTGATCCGCAGGCGATCGAAAGCCTGACGCCGTCGTTCGATCGGCTCGACGTGCTGGTGCTGGCGCAGGGCGCGGTGATTTACCGCCGCGGGGAATTCCAGATGGAAGGTTTCCGCAAGGTGATGGAAGTCAATTTGATGAGCCTGATGGCCTGCGCCACGAAATTCCATGCGATGCTGAGCGCGAGCAAAGGATCGCTGATCATCGTGAGCTCGACCGCGGCCTATCATTCCACCATGGGCAATCCGGCCTACAACGCCTCGAAGACCGGCGCGGTCGGCCTGACCCGCACGCTCGGCGAGGCCTGGGCGGAGAACGGCATCCGCGTCAACGGCATCGCGCCGGGCCTCGTCGACACCAAGATGACCAAGGCGACGACGGCGAATCCGAAGCGGCTCGAGGGCGCGCTCGAGCGCATTCCGCTGAAGCGTCTCGGTACGCCCGCCGACATGGCCGGCGCCGCGCTGTTCCTGGCCTCGCCGCTCGCGTCCTACATCGTCGGCCAGACCATCATCGTCGATGGCGGGTTGATCCTTTAGCCGCAGGAACTTGTGCGAGGCTCGGCGGTTGGCTCCCTGACAGTTTCAGGGAGCGGTCATGATGGACAAGGATCGGATTTTCGGAACGGCAAAGGAATTTGCAGGCAAGGCCGAAAGCGCCGTCGGCGATGCGACCGGCGATGCACAGACGCAAGCCTCGGGCCGCGCGCGCGAGGCAGCAGGCGCAGTGCAGGATCTCTACGGCCAGGCCAAGGATGCCGCGCGCGACGCCGCCGACACCGCGGTCAACTATGCCAAGGATACTTTCAAGGATGCTTATGAACATCGCGGCGAGACCGTTCGCAGCGGACAGAAGGCGGTGGCGCAAACCGTGCAGGACAATCCGCTCGGTTCGCTCTTGATCGCCGGCGGCATCGGCTTCGCGCTGGCGCTGTTGATGACGCGCCAGCCGCGCCGTCCGCCGTCACGCTGGCGCTATTACGGTTGAGCTGCGTAGGGCGGGTTAGCGATAGCGTAACCCGCCGTCTCTCCGCGCATACGACATCGGCGGGTTACGGCTTCGCCTAACCCGCCCTACGGTTTTTCCATGATCGAAACGCGCGCCGCTTACTGCCAGGGATTCCCCGGCGCCGCGGCTCGCTGTCCGATATTGCCGGGCGGCCGCGGCGGGCGTGGCGGCGGCGCCACCAGCGGGCGCTGCTGCGGCGCGCCGAATCCGAAGATGTCACGCAGCCAGGGCTGCGTCTGCGGCTGCTGTTGCGGCTGGGCCTGCGCCGGACGGAACACGCGCTTGGGCGGCTTCGGCGCGGTGATGATCGAGCCGTCGGGCGCGATCGCCGTGGTGGAGGGTGGCGGATTGGCAGGGCCACCCGCCGGGGCGGCCGGCGTGGCCGCGGCAACCGGCACGTCGCCCTTGGCCTGCTCGCGTCCGATCTCGCGGCGCGGCCAGGCGAAATCATCGGCGCGGCCGGCCGGCGGCGCCAGCGCCTCGCCCTTCACCAGCGTGCGCGCGGCGAGCGCATCTACCGCGGCGGGACGCGAGCCGGGGCCGCCGAGCAATTGATCGGTGCCGACCGTGGAGGCGACCAGCGGCAGCACGGGGCCTGCCAGCGGCCGCGGTGCGGGCTTGCCGGGCTCGGTGCTGGTCTCGGGCGTTGCCGGTTCGCTCGGCAGCGCGATCGGACCGGTGCGCACCGCGAGCAGGCGCGTCACCTCGCGCTCGACATAATGCGCGAGCTTGCGCGCGCCGGCCTTGGTGAAGAACACGCCGTCATCGGAGCGCAGCTTGCGCGGCTGGCCTTCGAAGTCCGGACCCTTCGGCATGAAGCGGCCGGCCTCGTCGACAAAGCCGTCCCAGACGTCGACATAGGTGATGCCGGCCTTGCCGGCGCCGTCGCGATAGAGTGCGTCGAGGAACAGCATGTCCGACGTGCCCTTCTGGCCGCGGATCGCGGGCAGGCCGACCCACAGCACCGGCACGCCCTTGCTCTTCAGCACGTTGATCAGCTCCTCGATCTTCTTGCCGTAGAGCTCGACCCAGCGGTCGTCGCGGAAGTCATAGAGGCCGTTGGGTGAGCGCGCGGTCTTTTCCGGCGCGGCCTGCGAGTCGGTGTCGGCATCGTCGGCCGGCAGCTCGGCATCGGCCGGCTTGCTGTCGGTCTTGCCGTCAGTCTTGGCGGCGGCGTCGGGCTTGTCGCCGGGCTTTGCGTCCGGCTTGCCGCGTGCGTCCTTTTTCTCGTCCTTCTTGTCGACCTTTTTCTCCGCGATCGGTTCGCGGATCGATGTGCGGTCGTTGAGGCCGAGCATCACGACGATCGCGTCGGGGTTCTCGGTGGCGAGAATGCCCTTGGCGGCCGCAGCCCAATCCGCCGGATCGCCCTTGGGCTGATAGCGGATCAGGCCGGAGACCGTCTTGTGCCTGCGGATCACGCCCATGTCGGGCTGGTCGGAATAGGCATCTTCCAGGCCGTAGGCGAGCCAGTCGGCCATCGCGTCGCCGATCACGAGCACGTTGCGCTCGGCCGCGGCTTCGCGCTTGGCCGGTGGCGGCGCGCGCGAGAAATCCTCGCGCGGCCGCTGCGGCTGGGATGATTGCGGCTGCTGCTGGAACGGCGCGAAGAAATCGCCCCCGAACCAGCCGCCACCGCCGCCATGCTGCGGCGGAGCGCGGCGCTGCGGTTGCGGCGGTCCGCCACCGAAGCCGGGGAAGCCGAAGAACTGCGCCGAGGCGGGCTCGGCAATGCCGATCAACAGCGCAAGCGCCACCGTCAGCACGACCAGCGGCCCGGCTTCGGTGAATATGCGCAGGAAGGACTTTGGCTTTGCCATCGAGTTCGGTCGCAAATGATCTGGAAGTACGTGAGCATATTAGCGGAATCGGGCCGCAAGCGGGCAGCTTTTCCACCATAAATCGGGTGCCTCCGGCCGCCGTCAAGGCGCCGGGCAAATATCGGATTTCACGGTTACTTTCCGGGGAGGGGGCTACGGGGCAATATGGCCGCCGGCCTACCGCCCCCGCAGCCGCTCCAGCACTTCGGCGGTGGCGAAACCGTCGGCTGGTGCCCCGATCGAGACCTGGAATCCGCGCAGCGCCTCGCGGGTCTGGCCGCCGAACTGGCCGTCGGGCGTGCCCTTGTAGAAGCCGCGCTGAGCGAGCAGCTGCTGCAGTTCCAGCCGCTCGGCGCGCGACAGCACCCGCTCCTGGCGCGGCCAGGGCTGCACGAAGGGCTGACCGCCGCGCAGCCGATCGGCGAAATGACCGATCGCGAGCGCGTAGGCCTCGGCCGGGTTGTACTTCATGATCACCCGGAAATTCTGCAGCATCAGGAAGCCCGGCCCCTCGGCACCGGCGGGCGCCAGCAGATAGGCCTTGTCGGACGGCCGCGGGAACGCCTGCCCGTTCGGTCGCTTGACGCCGAGTTGCTCCCATTGCGACAGCGGCATCGCCTTGGCTCGGTCGGCCAGCATGTAGTTCAGGCCTTGCGGCAGCACGACTTCGTAGCCCCAACTCGCGCCGGTCTGCCAGCCGTCCTTCTTCAGATTGTTGGCGGTCGAGGCGATCAGGTCGCTGGGATTATCGACGACGTCGCGGCGACCGTCGCCATCGCCGTCGACGGCATAGCGCTTGAACGCGGTCGGCATGAACTGGGTCGGGCCAAACGCGCCGGCCCAGGAGCCGCGCATCTGCTCGGGCCTGAGATCGCCGCGGTTGAGAATCTCCAGCGCCGACAGGAACTCGTCCTTGAAATAGGCCTGCCTGCGGCCGATGCAGGCGAGCGTCGCGGTCGACTGCACCACGCTACGATCGCCCATCTGGGTCGAATAGTTCGACTCGATGCCCCAGATCGCCGCTATGATATAGCGATCGACGCCATAGGCCTTCTCGGTCGCGTCGAACTGCGGCTTGTACTTCGCAAGGATCTCGCGGCCCTTCGCGAGCCTGGTGTCGCTGACGAGAATGTCGAGATAGTCCCAGATCGCCTTGGTGAATTCGGGCTGCGAATCCAGCAGGTCCATGATGCGCAGGTCGGGCGTGAGGCCCGCGGTGAAACGCTCGAAGTTCTGCTGGCTGATGTTGCGCCGCGCCGCATCCGGCCACATTCCAGCGACGCAGTTCGGGAAGTCGGATGCGGCCTGGCGGATCGCGGCGGCCGTCATCAGAGGATGGCCGGAGGCGCCGTCTTCGCCGCTCCAGGGCGGCGCTGCGCCGTCCTGCCCGGTCGCCGCCTGCGGCGGCGTCGCAGCGTTCGGGGAGAAGATGCTGTCGATCAAATTGGTCAGGCCGTTGCCGGCCGATTGCGCTTGGGTCGCGCCCGGCAGCAGCAGGGCCAGCGCGATCAGGCTCGCGCTGCATAGCCTGGTCCTTGGTGTTCCGGTCGAGCGCATATGTCGTGTGCCTGTCAAAATCGTGCCGCCTCAGAAGGCCCCGTCACGGTTTCCAATAGCTTAACAAAGCGCAGCATTTGGGGCGTGGCGAAATCGCGCGCGACGGTTTTGACCGGGACAAATTGTCCGGCGCATCAATCCGCTTTCACCTGATCCTTGAGACCGGCCAGAACCGCTTCGGCATTCTCGAAGCAGTCACCACCCGGCGGCGTGGCTTCGATCCGCGCGATCACGGCCTCCAGCCCGGCCTGGGTTTCAGCCAGTCGATGCCGCAAGGCTGCAACCTCGACCACCTTGGCCTTGAGCGCCGCCACCAATCTGTCGCGGCTCCAGTCACCCTTGCCGTGCGGCGGCAGCAGGTTCCGGATCTCGTCGAGCGAAAATCCGGCCTGCTGGGCCATCACGATGATCTCGAGGACCTGCCTGGTTCCGCGCGAATACTGCCGATAGCCGTTCAAGCCGCGATCGATCGATCCGATCAGGCCCTCTCGCTCATAGAAGCGGATGCGCGACGGCGCGAGGCCGGACTCCCGAGCCAGTTCCCCGATCTTCACTGCGACGCTCCATCGGCTGCTTGACCTTAAAGTTTACTTTAAGGTTAGGGTGCGGGCAGATCAACACGGAACTCGATAAGGAAGCCGGCTCATGTCGCCGTTCGATTCACTCACTTTGCCCAACGGGACCAGCGTTCCCAACCGTATCGCCAAGGCGGCGATGGAGGAGAACATGGCTGACGCCGGGCATCTCCCGTCGGCCGAACTGCTGCGCCTCTACCAGGCATGGGCCGACGGCGGCGCCGGCCTCATCATCACCGGCAATGTCATGATCGATCGCCGCGCCATGACTGGACCGGGCGGCGTCGTGCTGGAGGATGGCACCCCGCTCGAAGCGTTCCGGAACTGGGCGCGGATCGGCCGCGCAAAGGGCGCGCAAATCTGGCTGCAGCTCAGTCATCCAGGCCGGCAGATGATGAAAAACATGGGCCAGCCAACCCTCGCGCCATCGGCGGTGGCGCTTGATCTCGGCAAGCATTCGAACCTGTTTGCAATGCCCAAAGAGATGACCGAGCAGGACATCGACGAGGTGATCGCGCGCTTTGTCACGGCCACGAAACTCGCCGAGCAGGCCGGTTTCTCCGGCGTGCAAATCCATGCCGCGCACGGTTATCTGATCAGCCAGTTCCTGTCGCCCTTGAGCAACCGGCGTACCGACGGCTGGGGCGGCTCGCTGCAAAACCGGGCGCGTCTCTTGATCGAGACCGTCAAGGCCGTCCGCGCAGCGGTGTCGCCGGGCTTCTCTATTGCGGTCAAATTGAACTCGGCCGATTTCCAGCGCGGCGGCTTCGATGCAGCCGACGCGAAGACGGTCGTCGAGATGTTGAACGAACTGCCGGTGGATCTGGTGGAACTGTCGGGCGGCAGCTACGAGGCGCCGGCGATGCAGGGCGAAGCGCGCGATGGCCGCACGCTGGCGCGCGAAGCCTATTTCCTCGACTTCGCACGCGACATTGCCGGGGTCGCCAGGATGCCGGTGATGGTCACCGGCGGCATTCGCCGCATCGGCATCGTGCAACAGGTGCTCGACAGCGGCGTCGCCATCGCGGGTATCGCTACCGCGCTTGCCATCAGGCCGGATCTGCCGAATGCGTGGCGCCGGGCTGAGGATCTGCGGCCAGAAGTCGCGCCGATCCGCTGGAAGAACAAGCCGATGGCCTCGCTTGCCGCCATGGCTGTCGTGAAATTCCAGCTGCGGCGATTGAGCCGGGGCCGCACGGCCAATCCGAACGTTTCGCCGCTGAAAGCGTTGGTTCTCGGGCAATTGCGCACCGCGTCGCTCACCCGCAAATATCGCCGCTGGATCGCGACATCTGCCAACGCGACTGCTGCGTCTCACGGCACGTCGGTGCGGTCGCGCGCCAATGTGCGGGCCGTCGGGATGCCGCGGTAAGCCATACGCATGGGTGGAAAAAGACGGATCCGTGCACATCACACATCCGCCTTTGTTCTCGGCTGCAAAACGGGTACCAAGGAGCGATTGCATTTCGCGCCGTCCCACCCGTTGCAAGGCCCCCGATAATCCCATGAAGATCCGCAAAGCCGTATTTCCCGTCGCCGGTCTCGGTACCCGTGTGCTGCCCGCTACCAAGGCGATGCCGAAGGAGATGCTGACGATCGTCGACAAGCCGCTGATCCAGTACGTGGTCGATGAGGCCCGCGAGGCCGGCATCGAGCACTTCGTGTTCGTCACGGGCCGCAACAAGGGCGTCATCGAGGATCACTTCGACCGCATGTTCGAGCTCGACACCACGCTCGCGCAGCGCGGCAAGAAGACCGAGCAGGACATCCTGGCGCAGAACCAGCCTGAAGCCGGCGCGATGAGCTTCACCCGGCAGCAATCGCCGCTCGGGCTCGGCCACGCGGTGTGGTGCGCGCGCGACATCGTCGGCAACGAGCCGTTCGCGGTGGTGCTGCCGGACGAGCTGGTGCTGAACACGCCGGGCTGCCTGAAGCAGATGATCGACGCCGCCAACAAGCTCGGCGAGAAGTCGAACGTGATCGCAGTCGAGGCGGTGCCCGACGAGCTGACCCATCAATACGGCATCTGCGGCGTCGGAAAACGCACCGGCAACATCTTCGAGGTCGACGGCATGGTCGAGAAACCGCCGCAGGGCACCGCGCCGTCGAACCTGTCGATCACCGGCCGCTACATCCTGCAGCCGGAGATCTTCAGCATCCTGGCCACGCAGGAGCGCGGCGCCGGCGGTGAGATCCAGCTCACCGATGCCATGATTGGCCTCGCCAGGACGCAGAAGTTCTACGGCGTCGAGTTCGAGGGCGAGCGCCACGATTGCGGCTCCAAGCCCGGCTTCCTCCGCGCCAACATCGCCTTCGGCCTCAAGCGCCCCGAGCTGCGCGACGGTCTGATCGCCGAGATGAAGAAGTATCTGGAGAAGTAGCGGCGCCGCCTCATCTCGCCATTCGCCGTGAGGATGCGGACGTATCGTCACAGGCCGCGCAACACATTCGATGTCGTCCCTGCGAGGCAGGGACGACAATGGTGAGTGTGGAGCGATGTGTGTGCCAAACGAGGACTGCAACCTAACGCATCGCCCTACCTATCACGCGACCTTCCTTCGCCCCGCGCGCTTCGTGTCCTTCGCCCCATCCTGCATCGGCGCACGCAGCTCGCGGGCGGCGAGCGAGACCACCTCGGCGATCTGCTGCAGCTGCGCGGCGAGCGGGCTGGTCTTGCGCCAGACCATGCCGATGGTGCGCGAGGGCTGCGGGTTCTTGAAGCGCGAGACCGTGACGGGCGCCGAGCGCGTCTCGACCGTCACCGCCATCTCGGGGATCAGGGTGACGCCGATGCCGGCGCCGACCATCTGCACCAATGTCGACAGCGAGCTCGCATCCAGCACCTCGCGCGGCGGCGACGACGATTGCATGTTGCAGAACGACAGCGCCTGGTCGCGGAAGCAATGGCCTTCCTCGAGCAGCAACAGCCGCATCTCGCGCAGCATCTCGGCGCTCGGCACCGGCGTCTTGGCATCCTCGCCTGGCCGCACCAGCAGGAAATTCTCGGAGAACAGCGCGACCTCGGTCAGCGACGGTTCATGCACCGGCAGCGCCACGATCGCGGTGTCGAGCCGGCCTTCGGCGACTTCCTTGATCAGCTTCGGCGTCAGCGTCTCGCGGACATGGATGTCGAGCTCGGGATGCAGCCGCGCCAGCGTCTCGATCACCCGCGGCAGCAGATAGGGCGCAATGGTCGGGATCATGCCGACGCGCAGGCGGCCGGCGAGCTTGTCGCGCGAGGCGCGGGCGAAGTCGCCGAGCTCGTCGACCGAGCGCAGGATGTCGCGCACGCGATGCAGCAGGTCCTCGCCGAACGTCGTCAGCGTGACCTGCCGGGCATTGCGTTCGATCAGCACGCCGCCGACCGCGCGTTCCAACTCGCGGATCTGCATCGAGAGCGCCGGCTGCGACACCGCGCAGGCATCCGCGGCGCGCCCGAAATGCCCGTGCTGGGCCAGCGCATCGAAATACCTCAGTTGCCGGAGTGTGACATTTATCATCAGATAATCTTATCGGCGCGATCACTAAAGTCAATTTCACCTGATGGATTGGGGCGCGTAGAATCGTTCTTGGAAGAGCTCCAGCGCATTCCAGAATCCATCACCTCGGAGAAGAAACATGGACGCAAAAACCGACGACGGCGCGGGCAAATGCCCATTCACGGGCGGGCCCCGCGGGCACGCGAATCGCGACTGGTGGCCGGAGACGCTCGACGTTCAGGTGCTGCATCACAATTCCAACCTGTCCGATCCGATGGGCAAGGGCTTCGACTACGCCAAGGAATTCAAGTCGCTCGATCTCAACGCCGTGATCAAGGACCTCACGGCCCTGATGACGACGTCGCAGGAATGGTGGCCGGCCGACTTCGGCCATTACGGCGGCTTGATGATCCGCATGGCCTGGCACTCGGCGGGTACCTATCGCATCACCGACGGTCGCGGCGGCGCCGGTGCCGGACAGCAGCGTTTCGCCCCGCTCAACAGCTGGCCCGACAACGCCAACCTCGACAAGGCGCGCCGGCTGCTGTGGCCGATCAAGCAGAAATACGGCCGCAAGATCTCGTGGGCCGACCTGATGGTCCTCGCCGGCAACGTGGCGCTGGAATCGATGGGCTTCAAGACCTTCGGTTTTGCAGGCGGCCGCGCCGACGTGTGGGAGCCGGAAGAACTGTACTGGGGTCCGGAAGGCACCTGGCTCGGCGACGAGCGCTACAGTGGCGAGCGTCAGCTCTCCGAGCCGCTCGGCGCGGTGCAGATGGGCCTGATCTACGTCAACCCGGAAGGCCCGAACGGCAATCCGGACCCGGTTGCAGCTGCCAAGGACATCCGCGAGACGTTCTTCCGCATGGCGATGAACGACGAGGAGACCGTTGCGCTGATCGCCGGTGGCCACACCTTCGGCAAGACCCACGGTGCGGGTGATCCTTCGTTGATCGGTCCGGAGCCGGAAGGTGGCCCGATCGAGGATCAGGGCTTGGGGTGGAAGAGCAAGTTCGGCACCGGCGTCGGCGCTGACGCGATCACCGGCGGTCCTGAGGTCACCTGGACCCAGACCCCGACCAAGTGGAGCAACCATTTCTTCGAGAACCTGTTCAAGTACGAATGGGAGCTGACCAAGAGCCCGGCGGGTGCGAAGCAGTGGAAGGCGAAAGGCGCGGCGGCGGACATTCCGGACGCGTTCGATTCGTCGAAGAAGCATGTCCCGACCATGCTGACCACTGACCTCTCGCTGCGCTTCGATCCGGCCTATGAGAAGATCTCGCGCCGATTCTATGAGCATCCGGATCAGTTTGCGGACGCCTTCGCCCGCGCCTGGTTCAAGCTCACGCACCGCGACATGGGTCCGATCCAGCGCTATCTCGGCCCGCTGGTGCCGAAGGAGACGCTGATCTGGCAGGATCCGGTGCCGGCGCTTGATCACGCCGTGATCGACGACAAGGATATCGAGGCGCTCAAGGCGAAGATCCTGGCCTCGGGTCTCTCAGTCTCCGAACTCGTGTCGACCGCGTGGGCCTCGGCCTCCACGTTCCGCGGCTCCGACAAGCGCGGCGGCGCCAATGGCGCGCGCATCCGCCTTGCTCCGCAGAAGGACTGGGATGTCAACGAGCCGGCCCAGCTCAAGGGTGTGCTTGCCAAGCTCGAAGCCATCCAGAAGGAGTTCGGCAAGAAGGTCTCGCTGGCCGATCTCATCGTGCTCGGCGGCGCGGCTGCGATCGAGAAGGCGGCGAAGGACGGCGGCACCAATGTGAAGGTCCCCTTCACGCCGGGCCGCACCGATGCGACGCAGGACCAGACCGACGTCGAATCGTTCGCTCCGCTCGAGCCGCGGGCTGACGGCTTCCGCAACTATATCAGCGGCAAGCATCAGTTCCTGCAGCCCGAAGAGGCATTGGTCGACCGTGCGCAGCTCCTGCGGCTGACCGGACCGGAATTGACGGTCCTCGTCGGCGGCCTGCGCGTGCTCGGCGCCAATGCCAAGAAGTCGAAGCACGGCGTCTTCACCGGCAAGCCGGGGACGCTGACCAACGACTTCTTCCTCAACCTGCTCGACATGGGCACGGTGTGGAGCGATGCCGGCCAGGGCGTCTATGAGGGCCGCGACCGCAGGACCAAGGCGGTGAAGTGGACCGGCACCCGCGTAGACCTGATCTTCGGCTCGCACTCGCAGCTGCGCGCGTTCGCCGAGGTCTACGGCTCGTCGGATGCCAAGGAGCAGTTCGTGAACGACTTCGTCGCGGCCTGGGTCAAGGTGATGAACGCCGATCGCTTCGACCTTGCGAAGTAAGCGGTCGGTACGCAACGACAATTAGTACAGGGCGGCGCTTCGGCGCCGCCCTGTTTCATTTCGGGGACGCCATTGGAAGAGATAAGGCTCTCTGCGCCTTGCTCAGTCGTGCAGCTTCATATCCCGGATCATCTCCTCGAACTCCGCCTGGGTCGGAATCGCCGCTGGCGATTGCGACGCGCTGCTCGTCACGATGGGGGCATCGCACTGCGAGGCCCCGCGCGAAGGCTCGAAGATTGCGGTCAGGCTCGCCCAGCACACGAGGAGAGCCACGATCCAGTCCAGCATATTGGATGCCGTCATTGCAGCACCAGCATCAGCATTTCCATGCACCGATGGTGCAGCCTGTGCGACGCCTGCGCAATTCGGAAGCTACGAAACGTGACTTCGGCGTCACCGAGGGGAGTGTGCCGAAGGCTGGACGCTATCCGGTCCGCGCCCGGCGCCCTTCGATCGGATAGGCGGGATCGTTGAAGCCCGGCGTCGAGGGATGGCCGGCGACGACGAGGCGGTCGATCAGGGCTTCGTCCTCGGCGGTGAAGCGATAATCGAGCGCGCGGATGTAGTCGTCCCACTGCGCTTCGGTGCGTGGGCCTGCGATCACCGCGCTGACGAACGACGAGTTCAGTACCCACGATACCGCGAACTGCCCGGCGGTGATGCCGCGGCTCTCGGCGTGGCGCTTGATTTGCTGCGCGAGCTGCAGCGATTCCGGCCGCCACTCGGTCTGCATCATGCGCTTGTCGTTGCGGCCGGCGCGGGTATCGGCGGGCGGCGCGGCATCGGGCGCATATTTGCCGGTCAGCACGCCGCGCGCTAGTGGGCTGTAGGGCACGATGCCGAGGCCGTAATAGGCGCAGGCCGGGAAATGCTCGACCTCCGGCATCCGGTTCATCGCATTGTAATAGGGCTGGCTCGCGACGGGACGGTCGATGCCGAGCCGGTCGCAGATGTTGCAGATCTCGGCGACGCGCCAGGCGCGGTAGTTGGAGACGCCGAAATAGCGCACCTTGCCGGCGCGGATCAGGTCCCCCATCGCGCGCACCGTCTCGTCGAGCGGCGTGGTGTGGTCTTCCTTGTGCAGATAATAGATGTCGATGTGGTCGGTGCCGAGCCGCCTCAAGCTTTCGTCGGCGGCCTGGAACACCCAGCGCCGCGACAGTCCGCCATGGTTCGGATCGTCGCCGATCGGATTGGCGAGCTTGGTCGCGAGCACCCAGTTCGACCTTCCGTTGGAGATCGCGCGTCCCACGACCTCTTCAGACTTGCCGCCGTTATAGGCGTCGGCGCTGTCGATGAAGTTGATGCCGGCCTCGCGTGCCTTGGCCACGATCCGCGACGAGGTCGCCTCATCGGTCGGGCCGCCGAACATCATGGTGCCGAGGCAGATCGGCGAGACCTTCAGGCCGCTGCGGCCGAGCTGGCGATATTGCATCGATCGTTCCTCCGGAATGACGGGGACTAACTCTCGTTCTTCAGGATCTTGAACACGCCATTGGCCATTGCAATGCAGCGCTTGTCGACGGTCACCTCTGCGGTGATGAAGATCAGGCTGCGGGTCGAGCGTACCACACGGGGGCGCGTGGTCAGGATCTCGCCGATCTTGCCGGCCTCGACGAAATGAGTGTCGAGTTGCACCGTCGCAAGCGTCGGCTTGCCCGAGACGAAGCGTGCGGCCATGCCGCAGGCGCGATCGGCGAAGGTCATGATCACGCCGCCCTGCACCAGGCCGCGGCGGTTGTGATGCTTGTCCTCGGTGATCAGCGCGAGCTCGAGCGCGCCGTCCTTCAACCGCTCCCATAGCGGGCCGATCAGCGTCAGGAAACCCGTGGTGTCGGCGATCTTCCAGCCGTCGGATTTGAGTTTGTCCGCGGCCTTGGCCGTCATGAGGAGGGATTCCTTGCTTGCAAATGATTGATCGCAGGAGGCATGTCGTTCCGCTCATTTCATCAAACGCTGTTGTGTTGTAGTCAAGCTTAATGGCCCGCACATTTGACGATGCCACCCGGCGGAATATCGCAGAGCTCTGTACCGCGTTCGCGCGCCTGGCGCCGGCGGACGCAGCGCCGACGCTGAAGCGCGCGGCGGTCGCGATCGCGCTGACCGAAGGCGATGACGACAGCAGCACCGCCTTCCTGCTGACCCGCCGCAGCGCGCGCCTGCGTGCCCATAGCGCGCAATGGGCGCTGCCGGGCGGGCGCTGCGATGCCGGCGAGACCCAGCCCCAGGCCGCGCTGCGCGAACTGCACGAGGAGCTTGGGCTCGCGCTGTCCGAGCGCGACGTGCTCGGCATGCTCGATGACTATCCGACGCGCTCCGGTTATCTGATCACGCCGGTCGTGGTCTGGGCCGGTGCGGATGCGGCGATTACGGCGAACCCGGACGAGGTCGCTTCGGTCCATCGCATCGGCCTCGATGCGATCGAGCTCGACGATGCTTTCACCTTCGTCACGATCCCGGAGAGCGCGCGGCGCGTGATCCGCTTCCGGCTCGGCGGCCAGCAGATTCATGCGCCGACCGCCGCGCTGATCTATCAGTTCCGTGAGGTGCTCGCCGGCCGCAACACCCGCGTCGCCGATCTCGAGCAGCCGGTGTTCGCATGGAGGTAGGCCGCAACGATACGGCTATTTGTGACGCCGCTCGCGGGCGTTCATCTTCGTTACCTTGCCTTGTGCAACAGGCGGATGCGTCGCGGTCGCGGGTTCCGGCGGCGCCCGCGACACATTCTCGTAACAAGTGAGCCGTGAACGCGTATCCGGAAACGACCCGCAATCCGGACGCTCGGCGCGCGAAGGTGCGGCGAGCGTCAAAGCGCCGGCGGCGGCGAGCCAGAGTGCCATCCTCATCGCAATCTCCAAGGCATTCCTGGGAAGCGCATTCTTCGGAGAACACCGCATTGTGGCGAAAATTCTGGACCTGATCGCGGCATCGGGCCGCTTGCGCTCCGGACATTTCCGGGCTGACTTCGCGGCGGCGCTTGCTACAACGAGGCCATGCGCCCGCAATTGATTCGCCTCGTTCCTGGATTTGTCGCGCTCGCGCTCGCCGCCAGCGCGCCGTCCGTATTGGCCGGCGAGGCCGATGCGTTGCCGCCGTCCGTCGCCAATGCGATGGCGCAGGCCTCGCCGCAGGCGATCATGGAGTATCGCCGCAAGCTGCAGGAATATCAGGCGGCGCGCGACGCCTTCGAGCAGGATGCCAGCGCCTATTGGAGCGCGATCGCGGACAAGCGGCGCGGCCGCAACGCCAAGCGCCGCGACCGCGTGCAGATTTCGCTGGACGATTACGTGCTTCAGCAGCCGCCGGTCTATGAGGGCCCGAAGCGGCCGGTCAATCCGGCGCCGGAAGAAGAGGGCGGCAAGCCGCCGCGTCCGCCCAAGACGATCCCCGTCGTCTCGGATCTCGTCAGGGCGGCGGCCGAACAATTCCAGTTCACGCCGCAGCGCCCGACGAGCGAGGTGGAGTTCAAGCGCGCTTATGCCCGTTACGCGCGCGCCGCGGGGCTGACGCCGGAGCAGGCGGTGCGGGTCTATTCGTTCGAGACCGGCGGCACCGGCAATTACGACGTGCAGGCGGGCATCGAGCACGGCGGCAAGCGCGCGATCTCCACCGCGATGGGCTACAACCAGCTGCTCACCACCAACACCGTCGAGCTTTTGGCCGAGCAGGGCCATGAATTCGTGCGGGATCTGTCCGCGCGGGTGGCCGCGACGCAGGGGCCGGCGCGCAAGGCCATGGAGCACAAGCTCGCGGTGCTGAAGAAGATGGTCGCGTTCACGCTGACCGTGCCCGACGACTGGTCGGCGCATCAGCGCCTCGCCGACACGCCGCAGGGCTGGGCCTGTCACGCCATGGTGCTCGACATCGATATCGGCCCGATGCTGCAGACCCACAAGCTGCTGACCTCCGTGATCTTCGCCCGTAACAAGGGCTATACACGGCCGCTGACCGCGGCCGAGCTCGAGATGATGAACCTGACCGGCGACGGCACCGGGCTCGACATGGTGACCATGCCGCAGGCGATGCGCGAGCAGGTGCCGACCTCGAACTTCTTCCAGCGCTCGGGCTACGAGCGCAATCCGGTCGCGATCCGTCACAACACCGTGGCCAGGCTGCTCGCCGTCACCAACGAGCGGATGGATTTCAACAGCAACAAGCCCGGCGCGCGGGAATTGGCCGCGGCGTTCTGAGGTCTGCCGAAGACGCTAGAGCATTGTCGGTTCTGATTGAATCAGAACCGAAGCTCCAGGCGCTTCTCTTGACGCGTTATCTTCACGCGAACCGGCGTCCACTTCGCTCGAAGACGCGCTAATTCGAGCCGAACATGAACTTGCCGTCACCCTCGAGATAGGGCCCGGAGCGCATGTAGAGCTGGCCGTTATGGCCGATGAAGAACAGCGTCCCCTTCGGCACCTTCTTGGCGCCCTTCAGCAGCGTGTTGGCATTGTTGGTCCCCATCTTGTACGCCCAGGTCTTGCCGTCCTTGTCATAGGCGTAGCCCATGTCGGTCTTCAGCTCCCAGGGCGCAGCCTCCTGCGCGAATGCGCATGTCGTCAGCGCGGCAAACGCCGCAGTCGCAATAAAGGTCTTGGTCAAAAAATGCGTCATGATCCACCTCCGGCCGAAAAACGGCGTCGTCCCCACGCTTTTTGAACAAATCACGAACGGCATTCGCACGTCAATACGACAATCGGCGCGACCGCTGCCATCGATCACTGACTTTGTGATTTCCCGCATCAAGCTTGGCGACTATTTTCGCGTTACCGTTTACAAACGCTTCGGTTGGCGGAAACACTACCTGGGGATGATCGCAATGAACCACGTCATGAAGATCGGTATCGGTGTCGCTCTGTCGTTCATGGCGCTGGCGTCAGTCGCGCGGGCGGACGAGTTCAAGCTCTCCAACAACCAGCGGATCTCCTGCAGCCGCGGCCTGTCGGCCGGCAAGCTCAACACCGCGACCTGCAAGTCCTACGCCTATCTGTTCAACGCCAAGACCTCTGAATATTTCCGCTGCCAGGTCTCGCTGGCGCTGACGCGGGACAACAAGGAGGTCATCAACGTGCAGGCCGACGGCGGCTGCACCAAGAAGCCGCGCATCTTCGAGACCGACGGCAATTATACGTTCGACGCCACCGAGACCGAGCCGCCGAACACCAATTCGTTCTTCGGTCCGGGCGGCTATGCGATCTGGGCCAGCGATACCAACACCCAGAAGATCCGCGGCTGCATCACCATCTCGTCCGGCCTCGGCTCCGACATCTCGAAATGCCTCGACATGACGTTTCAGTGATGGCCGTGCGGGCGGCGTGATGCGCAAGCTGCGCCCGGCCGCGCTGTGCCGCTCCTGGCTGTTTCTCGAAGGCGCTAACGAGGCGGTGCTGCAGAGCGCGGCAGCCGGCGGCGCCGACGTGCTGATCCACGAGCTCGAGGACTTCACCCCGCTGCCGCTGCGCCCGAAGGCGCGGCTGCTCGCGGCCGAGCTCTACGCCGCCTGGCGCGACCGGGGCGTGGTGGTCGCGGTCCGGGTCAATCCGCTGGACCAGGACGGCATGGACGATCTTGCTGCCGTGATGCGTGGCCGTCCGGATATCGTCGCGCTGCCGAAGGTCGCCGAGCCGCATCATGTCGTCAGACTCGACGAGGCGGTGACGCGGTTCGAGCGCGACTATGGCATCGCCGAGGGATCGACGTCGCTGCTGCCGAACATCGAGTTCGCGCGCGGCCTGGTGCAGACCGGCGCGATCGCGGCGGCGAGCCGGCGCACCATCGGTTGCCTGATGGCTTCCGAAGACCTCGCCGCCGATCTTGGCGCCGAGCGCGGCAGCGATGGCCTGGAGCTCGCTTACGCGCGGCAGCGCTTCATCGTCGAATGTCGCGCCGCCAATGTCGTCGCGGTCGACTGTCCCTACACCTGGAGCGACGTTGCAGGCGTCGAACGCGACACGATCTGGGCACGACGGCTGGGTTACACCGCAAAGAGCCTGGTCGATCCCGCGCATGCCGCGATCGTCAACGGCGTGCTCACGCCGAGCGAGGACGAGTTGCATCAGGCGGGCAGGATCGTCGCTGCTTTCGAAGCGGCGCGGTCACAGGGCCTTGGGCGCGTTGAACTTGACGGTTCGCTGCTGGAAGTCCCGACCTATTCCAACGCAAGGCGCCTGATCGCGCGCGGCGAGGCGCTGCGCGCGATCGATCGCAACGCTCGAGCCTGACCGGAGGCCATGCCTCAGGACGCCGGCTGTTTCTCCGAGAAGTGCATGCGCGAGCGGGCGAACTTCTTGACGCCCATCGGCTTGCCGAACAGGTAGCCCTGGACCTGATCGAAATCCATCTCGTGCGCGGCGAGAAAGTCCGCGCGCGTCTCGACTCCCTGCGCAATAACCTGCGCACCGACGTCGTGTGCGAGCTCGACGATGCGCCGGCACACCGTCTGCTTCAGGCGCTGATCCGCGCAACCGGTGACGTATTGATGGTCGACCTTCAGCTGGACGAACGGAAAATTCGGCAATCCCAGCAGGGAGGGCCAGTTCGCGCCGACATTGTCGATCGAGATGCCGATATTGTGCAGGCGAACGCGCCGGGCGACATCGATCGCCAAATCGAGATTGTCGACCACCTCGTTGCTGTCGATCTCGATCAGCAGGCCGGCGAAGGCGGCATGATCCGGAATCCGGTAGCAAAGCTCGCGCACCGCGGCATCGTCGGCGAGAAACGAGATCGGCAGGTTGATCGAGAGATCGACCGGTCCGATCTGTTCGAGCAGATAGCGCCAGTCTTCGATCGCGCGCTCGATCACGAACTCGGACAGCGCATGAAAATGCGGATCGCTTTCGTCGGGGATGAAGTAGGCCGGCGGCACGACGCCCCATGCGGGATGGCGCATCCGGATCAGCGCCTCGGCGCCGCTCGGAACCAATGTCCGCAAATGAATTTTCTGCTGATACCACAGCTCAAGCCAGCCGGCCTTCAGCGCTTCGGGCACATCCACTGCAGGGCTCGGTGCGGGCTCGAGCGGCATCAATGACGCAAGACTGTCACGAAGGGTTCCGGCGCTGAACGGGGTCGAGAGGGCCGGCAGCATGGCGATACCGTACTCGTCGCCGATCTGCCGGACCGCTTTGACGATGATCGAGTCCGGCTGGCCGATGACGAGGACCTTGCCGCCGTAGTCCTTTCTCACCAAAGTCTCGAGAATTTTACTGACTTCGATGCCGTCCACGGACACGCCGAGCACCAGAAGATCGGGCCGTTCCGCGTCCAGCACGGTGTCGAGTTCCAAGGCCTGGCCGCATTCGCTGGTGATGAAGCCGAGGTCTTCCAGCGCCTCTGCGAGGAAGGTCCGAAGGTGTTTTTTGCTGTCCGCAATGCATGCGCGTGGGGTCAGCTTGCGATGTCCGAACCAGCCGGCTCGCGTGCGTTCGATGTGACTGATGTGGTTCATGCCCCGCCTTATCCGTAATTACCCCGCCCTGACTCGTACATCCAAGAGCCGCGGCAATCATGGAAATTTCTGGTTCATACATTGATTGGCTCGCTAACCTTAAAGGATTCAATTCGACTCAAATGATGCCGGAATCGCTACGTCTCGCCGCGGTTACGCGCGCAACAAATGCGTCATCTGGCGTTCATGAGAGCCATCGTGTCCGACTTCGCACCTTGTTGGAAACGTTGCGCGCGTGTGTCATCGCGAGACGGCGTTAATGACTGTGTTGTTGCGTCGATACGGACGCGGAATTGCACCATTGTCGGACATCGGATCGCGTTGCCGTCGAGCACCGCCGCCGAATCAGATCATCCGCTCTGCGGTGCCAATGAAGTCGTGCGTGACGTTGTCGTTGCCGTTCGCAATGTCTCCGGCATCAACGCGCAGTAGCCGATCAATCCGCCACAAGCGACGGCCGCGAGGAACAGGAATGCGGCGCTGTAGCCGGCGTGAACGATGATGAATCCGGCAACCGCCGTGCTCAATGCGCCGCCGAGGCCGGTTGCGGTGGCGATCGCGCCCTGGCTGATGTTGAAATGCCCGGTACCGTGCGTGAGATCGGCGACGACAAGCGGGAACAGCGCGCCGAAAATTCCGGCGCCGACGCCGTCGAGCAATTGCACCGACACCAGCCAGTATGGATTGTCCGACAACGGATAGAGCGCGCCGCGAATAGCCAGCACCGCGAGCGCCATGGCAAAGATCGGCTTGCGGCCCCAGACGTCGGCCTTGCGTCCGACCCGCATCGCGACCGGCACCATCACCAGCTGCGCGGCGATGATGCAGACCGACATCAGCGAGGTCCCGAGGTTGCGGTTGACCAATGCGAGCTTCTGCCCGACCAGCGGCAGCATCGCCGCATTGGCGAAATGAAAGACCACGGTCGCGGCAGCGAAGATCAGCAGCGGCTTGCAGGTCAGCAGCACGCGAAAGCCGGATGGCCGGTCATGCCGCGCGCCATGCTCCTCCGCGCCATCGTCGAGCCCGCGGGCGACCTGGTGATCGATCGCAGCTGGCGGGATCGACAGCGTCGCGGCGATGCTCGCGAGCGCCATCGCCGCGAGCAGCCAGAACACCACGACGGGACCGAACCAGTAGGCGGTGCCGCCGGCGATCGCCGCGGCCACCGCATTGCCGGCATGATTGAACGCCTCGTTGCGGCCGGTCCGCGCCGCGAACGCCTTGGGTCCGACAATGCCGAGTGTCACCGCGGCGATCGCCGGCGCGAACACCGAGCCCGAGGCGGCGGCGAGCGCCTGGGTCGCGGCGACCAGCGCGAAGTGGTCGAGCAGCGGCAACAGCAGGCAGGAGGCAGTCACGGCGACCGCGGCTGCGATCATCAAGGCGCGCTTGGCCCGACTGCGGTCGATCAGGGCGCCGGCCGGTGTCTGGGCGACGATCCCGGCGATTGCCGCGATCGACATCACCGACCCGATCGAGGCCTCGTCCCATCTCCGTTCGGTCAGGAGGTAGATCGCCAGATAAGGGCCGAGCCCGTCCCGCACGTCGGCGAGGAAGAAGTTCAACGCATCAAGCGCGCGCTCAACGGGCGTCCCGGACGGCTGCAAGTGATACCTCGCGGCGAGATTGCGGATCTCAACCCGCTCGCAGGCACTGGGTTCCTGCGCAGGTAAAGTGGTGCTGCCATCAGGGGTTTCGGCCCTGCATGCGTCATTTGGATGGGTTGACCCGGCAGGGGTGTGCGGCCAATTTCCGGCCCGGCTTAGGGGAGAATAATACTCATGAATTCAAGGTTGATGGCTGCCGCGATCGTGGCCGCCAGTGTTTTGTCCGCGCCTGTCGCACAGGCCCAGCAGTTCATTAACGTGCTCACCGGCGGCACCTCCGGCGTCTACTATCCGCTCGGCGTCGCGATCGGGAAGATCTACGGCGACAAGATCCCTGACGTGAAGACCCAGGTGCAGGCGACCAAGGCCTCGGTGGAGAACCTGGTGCTGCTGCAGCAGGGCCGCGGCGAGATCGCCTTCACGCTCGGCGATTCGCTGAAGGCGGCCTGGGAAGGCGACGCCGAGGCCGGCTTCAAGACCAAGCTCGACAAGCTGCGCACCATCGGCGCGATCTATCCGAACTACATCCAGATCGTCGCCACCGCCGAAAGCGGCATCAAGACGCTCGCCGATCTCAAGGGCAAGAGCCTGTCGGTCGGCGCGCCGAAATCCGGCACCGAGCTCAATTCGCGCGCGATCCTCGCGGCCGCCGGCATGAGCTACAAGGATCTCGGCAAGGTCGAGTATCTGCCGTTCGCCGAATCGGTCGACCTGATGAAGAACCGCCAGCTCGCCGCCACGCTGCAGTCCGCCGGCCTCGGCGTCGCCTCGCTGAAGGACCTCTCGACCTCGGGCGAGATCACTGTGGTCGCCGTCCCGAAGGAGACCGTCGACAAGATCGGCCCGCCCTTCGTCTCCGTGATCATTCCGGCCAACACCTATACCGGCCAGGACAAGGACGTGCCGACCGCGGCGGTCGTGAACTACCTCGTCACCTCGAGCGCGGTGTCGGACGATCTCGCCTACCAGATGACCAAGCTGGTCTACGAATCGCTGCCGGAACTCGCCAATGCCCACGCCGCGGGCAAGGAGATCAAGCTCGCGACCGCTGCGACCGGCAGCCCGGTGCCGCTGCATCCCGGCGCGATCCGCTATTACAAGGAAAAGGGCCTGATCAAGTAGGAGAGGGCCACCTATTCCTCACCGTCATTGCGAGGGGCGAAGCGACGAGGCAATCCATTCCTCCGCTTGCGGCGCGATGGATTGCTTCGCTTCGCTCGCAATGACGGGGTGCGTTTTCGTGACGCGGCTTTCGGTAAGCGGACTCAGTGGATATAAGCGTCGCGGGCACGGCGGGGGACTAATCATATGCAGCAGCAGGTTGCGGGCGAGCAGCCCATCAAGGTTGAATTCGACAATTTCGAGCATGGCTTTCCGGAAGGTTTCGGCCCGGGCGCCTGGGGGCATCTGGCCTATGCCATCGGTCTCGCCTTCGCGGTGTTCCAGCTCTATGTCGCGGCTTTCAATTATTTGCCGAGCCAGGTGGTGCGCGGCGTCCATGTCGGCTTCCTGATCCTGCTGACCTTCGGCCTGATCGGCAACTTCACCGCCAAGACCGATTTCGGCCGCGCGGTGAGCTGGATCGTCGGCGCGAGCGGCTTCCTCTGCGGGCTCTATCAGTGGATCTTCTATGCCGACCTGATCGCCCGCGACGGCGATCCGACCCACATGGACCTGGCGGTCGGCACGCTGCTCGCGATCCTGATCTTCGAGGGCACACGCCGGCTGATGGGAGCGGCGCTGCCGCTGATGTGCGGCGCCTGTCTGCTCTACTGGTTCTTCGGACAATATCTGCCGTCGCCGTTTAACCATCGCGGCTATGACTTCGACCAGATCGTCACCCATCTCTCGTTCGGGACCGAAGGCTTCTACGGCGTGCCGATCTACGTCTCGGCGACCTATATCTTCCTGTTCATCCTGTTCGGCTCGTTCCTGGAGCGCGCCGGGATGATCCAGCTGTTCACCGACGTCTCGCTCGGCCTGTTCGGCCGCACCCGCGGCGGCCCGGCCAAGGTCGCGGTGTTCGCCTCCGGCATGATGGGCACGATCTCGGGCTCCGGCGTCGCCAATGTCGTCACCGTCGGCCAGTTCACGATTCCCTTGATGATCAAGTTCGGCTATCGCCGCGCGTTCGCCGCCGGTGTCGAGGCGACTGCCTCGATGGGCGGCCAGATCATGCCGCCGGTGATGGGCGCGGTCGCCTTCATCATGGCCGAGACGCTCGGCGTGCCCTATTCGGAGATCGTCAAGGCGGCCGTGATTCCGGCGATCCTGTATTTCGCCTCGGCGTTCTGGATGGTGCATCTGGAAGCCGGCAAGCATGGCCTCGTCGGCATGAAGCGCTCGGAGATCCCGAGCGCCTGGAAGGCGCTGGTCGCCCGCTGGTATCTCGTGTTGCCGCTCGCGGCGCTGGTCTACATGCTGTTCGAAGGCTTCACGCCGCTCTATGCCGGCAGCATGGGGCTCGCGCTGACGGTCGCGCTGATCCTCGGCGCCAGCATCACGCTCGGCTTCTCCAACACCGTCGTGCGCTACATCTTCTGGATCGGCCTCGCGCTGGTGGTTGCCGCGGTGTCGCGCCACGGGCTCGAGATCGTTCCGGTCGCCAGCGTCGTCGTTGGTCTGATGGTCATCGCTGCGATCACGCGCGGCGGCCGCGCCACGCTCAGAGCCTGCCGTGACTCGCTCGCCGACAGCGCCAAGTCGGCGCTGACCGTTGGCATGGCCTGCGCCATCGTCGGCACCATCATCGGCATGATGACGCAGACCGGCGTCGGCACCATCTTCGGCAGCTGGATCATCGGGCTCGGCGCCAAGAGCCTGTTCCTGGCGTTGATCATGACCATGCTGCTGTCGATCCTGCTCGGCACCGGCATCCCGACGATCCCGACCTACATCATCACCGCGGCGCTGGCGGCGCCCGCGCTCGCCAAGCTCGGCGTGCCCTTGATCGCAAGCCACATGTTTGCGTTCTACTACGGCATCATGGCCGACCTCTCGCCGCCGGTGGCGCTCGCGGCATTGGCGGCGGCACCGATCGCCAAGGAGAATCCGGACAAGATCGGCTGGGAGGCGATGCGGATCGCGCTGGCCGGCTACGTCATCCCCTTCATCTTCGTCTATTCGCCCGCGCTGATGCTGCAGGCCGGCGATCCGATGCAGGCGCGACTCGGCTTCTACGGTGCGGTGGCGCTGGCGACCTTCAAGGCGCTGGTGGCGATCGCTCTGTTCGGCATCGTCGCGATCGGCTTCCTGTTCACGCGGCTGAACCTGATCGAGATCGCAGTTGCCTTCGGGGCCGCGCTCTGCCTGCTCGGGGACTTCCAATTCTCGGATACGGCGGGCTTCACGCTCGCGGCTGCTGTCGTGCTGTGGCAATGGCGGCAGCGTCCGCGCAACGCGGTGGCGGCGGCTTGAGTCTCTGCCTCGCATCCGCCGGTGTCGTGAAGGCGCTGTCGATTGCGGCGTTCACGCTCGCCTGGACGCATTCGATCGAGAAGACCGCCTGGCAGGAAGACTGGCAGGTCGCGCCGGCCGGGCTCACGCTGCAGCGGGCACGCATCAAGGGAACGGGCGCCGGCATGGAGCCGCCGCCGGAGGCGCGGCTCATTGGCGGCTGGTTTCAATGGTCGCCGCAGCCCACGCCAAGGCCGGAGGTCGTGCTCGGCAATTCCGACGCAGCGGGCGAATGGCACCTGTGCCACGCGGGACGCTGCCAGACGCTATCGGAGATTTTCGGGCATCCGATCGGTGCTAATGTCACGACGATGAGAGCTTGCGAGAATCCGTAGCCCGGATGAGCGGAGCGATAGGCGGGGACACCGCCCCCGGGTGTCGCTCCGCTCATCCGGCTACAATGACAACAACAAGGGAGAACAGGCGATGGATCGGCTCAAGGGCAAGGTTGCGATGGTGGTCGGGGCGGGCTCGATCGGGCCTGGCTGGGGCAATGGCAAGGCGACCGCCGTCACCTTCGCGCGCGAGGGCGCCAGCGTGTTCTGCGTCGATCGCAACGGCGCCGCGGCCGAGGAGACGGTCAAGATCATCACCGGCGAGGGTGGCAAGGCGGCCGCGTTCACCGCCGACGTCTCGCGCGCCGGCGAGGTCAAGGCGATGGTCGCGGCCGGCCTGAAGACCTATGGCCGCATCGACGTGCTCGACAACAATGTCGGCATCGCCGAGGTCGGCAGCGTGGTGGAAGTTGCGGAAGCCGAGTGGGATCGCGTCTTCGCGGTCAACCTCAAGAGCGCCTATTTTTCGATGAAGCACGTCATTCCGGTCATGATCAAGCAGGGCGGCGGCTCGATCATCAACATCTCCTCGATCGCTTCGATCCGCCATGTCGGCATTTCCTATGTCAGCTACAATGCGAGCAAGGCGGCGATGAACCAGATGACGCGCTCGACTGCGGTCGAGTTTGCCTCCAGGCATGTGCGCGTCAACGCGATCCTGCCGGGATTGATGAAGACGCCGATGGTCGAACATTCGGCGGGGCTGGCGCAGAGCTACGCCAAGGGCGATGTCGAGGCGATGTGGCGCGCCCGCGATGCGCAGGTGCCGATGGGCCACATGGGCGACGCCTGGGACGTCGCCAATGCCGCGCTGTTCCTGGCGTCGGACGAATCGAAATATGTTACCGGCATCGAGCTCGTGGTCGACGGCGGCATCACCTCGAAGTCGGGCGCCTAAGGAGCCAAGGGTATCACGCCTCGACGCTGAGCTCGGCGCGGTCGAGCTCCTCCTCGACCAGATGGAATGCGTCGTCGCCGATGGTCTCGGTGCGACGCAGATTGAGCAGCGCCTGGCGCGCCGCCGCGATGGCGCGGCGGCGGATCGGATCCGACGGCAGCTCGCGTGAGGTCAGGCCGCCGTCGGGGTCGTTCTCCGCACGCATGAGCACGGCGCGGTATTCGAGCCGGAGGATCTCGGCTTCTTCCGACGGGTCGGCGTCGATCTCCTCGAGCGCTGCACGAAACACCACGCCGCGAGCATGGGCCGCCTCGCGTCCGACCGGATCGTCGTCATCGAAATTCAGTGCCAGGATCAGCGGCCGCAAGGTCAGCCCCTGGATCACGAGCGAGCCCAGCACCACGGCAAACGCCGTCAGCAGGATCAGGTCTCGGTACGGAAACCATTCAGGCAGTGCAAACGCGGCGGCCAGCGTCACGATACCGCGCATCCCGCACCACGACACGATGAAGCCGCGCTTCAAGGTCGGCACGGCCTCCACCACATGGGCGGGCAGCAGGTCGCGTGACTTCAGCAGGCGCAGCAGCGCGCCGTAGGGCATCACCCAGAGGATGCGGGCGAGGATCACGACGGCGAGGATCGCGGCGGCGAAGCTGCAATATTTCCACCGCACCTCGGCGTCGAGCTCGGACCAGATCGGGCGCAATTGCAGGCCGATCAGCATGAAAGCGAGCACGTTGAGCACGAACACGACGGTCTCCCATACCGCATAGGACGATACGCGCAGCCGCGCGGAGGTGCGGGCCGGCGCGGTGCGGGCGATGGTGATCGCATAGGCGATGATGGTGAGGATGCCGGACAGGCCGAGATGCTCGGCGACGATCCACACCATGAAGGTGCCGCCGAATTGCGTGATGATCGCGCTCGGAGCCTCGGTGATGCGGCGGGTGATCATCATCCAGACCCGCGCGAACAAATAGCCGGCGGCGAGGCTGCCGACCAACGCGACCGCGATCGACGGCACGAATTCGCGGATCTTCATGTGCTCGGCGGCGACGAGGCCGACCGCGACGCGATAGATCAACAGCGACGTGGCATCGTTGAGCAGGCTCTCGCCTTCGAGGATCTTCTGGATCCGGTAGGGCAGGTTGACCTGGCGCACGATCGCGGTGGCCGCAGCCGCGTCGGGCGGCGCCACGATGGCACCGAGCGCGATCGCGACCGGCCAGGGCATGTCCGGGCGCAGCCAGTGCGCGACCACGGCGACCGCCGCCGTGGTGACGCCGACCGCGACCACCACCAGCGTCGAGACCGGCAGCCAGTTGTTGCGGAGATCGCGCAGCGAGGTGTCGTAGGCGGCATCGAGCAGCACTGGTGCCACGAACAGCGCCAGCGCCAGTTTCGGTTCCAGTGCCCAGGTCGGGGCCCATGGCAGCAGGGTCAGCAGCACGCCGCCGAGCGCAAGAAAGGTCGGGTAGGGCACTTTGATCCGCCGCGCCAATGCCGACAGTGCCACCGCCGCGAGCAACAGGCCGATGATCCATTCGAATGTCAGCAAGGCGAACCCCCAGGTACGGCTTCAAGTACGGCTTCAAGTACGGCTTCAAGCGTGGCTCCAAGTGCAGCCGATCGTCGCAATTGACGTATAATCCAGCGTGTGGTTTTGCGGCAAATGGCGCCGCCGGTCATCAGAGGTCGGCGGCCAGGTGCGGGAGAACGACGTCTTGTCGGCAATCGGAATGCGACGTAGCTCTGCTGATATGGCTTTCAATCTGGTCCGCAATCTGGCTCTGGCGCTGTTGTGCGTTTCCCTGTCGGGCGCGTTGACATCAGGCGTCGCGCGCGCGGCCGGCAGCGAGCCAGGCAAGGATGTTCAGGCCGATGCCGGACCCTGCATCGCTGCTGCCGCTGCGGCGGATGATGACAAGACCATCGAGGCCTGCGGCGCGCTGATCGACAATGAGAAGGTGGCCAAGCCGGACCGCGTCAAGGCGCTCCTGGCGCGCGCGAGCGCTTATGACCGCAAGCAGATGATCGACCGCGCGATCGCAGACTACGACACCGTCCTTAGGCTCGATCCATCGCTTGCCGACGCCCACAATGCGCGCGGCGAGCTGTGGCGCCGCAAGGGCGACCGGCCGAAGGCGATCATGGATTTCGGCGCCGCCGTCAAGCTCAACCCCGATCACGCCGTCGCCAGGGCCAACTACAAATCGCTGTCGCTGGAACTGGAGCGGATCGGCGCCATGATGGCGGTCGCCGGCAAGCCGAGCTTCGATTGCCGCAAGGCGCGGCGGCCGGTGGAGAAGGCGATCTGTGCCAATCCCGAACTTGCCGATCTCGATCGCGAGATCGGCGCATCGACGTTCCGCACGGTGCGCGAGGCGCAGGACCCGCGCCAGGGGCGCGAGTTGCAGCGTGCGCAGGATCAGTTCATCGCGCGCCGCAACGCGGAATTTGGCAAGCCTGGCTATGACCTGCAAAAGGCGATGCGCGAGCGGTTGCGGCAGATCAACGGTGCCGACGGCTACTAGTGCTAACGTCGGTTAGTTTACGGCTTGAATTATCGGTCGGGCCCATGACAATGACCGTCAAAGAGAGCCAACCATCCATATTCGTCATGCTGACCGCGGCGATGGAGGCGAGGGAGAAGCGCAATGAACGTCCAGCAAAAGAGCCGGTATCATGAGGTGTATGCCCGTTCGCTTCGAGATCCCGAGGGCTTTTGGGCGGACGCGGCGCGTGAGATTGACTGGATCGAGCCGGCGAAGAAAATCTTCGATCCATCGATCGGCGCGTACGGACGCTGGTTCGCCGGGGCCGTGGTCAACACCTGCTACAACGCGCTGGATCGCCATGTCGCCGGCGGCCGCGCCGACCAGGTCGCGCTGATCCACGATTCCCCGCTCACCAATTCGATCACCAAGTTCACCTATTCCGAGCTCCTGAAGGAGGTGCAGGCGCTTGCCGCGGTCATGCAGGATTTCGGCGTGGCCAAGGGTGATCGCGTCATCCTCTACATGCCGATGGTGCCGGAAGCCGTCGTCGCAATGCTGGCCTGCGCGCGGATCGGCGCGGTGCATAGCGTGGTGTTCGGCGGCTTCGCAGCCAAGGAGCTCGCGACCCGCATCGACGACGCCAAGCCCAAGCTGATCTTCTCGGCGAGCTGTGGCATCGAGCCCGGCCGCATCGTGCAATACAAGCCGCTGCTCGACGAAGCGATCCGCCTCGCCGGCGCCAAGCCCGACACCTGCATCATCCTGCAGCGGCCGCAGCAGGCGTGCGAGCTCAGCGCGGGCCGCGACCATGACTGGGCAACGTTGCGCCATGCCGCGCTCGATGCCGGCAAGGCCGCGCCCTGTGTGCCGGTTGCCGCGACCGATCCGCTCTACATCCTCTACACCTCGGGCACGACCGGAATCCCGAAGGGCGTCGTGCGCGACAATGGCGGCCATCTCGTCGCGCTGAAATGGTCGATGGAAAATCTCTACGGCGTGAAGCCCGGTGAGATCTGGTGGTGCGGCTCCGACATCGGCTGGGTGGTCGGCCACTCCTACATCGTCTATGGCCCACTGATCCACGGCGCGACCACGATCATGTATGAGGGCAAGCCGGTCGGCACGCCGGATGCCGGCGCATTCTGGCGCGTGATCTCGGAGCACAAGGCGGTCGCCTTCTTCACCGCGCCGACCGCGTTTCGCGCGATCAAGAAGGAAGACCCCGAAGGCAAGCTGCTGAAAAGCTACGATCTCTCGCGCTTCCGCACGCTGTTCCTTGCCGGAGAGCGCGCCGATCCACCGACGGTGGAGTGGGCCGAGCAGCAGCTCAAGGTGCCGGTCATCGACCACTGGTGGCAGACTGAGACCGGCTGGTGCATCGCCGGCAATCCGATCGGGCTCGGCATGCTGCCGGTCAAGCACGGTTCGCCGACGGTGCCGATGCCGGGTTATCAGGTCGACATCGTCGACGAGGCGGCAAAGCCGGTGCCCGCGGGCACCATGGGCTCGATCGTGATCAAGCTGCCGATGCCGCCGGCCTGTCTGCCGACGCTATGGCAGCAGGATGATCGCTTCAGGGACGCCTATCTCTCGGAATTTCCCGGCTACTACAAGACCTCGGACGCCGGCTACAAGGATGCGGACGGCTATGTCTGGGTGATGGGCCGCACCGACGACATCATCAATGTCGCCGGCCACCGGCTCTCCACCGGCGGCATGGAGGAGATCCTCGCCTCGCATCCCGACGTCGCCGAATGCGCCGTGCTCGGCGTCAAGGATGCGATCAAGGGCGAGGTGCCCTGCGGCTTCCTGGTGCTGAAGGCCGGCGTCACCAAGGCGCCGGATCAGGTCGAGAAGGAAGTCGTGGCGCTGGTGCGCGACAAACTCGGACCGGTCGCAGCGTTCAAGCTCGCGATCACGGTCGGGCGGCTGCCGAAGACTCGCTCAGGCAAGATCCTGCGCGGCACCATCAAGAAGATCGCCGACGGCGAGTCCTGGACCATGCCGGCGACCATCGAGGATCCGAAGGTGCTCGACGAAATCGGCGAAGCGTTGAAGGGCAAGGCGTAGCTCTAGTCGCCTCGCCCCGCCTGCGGGGAGAGGCCGGATCGCATGGCAATGCGATCCGGGTGAGGGGGAGTTTCAGCACACTCGCTGCGTTCATTTTGTGGAGGCGGCCCTCACCCCAACCCGATCCCCGCAAGGGCGGGGCGAGGGAGCGCTGGCACTTCCCGCGCCTGAGGTCGCCACGCGCGGAACAAGACCTGCGCATTCGGAAGCAAAATGGCCTTGATTTTGATGGATTGCCGGGTCATCCCGGCCTTCCCTGTCACATGCCACGAGATACGGACCCACCGGATGCGATCCATTTCCGCACGCGCGCCCCTCGCATTGCTGCTCGCTTTGCCGCTCCTGGCAGGCTGCCTCGAGCGCGGCCGATCGCCGATCGCGGAGAGCATGGGCGACGACGACCAGTACTGCCAGGCCGGCGGCAAGGTCGCAGTCGGTTCAGCGGAATATGTCGCCTGCCGCAAGGACCGCGACGTCCAGCGCCAGAATGCTGAAGTCCGCTCCGATCGTCGGCAGCGCGATCTCGGCGAATACATGATGAACCATCCCGACGTGCATTAGTCGCCCCGCCGAATTCCCTTGAGCTATCGGCTCGGCCGTTTGAATGAGACCAGGTCCTGTGCTTGTGGAAGGCGAGCTCGCGTTGCAGCGTGACAGGATCGGTGAGCTCGACGGGCTGCGCGCGATCGCACTGCTGATCGTCGTCATCTGGCACTATTTCGGCGCGCCGGACGGTCCGCAGGGCTGGCCGTGGAGGTTGCTGCATGTCGGCCGCTTCGGCGTCGACCTGTTCTTCATCCTGTCCGGCTATCTCATCACGGATATTTTGCTGCGCCACCGCGCGGCCGAACGATATTACTCGGCCTTCTACGGCAGGCGCGCGTTTCGCATCTGGCCGCTCTACTACCTGATGTGCGCTTGCGCTCTGATCGGCTGGTATTTTTCGCTAAGCCCCGATCTGTTCGACACCAGGGGCGTGCCCGGCTGGCTGTATCTGTTCGGCTTGCAGAACTTCGGCATGGCCAAGGCGCAGACCGATGGCGCTTACTTTCTGGCCGTAACCTGGTCGCTCGCGATCGAAGAGCAGTTCTATCTGCTGTTTCCGTTGCTGGTCCGGAACATCCCGTCCGAGCGGCTGTTCGCGATCCTGCTCGTGCCGATCCTGATCTGCCCGATCGGACGCCTGATCGATAGCGCGCTGCCGGACGCCTATGGCTGGTACGTGCTGCCGCAATTCAGGATCGATTCGCTGGCGATCGGGGCGCTGATCGCCTGGTGGCGCCTCTATCGCAAGCCGGATGCCGAGGTCTCCAGACGCGTCGCCGCCATCCTCAAATGGTCGAGCATTTCGCTTCCGCTGCTGTGGCTGTTCGGATGGAAGCGCTGGTCGGTGGCGTTCTCGCACACGCAGGTCGAGATCTTCTTTGGTTCCCTGCTGTTCGTCGTACTGGAAAATCGCGGCTCGCCAAAACTCGCAATCCTGCGCAGTTCGGTCGCGACCTTCTTCGCCAGGACGTCCTACGCGGCGTATCTCACCCACCACGTCATCCTGTACCTGCTGTTCGCCGTGCTGCATCAACCGAGGACGGTCGGGAGCCTCGCCGGCATCTCGCTGACCTTCGCCGCGCTCGCGCTGACGTTCGCCCTGTGCGCCCTGAGCTATCGCTATTTCGAACGTCCGCTGCTCGACTTCGCCCACCGGCGTTTCTCGTTCGGGTAGGCCAAAGCGGTCCCCGGCGCGCCGCTCGCGGGACCAAGGCTGCGCGTGCCGCAAACAAAAACGCGGCGGGTTGCCCGCCGCGTTTTGTATTGCGTCTTCGATAAACGGAGCCGGCGCTTTATTCGTCGTCGTCGGCCTTCTTGCCGCCGATCGTCTTCAGCTTGGCGAACACGGCATCGACGTTGAGATCGTCGTGCCGCTCGATCGGCTGATCGTCGAGCTCGTCCTTGCGCGTGGTCTCGGAGGCCGGCAGCAGCGTGGCGCCGCCGTAGACGGTCGTGGTCGGCTTCTCCTTGGCGGCGCGCTGCACCTCGAAATCGAGCTCGATCTGCGAGCACAGGCCGAGCGTCACCGGGTCCATCGGGGTCAGGGTCGAGGCGTTCCAGTGGGTGCGGTCGCGCACGCTCGCGATCGTGGTCTTGGTGGTGCCGACCAGACGCATGATCTGGGCGTCCTTCAGCTCGGGGTGGTTGCGCACCAGCCAGAGGATCGCGCTCGGCCGCTCGTGGCGGCGCGACACCGGGGTATAGCGCGGGCCCTTCTTCTTGGCGGCGGTCGGCAGCACCACCTTGCTCTCCTGGAGCCTGAGGCGGTAGTTCTGGTCCCGCTCGCCGCGCTCGATCTCCTCGCGGGTGAGCTGGCCGTTCGAAATCGGGTCCATGCCCTTGATGCCCTGGGCGGCGTCGCCGTCGGCGATGGCGCGTACCTCCAGGGGGTGCATTTTGGTGAAATCGGCCACCTGATCGAACGTCAGGGCGGTATTATCGACCAACCACACGGCAGTCGCCTTCGGCATCAGCGGTGCGTTGCTCATGGCAAATCTCCTTTGTGCTTCGCCCACCTCTGTAGAGGCGAAGCTGGTAGTCATCGGCGATGACGGGAATTATAGGGCCTATATAAGCCCTCTGGGGGGAATGGCGCAATGGGCCAGCAAAATCGCCTTGACAGCGCCCGAAAGCAGTCCCAAGTCCTTATCCTAACTGGCCGTTCCCCGCCCGCCGGCGAGGGGTGATTCGGTCCCGAGATTGCCCCGAGACAGCCTGATGTCAGCGAAAAAACCCGATCTTAGAATCGTGCTTTGTTCCCCCCGCGGCTTTTGCGCCGGGGTGGTCCGCGCCATCGATACGGTCGAGCGCGCGCTCACCATTTATGGTGCCCCGGTCTACGTCCGGCACGAAATCGTCCATAACAAGTATGTGGTCGACAGCCTGAAGACCAAAGGCGCCATTTTCGTCGAGGAACTGGCCGAAATCCCCGACGATACCAATGCGCCGGTGGTGTTTTCGGCCCATGGCGTTCCCAAGTCGGTTCCGGCCGAGGCCAAATCCCGCAATTTCTTCTCGCTGGACGCGACCTGCCCGCTGGTGACCAAGGTCCACCGCGAGGCGGCCATCCATTTCAAGCGCGGCCGCGAGATCCTGCTGATCGGGCACTCCCATCACCCCGAGGTGGTCGGCACCCTGGGTCAGCTGCCAGAGGGCGCCGTGACCCTCATCGAGACCGCAGAGGATGCCAAAACCTTCGTCCCGAAGGATCCCGACAACCTCGCCTTCGTGACCCAGACCACGCTGTCGATCGACGACACCGCGGAGATCGTGGCGCTGCTCAAGGAGCGCTTCCCGAACGTCAACGGTCCGCACAAGGAAGACATCTGCTACGCCACGACCAATCGCCAGCTCGCGGTCAAGAAGGTGGCGCCGGTGGTCGATGCCCTGATCGTGGTCGGTGCGCCGAACTCGTCGAACTCGCAGCGCCTGCGCGAGGTCGCCGAGCGCGAGGGCTGCCCCATTGCGATTCTTGCCCAACGTGCCAGCGACATCGACTGGAGCAGGTTTGAAGGCATCAAGAGCCTCGGCATCACCGCAGGCGCCTCGGCGCCGGAAGTGATCGTCGAGGAGATCATGGGCGCCTTCGCCGAGCGCTTCGAGCTTCACGTGGAGACGGTCTCGGCCGCGGAAGAGAACGAGTTCTTCCCGCTGCCGCGTTCGCTGCGGCCCGACGCTGCCGCCGCGGAATAGACCATATGGCGGTCTACACCGACGTTGCCGCCGAAGACCTCGCGGAATTCCTCAAGAGCTACGACATCGGCGAATTGCTCTCCTACAAGGGCATCGCCGAGGGCGTCGAGAATTCGAACTTCCTGCTGCACACCAGCGAGGGCGCCTACATCCTCACGCTTTATGAGAAGCGCGTGGCGGAGGACGACCTGCCGTATTTCCTGTCGCTGATGGCGCATCTCGCCGAGCGCGGGGTGTCGTGCCCGCAGCCGGCGCGCAACCGCAAGGGGGAGGTCTACAGCCGCCTCGCCGGCCGGCCCGCGGCGATCATCAACTTCCTCGAAGGCATGTGGCCGCGGCGGCCGAACGTGGCGCATTGCTCCGGCGTCGGCGAGGCGCTGGCCAGGATGCATCTGGCCGGCCGCGACTTTCCGCTGGTCCGCAACAATCCGCTTTCGGTCTCCGGCTGGCGGCCGCTGTTCAATCTTGCCGCCGCGCGGGCCGACAGCGTGCAGCCGGGTCTGCACGACTTCATCGCGCGCGAGCTCGATCATCTCGAAGCCGCATGGCCGGCGGATCTGCCGGTCGGCGTGATCCATGCCGATCTGTTTCCCGACAACGTCTTCTTCCTCAGCGACAAGGTCTCGGGCCTGATCGACTTTCCGTTCGCCTGCAACGACATCCTGGCCTACGACGTCGCGATCTGCCTCAACGCCTGGTGCTTCGAGCCGGATCATTCCTTCAACGTCACCAAGGCGCGCGCGCTGCTCAATGCCTATGGCCGCGAGCGGCAATTGTCGGCGGCGGAACAGGCCGCGCTGCCGCTGCTCGCGCGCGGCGCCGCGCTGCGTTTCCTGCTGACGCGCCTGGTCGATTTCCTCAACGTGCCCGAGGGTGCGCTGGTGCAGCCGAAGGATCCGCTGGAATACGTCCGCAAGCTGCGCTTCCATCAGAACGTCGCGAGCCTCAGCGACTACGGCATCACGCCGGCAGGATGCGTGGCGTGAGCGACAAGCCGCATGTGATTGTCTTCACCGATGGTGCCTGCTCCGGAAATCCCGGACCGGGCGGCTGGGGCGCGATCCTCAGATTCGGCGACGTCGAGAAGGAATTGAAGGGCGGCGAGGCGCACACCACCAATAACCGCATGGAACTGATGGCGGCAATCTCGGCGCTGGAAGCCCTGAAGAAGCCGTGCGTGGTCGACCTCACCACCGACAGCCAGTATGTCCGCCAGGGCATCACCGGATGGATTCACGGCTGGAAGCGCAATGGCTGGCGTACCGCCGACAAGAAACCGGTCAAGAATGTCGAGCTGTGGCAGCGCCTCGACGCCGCGCTGAAGCCGCACGAGGTGCGCTGGCACTGGATCAAGGGCCATGCCGGCCACGCCGAGAACGAACGCGCCGACGAGCTGGCGCGCGAGGGCGTGGCGATGGCGCGGTTGAAGGGGTAGGGCGGCGAGCGCCGGCGGCGCGTCAGCGAGCCCGGCTATCGCCATACCCAAAACCGTCATCGCCCGCGAAGGCGGGCGATCCAGTATTCCAGAGGCGTTCGTAATTGAAACGTGAGGCCGCGGCGTACTGGGTCGCCCGGCCAAGCCGGGCAACGACAGTGTGCGCGCGGCGTCAGCTCAGAGCTGCCCGAGCAGGGTGTCGCCGCCGGAGACTTCGACCTTGCCCGGAGCCGGCTCCTTGTTGAGCTTCTTCACCACGCCGTCTTCGACCAGCATCGAGTAGCGGTGGGAGCGGATGCCGAGACCGTTGCCGGAAGCGTCGAGCTCCATGCCGATCGCCTTGGTGAAGTCGGCATTGCCGTCGGCCAGGAAAACGGCTTCGTCGCGCTGGTCGGTGTCGCGCTTCCAGGCGTTCATCACGAAGGCGTCGTTGACCGAGACGATCGCGATGGTGTCGACGCCCTTGTTCTTCAAGGCATAGGCGTTGAGGAAGATGCTCGGCAGATGCATCTTGTGGCAGGTGCCAGTGTAGGCGCCGGGCACCGCGAACAGGGCGACCTTCTTGCCTTTGAAAATGTCGTCGGTGGTTTTGACCTGCGGACCCTCGGCGGTCATTACGCGAAACTTGGCTTCCGGCAGCTTGTCGCCAACATTGATCGTCATCGTTGTTCTCCCTCGGTGAAGCGGAATTGTCTTAAACCCGGCGGTTGGACCGCACAATACGACCTGCTGCAGGAACGGCAATGCCGAAGGTGAGAGCGTTTTCGAGCGAAGCGGGTACCGGTTTGCGTGAAGAAAACGCGTCAAAACAAGAATCTGGAGCCCCGTTCCGATGCAATCGGAACGAAAAAGGCTCCAGTCACCGTTCCGTCATCAGCCGGAAAACCCGCCGGCGTCGAGGAAGGCCTGCTCTTCCGCGGTGGTTTCCCGGCCCAGCACCCGGTTACGGTGCGGGAAGCGGCCGAACCGGCGGATGATGTCGGCGTGGTCCTCGGCATATTTCAGATTGTCGGGATGGCAGTCATATTGCCGGAACAGCGTCACGCAGCGCTGCTGGTCGTCGAGGTCCTCCGAATGCTCGAAAGGCAGATAGAGGAATTCGCGCAGCACCGGGGCGGTCCGCGCATCGACGCCGCGGTCGATGGCGCGCCTTGCTACCTCACGCGCCAGCGCATCACTTGAAAAGGTCCTGGCGTCGCCTCGAAACAGGTTTCGCGGAAACTGGTCGAGCACGATGGTCAGCGCCAGCGCGCCCTCGTCGCTCCCCTCCCATGACGACAATTCGCCGGCAGCCGCCTTCTGCCAGGTGGCCAGAAACCGGCTGCGGATTTCGGCGTCGAAGGCGTCGTCGTGCCTGTACCAGCGGTCGCGGCCGGCTTTTCGCCAGAACGCGATGACGTCGGCAGGCGTCGCGATGCGAGCGTCAGTCATGTCCGTCCAACGCCCGCATCACCTGGCTCTTGTTTGAGCATAATCTATTCGGAAAACCGCTTCGCACTTTTCCGGATTATGCTCTAGGCCGCGGCCTTCTTCTCGTCGCGCAGCTCGCGGCGCAGGATCTTGCCGACATTGGTTTTCGGCAGGTCGGTCCTGAATTCGATCTGCTTCGGTACCTTGTAGGCGGTGAGCTGGGTGGCGCTGAACTTGATGATGTCGTCCGCCGTGACGTTGGGGTCCTTCTTGACCACGAAGGCCTTCACCGCCTCGCCGGACTTCGCATCGGGCACGCCGATCACAGCGCATTCGAGCACGCCCGGATGGCTCGCGAGCACTTCCTCGATCTCGTTCGGATAGACGTTGAAGCCCGAGACCAGGATCATGTCCTTCTTGCGGTCGACGATCTTGGTGTAGCCGCGCTCGTCCATCACGCCGATGTCGCCAGTGCGGAAATAGCCGTCCGCGGTCATCACGCGTGCGGTCTCGTCCGGCCTGTTCCAGTAGCCTGCCATCACCTGCGGACCCTTGGCGCAGATCTCGCCGGCCTCGCCGAGCGGCAGCTCGTTGCCGTCGTCGTCGCGGATCGACAGATGGGTCGAGGGCACGGGAAGGCCGATCGAGCCGGAGAACTCGTCCGCGTCAGCGGGATTGCAGGTCAATGTCGGTGAGGTCTCCGACAGGCCGTAACCTTCCGACAGCGCGCAGCCGGTGACCTTCAGCCATTTCTCAGCGACCGGCTTCTGCGTTGCCATGCCGCCGCCGAACGAGGTCTTCAGCTTGGAGAAGTCGAGCTTGTCGAAGCCGGGCGTGTTCAACAGGCCGTTGTAGAGCGTGTTGACCGCCGGGAAGCTGTTGACCTGGTACTTCGACAGCTCCTTGATGAAGCCCGCCATGTCGCGCGGGTTCGGGATCAACAGATTGACGCCGCCGGCGCGCACCGCGAGCAAATAGCACGCGGTCAACGCGAAGATATGATAGAGCGGCAGCGCGCAGACGATGAAGAGCTGCTCGACATGCGGCGGCTTCTTCAGCGCCGGCTGCAGCCAGGCGTCATTCTGCAGCACGTTGGCGAGCACGTTCTGGTGGATCAGCGTGGCGCCCTTGGAAACGCCGGTCGTGCCGCCGGTATATTGCAGGAAGGCGACGTCCTGGCGCGTCAGCACGGGCTTGTTGAGCTTCATGCCGCGGCCGGCCGACAGCGCCTCGTTGAAACTGACCGCACCCGGGATCGACCAGGCCGGCACCATCTTCTTCACCCGGCGCACCACCAGGTTGACGATGACGCCCTTGAAGCCGAGCAGGTCGCCCATGCTGCCGACGATCACGGTCTTTACCGCGGTGTTAGGCAGCACCTTCTGCACGGTGGTGGCGAAGTTCTCCAGCACGATGATCGCTTCCGCGCCGGAATCCTTGAGCTGATGCTCGAGCTCGCGCGGGGTATAGAGCGGATTGACGTTGACCACGGCATAGCCGGCACGCAGCACGGCGGCAGTCGCGACCGGATATTGCAGCACGTTCGGCATCATCAGTGCGACCCGTGCGCCCTTCTGCAGCCCCTTGCTCTGCAGGTAGGCGCCGAGCGCGGTCGACATCTCGTCGAGCTCGCGATAGGTGATCGCCTTGTCCATGCAGATGAACGCCTTGCGATCGGCGAACTTCCTGAAGCTCTCTTCCAGCAATTCGACCAGCGACGAATATTGCGTGACGTCGATATCGGCGGGCACGCCGGCCGGATAATGCTTGAGCCAGATGCGCTCCATAATGGTTATTCCCTCTCTCAAATTTTGACTGGCGTCCCGGATTGCTTCCGGTTTTTCCGACCCTTGGTCGTATTATTCTTGGCCGCGGTATTTCGGGCAGTATTGAGCGATGCCGCGGCCGATGGCAAGCCGCTGCGCGCTATCGACGCATTGGAGAATAGAAGGAGCCGCCCGCTCGGTTAGCCGGCCGGCTTGGCGTCGGCTTTCGGCTTCTCAGCCTTGGGCTTCACGGCAGGCTTTGCAGCCGCCGGCTTGCCGGCGGGCTTTGCAGCGGCCGGCTTCGCAGCTGCGGCATCCGGCTTGGCGTTGGCGTGACGCACCGGCTTGGCCGCCGGCTTGCTGTCCGACTTGGAGGCGTTCTTGACGTCACCCTTGGCGTCGTCAGCCGCATCGGGCTTCTTGCCGGCGACACGGGTGTGCTTGCCCTTGGCGCGCTTGGCCGGCTGCAGCTTCTCGGTGTCGGCCTCGACCGCGGCGATCAACGCAGCGCCGGTCTTGGTCGGTCCCGTATAAACCACGACCGGTTCGGATGCCGCCGCCGGCTGCGCCAGCATGTCGGCCGGCTTTGTCGGCATCGCGGCCTGCAGGCCCGAGGCGAAGAAGCTCACGCCGCTGTCACCGTTGGTGCCCGCGCCGGCGCTGGCGACGGTATCTTCTCCGTCCTCGTCGCTGGCGGGCCGCTTGTGCTTGGCGCCGCACATCTCCTCGCGCAGGTTCGGCGGGGTGGTATCGATCGGCACCAGATTGTCGACGGTGCCGAGCGAGGGCCGCAGCCACGCCAGCCCGTTATTGGCAAAGCCGCGATCCAGGAGCTGCGCGGCGCGGATCGCGCGCATGCGGCCTGAGGAGGCGCCGAGCACCACGGCGATCAGTCGCTTGCCGTCGCGCGTCGCCGACGCCACGAGATTGTAGCCGGACGCGCAGATGAAGCCGGTCTTGAAGCCGTCGGCGCCGGGATAGCGGCCGATCAGCTTGTTGAAGTTCTGGGTGACGCGGCGGCCGAAGCGGATCGACGGGATGTGGACGAAATACTCGTATTCCGGCAGATCGCGGATGATGGCGCGGGCGAGGATCGCCATGTCGCGCGCCGAGGTGATCTGGCCGTCGGCGGGCAGGCCGTTCGGGTTGACGTAGCTCGTTTGCGTCATGCCGAGCTTCTGCGCCGTCTGGTTCATTTCGCCGGCAAAGCCGTCGATCGAGCCGCCGATGCCCTCGGCCAGCACCACGGCCATGTCGTTGGCCGACTTCACCAGCATCATCTTCAGCGCGTTGTCGACGGTGACCTGGGTGCCGGGCCGAAGCCCCATCTTCGAGGGTGACTGCGATGACGCGGTCGGCGACACCGTGAGCAGCGTGTCGAGCGACACCCGGCCGTCCTTGACCGCCTTCAGCGTCACATAGGCGGTCATCAGCTTGCTGAGCGAGGCCGGATACCACGGCATCGTCGCATTGTCGGCCTGCAGCACCTTCCCGGTGTCGGCCTCGACGACCAGCAGCGCCTCGGCTTGCGCGACCTGCGGCGTTGCGATGGCAAGCATCGCTGTAGCCAGAATCCATTTCAACGACGGGCGCAGCGGGCGAGGAAAATACACGACGGTTCCGGTCCTTTGAGACCCGCCTTCAAGAAGGAGGTCTTGCGATGTGACGTACGGGTTTCAAGCGTGTCCGGCGCCGCTTTGCGGCGATGCAAACCCTATACCGGCTTGCCAGCAGAGAACAGAGGCCGGCCAATTATATCGTGGACGAAATCGGCTGAATTTCGGCAGCCGCCTCAATTGGAAAGGGGAGAATTATGGTGCCTCGATGCCGGCGCGCGCCTGTTCCTGGACCATGAACTGGGCCCGCGCGAGTTCGGCAAAACGGCCGCCTTTCGCCACCAGTTCATCGAAAGTTCCGCTTTCGATCACCCGTCCCTGGTCGAACAACAGGATGCGGGTTGCGTAGCGGATGGTCGAGAGACGGTGCGCGATCACGAAGGTGGTGCGGCCCTTCATCACTTCGTCGAGAGCGGCATTCACCTTGGCCTCAGTCACGGCGTCGAGCGCGCTGGTCGCCTCGTCGAGGATCAGGATCGGCGGATCCTTGAGCAGCGCCCGCGCAATCGACAGCCGCTGCCGCTCGCCGCCGGACAGCATGCGGCCGCGCTCGCCGGCATGGGTGTCGAACTTCTTTTCGCTGCGCTCGATGAAATCCAGCGCCTGGGCACGTGTCGCGGCGGTACGCAGCTCCTCGTCGGTCGCGTCAGGCTTGCCGACGCGGAGGTTCTCAGCGAGCGAACGGTTGAACAGCAGCGCCTCCTGGAACACCACGCCGATGTTCCGCCGCAGCGCCGTCAGCTTCATCGCGCGTATGTCCATGCCGTCGATCTTGATGATGCCGGATTGCGGATCGAACGCGCGATGCAGCAGTGCGATCGCGGTGGACTTGCCGGCGCCGGTCGAGCCGACCAGCGCGATGGTCTGGCCCGGCAATGCGGTGAAGCTGAGATCTTCGATCGCCGGCCGCTTGCCGTCATAGGAGAACGAGACGTCGTTGAATTCGACGAGGCCGGACAGCCGGCCGGGGTCGATCGCACCGGGCCGGTCGCGCACCGCCGGCACCGCATCGAGCACGTCGAAGAATTCCTGCAGGCGCGGCGCTTCCATGAACACATTGTTGATGAAGCTCACCACCTGCTCGAGCTTCTGGATCAGCATGGTGGCGAACGAGACGAACATCACGATCTCGCCGACCGTGGTGAGGCCTTCGTTGTGGAGCGCGATGCCGACGGTGAAGATCGCGAGCACCGTGATGGTGGTCGAGGCGCGCGTGATCACGGTGACCAGCGCCCACCATGACAGCACCGGCATCTGCACCGCGAGCAGCTTGTCGGCGACGTAGCGCAGGCCCTGCACCTCGGAATCGATCCGCACGAAGCTCTGCACCAGTGCGACATTGCCGAGCGCGTCGGAGGCGCGCGCCGAGAGGTCGCTGTAATAGGCCTCGACCTCGCTCTGCATGCCGTAGGTCTTGCGCACCACCAGCGTGGTCAGCACGGTGAACACGACGCAGAGTGCGAACAGCAGGATCGCCAGCCGCCAGTTGATGTAGAGCGCGAGCGGCAGCAGCACGATCAGCGACATGATCGCGGCGAAATGCTCGCGGAAGAAGCCGAGCCAGAGCCGCCACAACGCGTCGGTGCCGTTCAGCATCACCTTCATCAGCCGCCCGGAATGGGTGCCGGAGTGGAAGGTCAGCGGCAGCTGCAGGATGTGCTCGAAATAGTCCGTCAGCACGGCCTGACGCTGGCGATGCGCGAGCCGGTCGGCCTGCAGTGCTACGATCGCGCTGCAGCCGATCGTGAACAGGCCGAATGCCGCCCAGGCCGCGAGCAGCGGCCATGCCGAGGAGGTCGCAAACAGCCCGGTGACCGGCCGGCCGGACAGCACGTCGACGATCTTGCCGAACAGCACCGGCTCGGCGAATTGCGCGCCGGCGAGCAGCATGTTGGCGGCGGCGAGGATCCAGCCGAGCCGCGCCTCCTTGCCGAGCAGTTCGAGGACGCGGGTATAGAGGCGAAGCATGGACATGCCGGCGGGACTCGTCAGCGGTGGGCGCCCGGTCAGGCGGGATGCAATCTAATCAGGGTTCGCGGGCGAGGGCCAGCGGTGACACCGCGTCATGCTCAGGGTGACGGCGATTGCGGCGAGCGGCTCCCAACGCCGTCGTCCTGGCTTTCGCCAGGACGACGTTGAACATTTGGTGCCGCTCGTCACCTACGCATTCGCATGCTCTCAATTCACCAGCCGGCCATCGATCGGCGGAAGGAATTGGTCGTCGAAGATGTCGGCGGCGTGCGGTCGCTTCTGGAATTTGACGTCCTCCGCGAGCTGGTCGAGCGAGCGCTCGAAGCGCTCCGGCTCGATGCCGCCGAGGCCGTTGCGTTTCACCTCGCCGGTCAGGATGTTGTCGCGGATGATGGCGCCCAGCCGCTCGAGCTCGAGATCGCGCGAGCCGCCGTCCATCCGGCTCACCACCTCGCTCGCCGCGCGGGCCGGGTCCTTGACCGCGAGGTTGGTGCCGCCGATCACGGCGCGCACGAAGCCTTTCACCGCGTCCGGTTTCGCCGCGGCAAGGCGCGGGCTGACGATCACGGCAAAGCCATAGGCTTCGCAGCCAAAGTCGGCGAAGCGCAGCACCGCGAGATCGTCGGCCGGCACGCCGCGATCCCGCAGATTGATCGCCGAGAGATAGGAGAAGCCGGTGACGGCATCGACCTGGCCTGCGGAAAGCATCGGCTCGCGCACCGCGGCGCTGATCGTGTTCTGCTTCACGCTCGCAAGCTTGATGCCGTTCTGCCGGGCGACCGCGGGCCAGAGCCGGATCGAGAGGTCGCCCTCGGCGACGCCGAGGTTCTTGCCCTGGATGTCGGTCAGCGCCTTGATGCCTCGGCTCTTGCGGGCAATGATCGCATAGGGCGCCTGGTTGAACAGTACGAACACCGCCTTGACGGGGGCCGCACCAGGCTTGTCGCGAAAGCGGATCAGCGAGTTGATGTCGACAAGGGCGAAATCGCTCGATCCGTCGGCGACGCGCGCGATTGCGTCCGCCGAGCTGGTGGCGACGTTGGTGCCGACGCTGAGGCCCTCGGCGCTGAACAGGCCGCCGGCCGACGCCATCACGAACGGGGCCGCGGCAGCATCGAGTGGACGGTCGAGCGTGAGCTGGATGGTGAGCGGCTGCGGCGCATCGCCGGCGCGCAGCGGTGTGACGGCCGGCCACACGCCGCCCGAAAGGCCGATCATGCCGGCCAGTATCCAGCGGAGAACGGTGGTCCGACTTACCTGCATCATCACATCCGGGAGGCGAGACAAAGTGCCGCGCCGGCCGCGCCTGCTTCATGACATCGAATGCGCCAGGGCAGGGTGCAATTCAAGCATCAATTTCAAGCGTTGTTTGCACGCATTCTGCCCCAGGCAAGGTGAACGGCCGATGACTGCCATGTTCTCACGTCTGGGTTGTTCAGCTTGCATTCGGTTTGGGGAACCTAATCTAGGGGTAGTGGTTAGCTCATCGAGGCCCGTCGGGCCGGCTTCCACAAAGGATGACTGCAATGTTTGCGCGAAAAGGTGTTTTTTCGTCCATTGGCCGCGCAGCCACATTGGCAACGGTTGCCGCGGTGGCGTTGACGGCCGTTGAGCCGACGATGGCGTTCGCGGGCTCTGCTGCGGCGGGCAGGGCGGCGGCCGTGACCACATCGCACGGCACGAGCGGCGCAACCGACATCAGCGCGCGCCGTCGCTACTATCGCGGCGGAGGCGGTGGCGCGGCCGCTGCGGCCGTATTCGCCGGGATCGTCGGCACGGGTCTGGCAATCGCCGCAGCCCAGAACCGTCGCGACTATTACGACTCCTATGGCTACTACGATGGCGGCCCGGGCTACTACGGCGGACCCGCCTATTATGGTGGTGGGCCGGCTTATTACGGCGGCGGACCGTATTATGGTTATCACGGCTATTACGGGCGCCGCTCGGCACTGCCTTATACGCCGTACTGACACCGTCGTCGGTTCTCAGAACTGTCACAAAAGATCGAATCCACCGGCTGCGAAGCCGGTGGATTTTTCGTTGCCGGCTCGCCCGTTAACACGCTGGCGACGCGTTTCGATTAGCGTCGAAGGATGAGTGATTCGATCGAGCGGCTTTACCAGGCGGTGATCGCGGCCAAGGATCTTGATCCGGCAGTTTCGCGCACGGCACGGCTGTTCCAGCGCGGCCCGGCCAAGATGGCCAAGAAGCTCGCCGAGGAAGCGGTCGAGGTCGTGATCGACGCCGTCAGCGGCAAGCCCGACGCTGTCGTCCGCGAGAGCGCGGACCTGCTCTACAATCTCACCGTTCTCTGGGCATCGGCCGGCGTAAAGCCGGGGGATGTCTGGCGCGAGATGGAGCGGCGCGAGCGACTGCTCGGGATCGCCGAGAAGCTGCCGAAGTCGCCGGTCAAGGTCCCCAAGACTGCGCCCGTTCCGGTGGTTCGGCGTCGAATTGTCGCGCTGGAGAACCGGCTGCGCAAACGGCAGTCGTAAATCAACCAAATTCGATCCATTCCCGGCATGGACAAATCTGCTCCATGATGGTTCATCGCGCCCATGTTGAAACGGATTTACGACTGGTGCGTCGCGGCGGCCGACAAGCCCTACGCACTGTGGATTCTCGCCGCCGTCGCCTTCGCCGAGAGCTCCTTCTTCCCGATCCCTCCCGACATCATGCTGTTGCCGATGTCGTTGGCGCGGCCGAAGCGGGCCTGGTGGTTCGCGGCCGTCTGCACCGTCGCGTCTGTCGCCGGCGGCGTGCTCGGCTACGCGATCGGCGCTCTGCTCTATGACTCGCTAGGACAGTGGCTGATCCATCTCTACGGCCTGTCCGACAAGGTCGACGCGTTCCGCGCCTCCTATGCCGAGTGGGGCGCCGTGATCATCCTCGTGAAGGGGCTGACGCCGATCCCCTACAAGCTCGTGACGATTACGTCGGGCTTTGCCGGCTACAACATCTGGCTGTTCATCCTGTGCTCGATCGTCGCACGCGGCGGCCGCTTCTTCTTCGTCGCGGTGCTGCTCAACCGCTATGGCGATGTCATCCGCGCCGAGCTCGAGAAGCGGCTCGGCCTGTGGGTTGCGCTCGGCGCGATCGTGCTGGTGCTGGGCTTTGTCGTCGCATTCAAGCTGATCTAGAGCTTCGGTTCTGATTAAATCAGAACCGGAGCTCTAGCTTGTTGTTTCGACGCGTTTTCTTCACGCGAACCGGTGCCCACTTCGCTCGAAAACGCTCTAACCAAAGTTCTAGCCGTTCGCGTCTTTGCTCGCGGACGGCTTCGGACTACGGTCGCTGCGTTGGCTGATGGAATCGACCACCGGTGAATCTCGCGAGACTCAATCCCGCCAGGACGTGCGTTGCGATGGCGGGCCTTGCGCTGTCGATGGCGCTGCCTGCGACCGACGGCGCGCGGGCGCAGACAGCGCCGCCCGCGCTCGGCGTGCAGTCGCCGGCGCAGCGGCCTGTTGAAGTCCAGCCGCAGCAGATCGAGTTGCCGCCCGCGCCGGTCGAGCGCGAGAATCCGGGACTGATCAACGAAATCGGAAAGCTGTTCGAGAAGTCGAAGTCGGTGCTGCCGCAGCTGAAGAGCCCCAGCGACACCATGAACGACCTAACCAACATCGCGCGCCCCTCGACGATGGTGACCGGGCGCGCAGCCTGCGTGGTGGCCTCGAACGGTGCGCCGGACTGCAAGATCGGCGCCGACCGGCTGTGCCAGAGCAAGGGATTCAAGGAGGGCAAGAGCATCGACACCGACGCCTCCGAGAAATGCTCGCCGCTGGTCTATCTGCCGGGCCACAAGCGTGGGCCGAACGACTGCAAGACGGAAAATTTCGTGACGCGGGCAGTCTGCCAATAAGGCGGGCAAAATTGCCTCTGGGATGCCATACGCCTGCGAAAAATGCCGCGTGTGGATGAGGTTTTGTCACCCTTTTTGCAGCGCCATAACGCAATACTTGACACTGGAAAGATTGCCTTGTTGGTATGACGGTCAGCATTGAGACCAACCAACTTGAGGATCCGCCGCCAATGTCCATGCCTGCTCTGTTCAAGGGCCGCCTGTCTCTTCCCGTGATCGGGGCGCCGCTGTTCATCATCTCGGTGCCTGATCTCGTCATCGCCCAGTGCAAGGCCGGTGTGGTCGGCTCGTTTCCAGCGCTGAACGCGCGGCCGCCGGAACTGCTCGACGAATGGCTGTACCGGATCAAGGAAGAGCTTGCCGCCTACGACAAGGCGCATCCGGAGCGGCCGTCGGCGCCGTTCGCGGTGAACCAGATCGTGCACAAGTCGAACAACCGGCTCGATCACGACATGGCGCTTTGCGAGAAGCACAAGGTGCCGATGATCATCTCGTCGCTCGGCGCGCGCGAGGAGCTCAACCAGGCCGTCCACGGCTGGGGCGGCATCGTGTTCCACGACGTGATCAACCAGAAGTTCGCGCACAAGGCGATCGAGAAAGGCGCCGACGGCCTGATCCTGGTTGCGGCCGGCGCCGGCGGTCATGCCGGTACGCTGTCGCCGTTCCCGTTCGTGTCGGAGACGCGGCAGTGGTTCGACGGGCCGATCGCGCTGTCGGGCACCATCGCCAACGGCCGCGCCATTCGCGCCGCGCGCATCATCGGCGCCGACTTCGCGTATATCGGCTCCGCCTTCATCGCGACCAAGGAGGCAAACGCGGTCGAGGGCTACAAGAGCATGATCACCAATTCGTCCGCCGAGGACATTGTTTACTCCAATCTGTTCACCGGCGTGCACGGCAACTATTTGAAGCCGTCGATCGTCGCGGCGGGTATGGATCCGGAAAACCTGCCGACCTCCGATCCCTCGAAGATGAGCTTTGGCACCGACTCCTCCGGCGAGCGTGCCAAGCCGAAGGCCTGGAAGGAGATCTGGGGCTCCGGCCAGGGCGTCGGCAGCATCTCCAAGGTGGTGCCCGCGGCCGAGCTGATCGCCCGGTTCAAGAAGGAATACGACGAGGCGGTCGATCCGGCGCTTTGATGGACCCGATCTTTCGCGTCGACGGCGACCGCGTCGTCACCAGTCCCGATGCCGCGGGTCCATGGGACCCGCGGATGCAGCACGGTTCCGCGCCGGCCGCGCTGGTGGTGTGGGCTGCCGAAGCGATCCCCGCGCCGGTGTCGATGCGGATCGCGCGGGTCACGATCGACCTGATGCGTCCTGTGCCGGTGGCGCCATTGACGGTCCAGAGCGAGGTCCTGCGCGACGGCCGCAAAATCCAGCTCTGCGGCGTCAGGCTGTTCGCCGACGGCGTTCTCGTCGTCTCGGCCACCGTGCTGAAGATCAAGCATCAGGCGGCCGAGCTGCCGCTGGATATCGCGGCCCTTCCGGTCGATCTGCCGGGCCCCGACGAAAGTATGGTCGAGCCGGGCAACCTCGCGAACAGTCCGTTCACGAAGAACATTTCGATGCGGGCCGCGCGCGGCCGCTTCGGCGTGCTGGGTCCAGGCGCGATCTGGTTCCGCATCAACCAGCCGCTGATCGCGGGCTCCGCCGTCTCGCAGGCGATGCGTGCGGTGGTCGCTTCGGATTTCTCCAACGGCGTTTCGCCGGCGCTCGATTTCAGCCAGTGGACCTTCATCAACGCCGATCTCTCCGTGAGCTTGGCGCGCGAGCCGCGCGGCGACTGGGTCCTGCTCGACAGCGAAACCTGGATCGGGCCTGACGGTGCCGGGCTTGCGATGTCGCGGCTCGCCGATCAGCGCGGCTATTTCGGCAGGGCCGTCCAGAGCCTGGTGATCGAGCGGCGCTAGCGCCGGACGGCTTCAGCCGCCACGATGGAGTGCAGGGGCGGCCCGCAGCGGCCGCCCGTGCACAAAAATACCCCTGCGGGTCCGGAACGGTTGGCGGCACCAACGAGTTTTGGTCTCGTTAGGGGGTGTCATGACGCGCATCGATCTCGCCGCCGGTTTCCTGGCCAAGGCCGTCCGGTGGCCCTGTCCGTTGCGGGCGGGTGGTATCGGCGCTGCGCGGTGGCTCGGAGCCACGCGGTGAAGCCCGGCCCGTCCTCGGAACGCGCGGTTATCCTCGCCGCGAGCGAGCGGGACGCCGTCAAGACTGCCCACCTGATCAAGGAAGCCGGCTATTACGCCAACATCTGCGGCGATCTCGCCGAGTTCGAGCGCGAGGTCGCAAGCGGGGCCGGCCTTGCCATCATTGCCGATGAGGCGATCAGGACCGGCGACCTTGCCGGCCTGACGCGCTGGCTGAACGAGCAGCCGTCATGGTCGGATTTTCCCATCGTGCTGATGAGCGAGAAGGGCGGGCCCGAGCGCAATCCCGAAGCGGCGCGGCTCGGCCGCGCGCTCGGCAATGTCACCTTTATCGAGCGGCCGTTCCATCCGACCACGCTAGTGAGCCTGGTCGCCGCGGCGGTGCGCGGCCGCCGCCGCCAGTACCAGACCCGCCAGATTCTGGAAGACCTGACCGAGAACGAAGACCTGTTGCAGACCGCGCTAGATGCCGGCCATCTCGGCGCGCTCGAACTTCATCTGCCGGAGTTCGAGCTCGAGGCGTCGCCGACCTGCAAGACCTTCTTCGGGCGCAAGCCTCGCGATCCCTTCACCTATCGGGATCTGCTCGACGCCGTGCATCCCGATGACCGCGCCCGCCGCAGTGAAACCGTCGAGCAAACGCTGCGCACCGGCGCGGACTACCGGATCGAGTATCGCAACATCTGGCCCGACGGCACCCAGCACTGGCTCGACGTGCGCGCTCGCGCGGTGCGCCGGGCCGACGGCAGCATCCGATCGCTGGTCGGGGTCTGCTCCGACATCACCGCGCGCAAGACCGCGGAGATCGAGCGCGAGGCGCTGCTGGCGCAGCTCGCCGCGGAGCGCACCGCGCTCGCCGAACTCACCGCGACGCTGGAGCAGCGGGTCGAGCAGCGCACCGCCGACCTGATGAAGGAGGTCGCCGCGCGCGAGCGGGCGCAGGAACAGCTTCGCCATGCGCAGAAGATGGAGGCGATCGGCCAGCTCACCGGCGGCGTCGCGCACGACTTCAACAATCTGCTGATGGCGGTGATGGGCAATCTCGATCTGCTGCGCAAGCGGATGCCGGAGGATCCGCGCCTGCGCCGGCTGGTCGACGGCGCGTTGCAGGGCGCCGAGCGCGGGGCCTCGCTGACTCAGCGGCTCTTGGCATTCGCACGGCAGCAGGATCTGCGCGCGGTGCCGGTCGATCTCGGCGCGCTGGTGCGCGACATGAGTGAGTTGCTCGAACGCTCGCTCGGGCCGCGTATCGCGCTGCGGCTCGATATCCCGGACGGACTGCCGGCGGCTTGCGTCGATGCCAATCAGCTCGAGCTAGCCGTGCTCAACCTTGCGATCAATGCGCGCGATGCGATGCCGGATGGCGGCGTGATCGAGATCCGCCTCGCTGTCTGGCAGGCCAAAAACGATCCCGCGCTGCAGCCGGGCAATTACCTGAAGCTGTCGGTGGTTGACAGCGGCAGCGGCATGCCGCCGGACGTGCTGAAGCGGGCGATCGAACCGTTCTTCTCGTCAAAGCCGGTGGGCAAGGGGACCGGGCTCGGCCTGTCGATGGTGCATGGGCTCGCGGTGCAACTCGGCGGCGCGCTGCAGCTGTCGAGCGCGGTCGGCAAGGGCACCACAGCCGTGCTGGTGCTGCCGGTCGCGACTGCCGTGCCGGCGGTGGAGGTCCCGGCGCCTGCGGCGCAGAAGATCAGGCGCTCGGCGGTGATCCTGCTGGTCGACGACGATCCGCTGATCGCGATGTCGACCATGGAGATGCTGGAGGACCTCGGTCACCGCGTGATCGGCGCCAATTCCGGACCGCACGCCCTCGATATCCTCAGGAGCGACCAGGAGATCGACCTGATGATGACCGACCACGTGATGCCCGGCATGACCGGCCTCGAACTCGCCGCGGCCTCGCGCGAGTTGCGCCCGCATCTCGTCGTGCTGCTCGCCACCGGCTATGCCGAGCTGCCCGACGGCACCCAGGTCGACCTGCCGCGGCTGGCCAAGCCCTACCACCAGGATCAGCTGCGTGAGCGGCTCGATCAGCTGCTGGGGCAGGGTGCTGGTCCGCACACTGCCGCCGGCGCCGACAGTCTCGCCACGCCTTCCAATCTCTCCCCGTCACACTGAAAGCCCCGCTTGCGCGGCGCCTCGACACGGTGCCGCGAACCGCGGCCGCGCGGCTGACAATGTCGGAAACGTGATCTGCGCGCGATCGCCGCGCCGGAGGATAAGCGCGTCACGGGTGTTGCTTACATCACGTCGAAGAACGACGAGCACCACGTGGGAGCTGCGTTATGAAAGTATTCACCCGACTGGCGATCTCTGCCGTTCTCGCCGGCATGGCCATGCAGGTTTCGGCAAGCGACCTGCAATCGAGCCGGCGATCGGTTTCGTATCACACGGTGGAGGTTCTTGGCCTCAACATCTTCTACCGCGAAACCGGGCCGCCCGATGCACCGGTCGTGCTGTTGCTGCACGGGTTTCCTTCCTCATCGCGGATGTGGGAGCCGCTGCTGCCTCTGCTGGCGGATAAATATCACATCATCGCCCCTGATTATCCCGGATTCGGCAACAGCAGTGCGCCTGCGCCGTCCAATTTTGAATACACCTTCGACAATCTCGCGCGCGTGACGAGCGAGTTCGCGACAAAGCTCGGTCTTGGTCACTATGTGCTGTTCATGCAGGACTATGGCGGGCCCGTCGGCTTCCGCCTGGCACTTGCCCATCCCGAACGTATCAGCGCCATCATCATCCAGAACGCGGTCGCCCACGAACAGGGTTTGGGCCCGGTTTGGGAAGCGCGCAGGAAATTCTGGGCGGATCCGGCCGGCGAGCTCGACAAGCTGAAGGCCAACTTCACGTCCGCCGAAGCGACCCGCCAGCGTCATGTCGGCACGAGCCCGCATCCCGATCGCTACGATCCGGATCTGTGGATCGACGAATCGGCGTTTCTGTCCCGACCGGGCCAGGCCGACATCCAGGCCACGCTGTTCCTGGATTACCGGACCAACGTTGCTTCCTATCCGCTCTGGCAAAAATGGCTTCGCGAGACGCAGCCGCGAACCCTCGTCCTCTGGGGCAAATACGACCCGTCGTTCACCGTCGCCGGCGCAATCGCCTATGCCGGCGATGTACCGAAAGCCGAAGTGCACATCCTAGATGCGGGACATTTCGCGCTCGACGAAGCGACCGACGAGATCGCCACACTGGTTCGCGACTTCCTTGCGCGTCTCGACCGGCACAAGCAATGACGGCGACAGGTTTGCGCGATCGTCGCTTCACCCCACCATGCGGTCGCGGCCGGACCAGAAGCGCGCCTTCAGCACCTTCTTGTCGACCTTGCCGACGCCGGTCATCGGCAGCTCCTTGACGAACTGGATCTGCTTCGGCGCGTGTGCCGAGCCCTTCTTTGCCTTGACGAGGCCGATCAGCTCGTCGGCGTTCGGCGTCGTGCCCTCGCGCGCCACCACGACGGCGGTGACGGCCTCGCCCCATTTGTCGTCGGGCACGCCGACCACGGCAACCATCGCCACATCAGCATGCTGCGACAGCACGTCCTCGACTTCGCGCGGAAAGATGTTGAAGCCGCCGGAGACGATCATGTCCTTCTTGCGGTCGAGGATGAACATGTAGCCGCGCTCGTCCTTGCGGGCGATGTCGCCGGTGTGCAGCCAGCCGCTCTTCAGCGTCTCCGCCGTGATGTCGGGCCGCTTCCAGTACTCGGCCATCACATGGGTGGCGCGCACGCAGATCTCTCCGGCCTCGCCGGTCGCGACCTCCTGGTCGTCCTGATCGAGGATCTTCACCTGGCAGGCGGCGATCGGGAAGCCGCAGGACAGGAACAGCTCCGGCGTCTTCGGGTCATGGTCCGCCTTGCGCAGCACCGAGACCGGATAGCATTCGGTCTGGCCGTAAAGCTGCGAGAACACCGGACCGATGCGCTCGATGCCTTCGACCAGCCGGCTCGGCGACATTGCGGAGGCGCCGTAGAGCAACAGCTCGAGCGAGGAGAGGTCGGTCTTGGGAAGCGCGGGATGGTCCAGCATCACATAGATCATGGTCGGCACGAACAGCGTGAAGTTGATCTTCTCGCGCTCGATGGTCGTGAACACGGCCTCCGGATCGAATCCCTTCAGCATGTGCACGGTGCCGCCACGCATCAGCGTCGGCAGCACTTTCGTACCCGCGACATGGCTGATCGGCGCCACCGTGAGATAGCGCGGCGTCTCGGGAATCTCGAAGTCGGCGAGGATGGCGGCGGCGAAGCCGCCATACTCGCGGTGATAGCGCAGCGCGCCCTTGGATTTGCCGGTCGTGCCGCCGGTGTAGTTCAGGGTCGAGATGTCGTCCTCGCGGGCGAAGTTCGTCGCGGTCGCGCTGCCGGCATCCTCGACGACCTGCAACAGGTCCGCACCGTAATCCGCCGGGCCGAGCGTGAACACGGTCTTCAGGCTCGCCGCCTTCGCCGCGAGCTCGCCGCCACGATCCCGAAACGTGATGCCGTCGATGATCAGCATCTCGGCCTCGGAATCCTCGATCTGGAACAGCTGGTCGTCGAGCGAGCCGAGCGGGTGCAGCCAGGTGATCGCGAGCCGCGACAATTGCGCGGCAACTCCGGCGCACCAGGTGTCGGCCCGGTTGGCGGTGAGCATCGCGACGCGGGTGCCCGGCGCAAAGCCGAGTCGCGTGAATACGCTCTGCATCCGTCCGATCAGGTCGGTCGCGCCCTGATAGCTGAGCGAGCCGCCCGGCCATGCGAAGGCCGTGCGCGACGGATAGCGCGCCAGCGCGCGCAAGGTCTGCTCGCACACCGCCGGAAATGCATAGAGCGGATTGCTCATCTGGTGGTCTCCTCCCGCTTTGCCTCTGGCCTCTTGCGTGCCAATGTTGGCGCAACGCTAACACAATGATGCAGGGATGAAACGACTTGTCCGCTGATCCTCTCTCGCGTTTTCGCGATCGCCTCCGGTTGCCGCTGATTGCTGCGCCGATGTTTCTGGTGTCGGGTGTCGAGCTGGTGGTAGCGGCCTGCCGCAACGGCGTGATCGGCTCGTTTCCGACGGTGAATTGCCGTGAGACGGAACAGCTCGATGCATGGCTCGGCGACATCGCGCGCCGCCTGCAGGCGCATGCCGATGCAAGCGGCAGCGCGGCGGCGCCGATCTGTCCGAACCTGATCGTGCACCGCTCCAACACGCGGCTGGCGCAGGATCTCGCGGTGCTGTTGCGACATAAGCCCGAGCTCGTGATCACCTCGGTCGGCTCGCCCGCGCCGGTGCTCGCACCGCTGCATGACGCCGGCGCGCTTGTTTTCGCCGATGTCGCCTCGATCCGCCATGCAGAGCGCGCGGCAGCAGCCGGCGCCGACGGGCTCGTGCTGCTCACCGCGGGCGCCGGCGGGCAGACCGGCTGGCTCAACCCGTTCGTGTTCGTCCGTGCGGTGCGCGCCTTCTTCGACGGCCCGATCGTGCTGGCCGGCGGCATCAGCGACGGTCACGCGCTGCGCGCCGCGGAGGCGCTCGGCTGCGATCTCGCCTACATGGGCACCAAGTTCATCGCGACGCGCGAGAGCATGGCGGACGCCAGATACAAGCAGATGCTGGTCGAGGCGACGGCCGACGACATCCTGCTCACGACGGCGTTCACCGGCTTGCAGACCAACATGCTGCGGCCCTCGATCGAGGCTGCCGGCCTCGATCCCGATGACCTGCCGGCGCGCGGCGCGATCGACATCGGCAAGGACATCGACATCGGCGCCCGCGAAAGCCGGCCCAAGCGCTGGCGTGATATCTGGAGCGGCGGTCACTCCACCTCAGGGGTGACTGGGGTGCTTGGCGTCGACGAACTCGTGGCCCAGACGATCGCGGAGTACGAGGCGGCGAGCGCGCGGGTGCGGCTCGCCTGATCCATCAAGTCCCGTCTGTCCGCTTAACGCGGCATTAACCATGCCAGTCCCAACTATGCGCCACGGGATGGTCCGCCGCCGCGGCTGGCCGCCCGGGAGTAGTGGGAATGCGACATGGCTTTTGAGGCGCTCGCCAAAACCCCGGCATCGCTCGACGATCTCCGGACCCGCGTGTTCTACGCCCTGCAGCGGCATCCGCTGTGCCGTCAGGTTGAATTCGACATCGTCAGCACGCCGCGCACCCGCCGCACCAACTGGACCGTCAGCCTGCACTCGGTCCAGCCTGGTGCCCTCTGGACGGCGCATGAGATTGTGGCCGACATCCAGGAAGCCTATGAGCTTGACGCTGCGGCCTGATTTTCGGGCCGTTTCGGGACGATTTCACCTATTTGGCGCTGTCGCGGCACGCTAGCGCCGCATTTCGCGCGCAGTTTGCGGCGACATCGGCCGGGAATGGAGTAGTTTTTGACCAGAGCCATCACCCTCGCCGCGCTGACCTGCCTCCTCCTCGCCGGCGCCGCGATAACAGCCATTTTGGGCCGTGACAGCCTGCCGGCGGCGCAGGCCGACATTGGACCGGTCGCCAATCGCGCCGGCAAGCAGGACAAACTCGCGGTCACGACGCTCGCGACCGCTGCCTTCGAGGCGCCGCGGCCTGCCGAGCCTCCCGCCAGCCCATCGCCGCTCCTGCTGCGGGCGCAAGCCGCGATCCCGGGCGCGACCGATACCGTGCGCCAGGCTTATGCCTCCGTTGAGCCTGCCGATATCGGCCTTCCGACGATCACCGACCCTGCCGTTGCGGCCCAGCCGCAGATCGCCGAGCCCGCCGCTCCCGCGCAGATCGCCCCTGCCCCGCCGAAGCCAAAGGTTGCCGCCAAGCCGGTGCAGAAGACCTACGCGCTGCTCAGCGATGCGCAGATCGCCGGCATCAAGGACCGGCTGAAACTGTCGTCTTCGCAGGAGTATTACTGGCCGGCGGTCGAGACTGCGCTGCGCGCCGTCGCGCGCAAGATCCACGCCAAGCGCCAGGGCGATCCCGCTTCGGGAACCATGCCGATCGATCCCGACTCCGAGGAAGTCCAGCAGCTGAAGTCGGCGGCGATGCCGCTGCTGTTCCAGCTCCGCGAGGATCAGAAGAACGAGGTCCGCTCGCTGGCCCGCCTGATCGGCCTCGAACGCGTCGCCTCGATGATCTGAGCGCAGGGGTCGGCCGGGCCGAACCTGCGGCCGCCCTGTCGCAGGATCGAATCGAGGTTTTCCAGGCATTCGTGATAGCGCTGCAGCAGATCGTCCCCTCGCTTGGCGCTGAAGTCATCGTCGAGGTCCACGACTTGCGTTGTACAGCGGTTCGTTGGTGCGGATGAAGATCAGGCAGTCGGCCTTCGCCGTGTCGTCGATCATCCATTGCCGCCATTCCGCGCCGCCGGGAATTTCCTCGCAGACAAAGCATTCCACCGAGCGCTGACCGTCCAGGCTGCTGAGATATTCGAGCCGCGCTTTCAAGCGACGCGCGAGAAATCTGTCTTCGTTGCGATGGCTGACAAAGACCGAGAAATCATTTGGCACGGCAAAATCCGATCTGCACGAATTTGATGCGACGGCTGGCCGCGTCTCGTCGGCCGAATGCTGCGGCTGCACGTCTTGCCGCGGATAGGATGATAGCTCGTCTCTTAAATCTGCGATCGCCGGGCGGGAAAGAGAAAAAGCCGCCAACGAGTGACGTATCTCACTATACCTTAGGGTGTACCATGTGCAAGATGCCCACGGAGCCGGCGCGCGATGCTTGTCGTGCTCCGGAGCGGACTGGCTAAAACTTTTCGAAACTCGGCTGATGTGTCGACGTGGGCGCATCGCTTCATTTTCATGGCCCAGGCGTGGTTCGCGCCCGGATGCACGACCTATTGAGCCTTCGACCGTGATCGGTCGACCGTATCGAGATCAGCAAAAGTCATAGTCGGGGGTAAATATGCCGAAGACCAAGCTGCAGCATCTTGATCGTGACGACGGACCAAAGCGGATATTGGCGCTCGACGGCGGCGGCATCCGCGGCGTCCTGACGCTCGAATACCTGGCCGCGATTGAGACGCAGTTACGCGAGCGGCACAAGAACAACGACCTGTTGCTGTGCGACTACTTCGATCTGATCGGCGGCACCTCGACCGGATCGATCATCGCGGCGGGGCTTGCCTGCGGCATGACCGTGGACGCCCTGAAGAAGCTCTATCGGTCGATCGGCGCCGACATCTTTCAGGAGTCATTCTGGCGGCGGGGACTGCTGGCGCCGAAATTCGATTCCGACGCCTTGCAGCACGCGCTCGATGCGCAACTCGGCGCCGATACGGTGCTCGGCGGCGATCGCATCCGCACCGGCCTGATGATCATGACCAAGCGCCTCGACACCGGCAGTCCCTGGCCGCTGCACAATCATCCGGACGCGACCTTTGCCAGGCAGGACGGCGCGTTGCGGCTGACCGAGGTGGTGCGCGCCAGCACCGCGGCGCCAACCTATTTCAAGCCCGAGGAGATCACGATCTCGGCGCGCAACGGCAACACGGTCAACGGCGCCTTTGTCGACGGCGGCGTGAGCCCGTTCAACGATCCGGCCCTGCAACTCCTGATGCTTGCGGCACTCCATGGCCACGGCTTCCGGTGGCACACCGGCAAGGACAAGCTCCTGCTGATCTCGGCGGGTACCGGCGTATTCAAGGCAACGTATTCGACCGAGCAGATTGTCCGCATGCCGGCGACCGAGCAGGGCGTGCGGTCGCTGCAATCGCTCATGGACGATTGCAGCCGGCACAATCACGGCATGCTGCAATGGCTGACCAACTGCCTGACGCCATGGCCGATCGATCGCGCGGTGACCGATATGATCGCGGACAGCCAGAACGGGCCGCAACTCGCGACCTATGCGCGCTTCAATGTGCTGCTGGAAACGGCTTGGCTGAAGGAGAAGCTCAGCATCGATCGGACGTCGGACGCGCTCGCGAAGGTCGCAGCGATGGACGACCCGAGGAACATGGACGAACTCGCCGGGATCGGACAGTTCGCCGCGAAGGAGCAGGTCAAGCCGGAACATTTCCCACTAGCCTTCGATCTCAGCGTGTCGTGATGCCGCGCGGAGCGGCATCACGACACGCTGATCCCCGCTTCGACAAGGAATTCGCCTTCAGTTAGGTTCGTCACCTGGACGCAATGATCCAATCATGAGTCGAGGTGTCGCGATGGCCACGGAACAAGACGCCAAATCACCGAACACGGTGGTTCTCTTCAGCGGTCACATGATCGATGCGCCAGATCGAAAGACGCCACGATTTCCACCGGACAAGGAGCCCGCGGCCGCCGCTGCGATTGCCGACGCACTTGCGAAGATCGGTGTCACCAAAGGTGATCTCGCCATTTGCGGCGGCGCCTGCGGTGGCGACCTGTTGTTTGCGGAAGCTGCACTCGCGCAGGGCATGCGGCTTGAGATCTATATTCCGTTCGATGAACCAACGTTCCTTGCCGGTTCGGTCGATTTCGCCGGCGGCAATTGGCGAGCGCGGTATTTCGCCGCGAAATCGAAGGCCACGCTCCATGTCATGCCCGACGAACTGAGGCCGCTGCCGGCCAGTGAAAACGCCTACGAGCGCGACAATCGATGGATGCTCGAACGCGCCGCGCGATTTGGCGACAAGAAGCTCGCCTTCATCTGCCTGTGGAACGGTGAGGGCGGCGACGGTCCAGGCGGCGCCAAGCATCTGATGGATGAGGCCGGGCGCAAGACGACGTGGGTTTACTGGCTGGATACGAAAAAATTATGGGACTGAAGGAATTGCAAAATGCCGTCGTGTTTCATGATCATGCCTTACGGTCGCAAGCCGACCCAGGCTGAGCCCGGGCGCGGGCCGGCCGAGATCGATTTCAACGCGCTGTGGGATCGTGCCTACGTTCCGGTTATCAAGGCGCTCAAGTATGAGCCGGTGCGCGCTGATCAGGACACTAGCGCATTGATTATCAGCGAGATGCTGGAGCGGCTCTACTTCGCCGATCTGGTGCTCGCCGACATGACGATCCCGAACGGCAATGTGTATTACGAGGTCGGTATTCGTCATGCATCGCAGGAGACAGGATGTGTCCTGCTCGCGGCCGACTGGTCCAAGCCGCTGTTCGATGTCGCGCAGATGCGAACCATTCGATATCCGCTGCCCGAGGGAGAGATTACCGAGGCAACCGCCACCGCTGTGCAGAGCGCGATCAAGGATCAAATCGAGGCGCGTCGTGACGGAGTTTCGCCGATGCACCAATCGATCCCGGGCTATCCCTGCAAGGTCGATCCGGAGAAGGCGATAACCATGCGAGATCAACTCGCCGAGCAAGCCGAATTCCAGACCAAAATCCGGGCAGTGCGCGCAGCACCGAAGGCCGAGCGCATGAAGCGCGCGCAGGCGTTGGTCGCCGCGGAGGGAAATCCACCCCTAAGCTACGCGAAGGCCCTCGCTTTGTTGCTGTTGTTGCGCGATTGCGTCGATACCAACGCGGATTGGAACGCGCTGCTCGACTACACCCGCGGGCTTCCCAAGCGCTTCGCGAACCAGCCGGAAGTACAGGAAAATCGTGCATTCGCTGTTGCCCAGATAGGGGACGATGTTCGGGCCGTCGCCGAAATCCAGACACTGATTGATCTTGCGGGGCCCACACCGGAACGCTTGGGCCTGATGGGTGGTCGCTACAAGCGTCTCTCCAAGGCTCCGACGGCCAGTGCATCCGAACGCAAGGGAGCCCTTTCCAAGGCGATCGACTGCTATGAGCAGGGAATGGACCTCGATCTCAACGCCTATTATTGCTCCAGCAATCTGCCGCGACTCTATCGGACGCGGGGAAAAGCAGGCGATGAGGAGCGCGCGCAGACGGCCCTTCGTGCAGTTATCGCCGCCTGCGAGCGCGCCAGACGGCTGCAGATCGCCGACAGATGGTATCGCCCGACGCTGCTTGTTGCGGCATTTGACTTGGGCGAGGCCGACAAGGCCGACGACCTTGCCGAGGATGTGATTGCCGAAGGCAAGGCCAAATGGGAAGTCGATAGCGTGCTCGACGACCTCGAAACCACCGTTGCGCAGGTCACCGACGCCGCAAAGCGCGCGCGATTGTCTGCCATCGTTGACAAGATCAAGACAGCCTGATCGCGCGCGTCTTGCATTTCGGCGTCAGCCCAGCCGCATCGACAGCTCGACATCCTCGCCGAACGGCACCGACAAATAGCCGTTCGCCGGCGAGCGCACCCGCGCCAGATAGTACGGGCTGGAATCGGCATTGTCGGCGACGACGAAGGCGCCCGGCTTCAGGCGGTTCTCCATGAGATCGAGGATGTCGGGGTAGAGCGCCTTGGCGCCGTCGAGCAGCACGAGGTCGATCGTCTCGGGCAGGTCGGCGCGCAGCGTCGTCAGTGCATCGCCCTCGCGGATTTCGACCAGGTCAAGGAGACCGCCGGCGACGAGATTATTCCGGGCGCGCGCCACCTTGGACGGCTCGAACTCGGATGTGATCAGCCGGCCACCGCCATTGTCGCGCAGCGCGGCGGCGAGGTGCAGCGTCGAGATGCCGAACGAGGTGCCGAACTCGACGATGTTCCGCGCCCGCGCACCCCGTGCGAGCATGTAGAGCAGCGTGCCGGTCTCGCGCGAGACCGCGAGCGGCACGTTGTTGAAGCGGCTGTAGAGCGCGCGGTAGTCGGTCCTGCTGCGCATCAGGCCCGCCTGCTCCTCGTCGGAAAGGTCGGCCACCGCGCGCCGGGTTTCTTCCCTCGCGGCGGAAGCTTGCTTGAACAGGCGGTCGAGCAGGTCCGCGAACTCAGGTGAAACGAGGGTGGTCATGGGGGTCTCCGGTCAAAATCGGCGCATCCTTGCGCCTCGCTTGAAATACGAATAATTAGTCGCATTCGCTAATCGCATTCCCTAGGGCGTTCATGACCGGACGGCGAAGCTCTTCAATTTCCTCGCGAAAACAGCCGCAACAGGCCCGCTCGGCCGAGCTCGTTGCGGCGATTCTCGATGCCGCTGTTCAGGTTTTGACCAAGGAGGGCGCGCAGCGCTTCACCACGGCGCGGGTGGCCGAGCGGGCCGGCGTCAGCGTCGGCTCGCTCTACCAATATTTCCCGAACAAGGCGTCGATCCTGTTCCGGCTGCAGAGCGATGAGTGGCGGCAGAACTCCAGCCTGCTGCGCAACATTCTCGAAGACCGATCGCGGCCGCCATTGCAGCGGTTACGTTCGCTGGTGCACGCCTTCATCCGCTCCGAATGCGAGGAGGCCGCGGTGCGCGTCGCACTCAACGATGCCGCGCCGCTCTATCGCGATGCGCCCGAAGCGCGCGAGGTGCGGGCATCCGGCGAGCGTATCGTCGAAGTCTTCATGCGTGAGGCATTGCCGAAGACGTCGGACGCCGTGCGTGCGATGGCGGGCGACCTCATCTCGACGACGATGAGCACGGTCGGCAAGAATTTTTCGGAGGGCCCGCGGAGTCAGGCCGAGATCGAGAGCTACGCCGACGCGATGGCCGACATGTTCTGCGCGTATCTGAAGGGTCTCGGAAAGCGCTGAAACGCGCACCGTCGATCCGGCCGTCGTTCACGTGTAGTGCTTGGCGACGAGCAGAAATCCGAGCACGCCGCCGGTCACAGCGAAAACGGCCGCGCCATTGCAGAAACTCAGGTAAGCGGCGGACCAATAAGGCGCAGTCCGGGAGGCGGTCGCAATTTTCTTCGGTTTCCGAGGCAAACCAATGCATTCCTGAAAAAGGCGCCGCCACCAGGTCAACGCAGGTGACGGCGCCCGTCTGAGGGCTTCAGGGCGAAACCCCGCTTGAACGTAAGCCGCGATGATGAACGGTTCGTATACCGCTGAACGTCGCCGGCCTGCATGTCAGCAGAAGCGTTCGAGAGTTCCCTTAGAACGAAGCGTAGGCGTTTCGGAACGCGATGGCGCCGGCCAGCGAGCGCGGTCGCGTGCGCACGGCATGCCCGTCGTTGCCGCTCTGGACGATCCATTGGCCGTTCTCGTGGCCCACGATCTTGCCGACATGGTGACGCCAGACGACGATCGCGCCGACCGAAGGGCCGCCTGCATTGCTGCCGTATCGTGCCCACGAGCGCGCCAGATTGTATTGCGGACCCGGATCGCTGCCGACCTGCGTGCGCATGAACCACCCGCACCACGCCGCGGGGCGACCGGAATGTGCAGTGTGCCGATGATGGTGATGACGGCCGCGAGCTTCAGCAGCAGACGAAGCGAAGGCCAAAAGCACGGCGACAGCCGCGAGAGTTTTACGCATTACAAAGTCCTCTTGTTGTTGGCAGACCATCCTGATTCTGGGAGGGGCGCAGCGATGATCTGCGATTTGGTTGCGAAGCGACCGCACCGGCCAGGCGACGCAAAACAGAGGCGGGGACATAGCCCGCACGGGCCTTTAAGAAACGGGCTATGGCCAAAATATGGCCGCGGAATCCCGTCTGGCGGTAAGACATGGCCGGCATGTTCCACGCGCCGGAAGAGCCTCACGCAGCGCTGAAACAAGCAGAATTGCTCCGAGAGCATGTTCGTAGGTGCCGCGTCGCGCAGAACCGGGTTAACAGAAGCGCCCGGCAGCAGAGGGAGCTTCGTTTCGTACCAAGGCCGCGGCGATCCGACAGGAGGGCCAGCTCGCTGGTATGCAATCGTGAACCTCGAGCAACGTCTGAACGAACTCAACATCGAGCTGCCGATGTCGGCGGCGGCCGGCGGCGCCTATGCGCCGGTCGTGGTCCATGGCGACACGATCTATGTCAGCGGTCAGCTTCCGCGCGACGGCGACAAGGTGCATGTGGTCGGCCAGGTTGGTCGCGATGTCACATTGGAGGAGGCCAAGCGGGGCGCGCGGCTGGCGCTGATCCGCGGATTGGCCGCGATCAAGGCGCACCTGGGATCGCTCGATCATGTCACGCAGATCCTGAAGCTCACCGTGTTCGTGCACAGCGCAGCGGATTTCAAAGGTCAGACCGCGGTCGCCGACGGCGCATCGGAGCTCATCATCGAGCTGTTCGGTCCGGAACGGGGACTGCACACCAGGACGAGCGTTGGCGTCGCGCAGCTTCCGCGCAACGCATCGGTCGAGGTCGAATTGATCGCGGCGCTGGCGCGTTAGTGCATGATCCGGAACAGTGCGAAGCGGTTTTCCGAAAAGATCATGCTCAAAACAACAAGCTAAAGCGCGATGACGATTCAACTCAATCTCATCGCGCTTTAGGCCGAAGCGCGTCTTCCTCTTCCCATGCCAATTTCGCGGAGCAGCTCAGCCAAAAGCTGCACACTTACGCGTCTGTGTATTGACGGCTGCTGAACTTCGGGACGACACTGATGCCAACAAGCAAAGAGCTCGTAGGCATCTGGTCTAAGTTCCCGGAGAGGACACCATGTCGAAACGCAGCGACTCGCGCCGCACAGGCGCGCTCGATCCCGGCCGCCGAAATTTCCTGAAGGGCGCAACCGTCGCCGGTGCGGCGGCTCTGGCGGCCCCTGCCGCCGCCAACACCGTGCCGCCAGGCATTTCCGAACAACGTCCCAAAGCCGCGCCCCCGGGCCCGAGGCTTGCGGCTGCGGATGCGCTGCCGCCGCCGGCCGATCCGGTCAATCAGACCTCGAGCGGCGGCGACTTCATGGTCGACGTGCTCAAGACGCTCGACATCGATTACCTCGCGATGAACTGCGCCTCGAGCTTCCGCGGATTGCACGAGGCCGTCATCAATCACGGTGGCAACAAGAAGCCGGAGATTATCTCCTGTCCGCATGAAGAGATCGCGGTGCATATGGGCCAGGGCTACGCCAAGATCGAGGGCAAGCCGCTCGCCATGATCTGCCACGGCGTAGTCGGCCTGCAGCATGCATCGATGGCGATGTACAACGCCTGGTGCGACCGCGTCCCCGTCATCGTGATGGGCGGCAACATCATGGAGGCCGACAAGCGTGCGCCGGGCGCCGAATGGCCGCATTCGGCGATCGATCCCGCGGCGCTGACACGGGACTTCGTCAAGTGGGACGACCAGCCGGCCTCGCTGCAGCATTTCGCGGAATCGGCACTGCGCGCCTACAAGATATCCACCACGCCGCCGATGGCGCCGGTGATGCTGTCGCTGGATCAGGAGCTGCAGGAGAACCCGGTCGAGAATCGCGACCGCCTGCGCATCCCGAAATTCGCTCCGGCGCTGGCGCCGCAGGGCGACGACGCAGCACTGGCCGAGCTCGCGATGATGCTGGTCGCGGCAGAGAATCCGGTGATCCTGTGCGACCGCATGGCGCGCACGCCCGCCGGCATGCCGCGCCTGGTGGAGCTTGCGGAAACCCTGCAATGTGCCGTGATCGACAATTACGGGCGGATGAATTTTCCCTCGCGCCATCCGTTGAACCAGTCGTTCCGCCGCTCCATCCTGTCGCAGGCCGATCTGATCCTGGCGATGGAGGTCAACGACATCTGGGGCTCGCTGAGCGATTTCCACGATCGCATCGTGCGGACGTCCGAGCCGCGCTACAAGAAGACGGCCAAGATCGTCACGCTCGGCACCCGCGGCCTTTACATGAAGGCCAACTACCAGGACCTCGGTCGCTATCAGGAGGTCGATCTCGACATCGCCGGTGACGCCGAGGCGAGCCTGCCGGCCCTGACCGAGCAGGTCAAACGCCGGATCGACGAGGGACGCAAGGCCGCGTTCGACGCGCGCGGCAAGAAGCTCGCGGCGGCCAAGCTCGCCGCCGTCGAGCAGGCGAAGCTTGACGCCACGATCGGCTGGGACGCGAGCCCGATCACCACGGCGCGGCTGTGCGCCGAGCTCTACAGCCAGATCAAGGATGAGGACTGGTCGCTGGTCGGCACCTCGATCGGCCTGTCATGGCCGCATCGGCTGTGGAATTTCACCAGGCCGTATCAATGGAACGGCGTGTCCGGCGGCGGCGGTGTCGGCTACACCCTGCCGGCCTCGCTCGGGGCTGCGCTCGCCAACAAGCGGCATGGCAGATTGACGGTTGCGATCGGCGGCGACGGCGACTTCATGTTCGTGCCGTCGACGCTCTGGACGGCCGCTCACCATCAGATCCCGATGCTTTATATCGTGCACAACAACCGTGCCTATCATCAGGAATACATGTATCTGCAGGCGATGGCCGCACGCCATGGCCGTGGCATCACCAACGCCGATATCGGGACCACGATCAAGGATCCCTCCGTCGACTACGCGACCGTCGCGAAGGGGTTCGGCGTCTATGGCGAAGGACCGATCAGCGATCCGACTGCGCTGGCGCCCGCGCTGAAGCGCGCCATCGCCATGGTCAAGAGCGGCCAGCCGGCGCTGCTCGACGTCGTGATGGATCAGCGGTGAAGCGGAGATGGCGATGATGAAGATTTCCGTAAAGCATCTTGCCGCCGTCGCAGCGATCGCGGGGGCTTTCGCGACTGGCAACGTCGTTGCATCGCGCGCCGAGGACGCGCCGGCCGGCGATGCCATCAACGGCAAGCGGCTTTATCTCGCCGATGGCTGCTTCGAATGCCACGGTCGCGCCGGGCAGGGCGGCCGCTTCAATTATCTGACGCCTGCGCTGGCGCAGATCGCGCTGCCGGTGGAGTCCTTCATCGCCTTCCTGCGCGAGGCGCCGAACGACATGCCGTCATTCTCCGCCGACGTACTGTCGGACAAGGATGCCGCCGACATCCATGCCTATCTCAGCTCGCTGCCGGGACCGAAGGCGGCCAAGGACATTCCGCCGATCCTGAATCAGTGAGGGAGTTCGCGAGGCGCTGGATCGTTCCGTCCGCTCTCGCGCGCTCTGGCTTCACCGGACGCGCTTCGCGCTTGCAGCCCATGCGTGGCGGCAGCACGCGAAGCAATACACGCCTGTTGATCAGCCTCCGCAATCGGCTGCGTTCGATAGCGTTCGCCTTGCTTTGACGAGGTGACGCGAAGCGAGCAGGGCGGTCGTCAAAGCGCTGAACGTTCAGTAAAATGGTCCACTAAACACCAGGCGGAGCCAGGCGCTGGGCGTTGTCGGCTATCAGCGTTGGTGCACTGCAGCGATTTACCTGCGAATAAGAGCGCAGCTAGCTCTTCCTCAAGCTCGCAAGAAACCCGCTTGACGGGTTCCTGAATTTAGTAATACGTTTAGTATTACAAAAACGATAAACATCGCGCATCGAGCTGATGCGTGGGAGGAGCCCCGCCATCCGGACCCCCGATGTCCGGACGCGTTCAGTCTCGCTCTCCGTCATCGCTCATCAACTCGGTTTTCGAAGTCTCGGCGTCAATCCGGCACCGGATACGGCGGGCGAGTTAGGTGCTTCAACGATAGGGAGGAAATGGATATGCGAAGATTGGGATGGTTACGCAGTACGGTGGCGTCCGCGGTCGTTGCGGCCGCAGCACTCGGTGGTCTCGGCGGCGGGCAAGCCGCAGCACAAGGCAAGCAGCTCACACTGTGCTGGGCGGCATGGGATCCGGCCAACGCACTGGTCGAACTGGGCAAGGACTTCACCAAGCAATCCGGCATCGAGATGAAATACGAGTTCGTCCCATGGACGAGCTACGCCGATCGCTTCCTCAACGAGCTAAACTCGCACGGCAAGCTCTGCGACCTGATCATCGGCGACAGCCAATGGATCGGCGGCGCCGCCGAGAACAAGTGGTACGTCAAGCTCAACGACTTCTTCGACAAGGAGAAGATCTCGATGGACGATTTCGTCCCGGCGACCGTCGTCGGCTACTCGCAGTGGCCGAAGAACACGCCGAACTACTGGGCGCTGCCGGCCATGGCCGATGCGGTGGGCTGGACCTACCGCAAGGACTGGTTCTCGCGGCCCGAGATCCAATCCGCGTTCAAGGCCAAGTACGGCCGCGACCTGGCGCCGCCGAAGACCTATGACGAGCTGAAGCAGATCGCGGAGTTCTTCCAGGGCCGCGAGATCGACGGCAAGAAGGTCTATGGCGCCTACATCTTCACCGAGCGCGGCTCGGAAGGCATCACGATGGGCGTGACCAACGTGCTCTACAATTACGGCTTCGCCTACGACAATCCGAAGAAGGCGTACCAGATGCAGGGCATCGTCAATTCCGCCGACGCGGCCAAGGGTCTCGAGTTCTACAAGGAGCTCTACAAGTGCTGCACGGCGCCGGGCATGACCAACGCCTACATGCAGGAAGGGCTTGATGCCTTCAAGTCCGGCCAGGTCGCGATGCAGATGAACTGGTTCGCCTTCTTCCCCGGCCTCTACAAGGACCCGAATGTCGGCGGCGACAAGATCGGCTTCTTCGTCAATCCGGCCGGTCCCAAGGGGCACTTCACGCAGCTCGGCGGGCAGGGCATCTCGGTGGTGGCAACCTCCGACCACAAGGACGACGCACTCGCCTACATCAAATGGTTCGCGCAGCCCGCCGTGCAGCAGAAGTGGTGGCAGATCGGCGGCTACTCGGCGCTCAAGGCGGTGGTCGACGCGCCCGACTTCCCGAAGAGCGCGGCGTTCGCGCCGCAATTCCTGGAGTCGATGGGTATCGTCAAGGACTTCTGGGCCGAGCCGTCCTACGCGCAGCTGCTGCTCGACATGCAGAAGCGGGTGCATGACTACGTCGTCGCCGACAAGGGCACGTCACAGCAGGCGCTCGATCTCCTGGTCAAGGACTGGACCAAGGTGTTCAAGGAGCAGGGCAAGGAAGTCGCCTCGCAATAGCGTCCGCCCACACTCTGAACTGGATTCCCCGAGGGCTGCCTCGGGGAATCCGAACCAGCCCAGCCCCGCTGATGGACACGATGACGACGATCCTCCAACCCGATCATGCTACGATCCCAGGCGTGAGCAAGCCTGTAAAATCCCGCGCCGCCCGGCGTGTCCACGGACTGTCGGACCGGGCGATCGCCTGGCTGTTCGTCGCGCCGACGATCGCGCTGCTGCTCGCGATCAACATCTTTCCGCTGATCTGGATGATCCGGCTGTCCTTCACCAACCTCAACCTCAGCATGTCCTATCTGCCGCTGCGGTTCGTCGGTCTCGACAATTTCAGGGACATCCTCACGGACGAGGACGTCTGGTTCCGGCTGCAGACCACGGCGCAGTTCGTGATCTCGTCGGTGGCGTTGCAGGTGGTCGTCGGCTTCGGCCTGGCGCTCTTGATCAACCGTCAGTTTCGCGGCCACAGCTTCTGGACCACGATCATCCTGCTGCCGATGATGCTGTCTCCGGCGGTGGTCGGCAATTTCTGGACGCTGCTGCTGCAGCCGCAGATCGGACCGTTCAACTATCTGATCAGCCTGTTCACCGGCGTGCCGACGAGCTCGTTCAGCATGACCGGGCAGGTGTCGCTGGCGCCGTGGACCATCGTGCTGGTCGATACCTGGATGTGGGCGCCCTACGTGATGCTGATCTGCCTCGCCGGGCTGCGCTCGATCCCCGATTACATCTACGAGGCTGCGGAAGTCGATCGCGCCTCGCCCTGGCGGCAGTTCTGGTCGATCACGCTGCCGATGACGGTGCCGTTCCTGATGCTCGCGGTGCTGTTCCGAGCCATCGAGAACTTCAAGATGTTCGACATGGTCAATCTCTTGACCTCGGGCGGGCCGGGCTCGACCACCGAGCTGGTGTCGATCTCGCTGAAGCGCGCGGCGTTCGAGAAGTGGCGCACCGGCTATTCCTCGGCGCTCGCCATCATCCTGTTCGTGACCGTATTCGGCGCCGCCAACATCTACGTCAAGACGCTCAACAAGGTGAAGCAACGATGACCGCTGCCGCCACCAGATCCACCGCGCATTCGATCGTCGAGGCCTCGCCGCGCACCAAGGCGTTCGCCGGCGGTCTCGTCATCCTGTATGCCGTGATCACGATCCTGCCGCTGCTGTGGATCGTCGCCACCGCATTCAAGTCGCAGAGCGACGCCATCGCCTATCCGCCCAAGGTGATCTTCGAGCCGACCCTCGAAGGCTATGTCAACCTGTTCACGGTGCGCACGCGCCAGACGCCGGACTTCATCGCCAAGCTGCCGCCGCCGGAGACCTGGTACGACAAGCTGGTCCGCAAGCGGGACATGGTGATCGCAGGTCCCTCCAAGGTCGTGCCGCGCTTCGTCAACTCGCTGATCATCGGCTTCGGATCGACCTTCCTCGCGGTCTTCCTCGGCACGCTCGCGGCCTACGCGTTCTCGCGCTTCCGCATTCCGCTGGCGGACGATCTGCTGTTCTTCATCCTGTCGACGCGCATGATGCCGCCGGTCGCGGTCGCGATCCCGATCTATCTGATGTACCGGCAGCTCAATCTGACCGACACGCGGCTTGGCATGATCCTGCTCTACACCGCCGTGAACGTCTCGCTCGCGGTCTGGCTGCTCAAGGGTTTCATCGACGAGATTCCGCGCGAGTACGAGGAGGCGGCGCTGGTCGACGGCTATACGCGGCTGCAAGCGCTGCGCAAGGTGGTGCTGCCGCAGGCCGTCACCGGAATCGCCGCGACTGCGATCTTCTGCCTGATCTTCTCCTGGAACGAGTACGCCTTCGCGGTGCTGCTGACCAGCGGCGAAGCGCAGACCATGCCGCCCTTCATCCCCTTCATCATCGGCGAGGGCGGGCAGGATTGGCCGGCGGTTGCCGCCGCGACCACGCTGTTCGTCGTCCCGATCGTCATGTTCACCGTGCTGTTGCGCAAGCATCTGCTGCGCGGCATCACCTTCGGAGCGGTGCGTAAATGAGCGGGTCTGCGGTTGCCAGGAATGGCGTAACTCGGAGCGGCGCAGCGCGCTGGTTTCGTCGCGGGCCGTGGGAGGCCATCGCGATGACCCTGATCGGAGGCGGCATCATCATGCTGGTGCAGCCCTGGTCGATCGATCTCTACAGCTACTCCTTCGTGACGATCCTGGCCGGCACGGTCGGCTTCGTCATCGTCAGCCATTTTCCGGAATAGCGCCATGGCACAGATCCGCATCGAAAACCTGCGCAAGTCGTTCGATCAGTTCACCGCGGTGGAAGGCTCGACCTTCACGATCGACGACGGCACGTTCTTCGCGATGCTCGGGCCGTCCGGCTGCGGCAAGACCACCACCTTGCGCATGATCGCCGGCCTCGAGCTGCCGACCGAAGGCAAGATCCTGCTCGATGGCGAGGACGTCACGTTCCACCGTGCCGCCGCGCGCGATATCGCCTTCGTGTTCCAGCTGTTCGCGCTCTATCCGCACATGAATGTCGGGGAGAACATCGGTTTTCCCCTGAAGTGCCAGGGCATGGCGAGGCGCGAGATTCGCGAACGCGTGCAGGAGACCGCGCGAATGCTGCGGATCGAGCACCTGCTGTCGAGCAAGACCTCGAAACTCTCGGGCGGCGACCGGCAGCGCGTCGCGCTCGGGCGCGCCATGGTGCGGCGGCCGAAGGCGTTCCTGATGGACGAGCCGCTAGGCGCGCTCGACGCCGAGTTTCGCCATCTGATGTGCGGCGAGCTGCGCGACCTGCACGATCGCATCAAGGCGACCACGGTCTATGTCACGCACGACCAGCTCGAGGCGATGTCGATGGCCGACCAGATCGCCGTCATGAACAAGGGACGTGTCGAGCAGATCGGCACGCCGCAGGAGGTCTATGACCGGCCCGCGAGCATGTTCGTCGCCGATTTCATCGGTTCGCCGCCGATGAACTTCCTGCGCTTCGAGGGCGGCCTGCGGTCCGGCGACCGCGCGATCAGCTTCCACGACACCCGGCTTGCGGTGCCGGAGATCCGCGAGGACCGCGCCAGCGCGCCGCTGGCGCTCGGCGTTCGTCCGGAGCATATCCGCTTCGCCGACGCGGGTGCCGTGCGCGGCGAGGTGTTCGGCGCGGAATATCTCGGCACCACCCAGATCGTCACCGTCGACACGGCCTATGGAAGAGTCGCCGCGCGGCTGCCTTCCAGCGCGTCGGTGCAGATCGGTGAAACCATCGGTCTCGACTTCGCTGCCGAGCGACTGGCGCTGTTCGACATCGGCAGCGGCCGTGCGATCCGGACCGCCAGTGCGGAGGGCGTGCGCCATGGCTGACGTCACCCTGCGCAACGTCAACAAGCGCTTCGGCGCGATCGAAGCCGTCCGCGACCTCTCGCTGACGGTGAACGACGGCGAGTTCCTGGTCCTGCTCGGGCCGAGCGGTGCCGGCAAGACCACGACGCTGCGGCTGATCACCGGACTGGAGAGCCCCGATACGGGCTCCGTGATGATCGACGGGCGCGACGTGACGCAGGATCCGCCCGGCTCGCGGGATATCGCCTTCGTGTTCCAGCAATATTCGCTGTATCCGCATTTGACGGTCTACGACAATCTGGCGTTTCCGCTGCGCTCCCCCGCCCGTCGGGTGGCGGAGCCGATCATCCGCAAGCGCGTCGAGCAGACCGCCGAGCTGCTGCATATCGCAAGCAAGCTGAACAACCGCGCCACCCGGCTGTCCGGCGGCGAGATGCAGCGCGTGGCGATCGGCCGGGCGCTGGTGCGCGATCCCTCGATCTATCTGATGGACGAGCCGCTGTCCTCGCTCGATGCAAAGCTCCGCGCGGAGCTGCGGCTCGAACTGAAACGGATCCAGATCGAGCTCGGCGCGACCATCCTCTACGTCACCCACGATCAGGTCGAGGCGATGACGATGGCCTCGCGCATCGGCGTGGTCAGGGACGGCCAGTTGTTGCAGCTCGGCACGCCCCGGGAGATCTACGAAAGCCCGTCCAGCAGCTACGTCGCCTCGCGGCTCGGCACGCCACAGATCAACTTCCTGCCGGCGCGCCTGCTCTCCGATGTCGCGATGCCGGCTGGAACCGAGACGGTCGGCATTCGCACCGAGCACCTGCAGCTCGCCGCGCGCAATGGCGGGCAGATGGTCGGCCGCGTGCATCGGGTCGAGCACCTCGGCGAGCAGAATCATATTCATCTGGACTATAAGGGCGAGACGCTGGTGACGCTGGCGGATCCGCATCAGCCGCTGCAGGCCGGCCAGGAGGTCGACTTGCATCTGGTGCGTCCGTTGTGTTTCGACCGCGCCGGGCAGCGCATCGCCGCGGCGGTTCATTAGAGGGGCGAGAGGATCGAGGAGATGTCGGTGCCATCAGAGACATTGAAGTCGTTGGTCAAGGCGGCCGCAGAGCAGGTCATCGCCAGCGCACCGGAGCTGACGAGCCTGGATCAGGCGATCGGCGATGGCGACCACGGGACCAACATGAAGCGCGGTTGCGAAGCCGTGCTCGGCAAGCTTGATGCGATCTCGGCGCAGCCGCTCGACGAAGCGCTGAAGATGATCGGCAAGACCCTGGTGATGACGGTCGGCGGCGCCTCCGGGCCGCTCTATGGCAGCTTCTTTCTCGCCGCGGGCGAGGCGCTGTCGCACGACAAGCAGTTGCCCGACGATCTCGCCGATGTGTTCGGCAGCGCCGTGAACGCGGTGAGCGCGCGCGGCCGCTCGCAAGTCGGCGAGAAGACGATGCTGGACGTACTGGTTCCCGTGCTGGAGACGTTGAAGACGGCGGCCGGCCAGCCGGATCTGATCGCGCGGGTGCGCACCACCGCGACCGAGGCGGTCGAACGGACGGCGCCGATGCAGGCCACAAAGGGGCGCGCTTCGTTCCTCGGCGCGCGCAGTGTGGGCCATGTCGATCCCGGTGCGCGGTCGAGCTGCGTGCTGGTGCAGGCGGTGTGCGCCGGCCTGGAGGCACGCCCATGACTGACACTGTGGGGATCGTGATCGTCTCGCATTCCAGCGACATCGCCAAGGGGACCGCCGACATGGTGCGGCAGATGGTCGGCAGCGAGGTCAAGGTGGCGTTCTGCGGCGGCAATCCGGACGGCGGATTGGGCACCAGCGTGCCGCTGATCATCGACGCCATCAATGACGCCTGGTCTCCGAAGGGGGTCGCGGTGCTGGTCGATCTCGGCGGCGCCGAGACCAACAGCGAAATGGCGGTGGAGATGCTGGAGCCCGCGCGGCGCGACCTCGTTGTCGTGTGCAACGCGCCGATCGTCGAGGGCGCCGTGATGGCGGCGACCGAGGCGGCGGGCGGCAGCTCACTGGCCCAGGTCAAGGCCGTGGCCGAGGAACTCTCTGCCGACTGAGAGGTCGGCGAAGCGATGATGGATGATGAGTATGCTTGATAAAGCGGACGGACAGATCTTCACCGGCAATGTGCGGCTGGTGCATGCGGTGGGCATGCACGCGCGCCCGGCGGTCAAGCTGACCAAGCTCGCCAAGAAGTTCGAGGCGCAGATCTCGGTGCGGGTCGCCGGTGCGCCCGAGTGGATCAATGCCAAGAGCGTAGCAAAGATCATGGCGATGCGCGCCGCGCACGGCAGCACGATCGAGATCAAGGCCTCCGGCAGCGACGCCGAAGCCGCCGTCGCGGCCCTGGTCGATCTGGTTGCCAGCGATTTTCCGGATGGAGCAGGCTAGCATGCAGGGCGGCGCTGCAGGATCGGCCTACCGCGGCAGGACCGCCTCGATCGGCTTTGCCCATGGTCCGCTGGTCCGCGTCGATGCGGGCGGCGGCGGCGAGCGGGTGGCCGGCACGCTGGTCGAGGAGGCGCTCGCCCTGCGCAAGGCGATCGATCTCGCGAGCGGACAGATCGCCGATCTTGCCGCCAGCGCCGGCGGCGAAGCCGCGCAGATCCTCGAATTCCAGGTCGCGTTGCTGGAGGATGAGGATCTGATCGAGGCGATCTTTGCGTCGATCGGCGAGGGGCGTCCGGCCGACGTCGCATGGCGATCGACGCTCGACGGGCAGATCGCGGAGTATAATTCGGCGGCGGATGAATATCTGCAGGCGCGTTCGTCGGACCTTGCGGACCTGCGCGACCGCGTGGTCCACATCCTGCGCGGCGACGAGGGCGAGCCGCTGAAGATTCCGAGCGGAGGCGTCGTCTGTGCCGACGACCTGCCGCCGTCGCGCTTCCTGGAGATCGATTGGTCCGGCGGCGGCGGCCTGGCACTGCTGCACGGCAGTCCGACCAGCCACGTCGCGATGCTGGCGCGGGCGCGCGGCATCCCGATGGTCGTGCAGCTCGGTGCTATTCCCGATGCCGGCGCCACGGCGCTGCTCGACGGCGAAGGCGCGACGCTGGAGCTCGATCCCAGCGCCGAGCAGGTGCGCGTCTTCGAGAAGCGGCGCGAGAGCCATCGCAAGAGCCGGGCATCCGCCCGCGCGATCCTGCGGCGGCCAACCGCCTCGTGGCGCGGCGAGCGCATCAAGCTTTTGATCAATATCCAGCGCGTCGACGACCTCGATGATGCGGACGCGCAATATGCCGACGGCATCGGACTGATGCGGACCGAGTTCCTGCTCGCCGGGCGGAGCGACCTGCCGGATGAGGACACTCAATTCCAGGCCTATGACGCGGTATTGCGTTGGGCCGGAGCGCGGCCGGTCACGATCCGCACCTTCGATGCCGGCGGCGACAAGCCGGTCCCCGGCTTCACATTCGACGGCGAGGCCAATCCGTTCCTTGGCGTGCGCGGCTTGCGGCTTTGCCTCGCCCGGCCCGAGATCTTTGCGGTCCAGCTCCGCGCGCTAGCCCGCGCCGCGGTGCGCGGCAATCTCAAGGTCATGTTCCCGATGGTGACGTCGGCGGACGAGCTCGAGGCGGGACGGAAGTTGTTCGCCGACATCGTGCAGCGCTTGCAGGCGGACGGCATTGCCGCGATGCTCCCCGAGCTCGGAATCATGGTCGAGGTTCCGGCGGCGGCCCTGGCGATCTCGAGCTTCAAGGCGTCGTTCTTCTCGATCGGCTCGAACGATCTCGCGCAATACGTGCTGGCCTGTGATCGTTCCAACGGAGCTCTCGCCCCCCTGATGGACCCCTTGCATCCCGCAGTGCTCGAATTGATCGCGCGGACCGCCGAGCATGGCCGCCGCGCCGGCGTCAGTGTCAGCCTGTGTGGCGACATGGCGGGTGATCCGCGCTGCGTTCCCGCGCTCCTGAACTGCGGCCTGCGCGAATTGTCGGTGAACGCATCGGCGCTGGCGCAGATCAAGCAGACTATCGACCGGCTGAGCAGCGGAGGCAGTGTTGGCTGACACGGCGGCCGATGAAGCGCCCGAAGCCGGCGCGGTTGCGGCCTACAAGCGCATCTTCAAGGAAGTGCTGGAGAGCCGCCCGTCCGGCATGCGGCTGCGCCTCGCCCATGCCATGGGCAAGAACCGCAGCTTCGTCAGCCAGATCAGCAATCCGGCCTATCCGGTGCCGATCCCGGTGCAGCATCTCAACACGATCTTCGATGTCTGCCACTTTCCGCCGCAGGCGAAGACCGCCTTCCTGCGCGCCTATGCGCGCGCGCATCCGCGCCGCGTCGGCCGGTTGAGCGAAGGATCGCATGAGCGGACGCTGACATTGCATCTGCCGGATCTCGGCAGCGCCAAGCGCAACGCCGAGCTCGACGCGCTGCTGCAGGAATTCACGCGGCGCCTGATCGGCATCATGCGGGAAAAATAGGCGAAAACGCCAACCAAAGCGTTTTCGAGCGAAGTGGATACCGGTTCGCGTGAAGAAAACGCGTCAAAACAAGAACTTGAAGCTTCGTCCCGATTGATCGGAACGAAGCTTCGGACGAAGCGGGGAGGACATCATGAAGAAGTTCATCAATGCGGTCGACAGTCTGCTGGGCGAAAGCCTCGACGGCTTCGCGGCCGCGCATGCCGATCTGGTCGTGCTCGGTGCCGAGCGCAAATTCGTGCGCCGCCGCGAGTTGAATCGCGGGAAGGTCGCGCTGGTCTCGGGCGGCGGCAGCGGGCACGAGCCGCTGCATGCCGGCTTCGTCGGCCACGGCATGCTGGATGCCGCCTGTCCCGGACAGGTGTTCACCTCGCCGACACCCGACCAGATCGTCGAGGCCGCGCAGGCGGTCGCGGGCGATGCCGGCGTGCTGTTCATCGTCAAGAACTACGCCGGCGACCGCATGAATTTCGAGATGGCCGCCGAGATCGCCGAGGGCCGCACCGCCACCATCGTGACCGATGACGATGTCGCGGTGGAGAAATCGACCTACAGCATCGGGCGGCGCGGCGTCGCCGGCACCTTGATCGTCGAGAAGATCGTCGGCGCCGCCGCCGAGAAGGGCGCCGATCTCAAGGCCTGCGTGGCACTCGGCGAGCGCGTCAACGCGCGGACGCGTTCGATGGGCGTGGCGCTGACCAGCTGCACCGTCCCGGCCGCCGGCACGCCGACCTTCACGCTCGGCGCGGACGAGATGGAGATGGGCGTCGGCATCCACGGTGAGCCCGGCCGCCGGCGCGTCAAGCTCGAAGCCGCCGATGCGATCGCATCGGAAATGACGACCGCCATAGCCGACGATCTCGCCGCGCCCGCAGGCTCGGAGGCGCTGCTGCTGGTCAACGGCTTCGGCGGCACCCCGACGATCGAGCTCTATCTGATGTACAACGCCGCGCGCCGCATGCTCGAAAGCCGCGGCCTGCGCATCGCGCGCTCGCTGGTCGGCAGCTACGTCACCTCGCTGGATATGGCCGGCTGCTCGCTCACCGTGAGCCTGCTCGATGCCGAGACGTCCGCATTGTGGGACGCCCCGGTGCGCACGGCCGCATTGAAATGGTGATCGCCGCCGCGGTCATCGGCATGGGGCTTCGTTGAGCCAGTCCGCCTTCGCCAAGGCTTCGGCGGGGCAGCCTTCGCCGCTTCGCACGGACAGAATGGCGCCTGGCTTGCCAAGCCGTAGCTGCGAAGCAGCGAAGGCTGGTGCCCCTGGCCGGAATCGAACCAGCACTCCTTGCGGAACTCGATTTTGAGTCGAGCGCGTCTACCAGTTCCGCCACAGGGGCATTCGCGATGATCCAGGCCGAGACGGGCCCGGGGTCGCGAAGCGCGGCGGACTATAGCGGGCGGCCCGTCACGGTCAACCCGCGCGGATGTGATTGTCCCGCGCCTCGACAGCGGTATTTTGGCGCGATACGACCCGGGCTGAGCATGGAGCAGGGACCATGACCCTGCCGGACGGTGCTCGCTGGAGGACTGCCGTGACGCTCGCCACCGCCCATCCGTCGGATGCTTCCGCCACCGGCAATCCGGCGCTGACCTCGGCCCTGGCGATTGCCGTGATCGCGGCTGCCACGCTGGCCGGCGCCTGGTTCTTCCAGCTCGTGCTGGAGATCATGCCCTGTCCGCTCTGCCTCGAGCAGCGCTATGCCTATTACCTCGCGGTCCCGCTCGGTGCCGTGGTCGCGCTCGCGGCCGCCCGTGGCGCGGCGCGCCCGGTGCTGCTCGCGGGCCTTGCGATCCTCGGCCTCGCCGCGCTCGCCAACGCCGGGCTCGGCGCCTATCACGCCGGGGTCGAATGGGGATTCTGGCAGGGGCCGACCGATTGCACCGGCCCGATGGTGGATTTCGGCAAGGCCGGCTCGTTGCTGGATCAGCTCGACAAGGTCAAGGTGGTCCGCTGCGACGAGGTGCAGTGGCGCTTCCTCGGCATCTCGCTGGCCGGCTACAACGTGCTGATCTCGCTCCTGATGGCCGCGATCGCCGGCTGGGGCGTGGCGAAGGCAGCCAAGGCTTGACTGAGTGGCCTGATTTACAGGCCCTGACCCAATCGATCTATTTCCTGCGATCTATTTCTTCTTCCCCGGCGTGAAGCTCGGCTGTCCGCCCTTCAGGCTGGGAGCCGCGGCGATCACCTTGATCTTCTCCTTCTTGGGCTTCTTGACCTCGCGGTTGCCGTGTCGCTCGCCTTTGGACATGTCGGTCTCCCTCTGTTTCTCGAGACAATCGACTCGGTCAGAACCCGCCTGCGGAGCGGGTCCGGAACGTCGACGTGGATTTGCTTTGCTTGAAGTGACGGTGATTGACCGTAGGCCGATCGTACCCGAATAGCGAGCGCCAAAGCGGTCTGCGGCGCGCTGCGGCAACAACACGCAGCATGCTGTGAGGAGCGGTCTTTGCGCCTCGTTCGGCGAGAAAGCCAGGAATGCCAGGAAAACCAATAAGAAAGCGGTGGCTATTGCCGCCGAAGCGGCGCATGCTGCCAATGGGGCCGCGCACCGGCGCAAGGCGTTTCGCAAAAGGCTGGCCCATGACCATGCGCTCCCGACGTGAAGTCGTCACCTTCCAGCATCCATTCCGGATCAGAGGCATCGATCGTGAATTGCCCGCAGGCGCCTATGACGTCGTTACCGATGAAGAGGCGATCGAAGGGCTCTCATTCGCGGTGTTCCGCCGTGTCGCCACGATGATCATCGTCCCGGCAGAAGGCTCGCGCGGATTGACGACGGAGATGGTGTCGATCGGCTCGGTCGATCTGGCGGACGCCCAGCGCATCGACGCGAGCGCATCCCATGACTGACGAGCCGCTCGACCTCGATCGCCACCGCGGTATGGCGGCGCAGAAGGCCACCGATATTCGCCGTGCGCTGGCGGAAATCGAGACCCATGCGAGGGATCTGCGCGAACGGCAGGCCTCGCTCGAAACCGGACTACTGGCGGTACCCGCGACGTCGTGGCCGGAGGTCGCCGCCAAGGCGCGCTATGTCTTGAACCTATACGCAGCCAGCCTGCCGCCGGAAGACACAAGGCATCGCGATCTGGTCACGGCCATCCTCGAGGATTTTGTCCGGCTCACCGAGCCGCGATGAACCAGAACCACTTCGCGGCTTTGAAGGAGCTGGTCACATGACGCTTACCCAGGGTCGTTTCATCAGCTACGAATACGACAGGATGGTCGTGCTGTTTTCGATGCATGACGACGAGAAGGAAATCTGTTGCGCGATCTCGACCTCCGCCATGGATGAATTGGAAGGCGGGGCGCTCGGGCGCGCGGGCCACCGCGAGACCCAGTTCATGCGGCTGCGCGAGCGCATCGAGGCCTGCGCCGATGGCAAGTATCAGGCGAAGGAGTTTGAGGGGGCGCCGCCCCGGATCATCCTGCGCAGCATCGATTTCCGCAAGCCAAGATAGCGGCTGCCCTGTGCGAAGGCCCTGACGCGCGTGTCAGGTGTTCCAAGGTGGAGGCGATCCCGCCGTCACCGTCCCGATCATGCGCGACAGACGAGCCATGCTGATCATCGTGCACCGCGTCCCCGTCGAGTTGTTGCTGTTGGCCAATGAGACGTTGTTGCGCCTCAAGAGCCGACGCAATCTCGTCGCTACGTTGATGAGCGAACAGCGCCCGCGATATACGATTTCCGAAATCCATGGTGCGAGCCGCCGGCTGACCGCGTTGTGGCGCGCAGTCACCAGGGAGCGGCTCGAGGAATGGAACGAAGCTCAGCCCGATTCGGTCTATGTCCGGATCACCGGGCCGTTGTGGCACGCCGCAGCCGTCGCGAAACTGCAAATGGACCGGGACGAGGAGCTGTGGTTCGATCCCGGCGAACTGGTGGCGCTGGCGCGATCGTTCCGCGATCAGCCGGAGCAGCCAGCGTCCGAAGTGTGACGCGCCCCTTGTCCGGTCGATCCGTCATGCTGAGGAGGCCGCGCTTGCGGCCGTCTCGAAGCATGCACGGCCACCAGCCGGGCCGTTTGTCCTTCGAGGCTCACTCCGCTCGCACCTCCAGCGACAAAGGCGAAGCCTTTGCACGGGGATGACGGAATTAACAGGTGAGCCTTGGCCTAATCGTCGACGTCGTCCTGCGGCCGTCCGAACAGATGGATGATGCCCGGCGTCGAGATGGTGACGAACAGGAACCGTGACAGATGATGCGCGCCGACGAAGATCGGGTCGATGTGCAGTGTCAGCGCCAGCGCCAGCATCGCGTCCATCGCACCGGGCGCGAAGGCGACCACGACGTCGGCGAGCCGCACATGGGTGGTGAAGGCGATCACCGCGACGAACACGGCCGAGATCAGGATGGCGATCGCAAACGAGCCGAGCCCGGCATTGACGTGGCTCAGCAGGGTCGAGGTCTTCATCCGCGCGAAGCGGGTGCCGATCAGCGCTCCGATGCCGACCAGTGCGATATTGCGGAGCCAGGGCGGCAGGCCGCCATCGACCAGGCCCGAGCCATGCAGCAGGCTGGAGGCGAGCATTGCGCCGAACATCCAACTGGCGGGGAATTTGATCCAGCGCAGCAGCAGCGAGACGCCGATCGACCCGGCGACCAGGGCCGTGAGGCCGAACGGCGAGGCGACCGTCGTCGGCAATGGCGGCGGCGCCGCATGCGTCACGCCGGTCAGCGCCAGCACGAGCGGCAGCGCCGCGGTCAGGATGATGACGCGCATGGTCTGCACCACGGCGATCGCCGCGACGTCGGCGCCCTTTTCCGCGGCGAGGATCGTGATCTGCGAGAGCGCGCCGGGGCTGCCGGCCAGGAAGGCCGAGGTCTGGTCCCAGCCATGGATGCGCTGCAGATAGACGCTCGAGCCGAAGGTCGAGCAGAACGTCGCCAGCGCTAGCAGGGCGATGGTGAGCGGGTAAGAGCTCATGTGCTGCAGCAATTGCTGCGACATCAGCGAGCCCAGCGAGATGCCGAGCAGCAGCAGCACCGATTGCGTCAGCACCGGCGGCACCGCGAGCGGCCGTCCGGCCAATGCTGCGATCCCGACCGCGCACATCGCACCCGAGATCAGCCCACCCGGCAATCCCGCCCATAAAAACAGCAAGCCGCCGCCGGCGCCGATGACGAGTGTCTCGAGCCCGTTCAGAACTTTGCTGCGGTCGGGAATGGCGGTCGCCATCGAAGCGCGGATCAGGGTCACGCCGCCTTATGGCAAATTCGCAACCACGGGACAATTGCATCTCGCGATTGCAGCATTGCGCCTCGGCTCGCCCCCGGCGCGCAGATTTTCACCCTCCCCGGCGGGGAGGGTGAAGGAGGTCAAAATACGTCTACGCGTTACTTCGCGGCCGGCGCTGCGGCAGCGCCGCCCGCCTTCTTGCACTCGGAGCGGAATTTCTTGCGCTCCTTGCCGTGCAGGCCCTTGGCATCGGCTTGCTTCGAGCACTCGAGCGACTCGGCGGTGCGCGGCTTGGCTTCCTTCGCCATCTTGCCGTCGGCCTTCGGAGCGGCCTCCTTGGCGGCGGGCGCGGCGGTTTGCGCGAAGGCTCCGCCCATCAGCAGCAGGGAGGCAAGGGCGGTTGCGGTCGCGAGCTTGGAAATCGTCATCATGGGGCACCTCGTGAGGAAAGGAGCCGAAACGTTGCGCGGCGATGATGAACCGTGGATGAATATGCGGTGGTCGCGCCGCCACAATATTTTAACGGCCAAGGGCGTCCGCACGTTGTCGCAAGTCGGGGTTGCGCTAGGATAATGGTCTTACACCAATGCCCCCAAGGGAAGCCCCAAGGGGAAGCCCCACGGGAAACCAGGGATGACGGGAGACCAGGGATGACCATTCAGACCAGATTGTTGTGTGTGATTGCGGTGTCGGGCTTTGCAGCCTTTGCGGCGAGCGCGCCGGCGCAGGCCCTGACCGCGCAGGAATGCAGCGCCAAGTACCAGGCGGCCAAGACGGCCGGCACCCTCGGCGGCCAGAAGTGGAATGATTTCCGCAAGGCCCAGTGCGGCGCCGACGCGACCCCGGCTGCGGCGCCCGCCGCTCCGCCGCCCGCTGCCGCCGCGCCGGCTCCGGCCGCGCCGAAGGAAGCCAAGCGGGAAGCAGCTCCGGCCGCGGCACCGGCGATGCCGGCTGGACCCGCCGTGTTTCCGAACGCGGTCGATCCCAAATACGCCCAGGAGACCCCGGGCAAGCAGCGCTTCAAGACGTGCGACGACCAGTACAAGGCCAACAAGACCACCGGCGGCAATGGCGGCCTGAAGTGGATCCAGAAGGGCGGCGGCTACTGGAGCGAGTGCAACAAGCACCTGAAGGGCGCCTGAGCCAGCTGAAGCGAATTTGACGGGCGGCCGGCGCAAGTCGGCCGCTTTTCTTTGCGCGAACGCTATTGGCTTTCCGCGAGCAGCGTGTCCGCCGATTGCGCCAGCAGTTGCGCGCGCTTGCGCGGGCCGCGTTCGAGAAACAACAGGCTCTGGCCGAAGATGAAGCAGTAGAACAGGAAGGCCTGCGCATCGGCTTCGTCGGCCGAAAGCCCGGTGGCGCGATAGAGCTGGCCGACCTGCTTCAGCCGCGCGGCATCGACGCTCGCGGCGGCGGCTGCCGCGGCTTCGTCGGTGCGCGCCCATTGCCGGATCGCGAGTTCGACGGCCATCGCCTCGGTGTTCATGCGCTCCGAATAGAGCGTGATGATCGCCTTCAGCCGCTCGCGCGCGCTGGCGCCGTCGAGCGCGGTCTGCTTCTCGATCGCGGCGATGCGGCCGTCGCGCCAGCGCGTCAGCATGGCCTCGAGCAGCGCGGCGCGATCCCTGAAGCGGCGGTAGAAGCCGCCCTTGGTGACGCCCAGATTCTTCGCCAGCACCTCGACTCGCACGCCGTCGACGCCGCTATGCGCCAGTTCGGCAAAACCGGCCGCGACCCAGACGTCGCCCTTGCCTTCAGTCATGAGATCTCCGCGGAGCAGTCCCGATACGGCAGCGTATTGCTAGCCCGCTTCGCCAGTGATACGCTACCGTATCAAAAGTCGAAGGAGGGGATGATGGAGGGCGAAGCGACTTATCGCGGCACGGTCTATCCCTGGCACTGCGATCACATCGGCCACATGAACGTCATGTGGTATGTCGGCAAGTTCGACGAGGCGAACTGGAACATGTTTGCGCGGCTCGGGCTGACGCCGAGCTATCTGCGCGAGTCTGGCCGCGGCATGGCCGCCGTGCAGCAGAACATCTCCTACCAGCGCGAATTGCTCGCCGGCGACCTCGTCGAGGTCAAGAGCCGGCTGGTCGAGTTCCGCGACAAGTCGGTCCGCATCCTGCATGAGATGCGCAATGCGGAGACCGGCGAGATTGCCGCGACCTGCGAGATCGCGGCCGTGCACATCGATCGCACCGCGCGCAAATCGGCGCCGTTCGCGCCGGCGATCCGCTACGCCGCGATGCCGCACCTCGTGCCGTCTGAACCCGTGACCGCGTGATCGCCATGCCCCGCTTCGAGCCGAAGAATCCCGACTTCCGCGCGGTCGCCGCCGCCACATTCGCGCGCCAGCGCGCGATGCAGACGCTTGGTATCTCGATCGCGCGCATGGAGCCGGGCGAGGTCGATCTCGCGATGCCCTACGCGGCGGATTTCTGCCAGCAGAACGGGTTCGTGCATGCCGGAATCATCACCGCGGGGCTCGACAATGCCTGCGGGATCGCCGCCTTCACGCTGATGCCCGACGGCGCCGACATCCTGACGGTGGAGTTCAAGACCAATCTGCTGGCGCCGGCCCGCGGCGAGCGATTCATGTTCCGCGGCGTCGTGGTCAAGCCAGGCCGGACGCTGACGGTGTGCGACGGCCGCGCCTACGCCGTGCAGGACGGCATCGAGACGCTGGTCGCGACCATGAGCGGTACGCTGATGGCGCTGCAAAGGCGGGAGGGGTAACCGCGCCAAACTATCCCCGTCATGCTGAGGAGCCGCGCAGCGGCGTCTCGAAGCATGCACGGCCCGGCCGGTGGCCGTCGACCCTTAGAGACGTGCTGCGCGCTCCTCAGGGTGACGGGCTTGATAGGGCGCGATGGATTTGTGCAACGCGCCCAACATCTGCGCACGCGCTTGAGTCCCGCGCATTGACAAGGCCCCGCCACACCGACCTGATACGCGCATGCTTCGCGTGAGCGCCTTGTCATGATCGCCAGCCTCAGTCTGATCCTGCTCTGTCAGTTGGTGGGCGAGGTTGCCGTGCGGGCGCTGGCCGTGCCGGTGCCGGGCCCGGTGGTCGGGCTGGTGCTGCTGCTGTTGCTGCTGCTGGCACGCGACCGTTTTCCGGCGCTCGCGCGCGGGCCGCTCGGCAATGACGGGGTCGAGAGCACAAGCCGCGGCATGCTCGCCAATCTCTCGCTGCTGTTCATTCCGGCCGGCGTCGGCGTGGTGCAGAAGCTCGATCTGCTCGCCGAGCATGGCATCGCGATCCTGGTGATCCTCGCGGTTTCGGTCATCGTCACGCTGCTGGCGACGGTCGCGACCTTCGTGGCGGCGAGCAGTATGTTTGCGCGCGAGGAGGATAACCCGTGAGCGACAATCCGTTCTCGCTCTGGGTCTATCTCTCGCAGTCGCCGCTGCTCTGGCTGACAGTGACGCTGCTGACCTATGCCGTGACCGATGCGGTGTCGCTGAAGACAAGGCGTCACCCGCTCGCCAATCCCGTGCTGCATTCGCTCTGGATCATCGGCGCATTCCTGCTGCTGACCGGGACCTCCTACACCACCTATTTTGCCGGTGCGCAGTTCGTGCACTTCCTGCTCGGGCCGGCGACGGTGGCGCTCGCAGTGCCGCTCTACGAGAACCGCAGGCGGGTTGCGGCTGCGGTCCTGCCGATGCTGGTCGCGCTCGCGGTCGGCTCGCTCACGGCAATCGTCTCGGTGGTGCTGCTGGCGCGGGCCTTCGGTCTGCCGCGCGAGATCATCCTGTCGCTGGCGCCGAAATCGGTGACCGCCGGCGTTGCGATGGGCATCAGCGAATCCCTGCATGCCGATCCCTCGCTGACGGCGGTCGCCGTGATCCTCACCGGCATCATGGGGGCGATCATCGTCACGCCCTTGATGAACTTCACCGGTATCACCGACTTTCGTGGCCGCGGCTTTGCCGCCGGCATCGCCGCCCATGGCATCGGCACCGCGCGCGCCTTCCAGGTCGACGAGGTCGCGGGCGTCTTCGCCGGGATCGCGATGAGCCTGAACGCGCTGGTCACCTCGCTGCTGGTGCCGCTGGCCGTGACATATCTGCTGCGCTGAGCATGATCCGGAAAAGTGGGGACCGGTTTTCCCTCGCGACAAACGCAGCGCGTTTGTGCGGAGATCATGCTCAAAATAAAGAGACGCCTCCTGCAGGGCAGTTTTGTGCTATTGGTATGGTGTTGAGCAGCAAATCCTTCTAGGGTTGCCGTCGCAAACGCGAGTCTGTTCCCTTTGGTCTTCTCCGCAACTCAGAGCCTGCTTGGGCTGGCATCGGGCATGCTGGTCGGTTTTTCGCTGGGCCTGGTCGGCGGCGGCGGGTCGATCCTTGCCGTGCCGCTGATGGTCTATGTGGTCGGGGTGCCCCAGCCGCATGTCGCGATCGGCACCTCGGCGATCGCGGTCGCCGCCAATGCCGCGATCAACCTGTCCAATCATGCCCGCGGCGGCACCGTGATCTGGTCCTGCGCACTGGTGTTCGCGCTGTCAGGCATGTTCGGCGCTTTCGGCGGCTCGATCCTCGGCAAGATGCTGGACGGACAGAAGCTGCTTGCCCTGTTCTCGATCGTGATGCTGGTCATCGCGGGCCTGATGCTGAAGACCCGCGCGCGGGTCGGGCTGACCGACGTCAAGATCTCGGTGTCCAATACGCCCGCGATCGTAGGTCTCGGGCTCGTGACCGGAACCATGTCGGGCTTTTTCGGCATCGGCGGCGGCTTTCTGATCGTGCCGGCCCTGATGCTGGCGACCGGGATGCCGATCATGAACGCGGTCAGTTCCTCGCTGGTGGCCGTCACCGCCTTCGGCGTGACCACGGCCTTGAGCTATGCGTGGTCCGGGCTGGTGTCGTGGGGCCTGGCGGGGCTATTCGTCGCCGGCGGCATCGCGGGCGGCCTCCTGGGCACGAGGAGTGCCCGGCATCTGTCGGAACGGCGCGGCGCGCTAAATATCGTGTTTGCGACTGTGATTATCGTCGTGGCGATCTATATGCTGCTGCGTAACATCGATGTGTCCTGAGCGTAGAAGGGCGAGGAGCCCTTCCGGAAACGAGCTATGAACCACCTGACGAAATTCCCCCTCGACAACGCCGGCGCTACCCGCCGCGGCGCGCTCGGCCTCATCGGAGCCGGCATTGCGCTGCTGGCCGCCGGAGGCGCCCGCGCCGAGGACGACAATGTCCTGACCGAGGCCCAGGTGCTGCGCGATCCGGACATTCCGGACATAGGCAATCCCAAGGGCGACATCACGATCGTCGAATGGTTCGACTACAACTGCCCGTATTGCCGCAAGCTGGCGCCGGAGCTGCGCCAGGTGGTGCAGGACGACGGCAAGGTTCGCCTGGTGCTGAAGGATTGGCCGATCCTCGGGCCGGTGTCGAAGGTCGCGGCGCGGATGGCGCTGGCGGCGAAGTACCAGGACAAGTTCGAAGCCGCCCATGAGGCCATGATCTCGGTCAATTCGCGCATCACCGAGCCGCGCATTGCCGAACTGCTCTCGGGCGCCGGCCTCGATATGGACCGCCTGAAGAAGGATCTCGACGCCAACGCCAAGGCGATCGACGCGGTCTTGGCGCGCAACAACGAGCAGGCGATGGCGTTCGGCTTCAACGGCACGCCGTCATTCATCGTCGGCAAATATCGCGTGCCGGGCGTGCTCAGCATCGATCAGTTCGAGCAGGTCATCGCCGACGCGCGCAAGGCCAATATGGGCCGCAAGACCGAGCAGAACTAGCTCGCGACGTCGCTTCCCTCGCGACCAACATGGAGCGCGTTTACGTCGAGCCTTTCCGCTTGGCATAGGCGCGCCGCGCGCGCTCGCGATTGCCGCACACTTCGCTCGAGCACCATCTGCGCGTCCGGTTCGGGCTCTCGTCGACGAAGAACCAGCCGCAGCCGTGAGCCTCGCAGCATCCGATGCGGCTTGCGTCGTCTGACGCCAGCAGGGCCGTGAGTGACCACAGCACCGGCCACAACGGCTCCGTCACGTCGGTTCCCGCAAACGCATGGCGATAGCCTCGCTCCTGTCGCACCAGGTCGGGCTGTCGAGGAGCCCGCGCCAGCATCTGGTTGACGAGACGGAGGTCCACGCTGCGGCCATCGCGGAGCGCGTCGGAAATCGCCCAGATGTCGCGACGCATATCATGCGCCTTCTGCATCGCGGCTACGGCAGTGCTGCTCGCCGAATGCGCCTTCAGCTTCCTGATCGCGGCGGGCGGCAAGGTGCCGCGGCGTTCGCTCCACGACAACAGCGCAGCATAATCCGGGATCAGCTCCTGTGGCTCGTTCGAGGTCCGCCAGTCAAGCGTGTTCGCGAAGTCGAGGCAGACCCGTCCTCCGAAGAACTGTGTCGCTGCCCGCGCGGGATCCCTTGACATCACGGCCTCTCACCAAGTTTAATCTAATGATCATGACCATTACAATCACCCAGCCGTCTCGACGCCTCCCAACGATGACGGCCGCCGGATTCAGGCGCGGCCTGGTTGCGGCCTTGCCGTTCCTGCTCAGCAACGGCGCCGCCGGCCTGGTGATGGGACTGACCTACAAGGGGCTTGGACTGGGGGCATCGCATGCGATTCTGTTCAGCCTGCTCGTCTACTCCGCCACCGCCCAGGCGATCACGCTGAGCATGTGGGCGAGCCCGTTGCCGGTTGCCGCCATGGTTGTTGCCTGCATCGCCACCAATTCACGATATTTACTGATGGGCGCTCATCTGCGCCAGCTGTTTGGCGGACTAGCCCCCCGGAAGATATTGCTCAGCCTGTTTCTGCTCGCGGACGCGTCGTGGCTGATGACGAGTTCGGATGCGGACCGCAACGGACCCGACGCGGGCTATCTGCTCGGATCGAGCATCCCCATGGCGATCGGCTGGGTCGGCGGCACCGCGCTTGCCTATGCCGCCCCGCTCGCAACCAACGGACCGCTGAAGCTCGCCGCCGCGCTGCTGCCGACGATGTTCATCGCGACCCTGCTTCCCAGCCAGTGGAAAAACGCGGCGTCTCCGTGGCCGTGGCTGATCTCGGCGGTCGTCGCGCTGCTGGTCAGCCATTTCGTGGATCCCAGCTGGTCCATGCTGATCGGGGGCGGGTGCGGCACGCTCGTCAGCATGATGGAGCGGACTGATGCATGACCTGGATGTTCTCGGCGTGATCTTCATCCTCGGGCTGACATGCTATGCCATGCGAGCCGGTGGATACGTCCTTGCCGCGTCGATGCGCGACGACGGCATCGCCGCGCGGTTTCTCCGGCTCGCGCCCGGCAATCTGTTCATCGCTTTCATTGTCGGCGGTTGCCTGTCCGGCGGGCTGGCAGGTCTTGTCGGGACGATGGTCGCGCTGGTGACGATGGCCGTCACGGCCAGGGAATGGGTGGCGCTGAGCGCAGGATTCGGTGCGGCGATCGCGACATCCGCGATCGCGCCGTGACGCCGGCAGTTACTTCGCGGCGACCCTGGTCCATTCCTCGTGAACACGCGTCTTCAGCAGGTTCCAGTCATGGGCCGCAACATCCCAATTCACGATGGTGCGGGTATCCTGCGCCACTTCGCCATTGGCGACGCTCGACGTCCGTATCGAATCATAGACATAGACGCCGCAAACCAGCAGCAGCGCGCCCAAAATCATGCCGAAAAACGTCCGCATCGCTCAATCCCTCCGGTGTCGGGAGGATAACGTCGTAGGGTTCGCTGTGGTTCCGGATGCTGACGCGGCGGATCATCAACCTCCACGAAGGGCCGTTCTGCGTGGAAAACGCCGCTTGAATCAGCTATAATGGGCCATGACGGCAACAGGCTTACCGAGCGATCTGTTGGAGCAATTTCGCCGCAAGTATTTGTGGTGGGGGCCGGTGGATGGACAGCCGTTTTCCGAGGAGCGTGTCATCGCCCAAACGATGAATCTCGGAACGTATGACGACATTCTTTTGCTCGAGGATGCAGTCGGCCAAGCTCGTCTGGTCGCGATCATGCGCAGCGCCGAGCCGGGCTGGATCAATGATCGTTCGTGGGAATTCTGGCGGGGGCGGCTGACATTTGCCACGGGCTTGGCAGTTCCGGACAGCGCCCCCCGCAGGGGATTCCATGCCGCAGTTTGAGCCGCGACTTGATATCCTTCCGGCGGCGCAACGCGAGATGTGGCCGAGCCTTATTTCAGCGCAACGAATGAAGTTCGTTCTGTACGGGGGAACGGCCGTCGCGCTCCAGCTTGGTCATCGTGAATCGCTCGATTTCGACTTCTTCTGTTCCGAGCACCTGGACAAGGGGCGACTTCGCGCCGAATTAGCGTTCATCGCCGGCGCTGCGATCCTGCAAGACGCGCCGGACACGTTGGTCGTGCTGGCTGAGATGCCATCGGGCCCGGTCAAGGTTTCGTTCTTTGGTGGCCTCAAGCTCGGCCGTATCAACGACCCGCTTCAGACCTCCGATGGCGTGCTGCTCGTCGCGTCGCTCGACGATCTAATGGCGACCAAGCTCAAGGCGACGCTCGACCGCGCCGAGGCCAAGGATTATCGGGATATTGCTGTAATGTTGTCCGCGGGCGCTTCGTTGCCGACAGCCTTGAGCGCTTTCAAGACGATGTTTCACGGCGAGCCCGCGCAGGTGTTGCGGGCAATCGGATTCTTTGGCGACGGAGATCTGAACTCAGTGACTGCGGTTGACCGGACTATCCTGTCGAACGCGCGAGATCGCGTGGGCGAGTTGCCTGAGCTCCATCTGAAGGACGGGCTTTGCTGACCGGCATCCGGCGATCCATCAACGGCGCGCGAACACCCGCATCACATAATCGATGAACACGCGCACCCGCGGTGACAGCTGGCGGTTGCGCGGATAGAGCAGGGACACCGGCACCGACGGCGGCGGGCATTGCTGCAGCACCGGGATCAGCGTGCCGCTCGCGAGATCGGCTTCAGCGTGAAAGCGCGGCACCTGCACCAGGCCGAGGCCGAGCCTGGCGCTCGCGAGATAACTCTCGGGGCCGGTCACCGACATCGGCGCGGGCAGCGGAAACTGTTTCAGCGTGCCGTCGATCACGAACTCCATCGGGCGCAAGCGCCCTGTCGTCAGCGAGCGGATGCCGATCATGCGATGACCATCGAGCGCGAATGGATCGGTCGGCACGCCGAAGCGAGCAAGGTAATCCGGCGTCGCACAGGTCAGCCGCTCCAGCATCGTCACCTGCCGCGCGATCATGTCGCTGTCGGGCAATTGGCCGAAGCGCAGCACGCAGTCGACGCCTTCGCGGATCAGATCGACCCAGCGGTCGCTCTCGCTCATGTTGATCTCGATATCGGGATATTGGGCGAGGAAGCCGGGCAGGTTCGGCAGCAGGAAATGCCGCGCCAGGGTGCCTTGCACTTCGAGCCGCAGCAGCCCCTTCGGCCGGGCCCCGCCGAACGCGCCCTCGGCGTCTTCGAGGTCCGCGATCAGCGACAGGCAGCGGCGGTAATGCGCCTCGCCGTCGAGCGTCGGCCGCACCGTGCGCGTAGTGCGCTCGAGCAGCCGCACGCCGAGCCGCGCCTCCAGCCCCTTCACCGCGTCCGTCACCGTCGAGCGCGGCAAAGCGAGATCGTCGGCTGCCAGTGAGAAACTGCGCCGCTCCACCACCCGGGTGAACACGCGCATCGCGTCGAAGCGGTCCATCTATTGTCCGACAATTACGAATAGTGATGCCGGAAGATGCATGATTATCCGGCTGACGCCAAGGCCTAGTGTCCTCTCATCGAACGCGGCCCTGGCCGCCCAACTGATGGGAGACTAAAAATGACCAACCAGACCAACAAGGTAGCGCTGGTGACGGGCGCCTCGCGCGGGATCGGCGCGGCGGTCGCCGAACGCCTCGCCAAGGACGGCTTCACCGTCGTCATCAACTACTCCGGCGATGCCAGGCCCGCCCAGGCGGTGGCCGACCGGATCGAGGCCGCCGGCGGCCGGGCGCTGACGGCGAAGGCCGATGTCAGCGATGCCAATGCGGTGCGCGGCCTGTTCGACGCGGCGGAGGCGGCGTTCGGCGGCGTCGACGTGCTGGTCAACAATGCCGGCATCATGAAGCTCGGCAGGATCGCCGACAGCGACGATGCAGTCTTCGACCAGCAGGTCGCGGTCAACCTGAAGGGCAGCTTCAACACCATGCGCGAGGCGGCACGCCGGCTGCGCAACGGCGGACGCATCGTCAACTTCTCGACAAGCGTCGTCGGCACCAGGCTCGAGACCTACGGCATCTATGTCGCGACCAAGGCCGCGATCGAGTCATTGACCGCGATCCTGTCCAAGGAATTGCGCGGCCGCGGCATCACGGTGAATGCGGTCGCGCCCGGCCCGACCGCGACCGATCTGTTCCTCAACGGCAAGTCGGACGAGCTGATCGATCGCTTCGCCAGGATGGTCCCGCTGGAGCGGCTCGGCACGCCCGAAGACATCGCCAATGCCGTGTCGTTCCTTACCGGTCCCGATGGCTCCTGGATCAACGGCCAGACCCTGCGCGCCAATGGCGGCCTGGTCTGACGCCTCCACACCTCCAACCCAACGCTCGTTCAATCCGACATCACAAGGATACGTGTCATGAAACAGGTCATCGTCATCACCGGCGCTTCGAGCGGCTTCGGCCGCCTCACCGCCAACGCGCTCGCCAGGGCCGGCCACACCGTCTACGCCTCGATGCGCCACACCACCGGCCGCAACGCCGCCGCGGTTGCCGATATCGAGGAGTTTGCCAGAGACAACAATGTCGATCTGCGCTCGCTCGAACTCGATGTCGGCTCGCAGGCGTCGGTCGATGCGGCGATCGCGCAGATCGTCGCCGAGGAGGGCCGCCTCGACGTTGTCATGCACAATGCCGGCCACATGGTGTTCGGACCGGCGGAGGCGTTCACGCCCGAGCAGCTTGCCGAGCTCTACGACGTCAATGTGCTCTCGACCCAGCGCGTCAACCGCGCGGCGCTGCCGCAGCTGCGCAAGCAGGGCAGGGGACTTGTGGTCTGGGTGTCGAGCTCCAGCTCGGCCGGCGGCACGCCGCCCTATCTGGCGCCGTATTTCGCGGCGAAGGCCGGCATGGATGCAATGGCAGTGATCTATGCCCGTGAGTTGTCGCGTTGGGGCATCGAGACCTCGATCATCGTGCCCGGCGCCTTCACCGGCGGCACCAACCACTTCGCGCATTCCGGCCGTCCCGCCGATCAGGCGCGGGTTGCCGAATATGAAGCCGGTCCCTATGCCGGCTTCGGCGACGAGATCATGAAGGCGTTTTCGGCGATCGTGCCCGAGGATGCCGACGCGTCGTTGGTTGCGGACGCCATCGTCAAGGTGGTCGACACGCCGTTCGGCAAGCGGCCGTTCCGCGTCCACATCGATCCGACCCAGGACGGTGCCGAAGTTGCATTCGGCGTGATCGACCGCGTCCGCAACGAGATGCTGCACCGGGTCGGGTTCTCCGATCTGCTCAAGCCGCGGGTGAATGAGTAACTCGCGCTCTTCGATTCAGGGCAGGGGATGGATAGTGCCATGCGCACTATCCATCCCGTCACCCTTCGAGGCTCGCTTCGCTCGCGCCTCAGGGTGACGGGGATACAGTCTTTCAAGCGCCGTCAGTTCGTTCACTATCCAGCCACTGGAATATCTCCGCATTGATCTCGCGCGGATAGGTGTGGCTGAGATCGTCGATCTCGCGATAGATCACCTTCGCTCCCGCGGCCGACAGCAAGCCCTGCGTCTGCCGCGCGGTCTGCACCGGGAACATCCAGTCGAGCCGGCCATGGGTGATGAAGATCGGCAAGCCGCGTAGCCGCTCGGCATCGGCCATCTCGGCCATCAGCGGATGGAAGGTCGCCGCAACCGGAGCAAGATGGGTGAAGCGAGAAGCGCCGTCGAGCCCGCTCACATAGCTGAACGTGCCGCCGTCGCTCATCCCGGTCAGCAGCATGCGCGTGTCGTCGATGCGCCAGCGCGCGCGCACCTGGTCGATGATGCGGTTGAGGTTCGGCGTGTCGGTGTCCTCGCCCATCAGCGCCCAGGTCTGGCCGGTCGCGGTCGGCGCCACCAGGATAGCGCCGCGGCTGCGCGCATCGCGTAGCCAGCTCCACAGGAAGCCGCGGCCGTTGCCGCTGCCGCCGTGCAGCGCCATCACCAGCGGCCAGGTGCTTTCAGGCGTGTAATATTCCGGTACATACATCGAGAAGCCGCCGCGGCTGCCCGGCTCGTTGCGCTCATGGAAGATGCCGGTGTCGGCATTGGGCGTCGCCGCGAGCTTCGCCTGCAGCGCGGCATCCTCGCGCAAATCGGGCGCGATGAAGAAGCCGCTGACCGGCGGCAGCTCGGTCAGCGGGTAGAGCGCCTCCTGCGCGCGCGGCAGATAGCGCAGCGCGCGGAACACGCTGACCAGATCGCCTTCGCCATTCTGCACCGCGCGCAGGCCCGCATAGCCGGCCAATGCTGGTTCAATCGCAGCTTCCAGCGCGGTCTTGATGTGCGCGAACTTCTCCGGCCAATCGGCAAGCCGCGGCCGCACCGCCTGCAAGGCCTCCTCGGGCTCGCCCGCGATCTGCATCACGCGATCGAAGTCCGGCGGGTTGAGGTGGCGCGCGACAAAGGACAGCGATTCCAGCGTCTGCAACAGTGGCGGCAGCACGGCCACAATGTCGTCAACCACGGCCTCGCTCATCGTCGACATCCTCTCGATTGTTAGATCGAATATGTAGCCGCGCGGAAGCTGCGCCCCCTCTCCCGCTTGCGGGGGAGGGGAGGGGTGGGGTGGGGGCTGCCGCGCGCGAGAACCTCTGAGCGAAGGGAGCCCCCACCCGCCACGCTGCGCGTGGCGACCTCCCCCGCAAGCGGGAGAGGTGAAGGGAGCTCGCCGAGCAACAGCGCCGCCATCTAATGCAGCCGCGGCGCTTTCAACAGCTTCATGCGGTCGATCGAGGTCAGCGTCACGTCGAAGGTGACGCCCTCGTGATAGATGGTCAACGGAACGTCGACGCCGGCCGCGCCGAGCGACCAGAGCTTTCTGTAGAAGCCGGTCTGGCTCGTCACCTTGTCGCCGTCGACCGCGAGGATCACGTCGCCGGTCTTCAATTCGGCGCGCGCCGCCGGTCCCTTGCTGGCGACGCCAACGACCACGAGGCGGTTGTCCATCTCGGTCGTGTACATGCCGAGCCACGGCCGCGCCGGCCTGTCGACCCGGCCGAACTTGCGCAGGTCGCTCAGCACCGGGTTGAGCAGGTCGATCGGCACGACCATATTGACATGCTCGGCGCGGCCCGAGCGCTCGCGTTCGAGCTGCAGCGAGCCGATGCCGATCAGCTCGCCGGCATTGTTGATCAGTCCGGCGCCGCCCCAGTTCGGATGCGACGGATAGGTGAAGATCGCCTCGTCGAGCAGATATTCCCAGTAACCTGCGAATTCCTGCTTCGCCGCAATCTGGCTTGCCACCGAGCGCGTGCGGCCGCCGGCGCCGCCGAGCACGACATTGTCGCCGACCTGCGTCGCCGCGGACGAGCCGATTGGCAGCGGATCGATGTCGAGCTTGCCGAGTGCCTGCACCAGGCCGAAGCCGGATTCGAAATCGAAGCCGAGCGCGTGGCCCTCAACCGCGCGTCCGTCGCCGAGATGCAGCCACACCGTGGCGGCCTCCGTGATCAGATATCCGATCGTCAGCACCAGCCCGTTGTCGATCAGGACGCCGTTGCCGGCGCGCTCGGTGCCGAGCGTCTCGGCGCTGAAGGCGTCCGGCGGAATGATCGAATGCAGCCCGACCACGCTCATCAGCGCACGATCGAGGTCATAGCGGTAGTCTTCGGGGCGCGGCTGAAAGGCCGCCGGCACTTTCCACTCGGTGATGGAGGGCATCAAGGATCTCCTGGCGTGCAGGGCGCTGGAACCTCAAGGTAATCCGAGGTTCTGCCGGCAGGGAAGATGGAATGATATACCTTGCGCGGCGGCCTGCACAGCTCATCTGGCGTGCAGACCTGCCCCTCGCAAGACAGAATGAACTTATTCGCTTCTTGCTGCGCGCGCCGGCATGATGCGGAAGGCGCGGTCTTGCTTGATCCATGCGGCGCGCTCGTCGCGCAGCATGGTGCGGCGAACCTTTCCGGAATCATCGCGCGGTGCCGTGCCGACGCGTTCGAAACTTTCCGGATGCTTGTATCGGCTGAGCCGGTCCTTCAGGAAATCGCCCATGCCGTCGGCGATCTTCTGTGCGTCGGCGCTGTCGGCGAGCTCGAGGATCGCATGCACGCGCTGGCCGAATTCCGGATCAGGCAATCCGACCACGACGCAGGAGCGGACCTCGGGATGCTCGCTCACCGCCGCCTCGACCTCGGCCGGATAGATGTTGGCGCCGCCGCGCAGCACCATGTCGGCGAGCCGGTCGCCGAGATAGAGATAGCCTTCCTCGTCGAGCCGGCCGATATCGCCGAGCGATTCCCATCCGTCGGTGCGCCGCTTCGGCGTTGCGCCGAGATAGTGATAGGTTGAGCCGGCGCCGTCATTGGGCAGGAAGTAGATCTCGCCGGTCTCGCCGGGCGCGACGTCGTTGCCGTCCTCGCCGATGATACGCAGGCGCGCGGTCTCGCCGATCCTGCCGACCGAGCCCTTGTGCGCCATCCACTCGACGCCTGAGATCACGCAGGCGCCCTGCCGCTCGGTGCCGCCATAGAGCTCCCAGACCCGCTCCGGCCCGAGCCATTCGATCCACTTCTCCTTCAGCCAGGGCGGCATCGGGGCTGCCATGTGAAACACGATCTGCAGGCTGGAGACGTCGTAGCGGTTGCGCACCTCCTCGGGCAGCGCCCAGATCCGGTGCATCATGGTCGGCACGAAGTTGACCCATTGCACGCGCTCGCGCGCGATCAGCCGCAGCGTCTCCTCGGCGTCGAACTTCACCATGCCGGTCAGCCGTCCGCCGCCGAACAGCGCGGAGTGCGACAGGATGAACGGCGCGTTGTGATAGAGCGGGCCCGGGTTGAGCAGCGATGCCTCAAACGGAATCCCGAGCATCAGCGGCGTCGTGGTTTCGATCACGGCGGGGTTGTGATCGAGGATCACCTTCGGCCGCCCGGTCGAGCCGCCGCTGGTCATCGCCTTCCAGTAGCGCGCGACCGGTGCATCGAGCGGCTCTTCCGAAAATCCTTCCGGGACGAAATCCACCGGCAGCGAATTCGGCGCATTCCAGTCGGCCTCGCCGCCGACCACCAGCGACGGTTTCAGGATCTCGAGCACTGCGGCGGCCTCGCCGCGCGGCAGCCGCCATGACAGCGAGGTCGGCGTCGCGCCGCATTTCCACACCGCGAAAGTGGTCTCGAAGAATGCGTTGCTGTTCGGTAGTCCGATCGCGACGAAGTCGCCGGGCTTGACGCCCTTGGCGGCGAAGGCGCGCGCCCGCGCATTGGCGCGGCGCTCGAGCTCACGCCAGGTCAGCGCATCCGCGCCGTGACTGACGGCGATCGCGTCTGCGGGCTTGCGTTCGGCATACCAGCGCGGCACGTCGGCGAGGGGGATCAGCATGGGGCGTTTCCGGAAGACTGAGGCGGCTTGAAGCGCTCTTGTTGCAGGGATGTGGCCAAGCCACCGTTGCCACTTCACCAACTATGCGGTCCCCATGTCAAGCCGATGGTCGCCGAGGCGACCGGTATCCCGCTGATGGAATTGCGGAATCCTCGTTTGCTAAAAGCCGGGGCAAGATTCCGGTAAAGTTCAAGCGATCGCGCTAAGCCGGACTTTACGGGGGGACGGCATTGTGGCCGTTGTGGTTGTGTGCCGGGCGCGTCGGTCGATCTGCGCGGCCTCCAATTTCTTTTCAAGGACGCAAGATATTCAACGGCAAATGTCTTCAAGGACGACGACGATGGCGAGCAATGGAGCACGGATCAAAATCAGTCGCGAGCCGCGGCGCCAGCTCAACAATCGCGCGGCGTGGATCACGGTCGATGACGGCGTGACCGAGAACGCCTGCGCCGTGGTCGACATCTCGCCCGGCGGCGCCAAGATCACGACCGAGGTCGAGTTCGACGTGAAGGACCGCCTCGCGCTGACGCTGCTCGCCGATCATGCCAAGCGCTATCCTTGCGAAGTGGTCTGGCGTCGCGGCAAGACCTATGGGCTCAAATTCGTGACCGCCGACGCTGAGCCCGATGAACCGGCCGCGGAGCCGGTCGGCGCGGCGTAGCCGAAAGGCGCGGCTGCCTGACCGCCGGTTCGATGCGGCGCCATCGCACCCAGCGGTTCAGCGATCAATCCGATAGAGCTTTGCGAACTCGCCGTCATGCAGCGGCGAGAGCTTCTCGACCGCCTGAAATCCGGGCTTTGGATCGATCAGCAGCACATAGTCGAAGTCCGCGCGCCAGTCGACCAGGTAGCGCGACCACCGCAGGGTTTCCGCCGAGAACGTCGCATTGGCCAGCACCTTCCAGTCGACCGGTTCGGTCAGCGGATGAGACATGCGATCGAACGGCGGTAGAATGCTCACTGGCTGCTGCGCCGGGTCGGCAAACAGCAATGGCCAGAACGCCCTGCGATCGATCAGGAGCAATGCCGGGAGGTGGTAGGTCAGCCGGTAGACGCCGGGCAGCGTGCGTCGCGCCGGAGGCGCCATGGTCCGTTCTCTCGACGAGCCCGTCGCGACCAAGACGCGCGCACCGGGCTCGACGCCGGCGATTGCGGCGCGCAGATCGGCAAGATCGTCCCGGCTCTCAATCCATGTCGCAGCGACATAGGCCGAGCGGACAAGAATCAAGGCTGCAAAAACGACACCGAACATCATCGCCTCGCGCCGCGCGATCCGTGGCTGCACGCCCGCAAACAGCAGCAATGCGATCATCACCGCGGCCCGCAGATCGATGTAGGATCCGCCCTTCATCCGCACGGGCGCGGCGATGTAGACGACTGCCAGCACGGCAATCGCAAGCGGCAGCCCCGGTGCAAAGGCGAGATGACGACGCATGGCGACCAGCGCGACGATGACGGCGACGGCGGTCACGATCGTCAGGTCCATGCTCGGTATCGTGAACGCACTGAACAGCCTCATTAACTTGACGATCGCATGCCACGCGCCGAGCGACGTGGCAGTGTCGCCGAACGGACTGAGCCGATACAGCACGATCGCCGGAGCGAGCGCGATCAGGATCGGGATCGCGGCCTTCATGAAATCGCGCGCGGTGACCGTACCCGACGACCAGCGGTTCCGCAGTTCCGCGGCCTCTTCGGCACCGATCAGGAGGAAGAGAAAGGCGAGCCCGAAGATGTGAGTAAAGAAGGTCGCGACCGCGGCGCTCGCGCCGGCCAGCGTCTTCCACCCGGAACGCTGCCGCCTGCGCAGCGCGATCCAGGCAGCCGCGCCGACCAGCGCCAAGCCCAGCGAGAGCAGGAAATTCATGAAGCCCATGAAGAAGGCTGCGTTGTAGGCGACCAATCCCGACGCCAGCGGCCAGTAGGAACGGCAGCCGAAAGCGACCCGATGGTAGACGACCGCGCCGCCGACCGGCGCGAGCAGGCTCAGCGCCAGCAATATTCGGCCACCCGTGTGCGGATCGGTGATGCGCAGCAGCCCTGCCCCGATGACGTCCATGCCGAGATTGGGCAGGATCGTCCAATGCGGCGCATACATCTTCGAGAGGACCGGATCGTCCGGATGGGCCAGGATGAAGAACCGCGCGAGGTGATTTGGATAGTCCGAGAGCGGCGGCACGTCGATGACGAGAAGGGGAGCCAGCAGCACGATCGCAAGCACCACCGCCGTCGCCCGCCACGGCCAGGCCGCTTCGCGCATCGATCGAACGTGAGTGGCGGACGTCTTGGCCAGGGGCGCGTGCATCGGCGGCTATCCCAGCTCGTCCGCCGGCGCGTTTTCGGGCGAAGTGGATACCGGCCGCATACGAAATCCTCTCGCGACGACCGCGAGAAGCACCGTGCACATCGTGCCGAGCGTTCGGCTTTGGTTGTGGTATTCTGTTGCGTTACCTGTGGTTGTCACGCGGCCATGTCGCGTGCAGGTCATTAACAATCAATTACGTTTGGAAACGTTTGGTAACATACAACCTCTGGGTTTGAAAAAATCGACTCTCAAACCCTGCGGGTGCCGCGCGAACTATGCTTTCAGCTTACGACCAAGGTCGCGTTCGACGTGAAGGTGGCGCCGGCACGCGTGCGATCCCGCAGGTCTTGCGGCGACGCGTCACTGCGAGGTTCCACCGCTCCGTAGCGTGGCTCACATCAGCGTCCCTGCGCGCTGTTGGCATTGCCGGTCGTGCTCACCGAACCGCCGGGAGCGGCCGGCGCCGCACTGAAATTGCCGCCGGAGGACGGTGCATAGCGCTGGCCGCTCTGGGCTGGAAGCGCGGTGCCGCCCACGCCGTCCGACGGCGCGGCGCGGTCGCCCGGCCTCGGCGGCAACGGCGTGCCCCCCGTGCTCTGCGCGAGAAGCTGGGCCGGCGCGAGCGTCAGGCCGGCGGCGACGATGATGGCGAATGTGTTTCTGAACATGGGCTGGTCCGGATGGTGCGGCGAGGCTCGAGCGGTGGCAGGATCCGCCAAGCCCGCTGGATTGCGTCTGCAATAACGTAAGCGGTGTTGGTCTCGTTCCCAGAGGCTACGGCCGTACCGCAAAGCAAATATCCGTGTGGTGGATCGCGGCGGCGATGACGGTGTCGCGGCCGCGCCGCTAAGCCCGATAGCGCAGCGCATCGACCAGCAGCGCGAACGCCGGCGAGGATTGCCGCCGGCTCGGGTAATAGAGGTGATAGCCTGGAAACGGCGCGCACCAGTCGTCGAGCACCTGGACCAGTTGGCCCTTGGCGAGCTGCGCCTGCACCTGATCCTCGGCGACATAGGCAAGCCCAAGCCCGGCCAGCGCCGCCTTGATCCGCAGCGCCGTGCTGTTGAACACCAATTGTCCGTCGACGCGGACCTTGATCGGGCGTCCGCGCTTCTCGAATTCCCAGGCATAGATGCCGCCAAAGGTCGGCAGGCGGATGTTGATGCAGGCGTGCTGGGTCAGGTCCTGCGGCCGCTTCGGATGGTCGCGCCGTTTGAGGTAGGACGGCGCGCCGACCACCACCATGCGGAAATCCGGCGCGATCCGCACTGCGATCATGTCCTTGGCCAGCTGCTCGCCGAGGCGAACGCCGGCGTCAAACCGCTCCGCGACGATGTCGGCAAGCCCGTTGTCGATGGTGATCTCCACCTTGATGTCGGGATAGCGCGGCAGGAACTTTTCCAGCGCCGGCCACAGGATGGTCTCCGCCGCGTGCTCGCCGGCATTGATGCGGATGGTGCCGGCCGGCTTCTCGCGCAGCGCGTTGAGTGCCGTCAGTTCGGCCTCGATCTCCTCGAAGCGCGGCCCGATGCCCCGCAGCAGCCGCTCGCCAGCCTCGGTCGGCGCCACGCTGCGGGTGGTGCGGGTCAAAAGCCGCACGCCCAGCCGCTCCTCCAGCGCGCGCATGGTGTGGCTGAGCGCCGATTGCGACACACCGAGCCGCGCCGCCGCGCGGGTGAAGCTGCGCTCACGCGCCACCGCGAGGAAGGCGATCAGGTCATTGACGTCGTGCCGCGGCATTGATGAACCCTGCTCATAAGTCCATCCCGATTTTTACGTCTAATGGGACGCCCGTGCACGCCCTAAATCCCGCAGCGGCAGGTTCCAGTCCTTGATGCGGAGAGATGTCATGCAGAAGCGTAAACTCGGTAACAGCAATCTGGAGGTATCGGCGATCGGCCTGGGCTGCATGGGCCTCAGCTTCGCCTATGGTCCGGCGGTCGAGAAGGCCGCAGGCATCGCGCTGCTGCGCGGCGCCGTCGAGCGCGGCGTCACCTTCTTCGATACCGCGGAGGTCTACGGTCCCTTCGTCAACGAGGAACTGGTCGGCGAGGCGCTGGCGCCGGTCCGCAACGACGTCGTGATCGCCACCAAGTTCGGCTTCGATATCGGCACCATGGCCGAGCGGCACCGGTCGCTGAACAGCCGGCCCGAGCACATCAAGGCGGTTGCGGACGCCTCGCTGAAGCGGCTGAACATCGATGTGATCGATCTGTTCTATCAGCATCGGGTCGATCCCAACGTACCGATCGAGGATGTCGCCGGCGCGGTGAAGGACCTGATTGCCGCCGGCAAGGTCCGGCATTTCGGCCTGTCGGAGGCCGGTGTGCAGACCATTCGCCGGGCGCATGCGGTGCAGAAGGTCACGGCATTGCAGAGCGAATATTCGCTGTGGGAACGCGGACCGGAAGCGGAGATCCTGCCGGTGCTGCAAGAGCTCGGCATCGGCTTCGTGCCGTACAGCCCGCTCGGCCGCGGCTTTCTCACCGGTGCGATCAGCGCGTCGACGACGTTCGCCAGCGACGACTTCCGCAACCTCGTGCCGCGCTTCACGCCGGAAGCCCGCCGCGCCAATCAGGCGCTGGTCGATCAGCTCGGCCGCATCGCTACCGGCAAGGGCGCGACGCCGGCCCAGATCGCGCTGGCCTGGCTGCTGGCGCAGAAGCCGTGGATCGTGCCGATCCCGGGCACCACGAAGCTCAATCGGCTCGAGGAAAACATCGGTGCCGCGCGGATCGAACTGAGCCCCGCCGATCTCGCCGACATCGGCAAGGCCGTCGCCTCAGTCGAGGTGCAGGGCGCGCGCTATCCGGAGCAATTGCAACAGATGGTCGGGCGCTGAGGCGGAGCTGCACACGCATCGTCGTCCCGGGGCAAGCCCGCGACGACGATTGTGGATGCAGGCCGTACCACACACTCGCTGTCGTCCCGGCGAAGGCCGGGACCCATTACCCCAAATCTCGATTGTCGCCTAACGCTGGGGCCACCAGCCCTCTTCAACAACGCAGCCCTGTGGTCATGGGTCCCGGCCTTCGCCGGGACGACGGATAGTTGGTGCCGTACTGGTTGGCTGCCGCGGCGCTACCTCTCCGTCAGCTTCAGCTCGATGCGGCGGTTGCGCTTGTAGGCGTCTTCGGTCTGCGCGGTGTCGAGCGGCTGGAATTCGGCGAAGCCGGCGGCGACGAGGCGCTGCGCCGGCACGCCGAGCGAGACCAGATACTGCACCACCGAGATCGCGCGCGCCGAGGACAATTCCCAGTTCGACTTGAACAGCGGGCTGTTGATCGGCCGTACGTCGGTGTGGCCGTCGACCCGCAGCACCCAGGCGATCTCGGCCGGGATCTGCTTGTCGAGATCGATCAACGCGTTCGCCACGGTGTCGAGCTCGGTCTTGCCTTCCGGCAGCAGCGTCGCCTGGCCGGTATCGAAGAACACTTCGGACTGGAACACGAAGCGGTCGCCGACGATGCGGATATCGGGGCGGTTGCCGAGGATCGCCCGCAGCCGGCCGAAGAATTCCGAGCGGTACTTCGACAATTCCTGCACCCGCTGCGCCAGCGCGACGTTGAGGCGCGAGCCGAGATCGGCGATGCGGTTCTGCGATTCCTTGTCGCGCTTCTCGGAGGCGTCGAGCGCCTCCTCGAGCGCCGCGAGCTGGCGGCGCAGCGCGCTGATCTGCTGGTTCAGCACCTCGATCTGCGCCAGCGCGCGCGACGACACGCTCTTTTCCGACTCCAGCGCCTTGTTGAGCTCGTTGGCGCGGCCCTGCGCGTCGTTGCCGGAATTGGCGAGCCCCTCATAGAGTCCTTTCATGCGGTCGCGCTCGCCCTCGGCAGAGGCGAGGCCGGCGCGCAGCTGCGACACCTGGTCGTCGAGCGTCAGCTTGGAGAGCTTCTCCAGCGACAACAGGTCGTTGAGCTGGGCGATCTTGGCGTTGAGCTGCTCCAGCGCCTTGTCCTTGCCGGTGACCTCCTGCGACAGGAAGAACTGCACGACCAGGAACACCGACAGCAGGAACACGATCGACAGCACCAGCGTCGACAGCGCGTCGACAAAGCCGGGCCAGTAGTTGAAGCCGGATTCGCTGCGGCGCGAGCGGGCGAGGGCCATCAAGCATTCTCCTCAACTCTCGTGTCCCGGACGCGGTGCAGCGTGCAACGCTGCGGCGCTGAGCCAGGACCTATGAATCTCCGTGGGCGCCGGCGCTGCTGCGGATCACTTCGTGCTGCGCAGCGTCCGGGCGCGCGTTCCTAGTTCTTCTCGGGCTGGCGGGCGAGGCGCTCGAGCAGCCGCTTGATCTCGCGGTTCTGCTCGCCCTGGCCGTCGGCCCATTCGCGGATCATCTGCTGCTCGGTGCGCATATGCGCAACCAGCCCCTGGATCGCCTCGGCAAGATTGGCCATCGCCGCCGTGGTGCTGCGGCCGCCGCCTGTGGCGCCGCCTTCCTCGAAGGTCGCACGCAGCCGGTCGATCGCGCCCTGCAGATCGGCACCGCCGTCGCCGGAAATGCCGCGCACGGTGGTGGCGAGCCAGTCTTCGAGGTCGGTGTAGAAGCGGTTCTGGGCCTGGCTCGATTGCAAATCGAGGAAGCCGAGGATCAGCGAGCCCGCGAGGCCGAACAGCGAGGACGAGAACGAGATGCCCATGCCGCCGAGCGGGGCGGCAAGGCCTTCCTTCAACGTGTCGAACAGCGCGCCGGCATCGCCGCCGACCTTGAGGCCGTCGATCACCTTGCCGACCGAGCCCACCGTCTCGATCAGGCCCCAGAAGGTGCCGAGCAGGCCGAGGAATACCAAGAGGCCGGTCATGTAGCGCGAGATGTCGCGGGCTTCATCGAGGCGGGTTGCGATCGAATCGAGCAGATGCCGCATGGTCTGCTGCGAGATCGACATCCGCCCGGTGCGCTCGCCGCCGAGAATGGCTGCCATGGGAGCAAGGAGCGTCGGGCGGCGCTCGATCGCAAGGCCGGGATCGGCGATGCGGAAATTGTTGACCCAGGCGACCTCGGGATAGAGCCGGATCACCTGGCGGAACGCCAGGATGACGCCGATCAGCAGCACGGCGCCGATCAGGGCGTTCAGCCCGGGATTGGCGAAGAAGGCGGTGACGATCTGCTTGTACAGCACGACCCCGACCAGGCCGCAGAGCACCAGGAACACCAGCATCCGCACCAGGAAGATCCTGGGCGAGGACAGCTTGCTCAGTTCGATCTCCATCTCGGAGCGGGAAGGGGGCATTGCCGGGTCATCCGTTCGCGAAGGCCGCATCTGCCTGCAATATGGCACAGCGGCGGAGTGAGGAAAGCCGAATCCAAAGGCTGTCAGCAGAACCTTGGGTTGAGACCGGGCAGAGTGTTGCCGCTTTGCGCAGCATTCCGGCGCTTCGGCGCATCAGCCTGTTCGGAAGGTGCCGATCCGACGCGCGGGTCGCGAGACCAACTCGGGTTGCACGCATCGCTGGGCGAGGCGCGCCGCGATCGGCGATTCGCGCGCCGCGCATTACCACTTTGCAATCTGCGGCATTCCCGCACAGGCGAAAGGCGTATTCCCGCTCACGCAGTCCTTAACGCATTCCCACAGCCTGCGATGGAACCCGCTCACAATGCGGTGACCCGATAAAACATGTTGCGAAATCAGGGCGATAGCGTTCTGTGACAATGAGCCGCCGAAATACGCATTGCGTCGCAGCAACGAGATTTTATTTTCATCCGAGCAACGCGAGCGCTGTCGCCGTGACACCGCCGTTCGTTTGTTCAAACCTCTCAGGGGCGATCATCTCAATGTCTGGACTTCGCGCGCAATCGGCATGCATTGCTCTGATGCTGGCCGTGACGGCGCCACTGCTTGCTGGCTGCGACGAACCGAATTCGGCAACAGCCGCCGTACAAGCACCCGAGCCGGACGTCAGTGTCGTCACTGTGAAGCAGCAGGCGCGGGCGATGGTGCGCGAGCTGCCGGGCCGCATCGCGCCGACCCGTGTCTCCGAGGTGCGCCCGCGGGTCTCGGGCATCGTCGTCAACCGCATGTTCCACCAGGGCAGCGAGGTGAAGGTCGGCGATCCCCTGTATCAGATCGATCCGCGCCCGTTCGAAGTCGAATTGCAGTCGACCGAGGCGGCGCTGGCGCGCGCCAAGGCGGTGCTCGAGCAGACCTCGCTGCAGGCGCGCCGCATCGCCACCCTCACCAACCAGCGCGCGACCTCGGAGGCCGAGAACGAGAAGGCGATCGCCAACCTGAAGCAGGCCGAAGCCGACGTGCAGGGCCGCGAGGCCGACGTCGCGCGCGCCAAGCTCAATCTGGACTATGCGACGATCCGCGCGCCGATCGACGGCATCATCGGTGCGGCCGTCATCAGCGAAGGCGCGCTCGTCGTGCAGAACGACGCCGCGAGCCTTGCAACCATCCAGCAGCTCGATCCGATCTATGCTGACTTCCAGCAGTCGGTCACCGAGATGAACCAGCTCCGCCGCGCCTTCGAGAACGGCGATCTCGACCGCATCGAGTCCGACGCGATGAAGGTGCGCCTCGTGCTCGACGACGGCTCGATCTATCCGCTGCCGGGCAAGCTGTTGTTCTCCGACGCCAAGGTCGACGCCCATACCGGGCAGGTCACCCTGCGCGGCGAGTTCCCGAACCCGAATCGGGTCCTGCTGCCTGGCATGTATGTCCGCGTGCAGATCGAGCAGGGCATCGACACCGATGCGATCGCGGTGCCGCAGCAGGCGATCCAGCGCAATGGCGGCGGCGGCAGCGAGGTGTTCGTCGTCAAGGACGACAATCACGTCGCGGTGCAGCCGGTGCGCACCGGTTCGCTGCAGGGCGGTTCCTGGTTCGTGACCGAAGGCCTCAAGGCCGGCGACAAGGTCGTCGTCGAGGGCTTCCAGAAATTCGCCGCCGGCGACAAGGTGCGGCCGCTGGCCTGGCGTGAGATCGACGCTGCTGCGGCACCGGATTCGCAGCAGACCGCGCACGCGGTGAAGTGATCCGAGATGCCCAACTTCTTCATCGACAGGCCGATCTTCGCCTGGGTCGTCGCGCTGTTCATCTGTCTGGTCGGCGCGATCTCGATTCCGCTGCTTGCGGTCGCGCAGTATCCGATCATCGCGCCGCCCTCGATCTCGATCTCGACGAGCTATCCCGGCGCGTCGCCTGAAAACCTCTACAACAGCGTCACGCGGCTGATCGAGGAGGAGCTCAACGGCGCCGCCAACATCCTGAACTTCGAATCGACCTCCGACTCGCTCGGCCAGGTCGAGATCATCGCCAACTTCAAGCCCGGCACCGACACCAGCCAGGCCTCGGTCGAGGTCCAGAACCGCCTCAAGCGCGTCGAGGCGCGGTTGCCGCGCGCCGTGATCCAGCAGGGTATCCTGGTCGAGGAAGCCTCGTCCGCCGTGCTGCAGATCATCACGCTGAACTCGACCGACGGCTCGCTCGATGAAGTGGGCCTCGGCGACTTCATGATCCGCAACGTGCTGGGCGAGGTGCGCCGTATTCCCGGCGTCGGCCGCGCCACGCTGTATTCGACCGAGCGTTCGCTGCGCATCTGGATCGATCCGGCCAAGCTGGTCGGCTACGGCCTGTCCGCCGACGACGTCAACAAGGCGATCACGGCGCAGAACGCCCAGGTCGCCTCCGGCAGCATCGGCGCCGAGCCGAGCACCGACACGCAGAAGATCTCCGCGCAGGTCCTGGTGAAGGGCCAGCTGTCATCGCCCGACGAGTTCGGTGCGATCATCCTGCGCGCCAATGCCGACGGCTCGACGGTCCGCCTGCGCGACGTCGCGCGGATCGAGATCGGCGGCCTCAGCTACCAGTTCAACACCCGCCTCGACGGCAAGCCGACCGCCGGCCTCTCGGTGCTGCTGTCGCCGAAGGGCAACGCGCTGGCGACCGCCAGCGCGGTCGAAGCCAAGATGAAGGAGCTGTCGCGCTTCTTCCCGGCCAATATCTCCTACGAGATCCCCTACAACATCACGCCCGTCGTGAAGGCCTCGATCGAGAAGGTCCTGATGACGCTGGTCGAGGCGGTGGTGCTGGTGTTCATCGTGATGTTCCTGTTTCTGCAGAACATCCGCTACACCATCATTCCGACCATCGTGGTTCCGGTGGCGCTGCTCGGCGCTTGCGCCACGCTGATGATCGCGGGTTTCTCGATCAACATGCTGACCATGTTCGGCATGGTGCTGGCGGTCGGCATCCTGGTCGACGACGCCATCGTCGTGGTCGAGAACGTCGAGCGCATCATGGCCGAGGAGGGCCTGCCGCCGAAGGAAGCCACCAAGAAGGCGATGTCGCAGATCACCGGCGCCATCATCGGCATCACGCTGGTGCTGATGGCGGTGTTCGTGCCGATGGCGTTCTTCCCCGGCTCGGTCGGCATCATCTATCGCCAGTTCTCGGTCACCATGGTGGCGGCGATCGCGTTCTCCGCGCTGCTCGCGCTGTCGCTGACGCCGGCGCTGTGCGCGACCTTGCTCAAGCCGGTCGAGAAGGGCCACGGCCATGCGCGCAAGGGCGTGTTCGGCTGGTTCAACCGCGTGCTCGACAGAAGCCGTGCCGGTTACGTCAGCACCGTGCAGGGCGGCCTGAAGCGCACCGGCCGCCTGATGCTGATCTATCTCGTGCTGTTCGCGGGCGTCGCCTACGGCTTCGTGCGGCTGCCCGGCGGCTTCCTGCCGGTCGACGACCAGGGCTTCATCACGACCGACGTGCAGACGCCGTCGGAGTCGTCCTATGCGCGGACCGAAGCTGCGGTCGAGCAGGTCGAGAAGTACCTGAAGGATCGCGCCGGCATCGAGAATGTCACGTTCCTCACCGGCTTCAGCTTCCTCGGCCAGGGCATGAACACCGCACAGGCCTTCATCACGCTGAAGGACTGGTCGGAGCGCGGCGCGAAGGATTCCGCTGCGGCCATCGTTGCCGACATCAACCGCGACCTGTCGTCGACGATCCGCGATGCCAGGATCTCGGCGCTGCAGCCGCCGCCGATCGACAACCTCGGCAACTCGTCGGGCTTCTCGTTCCGCCTGCAGGACCGCGGCCAGAAGGGCTATGCGGCGCTGATCGCGGCGTCCGACCGCCTGATCGCGGAGGCCAATGCCAGTCGTGTGCTGCAGAAGGTCTATGTCGAAGGCCTGCCGCCGGCGCCGCAGGTCAATCTGATGATCGATCGCGAGAAGGCCGGCGCGTTCGGCCTCACCTTCGAGGACATCAACAACACGATCTCGACCAACCTCGGCTCGAACTACATCAACGACTTCCCGAACCGCGGGCGGATGCAGCGCGTCATCGTGCAGGCCGACAAGACCAGCCGCATGAACGCGGACGACATCCTGAATTACAACGTCAAGAACAGCCGCGGCCAGCTGGTGCCGTTCTCGGCCTTTGCCACCATCGAATGGACGAAGGGGCCGACGCAAATCGCGGGCTTCAACTATTATCCGGCGGTGCGCATCTCCGGCGAAGCGAAGCCCGGCTTCACCTCGGGTGACGCGATCGCGGAGATGGAGCGGCTCGCCGACAAGCTGCCGCGCGGTTTCGGCTATGAGTGGACCGGCCAGTCGCTGCAGGAGAAACTGTCGGGCTCGCAGGCGCCGTTCCTGCTCGCGCTGTCGGTGCTGGTGGTGTTCCTGCTGCTCGCGGCTCTCTACGAGAGCTGGACCATTCCGCTCGCGGTGCTGCTCACGATTCCGCTCGGCATTCTCGGCGCCGTGGTGGCGGCGACGCTGCGCGGGCTGTCCAACGACGTCTATTTCACGGTCGGCCTGATCACCATCATCGGCCTTGCCGCCAAGGACGCGATCCTGATCATCGAGTTCGCCAAGGATTTGCGCGCCCAGGGCAAGCCGCTGGTCGAAGCGACCATCGAGGCGTGCAGCCTCCGGTTCCGTCCGATCCTGATGACCGGTCTCGCTTTCGTCTGCGGCGTGCTGCCGATGGCGATCGCCACTGGCGCCGGCGGCGCTAGCCAGCAGGCGCTCGGCACGTCGGTGATGGGCGGCATGATCGCGGTCGTGATCCTGGCGCTGCTCCTGGTGCCGGTGTTCTTCGTCAGCGTGCAGCGCGTGCTCGCCGGCGATCGCGAGAAGGCCGCGGCGAACGCCGAGGTCTATGGCCCGCCTGCGCCGGCGAGGATTGGTCATTGATGTCAAAGATCGGCGGCGCCTTGCTTTCGCCAGCCGGCCAATCCAGATTGCATCTCTGGATTGAACGGGGAGCGTGGAGGCAACCCGGGGATTGAGGGCATGTGATGCGGCCGACCGACATTGCGATCTCGAACTATCGCTCGATCCGGCGGCTTTTGATGCCCATTCAACCGCTGTCGGTCTTCGTCGGCGAGAACGGCGTCGGCAAATCCAATCTCTACAAGTCCCTGTCGCTGTTGCGCGACGCGGCGACCGGCCGGATCACGCGCACGATCGCCGACGAAGGCGGATTGAACTCGGTCTGCTGGTCAGGGCTTCGCAGGCGCGGCGAGGATGGACGGCTGCGGCTGGCGGCCAGATTCGAACACGTCAATTACGCGATCGAGCTCGGACATCCCGGCCCGGTCGAGGCGGCGTTTCCCGGCGAGCCGATGATCAAGTCCGAACGCATCGAGGCGATCCACGGCAAGCGAAAAGTCCTGATGATGGAGCGGACCAATTCACACGTCAGCGTCCGCGGCGAGAGCGGCGCCTGGAGCGAGCACAAGAATGCGGTGCTGCCGTCGGAAACCGCGCTCGCGGATTTCCTCGACGGCAAAGCGTGCCCCGAAATCGACCTGGTCCGAAACGCGCTGCAAAGCTGGCGCTTCTATCACGATTTTCGCACCGATCCGGCATCGCCGATCCGAAAGCCTTGTCTGGCGATCACGACGCCGTCGCTGAGCGCCGATGGCAGCGATCTGGCTGCCGCTTTGGCGACGCTCAGCGCGATCAGGCAGGACGCGGCCGACCTGCAGGATGCGATCGAGGATGCGTTCCCGGGCGCCGAGCTGCGCGCATGGGCAGAAAACGGGCGGTGCGAATTCGAGCTGCAGCAGGCGGACGTGCCGCGTCCGTTCAAGGCGCACGAACTATCCGACGGCACGCTGAAATATATCTGCCTGCTCGCCGTGTTCATGGGCTACCGGCTGCCGCCGTTCATCGCGCTGAACGAACCCGAGACCAGCCTGCATCCATCGCTGCTGGCGCCGTTGGCGAGGCTGATCGCCAAAGCGTCGCGCCGCGCCGACATCTGGATCGTCACCCATTCGGAGCATCTGATGGAGGCGTTGCGCAGCGAGAGCTCGGTTCCGCTGCGCCGGGTGATCAAGACAAAGGGCGCCACCACCATCGAGGGTCTGACGCTCGGCGGTGAATTTCGTGACGGGGAAGACGACGACGAAGACGATGACAGTGACGACGATTAGATCGCGCCGTCGCGTTACTGTCCGAGCGGCTTCAGGATCTTGATCAGCTCGCCGTGCACGAACTCGTTGCCGCAGACGACGTGGCCGGTTTGCAGCGGGTCGTCATTGCCCTGGATGCCGGAGACGGTGCCGCCGGCTTCGCGGACCATCAAGAGGCCGGCCGCGACGTCCCAGGACTGCAGATTGCGTTCCCAATAGCCGTCGAGGCGGCCGGCCGCGACGAAGGCGAGGTCGAGCGAGGCGGCGCCGAAGCGGCGGAAGCCCGCGACCTTGCTCTGCAGCGCGGCCAGCTCCTGCAGCGCCAGCTGATGGTTGCCGCGACCGATATGCGGCAGGCCGCAGGCGACCACGCATTCATTGAGCTGGCGGCGGCCGGCGACGCGCAGCCGCTGGTCGTTGAGGAACGCGCCCTTGCCGCGCTCGGCGATGTAGAGCTCGTCATTGGCGGGATTGTAGATCACGCCGGCGATGATCGTGTCCTCGCGCTGAAGTCCGATCGAGATCGCGAATTGTGGGATGCCGTGCAGGAAGTTGGTGGTGCCGTCCAGGGGATCGACGATCCAGGTGTGGCTCTTGTCCGAGCCCTCGCGCTTGCCGCCTTCCTCGCCGAGGAAGCCGTAACCGGGCCGGGCCTTTTCGAGGTCGGTGTAGAGCATCTCCTCGGCGCGCTTGTCGGCGAGCGAGACGAAATTCGCCGGGCCCTTCAGCGACACCTGGAGGTGTTCGATCTCGCCGAGGTCGCGCTTGAGGCTGCGGCCGGCGCGGCGCGCGGCCTTGACCATGACATTGATGAGGGCGGAGTAGAGCATGATGAGCGGTTTTCTTCGGTGCGATTGTGCTGGGACGGCAAGTTCAAACGTGGCCCCGTCATCCTGAGGAGCGCGTAGCGCGTCTCGAAGGATGAACGGCCACTAGGCGGGCCGTTCATCCTTCGAGGCTCGCCCAGCGGCGCAATAGCGCCGCAAGGCTCGCACCTCAGGATGACGGGAAACGGCCTGCGGCGCCTTCGGTTGCCGGACTGGGTGCCCTCTGGAGGCCGCCCCGTCAAGGCGTCATTTGACGTTGTTTCCGATCCATTTTCGCGCCGCTGCCTCGCCCTTGGCGCGGTCTTCCGGGCTCATATCGGCGAGAATGTCGTCGAGATCGGGGTCGCCCTTGCCGGCGGTCTTGGCGACCGTGTGCCATTTCAGCGCCTCGACCTTGTCGACCGGGGCGCCGGCGCCGGTCGCCAGCACATGGGCGAGGCGGTTTTGCGCGATCGCGCTGTTCTGACGGGCGGCCTTGCGCAGCAGCGCCACGGCCGCCGGCACGTTCCGCGGCGTGCCGGCGCCGTTGTAGAGCGCGATGGCATATTCGACCTCGGCATCGACGTTGTCGGCCAGCGAGGCGGCCTGCAGCAGCCGGGCCGCCTTTTCGAGGTCCTTCGGCACGCCGGTGCCTTCCTTGTAGAAGGTCGCGAGCGCGTATTGCGCCTCGGGGCTGCCGGCATCCGCGGCCATCCGCAACAGCTCGGCGGAGCGCTTGAGGTCCTGCGGCAGGGTCTGGCCGTCGAGATAAAGCAGCGCGAGGTTATAGGCCGCTTTGGGCTCGCCGAGCTTGGCCGACGAGGCCAGCAGCTTGACCGCGGAATCCTTGTCCACCGTGCCGCCACGGCCCGCGATCCGCATCATCGCGAGCGCGAACATCGCCTCGCGGTCGCCGGCGTCGGACGCGCGCTTGTACCAGTCGTCGGCCTTGGCGTAATCGCGCTTGACGCCGAGCCCGTTGGCATAGAGCTCGCCCAGCATCGTCATGGCCTTGGCATCGTTGTTGTTCTGCGCGCGCACCATCGCCAGTTCGAACGCGGTCTTGTACAGGCCGCGCTGATAGGCGCCGTAGACCAGGTCGACATTGGGATCGTCAGGCGTCGGGGTCGGTGAGGGCGTCGGGGTGGCCGTTGGCGTGGCGGCAGGCTTCGGCGCGGGCTTCTTCGCGGCGGGCGCATGCACCTTCGGCTTCTCTCTCGGCGCTTCCTTCTTCGCGGGCGGCGGCGTCTGTGCCGGCGGCGTGATCGAGAGCTGCGCCATCGCGCCGCTCGCCAGCATCGTGCAGCCGAGCGCAACACCTATCGGACGCAGGCATTTCATTCCGCCGTCATCCCTCGGCCTTGGCCGTGCCGAATGCGCCGGCATGCGCCTGCGCGATCGCTTCGCCGATCTCGACGAGTGCGGCCTTGGCGCCGCGCGGGTCGGACCAGATGAAATCTCCGACCAGCACGAAATCGGCGCCGGCCGCGGCGAATGCCTCGGCCTCCTCGCGCGAGGTCGCAAAGCCGACGCAGGGCGGCTCGAACAACTCGTCCCACCATTGCAGCCGCTCGGCGATCGCCTCAAGCGAGGGGCGCTGTCCGTTGGCGTCGGGCTCGCCGAACAGCACATAATCGGCACCGGCTTCGCCCGCGGCCATGGAATCGTGGCGCGTCGCGAGCCCGCCGACGCCTGCGATGCGGTCGGGCCTCAGCGCAGGCATCGCCTCTTCCATCGCGGCGATGCCGGTCAGATGCGCGCCGTCGGCGCCGGCACGGGCCACGATGTCGGGATGGCCGTCGATCAGCAGCGCCGCACCCGCGTTCTGGATCGCAGGCGCCAACGCCTTGATGGTGGAGATCATGCTGCGCGGATCGGTCTCGCGCAGCCGCACCAGAACGGCCGCGACGTCGGCCGCGGCAAGCAGCTCGGCGAGCTCGGTCGCAAGCTGCAACGGCTGGTCGACCGGCGGTGTTGCCAGATAGAGGCGCGGCGCCGGCCGCGGCGGAACGGGCTTGGTGGCCAACTATGCCGCCTGTTTCTCGAGGCCGGCTTCCCAATTGCCGGTGCTCGCCAGCCCGTTCATCCGGGCGCGATGCGAGAAGGCGCGCTGGCCCGCGGGGACGTTGTCTGGTTTGCCGGACCACGCCTTCTGCGGCGCGGCCTGCAGCGCACGGCCGTAGGAGAAGGTCAGCCGCCAGGGCAGATGGCCGATCTTGTTCATGGCGTCGAGATGCGCGGTCGCTTCCTCGTCGCTCTGTCCGCCGGAGAGGAAGGCGATGCCGGGCACCGCGGCCGGCACGCAGCTCTTGAGCAGGCGGATGGTCTTCTCGGCGACTTCCTGCACCGACGCCTGCTTCGGGCACTTCTTGCCCGAGATCACCATGTTGGGCTTCAGGATCATGCCCTCGAGCGCGACGCGCTGCACCCGCAATTCCTGGAAGGTACGGTTCAGCACGCGCTGCGTCACCTCATAGCAGCGGTCGATGTCGTGATCGCCGTCCATCAGCACCTCGGGCTCGACGATCGGGACGATCTGCGCGGCCTGGCACAGCGCGGCATAGCGCGCCAGCGCGTGCGCGTTGACGCGGACCGCGGTCTGGGTCGGGATGCGCGGCCCGATATCGATCACGGCGCGCCATTTCGCAAATCGCGCACCGCGCTCGTAATATTTCTTCAGGCGCTCGGCGAGCTTGTCGAGGCCGACGGTGACGAGTTCACCCGGGCAGTTCGGCAGCGCCTGGGTGCCTTCGTCGACCTTGATGCCGGGAATGCTGCCGGCCTGCTCGATCAGCTTGACCAGCGGCGTGCCGTCCTTGGCATTCTGCCAGATCGTCTCGTCGTAGAGAATGACGCCGGAGATGTACTTGCTCATCGCCTCCTGCGAGCGGAACAGCATCTCGCGATAGTCGCGGCGACTGTCTTCGGTCGAATCGACCTTGATGGCGTCGAAACGCTTCTTGATGGTGCCGGAGGATTCGTCGGCGGCGAGGATGCCCTTGCCCGGGGTGACCATGGCGAGTGCAATTTTGTTGAGGTCAGCGAGGTTCATCGGGGGCGTCCTCCGGAGCCATTGCCTTTGCAAACCAAAATAGGCGGTTCTCGGGCAAATGCCTAGAAAACGTTCGTCGCGGCCGATGTTTGTCGCAGCCGGCGATCAAGCCCCGGGACACCGTTTCCGACTGCATCAGAACCGGTGTCCCGCCTTAATGATTCAGGCGAGAAGTTGTCAGGCGGTTTCTCAAGCGACCTTGGGGTCGAGCGCGCCGGCGGCGTAGCGCTTGGCCATTTCGGCGGTGGTCAACACCTTCTTGATCTTGCTGGCCTGGCCCGCGGTGTTGAACTCCTGCAGGCGCTGCTTGCACAGCTTGGTCATCGCCTCCATCGCGGGCTTCAGGTATTTGCGCGGATCGAACTCTTCCGGATTGTCCTTCAGCACCTTGCGGATCTGGCCGGTCATCGCCATCCGGTTGTCGGTGTCGATGTTGATCTTGCGCACGCCGTTCTTGATGCCGCGCTGGATCTCGGCGACCGGCACGCCCCAGGTCGGCTTCATCTTGCCGCCATTGGCGTTGATGATCTCCTGCAGCTCCTGCGGCACCGATGAGGAGCCGTGCATCACGAGATGCGTGTTCGGCAGCTTGCGATGGATCTCCTCGATCACGTTCATGGCGAGGATGTCGCCGTCGGGCTTGCGGGTGAACTTGTAGGCGCCGTGCGAGGTGCCCATCGCGATCGCCAGCGCGTCGACCTTGGTCTCCTTGACGAACTTCACGGCCTCGTCCGGATTGGTCAGCAGCTGGTCATGCGACAGCTTGCCCTCGGCGCCATGGCCGTCTTCCTTGTCGCCCATGCCGGTCTCGAGCGAGCCTAGCACGCCGAGCTCGCCTTCCACCGAGATGCCGCCGAGATGGGCCATGCCGGTCACGGTCCTGGTGACGCCGACATTGTAGTCCCAGTCGCCGGGGGTCTTGCCGTCGGCCTTCAGCGAGCCGTCCATCATGACCGAGGTGAAGCCGGCCTGGATCGCGGTCATGCAGGTGGCGGGCTCGTTGCCGTGGTCGAGATGCACGCAGACCGGGATCTGCGGATAGATCTCGGTGACGGCGTCCATCATGTGCTTGAGCATGACGTCGTTGGCGTAGGACCGTGCACCGCGCGAGGCCTGGATGATGACCGGCGCGTCGACCTCGGAGGCCGCCGCCATGATCGCCAGCGCCTGCTCCATGTTGTTGATGTTGAAGGCAGGCACGCCGTAGTCGTGCTCGGCCGCGTGATCGAGCAGTTGCCGCAATGTTATGCGAGCCATTCCATTTCTCCCTGTAATGCGCGTTCGCGGATTGACCTAAATCAACGGTTTTTCAAAACTTCGACGCCCGGCAGCGGCTTGCCTTCCATCCATTCAAGAAACGCGCCGCCCGCGGTCGAGACGTAGGAAAAATCACCCGCCACGCCCGCCTGGTTGAGCGCCGCGACGGTATCGCCGCCTCCGGCGACCGAGATCAGCTTCCTGGCTTTGGTGCGCTCGGCGGCATGCTTGGCCGACACCACGGTGCCGCGGTCGAACGGCGTCAGCTCGAAGGCGCCGAGCGGTCCGTTCCAGACCAGCGTCGCGGCATCGTCGATCGCGGCATGGATGCGCGCGATCGATTGCGGGCCGACGTCGAGGATCATGCCGTCGGCCGGTATCGCGTCGAGGCCGTAGGCATGCGACGGCGCGTTGGCGGCGAACTGGTTGGCGACGACCGCATCGACCGGCAGGATGATCGCGCAATTGGCCGCGTTGGCCTTCTCCATGATCCGCAGCGCAGTCGGCGCGAGGTCCTTCTCGGCGAGCGACTTGCCGACGCCGATGCCCTGCGCGTGCAGGAAGGTGTTGGCCATGCCGCCGCCGATCACCAGCGCGTCGACCTTGCTCACGAGGTTTTCCAACAGGTCGATCTTGGTCGAGACCTTGGCGCCGCCGATGATCGCGATCACGGGCTTGGTCGGCGCTTCCAACGCCTTGCCCAGTGCGTCGAGCTCGGCCTGCATGGTGCGGCCGGCATAGGCCGGCAGCTTGTGGCCGAGGCCCTCGGTCGAGGCGTGGGCGCGATGCGCGGCGGAGAAGGCGTCGTTGACCCAGATGTCGCCGAGCTTGGCGAGCTCGGCGACGAAGCCGGCGTCGTTCTTTTCCTCTTCCTTGTGGAAGCGGGTGTTCTCGAGGCAGAGGATGTCGCCATCCTTGAGGGCCGCGACGGCCTTGGCCGCCGGCTCGCCGATGCAGTCCTCGGCGAAGGCGACCGGGCGCTTGATGACTTTCGACAGCGCTTCCGCGACCGGCTTCAGCGAATCCTTGGCATCGCGCCCCTTGGGCCGGCCGAAATGGGCGAGCAGGATCACCTTGCCGCCCTTGTCGGAGATTTCGGTGATGGTGGGAGCAACGCGCTCGAGCCGTGTGGCGTCGGTGACGCGGCCGCCTTCCATGGGGACGTTGAGGTCGACGCGCAGCAGCACGCGCTTGCCCTTCACGTTGACGTCGTCGAGGGTGCGGAACGATTTGGTCATGGGCGTTTCCTGTGCGGCCGGACACAGCCATCCAACGGACGGCGTCGCTTTCGCTTGCCGATGTCGCGGCCGTCAAGGTCGCGAATGCGGGGGCAAACACGCAGATGCCCGGCGCTGGGCCGGGCATCACGGGTGGTCGGTGTTAGATCAGCTTGCCGATCGCAACGGCGGTGTCGGCCATGCGGTTCGAGAAGCCCCACTCATTGTCGTACCAGGCCATCACGCGCACCAGCGTGCCGTTCTGCACCTTGGTCTGGTCCATGTGGAAGGTGGCCGAGTGCGGATCGTGGTTGAAGTCGATCGAGACGTTCGGCGCGGTGGTGAAGCCCAGAATGCCCTTGAGCTGCTGCTCGGAGGCGCGCTTCATCGCCTCGTTGATTTCCTTGGCGTCGGTTGAGCGCTTGGCGACGATCTTCAGGTCGATCACCGAGACGTTCGGGGTCGGCACGCGGATCGAGACGCCGTCGAGCTTGCCCTTCAGTTCCGGCAGCACCAGACCGATGGCTTTCGCCGCACCGGTCGAAGTCGGGATCATCGACATCGCCGCGGCGCGGCCGCGATAGAGGTCCTTGTGC
>NZ_NWTG01000009.1 GCF_002532045.1 Bradyrhizobium sp. C9 | reverse complement strand
GGATCATCGACATCGCCGCGGCGCGGCCGCGATAGAGGTCCTTGTGCAGGGTGTCGAGCGTCGGCTGGTCGCCGGTATAGGCGTGGATCGTGGTCATGAAGCCGGTCTCGATGCCGACCGTCTCGTTCAGCACCTTGGCAACCGGCGCCAGGCAGTTGGTGGTACAGGAGCCGTTGGAGACGACGAGCTGATCCTTGTTCAGCGTGTCGTGGTTGACGCCGTAGACGATCGTCGCATCGGCACCGTCGGCGGGCGCCGAGACCAGCACGCGCTTGGCGCCGGCGGCAAGGTGCGCAGAGGCCTTGTCCTTGGCGGTGAAGATGCCGGTGCATTCCAGCGCGATGTCGACGCCGAGGGCCTTCCACGGCAGCTTGGAGGGATCGCGCTCGGCCGAGACCTTGATCTTGTTGTCGCCGACGCTGATCGAATCGCCGTCGACGGTCACGGTGCCCGGAAAGCGGCCATGCACGGAATCGAAGCGCAGCAGGTGCGCGTTGGTCTCGACCGGGCCGAGGTCGTTGATGCCGACCACCTCGATGTCCTTGCGGCCGGACTCGGCGATGGCGCGCAACACATTGCGGCCGATACGCCCAAACCCGTTGATCGCGACGCGGATTGCCATGCTGTGTCTCCTCTAAAAGCTGCTGCCGGCCCCGTGGGAGGTGTCCCACGAGGGTTTTACGGCGGAACGCCCGGTTCAGCCGGACGCGAGCGGAAAAGATGGAGCTTTGGTAATCCTTTTTCGCGGCAAGCTCAACCTTCGACCGGCGGGTGTCAGGCCGGCGTCAGACGCGCTTCAGGGCAGCGTTAACGACGGCCTCCGCAGTAATGCCGAAATGCGGGAAAAGGTCCTTCGCCGGGGCGCTGGCGCCGAAACCGTGCATGCCGACGAATTCGCCGTCGCGGCCGATCACGGCATCCCAGCCCCAGCGCACGGCAGCCTCGATCGCGATCTTGACCGGGGCGTTGCCGATAACGGCATTTTGCCGCTCGGCGGGCTGCGCCAGCAGCAATTCGAGCGACGGGACCGAGACGACCCGCGTCGCGATGCCGCGCCCGGCGAGCTGCTTCTGCGCCTCGACCGCGATCTGGACCTCGGAACCGGAGGCGAACAATGACACTTTTGCGTCACCCTGCGCCGCGACCAGCTCGTAAGCGCCGTGGCTGCACGGGTTGTCGTTCGGCGCCGTGGTGCGCAGCTGCGGCAGGTTCTGGCGGGTCAGCGCCAGCACCGTCGGCCCGTCGATCCGGTTGAGCGCCAGTTCCCAGCACTCGGCGGTCTCGACCGCGTCGCAGGGACGGAACACGCGCATGTTGGGCATCGCGCGCAGCGCGGAGAGATGCTCGACCGGCTGGTGCGTCGGACCGTCCTCGCCGAGGCCGATCGAATCGTGGGTCATCACATAGACGACGCCGGTGCCCATCAGCGCCGACAGCCGCATCGCACCGCGTGCATAGTCGGTGAACACCAGGAAGGTGGCGCCGTTCGGCGCGAAGCCGCCATGCAGGAAGATGCCGTTGAGGCACGCCGCCATGCCGTGCTCGCGGATGCCGTAATGGATGAAGCGGCCCTTCGGCGTCTTGGCGGCGAACCCGACCGCCGACTTCGCCTTGTTGTTGTTGGAGCCGGTGAGGTCGGCGGAGCCGGCCACGAATTCCATCGGCATCGCGGCGGCGATCACTTCGATAGCGGCTTCCGACGACTTGCGGGTCGCGACGTTGAGCGGATTTTCCAAGAGGCCCTTCTTGAAGGCGCGCAGCCCCTTGGCGAGCGATTGCGGCCGTTCGTGACGCAGGCGGCGCTCGAACTCGGCGCGCTTGCGGTTGCCGAGCTGTGCGAACTGCTCGTCCCAGGCCTTGTGCTCGGCGGCGCCGCGGGCACCCGCTTCGCGCCAGGCCTTCAGCACGTCGTCGGGCACCGAGAACGGCTCGAGCGAGATGCCGAGCTTCTCCTTGGCACCCTTGAGCTCGGCGGCGCCGAGCGCCTCGCCATGGGCTTTCGCGGTGCCGGCCCTGGTCGGCGCACCGAAGCCGATCGTGGTCTTGCAGGCGATCATCGATGGCTTGCTGGACTTCTGCGCGCGGGTGATCGCAGCGGCAATCGCCTGCGGATCATGGCCGTCGATCAATTCGGCGGCCCAGCCGGCCGACTTGAAGCGCTTCACCTGGTCGACGGAATCGGCGATCGAGGTGGGACCGTCGATCGAGATGCCGTTGTCGTCATACAGCACGATCATCTTGTTGAGGCGCCAGTGGCCGGCGAGCGCGATCGCTTCCTGCGAGATGCCTTCCATCAGGTCGCCGTCGGAGGCGAGCACATAGGTGTGGTGGCTGACGATCTTCTTGCCGAATTCGGCGGCCAGCATCTTCTCGGCGAGCGCCATGCCGACCGCGGTCGCAATGCCCTGGCCGAGCGGGCCGGTGGTGGTCTCGATGCCCTTGGTGTGGAAGTTCTCCGGGTGTCCCGGCGTCAGCGATCCGAGCTGGCGGAAATGCTTGAGCTGGTCGAGCGTCATGTCCTTGTTGCCGGTGAGGTACAGCAACGCGTAGAGCAGCATCGAGCCGTGGCCGGCCGAGAGCACGAAACGGTCGCGATCGGGCCACGCCGTGTCGGCGGCATCGAATTTCAGGAATTTGGTGAACAGGACGGTCGCGATGTCGGCGGCGCCCATCGGCAGGCCGGGATGGCCGGAATTCGCCTTCTCGACGGCGTCCATGGCAAGGCCACGGATCGCATTGGCCATACGGGTGTGATCGACCTGCGTCATGATGAAAAGTCCGCCTGGAATGAGGAGCTGAATGCTGGACGCATCGGGGCGGGCAGCCGCGATACGCGCGTGGATGGCCTTACGGGTTGGAGGGTGGATTAGCACCTCAATTCCGCAAGTCCAAGGCGATGAAACGCCCCAAAACGGGGAAAAGTTGCTCAAAACGGCCCAATATCATTGAACGGTGCATAGTTTGGCGCCGCCGTTGCGCTCGGCTCGCTTGCCACGTAAATTTCGTCCGCTAACCGCTTGCCGAACCGCCAGTTTTGCCGTGCGGCAGGCCTGTTTCCACCAGGCTACCCAGCTGACCGACTAGAAGGGTCCACACCGCGTGTCATGAGTGATCGTCTCGCCAACGGGTCTGGCAATACCGAGGCACCGCTTGCCGATATCGATGCTGCGACCAAGCGGCTGATGGCAGCGCTCGATGCGCTGGAGAGCTCGGTGGAGCGGCGTCGCGAGGCCGACCGCGACGAAAACGAATTGGCGAGCCGGATCCAGGCGCTCGGCGCCGATCGCTCCAGGCTTGCCGATGAGCTCGACGGATCGCTGGTGAAGACGCGCAAGCTCGAGCGCGTCAATCGCGACATCGCGGAAAAGCTCGACGCGGCGATCGGCACCATTCGCGCCGTGCTCGAGGGCGGAGAAGGCAGATGAGCCACATCAACGTCACCATCAATGGCCGACAATACCGGATGGCCTGCGAGGAGGGCCAGGAGGTGCGGCTGTTGAAGCTCGCGGAAAATCTCCAGCAGCGCGTTGAATCGCTGCGCGGCAAGTTCGGCGAGATCGGCGATGCGCGGCTCACTGTGATGGCGGCGCTCACCGCCTGCGACGAACTGGTCGATGCGGGCGCACGCATCCGCAGCCTCGAGGAAGAGGTCGAGCAACTGCGCAATGCCCGCAGCGCCGCCACCGACCGCGCCCGCGCGACTCAGGCCGCGGTCTCCAATGCGCTCAACGCCGCCGCCGAGCGGATCGAGCGCACCACGCAGGTGCTCAACCGCACCATTGGCGGCGGCATCGCGATCGGCTGAAGTCGCGACAGCTTCATTTGACGGGGACCGGCCGGGCTGAAATGAGCAGACGCAGCTGGAGGCAATCTATTTGCCTGCATCTGCCAGCAAGCTGCGGGCGATGATCAGTTTCTGGATCTCGCTCGTTCCATCGAAGATCCGGAACGCGCGAACGTGGCGATAGAGCCGTTCAACGACTTCACCCTTGCGGATCCCCATTCCACCGAAAATCTGCACGGCGCTGTCGATGATGCGATGGGCAGCTTCCGAGGCATAGAGCTTGGCCATTGCCGCCTCGCGGCCGCTGCCGCCCCCGGTGTCCGCGTTCCACGCGGCGCGATAGACCAGCAGCGTGGCGGCATCCAAGTCCGTGGCCATCTCCGCAAGTTTCGCCTGGATCAGCTGGTGTTCGGCAATCGGCTTGTTGAAGGCCCGGCGTGACAGGCTTCGGCGCACCGCCTCATCGAGTGCCCGGCGAGCGAAACCGACCGCCGCGGCGCCGACCGTCGGCCTGAATATCTCGAGTGAACGGAGAGCGATCCGCAATCCTGCGTCGACCCCGCCGATCAGGCGACTGGCCGGAACGCGACATTCTTCCAGGCGCCACGTGCCGACCGTATGCGGCGACAGCACCTCCAGGCGCCGTTCGAAGACAAGGCCGCCGTCCGCCGGCTCGACGGCGAAAGCTGCGATGCCGCTTCTGCGCTCTTCCCCATCCATGCGTGAAAACACGATGTAAAGGTCGGCGAGGCCGCAATTCGACGTCCAGGTCTTTCGACCGTTGATGACGAAGTGGCTACCCTCCCGGCGTGCGGACGTGGTGATCGCCTGCACGTCCGACCCTGCATCGGGTTCGGAGAGCGCGAATGCAGGGAGCAACGAACCGGCCAGATAGCCGGGAAGATACTTCCGTCTCAGCTCGGCAGAGCCGCCCACGATCAACGGCAATGCACCGAGCCATGGTTCAGACAACGCAACATCCGCGATGGCCGAAGACTGCCCGCAGATTTCCCGCAGCAGGCACACGGCGCGAAGGTCGGGCGACAAGCCATGTTCGTTGGAGGGGGAGGTCGACCGCAGCCAGCCATCGCGTGCCAAGGCCTCGAAAATCAGGCGTGCCGCCCGTCCATCGCCCCCCTCATCGGCTTCATAGGGTGTCAGATTGACATCGGCCCAGTCCGCAAATCTCGTCGCGAGCTCGGAATGGCGTGCCTCAAACAGCGGCCAGCGCCAATGTGAAGTCGCCATGATCGTCGCCTCGCTGCGAGCCTCGGTCCGCCGATCGTCCGCCGGACCGCATGAGTGGCGCATGGCGCGTTAGCGCTCCGGCCGCGCCGCGACCCGATATGTCGACGTGATATGGGCGCAAGGCTCAGGTTCGCCGTCCGAAGTCAGCCAGCATTCGAGATAATGCAGGCGGCGGCCGCGGCGCACGATACGCGCCTCCGCGATCAAGTCCGAAGCCCTGGCTGGCCGCAGGAAGGTGATGTTGAAGGCTGCCATCACCGGGATGACGTTGGCTCCGAGGGCCGCCTGGACGCAGCCGTACATCGTGGTGTCGGCAAGGCCCATCACCGTCGGTCCCGAAAACACGCTGCCGCTGCCGTCTTGCCACAGCTCGGCTCCCATGAACGCCTGCTGATACGGAAGCCGAACGCGGATCGCGTTCGGTGCGACGTTCTCGACGATCTCGCCGTGGTGGTCGATGCTCGGCAGGTTTCGGATGATCGCGCGCCGCACTTGCTCGGCATCCAGCAGAGGCTCAATGGAGCGTGCCGTCTCGTGTTCACGCATGGTGCTCTCCGGGAGGAATTCTGGACTACGTCTGGCGTCGGAAGTCCTTGGGGCCACGGCGCCGGCATGCGCTTGCCCAAGTTTGATAACGATGTTATCTATTGGAAACGATGTTACAGAATCGGCAAGGAGTCAATGTCCGCCGCTGCGCAAACCTATCAGCAGACCCTCGACTTTCATCGTCGTCGCGTGATCGTTGATGCCGCGCGTCGTGTATTTGAGGCTACCGGCCTCGAGGGCGCGTCGATCAGGGCGATCGCGCAAATGGCAGGGTGTACGACAGGCGCGATCTACCCGCTGTTTCGATCGAAGGAGGACATATTCGCGGCCGTGCTGGGTGAATCGCTGTTGGCAGTCACTGAAGAAGTCAGGGCCGCGATGGACGGCATCGCTGTTCCCGCGAAATCGCTTCGACGGGGGACCCTTGCAATCTACAAATACTACGATGCGCATCCGTCCGAGCTGACGCTGTCGCTCGTGTTGTTCAATGGGGACCGCAAGAAGAAGCTCGGGTCCGGATTGGATGAGGCCCTCAAGCGGCAGCTGGACGACCTGCTCGCTCTGCTCGCGGAGCAGGTCCGCAAGGCCACGGCGAAGCCGTTTCTGCCGATGGTCCGCATCGAGGCGACTGCGCTTATCACGCATCTGGTCGGATTGCTGGTGCTCAAGCACGGGGGAAGGATCGACGTGCTTGGCAACAATGCGCCGGTTCTGCTGGCGCACTACACGAAGAACATGGTTGCGCGGCTGAGCGGTAGGGGCTGATCGAAGCGCCGGCTCGGTCGGCGACCAGCCGGCGGGGCCGGCTTGGGTCACCCGCTTCGTTCGGCGCCGCGACGGAGCTCATGCCGGCACGGGACATTTTCCACTCCTGTGGAAGCCGAGCACGGCGCCGGCGCCCTGATTTGCGGAAGTCCGCCCCTTGCCGCTGGCGGAACCGGCACTTCGTCGCTACATTGGCCCCGCGAAGCTGCGTCGTGCGTCAGGAGCCATATATCCCCGGGGCCTTATCGATCCTTTAGGGAACTGTCCCTGGCCGGGTCCGTGGACCCGGACATATGGTGCCCACCTACTTTCGTAGGGAACTCCGGGATCGAGTGCTTCAACGGCCTCTGCGGCTTCGCACTGATTTTTGCTGTTGCCTTGTCGTCGCGCTGCGGCGGTTCGATTGCTAAGCAGTGTTGTGCCCCGCGACGCGGGGCGTCCAGTGCGCCGCGGCCTGGCCCCTGACGAATGCGAGCGTCTGTGATTGATGGATCGTCCGTTGTCGCGGACGACGACAGCGGAAGATGGATCATGCACGCATCTCCATCGAAGGCCGAGCTTCGGGCGCTTGCCCTCGCCAAGCGCGACGCGCTGAGCGACGAGCAGCGCGCGACCGCTGCCGAAGCGCTCGCCAAGCGGGGCGCGCCGTTCGAGATCGCGCAAGGCATGGTCATTTCCGGCTATGCCCCGATCCGCAGCGAGCTCGATCCGACGCCGTTGTTGAAGAAGCTTGCCGAAAAGGGCGCGCGGCTCGCGCTCCCCTGCATCAATGCGCGCGGCCAATCGCTGACCTTCCGCAGCTGGTCGCCGCAGGACCGGCTGATGCTCGGGCCGCTCGGCATTCCCGAACCGTCGCCAGCCGCCGCCGAGGTGCATCCCGACGTGATGCTGGTGCCGCTCGCGGCATTCGACAAGCTCGGCCACCGGATCGGCTATGGCGCCGGCTATTACGACTATACCTTTGCACATCTGCGCAAGGCCAAGCATGTGATCGGGGTGGGGGTCGCCTTTGCTGCACAGGAAACCAAGGCTATACCGGCGCTGTCGCACGACGTCCCGCTCGATTATGTGCTAACGGAGCGCAAGACGTTCGATTTCCGGAGTAGCTAGCCTTGCGTATTCTGTTCGTTGGTGACGTCGTCGGCAGGACCGGCCGCACCGCCATCTCAGACCATCTTCCCGGCATGATCAGAGACTGGTCGCTCGATCTCGTCGTCGTCAACGGCGAGAACGCCGCCGGCGGCTTCGGCATCACCGAGGCGATCTACCAGGAGCTGCTCGATGCCGGCGCCGATGCGATCACGCTCGGCAATCACGCCTGGAATCAGAAGGAGGCGCTGGTCTTCATCGAGCGTGCGCCGCGCCTGATCCGGCCGCTGAATTTCCCGCGCCATTCGCCGGGACGCGGCGCCACGCTGGTCGACACCAAGAGCGGCAAGCGCGCGTTGGTCCTCAACGCGATCGGTCGCGTCTTCATGGAGCCGTCCTCGAACGATCCGTTCAGTGCGATCGAGCGCGAACTCGAGGCCTGTCCGTTGCGCGAGGGCTGTGACGCCATCGTGCTCGATTTCCATGCCGAGGCGACCTCCGAGAAGCAGGGCGTCGGCTTCTTCTGCGACGGCCGCGTCAGCCTCGTGGTCGGGACCCACACCCATGTGCCGACCGCCGACCACCAGGTGCTGCCCGGCGGCACCGCCTATATGAGCGATGCCGGCATGACCGGCGACTATGATTCGGTGATCGGCATGCAGAAGGAGGAGCCGCTGCAGCGCTTCCTCACCGGCATTCCGTCCGGCCGTTTCGAGCCGGCCGGAGGCGTCGCGACGCTGAGCGGTGTCGCGGTCGAGACCGACGATGCGACCGGGCTTGCGGTGAAGGTCGCGCCGGTGCGCGCCGGCGGGCGGCTCGAGCCTGCCGTGCCGGGGTTCTGGACCTAGCGCCCGTAGCCCGGATGGAGCCAACGGGTCGCGCGAATGCGCGCCCGATGACAGGCTCCGCGAAATCCGGGTCCTGGCAAGTTGAGAGGCTGTACCCGGATTGCGCCTCGCTCCATCCGGGCGGCGGGGCTATTTCGGAATAATGGAAAAATACTTTTGAGTTGCCCGACGTGTCAAGTGCAGTGCCGGGCGCCGGCAGCGGCCGGCTACTTTGCATGGGGTTGTTTTCAATATTTTGGCAGTACACCCCGCCGTTCCGGCGAGGGGCTGGCCTAGCTGTGGAATCTCAGGAGGTCGTCCATCGGAAGGCCGAGGCGGCTGATGG
>NZ_NWTG01000008.1 GCF_002532045.1 Bradyrhizobium sp. C9 | reverse complement strand
CTGGCGAAGGAGCAATTCGCGGTAACGAGGGCTCACCTCGCCGATCTTGTCGAGCGTGGTGGTTGGTTTATTCTGTTTAGCCAAGTGTGTAGTTCTCCGATGAGCGCCGAGGCGCGGTTAGTCTTCGGCCTGCCTTACGCCGATCGCGTAAGGCCGGTCAGCCGGCCCAGCTAGATCGAAGGCGAGCCGCAGGCCGATGGTTGGAAAGACGTCTTCAAGCTGGTCGAGGTTGACCAAAACATCCTGGCCGCTGTCGTCGGGCTGAACGATTCCGAAATTGTGCTGGTAGCTAACTCTCGAAATTGTGCCGGTTGGCAAATTCTTCGTCTCCAGTTATGCCGCCTGCGCGGGTTGGTTGATCTCGTCAGAGACGGCAGCGAGCGCACTGCCCGACACAGTAACGATACGCTCAACGCTGCCGAACGATGGCTCTCCGAACACCTGTTCCCGCAATCCATCTGGCGAGACGGTGATAAGAATCGCCTGCGGGTGGTCGCCCGTACTGATCCTCAAGCTGGCATGCGCAGCCAACACACTCTCAGGTCGGCTGAGCGCGTGAGCGAGCGCGGTTTCTAAATCGATTGTGCCGCAATGGAGTCCGCAGTAGCGCTCGACCGTCTTCGGTGCAGCCCCAATGCCTTCGTCACAGATGCCAACGAGCAGCATGCGGACGATTTCAACAGGCTCAAGATCGGGATATGGCGGTCCGCATGCAGTTGGCAATAACTCGGCCTCAGCAAGACGCTGAGTCAGGCTCGTGAGCCTGGTGGCTCGCACGCCCAAGTGACGCGCAAGCAAGTTCACGCACTCGGATTTGCGCATTTCGTATTCCTGAAATTTCGAGATTATCGGCAAAACGGACACCGGCTGCACCGGTGCCTAAGTCGTCACGTCGGGATCAACATCCCAATTGGATACGGTCCCACCGATTTATTTTTGTTTTCGCTTCACGCCGCTCTCCGCACAGGCGGCGCGTTGTCGTTCGCCGGACGTGGTGGGCGTCCACGCTTGGGCCTGTACGGTACCTCGGCCCACGTATCGGCCGCGACGTCAATCGACGCTATCGTGGCGTCCTCGACCTCGCCGATCTGCAGCAGCCTGCCACCGACAGCCGGAACGGTGCGACCAACCAGGAATTCCGCGCCCTCGGCCACGCCAGGCGAGTAGCGCCGATAGCGCGCGCCCACGTCCTGCTCATCGGCCACGACTACCGGTCGGGTCGGCCTGGATGCGGGCTTGCGGCGAGAGCCCTTTGCCTGACGATATTGCTCGCCGCACGGATGCCACCGGTTGTCCAAGCCCAACCACTTAGAGAAGTCCGCGTTGAAAGTCGCCCGCGCAGCCTCGTCCAATTGACTACCGTGGGCTGGCCCCATGCCGGGGAAACGTTGGTGCAGGATGCGGTTCAGTTCGTCGGGGCTTGGGCGCAGTTCGATTACGGAGTCCGTGCTGAGCTGCTGATTGTCGTCGTTTGCGTGATGCATGGGGTCTCTCGTGACGTGATGGGTGGCCGTCTGCGCGGCCTCTGTTGCTTCTGGGTGGAATTCCAACCGGCCTACCGACCGGGTTGGGCTTCCATCCCAACGGTGGGGGTATAAGGGGGTTGGAACGAACACCCCGTTGGTACCCGTTGGCAGGGCGTTGGAAGACCGTTGGGAGGCTTAGCTGGGCGTCATCCGCTTCTGGCGGACTTCGTCCTCAACCACCACCAACCGCTCACGCTGCTTTGACGGCGGACCTTCCTTGACGACTGCAATCTTCTTGTCAGCAAACAATCTTGCCATCGCCTCCTCCAGCGCCTTCTTATTTGTACCCTCGCGTTCCGGCAGGGTCGCCATAACAGTCGGCGCATATGCGCTGCTTCTTGAAGACGACACCCGCCTGCCGCTTCCGTTGATCGAGGAAAGCATCTTCAGAAACACCTCATCGGCATGGTTAGCCAACGACGAGGCTTGCGCCGAAGGCTTGCCGTCATCGAGAATGAAGGCGCCCTCATGCCAGCGAAGCTTGGTCTCAGCACCCTTCCTGCCATAGTTCGCCTTCATGTTCTTCAGCAGACGCAGATCCTCATCGGTCTTGTCTGCGGTGAAGTACAGCCGCGATCGCACTGAGTTATTCCACGCCGTTGACCCCGACAGGCCGGTGCCAGACTGCATGCCCTGTACAGATGGATGCGACAGCAGAAGCACGGCCAGGTCGAACTCCATCGCGAGGCGACGCAGCATCGACACGAAGAAACGAACTTGCTTGCGGTTGATTTCGTCTCCGCCGAACACGTCCGCTGCCGTATCAAGAATAAGAAGCTTCGGCCGGAACTCCGCCAATAGGTCCGTGACCCGTTGGGCGAGGGCTGTAAGTTCGAGTTCACGGCTTCGGCGCTTTTCGGACACCAGTTCGGCATCCTTGCCCGCCAGTGGAATGACGCGCATGCCCCCTTTCAGGTCAGCGAAAGTGCGCCCCATAGCAGTCAGGATGTCGTGGCCGCGCCGCTTTAGTTCGCCCTCGTCGTCCTCCGCCGCAAAGTAGACGACGCGGCCCTCTGCGGGCCTGAAGCCCAGGGTTTCGATGCCTAGTACGCCGGCAAAGCCGACCTGATATCCCAACAGGCTTTTGCCTGTCCCGCCGTCACCGGAGAGCAAAGTCACCTGCCCGTTTGGGATTAGGCCTTCAACATACCAATGCCGCTCCGGGATCGGCTGGCCTTCCCAGTCTGAGGGATCAATGATCTTGATAATGTCGGCCTGCTTATTGTCGTTGGCCGGCTTCGGGGCGGACGAGGATTCGATAATCTCACGCGCAGCGATAGCCTGCCGCATCCAGCCTATAATCTTCGGGTCGATTTCCTCTAGCGCAGGGCCGTCAGCTGTCATGCCGATGGGCGGCAACGTCGCTGGATCAGTCCAAACGAACGGGGTCGCGACGAAAGACCCGCCACCCCGGCTGGCAGATTCAGACGTGGGCGCTGGCATCGGCAGGAAGCTCCATGAGGGCCGCGAGGGCCAGATCGGAAATTGCACGGTTGAACTGCTCGCCGAACGCGGCGGTGCGCTCGTGAAACGCGTTCGGAGCCACAGTCCAGCAGCGGTCGTTGCCGCGCTGGCGGAGGCCTAGGTTGTAGAGACGCAGGTGCCCGTTCAGTTCGAGGTCAAAGCGCGCAAGCGTGCTGCCGCCAGGTGGCGACGGGCGGATTGATAGGATTTTCAATGATGAGATTCCCCAGTTGGGGCTGCCCTATCGGGCGGTGCACTCGGCTAAAGGGCCGATCGTGCTTTAGGCGCGAATTGCGCCTCGCCACTCGATCCGGTGACTCAGCATCGCTATTTGTATCGTACAACATTGACCAAGCTGATTTTCAGCATTTTGGCTGTCCCAGTCGCTTTTGTAATATTTCGTGATTGCACGATGGCTAGACGGCGCTCCAGAGCGCTCAATCTGGTTACCCAGCGGAAGCGCCACCTCAGCAGCCAGCGCATGGGAGGCCGGTTCTAGGGCCTTGGCGGCGCCTCCTGAACGCACACGGAACACCAGGAACCATTCCGGGACTTTTTCCGGGACTCTGCGCCGCCAATCTGGGGATTTTGCCGGGTTTTGAGCAGTTTTTGTTCTGGGTCCGTCAATGGCACAAGACCGTCAGGCCATTGAGATTACTAGATATTTATCCGAAACAACGTGCACATGCTCTGATCGCATCGAAGCTCTGGAAGCTCGGATGCACCAGCGCTTCCGGCGCGATCGCGAGCACGATCAGCGCCGCCACCGCCAGCGTGCGGAAGGTGATCGCGCGGCGGTCGACGATCACGGCGATCAGCACCACGGCGGTCATGAAGAACGAGCGCTGGGTCGCGACCTCCGCCCCCGACAGCAGGAGGTAGAACGCCGCCGCGACCAGCGCGGCCGCCGCCGCCCATTTCTTGATCGGGTGTCCGGCCGTCAGCGCCGGAAACAGCGCAAGCAGCGCGCGGATCGTGAAGAACACGACGCCCGCGACCACCGCCATGTGGTAGCCGGAAATCGACAGCACGTGGCCGAGCCCCGAGATGAACATCGCGTCGTTGACCGGCGTCGTGATCGCATCGCGCCGGCCGGTGAGCAGTGCCGTTGCGATCGCGCGCTGGTCGCCGTCCAGCGTAGTGCGGATCCGCGCGTCGATGGCGTCGCGCAGCCACTGCATGAAGGCGGCGTAACGCAGCGCGAGTCCGCCGCTCGCCGGCGGCTCCCTGGTTTTGACGGCGCCCATCGCGAAGCCGGATGCGCCAATACCCTGGAAATAGAGATCGCGGCCGAAATCATAAGAGCCCGGCCGCTGCGGTCCGAGCGGCGGCATCAGCCGCGCCTTCAACTCGACGAAGCTGCCGACCTCAGGCGCGGTGCCCTTCTTCACCGAGAGCCTGACGCGCTCGAGTTTTGGCACCTCGCGCTGGCTTTCCATCGACACGACGCGCAGCACGAAGCGGTCGGTCTTCTCCCTGACATCGCGCGTCTCGACAAAGCCGGTCAGCGCCACGGAGTATATTGGCCGCGCCAGTACCCCATGGGCGATCCGCGCGGTCTTCCATGTCGCCGTCGCAAAGCCCGCCGCGACCGCGGCCAGCATCACCACGGCGGTAAACACCCGGCGCCGCCGCAGCAGCAGTGCCAGCAGGCAGAGCGCGATCGCGACTGACGCCGCGACGGACAACACCGGCTCGTGCTCGGCCGCGAAATAGAACGCAATCCCGGTGCCGAATGCCACCGGCACCCACGGCAACAGCCGTCCGGCGCCCGCCTCCGCACGCGCCCATTGCCGCAACGTCTCGACGAGCGGCCGCCAGATGCTGGTGCGCACCGGAATGTAGCCACCGACCGGCGCAGCCGCGCGCGGCGGCCAAGTCCCCGCGTAGCCGCGTCTGCCGCCCGGCGTCGTGCCCTGCTCCGCCATTCCGCTTGCGATCCCTGCCGGGCTACAAAGCTAGCGGAAGCCCCCGTCGGCCGCCTAGCGGAACACAACCGGAACGCGAAGGTATCCGGCAGCACGAGCTGCGGCTAGAGCTTGCGGGCGCGCGTTGAATAATTTCGGGATAATAGAAAAATACCGTTGATTTGCCCGACGTGTCAAGTTGCCGTGTCGAATGCCGGCGGCGGCCGGCTACTTTGCATGGGGTTGTTTTCGATATTCTGGCAGCTGCTAGATCAGCGACGTCTGCGACGAGACGTGATGGCAGGCGATCTTCCAGGCGCCGTCCTCGCGCGCGATCACCCAGGTGATCTTGACGGTAAGCGAGGGTGCGTCGCCGTCGAGGAAGAACGATGCGATAGCCGCCATGTTGACCAGGCTGTCATTGACCCGCTCCGTCCTGACCTCGCTGAACAGCACGCGCGGCGCCTGCCAGCGTGGCAGGCCGTTGAAATAGGCCTTCACGCCGTCGCGGCCGCGATAGAGCTTCGGGTTCGAGCCGAAGAAGAACGCGTGCTGCGAGTAGAGCGCAGCAAGCGTATCCGCATCGAGCTTGCCGAAACCTGCGGACCATCTTGCGATGATGGCGGACGCGACATCGTCGGCTTCATCAGGCATCGATCGCCTCCGTCCGTTGTCCGCGCCGGATTTACGCTAAGGCTTGCCGCCGACTTCCTTGGCGAAGGTGTCGCGCAGGCCGATGGTGCGGTTGAACACCAGCCGGTCCGGCGTCGAATCCGCATCGCGGACGAAATAGCCCTGCCGCTCGAACTGCATCGCCTCTGGCGAATTGCTCTCGGCGATCGCAGGCTCGACCCGCGCATCGCTCAGCACTTCCAGCGACTGCGGGTTGAGATCGGCGGCGAAATCGGCGGCGTTCGGGCTCGGGTTGGCGAACAGCTGATTATAGATGCGGATCTCTGCCGGCTTCGACTGCGCCGCCGGCAACCAGTGCATCGTCGCCTTCACCTTCCGGCCATCGGGCGCGTTGCCGCCCTTGGTTAAGGGATCGTAGGTCGCGCGGAGCTCGACGATCTCGCCGGCGTCGTTCTTCACCACACCGGTGCACTTGATGAAATAGGCATAGCGCAGCCGCACCTCATTGCCGGGCGAGAGACGGAAGAACTTCTTCGGCGGGTTCTCCATGAAGTCGTCGCGCTCGATATATAGCTCGCGGCCGAACGCGATCTTGCGGGTGCCGGCTTCCGGATTGTCGGGATGGTTGATCGCCTCGATCTCCTCGACCTGACCTTCCGGATAGTTCTCGATCACGACCTTGAGCGGCCGCAGCACCGCCATGCGGCGCAGCGACGTTCGGTTCAGCTCCTCGCGGATGCAGAATTCGAGCATGCCGACATCGACCACGCTGTTGGCCTTGGCAACGCCGATGCGCTTGATGAACTCGCGCACCGCTGCCGGCGGCACGCCGCGCCGCTTCAGGCCGGCGACGGTCGGCATCCGCGGATCGTCCCAGCCCGAGACGTGCCCGTCGCGGACAAGCTGGGTCAGCACGCGCTTGGACAGCAGCGTGTAGGTCAGATTGAGCCGCGCCATCTCGTACTGACGCGGCTTCGAGGGCACCGGCAGCTTGTCGAGCAGCCACTCATAGAGGGGACGGTGATCCTCGAACTCCAGCGTGCAGATCGAATGGGTGATGCCCTCGATCGCGTCCGACTGGCCGTGCGCGTAGTCGTAGCTCGGATAGATCGACCATTTGTCGCCGGTGCGCGGATGGTGCGCGTGCAGGATGCGATACAGCACGGGATCGCGCAGGTTGATGTTGCCGGCGGCCATGTCGATCTTGGCACGCAGCACGCGGGCGCCGTTCGCGAACTCGCCGGCCTTCATGCGGCGGAACAGGTCGAGGTTTTCCTCGACTGTGCGGTCGCGGAACGGCGAGTTCCTGCCGGGCTCGGTCAACGTGCCGCGGGACGTGCGGATCTCCTCCTGCGACTGATCGTCGACATAGGCATGACCCGCCTTGATCAGGCCCTCGGCCCAATCGTACAGGCGCTCGAAATAGTCCGACGCAAAGAAGAGGTTATTGCCCCAATCGTAGCCGAGCCAATGCACGTCGGCCTGGATCGAGTCGATGTACTCCTGCTCCTCCTTGGTCGGATTGGTGTCGTCGAAGCGCAGATTGCACTGACCGCCGAATTCCTGCGCGATGCCGAAATTCAGGGCGATCGACTTGGCGTGGCCGATGTGCAGGTAGCCGTTCGGCTCCGGCGGGAAGCGGGTCACGATCCGGTTGTGCTTGTGGGAGGAGAGATCGGCCTGGACGATGTCGCGGATGAAGTCGCGCCCTGCCTCTGCCGTCGTGTCAGTCGTCATCAAATGGTTCCCTAGAGGATTAAGCTTAACCTTCTGCCAAATTCGCGCCGTCCGGCCAAGCCTGCTTTCAGAGCCTGGTTTGGGCGGCAAAAGGTCAGCCGGGGCTTTAGTTATGTCCGGTTCCTGATATACACCACCGCCCATTCCAGCATACGTCGCAATCGATCATGACCAATTCCGTCGTTACCCGCTTCGCCCCCTCGCCGACCGGCTTCCTTCATATCGGAGGCGCCCGCACCGCGCTGTTCAACTGGCTCTATGCCAGGAAGCTCGGCGGCAAGATGCTGCTCCGGATCGAGGATACCGACCGCGAACGCTCGACCGAGGCGGCGATCGACGCCATCCTGGACGGCCTGAAATGGCTCGAGCTCGATTGGGACGGCGACGTCATCTACCAGTTCAGCCGCGCCGCACGCCATCGCGAGGTCGCCGAGAGCCTGCTCGCCGCCGGGCGGGCCTATTACTGCTACGCCACGCCGGAGGAGCTGGCCGCGATGCGGGAGAAGGCGCGCGCCGAGGGCCGCACCCGCCTCTATGACGGCATGTGGCGTGACCGCGATCCGGCCACCGCGCCTTCCGACGTCAAGCCGACCATTCGCCTCAAGGCACCGCAGACCGGCGAGACCGTGATCGAGGATCAGGTCCAGGGCCGCGTGGTCTGGCAGAACGAAAATCTCGACGACCTCGTCCTGCTGCGCGGCGACGGCACCCCGACCTACATGCTCGCGGTCGTGGTCGACGACCACGACATGGGCGTCACCCACATCATCCGCGGCGACGACCACCTGATCAACGCCGCGCGTCAGAAGCAGATCTACGACGCGCTGGAGTGGGAGCTGCCGAGCATGTCCCACATTCCGCTGATCCACGGACCCGACGGCTCGAAGCTGTCGAAGCGCCATGGCGCGCTCGGCGTCGATGCCTACCGCGCGCTCGGCTATCTGCCGGCCGCCTTGCGCAACTATCTCGTCCGGCTCGGCTGGAGCCACGGCGACCAGGAGATCTTCTCGACGCAGGAGATGATCGACGCGTTCGATCTCTCCGGCATCGGCCGCTCGGCGGCGCGGTTCGATTTCGCCAAGCTGGAGAACCTCAACGGGCACTATATCCGGCAGAGCGACGATCAATCCCTCGTGACCCAGTTCGAGAACGTGCTGGATTATGTTCCTGAGGGCGCCGCGCTGAAGGCCAAGCTCAATGACTCCACCCGCGCGCAATTGCTGCGCGCGATGCCGAGCCTGAAGGAGCGCGCCAAGACGCTGATCGAACTGATCGCCGGCGCCTACTTCATTTTCGCCGATCGGCCGCTTGAGCTCGATCCGAAAGCGACCGCGCTACTCACGCCGGAAACGCGCGCGCTGATCGGCCGGCTGCGCACCGCGCTGGAAGCCGTCAACGACTGGACGGCGGAGACCACCGAGACCGCCATGCGGAATTTCGCCGAGCAGAACAATCTGAAACTCGGCGCGGTTGCCCAGCCGCTGCGGGTGGCACTGACGGGACGGACGACGTCGCCGGGCATATTCGACGTGCTGGCCGTGCTGGGACGCCAGGAGTGTCTCGCCCGTCTCGCCGATCAGGCGATGTGATCCTGCATGGACCCCCTCCAGGGTCCATCTTGCAGCGCACATTGCAATGAGCTACCCATCCCCGGACGCCTTCTCAACAAGCCGTTCCGCCCCGCCATGGGCCGCAAATTAGCGACTGGGCAAGGTCGGTTTTCGCAACGATTTCATCGGGGATATCACGATGGACGCAAAATCCAGCAAGACAGCCACACTCACCATTGGCAACAAGAACTACGATTTCCCGATCCTGAGCGGCACGGTTGGGCCTGATGTCATCGACATCGGCAAGCTCTACGGCCAGGCTGGGGTGTTCACCTACGATCCCGGCTTCACCTCGACCGGCAGCTGCCAGTCGAAGATTACCTATATCGACGGCGACGCCGGTATCCTCGAATACCGCGGCTACCCGATCGAGCAGCTCGCCGAGCACGGCGATTTCCTCGAGACCTGCTACCTGCTGCTGTACGGGGAGCTTCCGACCCCGGCGCAGAAGAAGGATTTCGACCATCGCGTGATCCACCACACCATGGTGCACGAGCAGATGGCGCGCTTCTTCCAGGGCTTCCGCCGTGACGCGCACCCGATGGCGATCATGGTTGCTGCGGTCGGCGCGCTCGCCGCGTTCTACCACGACTCCACCGACATCAACGATCCGAAGCAGCGGATGATCGCCTCGATGCGGATGATCGCGAAGGTGCCGACGCTGGCGGCGATGGCCTACAAATACACCATCGGCCAGCCCTTCGTGTATCCGAAGAACTCGCTCTCCTTCGCCGAGAACTTCCTGCAGATGTGCTTCGCGGTGCCGTGCGAGGACTACAAGATCAACCCGGTGCTCGCCGACGCGCTCGACAAGATCTTCATCCTGCATGCCGACCACGAGCAGAACGCGTCGACCTCGACGGTGCGCATCGCCGGCTCCTCCGGCGCCAACCCGTTCGCCTGCATCGCGGCCGGCATCGCCTGCCTATGGGGCCCGGCTCATGGCGGCGCCAATGAAGCGGCGCTCGCGATGCTGTCCTCGATCGGAACGGTCGACAAGATCCCCGAGTTCATCGCCAAGGTGAAGGACAAGAACAGCGAAGTTCGCCTGATGGGCTTCGGTCACCGCGTCTACAAGAACTACGATCCGCGCGCCAAGATCATGCAGAAGATGTGTCACGCGGTGCTGGCCGAGACCGGCCATGGCGATGACCCGATGCTGAAGGTCGCGCTCGAGCTCGAGAAGATCGCGCTCAGCGATCCCTACTTCATCGACCGCAAGCTCTACCCGAACGTTGACTTCTATTCGGGCATCACGCTGAAGGCGATGGGCTTCCCGACCTCGATGTTCACCGTGCTGTTCGCGGTCGCACGCACCGTCGGCTGGATCAGCCAGTGGAGCGAGATGATCGAGGATCCGCAGCAGAAGATCGGCCGTCCGCGCCAGCTCTACACCGGCGTGGCGCGCCGCGACTACGTGACGATCGACAAGCGCAAGTAAGCGTCATATCTGACAAGTTCGAGACGGCGCCATCATTCCCGATGGCGCCGTTTTCGTTTGCCGCGCGCGACTTCGGTCGCGAGCGCATCCAGACGCGGTAGCCAGAACGCCCTGAACCGGTCGAGCCAGTCGTCGACCTCGCGCAGCCGCGCCGGCTCCGCCGCATAGATGCGGCGCGTGCCGTCGGCGCGCACCGACGCGAAACCGGCATCGCGCAGGATCCGCAGCTGCTGCGAGACCGCCGATTGGGTGATGCCGAATTCGCGCTGCACGACGGCGACGACATCGCCCGAACTGTGCTCGCCGGTCGCCAGCAGTTCCAGGATGCACCGGCGGACGGGATCGCCGAGGATGTCGAAGGCGTGCACGGTTGCTAGCCTCCACCGCCCGGCTCGGGCTCGCCGCAATAGAACGCCGTCGTGTTGGCCCCGGCCCGGCGTGCCGCCGCCTCGTCGGTTCCCGCCTTGATCGAGGCCCTGCACCAGTCCGCGCTGCTGCGACGGATGAAATCCTTGCCATCCTCGGAACCGGGCCACGCCGCTGCGGCCGCCCGGTCAAACTGCGCGCAAGGGCCTGCCGCGATATAGAGCGCGAGCCCGATCAGAGCGAGGTCCCAGCCGACGCCGACCGCGCCGGATCCATAACGATCCCAGAAGTCGCCCTCGATCAGCGAAAGGTGCTCCAGCTCGAGCCGCGTGCCGCCGGCGGGATCGTCAGCCAGGGTCACGGTGACCCAGCTGACGGCACCCATCGCCTCCCACGTCACGGCGAGCCGGCGCGGCGGCTCGCACGTCGTGATTTCCCCGCCCGCCTGGCCCTGGAACTGATAACGGCCGCCAAGCCTGAGATCGCCGGAGATCGGCAGGAACCAGCGCGGAATGCGCTCGGGATTGCTCAGCGCATCCCAGAGATCGGCGATGTCGGTGTGGTAGCTGCGGGTCGCAATGACAGCCCGCGCCGGCTTGCCGTCGCGCTCCCTGACCGCGACTTCGCGAACGACGGCTCCGACATAGGCGACAGGATCGATCTTCATGGCGGCTCTCCCCATTTAATATTAGATTACGCTAATATTAGCGCAATCTAAATATCTGAAGCAAGCGGAACCGTTGCGGCCGTATTCCGCCGCCGAACGACAGGGGAGCGAATGACTAGGCTGAACGCCGGCTCATTTCCGCGAGCACAATTTCGGCGGCGCGGACGCTCGGCGGCTGGTCGCCGGTCGACATCTTCCCGTCCATCGTCGCGAACGCCACGAGCTGCCGCAGACGGTCAGGCGTATCCGCAAGGACATCACCCAACGCGTGCGCGAGCTTGTCCGGCGTGCAGTTCTCCTGCAGGAACTCTGGAATGATGTCGCTGCCGATCACGAGATTGGCGAGGATCACCGACGACACCCGGATCGCACGGCGCAGGATGAACGCCTCCGCAGCGCCGACGCGATAGGCCGTCACCATCGGAATGCCCGACAGCGCGAGCTCCAGCGTCACCGTGCCCGACTTTGCGAGTGCCGCGCGGGCCACGCGGAATGCGGCGCGCTTCTCGATCTCGCCGACGGCGAGCCGCGGCACGACGGGCCATGACGCGACACCCTCGCGCACCATGGCCTCGAGATGCGGCATGGTCGGAAGCACGAGCTCGAACGGGGTTTGCTTGTTGAGCTGGCCGAGCGCCGCGCCGAACAACGCCAGATGATGCCTGATCTCGCTGCGCCGGCTCCCGGGCAGCACCAGCAGGACCGGCGGCTGCGCATCGCGCCGCTTCTGTTCCTCCTCGTTCGGCCGCAGCGAAGTAAGTTGCTCGGTCAAGGGATGTCCGACATAGCTGCACGGCGGTCCCTGCAGCTTGCGATATTCCTCCGGTTCGAACGGCAGCAGCGCGAGCACGTGATCGACATAGCCTCGCATCGCGCGCGCCCGGCCCGGTCGCCACGCCCAGACCGAGGGCGATACGTAGTCGACGATCTGAATGTTCGGGTTGCGCGCGCGGACACGGCGGGCGACGCGGTGGGTGAAGTCGGGGCTGTCAATGATGACGAGCATGTCAGGAGCATCGGCGAGCACCGCGTCGGTCGTGCGCCGGATCAATCGCAGGATCTTGGGCAATTGCTTCACGACGGCGGCAAAGCCGATGATCGAGAGCTCCTCGATCGGAAACAGTGGGTCGATGCCCTCGCCCGTCATCTGCCGGCCGCCGACGCCGGAAAACTGCACGGCATCGCCGAGACGCTGGCGCAGCACCTTCATCAGTGCCGCGCCGAGGCGATCACCGGACTCCTCGGTCGCGATGAGGAAAATCTTGCGGCCGCTGCTGGGACTATTCGCCTGCATCAGCCCGCCAGTCCGATGACAAACAGACCCTTGGCATCGGCGGCCTCGATCAAGGCCTGCGGCTCTGCGGCGAGCGTGTTGCCGGCGATCACGGCGATGCCGGCAATGCCTGCCGCCGCCGCGCCCTCGACCGTGCGCGGGCCGATGGTCGGCAAATCGAAGCGCAGATCCTGCTTGCTCTTCGGCGCCTTCACCAGCACGCCGCGGCCGGCCCTGGCGCGGATGCGGCCCTCGGCGCGCAGCCGCGCCACCCGCGCCAGCAGTCCGTCGGTGCCCTCGATGTCCTCGACCGCCACCACGTGACCGTCGATCACCACCGCCGCCTGACCGATGTCGAACGGGCCGAGCGCATCGAGCACGCCGCGTCCGCGCGCGATGTCGGCGAGTGCGCTCGAGTCCGGCGTCGTGCGCGTCACGGCGCCCTCGGGCATCAGGAGATCGGGCGCGACGTCCTTGATCCCGACCATGCGGAATCCCTGCTGCTCGAGGATGCGGCCGACGCTCGACAGCAGATGATCGTCGCCGCCGCGAAACGCGCGCACGACGTGGCCGAGCAAACGCAGCGTGCCCCAGTCGAGCCGGATCTCCGACAACGCGGGACGCACCAGGGTGCCGATGAAGATCAGGTCGCGGCAGCCTTCGTCGCGGAACAGCCGGGTCGCGCGGCCGAGTTGGCCGACCGAGATCCAGCGATGACGAAACCGCTGCGCGCGCGCCGGATCGCAAGCGCCACGCAGCGCGAACAGCACCGGCGTAATGCCGCGCGCGGTGAGCTGATCGGCGACCGCGAACGGCATGGCGCCGCCGCCGGCGATCACGCCGACCGGCGAGGAAAGCGAGGGAGCCGCTGACGTCATGCTGGCGGCCATCCCCTGCTCAATTGGCGTCGGCGGGAAGACAGAGCGGCCGGAGCTTGCCGCCCTCGATGAAGGCGAGGATTTCCGCGATCGCAGGATCCTCACCCGCCAGCGGCTGCACCGCAGCCAGTCGCTCGGCGAAGATGCCGGGGCCGTGGAACAGCTTTTGGTAGAACGCACGCACCGTCGCCAGCCGCGCCTTGGTGAACTGGCGCCGCCGCATGCCGATGATGTTGAGCCCTTCGAGCACTGCGTACTGACCGTTGGCGAGCCCGAACGGGATGATGTCGCCGCGCACGCCGCAGACGCCGCCGATCATCACCTGCGGGCCGACGCGGGTGAACTGGTGCACCGCCGACAGACCGCCGATATAGACGAAGTCGCCGATCTCGCAGTGGCCGCCGAGCGTTGCCGACGTCGCGAAGATCACGCCATTGCCGACCATGCAGTCATGGCCGACATGGCTGTTGTTCATGAAGAAGCCGCGATCGCCGACGCGGGTGAGCCCGCCGCCCTTGATCGTGCCGACGTTCATTGTCACGCCTTCGCGGATCGTACAGGCTTCGCCGACTTCGAGACGGGTCGGCTCGCCGCGATAGCTGAGATCCTGCGGCGGCCCGCCGAGCGCGGCAAACGGCGAGATGACGCAGCCGGCGCCAATCTTCGTATGTCCGCTGACCGTGACATGCGCGATCAGCTTGCAGTTCTCGCCGAGCACGACATTGGGGCCGATGATGCAGTACGGACCGATCTCGGTGCCGGCCCCGATCACAGCGCCATCCGCAATCCGCGCAGTGGGGTCGATCATGCTCATGTCGTTACGGTCCGGAATTCGTTAATCGCGCCAAGGTGGTATCAGTCGATTTGAGCGGTCGTTAGCGCGACTTTGCCCGCCCTGTCCAGTGACGTATCATGACGGCCTGTTGCAAACGAGAAGGTCGCAACCGATCCATGGTCCGGGCCGCCGCGCTGATCCTCAGCCTGTTCTTCGCGCCGATCGGGCCGGAGACCGTCGATCTCGGCAACAGCACGAGCGTCGATCTCTCGACCTTCGACTGCCGCGACATCAACCGCAGCACGATCGTCCAGAGGGTCTGCTACAGCGCAAGCGAGCGCACGCTGCTGGTCGCGGTCAGGGGCAGCTACCAGCACTATTGCGGCGTGCCTACGGAGACCTACGACGCGCTGATGATCGCACCATCGATGGGCGTCTTCCTCAATCGTGTCCTGCGCATCGCCGGCGCGGACGGCCGATATGCCTGCAGGACGTCGTGACGGCGGCGAGCTGACTCTGCTCTAATCCGTCAGCATCGCACCGACATCGGCCTCGGCGACGACCTGGCCGTTGACCTTGGCGTCGCCGTGAAACCACCACATCGTCTTGCGACGGCCGAGCGAACGCATGTGGTACTCGATGGTGTCGCCGGGCATCACCGGCTTCCTGAACTTGCACTTGTCGATGGTGAGGAAATACACCGCGCGCGGCTTCTCGGTGCCCTCGACCGATTTAATGCCGATCACGCCGGCAGTCTGCGCCATCGCCTCGATCATCATCACGCCGGGATAAACCGGTCGATCCGGGAAATGCCCCTGGAACGGCGGCTCGTTGAAAGTGACGTTCTTGATGCCGATGCCGCTGTAGTCGGTGCGGATTTTGATCACGCGGTCGATCAGCAACATCGGAAAGCGATGCGGGAGCGTCTTCAGGATATCGTTGATATCCACGAGCTCGAATTTGACCGGTGCCTCCTCCATCACTCCTGTTCCTTGCCTTTGGCTTCGTTGTCGCGCACCAGGCGCTCCACCGCGATAATTTCCCTGAACCACTGCTTGGTCGGCTTGGCGAAATGCCCGCCCCAGCGACCATTGGCCGGAATGTCGTCCTTGACCGCGCTCATCGCCGTCACCTGGGCGCCGTCGCCGATCTTGAGGTGGTTGTTGATGCCCACCTTGGCGCCGAGCGCAACATTGTCGCCTATCGTCAGACTGCCGGCGAGCCCGATCTGGGCCGCGAGCAGGCAATGCCGGCCGATGGTCACATTGTGGCCGATCTGGACCTGGTTGTCGATTTTGGTGCCCTCGCCGATCACGGTGTCGCGCAGGGAACCGCGGTCGATGGTCGAGGCAGCGCCGACCTCGACATTGTTCTGGATCACCACGCGGCCGGTCTGCGGCACCTTCACGTGGCCTGCCGGCCCGAAGAAGATGAAGCCGTAGCCGTCCTGGCCGATATTGCAGGCCGGGTGGATCAGCACATTGTTGCCGATCAGCGCGAACTGAATGGTGGTCTTGGCGCCGACATTGCAGTCGCGGCCGATCTTGACGTCGGCGCCGATCACCGCGCCGGCGCCGACGATAGTGCCGGAGCCGATCTCGACCCGCGGGCCGATCACGACCAGCGGATCGACGATGACGCCGTCCTCGAGGCGCGCGGTCGGATCGATAATCGCCGACGGGGCAATGCCCTCGGTGCCGAACCAGGATTGCGGCCGCAGCGCATCGGCGTGCCATTCGCGGGCGAGCTCGACGAACACCTGGAACGGTTTCGCTGCGCGCAGCACGGCGGTGCCCTTCGGCACCTGCGCCTCGAAACGCGGACTGACCAGGCAGGCACCGGCCTTGGTCGCGGCCAGCTGGTCGGCGTATTTGAGATTGTCGAAAAACGCGAGATGCATCGGGCCGGCCTCGTCGAGCGAGGCCAGCCCCCTGATCTGAAGCGCCCCCCTCTCGGGGTCGACCAGTTGCGCCTTCGTCAGCGCGGCAATTTCAGCCAGCGATGACGAAGGAGGACTCTTGTAGAAGTTCGGCTGCGCCATTCCATCCGTCGCAGTCCGGTCGAGCAGCGGTGTTAGAACGTCGTACCGCCGCCAAACCGGAATTCTTGCACGCGGTCATACGCACCCTTGGTCAGCGGCACGGCGTAGTCGAAGCGCAGCGGACCAAATGGCGACTGCCAGATCAGACCGACACCGACCGAGGTACGGACAACCTTGCTGTCGTCAAACTGCAGACCAAGGCAGGTGCCGGGAGACGGCGGGTTCTGCGTCGGCTTGATACAGCCAGGCGTGTTGACTTCGCCAGTTTGCGTCCACGAGGTCGGTCCCTGGTAGTCGTACAGGCCGCCGGCGTCGGCATAGACCGCGCCCTTGAGCCCGACTTCCTTCGGCAGGAACCAGAACGGCATCTGCAGTTCCGCCGACACGCCCCAATACTTGGTGCCGCCGATGGCGTCCTGGGTGCCATAGGGATTGATGTCACGCGGACCAATGCCGTTCGGCGCGAAGCCGCGGACCAGGTTCGGACCCATCTGGAAGTGATCCAGCATGCGCAGATCCTGGCTGCCCAGCTTGTTCAGGATGCCGCCCTGGGCGTGGATCACGCCGACGATGTCCGAAACCAGCGGGGTGTAGTATTTCGCGTCGATCGCGCTCTTGATGTAGCTGACGTCGCCACCAACGCCGGCGAAGTCCTGCTTGAAGTCGATGATCAGACCGTCGGTCGGGTTCTTGTTGTTGTCGAGCGTGTTGTAGTTGAGCGTGTAGCCCAGCGCCGAGGTCAGGGTCTTGCCGCCTGCCAGCTCCTTGCGGACCGGCAGCGAGGCTTCGCCATCGCTGTAGCACCACAGGCCATTGCCCGAGGCGTCGGTGGCGCCGAGCGCGTTTGCGGCCGCCGCACCGTTCGCCTGCACCCAGGCCGGCGACGGGTTGAACGCCAGCAAGCCGTTGCTGGTGTTCATGTTACAGTTGGCCAGCGTCGACGGCAGGGTGATTTCCTGCTGATAGATCGAGTAGCGCAGCTGCAGCGACAGATCTTCCCGCAGGCTGAAGCCAAGGCGCGGGCTGAAGCCGAGCGTCTTGGTGCCGTAGGCGATGTAGCTGTTGGACAGCTGCTGGCGCTGGTAGAAATCGAGGCCGAGCGCGACACGGTAGTCGAGCAGATAGGGCTCGACGAACGACAGCGAGTAGCCGCGGGCATACTGGCCGTAGGTCACCGACGCCTTCGCGAACAGGCCGCGGCCGAGCAGGTTGCGCTCGGAGACGCTGACCTCGGCCAGGGCGCCGTCGGTGGTCGAGTAGCCGCCCGACACCGAGAAGTCGCCGGTCGATTTTTCCTCGAGATCGACGATCAGGATGACGCGATCGCTGGAGGACCCTGGCTCGGTGGTGATCTTCACGGTCTTGAAGAAGTCGAGGTTCTTCAGCCGGCGCTCGGCACGGTCGACCAGCGCACGGTTGTAGGCGTCGCCTTCCGAGATATCGAATTCGCGGCGGATCACGTAGTCGCGCGTGCGGCTGTTGCCGCGGATGTTGATGCGCTCGATATAGGTGCGCGGACCTTCATCGATCGCGAAGGTGATCGACACCGTGTGATTGTCGAAATTGCGATCGCCGCGCGGCCGGACCACCGCGAACGCGTAGCCGCGGCGCGATGCCTCGATCTGCATCTCCTCGACCGACTTCTCCAGCGCCTCGGCATTGTAGAGCGAGCCGACGTTGACGCGCGAGAACGAGCGCAGCGCGTTCGGATCGAGCGTCGTGATCGACGACGTATAGTTGACGGCCGCAACGCGGTACTGCTGGCCCTCTTCGATCTTGAAGGTAACCAGGAAGCCCTTCTTGTCGGGATCGTATTCGGTCAGCGCGGCCACGACCTGAACGTCGGCATAGCCGTTCTTGAGGTAGAAGCGGCGCAGCAGGTCACGGTCGGCCTCGACCCGGTCGGGGTCGTAGACGTCATTGCCGCCGAGGAAGCTCAAGAGGTTCGATTCGCGGGTCTTGATGACGTCGCGCAGGCGGGACGCCGAATAGGCATTGTTGCCGATGAACTCGATCGACCGCACACCGGTCTTCACGCCCTCATTGACCTCGAAGATCAGGTCGACGCGGTTGTTCGGCTGCTCAATGATCTGCGGATTGACCCGCACGTCGTAGCGGCCGGAGCGGCGGTAGATTTCGGCGATGCGCAGGGCATCCGACTGCACCATCGGACGCGAAAAGGTGCCGCGCGGCTTGGACTGGACTTCGGCGGTGAGCTGCTCGTCCTTGACCTTCTTGTTGCCTTCGAAGGCAACTCGGCCAATCACCGGGTTCTCGACCACGACCACGACGAGGCGCCCGCCCCGCTGATCGATATGGACGTCCTGGAACAGGCCGGTCTCGATCAGCGCTTTGAGGCCGTCATCGATCTGGGCCTGGCCCAGCCGACCGCCCGGACCGGGATGGAAGTAGGAGCGGATGGTTTCGAGCTCGACACGGCGGTTCCCCTCCACCGTAATCGAATCAACGGTCTGCGCTTGCGCAGGCGCAGAGACAGCAACGGCCGCCAAGGTGGCCGCCACTGGCGCGGCGAACATGACCAAGGCGGCGAACAGCCCCCCCCTCACTCGCATTCCAAACATCATGCGCAACGCGCCCTTATCTTTAGCAATGCCGGACCGTTCCCCAACGACCCGACAGATTCCCAACCTGCCGCTCAGCTTGTAGCCAAATTTGCCGAGGGGGCAAACTTACTACAGCTGAACATTTCCATTTTCATACCAAGACGTTGCCCATTGGCAACGCCACAGAAAAGCCCCGTTTCAGGACCCAGCGATTCTGAGGATGTCGTTGTACGTCGCAAACACCATCAGCATCAGAACCAAACCCAGCCCGATTCGGAAACCCACCTCCTGCGTCCGTTCCGAGAGCGGGCGTCCACGAAGCGCCTCCGCGCTGTAGAACAGGAGGTGTCCACCATCCAAAAGCGGGATCGGGAACAGATTCAACAGCCCGATCGAGACCGAGAGGATGGCGCAGAGATTGACGACGAACTGGAACCCGGCGCTCGCGGCCTGGCCCGACAGCTTCGCGATTCCAATGACCCCGCTCACCTCGGCCGGATTGCCGGTCCCGACGAACAGCGAGCCAAGGAACTTGAACGTGCTCGAAATAATGTACCAAACCTGCTCCACACCGATCTTCATGGCTTCCGGCACGCCGACCGGCGCGCTGGATGATTCGCCGACCTGAGCCTTGTGCTCGATTCCGAGCACGCCGATTCGGTGGGCATTACCGAAGGGGTCCTTGACCTCCTTCAGCGCCGGCGTCGCCTTCAGCGCGACGATCGCGCCGTCCCGCTTCACCTTGAAGCCAAGCTCTGAACCAGCATTCGAAGCTACGATCCGCTGCATGTCGGCGAAGCTCTGGATCGCGCTGCCGTCGATATCGACGACGACATCACCGACCCTGAAGCCTGCGTTCGCAGCGACGCTCTCGGCGACCAGTCCGTCGACCCGGGCGATCGTGCTGGGCTTGCCGTAATAGAGCGCCATACCCGCGAAGATCAGGGCGCCGAGAATGAAGTTCGCGACGGGACCGGCCGCGACGATGGCGGTGCGCTTGCCGACCGACTTGTGATGGAAGCTGCCTTCGCGCTCCTCCGCCGTCATGGCGGCGAGCGCCTCGGTCGAGGGCGTCGACGCCTCGCTGTCGTCGCCGAAGAACTTGACGTAACCACCGAGCGGGATCGCGGAGATCTTCCAGCGTGTGCCGTGCCGGTCGTTGAAGCCGGCAAGCTCCGGCCCGAACCCCAGCGAGAACGTCAGCACCTTCACGCCTGCCCAGCGCGCGACCAGGAAATGGCCGAGCTCGTGAAAGAAGACAACGATGGTCAGGACGAAGAGGAAGGGAACGATATAGCCGAGGAGCCCATGGCTCAACGCATTGATACTATGAAGAAAATACTCGGGCATTCGAATTCCCCTCGACAAGAGCCATAGGCTCCGTCCCCAACCCTCTAGGTTGCCTTTAAGGCAATTTGAGGCAATAGGGCGGCAGCTTTATTTCGCGCGATATGGTCAACGGAAATCGCATCATCCGCCGAGTGCAGTGGTGGCTGATTCCCCGACCTGATCCAATCGTTCATGGTCGCCTCGACCAGCCGGGCGATCGCGCCGAACTTGATCTTGCCGGCGATAAACGCCGCGACCGCGATCTCGTTCGCGGCGTTATAGACCGTCGTCGCGCCATGCCCGAGCCGCAGCGCCTCGTAAGCGAGCCGCAGCCCGGGGAAACGCTGGAAGTCCGGTGTCTCGAAGGTGAGCTGTCCGATCTTGGCGAGATCGAGCTTGGCGGACGGGCCGACGATCCGGTCCGGCCAGCCGAGGCAATGCGCGATCGGGATCCGCATGTCGGGCGTGCCGAGCTGGGCCATCACGGAGCGGTCGGAGAACTCGACCATGCCGTGGATGATCGACTGCGGGTGCACCAGCACGTCGATCTCGTCAGGCGTCAGGGCGAACAGATAGGACGCCTCGATCACCTCGAGGCCCTTGTTCATCATCGAGGCGGAATCGATCGTGATCTTCTGCCCCATGCTCCAATTCGGATGCTTGAGCGCCTGTTCCAGCGTCGCCTGCTCGATGTCGGCGGGAGCCCAGGTACGGAACGGCCCGCCGGACGCCGTGATGATCACTCGCGTCAGCTCCTCGCGATTGCCGGACGCCAGCGCCTGGAACAGCGCATTATGCTCGGAGTCCGCCGGCAGGATGCAGGCGCCGGCCTTCTTGGCCCGCTCCATGAAGATGTCGCCGGCACAGACCAGGCACTCCTTGTTGGCAAGCGCGACGGTTGCGCCGCGATCGACCGCGGCAAGTGCCGGCTTCAATCCGGCAGCGCCGCTGACCGCCGCCATCACCCAATCCGCCGGCCGTGCGGCCGCCTCGATGATGGCGCTCTCCCCGGCCCCGCATTCGATCCGGGTTCCGGCCAGGGCGTCCTTCAATTCGGAAAGCCGCGCTGGATCGGCGATGGCGGCGAACCGCGCGCCGAACTCCTTGGCGAGCTTGGCCAGTCCCTCGACATTGCTGTTCGCGGTCAGCGCCTCGACCCGGTAACGGTCGCGCGCGCCACGCAGCAGATCCATCGTGCTGTCGCCGATCGAGCCGGTGGCACCGAGGACGGTCACGGACCGCGCGGCGGATGCTGCCGCGGCCTTGTTGTTACGCAACGGAACTGCGCTCATCTCATCACCAAACCATAAGACCGCGTCCGACGCCATCGGCGCCACCACGGAGAAAGCCGAAAATCGCCGCCACAACGACGGCCGCGACAAATCCGTCCAGGCGATCCAAAAGGCCGCCATGGCCGGGAATGATGTGGCTCGAATCCTTCACCCCGAACCGCCGCTTCACCGCAGATTCGAACAGATCGCCAAGTTGCGAGACCACCGACAACACGGCTCCGAGCATCAGCACCGGCCCGGCCGTGCCGATCTCGAAGGCGGCAAAGCAGGCCGCAACCAGCAAGCTCGCGACGAAACCGCCGGCCGCGCCAGCCCATGTCTTCTTGGGGCTGACGCGCACCCAAAGCTTCGGCCCACCGATGCTGCGGCCCGCGAAATAGCCGCCGATGTCGGTGACCCACACGATCAGCAACACGAACATCAGCGCGGCAAAGCCCTTCGCCGTGTCGAGACGCAGCAGCACCGATGCGATCTCGGCGGCCGCAGCATAGAGCAATCCCGCAATCGCCCATCCCGCAGAAGCCCAGTTACGCTGCAGACCCGCGGCCAACGCCACGACGAACACGCCCACCACGACGACACGCGGGGCCGCATCGAGATGGCCGGACATCAGGTAATATCCAGAGATCAGCAATGCGGTCACACCAAGCCCTGCGACGCTAGATTGGCGCCCGAGCCCGGTGACCATGAGCCATTCCACGAACAATCCGACCGCCGCCAGCGTCACCAATGCTGACCAGGCGATGCCCCCAATATAGGCCAGCGCGATCGCGACCGGCGCCAGCACCAGCGCCGCAACCACGCGCATCGCAAGGTTGCGCGAGCCCTGCTCGCTTGATGCCGGCGTCGGCTCGCTTGCTGCCGCCGGTGCGGCTTCGCGCTCGCTCACGAGCCGGTTTTCGCGGCGAGGCCGCCGAACCGGCGCTCACGCTTGCCGTATTCCGCAATTGCGCCTTCCAGCGCCGCCTTGTCGAAATCCGGCCAGTGAATCGGCACGAACACGAGCTCGCTGTAGGCGGCCTGCCACATCAGGAAGTTGGACAGCCGCTGTTCACCACTGGTGCGGATGATCAGATCGGGGTCCGGAATGTCGGGTGCATCGAGATATTGCCCGAGCGTATCGGCATCGATGGTGTTGGCGTCGCGCTTGCCTTCGGCGACCTCGCGCGCAAGGCGCCGCGCGGCCGCGGCGATCTCCGCCCGCGAGCCGTAATTGAAGGCGACCACCAGGTTGAGCTTGACGTTATTCCGCGTCAGCTCCTCGGCCTCGTTGAGCAGCGCGCAGATGTCGGGGTCGAGTCCGGCGCGCTCGCCGATCACGCGCACCCGCACGCCGTCACGATGCAGCGTTGCCAGATCGTTGCGGATGAAGCGGCGCAGCAGGCCGAACAGATCGCCGATTTCGCTGGCCGGCCGCGACCAGTTTTCCGAGCTGAACGAAAAGATCGTGAGATAGACGATGCCGAGTTCATGGGCCGCACGCACCACGCGGCGCAGCGCCTCGACGCCGCGGCGATGGCCCTCGACGCGCGGCAGGCCGCGCGAAGCGGCCCAGCGCCCGTTGCCGTCCATGATAACAGCCACATGCAACGGACTGCCGGAGCGATCCGGTCCGTCAGTTGCTGGGGCGGCGGCGTTCGACATCGGCTCGTTCCCGTAGCGCCCTCAGACCGTCAGGATTTCCTTTTCCTTGGCGGCAAGCAGCTGATCGACTTCGGCGATCACGCCGTCGGTCGCCTTCTGCACCTCGTTCGACAGGCGCTCCTGATCGTCCTCGGAGATCTCGTGATTCTTCTCGAGCTTCTTGATCACGTCGAGGCCGTCGCGACGCACGTGGCGTACCGCGACCTTGGCCGCTTCCGCGTATTTGTGCGCGACCTTGACCAGTTCCTTGCGGCGTTCCTCGTTGAGTTCGGGAATCCGCAAGCGCAGCACCTGTCCTTCGGTTGCCGGCGAAAGGCCGAGGTTGGAGTCGACGATCGCTTTCTCCACGGCCTTCACCATCGTCTTGTCCCAGACCTGCACCGAGAGCAGGCGCGGCTCGGGCACGCTGATGGTCGCAACCTGGTTGAGCGGCATATGCGAGCCGTAAGCCTCGACCTGGACCGGCTCCAGCATGGAGGCCGCGGCGCGGCCGGTGCGCAGACCGCCGAGCTCGTGCTTGAGCGATTGTGTGGCGCCCTGCATGCGGCGCTTCACGTCGTTGATGTCAAAACCAGCTGCGGCCATGACGCTTCTCCCTTTACTAGAAACCGGCTGTCGACGCCCTCGGGTCCAAAGTCGGGACCCGGAGGCGGGGCAATCAGCCGGCGACGACCGTGCCGTGTCCGGTACCGCGCAGAATCGCACCGATCGAACCGGGCTCCGCGATCGAGAACACGATGATAGGCAGCGACGTCTCGCGGGCAAGTGCGAAAGCGGTCGCGTCCATGACCTTGTAGCCCCCCTCGATCGCCTGCGAATGGGTCAGGCGGTCGAAGCGCTTGGCTTTGGGGTCCTTCTTCGGATCGGCGCTGTAGACGCCGTCGACATTGGTGGCTTTCAGCACCGCCTGCGCGCCGATCTCGGCTGCGCGCAGCACGGCGGTGGTATCGGTGGTGAAGAACGGGTTGCCGGTTCCACCGCCGAGCAGGACGATGCGTCCCTCGGCGAGATATTTGTGCGTCGCACTACGGGTGAACAGCTCGGAAATCTCCGGCATCACGAATGCCGACAAGGTCCGCGCCGGGGTCCCCTTGCGCTCGATCGCCGCCTCGAGCGCGAGGCAGTTCATCATGGTGGCAAGCATGCCCATGGTGTCGCCGGTCGGCCGGGACACGCCGCGCGAGGACACCTCGACGCCGCGGACGATGTTGCCGCCGCCGATCACGACGGCGACCTCGATGCCGAGCTTGCGGGCCGCGATCAGGTCGTCGGCGACGCGGTCGACCGTCGGTTGGTCGATACCGAAGCCGTGGGAGCCGGCCAGATATTCGCCGGACAGCTTGATCACCACGCGACGATAGATCGGCTCAGCCATGATGCGATCGCTTTCTCATCCCGCGCAGGCAGGCTTCCGGCGCATGCGCCGGACGCCTCGGTGTCAGCGGTTACTTCTTGCCGCTGGCGGCCGCGACTTCGGCGGCGAAGTCGCTTTCCTGCTTCTCGATTCCCTCACCGAGAGCATAGTTCACAAAGCCAGCGATTTTGATCGGCCCGCCGACCTTACCCTCAGCTTCCTTCACCGCCTGGGCAACGGACTTGCCGCTGTCGTGGATAAAGGCCTGATCGAGCAGGCACACTTCCTTGTAGTAGGTCTTCAGGCCGGAATCGACGATCTTCTCGATGACGTTCTCCGGCTTGCCCTGCTGGCGGTACTTGTCGGCCAGCACGTCTTTTTCACGCTTGACGGTCTCCGGATCGAGCCCGGCCGGATCGAGCGCCAGCGGCTTTGCCGCCGCGACGTGCATGGCAAGCTGACGGCCGAGCACGGCGAGCTCATCGGTCTTGCCGGTGGACTCCAGCGCCACGATCACGCCGATCTTGCCGGCGCCCTCGACGACGGCGTTGTGGACGTAGCTCGACACCACGCCCTTGCTCACCTCGAGCGAGGCGGCGCGGCGCAGCGACATGTTCTCGCCGATGGTTGCGATCGCGTCCGAGATCGCCCGCTCTACCGTGAAGTCGCCAACCTTGGCGGCCTTGATGGCCTCGACGTCGGAGCCGTGCTTCAACGCGACCTGCGCGATCATCTTGACCAGGCCCTGGAACTGCTCGTTGCGCGCAACGAAGTCGGTCTCGGAATTGACCTCGACCAGCACACCCTTGGTGCCGGAGGTCAGCGCGCCGATCAGGCCCTCGGCCGCAACGCGGCCAGCCTTCTTGGCGGCCTTGGAGAGGCCCTTCTTGCGCAGCCAATCCTGCGCGGCGGTCATGTCGCCGTCGGTCTCGGTCAGCGCCGCCTTGCAATCCATCATGCCCGCGCCGGTCGACTCGCGGAGTTCCTTGACCATCGCTGCTGAGATCGTTGCCATCGTTCAATGTCCTTCTTGCCTGTACAGAAACCGCGGCGCCCGATGGCGCCGCTGTCAGCGACAGGGAAATCGTTGTTCGTGGAATAGAAGCGGCGGCCGGGCGAGACCCGGCCACGCCGCGTAACTTTTATTCCGCTTCGGCGAGCGTCTTGGCCTGGGCGACCCAAGCGTCGGCACGGCTCGGCAGACCGACTTCTTCGCCGATCTTGTGCGCGGTGTCGTGGTCGAGCTCGGCGAGCTGCCAGTAGTGGAAGATGCCGAGGTCGTTGAGCTTCTTTTCGATCGTACCGGACACGCCGGTGAGCTTCTTGAGGTTGTCGGCGGTGCCGCGCGGACCAGCGAGGCCCTGGAAGCCGGACGGCGCAGCTGCCGGGAGCTCTTCCTGCACCGGCGCAGCCGACGCACCGATGTCGATTCCGGAATCACCCTGGGCACGCGAGATGCCGTCGATGGCGGCGCGCGCCACGAGATCGCAATACAGCGAGATCGCGCGGCCGGCGTCGTCATTGCCCGGCACCACATAGGTGATGCCCTTGGGGTCCGAGTTGGTGTCGACGATCGCGGCGACCGGGATGTTGAGCCGCTGGGCTTCCTGGATCGCGATGTCTTCCTTGTTGGTGTCGATCACGAAGATCATGTCGGGAAGACCGCCCATGTCCTTGATGCCGCCGAGCGAACGGTCGAGCTTGTCGCGCTCGCGCTGCAGCGTCAGCCGCTCCTTCTTGGTGTAGGAGCTGGCCTCGCCCGACGACAGCACGTCGTCGAGATGGCGCAGGCGCTTGATCGAGGCCGAGATCGTCTTCCAGTTGGTCAGCGTGCCGCCGAGCCAGCGCGAGTTGACGAAATACTGGGCCGAACGCTTGGCCGCATCGGCAACGCCGTCCTGGGCCGAGCGCTTGGTGCCGACGAACAGGATGCGGCCGCCCTTGGCGACGGTATCGCTGACGGCCTGCAGGGCACGGTGCAGCATCGGCACGGTCTGCGCGAGGTCGATGATGTGGATGTTGTTGCGGGCGCCGAAGATGTAATCCTGCATCTTCGGGTTCCAGCGGTGGGCCTGGTGGCCAAAGTGAACGCCAGCTTCCAAAAGCTGACGCATGTTGAATTCGGGCAGCGACATAGATCTAATTCTCCGGTTGGTTCCTCCGGAAACGTGTGAGCAAACGAGCCTGAATGGCCCGGTTGCCACCGGACGGCCTTTGAGAGCCATGTTTCCGTGTGAGATGGCGCGCTATATAGCGCGATTTGCGCGAGAAGCAAGGAAATACGGCCGGTTACACCGGCCGGACGGGCCATTTACACCCTGGAACTGGCCCGTTTTGGTCCAAACTGGCCCCGGTGTGGCCGCCAAGAGCCCCCGTCAGGAGCCTGGCCGAACGCCCCCTATTGCGCCAATTGCAGATCCGCCAGCGTCGTACGCGCGGTCGCCTCGTCCAGTGCAACGAAATCGCCCGGCCCGGGATTGCCGGCGGTCGAAGTCGCGGCCGATGCAACGACCGCACCGACCAGACCTCCCACCATCGTCACGCCGGTGACGGCATCATGCCGCTCACTCGATTTCACCAGAAAGAAGTAGGTGCGACCCGGCTCGGTCGTGAAATTGTGCGTGGTCTCGCCGGGAAACATCACCTCGCTGGCGACCAGCTGGTGCCGGCCGGCGGGCCGATCGGCGAATGCATAAGTGCCGATGGCGACCTTGCCGATCAGCTCGCCATCGAGCTTCACGTCGCAGGCACAGATCGCCATGCTCAGGCCCTTGCGCTTCTCCTGCAGCACGACGACGCGGGAATGTCCCGGCTTCGGCGGCCCGAACTTCTGCGAGGTCGCCGCATAATCGGTGCCGACACCATCGCTCACGCAGCCCGCCACCATCAACCCACCGGCCAGCAAGGCCGCATAACGTCCGAACATCCCGCCCCCAAAATTCCCAGCGGGGGTGACCATAGAAACAAGCACGGTGTGGTTGCAATAGGGCTTAAGCCGAAGCCATTGGTTTTCCGCAGCGGCGCCGGGATCGTCGCCTACAGCGTCTGCACGTCGACCACGCCCGCGACTGCCTTGATCGCACCGGCGATCTGCGGCGAGACCTTATAGCGGCCCGGCAGCTTCATCTCGACCTCGGTCTCGAGGTCCAGCATCATCACCAGCGAGACGTCGCCGTCGGCTGCACCTGCCGGCGGCGCAGCTGCCGGCGCGGGCTTGGCCGCCGGCGGCTTTGCGGCGCCTCCCGGAGCGGGCGCGGCGTCCGGCATGTTGAGCCGGCGCGCGATCGACTCCAGCGGCTTGGTGTCGCGCACGAAGATCCGCAGGCCCTTTTGCGTCTTCGCCGCGGCGTGATCGAGCGGCTCGGCGTGCAGCACCCGCGCCCGCACGTCCTCGCCCTGCAGTTCGGCGCCGAGCTGCAACAGCACGGCCGCACCGGGCTCCAGCACATCGCGGTACTGCGCCAGGCCCTCGGAGAACAACACCGCCTCGAAATGGCCGGTCGGATCCGACAAACCCATGATGCCCATCTTGTTGCCGGTCTTGGTGCGCCGCTCCATGCGTGACACCACGGTTGCCGCGACCTTGCCGGCCGTGGCGCCGGTCTTCACCGCACGCGAGAATTCCGCCCACGACTGCACGCGCAGCCGCTTCAGCGCAGTCGCGTAGTCGTCGAGCGGATGCCCCGACAGGAAGAAGCCGATCGCATCATATTCACGCCGCAGCCGGTCCGCGGGCAGCCATGGCTCGACCTGCGGCAGCATGATGCTCGGCGCATCCGGAGCGCTGCCGAACATGTCGTTCTGGCCCGAAGTCGCCGCCTCGTGGCTGCGTTGGCAGGCGGCGAGGATCGCATCGGCGCCGGCGAAGACGCGGGCCCGGTTCGGGTCCAGCGTGTCGAAGGCACCAGCCGCCGCAAGACTTTCGATGATCCGCTTGTTGACGGCGCGCGGGCTCACCCTTGCTGCGAAATCGGCGAGCGAGGTGAAGGCGCCCTTCTTGTTGCGCTCCTCGATGATCTGCTCGACCGCCTGGATGCCGACGCCCTTCAGCGCAGCGAGCGCATAATAGATCGTGTTGCCGCTGACCTCGAAGGTCGGACCGGAGCGATTGATGTTGGGCGCCTCGACCTTGATGCCGAGCCGCTGCGCCTCGGAGCGGAATTCGGAAAGCTTGTCGGTGTTGTTGAGTTCGAGCGTCATTGACGCCGCCAGGAACTCGACCGGGTAATGCGCCTTCATATAGGCGGTGTGGTACGACACCAGCGCATAGGCCGCCGCGTGGCTCTTGTTGAAGCCGTAGTCGGCGAACTTGGCGAGCAGCTCGAAGATCGTCTCCGCCTGCCCCTTCCCAACGCCGTTCTTCATCGCGCCGGCGACGAAGATGTCGCGCTGCTTGTCCATCTCGGCGCGGATCTTCTTGCCCATCGCGCGACGCAGCAGGTCGGCCTGGCCGAGCGAGTAGCCCGCCATCTGCTGCGCGATCTGCATCACCTGTTCCTGGTAGATGATGACGCCGAAGGTCTCCTTCAGGATCGGCTCCAGGATCGGATGCAGATATTCCGACTCCTCATCGCCGTGCTTGCGCGCGCAATAGGTCGGGATGTTCGCCATCGGACCCGGGCGATACAGCGCCACCAGCGCGATGATGTCCTCGAAGCGGTCGGGGCGCATGTCGATCAGCGCGCGCCGCATGCCCTGGCTTTCCACCTGGAACACGCCGACAACGTCGCCCCTCGCCAGCATCTGGTAACTCGGCGCATCGTCGATCGGCAGCGTTGCGAGGTCGACATGAACGTCGCGCTGCTTGAGCAGCTTGACCGCGACATCGAGCACCGTCAGCGTCTTGAGGCCGAGGAAGTCGAACTTGACGAGGCCCGCGGGCTCGACCCATTTCATGTTGAACTGGGTGACCGGCATGTCCGACTTCGGATCGCGGTACATCGGCACCAGCTCGCTCAGCGGCCGGTCGCCGATCACGATGCCGGCGGCGTGGGTCGAGGCGTGGCGCGTCAGGCCTTCGAGGCGCTGCGCGATGTCGAACGCGCGCGCCACCACCGGATCCTCGTCGCGGAACGCCTGCAGCTTGGGCTCGCCTTCGATCGCCTGCGCCAGCGTCACCGGCGCTGCGGGATTCTGCGGCACCAGCTTGGTCAGCTTGTCGACCTGCCCGTACGGCATCTGCAGCACGCGCCCGACGTCGCGCAGCACGCCGCGCGCCTGCAGCGTACCGAAGGTGATGATCTGCGCCACCTGGTCGCGGCCGTAGCGCTCCTGCACGTACTGGATCACCTCGCCGCGGCGGTCCTGGCAGAAGTCGATGTCGAAGTCCGGCATCGAGACGCGTTCGGGATTGAGGAAGCGCTCGAACAGCAACGCGAAACGCATCGGATCGAGGTCGGTAATGGTGAGCACCCAGGCGACCAGCGAGCCCGCGCCCGAGCCGCGGCCCGGTCCGACCGGGATGCCCTGCGCCTTGGCCCATTTGATGAAGTCCGAGACGATCAGGAAGTAGCCCGCATATTTCATGCGGGTGATGACGTCGAGCTCGAAAGCCAGCCGCTTGCTGTAGTCCTCTTCGGTCATGCCCGGCGAGAGACCGTGCACCCGCAGGCGGTTGGCGAGCCCCTCCTCAGCCTGGCGCTTCAGCTCGGCGGCTTCGTCGGCGGCCGCATCGGAGCTTGCCGCGGCGCCGACGGTGAAGAACGGCAGGATCGGCTTGCGGGTCTTCGGGCGGAACGAGCAGCGCTCGGCGATCTCCACCGTCGAGGCCAGCGCCTCCGGAATATCGGCGAACAGCACCGCCATTTCCGCACGGGTCTTGAAGCGGTGATCGGGGGTCAATTGCTCGCGGTTGGTCTCGGCGATCAAATGGCCGCCGGCGATGCACAGCAGCGCATCGTGCGATTCGTAGTCGTCACTGCTGGCGAAGTACGGCTCGTTGGTCGCAACCAGCGGCAGGCCCTTGCTGTAGGCAAGATCGATCAGCCCCCCCTCGGTGCGGCGCTCCTTGTCGATGCCGTGGCGTTGCAATTCGACGTACAGACGATCGCCGAACAGGCTCGCCAGACGTTCGCAGCGGGTCGCGGCCAGCGCCGCCTGCTCGGCACGCAGCGCCAGCGCGATCGGCCCATCGGGCCCGCCGGTCAGAGCGATCAGATCCTCGGCGGCGTCGGTGAGCCAGTCGAGCTTGATGTGCGGCGTCTGGTTCACCGGCGTCTCCAGGAACGCCCGCGAGTTCAGCCGCATCAGGTTCTGGTACCCGCGCTCGCGTGCCGCCAGCAGTACGATTCGCGTCGGCCCTGTCGTCGCCAGGATGCTCCGCGTATTGGGGTCGACGTCGCCAAAATCCACCGCAACCTCGCAGCCGACGATCGGCTGGATGCCGTAGCCGGCCATCTTGTCGGAGAATTCCAGCGCCCCGAACATGTTGTCGGTGTCGGTGAGCGCCAGCGCAGGCTGGCGGTCGGCCTTGGCGAGCTCGCCGAGCTTGGCGATCTTGATCGAGCCTTTCAGCAGAGAATAGGCGGAATGGACGTGGAGATGAACGAATCCGGCATTCGGCATGGCTGCTTACGGGATCTCTTGAAGTCAGGGATGGCACGAGTGCCAAAGCCGGAACTCGAAAGCATCAGACCCGACTCGCATCCCCATCGTGGGGCCTGGGTCCTGCCAAGTCCACGCCGAACCCGACCTGGCGGCAGGTCGTCCTGCTTTTCCCCAGACGCAACCTATGCCCCTGCCCTTGCGGGCACATTTCAGAACTGGGTAATCAGCTGGGCCCAAACCGCGATCATCCCGACGAACAGTGTGATCGATGCCAGCGCCGCAGCTTCCTGCACGAAAATCTTCAACATGGCCGCTCTCCCTGACTGGAACGTATGCAGAACATTGTTCCTTTTTTGTTCTTGGAGTCAAGCGAGGGTCGTTGGTCAGTTTGAAAACTGCCCCCGAAATAAACGGCTTGGTTAACTGCGCCGCAGATCGGACCGGCCGTAAGGCTGATGTCAGCTAGAAATGTTTAGATACACGGACTGCAACATGGCGAGAACAGTTACCGCCCGGCGGCCTAGCGGCTGCCGGGCGTTGTTCTGATCGGCGCCCTTTTTGTTCTCCAGCAGCCAGCCTCGCGATTCCTCTCTGACCCGTTCCAGCGCTCGCTGATGGCGCCTGGCCTCGTACGATTCCGGTACCACCAAGGCTGAATGCAAGGCGAAGGCGGTGCAACAGGCCAAGGGCTACGGCTTCGTCGAGAGGTGGCGCGCGTATTCGGACTGCATCAACGATGCATCCAAGACCGACGCCGGACTCGACCTCGCTGATTTCGATCAAGCAGGTGGTTCGTCACCGGCGGCCTGCATTGGCGGGCACGGGAGAGTTCCCAATGAGCTGCCTCGCTCCTCCAACCGGAGCAGAGGAAAGCCGCTGCATTCCGGCTGATGGCTAATCCGCCAGCCCAACAAAAAACCCCGGGCCGAAGCCCGGGGTTTTCGACGCTGCTTGGATTAAGCGAGCGATCAGTAACGCGCGATGATCGGGCCACCGAACTTGTAGTTCAGACGGCCGAGGACCATGTCGGTGTCGCCACCGGTGTGGAAGCCGGCAACACCGATGCCACCGGGGGTGACGAAGGTCGCACCGTGCGTGTCTTCGAAGATGTGGTTGTATTCGACGCCGAGCGACCAGCCCTGGGTGAAGGCGAATTCGAGGCCAACGCCGACCGTCGGGCTCCAACGGGTGTCGTAGCCGGTCGAGGACGCCAGCGCGCCGCCGGGTGCCAGGAACTGGTAGTTGCGATCGGTGACCGCAGCACCGCCCTTGGCGTACAACAGGACGTTGTTCCAGGCGTAGCCGATCTGACCGGTGAACAGGCCGAACGCATCGGTCTTCGAGCGAACGGTGCCGCCCGGGACCAGCAGGTTGCCGGTGCTGCCGGAGAAGTCAGCCCAGTTGCCCTGAGCTTCCAGACCCCAGACCCAGCCGCCGGTCTGCCAGCGGTAGCCGACCTGGCCACCGACGGTGCCGCCGTTGGCGTCGTAGCTGCCGGCCTGGCCGATACCGTCGACCGAACGGTTGTCGTGGCTCTGGCCCCAACCACCGTTGATACCGATGTAGAAGCCGGTCCAATCATACACAGCGGCAACCATGGGCGGCGGAGCCTTCGTGTAAGGGCGAGCCGCGAGGTCAGCCGCAGAGGCAGCGGTCGCGCTGAGCGCGAGCAGGCTGGCGGTGACAAGCAAAATCTTTTTCATTTTCCCGTTCCAACTTTTTCTACAGGCCCCCAAGGCCGCGAGACACCGTCATAGCACCCCCCATCGGAATTGCTGTAACTTCGCTGCAACAGGCAGGCCCAAACGACTTCGCTCAAATTTGAAGTTAATACTGCGTTACAAGCACTTCTTGGAACTTTTGCCACATAGCTGCCGCACAATTTTCACAATTCAAAACTGCGGGCGCAAGCTGCCCGCAAGATCGTGTTGACCGGAACTGGCTTGTCCGATTTGGATCGTCGCCGAGATCGAATCTTCGCAGCGATAAGGAATGCACATGCGGACGATGATTCTTGCTGCTGCGGCGTCTGTGGTCGCACTCGCTACGCTTGGTACGGCGCCCTCCCATGCCGTCGGCGTGCGTTACCCGTTCTGCATCCAGGGCGACCGCTATCCAGGCCTCAGCAACTGCTCCTACCCATCCTATGAGGCGTGCCTCGCCACCGCCTCCGGCATCGGACAGAACTGCATCGCGAACCCCTATTATGCCGGCGACAACGACCCGCGCTCCTATCTGCACGTCGCCCCGCGCGACCGCCGCGAGGGCAATTTCTTCAACCTGTTCTTCGGTTCAGAATGAATCAGAACCGCAGCTCGCGGTGCTTGTCTCGACGCGTTTGCTTCACGCGCGCCGGCGCCCACTTCGCCCCGAAGGGCTCTCGGCTCGATCCCGTAAACGCGGGCGCGGGAATGTGAGTTGATGCGCAGGCGCGCAGCGCGGACGCTGCATGAGCGTAGTCGGCACCCGATCGGCAGGAGATTCTGATGCGCTGCCTGATTCTGGCACTCTTGGCCCTGGGCATCGGCGCCGCCGCACCGGCCAGTGCCCAGCGATACGATTCGACCTCGCCGGTCTGCAAATCCAATTACCAACGGGGCGGCCCGCAGATCGAGTGCGGCTACACGTCGCTGGAGCAATGCCAGGCTTCGGCGGCCGGCCTGCCCGCGTCGTGCAGCAACAACCCCTATTATGCCGGGCCGCCGGCCGGCAGCCGGGCCAGGGAACCTCGCAGGGCGCGCCGCCCGGCCAATTAGAGTGCGAGCCCTTGCCGCTGTGATCAGGGCGGGATGGAAAAGCCTTGTAGGTTTCACGCTTTGAGGCGCGTTCTTCGCGCGAACCGTTAGCCAGTTCGCGCGCAGCGCGTCATTCGAGCTCGACGACCTGCCCGTTCGATAACGACACCCGGCGATCCATCCGTGCGGCGAGATCCATGTTGTGGGTTGCAATCAGCATCGCGACCCGGGTCGCCTTCACGAGCTGCATCAGTGCGTTGAAGACGTGATCGGCCGTCCCCGGATCGAGATTGCCGGTCGGCTCGTCCGCAAACAGCACCCGCGGTGCGTTCGCAACCGCACGCGCGATCGCCACGCGCTGCTGTTCGCCGCCCGAAAGTTCGGCCGGACGATGGGTGATGCGGTCGCCAAGCCCGAGATAGGCCAGGATCTCGGTCGCGCGTTTCACGGTTTCGGAGCGCTTGAGGCCACGAATCATCTGCGGCAGCATGACGTTCTCGAGCGCCGAGAACTCCGGCAGCAACCGGTGCGACTGATAGACGAAGCCGATATCGGAGCGGCGAATCTGCGTGCGGTCGATGTCGGACATCTGCGAGGTCGGCGTGCCCGCAACATAGACCTCACCCTCATCGGGACTCTCCAGCAGGCCCGCGATGTGCAGCAACGTCGACTTGCCGGATCCGGACGGCGCGACCAGCGCCACCGATTGACCGGGCCACAGCGCCAGCTTGGCACCGTTCAGGATCGTCAGCGTCGCTTCGCCCTGCCTGTATTCCCGCTTGATATCATGAAGATAGACAACCGGTACGTCTTCCGCCCCCTCGGCCATGTGCGCTCCCTATTCGTACCGGAGCGCTTCGACCGGATCGAGGCGCGCGGCGCGCCACGACGGGTAGAGCGTCGCAAGGAAGGATAGCGTCAGCGCCATGATGACGACGGCGAGCGTTTCGCCGAAATCGACCTCAGCCGGCAGTTTGGAAAGGAAATACAGCTCCGGCGAGAACAGCTCGGTGTTGGTGAGCCATGACAGGAACTGTCTGATCGATTCGATGTTCAGGCAGATCAGCATGCCGACCGCAAAGCCGGTCAGTGTTCCGACCACGCCGATCGAGGCGCCGGTGATCAGGAAGATCCGCATGATCGAGCCTTGCGAGGCGCCCATGGTGCGCAGGATCGCGATGTCCTGGCCCTTGTCCTTCACCAGCATGATCAGTCCCGAGACGATGTTGAGCGCTGCAACCAGCACGATCATGGTCAGGATCAGGAACATCACGTTGCGTTCAACCTGCAGCGCGTTGAAGAAGGTCGAATTGCGCTGCCGCCAGTCGACCAGGAAGACCGGCCGCCCGGCCGCTTCCGTCACCAGCTTGCGGTAGGTGTCGATCTTGTCCGGATTGGTGGTGAACACCTCGATCGAGGACACGTCGTTATTGCGGTTGAAATAGGCCTGCGCCTCGGCGAGCGGCATGAACACGAAAGTCGAATCGTATTCCGACATGCCGATCTCGAACACCGCCGTGATCTTGTAGGGCTTGATGCGCGGCGTGGTGCCCATCGGCGTCACCGCGCCCTTCGGCGAGACCAGCGTGATCATGTCACCGGCGTGCAGCGAGAGCTGATCGGCAAGCCGGCGACCGATCGCGACCCCCTGCCCCTCGTCAAAACCCTCGAGCGTGCCCTGCTTGATGTTCTTGGCGATCGAGGTGAGGTTGTTGAGATCGTCGGCACGAATACCGCGGATGAAGACGCCGGCCGCATTGAACGGCGACGAGCCGAGCCCCTGTCCATCGACAACGGGCGCGGCGAGGCGGATGCCCTGCACCTGGCTGATGCGATCGGCGACGTCCTTCCAGTCGGTCAGCGGTGATTCCAGCGGCTGCACCAGAAGATGGCCATTGAGGCCGAGGATCTTGTCGAGCAGTTCCTTGCGGAAGCCGTTCATGACGGCCATCACCACGATCAGCGTCGCAACGCCGAGCATGATGCCGAGAAACGAAAAGCCGGCGATGACAGAGATGAACCCTTCCTTGCGGCGCGCGCGCAGATAGCGTCCGGACAGCAGCCATTCGAATGGCGCAAACGGCGGGGTACGGACTGGCTCGTTCATGGTCTCATCCATCTCTCGATAATCCCATGATTCGGGTCAAATGTGGCCGGATTACCCCGCCGATAGATACGGCGTGAATAAACTTTAACCCGCGAGCTTCGCGACCACGTCCGCGGGGCTCATGTTCTCTCGCGAACCGTCGCTGCGGCGCTTCACCTCGACCTTGCCTTCCGCGAGCCCCTTGGGTCCGACGAGAATCTGCCAGGGGATACCGATCAGATCGGCGGCGGCGAACTTGGCGCCGGCGCGCTGATCGGTGTCGTCGTAGAGCACGTCGACACCCTTCGCCGAGAGCTCGCGATAGAGCTGCTCGCAGGCGCCGTCGACCGCGGCGTCGCCCTGCTTGAGGTTGAGGATCGCGGCGCGGAACGGCGCGACCGCTTCGGGCCACTTGATGCCCGCATCATCATGACAGGCCTCGATGATCGCGCCGACCAGACGCGACACACCGACACCGTAGGAGCCGCCGTGGATCGGCACGTCGACGCCGTCGGGCCCCGCCACCATCGCCTTCATGGTGTCGGAATATTTGGTGCCGAAATAGAAGATCTGGCCGACCTCGATGCCGCGGGTGTTGAGCCGCTTCGCTTCCGGCACTTCCTGCTCGAAGCGCGCAGCCTCGTGGACGTCCTCGGTCGCAGCATAGACCGAAGTCCACTGCTTGATGATCGGTGTGAGATCGCCCTCATAGTCGACGTCCTCGCCCGGCACCGGCAGGTCCAGCACATCGCGGTTGATGAAGACGCCGGACTCTCCGGTCTCCGCCAGCACGATGAACTCATGGCTGAGGTCGCCGCCGATCGGGCCGGTCTCGGCCCGCATCGGGATCGCCTTCAGGCCCATCCGCGCGAAGGTGCGCAGATAGGCCACGAACATCTTGTTGTAGGAGCGCCGTGCACCGGCCTCGTCGAGGTCGAACGAATAGGCATCCTTCATCAGGAATTCGCGGCCGCGCATCACGCCGAAGCGCGGACGCTGCTCGTCGCGGAACTTCCACTGGATGTGGTAGAGGTTGAGCGGCAGGTTCTTGTAGGACTTGACGTAGGAGCGGAAGATCTCGGTGATCATCTCCTCGTTGGTCGGTCCGTACAACAGCTCGCGCTTGTGACGATCGAGGATGCGCAGCATCTCCGGGCCATAGGCGTCGTAGCGGCCGCTTTCCCGCCAGAGATCGGCGAGCTGCAACGTCGGCATCAAGAGCTCGAGCGCGCCGGCGCGGTCCTGCTCTTCGCGGACGATCTGCTCGATCTTCTTCAGCACCCGGAAGCCGAGCGGCAGCCAGGCATAGATGCCGGCGGCCTCCTGCCGCATCATGCCCGCACGCAGCATCAGCCGATGCGAGACGATCTCCGCCTCTTTCGGATTTTCTTTCAGGATGGGCAGGAAAAACCGCGACAATCGCATGGCGTTACTCGGGAATCAGGAAAGCGTGGGAAGCGCAGCAGTGAAACCGGATCGGCTGTGAAAACACAAGGCCGCCAAATGACAAAAGCCCTTCAAATCAGGCTATTTTCGGCCATTTGAGCGATTTGCGTCCCGCCAGCGTGCCCGGCGCGCTGGTCGTGCGTTTACCTGACCTCGAAATCGTCTTCCAGCGTCACTTTCTTGAAATCGGTCACCAGGGCGTCGATCTGCATGTGCCAGCGGCCCGGGACCGGCAATGGCACCTTCTTGACGTGCCAATAGCCATCGGGACCGAGCGCTGCGCTGCGTTCCAGCGGCTCGATGCCGCGATCCGGCAGGCTCAGCGTCAGCGTCGCCTCCTTGGCTGCGAATGGGCTGGCATCGCCGTTCATCAGCTGCAGCACGAAATCGTTCTGCCCGACCTTGCCCGGCGCGATCAGCACCTGGAACATCGCGGTATCGGTGTGGATGTGGACCGCGAGCGGAACGTCGTCCGACATTGCCAGCACGCGCGGCGGCGGCGTGAAGCGCCATAGGGCGACGAGGCCGAGAATGGCGATCATCAGCACGAATTCGAGCGCGATCGAGCGCTGCAGCGGCCGCGTGCGATGAAATTCGCGCGCGATGGCCGGCGTGAACACCAGCCGGTTCAGCGCGGCGAGCGTGAGCAACAGCGACACCAGCCCGAGTTTCGCAAGGAGGACGTTACCGTATCCGGTGTCGATCAGTGCGCCAAAGCTTTCCAGCTGAACGACGGCAAGCGCGAGGCCCGACAGAGCGATCAGCGCGACGACAGGCACGGCGAGCGTCGAAAAGCGCCGGAGTACCCGCAGCAGCGAATCCTTTCGCTGCCAGGCCAGCACGGCGAGCGGCCCGAGCGCACCCATCCAGAAGGCGAGGCCAACGCCATGGATGAACAGTGCGGTCCGCGTCAGCCATTGCGGAGAAGCGGTGGCGGCATGGCCGCTGACCGAAAGCGACAGCCCGACGCAGATCATTGCGACTGCGGTGCTGATCCAGGCCGCGCTGAACGACGGACTGCGCCAGGCGATCGCCGCGATCAACATCGCGACGATCGCGAACAGCAGCGCGGGAAACAGGCTGGTGCCGGCGGCACTGGCCCACGCCGCCCATGTCAGGACGCCCGTGATCGGCAGGTTCAGCAGGTCGACGCCCTGCAAGCCGAGCGAGGCGATCGCGCCGACGAGGCCGATCGCCAGCGACCACATGATCAGACGTCCACCAGCTGCTCCCTGCCCGATCCATGCGGCAAAGAACACGCCGCCGACGCCGGCAAACAGCCCGAGATAGAGCCCGAGCCGCGCCAGCCAGATCAGCGCATGCAGCAGGCCATCGCCGGCCGGCGCCGCCGAGCCCGTGATGACGCCGATCGAGAACAACAGCGAACCCGCAACGGGATGGCCGTCCTGCGACACCACGCGATAGCTGACCACCTGGGTGCCCTGAGGCAAATCAGCCGGCAGGGTCACCACCAGCGATTCATCGACAGCGCGGATCGTGACGTCGCGCGGCTTGCCCGCGGCGTCGAGCAGGCTGACCGCGGTTGGCGCCACCGCTTCGTTGAAGCGGAGCAACACCGTCTTCGGTGCCTCGGTCACAACGCTGCCGTCCGCCGGCTCGGCGGCGATCAGGACGGCATGCGCATCGGCCGAGGTCGCAAGACACAGCGTCACGAGCAACGCGGCAAGACTTGCAACGACAAGACTTGCGACCGCCCGCACGGCTTACGACTTCGGCAGCAGCTTGACGCCGGGCGCCGGCGTCTTGCTGCCATGGTCGTGCCCGCCGCCCTGCCCTTCGGCCGGAATATCGATCCAGCGGCTGACGCCCTGTTCGCATTCCTGCACGACGGGAAAATACAGCGTGGCGTTCGGCTTCAGCGTGTCGGTGAGAAACGTCTGCATCACGAACTCGTCGTAGTTCTGGTCGGAGAGCTTGCCACCGCTCCAGGCGACTTCCTTCACGCCCTCTGTGAGCTTGGCGCCGTGAAAGTCGTACTGGGCAGCATATTTTCCGGTGACCGTATCGAGGGTCCAGCCGGGCTTCGGCATCGGCTTCACCCCGATCACACCTTCCGGAATCTGCACGCGGATCTTGATCGTCGCCGATCCCGCGCAGCCATGCGGTACGGCGAAGACCGCCTTGTAGTACGAACCGACCGCAGCCTGCTTTCCCTCAAGCGTGACATGGGCGATGGCCGGCGACGCTGCAAGCAGCGTCGCCGTGGCAATAAGGAGCGTGGTTGATCGCATGGCTGCCTCACATCTTCTTCATGTCCATGTGACCGGAATGGTCGCCATGGCCGGAATGCTCGCTTCCACCCGGCGCCTGCGCGCCGACGGCCTGGACATCCAACGAGACCGAGACTTTGCCGGCCTTCTCGAATTCGAGCGTGACCGGTACCTTGTCGCCCTGCTTCAGCGGGTTCTTGAGATCGAACATCATCAAATGATAGCCGCCCGGTGCGAGCTTCACGGTCTTGCCCGGCTCGATGGTCAGTCCCTTGTCGAGCGCGCGCATCTTCATGACGCCGTTGTCCATCGACATCTCGTGGACTTCGATCTTGCCGGCGACGTCGCCGGAGCCTGAAACCAGCCGGTCGGGCGTCGTCCCCTTGTTCTCGATCGTCAAATAGCCGCCGCCGATCTTGGCACCGTTCGGCGTGGCGCGCGTCCATGCCTGCGTGATCACGAGGTCGCCGGCCTTGACGTCCTCGGCAGCGGCCGGCGCGATCAGTGCGAGCGTGACGATTGCAGCAAGCCCAGCCAGTGTATTTCTCATGTTGAAGCTCCTTTGTGTTGTTGCCGACGGCCCGCCAGCTCAGAAGGTATATTTCCCGGCCAGAACGAAGGTTCTGCCCGGGAAGGGGTGGAACAGGAAATATTGCTCGTTGAAGAGATTATCGATGCCGAAATCGAACGCGAAATTCCCCGTCGCGTTGTAGTGGATCTTCATGTCGACGACGAAGAAATTGTCGAACGCGCCATAGACGTGAGAGACGACGTCGGTGTTGTCCAGCGTCGAATACTGCTTGCCGCTGTAGCGCGCTGCCACGGTGTAGGCCCAGCTTTGGTTCGGCCGGTAGGTCATGCCGATCTTGGCGCGCCAATCCGGCACATAGGGAACGCGTTTACCGACGGCGGTAGTCGGAAGGTTGGTCAACGGATTGAGGCCGGCCCAGTTCGCGTCGGCGAGAATCTTTGAGTCGACATAAGTGACACTGCCGAACAATTGCAGGCCAGTCACGAATACGTTGTCCTTCTCGGCCGACAGTTCGATGCCCTGCATCCGAATCGCATCGACATTGCTGACGACGGTGGTCGGGGTTTGCGCCCCCGTGACCGGATTGGTCACGGAATTGGTCTGCGAGATAATCGCGTTGTTGGTGCGTTCGGAGAACAGCGTCAACCGCATACGGCCATCGGTCCATTTTCGCTCGATGTTCAACTCACCGGTGAAATCCTGCTCGGGCTTCAGGAATGGATTGGCAAAGGTCGCGACGCCGGCGACCGTGATGTTCTGATAGAGCTCGGTCACCGTCGGATAGCGGTAGGCCTCGCCGAAATTGGCAGTGATGTTCCAATCCTTGTTCGGGTCGAACGACAGCGACGCCTTCGGCGAGAAGTTGGTTGAGCTCAGCCCCGGCTGGTTGACCGCCACGACCGAGGTGATCCCCCCGGCAGCGTTCGTGGTGGTGTTGAGATTGAAGCCGTCGAGCGCCTGCCAGTTCTCCAGCCGCCCGCCCAGCGTCAGCTTCAGGTTCGGATTGATCTTCCAGGCATCCTGCAGCCACAGCGCGCCGGTGCGCGTTTCGCCGACGCCTGTCGAATAGAGCGCGCCTGTGCCGGTCGATGATGTCGCATTCCAGATCGACGAGGCGTAGACCGGATTTTCGAGCCGATAGCGATCGCCGTGGATGCCGAAGCTGATCTCATGCGGCCCGTCGTAACCGAACGGCCGCCAGATGCCCTTGGCATCCGCGTTCTGCCAGTTGGTGCCGTCCATCCGGGTGATCTTGCCGTTCGGCGAGAAACCGATGCCCGTTGCCGCGACGGTGAACGGATTGAGCTGGGTGTCCTGCAGATAGTTGTAGCTCGAGGCCGAGAGATCGAAGTCGTAGACGCCCTTGGTGTCGCTCTTGAGCGAGACCGCATTGCTCAGATGCGTCTGGTCCCAGACGTACTTGGCGGTGGCGAAGCCTGGATTGTTGGCAAAGGTCGGCGCACCCGTCGCCGCGGAGCGCAGATACGTCTCGGGATCGGAGACCTGATGGTTGTTCCAGATCCCGAGCGAATAAGTCGCCTGCACCAGCGGAGACAGATCATAAGCGAGGCGCAGGTTGGCCGATGTCTGTTGGGAGTGCGCGAGGATGCCGGTCCCGATCACGTTGGCCGGCACACTCTGCTTGTTGAGCGCGGGAAACGCACCCGTGGTGCCCGCCGGAATCGTCGCGCTCGTGGTGTAGGTCAGCGGCTGCTGAAAGCTGTCGAGATAGTTGGCACTGACCAGCCACGACAGCTTGCCGTCGCGATTGCCGGCGGCTGCGCTGGTCTGGCTGGTCAGATAGGTGTCCTTGGTGCCGTACTGGCTCCATGGCATCACCGAGACCGTCTCCTTGGCCACGGCAAACGGTTTGTCCGGCATCTTCGAGGAGATCAGCAGCACGCCGCCGATCGAGTTGCCCGGATAGGCCGCCGCGAACGGGCCGTTGAGGAAATCGATCCGGCCGATCGCCTCGGGCGAGACCAGGTTCCATTTCGGCGAGGCGTTGGTGTTGTTGTTGCCGATCAGCGCCGACACCAACAGATCGTCGTAATAGATCAGCGAACGCGCGCTCGAATTGACACCCCAGCTCCTTGTCGCCAGCACGGCCTGATTGTCGCCGTCGTTGCGCTTCCGCACGAACAGGCTCGGCATGTATTTGACCGCGTCCTCAGGGTCCTTGAGGTTGATGGTCTCGTCGATCTGCCGGGAGGTGACGCTGAACGTCTTCTGCGGCAGTTGGAACCGGGCCACGGCGGGCGGCGGTCCGAGCGATACGTTGGCGCTTGCCCCCGGCGTAGTGACGGCCACGACCGGCCGGTTTGGCGCGGTGACGGCGGTCGGCCTGCGCCGCGCAGCAACGGCAGCGCGATGGGCGGGCGTGCGCGCCGCCGGCCTGGCCGGCCGCGGCGCCTCGACGGTGACGGGTGGCAGCACCGCCTGGCCACCGCTCTGGGCATGAGCCATTTCGGCCGACGCCAGCAACGCGGCCTGGACGGCGACGACGCTCACGCCACTGATGGCATGAAGCCTAAACATGGATGAATCCTGACACCGGCTCTTCGGCCGGATTGCTCTAAGGCACTCGCCGGCGCGCGAGGCGCACCGGCAGCGAGAACGTCGTCAGGAAGAAAGCGGCGGCGCGCGGGCTTGCGCGGCGAGGCGCGCCTGCGAGCGATCCAATTCGGACGCGAAATCAAGCCAGGCGATGCGCGTCGAAGGCTGCTCGACGGCATGAGCCGTGATCTCGGGGTTATCAACGGGCGCACCGGTCTGCAGCACGCTGCATGCGGTGCAACAGCCGTCATGGGCATCATGACCGGTTTGGTCACCCTGCCCGGCTGCGGAGCCGGCATTGCCGTGGCAGATGGTGGCGGCCGCGAGCGGATCGGACGCGGCAAGGCTCGCCGCCCAGCAGGCCCCGATTGGTGCAAAAATCTGCACCAGCAGGGCAACCAGGACTATGGGCAGAAAAATCTTGAGCCGCCGGCGCATCGCAAAACCCATCCGGAACGGAACTAACCACCACAGGCCTCGGAAGTCGAGATTCATCGACATCCCGCGTTTCTTCCGGCTGACGGAAATTGCCGGGCGTGACACTTGCGTCACGGCCGCTCCGCCGGCCTTCGTATCCCCTTACCCCATCACGTGTTTTCAGCTCACTTTCGCAACTGCCGGTGGCACCATCCCAATCATTTCGCAAACTGCTCGAAATTTGAACAATCGTTGCCGAAAATGATGACAAGGCTGGAAAGATAGTCTACCAATTCGGGCTCAGGCCAGCCGCGAGGTGTGTCCTGGTGGTCCAAGTCTCGGGAGGAGCCCGACGCGCACAAGCAGCGTCACCCCATGAATCAAGATCAAATCGAATTTTTGGGGCAAATAGGGTCGACACAATTTTTGGAGCAGGGCTTGGAGCCCTGCTCTTTTTTTATGTGATGATCGCAAAGCGATATGACTCCATCATCGAATCCAATCGAACGTAGTTTCGAACTTGCCGCTGCGCGCTGCGATGATCTGACACCGCATGTGTACCAGCGCCTGTTTCGCGAACATCCCGAGGCGCAGGCGATGTTTCGCACCGAAGGCAGCGAGCCGGTGAAAGGCTCGATGCTGTCACTGACGATCGAAGCCATCCTCGATTTCACAGGCGAGCGCCGCGGACATTTTCGCCTGATCGAATCCGAAGTGTTCTCGCATGATGCCTACGGGACGCCTCGCGAATTGTTCGTCGCATTCTTCGCCGTGATCGCCGACTGCTTGCGCGACATTGTCGGCGAGCAATGGTCTGACGAGATCGATGCTGCGTGGCACAAGCTGCTTCGCGACATCGAAGCCATCGTGCTGCAGCAGAAACATCTCGTAGACGCGAGGGCGTAGCGCCACCGTTCCGATTGTGACACACTCCCTTTATCCGCGGCGCGTGCAACTGACGCCGACGGTCAGAAAAACGAAGAGGGAGCAAACAATGCCAGACACTGACAAGGGGATGGACAAGGCGTCGACGACGCGGCGCGACCTTCTGCAATTGGCGGCGGCAGGCGGCGCCGCGGCCGGCCTGTTCGGCGGATTGGGCATGACGACGTCCGCGCTCGCAGCCGAAATGGGACGATCGGAAAAACCGCTGAAGGCCGCGTTCTCCAATGCCGGACTGCAGGCGACGTGGTGCGCGCAGGGCAAGCAGGCCGCCGAGTTCTGGGGCAAGCTGTTCAACGTCGAGGTGACCTGGTTCGACGGCCAGCTCGATGCCGTCAAGCAGCGCGCCGCGATCGACAACATGGCTTCGCAGAAATGGGACTTCGTCGCGATCCAGGCGTTCGGCATCGGCACGTTGACCCAGCCGGTGCAGAAGATGATCGACGCCGGCACCCCCGTGATCGACATGGACACGCTGATCGCGCCGCTCGACCAGATCAACGTCCATTCGTTCCTCGCCCCCGACAACGAGTTCATGGGCGCCTCGGTGACGCAGGCGCTGTGCAACGCGATCGGCGGCAAGGGCAAGGTCATCATGACCCAGGGCGCGCTCGGCCACACCGGCGCGCAGGGCCGCGCCAAGGGCTTCAACTCGGTCGTCAAGCAGTTCCCGAACATCGAGGTGCTGGACACCCAGCCCGCCGACTGGGACGTCTCCAAGACCGCCCGCCTCTGGGAAACCTATCTGACGAAATATCCGCAGATCGACGCGGCGTTCTTCCACAATGACGACATGGCGCTCGCGGCCGCCAACATCATGAAGGCGCACAACCGCACCAATATCCTGATCGGCGGCGTCGACGCCATGCCGCCGGCGATCCAGGCGGTGAGCGAAGGCCGCATGTTCGCAACCGTCCGCAATCCGTCCTGCCGCATCCATGGCGGCGCGATCGTCGCGGGCGTCGCCGCCGTGGTCGGCGGCGAGAAGAGCGGCCAGGGCATTCCGAAGAACGTCGTGACCGATGGTCCCGTGGTGACCAAGGCCAACGCCGCCGGCATGCAATGGATGGAGGATCACTTCCTGATCTGAGCGGTCCGCATGTCGCAGGGACGCTCCCCGATCCTCGAGTTGAATCAGATCACGAAGGCCTTCGGCGGTGTCGAAGCCCTTCGTGGGGTCGACTTCGCGCTGCACGCCGGCGAGATCCATGGTCTCGTCGGCGAAAACGGCGCCGGAAAAAGCACGCTGATGAAGATCATCGCCGGCGTGCATCCGGAGTTCTCCGGCCGCTTCGTGCTCGACGGCAAGGAAACCCGGTTCCGCTCCACCCGCGACGCCCATGCCGCCGGCATCGGCATGGTGCATCAGGAGCTCAGCGTCGCGCCTGACCTCACCGTCGCCGAGAACGTCTTCCTCGGCAACCAGCCGACCAACCGCCTCGGCTTCGTGCAATGGCGGCGGATGGCCCGCGAGGCCGGCGAGCAGCTGTCCCGGTTCGGCATCGACGTCGATCCGATGACCCGGCTCGGCGACCTGCCGATCGGCCTGCAGCAGCTGATCGAGATCGCCCGCGTATTGTTCTCCGGCGCGCGCATCATCATCCTCGACGAGCCGACCTCCGCCCTCTCCCCACCCGAGGTCGAGCGCCTGTTCGCGACGCTGCACAAGCTCCGTGACGACGGCACCAGCATCGTCTTCATCTCGCATTTCATCGAGGACATCCTGCGGGTGTCCGACGTGGTCACGGTTTTCCGCAACGGCCGGAAGATCGCCGAGACTGCGTCCGCGGACACCACGAAGGGCGCGTTGATCGAGGCCATGATCGGCCGCGGCGGCGAGGCGCTGGAGCACAGCTACACGGATGACCTGATGCTCCCGCAACCGGGTGGCGGCTCGACCGTCCTGAAGGTCGATCAGCTCTCGCTCAGCCGCAGCCTGCAGGACGTCTCGTTCGAGGCCCACTCCGGCGAGGTGCTCGGCATCTACGGCTTCATGGGCTGCGGCCAATTGGAGCTGTCGCGGATTTTGTTCGGCAAGCTCAGGCCAGACGGCGGAACGCTCGTCGTCGACGGCGCCGCAAGGAGCTTCCGCAGCACCGCGGCGGCGCGGCGGGCCGGCGTTGCGCTGGTGCCGGAGAGCCGCCGCGCCATGCTGTTCCACCAGGAGCCTGTCTACAAGAACATCTCGATCAGCATCCTCGAGCGAATCTCGGCACTGCTGCTCAAGCCGGTGCGCGAGCGCGCAATCGCCCAGCGCCAGGTCGAGCAGCTGCAGATCAGGCCGCCGGTGGTCGGCCTCGATCTCGGCATGCTCTCCGGCGGCAACCAGCAGAAGGTGGCGCTGGCGAAATGGCTCACCTACCCACCGCGCCTGCTGGTGTTGTGCGAGCCGACCCGCGGCATGGACGTCGGCGCCAAGAACGACGTGATCAATATCGTGCGCGACCTCCGCGCCAAGGGACTGGCGATCATCGTACTGTCGACCGAACCGGAAACGGTGCTGTCGCTGGCCGACCGGATCCTGGTGCTGAAGCGCGGCGCGGTGGTGCGCGAATTCGCCGGCGAAGCGGTCAGCAAGGATCGGCTGCTCGAGGCGGCCTAGAGCATGATCCGGAAAAGTGCGAAGCGGTTTTCCGACGAGATCATGCTCAAACAATCGGAGAGTGCGCGATGACCAGTTCAGCGCGCTTGAGGGAGTGGAATGATGGCGAGCAGTGACAGCGCGACGAGCCCAGCCGATCACAAGCGGCCGCGCGGGCTGACGCCGTTCCTGCGCTCGCAGATGCGCAACATCGCGCCGTTCCTGACGCTGATCTTCCTCAGCGGCTTCTTCGCGATCGCCAGCCCGTCCTTTGCGACCGTCGACAATCTCGGCAACATCCTCACCCAGGTGTCGGTGACCGGCATCATCGCCGTCGGCCTCACCTTCGTGATCCTGTGCGCCGAGATCGACCTGTCGATCGCCAGCATCGCCAACGTCACCGGCATCGCGGTAGCGTACTTCACGCTGCAGGAGTCCTACGTCAACATCGCCAACGTCCCGATGCCGGGCTTTGCCGCGATCCTACTGGCGCTGGCGCTGTGCGCGCTGCTCGGCCTCGTCAACGCGCTGGGGCTGACCGTGATCGGCATCCCCTCCTTCATCATGACGCTCGCCATGATGCAGATCGCGGCCGGCGTCTCGGCGCTCCTGGTGCGCGGCCAGATCGCCTACAAGGTGCCGCCGCTGATCACGACGCTCGGCTCGGGCTCGATCGGCGGCATCCCCTGGATCGTGATCGTCGCCGCGGTGATGTTGCTCGGCGGCCATCTGGTGCTGACCTACACGCGCTTCGGCCGCTACGTCTACATGGTCGGCGGCAACCGCGAGGCCGCGGAATTTGCCGGCCTCAACGTCAAGCTGATCCTCGGCAGCGTGATGGTGATCTCGGCGGTCTGCTCGGGGATCGGCGGCATGCTCGGCGTCGCGCATTTCGGCAGCGCGCAGCAGAACGAGTTCGACACCTATCTGCTGGATTCGATCGCCGCTGTCGTGGTCGGCGGCACCAGTCTGTTCGGCGGGCGCGGCGGCATCGGCAACACCATCGTCGGCCTGTTCGTGCTCGGCGTGCTCAACAACGGCCTCGACCACGTCAACATCGACAGCTTCCTAAAAATCCTGATCCGCGGCCTGATCCTGCTCGCGGCGCTGATCATCAACGTCTACGCCCAGCGCCTGCGCGAGCAGGCTGCGGATTGATGATTGAGCCGCGCAAATAGCTCCCTCCTCTCGTCGTCCCGGCTTTCGCCGGGACGACGATGAGGATGGTTCACGGTTCGAGACGTCAAACACCGCGGTGTCATCGCCCGATCTCTGCCCTTCGTTCCGTCCTCTCCTGAACAGAGGGCTCGGGGAAAGCCGGCTGCCGATCGCGCCCATTTGCCCGACGATGCAAGCGCTCATTTGCCCGTCGGCCTGATTTGTCGCAGACCTGCCTTCAGCCTACCTGGCAAAATCCGGCTGCCAGTGGCGCAGCTCGCGCACGGCGTAGGTGACTGCGCCGATCGTCGTGAAGGATGCCGCCTCCAGCATCATGTTGCGGGCGAGCTTGAGGGCGCGCGCCTCGCAGATCGCGCGCTGCTTCTCGTCGGCGATCCATTCGAAATCGATGTTGTGCGCGAGACCGAGGATGCGCCGGATGGTCTTGGCGGCGGCAAAGCCGACCGTGTCCTGGAACAGCCGCGCCATGTAGGCCTGCCGTTCCGCTTCCAGCCGCGCCGCGCCCGCCTCGCCCGCGAACAGCGACACCGGATAGCCGTCGCCGTCAGCCTCGCTGCGCCACAGCGCGAGAAACTTTCGCGAGAACTCGCTCCAGACGCCCTCGATGGTTTCCAACAGCCACGCCTCGAATGTCGCGCGCTCGCCCGCCGTGCGCTCGTGGCCGGCGGAGGCCAGATAAGCCATCAGGAGGTTACCGATGACGGCGCCGATGTCGAAGCCCATCGGGCCGTAGAAAGCGAATTCGGGGTCGATCACCTTGGTCTCGCTGTCGGTGACCATGATCGAGCCGGTGTGCAGGTCGCCGTGCAGCAGCGCCTCCGGGCTCGCCATGAATTTCAGCTTGAGTCTGGAGATCGCGACATGCAGCTCGAGATCCTCGCGGAACGCCGCCGCCGTCGCGTCGAGATACGGCGCGGTCCAGCGGTTCTGCTCGGCGATGCGATAGGGATCGGTGAAGATCAGGTCCTCGGTGATCTTGCAGAGCGCGTGGTTGCCGGCGAAATCGGCGATCCCCTGCTTCTTCTCCGCGGCCGACAGCGCGAGATCGGACGTGAAGAACAGCGTCCGCGCCAGGAAGGTCGAGATATCCTCGACGAAGCGCGGATAGCGCGTGGCGCCGACCAGGCCCTTGCGCATGATGATGTGCGGCTCGAGCAACTCCATCGAGGTGAGCGCGAGCGGCGCGTCGTGATGCAGCACCGCCGGCACGAGGTTCGGCGCCAGCCGTGCCTGATGCACCAGCGCCAGGTGCTCGTAATGGGCCCGCGACAGCGGCAGCGGCCAGCTTTCGCCGACCAGCCGCACATAGGGCAGCGCCTGCTTGACGGCGATACCGCCGCTGCTGCCCTTGACGATGAAGACGAGGTTGAGATTGCCGTCACCGACCTCGCTGATCGACCAGTCGGCCGGCGCTCCACCGAGTTGGGTAACGATGGAGGGAAGGCTCGCGAGATAGTCGCGCAGATCGGCTTCGCGCAGGATTCGATAGGCGCTACGCCCGGAGCTTAGCTCGGCCTGCAGGTTCATCGTGGTCGCCTCCTCCGCATCGCCGGGGTGAGGTTGATCCTCACTCCATCGGCGCCATTTCTGGCCTCTTCATTGCTCTCTAGAACGGCATCCCCATCAGCTTCGACAGCCGCTCGATCGAGAGATAGCCGGCATAATAGGCCCACATGCCGATCGTGAAGATCACGGCCGAGATCAACGTGGTCCAAAACAGCTTGCGGCCCATGCGCGCCATGATCGGCGCGCCGGGATCGGTGCCGGGCGCGCCAACGCCATCCTCGTGCTGGCTGCGAATGCCGAACGGCAGCGTCAGGAACAGCACGAGCCACCAAAGGACGAAGTAGATCGCAAGCCCGGTGGAGATCTGGTACGCCATATTGGCCTCAGGCCTGTTCGATCTCGACCAAGGCGCCGGAAAAGTCCTTCGGGTGGAAGAACAGCACCGGCTTGCCGTGCGCGCCGATCTTCGGCTGGCCGTCGCCCAGCACCCGCGCGCCCTCGGCGATCATGCGGTCGCGGGCCGCGATGATGTCGGGCACGTCGTAGCAGACATGATGGATGCCGCCGTCGGCGTTGCGCTCGACGAACTTTGCGATCGGCGAGGCGTCGCCGAGCGGCTCGATGAACTCGATCTTGGTGTTGGGCAGCGTCACGAACACGGTGATGACGCCATGCTCCGGCAGCGGCACCGCATCGGAAATCTCGGCATTGAAGGCCGAACCGTAGATCTTCGCGGCCTGCCTGGCGTCCTTGACCGCAATGGCGACGTGATTGAGCCGACCCAGCATATCTCTCTCCCTTTGTCGTTGCGCACGCCTAGGAGGCGTGTGTCAGACCGTCAGAACGTGCACGATGCAGATCGGCTTCTTGCCCCACTGCTCGTTCAGCGCGGCCCGCACCGCGCGACGCACCGATTCCCCGAGTGCGTCCGGATCGCGGCGCCGCGGCTTGGGCAAGCCCTCGATCGTCGATACCACGACATCGAACACGATGTCGTCGAGCAGCTCGCCCGCGGAATTGTTCTCCGGCATGCCGACCAGATCAACCTCGGGATCGTCGACCATCTCGCCCTGCGCGGTCATGGCGATGGCGACGAAAGCGCAGCCGGCAAAACCCATCCGCCGCCGCTCGACCACGGCGCGCGACTTCGAGTCCTCCAGGATGGTTCCGTCCTTGTAAAGCCGCCCCGACGGCACTTCGCCGACGATGCCGGGATCGCCGGGGCCGAGCTTGACGAGGTCGCCATTACGGCAGGTCAGGACCTGCGGGACACCCGCGGCGCGCGCCAGCTTGGCGTGCTCGGCGAGATGCAGCGCCTCGCCATGCACCGGGATCAAGAGCTGCGGCCGCACCCAGGAGATCATGTCGCGCAGTTCGTCGCGGCGCGGATGGCCGGAGACGTGCACCAGATGCTCGCGGTCGGTGATGATTTCGACACCCTGGGTCACCAGCCCGTTGATGATGCCGCCGACCGCCTTCTCGTTGCCGGGAATGGTGCGGGAGGAAAAGATCACGGTGTCACCCTTGTTCAGGGTCACCTGCGGGTGGTCGTTGTTGGCGATCCGGGCCAGTGCGGCGCGGGGTTCGCCCTGGCTGCCGGTGCACAGCGCCAGCACCTTGTCGGCCGGGAAATGGCCGTAATAGTCGGTGCTGCGGAACTTGTGCGAGCTGTCGAGATAGCCGCATTCGCGCGCCACCTGCACCACGCGCTCCATGGCGCGGCCGACCACGACGACCTCGCGATCGGCGGCGTTGGCGGCGTCCGCCACCGCCCTCACGCGCGCAACATTGGAGGCGAAGGTCGTGACCGCGACCCGGCCCTTGGCCGCCTTGACCAGCTTCTTGATGGTGGCGGCAACCTCGGTCTCCGAGGGCGAGCGCCCGTCGCGCACCGCGTTGGTGGAATCGCCGACCAGCGCCAGCACGCCTTCGTCGCCGAGCTCGCGCAGCCGCCGCTCGTCGGTCGGCAGGCCGATGATCGGGGTCGGATCGATCTTCCAGTCGCCGGTGTGCAGCACGATGCCGACATCGGTCTTGATTGCGAGCGCGTGCGATTCAGGAATCGAATGCGCGACCGGGATGAACTCGACATTGAACGGGCCGATATCGACCCGCCCGCCCGACGGGATCACGGTGATCGGGATTTTGGGCGGATTGCGCTCGGCGGCGCATTTGGCCTCGAACAGCGCCGCACTGAACTGGGTCGCGTAGATCTTGCAGCCGAGCTTCGGCCAAAGATCGATGATCGCGCCGAAATGGTCCTCATGGGCGTGCGTCAGCACGAGACCCATCAGATTGTTGCGCTCCTTCTCCAGGAAGCGCACATCGGGCATGATCAGGTCGATGCCCGGCAGATGCTCCTCGTCGCCGAAGGAGACGCCGAGGTCGACCGCGAGGAATGACCGCTGGTGGCGGTTGCCGAGCCCATAGATCGACAAATTCATGCCGATCTCGCCGACGCCGCCGAGCGGTGCAAAGGTAAGCTCGTCAGGTCGCGCCATCACACCGCCCTCTTTGAGGCTGCGCTGCCGAAATAGACCTCGCCCGCCGCAACCGGGACACGCCTGCCCTCGGCCGTACACACGATCAGGCAACCGGTCTCGTCGATGGTCTCGAAGATGCCCTCGATGGTGGCCGTGCCCGTGTCGATCGCGACCTCGCCGCCAAGCCCGGCCGCGCGCTCGAGCCAGCGCCGGCGGATCTCGGCAAAGCCGCGGCCGTTGTCCCAGATACCGCGAAACTCGACCCAGGCGTCGGACAGCGCCGCGAACAGCTCTTCCGCGCTGATCTGGACGCCGAGTTCGGCGAGCGACACCGCAGGCGTCGGCGTGCCCTCGGGCGAGGCGACGACATTGGTGCCGATCCCGACAACGACAGCGAGGCGATCGCCGACGGCTTCGGCCTCCATATTGATGCCGACCAGCTTCGCGCCACCCGCGAGCACGTCGTTCGGCCACTTCAGCGCATATCTCGGCCGGTCAGGACCGAGACGAAGGGCCGCCTCGACACTGACTTTCTCCAGGGCGGCGGCCTCCGACAGCCCCGCGACAAAGCCGAGCGTCGCGGCAACCGCCGGCGGAACGTCCATCAATTCGAAAATGCTGCTGGCAAGGTTGCCGCGCGGCGCGATCCAGACCCGCTGGCGCCGGCCCCGCCCTGCGGTCTGCTCTGATGTCACGAACCACATCGGCCCCTGCTCGCCGCCACGGGCGCGCAGCATCGCCTCGGCATTGGTCGAGCCGATCTGATCGAAAGCGGCGAGCTTGTAGCCCGCCGCAATGGCCCGGGGTCCGAGCGTGAAGGTCATAGTGAGGTTATGCGCATGATCCGATCCGAAAGCCAGCGTCCTGTTTTCGGGATCATGCGCGTTAGAACAGCGACTTCGCCGCCGCCGTGGCCACGCTCACCAGCGGGCCCGGATAGGCGAAGAAGAAGATGTTGAAGATGCCTGCGACCGCCAGCACGGTGCGCAGCTCGACGCGGACCGAGTCGAGCTTGCCGAGCGGCTGGTCGAAATACATCACCTTGACGATCGACAGATAGTAGAACGCGCCCACCACGCTGGTCAGCACGCCGATCACCGCGAGCGTGAACAGATTGGCCTTGATCGCGGCGACGAACACGTACCATTTGCCGAAGAAGCCGGCGAGCGGCGGCACGCCGGCGAGCGAGAACAGCAGCATCGCGAAGATGAAGGCGATCAGCGGGTTGGTGCGGGACAGACCGGCGAAATCGCTGATCTGCTCCAGCGCGTGGCCGTTGCGCTTCATGGCGAGGATGATGGAGAACGAACCGAGCGTCATCGCGACATAGATCGCGATGTAGATCAGGACGCCCTGCGCACCCTCGACCGTGCCGGAGGCGAGGCCGACCAGCGCGAAGCCCATATGGCCGATCGAGGAATAGGCCATCAGCCGCTTGATGTTGGTCTGGCCGATCGCGGCGAACGAGCCCAGCGCCATCGAGGCGATCGCCACGAACACCAGGATCTGCTGCCACTGGGTGACGATGCCGGGGAATGCGGTCAGCGTCGCGCGGGTGAACACGGCGAGCGCCGCGACCTTTGGGGCCGAGGCGAAGAACGCCGTCACCGGGGTCGGCGCGCCCTCATAGACGTCGGGCGTCCACATGTGGAACGGCACCGCCGAAACCTTGAAGCAGAGACCGGCGAGCAGGAACACCAGGCCGAACACGATGCCGATGCTGCCGGTGGTTGCGGCGGCCGCGATGCCGGCGAAGCTGACGGTGCCGGTGAAGCCATAGATCAGCGAAGCGCCGTAGAGCAGCATGCCCGACGACAGCGCGCCGAGCACGAAATACTTCAGGCCGGCTTCGCTCGACTTGGCATTGTCGCGCTGGCTGGCGGCGACGACGTAGAGCGCAAGGCTCATCAGCTCGAGGCCGAGATAGAGCGAGATCAGGTCGCCGGCCGAGATCAGCACCATCATGCCGAGCGTCGACAGCAGCACCAGGATCGAGAACTCGAAGTTGCGGCTCGACGGCTGCGACAGATACTCGGTCGACAGGATCAGCGTCGCTGCGGATGCGATCAGCGCGAGAACCTTCAGGAAGCGGGCGAAGTCATCGACGATGAAGCTGCCGCCGAAGGTGACAAGCTTGCCGGCCGGCAGCCAGAGCTCCAGCACACCGGTCAGGACCAGCAGACACACCGCGAGCGCGGTGATCAGCCGGGTCGTCCCCTGCCCGCGATAGGCTCCGATCATCAACAGCACCATGGCGCCGACCGCGAGCACCAGCTCCGGCAGCACCGGCTGCAACTGATAACCTGCACTGGAAAAGCTCATGACGACGGCCTTACTGCGTAACCAGCGCGGCTGCCTTCACGGCAGTCACGGCGGTGTTGTAATTGTTGACGAGCTGCTGCACCGAGGCGGCCGACATGTCGAGCACCGGCTTCGGATAGACGCCGAACAGGATGGTCAGCGCGATCAACGGGAACAGCGTCACGCATTCACGGAAGGTCAGATCCTTGATCGACATCAGCGACGGCTTGACCAGCGCGCCGAACACCACCTTGCGGTAGAGCCAGAGCGCGTAGCAGGCCGACAGGATCACGCCCGTGGTGGCGAAGAACGCCGTCGGCAGCGAGATCTTGAAGGTGCCGAGCAAGGTCATGAACTCGCCGACGAAGCCGCTCGTGCCCGGCAGACCGACATTGGCCATGGTGAAGACCATGAAGGTCATCGCATAGAGCGGCATCCGGTTGACGAGGCCGCCATAGGCCGCGATCTCGCGGGTATGCATGCGGTCGTAGACGATGCCGACGCAGAGGAACAGCGCGCCGGAGACGATGCCGTGCGAGACCATCTGGAACATGCCGCCGGCGACGCCCTGCGTGGTCACCGCGAAGATGCCCATGGTGACGAAGCCCATATGCGCGACCGACGAGTACGCGATCAGCTTCTTCATGTCCTCCTGCATCATCGCCACCAGCGAGGTGTAGATGATGGCGATGACCGACAGCGTGAACACGAACGGCGCGAAGTCGTGCGAGGCCAGCGGGAACATCGGCAGCGAGAAGCGCAGGAAGCCGTAGCCGCCCATCTTCAGCAGGATCGCGGCCAGGATCACCGAGCCTGCCGTCGGCGCCTCGACGTGCGCGTCAGGCAGCCAGGTGTGCACCGGCCACATCGGCATCTTCACCGCGAACGAGGCGAAGAAGGCCAGCCACGCCCAGGTCTGCATCGAGCGCGGCACCGCGGTGTGCATCAAGGTCGGGATGTCGGTGGTGCCAGCGTTCCAGTACAGCGCCATGATGGCGAGCAGCATCAAGACCGAGCCGAGGAAGGTGTAGAGGAAGAACTTGAACGAGGCGTAGACCCGGCGCGGGCCGCCCCAGACGCCGATGATCAGGAACATCGGGATCAGGCCGCCCTCGAAGAACAGATAGAACAGCACGAGGTCGAGCGCCGAGAAGGTACCGACCATCAGCGTTTCCAGGATCAGGAACGCCATCATGTATTCGCTGACGCGCTGCGTCACCGACTTCCAGCTCGCGATGATGCAGAGCGGCATGATCGCGGTGGTCAGGATGATCAGCGGCAGCGAGATGCCGTCGATGCCCATGTGATAGGTGATGCCCGTCGCGAGCCAGGACGTCTTCTCGACGAACTGGAAGTCGGACTGCGCGGGATCGAAACGCGCGACCAGGATCAGCGACACCGCGAAGGTGATCAGCGTGGTCCACAGCGCGATCCAGCGCGCCGTGCGGCTCGCGGTCTCGTCGCCGCCCCGCGCCAGCAGGTAGACCAGGATCGCGCCGACCGCCGGCAGGAAGGTCGTTACGGAAAGGATGGGCCAGGTTGTCATTTACTGGCCTCCCAAGCCGAACATGAACCAGGTGATCAATCCGGCGGCCCCGATCAGCATCGCGAACGCGTAGTGATAGAGGTAGCCGGTCTGCAATTTCACGACGTTGCGGGTGACGTCGAGCACGCGGGCCGAGACGCCGTCCGGACCGAAGCCGTCGATGACGAAGCCGTCGCCCTTCTTCCACAGCGTGTAGCCGAGCCACTTCGCCGGGCGCACGAAGATCCAGTCGTACAGCTCGTCGAAGTACCATTTGTTGAGCAGGAACTGGTACAGCATTGGCTGCTGGTTCGCGAGCTCGACCGGCAGATACGGCCTGCGGATGTAGAACAGGTACGAGACGAACAGGCCGAGCGCCATCATCACGGTGGGCAACGGCACCAGCCAGCCCGGCATGTGCTCCATGTCCTCGAGGATGTGCGGGTTCATCTTGACGGATTCGCGGAAGAACTCCTCGACACCGTGCGGACTTGTAAACAGCTCCACGAACGGGAAGCCGGCAAGGATCGAGCCTGCCGCGAGCACACCGATCGGCACCAGCATCCACATCGGGCTCTCATGCGCCGCCTCGTAATGCTTCTGGTCGTGCGGCTCGCCGAAGAACGTCTTCCAGATCAGGCGCCAGGAGTAGAACGAGGTCAAGCCGGCCGCCACGACGGTCAGCAGGTAGGCATAGGTCGCGAATGGATTATGCGCCGCATAGGCCGCCTCGATGATCTTGTCCTTCGAGAAGTAGCCGGCAAACAGCGGAAAGCCGGTCAGCGCCAGCGTACCGATCGCCATCACCGCGAAGGTGTACGGGATCTTGCGCCACAGGCCACCCATATTGCGGATGTCCTGCTCGTGGTGCATCGCGTAGATCACCGAGCCGGAGCCCAGGAACAGCAGCGCCTTGAAGAAGGCGTGCGTGAACAGGTGGAACATGCCGACCGAATAGGCCCCCGCTCCCATCGCCACGAACATGTAGCCGAGCTGCGAACAGGTCGAATACGCGACGATGCGCTTGATGTCGTTCTGCACCAGGCCGATCGTGGCGGCGAAGAACGCCGTGGTCGCGCCGAAGAACATCACGACCGCCTGCGCGGTTGGCGACAACTCGAACAACGGCGACAGGCGCGCCACCATGAAGACGCCAGCGGTGACCATGGTCGCGGCGTGGATCAGCGCCGACACCGGGGTCGGACCTTCCATCGCGTCCGGCAACCAGGTGTGCAGCAGGAACTGGGCCGATTTGCCCATCGCACCCATGAACAGGAACAGACAGGTCAAGGTCAGCGCATCAGGGTGCCAACCGAAGAAGTCGATGGTCTTGCCGGTGAGGCCAGGCGCGGCATGGAAGATGGTCTCGAAATCGGTCGAGCCGACCAGCGCGAAGATCGCGAAGATGCCGAGCGCGAAGCCGAAGTCGCCGACGCGGTTGACCACGAAGGCCTTGATCGCTGCGGCGTTGGCCGACGGCTTCTGGTACCAGAACCCGATCAGGAGGTAGCTCGCCAGACCGACGCCCTCCCAGCCGAAGAACAGCTGCACGAGATTGTCCGAGGTCACCAGCATCAGCATCGCGAAGGTGAACAGCGAGAGATAGCCGAAGAAGCGCGGCCGGTTCGGGTCCTCATCCATGTAGCCGATGGAATAGAGGTGCACGAGGGCGGACACGGTGTTGACCACGACCAACATCACGGCGGTCAGGGTATCGACCCGCAGCGTCCAGGCCACCTGGAGGTCACCCGAGGTGATCCAGGGCAGCAGCACGACGCGCGCATCATGGTGCATGAAGCCGACATCGACCAGCGTGAACCAGGACAGCGCCGCCGACACGAACAAGAGGCCCGTTGTGATCAACTCGGCAAGCCGCGAGCCCGCCGCCGCCGGCTCGGAGACATGGTGGTCGTCATGGCCATGATCATCATGGCCGTGGTCGTCGTGGGCCGCCGACGCATGAGCGTCGGAAGCATGGGCGTCGCCATGCGCATCGTCGTGGTGGTCGACAGCGTCGCCGCTCGGGCAGCGTGCGTGCGCGCCGACCAGCGAGATGATGCCTGCGAGGATAGCGCCCAGCAGCGGCAGGAATACGATTGCCTGTATCATTTGCCGGACTAGCCCTTCATCAGATTGACGTCTTCAACCGCGATCGAACCGCGGTTGCGGAAATACACCACCAGCACGGCAAGGCCGATCGCGGCCTCGGCTGCCGCCACCGTCAGCACCAACAGCGCGAACACCTGGCCGACGATGTCGCCGAGGAAGGTCGAGAACGCCACCAAATTGATGTTGACCGAGAGCAGGATCAGCTCGATCGACATCAGAATGACGATGATGTTCTTGCGGTTGAGGAAGATGCCGAGGATCCCGAGCGTGAACAGGATCGCGCCGACCGCCAGATAGTGCCCTAGCCCGATCGTCATTTCACCCACTCCGCCGCGTCGGCATCCTGCAGGCCCTGCCCCGACGCCACCTTGCGCATCGCCATCGCCATTTCCGGCGTGCGCGCGTTCTGCACGTTGATGTTCTGCCGCTTGACGTTGGCCTTGTGGCGCAGCGTCAGCACGATGGCGCCGATCATCGCGACCAGCAGCACCATGCCGGCGAGCTGGAAGTAATGGATGTACTTCGTATAGAGCACGAGGCCGAGCGCCTCGGTGTTGCTGATACTGGTCGGGATCGCCGCCGTGATCGTCTTGGTGACCTGCGGGTTGATCACCCAGGCGCCGACCACCAGCAGCAGCTCGAACAGGAAGATGCCGCCGATCACGATGCCTACGGGCAGATACTGCATGAAGCCCTCGCGCAGTTCGACGAAGTCGACGTCGAGCATCATGATCACGAACAGGAACAGCACCGCGACGGCGCCGACATAGACGACGATCAGCATCATCCCGAGGAACTCGGCGCCCATCAGGATGAACAGGCCCGAGGCGTTGACGAAGGCCAGGATCAGGTACAGCACGGAGTGCACGGGATTGCGCGAGACAATCACCATGACCGCCGAGGCCACGCAGGCCGCGGCAAACAGATAGAAGAACAGCGCCGGAAGGATCATGCCCTCACCTCACCGGTACGGCGCGTCGAGCGCGATCGACTTCGCAATCTCGCGCTCCCAGCGGTCGCCATTGGCGAGCAGCTTCGCCTTGTCATAGTAGAGTTCCTCGCGGGTCTCGGTCGCGAATTCGAAATTCGGTCCCTCGACGATGGCGTCGACCGGGCATGCTTCCTGGCACAGCCCGCAATAGATGCACTTCACCATGTCGATGTCGTAGCGCACCGTGCGGCGGGTGCCGTCGTTGCGGCGCGGGCCGGCCTCGATCGTGATCGCCTGCGCCGGGCAGATCGCCTCGCACAGCTTGCAGGCGATGCAGCGTTCCTCGCCGTTCGGATAGCGGCGCAGCGCGTGCTCACCACGGAAACGCGGCGAGATCGGGCCCTTCTCGAAGGGATAATTCAGCGTCGGCTTCGGCTTGAAGAAATAGCGCATGGCGAGAACGAACGCCGAGACGAATTCCGAGAGCAGAAGCGAGCGGGCTGTTGCGTTGACGTTGACACTCATGACGGCCTCACTTCGGAGCGATGCCGGCGAACTGCAGCACACCGGCCACGATCACCACCATCGCCAGCGACAGCGGCAGGAACACCTTCCAGCCGAGCCGCATCAGTTGATCGTAGCGGTAGCGCGGCACGATCGCCTTCGCCATCGCGAACATGAAGAACATGAAGAACACCTTGAGGGCGAACCAGACGATGCCTGGAATCCAGGTGAACGGCGGCAAATCGACCGGCGGCAGCCAGCCACCAAGGAACAGGATCGACGCCAGCGCGCACATCGTGGTGATCGCGACATACTCGCCGAGCATGAACAGGAGATACGGCGTCGAGCCGTATTCGGTCATGAAGCCGGCGACCAGTTCCGATTCCGCTTCGACCAGGTCGAACGGCGGACGGTTGGTTTCCGCCAGCGCCGAGACGTAGAACACCACGAACATCGGAAACAGCGGCCACACATACCAATTCAGGATGGTGAGCTGCGGCAGGCCGATCAGGTGCGCGAGCCCACGCGAGTTCTGCGCCTCGACCACCGCCGACAGGTTCAGCGAGCCCACGCAGAGCAGCACGGTGATGATGACGAAGCCGATCGAGACTTCATAGGACACCATCTGCGCCGCCGAGCGCAGCGCGGCCAAGAACGGGTACTTCGAGTTCGACGACCAGCCGGCCATGATGACGCCGTAGATCGACAGCGACGAGATCGCGAAGATGTAGAGGATGCCGACGTTGATGTCGGAGATCACCCAGCCGAGATTGAACGGGATCACGGCCCAGGCGGCCAGCGCCAGGATACACGAGACCAGCGGCGCCAGCAGGAACACGCCCTTGTTGGAGCCGGACGGAATCACCGGCTCCTTCAGCACGAACTTCAGCAGGTCGGCGAAGGATTGCAGCAATCCGAACGGGCCGACCACGTTGGGGCCGCGGCGGATCTGTACCGCCGCCCAGATCTTGCGGTCGGCGAGCAGGATGTAGGCAATCGCGATCAGCAGCACGACGAGCAGCAACAGGCTTTCCGCGACCATGATGATCAGCGGCCAGAGGAAGCCGGTCCAGAACGCGCTTGCGAAGAATTCAGCCATCAGGTCACGCTCACTCCGCTGCCGTCAGCATTCGGCCCGACGCCAGCCGCGAGCATTCCGCCATCACGGCAGAGGCCCGCGCGATCGGGTTGGTCAGATAGAAATCCTCGACAGTCGGCTTGAATGCCGCCTTGTCGACGCTGCCGCCCTTGCCGGCCAGCGCCTTGACGTCGTCGGCCTTGCCGACCTCGATCTGGTCGAGCCGCATCAGATGCGGCGTGGTCTTGAACATCGCCTGGCGCAGCGCCTGCAGCGAGTCGAACGGCAGCTTCTTGCCGAGCACGTCGGACAGCGCGCGGATGATCGCCCAGTCCTCACGGGCTTCACCCGGCGGGAACGCCGCACGGTTGGCGATCTGCGCCCGGCCCTCGGTGTTGACGTAGATGCCGGACTTCTCGGTATAGGCAGCGCCCGGCAGGATGACGTCGGCACGATGCGCGCCCTGGTCGCCATGGGTGCCGATATAGACCACGAAGGTGCCATCCGGCGCCTTGATCTCGTCGGCGCCGAGCAGGAACAGCACGTCGAGGGTGCCGAAGGTCGTCATCTGCGCCGTGGTCAGGCCACCGGCCGCCGGCGAGAAACCGATATCGAGCGCGCCGGCGCGCGAGGCGGTGTCCTGCAGCACGGCGAAGCCGTTCCAGCCGTCCTTCAGCGCACCGACATCCACGGCGAGCTTGGCCGCCTGCGCCAGCACCGCCGCGCCGTCATGCCTGGTGTAGGCGCCGGCGCCGACCAGGACGATCGGGTTCTTGGCGTTCTTCAGCACGTCGGCAAAGGAATGCTTGCCCGCCACGAGATCGGCGAGCGTGTCGGTACCTGCGCCGAGATAGTCGTGGTCGTAGGTAAAATCGGCCTTGGCGCCGATCATGCCGACCTTGAGCCCGCCGGTGCGCCAGCGCTTGCGGATCCGCGCGTTCAGCACCGCGGCTTCCTTGCGCGGGTGCGAGCCGATGATCAGGATCGCGTCGGCCTGGTCGATGCCGGCAATGGTCGGGTTGAAGATGTAGGAGCCGCGGCCTGCCTTGGCGTCGAACGCGTCGCCGCCCTGCACCGCCAGATTGACCGAGCCGTACTTCGCGAGCAGCTCCTTCAGCGCATACATTTCATCGACCGCAGCGAGATCGCCCGCGATCGCGCCGATCCGCTTGCCGTCGATGCGGCCGGCCTTGGCGGCGATGGCCGCGAAGGCCTCCTGCCAGGTCGCAGGCTTGAGCTGGCCGTTCTCGCGCACATAGGGACGGTCGAGGCGCTGGGTGCGCAGGCCGTCGACGACGTGGCGGGTCTTGTCGGAAATCCACTCCTCGTTCACCACCTCGTTGATGCGCGGCAGGATGCGCATCACCTCGCGGCCGCGGGTGTCGACCCGGATCGCAGATCCAACGCCGTCCATGACGTCGACCGACTGCGTCTTGCCGAGCTCCCAGGGGCGCGCCGCGAAGGCATAGGGCTTCGAGGTCAGCGCACCGACCGGGCAGATATCGACGAGATTGCCCTGCAGCTCCGAGCTCAGCGCCTGCTCGAGATAGGTGGTGATCTCCATGTCCTCGCCGCGCCCGGTCGCGCCCATTTCCGGCGCGCCGCAGACTTCGGCGGAAAAGCGGACGCAACGCGTGCACTGGATGCAGCGGTTCATCGAGGTCTTGACCAGCGCGCCGAGATACTTGTCCTCGACCGCACGCTTGTTCTCGGCGAAACGGCTGGTGTCGACGCCGTAGCCCATCGCCTGGTCCTGCAGATCACACTCGCCGCCCTGATCGCAGATCGGGCAGTCCAGCGGATGGTTGATCAGCAGGAATTCCATTACGCCTTCGCGCGCCTTCTTGACCATCGGCGAACGGGTCGAGATCTCCGGCGGCTCACCCTTCGGGCCCGGACGGCAGTCGCGCACGGCCCAGGCGCAGCTCGCGACCGGCTTCGGGCCGCCCTTCACCTCGACCAGGCACATCCGGCAATTGCCGGCGATCGACAACCGCTCGTGATAGCAGAAGCGCGGAATCTCGGCGCCTGCCGCCTCGCACGCCTGCAACAGCGTGTACTCCGGCGGCACATCGATCTCTTTGCCATCGACGATGATCTTGCTCATGTCTCTTCTCTACTCCGCCGCGACCATATGGACGGGATCACGAACGCCCTGATCGTCGAGATCGGCCTTGTGCGAATACTGATCGATGCGCTCTTCGATCTCGTGACGGAAATGCGCAATCAGACCCTGGATCGGCCACGCTGCTGCGTCGCCGAGCGCGCAGATGGTGTGCCCCTCGACCTGCTTGGTGACCTCGAGCAGCATGTCGATCTCGCGCTTGTGGGCGCGGCCGTCGGCCATGCGGGTCAAGACGCGCCACATCCAGCCGGTGCCCTCGCGGCACGGCGTGCACTGGCCGCAGCTCTCATGCTTGTAGAAATACGAGATGCGGGCGATCGCCCGGATCAAGTCGGTCGACTTGTCCATCACGATTACGGCCGCGGTGCCGAGGCCCGAGCGCAGCTTGCTCAGGCTGTCGAAATCCATCGGCGTGTCGATAATCTGGTCGGCCGGCACCATGCGCACCGACGATCCGCCGGGGATCACCGCCTTCAGGTTGTCCCAGCCGCCGCGAATGCCGCCGCAATGCTTCTCGATCAGCTCGCGGAACGGAATCCCCATCGCCTCTTCGACGTTGCAGGGCCGCTCGACGTGACCGGAGATGCAGAACAGCTTGGTGCCGACATTGTTCGGACGGCCGATGGCGGCGAACCAGGCGGCGCCGCGGCGCAGGATGTCGGGCGCAACCGCGATCGACTCGACATTGTTGACGGTGGTCGGGCAGCCATACAGACCGACATTGGCCGGGAACGGCGGCTTCAGCCGCGGCTGGCCCTTCTTGCCCTCGAGGCTCTCGAGCAGCGCGGTCTCCTCGCCGCAGATATAGGCGCCGGCGCCGTGTGCGACATAGATGTCGAACGGCCAGCCGTTGATGTTGTCCTTGCCGACCAGCTTGGCCTCATAGGCCTGGTCGATCGCCGCCTGAAGGCGCTCGCGCTCGCGGATGAACTCGCCGCGGATATAGACGTAGCAGGCATGCGCGCCCATCGCGAAGCTTGCAAGCAGGCAGCCTTCGACCAGGAGATGCGGATCGTGCCGCATGATCTCGCGGTCCTTGCAGGTGCCGGGCTCCGACTCGTCGGCGTTGACGACGAGATAGCTCGGACGGCCGTCCTTGGATTCCTTCGGCATGAAGGACCACTTCATGCCGGTCGGGAAGCCCGCACCGCCGCGGCCGCGCAAGCCCGAGGCCTTCATCTCGTTGATGATCCAGTCGCGGCCCTTGTCGATGATCCCCTTGGTGCCATCCCAGGCGCCCCTGCGGCGCGCGCCCTCGAGGCCCCAATCATGGAGGCCGTAGAGGTTCTTGAAGATGCGGTCCTTGTCGTCGAGCATGCTCAAAACTTTCCGAACATCACCGATTGGCTTGGGAGCAAGCGAGCCCGGCAGCACAGCCGCCGAACACGATGGCCCACAACAGGCTGGATTCCAGCGTCGCGCTCAGGCCGTAACGTTGCAGCAGGAACATGAAGCCGGCCGCGACAGCGGTGTGAAGGGCGATCGTGCGCCAGGCCTTCATCGCAGCGCCCCTCCCCGCCTCGTTTTCCTGCACCTGAAAGCCCCGCATCAGGTGGTTTCCTTCAGCGTCGTCGGCCCGCCTGCGGGCGCCGAGAACTGACGGTCGACCTGCGGGCCCGGCTTGGGCGGATTGCCGGCGGCAAAGCCGTCGAGCACCTTGCCGAAGCTTTCCTTGGTCAGGTCCTCGTAGGTGTCCTTCCAGATCAGCACCATTGGCGCGTTCACGCAGGCGCCGAGACACTCGACCTCTTCCCACGAGAAGTTGCCGTCCTTCGACAGCTGGAACGGATCGTGATGGATGCGATGCTGGCACACCTCGATCAGGTCGGCGGCGCCGCGCAGCCGGCACGGCGTGGTGCCGCAGACCTGCACATGCGCCTTCTTGCCGACCGGCGAGAGCTGGAACATGGTGTAGAAGGTCGCGATCTCCAGCATGCGGATATGCGGCATCTCGAGCAGGTCGGCGACGGCGCGGATCGCCGCTTCCGAGACCCAGCCGTCATGCTGCTCCTGCACGCGCCACAGAATCGCGATCGCAGCCGAAGCCTGACGGCCCGGCGGATACTTCTCGATCTGCTTCTTGGCCCAGGCGAGATTCTCGTCCGTGAACGTGAAGCTCGCGGGCTGCAATTCCTTCGGGGCAAGGCGGCGGACGGACATCGATCAAACTCTCAATTAGCGCGCGGTGCAGATGCGGACATCATCACCGGTCGACCTCGCCGAACACGATGTCCAGCGAGCCAAGGATGGCGGAAACGTCGGCCAGCAGATGGCCCTTGCAGATGTGATCCATCGCCTGCAGATGGGCGAAACCCGGCGCGCGGATCTTGCACTTGTAGGGCTTGTTGGTGCCGTCGGCGACGAGATAGACGCCGAACTCGCCCTTCGGCGCCTCGACCGCGGCATAGACCTCGCCGGCCGGCACGTGCACGCCCTCGGTGTACAGCTTGAAGTGATGGATCAGCGCTTCCATCGAGCGCTTCATGTCACCGCGGCGCGGCGGCGCGATCTTGTTGTCCTCGACCACGACCGGGCCCTGCCCGTCCGGCGCCTTCAGCTTCTGGACGCACTGCTTCATGATGCGCACCGACTGGCGCATCTCTTCCATGCGGATCAGGTAGCGGTCGTAGCAGTCGCCGTTCTTGCCGATCGGAATGTCGAAATCCATCTCGGCGTAGCACTCATAGGGCTGCGACTTGCGCAGGTCCCAGGCCGCGCCTGAGCCGCGCACCATCACGCCGGAGAAGCCCCACTCCCAGGCTTCCTTCAGCGGCACAACGCCGATGTCGACGTTGCGCTGCTTGAAGATGCGGTTACCGGTGAGCAGCGTGTCGAGGTCGTCGACCACCTTGAGGAACGGATCGCACCACGCCTCGATATCGTCGATCAGCTTCGGCGGCAGATCCTGGTGCACGCCGCCGACGCGGAAGAACGCCGCATGCATACGCGAGCCCGAGGCACGCTCGTAGAACACCATCAGCTTCTCGCGCTCTTCAAAACCCCACAGCGGCGGGGTCAGCGCGCCGACGTCCATCGCCTGCGTGGTGACGTTGAGCAGATGGGAGAGGATGCGGCCGATCTCGCAATACAGCACGCGGATCAGCTGGCCACGGCGCGGCACCGTGATGCCGAGCAGCTTCTCCGCCGCAAGGCAGAACGCGTGCTCCTGGTTCATCGGCGCGACGTAATCGAGCCGGTCGAAATACGGAATCGCCTGCAGATAGGTCTTGTGCTCGATCAGCTTCTCGGTGCCGCGGTGAAGCAGGCCGATATGCGGATCGACGCGCTCGACGACTTCGCCGTCGAGCTCCAGCACGAGGCGAAGCACGCCGTGCGCCGCCGGATGCTGCGGGCCGAAATTGATGGTGAAGTTACGAAGATCTTGCGGTTGCTCGTTCATGGCTTCGGCTCCGCCTTGGCCTTCTCGTCACCGGGCAGCGGATAGTCCGCGCCTTCCCAGGGCGAGAGGAAGTCGAACTTGCGGAATTCCTGGTTGAGCCGGACCGGCTCGTACAGCACCCGCTTCTCCTGGTCGTCGTAGCGAACCTCGACGAAGCCGGTGAGCGGGAAATCCTTGCGCAGCGGATGGCCGTCGAAGCCGTAATCGGTCAACAGGCGGCGCATGTCCGGATGCCCGACGAAGATCACGCCGTAAAGATCGTAGGTCTCGCGCTCGAACCAGTCGGCGCCGGGGAAGACGCCGATGATCGAGGGCACCTGCGTGGTCTCGTCGGCCTGGCCGCGTACGCGGATGCGCGTGTTCAGCGTCGGCGACAGCAGATGGTAGACGACGTCGAAGCGCTTTTCGCGGCTCGGATAGTCGACCGCGGTCGCGTCGGTGAAATTGACGAAGCGGCAGTTCGGATCGTCACGCAGAAAACTGACGACGTCCACGATTCTGCTAATCTCGACGTCGATAGTGAGTTGATCGAACGCGACCGAGTGCGCCGTGGCGGCGCCCGGAAGCGCGCTCACGATCGTCTGCCCAAGGGCGTCGAGCTTGCCGTCGTCCATGCCTGAAACCTTAGCGTTCGATGGTGCCGATACGGCGGATCTTCTTCTGCAGCAGCAGCACGCCGTAAAGCAGCGCTTCCGCCGTGGGCGGGCAGCCCGGCACGTAGATGTCGATCGGCACGATGCGGTCGCAACCGCGGACCACCGAGTAGGAATAGTGGTAGTAGCCGCCGCCGTTGGCGCACGAGCCCATCGAGATGACGTAGCGCGGCTCAGGCATCTGGTCGTAGACCTTGCGCAGCGCGGGCGCCATCTTGTTGGTCAGGGTGCCGGCGACGATCATCACGTCGGACTGCCGCGGCGAGGCGCGCGGCGCGAAGCCGAAGCGCTCGACGTCGTAGCGCGGCATCGAGACCTGCATCATCTCGACCGCGCAGCAGGCGAGACCGAAGGTCATCCACATCAGCGAGCCGGTGCGCGCCCAGGTGATGAGATCATCGGCCGCTGCGACGAAGAAGCCCTTGTCGGACAGCTCGTGATTGACCTCGAGGAAGAACGGATCATTGGCGCCGACCGGCTTGCCGGTCGACGGATCGAGAATGCCTCTCGGAGCTTGCGCAATCGCCGGCTGCGAGGATGCGGCGGTGGGGCTCAATCCCATTCGAGCGCGCCTTTCTTCCATTCATACGCGAACCCGACCGTCAGCACGGCCAGGAACACCATCATCGACCAGAAGCCGGTCGCGCCCAGTTTTCCGAACGCCACAGCCCAGGGGAACAGGAACGCCACTTCGAGATCGAAGATGATGAAGAGGATCGCCACCAGATAGAACCGGACGTCGAACTTCATGCGGGCGTCGTCGAAAGCGTTGAATCCGCATTCATAGGCGGACAGCTTTTCCGGATCCGGCGACTGGAACGCGACCAGGAACGGCGCGATCAGGAGCGCCAGCCCGATCAGGCTCGCGACCCCGATAAAGACCACAAGTGGGAGATAATTCTGCAGGATGCCGGTCATCGGCGAGGCCTTCTTGCTGCGGTTTCGGACGTCCCGCAGATTCGTTGATTGGAATTGTTCTTGAGGCTTTAGCGCAGCGCAACAGGGGGCGCAAGACAAGCAATTTTGACGCTTTTACCGTCCCTCCCGCGGGCTCTTTGCCGCATCAGGCGGAAGCGCTTGCCGCAGCGGGGGGCGCAGCTGCGGCCATCCCGTGCCCTGCGCGTTCCCCATATCAGCCCAGCTCCCGCTCGGCAGCGAGCATCTCGGCCGCGGTCAGCATCAGGCGGTCGATATGTCCGAGCAGCAACTCGAGATCCTGTGGACCGAGCTGTTCCAGCAGGCGCCGGTTTCGCTCCTGCGCGCCGGCCACAATGGCATCATGGGCGGCGAGCCCGGCCTTGGTAAGGGAGACAAGTGTTTCCCGATTGTCACGCGGATTGGCTTGCTTGGCGACCAGCTTGCGCGCAACGAGCTCGGCAAGCGCCCGGCTGATCTGCCCCTTGTCCATGCCGACGGCTTCGGCAAGCCGCACCACGCTCATCGGCGGCCGCCGGCCGAGCGAGGCAACCAGGCCGAACTCGACCGAGGACAGGCCGGTCAGGCGCTTGTAGCGCAGCAGCGCACCGCGCCTGAGCAGGTTAGCCAGCACCATCAACCGCGACGACATCATCGCGGTGATTGGCGCCAGTTCGGCGTCAACCACCGCCTCCGGCGGCAAGGCCCGCGCAGTCCTGAACTTCTCGCTCATCGCCAACCTCTGCAACAAAGCCTGTCGCTGCCAAGCTAAACGAGATCGTTGACATTGTCATCGATCTATCGTTGACTTGGTCAACAGGTTGACCGTGGTCAACGACATAGTGACCGCAGGCAGCAAGTCCGGCGGCGGGAGGAAACCACCATGACCGTCACCCAACGGGACCGCGATCTCGGCACGGCCTATGCGATGAAGCCGTCCAGCACCCGGACCGAGCTCACCTCGGTGGTCCGCGGCACCCCGATGGGCGAACTGCTGCGCCGCTACTGGCACCCGATCGGGCTCGTCGGCGACGCCACCGATATCCCCAGAAAAGTCCGCGCGCTCGGCGAAGACCTGATCCTGTTCCGCGACCGGCATGGCCGGGCCGGCCTGCTGCATGCGCGCTGCTGCCATCGCGGCACCACACTCTATTACGGCAAGGTCGAGGAGGACGGCATCCGCTGCTGCTATCACGGCTGGAAGTTCGACACCGAAGGCCGCTGCCTCGAGCAGCCCTGCGAGCCCGAAGGCGGCCTGTTCAAGGACAAGGTGCGCCAGCCCTGGTATCCCGTGCAGGAACGCTATGGCCTGATCTTCGCCTATATGGGCCCGGCCGATAAGCAGCCGGTGCTGCCGCGCTACGAATGCCTGGAGACCATGGACGACGGCGAGTTCGTCGAGGCCGACGATTCCTCGATCGGCGGCGGCGGCCCTGCCGTGATCCCTTGCAACTGGCTGCAGCATTTCGAGAACGTCGCCGACCCCTATCACGTGCCGGTGCTGCACGGCTCGTTCTCGGGGCCGCAATTCACGACCATGATGGCCTCGATGCCCGAGGTGAAGTTCGAGATGTCGCCGCGCGGCGTCGCGGTGCGCTCGATCCGGCGACAGGACGACGGCAAGGTGTTCTATCGCGTCACCGAGGCTGCCCTGCCCACGCTCCGCGTCGTGCCCAATCCGCGGGTCGCGCAATTCGCCCGCGTCGAATCGATCGGCTGGACCCTGCCGATCGACGACACCTCGTTCCGCATCTATGTCGCCGGCCGGGTCAAGAATGCGGGCGATATCGGCCGCATGCGCTCGAAGTTCAACGGCAAGTTCTGGTGGGACATGACGGAGCAGGAGCACCAGCGCTTCCCCGGCGACTACGAGGCGCAGGTCGGCCAGGGACCGGTGACGATCCATTCGGAAGAGCATTTCGGCCAGAGCGATCGCGGCATCCTGATGGTCCGCCGGATGCTCTCTGACCAGCTCGAGGCCATGGCCGCCGGCCGCGACCCGATCGGCGTGTCGTTCGATGCCGATGCGAGGCCGGTGGAATTCGAAGCAGGGAATTACATCCGCGAGGGGTAAGGCCCGCGCGCAAGGCAAACAGACCAACAAGAAAAGACCAGAGAACATCGGGGGACGAAGTCATGGTCGATGTCGCACCGCAGGCGGCTGCAGCCACACAGGCCGCTGCCGCGCCCTCCACGCGCCGCTATTACGTGCTCGGCCTGCTCACCATCATCTACGCCCTCAACTTTCTCGACCGCACGATCTTCAACGTCCTGATCGAGCCGATCAAGAAGGAGTTCGCGCTCAGCGACACCACGATGGGCCTGCTCGCCGGGTTCGGCTTCGTGCTGTTCTATTCGCTGCTTGGCATTCCCATCGCGCGGATGGCCGATCGTCTCAGCCGCCGCAACATCGTGGCAATCGCCTTCGCGTTTTGGAGCGCGATGACCTACCTCTGCGGCATGGCCTCGAGCGTCGCGACGCTGGCGCTCGCGCGGGTCGGCGTCGGCATCGGGGAGTCCGCGGGCACGCCGGCCTCGCAATCGATGATCGCCGATCTATTCGACAAGAACGAGCGCCCGCGCGCGCTCGGCATCTACGCGATCGGCACCTATCTCGGCGTCTTCCTGGGCTATTTCATCGGCGGTTACGTCAATCAGCACTACGGCTGGCGGATGGCTTTCTACACCGCCGGCCTGCCCGGCATCGCGCTCGCCGCCATCTTGTGGCTGACGATCTCCGAGCCGAAGCGCGGTGCGATGGCCGAGACCTTCAAGCCTGAAACGATCGGGCCGACGCTGGGCTTCCTGATCTCGCAACCGAGCTTCGTCATCGTACTGGTCGGCTTCTGCCTCACGACCTACACCAACTACGCCACCGCGGTGTGGATCCCGCCGTTCCTGGCGCGTATCCATCACCTCACGAGCGCCGAGATCGGCACCTATGCCGGCACCTTCAAGGGCCTCGCCGGCATGGCGGGCACGCTGATCGGCGGCCTCGTGGTGGCGCAGATCGGCCGCCGCGACGACCGCTGGAAGCTTTGGGCGCCCGCAATCATGTCCGGCCTCGCCGGTCCGGTGTTCGCGCTGTGCATGCTGACGCAAAGCTTCACGCTGATGGTCGCGATGCTGGCACTAACCTCGTTCATGGTCGGCTTCCATCTCGGCCCGATCTTCGCGATCGCGCAGACGGTCGCAAAGCCCAGCATGCGGGCGCTGGCCTCGGCGATCGTGCTGCTCACCGCGACCTGCTTCGGCCAGGGCGTCGGCCCCCTCGCCGTCGGCATGATCAATGACGCCCTGAAGGGCGCGTACGGCACGGATGCGGTTCGCTACTCGCTGCTGTCGGCCGCGGTGACGACGACACTCGGCGCGCTGCTGTTCGTCTGGGCCGCGCGCTGGATCCGTGCCGATATCGCCCGCGCCAGCTAAGCGTCGAGGAAGGCCAGCAGGTCGGCCATCAGGCGCGCGCTGTGCGTCAGCGGCAAAGCGTGCGGCGCGCCTTCATAGACGGCGAGCTTGCTTCCCTTGATCAGCGCCGCCGTCTTCGCGCCGGTCAGTTCGAGCGGCGCGCTGGCATCCTTGTCGCCGTGCACGATCAGCGTCGGGCGGTCGATGCTCTTGGCCGCAGCGCGCAGATCGGCGAACGAGATGGTCTTGCGGCAGGCCAGCGCCACCGGCAGCGGCACGCTCAGCATCATCTCCCTGATCCATGCCCGCGTAGCATCTGGCGTGTCGGGCATGAAGAACGGCGCCTCGTTCTCGCCCATCCATTTCGGGAAATCCTGCGCGATCGCGGCATTCTGCGCCTCGACCATCGCCCTCGGCACCGCGACCGGATTGTCCTCGGTCTGGACGATGAACGGCGTGGTCGGCGCCACCAGGACCAGCCGCGCGATCCGATCGGCGCCATGACGCGCCAGATAGCTCACCGCCTCGATCGATCCCATCGAATGCGCGACGATCATAACATCGTGCAGATCGTGCTGTTCGATCACGGCGGCAACGTCATCGGTCAGCGTGTCGAGATCGTATCCTGTCATCGGCATGTCGGAACGGCCGTGGCCGCGCCGGTCAGGCGCGACGCAGCGAAAACCCTTGGCGTTCAGCGCCACGATCTGGCTGCCCCAGACGCCGGAATTGAACGTCCATGCGGCAAGCAGCAGCACCGGCTTGCCCGAGCCCCAATCCTGCACGAACAGTTTTGTGCCGTCGCCGGCGGTCGCATAAAGCGGTTGGCTGGCCATGATGGGTTCCTTTTACAGATCGATCGGCAACATCGCCGCCGATGCACCGACCATTGCAAAGGGAGATCGCGCGCGCGATTACGTGTCAGGTAAACACGCGCGTGATGTCGGGCTTACTTGAGCCGGAAACGCTTCCGCCTCACCACTGATACCGCACCAGGCCCTTGCCGGCATAGCTCGAGGTGACGTTGGAGAATTCGCCCTCGAACGTCGCGGCCGCCGACCAGCCGTTCCGCCAGTTCATCTCGAGCGAGGCGGTGGTCAGCGCGGAGTCGCTGGCCTGCGCCGCACCGTTGACGACGAAGCTGGTGCCCGGCAGCGCCTGGAAGGTCGCTGCAGCCGAGCGGTTGGGATCGTAGTCGTGCGCCCAAGCAAAGCGCGTGCGCAGCGTCAGGATGCCGTCCTGCACAGCGAAGGACTTGTCGGTGCGAAGGCCGAGCTCGCTGCGCGTATCGGTGAGGCTCTTGCCGCCATAGGTCAGCGCAAACGTCGGCAGGCCCGAGATCACCCGCTCGGCGTAACCGGGCAGCTCGAAGGTCGTGAACTGGCCCGCGGCATAAGGCGTGATGCCGACGCCGCCGATCCACGGCGCGACGAAACGATAGCCGCCCTCGAGCCGCCCCGAATAGGCGTTGGCGTTGAACTCGGCGCGAAGCTGGTCGATGCCCGCAGCCGTCACGGTGCGGTTGGTGGTGATGTCCTGCCAGCCATAGGCCAGCGCGGCGGAGACATAGGCCGCGCCTTCGGTGTGGCGGACATAGGCGCCGGCCTGGAACAGATCGGACCGGCCGCTGCCGCTGCCCGTGACCGAGAAGCTGGTGCCGCCGCCGGCGATCGCAAAGCCCGCAATGGTGTTCGGCGAGACCAGATAATCGGCGCCGACCGCCGTGCCGTAGATGCTGCTGGTGGTGTCGTTCGATCCGACGACGGCGTTGCCGCTGGTCGATTGCGAACCGCCGAAGCCGGCGGCCCAGACGTTCCAGCGCGACACGAACGGCACCGGCGGCGCCTTGGTGAACATCGCGAATGCATCGGTCTTCCGGGTCGCGGCATAGGCGCTCGCTTCGCCCTCTTCCGCATAGCCAGACGCTCCCGGCATCGAACCCGCGGCGCCGGTGCGGTTCATGAAGGGATCGGTGAGCAGCCCCATGAACTGGTTCATGGCATCGAACGTCGTCTGCTGCGCGCCGGTCGCCAGTTCGCCGGAGGCTTGAGTCAGCCCCGCCGGCGTGAGCGTACCATAGGCCATCGGAATGCCGCCGGTCACATTGAAGTAGTTGACCAGCGAGTTCGCGACGTTCTGCTGGTTGGTGGAAAGGCCGCCGAAATTGAGGGACGGAAAATTCAGCGTCAGATTGAGATAGGCGTGGGTGGCGTCGTAGCTCAGAGCGTCGGTGAAATTCGTCGGCAGGTTCGTGTTGACCAGCGAGCCGAAGGTCCCGCTGACGCTGCCGGCGCCGAGGATCGTATACTGCTTCGAGATATAGTTACCGTTGGCGAATGCTGCATTGACGGTGGCGCCGCCGAGCGTCGCGGTCCCGCTGACATTGGTCGACGCCGCAAGTGTCGGCGTCACCTGCACAAGATAGATCGCGCCGGACTGGAAGGCGAGATTGCCATTGACGGTCAGTGTGCCGGTCGGGTTTGCCGCACTACCGGGCGCGAGCGTGCCGCCACTCATGATGGTTGTGGCCGCCGGATCAATGCCGCCGCTTGAGGGGGCGGCTAACTTGTTGGTCACGACAACCGTACCTACCCCGCCGAGGCCGTTGTTTAGTAGCAATGTGAGCGTGACGCCGCCATCGTTCAAAACGGTGACGGGCGCAGGACCGACGACGCCCGTGCCGCTCAAGGTGCCGCCGGAATTGACCGTCACTTTCGATGAACTGGCGATCGAGCCATCCACTTCCAATGTGCCGCCGGTAACGGTGGTCGCGCCGGTGTAGGTGTTGATGCCGGTCAGAACTTCCTTGCCGCCGGTGACCGCCACACCGCCGCCCGCACCGCCGTCCCGGATGACGCCGGCGAACGTACCGTTCGCATTGGTGAAGGTCAGCGTATTGGCACCGAGATTCACGGTGCCGGCGATGCTGGTCCCGGAAAGACTGTTGATCGGGACGCCGCCACCCGCGCGCGATATATCGAAGATGCCGTCGTTGATCACGGCCTTCGAGGACGCAATGCTGCGGCCGCTCAACAGGTCGAGCTCGCCGCCGGCGTTGATCGTGGTCAGCCCGGTATAGGTGTTGGCGCCGCCGAATCGCGCCAGGGCGCCATATGCGACCGTCACATTGCCCCCGGTGCCGCCACCAATGCCGCCGTCCTGGATGACGCCGTTGTAAGTACCCACAGCGCGGGCGATAGTCAGCGTCTTCGCGCCAAGAGACACGACGCTGTGGCCGTTCGGATCATCCAGGCCAGCGACGCTGGCACCGCTGTTGGTCTGCGAAATGTCGAATGTGCCGCTTCCCGCGCCCGCAGCGAAGAATGCGACCGCGAACGAATTGGCAATCGCGCCGTTTCCCTTGAGTGCCAGCGTCGCACCGGCATCGATCTGGGTAAAGCCGACGTAACCGTTCACACCGGACAGGGTCTGCGTTCCGCCCGCGATCTCGAGGCCCCCTCCTGGCGAGCCGTTGATCGCGCCGGAAAACTCCGTCGAACCGGCAGTAATCACCAATGCTTTGCCGCCGAGCGCAACCGATCCATCGCCGGCGAGCGTCGTGATCCTGTTGTTGAAGAACGATGATGCCGAAATATCGAACGTGCCATTGGCCGTCACGACGCTCGAATTCGAGATGCTGCCGCCGCCCGACAGCGCCAGCATTGAGCCGGAATTGATAGTCGTGGCGCCGGAATAGCTCTCCGCCGCCGTGAGGGTCAGCGCACCGCCGCTGCCTGAGTTCGCGACCGTCACACCGCCTGTGCCGGTCAATGCGGTCGCGAGCGTCACGGCATTGCCGTTGTAATCAAACGTCGCACCACTGGTGCCGACCGCGTTCAGCCGGCCTGATATGTCGGCCGTGTTGCCGCTCGCCCATTGCAGACCGCCGCCGTTGAGCGTGAGGTTGCCCGAGCCGAAATTGTTCGCTGCATTGAAGTTGATCAGGCCGCCGCTCACGGTCGTGCCGCCCGAATAGGTGTTTGCGGCGGTGAGCGTCAGCGTGCCGGCACCGGTCTTGGCAAGGCTCCAGCTGCCGGCATCGGCGCCTGTGCCGCCGCTGCCGGTCTGGTCGGCGATGACATCGGAGACGGTCTGGTTCTGGCCGGCCGCGGGACTGAAGGTCAGTGTTCCGTTGCCCTGCAGGAACAGACCCGAGCCGAGGGCGGAGCCATTGCCGGCGCCGACACCACCCGTTCCGCCGGTGACGCTGCTGCCGTTGACGGTAAAGGCACCGGAGACATTGAGCGTTCCGCCACCCTGGACAAACACCGCGCCGCCTGCGCCGAGCCCGCCGCCGGCACCACCTTGGGCATCGTTGCCGCCGTTGCCGGCGCCGAAGCCGCCAGTGTTCCCACAAGTGCGACCGGAATTGCCGCTGGCGCCGCCACCACCACCGCCGAAGCCGCCCGTTCCCGGATTGAGAAAGCAGCGCACGCTGCCGCCGCCGCCGCCGAAACCGCCAATGCCACCCGCGCTGTTGTTGCTGCCGCCGCCGCCGCCGCCAAAGCCGCCAGCACCGCCGCCGCTGCTCGGGCCTCCGGTGGAGGTACCAGCGCCACCGCCGATTCCACCACCGCCGCCGGCGGAATTGACTCCACTCCCCATGACCCCGCCGCCGCCGCCGCCTCCGCTGGCGCCCCCTGCGCCTGGCGTGGCACTAACATCAGCCGCGCCGCTGCCGCCACCGGCAGCGCCGACAGCGATGCCAGCAGCGCCATTGTTACCCGTGGTGGCCGCCGCGCCGGCCCCGCCATTGGCGCCGAGGCCAATCCCGCCACCACCGCCACCGCCGGCGTTGCCGCCGTTACCGCCATTGCCGCCGAGCCCGCCGCCGCCACCACCGCCACCGCCCGCGCCGTAATTGCCGCCATTGCCGCCATTGGCCTGGTTGCTGGCGAGCGAAACATTGCTCACCGTAACGTTGGCGCCGCTGGCAACGAACAACGCGCCGCCGGCGCCCATCCCGCCGCCGCCACCGCCATCAAACCCACCGCCGCCATTGCCGCCCTTGGCCACTGCATTCTGGATCGTCAGGTTGTTGATCGCGACGGTGCCGGCGTAGACGAAGAATCCGCGCTGCACGCCGCCGCCGTCGAGCGTGAAGTTGCCGCCGTTGATGGTTACGGTGCCGCTCGAATTGATGATGGGCAGCGTCGTTCCGGCAGTCAGCGTGATGTTGTTCGTGATGTTGAGCCTGTAGTTGGTGCCGGGATTGTTATCGATCGTCGTCAGCGCGGTGACGAGGCTCGCTCCGTCGCCGACGTTCAGCACCGTCTGGGCGTGTGCGCCGGTCCCGGACGCGATGAGCAGGGCAAGAGTTACGGCAACCCGCCGCAAGCGGGGCGATCGAAAGCGTTCCACAACGTGCACGCGCATGGCATTCCAACTCGGGCCGCGCATAGGCGGTCACTGAAAATCTCAGCGTGAGGTTGTATCCCCTGAGACATCCTGCCGCATGACAAAAAGCCAAACTGGCACCGAAAGCGCGACGATGTGCCTTCTTTGCCACAAAGGAGGCCCCACTTCATCCCGCCACGTCGGCGGCAGAACGATGGGCCGTCGTCGGCACGAGTCTCCTGAGACCTACCTGTTGGTATTTTCCGTGAAGGTCGCCACGACATTCCGATAGCGCTTGCTGCCCGCGATGGTCTCGCCATTGTCCATCCGCAAGGCGAAGTCCCCTGCCGGACGATGCTCGACTGCCACGACCCGCGCCAGATTCACCAGCCTCGCCCGATGCACGCGGACAAGACCGAACGGCTTGAGCCGATCCTCCTCCCGCGCAAGCGTGCCGCGGATCAGGCGACGTCCGTTGGAAAGGCTAAACTCGACATAGTTGCCCGCTGACGTCACGGCCACGATATCGCAAGGATCGACCCGAAAGCTCGTGGCGCCGTCCCGCAGCCACAGACCGGGATTGGCGGCCTCGATTGACGGTCCAGCCGGCGGCAGTGCGAGCGCCTCGACCGGCGGCACTGGTGTTACGGGCATCGGGCTTACCGGCATCGCCAACACCTTGCGGTCCGTCAGCCAGATCACCACGGCCACCATCAGCGACGAGACGACGTCCTTCTGGAGCTCATGTGGAAACGCCGTTGCCCAGTGAAAGGAATAGCCGTCGCCGAGCAGCAGCTTGCGCAGCCCGACCATGGTGACGAGATGCGCGAACGCGTAAAGCAGGATCGCCGCCACCGCCCATGTGACGGCCGTCACTCGGCTCCGACCAACACGCAATTGGGTGATGCCGCTTCGCAGCAGCGGCAGAAACAGGATCCAGGCAATGGCGCTCGTCACCTCGAGCAGCACGGGCATGCGCAGCGGTGCGAACCCCGCGGAGAGTTTGAATTCGCTCACCGAGGAGAAGACGTTGACCACGCCGCTCGCCACGATCAGCAGCGCCACCCAACCATAGGCAAGCATCGAGCCGCGTTTCACCCCGCCCGGTCGGATCGCCGTCACATCGCCGCGATTTTCGTCCCCGAATTCCGCTTGCTCGTCCCAACCCGGCTCGACGCGCCGATCGATGCCGCGTTCAATGGAATTCTCTGGCTGCGTCGTAGACATGTCGGGATGGAGTAAATGCTGCAACTTGTGAGGTCACCTGCCCCGGCGGCCAGGTCCGGGACCCAATTGCGATCGGTCACGCGGTCACGTCCTTATCACAGGCAGGCGAGCGGCGTCCTGCATGGCGCGCCATCCGGACGACGTGAAATCCGCTCCACTCAGGGACAGGTGACCGGCCGATGAATCGTCGCGAACTCCTGATCGGCGGCGCCCTGACGCCGATGGCGCGCTGGATCGGTCCTGGACCGGTTACCGCGGCGCAGGGTGCGAGCAACTCCTCGCAAATGTTTCGGCGAACACGTCCCTCGGACCCGCAATGGCCGTCGGCGGCCAGCTGGAACCACCTCAACGAGCAAGCCGACGGCCACCTCATTGCGGTGAAGTCGCCGCTGGCGGCGTGTCAGGACAGTCCGTCAGGTCCGGCTTGCCGCGATGTGTTCAAGGAGCTGAAGAACCCCTACTACATCGGCGACGACCCGGCGCTGACCCAGACCACGGGCTATCTCGATGCATGGGCGTCCCAGCCAAGCGCATACGCCGTCGCGGCGCGCACGACAGGCGACGTCGTGGCCGCCGTCAACTTCGCCCGTGACAACAATCTGCGGCTGGTCGTCAGGGGCGGCGGCCACTCCTATCTCGGCACATCGAGTGCTCCCGACTCGCTGATGATCTGGACTCGCGCGATGCACGACATCACGCTGCACGACAGCTTCGTCCCGCAAAGCGGCATGGATCCGCCGCAGCCGGCCGTCACCATCGGGGCCGGCGCGATCTGGATGCATGCCTACAATGAGGTAACGACCCGAAATGGCCGCTACGTCCAGGGTGGCGGTTGCGGCACCGTCGGCGTGGCGGGACTGGTGCAGGGCGGCGGCTTCGGGAGCTATTCGAAGAACTACGGCACCGCTGCGGCGAGCCTGCTGGAAGCCGAGATCGTCACCGCGGACGGCGTGGTCCGGATCGCAAATGCCCGCAGCAACCCGGACCTGTTCTGGGCCTTGCGCGGCGGCGGCGGCACCTTCGGCGTCGTCACCCGCCTGACCTTGCGCACCCATGAACTACCCGACGTGTTCGGCTTCGCCTCGATGACCATCAAAGCGGCGTCTCAGGCGTCATTCCGCCGCCTCGTGAGCGCATTCGTGGATCTCTACGCCGACCGCCTGCACAACCGCCACTGGGGCGAGATCGTCAACATCAAGCCGGGCAATACGCTCGACATCCAGCTGTCGTTCCTGGACCTCGACAGGCAGCAGGCCGAGGAACTGTGGCAGCCCTTCATTCGCTTCGTCACGGAGGCCGAGGCTGAATTCACCTTCACCCGTCAGCCGTCGATCCGCACCGGTCCGGCAGCGCGCCGCTGGGACGCCGCCTACATCCGACAGCGCGCTCCGCAGGCGATGCTCTCCGACGATCGTCCGGGCGCACCGGCGGAGAACGTATTCTGGGCCGCCAATCTGAGCGAAGCCGGACACTTCATCCACGGTTTTGAATCGCTGTGGCTTGGCGCATCGCTGCTGAGCGGCGTGGAACGTCCGCGGCTTGTCGAGGCCCTGCTGGCGGCCGCCCAGCATGCGACGGTCGAGCTGCACTTCCAGAAAGGCCTGGCCGGCGGATCGGAGGCCGCGATCGCCTCCGCAAGGGAAACCGCCACGAACCCTGCTGTGATCGACGCCTTCGTGCTCGCCATCGTCGCGAGCGAGGGCCCGCCGGCCTATTCCGGCCTCAGCGGCCACGAACCTGATCTGGCCGATGCGCGCAAGAATGCCGCGGGCATCGCGAAGGCGGTCGGCGAACTCAGAAAGGTGGCGCCGGACGGCGGCGCCTATCTTGCGGAAAGCAGCTTCTTCGAACCGAGATGGCAGCAGGCCTATTGGGGCCCGAACTACCAGCGGCTTCTGGAGATCAAGCAGAAGTACGATCCGACCGGCCTGTTCTTTGTGCGCCATGGCGTCGGCAGCGACGGCTGGAGCGACGACGGATTTACGCGGCTGGTCGCGAAATGACCCGCCGACGATTTGTGGGTCGACGCCTCGCTCCGGATCATTGAACGTCGCGAAAGGAGTTCTCGTGCGCGAGAGACAAGTGGAGCGCGCCGCCGGAGATCGCCGCGCTCACACCGTCAGGTCAGCTTGCCCGTGTATTTCTCCAGCGCCGCCCAGGCGTCTGCGCCATAGGTCTTCTGCCACTGGGTGTAGAAGCCGGCTTTCACCAACGCCGCCCTGAACTGCACTGGGTCAGGCGTGTTGAAGGTCATTCCCTTCTCGGTCAGCTCGGCCTGCAACGAGCGATCCATCTCGACCAGATCGGCGCGCTCGTTGACCGCGGCAGCGTCGAACGCGGCATTGATGAGCTCGACGAGATCGGGCGGCAGGCCCGCCATCGCGCGGCGGTTGCCGAGGATCCAGTAGCCGCTCCAGCAATGGTTCGACAGCGCGCAGTATTTCTGCACCTCGTACAGCTTTCCGGTCGAGACCTGCGCCAGCGGGTTCTCCTGCCCTTCGACGATGTGGGTCTGCAGCGCGGAATAGAGCTCGCTGTACGAGATGCTCGACGGCAATGCGCCGAGACCTGAGAACAGCGAGGTCAGCAATGCCGTCACCGGCACGCGGACCTTGAAGCCCCTGAGATCGTCGACGCTGTTGAGCTGCCGGCTCGATGACGAGGTGATCTGGCGGAAGCCGTTGTCCCAGACCTTCTTCAGCGGCACGACGCCGGTCCTGGCGATCGCATCGCGGACGATGTCGCCGACGCCGCCGTCCATCGCCGCCCAGACCTGGTCGTAGGACTGGAATGCGAAGCCGATGCTGGGCAGTCCCGACAACGGCACCAGTGTCGACAAGGTCATGCTGGGTGCGGCCAAGAGCTCGATCCCGCCGGCGCGGACCTGCGAGAGCATCTCCGGATCGCCGCCGAGCTGGCTGTTGGCGAACACCGTGATGTTGACCCGGCCCGACGACTGCGTGCCGACCAGCCTCGCCGCCTCGGCTAAGCGGATTGTTAGCGGATGGGTTTCCGGAGTGTTGACGCCGAGCTTGAAGTCGTACTCGGCGGCGGCAAGAGACGGCTTACCAAACATCGTAGCAGCAAGCGCCACGGAGCCGGTTCCCAGCACCCGCCGGCGGTTCATATTCCTTGTTTTCATTGTTGTTTTTCTCCCAGGCGCCGTCCGCGCCCATGGCCAGTTTCAGCCCTTGCTTTCTGTGACGCAAGGCACGGTGAAACCAATCCGCCCGTGGCACGAAACCATTTCCGGGAACTCACGAAACGATCCGGAAACAGATGGGGCTTACCAGTAGCTGCCATAGACGGCGCATAGACGCCCGGAGGCGACCATGAACCACTCGATCCATTCAGCCGATCGCGCGACCCACCTCAAGATTGTGGTGGTTGCGCTCGTTGCGGCCATCGGGGTTGCAGCTTTCGGCATTTCGGCCAGGAACAACGCGGATTTCACCCAGACTGCCCAGACCAACCAGGTCATCAAGGCCGGCAAGCCGGTCGCGATCACCTCGTCGGGCACCTCGACGGTCCGCTAACACGGTATTCACGCTTCGGCAGACAAAGCGGCCGCCTTCGGGCGGCTTTTTGTTGGTCCTTATCATCTCGAACTCTGATCCGGGAGATGAGGCCTTCACAAGGTTCGGCTCCGGCGATTGCAGGAACACCGGAACCGGGGCGCGCGAGCAGCATGCAGCGGCTTGGCCGACGCGCAGCGGCTGCGAGATCTTAACTGCCCCCTAACGCGGTCGTTCGATTGCAATCCGCTCCGCGACCCCAGTCTTAAAAATTGTTCCGTAAGGTGGACGTCAACAGAGGCGCAGGCCCACAATGAATTTGCAGCAGCAAGTAATTTCGACCGGCTTCAAGATCACCTGTACGGATTGCGGCAGCCTGGCGATCAAGGTCGCCGATCCCGCGCACGCGTCCGGCGACACCATCATCGAATGCCGCCGCTGCAACGCTGTGCGCGGCACGATGGCCGATCTGCATACTCTGGCGCGGCGCGGCCGCGACCTGTTCGAATTCTAACCCCGGCGCCGCCGATGCTGTCAGACCCGAACGCGACCATGCAGAGCGGCATTCCCCTGGATACGATCTGGTCGATCCTCGAGGCCGCCAACGAATTGGGCGATACCCACACGGTCGACGCCTGCCGCCGCATCATCGACGCGAATTTGCGTGGCGACGCTCCGGGACAATCCGACCTCAACGCGGTCGCCGCATTCTTTGCCTGATCAAGGCAGCGGGTCGCCGTTTGTGAATTCAATGCGGCGCCGCGGTGACAGATCGCCCGGTGGAAACACAACAATATAGACTGAGACGTTGCCTAACCTTGCTTGACTTGCTTCGCCCGCGATCGAGTTGCTAGTTGTCGCACAGCTTTCGATACGGACGGGCCGATGCAATTGACGCGCGAAGACTTGGTTATCGGGGTCACAATCCCTGGGTTCTTCGTCCTCAGCACCGCCTCGATGATCGCCTGCGGCCACGCGTTCCCGGCGATGCATGTCTGGCGTTCCGGCATGACTGCCGAGGCCATCCTCGGCACCGCCGTCATGGCGGTCTTCATCCCGGCGTTCGTCGCGGGCCGCTTCAGCTTCGGTTATCTGGTGAGCTTCTCGCTGCTCTCAGCGGTGTTCGGCTTCGTCTGGCTCAGCTTCTTCAGCGCGTTCGATTATCCGCATGGCATCGCCCGCTGGGCCATGATCGCCGCGCTGACCACTGCCATGATCCCCCTAATGTTCCAGAACATGCCGGTTTGGCGGCCCGGCCTGTCCGAAACGACAATCAGGCGCATTGCGCTGCTGCTGCTGACGTCGTCCTTTGCCGTGCTGGTCGCCGACGTCTCGCACGGCGTCAATCTCGGCAATCCCTACGGCGCAGCCCGCAACGCGATCGCGCGGCCGGCGCCCTTGAACTATCTCACCGGAATCGTGATCGGCGCGGTCCTGCCCTATCTGTTCGCGCATTTCGCGTCGCGCCGGCAATGGATGCAGGCCGCTTGCGTATTGCTGTTTGGGCTTTGCTTCTATCCGGTGGTGAATAACAAGACCGTCCTGCTGCTGCCGATCTGGCTGCCGTTTCTGTTCTGGCTGTTCGGCCGGTTCAACCCGCGGCTGGCCACGGTACTTGCATTTCTGATTCCGATAATCTTCGGGCTGACGGCGTTCGCCGTGCTCGGCGCCGACAGGAACTACGTCGTGTTCAGCGCCATCAATCTGCGCTTCCTCGCAATCCCGTCGCTCGCCCTCGATCAATACGCCGACTTCTTTGCCCACCGCGACCTGACCCGCTTCTGCCAGATATCGATCCTGCGAAAGGTGACCTCCTGCCCGTATGGCGAGCTCGGCCCGGCGCTCGGAGCGATCTATCGGGACGGCAATTTCAACGCCTCCTTTCTCGCCACCGAGGGCATCGCGTCGGTCGGTCTTGCACTCACCCCGGTTTCGGCCCTCGTGTGCGGCCTGCTCCTGTCGGTAGGATCGATGGCCTCGCGGCACCTGCCGCCGCGCTTCATCGCCGTGTCGTCGGGCATCGCCGTTCAGACCATCATGAACGTGCCGCTCACGACAAGCCTGGCCTCGAACGGGATCGCGCTGCTGTTCCTGCTGTGGTGGCTGACGCCCGAATGGCGAGCGGAAGCTTCGCATCAACAACTGTCAATGCGGCCCATCAATGCCGTCGCTGTCGCGGCCTGATTTTTGCGTCCTGCCGCGACCAAGCAACGCCAATACGATCCTGTGGCCACCTCACTTCTTTCGGAGAACGATGATGCTCTGATACGGTGAGATCCCATTCATGCCGACATCGACGAGATCAAACCGGTCGGTCCAGTGCGTCTCGATGTAGCGCTTGCTGATGATCGTCTCGCCATAGGTCATTTCGCCATCGACCGGATAGCTTTGCGGATAGAAGTAGAATCCGTCCCGCGCCACAGTCTCGGCGATTTTTTGCTGATCCCAGCCCGGCAATTTGGAAATCGGCTCATAGAACGCATATGCCGGCGGCCGAATGGTCAGAAGAAAGAGACCGTGATGCTCCAGAGAATCGTGGACCGCAGCGAGGCATGTGTCGCTTGCGGCGGGCGAGAGGTGCGTCCAGATCGACAGCGCGTAGGCAACATCAAATTTCTGATTGAACGGCAGACGTCTCGGCAGGCTGTCCGACAACACGATATCGGCGCGCGGATTGGAGCGTTGCGCGACCTGGATGATGCCCTTGTGCGGATCACACCCATGCAAATTGCGCAGCGGCACATCCTTCATGAAGTAGCGGAGCACACTGCCCCACCCGCAGCCATAGTCCAGCACCGCGCATTCTGCGAACGGCTTGTCGAGATGACGCCTGAGCTTGTCGTGCAACAGGCGATAGGTTTCGATGACGGCGGCGCCGAGCTCCATCCCGGAACGACCGCTCCAGTTTTTCTGGGTCCCGGCGTCTGGCGGATCGGGAATGGCGGCCTTGATCGCCTTGAAGCCGTCATACTCTTTCCAGAGCAGCACATTCCAGAGATACGGATCGTCGATCCATTTCAGTGCGTCGTAGACGGACTCTCCACTTCGACAGGCGGCGTCCGCTCTTTCCAGCTCGTCGTTGTAGTATTCTTTCAGCCACGAACTCCAATTCATCAGCACGTCTCCGTGTCAGGTTTGCCTCATCAGCCCTCGCCCGGGCTCGCCTCATTTGAATTTTCTGAAACTGTCTTCGCTTACTCCGGCAACTTTAAGACCCATCGAAATCGTGTGAGTTCCGGAAGCTGGTGGAACCGCTGATGTCGTTCCCGCCCACTGGCTGCGACTGCTGTCGGCGAGCACTATGCGATGAGAGTAAGGCTGACGTCAGGCTCGCGCGCTACGCTGCGCGCGAGAACCGAGACCTGCCGTACGTCCGTTTCTCGCTGGTCTGGATGGCGATAGTCGCTACCGCTTCAGCCGATGTGATGCTCGCGTGAGAGGCGAACCAACTGATCGACCTTGAGGAAACGTGTCGATGAAAGTCCGCGAACTCGTCCAGGTGCTCCAGGCACTCCCGGATCAGGACGCAACAGTCGTGATTGGAGAAGGAGCGAAGCCGGAAACCTGGCTCATCGTGTCGGGTGTCGCGGAATGTCGGATTGCGCGCGTGAGTGATGATCATGCGATCGTCGGGAGCGAACCAGCGGTCGAGATCGTCTGAAAGGTCGCACGTGCCGGGCGCGGTCGCTCTTGCGTCCCGGAAGCCCGGGCAAAAGGCATTGAGACGCGTCAGGACGGGCCAGCGCGCAACGCGTCTTCAAACTGGAACTTGGGGCTAAGTGCTTGATAAGACTGGCGCGAGAGACGGGACTCGAACCCGCGGCCTCCGCCGTGACAGGGCGAAAAATCGTCAGTGGGATCAATCGCCCATGACAGAATCGGCCCGCCGCACGCCGTCCGAAAGCGACGGAAGTGTCATGGCGATGCGGGACCGCAATCGTGCCCTCCCGAGCAGAGCCCCGCACCCAAGGAAGGAACTTTCGCCAATTCGGTAAATCGGGAATCGATATCTTCCGCTGTGAAGCGGTGATGCCTATCTGAAGATTCGAGCCGAATACGACAGGGCTCACCAGCGACCGAGTCGACCCCCGGGGACGGGACAACGGTAAGAGATCGCGATCCACAGATCAGCAAAAACAAAAAGCCTCATCGCTTGGACGGGGCGATGAGGCTTTTGTTGATCGAATTGAGAGACGGCTACGACTCCGTCGCTCGACGCCATCACAGTAAGGGCTGTGACATGCTGGTATCTAAAAATCCGCCATCGGTCCGTCAAGCGTCCAGTGCCTCTCAGGCCAAATTAAATCCCTGGGTCTTCGCGGTTCTCACCGACACGCAGCTGACGCCCAACGCCGTCAGCGTCGCACTCTACTTCCGTGACACCACAGACATGCAGGCGGGCTTCACCAGTCCGTCGTTCCGCTCGATCGCACAGACCACCGGTCTGTCCCGCGGCTCGGCTGAGCGCGCGGTGCGCATGCTGGCCTCCACCGGCCACGTCCAGATGATTGCGGGCGGCGGCGGCTTCAACAATGCCAACATCTACAAACTCGCGGGAGGGCGCATCTAGGGCGTCCCAAGACGGACGGCTAAAGGCCCATGCCCGTCTGTCGGGTTACGGTCCGCGAGCCTAGTCAGGGCTGTTGCGGGACGCCGTAGGCGCACCAAACGAAGCGGGTTTAAACGGCGTAGAGCTACGGCACGCCGGCCCGCAGGAGTCAGCTCCGTATTGCTTGCGACCGACAGACAGACAGCCGCGTTGCAGATGGATTTGCAAAGCGGTGGTTCCGCGTCAATAAGCGCGTGTAAAGGCCAACCGCATGACCCTGGCCTCCCTCAACACATCGAGGTTTCGTCAATCCATCTATGCCGCGAGGCAATGTTTTGCCGGTGACAGGCGAAGCTATGCCTAGACCCAGAGCACGCGCTGGCGCACAGGCGCCGCGCTACGGCGACTCTCACTACACAAGCGCAGATGTTGACCCGTGATGGTAGCGAGCACGCCCCAAGGCGCGCGCAGCGAACGTCACGGCCACCGAGATCGCCGAACTGCCGATCACCAGCCACGGGGCGCGCCTGCGGCGGGCCGGACTTTCCGAAGGGATAGACGGTCGCGCCCCTCACTTGGGACATGGGATGGGACATGCCGTGACATCTGTGACATCGGATATCAGAATCACCGGGAAAATAGCGGGACATGCGGGACATTCGCGCCGAGACGAGCGCGCTAAATCCCCGTTCTGGTTGCAAGGTTCCACCCGCTCCCTGTAAGGTTCCTGAAGGTTGCAGGGCTTCACAATGCGAATGAATGCAGGTGTTTTGGTCGGACTGCTCTGTGGTGTCTCGACCATGGCGTATGGGCAGAGCAACGCCGAGCGCTACATGTTGCAAGAACGGTGCGGCAAGCAAGCCGCCGCCGTCTTTGCGAAAGAGTATTCGCCGTCTTCGCAGACGAAGGACGGCAAGCATCAGCGGTCCAACTACCAAAACCACTATAGCGAAAAGCTCAACAAGTGCTTCTTTCTCGAAATCACGACCATCTTCGAGAAGGGGAAGGTGTCAAAGCTATTCAGGTTGTTCGATTTAAACGAGAACAAGGAGTATGGCAGCTACTGGGAATCTGACGAAACACCAGGCTTCAAGGACTGTGTTGTCGCCGATATCCGATGCTCATCCGAAACAGAGTGGCGGCAGCTCGCGAAGCCATATCTGGAGGACTAGCGCGCCGCCGAAGCAAGCACGCCACATGCCGCGCGAACTACAAATGTCTGTGGAGAACGGAACTCGGATTCGAACTCCGCCTCGTGTTCTCAATGCCTTAAAGGCAGAACAGCGCTCATGGGTTAAGAGCGCGCAGTCTTGACCGCAACCCAACGCCGCGCGCACATAACCTATCCCCAAAGGGCTCTCTGATGTTTTCAATGGAGAGCCTTGCCGTGTCGAACAAACTGCAAATCAAGATCAGTCTATGGAGCCTGACGATCAGCGCTGATGGCCTGTGGGCGATCGGCGCCGCCGTTTTCATCGTGTTTGCCCTGGTGCTCTGGTGGTTGCGCTAGAGCCGCACCAGCGAACGCGCACCGCGCCGTCGTCCTCGACGCCGCCCCTGATCGAGTGGCACCCTCGCCCCAATTTGATTCCGTTCAAAACAGGATTTCAGAGAGAGCATGCACTCGGTCGTAAGGATTTCCCTCCTGATAGGACTTGCAATCGCTGGTCTGACGACATCGGCGCGCGCGGACTACTGCCACGATTGGTTGGCGACTCTCTCCCGCACGGTCGAAATGAACTCGGACGTGAAGGTCGGAACCGCATCAGGTCTACATGTGACGATGCATACACAGGCCAAGGGCTATGAGGTGATTCTGCACTGCAATTCGGAAGAACTGCCGAAATGGATCACGATTGCGACACCGGCGATGTCACCGCCCGATGATTGGTTCTACACGGTCGCACGCATCGGCGTTGCGCTGCAGGGATGGAAAGCCGAAGATTTGGACAGGGCAGTCCGCAAATGCCACCATGACGCTGCGATCAAGAGCGATGGTTAGCAGTCCGGACATTTCGTCTTCTCAGTCATCGCTTGCTCCTCAAATCAGACCGGGATTGGTCTGCGCGTAAGCCAAGCAGGTTGGCGACAATCAGCAACGCACCATCGGGGGCGCCAGCCCGCACGCGTGATCTCGGCCCCCTAAGACAGCTGGCGGACGGATGGCCGCTCAGCGACCGCCGTAGGGCAATCCTAATGGCCGTGCCACCACTCCAGCCCTTCACCACAATGGTGAAAAATCAGAGCACTTCTTGACAATTTGCCCTCCATAAAAAAAGCCACCCCAGCATTACGAGCCAGCAACATGCCCAACTGGCGTTGGCGGCGCCAAACATGGATCAAACAGGGCTTCCAAAATAGTGGTCTAGCAATGTACCGGCCACCCGGCGGGCAGCCTTAGCGCGCGCGGTATCGGCGAGATCGAGCTATCCCACGTGCGCGTCGATCAGCGAAAACACACCCTCGCATCTTGGCCTTGCGCGGGATTGGAGGCTGCTTCGAAGGCGGCTCGAGTTCACCTGAGCGAAATCGTCAGTCCGCCCAGATTTGCGGCAAACTCCAGCCCCGCTTTCGGCCCTTTGAGCATGAGCAGAACACCGCGCTCGTTTCGCATACTCACGCCGCCCACACCGGCCGCCCATGCGCCGCCTCCCCCAACCAGCGTATAGCTGCCGGCGAAATCGTTGACTTCCCTGATGCCTGACGCAGTGCCTTCCAGCCAGGTCACCGACGCGCCCGCGCTCATGCCGAGGCTGAAACCGGACACGATGAACCGATAGTGCCGTCCCCGGTAGATGAGCGTGCCGGTCCCGCCGCCGCCGCCAACGACGAGCGCCGCTTTCACGAACTTGACCTGGACGTGGCCGGTCGCCTGCGCGAAGCACGGAGTGACCAGCAGAACCAGCGCGATAAGCGCCAGTGTGACGGGACGGATGCCTCGCATCATGACAGCCCCTCTTCGCTCAGGGATTTGTAGCGTCCACTTTCTTCCAGGTGTGATCCGGATCGAAAACGATCATTCGCTTGGCCAGGAAATCAGTGCGTGGGCCGAGATCCTTCTGATAGACCGTGCCTGCGTGGTTGACCAGAAAGGTCATGACGCCGGAATTGCCGTATTCGGCGGGCCAGGCGACCAGTGCGAATCCACCGATCATCTTGCCCTTTACGATATAGTTCAGCGCACCGCCCGGGGCATCGGAGCCCTGTGCCTTCAGGATGCGATAGTAGTATCCGTGGTACGGCTCGGCCTGCTCGCCGACCTTGTAGCCTTCCGCCGCGGCCTGGGCAGCCAGCTCACCGAGCGGGCTCGGATCCTTGTCGTCGCGCCAGAACAATCCGTCGGTCTTGCCCGGCCTGCTGACGATGCGCTGGGCATAGGTTCCCACCCCCTCGCCGCGATCCTTCTCGGCATATTCATTCTGCGCGTCGACATAGGCGAGGCAGGTCTGGATCGCAGCAAGCTCGTTGCGGCCGATCCTGCGGTAAAGGATTTCGCGACGTCCCGCAGCCGCGTCAAAACTCCAGCCGTCCTGGTTGTTGACGAGAGGGATCGGGAACGGGAAATCGTCCGGCCCTAGAATTAGGGTGGCCTTCTTGTTGCCGTCGGCCTTGATCGAATGCCTGGCGTCGTAGGCCGACAGAAAGCGCTCGCGCGCATTGGCGTCGGCGATATCGTCACCGGACTCGATGATGTCGGCAGCATCGCGGCCGAGCACCTTCAGCATGGCGCGGCTCGTGCCGGCCTTGACGGCGGCCGCCAGGGCGGACGCCGCATCTTCCGGATTGGGAAAACCCTGCTGGGCGCGAACCGGAGAGAGTAGCAAGGCGAATGCTGCCGCCACCGCGATGCCGATCCAGGCGAGGCGATCCAATCGCAAGTACGAAGTGCCTGTCATCGTGAAGCCTCCGACGGAGATGGAATCTTCGCACCGGCGGCAAGCCAGTCGTGGTAGCTGCGGAACTTGAGACCGAGCTCGTCGTAATAGACCCTGAGATAGCCGTCGGCGCCGCGTGTCACTGCCGCCGGCATCACTTGCTCGACCTCCTGCGCCATCACGCCGACATAGGCCTTGTTGCTGCCGAGATAGCTGAAGCGGTAGTAGCCGAGGCCGTTGGCGAGATATCCAAGCAGTTCGATATCGTGCTTGAGTGCGATGTCGGAACGCCGCCCGCCGCCGCCACCGCCGCGGAAGCCACCTCCTCCGCCGCCTCGGAAACCGCCTCCGCCGCCGCCGTGGAAGCCTCCGCCGCCACCGCGGCCGGCGAAGCTTGCGCCGCCGCCGCGCGGCATGCTGGCCATGCTCGACCGCCCGCGCGCCGATGCCGCCGCAGCTGCCCGTCCGGACGACACGTTCATGGCGCCGCCACGACTGCCGCCGCCACCACGATTAGCAGCTGCGCGGTTGCCGGCACTGCCACGGTTGGTGGCCTTTGCGCGATCGCCGCCCCCCTTTGCTCCGGCTCGATCGCCGCCGCCCTTTGAACGATCTGAAGCACCTGCACGATCGCCGCCACCAGGCCGATCACGCGAGCCCGCGCGATCTCCGCCGCGGTCACCCGCACGATCTGCACCTGCGCGATCCGCCCCCGCGCGATCGCCGCCCGGGTTGAGAACCTGCTGACCGTCGCGGCCGCGATAGTTCATCCGGTCGCTGACACCCGCACGATTGGCGGTGCCGCCGAAGCGTTGCTGGACGTTGCTGTTGTTGTAGCGAACGCCCTGGCGATGGGTCGGATTGTGCTGCCAGCCGTTCGCAATATTGTTGGTTCTGTTGAAATGGTTCACATAGACGTTGCGATTGCCCCAGTTGCAGCCGCCGCCCCAGTAATTGCCCCAGCGTCCGATCGCCCATCCGGTGCCGAAGGCAAGGCCTGCTGCGATGACACCCGCGCCGATATAGGACGGATAGCCGAAGTAGTACGGCGGGTACGAAGCATAAGGCCAGGCGCCGTAGACCGTGGCGGGATCGTAATAGGGGACGTAGACCGTTTCCGGATCGGTCTGCTCGATGACGATGACCTGCTTGTTCTCCTGGGTCTGAACGCTGACCTTCTGCTGCTTGGTCGTCACCAGCTTGTTGTTCGCCTGCGCCTTGCTACGCAGCCGCTGGATCGCGTCCATGACGTCGGCCTGCTGGGCCAGTACGGCATCGCCCAGATTCTTCGTCCAATCGATCTTGTCGCTCATCATCGCCAGTACGTCAGCGGTGCTCGCGAGTGCCTTCACGCTGTCATCCCAAGCTTGCTTGTCGACCTCGGCCTTGAGCGCGTCCCCCTTCAGGCTCTTGCGCTCCTTCAGCCAGCGGTCGGCTTGAACGACCTCGAGCGGATAGGTCGAAGCCGCTAGCACATTGGCCAGCAGCGAGTCCGGATAAAGCGCAATCGGCGCCGCCAGGGCTTCAAGCTGCTCGGGCTTCAGGAGTTGATCAGCAGGCTGCGTCGCTGCAGCGGCCGGCTGGCCGGCCTGGGCCGGCGGCTTGTCAGCAGTCTGCGCGAACGCGGCAACGGGCGCTACCGACACCAGCGCAACCGCAAGCAGGGTCTTGCCCCAATGGAACATGGCCACCTCCATCGACACGACGGCCGACAGCATCGGCGGCGGCCGTGTCCCCCCTTTGATCAAGATCAAGGAAAGCGATTGTCCGCTCAGCTTCCGACCTGGTCCTGCGGCTGCGGCGCAAGGTGGGCGCGGCGATCATGGATCAGGTTTTCGAGCCGGTGCGCCGCGACGTTCACGGCCGTGACGGCCCGCTCGCTCCTGTCGTCCGCGACCGGCTGGCTGCGCTGCGTCCGTAGAACCTGGTCGATTTCGCGCTCGATCTCTTCCAGTTCCGACTCGCGCCCGGCCATCCGGATACGAGGCCCTAGCGCATAGAGCGCGTCGAGCGCCTCCTGGCGGCTCGGTGTCTCGACCGGCCGAAGGAATTTCCACGCCGCCGCTAGCACGGACGCAAGCCCGCCGGCGATCATCGGCGCCAGGAAGATCGCATTGCCCCACTGGTCGAGAAAGCTCTCCCGGGTCCCCTCATAGACCGCCGCAGCCCCGGGATGCACCGACAAGTAGGCGCTCGCATCGGTGTCGGGCGTGGCGATCTGGGAAAGCCCCGGCAGCTCGGCCAGCAAGTCCCGCCGCGCGCTCATGATCGACTGCGTCAGGTCACCGATCAGGTCATTCCCGAGCTTCTTCTGCGCCACCAGGTAGAAAGACGTCTGCAACGTGGTCAGGTCGTCGGAAGGAATCGGCGGCGAGCCGCGCAAGGTACCCTTCGGCACATCGAAGCTCTCGTAGGCGCGTTCCTTCTCCGCGATCGCGCCGGCGGACTCGATGGCGATCATCACCGGACCAGCTCGCGCGGTGTGCGGGAAGACATTGCGCAGCAGCGCAAGATACTTCTCGGTCAGGGGCATCACGAGCAGGATTGCCCGGACCTCCTTGGTGTCGAGCGCCCGGCGCGCGTCCGCGGGCGCAAGCGGCTTGAACACCACGCCCGCGCGCGTCAGGTCGTACTCGTCGGTCAGCACCTTGATCAGCTTCTGATTGGTTTCGGCGCCGATCACGCCGATGGTGGCGCGCTTCAGCTCCGCGACATCGGATATCGCAGCGCCAGGCGGCGCGACCATCAGCACGGTGGCGTGCGCCAATACGATGACGGCCTGAGCCTGCGAGAGATCGCCGACATCGCCGCGCACGACTGCGAGGTCGACTTTTCCTGAAGCGAGGGCGTCGGCGGACTCGAGCGGTCCCGGGGTCTGGATCAGGCTGAGCCTGACCGGCGCATTCGACTGGGCGAACTTTCCGGCAATTGCCGAGACCAGCTTTCCGGCCTCGCCATCGAGCGAGCCAACCGCGATCGTCAAGGTCGTCGGCCGTTCATACCAGCGATAGGCGAGCAAGCCGGCGCCTGCTGCGACAAGCGCAATTCCCACCACCAGGGCGATGCGGAATGACCTCGGCAACCGGCTCGGATCCACGACGCGCTACCCAATCGGTCCGGCGTCAGCCGACGACGGTCCGGCGGCGCCGGGCCAGCGCGGCGAGCGGTCACCTCTAGATCCTGCAACGATGATAATTGACCTCCATCCCCTCGATGCCCGGAAACTGGCGCGTGATGGTATCGTCGTCGACGGCCTTAAGGAAGAACTGCACGTTCGATACCATGATTCCCGACGCGCAACCGACGATGATGTTGATGTTCTGGCCGTCGTCCTTACGCGATTTGATCTTGCAGTTCTCGAACTTGCCCCGGAGGCGATCGACCTCGGCGATGAATCCACCGCCATAGACGCCCGAGAAGTTCGAGAAGGTGAGCTGGTTCGCCCTGCCCTTGTGGGCGAACACTTTTCGGCACTGCTCGGCACTCGTGGCCCAGGCACCGGTGAGATCGAATGCGCGTGCATAATCCGGCAATCCGAAGATCATGCCCGTCGCCACGATTGCGCGAAACTTGCGGTCCGGTTTCATATGCAGTCTCCTGTTCGCACCCGTCAGTGACCGCTGAACACCAGCGTCTGGATCGGCAGCAGCAGAGCCTGGATCCGCAGCAGCAACGCGTGAACGAGTGCGGTCGCGTCGACGGCGTGCAGGGCAAAGCCTTTCAACGCGCCGGTTTTCGGATCGGAGATCTCGTCATGATTGCTGGTGTAGGCATTGACGATGCAACTGCTGCCTGGTGTCACACCGTCAAGCCCGCCCTTGTAAAGCGGTTCGAGGAACACGAGGATCGAACCCGGCTTCTGCAGGCTCTGCGGGTCGATCAACAGTTCGCTGGCCCGAAACTGGCCGGCGGCGATGAAATCCTGCACGCTGGTGACAACCAGAGGAATGATCACCCAGGGTTTCGACATGCAGGCGGCTTCCGCGATCATGCCAGGCTTCATCACCTGGGCCTCGATCTGCCCGAACCCCGCCTGCAACCTGTTGCGGCCCGCTTCGTCGGGTATCATGATTCCGGCCGGCCGCATGATCTGAGCGACGAGGTCGCCGGGGCGAACCAGGAATTGCTCGACGCGGCCGTCGACGCCGGCACGGACGAAAGTCTTGTCGAGGTCCACTTGCGCCTGCGCCTGCGCGGCCTCTGCGCTCGCCCTCTCGGCCGGCAAGAGCGTAGAGACGCGCAGCGTCGCCGATTCCTTGGCGGCGCTAGCGGCATCGACGCCGGATTGCCGCTGATCAACCAGCACCTGCAGCTTCTCGATGTCGCGTTGCGGCACAATGCCGGGATTGCGGCGTTGCAATTCGCTCTTCACATCGAGTTCGTCCTTGGCCTGCTGCAACGAGGCTTTCGCCTCCCCGATCTGAGCGTCCGCCTTGACCACGTCGGCTTGCGCCGAGATCAGCGACGCATCGACCTCGGCGATCTTTCGCTTGGCGGTCTCAAGCGCAGCCTCTTGCTTCGAACTATCTAGCCGGAACAGAACGTCGCCTTTCTTCACCGGCGCGGTGAAATCGACATTGACCTCGACGACGCGGCCGGAACCCTCGGGCAGGATCGGCACGGTCCTGAAGTAGATCGCCGCGGAGCTCGTCGAGGGATGAAAGTAGAAGATCATCGTGATCAGCGAGATCGTGAGCATCAGGCAGCCGGTGATTCCCCATCTCAATTCGTACCAGACTGAGAAGAACGTGATTTCCTTGCCGAACCGCTTGCCTTGCCGATAGCGGCGATAGAGGTAATCCGGCAGGATCGTCACCAGCGAGCAGATCATGAGCTCAAGCATGGTTGTGCACCTCCTGCTTCGCGGCCGCCCGGGCGTCGGGACTGCCGCCGGATACGGATTCGGCTTCCGGTTCGGCAGCGGGCGCGCCCGGCGTGGCGTCGGCTATGCGCTCGACGGAATCGGCAATGCTGCGCATCGGCGTGCCAAAATCCGGCAGGTCAATGAGCGCCAGCAGCAGGCCGGCGATCCAGAAGATATGCATATGGGTGAAAAGCGAAATCAGGCCGAGGACGGCGACGATCTCAAACTGAAGTTTCTGGCTCTTGTGCGCCATGCGCTCTGGCAGGCTGTGCAGCTTCCAGTAGAGAGTGCCAACCCACAAGACCGTGGTTACGAGGAAAATACCCATCACCACCATCAGGGTGTCCGACCCGTCGGCGCCGGGAATGAAAAACGGCAAATGATGGGGGGCTGCCGGATGGATCTGTTCGTTCAAGCCAAGTCTCCCGGTTGCAATATAACCGCAGGCAAATCTTGATCGACACTGCTGATCATCCTACCGCGCTTGCTTGATCTGGATCAAGGAAGCCAGTCGGCTCGACCCTACCGTTTGGAGGCACGGTGGAAGATCGGGCGTAGGAGTCCCCAGCCATGCGAGACAAAATCGATGACCTGATCCCGAATGCGCATGAAATCCAGAAACAGGCCTCGGTACAGGAAGCGGAAAAGGCCGAGGAGCATGCCAAGCGCGCGGCGGCTGTGGAGGCCGAGAAGCGCGCCTTGATCGAGCGGCTGAGCAAGCCCTCCGGGCTCAGCGAGGACGAGAAGGTCAAGCTGGCATCGACCGTGATTCAGCGCGCGGTGCGTAACGGGCTGACCGAAGTGCAGGTCTACCGTTTCCCCAATACGCTGTGCACCGACAAGGGGCGGGCCATCAATCAGATGGAGGCCGGCTGGGAGAAGACGCTGACGGGCATACCCAAGGAAATATACCAGCTCTGGGCAGACTACCTGCAGCCGCGCGGCTATCGCATCCGCTACCAGGTCGTTGATTACCCCGGCGGCATGCCCGGAGACATCGGCATCGTCATTGCCTGGGGCTAACAGCTCAACGATGGGCGGGGATCCATGGCGAAAGACAAGTCCGCGAAGAAGATGAAGCGCAAGGATTATGAGGAAGAGCTGCAGAAACTGCAGGTCAAGCTCTGCCATCTGCAAGATTGGGTGCAGGCGCACAAGCTCAGGGTCATCATCCTGTTCGAGGGACGCGATGCGGCCGGCAAAGGCGGAACGATCAAGGCCCTGACCGAGAAGGTCAGCCCGCGCGTGTTTCGTGTGGTGGCCCTGCCGGCGCCATCCGACCGTGAGAAGACCCAGCTCTTTCTCCAGCGCTATATGCAGCAGTTTCCGGCTGCCGGCGAGATCGTGATCTTCGATCGCAGCTGGTACAATCGCGCAGGCGTCGAGTATGTCATGGGGTTTTGCACGCCGGCGGAGCACAAACGCTTCCTCTCGCTTTGCCCGCAGATGGAGCAGTACATCATCGAGGGCGGCATCATCCTGATCAAGCTGTGGCTCGAGGTCGGGATGGACGAGCAGGAACGGCGCTTCAGGGCCCGGATCGACGATCCGATGCGGCAGTGGAAACTGAGCCCGATGGACACCGAATCCTACCGGCGCTGGTACGACTACTCCCGTGCGCGCGACCTGATGTTCAAGGCGACGAGCTCGAAGCACGCACCGTGGAACGTGATCCGCTCCGACGACAAGCGGCGGGCGCGGCTGAACTGCATCTCGTTTCTGCTGAAGACAATTCCCCACGGGCGGGTCAAGCGAGACAAGGTGAAACTGCCCCCGCGCTCCGCCAAAGGTCGCTACAACGATCAGACCGGTCTGCGCGGGATGAAGTTCGTCGAGGAACGCTACTGAAAGGCCGGGCCGCGCTGGACGCGCGGCCCTTGCTCCTTCGGACTATTTCAGGCGGATCGAAACGCCGCCCACGGCAGCGGAGACTTCGGCACCGACCTTCGGGCCGCTGAGCTGCAGGATCACGCCATTGGCGTTCTGCAATTGGACGCCACCGGCGCCCGCGGCGATCGCCCCACCGGCACCAGCGGCGCTGTAGGAGCCTTCGATTGAAGCCGGCCCCCGGAGGTTGAGGGCACGCCCGACAAGCTTGGTGGTCGAGGCGCCGATTGTGAAGCCGACGCTCATGCCCGACACCGTGAACGGATAATGCTTGCCACGCAGGGTCAACACACCCTCGCCGCCTCCGACACCGACGATGAAGCCGCCCTTGGTGAAGATGACGGCGACCGAGCCGGTTTCAGCCAGCGACGGCGTGCTGAAGCCGGCCAATCCCATCGCCAGCGCAGCAAGAGCTCCGATCAAACCCACTTTTCTCATGATGTCTCTCCAGGAACCGGTTGCGTTACGACCTGTTGCGCAAGGACCGTCGCTGCAGGAATGCGAAGCCGCCTTGCGGGATCTCTTCCCCTTATGATGCAGCCTTCAGCTTCGGCGCGGCCGCCCGCGGCTTGCCCATCCTGGCCAGCGCCTCGGTGGTCACGAGCTTCAGACCCTCGGCCGCGTCGTAGCCATGGATCTCCTTCACATCGAGCTTGCGCATGAAGTCAATCGTCTCCTGCGTGATGACCTGGCCGGGGACCATGATCGGGAAGCCCGGCGGATAAGGGATCACGAAGCTGGCGGAGACGAGATCGGGCCCGTTCTTCAGGCGCCTGTCGATCTCTGGATCGTTCAGGCGAATATATTGGCATCCCGCCGCATTGTAGGCTGAATAGAACCCACCGCGGATGTCGCCCTCGTTCGTCTTCGTGCCCCCATCGCCGCGATATGCGTCGTGGAAATGAGAGAAGTTCGGCAGGTCAGGCACGTCCTTCATCAGGCTGTTGACTCGCGCGTCGAAATCGCTCCTGGCGTTCGCTCCGCCCTTGGCCAGGCCGCGATCGATTTCGCCGGCGACTTCGGCCAGTACCCGGACCAGATGCGCGACGTCGCTCCGCGTGTTGTTGATGTTGGACTGGATCAGGACCGAATTGCGCGAGGTCTTGTTGACCTGGATGTTGTAGCGGCTGGCAAGCAGGCCCTTGAACTGCGTTCCGTCGTAGCCGGCCGTGCCGCAGACCAGCGTCATCCGGGTCGGATCGAGGCAGAACTCGTCGTCGTTCAAGCTCTTCAGCGCGCTCGCCCAGTTGGTGCCGGCCGCCAGATAGTCAGTGAACCCGCTCTGGCGATAGGCCTTCGGCACCATCGCATCCGCACCCAGAACGCGGAAGTAGCGGGAGATCAGCGGATTGGTGTTGACCGCATTGCGGATGGCGAACGCAATCTCCATTGCATTGGCCACCAGTCCGTAACCCTCGAGCTCCATCTGCCGACGCGAGACGTCGAGGCTTGCAATCAGCTGCTGGTTCGGACTGGTCGATGCGTGGGTGAACACAGCCTCCTTGAACTGCGCTTCGACCGTGTGGAGTTCGATATCCTTGACGGCCAGCATCGAGCCCTGCCGGATCGCCGACATCGACTTGTGCGTCGAGTTGGTCTGGTAGACCCGCTGCCGGATCTGGCGCGGATCGGGGATCAGCCTGGTCTTGAGCAGCACCTCGTCCGAGGGATTCTTGCCGAGTTCGGCCTGCTGCTTTTCGTATGCCGCAACCGACTTCGGATCGCGCATCCAGGCTTCGATCTCGTTGGCCGCGCCCATCGCGGTTCGCCGACGCAGGAAAGGCGAGAACCGCGCGAAGCCGAACCAGGCCTCATCCCAGAGGAAGATCAGGTCAGGCTTGATCGCGAGGCATTCCTCCATCACCCGCCGCGTGTTGTAGATGTGACCATCGAAGGTGCAATTGGTCAGGTCGATCATCTTGACCCGGTCGAGCCGGCCATCGGCCTTTGCGTTCAGAAGCGCCTGCTTGATCGTCTTCAGCGGCACGGCGCCGTACATTGAGTATTCGGTCATCGGAAATGCCTCGACGTAGAGCGGCTGCGCACCCGCCAGCACCATGCCGTAATGGTGCGACTTGTGGCAGTTGCGATCGACGATCGCGATGTCGCCGGGACCCAGCAGCGCCTGCACCGCCATCTTGTTGGAGGTCGATGTGCCGTTGGTTACGAAGTACACGCGATCGGCGCCGAGTGCGCGCGCAGCCTTCTCCTGTGCTTTCTTGATGTTTCCGGTCGGCTCCAGCATGCTGTCGAGGCCGCCGGTGGTGGCGCTGCTCTCGGCCAGGAACAGGTTCAGCCCGTAGAATTCGCCCATGTCGCGGATCCAGTCCGACTTGAACACGGACTTCCCCCGCGCGATCGGCAACGCGTGGAAGGTCCCGATCGGCCGCTGCGCGTATTTCTTCAGATTGTCGAAGAACGGCGTGTCGAAGCGATCCTGCACGCCTTCCAGGATTGAAAGGTGCAGTTCGAGGATGTCCTCGACCGAGTAGAACACCCGGCGCACCACGTCGGCCTCGGGATTGCCGGCCAACTCCTCGACGTCGCGATTGGACATCAGGTAGAGATCGAGCTCGGGACGGATCCGCTTCAGGATGTGAGCCAGCTCCAACGCGGAAGCGTCGGACTCATGGCTGAGCCCCATCGCGGTCATCATGGATCGCAGCACCGGCGCATCGTGACGCGAACGCAACGCGAAGCCCTCATTGATTACGACCGCTGCTATGTTGGGATTCAGCATTGCCGCACAGAAGGCATCTTCGAGACTGCCGACCACCACGGGCTCATAGATGAAGGCATCGACCGGTCGCCGTAGCCTGCGCCATTCCGCCAGGAGTCCCGGCCAATTGCTGGCCGGCACTCCGGTCACGATCAGGGTTTCGAAGTACGGACGGCGCGCCGTCGATTGTCCGAGAGTCGGCGGGAGCAGATCGGGAACGTCGCCATTGCCGTCGTCCTGCGTGCTCCAGTCGTTGGCATGCTGGCGGAAGGATTTTGTCTGGAGTGCCTGCGCGATCCGCATCGCAAGCATATGCGAGGTGGCGGCGTCCCCCGCCGCCGCGGCTTCCTTCAGCGCCGTCATCAAACGAAGGCCCGGGTAGCCGTGGAACTCCTCCGTGACCGCAAGCGCCGACAGCGCCGCGTCATACGGCGCATGGTCGCCGCCGCCGCTCCACGCCTTTGCCGCCTCGACCAGATCACGCCAATTGTCGGCGCGCCCACCGGGTCCGGAGAAGAACTGGTCGATGCGTTGCTGTACCGGCTTCGCGTCGTTGGCCATCGATATCTCCTGATTTTGGCGCTGGTTCGCTTCGATCGTAGGAACCGCACCGCCGCCCCCTTTGATCCAAGTCAAGCCGTGACCTGGCTGAGGCAAACCATGTGCGGCGAGCAATCGCGGCCTCTTGCGATGCAGCAGGGCCGAATGTCAGGAAGCAGCCAGCCGGGACGTGCAGGCTAGTTGCTTGCCTGAGGCACCCCATTGCTCAACACGCTGTCGAGCGTGCGCATCCAGTCTCCACTATCGGTCTTGTCGGCAAGACCATCCGCCCGAAGCAGATCGCGCAACTGTGCGTGCGCGCCGACGATGCAGAACGCGATGCCGCGCGATGCGAGCTCCTGATGCAGATCGTTCAGCATGCGCGACCCCGCCAGGTCGATGAATGGCGAAGCCGACAGGTCACAGGCCACCAGCTTGACCTCGGGGGAAGCCCGCAGTGCCGCCAGCACCGTTTCCAGGATCGTCTCGGCATTGACATAAAGGAGAGAGGTTTCCGGACGAAACGCGATGATCCCGGCCAAGGGCTCCACGTCGTCGTGCCGCGCCCGGTCGGAATAGCGGCCGCTGCCGGGCAGACGGCCAAGAAATGCGATATTGGGCTGCGACGCCCGCAACAGCAGCAGGAAGATCGAGGCGACGGCTGCCAGCAGCACGCCCTGCAGGATCCCGAGGAACAGCACGGAGACCAGCGCGATGACCGCGGCATAGAAATCGATCCGGCTGATCCGCCACATTCGGGCGAGTGCTCGAATATCGACCAATTTGTAGACCGCGGAAAAAACGATCGCGGCAAGCACGGCCTTCGGCAGATTGGTCAGAAGACCGGTGAAGAACAGCAGGCAGAGTGCGAGGGTCACGGAGCAGAACACCAGGGCCAGCGGCGTCCGCGCGCCGGCGGCGTCATTGACGGCCGACTGCGACAGTCCGCCGGCCACGGGGTAACCATGCCCAAGGGCCGCCGCGAGATTGGCCGCGCCGAGCCCCAAAAACTCCTGCCGGACATCCAGCGCGTAGCCGTGCTTTGCCGCAAAGCTTCGCGCGGCGGATACGCCTTCCACGTAGGCCAGCACGAGGCATCCGGCGGCAATAGGAAAGAGATCGTCAAATTCGAGCAGGCCGAACGTCGGCAGCGCGAGCGCCGGCAACCCGGTCGGGATCTTTCCGGTCACCGGCAATCCCATGTCTGCAAGACCAAGCACGGAGACAGTCAGGATCGACAGCGCGACCACCGCCAGCCCGACGGGCTTGCCCGGCAGCCTGCGCTCGCCGAGCAGGAGCAGCACGATCGCAGCCATGCCAATGCCGAGCACCAGTGGCCTGGTATCGGCGAGCTGGCCGGTGATCCTGATCGCGCGGTCGAAGAAATTGTGACCGCCTCCTGCAACGCCGAACAGGCTCGGCAGCTGGCTCATGATGATGGTGAGCCCCGCCCCGGCCTTGAAGCCCACCAGGATGCTGTCGCTGATCAACCGCACCAGCAGGCTGAGCTTGAACAGCCAGGCAATCAGGCAGAGCACCGCGACGCTGAAGGCAACGAGGCTGACGATTTGTCCATAGCGCGTGGCATCGCCGCCGCCGAGTACACCGACGGCGCCGGCGATCATCAGCGAGATCGCCGAGGTCGGTCCGACAGCGAGTTGCCGGGAGGAGCCCAGCAGGGCGTAACCCACGCCGCCAAGCAGATAGCCGTAAACGCCGATCTGCGGCGGCAGGCCGGCGAGCCCCGCATAGGCCAGCGACACCGGTATGGCGTAGGCCGCCAGCGTGACACCGGCGATTGCATCCGCCCCAAGCCAGGATGCGTGATAGCCGGCGAGCCAACCAGCCGGCGGAAACCGGCTCATCCAACTCGTCTCCCCCTGGATCGACATCGAGCGCGCCGTGTGAAGCTACAATGGTCGCATGTGGTCGCGCCGCAGGGCTCGATGCTCGTTGACTCAGATCAAGCCTCGTTGCCGGCGATGTGCTTCTCACCAGGCTCGGCTTGATTATCGTGACCTGCACATTTGCCGGACGACCGCTGGAGCGCATGGCATGCGTCAGCACCGCTTACGGATCTTCGCGGCAGCCGTTCTGCTGCTTGGCCTGACCGCTCCGGCACGCACCGATGACCAAGGCGCATCCCAACGCATCCAGGAGGAGATCTGGGCACTGCCGCTCCCACTGCCGATGTTCGCCTACCTGGTCCGCCCGGTGGGTGACGGCCCCTTCCCGCTGGTCATCATGAATCATGGCGTGTCGCTGAACGCCAGGGATCGGAGCTTCTTCCCGCTGGTCGAGTTTCGCGACGCCGCGATGTGGTTTGCACGGCACGGCTATCTCGTAGTGGCTCCCGTCGGGACCGGCTATGGCGCCGCAGCCATCGACATTCCCGAGCGCGGTCTTTATGGCCCGTTCTTCTCCAAGGTCGGGAAATGCACCAATCCGAACTTCCTCGATCCGGGCCTCGCGGTCGCGCAGGTCGATCTCTGGATCATCGACTACATGGCCGCCGAACGGCGCGCCCTGCCGCAAGGCGTCATCGTCGTCGGACAGTCGGCCGGCGGCTGGGCGGCCATCGCGCTGTCGAGCCTCAATCCTCCGCAAGTCAAGGCCATCATCACCTTTGCAGCCGGCCGCGGCGGCCGGGTCGATGGCAAGCCCAACAACAATTGCTATCCCGATCGTTTGGTCGAAGCGACCGGCTTCTTTGGCCATACGTCACGGGTACCCATGCTGTGGCTCTACATCGAGAACGACACCTTCTTCGGTCCAGCCCTCTCGAAGCGAATGTATGAGGCGTTCACGAGCGCCGGTGGCCGAGCCGAGTACCACCTGTTGCCGCCATTCGGCGACGAAGGGCATTTCATGATCGGCTCTGCGGATTCCATTCCCATCTGGTCGCCATTGGTCGAACGATTTCTGGACAAGGTTCGCTAGGTGGCCAAGCCCCGCTGGAGGAGCATCCATGGTCCGATATGGTGCTTTGGCTACGTTGGCACTATTGGCGACGAGCTTCAGTGTCGCGCACGGTCAGCAGGCGCGCTCGCCGCCGGCCGCGGTCAAAGACGGGAGTGAGGTGACGCCGCGGGGAGCGCGCGCCGCGCATGACGTCAAGTTCGGCGAGTGGCGAAAGCTCTGCTTCAACGCAGCCGGCGCCAAGACATTGTGCCGAACGCAGATCACCGGCACGTTCGGCACCGGCCAGACCGCCGTTCGCATCGATCTGGTCGAACGTGAGGACGGGACCGCTCGCCTGCAGCTCTTCCTGCCGGTCGGGATGTATCTGCAGGCCGGAGTCAAGCTGTCGGTCGACCGCATGGAAGTTCATCGCTTGCCCTATACCTGGTGCGTGACCAATATGTGCATCGCGGCTGATGTTGCCGATCCCAAGCTGCTCGAGGAGATGGACAGCGGCAAATCGCTCTCGATCGATGCCGTCGACACCAGCATTCTGACGGTGACGACATCGGTGCCGCTCGACCGCTTTGCGACCGTGCGCAAGGGAGCCCCTGCACTGACACTCGACCAGGCCATCGACGAATGATCGAAACCCGCAACCGGGCTAGATCACGCCGGCCAGCAATTGTTCGATCGGTTGCATCAGTGATCTTGCCGTGAATGGCTTGGTCAGATAGGCCGCGCATCCCGATGCCATCGCCGCCATGCGCGTGGCCGGGTTGTCATTGCCGGTAATGTAGATGACAGGCACATCGACACCCTGATCCGTCAGACGATGACGCAGTTCAATCCCGGAACCGTCGCTGAGATTGATATCCAGGATGATGCATAGCGCGCTCTCGAAGCTGTCGTGCCCGAGCAGGGCAGTTCCGGTCTCGAACAATCTGGATGCAAATCCATACTCCCGCAGCAACCGTCCGATGCCACGAAGCATGGATGGATTGTCATCCACGACGAAGACGAGTTTCGCGGTAGGCAAATCCTGACGCCTCTACGTTATCGCTGAACCAGACCTTCGGCCTGCTGCTCACCGTCCGCCTTGGACGAAGAAACACTGCAGTCTGAACGGCTCGCGACATCGTCGCGGCCAACACCGCAGATACGCGCCGTCACAAAGCTTTCATATTGTACCATGGGACATGGACGGCAGCAGCCGTTCAAGCGGCTCAGCCCTTGACTTCGCTATCAAGCTAGCGGGCGCCGAGACGTTCGGCGATCGAGACCAGCTCGGCAAGCGACTGCACGCGCATCTTCTCCATGACCTGGTGACGATGCGCCTTGATCGTGCGCTCCGTGGTTCCGAGCTCGTAGGCGATCTGCTTGTTGATCCGACCGCGTACGATCAGATCGAACACCTGCCGCTCGCGCGGTGTCAACCTCGCCAGCAGCGCACGAAGCGAGTCGAGCCTGGTTCGCTGGCTGCGAACCAACTCGTGCCGCGCAACAGCGCGATCGATCGCTTCGATCAGCTGCTCCGATTCGATCGGCTTGGTCAGGAAATCCTCGGCTCCGGCCTTGATTGCCTGCACGGTGGTCGCGGTGTCCGCGTGTCCGGTGAGGAAGACGATCGGAAGCGACGAGTCCAGCTCGTTGAGGCGGATCTGCAGCTCCGGACCACTCATTCCGGGAATGCGTACGTCGAGCAGGATACATCCGGTGTCTTCATCGCTCGGCAATCGATCGAGCAGTTGCCGAGCCGATGCATATGTAGCAACACGGTAGCCGGCGAGCTTGAGCCTGCGCTCGAGCGCTGTGCGGAACGAGTCGTCGTCGTCGACAATATGCACGTAAGCGTGCATTACCCTCTCTCCTGCCCGACCGACGGAAGGTGCAGCGTTGGCTAGATTATCACTGCGTCCTGCCAAAGTAAGAGCCCAAACGAGCTATGCCGCCAGCGGCAACGAGAGGTGAAAAACCGCACCGCCGCCGGACTGGTTCTCGGCCCAGATCTGACCGCTGTGCGCCAGCACGATCGTCCGCGCGATCGACAGGCCGATGCCCATGCCCTGCTCCTTGGTGGTGAAGAACGGATCGAAGATTTCATTCAGCCTGTCCGGGGGAATTCCCGGACCTGAATCGGAGATCGAAATCACGGCCGACGCCGCCCCGTTGACGTCGGTACGACCGATGATCGTGCGTCCATAGGGCATCTTGGCCATCGCATCCATGCTGTTGACCACGAGGTTGAGGATGACCTGCTGCAGCTGAACCGGGTCACCCTGCACCCGCAAGGTCTGCGGCGACGTCTGCAGGTAGATCGCGACGTTGCGCGCCGAGGCCTGCAGCTTGAGGAAATCGAACGCCTCCCGCATGGTCTGATTGAGGTCGATCTCCTTTTTCTCGAATGGCGCACGCTTCAGCAGGCTGCGCATGCGGCGGATCACCTCGCTCGCGCGCTGATCATCGCGCTTGATGTCGGAGATGATTTCCCGCACCTCCTGAAGATCGGGCGTCGGCGAGCCGAGGATCAATTCTGCGCTCTCGGCGTTGGTCAGGATCGAGCCAAGGGGCTGATTGAGCTCATGGGCGATCGAGGACGACAGTTCTCCAGCGGTCGCCTGCCGATTGATGTGGGCAAGCTGGGACAGCTGATTGCGGGCCTCGACCTCGGCCTTCCGCCGCATCTGCCGCTCGTGCAGCAGGAACGCAATCAGCAAGGTCTGGACCAGCACTGCAGCAGTGAGCGCAATCACCCGCCAGCGATACCTCTCCAGGAAGCTCGGCTCACGGGAGCTTTCGCTGCCGTGCGGACTGGCTTCGCTCACGTTCCAGCGCTGCATCTGGTGCCAATTGAACACCGGCTTCACGGCATCGACGGCCGGCGGCGGCAGGCCCTCCGGCACTTCGCCATCCTGGATCCGCAGCGCCCCTTGCGCGGCCTCGGCGCCGATCAAGGACGGGACGATGACGAATCCGCCGATGCGGCCCGGCTCGAGGAATGTCTCCACCGCAGGCACGGCCGGGTGACCCGCCAGCACCAGCATGGGATGTGGACGCATCCCTTGGGCCCGGAGACAAGCCGGCGAGAGCAACGTAGCCAGCAAGATGACCAATCCAGAGAGCCGAATTGCCTTGCCCATAGCGCTCGGAGCCGGAGATCAACGGGGTTAAAATCTAGCACTCCGTCAGCGTCGAGAAAATTGAAATTTCATCCAGCACTTCCGCACCAAATTACGAACAAATCGCCAGCATCTCGCGCACCCTGTCCTTTGGGACAATGACCTCAGGACCAATAGAGACCGGTCGAGCCCTGTCGTAGTCATTGCGTGCGGACAAGCATTTCGAGCCGCGCGGACGCCGCAAGTGCAGAGTGAGTTGGTCCATGTTCGCTCGCGTCAATGTCAGACCGGCCGACGTACCGGGCATCCTCGGCGGGCTGACCGCCCAGCACGTCAATTTCGTCACCAGCGAATTCCACTACAGGAAGGGCGCCGAGATCTACGGCGAGAAAGAGCCCGCGGACTACGTCTACCAGGTCATTTCCGGCGCTGTCCGCAGCTACAAGCTCCTCTCCGACGGACGGCGCCAGATCGGCGCCTTTCATCTCGTCGGGGACATTTTTGGCCTCGAGAATGCCGCAACCCATCGTTTTACCGCCGAGGCCGTCGTCGACACGAATGTGCGCCTGATCAAGCGGATGAGCCTCGAACGGGGGGCGCATTCCGATTCAGCGCTGGCTCGCAACCTGCTGATCATGACGACCAGCAACCTGCAGCACGCCGAAGATCACATGCTGCTGCTCGGCCGCAAGACTGCGCTGGAGCGCGTCGCTGCATTTCTGCTCGAAATGGATCGCCGGCTGACTGGAGTCGGCGTCGTCGCCTTGCCAATGTGCAGGCGTGACATAGCCGACTATCTCGGCTTGACGCTCGAGACCGTATCGCGCGCACTATCCAAGCTGCACGCCTACGGAGCCCTCGACTTCCTCGGCTCGAACCAGCGCGAAATCATGCTGGTTGACCGCGGCAAGCTGGCCCAACTCGACAATTGAGCGCAACATTACGGGGGGAGCGCGAGCGCGGCCTGGCGCTCGATGGTCTTCTGCAGCACCTCGAACAGGACCGCGGTCGACCAGCCGAACATAAGTATGCCGTTCATGGCAGCCATCGGTCCAATCAGGCGCCACTCCTTGACCGGAACGACATCGCCGTAACCGAGCGTGGTGTAGTTCACAAAAGCGAAATAGAGCAGATCGCTGCCGGCGGGTGCTGCACCAGCCGCGTGATAGGCCAGCGACCACACCACGATTTCCAACGTATGAGCCACCATCAGGATCAGCGCAGCCGCCACCATCACGCCGCTGAGCTGCAGCCCGTACCGTCCGCTGGCGCTCAGGGTGACTTTCCGCAGCAGTCCGATCACCCCGACGGTGAACAACGAGTGCAGCACGATATTGATCGCACTGACCGCCGATCCCACCATGAGTTGAAATAGCATCACGGCGGTCCTGCAAGCCGGGCACGATCGTCCCGGATCCATGCCGTGATCAACTCCCACGCGACTGCGAGGATGATCGGCCCGATGAACAGGCCCACGATGCCGTGAGCAAGCGTCCCGCCTATCACGCCGACGAGGATGACAAGCGCCGGCGTCGTCAGGCCGCGCCCCATGACCAGCGGTTTGAGCACATTGTCGAGGAAGCCGACGACCAGGAAGAACAATGTCAAAGCAAGCGCCGTCGTGAAGTCCTTGACCGACCAGAGCCAGATGACGACGGGAAGCAGCACGATCGCCGCCCCGATCTGTACGATCGCAAGCAGCATCACGGCAAATGCCAGCAAGCCGGCGCTCGGAATCCCTGCCAGCTTGAAGCCGACGCCAGCCAGCAATGATTGCAGGACCGCGACGCCGATGACGCCTTGGGAGACCGCCCGGATGGTCGCGCCTGCAAGATCGAGGAAGTGCTCGCTCTGCTCCGGCACGATGCGGGACAGGAAACTCCGGCACCCGGCGGCAAGCTGCCGACCGTGGGGAAACAGGAAGCCCGCAAGCACAACCGAGAGCAGGAATTTCAGCATTCCGACCCCGGCATTGCTCGCAAATGCAAACAAGATCCCGGCCAGCGGCTTCAGATGTGGCACGACTTCGCGCAGCACTACGCTGAGATTGGTCGAGGCACGATCCCAGAGGTCGTAGAGGGGGACGCCGATCAGCGGCCAGGCTTTGACCTCCGGCCACGGCGACGGCACGAGAACATTACCGGCGCTGAGTTGTCCGGCTAGCTCTCTCACCCCCTCCACCGCCCCGATCCCGAGCCACGTTGCCGGTCCGATGACAACGGCCAATGCGACCGAGGTCAGGACCATGGCCGCGAGGCCGGCGCGGCCCCCGAGCATCCCGGTGAGCCAATTGAAGACCGGATAGAGCGCAACCGCGAGCACGGCGCTCCAGGCCAGGATCGGCACGAACGGGCGGACCAGGACGAACGACCAGTAGATCAGCAGCGCCAGCAATCCGAGCCGAATTGCCAGCTGGATGAATTCGTCTCCGGCCACGAGCTGGCGAAGGGTTCTCAAGAGCGTGCTTTCGATTTGGCGTCAGCAGGCACGCGGGAAGCAGTGTCATCGCCGCTCCACGTGCGGCTTGATCCAGATCAAGCGCCGACCGGCGGCGGCTACGGCCGACTACGCGCGACCGCGCTCCCACGGATGGTAGGCCAGCCGTCAGTCGCCAAGCGGGCCTGCGATGACGTCACCGGAGGCCGAGCAGTGAACGCCGGTAGCCACTTTCGCGGGCTTCGTTCCTGCACACGAAGCCGCCATCGAAACCGCGGGCGTAGCGGCTTTGCCCTTTAAGATAATAGCGTCCACGGCGGAAATCGAGCCAGACTACGTTATCGCTGGGACAGTGATGCTGAGCCTGGGCCTCATAACGAAAAGGCGTCAGCGGCAGTGCAGCCACCTGCTGTGCGCAGCAGAACAGAAAGATCGTGGCGCAGGCCGCAACACCGAAGCCTGCCGGGATATCGTCTCGACGTCCGATCGAATCAACCACTTGAGGTGCATCCATCACACCGGGCGTATCCGCGCCGTGCTGAAACGGTGCGCATAGCACCAAAGCCCTCGCCGCCGAAGCACCCGAACAGCGGCATCACGTACCGATTGCGAGGCAAAGCGCCGCAGGTCTTTCGAAAGGCGTGAACTCGCGAAAGGCTCGTTCAGAGTGGCAGCAATCCAAAGGCAAACGCCGCCGTCGACAGCATCCCGCCTGCCATGACCAGCACCTTGAAAGCAAAATCGCCGTCGATGGCCTCAAGCCAATGAGTCCACCAGCCGCGAGCGCGAGCCGACGGGTTTGCGTGCACGATTCGACTAAATATGTCGCGGCCGTTCCCCATGATCGTCATCGTAGATCACGGTCAGGCCGGGTGGCCAGTGCAGCTTGTGCCACACGATCGAAATCAATTGCGACAACCTGGCTAACCCAATCGGGCTATCGCAGCCGACCGACTCCGCGACACGCCCGGAGCGACTTGGTTACGCGCGGTCAGCGCCTCGCCGCTGCGCCCTTCCCGGTCGCCGCTTCGTACGCATCGCGATAGCCCCTGGCAATGGTCCGGACGCCGCGTCCGATGTCGTCGTAGACATCGTCAGGGAGGTTCGCGAGCGAAACACGCAGCGACCATTCCGGTGCATCGAAGCCACCTCCGTTCAACAGCACGATGCCGTGGGCCTCGGCCAGCCTGAACGCCAGGTCCAGCGGGTGGACATTCTTCTTCAGGTGCTCGACGGCATCGTCGCCGATGTTCTTCCGGGCCCAGAACTCGAAATCGATCAGGGCATAGTAGGCATCATAGTTCGGATTCGGCGTCAGCTTGTCGGCGAGCCCGAGCCCATCGAGCAGCGACCACAGGCGCTTGTTGACGATCTCCATGCAGGCCGCCTGATAGGCCTTCTTCACGTCCATCATCTCGGCGAGCGAGAACAGGCTCATCATCACCTGCTGCGGCAACGACAGTCCTGCGGTGTGATTGAGCGCCACGTCGCGGCTGTCGGCGACGATGCGGTCGATCAGCTTGAGCTTGCGCGGCTCAAGCGTCAGCGGCCCGTAGCGCTTGTCCAGCGCCTTCACGGCCTCGTCCGGGAGCCTGGCGATCATCTTGTCGAAGATGTTGTCTTCGTGGATGGCGATGGCCCCGAGCCGCCATCCCGTGCAGCCGAAATACTTCGAATAAGAGTAGACGCCGATGGTGTTGTGCGGCAGCTCGCCGAGCAGTGAACGGAAGTTGTGAACGAAAGTTCCGTAGACGTCGTCGGTGAGGATCATCAGGTCGGGGCGCTTGGTCTTGACCAGATTGGCCAACTTGGCAACCGTCTCCTTGCTCAACGCCATCCCCGGGGGATTGGACGGATTGACGACGAAGAAGGCCTTGACCTTCGGATCCTCCAGCTTCTTGACTTCTTCGTCGGTGAACTGGAATTTGTTCTCCTGCGGAGCCCTGATCTGAACGACCTTCAGATCGTAGTCTTCCAGGTGCGTCATCTCGATGTAGGGCGTAAAGATCGGCGTCGCCAGCGCAATCGTATCACCAGGCACCAGCAGCCGATTGGCTTTCAGCGACTTGAAGAGGTAGCACATCGCCGCCGTGCCGCCCTCGACCGCATAGATGTCGAACTTTCCGGCTGGCCGCGGCTCGCCGCAGACGGCCCACATCAGATATTCGTGCACGATCTTTTCGTTGTGCACCAACATGCGGTCTGGCACCGGATAATTGTCGCCGATGATCGAATCGACCAGTTCATGGACGAAGGCGTCGGGATCGAAGCCGAATTTCTTCACCGCAAAGGGCAGCATCTCGGTCAGGAAGCTCGCGCCGGGCATCTCCTTGTGCTGTTTGAGCCAGGCCTCGAAACGCCCGGCAATGCCCTTTGCCTGAGCCATGCCGCCGATGCCCGCTGGATGCTCCATCACCCGCTTGCTTTCGGTGATGGCGAACTGTCCCAGTAGGAAGAAGCCTTCACGCGGCGTCGTGGCCACCCAGTTGGGATTGCCCCGCCCGGCGTTCAGGAAGGGCATCTGGCTCCGCTTCGAATTGCTCTTCGCGAGGTTGATCAGCTCGTCCTTGATCTCGAAGGGGCTCAACGCCTCAAATTTCTTTAAGGTCAGAAGATCGGCCATTTGACACTCCCGGGGCGATGCAAGCTGTTGGATGGAGGCGGACGGGCTGTTCGCCTGCGCGATCGCGGTCAGCATGATCGGCCGCCGGTGACCTAGCTTGATCTATGTCAACGGTCCTGTGCAGGCGATGCAGCTGCAGCGGCCGCGTCACGATGCAATGTGCGAACCGCGCGTGGGCTGAGGCAAGACGATGAAGCAGCGAAGGCTCTCGCAGTTGCGCTTGACATAGATCAACGTCCTTCTCACCAGCCGCCGCCTGATGTCGATCAATACGGTCGCCTCGCCCTCCTTAGGCCCCGGGACAGCATGAACGGGTGACATCATGATCGATTGGCTCTTCCAGACGCTCCGCACCTATCCCGAAATCGCGATCTTCCTCTCGCTGGCCCTCGGCTACTATTTCGGATCCTTTACCTACAAGGGTCTCGGTCTCGGCGCGGTCACAGCGACGTTGGTTGCCGCGGTCATCATCGGCCAGATCGGCATCACCATTTCAGGTCCGCTCAAGCCGTTTTTCTTTCTGATGTTCCTGTTCGCGATCGGTTACGGTGTCGGACCGCAGTTCGTGCGCGGCATCGCGCAGGACGGCGTTCCGCAGGCGATCTTCGCGGCAGTGGTCTGTGTCTTCTGTTTGCTTGCTGCGTATATCGGCGGGAAGCTTGCCGGCTACGACGTAGGATCGACCGTCGGGCTCTATGCCGGCTCGCAGACGATCTCCGCGTCGATGGGGCTCGCGACCGACGCGGTCAATCGCCTTGGCCTGCCCGCCGACGAAGCCAAGAAGCTGCTCGATGCGATGCCGGTCGCCTATGCCGTGACATATATTTTCGGCACGGTTGGGTCGGCAATCGTGCTCGCACTGCTCGGGCCTGCGCTGCTCGGCATCGATCTCGAGACCGCATGCAAGAAATATGAAGAGGAGCATGGCGGCAAGAAGGAGCTGGGCGGCCCGGGGACCGCGTGGCACCAATTCGATTTGCGCGCTTACCGCGTTCGCGAGCGCGGTCCCGTCGTCGGCAAGACGGTCCAACAGGCTGAGGCACTGATGCCCGATCATCGCGTCTTCGTCCTCCGGCTGCGGCAAGGCGGCACGATCGTGGAGGCAACGTCCGACGCCGTGATCCATGCTGGCGATGTCGTCGCCGTCGCCGGCCGCCGCGACGTGCTCGTGCAACTGATCGGCGAGCAGGCGGAGGAAGTCGACGATCGCGAGCTGCTGGCGGTGCCGATCGAGGGCGTCGACGTCTACGTGACCAGCAAGGACGTCGATGGCAAGACGCTGGAGGAACTGGCGAAAGAGCCGGGCGCGCGCGGCGTCTTCCTGCGCAGGATCGCCCGGGGCGCGATCGCGACCGAGATCCCGATCCTGCCGAACACGAAGATCAATCGGGGCGACATCGTTACCCTGGTGGGCCGCACGTCCGATGTCGCGGCCACCACAAAGATGCTGGGCCGGCCGGATCGCGCGACCGACATTGCCGACGTCGCGTTCATCGGGGCAGCCATTGCGATCGGCGCCCTTCTCGGCGCCTTCGTCTACAAGATCGGTAGCGTGCCCCTCACCCTATCCACCTCCGGCGGCGCGCTGATCTCCGGCCTGTTTTTCGGCTGGCTCCGATCGGTGCACCCGACTTTCGGCCGCATCCCGTCACCCACCGTGTGGTTCATGAACTCGGTCGGCCTGAACGTCTTCATTGCCGTGGTCGGCATCTCCTCGGGACCGGGATTTGTCGCCGGATTGCAGAAGCTCGGTTTCAGCCTGTTCCTCTGGGGCGTCGTCGTAACCACCGTGCCGCTGATCCTCGCGATGTTTGTCGGCAAATACCTGTTCCGCTTCCACGACGCGATCCTGCTTGGATGCTGCTCCGGCGCGCGTACGACCACGGCATCGCTCGGCATGATCAACGACCGCGCGAAAAGCCAGATACCCGGACTCGGCTATACCGTCACCTACGCGGTCGGAAACACGCTGCTGACGATCTGGGGCATGGTGCTGGTGATGATGATGACTTAGCCGCGGCGAGCGACGATGTTGGCCTGGCTGCAACAGTTCCTCGTCCGTTATCCGGAGCTTGCGCTGTTCCTGGTGATCGCGGCGGGCTACTGGATCGGAAGCTTCAGGATCGGCGCCTTCAGCCTTGGCCCGGTGACTGGCGCGCTCTTCGCCGGCCTCGCGGTCGGTGATTTCGCGCATGTGCCCGTCTCCAGCATGACCAAATCGTTCCTGTTCCTGCTGTTCCTGTTCGGGGTGGGCTACTCGGTCGGTCCGCAATTCGTGCTGGCGATGAAGCGCGACGGGCTGAAGCCGATGCTGATGGCCGTTATCGTGAGCTTCACCGGTCTTGCGGCGGCGATCGTCGTAGCACGCGTGCTGCGGCTCGACCCCGGCTTTGCGGCCGGACTACTGTCTGGTGCGCTTAGCCAGAGCGCTGCGATGGGAACGGCGACAGATGCAGTCAATTCGCTACCCGTGTCCGACGCTCAGCGTGCGTTGTTCGTCTCGCACATCGCGGTGGCCGACGCGGTCTGCTACATCTTCGGCTATGCCGGCGTAATCACGTTCTGCACGATCGTCGTTCCGGCGCTGCTGAAGATCGATCTGAAGACCGAGGCGCTCAAGCTGGAGCAGGCCCTGGGTATCACGCGCGCCAGACCCGACCTGGCGTCCGCCTGGCGCAAATTCGAAATGCGTGCCTACCAGCTGGATGATCGTGCGGCGATCGTCGGATTGACGGTTGCGGCCGCCGAGGCGCGGGCGCCCGGACAGCGCGTGTTCATCCACCGCATTCGCCGCGGCGAGCGCATCCTCGAGGCGGAGCCTGGAACCATGCTCGCGGCCGGCGACGTTGTCGCGCTGTCCGCTCCGCGCCAAATCGTCGTGGAGCTGATCGACCAGCGCGGCGAGGAGATGGAGGACCGGGAGCTGCTCGATATCCCGCTGGTCTCGGCCGACGTGTTCCTGCTCAACCCGAAGCTCGCGGGCAGCAGTCTCCAGCAGGCGTCGGAGCAGAGCTGGGCACGTGGTCTCTATCTGCGCTCGGTGAGTCGGGGTGGCGAGGCGCTTCCCATTGCCGCCAGCGTCGTCCTGCAGCGCGGCGATCTGCTTCGCATCGTGGGTCCTGAACCGGTGGTGAAGAATGCGGCCAAGAGCATCGGCGTCATCGTCGCGCCGAGCACCGGCATCGATTTCGTCGTGCTGGGGCTCGCGATTTTCCTCGGCGGCCTCGTCGGCGTTCTCGTGAGCTTTTCCGTTGGCGGCATCACGATTTCGCTGAGCACCAGCGTCGGCACCCTGCTCGCCGGACTTCTGGTCGGCTATCTCCGCACCCGTCTGCCGTATTTCGGCAGGATCCCCGACGGCGCCGTCAACTTGATGACGTCACTCGGGCTGGCGGCCTTTGTCGGCCTGACCGGGATTCATGCCGGCCCGATCTTCCTGTCCGCCATACGCGAGTCGGGCATCGGCCTGCTCCTTGGCGGCATGATCGTAACCCTGTTGCCGCAGATCGTCGGTTTCTGCTTCGGCCATTTCATGTTGCGCATGAATCCGATCCTGTTGCTCGGCGCATTGACCGGAGCGCAGACGGTCACGGCTGCGATGGCCGCCATACAGGAGCGCTCCGGCAGCTCCGTGGTGGTGCTCGGCTACACGCCCGCTTATCCGATCTCGAACATTCTGCTAACCACTTGGGGATCGGTCATAGTGGTCGTCTTCGCCGGTTGAGCCCTGAGAGAGAGGCCAGCCCTCCAGCCTTGATTGCCTAGATGTCCGGTTTACTCGCTCAAATGTCCGAATCTACCACGCGCACATGGCCGACCTATGCCGATGAGTGTGCACGCGCTATCCCTCTCAAGGGTGCACAAACGAAGGAGGATTTATCACGCTCAACCGAGCCGCGAACCGAACATAGATTCCGCGGCATCGATCACTCCCAGCTCAGCGCGCCGCCGTTCTGGTATTCAATCACGCGGGTCTCGAAGAAGTTCTTCTCCTTCTTCAGATCCATCGCCTCCGACATCCAGGGAAACGGATTCTCCGCCTCCGCGAACACCGGCGTTAGTCCGACCTGGGCACAGCGGCGATTGGCGATGAAGTGCATGTACTGCTCGCACAGCGCCGCATTCAGCCCTAGGAACCCGCGCGGCATCGTATCGCGGCCGTAGGCGGCCTCGAGCTCGGCCGCCTCGCGGATCATCAGGCTTCGCAGTCGGGATTGTCGATCGAGCAGGCAATCGCGATATGACGACTTCGATATCTGAACCGGCAATACGCCGTCGAACATTGCTCCCATCATCCTCCGGCGCACCGGAGAGCCGCGGTGTCGGTCGTGCTATTTGGGGACCTGCAACCAACTCAAATTGCTAGTTGAGGCATCGACTTGGGGGGTTAGATCGGTCGGCCGAAGGCGGTAGAACTGAATTCGAGGCGTTGGAGAGAATGTCAGTTAATCGTTTCGCTAAGAGGGGCTCCGACTCTGACGCTTCTTTTTCTTAAGTCTCACCCCAGCCCCTCCTCCATTCTCCGGGATGAACTCAATGCCGGCTTTTTCGAGGGCTCCGACCAAGGCCGCGGCCGTCTCTGGCCTACCCCCTACAGGCCCGTCAGACGATTCAAGGCGAGCAATTGTCGGCTCAGATATTCCCGAGGCCCGAGCCAAGTCCCCCTGCGACCAGGCCAATAGCACGCGCGCGGCCTTAAGTTGACGAATCGAGATCATTTCGTCCCCATTGATAGAATTTCTATTGAATTCTGATTTCGGATGCAGTGGGCACGCATCAGCCCCCGCCAGAACAACGCTGGCGCGCTATCCAAGTGGCAGCGTCGGTCACGCCTATCAGCGCGCGATGGAGCTGCGGAAGGCCGAGCGGTTGGCGAAGGGTGTGGTCTGGACCAAGAGGCAGGAACAGCGCGACAGCTGGCCGCGTGCATGGAAGTGGCTCGGCCCTCGTTTCGGCGACTGCGACCCCAAAACGATTCAGCCTGAACACTTCCTCCGCATCGATCCCGTCACCGGCAACGCGACGGGACTCGTCCCCGAGATCGAGAGCAAGGTTTCCATCACCGAGCGCCACATGGTGATCAAGGTCTGGCGCGCGTTGTGGAGTCGCATGCAGGCGATGCACGGCTACTGCGACGGCCTCACCGACCCCGGCAAGGCATTCGCCAATTCCGCGCCAGATCCACGACAGGAAATCTGGGTCCGCCGTGAGGTATTGACGCTGGTGCGAGTGGCTTGGCGGAACAACTTCTACGGCCTCGCCGCCTGCATGGCGGTGGCGTGGGACTCGATGCTGTCGCCGATTGATGCGCGGACCCTCGCCGCCGGACAGGCAGACCGTGATGGCGTCGGCCTATTCTTCCGTCTCGATCGAGCCAAGACAGGCAGGGCTGCCGCGGCAACCCTCTCGCAATGGTCCACCGCGATCCTGGTTGCCTATCTCGATCAGCTCGGCGTCGACCTACTCGACGCGACGCCCCTATTCTGGACGCGCGGAGGCCGCCCGGTGAGCCGCAAGGGTAAGACCGGCCAGTGGGGCGGCGATCACGGTGGTGGCCGCCACATCGCGCCCCGTCCCTACACCAAGGATCGACTTGAGAAGGATTTCGCCAAGGTGCGCGCGCTGGCATTTGGGAAGGACGAATGGCGCCAGCTCGGCGATATGCGCCGCTCCGGAGCGGTAGAAGGCGATGCCGGCGGCGGCTCAATCACCGATCAATCGAACAAGATGGCGAACACCGTCTCCGCGTCGAATCGGCTCCGTAAGACCTATAACCCGGTCAATTTCGCCAGTGTCCGGCGCTTCGATGAAGCACGCGCGATCGGAGCCGAGCGACTGGAACAAAGGGCGGCCGAAAGTGTCATGACGGCGCCCCTTATGACACTCTTGGAACTTCAGCGAAAACGTCGCGAAGGTGGCAAGTGATTGATTTTGCGCTTTAATTGATGGCGCGAGAGACGGGACTCGAACCCGCGGCCTCCGCCGTGACAGGGCGGCGCTCTAACCAACTGAGCTACTCCCGCGGATGCCGATCATCGGATTGATCCGCGCAGGACCGAGGGCATAAAGGCCCGCATCCCGATAGTCAAGCGCGTTGCGGAGCCCTGCACAGCGCGGGCATTTTCGCGTTGTGGGCGCGCGTTGTCGCCTGTTTTCAGGGAAAACGGCGTAGTCAGCAAAGCCCCGAATCAAATAAGGCCTGATACGTCTCGGTTTCCTGTGGCCGGGCCCGGCGCTGCCCGTTCCCAGAACCGGCGGTTTCAGGACCTTTCCGGACGCATTTTCCCGAACGCGAACGGCGCACCATTCGCGTGAAAGCAGCAATCCGGCCATTCAGCAACGAGGAGGGCCACACATGGCGAAGAAAGCAGCGACCCCGGCGACGATCACGCTGAAGCACCTGGCGGCGGCCATCGCCGAAGAGCAGGAGCTGTCCAAGAAGCAGGCCGAGGCGATCCTGACCGACATGGTCACCCGGATCACCAAGCACCTCAAGAAGGGCGAGCGGATTCGCATCGTCGGCCTCGGCATCCTCCAGGTTCGCAAGCGTGCCGCCCGCATGGGCCGCAACCCGGCAACCGGCGAACAGATCCACATCAAGGCGAGCAAGAAGGTTGCCTTCCGCGCCGCCAAGGAGCTCAAGGAAGCCGTCTAGGGTCCTTAACTTGCTTGATACCAAGCGCCATTCCGGCTCGCGACGCGGTCCCGGAATGGCGCTTTTCTGTTGTAGAGTTGTCTCTCGATGCGCTTTGCTTAGCGCGAAGCACCTTCGCCTGATCGTCTTATTCCTGTTCTCCATCCCTGCGCGGTCTTCATGCTGGCACCGGCTCTCGACTTCAAGCACACCGTCACCGAGCGCTTCCTGCGCTATGTCGTGATCGACACCCAGTCCGACCCGGATTCACCGACCTGCCCCTCCACCGAGAAGCAGAAGAATCTCGGCCGCCTGCTGGTCGCCGAGTTGCAGGCGATGGGCATATCGGACGCGCATCTCGATCCGCACGGATACGTCTATGCGACGATCCCGGCGAATACCGACAAGACGGTGCCGGTGATCTGCTTCTGCTCGCACATGGACACTTCACCTGATTGCACCGGCAAGAACGTCGAGCCGCAGGTCGTGAAGAATTATCGCGGCGGCGACATCGTGCTCCCGGCCGATGCCTCGCAGGTGATCCGCGCGACCGAGCACGAAGCGCTGGCCAACCAGATCGGCAACGACATCGTCACGACCGACGGCACCACCCTGCTCGGCGCCGACAACAAGGCCGGCCTCGCCGAGATCATGGACGCCGCACATTTCCTGGTCACCAACCCGCAGGTGAAGCACGGCACCATCAAGATCCTGTTCACGCCGGACGAGGAGATCGGCCGCGGCGTCGACAAGGTCGACATCAAGAAGCTCGGCGCCGATTTCGGCTACACCATGGACGGCGAGACCGCGGGCCATATCGAGGACGAGACCTTCTCGGCCGATGGCGCCAGCATCATCATCGAAGGCGTCGCGACCCATCCGGGCTTCGCCAAGGGCAAGATGGAACACGCGATCAAGATCGCGGCCGCCATCGTCGATCGCCTGCCCAAGGATACCTGCTCGCCCGAAACCACCGAAGGCAAGGAAGGCTTTCTGCATCCGGTCGCGATCTCGGGCGCGCTGGAGAATGCGCGGATCGACTTCATCGTGCGCGATTTCACCGAAGCCGGTCTGAAGCAGAAGGAAGCGCTGCTCGAGAAGATCGTGCAGGACGTCATGAAGGGATATCCGCGTTCGACCTACCGGATGGAGGTCAAGCAGCAATATCGCAACATGAAAGAGGTGATCGATCGCCACCCCCAGATCGTTGCCTATGCGATCGAGGCGATCGAGCGCGCCGGGCTGACGCCGGTGAAGACCTCGATCCGCGGCGGCACCGACGGCTCACGGCTTTCGTTCATGGGACTGCCCTGCCCGAACATCTTCGCCGGCGAGCACGCCTTTCATTCGCGGCTCGAATGGGTGAGCCGGCAGGATATGGAGAAGGCCGTACAAACCATCGTCCACCTGGCGATGATCTGGGAGCAGAAAGCCGGCGTTGGTCCTGCTTAGGTAAGATGGAGAATGCGATCATGATGCGAAGCGCTTGCGCGACGAACCGAGAAATCCGCGGCTCCCGGTCCGCCGCGATCGCGCTATTGGCAGCATTAGCCGTCACAGCCCTTGCAGGGAATGCGCAGGCCAACTCGGGCACGGCAGAACAACGAAGAGCCTGTCGAGCCGACGCCATGAAGCTCTGCCGTGAGTTCGTTCCGAACGTCAGGAAAATCACCGCATGCATGGAGCGGAACAAGCGCCATCTCAGCCCGGCGTGCCGCGCCCAATTCAAATAGCTGCCGGCTGGCTTCGCTACGACGCCCGCGCCGCCACGATCCAGATCGCACCAGGCAGCGGCACGGAATCGCCTTTGACGAAGGGCGCCAACGCCTCGCGGATCGAGTTGACGGCGGCGGAACGAACCTCATCCGGGTGCCCTTCCAGCGCGCGGCTGGCGGGCCCGATCTCGAGTGCGCTCTGGACCGCGGTGTCGATTCCGCGCCCGATCGCGATATCGAGCTCGACCTTGCACGGCTCCATGGCAATGCTGGAAAAGCCGGCTTCGCCGAGGATCCGCTTCACCCGGGCTTCGGAAGCAAACGAAAACGGACCGGGGTCTTCAGGGCCGAGCTGCGGCAGCTTCGGCACGTGCTTGTAGACCGCCTGCAGCGGCGCCAGGAAGAACGGATTCTCACGCGGCTCCTGCCAGCACGCGAAAGCGAGCCGTCCGCTCTTCCGCATCGCTCCGTGCAAATTGGTGAACGACGCCACCGGATCGGCAAAGAACATCACGCCGAAGCGCGAGGCCAGCAGATCAAAGCTCTCGCCGGCGAACGGATAGACGGTCGCGTCCGCAAGCGTGAACTCGACCGGCAATCCCTGGGGCGCGCTCTGTCGCGCCCGCGTCAGCATCGGCTCCGAGACGTCGACGCCAAGCACGCGGCCATCGGGCGCGACCTTTGCGGCAAGCGCGAAGCTCGAGGCGCCGCTGCCGCAGCCGACATCGACGATGCGCTCACCGGCCTTCGGCGCGGCGCGATCGATCAGGAGGTCGAGCACCGGCTGCAGCACGATATCCTGCGCGGCCTGCCTGGACGCCCAACGCTGACCGCCCGGCCCGTTCCAATATGCAATCTGATCGGCGTTCTGCGGATGGCCTGCGTTCATGCGATCCAACCTTGTTGAGAAGCTTCCACAGATTCTAGCAAGTCTCGCGCGTCGCCGCGCGCAGCATCGGCATCACCTGATAGGTGAATCCGGCATTGGCCTTGACGACGGGATCGTTGGCGACGATCTCCTGCGGATCGGCATCGTCAGGTAGTTGCAGCACGCCCAGTCCCCAGACGCCGGCGGGATCGGCCACCGGCCCGAAGATCAGCGCCTTGCCGGCTTGCAGCAATTCTCCGCAATAGGCGACGTGCGCCTGCATGATTGCGGCTTCCTGCGGCGTCATGTCCTGCGGAAAGGTCGGGCGCGGTCCGGCCAATTTGCAGACGTAATGCTTCATCGACCTGGTCCGCGCTCTGATTATTTGGCGGCAGCGCTCGTCGGCTTGGCCTGCTTCGGCGCAGGCGTCTTGGCGGCATTGCCCTTCGGGGCAGCCTGTCCGTCATTGCTGCGCGCAATGCCCCACGGGTCGGTCGGCTTCTGGTCCGGCACGCCGCTGAGCGCGCGCTGGTAGGCGCGCTGCTGCCGCGCCTCGTTGGCCACATCCGCCGGCGATTTCTCGATCTCTTCGCGATAGCGCTGAACATGGTCCTGCTGCGCCCATGCCGGTCCGGCAATCATGGCGAGAAGAAAAATCGCGGCGAGTTTGCGCATGCATCAAGTTCCCGGTTAGACGCAGAGAATAGCATCGCAGCAGCGTCGGCGCCAATCGTCACGACATCGAGCTGCGGCAGTTGTAGAGCCAGGGGCTGGGCTTCCCAAGCCTCAGGCCGTTCCTTACGCCCACCTTTCCTTCGGTTGTGACGGAATTGAAGTACCGCATGCGGAATCCGCCTTTGGTCTGAGGATCGTCCTCCTTTAGCAGCACGATCCAGAACGTCTTTTGATTGAATTTCTCGAACTTCGGATCAGCGTTGCGGATGGTGATCTTCAGCATTGAAGGCGACGTCATCTCTGCGCCGTCAACAAAGGTCGCATAAATCGATCTCATACCGAAGTCGAGCTCGCGCCTCGCAAGCCCGTCGGCATCCTCGGAGTAGATCGTACGAAAGTGGTCTACCGACGCTGGCTGCCTGCAGTCGTCCGCCCAGACGCCTGTCAGGCCAAAGCGTTTCAGAACATCCCAGGCCGATTCAGCTGCAGACGCGGAACACGTTGTCGCAAGAAAGAATATCAACGCCGCTACGGATTGGGTCATGCCGTTCAGGAGCCGCGATTGATCCGCCAGAACCACATCGTCGAAGGCTGGTAGGCGGCGAGAGATTCGAACTCCCGACCCTCTCGGTGTAAACGAGATGCTCTAACCAGCTGAGCTAGCCGCCCTTACCTGCGCGCCTCTTTAGCCTCGCCCGCCCCTCGGGCGCAAGGTCGCGAGGGCCGCAAGGCCTCAATCCGTAGGCTTCAAGGCTTGGGCTTCAAGCCCTTGGGCTTCAAGCCTTGGGCATTCAATCCTTGGGCCGCGCCGGCAATCCCTTGAGATCATTGATCCAGGGTGCGGCGGAGCGGCACCAGACCTGGCGTCGCGGGGTCAATTCGCCGCGCTGGCGAATGCTGCCCCAGCGGATCCCCCAATCGTCGGGACCGCCATCCTCGCCGCTGGTGAACAAGGGGGAACCGCAATCGCCACAAAAGTGCTGGAAGCGGATCCGGCCGTTATCACCCCGCTTATCGTAGACCTTCGGAGCCCCTCCGGTCAGCCGGACCTGCTCGGCGGCGCAGATCACCGTGACACGATAGGGCGAGCCGGTCAGCACCTGGCAGTCCGTGCAATGGCAGATGGAGACCCGTTCGGGATCGATCTCCGCCTGATAGGTCACGGCCCCGCAATGACATTGCCCGTCGATCTGCATCTGCGTTCTCCCAAGTCAACCATCGCGCAACAAGGCGGTCGCCAAGAGGTCGTTCCCGGGGATGCGGCCCGCAAGGCATCCGGCACACGGTCGGGCTGCGCGCTGGGACAATGCTGGTATCCCAAATCGGGATTGTTTGGGATACAAATTCGGGATACGTCGACAAAATTCCGAAACTCCGCTCCCGGACCCGCAGGCCCGCCATGTCGCAGATGCTCCAGATTCACGACCAGCTCCGGGAGATGATCCTCTCGCTCGACCTCGGCCCCGGCGAGCGGCTGACGGAGCGCTGGCTCGAGAGCCGGTTCGAGGGATCGCGCACGCCGATCCGCGCCGCGTTGGTGCGGCTCGAAGGCGAAGAGCTGGTCCGCCGTGACGGCCGCAACTGGATCGTCGCGCCGATCGACCTCGGTGAACTCGAAGCGCTGGCGGAGTTCAGGATTCCGTTGGAGACGACGGCGGTCCGCCTCGCCTGCGCGCGGGCGAGCGCGGCCGACATCGCCGGCGTCGAGGAGATGCTGGACGCCTGTCAGTCCGGCGCGCCGCGCGAGGAGTGGCACCGGGTCGGCACCGATTTCCATGTCGAGATCGCACGCCTCTCCGGCAACCCCTTCATCGTCAAGGCAATCGCCGGCGCCATGACCCGGCTGTCGCGGGCGCGCTGGCTCGAAGTGTGGACCGAACCTTCGCGCGAGCAGGCCTGGCGCGAGCACCGGCGCATTCTCGGCTTCATTAAGGCCAACGATCCGGATTCCGCCGCGCGCGAAGCCGCCGACCACATCACCGACACCCGCGATCGCCTGCTGCGTTCGCTGAACGAAGACCGTCGTGGCCTGCGGGCGCGCGGCTTCGCCGTGATCGGGCTGCGCTGACATGAACATGGAGATTGATCGCGAAGCGGCCCTCGACGCCGGCCCCTGGAAGCGCAACCTCATCGTCTGCGTGTTCGGTTCCTTCACGACCATCGTGGGGATGACGCTGCTGCTGCCGTTCCTTCCGCTCTACGTCGAGCAACTCGGCGTGACCGACCATGCCGCCATCGTGCAATGGTCGGGCGTAGCCTACGGCGCGACCTTCTTCAGCGCGGCGCTGACGGCGCCGTTGTGGGGACGGCTTGCTGATCGTTATGGCCGCAAGCTGATGCTGATCCGCGCCAGCCTCGGCATGGCGGTCGCCATGTCGCTGATCGGCATGGCGCACAACGTCTATGAACTGGTCGGCTTGCGGCTGTTGACCGGCCTGCTCGGCGGCTACGCCTCGGGCTCGACCGTGCTGATCGCGTCGCAGACGCCAAAGGCGCGGTCGGGCTGGGCGATCGGCGTGCTGTCGGCCGGCATCATGGCCGGCAGCCTGGTAGGTCCCTTGATCGGCGGCGTGCTGCCGGGCCTGATCAGCATCCGCGCGACCTTCTTCCTGATCGGCGGCGTCATCTTCATCACCTTCCTCGGCACCACTTTCCTGATCCGCGAGGAGGCGCGCCCGAGGTCGGTCAAAGGCGGCAAATCGCGTGGCGGCTGGTCGCTGGTTCCGGACAAGCGTCCTGTCATCGCGATGTGGGGCACCGGCTTGCTGCTGATGATCGCCAATATGTCGATCGAGCCGATCATCACGGTCTATGTCGCGCAGCTCGTCGAGACGCCGCAGGTGACATTCATCGCCGGCCTCGTGATGTCGGCAGCGGCGTTCGGCAGCCTGCTGTCGTCGTCGCATCTCGGGAAGCTCGCCGATCGCGTCGGCCACTGGCGGATCATCACCATTTGCCTGGCGGCCTCGGCGCTGCTGCTGATCCCGCAGGCCTTCGTGGTCAGCGGCTGGCAGCTGATCCTACTCCGCTTCCTGATGGGGCTCGCGCTCGGCGGCCTGTTGCCCTGCATCGCAAGCGTGATCCGGCACAACGTGCCTGACACGGTCACCGGCAGCATGCTGGGCTATTCGATCTCGGCGCAATATGCCGGCCAGGTGATCGGCCCGCTCGCCGGCGGATTCATCGGCGGCCATATCGGCATGCGCGCGGTGTTCCTCGGCACCAGCGTGCTGATGGCACTCGGAGCGATCGGCAACTTCGTCATCGAGAAGAGGGAGTAGAGTCGGATCGATGAGTTCATGCCATGGAGGCAACATCATCTGAGCATAATGGAATCCGGACCTCGAACTTCAAACCACTCAGTAACACCCAACGCCTGAGACAGAACGTTCGAAACCGTAGCTTTGTTCAGTTTTATCTCAGCCGGCATTACCGCATTTAGCCCTTTTACGCCGCTACTCCAGGTCAAGTCTTTCCACACTCCGACCCCGTACGGGCCACATCTCAAGTGAGTAAAGACAAAAACTTCCCAGGCTCCGCCTGCCAATCGATAACAACCTTCAACAAAACTCATGTCTTCGGTCATGATCAGATCGAAGGTGATTTCCGCTTTCATATTGGGAGCGCCGTCTCACGGCGCGTCAGTTCTGGATTCGCGGCAGACGAGGTCCAAGCCCCGTAGCTCGACCGTCAACGATGTATCATCGATTTCAGTGCTCGACCACGTCGTTGGGCGACGCTTGCACTTCGCTCAAAAACGCTCTGAAACAAAAACGGCGCCCGAAGGCGCCGTCTTCTTATGTCGATCGGAGCTCGCTTCAGTGCGCCGTCAGGCCGCCGGAAGCTTCGTCCGAAGCGTCGGGCTTGACGTCGACCTTGCTGGTCTCCTCTTCCCAGACGATCGGTGCGGGCACGCGGACCAGCGCCTTGGCGACGACCTCATCCAGCCGCGAGACCGGAATGATCTCCATGCCGCCCTTGATCGCATCGGAAATCTCCGTGAGATCCTTGGCGTTGTCCTCCGGGATCAGCACCGTCTTGATGCCACCGCGCGCGGCAGCCAGCAGCTTCTCCTTCAGACCGCCGATCGGCAGCACGCGACCACGCAGCGTGATCTCGCCGGTCATCGCGACATCGTGGCGGACCGGAATGCCGGTCATGACCGAGATGATCGCGGTGGCCATCGCCACGCCGGCGGACGGACCGTCCTTCGGCGTTGCGCCCTCCGGCACGTGAACGTGGATGTCGCGGCGGTCGAACATCGGCGGCTCGATGCCGTAGACGATCGCGCGCGAGCGGACATAGGACGCCGCCGCCGAGATCGACTCCTTCATCACGTCGCGCAGATTGCCCGTGACCGTCATCTTGCCCTTGCCGGGCATCATGACGCCTTCAATGGTCAACAGCTCGCCGCCGACATCGGTCCAGGCCAGACCCGTGACGATACCGACCTGATCCTCGTCGTCGATCTCGCCGAAGCGATACTTCGGAACGCCGAGGAACTCTTCGATGTTCGCTTCGGTGACCTTCACCGACTTCTTCTTGGAGATCATCAGCTCCTTCACCGCCTTGCGGGCCAGTGTGGAGAGCTCACGCTCCAGGTTACGCACGCCCGCTTCGCGGGTGTAGCGGCGGATCATCAAGAGCAAGGCCGCGTCGTCGATCGACCATTCCTTGGAGTCCAGACCGTGCTTGGAGAGCGCGCTCGGGATCAGATGCTTGCGCGCGATCTCGACCTTCTCGTTCTCGGTGTAGCCGGCGATCCGGATGATCTCCATGCGGTCCATCAGCGGTCCCGGAATATTCAGCGTATTCGCGGTCGTGATGAACATCACGTTGGACAGGTCGTAATCAACCTCCAGGTAATGGTCGTTGAAGGTCGAGTTCTGCTCGGGGTCCAGGACCTCAAGCAGCGCCGACGACGGATCGCCACGGAAATCGGCGCCCATCTTGTCGATCTCGTCGAGCAGGAACAGCGGGTTCGAGGTCTTCGCCTTCCGCATCGACTGGATGATCTTGCCGGGCATCGAGCCGATATAGGTGCGGCGGTGACCGCGGATCTCGGCCTCGTCACGCACGCCGCCGAGCGACACGCGCACGAACTCGCGGCCGGTCGCCTTCGCGATCGACTTGCCGAGCGAGGTCTTGCCGACGCCGGGAGGCCCGACCAGGCACAGGATCGGTCCGGTCAGCTTGTTGGCGCGCGACTGCACCGCGAGATACTCGACGATACGGTCCTTGACCTTCTCGAGCCCGTAGTGATCGGAGTCCAGCACCGCCTGCGCGGCCTCGAGGTCCTTCTTGACCTTGGACTTCTTGCCCCACGGAATCGACAGCAGCCAATCCAGATAGTTGCGCACGACGGTCGCTTCTGCAGACATCGGCGACATCTGGCGCAGCTTCTTCAGCTCGTGCTGGGCCTTCTCGCGCGCTTCCTTGGAGAGCTTGGTCTTGGAGATCTTCTCCTCCAGATCGGCCAGCTCGTCGCGACCTTCGTCGTCACCGAGCTCCTTCTGGATCGCCTTCATCTGCTCGTTCAGGTAATACTCGCGCTGGGTCTTCTCCATCTGGCGCTTGACGCGCGAGCGGATGCGCTTCTCGACCTGCAACACCGAGATCTCGCTCTCCATCAGGCCGAGCACCTTCTCCAGGCGCTGGGTGACGGACAACGTCTCCAGGATCGCTTGTCGATCGGCAATCTTGACCGCGAGATGCGAGGCAACGGTGTCGCCGAGCTTGGCGAAATCAGTGATCGCCTGAACCACGCCGACGACTTCGGCGGAGATCTTCTTGTTCAGCTTCACATAGCTTTCGAAGTCGGACACGACCGAACGCGCCAAGGCCTCGGCTTCAACCGAGTTGGCGTCAGTGTCGGCGAGCGCGACCGCGGTCGCCTCGTAGTACTCGCTGCGGTCGGAATATTTCTCGACACGCGCGCGCTCGAGGCCCTCGACCAGCACCTTCACGGTGCCGTCGGGCAGTTTCAGGAGCTGCAGCACGCTCGCGAGCGTACCGGTCTCGTAAATTGAATCGGGAGCCGGATCATCATCGGACGCGTTCTTCTGCGTCGCGAGCATGATCAGCGCGTCGTTCTTCATCACCTCTTCGAGCGCGCGGATCGATTTCTCGCGACCGACGAAGAGAGGCACGATCATGTGCGGGAAGACGACGATGTCGCGGAGCGGCAGCACCGGATAGGAGTGGCTTTCGCCGTGGACGATCGTTGGCCGGGGTTTTGAGGTCGTCATGGCCTTATCCTTTTGTTTTGCCCCCTTGCACGCAGTCCGCCTGCTTGCGCAACCGCCACAAGGTGCCTTGGTGATCCGGAATTAGATTGCCGTCAGCAGCCACATATTCCGCATCGTAAAGCGACGAATCTCAACACATGAGATCCCTCACCGATAGCATTAGGTGGCTATCAGGCGGGGGGGTGTCAAGTCTGAGAAGTGCCGGGAAATATAGGCTAAACAGGCATTTACTGCGACGCGAAACTGGCCGCTGCTGCTGCGCCACAACGGCCGCCGGATCACCGGCAGCCGCGTCAATTGCGCCAACAGAAAGTTGCGCCTTAGGCGCTCGCGCTGCTCTCGACGGCGCGATCGGAACGATCCGCGTAGATGTAGAGCGGACGCGCCGTGCCTTCGACGACCTCGCGCGAGATCACGACTTCCTCGACGCCTTCGAGGCCCGGGAGGTCGAACATGGTCTCGAGCAGGATGCTCTCCAGGATCGACCGCAGGCCGCGCGCACCGGTCTTGCGCTCGATCGCCTTGCGGGCAACCGCGCCAAGCGCCTCGTCGGCGAAGGTGAGCTCGATGTTCTCCATCTCGAACAGCCGCTGGTACTGTTTCACCAGCGCGTTCTTCGGATCGGTCAGGATCTTCTTCAGCGAGGCCTCGTCGAGGTCTTCCAGCGTCGCCACGACGGGCAGACGGCCGACGAATTCCGGGATCAGGCCGTACTTCAGCAGATCTTCCGGCTCGACGTGACGGAAGATCTCGCCGGTACGGCGATCCTCCGGCGCCAGCACCTGCGCCGCGAAACCGATCGAAGTCGAACGGCCGCGCGCGGAGATGATCTTCTCGAGGCCCGAGAACGCACCGCCGCAGATGAACAGGATATTGGTGGTATCCACCTGCAGGAACTCCTGCTGCGGATGCTTGCGGCCGCCCTGCGGCGGGACCGAGGCCACCGTACCTTCCATGATCTTCAGCAGCGCCTGCTGGACGCCCTCGCCCGACACATCGCGGGTAATCGAGGGATTGTCCGACTTGCGGCTGATCTTGTCGATTTCGTCGATATAGACGATGCCACGCTGCGCGCGCTCGACGTTGTAGTCGGCGGCCTGCAGCAGCTTCAGGATGATGTTCTCGACGTCCTCGCCGACATAGCCGGCCTCGGTCAGCGTCGTCGCGTCAGCCATGGTAAACGGAACGTCGAGGATGCGGGCCAGCGTCTGCGCGAGCAGCGTCTTGCCCGAACCGGTCGGACCGATCAGCAGGATGTTCGACTTCGCCAGCTCGACGTCGTTGTGCTTGGTCTGATGGTTAAGCCGCTTGTAGTGATTGTGGACGGCGACCGATAGCACCTTCTTGGCATGGCTCTGACCGATCACATAGTCGTCCAGCACCTTGCAGATTTCCTTCGGTGTCGGGATGCCGTCGCGCGACTTCACCAGCGAGGACTTGTTCTCCTCGCGAATGATGTCCATGCAGAGTTCGACACACTCGTCACAAATGAAGACAGTCGGTCCGGCAATCAGCTTGCGAACTTCATGCTGGCTCTTGCCGCAGAACGAGCAATATAGCGTGTTCTTGGCGTCGCTCGTGCCGACCTTACTCATTCATTATCTCCGTCCGCCGTTCGACCTCGTTTGCCAGATCGACCCAATCCGGCACAAAACCGGAGTATTAGGTAGATAGAGCAAATTCCGTACCAAAAAAGACCCTACGCAATACTGACCGTGTGGATCACGGTTTATTCGAATCTCCGCGATCATAGCCGATGCATTACAGCCAACCATGCTGGCACCCGACTATCAAGAATTCGCTAATCGGGGGGCAGGCTCAAGACCGTGACAATACCGTGATTTTCCACGATCGTACGTGGAATACGCGTCGAAATCCACGGAACGTTGCGGGATTACCACGGCCGGCCATGAGCACGAAAGCGGAACTTTCTGCCCCCGCATATGCGCTTGCGGGGTACTCCACCGTCCTGCTTTGCCGACTATGTGAGGCGTCAATGTGGAGATCACACCGACGCCTCAGGTCGCCTGTCCGGATCAGGCAGCTTTGGCCGCCGACGGGTCTTCCGGACGCTTGTCGATAACCTTGTCGACGAGACCGAACGCCTTGGCGTCCTCGGCGGTGAGGAACTTGTCGCGCTCGAGCGCGTCCTCGATTGCCTTGTAGGTCTGGCCGGTATGCTTCACGTAGATCTCGTTGAGGCGCTTCTTGAGATTCAGGATCTCCTGCGCGTGCAGCATGATGTCGGTCGCCTGGCCCTGGAAGCCGCCGGACGGCTGATGCACCATGATCCGGGAGTTGGGCAGCGTGAAGCGCATGTCCTTCTCGCCGGCCGCCAGCAGCAGGGATCCCATCGAGGCCGCCTGCCCCGTGCACAGCGTCGACACCGGCGGACGGATGAATTGCATCGTGTCGTAGATCGCAAGGCCCGACGTCACCACGCCACCCGGCGAGTTGATGTACATCGAGATTTCCTTCTTCGGATTCTCGGCCTCGAGGAACAGCAGCTGCGCGACGGTCAACGTCGACATGCCGTCCTCGACCGGACCGGTCACGAAGATGATGCGCTCTTTCAGCAGGCGCGAGAAAATGTCGTAGGCGCGTTCGCCGCGATTGGTCTGCTCGACGACCATCGGCACGAGGTTCATGTAGGTTTCAACGGGATCGCGCATGAAAGAACCCAAGGGTTAGGGGTGATGCAGAACGTTAAGGCTTAACCCAGATATGGGCCAATTTCCGGCCGACAAGACCGGGACTGGCCGTACTAGCCACCTGGGCAGGCCGCAGAAGTTCAAGCCGATTCGCGTCGGCTCGCCTAGCGAGGGGGACCCTCGCCAGGCCTGCTTTCGCGGTTCATCATTAACGCGCGGTGCCGCAATCAAGCGGCAGTTTGCTCGGCGTCTTCATCCTTGAACAGCTCATCCTTGGAGACCTTCTTCTCGGTCACGTTGGCGAGCTCCAGGACGAAGTCGACGACCTTATCCTCGTAGATCGGAGCGCGGAGCTGGGCCAGCGCCTGGGCGTTGCTGCGGTAGTAATCCCAGACTTCCTTCTCGCGGCCCGGCATCTGGCGCGCGCGCTCGATCACGGCGCGCGAGACCTCGTCGTCGGTCACGGTGATCTTGTTCTTCTCGCCGATCTCCGACAGCACGAGGCCGAGGCGGACGCGGCGGTCGGCGATCTTCTGGTACTCTTCCTTGGCCGCATCTTCGGTGGTGTTCTCGTCGGCGAAGCTCTTGCCGGTCGAGTCCATCTCGGCCTTGATCGAGTTCCACATCAGGTTGAACTCTTCGGCGACAAGCGACGGCGGCGCCTCGAATTTGTGGCTTTCGTCGAGCCGGTCGAGCAGCGCACGCTTGACCTTCTGGCGGGTCGCGCCGGCGAACTCGGCAGTCAGGCGCTCGCGGGCGGCTTCCTTCAGCTTGTCGAGCGACTCGAGGCCGAGCGTCTTGGCGAACTCGTCGTCGATCGTGGCCTCACCGGGCGCCTCGATCAGCGTTGCGGTGGTCTCGAACTCGGCCGGCTGACCGGCGAGCTTGTCGTTCAGGTAGTTCTTCGGGAAGCCAACCTTCAGCGTGCGGGTCTCGCCCGTGCCGATGCCGATCAGCTGCTCCTCGAAGCCCGGAATGAACTGGCCCGCGCCGATCACGACCTGGATGCCCTCGCCGGTGCCGCCCTCGAAGGCTTCGCCGTTGATGGTGCCCTTGAAGCTGATGGTGACGCGGTCACCCTTCTCGGCCGCACCCTCGGTCTTGGCGCTGTACGGGCGGCTGCCCTCGGCGATGCGCTTGATGGCATCGTCGACGTCGGCGTCGGAGACATCGACCACCGGCTTCTCGACCGAGAACGACTTGAAATCGGCGAGCTGGATCTGCGGCACGACCTCGATCGCGACGGTGTAGGTCAGGTCGGTCTTGCCCGACAGCAATTCCTCGACCTGGTCCTTCTCGGTCGGCATCGTGATCTTCGGCTCGCCGGCGAGGCGGAAGCCGCGATCTTCGAAAATCTGCCGGTTGGTGTCGCTGATGGTCTGGTCGATGGTCTCGGCCATGACCGAGCGGCCGTAGATCTTCTTCAGGTGCGCCACCGGCACCTTGCCGGGACGGAAGCCGTTGAGACGGACCTTGTCCTTGAGGTCGACCAGCTTGGCGCCCGCCTTGGCATCGAGATCGGATGCCGGAACGCTGATCTTGAATTCGTGCTTCAGTCCCTCGTTGAGGGTCTCGGTGACCTGCATGGTATCAATCTTCTTCCGCTTTTGCCGCGGCCCGAGCGGCCGTGGCAGTGTCAATCTGTTCGACGGTGAGCCTTGCGGCCTAACGTCTGTGGGTTCGGCGAACCCTCGTCCCCTGCGGGGCCCAAGGTTCTCCAAGAATTCGTCATGCAAACGCTGTAAGCGCTTGGTGCGGGCGGAGGGACTCGAACCCCCACAACTTTCGTCACTGGAACCTAAATCCAGCGCGTCTACCAGTTCCGCCACGCCCGCGCGAAAAGCATCCAGTCCGGCCGCGATGCCGCGGGCGGCCGGGCTTATAACATGCGCCCACCGGTTCGCAGCAAAAAAATGGCCGCTGGAGAGCCCGCCCTGCGACCGATCGCGACTGGACAGGTACATCTGAAAATGGTCCGCATCGGCCGGATGGCAAGCCCCGCAGCAAGTCCCGAATTTTCCCTCACCCGGCGCGACCTGATCGCCGGCCTCGGCGCGGCGGCGCTTTGCCCCGCTTGGCCGGCCGCCAGCTCGGCGCAGGGCCGGACCGCGGTCGCGCTCCAGGCCAAAGCCGACCGCATCTCGCTTCGTCCAGGCATCCCAGAGACCTCGGTGTGGTCGCTCGGTAGCGGCGATCTCCGCTTCAGGCGCGGCGAGGTCCTCGACGTGACCTTCGGCAACGAGTTGCCGGTTGCTGCCGCGCTCGATTGCCGCGGGCTCGATGGCGTCCCGGCCGCGGAGCCGCTGGCCTCCCGGGCGCCGCTTGCCACCGGCGCAAAGGATACCTTCCAGCTCCCGCTACGGCATGCCGGCACCTTCCTGTGCGAGCCGCTGTTCGGGGATGGCACGGCGCCGGCGCGCCCGCGTCCGCTGATCGTAACCGGCGCCTCGCCCGTGGCGGTCGATCGGGACGAGGTCCTGCTGATCGAGGAGTGGCGCCTGCAGCCCGATGGAACCGCAATCCCGCCTGGAGGAGATCCGAAAGATTCCACGCAAATTCATACAATTAACGGCAAGACCTCATACGATATCTCGGCCCCGGCCAATGCCCGCCTCAGACTCCGCTTTATCAATGGCAGCCAACGCAGCGTGCTGGCGGTGAAGCTCGAGAACCTCGACGTCCGGGTGATGGCAATCGACGGCCAGCCGGCCGAGCCGTTCCAGGCCCGCAACGGCGCGCTGGTGCTGGCGCCCGGCAGCCGCACGGATGTCTTTGTCGATGCGATCGGTCCGGCCGGAACCAGCTTCCCGATCCTGCTGCACGACGGCAAGCAAGCCCGTCCGGTCGGCAAGCTCGCCGTCTCGAACGAACCGCCGATCCGAACGGCGCCGTTCCCGCCGGCCCCACCGCTGCCGGGCAACGACATGCCCGCGCAGTTCGACCTCAAGGGCGCTGCCCGATTCGATCTGGCGCTCGGCGCGCCGACCGAGTGGTTCCGCCCAGCGGACTTCAAGCCGTCAACCGCTCCGGCCTTTCAGGCCAAGACCGGCCGAACCGTCGTGTTGACCCTGACCAACCAAAGCGCGATCGCAAACGTCTTTCATCTGCACGGCCATCATTTCCGTCTGCTCGACCGGCTCGACGATGGCTGGAAGCCGTTCTGGCTCGACACGCTCGCGGTCGAACCGGGCCAGACTCAGCGCATCGCCTTCCTCGCCGAATATCCGGGCCGCTACCTGATCGAGCAGGTCGCGACCGATTGGACCGCGCCGCGGCTGCTGCGATGGTACGGTGTCCAATAACAAGAAGTGGAAGCCACCTGAAGGAAACACCGATGAGCCAGACCGTTGCCGCGATTCGCGGAGTGAAGGCACGAAGCGTCGTGGTGCCGCTCAAGCGTCCTGTGAAGACCGCGTTTGGCCTGATCGATTCCGGTCCGCTGGTGCTGATCGATGTCGAGACCGATCAAGGCGTTACCGGCCGCACCTACATCTTCGCCTACAGCAAGCTCACACTTCACCCTCTCTGTTATCTGATCGAGGAGATCGGACGCGAGCTGATCGGCAGGCCAGTCGCCCCGTTCGATCTGATGAAGGCGATGGACGCCAGGTTCAGGCTACTCGGCGCCCAAGGTCTGGTCGGGATGGCCGTGTCGGGCCTCGACATGGCCTATTGGGATGTGCTCGGCCAACTCGCCGGCCGGCCGCTGGTCGAGCTGCTCGGCGGCTCGGCAAAGCCGATCAAGGCCTATGACAGCTACGGTGCGGTCGATCCCGTTGCCGACGAGCGCGCGCTGCGCCGCTCGCTCGACCAGGGATTCAAGGGCATCAAGATCAAGGGTGGCGACGGCGATGCCGCCAACGACGAGCGCGTCGTGAAGGGCGTGCGCGCCGCGCTCGGCCCCGACATCGCGCTGATGATCGATTTCAACCAGTCGCTCGATCCCACGGAAGCCACTCGCCGCATCGCCCGGCTTGCGCCCTACGATTTGCACTGGATCGAGGAGCCGGTGCCGCAGGAAAGCCTGTCCGGCCACGCCAGGGTCCGCGAGACCTCGCCGACGCCGATCCAGGCCGGCGAGAACTGGTGGTTTCCGCGCGGCTTCGCCGAGGCGATCGCAGCCGGCGCATCCGACTTCATCATGCCCGACGTGATGAAGGTCGGCGGCGTCACCGGCTGGATGCAGGTCGCGGGACAGGCCGATGCAGCGTCGATCCCGATGTCGAGCCATTTGTTCGCGGAGATCAGCGCGCATCTGCTCGCGGTGACGCCGACTGCGCACTGGCTCGAGTTCCTCGACTTCGCGAGCGCGATCCTCGCAAGGCCTGCCGAGGTCACGGACGGCGCAGTCACCGCCCGCGGTCCCGGGCTCGGCATCGAATGGAACGAGCCGGCGGTGGCGAAGTATCTCGTGAGCTAGCGCCCGGCGTTTCCCGTGTGCTTCAGATTGTGTCTGCCCCTGCTTTCGATGAGGGCGGCAACGGATTGGCGTTTGTCTGACGCATGGCTGAGGTCGCCATCAATCGATCGTGAGCGAGAATTCACGACATCATCATGTAGGTCGATCGGGCGCAGTGGAGCGCCCAATGACGAACAACAACAAGCTGACGCTCAAATTTCGCTGTCCGGAACAGCTCGAAGGATTGATCCCGCGACCGGTCCCGGCAGCGCAAGGTGTTCCCGACTGGCTCAAGACCATGCCGGCAACGACCTTCTCCTCGATCAACCTGCACGACGAGGACACCATCAAGCGCTGCCCGCCATTCGTTGACGCGATGACCTGCGGGTACCTGCTGCCACTGGTCTGCGATCTCAAGGTCGAGGACGGCGAAATCACCTGGGACCACGACCTGCCGCCGGGAGGCACACCCGAATTTCCGCGTCCCAAGGATCAGCCTCTGCCCGGACTGTACGGTCGCCGTCAAGATCATCGTGCTGCAAGATCACGTGTGCCGGATCAATTATGGCTCGCTGGGGCCGATGCGCCCGCAGAAGATTCTCGTCAGTCCCAAGCGCGGAAAATATTGGGCTGACAACGAGAGCAGCACCGCCTACAGCCCGAACAAGGGCTTTCTCGGCGGCGACTATTTCGAGACGCGATTTTCCTACGAGCTGATGAACGGCTCGCCGGCTTCAGCGCTTCTCAAGGCAAGCATCGAAGTGGTGCCGCATCTGTAGCTGGCCGTTTCGCCGGACCCCAATTTTGACAGCTCAAGCGCGCTTGCGACGATCGCCCGATCGCTTGGCCGGAGGTGCGTGGGCCTCCCCACCCCTGGCGGCCGACTTCGTCTCCTCCCGTATCATGTCGACGAAAGCACGCAGGCCGGCCGTCATGTGCCGGTGCCGCGGATAGTAGAGACGCAAGCCGGGAAATGGCGGCGTCCAGTCGTCCAGCACTGCGCGCAGAGTGCCGGCGGCAAGATGCCCCCTCACCCAAAAATCGCTGACGAACGCCAGTCCCAGGCATTCGAGAGCGGCTTCGACCATCAGAATGTCACCGTCGAGGGTCAGCCTGCCCCGGACATCCACCACCATCTGCTCGCCGCCGCGCTTTTCGAACTCCCAGCGATAGAGCTTTCCGCTCGGCATCCGCCTGCGAATGCATTCATGGGCGAGGAGATCGAGCGGAGAACGCGGCACAGAAGTGCGCGCGAAATATTCGGGCGCGCCAACGACGATGAAGCGCGTGTCCGGACCGCAAGGGATCGCAACCATGTCCTGCGGTACGGCTTCGGCCAGCCGGATGCCGGCATCGAAACCTTCCGCGACGATATCGATGGGACGCCCCTCCAGGGACAGCTCAACGTTCATGTCTGGATAGCGCCGCAGAAACCTTGCAACGACCGGACGGAGGATCTGGTGCGCGGCGCGCTCCTTCAAATTGATGCGCAGCGTTCCCGCGGGCGTATCCCGGAACTCGTTGACATCCTCCATCGCGCCGGCGATTTCGCGCAACGCGGGACTGACCCTGGCGAGGAAGCGCTCTCCCGCCTCCGACAGCGCGACGCTGCGCGTCGTCCGATTGATGAGACGCACGCCAAGCCGCTTCTCCAGGGCGGCGATCGCATGGCTCAACGCCGACGGTGAAATGCCGAGTTCGGTCGCGGCCGCGCGAAAGCTGCGATGGGTCGAAATCGCGACGACGGCGTTCAGCTCGAAAAGGCCAGCATGCTGCATTGTTCGATTATCTGCATCAGGTCATGCCACTCTATGCCGACTATTGCACTAATCAAGTCGCCTATATCGAGCCCGCAATCTCGATCTGAAGGACATCTCCCATGGCAAAGACTTTCCTCATCACGGGCGTTTCGTCCGGCTTCGGCCGCGCGTTGGCCGAGGCTGCATTGAGCGACGGCCATACCGTCGCCGGCACCGTGCGCAACGCCAACGACAAGCAGGCGTTCGAAGCGCTCGGCGCAGGCGTGCACGCGGTGATCCTCGACGTCACCAACAGCGGGGCCATCGCGCCCGCCATCGCCGACGTCGAGCACAGGATCGGCGCAATCGACATTCTGGTGAACAATGCCGGCTACGGCCACGAGGGCATTCTGGAGGAATCCTCGATCGACGACCTGCGGCGCCAATTCGAGGTCAACGTTTTCGGCGCGGTGGCGATGATCCAGGCGGTGCTGCCCTTCATGCGCAAGCGGCGCGCCGGGCACATCCTCAACATCACGTCGATGGGCGGGATCATCACGATGCCCGGTCTCGGTTACTACCACGGCAGCAAGTTCGCGCTGGAAGGTATATCCGAAACCCTCGGCAAGGAGGTCAGGGACCTCGGCATCAAGGTCACCGCGGTCGAACCCGGCAGCTTCCGCACCGATTGGGCCGGACGATCGATGGTACGGGCGGAGCGGTCGATCGCAGACTATGACGCTCTCATCGACCCGATCCGCAAGCGCCGCATGGAAATGAGTGGCCGGCAGGTCGGCGACCCCAACAAGGCCGCGCAGGCCATGTTGAAACTCGCACTATCGGCCGATCCGCCGGCGCATCTGCTGCTCGGCAGCGATGCCGTGCGGCTGGTCGAGGACAAGATGAAGCTGCTGCAGGCCGAATTCGACGCGTGGAAGAACGTCTCGCTTTCTACCGACGTTGCCTGAGTCTCAGCAGCGCCACCGACGGTCCCGGCGTGGCCATCCGTGCCTGCTCATGGCGGCGATGGCAGCCCCTTCACCAGCAGTGACAGCACGGTCGCGCCCGCGATGCGATCCCTGGATATTTCCTGATAGGCCGGCGAGTCGAGGAAGCGGGTCGCCTCCGCCTCATCGGGAAATTCCATGATCACGACCTTGTCGCGCGTCCACTCGCCGTCGAGAACCTTCGGCCTCTCATCGGCCGCCAGCAGGCGGCCGTTGAAAGCCTTGAACACGCCGGCAAAGCGGGACTGGTAGCGGCGGTAGTATTCTTCCTGCGTGAACTTCACCAGTGCGATCACATAGACGGTCATTCCCGGTCCTCATTCTTGAAATGGCGTGGCTTGGCGCAGTCGATATCGTCCGGAAGGCGGCGGCGCGCTGATGCGATGAATTCGGCCAGACGCACGGGCTGCTCGATCGTGATCCTGCTGCGGCGCTTGGAGATCAGCGACATCCGCTCGAACTCGGCAAGGGCAGCGCCGATCCAGGAACGGCTGACGCCGACCATGCTGGCCAGGTCTTCCTGGGTCAGCCCCGTGATCGTCGGGCATGAATTGCGGCTGTCGTTGCGGGCGAGCGAGGTCAGGATGCTGCCGAGACGCACCCAGGCGTCATCCAGAGCCTGCGGGCCGGTGCGCTCGATGCTCTCGACCGAGAGCAGCGCCAGCAGCCGCGTGATGTTGTCGAGGAAACCGGGCACGCTCCGGGTGCAGACGACAAAATCCCGCCGCGGCATCACCGAGACCACGACCTGGTCGATGGTCTCGGCGGTGAGGATACGCGGCTGGTCGAGCACCAGCGCGGCGAGGCCGAGGATCGTGCCGCCGACGAACACGCCAAAGGTAAATTGCTCGCCGCTGGGCTGCGCCTGCAGCAGCCTGACACGGCCGTCCTCGAGGACCACCATCGTATCGCTGGGCGCGCCCTGCCGGGACAGGATGGAGCGTGGCGGCAGGGTCATGGTCCGCATCCGGCTGCGGATGTCCTTGCGCTGTGCCGCCGACAGTCCCGCGAGCGCGAGGCTCCACTTCGGCGACAGGCCGTCCTCCGCCGACGCGACCGGCGGCTTCACCCTCGCTGCACGGCTCACTGACGTTGGCCCCCTGCCGCGGAGACGCCGAGGCAATCGAGGCCTCCCTTGAATTCGGCCGAAGCGAAGATCCGCGCTCGGGCAAGACTGGAACGCGCCTGCCGTTACGGGACACCTTCCGGCCCAGCTCACGGGCTGGCGCATGCAAATCCCGCGGCTCGCCGGCGAACTTCGCCGTCCATCAAACGGCGTCCAGCTGAGCTCCCGGCGCAAGCTCCGCGACCCTCACCGGAGGCATGGCATCCAGCTCGGCAATCCGGCGGTCAATCTCACCGATCACGTGCTTCGAGAACGGTCCGAAATGCAGGTACAGCGCCATCAGCATCACGATGTAGCGCAGTGCGCCCGGGTTGGACTTGGCGACCTCGACGAAGGTCTTCCAGAACGGCTCGCGAACCTCCGGCAGCGTCCGCATGATCTTGTGCACGCCCTCGATGCCGCCAAGCTTGGTGCGCACGTCGCCATCGGGCAGACCGCGGCGCCGATCGGACCGGTCGAGCATGACGGAAAGCCGCGACAGCCGCCCTGCATATGCCGCCGGGCTGAACACGTGCCCGAGCACAGCCTTGTAGTCCACAAGGATGTCACGAAGCGGACGCTTGGTTTCGAAATTGCAGCCGAGCGTGCATTGGTCGCCCGCCTGCTCGACCTTCATGAGATCATGGCCTTCGTGCAGGCGGCCTTCCTGGGCCAGCCGCCGCGTCAGCTGTGTGCCAGGCAGCGCATAGAGCAGTCCAACCATGCAGACTGGAATGCTCGCCTCCTCGATGAAGTCGATCATCGCCTGCGCCATCGAGACCTTCTCGGTGTCGAACCCGACGATGAAACCCGCGGTGACGAACATGCCATAGTCGTAGATCTTGTGAACGCTCTCGGCGATGTTGCGCCTGGTGTTCTGCTTTTTCTTCATCTGCACGAGGGTCTCTGGATCCGGGCTCTCAATGCCGACGAAAATTCCGAAGAAGTTCGCGTCCTTCATTGCCTGCAACAGCTCGCTGTCATCAGCGATATTGATCGAGGCTTCGGTCGAGAACTCGAACGGATAGTCTCGCTCTTCCAGCCAGACTTTGAGCCGCGGCAGCAAGATGCGGAGGTTTTTCTTGTTGCCGATGAAATTGTCGTCGACGAAATCGACGTGCCCACGATAACCATGATCGTAGAGCGCTTGCAGCTCAGCGAGAATCTGATCGGGGGTCTTGGTGCGCGGCACGCGCCCGTACAGCTCGATAATATCGCAGAACTCGCAGGTGAACGGGCAACCACGCGAATATTGCACGCCGATAAAGAGATAATGATCGAACTTGATCAGATCGTAGCGGGGCATCGGGCTTAGCGTGACGTCGATCTTGAATTTCTCGGCGACGAACACGCCCTCGCGCTCGCCGCGCTCCCACGCGGCGATGAATTCCTCGATGACGTGCTCGGCCTCGCCGATCACCTGGAAGTCCGCATCCGCGTAAAGGTGCGGGCTCGAGGAGACGTCAGGCCCACCGACACATACCGGCTTGCCGTGCCGGTGAGCGAGATCGATCAGGTGGAGAAAATCAGGCTGCTGGTTGAGCATGCCGCCGATCATGACGAGATCGGCCCAGTCAAGGTCCGCTTCGGTCGAAGGCTCGGTGTTGCGGTTGATGAGCCGAATCTCCCAATGCTTCGGCAGCATGGCCGCAACGGTGATCAGTCCGAGTGGCGCCGCCGGATACTTCGCGCCGACGAGTTCGCAAGCTTCCGTATAGTTCCAGAACGAGTCCGGAACGAATTTCGGGTAGATCATCAGAACGCGGCAGGGGCTTGTCATGTTGCTCCGGTCCGTACCACGGAGCTTCGGCCCAAGGGTACATTCGCTCGTCGATACAGGCATCAAGTGCTCAAATGGTGGCCGATTGTCGGACGAACTTCGCCTCGCCGTGAGCCCCGTCCTGTCCCCAGGTCCGCCTGCGGTCAGTTAATCCGATCAGTATGTCATCCGGCAGCCGTCCGCGTCCAGAGATAGCGCAGGTCGGGTTCCCCCTCCTCATTGCGGCTCCCGTCGGTCTGCTCGGCCTGGACGAAGCCGCGCGCCTCGTAGAACCGGCGCGCTCGCGCGTTGCGCTGGAAGGTCCAGAGTTGCAGCCGATCGGCCCCCCGCTTTGCGATCTCGAGCAGCGCGCCGCCGATGCCGCGGCCCTGCGCGGCCGGCAGCACGTAGAGCTGCTCGATCCAGTCGTCATGGAACGCGATCACGCCGCTCATCGCCTCGCCGTCGAACGCGCCCCACAGCGTGCAGGCCGCAAACATCCGCTCGCGGTAGAACCAGCGGTCTTCGTCCGGCGTGTGCAGGCCCGCAAGCCATGGCAACGCATCGTCGAACGCCGCACGGTGCACGCGTGCGGCGGCATCGATGTCGGCAAGCGTGAGCCGCCTAATACTCAATCCCGAACTCGTCATAGAGGCGGCGGAACACGGCCGGCAGCACCTCGGTGAGATCTTCGGCGATCAGGCCGGGGCCCGCCTCGCTGGCGCTTTCGCCGTGCAACCACACGCCGATGCTGGCGGCCTCGAATGCTGCGACACCCTGCGCCAGGAACCCCGCGATAATGCCCGCAAGCACGTCGCCGGCGCCGGCGGTGGCGAGCCAGGGCGGCGCGTTGGCGGCGATGGTGGCGCGCCCATCCGGAGATGCGATCACCGTATCGGCGCCCTTCAGCAGCACCACCGCGCCGGAGCGCTCGGCCGCCGCGCGGACGCGCTCGAGCTTGGAGCGGCCGGGATGCTTGTTGGAGATATCGCTAAACAGGCGCGGGAACTCGCCCTCATGCGGAGTGAGCACCACCTGCTGTCCATCGGAGGACTTGATCGCCTCGAAGAGCCGGTCCGGCGAACCGGCAAAACTGGTCAGCGCGTCGGCGTCGAGTACCAGGTGCCGCCGCGCCGACAGCGCGGTGTGAACGAAGTCGCGGGTACGCGCGCTGACCCCGGCGCCAGGTCCGATCACGCAGGCATTGAGCCGCTTGTCGTCGAGCAGTTCGGCGAACTGGATCGGATTGTCGACCGCACGCACCATCACCGCGGTCAGCGCCGCGGCGTTGACGGCCAGCGCATCGCGCGGCGAGGCCAACGTCACGAGGCCGGCGCCGGCGCGCAACGCCGCGCGCGCCGCGAGCCGCGCCGCCCCGGTCGAAGCGATGTCGCCCGAGACCACGACGGCGTGGCCCCTCGCATATTTGTGGCCATCGATCCGCGGCACCGGAAACGACCGGCGCCAGGCCTGCGGCAGGTTCTCCGCGGTCAGCGGCTTGATCTCGTCGAGCACCTGCGGATCGATCCCGATGTCGGCGACACGCACCCGGCCGCAGTACATCCGGCCCGGCAGCAACAGATGCGCCGGCTTCTTGCAGAAGAAGGTGACGGTCTCGATCGCCTGCACGGCGGCGCCCATGACGGCGCCCGAGGTGCCGTTGATGCCGCTCGGCAGGTCGACTGCCAGCACCGGCGTACCGTTGGCGTTGATCGCGGCGATCATCTCCAGCGGGTCGCCCTTGACCGGGCGATTGAGCCCCGCGCCGAACAGCGCGTCGATGATCAGCGCCGGCTTGCCAAGCGCTTGCGGGTTGAACGGCAGCACCGGATATTTCCAGCCCTTCGCCGCCAGCGCCGCGTCGCCCTGCAGGCTGTCGCGCTCGCAGAGCAGGATTACGGACACTTCACGGCCGCGCGCGGCGAGCTCGGCGGCGGCGACAAAGCCGTCGCCGCCATTGTTGCCGCGGCCGGCGACCACGACGATCGGCCCCTCCTCGACCAGGTCCATCGCGGCTTCGGCGACGGCCTGGCCGGCGCTCATCATCAGCGCAAAGCCCGGCGTGCCGGCTGCGATGGTCAGCCGGTCGGCGCGCTCCATCTCGGTGGTGGTCAGAACGTCCATGCCGAATCCTCAATCGCTTCGCCTTTTCGAGAGGCAATTCCTGTGACGTTCGCGGGGTTTCTACTGGCGGACTGCATACGGATTGATCTATTTGCCTATTTGTTAGGCTTGGATATCATAGCCTACGTGGTTCGATATCAGCCGACTGCCTCTTAAAAGGCTGATAACATTCCGAAATCGGGGACCTTAACAACTTGGCATAGACCCTGCTTTTGAGGAAGCCGCGCGCAGTGCCGCTTGATGCGACCATTGCGCGTGTTTCCGGCCACCCGCCGGAAGGCTTAAGACCAACCAGACTGCGCCCCACGCGCATCGAACTCGACCCTGCAATCTGCAATGCCCGGGAGGCGCTCAGTGAAGAAGATTGAAGCCATCATCAAGCCCTTCAAGCTCGACGAGGTGAAGGAAGCGCTCCAGGAAGTCGGACTGCAAGGCATCACCGTGACCGAGGCCAAGGGATTTGGCCGCCAGAAGGGCCATGCCGAGCTCTATCGCGGTGCGGAATACATCGTCGACTTCCTGCCCAAGGTAAAGATCGAGATCGTGATCGGCGACGACCTGGTCGAGAAGGCGATCGACGCGATCCGCCGCGCGGCCCAGACCGGGCGGATCGGCGACGGCAAGATCTTCGTCTCCAACATCGAGGAAGCCATCCGCATCCGAACCGGCGAATCCGGGCTGGACGCTATTTAAGGGCGGTGCTATCCGGATTTTCTGACGGCAAAAGAGAAAAAAGGCTGCTTCGGCAGCCTGATTTCGTTTCAGCAGTCACACGAACTCGCCAAAAGCGGGAATAACGTCGCTCTCCGCTGGAAACCGACCCGCACATCCATAAGGGGTATTCATGAAGACCGCCAAAGACGTCCTGAAATCGATCAAGGACAACGACGTCAAATACGTCGACCTGCGCTTCACCGATCCGCGCGGCAAGTGGCAGCACGTGACCTTCGACGTCAGCATGATCGACGATGACATCTTCGCCGAGGGAACGATGTTCGACGGATCGTCGATCGCCGGCTGGAAGGCGATCAATGAATCCGACATGTGCCTGATGCCCGACCCGGTCACCGCGACCATCGACCCGTTCTTCGCCGAGACCACCATGGTCATCACCTGCGACGTGCTCGAGCCGACTACCGGCGAGCCCTACAATCGCGACCCCCGCGGCATCGCCAAGAAGGCCGAGGCCATGGTGAAGTCGATGGGCGTGGGCGACACCGTGTTCGTCGGTCCCGAGGCCGAGTTCTTCGTGTTCGACGACGTGCGCTATTCGGCCGACCCCTACAACACCGGCTTCCGCCTCGACTCCTCTGAGCTGCCGATCAACTCGGCGACCGAGTATGAAGGCGGCAACCTCGGCCACCGCATCCGCACCAAGGCCGGCTACTTCCCCGTCCCGCCGCAGGACTCGGTGCAGGACATGCGCTCCGAGATGCTCGGCGCGATGGCCAAGATGGGCGTCAAGGTCGAGAAGCACCACCATGAAGTCGCCTCTGCCCAGCACGAGCTCGGCATGAAGTTCGACACGCTGACGCTGATGGCCGACCAGATGCAGGTCTACAAGTACTGCATCCACCAGGTCGCCCACATCTACGGCAAGACCGCCACCTTCATGCCGAAGCCGGTCTATGGCGACAACGGCTCGGGCATGCACGTCCACCAGTCGATCTGGAAGGACGGCAAGCCGACCTTCGCGGGCAACAAGTATGCCGACCTGTCGGAAACCTGCCTGCACTACATCGGCGGCATCATCAAGCACGCCAAGGCGATCAACGCCTTCACCAACCCGTCGACCAACTCCTACAAGCGTCTGGTCCCGGGCTATGAGGCGCCGGTGCTGCTCGCCTACTCCGCGCGCAACCGCTCGGCGTCCTGCCGCATCCCCTACACGGCGAACCCGAAGGCCAAGCGCGTCGAGGTGCGTTTCCCCGACCCGATGGCCAATCCCTATCTCGGCTTCGCCGCGATGCTGATGGCCGGCCTCGACGGCATCAAGAACAAGATCGATCCGGGTCCGGCGATGGACAAGGACCTCTACGATCTGCCGAAGGAAGAGCTGAAGCAGATCCCGACCGTGTGCGGCTCGCTGCGCGAGGCGCTCGAGAGCCTCGACAAGGATCGCGCGTTCCTCAAGAACGGCGGCGTGTTCGACGACGACTTCATCGACGCCTATATCGAGCTGAAGATGACCGAGGTCGCCCGTTTCGAAATGACCCCGCACCCGGTCGAGTTCGAGATGTACTACTCGCTGTAAGCGTTACGGCACCTCACGAATGCGAAAGGCGCTTCCACCGGAAGCGCCTTTTGTTTTTGGCAATGTAGCCATTGCGCGCGATCCTGCGCGCGAAAGGAAACATTCGATCGACTCTGATAGCATTCCGGCGAAGCCATGATCCGCGGAATCAGTCCATGACCGAAGCCATCGTCCGATCTGCGGCAGCGCATGAACTGCCCGAGCTGTTGATGCTTTACCGACACCTTCACCCGCACGATCCCGAGCTGGAGACAGCCGCGGCCGAACGTGTCTGGTCGACATTGCTTGCATCCAGCTTCATGACCGTGATCGTGGTGCAAGCCGCAGAGCTGCTCGTCTCCTCGTGCACGCTCGCGATCGTGCCCAACCTGTCGAGAGGCGGCAGGTCATATGGCGTGATCGAGAATGTCGTCACTCACGCCGACTACCGCCGGCAGGGGCTCGGCCGACGGGTTCTTGCACGCGCGCTCGATCTTGCCTGGCAGGCCGACTGTTACAAGGTCCTGTTGGCGACGGGTTCGAAGCAGGAGACCACCCTTCGCTTCTATGAAGAAGCGGGCTTTGAGCGTGGGGGCAAGACCTACTTCGAAGTGCGCCGGCCATAGCTACCGTCTCGAACAAGATCGTGCCGCATGCAAAAGGCGCCTCCACCGGAAGCGCCTTTTATTCTATCCCCGCGGCTAGGCCTTCGCCTTCCCGACCCGCCGGCCACCGGCGTCAAGCGCGCCGAATTTGCCCGCGATCATGTCCGGCGTCGGCATCATACCGCCGAGCGACCAGCTCGCCGGCTCGCCTTCCTCGATCTTGACCCAGACGTTCCTGCGGAAGTCCGGGTCCCCCTGTCCCTCGACCTCGACCATGAGATCGGTGACGCGCTGCAGCAGCGCCTGCTTCTGCGCGACATCGAAAATGCCGCGAACGGTGGAAATGGTGACGTAAGGCATGGTCTCTCTCCATTGCTGAGGTTGTGACAACGCAACGAAGATGGACCGGCAGACTGCGATCAGGCAGTGGCCGATCGGACAGAGATCGGGCAATATCTGCCACAGCCTGCCTGCATCGATCGGGTAGGATGACGGCAAATTCAGGAGGTCCCATGAAGCTTGCGATCCTCGCGCTGGAAGGCTGCATGCAATCGGCGGTCGCCGGCATCGCCGACATCCTCACGCTCGGCAACCATGTGATGCAACTGCGCGGCGGCAAGGCGCGCTTCGCCTGGCAGACGCTCTCGCTCGACGGCAAAGCCGTGCGCGCAGGCGGCGGCAAGTTACTTGCCGTCGACGGCGCGGTCAGCAGGCGGACGGCATTCGACGCGATCATCGTGCCGGGCAGCCTCGTGGATCATCTCACTGCCGAGCGCCTGCAGCCGCAATATGACCGCGCCGGCGCCTGGCTGCGCCAGCAACATGCCAGCGGCCGCCTGATCGGCGCCTTCTGCAGCGGCGTGCTGCTGCTCGCCAATGCCGGTTTGCTCGACGGCCGCCGCGCCACCATCACCTGGTGGCTGCAGAGCGAACTCCGCCGCCGCCATCCCAGGATTGATCTTGCGAGCGATGCCGTGCTCACCCAGGCCGATCGCCTGGTCTGCGCCGCCGGCCCGATGTCGTGGGTCGATCTGTTGCTGCGGCTGATCGAACTCGTCGAGGGCCCGGAGGTCGCAAAGGTCTGCGCCGACTATGCGGTGATCGACACCGCACAGCGCACGCAGGCGATCTTCATGCCGCTCGGCTACATGCTCGCCCAGGATCCGCTGCTGATGAAGGCGGACATGCTGGTGCGCCGCACCGGCAAGGCGCCGATTACGGTGCGCAGCCTTGCGCAGGCGCTGGGGTTGAGCGAGCGGACGCTGAACCGCCGCTTCCGCGAATTGACCCACGAGCCGCCGCAGGCCTTCATCATGCGCCGCCGCGTCGAGCACGCCCGCACGCTGCTGGAGACGACGGTGCAACCGATCAAGGCCATCGCCCGCGCCACCGGCTATGAGGACGAGAGCAGCTTTCGAAAGGCTTTCCGCAAGCTGACGCTGCTGTCGCCGCAGGCTTATCGCGCGCAGCGGACGATGCGTGCAGCCTGAGACTACCCATCGGTTCAAGCTTTGCAGCGCGGCTGCGTTGGCCCGACTCTGCCCATCCTCCGCAGTCAGGACAGCAGCGGCAGCGCGCCCTTCAGGACATCCTCACCCCATTCCTGCACGAAGTGTCCGGCTGCGGTGAGCGTGACCGGCTCGGGGCAATTGCGGACCGTTTGTCGCATCTCCGCCATCACGGCCGGCCCGAGCACCGGATCGGTCATGCCGATCACCATCGCAGTCTTGCCGCCGTATTCGCTTCGCCACCATTCGCGCGCCTTGCGCGAAATGGCCGCCCCGCCGGCATTGGGCTGGTCCGGCACGAGATTCGGGAAGCGGCGCACACCGGACTTGTAGCTCGCATCAGGGAAAGGCGCGTCGTAGGCCGCTGCCTCCGCGGACGAGAGCTGCGGGCAGGCGCGCGCCATCAGCTTGCCGACGGCCATATCGGGATTCGCGTTGCTCCACGCGCGCCAATCCATGAAGCCCTTCGTCAGCGGCCGGTCACCGGTCGCGAGCATGGTATTCATGATCAGCAGCGCTTCGAAGCGATCGACCATGTCCATCGGGATGGTAAGACCGAGCAAACCGCCCCAGTCCTGGCAGACCAGCGTGATGCGGCCGAGATCGAGCGCACGGATCAGGGCGATCAGGCTCTCGCGATGGAAGTCGAAGGAGTAGACGGCCTCCTCGACAGGCTTGTCGGAGCGACCGAACCCGAACATATCGGGCGCGATTACCCGATAGCCGGAGGCGACGAGGCCGGGAATCATCTTGCGGTAAAGGTAGCTCCAGGTCGGCTGGCCATGAAGGCACAGCGCTACACGCGCATTGCCCCTTCCCTCGTCGAGATAGTGCATGCGCAAACCGGCATAGCCGGGAAGATCGTCACGATAGTTGGGCGCGAACGCATAGCCGGGAAGGCCATCAAAGCATGCATCCGCGGTCCGCAAAGCTCCGATCGCCATTGTCCAAATGCTCCCTCGTCGTTGACGTCGCTCGCCGGATGGGCGGCGAGGACCAGCCGTCACACCCGGAACAGTTTCGCGTACCTTGCCTTGATCTCCTCGCTCTGCGCCTGCACCTGGGCCGGATCGGCCTTGAGCATCTTCAGCTTGTCGAGCGGCACGTGCCCGGCCTTTTCCTTCACCCTGGCGTGGAAAGAGCGGTGCGCGAATTCGTCGGCCAGCATCTGCTGGGTTTCGGCGCTGAAGAAATAGCTCTGGAACAGCCGTGCCGCGCTCGGGTTCGGCGCGCTCTTGAAGATGCCGCTCGGCACGATGATCAGCGGTGCGCCCTCAGTCGGGTAGACCACCTCGACCGGCTTGCCCTGATCCTTGGCCAGCACGAGGTTGTAGTCGTTGCCGTCGGCCATGACCGCGCGCTCGCCGAGCAGTATCTTCTTCGGTGGATCGGCAGCCGACTGCACCTGCATCACCCGTTGCTGCGAAAGCTTCTCCAGATACGGCCAGCCGAGATCGCGCGCCAGCACGAAGGTCGCGGTCATGATCGCGCCAGAGTAGCCCGGGTGCCCCTTGACGATCTTGCCGCGCCATTTCGGGTCGAGCAGATCGGCGTAGCTCTTCGGCGCCTCCTCGCGCTTCACCTGCTCGGTGTTGTAGCCGATCACCTCGAACCAGGCACAGGATGTCGCCGAGGTGCCGTCGGGATCGATCTGATCGGCCGGGAAATGCCTGGCGACGTCTTCCGGCAAGTACGCGGCGAGCCAGTCGTTCTTCTTCCAGTCGAGGTAATGCGCGGGATCGGTCGAGTTGGCGACGTCGACGGCATGGATACCGCTGCCCTGCTCCTGCGCGATGCGCTGGAAGATGCGTTCGGCGCCGGAGCGCTCGACGCGGACGCTGATGCCGGGATATTTCTGTTCGAAGTCGCGCGCGAGACGCTCCGCCGTGTTCAGTTCGAGCGCGCTGTAGAACGAGATCTTGCCTTCCTTCTTGGCGGCTGCGATCAGCTCCGGCGTCACGGCCTCAGCCGGCGGCGGCGCCGCCCGCAGCGGTTCGGCGAACACCATGCCCGCGGCCGTCGCCGCCGTCGCCTTGAGCCAGTCGCGTCTTGACCATTTCCGGTCCTGCATCTCGCGCTCCCTGAATCGGGCCGTTGACCGGCCGCGCCGTTGTTGTGCAGCTACAATAGATCACGATCGATCGACAGTGTGCAGCAGTTTTCACCGCCAGCTTTGACGGAACATCCGCATCCAATTGTCGAACGCGATCTTGCGCAACGTGGCCTCATCGAAGCCGTGCGTGCGCAGACCCTGGATCAGGTTCGGAAGGTGGCTTGCATCCCGGAGCGGAAGGGGCATGAGCGCGCCATCGAAATCGGACCCCAGCGCAACATGGTCGTCGCCCATTCGATCGACCAGGTAGCTGAGGTGGTCGACGACGGTCTCGATCGGGATGTCCGGATCGCGGGGCCCGTCCGGGCGCACCTCGGACACACTGAAATTGAAGCCGACGACGCCGCCCGATGCTCTGACGGCGTCGAGCTGCCGGTCGGTTAGGTTGCGGGTCGCGGGGCAGACCGCATGCGCGCAGGCATGGGTCGCCACGATGGGCGCGGTGCTGATCGCCACGAGATCCCAGAAGCCGCGCTCGTTGAGGTGAGCCGCGTCCAGCATAATGCCGAGCGCGTTGCAGGCCCTCACCAGCGCCTTCCCCGCGTCAGTCAGACCGGGACCGGTATCCGGGGAACGCGGATAGGCGAACGGCACGCCGTGGCCGAAGATGTTGGGCCGGCTCCAGACCAGGCCGAGTGAGCGCAGACCGCGGGAATAAAGCTGCGCCAACCCGTCCAGATCGGCGTCGATCGCTTCGGCGCCCTCGAGGTGCAGCACGATTGAAAACGCTGCGTCCCGCCGTGCGGCCTCGATCTCATCCACGGTCGTCGCCCATCGGATTTTTCCGCCGGCGCGGGCCACCAAGGTCTCCAGCCCGCTCAGCTGGGCATCGATGGTACGGCGCGCGTAGTCCAGATTGAGTGGCTCCGCAAGGCGCACCTCGTACCCGTCAGCGGTCTGGGTGAAATCGCCTTGGCGCGGATGTTCTGCCTTGGCGTACATCGCGAACAGCCCGCCGACCATCCCGCCCTCCCGGGCGCGCGGCAGATCGAGGTGCCCCTCCTCGGAGCGCACGAGAAAATCGCGCCCGCCTTCGCGGTATTCGGCGAGGTGCTGAGATGCGTCGTTGTGGCCGTCGAAGATCGCGATCTTGCTGTGGTCCTGCACGGTGCTGCCTCCCTCGCGCAGCTTAGGTCATGCATGTAGGATGGGTAGAGCGAAGCGAAACCCATCGCTCCGCGCAAGGTCTGACAATGATGGGTTTCGCTCCGCTCTACCCATCCTACGAACCGCGCCTTGAGCGCCTTACATCTTCTCAGGCGGGTTCTCGCGCAGGAAGCGCTCGAGATCGGGCTGCACGGAGTAAGGCTGCGGAACCGGATCGCCCTGAAAGTCGACCTGAAGATCGAGGCAACGCCGCAACATCCGCGCCAGCTCGCTGCGCCGGTAGGGCTTGGTTAGCAGCGGAATGCCGTGGCCGCCACGGCCCTGTTGCACCGGCAGCGCGCCATCGCTGTAGCCCGAGGTGAAGAGCACCCGCAGCGCCGGGCGCCCGGCCATCAGCGTCTCCGCCAATTGCCGGCCGTTCATGCTGCCGGGCATCACGATGTCGGTGAACAGGAGATCGAATGCGGTGCCGCTATTGACGATCGCGAGCGCGGCATCTGCGTTTGCCGCAACCAGCACCTTGTAGCCGAGGCCATCGAGCTGACCCGTGACGTAGTCGCGGATCGTGGGATCGTCCTCGACGCACAGGATGGTTTCGTTGCCGCCCCTGACAGGCAGCTCTTCCTCCTCGACCGCGCGCTGCGCGGTGCCGTCCGCCTTGGGCAGATAGATCCTGAAGATGGTGCCGCGCCCCTGCTCGCTCTTGACCTCGATCCCGCCGCCGCTCTGCTTGACGAAACCGAACACCATGCTGAGCCCGAGGCCGGTGCCCTGCCCGACCTCCTTGGTGGAGAAGAACGGATCGAAGATCTTCTCCAGATGCGACGGCGAAATGCCGGTACCGGTATCGCTCACCTCGATCACCAGATGATCGCCGGCGCGCTCGACGCCGAGCGCCACCGCATCGGGAATCCCGAGCTGCATGTTGCGGGTCGCAAAGGTCAGCGTACCGCCCTCAGGCATCGCATCGCGCGCATTGATGGCCAGATTGACCAGAGCGGCGCCAAGCTGGCTGCGGTCGACAAAGGCGAACCAGGCATCGCGGCCGAGCTCCGTCCTGATCTCGGTCTGCGATCCCAGCGTCTGCGACAGCAGCCGGACCACTTCGCCGATCAGGTCGTTGACGTTGGTCTCGGCGGGCTGCAACGGCTGCTTGCGCGCGAACGCCAGCAGGCTCGAGGTGAGCTGTGCGCCACGATCGGCGGCATCGCTGATCAGCTTGGCGATCGCGGCAAGCTGCGGATTATCCCTGACGCCGTCGGCGAGGATCTCGATCGTGCCGGTGATCACGGTCAGCATGTTGTTGAAGTCGTGCGCGATGCCGCCGGTCAACCGCCCGAGCGATTCCGTCTTCTGCGCCTGGATCAACTGCTCTTCGGCGCGCCGGCGCTGGGTGACGTCCCTGACGAACGAATTGATGATCCAGCCATCGCCGCGGCGTAGCGCATTGAGCGACACCTCGACATAGAACCGGTGGCCGTCGCGATGCACGGATGCGGTTTCATAGCGCATGCCCATGCCGCCGGCCGCGGTCTCCTGCAGGAAGCGGGTAATCCGCTGCCGGTGTGCAACCCGCAGCTCTTCCGGAAAAACCAGTTCGACCACGCGCCGGCCGACCGCCTCGGAGCGCGTCCAGCCGGTCAGCGCCTCGGACTGCGGGCTCCAGTCGAGCACGATGCCGTCCTGGTCGGTCTGGACGAAGGCGTCGAGCGCGGTCCTGACAATGGCTTGCGCCATCTGCTCGCTCTCCACCAGCGCCTGATGCGCCTGACGCTCCGCGGTGACATCGCGCAGCACGATGACCGCGCCGCGCAAATTGCCGGCATCGTCGCGCAGCGGCCTGGCGTTGGCGACAAGACAGACAGCCGGTTCCGGCCGCAGCGGTTTGACGATCAGTTCGCAATCGTCGATATCCTCGCCGCGCAGCGCACGCGCCATCGGCGTCTCTGCGATCGGCATCACCGTCGTGCCGTCAGCATAATAGTTCTGGAAGTTGCGAACGCCGGTCAGGGTGTCAAAACCGGGTTCGACACGGTACAGCCGCCGCGCCGCGGCGTTGACGATCACGATCATCGCATGCTCGTCGGCTACCACCACCGGATCGCGGATGCTCTCGACGGTCTTCTCCAGCAAATGCTGTCTGCTGCCCAATTGCGCGGACAGCTCGGCAAGCGTCGCAGCGAGCTGTGCGGCCTCGTCGTCGCCACTCGGGCGTATCGAGAGCTGCTCGCCGCGCGACAGCGCCTCCGCCGCCCGCACCAACTGGGCGGGCGTTCTGGACTGCGACCTCGCAATCATCTCAGCCGTCATCAACACCACCGAAACCACACCACAAGCGAGCAGAATGCCCGGCCAAGTGACGCCATGGATGAAGCCCATCGCGAGCAGGAGTGTGACGACGGGAAGCATCATCCCAGCCGCCAGTCGGCCCGACAAATTCATCCCGACCAACTCATCGTGAGCAGTTGCACCGGAAAATGGAAAAGCAAAACAATATCGGAAAGGATCGTCGGCGCCGGGGCAATATCGGGTGGCTCGCGCCTTCTTGCTTAGCCGAGTCCGGCCTTGCAATCCGCCACTTTCGTATCCGTACAAGTACGGAGAAAGCCCGCGCCGGCCCCAGTCGACGCCGGTTGAACCGCCTCCAGCGCCGGGGAGTCCAAGCCGGCGGTCGCGATTTGGGGCATCTTCGCGCGGCTCCATGTCGGCTGGGGCGAGGTCCAATGCGTCCAGCTTCGCGGCGACCTACGGCCTCGAATATCTCTATCTCGGCCTGCCCGCCGGCACGCCCTACCCGCCGATGCCCGACACCAGCAGCGGGTTTCATCTGGTCTAGGCTCGCTTGAAACACGTTCGCGGCTGACGATACCGCCGCCCAAGCTGTCCGGTGAGCGGGCCAGCTACGCTGCCCGCCGGCGCTCGCGCAGGGCGTCGCCGAAGGCCTCGAACAGCGCGCGGTTGATCGGGTTGCGCTGCGGATCGTATTCGGCGTGCCACTGCACGCCGAGCGCAAAGCCGGGCGCATCGGCGATGCGGATCGCCTCGATGGTGCCGTCCTCGGCGATGCCCTCGATCACGACGCGCTTGCCGGGCTCGAGGATGCCCTGGCCGTGCAGCGAATTCACCCGAATGGTCTCGCAGCCGAGGATCCTTGCGAAGGCGCCACCCGGCGTCAGCGCGACGTCATGACGATCGGCGAACACCACGGTCGGATCGGGATGGATCTCGCCGTTCTCCAGCCGCGGCATCCGGTGGTTCATGCGGCCCGGGATCTCGCGGATCTCCGGATGCAGCGAGCCGCCGAACGCGACGTTCATCTCCTGCAGGCCGCGGCAGATGCCGAAGATCGGCACGCCGCGCGCGACGCAGGCCTCCGACAGCGCCAGCGCGACGTCGTCGCGGTGGATGTCGTAGGGCTCGTGAGCGGCGCAAGGCTCGGTGTTGAAGCGGGTCGGATGAACGTTGGCGCGGGCCCCGGTCAGCACCACGCCGTCGACCACGTCGAGCAAGGCGCCGACCTCGGTGATTTCGGGGCTGCCCGCAAACATCAAGGGCACGGCGCCCGACACCTCGGCAACCGCGCGAAGGTTGCGCTCTCCGACCATCTGGACTGTGAAACGATTTTCGATGCGATGGGCGTTTCCGATCACGCCGACCACGGGCCGTCTCATTATTGAAGTCTCGCGCAATGATTCTTCTAAGTTTGCGACTTTGCGGAGACGATCATGCCTTCGAGTTCCGGCCGGATCAACTGCCTATATCTGCACAGGGGGCCTTGCGATCCTGCACAGATTTGCAGCCCTCGGGGCCCCAAATCCGGCCGGACACCCCAGCAGTCGCGCCGGGTCCCCAGCGCGTCAGCGGCAAACCGGCACGGTCCGCCCAGCTTGATCCCGGCGGGATTTTCGCCAAAGACTGCTCGAACACCGTCGCGAAGGGGGAATCACCCGTGACAGACCCGGCTGACAATCGCCTGCAGGCCCGCAATGACATGGCGTGGGCGATCGCCGTCGGCGGCATCGGCATCGTGCTGTTCGCCGCCCTGCTGACCTTCGCCTGGCAGTTTGCCGCGACCCTGTTCCTGCTGTTCGCGGGCATGCTGCTCGGCGTCGCCCTCAATGCCATGGCCACCCTGCTCGGCCGGCTCACCGGGCTGCCCCACGCGTTGCGGCTTGCGATCGTCTGCCTGGCGATGGCCGGGCTATTGTCCGGCATCGTGTTCCTCGGCGGCACCACGATCGCGCAGCAAGCCACGGTGCTGAGCAACACGATCAAATCGCAGCTCGGCAACGTCAAGGAGTTCCTCGAACAGCACGGCGTCGATACCAGCTATCTCGACTTCACCAATGCCGCCGGCGAGGCGAAGGGCGAAGGCTCCGCCGTGACGACGACGACATCGACGCCCGCAACGTCGTCGCAGTCGCATGGCATCCCCGGCGCCGGCGCGCTGGCCTCGAGCGGCGGCGCGATCATCAGTCAGACGCTGAAGGTGCTGCTCGGCACCGTCAGCGTCGTTGGCAACTTCTTCATCGTCCTGTTCCTCGGGCTCGCCTTTGCGGCCCAGCCGAGCATTTACCGCGCCGGATTGCTGTTCATCGCGCCGGCCAAGTACCGCGCCCAAGCGACCGTCATCGTCGACCGCATCGGCGAGACGCTGGAGCGCTGGCTGATCGCGCAGATCATCACCATGACCGCGGTGTTCCTCGTCACCTGGATCGGGCTCGCCATCATCGGGATTCCGAGCTCGTTCATCCTCGGCATCCAGGCCGGCCTGCTCGCCTTCATCCCGACGGTCGGCGCGATCCTGGGCGGGCTGATCGTAGTGCTGGCGAGCCTCGCAAGCGGGTGGATCGCGGCGCTGTCGGCCTTCATCCTGTTCCTCGGCGTCCACGCGCTGGAAAGCTATGTGCTGACGCCGATCATCCAGCGCCAGGCGCTCGATATCCCGCCGGCAACGCTGTTCGCGTTCCAGATCCTGCTCGGCGTCGTGTTCGGCATCTGGGGGCTGGCGCTGGCGCTGCCGCTGATGGCGATCGCCAAGGTGATGATCGACCACTTCAAGGCGGAGGATCAGGCGCCGGCGCAGATGCCCGCGCCGTCGAACGTGCCGCAGCTCAGTTGAAGAGCAGGACCGTACCGACGACCATCAGCATCACGCCGAGCAGCATCACGATCGGCCAGCGGCGCAGCGGCGGCTGGTATCGTCCTTGCGCGCGGCGTTCGGCGATCAGCGCGGTCTCGTATTCATCGGAGTCCGAGAACAGACAGGCGAAGCCACCGCGCGCAGAAGCCGCGTCGGCTTCGAGCGACATCAGGGCTGAATGCGGGTTGCGGGTGCGGATCGACTCCATGCCCGAAAGCATGGGATCGAATGGTTAACCAGTCGTTACCACGCACTCACGCGCGGGCGGGCGCCGGCTTTTGCCGCGCCGATGCCGGCAACCCCGCGGTCTTGCGCCGCCAGTTCTCCAGCGACAGCGGCAATTCCTCTGCGGCCTCGACGCGATTGCGGCCGCCACGCTTGGCCTGGTAGAGCGCCGTGTCGGCCGAGGCCAGCAGCACCTCGAGCTCGGTCCCGGCGGGTCCACCGGCCACGCCGATGCTGACTGTGGTGTCGACCGCACCTTCCTCGCAGGTGATGTTGCTGTTCTCGAACGCCTCGCGCACGCGCTCGGCGACCAGGACGCCCTCCTCCAGCGAGCACGGCAACAGTGCTGCGAACTCCTCGCCGCCGATCCGGCCCGACAGATCGCTGATCCTGAGGCTGTTGACCACCACGGCGGAGAACAGTTTCAGGATCTCGTCGCCCGCGGGATGGCCGAACCGGTCGTTGATCGACTTGAAGTGATCGAGGTCGAAGATCATCACGGTGACCGGCCGGCCGGCCGTGGCCTCCCGCTCGATCACCCGCGCGCAGGCTTCGGTAAATCCGCGGCGGTTGAGCATGCCGCTCAAGGGATCGATCGACGCAGCGGTCTTGTGCACGGCCACCGCGCGGTCCGACACCATCATGAAAATCACGAACACCGTGCCGATCGCGTACAGCACGAGCTCGATCGAGAACAGCGTGACCCAGAAGCTGCTGACGAAGTTCTGGCCGTTCAGCCGCAGCAGGTCGCCGACCAGGATCGGCAGCATCAGGACACAGCCATGTGCCACCGGGATCGCGATCGCAATCCATCGACGTTGCATCGCGCGGCGGCGCTCGCTCCAGAGTTCGGAGGCGGTCATCGCGGCATAGATCGCGACGATCCCGGCGCCGATGGTCAGGCGCAACGCCGGATCGGCGATTGACGTCACGGCACCGATCCACACGATCGGGCCGAGCACGAGACCCGGCAGGTTGGCCTTGCGGCCGTGGAAAATGCGCGCAGCGTTCCAAACCATGCCGCAGGCGGCGAAGCCGATCGCATTGAGGCCCAGCAGGACCATCGGGTCGAGCGTCGAGCTGCCGACCGTCCACAGCGCGACGGAGGCCGCGCCCAGCAGATAGGCGGTGCCCCACCACTTCAGCGCGGCAATGTTCTCTTGCCTGCCGAACAACCAGAGCATGGCGCCGAGCATGCCCGCGACCATGGTGGCGAACAGATAAAGCGTCGATGGATCGAACGACATAAGTCACCCCAGCCCGGTGATGCAACGTTCGCAGGCGCAATTAATACGGTGATGCAGCGCCAGTGCGAGATCGCAAGCTAGAAGGCCCGAGTTCCAATTTCGTTTGCACGCACACGCAAGTTTTCATGAAAAACTGCGCTAATTCGCGTCGAAGCATGCGCGGTGGGGCGCAGCAAAAAGGGCGCCTCGCGGCGCCCTCTGCAACTCGATGCACGCGGCAATTGCCGCGAATTTGAGAACTCGAACTAGCGCTTCGAGAACTGGAAGGACTTGCGGGCCTTGGCCTTGCCGTACTTCTTGCGCTCGACCGTGCGGCTATCGCGGGTCAGGAAGCCGCCCTTCTTGAGGACGCTGCGCAGCTCGGGCTCGAAGTTGGTCAACGCCTTCGAGATACCGTGGCGGACCGCACCGGCCTGGCCGGAGAGACCGCCGCCGGCGACGGTGCAGATCACGTCGTACTGGCCGTTACGGGCGGCAGCGACCAGCGGCTGCTGGATCATCATGCGCAGCACCGGGCGGGCGAAGTAGACTTCGATGTCGCGGGTGTTGACCGAGATCTTGCCGGCGCCCGGCTTGATCCAGACACGGGCGACCGCGTCCTTGCGCTTGCCGGTGGCGTAAGCGCGGTTGAACTTGTCGATCTTCTTGACATACTTCGGCGCGTCGGGAGCCGCCGGCTTGACCTGCGAGAGCTGGTCGAGGGACTGCAAAGTATCGGACATTATGCGGCCCTCGTGTTCTTGCGATTCAGGGAAGCGATATCGACCTTCTCGGGGCTCTGGGCCTCATGCGGATGCTCGGCACCCGGATAGACGCGCAGATTGCCCATCTGCATGCGGCCGAGCGGACCGCGCGGGATCATGCGCTCGATCGCCTTCTCGACGACGCGCTCGGGGAAGCGACCCTCGAGGATCTGCTTCGCGGTGCGCTCCTTGATGCCACCGATGAAACCGGTGTGCTTGTAGTAGACCTTCTGGTCGCGCTTGCGACCGGTCAGCACCACATGCGCGGCGTTGACGATGATGACATTGTCGCCGCAATCGACATGCGGGGTGTAGGTGGGCAGGTGTTTGCCGCGCAGGCGCATCGCGACGAGCGTGGCGAGACGACCGACGACCAGACCCTTGGCGTCGATCACGACCCACTTCTTCGTCACTTCGGCGGGCTTGGCCGAGAACGTGCTCATGTGTGAAATCCGTGAAAAGGAAATCGGCGCCGAATGCGCCGAACTGCGTGGGTTTCTAGAGAAGCCGCGGGCGCACGTCAACGTCGAAACGCGCAAATTAAACCAGCAAAAACAATAGCTTATAAATATGGTGCAATAATACCGTGAGAAAGCCTATTGATTTGGAATGGAATAGGTCGCCGTGACATGGGCGATCGGATCGGGTGAGGTGCCGGACAGCAGGTTCACCTCGCCGACCGCAAGCCGCTTGCCGAGCTTGAGCAGCTTGGCGACGGCAAGCACGTCCTGCCCCGGCTGGCCCTTGCGCAGGAAGTTGATGTTGAGGTTGGTGGTGACGGCAAGGCCGATCGGCCCGATCGCCGACAGCAGCACCACATACATCGCAAAATCCGCCAGCCCCATCAGGGTCGGCCCCGACACCGTGCCGCCCGGCCGCAGCATGCGCTCGCTGAAGCGCTGGCGCAGCAGGGCCGTCTCGCCGTCGGCGCTTTCGATCCTGATGTCGTCGTGGGTGAACGCCTGCGGAAATTCCTTGCGCAGGAACTCCTCCAGATCAGCCACGCTCATTTTCGCAATCGCCATGCGGTCCCTGCCCTCGCTTCAGCCTGCCTGTTACATTAAGTTGTCATAGAGACCAAAGTGGAATTTTTGCCATGTCCGCCCAAGCCGCCCGCGCCGGAGCGCCGCAACACCAGCCGATCCTGCTGCGCGAGACCGTGGGCAGTATCGCGCTACTGACACTCAATCGCCCCGCGGCACGCAACAGCCTCTCCGAGGGTCTGATCGGCGAGCTGCACGCTGCGCTGAATGAAATCGGCGCTGACAAGAGCATCCGTGCCGTCGTGCTCACCGCCAACGGCCGAGCCTTCTGCGCCGGCCACGACCTCAAGGAGCTCACCGCGCGCCGCACCGACGCCGACCGCGGCCGCGCCTATTTCGCACAGATCATGAACGCCTGCAGCGCGATGATGCAGGCGATCGTGCATCTGCCGAAGCCGGTGGTGGCATCCGTCCAGGGCATCGCGACTGCGGCGGGCTGCCAGCTCGTCGCGAGCTGCGACCTCGCGGTTGCCTCCGAGGCCGCGGCGTTTGCGACGCCGGGCGTCGACATCGGGCTGTTCTGCTCGACGCCGATGGTGGCGCTGTCGCGCAACGTGCCGCGCAAGCAAGCGATGGAGATGCTGCTGACCGGTGAACCGGTCTCCGCGGCAACGGCGCAGAGCATCGGCCTCGTCAACCGCGTGGTGCCGGCAGGCACCGAACGCGACGCCGCAATCGCGCTGGCGCAAAAGGTCGCGCTGAAATCGGCCTACACCGTCAAGCTCGGCAAGGAGGCGTTCTATCGCCAGGCCGAGATGAGCCTCGCTGAGGCCTATCGCTTCGCGGCCGAGGTGATGACCGAGAACATGATGGCGCGCGATGCCGAGGAAGGCATCGGCGCCTTCATCGAGAAGCGCGACCCGAAGTGGCAGGACAAATAGTCTCCCCGTCATTGCGAGCGAAGCGAAGCAATCCGTCGCACCACAAGGAAGCATGGATTGCTTCGTCGCTACGCTCCTCGCAATGACGCAATTGAAAAAGACGAACGATGAACCACGACGCCTACGACGACAACTACATCCGCAGCATTCTGAACAACGTCAAAACGATCGCGATGGTCGGCGCCTCGCCCGTCAACGTGCGGCCGAGCTATTTCGCGTTCAAATATCTGGCGCAGCGCGGCTACGACATGATCCCGGTCAACCCCGGCCATGTCGGCAAGGCGCTGATGGGCAAGCCGTTCGTCGCATCGCTGGCGGATATTGATCGCCCGATCGACATGATCGACATCTTCCGCAACTCGAGCCACATCATGCCGGTGGTCGAGGAGGCGTTGAAATTGTCACCGCTGCCGAAGGTGATCTGGATGCAGCTCGGCGCGCGCGACGATGCCGCGGCCGAGAAGGCGGAGGCCGCCGGCCTCAAGGTGGTGATGAACCGCTGCCCGAAGATCGAGTACGGCCGGCTGTCGTCGGAGATATCCTGGATGGGCGTCAACTCGCGCACACTGAGTTCCAAGCGCGCGCCGATCCCGACCCAGGGCATGCGGCTGTCGCTCAACCGCACGAGCTTTGGCGGCGGCCAGACTGCGGCATCCGACCGCGCGGCAAAAAACAAGACCGAGACCACCTGACATCGCGGCGGAATAATCGCTCCGATCATCCGGTATAGCCCGGGATGCCCCTCCCAAGACCGGCGGCGTGCCCAACTCGCTTGACGGCGGACGCCGCCGCCATCAGCATGCCGCGCGTTTCGACCAGGCCACAACAGGACACAAAGAATGACCGATCGCCTTCCGGGATTTTCCACCCTCGCCGTGCACGCCGGCGCACAGCCTGATCCCACCACCGGCGCACGGGCGACGCCGATCTACCAGACCACGTCATTCGTCTTCAACGACGCCGACCACGCGGCTTCGCTGTTCGGCCTGCAGGCCTTCGGCAACATCTATACCCGCATCGGCAACCCGACCAACGCCGTGCTCGAGGAGCGCGTCGCAGCGCTCGAGGGCGGCACGGCAGCGCTCGCAGTTGCCTCCGGCCACGCCGCGCAGCTCGTGGTGTTGCAACAACTGCTCCGGCCCGGCGACGAGATCATCGCCGCGCGGAAACTCTATGGCGGCTCGATCAACCAATTCACCCACGCCTTCAAGGCGTTCGGCTGGAACGTGGCCTGGGCCGACCCCGACGACGTCGCAAGCTTCGAACAGGCGGTGACGCCGCACACCAAGGCGATCTTCATCGAATCGATCGCCAACCCCGCCGGCAGCATCACCGATATCGAGGCGATCGCGGCCGTTGCGCGCAAGGCCGGCGTACCGCTGATCGTCGACAACACGCTGGCCTCGCCCTATCTGATCAAGCCGATCGACCACGGCGCCGACATCGTCGTGCACTCCCTGACCAAGTTCCTCGGCGGTCACGGCAACTCGCTCGGCGGCATCATCGTCGACGCCGGCACCTTCGACTGGTCGAAGGACAACAAATATCCGATGCTGAGCGAGCCGCGCCCGGAATATCACGGCATCCGGATCCAGGAGACCTTCGGCAATTTCGCCTTCGCGATCGCCTGCCGCGTGCTCGGCCTGCGCGACCTCGGCCCCGCGCTGTCGCCGTTCAACGCCTTCATGATTCTGACCGGCATCGAGACGCTGCCGCTGCGCATGCAGAAGCACTGCGACAACGCCAAGGCGGTGGCGGAATTCCTCTCCACCCACCCCGCCGTGTCTGCGGTGAACTATGCCGGCCTGCCCGGCGACAAATACAACGCCCTGCAGCGCAAATATGCGCCGAAGGGCGCCGGCGCGGTGTTCACCTTCAGCCTCAAGGGCGGCTATGACGCAGGCGTCAATCTGGTGTCGAACCTGAAGCTGTTCTCGCATCTCGCCAATGTCGGCGACACCCGCTCGCTGGTGATCCACCCGGCCTCCACCACCCACAGCCAGCTCGACGACGCCGCCAAGGTGAAGTCCGGCGCGGCGCCCGAGGTGGTACGGCTCTCAATCGGCATCGAGGACAAGGAAGACCTGATCGCCGACCTCGACCAGGCCCTGCGAGCCTGATCCCGCCATTGTTCCGGAGCGGTGCGCCGCATCGCTCCGGCTACTTTGCTCCGAACGACGGGCCTCGCGTTAACGCTTAATTGCGACGGGTCTCTCGTTAACATTCAATCCGGCTTAAAGTGGCAGTGATAGGCTCCGGATGATTCGGGAGACCATTGATGCTGCGCTGGATATTGCCACTCGCGATCGCGCTGTTTGCGCTTCAGCCTGCTGACGCCGCCGACGGCCCAGTTCCTCCGAAGAGCGCCACCGTCAAGGCCGCGCGCCAGTTGCCGGCGGGCCTGCCGCGCCGGCATTACGCCTACCGCACCACCATCACGTCACCGACCTATGTGCGGCGCGGACGCCAGCTCGTGGTCGTCGAGCCCAAGGTCATCCCGCTCAATTCAGAGCCGTACATCCCGTTCGTGCGGGGTGAGCCGCTGCTGCCGGGGTCGTCGTCGCTGCCCGGCGATTACGGCAATTCCCGCTCCTACAGCTATCTCGGTCCCTATTACGGTGGCGCCTATGTCGATTATTGGGACCGCCTGCCCTACGCCTGCGGCGTCTACGGCTACTGCTAGCTCGGGACGCGCGCGTGGCCAGATCGCCGCACAAGAAATCCAGCGCACCGGCTTCAGGCAACGCTGTCACCGCTGACCTCGTCGCGGTGCTGGTCGCCGTTACCGACGGCACGCCTGATATCATGACCATCGCCGGCGGCTCCGCGCTGCCGAGCGGCCCGTTCGAGTTCACCCACCGCTCGCTGCAGACCGCGCTGCGTGCCTGGGTCGAGGCACAGACCGGCCATCCGCTCGGCTATGTCGAGCAGCTCTACACCTTTGCCGACCGCGGCCGGTCCGGCGACGCCAAATCGCCGCACAGCGTCTCGATCAGCTATCTCGGCCTGACCCGCGAGGACAAGGTCGGCGAAGGATTCGAGGCGCATTGGTCCGGCTGGTACGACTACTTCCCCTGGGAGGACCATCGCGCCGGCGCGCCCGCTTTCATTGCAAGGTCGATCGCGCCGAAACTGAAAGCATGGGCGAAAGCCGCGCCGTCACCGACGCTGCAGCGCGAGCGCTGGCAGCGCTGCGCGATCACCTTCGGCCTCGACGATCGCGACTGGAACGAAGAACTGGTGTTGCAGCGTTACGAACTGCTCTGGGAGGCCTCGCTGATCCCGGAAGCCGGACGCGCGCATGACCGCGAGGCGCCAATCGTGCCGGGCAAGCCGATGACGGCGGATCATCGCCGCATTCTCGCGACCGGAATCGCGCGGCTGCGCGCCAAGATCAAATACCGTCCGGTGGTATTCGAATTGATGCCGGCGGAGTTCACCCTGCTGCAACTGCAACGCAGTGTTGAAGCGCTCGCAGGCCGGCTGGTCCACAAGCAGAACTTCCGCCGACTCATCGAACAGCAGGAACTCGTTGAAGAGACTGGCGCAATGGCCGCCGATACCGTCGGGCGGCCGGCCAAGCTGTTCCGCTTCCGCCATGCCGTCTTGGCCGAACGGGCCGTCGCCGGCACCAAGCTCCCGCTTTCGCGCACTTGACACGCCTTATGCTCAGGATAAGTATAAGCCATCTTATGCTCAAGGAGAGTATAAATGGTTGCACTCGATACCGATCTGCTCACCCGCACCGCGCCGCTCTATGAGCGCGTCAAGCGCGTCATTCCACCATTCGAATGGGCCACGTTCGCCGAGGACGTCGACGCCATCCTCGAACTGAAACGGCGCCGCAATGCAGTGGTGCTGGCGCACAACTACCAGACGCCGGAGATCTTCCATGGCGTCGCCGATATCGTCGGCGACAGCCTGCTGCTCGCGCGTGAAGCGACCAAGGTCGACGCCGATGTCATCGTGCTCGCGGGTGTGCACTTCATGGCCGAGACGGCGAAACTGCTCAATCCGGCGAAGACGGTGTTGATCCCCGACCTGAAGGCCGGCTGTTCGTTGGCGGATTCCATCACGGCAGCCGACGTGCGGCTGATGCGCGCGCGCTATCCGGACGCGCCGGTGGTCGCCTATGTCAACACGTCGACTGCGGTGAAGGCTGAGTCCGACATCTGCTGCACCTCAGGCAATGCGCTCAGGATCGTGGAATCGCTCGACGCCGAGCGCGTCGTCATGCTGCCCGATGAATATCTGGCGCAGAACATCGCCAAGCAGACGAGCAAGAAGATCATCGCCTGGAAGGGCCATTGCGAGGTGCACGAGCTGTTCACCGCCGATGACGTGCGTCAGCTGCGTGAAAATTACCCTGATGTCACCGTTCTGGCGCATCCGGAATGCCCGCCCGAGGTGGTCGCCGAAGCGGATTTTGCGGGATCGACGGCTGCGATGCAGACGTTCGTCGAGACCAAACGTCCGCCGCGTGTGGTGCTGCTGACGGAATGTTCGATGAGCGACAACATCGCGGCCCGCAATCCCGATGTCGATTTCGTCCGCCCCTGCAATCTCTGTCCGCACATGAAGCGGATCACGCTGAAGAACATCCGTCACGCGCTGGAGACCAACCGGCACGAGGTCACGATCGATCCCGCGATTGCCGATCGCGCGCGCATGAGCGTCGAAAGGATGCTGGCAATATGAGTACCGATATCTCCGATCTCAACGGCCGCCCCGTGATCATCGGCGGCGGCGCCGCGGGACTGATGACCGCCCTTCAGCTCGCGCCCGAGCCGGTCGTGCTGCTGTCGAAGTCGCCGCTCGGCGCCGAAGCCTCCAGCATGTGGGCGCAAGGTGGATTGGCTGCGCCGGTCGGCGCGGATGACACCCCTGCCTTGCATCTCGCCGACACGCTCGCGGCCGGTGCCGGCCTCTGCGACGCGGCCGCAGCATCCCGGATCGTCCACGCCGCGCCTGATGCCGTGGCGCATCTGGCCGAGCTCGGCGTCGCCTTCGACCGGCGCGCCGACGGCAGCTGGCGGCTCGGGCTCGAAGCTGCGCACGGTCGCAACCGCATCGTGCACGCCACCGGCGACGGAACCGGCCGCGAGATCATGCGCGCGCTGATCGCAGCGGTCCGCCGGACGCCATCGATTACCTTGCTGGAAGGCGTCGAGGCGCGGCGGCTGCTGGTCGAGGACAATGCGGTCAGGGGCGTGCTTGCCGCCAGCGACCGCGGCGCGCTGACGATCGCAACCAACCGCGTCGTGATCGCGACCGGCGGCATCGGCGGGCTGTTCTCAGACAGCACCAACCCGGGCGGATGCTTCGGCCATGGGCTCGCGCTCGCGGCGCATGCCGGCGCAAAACTGTCAGATCTCGAATTCGTCCAGTTTCATCCGACCGCGTTCGACGGGCCGTCACGGCCGATGCCGCTGCTCACCGAGGCGATCCGCGGCGACGGCGCGGTCCTGATCGACGAGATCGGCCAGCGGTTCATGGCCGATCAGCCCGGCGCCGAGCTCGCGCCGCGCGACATCGTCGCGCGCGCCGTCTGGCGCCACCGCGCCGCGGGGCACCGCACCTTCCTCGATGCGCGCCAGCATCCAGGCGCGGATTTCGCGCAGCGCTATCCCGTGATCAGCGCGTTCTGCAAGATGGCCGGCATCGATCCAGCCACGGATCCGATCCCGATCCGGCCGGCGGTCCACTATCACATGGGCGGCATCGCGGTTGACGGCCATGGCCTCAGCACGGTGCAAGGCCTGTGGGCCTGTGGCGAGGCCGCGCGCACCGGCTTGCACGGCGCCAACCGGCTCGCCAGCAACTCGCTGATGGAAGCGATCGTCTGCGCGCGCTGGGTTGCCGAGAGCATCGAAGGCATCAGCGCAGGTCCGCGCGCGATGCTGAGCGACGACACGATGCCGCCCGCCTCCGATCCTTCCGCCGTGCGTCCGATCCTCACCCAGGGGCTCGGCGTGCTCCGCGACCGCGGCGGCATCGCACGCACAATCGGCAGCCTCTATCCGCTCGCGCGCAGCCACGGTGCAGCGTCCGACCCGGCGCTGGTCGGCTTGATGATCGCCGTCGCCGCAATCCGGCGCGAGGAAAGCCGCGGCGGTCATTTCCGTACCGACTTCCCGCACACCGCTGTGTCGGCAGCGCCGTCCACCCTCACCCGCGCCGATGCGCTCGCCGCCGCGCGCGACATCGTTGAATCCAAGCTATCAGCCAGGAGTGCCCTATCATGACCCTCAATCCCCTCTTGCCCCTGCTCTATGAGCCGATCGTGCAGACCGCGCTGCGCGAGGATCTAGGCCGCGCCGGCGATATCACCGCGGACGCGATCGTGCCGGCCGGCCAGCAGGCGCGGCTGGTGATGCGGGCACGGCAGCCCGGCGTGATCGCAGGCCTCGACGTGGCGCGGTCAGCATTCCAGATGGTGTCACCAGCGATCGAGCTGCGCACCGAGCGACCCGACGGCAGCGCGGTCGAGCCCGACCAAGTGATCGCGATCATCGACGGTCCGGCCCGCAGCCTGCTCACCGCGGAGCGCACCGCGCTCAACTTCCTCTGCCATCTCAGCGGCGTCGCGACCGCAACCGCCACGCTGGTGAAAGCGGTCGCGGGCACGCGCGCACAAATCGTCGACATCCGCAAGACCACGCCGGGACTGCGGGCGCTGGAGAAATATGCGGTGCGCGCCGGCGGCGGCGGCAATCACCGTTTCGGGCTCGACGATGCGATGCTGATCAAGGACAACCATATCGCGCTCGCCGGCGGCATCCGCACCGCGATCGAACGCGCCAAGGCCAATGCCGGCCATATGGTCAAGATCGAGGTCGAGGTTGACACGCTGTCGCAGCTCGAGGAAGCGCTGGCGCTGGGCGTCGACGCTGTTCTGCTCGACAACATGACGACCGAGCAGCTCGGCCAGGCGGTTCAGATGGCGCGCGGCAAGGCGATCACCGAAGCCTCCGGCCGCATCACGGCTGCGACGGCCGCGGCGATTGCCGCCACCGGGGTCGACCTGATCTCGGTCGGCTGGATCACCCACAGTTCGGCCGCGCTCGATATCGGGCTCGACTACCTGTCCTGATCGATCAAAGGGACTGGCCCGCCGGAACGAGGTTCGGCTGGCCTTGTTCCGTTCGGCGCGCGGCAAACCGCTCGGCCTGCAACACCGCGAGCGTCAGTACGACGATCGCGACAGCCTGGTGTGTCAGCGCCAGATCGATCGGCACCTGATGCAGCAGCGTCAGGATGCCGAGCGTCGCCTGCAGCGTGATCGCCGCCACCAGCCACCACGCGCCCGCGATGACGGCAGCTCCGGCGCGCGAGCGCACGGCGTCGATCGCATGCGCGATCGCCAGCGCGAACAACAAATAGGCGGTCATGCGATGCTCGAACTGCACCGTCAGCGTGTTGTCGAACAGATTGCGCCACCATGGCGTCTCGAACCACAGCCGGTCAGCCGACGGGATCATGCCGCCGTCGATCTCGGGCCAGGTGTTGTAAACCCTGCCCGCACGCAGGCCGGCGACCAGCGCGCCGAAATAGAGCTGCACGAAGGTGAGCACGAGCAGCACCGCGCTCGTGATCTTCAGCCTGACCGGCGCGATCACGGATGGGCGATCCGTCAAGCGCCGCAGCGTCCAGACGATCGCCGCGAAGATCAACAGCGCCAGCACCAGATGCGTCGCCAGCCGATATTGCGACACCTCGACGCGCTCCGAGAGGCCGGACGCCACCATCCACCAGCCGACGCCGCCCTGCAGCGCACCGAGACCGAAGATCACCCACAGCCGCCGGCCGAGCTCGCCGCTCACCGCGCCGCGCCACAGGAAATACAGGAACGGCAGCAGATAGGCGGCGCCGATCACCCGGCCGAGCAGCCGGTGGCTCCACTCCCACCAGAAGATCGTCTTGAATTGATCAAGCGTCATCCCGGCGTTGAGCTCGCGATATTGCGGGATGGTCTTGTAGCCCTCGAAGGCCTTCGTCCACTGCGCCTCGGTCAGCGGCGGCAGCGCGCCGGCCACCGGCTTCCATTCGACTATCGACAGGCCGGACTCGGTGAGCCGCGTGGCGCCGCCGACCAGCACCATCAGCGCGATCAGGCCGGCGACTGCGAGCAGCCAGACCCTGACCGCGCGGAGCTGCGATGGTTGTGCGGAAATACCGGCCATTTCGCCCTGACTTGATTGGATTTTCGGGCCCCTTATAGTCCGGCCCGCCCGCGGCGCAAGCGCCGCCTGAGGCCTCGTTCCGATCGGTCTGAACGAGACCTCAGCAATCTTTGTTTTGACGCGTTTTCTTGCGCGAACCGGTGTCCGCTTTGGTCGAAAACGCTCTGGATCACGAGTCATACATATCCGCCATGGCCATACGCACCCGCAAACTGCTCGGAACCATCTTCCTGCTGATCCTGGTCGTGGTGTGGTCGCTGCTTGGCATGACGGTGGCCCAGACCCCGTGGCTCGCCAATTCGGGGCTGCTCCAGGCGATCTTCTACGTCGTCGCGGGCCTCGGCTGGGTGCTGCCGGCGATGCCGATCGTGTCCTGGATGTCGCGACCCGACCGCGCCTAGGTCGCGCCCTCGTCGCGCCCATGCCGGGTCGGACGCACCGGCGGAAACATCACGCCCGAGAGCAGCACGCGCATCATCCGCAAGGAGCGCACGCGGCCGTCCCATGCGACGCGCGGCAGCGCGTAGAGATTGGTGCGCCCCTGTGCCTCGACCACCCCTGATATGGTCGACACCGCGCTGGCAAAGCCGGCCTCCTCGGCCATCATGACGTGCGGACGGCTGAACGCGTCACGGTCCCCGAAGGGGAATGCGAAATGCTTGACCGGCCGCCGCAGCGCGCTCTCGGCGACCGCCTTTCCCATCGTCATCTCGCGCTGCGCGTCGGCATCCTTCAGGCTCGACAGGGCGGAATAGTTCACCGTCGCGCTGCCGAACGTCACGTGCGGATCAGCCGCAAGCTTCGCCAGATCCGTCCAGTCGAGCGACGCGTTGCGCGACAATTGCGCCGCATCGGCCGAATAGCGCCGGCCAAGATCATTCACCGCATAGGCCAGATCGGGCGGCGACAGCTTGCGCAGCCAGCCGGACAGGAAATCGAACAGCTCGTATTTGTCCGACAGACCCGAGACCGTGAAGTGCCGTTCCTTGCCATCGATCATCAGGCTGATGCGGCTCTCGCGCCCGATGATGTCCTCGAGCACCAGCCACCACGCCGTGCCCACGCCGTCCGGGAAGGCTGTCGGCAGATAGAGGGTGAAGGGCACGCGGTGCCTGGCGAGCACGGGATAGCCATGCGTGACGATGTCCTTGCTGGCGCCGTCGAAGCTCAGGCAGACAAAGCGCCGGCGCTCCGGCAGCGTCACCGCGCGGCGGCAGGCCTCGTCGATCCCAACGATATCGTACTTCCAGCGCTTCAGCGCACGAATGGTGCGATCGAGGAAGGCAGGCGTGATCTCCTGGGATTTCAGCGGCTGGAACCGGGCGCGGTGCGCGGGGCGGACGCGCGCGAAGCGCAGGATCACCCCGGCGCCCCCTGCCTCATGCTCCCGCAAACGGAAGGCGCCGCTGAAATAGGCGAGCTCCATCCGGGCTCGCCGCAAAATCCTGTTGTCCGGCGCCAAGATCCCCGCCTCTGCCCGACGGTTCCCACCCACCGCCGGAGCATTGTTATTACTCTTTGTTGACATTTCCCTGCGAAGGTCGGCCGCGGCCGAGACCTGTAAATTAATACCTTAAGAAATTTGGGTTCCGAGATGATCATGGCGGCGGCAGTTGAAGGCCAGACGGCGGGGACGCGACCATGGCCGAACGCAATCCGCGTTGCCGGCGTCGACATCTTTCATGATCTCGCGGCCGCCGAGGCGACCTGGCGCAGTCTCGAGACACCGCAACACAGCTACACGCCCTATCAGCGCTTCGATTTCCTCGCCAACTGGCAGCGCCAGGTCGGCGAGCGCGAGGGCCTGCGGCCCTTCATCGTCGTGGCCCATGACAGCGAACGCCGTCCGCTGCTGCTGTTGCCGCTCGCCGTCGAGCAGCGCCTCGGTGCGAGCTGCGCGAGCTTCATGGGCGGCAAGCATGCGACCTTCAACATGGCGCTGTACGACAAGGACTTCGCCGCCAACGCAACCGATGCCGACATCACGGCGTTGATGAGCTCGATTGCCGAGCGGTCCCGCGTCGATGCGCTTGTGCTGTGCCAGCAGCCGCTGCGCTGGCAGGACCAGCCCAATCCGCTGGCGTTGCTGCCGCACCAGGCTGCGGTGAACGAGTGTCCGCTGCTGATGATCGAGCCCGGCGCCGCTCCCGCGGCACTGATCAGCAATTCGTTCCGCCGCCGCCTCAAGGGCAAGGAGCGCAAGCTGCAGGCGCTGCCCGGCTACCGCTATCATGTCGCCGCCGACAGTGCCGACGTCTGCCGCCTCCTAGATTGGTTCTTCCGCGTCAAGCCGCAACGCATGGCCGAGCAGAAATTGCCCGACGTGTTCGCCGAGCCGGGTGTCGAGCAGTTCATTCGCAGCGCTTGCCTCGCACCGCGCGCCGACGGCCAGGGCTACGCGATCGACATCCACGCGCTGGAGTGCGACGAGGAAGTGATTGCGATCTACGCCGGCGTCTCCGACGGGCATCGGTTCTCGATGATGTTCAACACCTACACGATGTCGGCCAATTCCAAGTTCAGCCCCGGCCTGATCCTGATGCGCGACATCATTGATCGTCATGCCGGCCTGAACTACCGCGCCCTTGACCTCGGCATCGGCTCGGACGAGTACAAGCGGCTGTTCTGCAAGGACAACGAGGCGATCGTCGACAGCTTCGTTCCGCTCAGCCTGCGCGGCAAGCCGGCGGCAAGCGCGCTGGCGGCCATCAGCCGCGCCAAGCGCGCCGTGAAGCAAAATCCGGCGCTGTTCGAGATCGCGCAGAACCTGCGCAGCATGTTCCGCTGAGAACGCCCGCGGCGACGCTAGACGGCGCTGTCGGACGGCTGCCGTCCGCTCTCGACGCCAAGCCGCATCATCGCATCGAACACCAGCATCGCGGCCGGCGACAGCGCGCGCTTGCGCAGCTTGATCAGCCCGTAACTCTCAAGCATCAGCTGGTCGCGGATGCGCAGCATCTTGAAGCGCTGCGGATCGAGCAGATCGAAGATCAGCAGGGGTACCGGCACGATCGCGTCGATGCCTGCGGCAATTCCGATCGAGGCGGAGAAGGATTCGGTGTTGATCATGCGCTGCGGCGGCGCAATGCCCCGGCTGTAGAACAGCCGCTCGAGCGCCTGGCGCATGAAGGATTCCCGCGGCTGGCAAATCCATTGCAGGTCGACCGTGTCTTCCAGATTGACGCTGTCGAGCGCGGCCAACGGATGCTCGGCGCGAACCAGCAGGCCGGCCTGCTCGGCGCCGATCTCGTGATAGTCGAACTGTCCGGGATCGACGCCGGCGGGTATTCGCGCAACGACGAAATCGAGCTCCAGCGCGAGCAGCCGCGCCACCAGCGGCGGGCTGGTGCTGACATCGAGTGAAATGTTCACGCGATGCAGCTTCTCGCCGAGGTACTGCATGACGTCGACGACGAGGTCGATGCTGGGCTTGGCGACCGTTCCGACCGAGACCGTGCCGAGTTCGCCCGACCGGTAACCCGCGAATTCATTGGTGACCCGGTCGAGGTCGGCCAGCACGCTCCTGCCGCCGCGGATCAGGATCGAGCCATAGGCGGTCGGCTCGACGCCACGCGCCGTCCGCTCGAACAACGGAACCCGCGCCACCGCCTCGATCTCGGCCAGCATCTTGGATGCCGCCGACTGGGTGATGTTGAGCCGCTCGGCGGCCAGCTGCAGCTTGCGCTCGCTGTCGAGCGCGACCAGCAGGCGCAACTGGCGCAATTTCAGATTATTGATCACGGCCCGCCACCATCCTGGCTCTTGACTCTATTTGACCCGTTTTCCTGCCGCGAACCGGCATCCACTTCGCTGGAAAACGCTCCAGGGTTCCCGCGTTCATACCGCGGTGCATCATGACAGTTTCGCCGTGGCTCCATTCCCAAATGCCATTAGTCACGCGGCGGTCGATTACACAACAATGAATCCAATACTTGCAAGGGCAAGGCGACGGACCGCTGCGGCTGCACGAAGGTGCCGCCCGGACAGCGCGATGACCGTGCGCCGAATCGAAAAACCGGAAGGGATGGGAACGATGAGCGACGATGTCGAGAAGCGCGCAGTCGGAAAGATGATGCGGCGGCTGATTCCGTTCCTCATCCTGTGTTACTTCGTGGCGTATCTCGATCGCGTCAATGTCGGCTTCGCCAAGCTGCACATGAACACGGCGCTTGGCCTCAGCGAAGCCGCCTACGGGCTCGGCGCCGGCCTGTTCTTCGTCGGCTACTTCTTCTTCGAAGTGCCTTCCAACATCCTTCTGGAGCGGTTTGGCGCACGGCGCTGGATCGCCCGCATCATGATCAGCTGGGGCATCGTCTCGGCGGCATTTGCGTTCATCCCGCAGATGTCCGCGGCGAGCGGCCTCTCGAGCGAGTGGATCTTCTACTTCCTTCGCCTGCTGCTCGGCGCCTGCGAGGCCGGCTTCTTCCCCGGCATCATCTTCTATCTGACGCTCTGGTTCCCGACGATCTATCGGGCCCGCGTCATCAGCCTGTTCATGCTCGCGATCCCGATCTCGAGCATCATCGGGGCGCCGATCTCGGGCCTGCTGCTCAACCTGTCCGGCGGCGGTCTGACCGGGTGGCAGTGGCTGTTCATCTGCGAAGCGCTGCCGTCGGTCCTGGTCGGCTTTGCCGTCCTGGCGATGCTGCCGGACTTCCCGCGTCAGGCGAGCTGGCTGCAACCCGACGAGATCAAATGGGTGCAGAACACCCTTGAGACCGAGCGGCAGAAGAAGGAAGCCGTGGAGCACATCTCGGTCATGCAATCGCTTACCGACTCGCGCGTGCTCGCCTGCGCCCTGGTCTACTTCTGCCTCAACGCCGCAAGCTACGGCGTCGCGTTCTTCCTGCCCACCATCATCAAGGCGTTTGGCGTCACCGACACCCAGACCGGATTCATCGCGGCGCTGCCCTTCGTGTTCGGCGCCGTCGGCATGGTGTTGCTCGGCCGCCATTCCGACAAGACCGGTGAGCGGCGCTTCCATGTCGCCGGCGCACTCGTGCTCGCCGCCGTCGGCATTGGCCTCGCCGGACTGGTCTCCAGTCCCGTGCTGATCATCGGCCTGCTCTGCATCGCGCAGATCGGCGTTTCGGCGGTGCCGCCGATGTTCTGGCCGATGCCGGCCAGCATCCTGAACGGTGCGTCGGCCGCGGCCGGCATTGCCGCGATCAACTCGCTCGGCAATCTGTCGGGCTTCGCCGGCCCGTTCGCGATGGGCTATCTGAAGGACCTGACCGGTGGATTCACCGCAGGCCTGCTGCTGCTCGCGGTCGTCGGATTGATCGGCGCCCTCGTCACGATCAGGCTGCGGATCGATCCGGTGCTCGAGCGGGCAGCGCGCGAGCCGATGCTGGCGCACTAGCGCATGATCCGGAAAGCGTGAAGCGGTTTTCCGAAACGATCATTCGAAAATAAAGGGCCGGAGCGCGATGAATTTCATCGCACTCCTGAGACGAGGTTCAGGCCGCCACGACGCGCGGCCCCGCCACGACCGTTTCCGACGGCGCGCAGGGCTTGCTCAGCATCGTCACCTCGGAGAAGCCGACGGCCCTGAGCTGATCGACCATCGAGCGGCGGGCATCCTGCGTCATTCCGGCGTCGGGCACGACGACCGCTTGCGCCTTTGCGGTCAGCAGCTCGGCCGGCAGGTCGACGGCCGTGCCGGCGTCGAGCAGCACATGGTCGTAGACCCGGAGCAGCGCGTCGATCGCGAGCGCCAGCCGCGGCGATTGCAGATGCGCGCGATCGAAGCCCGGACGCCCGGCGCTGACGATCTGAACCCGCGACTGCCGGTCCTTGGTGATGATCTGTGCGAACGTCGCCTCACCCTGCATCAACTCGGCAAGGCCGGGCGCGCCGGGATCGACGGTTGCCGCCGTCAACGCGGGCGACGACGCGACGAGATCGACCACCACGACCTTGGCCTGACGCGCCATCAGACGGGCGAGCGTCAGCGCGGTCAGCGTGACGCTCTCGCCGGCAGCCGGGCCGAGCACCGTAACCTTGTGGGCAGCGGGGCCGGCCGCGACCAGACGTTCGGCCAGCTCATCGATCTCATTGGCCGTCCGGGTAGGCGCGGGCTGCGGATCGCTGATGGCCGGTTCAAATGCAACTGCGGGTTCGGGCCTCAGATCAGGCTGGGGCGACAGGCCCGGTGCGAGCGGAGACGCGATCTCGGGTTCGGGCGGCAGCGTCAGCGTCGGCTCGTCGACAGTTGCTGTCTCCATGACCGGCTCGCGGCGCCGGATCACGGCGGCCGCCGGTGCGAAGGCACGGCCCACCGCGCCCGGAGCGGAGATGCGCAGCAGCTCGCCGGTGATGATGATGCCCGCCGACAGAAGCAGCGTCGCCAGCGTCGCGATCAGCACGATCGGCAGCTTCTTCGGATAGGCCGGCGTGTTCGAGACCGTGGCGCGGGAGATGATGCGGCCGTCGGTCGGCGCCGCCTCGATGTTCTCGCGCGCGGTCGCCTCGCGATATTTGGCGAGATAGGCTTCCAGCAGATCGCGCTGCGCCTTGGCTTCACGCTCCAGCCCGCGGAGCTGGACGTCCTGGCTGTTGCTCGACGACGCCTGCCTCTTCGACTGGTCCAGGCCCGCCTGCTGCGCCTGGACGCGGGCATCGGCGACGCGGGCATCGTTGTCCAGCGAGCGCGAAATCTTGCCGGCTTCCTCGCGCAATTGGCGGTCGAGGTCGGCGATCTGCGCCTTCAATTCCTTGATGCGCGGATGGTTGTCGAGCAGCGTCGACGACTGCTCGGCGAGCTGCGCGCGCAGCGTGCCGCGCTGCTCGGCGAGCCGGCGGATCAGCTCGGAATTGAGCACTTCCGAGGCCTCGATCGGCTTGCCGCCCTGAAGCATCTCGCGGATCAGCCGCGCCTTGGTCTCGGCGTCCGCCTTCAGGGCACGGGCATTGTTGAGCTGTGTGTTCAGCTCGCCCATCTGCTGGTTTGACAACGGGATGTTGTTGGTGCCGACGAACAGGCTCGACTTGGAGCGGAATTCCTCGACCCGCGAATCCGCGTCCGCGACCTTGCTGCGCAGCTTGTCGATCTCGCCCAGCAGCCAGGTGCTGGCGGACTTGGCCTGGTCCTGCCGCGCTGCCTGCTGCAACACCAGATATCCGTCGGCAATCGAGTTGGCGACGCGCGCCGCAAGCTCGGGATCCTCCGACTGGAATTCGATCACCATGACGCGCGACTTGTCGACCGCATAGGCCTGGAAGCGCTCGTAATAGGAATCGAGCACCCGTTCTTCCGGCGTCAGGCTGAACGGGTCACGGCCGATGCCGAACAGCGCCAGCAGCGACTTCAGCGGCGAAAAGCCTCGCAGCACCGGATCGAACTCGGGGCGCTCGGCGAGCTTGTTCTTCTTGATGATATCGCGGGCAAGATCGCGCGACAGCAGCAGTTGCACCTGGCTGGTCACCGCCTCGGCGTCGAGCGAGGTGCGCTCCAGGTCGCGCTCGCCGTTCGGGCGCAAGAAGGCATTCTCGCGATTGTCGATCAGGATTCGCGCTTCCGACTTGTAGCGCGGCGTCACGACGTTGACGGCGGCAAGCGACACCGCAAACACGAGCACGGTCGGCACGATGATCCAGCTTCGCTTGCGCGCCAGCGCACGTCCAAGCACATGCAGATCGAGATCCGTCGCCTCCGGCGGACGCGCCGGCTTGCCAGGAGCTGACATCGAAGAAGCCGGCCTCGCAACGGCCTCGGCGGCAACCGGCGCAGACTTCGGCAACACCCGTTGCACTGCGGCCTTTTCCTTGCCTCTACGCCAGAATGCAAAACGCATAACGAACTCCCGCGGACGCCGCGATTCCATCTCAATGGCCGCGATTACAGTCCATTAAGGTTGCTGCTGGGTTAATCGGAGGAGTTGCCGGATGCGGCGGCCACCACCGCTCCGTCATCGTTTGTTAACCATGAGTGCCGTTAATCGACGCCGATATTGTTGCGGGATTCCTCACATGCGCGACCTGCGCGCTCCCCTCGTTTGTCTGATTGCTGCGCTCGCGCTGTCGGGCTGCATGGGCCGGACGTCGCCGGTCGCCGGCGATCCGGCCATCGATTCGATGGCGTATGGGCAGCCGGCCTTTGCCGCGCCTGCACCAATGGCCGTGGCCTATGCCGACCCCGCGCCGGCGCGCGAGGCTTATAATCTCGGCCCGGGCGACCGGCTTCGCGTCGTGGTCTATGGCCAGGAAGGCCTGACCAATTCCTATGCGATCGATGCAGCCGGCGCGATCACCATGCCGCTGATCGGCTCGGTGCCCGCACGCGGTCGGACGCCTGGCGGGCTTGCCGCCGAGATCACGGCACGGCTGCGCAACGGCTTCATCCGCGAGCCTTCGGTGGCGGTCGAGATCGAATCCTACCGGCCATTCTTCATCCTCGGCGAAGTTCAGGCGCCCGGCCAATATCCCTACGTGCCCAACATGACGGTCGAGAGCGCAGTGGCGATCGCCGGCGGCTTCTCGCCGCGCGCCAGGCGCGACGAGGTCACCCTCACCCATACCGACGCATCGGGCGCCGGCCGCTTCGTCGTTCCCCTGGGCACGCCGATCGGGCCCGGTGACACCGTCTTCGTCGGCGAACGCTGGTTCTGATCGATGGCACAGGATCAAGATCAAGAACGGCCGCTCCGCATCCTGCACGTCGTCCGTGCCCCGGTCGGTGGCATCATCCGCCACATCCTCGATGTCGCCAACGGCCAGATCGAACGTGGCCACCATGTCGGCGTCGTCGCCGACAGCCTGACCGGTGGCACGCGGGCTGACGCGGTCCTCGCCGAGATCGAACCGCGCCTCAAGCTCGGTGTCCACCGGGTGGCTATCCGCCGCGAGCCGCGCTTCGCCGACTTCATGGTCTGGGCGCATATCGCCGGCCTGATCCGGAAGCTGAAACCCGATGTCGTGCATGGTCATGGCGCCAAGGCGGGCGCCTATGTCCGGCTGCGGCGGCGATCGGACAAGGTGATCCGGGTCTACACACCGCACGGCGGTTCGCTGCACTATCCGCTCGACACCTGGAAGGGCCGCTTCTACAGCCAGCTCGAGCGCACGCTGATGAACAGCACCGACCTGTTCCTGTTCGAGAGCGCGTTTGCCCGCGACACCTACCAGCGCACCGTGGGCAAGCCCTCAGGCCTCGTCCGCTGCGTCTTCAACGGCGTCACGTCGGAGGAATTCGAACCGGTCGCCAAGGCCGACGACGCCTCCGATGTCGCCTATGTCGGCGAATTCCGGCGCATCAAGGGCGCCGACCTCCTGATCGATGCGGTGGCGAAACTGCGCGCCGAGGGCAAGCCGGTGACGCTGACGCTCGGCGGCGACGGCGAGGAGTTCGAGCGGCTCAAGGAGCAGGTGAAGCGGCTGTCGCTTGCCGATGCCGTTCGCTTCATCGGCCACGTCAAGGCGCGCTACGGCTTCTCGAAGGGCAGCGTTCTGGTGGTTCCCTCGCGTGGCGATTCGATGCCTTACGTGGTGATCGAGGCCGGCGCCGCCGGTGTTCCGATGATCGCCGCCAATGTCGGCGGCATCCCGGAGATCTTCGACACGCACACCGACGCGCTGTTCGCGCCCAGCAATGCCGGTGCGATGGCCGACGCCATCAAGGCCGCGCTCGACAATTCCACGGCGACCGCGGCACGCGCGCAGCGACTGCGCGAGCGGATTTCCGAACATTTCTCGCAGAGCGCCATGGTCGAGGGCGTGCTGGCCGGTTATCGCGACGCATTTGCCAAACGTTAACCATTTCTTACACACGTAACCGTTTCTTCCGATTTGTCCCCTTAACTCACGTCCAGGGGAATTTCGGTGCTGCGCGCGGATGCCCATCTGCACGCGCAGGAATGGACGTGGACTCGTGGAACCGTTTAACGCACGCTCGATGCTGGATGCCGCTGCGTCCGCGACGGCCGCTCAGCCGCAGGTCGAACGCCGCCGCCGCCTGTCGCCGGCCGCGCTCGCCGTTACCAATCAGAAAGTTCGCAGCGCCTACTCGCCGGTCGTGATCGCCGGCGTGGTTCGCCTCGCCGACTTCGTGCTGCTCAGCCTGGTCGGCGTCGGGCTCTATTTTGCCTACGTCAGGCCGCTCGCCGGCGACATCCATTGGGGCTATATCGCCTCGATCCTCGGCATGTCGGCCGCGGCGGTGGTTTGCTTCCAGGCCGCGGACATCTACCAGGTGCAGATCTTCCGCGGCCAGCTTCGCCAGATGACGCGGATGATCTCGTCATGGGCGTTCGTGTTCCTGCTGTTCATCGGGGTCTCCTTCCTGGTCAAGCTCGGCGGCGAGGTCTCGCGGGTCTGGCTGTCGTCGTTCTTCTGCGTGGGCCTCGCGGTGCTGATCGCCGAACGGCTGGCGCTGCGCTCGATGGTGCGCGCCTGGGCACATGACGGCCGGCTCGACCGCCGCACCATCATCGTCGGCGCCGACCAGAACGGCGAGAAGCTGATCGAGGCGCTCAATGCCGACGATGATTCCGACATCCACGTGCTCGGCGTGTTCGACGACCGCAATGACGCCCGCGCGATGGAGACCTGCGCCGGCTCGCCGAAGCTCGGCAAGGTCGACGACATCGTCGAATTCGCCCGCCGCACCCGCGTCGACCTCGTGCTGTTCGCACTGCCGATCTCGGCCGAGACCCGCATCCTGGAGATGCTGAAGAAGCTCTGGGTGCTGCCGGTCGACATCCGCCTGTCGGCTCATACCAACAAGCTGCGCTTTCGTCCCCGCTCCTATTCCTATATCGGCAAGGTGCCGACGCTTGACGTGTTCGAGGCGCCGATCACCGACTGGGATCTGGTGCTGAAATGGCTGTTCGACCGCGTGGTCGGCGGCCTGGCCCTGCTTGCGGCGCTGCCGGTGCTCGGACTGGTGGCGCTTGCGGTGAAGCTCGACAGCCCCGGCCCAGTGCTGTTCCGCCAGAAGCGCTTCGGCTTCAACAACGAGCGGATCGACGTCTACAAGTTCCGCTCGCTCTACCATCACCAGGCCGATCCGACCGCCTCCAAGGTCGTGACCAAAGGCGATCCGCGCGTCACCCGCGTCGGCCGCTTCATCCGCAAGTCCTCGCTCGATGAATTGCCGCAGCTGTTCAACGTCGTGCTGAAGGGCAATCTCTCGCTGGTCGGTCCGCGTCCGCATGCGGTGCAGAGCAAGCTGGAAAACCGCCTGTTCGACGAGGCCGTCGACGGCTACTTCGCCCGCCACCGCGTCAAGCCCGGCATCACCGGCTGGGCGCAGATCAACGGCTGGCGCGGCGAGGTCGACACCGACGAGAAGATCCAGAAGCGCGTCGAATACGACCTCTATTACATCGAGAACTGGTCGGTGCTGTTCGACCTCTACATCCTGCTCAAGACCCCGTTCTCGCTGCTCACCAAGAGCGAGAACGCGTACTGAGACTATTTGCCGTCGCTGACGCTCCTCGCAAGGACGAGCGTCAGGTTTTGTGCCTGTTGCGTTGCGTGAGTATCCGATGGCCTATGCGGCGACAGCCGGGACGTCCCATTCGCCGACATCGGCGCCGTCAGGCGTGCTGGCGCTGCAGCGGGCGCTGGTGTGGCTCGCCGGCGCGTCGGTCGCCATCGTGTTCATCGAGCCGAGCCCGTATGAACTCGTCACGCTGACCGCCTGCGTACTGTTTTTTGCCACGGGCCTGCGTATGCAACTCGTGTTCATGCCGCTGTTGTTCACGCTGATCGTGCTCAATGTCGGCTACAGCATCGGTGCAGTGCCGTTCCTCGACAAGCCGGAGGTGGTGAACTGGGTCCTCACCTCTTGGTACATGGCCGTCACCGTCATCTTCTTCGCGATGGTGATGTCGGAGGATACCGAAGCGCGGCTCGACATGCTGCGCCGCGGCCTGATCGTCGGCGCGATGATCGCCTCGCTCGCGGGCATCGCCGGCTACTTCCATCTGGTGCCCGGCGGCTATGATCTGCTGACGCTGTATGATCGTGCCCGCGGCACCTTCAAGGATCCGAACGTGCTCGGCGCGTTTCTGATCCTGCCGGCGCTGTTCACGCTGCAAAGCGTCGTCTCCGACCGCTTCGGCAAGGCATTCCGCAACGCCATCGCCTTCGGCATCATCTCGCTTGCGATCCTGCTGTCGTTCTCGCGCGCCGCCTGGGGCGGCCTGATCGTCACCGCGGCCTTCATGCTGGCGCTGATGGTGTTCACCAGCCGGTCGCAGGCGCAGCGCTCGCGCATCATCGTGATGACCCTGATCGCCGCGATCCTGGCCGTTGCGCTGGTCGCGGTGCTGCTGTCGATCGGTTCGGTCGCCGACATGTTCAAGCAGCGCGCGAGCTTCGATCAAAGCTACGACGAGGGCCGCTTCGGCCGGTTCGGCCGCCATATCCTCGGCGCCCAGATGGCGCTCGAGCTGCCGTTCGGCATCGGGCCGCTGCAATTCCACACCTACTTCCCCGAGGACACCCACAATTCGTTCCTCAACGCCTTCATGTCCGGGGGCTGGATCTCGGGCATCTGCTATCCGGCGCTGGTGTTCGTCAGCGCGTTCATCGGCTTCCGCTACGTCTACAAGCGGGTGCCGTGGCAACGCGACTATCTCGCGATCTTCTCTGCATTCCTCGGCATCGCCGGCGAGAGCTTCATCATCGATACCGACCACTGGCGGCATTTCTGGATGATGCTGGGCACGATGTGGGGCATGTACGCGGCCACCGAGCGCACCCGCGCGACACCGGCCGACGTCATCAGCGACGAGACTTCGGCGGCATCCTGAGCTCGGCGCGCTGCTCCGGCGGCATGTCGATCACCGCCTTCAATGCGCCGGTCGCTTCCAGCACGCCCTTGTAGCCGTCATTGGCGAAGCGCAGCAGCAGGCGCAGTTCGTCGTCGGTGTAGCAGCTCCAGAGCTTGAGCATCGCCTCCTGCATCGGCACGTAGAACTTGCCGATCTCCGCCGCCTTTTCCTCCACCACCGAGATGAAGACCTTGCGACGGTCACTCTCGTCCCGCTCGCGGCGCACGTAACCCGCCTTCTCCAAGCGATCGACCACGCCTGTGATCGCGCCGGTGGTCAACCCGGTGACTTCGGCGAGGCGTCCCGCGGTCACCCGCCCTTCGAGGTGCAGGATATCCATGCATTCCATGTCGGAATTGGAAATTCCGGCCATGTTTGCAACGGCTTGGCCGTACATCACGCCCTGCGCGGATGACCGGCGCATCGCCTCCTCGAGTTCCTGCATCAGCGCCGCGCGCGACTTCCCGCTTGACAAAGCTGCTCCTATATCTTACTCGCCCAATATCTTATATACTAAGATAATTAGCAACTGACCTTTCGTGCCCCACACGGATGCATGGAGCAAGGCATGACGAGACGTCCCCGTAAAGCTCTGATCATCGGCGCCGGCATCGCAGGTCCGGTGACCGCGATGTTCTTGACCCGCGCCGGCATCGAGGCCGAGCTCTATGAAGCATGGCCCTACTCCACTGGAATCGGCGGCGGCTTGCAGATCGCGCCGAACGGCATGCATGTGCTGGCGGAGCTCGGCCTCGCCGACGAACTGATCCGCAGCGGCTCGGTCGCGGAGTCGTTCGATTTCTACTCGCAGGCCGGCAAGAAGCTCGGGTCGCTCAATCAGAACATGCAGCAGCGCTTCGGCCAGCCCGCGGTGAACATGTGCCGCGCGACCTTGAACGAGACGCTGATCGACAAGGCCTGGGCCTCCAACGTCTCGGTGTTCTTCGAGAAGAAGCTGGTGAAGATCGAGGATCGCGGCGACCAGCCGGTCATCGCCTATTTCAACGACGGCACCACCGCCGAGGGCGATTTCGTGATCGGCGCCGATGGCGTGCATTCGGCGGTGCGGCGGCACGTGATCCCCGACGGCCCGACGCCGTTCGACACCGGGCTGATCGGCTTCGGCGGCTTCGTGCCGCGGGCCATGTTCGAGCGTCTCTCGATCGGTCAGAAAGTGGAGACGACCTTCGGGCAAAGCGGCTTCTTCGGCTACGGCCTGTGCAGCCCCGATCCGGACACGGGTGGGATGTGGTGGAGCACGCAGCCGTCGCACGGCATGACCGCGGCGGCCTACCGGCTGCAGAGCCAGGACGCGATCAGGCAGCATCTGCGCGATTTCCACGCCGGATGGCACGCGCCGATCCCCGAGATTATCGAGGCTGCCGAAAACATCGTGGTGACCGACACGCTCGACGTCGCGACGCTGCCGACCTGGTCGCGCAAGCGCACGCTGCTGATCGGCGATGCCGCGCACGCCACCAGCCCGCACGCCGGCCAGGGCGCGTCGCTCGCGCTGGAGGATGCGCTGCGGCTCGGCATGCTGATGCGCGACGGCCAGGAGCTCGGCCTGACGTTCCAGGCCTTCGAGCACGAGCGGCGCCCGCGCGCCGAGAAGATCGTGGCGATCGCCCGCCGCAACGGCAACAGCAAGCGCGAGTTCGGCCCGACCGGCGCCTGGCTGCGCGATCATTTGCTAAAGCTGCTGCTGCCGGTGTCGTCCAAGGGCATGGACTTCATGTATGCCTATAATCCGCGCGCGGCAGCGTAGTCTCGACTGTCATCACCCGCGCATGCGGGTGATCCAGTATTCCAGAGACCGCTGTGCTCGAGCCGAGAGGCCTCGGCGTACTGGATCGCCCGGTCGAGCCCGGGCGATGAACAAGAGGACGCGAAGTTACTTCTCGACCTCGAACGTCAGCCCGGCGTGATCGACCAGGCGCTTGATCAGCTTGTGCTGCATCGCCGCTCCCGGCGTCCAGAAGCCGGCGGCGACGTCGGGCGCGTCGCGCAACAGGCAGATCGCGCATTCCGAGATCATCTTCGAGGTCGAGCCGTAGCCGGGATCGCGATCGCCCTTGACGCCGGCACGGACCATGCGGCCGTCGGGCGCCACCGCGAGATAGAGCAGATCGTAGCGGCCGTTCTCGCGCTCTTCCTTCGACGGCCCCTCGCCCGGCTTCGGCGCGCTCGGCCCGGTCTTCTCGGAATTCAGCGCCATCACCCGCTTGGCGATCGCTTCGCCCTTCTCGCCCGGACCGGTCAGGACCATCTCGTCGTAGACGAACTCCTTGCCGTAGGGAAAGCCCATCAGCATGTTGGAGCGGTGGACGTTGCGCGTGTTGATCAACGCCATCATGAACGGCGCGGTCCATGAGTGCAGGTCGTCCTCATAGGCCGGCTTGCTGCCGCGCGGCTGCTTTGGGCCCTCGAAGCCCGGCGTCAATGCAAACGGGTTGTTGAGGATCGCAACCAGGCTCAAATCCTTGGCGACCGCATCGAAGGTAGCCTTGGCGCTCGCGGCGGTGCCGCCGGACAGCGTGCCGCGCATGTCGCGCACCCGGCCCTTGACGCGCTGCGCCGGCGCACCGAACACCCGCTTGGCTTCTTCCTGGACGAAGAAGGCGCCGAGTTCGAACGGCACGGAATCGAAGCCGCAGGAGAACACGATCCGCGCGCCGCTGGCCTTTGCGGCGGCCTCATGCTTGTCGATCATCTGCCGCATCCAGACCGGCTCGCCGCAGAGATCGAAATAGTCGGTGCCGCTGTCCACGCAGGCGGCGATCAGCTCATTGCCATAGAGCTGATACGGACCGACCGTCGAGATCACCGACCTGGTCTGCGCCAGCATCGCCTTCAGCGATGCGCCGTCGCTGGCATCGGCGACGATCAGCGGCGTGTCGGCAGGCGCGCCGATCGCATCACGAACCGAAGCGAGCTTGTCCTTGCTGCGGCCGGCCATCGCCCATTTCAGGCTGCCGTCGCGATAATGCGCCGCGAGATATTCGGCGACGAGCTGGCCGGTGAAGCCGGTTGCGCCATAGACGACGATGTCGAGTTTCGACGAGGACATGGATCGGGCTCCCTGCGCAGCAAAATGGGCGCCCCTTTTGTCATCGCGGGCGCGGCGACGCAATCCAGTATTTCCTGCTGCTATTTCCTGCTGCTATTTCCTGCTGCTATTTCTTGCCGCTATTTCTTCGCATAGGACACGCCCATGCCGGCGCGGACGTCGGCCTGGATGCCATAGGGTGCGATCGGGTAGCGCAAGCCGTTCTTGGCGAGTTGCTTCATCCCCGCGATCGCCTTCGCCAGATAGGCCGGCGGCAGCGCCATCAGCATCTCCTCGTCGGGCACGCCGCCATAGCGGCGCTCGGCGAAGCACGGCAGCGACAGGCTCGGCTCGCCGGTCTTCAGCGCCCGGCCCCACGAGTCCGCGCACGCGGTTTCGCCGACCACGCCCCACTCGAACTTCTTGTAGCCGGTATACTGCAGCCCGTTGATCAGGATGATCATCTGTCCCGGCGTCGCATAGACGAGGCAGATGTCAGGCGGATTGAGACGTCCGCTGGTCAGCGGGCTCACCGCCATTGCCTGGTACCGGCCGTAAGGCACCACGTCGAGCGCCTCCTGGCGCTTGCGCGCGTCCTCTGCCGTGCCGTGCCAGACGCCGACGTAGTTCTCGCCGGCAAGCCACTTCTCGTCCTGCGGCGCGAGCCCGATCACCGCGCGGCATTGCGCGCCGACCAGATCATCGCCGGTGATGCCGACGGTCCAGCCGAGCCGCGAAGCCATGCTGACGATCTGGTCGGTGGTATGGACCGCCGACGGGCGGCGGATCTTCGGGATCGCCTCCATCTCCTCGACGCGCGCGAACATCTTGATGCCGATGACCGTGGTCTTCAGCCGCAGCAGGTTGTTCAGGTCGGCCACGATTGCGGAGAGGTCGAACTGTTCCGGCGGTGTCTGCTGTTGCATAGCGAAAAACTCCCGTGATCGGCGGCTTGGCGCCGCCTGTTGATTTGATGTTAGCCGGATTGGCCGAGGGAAGCGACAAGCTCGTCGCGCGTCAACGTGCGGCCGGTCCCGGCAGCAAATCGTCGGTCTTGCCCGCCAGATGATAGGCAACCAGCCCGAGCCACTCCCGCGTGCCGAGATCGGTGCGCGACAGCCCCTCGACCGCGAGCGTCGCGAAACTCGCGACATTGACGACACGCCAGTCGACCGGATAGGCCTCGACGTTGAATCCCGCCTTGCGGAACAGCCCGACCGACCGCGGCATATGATAGGCCGACGTCACGAGCAGCCAGCGCTCACCCGGCTTGGGATCGACCAGTGCCTTGGAGAATTCGGCGTTCTCCACCGTGTTGCGCGAGCGACGCTCGATGATCCATCGCGATTTGGCAATGCCGAGGCTCTCGAACATTTCGGCGGCGTAGTCGGCTTCGCGCGCGTCATTCGAGATCAGGTTCGCGCTGCCGCCGGTGAACACGAGACGCGCGTTCGGATATCTGCGCGCGAGCGCCGCCGCCGCGATGACGCGATCCGCCGCAGTGCGCACCACCGGCGTGCCGCGCGCTACCGACAGATCGGCATCGATCGAGCCGCCGAGCACGATGATGCCGTCCGGCGCGCCGCGCGAAGCGTCCCATGGCGGGAAGCGCTGCTCCAGGATGGAGATCAGGACGTTGCCGAGCGGCGAGAAGCCGCAGATCGCGAGCAGCAGCAGCGAGCCGACCATCAACCTGCGGCCGAGCCGGGCAAACCGCGTCAGCAGCAGAACGGCGCCGATCACGCCGATACCGATCAGGAGATTGATCGGCAACAGCATGATGCCGAGCGTCTTGGAGAGCACAAAAAACAAGGGAAGCCTCTGCGAAGTTCTGCTACAGCGTCATACGCTGTCGGGAATGCAATAAAAAGCAGTCACATGACCCATCATCATCTGAAGTCCAGTCCCGAAACCTGCCACTGGGGCTTCTTCGAAGCAAAGCTGAAACCGGTCCTGACCATTGCGAGCGGCGACGAGGTGACGATCGAGACCGTCAGCGGCGGCCTCGACGTGGTGCCCGACCGCGGCAAGTTCGTGGTGCCTCCGGAGCTCGACGACATCCATGCGAAGTGCGAGCGGATGGTGCCCGGGCACATCCTGACCGGACCGATCGCGGTCCGCGGCGCCGAGCCCGGCGACGTGCTCGAGGTCGATATACTCGACGTCCAGCTCCGGCAGGACTGGGGCTACAATCTGATCAAGCCGCTGTCCGGCACCCTGCCCGACGATTTCCACGAGACCCGCATCCTCAACATCCCGCTCGATCGCGCGCGCATGGTCGGCCGCATGCCGTGGGGGCTCGACCTGCCGCTGAAGCCGTTCTTCGGCGTGATGGGCGTGTCGCCGCCGCCGGCCTGGGGCCGCATCTCCTCGCTGATCCCGCGCGCGATGGGCGGCAATCTCGACAACAAGGAGCTCGGGGCCGGCGCCAAGCTGTATCTGCCGGTGTTCGTGCCGGGCGCGCTGTTCTCCTGCGGCGACGGCCATGGCGTGCAGGGCGACGGCGAGGTCTGCGTCACCGCGATCGAGACCGCGCTCACCGGCCGCTTCCGCCTGACCCTGCGCAAGGACCTCAAGCTCACCTATCCGCGTGCCGAGACCGCCAACCACTACATGACGATGGCGATGGATCCCGATCTCGACCAGTGCGTGGTGCGGGCGCTGCGCGACATGATCGTGCTGCTCGGCGAGAAGCGCAATCTGTCGCGCGAGGACGCCTATACGCTGTGCAGCCTGGCTGCCGACCTGCGCGTCACGCAAACCGTCAACGGCTCCAAAGGCATTCACTGCATGATCGCCAAATCGGTGGTTCACGGCTGACGCCGGTCGATAAGCCGCACTTGTGTTCCGCAAGTGCGGCTCGATACAATCCCCGTCCCAACGAACAAAAATGGACGGGGACGGATATGCTCAAGGACAGGCTTTCGCCGGCCGACGAGGCTGCGCGCGACAAGGAGATGCGGGAGACGCTCGCCGCCTGCCCGCGCATCCTCGATCTCATTGCCCGCGGCCCGCAGGGCGCGCCGGACGCCGAAGCCGCGATCTATCTGCGTTCGCCGCTCGATCCTAATCCGGTCGTGATCTCGAACGATCATTTGATGGGCTGCATCAAGGCGGCCGAAACCTATTTCCGCGGCCAGGGCATCGGAAAGGACGATGCGGTCGCCGTCCTGGTGCCGGCGTGCCCGGCGACCGTGGTTGCGATCTTCGGCGCAGCCGCCTGCGGTGTCGCCGAGCCGCTCAATCTGCTGTTCACGCGCGAGGCGATCGTCGCGCAGCTCAACGCCATCAAGGCAAAGCTGTTGCTGGCGCCGTCGCCCGGCATGCCGGGCGGGCTCTATGAACGGGTCGAAGGCTTGCAGCGCGAGGTGCCATCACTCAAGCGCATCGTGATCGTGCCGCTCGACGGCAGCATTGCGTTCGATGGCGAGGTGCTGCGGCCCGATCCTGCATGGCGCGACGACTACGGCAAGTCAAAGGACATGAGCGAGGCCGACCGGGTCGCGGTGATGCTGCCGACCGGCGGCACGACAGGTCATCCCAAGGTGGCGCGGCTGACCAACCGCGCGATGGTCGCCTCCACCGTGTCCTCACGAATGGCACTCGACTTCCATCGCGGCGAGCGCGCGATGATCACGATGCCGCTGTTCCATGTCGGCGGCCTGTTCTGCACGACGGCCAATTGCCTTTCCGCCGGCACGACGATTTTCATCCCCGGCCCGGCCGGCGCCCGCGATCCGTCGCTGATCACGCATTTCTGGAAGATCGTCGAGAAGTACCGCGTCAACATCTCCGGCAACGTGCCGACCACGCTCGGGGCGCTGGCCGACATCCCGGTCGCGGACAGCGACATCTCGACCCTGCGCGTCACCGCCACCGGGGCCTCGATCTGCCCGCCGGAGATCGAACGGCGCTACCTTGCGACCTGGGGCGGCTCCTGCATCCAGCAGCTCTACGGCATGACCGAGCTCGCCGGCGCCATCACCCATGACGTGCACGGCATCAAGCCGCGCGCCGAGAGCGTCGGCACGCGCAATCCGCTGGTCGAGCTGGCGATCCTTGACGGCGGCAAGCTCAACACCGGGCCGTGGCCCTCGCCGGTCGGCGAGCTCCTGACCAGAGGTCCGCAGGTGTTCGCCGGCTACGTCGACAAGAAGCAGACCGAAGAGGCGTTCCGCGACGGCTGGCTGCGCACCGGTGACATTTGCCGGATCGACGCCGACGGCTTCGTCTACATCCTGGGCCGCGCCAAGGACGTCATCATCCGGGGCGGCCACAACATCGACCCGCGGGCGATCGAGGATGCCGCGTTGGCGTTTCCGGGCGTGGCGCTGGCCGCGGCCGTCGGGCGTCCCGACAGCTATGCCGGCGAAGTGCCGATGCTGTTCGTCTCGGCGCAGCCCGGCGCCCATATCGATCCGAACGCGCTCGCCGCCTTCGTGCAGGACAACATCCTGGAGCCGCCGGCGCGGCCGCGCGTGGTGTCGGTGATCCCCGAGATGCCGGTCACGCCGGTCGGCAAGATCTTCAAGCCGAAGCTGCGCGAGATCGCCGCCGGCGAGGCCGCGCGCGAGCTGCTGGCTCGGGAAGGCTTGTCCGGCGAGGTCAGCGTCGAGGCCATCACCGACCCGTCCCGCGGGCTGTACCTGAGTGTGAGCGCGCCGGCGGACAAGGCCGAAACAGCTGAACGGCTGCTCAAGAAGTTCCCGGTCAAGGTCGAGTTACGATCCTAATACACTCATTTATCTAGCTAATTTGAAAGTGGCGCCGCGCCGGAACCAGCTTCCGGCGCGCGCGAAGCCGCGCGTCCAGCTTCGCAGTTGACGGCTTGACGGATCGCCACATTCCTAAATAGACTCTAAATAGATACTTTTCAGTACAGCCGTTCAGGGTTAAGCGTTTTCTCCATGGCTACAGAAAAGGCCGAAACCGACCGCGTCCCGGTCACGTTGGCGCTCTCGACCATTGGTTATCTCGAGAAGCTGGTGAGGCAGGGCACCCACGGCACGAGCGTCCCGGGCGTCGCACGGACATTGATCGAGGAAGGCATTCGGCTCGCCATCAAGGACGGGTTGCTTGCAATCCGCGACAACGGCCGCACGCCCTGACGGGGACGTGTGCCGGCGCGGCGGTTCAACACAGAACGTGGAACCGTCAAAATGATTACCATCGAGCCGACCTGGACGCCCGAGCGCGTCGACCAACTCAAGACCTACTTTGAAGCCGGCCTCTCCTGCCGCGACATCGCCGTCAACATCGGTGTCAGCCGCAATGCGGTGATCGGCAAGCTGTCGCGGCTGAACCTGACGCGCACGACGCCGGACGAACGCCGTGCCAGGCGGAAGAAATCCACCGCGCACGCCGCGCAGCGGGCGACCGCGAAACAGCAGCTCCGGCTGCTTCAGGCGGTCTACGAACAAGTGCCCGACGATGCACCGATCGTCAGCGCCAACAACTGCTCGCTGCTCGAGCTCAGCGAGCAGCGCTGCCGCTGGCCGATCAGCACACCGGGCGCCGATGACTTCTGCTTTTGCGGCAACACGCCGCTCGGCGGCATGCCCTATTGCTCCGGGCATTACCGCCTCGCCTATCAGGCGGGATCACGCCAGCGCGCGATGCGCGGGTAGTTCGATCGCATCACAAAGCATCTACCCCCGTCATCCCCGCCCAAAGGCTTTGCCTTTGTGCGGGGGCGCCAGGTCTTCTGTAATCACCCGACCTTCCAGCCGGTCGCCGCCACGATGCCCTGGTAGAACTCCGGCGTGTAGGCCTGCTCCGGGGTCGTGCGCACGCGCTCGTCGAGCAGATGCGCATCGTCGCCGACCAGGATGCGCCAGCGATCGGCCTTCACGCCGTCGAGGATGATCTTGGCGGCGGCAGCGGCCGACGTCGGTGCCTCGTCGTGGAAGATGCGGGCACGGTCGAGCGCGAGCTGCTGGATGTCGGCATCCGACATCTTGGCGACGTCGATGCCCTGCCCCTGCAGACGCTGGCGGGCCTGCCTGAGCTCGTCGGGATTGAGCTGGTCGGCGCCATTCTGCACCTTGCGCGAGTTCGACACGATCGAGGTACCGATGTGACCGGGCATCACGACCGAGCATTTGACGTGCGGCGCGTTGAGGCGGAGATCGTTGATCATCGCCTCGGTGAATCCCTTCACGGCGAACTTCGCCGCGCTGTAGGCGGTGTGTGACACGCCCATGCCGACCGACGCCCAGAAGCCGTTGACGCTCGAAGTGTTGACGATGTGCGCCTCGTCGGCCTTCACCAGCAGCGGCAGGAAGGTGCGGACGCCGAGATAGACGCCACCCCAGCAGATGTTGAAGGTGCGCTCCCACTGCTCGCGCGTGTTGGTGAACAAGCTGCCGCCACCGCCGATGCCGGCGTTGTTGAACAGCAAATGGATCTTGTCGGTCGCCTGCTGCTCGATCAGCTCATCGCGAAACCGCTTGTAGTGATCCTCGATCGAGACGTCGGCAACATGGGTGGTGATGCGCAGGCCCTGCGGCAGCTTCTCGACCTCGCACAGCCGCTTGGTCTCGGCCATCGCTTCCATCGAGACGTCGCACATCGCGACGTTGCATCCTTCAGCGACGAGCTGCCGTGCCAGTTCGCGCCCCATGCCCGTGCCGCCACCGGTGATGACGGCAATCTTTCCGGCAAAATCCTTCATCTGAGATCCGTTCCTTCCTTGATTCCTGCCTGCTTGTTCTTGGTTTCGGCTGGAGCGCGGATCGCAGTCCCGGCCGCTCGGCTGCGGCACTCTACATCACCGAATTATCGCGCAGCAACGGCGCCCACCGACCACGCGCACGTGTGCCGCCGGCAGCAGATCGAAATCATTCCGCGAAGCGAACAATCCGATATCGACCAGCGGAGACAATGGTCGTGCGGATCCGGAACAGAATGATTGCAGCAAAACTGACGGCGATCGCGGCCGGCATTTCCGCAGCCTCCGAGATCGCATCGCTGAAGCTGCGCGAGCGCACCTGTACCGACAGCTCACGCTGATAGATCAGACAAGCACAGAAGCGGCATGGCACGATACATCGTCATCGCATACGGGCTCTCGGCTGCCGCGACGATGTCGCCCGATCTCGGACACCTGTCCGCGAATTCCGTGAGCGGCATGTCGAAGCGCGGGACCGCTCCGCGCTACTCGGCAGTCTCGATCCGCACCGGCGCTCGCCGCCGCAGAACGCCGCCGGCAACGCTCAAGGCAAGCTTGAGCAGGCCGCGCCACGAGAAGTCGACGACGACCTCATGGTGCCGCAAGCCCTTGCCGCCCTTCACCAGCCCGAGATCCCGGATCAAGCAGTAATGGCCGCTGCTCATCCGAGCCAGGCGGCTGTTCTTGAAGCGTGCCATGAATGACGAGAATGCACTGCGGATCGATTCCGTCAAATCTTGACGGCATCGAATCGACCACACGACGTGAGCCTGCTTTGCGGACCGCAGTTTGTGACGGCCGCGCGCGTCACGATCGGCGGCGGCGGCCTGCGCCTTGAATCAAAAACCTCCGGCAGGGCATTGCCGGAGGTTTGGGAGGCTTAGCATGAGCTAAGAGCCATCATTCAATGTGTTGGCCGCCACGTATATAGTTTAGTAGATCAGGTAAGTAAATAAATTTGCCGCGAATGAATCGCATGGCACGTCTTCGTTGTTCGCTTGGACCGAAATGACGCAGCCAACCTTCCGCTACCAATTCCAGTCGAAGAAAAAACCCCGGCAGTTGCCTGCCGGGGTTTCTCTAGGATCGTGATCAGATCAACCGGTATTACCAGTTGCGCTGAGCGCGGAAGAGCATCTGGACAGTGTCCTGATTCTTCAGCTCGTAGGTCGCGGTCGGCTTGCCGACAGCAGCAGCGGCCGTGGTGATCGTGCCGGCATACTTCTGATCGAGGTGCGAGTAGGTCACGTCGGCCGAGAAGGTCAGGTTCTTGACCGGGGTCCAACGGGTGATCACGCCGATCTGCCCGATGTTGTAGTCGGGGTTGCAGTTCGTGATGCCAGCGCCACCGCCGAAGGCCGCACGGAAGGTGCCACCCACGCCACCAACGCCGCAGATGAGCGACTTGGCTGTGTCGTTGTACATGATCGAAGCAAAAGCGCCGTACAAGCTGGTGTTCCAGTAGGGATCCCAGTTGTGGGTGTACGCACCGCGCATACCCCAGGTCTTCACGCTCTGCTGCTGGCCGCCGGGGCCGAACACCGTGTCAGGCGCGGTGCCGAAGCCGACGCTGCCGTACACACCCGGGAGGCTCGAACCGCCATAGATCGCGATCGAGCCGGCCTGGCTGGCCAGTTCCTGGATGTTGTAACGGGTCGCACCGTCCGTATAGACGCCCTGGATGTTGATGGTGTCGCCAGGCCCGGTCGGGATGTTCTTGATCGACAGGGCCAGTGCACCAGCCCAGCCCCACTTGTCGTCCGGATGGCCGGTGACTTCGGTGGCGCCGTAGTAGGCTGCGTGGTTGTCATGCGCCGCGATCGACGCCTGGAAGATACCCCAGGCCTGGTCGACCTTGAGCGCAGCGACGAAGTCCGGCGCGATCGTGCCGGCATAGTCGCTCGAGCCGTAAGCGCCGGCAACCGAGAGGTTGTTCACGCCAGCCTGCATGTAGGCAGCCTGGTCCTGCGCCGACAGAGCCAGCGACACGCCGTTGCCGAACTGTGCGGTGTAGGTGAACTGGTTGATGCCGTTGGTGGTGCTCACGCCGCCGACGAGACCGTCGTAGTTGTTGCCCGGATAACCGTTCCAGGGAGCAGCGAACTGCGAGACCGCCTTACCCATGGTGAAGCCGGCGAACTGGATGAAGGCGTAGTAGACGCCAACCGTACCGGCGGCAACGTTGCCCGAACCAGCGTTGTTCGGCGCAGAGGACGTGCCGATCGGCGAATAGATCGTCGAACCGGCGGCAGCGCCCGGACCGTAGCTGTCCGTGGTCCAGGTGAACACCGCGTCGAAGTAGGTACGGACCACGCCGTACTCGGTCGCGGTGCGGGTGTCGATGTTGAAGTCTTCACGCGAACGCCAGGTGTAGCCGTTGGTGAAGCGGTTGTTGGCACCGCTGGCGCCATTGTAGTTCGGGCCGTAGACGCTGTTGCCGTTCACAACGACGTCGGCGCGAACGAAGCCGCCCAGCTTGATGCAGGTGTCGGTGCCGGGGATGTAGTAGAAGCCCGGACCATAGAGCGAGCAAACCTTCACGTATTCGACCGCTTTGGCCTTAACGGGAAGATCGGCTGCCTGTGCCCCGCCGACCGCGACCAGCGCGGCGGCCGAGCCCAGAATAAGGCTCTTCGCCAATTTCATATTAAACCTCCAAGTTGCTCATATGCGTAGAGTCCGGGCCGCGAGCGCCCCGTGATCCTCCCGCATTGTCCAAGACCGTTTTCCCCAAACCTCGCACCCTCAGATCAATCTGTGAGTGCGACGGACTTGAACGATCACCGCAACGGGACGATCGAGATTCCCCTACCGCCGGGTTCAATATGCATGGGCGAGTTCGCCAAACAAAATAGTTTATAAAGTCAGGAATGCGAATGCGGCCACACTGTGTCCCGCCAGCAACGCTCGACGTAAGCCCCTTACCTGCATGGGCAAATTTGTCGCACCCCAAAAAGTCCAATCGTCACACACGCATCATAATTGCTTTACGTTCACTTGCCTTCCTGAGCGACTTACTAGAAAAAACGTCTGCCGACGCGAGAAGCAAGAAATAAATCAGCACAAAGCTGAGTCGGCACCTAGGGAAGGGGAAGCTGTGTCAGTGACCAGGAAGGATCCGGCGCGCCTGCGCGCCATCGAGCATCTCGACATCATCAAGCGCTTTACGCTCGAGATCTCGTCCATCAACTCGCATCTCGAACGGGTCCGCCAGCTGTGGGGCAAGGCGCTTGGCGTCAGCGGTCCGCAATGGATGATCCTGATCGCGATCTCGGACCTCGACAAGGATGACGGCGTGCCGATCAACGTGGTGTCGAAGCTGCTGCATGTCGATCCGTCGTTCGTGACCACGCAGTCCAAGCTGCTCGAGCAGAAGGAACTGCTGCGTCGCGCGCCCTCTCCGGCCGACGCGCGCGTGGTCCGCCTGTCGCTGACCGACAAGACCCGAAAACATCTGGCGGGCCTCTCCGGCCAGCACAAGGCGTTCAAGAAGACCGTGTTCGAGGAATTCAGCGAGCCCGAACTGGCCGAGTTCACGGCCAAGCTCGCTATGCTCAACAACCGCCTGGAAAAGGCCTGCCTGATCGCCGCGATGGACTTCGAGACCTGACGATTGCCGCATCGGGGTGCAAACAGCGCCCGAATGCTCTCAAAAATCGCGTGCTTTGAAAAATGGTCGGAGCGAGAGGATTTGAACCTCCGACCCCTAGTCTCCCAGACTAGTGCGCTAACCGGGCTGCGCCACGCTCCGATGCCGTTCCATTAGCTGCGATCCTGCGTTCGCGCAAGGCAAAGCAGGCCTTTGAAGCCTGCAATTGGGACCCCGGTTCCCATGGCAGCTTGCTTGGAAGCTTCCTTGGCAGCTTCCTTGGCTCAGCCGTCCTTCATCGCCGCGTCGATCAGCTGCCGGCAGGCGACCAGCTCCTGCAGCGCGCGTTCGAGCTTCTCCCGGTCCACTGGCGGAACGGAAGGGCGCACCGGCGGCGCAGCGGACGCCTTGCCCGGGTGGGCGTGCGCCTTCTTGTAGGTCGACAGGATCGGGTCCTCGTCGGGATCGACGAATCGGTAGTCGATTCCCCCCTCGTCGCCGTCGCCTTCCTCGCCGTCGAAATCGAGGCCGTCATTGCTCCCGAGGTCGTCGGGCTCGGCCATGCTGTTGCCGACCGCCTCCTCGACCGCGCCGAACGAGACGGCCGCGGTCTGGTCGGCGATGCCCTGCACCGACTTGATGCCGTGCTCCTTCAGGATCCGCTGCACGCCGCGGATGGTGTAGCCCTCGCCATAGAGCAGCCGGCGGATACCCTTGAGCAGGTCGACGTCGTCGGGGCGATAATAGCGGCGTCCGCCGCTGCGCTTCATCGGCTTGATCTGCGCGAAGCGCGTTTCCCAGAATCTCAGCACATGCTGGGGAATATCGAGCTCATCTGCGACTTCGCTGATGGTACGGAACGCATCCGGCGCCTTGTCCAAATGCCCGCTCCTCTGGCTTCAATGCCTGGAGCCGTTTCCGTTCCGATTGAATGGGAACGGGCTCCAGATTCTGGTTTGGCGCGCTTTCTTCACGCGAACCGGGCATCCACTTCGCTTGAAAACGCTCTAGTCGGCCTTGCTGCCGTCGCCATTGGTGACGACGTGGCCATTGATCCGCTGCTTCAGGATCGCCGACGGCTTGAACACCATCACACGCCGCGGCGAGATCGGCACCTCGGTGCCGGTCTTTGGATTGCGCCCGATACGCTGGCCCTTCTTGCGCACCATGAAGGAGCCGAACGAGGACAGCTTCACCGTCTCGCCCTTTTCCAGGCAATCGGTGATCTCCTTCAGCACCAACTCGACAAACGCCGACGATTCCGTGCGCGACAGACCTACCTTTTGGTAGACCGCCTCACACAAATCGACGCGCGTCACTGTTTTTCCGGTTCCCGTGGTCATCGCCTGCCCCGCACTCTCGGCGAACAATTTCTTGACTGAAATTAAAAGCTTAGCGCGCAATGGTCAACAGCGACCAGCATCCGGTCGCTGGAAAGATGCCGGCAACCTGCCGATACTCTTTGGCGATGCGCTACCAGCGCACGAGCGCAGAGCCCCAGGTGAAGCCGCCGCCCATCGCCTCGAACAGCACCAGATCGCCCTTCTTGACCCGTCCGTCCCTCACGGCGACCGACAGCGCCAGCGGGATCGAGGCCGCCGAGGTGTTGCCATGCTTGTCGACTGTCAAGACCACCTTCTGCGGCGCAATATGCAGTTTGTGGGCCGAAGCATCGATGATTCGCTTGTTGGCCTGGTGCGGAATGAACCAGGTGATGTCGTCGGCGGTGAAGCCAGTCGCGTTGAACGCATCGACGATCACGTCGGTGATCATGCCGACGGCGTGCTTGAATACTTCGCGACCTTCCATCCGGAGATGGCCGACCGTCTTGGTCGAGCCGGGACCGCCGTCGACGAACAGCTTCGACTTGTGGCGTCCGTCCGAACGCAGGTGCGTCGTCAGCACACCGGGATCGTCTGTCGTGCCGGAATGCTGCTGGGCTTCCAGCACGACCGCACCGGCGCCATCGCCGAACAGCACGCAGGTACCGCGGTCGTTCCAGTCCAGGATGCGCGAGAAGGTTTCGGCGCCGATCACCAGCGCCCGCTTGTGGGCGCCGGCGCGCAGGAAATTGTCCGCGGTGGTCAGCGCAAAGACGAAGCCGGAGCACACCGCCTGCAGGTCGAACGCGACGCCGTGGTTGATGCCGAGCGCGTGCTGGACCGCGACCGCGGTCGCCGGAAATGTGTTGTCGGGCGTCGAGGTCGCCAGCACGATCAGGTCGATCGACTGGGCGTCGATCTTGGCATCGGCGAGCGCGGCGCGCGCGGCATTGATGGCCAGATGCGAGGTGAACTCGTCATCGGCCGCGATGTGCCGCTCGCTGATGCCGGTGCGCTGCACGATCCAGTCATCCGACGTGTCGATTCGCTGAGCCAGTTCGGCGTTAGTCAAAACCCGCTCCGGCAAATATGAGCCGCAGCCGAGCACTACCGAACGTATCGCAGTCACGAGACAGCCTCCTGCGCGGTCTGCGCCTTTACCAGGGCGCCGCCGTCGCGGTTGAGCATCTGATTGATCTTGGTGAGGAGATCGTAGTGGGCCATCTCATAGCCAACATCAACCGCATAGGCAAAGCCTTCCGCGTTGGTGCCGCCATGGCTCTTGACCACCACGCCGTTCAGGCCGAGCAGCAGGCCGCCATTCGACTTGTTGGGATCGAGCTTGTCGCGCAGCTTCTGGAACGCGCCGCGGGCAAACAGATAACCGATCCGCGCCAACAAGCTCGACGACATCGCCTCGCGCAAGAGCGTGAACATCTGGCGCGCGGTTCCCTCGGCGGCCTTGAGCGCAATATTGCCGCTGAAACCTTCCGACACGATGACGTCGGCGAGCCCCTTGCCGATCGCATCGCCCTCGACGAAGCCGATATAGTTGAACTGGGGCGCGTTCATCGCGCGCAGCATCTCGGCGGCCTCGCGGATTTCCCCGTGCCCCTTGATCTCCTCGGAGCCGATGTTGAGCAGGCCGACGGTTGGCCGTTCGACGTTGAACAGCACGCTCGCCATCGCGCTGCCCATCACCGCAAGCGTCGCCAGATGGCGGGCATCACCGCCGATCGAGGCTCCGAGATCGAGCACCACCGAATCGCCGCGCAGCGTCGGCCACGCTGCGGCGAGCGCCGGGCGGTCGACACCCGGCAGCGTCCGCAGATTGATGCTGCCCATCGCCATCAGCGCGCCGGAGTTGCCGGCGGAGACCGCGACGTCGGCCTCGCCGTGCTTCACCGCATCGATCGCCAGCCACATCGACGACGCCCTGCGGGTCCGCCGCAGCGCCTGGCTCGGCTTCTCGTCATTCTTCACCGCGACGTCGGTATGGATCACCTTCGATACCGCCTTCAGCGCAGGATGTTTCGCAAGCTCCGGCTCGATCTGGGCGCGGTCTCCGACCAGCAGGAATTCGCTGTCGGGATGACGGCTCAACGAGATCGCGGCGCCGGGAATGACCACCGATGCGCCGACATCGCCCCCCATGGCGTCAAGCGCGATTCGAACCTTATGAGGCATGAACGTCCCGGAAGCCTGCTCTCCCACAGCCCTTCAGACGAAGACCGCGAGCTTGAAGTCACCGCCGTCAACGGCGCGCGGCGAAACGCGAACCCGCGTCCCGGCCGGGCCGCGACAATAGCGTGTCCGCGGTCCGACACAACCTCTTGACCACAAACAACCGAGGTGCCGAACCGCCACGCAACACATCAAGACATACCAGAAATACTTGATATTTCAAGATATTACGACGCACACTTGAAGTAACCAGGAATACCCCTCGCGCAGGCTTGCAGGCAAGCCATCCCCTCAAATGTTGGCGCTGGCTTTCCCTCGGCTTCCCTCAACTCCCCTTCGGCTTCTTGCCGTCGGCCTTTTCCTTCAGCGCTTTCAGCGCGGCGAAGGGATGATTTTCCGGATCAGGCGCTTCAACCTCTTGTTCAAAGACCGCATCCGGCTTGCGAGGATAAGGGTCGATGCCGAGAAACAGAGCATCGGTGGCGAGCCGGCCGATGTCGATGAAGCCGCCGACGATCGGCTCCGGCGGGTCCGGGGTCTCCTCGTCGCTTTCCTCGGCGTCGTCGACGAGGTCGGCCATCTCCGGGATCTGCTCCGGAGGCGCGAACACCACGTCGATCGGCTCAATGATCTCGTTCTCGATCGGATCGAGCGTCACCACGCAGGTCTGCCCAACCCTCGCCTGAACCCTGCCGGTGACGTGGTAGCTGCCGTCGCGCTTGGGCTGCAGATCGAACTCGGCATGCGCGGAGACCACCTCGCGCAACTCGGCGACCTCGGCCATCGCCTGGCGTGTCGCCTCGTCGGCCACGATTTCGCGATGCAGACCGGTTTCCGGGATCTGCGCGACGTTGACGAGAACGCGCCAAGGGTCCCGCGCGGCATTTGATCGCCCTGTAGTGCCACCGCTCATGCCGTGGTCCTCGCAGCCTGCGGCGCCGGGAAGCGCCATGCCCCCTTGCTCAGCGCCGCGAAGTCGGCGCGCGCCAACTCGGCGATCGCCTCGCGGGCATAGCCAGCCAGCTCGCGGGCCTTGTCGACATTCTGACCATTGAGGATGTTCTTGCAGAACGACTGGGCCAGGGCCTCGTCGCCATCGGTCAGCGCCAGGTCGTAGGCCGCTGTGCGGCCATAAAAGGCCTCGCCAAATGCCTGCATCCGCTTCGGCACCGTCAGGTCACCGACGCCCATTTCCCTGAGATTGTCGTCCATGTCGATACAGAAATGATCGAACAGGGCCTGGGACAGCTCCGCGCCGCCTTCCGCGGATTTCAATCGCCGCAGCACCAGCCACAGATGCATCAGAAGCAGGTCAAAACGGCCGTTAACCGTGTCCGGAACGCCCAAGTCACGGTAAAACAACGGTTCTCGCGCCTGCGTCACGATCATGCCATAGATGGTCTCAATGGTGCTGCGCGCGGGCACCCGGGGTCTTCTGAAGTGATTGAACGGCCAAAGCATAGCGGGTTCCGGCTGCCGGTCCCCAGAGGGACGCCTGTTGAGGGGGCGCCCGTCGGACGCCGGCATGATTGCAATCCATTGAGCTGCCCGGTACGTCAATGCCCCGGCCGATGCAAGAGGACGGATCAGATCCGCCGATGAACCACACCCTTTCACGACAGTCTCGCACGGTTTCCGCGCGCGGGTTCCTCACGCGCTTCCGCGCCATCGCGGTCGTTGGCCTGTTCTGCGCCGCTGCGCTCGGCGGCTGCGCCGGCGAGCAATTCCAGAAGGGCTACATCCTGCCCGACGGAGCGCTCGAGCAGATTCCGATCGGCGCGAGCCAGGATCAGGTTCTGATCGTGCTCGGCACGCCCTCCACCGTCGCAACGCTCGACGGCGAGGTGTTCTATTACATCTCGCAGCGGACCTCGCGCCCGGTCGCCTTCATGAACCAGCGCGTGGTCGACCAGCGTGTCATCGCGGTCTATTTCGACAAGAACCGCCAGGTGCGCCGGCTCGCCAATTACGGCCTGAAGGACGGCAAGATCTTCGACTTCGTCAGCCGGACCACGCCGACGTCGGGCCAGGAAATGTCCTACCTGACACCGCTCTTCAAGCTACTGAGCTTCAACTAGGGCTTGATCCGGAAAAGTGCGAAGCGGTTTTCCGAAAAGATCATGCTCGAAGAATAAGGCCTGAAGCACTGCGCCAGTTTGTCGCTTGTCCCACGGGCAAGCGGTCCCCTACGCTTGCTCCCAAACAAGAAGCTGAGCAGGGGGTAAGCGCGTGAGAGCGAAGAGATTTTCCCGTCGTACGGTATTGTCGGGCGCGGCCGCATTGTCGGCGGCGTCGATCCTGCCGCGTGCCAGCCTCGGTGCCGGCGACTGGCGGCCGACGGAAACGGTCCGGATCATCGTGCCGGCGGCGGCCGGCGGCTCGACCGACGTGATGGGCCGGCTGCTAGCGGCGCATTTGCAGCCGCTCTGGGGCCAGTCGGTCGTGGTGGAGAATCGCTCCGGCGCCGGCGGCACCATCGGCACCGCGGAGGTCGCCCGCAGCAAGGGCGACGGCCACACTATCCTGATCGGCAATCCCGGTCCCAACGCGATCGCCTTCAGCATCTTCAAGAACCTGACCTACAAGGCCGACCAGCTGCAGGCGGTCTCCAACATGATCCGGATCCCGAACATCGTCTCGGCGCATCCGTCGACCGGCATCAAGTCGATCCCCGAACTGATCGCCTATCTTAAGAAGAATCCCGACAAGCTCACCTACGGCTCGTCCGGCACCGGGCAGAGCCCTCACCTCACCGGCGCCTGGTTCCTGCAACTCACCGGGCTGAAGATGACGCATGTGCCGTTCCGCGGCGCGGGCCCCGCGCTGCAGGCCGGGCTCGCCGGCGACATCCAGATCCTGTTCGACAATCTCTATCCGTCGCTGCCGCAGGTGCTCGACGGCAAGCTCAACGGGCTCTGCGTCACCACCGCCGAGCGCAGCGATTCCGCGCCCAATCTGCCTGTGATGCGCGAGGGCGCGCCGGAGCTCGCCAAGTTCGACGTCGCCTCATGGTTCGGCGTCTTCCTGCCGAAGACCGCACCCGCGCCCGTGCTCGACGAGCTGAACCGGCAGATCAAGGCGATGCTGGAGCGCGACGACGTCAAGGAGAACATCGCCGGCATGGGTGCGCGCGCCGACTACGGCACGCCGCAGCAATTTTCGGATTTCGTCGACGCCGAGACAAAGAAGTTTGCCGCCATCATCGAGAAGGAAGGGCTCCAGATGGAGGTCAAGTGACGGCGCTGTCACCGTCTCCCTACGATGACTTGTTGATCTTCTTGATCTTGGCGTCGGTTGTTTCCATCGACATCGCCAGCTCCATGATCGCCTGCGACAGCAGCTCGATGGCCTCCTTCTGATCCTGCGACTTGGAGGCGCGGAGCGCGTAGTTCCGGGCGGATGACAGCGACATCGATTGATCTCCGTTTGGTTCGGGTCTGGTTGTTGGCGGGTGCCATTGGGCGGAAAGCCGATCAGTTCGGCAGTACACCGAACCAGGTCCACGCAAAACAAAAACCCCGCGGCTTGCACCGCGGGGTTTTGCATTCAGTCTGATTGCGCCGCTCAGTGCGCCAAAATCGCCAGCAGCAGCAGCGCCACGATGTTGGTGATCTTGATCATCGGGTTGACCGCCGGACCCGCCGTATCCTTGTAGGGATCGCCGACGGTGTCGCCGGTCACCGCGGACTTGTGGGCGTCAGAGCCCTTGCCGCCGTAGTGGCCGTCCTCGATGTACTTCTTGGCGTTGTCCCAGGCGCCGCCGCCCGAGGTCATCGAGATCGCGACGAACAGGCCGGTGACGATGACGCCGAGCAGCATGGCGCCGACCGCGGAGAACGCCGCCGACTTGCCGGCCGCGCCGCCGCCCGCGATCGCATAGATCAGGAAGTAGACGACGATCGGCGACAGCACCGGCAGCAGCGACGGGATGATCATCTCCTTGATCGCGGCCTTGGTCAGCAGGTCGACCGCCTTGCCGTAGTCCGGCTTGTCGGTGCCCTGCATGATGCCGGGCTTCTCGCGGAACTGACGGCGCACCTCTTCAACGATTGCGCTGGCGGCGCGTCCGACCGCCGTCATGCCCATCGCGCCGAACAGATACGGCAGCAGGCCGCCGAACAGCAGGCCGACCACGACGTAGGGGTTGTTGAGCGAGAAGTCCGGGTTGACGCCCTTGAAGTAGGCGTGGGCGTTCGCGTCGCTGATGAAGAATTTGAGGTCCTCATTATAGGCCGCAAACAGCACCAGCGCACCGAGACCGGCGGAGCCGATCGCGTAGCCCTTGGTCACCGCCTTGGTGGTGTTGCCGACCGCGTCGAGCGCGTCGGTCGACTTGCGTACTTCCTTGGGCAGACCCGCCATCTCGGCGATGCCGCCGGCGTTGTCGGTGACCGGGCCGAAGGCGTCGAGCGCGACGATCATGCCGGCCAGCGCCAGCATGGTGGCGGTCGCGATCGCGATGCCGAACAGGCCGGCCAAGCTGTAGGTGACCAGGATGCCGGCGATGATGACGATCGCAGGCAGCGCGGTCGCCTCCATCGAGATCGCGAGGCCCTGGATCACGTTGGTGCCGTGACCGGTGACCGAGGCCGCCGCAATCGACTTCACCGGACGGTAGTCGGTGCCGGTGTAGTATTCGGTGATCCAGATGATCAGGCCGGTGACGACGAGACCGACCACGCCGCACTCGAACAGCGCCATGCCGGTGAAGCTGACGCCGTCGAGCTTGCCGAAGCCGATCAGCCAGTTGATCACGGCCGCGACGCCGACCAGCGACAGGATGCCGGTGGCGATCAGGCCCTTGTACAGGGCCCCCATGATCGACTGGCTGGCGCCGAGCTTGACGAAGAAGGTGCCGATGATCGAGGTGATGATGCAGATGCCGCCGATCGCGAGCGGCAGCGTCATCATGTTCACCAGGATCGGCGTCTTGGCGAAGAAGATCGCCGCGAGCACCATGGTGGCGACCGCGGTCACCGCATAGGTTTCGAACAGGTCGGCCGCCATGCCGGCGCAGTCGCCGACGTTGTCGCCGACGTTGTCGGCGATGGTGGCCGGGTTGCGCGGATCGTCCTCGGGGATGCCGGCCTCGACCTTGCCGACGAGGTCGCCGCCGACGTCTGCACCCTTGGTGAAGATGCCGCCGCCGAGACGGGCAAAGATCGAGATCAGCGAGGCGCCGAAGCCGAGCGCCACCATGGCGTCGACCACGGTGCGGCTACCGGCTTCGAGCCCCATGAACTTGACCAGCACCATGAAGTAGATGGTGACGCCGAGCAGCGCGAGACCGGCAACCAGCATGCCGGTGATCGCGCCCGCCTTGAAGGCGAGTTCGAGGCCGCCGGCCAGCGAGGTGGTCGCCGCCTGCGCGGTGCGGACGTTGGCGCGCACCGAGACGTTCATGCCGATGAAGCCGGCCGCACCCGACAGGATGGCGCCGATCGCAAAGCCGATCGCCACCAGAAGGCCAAGGAAGTAGGCCAGCACCACGAAGATCACGATACCGACCATGCCGATCGTGGTGTATTGCCGCCGCAGATAGGCTTGTGCGCCCTCGCGCACCGCGCCCGCGATTTCCTGCATGCGGGCACTGCCCGCATCCGCGTTCAAGACCGACTGCGTCGCCCAGATCGCGTAGACGATGGAAAGCGCCCCGCAGAGCACAATCAACCATAAAGCTGTCATTGAATGTTGCCTCAGATCCTTGATGTAACCCCCGCGCCTTCTTTGTGCCGCTAGGGGGCGGCAGGCGCTTTTTTTCCGAGGACAATCCTCCCCAAAACAGATTGCCTCAAATCGGGCGCGACCTTGCCAAAATCGTTACCGCTGCGCAACGCCACCTACGGCCGAAAACGCCGATATCGGCAGCAATTTAGAGGGAAAGTCGGCGCGTTTCGGCCGGACGTTCTAGAAATGGCTGTAGGACAGGCGCTTCAGCGCCAGTTCCCTGCCCTGTCCGTCGAGAAAGCTCGGCGGCGACAAGCCTGCAATGAGGCCACCGATCGCAGTCACCGCGACCTTGGCCTGCCGTGCCTCCCGCACAAAGGCGTCCGCGCGATCGCCCGGGACCGCGCACAACAGTTCGTAATCATCGCCGCCGGCAACCAGGGTCTCGATACCGATCGCTTTGCGCGCGAGCAGCCCTGCGGCTGCGGGCGACAACGGGATGCTCGGCACGTTGATCACGGCCGTCACACCGCTGGCTGCACAAAGCTTGGCCAGATCGCCGGCGAGGCCGTCGGACACGTCCATCGCTGCGCTGGCGTGGCTTCGGACGGCGTTGGCAAGTGCGTTGCGCGGCTGCGGCACACGATAGCGGGCGGCAAGGAAATCGCGGCCGGCGGCATCGTCCCCCAGTGCTGCCGCGACCGGACCGCCCCGCAGCACATCGAGGCCGAGCGCGGCATCGCCGATCGTGCCGGTCACGAACACGCGGTCGCCGGCCCTTGCGCCTGCGCGGTGCACCATCTTGCCCTGAGGCAGCCGCCCGAACGCGGAGATCGAGATCATCAGCGGGCCCGGCGTCGAGACCGTGTCGCCGCCGAGCAGCGGGCAACCGTATTGGCTGGCGTCCTCGCCGAGCGCCCGGGCAAACGGCTTGAGCCAGGCCTCCTCGGCGCCGCGCAGCGCCAGAGTCAGCACGAAACCGGCCGGCTCAGCCCCCTTGGCCGCGATGTCGGACAGGTTCACCCGCAGCGCCTTGCGCGCCAGCGTGTCGGGCGGATCATCGGGGAGGAAATGCACACCCTCGACGATCGCATCCGTGGTGACGACGATGTCCTCGCCGGCCGCCCGCAGCGCGGCCGCGTCGTCGTCGAGCCCGAACGCGCCCGGGTCGGTCGCCAGCGGCTTGAAGTAGCGCGCGATCAGGGAGTCTTCGCCGGAGGGATTGCCGTGACGCTCTGTCATGTCGCGCGCGTTCCCCTCAGCTGTCATCGCCCGGCTTGACCGGGCGATCCAGTACGCCGCGGCAGCTGTTGTTGCCAATAACCGCCGCGGCGTACTGGATCACCCGCATGCGCGGGTGATGACCGCGGAATATGTGGTTCAGCTCCGCACAAACTCGTCGCCGCGGAACTGGCGTGCGATCTGGTCGAGCACCGCGTTGACCATGCCGGTCTCGTCCTTCTCGACAAAGGCGTGCGCGACGTCGACATACTCTGAAACCACGACGCGGCCCGGCACGTCCCGGCGATGCTCGAGCTCGTAGGACCCTGCCCGCAGCACCGCGCGCAGGATCGCGTCGATCCGCTTCAGCGGCCAGCCCTTCGACAGCGCCTCGTCGATCAGCGGATCGAGCTTGGCCTGGTCGCGCACCACGCCGGACACGACGTCGCGGAAGAAGGCCGCTTCCGCCGGCAGGTATTTCTCGCCTTCGACCTCGTTGCCGAGCCAATGGCTCTCGAACTCGGCGAAGATGTCGTTGATACCCGCGCCGCCAATGTCCATCTGGTACAGCGCCTGCACGGCAGCGAGGCGTGCTGCGCCGCGCCGGTTGGCTTTCCTGTCGGGGGCTTTCGCGGGCTTCTTGTTGTCAGCCATGGTCAGGCCTTTGCCAGGCGGCGTTTGATCCGCAGCATCGCGATCGCCGCGCGTGCGGCGTCGCCGCCCTTGTTGAGTTCGCTGGCGCGCGCCCGCGCCCAGGCCTGCGCCTCGGTGTTGACGGTGAGGATGCCGTTGCCGAGCGGGAATTTCCGGCTCACGGCCAGATCCATCAATCCGCGCGAGGATTCCTGCGAGACGATCTCGAAATGGATGGTGTCGCCGCGCACCACGCAGCCGAGCGCGATCGCCGCATCATAGGGCTTGCCGTTCGCTGCCGCGGCATCGATCGCGATCGCGATCGCGGCCGGAATCTCCAGCGCGCCCGGCACCGTGATCACGTCGTGGCTGGCGCCGGCCGCCTTCAGCTCGGCGAGCGCGCCTTCCAGCAACGCATCCTGGATGTCGTCATAAAACCGGGCCTCGACGATCAGCACGCGTGCGCCGGTGATGTCGGTCTGGTCCTTCAGGGGTGCGCGCCGCGCGTCAGCCATTGCAATACCAATCGGAACTTGGGGAGGAGTTGTGCAGCGTTTTAGGCGCAGCAGGCGGTAAAGCCAAGGGCAATACTGGCATGGATGTCACCACGATCGGCCTGATTTTTCAGGTCGGATTCGCCCGCAACGCATGGGCCATCCGACGCGAAGCCAGCCGGGGTGAAACAGGCAGAGGGGATGCCTGTCGCGGCCGCAATACCGCGACCTCGGCTATTTCATCTCCGACAGCCGTGCAGCATAGCGGGCCATCAGGTCGACCTCGATATTGACCTCGCTGCCGGCCTTCCAGCCGCTCAGGGTCGTGACACTGAGCGTGTGCGGGATGATCAGCACCGAAAAGGTGACGTCGTCGACCGTGTTCACGGTCAGCGACACGCCGTCCAGCGTGATCGATCCCTTCACCGCGATGAAACGCGCCAGCTCGCGGCTGGTCCGCAGCTCGAACCGCGCCATGTCAGGCAGATCGTCACGCTTGACGATGGTCGCGATCCCATCGGCATGCCCGGCCACGATGTGACCGCCGAGCTCGTCGCCGATCTTGAGCGCGCGCTCGAGGTTGAGCCGGCCACCCGGCGCCCAGTGCCTGGCGGTGGTCATGCCGAGCGTCTCGGCCGCGGCATCGACATCGAACCAGGTCCTGCCGTCCGCGGTGCCGGAGGCGACCACGGTGAGGCAAACGCCGTTGCAGGCGATCGAGGCGCCGTCTGCGATCGTGGCCTGGTCGTAGTCGCAGGCAATCCGCATCCGGTGCAGCTGCCCCTGCGCCACGGGCTTCAGGCTGGTGATCTCGCCGATATCGGTGACAATTCCGGTAAACATTACGCACGCTCGTAGATGGTGAGACTGTCGTTATCGAGGGTTTCGCTAGCACGAAGCTTGAAGGCGGGCGACTGCGTGATTGCGTCGAGTGGCATTGCGTCCAGCGCGGGAACGCCGTCGGCGCCGATCGCATCGGGTCCGCGCAACAGCCAGATTTCATCGACCAGGCCGGCTGCCACGAAAGAATTTGCCACGCGTGCGCCGCCCTCGACCATCAGCCGGGTGATGCCCTTCTCCGCCAGCGCATGCAGCACCGCCGGCAGGTCGAGTCCCGGTTGCGCGCCGGACGCAACGCGGATCACCTCTGCCCCGGCGGCACCGAGCTTCATTGCGGCAGGCGCCTCGGCAAGATCCGACGTGATCACCCAGAGCGGCGTCTCGCGCGCCGAATGCACGAGACGGCTGTCGCCCGAGATCCGCAGCGCGCGATCAAGCACCACCCGCACCGGCGAACGATCAGCCATGCCGGGCAACCGGCAGGTCAGGAGCGGATCGTCAGCCCTGACCGTGCCGATGCCGACCAGGATCGCATCGCTCTGCGCGCGCAGCAGGTGCACGCGGGTGCGCGCGGCTTCGCCGGTGATTGCAACGGGCTTGTGATTGGCGGCTGCGATCTTGTCGTCGGCGGACACCGCGAGCTTGAGGATCACATGCGGGCGCCGGTCCGTGATGCGGCGGAAATGCCCGGCATGGTCGCGCGCGGCCTCCGCCGCGCACAGCCCGACCTCGACCCCGATCCCTGCAGCGCGCAGCTTGGCGTGCCCCTTGCCGCCGACCTCCGGATTGGGGTCCTCGATCGCCGAGACCACGCGGGCAAGCCCGGCCGAAACGACGGCATCCGCGCAAGGTGGCGAGCGGCCGAAATGGGAGCAAGGTTCGAGCGTGACATAGAGCGTGGCGCCGCGCGCGGCGCTACCTGCCCGCCTCAGCGCCTCGACCTCGGCGTGCGGACGGCCGCCTGCTTGCGTCCAGCCGCGGCCGACGATCACGCCGTCCTTGACGATGACGGCGCCGACCGCCGGATTGGGCCAGGTGCGCCCGAGCCCGCGGCGGCCGAGCGCCAGCGCGAGCTGCATGAAGCGCAGATCGGCGGCCTTTGCCGCTTCCTTGGCAGCTTCCTTGGCCTCTTTGGCCTTCTGCCCGAGCTGCTCTTCCAGAATACGGAAGATCATTTTCGCAACGTCGCGATCCGCGGGTCCTCTTCGCCGGTTAGCTCGTCGAGCACGGCCTCGAAGTCCTTGGCCTCGCGGAAGTTACGATAGACCGACGCGAAGCGCACATAGGCGACGTCGTCGAGCTGGCGCAGATGCTCCATCACGATCTCGCCGATCGCCTCCGAGGAGACCTCCGCCTCGCCGCCGCTTTCGAGCTCGCGCACGATGGTGGAGACCATCTTCTCCACCCGCTCCGACTCCACCGGACGCTTACGCAACGAGATCTGCAGCGAGCGCACCAGCTTGTCGCGGTCGAACGGCACGCGGCGGCCGTTGCGCTTGATCACGGTGAGCTCGCGCAGCTGCACCCGCTCGAAGGTCGTGAAGCGGAAGTTGCAGGCCATGCAGACGCGCCGCCTGCGGATGACGGCGGAGTCCTCGGTCGGACGCGAGTCCTTGACCTGCGTATCGAGAGAATTGCAGCTCGGACAACGCATCCGACGAGACCTCTAGGACCTTTTATTGATAGATCGGGAAGCGATCGGTCAGCGCCTTGACGCGTTCCTTGATCGCGGCCTCGACCAGCGGCGCCTTGCCGTCCGGCGACTGCGCCAGCGCGTTCAGCACTTCCGCGATCATGCCGCCGACCTGCTTGAACTCGGCGACGCCGAAGCCGCGGGTGGTCGCAGCCGGGGTACCGAGACGCAGGCCCGAGGTGACGAACGGCTTCTCGGGATCGAACGGGATGCCGTTCTTGTTGCAGGTGATCGCCGCGCGCACCAGCGCCTTCTCGGAGATGTTGCCCTTCAGGCCCTTCGGCCTGAGGTCGACCAGCATCAGGTGGTTGTCGGTGCCGCCGGACACGATGTCGAGGCCATGGCTGCGCAGCGTCTCCGCCAGCGCCTTGGCGTTCTCGACCACGTTCTTGGCGTAGACCTTGAAGTCCGGCCGCAGCGCTTCGGCGAACGCCACCGCCTTGGCGGCGATGACGTGCATCAGCGGACCGCCCTGCAGGCCGGGGAAGATCGCCGAGTTCAGCTTCTTGGCGAGCGTCTCGTCATTGGTGAGGATCAGGCCGCCGCGCGGACCGCGCAGCGACTTGTGCGTCGTCGTGGTGGTGACGTGGGCGTGCGGCACCGGCGAGGCATGCACGCCGCCGGCGACGAGGCCCGCGAAGTGCGCCATGTCGACCAGAAGATACGCGCCGACCGAGTCCGCGATCTCGCGGAAACGCTTGAAGTCCCAGGCGCGCGAATAGGCCGAGCCGCCGGCGATGATCAGCTTCGGCCTCGCCTGCTCCGCCTGCTTCTGGACCTCGTCCATGTCGATGATCTGGTCCTCGCGACGCACGGTGTAGTGCGCGGCCTTGAACCACTTGCCGGACATGTTGACCGGCGAGCCGTGGGTGAGATGGCCGCCGGCGGCGAGGTCGAGACCCATGAAGGTGTCGCCGGGCTGCAGCAGCGCCAGAAACACCGCCTGGTTCATCTGGCTGCCGGAGTTCGGCTGGACGTTGGCGAAGCCGGCGCCGAACAGCTTCTTGGCGCGCTCGATCGCCAGGTTCTCGGCGACGTCGACCCATTCACAACCGCCGTAGTAGCGCGCGCCCGGATAACCTTCCGCATATTTGTTGGTCATCACCGAGCCCTGCGCCTCCAGCACCGCGCGGCTGACGATGTTCTCGGAGGCGATCAGCTCGATCTCATGGCGCTGCCGGCCGAGCTCGCCCTTGATCGCGGCAGCGATCTCGGGATCGGCCTCGGCAAGGGTTGCCGTGAAGAAGGAATCGGGCGCGGAAGCGGTCTTGGAAGATGAGGTCATCGGCGAAATATCTCCACCGCCGCAAGCCTTTACACGGGATGCGGACGGTCACGAGTGGCGGTCGAAGCTGGTTTCAGAGGGTTATCACATCACCCCAAAATGGCCAAGCGGTTGCGGTCCCCGGCGGTCAATTATGCCAGATATGGTGGGGATGCCGGGGATTGCCAGCCGGCGGAACCGGGCCCGCCCGCGGCCCGGTTCCGGTCCCGCAGACGGCACGGCCGCGGCGGCCTGCCGAGCGGACGGACTTCCGCTTTCGCGAGCGGCCGCCCCATCGGGGCCGACGCCTCGAGGCGCGGCCAGCGCTCTCAAGCTTCGCCAGTGCCGGTCCCCCAATCACGCTTCACTCAATGACGCGGCGACCGACGCTCTGGATCATCACGCGCGCGATCATGACGCATCGAGTCACGAGATGATTTTGAATCGTTCGATTTTTGAATCGTTCTTTGAATCGTTCAATACTGGATCGATTCAAGCCTCTCACGCGACGCGTGCAATTGTGCGTCGTACTCCGTTGTCTCTCAGTCACACACACCAGCTTTGCGCACAGCTTCGATAGCTTCTAACCGCGCGCACGCTGTTCGCGAAAATCACCGTGATAACGACGCCGAAGAAAACTTCTCTTTGGGGGCGTTGAATGACGGACGGATGGATTCGGCCGCAGCGGTTTGCTGCTTCGGCTCTGGTGATGCTTTCGGTTGCCGGTGCGGACCAAGTGTTCGCGCAGGCGCAATTGCCGGCCGTGACGGTCGATGCGCCACAGCACCGGCAAGCGGCGCGATCGCAGCAGCCATCGCAACGGACCACGCGCGCACGCAGCGCCGCGCGCCGCGCAACGGGCGCGCCAGTGGGCGCGCAGCCACAGGCGGCACAGCAGGCCGCGGGCGGAGGCGGCGGACACGAGCGTGCCAACGGTCCGGTCACCGGCTACCTGGCGCGGCAGAGCGCGAGCGGCACCAAGACAAGCACGCCGATCATCCAGACGCCGCAATCGGTGACGGTGATCAGCGCCGAGCAGATCCGCGACCAGAAGATCGTCAGCAAGTTCGACGAGGTGCTGCGCTACACGCCGGGCGTCATCGGCGGCACCTACGGTGCCGACTTCCGCAACGACTGGTTCATGATCCGCGGCTTCCCCGCGCAGAACGAGTCGCTGTTCCTCGACGGCCTGCAGCTGTTCTACACCTCCTATGCGAGCTGGAAGCTGCAGCCGTTCAACCTCGAGCGCGTCGAGGTGCTGCGCGGTCCGTCCGGCATCCTGTATGGCGGCTCCGCGCCGGGTGGCCTCGTCAACGCAGTGAGCAAGCTGCCGCAGGCCGAGCCCATTCGCTACATCGAGACCGGCGTCAACAATTTCGGCAACGCCTACACCCAGTTCGACATCGGCGGCGCGACGGCGCAGCCCGGCGGCGGCCAGGTGCAGTATCGCCTGGTCGGCCAGGCCCAGGGCGGCGGCACCCAGACCGACTATGTCTACGACAACAATTTCTTCTTCGCCCCGTCAGTGACCTGGCGGCCGGATGCCGACACCAGCCTCACCGTGTTCGGCCTCGCCTCGCACAGCAACACCCGCGCGCTCAACTTCCTGCCCTATGTCGGCACCGTCACCAACGCGCCGTTCGGCCGGATTCCGACCAGCCTTTTCGCCGGCGACCCCAGCGTCGACCAGTTCCGCCGCGACCAGGAGATGGTCGGCTACCAGTTCCAGAAGAGCGTCACTGACAACGTCGACTTCCGCCAGAACGCGCGCATGGCGCATGTCGACGTCTACTATGCCGGCCTCTACGGGCTCGGCTACGCGACAACACCCGCGGCCGCCGACATCACGCGTGGCAATTTCTACACCCGCGGCATCGCCACCCAGCTCAACCTCGACAACCAGCTCGAATACCGCTTCTCGACCGGCGCGCTGCAGCACACCGCGCTGGTCGGCGTCGATCTGAAATATTACGGCATCGACGACCGCCAGGGTTTCGGCATGGGCACGAATCTCAACGTGCTCAATCCGGTCTACGGCAACAATCTGCCGTATAGCGGCCCGCTGTATCAGAACGCCTATCTGACCCAGGGCATGGCCGGGCTCTATCTGCAGGATCAGGTCAAGCTCGATCGCCTGACGGTCGTGCTGTCGGGGCGGCAAGACTGGGTCGATCTCGCCAACAACAACCGGATCGGTGCCGATCAAAGCCGCGAAGACAGCAAGTTCTCCGGCCGGGTCGGCGCGATCTACAATTTCGACAGCGGTGTCGCGCCCTACGTCTCCTACATGACCGGCTACAATCCGGTCATCGGCACCAACGCCGCGGGCCAGCTGCTGCTGCCGGAGACCTCCGAGCAGACCGAGGTCGGCGTCAAGTACGAGCCGGCCGGGCTCAACGCGCGGCTTGGCGTCGCGTATTTCGATCTCAAGCGCAAGAACGCACTGACAACAGATCCGAACAACACGCTGTTCCAGACCCAGAATGGCGAAGTCACCTCGCGCGGCGTCGAGCTCGAGGCGGTGGCGAACATCACGCGCGATTTCAAGCTAGTGGCGAGCTACACCAATTACGAGCTGTTCGTCAGCAAGGACCTCAATCCCGCGCTGATCGGCACCGTCCCGACCAACACGCCGCGGCAGCTCGCCTCGGTGTGGACCGACTACACGTTCCGCGACGGCCCGCTGAACGGATTCGGCTTCGGCGGCGGCGTGCGCTATGTCGGCTCGTCCTTTGCCGACACCGCGAACACCGCGCGCGTCCCCGGGGTCGTGCTCGGCGACCTCGCATTGCACTATGAATGGGACAACAATTGGCGCGCGGCGCTCAATGTGGTGAACGTCACAGACAAGATCTACGTCGCGAGCTGCGCGACGATAAGCTCCTGCTATTACGGCGATCGCCGGCGCATCACGGCAAGTCTCGCCTACAAATGGTGAGCACGCCGCGCAACGTTCCGTTCACAAAACCGATGATGGAGACAGAGAGGCGGCGCGCAGCCGCCTCTCTGTTTTTTTGACGTCGTCAGGGTGGTGTCAGCATGTCGCGCTAGGTTCGCGCCGCGGCGAGATTTGCCGCGCCCAGACTGGCCCGCTCCGAATTGCGAGCCCCGGAGCGGGCCTTTTACATGCCGAGTGCATGACAGGGTTTCACGCGACGGCCAGTTTGCATCCCGCTCACCATCGATAGCGCAGCCCCGCATAGATCGCCCTGCCCGTTCCCGGCTCGAACAGCGGTGACGCCGCATTGGCGCGGTCGATGATACTGGCGCTCGCGATATAGGCCTTGTTGGCGATGTTGCGCGCCTCGATATAGCCGGACACCGGGCCGCCATTGTCGAAACCGGCCTTGAGGCCCCAGATCGCATAGGCCGACGTCATCAACGTATTGGCGCTGTCGACGAAATAGGCCTGCGGCACCCACTCCAGATTGGGTCCGACATAGAGCCCGGTCGGATGCTTGTAGAGCAGCTCCGCCCGCACGAAGTGGCGCGGCGCCCCCGGCAACTGGTTGTTGCCGAACACCGGATCGTTGTCGAAGCGGAAATCGTTCAGCGTGTAGGCGATGTTGAGCCAGATCTTGTCCGGCGTCGGTCCACCGACGAATATGTCGCGGAAGATCGCAGCACCCGCCCCGGCCTCGATCCCCTGGTGAACCGTCTTGTTGGCGTTGGTGACGTTGCAATTGCCGAACGCGCTGTAGAGGCACAGCAGCTCGTTGTCGATCTCGGATCGATAGAGCGTGACCTCCCAGGCGTAGTCCGGCCGCTTCATGCGGGTGCCGATCTCGTAGGTCGTCGCGGTCTGCGGCTTGATCGAAAAGAACGGAATGTTCGGCAGGCTCGGATTGAGGAAGTTCGGGCTGACGCTCTCGCCGAAGCTCGGCACTTCGGCGCTGCGCGAGACGTTGCCGAACACCTGCCAGCTCGGATCGACCTGCCACAGCAGGCCGGTCTTGGGACTCCACAGGCTGAAGCTGCTGCGGCCGTTGAGATCGCCATTGGTCGAGAAGTTGACGTGCTGATCGCGCACCGCGAACAGATATTGCGTGCCGGCGACGAAGGCGACCTTGGGCAGGAAGTAGAACGAATTCTCCGCGAATGCCGAGTAGTTCTCCGGCGTCTGCCGCAACGACGACGTCTGTGTCCCCTTGAAACCGCCGATATTGACGAATTGCTGGGCATCGATGCTGCCGTTGAGAATGTTGACGCCGGCGACGAAGCGGTTGCGGAAACCGCCGATGACGCGGTCGTCGGTGAGCTTCGCGAAGCCGCCATAGTCCCTGTAGCGATAGTCCAGCCACTGGAAGATCGGATGCATCAGATGCCGGTCGACGCCGAACGCGCCGAATTCGAGCTTGACGTCGTCGAGGCGGATGGTGGTCTTGTTGGCGATCCGCACCGTGTCGATATTGCGCTGCCAGTCATTGGTGACATTGACGGGTGCAGCCGTGGTCGGCGACGTCAGCGCCGTGGTCCGGTCGACGCTGCCCGGGATGCGCTGGCGCACCTCGTTGGCGTTCAGGTAGAACCGGGTCTCGACGTCGGGCGAGATCTGGTAGCCGACATTGGCGCTGAGCTTGTTGCTCGAGCCGAAACTGTGATCGCGGAAACCGCCGGAGGCCTGCGTGGCCGCGGTGACGAAGCCGTCCCACGGACCGTTCGCGCCACCGGCATTGACCTGTAGCCGCCTTGTGTTGAACGCGCCGAAGTCGAACGACGCGCCATTCGGGTTCGGATCGCGTCCGGTCGGCGTGACGAAATTGATCGCCCCGCCGAGCGAATTGGCACCGAACTGCAGCGCATTGCCGCCCTTGTACACCTCGACATATTTGTAGGCGGTCGGGTCGACCTCCTGGAAATCGCCGTAGCCGTCGGAGGTGTTGATCGGAATGCCGTCCATATAGAGCTGAATGCCGCGCAGATGGAAATTGCGCGATAGGCCGGAGCCGCGGATCGACAGCCGCGTATCGTCGCCCCATTTCGGCTGCGCGAACACGCCGGGGACATAGTCGAGGATGTCCTTGATCGTGTTGGCCACGGTCGAGTTGCGGTAGGCCGCCGCCGGCACCAGCGCGACGCCACCCGGCGTGTTGTTGATTTCCTTGAGCGCCTGCTGTGCCGACAGCACGGCCAGCGCGGCCCGGGCGCCGCCGCCCTCACCCGCGGCCGCTTGCACCGGCGCGGCAGGAACATGCGCGGTCCGTGCCGGGGCGCTGCGCGCGGCGTGCCGCAGCGGACGCGCCGACGCGTCCCGCCGCTGCTGGGGCGCGTCGACGGTGACGGACGGCAGTGTCGATTGCAATGCGGATTGAGCATTTGCAGGCGAGATGAATGCTGCGGCGGCGCTGGCGAGCGCACAGGCGCGCAGCCGCGCGATGGCGGATGACATGACAGGACTCCGGATATGATCTGACGAACGAGGTGCGCCGAAGCGCCGGCGGTCAGCTCAGGGCCGGAGGTCCACGGGATTGATGATCGTAGGATCGGAAACGCGCAACGAACCGCGCCTCGAACGCACGGATCGTGGTGACCGCGACCGACAGCCGCGCGCCGAGCGCGAGCTCCGGCGGCGGCAGCGCGCCGGTGACGTGATGACCGATGCACAGCGGACAGTGGATCGCGCCGCCCCGGCCGCTCTTGCCCGCATCGTCGTGCGCCGCATCGGCGTCAGTGCTGTTGATGCAGAGGATCTGGCCGGCTGCCGCGGCCACAGGCGATATGCTGGCGACGAGGAGGCTCGACAGGATGACGTTGAGGACAAGCGCATAGGCTGCGACAAACGCCGCCGCCCTGCCCACACGCTGCCTGAGAACGAACCGCCTCATCTCACACCCCACCCCACGCGTATCACAGCGCAAGGGGGAGTCAAAATGCATCGGCCGCCGATTCAACCGATCGCGCGGCGGTGTTGCAGGCGGGCCATATGACGAATTGTCCTACGGCTACGAGCCGACGTCAGAATGCACTCTTGAACTGCGCGACATAGTCGGGGCTGCCATAGACCCACATCGGTTCGTCGCATTGCTGTGGGCCGACATCGTTCATGCAGGCGGCACTCCACGACGGAGCCGCGATCTGACGGCCGACCATCCTGTAGCCTGGCAGTCCGCTGCCAATTGCGGGCCCTGTGCCAACATGCACGCGATCGCCGCCTTTGCCGGTTCGCGCATCAGCATTGGCCTGGGTCGCAAGAGATGGCGCCAGCATGAGCGCCGCCAGAAGGTAGATGGTCTTCATCGTTCAGCCGCCTTGGTTGCGCCTCGCGCAAGCGAGGCATGTGTGCGTTGCTGAAAGGAAGACCGAGATCGGAGTTTGGATATTTCCCGATCACGCAAATGTTGGCGGCGTTGCCCTCCGGCAGATCGATCGATTCACGTCCTAATCTTCATTCGCCTTGAACCGCCCGAGCCCCCTCAGCACGAACGGCGCCAGCAGCGCGATCAGCGCGACGCCGAGCAGCGTTGCCGACATCGGGCTTTGCAGCAGCACCATGGGATCGCCGAGGCTGATCGCCAGCGCCCGGCGCAGCTGGCTTTCCGCGATCGGCCCGAGGATCAACCCGATCACGACCGGCGCGATCGGGAAATCGAACCGCCGCATCAAAAAGCCCATCACGCCGAACGCCGCCAGCATCGACAGCTCGACGACCGACGGCTTTGCCGCGATCGTGCCCATGGTCGCGAACACCAGGATGCCGGCATAGAGCCACGCTTGCGGGATCGCGAGCAGCCGCACCCACAGCCCGACCAGCGGCAGATTCAGCACCAGCAGCATGCCGTTGGCGATGAACAGGCTCGCGATCAGGCCCCACACCAGATCGGGCCGCTCCGCGAACAGCAGCGGTCCGGGGTTGAGGCCGTATTGCTGGAAGCCCGCCAGCATCATCGCCGCGGTGGCCGAGGTCGGCAGCCCGAGCGTCAGCAGCGGCACCAGCGTGCCGGCGGCGGAGGCGTTGTTGGCGGCTTCGGGTCCCGCGACGCCTTCGATCGCACCCTTGCCGAATTCCTCCGGATGTTTTGTCAGCCGCCGCTCGGTTGAGTAGGACAGGAAGGTCGGGATCTCGGCCCCGCCGGCCGGCAGCGCCCCGATCGGAAAGCCGAACAGCGTGCCGCGCAGCCACGGCTTCCACGAGCGCCGCCAGTCCTCCCGCGTCATCCACAGCGAGCCGCGCACCGGCTCTAGCTTCTCCTCGGCGTGATGGCGGCGCGAGGCGACATAGAGCGCCTCGCCCACCGCGAACAGGCCGACCGCGAGCGTCGTCACCTCGACGCCGTCGAGCAGCTCGGGGATGCCGAAAGCAAGCCGCGCCTGGCCGGTCAACTTGTCGATCCCGACCAGCCCGAGCGTGAGGCCGATGAACAGGCTGGTGAGCCCGCGAACCGGCGAGTCACCGAAGGTCGCCGACACCGTGACGAAGGCGACGCACATCAGCGCGAAGTAGTCCTCCGGCCCGAACCGCACCGCGAAGTCGACCAGCCATGGCGCGAGGAATGCGAGGCCGATGGTGGCGATGGTGCCCGCCACGAACGAGCCGATCGCCGAGGTCGCCAGCGCCGGGCCGCCGCGGCCGGCCTTGGCCATCTTGTTTCCCTCGAGCGCGGTCGCCATCGACGCGCTTTCGCCCGGCGTGTTGATCAGGATCGCGGTGGTCGAGCCGCCATACATGCCGCCATAATAGATGCCGGCGAACATGATCAGCGAGCCGCCGGGATCGAGCTTGTAGGTCACCGGCAGCAGCAGCGCGACGGTCAGCGCCGGACCGATGCCCGGCAGCACGCCGACCGCGGTGCCGAGGAACACGCCGATCAGGGCGTAGAGCAGGTTCATCGGCTGCATGGCGACCGCCATGCCGTGCGCCAGCGCATCGAAAGTGTCCATCACAGCAATCGCTCCAGCGGGCCGGTAGGCAGGCTCAGCGTCAACAGTTTGTCGAACGCAAGGTAAATGAGGGTCGAGATCACGAGCGCGATCGCGGTGTCGGCCAGCACAGCGCGCCGGCCGAAGGCCGCAGACGTGGTGACGAACAGCGCCGAGGTGGCAAGGATGAAGCCGCCGCCGAGGCCGATGATCGCAATCAGAAGCGCCAGGCCGCCGATGATCAGCCACACCGGCTTCGGATCCATGCTCTCGCGGGGCGGCAGCTTGCCGCGCAGCGCATCGATCAGATTGCCGACCGCGAGGACGACGAGGCCGACCGCGATGACGATCGGCATCGCCTCCGGGCCCATGCCGTACATCGTGGTGGCCGGCAGCTTGCTAGCGTCCCACACCAGCACCGCGGCGAGGACAGCGAGCGCAGCCGCAATGGCGATACCCGCGCGATCGACCCGCCGTGCCGGCGTGCGCGCGAGATTGTCGGAAGCCGTGTCCGGCGTCATGACTTCACGAGGCCGACGGACTTCAGCACCTCGGTGACCCGCGTAATCTCCTTCTTGAGGAAATCCGCGAACGCATCGCCGCCGAGATAGGCGTCATCCCAGCCCTTCTGCTTCAGGATGTCTTTCCAGGCATCGGACTTCACCATCATCTCGACGGCATCGCTCAGCACCTTGCGCTGCTCCGGCGTGATGCCGGGCGGTGCCACCACCGAGCGCCAATTCGCCAGCACCAGTTCGATCCCCTGCTCCTTGAAGGTCGGGATGTCGACGCCGGGCAGCCGCTGCGCCGAGGTCACGCCGAGCGCGCGCAGCTTGCCGGCCTTGATCTGGCCTTCGTACTCGCTGAGGCCGGAAATGCCGGCCGTGACCTTGCCGCCGAGAATGGCGGCGAGCGACTCGCCGCCGCCGGAGAACGGAATGTAGTTGATCCTCTTCGCGTCGGCGCCGACCGTGCCTGCGAACAGCGCCGCCATCACGTGGTCGACGCCGCCGGCCGAGCCGCCGGCAAAGGTCACCTTGGCGATATCGGCCTTCAGCGCTGTGGCGAGATCCTGCGCCGTCTTGATCGGCGAACTCGCCGGCACCACGATCACCTGGGTCTCCTCGGTCAGGCGCGCGATCGGCGTCACCTGATCCAGCGTCACCGGCGACTTGTTCATGGCGAGCGCACCAACCATGACGAAGCCGTTCACCATCATCTGGCTGCCGTCGCCCTTGGCGCCGTTGACGAACTGCGCGATGCCGACGCTGCCGCCGGCGCCGGGCACGTTGGTGACCTGGACACTGCGCGCGACACCGGCGGCGACCAGCGCCTGCTGCATCGAACGCGCGGTCTGATCCCAGCCACCGCCAGGCGCCGCCGGCGCCATCAGCTTGAGCTCGAGCTGCTGCGCGGATGCCGGACCACTCGCCCCAAGCAACAGCGCGACGACCGCGCCGAATAGGCGCATGTGGGACGAGATCATGGGGCTTCCTCCTGGATTTTCGGACGCGGCCCGCCGATCGCCGGCTGCGTCCAGTCGCGTGGTCGCATCGCCAATCGAAACGCGCGAGTCCCCTCGGGTTATGGAATCGCGCACTGATCTCGCGTCTGCGCGTCCTTAGCGACCATTCGCCACAGCCTTCGGCAAGCCCGCGGCGCAACGACACCGTGCTGCAAATCGCCGCACCTGGCTGATTGCTTTTCGCTTGCGATGATTTGAGCGGCTGGCCGGCGCACGGCCAATCGATGCGGTCTTCATCCTGCATGGATCGAAACGGCAGGGCGAGCGCAGCCCCGAATACCGTAGCCCCAATCAACGACCCCTGGCACCGGAGGTTTCACAGCACCAGGGATCGCTACTCCCGGAGGGCTTGGGGGCTAAGGCCGGGAGCTGAAAGTCTACGCCTGCGGTTCCGGTTGGTTCCAACGGAATGCCAAGTGCGCGCTCGCTGCTTTCGTCAGGACAGGACCGCGCATCGTCGTCTCAGGCAAAAGCACTCGCGACGCCTGCCGACATCAAAACGGATCGCATCGACCGTCGCTTTGCCGGGAACCGGAACGGCAAGCACAGAGTTATCCGTCATAGGCGGGAGCTCGGAGAAAATTCCACCCCGGCAAATTTCAGTTCGAAAAGCCAGGCCGCTTCATTCGTTCGCGCTCGCATCGCGAAGGATGCGGCAGTGCGTGCCGGCTGCGCTCGTGGTCGCAGCGCGCCGATAGCGGCCCATCTGGGAGAGCGACGATGCAGGCGAACCACCACCATATCGACGGCGTGGAGGTTGCCTTTGTCTGCGCTGCGGCGGTGTCGCTGATGGCCCTGATCGCCAGCGTGGCGTGGCTCCTGCTGCGATGAGCAATCGAATCGAAAAAGGACCGTCACATGGGCGGTCCTTTTTTCTGCCGGTTGGAATGGATCAGTGAAAACTCAAAGGTTAAAAAATGCTCGGTAAACAAAGGTCGTGCCGGCAGAGTTGTATTACGACCATCCTGGCTTTTGATGAAATCCGGATCAGTACGGTGTTCCCGGCGACGGAACCGGGCGGGCAGCGGCTCGCCTGAGCCGCGCAGACCTGCCGCGTGCTGCACGGCACCCGCGCTAGGCGATGACACCGAAGAGCTTGGCTGTTTGACATCATGAAACGAGAACCATCCTCATCGTCGTCCTGGCGAAAGCCAGGACCCATTACCCCAGATAAGAATTGTTGGACGATGCTGGGGCCGCGGTCCCATCCATCATCAAATGCGGTGGTTATGGGTCCTGGCTTTCGCCAGGACGACGATCGTGTGTGAGGCACCCTCGCCCGGCCTGCGCGCAATTGCGCACATGGACCGGACGATCCATTACGCAGCGGCCTCCCGGCTCAAGCACAGGCGTCTCTGGAATACTGGATCACCGCATGCGCGGGTGATGACACCGAGTGGCTGTTTGACAGTTGAATCTCGCATGGACGACGGAAAAGTACGCCCTACAGCCCGGTAAACCCGGCCTTCACATGATCGGTGCTGCCGTCGAGCTGGCGCAGATAGGTCAGCCCGCACACGGTCAACCGGTGCGTATCGCGCTCCCCCGCCTCGAACAGCGTCTGCACGTACTCTGTCACCTTCGCGCGCGCTTCGTCGCTTGCAGCGGACGTGCGGTTGAGCAGCAGGTCATACGTCTGCATGATCCGATCGATCGCGGCTTCCATTGAAGTCTCCGGGTTGACGCTCAGGCGACCACCAGCGTCTCGGCCTCGAACTTCGCGATCGCCTTGTTGGCGAGGCGAAGTCGGTTCAGCTCACCGCGCTGGAACAGCTTTACGATGATGCCGAGCAGGCGCTCATTGGTGGCGAAGGTATCGGGAATGGCGCCGGATTTGCGCAGATAATTCGAGGCGATCGCGTAGGCGTCACCGACGACCTCGACGTTCAGCACCTCAACTCCGCGCTCGACCAGCATATCCCTGCCTCTCCGTTGGGAGACGGGATAAAGCGCAGGAAACGGCTTGGTTCCTCGCCGGGACCTATTTATTTTCGCAGGTGCAGCATGAAAAACGCATCGGCCGGGCATGACCGATGCGTTGGTTGAAGCAAGGTTGGACTGGAGGAAGGCTGCCGGTCTTTTGCGCGGCCGGCTTGGCCATCAGGCGAAAACAGGAAGGCTCAGAGGCGATACAGGATCTGGTCGGTCCAGAAGCGCTCAAGGCGGTGCAGCGACTTGTTGAGGCTCGCGAACTCCTCGTTCGAGATGCCGCCGACCTGCTCGACCGTCTTGACGTGCTTCTGATAGAGCGCATCGACGATCTTGCGGACTTCCTGGCCCTGCGGGGTCAGGCGGATGCGGACCGAGCGGCGATCGACGCGCGAGCGCTGATGATCGAGGAAGCCGAGCTCAACGAGCTTCTTCAGATTGTAGGAGACGTTGGAGCCGAGATAGTAGCCGCGGGTGCGCAGCTCGCCGGCGGTCAGTTCCTTGTCGCCGATATTGTACAGGAGCAGCGCCTGCACCGAGTTGATGTCGGCGCGGCCACGACGATCGAATTCGTCCTTGATGACGTCGAGGAGCCGGCGATGCAGCCGCTCCACCAAAGTCAGGGCTTCGAGATAGAGCGGCTGCACCGGAGCTTGACCGGTAGCGCGATCAGCGGCATCCGCCGCCGTTGTCGCAACGGCTTTCATCATGACACTTCCCCTGTTTGTCGTTTTTATCGACTTTATTTCGACGAAACTTGTGTCCCGCCTGATAGGTCCAACGTAAGGGGGCCGTTTGAATATCCGCTTAAATAAGAGAATAAAGAGATCATGAATTTAAGACAGTGAATCGTGGATTAAGCCCATGGATCAAGGACTTTTCGCAACTTTTCATTGACGGTGGCAGGCCCTTGTTCACGCTTCGTGTACCTCACCTGTCACATTCGGAAACAGCAACGTCTGAATTCGAAACGGTGCCGTAACGGGTATGAGGGAACCCTTTACGGTGACCGATCGGTTACCGGAAAATTCTTCGAAAATTTTATGGGAGTGCACCGGGGCGGGACGCGCGATGCGCGCAAGCTGCGGCACATGGAGTGCGGGGGGTAAGACCGGTTCCGCCGTCGACCCGCACAAAGCCGGCCGGCACACGCGCCGAGATCCGGTGAAATGGGTCCCGACGGCAGGTCCCGCAGAGACGCACCGCAAATGGTGCGCCTCGAAAGGGGTGCGATCTGAGGCATCCACCTAGCAGAACCAGCGACGCTGTCTTCTCGCTCCGCGCACGACTGCCAAATAATGACTGTCACCGTCGGCTCTTCGCTGCGCTGTCGCAGCCAGGCAACAGTGGTCAAGCCATCACGGCGCGCGGGGAGCCTATGGGGGGCGTTCGCGCGCCGACATCCAGGCCAGCGCGAGATAGGCCGCGAGCATCAGGGCCTCGAGCCCGACCACGGTGAGGCTGCCGCCATAGATGCCCGGAAACATCAGCTCGATGACCGCCATCGACACCACGGTGGTCAGCCAGACCACCGCGCCCCACGGCGTCGCGAGCCAGAGCCCGACGGCCGCGACGAGCTCGATGACGGCGAAATAGATCGTGGCGGTCTGCCAGGCCATCGACTGGTTCTCGAAGGCCTCCTCCTCGCCGCCGACGAAGCCCGTCACCTGGGCCCAGTGATAGAGGCCCTTCGCGACCGAGACGACGGCCATGATGCGCAGGAAGATGACGAGGCGCCGCGTCCACGCATTGTCGTCCGGCTCGATCCGGTCGGACGAGATCGCGCTCACCGAGATGGCGTTGTCCCGCGCCTGATCGCGTGCAGAGGTATCAGACATCCGAATCGCCGCATGGCGGCCGCAAAATGGCGTTCATGGCGCAGTCTTGGCCCGCCGGGGCCGCAAAATCAATCGCCGTTGCGGCAAATCAAGGGCACCCAGGGCGCAACGGTTGGCGCAATGACGACGCCCCTGACAGGTGCTAGAAGCAGTCTTATATCAGGTCCAGACTTTATCAGGTCCAGAACTGCCGTCCCTCGAGGAGAACAAGACATGGCGATCAAATTCGGGCGCCCGATCGAATTGCGCGATACGCCGCGGCGCCAGACCGACGCCCTCGCCTCCCCCTCGCTCGACCTCACGATCCGGATGCGCCGCAACCGCAAGTCGGAATGGGCCCGCCGCCTGGTGCGGGAGAATGTGCTGACCACCGACGACCTGATCTGGCCGATGTTTGTGGTCGACGGCCACAACACCCGCACGCCGGTGGCCTCGATGCCTGGCGTCGATCGGCTCACCGTCGACCAGATCGTCCGCGATGCGGAGCGCGCCGCAAAACTCAACATCCCGTGCATCGCGCTGTTTCCCTTCACCGAGCCGGCGCTGCGCGACGAGCACGGGTCGGAGGCGCTCAATCCCGACAACCTGGTCTGCCAGGCGGTGCGCGCGATCAAGAAGGAGTTTCCCGACATCGGCGTGCTCTGCGACGTCGCGCTCGATCCCTTCACCAGCCACGGCCATGACGGGCTGATCGAGGGCGGCAAGATCCTCAACGACGAGACGGTCGCGGTGCTGGTCAAGCAGGCGCTGACCCAGGCCGAGGCCGGCTGCGACGTGATCGCGCCGTCGGACATGATGGACGGCCGGATCGGCGCGATCCGCGAGGCGCTCGACGACAACGGTTTTGGCGACGTCCAGATCATGTCCTATGCCGCAAAATACGCCTCGGCGTTCTACGGCCCGTTCCGCGATGCGATCGGCTCGGCCAAGACGCTGACCGGCGACAAGCGCACCTATCAGATGGACAGCGCCAATTCCGACGAGGCCCTGCGCGAGGTCGAGCTCGACATCGCCGAGGGCGCCGACATGGTGATGGTGAAGCCGGGCATGCCCTATCTCGACATCGTCCGCCGCGTGAAGGACCGTTTCGCGATGCCGACCTTCGTGTACCAGGTGTCGGGTGAATACGCGATGATCGCAGGCGCCGCCGCCAATGGCTGGATCGACGGCGAGCGCGCGATGATGGAGAGCCTGGTCGGCTTCAAGCGCGCCGGCGCCGACGGCATCCTCACCTATTTCGCGCCGCGGGCTGCCGAGAAGATCAAGGCGGAGAGCTGAGCCAAGAAGCGCCTCCCCGGCGCAGCAACGGTGGTTTGCAGGGGCGCCGCCATGCCCGCAGACACGGCACAGACCGGCCGCCGAATCGCCGGAATATTTCGGCTAGTTAATGTTCGGGCAGCCTTGGCAGGCGCGCCTCGTGCTCCCATGTCCTGCGCGGGAGTTTCATCGGAGGTTGGTCATGTCTTACGGCAGTGACGGTAGCGCCTGGCGCAACGACGGCGGCGTTCCCCCGCATGCGTTCGATCCGCTGATGCAGCCGGAACTGTTCCGTGGCGTGCTGACGCGGCGCGTCTTTGCGTTCCTGATCGACCTCTTCGTGCTGTCGGTGCCGGTGATCCTGGCGGTGGTTTTCATCGCGATCTTCGGCATCGTTACGCTCGGCCTCGGCTGGGCGCTGTTCTGGCTGGTCTCGCCGGCCTCGATCGTCTGGGCCATCGTCTACTATGGCGCCTCGATCGGCGGGCAGCACTCGGCCACCATCGGGATGCGCATGATGGATCTGGAGCTGCGCACCTGGTACGGCGCGCGCGGCTATTTCGTGCTCGGCGCCACCCATGCGGTGCTGTTCTGGGTGACGGTCTCGTTCCTGTCGCCGCTGGTGCTCTTGGTCGGCCTGCTCAACGGCCGCCGCCGGCTGCTGCACGACATCATCCTCGGAACCGTCATTATCAACAGCTCGGTCCGGACCCAGGTCGCCCCGGCCGCGCGGGCCTCTTATTAGGCCCGCCTAAACCAATTGACCGTTAGCCTCCGGAGGGCGATGCTAACTCGGCTGCCTGTATTGTATGTGGAGCCTGACGATCAGACGTGACCCAGCACTCGCGTGATACCCCCCAGTTCTACCTGACGGCGCCCTCACCCTGCCCCTATCTGCCGGGCCGGCACGAGCGGAAGGTTTTCACGCACCTGGTCGGCGACAAAGCGGGCGATCTCAACGACTTGCTGACCCATGGCGGCTTCCGCCGCAGCCAGTCGATCGCCTACCGACCGGCCTGCGACCAGTGCCGGGCCTGCGTCTCGGTCCGGGTGGTCGCCAACGAATTCCGCCCCTCCCGCAATTTCCGCAAGGTGCTGGCCCGCAACGCCGACATCATCGGCGAGCAGCGCACGGCGGTCCCGACCTCCGAGCAATATTCGGTCTTTCGCGCCTACCTCGACCGCCGCCACCGCAACGGCGGGATGGCCGACATGACCGTGCTGGACTACGCGATGATGGTCGAGGACAGCCATGTCGAGACCCGGATTATCGAGTACCGCAAGCGCAATGCCGACAGCGCCAACACCGGCCGCGGCGACGAGCTGATGGCGGTGGCGTTGACCGACGTGCTCAGCGACGGGCTGTCGATGGTCTATTCCTTCTTCGAGCCCGGGCTGGAGGCCCGCTCGCTCGGCACCTTCATGATCCTCGATCATATCGCCCGCGCCCGCCGGCAGGGCCTGCCTTACGTCTATCTCGGCTATTGGATCGAGGGCTCCAAGAAGATGGACTACAAGGGCCGCTTCCTGCCGCAGCAGCGGCTCGCGCCGTCGGGCTGGCTCCGCGTCGATGCCTCAGGCGAGGCGCTGGCCGAGCCGCAGGACTAGTGCGCCTGCACTCAGGCGCTGCGCTCTAGGTGCCGAAGATCGTATCGATCAGCAACTTCACATTCAGGATCACGATCAGGCCGGCCACGATCCATGCCGCCACCGCGACGGGGCGCGAGATCGCGAACGCGCCCATCTTGCGCTTGTCGGACACGAAGCGCACCAGCGGGATCACCGCGAACGGCAGCTGCATCGACAGCACGACCTGGCTGAACACCAAAAGCTGCGCGGTGCCGCTCTCGCCATAGAGCGCGGCGACCACGATCACCGGGACGATCGCGATGCCGCGGGTCACCAGCCGCTGCAGCCAGTCGGGCAGCTTGAGGTCGAGAAAGCCCTGCATCACGATCTGGCCGGCCAGCGTCGCCGTCACGGTCGAGTTGAGGCCGGACGCCAGCAGCGCCACGGCAAACAGCGTCGAGGCGATGCCGAGGCCGAGCAGCGGCGACAGCAACTCAAAGGCCTGATCGATCTCGGCGACATCTGAGTGGCCGCTCTTGTGGAAGGTCGCGGCCGCCAGCACCAGGATCGCGGCGTTGACGAACAGCGCCAGCATCAGCGCGACGGTGGAGTCCGTGGTCGCCCATTTGATCGCGTCGCGCCGGCCCTCTTCGGTGCGCGGATAGGCGCGGGTCTGCACGATCGACGAGTGCAGATAGAGGTTATGCGGCATCACGGTGGCGCCGATGATGCCGATCGCGATGTAGAGCATCTCTGGATTGGTGACGATCTCGCGCGACGGCACGAAGCCGCCGATCACACCGGCAATCGGCGGCGCGGCGGCGGCGATCTGGACTACGAAGCAGACCGCGATCACGATCAGCAGCGCGATCACAAAGGCTTCGAGGAAGCGGAAGCCGCGGTTCATCAGGAGCAGCAGCAGGAACGCGTCGAGCGCCGCGAGCAGCGCGCCGCCGATCAGCGGAATGCCGAACAACAGCTTCAGCGCGATCGCGGTGCCGATCACCTCGGCGAGGTCGCAGGCGATGATCGCGGCCTCGCAGGCGAGCCACAGCAGCAAATTCACCGGCCGCGAATAGGTCGCCCTGCAGGCCTGCGCCAGGTCGCGGTCGGTGGCGATGCCCAGCCGGGCCGAAAGCGCCTGCAGCAGGATCGCCATCAGGTTGGAAAGCAGGATGACCGACAGCAGCGTGTAGCCGAACTTCGATCCGCCCGCGAGATCGGTCGCCCAGTTGCCGGGGTCCATATAGCCGACCGAGACCAGGTAGCCCGGGCCGGCGAAGGCCAGCAGCCGGCGCCACCACACGCCTGTGCTCGGCACCGCGACGGTCGCGTTCACCTCGGGCAGGCTGCGCGCATGCCCGGCATCGCCGCGCCAGCCGTCCGGCACGGCGTCAGCAACAGAAACGGAAGACATTTCGGGAGTCCGGGCGTCCATCCCCAAAGGATGGCCGATCTCTCCCGTTATTGCAACTCATTTGCAACTGCATCTAGGCTCACGAAAATGATACCAGTTACCCACCTTGTAAAGCACTGAGGAAGTGCTTTACGTTAAATCCATGATCAAGCTGCCCGTCGAGACGCCAACCGCAACGCTGCGCTACGCCCTCGCCCCCGACCCGTCGGGCATCGAGGCGATCGAGGCGACCTTTGCAGCCTATGACCGGATGATGGCGATCCTCGCCGAGGTCGCCCCTGTCGGCGCCAACCTCGTCTCGCTGCACGCCCAGGCCTACGAGAAGATCCGCAAGGAGACCGGCCTGCCCGCGCGGCTGGTGACGCTCGGCCTGCGCGACCGCGCCAACTACATCGCAGGCGCCGCCGTCCGCCGGATACCGCTCGACGACAAGTTGTTTGCGATCAAGGGTCCAACTTCACTGACCATTAGCACTGTCGGCGGACGCGTCTTGGTGCCGTTCGACGTGCCGGGATATGTCTCGGGCTGGGAAAGCCCCTTCCCGGCGCATTTGATCTCGGATGGTCGCGGCTACGAAATCCACATCGCCGTCAAATCGAAATCAGCACAACCGGAGGAGAAGACCATGCTTCACGAAGGCATCCTTGCGCGCATGGGCCGGCTTCTTGCCGCCATCGCGAGCCAGACCATCGACAACGTCGAGAGCAACAACAAGGTCGCGCTGGTCAAGCAGGCGATCCGCGAGATCGACGCCGGCGCCGACGAAGCGCGCTATGCGCTCGGCAAGTCGCGCGCCGAGGAATTCCGCTTGAAGCGGCGCCGCGAAGAACTGGATACCGAGACGGCTGCTCTGAACGAGAAGATCCGTCTCGCACTTGCGGAAAATCGCGAGGATCTCGCGCGCGCCGGCGTCGCGCGGCAAATCGACCTGGAGTCCCAGGTGATCGCACTGGAACGTGCGATGGATTTCATCGAGCTCGAGATCGATGAGCAGACCAAGGCGCTGCAAGCCATGCTCGGCGCGCGCCGCGAGGCGGAGACGCGATTGGCCGATCTCGAACAAAGTCTGATCCGCGAGGCCAAGGACGAAACCAGCCGGGCCCCATCGACGACCAATACATTGAGTGCCGAACGCGCGATGGCAGCGATCGCCCGGGTGACCGGTGTTCCCGCTGCAAGCGTGCTCGGCGACAAGGAGCTCGACGAACTCGATCGCCTGCACCGCGAAAAGGAAATCGCGGCGCGGCTTGAAAGGATCAAGTCAGAAAAATGAGTGCAGTTGGCGACATTCTGCTCGCCCCGGACGTGCGGCCCTTCGCGGTCGCGGCTGCGATCATGGTGGCACTTGGCGGTATCGAGCTGCTGACCACCATGGTCGGACTTTCGATCAGCGAACTCGTCGGCAAGGATTTCGCGGTCGAGGCCGAGAGCCACAACGCTCTCAGCGGTCTGTTTCTCTGGATCAACGCCGGGCGGCTTCCCCTCCTGATCCTGATCATCCTGATACTCGGCATCTTCTCGATCGGAGGCTTCCTGCTTCAGGGACTGGCGCATGCCGCAGGCACCGCCATCCCGGTCTCGATTGCCGCGGTGGTGGCTGCCGCCGGCAGCGTCCCCGTGATCAGAAATGCGAGCCGCGGCCTCGCCCGCATCATTCCGCGCGACGAGAGCTATGCGGTCAACGACAGCGACTTTGTCGGCAAGGTCGCGACCGTGTCGGTCGGCCCGCTCGATCAGGGTCTGCCCGGCAGGGTCCGTCTCAAGGATGTCTTCGGCAACTGGCACACCGTGTCGGCGCGTGCCAGCGCGGAGTCCGAGGCATTGCCGGTCGGCGCCAGCGTGTTGCTGGTCGACCGCGACGCCAAGGCCTTCATCGCGATCGCCGCTCCCGCCGACCTCATTGAACAACAACAATCTTCCAACAGGGCATAACATATGTGGGAACTTGCTATACCGGTCGCCATCGGCGTCCTCGCTATCCTCGTCATTGGCCTGCTTTTCGCAAAACTCTACAAGCGCTCGACGCGCGACGAGGCCTATGTCCGCACCGGCCTCGGCGGCCAGAAGGTGGTGCTCGACGGCGGCTCGCTGGTGCTGCCGATCTTCCACTCCACCGCCGCGGTGAACCTGAAGACGCTGCGGCTCGAGGTCGCGCGCGGCGGCCCGGACTCGCTGATCACCAAGGACCGCATGCGCGTCGACATCGGCGCCGAATTCTATCTGCGCGTCAAACCCGACTCGTCGTCGATTGCGCTGGCGGCGCAGACGCTCGGCAATCGCACCAATGACGCGGCCGAGCTCCGCGAGCTGGTCGAAGCCAAGTTCGTCGACGGCCTGCGCTCGGTCGCCGCGACCATGAACCTCGAGGAGTTGCAGGAGCAGCGCGCCACCTTCGTCAAGGCGGTGCAGGACGCGGTCGGCGCCGACATCCAGAACAACGGCCTCGAGCTCGAATCGGTGTCGCTGACCCGGCTCGACCAGAGCGACATCAAGCACTTCAACCCGAGCAATTTCTTCGACGCGCACGGCCTCACCACGCTGACCAAGATCACCAAGGAGCGTGAGCAGGAGCGCAACCAGATCGTCCGCACCACCGAGGTCAATATCGCCCAGCAGGATCTGGTGGCGCGGCAGACCACGCTGACGATCGAGAGCACCAAGCGCGAGGCCGAGCTGGCCCAGCAGCGCGACATCGCCAACAAGACCGCCGCAATGCGCGCGCAGACCGCGCAGGTCGAACAGACCGCGCTGCAGAACGAAGCCGAATACCGCATCCAGCAGGAGCTCGCGGTCGCCAACAAGCAGACCGAGGCCAACCAGGCCCGCGACACCCGCAAGATCGAGGCCGATCTCGCCGTGAAGCGGCGTACCACTGAAACCGACCGCGAGCTGCAGATCGTGGCGCAGGAGGCCGCGATCGCGGTCGCGACCAAGAGCAAGGAGCAGTCGGAAGCCCAGACCATCGCCGAGACCGCACGGGCACTTGCGATCGCGGCCGAGGAAAAGGTGACCACCGCCCGCGCCACCGAGGTCGCCGAGCGCGACAAGATCATCAACGTGATCGCCGCGCGCAAGGTCGCCGAGACCAACGCGATGCCGATCACCGTGATGGCGGAGGCCGAAAAGCAGGCTGCGGCCAACAAGGCCGAAGCCACCAACGTGCTGGCGAAAGCCGACGCCAACGCCGCCACCACCCGCGCCGCCGGCGTCAAGGCGCTCGGCCAGGCGGAAGCGGAAGTCGCGACCTTGAAGGCGGAAGCACGCAACAAGCTGAGCGCCGAGATGATCGACTACGATCTCAACCTCGCGCGGATCAACGTGATCCCGAGCGCGCTCGCCGAAGCCGTAAAGCCGATCGAGAAGATCTCCGACATCCGGATCTTCGACACCGGCAGCATGCTCGGCCGCGGCGGCGCCAACGGCCATGCCAACGGCAATGGCGGGGGCAATGGCGGTCTTGGGCTCGGCGACGGCCTCGCCGCGCAATTGCTGTCGGTCTCGGCGTTCAAGCCGATGATCGACAAGATCCTCTCGGAGGCAGGCTTCCCGGCCGGCCCCGACGCGCTCACCAGCCTGACCAGCGCGCTGGCGCAGCGCAAGGCGGAGGTCGCTCCGGCGCCTGCGATGGGTGACGATGGTCGGCCAGCCACATTGGTCGGCACCATCACCGGCCAGCTCGCGCCCACGCCGCAATGAGGTGACTGCACTCTGAGATCAACGACAGGCCCGCCTCTCCCGGCGGGCCTTTTGTTTTGGCGTTGTCGGGAAACGGGTGGGATCGGGCGTCTTCCAACCACACACTATGGCCAGATCGAATTTGCCAAGGATTCTGCCATGTCCGCCGATACGCCTCGCCTGCCGGCCACCTTCAATCGCCTGGCCTGGTCCAACCTCGCCGCGCAATCGGCCGAACAGATTGCGCTTGCCGCCGCGCCCATCGTCGCCGTGCTGGTGCTCGGGGTCGGCGAAGGCCAGACCGGCCTGTTGCAGACTGCGCTGACGCTGCCCTTCATCCTGTTTGCGATTCCCGCCGGCCTCTTGGCCGACCGCGTGTCGCGGCGCTGGGTGATGGCGGGCTCCGAGGCGCTGCGCGCCGCCGCGCTTGCCGCGATCCTGCTGTTGCTGTGGTTCGGCGCGATGACCTTGCCGTTGCTCGCCCTGCTCGGCTTCATCGCGGTCTGCGGCACGGTTGCCTATAGCGTCGCAGCTCCTGCGCTGGTCCCGTCACTGGTGACCTCGCAGCAATTGCCGGCTGCGAATGCCCGCATCGAGCTGGCGCGCACCGTCGCGTTCGCCAGCGGTCCCGCGCTCGGCGGCGTGCTGGTCGGCTGGGTCGGCGCCGCGCCTGCATTCGGCTTCGCCGCAGCGCTGTCGGCGATCGCGGTCGTGCTGCTCGCCGGCCTCTATGAGCCGGCACGCCAGCCCGCCCCACGACGTCATCCGATGCATGACATCAAGGAAGGCGCGGCCTTCGTCATGCATCACGCCTTGCTGCGGCCGGTGTTCATCACCCAGTTCATCTTCAACACCGCGTCCTTCCTGCTGCTCGCCGTGTTCGTGCCCTATGCGGTGCGCCATCTCGGGCTCAGCGCCACCGGCGTCGGTACGACGCTCGCGATGTACGGCGTCGGCATGGTGGTCGGCGCGCTGTTCGCAACCCGGGTGATGAAGCGGCTGGCCTTCGGCACCGTGATCGGGCTCGGCCCGGTCACCGGCCTCGTCGCCTCGCTCGTGATGGCGCTGACCACCTGGATTGCGACGCCGCTGCTCGCGGGCCTCGGCTTCTTCCTGCTCGGCGTCGGCCCGATCCTGTGGGTAATCTCGACCACCACGCTGCGGCAATCGGTGACGCCGCCCTCGCTGCTCGGCCGCGTCTCCGCAATCAACATCATGAGCTACGGCGCCCGCCCGCTCGGCTCCGCACTCGGCGCCGTCGTCGGTGGCCTCTACGGCGCCGAAGCCTGCCTCTACCTCGCGGCCGCGATCTTCGCCGCCCAGGCGCTGGTGATCCTGATGTCTCCAGCGGTGTCGCTCAGGCGTCAGCCCGACATGGTCGGCGAACCCGCGCGCTGCTGATCAGCCCGCCAGATAGCGCTCGTATTTGCCGCCGACGACCTCGTCGGCGGTGACGGCCGGATCGAGCGTAAAGAGATCCTGGGCGTGGCTGATGCCGCGCAGGACGAAGCGCCCGGTGGAGACCAGATAGTTGCGGCCGGCGGCGTCGAGGCCGGTGCGGAAATCGGTCGAGGTCAGCAATTCGCGGTCGACCGAGGCGCACATCGAGGCAATCCGGCTGACCTCGTTGACGGTGGGTCCGACTACGGTGAAGTCGAGCCGGTCCTCGCTGCCGATATTGCCGTAGAAGACCTCCCCGACATGGAGGCCGACATAGGCCGTGGTGGTCGGCCGGTTCTCGTTCTCGCGCCGATCGTTCAGCACGCGCATGTTGTGGCGGAATCTGTGCTCGGCGCGCAGCGCCGCGCGCCTGGAGTTCGCCATGTTCTCACCGGTGAACATCGCCAGCACGCCGTCGCCGATCAGCTTCAGCACCTCGCCGCCGGCATCATGGATGGCGTCGATCGAGGCCTGCGCGTAGTCGTTGAGGAACGGGATGATTTCGTCCGGGCCGATGCGCTCGCTGATCGCGGTCGAGCCGCGCACGTCGGAATACCACAGCACGGCCTTGATCTTCTCGGTGATGCCGCGCTGCATGCGCCCGCGCAGCACCTGCTCCGCGGTCTCGCGGCCGAGATAGACCCGCCCGAGCGTGCGGGCGATCTCGACCTGGGCGGCCGATTTGATCGCGAGCCCGAGCACCGGCACCAGGTCGCGCAGCGCCGACATATGGTTCTCGTCGAAGCCGTCCGAGCGGCGGGTGGTGTAGTAGGAGTAGAAGCAGTCCATCTCGCCGATCGTGCCGGCCTCGCCGAAGCGATGCACGAAGGCGGCGAAGTGCTTGTGGCCCTTCTCGGCGAGGTCGCCGATCATCGAAAAATCGTGCGAGCCGTTGAGATCGATCACCATCTCGTCATGGCCATTTTCGAGCATGTGATGGAACGCGGACCGCCGCCAGTTCTGGCTGGCCTCGCCGCTGCTGGTCGAGCCATATTCGAAGATATCGGCCTCGTTGCTCTCGCCGTCGTTCCAGCGGAAGCCGCGGCCCTCGAAGATCGGGTGCAGGGTGTCGATGAAGACGATCGCCCGCGACAACGGCATGCCGGCGGCCCGGCAGCGCTCGCAGAAGCCGCGCAGCAGGTCGTTTTCCGGCAGGCCGGTCAGACCCTGGCGGACCAGCCAATTCATGAGGCGCAAACGGGGCGTGAGTTCCATGCGCAGGATTATGCCGGGCAATTGGTGCGGGAGGAAGGGCTGGGCGTCGCGTGACAGATGCGGACGCTGGTCCGGCATTGCAAGCCGTCCCGCCGCATCATTTTCAGGCGGAACGACGCCGCCGAATGCCGGCGATTCCGCTTCCCTTTGCCCCGGCCTTCGCGCACAAGGGCGCATGGAAAACGACGCCGGCCAGCCGAACCCGATCCGACGCCTCGTGCGATGGGCGATCACCCCGCCGCAATCCTATGGGGTCTATCTGGCCGGCATCATCCTGGTCTACGCCCTGTCGTTCTACGCCGGCACGATGAAGCCGAAGCACACGCCGGCCCCGCCTGTCGCCGCGCCGTCCGCCCCGCACAGTTGATCAGGCAGGCCTAGTCTCCGACGTTGCGATCCAGATCCCGGCGAAGACCGCGATCAGACCGACCACCAGATTGGCCGTGATCGGCTCGCCGACCAGCTGCTTCGCCAGCAGCCCGGCGGCGATCGGATTGACCGTCATGGTGTTGGCGACACGGGTCGGCGAGGCCCGCTCGAGCGCCAGCACCCACAGGATGAAGGCCAGCGCGCCGCCGGCCATCCCGAGATAGAGCCCGGCAATCCACTGCGATGGGCCGAATTCGCGCAGCGTCGCCAGGCTACCGGTGAACATCCCGACCGCCACGAGCGCCACCGCACCCGCGCCCATGCCCACCGTGAGGAAGCCGAGCGCACTGGAGCGGCGGATCAACGGTCGCGACAGCACGTTGTAGAACGCCATGCAGAGCACCGCGGCGGCCATGATCAGTTCGCCGCGCCATGCCCCCGCCGGCGCCGCCGACAGCCCGGATGCGAGCGCGGCGGCCACGCCGAGCACCGCAATCGAAACCCCGGCCGATTTGCGCATCGTCAGCGGCTCGATGCCGAGCAAGGCACCGACCACCATGGTGGACAGCGGCAGCGTCGCCAGCGCAAGGCTGGCGCGCGCCGCCGTCGTGTACGACATCGCGATGTTGTAGAGCACGAAGAACACGCCGAAGAAGGCGATCCCGAGCGCCGCGACCGCAAGTAAATCCTCGCGCCGCGGCCACTTCGCTCCAAGCAGGAGCCCGGCGGGAAGCACGCAGAGGAAGCCGATCGCCCAGCGCAGGATCGCAAGCGTGATCGGATCGGCATTGCCTGCCAGATAACGCGTGATCGCCGCCGCGGTGCCGCCGAGGCAGCTCGAGACCAGTGCAATCGCAACGCCGATCCACTCGCCCATCCCGGTCCCCATGCGTTTTGGGTGCGCTTGTGGCATCTTGCCCGGCGAGATCATTCCGGCAACTACTTCACAGGTATTCTTGGCAGGTATTCATGTCGCAGCAGCGCGATTTTGCAGCCAGCCTGCGCTGGTGGCGGCAGCGCAAGGGGCATTCGCAACTCGAGCTCGCCGGGCGCGCGGATATCTCGCAGCGCCATCTGAGCTTCCTCGAACTCGGCCGCGCCGCACCGAGCCGCGACATGGTGATCCGGCTCGCCGCGGCGCTCGACGTGCCGCTCCGCCAGCAGAACGCGTTGCTGGTCGCGGCCGGGTTCGCACCGGTGTGGCGGCATACCGATCTCGCCGCGCCTGAGCTCGCGCAGATCCGTTACGCGCTCGATTTCATCCTGGCGCAGCAGGAGCCCTTCCCTGCGGTCGTGGTCGACCGGCACTGGAATCTGCTACTCGCCAATAAGGGCGCCAGGCAGCTGGTGGAATTCCTGGTCGGGCCGCTGGCATCAGGCAGAGCGGTCAATCTCGCCGACGCGCTGGTCGCGCCCGGCGTGCTGCGGCCCTGGCTCACCAACTGGACCGAGGTTGCAGGCTACTTCATCCGCAGCGTCGAGGCGGATGCCGCCGCCGACGGCACCAGCGCAACGGCTGACTTGCTCAAGCGCCTGCTAGCCTATGACGGCGTCGAGGCTGCGTTGGCCGCGCCGCCTGCGGGGCCCGCGTCAGGACCGGTGCTGCCGATGCTGTTCCGCAAGGGCGACGTCCGCTTGCAGCTGTTCACCACCATCGCAACGCTGGGAACGCCGCAGGACGTCACCTTGCAGGAGCTGCGCATCGAGAGCTTCTTTCCGATGGACGACGCGACCGCGCAGATTTTTCGAGACTGGTCGAAAGCGCGCGGTCCCGCAGCCGCTCAGTCATAGAAATCCGGCGATAGCTTCAGCCCGTCGCGCTGCGCCTTGTCGTGGTTGATCCAGAGCTGGGCCTTCTCCCTGGTCAGCGTGTCGGCGATCTTCTGCATCGAGGCCAGCGTCTGCTCCTTGCTGGCGTTCAAGGCCGGCACGCGCCGATTGTCCCAATTATCCTTGAAGTGAACAGCATCGCCGGTCAGCACGACCGCGCCGGTCTTCGGCAGCTTCACCAGCAACGACTGGTGGCCGGGCGTGTGGCCCGGCGTCGACAGGATGGTGACGCTGCCGTCGCCGAACACGTCGCGATCACCGTCGAGCTTCGTCACGGGATGCTCGGGCTTGAAGCGCGGCGCATTGTTGACGCCGGGCCATTCATACTCGGCCTTCTGCACATACAGCATCGCGGTCGGGAACAGCTCGACATTGCCGATGTGATCGGGGTGGGTGTGCGACACGGCGATCGCCTTGATGTCCGACGGCTTCACCCCGAGCTGGTCGAGCTGCGCGGCCAGCGTCTTCGGCCGCCGCCAGGTCACCGCCTTGGGATCGGCAGGCGCAAGACCGTTCGGCATCGTCGCCACCGCGTCGGGAATGCCGGTGTCCCACAAGAACCAGCCCTGGGCGTGCTTGATCAGATAGCAATTGTCGACGAAGTCCATCGACTTGCCTTCGTTGACGCCGGGCGACCAGCGCGAGATATCTCCTGCAACGCCCTCGCCGCAATTGAGGATATAGAGCCGCTCGACGCCTGATTTCGCGGGCTGGGCGTCCGCGGGCAGCACCGCGCCCACCACCCAGAGCAACATCGCAAGACCGATTGCCTTCTTCACGTTGCCCTCCGTTGATCGAGCCCGCTCTCTTCGCGCGCGGCCGCAATGTGCCGCCTCATCGGCGGGCGTGGAAGATGCGGACACGGGTCGATCGATCAATTGAACGCGAGGGGAACGCGCCGCCGGCTAGACCATTTCCGCCGGCGCCAGCCGGCAGGTCTCGCTGCTGATCTCGACCTGCAAGGTCGCGTGGTGGATGCTGAACCGCTCCGAAAGCTCGGCGCAGACCCGATGCAGGAAGACGTCGTCATGTCCGCCGGGCCGCACCAGATGCGCGGTCAACGCCGTCTCGCTGGTGCTCATCGCCCAGATATGAAGATCGTGCACTTCGGTGACGCCTTCGAGCGCGCCGAGATAATCCCTCACCCGCTTGAGATCGATCCCCTTCGGCACCGCATCGAGCGCGAGGTTGACGCTGTCGCGAGCAAGCTCCCAGCCGCTCAGCAGCACCACCACGGCAATCACCAGGCTGATCGCCGGATCGAGCCATTGCCAGCCGGTCGCCATGATCAGCAGCGCGGCGATCACGACGCCGAGCGAGACCCCGGCATCCGCCGCCATGTGCAGGTAGGCGCCGCGCACATTGAGGTCGCTGTCGCGGCCGCGCATGAACAGCAGCGCGGTGCCGCCATTGATCAGGATGCCGAGCGCCGCGACCCAGACCACGGTCCAGCTTGCGACGTCGGCAGGCTCGCGGAAGCGGTTAATCGCCTCGACCGCGATGCCGCCGACCGCGATCAACAGCAGCCCGGCATTGAACAACGCCGCGAGGATCGAGGCACGGCGGTAGCCATAGGTGTGGGTGTCGGTCGGACGCTTGCCGGCGAGCCAGCCCCCGCCCCAGGCCAGCAGCAGCGCAATGACATCGGAGAGATTGTGAACGGCGTCGGAGACCAGGGCCAGCGAGTTGGCGGAATAGCCGAAGATCAGCTCGGCGATGACGAAGGCAGTGTTCAGCGATGCGCCGACCGCAAAGGCGGTGCCGAAACTGTCCGGCGCGTGGCTGTGCCCGGCATGGGAATGCCCGGCATGCGCGTGCCCGGCATGGGAGTGTCCATGAGAATGACCGCTGTGGTCATGGTCGTGGTCGTGATTATGCGCCATGGCAACCATCGCCCGATATCGTCGGCGACGGTTATAGCGCGGCGAAATGTGGATACTATCACACCGCGGCTGTCGAACGGCGGGTTACGGCTTGCGCCTAACCCGCCCTACGCAACTACTCCACGCCGCGATTGAACTTGTTCGACTTCGGCAGGCCATGGGCGAGCCGGCCGGCGTCGGCGCGGTTGCCGCGCCAGTCGGCCAGTTCCTTCATCGTCATGCTGTGCTCGCGGCCGGCGGAGTCCTTCCAGGTCAGGCCGGCCTTGGAGTCGAACACTGCAACGTCGGACAGCTCCGAGCTGGTGTACTTCTGCAGCCGCACGCCGCGGCCGCGCGCCATCTCCGGGACCTGGTCGAGACCGAACAGCACCATCTTGTGGTTGGTGCCGATCACCGCCACGGTGTCGCCGTTCACCGTGGTGATCGCGCGAGCCTCGTTCGGCATCTCGACATTAAGCACCTGCTTGCCCTTGCGGGTGTTGCCGACGCAGTCCTCTTCCTTGACGACGAAGCCCTGCCCCTCGCTGCTCGCGATCAGGAACTTGCGCTCGCCCTTGTTGACGAACAGCGAGATGATCGCGGCGTCCTGCTCGAGGTCGATGAACATGCGGATCGGCTCGCCATGGCCGCGGCCGCCCGGCAGCTTTGCCACGTCGAGCGAGTAGAACTTGCCGTTGGTCGCGAACAGCAGCAGCTTCGAGGTGGTTTCGGCGAAGAACGAGTGCTCGAGCTTGTCGTCGGTCTTGAAGGCGAGCCCCGAGAGATCCTCGACATGGCCCTTCAGCGTCCGCACCCAGCCCTTCTCGGAGATCACGACGGTGCACGGCTCGCGCTCGACCAGCGCTTCCTCGATCGCGGCGAGGTCATGCTCGGGCGCATCGGCGAAGGTGGTGCGGCGCTTGCCGAGCGGCGTCTTCGGCCCGAAGATGTCGCGGACCTTGCGGACCTGCTCGCCGACCTTGGCCCACTGCTCGGTCTCGGAGCCGAGCAGGCCCTCGAGGCCCTTCAGCTCCTTCCGCAGTTCCTTGTCCTCATTGCGGATCTCCATCTCCTCCAGGCGGCGCAAGTTGCGCAGCCGCATGTTGAGGATGGCTTCGGCCTGGATCTCGGTGAGCTTGAAGGTCTTGATCAGGACCGGCTTCGGCTCGTCCTCGGTGCGGATGATCTTGATCACCTTGTCGAGGTTCAGATAGGCGACGAGGTGGCCGCCCAGCACTTCCAGCCGGTGCTCGATCTGCGTCTTGCGGAAGTTGGAGCGGCGGACCAGCACGTCGCGCAGATGGTCGAGCCATTCGCGCAGGCACTCCGCAAGGCCGACCACCTTCGGGATGCGGCCCTTGATCAGCACGTTGAGGTTCAGCGAGATCTTGCTTTCCAGCTCGGTCAGCCGGAACAGCGACTCCATCATCAGCGCCGGATCGACGGTGCGCGATTTCGGCTCGATCACGAGCCGCACATCCTCGGCCGACTCGTCGCGGACGTCGGCGACCAGCGGCAGCTTCTTCTCGTTGATCAGCTCGGCGATCTTCTCGACGATCCGCGACTTCTGCACCAGCCACGGGATCTCGGTGACGACCACCACCCAGGTGCCGCGCGCGCCCTCCTCCTGGGTCCAGCGCGAGCGGGTGCGAAACGAGCCGCGTCCCGTGGTGTAGGCCTCGATGATCGATTCCTTGGAATCGACGACGATGCCGCCGGTCGGGAAGTCCGGCCCCTTGACCCATTTCAGCAGCGCCTTCGACTTGGCGTCGGGCTTCTCGATTAGATGCAGCGCGGCGTCGCAGAGCTCGGCGGCGTTGTGCGGCGGGATCGAGGTCGCCATGCCGACCGCGATGCCCTGCGCGCCGTTGGCGAGCAGGTTCGGGAAGCCGCCTGGCAGCACCACCGGCTCTTTCGACTGGCCGTCGTAGTTGAGGCGAAACTCGACGCCGTCCTCGTCGATGCCGTCCAGCAACAACCGCGCGACCTCGGTCATGCGCGCTTCGGTGTAGCGGTAGGCGGCCGCGTTATCGCCGTCGATGTTGCCGAAATTGCCCTGGCCATCGACCAGCGGGTAGCGCGAGGAGAAATCCTGCGCGAGGCGCACCATGGCGTCATAGATCGCCTGGTCGCCGTGCGGATGGAACGAGCCCATCACGTCGCCGACGATCTTGGCCGACTTCTTGAACGCCGCGCGCGGGTCGAGCCCGAGCAGGTCCATGCCGTAGAGGATGCGCCGGTGCACCGGCTTCAGCCCGTCGCGGGCGTCCGGCAGCGCGCGATGCATGATGGTCGAGAGCGCATAGGCGAGATAGCGCTCCTCGAGCGCATCACGCAGCGGCACCTCGTGAATTTCGGCCGGCTTTTCCGGCGGTACCTGTCGTTTTCCCATGGGGAGGCGTTAAACCTTGGCGATGAATCGGGCAAGCCGCGAATCACCGGGAATTTAGGGCCCGAATCGGCCTTACGGAACCGCCGTTCGGCTCCGCGGCCTGGTTACGGCGTTGATAAATCCGTCGCGGGCGTCGGAATGGCCCTGACCGCGGGGCTCCAGCACGTGGCGCAGCAGAAACAGGCCGGTGATCTGGAAGCCGTCGCGCAGGTCCTGCTCCGACCAGCCGTTGGCTCCGCCCTCGCCTTCGCGCAGGAACGCCGGCAGCGGCAACAGCCGGTCGCGCCACGGCTCGCCGGCGGCGCGGGACACGGCACCGCCGGATTTCGGCGACACGTAGATCAGGTCGGTGGTCTCTCCAGTCGCCGCGCAGTTCTCCAGATCGAGCCCGAAGCCGAGCTCGGTCAGCATGGCGAGTTCGAACCGGATCAGATGCACGGCAGCGACGCCGGCATCGTCGAAATCATCGAGCGTCCCCTGCAACATCTCGTAGATGTCTTCATGCGGATCGCGCTCCGGCAACAGCCGAGCCAATGCCGCCAGATGCGTCACGCCATAGACCGCGTGTGACGAGGCGAGCAGCGTCGCCGCGCGCAGCCGGGTGCCTTCCAGCGCGTACATGCCGAGATGCTCGTCGAGCCGCGCCCGCCACACCGCGGTGACGCTGTTGCCGGGCTGCAGCAGTGGCCGCATCCGCGAACCGGCGCCGCCGCGCACGAGGCCGAGATGACGGCCATGCTCGCGCGTCAAGAGCTCGACGATGGCGGAGGATTCGCCATGCCGCCGCACGCCCAGCACGATGCCTTCGTCGGTCCATTCCATGAAAGAGAGACTACAGGATTCCAGCGCACCGCGCAGTGATCATACGCCGTCATGCCAACGGGCGGCAGCGCATGCATAATTTCGGAATATTAGAATTATAGCGCTGAGTTGCCCGACGTGTCAAGTTGCCTGGCCGAGCGCTCGCCGCCACCGGCTACTTTGCATGGGGTTGTTTTCGATATTTTGGCAGCGCGCCCCCTGCGCACCGCCCCTTATGCGTTGAACCAGCCCTGCGCGTCGCCAGTGAAGGAGTAATACAGCCCGGCCGTGGTCAGAATGCAGGACACCACTTCGATGGCGCTGTCGAGCTCCAGGCCCTTCTCGCCGATCACCTGCACCAGCGAGATCACCGACAGCACCAGCATCGCGGCCAGCGCCCAGCGCGGCCAGTTCTTGCGGTGCTGCGCGGCGAGCCGGACGAAATACACCAGCAGCAGGATCATGCAGCCGGCGGTCAGCGTCTCGCCGGTGATCATCTGATCGGTCCTGACGTCGGTCGGCGTGCGGTCCTGGAACGCCACCGACAGTGCGTCGAGCGTCAGCGACAGATAGAGCAGCACCTCAAACCACAGCACATTTCTGGGCACGTTCATCGCTTTGGGCACGCTCACTGCTCTGGGCACATTCAGGCGCCGGCTCATTCCTTGGGGAAGTCCAGTCCCATTTCCTTGTAGCGGTCGGGATCGTCGCCCCAGTTCTCGCGCACCTTGACGAACAGGAACAGATGCACGGGCACACCCATGATCTCGGCGATCTCGGCACGCGCCTGCGCGCCGATCGACTTGATGGTGGCGCCGCCCTTGCCGAGCACGATCTTGCGCTGGCTCTCGCGCTCGACAAAGATCGTCTGCTCGATGCGGATCGACTTGTCCTTGCGGTCGGTCCAGCTGTCGGTCTCGACCGTCGACTGGTACGGCAATTCCTGATGCAGATGGCTGTAGATCTTCTCGCGGGTGATCTCGGCCGCCAGATGCCGCATCGGCGCATCCGACATCTGGTCCTCGGGGTAGAGGAACGGTCCCGCGGGCACCAGCTTGGCCAGCGCCTCGCGCAGGTCGGCAACGCCGTCGCCCGACAGCGCGGAGATCATGAAGGTATGCTCGAAGCGCATCCGCTCGTTGGCGGCTTGCGCCAGCGCCAGCAGCTTCTCGCGCTGCACGAGGTCGACCTTGTTCAGCACCAGGATCTTCGGATGCGCGACGGTTTCGAGCTTGGCGAGGATCGCGTCGGCCTCCTCGTCGATGCCCGACTTCGCATCGAGCAGCACGCAGACGAGATCGGCGTCGTGGGCGCCGCTCCAGGCGGTCGACACCATGGCGCGGTCGAGCCGGCGCCGCGGCGCGAAGATGCCGGGCGTGTCGACCAGGATGATCTGCGCGTTGCCTTCGATCACGATGCCGCGGATCAGCGCGCGGGTGGTCTGCACCTTGCGCGACACGATGGTGACCTTGGAGCCCACCAACGCGTTGACCAGCGTCGACTTGCCGACATTGGGCGCACCGATCAGCGCGACGAAGCCACAGCGCGTCGCGTCCCCCGGCCCTTTGGGTTCGTCAGTCATTGGTGCCGACGCCTTCACGCTCGATCATCGCGGATGCCGCTGCTTTCTCGGCCGCGCGCTTGTTGCCCCCGAGGCCCTCGGCGGAGGCCAGGCCCGGCAGGTCAACCGCAACGCGGAACTGTGGATCGTGGTGCGGGCCGGTGCGTTCGACCTCGCGATAGACCGGCGTCGGCAGTCCCTTGCCCTGCGCCCATTCCTGCAACACGGTCTTGGGATCGCGCAGCGGCCGGCGCAGCTTGTGCATCCGCTCTGTCCAGTTGCGCTCGACGAACTGGCGCGCGGCCTCGTAGCCGCCGTCGAGGAAGATCGCCCCGATCACCGCCTCGCAGATGTCGCCGAGCACGGACTTGCGCAGCCGTGCGCCCTCGACCGCCTTCACCATGCCGAGCTTGATGTCCTCGAGCAGCCCGAGCGATTTGGCGACATCGGCGCAGCTCTCCTTGCGCACGAGGTCGGCGAGCCGCTTCGACAATTCGCCCTCATCGGCCTTCGGGAACGCCCGGAACAGCATGTCGGACACGATCAGCCCGAGCACGTGGTCGCCGAGGAATTCCAGCCGCTGGTAGCTGTCGGCGCGGTTGCGGGTGGCGGGCTTCAGCGCGGAGACGTGGGTGAACGCGGTGGTCAGCAGCGCCGCGTCCGAGAACGTATAGCCGATACGCGCCTCGGTGCCGGCGATCGCGGCCTTCTCTTCAGCCGCCTTGGCGGCCTTGCTGCGCCGCTTCTTCGGCGCGGCCGTGCTTTCGGCCGCTGGCGTCTGGCTCGGCTCGCCGGCGGGCGCTTGATCGTTGATGGCTGCGGTATCGTCGTTCATCGCACGATGGAGAATAGGCGGTTCCACCGCACTGCGAACGGCCAGCGCCAGATCATCCAGGCCTGCTCGCCTTCGGCGATCGAGAAGAAGATCATCTGGGCCCGCCCGATGATGTTCTCGAACGGCACGTAGCCGACCTGCGACAGGAAGCGGCTGTCGGTGGAGTTGTCGCGGTTGTCGCCCATCATGAAGAAATGTCCGGGCGGAACGGTGTAGACGATGGTGTTGTCCATGTAGCTGTTGTCGGTGCAGTCGAGCGATTCATAGCTGACGCCGTTCGGCAGCGTTTCCTTCCAGCGCTTGACCTTGGCGGTGGTATCGGCCGAGCCGCAGGGATCCTCGCCGACGAAATCGCTCAACCGCTCGCGCTTGATCGGCTCGTCGTTGATGTAGAGCAGCCCGTTGCGGACCTCGATGCGGTCCCCCGGCAATCCGATGACGCGCTTGATGTAGTCGGTGGAGTCATCCCGCGGCAGGCGGAACACCACGATGTCGCCGCGGTTCGGCTCCGAGCCGAAGACGCGTCCCGAGAAGATGTTCGGCGAGAACGGGATCGAATAGTGGCTATAGCCGTAGGAATATTTCGAGACGAACAGGTAGTCGCCGACCAGCAGCGTCGCCTTCATCGACCCGGAGGGGATGTTGAACGGCTGGAACAGGAAGGTGCGGATGACGAGCGCGATCAGAAGGGCATGGATGACGACGCGGATGGTCTCGCCCAAGCCGCTCTCAGATTTGGTCCCGGTGGTCGCGCTCATTGCTTTCCCAATTCCCGCAGGCCCTGATGCCCACGCGGTGGCAGAACGTTCTCTCCACGCGAAGCTTTCGACCCCCGCGTGAGGAAAATGGCCTTGATTCTGATCTTGAGGGCAAATTCCGGCCGGAACCTGGAATCCGCGTCTCGCTCGATACCCTGCGGCGTTTTAGACGGTTGTTCGCAGGGGCGCAATCAAGCGCCGCCTCAAAACTTCGCAATTCATTGAAATGTCAATGATTTCAGGGTTTGCTGAAGTTTTCTGGCAGATTCCGGCGCCGCCCGCTCATCTGGCGGGAGCAACCGCCGAAATTATGACGAAGGCCTGCGCCAGCGGCCAATCGTCCGTGATCGAAAGGTCGATCTGCGCCTGCATGCCCGCGGGCGTCAGCTCCTGGAGCCGGGCCAGCGCCCCGCCGGTCAGCAGCATTGACGGCCGCCCGCCCGGCAGGTTCACCACGCCCATGTCCTTCCACCACACCCCGCGCCGGATACCGGTGCCGAGCGCCTTGGAGCAGGCCTCCTTCGCGGCGAACCGCTTGGCGTAGGTTGCGACCACCATCTTCTCGCTGTTGGCCCGACGCAACGCCTTGGCGCGCTCGGCGTCGGTGAAGATGCGATCGAGGAATCGCTCGCCGTGGCGCTCGATCACCTTCGCAATCCGGGTGATGTCGATCAGGTCGGAGCCGATGCCGATGATCATGCGCTGACGGCACCTTGCGCTTTGGCGCGGCCGCGGTCCATTGCCGCGCGCATCTCGCGTACCGTCGCGGCGATGCCGACGAACAGCGCCTCGCCCATCATGAAATAGCCGATGTTGAGCTCGCGGATTTCGGGCAGCGCGGAGATCGTTTCCGCCGTCTCATAATCGAGCCCGTGGCCGGCATGAACCTCGAGCCCGGCCGCCTGCGCGAGCCTGGCGCCGGCGACGATGCGCTTCCACTCGGCCTCCGCCTTGTCCTTGTGACCGTCGACCACGGCATCGCACCAGCCGCCGGTGTGGATCTCGATCACCGGCGCCTTCAGCTGCGCGGCCATCTCGATCTGCCTGGGATCGGCGGCAATGAACAGCGAGACCCGGATGCCGGCATCATTGAGCCGCGCGATGAACGGCGCCAGCGCGTTGTGCTGGCCGACCACGTCGAGGCCGCCTTCGGTGGTGAGCTCCTGGCGCCGTTCCGGCACCAGGCAAACCGCGTGCGGCTTGGTGGCGAGCGAAATCCGCAGCATGTCGTCGGTCGCCGCCATCTCGAAATTCAGCGGCTTGGAGATCTCGGCCTTAAGCCGCGCCATGTCCTCGTCGCGGATGTGACGGCGATCCTCGCGCAGATGCGCGGTGATGCCGTCGGCACCGGCCGCGATCGCGGCGAGCGCCAGCCGCACCGGGTCGGGCCGCGCCCCGCCTCGCGCGTTACGCAAGGTCGCGACGTGATCGACATTGATACCGAGACGGAGCGGAGCAGCCTTTGACATGTCTCTAACCTGCAATTCTAGCCTGTCATGCGTGGGCATAGCCGTTCGAAGGACGGCGTCGCTACCGCTCGCCTATGCCCGCACATGCATCTTTACCCATTGACGCGCTCGACCTTGGCGACGACGGCCTTGGCGCGCAACTGCGCGATGATAGCGCTGAGATGCTTGAGGTCATAGACCTCAAGATCGACCGTCAGCTCCGTGAAGTCCGGCGACTGGCGCGACATGTGGATGTTGTCGATATTGCCGTCATGCTCGGCGATCACGGTCGCGATCTGGGCGAGACTGCCCGGCTCGTTGACATTGTGGATCAGGATGCGCGCGGGGAAGCGCTGCGGCATGGTCTCGTCGATGTCCCAGCGCACGTCGAGCCAGCGTTCCGGCTCCTCCTCGAAATCCTTCAGCGCCGGCGACTGGATCGGATAGATCGTGATCCCCTCGCCCGCCGTGACGATGCCGACGATCCGATCGCCGGGCACGGCGCCGCCGTTCGGCGCGAACTTCACCGGCAGATCGGAATTGATGCCGCGCACCGGGATCACCGAGGTGGCGCGCGCCGGATGCGGCGGGGTCTGCGTCTTCAGCTTGGCGGCAAGTCCCTTCTTGGCGCCATAGCGCACCAGCCGCTCTTCCTTGTAGTCGGGATACATCGCGCGCGCGACGTCGGAGGCCTTGATCTCGCCGCGTCCGACGGAGGCCATCACGTCCTCGATCGAGGTGCGCGCGAGCCGCGGCAAGGCGCCCTTCAGCTTGTCGTCGGCATATTCGATCTTGGCGCGGGCAAACAGGCGGTCGACGATGCGGCGGCCGAGGCCGGCATACTGGTCCCGCACCGCATCGCGGGTGGCACGCCGGATCGCGGCGCGCGCCTTGCCGGTGCGGGCGAGCGCTTCCCAGGCCGACGGCGGCGCCGACTGCGCCTTCGAGGTCAGCACCTCGACCTCGTCGCCATTCTGCAGCTCGGAGGACAGCGGCGCGAACTTGCCGTTGATCTTGCAGCCGACCGCGCTGTTGCCGACGCCGGTGTGCACGGCATAGGCGAAGTCGATCACGTTGGCGTTGCGCGGCAACGCGATCAGCTTGCCCTTCGGCGTGAAGCAGAACACCTGGTCGTGGAACAGCTCGAGCTTGGTGTGCTCGAGGAATTCTTCCGGGTTGGAGCTCTCCGAGAGGATGCCGATGGTGTGGCGCAGCCAGGCGAAGGCGTTGGACTCGTGCTTCAGCCGTTCATGCGGCGAGCCCGCTCCCTCCTTGTAGAACGCATGCGCGGCGATACCGAACTCGGCGATCTGGTTCATCTCCTCGGTACGGATCTGCAGCTCGACGCGCTGCTTGCCCGGCCCGATCACGGTGGTGTGGATCGAGCGGTAGTCGTTCTGCTTCGGCGTCGAGATGTAATCCTTGAAGCGGCCCGGCACGACCGGCCAGGTGGTGTGGACAATGCCGAGTGCGCGGTAGCAGGCGCCGACATCGTCGAGGATGACGCGGAAGCCGTAGATGTCGGACAGCTGCTCGAAGCCGACCGACTTGCGCTCCATCTTGGTCCAGATCGAAAACGGCTGCTTGCGGCGGCCGAACACCCGCGCGGTGATGCCGTTCTTCTGCAGGTTCTTGGAGAGCTGGGTTTCGATCTCGCCGATCAGGTTGCGGTTGCGCTCGGCCAGTGAATCGAGCCGCTGCTTGACCACCGCATAGGCCTCGGGATCGAGCACGAAGAACGACAGGTCCTCCAGTTCCTCGCGCATCTCCTGCATACCCATGCGGCCGGCCAGCGGCGCGTAGATATCGAGCGTCTCCTCGGCGATGCGGCGGCGCGAGGCCGGCGGCATGAACTCCATGGTGCGCATGTTGTGCAGGCGGTCGGCCAGCTTGATCAACAGCACGCGGACGTCGTCGGCGATCGCCAGCAGCAGCTTGCGCAAATTCTCGGCCTGCTTGGCCTCGCGCGACACCAGCTCCAGCCGCTTCAGCTTGGTCAGGCCTTCGACCAGTGCACCGATCTCATGGCCGAACACATGGTCGATCTCGGCCCGCGTCGCCTCTGTGTCCTCGATCGTGTCGTGCAACAGTGCCGCCACGATCGTGGCGTCGTCGAGCTTGAGGTTGGTGAGGATCGCGGCGACCTCGAGCGGATGCGAGAAATAGGGATCGCCGGAGGCACGCGTCTGGGTGCCGTGCGCCTTCATGGCGTAGACGTAGGCGCGATTGAGCAGGTCCTCGTTGGTGTCGGGGTTATAGGACCGGACGCGCTCGACAAGGTCATATTGTCGCATCATTCGGGTCCGCGGCTTGGCCGGCCTCTCCGCCGCGGACGACGCCGGCGCGACCGCGACCGTTTCGGTTGCAGCCTGCATCTGGATGGAACTGCGGCGTCGATACGCCATGAACTCGTTGCCTCTCGCGCGGGACCGGAACGTCCCGTCTCTTCAATCTAGTGCGCTTTCGAATGAAGCTGCACCCCGCGCGGTCCCTGGAACCATTCAATTTCCCGCGCCCGCATAGGACGCACCGTAACAGCGAAATTGTCAACAAAAGCAAAGGCCCGGAGCAATATCCGGGCCTTTGGCAAATTGATCCGAGATGCGGAGCCGGACGACGAGCTTACTCGTCTTCCTCGGGCTGCTCTTCCGGGGGAGCCAAGCCCTCGAGGCCCTTCAGCAGCTCTTCCTCGGTCATGCGCTCGACTGCGACCTCGGTGTCGTCGGCGTCGACGCTGGCACCGGCGGAACCGATCAGCGGCACAGTATCCGGCTCGGGCTCGTCGACCTCGACGAACTTCTGCAGGGAATGCACGAGTTCCTCTTTCAGGTCCTCCGGCGAGATCGTCGAATCGGCGATCTCGCGCAGCGAAACGACCGGGTTCTTGTCGTTGTCGCGATCAACCGTGAGTTGCGATCCCGACGAGATCATTCGGGCGCGGTGCGCAGCCAACAGGACGAGGTCGAAACGATTGTCGACCTTATCAATGCAATCTTCGACGGTGACGCGAGCCATCTCGAGGCGCTCCGTGGTAAAAGGGACCGAACATGTAGGTTATGAGGGTTAGTTATAGGGCTAGCCCCCGTTTCGCAAGGTAAAATTTGTGATTTGCCTTCCCAACAGGCTCTGATAACCCCCTCTGCCGGGGCCAGAAAGGCCGGAGCGTCTGACGACATGGCTAGGTTGCTGTCCCAGGCAAGTAAATCTCTTCATTGCAATGTCAAAGCTCTAGGCTTTTTGCCCTCGCCTCACCATAATTGCGGTGGTGACTGTCGTGGGGAAAGATTCACAGAACTTTAGGCAGCAACGCCGGAAATTACGCGTGGTTGATCACCGCCGCGCTAAGAACACTAACAACCACGCGAGAACACTTTGATGTCGTCACCTGTTTCCAACAAGATCGCGCTCTTCATCGATGGAGCCAATCTTTACGCAACCGCAAAGACGCTCGGCTTCGACATCGACTACAAGCGCCTTCTCAAGGAATTCCAGAGCCGCGGCACGCTGCTCCGTGCGTTCTACTACACGGCGATCATCGAGGATCAGGAGTATTCGTCGATCCGTCCGCTGATCGATTGGCTCGACTACAACGGCTACACCGTGGTCACCAAGGCGACCAAGGAATTCATCGACGCCAGCGGCCGTCGCAAGGTGAAGGGCAACATGGACATCGAGCTTGCCGTCGATGCCATGGAACTGGCCGAGCACATCGACCAGATGATCCTGTTTTCCGGCGACGGCGACTTCCGCTCGCTGGTCGAGGCCGTGCAGCGCCGCGGTGTTCGGGTCACCGTCATCTCCACCATTGCGAGCCAGCCGCCGATGATCGCCGACGAGCTGCGCCGCCAGGCCGACGTCTTCACCGATCTCGTCGAGCTGCAATCCAAGCTTGGCCGCGATCCGTCCGAACGTCCGGCCCCGCGCGAACCGCGTCATCACTCCCCGCAATTCCTGCAGCGCGCGACCACCATGGCCCCCCGGGGAGCCGATGACGATTTCGACGAGTAATCTCGTCGCCGCACCTACGCGCCCCGACAGCAACTGTCAGCTCTGCGTCAGGCTGGCCGACTTTCGTGCACAGGCCCGCGCGCTCCACCCGGACTGGTTCAACTCGCCGGTGGAATCGTTCGGCGATCCGAATGCGCGGCTGTTGATCGTCGGTCTCGCGCCGGGCATGCAGGGCGCCAATCGCACCGGCCGTCCCTTCACCGGCGATTACGCGGGCGACCTGCTCTACGCGACCTTGCTCGAATATGGCTTCGCCAGCGGCGTCTATCAGGCGCGGCCGGACGACGGCCTGAAGCTGGTGGACGCCCGGATCAGCAACGCGGTGCGCTGCGTGCCGCCGCAAAACAAGCCGCTGCCGGTCGAGATCAACACCTGCCGGCAGTTCCTCCGCGCCACCATCGCCACGATGCCGAAGCTGCGCGCGATCGTGCTGCTCGGGCGAATCGCACATGAATCGACGTTGAGGGCGCTGGATGTTCGTTTGGCTGCCGCGCCCTTTGTGCACGGCGCCGTGCATAGCGCGGGCCCATTCAAGCTCTACGACAGCTATCACTGCTCGCGCTACAACACGAACACCGGCGTGCTGACGACCGACATGTTCCGCAAGGTATTCGCGACCGTGCGCAAGGAGCTCGGCTAGCTCCGGTATCCGCTTCGCGAACCGGTATCCACCACTTCGGCGCGAAAGCGTCCTATCCCTTCGGCGGATTGTCCTTCAGCCATTCCAGCACGTCGCCGGCGTTTCGGTCGGGCGGGAACACCGGATAGAAGACGTGCGTGATGCGCGCATCGTCGATGATGAGCGCAAGCCGCTTGATCAGCGTCAGGCCCGCCACCGACATCGTCGGCAATCTCAGCGCGTGCGTCAGTTCCAGCGCTTCGTCCGACAGTACCGGGAACGGCAGATGCAGCCGCGACGCCATCTCGGTCTGGTACGCATTGCTCTGCGTCGACAGCCCGAACACCTGGGCAGCACCGGCCGCCTTCAGTTCGGCGAACAGGTCGCGGAAGGCGCAGGTCTGCGGCGTACAGCCGCGGGCTCCCGGGATCATGTCCCAATCGTCGACCAGCCCGATCTTGCCGGGCTCGCCGGTTCGCGGATAGGCAAACACCACCGTGCGGCCCTTGAGCGCCGACAGCGCCACTGAGGTGTCGTCGGTGGCGCGCAGCCTGACCGGCGGGATCGTCATGCCGATCAGATGCGCGGCGCCACCATCGTCCGTGGGTGCCGGGATCTTGCTCCAGTCGACATCAGTAAGGCTGCTCTGGCTCATGGCCTCGATCTCCGTGGTCGTCATTGCGAGCGAAAGCGAAGCAATCCATAGCGACCGCGCACTGGATGGATGGATTGCTTCGTCGCTTCGCTCCTCGCAATGACGACTTGAATTCTAGCCCCGCGCTCGCATCAGGCGGCCCTTTTCGCGGCCCCAGTCGCGCTTCTTCTCGGACTCGCGCTTGTCGTGCAGCTTCTTGCCCTTGGCGACGGCGAGCAGCAGTTTGGCACGACCGCGCTCGTTGAAGTACAGCTTCAGCGGAATGAGCGTCATGCCCTCGCGGTCGACCGCACCGAGGAGCTTGTTGATCTGCTTGCGGTGCAGCAGCAGTTTTCGCGGCCGCTTCGGCTCGTGGTTGAAGCGGTTGGCCTGCAGATACTCCGGGATATTGGCGTTGATCAGCCATATCTCGCCGTCCTTGGAATCCGCATAGGACTCCGCAATCGTGCTCTTGCCGCTGCGGATCGACTTCACCTCGGTGCCGGTCAGCGAAATGCCGGCCTCAACCGTATCCTCGATGGCGTAGTTGAAGCGGGCCTTTCGGTTTTCAGCGACAACCTTGATCGGACGTTCGTTCTTGTCGGCCACGTTAGCCCTTCTTGAGGAGGTCGCGGATTTCCGTCAGGAGCACGACCTCGTCGGACGGCTTCGGCGGCTCGGCGGGCTTGGCCTCATCCTTGCGCTTGAACTGGTTCATGGCGCGAATGACCATGAACAGCACGAAGGCGATGATCAGGAAGTTCAGCGTCAGCGTCAGGAAGTTGCCCCAGGCCAGCACCGCACCCTGCTTCTTGGCGTCGGCCAGGTTGGTCGCAGTGACGGCCTTGGAAAGCCCTGTGAAATAGTTGGAGAAATCGAGTCCGCCCGTGATCGCGCCAATGATCGGCATGATGATATCGCCGACCAGTGAGGTGACGATCGCGCCGAAGGCTGCGCCGATGATGACGCCGACGGCGAGGTCGACGACATTGCCCTTCATGGCGAATTCGCGGAATTCCTTCAGCATGCCCATCCCCTTCAGTTCGACATTGCGCACGGTGTTGTTGACGGCGGTAACGGTCCGGCTCAGTTGATCAGGCCGGCGTGCACCATGGCGCTGCGGACGGCCTGACGGGTCGATTCAGAAACCGGCACCATCGGCAGGCGCAGCTTCTCGTCCAGCTTGCCGAGCAGCGACATCGCATACTTCACCGGCGCCGGATTGCTCTCGATGAACAGGTTGGTGTGCAACGGCATCAGCTTGTCGTGGATCTTCAGCGCAGTGGTGACGTCGCCCTTCTGCCAGGCGGTCTGGAATTCCGAGCACAACCGCGGCGCGACGTTCGAGGTCACCGAGATGCAGCCATGGCCGCCATGCGCCATGTAGCCGATGATGGTGGCGTCCTCGCCCGACAGTTGATTGAAGTCCTCGCCCATCGCCGCGCGCTGCTGCGACACCCGTACCATGCTCGCGGTCGCGTCCTTGACGCCGGCGATGTTCTTCAGCTCGAACAGCCGCGTCATGGTATCGACCGACATGTCGATCACCGAGCGCGGCGGGATGTTGTAGATGATGATCGGAATGCCGATCGCATCGTTGATCGCCTTGAAGTGCTGGTACATGCCTTCCTGGGTCGGCTTGTTGTAATATGGCGTCACCACCAGCACCGCATTGGCCCCGGCCTTCTCCGCGTGCTCGGCGAGTTCGATCGCCTCCTTGGTCGAATTCGAGCCGGCGCCGGCGATCACGGGGACCCGGCCCTTGGCCTCCTCGATGCACCACTCGACCACGCGCTTGTGCTCGTCATGGCTCAATGTCGGGCTCTCGCCCGTGGTGCCGACCGGCACCAGGCCGTGCGTGCCCTCGGCGATCTGCCAGTTCACGAGGCCGCGGAACGCCGCCTCATCCACCGCGCCGTTTTTGAAGGGCGTCACCAAGGCAGTGAATGATCCCCGGAATTTTGTCTTGGCTGCCATGGACTTCCTCCAAACGCTTCAGGCTAAAGGCTAGGTCGATGGACCCTTGTTGTTGTCTTGCTTCACGTCCGTGCAACCGGCATCCGGTTGATGCGAAACGCCACGAAAGGCAATTCATATCGGGTCTGGCCGACACGCGAAAGGGCCGTACCGAACCTATTCCCAGCCGGTTCCAGCCGCGATTTTGCCGTTGTGCTGGCGCAAACAGCCGCACCGGCAGGCTTCTTAGTATTTTGTCTACGTTTTCAATCAAATAAGAACCGATGGCCCAAACGACCAGATGATTCGGGGCCGCGGAGGACTTCTGTGATCCGTTCCGCCCGCGCAGGCACATTGCGATCGACGGCGCTGGCGACGAGCCTCGCGCTCGTCGTTGGCCTTGCCGCCATCACGGCCGATGCATGGGCCGCCGAGGATGTTCCAGCCGCAGCGCCGGCTGCCCACGCGGCTTCCAAGACGGCTGCCCCGAAAAGCGCGGTTTCCAAGGGCGCCGCTGCCAAGACCGAAACTTCCAAGACCGAAACTTCCAAGGCCGAAACTTCCAAGGCCGGCACCCCGAAGGCGCATGCTTCCAAGCCAGCCGCGGCCAAGAACGGCGAGACCAAGACCAGCGCTGCCAAGACCAGCGCTGCCAAGACGGATGCCGCCAAGGCGACGCCTTCGAAATCCGGCGCCGCGAAGGCCGACGGCGCCAAGGCCGCTTCATCCAAAATTGACGCTTCGAAGGCCGCCGCGTCAAAGAGCAGCGCTTCCAAGGCCACTACGACGAAGCCCACTGCGGCAAAGACCACTGCGCCGAAGCCCGCTTCTCCGGCTGCGACAGGAAGCCTGCCGAACAAGCCCGCGCCCGTCCGTGCCGCCGCCCCCGCGCTGGTTCCGGCGACCCGCCAGCATGCCGCGCCGATCGCGCGCAAGCCGGTGCTGCCTGCGGCCGTGGCCGCGACATCGTCGACGTCGCAGTCCGACAAGGAGGCGCTTGCGAGCGTCGTCGAGCTGCTGCGCAAACGCAGGCCGGCGGACGCCACCGAGGCCGAGGCCTCGATCTCCGATCCGGTTGCGCGCAAGCTTGCCGAATGGCTGATCCTGCGCAGCGAGGACAATGGCGCCTCGGTCGAGCGCTACCGCGCCTTCCTCGACGCCAATCCGAGCTGGCCCTCGCAGACCTTCCTGCGCCGCCGCATCGAGGCCTCACTGTGGGACGACCATCGCGACGATTCCGCGGTGTGGGCCTGGTTCCAGAATGAATCGCCGGTCTCGGCCAAGGGCCGGCTCGCGCTCGCCAAGGTGATGATCGGACGCGGCGACCGCGGCAATGCCGAGCGCCTGGTGCGCGAGGCCTGGCGCAATGACGGGATGAGCGAGGACACCGAAACCACCGCGCTCGAAATGTTCGGCTCGTTCCTGACCGCCGCCGACCACAAGGCGCGCATGGACACGATGCTCTACGGCACCGACAATGAGGCTGCCGGCATCCGCGAGGCGAAGCGGCTCGGCTCCGGCTATCTGGCGCTCGCCAAGGCGCGCATCGCGGCCAACCGCAAGGGCTCGAACCTGCGCGCGCTGCTCGAGGCGGTGCCGAGCGAGCTCTCCGGCGACACCGGTTACCTGTTCGCAAAAATCCAGCTGCTTCGCCGCGAGGAGAAATTCGTCGAAGCCGCCCGGCTGATGTTGAGCGCGCCGAAGGACCCGGCGCGCCTCTACAACGTCGACGAATGGTGGGTCGAGCGCCGGCTGCTGGCACGCAAGATGATCGACGTCGAAGAGTTTCGCACCGCCTATCTGATCGCGCGCGATGCGGCGCTGCCCGCCCGCGACATCTACAAGACCGAGCAGGAATTCACCTCGGGCTGGATCGCGCTGCGCTTCCTCAACGACCCCTCCCTCGCCGCCCAGCATTTCGCCCGGATCGGCGTCGGCAGCGCCAACCCGACCGCGCTGGCGCGTGCCGGCTATTGGCAGGGCCGCGCCGCAGAAGCCGCCGGCCGCGGCCAGGAGGCGCGCGCCGCCTACGCACGCGCGGCCGAGCAGTCGACCAGCTATTACGGCCAGCTGGCGCGGGCCAAGCTCGGCCTGCCGCAGATCGAATTGAACAGCGCGCCGCGCGGCCGCGGCGCCGACCGGCTGGAGATCGTCCGCGCGGTCGGACTGCTCTACGAGATCGACGCGCGCGAGCTCGCGATCCCGATCTTCGGCGACATGGGCGACAATGGCGATCCGGAGGCGCTGGCCGGCCTCGGCGAGCTCACCGCGCGCCATGGCGATGCACGCGGCATGCTGCTGATGGGCAAGTCCGCGCTCAATCGCGGACTGCCGTTCGACCACTACGCTTACCCGGTGAACGGCATCCCGTCGTTCCGCCAGGTCGGACCGGAGGTTGAGCAGAGCGTCGTCTACGCGATTGCGCGCCAGGAGAGCGCGTTCAATCCGGCCGTGGTGTCGCCGGCCCAGGCCTACGGCCTGATGCAGGTGACGCCGGACGCCGGACGCTATGTCTGCAAGCGCGCCGGCATCGGCTTCGATCTGAATCGGATGAAGACCGACCCGGTCTACAATGCGATGCTCGGCGCAGCCGAACTCGGCGGTCTGCTCGAGGACTATCGCGGCTCCTACATCCTGACCTTCGCCGCCTACAATGCCGGCCGCGGCAGCGTGAAGAAGTGGATCGAGCGCTATGGCGACCCGCGCGATCCCAAGGTCGACGCGGTCGACTGGGTTGAGCTGATTCCGTTCTCGGAGACGCGGAACTACGTCCAGCGGATCATGGAGAACCTGCAGGTCTACCGCGCCCGCTTCGGCGGCGGCACCAGATTGCAGATCGACGCCGACCTGCGCCGCGGCGCCAGCGTGGAATGAGCCGGCGCGGCCAGTTTTCAACAACCCTTGCGACCGGCAGCGTTCAGGCCTCGCCAAACTGAACCTAACTCATTGTTATATCTTGAATTTATTCCGTTCAGGCGGACCCACACCGCCAAATCGCGGCATTATATAGAGGTTCTGCGCCCGCTCAGGGGTGGCTGGCGGCCGAGTTGCCCCTAAATCACCTTGTCGCAATCTGAATCTGCCGCTTGCGGCTCAGCGCCCAGTCGGGCATATCGGCGCGACCGGAGAGGTGGCCGAGTGGCTGAAGGCAACGCTTTGCTAAAGCGTCATACGGTCTCAAGCTGTATCGAGGGTTCGAATCCCTCCCTCTCCGCCAGCCACACAACCGGCTGCCCAAACGACGGTGTCTAAGTATCTCCGTGGAGCAATTCGGGCTTCGGCCCGCCGGGTGTGAGCCGGCAGTCACCTCCGCGTGAATGAAACATCATTCCCGGCGCCGCGAAGCGAGCACGCAACAAATCGCGCCCAGCATCGTCGCATTGTTTTTCACCTGAACATTTCCGGGGTAAAGCCATGCAGCACGACGATGGCATTCAATTCCAGGATCTCGACCAGGTTTTGCGTAACGCTCAGCTTCGGCGCTCCGCCGACTTGAGCCCGCTGCTGGGGCAGCGCTTTGCATCCAAGGCAGGCAGGTTCCTCATCGCAACTTCGCTGGCTTGCATGGTTGTTGTGCTGGCGATCATTGCTGCTCCACGGCAAGTCTCGAGCGCTGCGCTTGGCAGCGAGTGGCAATGCAGCAAGGCGGCGTTTGTATTGACGACCTGTCGTCAATACGGCTCTGCGCGCTCTTAGCAAGCGGCCGCTTCCTTCAGGGAATGTCGCCCGTGAAACCACGAGCCCTGCAGGTCCGTAGCTGGAGCGCCGGCCCATTTCTTCCATTTTGGTCCTACGGGCCGGCTGGGGCCGTTCGGTCTTTCCCAGTCTCGGACGGCCTCATCTTTGAGTAACGCCCAGGGTGGAAAGCAGCAGGCTTCCCCTCGGGTCGATTATTTGGCATCAAATCGTCACGGAGCCTGTACGAAGAAGCCACCGGCTAGCGAGATCGGGCTGAAGGCGAAGAAACAAGATGGATGGCCGAACTCGCAGTCTCAGGTTGGCGATCTGCTGCGCACTGGTGCTCGTGCTGCCTGCTGCGCAGACGCCGCCAAAGCTGCATTCACGGGACGAGTGGCGCGTCGTTGACAAGGAATGTCGCGATGTCTTGCCTGCGCAGGCAAAGATACGTGCGTGCCTCAACCTGCTGAGCGATCAACGGCTCTCGACCGCCTATCTTGCGCCGATCAACGGTGAGATATCGAGCACGTTCCTGAGCTTGCGGGACTACGACAACGCCATCAAGTACAAAAAGATCGAGATCGAGCGCGCGAACAGCGCGGCGAAGCAACCTTCATCGTCGGACGAAGCATTGCCTGCGAGTTTTGGCGCGATGTCTCTGCGTTACATGGAGCTCGGATCACTCCAGTCGCTCAATCGCCTCGCCAACTTCAACAGCCAGTCGGATGAGGCCCGCCGAGTGGCCACTGAGGAGCAGAACAACTACAATCTGGCGCTCTCGTACAACCCGATGAACTACAGGGCGTATCGATACCGGGCTGAAATTCACAGCCTGTTCTGCGACAGCGCGTCTGCCTCTCAGGACATGGAGGCAGCGGTCAGGTTTGCCTCGGAAGCCGGAGATGAGACGACCGCTCGGGACTACAAGCGCGTCACACTCAGCGTCTGCATTCCGGCTTGGCGCCGGGACTAGCCCTAGGGACCCGTCAGACCGCGCCGGCCGTATTCTTACGGACCCGCTCCTGGCAAGCAACTTGCGATGCATCCGTGAATAGTTCGGCGCCAGCTGTTCTCGGTGTGCCGAACTCAGACATTCGGAGCACGCACATGAACATGCATCATCGTTTTGAGACAGCTCGCGCAAGCACCGGACGAGAACCAACGATCAGGAAGATGCTGTCCGATCTTGTCCTGGCCTGCCAGCAGATCGAAGCCGACATTGCGGCCGAAGAAGCGCGCGCGGGAATTTATGATCGATCGAACCCAAGGTATCCGATCTTGGCAAGGTCGCTCCACGAGCGGCACGACAATCTCAAGGGAACCATCACCACGCTCGAAATGCGTGTCACCGAGAGACCTCAGCACAAGCTGGTCACCGGCGCAGCGTAGCTCGGTCCCCGAGAAGCGAAGGGGCCCGCAGGAAGCGGGCCCCTGGCTGCTTACTGCACCGGGAAGCACTGCCGCTTGCCGTCGTTCGGACAGTAGAAGCAGACCTTCGACGAGCAGCCCGACAGGTCTCCAGCCTTGTTCAGGCTGTAGTTGCATCCCGCGGTTCTGTCGCACGCCTTCACGACGGCCCCGACGGGGGCGGCGGAAGCCGACTGACCGAGCGCGAACAGAGCAACTGCAGTTGCGACGGCGAAGCTCAGTGAAATTGCACGCATGATCTACCCTCCTCCACAATTGGGTCGACGCACCATTGCATCGCCTTGGCCGACACACTCCCAGAATTGCTCTGCGAGCGATGTGAGGCGGGTCACTCAGCGACGCGGCACCGACGTCAGCCGCTGCCACGCGTGGACGGATCGAGATTGCGGTTCTCGCTTGGCGGGATCGGCCCGAAGCCGGGATACCTGTACCCGCTGGGTACGACCACCTCTTCGCTCGGACGGATGATGAGGTGCTGTCGCACATGCCGGTGATGCGCAGGTGCCGCGTCGGCAACCGCACTCCACAGGATCACAAGAGGCAACGTCAAGACCAAGGCAACACGCATCGCGATCACTCCGTTTCATCGAACAAGTGACCGCCGGCCACGGCGTTCTATTCTGCTCCGGTCCTTCACATGAGATCAAAACCGCGAGATCGCCGACGTCTAGGGGCGCGCCTCCGCCGGGCGACGACCCGATGCCCATTCCGCCCAGTACTTCAGGAGCGGAAACCCACCTGCAACCCAGCCTCCCGCCATCTTGGCCTCTTCCTCTGGATCCAGCATGCCCGCGGCGGCAGACAGTTCGGCGACGGAATAGCGGCGCGATGGACACAAGACTTCGCCCGCCTGCGCCCAGCAATCCCACTCGCCGATCGTTACGCCACCCAGCGCCCCCGTCTTGCGGTTATAGAGAATTGCCTTGGGTGACGAATTGGAGACGATTGCAAGCCAGTTTGGGTCGCTCGCGATGCCGGTCGCGTAAAAGGTCGACTCGTCGCCAAACAGGTCTCCGCGGGCAGGCATCATCAACAGCCTGCCATCACTCATTGCCAGCGCGCCATAGGCTGCACGCACCGTCTTGTCGAACATCTGATAGCTCGGCGCATCGAACTGGACGGACCCGCGCGACGTAACCGAGGGATATCGAAATCTCGATTGATCAGCGATGTATTTCCATCGTGGGTATCCAAACTCGAAAGAGGTTGTCGTCCCTTCGCTGATAGCGATGAGCCGGTCCTGGTAGGTCGACAGAATATAGACTGCGTCCTTGTCCCGATAGGCACAGAACGGCGCGGACAGGTTTGCATGAGTCGGACCGTTCGCGCCGTACACATCCTTCAATTGAAGGCTCTTCGTCATCGTGAAAACGACGCCGGACATCGGATCCGAACCAATCAGATCGCCGGTGCTCTCGTCTTCGTTGATGCAAGTGGCAAATTGAATCGGCTGAGGGCCGATGTTTGCAGTCCTGGCAAGCTCCTGCCCGGTTTCAATCGACAGCTTGACAATGCTGCCCTGGCCCGAGGCGAAAACCTCATCGCCGATAATCGTGATGCCGTGGGAGGCCGGCAAATCGCGCTTCCAGCGCAGAATCCATTTATCGTCCACGCGTTCGAACATGGAGACCACGTTGCCGTCGTAGTCCGCCACACCCATGAATCGACCTCCGCGCGAGATCGCCACTCCCTCCGCGCCCTTGATGCCGGCATCCGCTATCCGCTCGGTTAGACGAAGCTTCGCGCCGGACGGCGTACGCTCGAGCTGGGCGACGATAATATCCTCTCCAACGTAGTTCGCGATAAAGATCCTGTCGTAGAAGGCCGAATAGAACACGGCCGTTGGACTCCAGACAGGCAGTGCGACGTCGATCTCAAGCGGTACCGCGGTGCGCTGATCCTGGTCGAACAGATAAACATCCCGATAGTTGGCGATCAGAAATTCTCGCGCCGAGATCTTCGTCATGGAGACCGGTGTCATCGGTCCATATTCGCTTTGAGGCAGCGAAACCTGAATCGAATGCCCCTGCAGATCGGGCGCGGGCCGACCGCGCTTCTGCGTGTCGACTACCGCGCCAATATCCGCTTGCAGTTTACTGACCGTCTGCTGCAACCCATTTGCAGTCTGCTCCAGCTTGCTTGCAGCCTCGTCCTGCTTGCTCGCAATCTGCTCCTGCTTGATTGCAACCTGTTCCTGCTTGCTTGCAGCCTGTTCCTGCCTGCTCGCGACCTGCTCCTGCTTGCTCGCAGCCTGCTCCTGCCTGTTCGCGGCCTGCTCTTGCTTGTTCGCGGCCTGCTCCTGCGCGTCCAGGCGGCTGGTAATGCTAGCCATGCGTTGACCGCTCGAGCGCAGCGTCTCCGCTAGGAGATTCGTGGCGCTCCAAATCTTGTGCGCGAAAAAAACCAGGATGATTGCGCCAACTAGAATCGCACCATACGCGATCTTCTGTTTCATAATTCGCTCGAGACAACTATCGATCAAACCAGCAAACCCTCACGACTCGAAGTGAGAAGCTAGCTATCCTTTAGTTTGATCGCGTTCGACGTGAAGCGCATGATGCAAGCGAGCGACAAGCACGCTGATTTGGCAGCAATCGCACATCAATCAGCAAAGATTGGAAACATGTCTCGCGTGTGGGCGCACGCGATGTCACGACGCCCGCACGGCGAAAAATGGATCAGTCAAGCGCTGTGACGATAGGTCACAACGCTTGGATGATCGCGTCGTCATGCTCAGGCACGCTGCGCTCGCAACATCGGCCGTGGAAACACCTGCGCGCAGGCAACGCCGAGCAGCGCGAGGCCGCCGCCGATGACGTGGAAGGACCTGACCGGCTCGCCCAGCATCACGATCGCGGCCGCGGCCGTCAGCACCGGCAGCAGGTTCATGAAGATCGCGCAGCGGTTCGGGCCGAGCTGCGCGACACCACGGATCCACAGGAACGGCAGCACCACCGAGGCGAGCGCGCCGGCATAGACGATCAGCGGCCAGGTCGCCGCGTTGACCTGCCGCAGCGGCGCCGGCGTCGCGAGGAACGCGGGAAACATCACGGCCAACGCACACAACGCCTGCATGTAGGTGGACTGCCACCCGGTGATCGGCAAATTCCAGCGCTTCAGGAGCACGCCGTACAGCGCGTAGACGATCGCGGCGAGCAGCATCAGTGCGTCACCCGCGTGCACACCATTCTGCAACAGCGACGACAATTCGCCGCCGCTGACGAGATAGACGAGGCCTGCGAACGACAGCGGCGCGCCGCAGACCATGCCGAGCGTCGGCTGCTCGCCGAGCAGTGCGGCGCTGAGTGCGACCGTGAGCAGCGGCGTCAGCGCGGTGAACACGGCCATGTTGGTCGCGGTCGTGGTCTCGGCCGCCAGATACGACAGGCTCTGGAACAGGCACATCGCAAGGAAGCCGAGGATCGCGAGCGGCCCGAGATGCGGCCAGATCGCGCGGCGATTGCGCCAGGCGGCGCGCGCCACGAACGGGGACATCAGCAGCACCGCGACCAGCAGGCGATAGAAAGTGATCGCCTGCGGACCGATCGTGTGGGCCGACAGACGCGAGACGATGACGTTGCCGGCCCACAGCACGATGGCAACGAAGGGATAGAGAAGTGCAGCATTCTTCTTGAGCATGATCCGGCAGCGCATTGGTGAAAGACGCACCAGCAACTACCTGTCGCACTGAGGTCTGTCTCACGCTAGAATGACCTCACCTAGCGAGATTGGGACATGAGAGAGATGAAGACGTGTTGGACGAGCTGATCACACGGCACCTCGATTATCACGCCACGGCGCGGCCGATGGCGGCGATGGAGATCGACTATCCGAGCGGCACATCGACCGGCCTGCATGCACATCCGCGCGGCCAACTGCTCTACGCGATCGAAGGCGTGATGATCGTGCGCTGCGCCGAGGGCACCTGGGTGGTGCCGCCCAATCGCGCGGTGTGGCTGGTGGCCGGTCTCGCGCACGAGGTCCGGATGTGCGGTGCGGTCAAGATCCGCACCGTGTTCGTCGATGCCGACGCGGCTCCCAATCTGCCGCAGACCAGCTGCGTGTTCACTGTCTCGCCGCTGCTGCGCGAATTGTTCGTCGCCGCGATGGGTGTGCCGCTGGACTATGCGCCAGGCACAAGCGACGAGCGCCTGATGCGTGTGCTGCTCGACCAGCTGCGCGAGATCGATGTGTTGCCGCTGCATCTGCCGATGCCGCGCGACGAAAGGCTGGCGCGGATCTGCGCGGCGCTGGTGGCCCGTCCGGACGACACCTCCACCGCCGAGCAGTGGGCGCTCCGGCTGAAGCTGACATCGAAGACGATCCATCGCCTGTTCGCCAGGGAGACCGGCATGACGTTCGGCGAGTGGCGTCAGCAGGCCCGCCTGCTGTTTGCGCTGGAACGCCTCGCACGCGGCGCGCGGGTGGTCGATGTCGCGCTCGATGCCGGCTATGCCAGCCAGAGCGCCTTCACCGCGATGTTCCGCAAGCATTTTGGCGTGCCGCCGAACGCGTTCTATCGATAAGGCGCGGCGGCGAGACAGCTAGCGTTCCCCAAGTGCTGACTGGGCTATGGGCCCCAACATCCACTCCCTGAACGCCGCGATCTTCGGAAGCCCTTGCCGGTTGTCGGGGCAGACGAGATAATACGCAAACTCCTCCAGATGCGCGGTCTCAAGCAGCTGGATCAGTTCGCCGCTCTCGATCTCATCGGCGACCATTGCCGCGGGCAGCAGGCCGGCGCCCTGCCCGGTCAGCACAGCCTTCAGCAGCAGACCGCTGTCGTCGAACGAGGGACCGCGCGGCGTGCGAACCTCCGTGATCCCATTGGCCTGAAACCACAGGCTCCATCCCTTGCGATCGGCGTCGTGCACCTGCGGCCAGCCCGCAAGATCTGCGGGAGAGGCCGGCCGCCCGAGACGCGCAACCAGCGACGGCGAAGCGACCGCGACCATCTCGACCGTAACGACGCGGTCGCTGCGCAGCCCCGGATAGCGGCCGAGGCCGTGGCGCACCGCGACGTCGACGCCGTTACGCGAGAAATCGACGAGCGTGTTGCTGGTGACGATCTGGAGATCGATCTCGGGATGCGCGCCCTGAAACGATGCCATGCGCGGCACCAGCCAGGCCGACGCAAAGAACGGCGTGACGCTCACCGTCAGCGTACCGACGTCGACCGATGCAGCGACGCGACGCGAGGCCTCCGCGATCTGGCGAAACGCATTGCGGATCGACGGCAGATAGTCGCGGCCGGCGTCGGTGAGATAGATGCCGCGCGGCACCCGCTCGAACAGCTTGATGCCGAGATGGGCTTCGAGCGTCTTGAGCATCTGGCTGACCGCGCCCGGCGTCACGCACAGCTCCTCGGCCGCGAGCTTCACCGAGAGATGGCGGGCGGCGGATTCGAACGCCTTGAGCGCGTTCAGGGGTGGAAGCCTACTCTCCATGATTTAGATTTTCTAATCTCAATCGTGCAGCAAATCTGGTTTGCCAACGGGGCCTTCCCGGCGCTCAATTAGCCTATCGTAAGGCTGGGAGCCGCGTCAACATAGAGAAATCCGAGCCATTAAAGTTAGATTTTCTAATCTTCCTCCGCGGCTCGCGATGACAGCTCTCGGTTCCCTGATGGAGCCAGAACACGACATGACTGAGGTACCCAACAAACTCGCTTTGCACGAGATCGGTGCAGGCAGCGATACCCGCAAACGCGTCGACCACATCAACGCGTCGCAACCCGGCAGCCTGCCCGGCCTGCTGGATTTTCAATGGCTCGAAGCCGAACGCGGCCTCATCCGCGGCCGTTTCGAGATTGCAGCGAAGCACTTTTCGCCGCACGGGCTCTTGCACGGCGCAAGCATCGTCGCGCTGGCGGATACCGCGTGCGGCTTCGGCTGCCTCGCCTCCTTGCCGGACAGCGCAATTGGCTTCGCGACCGGCGAATTGAAGACGAACTTCATCGGTGCCGCGCGCGAAGGCGGCGTCAGCTGCGAGGCGCGCCTCATTCATGCCGGGCGCACCACCCAGGTGTGGGATGCGGAGATCCGCAGCGAGGCGACCGGCAAGGCCATCGCGCTGTTTCGCTGCACGCAGATGCTGCTCTATCCGCCGGCCAAGGCAGGCGAGCGCGCGGCACAAGGAGAACGATCATGAGGAACGCCGCCATGCACGCCGGACATCAACGCGCAAGGCCGTTCTATGGCTGGGTTGTCGTCGCAGCCGCCTTTGTCGTCACGTTCATCGGCTTCGGCAGCGCCTACACGTTCTCATCCTTCGTCGAGTCGCTGCAGCGGGAGTTCGGCGCCTCGCGCGGCTCGGTGTCGCTGGTGTTCTCGTTCGCGGGCTTCCTGTATTTCGGTCTCGGCATCATCTCCGGCCCGCTCGCCGATCGCTGGGGCGCGCGCAGGCTGGCTGCAATTGGAATGGCGCTGGTCGGTCTCGGCATGGTGCTGGCGGGACAGGCGCAGACCATCCTCCAGGTCTACGCTGCCTACAGCATCGGGATCGGCGCCGGCGTCGGTTGCGCATACGTTCCGACCTTGGGCGCCGTGCAGCGCTGGTTCGTCAGGCGGCGCGGTTTTGCGTCGGGCCTCGCCGTCAGCGGGATCGGGGTCGGAACATTGGTGATGCCGCCGCTCGCGACCTGGCTGATCGCGAGCCTCGGCTGGCGCGAAGCCTACGTCGTGCTCGGCGTCGTTGCCGCCGTCGCCGGCATCGGCTCATCGCTCCTGATCGCGGACGATCCGCGCCGCTACGGCACCGCACCGGATGGCGATCCGCTTGATACGGCGTCAGGCACGCCGCTGCGTCAGGGTGTTTCGATCCGCCATGCGGTGCGCACGGCCCGCTTTGCCGGGCTCTATGCGGCCTGCCTGGTCAGTGCGTTCGGGGTGTTCGTACCCTTCGTGCATCTCGTGCCGTTCGCCGTCGACCATCAGGTAGCGCCGACGCTCGCCGTGCTGCTGCTCGGGATGATCGGTGTCGGCAGCACCGCCGGCCGCTTCTTCCTCGGCGGCATCGCCGACCGGGTCGGCCGCGATGCCTTCCTGATCGCGATGTATCTCGGCATGGCCGCCTCGCTGGCGATCTGGGCGATCGCCGGCACCTTCTGGTCGCTCACGGCCTTCGCGCTGCTGTTCGGCGTGTTCTATGGCGGCTGGGTGGCGATCCTGCCCGCCGTGGTCACCGACCATTTCGGCGGCCGCAATGTCGGCGGCATCATCGGTATCCTCTACACCAGCGTCGCGTTCGGAACGCTGCTGGGACCAAGCGCCGCCGGCTTCGCATTCGACGTCAGCCACAGCTACTTCATCCCGGTGGCAATCAGCGCAGCCGCCAACCTCGTCGCCGCTCTCATCGCTGTCGCGACGATGCGAACGGCCTCGCCGATGGCTTCAGTCGCGCGGCCGCGACAGCCGGGTGACCCCCGTGCTATGCTCGGGGATCACCCATCCATCGGTTCGAGACCTCTGCGATCACCTGGTTCGCCATGACGAAAGCCTGGAACTACCGGCGCGCCGACCGTGACGGCATCGTCGAGCTGGCATCGTGGAGCGGTGCCGGCTCGCTCGGCCTCCGGCCGCACTTCCATGACGAGAGCCAGATCGTGCTGGTGCTGTCGGGGTCGCGCGCCTTTCGCATCGACGGTGCGGCCATCACCGTGCCTGCGGGCCATGCTGCGCTGATCCCGGCAGGAATGCTGCATGCACCGATCGCGACACTGGGCGCGGAGACGGTTTGCCTGAATGCCTATGTTCCGGCGGGCAGCGCCTGCTCGTCGCTCCGGATCGTCAATGTCGGGGACCGCTGGCGAAGCATCGAGGAGATATCGCCCGCGCACATCAGCGAGATCGCCAACGACATCCTGTCGGGCGGAGCGCCCGGCTCGACCGGGCAGACCGGCAGAGCCAAGCTCGGCACGGCCTTGACGGAGAGCCCCGAGCCGATCCGCGAGATTGCCGCCAGCTTCGGGCGAAGCCGCGAAGGGTTCAGCCGCATGGTGAGGCGCGAGCTCGGCGTCGCGCCGCACGCGTTCCGGCAACTCACCCGGCTCAATGCTGCCCGGCAACTGTTGCGCGCTGGCCAGCCGATCGCAGCCGTTGCCGCGGATGCCGGCTTTTCCGATCAGAGCCACCTCACCCGTCTGTTCCGCCGCACCTTCGGCACGACGCCGGGCGTCTACCGGCGCGATTGAAACGGCGTCACATACGTTCCAGACCAGCCGATGCTCCGCCCGCTAGCCTGCGCACCCTGCAAAGGGGTGAAGGATGGATACCCAGACAAGTCTTCTGCTGCTCGCGGCTGGTGGCGCGGGAGGCGTCATCAACGCATTGGCGGGCGGTGCGACACTCATCACCTTTCCGGCGATGCTCGCCGCAGGCTTGCCGGCGGTCATCGCCAATGCGTCGAATGCGGTGGCGATCTCGCCGGGGCATTTGATCGCAGCGCTCGCCGATCGCGGCAAGCTGCCGCCGCCGACGCGGCGTACCGTCAGCTTCGTCGCCGTTTCCACGGTTGCAGGCGGAGTCGGTGCCGGCACCCTCTTGTTGCTTCCCGAGCGGCTGTTCGTCCTGCCGGTGCCGGCCCTGATCGCATTCGCAACGCTGCTGTTTGCCTTCGCGCCACAGATCCAGGCGTGGACCAACGGACATCGGGAAGCCGCAGCTCCGCCCTCGATCAGTGCGAGCAGTGCTGCGCTCGGATTGGCCTGTGTCTATGGAGGGTTCTTCGGCGCCGGGCTCGGCGTCATCCTGACCGCGGTGCTGTCGATCACGGAACCGAGCGACATCAGGGCGATCAAGGCGTTGAAGAACCTGCTCGCGACCTGCGTGTCGCTCGCCGCCACATTGATCTTCATCGTGCAGGGAGCGGTACGGTGGCCGGAAACTTTGGTGATGCTGCTCGGCGCCATGGTCGGCGGCTATGCCGGAGGCCACCTGATCCGGATCCTGCCGGCTCACGTCGTCCGGCAGTTCGTCATCGCCGCTGGGGCGCTGATGACTGCGATCTACGCCGCACGATACTGGTTCTAGATGGAGCGAGGGAGCCGAGGCTCCCGGCTCGAGCTGTGCGCTTTCGAGCGAAGTGGATTACGGTTCGCGTGAAGAAAACGCGCCAAAACGAAAGCTTAGTGCGTCGTCATCCAGGCGCGGGCTTCGCGCTGGGCGGCAGCGATCTCGACGTCGGACATCTGCTCGGCGACTTCGCGGCGGTGCGCGATTGCGTCGGTACGTCCCTTGAGCGCCGCCAGGTTGAACCATTTGTGCGCCGCGACGAGATTGACCACGCCGGAACGGCCGCTCGCCCAATACATGCCACGCTCGAACAGCACGTCCTGGATTGCAGTCGCAGCAACCGGGATAGCGCTTTCCTGATCGATGACCCCCTGAAACATTGTCGTCATTCCCCTTTTTGTTGTTGGCCGCCCTCCCCCGAGCGCGGCCCCCGTCCACTGTTGAAACGCCTTGTTATCCCCGAGCTGATCCTTCGGATCATGCCCCGCGCTGATCCTGGGATCATGCGCCGCGCCGATCCCTGGATCATGCGCTCGCCGTTTGCCGGCTTGTTGGGGTGATCATGGCCCATCAAATTTGAAGAGCGGTTTAAGTATCGCGATGAACGGGATGTAAATCGGGCCGGCCGGGCGCGTTCCCCGGAATCGCAGAAGTGCCTGTGCCACAGGCATTTCCGTGCATTCGTGAATGCCGGTTTACCCTGGTGCTTCGGACATCGATAACCATCGCGGACAATCGCCGCGGGCACCGTCCGGTCCCGGCCGCCGACGCATCTGATCAATCGACGAGTTGACGGCGGGCTGCCACGCCCGGCGGACGGTCCGCGAAGCCGCGGTACGGTCGCGCGCGCAAAGAAACGCGAGCCCGTCAGGCCCGACGTCGATCCAGAAAATGGGATGTGGAAAGCGGCTGCCGGGCGCGGACTGCGCGGGCCGCCGGAACGAGGGGGTCGGCGAACACGTCAGGACCAGATTTCAGCTCGGCATTCTCGCCGGTGAAATTGCGGAACCGAGCCGGCCCCGCACCGAACGAAGAAATCTCTGTTTCTTCTGCCGGACCGCTTTTGGGAAGGTTGCCCTCTCCGAAATTCGATCCAGCCGTTTGACCTGATGTCTCGCCGACACCCTCTTTCGTCAGCCAGAGCCTTGGGGTGGGATGTGCCTCTCAGCAGTCCGTCCGCTGGCTCTCGCGACGTGCCGGCATCAAGCCGCCGGCAATCCTCTCAAGGCGAGAGGCTTACTTCTTCTTGGCGACCTTGCGGGTCTTCTTCGCAGTCTTCTTCACTGCGCTCTTCGCCTTCTTCGCCTTCTTCGCCTTCTTTGCCTTCTTAGCCATGTTGCCCTCCAGTATGTGAGATGGCTCTCGCTGCGTGCACTCGGGAATCGATATGCACTACTTCCCGAATACACCAACAGACCGAAAAAAACAGTGTCCCGCTTAAGGAAGTGTTGACGCAGCGGTGTCAGTGCGCACAGCGCGCGTCACCGTTCAAATCGACGCTGCATTCGTTCGACGATGCAAGAAGTTCAACGGCCGCCGACGTCGGCATTTGTCAACCTTGCAGGAAACGCCTTGTATTATAGCCTTTTCGTGCGGTCGCATTGAAGCGATCGACACAGGATCATGACTGCATTGAGTCGCGCGCGACGACGAAAAGCGGCGCGTCGCGAACGCCGAGTCGTAATTTTTGGCAACGAAAAAATTTTCGTGGGTAAGACCGCTTTTGCCTCGTTTGAGGTCGCCCGGACCGGATTCGCGAACGAATCGCAGCTTCGGCGATTCGGCGCCGACGACGTCAGTGCGACCGTCGAGCGAGGGTGTGAGGCCGGATCACGCCGCGTTCACGCGCGCGCGACGATGCCGATGGTGACGGCGCGAGAGCATGATCCGACTGGATCATGCGCCAAGGACAACATCATTGTCCTGTTCGTTCAGACGCCGAGCTTGGACTTCAAGAGCTCGTTGACCGCCTTCGGGTTGGCCTTGCCGCCCGACGACTTCATCACCTGACCGACGAACCATTGAAGGGCCGCGGGCTTCGCCTTCGCCTGCTCGACCTTGTCGGGATTGGCCGCGATGATGTCGTCGACCACCTTCTCGATGGCGCCGAGGTCGGTGACCTGCTTCATGCCGCGCGTCTCGACGAGCGCGCGCGGATCGCCGCCTTCCTGCCAGACGATCTCAAACAAGTCCTTGGCGATCTTGCCGGAAATCGCTCCCTCGCCGATCAGATCGACGATCGCGGCGAGTTGCTCCGCCGACACCGGCGAGGCTGCGATCGCAACGCCTTCCTTGTTGAGGCGGCCGAACAGCTCGTTGATCACCCAGTTGGCGGCGAGCTTGCCGTCACGCGCCTTGTCGGCGAGACGCGCGAGCACCGTCTCGTAGAACTCCGCGCTCTCGCGCTCGGCGACCAGCACGCTCGCGTCATAGGACGACAGGCCGAAGCCCGTAATAAAACGGGACTTCTTCTCGTCCGGCAGTTCCGGCAGCTGCGCCTTGAGCTCGTCGACGAAGGCCTGGCTGAATTCCAGCGGCAAGAGATCGGGATCCGGGAAGTAACGGTAGTCGTGCGCCTCTTCCTTGGAGCGCATCGAACGCGTCTCGCCCTTGTTCGGGTCGAACAGCCGGGTTTCCTGGTCGATCGAGCCGCCGTCCTCGATGATCTCGATCTGGCGCCGCGCCTCGTACTCGATCGCCTGGCCGATGAAGTTGATCGAGTTCATGTTCTTGATTTCGCAGCGGGTGCCGAGCGCGGTCTCGCCATGGCGGCGCACCGAGACGTTGACGTCGGCGCGCAGGCTGCCCTTCTCCATGTCGCCGTCGCAGGTGCCGAGGTAGCGCAGGATCGAGCGCAGCTTGGTGACGTAGGCCTTGGCCTGCTCGGCATCGCGGATGTCGGGCTTGGAGACGATCTCCATCAGCGCGACGCCGCAGCGGTTGAGGTCGACATAGGACATCGTCGGCGACTGATCGTGCAGCAACTTGCCGGCGTCCTGCTCCAGATGCAGCCGCTCGATCCCGATGGTGACGCTGCGGCCGCCATCGAGTTCGAGCACCACCTCGCCCTCGCCGACGATCGGCGACTTGTACTGACTGATCTGGTAGCCCTGCGGCGAGTCCGGATAGAAATAGTTCTTGCGGTCGAACACCGAACGCAAATTGACCTGCGCATTCAGCCCGAGACCGGTGCGCACCGCCTGGCGGACGCACTCCTCGTTGATGACGGGCAGCATGCCCGGCATCGCGGCATCGACCAGCGAGACGTGGGAGTTGGGCTCGCCGCCGAACGCAGTCGACGCGCCGGAGAACAGCTTCGCGTTCGAGGTGACCTGGGCATGGACCTCCATGCCGATCACGACCTCCCAATCGCCGGTGGCGCTCTTGATCAGTTTGTGAGGGGCAGCAGATGCGGTCATGGAGCTGGTTTCCGGACAAGTATTATCTGGGATGGATTGGGCTTCGCGCAACCGACAGCGCCAGTCAAGCCGCCTTGCAGTCCCCTTGCAGCCCGCGCCGGGCATGGGCGCGGATCAGAGGCCGCGCCGGAACTGCTGATAGGCCTTGCTCGAGCGCAGCGCGTCCGCGCCGCCCGTGACCAGCTGGTCGACCTGCTCGGCCGGCAGCGAAAGCCGCGTCGGAATGGCGTTCAGAATGCCGGCACGCTCCGGTCCGAGCCGGTCGAAGCCGAGCCGCTCGACATAGATCGCGACGTCACCGCATTTCCAGCCGGCGCCGACGCCGAGCCTGGCGCGATCCGCCGCCGACAGGCCGCAGCGCCAGCGCTTCAGCTTGCCGGACCAGTCGTTGGCGAGCGACGTAAAGGCGGCGTAGCTGGAGCGCACGCTGGCATCAATCGCGGTGTCGGCGGCCGCGGACACCAGCTCGACACCGTTCGGCCCTTCGAGCGTCTGCACGAAGTCGCCGGAGATGCCGCGGCCGGCATCGACCACCAGGAACAGGATGCGCCTGAGCTTAGCCGCCTGCCGTTCGCTCAGCGGCTCATAGGGCCGCTGCGCGGCGAGCAGGCCGATGCTCAGCCCCGACAGGCCGTAGTTATCAACGAGGCCGCCATCGAGCAGCTTGACGTAACGCATCGAGCCGTCGCGGTAACGCGCCTGGGCCTCGGCATAGGAGCGCAGCAGCGGCTGCGCGTTTGGATCGTTGCGCACCCGATCCAGCCACGACGGCAGCGGCGCGGCGCAGCCGCCGGGATAGGTCTGCAGCACGATCGGGGCGAATGCCAGCGGCACCGCGGCAGAGGCCGCCACCGCTTCGGCGACACGATAGGAGCGGACGTCGCTGCACAGCGCATCGAACGACGTCTTGCCGAACACGAACGGCGTGCGGTTGTAGATGTCGGAGGCGTTGATCCACACCCGTGGCCGGCGATCGTCCGGCAACGCCTCGAACCGCGCGCCGTCGAACAGATTTTGATCGAGCCAGTCGGTGAACTGGCTGTCGTTGACGCCGCCACCCAGCGCGCGCCCGATATTGCCGAGGGAGATCTTGGTCTTCAGCCCCTCCTCGGCGTTGCGCAGCAGGAAGCGCTCGCGGAAATCGTCGAGCGCCGCGCGCCGCTTCAATCCGAAATAGGCCGCGGTGACCGATCCGCCGGAGACGCCGGAAACGAAGTCGACGCGATCGAGCAGCGTCTTGGTGCCGGCGGCGCTGGAGCGCACCCGGTCGAGCTCTTCCAGCACGCCGAACGAAAACGCCGCCGCGCGCGTGCCACCACCGGAGAACGACAGCGCAAGCAGCAGGTCATCTTCGTAAGCCGGAATATCGCTGACACCGTTGATGTCGGCAGCCGCGGCGCCGAGCGGCACGTTGCCGGGGAGATTGTAGACGGTTGCGCAGCCGGCAAGGCCCACCGCCACTACTGCCACCAGCAATGCTGACAGCCATCCCCCTATGCCCGACCCACGCACGAATACTCTCTTTGCCGCTGGCCCCCGCCCGGTTCCACCAGCCTATCACGGCCAATCTGGGCGGCGGCATGGCGGCCGAAACAGGGTTAATGCTCGCGGTGCCAAGACACCGCACTTCACATCGGTTGTTCAGACCAAAAGTGCGGAGACGATCCGTTCCCACTCGGCCTCAACTGTGTCCTTTGCGACCGGCTGGCCGGCCCGGCGATACCAGTAGCCGGCATTGCCGAGATCGCCCTCGACGCGATGCAGGTAGGCGTGCACCCAGGCCGAATTGGCGTCGCTCTCGTCCTGCACGATCTTATGCGCCTGGTCCCAATCACCCTTCCTCACCCACCACAATGCGGCGAGCGGCGGCGCCAGAGTCGTGTCCGGCGCAGCGTCAGCGAGACTGGCGCGGAAATCCGCCATCGCTCACCACCATCTTGGCGCCGGGAAGCGGCCGGCCGCCTGCTCGATCACCTCCCCGAGCGAGAACAGCGTCTCCTCGTCGAACGGACGGCCGATCAGTTGCAGGCCGAGCGGCAGGCCTTGCGTATCCTTGCCGGCGGGCACGGCGATGCCGGGCAGGCCCGCCATGTTCACGGTCACCGTGAAGATGTCGTTGAGATACATCTCAACCGGATCGGCGCCGCCCTTCTCGCCGATGCCGAACGCCGCCGACGGCGTCGCCGGCGTCAGGATTGCATTGACGCCCTTGGCGAAGCAGTCCTCAAAGTCCTTCTTGATCAGCGTCCGCACCTTCTGCGCACGCAGATAATAGGCATCGTAGTAGCCGGCAGAGAGCACATAGGTGCCGATCAGCACGCGCCGGCGAACCTCGTCGCCGAAGCCGTCGGCGCGGGAGTTCTCGTACATCTCGATGATGTTCTTGGCCGGCTCGCGTAGCCCGTAGCGCACGCCGTCATAGCGCGCGAGGTTCGACGATGCCTCCGCCGGCGCCACGATGTAATAGGCCGGCAGCGCGTATTTGGTGTGCGGCAGCGACACTTCGACGAGCTCCGCACCCGCGGCCTTCAGCCACTGCGCGCCCTCGCTCCAGAGTTTCTCGATCTCGGCCGGCATGCCGTCGAGCCGATACTCCCTGGGGATGCCGATCTTCATGCCCTTCACGGACTTGCCGATCGCGGCCTCGTAATCCGGCACCGCGATGTCGACCGACGTGGTGTCCTTGGGATCGTGACCGGCCATCGAGCGCATCAGGATCGCGGCGTCGCGCGTCGTGCGCGCGATCGGGCCGGCCTGGTCGAGCGAGGATGCGAAGGCGACGATGCCCCAGCGCGAGCAGCGGCCGTAGGTCGGCTTGATGCCGACGGTCGCGGTGAACGCGGCGGGCTGGCGGATCGAGCCGCCGGTGTCGGTCGCGGTCGCGCCCATGCACAGCAGCGCCGCCACAGCCGAAGCCGAGCCGCCGGACGAGCCGCCCGGCACCAGCGTGGTGTTGGAGCCCTCGCGCCGCCACGGGTTGGTGACCGGGCCGAAGCACGAGGTCTCGTTCGACGAGCCCATCGCGAACTCGTCATTGTTGAGCTTGCCGAGCAGCACCGCGCCATCGCGCCACAGCTGCGAGGTCACCGTCGACTCGTAGGGCGGGATGAAATTGCCGAGGATCTTCGAGCACGCCGTGGTCCTGATATCGCGGGTCGCGAACAGGTCCTTGATGCCGAGCGGAATGCCCGCCAGCGACCCACCCTCGCCCTTTGCGATCTTCTCGTCGGCGGCCTTCGCCATGTCGCGGGCGCGGTCCGGCGTCTCGAGCACATAGGCATTGAGCACGCGCGCGGCTTCGATGGCGGCGAGATGCGCGTCAGTCAGTTCGCGGGCGGTGAAAGACTTGCTCGCCAGGCCCTCGCGGGCCTCGGCGATCGTCAGCGATGTCAAATCGGTCATTTATTGATCGGGCTGCAGAAGAACGGAGACAGGGTCTTGTCGTTGGCGGGGTCATCCTGCCGGGGGCTGATATTTCTCAGGGCATTTTCCTTGGCGCGGGCGGCATCCAACGCCTCGAGATGGTCGAGCACCGCGTCCATCGCCGCATTGGGATCGGCGACCTTCCCCTTGCGCTCCATCGCGTCGAGGAAGTCCATGTAGGCCTTGTAGGCCTTTTCATCGTCGCAGAGCAGACACATCGCCATCGTCCCAGAACAGAGAAACTACTCGACCACCTTCGGCACCAGGAAGAAGTGGTTGGTCGTATCAGGCGCGTTGCGGACGATGTCGTCGGCGATCTCGCCGTCATTGACCACGTCGGCGCGCTTCTTCATCTCCATCGGCGTCACCGAGGTCATCGGCTCGACACCGTCGATATTCACCTCCGATAGCTGCTCGACAAAGGCCAGCATCGCGTTCAGCTCGCCCTGGAGATGGGGAACTTCGGCGTCGCTGACCGCGATCCGCGCCAGATGCGCGATGCGGCGGACGGTTGTGGCGTCTACGGACATTATATAGGGCCCCAGATCCAAAAGGTCAGGCTGAAAGGTCAGCCCGCCGTATAGCAGAGGCCGGTTTTGCGCCGCAACCACGCGAATCCCTCTGCCCCGGGGCTTGAGCACCCTGCCGGGCACCCTGGCCAGACATCCCAGTGCGCATTCGGGCCGCAAAAGCCCGCGACGAAACCACTTTGCGGGTGCCACGAAGTGGTGCCGAAACATTCGGGGCGCCTACTCCCTCCAAACAGAAAAGTTCGGAGTGCGTCATGCAAACGCTGGAAAGCCGCCCCCGGCCGGAGGGCTGGGATCCCGCCCTGTGGTCGATCGGCACCGTGCTGGGGATTGCGATCCTCTACGTGGCCTGTCTGGTCTAAGTGAGGCGAGCGATGACCAAGTCCCAGGCGAAAGCGCTGCAGGAAAAGGCCGAGATGTTCGAGCGCCGGGCCGAGAGCGCCGCGGATCCGATCTCCCGGCAACATTACAAGGAAATGGCCGCGCATTATCGCAGGCTCGCGACCGAGCATCTGGAGATCAACCAGAGCGAGGCCGCGCGTCAGGCCTGAGATCGAGCGATCCGGCCTGCCATAGCCGGCTATGCCGGCTTCGGCAGCAACGGCCGAAAGAACGACCGTTCATAGCGGACAAAGCAGCGCGTCTCCCTCGCGAAGGCGATCGCCTTCTGAACGTCGGGATCGAGCGCTGAATCCTTGCGGTACTGTTCGTAGGCCGCAAGGCTCGGAAAGCTGAAAATCGCCAACGCCACGTCGCTGGCGCCCTCGGACGGCAGGAAATAGCCGTGATGAGTGCCGCCAAACCGCGGCACCAGCTCCAGCCACATCGCACCATAGGCCTCGAATTCGGCGAGCTTGTCCGCACGAACTTCGTATCGCAGATAACAGGTGATCATGCCGTGGTGCTCCTGCGTCAACGAAGGTGAAATCAGCCCGCCATCTTGCCCATCCGCGCCAGCGCGGCGCCCGCCAGTGCGCGGGTCAGCTCGGCGGCCGGCATCTCCTTGCCCATCCGCACCGCCTGCCCGGCCCAGAGATTGGTGAAATCGACCTTGCCTTGTTTTTCGGCAGCCGCCTTCAGCGGCCCGAGGGCGGTCGCCGCATGCGGGAACGCCGGCGCGTCCGGCGAGATCGGGCCGACCTCGCGCATCACGCGGTTGGCAACGCCGCGCGCCGGGCGGCCGGTCATCACATTGGTGATGACGGTCGATTCATCGCTGGCCTGCGCCAGCGCGACACGGCCCTGCGCGGTCACCTTGGATTCCGGACAGCGCAGGAAAGCTGTCCCGATCTGCACAGCCGATGCGCCGAGTGCAAAGGCCGCCGCGATCCCGCGTCCATCGGCGATGCCACCGGCCGCGACGACCGGCACCTTCACCGCATCGACCACCTGCGGCAGCAGCGAGAACGTGCCGGGCTGCTCGGCGATATCGTCGGTCAGGAACATGGCGCGATGGCCGCCAGCGTCGGCGCCTTGCGCGATGACGACGTCGACACCGTTCTCCTCGAGCCAGATCGCCTCCTTCACCGTGGTCGCCGACGACATCACGATGGCGCCCGCTGCCTTCACCCGCTGCAACAGTTTTGGCTCCGGCAGGCCGAAATGGAAGCTGACGACCTCGGGCTTCAGCTCCTCGACCACGGCGCAGAAGGTTGCGTCGAACGGCGCGCGGTTCGCCGCATTGATCGGCGCATCCGGATCGAGGCCGTGTTCGCGGTAGTAAGGCCCGAGCCGCTGCCGCCATTGCGCCTCGCGTGCCGGATCGGCGTCGACCGCCTTGTGGCAGAAGAAGTTGAGGTTGACCGGCGCGGACACGCGCTGGCGGATGATGTTGACCTGCTCACGCGCCTTCTCGGCCGACAGCATCGCACAGGGCAGCGAGCCGAGCCCGCCGCCCTGCGCCACCGCGATCACGAGCTCCGCATCCATCACGCCGGCCATCGGCGCCAGCACGATCGGGAATTCGGTCTTGAAACGATCGATCAATCGACGGTCCGGCCACATGGTGTGTCTCTTTCCTGACTTGCTCCGAATGACCCTCTCCCCTTGTGGGAGAGGGTGCGCTCGCAAAGCGAGCGCGGGTGAGGGGTTTGTCTCCGCGGATACAGACCCCTCATCCGGCGCGGATTGCATCCGCGCCACCTTCTCCCACAAGGGGAGAAGGAAAAAAGTTGCGCCGGCCGTGCAGCGTCTGCTCGGCCTCGGCGACGATGCGGCCGACGATCTCGGCCGCAGGAACGATATCATGGATCAGCCCGACGGACTCGCCGGCGAACACAGCGGCAATTTCGAAATTGCCTGCGGTCCTCGCCGCGGCGTATTCCACCGCGATCTCGTCCGCGCGCTGCATCAACTCGATCTCGCGGCCGGACCAGCGCCGCAGATGATCGTTGGCAAGCGAGCGCGCGGTGAATGGCGCCGGCCACATCAGCTTGCGCGACCAGTCCATCACCACGCCGCGCACCGTCTCACCGCTCTTCGCGGCGCAGATCAGCTGCTTCGCCCGCTCGGGCGCATCGGCCTCGACGCTGGCATAGAATCGCGTTCCCATCAGCACGCCGGATGCGCCGAGCATCATCATCGCAGCCAAGCCGCGGCCATCGGCGATGCCGCCGGCCGCGACGACCGGGACGCGCCCCGCCGCGAAATCGATGATTGCAGGCACGATATCGAGCGTGGTGCGCGACGCGCCGTGACCGCCCGCCTCCGTGCCCTGCGCGATCAGGATGTCGGCGCCGCAATCGAGCGCTTGTTGCGCCATTTCCTCGCTCTGCACCTGGCAGATCAGCAGCGCGTCCGCGGCCTTGATCCTGGGCGCGAACGGCGCGGGATCGCCGAACGACAGCATCACCGCGTGTGGCTTGGCATCCAGCGCGATATCGATCAACTCGGGCTGCTGAGCGAGGCTCCAGGTAATGAAGCCGATCCCGAACGGGCGGTGATATCGCCTGAGCACCGCGGTCTCCGCCGCGAGCCAGGCTTGATCTCCATAGCCGCCACCGAGAATGCCGAAGCCGCCCGCATCGCTCACCGCCATGACCAGCCGGCTTGCCGTGATCATCGCCATCGGCGCCGCCAGGATCGGATGCGCGATGCGAAGACGTGCCGTCAATTCGGTGCCGATCGGCATGCGTTGCTCCCTGTTCCGGATTTGCTGTTCTGGACTCGCAGCCTAAGCGGGCCTAACATTCTCGGAAAATGAATACTAGAGAACGCTACCATCTCTAAAATGAAACGGTGGTCCCAGATGGAATTGACCGACCTGCTCACCTTTTCCACGGTCGCCCGGCTCGGCGGCATCACCCGGGCCGCCGACGAGCTGAATACCGTGCAGTCCAACGTCACCCAGCGCATCAAGGCGCTGGAGGCCGAGATCGGCACCGCACTGTTCGAGCGTCACAGCCGCGGCATGTCGCTGACCGGCGCCGGCCGCCGCCTGTTGCCGTATGCGCAGCGCATGGCGGCGCTGTCGCGCGAGGCCGTGCTCGCCGCGCGCGACGATGGCGAGCCGAAGGGGCCGCTCTCGATCGGCTCGATGGAGACCACCGCCGCGGTGCGGCTGCCGACGCTGCTTGCCGAGTTTCATCGCCGCTATCCGGCCGTGCGCCTGACCCTGCGCACCGCGCCGACTGCTGACCTCGTGGCGGCCGTGCTCGACGGCTCGCTCGATGGCGCCTTCGTTGCCGGCCCGATCGAGCACGCCGAACTGTCGGCGACGACAGCCTTCACAGAGGAACTGGTGCTCGTCACCGCGCAACGCTGGAAATCGCTCGCGGCCTTGCGCGCCGGCACGCCGGAGTCGGGCCCGACTGCACTGGTGTTCCGCACCGGCTGCACCTACCGGCAACGCCTCGAACAGATATTCACCGAGTTCGGCTGGCCGTCGGCCGCCCGCTTCGAGCTCGGCACGCTCGACGGCATGGTCGGCTGCGTCGCCGCCGACATGGGCGTGACACTCCTGCCGCGCGCGGTGGTCGAGCGCGACCACGTCCAGCGCGACATCAAGATCCACAAGCTCAATCCGCAGCATGCGCATGTCGAGACGCTGTTCATCCAGCGCCGCACCGCGCACCAGTCCAGCGCCCTGCAGGGACTGGCGGTCTGCCTTCCCGGTGACGATCGCGTCATAGCGGCTTGAGAGCTATTCTGCGGCCTGAGGTCTCCAGCGGGGAATCACCTGGTCAAAAACAAACTTATCTCGTCGAAGAACCGGGCTGTGGCGGGTTCGTGCTTCAGAAAGAGGTGATTCCGCCCGGGAAGCGCGACGAAACGAGCACCGGGGATCCCAGCCGCCATTTGCCGGCCCGCATCGATCGGGACGATTAGATCGTCACGCGCATGCATCACGAGCGTCGGCACCTGCACCTGCGGGAGCAACTCGCGCACATCGAGATTTCCCACGACGTCAAAGTAGCGAGCCGCGCATTCAGGCGACGTCGTCTTGCGTTGAAGGTCGTTGAACCAATCGGCCTGTTCCTTTGTACCCTCAGGAATGAACTGCGAAGTGAACATCTGCCGGAATGCCGGATCGTCCATGCCCCAACCAAGGCGCATCAAAGTCCCCATCGCCTTTCGCTTCTCGTGCTCCTGCGGCGATCGCTTGGCGCCGCCCAGCGCAAAGCCGCCATACAAGATCAAGTGAGAAACGCGCTCGGGATGCCGCACGGTATAAGCAACGGAGATGGCACATCCCTGGGATACGCCCAAAAGCGGAAAGCGCTCGATGCCCATGGCGTCGACCACGGTTTCCAAGTCGCTGACCCAAGCATCGAGAGAAACCTCATCGACATCCCAATCCGACAACCCGTTGCCTCGCGCGTCGTAGCGAACCAGCGTGTGATCCTTCGCCAAGCCCTCCAGCAAATGATGCCAAATCGGGCTCTCCCAATCATAATCAAGGTGGTTCATCCAGTTTGCTGTCTTGACCAAGGGTGGACCCTGCCCAACGGTGGCATAAGCCAGTCGCACCCCATCCGGCGCACGGCAATAATTGATCTCCTGCGCCATGCTGACGGAACTGAAGTTCACCGAATAGACCTCGACGGGCTTCGCGATGTTCTTGAGGTTGCGAAGTCCCATCTTCTCGCAAGTGAACGCGAGTTTTTCGACCAGGTGATCGCGTGCCTGGCGCGAAATGCAAATTCCGCCCGGTTCAGCTATCCCCTCGAGCCGTGCGGCGATGTTCACGCCATCGCCGTAGATATCGTTCCCCTCGATCATGACGTCGCCGAGGTTTATGCCGACGCGGAATTCGATCCGCTTGTCGACACGTACCCTGGCGTTTCGCTCGCTCATCCCGCGCTGCACTTCGACGGCGCATCGTACCGCGTCGACCACGGACGCGAACTCGACCAGCAGGCCGTCTCCGGTCGTCTTGACGATACGGCCCCTGTGTTCTTCGATCTTCGGATCGACCAGCGCATGCCGATGCCCCTTCAATTGAGCATGCGTGCCTTCCTCGTCCATGCCCATGAGACGGCTGTAGCCGGCCACATCCGCAGCCAGAATTGCTGCAAGCCTGCGCTCCAAGACGCGTCCTCCGACAACCTGCGCTAAGCTGACGAACCGTTCAGAAGGCTGCTGCTTTTGGCCGCGCCGTTCCGGACGGCAGAGAAGCCGGTCCAAGGATAATTCGCGCAGCGCCAACAAGTAGAGCACCAAAGGCTGACAGCCGCAACACGCCTCGAGCCTTTCAAGAAGGCGTGGCGTTTTCGCATGGACGCCACGCCTATCGGGCTTTGCCTCACCGCGCGGGCGCATGGTAAGGGCTGGGCCATGCCCGCCCCCATCCTTCCCCTGATCGAAGCCGCGCCGCATTGGCCCGAGCGTGGCGCACTGGTCGGCCTCGACCTCGGCACCAAGACCATCGGCGTTGCCGTCTCCGATCCGGACCGGCGCCTTGCGACCGGCGTCGAGACCATCAAGCGCAAGCAGTTCAAGGCCGACGCGGCGCGGCTGCTCGCGATCGCGGCCGAGCGCAGCGCCGTCGGCTTCGTGCTGGGCCTGCCGATCAACATGGACGGCAGCGAGGGCCCTCGGGCGCAATCGACCCGGGCCTTTGCCCGCAACCTCGCAGGCCTCACCACGCTTGCGATCGGGCTGTGGGACGAACGGCTCTCGACCGCAGCCGTCGAGCGCGAGCTGATCGGGATGGACGTCAGCCGCGCCCGCCGCGCTGAGGTGATCGACGAGCACGCCGCGATCTTCATCCTGCAGGGCGCACTCGACCGGCTGGCGAAGCTGCGCGGGGACCGCTGACGATGGCCGTGGTGATCGCGGCGCTGCTGCCGGTGTTTTTGCTGATCGTGCTCGGCTTCATCCTGAGACGCACACTGATGCGGCTCGATACGCAATGGCACGGACTGGAGCAGCTCACTTATTACGTGCTGTTCCCGGTGCTCCTGGTGCAGACGCTGGTCAAGGCCGATCTGACCAAGGTGCCGGTTGCGGGCGTCGGCGGCGCGCTGCTGCTCGCGGCGCTCGTGATGTGCTTGCTCTGTCTTGCGCTGCGCGGCCCGCTCGCCCGCGCCGGCGTCGACGGCCCGGCCTTCTCCTCGATCTTCCAGGGCGCCACCCGCTGGCAGACCTATGTCGCGCTGTCGGTATCGGGCAATCTCTACGGCAAGGTCGGACTTGCGCTGGCCTCGGTCGCGATGGTCGCGATCATTCCGCTGGTCAACGTCTTCAGCGTCGCCGTGCTGGCGAAATATGCCTCATCCGGGAAGCGGTCCGCCGGCGCCATCGTGATGACTGTCGTGAAGAACCCGCTGATCTGGGCCTGCGTCATCGGGCTCGCCGTTAACGTCGCGCATGTCCCGCTCCCGAAGATCTGGCACGACGTCGCCGACGCGCTCGGAGGGTCGTCGCTGGCGATCGGGCTGCTCGTGACCGGCGCCGGGCTGCATCTGGAAGGCATCTTCCGTCCCAGCCTCGCCGCCAGCGTCGCGCTGGTCCTGAAGCTGGTTGCGATGCCAATCCTGACCGTCGCGCTCGCGGTGTGGTTCGGCGTCACCGGCGCCAACCTCGCCATCGTCGCGGCCTGCGCCGCGGTGCCGACCTCGCCGTCGGCCTATGTGCTGGCGCGGCAGATGGGCGGCGACGCCCCCCTGCTCGCCCAGATCATCACGCTGCAGACGATCCTGGCGGCGATCACGATGCCCGTCGTGATTGCCGCGGTCGGGCCGTAGCATGCGGCCTGCGCTCGCAGTGCTGATCGTCGCTACTTCCCGCTCGAACCGGTGAACGCCGTATCGAGCACATCGCCGATCGGCTGCCAGCTGCGGCCATCAAACTGAAGCAACCGCAATTGCTCGACCGGATGGAACTGCGTGGTATTGATCTTGATGCCCGGGAGCAAGGCGGATGCCTGATAATCCCTGAGCGCCGCAGCCTGCTTCATGACGTTTTCGCGCGACAGATCGTTGCCGCATTGCCTGAGCACCTGGGCCATCGTTTCGGCGGCGGCATAGCCGTAGACTGCGGCAGCGTCATCCTTGCCGCCGGCTTTGGTGTACTTGTCGAGGAAGCTGTGCCAGGCGCCCTGATCTTCCCGCCAGGCCGGATCGCTCGCATCTTTCAGGAAGGCGGCGGTGATGACCCCGGTCGCATTCTCTGTGCCGGCCGGTTTGAGCACCGTCTCGATCGATGACGCCATCTGGTTCACGACGAACACCGGCCGCCAGCCGTGGTCGGCTGCGGCCCGGATCACCTTCGAGGCATTTTCCGGCACCCCGGCAAACACAAAGATCTCGGCGCCCGATTGCTTCAGGATCGATATGTGGCCGTCCAGATGCTGATCGTCGACATCGTAGGCGATGTCGACCCTGATGTTGTGGGCGACGTCTCCCAGACCTTGCACCAATCCCTTGAACAATTCGCGGCCGAACTGGTCATTCTCCCAAAGCGCCACGATCTTCTTTCCGGGATAGAAGGCCTGGATGTAGTTGGCGTAGATGCGCCCCTCCTCTCGGTACGAAGGCTGCCAGCCCATGGTCCAGGGATAGAGAGACGGCTCGCTGAGGTCCTGATCGCCGGAGGCAACAAAAAGCTGGGGGACCTGCCGTTCGTTGAGATACTTCCGCACAGCGAGATTCTCCGGCGTGCCGAACGAACCGAACATCAAGAGCACGTTGTCGGTCTCGACCAGAATGCGCGTCAGGTCCAAGGCGTTGGAAGCATCCGACAGATCGTCATAGGACATGAAACGGATCTTGCGGCCATTGATGCCGCCGCGTTCGTTGACCATCTCGAAATAGGCGGCTTCCGCCTTGCCGATCTGGCCGAAGATCTCCAGTGCGCCGGTATACGGCATGAGATTGCCGATGCGGATTTCGGTGGCGGTCACGCCTCCATCGCGCACCTGCTGCGTGATGGCGCCGAGAGACGCCAGCGCGACGACGCCGGCCAAAAGCGTTCGGATCAACATCGCCATGAGAAGAGCTCGCACGACGGCAGCCGCCGCTGCCTGGTTTCAGTCCGGCCCGCGCTCGTTCATTGAACCAGATCATAGCACTCTGAGAGGGCCGCTGATATCCCCTCCGTCAGCGGACGGCGACGCGCCGCTACGGGTTCCGGACCATCATGCTGCAGACAATCACGGCGGCCATCACAGCGCCGATCGTGATCGTCGCGATGGGCGTTAAACGTAAGGGCCTATCATGAGAGAGCTGATTATGTTCATGGCCGAGTGAACGATCACAGTCAGCCAGGTCGAATTACTCCGCCAACGAAAATAGCCCAGAGCGAGGCCGAGAACGAATATACAAAAACGATCGGACCAATCGTATTGCGTGTGGTTGAGAGCCCAAACCACAGATGTCAAGATGATGGCACCGACTGGCCCGAGGAAGGACTGCGACCAGCCTCGAAACAAAAAGCCGCGGACAATAAACTCCTCCATGATCGGCGCGGCCAAGCAGCAGCCGATCAGGAAGGTGAGCAAGCCAACCCGACCTTGCACGTTCAAACTAGGGGCGATCCAACTCGTATCTGCACCAACGAAAGCTCGAAAATAGCTCTCCACGATCAAGAGGGCTGCCGTGATCGCGAATGCGAGAAAAAGCTCTCTTGAACTGGGCCAATTGAGCGCAAGGTATTCGGAAAAGTCTCGATCAAGCATGCGGACAGCGACCCAAAGCACCGCGACAGCAGCTGGACTTCCGAGCACCAGACCTGCGCCCTGCCAGCGTCCCTCGAGCCCAACCTGAGCAATCGGGATTGTCCCATACTGCGCGAGCATAAGGACAAGAAGACCAAGCCCTCCCACCAGAAGAAACGCGCCGTGGGCAAGAAGGCCAATAAGCGTCGTCTCGAGGAAATCCCATACCCGCGGCGATTTCGCCGAAGCCGGGACCGGCGCGCCGGCATTTTCGAAGTTCGACATGTGGGATTTTTCTGCAACAACGTTGCAGCGAAGGTGGGCCTAGCTTCAACCTATCATAGGGAACGCTCAGCCCGCCAGCCACCAGGTCTGGAGTGTCGCGGCAAAATTGTTCAGCCCGTGCAGCAGGATGGTCAGCCAGGTCGAGCCGGTGCGGAAGCGCAGATAGCCAAACAGGAGACCGATCGACAGCACCTCGCACAGGAAGAACCAGTCGTACTGCAGGTGCATCACCGTCCAGACGATCGACGACAGCAGGATCGCGCCATAAGGGCCGAGCTTCGATTCCGACCAGCCGCGGTAGAGCCAGCCGCGCGCGAACAGTTCCTCCCAGAGCGGCGCCGCCACGGCAAAGGCGATCACCAGAAGCCACAACGCACTGTGCTCCTGTGCCGACTTCAGCACGTCGCCCATGAAGCCCGGCGTCACCTCGCGGCCGGCGGCGCGGGACACCATGTCCCAGGCGCCGACCAACACGACGAGCGCGACGACGCCGATGATCACGTTCTTCCACGACGTCCCGCGCAGCCCGAGGTAATCGGCGAACGGGATCCCGGTACGGCGGATCGCGAACCACAGCGCCAGCAGCACCATCGGCAAGCCGGCGAGCACCGAGAGCGAGATCGTCAGACCATCGGCAACCACATGGGTGATGCCCGCCGCCGACAGTTCGCCGCCCAGCGCGATGATGCGGTAGATCACGACCGCGACCTGGCCGACGAACATTGCGACGAAGATCAAGAGCCCCCACAGCGCGGTGCCCCAGAACTTCCAGACCCGCCGCGGGCGTGGCGGCGGTTCGAGAGCCGACGGCGGAGTATCGGGATTGAGTGCGTCCATCAGCAAACCTTCATGGCAGCGCCCGCGCCAGCAGCGCGCGCTGATCGGCATCGGAGAGGTCCACCGCGCCGTACATGCCGGCGTGGCGTTCGGCAAGCCGGGTCGCCGCGAACAACTCGGCATCTCTCGGCGAGACCTGGTTCAGTGCGGCGGTTGCGGCCAGCAGCGCCAGCTTCTCGACCGCAAGCCGTGCGATGCGTTCGCCGTCAGGCCGGCGGAACGATTGTCCGATCGAGGCGACCGCCTCAGCGGCGCCCGGCAAACCCTTGGTGTCATCGGCGAGCGCACGAAGCACGGCGAGCGCGGCATCGGCCTCGCGGCCGAGCGCGCGGAGCACGTCGAGACACATCACGTTGCCGGAGCCTTCCCAGATCGCATTGACCGGCGACTCCCGGTAATGCCGCGCCAGAATGCCCTCCTCGACATAGCCATTGCCGCCAAGGCACTCCATCGCCTCGTAGAGGAAGCCCGGCGCGCTCTTGCAGGTCCAGTATTTGATCGCCGGCGTCAGCAGCCGCATATAGGCCGCCTCGCCCGCATCGGTCGGCGCGCGATCGAAGGCGCGGCAGAGCCGCGTCACCAGTGCGATCGACGCCTCGACATGCAGCGCCATGTCCGACAGCACCGCCTGCATCAGCGGCTGGTCGGCAAGGTGCTTCTGGAACACGCTGCGATGCCGCGCATGATGGAGCGCGTGCGCCAGCCCCGAGCGCATCAGGCCTGCGGAGGCAATCGCGCAATCCTGCCGCGTCAGCTGCACCATCTGGATGATGGTGCGGATGCCCTTGCCCTCCTCGCCGATCAATTCGGCGTGGGCGCCATGGAATTCGACCTCGGACGAGGCATTGGAGCGGTTGCCGAGCTTGTCCTTCAGCCGCTGGAAGTGGATCGCATTGACCGTGCCGTCGGGCGCAAAACGCGGCATGAAGAAGCAGCTCAGCCCCTGCTCGGCCTGCGCCAGCACCAGGAAGGCGTCGCACATCGGCGCCGACATGAACCATTTGTGCCCGGTGATGCGGTATGTGTCGCCGTCGCGCTCGGCGCGCGTCATGTTGGCGCGCACGTCGGTGCCGCCCTGCTTCTCCGTCATGCCCATGCCGAGCGTCATGCCGCGCTTGGTCCACCACGGCGCAAAACCCGGGTCGTAGGCGCGCGTTGCGATGACCGGCATCGTCTTCGCCAGAACGTCCGGCTGCGAGGCCAGCGCCGCGACCGCGGCGCGAGTCATCGTGATCGGACAGAGATGACCGGTCTCGACCTGGGACGCGATATAGAACCTTGCCGCGCGCACCACTTCGGCCGCCCCGCCGGCCGGCTTGCCGTCGGCGGTCCAGGTCGAGTTGTGAACGCCGGCATGGGCCGAGTGCGCCATCAGCTCGTGATAGGCCGGATGAAACTCGACCTCGTCGCGGCGATTGCCCCTGGCATCGAAGGTTCTCAGTTTCGGCGTGTTCTCGTTGGCGACCCGGCCGCGCTCCGCCATCGCCGCCGATCCCCAATGCTTGCCGAAATCCGACAGCTCTGCCGCGGCCGCCGCCCCGCCATTGGCGGCGACGGCCGCGACGAGCGGCGCGTCCGCCGTGAACAGGTCGACATCCCAAAAGGGCGGCGACTGGTTGAACACATCGTGGGTGGCGAACGGAGCCTGCGTCATGGTCTCCCCGGCGATTGGTCGCTCTGCGCGCGATGCCCGGACAACGGTCTTCGTTGGCGGCAGCAGCGCCGTAACTGGAATCGGGGGATCATAAGCCTGCAAGCCGGCGCGGGGCAGCGAAAAGTACACGTCCGCTAGATGCTTCCGTGCCTCGGCGCATGACGGCCGAGCCAGCGGTCGACCCAGTCATTGGCGCGGGTCCGGTTCGCCTCCGTCCTGGAAGCCTGGACCGGAAAAATGTCGCCGCGACTCAGTTGCCGGTTATCCGGATATTCAGCCAGTTGCAGGTTCGATTCATGCGCGGCCCCGTCCGCCGGAGAGATGTAGGCAAACCGGATCTCGATCTTGTGCTTGATGTCGGCGCCCTGCCATTTCGGATGATGGCGCGCCAGAAGTTCGGTGAGTTCGCAAGGCAACAGATCCGAGGTCGAGCTGCGATTGTCCTCGGTCTTCTCCAGATAGCATTGCTCCTTGACGCTGCTGACGCGCGCGTCGATCGGACGGAAGTTCACCCGCTTGTCGAACTCGATATAGGCATAGAGGCCCGCGACGCCGATCGCGATCATCCCGTAGAGGCTAAGGCGCATGGTCGAACTCCAATCCTCCCGAACCGGCGCGACGATCAGATCATGCGCGTCTTGTCTGCCTTGGTCTTGGAGGCCAGTACCGGAAGAACCTCGCCGGCGCGCAGCGGCTTGCCGCTGGGGAAGTACGACATCTCCAGGCTCGACTGGTGCGAGACGCCATCGACCGGCGAGACATACACGACGCGCACCTCGATCTTGTGCATCACGTGATAGCCCTGCCACTTCGGATGCTCCTTCCGCAACAGCTCGGCGGTTTCGCAGCGAGTGAGTTCCGACGTGAACGTCGTCTTGGTGACGACGCCGCGCTCGACCTTTTCAAGATAGCACTGGTCATTGACGCTGCTGATGCGCGCATCGACGCGCTGGTAGTTCGCGCCCTTGTCGTACTGGTCGTAGATCGCGATGCCGAACGCACCGACGGCAACAATGACAACAGCCCAACGCATGTTTCGTGCTCCCGCAATGCGGGCACTTGATACGGCCGCAATTAAGGAGTGTTGAACGCGCATTCGGCTACTTCAGCGATGGCAAGCTTTGTGTTGCCGAGATGCGTTGGATTTGAGGAAAATCCAGCCGCTAGTGCGCGCGTGTGATCGGGAAATCATAGGCCACCCCGCCGGCCCCCGGCAGCGAGAAGTGCCACCATTCCTTGGAATAGTTGGCAAATCCCTGGCGGGCCATCGCCGCGACCAGAAGGTTGCGCCAGCGTCGCTGCGCCGGCGTGATCGCACTGGCCGCGGTATGCCCCTTCACGTCGGAGCAGTCATAGCCGGTGCCCATGTCGACGCTGCCCTCGGGCGCGCGGGCGGCGACCGGCGCGGTGCAGTCGGCATAATCCCTGGCGGGGTCGAACTTGCGCGAATTGTCCGCGGTCAGATCGACCAGCGTCAGATCGAGCGCCGCCCCGGTCGAATGACCGGAATGGGTGGCGATATAGCCGAGGCGGAACAGGTCCGCCTTCGAGAAGGCCGGGTTGTAGCGCCGCTCGGCGGCAGTCTCCTTGCCGTTCCTCGACCACGCCACCATGTCGGCGACCGCGCGGGCCGGCCGGTAGCAATCGAACATCTTCAGCGACAGGTTTTGCCGCGCCAGTTCCTGCTGCACGGCCTTGAGCCGCAGCCCCACCTCCCGCTTCACCACGCATTCCGCAGCGCCATAGCCCGCGATCGGCCGCCCCATGAAATTGTTGGAGCTCGCGTAGCGGATGTCCTGGATGATGGTCGGATCAATATCGCGCAGGAACGCGAAGTCGCCGGGAAGCGCTTGGGCGAGGACCGGTGAGACCAGGCCCGCAACAGCGACGAGGATCACGACAACTTTCATGAGCTCCCGCTCCGGTGCAGCCGCCGGGCTGATCCCGGCCGTCCACGTCTTGTTCCGGAAAGACCAGCAAAAGCAAGCCGTCGGTGGCCCGCCGCAGCCCGGGCCTGTCCGCGCAGAAACCCCGCCCCATCTTACTCGGGGAAAACTCCTGCGGGCCCTCTTCGCGCTTGCCCCACCGGCCATCCACGCCTATAGCTCTCGCTTTAATGACCCCATCATTAAAATCGACTTTTGTCCTCGGTCACCGGCATCTGCTGGGCATCGAGGGCCTTTCCGCCGACGACATCACGGGCCTGCTCGACCTCTCCGAGGAGTATGTCGAGCTCAACCGCCAGGTCGACAAGAAACGCGCCAGTCTGCGCGGCCGCACCCAGGTCAATCTGTTCTTCGAGGCCTCGACCCGGACCCAGTCCTCGTTCGAGATCGCCGGAAAGCGCCTGGGCGCCGACGTCATGAACATGTCGGTGTCATCGATGTCGACCCGCAAGGGCGAGACCTTGATGGACACCGCGGTGACGCTGAACGCGATGCACCCCGACATCCTGGTGGTGCGCCACCACGCCTCCGGCGCGGTCGAGCTGCTGGCCCGCAAGGTTGACGGTTCCGTGATCAACGCCGGCGACGGCGCCCACGAGCACCCGACCCAGGCGCTGCTCGATGCGCTAACGATCCGCCGCAACAAGGGCCGGATCGAGGGGCTGACGATCGCGATCTGCGGCGACGTGCTGCATTCGCGCGTGGCGCGTTCCAACATCTTCCTGCTCAACACCATGGGCGCCCGCGTCCGCGTCGTGGGCCCCTCCACGCTGCTGCCGCGCGGCATCGAGCGGATGGGCGTCGAGGTCGCGCGCGACATGCGCGAGGGGCTGAACGGCGCCGATATCGTGATGATGCTGCGCCTGCAGCGCGAGCGCATGAACGGTTCCTTCGTGCCGTCGAGCCAGGAGTACTTCCACTATTTCGGCCTCGACCAGAAGAAGCTCGGCTACGCCAAGCCCGATGCGCTGGTGATGCATCCGGGCCCGATGAACCGCGGTGTCGAGATCGACACTTTCGTCGCCGACGGCGCGCAATCGCTGATCCGAGAACAAGTCGAAATGGGTGTGGCGGTGCGCATGGCAGTGCTCGAAGCGCTCGCCCGCAACCTGCCGAACGCGTGACGCCATGCTGACTGACCGCCGCCCCATCCTGCTCGCCAACGCCCGCGTCATCGATCCGTCCCGCGACTTCGACGGGCCGGGCGACGTCCTGATCGCCGACGGCGTGATCCGTGACGCCAAGCGCGGCATCGGCGCCGCCGGCGTCCCCGAAGGCACCGACATCGTCAATTGCGCCGGCAAGATCGTGGCCCCCGGCCTGATCGACATGCGCGCCTTCGTCGGTGAACCCGGTGCCAGCCACCGCGAGACCTTTGCCTCCGCGAGCCAGGCCGCCGCCGCCGGCGGCATCACCACCATCATCTGCCAGCCCGACACCTCGCCGGTCATCGACAACTCGGCGACCGTCGACTTCGTGCTGCGCCGCGCCCGCGACACCGCGATCGTCAACATCCACCCGATGGCGGCGCTGACCAAGGGCATGCAGGGCCAGGAGATGACCGAGATCGGCCTGTTGAAGGCCGCCGGTGCCGTTGCCTTCACCGATGGCGACCGCAGCGTCACCAACGCCCAGGTGATGCGGCGCGCGCTGACCTACGCCCGCGATTTCGACGCGCTGATCGTGCATCACACCGAGGATCCGCACCTCGTGGGCGAAGGCGTGATGAACGAGGGCGAATTCGCCACGCGGCTCGGCCTCGCCGGAATTCCGACTGCCGCCGAGTCGATCATGCTCGAGCGCGACATGCGGCTCGCGGGGCTGACCGGCGGCCGCTATCACGCGGCGTCGCTGACCTCGACCGAGTCATTGGAAATCCTCAAACGCGCCCGCGACAACGGGCTCCACGTCTCGGCCTCGGTCTCGATCAACCACGTGACGCTGAACGAGAACGACATCGGCCCGTACCGCACCTTCCTCAAGCTGGCGCCGCCGCTGCGCACGGAGGAGGACCGCAAGGCGCTGGTCGCAGCCCTCGCCTCCGGGCTGATCGACGTCGTGATGAGCGATCACAATCCGCAGGACGTCGAGGTCAAGCGGCTGCCGTTCGCGGAAGCGGCGAGCGGCGCGGTCGGCCTGCAGACCATGCTGCCGGCGGCGCTGCGGCTGATCCACAATGGCGAGATGGATTTCAAGACGCTGATCCGGGCGATGTCGACGCGGCCGGCGGAACTGCTCGGCCTGCCGGGCGGCACGCTGCGCGCCGGCGCGCCCGCCGACGTGATCGTGATCGACGCCGATATCCCCTGGGTGCTCGACCGCGACGACCTCAAATCGCTATGCAAGAATACGCCGTTCGACGACGCCCGCTTCTCGGGCCGCGTGACCCGGACGATCGTCGGCGGACGGACGGTGTACGAACACGTCTAGACTGGGGTGGAACTCAGCGCGCCGCGAGTTGCGACATAGCCTCCATCGTCGTTCCGACGACGATGGCCGCGACGTAAACGACAAAGAAAACCTGCTCCAGCCGCCTGCGAACAGAAGCCATGATAAGGTCCCTCATTTCCAAGGCCATGGTGCGGATTGATGGTTAATATTTCGTTGATGGGATTGTCCAAAATGGACCGAACCGACCGTCCGGGGAGCCACCGCGATGTCTGCTGACGCGATGCTGCTGGCCGCCTTCCTGATCGGCTATCTCTTGGGCTCGATCCCGTTCGGCATGATCCTGACCAGGCTCGCCGGCACGCAGGATCTGCGCACCATCGGCTCGGGCAATATCGGCGCCACCAACGTGCTGCGCACCGGCCACAAGGGCCTCGCCGCGGCGACGCTGATCGGCGACATGCTCAAGGGCACCGTCGCCGTCATCATCGCGGGCTCGATCGACGGTCCGAACGCCGCCATGCTCGCGGCGCTCGGCGCATTCCTTGGCCACCTCTTCCCGGTCTGGCTCAGATTCCGCGGCGGCAAGGGCGTCGCGACCTATATCGGCGTGCTGCTTGGCCTGTTCTGGCCGGCGGCGCTGATCTTTGCCGTGATCTGGATCGGCACCGCCACCACCACACGCTACTCGTCGCTGTCGGCGCTCGTCGCCGCGTTCGTGACGCCGCTGTTCCTGTGGTGGTTCGGCCACAACGCGCTCGCCTCGCTGTTCGCCGTGCTGACGCTGCTGTTGTTCTACATGCACCGCGAGAACATCAAGCGGCTGCAGGCCGGCACCGAAGGCAAGATCGGCGAGAAGAAGTAACTCTCTCCGTCATTCCGGGGCTCGCGAAGCGAGAACCCGGAATCCATCGAGCCGCATGTTTCGCTGTGAAATGGATTCCGGGCTCGCGACGACGTCGCGCCCTCAGGTGCGCAATTGCGCCCCGGAATGACTGGAGACTATTTCCTTAGCGCGTTCTCGACAAAGCTCGCCGCCGCCAGCGCCTTCGCGTCATCGCCAAAGCCCGCGATCACGGTCACGCCGACCGGCAATCCGCCCTCGGCGATCAGCGTCGGCACGTTGACGCAGGGCACGCCCATCAAGGTCCAGAGCCGGTTGTAACGGGGATCGCCGGTCGAGGCCAAGCCGCGCGGCGCGGCACCCGGCGCCGACAGCGTCAGCAGCACATCGACCTGGCCAAAAATCGCTGACAGCGCCTGCCGTGCGCGCAGCGCGACCTCCATCGCCGCGTCGTACTCGGCGGGTGTGCCGCCCTTGGTCTCGTCGAGCCGCCCGCGCAGCAGCGGCGGCATCGCATCGTAGTTTTGCTCGTATTCCCAGGCGAGCGACTGGTGCGCCTCGAACTCCTGCACCACCGGGTGGATCCGCCACGCCTCGGCGATGATCTCTGATATCGCAAGCTCGCGCACGGTTGCGCCCGCCCGCTCCGCCGCCCGCGCGGCCTTCTGCAACGCCTCGGCACCGGATGGCTCGGGCGCGCCGGCGAAGGCCTGCGTCACCACGCCGATGCGCGGCGCCGCGACCTCGGACGGCAGCACAAGGTCAGGTCGTTTGGTCATCGCCGCCAGCCCCTGCGCAACATCGCGCACGCCAGCGCCGAACAGCCCCACCGTATCGAGCGTCCACGAAAAACACTTCACCCCGACGGTCGGCAGCAGCCGATAGCTCGGCTTGATCGCGGCCACGCCGCAGAACGAGGCCGGCCGGATCACCGATCCGCCGGTCTGAGTGCCCAATGCCAGCGGAATCATCCCGGCGGCGACCGCGGCCGCCGAGCCCGACGACGATCCGCCCGGCGTGTGCGCGTGATTGTGCGGATTGAGCGTTGCGGTCGGATCGTTCGCCGCGAACGCGGTCGTCGTGGTCTTGCCGATGATGGTGGCGCCGGCCCGCTTCAGCGCCATCACCACAGGCGCATCGGCGCGCGGCTGATGGCCGCGATAGATCACAGCCCCCATCTCGGTCGGGAAACCGGCGGTATCGACGATATCCTTGATGCCGACCGCAATGCCGCGCAGCGGCCCGGCCTCTTGCGCACGCGCCGTCGCGTCATGGCAGACGAACGCACCGATGGTCTTGTCCTGCGCCGCGACGGCTTCCTGCGTTTGCGTGATAGCGGCATCGGCGGACAATTCGCCCGAGGCGATGCGGCGTTGGAGTTCGGCAAGCGAAATCATCGGCAGACTTCCTGTTTTCTTGACGGCTTCTTGACGGCTTCTTGGCAAGCGCTTGTAGCGCGTCGCGCGCCGCGGCGCCAATGTCGCAGTTGATCACAATCCAAGGTTGGGCGAAGCTGGAGCCCGCATGCATGACCGGTCACCCAGCACCACTGAACTCACCGACATCGAACGGCTCAACCGCCTGCGGCTGATCCGTTCCGACAATGTCGGCCCGCGCACCTTTGCATCGCTGCTCCGCCATTTTGGCGATGCGGCGCATGCGCTGGAGCGCCTGCCCGATCTCGCGCGCCGCGGCGGCGCATCCGGACCCGGGCGCATCACGAGCGAGGCCGACGCCGCCGCAGAGCTCGCGGCCTGCACCAGGTTCGGCATCGACCTCGTCGCGCCGGAGGAAGCCCACTATCCGGCGCGGCTTGCCACCATCGACGACGCGCCGCCGCTGCTCGGCGTACGCGGTGCGCGCGACACGCTGGTGCGCCCGATGATCGCGATCGTCGGCTCCCGCAACGCGTCCGGCGCCGGGCTGAAATTTGCAAGCCAGCTGGCGCGCGATCTCGGCGACGCCGGCTTTGTCGTGATCTCCGGCCTTGCCCGTGGCATCGACCAGGCGGCGCATCGCGCGACCGTTGCAAGCGGCACGGTCGCCGTGCTGGCCGGCGGCCATGACAAAATCTACCCGCCGGAGCACGAGGATCTGCTGGCCGCCCTGCTCGCGCGCGGCGCGGCGATCTCGGAGATGCCGCTCGGCCACGTGCCGCGGGCGCGCGACTTCCCTCGCCGCAACCGGCTGATCTCGGGCGCCTCGCTCGGCGTCGTGGTGGTGGAGGCCGCGCACCGGTCGGGCTCGCTGATCACGGCGCGGATGGCCGCCGAACAGGGCCGCGAGGTGTTCGCGGTGCCGGGCTCGCCAATCGATCCACGCGCCGCCGGCGCCAACGATTTGATCAAGCAAGGCGCCACGCTGGTCACCGAAGCCGCCGACGTCATCAGCGCGGTCACGCCGATCATGGAGCGGCCGGTGATGCTTGGCGTGCGCGAAGACGACGAGCCGATGGATTTTGCCACTGATGGCGGAGATCGCGCCCGCATCATCAATCTGCTCGGACCGAGCCCAATCAGCCTCGACGATCTGATCCGGATGGCCAATGTCTCGCCCGCGGTCGTTCGCGCGGTGCTGCTGGAGCTCGAGCTCGCCGGCAGGCTGGAGCGTCACGGTGGCGGACTGGTGTCGATGATTTAGCGTGGACGAATAAGCGGCTCACGCCAATCTGGGACCGTCATCCTGAGGTGCGAGCGGAGCGAGCCTCGAAGGATGCACGGCCCGGATATCTCGGCGCGGAGAGAGTTGGGGCGGTCGACCCTTCGAGGCTCGCTCCGCTCGCATCTCAGGGTGACGGATAACACTCGCTACTCGTTGCGCGCATCGAAACTGCTTCGCGCACCCTCGATCTCCGACAGATTCGCGAACGCCCATTCGCCGAGCGCCTTCACCGGCTTCGCCAGGCCGCGGCCAAGATCCGTGAGTTCGTAATCGACCCGCGGCGGGATAGTCGGAAACACCGTGCGCGTCACCAGGCCATCGCGCTCCAGCCCGCGCAGCGTGAGCGTCAGCATCCGTTGCGAGATGCCGTTGATCATGCGCTTCAGCTCGTTGAAGCGCTTTGGCCCATCGGTCAGCATCATGATCACGAACACGCTCCACTTGTCGCCGACCCGCGCCAATACGGAGGCAACCGCGCGGCAATCGCGGTGATCCTGGTCGGGCATAGGCGGAAGGGCAGGCACACGGATGTGCTCGGGTTTCATTGCTGTGCTCGGGTTTCAAAAATGTGCGTTCTTGCGGATATTTAGGGCGGTCACTCATATAGCGCCAGTTACAAACCTATACCAAAGGTGACCCCTGCCATGAAACTTCTGCACATCGACTCCTCGGTCCTCGGCCCCCACTCCGTCAGCCGCCAGGTCTCGGCCGCCGCCGTCGATCGGCTGCGCCAGGCCAATCCGGGCCTGATCGTGAGCTACCGCGATCTGACCCAGACGCCGCTCGCCCACCTCTCCGGCTTGCATCTCGCCGCCAGCCAGGGCGCCGCGCCGGACCCGTCGGTGCGCGACGACATCGCAACCGGACAGGCTGTGCTGGACGAGTTCCTTGCCGCCGACATCGTTGTGATCGGCGCACCGATGTACAATTTCACCATTCCCTCCCAGCTCAAGGCCTGGATCGACCGCGTCGTGGTCGCCGGCAAGACCTTCAAATACGGCGCCGCTGGCGTCGAGGGATTGGCCGGCAACAAGCGCGTCATCATCGCAATCTCGCGCGGCGGCTATTACGGCGCCGACACGCCGATGGCCGCGCTCGAGCACCTCGAGACCTATTTGCGCGGCGTGTTCGGCTTCATCGGCGTCAAGAATCTCGAACTGATCCCCGCCGACGGGATCCAGGTCGGTCCCGAGCATCGCGAGAAGGCCGTTGCAGGCGCGCTGCAGGCCGCCGGCAGCCTGAACGCCGCCTGACGCGATCATATTCCTGCCGTCACCCTGGTGGCGGCAGGCCCCTTCAGATGGATGAAGTCAGAACCAGGCGCCTTGAATGCCGAAGATGACGGCGACGAGCGAGATCAACAAACCGATGCCGGAAAACAGCGCGACCGTGACAAACTGCGCTGAGTCTGAATTTTCATTTTCGGACGTAGACGAAACCGGGATCGGCGTCGAAATGCGGGCTGCTTTCGGCATGAAGGAACTCCAAAATGATTCCGTGGTGAAAAAATCCCCGCCCATTCAGGAGTCCGGCGAGTACGTCAAAGGTTCAATGCGCGCGATACTAGTCGCGCGCGAAATCGGCCGGTGTGAACTGCTTCACACCGGCCGTTCGTTACAATGCGAAACAAACTAGCCGCGATAGATCGGCGCGCCCGCGGGAGATGCCGTTGCGCCACCATCAATGAACAGTTCCTGCCCCTGCACATGCGCTGCGTCGTCGGACGCGAGGAACAGCACGGTCTTCGAGATGTGATCGGGTTCCCCGATACGTCCGAGCGGCGTGGACTTGCCGATGCGCTGCTCGAACGCCTTCTCCGCCTCGGGCGTTGCGATCGCCGCGCCCCAGATCGGCGTACGCACTGCGCCCGGCGCCACCACGTTGACACGGATGTTGCGCGGCGACAGCTCTGAGGCCATCACACGCGCCATCGCGCGCACGCCGGCCTTGCTCGCCGCATAGGCCGAATAGCCAGGATTGCCGAGCACCGAAATCACCGAGCCATTGAGGATGATGGATGCGCCGTCGTTGAGATAAGGCGCGACCGCCTGCACGGTGAAGAACACGCCGGTCAGATTGGTGCGGATCACATTTTCGAATGCGGCGAGCGTGGTACCGCCGACCGGTGTCTGGCCGGGAATGCCGGCATTGGCGAACAGCGCGTCGTACTTGCCGAACTTCTCCGCGCCCTGCTTCGCCGCGGCTTCCAGCGCCGCGACATCGGTGGCGTCAGCCACCACCGCGAACGCGTTTGGCCCGAGCTCCCGCGCCGCCGCTGCGAGCGTCTCCTTGTTGCGCCCGGTGATGACGACCTTGGCGCCTTCGGCGACGAACAGCCTTGCTGTCGCGAGCCCAATGCCGCTGTTGCCGCCGGTGATCAACGCCGTCTTGTTCGCCAGTCTCATGTCCACCTCCAGTTGGTTGCATTATTAAACTTCATTGCCTACCTAGGGCATCAGGTTTAATATTGCAACCACACAAGACCGTGATGGCCCAACTTTCGGAGCGTGCGTCGTGAAACGAACCAGCCTTGCAGGCGACAGCTGTCCGGTGGCGCGCGCGCTCGACGTGTTCGGCGACTGGTGGTCGCTCCTGATCATCCGCGACGCGAGCCTCGGCCGGCGCCGGTTCGGCGAATTCCAGGCCAGCCTCGGGCTGGCGAAGAACATCCTCGCCACACGGCTGCGCACGCTGGTCGAGCGCGGCATCCTGAAGACGGTCCCCGCCTCCGACGGCAGCGCCTATCAGGAATATGTCCTGACGCCGAAGGGTCACGGCATCTTTCCGATCCTGGTCGCGCTCCGGCAATGGACCGAGGAATTCGACGACCATCCGGACGAGATCGCGACCATCATGGTCGACCGCGACAAGGGCAAACCGGTGAAGAAGCTCGCGCTGCTGTCGCAGGACGGACGTGTGCTGGGGGCGGCTGATACGACGCTGAAGCCGCGACCTGTGCGGAAGGTGGCGAGGCGGGTTTCGGCGTGACCACCTCATCGTCGTCCCGGCGAAAGCCGGGACGACGACTGTGGATCCAGGCCGTGCCACACACTCGATGTCGTCCTGGCGAAAGCCAGGACCCATTACCCCGAGTCTCAATTGGCGCCCGACGCTGGGGCCGCGATCACGCCTCATCATCAAGTGCGGTGGTTATCGGTCCTGGCTTTCGCCAGGACGACGAATGGAGAGAGCCCTGCGTACAAGGGCCAGCCCCATCATCCCGCAACGTCCGTCACGACAGCTTCCTTCGGCTGCGCGCGCGCAATTGCTCGTCGGCCTCCAGGCGGGTCATCGCGAGCAGATGGTCGAGGACGTCGAATTTGTGGCGCTGGGCGAGTTTGGCGAGCTCGGTCGCGGCCGCTGCGATCAGGACCAGGGCGTCGTCCGGGCCGCCCTCCCCATTTGGCTCCTCGCCCTCCGGTCGCCGTTGGCCGGATGGCTTGGGCTTCTGCCCGCCCCCTGTGCTGCTCAAAAGGCCTAATCCGATTCCCACCCTATATATAAAGAGATACGCCCTTTCCGGCCGCAACTCTAGGACGCATTTTTCAACCCTTGGGATAGAAACTCCACAGCTTGAGCCCTCCCTTCAATATCTGGCGATTTGACACCGACCGCCCCAGCACCCATGTTCGCCCCGACACGGCGGGCCGCGAGTCTAGCGGAACCCACCTTCAAGTTTTCCCGTAAGCTATTGGAATGACATGAATATCGTCATTGTGGAGTCGCCTGCCAAGGCCAAGACGATCAACAAATATCTGGGGTCCTCCTACGAGGTCCTGGCGTCGTTTGGCCATGTTCGCGACCTCCCGGCCAAGAACGGTTCGGTCGATCCGGACGCCAATTTCCAGATGATCTGGGAGGTCGATGCCAAGGCCGCCGGCCGGCTGAACGACATCGCCAAGGCGCTCAAGGGTGCCGACCGCCTGATTCTCGCAACCGACCCTGATCGCGAGGGCGAAGCGATCTCCTGGCACGTGCTGGAGGTGATGAAGGAGAAGCGCGCGCTGAAGGACCAGAAGGTCGAGCGCGTGGTGTTCAACGCCATCACCAAGCAGGCCGTCACCGACGCCATGAAGGCGCCACGCCAGATCGACGGCGCGCTGGTCGACGCCTATATGGCGCGCCGCGCGCTGGACTACCTGGTCGGCTTCACGCTCTCGCCGGTGCTGTGGCGCAAGCTGCCCGGCGCCCGCTCCGCCGGCCGCGTGCAGTCGGTCGCGTTGCGGCTGGTCTGCGACCGCGAGCTCGAGATCGAGAAGTTCGTGCCGAGGGAGTACTGGTCGCTGGTCGCGACCCTGCTGACGCCGCGCGGCGAAGCCTTCGAGGCGCGGCTGGTCGGCGCCGACGGCAAGAAGATCGCACGGCTCGACATCGGCTCCGGCGCGGAAGCCGAGGACTTCAAGAAGGCGATCGAGGCCGCGCTGTTCAAGGTCGCGACCGTCGAGGCCAAGCCGGCGCGGCGCAATCCGCAGGCGCCCTTCACCACCTCGACCCTGCAGCAGGAAGCGAGCCGCAAGCTTGGCTTCGCACCGGCCCACACCATGCGCATCGCGCAGCGGCTGTATGAGGGCATCGACATCGGCGGCGAGACCACCGGTCTCATCACCTATATGCGAACCGACGGCGTGCAGATCGATCCGTCCGCGATCACCCAGGCGCGCAAGGTGATCGGCGAGGACTATGGCAACGCTTATGTGCCGGATGCCCCGCGCCAGTACCAGGCCAAGGCCAAGAACGCGCAGGAAGCGCACGAGGCGATCCGCCCGACCGATCTGTCGCGTCGCCCGGCCGCCATCGGCCGCAGGCTCGATGCCGATCAGGCGCGGCTCTACGAATTGATCTGGAAGCGCACCATTGCGAGCCAGATGGAGTCCGCCGAGCTCGAGCGCACCACCGTCGACATCGAGGCCAAGGCCGGCGCCCGCGTGCTGGAGCTGCGCGCCTCCGGCCAGGTCATCAAGTTCGACGGCTTCCTCGCGCTCTACCAGGAAAGCCGCGACGACGAAGAGGACGAGGATTCACGCCGCCTGCCCGCGATGAGCCAGGGCGAGGCGGTGAAGCGCCAGAGCCTTGCCGTCACCCAGCACTTCACCGAGCCGCCGCCGCGTTTCTCGGAAGCATCATTGGTGAAGCGGATGGAAGAGCTCGGCATCGGCCGCCCCTCGACCTACGCCTCGATCCTGCAGGTGCTGAAGGACCGCGGCTACGTCAAGCTCGAGAAGAAGCGGCTGCACGGCGAGGACAAGGGCCGCGTCGTGGTCGCGTTCCTCGAGAACTTCTTCTCGCGCTACGTCGAATACGACTTCACCGCCGACCTCGAGGAACAGCTCGATCGCGTCTCCAACAACGAGATCGGCTGGCAGCAGGTGCTGCAGGATTTCTGGCGCGGCTTCATCGGCGCGGTCAACGACATCAAGGACCTCCGCGTCGCCGAGGTGCTCGATGCACTCGACGAGATGCTCGGCCCGCATATCTATCCGCCGCGCGCGGATGGCGGCGACGTCAGGCAATGCCCGACTTGCGGCACCGGCCGGCTCAACCTCAAGGCCGGCAAGTTCGGCGCCTTCGTCGGCTGCTCGAACTATCCGGAATGCCGCTACACCCGCCCGCTCGCGGCCGACAGCGCCGAGAGCGCCGATCGCGTGCTCGGCACCGATCCCGACACCGGGTTCGACGTCACGGTGAAGGCCGGCCGGTTCGGCCCCTACATCCAGCTCGGCGAGCAGAAGGATTACGCCGAAGGCGAGAAGCCGAAGCGCGCCGGCATTCCGAAGGGCACCTCGCCTGGCGATGTCGATCTCCAACTGGCGCTGAAGCTGCTGTCGCTGCCGCGCGAGATCGGCAAGCATCCGGAAACCGGGCAGCCGATCACCGCCGGCCTCGGCCGGTTCGGGCCGTTCGTGAAGCACGAGAAGACCTATGCCAGCCTCGAGGCCGGCGACGAAGTGTTCGACATCGGGTTGAACCGCGCCGTCACGCTGATCGCGGAGAAGATCGCCAAGGGCCCGAGCGGCCGCCGCTTCGGTGCCGATCCGGGCAAGCCGCTCGGCGACCACCCGACGCTCGGCGCCGTCGCGCTGAAGAACGGCCGCTACGGCGCCTATGTCGCCGCCGGCGGCGTCAACGCGACGATCCCGAGCGACCGCACCCCGGACGAGATCACGCTCGCGGAAGCGATCGCGCTGATCGACGAACGCGCGGCCAAGGGCGGCGGCAAGAAGGCCAAGAAGGCGAAGGCGGAAAAGCCGGCCAAGGCCAAGAAGGCCAAGACGTCTGAGGAGACCGACGGCGACGCCGAGGCCAAGCCCGCCAAGAAGGCTGCGTCCAAGAAGGCTGCGGCGAAACCGAAAACGGATGCGACCAGCAAGGCGCGCGCGCCGGTCGCCTCCGGTGCCAAGACGTCGCCCGCAAAGTCATCGACGTCAGCGAAAGCGCCCGCGAAGAAGAGCGCCGGCAAGGCAAGAGGATAAGTGAAACGAAAACCCGACCATGGCTTTCCGGGCCGGGACGCCATCGTCGCCTTCATTCGCGCCAATCCAGGCAAGGTCGGCACCCGCGAGATCGCGCGCGAGTTCGGCCTGAAGAACGCCGACCGCATCGAGCTGAAGCGGATCCTGCGCGAGCTCGCCGACGACGGCACGGTCGCCAAGCGCGGCCGCAAGATCCACGAGCCGGCGGCGCTGCCGCCGACCGTGCTCGCCGACATCACCAGCCGCGACAGCGATGGCGAGCTGATCGCCACCCCCGCCGAGTGGGACTCGGAAGACGGCACCGCCCCCAAAATCCGCATCGAGATGCCGCGGCGGCCGAAGCCCGGCACCACCGCCGGCGTGGGCGACCGCGCGCTGCTCCACGTCGAGGTGACCGACGAGAACGACGGCACGCCCTATCGCGGCCGCATCATCAAGGTGATCGATCACGGCCGCAGTCGCATCCTCGGCATCTTCCGCAAGAACCCCGATGGCGGCGGGCGCCTGATCCCGGTCGACAAGAAGCAGGCCGGCCGCGAGCTCAACATCGCCAAGGCCGACAGCGGCGGCGCCGAGGACGGCGACCTCATCAGTGTCGACCTGATCCGCACCCGCGGCTACGGGCTCGCCTCCGCACGCGTCAAGGAGCGGCTCGGCTCGATCGCCAGTGAAAAGGCGATCAGCCTGATCGCGATCAACACTCACGACATCCCGCAGGTGTTCTCCGCCGCCGCCGTGCGCGAATCCGAGGAAGCAAAGCCCGCGACCTTGCAAGGCCGCGAGGACTGGCGCGACGTGCCGCTCGTCACCATCGACCCACCGGACGCCAAGGATCACGACGACGCCGTGCATGCCGAGGTCGATTCCGATCCGAACAACAAGGGCGGCTTCATCGTCCATGTCGCGATCGCCGACGTCGCCTTCTATGTGCGGCCCGGCTCGGCGCTCGATCGCGACGCGCTCCAGCGCGGCAACTCGGTGTACTTCCCCGATCGGGTGGTGCCGATGCTGCCCGAGCGCATCTCCAATAATCTCTGCTCGCTGGTGCCGGGTGAGCCGCGCGGCGCGCTCGCGGTGCGGATGGTGATCGGTGCCGACGGCCGCAAGCGCTCGCACACCTTCCATCGCGTGCTGATGCGCTCGGCCGCGAAGCTCAATTACGCGCAGGCGCAGGCCGCGATCGACGGCAGGCCCGACGACACCACGGGCCCCCTGCTCGATCCGATCCTCAAGCCGCTGTGGTCGGCCTATGAGCTGGTCAAGCTCGCACGCAACGAGCGCGACCCGCTCGATCTCGATCTGCCCGAGCGCAAGATTCTGCTGAAACCGGACGGTACCGTCGATCGGGTGATCGTGCCGCAGCGGCTCGATGCGCACCGGCTGATCGAGGAGTTCATGATCCTCGCCAACGTCGCTGCCGCCGAGATGCTGGAGAAGAAGGCGCTGCCGCTGATCTACCGCGTGCATGACGAGCCGAGCCAGGAGAAGGTCCACAACCTCCAGGAATTCCTGAAGACGCTCGACCTGCCCTTCACCAAGCAGGGCGCGCTGCGTCCTGCGCAGTTCAACCGTGTGCTGGCACAGGTCTCCGGCGAGGATTATGAGCCGCTGGTCAACGAGGTGGTGCTGCGCTCGCAGGCGCAAGCCGAATACTCCGCCGAGAACTACGGCCATTTCGGCTTGAACCTGCGCCGCTACGCGCACTTCACCTCGCCGATCCGCCGCTACGCCGATCTGATCGTGCATCGCGCGTTGATCCGCGCGCTCGGCCTCGGCGAAGGCGCCTTGCCGACCGATGAGAGCGTGGAGACGCTGGCCGAGGTCGCCGCGCAGATTTCCGTCACCGAGCGCCGCGCAATGAAGGCGGAGCGCGAGACCACGGACCGGCTGATCGCGCATTTCCTCGCCGATCGCATCGGCGCTTCGTTCCAGGGCCGCATCTCCGGTGTGACGCGCGCCGGCCTGTTCGTGAAGCTCGACGACACCGGTGCCGACGGCCTGATCCCGATCCGCACCATCGGCAGCGAATATTTCAACTACGACGAAACCCGCCACGCGCTGATCGGCACGCGCAGCGGCACCATGTATCGGCTCGGCGATGTCGTCGACGTGCGCCTGGTCGAGGCCGCGCCGGTGGCGGGCGCGTTGCGCTTTGAGCTATTATCCGAAGGCCAGGCAATTCCGCGCGGCAGAAAACGCGACGGCGTCGGAACCGACCGCCGCCCCGCGGGATTTGGCAAGGGGCCTAAGGGGCCAAAAAAGGGGTCCGGCAAGAAGGCGCACAAGGAACGGAAGGCACGCAAGAAAGACCGCAAGCCGGCGAAACAGAAGCCCGGCAAATCGAAGCGAGGCACGTCATGGAGGTGACACCGCCGACGGTGGTCTGGACTCGCGATGCAGCCGAGCCCGAGAAGCGCGACGTATGGACCGCAATGAAGCGCGGGTTCCTCAGCCGTTGTCCGCGCTGCGGAAAAGGCCGGCTGTTCCGCAAGTTCCTCAAATGCGACGGCCATTGTCCGGTCTGCGATCTCGATTTCTCGCCGCATCGCGCCGACGATCTGCCCGCCTATCTCGTCATCGTCATCGTCGGCCATATCGTGGTACCGACCGCGCTGTGGATCGAGACCGACTATTCGCCGCCGGTGTGGCTGCAGCTTGCGATCTATCTGCCGCTCACACTGTTCGCATCACTGGCGCTGTTGCAGCCGGTCAAGGGAGCCGTGATCGGCTTGCAATGGGCCCTGCGCATGCATGGCTTTGACGAGAATCCCCCTAGCGACATCCCGCCGGTCTAGCTAAACCGGCCCACAAGAAGAAATGAAAGGGATGAAATGACTGAAGCTGCCGCCCCCGCCGCCGTCGTCCACCAGGGCGAGAAGGAAGCCGATCATCACGCGTATTTCCGGCCGAAGGATGCGGCGACGCTGATCCTGATCGATCGCTCCGGCGCCAAGCCGAAGGTCCTGGTCGGCAAGCGCCACGACAAGGTCGTGTTCATGCCCGGCAAGTTCGTGTTCCCCGGCGGCCGCGTCGACAAGGCCGACAACCGCGTGCCGGTCGCGGCTCCAATCACGCCCGAGCTCGAAGCCAATCTGTTGAAGGGCAGCCCGAAGATCACGCCCGGCCGCGCACGCGCGCTCGCCAATGCGGCGATCCGCGAAGCCTGCGAAGAGACCGGGCTCTGCCTTGGCCGCAAGGTCGAGAAGTCGCAGAAGCTCGACGGCCCCTGGGCGCCGTTCGCCGACGCAGGCCTCTTGCCCGATCCGTCCGGCCTGTTCCTGATCGCGCGTGCGATCACGCCGCCTGGCCGCGTCCGCCGCTTCGACACCCGCTTCTTCACCGCCGATGCCTCAACCATCGCGCATCGTGTCGAAGGCGTGGTGCATGCCGACGCCGAGCTGGTCGAGCTCGTGTGGGTCGAGATCGGCTCCGAGCCGCTCGCGGACGCGCACGCCATGACCAAGAATGTGCTCGCCGAGCTCGACCGCCGCCTCGCGACCGGCCCGCTGCGTCACGACGCGCCGGTGCCGTTCTTCCATTTCTATAGCGGCAAGATGCAGAAGGACGTGCTGGGGGCGTGATATCACCCGGTCATTCCGGGGCGGCGCAAAGCGACGAACCCGGAATCCAGAAGTTGTGGCGCGAGATTCCGGGTTCATCGCTGCGCGATGCCCCGGAATGACAGTGTCGAGAGGACACGCAAAAACAAAATAATCTTCCCGATGGCGCGCCGCGAAGGGCCTCCCTATCTGTTCCGCTAACGACATCAAGAACGGAACGGGGCAATGGCGAAGCGTCAACTCAAGCTCGGCGCATTCATGCGGCCGATCAGCATCCACACCGGCGCCTGGCGCTATCCCGGGGCCTGGCCCGACGCCAATTTCAACTTCGACCACATCAAGACGCTGATCCGAAAGCTCGAGGCCGGCAAGTTCGACGCCTTCTTCATGGCCGACCATCTGGCCGTGCTCAACATGCCGATCAACGCGCTGAAGCGCAGCCACACCGTGACGTCGTTCGAGCCGTTCACGCTGCTGTCGGCACTCGCGGCCGTCACCGAGAATATCGGCCTGATCGCGACCGGCTCGACCACCTTCGACGAGCCCTATCACGTCGCCCGGCGCTTCGCCTCGCTCGACCACATCTCCGGCGGCCGCGCCGGCTGGAATATCGTCACCACGTCCAATCCGGACGCGGCGCTGAATTTCGGCCTCGACGATCACATGGAACACGCCGAGCGCTACAGGCGCGCCCGCGAGTTCTACGACGTCGTCACGGGCTTATGGGATTCGTTCGCCGACGATGCGTTCGTGCGCGACGTCGAGTCCGGGCTGTTCGTCGATCCCGACAAGATGCATGTGCTCAATCACAAGGGCAAATATCTCTCGGTGCGCGGCCCGCTGAACATCGCCCGCCCCGTGCAGGGCTGGCCTGTCATCGTGCAGGCCGGTGCTTCCGACGACGGCAGGCAGCTTGCGGCCGAGACGGCGGAGGCCGTGTTCACCGGCGGTGGCAGTCTTGCCGACGGACAGAAGCTCTATGCCGACATCAAGGGCCGCATGGAGAAGATCGGCCGCGATCCCGAGCATCTGAAGATCCTGCCCGGCGCCTTCGTCGTGGTCGGCGACAGTGTCGAGGAAGCCAGGGAGAAGCGCGCACTGCTCGACAGCCGCGTGCATTACGACAGCGCGATCGCCTCGCTCTCGGTGATTCTCGGCACCGATGCATCCGGCTTCGATCCCGACGGTCAGTTGCCGCCGATCCCGGAGACCAATGCCAGCAAGAGCGGCCGGCAGCGCCTCGTCGATATCGCCGCGCGCGACAAGCTCACCGTGCGCCAGCTCGCCCAGCGCGTCGGCGGCTATGGCGGGCTTGCCTTCGTCGGTACACCGCAGAGCATCGCCGACCAGATGGAGGAATGGCTGACCGGCCGCGGCAGCGACGGCTTCAACATCATGTTCCCCTATCTGCCGCAGGGCCTGTTCGAGTTCGTCGACAAGGTGGTCCCGGAACTGCAAAAGCGCGGGATTTTCCGTAACCAGTACGAAGGGCGGACCCTGCGCGAGAATTTGGGCCTGCCGCGGCCCAAAAATCAGTTCTTCGAGGGGTAATCGGCCCGGAATCGGGCTGGTTTTGGCTCGGAAATCCTTGACTTTGGGCGGTTTCTGGCTAGTTTCCCGGCCAAACGCGGGCCGATTTGGCCGGCTCCCGATATCCCTGCATTTTCGAGGTTTTGCACATGGCCAAAGCGGTCACCATCAAGGTCAAGCTCGTGTCGACGGCCGATACCGGCTTCTATTACGTCGCCAAGAAGAATTCGCGCACCATGACCGACAAGCTGGTCAAGAAGAAGTACGACCCGGTCGCGCGCAAGCACGTCGAGTTCAAGGAAGCCAAGATCAAGTAAGATCGCCTGCTTCCGGCGTTTCAAACGGGGCCCTCGCGGCCCCGTTTTTGCTTTGTGGCCTAGCGTCATCACGCATGATTCCCGGACCAGTCCGGGCGCAGGGCTCAGATGATCGCAAGCTTGGACGAGGGAAACGTCGGCGGTTACTCGGTCGCCTACGGCCGCGAGGACACCTACTTTCCGGTCTATGTCACGGCTGCTCTCGCCGCGATCTTCCTGACCGCAAGCTGGATCACCGGCGCGCTGTATTGGCTGGCGCCGGCGGCGGCAGCGGCCGGCTTCACCTATTACAACATCCCTCTGCTGGAGGCCGGTCGCCCGACCATCGGGGCCAACCAGTACGGCATCTTCATCCAGGCCTTCGGGCTGATCCGCTGGCGCGCCATCACGCGCATCGATCTCGTCGAGATCGCCGAGCGCGCGATGACCGTTCACGAATTGCAGATCGCACTCAATGGGCCGCTCGGCAGCGCCCTGGTGGCCGATTGGCGCAAGCGGCCGGCCTATCGGCTGCTGATGCGCTTGCCGTGGCGCATGGACCATCGTGGCGTGGTCCGCGTCAGTCTCGAGCCATTCGACCGGACGCCCGACGAAATCCACCGGACGTTCCTCAGGATGTGGCGCTACTACCGGAGCTAGCCCTTGAACGCCTCATCGCTCAGATGCGCGTCCGCGATACGCGCATCCGGATTGTGTGTGATGGTCATGAACCAAATGAGGCTGAAGAACAGCGACCACGCTGTGTTCCAATAGAACCAGTTCATCGGATCACCTCGAACAGCTTTGATCCGCGCCAGCCGGCGAAGATCACCGGCTGTGCGGAACGCCGCCAAAGTCTACTGCACGACCTCGCCGTGCAGTGCCAGATCCAACCCTTCGCGCTCGATATCCCGCGTCACGCGAAGCCCGACGAAGAGATTGATCACGAACAGGATGATCAGGCTCACCACGGCATCATACACGAAAACCGTCGCGACGCCGATGCATTGATTGATGAACTGCCCGGGATTTCCCTCCAGAACGCCGGCCGTACCACCATACTGCTCGACCGCGAATACCCCGGTCAGCAGCGCACCGACGATGCCGCCGAGGGCATGGACACCGAAGCAGTCCAGCGCATCATCGTAGCTGAACATGCGCTTCAAGCCGGTGCATCCCCAATAGCAGCAGACGCCGGCGGCGATGCCGATGGCGAAAGCGCCGACCGGCCCGACGAAGCCGGAGGCCGGCGTGATCGCGACGAGGCCCGCGACGGCACCCGAGCAGATGCCGACGACGGTCGGCTTGCCCTTCAATGCCCACTCCACCAGCATCCAGGTGAAGCCCGCCACGGCGGTCGCGATCTGGGTCACCAGCATGGCCATGCCCGCCTGCATTCCGGCCGTGACCGCGGAGCCGGCGTTGAAGCCGAACCAGCCGACCCACAGCAGCGAGGCGCCGATGAAGGTCAGCACCATGTTGTGCGCCGGCCCGGTCTCGACGCGCTTGCCGAGCATGATGGCGCACATCAGGCCCGCGACGCCGGCATTGATGTGCACCACGGTGCCGCCGGCGAAATCGAGAACCTTGACATAGGCAGCGTCGTTGCCCGCCGAGAAGATCCCGTCAGGACCCCAGACCCAGTGCGCGATCGGCGCATAAACCAAGATCGCCCACAGCCCGATGAACCAGAGCATCGCGGAGAACTTCATCCGCTCGGCAAACGCGCCGGCGATCAGCGCCGGCGTGATGATGGCGAAGGTCATCTGGAAGCAGATGTAGACCGACTCGGGGATGGTCGCGGCGAGCGGATTGGGATTGCCGATGCCGCCCTTGCCTATGTCGCTCAGGATGTCCTTGAGGAACATCCGATCCAGACCGCCGATGAACGGCGTGCCGGCACGAAACGCCAGGCTGTAGGTGATGACGGCAAACAGGATCGTGACCAGGCAGGTGACGGCGAAGCTGGTCATCACGGTGTCACCGACATTCTTCTTGCGCACCATGCCGCCATAGAACAGGCCGAGCCCCGGGACCGTCATCATCAGGACGAGCGCGACTGACGTGAGCATCCAGGCGGTGTCGCCGGAATTCGGCGTGCACTTCTCGAGGATCTTGCCGCCGCAGGCCGGCGGTACCGCCGCATCCTCGGCCAGCGCGAGGTCGCTGAACAGCAGGCAAAGAACTGCCACTCCCAGCAGCGCAACCAGGATTCTCACGAGCTTCGGGCGCGTGTATGTCGCAGACTCCATCATCGTCCTCCCATCACAAGAAATGCTGGTGTTCGGAATGGGCGCAGCGCGCCCCGGGCATCGGGGGTGCCGACGGCGCGAAGCCGCAAGGCCGCGGCATCAGACCGGACGTGAGGCACAAAGGCCTCCTGCTCGGCGGCGCGGCGAAGGCCGTGGTGCGCGGATGGCTGGAGAATGACGGCGACTAGCCTCATCGCGGCCAGCCCTTCCCATGGGTCCCCAGGCCGGAACCTCAGCGGCGGGTTCCGGCACGATTTCTAGCCAAATTGAAACAAGATTCGTGCCACGACAGCGTGCTGCGTAACGTTTTGAAAGCACTGCTACTTCGATGCGCGACCGGAACGGCTTCGCGCTCCATTGCCCGTTCTCGGAGCAAACGTTCGATGGAAAAATAGGCAGCCACCGGCGACTGCCCTCGCATGGGGGAGTCGCCGGTGGCTGGGATCGGAAGCTAGGCGGCCTTGAGCAGCGGCGGTTGCGCCGGGCGGATCAGCGCGAACGCGACCTGGATGATGCCACCGGCAAGACCGAGCGCGACGCCGATCCGCCAGGCCATGGTGTAGGAGCCGAGCGAGTCGTAGATCACCCCTCCTCCATAAGCACCGAGGAAGCTGCCGACCTGGTGGCTCATGAAGGCAAGGCCCTGGATCATCGCCTGCCAGCGCAGACCGAACATCTCGGCCACCGCGCCCGCGACCAGCGGACCGACGCCCATCCAAAGGAAGCCCATGATGGCCCCGAACAGCAAGGTCGAGCCCGGCGTTGCCGGCAGCATGAAGTACCAGGCCAGCGCCAGCGAGCGCAGGATGTAGATGCCGCCGAGCAGCGCGAGCTTGTTCCAGCGCTGGCCGGCCCAGCCGAAGAACAGCGAGCCTAGCACGTTGAAGCCGCCGATCATGCCGAGCGTCTGCGCGCTCAGCATCGGATCGAGTCCGCAGATCGCCAGATACGACGGCAGGTGCGTGGTGAGGAAGACGAGCTGCATGCCGCAGACCATGTAGGCGCAGGTCATCACCACGAAGGACGCGTTGCCGAACGCGGTCTTGGCCGCGGTCGCCGCGGTGGCGTTGCCGATATCATCGGCCGCCGGCTTCGGCAGCGGGATCTTGTCGACGCGGCCGGCATATAGCGCGGCTGGAATCATCCCGATCGACAGGATGACGAATCCGGCAAGCCCGACCCGCCAACCGAACCCTTCATTGAGCATCTGGCCGATCGGCGCCGACAGTAACGCACCGAGCGAGCCCGCGGCGGAGACCATGCCGAGCACGGTCGAGCGCACCGTCTCCGACACCGCGCGTGCCGCAACCGACATCGCGATCGCATTCGCGGTGCAGGCCAGCGACAGGCCGATCAGCACACCGGCGCCGATCATGATGGCGACGAGGCCATGCGCCGTCGTCATCAGAACGAGGCCCGCGATGTAAGCCAGCGCACCGACCACCATGATCGGGCGGAAGCCGTAACGCACCGTCATCGCGCCCGCGAACGGCTGCAGGAAGCCCCAGGCGAGGTTCTGCACCGCCAGCGCCAGCGTGAAATGCGACACCGAGATGCCGATGTCGTGCGTCAGCGGCTGCATGAAGATGCCGAGGCTCTGCCGCAGCCCCATGCTCAGCGTGAGCATGATGGAGGCGCCGATCAGAATGGGAAGCGTGGGACGCAGGACCTGCAACAGGGGCATTGTTCTTATTCTCCCATGACGGCGCGGCACGAATGCCACGGCCTGCGATTCACGCGTGTTTTGGTTACACAGACCTGTGTACTTAGGCTATACAGGGGGCCAACTGTCAAGCGAAGAGGATCACGGCCGGCGCATGGCTTCCCCGCCTCCCAAACAGACCATGAAAGAGCGGATCCTCGAGACCGCCGACAAACTGTTCTACCTGCAGGGCATTCGTGCCATCGGCGTCGACACCATCGCGGCCGAGATCGGCATCAGCAAACGCACGCTCTACAATCACTTCCCGTCCAAGGATGCGCTGATCGAGGCCTATCTGCAGCGCCGCTTCGTGCAGCCCCGCGCGTCCGACAAGCCGCCGGCCGAGCAGATTCTCGCAACCTTCGATTCGCTGGAGCGGCGTTTCTCGGCGAAGGATTTTCGCGGCTGTCCTTTCGTGAACGCGGTCGCCGAGCTCGGGCCGGACGACGAGGACCGCACCGTCCGCAATATCGCCGTCGCCTTCAAGGAAAGCCGCCGAGTCTGGTTTCGCGATCTGCTGCGGCAGCTCGGCGTCGCCGATGCCGAGGCACTTGCGACCCAGCTGACGCTGCTGGTCGACGGCTCGATCGCGCAGGACCTGGTGCGCGACGATCCGGCCATGGCGCGCGCGGCCAAGGAAGCCGCCCGCGTGCTGCTGGCGAATGCGGGCGTCAAGGTGGGCGGCGCCGCGCCTGCGGACAACAAGCGCACTAGATAAATCCGGTTGCGTACACAAGTCCGGTTTGGTTGGTAGCGTGACGGCACGCGACGGCATACCCGATTGGATATTCCGTCAGGCGAGATTGACGGCGACCGCGCGACAACCTGCGGCACAACTGGGGAGCGACCATGGAAGATCTGAAGGTGACGGCCACCGGCTACGATTTCGCGCCGGCGCGCGCCGCCATGCAGCGCTATATCGACAACAATCTGCTGTCCGGAATCTCCTGGTCGGTTCTGGTCGGGCGCGACATCGCCGACACGGGCTGTGTCGGATGGGCCGACAAGGAAGCGCAGACCCCGCTGCGCACCGACCACATCTTCCGGGTATTCTCCAACACCAAGCTGATCACTTCCTGCGCGGCGCTATTGCTGTTCGAGGATGGCCGCTTCCAGCTCGACGATCCGATCGAGAAATTCATCCCGCAGCTCCGCAACCGCAAGGTCCTGCTGAAAGGCGCGACGTCGATCGATCAAACCGAGCCCGCGAAGAGTTCGATCACCATCCGCCAATTGCTCAGCCACAGCGCCGGCTTGAGTTACGGTTTCTTTGATCCCGGCACCGTCATTTTCAAGGCGCTCAACGAGCGCGGCGTGCACAATCCCAACACGACCCTGGCTGAAATGGTCGACGTGCTGGCCGATCTGCCGCTGATCTATCAGCCGGGCACCTCGTGGGAATATTCGCTTGCGATCGACGTCGTGGCACGGCTGGTGGAAGTCGTCAGCGGCCAGACCTTCGACAATTTCATCAAGGCGCGCATCCTCGATCCGCTCGGCATGGTCGATACCGGCTTCGTCGTTCCGGAGCAGGATCAGGGGCGCCTCGTCGCGTACTACGCCGGTGCGGATCTGATGGAGCCGATGAAGCCGGGTCTCACCCGCACCGACAATGCGCCGTTCCCCGGCGCCTATCTGCGCCCGGTCGCAAGGCTCAATGGCGGCGGCGGCCTGGTGTCGACGCTGCCCGACATGGTCGCGCTGATCCGCAGCCTGCTGCCGGGAGGACCGACCCTGCTGAAGCCGGACACGATCGCCGCGATGATGTCCAACCAGTTGCCCGAAGGACAGTGGATCCGCTTCGCGATGATGGGCGAGCAACCTGGCAAGGCGCACGGGCTTGCCGGTGGCCTGATCCTCACCCCCTCGCCGATCGATCATCCCGACGCGGCCGGCGAATTCTACTGGGGTGGCGTCGCGGGCACCCAGTGGTGGATTTCGCCCAAGAAGGGTATTGCCGGCGTCATGATGGCGCAGCGCCAGATGGCGTTCGTCCATCCGTTCTCGTTCGAGTTCAAGCGGCTGGCCTATGACGCGGTGAAGCGCGGGCGATAGCTTCATCTACCTGTCGTCACCCGCGAAAGCGGGTGACCCGGTATTCCGGATGCAGTGACGCTTGAAACGAGAAGCCACGGCGTACTGGATACCCCGCTTTCGCAGGGTACGACGACGGAGGATACGAAGAGCGTGACGCGCGCTACGCCGCCGCAGATACCACGCGGTTGCGGCCATCGTGCTTGGCGCGATAGAGCGCGGTGTCGGCGCGCTTGAGCACGTCGGCGACCTGCTCGCCCTTGCGTTCCAGGGTGGTGAGCCCGATCGAGATCGTGACCGTGATCCTCTTGCCGCCCTTGTCGACGGCAAACGGCTCGCCCGCGATCGAGCGGCGCAGCCGCTCTGCGACCATGCCGGCGACATGCAGATCGGTCTCCGGCATCACGATCACGAACTCCTCGCCGCCATAGCGGCAGGCGAGATCGATGCCGCGGATCGACTTGCGGATGCGAACCGCGAATTCGCGCAGCACATCGTCGCCGGCGTCATGGCCGTAGGTGTCGTTGATCGCCTTGAAGTAGTCGATGTCGAGGATCATCAGCGCCAGCGGCTTGCCGCGGATCGAGGCTTGCTCCGCCAGGGTCGCGAGGTGGCTCTCCATGTAGCGCCGGTTATTGAGGCCGGTCAGCGCATCGGTAATCGCCATCTCGATCGAGTTCTGCACGTTGTCGCGCAGATGGTCGGTGTAGCGGCGGCGGCGGATCTGGGTGCGCGCACGCGCCAACAGCTCGTTCTTGTCGACCGGGCGCAGCAGATAGTCGTTGACGCCGATCTCGAGCCCGCGCATCAGCCGCGCATTGTTGTCGGCATCCGAAACCGCGAGAATCGGCACCTGGCGCGTGCGCTCCAGCGAGCGGGCCTGGCTGCACAGCCGCAGGCCATCGAAATTGTCGAGGCTGAGCGAGACGATCAGGAGGTCGTAATTGCCCTCGGCGGCGTGAAACAGCGCTTCCGCCGGATTGGTTTCGACGTCGACGGTGTGCTCGGCGGAGAGGATCGGCGCCAGCTTCTCGTAGGACGACGGCCGGTCGTCGACCAGCAGGATGCGGCCGCCCGTTCCGCGATCGGCGATCGCGCTGCGCTCGGGCGCCTGCATGCCGATCTCGAGCGAGGTGATGGCGCGCATGCGCAGCTCATCGGTCATCATCTTCAGGCGCGTCAGCGAGCGCACGCGCGCGATCAGCACGACGTCGGACACCGGCTTGGTCAGGAAGTCATCGGCGCCGGCCTCGAGGCCGCGCACGCGATCGGCGGGACTGTCGAGCGCAGTGACGATGACGACGGGGATGAAGTGGGTCGCCGGATTCGACTTCAGGCGTCGGCAGACCTCGAAGCCGTCCATGTCCGGCATCATGACGTCGAGCAGGATGATGTCGCATTCGGCGCGCGCGCAGATTTCCAGCGCCTCGGTCCCGTTGGAAGCGGTCAGCACGTCGAAGTATTCGGCGGACAGCCGGGCTTCCAACAGCTTGACGTTCGCCGGAACGTCATCGACGACGAGGATACGCGCGGACATGGCACCACAACTCCCCTATCCGATAAAGCGTCGGACAGTCTCAATAAATTTGCCGACCGAGATCGGCTTGGACAAATAGGCTTCGCAGCCGCCCTCGCGGATGCGCTCTTCATCGCCCTTCATGGCGAAGGCGGTCACCGCGACCACCGGAATCGTGCGCAGATCGGGATCGTCCTTGATCCAGCGCGTAACCTCCAGGCCGGACACCTGGGGCAGTTGAATATCCATCAGGATGAGGTCGGGTCGCAGCTTGCGGACGAGATCGAGCGCTTCGAAGCCATTGCTGGTGCCCGAAGTCTGATAGCCATGCGCTTCCAACAGATCGCGAAAGAGCTTCATATTGAGCTCGTTGTCCTCCACGATCAGGACGGTTTTGGCCATCCCGTCCCTCCCAGACTTAGGAAACAGGCCCGGCTGCGGCACCTCACGCACCGCGCGCGGAGCGCGTCGAAAATGTGAATTCAAACTAGCGCCAGAATCGCTCTAACCCGTTAACCCGTAGTCCAACTTCCGCAGCGTGGTTTCCGTTGCTTGAACACATGCGGAAGACTCGGGCATGATGGGCCTCTCATTAGAGACCATAAGTTAACGGAAAGGCAAACCGGCGCGTTGAAAAAGCCTGTTCACAACCCCCGGGAAGTCGCTGAAATCGTTGCGATTCAGGCGCTCGGCTTCATTGCCGGCGATCCCGAGCGGCTGGGCCTGTTCCTGGCCGAAACCGGAATCGGTCCGGAGACGCTGCGGAACGCTGCGTCCAATCCTCAATTTCTTGCGAGCGTGCTCGATTTCGTGATGCGCGACGATGCCACCGTGAAGGCGTTCGCGCAGGCCTCCGAACTTCACCCGACCAACATCGCTGCCGCCCATCAGGTGCTGGGCGACCCGAAATGGGAGCGCGACGTGCCGTGACGACGGCAGCGCCAGCTTCCGACGGCCCCCTCAGTTTCTGCCGAGACTGCCTCGGCGATCTCGATATCAAGGTGAAGCGATGCAGCCATTGCGGCTCCCCCCGGCTGGTGCGTCATCGCACCCTGCCCGCGCTGGCGCTGGCGCATATCGACTGCGACGCGTTCTATGCCACCGTCGAGAAGCGCGACAATCCTGAGATCGCCGACCGCCCCGTCATCATCGGCGGCGGCAAGCGCGGCGTGGTGTCGGCGGCGTGCTACATCGCCCGCACCTACGGCGTCCGCTCGGCGATGCCGATGTTCAAGGCGCTGGAACTCTGCCCCGACGCCACCGTGATTCCGCCCGACATGGCGAAATATGTCCGGGTCGGGCGCGAGGTGCGCCAGGCGATGCAGGCGCTGACGCCGCTGGTCGAGCCGCTGTCGATCGACGAGGCCTTCCTCGATCTTGCCGGCACGCAGCGCGTCCACGGCATGATCCCGGCCAAGGTGCTCGCCAAATTTGCCCGCGACGTCGAGCGCGACATCGGCATCACGGTGTCGGTCGGGCTGTCCTGCAACAAGTTCCTCGCCAAGATCGCTTCCGACCTCGACAAGCCCAGGGGCTTCGCCGCGCTCGACCAGGACGAGGCGCGCGAGATGCTCGCAAGCAAGCCGGTCGGCTTCATCTACGGCGTCGGCCCCGCGACGCAAGAGAAGCTGGTGCAGCGCGGCTTCCGCGTGATCGCCGACCTGCAGCGCGCCGACGAGAACGAGTTGATGAAGCAGTTCGCCAGCGAAGGCCGCAGGCTGTGGCGGCTGGCGCGCGGCATCGACGACCGCAGCGTGGTGCCCGATCGCGGCGCCAAGACGATTTCGAGCGAGACCACCTTCGAAACCGACATCCGCGACTTCGCGACACTGGAAAAACTGCTCTGGAAGCTGTCGGAGAAAACTTCGGCGCGGCTGAAGAGCAGCGACCTCTCCGGCTGCACCATCACGCTGAAGCTGAAGACCGCCGATTTCCGCCAGCGCACCCGCTCACAATCGATCCAGACCCCGACCCAACTGGCCGCAAAGATCTTTGCGGTGACGCGGGAGATGCTGGCCAGGGAGATCGACGGCACCGCTTTCCGCCTGATGGGCGCCGGCGTCAGCGCGCTGCGCCCGGGCTCGCAGGCCAACGATTCCGACATGCTCGACCGCCGCTCGGCGCACGCCGAACGCGCGATCGACAATCTGCGGAAGAAGTTCGGCAACGCCGCCGTAATCCGCGGCATTGCCTATGAGGGGCCGGGGAAGAGCGCGGAGGAGTAATCGATCGTCATGGCCGGACTTGATCCGGCCATCCATCCAGACAGACTCTTCAACGAGCGATAGATGCGCGGGTCAAGCCCGCGCATGACGACCTGGATCAATCCGCGACGGCCACCGCCTCGATCTCGATCAGCCATTCCGGCGCCGCGAGCGCGGTGACGCCGACGAGCGTGGAGGCCGGCGGCTCCATGCCCTCGAAGAATGCGGAGCGCGCCTTGCCGATGATCGGGCGTAGCTCCGGCCTGTAGCCGACGACGAAGGTCGTGATCTTGACGATGTTGGAATAGTTCGCCCCGGCGGCTTTCAACGCCATGCCGAGGTTCTGCATCACCTGCGTGGTCTGTGCGGCGAGATCGCCGGCGCCGACCACCCGGCCCTCCTCGTCGGTGGAAACCTGTCCGGAAATGTAGATCGTGCGCGCACCCGTCGCGACGACGACGTGGGAGTAAGCCGGATTGTGATGCAGGCCGCTGGGGCGCAGATGGTCTGATTTACTCATGAGGTGCCTCCCTGACACACGCGTGTTTTGGGAAGCGTACTCGTGTCTGATGGTTCCGGCCAGTGCGGTCGTGCAAGGCTTGCTCAGCCGTCGTCCCGGCCTTCGCCGGGACGACACGGAGGAGTGAGTGGCGATCGCCACCCCTCACTTGCAGGGCTTGGAATCCTTGACGTCGAACTTGTCCAGCGCGCCCGAGATCACGAAATCGTTGTAGTCCAGGACCAGCGCGCGGGAGACGCCGTTCTCGTAGAGTTCGAACGACATCGCGTAGACCGGCGTCTGCTCGCCGTCCTTGGCCCGCGCGTCGCTGTCGTAGTAGCTCACCGTCACCGGCCAGCGCGTCATGGCCTTCATCGCATCGCTCGCCGTCGACGGATCGGGCGAGGAAGGCGCGCGATCGCCTCCGATCGGCCGGCCGATCACGGTCAGCGTGTTGTAGACCTTCTCGCCATTGTCCGAGCCGTCATAGACGGTCTGTTCGAGCACCGATTTGCCGTCGCGGGCGGCGGCGATGATGTGCTGGATCTGCTCGGTCGGGAACACGATCTTGCCGTCGAGATTGAACGTCTTCTTCACCGGCTGGGTCAGCTTCACGGTGATATGATCGCCGATGCGCTCGGCGATCCCGTCGACCGGCGACGAGTCGCTGTCGTTCATCCGCGTGTCGATCTTGAAGCGGTAGCTCTTGCCCGACGCGTCCTCCCAGGACGAGGAACGCAGATCGGACAGCGTCACCTTGCCCTCGCCACTGTCGAGTTCGGACACCTGGCGGAATTCGGAAGTGTAGCCTTCACAGGAGCTACCGGAGAAATTGTAGAGGATGCGCCCGCGCGCATCGCTGACCGAATTGGAGCCGCGCGATTTCACGAGGCTCAGATCGTAAAGCGCCTGATGCGCCAGAAACGGCCCGCCGGCCGCAGTGGCGCTAGACCCTTGGACCAGACCGGATCCTGCAGCAACGGCGATCGTGAGCACCAGGGCACGCGACGGATTCCGAAACGGCAAGGTCATGGTTTTTCCTCAAGGAGGCAGGGATTCGTCACAATAGTGACGGTGGTATTGCGCCGCAACTGGGGCAAATCTGACAAAATAGCAATGTGCCCAGCGAATTTGCCGTCATTTCCGGCGGCTTTCCGTGCGATTCCGCACGGCACGGCCGCGCCGCCCTCACCTTACCGTCGCTTGCAACCGGGGGCACGATGCGCGAAACAATCGAAACAAACTTGGTCCTGACCGCGTTTCAGGCTTCGTGCAAATCCAATTGGGGAACAAAAATGGCGGGTACCGTCGAACAGAAACTGGCGTCACAGGGCATCACACTTCCCCAGCCGACCTCCCCGGTCGCGAATTACGTCCCCTTCGTCCGCAGCGGCAACCTGTTGTTCGTCTCGGGCCAGGTCTGCTTCAACGCCGAAGGCAAGCTGATCGCCAACGGCAAGTTAGGCGCCGGCGTCACGCTCGAGCAAGGCGTCGCCGCGGCGCAGGGCTGCGCGATCAACCTCCTGGCCCAGGTCAAGGCGGCGCTCGGCGATCTCGACAAGGTCGTGCGCGTGGTGCGGCTCGGCGGCTTCATCAACTCGGCGCCGGACTTCTTCGACGGACCGAAGGTGCTGAACGGCGCCTCCGACCTGATGGTCGCAGCGTTCGGCGACAAGGGCCGCCATGCCCGCACCACCGTCGGCGTCGCCTCGCTGCCTGCGGACGCCGCGGTCGAGGTCGAAGGCGTGTTCGAAGTCGCCTGAGCGATGCGCGCCCCTGAGTGGCTGACCAAACGGCCGGTCGCCCATCGCGGCCTGCACGATGCCGCACGCGGCGTCATCGAGAACATGCCGGCCGCGGCCACCGCCGCGGTGTCAGGCAATTTCGCGATCGAGTGCGATATCCAGCTCACCGCCGACGGCGAGGCGATGGTGCATCACGACGATGCGCTCGGCCGCCTCACCGAAGGCTCGGGCCTGCTGTCGACCAAGACCGCAGCCGAGCTGAAGGCGGTGAAATTCAAGAACAGCTCCGAGCAGATGATGACGCTCGGCGACCTCTGCGCGCTGGTCGCCGGCCGTGTGCCGCTGGTGGTCGAGGTCAAGAGCCATTTCGACGGCGACCGCAAGCTGGTTCGACGGATGGCCGAGGTGCTGTCGTCCTATGCCGGCCCTGTCGTCGGCATGTCGTTCGACCCCGACCAGGTGCTGGCATTGCGCGAGACCATGCCGAACCTGCCGCGCGGCATCACCGCGCAGCGGACCTATGACGACAGTTCCTGGACCAAGCTGACGCCGGCGCAGCGCGACGGCATGCTGTACCTGCGCCACGGCTTCAAGACCGAGCCGCATTTCGTTGCCTTCTGGGTCAACCAGCTGCCGGCGCCGGCCCCCTGGATTGCCCGCAACGTGTTCGGCTGCCCGCTGCTGGCCTGGACGGTGCGCACGGCGGAGCAGCGCGAGCGCGCGGCCCGCTACGCCGACCAGATGATTTTCGAGGGGTTTGTGCCGGGAACCTGAGTTGTCGCCGGCAGTCTTGAACTCGTCGCTGCGACGCACGATGTTGTCGGGAGTTGGTCGTCATCGGCGATGGCGGAATGCGGAGCATGATCCGGAAGTGGAGCCAGCTGTTCCGGAAAGATCATGCTCAAAAGAGGCACCGGTCTTCACTCTCGATGGCGTCGTCTGAAATCACCCTAGAGGCTGTAGCTGACATCGGCGGCATTCCGGCCGCCGAATGGGATGCCTGCGCCAATCCGAAGACGGATGCTGACAGCATCCACAACCTCGACACGCTGGCCTCGCCCGCTGTCGCAGGCGATTGCCAGACGACCGCAAGTTCGAGCTATAACCCTTTCGTTTCCCACGCCTTTTTCGCCGCCGCCGAAGCCTCCAACTCGGCCTGCCCGCGAACCGGCTGGGGACCGCGGCATCTGATCGCAAAGCTCGACGGCCGGATCGTCGGCGTCGTTCCCTGCTATCTGAAATCGCATTCGCAGGGCGAATACGTGTTCGACCGCGGCTGGGCCGAGGCCTATCACCGCGCCGGCGGCAGCTATTATCCGAAGCTGCAGGTCTCCGTCCCCTTCACGCCCGCCACCGGGCCCCGGCTGTTGATCCGCGACGGCGTCGACCGCGAAGTGATCGGCTCGGCGCTGGCGCGGGGCCTGCGGGCGCTCTGCAGTGCCACCGACGCTTCCTCCGTGCACGTCACCTTTGCCCGTGAGGACGAGGCAAAGTTCCTGGGCGCGCACGGCTTCCTGCAACGGACCGACCAGCAGTTCCACTGGCACAATCAGGGCTACAAGACCTTCGACGATTTCCTGGGATCGCTGAACTCGCGTCACCGCAAGGGCATCAAGCGTGAACGCCGCGAGGCCGTGACCGCCGGGATCACCATCCACTGGCTGACCGGCTCCGATATCACCGAGGACGCGTGGGATGCGTTCTTCGAGTTCTACATGGAGACCGGCTCGCGCAAATGGGGCCGGCCGTATTTGACCCGGGAGTTCTTCTCGCTGATCGGCGAGAGCATGAGCCGGGACGTGCTGCTGGTCATGGCCAAGCGCAACGGGCGCTGGATCGCCGGCGCCATCAACTTCATCGGCTCGGATACGCTGTTCGGCCGCAACTGGGGCGCGATCGAGCATCACCCGTTCCTGCATTTCGAGGTCTGCTATTACCAGGCGATCGATTTCGCGGTTCAGCGCGGGCTCAAGGTGGTCGAGGCCGGCGCGCAGGGCGAGCACAAGCTGGCGCGCGGCTACCTGCCGCAGACCACCTATTCGGCGCATTTCATCGCCGATCCCGGCCTGCGCCGCGCGATCGCCGATTACCTCAAGCGTGAACGTGATTATGTCGCCGAGGTCGGCCGCGAGCTCACCGAGGCCGGCCCGTTCCGCAAGACCGTCGACGACGACGCTTGACGTTTGCCTCGCGACCGAGAAATTAGATTTTCAGATACAGACTTGCAAAATCCAGGGAGCCGCCGCCATGCCCGCCGCCTATGACAACAGCAACCCCTTCGCAAAAATCCTGCGCGGCGAATTTCCGTCCTACAAGGTCTACGAGAACGAGCACGTGCTCGCCTTCCTCGACATCATGCCGCGCTCGCCCGGGCATACGCTCGTCATTCCGAAGGCCCCTGCCCGCAACATCCTCGACATCACGCCGGACGACTACGCCCACGTCGCACGCGCCGCCCACAAGATCGCCGCCGCCGGAATGAAGGCGTTCGAGGCCGACGGCATCACCGTGCAACAATTCAACGAGCCCGCCGGTGGCCAGGTCGTGTTCCATCTGCACATGCACGTGATGCCGCGCAAGGACGGTGTCGCGCTGCTGCCGCCCGCGAGTCACAAGGAAGACGGCAAGGTGCTGGAGGCGCATGCGGCGAAGCTGATCGCGGCGTTGAAGTGACGCCATCGGCGTCATCCCCCGGTGCGCAATTGCGCACCTGAGGGCGGCGCGTAGCGACGAACCGGGATCTCGAGACTCCGGGCTCGATGCGTGGCATCGCCCCCGAATAACGGCTCACTCCGTCTCGAAATCCCCGGCCTGCGGCGGAGCTAGCGGCGTGAACTCGCAGCGGTCGGGCTTGACGTCGATCAGCGGCGTTTCGTCGAGGCAGTCGAGGCCGCGCACCAGGATGACGTTGCCTTCGACGCCGACCAGCTTGACGATCGAGGTCCCGATCGGATTGGGGCGCACCGGCGAGCGCAGCGAGAAGGTGCCGCGGGTGTTGCCGTTGTTCTTCGGGCTTTGCAGCACGATGTCGCGGCGCGACTGGTGCAGCCAGTACAGCACTTCGAGGTTCGAGTAGAAATCGACGCCCTTGATCGCGGCGACCCAGGGCTCGAAGATCTCGAGCCGGCACACCGGACCGTCATGCCGCCCCTGCCGCGGCGTCGCCAGCCGCGAGGTCCAGGGCGTGCGGATGCGGCCGATGAAGACGAGCCCGGCATCGCGCGCCGCCGGCATGTCGACCGCGACCTCGCCCTGGCGCAATTCCATTTCACGTACCATGTGTCAGTCCAACGATATGTTCAGCGCCTTGACCACGCCCGCCCACCGCGCGCGATCGGCACCTACGAATCTGTCGATCTCGGCCTGGCTCTTCACGCGCAGCGGCGGAAAGCCGATCCTGACCAGCGAAGCGCGAAACGCCTCGTCGTTCAAGGCCCGGTCGAGACTCGCCTTGATCTTGCCCGCGATCTCGTCAGGCACTTTCGACGGCGCTGCAATACCATACCAGACGCTCACCGCATAACCGGGATAACCGCTCTCGGCAATCGTCGGCAGGTCGGGCAGATCGGGAATGCGCTCGGTCGAGCTGACGCCGAGCGCGCGCAGCATGCCTGACTTGACCGGCGGCAGCGCGGTGCCGAGCGTGTCGAACATCAGCTGGATGTTGCCCGACAGCAAATCCTGCAACGCGGGCCCGGCGCCCTTGTAGGGCACATGGGTCATCTCGACGCCGGCCATCTGCTTGAACATCTCGCCGGCGAGGTGAACGGTGCCGCCAGTGCCGGCCGATCCGAAATTGAGTTTTCCAGGATTCTTCTTGGCGTAGGCGACGAACTCCGCGATCGTCTTTGCGGGCACTGACGGATTCACTTCCATGATCATCGGCGCATCCGTGATGACGGACAGCAGGCGGAAATCCTTCGCCGGATCGTAGGGCAGCTTCTTGTAAAGCAGCGGATTGAGCACGAAGATCGAGGCTGCCGTCACGAACAACGTGTAGCCGTCGGGATCGGAACGCGCCACCGCCTCGGCGCCGATCGCGCCCTGCGCGCCGGCCTTGTTCTCGACCACGACCACCTGCTTGAGATCGCGCCCGAGATATTCGCCGACGATGCGGCCGAGCACGTCGGTCGGTCCGCCAGCGGCATACGGCACCACGAGCTTGATCGGGCGCGTCGGATAATCCGCGGCACGCGCCGGCAGCGCCACAGTCAGCAAGGCAGTCAGAGCCACGATGAAGGCCGATGATGCGCGTCGCCGCATGGCGTTCCCCCGTTATTGTCTTCTTGGAGAACGAGAGTAGCGGATAATGCGGTGGCCGCAATCAGCCGAGCCAGTATTTGCCGGACAGCATGACGATTTCGCCCACGATCACGCCGGCGAAGATCGATTTCCTCGCCAGCATGAACGCTACAAATCCTGCGGCGACGGCGCCGTAACGCAGCCAGTCCGGCACGCTCGCGAGCGCGCCCGGCGGCTGCACCACGATCTGCGCGATGATCCCGGCGAGGATCGCGGTGGCGACCGCCCTCACCCAGACCAGAAGCTCGGAGTTCTCGTCGATGCCGCCGCCGAACCACAGGCCGAGCATGCGCCAGATCTGGTTGGGGATGACGCCGGCCACGAACAGGATCGCAAGCGCGTGCCAGTCGCCGATGAAGCCGCTCATGCGCGCGCCCTCACGATGCCCGCCCTCGCCCGGTGCACGCCGTAGGCGATGGTTCCCGCCACGACGCCGCTGACCAGGATATCGACGCCGCTGTTCAGCAGCGCCGCCAGCGGGAACAGCAGCAGCCCGAGCACCAGCGCAATGACGTCGGCGAGCTCGCGGCAGTTGCGCGCGGTGGAGAACAGGAAGGCGAGCGGCGTCAGCATCAGCATGCCGGCGGCGAGCAGCGGCGTGAGGTTGGCCGCGAGCGTATAGCCGATCGTGTTGGCGATCAGGCAGACCGAGACGAGCCCCAGGCCGAGCCCGTGGATGAAGGCGATCCGCCGATTGCGCGGCACCTGCGGCAGGAAGCGGTAGCATTCGACCCACAGCGTCACTGCGGTCAGATGCGCCACCAGGATCAGATGCCGGCGCTTGGTGTCTTCCGTGCGCATCAACGGCAACACCGACACCACCATCGGAAACAGCCGGATCGCGCTGACGGTGACCGCGATTGCCGATTGCAGCACGGTGGCGCCGGAGCCGAGCGTCGTGATCACGATGATCTGCGCGGGCCCCGCCCAGACGAACGCCGTGCTCGCCAGGGTCCAGCCCAGCGAGAAGCCGCTATCATGCGCCAGCGCGCCGATGCCGAGATAGGTCGCAAACAGCACCAGGGTCAGCACGGTGGCACCGATCGACCGCGCGCCCCACAGGAAGGCGCGGAACGAGGTCTGCCATTGCGGAGAATCGAGCGGAGGAAGCGCCACGGGAAGCCGGATGGTTTTGCAATGTCGGCGGCTTAGGGCGCGGTGCTCAATGGGTCAAGCAAGCGGCTGCACAGGGCGGGTATGCGCCTTGGTAGCCCGGATAACCTCTGTCCGTCATTCCGGGGCGATGCGCCAGCATCGAACCCGGAATCTCGAGATTCCGGGTTCACGCTTCGCGTGCCCCGGAATGACGATAGTACGAAGCGCCATTCGAGATATCCCGGATTTCGCTTCGCTTCATCCGGGCTCCGCAGCTACGCGATCACGCCCGGTTCTTCAGCACGAAGCATGCCCCGCCCGCCTTGCGGATGCGGTTGCACAGGCCGTCGGCCTCGGGGCGCGTGTCGGCGCCGATACGCACCTGGTAGAACATCGCGCTGCCGCGGCTGCGCAGCCGCGAGCCGAGCAGGCTCGGATCCTGATCGCCGATCACGTTCGATAGCCGCTTGATGGCGCGGGCATACATCGCCAGCGCCTTGTCGCGGCTGAAGCCGGCGGCGAGCTGCACGCCCCAGACCTTGGCCGCCGACAGCGTGATGTGCTGCTCGAGCCCGGCCACGAACGGATTCGGCGCGCGCTTCAACAGCGCCATCAGCTCACGGCAGCTCGTGGTCGGCGCACGCTGGGGCATCTTGCCGTTGCGACCGGCGGCAGCCCAGTCGTCGACGCTGGAGCCGGTGATCGCGGAAACGTAGTTGCGCGTCTCCTGCGGCATGTAGCCGGAGCCGGCGAGCCAGTCCTGGATCCGGCGCGGGCCGGCATTATAGGCGGCGGCCGCGAGACCGAGATTGCCGAACTGGTTACGCAGCTCGCTGAGGAATTCGGCCGACTTCGGCAGCGCCTGCACCGGATCGAGCGGATCGAGCAACCCGCGCTCGTTGGCGGTGCCCGGCATGAACTGCGCGATGCCCTGTGCCCGCTGGCCGTTCCGCGTCATGGGACCAACCGCATCGGCCTGGAAACGGCTCTCCTGCCAGATCACGCGCGCGAAGAATTCGAGCGGCAGATCGTTGGCTCGCGCCGCCGACTCGATCATCAGGCACATCGCCTCGCGGGTGTCGCTTTCGCGCGCGTCGTCCGCCGGCTTGTCGGTTGCCGCAGCGGGCTTCTCGGCAGGTGTCGCGGGCGTGGCAGCAGCAGGTCTCTCGGCCGATGGTGCGGCCTGCTCGCCCGGCGGCGGCGTAGCCTGCTCCGCCGGCGTGGCCGCGGGCTTCTCGGCGGGCGCGGCTGGCTTGTCCGCGGGCGGCGTTGCGGGCTGCTCGGCGGTTGGCGGTGGCGCCGGGGCTGCGGCAGGCGCGTCCTCCGCGCCGGCGCCGGCCGGCGGCACCAGCAACACAAGCGTGACCCATGCGGCGCAAAGACCTGTTCGCATCGCAAATCTGTTCCCGCGCGGCGCGGCTTGACACCGCAAGCTCGTGGTCTAGCTATGGACTGAAATGATGGCGCGCAAAAGGGAGCGCAAAATGGCCGCAGCTTCAGACGATCAACTCGGCTTTGCCCCCGACGACGACGCCCCGATCGGCTACATGAAGCGTACCCGCGATTATTACGCGGCGATCGGCTACACCACCCCGTACCGCTGGGCGCACTACACCTCCGCCCCGTTCCAGCCCCTGCAGAAGCCGCTGAGCCAGTCCCGCGTCGCGATCATCACGACCGCGGCACCGTTCGATCCCGCCAAAGGCGACCAGGGCCCCGGCGCCAAATACAATGGCGGGGCAAAATTCTATGCGGTCTATGACGGCGACACGTCGCAGCAACACGATCTGCGGATTTCCCACATCGCCTATGACCGCATCCACACCACGGCGACCGACAGCGGCACCTGGTTCCCGCTGGCGCAACTGAAGCGCCTCGCCGCGGAAGGCAAGATCGGCGAAGTCGCGCCGCGCTTCTTCGGCGCCCCGACCAACCGCAGCCACCGCGTCACCATCGAGACCGATGCGCCGGAAATCCTCAGGCGTTGCCGAGACGACAAGGTCGACGCCGCGGTGCTGGTGCCGAACTGCCCGGTCTGCCACCAGACCGTCAGCCTGGTCGCGCGGCATCTCGAAGCCAATGGCATCCCGACCGTCGTGATGGGTTGCGCCAAGGATATCGTCGAGCACGCCGCGGTGCCGCGCTTCCTGTTCTCGGATTTCCCGCTCGGCAACTCCGCCGGCAAGCCGCATGACGCGCCCTCGCAGGCCCTCACGCTGGAGCTCGCGCTGCGCGTGCTCGAGACTGCGCCTGGTCCGCAGACCACCGTGCAGTCGCCGCTGCGCTGGAGCGAGGACTCGTCCTGGAAGCGCGACTACAGCAACGCCGACGCGCTCAGCGCCGAGGAGCTGGCGCGCCTGCGCCGCGAGTTCGACGCGCAGAAGGAAATCGCGAAGGGCCTTCGCGTGGCGTGAGGCCTACCCCACTCACGCTGTCATCGCCCGGCTCGACCGGGCGATCCCGTCGCCGCCGGCATAGCGCCGCGCCAGCGCGGCGCAGGTCATCAGCTGGATCTGGTGAAACAGCATCAGCGGCAGCACGATCAGGCCGACCGACTGCCCGGCGAGCAGCACGCTCGCCATCGGCAATCCGCTCGCCAGGCTCTTCTTCGAGCCGCAGAACATGATGGCGATGCGGTCGGCGCGCGAGAAGCCGAGCAGCTGGCCGCCGAAATTGGTGATCAGCAGCACGATCACGAGCAGCAGCGCATCGAGGCCGAGCACGATGGCCAGCTGGCCTGCGTTGACCTGGTGCCAGATGCCGTGGCTGACGCCGTCGCTGAACGCGGTATAGACGATCAGGAGGATCGAGCCGCGGTCGACCAGGCCGAGCATCGCATGATGCCTTTCGACCCAGCGGCCGATCAGCGGCCGCGACAACTGTCCCGCCACGAACGGCAGCAACAGCTGCACGACGATGTCGAGCGCGGCATTGCCGGAGAACCCGCCATGGCTGGAGAGCAGCACACCTGCCAGCAGCGGCGTCGCGACGATACCGAGCAGATTGGAGGCGGTCGCCGAACAGAGCGCCGCCGACACGTTGCCGTGCGCGATCGAAGTGAAGGCGACCGACGACTGCACCGTCGACGGCAGGATGCAGATCAGGATCACGCCCGCCCACAGCGCCGGCGTCAGCAGATGCGGCGCCAGCGCATGGGCCGCGAGCCCAAGCAGCGGGAACAGGGCGAAGGTCGACAGGAAGATCACGAGATGCAGGCGCCAGTGCCGGGCGCCGACCAGCGCCTCCCTGGTCGACAGCCGGGCGCCGTGCAGGAAGAACAGCAGCGCGATCGCGGCATCAGTGGCATGGCCGCCGATCACCGTGCCCTGTCCGTGCAACGGCAGCAGCGTGGCGAGACCAACCATGCCGACGATGGCGGCGATGTAGGGGTCGACAGGCACGAATGAGCGCAGGCGGCTGATGGTCATGGTGGCTTCCTTTCCTTGTCCCGAAAATGGCCCTCCCCACGCCGATTGTGAACCGCGCTTACCGATGTTATTGTCATTACGTTGTATAATGACGGATCCCTCGCGATGCTCGACCCGGCCCAGCTCGAAACCTTCCTCACCGTGGTGCAGACCCAGAACTTCACCGAGGCCGGCCGCCGCCTCGGCCTGAAGCAGTCGACGGTCAGCCAGCACATCCGCAAGCTCGAGGCGGCCGCCGGGCGCCGCCTGTTCGTGCGCGACACCCATTCGGTCGTGCTCACCGCCGACGGCGAGGCGATGACGGGGTTTGCGCGACCGATCCTGGAGGCCAATGCCCGCGCCCGCGATTACTTCGCGGGGTCGCAGGTGCGCGGCAAGGTCCGGTTCGGCGCCGCGGAGGATTTTGCAAGCTCCCGCCTGCCCGATCTGCTGCGCGACTTCGTCCGCCGCCACCCGCAGGTCGATCTCGAGCTGACGATCGGTCTCAGCGCCGTGCTGTACCAGCAGCTCGACGCCGGTGAGCTCGATCTCGTGCTCGGCAAGCGGCGGCCCGGCGACGCACTGGGCCAGCTGGTGTGGCAGGACCGCCTGGTGTGGACCGGTGCGCCCGGCATGCGGCTCGATCCCGACCAGCCTTTGCCCCTGATCCTCTACGCGCCGCCGAGCGTCAGCCGCAGCGTGGTGCTCGAGGCAATGGAACGGTTCGGGCGGCCCTGGCGCATCGTCTGCTCCAGCGGCAGCCTCAGCGGCCTGCGCGCTGCGGCGCTGGCTGGCCTCGGCATCACCCCGCAGGCACAGGGCCTGATCCCGGACGGACTGGAGGCAATGCCGGCGGCAGGCCTGCCTCCGCTGGGCAACGTCGAATTCGTGGTCCGCACCGCCCGCCGGACCAAACGCGGCCCGGCCGCAGAACTGGCGCAGGCGATCACGGAACGCGGCGGCCGGCTGCGGCCGTAGCAATACAGAGGAAGTGAAGCTACATCCTCGTCCACGCCGTCATCGCCCGGTCAAGCCGGGCGACGACACCGAGCCGCCCGTATGATTTCGGAATAATAGAAGTCTACCGCTGAGTTGCCCGACATGTCAAGTTGCCGTGTCCGCCGGTGTCAGTAGCTCGTGATCTG
>NZ_NWTG01000007.1 GCF_002532045.1 Bradyrhizobium sp. C9 | reverse complement strand
GACATGACCGAACGATCCATCGCGAGCAACCGACTTTTGCAACAAAATCGGCCCTTTGCGGACATCACTTAGGCATCCGTCGATGTCTGCTTTGGAGGACAACTCGGACCTCGCTATCTCCGGACGCGCGTACCAGATTTATGAGCACACGCCCTAGGCAACAGGATCCGCGTCTTCGGACGCCAGCAGCAGGTCCTTGGATTTGCGCGCGATCAGGCGGCCGAGATCGCCCTGCCTGTAGGACTCGACGAACTTGATGGCGAAGCCGTTCGGCAGATGCCGGACCACGCGGCCGACGCAGGCGCCGATCGCCAGCGGCATGCCGACCGGCGGCTGCAACTCGGAGGACACCGCCGCGCCCGACAGCGACATGTCGATGATGAAGCAGCTCTGCATGGTGCCGTCCGCCAGCGTCAGCATGGCATGCGGCGCGACGGGCACAAAACGCGGATTGTTGCGCGCCTCGCGGACACTCGGATCCTTCTGCTTCTTCTCGATCCAGGTCAACTTGTCGGCGAACTTCTCGCGCCTCGCATGCGTCATCTCGAGCTCGACCAGGAAGCTGCCGCTCATCGTGTCGGTGATGCAGCCTTCGAACTTGCCGAACTCCTCGAAATACGACGTCAGCCGGTCGCCGACCTTGCCGACGACAGGTACGTCCACGATCATCCGGAACGGCGAGACGCGCGTGGTGCGGCAGGCGAAGGTGCGCAGTCTGCCCTGCGCATCGTACCAGTTCGGCAACGTGTAGCTGCCGTTGACGATGATCCTGACCGCGCGTTGCTTGAGAAACTTTTCGACAGACACGACTGGACTTCGCCCGAGGCGATCTGAGTGCACGGAGGTCTGGGGTTGACCGACATCCGTGGTCGGTCTGGTGGCGGGGACATCCGTTACCGACGCGATTGCAGCGGGAGGGCTGCGGGTTGCGTCCCAGCGCGTCGCGCATCGTCCTGGCGCGCAGGTGCGTACAGTCGTACCGTCGAAACACTAGGAAAACGTTAAGCCGGGACAGAGCGCGGGCGGTGCACTCTATGGCGCAACCCTTACGCGGCAGTTTATTTTGCGAGCCGTACAACTACCGGGAGAGCTGCCACACGCCGACGCAATCGCGCCGCGCTCCAAACGCCCTGCCCCGGCTCGCAACCGGGTGCTAGCCTGCTCATAGCCCTGGCCGAAATCAGACCGGATCCTCCCATGCCAACCATCTCAGACAAGTCGCTTGCCGACGGCAAGATCCTGCAAAGCGTGGTCGACGGCGTCGGCGTCATCACCTTCAACAATCCCGACAAGCGCAATGCGATGTCGCTGGAGATGTGGGAAGGGCTCGGCGAGGCGCTGATCGCCCTGCGCGACGATCCGGCGGTTCGCGTCGTGATCCTGGTCGGCGCCGGCGACAAGGCGTTCGTGTCCGGCGCCGATATCAGCCAATTCGAGAAGACCCGCCACAACGCCGAGGCCTCCGAGGAATATTCACGGCGCAGCGCAGCCCAGCGCGCCCTGCTTGCCGACTATCCGAAGCCGACCATCGCCTGCATCCGCGGCTTCTGCCTCGGCGGCGGCATGCAGGTCGCGATGCTGACCGACATCCGCATCTCCGGCGCCAGCGGCCAGTTCGGCATTCCCGCCGCCAAGCTGGGCATCGCCTACGGCTATGACGGGCTGCGCCATCTGGTGTCGCTGGTCGGCCCGTCCTGGGCGCGGCTGATCATGTATACCGGCATGCGGATCGACTCCACGGAGGCGCTGCGGATCGGCCTCGTCGATCGCGTGCTGCCGGACGCCGAACTGTGGGACGCGACCATGGAGATCGCGCGCACCATTTCGGTCAACGCGCCGCTGGCGATCAAGGCCGCCAAGATCACCATCGCGCAGGTGCTGAGGGATCCCGCCGATCGCGACATGGCCGCGATCAAGCAGATCGGCATCGACTGCATGGACAGCGCGGATTTCCGCGAAGGCCGCAACGCCTTCATGGAAAAGCGCAAGCCGCGGTTCCAGGGGCGGTAGCGGCGTCCCCATCCTCACCTGTCATCGCCCGGCTCGCGGAGGTGATGACGCTGAGCAAGCAGCCGGCTACCCCGAGAGGATGTGGGGCTATGTCCTCGTCCACCGCTGTCATCGCCCGGTTCAACCGGGCGATCCAGTACGCCGCGGCCTCTCGGCTCAAGCACAGCGGTCTCTGCAATACTGATCACCCGCATGCGCGGGTGATCACACTGAGCAAGCGCCGGCACTATTTCGGAATAATAGAAGAATATCCCTGATTTGCCCGACATGTCAAGTTGCCAGGTCGAACGCCGGCTGCCGCCGGCTACTGTGCATGGGGTTGTTTTCAATATTTTGGCGGTGGGCTCAGGATTGAACCTGCCGCCTACTTCTTCTCGTTGACCGGCACCGTGTAGTTGAGGATCAACCGCCCGCCGTCGGGATAGATGGTCTGGCCGGTGATGTAGGAGGCATCGTCGCTGGCGAGGAACGCCACCACCGAGGCCACCTCGCTCGGCTCGCCGCAGCGCCCGGCCGGGGTTCGCGACAGCACGCTGCGCCGCGCGTCCTCCGACGAGAAGATCGCGGTCGCCACCATCTCGGTCAGGATCGTGCCGGGCCCGACCGCCACGACGCGAATGCCGTGCGGCGCCAGCGCCACGGCGGCCACCGAGGTGAGCTGCTTCATCGCGCCCTTGGACATCGCATAGGTCGCAAGCGAGGGGATCGCGAGCAGCGCGTTGACCGAGGACATGTTGACGACGACGCCGCCACCGCCCTGCGCGATCATCTGGCGCGCCGCCGCCTGCACGCCGAAGAACGCGCCCTTGAGGTTGATCCCCATCACGTCGTCGAATTCGGCCTCGCTGATATCGAGGAAGTCGCGGTTGCGCGCGACGCCGGCGTTGTTGACCATGACGTCGAGCCGGCCGAACTCCTTCACCGCGTGAGCGACGATGCGATCGACATCGGCGCGCTTGCTGACATCGGCCTCGACCGCCCGCAACCGATCCTCATGCCCGAGTTCCTGGGCGGTGTGGACGAGCCCCGCGGCGTCGACATCCGAGATCACGACCCTGGCGCCATCGGCCAGGAAGCGCGCGGCGCAGGCCTTGCCGATGCCCCGCGCCGCCCCGGTGATGGCGACGACCTTGCCGGAATTCTTCATGGGAGTGCCTCCAGAGCAAAAGCTGTTCACAGAGCAATAGCGCATTGCGCGTCGGCAGGGAACGCGGCGGATTCTCCGCGCGAGACGTCACGGCTTGATGCGCGCGAGAATCCGGTCGGCCTCGGTGCGCCAATCGGCGCTGCGGGCGAAGTCCGGCGTTCCCTTCGGTCCGAACACGCCCTCGTCGGCAAGACCGGCGATCCAGCCCTGCCGCTCGGCCGTGCCGGACGCAGACCATGGCGTCAGCCCGGCTTCGCGCACGGTCTCCGCCACCTCGCGCACCTCCTCGGCACGCCGCCGGCCATGCTCGATCACCCGCTGGAAGAAGTAGGCGCCCTGCTTCTCCCAATCGATGCCGGGAAAGGTCTCCTTGAGCGAGGCGAGCACCGCATCCTCGACGCCATAGGCGCGTGCGGTGGTAAAGCTCTCGATCACCATGGCCTCGAGGCCCTTGATCATGATGCTGCGGCACATCTTGACCGCGGAGGACACGCCAAGCTCGTCGCTGGCGACGTTCGCCGCGAAACCGAGCGCGACCAGGAGCGGCGCCAGTTCCTGCGCGCCGTGACCGCCGAGCAGCAGCGGCACCTTGATCCGGTAGGGCGGCAGCGAGGTCATCACCGCGCCCTCGACATAGCGGCCGCCGGCGCTATCGACGTGGACCGCCGCGCGCTGCTTGGCGCCGGGCGAGGCCGAGTTGAAATCGAGAAACCAGGCGCCGCTCCGGATCGTGGGCGCGCAGGCTTCGGCCACCGGCACCGCCTGGCTCGCGGTCACCGCCGAGATGATGAAATCGACGCGCGCCGCGAGATCGGCATGGGACTGCGCGAGCGTGACACCGGTCTCCGCCGCGTGCGCGCGCAGCGGCGCGCCGTGGTCGCGGTCGAGCTTGATGTCGTAGGCAACGACCTTCACGCCCTGCTTGCGCAGGTCTTCGGCGAGGATGCGGCCGACCTCGCCATAGCCGAGCATGCCGACCTGCCACTGCCGCGGATCGCTGGAGATTGTCATCAGTTCAAGTCCCGTGTTGTGTCGAACAGTTCGTCGACCGTGACGCGCCGCGGGATCAATGCCTGCTGGACGCAATAGTCGATCATCCGTTCGAGCGGCTTGCGGTTCGCATCGACGCCGAACGGCAGCAGGTCGGGTACATCGGCCGGATCGGCGTTTGCCTTGGCGCGCTTGAGGAGTTCGTAGAGGCTCCGCACCACGTCCGGGCGCGACATTGCGAGCTGCCTGGTCACCACCACCAGATGATTGACCGGCACGACCCCATGCCGCGCGTACCACCGCGCCGCCTCTGCGGCCGGATCGGCAAACAACGGCTTGAGCGCCGGATCGCTCGAGGTCTCGCCCAGCACGGCATCGAGCTCGCCATCCTTCAGCATCTGGATGATGGCCCTGCCCTTCGGGGCACGTTCGGTGCCGTCGAGATATTCGGCGACATGCGGATCTTCAAACGTCACCCAATTGATCCGGTCGAGGTTGACGCCATGATCGTTGGCAAGGATGCCGCGCATCCATGCGCCGGTCGTGGTGGTGAACGAGCGGATGCCGACCCGCTTGCCCTCGAGATCGGCGGGCGCGAGCGTGCCGCGGTCGGCACGATAAAGCGCATGGCCATGCTGGAAGCGGCCGACCATCGCGGCCGGCAGCAGCATCAGCGGCTTGCCGTGCGCCCTTGCCATCAGATAGGTCACGATCGCCATCTCGCAGACGTCGAACGCCTGCTCGCGCACCATCGGCTTGAACGCGGCGTTGGTCGGCATGAATTCGGTGAAGTCGAGATCGAACAGCTCCGAGCGCAGCTCGCCGCGCTTCACCGCTTGGACGTGCGGGTGGTTGCCAAGCACCGTACGCAGCCGAAGTTTCTCCATGGCGACGAACTCCGCGGGGTCAGGTCAGTGCGCGCCCTGGATTCGCGCCCGCCATCTTGCGCGGCGCGGGCGCGCCTTGATCGAGCGGCGCGGCCTGCAGCGCGGCGACGGTCGCGCGCACCAGCTCCTCGATGGCGTGGCCGGCATCGGTGCCGTCGGCACTGCCGCGCGACAGGCGCGAGACGCGCTCCGGCGTCACCAGCGTGTAGTAGAGCGCGCCGAGCAGGAAGTGGCCGCGCCAGACCAGATCGGTGCGCGGAATGTGCGGCAGGCTTTCATGGATCGCGTCGATGAAGGCATGGCTGGTGTCGTCGAAGGTCTGCGCGATGATCTTGCGCACCACCTCGTTGCCCTCGGCCGACATGATCGCGCGCAGCCGCGTGAACCGCGTTCCGCCGCCGGCGAGGTCGCTGCCCGAGGTGAAGGCCGGCAGCACATAGGCGCGCACGATCGCTTCCAGCCGGTCCTGCAGGTCGCGCACCCGCCGCGCCGCCGCCAACAGCTCGGAGCGACGCCGGTTCATCGGGCCGCAATGCCGCCGATAGATCTCCAGTAGCAGGCCGTCCTTGGTCTTGAAGTGATAGGTCACGCTGCCGGGATTGGCGCCGGCGGCCTGCGCGATGTCGCGTACCGACACGGCATTGAAGCCGTAGGTCGAGAACAATTCCTCCGCTGCGGCGAGGATCGCCTCGCGCATGTTCGGCTTCCGCGTGCTGGCGACCTTGACGCCGGACTTGATGCCGGACTTGGCAGGTTTACGGACCATATTTGTACTATCGTCCAAATATTCAGGTCGCGTCAACGACGCGGCGCCAAGCCCGCATTCAGGTCAGTTTGACGTCAGGCTCGGCACGGCCGCGTGCCGCGGCATCGAGCAGAAAGGTTTGGCCGTGGCCGGGATCGGCCGCGCGCTGGGCCTCGTCCATGTCCTGCCAGGCCGAGGTAACCAGCACGCGCGCAAAATCGCGACCGACAAAGGCCGGACAGCTCGATTGCTTCGCCGGCACCTTCAGCGAGCGGAGGTGCCGGCCACTCGGATCGTAGACATCGACGCAGCCGCCGCCCCAGCGCGCGTTCCAGATCATTCCATCGGCATCGACGATCGCGCCGTCGAGCCCACCGGGGCCCCGATGTCTGATCAGGTCGATCGGCTCGCCGGTCGGCAATCCCGTCGATGGATCGAGCGGTACGCGATGCAGCACATTGGTCGCGGTATCGGCGAAATAGCCGACGTCGCCTGCGGGCGAAAAGCAGATCGCATTGGGGATCGTGATGCCGGGATAGAGCCGCGTGATTTGGCCGTGATGCAGCGCGTAGATCGCGCCGGCGCCGTGCTCGGCTTGGCGCCCCATGGTGCCGAGCCAGAAGGTGCCGGACGGATGCACGCGCGCATCGTTGGAGCGCGTCACCGGATTGTCGGCTTCGAGTGCGGCGAACAGCTCCAGCCGGCCGCCGGCGACCTGCCGGACGTAAAGCCCATCTTCGGTGAGGATCAGCTGCCGCTCGCCATCGATCCGCGCCAGCGCGCTCGCCATTTTCGGCAGCGCGTGAATGACGGTGCGGCCGTTTGCAAAACGATGCTCGAACAGGCGACGCTCGCGGATGTCGAACCACCATGCGGTGTCGGTCGCCGCGTCATAGGTCGGCCCCTCGCCGAGATGACAGCGCTCGGTGGATAGCACCGATGTCGGCACCTGTTCGATCAGCGGCTCGGCGGCACGGTCGGTCATGGCGTCACTCACATGGTCTAGAATCGATAGATTGCGGTGCGTCGATAGATCTGCCCGGGATCGAGCCGCGCCGACGGGAAGTCGGGCCGGTTCGGCGTATCCGGCCAGGCGTGCGGCTCCAGACATAGCGCGTCGGATTGGCGGTAGAGCCGATCGCCCTTGCCGGCGCTCGAGCCATCGAGGAAATTGCCGGAATAGAATTGCAGCCCCGGCTGATCGGTGAACAGCTCCATCACGCGGCCAGAGTGCGGCGCCTCGAGGCGCGCGGCGAAGCGAACGCCTGTCCCCGAGGCCAGACAGAAATTGTGGTCATAGCCGCGCCCGAGCCGCAGCTGCTCGTCATTCATCCTGATCCGCGCGCCGATCGAGGTCGGCTTGCGGAAGTCGAACGGGGTGCCGCCAACCGGCCGCGGCGGCTCTGGCAACGGGATCGCCGTAGCGTCGACCGCGAGGAAATGGTCTGAGGCGATCGTCAGCCTGTGATCGAGGATTTGCGTGCCCGAGCGCGCGCCGTCGAGATTGAAGAAGCTGTGATTGGTGAGGTTGACGCAGGTCGGCCGGTCGGTGGTCGCCTCGTAGATCACCACGAGATCCATCGGGTCGCGCAGGCGATAGGTCACCCGGGTCTGAAGATTGCCCGGATAGCCCTCTTCGCCATGCGGGCTTTCGCGCTCCAGCACCAGCGCCGGCCCCGGTTGATCTGACAGTTCGACGATCCGCCACAGCTTGCGATCGAAGCCCTGCGGGCCACCGTGCAGCGCGTTGGGGCCGTTGTTGGCGGCGAGATTCACCGTCTCGCCATCGAGCACGAAGCGCCCGCCGGCGATCCGGTTGGCGTAACGTCCGATGGTCGCGCCGAAGAATTTGCGCTGCGCGAGATAGCCGTCGAACTCGTCATGGCCAAGCACGACGTCGTCGCAATGCCCGCCGCGATCGGGCACGAGCAGCGCTTGCAGCGTGGCGCCGAAGGTGAGGATGCTGGCCTCGAAGCCGTGTTCGCCGCGCAGCGTCACGCGCTCGACCACGGTGCCGTCGGGCAATTTGCCGAAGGGCGCGCGAGCAATGTTGGCTGATGTCATGGTCAGTCCCCGAACGCCTCGACAAGGCGCCGTCGCCCCAGCATGAAGCTATCGGCGACGAGCCGCAAGGGCGCGAGGTCGACCTCGGACTTTCCGTCCGACGTCAGCGCGACGAAGCGACGGTACAGCGCCGGATATTCCTCATCCGTGGCATCGACCACCAACCTTGTGCCATCGCGCAGCTGCCGTCCGCCTTTCGACAGCGTCACAGGCCCGGCCTCGGTCTCGCACAGGATGTCCCAGCTCGGCGGCCCGGTCTGGCGTAAATCGAATTCGGCATGGATCGGCAGGCCGTTCTCATCGGACAGTTCGATTGCTGCAGCAATCGGCGCCTCCCGGTTGGAAGGAAAATCCAGGACCGCGCTCCTGACGAACACGGAGCGCGGCAGGATCTCGGTCAGGATCGACAGAGCATTGATGCCGGGATCGAACACGCCGAAGCCACCGGCCTCGAATATCCAGGCTTGGCCTGGATGCCAGACGCGGACGTCTTCCTTCCAGATGATGGTCACCTTGCTGATGGCGCGTCCGGCGAGCAATTGCCGCGCCGGTCCAACCGCGGGTGCGTGGCGCGAGTGCCATGCCGCAAACAATGTCCGGCCCGCCTCATGTGCGGCCGCGATCAACGACGTGAGTTCGCCTAACGTGGACCCAGGTGGCTTCTCGAGCAGCACATGCTTGCCAGCAGCGAGCGCAGCAGAGGCCAGCGCATGACGCGCTTGCGGCGGCGTGCACAGCGCGACGGCATCGATCTCCGGTCCGTCGCGCAACAACTCCTGCAAATCGCGGAAATGCGGCAGGCCGGATGGGCTCTTGGCCGGATCGGCCACCGCGACGAGTGCGGCGCCCGATGTCTTCGCGATCGCAGGCACGTGCTGCCGGCACGCGATCTCGCCGAACCCGACGATGGCGATACGAAGCAGATCGCTCATGGCCGTCCTCGCGTTGCAGCCCGCCGGGCCGGCCGATGCCGCCAGGCTGGATCATAAGCCAGCACAGGATACCAACGGCTTGATCCGGCTTTGGTTGCAAAGGCGCAAATCCACGACGTTTTGTTGTACGGCGCGCGGCGGGGGCATCGGTTCTGATCGATCAAAATCGATGCTCTAGATCGTTGTTTTGACAGGCTTTCCCCACGCGGACCCGGTCGCCCTCGTCCGAAACCGCGCTAGCGCACGGCTTCGAATCCGCCGAGCACCGCAGTCAGATTGGCACCGAGGATGTCGGAGAGATAGCCACCTTCCTGCACCAGCACGGTCGGCAGGCCGAACCGGGCGAGCGCCTCGCCGATCCGGCGGAAGCCGTCGGTGGTGACCGCGAGGCCCGCGAGCGGATCCTGCTCGGACGCGTCGAGCCCGAGCGCAACCACCAGCGCAGTCGGCGCGAAGGAACGGATCGCCTTCTCGGCCGCCGCGAGCGCCTTGATGTAGTCATCGTCGCCGGTGCCCTTGGCGAGGGGAATATTGAGGTTCGTGCCGAGGCCTCCGCCCGCGCCGCGCTCATGCGCATAGCCCCAGACGAACGGATAGAAGAACGACGGATCGGCGTGGATCGAGACGGTGAAGACGTCTCCCCGCTCGTAGAAGATGCCCTGCGTGCCGTTGCCGTGATGCACGTCGACATCGAGGATCGCGACACGCTCGTGCTTCTGGCGTAGGTGCTCGGCCGCGATCGCGCTGTTGTTGAGGAAGCAGAAGCCGCCGGCGAGATCGCGATAGGCGTGATGACCGGGCGGACGGCACAGCGCGTAAACCGCCTCCTCGCCATCGAGCACCATCTGCGCGGCGGTGACCGCGACGTCGCTCGAGGCACAGGCCCCGGCCCAGGTGCCGGGGCCGATCGGCGCCGCGGTGTCGACCGTGTGCCAGCCGAGCTTGCCGACGATGTGGGTGGGATAGGTGCCGGCGTTGCGCACCGGATGCATGTTCGCGATCATCTCCGGCCCCGCATTGCCGAGCGCCGACCATTCGTCCCAGGCGCCTTCGAGAAAGCTCAGATATTCCGGGCTGTGCACCCGCGCCCGCGGCCCCTGCCCGAATGTGGTGGGCTCGATCAGCGTGTGCTTGCCGGCTTTCAGCCCCGCCAGCAGACGGTCGGCGCGCTCGGGCTGCTCGGTGGTGCGCTGGACCACACCGCGGACCAGGAAGAATTGCGGATCATGGCTACGGTGCAGATCGCTGTAGACGGCCTTCACGGGATACTCCTGTTGGATGAGCAGTTGAGCTGAGCCTTCGCTGGCGAACTGTACCGTATCAGCGGCGGCGATGATCTGAAACAGCGCGCGATTTCATGCTATGTCCGCAGGCAGCGCAATGATTCAAGCACGCAGGATGCGAATTCCAGCCATGGCGGGAAGCAAGGCGGAGACGGAGGATACGACAACGGGGCGGCGCGGCCGGCCGCGCTCCGCCGCGACCACGGCCGCGATCCTGCACAGCGCCTATGCGCTGATGGCGACCACCGGCCTTGCCGCCACCACCATCGACGCGATCGCGAGACACTCCAACGTCTCGAAGATGACGATCTACAAATGGTGGCCGTCGCGCGAAGCCCTGCTGATCGATGCCTTCCTCGACCAGGCCTCACGCGCGGTGCCGCTGCCCGAGGCGGGCCATCCGGTGGGCCGCATCCGCCGTCATGTCGCGACCTATGTCGAGGCGTTGCAAGGTGAATTCGGGCGGGTACAGCTTGCGGTGATCTCTGAGTGCATCTCGCAGACCGGCACGGCCGAACTGTTCTACGAGCGCTACCTCGGCCTTCGCCGCGCCAGGATGCTGGAAATCATCGCCGCCGGCCAGAAGGACGGCAGCATCGGCGCGCCGGGCGTGCCCGGCGATATCTATGACGCGATCTACGGCAGCCTGTTCTATCGCTATGTCTTCGGCATCAAGCCGCTGACGCCGGCCTATGCCCGCAACCTCGTCAATCTGGTGCTGCGGCCGCACGCCGACGCGTGAATATCAAGCGGAGCGTTGCTGCTGACGGCGGAACCAGGCCCAGGTCTCGCGTGTCACGGCGCGGTAGTTGCGACCGCGATACACGATGTGGCCATCGACAATGGCATTCAGCTTCGGCAATGCATGGAACGGCACCGTCGGATAGGCGTGATGCTCGACGTGATACGGCATGTTCCAGGCAAACCATTTCATGATCCGGCTCGTCATCGTGGTGCGCGTGTTCTCGAACGCGCTCCGCGTCCGCTCGCAACCGGTATGCTCTGCGTAAAGGTACGGGCGCAGGATGAGCTGACCGGCCAGCAGCGGCACGATCCACACAAAGAACAGGATCGCGCTGTGCAGCGTGAGCGAAGCCGCCAGCAACAGTAGGTAACCCGCGAGATAAAGCCTTGCCTCCAGCACGATCGCGGCGCGCTTGTGCTGCGGAATCCACGGCACCATCACTTTCCCGGTGAGTGCATGCCGAAACATCAGCCGGATTCGCACCAGCACCTGCAATAGCCCCGAATAGGCGATCGCGAGCTGGGTGTCCGACGCCGGCTTGGGACCGACGATCAGCTCCGGATCCTTCTCCGGATCCTGGGTGTAGCGATGATGATCCCAGTGAAACAGGCAGTAATATTGGTAGGGCAATCCGATCATGAAGGCCGACAGGTTGCCGACCACAAGATTGAGTGCGTGACTGCGGAACGCCGTCTTGTGCGCGGTTTCATGCACCACCATGAATAGGAACGCGACGAAATAGCCTTGGATCGCAATCAGCGGCAACGCCCACGCGAGACCATCGCGCGACGAGATGAGCCAGGTCAGCACGCCGATCACAACGATCATCCCGTAGTGGCTGGCCGCGCGCACCGCGCCGGCAAGGTTCGACTTGGTCGACAGGTCGCGCAAGGTCAGCGGGCTGAGCGGCTTCAGGCGAGGTCCGGCATCACTGGTCTCGGCGGTGCTCATGATCGTTTCACCTGTCAGCGTTGCAGCAGCGCCGAGATTTCGGCGTTGATGAAGGCGCGGTCTTCGGCGTTGTTGACGGGATTGCCGGCGCGGTGACCGTGGACCGAGGGGATCGCGTGCAGTGCCGCGGAGCGGGCATTGACCAGGCGGCCAAGCTCGTCCTCGTTGTCGCGCGGATCGAAATAGCGGTCGGTGCGACCGGGCATCAGCAGCACATGCGCCTTGATCGCCGCCAGCGCGCGGTCGAGGTCACCGCCGAATTCGTCGCAGCGGCTGATGTCGCCGGCCTGCCAGATCGCAATCTGTGCCAGCAGATTGTCGGCATCGCGCCGCGCGAAGGCCCCGTCCCAGGATCCCGCGAGGTAGTCCTCCAGCGAGTTGAAGCCGGCCTCGCGCCAGGCCTCCTCGCGAAAGAACTCATGCGACATCGCCCAGCCGGCGTAGACGCGCCCCATCGCGCGAAGGCCCGCGGTCGGCTTGGTGACGAAGCAGCCATCCTGATAAGCGGGATCGGCGGTCAGCGCGCCCTTCACGCCTTCGAGGAAGACATGATTATACGGCGAGCACCGCGCGCTGCCGCACACCACCGCCGCGCGCTCCACCATGTCGGGATAGCGCGCGGCCCAGTGATAGGCCTGCATGCCGCCCATCGACCAGCCATAGACCAGCGCGAGCTTGGTCACGCCAAACCGCTCGACCAGCAGCCTACGCTGGATGGCGACGGCGTCATGATAGGTGAAGGCCGGGAACGGTGCGCCGCCGAGCAGTTCGCTCGAATTCGACGGCGAGGATGACAGGCCGTTGCCGAACAGGTTCGCGATGATGATGAAGTAACGCTCGGGATCGAGCGCCCCGCCCGGCTGCACCAGCCATTCGATGTCGTAATGCTGCGCGGCGAACGACGTCGGATAGAGGATGACGTTATCTTTGGCCGCGTTCAGCGTGCCGTAGGTCTTGTAGGCGAGCGCAAGCTGCGGAAACACCGCGCCACCCTGCAAGGTCACCCTGCCTGCCTCGAACACCTCATAGTTGCGTGGTGTGGTCATGCGCATTCGACCTCGATCGGCAGGGCGCGACACTGCGCCCTCAATAACTGTACTTATCGTACACTAATTGGGAACCGGAGCAAGAGCGCCGAAGGTGGAATGACACCAGGCCGATCCATTCAAAATCGGCATCGATCAATACCCGTTTCGGCTTGGACCCATTGCCGTCATCTCTCTAGGACAGACCCTGAGGAAATCTTTCAAGGAGGCGCGAATGAGCGCAATAGTGTCCGCCACGGACGCGCGGCGATCCCGCGTCCGGCTGTTGATCGTGACGATGCTGTTTCTCGTCACCACCGTGAACTATGCCGATCGCGCCACGCTCTCGATCGCCGGCCCTGCCCTCTCCAAGGAACTGCATCTCGACCCCGTCGCGATGGGTTACGTATTCTCGGCGTTCGGCTGGTCCTATGTGATCGCGCAGGTGCCGTGCGGCTGGCTGCTCGACCGCTACGGCTCCAAATGGGTCTATGCGATCAGCATCATCGTCTGGTCGATCTTCACCGCGATGCAGGGCCTGGTCGGGTTCCTCTCCGCGGGCGCGGCCGTGGTGCTGCTGTTCGGGCTGCGCTTCCTGGTCGGCTTTGCCGAAGCACCGTCGTTCCCGGCCAATGCCCGCATCGTCGCGGCCTGGTTCCCCGGCTATGAGCGCGGCACCGCATCGGCGTTCTTCAATTCCGGACAGTATTTCGCAACCGTGATCTTCGCGCCGCTGATGGGCTGGATCGCGCACGAGTACGGCTGGCGCCACGTGTTCTACGTGATGGGCGGGCTCGGCATCGTGATGGGCATCGCCTGGATCAAGACGATCTACGAGCCGAAGGACCATCCTGGGATCAACGAGGCCGAATTCGACTACATCAAGCAGGGCGGTGCGCTGGTCGACATGGACGCGGCGAAGGCCGGCAAGACGCAGGACAGCGGCCCCGGCTGGGACCATATCCGCCAGCTGCTCGCCAACCGCATGATGCTCGGCGTCTATATCGGCCAGTACTGCATCAACACGCTGACCTACTTCTTCCTGACCTGGTTCCCGGTCTACCTGGTGAAGGAACGCGGGCTCTCGATCCTGCAGGCCGGTTTCGTCGCGACCTTGCCGGCGCTGTGCGGCTTCGTCGGCGGCGTGCTCGGCGGCGTGATCTCGGATTACCTGCTGCGCCGCACCGGCTCGCTGACGATGGCGCGCAAGATTCCGATCGTCGGCGGCATGCTGCTGTCGATGGTGATCATCGCCTGCAACTACGTGGACAGCCAGGCCCTGGTGGTCGGCTTCATGGCGCTCGCCTTCTTCGGCAAGGGCATCGGCGCGCTCGGCTGGGCCGTCGTCTCCGACACCTCGCCGAAGGAAGCCAGCGGCGTCTCCGGCGGCTTGTTCAACACCTTCGGCAATCTGTCCTCGATCACGACGCCGATCATCATCGGCTACATCCTCGCCGCCACCGGCTCGTTCAACGGCGCGCTGGTGTTCGTCGGCGCCAACGCGCTGGTCGCAGCGATCGCCTATCTGTTCATCGTCGGCGAGATCAAGCGGGTGCAGCTGAAGGCGGCCTGAGCGGGCCGCAACAGCAGCAACAGATCAACGGCGGCTTCGGCCGCCGTCTTAGTCTTCTTGGTTGTCTGCTTTTGTCTTCTTGGCCAGTGGGAGGCATCGATGCTAGAACGTACAAATCCTCGACCGATCCATTCCAGGCTAGCATCGATGTTCGACCTGAACCAGCTCCGCTGTTTCGTCACGGTGGCCGAGGAACTGCACTTCGGCCGCGCCGCGGCGCGGCTCAACATGACGCAGCCGCCGCTGAGCCGGCAGATCCAGGTTCTCGAGCACATCATCGACGCGCCGCTGCTGGAGCGCACCAGCCGTTCGGTGCGGCTGACCCCGGCGGGACGCAGCTTCCTGCCCGAGGCGCGGCGCATCCTCAAGCTCGCGGAATCCGCTTCGCAGGTCGCCCGCCGCATCGCGCTCGGCAAGACCGGCTCGCTCAAGATCGGCTTCACGGCCGCGGCCGCCTACGGCTTCCTGCCCGATCTGATCGCAGCCGCCCGCTCCCGCCTGCCCGAGGTCGATTTTTCCCTGAAGGAGATGGTCTCCGGCGATCAGTTCGAGGCGCTCACCACCGGCCAGATCGATGCCGGCCTGCTGCGCCCGCCGATCGCGCGGCCGGAATTCGCCAGCCGGCGCGTCGTCGCCGAGCCTCTGCTGGCCGCGATCCCGAAGAAGCATCCGCTGGCCACGGCCGACACCGTCAGCATCAAGGATTTCGACGACCAGCCCTTCGTGATGTATTCGCCCTATGAGGCGCGCTACTTCCACGATCTCCTGGTATCGCTGTTCACGCGCGCCGACGTGCTGCCGCGCTATGTGCAGCACCTCAGCCAGATTCATTCGATTCTCGCCATGGTGCGGGCCGGGCTCGGCGTTGCGATCGTGCCGGAGGCCGCCGCCAGCCTGAAGATCGCGGACGTCCGGCTGAAGCCGCTGAAGCTGCGCACGCCGGTGCCGGTCGAGCTGTTCATGGTATGGCGGCGCGATCACGAGAACCAGTTGCTGCCGTCCTTGATCGAGATCGCCACCGAAATCGCCGCCCCGCATCTGCGCGGCGATTGATGCAGAGTTAGCATCGCTCGATACCGCGTTTGGCTTGGACGCGCATCGAAGCATTCCCTAAAAATTCGGCCATGGACGCGCGCTGCTCGCGCATCCCTTATCCAACATCATTCAAGGAGTGGCGCCATGAGCAAGATGACCCCTCGGGAGATGGCCGCGAGAATCGGCGGCGGCCTCCTGTCTTTTCCCGTGACCCCGTTCAAGCCGGACTATTCATTCGACGAGGCGACCTATCGTGCCAACATGGACTGGCTGTGCGGCTATGACGTCGCCGGCCTGTTCGCCGCCGGCGGCACCGGCGAGTTCTTCTCGCTCACGCCGGCTGAAGTTCCGCATGTCGTGAAGATCGCGGTCGAAGAGACCAAGGGCCGGGTGCCCGTGCTGGCCGGCACCGGCTACGGCACCGCAATCGCGCGCGAGATCGCTGTTGGCGCCGAGAAGGCCGGCGCCGACGGCCTCTTGCTGCTGCCGCCCTATCTCACCCATGCCGAGCAGGACGGTCTCGCCGCCCATGTCGAAGCGGTGTGTTCGTCGGTGAAGATCGGCGTCATCGTCTACAACCGCGACAATGCGATCCTGCAACCCGACACGCTGGCGCGGCTCTGCGAGCGCTGCCCGAACCTCGTCGGCTACAAGGACGGCATCGGCGACATCGAGCTGATGACCCGCGTCTACACCAGGCTCGGCGACCGCCTGACCTATATCGGCGGCCTGCCGACCGCGGAAACCTTTGCGCTGCCCTATCTCGACATGGGTGTCACGACGTATTCGTCGGCGGTGTTCAACTTCGTGCCGGAATTCGCCACCAGGTTCTACGCCGCGGTACGTCGGCGCGATCATCAGACCATCCATGCAGGCCTGAAGGATTTCATCCTGCCGCTGATCGCGATACGCAATCGCAAGAAGGGCTACGCAGTGTCGATCATCAAGGCCGGCATGAAGGTGATCGGCCGCGACTCCGGTCCGGTGCGCCCGCCGCTGACTGATCTCTCCGAGCAGGAGATCGCCGAGCTCGCGGCACTGGTGGCAAAGCTGCCGCAGGCCGCCGCGCAACAGGCGGCAGAATAGACCGAACGGCAAAAAGACAAAGGGAGGAGCAGATGATTCAAGACGCGATCCGCACCGGCTTTGCCGGCGCCCCTGTCGTCACGGCGATGGAGGTGATCCCGGTCGCCGGCCGCGACGGCATGCTCCTCAATCTGAGCGGCGCGCATGCGCCGTTCTTCACCCGCAACCTCGTCGTCCTCACCGACAACTCCGGCCACACCGGCGTCGGCGAGGTGCCGGGCGGCGAGAAGATCCGCAAGACGCTGGAGGACGCCCGCGACCTCGTCGTCGGCCAAACCATCGGCGCTTGCAACAACATCCTGGCGTCGATGCGCCAGACCTTCGCCGACCGCGACGCCGGCGGCCGCGGCAAGCAGACCTTTGACCTGCGCGTCACCATCCATGCAGTGACCGCGGTGGAATCCGCGCTGCTCGATCTGCTCGGCCAGCATCTCGATCTCCCGGTCGCAGCCTTGCTCGGCGAAGGCCAGCAGCGTGCGAGCGTCGAAACGCTCGGCTATCTCTTCTTCGTCGGCGACCGCAGCAAGACCAGCCTGCCTTACGTCGAGGGCGAGACCCGCAAGCCGGATTGGTTCAACCTGCGCCATCAGGTTGCGATGACGCCGGAAGCGATCGTGCGCCTCGCCGAGGCGACGCAGGCGCATTACGGCTTCGCCGACTTCAAGCTCAAGGGCGGTGTGCTCAAGGGCGAAGAGGAGATCGAGGCCGTCACCGCAATTGCAAAGCGCTTTCCGGACGCGCGCGTCACGCTCGACCCGAACGGCGCCTGGTCGCTGGATGAAGCGATCCGTCTCTGCGGCAACATGCATGGCGTGCTGGCCTATGCCGAGGATCCCTGCGGCGCGGAGGCCGGTTTCTCCGGCCGCGAGATCATGGCCGAGTTCCGCCGCGCCACGGGGCTACCGACCGCGACCAACATGATCGCGACCGACTGGCGCCAGCTCAGCCACGCGCTGCGGCTCGGGGCGGTCGACATTCCGTTGGCCGATCCACATTTCTGGACCATGCAAGGGTCAGTGCGGGTGGCGCAGACCTGCCGCGACAACGGCCTGACCTGGGGCTCGCACTCCAACAACCATTTCGACATTTCGCTGGCGATGTTCACCCATGTCGGTGCCGCCGCACCCGGCAAGGTGACCGCGATCGACACCCACTGGATCTGGCAGGACGGCCAGGCGTTGACCAGGGATCCGCTGCAGATCAAGGGCGGCAAGATCGCGATCCCGGACCGGCCGGGTCTCGGCATCGAGCTCGATCGCGGTGCCATCGAGGCGGCGAACGCGCTATACAAGCAACATGGCCTCGGCGCCCGCGACGACGCGCTGGCCATGCAGTTCCTGATCCCGGGCTGGACCTTCGACGACAAGCGTCCCTGCCTCGTGCGCTAACAAGAAAGGTTGGAAACATGACCGCTCACCAGAAGAACTTCATCGCCGGCGAATGGATCGACGGAACGGGCATTACGCGGGACATCAACCCCTCCAACACCAAGGACGTGGTCGGCGAATACGCCAAGGCCGACAAGGCGCAGACTGAAAAGGCAATCGCCGCGGCGAAAGCCGCCTTCCCCGCCTGGGCGCGCTCGACGCCGCAGGAGCGCTTTGACGCGCTGACCAAGATCTCCGTCGAAATCCTCGCCCGCAAGGAAGAGCTCGGCCGCCTGCTGGCGCGCGAGGAAGGCAAGACGCTCCCCGAAGGCATCGGCGAGGTGGCGCGCGCCGGGCAGATCTTTGCGTTCTTCGCCGGCGAGGCGCTGCGGCTGATGGGCGAGAAGGGAGCATCGGTGCGCCCCGGCCTCGATGTCGAGATCACCCGCGAGCCGGTCGGCGTCATCGGCATGATCACACCCTGGAATTTCCCGATCGCAATCCCGGCCTGGAAGATCGCGCCCGCGCTCTGCTACGGCAACACGGTAGTGTTCAAGCCGGCCGAGCTGGTGCCGGGCTCCGCGCACGCGCTGTCCGAGATCATCGCGCGCTCCGGCATTCCGGCCGGGGTGTTCAACCTCGTGGTCGGTTCGGGCTCGGTGGTCGGCCAGACCCTGCTCGATCATCCTGATGTTGCCGCGATCTCGTTCACGGGCTCGGTGCAGACCGGCCGCAAGATCGCGCAGGCCTGCGTGCTCTCCAATCCGATGAAGAAGTTCCAGCTCGAGATGGGCGGCAAGAATCCGCTGGTCGTGCTCGACGATGCCGACGTCAAGGTCGCGGTCGAGGTCGCGGTCAACGGCGCCTATTTCTCGACCGGCCAGCGCTGCACGGCGTCTTCGCGCATGATCGTCACCGCGGGCATTCACGACCGTTTCGTCGCCGCGATGACCGAGCGCATGAAGGGGCTTTCGGTGGATGACGCGCTGAAGAGCGGCGTGCATGTCGGCCCTGTGGTCGACCAGAGCCAGCTCGACCAGGACCTGCGCTACATCAAGATCGGCCAGGACGAAGGCGCCCGCCTGCATTGGGGCGGCGAGCTGTTGAACCGTGAGACCCCCGGCTTCTATCTGCAGCCGGCGCTGTTCACCGAGGCGACCAACCAGATGCGCATCGCCCGCGAGGAGATTTTTGGCCCGGTCGCCTGCGTGATCCGCGCCAAGGACTACGAGGAGGCGCTGGCGATCTCCAACGACACCGAGTTCGGCCTCGCCTCGGGCATCTGCACGTCAAGCCTGAAATACGCCTCGCATTACAAGCGCAACAGCGAGGCCGGCATGGTGATGGTCAATCTGCCGACCGCCGGCGTCGACTATCACGTGCCGTTCGGCGGACGCAAAGGCTCGAGCTACGGCGCGCGCGAACAGGGCGCCTATGCCCGCGAGTTCTACACCACGGTGAAGACGGCTTACACGTTCCCGGGGTGATATGCTTTGCACGGGAAGTGCGCCCCCTCTCCCGCTTGCGGGGGAGGTGAAGCCAGGCCAAGAGGAGAGCGTCATGGACCAGTCGATCGGCGCGCAGGAGCAGCCCCGCTACATCAAGCTCAACGCGCGCGACAATGTCGCGATCGTCGTGAATGATTTCGGCCTGCCCGCCGGCTCGCATTTCGCCTGCGGCCTGACGCTGCGCGCCTTCGTGCCGCAGGGCCACAAGACCGCGCTGCAAGACATCGCCGAGGGTGCGCCGATCATCCGTTACGGCGAGGTGATCGGCCACGCGCTGTCGCCGATCCTGGCCGGCGAATGGGTCGACGAGGCGCGTATCTGCATGCCCGACGCGCCGCCGCTCGATCAGCTCGAGATCGCAACCGCGGTGCCGCCCGCGCTGCCGCCGCTCGAAGGCTTCACCTTCGAGGGCTTTCGCAATCCCGACGGCTCGGTCGGCACCAAGAACATCCTCGGCATCTCCTCGTCCGTGCAATGCGTCAAGGGCACGATGGAATATGCCGTCAAGCGCATCCGCGCCGAGCTGTTGCCGAAATATCCCAATGTCGACGACGTCGTGCCGCTGACCCACGCCTATGGCTGCGGCGTCGCGATCACGGCGCCCGATGCCGTGGTGCCGATCCGCACCCTGCAGAACCTCGCGCTGAATCCGAATTTCGGCGGCGAGATCCTGGTCATTGGCCTCGGCTGCGAGAAGCTCGCGCCGGAGCGGCTAGTGCCGGAAGGCGTCAGCGACGCCATCGTGCGGATGCAGGACGAGGCTTTTGACGGCTTCGGCGCCATCGTCGACGCCATCATGACCCAGGCCGAGGCTCGCCTGAAGGTGCTCAACGCCCGCACGCGCGAAACCTGCCCGGCCGCCGATCTCGTGATCGGCCTGCAATGCGGCGGCAGCGATGCGTTTTCCGGCGTCACCGCAAATCCTGCGGTCGGCTTCGCGGCGGACCTCTTGGTTCGCGTCGGCGCGACCGTGATGTTCTCGGAAGTGACCGAGGTGCGCGACGCGATCCAGCTTCTGACCCGCCGCGCCGCGAGCGAGGATGTCGGCCGCGCGCTGATCCGCGAGATGGCCTGGTATGACGCCTATCTCGCCCGCGGCGGCGCCGACCGCAGCGCCAACACGACGCCGGGCAACAAGAAGGGCGGGCTCGCCAACATCGTCGAAAAATCCCTGGGCTCGATCGTGAAATCCGGCTCCGGTCCGATCACCGGCGTGCTGTCGCCGGGCGAGAAAGCGCGGCAGAAGGGCATGCTGTTTGCCGCAACCCCGGCCAGCGACTTCATCTGCGGCACCTTGCAGCTCGCCTCCGGCATGACCTTGCAGGTGTTCACCACCGGCCGCGGCACGCCCTATGGCCTTGCCGCCGCCCCCGTCATCAAGGTCGCGACCCGCAGCGAGCTCGCACGACGCTGGAAGGACCTCATCGATTTCGACGCCGGCTGCATCGCGACCGGCGAGAAGACGATCGAGGAAACCGGCTGGGACCTGTTCCGCCTGATCCTCGACGTCGCCAGCGGACGGACTAAGCCGTGGTCGGACCGCTGGGGCATCCACAACGATCTCACGCTGTTCAACCCGGCGCCGGTGACCTGAGCGGCGCAGGCCAACCTGCACGTGAAAAGTCCGCCGTGACGCAGTCAGCGGCGGACTTTCATTCAATGTCCTCTTCATTTCTCTTGGGCTTGATCGGCATCAATCGTCGTCGTGATGGATCACGGTCTTGCTGCGATTGCCGAGCTCGTCCTGCTTCTTGATGACCGTGGTCCGGTCGTGACGCGGCTCGCGCTCCCTGATCACGGTGGTGCGGTCACGATCGCGGTCGCGATATTCATGCGACTCGCCGACGGTCACGCCGGCGCCGACGGGGCCGGCACGAACACCGATTTCATCGGCGAACGCAGGCGATGCGATCGCGGTCACCATGGCCGCAGCAAACAGATACTTTCTCATGACGTCTCTCCTCCTCGCGTGGCGATGTGGGGAGGAACGTCGGGTGCGACATAGCGTTCCTATATCGATCCTGGTGTAGATGCTCACGCGCTGATGCGGGAACAATGCGTGGGGAACCTCGCTGAACAGACATTCACCTGTGTGGCGAAATGCTCATGTTCCACGCGTTGAATAGCCCGATTTGATGGCCCACGTCCTCATCAACAGGAGGACAATCCATGAAGCAATCGCAGCACTTCCTCGACAATGCGGAGAACTGCGCGCAGCTCGCCGAGCGCGCCGACGACGAGCCGACCTACAACCGATTCAAGCGCATGGAAGCAGCCTGGCGCGCGCTGGCCAAGGAGCAAGATTGGCTCGACGGCGAGACCTCGCCGTCGGAGACCGCAATCGCCGCTCCGCCGGAACCCGCAGCACGAATCTGAACCAACTTAGGTCGGGAAATGGCCCGCTGCGACAATCGAATGTCGCCGCGGGCCGCTTTCTATTCGGCGCTGCGCTGCCGCTGCCAGCGCAGCAGATAGGCCTGCAGCCGCCAGATGAGCGCCGACAGCACGACGCCGACCAGCATCAAGACCACGACCGCGACCATCATGCCCGAGGCCTCGCCGCGCGCCTCGGACTCGATGATGAGGCGGCCGATGCCGCGCTCGGCGCCGATGAACTCGCCGACGATCACGCCGATCAACGCGAACGAGATCGCCGGCGTCAGCGAGGCGAACACCCAGGCCATGGTCGAGGGGATCACCACCGTGCGGGTGATCTGCCACTCGCTGGCGCCGAGCAGCCGCGCCGCGTTGGTAAAGCCTTCATCGATCGAGCGCGCGCCCTCGAAGGTGTTGAAGAACACCAGGAACACAACGACGATCCAGGACGTCACGATCTTCGACATGTCGCCGATCCCGAACGCCAGCACGATGATCGGCGCCAGCGCGATCCGCGGGATCGAATTCACCGCGGTGATGAAGGGCTGGAAGATCGCGCTCAAACGATCGGACCGCCCGAGGATCAGCCCGGCGACGAAGCCAGAGACCACGCCGGTGACGAAACCGAAGAAGGTGTTCTTCAGCGTGATCGCCGTCGCGGCCCAGAGATTGTTCTCGTTGCGCGCCAGGCATTTTGCGAAGTCGCCGTTGAACCAGCCGTTGAAGACGCCGAGTTTTGAGGTCAGGCAGCTCTGGATCAGGAAGTTGTCGAAGATCATCGACGGCTTCGAGATGAAATACGGGTCGAGCAAATCGGGCACCAGCCACGGCAGCTTGGTGCGGAGATCATAGCCCCATTGCCAGACTGACAGCACGACCGCGCAGATCAGGAGCTGCCAGCCGACCGTGCCGAGCATGCCATATCGTCTCATGCGCTGCGGCCCTTGACGAATTCTTCGCCGAGCGAGTGCCAGATGTGCTGGAACAGCTCAGCATAGCGCGGGGTCTCGCGCACCTTCACCGCATCGCGCGGGCGCGTGAAGTCGACCTCGAACATGTCCTTGATGCGGCCCGGCCGCGCCGAGAACAGGATGATGCGGTCGGCCAAGGTCAACGCCTCGCCGAGATCGTGGGTCACGAACAGCACGGTCTGCTGCTCGCGCTCCCAGATCCGCAGCAGCACCTCGTGCATGTCGATCTTGGTGTGGGTGTCGAGCGCGCCGAACGGCTCGTCCATCAGGAGGATCTGCGGCTCGACGATCAGTGTCCGCATCAGCGCCGCGCGCTGCCGCATGCCGCCGGACAGCGCCGACGGATAGGCGTTCTCAAATCCCTTCAGTCCGGCCTGCGCGACGCATTGCACGATGCGCTCTTTCCGCTCGTGCGCCGGCACGCCCGATAGCTCCAGCCCGTAGCCGATATTGTCGCCGACGGTTCGCCACGGAAACAGCGTGTCGCGCTGGAACACATAGCCGACATCAGGCGTCGCCTTGCCGGGGACGACGCGCTTACCGTCGATCAGGATCTCGCCGCCGGTCGGGCGGATCAGCGAGGCGATCATGTTGAGCACGGTACTCTTGCCGGAGCCCGACGGCCCGAGCAGCGCGACGAACTCGCCGCGGCGGACGTCGAAGCTGACGTCGCGCACGGCCTCGATCGTCGTCTTCGCAAGCTGAAACGACTTGCTCAGGCCCCTGACCTCGACGCGACGATCGGCCGAGGCGCGCGGCGACACGGTTACGCTCGTCTCGAGCGCGCTCAACCCGGATAGGCCTTTCGCGCCGCGTCGATGAGATTGGAGTTGACCACGTCGGCGATCTTGAGCGGCTTGATGCCGGTCATCTCGCGGAACCAGACTTTCTCGCCTCGCGCGAAGCTCGCCGCATCGACCGAGCCCTCATAGTCTGCGACCTTCTGGATCGCAGTGATCTCGAGCAGGTTGGCGTCGCGCGAGGTGCTGCCGACATAGGGCTCGATGGCGTCGTAGACCTCGGTCGGCTTGTGCGCCTTGATCCATTGCGAGGCGCGCCACAGCGCGGTGACATAGGCCTGCATCTTGGCCGGATCCTTGTCGATGGTCGCCTGCAACGTGAAATGCGCGGTCACAGGCACCTTGCCGCCGATATGCTTGTTCCAGATCGCCTCGTCGGTGCCGTCGAACAGCAACTCGCCCCAGCCCTGCTGCTGCGCTTCGTTGAGCAGCGACAGCGAAGACACCAGAATATCGACCTGCTTTGACTTCAGCGATCCCAGCATGGTGTCGACATTGCCGGTGCCGATCCAGGTCACCTTGTCGTCGAGCCCCATGGTTTCCATGTAGTAGGACGCCCAGACATGGTTGGTGCCGCCGAGCGAGGAGACCGAGACGATCGGCTTGCGGCCGTCGGGCCGCTTCCATTGCGTGAAGGCCTCCAGCGAGTTGACGCCCTGGTCCTTCAGATCCTTGCGCAGGATGAACATCACCGAGTTCGACCGCGTGTCGACCGGCAGCAGCACACGCGCGGCGCGGCCGTGATTGGTGAGCTGCATCGGATGGGTGACGTCGCCGATCCCGATGTCGCCCTGCGACGAGGCGATGATCTCGCGAGTCTTCACGCCACTGCCGCCCTGCACCAGCTTGCAGTCGAGCCCGGCTTCCTTGAAGTAGCCGATCCGGTCCGCGACGAATTGCGTCTGATAGACCGGCACCGCGACCGGATAGATCGCGCGCCCCGTCGCGGCCTGCGCCCATGCCCGCGCCGTCGCCATCGCCGCGCCACCCGCGGCGATTACCGTCAGGGCCGACCGCCGCGAAATGTGGGGCATGGCGACATCAGGCATCACGCGTGCTCCTTGGCCGAGATCTTGTCCAGCGCGCTGAGCACCGCATCGCCCATCTGGACGGTCGACAGCTTCTTCGCACCCGCTTCCGCAATGTCGGCCGTTCGTGCGCCGGAGGCAAGCGCACTCTGCACCGCCTTTTCCAGCAGGTCGGCATCCTCGGGGCGGTTCAGCGTCAGGCGGAGCAGCATCGCGACGCTGAGGATCGATCCGAGCGGATTGGCGATACCCTTGCCCGCGATATCGGGCGCGCTGCCGTGCACCGGCTCATACAGCGCCTTGCGCCGGCCGAAGCGATCGACCGGACCGAGCGAGGCCGACGGCAGCATGCCCAGCGAGCCCGAGGCCATCGCCGCGCAGTCGGACAGGATGTCGCCGAAGATGTTGCCGGTCACCATCACGTCGAACTGCCGCGGCTCGCGCACGATCTGCATCGCGGCGTTGTCGACATAGAGATGGGTCAGTTCGACGTCGGAGAACTCCTCCTTGTGCAGCCTGATCACCTCCTCGCGCCAGACCACGCTGGTCTCCAGCACATTGGCCTTGTCGACCGAGCAGACCTTGTTGCGCCGGGTCCGCGCCAGCTCGAACGCCGAACGCGCTACGCGGCGGATCTGGTTGGTGGTGTATTGCTCGGTGTTGAAGCCGCGGCGCTGGCCGTCCGGCAAGGTCTCGATGCCGCGCGGCTCGCCGAAATAGATGCCGCTGGTCAATTCGCGGATGATGACGAAGTCGACACCGTCGAGCACCTCGGGCTTTAGCGGCGCCGACGCCGACAGCGCCGGGCTCGCCACGATCGGCCGCAGATTGGCGTAGAGATCGTATTTGCTGCGCAGCCCCAAGAGGCTGCCGGCCTTGCGCGCCGCCGCCGGCACTTCGGTCGTCTCGGGCCCACCGGTCGCGCCCCACAGGATGGCGTCGGCCTCGTCCATCGCCTGCGCGGTGTCCTCGGGCAGCACCTTGCCGGTGGCGAGATACGGAATCAGGCCGTATTGCGCCTCGCGCAGGGTCATCGGCACGTTCCGTTTGGCTGCGAACCACTCCAGCACGCGGCGCGACTGCGCGGTGACTTCGGGGCCGATACCCTCGCCGCCGACGACGGCGACCTTGACCATGTTCGATTGCGTGCTCATGCCGGTGTCCTTGAAGCGGGTGTCTTCTGAAAATGAATCCAGGGCCGCGTCGTGCGGTCGGCAGCCTGGAAGGCGTGGATCTCGTCGTCGCGCTGCAATGTCAGCGCTACCTCGTCGAGCCCCTTCAACAGCCCTTCGCGCCGCCGCGGGTCGATCTCGAACGAATGCCGCGCGCCCGACGGCGAGACGATGGTCTGTGCCTCGAGGTCTATCGAGACCTTGCCGGCGCCCTGCGTCGCCTCGATGTCGGCGGCAAGCTGATCCACCACCGCCTTGTCGACGACGACGGGCAGGATGCCGTTCTGGAAACAGTTGGCGAAGAAGATGTCGCCGAAGCTGGAGCCGATGACGGCGCGGATGCCGCGCTCCTGCAGCGACCACACCGCGCCCTCGCGCGACGAGCCGCAGCCGAAATTCGGCCCCGTAACCAGTATCTCTGCCTCCCGGTACGGCTCGCGGTTGAGGATGAAATCCGGATTCTCCGAGCCGTCGGCCAGATAGCGCAGCGAGCCGAACGCCCATTTGCCGAGCGTGCCACGGACCCCGTTGCCGACCAGGCGCTCGATCCGGATGATCACGTCGGTGTCGATATTGGCGCGCATGATCGGCGCAGCGGTCGCGGTGAGCTTGTCGAACGGTTTCGGCATCTTAGCGCCCCATCATCCTGACATCGGCGATCGCGCCGGCAATGGCCGAGGCCGCCGCACTCGCGGGGCTCGCCAGATGCGTCCGTGCCCGCGGCCCCTGCCGGCCGACGAAATTGCGGTTCGAGGTCGAGACCGAACGCTGCCCGGGCGCCACCACCTCGCCGTTGGCGGCAAGGCACATCGAGCAGCCGGGCTCGCGCCATTCGAATCCGGCATCGATGAAGATCTTGTCGAGCCCTTCGGCAACCGCCTCGCGCTTGACGTTCTCCGAGCCCGGCACCACCCAGGCGCGGACCCCGGGCGCGACCTTGCGGCCGCGCGCGACCTCGGCTGCGGCGCGCAGATCGCTGAGCCGGCTGTTGGTGCAGGAGCCGATGAACACCCAATCAACCGGCGTGCCGGCGATCGGCGCACCTCCCTGCAGGCCCATATACTCAAGCGCGGTCTCGATCGCGGCGCGCCGCAAGGGATCGTCGACCGACTTCGGATCGGGAATGACGCCATCGACGCCGACAACGTGCTCGGGGCTGATGCCCCAGGTCACCTGCGGGATGATCTTTTCGACGTCGATCACGACCTCGCGGTCGAACACCGCGTCGGGATCGCTCGGCAATTCGCGCCACGCCTTGACTGCGCGATCCCACATCTCGCCCTGCGGCGCATAGGGACGGCCGCGCAGGAATTCGAACGTCGTCTCGTCGGGCGCCACCATGCCCATCTTGGCGCCGAGCTCGATCGAGAGGTTGCAGATCGTCAGCCGTCCCTCGATCGGCAACGCGCGGATCGCACTGCCGGCATATTCGACCGCATAGCCGGTACCGCCGGCGGCGCCGATATGCCCGATCAGTGCGAGGATCATGTCCTTGGCAGTGACGCCGAGCGGCAGCTTGCCCTCGAAGCGCGCTCGCAGCGTCTTCGGACGCTTCTGGATCAGCGCCTGTGTCGCCAGCACGTGGGTGAGCTCGCTCGACCCGATGCCGAAAGCGAGTGCCCCTAGGCCGCCATGGGTGCAGGTGTGGCTGTCGCCGCAGACGATCGTCGCGCCCGGCAGGCTCAAGCCGAGCTCCGGCCCGATGACGTGGACGATGCCCTGGCCGGGCTGGTCGACATCGAACAACGTGATGCCGCTCGCCGCCGTCTCGACCCGCAGCGCGGCGAGCAATTCCTGTCCGATCTTGCTGGTTCCGGCGCGGCCGGGCGCCGTCGACAGCGCGTGATCGGGCGTCGCGAATGTCAGTTCGGGATTGTGAACCTTAAGGCCGCGGCTCTTGAGATCGAGCAGGCCGCGCGAGCCGCCGAGATCGTGCAGCAGATGGCGGTCGATATGAAGAAGGTCAGTGTCCTCGCTCAAACGAGCAATGACGTGCTGATCCCAGATCTTCTCGAGCAAACTTCGGCCGGGCATCCGCCTTCCCCTGCTCTCTGCGTTTTCATGGCTTGGTCTTGTTGGGCGCCAATCTGTGCCAAAGTTGTCGTCAAGTGAAGCAGTTTTGCCCTAACATCACATATGTGATGGAGGCGCGGGTCTTGACCCGCCGAGGAGCCAGCCATGCCGAATCCGAATAAGACGGCCATCGTCAAATCGGCCATGCGGACGTTTGCAGTTCTGGAGTTCTTTCGGAAAACAAAGCGGGCGGCTTCCGTGACTGAAATCGCTTCCGCGCTGGAGATGCCGCAATCGAGCACGTCGGTGCTGCTGCGCTGTCTCGTTGAATTGAACTACCTCGAATACGAGCGAAAGAGCCGGCGTTTCATCCCGAGCTACCGGGTCAATCTGCTCGGCGACTGGATCCGTCGTTCTCCGTTCCGCGATACCAAGCTCACCGATCTGATGGAGGAACTCTGGACCGCGACAGGCGGCGAAACCGTCATGCTTGGACAACAGGCCGGCGCCGCCGGGATGCAGTATCTGCACGTTGTCCCCGGCGGCTCTCAGCTTCAGTACACTGCCCAAGCCGGCCAGATACGACCGATGGTTCGGACCGCGCTCGGCCACGTGCTGCTGAGCCAGATGCCGAACACCAAAATTCGCGGCATTATCCGGCGCAACAACGCCGAGGAGCCGAGTCAGTCGGCGCGGGTTCGCGAAGCAGTCTTTCTCGAAGAGGTCGAGCGCATTCGCCGCCGCGGCTTTTCCGAGACAGGTGGCCGCACGACGCCGGGCGCGAACACAATTGGCATGCTCGTTCCTCTGCCGAAGCGACGCGCGCCGCTCGCCATCGGCATCGGCGGACCAATCGAACGGATCGCAGCAAAGCGCGCGCAGATCATTGATGTCATGCAGAGCCGGCTGAAAGAACTAACCGGCGAAGCCGGACCAAGATTCGTCGAGAAATGACCTCTGAGGACGCTTGACGCGTCGGGTGGAAGACAAAGCCGTAGCCCGGATTGCGGCGAAGCGAAATCGGGATCAGTTCCTCAACGTAGAGGCCTGCTCCCGATTTCGCTACCGGCATCCGGGCTACGGAGTTCACCTCCGGGAGGAGAGGTGTATCCGAAGCGCTTCAATCCAAACTATCTCACGACGCCAGTGCTTCCTCCGGCATCACGGCCGACAGATGCTGGCTCTCAGCCACCGCGCGGTTGGTGATGCGGCCGCGATGGACGTTGAGGCCGGCACGCAGATGCGGGTCCTCGACCAGCGCGCGCAGCCCCTTCGACGCAAGCGCCAGTCCGAACGGCAAGGTGGCGTGGTTGAGCGCGTGGCTTGAGGTGACCGGCACCGCGCCCGGCATGTTGGCGACGCTATAATGCACGATGTCGTCGACCAGATAGGTCGGCGCCTGGTGCGTGGTCGCCTTCGAGGTCTCGAAGCAGCCGCCCTGGTCGATCGCGACGTCGACCAGCACCGCACGGCGTTTCATACCTCCAAGCTGTGCGCGTGACACCAGCTTTGGCGCGCTGGCGCCGGGCACCAGCACCGCGCCGATCACGACGTCGGCAGCGAAGACCTCCTGCTCGATCGCCTCCAGCGTGGCGTAACGGGTGCGGATGCGCCCGAGGAAGAGGTCGTCCAGCGCGCGGAGCCGCGGCAACGAACGGTCGAGGATGGTGACGTCGCTGCCGAGCCCTGCGGCCATTCGCGCCGCGTGGGTGCCGACCACGCCGCCACCGATGATCGCAACGCGCGCCGGCGGAACGCCCGGCACGCCGCCGAGCAGCTTGCCCATGCCGTCGGCGGATTTACGCAGCGCAGCGCCCGCGGCCTCGATCGCAAGCCGGCCGGCGACTTCGCTCATCGGCGCGAGCAGCGGCAGCCCGCCATGCGCGTCGGTCACGGTTTCATAGGCGACCGCCGTGCAACCGGAGGCGATCAGCCCCGTGGTCTGCGGCACGTCGGGCGCGAGATGCAGATAGGTGAAGAGGATCTGGCCCTCGCGCAGCCTGCTCCATTCGGACGGCTGCGGCTCCTTCACCTTCACGACCATCTCGGCAACCGAGAACACCTCTTCGGCGGTATCGGCAATCCGTGCGCCGGCCTGGGTGTAGACGTCGTCGCCGGCGCCGATGCCGTCACCGGCGCCGCGCTGGACCACCACCTCGTGGCCGTGCGCCACATATTCCCGCACCGAGGCAGGCGTCAGCCCGACCCGATATTCCTCGACCTTGATTTCCTTGGGCACGCCGATGCGCATGGTCCGCTCCTTGAAGCATTGGATTCGTTTCCGCCACGCTCAAGGCTATGCCCCGACACACGGCGTTTCTCAGCGAATTCCGGCTTGCTCACAACCAAATACGCTCATATCCTTCGCTCTTGGCTCGGCTCTTGAAGGAAAACTGCGTGGACGGTCTCGATCGTATCGATCTCAGAATCCTTGCCGAGCTGGTCGCCGACGCACGCGCCAGCCAGATCGAGCTCGCCGAGAAGGTCGGGCTGTCGCCGACCGCCTGCGCGCGGCGCATCCGCCATCTCGAGGAGATCGGCGTGATCCGCGGCTATCGTGTCGACCTCGAACCATCAGCGCTTGGCCTCGTGACGACCGTCGTCGTCACCATCACGCTGGAGAAGCAGAGCGAGGATTATCTCGCAGCCTTCGAGGCCGCGATCGCGCGCTGCCCCGACGTCGTGTCCTGCCATCTGATGTCGGGCAGCGACGATTATCATTTGCAGGTCATCGCCCGCGACATCGCTGACTTCGAGCGCATCCACAAGCAGCATCTGTCGCGGATGCCGGGCGTCGCCCGCATCCATTCCAGCTTCGCGATGCGCGAGGTGGTCCGCCGCACCATTCCGGAAACCGCGCTGCGCGGCTGAACCGGAATGGTCGACTTGTGACCGCGACGGGATTGCGCCCCCTCTCCCGCTTGCGAGGGAGGTGCAGCGACTTTGCCGCTAGACTGATCTAATCTCGACTTCAGGATGGATGGCGGCTCGCGCGCGGCCACATCCGCGCCAGCGTCTCGTCCTTCTTGACGACGACATGCCAGAGCGTCGCGGCGATATGCAGCGCGACCACCGCATACACGAAGTAAGCCAGCAGGCCATGCGCGAGTTCGCCCGCCTCCGCGACCGCCTTGTTGTCGGCGAACAGGCGCGGCCAGCTGAAGGTCCAGAAATAGCGCAGCGAATAGCCGCCGGCCGACGAGAACATGTAGCCGGTCACCGGCATCACGAACAGGATGGCGTAGAGCGCCCAGTGATTGAGTCTTGCGGCGATCCTGATCAGCGGAGAGAACGAGCCCGGCTCCGGCGGCGCCGTGGTCGCAGCGCGCACCATCAGCCGCAGGATCGCCAGGAAGAACAGGGTGACGCCGAGTGATTTGTGCACCTCGAGCAGCTCGCGCCGCGGTGACGTCCCCGCCGGCTGCAGCCCGCAATAGAGCCCGATCAGCATCGCCGCGATGAACAGCACCGCCGTCGCCCAGTGAATCCGGCGGAGCAGCGGATCGTAGCTGGCCGTCATGTCCGTCGTCACAAAGCGCCTTCGCTTGAAGCCGCCCGTGCGGGTTCGGCCGAAAAAGGAAGGCCGTTCCATAGATGATCGCGCGAGGCCTGCCTACCGGGGCGGGCGCCAACCTCGATCACGATCGCGAAGGCTGGAGGGCCGGTACCCCCTCATCATTCCGGGATGCGTGCGCAGCACGCAGGCCCGGAATCACGAACAGAGGATCCGCGCAGCCACGCGCTCACTGTCACAAACGCCGCGCTGTCACAAACGCCGCGCTGTCACAAACCGCGCCCGCTGTCACAAACCGCGCCCGCTGTCACAAACGCTGTCACAATCGGAGCCTGCCCGGCCCCGTGCCACACGTATTTTTTAGTCGTGATTCGCCACCTTCTATGACAGAATTACTACAATTCAATATCAGTTCGGTTACACGCGGAGCGGTGAATGAGCATGGAGCGGCGGGCACGGCCGGTTACGCTGGCTTGGTCGAATCCAGTGGTCCGGTGGTGGGGCTTTCTGAGCTTGGTCAGCGCCGCCAATATCGCTGTTTGGTTCGCGCTGTATCGCCAGTTCCACGAGCAGTCCAACGGCAGCTTCAGCAACACGTCCGGCATCGGCCTGATGATGCTGCTGTGCGCGGCCTATGTGTTCGGCTGCGCCTTCCGCTCGGTGCTGCCGCGCGCCGACGTGCAGCGCATCTGCCTGTTCGACCATTGGCTATCCAGCGTCGTGGTCGGCCGTACCGTCGCCACCGTCGCCGAGGTCTGCTTCGCCGCGCAATGGGCGATCATCCTGCATCAGCTCGGCACCATGACCGGCGCCGAGACCACGATGAACATCGCCTGGATCATCGTGCCGCTGATCGTGATCGCGGAATGCTTCTCCTGGTATGCGGTGCTGACCACCCATTATCTCTGCAACGCGATCGAGAACTCGATCTGGGCCGTGGTGTTCTTCCTGGTCGGGATCGCCCTGTGCCGGCTGCTGCCCGAGTTTCACGGCCCGGTGCGCTGGGCCTTCATCACAGCGATCGTCGGCATCGCCGCCTTCCTCGCCTTCCTGATGACCATCGACGTCCCGATGTACCTGAACCGCTGGCGCGCCAATCTCGCCGCAGGCGGCACGCTGCTGCATCCGCTCGACGGCCTGCGCGATGTCAGCCGGCGCTGGGTCGTGACCCACGACATCGCCGAGTGGCGCGAGGAGATCGCCTGGATGTCGCTGTATTTCAGCATGGCGGTGTGGTCGAGCCTCGCGCTCTGCGTCGGCTATTCGCTCGAGGATCAGCTGCCGCGCTACCGTACCGAGCCCGCGATCGTCGCGACGACGCAGGCGATCGAAAATCCGACGCCGGCGGCGCAGCACACCGCAACGATCGACGCGGCGGCGCCGTCACGGAATTGAACGACGGTCCCGCGCGCGGCTTGTGGCCGTCATCGCTTTCGGAGTAAAGGCTGGATCATCCCTGCTCATCCATCCGCGCGTTCCATGCCCCGCATCACCATCATCGAAACCGGGCTCGTCAGTCCGCAATTCCGCGAGCGCCATGGCAGCTATCCGCAGATGTTCCAGCGGATGGTGGCCACTTCAGATCCGTCGATCGCCTGCGACGTCGTCAGCGTCGCCAACGGCGAGCCGCTTCCGGATCCGGCCACATTGGATGCGATCCTGATCACGGGATCGGCGGCCGGCGTCTATGACGATGTCGCCTGGATCGCGCCGCTCGAAGCCTTCGTGCGCTCAGCCCACGACAAACGCGTTCCGATGGTCGGCGTCTGCTTCGGCCATCAGCTGATCGCGCAGGCGCTCGGCGGCACCGTGCGCAAGTCAGAGAAGGGCTGGGGCATCGGCCGCCACGTCTACCAGCTGACGCCGGACAATGGGCTGCTCGCGGGCGAGACGATCGCGGCGGCCGCCTCGCACCAGGACCAGGTGATCACACCGCCCGCCTCCGCGCGCACCATCATGTCGTCGGAGTTCACCCCGCATGCCGGGCTGCTCTACGCCAACGGCACGACGCTGTCGGTGCAGCCGCATCCGGAGTTCACCGCCGACTACGCCGACGCGCTGTGCGACCTGCGCCGCGGCCTCGCGCCGGACGCCGTGGTCGACACCGCCAAGGCATCGCTCACCGGGCCGCTCGACCACACGACGCTGGGCGGCGTGGTCACGCGCTTTCTCACCGGCCGCGCGTCTGTGTGAGACAACGCCTCAGGTCATGCTGCCCGGCATGAAGCAGCGCACGCGCGGGTGGCCGTCGATATAGTGCTTCCACACCATGGTTCGCCCGACCTTGTTCGGCTCGGTGATCAAGGCCTCGTCCGGCACCACGACCCATTCGTCGTCGATGTGCACGCGATAATGACCGTGATCCGATTCCCAGTCCGGATCGGCGACCACGGATCCGTCGGCGTCGGAACAGCATTGTCCGTAGCCGCTGTGCAGGCTTTCAAACCAGGGTTTCAGAGGTGAGTTGGCGTAGCGGCCGTCGTCGCGCGCCAGGGTCGGCGATGTCAACCACATCGTCCCAAGCAGCAGTGCCGCACGCGTGATGGCGTGCATGGTGTCGTCTCCGCAAGTGTCGATCCAGCTGCGGGCGCGCATCACTTGCTGTTCGCCGGCTTTTGCCGGCGAAACACGACGAATCGGCGCCCCAGCACTTTGAATTCAAGTATGCAAGAGCGACGCCAGACTGCATTCCGGGAGACTACGGCCGACGAAAGTATGGGAGCGCGAACCGCAGCGCGCCACGCACGGCAGGTCGCCTGCTCGTGCGCGCGGCCAGCTTCGGCGCAGCTCGATCAGCGGATCGCCGCAGCGGCCTCGGGGACCAGCGGCGGCGCACTTCGCGAGGCCGCCTGCAGCGCGCATTCGACGAACCGGCGCGGCAGCAGCGAGGCGTTCGAGCGCATCGCCACCAGCATACGGCTCTCCGCATCCGGCGTGTCCAGCGCTTTGGCGACAACGTTCATGACGCCAGCCTGCTGGTAACAGGATGGCAGGATCGAAAGTCCGATCCCGGCGGCCACGAGGCTGAGCACCGTGCGCAGTTCATGAGCTTCCTGCGCGATCCGCGGCGCAAAGCCGGCGCGCCGGCACAACATCGCCGCCTGGTCGCCGACGCCGCAACCGCTCTCGGCCATGCCGACGAATTCGTGCTCGGCGAGGTCGGCAACGCTCAACTTGCAGGGCGCGGCGGCGAGCGGATGATCGATCGGCAGGAACACCATCAGCCGATCGCGCCAGACGACATGAACCTGCAGATCGGCCGCGGGCCGGAAATCCAGCGGCGGCCGCATGATCGCGACGTCGAGCTCGGCGTCAGCCAGCGCCTGCAGCTGCTTCGCCGTCGACATGTGCCTGAGCTCGATCTTCACCCGCGGATAGCTGCCGCGGAAGCTGCGGAACAGTTCGGCGAACATATCGAGCATCGGAACCGAGTCGGTAAAGCCGACACGAACGGCGCCGGCCTCCCCGCGCGCGGCGCGGCGCACGGTCTCCGACGCAAGGTCGAGCTCGCTGACGGCCCGCCGTGCGTGCTCGAGCAGCAACTGGCCGGCCTGGGTGAGCTCGACCGCACGCCGCGTCCGAGACAACAGCTGGGTGCCGAGCTCCTCTTCCATCGCCTTGATCTGCGTGCTCAGCGGCGGCTGGCTGACGTGCAGCCGCTTGGCGGCGCGGCTGAAGCTGAGTTCTTCGGCCACCGCGATGAAGTAGCGAAGCTGCCTGTAATCCATCGCTTATTCCGTTTCCCTATAAGTGACGGGTCAAAGCGGTATTTGACCTCCCACGGCCGTTTCCCGATCTTGGCGGCAAAACGCCGATGCTCCAAGGGGCAACACGCGCAGCCGGTCAGCCATGCGAAATCGCCGCGAATAACAGGCGCTCCGCCCGGTTCGGATCACAAGCGCGAGAACAAGAAGCAAGGGAGGATTCCAATGGGCCAAGCGTCCGTCAGCGAGCTCGAACAGCAAACCATCCGCCGGGTCTATTGGCGGCTGATCCCGATCCTCTTCGTCATGATGTTCTTCAACTATCTCGACCGCATCAATCTCGGCTACGCCGGGCTGACGATGAACAAGGACCTCGGCCTCAGCCCCGCGATCTTCGGCTTTGCCGCCAGCATCTTCTTCCTCGGCTACATGGTGCTCGAGGTGCCGAGCAATCTGATGCTGCACTGGCTCGGGGCGCGGATCTGGCTGGCGCGGATCCTGATCACCTGGGGCCTCGTCGCCACGCTGACCGCCTTTGTCTGGAATCCGCTCAGCCTCTATGTGATGCGGTTCGGCCTCGGCATCGCGGAAGCCGGCTTCATGCCCGGCGTGGTGCTGTATCTGACCTACTGGTTCCCCGCACGCTATCGCGCCCGCGCGGTCGCCGGCTATATCATCGCCGGCTCGTTCTCGGCCGTGCTTGGAGGGCCGATCTCGACCAGCATCATGACCTGGTTTGACGGCACGTCCGGCCTGCACGGCTGGCAATGGATGTTCATCGCCGAAGGCGTGCCGACCATTCTGCTCGGCCTGTTCACGCTCTATTATCTGACCGAGCGTCCCGCCAAGGCGAGTTGGCTCACCAAAGAGCAGGCCGCCTGGCTGGAAGGCGAGCTCGCCACTGAGCGGGCCGAGATCGAACAACAGGGGCAGCACAGGTTGATCGAATGCGTGCTCGATATCAGGGTCTGGCTGCTGGCGGCGCTGTTCGGCTGCGCGCTGGTCGGCATCTATGGCCTGCTGCTGTGGCTGCCGCAGATCATCAAGGGCATGGGCAATCTGAGCAACATCGAGGTCGGCTTCCTCTCGGCGATCCCGCCGCTACTCGGCGTCGTCGGCACCATCGTGGTGAGCCGCAGCTCGGACAAGACTGGCGACCGCAAGTTTCATCTTGCGGCCGTCTATCTGCTCGCCGCCGTCGCCATGCTCGGCAGCGCCTATGTCGCGAGCCCGGTGCTGGCCTTCGTGTTCCTCTGCATCGTCGGCTTCAGTCTGAACGCCGGCAATCCCTTGTTCTGGAGCATCAACGCCTCGCTGCTGACCGGCGCGGCCGGCGCCGCCGCGATCGCCATGGTCAACACGCTGGCGCAGTTCGGCGGGCTGATCGGCCCGTGGTGCATCGGCCTGATCAAGGACTCCACCGGAAGCTTCTCCTGGGCGCTGGTCGGCATCGCCGGCTTCCTGTTCGTCGCATCCGCCATCGCCGCCACCATGCGCGTCAAGCCGCGCGAGACGGAATTGACGGGCGCGATCCCGTCAACCGTCGCACACTGACAACCCTGCCAAGGGGAACAACAAGGACGCAACCATGATCATCGATTGTCACGGCCATTACACCACCGAGCCGGCCAAGCTGCAGATCTTCCGCGACAAGCAGCTCGCCGGCCTCGCCGACAAATCACGCCGGCCGCTCACCACCAATCTCGGCATCACCGACGACGAGATCCGCACCAGCGTCGAGGGTGCGCAGCTCCGCCTGCAGAAGGAGCGCGGCACCGACGTCACCATCTTCTCGCCGCGCGCCGCCGGCATGGCGCATCATGTCGGCAAGGAAGCAACCAGCCGTGAATGGACCACGATCTGCAACGACCTGGTGCACCGGGTCTGCGCGCTGTTTCCGCAGAATTTCGTCCCCGTCTGCCAGCTGCCGCAGAGCCCTGGCGTCAAGCCGGCCAACTGCATCGAGGAGCTCGAGCGCTGCGTGACGCAGCTCGGCTTCGTCGGCTGCAACCTCAATCCCGATCCCGCCGGCGGCTACTGGTGCGATCCGCCGCTGACCGACGAATGGTGGTATCCGCTGTATGAGAAGATGGTCGAGCTCGACGTGCCCGCGATGGTTCACGTCTCTTCGTCCTGCAATCCCTGCTTCCATGGCACCGGCGCGCATTACCTCAACGGCGACACCACCGCCTTCATGCAATTCCTGACCTCCGATCTGTTCAAGCGCTTCCCGACCCTGCGGTTCATCATCCCGCATGGCGGCGGCGCGGTGCCCTATCACTGGGGCCGCTACCGTGGGCTGGCGCAAGATATGAAGCTGCCGCCGCTGTCGGAGCATCTGCTGAAGAACGTGTTCTTCGACACCTGCGTCTATCATCTCCCCGGCATCGAGCTGTTGACCCGGGTGATCCCGGTCGAGAACATCCTGTTCGCGTCCGAGATGGTCGGTGCGGTCCGCGGCATCGACCCTGAAACGGGACATCACTTCGACGACACCCGCCGCTACATCGACGCGCTGCCGCTGAGCGCGGCGGACAAGGCCAAGATCTTCGAAGGCAACGCCCGCCGCGTTTATCCGCGCCTCAACGCCCATCTCGACCGCCGCGCGCACTGAACGACCGCGCCGACAACACACCGGAGAACACCGATGGCCATAGGATTTGCAATTCACAAGGCGAAGCGGAACGTGTCGCCCGACCTCGTCGCGCGCTACCGCACGCTGCCGGTCGCCAATATCAGCGATGTGATGTCGCGGATCGCAGGCACCAACCGGCTGCGGCCGATGCATGCCGGCGGCTGGCTCGGCGGCCCGGCGCTGACCGTGAAGACCCGGCCGGGCGACAATCTGATGGTGCACAAGGCGATCGACCTGGCCCAGCCGGGCGACGTCATCGTGGTCGATGCCGGCGGCGTCCTGGTCAACGCCATCATCGGCGAGATCATGTCGACGCTGGCCGAGAAAAAGGGGGTCGCGGGTTTCGTGATCGACGGCTCGATCCGCGATGCCGGCGCGATCCGCGCCGGATCGTTCCCTGTGTTTGCCGCCGGCGTCGCCCATCGCGGCCCTTACAAGGACGGCCCGGGCGAGATCAATTGCGCCATCTCGATCGACGGCATGATCGTCGAACCCGGCGATCTCATCGTGGCTGACGATGACGGCGTGCTCTGCGTGCCCCATGACGACGCCGAGGCCGTCTGCAAGCTGACCGAGGCCAAGAAGGCGACCGAGGAGAAGGCCATCCAGCAGATCCTCGCCGGTACCAGCGACCGCCGCTGGGTCGATGAAGCCCTGCAGCGCCTCGGCTGCGAGTTCAAGGACTGATCTGCCACCGCTACCCGGCAGGCGGGATGCCTGCCTCTTGGGCATAAGTCTCCGTAAAACCGGCGAGAATCACCGCCGCGCGAACGGTTGGCGCGTCCGTCGACCAGCATCGGGAATTTTTCCCGATTGCAGATGGAAAAGAATCCCGGACCTCCGGGACACATCTTGTTTGCCAAAGCCAAGGCGCTCCCGCAGTCTCGAAGCCAAGGTTCGTCGGGGATAAAAGCCGAACCGGGACAACAGGGTGGGCGTTATGGCTGGTGCGTTGTTGCGTGCAGCAACACGGTTTTGGTCTGGTTCGGTCACGACGCGCGGCGCTGCGGCCATGCTCACAGCCATCGGCGCCGCGGCGCCGCTGACGACGGTGCAAGCCCAGACCCCCGCCCCGACCGAACTGCCGCCGGTCACCGTGATTGCCCCCTCGCCGCTTTCGGGTACGCGCAGCATCAAGCCCGCCTCCCGGCCGGTGGTGCGGACCTCGCGAACCGCCCGAACCCGGGCCGCGCCGGCGCAAACCGCGGCGGCGCCCGAGGGCGGAACCGGGGTCCCGGGCCCCTCCGAGCGCGATTCGAGCCTGCTCGATCGCGACAAGATTCCGTCCAACACCGAGGTGCTGACCTCGGCGGATTTCAGCCGCAACTATTCGACGAACTTTCTCGACTCGGTGAACCGCAAGCTGCCCGGCGTCACGCTGACCGACCAGACCGGCAACCCGTTCCAGCGCAATCTCGACTATCGCGGCTTCGTCGCCTCGCCGGTTCAGGGAACGCCGCAGGGCATCGCGGTCTATCAGAACGGCGTCCGCATCAACGAATCCTGGGGCGACGTGGTCAACTGGGATTTCATCCCGGAAAAGGCCATCGACCGGGTATCGCTGGTGCCCAACAACCCCGTGTTCGGCCTCAACGCGATCGGCGGCGCGCTCAGCATCCAGATGAAGAACGGCTTCACCTATCAGGGCGTCGAGGGTGAAGTGTTCGGCGGCTCCTTTGGGCGCGTGCAGGGCAGCGTGCAGGCCGGCGGCCAGAAGGACAATATCTCGGCCTATGCGGCGTTCGAATCCGCCTACGATCGCGGCTGGCGCGACTACGCCAATTCGTCGCACGTCAACCGCATGTATGTCGACATCGGCGCGCGCAACGACGACACCGAATTCCACGTCAATTTCACCGGCGCCAGCAATCTGCTCGGCAACGTCGCCGCAACCCCGGTCGAGATGCTCAACCAGCGCTGGTCGAGCGTCTACACCTGGCCGCAATCGACGATGCTGCAGCTCGCCTTCGTCAATGCCACGCTGAGCCATAATTTCTCGGACACCTGGTCATTCCAGGGCAACGCCTATTTCCGCGGCTTCCGGCAGACTCATGTCGACGGCAACGGCACCGACGTTGCGCCGTGCGACGATCCCACCACCTTGTGCATCGGCGACGGCCTTCCAGTCTTCGGTCCCGCGGACGGTCCCGCGACCCCGAACACGCTGGGCAACGCTTTCCTTGGCGAACTCGATCGTAACCGGGCTGCGACCAACAGCTTTGGCGGCACCGCGCAATTGACCAACTCGGATCAGCTGTTCGGACACGACAACCACGTCGTCATGGGCGTCAGCGTCGACCATGGCAACACCAAGTTTACTGCGACCAGCGAGCTCGGCACCGTCGACCAGAATCTGTTCGTGACCGGCACCGGTGTCTTCATCAACCAGCCCGACGCCGGCCTCAGCCCGGTCGACCTGCGCGCCACCAACACCTACACCGGCGTCTACCTCACCGACACGTTCGACGTGACGAACAGATTCTCGGTCACCGCCGGTGGACGATTCAACTATGCCCAGATCGACCTGCAGGACCAGACCGGGACCAACGATCTGCTCAACAGCAGCAATCGTTTCCAGCGCTTCAACCCGGTAATCGGCGGCACCTTCAAGATCACCCCGAACCTCACCGCCTATGCCGGCTATTCGGAGGCCAATCGCGCACCGACGCCGCTGGAGCTCGGCTGCTCCGATCCCAACCATCCCTGCATGATCGACACCTTCCTGGTGGCCGACCCGCCGCTCAAGCAGGTGGTATCGCACACCGTCGAGGCCGGCCTGCGCGGCAGCTGGGGCCGCGACGCCAGGACCGGCATGCTGAGCTGGGGCCTGGGCGTGTTTCACACCCTGTCCGACGACGACATCATCCAGGTGACGAGCCCGCTCGGCGTCAACAATTTCGGCTTCTTCCAGAATGCGGGGCAGACCCTGCGCCAGGGCATCGAGGCCAAGCTCGACTATCGCATCGATCGTTGGAACGCTTACGCCAACTACACCTATGTCGACGCGACCTATCGAAGTGCGGTTACACTGTCTTCGCCGAACAATCCGAATGCCCTGACCAACGATGCCGGCGCGCAATTCGTCAACGTCATGCCGGGCGACCACATCCCGGGCATTCCCGCGCACCGCTTCAAAGCCGGCGTCGACTACAACGTGACAGATGCGTGGAAAGTCGGCGCCGACCTCAACGTCGTGGGCAGCCAGTGGATCATCCACGACGATACCAATCAGAGCCCGAAGGTGCCGGCCTATTCCGTCGTCAATCTGCACACGTCATATCAGCTCACGAAGAACATCGAGGTGTTCGGGCTGATCAACAATGTGTTCAACCAGCGCTACTATCTGAGCGGCGCTTTCTATCAAACGGGCGGCTTTGCCAGCGCCGGCGGTCTGCCCAATTTGATGGCGCAGCTGAGCGATCCCCGCACCTTCGTGCCCGGCATGCCGCTCGCCGCCTATGCCGGCATCAGGGCGAAGTTCTAGTCCTAGAGGAAATCTCGTTCGCTAATTGTCGAGCCACAGGCTCGTTGCACCTCCCCCGCTAGCGGGAGAGAGCGCGCAGTTCCTTTCGAGGGAACAGCTCGACTTCCATCAAACGACTACGCCACCGTCCCGCCGTCGACCGGCATCGCGATGCCGGTGACGAACGAGGCCTTGTCCGACAGCAGGAACACCGCGACCTCCGCGATCTCCTCCGGGCGCGCGGCCCGGCCCATCGGATTGCGGGTCACCGCGGCCTTGATCAGTTCCTCGGGGTCGGCCTCGTTGTGGCCCGGCTGGTCCGGCCGGTTGACGAACACCCGCAGCATCGGCGTGTCGATCGCGCCAGGGCAGATCGCATTGACGCGCACGCCGTCCTTGGCGTGACGCTTGGCGAGCGCCCGCGCGAGACCGATCACGCCGGCCTTGGCCGCCGAATAGGTCGGGCTCCACGGCGAGCCGACCAAGCCCGAGGTCGATGCGGTGAACAGGATGCTGCCCTTGCGCCGCGCCGTCATCTGCCCGAGCGCGGCGTTGGTGGTGATCAGCTGCGAGCGCAGATTGAGATCGACGCTGAGATCCCAGCCTTCCAGATCGTCGATGACAGACGGACCGGGAATGCCGAGATGATTCCAGACGCAATCGAGCGCGCCGAACTCCTTCACGGTCGCAGCAACGATATCGCGCGAAAACTTGTCGTCGCGCAGATCGCCGGCCAGCGCCAGCGCACGTCCACCGCCGTTTTTGATCTCTTCGACCACCGCTTTCGCGGCGGCCTCGTTCTGGTCGACGACCGCGACCGCTCCGCCCTCGCGTGCGAGAATGAGCGCGCCGGCGCGGCCGGCGCCTGATGCTGCGGCGGTGACGAGTGCGATCTTGCCTTGCATATCCATGGTTCGATCCTGACTGTGCTCGCGAGCTCGAGCCTTCTTGGTTCTGGTTGAAGTTCTGGTTGGATCAGGATCGCAACGCTGTGGTCTTGCGCTGACGCGCTACCGTCAGGCTGGGGGCCTCGCGCTAGCGGCCGCCGAACAGAACCGGTGACTGGCCGGGCAACAGCTGCGAATGGATGTCGCTGTCCATGCGCTCCGCCCCTTGTTGGGTGAAACCGGCGCCGAACGACAGGGTGACATTCGAGGTCGGGCGGAACTCCAGGCCGGCGCGCGCCGTGTATCCGGCGTTGACGCCGGGATTGCCGCTGAACGGCGCCAGCGGGCCGCCGGCGCCGGGGGGATTGTATTTCAACGAGTCGAAGCCGGCGAAGAACGTCACCGGCGTATCACCGACGCCCTTGAAATTGTAGCCGACCTGCGCGCCCTGATATTCGAGCGAGCCGAACGCCGCCGATTGACCGAGCGTGTTCCAGCCGACGCGGCCGCCTTCGCCGCCGATGAACCAGCCATCCGGACGGCCGTTCAGATACGAGAAGTCACCGCCTTTCGGGGCGGTGGCGTCAAAGCCCGGAAAGTTTCCGTAGGTGTCCGCCTTCTGGCCATCGGCTAGGCTGCCGCCGAAGCCGAACAGCGAGCCCGGCGTCCAGTAGCGCACGGGTCCGGCCTGGGCGTTGGCCTGCTGGGCGCCGAGACAGAGCACCGCGGCGATGATGGCGAGACCGGATTTGCTTGCGAAGATCGACATTCGGGAGACCGTCACTTGTGCCCGCGAACTATACCCTTCGGACGTCGACTACGCCAGCGCGCCGCTTCGGCGCGACGACCCCGCCTCTTGCCAATCGCGCGGTCACCCCTTATGTACACGCCTCCTTTTACAGAGCGAGCGACCCAGGTTTCCAACATGCGGCAGTCACAGCGAGCAGCAGTGCTGATGACGGGAGGGCTAATGCCCTCGTCCGCCGCTATTCCGTTTTGGACCTGACCCAACGTCACACCTGACATGTGAGGCAGCCCGGAGCGGAAGCGGCTCCGGGCGCCGAACGAGCTCTCGCGGTGCCTCGAGTCGTGCAAACCAGCACGGGAGCTCGAACACCACAGGTGTCCCATGGCCAAAGAGAAGTTCCTCCGCCTCAAGCCCAACTGCAATGTTGGTACGATCGGCCACGTGGATCATGGCAAGACGACGCTGACGGCAGCGATGACGAAGGTTTCGGCCGATCACGGCTGGGGCGCGTTCGTCTCCTATCAGGACGTTGCCCGGGCGTCGGCAGCGCAAGGTACGCGTGACGATTCGAAGATCCTGACGATTGCGACGAGCCACGTCGAGTTCTCGACGGCGGCACGCCACTACTCGCACGTCGACTGCCCGGGCCACGCCGATTATGTGAAGAACATGATCACGGGCGCGGCGCAGATGGACGGCGCGATCCTGGTCGTCTCGGCCGTCGACGGACCGATGCCGCAGACGCGCGAGCACATCCTGCTCGCGCGCCAGATCGGCGTGCCGCGCATCGTGGTGTTCCTGAACAAGTGCGACGTCGCTGACGATCCGGAGCTGGTCGATCTCGTCGAGATCGAGGTGCGCGATCTGTTGTCGAAGTACCAGTACGACGGCGACAACGCGCCGGTCGTGCGCGGTGCGGCGATGGCCGCGCTGCGCGGCGAGCACGGTCCGCTGGCGGATCAGGCGATCCTCAAACTGTTCGAGGCGCTCGACAGCTATATCGAGCTGCCCGAGCGGCCGAAGGATCGTCCGTTCCTGATGCCGATCGAGGGCGTGCAGTCGATCGCCGGGCGCGGCACCGTCGTGACCGGGCTCGTCGAGCGCGGCACGGTCAGGATCGGCGACGAGGTCGAGATCGTTGGCCTCGGCGAGACCAAGAAGTCGGTCGTAACCAGCATCGAGAGCTACCGGAAGATCCTCGACCAGGGGCAGGCCGGCGACAATGTCGGCTGCCTGCTGCGCGGGGTCGACAAGGCTCTCGTGCAGCGGGGTCAGGTGCTGTCGCATCCGGGTGGTGCGTCGCCGCACCGGACCTTCCGTGCGGAAGTGTACGTGCTGACGAAGGACGAAGGCGGACGGCACACGCCGTTCTTCGCCAACTATCGTCCGCAGTTCTACTTCCGGACCGCCGACGTCACCGGCATCGTTCAGCTCGGCAACGGCGCCGAGATGGTGATGCCGGGCGACAGCGCCGAGTTCACGATCGAACTCAACAAGCCGATCGCGCTCGAAGCGCGGTCGCGCTTTGCGATCCGTGAAGGCAACCGCACCGTCGGTGCCGGCGTGGTCACCGCGATCGTAGAGTGAGGCATGGGGGCGCGGCGCGAGCCGGGCCCCCATTTTTCCAACGTCGCGATGTTGCAAAATCGTCCGATCGCCTGGAATTTGATCGCATTGCCCGGCAATGCGGATTGACAGGCCGACGCGTTTTCGAAACTGTGCGACACCGCGTCGCAGGCGCCGTCCATCGGTCATGTGACCTCCCGACGCGGAAATGGCGTCGTCATGAAGTGGTTTCGTTCGAACATCAGGCACGGGGCTCGGCTGGCGCTGCTCGCGCTGTCGATCCAGTTCGTGCTGTCGTTCGGCCATTTCCATGCCATCACGTCGGCACAGGCGACGACGTCACCAGCGGCGTATGTCGAGAACACCTCGCACAACGCACCTTATTCCAATCCTGATACCGATCAGGCCGCGGACCTTTGCGCGATCTGCGCCGTCGTCGCGATGGTCAACTCGGCAACGCCGGCACCGGCGCTGCCACCCCTGCAGCTGCCGGATGCCGCAGCTCTGCTCGCCTGGCACATCGACAATCATGCGGCCCCGCTCGACATCGGCCGGCTGCACTATCAGCCGCGCGCGCCTCCGATCTCCTGACCTCCCTGCACGAGTGAACTTCGAACGCGGCCACATGTCGGCTGCCGTTTGAGCAACGGGGAATTTCGCCGTCGCGCATCGACGGCGGGCTCGACCGCGTCCTTCACTGAGGATCCGGATCGCAGCCTCGTGAGATCGAGAACCAACATGTCAGGACATATCAAACGACGCGCCGCTGCCGGCGCAGCATCGCTTTTGGTCTACGGGATCAACGGCGCCGCATTCGCGCAGACCAGCGCGCCGACCACCGAACTGCCCGACATCACGGTGACGGCGCCGCAGCGCCATACTGCGCCACCAGGACCGAACAAGCCGAAGACGCGCGTTGCGACCGGCACCGGTCACCGCGCGCGCAGAACCGGCGCGGTATCGGCGACGCCGGAATCTCCGGAGCAGACCGAGGCGCAAGCCATCGCAAGCCAGAACACACGGCTCGACCAGGCCCGCGCCGCGTTGCTGGCACCGACCGGCGCCAACAGCTACCAGATGAGCCGGCAAGCCCTCGAGGCGCTGCCACAGGGCACCAACACCACGCTGGACAAGGCGCTGCTGCAGGTGCCCGGGGTCTCGCAGGACTCCGCCGCAAGCGGCGAACTGCACGTGCGCAACGAGCACGCCAACCTGCAATACCGCATCAACGGCATCATGCTGCCCGACGGCGTTGGCGCCTTCGGCCAGATCATCGACACCGGGATCGTCGGCAGCATGGCGCTGATCACGGGCGCGCTGCCCGCACAATATGGCCTGCGCACCGCCGGCGTGCTCGACATCCAGACCAAGGCCGACGCCTTCAACAATTCCGGCAGCATCAGCGTCTATGGCGGCAGCCACGGCACCTTCACCACCAGCGTCGACTATGGCGGCACGATCGGGCAGACCCAGTACTATATCTCCGGTCGCTATTTCGGCAGCGATGTCGGCATCGAGAACCCGACGCCGGCCTATAGCGCCATCCACGACCGGACCGACCAGGAGAAGGGCTTTGCCTATGTCTCGACCGCGATCGATCCGACCAGCCGGCTGACCTATATCGGCGGCGTCTCCAACGGCGCCTATCAGATCCCCAACAATCCGGGCCAGACGCCAGCCTTCAACGCCTACGGCGTCTCGAACTTCGATTCCGCGCTGCTCAACGAGCGGCAACAGGAGTTCAACCAGTTCAACGTCGTGGCCTATCAGAAGGCGGGCGACGGGTTCGATTACCAGGTCGCCTATTTCAATCGCTACAGCCAGTTGCACTTCATGCCCGATCCGATCGGCGATCTCGTCTTCAACGGAGTCGCGTCGGATGTGTACCGCCAGAGCTTCATCAACGGCATCCAGGAGGACACCTCCTACCGGCTGGGCTTCGCGCACACGCTGAAGTTCGGCGTCGCGTTCAGCGCCGAGCGCTCGCTGGTCAACAACGGGTCGACCGTGCTGCCGCTCGACGGTTCCGGCAACCCGGTCGATGCGCCGCTCTCGGTGTTCGATACCAGCGCCAAGACCGGATATCTGTTCTCCACTTACATCGCCGACGAGTGGAAGATCACCAACCAGCTGACGCTCAACGCCGGCCTGCGCTTCGACCAGATGTGGCAATATGTCGATGCCAACCAGCTGAACCCACGGATCAGCCTGACATGGAAACCCTACGACGGCACGACCATCCATGCCGGCTATGCCCGCAACTTCACGCCGCCCGAGCAGGTGCTGGCGGCCCCGACCAACCTCTCACTGGTGCAGAACACGACGGCGCAGCCGGCGACAACCGCCAATGACCCAGTGCTGCCGGAGCGCTCGCACGTGTTCGACATCGGCATCACGCAGAAAATCTATGCGATCCCCGGCCTCGAGGTCGGCATGGACGCCTATTACAAGATCGCAACCGATCTGCTCGACGACGGCCAGTTCGGCCAGGCCTACGTCCTCACCGCCTTCAATTACGCAAAGGGCACCAATGAAGGCGTCGAGCTGACGGCGCGATATGATCACGACAATCTGCATCTCTACGGCAATGTCGCGATCGCAAGACAGGTCGCCACCCAGGTCGTCTCGAACCAGTATCTATTCGATCCGGACGAGCTGGCCTACATCGCCAATAATTACGTCAACACCGACCATGCCCAGACGCTGACCGCATCGGTCGGCGGCTGGTATCAATGGCGCGACACCAAGTTCAGCGCCTCGATGATCTACGGCTCAGGCTTGCGCGACGGCTTCGCCAACATCGGCACGGTGCCGCCCTACACGCAGGTCAACCTCGGCGTCTCGCACGACTTCAACATCGTCGCGCCGAACAAGCCCACCACGCTGCGCTTCGACGTCGTCAACCTGTTCGATACCGTCTACCAGATCCGCGACGGCTCCGGCATCGGCGTGTTCGCGCCGCAATACGGCCCGCGCCGCGGCTTCTACGCCGGCATCACGCAGAAGTTCTGACCAGGCCAGGGCGCGCTGCATCAGGCGCGCCCGCCGTGCCGGCTCACAATTCGGCGACCAGCTGGACCAGCTGGTCCCGCAACCAGACATGGGCCGGGTCGTGATGGTAGGACGCATGCCACAGCAATGACACCGTGACGTCCTTCACCTTCACCGGCGGCGGACTGAGGCTGAGCCCGAGATCGGCGGCGAAGCGGCGCGCCAGCCGCGCGCCCATGGTGACGATCACGGGCGCCTGCGCCACCAGATACGGCACGGTGAGGAAGCGCGGCGTGGTCAGCGCAACGGACCGCTGCAGGCCGAGTTCTTCGAGCGCCTCATCGACGGAGCCGCGCACGGTGCGCCCCGGCCGCAGGCTGGTCAGCACATGCGGAAGCCGGATGTAGTCCTCGAGCGAGATCGGCGGCGTGATACCCGTCTTCTCCGCATTGAACATGCAAAGGAAGCTCTCGGTGAACAGCAGGCGCTGCTTGTGATGCAATTGCCCTTGCTGGATCGGCCCGTAAGAGAGCGCGAGATCCACGTCGTCGGCGTCGAGATCATCGAGCAGCCGGGACGTATCGACGTTGTAGAGCCGCAGGTGAATGCCCGGCGCGATCTCGCGCATGCGCGCCAGCAGGCGCGGCACGATCAGGATTTCCATACTGTCCGACAGGCCGAGCCTGAACGTGCGCACCGCCGTGGCCGGATCGAACGACTGGTCGCGCAGCAACACCGCCTCGACCTGTGCGAGCGCGGTCCGCACCGGATCGACGAGGGTCATCGCGCGCGGGGTGAGGCGCATGCCATCGGCCCCGCGCGTGAGCAGCTCGTCATCGAACAGTTCGCGCAGGCGGGCGAGATTGTGGCTCATCGCGGATTGGCCGATGCCGACGCGGGCCGCCGCCCGGGTCACGCTCCGTTCGGTGAGCAGCGCATCGAGATGAACAAGCAGATTCAGGTCGACCCGACCCAAATTGATAACATCGATAGCCATTATCGATCCTATCTGTTTGATCGATGATCATAGCCTCACCATCTCCTCCGGCAAGGGAGCAGACGGGCAATCGCTCGCCGCCCAGGTTCCTACACTCAAGCCAATGGAGGATCGCATGTCGATCCGCAGCACCATTCTCGCCGCCGCCGTCACCCTCGCCTCACTTGGAGTCTCGCTTGGCGCCGCGCAGGCGCGCGGGCTCAAGCCAATCGAGGCCCAAAGCATCCATCTCGGCGACGTGTCCGGCGTCGCCTACTACACGGTCGAGCCCGACGGATATCGCGTCGTGACCACGCTCGCACAAGGCGAGGCCGGAACGCCGGTCCGCTTCGTCTCGATGCTGGCGCCCGGTGAGCGCGCGCTGCTCTCGACGCCGAACCAGGCGGGCGCAGTGGAAATCAGCCGGAGCGGCGACGGCCTGACCATCCGCAAGTCGGGCGCACTCTCCAATTAGTTGCGCGACAGCGGTCAGGGCCTCATCGACAGGCCGGATCGCTGCCTCGACGCGGAGCATTGAAAGTATTGCTCCGAGATCAATGTTTCTATTGTACCGACCAATGTACCGGACCATATCTAGGTTCATCGAACACATTGCACCGGGTGAGCCCGGTGCAAGCTGAATGGAGACAACTGAAATGGAGATCAATTATCTCGATACGTTCCTGGCATTCCTCGGAATGACCTTCGGACTGGTCTCGGTGATGCCCGGCCTGTTTTTCCAACCCAAGGCCGAAGCGAAGCGCGCGACGAGGACCGCCTCGATCCGCGGCACCAACAGCAGGCCGTGACGCGCTGCGGCTTCGGGCCCGCATTGCGCTGAAGCTCTAGCCCGCGACCAGCAACTGCTCTCTCAGCAGTGCCGTCAGCCAATCGGCAAACACCTGCAGCCGCCGCGACAAATGCTGGCGGTGCGGATAGAGCAACGTCATCGGCATCGGCGTGGCGCGATGCTGCGGCATCACCTCAACGAGCTCTCCGGCATCGAGATGTCGCTTCACGTCGTAGGCCGGAATCTGGATCAGGCCGAGACCGGCAAGGCAGCAGGCGATATAGGCTTCCGCACTGTTGACGGTGACACGGCCGCGCATCGCGATGGTGCGCGACGTGCTCTGCTCGCGCCATTCCCACTCCTCGATGCGGCCGGTGGATGGCGAGGCATAGTTGACCGCCCAATGCGCGCCGAGATCGTCGGGCGTCTGCGGCGCGCCGTGACGCGCGAGATATCCCGGGCTCGCGACATTGATCAGCGCGAGATTGCCGAGCGGCCGCGCGATCAGGCCGGAATCGCCGAGCGGGCCGACGCGCACCACACAATCGGCGGAGTCCGCGATCAGGTTGATGGCGCGATCGGTGACACCGAGATCGATGTCGATCTGCGGGTAGCGATCGAGGAAAGTCGGCAGCGCCGGCGCAATGATCAGTCGGCCGATCCGACCGGGCACGTCGACCCTGAGTCTACCAGACGGTTCGGCGGCGGCATGGCGGAACAGGGTCTCGGCCTCCTCGACATCGGCGACGACACGCAGGCACCGTTCGTAGAACGCCGCGCCATCATGGGTCGGCGACACCTTTCGCGTTGTCCGGTGTAGCAGCCGGGCGCCGACGCGCTGCTCCAGCTCCGCGACCGCAGACGAGACCGACGAGCGCGGCAAGCCCAGCGTGTCCGCCGCCCGCGTGAAGCTCGCGCATTCGACGACGCGGGCGAAGATGCGGAAGAGGTCGATGCGGTCCAAGATCGGGCCCCGATTGTTCGCCATTTCTGACAAGTGAGGTCAGAATGCACAGCTTTATCGGGAAATCCTAGACGATATCGTTGCCTCCAGAAAGCGGCCGCACGGCGCAGTCGCACGATCCGGAGAAGCAACGCCATGACCGACCACAGCATCAAGGATAAGACCGTCATCATCGCCGGCGGCGCCAAGAACCTCGGCGGCCTGATCGCGCGCGATCTCGCGGCACACGGCGCGAAGGCGATCGCGATCCACTACAACAGCGCCGCGAGCAAGGCCGACGCCGACGCGACCGTCGCCGCGATCAAGACAGCCGGCGCCAACGCGGTCGCGTTCCAGGCCAACCTCACGACATCGGGCGCGATGGAGAAGCTGTTCACTGATGCCATCGCTGCGATCGGCCGTCCCGACATCGCGATCAACACCGTCGGCAAGGTGCTGAAGAAACCGATGGTCGAGATCTCCGAGGCCGAATACGACGCGATGAGCGCGGTCAACGCCAAGTCGGCGTTCTTCTTCCTCAAGGAGGCCGGCCGCCACGTCAACGACAACGGCAAGATCTGCACCTTGGTGACGTCGCTGCTCGGCGCCTACACGCCGTTCTATGCCGCCTATGCCGGCACCAAGGCGCCGGTCGAGCATTTCACCCGCGCGGCGTCGAAGGAGTTCGGCGCACGCGGCATCTCGGTGACCGCGATCGGCCCCGGCCCGATGGACACGCCGTTCTTCTATCCGGCCGAAGGCGCCGATGCGGTCGCCTATCATAAATCGGCAGCTGCGCTGTCCGGTTTCTCGAAGACCGGTCTCACCGACATCAAGGATATCGTGCCCTGGATTCGCCTTCTGGTGTCGGACGGCTGGTGGATGACCGGCCAGACCATTCTGGTCAACGGCGGCTACACCACGAAGTGAAATCGCCGTTTTCTGCATGCACGCGCCATACCTTGCAGGGGAACAGGCCGCCGGCGGCGTTTGACCGCCGGTTTGGCCGGCGATATCGTTCACCTCGCTGGGCCCTTCGCAGTGACGGTCTATTCGAGGCGCACATGGAATGGTCGACCAGGCCGGCCCGTCCGGATCAACCCTTCGGCAGTTGGGCAGACGACCTCGCAGCTGCCTTCGTGCGCCTCGAGCCGCGCCGGATTGCGGAGGAATCGTTTGCCGGCGCGATCTGCAAGGTCGACGCCGCGCCGCTGCAGATATCGCGGGTCACGGCGAGCGGGCATATCGTGCACCGGCTCGCCTCGCACATCGCCGCGAGCACCGACGACCTCTGCTTCGTCAACCTGCAGCTCGAAGGGCTGGGGCGCACCTCGCAATGCGGCCACGAGCAGATCAGCGCGCCCGGAGATCTCGCAATTGCCGATACGACGCAACCCTTCGAGATCGCCCACCGGCATCACTTCAAGCTGTTCTGCTTTGCGGTGCCGCGGCGCCTGCTGCCGGACACGCTGTTCGACCACCCGCGGCTCGGCCTGTCTGCGACCGAAACCGGCCGCGCGCTGTCGCGGACGCTGGCAAGCTACGCCGAGCTCTGCCTGAGCGGCGGTCGCCTCGCAACGACGTCGGCGATGCTGGGCACGCATATCACCGAGCTGATCGCGCACGCACCCGACATCCTCGCTGACATGTCGGCCGAGCGCGTACATACGCCGGTGCTGCTCTCGATGATGCTTGACCACATCGCCCGCCACAGCGACGACCCCGAGCTCGGTGCGCCGGCGCTGGCCACGAAATTCCGCTGCTCCGAGCGTTACGTGCACCGCCTGTTTGCGAGCACCGGCCGCTCCGTGGGCGAACACGTCAACGAGCAGCGGATCGCCGCATGCACGCGCGCTTTGCTCGACCACACCTCTGCCCACAGGACCATTGCCGAAATCGCCTTTACCGCAGGCTTCCGCGACATCTCGCATTTCAACCGCCTGTTCAAGCGCCACAACGGCCTCGCCCCGCGCGAATTCCGCCGCGCCGCCGCACACTGAGGCGCCGCGAGATTAGGTTCACTCCGAGCCAAGAAATCGGGCACTGCCGTCCAAGATTTCCCAACCACGCCGCGATAGCCATAGCCCGAACCGCCGACACGGAGGGCATTGGCATGGCGATCGATTTCACGCTCACGGCGCAGCAGCGCGAGTTACAGCTCGCATCCCGCAAGTTTGCCAGGGAGGTGCTGGCCGAGGCCAGGGCCGCCGAAAAGCTGGCAACGCCGGAGCAGCGCTTCCTCGCCACCAAACCGACCTATGAGGCGATGGTGGCGGCTGGTTACTTGCGTAGATGCATTCCGGCGCCCGCCGGCGGCGACAATGCCGGCATGATCGACATGGCGATCCTTGCCGAGGAATTCTACAGCGTGAACCCGAGCGTGACGCTCACCATGCTCGGCAGCGTGCTCGGCCTGCTGCCGCTGCTGCTTGGCGGCACGCCGGAGCAGTGCCAGCGGCTGCTCGCGCCGTTCCTGAAGACCAGCGGCGCGCCGCTCGCCGCCTTCTGCTCCAGCGAACCGGGCGGCAGCGCCAACGCCGCCTCGCCGTCGCCCGGCGAGGGCGTCCGCACCACCGCCCGTCGCGAGGGCGACAATTGGCTGATCAACGGCCGTAAGAAATGGGTGTCCTCGGCGACCGGCTGGAATCGCGAGGGCGCCGATCTTCTGACCATCGTGTGCCGGACCGATCCGGCAGCAGCGCCCGATGCAGCCATCTCGATCATTGCCGTACAGGGTCCTGTGACCGGTCTCGTGTTCGAGCGGGCCATCGACAGCATCGGTCATCGCGCCCACCTCGTCCCGCAATTCGGCTTTCAGAATGTCACGGCGCCACACCACAATCTGCTCGGACAGCAAGGTGCCGGCCTGGCGCTGACCGCGGCGGCATTCACCGGCACCGCGGCCCTGGTCGGAATCTTCGGCGTCGCGCTGATGCGGGCGGCGTTTGCGTTCGCGCTGGATTTTGCCCGCAGCGAAAAGCGCGGCGGCGTCCACCCCATCATCGAGCATCAGGCGGTCGGATACGCGCTCGCCGATGCCAAGACTACGATCGAAGCTGCGCGCTATTTGAGCTGGCGCGCCTGCCATGCTCTCGACACCCAGTCGCCGGCAGCCGAGGAGCTGGCGGTGCAGGCCAAGATCTTCGGCTCGGAGGCTGCCGTGCGCGTCATCACCGACCTGATGCGGGTGGTCGGGATCGACAGCTACGATCATGAGACGCCATTCGGCAGCCTGCTGCAGGACGCGCTCGCGTTGCCGATCTTCGACGGCGGCAATCTCGGCATCCGGCGGCGGCAACTGCACACGATGTTCAAGAGCCGTGACTACAGCCCGCTCGCCGCGAGCGGCGCGGCGTAGCGCGAATAAGGAGCACAACCATGAGCGCAGAGCGGAAAGTGGCAGTCGTCACTGGCGCATCGCAGGGGATCGGCGCCGGCATCGTTCGGGCCTTCAGGGATCGCAACTATCGGGTCGTTGCGACCTCGCGCGCGATCAAGCCGGCTACTGACGCGGATATCGTCACGGTGGCGGGCGATGTCGGTGCAGCAGAAACAGCGGAGAACGTGTTCAAGGCGGCGCTGGAGCGCTTCGGCCGCGTCGACACGCTGGTCAACAACGCCGGCATCTTCATGGCGAAACCGTTCACGGCCTACACGCAGGAAGACTACGCCAGCTACATCTCGACCAACGTGACCGGCTTTTTCAACATGACCCGGCGTGCCCTGGACCTGATGAGCAAGCAGGGCCACGGTCACATCGTCACCATCACGACGAGTCTCGTCGACCAGCCGATGAGCAGCGTTCCCGCCGCCCTCGCCTCGCTGACCAAGGGCGCCCTGAACGCCGCAACCCGTGCACTCGCGATCGAATATGCAAAGACCGGAATCCGCGTCAACGCGGTGTCGCCTGGAATCATCAAGACCCCGATGCATCCGGCGGAGGCGCATGCGGCGCTGGCGGCGCTTCATCCGGTCGGCCGGATGGGGGAGATCTCCGACATCGTCGACGCGGTGCTCTACCTCGATGACGCAGGCTTCGTGACCGGAGAGGTGCTCCACGTCGACGGCGGACAGGCCGCAGGCCACCACATGCCGTAGCAGGGCGATGCCCGTATCCCGGCCGCAACTGCATCGCCCGGCTCGACCGGGCGATGCAGTGCGCCGCGACCCATCGGCTCAATAACCGCGGCCTCTGGAATGCTGATCACCGGCGTGCGCGGATGATGACAGCGAATGAGCTCCGCGACATTGCGCCGCGAACCGCGCTGCGGCGCAACAATCAAAATGAGACTGCCCGTTAAGCACCCCCGCCGCGACGACATCCGCGCCGCGCCTGCCTTCGGCTAGCTTTGCCCGCAACAACCGGACGCCCATCGGCCTTCGTCAGGCCATGTGGACGCCGGCGACAACACAGAGGGAGGAGAGCGATGTTGAAAAGCAGTTTGGGACTGATTGCGTTGAGCAGCCTGTTGCTTTCGGGCACGGCATTCGCCCAGGAAAAGATCAAGGTCGGCGTTACCGCGACGCTCGAGGGCACCTACACGGTGCTCGGCGAGGATGGCATGCGCGGCCACCAGACCGCGCTCAACGTGCTCGGCAAGAAGATCGGCGACAAGGAACTCGAATTCATCGTCGCCTCGACCGACGCGACGCCGGACTCGGCGGTGCGCGCGGTACGCAAACTGATCGAGCAGGACAAGGTGCAGATCCTGCTGTCGCCGTTGTCCGGCGACGAAGGCATCGCGGTGAAGAATTTCGCCAAGACCCATCCGGAGCTGACCTTCGTCAACGCCGCCTCCGGCGCGCAGGAGACGACCTATGTCGATCCGGCACCGAACTTCTTCCGCTACAACATGGATGGCGCCCAGTGGCAGGTCGGCCTCGGCAAATACGCCTACGAGACCAAGGGCTATCGCAAGATCGCGACCGTCGGCGAGGACTACTCCTTCATCTACACCCAGGTGTTCGGGCTCGTGCTCGAGTTCTGCGGCGCCGGCGGCCAGGTCACCAACCGGCAATGGGTGCCGCTCGGCACCAAGGACTTCGCCTCGGTCATCGCAGCGCTGCCCGACGATGTCGATGCGATCTATCTCGGCCTCGGCGGCGCCGACGCCGTCAACTTCCTCAACCAGTATCAGCAGGCCGGCGGCAAGGCGCATCTGATGGGCGGCTCGATCATGATCGACCAGACCATCCTGTCGTCGAAGGGCAGCGCCAAGAACGCGCTGATCGGCACCATCGCGGCCAGCGGCCAGGCCGATACCTGGGAAGATCCGGGCTGGCAGAAGTTCGTGAAGGCCTATCAGGACTCCTTCCCGGAGAGCAAACGCTTCCCGAGCCCGTCGCTGCTCGCCACCAATTACTATGGCTCGACCATGGCGCTGATCCTGGCGCTGCGGCAGGTCAACGGCGATCTCTCCAACAACCAGGCCAAGCTGAAGGACGCACTGGCGAAGATCGAGATCGACGCTCCGAACGGCAAGATCAAGCTCGACGCCAACCGCCAGGCGATCGGCACCAATTTCGTCACCGAGGTGGTCGACGACGGCAAGGGCGCGCTGTTCAGCAAGGTCGTGAAGGTGATCCCGAACGTCAACCAGACGCTGGGCTACGATCCGGCGGTGTTCGCCAAGATCGGCCTGCCGAGCCGCACGGTCCCGGAGTGCAAGAAGTACTGACGTATTTGTTGCAGGTGCGAGCAAGCCAGCCGTGACCAGGGCGCGCGGTTGCATGAACAGCCCTGCTCGCCCTTGCTTTCCGCGGGCGGATGATGAACGCTTGTCGAAAAGACAAGAACATCCCGCGGGAGGGGAGGCATGAGCAGGGCGCTTGCCGTCTTCCACGGCCGGTTCGGTCGCGCGACGGTCTACCAGTTGAACCGCCCCTTCAACGTGCATGCGCACCGCGAAGGGCACCTGATCTTTCATGTCGGCGGGACGCCGGCGCAGATCGATGTCTCCGAGCAGCGCCTGCTGCTCAAGGACGACACCGTGGTTGCGGTCAACCCGTGGGAACCGCACAATTTTCTGCCGACCGACATGGACCATGGCGCGATCTTCTTCGTGCTCTATGTCAACGCCGAATGGTTCGCGCCGCAGCCCGCGAGTGCGCAGGGCCTGCGGTTCGGCCGCACCTTCTTTCCGCGCACGGAGGCGCTCGACCGGCTGATCCGCCGCACCGCAGCACTGGTGTGCGGCGCGCCGTCGCTGCGCAGCCTCGACTGCGAGCTCAGGCAACTGATCGACTCCTGCTACGAGGAGAGCTGGCAGGCGGCGCAGGACGCACGTACTGCCGCCGCGGTGACCGATTTCCGGGTCCGCAAATCGATCAGGCTGATGTCGGAAAGCCCCGGCGCCGAGATCGAGCTCGATGCGATCGCGCGCGAGGCCGGCCTGTCGCGGCCGCACTTCTACCGGCTGTTCCGGACCCAGACCGGCGTCACCCCTCACCTCTACATGAACACCCTGATCATGGAGCAGGCGCTGGATGCGCTGGTGGCGACCGAAGCGCCAATCGCCGATATCGGCTTCGACCTCGGCTTCTCCTCGCAAAGCGGCTTCACCCGCTTCTTCGCCGCCAATGTCGGCATGGCGCCGACCGACTATCGCCGCGCCGCCAAAGTGTTGCGGCCGTAACGGGTTCCAGAGCAGACGATAAAAGATACTCTCGATCAAATCCGCCGCTTTTGCCCTCGGTAGGATGCAAGGACACGCGGCCCGGCAGGCGGTCGCGACGTCAGAGGGAACGCGACGGAGATGGCCAGGTTCATCGAACGCCATCCGGCCTGGGCGCTGATCGTGATCATCGCGGTCGCGGTGCTGCTGTGGCTGGTGTTCGCGATCTGGCCGCCGGGGCTGGAAGCCGCGATCGGCCGCAAGCGCGTGTTCCTCAACGCCGTCTTGAACGGCATCACGCTCGGCGGGCTGTATTTCCTGGTGGCCAGCGGCTTCACGCTGATCTTCGGCCTGATGCGCAACGTCAACCTCGCGCACGGCTCGCTCTACCTGTTCGGCGGCTATATCGGCTACGCCATCAGCACCTGGACCGGATCGTGGATCCTGTCCTTCATCGTCGCCTTCATCGCGGCGGCGCTGGTCGGCGTGATCCTGCAGCTTGCGGTGTTCCGGCGCATGGAGGGCCAGGACCTCAGGCAAACTATGGTGACGATCGGGCTGTCGATCGTGTTCGCCGATCTGATGCTGTGGGTGTTCGGCGGCGACTTCTACCAGGTCCAGACCCCGAGCTGGCTGATCGGCCCGGTCCAGCTGCCGCTGCTCACGGCGATCAAATCATCCGGCGAGCCGGTCTATCTGCAATATCCGCTGGTGCGACTGGTGATCTTCGCGGCCTCCGTCGTGATCGGAATCGCGATGTGGCTGGCGCTGAATCGTACGCGGATCGGCATGATCGTGCGCGCCGGGGTCGACGACCGCGACATCCTGGCTGCGACCGGGGTCCGGATCCAGCTCGTGTTCGTGCTGGTGTTCGCGCTCGGCGCAGGGCTCGCCGGCATCGCCGGCGTGGTCGGCGGCACCTTCCAGTCGCTGTCGCCGGGCGAGGACACCCGCTTCCTGCTCGCTTCCCTCGTGGTCGTAATCGTCGGCGGCATGGGATCGATCCCGGGGGCTGCGCTCGGCGCCGTCATCATCGGGCTCGCCGAGCAGCTCGGCTCGGTCTACATCCCGACCTACGCCATCGTCGTCACCTTCCTGATCATGGTCGTGGTGCTGGCGCTGCGGCCGCAGGGCCTGCTCGCGAGGCGATGAGATGTCGTTGCTCCAGAGCACCCAGTTCCGCCCCGACCCATCCGCCAACGCGACCCGCCGCGCCCTGATCCGCGCCTGGCCGGAATTCCAGAATCCGGCGGCCTGGCTGGTCGCACTGATCCTCGTGATCATGCCGCTGATCGCCAACGGATTCTTCCTGATCGAGATCTTCGCCACCACGCTGATCCTCGGCGTCATCGCGCTCAGCCTGATGTTCCTCGCCGGCTATGGCGGCATGGTGAGCCTGATGCAGCTCACCATCGCGGGCTTCGCCGGCTACATGGTCGCGGTGTTCGGCATGAGCGGCAATGCGAATATCAGCCTCGGCTGGCCGTGGTGGCTCGCCACCCCGATGGCGCTGGCGCTGGCGACGCTGTTCGGCACGCTTGGCGGCGCGCTCGCGGTGCGCACCGAGGGCATCTACACCATCATGATCACGCTCGCGATCGGCGCGGCGTTCTACTACTTCACCAACCAGAACTGGGCGATCTTCAACGGCCATACCGGCATCAACACCGTCGCGACGCCGCATTTCTGGGGCGTTGACTGGCGTTCCGATATCGCCTTCTACTATGTGACGCTCGGCGTCGCCGCGATCTGCTACTTTGCCGTCCAGTATGTCTCGCGCGCGCCATTCGGGCTCGCGCTGCAAGGTGTTCGCGACAACCCCCGCCGCATGGCGGCACTCGGCTTCAATCCCAATGCCCACCGCATCGCCGCCTACGCCTTCGCCGCCTTCATCGCCGCACTCGGCGGCGTGCTGCAAGTCTGGAACTACCGGCAGATCTCGCCCGGCTCGGTCAGCGTCGGCGCCTGCATCGATGTCCTGATCATCGCCGTGGTCGGCGGCATCACGCGGCCGATCGGCCCGTTCATCGGTGCGCTGATCTTCGTGCTGCTGCGCACATTCGCACTCGACGTGCTGATCAAGTTCGGGCTCGACGGCAACCGCTTCCGGCTACTGATCGGCCTCGGCTTCCTCGCCATCGTGTTCTGGTCGTCGGACGGCGTGATCGGCCTCTGGGAACGCTGGCGACGCCGTAGCACAACCGCGACGCAACGCTCAGGCGGAGGTCGCCATGGATAGCGTCGCGCAGCGACTGTCCGTGGTCGGCGCCGGCGCGGCGCTGGAGCTGCGCGGCGTGACCCGGCTGTTCGGCGCGCTGGCCGCGCTGACCGACGTCACCATCACCGTGCGTCCCGGTGAACGCCGCGCGGTGCTCGGCTCCAACGGCGCCGGCAAGACCACGCTGTTCAACTGCATCACCGGCGATTTTCCGCCCTCCTCCGGCACGATCCGCTTCTTCGGCGAGGACATCACCCAGTTCCCGCCCTATGAGCGCATCCGCCGCGGCTTGCGCCGCACCTACCAGATCTCGGCGCTGTTCCCCGGCCTCACCGTGCAGGACAACGTCTACCTCGCCTGCCGCGGCGTCTCGCGCGGCCGCTTCTCGTTTCTCCGCCCGGGGCAGAACGATGCCCTGATGCACGCGACCGAGACGCTCGTGCAGGCGGTGCACTTGACCGGCGTGAAGGACCAGCGCGTCGCCGAGCTGGCGCATGGCCAGCAGCGCCAGCTCGAGATCGCACTGGCACTGGCCGGCGCGCCGCGCTTCATCCTGTTCGACGAACCGGCCGCTGGGCTGTCGCCGACCGAGCGGCGCGAGCTGATCGAGATCCTGACCTCGCTGCCGGCGCATATCGGCTACATCATCATCGAGCACGACATGGACGTCGCGCTGCGCGTCGTCGAGAGCGTGACGATGATGCACAACGGCCGCATCTTCAAGGAAGGCCTGCCGCGCGAGATCGAGTCCGATCCCGAAGTGCAGGAGCTTTATCTCGGAGGCGGCCATGAATGACCGCCGCGCCGCGCCCGCGCTCGAGGTCAAGGGCCTCGACGTCTATTACGGCCATTCGCATGCGCTGCAAGGCGTCGACCTCACGCTCGATGCCGGCGTGTTCTCGGTGGTCGGCCGCAACGGCATGGGCAAGACCACGTTGTGTAAGGCCATCATGGGGCTTGTGCGCGCCAGCAGCGGCTCGATCCGGATTCGCGGCGAGGAAGTCACGCGGCTCAATCCAGCGGGGATCGCGCGGCTCGGCGTCGGCTACGTGCCGCAAGGCCGACGGCTGTGGCGCTCGCTGACCGTCGACGAACATCTTGCGCTCGCCGGCGGCCTGCGCCGCGGCGCCTGGACCATCGAGCGCATCTATGACACCTTCCCGCGCCTCGCCGAACGCAAGAACAACGGCGGCAACCAGCTCTCCGGCGGCGAGCAGCAGATGCTCGCGATCTCCCGCGCACTGCTGACCAATCCGCAGCTCTTGATCATGGATGAGCCGACCGAGGGCCTGGCGCCTGTCATCGTAACGCAGGTCGAGGAGATGCTGCTGCGCCTCGGTGACGAAGGCGACATGTCCGTGCTGGTCATCGAGCAGAACATCGGCGTGGCGACAGCGGTGTCGCAGAGCGTCGCCATCATGGTCAATGGCCGCGTCAACCGCATCATCGACTCCGCGCGGCTTGCGACCGACCGCGAGTTGCAGCAGCGGCTGCTCGGCGTCGGCACCCACGGCGCTGATGAGATCGATGCCGAGACGGCGCCGGCAAAGGCTGAGGCGGCCGGCACGCCGCAGCCGGACCACAAGGGTCCGGCTCGCATCTACGTCTCCAATCCCGTGCTGCCGACGCGCTGGTCGCAACAGGTGCCGATCGCCCGTATCGAGGCCGCTGCACGGACGCAATCCGCCGCCGTCACACGTCTCGAGGAGACAACGCGCACGCGGCGTGAATCGGCAACGTCGAGGATATCGGGACCTCCCGTCGTGCTGGTCGTCGGCACGCTCGACACCAAGGGCGCGGAGCTGCGCTTCATCCGCGACATCATCGCGGGCAGCGGGCTGCGCACCCGACTGGTCGACGTCTCGACCAGCGGCAAGGCGGCAAGTTGCGACGTCACCGCCCAGGAAATCGCACTGAACCACGGCCGCGGCGGCTCCGGCGTATTTGGTGCCGATCGCGGCGCGTCGGTGACGGCGATGGCAGAGGCATTCGAGCGGTGGCTGCGCCGCCAAGGCAATGTCGCCGGCATCATCTCCGCGGGCGGCTCGGGCGGCGCGTCGCTGGTCGCACCGGGGATGCGCGCGCTTCCGGTCGGCGTGCCGAAGCTCATCATCTCCTCGGTCGCGTCCGGCGACGTTGGTCCCTATGTCGGTCCGGCCGACATCACCATGATGTATTCGGTGACCGACGTGCAGGGCCTCAACTCGATCTCACGCACGGTGCTCGGCAACGGTGCCCATGCCCTGGTCGGCATGGTCAAGGCGCGGCTCGAGGAACAGGCCGGCAAGCCGCGCGATACCGGCGCTCATCTTCCGGCCATCGGCATCACCATGTTCGGCGTCACCACGCCGGCGGTGCAGAAGATCGCGGCGGACCTGCGCGAGGATTTCGAGTGCCTCGTCTTCCATGCCACCGGGGTCGGCGGCCGCTCGATGGAGAAGCTGGTCGAGTCCGGCCAGCTCGCCGGGGTCATCGACCTCACCACGACCGAGGTCTGCGACCTGCTGATGGGCGGCGTATTCCCGGCGACCGACGACCGCTTCGGCGCCATCATCCGCAGCCGCGTACCCTATGTCGGCTCGGTCGGCGCGCTTGACATGGTGAATTTCGGCGCGCCCGACACCATTCCGGAGCGCTACCGGCAGCGCAAATTCCACGTCCATAATCCGCAGGTCACCTTGATGCGGACGACGCCGGAAGAGAGCGAGCGCATCGGCCGCTGGATCGGCGAACGCCTCAACCAGATGGACGGGCCGGTGCGCTTCTTCCTGGCTGAAGGCGGCGTCTCCGCGCTCGATGCGCCCGGCCAGCCGTTCTGGGACCCGGACGCCGACACAGCGCTGTTCGGCGCGCTGGAGCGCACCGTGCGCCAGACCGGCAACCGGCAGATCATCCGCATCAAGCGCAACATCAACGATCCCGAGTTCACCGCCGCCATCGTCAGCGCGTTCCGTCCCTTGCTCGGACGCGCCGGTGGCCGGCGGAGAGTGGCGAGGTGACCCATGCCCAGGTTTGAACGCGCGGCGCTCCTGAAGAAATTTCACGCCATGATCGCACGCGGCGAGCCGATCGTCGGCGGCGGCGCCGGCACTGGCTTATCGGCAAAATGCGAGGAGGCCGGCGGCGTCGACCTGATCGTGATCTACAATTCCGGCCGCTACCGCATGGCCGGCCGCGGCTCGCTCGCCGGCCTGATGCCCTATGGCGACGCCAATGCCATCGTCGTCGAGATGGCCGGCGAAGTGCTCCCGGTCGTGACCAGGACGCCGGTGCTGGCCGGCGTCAACGGCACCGACCCGTTCCGCGACATGGACGTGTTCCTCGACCAGCTCAAGACACTCGGCTTTGCCGGCGTGCAGAACTTTCCGACCGTCGGCCTGATCGACGGCACCTTCCGCGCAAATCTCGAAGAGACCGGGATGTCCTACGCGCTCGAGATCGACATGATCGCGAAGGCGCATGACAAGAACATGCTGACCACGCCCTATGTGTTCAGCGAACAGGAAGCGACCGCGATGGCAATCGCCGGCGCCGACATCATCGTCTGCCATATGGGGCTGACCACGGGCGGCACGATCGGGGCGCAGACTGCGCCAAAGCTTGCCGACTGCCCTGCCCGCATCGAGGCCTGGGCCGAGGCCGCGCTCAGCGTCAATTCGAACATCATCGTGCTCGCGCATGGCGGTCCGATCGCCGACCCCGAAGATGCCGATTTCATCATGAAGCAGACCCGCAACTGCCACGGCTTCTACGGCGCCTCCTCGATGGAGCGCCTGCCGGTCGAGCGGGCGCTGACGGATCAGGTTCGCAAGTTCAAGGCGATCGGCGCGCGCTAACGCGCCGTGACCAAGGGAGGAAGAGATGTCGGGGATGCTGGTCGGTGAATTGATCCTCTGGCTCATCGTCGCAATCGTCGCGATCGTCATCATCGTCTATGTGGTGAACTGGCTCTACCACCGCTCGTCGAAGGAAACCTCGTTCGTCCGGACCGGTTTCCTCGGCGAACGCGTGGTGATCAACGGCGGCGCCTTCGTGCTGCCGTTCATCCACGACTACACGCCTGTCAACATGAACGTGCTGCCGATGGCGATCGTCCGCTCCAGGCAGGATGCCGTGATCACCCGCGACCGCATGCGCGTCGACATCGAGGCCGATTTCTACGTCCGGGTGCAGGCGAGCCGCGAGGCCGTCTCGATCGCTGCCGCTACGCTCGGCCGCCGCACCATGGAACCGGAACAGCTCCACACCCTGCTCTCCGGCAAGTTCATCTCTGCGATCCGCTCGGTTGCTTCCGAGATGACGATGGAACAGATGCACGAGCAGCGCGGCGACTATGTCGCCCGCGTCAAGGCCAATGCCGCCGAAGCGCTGGCGCAGAACGGCCTCGAGCTCGAGTCGGTCGCGATCACCGATCTCGACCAGACCGACCTCGAATATTTCAACCCCTCGAACCGCTTTGACGCCGAGGGCCTGACCCGCCTGATGGAGGACATCGAGGCCAAGCGCAAGCTGCGCAACGACATCGAGCAGGACTCGATGATCAAGATCCGCTCCCGCAACCTCGAGGCCGAACGGCAGGCGCTGGACATCGAGCGCGAGAGCGAGACCGCACGCCTGGAGCAGGAGCGCGACATCGAGATGCGCCGCGCCCTGCAGCGCACCGAAGTCGCCCGCGAGCGCGCACTGCGCGAGACTGAGGCCGAGCAGGCCCAGATCACCGCGCGCGAAGCCATCGAGAAGGCCCGCATCGCCAACGAGCAGGCAATCACCGAAGCAAGGATCGCCTCCGAGCGCGAGACCCGGCATCGCGAGATCGAGCGCACCCGCGCGGTGGAGGAGCGGGAATTGCTGGCACGCGAGGAGATCGAGAAGGCCAGGATCGCCAACCAGCGCTCGGTCGACACCACGCGTATCGCATCAGAGCGTGAAGTGCGCCAGCGCGAGATCGAGCGGATGCGCACCGTCGAGGAAGCAGAGATCGCCGCCCGAGAATCGATTGAAAAGGCCCGCATCCAGCAGGACCGCGTCGTCACCGATGCCCGCATCGCCAATGAGGAAGAGACGCGAAGGCGCGAGATCGAGCGCACCCGCGCGGTCGAGGAAGCCGAGATCGCCGCCCGCGAAGCCACCGAGAAGGCGCGCATCGCCCAGACCATGACGGTCAATGTCGAGCGCATCTCCTCCGACGAGCGCACCCGCGCGCTGGAGATCCAGCAGGTCCGCACCATCCAGGAAGCCGAAATCGAGGCACAAAAGTCGGTCGAGGCCGCCCGGATTATCAGAGAGAAGACGTTGGCTGCCGAGCGCATCGCCGCCGATCACACCACCCGCAAGCTCGAGATCGAGCGCAACCAGGCGATCGAGATCGCCGGGATCACCGCGCGCGACGCCACCGAGGCGTCGCGGATCGCGCAGGAGGAACATGTCCGGGCACTCGAGATCGCGCGCACCCGTGCGATCGAGGAGGCCGACATCGCTTCGCGCGAATCGATCGAGGCGGCACGCATTTCACAGGAGAAGTCGGTCGCCGCGCAGCGCATCCGTGCCGAGCGCGAGACCCGCGCGCTCGAGATCGAGCGCACCGGGGCGATCGAAGCCGCCGAGCTGAAGCGCCGCGACGCGGTCGAGCGGCAGCGGATCGATGTCGAGCTGGCGCTGGAGAGCGAGCGGATCACCTCCTCCAGGACTCGCGAGGTGCTCAATATCGACCAGAAGCGGGCGATCGAGCTCGCCGACGAGGAGCGCGTGATTGCGCTCGCCGCCAAGCGCTCGGAGCGGATCGATGCCGACCGGCAGGTGAAGCAGGCCGAGATCACGGCCCGCAAGGAGGTCGAGACCACCGACGTGACCCGCGAGCAGGCGCTGGAGGCGGCGCGGATCGAACGCCGCCGTTCGATCGAGCAGCTCGAAGTCGCCCGCAATCAATCGCTGCAGGAAGCCGAGATCGCGGCGCGTGAAGAAGTCGAGCGCGCCCGCATCGCCTCCGATCGCGGTCTCGACGAGGCGAGGATCGGCCGCGAACGCGAGCTGCGCAAGCTCGAGGTGAACCGAGAGAAGGACGTCGAGACCGCCTTGATGGAGAAGGCCATCGCGCTGCACCAGAAGTCGCTGGAGGAATCGGCGGCGCGCGCCGCTGCCGAGGACGCAAGGGTCCACGCCACCGAGGCGGCCGAGCGTGTCGTCACCGCGCGCGAGAGCGAGATCGCCAAGCGGCGCAAGACCGTCGAGGTTCTACTCGCCGAGAAGCAGGCCGAGGAAACCAGGATCGCGGCCGGCGCCGAACGGGTCCGCGCCACGGTCGAGGCCGAGGCGCAACGCCTGCTCAACGAGGCCGAGAACGTGCTGACTGATCAGGCCCGCTACTCGCTGTTCCGCCGCAAGCTGCTCGACCGGATCGAGGGCATCGTGCGCGAGAGCGTCAAGCCGATGGAGAAGATCGAGGGCATTCGGATTCTCCAGGTCGACGGCCTCAACGGCAACGGCAATGGCGGCGGCAGTGGCCGCAGCGCCACCGACGAGGTGATCGACTCGGCGCTGCGCTACCGCGTGCAGGCGCCGCTGATCGACTCCATCCTCTCCGACATCGGCGTCGAGGGCGGCAGCCTCGCCAAGATGCCCGGTCTGATCCGCGAGGCCCGGGACATGCAGGGCATCAAGGAGAGCGCACGCAAGAGCGGCGGTGAGGCCAAGCCGGCAGCGCCCGAAGGCGGCGGCGAGCCACGCCCCGAACGCACGCCGCGCAAGAAGGACTGAGCTCGCAACATGGCACGCGTCTATGTCTCCACTGTCGTCAACGCCCGCAACGACCGGGTCTGGGCTCGTGTCCGCGATTTCAATGGGCTGCCGAACTGGCATCCCGCGATCGCCGAAAGCCGGATCGAGGGCGGCGAACCCTCGGACAAGATCGGCTGCGTCAGGGATTTCCGTCTGCGCAACGGCGATCGGATCAGGGAAAAGCTGCTCGGCCTGTCCGACTACGACATGTTCTGCACCTACTCGATCCTGGAATCGCCGATGGGCGTCGAGAACTACGTCGCGACCTTGCGGCTGACGCCGGTCACCGACGGCGACCAGACGTTCATGGAGTGGACGGCCGAGTTCGATTGTGCGCCGGAGCGCGAGGCGGAACTGGTCAACAACATCGGCGGCGGCGTGTTCCAGGGCGGGTTCGACGCGCTGAAGCGGGCATTCGGGGGATAGGCCGTGCCGCATATCGTCAAAAGCACGATCCTGGATGCACCGACCGATGCGGTCTGGGCCTTGCTGCGCGATTTCAACGGCCATGACCGCTGGCACCCGGCGGTCGCGACCAGCGGCATCGAGCGGGCACAACCGCCCGACAGGATCGGCTGTGTCAGGCGCTTCAAGCTGAAGGATGGCGCCGAGCTGCGCGAGCAGCTGCTGGCGCTGTCCGACCTCGAACAATCGTTCAGCTACTGCCTGCTCGATACGCCCGTCCCGATGTTCAACTACGTGGCGCATGTCCGCCTGCTGCCGGTCACGGACGGCGACCGCACCTTCTGGCACTGGGAGTCGCGCTTCACGACACGGACCGAGGACAGGGACCGCATCACGCACATGGTTTCGGAAGACATCTACCAGGCCGGCTTCGACGCCATCCGCCGGCATCTCAAGGAGGCCGCGTAAGCGGGGTAGGACATCATGCCAATCACGGTGAAGACCTTCACCAGCACCCAAGACGCCGCGGCGGCGCTGTCGTCGGATCGCAGCGCTCGCTATCTCGGCGGCGGCACGCTGGTGATGCGGGCGCTGAACGAGGGCGACATCTCGATCTCGACCGTCGTGCGCGCCAGTGACCAGGCGATGACAAGGATCGACGCCTCGGGCTCGCGCATCACGCTCGGCGCCGGCGTCACCTTCGCGCGCATCCTGGCGGAGCGCGATCTTGGCTTCCTGCACGCTCCTGCACGCTCGATCGGCGGACCGGCGGTGCGCAACATGGGCACGGTCGGCGGCAACCTGTTCGCGCCGGTGCCGTATGGCGACTTCACGGTCGCGATGCTTGCGCTCGATGCCGTCGTGTCGGTGCAGGGCGGGCTCGGCGGCCGCGAAATTCCAATCGATGAATTCCTGCAATCGCGCGACCGGCAGACCGGCGCGCTGGTGCTCGCGATCTCCTTTGCCAAGCCCGGGAGCCCTGAGGCCTTCCGCTACCGCAAGATCGCGCGGATCAAGCCCAAGGGCGGCGCGGTGATCACGCTCGCGGTGCATCTGCCGGTCAACGGCAGCCGCATAGTCGGCGCCCGCGTCGCGCTCGGCTCGATGGCGCCGACACCGATCCGCGCCCGCGCCGCCGAACGCGCGCTGGAAGGCCGCGCGCTCGATGCCTCCACGATCGGCGCGGCCGCTGCCGCAGCGGTCGACGGAACGTCCCCCGGCGACAATGCGCTCGCCAGCGCCTGGTATCGCCGCGAGATCGTCGGCGTCCATCTCCGGCGCCTGTTGTCCGGTCAGGAATAGATCGTCATGGCCAAGACACCTCTGCAATTCAGCCACAACGGCCGCGACGTCGCGATCTTTGTCGACGGCGGTACCAACCTCCTGGTCGCGCTGCGCGAGCTGATCGGCGACATGACGCCGAAATTCGGCTGCGGCCAGGGCGGCTGCGGTACCTGTAGCGTGCTGATCGACGGCGAACTGCATCTCTCCTGCCTGACGCTCGCCGAGACGGTCGCCGGCCGCTCGGTCGAGACGCTCGACGGCATCAAGGACGGCCCCAACCTGCACCCGCTGCAACGCGCGTTCGCCGACAATTTCGCCGCGCAGTGCGGCTACTGCACGCCGGGCATGCTGATGGCCGCGAAAGCGCTGCTCGACCGCAATCCGCAGCCGAGCCGCGCCGAGGTCGTCGAGGCGATCTCCGGCAATATCTGCCGCTGCACCGGCTATGAGCCGATCATCAATGCCGTGCTGGCAGCCGCTTCCGGCGGCCGGGCCCGCGCGTAAGGGAACAGTGCCATGTTGGAACTGCGCAAGGACCTCTTCGCCGACGAGCGCGACGATAATTTGAAGGAAATCGGCAAGGGCACGCAGCGCCAGGACATGCTCGGCCATGTCACCGGCACCTCGCCCTATTTCGACGACCACAAGCTGCAGGGCATGCTGCATTTGAAGGTGGTCCGCAGCGCTCATTCGCATGCAAGGCTGCGGCGCATCGATACGTCCGAGGCCGAGCGGTCGCAGGGCGTGCGGCGCGTGATCCGTGCCTCCGACGTGCCGCGCAATTTGAACACGCTGCTCAGCCTGATCAATTTCGGCAAGGACGACGAGCCGTCGCTCGCGGTCGACAAGGTGCGCTACAAGGGCGAGCCGATCGTCGCCATCGTCGCCGACAGCCCGCGCGAGGCGTTTGAGGCCATTGCCAAGGTGAAGATCGACTATGAACCGCTGCCGGCGGTGTTCGATGTCGAGGACGCCCTGAAGCCGGGCGCGCCCGTGGTCAACGAGGTCTATCCCAAGAACACCTTCACCTATCACGAGACCTACGATCGCCAGCAGTTGCGCTTCGGCGACGCCGACCGCGCCCTCGCCTCGGCCGACCATGTGCTGGAGCAGCGCTACCAGATGTCGCCGATCGAGCACGCGCCGACCGAGACCAACGGTTCGATTGCCGCACCCGACACCAATGGCCGCTACATCGTCTACACCTCGACGCAGGCGCTGTTCTTCTCGGTCGACACCTGTGCCAAGATCCTCGACGTGCCTTCCAACACCTTCCACTTCATTGGCGGCACGGTCGGCGGCGGGTTCGGCGGCAAGGTCGATACGCTGACCGAGCCGCTCTGCATCCTCGGTGCGATGCTGACCGGACGCCCGGTGCGCTACGTGTTCGGGCGCGAAGAGGAGATGCAATACGGCCCGCCGCGCGGCGCCGAGCGCATCTACATCAAGGACGGCGTGATGCGCGATGGCCGCGTCGTCACCCGCAAGGTGCGCGCCTATTTCGACAGCGGCGCCTATACGCGGCTGTCGAGTTATGCGGCGGTGAAATGCGCCGCGCATCTGCCTGGCCCGTACACGATCCCGAACGTCCATGGCGACGTCTACTGCGTCTTCACCAACCGGACGCCCGCCACCGCGATGCGCGGCTTCGGCGTCACGGCGATGGATTTCGCCATCGAATGCCAGATGGACAAGCTCGCTCACCTCGTCGGCATGGACCCGATGGAGTTCCGGATCCTCAATGCGTATCGCGACGGCGACATGAAGGCGCATCGGCGCGAGGCCAAGAACACCGCGCTGATCGAATGCGTGCAGGTCGCCGCGGAGAAGGCCAAATGGCCGCTCCGTGAGGATTTCAAGCGGATGTCGTCGCGCAAGGATGGTGGCGGGATCCGCGCCGCCGTGACGCTGACGCCGCGCGAGACGCATGCGCCGGCGGCGGCACCGATCCAGCAGCGTACGACGTATGACCGGGCGCCGGCCGCGACCCGCGAGCCGCCACCACCACCGCCCTCTTCACCGCCACCATCGTCTCCGCCTCCGCGGCCGGCCGCGCCGTCGCACGGCGCCACCCGCTTCTCATCCGTCTTCGGCACCAGGAGGCGCTGACCATGACCAGGCATCGCGGACGCGGCATTGCGTCGGTCAACTACCCCATCGGCATGAATCTCGGCGGCGATCCGAGCCAGGCGCTGGTGCATTCCAACCCCAGCGGAAAGTTCACCGTGGCGCTGTCCTCGATCGATCTCGGCCAGGGCATGAAGTCGGTGACGCGGCAGATCTGCGCCGAGACGCTCGGCGTGCCGGTCGAGGACGTCTATGTCGACACTGCGGATTCCGACACCGGCCCGCACTGCATGGGCTCGTTCGCATCGCGCGGCACGCATCGCGTCGGCAACGCCGTGATGGCGGCGGCGCGGGAAGCGCGCGGCGTGATGATGGAAGCCGCGGCCGAGGAGCTGGAGGTTAACGCCGCCGATCTCGAGACTGATGGGCGCGGCAACATCCACGTCAAGGGCGCACCGCACCGCTCGATCTCGACCAAGGACGTCGCGATCGCCGCGCAGTTCAAGCAAGGTAAGACGATCTCCGGCCGCGGCATCTTCCTGGTGCCGTTGTCCGACGTCGATCCTGAAACCGGCGAGATGTCGCCGGCGACATGTTACGCGCATGCCTGCCTCGTCGCCGAGGTCGAGGTCGACGACGAGACCGGCGAGGTCGACATGGTCAGGATGGATTCCGCCTACGAGCTTGGCCGCGCACTCAATCCGCGGCTGGTCGAGCAGCAGCTCGTCGGCGGCGCCTGGATGGGCGTCAGCCACGCGCTTTACGAAACGCCGGAGCCCTATTATCCGGAGCCGGTGCATGGCCCGCGCGACTTCGTCGAATACCTGATGCCGGGCCCAGGCGACATCTGCCCGCACGACATCGCGGTGCTGGAACGCCCGGCACCCGATGGCCCGTTCGGCGCCAAGGGGCCCGGCGAGATGTGCGCCAATCCGGTGCTACCCGCGGTCGCCAACGCGATCTTCAACGCGGTCGGCGTCCGGATCGACGATCTGCCGATCACACCAGAGAAAGTGTTGCGCGCAATCAAGGCGCAGGGCGGCGCGCGACCGCAGCCACGTCGCTGAGGTCAACTCATGCCGGTCCGCAGCAACATCGTCGGCATCGACAGCCCCGAGGCGCTGGAGAAGGCGCTGCGCGCGGCCTATTACCTCGCCGACGACGGCATCGCGACGGCGTCCTATCTCTCGCTGGCGCTCGGCAAGCCGCTGCTGCTGGAGGGCGCGCCAGGGGTCGGCAAGACCGAAGCAGCGAAAGCGATCGCCGCCGTGCTCGGCCGCCGGCTGATCCGGCTGCAATGCTATGAGGGCATCGACGCCGCGGCGGCGCTCTACGAGTGGAACTATCCGCGCCAGATGCTGGCGATCCGGCAGGCGGGCGAAGAGAGCATCGACATCTACGGCGAATCGTTCCTGATCGAGCGCCCGATGCTCGCCGCGTTGCGCGCGCCTGACGCGACCGTACTCCTGATCGACGAAATCGACCGCGCCGACCAGGAATTCGAGGCGTTCCTGCTCGAATTCCTCTCCGACTTCCAGATCTCGATCCCCGAGCGCGGCACCATCCGCGCCGCCGAGCATCCGGTCGTCGTACTGACCTCGAACCGGACGCGCGACCTGCACGAGGCGCTGCGGCGGCGCTGCGTCTATCACTGGATCGACTATCCCAACGCCGAGCGCGAGGCGCGGATCGTGATGATGCGCGCCTCCAGCGTCGCCGAGGCGACTGCCCGCGCCGTGGTCGCCGCGGTCGGCCGGCTGCGCCGCGAGCCGCTGAGCAAGGCGCCGGGCATTGCCGAAGCGGTCGACTGGGCCGAGGCCGCAACCCTGCTCAACAAGGGCGGCGCGCGCTGGCCGGACGCCTTCAAGCGCTCGATCGGCGTCGCGCTGAAGGACGAGGAAGACCTACATTTCATCTCACCCCGGCTCGATGCGATCATCGCGGAGGCAGCCGCGTGAGTGACGATCGCCAGTTGCCGCGTGCCGCGCGGATCTTCGTATCATTCGTCGCGCTGCTGCGCGCCAACGGCTTCCTGGTCGCGCCGGAGCAGACGACGAGCTTCCTCGCCGCGATCGAACTGCTCGGGCCACGCAGCCTCGAGCACATCCGCCGGGCCGGGCTTGCCACGCTGGCGCCCCCGCCGGAGCGCCGCGCGACGTACGACCGGCTGTTCGACGTCCATTTCCACGGCGCTGATGCGATCGAGCAGGCCGAGGGCGAGGACGAGGAGACCGTTCGCCTGCAGGAGGAGGGCCGCGGCGAGGACGAGCCGCCGCTTGCCGACGAGGCCAATGAGTCCGGCCTCGCCGCGGCGCGCACCGAGGCACTGGTCGAGCGCCGCTTTGCCCAGACCACAACCAGCGATCCGCTGCGCCGATTGGCGCGCGAGGCAGCAAAGCGGCTGCCACGGCGCCGTGGCCACCGGCGACGACGCGCGAGGAGCGGCCCATTTGCCGACCTGCGCCGCACCCTGCGTGACAGCGTCCGCAATGACGGCGAGGTGCTGCGGCTCGGACGGATGCGCCGCCGCCAGCGCCCGCGCAAGATCCTGTTCCTGATCGACGTCTCCGGCTCGATGAAGGCGCGCACCGAGGAGAACATGAGGCTCGCGCATGTGCTGGTGCAGGCGGCCGGCAATGTCGAGGTGTTCACCTTCGGCACAAGGCTGACCCGCGTCACGTCGGCGCTGCGGCTGAAGCGGCGCGAGCAGGCGCTCAACGCGGCTTCCTTCCTGGTCAGCGACTGGGACGGCGGCACAAGGATCGGCGACGCGCTGCAGGCGTTCCTCGCGGTGCCGCGGTTCGGCGGATATGCCCGCGGCGCCGCGGTCGTGATCGTCTCCGACGGCCTGGAGCGCGGCGATCCGGCCGCATTGCGCGATGCAGTTGCAAAACTGTCGCGCCGGGCCTGGCGGGTGAGCTGGCTGACGCCGCTCGCGACCGCGCCCGGCTTCAAGCCGCAAACCGAGGCGCTGATCGCGATCCAGCGCTTCGTCGATGATCTCGTGGACGGCGGATCGAGCGCGGCGGTCGTCGCGCATCTGCTGTCGCTTGCAACAAGGAGAGCTGCGTGACCGGCATTGTCGACGGACATCATCACATCTGGCGTCAGGCCGATCTCGCCTGGCTGTCCGGCCCGATGCAGCCGCGCATCTTCGGCCCTTACGAGCCGATCCGCCGCGACTATCCGATCGAGGAATATCTCGACGACCTCAAGGGCAGCGGTGTCACCCGCTCGGTCTATGTCCAGACCAACTGGCCGAACGGCCAGTTCGAGGACGAGGCGGCCTGGGTACAGCAGACCGCCGATCGGCACGGCTGGCCGCACGCCCTCGTCGCCTATGCCGATTTTTCCGTCGACGACGTCCGGCCGCAGCTCGATCGGTTGAAGCGTTATCCGCTGGTGCGCGGCGTGCGCATGCAGCTGCACTGGCACGACAACCCGCTCTATCGCTTCGCTGCCCGTCCCGATCTCTGCACCGACCCGGCGATCCGGCGCAATGTCGGCTACCTCGCCGACTATGGCTGGAGCTTCGACCTGCAGGTGTTCGCGCCGCAGATGGCCGATGCCGCCGGTCTCGCCGCAGCCTGCCCCGACGTGACCTTCATCCTGCAGCACGCCGGGATGCTGGAGGATCTGTCGCCGCAGGGCCGCGCTGCCTGGCGCGCCGGCATGGCACGGCTTGCGCAATGTCCCAACGTGGTGTCGAAGCTGTCCGGACTCGGCACCTTCATCCACCGTAACGATGCCGCGCATATCGCCGGCGTCGCGATCGACACGGTCGCAATCTTCGGCGCCGACCGTTGCCTGTTCGGCTCGAACTTTCCGATCGAGAAACTGTGGACCAGCTACCGCGATCTCATCGACGCGTTCAAGGCGGCCGCCGAACGGCTCAGCCGCGAGCAGCGCGAGGCGATCTTCAGCACGACGGCAGCGCGGGTCTATCGGCTGGGACCATAGGCGCGCCGCGAACACGAACACGAACACAACAACGAACACGAATCGGGAGGGAGAAAGATGCCGTTGGAGATCAAGATTCTGGACTATGGCGATATCGAGCTGGAATCGAGCTTTCTCGTGCTCGGGCACAATTGCGGCCGCACCCGCCGCGTGCTGACGCTCGGCTTCCTGATCCTCGGCGGCCCCTACCCCGTGCTGGTCGATACCGGCTACCGTTCCAACCAGATCATGGAAACGCTCGGCATGCGCGGTCTTCAGTTCCACGAGAACATGATCGAGAACCAGCTCGCCCGCCACGGCGTGCGGATGGGCGACGTCCGTTTCGTCTGCCACACCCATTTGCACATCGACCATGCCGGCAAGGACGATCTGTTCCCGATGAACACGACTGTCGTCGTCAACCGCAAGGAGCTGGAATATTCGGTCTCCGGCCTGATGCACCCGCAATATCCCGCACCCGACATCAAGCATTTGATCGACCGCCTGCACACCAAGAGCGCGTTGCGCTTCCTCGATCTCGAGACCACCGGTCCGGTCGAGCTGATGCCCGGCGTCTATTGCGATGCCGCCAACGCTCATACCGAAGGCTCGATGAACATCCACGTCCACACCGCCGACGGCATCGCCACGATCTGCGGCGACGTGATCTATGATTTCAACGACCAGATCGTGACGCCGTTCAACGAAATCCAGGACGCCGAGCCGCGCACCACCGGCAACCACGGCACCAGCAAACGCGCCGAGAAGGCCGCGATCAAGAAGCTGCTCTCGAGCTCGCGCTATCTGCTGCCGGTGCACGATCGTCCCGCCAAGATCGAGGGCGGCATGGTGGTCGGCCGCCTGCACGACCAGGTGCCCGGGCCGGTCGTGCAGAGCCTGCCGCAACGCAGCTGGTTCCCGGCGTAGACGCGGAGGATGAACGCGATGACACATGTCACGCTGCGTGCGGAGTTCGAAGACCTGATCGACCCCTACGCGCCGGTCGGCCAGGTCGGCACCGGCTTCGACTTCACAGAGGGGCCGATCTGGCACCCGGTCGATCACTTCCTGCTGTTCTCCGACATGCCCGGCGACGTGCGCCGGCGCTGGGATGCGCGGCGCGGCGTGGTCGAGATCAAGCGTCCGTCGAACAAATGCAACGGCATGACCTATGATGCCGATCTCAACCTGATCGTCTGCGAGCATGCGACCTCTTCGCTGATCCGCGAGCGGCCCGACGGGCGGCGCGAGGTGCTGGCCTCGCATTATGAGAACCAGGAGCTCAACAGTCCGAACGACGTCTGCGTGCATTCCTCTGGCGCGATCTATTTCTCCGATCCCTGGTACGGCCGGATGCCGGTCTATGGCGTCGAGCGGCCGCGCCAGCTCGGCTTCCAGGGCGTCTACCGCGTGCCGTCGGGCGGCGGCGCGCCGAAACTGCTGGTCGACCGTTATCTGTTCGAGCAACCAAACGGACTGTGCTTCTCGCCCGACGAGCGCATCCTCTATGTCAACGACACCGTGCAGGCGCTGATCCGCGCCTTCGATGTCGGCGCCGACGGCACGCTCGGCAATCCGCGCGTGTTCGCCTCTGGCATCCGCTCCGAGCTCGAGCCCGGCCTGCCCGACGGCATGAAATGCGACCAGCGCGGCAATGTCTGGGTCACCGCGCCCGGCGGCGTGTGGGTCTATTCGCCCGCTGGCGACCTGCTCGGCAAGGTCCGCCTGCCCGAGCTCGTCGCCAACCTCGCCTGGGGCGGCGCCGACTTCCGCACCCTCTACCTGACCGCGACCCATTCAGTCTACGCGATCCCGACCAAGGTCGGGCCGCGCAACGAGCCCCATATGACCGGCAAGCGCGGCAGCGCTGGGGCCACAACGTCCCCCTCCGCACCCAATCTCGCCGCCGGCGAGATGCAGATCGATCCGCAACGCTGCGCGATGATCATCCAGGACATGCAGAACGACGTCATCATGGACGGCGGCGCGTTCGCCGAGTCCGGTGCGCCCGCCCATGCCCGCCAACAACATGTCGTCGAGAATGTTCGCCGCGTCGCCGAGGTAGCGCGTGCGCGCGGCGTCACCATCATCCATGTCTGGTTCGTGGTCGAGCCGGGCGCGCCGGGCGTGACACTGAACGCCCCGCTGTTCGAAGGGCTGGTCGACAGCAAGGCGATGGTGCGCGGCAGCTGGGGCGCGGCGCCGGTCTCCGGGCTCGAGCCGCGCCCGGGCGATTTCGTGGTCGAGAAGATGCGGATGAGCGCCTGGGAAGGCACGCGGCTCGAGACCATCCTGAAAGCCACCGGCCGCGACATGATCATCAACACCGGCGCCTGGACGAACATGTCGGTCGAGCACACCGCGCGCACCGGCGCCGACAAGGGCTATTTCATGATCGTGCCGGAGGATTGCTGCTCGACCATGAACGCCGACTGGCACAACGCGGCGATCAATTTCGCGCTGCAGAACGTCTCCGTCGTGACTAACGCCGACACCGTCATCAAGGCGCTCGGCTGAGGAGGCGCAGTGCCGAAGCTGCTGCATCTTAGCTGCTCTCCCCGCGCCGATTCGGAATCGGCAGCCGGCGCGCGCGTCTTTCTCGATCGCTTCCGCGAGATGCGGCCGGACTGGGAGATCGACGCCATGAACCTCTGGCGCGAGCCGTTGCCGGAGTTCGAGGGTTATCTGCTCGAGGCGAAATACGCCCGGATCGGCGGCAAGACCTTCACCAACTCGCAGCACGACGCCTTCGCCGTCGCCGAGCGCCTGGCGCTGCGGCTGTCGCTGGCCGATCGCGTGCTGATCTCGACGCCGATGTGGAATTTCTCGATTCCCTACAAGCTCAAGCAGTGGCTCGACGTCATCATCCAGCCCGGACTGACCTTCCGCTTCGACCCGGCGCAAGGCTATCTGCCGCTGCTCAAGGACCGCCCGACGGTCGCGATCATCGCCAGCGGCAGCGACTTCGTGACCGGCATGAACCGCGGCCGCATTGACATGGCCACGCCCTATCTGCGCGAGGTGCTGCGCTTCATCGGTATCAGCGACGTCCGCTTCGTGCCGATCGGTCCGACCACCGGGCCGATGGAGCCGATCCACGCAGCCCGCGATGCTGCGCATCGGAGACTCGCGGAGATGGCGGCGCGGTTTTGACCTGCTCTCACCGTATCGTCGTCCTGGCGAAGGCCAGGACCCATAACCACCGCATTTGATTGTGAACGAGATGTGGCTCCAGCGCTGCACAACAATTGTCATTTGGGGTAATGGGTCCTGGCCTTCGCCAGGACGACGGCGAGCGTGTGGACGGAGTTATGAGCCATACGTCTCGCGACAGCACCAACCTATGCTACGATTCCGTCGGCGGAAACACGAGCCTGCACAACAGTCCCGGCGCGTTGTCGCGCAATTCGATGCGCGCGCCATGCAGGCTCGCGACCGCCGCGACCAGGCTGAGGCCGAGGCCATTGCCCGGCGTGTAGCGGCTCTGCTCGAGCCGGTAGAAGCGCTTGAAGACGCGATCGTGCTGCTCGGCCGGAATACCGGGGCCGTCATCGGCGACCGAAATCACCGGCCCGCCCTCGTCGTTGTCGCAGGTCACGGTCACCCGTCCGCCCGGACGGCCATGCTTGATGGCATTGTCGACGAGGTTGGCGATGGCGTCGAACAGGAGGTCGCGATCGCCGGTGACCAGCACCGCCGGATCGCCGGCAAGATCGAGATGGGTGGTGACCTCTTCGGCGGCAGCATCGTAGAGCTCGACCACCTCGCCTGCGATCTCGACCAGATTGACGGTGCGGAATGCGCCCTTGCGGGCTCGCGTCTCGATCTCGGAAATCCGCGTGATCGATGCGAACATCCCGAGCACCGCATCGAGATCGGCGATGGTGTCGCCGATCAGCGCCGCATCGCCCTCGCCGTTGCGCGGGGCGTGATAGGCCTTCTCGAGCCGGCCGCGCATCCGGGTCAGCGGCGTGCGCAGGTCGTGGGCGATATTCTCGCTGACCTGCTTGACGTCGCCCATCAGGGTCTGGATCCGATCCAGCATCAGATTGAGGTTCTCGGCGACCCGATCCCATTCGTCATGACTGCCGTGGAGCGGGATGCGCTGGTCGAGGCCGGAGAGCATGATGGCGCGACTGGTCGCATTGATCGACTCGATCCGGCCGACCGTTCGCCGCGTGACCCCGATGCTGGCGGCCGCCGCAAGGCCGATGATCAGCACGACGACCGCGATGCCCGCGGCCCTGATCTGCGCCATGAAGCCGTCGAGATCGCTGATGTCGCGGCCGACCAGCAACCGATCACCGCCCGGCAAGGTCTTCGCCACGGCGCGCACGAGCGCAGTTCCTGAAGGCAGCGCAGGCAGCGAGGTTCGAAACTCCGTCCAGCCGTCCCCAACGGTGTCCGCTGGCCATTGCGTGAGATTTCCCGCAAGCACCGCGGCGCCGGGGCCGACCAGCAGATAGACCTGATCGGCAAAACCCTTGTTCGCGATCCGTTGCGCAATCAATGCAGTCAGGCCATCGCGGCCGGACCGCGCATAGGCATCATCGAGGCTTGCCTGCTCGGTCATGATGGCGCGGTCGGACCTGTCGCGCACATAGGACAGCGTCGACCAGTAGACATAGGCGAAGATCACGGACACCATGAGGCCGAACGTACCGATGGCGATCAACGCCAGGCGAAACGTCGACGATCTGAGGGTTTTAGCCAGGAGCACGGAGGCAGTACCCGATGCCGCGGATCGTGTGGATCAGCGGATAGGCTTGCTGGTCGTCGACCTTGCGGCGCACCCGGCCGACATAGACGTCGATGATGTTGGTCGAGGGATCGAAGTGCAGATCCCAGACGTGCTGCAGCAGCATGGCGCGCGACACCACACGGCCTTCGTTGCGCGCGAGATATTCGAGCAGCTGAAATTCCTTGGGCAGCAGCGGGATCTTGCGGCCGCGGCGGCTCGCCGTCCGCGCGATCAGATCGACCGCGAGATCGCCGACCCGCAGGATGGTCTCCTTGGCGACGGTCTCGCTGCGGCGGCCGAGCGCCTCCAGCCGCGCCAGCAGCTCGACAAAGGAAAACGGCTTGACCAGATAATCGTCGCCGCCGGCGCGCAAGCCACGCACGCGGTCATCGACCTCGCCGAGCGCGCTGATGATGAGAAACGGAACCGCGATGCCGTCGTCGCGCATCTGACGCATCACCGTGATGCCGTCGATGTCGGGCAGCATGCGATCAATCGTGATCACGGCATAATCGCGGGCCGCCCCCTGGCTCAGCGCCTCGCGGCCATTCGCTGCCAGATCCACATCATAGCCGCTGGTGGTGAGTTCCTCGACGAGTTGACCCGCGGTTTCCGGATCGTCCTCGACGACGAGAATGCGGCGGTGAGCTCCGGTCATGTCCTTGAACTCTCCGAGTTGTCCTGAACTCCCCGAGTTCTCAAACTCTCCGAGCGCCCCGCAACGGTCGCCGCCAGACTATCCCATTCCGGGGCTGGATGGAACGCCTGGCGACGACCGCGACAACGGTGCGGTTCGTTGGGCGATCACCAATAGTCCCCGCACACATTGACCCATTGCAGCCCGTAAGACGTCCATACCCTGCGGTAGCAGCCGTCATAGTAATCGGCATAGATGGCGGGCCCGCCGAAGAAGGCGAAGCGATGGAAGCGGTGGTGGTGGAAGAAACCGCCATGATGGAAGAAGCGCGAGCCATGGAATCCGGCGCCGGCAAACCGCGGGCCGAATGCCGGTGCACCTGCAAAGCGCGCGCCGCCAAAATGCCCACCGACAAAGTGTCCGCCGCCGCCCATGGCGGCGAATGCCATACCTCCACCGCGCATCCCGCCGCCGAAACCACCGCCATGCATCCCGCCACCGAAACCGCCACCGTGCATGCCGCCGCCCATGGCAGCACCAAAACCGCCGCCATGGCCGCCGCCGCCGCCGTGTCCACCACCGCCACCGCCGCCACCTCTGGCGAAGGCTACGGGTGCAAGCGCAACGCTGACAGCGAACGTCGCCGCCGTGAGAACCGTGAAGAGCCTGTTCGTCATGAAATCCTCCCTGATTGGGACCGCGGCGAACCTCGTGTCGCCGCATGCAGAGCATGATCAGAAGACGCAAGCGTGAGGCCGACTTCAACTGACAAATGCGCCAGATTCTGACGCCGGATTTAGGATTGGCGAACGCGCCGGCGCGCGCAGCAAACGACCGGATAGAACGCCGCGACGGCGTTGGCCGGGATCGACGGACATTTGGCTGGAATCAGCGGGTGCCGCGCGTTGAATTGATCCGACGGGTTTCTTAATCCTGCGCCCATCCAAGAAGCGACTTCGTCGCGGCGGGATCGCAGATCCGGTTCACAATTTGTCGATCACCGGGTCTCCTCGTCGCGGCGCCGTAACCCATCCGCGATGCAACCGTCCTTCACCCGGCTCCTCTCGGCGCCGGGACGACGGGTGCTGACCTTCAGCAAGGAGCTTTCGATGAGCGACGAGATCAAGAGACCGTTTCTGACCCACGCCTCCGGCGCACCCGTTGCCGACAATGTGAACATCATGACGGCGGGTCCACGCGGGCCGGCGCTTTTGCAGGATGTCTGGCTGATCGAGAAGCTGGCGCACTTTCACCGCGAAGTGATCCCGGAGCGCCGGATGCACGCCAAGGGCGCCGGCGCGCACGGCACCTTCACCGTTACTCACGACATCACGCGCTATACCAAGGCCAGCATCTTCTCGCAGATCGGCAAGCAGACGCCGATGTTCGCGCGGTTCTCGACCGTTGCCGGCGAGCGCGGTGCGGCGGACGCTGAGCGCGACCTCCGCGGCTTTGCGCTGAAATTCTACACCGACGAAGGCAATTGGGACGTGGTGGGCAACAACACGCCGGTGTTCTTCTTCCGCGATCCGCTGCGTTTCATCGACCTCAACCACGCGATCAAGCGCCATCCGCGCACGGGCGTACGCGACCCCGACATGAACTGGGACTTCTGGACGCTGCTGCCGGAAGCGCTGCACCAGGTCACCATCGTCATGAGCGAGCGCGGCATTCCGAAGAGCTTCCGTCACCAGCACGGCTTCGGCAGCCACACCTACAGCATGATCAACGCCAACAACGAGCGCGTCTGGGTGAAATTCCATTTCCGCACCCGGCAGGGTGTCCAGAACCTGACCGACGCCGAGGCCGAAGCACTAGTCGGCAAGGACCGCGAGAGCCACCAGCGCGATCTGTTCAACAGCATCGAGCGCGGCGATTTCCCGCGCTGGACGTTGTTCGTCCAGGTGATGACCGATGCGCAGGCAAGGGCATTCTCGTTCAATCCGTTCGATCTGACCAAGGTGTGGCCGAAGTCGGATTATCCCCTGATCGAGGTCGGTCACTTCGAGCTCAACCGCAACCCGGAGAACTTCTTCGCCGAGGTCGAGCAGTCGGCATTCACACCGGCCAATGTCGTGCCCGGCATCGGCTATTCGCCGGACAAGATGCTACAGGCCCGCCTGTTCTCCTACGGCGACGCACAGCGCTACCGGCTCGGCGCCAACCACCACCAGATCCCGGTCAACGCGCCGAAATGCCCGTTCCACAGCTATCACCGCGACGGTGCGATGCGCACCGACGGCAATCTGGGCGCCACGCTGACCTATTGGCCGAACAGCCACGGCGAGTGGACCGACCAGCCGCAGCTGAACGAGCCGCCGCTCGAGATCTCGGGCGCGGCCGCGCATTGGGATCACCGCGTGGATGACGACCACTGGCAGCAGCCGGGCGATCTGTTCCGCAAGATGAATGCCGCGCAAAAGCAGGCGCTGTTCGACAACACCGCCCGCCAGGCTGGCCAGGCGTCGAAGCACATCCAGGAACGGCATGTTGCGAATTGCAGCAAGGCCGATCCGGCCTACGGCAAGGGCGTCGCGGATGCGCTCGCGCGGTTTGCCGACAGCAAGCTTTAGGGGAAAATGAAGAGGCGGCGAGCTCGGCTCGCCGCCTCTTGACCGCTGCCTAGGTCGGCTTGCCGCGCCCGCTCTTCTCGGCCGCACGGCGTAGCGCCTCGGCGAGCGCGCCGCCGCCGGACTGCTCCTGCGGCTTGCGCGGAGCCGACGACGTCATCTTCGCCGAGCCGCGCGAGAAATCGCGTGACGGTCCCGCATTGTCCTTCTTCGGCCCGACCTCGTCGTCGAGCCGCAAGGTCAGCGCAATGCGCTTGCGCGCGACCTCGACGTCCAGCACCTTGACCTTGACGATGTCGCCCGGCTTCACCACCTCGCGCGGGTCCTTGATGAAATTCCGCGACATCGCCGAGATGTGCACCAGGCCATCCTGGTGCACGCCGATATCGACGAAGGCACCGAAGGCGGCGACGTTGGTCACGGTGCCCTCGAGGATCATGCCCTGCTTGAGGTCCTTGACTTCCTCGACGCCGTCCTTGAACACCGCCGCCTTGAACGCCGGACGCGGATCACGGCCGGGCTTCTCCAGTTCGCGCAGAATGTCAGTGACGGTCGGCAGACCGAACGTGTCGTCGACGAAGGATTGTGGCCTGAGCCCGCGCACCACGTCGGCGTTGCCGATCAGCGCCTTGATGTCGCTCTTGGTCGCTTCGAGGATACGACGCACCACCGGATAGGCCTCCGGATGCACCCCGGACGAATCGAGCGGATCCTCGCCATTGCTGATGCGCAGGAAGCCGGCGCACTGCTCGAACGCCTTCGGCCCGAGCCGCGGCACCTCCTTGAGCGCCTTGCGCGACTTGAACGGGCCGTTGGCGTCGCGATGCTGCACGATGCTCTGCGCCAGCCCCTGCCCGATGCCCGACACCCGCGAAAGCAGCGGCACCGAGGCGGTATTGGCATCGACGCCGACCGCGTTCACGCAGTCTTCCACCACGGCATCGAGCGAGCGCGCGAGCTTGGCCTCGCCGAGATCGTGCTGGTATTGGCCGACGCCGATCGCCTTCGGTTCGATCTTGACGAGTTCGGCCAACGGATCCTGCAGGCGCCGCGCGATCGAGACCGCGCCGCGAATGGTGACGTCGAGGTCGGGCAATTCGCTCGAAGCGAAGGCGGAAGCCGAGTAGACCGACGCGCCGGCTTCGGAGACCACGATCTTGGTCATCTTACGCTCGGGCAACCGCTTCACGAGCTCGGCGGCGAGCTTGTCGGTCTCGCGCGAGGCGGTGCCGTTGCCGATCGCAATCAGCTCGACACCATGCTCGATCGCGAGCTTGCCGAGAATGGCCAGCGCCTCATCCCAGCGCCGCTGCGGCTCGTGCGGAAAGATTGCCGTATGCGCCACCACCTTGCCGGTGGCATCGATCACCGCGACCTTGACGCCGGTGCGATAGCCGGGGTCGAGCCCCATGGTGGCGCGCGGGCCGGCCGGTGCCGCCAGCAGCAGGTCGCGCAAGTTTGAAGCGAATACCCGCACCGCCTCGGTCTCGGCCGCGGTCCACAACCGCATCCGCAGGTCGATGTTGAGATGGATCTGGATCTTGGTGCGCCAGGCCCAGCGCACCGTCTCCGTCAGCCACTTGTCGCCCTTGCGGCCCTGGCTCGAGATCGCAAAGCGGTTCATGATCCGGAGCTCGTAGAGACCGGGCACGCCGGCCGCCGGCGCCTCGGCTTCCGGCTTGATCGCGAGGTCGAGGATCTCCTCCTTCTCGCCGCGGAACAGCGCCAGGATGCGGTGCGACGGCAGCTTCGGCAGCGGCTCGGAGAAATCGAAATAGTCCTTGAACTTCTCGCCCTCGGTCTTCTTGCCGGTGCGGACGGTCGAGGCCATAATGCCGTTCGACCACATCTCCTCGCGCAGCGCGCCGATCAGGTCGGCATCCTCGGCGAAGCGCTCGACCAGGATCGCGCGCGCGCCGTCCAGCGCGGCGGCGACGTCGGCAACCTGCTTCTCGGCATTGACGAAGGGAGCAGCGGCCTCGTTCGGATCGTTCTGCGGCTGCGTCAACAACTGATCGGCGAGCGGCTCGAGCCCGGCCTCCTTGGCGATCTCGGCCTTGGTGCGACGCTTGGGCTTGTACGGCAAGTAGATGTCTTCCAGGCGGCCCTTGCTGTCGGCGGCCATGATCTGGGCTTCGAGCGCGGCGTCGAGCTTGCCCTGTTCGCGAATCGAACTGAGCACCGCGGTGCGGCGCTCCTCGAGCTCGCGCAAATATGTCAGCCGCTCTTCCAGCCTGCGCAGTTGGGCGTCATCCAGCGCGCCGGTGAGCTCCTTGCGGTACCGCGCGATGAACGGCACGGTAGCGCCGCCGTCCAGCAGCGTCACCGCCGCCTCGACCTGCTCGTCACGAACTCCCAGCTCCTGCGCAATCTGATGATGGATCTTTGCCACGCCTGTCTCTCTCACCCCGTTGCGCCGCCAAATCACCGATGGCGCGGACGCCGCTTATGGACCATCCCGGAATGATTCATCAAGGCGCGCTGTGGATCAAATTTGGCGCGCCGCACGCGCTATTTCCGGGATCTTGGCCGTCCGCGGCTTGACAAATAGACCCGCGCCGCATTGCCGCCGAAAATCGCAGCTCTTGCCTCACTTGACAAATCGGCAAGCAGGCTCTCTGCGGCTGCGAACCAATGTGCATAGCCGCCGGCGAGATTGACGACGGGCCAATCGCTGCCCCACAGCATGCGCTGCGGACCGAAGCATGCCAGTGCATGATCGACGGCTTCGCGCAAATCGGCGACCTGCCAGTTCGGCGCGGCCTCCGTCGCCAAGCCCGACAGCTTGCAGACGACGTTGGACCGTGAGGCAAGGCTCGCGATGTCGCGCTTCCAGGCCGCGATGTCGCCGGTTGCGAGTTGCGGCTTGCCGAAATGGTCGAGCACGAATTGCAGGTCCGGATGGCGATCGACGACCTGAATCACCCGAGACAGATGGCGGGGCAATGCCAGTGCATCGAACACGAGGCCGTACTGCGCCATGGCCTCGAGCGGCCCGGCCAGTTCCGGCCGCAACAGCCAGTCATCGTCGGCGATGTCCTGCACCATCGGCCGCAGGCCGACCAGCAGTTGGCGATCGGCGATCGCATCGATCCGCGCCGCAGCGTCGTCGCCATCGAAGTCGATCCAGCCGACCACGCCGCGTACTACCTCCGCGCCTTTGGCAACGTCGAGCATGAACGCCGTCTCCGCCTCGGTCGGCGCCGCCTGCACCAGAATCGTGCCGTCGATGGCGGCCGCGGCAAGATGCGGCATCAAATCGGCCAGGCCGAAGTCGCGGTAGATCGGTCCGCGCTCGGGCGTCAGCCAGCCGTAATCGGCTCGCGCCAAGGTCCACACATGGTGATGGGCATCGATCCGCATCATGCCGGCACCGGCGCGTGCTGGTCGAGTAACGCCTCGGCTTTCAGATCGCGCCACAGCGCAGCGGGGACGGGCGACGACAATGCGGCGGCGTTGCGCTCGACCTCCTGCGGCGTCTGTGCGCCGAGCACGACGCTGGCGATCGCCGGATGGCCCAGCGCGAAATGCAGCGCGGCGGTCGGCAGCGCCACGCCGTGTGCGCGGCAGACGCGCTCGATCGCCGCCACCTTCTGCATCACGTCGAGCGGCGCGTCCTTGTAATTGTACTTGGCGCCGGCAATCGCGCCGGTCGCCAGGATGCCGGAGTTGAACACACCGCCCAGCATCACGCCGATGCCCCGGGCTTGTGCGAGCGGCAGGAATTCGGCCAGCGCCGGCTGCTCCAGCAGCGAGTATCGGCCGGCAAGCAGCATGGTGTCGAACGTGCCGGCCCTGGCGAAGCGCACGCACATCTCGGCCTCGTTGACGCCGATCCCGATTCCCTTGACCACGCGCTCGGCACGCAATTTGTCGAGCGCAACATAGGCGCCCTCCATCGCCTCACGGAACCTGGCTTCGATCGCATCGGCGCCATGGGTCCAGACGTCGACGTCGTGGATCAGCAGCAAGTCGATATGATCGGTGCCGAGCCGCAGCAATGACTGCTCCACCGACCGCATGGTGCCGTCATAGGAATAATCGACCACCGCGCGATGCGGTTGGCCGCCGACGAAGTTCGAGCCGTCACCGCGGCCGTGGAACGCGTCCATCCAGCGCCCGACCTTGGTACAGACGACGACGTCGTCACGCACCACGCGGCGCAGCGCGGTGCCGCAGCGATGTTCGGCGAGACCATGCCCATAGAGCGGTGAGGAATCGAGCAGGTTCACGCCCAGCGCAAACGCCCGCTCCGCGGCTGCGATCGCGGTGGCGTCGTCGAGCCGCGCGAAGAGGTCGCCGAGCGGCGCGGTGCCAAAACCGAGAATGGAGACATCGAGCCCGGTGCGGCCGAGCCTGCGGCGTGGCAGTGCCGCGCGACCGGAGGGTCGTTGTTGGGTCATTGGAGTCTCCCACCTAGGTTTCTTGTTAGCCCCTCCCACAAGACTAGCGTCGTTGACCGGGATCGTGAAGGACCTTGGTTACCACTGCGCGGTGAGGCTCATCGCACACACGACGCATCGTTAAAATGCGATCGACAACTTCACGTTGCCTATCGGTTGGAAATGGGCTATGGGAGCGCTCCGCAACTCCAATGCAGGAGGCGACGTTGTTCAGGTCTGCACGCTTCCCGGGTTCGCCGCGCGATTTTTGACGCGCGTCCCGGGATCAAATCCCGGGTGAAATCGCTGCACCCACACGCAATCCAGTCTGCCGCGGACCTTATGGCTCCGCGCTGCGGAACCGTTCTCATGACCTTGCCGCTTCTGCTGGCCTCTCGTCGAGTGGCCACACGCTCTGCGCTGCTCGAACGACAGCTGCGGAGATATCATCCACACGTTCAGGGAAGAATTCGCGCGCTGGCCGCGCGGCACACGCGTCTTGCCGACCTTGCTGCAAGCTTTCCTGCGCTGCTGTTTGCGTTAGCCGTACCGCAGACCGGGCTCGATCCTGCGCGTGCGCTCGCACGCGTCATCGATGGCCAGTCCCTCCCGGATGCCGCAGCCGCGGCGGGCATTCCGCTGTGGCTGCGAAGGCTTCCGCCGGAAGCGCTCACACGTCCGATCACGGCACTTCCCGATGGCGAGCTGTTTCGCCGGCAGATCGCGAACCACCTGCCGCGATCGCCGAAGTTCGCGCCGATCTGGCTGCAATCCGTCGCCACGGTTGCCGAAGTCGCGCATGCGCAGGCCGCCGTCTGGATTGCGCGCGAGCTGGTCCGGGCGCCGCCGCGTACCGATCCTGCACGATTGCGGCTCATCAGCCTGTGGGCGTGGTTCTCCACCCAGCCGACCACGCTGGGACATACGCTGATCGACCGGAGATGGACACCGAACATGCAGATCGGCTCGGCGCTCGCTGCCGCCGAGGCGTGGCGCACAATGATTGTCCTGCATGTCAGCCTCGGCTCGCAGGAGATCGCCGACATGTGGCTGCAGCCGGGCCACGTCGACGGTTACGATTTCATCCCGCTGAACTCGACCACGGATATCTCGGAAGAAGCCGACGCCATGCAGAATTGCCTGCGCTCGTACGGCACCAATCCGGCTCACAATCGCTCACGGCTCTGGAGCGTCAAGCGACGCGGGCAGCGCATCGCCACCCTCAAGGTTGCAGTCCGCTTCGACGATCCACTACCCGGGATCGCCGAACTCAGGGGACTCCGAAACACCGCCGTGCCGCGCGAGGTTTGGTGGGCAGCGCGCCAATGGCTACATGCGCACGATCTGTTGCGGATCGACATGGCGCAACGCAAATGGGGCACCGCATCTCTCGACCGTCCGACCTGGCGCGCGATCTGGCGGCCATACTGGCTCGCCAAGCGACAGATTCCGGAATGGCTGCCGCTCGCCCCGTCGCGCAGGGCGCTCAATGCGCTGTGATGCGCCTTCGCCCGTCGCCGCGTTGTTGCTACCGTTCGGCAGCAATCTGCTCGGCGACATTGTCGACCACCACGGGACTCTCGAAATAGGCGACCGTCGGATCGGCGCCATATTTCTCCCTGGCGCGGGCGCGCCACGCATCGGTGTACAACGCCTCCGCCTCATCCCTCGAGTTCCAGAAATAGATGCCGCCGGCCGTCATGCCGTCCTCGGACAGCACATAGGTCTTGCGAAACAGCCCCTGCACGCCGCGATAGATCGGCGCGGTGCTCAGGAAGATGCTGCGCGCTTCCTCGCGCGTGATCGGCTTCGGCAATCTGAACGTCGTGACGGCGGTAATCATCCCGGTCTCCTGTGTCTTCATTCTTGACACCTTTGTCAATCTTGACGATAGTGTCAAGAATAACTTGATGGAGCGAAATCACATGGTAGGCGTACGCCAGTTCGACGAGGACGACGTGATCGCAACCGCGCTCGACGTGTTCTGGCGCAAGGGCCTGCATGACGCCACCATGCAGGACCTTGCGGCGGCGACCGGCGTGCAGCGCGGCAGCCTCTACAACGCCTATGGCGACAAGGAAGCAATCTTCCTGCGCGCCTTCGATCAATATGCTGCGCAGTTCCTGGAATCGGCGGGCAATGCGCTGGCCCACCGCGACACGACGACGGCTCTGCGAAATTTCTTCGACATGATCATCGTCAACATGACCGACGGCTCCCCGGCGCGCGGCTGCCTGACCACGCGCACCGCGCTCGATGCGGGGATTTCGAGCGCCGCGGTGCGCCAGCGCGTGCAGGATGTGCTGGGCCGGCTCGAGCAGCTGATCGGTGAGACCCTCGGCGCCACGCCGGGCGGGCGGCGGGCGGCCGATGCCTACCGACTGGCGCGGGTCATCGTGACCTTCACGCGCGGCCTCGCCGTTATGGAGCGCGCCGGCTACAGCCGAAAGCAGTTAAAGGAGTCAGGCGCGACTTTTGTCGACGCGGTGGTGGGCGCCTGAGCGAGATTTGTCTGACCAACGTTCCAGGAGGAATCATCATGACGGATCGAAAGGGCGGCTGCCTGTGCGGCGCGGTGCGCTACGAATTGAAGGCGGAGCCGCGCGGCATCGCGATCTGCCATTGCACGCATTGCCGGCGGCAGAGCGGCAGCCTGTTTTCGTTCAACCTCGTGATCCGCGAGGCCGACTACCGGCAGTCCGGCGAGACCGCCGTCTTCATCGATACCGGCGACAGCGGCCAGCCGGTGCTTCGCCATTTCTGTGCAGCCTGCGGCTCGCCGATCCTGGCGAAGACAGCGCTGATGCCGGGCAAGGTCGTGGTGAAGGCCGGCACGCTCGACAACACGGACGGGTTGCAGCCGCAGATCGAAATCTACACCGACCACGCCGCGACATGGCTCGCGCCGGTCGCAGGCACCACGCGCTTTGCGCAGAATGTGTGACGGTCAGGCCTGCCGCGCTCAGCGCGGCGGCTTTCGCGACCAGGCCCCGACAAAGGTTGGCAGCGCGAACGCGCCGTTCGCCGCAACTACTTCGGCCCGCAAGCGCTCGGCAAAGCTGTCCAGCGCCAGCTCCGCTTCGGTCGCGACACCGAGCTTGACGATATGCGGCAGGTTGCTGCGCAGGCCGCTCGCCATGTAATCGTAACCGTCGAAATCCGCCCCGCCTCCGGCCGGCGCGAACAGGCTCATGCGCGGTGCGGAAAGCCCGGCCGCGACGAAGGCCCCGTGCAACGACAATCCCATGCGATTGTTCAGGCCCGCCCGGTGAAACATCTCCTTCACGGTGCCCCACGCCTGCGACAGCAGCGGCGACGGCGGATTGGCGATCGGCCCCTCGCCCCAGTCGAGATCCTGGAACGCCACGATGCCATCGGCCTTGACGTGCCCGAGCAAGTGCCGAATTAGCGCCGCGGGGTCCTTCACGTAGATCAGCACGAGCCGGCCGACAATCGCATCGAAGTCCCGGTCCAGCTCAATCGTGTTGATGTCGCCGACCCGGAACGAGACCTGGCGGAGGCCGAGCGAGCGCGCCGTGGCCGCGGCTTCCTCGACGATAGCGGGATTGCTGTCGACCCCGACGACCGCCCCGCTTTCGCCGACCAGGCTTGCGGCAATGAAGGACACGTTGCCGGCTCCGCTTCCGACATCGAGCACCTTCATGCCCCGCGAGAGCCCGGCCTCCTTCAGGAGCTGCCATGTCGACGCATCATAGAGCTGCGACTGGCGCTTGAGCCGGTCGGTCTCCGCGGTCGAGCGCCCCATCACATAGTTCGGATCGTAGCCGGACGTCTCTTGCATGATCTACCCGCCTTCGGTTCGTGAATGGAGACGGCCGCGCCCGCGCTCACGCCGGCTGCAGGCCGGACAGGAAAGCCTGCAGATCGGCCGCGAAGCGTTGTTCGAACGCGATGGCGCGGTGGGGTGAATGGCCGCAGCCCTCATAGCGAACGATGTCGGCACGCGGATTGTCGTGCGCGAAGCGCGCGTCGTGGTGCTCCAGCAACGCCGCCCCACATCCAGGATCGGCCTGAATGATCCTGACGGGACAAAGGAATTCCCGCCCGGTCGGAATCGCCGCGAGAACGGAGGTCGCAACGTTTCCGTCCGCCCAGCACCGCCCGTCCTGTCGCTGCAGTGCAGACGCGTGGCTCAACAGGTGACGGGGGCCGAAATGATCTCGGCCGATCCCGCCCATCGGCGTCGGAGAGTCTGCAAGGAACGCGAGGTATGTGCCGAGCGGCGCGCGCGCCTGCTGCCACACAGCCTGACGCGCGCTGACGATTGCAAACAGTTTTGGGAATGCCGACTTCTCCCACTCGCCCGGCTGGCCAAGATACCACGGCGGGTCTTCGAGGAAGGCGGCGCGCACATTGGCATCGCCGCGCTGTGCCAGCACACCGGCAACGCAGCCGCCGAGCGAGTGCCCGACAATCACCGCCGGACGCCCGATCGCGGCCAATGCGGTCTCCGCGTCCGAAACATAATCGGCCAGCGCATAGCCCGAGGCCCGATCCGAGTGCCCGTGTCCCCGAAAATCCAGCGTCCAGACCCGATATCGATCCCTGAGCCGGCCGCCGATTTCCTGCCATGTGTCCCGGCTGAGCGACAGGCCGTGGAGAAACAGGATCGGTTCACCGTCGGTCGGTCCATCGACCGAAGCAGCAAGCCTGACGCCGTCATTGTCGAGCGTAAGATCAGTCACCGAACATCTCCGTTGCGAAATACCGTCGGCATCAGGCGCCGGCCGGGTTGCACCTCGGCATCACCCGCGCCGATCTCAGCGTCCGATCTGCCGGAACTTGTCTGTGAGGCCGTCGAGATAACCGACCCAGGTCGAATTGATCGGCTGGTTCTCGATCAGCGCGTGAAAGCGGATCATCATGCAGATCAGGAATAGCGGCTGGATGAATGCCGCGCGCACCGTCACCGCCAACAGGGCCGCAATGAAGACGGTGACCATGGCGCCATATTCCCTGACAGCCTCCGGCAACCAGACGGTCACCACTCCGGCGGGGACCAGCAGCAGCAGGCAAAGCAGGATGCTCAGGATCCGCTCGACGATGACCATCCAGACCGACGTCGCCAGGATCGGCTTGGCGTTCTGGCAATAGTAGACCAGTCCGTCCTGGATGTTGCGCCTCGGATCGTCGCCGCCGCGCGCCAGATCATAGGACAGCACCACCTTGTCCAGATAGCGCGTCGCGGCCGACAGGATAGTGTTGAGCAGACCGACGATCGCCTTCATGCCGGGCGCCGGCAGCCAATCGCCGAGGGTATCGAGCGCATTGTGAAACGCGCGGAGCACGGCGCGGATCAGCGCGTTGAGCCCGAACAGGACCGCGACCTCGCCGAACCGGTCCATCACGATCCGGCGGCCGTAGGCGAACTGCCCTTCGGTGCCGTTGCCGATGCTGCCGCGCGTGATCAGCTCGGTCACCACGGCGACATGGCCGCAGGCGATCATGTGAAGCGTGTAGCGTAGGATGGCGCCCCAGATCCATCCGCCGAGCAGCAGGATGCCAAGCAGCCAGCAATAGCCGAACACGCTGGCGACATGGGTGCCGAGCCACACCGCGCCGCCAACGGCGACGATGACCCAGATGGCGCACGCCGCGGCAAAGGCCAGCAGCACGCCCCAGCGCGCCAGTGCATAGGGCAAGGTTTCGACCAACAGCTTCAGCGCCGTCCCCAGACCATGATCGTGAACCAGCAACGGATAGGAATGGGACGCCCCTTGAGGTTGTCCTTGGGATTGTCCCGCGGCTTGCCAATCGGCTGAACCGCCGCGGCCGCTGCCATTGCTCAGGCTTATGTCAGACACGTGTTGCCTCTTGTTGGCTCTTGGGTTGCCGTGATCGATCGAGATTGGATTCAACGGTATCGTTGTTGCGGGATCGGCCCGGCACGGTGACTGATGCGGCAACCTGCCCAATGGCAGCTTGTCCGCGGCAGACCAGGCGTCACAGCGCCAACACCTCCGGGGCTGGCAGAGGGTTGGTCCGTTGGCGCTGTGAGCCGGCACAGCCGCGACATCGATCAGGGAGGAGCGCCGATGTCGCGGCCAGCGATCATTGACCGGCAGCCGGCAGCTCGGCGTAGTTACCGTCCTTGTCGCGGCGGTACACGACGTAGTCGATCAGGGTGATGTCACCCTTCGGCGTGTAGCTGATGTTGCCGAGCACGGTGTCCCAGTGTCCACTCTTGATGGTCGCTGCGATCTTCTTGGCGTCGGTTGTCTGGGCGCGGGCGACGGCCTGGCTCCAGATCTGGAACGCGGCATAGCTGTAGAGCGTGTAGCCGTCCGGATCGATGCCCTTGTCCTTGAACTTCTTCAAGGTCGCGGCCGCGGTCACCTTCTTGCGCGGATCAGGCGAGAAGGTGAACAGCGAGCCCTCGGCCAGGGGACCTGCGATCGCGGCGAACTGCTTGTCGACCAAGGCGTCGCCGCCCATCAGCACGGCATTGACGCCCTGCTCGCGCATCTGGCGCAGGATCAGCGCCGCCTCGGCGTAGTAGCCACCGACATACACGAAATCGATCGATTCCTTCTTGAAGCGGGACACCAGCGCGGCAAAATCCTTGTCGCCCTTGGTGTAGGCCTCGTAGAGCTTTTCCTTCACGCCCGCCGCGTTGATGGCGTTCTTCGTTTCGTCGGCAAGGCCTTTGCCGTAGGTCGTCTTGTCGTGGATGATCGCGACGTTCTTGGTCTTGTAGTTCTTGATGATATAGGCCGCCGCGACCATGCCCTGCTGATCATCCCGGCCGCAGACGCGGAACGTGTTCCACAATCCGCGCTCGGTGAAGAGCGGGTTGGTCGAACCCGGCGTGATCTGCAGCACATTACCCTCGGCATAGGCGTCCGAGGCGGGGATCGAGGTCGACGAGCAGAAATGCCCGACCACGAACGGAATCTTCGCGCCTGCCATCTTCTCGGCAACCGACACCGCCTGCTTCGGATCGCAGGCGTCGTCGCCGACCTCCAGCTTCAGCTTCTTGCCGAGCACGCCACCCGCCGCATTGATGTCGGCGATGGCGAGGTCAGCACCGTTCTTGAACTGCTGACCGAAGCTCGCCTCCGAGCCGGTCATCGGCCCAACCACGGCAACACTGATATCCTGGGCCATGGCCGCGCCGGATAATGCCAGGCTCGCGCCAACCGCAAGAAGGTATCCTCGAAGTGCAAACTTCATCATATTCTCCTCGATGGTCTCAAGTCGCCTCAATGCATCGCAATCGGCTGGTATCGCGGGCCGCAACGATCACCGGGGCTGCCTTGTATGCGCGCGATGAGCAGCAGGCTCGGACTGAGGCGACGGGGGATTGGACATATGCGACATTGGGCAACAATGTGAAACACGTTGCCGTGCATTGGCGTTTGGAATCGTCTTGTGTGCGTGGCAGCACATAGCTGGTGATAGCGCGATCACGGCCGCACCAGCGGCTCGGGCTCTGCCGGCTTGACGTCGGCTCCGACTGGCGCTGCCGCTTCCACGGCGCCTTTCAGCTCGATCTCGTAGTAGCCACCGACCTTGATCGCACCCCATTGCGTCGAGACCGCCAGATTGATTCTTTGGCGCGCCGGCAACTCGGCATCGGTGTGCCGGTGGGCGACGCGGCCCTGGGACAGGACTTCAATGTGGGACAGCCGAACGCCGTCCGCATTCCAGAAGTCGAAGTTGAGATGCTGTGGCAGCGGACGGCCGAACACCCCCATCTCCTTGAAGGCGAGCTCGACATCGACATGGCCCGGCCCCGCCATGAAGCTGTAGTAATGACCGCGGACATCGTTGGAGATGTTGGCGCGATTGACGCCAGCGCCGAGCACCGTCGGATAATGCGGATCGGTGGACTGTGCCGATGCCGGCCCGGCTAACGTGCCTATCCAGAGAAGCAGGCGCAGGGCCGGCTTCAGGACCATCCTTGGCAAGCTCATCATGTGCGGAATGCGCCGGCGCTAATTCGGCTTGGCGGATGGGGAGCGTGCTTCGTCGCGGTCATCGGAGAACAGCAAGGGTGTCGACCGCATGTCCGCGCCGAGATACGCCTCACCAGCCATCTGATAGTTGGCTGGTGCCAATGCGAGGTGCTGGACGGCGGCATGAACATCACGCACGCAGCGTTCGAGCCCGCAGCTCACGTCCAGGGCGGCCGAGCCACCGGCACCGAACATCAGCTCGGTCGCCTGCTTGGCCGTGTTCGCCGCATGGGTTGAGGCCAGCCACAGCGTAGCGCGGTCGGCAACGCTGAGTGCCTTGCCGGCACTGACGGCCTGCCATGTCTCCTCCAGCTTGCCGTAAAGGAATGCCCGTCCCGAGCCCAGCAAGGCCTCGGCGCGGCCGAGATCGGCCTGGATCAGCGCATCTTCACGGAGCAGCTTGCGCGAGCGCGTTGCGATCTTTCGTCCGACAAGCTCGACCAGAATGTCGATCGCGTGGCGGGCGATGCCGAGCGGCACGGCGGCAAGCGCCGCCCCGAACAGCGCAATGGTCGGAAACGCATAGAGCGGCCCCTGCTCCACCGGCGGTTCGCGAAACGAGAGCGACTGCGCGGATGGCACGAAAGCATCCGCGATCGCGTAGTCATGGCTGCCCGTGCCGCGCAGCCCGATACTGTCCCAGGTGTCGAGAATCTCGCATTGCGCGGTCGGAAACAGCATGAAGCGCATCACCGGGGTGCCGTCGGGGCGCAAGCGCGGTTGATCCCCGTCGAAGATCCGGCAATTGCCGATCATCCAGCCGGAGTGCTGGCAGCCGCTGCCGAGCGACCAACGGCCCGCGACGCGATAGCCGCCATCGACGATCCTGGCGGTGCCGAACGGCCGCAAGGCGCCCGCCGTCCGAACCAGCGGATCGCTGCCATAGATGTCGCGCGCGGCGGCCTTCCCGAGATAGCCGCCGAACACGCCATAGGCGCCCCCGATGGCCATGCACCAACCGGCAGCACCGTCGGCGCGCGAGATCTCCTCGATCACCCGAACGAGGGTCATGGGGGAAGCCTCCTCGCCGCCGATGGCACGTGGAATCCAGAGGCGGAAGAGCCCCGCCTGCGCCATTGCCTCAACCAGCGGGACAGGCAGCCGCCGCGACCGCTCGCTCTCCTGCACTGAGGCCTGAACGCGCGGCGCGAGCGCCGCGGCGGCATCGACGAACGACGAACTGGTGTCTGTCATGGGTGGCCTCACTGCATCGCTATCGGTGGATCGCCCGCACAGGGTGATCACGGGGGCTGCCTTTTAGGCGACTCAGCGATGCCAGGCTCGGACGGATGCGACCGGGATCGGGACGGATGCGACATCACACAACAATGTCTGCAATCATTGCGTGGTCCTTGTCGGCGCTAACTCGGGTTCGGAACGAAGATGACGATCTTCAGATCTCGCGACGGCGTGAAGTTCGTGTGCCGGACCTCGAAGCGCGTCGGTCCGGTCTTCTTGACTCCTTGGGCGCAGAAGCTGACGAAATTGTTGGGCTCGCCCTTGTCGACGGTGAGGTGAAAGTCGCCGATCGGCGCCGCCCAGTTGGCACCGGTCGAGAGCACATAGGCAATCGACCGTTCACTGAACGGGGGATAGGGAGCGTGCCTGGTCGCGCGCGCCCGCTCGATGGTGCGGATCAGGTCATCGTCGATGCAATATGAGGCGAGGAACTCTCGCGCTTCCGGATTGCTGCGCCAGTTATCGGCGCCGATGATCGTCTGCACCGAGCCGCCGACGCTCGGACGATAGGTCTGCTCGAACATGATCTCCCGACCCGCAGGGAAGGTCTGCGTCCAGGTATAGGCCGAGCGCAACGTCCAGATCGGCACCAGATGATCCTGCATCGGGCCACCGGATCCGTAGGTCTCGATGGCGCCGACGCCGAGCTTGACTAGCTCCGGCCAGCTCGATTTCGGCAATTTGTCGAGCAACTCGCCCGCGGGTCCCCTGATCGGCATCAGCGGAATTCCGAGCTTCCGCAGCAGCGCCGTCTGGTCTACGTCGTTCGCCAGCGCCGTCTGTTCGAGATGCGGCGCTGCCGCCCTGCCGTCGACGCTGACGTGGAAATCAAAGATGTTCTCGGGATCGTCGGTCGGGATTCCGATGTTCTCGTCGCCTTCCTTGCCGACGATATCGGGCATCGGGAACGCGATCATGATGGTCTTGTCAGCGGCGGACGTGTTGACGAACCGGTAGACGATCCGGATCTGCTTCTCGGAGATGAACAGATCCTCGGAACGCATCACGATATCGGGGTCCTGCTTGAAGCGAAGTCCCCCGGTTTCCAGCGCAGCAGACGTGTCATTCGCCCGCGCGCACCAGGGCAGCAGCCCGGCAAGCAGGACCAGAAAGGCCCCTTTGGCTATCGGAGGCATGGTCATCCCTTCTCGCTTGATTGGGGGAGCAAACTCGCGGCAGTCAGTCGCATCCGTCCTTGACCGTGAAGAAATCGGAGACGTCGACGTGCGTCGTTTCGATCGGCAACACGACCCAACTGTCCATCTCGAGATGACCGCAAAGCTTGACGACGCCGAGCGACTTCCGGTCCTGCCAGGCCGTCACCGTGAAACCGATCGGGACAGCACTGCGCTCGAAAACATGCAGCTTGGCAACACCCACGGTAGCGCCGGCCGCGAGCGAGATCGTGATTTCGCCGGCGCCGGTGCCACCAGGCTGGATCGGCGATTGCCGCGGTGGTCCGAACGAGAGTTCGCTCCCGGCCGAGACCGCAACGGTCTGTTGGAACCCATTCTCGATCCGGAGCGCAGGTTTCGTACCCGCGGCCTCGGTGGCGATCGGCGCTATTCCCGCCAGAACGCAGAGAATGACTGATGCTGATCGAATAGGTGAAGCCGACATGAGCGCAATCCTTCCTGAATGAGTGCGCCTGGAGCCGAACAGGTTCGCTGCGTCGCGAACTTTCCGTCGAATCCAATGTCGATACATGCGCAGCCGAGGCCTTTCGCTGCGAACGGCATTGAAGGGCGAGCATACTCTTCCTATTGCGCAACGATCACGTTCCAAGTCGTTCCAGGCTCGGGACGATGGATCTCGACGGTTCCAAATCCAGCCTCCCGCAAGGCATGCCCGACATCGTCGACGGCTCGAAAGGTGAAGATGTCCTCGGGAAATCCCAGGCGCTCCATCGCATCACCCGGCAGGAAGCCGAGCGCGAGCACGCCATCTGGCTTGAGCACCCGCCTGATCTCGCCGGCACCGATGGACAGCGATCGCCAGAAGTACACGGTGTTGATGCAGCACACCTTGTCGAATTGATCACTCTCCAACGGCAAGGCCTCGATTTCTCCGATCCGAAAGTCGGCGCGCCCGGCGTCGATCGCAGTCCGGTATCGCGCCGTCGCCCATGCCACCACGTCCTGGGAGCGATCGACCGCCGTCACATGGGCCGCGCAATCGAGCAGGGGAGCGATCGTCGCGCCACCTCCGAACCCGATCTCGGCCACGCGATCGGAGGACTTCACGTCGAGCAACTCCAGCGCAAAGCGGTTCATCCGGCTGTTGTGCCGGTTCATCAGGCCGCCAACGAAACGACCGAAGACACCGCGTGGATGAGCGAGATGGTGAGCGATCAAGCGAGGCGGAGCCATGATACGTCCTGAAATCTGAGCCGATGCGCGCGATACCACACCAACGGTGCCAGCCTGAGCGGATCGTCCCGTAGGCAAGATCGCGCGGAAGCCGCCTTTTTATGCGCTTAGGGGATGTGTCGCACGGACCGATGCGACAGCGATTTGGACATGTGCGACATCGGTCGACGATGTGAATCGAGTTTGTCGCTGCATCCTGCCCGACGCCGGAATTGGATGCAGGTCGGCCGCCCGCTAATGATTGCCCGCCTCGGACGCTCCTGTAAGGTCAACAACCTTCAAAAGGATTGGACAAGCGACATGCGCGGATCATATCGGCGGACGTTCCAATCGGTCCTGTTGACCGGAGCGGCACTGATCGTGACAGCCGGCGCAACGCCAGCACCGGAAAGCGTGATCCGTTGGGATGCGAAGAACGCCTACCTCAAATGCGACGGCGCGATCGACGGCACCGTCGCCTGGCCCTCCGCGCCGCGGGCAGCGTGCGTTGCGATGCTGATGTGCGCGAATGAGCGAGCATTGTCCGCAGAGCGCCACCGGCGGCTGATCGAGCAGATCCGGAGGGTGCCAGGTTGCGGAGAGCCATAAGGGGCAGTCGGGCGATACAACGGGAGTTCAGATGTTCGGTCACGAACGCCGCGGCACCGCGCGGATGTCCGACGGCGTCACGCCGTAGTGCCGGCGGAAGGTGCGGTTGAAGTAGGACAGATCGCCGAACCCGACTTCGAACGCAATCGTGCCGATGGCGCTGCGATTGTGGCGTGGATCGGTCAGCAAACGATGCGCGCGCGCCAGGCGCTGGCCGAGCACGAATTCCGAGAATGTCGAACCCACGCTCTCGAACAGCCTCTGGATATGGCGCGGCGTGAGCCTCAGCCGGGCAGCCACCGCGGGCAGCGTGAGATCGCCATAGCTGAGATTGTCGCTGATGTCGGCCTTGACCGCGGCAAGCCGGGCCGCCGCGAGTCCGCCGTCTCCCGCGGCAACCGCCGCATCGCGGTTGGCACCGATGATCAGCGCGCCGAGATCGATCAGATGCTTGACGACAGCACCGCGCAGCTCGGAGGTCGAAAGCTGATAGCTGTCGTCGAGCTCCCTGATGTAGAGCGCCAGGAGGCGCATCGCCTCGGTGTTCGCCGGCAGAGGGCGGATGAGCATGTCTTCGGGATCGTTGACCAGCGATGCCAGCGCCTTGCGCGGCAGCCGGAGACCAACGAAGCGGCTCGGCGACACCGGCACCACCATGTTGCCCGCTTCCGCGCTCGACTGCAGCACGGCCTGGCCCGGGCCGAGCTCGATATCGCGGCCGCGCTGCGAGGCACGGGTGTTGCCGCTCGTGATGATCGTCAGCACCAGGTCGTCGGTGCCGTCGAGCAATTCGCGCGGTCTTGCGATCTTGAGATTGCTGCAGGCCCAGGATCCGATGCCGAGCCCGGACAATTCGCGCACATTCGCCTCGGCATGAAACGCACCGTCGTCGAGCGGCTCCGGATCGAGCTTGACGATCATGCGCCCGATCTGCTCGCGAAAGATCGGCAAGCGATCGCGCTCGCCGAAATGCGCGGTCGAGAATCGAAACCCTGTGATGTCGCCCGACTGCATTGTCATCGGCTCGCCCTCATGGTGGCGGAAGTCGCCGCTCATATACGGCTGATTTGTGGCCGCGCACACCGCAGCATGGGCGCCATGCAGCGCAGCTGCAAACGTGAACCTTTCGCGGGTTCCGCCGATGCCTCGATCTGACAAGTGTCAAGCATCGCGCATAAGCTTCGCAAATACGCAGCATCTACAGCGCGCGCGAAATTCCTTCGATCTTGATTGATTTGTCGCGCTCGAATTCGCGACCGGGACTAAAATTGTCCTCGCTCCGATAAGCCCGAAGACGCCGTCCGCATCGGAGCGCGGATAATTATAATTGACTGACCGGACGGTCAATAGTAATCCGGTCCCAGGTCATGCGACCTCGGTCATCAGAAGCCGCAACGGGAGGTAATCATGGTCAGCGATTTGGTGTTGACCGATATCCGCGCCGGATATCGCGTCCTGACGCTCAACAGGCCCGACCGCCTGAATTCATTCAATGCCGATCTGCACACAGCATTGATGACCGCGTTGATCGCGGCCGAACAGGACAAATCCTGCCGCGTGCTGATCTTGACCGGGGCCGGGCGCGGGTTCTGCGCCGGGCAGGATCTTTCGGACGGTGTGTTCACGCCGGGCGAGACGCCGGATCTCTCGGCGCCGATCGAAAAATTCTACAACCCGCTGGTGCGCAAGCTGCGCAGCATTCCGATGCCGGTCGTATGTGCCGTCAACGGCGTGGCCGCCGGCGCCGGTGCCAACGTGGCCCTTGCCTGTGATGTCGTGATCGCCGCACGGTCGGCCAAGTTCATTCAGGCCTTCGCGAAGCTCGGCCTCGTCCCGGATTCCGGCGGCACCTGGTTCCTGCCGCGGCTCGTCGGCGCAGCACGGGCCCGTGCGTTGACCATGCTCGCCGAACCGGTCTCCGCGGAGCGGGCGGAGACATGGGGCATGATCTGGAGAGTGGTCGAGGACTCCGACCTCATGACGGAGGCCCACGCCCTCGCCGCCGCCCTCGCGACGCAGCCGACCGATGGTCTTGCGTTGATCAAGCAGGCGCTCGATGCGTCCGAGACCAACACGCTCGACGCGCAGCTCACGCTCGAGCGCGACCTGCAAGGACGCGCAGGCCGGTCGGCAGACTACGCCGAAGGCGTCACCGCGTTCCTCGCAAAGCGCACGCCGCGCTTTGTCGGGCGCGCCTAGAATTGAACGTTCCGCCCGCAAGGCAAGACGCATCATTGGTCACCAGTCAAAGGGTTCAACTTCGATGACACAGCCTCAATCCAGCGGCGCACAGGCGGCCGACAACGTCATGAAACTCGACAGCTTCGTCCGCGGAAACTGGACCGGTTCCGGCGAACCGGCCACCGAGATTCGCAGCGCCGTCACCGGCGACGTGGTGGCGGTCGCGACCAGGAGCGATCTCGACATGCGCGAGATCCTCGCCTATGGCCGCACGGTCGGCGGCAAGAATCTCCGCAAGCTGTCGTTCCACCAGCGTGCCGGCCTGCTGAAGACGCTGGCCGACTATCTGAGCCAGCACAAGGACCGGCTCTACAGACTGTCGCTCCATGCGGGCGCAACCCGCACCGACGCCATGATCGACGTCGACGGCGGCATCGGCACACTGTTCGCCTATGCCAGCAAGGGACGCCGCGAGCTTCCGAATACCAAATTCCTGCTCGACGGCAACGTCGAGGGGCTCTCCAAGGGCGGCGCATTCGCCGGCCAGCACATCGTTACGCCGTTACACGGGGTGGCCGTGCATATCAACGCATTCAACTTCCCATGCTGGGGCATGCTGGAGAAGTTGGCGCCCGCGCTGCTCGCCGGTGTTCCCGTCGTCACCAAGCCCGCAACCGTCACCTCCTATGTCGCCTACGAACTGGTCCGGATGATCACCGAGTCCGGCGCGCTGCCCGAAGGCGTCCTGCAGTTCATCGTTGGATCGACCGGCGACCTGTTCGACCACCTCACCTGCCAGGACGTGGTGTCCTTCACCGGCTCGGCCGACACATCGCAAAAGCTGCAAGGGCACCCGGTCATCGCGCGCGAAGCGGTCCGGTTCATCGCCGAGCGGGATTCGCTCAATGCGGCAATCCTCGCGCCGGACGCCGTGCCGGGAAGCCCGGAGTTCGACCTCTTCATCAAGGAGGTGGCGAAGGAGATGACGGTCAAGGCCGGGCAGAAATGCACCGCGATCCGCCGCGCATTGGCGCCGTCGGCGCAGATCGACGCCGTCGTCACGGCGCTGCGCGAACGTCTCGCCAAGGTCACGATCGGCAATCCCGAAAACGAGAAGGTCAGAATGGGACCGCTGGTCGGCCTCGCCCAGCGCAGCGATGTGCTTGCCCATGTCGCGAGGCTTCGCACCGAGGCCGAACTGGTCGCCGGCGATCCCGACAACTTCCCGCTGGTCGACGCCGACGCCAAGCGCGGCGCGTTCGTTCCACCGCTGCTGCTGCACTGCTCCAGGCCGCTCGCCGCAACCGCGGTGCACGAGATCGAGGCGTTCGGGCCGGTCTGCACCGTGATGGGCTATCACGATCTCGACCAGGCCATCGCGCTGACCAATCGCGGTGGCGGCAGCCTGGTCGCATCGGTCTACACCCACGACATCCCGGCCGCGACCGCGCTCGCGTTCGGCATCGGCAGTTTTCACGGTCGGGTCGCGATCATCGACCGCGATTGCGCGACCGAGCACACCGGACACGGCTCGCCGATGCCGCAGATGGTTCACGGCGGACCGGGCCGGGCCGGCGGCGGCGAGGAACTGGGCGGCGTCCGCAGTCTCCAGCACTACATGCAGCGTACCGCGTTGCAGGGCTCCCCTCGCATGCTGAGCGGCGTCACCGGCCGCTGGTTCAAGGGCAGCCCGGTGCTCGAAGGTGACCTGCACCCGTTCCGCTATCACTACGACGATCTCGAGATCGGCCGCACGCTGGTCTCGAAGTCGCGGCAGATCACGCTCGACGACATCGAGCACTTCGCGCATTTCACGGGCGACACCTTCTACGCCCATATGGACGAGGAAGCGACCAAGGGGCATCCGTTCTTCCCCGGCCGCGTCGCGCATGGCTACCTGCTGCTGTCGTTTGCGGCCGGCCTGTTCGTCGATCCCGACTACGGACCGGTGCTGGCGAATTACGGCCTCGACTCGCTGCGCTTCGTCAAACCCGTGCAACCGGGCGAGCAGATCCAAGTGCGGCTGACCGCGAAGGAGAAGACGCCGCGCAACAAGCAGTATGGCGAGGTGCGCTGGGACGTCGAGATCACAACCGGCACCGGCGAGACCGCGGCGACCTACGAGCTTCTGACGATGAACGCGATGCGGGCGTAACGCGCGGCTCAGAGCAACGCGGCCTGGCGGCTTCGGCCGGCGGGCTTTGCCTTGCTGCGCGGCCGGGCTGCGGCCGCACCCGCCAGCACCAGTTGCGCGACGAAGTCGGCGTATTCGGCGCGGGTCATCGGCCCGCCCTCGCGAAACCACATATAGTGCCAGTTCAGCATGCCGAAGACGCTCATCGTCAGCGGTTTGAGGACGCGTTTCTGCTTCGCCGCCGGCACGGCCGCGGCCAGCGCATCCGACATGATCCCGACCAGGATGCGCTCGCTCGCAAGCAGCGGCTGCTGCTTGTCCTTTGGCAGCAGCTTGAGGCTCGCGATCTGGACCTGATGCTCGGCGTCGGCATGCCGGTAGAGTTCGAGCAGGGTGGCAACGATCGTCCTGAAGCGCTCGACCGGATCGCCGGCCGACGCGCTCGCCTTCCGGACCTCCGCCACCAGCTTCTCGAGATGCGACGACAGGATGTCGAACAGGATCGCTTCCTTGTCAGGGTAATAGTGATAGAGCAGCGCCTTCGAGACGCCGCACGCATCCGCGATCGTGCTCATCGATGTGCCGACATAGCCCGATGCGGCAAACAGCTCGGCCGAGCGATGCAGCATCGAGAGGCGCTTGTCGTCGTAGTCCTTGGCGCGCGATCGGGCCATGTGTTCCGTTCCATCGGCCGCCGTCCGGCCATCGTCAGGAGAGGTCAATCAACGGCAAAGTTCCGAAACCACGGCCCTGCTTGCGCCAGGCCGCGTCCGAACCAGCATTTATTGACCATCCGGTCGAATAATTCCATGGCTGAATTGGAATGGTGCTTCCCCGGGACTCAGTCCAGCTTGAACGGCTCCGATCCGGGATAGGAATGGGCGACGAACTCGCAGAAGGCGCGGGCCGCCGGTGAAAGCGCCGCGTTGCCCTTCCAGGCAAGCCCGACGTCCATGGTATGCACGTCGTCATCAAGCGTCTTGAGCTCGATGCGATGTCCCTCGAGCGACCAGGGACGGTAGACCATGTCCGACAGGATGGTGATCCCCATCCCGGTCGCGACCATGCTGCGCACGGCCTCCACCGACAGGGTGCGGAAGATGACGTTGGGCACGTGTGCCGTATGCTGCCAGTAGCGCATTGCGGAGCGTTCGGCTTCGTCGACGGTCAACATCAGATAAGGCTCGCTCGCCAGATCAGTCAGCTTGATGTTGTCCTTGCGCAGCAGCGGATGATTGACGCATGTCCACAAGCGACGCGCCGAGCGCAACAGCAGCCGCGAGCGAATGGAGTGCCGGTCATGCAGGTTCGCGATCAGCATGATGGCCGCATCGACGCTGCCGCTGATCAGGCTCTGCTCGATCGCATCGCGCTGAAACTCGTGCAGCCGGACCGTGATGCCCGGGAAGGACCGCCAGAACCGCGTCAGCAACGGCGGCAGGAAATATCCGGCAACGGTGTAGCTCACGGCCACGTCCACGGTGCCGTCGACCTGCGTTCCCCAGCGATGCGGGCCCCGTGTCGCATCTGACACGCTCGCCTCGATCGCGCGGGCGCGCTGCAAGAACTCGTGGCCGTCAAACGTCAGCGTCACGCCGTTGGAATGGCGGTCGAACAATTTGCGGCCGAGTTCGGCCTCGAGCGCCTTGATGGACGACGTGACCGCCGATTGCGTCACGTTCAGAGCTGCCGCGGCCGCGGAAACGCGTCCGCTCTCAGCCGTCGCGATGAAGTGCCGAACCTGACGGAACGTCAGAGACATAAAAATTTCCGATATCAGCGAACGATATTTCGAATTTTACAATCCCGCGACGGAACGAAAAGATCAATCCGTCGGTTCCGGGTGAGAAGGCGTTGAGATGATGTCCGAAGGTTTGGAATTGGTCGCTCGCGGTGTCAGCGTCCAATTCGAAGGCCTGAAAGCGCTGTCCGACGTTACACTGGCCGTGCCGCGGGGGCATATCGCCGGACTGATTGGGCCCAATGGCGCCGGCAAAACCACCCTTATCAATGTATTGACCGGTTTCCAGCCGGTCGGCGCGGGCACCGTGGAGCTGGAAGGCGAAACGCTCAACGGCATTGCAGCGCACATGCTGCGACGCAAAGGCGTGGCGCGCACCTTCCAGTCAGGCCGGCTTTTCCGCGACCTGCCTGTCATGGACAACCTGGAAGTGACCGGCGTCGGCCTCGGCCAAGGCCGTCCCGACGCGATCAGCGAGGCCGAGCGGGTGATGGCCTGGCTCGGCATTTCGCATCTCGCCAACAGCATTGCCGGCGCGCTGCCCTACACGGACGAGCGCCGCGTTGCCATCGGCCGCGCCATCATGGGCACGCCGCGATATCTGCTGCTCGACGAACCGGCGGCGGGCATGTCGGAGCATGAGAGCCACGAGCTCGCCGGCATCATCCGCAGGATCGCATCCGAGCTCAATGTCGGCGTGCTGCTGATCGAGCACAATATCGGCCTCGTGCTGGAGCTCTGCGAGCGCATCTTCGTGCTCGATTCCGGCGAGATCATCGAAGTCGGCCCGCCCGCCCAGATCCGCAACAGCGATGCCGTGCGGCATGCCTATATGGGCACGCAGCGCGACGAACTGGTTCCACCGGTCGCAGCCGAAGCGGCCGTGGCGTCATGACCGCACTCGTCGTCGACGACATCACGGTCAGCTATGGGCGCCTTACGGCGCTCCGCGGCGTGACATTGACGGTCGACGAAGGCGAAATCCTGTTCGTGACCGGCCCGAACGGCGCCGGCAAGTCGACGCTGCTCAACGCCATCGCAGGCGTCGTGCCGCCAGGCTCCGGCTCCATCCTGATCGACGGCGCAGGGATCACCGGTGCCGCGCCCGAAGACATCGCCCGGCGCGGGTTTTCGCTAGTGCCCGAAGGACGCAACGTGTTCGGCGCGCTGACGATCGAGGAGAACCTGAAGGTCGGCACCGGCATGCGCGCCGACCGCAAGACAATCGCCGGCGACCTGGATCAGGTCTACCAGGAATTCCCGATGCTGGCGGAGCGCCGCCACAGCCCGGCGGGCATGCTGTCCGGCGGCCAGCAGCAGATGCTGGTCATCGGCCGCGCACTGATGGCCGCGCCCCGCATCATGGCGATCGACGAGCCGTCGCTGGGCCTCGCGCCGAAGATCATCGATCAGGTCTACGAGATCCTGTTGCGGCTGCGGGCCCAGCGCAAGCTCACGCTGCTGATCGTCGAGCAGAGCTCGACGCGCGCCATGATGACGGGCGGGCGCATGGTCCTGATCCGCGGTGGGCGCATCGTGCTCGAGGGCCCCGCGGCCGACATGGTCAGGGACGATCGCCTGAAGCAGAGCTATTTCGGCTTCGGAGATCACTGAGATGCGCGAGCTGCTCCAGATCATCTTCGACGCGCTGAGCCTCGGCAGCCTCTATGCGCTGGGCGCGCTTGGCATCGCCCTGATCTTCGGCGTCATGCGTCTCGTCAACTTTGCCCACGGCGATTTCATCGCCTTCTGCGTCTTCGCCATGCTGTGGCCGTCGATCGATGCGGCGGCGATCGTGTTTGCCGGCCAGTTGCCGTTCTATCTCTTGATTCCGCTGCTGCTGCTGATCGGCGCCGTGCTGTCCATCCTGTCGGAGGTCGTCGTCTTCCGCCGCTTCCGCAACGCCAATCCGGCGACGATGATGATCGCGTCCTTCGCGCTCGGCTTCGTCATCCGGCATCTCCTGCTGATGCTGTTTTCGAGCCGGCCGAAATCGATCACGCTGTGGCCGAGCCTCGGCCTGCCGGTCGAAGTCTTCGGCGCGCACATCCCGATGCTTCAGGTCGTGACCATCATCATCACGCTGGCCGTGCTTGTGATCCTCGTCCTGTTCCTGAAGCGCACGCGCTACGGGCTCGAGATGCGCGCGGCGGCCGACAATTTCACCATGGCGCGTATGCTCGGGGTCCGCGCCAACGGCGTGATCCTGCTGGCCTTCGCCATCAGCGGCATGCTGGCGGCGGCGATCGGCCTGATCCTGGCCACCAATTCCGGTACCGCCGACATCGGCATGGGCGCCAACGTGATGCTGATCGCGTTCATCGCAACCGTGATCGGCGGTCTCGGCAGCATTCCCGGCGCCGTTGCCGCCGGCTTCCTGATCGGTGCCGCCAGTGTCGTGTTCCAGGCGACTTTGCCGCACGACGCCCGCGTGTTCCGGGACGCTTTCGTCTACGGCGCCGTCATCGTCGTCCTTCTGGTGCGGCCGCAGGGCCTGTTCGCACCGAAATCCGCCAAGCAGAGGGTCTGATCGATGTCGCAGCGGCCGTCCGTCATCCGGCAAACGATCATCACGCCGATTGTGTTGATCGTGGCGCTGCTCATCATGGCCGCCCTCTCCTATCAATTCGGCAGCCGGGCCTTCAACCGCACCGTGGTCGAGATGTTCATCAACATCATGGTGGTGGTTGGCCTCTATGTCTTCGTCGGCAATTCGGGCCTGCTGTCGTTCGGCCATATCAGCTTCATGTGCCTCGGCGCCTACATGACCGCCTGGCTCACCATTCCGCCGGTGATGAAGTCGATCACGCTCAAGGGCCTGCCGGCGTGGCTGCTCCATGCGCAACTGCCGATGTGGGTGGCGACGCCGATCTCCGGCCTGTTTGCCGCATTGTTCGCGCTCATCGTCGGGCGGGTCATCATGCGCCTGTCGGGCATAGCCGCCTCGATTGCGACCTTCGGCCTGCTCGGCGTCATCAATAATGTCTATTCGAACTGGGATTCGGTGACAGGCGGACAAGGCTCGATCGTCGGCATTCCGCCCACCATGAATGTCTGGACCGCATGGATCGGCGGCGCCGTGGCCATCGCGATCGCCTATCTCTACTCGATCTCGCGCTCGGGGCTCGCGCTGCGCGCGACGCGCGACGAAGCGGTCGCCGCCAGCGCCTCCGGCATCGACATCGTCCGCGAACGGCTGATCGCCTTCGTCGTCAGCGCCTTCATCATCGGGCTTGCCGGCGCGCTGTACGCGCATTTCCTGAGCATCGTCAATCCCGGCGCATTCTATCTTCGGACCACCTTCATCACGCTGTCGATGCTGGTGGTCGGCGGCATGTACAGCCTCAGCGGCGCCGTCTCGGGCGTGGTCGCGATATCAGTGCTGATCGAGCTGTTCCGTGATCTCGAGAAGGGCATCAGCCTGGGCGGGCACACCGTCGGCCTGCCGAACGGCGTGCAGGAGATCGCGATCGGCATCATCACCATCGTGATCCTGATGTACCTGCCGACGGGATTGACCCGCAACCGGGAGTTCTCCTGGCGCCGATGGCCGTTGCAGCGGTGCCCGACCCGGCCTGTCCAGACCGCACTGAAGGAACTGCACTGACGCTCGTTTGCAAAATTGGAGGAGTGGCATATGCGCTTTACGAGATTACTCGGCATTCTGGCCGGAGCATCCACGCTCTGGTTCACACCGGCCCAGGCGGCCGACGAGATCGTCGTCGGTTTTGCGACCGCGGCATCCGGATTCATGCAGGCCTATGACAAGCCGGCGCAGGACGCGGCGCTGATCCGGATCGATGAGATCAACAAGGCCGGCGGCCTGCTCGGCAAGAAGATCAAGCCGGTGTTTGCCGACACCAAGACCGATCAGGCCGAAGGCGCCAAAGCCGGCCTCGCGGTGCTCGACCAGGGCGCCGATCTCGTGATCGTCTCCTGCGACTACGACTACGGTGCGCCCGCGGCGCTGCAGGCACAGGCCGCCGGCAAGGTTTCCTTCTTCCTTTGTGCGGAATCGATCAAGGCCGGCATTCCCGGCGTCGGCCCGTTCTCGTTCTCGGCCTCGGTGCTGGCACCGGTGCAGGGCGCAACCATGTCGGAATGGGCGTACACCAAAAAGAACGCGCGCAGCTTCTACCGGCTGCTCGACAGCTGGACCGTCTACAACAAGGGCATTTGCGACGGCTTCGACTGGATGCTGCCGCGCCTGAAGGAGGCCAAGCTGGTCGGCAGCGACACCTTCAAGAACGACGATGCCTCGATCGCGTCACAGATCACGCGGATCAAGAGCCTGCCGAAGGAACCCGACGCCATCATGCTCTGCACGATGATGCCGGGCGCCGTGTCAGCCATCAAGCAGATCCGCGCCGCCGGCATCAAGTCGATGATCCTCAACGGTTCGGGCGTCGACGGCAGCTACTGGTTGAACGCCGTTCCCGATCTGTCGAACTTCTATGTTCCCGTGCAGGGCTCGGTCTACGGCGACGATCCGAACCCGAAGGTCAACGAGTTCAACAAGAAGTACAAGGAAGTTACCGGCGGCGACCCGTCCAGCCAGTACGTCTATCCGGGCTACGTCCTGATCGATGTCTGGGCCAAGGCAGTCGAACGCGCCAAATCGACCGATGCGGCGCCCGTGGTGGCCGAGCTCGAGAAGATGAAAGACGAGTCCACGCTGTTCGGGCCGCGCACCTTCACCAAGGACATCCACCACCAGAACCAGGGCCGTTACCTGATCGTCGACACCGAGGCCGGCAAGCCGAAGGTGATCGACCAGTGGACGATCTCGGAAAAAATCCCGCTCGATTATCTGGTGTCCAAGTAACCCGGCAACGCCCCCGCCCCGGGGTGCGCCAGACGGACCCCGGGCGGCTGCGACGGTCGTATGCAAAGCCAGTTGGAAGGAAATCAGGAGATGGTCGTGATCAACTGCGACATGGGCGAGGCCTACGGCCTCTACAAGATGGGCGACGACAAGGCATTGATGCCCCATATCGACGTCGCCAACGTCGCTTGCGGCTTTCATGCCTCCGACTTCAACCACATGCGCAAGACCGTGCAGCTCGCCAAGGAGTTCGGCGTCAAGGTCGGCGCGCACCCCTCGCTGCCGGATCTGCAGGGATTTGGCCGCCGCGAGATGAAGATCACCCGAGAGGAGCTGGCCAACTGCCTGCTCTACCAGATCGGCGCCCTCAAGGCGTTCCTCGATGCCGAAGGCATGGCGCTCAATCACATCAAGCCGCACGGCGCGCTCTACGGCATGGCCTCGCGCAACGAGGACATCGCCGAAGCCGTGGCCGACGCCGCCGATGTCTACAAGGTGCCGCTGCTCGGCATGAAGGGAACGTTGCACCAGCAGGTCTATGAGCGTCGCGGTCACGCCTTCGTCGCCGAATACTACGCCGATCTCGACTACAATGCCGACGGCAGCCTGATCATCACCCGCGAGCACGAGGCGAAGGATCCGGCCGACGCCGCCACCCGATGCGCGAGAGCCGTCAACGAGGGCAAGACGCGTACGGTGGCGGGAAACGACATCGTGGTCGGCGCCGATTCGATCTGCATCCACTCCGACACGCCGAACGCCGTCGCCATCGCGGAGGCCGTCCGCGAAGCGGTTCGCCCCTATCTCACCGCACGCTGAGCCGTCGCTGCAAAGAAACCAATCACCGTACGAGGAAACCATGGCAACGCAGCAGATCTTCTCGCCGCTCCCGGGCATCTTTTACCGCAAGCCCGCCCCCGACAAGCCGGTCTACAAGAACGACGGCGACGTCGTCGCGGAGAGCGACACGATCGGCCTCATCGAGGTGATGAAATCGTTCAATGAGGTGAAGGCCGGCGCCGCCGGCAAGATCGTTCGATTCCTGGCCGAGAACGAGGATGCCGTGATGGCCGGCCAGCCGATCGCCGAAATCGACGTTTGAGCCCCGACCAGCCATGGCGATCAAGAAGCTCCTCATAGCCAACCGCGGCGAGATCGCGGTGCGCATCATCCGCGCAGCGCGCGATCTCGGCATTGCGACCGTCCAAGTCTACAGCAAGGCCGACAAGGATTCGCTCGCGGTGAGACTAGCCGACGAGTCGGTCGATATCGGTCCGCCGCAGGCGTCGAAATCCTATCTCAACCAGGCGGCCATCCTCGCAGCGGCGCAGGGCTCCGGTGCCGACGCCATCCACCCCGGCTACGGCTTCCTGGCCGAGAATGCCGAGTTTGCGGCCGCGGTCGAAGCGGCCGGATTGATCTTCGTCGGGCCGACCGCGCAATCGATCCGACTGATGGGCGACAAGGTCGCGGCGCGCGAGGCCGCCGCCTCGGCCGGTGTACCGACCGTATCCGGCAGTCAGGGGCGGCTGGAGTCGGTGGAGGCCGCCTTCGCGCTGGTCGAGAAAACCGGCTTCCCTGTCATGATCAAGGCCGCCGCCGGCGGCGGCGGACGCGGCATCCGCATCGCGCGTTCCGCCGAGGAATTTCATCATCTGATGCCACAGGCGCAGGCCGAGGCGCTCGCGGCCTTCGGCGACGGCGGGCTTTACGTCGAGAAGCTGATTGAAGGCGCACGGCACATCGAGGTCCAGGTGCTCGGCGATGGACGCGACGTGATCCATTGCTTCGAGCGCGAATGCTCGTTGCAGCGGCGCCGCCAGAAGGTCTGGGAAGAAGCCCCCTCGCCCTCGCTCACCCAGGCCGTGCGTGAAAAACTCTGTACGTCCGCCGTGGCGCTGGCCAAGGCGGTCAACTACCGTGGCGCCGGGACTCTCGAATATCTCTACGACGACAGGACCGGCGAATTCTACTTCCTGGAGATGAACACCCGCATCCAGGTCGAGCATCCCGTCACCGAGATGGTCACCGGCATCGACCTCGTGCGCGAGATGATCCGGATCGCCGGCGGTGAGCCCTTGCGTATTCGTCAGAACGAAGTGCGTGTCAGCGGTCATTCGGTCGAGGTCCGTATCAACGCCGAAGACCCCGCCAGGAACTTCCTGCCCAATCCGGGTACGGTCAGCGCGCTCAGCGTACCCGGCGGCGATGGTGTGCGCTTCGACAGCATGCTCTATGCGGGCTACACCGTGCCTCCGTTCTACGACAGCCTGCTCGGCAAGCTGATCGTGCACGACAAGGATCGACCGAGCGCCATCAGACGACTCGAAAGCGCGCTCGCCGAACTCAGCGTCGAGGGCATTTCCACGACAAAGCCCCTGTACCAGGCGTTGGCGCGCGACGCCGACGTCAAGGCCGGACGCTTCCATACGGCTTGGCTCGAACCATGGCTGGAATCCCATGCCGCCGGCCTTGCCACCGCTCAGCCGCCATCGGCCGCGAAGGTCGCGCCATGATGGCAAGAGAATCCGCCCCGTCAGCAACAGGAGGCCGCTAGTCATGCAAACCCGATTTTCCTTCGGCGGCGACGAGCATATCTTTGCCGAGGTCGGCGAAGCGATGTCGCTCGAGGCTTTTTTCAAGAGCCTCTTCATCACCAACGCGGTGCGCGATGCGAGGATCAAGGGCGTCACCGAGATCTGCCCGGCCAACGCGTCCTATCAGGTCAAGTTCGATCCGGACCAGATCAAGCCCGACGATCTGCTGACGGAGCTGAAGCGGCTGGACTCCGCATCCGAGAAATCGGAACCGGTGATCAAGACGCGGATCATCGAGATTCCCGTGCTCTACAACGATCCCTGGACGCATGAGACGTTGATGCGCTTCCGCGAGCGTCATCAGGATCCGAACGGGACCGACCTCGAATACGCCGCGCGCATCAACGGCCTCGATAGCGTCGAAGCCTTCATCAAGGCACATTCCAGCGCGCCCTGGTTCGTCTCGATGGTCGGCTTCGTGGCCGGCCTGCCCTTCCTCTACCAGATGGTCGAGCGCAAGCGGCAGCTACAGGCGCCGAAATATCTGCGCCCTCGCACCGATACGCCGAAGCTCACCGTCGGGCACGGCGGCTGCTTCAGCTGCATCTACTCGGTGCGCGGCGCCGGCGGCTATCAGATGTTCGGCATCACGCCGATGCCGATCTACGATCCCAACCAGAACATCAGCTATCTGCGCGACTTCATGTGCCTGTTCAAGCCGGGCGACATCGTGAAGTGGAAGCCGATCGACCGGGCGGCCTATGACGCGGCGGTCGCCGACGTCGACGCCGGCCGCTTCGCGCCTGTGATCCGCGACGTCTTGTTCTCGCTGACCGAATTCAACCGCGACGTTGATGCCTACAACGCCAAGCTCGATGGAGTTCTCCATGGCCGTTAAGGTTTTGAAGCCGGGTCTTGCGACCACCGTCCAGGATCTCGGACGTCCGGGCTATTATCACATCGGCATCCCGCTCTCCGGCGCTATGGACCGTCACGCGCTGGTCGCGGCCAATTTGCTGGTCGGCAACGAGGCGGGTGCTGCCGTGCTCGAAGCCGTGTTCATGGGACCCGAGCTCGAATTCACCGCGGACGCGACCGTCGCGATCACCGGCGCCGAGCTGCCGCCGAAACTCGACGGCGAGCCGCGCGAGACCTGGACCAGCTTCAGGGTGAAGCGCGGCCAGATCCTCTCCTTCGACTTCCTCAAGCAGGGTGCGCGCGGCTACATCGCGGTCGCCGGCGGCATCGACGTGCCCGTCGTCCTCGGCTCGCGCTCGACCTACGCGCTCGGCGCGCTCGGCGGCTTCAAGGGCCGCAAGCTCGAGGCCGGCGACGAGCTGCCGATCGGCAGTGCCGCCGCGACGGGCAAGGACGGACGCAGCGTTGCCAGGGATTTGCGCGGACAACCGGCAGGGATGCCGACGGAACTGCGCGCCATGCCCGGGCTCTACTGGCACCGCATCACCGAGGCGGCCGGCGACGGCTTCTTCTCCGACACCTGGAAGGTGGCGCCGGAAGCCGACCGGATCGGCTACCGCTTCAAGGGTGGCAAGCCGCTCGAATTCGTTCCGCGCGAACCGCCGTTCGGCGCCGGGTCCGACCCGTCCAACATCACCGATGCCTGCTATCCCTACGGCTCGATCCAGGTTCCCGGCGGCACCGAACCGATCGTGCTGCATCGTGATGCAGTCTCCGGCGGCGGCTACTTCATGGTCGGGACCGTGATCGCCGCGGACATGGATCTGATCGGCCAGCTGCAACCCAATACGCCGGTGAAGTTCGTCAAGGTCGACATGAACCAGGCGCTCGCGGCCCGCAAAAGCCGGTCGGAATTGCTGGGCAAGCTGCACAACGCGCTGGCGTAGCCGCCGGCAGCCGCGTCCCTATCCGCCAAAGACCGCGGCCACCGATCCGGGGTGACCGCGCGTATTCCAGGCTTCAGGCCGTCGGTTGCGGCCTTTCGCGCCTGACATAGACGTCACCGCGCGCTCTGCACCTGTCGGCACGAGAGTTGCAACGAATGCAGCCGGGCTGAGAAACACCGCTCATGAGTTAGGCAACATCGGAACAACCGCGATGTCCGTTTCTCTGAAACAGATCCGCTACTTCGTCGCCGCCGCCGAAACCGGGCGCATCAGCCAGGCGGCCATCGACCTCAACGTCTCGCAATCCGCGGTCACCGCGGCCATTCAGCAGCTCGAAGCGACCGTCTGCGCCCGCCTGCTGGAGCGCGCGCCGAACGGCGTAACCGTCACCATGGAGGGCAGCCGGTTCCTGTCCCAGGGCCGTCAAATCCTCGCCGCCGTCGCCGAAGCGGTGCGGAACACGCAGATGTCGGCGGGACCGCTGTTCGGGACGGTCCGCATCGGCGTCACCTATACCGTGTCGGGCTATTTCCTGCCGCGCCATCAGAAACGCTTCCAGGCAAGCTTTCCCGGCATCACGATCGAGCTGTTCGAGGCGCCACGCGACGTGCTCGAACGTGCGATCGTCGACGGCGCGCTCGATCTCGCGGTGATGCTGGTCTCGAACCTGCGCGACAACGCCAAGCTGACCAGCGAGACGCTGCTGCGATCGCCGCGCCGCCTCTGGCTTGCGCCCGAGCATCCGCTGACCCGCGCCGAGCGGGTCCATCTCGCCGACATCGCAACCTATCCTTATGTCATGCTCACCGTCGACGAGGCCAAGCACACCTCGATGCGCTATTGGAGCAACGCCTCGCTCGAACCGAACACGATCTTCCGCACCTCCTCGGTCGAAGCCGTGCGCTCCATGGTCGCAGGCGGCATGGGCATCGCCATTCTCTCCGACCTGATCTACCGGCCCTGGTCGCTGGAAGGACAGCGGATCGAGACCCGCGTCATCGAGGACGAGGTGCCCAGCATGGACATCGGTCTTGCCTGGCGGCGCGACACCAGGCCGTCGGAAGCCGCGATGGCGTTCCGTGATTTCATGCGCTTTGCAGTTGCGGGCGTCGGGCCGGCCCGGCCTCCGGTCAGCATGGATCACCGGCACCAGGCCGAGGAGGCGATCGGAATCTAGACTATCTGTTTCCGTTTTATTCGACTTGACGCCGTCCGGCAGTCCTCGCCAAACTTTGGCCAGGGACACGACGACCGGAGGCACAGCCGGCGGCGGGGAGTGAGACATGCAAGTCACCTACACGACCAAGGACATCCCGTTGCAGACCCGCCGCCAATACTGGCAGGAGGTCGTCTCGAAGACTTATTACTCGCTCGACCTGCGCTTCCCGAGCACGCGCGACTTCGATGCGCGCCTCGGCGCCTGGTCGATGGGCCCCCTCTCGGTCTCGCGAAACATCGCCAACGGCCTGTTGTACAAGCGGCATGAGCGGCATCTCCTGAACGAGCGGGAGGAATCCTTCCTGATCACGGTGCCCGAGCTCGCCGAAATCCGCTTCGAGCAGGACGGCAAGGTGGTGCACTGCCGGCCGGGCGCGTTCCTGATCGAGCGTAGCCACCTCCCCTATGAGTTCAGCCATCAGGATCCGACGGCGCTGTGGTGTCTGAAGATCCCGAGCGCGGTGCTGCGCAGCCGGATTTCGCGGCCCGAGCGTCTCGCCACGCTGCAATTCGACGCCAGCCGCAGCGTCGGTGCGCTGTTCGTCGACACGCTGCGCCTCTCCGGCGAGCGGATCGAGGAAATGGATGAGACCGCGCGCGCGATGATGGGCAAGCACCTCATCGAGCTGCTTGCGATGGCCATCGAGTCCGACGACCGCGTGCTCACCGGCCACTCGTCCTCGGTGCGCAATGGCCATCTGCTGCGCTGCGAGCAGTTCATCCGTACCCGCCTCGACGACATGCGGCTGACGCCGCAGATGGTCGCCGACGGCTGCGGCATTTCGCTGCGCTATCTGCACCAGATTTTCGAAGGTGAGGGCCTGACCGTCTGCGCCTACATCCGCAACCAGCGGCTATCGATCTGCGACGCCCTGCTGCGCGACGCGAGCTGCCGCAAGAGCATCTCGGAAATCGCCTACCAATGGGGCTTCGCCGACCAGGCGCAATTCAGCCGCAACTATCGCGGCCGGTTCGGCTGCACCCCGAGCGAGGCGCGCGCCACCTCGCGCGCCGCCAACGCCTGAACACGGCGTCGCAACCGCACCCATCTGACCGGCTAACCTGACCACTTCCCGGGCAACCCGCCGCCCGCACCAGCACGCATGGCCCGCCATGCGGTTCGCTCTCTCGCACAAGTCTTCCTGCGCTCAGCGTCAAGAAGGCGGGCCGCCGCTCTGCCTAAGATCAGCGAAACGCTTGTTCGAAAGGAAGACGCATGGTGCAGGACCTTCGTGTGGCTGTCGATGTCGGGGGCACGTTCACCGACATCTGCATTATGGACGAGACGACGGGCCTCATCCGCATCGAGAAGACCTCCTCCACGCGCGATCCGATCGAAGGCATCATGGGCGGCGTGTCCAAGGCCGGCATCGATCTCTCCAGGGTGGCGCTGTTCTCACACGGCACGACAGTTGCCACCAACGCGCTGATCACCCGCCGCCTGCCCCGCACCGCCGTGGTCACGACCAAGGGGTTCCGCGACGTGATCGAGATCAGGCGCGCCAACAAGGAAGACCTCTGGGACACCTACAAGGACGTTGTCCGGCCCTACGTGCCGCGGCGCGATCGCCTGACCGTGCCCGAGCGCGTCGATGCCGGCGGCAAGGTGATCGAGCCGCTCGACGTCGAGGCGGCACGCGAGGTGGCCCGCATCCTCAAGCGACGCGGCGTCGCCGCAGTCGCGGTCTGCTTCATGAACGCCTATCTCAACGGCGCCAATGAGCGTGCGATGCGTGACATCCTGCTGGCGGAAATGCCCGACATTCCGGTGTCGATCTCCTCGCAGGTGCTTCCCGAGATCTTCGAGCACGAAAGATTTTCGACCACGGTCGCCAACGCCGTCGTGAGCCCGGTCGTCGTCAATTACACGAGCCGGCTCGGCGAACGCCTTGCGCACGAGGGCTACACCCGCGATCTCCTGCTGCTGCACACCGGCGGCGGGGTGATGACGCCGGCGAGCGTCAAGGACTTCGCGGCGCGCCTCGCCGGCTCCGGCATCGCCGCCGGCGCGATCGCCAGCCGCTACATCGCCGGCCTGTGCGGCTTCCCCAATTCGATCGGCCTCGACATGGGCGGTACGTCCACCGACGTGTCGCTTGCCTATGAGGGCCGCTCGCGCGTCACCAAGGACTGGCACATCGAATTCGGCTACCCGATCCGCTTCGCCTCGATCGAGGTGCTCACCATCGGCGCCGGCGGCGGCTCGCTGGCCTGGACCGACCCGGCCGGCTCCCTGCGCAACGGTCCGCAATCGGCCGGCGCCCACCCGGGACCGGCCTGCTACGGCAACGGCAACACCCAGCCCACCAACACCGACGCCAACGTGACACTGGGCCGGCTCGGCACCGACCTCGCCGGCGGCAAGGTGAAGCTCGACCCCGAGCTGGCGCGGAAAGCCGTCGAGAGCGGCGTCGCCAAGCCGTTTGGCCTCGGCCTGCACGAGGCCGCAGACGCCATCGTCAAGGTCGCCAATGCCAACATGTCGGATGCGGTGCGGCTGATCTCGATCAGTCGCGGCTACGACCCGCGCGACTTTGCGCTGGTGGCGTTCGGCGGCGCCGGCGCCCTGCATGGCGTCGACGTCGCGCGCGAGTTGGCGATTCCCGTCGTGATTGTGCCGCCCAATCCCGGCGTGACCTCCGCTCTCGGATGCTTGCTCGTCGACATGCAGCACGATTTCTCGCAGAGCTGCATGGTCGACGCGGCCGACGCCGACGCCACCGAGATCGAAGCGCAGTTCGCCGAACTCGAGAAAGCCGCGCTCGCACGGCTGACCCATGAGGGCGTCGCGCAGCAGGATATCGTGCTGCAGCGGTCGATCGACATGATGTATCGCGGTCAGTGGCGTTCGCTCGCGGTGAACGCACCGCAGCCGATCGGCGCGATCGCCGACCTGGTGCAGAGCTTCCACGCCGAGCACCAGCGCGAGTACAATTTCCGCCGCGACAGCGCGCCGGTCAGCTTCTTCCGTCTCAATCTGAAGGCGGTCGGTGTGGTTCCCAAGGCCGAGTTTGCCATTCACAAGCCGACCGGCGCTAGCCCCGAGCCGATTGGCCGCCGCAGGGTCTGGTTCGAGGGCAGCGGGCTCGATACGCCCGTCTATCAGCGCGACGACCTACCCTGCGGCTTCTCCTTTCAGGGCCCCGCGATCATCGAGCAGCTCGACGCGACGACTGTGGTGCCGCCGGGAGCCAGCGCCGAGGTGGACAAATATCTCAACATCATCATCCGCGTGAAGGAGTGAACCATGGCCGGAGCTCTCCCGCTCGACCCCGTAACCTTCGAGGTTCTGAAGAATTCCTTCATCACCAGCGTCGACCAGATGGGCGAGCAGGTGCTGCGGACCTGCTACTCCTTCGTCATCTACAACCGCGACTTCTCCAGCGCGCTGCATGACGCCAACGGCGAATGTGCGGCGCAAGGCAACCAGGATATCGCGGTCCACGTCGGCACGCTGCATTTCACCTGCAAGGACGTGATGCGCCATTTCGAAGGCGACATGCATGAGGGCGACGTCTTCGCGATCAACGATCCCTATGCCGGCGGTACGCATTTTTCCGACGTGCGGCTGATCCGTCCGATCTTCGCCGACGGCAAGATCATCGCCTTCAGCCAGTCCAACGGACACTGGTCGGACGTCGGCGGCAGCGTGCCGGGATCGTTCGACGTCGCCGCCCGCGAGATGTTCCGCGAAGGCCTGCGCATCACACCGGTCCGCCTGTTCGACAAGAACGGCCTGCGCAAGGACGTCGCGCATCTGATCGCCTCCAACACCCGCGACCCGGCCTCGATCATCGGCGACATCCAGGCGCAGGCCGAAGCCACTGCGGTCTGCGAACGCGAGATCCTGCGCCTGGTCGGCAAATACGGCCGCGACACGGTCGAGACCGGGCTTGCCGCCGTGCAGGACTATGTCGAGCGCTCGGCGCGGCAGCGCATCGCAGCGCTGCCCGACGGCGAATGGGAAACCGTCGACTACATCGACCGCGATCCGGCCGGCGGCGAAGGCATGATCCCGATCCGCATCAAGATGACGATCAAGGGCGACCGCGCGATCTACGATTTCACCGGCAGCCATCCGACCATCGGCTCGATCTACAACTCGGCGTTCGGCGCGACCTTCTCCGCGGTCGCAGCCGGCATGAAGACGTTCTTTCCCGATCTGCCGCTCAATTCAGGCTTCTATCGCTGCTTCGAGATCATCGCTCCCGAAGGCTCGATCGTCGATGCCAAATGGCCGATCGCGGTCACCGGATTCCTGATGCCGTTCGAGAAGATCATGAACTCGATCTACGAGATGTGGTCGAAGCTGATGCCGGAACGCGCGCTGGCCTGCGCCTTCAATCTCGAATATCTGCTCACCGGCGGTCTCGATGCCCGCAGCGCCGACAAGCCGATCTTCATGTTCTACGACTGGCTGCCCGGCGGCTGGGGCGGCCGCAACGGCAAGGACGGCAGCAATGTCACGACCGCCTGCTTCGGCACCGGTCTGATGTCGCAGCCGGTCGAAGGCCAGGAGCGCGCCAACCCGATCCTGACCACCGAATGCGAGATCCTCACGGACTCGCCCGGTCCCGGCAAATGGCGCGGCGGCGCCGGCGTGGTGAAGACATCGCGGATGCTGCAGGCCGAGAAGACCGTGATCTCCTATATCTGCGACCGCGAGCGCGCCATCGTGTGGGGCATCGAGGGGGGCCTGCCGTCGATGCCCCACGGCCTGACCTTGAAACGCGCCGGCAGCACAGCCGAGGAGCGATTGGGCTCGATCTTCTCGGACGTGCCGATCGGCGAGGGCGACGTCTTTTCGCGTCCGACCGCCGGCGGCGGCGGGTTCGGCGATCCGCTGGAGCGCGATCCGAACCTCGTGATCGAGGACATCAAGGACGACTATGTGTCGGTTGAGCGTGCCGCCAAGGACTATGGCGTCGTGGTGCACACCATCGACGCCGAGCTCTGCAATTACGAAGTCGACAAGGTCGCGACCGCTGCGCTCCGGACCAGGATCCGCTCCGAGCGCGTCGCCGATGTCCGGCTCGATCCCGAGATGGTGGCGCAGCGCTACCGCAGCGGAGAGCTCAACACGTTCGACGTGATCCGAAAGCACGCGGTGATCCTCGACTGGGGCACCGGCGCGTTGCTTCCCGAATCCACCCGTCAATTCCGCGAAGCATTCGAGCGGCGCTCGGTCGCGATGTGGAAAGCGGGCTGACTGTCACCGGCAGCCGCACCGTCGGCGGACGGCGCGGTCTAACCACCAAAGAGGATTCGAGCCGTCGCCTCCCCCTGCATCGCCCACATTCATTCAAACCATGAGGATTGCGCTATGACGATCACGACGTGCCTTTCTTCCAACCGACTATGGCCGATCCGCTCCGTGCTCGGCATCGCCACAGCCCTCGCCCTTGCCGGCGCCGCCACGCCGGCGGCGGCGGGGACCGAGACGCCGTGGTTTCCGATGAAGGTCTACGATGCGTCATCCGGCACGCCGAAGCCCGCCGACTACACGCCGCTGCCGAAGGCCGAGAAACCCTACAGGCTGTGCGTGCTGTTTCCGCACATGAAGGACAGTTTCTGGGTCGCCGTCGCATACGGGATCGTGAAACAGGCCGAGGCGATGAACGTCAACATGAACCTCTACGAGGCCGGCGGTTACGAAAATCTGCCCAAGCAGCTCTCGCAATTCGATGACTGCATGGCGAGCGGACCGGACGCGATCATCGTCGGCGCGATCTCCGGCGCGGGGCTCAGCAAGAAGTTCGAGGAAGCCAAGGCCAAGGGCGTGCCGGTGGTCGGCGTCACCAATCCGCTGCCGCCGAACGCGCTGCCTGCAGCCAACTATGTCGACTTCGTCGCCATGGGCGAGGTCACCGGCGACGGCCTGCTGGCGCAGACCAAGCCCGGCGACAAGCTCAACATCGTGACGTTCCCCGGTCCGGCGGGCTCGGGCTGGGCGGAATCGTTCAACGAAGGATTCAAGAAGGCCATCGCCAAGAACGCGAACGCCAAGATTCTGGCCGAGAAGTTCGGCGACTCCGGCGTCGCGGTGCAACTCCAGCTGATCCAGGACGCATTGCAGGCCTATCCCGCCATGAACGTGATCTGGGGCACCGCCCCCACCGCCGAAGCCGCCATCGGCGCGGTCGCCGAGGCTGGCCGAAGCGACCTGAAGATCGTGTCGTCGTACGAAAACCAGGCCATGCTCGACGCGCTGAACCGCGGCGACATCCTCGCCTTCGCAACCCAATATCCGGTCGGCGAAGGCGCGATCGCGATCGACCAGGCCGTGCGTCTGATCGAGAAGAAGCCGGTGATGAGCCTGGTCCAGCCGGTCGCCACGGTGATCGACAAGACCACGGTGCCGAAACTGCAGATGGATCTCGTGCTGGCGCCCGCGAGCTGGACGCCAGTCTATTCGGTCAAGGCCAAGTAGGCCGAACGATCGGGGCGGGAGCACGACTCCCGCCTGCCCGCTCACGGCCACGGAGACGCGGATGAACGTCGAGATCGATCCGAAGCCGGCCGCGCCCCTGCTTCAGTTGCGCGGCATATCGAAGCGATTCACCGGTGTCCGGGCGCTCGACCGAGTCGACCTCGATGTCCGTGCCGGCGAACTTCACGTCCTGTTCGGCGAGAACGGTGCCGGCAAGTCGACCCTGATCAATGTCGTATCCGGTACATTTCCACCCGACGAAGGCACGTTCCATTTCGGCGGCGAGGAGATCCGCCACCTGACGCCGCAGCGCGCGCGAGAGATCGGCATCAGTCCGGTGTTTCAGGAATTCTCGCTGATCCCGAGCCTCACCGTGGAAGAGAACCTGTTCCTTGGCCGCGAAGTCACGCGCGGCGGAATGTTGCGCGCGCGCGAGATGCGCAAGCGCGCAAGAGCATTGATCGACGAGCTCGGCTTCGACCTCGATCCCGCGCAACGGATCGACGACCTGTCCCGCGCCCATCAGCAGATGGCCGAGATCGCCAAGGCCCTGCTCGGCCGCGTCCGCCTTCTGATCCTCGATGAGCCGACCGCCTCGTTGACCGAACGCGAAACGGGGCGGCTGTTCGAGCTGATCGCACGCCTGAAGAGCCAGGATGTCGGACTGATCTACGTCTCGCATCGCATGCGCGAGATCCGCGCCCTTGCCGACCGTGTGACGGTTCTGCGCGACGGCCGTCACATCCGGACGCTCGATGCCGCGAATTCGACGGACGGCGAACTCGTGGAACTGATGACCGGCCGCACCATCGACCTGCTGTTTCCCGCCATCGCCCACCGGCCCGACAAGGTGGTGGTCGACGTCGAGAACCTGACGCTCTCCGACGGCAGCGTGCGGGAGGTCAATTTCCATGCCCGGGCCGGCGAGATCACCGGCATCGCGGGCCTCGTCGGCTGCGGCAAGTCGGAGCTGATCCGCGCCATCTACGGCATCGAGCGCCCGTCAGCGGGTGCGATCCGGATCGACGGCGCACCTTACGAGTTTCCAACTCCAAGACAAAGCCTCAAGCGCGGCGTCGCCTATTTCCCTGCCAACCGGATCGCCGAGGGACTCGCGCTGTCCCGTCCGATCCGCGAGAACGCGTCGATGACCGGGCTCGACCTGCCCGCCTTCGCCCGTTTCGGCGTCTTACGGCAGGCCGCCGAACGCGTGACGATCGCGGGCATCATGGAGCAGCTGCAGCTGAGGCCGCCGAACATCGAACGGAGCGCCGGCGCCCTGTCGGGCGGCAACCGTCAGAAGGTGATGCTGGGACGCGCGCTGACGCGCGAGCTGACCGTGTTCCTGTTCGACGAGCCGAGCGTCGGCATCGACGTCGGGGCCAAGCTCGAGGTCTACGAGTTCATGAAGCGTCTCGTCGAGACCGGCGCTGCTGTGATCGTGGTGTCGTCCGAACTCCCTGAGGTGCTGGCGCTGTCGAACCGGCTCTACGTTATGCATCAGGGCCGCATCGCCGCCGAGCTGACGGGCGCAGAGAAGACCGAGCAGAATGTGCTTTCGAGCTTCTTCCGCGATCATCTCGCCGCGGAGGTCGCATGAACACGGCCCTGGTCGCCGCAGCGCCACGGGGTCTGGTCAGCCTCCGGTCGATCGCAGGCCGGATCGGGTTGCTGCCGGCCCTGCTTGTGCTGCTCGTGGCCGGCATGTCGGCAGTCGATGCGCAGTTCTACGGCATCATCAACGTCCTCAACATCCTGCGCAACGCCTCGCTGCTGGCGATCGTCGCCTGCGGCCAGGCGCTGGTCATCATCGCTGGCGGCTTCGATCTTTCGGTTGGCGCAGTGGTCGCCCTGGCGAGCGTCGTCACGGCCAAGACCATGGCGGCCACCGCGGCCGCATTTCCCGGCTCCAATGTCCTCATCATCGCAAGCGGGGTCGCGGCCGGGCTCGGTTGCGGCGTCGCGGTCGGGCTCGTCAACGGCTTCTGCGTGGCAAGGCTCAGGGTCTCCGGCTTCGTGGTAACGCTGGGCACGATGTCCGCGACCGCCGGCGTCGGCCTCATGATCACCAACGGCATCCCCGTTTACGGCATGCCGGAGATATTCGTGAAGGGCTTCGGACGCGCCCAGGCATTCGGTCTGCCGACCGCCGCCCACGTCGCGCTGATCGTGATCCTGGTGATGGTGTTTGCACAGCGGCGCACACTGTTCGGCCGCTACGTTTACGCGATCGGCGGCAATGTCGATGCCGCCGTGGTGTCGGGCGTGACGATCCAGCGCCATATCGTTGGCACCTACGTGGTCTCGAGCGTCCTTGCGGCACTGACCGGCATTCTGCTGACCGCACAGGTCGGCTCCGGCCAGGCAAGCTTTGGCGGCGACCGCATGATGCTGCAGTCGATAGCCGCAGCCGTGATCGGCGGCGTCAGCCTGCGCGGCGGCGTCGGGCGCATCGAGATTGTCGCCATCAGCGCACTGTTCCTGACCATCCTGGGCAACGCACTCAACCTCTTGCACGTCGACTCGCGGCTCCAGCCGGTCTTCCTCGGCGTCATCATGGTCGCCGCCGTGGCGCTCGACGAACTCAGCCGACGGAGCAAGCCGCGTGTCTGACCTCGAATTGACCGTTGCCGCCAACGACACCGACCGGCCGAAGCTGACGCTGGGCCATAGGCTCTGGAGCGCGGTCCTGCCGATCGCTCTGGCAGTGCTGCTGCTCGGCTTCGCCGCGGTTGACCGCGGGGTGCTGTCGCCGGCCAATCTGCTCAACATCGCGCAGCAGACCAGCTATCTGGCGCTGTTCGCGATGGCCCAGACCGTGGTCATCCTGACGCGCGGCTTCGACCTTGCGCTTGGCCCGACGGTGTCGATGGTCAGCGTCGGCAGCGCGCTCGCGATGGCCGGCGCCACGGCGTCGGGTCACGGTGCGGTCGCCGTGCTGCTCGCCGGGCTCGGCGCCGGCTTCGCGCTCGGTATCGCGTGCGGTCTTTTCAACGGCGTGGTCGTGGCGCTGCTCGGGGTCAATCCTTTCGTCGCGACGCTGGGCAGCTACAACATCGCGATCGGGATTGCGACCACGCTCTCGTCCGGACGGCCGGTACAAGGCGTGCCGGCGCCATTCTCGCAGATATTCTACAGCGGCAGCATCTTCGGCGTGCCGGCAGCAATTGCGATCACCTTCGCAGTCGGCGTCGGGCTTCATTTGCTGCTGGCGCGCACCGTGTTCGGCCGGTCGCTCTATCTGATCGGCACCAACCCGCGTGCCGCTGCGGTCGCCGGCCTGCCGGTCAAGCGCATCCTGGTCGCGACCTATGTGTTGTGCTCGGGACTTGCAGCGCTCGGTGCGATCATGATGACGGCGCGAACCGGATCGGGTGAGCCGAACCTCGGCGGCGCGCTCTCGCTGCAGGCGATCGCGGGCGCCGTGGTCGGCGGAACGAGCCTGGCAGGCGGACGCGGCGGCGTCGGCACCGCCGTGCTCGGCGCCCTGTTCATCACCATTCTCTCCAACGGCATGAACCTCACCCGGATCGACGGATACGTCCAGATGGTCGTGCTTGGCGCGATCGTCATCATCGGCGTGCTGCTGGATCGCCTGCGGCAGGAGCGGCGGCAATGATGTCAGGCTCGCCCATCCAGAACATCCCGGTCTCGTCGCGCGATGCGCCGGCATCGATCTATGTCGCGCCCTCGCTCGCCGCCGCACGCGATGCGCTGAGCGAATACGGTCCGGTGGGTGCCCCCTTGGCTGGCGGCACGTGGATCATGCGATCGCCGATCCGGCACGAACCGCTCAGGACCCACTATGTCGCCATCGGAAGGATCGCCGAGCTGACCGCGGTCCAGATCGAAAGCGATGCCATCGAGATCGGCGCGGCGGTCACGCACGCCGCCCTTGCGGCAGCCTTGGACGACCTTCCGGAATTTGCCGGTCTCGCGGCCGCGGCTGGAGGCTCCGCCAACCCCGCGATCCGCGCGATGGCGACGATCGGCGGCAATCTCGCGACGTCGGAATTTTTCGCGGCGGATTGCGTGCCGGCGCTGCTCTGTCTCGATGCCGCTGTCGAGATCTCCGGCCGCAACGACCACGAGCGCATCGGCCTGGCGGATTTCCTCGCGGTCCGATCAACGCTCGCCCCCGGCCGCCTGGTGACACGGATCATCCTGCCTCGAGCGAGGCGCAAGACGGCCCATGTCCGCCTGCCGCTGCGCCGAGCGGGCGACTATCCGGTCGCCATCGTCAGCCTTTCGGTCAGCGTCGATGCGGCGAACCGCGTCCAGGCGGCGCGGATCGCAGTCGGATCGGTCGAACCGAGCGCACGGCGCTGGCCACGGCTTGAAGCAGCGCTGATCGGACATCCGCTCGACGCCGCAGCAGCGGCGCGTCGTGCGGCCGAACTGGCTGACGAGTTCGTCGGTCGCGACAGCGTCGATGCGCCGGCCTGGTATCGCGTCAGCGTGCTGCCCGGCCTCGTCCGCCGCGCCGTGATCGCTGCACTTGGTTCATGAACGCGCGGAGATGACATGGGGTTCAACCTGACCGTCAACGGCGATCGCCTCACCTCTGCGGCCGATCCTGCCACCCCGCTGGTCGACATCCTGCGCGAGGAGATGCATCTGACCGGCGCGAAACCTGTCTGTCGCGAGGGCTTTTGCGGCGCTTGCCTGGTGCTGCTCGACGGCGAGCCCACGCCGTCGTGCCTGCTGCCCGCTGCGCTGGCCGATGGCCGCGAGATCCGTACCGTCGAAGGCCTTGCGCCTCAGGGAACGCTGAACTGCATCCAGGCCGCGCTCGAGGACAGCGATGCCGTTCAATGCGGCATGTGCTTTCCCGGCATGGTGGTGAGCCTGACGCATCTCCTGACGACCCGGCCCGACGCTACCCGTGACGACATCCTGATGGCGCTGACCGGAAACATCTGCCGCTGCACGGGCTATGAACGCATCGTCGAGGCGACATTGCTCGCCTTGGCCACGGCATGATCGGGAGCGCAAGCATGTCAGACGTTTCCGCAACGATGGATCTGCGCCGGCGCGACGCCGCCGATAAATTGCGTGGCCGCACCCGCTACACCATCGACCGGTATCTGCCCGGCATGCTGCATGCCGCGGTGCTGCGCGCCACCGCGCCGGCGGGGCGGATCATTCGCCTCGATACGTCCAGAGCGGCCCGCATGCCGGGCGTGCGCGCGATCGTAACGGCGGCCGATGCGCCCGGCATGATCGGGATCGGCATCGCCGACCACCCGCTCTTCGCCCGCGACGTCATCCGCTATGACGGCGAGCCGCTCGCGGCAGTCGCAGCCGCCACATTGGCGCAGGCGCAGGCCGCACTCGCGGCGATCGACGTGGAGATCGAGCCGTTCCCCGCCGTCTTGACCATGGCGGATGCGCTGGCATCGGGTGCGCCGCTGGTGCATCCGGACTGGCGCAGCTATGAGGTCTTGCTCGAAGGCAGCGCGCGCGGCGGCAACGTCGCCTGGGAGGCAACCGTCGTTCGCGGCGACGTCGATGCCGCCTTTGCCCGGCCCGACGTCGAGATCGTCGAAAGCTGCTTTCGCGTCGGCCGGCAGAACCACGTGGCCTTCGAGCCGCGCGCAGTCGTCGCGAGCTACGAGGATGGACGCTTCCATATCGAGACGTCAACACAGGTTCCCTGGAGCGTCCGCAATGCGACCGCGCGCCTGCTGGGCGTGCCGGCGTCGCAGGTCCGCGTCACGGTGCCACCGGTCGGCGGCGGCTTCGGTCTGAAGTTCGATCTGGCTGTTGAACCTTTCGCCGCCCTGCTCGCCCGCGCCAGCGGCCGGCCGGTGCGCCTCGTCAATTCGCGCGAGGAGGAGATGCTGACCTGCCTGTTCCGCGAGAACGCCGATATCCGCATTCGCTCGGCGGTGACGCGCGCGGGAGATATCGTGGGGCGTGAGGCGGTCGTCCTGATGGACTGCGGCGCCTATGGCGGCGAACAGATCTTCCTGACCACCATGACCGCGCACACGCTCGGCGGAAACTACCGGCTTGGAAGCGTGCGCATGGTCTCGCGCGCGGTCTACACCAACACGGCGCCAAACGGCGCGTTCCGCTGCTGCAACGGCGTCTACAACACCTTTGCGCTCGAGCGCCACACCGACGAGATCGCGGCGAGGATCGGAATGGATCCGCTGGCCTTCCGCCGTCGCAACGTGCTCGGCGACAAGGATCTCGGTGCCACCGGCCAGGTGTTCGAAGGCGATGTGCTCGGCCCAATGCTGGAGCGGATGGATACGCTGCGCGATGCGGCAGCGCCGCCACCGGCGCGCACCGACGGCCGGCTCTATGGGCGCGCGACCACCGTCGGCACCTGGTTCGTCTTCGTCGGTCCATCGGCCGCGACGGTGAACATGAATGCCGACGGCACGGCGACGCTGGTCACGTCGGGCGTGGAGATTGGATCCGGCTCGATGATGCAGAGCTTGCCGCAGATCGTGGCCAGCACGCTCGGCATTGCACCCGAGCACGTCATCGTCCGCGCCGCCGATACCGATGCAGCCGGTTATGACGTCGGCGTCGGCGGCGGCCGCACCACCGTTTCGCTCGGCGCGGCCAGCCTGTCGGCGGCGCAGGAGGTGCGCACCAAGCTCTTGAAGGTCGCCTCCGAGATGATCGAGGCTGCGCCCGATGATCTCGTCATGCGCGACGGGCGGATCGAGATCGCCGGCGCGCCAGGCTCCGGCCGTACGGTCGCGGAAGTCGCGACCCGCGCCCAGGCGCTGGCTGGCCCGGTGTCAGGCACCGGCGCATTCACCGGCGCCGGTGTGCCGGCGATGCCGGGCTGCGTGGCCGGACATTTCATCGACGCGATCGACATCCCCGTCTTCGCGGTCCACGACTGCGAGGTCGCCGTCGATCCGGAAACCGGACATGTCGAGGTACTCAGCTATCGCGTGGTGCAGGACGTCGGCCGCGCGCTGAATCCGCGCGCCATCCATGGCCAGATCCAGGGCGGTGTCGTGCAGGGGCTGGGTTATGCGTTGCACGAGGAAGTCACGATCGGCAGCAACGGCCGTGTCTGCCAGAGCGGTTTCGAGACCTATCGGGTGCCGCTGGCGCTCGATGTCGTGCCAGTGGAGATCGATCTCTACGAAGGTGCGCCGTCAATCGGACCGCTCGGGACCAAGGGTGCCGGCGAGGTGCCTATCCTGAATGTCGGAGCGGCCGTCGCCTGCGCGGTCGCAAACGCCACCGGCAAGTGCGTCCAGGCACTTCCATTGACCCCGCCACGCGTGCTCGAACTGCTGCTCGATCGCATGCAGGATCTGACACTTCCCCACATTGCCGACGCGTGGACCGACAATCTGACGCGTTCGCATCAGACCGCTCCCAAGACATAGCAATCAGCCGGCGGGCGGTGTCGCTAGACCCAGCCGCCGTCGACAATATGGCTCTGGTTGGTGCAGGCGCCGCTGTCATCGGCGGCGAAGAAGAGGACGACGCGAGCGATGTCGTCGGGCACGAGCTTGCGCTTGAGACATTGGCGCTGCATCAGCTCGGCCACACCTTCGGGCGTCAGCCACAGATCCTGCTGCCGCCGGGTCATGATCCATCCGGGCAGGATGGAGTTGACCCGCACATTGTGCGGCCCGAGATCGCGGGCCAGCGCGCGGGTGAGGCCCTGAACCGCTGATTTCGCCGTGGTGTAGCAGGGCATGTTGCCCTGACCGATCACCCAGCTCACCGAGCCGATGTTGACGATCGAACCGCCCCCTGCCTGCTTCATGTCGGGTACCACCGCCTGGGCGCTGAAGAACTGATGCTTCAAGTTGACGGCGATCCGCTCGTCCCAGAATTCCGGTGTCACGTCCTCGATCGCGTGACGGTCGTCGCGCGCCGCATTGTTGACCAGGATGGTGATCGGCCCAAGCGCCTCGCGGATGCCAGTAATCGCGCGTCGCAAGGCGGAGATGTCGCGCAGGTCGGCGTGCTCGAAGTGCACGCGGGCATGCGCTCCCAAATCGGACAGCAGCTGCTCCGAGGACATCACATCGATATCGATGAACCCGACCCTTGCGCCTTGGCTGATGAACTGGCGGACGATGGCCTCGCCGATGCCGGAACCGCCGCCGGTTACCAGGACGGTCCGGTCCTTGAGGCTTGGATAGATGGCACCCTGCATTGGCATTCTCTCGCTTTGGCGCCTGAAGCGCGTCGGTTGCGTTGCTGCGGCTCAAGCCAGGAGCCACAACCCCCGAGGTTCACTCGGTCGTCTCCATGTAGTTTCGATCCACCACCCGCAGCGTCCGCCGCACCATGCCGTCGACGATCGTCGCCGACTCGCTTGGACGCACATGAATCGCCGTGGACTTGAGCAGCCACGGCAACACCGCCAGCTCGAGGCGCTCCTCATAGGCACTGCGCATCATGTCAAACGCCTGCAGGCCGGGACCCGCAAGGATCAAGTGATGCGGGCGCAGCACCGAGATCGTCGTGGCGACCGCCTCGGCAAGCGCGTGGCCTGCCTGCCGGAACAGCTGTTCGAGACGGGGATCGCCGGCGCGTGCCCGCGCGCGCAACAGAGCCATCTGCGCCTCGGACGGTTGCTGCGACACCGCCGGCGGCAGATCGAGAAAGGTGCGGGCGTCGCGGTAGAGCGCATAGTCGGCGAGATGGGCCTCGATGCAGCCGCGCTGACCGCAGCGGCACTGCGGACCGTTCGGCGTCAACTTGACATGGCCGATCTCGCTGCCCGCGCCGGCACCCCAGCGCGCTTCACCGTCGACAACGATGCCCATGCCGATGCCGTGACCGACCATGAGCGTGGCCGTGAGGCCCTGTGCCAGCGCCGGCTCGGCCGCCACGAGGGCCAGCGCCACCGCGACCGCGTCGTTCGCCATCACGACTTCGACGCCGAATGCCTCGCGGATTGGCGTCGCCAGATCGACGTCGGTGATCGACAGCGCCGGGCTCCACAGATGCCGGCCGGTGTCGGCATCGACGATGCCCTGCAGCGCAATCCCGATTCCGAGCAGCCGCTCTCGCGGCGTGGCCGTCTCATCCAGCATGGCCTCGATCTGCGCGGTCACGAGATCGCACAATGCGCCTGCATCGAGCCCGCGGGTCGTGAGCTCGAGCCGCGATTGCGCCAGGGCAGAGCCGCTGAAATCGGCGATCAATGTCTCGATCAGGTTCATGCGCAGCGAGACCGCAATGATGCGGCCGAACTCGGGGTTCAGGGTCAGCAAGACCGCCGGCCGGCCGCGGCGACGGCCGTTCAGGCCATCCGTATCCTCTTCGTCGGTATCGTCCGGCAACGCCGTCGCCGCATCTGTCTCGGCTTCGCACAGCAGGTCTTCCGCCATCAGCTTCGACGTGATGGCCGAAATGGCCGGGAAGCTCAGTCCCGTGCTGCGGGCGAGTTCGACGCGCGGCAATGGCCCCTGACGCCGCAAGACTTCGACGAGACGGCCGCGGTTCGATCCGCGGGCCAGACTCGAAGCACGTCTCAGCGGTTCGGGCTGTTCATTCATATCGGCTTTTTTAATTCTCTTGGTGAAGTTATTCAACGCGAGCAACTCATATAATGGTCAAAAGGCGTCGATAGTGGCAACAATACACCACCACAACACTATTTTTGCTTGAATATTGGGGCATCAGCATCCTTGACTGGACATTTTGTCGCGCTAATTTATTAGTTACGTGAATAAAATAAGGCGTGAAAAGCGCCGAGCGTGAAAACCCCTCACCGGGGGTGTCGACAGGGAGGTGCATATGAATGACTCAATGAGAAGATTGATCGTGCCGCTGTTGGCGGGCGCAGCCGCGCTCGCGATGGCCACAGGGATAGCACAGGCGCAGCAGAAAAAGACCATCGCGCTGGTGACCAACGTCGCAGCCGACTTCTGGACCATCGCGGGCCGCGGGCTTGAGAAGGCGCAGAAGGAGCACCCGGAATACAATATCGAGTTGATCGTCACCAACGAAGGCACCGCGGCTGGCCAGCGGCGCGAGCTGGACGACCTCCTGGTGCGCGGTGTCGCCGGCATCTCGATCTCGGTCGACGATGCGCCGCATGCAACCGAAGAACTCAACAAGGTCGCGGCCAAGACCGTGCTGATCACGACGGACAGCGACGCGCCGCAGAGCAACCGTCTCGCCTATATCGGCACCGACAACGTCGCGGCCGGGCGACAGGCCGGCGAGGAGATCAAGAAGGCGCTGCCGAACGGCGGCAAGATCGCGCTGTTCGTCGGAACGATGGATGCCGACAACGCCCGCGAGCGCGTACAGGGCATCAAGGAATCGATCGCCGGCACCAAGGTCGAGCTGGTCGACGTGTTCACCGACCAGGTGGACTTTGCCAAGGCCAAGGCGAACATGGAGAACGTGCTCGTCAAATACCCTGATATCGCACTGCTCTCCGGCCTGTGGAGCTACGAGACTCCGCTGATCTATGATGCGGTGAAGGCCGCGGGCAAGGCCGGCAAGGTGAAGATCGTCGGCTTCGACGAGGACCAGCGCACGCTGCGGGGCATTTCCGACGGCACGATCGAATCCACCGTGGTGCAGCAGCCCTACGAGTTCGGCTATCTCTCCGCCACCAACATCATCAAGACGCTGAACGGCGACAAGTCCTGGATTCCGAAGGACAGCAAGCTGATCGTGCCGACCAAGGTGATCAGCAAGACCAACGTCGCGGAGTTCGCCGGGCAATTGAAGGAACTGCTGAAAAAGTAGCTTCAGTCGGCTTCACCGCCCGGCCGCCACTGGCCGCCGGGCGGGCTGCAGGAGGACATGCCGAATGGCGGAGACGCTGCTCGAACTCAGCGGAATCAGCAAGACCTACCCCGGAGTCAGGGCGCTCGACGACGTCAATTTGCGCGTCTGCCGCGGCGAGGTGCTGGGCCTGATCGGAGAGAACGGCGCCGGCAAATCGACGCTGATGCGCGTGCTGGCCGGCGTGATCGCGCCGAGCGCGGGCGTGATCCGCATCGGCGGCAACGACCACGCAAGGATGACGGTGAACGAGGCGACCCTCGCCGGCATCGCCTTTGTGCACCAGGAACTGAACCTGTTCGAGAATCTCGACGTCGCGGCCAATGTCTTCATCGGACGCGAGAAGCTCGCCGGCGGCCCGCTGAAGCTGGTGGACAATGCGCAGATGCACGCCCGCGTAACCCCGCTGCTGGAACGGCTCGGTGCCGATTTCGCGCCGAACACGCTGGTCGACAATCTGTCGATCGCCGAGCGCCAGATGGTGGAGATCGCCAAGGCGCTCTCGATCGATGCCCGCGTGATCATCATGGATGAGCCGACCTCCAGCCTGACGATTTCGGAGACGGAACGGCTGCTCGAGGTGATTGCCGACCTGAAGGCGCACGGCATCTCGGTGATCTACATCTCTCACCGGCTGGGTGAGATCATGAGCTGCGCCGATCGCGTCGTGGTGCTGCGCGACGGACGCACCGTGGGCGAGCTGGCGCGCAACGAGCTGAGCCATGCGGCAATGATCCGCCTGATGATCGGCCGTGACCTGAAGGCGCTGTACACGCCGCCGGCACGCTCGCCAGAGCCGGGTGGTTGCGATATCGCCGGCGTTGTGACGACGGCCTTTCCCGACCGGCAGATCGATCTTTCCGTGCGGCGCGGCGAGATCCTCGGCCTCGCCGGGCTCGTCGGCGCCGGCCGCACTTCGCTGGCCCGCGCCGTGTTCGGCGTCGACCCGTTGCTGGGTGGCGAGATCAGGATCGACAACACGCCGGTCGGCGTCGCCTCGCCGCGCGATGCCATCAGGCAAGGGATTTACCTCGTGCCGGAGGATCGCAAGAAATCCGGACTCGTGCTGGAGCTGCCGATCCGGGAGAACGTGACGCTCGCGAGCCTGCTGGATCACGCGCGGATGTGGCTGGTCAACGGCGGATCCGAGCGCAAGATCGCGAAGGAACAAGCACGGCGCCTGTCGATCAAGGCACCGAGCATCGACATCGAGGCCGTGACGCTCTCCGGCGGCAACCAGCAGAAGGTGGTGCTCGGCAAGTGGCTTTCGATGCAGCCGCGCGTGATGTTCTTCGACGAGCCGACCCGCGGCATCGATGTCGGCGCCAAGAGCGAGATCTACGCGCTGATGCGCAGCCTCGCCGACCAGGGCGTCGCGATCGTGATGATCTCATCCGACATGGAAGAGGTCATCGGCGTCTCCGACCGGGTCGCGGTGATGCATGAAGGCAGCGTCAGCGGCGTGCTCGAGCGCGACCAGTTCAGCGAATACAACGTGTTGAGACTGGCGGTCGGCCAGGCGCTCGAAACCCTGGAGACCGCTGCGCCATGATGAAGAAGGAACTCGGCCTGTTCTTGCTGCTGGCGGTGATCTCCGCCATCACCGGCGCGATCAATCCGGCCTTCCTGTCGTTCGTGAACCTGCTGAACATGGCCAATTTGATCGGCCTGTTCGGTGTGTTCGCGCTGGGCGAAGGATTGGTCATCATCACCGGAGGCATCGATCTTTCGCTCGGCTCGATGTTCGCGCTGCTTGGCGTCGTCTTCATCGACCTGCTGACGACGTATCAGGTGCCCTGGCCTTTCGCGCTGGTGCTGGTGCTGTTGGGCGGGCTCGCGCTGGGCGGCATCCAGGGTTTCCTGATCACCCGGCTGAAGATGCAGCCCTTCATCGTGACACTGTGCGGGCTGCTGATCTACCGCGGCGCCGCACGTTATTACACCAGCGATTCGACCCGCGGCTTCGGCTACGGCGACGAGGCCAGCACGCTGAGCAACATCGCCTCCGGCAATGTCGCGGGCATCCCGAACACCTTCATCTTCCTGATCATCCTTGCGGTGATCCTCGGCGTGCTGCTGCATCGTTCGGTCTACGGGCGCTGGCTTTATGCGGTGGGCAAGAACGAGGAAGCGGCGCGCTACTCCGGCATCAGGACGAATCTCGTGATCGCGACCGCCTATGTCATCAGCGGCGGCCTCGCCGGCGTCTCGACCGTGATGTTCGTCTTCTACACCAACTCGGTGTCCCCGAGTTCCTTCGGCAATTTCTACGAACTCTATGCGATTGCCGCGGCCGTCCTCGGCGGCTGCAGCCTGCGCGGCGGCGAAGGCTCCATTCTCGGCATCGTGCTGGGGACAGCGCTGCTGCAGGTGCTGCAGAACCTCGTGAACATCCTCGGCATTCCGAACTCCCTGAACTTCGCGGTGATGGGAACCGTGATTCTGATCGGCGTGCTGGCAGATCAGCAATTGCAGGCCCGGCGCAGGCGCAAGGCGGCGCTCGCCGGCCTCGCCCGCACGGCACCTCGATCAAAGGAAACCACGATGCTGCAAAGCGCGTCTCCGCGCGGCGCGGCAGCGTTGCCGACGAGCGCGGGCGACCAGGCTTAGCTCGACGACGAAGAACCGGGATCGGGAATATGACCGCGGCGACTTGGGTAGAGGGACAGGGGAAGAGTTCGATGCGCAAGACTGATCAGGCATCCGACGCTCGCGTCCATGTCGGCGCTGTGGGCCGAGCCCGGCCGCGGGCAGACCTCACCACCGTCCTGAATGGCTTTGGTGCGCGTGGATTTTCTATCTCAAGTTGACGAGTCGCTACACTGACGGGGGCACGTTCCAGGCTGAAGGGCTTTGGGCAGGAACGTGACGCAAAAATGGACAAAGCCGGGGACGCTGGGAGTGCAGAAAATGTCACCTTGGTCTGTAAACATCGCGCGAGCGTGCGGCGTGGGGATCGCCTTGTTATCTCTGTCCAACGTCGGCGCACATGCCGCCGATCTCTTAACGAAGGCTCCGCCTGTGCCTTACACGGAGACCGATGATTTCTGGACGCGACCGTATCTGTTCGGCGATCTCGGCAGGACGCAGCTGAAGGAGCGGGGCATCTCGCTGGCCCTGACGCTGGGCGATGAAGCCGTCACCAACCTGTCAGGCGGCAACAGGAACACCGGCGCCAACGCCGGACAGCTGTTTTTTCAGGCCAAGTTCGACATGGCGAAACTTGCCGGCATCCAGGGCGGCACGGTCGGTCTCACACTGGTCGATCGCTTCGGCCGCAACCTGAACGACGAGGCAGGCATTCCGGCCTTGCAGCTCACCAACGAAGTGTTCGGCCGCGGCAACATCCTGCGCCTCACCGAACTCTACTACTCGCAGAAGCTGTTCGATGATCGCCTTGAACTCAAGGGCGGCCGCTTGCCGGTCGGCTCGGACTTCTTCTTCGGCCTGTGCGAGTTCATCAACCTGACCTTCTGCGGCGGTCAGCCCGGCAACATCCAGGGTGGCTACATCTACAACTGGCCGGTGAGCCAATGGGCCGGTGTCGCACACTACAACTTCACCAAGGAATGGCAGCTTTCGGTCGGCGTCTACGACGCCAATCCGAACTATCTGACGACCTCGGACTCCGCGACCTACTTCCTGCCGGGCGTCCCCGGCTCGAGCCGGGCCTCCGGCGTGCTCGTGCCGGTCGAGGTGGTCTGGGCGCCGAGCGGTCCGCTGAACGGGACCTGGCGCTTCGGCGGCTGGTATGACAGCGCGTCGACGATCGACGGTGGCCTCCCCGGTATCATCGCGATCGCCCCCGGCATCGGTGGCGTCTCGGACCAGAATCTGGGCGATCAACGCGGCCGCTATGGCATCTATGAATCGATCCTGCAGCGGCTGACCGTTGAAGGTGCAAAGGCACAGGGTTGGTACATGTTCCTCAATACGACCGTCGCCGATCACCGGACGTCGTATCAGGACTACCAGGTCGCCCTGGGCTTCAGGCACACCGGAACGTTCTCCTGGCGCCCGGAAGACGAAGTCGGCTTCGCAGTGGGTACGACCCACGTGAATTCGGCGGCGCTCACCCTGAATGCGGGTGGAAACGAAGTTCCGATCGAAGCCTGGTACGGCTGGCAGGCGACCGGCTGGATGAACCTCAAGTTCGACGCCCAATACGTGATCAATCCCGGCGGGCGCGGCTACAATGCCGCCGGCATCAAGACCGAGAATGCCTGGGTCCTTGGCCTGCGCACGCTGGTGCATTTCTGATCGGGAGGGGTTGCCAGCATGTCTGAGCGAAACCAGCCATGGTAACCCCTCACGACGCCGGGCTCGCGGTCCTTGAGTTGAAGGGCATCGGCAAGGAGTTCGGCGCCATTCGCGCGTTGCATGGCGTCGACCTGCGCGTTTCTCCCGGCGAGGTGCTCGGCCTGATGGGAGATAACGGCGCCGGCAAATCGACGCTGGTCAAGCTCATTGCCGGCAATTTCCCGCCGAGCCACGGCGAGATCCGCTTTGACGGCAAGCCGGTTCATTTCGCCCGACCGATCGATGCCCGCGCGATCGGGATCGAAGTGGTCTACCAGGACCTCGCGCTCGCCGACAACCTCACGGCAGCGGCCAATGTCTTCCTCGGCCGTGAGCTCAAGCGCAGGCTTGGTCCGTTCGCGTTGCTCGACCACAAGGCGATGGCGGCCCGCGCGCTCGAGCTGTTCGGCGAGCTGCGCTCGGAGACCCGGCCGCACGATCTCGTCAAGCAGATGTCGGGCGGTCAGCGCCAGGCGGTCGCGATCGCACGGACGCGGCTGTCGAATGCCAAGCTCGTGATGATGGACGAGCCGACGGCCGCGATCTCTGTCCGGCAAGTCGAGCAGGTGCTGGGCCTGATCCATCGTCTGAAGGAACAGGGCGTCGCGGTGATGCTGATCTCGCACCGCATGCCCGACGTGTTCGCGGTCTGCGACCGCGTCGTCGTCATGCGCCGCGGCGAGAAACGCGCCGACAAAGCGATCGCCGACACCAGCCCCGAAGAAGTCACCTCCCTCATCACGGGAGCGAAGGAGGCTGCGTGATGGCCACGCCCCTGGAATCTCCCATCACCTTCACCAATGTCGGCAAGGCCAAATGGTGGCAGAGCGGCTTGTTTGCCTCGCAGACCGGCTACGTCCTGCTCGCGCTGGTGGCGCTGTTCGTGGTGATGAACTTCGCCAGCCCCTACTTCCTCACCGAGGGCAACATCCAGAATGTGGCGAAGAATTTTTCCTTCATCGCCATCGCCACGCTCGGCGTGACTTTCGTCATCATCACGGGCGGCATCGATCTCTCGGTCGGCTCGGTGATGTGCTTTTCCGCGATGATCACCTCGATGGTCATGACGCAGATCTCGACACCGGGCATGGCTGGCGCTGACTGGTTCGTACATCTGGCCGGCGACGGCAAGACCGTGATCGCCAATGTGCCCGGATTGATCCTGCTGGTCTCGATCCTGGCAGGGCTCGGCGTCGCACTGATCGTCGGCCTGGTCAATGGCTTCTGCATCGCGGTGCTCGGACTGTCGCCCTTCGTCACCACGCTCGGCATGCTCTCGATCGTGCGCGGCCTCGGCTACGTCGTCTCCAACGGCCGCGGCAGCTTTCCCAGCGGCCCCGACGCCGGTTATTTCTACACGCTGACGTCGGGCGTCGCGTTCGGCATGCCCGCACCGTTCATCTACCTCGTCATTCTCGCGGTCGCGATGGCAGTCGTACTGCACCACACCGGCTTCGGCCGCCACGTCTTCGCCGTCGGCGGCAATGAGAAGGCGGCAGCGCTGACCGGCATTCCGGTCGTCCGGGTAAAGATCGAGATCTACGTGATCTGCGCGCTCGCCGCGGGCCTGCAAGGCATCATCATCTGCGGCTGGCTGGGATCGGCGCCGGCAAACATGGCGACGTCCTACGAGCTCAATGTCATCGCGGCCGCCGTCATCGGCGGCGCCAATCTCGCCGGCGGCGCCGGCGGCCCGCTCGGAGCGATCGTCGGCTGCGTGCTGCTCGAGGTGATCCGCAACGGCCTCGTGCTCGCGCAGGTCAACTCCTATTGGCAGCAGACCTTGGTGGGCGTGATCATCATCGCAGCGGTGCTGGTCGATCGCCTCCGCTCGCGCATGGCCTGAAGAGTTCGTCCCCGGAGGATCATGAATGTTCGCCTATCCGCCTCCGGGAGGCGCTGATTTCGAGGAATAGGCACAAGAACAATGTGGAGGGAAGCAATGAGGAAGACACTTCTTGCCGCCGCGGTCCTCGCCATGATGGCGACGCCCGGCTTTGCCCAGAGCTACAAGTTCGTGATCGTGCCCAAGGCGATGAACAATCCGTTCTTCGATTTCGCGCGCGACGGTTGCCAGAAGCGCGCCAAGGAACTCGGCAACATCGAATGCATCTACAAGGGTCCTGTCGAGCACGAGCCGGCGACGCAGGCGCAGATCATCCAGGACTTCATCACCCAGAAGGTGGACGGCCTCGCCATCTCGGTCGCCGACGTTGCCGCAATGACCAAGTCGATCGAGGCGGCGACGGCGGCCGGCATCGCCGTCATCACGTTCGACTCGGATGCGCCGGGCTCGAAGCGGATTGCCTATATCGGCACCGACAACAAGGAGTTCGGCGTCGCGCTCGGCAAGCAGTTGCTCAAGCTCCGGCCCGATGGCGGAAAATACGCGATGATCTCCGGCGGGCCGGGAGCGGCCAACCTCGCCGAACGCGTCGATGGCGTTCGCGAAGCGCTCAAGGGTTCGAAGTGGACCGAAGTCGGGGGATCGCCGACCTTCTGCAACGACGACCCTGCGCTGGGCGTTCAGCAGATGACCGATCTGCGCACCGCAACTCCCGACCTTGCTGCGATCATCCCGGTCGGCGGCTGGCCGATGTTCGCGCCGGAAGGCTTCAAGGCGTTCGCCAGCAAGAGCAAGACGGAGATCAATGCAGGCAAGTTCACGCTCGTCGTGGCCGACACCCTCAAGATGCAGCTTGAACTTCTGAACGAGGGCTATGCCAATGGGCTGATCGGCCAGCGCCCGTTCGAGATGGGCGAGAAAGCGATGGATACGCTGCTTGCCATCAAGAAGGGCCAGAAGGTGCCGGAGATCATCCACACCGGTCTCGACGTCGTAACCAAGGACAACGTTGCGGCGATGCTGAAGTAGCAGCCCGGAGGCCGCATCGCCTATTCGTTGAAAACCGCAGCTCGGCGCACAAGATCGGCGCCCTTGGTGACGGGGCAAGGCTACCACGCCTTTCCCCACGCCAACCAAACCTACGATACTGCCGGAGTGCCTTCTCGAGCGTTGAGCGCGACGCCTTCCGACCTGCAGCAGCCGGATAGATGGACTACAAAGCGCGGAACCCGCGGAAGGGATTTCTCCGGCGATCGCTTTTTTCAAAATGCCCGCGGCTTGCGTAGAAGATTGTTTCATCTAGCATTGATGCAGACATTTCATTTGAACGAGAGTTCTGCACATGACCGACATCCAAACGCTTTCGGCGGTCGCGCCCCGTCGCCTCGATGCGATTGATCGCAAGATCCTGCGGGTTCTCCAGGAAGACGCATCGCTATCGGTCGCCGAGATCGGCGAGCGCGTTGGACTTTCCTCGACCCCTTGCTGGAAGCGCGTGCAGCGTCTGGAGAACGAGGGCGTCATCACCGGCAAGGTCGCTCTCGTCGACCAGAACAAGATCGGCCTGGGTCTGTCGGTCTTCGTGTCCGTCGAGAGCGACGACCACTCCGACACGTGGCTGAGGAGATTTGCGTCGGTCGTCAGCGCGATGCCCGAGGTGATCGAGTTTTACCGCATGGCCGGCGACATCGACTACGTCCTGCGTGTGGTCGTCGCCGATATGCAGAGCTATGATTTGTTCTACAAGAAGCTGATCGGCGCGATTGCATTGAGGAATGTGACCTCGCGCTTCGCGATGGAAAAGATCAAGTCGGTGACCGCCCTGCCTGTCCCGGCACTCGCGCCAGCGTAGCCGAGCGTGGCCGACGATTGGCGATCATATCGGCACTTCACGCGGTAGGAAGGTGACGCGGACGCTGGCGCTCGAAGTCACCGAACACGGCATTCGCGTCAACGCCGTCGGCTCGGGCGACGTGGCGCCGAGTAACTGGGCCATCGCTGCTCGTTTCCGGTGATGGCCATCGCGGATGGCGCCCTCGGAAAGGGCTCCCGCGGCACAGTTAGTGGAATTTTTCGTCACGTGATCCTTAGTCGCAACGCACAACTATTTACGCGGCTTGGTTGTGGCTGTACTAAGCCATCCATGAGGCTCGATGGAATTCAGATTGGAAGAGCGGTCGCGGCGCTCAGCGTTCTCTACTTCCACTCTTGGCTAGCGCTGGTCCGTTTCCCGGAAAACGCCGCCTACCCAATTGCCCCCCTTGCGAAATTCGGAGAACTCGGCGTTGATCTCTTCTTTGCGATCAGCGGCTTTGTCATCTGCATGATCGCAACTAAGAAGACCTTTTCTCCCATCGAGTTTCTAACCAAGAGGGTCTTACGCATCTACCCTCTTTGGCTGTTCTGTCTCGCGACCTTTGCAATTTTGGCTGCGATTTGGCGCGGTTGGCAGAACTACGAGACGCCGACCTATTTCCTCTATTCAGCGACTCTGTTGCCGACCAAGGAGCTGCCCTTCTATGGCATCGGATGGACACTCCAACATGAAATGGCGTTCTACGCCCTGGTAACGATACTGTTTCCGTTGGTTCGACTTCCTGGGGTCATCGTAGCGCTGATAGCGTCATTCGCCCTGCGGGAGTATGGCCCGTGGTACGTCTCCAAGCTTGCAGCTTTCCACCTCGAATTTGCTGCGGGCATTCTTGCTTATATCCTCTGGCCCAAACTGAGGTGGATGGGATCGCTCCTGCCGATAGCCGTTGGCCTGATCACGCTCTGCGCCCTGTTTTACTATTTGTCGCGCCTGTGGGTCGCCCCGGCGCTGTTCTTGACTATCGTTGGCTTCGCTAACCTGAAAACGGGCCCTCTCACGCAATGGCTGGTACGAACAGGCGATCAATCGTACTCAATCTACCTGATACACCCGATCATCTTTTGGGGCTGCTCGGCGGTCACGAGCAAGATGGTAACACACGTTCCACTATGGAGCTTGGAGCCAATCCGGTTTGCTTGCATCTTCCTTGTCGTTTTCGTATCCCGGATCACCTGGAAGATGATCGAGCGACCATCAATCCACCTCGGAAGTAGACTGGCTCGGCGATGGTCAGCCGAAGCTGAAGCTGCGCCAGCTTAGATAGTCCGCGTGAAGTAGTTGCGCATCGCCGTCCCAACGCCGAGGGAGGCGCACAAATTCAACCAAGACCCTACATGAGTGTCCGCGACCGCCAATGCGGTTCTAGACGCGGCTCACCACCTGCCCGCGGCGTCGCCGGCCACAAAGCAAGCTGCACTGCATCCGGCGATCCTCAAGCGATATGAGGAGCAATTCGGCCGGCTTGAGGAAGCGCTAGCGAAAGGTGTCGGCGCGGGCGATGGAGAGGCCGCCGAAGCCATCAGAGAGTTCGTCGAGACCGTCACCGTCTTCCGAGATCAGCGCAGGCAGCCGATGTAATCGCGGAGATCGCAGCTCGGCTAAACGCCCTGCTGGGGGAGCAGGCTTATCCCAACCGCGTCAAGGAGTGTGGGGAGAGATGGTAGCGGGAGAGGGACTCGAACCCCCGACCCCAGGATTATGATTCCCGTGCTCTAACCAGCTGAGCTACCCCGCCATGGGCTCGCGATCGGCGGCATGCAAGCCGCGGGTGCGAACGCGCGGCATATAAAGAGTGGCACGCACGCCTGTCAAGCAAACCCGGACGAGACCGCAAACTATTGCAGACAGGGGCTATTTTGGCCGGACCGAAGGGTCGCCGCCGGGGCTGCCGGGCGGCGGAATCACCGGCGTGTTGCCGCCTTGCGGGGTCGGCGCACGCATTTCGGGGTCGACGCCGGCCGGCGGACACAGCACGCCGTCGGATTTGGCGAGTTTGTCGCCTAGCGGCTGGCCGGCCTGCCCGGTTGTGGTTCCCTCCGGCACCGCAGCCCCCGGATGCGAAGGCTGCTGCGGCGCGCAATTCGCGGCGGCGCGCTGCGGCGCCGGCGGCGCGGTCTGTGCCGGCGGCGTGGCAGGCGTCGGCGGAGCCTGCGCAGCGGCCACAACGGGCGCCAGCATCAGGATCCCGGACAAAGCGAGTGTTCGATTGATCCTCATGGCGGGAAAACCGCGACGACGCGCCGATGTTCCCGTCAAAATCGCAGCAAGCCTCACGATTTGCGGAAGCGGATCAGCGAGAAATGCCCCATCGGTGGCATCGGCCGGCGTTCCGCAAGGCTGACGCCGCCATGCTTGGCGGCCCAGTTGGTCAACCGCTCCCACGGAAATTCCGGACGCCAGCCGAGCCGCCGCGCCAGCGGCGCGAAGGCGAGCTCGAAGATGCGGCGCGGGCCGCTCTCGGCGCCGATGTGGTTGACCAGGATCAGCTCGCCACCCGGCTTCAGCACACGAATGAAATCATCGAGCGTCGCCTCGGGATCCGGCACCGCGGTGATGACGTATTGCGCGACCACCGCGTCGAAGAACGAATCCGGGAATGCGAGGTTCTTGGCGTCCATCACCGCCAGCGTCTCGACATTGCTGAGGCCCAGCGCGCGCACGCGCTTGAGCGCCCGCCGCAGCATCGGCTCGGAAATATCGACGCCGCACAGTCTTGTGGTGCGCGCATATTCCGACAGCGACAGCCCGGTGCCGACGCCGACATCGAGCACGCGTCCGCCGATCCGGTCGGCTTCCGCGATCGTCGACTGACGGCCCTGATCGAACACCTTGCCGAACACCAGATCGTAGATCGGTGCCCAGCGGCCATACGCCTTTTCGACCCCCTCGCGGTCGATGTCCCCAGCCATTCCCCTGCCCCGATGCTTCTTCTATCTAGCCGCGAACCGCTTCCGCGAGCGGCGCCATCGCATCCTGCGTCGCGGCCCGCGCGACGCGGCTCGCGCTCGCACTCCTGATGAAGCCGCCGCCGAGTACACGCGCCTGCCCGGAAGGCGCGTCGTAGAACACGCAGGCCTGGCCGGGCGACACGCCCTCCTCGCCGGCGACGAGCTCGACCTCATAGCCGCCATCGACGGCGCGCAGCCATGCCGGCTGCGGCGCACGCGTCGAACGCACGCGGACATAAATCTCGATGCCCTCGCCGATCACGCGGTCCAGCGCACCACCGCCGATCCAGTTGACGTCGCGCAGCGCGATGCGATCCATCCGCAGCGCCTCGCGCGGCCCGACCACGACCCGGCGCGTCGCCGCATCGAGCTTGACAACATAGAGCGGATGGCTTGATGCGATGCCGAGGCCCTTGCGCTGGCCGACGGTGAAATGAACGATGCCCTGGTGCTGGCCGATGACATTGCCGGCGAGATCGACGACGTCGCCCGGCGCGATCGCATTCGGCTTCAGCCGTCCGATGATGTCGGTGTAGCGGCCGGTCGGCACGAAGCAGATGTCCTGGCTGTCCTGCTTGTCGGCGACCTCGAGGTCGAAGCGCCGCGCCAGCTCGCGGGTCTGCGGCTTGGTCATGTCGCCGAGCGGGAAGCGCAGGAAGTCGAGCTGCTCGCGCGTCGTCGCGAACAGGAAATAGCTCTGGTCGCGATCGGCATCCGCCGCGCAGATGAGCGAGCGCGATCCATCGGCAAGCCGGCGCGAGGCGACATAGTGTCCGGTGGCCAGCGCCTGGGCGCCGAGCTCGCGGGCGGTCGAGAGCAGGTCGCGAAACTTGACCGAGCGGTTGCACTCGATGCATGGCACCGGCGTCTCGCCGAGCGCGTAGCTGTCGGCGAAATTGTCGATCACCGATTGCTTGAAGCGGCTTTCGTAGTCGAGCACGTAATGCGGAATGCCGATCCGCTCCGCGACATTGCGCGCATCGTGGATGTCGCGGCCGGCGCAGCAGGCGCCCTTGCGATGGGTCGCAGCACCATGGTCGTAGAGCTGCAGCGTGATCCCGACCACGTCATAGCCCTGCGACTTCAACAGCGCAGCCGTTACCGACGAGTCGACGCCGCCGGACATGGCAACGACGATCCGTGTGTCTTCAGGGCGGCCTTCAAGATCCAGACTGTTGAGCATCTCTAAGCGGTCATTGGTCACTGTCGCGGCGAGCTTATGCGCTCCGCGACGAAATTGGAAAAAGCCTTTGTCCAGAAAGCCTTAGAACGCGTCCAAGGCCGGTTCGGTCGGTTCGGGACGCGTCGGAGGCCACCTTTAATATAGGCCGTATTCCGGCGAGGCAATCCGGCGGAATCCGTAGCAGCCGTGCGCGGACGGCAAATCTTGCCGCCGGGCAAAAACGGGGCCTGCCGGGAACCTGTTCCAGGCCGAGCGCACGACCATTAAGCAATTGAAATTGTTATATATTTATTACGACCGATGGTTGGCCCGCTCCTTGCTGACAAAACGCCGGAAGTCTCATTTGCGAGGGTTGGCAGTGGTCAGCGTGACGTCGGAAGCATTGGCAAGCCGGTCTTTTCAGGGCTCGACGACACGGTCGGCGCGGCCCGACCCCGCCTCGCAGGCGGGGAACGACGGCTTTGCCGCGCTGGTCGACAGCAACACTGCGTCCACGAGCGACAACAACAGGTACGACGCCCAGCCGGCGCCCGCGCGCCGGTCCGACGATTCGTCCTCGACGACCGATGCACGCTCCCGCGACACCAGCGCGGCCCCCGATCGGACGTCGCGGGATTCCGGCAGCTCGCGCGATGACAACAAGGTCGATAGCGGCAGCGACGCGCCGCCGAAGACCAAGTCGAAATCGAAATCCGACGACTCGAAATCGAGCACCGACACGCAATCCACCGGCGACAAGGCCACGGCGCAAGCCGTGGCGCAGCCGGATCCAGCCAACGCGGCTTTGGCGAGCGCCGTGGTTGCCGTCCCCGTTGCCGCTGCAGCGGCGACCGACCCGGCAGCGACGGCGACCGCGCCATCCGGCCAACCCGCGGCACCGCTTGCGATCGCGGCTGCGGCCATCGCGGCAAGCTCCGCCATCGCCGGCACTGGTGCGGCGGCCGGCAGCGGTGCGCCTGCCGGCGCCGACACCGCAACGGCGGCGACCACCGCGGCGAATGCCGACAAGGTCGCCAAGGCGGCCGGCGTCAAGACCGAGGGACAGGTCATCACGACGGATGCGGCAACGGTCTCGGGCGCCGCGACGGCGACCGGCGATGCGACACTCGCCGCCACCGTCGCCGCCGGAACGCCGGCCACGAAGACGACGACGCAAGCCAAGACACAGGTGGCCGCAACGGACGCGACCGCGACAACGCCGACCGGCCAGGACGGCGCGGCCCAGGGCAACGCCAACACCGCTCAGGCCGCTCCGGCCACCATCGTTCCCGCAGCCACGCAGCCAACCGCTGTTTCCGGCAAGGCAAAGGCCACGGCCGACGGCGCAGCCGATGCCATCAAGGCCGATGCCAGCGGCGACGGCAACGCCGCGCCGACCCCGACGGCCGGCAGCCACGCGGCGGCGCAGGCCCAGCTCACGACACCCGATCCCAGCGCGCAGGCGGCCAATGCACTCCAGGCCCAACTGCCGACCAGCCAGACGACACCGTCTGCGACCGCGCAATTGACCGTGACCAACGCCGCGCAAACCGCCGCCGTGCCGCTCAGCGGACTTGCGATGCAGATCGCCGCCTCCGCCAAGAGCGGCAAGAGCCGCTTCGAGATCCGGCTCGACCCCGCCGAGCTCGGCCGCATCGATGTCCGCATCGATGTCGATCGCAACGGCCAGGTGACCTCGCATCTCACCGTCGAACGGCCGGAAACGCTGTCGATGCTGCGCCAGGACGCCAACCAGCTGCAGCGCGCGCTCGACAATGCCGGCTTGTCGACCGGCAATGGCGGATTGCAGTTCAGCCTGCGCGACCAGTCGCAGTCGGGCCAGAACAACAACGGCCAGTCCAATCCGAACGCTCATCGTTTGATCGTTGCCGAAGAGGACAGTGCTCCCGCCGCGGTCGCAGGCCGTTCTTACGGCCGTGCAAGCAGCGCCCTCGGCGGCGTCGATATCAGAGTGTAGGGAGTTCATCATGGCAGTCGATGCAACCATGCCGACGCCGGTCGTTTCAGCACCGGGCACCAGCAACGGAACGAGCTCCGGAAGCAGCAGCACCGGCAGCGGCCTCACGACCTCGTCGCAGGGCATCGCCGACAATTTCCAGACCTTCCTGACACTGTTGACCACACAGTTGCAGCACCAGAACCCACTCGACCCGCTCGACACCAACCAGTTCACCCAGCAGCTCGTGCAGTTCGCGGGCGTCGAGCAGCAGCTGAAATCCAACGATCAGCTCAAGCAGCTGATCGCGATCGAGAAGAGCGCGCAGTCGACCCAGGCGCTGGTCTATGTCGGCAACACGGTCGCGGTCGACGGCAGCAAGACCCAGTTCAACAAATCCGCGACCTGGAATCTGGTGTCCCCGCAAGCCACCAGCGCCACCATCACGATCACGAGCGCGTCCGGCCAGACCGCCTATTCCGGCAATTTCAACCTGAAGCAGGGCAACGCCAGCTTCGTCTGGGACGGCAAAGGCAATGACGGCACGCAATGGCCGGCCGGCACTTACACGCTGACCGCGACCGGCAAGGACTCCAAGGGCAACGACCTCGCCATCTCGACCGAGATTCAGGGCGTCGTCGACTCCGTCGACCTGACCGCCTCGCCGCCGCTGCTCTCGATCGGCGGCCAGACCTACACCACCGACAAGATCAAGCGGGTGGTGCGCGGCGCGACGAGCAGCAGCTGAGCCAGGGCTCTTTTCCGCATCGCGAGTTGCCGCATACACGCCTGTCGTCCCGGCGAAAGCAGGGACCCATACTCCGTGGCGGGCGTTGTCGGCGGGGCTCGCCATGCCAGCAACGCGCAACAATGACCTTCGGTGGTTATGGGTCCCTGCCCCCGTGCGCAACTGCGCACCAGGCAGGGACGACACCGAATTTGCAGCACGGCCTGTGAGTCATGCATCCGCATTCTCGCAAGCGGGCCTGCGTCGTCGGGCAGCTCAATACCAAGGCCTCATGCCTCCCAAGCGACATCGGCAGACACAAACAGCAATAAATTGCCACGCGTCAGCTTCCTGTAAGCAAGCGGACGTTATCCTGATGTTCTGCGCTTGAACGCCAATTCCGCCCTGAAACTCCGCAGCTGCCCAGGCTGCGCGCCTTGACCGCCGGCAAGAGCTAGCCCGTGACCCCGACACGCCCCACCCCGCCAGACCCCGCCCAGACCACGCCACGGCATGCGGTCGCACCCCACCCGCAGCTTGCCGACACAATGACCGAGAATGCGCGTCTCAGGACCATCGCCATCACGGTCATGCTCGAGATCGCAGTGCTTCGGGAACGGCTGCCGCCGACTGCCGGCGAGTAACAACGCGGCCGGAGTGGACTGACGAGGCGAGGCCGTCTCGCCGCACTGACGAGCCCCGAACGGCAATGGGGCGGCCTTGGGCTGGTGTCCACCTGTAACCAAGACGGACCTCGACAATTTGCCGTAATCCGTCATCGATTTGCACACGCATCCAGTTTAGGTAGAGCGCTTGCCCTGATCGCTACCCAAGACAATTTGCATCCGAGGGAGCCTCACTTGAAAGAATTGAAGATGCTGGGCGCCCTGATTGGCGGTGCCGCGATCGGCGTTGGCGCATCGTTTCCGCTCATGATGGCGTACGCCTTTGTCTATATGGGTTTTCACAACCTCTTGCCCTGGATGGCGCCCGATCCCTCCGCAAGGCGAAGCCTCCCGTTCCTGCTGGGCCTTTATGCCATCTGGTTCTTCCTCGTCATGTTGTTCGTCAGAAAGGCCGGAGAGCTTCGGGCGGTCCACCTGTTCTTGCTCGTCCTGCCATGGCCCTCCATCATCATCCTGCACATGTGGTCGTCGTCGAGCGTGATCTAGCTCGATGAGACGGCCGCGGTGAGGCAGCGTGCCGGCCGCGCAACCGGCGCGGCCCGCTCGATGTCCTCGCCGCATCAATAGATACGGACGTGATTGGCCTCGAACGTCACCGGAAAATTGTTGCTGTTCTGCAAGGTCAGGATCAGCACGACGCCGACACCGCCGCGGTGATCCCAGTACACGGCCCGGTCGGTCTCGCGCAGCGGCTGCATCGAGGTCTGGTTCTTCTCGAAATGCGGCGCGATCGATACGTCGAAAAACTCGTTCGGCGCCTTCGAATCCTTGCCCCACCAGAACGTGAACGGCTGGCTCGAATTGGCGGCGATCGTATAGGTGCCTTGCTTGTGGTCGATATTGGCCATGATGTCAGGGTCCTTCGTTTTCCATTCGTCGCTCCGATGCGACGCCCCGACAATGACGTGGCACGTCCATACGCGCCGTGAGATACGTCACTCAGACTTACAACCAACGCAGCCGCGGTGCATCTCAATGAGAGCCCTTTCGGGCCAGCCGAACGCCACGCGGAGAATCGCCGAAACGAATTCGGAACAAGCGATTGAAATGCGAAACATCCGAGTAGCCAACCTCCAGCGCGATATCGGAAATCCGCTGACGGCCGGCGTGAGACCCGGTCAGCAATTCGAGCGCCCGCTGCAGACGCAGTTCATTGAGGCGCTCGGTGAACGACGTCCCCGATGACGCCATCAGGCGCTGGAGGTAGCGCGGCGAGATGCCCTGGCGACGTGCGACTGTTTGAACGCTGAGCCCAGGCTCCTTGAAGTGTATGGTGATGTAGTCGAGGGCTGCATCGTGCCGCGCGGCCACGACGGCGCTCGCGCTGCTCTCGCCCAAGGCAGGACATTCGTCGATCGCGAGTGCGACGAGATCATGGATGTGGGTTACGACCGTATGACAAAGGTTTGGGGAAGTCAGTGCTCGCGCCTTGAGCACTGACTTCAGATATGCCGCGAATAGCCTGAAGGCTTCCTTTCGGCGCCCGATTGGCCGCATGATCAGGTTCTCGACATCCGATACGCGTTGTTCAAGCTCCGCACGCGGCACCGCGAGACCGAACTGCAATCCATCGACATAGGTAACGCTGGCGGCCTCCGAGTGCAGAATTGCGATCGCATCGCCGCCGCGCAGTTCGACGTCCCGGCCGCACTGCGATAGCTGACTCATGCCGGGGGAGCAGAAGATCACGCCGACCGAATCATCGCCATCGGCGAGGCTCGCTTGCGAACGCTCAAAGCGCATCGACGTGCCCTTCAGCGCGAGCGTACGCAGGCCCTGAACGGTCAGCAGCGACGCATCGGCCTGAAGTGGAATGTTCGACAGCGGCTCGATATCGGCATGCACGACGCATCGCCCAAAATGCTCGCGCCATAGAGAAATACGAGTACGCTCCGGAAGGTCGCGCGTCGAAAATCGATACGATGCAAAATTGGCTGCGTCCGTAGGCATGGGGACCTCCAGCCTTCACAGAGCATCAGGATGAAATGCTGCGGCACACCATTTTCAATGTCTGCATTTTGCAATTCACGCACCGGCCTTCTCAAGGTCTGTGCGCGCAAGTCCAAGAAGCCATGCTATCGATCTGCTAGTCTGATTGCCTGTGATCGATGCAGATGTGAACTGGTTCACGTACCGGTCAGAATATTACGTTTATACTGATCGCGAAAGTCGCGGCCTGTATTTCTCCCTTAGGAGGAGACGGTCGTGATGGCTCTATCTGTAATTGCCGCCAACGGATTCATTGGACATCCCTGGCAGCGCGCAAGCGTAGAGCAGTTGATGGCCCTGTTCGCAATTGATCCGGTTTACGGAGCCGCGGGCAGGTCATTTTTGAAAGATTGCTGATACCGATTCTATTTCGCTGCTTTGGCCAAATCGCCAAGCAGAATTTGTCAGACATAAAATGCCTGCGGCACTGTTGGCTTTTGGCCGCCGGTTGAAATGGTCGAAATCTGTCACGTGGGAAGTCAACCTCAGTGATCAGGAAGGCGTTCGATCATGTCCACCATATTCGACATGCTTTATCACGAGTACTGTCGTGCCCGCCTCGCCGAAATGCGAAAGCAGCTTTTGATACCGCTCGTCGGCGAAGTCCTGCAGGCGCCGCCGGAAGACGGCGATCGTTCCGGGCCCCGTGACTGCGGCTGGCAGGCGAAAGCGCCGCCAACCCTCGGGTAGCCGCAGCGTCCAATCCCATGGCTTGGCCGGAGGCTGATCCGGCACGCGCACGCCCTGGAGCATCAAAAGCGTCCGGTGGACCTGTGCCCGACGAGGAGCCGTGCGCGCGCCAGACAGATCGACAAATGCATGATCGAACCCACACCTCGAAGCGATTGATCGGCGAAACTCCGCCGGAATTCAGATCGACGGATCGCGACCCGCGCACCGACGTCTGTCGCGGGATCGCGTTATGGTGGATCTTTCTCGACCACATTCCAAACAACGTCGGAAGCTGGCTGACGCTGCGCAACTACGGCTTCTGCGATGCCGCCGAGATTTTCATGTTCATCTCGGGCGTGACTTGCGCGCTGGCCTACGGCAGAGCCCGTCAACGTGAAGGCTGGAGAGGCATGATCGGCCGTTCGCTGCGGCGGGGATGGGACATCTACGTCGCGTTCCTCCTGCTTGTGCTCGCTTGCGCCGTGCTCGTCTATGTCGCGGGCGGCGATCTTGCCGACGAGAGCAATATAACGGTTCTGTTCGAGCGCCCGGGCGCGACGCTCGCTCACGCCGCAATCCTGCAATTCCGCCCTGTCAATACCGATGTCTTGCCAGTCTTTGTGATCTGCCACGTGTTATTCGCACCGTTGTTGTGGCTGCTGCTGCGCGCACCAAACATGACGCTTGGCCTTTCGCTGCTGCTTTATGCGCTGGCGCACGTCCTCGGCTGGCGCGTTCCGGCCTGGCCTGACGGCTTCTGGTTCTTCAATCCGCTGGCATGGCAGTTTCTGGTCGTGCTGGGCGCATGGTACGTCATCGAGGGGAAGACAATCCGCGAATGGATGACGTCACGTCCTGCGCTGATCCTTTCCGCTCTCTTTCTCGCGATGAGCCTCGTCCTTGCGCTCGGCCAGGACATCAAGGCGCTGCCGCAGGCCGTGACGGATCTGTTATTCCCGTTGGACAAATCGAATCTGAGCCCGTTACGGCTCCTGCATTTCCTGGCTCTCGCGATCGTGGCGTCACGGCTCGTGCCCGCGGGATGGCGAGGACTATCGACGCCGATCCTGCGCAGCGCGCGGTGGTGCGGCGAGAATTCGCTGCCGATCTATTGTCTCGGCGTTCTGCTGGCGCTCGTGAGTCAGTCTGATCTGCTCGACATTGCGAACCGGCTTTCGACGCAAATCGCGCTCAGTCTCGGCGGCGTCCTGATGATGATCGCCGCCGCGGCGCTCCTGAACGCGCTCGGCGCCAAACGCAAGCCCGCGGCGGACGCAGTCGATCGGGCAATTTCCGCTGCCGTTGCGAATCCCAAAGTTGAGGATCGCGCATGCAGGACCGTTCTCGATCCACAGCTGAGAACCGTCACTGCTCCGTCGACGTATCGTCCCTGATGGATCGTGCCGGATACCGGCCATCACACGTGCGTCGGCGAGGAAACCATTCCGTTCGAGCTTCGGTTTCTGCTCAACTCAGACGCAACACGGAAACAAGCTCATGAACGACCGCCCGGCGGGACCGGAAAGCCGCCCCTCACTCCGACCGGCCCGCGGCCTCGAGGATCAGCCGCGCAATCGGCTCGGGCTGCGAGATCAGCGCGAGATGGCTGGCCTTCACCTCGATCGTGGTGGCGCCCATGCGCTTGGCCATGAAGCGCTCGAGATCCGGATTGATGGTGCGGTCCTCGGTCGAGACGGCGTAGTAGCTCGGCTTGCTGCGCCAGGCGGCGTGGCTGGTCTTGCCCGCCAGCAATTGCTTGTGGAACGGCTGCTGCACGGCATGGAGCACCTTTGCTTTCGCTTCCGGGATGTCTCCGGCGAAATCGCGCAGGAACGCGGCTTCGCTCAGCCGGCCCTCGTCGCCGTCGAACACGATGCCGGCGCTCGCGGGCGGCGTCGGATAGGTTTTGGCCAGCGCGGTGTAGTCCTCATCCGCATCGGGTGCGCGCGCGGCGACATAGACCAACGCCGAAACATTCGGATGCACGCCGGCCTCGGTGACGATCATTCCGGAAAAGGAATGGCCGACCAGAACGGTCGGGCCATCCTGACGATCGAGCACGCGCTGCGCCGCGGCGACCGCCTCCGGCAGCGTGGTCAGCGGATTTTGCACCGACGTCACATTAAGCCCCGCGGCCTGCAGGCGCGGAATGACCTCGGACCAGCACGAGCCGTCCGCGAACAGGCCGTGCACCAGCACGACGTTGCGCGCCTTCACCGGCGGCGTGGCTGCGGCGATGCCGCGCGAGGACACCAGCGAAGCTGCAGCGCCCGCAAGCAAGGCGGTCGAGAAAGTGCGTCTGTTCATCATCATGACAAGGGCTCGGGATGGAAGGATTGGAGAACCGCGCCCACCGGCGGTGAGCGGACAATCTCTTCTACGGGCGCAAAGGCGCCTGGTTACGCGCGACGTCGCCGTGGAGATCAAGGATAGTTGAACAGGCGGGGAGGTTGACCAATGTTCACCTCGCATCAGGTCGACGACACAGCGGGAAGACGCCGGAAGGCAGGTCGGTTTCTCTGCTACTAGCGGGGCTGGATCAGCCGCTGATCCAGCTTGCCAGGCGGCCAGATGGAAGGGGTGAAAACCGGCACCACACGGCTCCCGAGCGCCCAATCCGCCGCCCTGTTCCCGGCCGTTCCAACGAGAATCGTATTGAAGCCTTGGGCTTAGGCAAATTTTAAACCGGTGGGCGTAGGTTACCTATCGCGAGTTCAGTGGTTGAGAGTTTGTGAGTACGCCATGACAGAACCCCATCGCCCGAGGGTGAAATACGTCATCGGGCCTGACGGCAGCCCGTTAACGATTGCGGACCTGCCGGCCCCCGGTACCAAACGGTGGGTCATCCGCCGCAAGGCCGAAGTCGTCGCAGCGGTCCGCGGCGGCCTGCTCTCCCTTGAGGAGGCCTGCAGCCGCTACACGTTGACCGTCGATGAATTCCTTTCCTGGCAGTTCTCGATCGACCAGCATGGTCTGGCCGGGCTGCGCACGACACGTATCCAGCAGTACCGGCAGTAAGTTTCTCCTAAAGAGTGGTATTTGACGAAAACCGGCCTCGCTTTGCGAAGCCGGTTTTTTTCATGTCCGCGTTTTTGCCGCGGTTCTTAACCTTCGTTAACCATATGGAAACCATACCCTAGGCAATATTTGCCCAGTCGGACCCGCGTGGGCCGAATCCCTGGGGGCCGTTGGTGCAAAGTCTGGTTGCTTTCTTCAGAGGTCTAGGTGCGGCCCGCCTCGCGGCCATGGTTGCGGTCACCGCGGCCCTGATCGGTTTCTTCGCATTCGTCATCATGCGCGTCACCACGCCCCAGATGACCACCCTGTTCACCGACCTGTCGACCGAGGATTCCTCGGCCATTATCAAGGACCTGGAGCGCCAGGCGATCCCGTTCGAGCTGCGCAATGATGGCGCCGCGATCATGGTGCCGAAGGACAAGGTGACGCGGCTGCGGATGAAGCTAGCCGAGGGCGGCATGCCCAAGGGCGGCGGCGTCGGCTACGAGATCTTCGACAAGTCGGACGCGCTCGGCACCACGAGCTTCGTCCAGAACATCAATCATCTGCGCGCGCTGGAGGGCGAGCTCGCCCGCACCATCCGCGCCATCGACCGCGTCCAGGCCGCGCGCGTCCACCTCGTGCTGCCGGAAAAGCCGCTGTTCTCGCGCGAAACGCCGGAACCGTCCGCCTCGATCGTGCTCAGGGTGCGCGGCGCGCTGGAGCCGCAGCAGATCAAGGCGATCCGCCACGTCGTCGCCTCCGCCGTCAACGGGCTGAAGCCGCAGCGGGTCTCGATCGTCGACGAGGCAGGCCAGCTGCTCGCCGACGGCGCCCAATCCGATGCCGATGCCGCGGTCGGCGACGAGCGCCGCGCCGCCTTCGAGAAGCGAATGCGCAAGCAGGTCGAGGACATCGTCTCCTCGGTGGTCGGCGCCGGACGCGCCCGCGTCCAGCTCTCCGCCGACTTCGACTACAACAAGATCACCCAGACCTCGGACAAGTTCGACCCCGAAGGCCGAGTGCTGCGCTCGACCCAGACCCGCGAGGAATCCAGCCTCACCGCCGACAATTCCGGCCAGGTCACCGTCAACAACGAATTGCCGGGCAACCAGAACCAGGACAACGCCGCCCGCGCCCGCGACCAGAGCAAGAAGAGCGAGGAAACCAACAATTACGAGATTTCCCGCACCACCAAGACCGAGGTGACCGAGGCCGGCCGCGTCAACCGCATCTCGGTCGCGGTGCTGGTCGACGGCGCCTACACCAAGAACGAAAAAGGCGAGATGGTCTATCAGGACCGCACCAAGGAGCAGCTCGACCGCATCGCCGCCCTGGTCCGCTCCGCGATCGGGTTCGACCAGAAGCGCGGCGATCAGGTCGAGGTCGTCAATCTCCGCTTCGCCGAGCCGCCGACCGCCCAGCCGATCGCGGAGCCGACCGGCCTGCTCGGCATGCTGCAATTCACCAAGGATGACGTCATGTACGTCATCGAGCTCGGCGTCATGATGATGCTCGGCCTCGTCGTGCTGTTCATGGTGGTCCGCCCGCTGGTCAAGCGTATCGTCGCGGCCGACGTGATTCCGTCGCTGGCCGGCGCCGGCGTGCCGGCGCTGGCCGAAGCCCATGCCGAGAGCGCCGGTGCATCCGGCCAGGCGCTGATCCCGAGCGGCAGCGGCGCCGCGCAATTGATCGACGTCGCCCAGATCCAGGGCCAGGTCCACGCCCAGGCCGTGCACCGGGTCGGCGAACTCGCCGAGCGCAATCCGAACGAGACCGTCTCCATCGTCCGTCAATGGCTGAGCGAGCCGGTAGAGAACTGACATGGCCGCCGTACCCCAGACCACCAACGCCAACGACATCGCCACCGTCCTCTCGACGCTGGCGAACCGGCAGGGCGCTCGGCCCAAGGGCAAGCCGCTACCTGGCCCGAAGCGCGCCGCGATCCTGATGCTCGCGCTCGGCGAGCAGTATGGCGGCAAGATCTGGTCGATGCTCGACGACGAGGAGGTCCGCGAGCTGTCGGTCCACATGTCGACGCTCGGCACCGTCGAGGCCGACGTGGTTGAGGACCTGATGCTGGAATTCGTCTCGCGGATGTCGGCCTCCGGCGCGCTGATGGGCAATTTCGACGCCACCGAACGGCTGCTGCAGCAATACCTGCCGGCCGAACGCGTCACCGGCATCATGGACGAGATCCGCGGCCCCGCCGGGCGCAACATGTGGGAGAAGCTCTCCAACGTGCAGGAAGAGGTGCTCGCCAACTACCTCAAGAACGAGTACCCGCAGACCATCGCCGTGGTGCTGTCGAAACTGAAGCCGGAGCACGCCGCGCGCGTGCTCGCGATCCTGCCCGAGGACATCGCGCTCGACGTGGTCGGCCGCATGCTGCGGATGGAGGCGGTGCAGAAGGAAGTGATCGAGCGCGTCGAGCAGACGCTACGCACCGAGTTCATGTCGAACCTGTCGCAGACCCGTCGCCGCGATGCCCATGAGGTGATGGCCGAAATCTTCAACAATTTCGACCGCCAGACCGAGACCCGCTTCATCACCTCGCTGGAAGAGGAAAACCGCGAATCCGCCGAGCGCATCAAGGCGCTGATGTTCACCTTCGACGATTTGATCAAGCTCGATTCCGCCTCGGCGCAGACGCTGATGCGCAACATCGACAAGGACAAGCTCGGCGTCGCGCTGAAGAGCGCCAACGAGGAGGTGCGCAGCTTCTTCCTCGGCAACATGTCGTCGCGCGCCGGCAAGATGCTGATGGACGACATGGCCGCGATGGGCCCAGTGCGCCTGCGCGACGTCGACGAGGCCCAAGCGCTGCTGGTCAACCTCGCCAAGGACCTCGCCGCCCGCGGCGAGATCACCCTGACCAAGAACCGCGCCGACGACGAGCTGGTGTACTGATGGCCGCACCCGCAAAATTCCTGTTCGACACGGACTTTTCGGCGCCGGACCGTTCGCGCGAGCGCGCGCCCACCCCGGCCGAGGTCGCGCAGAAGGTCGCCGACGCCGAGGCGCGGGCCTATCGCGCCGGCTACGAGGCGGCGCTGCGCGAGGCCAAGGTCGAGAGCGACCGCCGCGCGGCGCAGGCGCTGGAAGAGATCGGCACTGCGATCAAGGGCATCGCCGCCCGGTTTGCCGGCATCGAGACCCGGATGGAGACCGAGGCCGTCGACGTCGCGGTCGCGGTCGCCCGCAAGCTCTGCTCCGAGCTGGTCGCACGCGAGCCGCTCGGCGAGATCACCGCGCTGGTCTCCGACTGCTTCTCGCATCTGGTGGCGACGCCGCACCTGGTGGTCCGCATCAATGACGCGCTCTACGAGGCGGCGCATGACAATATCGAGCGGATGGCCGCGCATTCCGGGTTCCAGGGCCGGCTGGTGATCCTGGCCGAGCCCACGATCGCGACCGGCGACTGCCGGATCGAATGGGCCGACGGCGGCGTGGTGCTGGAGCGCGCCGCGATCGAAGGCAAGATCAACGAACTCGTCGGGCGCTATCTGGCGTCCCGCGGCCAGACCGGCTGAAGGATTGAGGGCTGAACCATGAGCGACACCGACACCCAAGTCCCGCTTCCCGATCTCAACGCCGCCGACGCGCCGGGGATCGACGACATCGGCTACAACGAGGACGAAAATGCCGCGCGCATCGCCGCCGACCTCGAGGCGGTGTTCGACGTGCCGGTGCAGGTCTCGGCGGTGCTCGGCCGCTCCAAGATGGACGTCGGCGACCTGCTGAAGCTCGGACCGGGCACCGTGCTCGAACTCGACCGCCGCGTCGGCGAGGCGATCGACATCTACGTCAACAACCGCCTGGTGGCGCGTGGCGAAGTGGTGCTGGTGGAAGACAAGCTCGGCGTGACCATGACCGAAATCATCAAGGCAGAACGCTCTTAACAACTAGACGGTAGCGCGCGGAACCTGCGCGACCAGACGAACAGGAGATCATCATGCGGCTTCTCATCGTTGGCACCCTGAAGGGCCAGCTCACGACCGCGACCAAGATCGCGATGGACAACGGCGCCTCGGTGACCCACGCCGAGGCTGCCGAGCAGGCGATGAACGTGCTGCGCGGCGGCAAGGGCGCCGACCTCCTGCTGGTCGATGTCGGCCTCGACATCCGCGACCTCGTGATGCGGCTCGAGGCCGAACACATCCACGTGCCGATCGTCGCCTGCGGCATCTCCAACGACGCTCGCGCCGCCGTCGCCGCGATCCATGCCGGCGCCAAGGAATACATCCCGCTGCCGCCCGACCCCGAGCTGATCGCCGCCGTGCTCGCCGCGGTCGCCAACGACGCGCGCGATCTGATCTGGCGCGACGAGGCGATGGGCCGGGTGATCAAGCTGGCGCAGCAGATCGCGGGCTCCGACGCCTCCGTGATGATCACCGGCGAGTCCGGCACCGGCAAGGAAGTGCTGGCGCGCTATGTCCATTCCCGCTCGGCCCGCGCCAAGCGGCCGTTCATCTCGATCAACTGTGCGGCGATCCCCGAGCACCTGCTTGAATCCGAACTGTTCGGCCATGAGAAAGGCGCCTTCACCGGCGCGGTGGCGCGGCGCATCGGCAAGTTCGAGGAAGCGACCGGCGGCACGCTGCTGCTCGACGAAATCTCCGAGATGGATGTCCGCCTTCAATCGAAACTATTGCGCGCGATCCAGGAGCGGGTGATCGACCGCGTCGGCGGCACCAAGCCGGTTCCGGTCGACATCCGCATCATCGCGACCTCGAACCGCAATCTGTCGGAGGCGGTGCGCGAAGGCAGCTTCCGCGAGGATCTGCTGTTCCGCCTCAATGTCGTCAACCTGAAGATCCCGCCGCTGCGCGATCGTCCGGCCGACATCCTCGAATTGTCGCAGCACTTCGCCAAGAAATATGCGGAGGCCAACGGCCTGCCGGTGCGACCGATCTCGGCGGAAGCTCGCCGGGTGCTGTCGACCAATCGCTGGCAGGGCAACGTCCGCGAGCTCGAGAACACCATGCATCGCTCGGTCCTGATGGCGCAGGGCGACGAGATCGGTGCCGACGCGATCCTGACCCCGGACGGCGACCGTCTCGACCTCGCCAAGACCGCGCCCGCGGTCGCGCACGCCACGCTCGCCGCCGAGCAGGTCACCCGCGCGCTGGTCGGCCGCACCGTCGCCGACGTCGAACGCGATTTGATCCTGGAAACGCTGAAGCACTGCCTCGGCAACCGCACCCATGCCGCCAACATCCTCGGCATCTCGATCCGCACGCTGCGCAACAAGCTGAACGAATATGCCGACGGCGGCATCCCGATCACCCCGGCCGGCAATGGCGCGCCCGATTATCAGCGCATGGCAAGCGCCGGCTAAGAGGGCGAAAGCGGCGGGCGATTCCGCCGCGACTGCCGCGCCTCACGAATAGTTGGGCGCATCGGGCTTGCGAAAGATCCGGATCGGATCGCCGGGTGTGATGTCGCGACCGGTGAAGGTCACATACGCATAGAGCGCGAGATAAGCGACGGCGATTGCGCCGACGAGATAGAACAACCAGGCTCCCACGCGCTTCATCGAACCGTCACGTCTGCGAAACATCTGCGGCTTTTAGTGCGCTTGCCGGCAAAGCGCCACGGCCAACATGCCGCGCCAGCCCGCTTGCCGCTGCCCTTGCCATTCATCCCTTGAGTCTTGCGGCCAGTTGCCTTATTCAATCTCTTATTGCGCTTTTATATTTAGACAACTGGAGAGCGATATGGCCCTTTACGCGCAGACCGCCGGCACGTTGTCCAATAACTCCGGGACTTTCACGCCGATGCAAGGCCTCAGCCTGACGATCCCGGAGGGCGTCGGCACCACCGCGATCATCACCCTCAACGTTCCGAATCCCTACGCCACGGGCAACGATATTCCGGGCGGCATGTTCGGCGTCACCGTCAATGGCAAGGTCTCGCCGGTGGTCGCGAGCTTCACCTATAACGACACCCCGTCGAGCTTCGGCCGCGTCCCGACCACGCTCGTCGTCGGCATTCCGCTGGGCAACACAGCTCAGACCATCCAGGCCGTATGGGCTGGCGTCCGCGGCAGCACCGTGATCATCGACAGCCCGGCGTCGCTGAGCGCAGTGTTCTGACGCCTGATCCGGACAAGCAGTGCGCTAGCGCACACCATGGACTTGACGTGACGGCAGGCTGACCTCGGCCAGCCTGGCGGCGTCTTCGTCGCGGTCGATCGCGACATATTCGCCGTGCCAATACGCCAGCGCGGCGGTGCGCTCCGATGCGATCACATCGAGCACGCGACCGACGACGATTGCGTGCGAATGCCGCTCGATGACCTCCTCGACCTCACAGTCGATCGCTGCCAGCGCTCCGACCAGCAACGGCACGCCCGAGGCGCGCGTCGTCCATTCGGCCCCGGTGAACCGGTCTGCCCCCTTCAGGCCGCCCTTGCCGGTGAAGCGCTCGGCGATGTCCAGCTGATCCGCAGTCAGGATGTTGACGCCGAACACGCCATGGCGCGCGATCAACGGCCATGACGAGGCCGCGCGGTTGACGCTGACGATCAGCGACGGCGGCTCGACTGAGAGCGACGACACCGAGGTCACTGTCATTCCCGAGATTTCCTTGCCCCGGCCGGCCGTGATGACGCTGACGCCACCGGTGAGATGGCGCATCGCGCCACGAAATTCATCGGCCGCCACCGCGGGCTCGATCGAAACATTGCGGACGATGGAATTCATGGCGACCTCACAGACCGGACGTGTCTTCGCTGCCCTCGAGCAGGTGCTTCAGGATCTCGCCTTCCAGCGCGGCGAGCTCGGCCGAACCGCGCCGGCGCGGCCGCGGCAGGTCGATCGTGACATCCTCGGCGATCCGGCCGTCCTCGATGACCAGCACGCGGTCGGCAAGCGCAACCGCCTCGGCGACATCGTGCGTCACCAGGATCGCGGTGAAGCCCTGGTCACGCCAGACCCGCTCCAGCAATTGCTGCATCGAAATGCGCGTCAGCGCATCGAGCGCACCGAGCGGCTCGTCGAACGCCAGCACGCGCGGCTGGGAGACCAGCGCCCGCGCCAGGGCCACGCGCTGCTTCTGGCCGCCCGACAGCACCGAGGGCCACTCCCCGCGCTTGTCGCCGAGGCCGACCTCGACCAGCGCGCGCTCGGCGCGCGCCTGCGCGTCCGCGGATGAGCGCTCGCGCCCCAACCCGACCTCGACATTGGACAGCACCCGCGCCCACGGCAGCAGGCGCGGCTCCTGGAACATGACGCGGACGTCCTGCGCGCGCGGCTGCTCGCCAAAGGCGATGCCTCCCGCCGTCGGCGCGTCGAGGCCGGCGATCAGGCGCAGCAGCGTGCTCTTGCCGCAGCCGCTGCGGCCGACGATCGCGACGAACTGACCGGCCGGAATGTGCAGGTCGATGCCGCGCAGCACCTCATTGTCGCCGAACGCCTTGCGCAGGCCGCGGATGGTCAGCGACAGGCCGCGGGCCGCGCCTTCCGTCACGCGCCGCAAATGCCGCGACTTCGCGACGACGTCGGCACGGTCGACCGGTTCGGCGTCGACCGGCTGGAAACGAAGCGCTTCATGCATTCTCATTCTCACTTCTTCTGGAAGGCGGGGTGCCACGACAGGGTCAGCCGCTCCAGCGCCCGCGAGGCGCTGTCGGCGAGCTTGCCGAGCAAGGCGTAGATCAGGATCGAGAGCACGACGACGTCGATCAGCATGAACTCGCGCGCCTGCATCGCCATGTAGCCGAGGCCCGACGAGGCCGCGATGGTCTCGGCGACGATCAAGGTCAGCCACATGATGCCGAGCGCAAAGCGCAGCCCAACGAAGATCGAGGGCAGCGCGCCTGGGAAGATCACCCGGCGGAACAACTCGCCGTCGGTCATGCCGTAGATGCGGCCCATCTCGATCAATTGCGGATCGACGGTGCGGATGCCGTGCAGCGTGTTGAGATAGATCGGGAAGAACACGCCGAGCGCGACCAGGAACAGCTTTGCCGACTCGTCAATGCCGAACCACAGGATGACGAGCGGGATCAACGCCAGATGCGGAATGTTGCGCACCATCTGCAGCGTGGTGTCGGTGAGCTTCGCCGACAGCTGCGAGAGCCCGTTGGCGAGCCCGAATGCGAAGCCGATGCCGCCACCGATCACAAAGCCGATCGAAGCGCGCCAGAAGCTGACCCAGATATTGCGAACCAGCTCACCGGACAGCAACAGCTTCCAGCCGGCCAGCGCGACATCGGTCGGCGCCGGCAGCACGCGCGAGGGAACAAAGCCGGTGACGCAGGCAAGCTGCCAGACCAGCACGATCGCAAGCGGCACGATCCACGGGATCAGCCCGTCGACCTTGGGGAGTTTCGGCGCGCCGACGCGCGGGAGTGAATCGATCAAGCTCATGATTGCGATGCCTGCTTCTGCGGACGGTAGTCGTTGCCGATGGTCTCGCCGAACGGCCCGGTGTTGACGCGGATCGGCGTCACGTTGCCCGGCTGCGCCAGCGACAGCAGCGGGAACACCAGCTCGGCGAACCGGTAGGCTTCCTCGAGATGCGGGTAGCCCGACATGATGAAGGTATCGACGCCGACGTCCTGATACTCCTTGATGCGTGCAGCGACGGTCTGGGGATCGCCGACCAGCGCGGTGCCGGCCCCGCCGCGCACCAGGCCAACGCCGGCCCAGAGGTTCGGGCTGATCTCGAGCTTGTCGCGCCGTCCGCCATGCAGCTGCGCCATGCGCTGCTGGCCGACCGAATCCATCCGCGCGAAGATCTTCTGCGCGGCAGCGATGGTGTCGTCGGTGACGTACTGGATCAATTCGTCGGCGGCCTTCCAGGCCTCCGCGTTGGTCTCGCGCACGATCACATGCAGGCGGATGCCAAACGACAGCTTGCGGCCGCGTTGCGCGGCAACGGCCTTGACCTTGGCGATCTTCTCGGCGACCTGCGCCGGCGGCTCGCCCCAGGTCAGATATTTGTCGACGGTGTCGACCGCGACGTCGATGCCGGCGTCCGACGAGCCGCCGAAATACAGCGGCGGGCGCGGCGACTGCACCGGATTGAACAGCAGGCGGCCGTCCTCGATCCTGATGTGCTGGCCTTCGACATTGACCGTCTTGCCGGCGAGCAGATCGCTATAGACGTTGAGGAACTCGCGGGTCACCGCGTAGCGCTCATCATGGTCGAGGAAGATGCCGTCGCCCTTGTTCTCGGTCGGATCGCCCCCGGTGACGACGTTGATCAGGAGACGGCCGTTCGACAGCCGGTCCAAGGTCGCGGTCATGCGGGCGGCAACGCTCGGCGACTGCAGGCCGGGCCTGACCGCAACGAGATAGCGCAGCCGCTCGGTCCAGGGCGCAACGGCCGAGGCCACCACCCAGGAATCCTCGCAGCTTCGTCCCGTCGGCAGCAGCACGCCGTAATAGCCGAGCTGATCCGCGGCCTGCGCGATCTGGCGCAAATAGTTGAAGTTCACCTCGCGGCCGCCGATCGACGTGCCGAGATAGCGGCTGTCGCCGTGGGTCGGCAGGAACCAGAGGATGTTGGCGTTGGTTGGGGTGCTCACGTGCCCGGTCTCCATGCGACGTCGGAAATCTTGATTTGTTTGGGGATCAGGCCGAGCGCGAAGAACGTGTCGGCGACCAGTTGCTGATCCGCGATCACGGCGTCGGTGACCGGCTTGATGCCGTAGGCCTGCCGCTTCAGCGCGACCTCGACCACCGGCACCGACAGGCCGATGCTCGGCGCCAGCTGTTCGGCGACGGCGTGGATGTCGCCCTTGGCCCAGTCATCGACTTCGCTGAGCTGCGCCAGCACGAGCTCGACGATCTTCGGATCGTTCTGCAGGAACTTCTTCGCGGCGAAGTAGAACTGATAGTTGGCAACGACGCCGGTGCCGTCGGCAATTGTGCGCGCGCCGGTCGCAGCCTCGGCCGCGGCCTGGAACGGATCCCAGATCACCCAGGCATCGACAGCGCCGCGCTCGAACGCCGCGCGGGCATCGGCCGGCGCCAGGAACACCGGCTCGATCTCGGAATATTTGACGCCGGCTTTCTCCAGCGCCTTCACCAGCAGATAGTGGACGTTGGAGCCCTTGTTCAGTGCGACCTTCTTGCCCCTGAGATCGGTCACCGATTTGATCGGGCTGTCCTTCGGCACCAGGATCGCCTCGCCTTTCGGCGCTGGCGGCTCGTAGGCAACATATTGGATCGGCGCGCCGGCAGCCTGCGCGAAGATCGGCGGCGCCTCGCCGGTGTTGCCGAAATCGATTGCGCCGACATTGAGCGCTTCGAGCAGCGGCGGCCCCGACGGAAACTCGGTCCACACCACCTTGGTACCGACCGATTTCAGCTTCTCTTCAAGCGAGCCTTTGCTCTTCAAGAGCACCAGCTTGCCGTATTTCTGATAGCCGATGCGGACGACTTTCTCCTCGCCATAGGAGGCACTGACGGTCGCCGCGACGATGCTGACCGAGAGCACCGCGTGGGCAACCCAGCGTCGAAATAAACGCGTCATGGGAATATCCTCTGCACTGAATTGACCAAGCGCGCGCCGATCAGGTCTGGGTGTTGCGCCAGACGATGTCGCGGATCGCGATCTGCTTCGGGATCAGGCCGAGCTTGAAGAAGCGGTCGGCAACGCCCTGCTGGGTCGCAATGATGTCGTCGGTCACCGGGCCGACCGAGAAGCCGGCCCGCCTCGCCGCGATGGTCTGGATATCGAGCGGGACGCCGGTGACGGCCGCGAGCGATTTCGCGACCTCGTCGGGATTCGCCTCGGCCCATTTTGCCGTCGATGTCGTGACATCGACGATCTGCTGCAGCAGGGCACCGTGCCTGTTCGCGAAGTCGCGGTTGGCGATGTAGAACGCGTTGGTCTTGGTGATGTCGCGGGTCTTGACCAGAATGCGGCCGTTCTGCCTGGTCTCGGCGATGGCGAAATACGGATCCCAGATCGCCCAGGCGTCGATGCCGCCATTGGCGAAGGCAGGACCTGCGTCCGGCGGTGTCAGATAGACCGGCGTGATGTCGTCATAGGTCAGCCCGGCTTTCTCCAGCGTCTGGATCACGACGTTGTGCGCGCTGGATCCCTTGGTGAAGCCGACGCGTTTGCCCTTGAGATCGGCGATGGCTGTGATTGCCGAATTCTGCGGCACCAGGATGCCCGACCCGTTGATGATCGGCTGCGCGGCGGCATAGACGATGGCCGCGCCGGCGGCCTGGGCGAAGATCGGCGGGGAATCGCCGACCGCGCCGTAGTCGACGCTGCCGACATTCATCGCCTCCATCATCGGCGGGCCCGAGGAGAACTCGACCCATTTCACGCCGACGCCCTGCGGCTTGAAATGATTTTCCAAGGCCTCGCGCTGGCGCGTGATGACGAGCACGCCGTTCTTCTGGTAACCGATACGAATTTCCTTCGCGTTCGCCTGGGCCTGCGCGTTTCGTGACAGCGCGGCAGTGGCGGCTGCGACGAACGACAGCTGAAGGAACTCACGACGCTTCATTCCAAAACTCTCCTGACGATCGAGCGCGTTTCTCGACGCGCGATCATGCGTTGTCAGGATGATGGGGCGCGCGAATGAAGCTGTCGAGCACCGCACAAAAATAGCGATGCCTGCACTTCGGTGCAGGCATCGCGCGTGCCGTTTCGTTCAAGGCGCAGGTCGCGCGTAGCGAATTATTTTCTTCACGCGATCGCGAGGTGGCTGCGCATCAATTCAGCCGGCGGCTGCGGTCTTCGGGCCGACATTGACCGCGAGTGTGCCATAGCGGTCCGAGAACGCCTGGGTGTCGATCTCCTCGAGCTGGATCGAGCCGTCGAGCACGCCCTTCTTCCAGGCATCGTGCTCGGGATCGTGCTGGAACTCGGGCATCACCTCTTTCCCGAACAATTCGAGCGACTCGCAGATGTGCTCGTGAGTGTTCTTGCCGGCCTGGTTGAGCAGGATCACCTGGTCGATATGCGAGGCGCGGAAGCGCCGCAGCTTTTTAGCGATCGTTTCCGGCGAGCCGATCAGGCCGCCGCGCAGCGCAGCCTCCTGCGCCTCCGGATTCTCGCGCTTCCACTTGTTGTACTCGTCCCACATGTTGACGGTGCCCGGCGCAGGCCGCTGCCGGTTCTGCGCCTGGCCGTAATAGCGCAGCGCGAACTGGAAGAAGGTCGCGCCGTCGGCGCGCTTGCGCGCCTCTTCATCGGTCTCGGCGCACATGAAGAACGAGACCAGCGCCATGTTGGGATTGGTCTCGTAGTCGGCGAGCTTCTTCAGCCGCTTGGTGATCGCGTTGTAATAGGCGTGCACCCAGGCATGCGCCGCCTCGGCGCTGACGAACTGAAAGCCGAGCGCGCCGAACCCGTTCTGCCCGGCGCGTTCGATCGTCGGCAGTTGCGAGCACGCCATCCAGAGCGGCGGATGCGGCTTCTGCACCGGCTTCGGCACGACATTGCGCAGCGGGATGTCGAAATACTTGCCGTGATGCTCGGTGCCGACCTTGGTGAACATCGGGAAGATCGCCTGCACGGCTTCTTCGAACACTTCGCGCTTGGTCTCCATGTCGCGGCCGAACGGCGTCAGCTCGGTGATCGAGGCGCTCTCGCCCATGCCGAACTCGCAGCGACCGTTAGAGAGCAGATCGAGCACCGCGACGCGCTCGGCGACGCGCGCGGGATGATTGGTGGTGAGCTGGAAGATGCCGTGGCCGAGCCGGATGTTTTTGGTGCGCTGGCTCGCGGCAGCAAGGAAGGATTCCGGCGCCGGCGAGTGCGAATATTCCTCGAGGAAATGATGCTCGACGACCCAGGCGTAGTCGTAGCCGAGCCGGTCGGCAGTCTCCAATTGGGTCAGCGCGTTCTGGTAGAGCCGGAGCTCGTCGCCGTCGTTCCAGGGGCGCGGCAGTTGCAGCTCGTAAAAGATGCCGAATTTCATGGCGTCACTCCCAAGGTCCGTCCCCGACCGCTTGTTGTTTTCGGTCAGTCTAGTGGCGGGGCAGACCAAGTCTAGCCTCGGGCGCGAAACCCCAATTCCGTGTAGCGGGAGACGGCTTGCTTGGGACGCATGAATGTTTAGCTTGTGCGGGTGTGAGTCGCGGCGCTATCGCTCGCGCGCTCATTCTTCCGAAAGCCCCATGACCACCTTTACGCCGCATCAGGATTCCGCGCTGAAAGCCGTTGCCGACTGGCTGAAAGCCAAGCCCGGCCAGAACGGGACACCGCCGGTGTTCCGCCTGTTCGGCTATGCCGGAACCGGCAAGACCACGCTGGCCCAGCACATCGCCGAGGGCGTCGACGGCGAGGTGAAATTCGCGGCCTTCACCGGCAAGGCGGCGCTGGTGATGCGCAACAAGGGCTGCGACAGCGCCTCCACGATTCACTCGCTGATCTACCGCGCCCGCGAGTCGGGCGTCGAGCAGCCGAGTTTCGAGCTGTGGGACGACGCGCCGGCCTCGAAGGCCAAGCTGATCGTGATCGACGAATGCTCGATGGTCGACGCCGAGCTCGGCCGCGATCTGATGTCGTTCGACTGCCCGCTGCTGGTGCTCGGCGATCCCGCGCAATTGCCGCCGATCCAGGGCGGCGGCTTCTTCACCGACGCCGAGCCGGACGCGATGCTGACCGAGGTGCACCGCCAGGCGCAGGACGATCCGATCGTGCGGATGTCGATGGATATCCGCGAGGGCCGCGAGCTCGAGATCGGCCGCCATGGCGAGAGCGAAGTGGTGTCGCGGAAGGAGCTCGATCCGGACCGCGTGATGCGCGCCGACCAGGTGCTGGTCGGCCGCAACAACACCCGCCGCGCCTACAACATGCGGATGCGGCAGCGGCTGAACATCGAAGATCCTCTCCCGGTCGCCGGCGACAAGCTGGTCTGCCTGCGCAACAACCGCAAGAAGGCGCTGTTCAACGGCGGCCTGTGGCGGGTCAAGGCGCGCGCGCAGTCGAAGTCCAAGATCATCACCATGCGCGTGATGCCGGACGAGGATTTCGGCCACAAAGTCACCAAGGTGTCGGTGCGCGGCGAATGCTTCGACGGCGGCATCGAGGGCATTCCGTGGGAGCAGCGCAAGCCCTATGACGAGTTCGACTACGGATACATACTAACCGTGCACAAGTCGCAGGGTTCGCAATGGGACGACGTGGTGCTGTTCGACGAGAGCTTTGCGTTCCAGGACTCGCGCGCGAGGTGGCTGTATACGGGCATCACGCGCGCCGCGAAGCGGCTGAGCGTGGTGGTGTGATCGTCCCGCAGGCGCCGACGTCATCCTGACAGCAGCTGAGTGTATGACTCGCAGAGGGCGCCAACATTCAGCGTCGTCCTGGCGAAAGCCAGGACCCATTACCCCGGCTGCTTGTTGTTGCGCGACGCTGGGGGCCACGATCCCGCCTACTGGTACATTTGGTGGCTATGGGTCCCCTGAGTTCACCTGGCTTTCGCCAGGACGACGGGCGTGGAGAGGCCGCGTGCAAAAATCCATCCACCGTCATCCCTGAACCTCGCTGATTTCCCTCACGAAACTGTGTGGCCGGCGCCGTAACAAAACGGCCCCGCGCCCGTATTTTGAAACGTCAGAGCAGCCGGCCCGGTTTGCCAATGCCGGCTCCCGCTCTAGACTGGCCCCCAAATGCGATCCCACGAGGAACCCATGCCCAAAAGCTCCCTCAGCCGCCTCTCGCTTGGCGCCGCCGCGATCGGCGCGCTGGCCGTTGCCGCTTTTGCCGTTGCGCCCTCGCTTGCCGCCGAGGATGCCGTGGTCATCCCGGCGCCGGCGGCGAGCGCGCCGGAAACCGGCATCAAGACCGCGGTGCTCGCCGGCGGCTGCTTCTGGGGTGTGCAGGGCGTGTTCCAGCACACCGCCGGCGTCGTCAGCGCGGTGTCCGGCTACTCCGGCGGCAGCAAGGCGAACGCCGACTATGAGAAGGTCTCGACCGGCGCCACCGGGCACGCCGAGTCCGTCGAGATCAAGTACGACCCGCAGAAGATCTCCTACGGCAAGATCCTGCAGATCTTCTTCTCGGTCGTGCATGACCCGACCCAGTTGAACCGCCAGGGCCCCGACTCCGGCACGCAATATCGTTCGGCGATCTTCACGACCAGCGACGAGCAGAAGAAGGTGGCGGACGCCTATATCGCCCAGCTCAACGCGGCCAAGGTCTACAAGAAGCCGATCGTCACCAAGGTCGGCGCGCTGGAGGCGTTCTATCCGGCGGAGGGTTACCACCAGGACTATCTGACGCTGCACCCGAACCAGCCCTATATTGCGTATAACGACATCCCGAAGGTCGAGAACCTGAAGAAGATCTTCGCGGAGAATTACATCGAGAAGCCGACGCTGGTGAGCAGCGCCAAGGTCACCAACTGAGCATCTCGCAAAGGAGGTTGAATGTCCGATACCAAAACCGACGGCAAGGTCCGCAAGAGCGAGGCCGAGTGGCGCAAGGAATTGACGCCGATGCAGTACGCCGTGCTGCGGGAAAAGGCGACCGAGCGGCCCTTCACCGGCGAATATGAACATGATCCCCGCAAGGGCACCTATGTCTGCGCCGGCTGCGGGCAGCCGCTGTTCGAATCCGACCAGAAGTTCGATTCCGGCTGCGGCTGGCCGAGCTTCTCCAAGCCCGCGGTCGAGAGCCATGTCGACGAGGAGCGCGATATCAGCCACGGCATGATCCGCACCGAGGTGCTGTGCTCGAAATGCGACGGCCATCTCGGCCATGTCTTCAACGACGGCCCCGGCCCGACCGGCCTGCGCTACTGCATCAACTCGGCGGCGCTGAAGCTGGACGAGAAGAAATAACGGCCGCCAACTCCTGGATGGATTGCCGGGTCGAGCCCGGCAATGACGACGGTGGATCTGGCAAATATCCTGGCCTAACGTCGAACAATTTCTCCGCCCCGCGCGACCAAGAACCGGTCGCGCGGGGTTTTGTTTTGCCCGGTCGCCCGTTCGCGTGCATAAACACAAGGAAATTTCGATGTCGCCAATTCCAGCAAAGCTTTTGTTTGGTCTCGGTCTTGCCAGTCTCGTCATCGGGAGCGCCGTGAGCGTGCCGGCGTTCGCCGCCGACAAGATCTCGCTGTTCAAGGTCATCACCTCCAAGGACGAAATCGTCATCGGCCTGACGGACGCCGACCTCGCCCAGGTCGAAGGCCAGAATGCCGGCGGCATCGCCAAGATGCTGGTCGCCAAGGGCTCGATGAGCGTCTGGCAGTATGCCGTGCACAAATCCGCCTCCGGCGATCTCGAACAGGCGCCGCTGCACAAGATCGGCCTGATCGCCAGCGACTCGCTGCGGGTCGAGCCCTACCCGACCCCGCTGAAGGTGCTCCCGATCGACGAAAGCAAGAAATGACGGCGAAGCCGTCATCCCGGGGCAGTCCGCAGGACTGAACCCGGGATCTCGAGATTCCGGGTTCGATGCTGCGCATCGCCCCGGAATGACGACGAATTTAACGACTCGCGCCCCGGAATGTGCTTTGCTCCGAATTCGCGGGGCCGTCGGCGTCTCGCCGAGCGGCCGCCGCCTCTTCTGAGGAGGGCGCCATGTCGCTCGGACTGATCCTCATCATCCTCCTGCTGGTTATCCTGCTGGGCGGCTATAGCGGCCGCATCCGCGGCTACGGCTATGGTCTCGGCCACTCCGGAATGGGCCTTTTCGGGGTGATTTTGATCGTGGTCGTGATCCTGGCCTGGCTCGACAAGATTTAATGGCTATAAGCCATTGAAATAAATGGAGTTATTTTGATTGGCCGCGTGCTATGCGCGGATTCAGCATGTGCCCTGCCGGGGGCGCTTCTGGGGTCGCATTTTTGTCAAAGAGGCCTATATTAGGGATCGAAATGACATGTACGGCGCGCCGCCGATTGTAGGCCGCCGTCCCCCAAAATCCCTTTCGCCGCTCTATGCCAAGAACACAAGAGGTCGTCGACCATGCGTCCCCTGCGTCCGTTCAACTATAACACGTCCGCCGAACTGTTCCCTGCCGCGATCCGCAAGAAGAAGCGGGCCGGCTTTGCTTACCGCCGTTTCGGCACTGCTGCCGAGGCCGTGCAGTTCGCGATGGAGCAGCTGCCGGCGGATTCGCTGAACGGCGCCTATCTCCAGGTCGAGGAAGCCCGTTTCGACCAGAACGGCATCCGTTCGCTGTATGAGAGCGAAGGCTTCCCGCTGCCGCGCCGTCCGCGCGCCGAGCCGGCCCAGACCGACGCCGACGCCGCGTAGACTTTCTACGCGTCGCTCAACGAAAAGCCCTCGGACCGATCCGGGGGCTTTTGTTTTGGGGTTAGAGCGTTTTCGAGCGAAGTGGATACCGGTTCGCGTGAAGAAAACGCGTCAAAACAAGAATCGAGAGGCCCGTTCCGATTCAATCGGAACGGAATAGGCTCTAGAGCCTGGGCTGCTTGTCGAGCCAGCGCCGCAGCATCCGCACATTGCGGATATTGGCGCGGAACATGACGTCGAAGGCATCGCCCGCCACCGGCACCATGCCGACCACGCCGTCGACCGCGACATTGGCGAGCATGCGCGCGGTGATGTGCCAGGGCGCGCCCAACAGACGGGCCTCGCGCACCAGCCACAGCGAGATCGCGGTGGTGATGAGATCGCCGATCACCGGGATCAGGCCGATCAGCCCGTCGATGCCGTAGCGGACATTGGTGCCCGGCACGACGAAGGCGACGTCGAGCAGCTTTGCGATCATCTCCAGCCGCGCCAGCCGCTCCTCGCGCGTCAGATTGCCGAACGGGTTGGCGGTGGAGTTGCGGAAGTCGAAGCTGAAGCCTTCCGTAAAGGCTCCCTGAAAACCCTGGAACTGCGAATGCAGCGGGCCATCGCCGAGCTCGCGCCCGTCCTGATCGATAACCTTGCCGCGCGCCTGCGCCCCGCCGAAAGGCGGCCGCGATCGCGTGGCGTGGGGGGAGAAAATGTCGTCCTCGGGCATGGCCATCACATGGTAACGCAGGCAGGTGGTTCAAGTTGCGTCACATTACCACTGTGTCACGTTCAAGGCCGGATTGCGTTCACGCGTCAAGTGCCGCGTGCCGCCGACGGCGTCAAGCCGAAGCGGCGGCGGAAGCAACGATTGAAATCGATGGCGCGAGACTGGATGCTGGCCTCGCCTAGATTCAACCCAATCTCATCGCGCTTTAGAAGACGCCTTTGTTCATGGTTCTGAGCCGCTGGGCCAGCGTCCTCATCACCTTGAGGGCAAAGTGCGGCGTCTGGCTGACGAGGAAGAGAAACTGCTTTTCCGAGACCGGGACGAGCTCGACATCCGTGAGCGCCGCGGCGGTCGCACTTCTTGGCTCGTTGTCGATCAACGCCATTTCGCCAAAGATCGTGTCCGCCGGCAGGTCCGCCATGGTCTTGTTACCGACCTGAATGCGCACATAGCCGCTCTTGATCACGAACAGCTCGTTGGCCTGCTCGCCCTCGCGAAAAATAATCCCACCGGCCCGCACCAGGCGCGTTTCGATATCGTTGCCCGTCAGAAGGCTGAAGCTTGCATCTGCCACTCGAAATTCCTTTCCCCGAACCTGGATGCAGATCTGATGCATCCGGTTGTCTTGCTGCTCCGGCTAAAACAAATGCGCGAATACGAAGTAGAGAACGCCCGAGATCAGCATCGCCACCGGCAAGGTCAGAACCCAGGCCATGGCGATGTTGCGGATGGTCGACCATTGCAGGCCGGATCCGTTTGCGGTCATGGTGCCGGCGATGCCGGACGACAGCACATGCGTCGTCGACACCGGCAAGCCGTATCCGTCCGCCGCTGCGATGGTCGCCGCCGCCGTGATCTCGGCGCAGGCACCCTGCGCATAGGCCAGATGGGCCTTGCCGATCTTCTCACCCACCGTCACGACAATTCGCTTCCAGCCGACCATCGTGCCGAGGCCGAGCGCGATGGCGACCGCAATCTTCACCCAGGACGGAATGAATTTGGTGGCGGCATCCAGCGAGCCCTTGTAGCGATTGAGCGTCGCAACATCGGCATCGTTCAGCCCGCTGTCGCTGCCCTTCATGAGCGAGCGCAGCGCCTCCGACACCAGGTACATGTCGTTGCGCGTGTTGCCGACGGTCTCGGCCGGGAATTTCGCCAGCGAACCGTACTGCACGACCTGGTCGCGGATTTCGCCGACGAGAACGGCGAGTGACGGATAGGTCTCGTCGGTGAGCTGCCGAAGGGCGATGTAGTTCGTCACCGCCGGACGCGGATTGCCCGTCACCTTGCGATCGGCTCCCCTATCCTCGATCACCTTGCTCGCCGCCGCCGAATTCGCGGTGAAGGCCGCGATCTGGCTCGCAGGCATCGCGCGGTTGAGTGCATAGGCGGTCGGGACGACGCCGATCAGGATGAGCATGATGAGACCCATGCCTTTTTGACCGTCGTTCGATCCGTGAAAGAAGCTGACCAGGGTGCAGGTCAGGATCAGGATGCCGCGGATCCACCAGGACGGCGGCTGGTCGCCTTTCGGCTCGCCGAACAGCGCCGGCGTTGCGCGGAGCAGCGCGGTTTTCAGCCCGTAGAGCAGGATGGCCGCGAGCGCAAATCCGAACAGTGGCGACAGCAGCAGCGCCTTGCCGGTGTTGACGGCCTGCGACCAATCCACGCCGGAGGTCCCTTCTCGTCCGTGCATCAGCGCGTTCGCGATACCGACGCCCATGATCGATCCGATCAGCGTGTGCGAACTCGAGGCGGGCAATCCAAAATACCAGGTGCCCACGTTCCAGATGATGGCGGCGATCAGCAACGCAAACACCATGGCGAAACCGGCACTGCTGCCGACCTGAAGGATCAGTTCGACCGGCAACAGCGAGACGATGCCGAAAGCAACGGCTCCGCTGGAGAGCAGCACGCCGATCAGGTTGAACATCCCCGACCAAACCACGGCAATGTGGGCCGGCATCGAACGCGTGTAGATCACGGTCGCGACGGCGTTCGCCGTGTCGTGAAAGCCGTTGACGAATTCGAAGCCGAGCGAGATCAGCAGCGCCACGAACAGCAGCAGGAACGCTGCGTAAGAGGTCTTGCCGGGACCCGTCGCGCCAACGTCCGCGTAAATGCTGTAGGCGACGAACAGCAGCGCGGCGCCGACCACGCCGAGATAGATAATGCCGGTGAGAGGATGAAAACCTTTCTCGAGATCGGGACCGCGGCGCCGCGCGGGCTCGATCGAACCAGGTAACGCTACATCGCTCATATGATCGCCCTCACGGCCGCGGGAGGACAAAAGCGACCGTGTGACATTGGGACTACGTTTACATGACGCCCATGTGACAGTTGCATGAACGACGATGCGTGCGGCTTACAGCCGGCGCCTAATAGATTGACAAGGTTGTGCTAATAGCGCGCCCCCCGGCTCACCGTGCGTCAATCACCGTCTCCTGTCCGGCCGCGATACGCTCAATGCGCCGACCGGTCAGAGATCGTCGATCACATCAAAGTCGAGTATTTCTGCTTTTCAAAAGGAAGCGGTTACATGCCCTAATGCTGGGATGCCGGCGTCGCCGGCACGTGCTGCTCTTCGGCATATTTGTGCGCCAGCCAGGACGTGATCACGCCCGGGATGAAGCCGACCAGCCCATAGAGGATGAACTGCACGGCGCCGCTTTCGGAGCCGTGGGAGGCGTAGGTCAGCGCCGCGCCGACGAACGCCACCGCGCCGACAATCAGCATCCGCACCGTCGGCGTGATCCGCCGCATGTGCATCAGGATGTCGTCGATCGCGCCGAACATCAGCGACGGCACGATGCCGAACAGATAATTGTATTGCAGCGACTTCACGAACACGACGAGCAGCTTCGCCACTTCGCCGCCATTGGTCTCGGTCCAGTAGCCGGACTGATAGGTGGTCATGAGCAGCAGCAGGAAGCCGCCGATGAACGGCCCGATGGCTGCGAAGATCAGATAGCGTTTCATGGCGTGCCCCTGCCCGACATCGGGCCGAGTGTAACGCAGTCACGCGACGGTTCTAGGGAAAATCCAAAGCGCCCGGCAATGTTCCGGGATCATCGCCTCGATGCGCTGCAACAGCCAGACTTCGCTGCGATACGGAATCGCCCGGACAGCGCCGGGCGATGAGATCGTGAGGACCGAGGTGAGTGCTGAGGCCGTTACTCACCCCACGCCGCGAAGGCGTCGTTGAAGGCGCGCTCGCCGGGGGCGCCCTTTTCGATCGCGATGATCGCGCGGCGCTGGTTGGTGTAGACCAGCGGCACGTCGAACCAGGAGCGCTCCTTCAGGAGCTGCAGATTGCGCGAGCGGTCGGCGTCGACATTGGAGAGGCCGACCAGGAAGAAGCCGTCGGTGACCTTGACCGCGAGTCCGGCCAACGGCGTGCCGCGGGCCTGCTCGTTGGACTTCATCAGGATGCCCGGCACGTTGCCGACGCCGCCATTGGCGAAGTCCTGCGGCAGGATGAAGGTCAATTCCGCGGTGTGGCTCGCCGGCAGCGATGAATCGGTGTTGCGGCGGAACGACATCGTCATCTTGAACTTGCGATCGGGGATGTCGATCTCGGCGCGCACCGCGATGTCGGGCTTCTGGTTGCCCGATCCCTTGACCTGCTCGGTGCGCCAGACCACCGAGCCGACATATTGCTTGCCCTTCGGATCCGACGGGTCCTCGTCATAGAGCACGACGCGCTGCGCCACCGGAGCGACCGGCTCGCCCGTCGACGACGGCTGGCCGACGCGGTCGGTGATCTTCTTGCTCGAAGGCGTCGCCGCGGCATCCTTCGGCGCCTCGACGGGAGCGGAGGATTTGAACAGGCTGCTGACGAAGGTGGTGGCCTGCTGGTGGAACAGAAAGCCGGTGCCGACCAGGATCAGCAGGATGCCGATCGCGATCGCGGTCTTGAACGGGAACATCGATCCGACACGCGGCCGTTTCGGCTCGCGCTCGGCATTGCTGACCCGCGTCCGTGTTGGCGGCGGCGCCTGGGGCGGCTGCGGCGTGTAGCGCTCCGCCTCCTCGATCGACTCGTCGTAGGAATACGGCGCCTCGGGATCGCCGCCGCGGTTTTCGAGGCTCGGCTCGAGCCGGTCGAATTCCGGCGAGGGCGACGGCACGTTGGCGTAGGTCTTGCGCGCGTTGCGGCTGGCCTGCGCCGCGGCCCGCCCGAGATCGTCGGCATCGGCGGTGATGTCGCGGAAGCCACGCACACCCGGGGCAGCCGGCGGCGTCGGGGGCGGCGCGCCTTCGCCGCCACGGCGCGGCGGCATCGGCCGGCCCTGCGGCGCCTGGGTATCGGTGCCGGCAGCAGCCTGCGGGTTCTGCGGCCGCGGCGGAGCCGGCGGCGGCGCATCGGGGCGCAAATTGCGCGGCGGTCGGGGATCGGCCGGCGGCCGTGGGCGCGCGGCATTGTCGGCGGAATTGGCCTCCGGCGGCCTTGGATTGGCACGGCGCAGCGGGTCGCTGCTGCGGGCAGCCCCGCCGCCCGGGCGCGACGCCTCGCGGGCGCGCTGCGCGGCCTCGGACTCGACCTTGCGCACCGCTTCTTCCAGCGACAGACGCTCGCGGGTGATCTCGGACTCGGACAGCGGCGGCTGCACGCCGCGGAGTTGCTGGATCAACGCCGTCCGCGCCCGCGCATACAGCGCGCGGCGGGCTTCGCCGGGGGCGGTTGGGTCCAGTCCGGCGATGGCACGGGCGATCAGCGGGTAGTAGTCAGCCATTTCCACACAATTGGTGGGATATAGGTAATATCCCGTTAAGCCTCGAACGGATTCTGTACCAGAATAGTATCTTCACGTTCCGGGCTGGTGGAAAGCAGGGTGACCGGACACCCCACCAGCTCCTCGACCCGGCGGACATACTTGATGGCCTGGGCCGGCAGGTCCGCCCAGGACCGCGCATTGGCGGTCGGCTGCTTCCAGCCTTCGATGATCTCATAGACCGGCTCGATGCGAGCCTGCGCGCCCTCGCCCGCCGGCAGATGGTCGATTTCCTTGCCGTCGAGCTTGTAGCCGATGCAGACCTTGATGCTGTCGAAGCCGTCGAGAATATCGAGCTTGGTCAGCGCCAGCCCGGCGATCCCGCAGGTCCGGACGGTCTGGCGCACCAGCATGGCGTCGAACCAGCCGACCCGGCGCTTGCGCCCGGTGTTGACGCCGAATTCCTTGCCGCGGCGGCCGATTTCCTCGCCGATCTCGTCGTTCAGCTCGGTCGGAAACGGACCCTGGCCGACCCGGGTGGTGTAGGCCTTGCAGATGCCGAGCACATAGCCGACCGCACCCGGGCCCATGCCGGTGCCGGTCGCGGCCTGCGCCGCCACGGTGTTGGACGACGTCACATAGGGATAGGTGCCGTGGTCGACGTCGAGCAGCGCGCCCTGTGCGCCCTCGAACAGGATGCGCTTGCCCTCGCGGCGCTTGAGGTCGAGCAGCCGCCACACCGTCTCGGCATAGGGCAACAGCTTCGGCGCCAGCGCCGACAGCTCGGACAGGATGCTCTTGCCGTCGATCTCCTCGAGATTGTTGCCGCGGCGCAGCGCGTTGTGGTGCGCCAGCAGGCGTTCGATCTTGTGCGGCAGGGTATCGAGATCGGCGAGATCCATCAGGCGGATGGCTCTACGGCCGACCTTGTCCTCATAGGCCGGGCCGATGCCGCGGCGGGTGGTGCCGATCGAGGTAATGGCGTTGGAGGATTCGCGCAGCGAGTCGAGTTCGCGATGCAGCGGCAGGATCAGCGTGACGTTCTCGGCGATCCGCAGATTGTCCGGCCCGACCGCAACGCCCTGCCCCTTCAGCTTGGCGACCTCGTCGAGGAAGGCCTGCGGGTCGAACACCACGCCGTTGCCGATCACCGCGAGCTTGTTCGGGCGCAGCACGCCGGAGGGCAGCAGAGCCAGCTTGTAGGTCTCGCCATTGATCACGAGCGTATGGCCGGCATTGTGGCCGCCCTGGAAGCGCACGACGATGTCGGCCTGTTCCGACAGCCAGTCGACGATCTTGCCCTTCCCCTCGTCACCCCATTGGGCGCCGACGACGACAACATTGGCCATTGCGAAGATGTTCCCTTCAGGTGTTTCAGAGACCATGATCGCGGCGAAAACGCGTCCGCCCACAGCGACCATGCATGATATGCCCAGCCCAAATCGCGGCGGCCGGCCGCGCGCACGCAAGGCGCCTACCGGATAAAGGAAGCGGGTCGGCTGCGCAAGCAAGAACGGGGTCGTTTAGGCCTTTTCGAGGGATGACAAGCCTTTGATATCCCCTGAAAATTCCATGCCGCACCCGGTCGCGCCGGACTGGCGGAAATTTAATGTTGGGTGGCCTGACGCTGGTCGTACGGGCGATTGATCGCCGGGCCCATTGCGGCGATCATTCCGCCGTATCAACCGGCCCGGACCATGCCCAATTCGACACAAGCGACGATTGCGCTGCGCAAGCTAGGCATTGCCTTCAAGCTCCACACCTATGTCTACGATTCGAGCGCCGAGAGCATCGGGCTGCAGGCGGCGGAGGCGCTCGGCGTCGACCCGAACCGCATGCTGAAGACGCTGATGGCGGAGGTCGACGGCAAGCCGGTCTGCGCCGTGGTGCCGTCGGACTGCGAGGTCAGCATGAAGAAGCTTGCCGCAGCCCTCGGCGGCAAGTCGGCCAGGATGATGCGCCCGGCCGATGCCGAGCGGCTGACCGGCTACCATGTCGGCGGCATCAGCCCGTTCGGCCAGAAGAAGAAGGTGCCGACCGCGATCGACGAGACCGCGCTCACCCATGTCACCGTGTTCGTCAATGGCGGCCAGCGCGGCCTGCAGATCGAGATCGATCCGAACGACGCCGCGCTCGCCGCCGGCGCCGCGATGAAGGCGCTGGTGGCGACGCAGGACTAGATCCCCCTCGCTCGAAAACGCTCTACGCGATCAATGCGAGGACTTGTCCCTGGTGAACTCCGCGCCGACGTAGTCGGACAGGCCGGACAATTCCTCCGCCGAAATATCGTTGACGTTGAGCCTGAGCTGCATGATCGCGAGGTCGAGCAGATGTGCGGCGAAGGTCGCGCCGGCCGCCGTCACGATGCTGCGCTGCTCGATCAAGACCGCGATGACGTCGCGCAAGCTGCGCATTTGCACTTGATCCATTGCCCTCTGCCCGATACCGGCCGTCGTGATGTGTGTTGTCATTGGGATACCGAATGTAATGAGCTGATGGACGCCGCGCTGGCGGATGGAATGTATGGCAGCCGCTCGGCTCCCTCGCCGAGATGCAGGATGCGCGATGGCATCTCGCGGACTTCGATGTCGATCGTCATCGGCGGCGGAATCAGCGTCACCGAGGCTTTCGGCCACGGCGCCGGATTCGGGCTGACAGCGGTGAAGCGATAGGCCGCGGCGATCTCGAGCGCGAGCAATTGCAATTCGAGCATCGCAACCCCCATCCCGGCGCAGGCGCGCGGGCCGGCGCCGAACGGGATGTAGGCGTCGGTGTTGTAGCGCCGCGTCATCAGAAAGCGGTCCGGGTCGGGGAAATGCCTGGGATCGCGCTGCAATTGCCAGGGACAGATCAACAGCGAGGTGCCGACCTTGAGCTCGCGCCCGCCGATCGTCACCGGCCGCATCACCTCGCGCGAGAACCACCAGGCGCTGGGATAGAGCCGGCAGACCTCCTTGACGAACGTCGCGCTCAGATTGGCGCGCTTCACCGCGTCAAGCCGCAGTTCGCCATCGTCGCCGATGCACTCCGCCGCCTCGTCGGCAATGTCGTCCATCAGGGCGGGATCCGCGGCCATCTGGTAGAACATCCACGCCGCCGTCGAACCCGTGGTGTGATGGCCGGCCAGCAGCAGTGTCAGGATCTCGTCCTCGAGATCGCGATCGCTGAGGCCGAGCGCCTCGAGATCCCGCAGCGCGCTGCTTGAGCCCGCCTTGCTGCGCAGACGCTGCACCACCGTCGACATCGCAAGCTTGGCGCAGACCCGGTTCTGCCGGCGCCGGTACCAAGCCACCGGACCGAACGGCAAGGCGCGGAACATCTCCTCGGCGAGATCGTCCTCGATCACGCCGACGGCCTGAACCAGCGCTTCCTCGTCACCCGACGACATCACCTGGGAGCCGAAGATCGCGACGCAGATCGTCCGCAACGCCAGCATCGCGGTGACATGGTGCGGATCGAACGAGCCGAGCCGCGCCAGGCTGGCGCCGACCGCGCGGATCTCGGCGCACATATGCGGCAGGAATTTCTCGACGCTGCCCTTGGCCATGTGCTTCTGCAGCACCGTCCGCCGCCGCTTGTGCTCCTCGCCGCTCAGCATCAGCGAGCTGCGGCCGAGCACCGGCGTCAGCTTCTTGATCAGCTTGCCCTTTCCGATGTCGGTCTCCGGCGCCTTGAGGATCGGGCGCAGCAGATCGGGATCGTTCACCAGAAACACGGGCGCGGGACCGAGCCGCAGGGGCACCAGCCCCGATTCGGCCTCGTTGCCGCGCGTCAGCAGCAGACGCAGCGGGTCACGCTGGAATGCTCGAACGTCCGAGAACATGTGAGGCATCGTGAATCTCCAATTGTCGTCCGAGGTCGAGGAATTTGGTCAGGCCGGGATTGTCGGAAAGACCAAGCGGGATTTCTCCGGCGAGCGCCGTCAGCGGGCGGCCCATGCGATCATTGCCGATCACCTGCGGCGGGCCGTAGCGGCGGGTGCGGATTTCCATGCGGGTGAGGAAACGCTCGTAGGAAAGGTCGGCGAGCGCCACGAGCGCGGCCGCCCCGCGCAGCTCGGCGAAGCGGAACATCAGCGCGTAGTTGACGCGTGCCGTCCGCGACCTCGCGACACCAGGCAGCACGCCGAAACGGCTGATCTCCCAGGCGTCGCGGCGGCTCGGAAAGCGGCGCACCGCAAGCTGCGGGAACACCGACTTGGTCAGGTAGGGATAATCGGTGCGGATCGCCCGAAAGCCGCCGACCAGATCGACACCCGAGAACAACAGGCAGTGCTCGGTGTACCAGCAGTCGAACTGATCGCGTTCGACGTCGCCGGTCGTGCTCAGAAGCCAGCCGCAATGGTCGACGAACAGCCGCTTGCGTAGCCGCAACATCGCCCCGACATGCTCCGGATCAAGCTCTTCCCTGGTGATGAGTGCATGATAGCCGTCCAATGAATGCGGCATTATCCTTTCCTCCAAATGCGGAACATCTGGAACGAAAGGGGTTAACTGTGGTACCCCCGGAAACCGGGGGTTTTAGTCAATGGGCCTGGTAGACGCGATTTCAACCATCGAGGCGTCGGACACCATCGACGAGCTCAGCTCGTCATTGCACCGTGTCATCCAGAACTACGGCTTCTCGGGCTTTGCCTTTGTCGATGCCGGTCGGCCCGACCTTGATCTGCCCTATCATGTCGGCACCTATCCCGATGCCTGGAAGCGGGCGTATGTGCAGAACGAGTTCGTCCATGCCGATCCGGCGCTGGCGCGGTCGCGACGCACCAACACGCCGTTCAGCTGGAGCGGCCTGAAGCTGCCGGAGCGCAGCGGCCACAAGCGGGCGCCCGAGGTCAAGACGATGGATGCCGCCCGCGAGTTCGGCTTCAAGGACGGCTTCGTGGTGCCTTTCCATTATCGCGACCGGCTCGGCGCCGTGCATTCGAGCTCGACGGTGTTCTTCTGGGAAGACCAGCCGCGCGACTTCGACAAGCTGTTCATCTGCCATCGCCATGAACTGCATCTGTTGATGATCTACTGGGTGCAGCGGGCGATGGACATCGTCAACCGCGACCAGCGCAACGCGCCGACCATCCTGAAGCCCGCCGACGCCGCCGAGACCATCAAGCTCACGGGGCGGGAGAAGGAAGTGATCGCCTGGGCAGCGCGCGGCAAGACCGTGGCCGACACCGCGCAGATCCTCGGCATTTCGCCGGAGACCGTCGAAGGCTTCATCAAGCAGGCGCTGCGCAAGCTCGAGGCCTCCAACAAGACGCACGGGGTGGCCAAGAGCATCGCGCTCGGGATCATCGACCTGTGAGCGGCAACGCCGCGAACTGTGGCGAGGTCACACACTCGGGTTGGATTCGCCTCGACCAGCACCCCCAGATTGCATTCGGACACGATCTTGATAATAAGGCTGCGGCCTGATGACAGGAATTTCAGACCATGGGTGCGTATTGCAGTGCCCGCCCGGCCCGACCGCCGAGCCGTCGTGAAAGCACGGATCGTCCCGCACCTCGCCCGGTGCGCCCGGACCGATTGTCGGTCCGGATGATCCGTAGAAGTCCCGTCGCGACGAACCGCTGTTCCATTTGCTACCAATCATCGTCGTGGACATGCTGTCGACGGACGTAGCTGGAGATCGCCCAGGCGCACCATGAGCACATCGCAGGACGACCAGATCGATCAACTGGTGCAGGCGCGCTGGCGCGAAATCGGGCTGTCGCAGGCAGATCTCGCCGAGATCCTGTGCGCAGGCGCCTCCCTGCAGAAGAACGGCGTCGACGGCACCGTGAAAATCGAGACCGGCCGCCTTGCAACCGTCGCCGAGATGCTCGGGATCGCCGCCGACATGCTCAATCGCCGGCCCGCCGCCACAGCCCAGGCACACGGCGGCCAGGCGTCGGAATCGCTGCAATCGCTGCTCGAGTTGCGCATGCTGCGGGTGTTCCGCGACGTCAAGGACCCCGACACCAAGCGGATCCTGATCGAGCTCGCCGAGCAGATCGTCAAGCGCCAGACCACGCCGCCGGAGACCGGCTAGAGCATGATCCGGAAAAGTGCGAAGCGGTTGTCCCTCGCGGCAACCGCGGAACGCACTTGTGGGGAGATCAAGCTCGAACAGGAGGCTCGTGGCGGCTCGGCGTGCGCTGCCGCTGCGGACCTGCCAGGCAAAGCGCCATCGCGCCTTCCGTAAGGGGCCTTCGCGCATGGTCGCGATGCGTCGATCACCATTGATAGAACGGTGGAATCCGTGTCTGTGACGGTCGCCGGGGAGATCCGTACCGGCCCGGCAACGCCAGCTGGGCGGCCCGCGGCGCCGTAAACCCGGGCCCTTTGCATGTCTGCCACCGATTCCACCACAACGCCCGCGTCCGGCTCCTGGATCGCCAACCAGCCATATCTGCTGCTGTGCATCACCGCGATGTGCTGGGCCGGCAACGCGATCGTCGGCCGACTCGCCGCCGGCCACATTCCGCCGGTGACGCTGTCCTTCCTGCGCTGGTTCGTGGCGTTCCTGATCATCCTGCCGTTTGCCTGGAAGCACCTCGCCAGCGACTGGCCCGCGATCCGCAAGAATCTCGGCATCATGCTGCTGCTGTCGATGACCGGCATCAGCGCCTTCAACACGCTGCAATATTGGGCGCTCGAGCACACCCAGGCGCTCAACACGCTGCTGCTGCAATCCTCCGTGCCGCTGATGGTCGCGCTGTGGTCGCTGATCCTGCTCGGCGCGCGGCTGACGCTGGCGCAGCTCTGCGGCGTCTTGTTGTCGCTCGCCGGCGTGCTGGTGATCCTGCTGCACGGCGATCTCACGACGCTGTCGAAGATCGAGTTCAACAAGGGTGACCTGATCTTCGTCGCCGCGCTGGTGATCTTCGCGTTTTACTCGGTGCTGACCCTGAAGCGGCCGAAGATCCACGGGCTGTCGGTCGCGGCTTTCACCTTCGGCTGCGGCGCGCTGTTCCTGGTCCCGTTTCTGATCTGGGAACTGGGCGCGCGTCCGGTGATGCAGCTCACGACCGGCAACCTGCTGTCGCTGTTCTATGTCGCGGTGTTCCCCTCGACGGTGGCCTATCTGTGCTTCAACCGCGGTGTGCAACTGATCGGCGCCAACCGCGCCGCGCCGTTCTTCCACATGGTTCCGGTGTTCGGCACCGTCATGTCGATCGTGTTCATCGGCGAGCATCCGCAGGCCTTCCACTTCATCGGCTTCGCACTGGTGCTGGCCGGCGTCTTCGCGGCATCGCGGAGGCAGTCGGCCTGAGCTGCCCCGCGTCCGCAGGTGCGGTGACGAGCGCCGTCAAATCCGCTATTGATCGAGCCCTGCTTCGCGAACGGATGTCTGCATGGCGCGCGCCAGCAATGTTGTGATCGGCACCCTGACGCTGGCCCTGATCGCCGGCTCGCTCGGCGGCTGGCTGGGCTATCAGCGCTATGCCGGCATCAAGCGGATGGTGCCGTTCCGCGTCGTGTTCGAGGGCTCGGCGTCGGGCCTGCGCCGCGGCGCCAGCGTCAACTTCGCCGGCGTGCGGATCGGCGAGGTGGTGTCGATCAGGCTCGACCGCCACCGCGTGGTGGCGATGACGCGGATCGAGGGCAACGCTCCGATCAAGAAGGACACCCAGGCCGGTCTCGAATTCCAGGGCCTGACCGGGATCGCCTCGATCTCCTTCACCGGCGGCACCGACGAAGCGCCGCCGCCGCCGCTCGGCGCCGACGGCATCCCCGAGCTGACCGCCGACGCCGAAGGCACCATGGGCATCCAGGAGAAACTGCGGGTCGCGCTGCGCAATGTCGATCGCGTCATCACCGAAAACCAGGCCGACATCAAGGACTCGCTGCTCGGGCTCGAGAACTTCACCAACTCGCTGTCGGGCAATGGCGAATTGATCGCGGGCTTCATCGATGCCGCCGACGACGGCATCAGCACTGTCGACGCCAAGTTGACGTCCGCCGACAAGTTCCTGAAGAGCTTCGGCAGCGACAAATATGGCGGCGAGCTGCTGCCGACCGTGATCTCGCTCCGCGAGCTGATCCAGAGCTTCGACAAGAAGTCCGGCACCATGATCGCCGAGACCCGCAAGACGCTCAGCGATGTCAGCCAGTCCGTCAACCAGTTCAACGAGAAAATTGTCGGGCGCGGCGGCAGGCGCTAACCTGAAGCCCCAACCAAGAACCAAGAACAACGGAAACGCTCAACGTGCACGACCGGACCGCAGCCCCTTCCCCGCCGCCCGCAACCGTCAACCGCGCAGCCAGCGCCGTGCCCCGGCATTTGCGGCGCTATCTCACGCTCGACGATTTCGAGCCGCAGGCGCGGCGGCTGCTGCCGAAATTCCTCTACGGCTACATCTCCGGCGGCGCCGAGACCGACGCGGCGCGGTCAGACAATCGCCGGGCCTTCGACGAATACGGCTTCGTGCCGCGGGTGCTGAAGGACGTCTCCGGCCGCGACCAGACCACGACGCTGTTCGGCAAGAGCTACGCCTCGCCGTTCGGGATCCCGCCGATGGGCTCGTCGGCGCTGTGCGCCTATCGCGGCGACATCGTGCTGGCGCGCGCCGCGGCCGCGGCCAATGTCCCGATGATCCTCTCGGCCTCCTCGCTGATCACCCTGGAAGACGTCCGCGCCGCCAATCAGCAGGCCTGGTACCAGGCGTATCTCGCGGGCCTGCCCGAGCGGATCGAGCCGCTGGTCGATCGCGTCGCGGCGGCCGGCTACGACACTTTCGTCGTCACCGCCGACGTGCCGGTGCCGCCCAACCGCGAGAACAACATCCGCAACGGCTTCCAGGTGCCGCTCGAGATCACGCCGCGGGTGTTCTGGGACACCATCACCCACCCGGACTGGCTGCTGAACACCTGGGCGCGCACCGTGTTCAATCACGGCATGCCGCATTTCGAGAACATGGACGCCAAGCGGGGCCCGCCGGTGCTGTCCAAGAATTTGATGCGCAACATCGGCAGCCGCGACCAGCTCGCCTGGAAGCATGTCGAGCTGATCCGCAAGCGCTGGCCCGGCAAGCTCGTGGTCAAGGGGCTGATCTCGCCGGAGGACGCGCGGCTGGCGCGCGAGCACGGCTGCGACGGCGTGATGGTCTCCAACCATGGCGGCCGCCAGCTCGACTACACCGTCTCCGCACTGCGCACGCTGCCGGAGATCGCAGCGCAGAAGGGCAGCATGACCGTCATGATGGACGGCGGCATCCGCCGCGGCACCGACGTGATCAAGGCACTGGCGCTCGGTGCCGATTTCGTCTGGATCGGCCGCCCGTTCCTCTACGGCGCGGTGGTCGCGGGCGAAGCCGGCGTAGCGCGCGCGATTTCGCTGCTGCACGCCGAGATCGATCGCGATCTTGCGCTGCTGGGCATCCGCAGCCTGAAAGAGATCACGGCGGACCTGGTGCGGAAGTTCTAGAGATGTTGCATCCTCAACGGGACTACGCCCCCTCTCCCGCTTGCGGGGGAGGGTTGAGGTGGGGATGTCTCCGCTTGCGAGAAGGTCAGTGTGTGGAGAGAGCCCCCACCCGCATTGCATCTACGATGCACTGCGACCTCCCCCGCAAGCGGGAGAGGTAAGAAAGAGTCAGGCATAGCGCGCCGCGCCCATGCAGAGCGCGGTGATCGCCAGCAGCCCGGCCGCGATGCGCTGGGCGATCGCGAGCCGCGAACGGGCGGCTGACGGTTCGGCGGCGCCATTGCGCAACTGCCTGATCGCGCCGCCGCCGACGATGATCTGCACAACGATGGCGGCCAGTGCGGCGATCGCGCCGCCCGCCAGGATCTGCTCCGACAGCGCGAACGAACCTTCATGGACCAGGCGCCACAGCGTGGCGCCGGTGACGATCGCAACCGTCGCCGCGCCGATTTGCGGAACCAGCAGCTTCTCGCCACCGAGGCCGCCGGTGCGCGCCAAAGTGAAGCTGGAGCCGGCCCAAAACACCGATGACAGGACGTGAAGGGACAGGGCTATGATGAGAACGGTCTGCATGAGGTTGCTCCAAAGGGCATTGGAAATTAGATATACATAATGTATAGTCAATCTGACGAAAGCAAGGCCAACCGATGCCGCCGCGCAGCTATGTGAGCCCGGCGCGCAGCGCCGCCGCCGCCGAGACCCGCGAGCGCGTGATCGAGGCGGCATCGCGTACGCTGCGCGAAGGCGAGAGCATTGCGCGCTTCTCGCTCGATACGGTGGCGAAGGCCGCCGGCGTGACGCGGCTGACCGTCTACAACCAGTTCGGCTCGCGGCGCGGGCTGCTGGAAGCCGTGTTCGACGAGATCGCGCGCCATGGCGGGCTGCATCAGCTCGCCGACGCCATGGCGATGGCCGATCCATGCGCCGCGCTCGACCGCATGGTCGAGATCTTCTGCAGTTTCTGGAGCCGCGATTCCGCGGTCGGACGCCTGCACGACGCGATGGCGACCGATCCGGAATTCGCCGAAGCCGTGAGCGAGCGCAACGAACGCCGCCGCCGCGCCGTCACCGCGTTGATCGACCGCATCGCCGGCAAGACCGCCTCGCCGCAGGCCCGCAAGGACGCCGTCGACCTGATCTTCGCGCTGACAAGTTATCCGACCTTCGCCTCACTGAGCGCGGGACGGTCAAGGGATGAGGTTTGCCGCGTTGTGCAGGGAGCCTGCCACGCGGCGCTGGCACCGCTAATCAACCCGTCATCCCCGCGCAATGGCTAAGCCATTGTCGCTGGAGGTGCGCGCTCTTGCGCGCCTCGAAGCATGAATCGGCCCCAGTCGGGGGCCGTCGACCCTTCGAGACGCGCTTCGCGCTCCTCAGGGTGACGGGGATACAGCGCAATCTCTCCCCTCGTCGTCCCGGCTTTCGCCGGGACGACATCAAGTTTGTTGCGTCATCGAGAGTCACACATTCACAGTCTCTCAGGGTGGCGGTGCAAGAGAGTATCCTCACCCGACCTTGAACTTGCTGTAGGCCTCGCGCGTCGCGATGATGACGTGCTCCTCGCAGCCGTTGCGGCGATGCGGGTCGCAGCGGGTCTCGTAATCGGCCGAGGTCATCATGTCGAGGAAGGCAGCGACGCTCGGGTAATAGACCAGCGCGAGGTAATCCCAGCGCTGGCCGGCCGGCTCGCCCAGCGCGACCGTCTCGGCGCTGCCGGTCCAGAGCAGCGTGCCGCCACGCGCCTTGATCATGGGGACGGTGAGCGCGCTGTAGCGCAGATAGGCATCCCAGCCCGAGCCGTCACCATCGAGTGACCGCTGGCGAAACCGCATCAGGTTGACCATCACGACCGGAGCCTTTTGGTCCAGCTCGCTCAAGCCTTTGACGTTCAAGAGATCGACGCCCATCCACCAGCTCCCGTCCCGCGCCGGGTCGGTCCGGCCGCAACGATTATGTCACATCGTGGGACTACCCTGAAATGCCGGCAGGCCGTAAGCTCACCGCCCGATCTCGGAGGTCAATGCCGTGATGACCCTTCCCGAACTTGCGGCCGATGCGCTCGGCAAATTCCTCGGCGAATACATGCAGCGCCGCTTCGGCTCTTCGCAGACCCAACTGGTCGAGATGGTGCCCTCGATCGCGCGGATCGCGATCGAATGCATCGGCAACAGCGACGCGCTCTATCACAATGTCGAGCACACCATGCTGGTGACCCTGGCCGGCCACGCCATCCTGCGCGGCCGCGCGTTGCACTCGCACATGAGCGCCGAGGACTACGCGCATGTCATCGTCGCCTGCCTCACCCATGACATCGGCTATGTGCGCGGCCTGTTCGATGCCGACGACCACAACGGCTATCTGGTCGCTGCCGACGGCCGCAAGGTGATCCTGCCGCGCGGCTCGTCGGATGCGGCGCTAATGTCCTATCACGTCGACCGCTCGAAGATCTTCGTGATGGAGCGGCTCAAGGGCGTCGCGCTGCTCGACAAGGAGCGTATCGCGCGCGCCATCGAGGGCACCCGCTTTCCGCAGAGCGCGCCTGACGGCAATGAGGAGTTCGGCGAGGAGGCCATCCTGCTGCGGGCCGCGGACCTGATCGGCCAGCTCGGCGATCCCCATTACATCCGCAAGGCCAACGCGCTGTACCTCGAATTCGAGGAGGCCGGACTGAATCGCCAGCTCGGCTACGATTCGCCGGCCGATCTCGTCGACCTCTATCCGCGCTTCTACTGGGACAGCGTCGCGCCGCACGTGCAGAAGGCGATCCGCCACCTCAACATCACCTCCAGCGGACGGCAATGGATCGCCAATCTCTACAGCAACGTGTTTCGCGCCGAGCGCGACATCTCGCTGTCCGGGCCGCAGAAGTAGGTTGGAGGCCGCGCAGGCCCGCAGGCAAGAAACTATCCCCGTCACCCCCGCGCAACGGCTTTGCCGTTGTCGCTGGAGGAGCGCGGAACGCGCGTCTCGAGGGGTCGGCGGCCACCAGCCGGGCCGTCGATCCTTCGAGACGGCCGCGTTGCGGCCTCCTCAGGATGACGGAATTGAGCTTTCGTCGCGCTGTGCGTGACGCCGAGCTTGGCCACGCATGGCTCCAATCCGCTCTTTCGTCTTGTGGCGGCGGCGGATTCGGGCACAACATCCGCCAGATAATGACCGCTTTGCCCGCCCCTGCCACAACCCCTCGTCGCTCGCCGCTGCACTGGCTCAACAACCAGCCCTATCTGCTGCTCAGCCTGACGTCGCTGTTCTGGGCCGCCAATATCGTGCTGGCGCGCCATGTCGGCAGCCACGTGCCGCCGGTCACGCTGACCACGATCCGCTGGTTCGGCGTGTTCTTCATCCTGCTGCCGTTCGCCTGGCCGCATCTGAAGGAGGACTGGCCGAAGCTGCGCAGGGCGCTGCCGCTGATGCTGCTGTTGTCCGCGGTCGGTTTCGCGTTCAACAACGCGATCTCCTACTGGGCGATGCAATATACCGAGGCGTTGAACGCGCTGTTGATCCAGTCGGCGGGACCGCTGTTCGTGGCGCTGTGGTCGCTGATCCTGTTCGGCGTGCGGTTGACGCCGGCGCAGCTTGCCGGCATCGCGATCTCGCTGGCGGGGGTGCTGACCATCATCCTGCGCGGCGACTTCTCGGCGCTCGCCAGCATCAGCTTCAACCGCGGTGACATCATGTTCGGCGCCTCGCTGGTGTCGTTCGGGCTGTATTCGGCGCTGATCCCGCGGCGGCCGAAAATCCATCAGCTCTCGCTGATCTCGTTCACCACCTGCTGCGGCGCGCTGATGCTGTTGCCGGTGGCGATCTGGGAATTCGCCAACGGCGTGACGCTGAAGCTCGACGTGCTGACCTTTGCCACGCTGGGCTACACGCTGATCTTCCCGTCCACGCTCGCCTATCTGTTCTTCAACCGCGGCGTCGCATTGATCGGCCCGAACCGCGCGGCGCCGTTCTTCCATCTGGTGCCGGTGTTCGGCTCGGCGATGGCGATCCTGCTGCTTGGCGAGACGCTCGCGCCATTCCACCTGATCGGCTATGCGCTGGTGCTCGCCGGCGTCATCATCGCTTCGCGGCAGGGATCGGCGAAGGGTTAGCTGACGCCGTATATGGCTAGCCTGCCTTGCGCAAGCCGGCGGATTTGCGTGGCGAATGTGGCTTTGCCGCCAGCGTGTCCGTGATGAAGTCGATAAACCGCCTCACCTTGGCCGGCACGTGGTTACGCGAGGCGTAATAGACGTAGAGCGGGAAACGCTCGTCGGGCCAGTCCGGAAACAGCTCGATCAACGCGCCGCTGCTCAGGTGTTCGTCGAGGCCGAGATCGATCACCTGCGCGATGCCGAAGCCGGCCAGGCACGCGCCGAGCTTGGTTCCTGAATCGGTCACGGTGAGCCGCCCGTTGACCGCGACCGGCACGACCTCGCCGCCGCGCCAAAACTCCCAATCGAACGGACGCCCGGTCGCCGCGTCGATTGCGTGGATACATTGATGATCGCGGCTCGCCAGCTCCCGCGGATCAAGCGGCCGGCCGTGTCGTTCGAGATAGATCGGCGAGGCCACGGTGAGCACGCGCGCATCGAGCACGCGGCGCGCAATCAGCGCCGACGGCGCCGGTTCGCCGAAACGCACCGCCAGATCAAAACCGTCGCTGACCAGATCCGCGATCCGGTCGCGGGTCTCGATACGCAGCTCCATGCCGGGATTCTGCAGCAGGAACTCGCTCAGCTTCGGCGACAGCACCATGCGGGAGAACAGCGGGTCGACATTGACCCGCAGCCTGCCACGGACCGCATCGCGCGATTTCGAGGTCTCCGCCGCCGCCTCGCCGATCCCGGCCAGATGTGCGGCAACCCGCTCGATCAGCGCGCGCCCTTCCTCGGTGAGCTCGACGGCGCGGCTGGTGCGGTGAACCAGCCTGGCATCGAGGCGCGCCTCGAGCTTGGCGATCGCCTTGCTGACCCCGGACTGCGTCATGCCGAGCCGCTCGGCGGCCCGACCGAAACTGCGCGCATCCGCCAGCGCCGCGAGCACCACCAGGCCGCCAACCAGCCGACCGTCAACTTCGTCCATGCCGATGCCTCTCAGTCATCCAAGAGATGACCGCCCAGTCGTAGCACTCCGCCACCATATCAGCCACTGTCCGTACAGATCACCGGTTCGATCCGGTGAGCCCACCGCCACATCATCGCTTGAGGAGATTCTGCAATGAGCGACATCCAGGCCATCGCATCCGCGATCGATGGATATTTCAATCTGATGTATGACGTCGACGACAGCCGGTTCCGCGATGTCTTCTCTGATGCCTGCATCGTGCACGGCATCCGGGACGGCAAGCACACGGTGCGGTCGGCCACTGAATTCCGCGACTTCATCCGCAGCCGTCCCTCGCCGGCATCGATGAAGTCGCCGCGCGAGGAAGCCATCATCAGCATCGAGCAGACCGCATCCGATCTCGCCCTCGCCAAGGTGCGCGTCCGGGCCGGCCAGACCGGCTTCATCGACCATCTCGTGTTTCACCGGATCGACGGCAGGTGGCTCGTCACCACCAAGGCTTTCCACGTCGCGCAGGTCTTCCCGGCGGGATCGTAGCGTCGTCCCCACGACCGAGGTTTCGGAATATTAGAAATGTGACACTGATTTGCCCGACGTGTCAAGTCGGCTGGCCGCACGCCCGCCGTCACCGGCTACTGTGCATGGGGTTGTTTTCGACATTTTGGCAGCGTGTCCCTGCGAAGCTTTTGCGCGGCGATGACGGGGCGCGCAGTCGTGGAATGCGCTGGGTGGGTTGCGCTTCGCTAGCTAGCCCACCCTGCGCGATCCGTTACGCCGCGCGCACCTTCTGCAGGAACTCGTCGACCGCATTGCGCAGCATGCCCGATTGGGTGTCGAGCTCGCGGGCGTTCGACAACACGTCGCCCGCCGCGGTGCCGGTGGCGGCGGCCGCGGTGGTGACGCCGCCGATATGAGCGGAGATCTCGCTCGAGCCGGCTGCGACCTGCTGGATGTTGCGCGCGATCTCGCGCGTCGCATCGCCCTGCTGGTCGATCGCGGTCGAGATCGAGGCCGTGATCTCGCTCATCTGCGCGATGGTCGCGGTGATGCCGCCGATCGAGGTCACCGCTTCGCCGGTCGATGCCTGCATCGCGGCGACCTGCGCCGAGATCTCCTCGGTCGCCTTCGCGGTCTGGTTGGCCAGCGCCTTCACCTCGGAGGCGACCACCGCGAAGCCGCGGCCGGATTCGCCGGCGCGCGCCGCCTCGATGGTGGCGTTGAGCGCGAGCAGATTGGTTTGGGCGGCGATCGAGTGAATCAGCTTGACCACCTCGCCGATCTTCTCGGCGCCGGTGGAGAGCGCCTGCACGGTCGCATTGGTGCGCTCGGCATCGGCCACCGCCTGGCTTGCGACTTCGCTGGAGCGCGCCACCTGGCGCGAGATTTCCGCAACCGAGCTCGAGAGCTCCTCGGCCGCAGCGGCGACGGTGCCGACATTGTTGGAGGCAGAGTCGGAGGCGGCACCCACGGTCGCAGCCCGCGCGCTGGCGTCGCTGGCGGTTGCGGTCATCGACTGCGCGGTGGTCTGCATGCCGGCGGCGGCGGAGGCCACCGTACGGACGATGCCGTTCACGCTGCGCTCGAAGTCGCTGGCAAGGCCCTGCATCGCGTTGCGCCGTTCGGCAGTGGCGCGCGCCTGCGTCTCGGCCTCGGCCTGCTCGAGGCCGCGGATGCGGATCGCATTGTCCTTGAAGATCTGCACGGTCGCCGCCATGCCGCCGACCTCGTCGCCGCGGCCGACGCCCGGGATGTCGCCGTCGAGCTTGCCGTCGGCGATGTCGCGCATGCGGGAGCCCAGCAGGTTGAGCGGCCGGGAGATGCTGCGGCCGATCAGCCAGGCGACCGATCCGGAGATGATGCCGATGCCGAGGATCGCAAGGCCGAGCAGCCATGCGATCGGGCGCATCTTGGCATCGATGTCCTCGAGATAGGCGCCGGTGCCGAGGTACATGTCGAAGCCGGGAACCGCGACGGCATAGCCAAGCTTGTGGATCGGCGTCTCCTGGCCGGGCTTCACATAATCATAGAACAGCAGGATCTCGCCATTGGCCTTCACGCCGTTCATCAGCTCCCACGACAGCTTGCGGCCATTGGTCACGACCTCCATGCGATTGGTTCCGACCTGCTTCGGATCGGGCGCCAGCACCGTGATGCCGTTGTAGTCGGTGCCGAACAGATAGCCGGCGCCGTTGTCGTAGGTCATGGCGTTGGCGCGCTTGCCGAACTCGGCCAGCGCGGCCTCCTTGGTCATCTTGCCGGCGTCGACTTCCTTCTTCAGACCCGCCGCCATGTTCTTCGCCATCTCGACGATGGCCTTGGCCTGATCGATGCGAGCATTTGTCATCTCACGCTGCATCAAGTGACCGGCGAGAATGCCGGCCGTGCACAGACCAAGGAGGGTCACCCCCACCAGAATGCCGAGCTTGGGGGTGATCTTCAGATTTGACAGCTTCACGGGGATCTCCAGAAGAGGCGGGGAACGCGACGCGATTGGCGGATTGATTCCGCTCACCGTAATGTGAGACCCTTTACCTGATGGTTACGGAGGTTCCCCGTAGAAGCCCGGAGAATTGGGCCACAGACCAACCGGCAATTGTGGAGAGAGCAGCGCCGCTCGCGTAGAAGTAGGGACAGCGGTGATGCAAGCCGCGCTCCGGCAAGCAACAACATCAAGAAGCAAGCCAGCAAGAAGCAAGAACAGAAGACCTCACATCGGGAGCAGACAATGTCGAAATTCAGAGTGGTGACGCCGAAGGGCGCGAGCTTCACGGTCGCCGGCGGCGGCTATGATTATGAGCGCGAGGCGCTCGATCCGATCGGCGCCGAGATCATCGAGGCGCCGGCCAACGAAGCCGAATTCATCGCCGCCGCCCGCACTGCGGACGCGATCTACGCCAAGGGCATGCCGATCACCAAAGCGGTGATCGATGCGCTCGAGAACTGCAAGGTGATCACGCTCGGCAGCGTCGGCGTCGACTCGGTCGACGTCAAGGCCGCCACCGCCCGCGGCATCCCCGTCACCAACATCCCCGACACCTTCATCGAGGAGGTTGCCGACCACGCCATGATGCTGCTGCTCGCGGGTTTCCGCCGCCTGATCGAGCAGGACAAGATGGTGCGGAGCGGTCGCTGGGCCGAGGGCCGCCCGGCGCTGTTGAAGATTCCGCGGCTGATGGGCCAGACGCTCGGCTTCATCTCGTTCGGCCGCGTCGCCCGCGCGGTGGCCAAGCGCGCCGCGCCGTTCGGCCTCCGGATGGTGGCCTACGATCCCTTCATCCAGGAAACGCTGATGTACGACCACGGCGTGATTCCCTCGACCTTGTCGGAGGTGCTGTCGCAGTCTGATTTCGTCTCGATGCACGCCCCGGCGCGGCCCGAAGTGCACCACATGCTGACGGAGAAGCATTTTCGCCAGATGAAAAAATCGGCCATCTTCATCAACACCGGCCGCGGCGCCACCGTCGACGAGGAATCGCTGATCAAGGCGCTACAGGAGGGCTGGATCGCCCACGCCGCGCTCGACGTGCTCGAAAAGGAGCCGCCGTCGCACAACAATCCGATGCTCGGGATGGACAATGTTACCTTGACCGCCCATGTCGCCTCGGCATCGGCACGTTTTGACGAGGCGCGCAAGCGCCGGGTGGGCTACGAATTGTCACTAGTGCTGCAAGGCATGTGGCCGGTAAGCTGCGTCAACCCGTCGGTGCTGCAAGACACCGCGCTGCGCCGCTGGCAGCCCGTCAGCATGGATCGCGGTCCGAACAGCTGAGGCGGGAATGTGCTTTTTCGCGCGAGGGCCCGTCATGCGGGCCCTTTGCGCGGCGGGTGCCGCGACCATAACACCCTTCACCGACGGCCAACGCCGGGAAGGAAAAACAACGAAACAATAAGAACGGGAGTGCGAACGACATGAAGTACGAGATCACGCGTCGCGACGCGCTGGCGCTGGGGGCGTCCGCAGCGGCACTGGCGGTCACCGGGGCTTCGGCGCAGGATGCGTCGAAAGTGAAGGCTGCCGACGTGGCGGCGCCGTCGCTGCCGATCGAAAAGGGTGCGACCTTGCGCATGTTGCGGCCGGTGCGCTTCGTCCAGGCCGACGAAGACGTGTTCCGCGCCAATGCCAAGCGTTTCACCGACAAGACCGGCGTCGAGGTCAAGGTCGACTTCGTCGGTTGGGAAGACATCAATCAGCAGACCGCGGTGACCTCGAACTCCGGCGCCGGCCCCGACATCATCATCGGCTTCGGCGACGCACCACACATCTATATCGACAAGCTGATCGAACTGACCGACGTCGCCGATTATCTCGACAAGCGCTACGGCGGATGGCTGACGCTGGCGCGCCGCTACGGCATGCGCTCGAAGTCGAAGAGCTGGATCGGCCTGCCGTTCGGCGCCTCCGGCGGCCCGCTGGTCTACCGCAAGTCGCTGGTCAATGCGGCCGGCTTCGACAAGGTGCCGGAAGACCACGCCGGCATTCTCGAGCTCTGCAAGAAGCTGAAGGCGGCCGGCAAGCCGGCGGGCTTCGCGCTCGGCAACGCCGTCGGCGACGGCAACGGCTTCGCCAACTGGCTGTTGTGGTCGCACAATGCCGCGCTGCTCGACGAGGAAGGCAATATCATCGTCAACAGCAAGGAGACCATCGCCGCGCTGAAATATTTGAAGGAGCTGTATCCGACCTTCATCGCCGGCACGCCGTCCTGGAACGACGTCTCCAACAACCGCGCCTACTCGTCGCAGGAAATCGGCCTGACCGCAAACGGCGTCTCGCTGTACTTCTCGCTGAAAAACGATCCCGCGACCAAGGCGGTCGCCGACGACACCGAGCATCAGCTCCTGCCCAGGGGACTGGCATCGGCCTCGCCGATGTCCGGCCTGACCCTGAATGCGATGGCGTTCAAGCACAGCCCGTATCCCAATGCAGCGAAAGCGTTCCTGCAATTCATGCTGGAGAAGGAGCAGTACGAGCCGTGGCTCAACGCCAATTCCGGCTACTGGTCGCAGCCGCTTGCGGCCTACGCGGACGCTGCGGTGTGGTCGGGCGATCCCAAGGTCGCGATCTTCAAGGACACGATGAAGAGCCCCTATTACAACGGCTACCAGGGGCCGATCTCGACTGCGACCGGCGCCGTCACCGCCGACTACGTGCTGGTGCAGATGTGCGCCTCGGTGGCGACCGATGCGGCAACGCCCGAGGCCGCCGCCGCAGAAGCCGAGCAGCGCGCCAAGCGGTACTTCCGGCGGCAGAACCGGTAACGGCGGTCATTGAACCGTAGATCTGGACCAACCGTCGTTGCGAGCGAAGCGAAGCAATCCTTAGTGCCATCGAAGAATGGATTGTTTCGTCGCTTCGCTCCTCGCAATGACGGCAGCGGACGAGCATTCAATGTCTGTAACGACACTCCCTTCACGCGGGCAAGCGCTGCGCCAGCCGGGCTGGCTCGCGCGGCTGTTCGACTACAAGCCGTTCCTGATCGTGATGTGCCTTGCGCCCGCGATCGGCCTGCTGCTGGTGTTCCTCACCTATCCGCTGGGGCTCGGCATCTGGCTCGCCTTCACCGACACCACGATCGGCCAGCGCGGCGTCTATATCGGGGTCGAGAACTTCCAATATCTGCTCAAGGACCCCTTGTGGTGGAACGCGGTGTTCTACTCGATCTTCTACACCGCGGTCGCGACCTTCGGAAAGTTCGCGCTGGGCTTCTGGCTGGCGCTGCTGCTCAACAACCATTTTCCGTTCAAGAGCCTGATCCGTGCCATCGTGCTGCTGCCGTGGATCGTGCCGACGGTGCTCTCGGCACTGGCGTTCTGGTGGATCTACGATCCGCAGTTCTCGATCATCTCCTATCTTTTGGTCGACGTGCTGCACCTGCGCGACAGCAATGTCGACTTCCTCGGCTCGCCCTGGCCGGCGCGGTTCTCGCTGATCGCGGCCAATATCTGGCGCGGCATCCCGTTCGTCGCGATCTCGTTGCTGGCCGGGCTGCAGACCATCTCGCCCTCGCTCTATGAGGCGGCGATGCTCGACGGCGCCACCTCCTGGCAGCGCTTCCGCTACATCACCTTCCCGATGATGATGCCGATCCTCGCCATCGTGATGACGTTCTCGATCATCTTCACCTTCACCGATTTTCAGCTGGTCTACGCCATCACCCGCGGCGGCCCGGTCAACTCGACCCATTTGCTCGCGACCCTGGCGTTCCAGCGCGGCATCGCCGGCGGCGAGCTCGGCGAGGGTGCCGCGATCGCGGTCTCGATGATTCCGTTCCTCGTGTTCGCAACGTTGTTCAGCTACTTCGGCCTCGCCCGCCGCAAATGGCAGCAGGGAGAAGCCAATGACTGACGTTGCAGCGCAATCCTCCAACGTCGCCAGCGCCACGCCCGACACGATGGCGTGGGATTCCCGCGCCCGGCGCGTGGTGATGATCTATCTGCCGCTCGCCTGCTTCATCCTGATCCTGCTGTTCCCGTTCTACTGGATGGCGATCACCTCGTTCAAACCGAACGCGGAGCTCCTGAACTACAAGGAGCACAATCCGTTCTGGATCACCTCGCCGACGATGGCGCATGTCAAGCATCTATTGTTCGACACCTCGTATCCGCGCTGGCTGAAGACCACCATGCTGGTCGCGATCGGTTCGACCTTCCTGTCGCTGTTCGCCTCGACGCTTGCCGCCTACGCGATCGAGCGGCTGCGCTTCCGCGGCAGCCCCTATGTCGGGCTCGGCATCTACCTCGCCTATCTGGTGCCGCCGTCGATCCTGTTCATTCCGCTCGCCACCGTGATCGTGCAGTTCGGCCTGTTTGATTCACCGTTGGCGCTGATCCTGGTCTATCCGACCTTCCTGGTGCCGTTCTGCACCTGGCTGCTGATCGGCTATTTCAAGTCGATCCCCTACGAGCTCGAGGAATGCGCGCTGGTCGACGGCGCGACGCGGCTGCAGATCCTGTGGCGGATCACGCTGCCGCTCGCGGTGCCCGGCCTGATCTCGGCCGGCATCTTCTCCTTCACGCTGTCCTGGAACGAGTTCATCTACGCGCTCGCCTTCATCCAAAGCGGCGCCAACAAGACGGTACCGGTCGCGATCCTGACCGAGCTCGTCACCGGGGACGTCTACCAGTGGGGCGCGCTGATGGCGGGCTCCCTGCTCGGCTCGCTGCCCGTCGCGCTGTTCTACTCGCTGTTCGTCGACTACTACGTGTCGTCGCTGACGGGCGCGGTGAAGGAGTAGCGGGGCTCCCCGCGTATCGCAGCGAACTCAATCTATCCCCGTCACTCCCGCGCAAAGGCGAAGCCTTTGCGCGGGAGTGACGGGATAGAGCGCGCCTCGCTACAATGTCGCGCCCTACCGCGGCACGAACGCGACCGGCACGCTGAAACCCATCGAGCCCTGCGTGACCTCGGGCGGAAACGCCGGAAACGGCTGGGCCTGACGAACCATCGCCAGCGCGCGCGTGTCGAAGGTCGGATTGCCGGAGGAGCCGCCGAGATGGCTCGACAGCACCTGCCCGCCGCGGCCGAGCGTGAACACCAGGCGGACCACGCCACGCTGACCGTTGCCGCCAGCGGGATAGGAGTGGAAGCGCAAGAGATGCGCGCGAACGCGTGCGTTGTAGGCCGCGATCGCCGAGGCGGCTGCGCCGGCGCTGATCGCGGACGCCGCCGGCGCCTGACGCTCGGCGCGGCTCGGCGCACTGGTGCGCGGTGCCGGCGTCGCCTCGGACGGCTTCTTGGCCTCGCGACGAACCACCTTCGGCTCGATGGGTTCAGGCTTCCGCTCCGGAACGACCTTCGTGGGCTCAGGCTTTCGCGGCGCGGCCTGCTGCTCCTGCTCCGGCGGCGCCATCACCTCGGGCTTCTCCTGCGACGGCGTCGGAGCGATCTCCTCTCGCACGGGCTGTGCTGCGGCAGGCCCCGGCGGCGAGGCGTCGGCCTCCTGCATCGCCGGGCCCGGCGGCAGCTCGGTCTCCGAAATCGCCGGCGCCGAGGTGATCGGCGTCAGGTCGACCAGCACGGCCGGCACTGCGACACCGGGCCGCGGCACCGCGACCCATGTGATGCCGAGCGCAATCAGCGCCGCGTGCGCGGCCAGGATCGCGGCCGCCGACAGGCCCCACCGCTTCAGCCTGATATCGCCGCCCGCATCATGAAGCGCATACGCGTTCATCGCGATTCATCTTGTTTGCGCATGATCTTGCCGGAAAACCGGTACCCACGTTTCCGGATCATGCGCTAGCTTCGCCCGTCGAGGCCGACCAGCGCGATCTTGAGATAGCCGGCGTTGCGCAACAGGTTCATCACCTCCATCAGGTCGCCATAGCTGACCGCCTTGTCGGCGCGCAGGAAGATGCGCTCGTCCTTCTTGCCCTGCGTCGCGCCGTCGAGCGTGGAGGTCAGCGCATCGCGCGCGATCACATCCTCGCCGACCGCGACCGAGAGGTCTGATTTCACCGTGACGAACACCGGCTTGTCCGGCCGCGGCTGCGGCTCGACGGTCGAGGCCGGCAGATCGACGCCGAGGTCGACGGTCGCAAGCGGTGCCGCCACCATGAAGATGATCAGCAGCACCAGCATCACGTCGATGAACGGCGTGACGTTGATCTCATGCGCCTCGACGAGGTCGTCGTCGCCGCGACGGGGGCCGCCGAATGCACCGCCAGAGCCGAGCTTCGCGCCCATTGCCTACTCCGCGGCGCGCGCCAGCCGGAACAGGCTGCGATCGCCCTCGCGGCTGACGAGCAGCATCACCATGACGGAGGCGTCGCCGAGCAGCGCACGGTAGGCCGCGATCGAGCGCGTCAGGTGATTGTAGATCACGACCGCCGGGATGGCGGCCACGAGGCCGAGCGCGGTCGCAAGCAGTGCCTCGGCAATACCCGGCGCGACCACTGCGAGATTGGTGGTGTGGGCCTCCGAGATGCCGATGAAGGCATTCATGATGCCCCACACCGTGCCGAACAGGCCGACGAACGGCGCAGTGGCCCCGATGGTTGCGAGCACGCCGGTGCCGCGCGCGATCTGCCGCGACATCGCCGCCTCGACGCGCTCCAGCCGCAGCGCGATGCGCTCCTTGAAGCCGTCGTCGAACATGCCGCCGGACAGCGTGGCCTCGCGCGAGGCCGACTGCACGATCTGCGCCACGGCATCGCTGCCGTCGCGGCTCGCCTGCTCGACCTCGGCAAGCTGCGTGTCACGCTCCAGCAGCCCGATCCGCTGCCGCGCAAGCGTCGTCTTGCGGCGGATCTCGACGGTCTTGGCGAGCCAGACCGTCCAGGTCACGAGCGAGGCGAAGGCGAGGCCGATCACGACAGCCTTCACGACGATGTCGGCGCTCTCGAACATGCCCCAGGGCGAGAGGTTGCGCGGCAGCAACGCGGCATCGGCTGCGGCACGGCTCGCGCCCGGCAGCATTCCGAACATGGCGCCCGCCAACATCCCGATGCGTCGCCCAAGCCTGCGATGCGACATGGTCGCCTCCCGTCCTTCGTCGGTCTCAGCCTGCTCTCGGTGCAATGCGGTCCGCCAGCGCGTGGAAGCGCGCCAACTGATCGCCACGCAGCGCGCGCGTCTCGTCGCGGCCGACGAACACCTTGAACATGATGCCGCCGTCGAGATTGATGAAGGCGATGAAGGCCGACACCTTGCCCATGAAGGGCCGCTCGACGAACGCGATCGCCGCACAGCGCTCATGCCTCAGGTGGCCGTGCAGGCCTTTCGGCTGCATCAGGTTGAAATAGCCGCGGCCCATTTCGCCGTTCGGAACGGCACCGGTGAACTCGAAGATCGCATCGTCGGTGTGCACGATCAGCGTCACCTCGCCCCATTCCGCGATGTCCTGCATCGCGGCGGCGAAATCGCCGGCGCCGATCCGCACCATGCTGCCCGGCAGCGCTTCGAGCACCGCGCGCGGCGTCACCTTGCGCTCGCGCGCGACGTCCTCGATGACCGCGCCCGGGTTGTCGGCCATGTAGGCCTTCAACCCGGCAAGCCCCGCGTTCTGCACGGCCGCCTCCGTCACGCCGGGCTCTTGGCGCGCTCGGTGATCAGCACCTCAAAACCCTCGAATCTGGGATGACCGAGATAGAGGCTGCCGCCGGTCTCGTTGCCGGCGCGGGAATGGGCGCGGCGGAACGCATCGGACTTGGTCCAGTCCTCGAATGCCGCCTTGCTGGCCCACACCGTGTGGGTCGCATAGAGCGTGTGGTCCTCGGCCTCGGGGCCCTTCACGAGGTGAAACTCGATGAATCCCGGCAGATCGCCGAGATAGGATTCACGCGTCTTCCAGACCGTCTCGAACGCCTGTTCCTTGCCCTTGATCACCTGAAACCGGTTCATTGCGATGAACATGAAAGCCTTCTCCTGTTTGACGGCGGATGCCTCGCATCCTGCCGGTTGATCTCGTTGATATCATGAACGCGCCAAGGCCGCGCTGGGGGCACCAGCGCGGCCGGAGCAACCTGGATGGAATGATCGGCTCGTCGCGTTACGCTCCACCTAGGTGAATCTTCAGCCCGGCCTTGTAGACGGTGCCCGGACCGGGGCTCGAGAACAGCACGTCGTTCTGCGTCGTGCCGTCGGTCGAGGAACCCGGGATCGCATAGGGCCGGTAGTACTGGTTCAAGAGGTTGTCGACCGACGCCGTGAAGGTGATGTCCTTGGTGGCGTTCCAGGTCAGATAGAGATTGACCAGCTCATAGCCGGTCGACGGCAGATAACCCGCCGGCAAATCGTTATTGGCGCCGAACGAGGACCATTGCGCGGCAATGATCAGCGAGCGGTCGAGCAGGCGGACGCCGCCCGTCGTCGTCACCTTGCGCGGCGTGATGGTGGCGAGGCCGACATTGGTTGCGGTGTTCCGGCCGCGCATCAGATGGCCGGCGACGCCCACGAACCAGTCACCCGCGTCATACATCGTCTCGAGCTCAAAACCCTCGATGCGGGCATGGGCGATGTTCTGGTACTGGTAGAACTGGCTGAAGCGTCCGAACGGCGTCGTGGTCGGCGTCGACGCGACGAGGTCGATATAGCCGTCGACGTCGTTGTGGAACACGTTGATCTTGCCACGGAATGAATCGCTCGCGGTGAAGATGCCGTCATATTTCAGATTGATGCCGGCTTCCTTGTTCTTGCCGACCTCGGGCCGCAGCGCCGCATTGGGCAGGAAGCAGAACAGGCCGCTGGTACCGTCGGGGCAGTTGAACAGCGCCGGACCGCCGCCAGTGGCGTGGCCACCCGCGATCAGGGTCTCGGTGATCGACGGCGCGCGATAGCCTTCGGCATAGCTCACATAGGGCGTAAAGCCGGCCACCGGCGTGACGCCGATCGTGATCTTCGGCGACAGCCGGTCGCCGCTGGTCGTGGTGTTGATCGAGGTGAGCTCGTAGTGATCGTAGCGGACGGCACTGACGAGCTCAAGCCAGGTCGAATAGTTCTGCTTCAACTGCACGAAGCCGCCGGACACCGTACGCTGGCCGCCGGGCGTCGTGATGTTGGAGTTGCCGCGCGAATCGAAGGTCTCGACATCGTCGCGGAAGGCGTCGAAGCCGTAGGTCACGGCGTTGCGCCAGTCACCGAAGTTGAAGCGCGAGGTGTTGTTGACGTCGAGGCCGACGGTGTCGAGCGAATAGCCGCGCTTGTCGCCGACACAGCCGGAGATGTTGTTGCCGGGATTGGCGAGCGTGCAGACGCCGCCGCCTGACGTGATGCGGTTGTTGTAGGTCTTGACCTGATCGTTGTCGGTGCGGTTGCCGTAGACCGAGATGTTCCAGTCGAACAGCATGTCGTCGGGCTTGGAATATCGCCAGCTCAGCGTGCCCGTGTAGTTCCTTGCATCGGAGGCGTAGACCGAGGAGCCTGCGATCGCCGCCAGCGGCGCCGCCGTGGTGGTCGGGCCGCGGTTCGGCTGACCGATGTTGTACTGGTAGTCCTGGAAGACGCCGCCGATCTTGAACTCGTGGCCTTCGGCCGGGCGGATCGTCACCTTCATCAGGCCGGCCGCGATGTCGTTGCCGGTGTTGCCGATCTCGGTGCCCGCGCCGTCCTTGTAATTGCTCTGGGTGCGGTAGACGGCGCCGCCGAACACATCGACGTTCGGATCGGCGCGCACGCCGCCGAACACCGAACCCATGCCGCGGTCCTTGTTGCTGCCGTAGGAACCCGACATGTCGACGCCCCAGCGCTCGCCGGGACGCACCACATCGTCGATATCCTTGGTGCGGAACGAGACCACACCGCCGATCGCGCCGGAGCCGTAGATATTCGCGGTCGGGCCGCGCACCACGTCGACCCCGCCGATCAATTCAGGATCGAGGAAGAACGAGCCGTTGGCGTTATGGCCGGTGCGCTGATAGTTCTGCCGCGCGCCGTCGACCACGACCGCGACGCGGCCGAAGTCCTGCAGACCGCGGATATTGACGACGGTCGCTGGATCGTCACCGCGCTCCTGGAACGAGACGCCGGGCACGTTATAGAAGATGTCGGACATCCGGTTCGGCTGCAGGCCTTGAATCTTCTCCAGCGTGACCGAGCTGACCGGCGCCAGCGCATCGATCGCGCGCTCTTCGGTCTTGGATGCGACCGCCGTGATGGTGTCGAGCGATTGCACCGGCACCGCACTGACCTGCGCGCGCGCATTCATCGCAGGCGATGCCGCCTGCGGGTTGGCCGCGGGCTTTGGCTTCCGCTTGGCCTGCGTCGGCCGCTCGGTTGCGGAACGCGCAGCCGACGCATCGGCGGTTTGCGCCAAACCGTTTGCCGGCAGCGCTGCCGAAAATGAGAACACCGACGCACCCAAAATCAAGGCGCGCGAAACCCTAGCCCCGTCAGCCATTCTAGCCCCAGCCCGATCATCGCTTTTCTGGTTTGGCTGGCGTGCGCTCCACCGAGCGGCTTGCTGGCTACGTTGCGATGCAAGCCACAAGCTCGCATCGTGTGATGATTGGTTACGAGCCGGCAACAAAACGGTCAAGAATGCGGCGGCGCTGTTTACATCGATTGTAAAGTGCAGCCGTTGGAATGCGCCTTCGCCCGCTTGTACAAGCAAGCATCATTTGAAGATTTCGAAGGCGCAGCACCACGAGCATGTCGGCAACTTCCGGAGACAACATCGGCGCGGCGGGAAAGCCGGCCGTATCAGCGTCTGATGCGGCCAAAACGCTCGTCATGCGCGGGAATCGCCTCGACAGCCGCGACCTGTTCTGGGCCGAGCGCGAGATCATCATCGTGCATGGCGAAGAGCATTACCGCTTGCGGCTGACCTCGCAGAACAAGCTGATCCTGACCAAGTGACGGCCCCGATGACAATTTGTCGCACGCTCGCTCTGCTCGCGCTCACCTGTCTGCTGCCGACGGGCGCAGCAATCGCCGAACGCATCACCGTGCACGACGCGCGCGACCGCGACGTCGTGATCGACGATCCCACGCGGATCGTCTCGATCGGCGGCGCGATCACCGAGATCCTCTATGCGCTCGGCTTCGAGGACCGCATCGCCGGTGTCGATGCGACCAGCCTCTATCCGCCGGCAGCGCTGCGCGAAAAGCCCGACGTCGGCTACATGCGCCAGCTGTCGCCGGAGGGTGTGCTCGGCCTGCATCCGTCGCTGGTGCTCGCAGTGCAGGGCTCCGGGCCGAAGGAGACCATGGACGTGCTGGAGGCGGCCAAGGTGCCGCTCGTGCTGGTGCCCGAGGCGTTCTCGGAAGCCGGGCTGGTCGAGAAGATCAAACTTGTGGGCCATGCCATGGGCGCCGATCCGCGCGCCGCCTGCCTCGCCACAGCGGTGGAGAGCGACCTCGCGCTACTGCGCACGTTGCGCGCCAAAGTGACGAAACCGGTGCGCGTGATGTTCGTGATGTCGCTCCTGAACGGCCGGGCGTTGGCCGCTGGCCACAAGACCGCCGCGGACGAGATCATCCAGCTCGCCGGCGGCGTCAACGCGATCGACGGGTACGACGGCTACAAGCCGGTGAATGACGAGGCCATCGTGGCGGCGAAACCGGATGTCGTGCTGTCGATCGATCGCGGCAAGGACTCGCTGACGTCGGATGCCGTGTTCACGCATCCGGCCTTCGCACTGACGCCGGTTGGCACCACCAAGGCCTTCATCTCGATGGAGGGGCTTTATCTGCTCGGCTTCGGACCGCGCACCGCGGCCGCGGCGCGTGACCTCTCGGTCAAGCTCTACCCGGCGTTAGCGCCCGAGGCTGCAACTTTCAAGCCGGCGGCGCTGACCGCGAACTGCCGGCAATGAGCGTGCTGGCCGAACGCCCCGCGCGTGCGAAACAACGGCGCGGCGGCATGTCGCTGCGGCCGGCGGCGACACTCACTTTGCTCTGCCTGCTTGCGGCGCTCGCAGGGTCCGCCCTGGTCGCCCTGACGGTCGGGGCCGCGGGTATCCCAATGGCCCGGCTTCCCGCCGCGCTCGGGCTATGGGCCGACGGCGCGGCCAACCCGTTGCTCGCGCGCGACCAGCTCGTGGTGTGGTCGATCCGGATCCCGCGGATCGCGGCGGCTGCGATGGTCGGCGGACTCCTCGCCGTATCAGGCGCCATCATGCAGGGCCTGTTCCGCAACCCCCTCGCCGACCCGGCGCTGGTCGGCGTCTCCTCCGGCGGCGCGTTTGCCGCAGCGGGAGCCATCGTGTTCACCGACAGCCAGCTCGGCGAGAGCCTGCGCTTCCTGCAGCATCAGTTGCTGCCGATCGCGGCCTTCGCCGGATCGCTGATCACGACCATCGTGCTCTATGGCATTGCCAGCCGCGGCGGCCGGACCTCGATTGCGATCTTCCTGCTCGCCGGGCTTGCGATTGCCGCGATCGCCAATGCCGGCATCGGGCTCCTGGTCTTCGTCGCCGACGACCGCCAGCTGCGCGACATCACCTTCTGGATGCTGGGTTCGCTGAGCGGCGCGACCTGGAGCAAGCTCACGGCGCTGGCGCCGGTGCTGGCGGTTGCGCTGATCGCCTGCCTCTCGATCGCGCGCGGCCTGGACGTGCTGGTGCTCGGCGAAGCCGAGGCGTTCCACAGCGGCGTCGACGTCGAACGGCTGAAGCGCATTTCGATCGTGCTGGTGTCGGCGATGACAGGGGTTGCGGTTTCGGTCTGCGGCGTGGTCGGCTTCGTCGGCATCGTGGTGCCGCATCTACTGCGGCTGGTGATCGGACCCGGGCATCGCCTGCTGCTGCCGGCGTCCGCATTGCTCGGTGCCATCCTGCTGGTCGGCGCCGACACGGTGGCGCGCACCATCGTGGCCCCCGCGGAGATGCCGATCGGCATCCTGACCGCGGCGATCGGCGCGCCGTTCTTTCTTGCCATGCTGCTGCGCCAGCGCTCCCTGGTGTCGCTATGAGCGCGCTGCTGGAGGCGCAGTCGGTATCGATGACGACCGGCGGTGCCACGCTGGTCGATGCGGTCTCGCTGCAGATCGGTGCCGGCGAGATGGTCGCGATCGTGGGTCCCAATGGCGCCGGCAAGTCGACCCTGCTGCGGATGTTGTCGGGCGATCTCCGTCCGTCGCGCGGAACGATCCGGCTGCGGCAGCGCGACCTCAACGCCTACGATCCGCGCGAGCTGGCGCAGCACCGTGCGATGCTGTCGCAGCATGTCAATGTCACCTTCCCGTTCACGGTCGAGGAAATCGTCAGCATGGGCGCCGGCGAAAGCCCGCGCGCGGTGACGCGCGCGCTGGTCGCAGCAGCCCTCGACGAGGTCGGGCTTTCGCATTTCCGCTTCAGGCAATTGCCGACACTGTCCGGCGGCGAGCAACAGCGCGCGCATTTCGCCCGCGTGCTGGTGCAGCTCGCCTGCGGCGAGGCATTGCATGGACCGGGGCTCCTGCTGCTGGACGAGCCGACCTCGAGCCTCGATTTGCGGCATCAGATCGACCTGGTCGAGACCGCCCGGCGGCGCGCCGCGCGCGGCACCGCCGTGATCGCGATCATGCATGATCTCAACCTCGCGATGCGGTTCGCCGACCGCATCCTGCTGCTGCATCGCGGCCGGCTTGCCGTCGACGGCGACCGCGCCGCGGCGATGCAGGCGGACACGCTTCGCAAGATCTTCGAGATCGACGCCACGATCGACTACACCGGAGGTGGCGTACCGTTCCTGCTGCCGCAGACTATGCGGCCGATAGGCAAAGCGACGTAACGCCGCAAGCCCTATCCCGTCGCAACATCGGCGATTCACAAAACTGTCAGCCGGCTGTAACAGGCGCCTCGGAGAACACCGCATCGTTTGTCCTTTGGGAGACCAACCATGCGCCTGTCACTGCTCTGTTCCGTCGCCTCGATCCTGCTCGCCACCCCGGCGTTCGCGCAGAGCGAGGGCGAATTTCCAGCGACGCTGGCAGGACACGCCGTGATGCCGGCGGAGAGCTTCATCGACGCCCCTGCGGATGCGCCGGCGGATCTGAAGACCTCGGGCAAGTACACCACCGGCAAGCGCGTCGACGCGATCGGCACCGTGATGGGCAAGTCCTATGAGCGGCCGACCGGCGTGTCGCTGCCGTTCAAGGGCCAACCGCTGCAGGGCCATTCCGGCATCAAGACGATGCCGGACGGCTCGTTCTGGGTGATCACCGACAACGGCATGGGCGCGCGCTACAACTCGGCGGACTCGATGCTGTATCTGAACCGCTACAAGATGGATTGGGCCGGCGGCAAGATCGAACGCCAGGAGACCGTGTTCCTGCACGATCCCGACAAGAGGGTGCCGTTCCGCATCGTTCATGAGGACACCGCCAAGCGTTACCTCACCGGCGCCGACTTCGACATCGAAGGCTTCCAGATCATCAACGACATCTTTTGGATCGGCGACGAGTTCGGCCCCTACATCCTCAAGGCCGACAAGACCGGCAAGATCCTCGCGGTGTTCGAGACGGTCGCCGACGGCAAGCCGGTGCGCTCGCCGGATCATTGGGCCGTGCAATCGCCCGGCGCGCCCGGCGCCACCTACACCAACGTCAACCTGCGCCGCTCCAAGGGCTATGAGGGCTTTGCCGCCTCCAAGGACGGCAAATTCCTCTACGGCCTGCTCGAAGGGCCGCTGTGGGATGCCGACAAGAAGGACTGGGAGAAGGTCGACGGCAAGGAAGCCTCGCGCATCCTCGAATTCGACGTCGCGGCGGAGAAGTTCACCGGTCGCTATTGGCAGTATGTTTTCGAGCAGAACGGCAACGCGATCGGCGACTTCAACATGATCGATCCGAGCCAGGGCCTCGTGATCGAGCGCGACAATGGCGAGGGCACCGCCGACAAGGCCTGCCCGCAAGGCCAGCGCGGCGAGAACTGCTTCCCTGACCTCGCCAAGTTCAAGCGGGTCTACAAGATTGAGCTGTCCGACGCCAATGTCGGCAAGCCGGTGCGCAAGATCGCCTATATCGACCTGATGAAGATCCGCGATCCGAACAAGAAGGCCCGCAAGCCGCTCAACGACGGCGTCTACACTTTCCCGTTCTTCACCATCGAGAACGTCGACCGGGTCGACGAGACCCACATCATCGTCGGCAACGACAACAATTTGCCGTTCTCCTCGAGCCGCGATCCGAACAGGGCCGATGACGACGAATTCGTGCTGCTCGAAGTCGGCGACTTCCTGAAAGCGAAATGAGGCGGTTGCGCTTGCCGTCGACGACAGCGTCGTCGCCCGGCTCGACCGGGCGACCCAGTATTCCAGAGGCGTTCGAGTTCAACGGACAAGCCGCGGCATACTGGATGCCCCGCTCAAGGCGGGGCATGACAGCGAATTTGCGGGAGCCAGCCTATTTCAAAGGTTGTTCTGCAATTGCCCTTCTACCGAAGCGCTCGATGATGATAGCCTCGGCAGGACGTGAATCGCCTGGGGCAAATCATGCGAGAAAGATCCAGCCTGACCTACATCGAGGCGTTGATCGCCGCGGGCTTTGTTGCGTATCTGAGCTGGGATCAGAGCTGGGGGCTTCCGCCTCCAATCGTCGCCTTGCTTCTCGGCGTGATCGTCTACTTTGCCTACTTATGCTTGATGCGAGGTTTGGTGAGATTTCACCAAAACACTTTTGAGATCGTGGCGACGATTTTGGCCGTTGCCTGGGGCGTATTGGCTTATCTGGTCACCGGCGCGCTGCAGGCGGGGTTCGCCAATCAGATTCCTGCCTCGCTGCTGATGCATCTGTGGCCCTGGATCGCGGCGCTGGCGGCTTTCATCGGAGCCCTCGCCAGTAAGGTGCGCTTCATGGACGATGTTCGCGAATATGTCGTCGGCCGCCGCGCGCGCTGGGACAATCGGCAATGGCTGGAGGAGGACGCGGGCTTCTAGCCCGCGTTCGCCAAAGCCGTCACTCCTTCTTGGTCCGGTAGTCTCCGAACGTGGTGTCGCGCTGGTCGAGCTGGGTCTTCACGCTGGCGCCATCGCGGCGGAAGCCGGCCATGTAGGCCTTGCTCGCCTCGGTCGTGAAGGCCAGCGCTTGGATCTCGGTGCCGGCGCGCATCGCGGCGCGGGCGCCCATGATTTCCATCGCGCGATGCACTGAGCGCTTGTTGAGCTGCTGCAGCTCGACCGGCACCTTTGCCGCGCGCTCGGCGAAATCCAGCGTCTTGCTCTCGAGCTCGGCGAGCGGGAACGAGCGGGTCGCATAGCCCCACTCGGCAGCCTCGCGGCCGGACATCGCATCGCCGGTCAGCATCAGCTCCATGGCGCGGCGCATGCCGACCAGCCAAGGGTGATACTGCATATCGGGTGGGCTCATCAGCCGCACCGGCGGATAGCCGATCTGGGCATCATCGGCGACATAGACCACGTCGCAGGCGGTCGCGAGCTCGGTGCCGCCGGCGAGGCAGTAGCCGTGCACCTGCGCGATCACGGGCTTGGCGAGATCCCAGATCGAGAACCAGCCCTCGACGACATGGCGCGACCACTGGCCGGGGCCGGATGCCGAATGATAGGGCTGGTCGACGCGGTTGTCGGCGGAGAGATCATAGCCCGCCGAGAAGCAAGGACCCGCGCCACGCAGGATCGAGATCGAAATGTCGGGATCGCGGTCGGCTTGCTCCAGCACCTCGAAGATCTCGCCGCGCAGGCGGTTGTTCAGCGCATTGCGCTTCTGGGGCCGGTTCAGCGTGATGCGGCGGACGCGCGGACGCGGATCGTCGACGATGATGTGCTGGTAGCTCATGGATCCTCCCGATCTCGGGCTTTTTTGCCGTTGGCAAAGTGTTGCCCGAGATCGGGAGAGTTGTCATCGGCTGTTAACGCGGGTCACCCCGCCGGCACCATCACGACACCCTTGTCTTTCGGCCAGCGCATCCGCCAGGCGAAATTGATGTCACGGACTTCACCGGCCTTGGCCTCGAACGCCCATTCCAGCACGCCGCGCTTGTCGCGCAGATTGGTCGTCGTCGCAGGCGTCGACGACGGCAGCATCTCGACAACGATATCGTCGTTCTCGCTGACCGGGAGCTGATCCTGGATCGCGACCTTGATCGGGAAGTCGTGGCCGTTGCGCACCGTGGTCTTGAAGGCGCGCTCGTCGGTCTTCGACGTCGTCACGATCAGGCCGGCGGAGCCCTCATTGCGCTTCACCACCGTGCGCTCGATCTTGACCTTGTCGTCGGCGCCGAAGCCGAGCCGCACGGTCTCGTCCTTGGCGGCGGTGGTCATTCGGCTGCGGCCGACAAAGATACCGTCGCGATAGATCGCGACCTGCCCCGGCAGCAACGGCGCCTCGTCGGCCTGCACGAAGCTCGCTTCCAGGAACGCGGTCGAATCGATCACCGGTACGGCGCGCACTGCGAGATCGGGGGTAATCGTCGCCGTCGAGATGCGCAAGCTCTTGGCACCCTCATTGGCGGCAACGCCGACGCGGCCGGGAATCTTGAAGGTTGCCTGGAACGCGCTGACCTCGGCAGCAGCTTCCTGCTCCTCGGCCTTCTTGAACAGATGCTGCTCCATCGGCGGTGCAGCCGGTGCGGGCATCAGCGCCGAGGGCTGTTGCACGCTGTCGAAAGCTCTGCCGGCGGCCAGCGGTCGCGGCGGCAGCGGATATCGCACAATCAGCGAATTGAGGTCGGGCGCATTGCCGCCGCGGGCGACACGCACGGTGGAGACGGCGAGCGCGACGTTCGACCAGTCCTCGCCGGTCGACTGGGTGATCTCGGCGCGGCGCACCAGCTCGATCGCGGGCTTGCGATCCTTGGCGCCGGTGTCGAGACGGGCGTCGTAAATCGGCATCCAGCGGGCGTTGCGCACCGCATAGGTCACCCGCAATGTCGCGCGGGTCGCGGCCGCGGAGGCCAGTTCGATCCGCACCTCGAGCTTGCTCGGCGGCTTGGCGGCACGGTCGGCCTCGAGGCGCGCGATCTCGCGATCGATGTCGCGCTGCTTGCGCGCGGCGTCGCGGATCGCGGTGTCGGCGGTCGCGACTTCGTCCCCGACCGCGGAGAACGCGGCGCGCCACTCGCTGACCGGACGCGCCTCGCCCTTCTCGCCGATCCCGACCGGTGCGGCCTCGGCGAAATGTTCGGCGAATTTGCGCCGCGCCTCAGCCGACGTGATGATCCCCTGCAGATCGTCGCGCTGATCTCGCAGCGCCTCGATCCGCTTGTCGATCTCGGGCAGGTTCGCCGGCTCCACCGGGCGCGGCGGCCGCGCGTCGATGGCCCCGATCGCCAGCCTGCCGCCCGCCTCGCCCTCCACGCGGAGCGAGGACGGATCGAGGCCCATCGGGAAATCCTTCGCGACCAGCATGTTGTCGCCGGCGGGCAGATCCAGCGTGATGACGCGGGTGACGCTCGCGCCATCCGGATAGACGGTGACGGCGTCGACCTGCGACGCAGCGTCGAGATTGGCCGCATGGAGCGGCCCGGCAACCAGCGCACCCACCAGCACCAGGCTGGTGGTCACAAGACAATTCGTAATCTTTCGCATCGCATCCCTCCGGGAAACATCGCATCGCGCGAGACCGACGGCGCGCCGGGCTCGGAGGCGGGCCGTTTCTCGTGGTGAGACGCAGCGAGGAAAGGACTGGTTCGATTGAGGTTTCGGTGCGGCGCGACGAAGGCGCGCTCGCGGCAGCCGGATGGCGCGGCGGCGGCTTTGACCCGCTAGCGGTCCGCCCTCCTGCGCCGGATGAACAGGTAATTCGGTACGAAGCCGGCAATCGTGATGGCGATCATGATCCACCAGCCGCGCTGAAACGCCGCGATCCGCTCAGTCATCGAGGCCGGCGTTGCCAGGATCGCGACAAAGATCGCGACACCGATCGCCAGCGCTGCCTGCCGGATCATGTTGATGACACCGGAGCCGGTCGCAAACGACGAAGGCGGCAGCGAACCGGCACCGACGCCCATCAGGGTCGGAAAGGTCAGCCCGACGCCGATGCCGGTGAACATCATGCCGACCACAAAGGCAGGCATGTCGGGGTCAACCCCTAGCAACGTTGCCCAGATTGCAAGACCGCCCGCAAACGATGCGATCCCGGCGGAGACGACGGCCGCGGCGCCAAATCGCGCGATCAGGCGACGGGCAAACAACAGCGAGGTGAACGGGACAAGCAGCGGACCCGGCGCGATCGCAAGGCCGGTCTTCAGCGCCGACCAGCCCCACACCGTTTGCTCCCACAACGCCACCGACAGCAGCATCGCGCCGAAAGCCGCCGAGTATGGCGCCATGACAAACGTCGCCCCCGTGAACGGCCGCACCTTGAACAACGCAGGATCGACGAAGGGATTCTTCGAGTTGAGGCAGTGCCACGTAAAGGCAGCGAGCGAGACGGCTGCGATGGCAAAGCCAAGCACGACGCCGCGCGAACCCCATCCCCAGTCATTGGCCTTCACGATCGCAAGGGTCAGCGCACCGATGCCGCAGGTGACCAGCAGCGCCGCCCATGAACTCGGACGCGGCACGTCATGGCCGGGCACTTCGGGCAGTTTCAGCCAGCCGATGATCAGTGCGACGATGCCGATCGGGACATTGACGATGAAGATCCAGCGCCAGTCGAAGGTGACGAGCACGCCGCCCGCCAGTGGCCCCAGCGCGGCGGCAAGGCCGCCGATCGCCGTCCAGGTCCGCACCGCACCGGCGCGCTGGTCGGGTGGAAACGACGCCAGCAGCAGGCCGATCGAAGTCGGGGTCATCAATGCCGCACCGGCAGCCTGCGCGATGCGGGCAACGACCAGCAATTCGACGTTCGGCGCGAGCGCACAGGCGGCCGACGCGGCCGTGAACAGCGCAACGCCGAGCAGGAAGCTCAGATTGCGGCTGTGGCGTTCGGCGAGCCGGCCGAAGAACACCAGCAGCGCCGCATAGACGATCGCATAGCCATTGAGGATCCAGGACAAATCCTCGAGCGAGGCGCTGCGGAATTCCTGCGCGATGTTCGGCAACCCGACATTGACGATGAACAGGTCGAGGTTGGCGAGGCAGATGCCCACCGATACGATTGCGAGCACCTGGCGTGGTGTTGCGACGCGGGAGCGTGGCCGCGCGTCGGTTCCAATAGCCAGCCCGATCGTCTCCGCCTCGATCTCCGACATCACACCCTCCGAATATGTGCATATGCATCTATTGCCATTAGGTGCATATGCATGTATCTGTCAAGCCTAGTTTGGAGGCAACGATGGTGAAAACGGAACCCAGCCGGTGCAATCTCACGGCGTTGCGCAAGGCGACGCGGCGCGTGTCGCAGCTCTACGATCAGGTCCTGGCGACATCCGGCCTGCGCGGCACGCAACGCGCCATTCTGGTCCACATCAGACGTTCGGGCGCGCCGACGATTGGCGAGCTGGCCGCGGCGCTGGTGCTTGACCGTACCGCGCTCAACCACAACCTCAAGCCGCTGGAGCGCGACGGCCTGTTGACCATCACCGTCGACAAGAATGACCGGCGCAGCCGCCTGGTGCGGCTGACCAAACGCGGCGAAGCCCGGCTTGACGAGTCGCAGGCCGCCTGGCGTGAGGCGCAGGAGCGCTTCGAGACCGCCTTCGGCACGAAACAGGCCGCCGATCTGAGGCAGACGCTCGAACTGATTTCCACGCTCGAGTTCGGCGAACGCGCGGCGGATTTTCCGGCAACATAACCGGCTTCAAACAGAAAGCGGCCCGGCGTTGCCGCCGGGCCGCTCGTTTGCACACGATCAGGATCGGTCGCGTTTAGCTGTAGATCTCGAACAGGCCTGCGCCGCCCTGACCACCGCCGATGCACATGGTCACGACGCCCCACTTGGCCTTGCGGCGGCGGCCTTCCTGCAAGAGGTGGCCGGTGAGCCGGGCGCCGGTCATGCCGAACGGGTGGCCGATCGCGATCGAGCCGCCGTTGACGTTGTACTTCTCGGGGTCGATGCCGAGTTGGTCGCGCGAATAGAGGCACTGACTGGCGAAGGCTTCGTTGAGCTCCCAGAGATCGATGTCGTCGATCTTCAGGCCGTGGCGCTTCAAGAGCTTCGGCACGGCGAACACCGGACCGATGCCCATCTCGTCGGGCTCGCAGCCGGCTGAGGCCCAGGCGACGAAGCGGCCCAGCGGATTGAGGCCGCGCTTCTCGGCATCCTTGGCTTCCATCAGCACCACCGCAGCGGCGCCGTCGGACAGCTGGCTGGCATTGCCGGCGGTGACGAACTTGCCCGGACCCTTGACCGGCTCCAGCTTGGCAAGCCCTTCCAGCGTGGTCTCGGGCCGGTTGCACTCGTCGCGATCGACCACGTAGTCGACGATCGACTCGGCCTTGGTCGCCTTGTCGACCACCTTCATCTTGGTCTTCATCGGGACGATTTCGTCCTTGAACTTGTTGGCCTGCTGCGCGGCCGCCATGCGGCGCTGCGACTCCAGCGAATACTCGTCCTGGTATTCGCGGCTGAGTTTGTAGCGCTCGGCGACGATGTCGGCGGTATCGATCATCGCCATGAAGATGTCGGGCGCGGCCTTGAGCAGGTCCGGATCGATCGATTCCTTCGGCGAGCCGCCGCCGGGAATCGAGATGCTCTCGACGCCGCCGGCGACGATGCAATCGGAGCCGTCGGAACGGATCGAGTTGGCGGCCATCGCGATGGTCTGCAGGCCCGACGAGCAGAAGCGGTTCACCGAGACGCCGGCGGTCGACTTCGGCAGGCCGGCGAGCAGCGCCGCCTGACGGCCGATGTTCGGCGCGCCGTGCGCGCAATTGCCGAGATAGCAATCCTCGACATAGTCCTTGTCGACGCCGGCACGCTCGACCGCGTGCTTGATGGCGTGCCCGGCCAGCGACATCGGCGGGGTGATGTTGAATCCGCCACGGCCGGACTTCGCCAGGCCAGTGCGCGCGTAGGAAACGATAACGGCTTCACGCATTGTTTTCTCCTTCTGAGATCGCCGGATAGTGGCGCGTCTTGACGCCTTCGTACACATATTTTGGGCGCTGCAACAGGAATACCAGACGCCCCCGAACGACAAACGCCGCCTCCGGGGCCGGAGACGGCGTCATGTTCCGCAGATCGGAATTTGGACGTGGTTGACGGTACCTTCCCCGTCATGCCGGGCACGTCCCGGGCGATGACGAGAGCCACTCAAACAGCGTTTAAAACGTCAGCGCCTTCTCAAAAGGTCAGCGCCTTGGCCTGCTTCACCTGCGGCAGCGACTGCACCTTGCCAAGCAGATCCGCCGGCACCGCACCGTCGACCTCGACCAGCGCAATGGCGTCGCCGCCCTGCTTGACGCGGCCGAGATGGAAGGTCGCGATGTTGATTTTCGCATCACCCAAGAGGCTCGCGAACGCGCCGATGAAGCCCGGCTTGTCCTCGTTGGTGACGTAGATCATCGACTTGCCGAACTCGGCGTCGACGCGGATGCCCTTGATGTCGACGAGGCGCGGCTTGCCGTCGGCATAGACGGTGCCGGACACCGAACGCTCCTGCCGCTCGGTGGCGACGGTGACGGTGATCAGGCTTTCATAGTCGCTCTGCGCGGCGCGGACGACCTCGTCCACCACCATGCCGCGCTCCTTGGCGACGACCGGCGCCGACACCACGTTGACCTCCCCCAGCATCGGCCGCAGCAGGCCGGACAGCACCGCCGAGGTGATCGCCTTGATCTTCATCTCGGCGACGTGGCCCTCATAGGTGATCGTGGTCTTGAGAATGCCGCTCTCGGTGAGCTGGCCGGCGAACGAGCCGAGCTTCTCGGCAAGCTCGATGAACGGCTTCAGCTTCGGCGCCTCTTCCGCCGTGATCGAGGGGAAGTTGACCGCGTTGGAGATCGCGCCCGACAGCAGATAGTCCGACATCTGCTCGGCGACCTGCAGCGCGACGTTCTCCTGCGCTTCGGTGGTGGAGGCGCCGAGATGCGGGGTGCAGATCACGTTGGGATGACCGAACAGCACGTTCGAGGTCGCCGGCTCCTCGACGAACACGTCGAAGGCGGCGCCGGCGACATGCTTGGAATTCAGCGCGTCGACCAGCGCCTGCTCGTCAACCAGGCCGCCGCGCGCGCAGTTGATGATGCGCACGCCCTTCTTCATCTTGGCGATCGCAGCCGCGTCGATCACGTTGCGGGTCTTCTCGGTCAACGGCGTGTGCAGCGTGATGAAATCGGCGCGCTTGAGCAGGTCGTCGAGCTCGACCTTCTCGACACCGATGTCCTTGGCGCGTTCCGGCGACAGGAACGGATCGAACGCGATCACCTTCATGCGCAGGCCGAGCGCGCGGTCGGCGACGATCGAGCCGATATTGCCGCAGCCGATCACCCCGAGCGTCTTGGCGGTGATCTCGACGCCCATGAAGCGGTTCTTCTCCCACTTGCCGGCCTGGGTCGAGGCGTCGGCCTGCGGAATCTCGCGCGCCAGCGCCAGCATCAGGGTGATGGCGTGCTCGGCGGTCGTGATCGAATTGCCGAACGGCGTGTTCATCACGATGATGCCTTTGGCGGTCGCGGCCGGAATCTCGACATTGTCGACGCCGATGCCGGCGCGGCCGATCACCTTCAGCCTGGTCGCCTTCTCGATAATCTTGGCGGTCGCCTTGGTGGCCGAGCGGATCGCAAGGCCGTCATAGTTGCCAATGATCTCGGCGAGCTTGTCCTTGTCCTTGCCGAGGTTGGGCTGGAAGTCGACCTCGACGCCGCGATCCTTGAAGATCTGCACGGCGGCGGGAGACAGCGCGTCGGAAATCAGAACCTTGGGTTTTGTCATCGGAATGATCCGTTGCTGAACGATGCGTTTGAATACACGAGGGCCGCGGGCGCGAAGCATGCGCGGTCACTTTGCACGATGGATGGCCGGGTCATCCAGCGAAGACGCGCTTCGCGCTTTGGCCCGGCCATGACAAGATCGATGACTTGCTTATGCCGCCTTGGGCAATGCTGCCTTGGTTTCGGCGAAGGCCCAGTCGATCCACTGCGTCAGCAGTTCGACGTCCTTGGCCTCGACGGTGGCGCCGCACCAGATCCGCAGGCCCGCCGGCGCATCGCGGTAGTACGCGAAGTCGAAGCCGGCGTTCTCCTTCTCCACCAGCGCGACCAGCTTCTTGCAGAAGTCGGCCTGGGCGTCGGCGGGAAGCGAGGTGATCGCGGGATCGGTGAACTTCAGGCACACCGATGTGTTGGAGCGGATCGCGGGATCCCTGGCCAGGAAGTCGATCCACGGCGTCCGCGCCTTCCAGTCGGCGAGCGCCTTGGTGTTGGCGTCGGCGCGCCCGATCAGCGCCTTCAGGCCGCCGATCGACTTCGCCCAGTTCAGCGCGTCGAGATAATCCTCGACGCAAAGCATCGACGGCGTGTTGATGGTTTCGCCTTCGAAGATACCCTGGTTGAGCTTGCCGCCCTTGGTGAGGCGGAAGATCTTCGGCAGCGGCCAGGCCGGCTTGTAGGTCTCGAGCCGTTCCACCGCGCGTGGCGACAGGATCAGCATGCCGTGCGCGGCTTCGCCGCCGAGCGCCTTCTGCCAGGAGAAGGTGACGACGTCGAGCTTGGCGAAATCGAGCGGCTGCGCGAAGGCGGCCGAGGTCGCGTCGCAGATCGTGAGGCCTTCACGGGTCGCGCTGATCCAGTCGGCGTTCGGCACGCGCACGCCGGAAGTGGTGCCGTTCCAGGTGAACACGACGTCGGAGCTCTGGTCGACCTTGGCAAGATCGGGGATTTCACCGTAAGCCGCGTTCAGCTTGGTGACGTCCTTCAGCTTCAATTCCTTGACGATGTCGCTGACCCAGCCCTCGCCGAAGGATTCCCAGGCGAGCGTGGTGACGGGCCGCGCACCGAGCAGCGACCACAGCGCCATCTCGACCGCGCCGGTGTCCGACGCCGGCACGATGCCGATCTTGTAGTCCGCAGGCACCTCGAGCACTTCGCGCGTCAGTTCGATCGCGAGCTTGAGCTTGGCCTTGCCGACCTTCGCACGATGCGAGCGGCCGAGCGCGGCGTCCCTGAGATTGTTGGGGTTCCAGCCGGGGCGCTTGGCGCAGGGGCCGGAGGAGAAATGCGGCACATTGGGCCGCGAAGCGGGCTTCGCTGCAGTCATAATCTACCCTTCCAGATAGCTGCCTCTCGGTGGGGAGAGGTTTCCCGCCGTCGGAAATAGTGGAAGGGCCCCAAAACGTCAAGGAAGTTCCGACTTTTCCGGAACGACCGGGAGATCACGGCTGATTGATGGGGCGTCCGCGACCTGCTGCATCGTCTCCTGATCGAGCAGATCTGCCGCGAGAGTCATGATCTTAACTGCCTTGCGCCGGCTCGATATTTTCAAAATGCTCTTATCGCCGGCCTGCACGATGTACTCGTTGCCGACCCGCACGATCGAATAATCCGACATTCCAATCCCCAGTCGCCGCCGCCCCGTGGGAGACGCCCGGCATACCGGACTCGTTCCGACCCGTAAATTCACGGAGGCCGGCTTAGTTTATTGGCTGTTAACCGGATCACGCAGCAACGGCTACCGCAGGCGTTGCCGTGCGTGCGGCACAACTCCCGCAGGTCAGAAGCGCAGCGTCATGCCGACATGGCTGCGCGCGAATCCGAGGCGCTCATAGAAGCGCTGCGCATCGACGCGGGTGTGATGCGTCAGCAACTCGACGAGCGTGCAGCCTTGCGCGCGCGCCTCCGCGACCGCCCACTGCACGAGCAGCTCGCCGATGCCGCGGCTGCGGCAGTGTGTTGCGACACGGACGTCCTCGAGCAGGCCGCGCGAAGAGCCCTGCGAGCTGATCCCCGGCAGCACCGCAAGCTGCAGGCAGCCGACGACGGCGCCCTCCCCGTCGACAGCGACGACAAGCTGCAGGTTCGGATCGCGCTCGACCCGCGCGAAGGCATCGTAATAGCTTTGCGGCAGCGGATCCGCGATCCGCTCGCGCGTGCTGCCGAGCGGATCGTCCGCCAGCATGCCGACGATGGCGGCGACATCCTCGCGGCGGGCGCGGCGGATCGTGATCGATGAAGCTTCAGTCATGGCGTCATTCACTTGGGATCAGCGGACCGGCGGCAGCGCGAGCACATGCTCGGCGTCGACGATCCAGCGGCGGATCATCGGATAGCGTTCGAGCGCGAGGCCGCCATCCTCCGCAACGCGCGTATAGGCAAGCAGCGAGACGTCGGCGAGCGAGAACGCATCGCCGACCAGGAATTTCGTACCCGCAAGATGCCGCTCCAGCTGGTCGAGCGCCCCGTAGCCGCGCTTGATGAGGTTCGGATCGATCTCCGACACGGGCTTGCCGAGATATACGGCCTGAAAGCGGCAGACGGCGACATAGGGCTCGTGGCTGTTCTGCTCCCAGAACATCCAGGCATCCATCTGCGCCGCGCGATAGGGATCGCCGGGGATCAGATTGCTGCCACGCGCGAGGTAGCGAATAATGGCGTTGGATTGCGCGAGCGTGCGGCCGTCATCCAGTTCGACCGTCGGCACCTGGCCCCAGCCGTTCAGCTTGAGGAATTCCGCCGTCCGGCTGCCGCCCTTCATGGTGTCGATCTCGACCCATGTATACGGCAGCGCCAACTTGTCGCACACCCATTTCACCTTCAGGCAATTGCCTGAATTGGCGTCGCCGTGGATTTTCATCCGATGTCGCTCCGCTTGCGGAGCAACATCGGATCAGCCGCACACTGCGGTGTCAAGCAACGCAACTCGCGTCAGAACTTGTAGCCGATGGCGGCGCGCACGCTGTTCTGCGTGACCGACGTATTCTTGACCGGTGCGAACTTGACGTATTCCCACTCGCCGCGCAGGAAAACACAATTCCACAACATGTATTCCAGGCCGAGACCAGCGGTCCAGCCGGCAACGTAGGCGTCCGTCTTCGCATCCGTCGCGGTTTGGGAAAACTGCGGCAGAGCAAAGGTGGTCGAACTTCCGTCAGCAAAGTTGATCGTTCGGTTCACGGAGCTTGTGACCGTGCGCGAAACATCCATCCTGCCGACTGCGAGGCCGCCGAAGGCGTAGGGCAGGAAGTCACCGGTCGCCCAACCCGCGCGGCCGCGGAATGTCATCTCGTCCTTGAGTTTCAGCGAGGCGCTTCCGTTCAACGTCACGCCGTCTGCGGCAGTGGCGCCGACCGGCAGGACCAGGGCTGGCTGAGCGATTTGAATCGGACCCAAACTTCCGGAGGTCGTTGTCGTCAGGCCGGACCAGTAAGTATAGTTTGCTTCAACACCCAACACGACGTCGTCAAACTGATAGTTGCGTCCGACAAACGCTCCGAAGCCCGAGCTTTGCGCATTGACCCGGCCCAGCAAATTGAATTGCGACGTCGGCGCCTGTAGCGTGGTGTTGCGGAAGATAGAATTGGTCAGGGAAGCAACGCTGCCCCCGAAGTCGGTGTTGATCCATGTCTGGCCAACCTGACCGCCGGCATACCAGCCGTCCCAGTTTCTGGTCGGCGCATTGGAGGCGGGCAGACTGCCGCGAAGGAAATCCGGCATGTCGGCCGCCTGTGCGCCGGTCACCGCCCCGAACATCATCGCCACCAGCAAGAACCTACGCATTGCAACGCTCCATCCCACTCACCGAATGCGCGTTGATCATCGCCTGTTAACCTTAACCAATCGTTGTCGCCGGCGGCTTTCGACCACTCAAGTTGCAGAGCTCGCGACATGACGCGGCAAAGAAAAACGGCGCGGGATGATCCTGCGCCGTTTCAATCGTTAACCGTGAAGGCTCGAAATTAACCCTCAAACTAGCCCTTGCGGATCAGCGGGGGCGGCGGCGGCGGGGGCAGCACGTCGCAGCAGGGCAACGCGAAGCGTACGCCGAGCTTCACATCCTGCGAGGTCATGTCGCGATACTGGAAGCTCGAGGGACCGGTCGGCGTGCCGTCGAAGAAGTGACCCTGGCCGTGGCCGGCGGTGCCCATGTCGAGATAGCGATAGGCCAGTTCAACCGTGAAGTTGTTGGTGACCTTGTAGGCGACACCGGCATGCAGCGCCCAGGCGAAGTTGGTCTTGGTGGCGCCGTCGGCGATGAAGGAACTGGTCAGGCCGGACCCGCTCGGGAACGTGGCGACGTCGGAGAAGGCCGAGGTCTTGATCACCGCGGCACCGACACCGGCACCGATGAACGGGGTCAAGCAACCCCAGGTGCCGAGATCGGCGTAGATGTTCGCGAGACCGACCCAGCTCTGGACACCGCCATGATAGGTGTCGCCCAGGGAACTCGGCCCGGGGAACGTGAAGAAGTCGGTGCCGTTGAAGCTCACCTTGGAGCGATACTCACCGGTGATGTCGGCGCGGAACCAGCTGTTGAACTGATAACCAACGCCGACGCCGAACAGCATGCCGCTGTCGAAGCCGGTGCCGAACTGGTTGAACGCGGTGCCGGCCGGCAGCGTGTCGTAGGCATTGGCGTGCAGCTTGGCCTGGGTGTTGGTCATGCCGATGTCGCCGCGCAGATACCAGCCGCCGAAATCCTGGACCGGCGGCGGAGCATACGCCATCGGGGGCGGCGGCATGATCGGCATGTCGGCAGCGAACGCCGCCGAGGACAACAGGGATGCCGCTCCAGCGGCGATCAGGGTCTTTACGCTACGCATTGGCTTCGTCCTTTTGGCCCAAGTGAGGCGACACGAAAGGCCCCACGTCTGAAACTCACGGGCGGACGATGGCAGCAAATGTTTAAGCGGCACTTAACCCTAATTTTTAAGGTTGATTTTCTCTCACCTTTTGCCGTGGCTGTTGCTTATGGGTCCATAAAAGCGCGGGTGCGGCGGCGAAAGATGGCGATCTCGCCACAGGTGCTAATGAAGCGTTGACGCAAGCGCGCGGTTTGCAGCGCACGCAAGCGCCGAGTGTTAGCGAATGCTTAATGAAGGGCGGCGCCCCCGCCGCGCACGTTCAGCGAACGGCCCTCGGCATCTTCGGCAGGAACACCGCGAGCAGGCCGATCGCCGGCAGGAATGCGCACAGCTGATAGACAAAGGCGATCGAGGTGTGGTCCGCGAGCTTGCCAAGCACCGCGGCGCCGAGACCGCCGATGCCGAAGGCGACGCCGAAGAACACGCCTGAGATCATGCCGAAGCGATGCGGCATCAATTCCTGCGCGAACACGATGATCGCCGATGTCGCCGACGAGATGATCAGGCCGATCACGACCGTCAGCACGGCGCTTGTGAACAGGCCCGCATACGGCAGCGCCAGCGTGAACGGCAGCGCGCCGAGGATCGAGAACCAGATCACGTATTTGCGGCCCAAGCGGTCGCCGAGCGGCCCGCCGATGAACGCGCCGGCGGCGTTCGCGGCAAGGAAGATGAACAGATAGAGCTGCGCCGCCTGCGTCGAGACGCCGAACCGGTCGATCAGATAGAAGATGTAATAACTCGACAGGCTCGAGACATAGAGCTGCTTGGAGAACAGCAGCGCGACCAGCACGACGAGCGCGGTCATCACGCGCCGCCGATCCGGATGGTCGGGATGCCGCGCGATCGTGAGCGCCTTCTTGCCTGCGATCTGCGGCTTGTACCAGACGCCGATGCGCCAGAGGATCACGATGGCAAGGAACGCGATCGAGGAGAACCAGGCGATCGATGGCTGGCCGAACGGCACCACGATCAGCGCGGCGAGCACCGGTCCCATCGAGGTGCCAAAACTTCCGCCGAGCTGGAACACCGATTGCGCGAAACCGTAACGTCCGCCGGACGCCAGCCGCGCGATGCGCGAGGATTCCGGGTGGAACACCGCGGAGCCAAGACCGACCAGCGACGCCGCGATCAGGATCATTCCGTAAGAGTGCGCGACGCTGAGCAACAGCAGCCCGAAGAAGGTGAAACCCATGCCGGTCGCAAGCGAGAATGGTTGCGCCTTCTTGTCGGTGAAATGCCCGACCAGCGGCTGCAGCAGCGAGGCCGTGAACTGGAACGCCAGCGTGATCATGCCGATCTGCGCGAAGTCGAGCGCGTAATTGTCCTTCAGGATCGGATAGACCGACGCGATCAGCGACTGCATCGTGTCGTTGAGGAAATGCGAGAAGCTGATGCCGGCGAGCACGACATAGGCCGGCCCCGCAGCGGCGGCCGCCTGCGCGGCGGTCAACTCCGGCACCGGCACCGGTTTGCCCAGCGCCTGTTCGTTCACGACGGGCTTGTTCAATGCAGCATTCCCGGCAGGATTCGCAAAACTACCTCCGTCTCGTACGACGCGGAGGTGAGGCAAACCAGTTGCATTAGCTAATGGCAGCGATGCGCTGTGGGGCGACGATTGAGCTTAGGCCCCGTCATCCTGAGGAGCCTGCGCAGCAGGCGTCTCGAAGGATGAATCGGCCACCAGCCGGGCCGTGCATCCTTCGAGACTCGCTACGCGAGCACCTCAGGATGACGGAACGGCAGACAGGCTTTGGAGAATCAGCGGCCTTACGCCGCTGCGGCGTGGCCGAGTGCGCTGACGATGTTGTCGACGACCTCTTCGACCAGGATGCGATCGTCACCCTCGCCCATCACGCGGATCACCGGCTCGGTGCCGGAGGGACGGATCAGCAGACGGCCATGGCCGTTGAGGCGCTTCTCGCCGTCGGTGATCGCGGACTTGACCTCGGCGTCGTCGAGCGGCTTGCCGCTGCGATAGCGCACGTTCTTCAGGATCTGCGGCAAAGGATCGAACCGCCGGCAGATCTCCGACACCGGACGGCGCAGCTTCTGCACCACGGCCAGCACCTGCAACGCAGCGACGAAGCCATCGCCGGTGGTCGAATAGTCCGACATGATGATGTGGCCGGACGGCTCGCCGCCGAGATTGTAGCCGCCGCTGAGCATCTGCTCGAGCACATAGCGGTCGCCGACCGGGGTCCGGACCATCGAGATCCCGTGGCCCTGCAGGAAGCGCTCCAGCCCGAGATTGGACATCACGGTCGTGACGATGCCGGGTTTGGCGAGACGCCCCTCTTCCTTCCAGCTCTGCGCGATCACCGCGAGCAGCTGGTCGCCGTCGACGATGTGGCCGCGCTCGTCGACCAGGATGACGCGATCGGCGTCGCCATCGAGCGCGATGCCGATGTCGGCGCGCATCTCGCGCACCTTCCGCGACAGCGCTTCCGGCGAGGTCGAGCCGCATTCCTTGTTGATGTTGAAGCCGTCGGGTTCGACCCCGATCGGCACCACGTCGGCGCCGAGTTCCCACAGCGCTTCCGGCACCACCTTGTAGGCGGCGCCATTGGCGCAATCGACCACGACGCGCAGGCCGTCGAGCGAGAGGTCGCGTGGCAAGGTGCGCTTGGCGAATTCGATGTAGCGGTCGTGGACGCCGTCGATGCGGCGGGCGCGGCCGAGGCTCGCGCTCTGCGCCAGGCGGCGGTCGAGTGATTCGTCGAGCAGCTGCTCGATCTGCTTCTCGACATCGTCGGAGAGCTTGAAGCCCTGCGGGCCGAACAGCTTGATGCCGTTGTCTTCGAAAAGATTGTGCGACGCCGAGATCATGACGCCGAGATCGGCGCGCATCGACTTGGTCAGCATCGCGATCGCCGGCGTCGGCATCGGGCCGACCAGCAGCACGTCCATGCCGACCGAGGTGAAGCCTGCGACCATGGCGTATTCGATCATGTAGCCGGACAGCCGCGTGTCCTTGCCGATCACGACGCGATGGCGATGGTCGCCACGCTGAAACACCAACCCTGCGGCCTGCCCCACCTTGAGCGCGAGCTCCGGCGTGATCAGCCCATTGGCGCGGCCCCGAATTCCATCGGTCCCGAAATATTTGCGGCTCATGATACCCCCAACACGGACCTCTCGAACCACCCGGCGAGAGAGTCCTGAACGCCTACCAGTGTAGCGTGCATCGGCCTTATAGACTGCCAGGCGCTAAAATGACTTCAAAAAATATGATGAATCATTACCGCGGCCGAACCGCGTCTTTCGGCATTAAGGTGCTGAAAAATATAACATTATGGCCGTCCAGGCAATCCCCGGGAACGGCTGCTGTCCCCTACCTCTTGCCGCCTCGCTTGACGTGCTGGTCGCCCTTGCTGGGGGCCGGCTGGGTGACATTGACGGGGTCGGAACCGGGAAACGTCTCCTCCAGGCCCTCTTCGAGGGCCTCGTCGAGCCGGCGCTTTTCGGCGTTGTCGTCTGGTTTCGGCTTGGAGCCTGATTGCGTCATCGTGCTCTCCCATCCGTCTTCAGATTTGGCGGGCCATCCAACCATGCTAGATGACGGCAAGACCGAACACCCGCAAGACGTCTCCATCGAACTTGCGACCAAGAAGAAGGGCCGGGAACGTCCATGAAGCACATTACCTGCATCGAAGATCTGCGCCAGCTGCACAAGCGCAGGGTGCCGAAGGCGTTTTTCGATTATGCGGACCGCGGCTCCTACACCGAGGATACGCTGCGCGCCAACTCCGAGGACCTGCAGCAGATCAAGTTCCGCCAGCGCATCCTGGTCGATGTGTCCAAGCGCAGCCTGGCGACCACGATCCTGGGCGAGCCGGCCGCGATGCCGCTGATCCTGGCGCCGGTCGGCCTGCTCGGCATGCAGCATGGCGACGGCGAGATCTACGCCTGCCGTGCGGCGCAAGCGGCCGGTATCCCCTTCACCCAGAGCACGATGTCGATCTGCTCGATCGAGGACATCGCAGCCAGCGTCGACAAGCCGTTCTGGTTCCAGCTCTACGTCATGAAGGACCGCGGCTTCATCAAGTCGCTGATCGAGCGCGCGATCGCGGCAAAATGCTCGGCACTGGTGCTGACCGTCGACCTGCAGGTGATCGGCCAGCGTCACCAGGACATCAAGAACGGCATGACGGTGCCGCCTGAGTGGTCGCTGTCGAAGCTGATCGACTTCGCGACCAAGCCCGCCTGGGTGTCGGGCGTGCTGCAAGGCAAGCGCCGCACCTTCGGCAACATCGCAGGCCACGTCAAAGGCATGGACGACATCGTCAAGCTGTCCGAGTGGACCGCGTCACAGTTCGATACCACGCTGAACTGGAAGGACATCGACTGGATCCGCAGCATCTGGCCGGGCAAGCTGATCCTTAAAGGGATTCTCGACGTCGAGGACGCCGAGCTCGCCGCCAAGACCGGCGCGCAGGCGATCGTGGTTTCCAACCATGGCGGCCGCCAGCTGGACGGCGCGCCGTCTTCGATCGAGGTGCTGCCGGAGATCGTCGACGAGGTCGGCTCGAAGCTCGAGATCATGTTCGACGGCGGCATCCGCACCGGCATGGACATCATGCGCGCGCTGGCACTCGGCGCGAAGTCCTGCATGATCGGCCGCGCCTACGCCTACGGCCTCGGCGCCGGCGGCCAGGAGGGCGTCGCAAAGGCGCTCGACATCCTGGGCAAGGAGCTCACCACCACGATGGGGCTGTGCGGCGTCAACACCATCGCCGAAATCGACGACAAGGTGCTGGCGGTTTAGCCATCGGCGCTTGTTTAGCCGTCGTCCCGGCGAAGGCCGGGACGACGTGTTGAGAGAGCGTCGCCTAGTCTAGCCTCACATCGGCGGTGCGATGCCGTCGCGGCCGACGTTGACGCGGTTGGCTTCCAGCGTGCCGTCGTCCTTCTTCACCGCGCCGAAGATGATGATCTTGGCGCCCGGCTTCAGCTCCGCCTTGTCGCCGGAGACGAAGGTGACGACCGGGGTATCCGGCGGCACCACGACCTTCTTCTCACCGTCCTTGTACTTCACCAGGATGTTCTGGCCGTCGGTGCCCTTCACCGTCTCGGCGACGGTGGCGTTGGTCATGGTCGAGTTGGCGCGCAGATCCCAAGGACGGAAGCCTTCGGCGGCGCCGCGCTGGTTTTCCGGGAAGATGTGAACCGCGATCGCCTTCTGGGTTCCGTCCGGCTCGGGCATCGCAGTGACGCCGATATAGGAACCGGCCTTGATCTCCGACAGATCGGTCTTGGCGACGCCGAACACCGCGACGTTGTCGGTGGTGCGCACCTTCATGTCGGCGCCGTCGCGCGACTTGATCGACAACATCGCGCCGTCGACGGCCTCGATGGTGCCGCGGATGCGCACCATCGGCGGCTGCTGGGCGGATGCGACTGAGGTGAAGGCAACAAGAAGCAATGCGGCGAACAGCGTCGATTTCGGCATGGTGTCCCTCGTGGGTTTGGCTGGCGAATCAGGGAACACCGTGGAGTTGAAGGTATTCCGTGCGGCTACCTCCCTTTCGCGGGAGATGGCACGCACGACAGCTACGAGCCGGATGGGGACGCCGTTACTGCGGTAACGGACAGGTGATGTGCTCGAGCGCTCCGCGGCCCGGGGGCCCGAATATTCTTCGTCGTCCCGCGCAAGCGAAGCACGAGGCCGAGACGACACGTTGAGAGGCTGCCGTTCGCGTCACATCGGCGGCGTAAGCCCGTCGCGGCCGACGCTGACACGGTCGGTCTCAAACGAGCCGTCCGGCAGCTTCTTCATGAAGGCGATGACCTTGGCGCCGGCCTTCAGGTCCGCCTTGTCGCCGGGAACATAGGTCACGACAGGCGTATCGGGCGTGACCTGCACCTTCTTCTCGCCGTCCTTGTACTTGACCAGCAGCGTATGACCATCATTGCCGACGACGGATTCCGCGACGGTGGCGTTGGTCATGCTGCTGTTGGGCTTCAGATCATACGGCCGCGAACCTTCGCCGGTGCCGCGCATGTTTTCCGGGAAGACATGCACCTCGACCGCCTTCGGCACGCCGTCGGGCCCCGGCACCGTGGTCGTACCGATGAAGGAACCGACCTTGATGTCGGCCAGGCCGATCTTGGTGAGGCCGAGCACCACCATATTGCCCGCCATGTGCAGCTTGACGCCCTCGCCGCTGCGCGACTTCACCGCCAGCGTATCGCCATCGACGCTCTCGACGATTCCGCGCACCCGCGTCGGAGTCGGCGGCTGCTGCGCAAGCGCATAGAGCGTGGACGCCGTCACCATCGCGAGCGCAATGAACGGACGAATGACATTGGAACGGCTGGCAAGCATGGAGATCTCCGGGAGGGAACGCGGGGGACTAACACGAGACACCGCTCCGGAGACGCTATTCCGGGCCTCAAGTCTTTGTGAGATCGGCTTCGACAAGCGCGCGCAATTCGGCCGTGACCTGCGGGCGCTGGCCGAACCACAATTCGAAACCGCGCACCGCCTGGTGCAACAACATGCCGAGCCCGTCGGCGGTCTTCAGCCCCCGCGCCTGCGCCGCCGCAAGCAACGGCGTCACCAGCGGCACATAGACAATGTCGGAAACAACCGCACTCTGCGGCAACAACCCCACATCGATCTCCAGCGCCGGCTGCCCATGCATGCCGAGCGACGTCGTGTTCACCAGCAGACCTGCGCGCGGCAGCAGCTCGCCGACGGTGTCCCACGTCGCGGGATGAATGCGCGCGCCGAACTGCTCAGCCAGCGCGCGGGCACGGTCGATGGTGCGGTTGACCAGATGCACGCGCGCAATCCCGCGCTCGATCAGGCCGAACACCACCGCACGCGCCGCACCGCCGGCCCCGAGCACCAGCACATCCTCCGTCTTGTCCCAGCCGGGCGCGCAGGCGTCGAGATTGTTGATGAAGCCTTCGACATCGGTGTTGGTCGAACGCAGCTCGCCATCGGCGAACCACAGCGTATTGGCGGCGCCGACGGCACGGGCGCGCGCATCCGGCGCCGACAGCGCCAGCGCGCGCTCCTTGTGCGGAAGGGTGACGTTGGCACCAACGAAGCCGCGCAGCGACAGGCGGAACAGGAAGTCCTTGAAATCCTCCGGCGGCACCGCTTCGATCACATAGCCGCCCTCGATACCGAGCGTGCGCAGCCAGTAATGATGGATCAGCGGCGAGCGGGAATGCGCCGCCGGCCAGCCGATCAGGCACGCGGCGCGCGTCTTACCTTGGGTGTTGCCTTGAGTGTCGCCTTGGGATGTCATGGCTGTGACATCGGCCAAGGCAGGCGCGCTGTCAATCCGTCCGCTTCGCGGTTGCGGCAACCAGCGCGCTGAGGGCGAACGCGGTGGCGGCGGCAAACCAGATCGCGCCGAGATTGATCCAGCGGTAGGCCGATGCGCCGCCGAGCGCGCCCGCGACCAGCGCCGCCCACAGCAATACGTTGGGCAGCCAGGCCCAGGGCGCACCGCCGGTCAGCGCGGCGGCGATCAGCTGCCCCGCCTTGACCAGCGCTCCGGTGACATAGGTCAGGCCGAGCCCGGCCCCGCCTTCGAGCTGGAACACCGCGTTCTCGAGCCCCATCGCCAGCACGATGGCGGCGACCGCCGCGTTCTGCAGGCCATACGCATAAGCCAGTACTGCTGATGTCAGCAGCAGTCCCTCGACGAGCAGGATCAACGGCTGGCGGTGTGGGATGCGGCTGAGCACGACCAGACTGCCGGCCGCAGCACCGGCGACGAACAGCACGATCAACTGCAGCGCTTCCAGGGCGTGCTGCCAATGCCCCTCGGCCAAGGTCACGCCGAGCCGCGTCGAGTTGCCGCTCATGAAGGACACGAACAGCCCGCCGAGATGCAGATAGCCGATGCCGTCGACATAGCCGGCCAGCGCGCTGAGCGCGCAGGCCAGCGCCAGGTTGCGGCGGGATTCAAGCATGATGTCGTTGCGCCCCCATCAGGGACGCAAGCTAGCGGCCTCCGGCCGTCCTGCCAACGATCACGCCCGCACGGGGCGTGATCGCGGCAGCAGTCTCACGCCGCGTCGCGATGCGCGGCAATGATCTGGTCGGCGGCGCGGCCGGTCACTTCGGCCATGCGGTCGAACTGGCGAGTGAAGGTGCCGGCGCCGGCGGTGGCGGAGCGCAGCTCGACGATGAGGTCGCCGATCTCGGACTCCGGCATCGTGGCACGGACGCAGTCCCAGCCGCTCCAGCCCTCGCGGGTGTCGAAGCCGAGGATCTGGCCGCGGCGCGCCGACAGGATCGCATTGATCTTGGCAGTCGCATCGGTTGGACAGACGATCTCGACCATGTGGATCGGTTCCAGCAGCACCGGCTGGCACTGCGGCAGCGCCTCGCTGACGCCGACCCGCGCCGCGGTGCGGAACGCAAGGTCGGACGAATCGACACTGTGATAGGAGCCGTCGGTCAGCGTGACGTCGACGTCGATCACAGGGAAGCCGAGCGGACCACGCGTGAGCGCGTCGACCACGCCCTCCTCCACCGCGCCGATATAGTTGCGCGGCACCGCGCCGCCGACCACCTTCTCGTGGAATTCGAATCCAGAGCCGCGCGGCTTCGGCTTGATGTCGAGCACGACGTCACCGAACTGGCCGTGGCCGCCGGACTGCTTCTTGTGCCGGCCGCGCTGGGTCACCGCCTTGCGGATGGTCTCCTGATAGCCGATCGCCGGCGGATGCGATTTGACGTTGACGCCATAGCGGTCCTTCAACCGCTCCTGCGCGACGCGCAGATGCATCTCGCCCTGCCCCCACAGCACGGTGTCGTGGGTGCGCGGGTTCTGGATCATCGTCAGCGACGGATCCTCCTCGTTCAGCCGCAGCAGCGCCTGACCGAGCTTGACGTCGTCCTTGCGGTCGGTCGCGGCGATCGAGATCGACAGCACCGCCGCGACGGGCTCGACCTTGACCAGCGAGGCCGGGGCGGTCTTGCCGCTCGAGACCGTATCGCCGGTCTTGATCGCATCGAGCTTGCCGAGCGCGACCGCGTCGCCGGTCTCGGCCTGCGGCCGCTTGCTGTCATGCGTACCCGAGACCGCGAGGATGCCGGAGACGCGCCCGCTCTCGCCGCTTGAGGATTGCAGCGTCGCGCCGTCGTCCAGCCGGCCTGCGAGCACACGCGCCAGCGACAGCTTGCCGCCGTGCTGCAGATGCACGGTCTTGAACACATAGGCCAGCGCGTCCTTCTGGTCCTTGATGCCGAGCCGCGCGGCGGTCTCAGTGACGCCGGGCGCCTCGTGGCGCAGTGCCTTCATCAGGCGGAGCACGCCGTTCTCGCGGCTCGCCGCACCAAGCAGCACCGGACAGATCAACCCCTCGCGCAGTTCGCGCGCAAGATCGTCGAACACCGCATCACGCGGCGGCTGGATATCCTCCAGCAACTGCTCCATCAGCGCATCGTCGTGATCGGCGAGCTTCTCCAGCATCGAGAAGCGCGCTTCCTTCTCGCGATCGAGGTTGCCGCCCTCCAGCGCCATCACCTCCGACGGCTTGTGCTCGCGATAGACGAAGGCGCGCTCCAGCGCGAGATCGACGAAGCCTTCGATCAGATCGCCGTTCCAGATCGGGATCTGGCGCAGCACCAGCGGCACGCGCGACGCCGGCTGCAGCGTCGCAAGCGTCTCGCGGACGCGCTTGTTGGCGCGGTCGATCTTGTTCAGGAACAGAAAACGGGGAATCCCGAGCTCCTCGAGCTCGCGCAGGATGATCTGCAGCTGCGGCAGCTTCTTCTCGTCAGCCTCGCAGACCACGACCGCGGCATCGACCGCCGGCAACGCGGCACGCATGTCGTGCGCGAACTCGATCGAGCCGGGGCAATCGATAAAGGTGTAGGTGTCCCCCATAAAGCTGGTGGTGGCGGCGGTCAGGCCTACGCCCATCTTGTGTTGGCGTGCCTCGGGGCTGGCATCGCCGACGGAGGTTCCGGCATCGACGCTGCCGGCAGTCTTGATGGCGCCAGTGCGCGCCAGGATCGCTTCCAGAAGTGTGGTTTTACCGCTTTGGAAAGGGCCCACCAATGCGATGCACCGTGGACCTCGGGGACTTCTGACGTCTTGTCCCATTGCCGCCTCCTCGTGTTGGAGCTCGGCCCATGATTGGGTCGGCGACCGTTTATGCTCTGCCTGCGTTTGACATTTGGCAAGCGGGAAAACGTCGCTGCGGTGCGGCGTCGCGGAAGTTTGCGATGGCGCAGCCGCGCGCCGTCGTTCGCCGGACGCGTGCGTCCGATGCGTCAGTTCCTTAACGACGCAATCTCGCGCCAGCGCTGCGCGATGTCGAGCAGGCGCTGCACGGTGGGTGACACGTCTTCCTCGCGCCACGCAATCGTGAGCGGAGCCGTCACCACCGGCGCGGCAAGCGAAACGTAAGCCACGCCGCGACCGGTTTGCGCGCGCGCCGCGGCTTCAGGTATGAGCGACACGCCGACACCGGCGGCGATCAGGCCGATCGCGGTTTGCAGATGCAGAACTTCCTGCGCGAGCCGCGGCGTGAAGCCGGCGGCTTGGCAGGCCGCGACGATCAGGCCGGTGACCGAAGGCTCCGGCTGCGCTGGATAGAGTACGAAAGCATCGTCGGACAGTTCAGCGAGCACAATGTCGCCGCGCGCCGCCAGCGGATGCGCGCACGGCAGCGCCGCGACATAGGGCTCATCGAGGATCAGGCGCTGCGCGAGCCCCGCTTCGGCGAGCAGCGCCGGGCGTGCGAAGCCGACGCCGATCCGGCGCCGCCGCAATGCCTCGGCGATTTCCGCCGCCAGCATCTCGTCGAGCACGAGTTCGACATCGGGACAGGCATCGCGATAGGCGCCGATGATATCGGGCAGGCCGGCAAACATCGCGGAGCCGACGAATCCGATTGCGAGCTTGCCGGCCTGACCGCGCCCGACGCGCCGCGTGTCGGCAACCGCGCTCTCGAAACCTGCGAGCAGCGCGCGTGCCCGTACAAGAAACAGCTCGCCGGCCTCGGTGAGCCTGACGGGACGGCTATTCCGCTGCAGCAGCGTGACGCCGAGTTCGTCCTCGAGCTGACGGATCTGCTGGCTCAGCGGCGGCTGCGCGATATGCAGCCGTTCGGCCGCACGGGTGAAATTCAATTCCTCGCCGAGCGCCACGAAATATCTGAGGTGTCGCAATTCCATGCCGGCGATATAGCACAGCGGCCGGCGCCGGCAGCAATACGCAATAGCTCTGCTAGCGTATCGAACGGGTATTGGACCGGACGCGCGAACGCGGACAGCCTGCGGCAAACCACAGGAGGTCGCCATGACGGCACTGGAGAAAGCTTTCGCGGACGCAGCCGCGGCCGGCATCACGCAGCAGAAGATCGGGATCGGCGGCCTGTCCGTCAACGTCGCGCGATTCGGCAAGGGTCCGCCGCTGCTCCTGCTGCACGGCTGGCCGGAGTTCTGGTTGGTGTGGCGTCCTTTGATGCTGCGGCTCGGCGACAGTTTTGAGCTGATCGCGCCGGACCTGCGCGGCTGCGGCGACACCGGCAAGCCGGCGCCGGGACCTGACGCGTCCGCGACCGCGGAGCGCCACGCGCTGGATATGTTCGCGCTCATGGACGCGCTCGGTCATATCAGCTTCGGTGTGATCGGCGGCGATCTCGGCGCCTATGTCATGCAGGCGATGTCGCATCGCGAGCCGCAGCGGCTGCGAGGGACGCTCTATCTCTGCACGCCCTATCCCGGCCTCGGCCGGCGCTACGGCGAGCCCGGTCATCTGATCGAGGTCTGGTATCAATACTTCCAGCAGCTGCCATGGGCTGCGCAACTGGTCGGAAGCTCGCGCGAGTCATGCCGGCTCTACTTCCGCCATTTCCTCGACCATTGGTCGGGCGACGATCCGGCCGTGTTCGGCGATCTGTTAGAGGCCTATGTCGATAACTTCATGAAGCCGGGCAACATCCAGGGCGGCTTCGACTGGTATCTCTCGTCCGCGCCCAATCGCCGGCTCTGGCTGGAAGGCAGGCTGCCGGCGCAGCCGCGCATCGAAATCCCCTCGCGTTTTCTCTGGGGCCGCCGTGATCCGTTGATCGCACCGGAATGGTCGGACCGGTTGGGGGACTACTGGCGCGAACCTTCGATCAGGTTCGTCGACACCGGGCATTACGTTCACGCCGAGGCGCCCGGGATCGTTGCCGAAGAAGCCCGCGGCTTCTTCGGCGGATTGGAGAACGCTGCGCGCAACTAACGCCCCGGACGCAGCTCCAGGCTTTCGAGGCCGGCGGCGATGTTGACGCCGACCTGGCCCTGCACGCTGAGCGGCTGCAGGGCGATCGTGTTGTCGGAGCCACCGACCAGCACATTGCCGCCGACGCCGACGCCGAGCGTCGCGCTGCCCTGCGCGCCGGCATAGTTGCCGGAGAGCGCGCCCGGCCCGAGCCGCTCCACCGGTGCGTAGACGCCCCAGGCCAGCGCCGATTCCTGGGTGATGCCGAGATCGATGCCGACCTTCTGGATGGTCGCGATGTAGCGATCCTCAGGCAGGCCATTGGCGCGCAGCACGCAACCGAGATGGGTCACGGAGCCGACGATGAAGCCGACGCTGGCGCCACCACGGCATTCCAGCACGCCGACCTGTACGCGCTGGCTCGGCTGTTGGGCGTCGGCGCCAACGATTGCGGTCAGCGTGGCGATGGCGGCACCGGCGAGGAGAGTGAAGCGACGCATGATGGGGAGTCTCCGGCTGAGAGGCATGACGCGAGCAGAGAACGGAACGGCGCCGTGTCTGCGGCGCCTTGCGCATCCTATGCCACAACATCGGATGCACAGCCAGAATTTGCGGTGCTCGACCACCGATTGTTGCGGGATGTGGCGGCATTGCTCGTTCATTCGATGGTCGTGCAACCGACAGCAAACAACAAAAAAAGAGGCCCGCTTTCGCGGGCCTCTTCGATCGAACACCGACCAGCTTAGTGGTGGTGATGATGACGGTGGTGGCGATGATGACGGCGCGGACCAGCGGTACGGACCGGCTCGAGATCGATCCCGGCGATGCCGGCCGCAACGTTGAGGCCGGTCTGGCCCTGCACGCTGATCGGCTGCAGCGCGTAGGCGTTGTTCGGACCGCCGAACAGGAAGTTACCGCCGGCGCCGAGGCCGACCGAAGCGTTGACGCCGACGCCACCGTAGCTGCCGGCGAGCGCACCGCGCGGAACCACCGTGGTCGGTGCGCTCACGGCCCAGGCGAGCTGGGTCGTCGCGGTGACGCCGAGGTCGACGCCGATCCGCTTCACGGTCGCGAGATATGGCTCGGGACGGCGGCCGCCGCTCTGAAACACGCACTCGAGGCGGGCGACAGAGCCGACGACGAAGCCGACATTCTCGCCGCCCTGGCATTGCAGAACCCCGGCCTGAACCTGCTGAGGTGCCGCGTTGGCGGTGGCGAACGGCGCCAGCAACGCAAGCGCTGCAAGGGTGAGAGTCGAAAGTCGCATTATCTGTCTCCGCAAGGTGAACTGAACTGAATTTGTGCGGCGGACAGAAAGCAAGGCTCGTGTCCAAAACAAGGCAGTTCGCAAAGACGCCGTAAAAACTTCCAGCGTGTGGCATCGATGTTCGCGCACACACGCGTGAGATGAGCAGGTTGTGATTTGACTCTGCGATTTTACCGCCGCGCGCCGTGACTGCACAAACAGAAACGCTCCCGCACCAGGTGCAGGAGCGTTTACTGGTTCGAAACTAACTACTACCGCAGATTACCGCAGAAGCGCTGGATGCGCTTGCAGGCATCCTCGAGATCCGAGGTCTTGGTGGCGTAGGAGATGCGGAATGCCGGTCCAAGACCGAACGCCGACCCCTGCACGACCGCGACGCCTTCGCTCTCGAGCAGCTCGGTGACGAAGGCTTCGTCGTTGTCGATCACCTTGCCCGACGGCGCCTTCTTGCCGATGGTGCCGGCGCAGGACGGATAAACGTAGAACGCGCCTTCCGGCCGCGGGCACTCGATGCCGTTCGCCTGGTTCAGCATCGACACCACGAGGTCGCGGCGTTCCTTGAACACCTTGTTGTTCGCGGCGATGAAGTCCTGCGGACCGTTGAGCGCCTCGACCGACGCCCACTGCGCGATCGACGACGGGTTCGAGGTCGACTGCGACTGGATCGTCGCCATCGCCTTGATCAGCTGCGCCGGACCGCCGGCATAGCCGATGCGCCAGCCGGTCATGCAGTAGGCCTTCGACACGCCGTTCACGGTCAGCGTGCGTTCGTAAAGGCTCGGCTCGACCTGCGCCGCCGTGGTGAAGACGAAGTCGTCATAGACGAGGTGCTCGTACATGTCGTCGGTCATCACCCAGACATGGGGATGCTTGACCAGCACGTCGGTGATCGCCTTGAGCTCGCTCCTCGTGTAGGCCGAGCCGGTCGGGTTCGACGGCGAGCACAGGATCACCCACTTGGTCTTCGGCGTGATCGCCTTCTCGAGATCTTCCGGACGCAGCTTGAAGCCGGTCGAGGCTGGACAAACCACCGGCACCGACTCGCCGCCGGCGAGCGCGACCATCTCGGGATAGCTGACCCAATACGGCGCCGGGATGATCACCTCGTCGCCCGGATTGATGGTCGCCATCAGCGCATTGTAGAGCACCTGCTTGCCGCCGGTGCCGACGATGATCTGGTTCGGCTTGTAGCTCAGCCCGTTCTCGCGCGAGAACTTGTTGATGATGGCTTCCTTGAGCTCCGGAATGCCGCCGACATCGGTGTACTTGGTCTTGCCGGCCTCGATCGCGTGGATCGCAGCCAGCTTGATGTTGGCGGGCGTGTCGAAGTCAGGCTCGCCGGCGCCGAGGCCGATGACGTTGCGGCCCGCGGCTTTCAGCGCGCGTGCTTTGTCCGTCACCGCGATCGTCGCGGACGGCTTCACACGGTCGAGCGCAGCGGACAGGAAGGCCATTATCATCTCCTGGCAAACGTCGTGAGCCGTTGGGCCACGACTTGATTTGAATGGGATCGCGGCACCCTAGGCCTGTCGCCGCTGCATCGCAAGAAGCTTGGCGCCAAAGCACGAAAACTTTCCCGCGTGGCTCGCAGCACGCGCAATTTTCCGCAAGTTCCGGCCTCAAATGACTCATATCCGGCAAGCCCGCCAACGGCCGCTGCAGCCTTGCCGACAAGGCCTGCGACCGCGTGCGCCGGCACGGATTGCTCCGAGGACAATTGCCGCGCGGCGCGTGCCCGATGCTGCCGACGACAGGCGGTCCGCCGCGGGCACATCGCACGATCGGGATGGCGCGTTAACGTTTGTGAATTACGGCCTGTCGGCCGCGGCGCCGATAGCACCGACCGGCGCAGTGCACAGCGTCGCGCAGGCGTGATCCGAGTTGTTCTGAGGTGTTGACGGAATCGTTCTGCACGCGTGCAGTGCGGTAGACGTTTCGACTTTTTCCACGTTCCAGGGCTTGCGACGCACCCCTGTCGGCATCATTGTTTAGCGGCGTTGCGGTGTGACAGGCCGCGCAACTTCCAAGCGTACCGTCTCAGACCAAGTGAACCTGACGCACCGAGTGAACCCCGACGCAATGTACAAGCTCTATTCGATGCAGCGCTCCGGCAACAGCTACAAGGTCCGGCTGGCGCTGGCGGTGCTGAACACGCCATACGAGGCGATCGAGATCGACATCCTGCGCGGCGAGAGCCGCACCCCGGACTTCCTGGCCAAGAATCCGAGCGGCCAGGTGCCGTTGCTCGAGGTCGCCGACGGCCGCTATCTCGCCGAGTCCAATGCGATCCTCTGGTATGTCGCGATCGGGACGCCGCTGGCGCCGGAGTCGCGGATCGAGCGCGCCGAGGCGCTGCAGTGGATGTTCTTCGAGCAGCACGCGCTGGAGCCGAATATCGGCGCCGCCTATTTCTGGCTGTCGCTGGTCAAGGGCGGGCGCGACCTGCAGACGCACGCGCTGGAGGACTGGATGGAGCGCGGCTATGCGGCGCTCCAGGTGATGGAGAATCACCTCAAAGGGCACGCCTATTTCGCGGCCGAACAGTTCACGGTCGCCGACATCGCCCTCTACGGCTACACCCACGTCGCCGACCGCTGCGACTTCGACCTGGCGACCTTCCCGTCGATCCGCGCCTGGCTCAAACGGGTCGAGCAGACCCCCGGATTTGTCTCGATGGATTGGCAGCCTGGTGCCGGGGCCGAGCCCCAGGCCGCCCGCCTTGTGGCAGGCGTTTGAACACCGGGTCTGAATTCCGGGAATAGCGGGGAAACTGCCCAAATAACGGGCAAAACCCTCGCCAAGGCCGCATTTTCGCCGTTTTCGAGGGGCCTCGCCGCCGCAATGTTGCCGGTGACGCTGGGCAGATTCGCGCGGATGTCGCGAGTGATTCGCTCGCGGCTTGAGGGATTTACACCATGAAACGGTGGTCCGGCACGGCAGGTTTCGATGGCCGCCCTGCCCCAGTGGCATCATCCCGCCTGACCAACGCGATCGCCGCGTTGCTTGCGCTTGGCGCACTGACACTGTGCCTGGTCGTCGCCGTGACGGTGCTGTCGAGCAACATCAGCATGGCGACATTGATCCCGGCGTAATCCAGCAGTTTCCATTTGGCACCTGATCCGCGGCAAGGCGCGGGAGAGACAGCGGCGCGACATGATGAAGACCCCCGTGGGACTTGTGACTGTGACGCTGTCGGCGGCGATCCTGCTTGCGGCCTCGCTCCTGATCGTGACCGGCACGCAGGGCGAAAACCGCGCGCAGCCCGCGCATGTCACGGCGCCTGCCGCCAAGCCGGCTCCGCACCGCTAGCGCAAAGACGCTAGCTCCATTTGTGGAAGATGAAGAACGCGCCGGCGGCGATGAAGGCAAATCCGAGCGCGTGATTCCAGCCCAGCGGCTCCTTCAGGTACAGCACCGAGAAGCCGGCGAACACGACCAGCGTGATCACCTCCTGCATGGTCTTGAGCTGCGCCGCGCTGTAGACCTCGCTGCCCCAGCGATTGGCCGGCACCGCCAGCCAGTATTCGAAGAAGGCGATGCCCCAGCTCACCATGATGACGATGGGGAGCGAATGATCCTTGAACTTGAGATGGCCGTACCAGGCGAAGGTCATGAAGACGTTCGAGGCAAACAGCATCAGGATCGGCAGCAGCGAAGGCGAAATAGCGGGCATCGATGTCCTCTTGCAAGCACGGCACGCGGTAACCCGCGGGCCCGGAACCGGGTTCCATCCCGATCTGCATATCATTTGATTTGAAGGCAGCGAAAGCTGGTTCGGCCCCGGCAAGGCCCGCTTAACGGTCGGGGCGGAAATCCCGGCGCCGTTGCGGAGCTGTCGTCAAACTACCGCTTTATCGTTCGTTTGGCAGATAGCGAGAACGCGCATGCGGTCTGATTGGCGTGCAATTTCAGCTCCGGCATTGACGGCGATCACGGCGCTCGCCGCCTTCCTGATCGATCGCCTCCTTGTCCCCGTCCCCAATCCCGCGCCGCTGTTCGTCTGCATCGTGGCGCTCGCCAGCTCGATCAGCGGCATCGCCTCCGGGCTCGTCTCCGCCGCGATCGCGGTGGCCGCCTCGGCGCTGTTCTTCCTCGATCATCGCGCGCTGCCCGGCTACGACGCCGCCGACGTCGCGCGGATGCTGATGCTGGCCGCGACCGCGGCCGGCACCGCCCTGATCACCGGAATGCTGCGGCAGAAATGGATCGACGCCTTTGCCGCGGACCAGCAGCATCACGCCACCTCGGCGCGGCTCGCCGCCGCCCTCGACCAGGTCGACATCGGCATCGTGCTGCTCGATGCCGACACCCGCGCCGAATTCATCAACCGAGCCTTCCGCGAATATTTCGCGCTCTCCGACGCGCAGGCCGACAGCAAGCCGCCCTTCGTCGCGCTGATGTATCATGGCCGCGATACCGGCGCCTACGAATTGCCGGAAGACGAATTGAGCGCGTTCATCGCCGAGCGCATCGCGATGATGCGCTCGGGCGATTCCACGCCGATCAACCTCAATCTCGCCGACGGCCAGGTGCTGCGCTTCAGCTGCACGGCGCTGCCCGACGGCGGCCGCATGCTGAGCTACACGCCGGTGACCGACCTCGTGCGGCACACCGACGATCCGGCGAAGGCCGACGAATATCGCGCGCAGCGCGCCGGGCGCGAACGCCATCTGGCGCGGCTGCTGCGCGCCGCCGAGTGAGGCCCGACCACGTCGGCAATTGATCCCACGCGAGAGCGACGCTAGAACCGTCGCGAGCGATGCGCAGACATCGTGCAACGCGGGATCATCCAGGGTTCGTTCATGTCCGACGACGTCACCATCCGCTTCGTCACGCGCGACGATTACGCCCAATGGCTTCCGCTGTGGGACGGCTACAACGCCTTCTATGAACGATCCGGACCGACCGCGCTCGCGCCCGAGATCACCGCGATGACCTGGGGGCGCTTCTTCGATGCCTACGAGCCGGTGCATGCGCTGGTCGCCGACGCCGGCGGCACGCTGCTCGGGCTGACGCACTATCTGTTTCACCGCTCGACCACGGCGATTGCGCCGATCTGCTATCTGCAGGACCTCTTCACCAGCCAGGCCGCGCGCGGCAAGGGCGTCGGCCGCGCCTTGATCAACGGTGTCTACGCGCAGGCGAAGCTGGCGGGATCGCCGCGCGTCTACTGGCAGACGCATGAGACCAACCACACCGCGATGCAGCTTTATGACAAGGTCGCGGACAAGCCCGGCTTCGTCATCTATCGCAAGGTCATCTGAGCGCGCCTGCGCGGCCTGTGGATGGCATGGAGATGTCACCGGCGCGTTACAAAGCCCGGCTAGGCTTCCGTGTGCGTAAGATCAGGCCCCCCGTCTCAGATCTTCGCCCCGAGCGGTCCCCGTCAGTCGCCGCGTCTGACCGGGACCGCTTTTTTTCGACATTGCCGTGCGCGATAGGTGCCATGCGTGATCGGCGGTAGGGCCGCACCTTGCCGGTCCTCGGCGTGCTTGTCACAATGCACCGCATCCCTCGCCTATCCCACAGGATTGTCTCATGGAAATTCGTAATCTGGGCAGCTCCGGCCTGCGCGTGTCCGCGGTCGGCATCGGCTGCAACAATTTCGGCCAGCGCACCGATCTGGAGACCTCACGCAAGGTGATCCACAAGGCGATCGATCTCGGCATCACCCTGTTCGACACCGCCGACATCTATGCGGGCATGGGCGGCTCTGAGACCGTGCTCGGCACCGTGCTGGGCGATCGCCGCAAGGACATCGTGCTCGCCACGAAATTCTCCAAGCCGATGGCAACCGACGGCACCAAGCAGGGCGCCTCGCGGCGCTACATCATGTCCGCCGTCGAAGCGAGCCTCACCCGCCTGAAGACCGACTACATCGATCTCTACCAACAGCACGATTACGATCCGCTGACGCCGATCGACGAGACGCTGCGCGCGCTCGACGACCTCGTGCGCCAGGGCAAGGTGCGCTACATCGGCAACTCCAACTTCCCGGCATGGCGGATCGCGGAGGCGGAATACGTGGCGCGCGAGCTGAACGTGAACCGCTTCGTGTCCTGCCAGGACGAATACAGCCTCGTGGTGCGCGGCATCGAGAAGGACCTGTTGCCGGCGGCGCAGCAATACAATCTCGGCCTGCTGCCGTTCTTCCCGCTCGCGAGTGGGCTGTTGACCGGCAAGTACCAGCGCGGCGCCGCGGCGCCCGCCGACACCCGCTTCGCCAAGGCGCCGGCCCTGAAGGGCCGCTACGTCACACCGCGCAACGAGGACATCGTCGAGCAGCTGCAGGCCTTCGCACAAGAGCGCGGCCATAGCATGCTGGAGCTCGCCTTCTCCTGGCTCGCCGCCCGCCCGCAAGTCGCAAGCGTCATCGCCGGCGCGACGCGTGTCGAGCAGATCGAGCAGAACGTGAAGGCGATCAGCTGGAAGCTGAGCGCGGAGGAGATGGTGGAAATCGACCGGATTACGAAGGGCTGAACGAGCGGTGCCCTCTCAGCTCCCTCTCCCCGTTCTTCACGGGGAGAGGGTTGGGGTGAGGGGCTCTATCCGCGCAACTCAGCCTGAATTGTAATCAACACGCCCTCGATATTGCCGAGCACATCGTTGTTCCAGAACCGAAGCACGCGATACCCTTCCCCGGTCAGATACCGGTCCCGGACTACGTCTGCAGCTGAGTCCGCGTGCTGACCGCCATCCACTTCGATCACGAGCCGTCTCTCGCGGCAGACGAAGTCACAGATGTAACTCCCAATCGGCACTTGGCGCGCGAACTTGCAGTCATCGATCTGGCGGTTGCGGACGCGATTCCAAAGCGCAGTCTCCGCGTCCGTTTGATCGGTGCGCAGTCGCCTTGCGAGTCGGATAGGCGTTTCCTTGCGGCCACGCATTGCCTTGCCCCTCACCCGGAAGCAACGCAATGCGTTGCTTCCGACCTCTCCCCGCAAAGGGCGGGGAGAGGTTGAAGAAAGTCAAGCCACCAGCCCCTTCATCGGCTTCACCGGGGCGCTGTCCGGAAACACCGCATCTGCCAGCACCCGCTCGCCGAGGCCGAACTGATCGTGCAGCACGCCCTTGATCACGGCGCGGAGGTCGGTGGTCGGGGCGAGGTCGCGGGCCTGGTAGAGGTTGGTCGGCTTCAGGCCGGGCCAGTCGGTGATCATGCGGCCGCCGTTCACCGCGCCGCCGGCGAGCAGCGCGATGGTGCCGGTGCCGTGGTCGGTGCCCTCGGTGCCGTTGATGCGCGCGGTGCGGCCGAATTCGGTGGCGACCACGATCACGGTGTCGCGCCAGCGCGCGCCTAAGCCGCTCTGAAACTCCGCGAGCGCGCCGTCGAGCCCGCCGAGCAACTGCGCGAGGCGGCCGACCGGGCCGCCTTCATTGGCATGGGTATCCCAGCCGTCGAAGGCCAGCGCGCCGATCCGCGGGCCGTCATCGGCCGCCATCAGCTTGGCGGCGCCGCGCGCCACCAGCCGCATCGCCGCGACGCCGCCACCGCCCGGCTGCGGCTTCATCTCGTTGCCCCGCGCCTGCTTCTCGAGCTGCAAGCCCTGCGTCAGCGCACTCGCCAGCGTCGGATCGCGATGCTGGTAGAGATCGAGCAGCCGCATCGCGGTGTCGTCGGCGGCTTGCGGCAGCGCGGTCGGCGCCCAGCCGACGGTCGGCGCTGGGCCGCGCAACACCAGGGGCGTGGTCGGGCCGACCGCAAGCGCGCTCGTCACCCGCTCCCCCTTCGGCAAGGCTTCGAGCGCGCGGTTGAGCCAGCCCGACTGCACCCGGCCGGGACCGGGGAAGCCACTTTCAAGCACGTCCTGGCCGTCGAAATGCGAGCGATCGCGGTAGGAGGTCGCGACGGCATGAACCACCGCCGCCTGCTTGGCACGATACATCCGCGCGAATTCCGGCATCGCCGGATGCAGGCCAAAGAACGGATCGAGCATCACCGCCGCGTTCGGCCCGTCGGCCTTCAGCGCGATCGCGCCGTGCAGGCCGGCATAATCGGGGTCGCCGATCGGGGCTACGGTGGCAAGCCCATCGAGCGCACCGCGCAGGATGATGGTGACGAAGCGCGGATCGCGGCCGTCGGCGGCGCGTGCGAATTTCGGCAAGTAAGCCCAGGCGGCAAACGATGCGCCGCCGAGCAGCAGCGCGCGCCGCGACGTCGCCTGCAGCATCAGGCTCTCGGAGCAATCCATGATCATCTCCTCTGGAATTCCGGCGACATCAGCAGCAGCGCCAGCGCCTGCTGCCGCGACTCCGCGCGCTCGATGGTGCGCCGCGTCTCTGCAGAAGCTGCATCCGCCGCAATCAGCTCAAGCAGGTCGCGCGGGTCGAACCGGTCGGCGAGCTGGAAGCCGAGCTGCGCCGAGATGTCGAGCCTGAGCTTGATGCCTTCAGGCGCGGCCCAGGCCGCAGAGGTGTCCGGGAAACCGTTCGGCCCCGCCGGCGACCACAGCGGCTGGCCGAGCAAATTGAGGCCGTTGAGATAGCGGCCTGGATCCTCCGGATTGCGCGCCAGCAGGCGGCCGGAGGCGAGCAGGAATTCATAAGGCGAGCGCATTTTCGTCAGCGGCGCCTGCCACGCCTCGTTCGACTGAACGAGCGCGGTGGCCAGCGCCCTGAGATCGCCGTCGGTTTTGGTGAAGGTGTCCTGCAGCTTCGCCACCAGCGCGGGCGGTGGATCGTCGGCGACGAAATGACGGGCGAACTTGGTCGCGATGAATTTTGCGGTCGAGGGATGCCGCGCGATATCCGACAGCACCGCCTCGCCCTGCGCAAGGCCGGCCTGCGCATAGGTCTTGCCCAGCACCTGCTGCGGCCCGGGCTGATGCGCGTTGGCGTTGAACACGAAGCTGCCGGGCGCACCGAGCTGGCCCTTGCGCCCGGCAAAGGTCCAGCCGGTGATGACACGCGCCAGCGCCGTGACGTCGTCCTGGGTGTAGCCGCCGCCGACGCCAAGCGTATGCAGCTCCATGATCTCGCGCGCGAGGTTTTCGTTGAGGCCGCGGTTGCGGTTGATGCCGGCGCGCGACTCAGGACCCAGCGACTGCTGGTTGTCGAGAAAGAACAGCATCGCCGGATGCTGCTCGACGGTTTTCAGCATGTCTCCGAACCGGCCGAGCACGTGCGGGCGGATCGCCTCGCGCTCGAACGAGCCGGCCCACATCCGCGCCAGCGCGCCCTTGTTGGCGGAGATGCAGAAGTGATTGGACCAGAACACCACCAGCCGCTCGACGAAGCCGCAGTCGACGACCACGCCGCGCTGCAGCCGCGCCAGCGCCTCGGCGCGGAACGTCTTCTGGATGATGTTGAGCGGCTGCGCCGGCGGCTTGGGCGGACCGGCCATCGGCTGCATCGTCGGAGGCTGCATCGTCGCGGACGGCATCATCGCCGTACTGGAATTGTCGGCGGCCTGCGGCTGCATCGCCGGATCCTTGCCGGCGATCTCCTTGGCGGCAGTCGAGAGCGACAGATTGCGCCGCGGCTGCGGCTTCGCGTCCGGCCCCTGCGGCGGCGCCTCGCTCGCGCCCTGCTGCGCGGCCTTTGCGGCGTTGCGCGCCTGCTGGACCTCGAACTGATAGTCGAACACCTGCTTGCCGAGTTCCGGCGTCGAGAGCAGGCCCGGCACTTCCAGCAGCGCGCCGTTCGGACGCGCCAGCTCCACCAGCACGAAGCCGCGCGGATCGGAGGCCGCATTGATGAGATCACCGGACGCCCCGCCGCGGGCGCCAAATCCAAACCGGTTGAGGGCAATCAGCGCGGCTTGCGAATCACGGGCCATCAGAATTCCCTTAACGGCCTATCCCGGCTATATCTGTTGGCGGCATCATAGCGCGGTCCGGGATGAACCCGAGATTAATTCGCGCATTAAATCGCGGTTAGAATGGACCTCTCGTCAAGCGATCGTTTCGAACAGACTTCACCGCGCCAGCTTGCCTGCACGGCATGCGGCAGCGAATTTTCCTGCTCGCTCACGGGATCGTGCTGGTGCTCCGACGAGAGCTTCCGTCTGCCGATACCGGTCGATGGCGGCGACTGCCTGTGCCCCTCCTGCTTGCGGAAACTGGCGGAGCAGCAAGCCGCGGTGAGCGCCAAGTGAACGCCCCCTGGACCGTCGACGCCGTCCTGCTCGACATGGACGGCACGCTGCTCGACACCGAGAAGGTCTATTTCGACAGCCTGGTCGCGGCGCTGAATGCGTGCGGCTACACCGATGACGTCGTTGCGCTGTGCCATTCGATGGTCGGCCTTCCCGGTCCGGTCTGCGAGGCGATGCTGCGCGATCATTACGGCGCGGCGTTTCCGCTCGAGGCCGTCAATCGTGCCTTCATCGTCACCCGCGACCGCATGTTCGATGCCGGCCTGCCGCTCAAGCCCGGCACGCTCGCGCTGCTCGACGGCCTTGCCGCCGCCGACTGCCGGACCGCGATCGTGACCTCGTCATCCCGCCGCACGGCCGAGCGTCATCTCACGCTCGCCGGAATCCGCGATCGCTTCGAGACACTGCTGACACTCGACGACGTGACCCATGGCAAGCCGGACCCGGAGCTCTATCTGAAGGCGGCCGCGCGGCTCGACGTGACGCCGGCGGCCTGCATCGCCGTGGAAGACTCCAACCACGGCGTCACGGCCGCCCACGCCGCGGGCGCCATCACGCTGATGGTGCCCGACATGGCGCCGCCGACCGAAGCGACCCGCGCGAAATGCGCGGCAGTGCTGCCGGATCTCAACGCGGTGCTGGCGCTGCTGCATGCGCGCGGCGCGCTTTAGCGATCTATTCAGGCTCATTTCGCAGATGGTACGGATGACAGATGTCGCTCCTCTTGTCCTTGCTTGCCATCACGCTCATCGGCATTGCCGGATGGGGATTCATGTCCGTGATGGCGGAGCTCGCAAAGTCGTATCCCCAGGAGCCGATAGACACCTTTTCTCGCAGATTTGAGGTCGAGGAATTCATCTGGAGTCCCCGTGCGCCGGCGGCATTGCGGAAGCAATACATCGCTACACAAGCTTGCGCAGTCCCGGCGTTTCTGTGTCTGGCCGCCCTCGTGTGGATCAACGAACCGCGTCCAGGGGTCCGCATGTTGGGGACCAGCGCCTTTTGTGCCATCTCGATTCTTGCCGCTGTTCTTCTGGCTTGGAAGACCTTTCGGCGAGGAGGATGACATACGGAAGACTGTTGCTGGTCCAAAGACGACAACACATTCAGATCGGATTGCTTGTCGTCTCCTTGCGACCGCAGCGAACGCGGCCATTATGCGGTGCACACCCTAGCCCCGCTTGCGTCCCGGCTTCGCCAGCGCCGTCTCGATCAGCGTGCGTGCGGCCTCGCCCGCCGTTTCCATATAGCTGGCGTCGCGATGCAGCAGCACGACGGCGAACGAGCCGTCCAGCAGCAGCAGGATCTGCCGCGCGAGTTTCAGCGGATCAGCGATGCGCTGCTCTGCGAAGGCCGCGCGCAGCCAGTCCTCGAACTTCTTCTTGTGCGCGGCGCCGATCCGGATCGCGGGATGGCCGGGCATGTTGGCAAGCTCGGCCGAGGTGCGCAGGAATCCGCAGCCTTTCCACTTCGGATGCCGCGCCGAGCGCGCCAGGTTCTTGAAGATCGCCTCGACCTTCACCGGCAGCCCGCCCTCGGCCTCCGCGAACCATTTGCGGAACAGCGCGAGATTGGGCTGGTCGCGCGCGGCGAGATAGGCGGCGACCAGATCGTCCTTGCTCTTGAAGTGATAATACAGCGTGCGCTTGGTGAGGCCGGCCTTGGCGGCGACCTCGTCGACGCTGACGCGGCGGATGCCTTCGCTGTAGAACAGCGAATTCGCCGCCTGGATGATGCGCTCGCGGGTGGGTTCGGAGGGTCTGGGCATCCGTCTATGTATACTAACCAGTGAATATACACAAACTCCGCCAGCCTCTAGGTTCGGCCCACGAACATCCATGCCGGAGACTGCGCCATGCCCGACCCCATCCTGCTCGCCATCGACGACGGGATCGCCCTGATCACCCTGAACCGCCCGGCGCAGCTCAACGCGCTCAATTACGCGCTGATCGATCAGCTGATGGCGGTGCTCGACCGCATCGAGGGCGACGCAAGCGTGCGCGCCGTGATCCTGACCGGCGCCGGCGAGCGCGCCTTTTCGGCGGGCGCCGACATCAAGGAGTTTTCGGAAAGCGTGAAACAGGGCGCCGCGGTCGCGGTGCGCGACTTCGTCCGCCGCGGCCAGGCCATGACCGCGCGGCTGGAGGCATTCAAGAAGCCCGTGATCGCCGCGGTCAACGGGCTCGCCTTCGGCGGCGGCTGCGAGATCACGGAAGCCGTCCACCTCGCCATCGCCAGCGACCGCGCGCTGTTTGCAAAACCCGAGATCAAGCTCGGCATGCCACCGACCTTCGGCGGCACGCAGCGGCTGCCGCGGCTGGCGGGCCGCAAGCGCGGCCTCGAGTTGCTGCTGGCAGGCGATCCGTTCCCACCCGAGCACGCCCGCGAGATCGGGCTGGTCAACCGGATCGTGCCGCATGATCAATTGCTGAGCGCCGCGCGCGAACTCGCCGGCCGCATCACCAGGCATTCGCCCGGCTCCGTCGCCGGCACCATCACCGCAGTGACGCGCGGGCTCAACATGCCGATTGCCGAGGGCCTCTTGGTCGAGAGCGAGCAGTTCGCCGCGCTGGTGCCGAGCCGCGACCTCGCCGAGGGGCTCGCGGCGTGGAAGGAACGGCGGCCGGCGAAGTATGTCGGGGCGTGACTGCGCTGGTTCCACATCGGTCATTGCGAGCCACCCGGTCGGCGCGAAGCGCCGCCGGATGACAGGCTCCGCGAAGCAATCCATCGATCCGCAGATGTGGAAAGATGGATTGCTTCGTCGCTTCGCTCCTCGCAATGACGAGGAGAGAGCCGCGCCCTATCGCACCACCGCGGCGGTCTGTCCGAACAGCAGCTTGCGCTCTTCCTCGGTGCGGATCGCGGGCTGGCCGAAATTCGGGTTGACCTCCTTCGCCTTGGCATAGGCGCGTTCGGTCGCCGGGCGCTTGCCGATCGTCTCCAGCCACCGCTTCAGATGCGGGAAGTCGTCGATCTCCTGGCCCTGGTTCTTATAGGGCACGACCCAGGGATAGCTCGCCATGTCGGCGATCGAATAGCCGCCGGCGATGAATTCGCGGTCGGCGAGCCGCTTGTTGAGCACGCCGTAGAGCCGGTTGGTCTCGTTGACATAGCGGTCGATCGCGTAAGGCAGCTTCTCGACCGCATAGTTGCGGAAGTGATGGTTCTGCCCGGCCATCGGCCCGAGCCCGCCCATCTGCCAGAACGTCCACTGGATCGCGTCATAGCGGCCATAGAGATCCTCGGGCAGGAATTTTCCGGTCTTCTCGGCGAGATAGAGCAGGATGGCGCCGGATTCGAACAGGGAGATCGGCTTGCCGCCGCCCTTCGGCGTGTGATCGACGATGGCCGGAATGCGGTTGTTCGGCGCGACCTGCAGGAAATCCGGCTTGAACTGATCGCCCTTGCCGATGTTCACCGGGAAGATCTTGTATTCCAGTCCGGTCTCTTCGAGGAACATCGTGATCTTGTGGCCGTTCGGCGTGGACCAATAGTGGAGATCGATCATGGGCGTGATCCTGTTGTCGGAGATGTCGCGCAGTGAAAGATGCGTTTGCATGAATTTGAATAATCCGGATGCCAAGTCAATGGTGCAGGCTGCCATCCGCGCGCAATTGTGATCAACCAATTGAGCGGATGCGCGATCGGGCCTAGGCTGTCCGAACAGTTTGATTTTGTTTTCATGACGATGTTTTGCAAAGGGAGGAATTGCGATGATCAAGGATCTGGCACGACGTGATTTCCTGAAGGGCTCCGCGGCACTCGCCGGCGCCGCGGCTGCGGGCGCATTCTCCTGCGTCGAGATCGCGAGTGCGGCGCCGATCGAGGTGCCGACCGTCGACAAGCTCTCGATCCGCGTGCTGGTCGATTCCAGCTACGACCTGTTCTTCAAGCCGAAGCAGTCCGGCGGCGTTACGATCGCACCGCCGCCGCGCACCGCCGACTACCAGAAGTCGCTGCACAATGAATGGGGCCTGTCGCTGTGGCTGGAGTCGGAGGCCAAGGGCAGCCAGCGCACGCTGATGCTCGACTATGGCTACACGCCCGAAGTGCTGCTCAACAACATGGCGCTGGTCGGCGTCGACCCGGCGAAGATCGACGCGCTGATCGTGAGCCACGGGCACTACGACCATTTCGGCGGCCTCAACGGCTTCCTCGACAAATTCCGCGACAAGCTGCCGGCTGACGTCAAGCTCTATGCCGGCGGCGAGGACAATTTCTGCCACCGGGTCAGCGCAACGCCAACCAAAGGCCAGTTCACCGATTTCGGCACGCTGGACCGGCGCCAGCTCGCGTCGCAACGCATCACCACCGTGCTGTGCGAGACCCCGACCGTGATCGCCGGCCACGCCTTCACGACCGGCAAGATCAACCGCCGCAGCATCGAGCGCGTGCTGCCCAACACCTGGGTCGAGTTCAGCATGAAGGACGGGCTCGGCTGCAACGCCGGCCACTATCTGCCGGCCGAGATGGAAGGCAAGATCGTGCCCGACGAGCACATCCACGAACACGCGACCTGCTTCAACGTGCGGGACTTCGGCCTCGTCGTGATCTCGTCCTGCGGCCATGTCGGCATCGTCAATTCGGTCAAGCAGGCGCAGGAGGTCTCAGGCATCCAGAAGGTGCATGCGATCGTCGGCGGCTTCCATCTCGGACCGGCGCCGAAGGACTACCTCACCGAGGTGGTCGCCGAGATCAAGAAGCTCGACCCTGACGTGGTGGTCCCGATGCATTGCTCCGGGCTCAACTTCGTGCAGGAGGCGACCGCGCAGATGGGCGACAAGGTGCTGGTCACGACAACCGGCAGCCGCCTCTCCTTCGGCATATGACCCGACCGATCTTGCGTATTGTTGCATGCGCCGGCGCCGGCCTGTGGCTGGCGCTGGCGTCCGCGCTGGCCGGCGATGCGCCACAGCAATCGACGCGTTCGGCCGCCGAGATCATGGACATCCTGATGTGGAACAGGGAGCCGGTCGGCGGTCCGTTCGCGCTGACCGATCAGGCCGGCCATGCGCGCACCGACACGGAGTTCCGCGGCAAGCTGATGCTGGTCTATTTCGGCTTCACCTATTGCCCCGACGTCTGCCCGACCGATCTGCAGGCAATTGGGCTGGCGCTCGACAAGCTCGGCCCCGACGGCGATCAGGTGCAGCCGATCTTCATCACGGTCGATCCCGCGCGCGACACCGCTGCGCATCTCGCGGAGTACGTGCCGCTGTTTCACCCGCGGCTGATCGGGCTGACCGGCAGCGATGATGCGATCCGCAAGGTCGCCGATGCCTACAAGGTTTACTACGCCCGCGTGCCGCTCAAGGACGGCGACTACACCGTCGATCACACCGCCTACATCTACCTGATGGACCGCGACGGCAATTATCTCGGCTTCTTTCCGCCGGGCACGTCGGCCGACCGCTTGGTCGAGATCATCCGGCCGCGGCTCGCCGAGCCCGCGCGCTAGGGCCGCAGCGGGATTGCGCTCCCTCTCCCGCTTGCGGGGGAGGGTCGGGGTTGGGGTGCCGCCGCGGGTCGCTTCGCGGAGAGAATCCCCACCGGGATTGCGTTTGCGGATAGACCATCAATGCATCCGCCCATGCGCGCGCAAAAAAGTCTCGCCGGTTTCGGTCACCATCACCCGCATGCCCTCGACCGAGGGACGGCGCGCGACATAGCCGCGGTCGACCGCGTCTTCCCAGATCGTCAGCCGCGGGCAAGAGGTGCGCCAGACCTCGAGCACCTCGGCATAGGGCCGCGGCTCGCGCGCAACCCATTCCACGAGATCGAGCACCAGGGCGTCGGTGTTTTCAGTCATTTGGTCCTCGCCGGGGTCAGCAGGGATTCAAAATCGTCTCCGGTATTTCTGCGCTGCTTGGCCTCTGCCGGCAAACTGAGTTATCTTGCCCTTGCATCAGTTTTCCTGAGGGTTCATGCGGCGGCTGCTCTTTCTCAACGGCATCAAGGCATTCGAGGCCGCGGCGCGGACCGGCAGCTTCGCGGCGGCGGGCAGCGAGCTCAACGTCTCGGCCGCAGCGATCAGCCGGATGGTGCATCTCCTGGAAGAGCGGCTCGGCGTCGCGCTGTTCGAGCGCAAGGCCAACCGGCTCGTCACCACACCGGCCGGCCGCGCCTATCAAGGCGGGCTGACGCCGATCTTCGACGCGCTGGCGAGCCTCACCGCACAGGTGACGGCGTCCGCAAGCGCACGCGTGCTGACCGTCGGCGTCGGCCCGACGTTTGCGTTGAAATGGATGATCCCGCACCTCGCCGAGTTCCGCAAAGCGGAGCCCGACATCGAGGTGCGGATCACCACCGGCGGCATGGCGGTGCCGTTCGCCGACGACTGGAGCTGCGGCATCCAGCTCGGCGACGGCGAGTGGCCCGGCCTCGTCGCCGAGCCGCTGTTCGCCGCCGACCTGATGCCGGTGTGCACCGCGCGGCTCGCCAACACCCTGAAGCGTCCTGCCGACCTCAAGGGACCGAGCCTGATCCGCGTCGCGCATTCGCCCGACGACTGGCCGTCCTGGCTGAAGGCTGCGGGCGTGCCCCGCGTGACGGCGCGTGGGCCGGAATTCCAGTTCTACGGCCAGGCGCTGCAGGCAGCCAGCGACGGGCTCGGGATCGCGATGGGCATCCGGCCCTATATCGATGACGATCTCGCCGCCGGCCGGCTGGTGGCGCCGTTTGCGCTCAGCGTGCCGAAGGGCATGCGCTGGTATCTGGTCTATCGCGGCTTCCACGCCGAGCAGCGCGATTTCGCCGCATTCCGGCGCTGGATCATCCGTGCCGCCGCGGAACCGGCCGCGCGCCGCAAGGGAGCGCGCAATGCGTGAGGAGACCATCGACACGCTGGTGATCGGCGGCGGCCAGGCCGGGCTCACCATGAGCCATCGGCTGAAGCAGCGCGGCATCGCCCATCTGGTGCTGGAGCGGCGGCGGATCGCCGAGCGCTGGCGCAGCGAGCGCTGGGACGGATTGATGTTCCAGTTTCCCAACTGGTCGGTGCGGCTGCCGGAGTTTGCGTATCCGCACAGCGATCCCGACGGCTTTTCGGACACCGCATCCATCATCGCCTTCATCGAGGATTACGCCGCCTTCGTCGCGCCGCCGATCCGCTGCGGTGTCGATGTGACAAAACTGCGCCGCGACGCCGGCGGCTTCCTTGCCGAGATCGCCGGCGCCCGCATCGCCGCACGCAACGTCGTCGTCGCCACCGGCCCGTATCAGCGGCCGCTGCGGCCCGATGTGCTGCGCGATCATCCCGGCCTGTTTCAGGTCCATGCCAGCGATTACAAGAATCCCGCGCAATTGCCTGATGGCGCGGTGCTGGTGATCGGCGCCGGCGCCTCGGGCGCGCAGATCACCGACGAGCTGGTGCGCGCCGGCCGCCATGTCTTCCTCTCGGTCGGACGTCACAACCGCCTGCCGCGCCGCTATCGCGGCCGCGACCTGTTCTGGTGGCTGGCCGAGATGGGCGTCGACGAGACGCCGGTCGAGCAGCGCGGCCCGTCGCGGCTGCTGCCGGTGATCTCCGGCGCCCATGGCGGTCACACCATCGATTTCCGCCGCTTCGCCGCCGATGGCGTGACGCTGCTCGGCCGCGTGACGGCGGCGCGCGACGGCGTGCTCGAGATCGCGCCCGATCTCGCCACCAACATCGCCAATGGCGATGCCTACTACGCGACGTTCCTCGGGATCGTCGATGACTTCGTCGCGGCGCGCGGCCTCGATCATCCCGGCGATCCCTTGGCGCGCGTCGGCCTGCCCGATCCGGCGTGCCTCACCGCGCCGCTACGCACCATCGACCTCGGCACGGAGCGGATCAGCGGCGTGATCTGGGCCACCGGCTACGGCCTCGATCTGAACTGGATCGAGATACCGGTGTTGGACGGCAATGGAGCACCACGACACCGCCACGGCGTCTCCGAGGTGCCGGGCCTGTATTTTCTCGGCCTGCAATGGCTGTCGAAGATGAAATCCTCGTTCCTGTCGGGGGTCGGCGACGACGCGGCCGTGCTCGCCGATCACATCGCGGCCCGCCGCGCCTGATTAGCGCGTTGGTGCGGTTTGCCTGAAGAAGCCATGCCAAAACAAAAAGCTGGAACTCCTTTGCCCGTCGGAAATAAACCGCGCGACTTGTGATCTGGTTCACATAGGGCGCCTTGCGCCCGTGCTTCCTATGAGAAGGGGCATCCCGAGGTCGCGATGATTTACAGCGGTTTTGAGATCAAATCTTTCGAGGTGGGGAAGGGGCAATGGCACGCCAGGATTCAACGGGTCGATCAAAGGCCGGTCGTCATCGATGGCATGCCGTTTCCGATGCTCGACATCGGCTTTGCGTGGTCCGATCCGGATGCGGCGATCGACGACGCGAAGCGGACTATCGACCGGTTCCCACAACGGTATGGCATGACAATGCCGTCGGCGTGACCGGCAACGTCGTGGTCGCAATCGTCCCGCAATGCGAGCCGGATCCGGTCTGGCCGGCGCAGGTCAGAACCAGCTGCCCGGAATGCGCCGCCCAACTCTCGCTGCTGCGCGTCATTCCCGGCCGCGCCGCCGAATACTGGACCATGCGCTGCGACGGCTGCGGCGGGATCCATCTCGACATCGTCGACCTGCCGCGCGCCTGAGAGGCCGAATTGCTGCGCATCGCTTTGCCGAGCGATCTGGCCCACGCCAGCCGTCCGACCGTGATATTAGCGAGCAGGTGCGGCATTCGGCTGACCGACTGAGCCAGTCGATTCCGGCTCGCGCGGCGGAGCAGCGATCACCTTTGGAGCTCCGGACGTCTCGGTCGGCGCCGCAGGTGCCCGTCGTGCAACCTGCGACGGAATTCGCACCGATGCGCTGTAGACGCGATTTCCCTCATTCACCTTCACGAGCATCGCTTCTCCAGCGGCCTGCGCGACAGCCTTGGTCAACACGTCGGTACAATCCGACTGCTTGAGAAGATTGCTGCAAGACCGCCAGATCAAGCGCGAAACCAGCACAAAGTGCGGTGCATAGGCCTCGATCCCCATTCCGACGTAGTTCATGTGAAACACGAAGCTGCGCCAGGTGCGCAGGTCACCGTTACCGTAATTCAGGATGTAGGACGCGTAAGCCTTGGTTTGACAGTCCAGAGCGAAGCTTGGTGCGGGCGTTCCATCCTCGAGCAGGACGGTGTCCTTCGGCAACGGATTGGGATCCACGCAAGATCGCGTCAGCGTGTCGACGATGACCCACATGTTCATTTCAAGGGAATCGCGATAGAGCGGCAGCAGCGTAAGCACCGGTCCGAGACTTGAAAAGCTGAGGTTGAGGAGATCGTCGACGATCGTGGTCGCTTGATTGACCGCCCTCGCCCCGAAGATGGCTGCCTTCGCCGATGCGGACAGGACCGGCACTTCACCAACCAGCTTGTCGCGGATGGATGCGAGTTGCACACTGGTTTTCTCGTTGAAGAGCGAACTCAGCGCCAGGCGGTACAGCGCGTAGTCAAGCCGCGCCATCTTCTCATCAAAGAACTGGCAGATGGCGGGAGGGACAAAATTGACCGCTTCAAACGTGCCGATCGGGCTGTTGGCGTTGTTGACCTGGGTCGCGATCTTGATCCAGCCAGAAGGAGCGCCGGCAGCGTCCTGATAGAGGCAATCATAGGCCTCGAACGCCACGGCGAGCGCGGATTTCAAATTGCCTTCGATCGCCGCCGCGTCAGCCTCGTTGTGACCGCCTTGCCTGGCCGCCGCCAGCAGGACGCCAATCAGCAGATATGACCGGAACAGGCGGTGACTCTTGGTGTGGGCTGTGAAGAGGACGTAGTCCTCCATTTCTGCGACGGTCCCGCCCCTGCGATCAATTTCAGCGCAGCCGATCAGCATCGTTATTGCGACGGCAGCCGCGACAAGGCGGCTTGCGGCCTTCAAAAACATCTTGGCCCCCGGAATAGCGTCATGAAAAAAATCAACCAGCGCGCGGATCACGTCATGCGGCGGCTTGATTCGCGAGAGGGTTGTGCAGGAATGCCGCAACCACCTCTGGATTTTCCACAACCTTCGGTTCCCTCGCCCGCGCTCCCGCCGCTGCGTTTCAGGCGCGGCTCGTCCCTGCCGGCTGCTAACAAGGCTGCTGACACCCTGCTGTCAGCAGCCTCGCCTGTGCGCCGATCCAGCCGTCGATTGCCCTTTTCTCGCCGCGGGACTCGTCCCATATTCCGGCCATGGCGAAGACACCGAACACTCCGAAAAAGCCCGGCAAATCCCCCAAATCCAAGGCACACCGGCCCGAGGTCCAACCGATCGGACCGGCGCTGGCTGAGCTGCTCAATCCCGCGATCAACCGCGGCGATGCCGGCATGGGTTCGGGCACCGGCTTGCGGCCGCCGCCGGACAATTCCTGGGACCGCCGCGCCGGTGGCGAGGCCGCCGCGCATCGCGCGCGGGCGTCGACGCGCGGGACCAGCGAGGACGTCGCCAGGCGCGACGCGTCCGGCCTCGAGGAGGCCCCGCAGGCCAATTACGGCACCTCGGCGACCATTCCGACGCTCGATCCGGAACTGGCGCGGCAGCTCGGCCTGCCGACCGCCGAGGACGACGACGAAGCGCTCGCCCGTCCGCCGCGCAGCAAGATGGAGGCGCTCGGGGTCAAGGCCACCGCCGACGCGCTGGAGAACCTGATCCGCGACGGCCGCCCGGAATTCCGCAAGGATGACGGCTCGATGCGGGTGTGGACCCCGCACCGGCCGCCGCGCCCGGAGAAATCCGAAGGCGGCGTACGGTTCGAGATCAAGTCGTCCTACGAGCCCCGGGGCGACCAGCCGACCGCGATCGCGGAACTGGTCGAAGGCGTTGGGCGCAGCGACCGCACCCAGGTGCTGCTCGGCGTCACCGGCTCGGGCAAGACCTACACGATGGCCAAGGTGATCGAGGCGACGCAGCGCCCGGCGCTGATCCTGGCGCCGAACAAAACGCTGGCCGCGCAGCTCTATGGCGAGTTCAAGAGCTTCTTCCCCGACAACGCGGTCGAGTATTTCGTCAGCTATTACGATTACTACCAGCCGGAAGCCTACGTTCCGCGCACCGACACCTATATCGAGAAGGATTCCTCGATCAACGAGCAGATCGACCGTATGCGCCATTCGGCGACGCGCGCGCTGCTCGAGCGCGACGACGTCATCATCGTGGCTTCGGTGTCCTGCATCTACGGTATCGGTTCGGTCGAGACCTATACCGCGATGACCTTTGCGCTCAAGAAGGGCGAGCGGATCGACCAGCGGCAGCTGATCGCCGACCTGGTCGCGCTGCAATACAAGCGCACCCAGGCCGATTTCACCCGCGGCACCTTCCGGGTCCGCGGCGATGTGATCGATATCTTCCCGGCGCACTATGAGGACCGCGCCTGGCGCGTGAACCTGTTCGGCGACACCATCGAGACCATCGAGGAGTTCGACCCGCTCACCGGCCACAAGCAGGACGAGCTCGAATTCATCAAGATGTACGCCAATTCGCACTATGTGACGCCGCGTCCGACCTTGGTGCAGGCGATCAAGTCGATCAAATCAGAATTGAAGATGCGGCTCGACCAGCTCAACGACCAGGGTCGCCTGCTGGAAGCGCAGCGGCTGGAGCAGCGCACCACCTTCGACCTCGAGATGATGGAAGCGACCGGCAGCTGCGCCGGCATCGAGAACTATTCGCGCTATCTGACCGGCCGCCGCCCCGGCGAGCCGCCGCCGACGCTGTTCGAATATGTGCCCGACAACGCGCTGATCTTCGCCGACGAAAGCCACGTCACCGTGCCGCAGATCGGCGCCATGTTCCGCGGCGACTTCCGCCGCAAGGCAACCCTCGCCGAATACGGCTTCCGCCTGCCCTCCTGCATGGACAACCGCCCGCTCCGCTTCGAGGAATGGGACATGATGCGGCCGCAGACGGTCGCGGTGTCGGCGACGCCGAGCGGCTGGGAGATCAACGAGGCCGGCGGCGTGTTCGTCGAGCAGGTGATCCGCCCGACCGGCCTGATTGATCCGCCCGTCAATATTCGCCCCGCCCGCACCCAGGTCGACGATCTCGTCGGCGAGGTCCGCGCCACCGCAGCGGCCGGCTATCGCTCGCTGATCACGGTGCTGACCAAGCGCATGGCCGAGGACCTGACCGAATATCTGCATGAGCAGGGCATCCGGGTCCGCTACATGCACTCGGATATCGACACCATCGAGCGCATCGAGATCATCAGGGATCTTCGCCTCGGCGCGTTCGACGCGCTGGTCGGCATCAATTTGCTGCGCGAGGGTCTCGACATTCCCGAATGCGCGCTGGTCGCGATCCTCGACGCCGACAAGGAAGGTTTTCTGCGCAGCGAGACCTCGTTGATCCAGACCATCGGCCGCGCCGCGCGCAACGTCGACGGCAAGGTGATCCTCTATGCCGATCAGATGACCGGCTCGATGGAGCGCGCCATCGCCGAGACCAACCGCCGCCGCGAGAAGCAGGTCGAGTACAACGAGGCCAACGGCATCACGCCGGAGAGCGTGAAGAAGTCGATCGGCGACATCCTCAACTCGGTCTACGAGCGCGACCACGTGCTGGTCGAGATCGGCGACGGCGGCATGGCCGACGATGTCATCAGCATCGGACACAATTTCGAGGCCGTGCTGAGCGATCTCGAAACACGGATGCGCGAGGCCGCGGCCGATCTGAACTTCGAGGAAGCCGCGCGGCTGCGCGACGAGGTCAAGCGGCTGCGTGCTACCGAGATGGCCGTGGTCGACGATCCCACCGCGAAGCAGCGCAACGTGCAGAAGCAGGCCGGCGCCTATGCCGGCACCAGGAAGTACGGCGATGCCGCCAACCTGCCGGTCACCGCGCTGAAGAACAAGACCGCGCAGACCTCGATCAAGGCGAGCCGCGGCGGTAAGTCCGGCTCGCGGGTGCACAAGCCCGACCTCGACGAGATGCACGGCCCGGAATCGCTGCCCTTCCGCCCTGGCGGCGCCCTGCCGGCAAAGCCGTTCGGCACGACCAGCCGCATCATCCAGCCGACCGACTCGCGGCAGTCGGGTCCGGAGTTCGGGCCGAGCCCGCGGTCTAGCGGAGGCGCGCCGGGCAAGCGCGGCGGGTGGAAGAAAAGGTAGAGCATGACGCGTGCCGAGCTTCTCGCCTTCCTGCGGATGCATCGGCTCGCGGTGATCAGCACGGTCCACGACGGCGCGCCGCAGGCCGCGGTCGTCGGCATCGCGGTCAGCGATGATCTCGAAATCATCTTCGATACGCTGACCACCTCGCGCAAATACCAGAACCTCTGCGCCGATCCCCGCGCGGCACTTGTGGTCGGCTGGGACGCCGAGCAGACCGCGCAACTCGAGGGCATCGCCGACTTCCCGACCGGCGCGGAGCTCGCCGCCTGCAAGCAGGTCTATTTCGCGGCATGGCCCGACGGACCGGATCGCGAGGCGTGGCCGAACATCGGCTATGTCCGCGTGAGGCCGAACTGGGTGAGATTTAGCGATTTTGGCGCGGCGCCGGCGTGGGTTCAGGAGATGCAGTTCGGTTGAAGCGCTATCGCATGGCCGGCGAGCGCTACGGCTGAACGAAGAACACGACATAGATCGCGAAGCCGATCGCCAGAAACGACGCTGCGACGGCAAACCAGTTGTACTTGATGCCGCGCGCCCAGATCGCGTTCTTCGCGAACAGCAGCACGAGCCCAAGAAAGATCGCCGCGAAGATCTTGCCCCAGAACAGCTTCAGAAGGTGTAAGTCCGCGAATGACATCCATGCCCCGGACGATGGCTCTCGCTGAAGCCACGGGCTACTGCCGATACGGGTTGTTATCACGACGGGGCTTGTCATGGAAACGGAGGCCGGCGCAACGGCATCAGATCACGCGACATCGAACGCCGGATGGTAATTGACATCCCCCTTCGGCGGCTCGCCCGTCAGCACCAGCCGCTGAAAATGCGGGCTCGGCTCGCCGCCGTAGGTCAGCGCGGGATCGCTGACGTAGCCGAAGCGGCTGTAATAGGCGGGATCGCCGAGCAGCACGCAGCCGTCGGCATTCAGGGCCGCGAGGCGCGCCAGTCCCTCGCGGATCAATGCACCACCGATGCCCTGGCGTTGCAGGTCGGGCGAGACCGAGACCGGGCCGAGGCCGTACCAGCGGCTGGGCGTGCGATCGATCTCCACCGGCGAGAACGCGACATGGCCGACGATCTCTCCGTCGTCGGACGTCGCCACCAGCGAAAGCGTCAGCGCGCCGGCCTGGCGCAACGCCTCGACGATGCGGGCTTCGGTGCCGCTGCTGTATGGCGCGCCGGCGAATGCCGCCGTCGTGATGCGGCTGATCGCGGCGGCGTCTTCGTCGCGTTCGTCCCTGATCTGCATGCGCGCAGATAAGGCCGATCGGCGGCGAAGCGCAAGCTCAGCCCACGCTGACGACCGCGACCGCCAGCAGCGACATCATGATGGTCGTGGTCATCAGCTGCAGCGAGACGCCCGGCTGGCTGCGCCATTGCGCGATCTTGTCGGGGAAGGTGAGGCTCGCATCGAAGAACGTCGGCGCGTGGATGTGCACGAAGCGTTGCGGGAATTTGGCGGCAAGCCACGGCGTGAGCGCGGCGTAGACCAGCGACGCCAGTACGACGTAGATCGCGGCGCCGTAGCGCTCGCCGACGATTTCCGGCGCGCCGACCATCTTCAGCATCAGCACGGCGGCGGCGAAGGTCGGCAGCCCCTGCAGGATGGCGGTGAGCGCAAAGCCTTCGAGCCGGTTCTGCGCAGGCGATTTCGGTGCAGCGATGGCGTTCATGGCGGCGATCCCTTCTCCATCGGGTGATCCGATGCCGCCACGCTAGCCGGGCGGGACGATGCATGACGTGATGCGGGTCACGCGCGAAGCGGAGGCGCGGCCTAGAGGTCTGTCGATGTGTGAAGCGGGATCTCACCCACGTCGTCCCGGCGAAGGCCGGGACCCATTACCCCGACTGCCTATTGTTGTGCGACGCTGGGGCTCCAGCCCCCTTCAACAACACGACCCTGTGGTTATGGGTCCCGGCCTTCGCCGGGACGACGGCGGAATATGCGGCGACGCCGCGCCCTGCCCTGACCCGATCTCGTACCCTACCCCGACCGCTTGTTGCTGGTGTTCTGGATCAGATTGCCGTGTGCGGCCTGCTCGCGGATGTTGTGCTTCTCGTCGTCGCGGTGGCCCTTGGTGGTGTCGAGGGGAACGCCGGGGGCGCTGCCGGGGCCCTTGTGGCTCCGGTTGTCTTCGGGAACGGGCTGGATGGTCTTGTTCAGCGGCTTCGTCATCATGGTCTCCGTTACGCAAGGAGACAACGCCGCCCGTGCGGGCGGCGTTCCGGACACCTCACAACTCGCCTTTACAGCTTGTCCTGCTGCGCGGGCTGCGCCTGTTGCTGTTGGCGCTGGCGTTCCTGCTCCTTGGCGTGATGGCGGCCGTAGAGGCATCCGGCGGCGGCGCCGAGCACGCCGTGATGGCCGGCATAGTGACCGGCGACGCCACCGACGACCGCGCCCTTGATGCAGCCCTTGGCGTCGGCGGGCGAGGTGGCGGCAATCGCACTGACGGCAATGGCGCAAGCGAGAAGAATCGATTTCATGATACGGCTCCAATGGAATTCTCAAGGCATTAACGGCCAAGCGGCGTTGCCGGTTCCCGCCACGTCGCCGTAGAAATTCGCTGCGCGCCCGTCACGATCATGCTCTAAATGCCGCCGCATTGCGGACAGCGATTTGAAGATCATGCAGACATCACATATTGCCCTCCTCTCGGCATTCGTCTTGGCCCTTCTCGCTCCGGCGATTGGCGTGCCGTTCGTCGCCAGCCCGGCGCGCGCACGGGACGGTGACCGCGCATTGCTCGAGACATTCTGTGCCAGCACCAACATCAAGGGATCGAGCTGCACGCGGGCAAAATCCTATCCGGGCGCTGGAGGCCGCGCCTGCGACGTCAAGCTGACCGATGAGCATTACGCCGGTCGCTTCCTCACCGCCGGCAATCCGCTGCTCGTCGTCAACTATGAAAGCGAATGCGAGCCGCACGCGACCGATTTCGGCGGCGTCGCGCTGTTCGAGCAGGACGGCAAGGCCAATCGCTTCATCCGCTTCCTGCCCGGCGCGCAGGGCCATGATTGCATCGTCGTGCCGAAGGACGAGCAGCAGGATGTGCTGGTCTGCACGGTCGGCCACATGGGCCAGGGCATTCTCGAGAGCGCGGTGGCGCGGATGGAATTTTCCAAAAAGCCCGGCAAGCGGATCGAGATCGCGCCCGACTTCCTGCTCAGGGCCGAGGATGCGGTCAGCGCCTACGGCTCCAATGTCGTGATGTGCAACGAGGGGGCGAAATACTTCGGCCTCTCCAACCTTGCCGCGGGCCCGCGGCGCAACACCGTCGCGGTCGACGTCGACTATGCCGACGATGCGACCATCCGCACCGCCTGCGGCGAAGGCTTTCCCAAGCCGAAGGAGCTGTATCACGACCTGCTGCCCGGCGAGGCCTTCGTGCCGCCGGGCTCCGAGAAGACGAAGCGGTTCACGATCGATCTCGTGACCGGCAAGGCCGCGCCAGCGGAATGATCAAGCGCACCGCGACAGCGAGCCGGCACGATCGCGCCGGCCGGCCCCGGAGGAGCTCAAGGCCTATGGCCGGCGCCAGCCGCCGGCTCACCGTCGCGCGGCCTGCGCTGTTGATCGGCTATTTGGAGACGATGTCGGCGATCTTGTGATCCGACGGATTCACGATCAGCAGCTTGTCCTGCATCATGGCATAGCGATAAGGCCGCACCGCCGGCACGTCGCGGCGGGCCTGGCGCGGCAATGGATAGGTGCTCACATCCGATGGCACGGCGGCGCCGAGTGCAGCGTTGAAGCCGGTCGGCGCGGTCTGGCTCGAGGCGTGACGGCTGACGTCATTCCAGATCGATTTCTGCTGGGCGTCAGTGAGCTGGAGCGTGTCGCTGGCGGCGGACATCTTGTTGCCGGCATGGCCCGACATGTCCCGGGCGGCTGCGGCACTCACGCCGGACAAGGCCAGCAGCGCGGCAACCGCAAGGGGTATGGTGTTTTTCATGAAGTTCTCCTGATCGCGGATGCGTCGCCCGTACTGGACCAATCGAGAGGCGCGCAAGGAGGTTTCATTAATTCGCGGCAACCTGCCGTACTTTGCATGGGGTTGTTTTCGATATTTTGGCAGCCCGCCCGGGCTGCACGTTCCGGTTGCCGAACCTAATCGCGTCTCGTGCGTCAAAACATATGTTTGAGAGTGGATCGCTTCGGTTCACAATGCGGGCCAGGGCCAGTCAAAGGCGAGTCGGACTGAACCGGCGGAGTCGAACATGGGCGAGGATTTGAACCGGCAACGCATCTTGAACTTCCTCGACGTCTATTATGCCGGCGGCATCGAGGGCGCGCTGGATCGCTGCAGCGACGACGTTGCGTTTCTGGCCAACGCCCCGATCGACATTCTTCCGCATATGGGCCAGCACCGCGGCAAGGCCGCGCTGCGCCAGATGTGGACCACGATCCACGAGCGCTATTCCGACATGCGCTACGAGGCGCCGGTGGTGGTGGCCGAGGGCGACAAGGTCGCGGCCCAGCTGCGGGTGTTCTTCCGCAAGCGCAACAACGCCCGCGTCGTGCAGTTCGACGTCGCGGTGTTCTATACGCTGCGCGACGGCAAGATCACCGAGATCCGCGAGATCATCGACACGTTCGACCTCGTCCAGCAGGTGCTGGAGCGTGATGTCGCGGCGGCGCTGACCGGGCAAAGCACGGACTAGCTCCCCGGAAACCTGGGCAATGCATGCGGGCGCCCCCGCCCCACAAATTCGTCCCCGCCAGCGTTGAACCTCAAAAGCCCCGGCGCTGACCTATCACTGGGCTTGTTGCGGTCGGGGCTGAAATCACCATGAAAGTCGCATTGCTCGCTGTGCTTGGCCTTGCACTGGGCGCCCTTGGCGGCGCCGCTCTCGGCATCGGAGCCGGGCTCACCTGGATCGGACTGGCCAAAACCTCAGGTCTCGACAGCGGAACGCTGGTGTTTTTCACCTTCATGCCGCTCGGCGCCGCGATCGGTGGCATCGGCGGCGCGCTGCTGTTTGCGGTGGTGGCGATCCGCGACGCCGAGATCGTGATCGAGCGGCAGCCGCTGCGACAGCGCGACCGCTGAATTGCGGTGACAAGCGGGCGGGCGGTCACATTCCGGTCAGGACCGACGCAATTGTGCATTGCAAAAAAGTCATTTGCGTTTTGGCCGTTCCGCACTATTTGAGGCCGTAATAGTGACGTGCAGCAACCTGGCAGGGCGTCGGCGCTGACCGCCTGCCATTCGTTTGCTTTGACAATCCAGTTTCAGGACGAGACCAAAATGACAGAGCACAGCCTCTGGCGTTTTTCGCGCGCATTGCATCGCGCGATCAACGAACGCCAGCTTGCAGACATCGAGCCGCTGCTCGATGACGAGGTCGAATGGGCCATCTACGGGCCGATCGACCTGTTTTCCTTCTTCGGCTCGCGCCGCGGCAAGGCCGCCGTGCTCGAGGTGATCAGGCAGATCGGCGAGAACCTGAGGATCCACCGCTTCGATCGGGAATCCATCATGCTGGGCGCGGATTCCGCGGCCTCGATGCTGCGCTATTCGCTGACGGCATTGGATTCCAACAAGCCGATCTCGGTCAGGATCGCGCATTTCGCGCAATTCAAGTCCGGCAAGCTCACGAGCTTCCGCGTGCTGGTCGACAGTTTCGATCTGGTCGAGCAGACCGTCGGGTACCCGATCCATCTGCCGCGCATCGCGGTCTGACGGGCCCACGATTTCACGCCTTCGTCATGTCCGGGGCCGCGCCTTGGCGCCAAGGCGCCCCGGCAACTGCGGCCTGTTTTGCCAGCCCCGAGCGGCCGCGCCCCGGGCGGCGCGATGCGCAACGCGCCAAGCGTTCGTCCCGGACATGACGATCACGCCTTGATCAGTTGCCTTCACAGCGCCGCTGCCACAATTTTGCGCCAAGAAAACCGCATGTTGCGGCGCTGGAATTTGCGGGCTGGGAATGACTTCTACATCACGATTTGGCTGGACAAGGCTGCCGGTGCTGGCGGCCGGCTTCAGCGTAGCGATAGCACTTTCGGCCACGGCGCAGACCTCACCATGGCCGGTCGCGCCCGCCGCCCCGGAAATCGCGAAGGACGCAGCAAACGGCACCCCCGCCGATGACGCCGACGCTGCGGCCGACGAGGCGCCGCCGACCCCCGACGCCAATGACGCCGACATCCTGAAGGACATCGACCAGAGCAAGCTCGACTGGAGCCAGCTCGACACCGACTCCACCAGCCTGCCCACGTTGGCACCGAAGAGCGCGGCCAAACGCGGCAGCGTCGCCGGCAACGATCCGTCGTGGTCGACCAACAACAACGCCAACGGCTCGTCGGCGGTGTCGGTCAAGCAGTCGATCTCGCCGTTCCTCGACACCCGCATCGGCGCCGACATGACGGTCGCCAAGCAGGGCACGATGACGACGTCGGAGCAATTGTCGGAGCGGCTCGCCAATGGCGGCAGCCTGCCGCAATCCGGCGGCTCGGCCTGGGCGTCGATCTCGGCGGGCGGCGTGGCTTCGATCTGGGACAAGACCTCGGTCGAGGCGCGGGTCGATCCGGGCGCCGACCAGAGCAAGATCGGCACCTCGCTCAGCAAATCGGTGCCGCTGTCGGAGCAGTATTCGCTGACCTTGCAGAGCGGCTACAATTTGATCCAGCAGGGTGTGGTCCCGGTGCCCGGCGTCGACGGCCATCCGTCGCGCAGCTACGACACCGATCAGTCGGCACGCCTGTCCGTGACCGACACCGGCACCAGCATCACCGCCGGCCAGACGCTGTCGACCGCCGAGGACAGGTGGCTGCGCCGGGTCGGCGCCGAGCAGAAGCTGTTCGACGGCGTCACCGTCTCCGGCTCGGTCGGCGAGACCGCCCAGGGCACGATCAACAAGAGCATCGGCGCCGGCTACAAGCACTCATGGTGAACGATCTGTTAGCCCTGTCGCGCTAATGATCAGGCATTGCCCCAACTTGGCCCAGATGCGGTCAAATTCGGCGGCACTGATAGGTCCGTAACTTCATCAATTCGTCGTGCGGGGGACAAGCCGCGCTTCGCTATTGCGAACCAGGGGAAAGCCGATGAACGCCACCAACCGTACCGAGGAAGCCGAAGTCGAAACGACTTCCGAGGTCGATTCCAACCTTGCTGCGGTCTCGGAAGTCGAAGCCGGTATCCGCGACTTCGTGCGCAACGACATCGCCTATCTGCGCCGGCCGGTGGCGAGCCCTGAGACCGCGCCGACCGACACCAATACCGATGCCACCGTCAGCAACGTCAACTCGCTGATCCAGCGCGTCGCCGGCACCTCGCTCGCCGAGATCGAGAAGCTGATCGGCGAGCTCGAGAGCCTGCGCGACCTGCTGCATGCCGAGGGCCAGCGCGTCCAGCGCGAGATCTCCGGCTATGCCCAGCTCAGCCAGGCGGCGATGAAGTCGACGCGGATGATCGCCGACAACGTCTCGCAGTGGAAGCGCGCCGCCGACGGCCTGCGCAACAGCTGATCCCGATCAGTTTTCAGGGCTGATGGCCGCCGCCTCCCGAACGGGGGGCGGCGGCTTCGTTTTGCCCGGACCGATTGGGCGCTGAACGATTCGTTATTCAGCGCGGTGTAAACTGCGCGGCGTCAATTCTTGCAGAAGCCGATTTTGAACTTGGGGTGCCGAGCCCGCGCCCAATCCGGAATTCGCGTCCGGACCGCGCCCGAGCCGGGCATCCATTTGGAGAGCATTCATGCAGAGCGTCCGGCCGGATAGCGCCGCCGATCCCATACCGCTGCGCCAGCCGCAGCAGGGCATCGGCACGATCATGATCCGGTTCCTCGGCATCCTGGCAGCCGCGACCGTCGTGATGGTGCTGATCTGGAATCGTTAATGTCTGGATCGGGAGAAGTGTGACGCAGCCTGCCGACGGGTCACATTGAAAAGCGCGAATGCGCGCTCCCTCGCGCGCCGACGTCACAGACGGTCGATCAGCGATCGATGCTCGCGGTGGTCTCGAAGGAATAATTGCCGTCGGCAAAGCCCTTCACGACCATTCCGGTAGCCAGCATCACGACAACCGTGACCGTCGCGAAGATGATTCCGACGAGTTTCAGCGCGCTACGATCTGCCATGGTATCCCCAGTAGTGCTTGCCCAGATGTCCGTGCCCGCAAACCATAGGCAGGGACAAAGGTTCAAAATGCGTTAGCAAAAAATCGGTTCCACGCAACGCACAACTACGTCGGCAGCAGAAGTAGCTGCCGACCATGGCGTCCGTGCAACATCAGAGGCGCGGGAGCAACATCAGGAACCCGGATTCCGGCGCGGCACGAAGGCGGTCGCGAGGAACGAGAATACCACCTCATTGCGCTGATTGACGCCGGTATTGCGGGCTTGAATGATGCCCCATTCCGGCCGCTTCTCGGACGTGCGCTTGGTCTCGACCTGGTTGGTGAAGCTGATGGTGTCGCCGGCCAGCACCGGGCGGATCCAGCGCAGCTCGCGGAAGCCCGGCGAGGGTCCCCAGACCGCGACCGTTTCGCCGCGCGCGGCGGCTTCCGCGGCGAGCCGCTTGCCGTCGGCGACGAGCAGCTTCATGCAGACGCTGGCGACATGCCAGCCCGATGCGGCGAGCCCGCCGAACAGCGACTTGCGCCCCTCCTCCTCGTCGAGATGGAAGCGCTGCGGATCGAACTGCGCGGCAAACCGCTTGATGTCCTCGGCGGTAAAGGTAAATGAGCCGAACGCGCGCTGGGCGCCGATCTCCATATCTTCAAAAAAGCGCATGATGTCTCCTATGCGCTCAAAACGTCACGGCGGCTGATCATGATCGGCGCCTCCATCTCGCACAGCATCTCGCCGCGCGCGTTGCGGATCGTGCTCTTGAAGGTGACGATGCCGGTCTCGGGCCGGCTCTTCGAGACGCGCGCCTCAATGACGTCGACATCCAGCGTCAAATCGTCGCCCGGACGCAGCGGCGCCACCCAGCGCATCTCGTTGACCCCGGGCGCGCCCAGCGAGGCGGTGCGGCCGATGAAGCCGTCGAACAGCATCCGCATCATCAGCGAGCCGAGGTGCCAGCCCGAGCCCGACAGGCCGCGGAGCATGGATTTCTTCGCCGCCTCCTCGTCGAGATGCATTGGCTGCGGGTCGAATTCGGCGGCAAAGGCCAGGATTTCCTCGCGCGAAACATGGCGCGGGCCGAACGTGCCGAAACGGCCGGGCTTGAAGTCTTCGAAGGTCAGCGTGGTCATTGGGTGAGGATATGGTGGAGGGAAGCCCGATTGTGGCCGTTATTTGCAGCAATCACAACCAGCCCACTCGCATAGCTCGCCCCTGGACTGCCGGCGCCCGGTCCCGGGCCTGGCTTTGGCGAGACTGATTGGGCTTCTGCGGTATCGATCCCCTTGGGTGCGGCGGCGCTTTGGCGCCGCCCCGAACCATTGGCCCGACGAGACGCCTCGTTCTGACGGACGCCTGCTGCACGGGCTGCCGCGACGAAGTGATCACGCCGGGGGTGACGCAGTAGGATGCACGCGACGCGAATCATATTTCGGCTGGCCGGGAGAACCATGATGTTCGATTTCCAGGATCTGTTTCAGTGGGACCGTTTCATCACGCCCACGATCATCAAGACGTTCTACTGGCTGGTGATCGCGGTCATCGTGCTGTTCGGGATCTCCGGCATCCTGTGGAGCCTCACCGCGATGGCGATCAGCCCGTTCGTCGGCTTCATCCAGCTGCTCGCCTCGATCGCCAGCGTCTTCGTCGGCATCGTGTTCTCGCGCATCGCCGCCGAGTTCATACTGATCGTATTCCGGATCAACGAGCATCTCGGCGCAATCCGCGATCGCGACGGAAGCATGCATTGAGGCTTTCGGCCTCCCGCCGGACGCGGCCCGCCGCCCCCGCTGTGGTTAATCCGAAGTAGCACCCGCGCGAAAATGCCAGCGAAATTCCGGGCGGGATCTTAAAACCGCTCGCGTATCAGTCTCCGCATTGCGCTTAAGATCAACGCGGGGGCGTCGTGAATTCCAGGAGTGGTTTTTTTGCCGTGAGGCCGGGTGCCGAGCCGGGCTTTACGACCGAGGATATTCTATGGGCTGTCGGCATCTGGTCGGTGATCCTGACCCTGGCGCCAGTGATCGCTTTCTATCTGCTGATGGTGGCGTAGCGCCAGCCATCGCGTCATCGCCAAAGTCAGCGAGGCAATCTGCGATTGCCTCGTCGCTTCAGCACGTAAAAAACGCGCGAGTGCCGCGCGTTTCTTTCCAGTTCGAACCAAAGCGGCGTTGTTACGCCGCCTGCTTGTGCATCGCGCCGGACGCCGACGCCGTGCCACGGATCGCCTTGATCGAGCGTTCGATCGCGGCCCACAGCCGGTTGATCTCGGCAGCAGCGCGGCCTTCAGCATAATATTCGCGGGCGCCTTCACCCTGGCCGAGCGCCATCAGAAGGTCGGCGCGGTTGGTGATCTGGCCGCTCCACACCGGTGCGCGGAATTTCGCCAGCGCCTCGCGGGCGATCGCGACGATGCGGCTTTCGGCGCCGTCACGCTGCGCAGGCGCACCGTTGATCACGACGGCATATGGCTTGCGCATCGAACGGCAGGTCTGAATCGTTTCCTGCACCGCGTTGACGTCGAACACGCCGGGCCGCGCCGGAATAATCACCATCGTCGCGTTCTTGATGGAGTCGTCGACCACGGCCGACAGATTCGGCGGCGTGTCGATGAAGACCCATTCGATGCCGTCGCGCTTGGCTTGGGCAATGATCCCGCTGACCGAGTTCACCGCCGTCTTGATCGCCGGCTCGTTGGTGCCGCGCAATTTATGCCAGAGCGTCAGCGAGCCCTGCGGATCGGCATCGATCAGCAGACACGGCTTCGTTGCCTTGTGCACTTGCGCGGCGAGGTGAGCAGCCAGGGTACTTTTTCCCGAGCCCCCCTTACGCGAAGCGAAAACAATCACGTTCATACGTTGGCCTCCAGATTGACCCCAGGAGGCGAAAATGAATCAGCATGCTGATTCGCGAAAGAAGAAACTTCTTGCAATCCGCAAAGTGGCCAAGATTACCGGTGCATTCTGCTTTTTGAGTCACACTCAACTTATGACGCAACCGCAAATGGAAGCGCTAAGCGTTTGATAAGACTCACGCCTAGCGCTTTTCGGCAGTCTTGGCCCGCTGGCGCGCGATCCACTTGCGCTCGACCCAGCCGAGCAATTGCGCGGTCGGTTTCTGCAGGAACGGGACATCCTGCGCGAACAAAAGGAGTCCGAGCGGCAGCATCCAGAGCCCGAGCACCGGCAGGAAGCTGAAGATGCCGCCGATGATCAGCAGGATCGCGAGCGGAATCCGCACATAGCGCGACGACGGCTTGCGCAGCCACGCGACGAAGCGCGCCGGCTTTTCCGGAAGCTTGGCTTCGAACCAGGCGAAGTGCCTATCGATCTCTTGCTTGTCGTATTCGCTCACGCGCCTCACTCCATCCGTTCCGTCGCGAAACGGATTTGGCAAACAACACCAACACCAGAGATGATGCTGCGTGACAGCGTCACAAGGCGTCAGTCTGTCGCGCATGACGGTCTTGAAATTGCCGTGCATGACCCACGACGCTTTCGCGCGAAGCGGACGCCGGCTCGCATCAGGACAGCGCGCCAAACGGGAGACGCTGACGTGCGCACGATGGGAACCAGATCGGCGGGCGAACGTCAGTGGGTGGACTTCTTCGGCTTGTGCGACTTGGAGACCTTCCGCTTGGCAGGCCGCCGCTCGCTCGCCTCACGCGGCTCGGGATCCGCACGGAAGAACACGCGGCAGGCCGGCGACAGCTGAGCCCTGTTCCTGATCATGCAGGCCGTGATGCGATCGACATCGGGAATCTCGGGACCACACAGCCGGAACGCATCCGGCGTACAGGCCTGCTGCTGATCGGGCGTGTAGGCCTCACCTCGTCCCGGCAGCAGCACAGCTGCAAGGGCGATCGCTGATATCAACGCAAACGAAAAACTCCTTGAACCGGCGGTCCCCATGCGTCCCCCAAGGTGGCACTAAGGTGTCGTTAAGGCGTCGTTTCGGTGAGTGTGGGTGAAGCAACGGAGAAGCGCAAGCGGGCGTGATGACACGCCAACGGCGATCAAAGAAAACGATAGGCGATCCGGCGCTGTTCTGACCTTGCGACGTCGCGTTGGATGATCGTGCGGATGGTAGAGTTGGGTGGGCTCGAACGACCGACCTCCTGTTCCACAGGCACAGGTCAGGGCTCCGCCGGGCTTACGCGATTTCCGTCCTTCCTACGAAAATTGCAGTATTATCAAATAATAAGCCTGCCGTTCCCCGCCAGGGCGCGCCTGCAGGCGGCGGACACCCTCCGGGCAATCGCGGATCAATATCTCCGGTACGGCAAGCAAAGGCTTGGCTGACGGCGACACGTCCATGCTCAGCAAGACACTCCCGAGGCGCCGGCGACCTCGCGGCGCGACATGCCGCGAGCCGCGCGAAGTTCGCGAAGACGTTCGCCCAATGTAGTTAGAAAATCGAGATCGCAACACGACGACGACAACGCGCTCGGGTCGAACGAGCGCGCGCTTCGATATAGCGCCCGCTCTTCATCTTCGATGTTCATGGCCTCCGACATCCGAAGCGTCGGCTCAGCTCGTTCCGAACTGCAACCGCGCGAGGCGGGCGTAAAGACCGCCGGCCGAAGACAACTCCTCATGGGTGCCCTGTTCGACGATCCTGCCGCGATCCATCACCAGAATGCGGTCGCAGGACAGGACGGTAGCAAGACGGTGCGCGATAACGAGAGTGGTCCGTCCCTTCATGAGCCCCTGGAGCGCGGCCTGGACCGCGGCCTCGCTCTCGGAATCGAGCGCCGAGGTGGCCTCGTCGAGGAGCAGAAGGGGGGCATCGCGCAGGATCGCGCGCGCGATGGCGATACGCTGGCGCTGCCCACCGGACAGCATGACGCCACGTTCGCCTAGTCGCGTATCAAGTCCTTCCGGCAGCATGGCCAGAAACCCGGAAGCTGAGGCCAGGTCGGCGGCGCGCTCTACCTCAGCATCCGTCGCGGAGGGGCGCCCGAAGCGGATGTTGTCGCGGGCGGAGGCGGCGAAGATGACCGGATCCTGCGGAACCAGGGCGATACGCGAGCGGATTTCTTCGGGGTCGGCCTCGTGGACGGCAGCTCCGTCGAGCGAGACCAATCCCGAACTCGGATCGTAGAACCGCAGGAGAAGGTGAAACAGCGTACTCTTGCCGGCCCCGGACGACCCGACGATGGCGATTTTCTCACCGGAGCGCACGGAGAATGCGACGTCGTCAAGCACCCGGACGTCCGGCCTTCCCGGATAGGCGAAGCTGACGCCTTCGAACGCCACGCTTCCCTGACAGGCCAGCGGCAGGTCCAACGGCCGGTTCGGGGCTGCGATCTCGGGCTTGAGGCGAAGTATCTCGAACAGGCGCTCCGCTGCACCCGAAGCCGCGGACACCTCGCCCCAGACTTCGCTGAGCTGGCCGAGGCTCGTCGCAGCCAGGACCGCGTAGAGTATGAATTGACCGAGACGTCCGGCGCTCATCGCTCCCATCGCCACGTCGCGAGAGCCGGCCCAGAGAATGACCACAACACTGCTAAACACGATGAAGATCACGATCTGGGTCAGAACGGCCCTCGCCCGGGTCGAAACGCGAGACGCCTCGTAGGCTTCGTCCACCTCGCGGCCGAAGCGATCGGTCGCGATCGCCGCGCCGTTGTAGGCCTGTACCGTTCTGATCGCGCCGATCAGCTCCGAAGCGTAAGCGGTTGCATCAGCGAGCGTATCCTGAGCGTTGCGGGACAGCCGCCGGACCCATCGACCGCAAGCGATCAGGGGGATCACGACGGCAGGGATGACGAGCAGGACCATTGCGGAAAGCTTCGGGCTTGTGACCATCATCATGACGATTGCCCCGAGCAGCATGATCAGGTTGCGCAAAGCCACGGAAGCGGATGCGCCGACCGCCGCCTTGATCTGCGTGGTGTCTGCCGTCAGCCGCGAGGTGAGATCGCCGCTGCGCGATTGATCGAAGAAAGAAGGCGACAGTCGAAGCAAATGACCGAAGACATCCCGCCGGACGTCAGCCACCACGCGCTCACCCAAAGTCGCCACGAAATAGTATCGGCAGGCGCTGGCGCAGGCCAGCACGGCCACGACCGCGATCATGGCCGCGAAGTAGCCGTCGATCGCCGAAAGGCCGTCCGGATCGAAGCCGAAATCGACCATCCGGCGTGCCGCCACCGGGATAGCGAGCGTTGTGACCGCTGCGACCGTGAGCGACAGGAATGCGAGCATCGCGCGTCCGCGATAGCGGGCCACGTAGGGAAACAGCGAAACCAGAGGACGCAGGCCGCTGCGCTTCGTCGAGATCGCATCACGCTTCTTCGCGAACCCACCTGACCGGGAGGAGGCGGCGTACGGTTCGAAGTGTTCGACAGTCGTCATGCGCATGCTCCAAGTGGTGACCGACTTAGGTCCGTTACGACGGGGCTTGCAAATCCGGTAAAGCCCTAATCCGGGTTTCTACGGTCTCCGAAGTAGTCGAACTCGGCGCTCATCGGATCGGCCGAGAGGCGCGGTCATCGATCGACGAATCTGTCCTTTGCCGAAAGGACGGCATCGGTCTCGTCCCGGGCTGTGAATACGACGTCGCCCTGACCGTCCGCCGCCCCTGTCAAAGTGACCCGCAACGCTTCGGAAGTCTCGGGGCCGATCACAACGGACGAACCTGTCTGGACGCCCACGATGGCAAGTTTGGCGTCGACGCCGCTGACGGACAGCGCGTAGGCGTGGGGAGCCGACGACTTGTTCAGAAGCTTCACCGTGTAGGCGTTACGCAGCGAGCCGTCCGAGAGCTTGACCGCCACGGGATCCCGGTCGTGCTGGACCGAAAGGATCGCCGTGGTCTTGGTCGCGAACGCAACCGTGATGATGCCGGCAAGCGCGAGGCTTGCGACCGTCAGGCCGATCGTCTTCGGCCGCACCAGACGGTTGACCGGCGCCTCCTTCCGACGGCCTCGCTCGATGTTGCTCCAGCTTTCGTAGTCAATTAGACCACGGGCACGGCCGAGTTTGGACATGACCCCGTCGCAGGCATCGACGCAGAGCCCGCAGTTGATGCATGCGAAGTTCGGTCCCTCGCGGATGTCGATACCGATCGGACAGACGGCGACGCACTGGCCGCAATCGACGCAGTCGCCGGCGGGCTTGCCCTCGAGCCGGACTGCCGCGGCCTTCTTCGCGGACATCCGCAGTTCACCGCGGTAGTCGCGATAATTGACAGTGTACGCCTCCGGATCCCAGATCGCGCCCTGCAGCCGGGGCCACGGACACATGAAGGTGCAGACCTGGTCGCGCGCGAAGCCGGCCAGGCCGTAGGTCGTGCCGGCGAAGACGACGATCCAGGTCAACGCGTTCGTGGACACCTCTCCGGAAGCAAAGCCCCGCAGCAGGCCCGGCGCATCGGTGAAGTAGAAGATCAGCGTACCACCGGTCGCGAAGGAGATCAGCAGCCAGGCCGCGTGCTTCGCGACGATCTGAGCCGCCCGCTTCGGAGTCACGGGCGCACCTCTATTCTTCAGGCGCAGGCGGCGATCACCTTCGATCAGCCGCTCGACCAGCAGGAACAGGTCGGTCCAGACCGTCTGCGGACAGGCGAAGCCGCACCACAGGCGGCCCGCAAGCGCATTGGTCAGGATCAGGATGGTGGCCGCGAGCACCAACAGGCCGGTGACGAGATAGAGGTCCTGCGGCCAGATCTCGACGAAGAAGGCGTAAAGGCGGCCATTGGCGAAATCGAGCAGGACAGCCTGGTCCGGTGCGTTGGGCCCGCGGTCCCAACGGATGAACGGCGTGACGTAGTAGATCGACAACGTCAGGAGCAGGACGCCCCACTTGATCCGGCGGATCGTACCCCTGACGGACTGGGGCGCGACCGGCTGACCGGCGGCGACTGCGGCCTTGGCACGGGTCTTGGCGCGGGTCTTGGCGTGATCGATCTCGATGGTAAGGGCCATGGCGGTCAGTTCACTGCGGCGAAGCCGAGAGAGGCCCGGACGGCGGGTTCGATGTGAGATGGATCCCATGCCGGCTCGAAAGTCATCGTCACTTCGGCAGAGACGACCCCTGAGACGGCGGACGCGGCAGCCTGTGCCCCTTCCCTCAGGAAACCGGTCGCCGGGCATCCTGGGGTCGTCGCCGTCATCGTGATCCGGACCGCCCCTGCCTCGGCGGTGACGTCGTAGACAAACCCGAGATCGACGATGTTCTCGCCGAGTTCCGGATCGATCACGACCCGCAGCGCATCGCGCACGCGGTCGACGAGTTCACTGGTCATGAGGGGGCCCGGACGGTCAGTTCGTAGGCGGTGCCGTCCGAAGTGAAGCCTCCGAGCCAGCGGAAACCACGCTTTTCGAGTTGCGGAAACAGGAACACCGGCTCCCGGCGCAGCAGTGCCGACAATGTCTCGCCGGGCCCGAGTTTGTCCGCTTCCGCGAGGATCCGGACCATCGGCTCCGGAGGGTCGAGATCTCGGTTGTCCAGCGTGACGGCGGGGTCTGGCCAGTTGTCGAAGTTCGATGCCGCCGCCGCGGGCTCATCGGGCTGCGTCTCGGCGGGAGTGAAGAGGACTTCCCACTCGCCGCCTTCGAGAGCCTGTTCGGTGTGCGCGAAACCTTTCTTCTGCATCACCGCGAACAGAGGAATCGGCTTGAACGTCGCGTAAAGGCGCAATCCCTGCCGCGGTGCGAGGTTCTCCAGCGCCGACATGATCACCGAGAACGGCTCGCCTCCGGCGCGCAGGATCGGACGGACGTCGACGTCGATGTACTGGATCATGATATTCATCTCTCATTTTCTTGCGAACAGAAGGTGCGGGGCGACCACGCCGACGGGTAGCCGCAGCGGTCTAGCGACGTCGGCAAGCCGACGGATCCGAACGATTTCGTGGACGATGCCGGCCACGCAGACGGTCATTGCTGCTGCGGCCACGCGCAACGCCGCCGGTTCGCCGCCCAGCAGAGCCGCCGTACCGGCCCAAACGGCCGCATAGTAGATAACGAACCATTTCGTCGCCCGGTCCTCGGCAACGAGATCCTGGACGCGCGGGGTCGGAGCGCGCCCCATCACGGGGCCATAGGTCTCCAGCCAGGTCAGGAACGCGACGATCTTGTAGAGTTTCGCGAGGACCAGACCCGACAGCCAGCCGAAGATCGCGAGGAAAGCGAACGCGCCCACATTGGCGAGAAAGGCGTCGAACGCGACGAGCGCGATTCCGAGCAGTGCCACGCCTGCAAGGCTCGCGAACGACAGCGTCGCCATCCGCATGTTGAGCTCGAGATGGCGACGCTTGCGGTTGCTGAAGATGCCGGCGACGTCTCGCCCGTAAAGGGCAGCCGATGCGATGCCAAGGACCGCAGCGATCGACAGCACGATCTGCAGACCGGCGGCGAGCCCGACCGCAAGCGCTCCGCCCGCCACGGCGAAGGCAACGGCCAGCGCCCCCACGGCGAGCGTGACGCCGCTTTGCCGGTCGTCGACGTCGGGCGCCAGCATGAACATTGCCAGAAGACGGTAGCTGACGCCCATGGCGGTCAAGGTAAGCCAGCCGCCGAGACCGGCGACGGCGTGCAGCGGGATGCCGCTTGCGAGAACCACTCCTCCCACCGACCCCGCCCACCCGGCGAGCGCGAACGCGAAAATCGCACCGAACGCTATGGTGGCACACAGTGAAGCCAGTCCCACAAGGACGAAGCGAGCCGGCCCGGTTGGACGCAGCCAAGCCGTCAAACCGAGATCGAGGACAACCAAACCGAAGCCTGCGACGAGCACTATGGCACCGAGTGGCAGCAACCAGAGCGCTGGCGGGAGGCGGCCGCCCAGGCAAAGAAATCCTCCGAGCAGCGATAGAAGCCCCACCGTCAACAAGGCAAGCGCCGGCAAGGCCCATTTGTCGGAAAACAGCGGCTTGGCAACCAGGACAGGCACGAATTGGAACAACGCTCCGCACATCGCAAGGCTCAACCATCCGACGCAGATCACGTGAACGAGAACGAGAGTGTCGGGCGACGCGATGTCGCCAGCGGGATAGCCGACGCCAGCGACCAGCAGACCAAGCGCGACGAACAGCCACGCGAGCGCCGCCGCGAAATAGGTCATCGTCCATCGGGATATGTTCGTGCCGATCATGATCAGAACTTCCGTGCGCAGCAGAGAAGCGGCGCGTAGGCGACCACGAAACCGAGAAAGGCAAACGTCCATGCGATGCCGGACACCATCAGAAGGGGAACGGAGTGGCTCGGCTCGATCGCGGCGCAGACACGTGCGACGGCGGCGATCACGATGGCGGCGTAGACGGCTTGAACGAGCCCTGAAGCCTTGAGCGCCTGTCCCGTATGTCCGAGCGATGCGCGCGTCATTACCGCGATCGTCATCGAGCCAATCGCGCCTCCGGTCCAGGCATGCAGGCCCGCACCGGGGGCGACGAAATCGACCGCGGAAAGCCCAGAAAGAAAGAAACCAACAGGCACGAAGGCGTAAGCAACATGCAGGATCAAGACGAGGCGATCGGAGAAGGTCCGGTCTCCGGCCCAACGCACCAGACGAGCAAAATGCAATAGACCGGCGGCTGCAAGAGCGCCGGCCGTCGACCGACCCGTCGGGAACATCACCCATGCGGCCATGGCGCAGACGCCGGCGACCATCGCGATCGCGTCGAACCGATTGAATGGAACTGGTAGTCGTCCGGGCGCGCGGCGCGCGAGCCAGTTGCGCGTGAAGCTCGGCACGATCCGGCCGCCGATAACGCAGACCAGCGTGACGACCAGGGCCACACCGGCGCGCGTCGAATACTCTGCAAGGCCGGTGATATGAGCTTCGATATGGAAGACGATGTTCGCGACGGCAAGCAAGGAGACGATCGCGACGACCTTCAGGTTGTTCCACTTGCGCCCGATGACGATTTCCCGCGCAGCCGCAGCCGCGAGAAGAACCAGAAAAGCGGCGTCGATCGCGAGCGCGGCTCGCCAGCCGATCATATCGGAGAACGACGTCGCGGCCCGTCCGGCGACCCAGGATCCGAACAGCAGCGCGAGCGGCACTCCCTGGATCGGCAGCCGTCCCGTCCAATTGGGGATCGCGGTCAAGAGAAAGCCAGCAACGACGGCGCCCACGTAGCCGAACAGCATCTCGTGGACGTGCCAGTCCCGCGGCGCGAACGCTGTCGGCAGCGAAACATGGCCGGCAAAGATCGCAAGCCACAACGGAATCGCCGCGCCGGCATAGACGGCGGCGAACAGGAAGAACGGTCGGAAGCCATGCGACAGGAGCGCCGGTCCTCGGTAGTTCCTCAACTTCTGCATCGTCGTCATGGTCGCCGTTCCCGATCGAATAGACGCCAGATTAGATGCGTGCCGTCGGCCTCTCTTTGTCGGGGCGCAAACTAGCTCCTCATTCGCCGATCCGTTTGATCCACGACAAAGATCGGATCGGCACTCGGGCTATTTTCGGACCGTCAAACGGAGGGCGAGATGCGGATTTTCGAAAGACTACGCGGCAAGGGCCGGAACGACAGCGGCATCGAGCGGAGGCTCGTCGAGACCGTCGTCACGGACCTCCTCCGCCACGTCGACGATGAAGTTCCCGCAACGATCTTGACCGGCGCCAAGCCGAACTGCTGCACCTGCTGCTCGGCGGAGGCGGAGAATCGATAGCTCAGCAAGGAGACAGAATTGTCCGCTTCGGATATCGCCAGGCATCACTTCGATGCCGCCCTCAAGCAAGCCGATGCCACGGGCGTCGAGCGTGAAGGTCTATGCCGCGCGTTACTCGGTTTGGTCGTGTCCCAGTATCTGGCCACCAGAGGTGTCGCCGATGTGCAGTCCGAACTGCACTTCGTCGCCGACAACTGCGATCCGGACACCGATTTCATGTTCATGCGGCCGTAAGCTCGATCGATGACACTCTTGCGTCAGATCAATGCGGCCTCCGTTTCTTCGAGACGAACATGGCTCGATGTGCGCCTCTTGCTCGCGCGCCGGATGGCTTCCGATCGCGCTGACCCCTGAGGATTGCGAACGCGAACTCGGCAACATACACACGGCCGGGATCGAACACCCCTTCGCTTCCCGGGTCGGCGCCCGTTCCGGCGTCTGGTACAACGCATGGACGGACGAGGCAGGCCTCGTCCATCCGACGCACTGGGGCGAATGGCTGCGATAGCCGCAGCGATCACTTGGCCGCGGTCCTGCTCGCTTCGAGCTTGTCGAACAGCGTCGCGAACACCTGCTTCGCCTTGCCGACCTGGGGCACGGCCCTGGCTTGATCGAGGCCGCTTCGAGGTCCCGGAGATTGCGCCAGCGCAAGTTTCTGGACGGTTTGCCGGGGTAAGAAGCAGGCGAGCATGTCGAGGCTTGCTCCCAGGCGGGTAGTCTCCCGGCCTTATCTGAGGGGTTTCCTATGGCCGCAGTCGACCGATCGCTGGTCGCTAATCTGTCCATGTTCGCGGGGTTGTCTCCCCCCGAGCAGGACGAGTTGCTGCGCGAGGCACGTTCGGTCCGTTACATCAAAGGTAGCGCGGTCTTCGACCAAGGCACTCAAGCCGACCGCTTCTTTCTACTGCTGCACGGCCACCTTCGCGTCGAGAAGACGACACCGCAAGGTCAGCAGACCGTGGTACGCTACGTCTCCGCCGGCGAACTCTTCGGCGTGGCGCAAGCCATGAACATGACGCACTATCCGGCGACGTCTGTCGCCGCCGTCGACAGCATCGCGTTGGCGTGGCCGTCGTCGTCGTGGCGGCGCCTGATCGTCAAGTATCCGACGCTTGCCGCGAGCGCGCTACAGACGGTCGGCAGCCGCCTTCAGGACACCCAGGCACGCGTGATCGAGATCTCGAACGAGCAGGTCGAGCAGCGGGTGGCGCATGCGCTGCTGCGCCTGGCTAAGCAGGCCGGAAAAAAGGTCGATGCCGGCGTCGAGATCGACTTTCCGATCAGCCGACAAGACATCGCCGAGATGACCGGAACGACGTTGCACACCGTCAGTCGGATCCTCAGCGCCTGGGAAAGCGAGGGGCTGGTCGAGGGCGGCAGGCAGCGCATCGTGCTGCGCGACGCGCACCGGCTGCACGGTCTCGCCGAAGGCGACGAAGCCATCCAGGTACGCCGGCGCGGACCCCAGGCAGCCGCGTCCAGTATCCTTGGCAGAAAGACTTCGGCATCAACGGAGTGCTCGGCACACGCCTCGGCGATCGAGTGAAATGATGCAATCGGACAGCCGACGCATCGCATCCCAAAATCCAGGAAAACGCGGATCGAGAGCGGCCAACGGTGCATCACGTCGTCGACGGACATCTCGGTGCTTGGGATTGCATTCTTTGCCATGCAGCCACTGTAACCGGTCGCGCTCGAGCTCTCTTTGCTCCTGCGCAAATTCTCCGTCGAACAACCGTTTCGTAGATCCATCGCGAACGTTGTTCCAGCACAAAGAGCTTCGGGTCCGCATGGTTCAGCATCCACCTATCGAATTGCAGAGATCAACCGATGGAGAGCGATCATGCTCACGCGAAGGACTGCACTGATGGGCGCCGCGATCGCGGCGTTGATGATGACGGCACCGGTCGTCGCGGAGACTGCGGACGAGCTGAAGCTTCCGCGCGAGAAGGTGACGCTGGTGGCGCCGCCCGCCGTGCATCCTCACGAGCAGGCGACCAAGTCAGGCCCCAAGATCATCGAGTTCAAGCTGACGATCCGCGAGAAGGAGGTCGTGATCGATTCTGCAGGGACCAAGTTCTGGGCGATGACCTACGACGGCTCGATGCCGGGCCCGATGATGGTGCTGCACGAAGGCGACTACATGGAGCTCACGCTGGTCAATCCCGAGACCAATTCCATGCCGCACAACATCGACCTGCATTCGGCGACGGGAGGCCTCGGCGGCGGCGCGTTGACGAAGGTCAATCCGGGCGAGCAAGTGAAGCTGCGCTGGAAGGCGACGCGTCCTGGCGTGTTCGTCTACCACTGCGCGCCCGAAGGCATGATCCCCTGGCACGTCGTGTCGGGCATGCACGGCACCGTCATGGTGCTACCGCGCGACGGTCTGAAGGACGGCGCGGGCAAGTCGCTGCACTACGACAAGATCTACTACATCGGCGAGAACGATCTCTACGTGCCGAAGGACGAGAACGGCAAATACAAGACCTATGAGACGGTCGGTGAATCCTATGCAGACACGACCGAGGTCATGCGCAAGCTGATTCCGACGCATGTCGTTTTCAACGGCAGCGTCGGCTCGCTTACCGGCAAGAACGCCATGACCGCGAAGGTCGGCGAGACCGTGCTGATCGTGCACTCGCAGGCCAATCGCGACACCCGTCCGCACCTGATCGGGGGCCACGGCGACTACGTCTGGGAGACCGGCAAATTCAACAATCCGCCGGAGAAGGACCTCGAGACCTGGTTCGTCCGGGGCGGTTCGGCCGGTGCCGCCCTCTACACTTTCCGCGAGCCTGGAATCTACGCCTACGTGAACCATAACCTGATCGAGGCGGTCGAACTGGGTGCCGCCGCACACTTCAAGGTCGAAGGAAAGTGGAACGATGACCTGATGAAGCAGGTCACCCCTCCCAGCCCCGTCCCCCCCGACAAGGTCGGCACCGCCGATCCGGTGGCCGTCACCCGGTAGGTGGCGTCGAGCGCGGCCCGCGGTTCGCCGCGGGCCGTTCTTCTTAAGGAGACCCGTGATGCTGATGCTGATGAAGATCAAGATCGCGATGCTCGTCGGCGCGCTGGCCGCGCCCGTGCTCGCGACCGTTCTTGCGCCTCCGCCCCAGGTCGATCCGGAGGGGATCAGCCGCCTGGCGCCAGCCTCCTTCAGCTACCGCGCCGCCGGCGACTTCTCGCGAAGCGGCAAGCCGGTGGAGGGGCCGCTGCGCGGGCTCGGCTCGCCGACGGAGCTGCTCGTCATGAAGCGGCAGGTCACGGTCGCGGAATATGACCGATGCGTCGAAGAAGGCGCCTGTCCGCGCGTCGGATCTCAGTCCGGACGACGAGACGTTCCGATCGTCGGCGTCAGCTGGCACGACGCTTCAACTTACGCAGCTTGGATCTCTCTGAAGACGGGCGTCACGCATCGGCTGCCAACCGACGAGGAGTGGACGTTCGCCGCGGCCGAAAAGGCGCGCGACGAAGCCCTGCCGCTCGTCGATCCCGCCGACCCCGCCCAGGCATGGATCGCCCGCTACGAAACCGAATCGAACCGTTCGAGACCGGCCGAGACCGCTCCGCAGCCCGGCGGCACATTCGGGACCAATAGCAAGGGCCTCGACGACCTGGCCGGCAACATCTGGGAGTGGACGGATACTTGCTTCATCCGCGCCTCGTTGGATGGGAACCGCGAGCAGGTGACGAACACCAATTGCGGAGTACGCGTCGTGGAAGGGGCCCATCGCGCCTACATGACCGATTTCATCCGCGATCCGAAGTCGGGCGGTTGCGCGGCCGGGGTTCCGCCGACGAATCTGGGCTTCCGTCTGATCGTCGAGCGTCCCGGAGCTGCCGTCGCCGACGCTTTCCGCAAAGCCGTGAAGCTGCTGCGGCGGGCGTAGACAATTCGGACCCCATCTTGAGCTGGCGCAAGGTCCCGCCGCGGCTCAGCCCCTAGAAGGGCTGTCGCAAGAGCCTTCGAGCGCACGGCGCAAAACCGATCGCGGCAAGACATGAAACGCAGACAACGACGGATGGTGATGATCGGAAGTTCGCTCGCGGTGCTCGCCGTCGCGACGGGACTCGTCCTCAACGCGCTCCGCGACTCCATCGTGTTCTTCACGACACCCACGATGGCGGCGGAGAGGCACATCGTAGCGGGCAAGCGCTTCCGCCTCGGCGGGCTGGTCCAGCCGGGCTCGCTGACGCGCGGAGACGGTCTGGCCGCCACGTTCAGTATCGCTGATGGAGGAGGCAGCATCCCGGTGAGCTTCAGAGGCCCCCTCCCCGATCTGTTCAGGGAAGGCCAAGGCGTCGTCGCCGAAGGCGCTCTGGACGGGGCTGGCGTGTTTCGCGCCGACACTGTCCTGGCAAAGCACGACGAAAACTACATGCCCAGGGAGGTGGCCGACGCTCTGAAGAAGCAGGGTCATTGGAAGAACGACACGCCTTGAGAGACACGGCCTTGACCTGTCCGGCGCCCCTGCCAGCTGCTCCGAAATTGACCTGACGCAACTTTCGGGAACGCCGCATCCGGCAATATCCTCGTACAATGGAAAGGCAGACGATGCGCTCGGATCTCGCAAGACGGTACGGTCAGGACAGGCTCCCCCGCTACACCAGCTATCCAACGGCCCCGCACTTCAATCCGTCGATCGGCGAAGCCGAATATCGCGGATGGCTGAAGTCGATCTCTCCACGACGGCCGGCCTCTATCTACCTGCACGTGCCGTTCTGCCGATCCATGTGCTGGTACTGCGGCTGCCACACCTCGGTCACGAAGAAGGACGATCCGATCGCCATCTACGCCTCGGGCCTGCGCACCGAGGCGCATCTGGTTGCGGAGAGCATCGGCCATCGGCAGCCGATCTCGCACATCCACTTCGGAGGTGGCACGCCGACGATCATGACCCCCGAGACCTTCGCCGATCTGGTCGGCGCGCTGCGCTATTCCTACTTCGTGCTGCCCAAAGCCGAGATCGCCGTCGAGATCGACCCGCGCACGTTGACCGAGCCGATGACTGAGGCTCTGGGCTTCAGTGGGGTCAACCGCGCCAGCCTGGGCGTGCAGAGCTTCGACCCCGCGGTCCAGCGCGCCATCAACCGCTTGCAGAGCTTCGACCAGACTGCCCGGAGCGTCGAGGGCCTGCGGAGAAACGGCATCGACAAACTCAACTTCGATCTGCTGTACGGGCTGCCGCTTCAGACGGTGAGTTCCTGCCTCGACACCGTCGCGAGGTGCGTCGAGCTCCGGCCGGATCGGTTCTCCGTGTTCGGCTATGCGCATGTCCCCTCGTTCAAGAAGCACCAGCGCAAGATCGACGAAAGCGCCTTGCCCGACAGCATCGAACGACATCGGCAGTCCGAAGCGATCGTCGAGGCGCTCGTCGATGCGGGCTACGTACGCATCGGCTTCGATCACTTCGCGCTCCCCTCGGACGAGCTCACTGTTGCGAAGCGGGAGGGCCGATTGCGGCGGAACTTCCAGGGCTACACCAACGATACCGCCGAAACGCTTGTCGGCCTGGGCGCAAGCGCCATCGGTCGGATGCCGCAGGGCTTCGTTCAGAACGCGGTCGCGACACGCGACTACCTGGCGCGCATCGCGGAGGAGCAGCTCGCGACCGTCAAGGGCTACGCGTTCACCGGAGACGACCGCTTCCGCGGCGACATCATCGAGCGGGTCATGTGCGACATGGCCGTCGATCTCTCGGAGATCGCCAGGTCGCACGGCCGCGATCCGGATGCGGCCATCGTTGATCGCTCGCGACTCGAAAGCCTCGTCGCGGACGGAGCGGTGACCATGAGCGACGATCTGATCTCGGTAAGCGCTGGCGCCGAATTTCTGGTCCGGAGCTTGGCTTCCGCATTCGACGCTCATCTTGCCCGGTCGACGGCGATCCACAGCCGCGCCGTCTGAGAAGCGCAATCTGCAAAGGACGCTGCCGTTTCTGCCGATCGAACCGGCTAGCGATGTTCGTCCGGCCGTTCTGGCGGCCCGTTCCTCAAGACAAGAACGCCCTCAACAGGCGCAGCACCTGCATATCTTCGCGAATGCTCATCGTCTGGCCTGTTCATCCATATTACCACGGCCATCACTCCTTGCGCCACGTCAACCATAGCAAAGCGGTGACGGGTTCTCATGACCGAAGCACGAGGACCAAGGATGCTCTCCAGTTCCGCGATTCGCCTTCGGGCCAGGCGTCGCCGGCAACGGCTTGCCTGGAAGACTTCGTTCGTTGCGGCCGATTTCGCAATGCAGATGCGTCCATCGGTCGATGATCGCGCCGACCCGCTCGAAGACGATCCGCACGATGAAAACTCCCGGGAGCGCGCTCCGGGTGGGCAAGGTTTGTAGGTTTAGTTTGCGCTGGCTCAAATACGATCGGGCCGCGGCATGCTTGAATTGCTCCGTTCAAGACGAGCGACCCATTTCTCCCATTGGCGTTGTCTCGATACTCAGAGCCCGGCCGAGTTGCCGGGCTTCTTTTTGCCAGTCGCCTACTGTGTGAGTTGGCGATAGATCGCAGGCAGTGCTGCCGGCAGCCGCCTGATGTTGCCGACGATGGCGTAACCGCCGCGCCCGAACAGCGTCGGAAAGTAGCTCTGCGCGGCGGCATCGATGGTGACGCCGAATACGGCCGTTCCCAGCCGCCGGGCTTCCTGGATCGCCTTGCGGGTGTCTTCGACGGCGAACCGGCCTTCGTAATGATCCACATCGTTGGGCTTGCCATCGGTGAGTACGATCAGCAGCTTCTTGCGATGCGGCTGGGCGGCGAGCTCCGAGGCGGCATGTCGGACCGCAGCACCGATGCGGGTGTAGTATCCCGGCTTGAGTGCCCCGATTCGCTTCTCGACCTGCGTTGTCATCGGCTCGCCGAAGGCCTTGACGGTCTCGAGCCGGACCCACGAACGGCGGCGTGAGGTGAACGTCAGAATGCTGTGGCGATCACCGCACGCCGCGAGGCCGTTAGCCAGCACCAGCAGTGCCTCTTTCTCGACGTCCAGTACGCGATGTCCGTCCACCCAGGCGTCGGTCGAGAGCGATACGTCGACCAGCAGCGTGGCGGCCAGGTCGTGACCCTGCGGGCGCATCGCCAGATGGACGCGCTCTAGCGAGCCGCTGCCCGCACGGAGGTCGCATCGCGCGCGGACCAGCGCGTCGAGATCGAGGTCGTGCCCATCGGGCTGCGCCCTCACCAGTTCATGACGGGGCCGCAGCGTTTCGAACTGACGGCGCACCTGCCGGATCCGCCGCAACATGGCGTCGTCCGGCTGCCAATCTTCTCCGTTTTCGCTCACCTCCGAGGTCAGAACGCGGCAGTAATCCGGCATGTAGCTGCCGGTACGATAGTTCCATTCCGGATAGAGCCGCCCCGCCTCGAGCCGCGCGGCATCGACGGCTTCCGGCGGCAGATCGAGATCGAGCCTCAGCTTGCGTGCGGGCTTGCCCTTGCGTCGCGAGATCGCGAGTTCGTCGAGGTCGTCGGCTGCCTTGCGGGCGTCATCCTCATCGCTGTCGTCGGAAGGGCGGTCGACGTTGACCATCTCCGCCATCGCCAGGATCTTCTCGAAGCGGTTCAGGATGAAGGGATCGCGTTGAGCTCTGCTGTCCTCCTGCTCCCGGATCGCGAAACGTTTGCGGGTGTCGGGACCGGCTTCCTCTGCCGCGCCGGACGGCTGCTCGTCATGGTCTGCTTGGGGCGCGACCGCTTCCCGGATCCAGCAATCGCCCCACAGCGGGCAAGGCAGCATCGGGCGATATCCGGGCGGCGCCTTCTCGGGCGGCTCGCCGGTGCCGACGACAGCGGTCAGGAGTTTACCTTTCGGAGTCTCGCCGGCTCCGAGCAGCGCCATGACGATGGTCTCCACATCCCGCTCGACGCGCGGCAATGGGCGCTGCGGACGGGCGATCACCATCGCTCCGGCGAGTCGTCGGTATGTCTCGGCAAGTCCTGGGAACCGGGCAGTGACAAGGGCGGACGTCTCGCATACCCGACGCAGCGTCAAGAGATCCCGCTGCAACGGATCGACGGCTTCGATCGGTGCGACCGGCTGAACAGCGAGGCAAGCAGCGTCGCGACCGCCAGGCCGATCAGGACCAACAACGTCGTCTCGAGAGGATGTCGGGCCATGTCAGCGCACCAGGTAGACGATCGGAAAGATCAGGACCCAGACGAGGTCGACCATGTGCCAGAACGACGTCCCGGTCTCGACCGCATGAGCGTCTGCGCTCCGTAGAACTATGGCCAAGATTGTCATCCCGAGCACGACATGCAGCAGGTGGAATCCAGTCAGGAGGAAGTACAGCGTGAAGAACGTGCTGGTCTCCAGCCCGGCACCGGCAGCGACCTCGCGGGAATACTCGGATAGCTTGATGGCGACAAACGCCGCGCCTAGAGCGATCCCCAGCGACAGCCAGCGCTGGCAGCTGGCCCGCTTCCCTTCGCGCGCGGCCAAGACGCCGCGTGCGGCAGCCCAACCGCTCGTCACCAACACCAGCGTGTTCAAGCCGGCGAGGTCCGGATCGAGCAGCTTCTGCCCGTCAGCGAATCCCGAGGGGTCCACCGCGCGAGCGACCGAAAAGGCTCCGAGGAGGAGACCGAAGACCGCGAGCTCGCTGAAGATCAGCACCCACATCATCGGGTCGCCCAGCAACTCGGCGAAGACTCCCCATCCGCCTTCCCGCGGTTCGAACTCCCGCGCCGACATCGACGTCCTTCAGCAGTTTACGTTCGTCAACCCGTAACCGGGATCCAGCGTCCGATCTTTGTCCCCCGACAAAGACGGATGCTGGTCGCCGGACTAGGTTCGGACCGTCACCTATCGTCTGCGGGATCCGGAGTTTCATGAGCGAAGCGCAGCTAGGCCTTCTCACGGCAACGCCCATCATCGTCGTTTTCGCCGGCATGCTGCGGGCAATGGGCGTGCTTTCGACCGTCGCGACGGTCTCGGCGATCCTTCTGTCGGTCGGGATCGCCACCGTCCTGTTCACGACCCAATGACTCGAATGGGGCCTCCGCCATGAACGCTCGCAGCTTCGACGTCGACGACATCCTATCCACTACGTGGGACCGCAAGCCCGCGCAGGCCCTCCACCCATCTTTCGATCTCGCTGATATCGGCAGACAGCTCCGTTCCGAAATCACCGGCAAAACCGCGCCACGCGGGCAAATTGTTCTGGGGAACGCCGATCACGACGGTGATATTGTACTCCATCGCCTTGGCGATGAGGTCGAGCAGTCCGCCACCGCCGCATTCGGCCTTGCCGAATTTGTTGAGCACCAGCACATCCGGTGCATCGGCCAAGCCGCCTTCGATCCGCGCAGCGACCTCTGCAAGCGCCGACTCGTCGAGCCGGCAGCCCGACGCGCCAGCACCGCGATCCTCATAGATCGACGTGCGATGGCCGGTGCTTAAATCCTCCAGGAGGACATCACATCGTCGCTCCGACGCCGCGTCAACCAGGCGCTGCAAGACGCCGGCAAGCAACAATCTGCCGCGACGACACGATGCGACCAGCGCCTCAAAGGCCGCCGCAGGGTATTCGTTCTGCGGATAAACGATCGCCGCCAGCGATGGCGTACGCGGCGGGACGACTTCAGGCCTCCGGGCGGAAAGCGTGGCAGACATCTTGATTCACCTCAATGGGACGTGCGCCTATCAGATCAAGGCAATAGGGGATGGCCGGGAAGACGGCGCCGAGGCAGATGTCGATCGACGATGGCCGCCCGGGCAGATTGACAATCAGACACTGGCCCCGTGTCCCAGCGGTCTGCCGCGAGAGGATGGCGGTCGGAACCTGCTCCAAGCTGACCCGGCGCATCAGTTCGCCGAAGCCGGCCAGCTCGCGCGTGATCACGCTGCGTGTGGCCTCCGGTGTCAAATCGCGCGGCGCTGGACCTGTCCCACCGGTCGTCAAAATCAGGTCGCAGGTCTCCCGATCCGACATTTCGATCAGTGCGCCGGCAACGCTTTCAATGCCATCCGGGATGATCTTGACGATCGCGATCCAGTTGGAACGGATGGTTGTGGCCAGGAAGCTGTTGATTGCCTCCCCACCCTGGTCCTTGTATTCGCCCCGGCTGGCGCGGTCGGACACCACGAGAATGCCGATCCGCGCAAGGCTGCGGGAGCCGCCCGTGCCGCCGATTTCACGTTGGCCGATCATGTGCAACCCCCGCTGCCACCACATGAGCATCCTTCGTGCGGTACGACGTCCTGGGCTTCGTCCCGCTTCAGCGACCAGTGCAGCATGTGCGTCAGGCAGCGGAAGCCCGGATCATCGGCGCGTTCGACCGCATTCATCAACGCAAGCCAGTCCTCGCTCAACGCTAGGTTGGCAAAACGCCGCACCGCGCCTGCGGCGTATTCTCCAACCGTCTCGTCAAAGCGATCGGCCGCGGAACCGATGCGCGCCACCAAAGTGAGATCACCACAGCTGAGCAGCGCATCCGCCGCGGCAGCCTCTTCGCTGAGATTCCTGATGATTTGCCCGAGCTGCATGGCGTTCCCTATTGCAGAAGCGGCGAGCTGGCGCCTGCGAGTGCAATTCCGGTGATCTCTGCACGGCCGGCCAGCACGGCGACATATTGGGCGAGTGAACGGTGCTGCACGCTTGTTGCGAGGTAGTCGGCGATGCGGTCGCGGGCGAGTTCAAACGGCAGGACCTGCCCCGGCGCGTGCCGATCGAGCCGAACGATGTGGAAGCCATAGCGGGTTTCGACGACGGCGAGCTCGCCCTCGCGCATGCGAGCCAGCGCCACCTCGAATTCCTCGATCGTCTGGCCACGCGTCACCTGGCCAAGGCGGCCTCCGTTCTCGGCGGAGGTTCGGCAATCGGAACGGCTGCGCGCCAACTGATCAAACAGGGCGAGGTCTTCTCGCACGGACGACAATATCTTCTCCGCAGTCTCGCGGGCTCCATTTCGCGCGGCAGCATCATTCGGCCGAGCAGCGATCAGGATATGAGCGGCCTCGTAGAGATCGCCGGTCCTGAAACGACGCTGGTTCTGTTCATAGAAGCGCAGGCATGAGGCATCGTCCGGCTCGGGTGTGACGACCTCCCGTTCGATCAGCGCGCGCATTGCCGCCTCTTCGGAGGTTTCGCTCCGACCTTCGGCGTCCCGCAGCGGCTCCGCGGAGACTTCGAGGCGCCGTGACTCCTGCAGCAACAATTCCCGCACGACCAAGGCCCGTGCCGCTGCCTGCCAGGCCAGGATCGGTTTTTCTGCCGGATGATTCTGCACCTCGCGCGCGATTGCCTCGCGCGGAATGACAGTGCCGTTGACGCTGACGGTCTTCGGCTTGGGGAGGCTGTCGGCGAGCGAGCAATCCATGGCTCTACTCCGCTGGCTGCATAGGACGGTCGGCGGCGCGCGAGGCGCCGTCGCGGCGGCGCACGACCTGATAGCCGCGGCGGCCGAGATACCAGACCGGCGCGCTCCAGATATGGACCAGCCGCGTAAATGGGAAGATGAGGAAGATCGTCATACCCAACACGAGGTGCGCCTTGAAGATCGGGTGCACGTCCAGAATGTTGGCGGCGATGCCCGGCTGCAGCGTCAGGATGCCCTGCGCCCACCCCATGAACTTCACCATCTCATGGCCATCCAGATGCCCGAGCGATACGGGAATGGTCGCAAGGCCGAGAAGCAGCTGGGCGAACAGGATCAGGAGGATTGCAGTGTCGCCGAAGGAGGAGTTGGCACGAATGCGCGGATCGAACAGTCTCCGGTGTGTCAACAGCGAAATCCCGACCAGGCACATCAATCCGGCGGTGCCGCCCGCGACAATCGCCAGCATCTGCTTGAAGCCATGCGAGACGCCGAGCATGTCGAATACCCAGATCGGGGTCAGCAGTCCCACGAGGTGGCCGAAGAAGATGAAGAGAATTCCGACGTGGAACAGGTTCGAGCCCCAGACGAGCTGCCGTCGCCGCAGCAACTGGCTGGATCCACTGCGCCAGGTATATTGCTCGCGGTCGAAGCGGACGAGGCTGCCGAACAGAAAAACGGTGAGGCAGAGGTACGGATACCAGCCGAAGACGATGGCATTGAGCGTCTGCATGATCTGGCCCTCTATTGCGGGTGTGACGGCGCCGGCCCGACGGCGCGGCGGGCGTGCCGAAGCCTTGCGATCAGGGTTTCGTGGCCGCAGGCGCTCTGCCCCTGGGCGCCGGGGCCGAACCGGACTTCTTCCTCTTCCCAGGCCGCGTCGAGCGCCACCAGATCCATCGGGTCGGTCTCGGGCGCCTTCAGAAGTTCGTCGACGATATCGCGGCGCGGCGCTTCGGCAGCGATCTTGACCAGCGCGTCGAAAACGCCCTTGTAGCTCGACTCGCGCCGCCCGAGCCGTTCGGCGAGCGCCGCGAAAATATGCGCAGTCTGCCCGAGAAGCTCACGCGCCTCCGCAAATGGTTGCGTCGCCAGGAATTCGAGGAACAGCGGCACGTAATCCGGCAGTTCATTCGCCGCGATCGCCAGCCCCGCATTTTCGTACATGGCTTTGAGATCGACCATGGCCTGACCGCGATCGCGGCTCTCGCCGTGGACATGCTCGAACAGATGCAGCGCAAGCGTCTTGCTGCGATCGAACAGCAGGCCGTAACGCTCCTGCAGGTCATAGAGATCGCCGATGGCGATTTCCTCGATCAGCACATCGACCGTGCCGCGGCACGCCGCCGGCACCAGTCTCTCGGCATCGAGCACCGCCGCAAACTCCGGAGCGGCTTCGATCAACGCCTCGGTCGGATAGCTCAGAAGGGCCGAGAGGACCTTGAACGTCTTCATCACGCGATCTCCATCGGATTCTTTGCCTTGCGGGGCGAACCGAACAGGTTGGTCTCGGTCTCGCCGCCGGAGCAGCCGTTGCCGAAGGTAAAGCCGCAGGAGCCGCGGATGTCGAAGGCGTCGGCGCCGACTTCGCGATGCGCGGTCGGGATCACGAAACGATCCTCGTAGTTGGCGATCGCCATGATCTGGTACATCTCGTCGATTTGGGCCGGCTTCAGACCAACCCGGCGGGCGATGGCTTCATCGACGACGCCGTCGAGCGTCTTGGCCCGCATATAGGCGCGCATCGCCATCATGCGTTCGAGCGCCAGCGTCACCGGCGCTTCATCGCCCGCAGTCAGCAGATTGGCCAGGTAGCGCATCGGAATCCGCAGCGACTTGACGTCCGGCATGCCGCCGTCAAGACCGATCTTGCCGGCGGAGGCGGCTGAGGTGATCGGCGACAACGGTGGTACGTACCAGACCATCGGCAAGGTGCGGTACTCCGGATGCAGCGGGAATGCGACCTTCCACTCCATCGCCATCTTCCAGATCGGCGAGGTCTTCGCCGCCTCGAGCCATGCATGCGGAATTCCCTGCCGCTCGGCCTCGGCGATCACCTTCGGATCGTTCGGATTGAGGAAGATGTCGAGCTGGGCCTGATAGAGATCACGTTCGTCAGGCTTGCTCGCCGCTTCCGCGATACGGTCGGCGTCATACAGCACGACGCCGAGATAACGGATACGGCCGACGCAGGTCTCCGAACACACCGTCGGCTGGCCGGCTTCGATGCGCGGATAGCAGAAGATGCACTTCTCCGATTTTCCCGACGACCAATTGTAGTAGATCTTCTTGTAGGGGCAGCCCGAGACGCACATGCGCCAGCCACGGCACTTGTCCTGGTCGATCAGGACGATGCCGTCCTCTTCGCGCTTGTAGATGGCACCCGATGGACAAGCCGCGACGCACGCCGGATTGAGGCAGTGCTCGCACAACCGCGGCAGGTACACCATGAACGTGTTTTCGAACTGGCCGTAGATGTCCTTCTGAACACCCTCGAAATTGTAATCCTGTGAACGCTTTTCGAACTCGCCACCGAGGATTTCTTCCCAGTTCGGGCCCCACTGGATCTTCTCCAGCCGCTCGCCGGAGACCAGCGAGCGTGGGCGAGCTGTCGGCATCGCCTTCATTTCCGGCGCCTGCTGCAGATGCTGGTAGTCGAAGGTGAACGGCTCGTAGTAATCGTCGATCTCGGGCAAATCAGGATTGGCGAAGATGTTCGCCAGCACCCGCCACTTGCCGCCGATACGCGGCTGGATCGAGCCGTTGCGGTTGCGCTTCCAGCCGCCCTTCCAGCGAGCCTGGTTCTCCCAATCCTTGGGATAGCCGATACCGGGCTTGGTCTCGACGTTGTTGAACCACGCATATTCCATGCCTTCGCGGCTGGTCCACACGTTCTTGCAGGTGACGCTGCAGGTGTGACACCCGATGCACTTGTCGAGGTTCAGCACCATTGCGATCTGGGCGCGGATCTTCATTGTGCGGCCTCCAGCTGGGACGTGCCGGGTTGATCTGCGGCGGGTGTGTCAAGCCAGTCGACTTTCGACATCTTGCGAACGATGACGAATTCGTCGCGATTGGCGCCGACCGTGCCGTAGTAATTGAAGCCGTAGGCTTGCTGTACGTAGCCGCCGATCATGTGGGTCGGCTTGAGCACGGTACGGGTAACGGAGTTATGGATGCCGCCGCGCTGGCCGGTCTGCTCGGAGCCCGGCACATTCACGATCTTCTCCTGTGCATGATACATCATGCACATGCCTTGCCGGACACGTTGCGAGACCACCGCGCGTGCGACCAGCGCACCGTTGGTGTTGTAGGCCTCTATCCAGTCGTTATCGACGATGCCCGCCGCCTTGGCGTCGAGTTCGCTGATCCACACGATCGGACCGCCGCGCGACAGCGTCAGCATCAGGAGGTTGTCGGTATAGGTGGAATGAATGCCCCATTTCTGGTGCGGCGTGATGAAGTTCAAGACCACGGAGTCGTTGCCGTTCGGCCTGCGGTCGATCACCGGCTTGACCGTCTTGGTGTCGATCGGCGGCCGATAGACGCAGAAGCCCTCGCCGAAGGCGCGCATCCACAGATGGTCCTGATACAGCTGCTGGCGACCGGTCAGCGTGCGCCACGGGATCAACTCGTGAACGTTGGTGTAGCCGGCGTTGTAACAGACCTTGTCGGATTCCAGGCCTGACCAGATCGGCGAGGAGATGATCTTGCGCGGCTGCGCAACCACGTCGCGGTACCTGATCTTCTCGTCTTCCTTGGGGACGGCCAGATGGGTGTGATCTCGCCCGGTGAAGTTTCCGAGGGATGACCACGCCTTGACTGCGACCTCGCCGTTGGTTTCCGGAGCAAGGCTCAGGATGACTTCGCAGGCGTCGATCGCACTCTCGATGCGAGCAAGGCCTTTGGACGCGCCTTCCTCGGTTACGATGCCATTGAGCTTCTTGAGCAGCTCGACCTCGTGATCGGTGTTCCAGCTCATGCCCTTACCGCCATTGCCGAGCTTGTTCATCAGCGGCCCGAGCGACGTGAAACGCTTGTAGAGGTTCGGGTAGTCCCGCTCGACCACGGTCACCGCCGGCATGGTCTTGCCGGGGATCGGATCGATTGCTCCCGTCTTCCAGTCCTTGACGTCGAACGGTTGGGCGATCTCGCCGGGACTGTCGTGCATGATCGGAGTAAGGACGACGTCCTTCTCGACGCCCAACACCTCGGGTGCGACCTTCGAGAAGGCTTCCGCGATGCCCTTGTAGATGTCCCAGTCGCTGCGCGATTCCCACACCGGATCGATCGCCGCCGACAGCGGGTGAATGAAGGGATGCATGTCGGAGGTATTGAGATCGTTCTTCTCGTACCAGGTCGCGGTCGGCAGCACGATGTCCGAGTACATGCAGGTCGTGGACATGCGGAAGTCCAGCGTGACCAGCAGATCGAGCTTTCCCTCCGGGGCGTCTTCGTGCCATCTGACCTCAAGAGGCTTCTTCCTGCCGTCCTCGCCGAGATCCTTACCCAGCACGCCGTGCTTGGTGCCCAGCAGATGTTTCAGGAAGTATTCGTGCCCCTTGCCGGACGCCCCTAGCAGGTTCGAGCGCCAGACGAACATGTTGCGTGGCCAGTTCTTCGGACCATCGGGATCTTCGCACGACAGCTTCAGTTCGCCAGACTGGAGGGATTTAGCGACGTAATCCTTCGGCTCCAGCCCGGCGGCGGCCGCAAGCTTCGAGACTTCCAATGGGTTGGTCTCGAGTTGCGGCGCGGAAGGCAGCCAACCCATCCGCTCGGCGCGAACGTTGTAGTCGATCAGCGCGCCGCCCCACGGACCTTGCGGCGCCGTCGGTGACAGAATTTCCTTCACATCGAGCGTCTCGTAGCGCCACTGATCGGTATGGGCATAGAACGCCGAGGTCGAATTCATCTGCCGCGGCGGACGGCCCCAGTCGAGACCGAAGGCAAGCGGCGTCCAGCCGGACTGCGGCCGCAGTTTCTCCTGACCGACGTAATGCGACCAGCCCCCGCCAGACTGTCCGATGCAGCCGCACATCACCAGCATGTTGATGATGCCGCGGTAGTTCATGTCCATGTGATACCAGTGGTTCAACCCGGCGCCGAGGATGACCATGGAGCGGCCGCCGGTCTTCTCGGCATTGGCGGCGAACTCGCGCGCCACCGCGATGATCTGATCGCGCGGCACGCCGGTGATCCTCTCCGCCCAGGCCGGCGTATAAGGCTGGACGTCGTCGTAGCTGTTGCCGAGATGCTCGCCGCCGAAGCCGCGATCGACGCCGTAGTTAGCGACGAACAGATCATAGACGGACGCCACCAGCGCCTCGCCGTCCTTGAATTGGATCCGCTTGGCGGGGATCTTGCGCGTCAAGACGTCCGGATGGTCGGTTCCCTTGAAATGGTCGTGCTCGCGATTGCCGAAATAGGGAAACGCAACATCGGCCAGTTCATCCCTGATATCGGTGAGCGATAACCGGAGCTTCGTGCCGCGGCTCCTTGAGTCCCGCTCCTCCAGATTCCATTTGCCCTGCTCGCCCCAGCGGAATCCGACCGATCCGTTCGGGACCACAATCTCGCCAGTCGCCTCGTCATAGGCCACCGTCTTCCACTCGGGATTGTTGGCTTCATCGAGCGAAGTGGCGAAATCCGAGGCGCGCACGAACCGCTCAGGTACGAGCCGTCCCTCGGATTTCACCAGCCGCACCAGAAATGGCATATCCGTATACTGGCGCGCGTAGTCGTTGAAATATCTGGCCTGCCGATCAACGTGAAATTCCTTGAGGATCACGTGCCCCATGGCCATCGCCAGCGCGGCGTCGGTGCCTTGCTTGGGCGACACCCAGAGATCGGCGAATTTCGAAGCTTCCGAATAGTCCGGACAGATCACGACGCTCTTGGCGCCCTTGTAGCGGACCTCGGTATAGAAATGCGCATCCGGCGTGCGGGTCTGCGGGACGTTCGATCCCCACAGGATCAGGAAACCGGAATTGTACCAATCCGCGCTTTCGGGCACGTCGGTCTGCTCGCCCCAGGTCTGCGGCGAGGCCGGCGGCAGATCGCAATACCAATCGTAGAACGACATGCAGACGCCGCCGAGCAGCGACAGGTAGCGTGCGCCTGCCGCGTAGCTCACCATCGACATTGCCGGAATCGGCGAGAAGCCGAACACGCGGTCTGGACCATAGGTCTTCGCGGTGTAGGCGTTTGCGGCGGCGACGATCTCGTTGACCTCGATCCAGCTGGCGCGGACGAAGCCGCCAAGGCCGCGCTTCTGCACATAAGCCGCCCGCTTCGTCGGATCTTCGACGATCGATTTCCAGGCCGCGACCGGTGTCATCACTGCGCGCGCCTCGCGCCACAATTTCAGCAGCCGCGAGCGCACCAGCGGATATTTCACGCGATTGCCGGAATAGAGGTACCAGCTGTAGCTGGCGCCGCGCGCGCAGCCGCGGGGTTCATGGTTGGGAAGGTCCGGGCGCGTGCGCGGATAGTCGGTCTGCTGGGTTTCCCAGGTCACGATGCCGCCCTTGACGTAGACCTTCCACGAGCAGGAGCCGGTGCAGTTTACGCCATGCGTCGACCGCACGATCTTGTCGTGCTGCCAGCGCTTCCGGTAGCCGTCCTCCCAGGAACGGTCCTCGGTTGTCGTCACGCCGTGACCGTTGGCAAAATCCGGCTTGGCGCGCGTGAAGAATGTCAGCCTGTCCAGGAAATGGCTCATCCCTCGTCTCCTTATTCCGCGGGCTGGGTGGCGGGCGAAATCCGAGCGCGCCGTTCGATGTCATGAAGCAGGCCACCCTTGCGGGTATAGACAGCCCAGGTGATGACGATGCAGGTCACATAGAAGATGAAGAATCCCCACAACGCTGCCTGAACGCCTCCAGTGAGATCGATCGAGGTACCGAACGACTTCGGAATGAAGAACGCACCGAACGCGGCGATCGCCGAGGTGAAGCCGGTGATGGCGGCCGATTCCTTCTCGGCCTGGCGCAGCCGGGTCGCGGGATCCGCGGTCGGCATCAGCCGGTCCATCTCCCGCCGCATGATGTTGGGGATCATCTGGAAGGTCGACGCGTTGCCGACGCCGGTCGCGAAGAACAACAGCAGGAACATCGCGAAGAAGCCCCAGAACGCGCCGGGTTGATCCTTGATGCCGAGGAAATAGAGCACTCCGAGCACGCCGATCATCATCAGCGCGAACACACCGACGGTCACGCGGCCGCCGCCCCATTTGTCGGCCATCCACCCCGTGGCCGAGCGCGAGAGCGCACCGACCAGCGGGCCCAGGAAGGCGAATTGCAGCGCATCGACAGCGGGAAATTGGGTCTTCGTCAACAGGGGGAAGCCGGCCGAATAGCCGATGAACGAACCGAAGGTGCCGGTGTAGAGCCAGCACATGATCCAGTTGTGCCTACGCTGGAAGATCACCGCCTGGTCGGCAAACGAAGCTTTGGCGGAGGCAATGTCGTTCATGCCAAACCAGGCTGCAAAGGCGCTGGCGACGATGAACGGCACCCAGACGAAGCCGGCGTTCTGCAGCCAGAGCGGCACTTCGGTGCTCCCGCTCTTGACCGCGGTCGGATCGCCGCCGAACCAACCGAACACGCCCACGGTGATCACGATCGGCACGACGAACTGCACGACGCTGACGCCGAGATTGCCGAGGCCCGCATTGAGCGCGAGCGCGTTTCCCTTCTCCGCGCGTGGAAAGAAGAACGAGATGTTGGCCATCGAGGAGGCAAAATTGCCGCCGCCGAAACCGCACAACAGCGCGAGCCCCAGGAAGACCGGATACGGCGTTGCCGGATTCTGCACGGCATAGCCGATACCGACAGCGGGCAGCAGCAGCGACCAGGTGGCGAGCGTGGTCCACAGCCGGCCGCCGAAGATCGGCACCATGAAGGAGTAGAAGATCCGCAGCACCGCGCCCGATATGCCGGGCAGCGCCGCAAGCCAGAACAGCTGGTCAGTTGTGAAGCTGAATCCGACCGAAGGCAGCTTGGCCACCACCACCGACCATACCTGCCAGACCGCGAAAGACAGCAGCAGCGCGGGGATCGAGAGCCAGAGATTGCGCCGCGCGATGGCACGGCCGCCGCCCGCCCAGAACGCGGCATCCTCCGGCCGCCAGTCGGTGAGGACGGCGCCGGACAGAGCGCCGACATGCTGTGGTCGGTGAATCTCCTGCATCTCCGGCAGTTCGGGAAGCTTCTTGAGTGCTTCGCCGACCACGCCGCGCTCCATCTGCCTGATGGAGACGTGCATCCATACCAGCGCGGTCGTGACCAACAGGAACAACAGCATGAAGCAACTGGTCCAGAGTCCGGTCAGATCGGCGAGCGCGCCGAAGGCGATGGGCAGCACGAAGCCGCCGAGACCGCCGATCATGCCGACCAGACCGCCCACCGCGCCGACATTCTGCGGATAGTAGACCGGGATGTGCTTGTAGACCGCAGCCTTTCCGAGCGCCATGAAGAAGCCGAGCACGAACACGGTCACCACGAACGGCATCAGTCCCATCTCGAGATGGAAGCCGACCGCACCGTTGACCGTCCTCACCAAATAGTCGGTCGGCGGATAAGACAGGATGAAAGTCGCGGCAGCACCGACCAGGAATGTCCAGTACATGACACGCCGCGCGCCATAGCGATCGGAGAGATGTCCGCCGTAAGCGCGGAACACGCTGGCGGGGAACGAGAACATTGCTGCCATCATGCCGGCAGTCTTGATGTCGACGCCGTAGACCTTGATCAGATATTGCGGCAGCCACAGCGAGAGCGCGACGAAGGCCCCGAACACGAAGAAGTAATAGAGCGAGAAGCGCCACACCTGGATGTTCTTCAGCGGCTCGAGCTCGAGCCAGGCGCTCTTCGGCTTCTCGTTTCTGGCACGCCGTTCGCGCACCACGGGGTCTTCCTCGGAAAGGAGCCAGAACAAGATACCCATCACGCCGATCACGGCCGCCCAGACCTGCGCGGTCGTCTGCCAGCCATAGGCAACCAGAACGAACGGAGCGAGGAATTTCGTGACCGCTGCGCCGACGTTGCCTGCACCGAAAATGCCGAGCGCCGTGCCCTGCCTGGCGGTCGGGAAAAAGCGGGACACGTAGGCGACGCCGACCGCAAAGGACCCTCCTGCGACACCGACGAAAAGCGCGGCGACCAGGAATTCAGGATAGGTGTGCGCCCACGTCAGCAGGTAGGTAGCGGCCGCAGCAGCGAGCATCACAACCGTGTAGACGCGCCGCCCGCCATACTGGTCAGTCCAGATACCAAGCACGAGGCGGATCAGCGAGCCGCTGAGGATCGGGGTGCCTACCAGCAGCCCGAACTCGGTGTCGTTCAGACCGAGCTCCTGCTTGATCCGGATGCCGATGATCGAGAATATCGTCCAGACCGCAAAGCAGATCGTGAAGGAAATTGTCGAAAGCCAGAGCGCTCGACCGCTATGCGAAGAGCTTGAACCAGTTGCGCCCATTGATGTCTCCAATCACCCACCGGCATTGGAGGTACTCATGCGCAAAGATCAGCGCGTCCGTGGTTGTTCCAGATCAATGATCTCGTCGATGGTGTGAGAAAGGCACCCTGAATTTGCAAAAACACGTCCTTCAAATTGCTATTTGTGGCATCATGATTTGATATTTGTCACACGTCACGGAGATCGACCAATTGCGCTCTGATGATTTCGATCAGGTGAAGTCCTTGCCTCTGTTCGCGCGGATGACCGAGCAGAGTCTCGATAACCTGCTGCAAGGCGCGCTGCTGCAGCAGTTTCCGGTCGGTGTGCACCTCATTCACGAGGGCGATCCTCCCGACTTCCTGCACGTCCTGATCGATGGTCTGGTAGAAATCTTTACCGAACAAGACGGAGTCGAGTGGGGAATTTCCCTGCTCGCGCCAGTCTCGACCTTCATCCTTGCGGCCGTCGTGGGCGACCAGCGCTACCTGAACTCGGCAAGAACGTTGAAAGAATCCCGCATTCTGCTGATCCCGGCACAAGGCGTGCGGACGATCCTGGGGCGGGAGATCGCATTTGCCCAGACCGTCACAAGCGAGCTTGCATCGGCCTATCGCGGCGCAGTGAAGAAATTGAAAGGCTATGTGGCTCGATCGAGCGTCGAACGTCTGGCCAACTGGATCCTGTCAGAGGCGCAAAGCGCCGCATCAGGCAAGCATCTCGTCCTGCCATTCGACCGCGCCACCCTGGCATCCCACATCGGGACGACCCGCGAGAACCTTTCACGCAATCTAGCGCATCTGACCGAGCATGGCGTGCGCATCCGTGGCCGGGAAATCATCATAGACCGGAGAGACCTGCTGGAGGCTTTTGCGCGTCCACAAAGGTTCATCGACGACCCAAACTCCTGAGTGTGTATTCAGGCCCAAGGGGTTGCGCTGCGGCTGTTGGGCTGCATGATCGAACCGGCAGCGAGCGCAATCCGACTGACGGCGGAGAGGTTAAGGATTAAAAGAACGCATGACGCTCTCGCCGGACTAGAGCCCTCGCGCCCGTGCCAGGGTTTCCGAGGGCATCTCGCCATATGCACGGCCGTAACATCTCGCGAAGTCGCTCATGTGCCAGAAGCCGTTGGCCCGCGCTGCCGCGGTCACGGTGAGAAGCGGGCCTCCTTTGACGAGGAGCTTGCGGACCGACCACATGCGTTTCGATCGCAAATGTTGATGCAGGCTAACGCCGCAGACGTGCTGTATGGCGGTCTGAAGCGTACGAACGGAAACGCCTAGGGTCTGCGCGAGGCCGGCGCTGTAGAGATCGGCCTCGCCGACCGCGGCCACCAGTTCATCCAGGCGTTCGACCAGCTTCCGATGCCGGTCGAACGAGCCGGGCAGTGCCCGCTTGACGCTGTCCTCGACCAGGGCGCTGTCGAGCCCGGCTACAAGCGTTTCCTGCAGCTGCCCGCTCAACAGTTCGAACTCCCTGATCTCCCTGCAGCTGGACGCCAGGCAAAACATGTCCAGAATCGCCGATCGTATCGCCAGCATCTTCGCCGGTGTCAGCCTGAACAGCTCGATTCCGCTCTCGAAGTCGGCCCATCCGCGATTGCGCATGTCGGAGCCGAAGCGCAGCATGAGGTAGGTATTTGCATGCCGTTCAACGACATCGACGGGCGCCCGGCCGCGGATGACCCCGATCGTAGAATCGCCGACCGAGTTCCCGTTCATCGTCGCGTGGAAAGCCAAGGGAACAACGGCCCCAACCCCACGATTTGCTCCGAGATCTCCCTCCATCCGCCTGGCGAATGATCGCTGCAGTACGAGAAGGCAGTCGGGAAGCGCCAGAATGCTCCGCGAGACCGAGATGGGCGTGGAATCCAGCGGCGTGCTTCTCATTCCGCCGATAACATCGTTGGGTCGAAATTCGTCGAAACTGTTGAAACGCTCGATACGCAGCACCGGCGACGGATCGAGCCAACGGACGGGCATCGTGACCTCTTATGGGTTTGAATCGATGAGCAGCGCCTCGCCGGCCTGCGTCATCTTTTTCATCAGATCGACGGTCGCCTGAAAATTGTCTTCGCCAAGCTGTACGGCCAGCTTCGCCTGCATCGCCCGCCAGCGGGGCAGCGCGCGGGACAGGATTTGTTTGCCTCGGGCGGATATCGAGATATTCCGCACCCGCCGGTCCACTCCAAATGCGACCTTCACCAGCCCACGGCGCTTGAGAACCGCAATATTGCGAGCGAGCGCGCTCGGGTCCATCGCCATCCTTTCCGCAAGAGCTCCCACGGCCACGCTCCTTTGCCGCGCGCAGGCGGCGAGCAGCATGAATTGCGTCGGCTCCACGCCAACGGGCGCAAAGGCCTCGGCATACAGCCGCGTAATCACCCGGCTTGCCTTCCGAACATTGAATGCGGCGCAGCAACTGCCCACCACGGCCAACTCCTCGAGCATTGGCGACACAACCTGCTTCATCGAGCACCTGCGTTATATGTATATACCGATAATTTATCGGCATGTGCCGTTTTCAAAGGGTTAATCACAAAATTCCCACGATTTGCCGGATTCCGATAATCGGATTGATCAAGCAATTAAGACGGTGCCCTCAATATCCCCTCGAAAGGATATCAACACCGAGCACACGCCAAGGGAGAAGCACCATGCCGGACATCGCGAACCTCGATCGACGTAAGCGTCACCGCGCCGCGCTATCGCTGGCATGCCGGGCAGCGCCGATCGATCCGTCTGAGCTTTGGAGTGCTCACCGGCAGAAAGCGCGCGAGGCGCTACAAGAGGCGGTTTTCGCTCTTCAGATCACTCATGCGCGAACGTCCATCGTGATCGGAAAGATCGAAAATCCGGAGAACCGCAAACAACTACAAGCCCAATCTACGCGGATCGGGACGTTGATCGACCTCGCCTGGTGCCGACTCGGCGATATCTGAGCGCTGGTCGCCCGGTTCGGCTCGGAGGGCGTCGCCCCTCTTGCTCAGCCGATCGCAGCCGTGGTGCTGACGATCATTGGGCGTCTAAAAGAAAGCTCGACATTCCAACGGGCGTCGAGCGTCCAACGCACCGCCAACGAAGGCAACTGCGATCACCGGTCATTGAGCGGCCCGATCTGCCCTCGGGAACGCCGATGACGCAGCCCGGCAGGAAACTTCCTGCCGGGCTGCCATGCATGCTGCGACCATACGTATCGCTCCAGGGCGTCAAACCGAGAGTTCGTCGAAGCTGGCGCGAACGGCCAAACGAGACTTGCTGGTCTGCGCGACAAATTGCAATCGCGTCGATCGCGAGGCCGTGGTGTACCTCCGCTTTGTCGGGCTAACTCCTATTGACGATAGAGCTTGCGAAGCACTTTGAGGGCCACGCGTTGCTCCTCTACGTACTGCTGCACTAGTTTCCGAAGCTCCTCGGATAGCAACTCGGCGGCATCGCGCTCAACTTCGTCGAGTATTGCTTCGGCATCAGCTAACCGTATCATTACCACCTCGACGTGCCTGACGGGCCCCGGTATTTGAGGCAACAACTTCCAGCGATAGAACGGGAACCAGTCGGACCGGAACTTCAATCTATAGCGGATCGATGGGGACGCATTGACCTAGCTCAAGGCTCGGCGGCCTCCGAGATCGGCGATATTGCGGGGCATACCCTGGACCAGGTGAGCCGCTGCAACGCCTTCGCGATCGAGGCACTCGGTCAACGCCCCAATCATTTCATCGCGAGTGTCAGTTTCCAGCTCTGCGATTGCGCTACATCAACCGTTCAAGCGAATGAGCGTGTCACGCTAAATGCTTCAGCGGAGTAACTTACGATATGCGTCGGCTTTTGACCTCGATAATTCGACGGCTGACTCTGTTAGGGTGGCGCGACATTGGGTCGGCGCCGTCTGACCGCGTGATCGAGCTCGCGGTGATCGACGACGATCGACATCCGCTCGGCTTCCCCTGCATTCGGCACGCCGACGGATGGTTCGATGCCACCACGATGCGACCCGTCACAGTGTCGGCGACACACTGGCGCTATTGGCAGCCTGACGTGCTGCCAATGTGCTGCTGCTGACGATGGCGCGGTTTGGTGCTGTCAACCGGCTGGTCTCGGTCCTGCTCCTGCGGTCTCGGGTGCCGCAATGGCGGCGGCCGGACTGGACATTGGTGCTGGCGCTCGCCTCAACGGCAATGACCATCGCCGCGGGTGTTTCATTGGTCTATTTTCATTATTTGGATCGGCCTTGACCGTTCGCGGGCTCGTCGTCGGCGATGGCGCGCCAGGCTGCCCCGTCGAGATCGTCGTACTGGCCGCTTTTGAGTGACCAGAGGAAGCCGAGCAGACCGACAAAGCCAAGTGCGAGAGCCAGAGGCACCAGAAAGACCAGAATTTCCATCAGACCATCTCCCTCGCTCGCGCTCTCAGCGCGTTCAACATCACGATCACCGAGGAGCCCGACATCGCCGCCGCGGCGATCAGCGGCGTGACAAGGCCGGCGATCGCGATCGGCACGGCCAGTAGGTTGTAGATCACGGCGAGCCAGAGATTTTGGCGCATCAATCGAAGCGCCTTGCGAGATACCTTGACCGCCGTCAGCACTGGCACGAGACGCTCGCCGAGAAAGACCGCATCGGCAACCGTCTGGCTCAGGTGGGTCGCCGTAACGGGCGACATTGAGGCGTGCGCGGCAGCCAGCGCCGGCGCATCGTTCAGGCCGTCGCCGACCATCAGTACCTTGCAGCCCTGGCGCACCAGTTCGTCGATCCGGTCGATCTTGTCGACCGGAGACACCTCGGCGCGCCATTCACGCACGCCGAGCACCTCGGCTGCCAGCCGGACCGCAGGTTCGCGATCCCCAGACACGATCTCGACGGCGATGCCCATGCGCGCCAACCCTGCCACCACCTCAGCCGCGTCCGGCCGCAGCCGTTGCCGAACCGCGAAGGCATATCTGCACTCGCCAGACCTGAATGCGACGACGGACGCCTCGGGATCGCGACACAGAAGCTCGTTGGCGAGGTCATCCGCGCCGCAGAATGACGGTCGGCCCAGCCGGATCGGACGACCTTCGTAAAAACCGTGGACGCCTTGGCCTGGTTCTTCCTGGATGTCCGGCAGGGGTGCGGCCGCACCCGCCTTGCGCGCGACCGCGGCAGCGACCGGATGACGGCTCGAGAGTGCCAAACGGCCTGCCAGCTTCACGACATCGTCCGGGATGTCCGCGAGATTGGCGACATCAAGCTCGGGTAGCGTCAACGTGCCCGTCTTGTCGAAGATCACCCGGTCGATCTCGGCGATACGCTCGATCGCGTCGCCGGCGTTGAGCAGCACGCCAGAGCCGAACAGCGCACCGGATGCAACGGTCTGCACGGCAGGAATGGCAAGCCCCAATGCGCAGGGACAGGTGATGATCAGGACTGCAATCGCTGTCACGATCGAATCATGAAAACTCGCGCCATATGCCAGCCAGCCCAGCATCGTGATCAACGCGGTCGCGTGCACCACCGGGGCATAGAGCCTTGATGCACGCTCCGCCAATCGAAGATAGCGCGAGCGCGCCTGGAGCGCGCGATCGAGCAGCTGAGATATCTCATCCAGCAGCGTACCACCCGAGGCGGCCGATACACGGACGCGCAATGTTCCGGAACGGATCAGTGTGCCCGCGAATATAGCGCTGCCAGGTGTCGCCATCGCGGGCAAGGTTTCGCCCGTGATCAGGCTCTGATCGACATCCGAGCGGCCCTCGATCACGTTGCCATCGACCGCGCAGCGTTCGCCGGGCCGCAGCAGCACGACGTCGCCGGGCCGGATCGCGGCTGCCGGGACCGTTCTGATCTCGGTTGGGTTAATAAACTTCGTCGCGGTCTCCGCCTTCAGCGCCGCGAGGTTGCCCGCAAAAGCGCGGGTGCGCCGCCGCATGTTCTGGTCGAGGTACCGACCGGCGAGCAGGAACGCGATCAGCATGATCGCGGCATCGAAATAGGCATGTTCGGCGTGATTTACCGTCTCGATCACCGAGGTTGCCAGCGCGAGCACGATGCCGATACTGATCGGAACGTCCATGTTGACGCCGCGCGCTCGCAGGGCTGACAACGCCGACGAGAAGAAAGGCTGCGCCGAATAGGCTGCGGCCGGCAACACGATCAGCGCCGACAGCCAGTGGAAGAAATCGCGCTGCTCCGGCAGCATGTCGGACACGTTGCCTGACCATACGGGGACCGACAGCATCATCACGTTCATCGCCGCAAAGGCGGCGACGCCCAGCCGGCGCAGCAGGCCTTGCGCTCGCTGCGCTTCCAGCGTTTCGGCATCATTCCGCTCGAACGGATAGGCCTTGTAGCCGAGTTCCGCGAGTCGGCTTACGAACAGCGCCGGGTCAAGAGCACCCGCCTTCCACTCCAGCGCCAGGCGACTGTCGGTCAGGTTTACGCGAGCCGAGGTGACGTCTGGGATGGTTGACAGATTGCGTTCGATCTTGGCCATGCAGCCCGCGCAATTGATGCCCTCGACTGCGAGATCGAGATGGACGAGCCCGGTGCCCGCGCTCTTCAGATAGTGAGAGAAATCGATAGCCGCCTGCATGGGATTTCCCCTCAGTTCAGCAGGATTCGGTTCTTCGACAGGAACATGCGGCGGCCATCCGCGTCGCCCTCGATCACCAGGTCCCACTGCCCCGCGGCGACGCCCTCGGCTCGGCCACGATAAGTACCAACGCCCGCCTCGCCGATCCCGATCTCCCGATCGGCGCGACGATCGATTGGTCGTTCGAGCCGAGCGAGGAAACTCAATCCGGTCAGGGGTGCGCCGGCGTGATCGCGCACCTCGAGTGCTACTGCGGCGGTCCCATCAGACTGCCGATCGATATGCGCATGAACCTGCCAGTCGCGCTCGTTCTGCTGTCTTGCCGCGTCGATCTCGCGCTGATAGGCGAGGCCGGCGCTATAGGCGCTGTCGACCTCAGTGCCCGGAAGTGTCGTGATGGCAAGGCGCATCATGACCATGTTCACGCTGATCACGACAGCGAAGAACGCGATTGTCGTGACCAGGACGAAGCGCCCGGTGATGGGTCGTGCGACTGAACTTGAGGCTGCCATGGCTGGATTCCATCGTTACGGAAGGACGAAGTGGTCGGTCGCGGAGGCGACCTCTCCGAGGCCGATATCAGTGACGCGGAACGTGACCGGCACCGACTTTTCCGCCTTTTCATCGAACGCCGCCGTCACCAGCACGCGAAGCTCGGTGGTGGTGTCGCGGCCAAGGACGATCATCGGCCGGTCTGGCGTCACGGAGTCCGCACCGATGACATGCAGTTTCGCCCCGGCCGGCCCATCGACATCGATCGCGATCACGCGATCGAAGCCGCGCTTGTTGAGGAAGCGGAGCGTGTATCCATTGCGGATCGCGCCATCGCTGAGACTTACCGCGATCGGGTTGCGATCGTGCAGCACGTTGACGTCGAGCAGGGTCCGCGACATCAACGCGTACAGCATGACCGCACAAACCACGGTGATCAGGCTGGCGTAGACGACGGTACGGGCTCGAACAGGCTTGAAAATCTCCTGCTTGCCGGCAACGCGCCGCTGAACGTTGATATCGTTGTCGTATCCGATCAGACCCGTCTTGCGACCGACCTTGGTCATTACGGCGTCACAGGCATCGATGCACAGGCCGCATTGGATGCAGCCGAGTTGCGCGCCATCGCGGATGTCGATCCCGGTCGGGCACACGGCAACGCACTGGTTGCAATCGATGCAATCGCCGGCCTTCTCGCCGAGCGAGCGAATGTCGAACGCCTTCTTGACCGAGCAACGCGGCTCGCCGCGATCGTATTTGTAGGTGACGTTGAGCGCCCATTCGTCGGTCAGCGCCGCCTGGATCCGCGGCCACGGGCACATATAGACGCAGACCTGCTCGCGCATGTAGCCGGCCAGCAAATAGGTCGACGCGGTCAGCATCGCGATCCAGACATAGGCGATCACTGGGGCCTGAAGGGTCGCCAGGTCGCGCACCAAGGTCGGCGCATCGGCGAAGTAGAGCACCCAGGCGCCACCGGTCCACCAGGCGATCATCAGCCAGATCGCGTGCTTCAACGCACGGCGACCGGCCCGCTTTACGGTCATTGGGCCAGCGTCGGCCTTCATCTGCGCGCGGCGATCACCTTCGACCAGTCGTTCGACCGCATAGAACAGATCGGTCCAGACCGTCTGCGGGCAGAGATAACCGCACCAGATCCGGCCGCCGAGCGCATTCATCAGGAACAAGGCGAACGCCGCCAGCACCAAAAGGCCAGTGAAGTAGTAGACCTCCTGCGGCCACAACTCGATGAAGAAGAAGTAGAAGCGTCGGTTTGGAAAATCGATCAGGACCGCCTGGTCGGGCGCGCCGAGGCCCCGGTGCCAGCGCACAAACGGCAGCAGATAATAGACGCCGAGGCAGACGGCCATCAGCCGCCATTTGATCGAGCGGAACCGGCCCGAGACGCTCTGCGGATATACCTTCTTGCGGGGCGCGTAGAGCGGGCCGTCTTCGTCGGTTATGAGTTCATCAGGCGACACGGGCTTGTTCATGGGTTGCTCGAGTGAGGCTCTGGTTGAAACCTACATCCCTGCACCGTGTCCGGGTTTGACCTCGGTCAATCATCCCGGCCCCCTCGCGGTGGCGGCTACTTGCCGCCACCGAGTGAGTGCACATAGACCGCCAACGCCTTGACGGTGACCGGGTCGAGGCGGCCGACCCAGGCCGGCATGACACCGGCGCGGCCATTGGTGATGGTCTCGACCAACGTCTCCTCATCGGAGCCATAGAGCCAGATCTGGTCGGTCAGGTTCGGCGCGCCGAGCTCCGGATTGCCCTTGGCGTTGTCGCCGTGGCAGCTGGTGCAATTCTCGGTAAATATCTTCTTTCCGGCCGCTAGGTCGAACTTCGGCGCGGTGGAAAGGCCGGAAAGCGAGCGCACATAGTTGGCGACGGTCACGATCTCGTCCTTCTTGAGCACGCCGTCGCGGCCGAATGCCAGCATCTGCCCTTCGTGAGTCTTTGCGTGTCCGGAACGTGCACCGAACTGGATGGTCTGCATGATCTGGTCAAGCGAACCGCCCCACAGCCAGTCGTCGTCGTTCAAGTTCGGATAGCCCTTTGCACCCGCGCCGCCGCTGCCGTGGCAGGGCGCGCAATTGTCGGCGAATACGGTCTTGCCGCGGGCACGTGCCAGCGCCAGCAGGGCCGGATCCTTCTCGATGTCGGCCAGCGACGCGTTGCCGAGCACCGCCATCTTCTCGCCGCGCAGCTTCTCGAGATCGGCAAGGTCGGTCGCGACACTGGCGCGGGTGGAATACTGGAACAGACCGGTGGTGTAGCCGGAGACCAGCGGCCAGGCCGGGTAGACGATCCAATAACCGATCGCCCAGATGATCGTTGCATAGAATGTCAGGACCCACCACCGCGGCAGCGGCGTGTTCAGCTCCTTGATGCCGTCCCACTCATGACCGGTCGTGCTGCGGCCGGAAACGCGGTCGATCTCATTGTGCTCGCTCATGATCGGTCAGTCCTCCCGCAGCGGCATCCGGGCTGCGGCGTCGAAGAGAGATTTGTTGCGGGGCCACAGCGCGTAGGCGACGATGGCGATGAAGATTCCAACGAAGATGGGCGTCCAGAGAGTGCCGACCAGGCTCGACGCAAAGTTCTCGACTTGAATGATCGCTTTCATGCTCGTGCCCTCAGCGCAGATTGGCTTTTTCGTTGTAGAGCTTGAAGTCGACGAGCGTGCCGAGCATCTGCAGGTAGGCGATCAGCGCGTCGAGCTCGGTCGGATTACCGGCCTTGCCGTCGAAGTTGCGGACCACCGCCTTCGGATAGCGCTTCTGGAACGCATCGGAGCCGGGGCTGTCGGGGTCGACCTGTGCTTTCAGATCGGCGGCCGCGTTGGCGATCTGCTCGTCGGTATAGGGCACGCCGATCGCGCGGTTGGTCCGCAGATGAGCCGCGGCGTCGGACGGATCGAGCTCCGTCCTGGCGAGAGCCGGGTACCCGGGCATCACCGATTGCGGGACGATCGAGCGTGGATTGATCAGGTGCGTGACGTGCCAGTCGTCTGAGTACTTGCCGCCGACGCGCGCTAGGTCCGGTCCGGTGCGCTTGGAACCCCACTGGAACGGGTGGTCGTACATGCTCTCGGCGGCCAGCGAATAGTGGCCGTAGCGCTCGACCTCGTCGCGCAGCGGCCGGATCATCTGCGAATGGCAGAGATAGCAGCCCTCGCGGACATAGATGTTGCGGCCGGCGAGCTCCAGCGGCGTATAGGGCCGCACGCCGTCGACCGCCTCGATCGTGCTCTTCAGGTAGAACAGCGGCGTGATCTCGACCAGTCCGCCGATGGCAATGACGGCGAGAATGCCGACGATCAGGATGATCGAGTTCTTCTCAAAGATCTTGTGTCGATTCCAGAGAGACATATCGTGACCTATTCGGCAGGCTGGAGAGCACCGGCGCCCTCGGTTTCGCTGGCTTGGCCGGCATTGACCGTCATCCAGAGATTGAAGGCCATGATCAGGGCGCCGACCAGGAACAGCGCGCCACCGGCCGCGCGGATGATGTAGAAGGGATGCATGGCCTCGACGGACTCGATGAAGGAGTATTCGAGGAAGCCGAGCGAGGTGTAGGCACGCCACATCAGGCCCTGCAGGATTCCCGACACCCACATCGCCGAAATGTAGAGCACGATGCCGATCGTCGCGATCCAGAAGTGCCAGTTGACGAGCTTCAGGCTGTAGAGCTGGCGATTCCAGAGCCACGGGACGAGGCAATACAGCGCGCCGAACGAGACGAAGCCGACCCAGCCCAACGCACCGGAATGCACATGGCCGATGGTCCAGTCGGTGTAGTGGCTCAGCGAGTTGACAACCTTGATCGACATCATCGGGCCTTCAAAGGTCGACATGCCGTAGAAAGCGACCGACACCACCATCATGCGCAGCACGGGATCGGTCCGCAGCTTGTCCCAAGCTCCCGACAGCGTCATCAGGCCGTTGATCATGCCGCCCCAGGACGGCATCCAGAGCATGATCGAGAACGTCATGCCGAGCGTCTGGGCCCAGTCCGGCAGCGCCGTGTAGTGCAGATGATGCGGCCCGGCCCAGATGTAGAGGAAGATCAGCGCCCAGAAATGGATGATCGACAGCCGGTAGGAATAAACCGGACGCTCCGCCCGCTTCGGAATGAAGTAGTACATGATCGCCAGGAAGCCGGCGGTCAGGAAGAAGCCGACCGCGTTGTGGCCGTACCACCACTGGAACATGGCATCCTGCACACCGCCCCAGGCGATATAGGACTTCGAGCCGAGGAAGGAGACCGGCAGCGCGGGGTTGTTGCCGAGATGGAGCACCGCGATCGTGATGATGAACGCCAGGTAGAACCAGTTGGCGACGAAGATATGCGGCTCCTTGCGCTTCACCAGCGTCATCAGGAACACGAGCAGATACGTCACCCAGACGATCGTCAGCCAGAGGTCGGCGTACCATTCCGGCTCGGCGTATTCCTTCGACTGAGTCACGCCGAGCAGATAGCCCGTGCCGGCGATCAGGATGAAGAAGTTGTAGCCGACCACGACGAACCAGGGCGACAGGTCGCCTGCAAGGCGCGTCCGGCAGGTCTTTTGCACGACATAGAACGACGTTGCGATCAGGACGTTGCCTCCGAACGCGAAGATCACGGCCGACGTATGCAGCGGCCGCAGGCGGCCGAATGTCGTCCAGGGCAGATCGAAATTGAGCGCCGGCCACGCCAGTTGCGAGGCGATGATCAGACCCACGGCGAAACCCGCGATGCCCCAGAACATCGCCATGGCGGAAGCGAACTTGATCGGGCCGAGATTGTAATTGGGGCGGCCGCCGATCTCCGCCGGAGGCAGCTCGGCCGGACGGTCAAGGTAGCGATTGCCGATCATGATCACGGAGATCAGGCTGGCGGCGCAAGCAAGCGACGCGTGAAAACTGAACGCCGCGTCATGGCCCATCGCAGCGCCGAGAAAGCTAACGAAGGCAAAAAATGCGAGTGCCGACGCCAGGCCGGCTTCGCCCATCGTCATTGACTTTGAAACGGAAGATGGACCTGTCATGTGGAGGCTTTCTTTGGGTGCGACGGCGTCAGGGAAATCACAGTTTGGCTGCCAACCGCTTGATCGGCGTCAATTCCGGCGCCATGCCGCGTGCCGCCGGCCCCGCGGCCCAGCGCAGACAGGGTCATTTCATTCGGACAGTATTTTGCCGGACTGGCCCGCCGCTCCCGCGCCAGATCCTCGGCGCAGCGTGCCTTCTCGCAGCATAGACCGCACACCCGCTGCAGATCACGCAGCACATCGCAATGGGAAGAAGCGAGCATCTGCTCGGACAAACCGGCATGCTCGAGACGCTTTCTGAGTAACTCAGGCGAGCCTTGCTCGCGGGCAAGCGCACGAAGGTCCGATGTCGAGAGGTTGAGCTCGTGAGCGATCTCGTCGACCTCTCGAGGCGTCATGAGATCGAATTCGTGTCGCCGAGCAAGAAATGCTCGCAAGCGGGCTAGAAGATTCTCAAATTGCGGCGAGCTATTGCCAGCTGATCGGTCGGTCATTTCTCAAGCCCCGTTCTGGTTCTCCACCTCTAGCGGAGGGACCCGATCTCCGATTTGACCTTGGTCAAACGCGCGATGTCGCGCGACCGCGGCCGCCGCTTATGGTTGTTAGCCGCCCCAGGCTGATGCCAATGCCGGCGGCGTTCGAAGCTCCATGGAGTCGGCAAAGATCGTCCAATCGCGAACACCCTTCTGTCGGCAAAAGTCGGCTTCGGCCAACTGTGCGGCCGCAGAAAGCGAGGCAGCATCGACCTTGAACGCTGCCTGGCAGGCGCGATGTTCATGGCCGGTATCGTCGCAAACCGTTTTGATGAAGCGAACGTCAAATGATGGCATGGCACCCTCGCATGGGCTAATTGCTTGTTGCTGACGTTGCCATCAATGCGGGGCGCCCGTATTGATCTGTCGCAACGGCGTGCTCTGTGTTGCGGATGCCTTGCTGGGAGAGAATCGAAGACGAGCAGAGCTTGAACGATCTCGACAGCGCGGGCGGCGCGCATCTCGCGACGTGCGGCTCACGTGATCAGGAACGACACCCCGACCGGACGAGGTACTATTTGTGGCGAGATTTCCAGTCTGCGGACGACGGCCGGACTGCCGGTATGGACGTCGCCTTTCCCTTAACGGTCCATCCGGCGGCGACGATCGCGAAGCCCACGATCGCACAGATCGCAAGCAGCGTTCCGGCGAATCCCACGACATCGGCGCTGACCACCGCGGTCGCGATCAACGGGATCAGTATGATTGCAGGGCGAACGATCATCCTGTCGTCTCGCTCGCCGCTTTGGCGGCAGCTGCTCGCTCATCCTCCTCGGACTGGATATAGAAGCCGGAATAAGTGTCGACGTAGCACAGATGATCGTGCACTTCCCTGACGCCGGCGGCATTCTCCGCGGCGACAATTGCCGCCTGCCTCGCCCGCTCATCCATGATGACCCCACGGAGATGCACCACGCCGTCGCGCACCGAGACTTGCAGTCCGAGCGGGCACCAGTTTGCACCGTCGAGTGCCCGCACGATGCGATCGTGGATGTGCTCGTCATCCGCCGTGGGATCCGGAACCTGGTGTGCGATGGACGCTACAGCCCGCAGCAGGTCCGCGCGTGTCACGAGGCCGACGAGGCGGCCGTCATTCATCACCGGCAGCCGCTTGACGCCCTTCTTCTCCATGAGATCGACCAGATCAGGCAGAGGCGTGTCTTCCGTCACGGTGACGGGATCGCACGACATGATCTCTCCCACCTTCCGCCCGCGCTCGTGGACGAAGTCCGCGGCTGCATAGCCGGAGCCGAGAAGGAACTGAAACCAACGGCCACGCCGGCGTTGCGTACCGATCTCGCTTCGCCGCAGAAAATCGCTCTCCGACAGGATTCCGACCAGTCTTCCGGCCGCATCGACCACCGGCAGGCCGCTGATATGGTGGTCCATCATCAGCTTCGCGGCATCGAGAATGGATGTCTCGGTTCCAACGGTGATGACGTGTCTCGCCATAATCTGATGTGCGCGCATTGCCGCTCTCCTTCCATCGCCTGCCACCAAGGTCACACGCAACCGGCTCGTTTGCTTTGATCTTCCTCAACGCCTGCGCTTGACGGAAATCAAGGCGACGCGACCGACGGTCGACGATGCTGACGCCTGTCAGGAGATCAGAATCATGTTGCAGAACCTGCTTGCCTCGATGGGAGTGCTGACGATTGTCATCGTAACGTTCGCCAGGATGCGCTTGCCGCCAAGCCGGCCGCTCAGGCAACCCGCCAAGTCGAACACCCGCCAACTCCGTCGGCGCCGACCGTTCTAGGCCGCCGCCTGCCCGATCCGACCACCCGACCGGAATTTTGACCTGCATCAAAACGGAGCGCCGCGCCACCGTTTAGGATGGTGATCCGTCAGGATCGTACAAATGGCAGACATAAGGGCTTGGCGCCCCATCATCTTCTCGTGTCCCAATACTGGCGATCGAGTTCAAGGCCTGCTACCTGCCGACGCATCCGAGCCCCTGGCTGACGAACTGCACTCGATCTCCTGCGCTGCCTGCGACGGCGTCCACTTCATCAATCTGCGAACCGGTGCCGTCGTCAATCCCAAGAGCAGCTAGCCTGATTGCAAGAATCACGCGGACCAGAAGCTATCGAGTTGACACGCGTCAACGCGCAGGGACCGCCCGCATGAGAAGCAATGCTCCCTACAACGAAGGATGTTGGACATGACAGACCATAGCGAAGCCCGTCCCGTCTCCGACGCCATCCAGAGCTACGCGAAGCGGGCGATGGCGGTGCAGTCGGAATTCTCGGAGAAACTGATCGAGGCAAACCAGCACTGGTTCGAGCAGATCCAGATCGAATCGAACGAGGCCTGGGAGCTTTTCCGCAGGTTCAACTCTACCGCCTCGGTGGCCGAGAAGATCACGGCTCTGCAGGACTGGGCCAAGGGTGCTACCGCGCGTAGCGCGAACGACGCGACGTACGCGATCGAGACCGCGCGTTCGCTGGGCACGATCGAGCTGAACCTGTTTGCACGAAAGACCAGCGACGTCGACGAGGCTATTCAGGAGGCGGCCTGACGTGCCAACCCGCGACGCTCCAGAGCGCCCAGAAGCGGGCGTCAGCGCGACATGGGAGGGGGTCGCGACGGCCCCCTTCGGTCGAGACCTTGAACTCGCTGTGATCGAGGGCAACGCCATTCACAAGCTCGTCTTTCCTTGCCGACGCATCCTGGGCGGCTGGGTGAAGACGGAGACTGCCGAACGCATCCTTGTGCAACCCACACATTGGCGTGCCTGGGTCAAATAGGCCAGTTCACAACTGCCCTGGATAGAGCGGCCGGTGGCACGAAGCGTCGGAACGTTGTAGGATCGATCAGGCTGAGGATCTTGCCTGGGGGAATATGACCGACCGCATCTGGTACCGCTATGGCACTGCCGCGGCAGCGGCCGCGCTCGTGTTCGCGGTTCGTGCAGGGCTTGATAACTATTTCGAAGACCGAACCTTCACGATCATGTTCGTCCCGGCCGTCCTGTTTGCCGCGTTCGCAGGCGGTCGTGGTCCGGCGATCCTCACCACGCTGCTCTGCCTCGTAATCAGCGCCAAATTTCTTGGCAAAAGTCTGGTCACCGAGCCAGCGAATCTGATCGATATCGCCTGTTTTGCCGTCCTCGGCCCGATCCTTGGCTTTATGGGCGACCGGCTGCTGAACGAAAGCGATCAGGCGCGAAATCGCCAAGCCCATCTGCAGTCGATCCTCGACACGGTCCCTGACGCGATGATCGTCATCGACGACCACGGCGTTATTCGTTCCTTCAGCGCGGCAGCCGAGCGCCTGTTTGGCTGGAAGGCGGACCAGGTCGTCGGTAAGAACGTTTCGAGCCTGATGCCGCAGCCGTATCGCGGCGAGCACGACCGGTATCTCGAGCGCTACCTTACGACCGGCGAGCGTCGCATCATCGGCATTGGCCGCATCGTTGTCGGAGAACGAAGCGACGGCTCGACCTTTCCGATGGAGCTGGCCGTCGGCGAGGCCAAGGTACGCGGAGAGCGCTTTTTCACCGGCTTTATCCGCGATCTCACCGAGCGTCGTGCGCAGGAACGGCGGCTTCAGGAGCTGCAGTCCGAGCTGGTTCACGTGTCGCGATTGACCGCCATGGGCGAGATGGCGTCCTCAATCGCGCATGAGATCAACCAGCCGCTATCAGCCATCACGAACTACATGCGTGGTGCGAGAGCACTGCTGGCGTCGGAGACACCGGACGCCACCCGCATTCGGGACGCGCTCGAGCGGGCCGCGCAGCAAGCGCTACGAGCTGGCGACATCATCAAGCGTCTGCGCGAATTCGTCGCCAAGGGCGAGACCCAACATTCCCTGGAGAGCCCGGCCACCCTGCTTGAAGAAGCTGTCGCATTGGCGCTGCTCGGCGCCAAGGAGCAGGGCGTCCGGGTGGCGATCCGCAGCGACCGGGACATGCCCTCGATCATCGTCGACAAGATCCAGATTCAGCAGGTCGTGCTCAACCTGGTTCGCAATGCAATCGAGGCGATGGCCTCCGGTCCGCGCCGCGAATTGACCGTCGGCGTCGCCAGGATTAACGGTGTTGCGACGTTCACCATTGCCGATACCGGTCCGGGCATCAGCCCTGACATCGCCGACCGTCTATTTCAGCCCTTCATCACGACCAAGGAGCATGGCATGGGCGTCGGCCTCTCGATCTGCCGGACCATCATCGAATCCCATGGCGGACGGATCGACGTGATGCCAAACACCGGAGGCGGCACAGTTTTTCAGTTCATCCTTCCCTTCGCGGAGGACGGAGAATAAGCATGATGACGCGGCGCACAATTCTCGTGATCGACGATGATCCAGCGATGCGGGATTCACTGGCCTTCCTCCTCGACGTCAACGGGTTTGCCGTAACGACGCACGAGACGGCGAGCGATTTTCTCGATCAGTTCAAGAGCAAAACGGTCGACTGCATCGTATCTGATATTCGCATGCCCGGCATGAGCGGCCTCGAACTGGTCCGCAAACTGAAGGCCGACGCGGTAGCATGTCCGGTCATTCTGATGACTGGCCACGGAGACGTCTCGCTCGCGGTCGAGGCGATGAAGGCCGGAGCTGTTGACTTCATCGAAAAGCCGTTCGAGGACGAGGCACTGTTGCGTGCAATCGGCGAAGCCTTGCAAACACAGTCGGCGGCGCCGGCCGACGATACGGTCAAGCGCGAAGCCGAAGCTCGCCTGGTGGACCTCTCGCCGCGCGAGCGTGACGTTCTGCGGGGCCTCGTGGCAGGCAAGATCAACAAGGTGATCGCCCACGACCTTGGCATCAGCCCGCGCACGGTCGAGGTCTACAGGGCGAACCTGATGGCCAAGACCAATGTCCGCAGCATGTCGGAGCTGATGCGGATCGCGATCGCTGCCGGGCTCTAGCCGAGGGGCACCGCTTCCCGAGGCATAAGTAATTGTACGTAATTTTCAATTGGGCGCCGCCGGTACAATAGTCCGCGGATTGCCCAATCGAGTTACAGCAAATGCTCTTCGACAGCCTCTCTGCATCGCCCGCGCTCGACCTGCAGGCCTATGCCGACATCGATCATTTTCGCGAAAGTGAGCGTTATGTGCAGGCTTCGAGCATTCCGCTCACGGCAAAGCCGTTTTCGGTCCTGCGGGCCAGTCTGTCTTTGCCCTCGGCTACGCTCTCTCTCGTGCGAACGTTCCCACGGATCATCAACGGCTACGAGTTGTCCGGGCGGCTCGTCTTCGTTGTCCCGATGGACCGAATCGCGTCCGCGCGTCTCAATGGACAAGCAGTCCGTCATTCGATCATCGTTATCAACAAGAGCGCAAACTGTACGGTGTTCGAACCGGAGCCGCGGCTGGTTGCCATTCTTTCCATGCGGCCGGAACTTCTTGCTCCGAAATGGACAGAGTTGAGCGCCGGCTACCTGTTGCTTGGATTGCCACAAGATTCGTTGGCATACCTTCAGACCCTTATACAATCGACGTTGAGGTTCGCGGCCCACCAGTCGAAGCCGGTCGACAGTCGCCAGTTGTTGGCAATACAAGGAACATTATGCACCACGCTCGATGAAGTGCTTCGTCGCGGGGCATTTGAAGGAGGCAAAGCCAATATTGCGGAACGTTACAAGCGAATCATCGATCGCATAGACGATGCAATCTTTTCGAACCCCGCCTCCAACAAGACATGCGACGAGCTAGCGAACGAACTCGGGATCTCGGTTCGCACGCTTCATGCCGCGGCACAATCGATCTGTGGCACCGGCGTTCATCAATACCGACGGCTACGTCAGCTTTGGCTTGTTCGACAGCATATGCGCATGGGCTACCCCGGCCTCACAGTCAAGGCGAGCGCACTGGCCCACGGCTTTTGGCACATGGGCGAGTTCTCAAGGATGTATCGATCTACCTTTGGACAAGTGCCGTCCAGGACGCTCGCCGAGGCGCAAGGCAAGCCGGCAACCTTGCGAGTAAAATCGCCCCCGAGAAGCCATCCCTAAGCCGCAGCGGCCCGCGCGCGTTCGGTTGAGAGTATCTCAGACAGTTTTTGCTCGCTCTCTGCCGTCAGATTCAGATTGATCAACACCGAGCCGCGGCCCATACGCCCGACAACACCGCCAAGCCGGAATGAAAGCCCCTCGATCGTCAGCTCGACTGACTCGCCCATCGCTACGTCCGGCAAGCTGCACTCGACCAAGACCGCGCCGAGCGACACGTCACGGACCTCGATACGCTTCGTCTCGCTGCGCCATAACAATGCTCCAGACCGCCGAAAGGCCACGCGCGAAGACAGCCGGCGATCAACATCGGTTGTCGACGTGCGGATGACACGAATGAGCGTCGTGCGCAGTTCGGCGACATTCTCCGCAATAGCCGTCGATCCGTCGTGCATTTCCGAGGCGCGTCGGCCGGTTTCGACCGCTTCGGCCGACACTGAGGCAATTTGGGATGCCACCTCGCGAGCCGCGTGCGACGTCTCTTCGACCGTCCGCGAGATATCAGCCGTGACGACGTTTTGTTCGTCGACCGCGGCTGAGATTGCGGCCGACACCGATTCGACGCTGCGGATGACCTCACCAATGGTCGTGATGGATGCAACCGAGGCATGCGTCGCCTCCTGGATCTCGGTGATTTGCTGCGCGATCTCATTTGTTGCTTTCGCCGTCTGCTCGGCCAGCGACTTCACTTCTGCCGCTACAACCGCGAAACCGCGACCAGCCGTTCCGGCTCGCGCTGCTTCGATTGTGGCGTTCAATGCCAGAAGGTTGGTCTGGCCGGCAATTTCGCTGATCAGGCTCGTCACAGTTCCCACCTTTGACGCGGCTTCCGACAGCTTGGCGATTGTGGCCTGGGCTTCCGTCGATGCTGTCACGGCCTCCAGCGTCAAGGAACGCGACGTCCCCACCTGATCGGCGATCTGCGATATCGACGCGGCCAGCTGCGAGGATGCCCTTGCGACGGTCTGGGCGTTTGCAAGTGCCTCTTCGGCGGCCGCAGCGACACTGCTGCTGTTTCTCTCCAGCGTATGTGCCGTGTCCCTCATCATGGAAGCGTTCCTTGCCATCCGATCCGTACCGGAGGCAACCTCGCCGACAGCGACTTTTGTGGCGTTCTCGACATTTGCGGCCATCTGCTGCAACGCTGATGCCCGGACTTCCTCGGTCGCGCGGCGCCTCTCTTCGTCCTGCCTCGCCTCGTCACGCACCTTTTCAGCAGCCCGAATCCTGAACTGTTCGATTGAACGCGCCATGTCGCCCAGCTCATCGGGCCGCTCGAGCCCCGGGAGCTTCATGTCGAAATCACCGCCGCTTAACCGGTTGAGGGCGCCCGTCATAGTGACGAGAGCCTTGGATATCCGTCGGGCAAGCAGCAGTGTTACCAGCCCCACGGACAGTACGATCGCTGCAGCAATCGTGATGATGCTTTGTGCCCGTTCCCAAACCTGAGCCTGAAGATCGTCGACATACACTCCTGTGCCAATGACCCAATTCCACGGCTGAAAGCCCGCGACAAATGATAGCTTCGGCTGAGGTGCATCCAACCCCGGCTTCGGCCACTGATAGTCGACGAACCCTTCGCCCTTCCGCTTCACGATCTCGGCAAACTCGACAAAGAGCCGCTTGCCGGTCGGATCCTTGATGTCACCCAAGTCTTTCCCATCGAGTTCCGGCTTGATCGGATGCTTGATCATCGTGGGGCCGAGATCGTTGATCCAGAAGTAATCCCCGTTCCCGAACCTTAGTGCGCCGATCCTGGCCGCAGCGTTGCGACGGGCAACGTCTCCATCTACCCCGCGGCCTGCGACGGCGTCATGCTCTTCCTGTGCAATGCTCAGAGCCAACTGAGTAAGGTGCTTTAGCTCACTCTGCCGCTGCCCGCGCAGAGCGCCCGCCAAATTGCTTGTCTGGATAGCGGCCAGGCCGGCGAGCCCGCAAAAGCTCAGCCCGACAATTGCGTAGATGCGCTGTGCCAGAGAGATCCTGAAATTCATCGCTTTCACCAACTGATTTACCGCAAACGGTTACCCGATCTGACCTGGGCACGCGCAAGTCAATATGGGCTCACCTGAGCCAGTGCGGACTATTGAGCCGCGAGATTTAACTCACGTAAAATCCCCTATCGGAATTCTGCAGCAGGGCTCATTTTTCGCTTGGCGACGAACAGGGCGATCGATCGCCCTCGATGTGAGCCGGCATCAATCGCCGATGAGCGCTCGCGCGTGCTGTCGCGCGACCGCAACGCGACCGAGCAGCCGGTCGTGCTGCTGCTGCAGCTTCGTCCTGGCCGCTCCGGCCGGACACACAGCGACCAAGCCGCTGATCTGGAGCAGTTGCAGTTCGAGCATCAACAACATTTGACGGAACGAATGGCGAATGTCCGCTCCCGACGCCACCTCTTCGTGCTTCGACCGACGCGATTGCGGAAAATACACGAGCTTTCCCATGACGCTGACCAGCCCATCTTCGAGAGGAGGGAGCTCAATGGCAAGCAAGCTCCCTTTCGAACCCTCAACAGCAACGAGATGCGCCTATTCCGCCTTGATCCGGATCAAACGAAATGAGCTGAGGCAGATCAAGATAGCTGTCATCGCACAATGCTTTGCTGAGTGACGTCGACCGAACGAGAAAGGGGCCTCAATGGACGGGATCACGCATTTCATTGCCCTGCCGTACGACCGGACCGATGGCGGGCTCGTTCCGGGCCAGCAGGCCAAGTGCGGCAGCCCCGCAGCGGCAATAGAGCATGCCAAGCACTTATGGAAGACATTCGGCCACGCTGGTGCCGCAGCTGTCGTCTGTACCGGCTATCCGGAGACGAGAACCACCGTGCTGAGGACATATGGAATGGTGCCAAACGACCTGGAGCAAGAGCCATCCGCCACCCGTTTGCGGTGAGGACCGATCTGCGATTCCTTGCGCCGGCTCAATTCGCCGCGGGCCGCTGCATGCTTACATAAAGTTACCAGGACCAGCCCCCCTACTCCCGGGAGGCTGTCTAGATATTTAATGCCCGGCTCGCTTTTGCCGGGCATCTTTTGTCCCGCGCAGGCAGGTGACGGATGTTGTCCTCGACCGCGTGGCGCCACGCCAACGCAGGCATGCTTACGAAGCGACGCATCGCCGGAACTCCTGGAGCGCGAGCGAAACTGACCTCGTGGGCGTTCGGTTCCGCTTGCGACATCGAGCTTTCCGTTCCTTGAACGTCTCATGGTGATGCACGTCAGTGGGACGTTGACGATCTGGTCCGAATTGGCGTGCATGTTTGAGCTGGCTCAAGCCATTCCCGTCATATTCGCCCTCTAACGTGGAACCGATAGCGGCGTCCGAGGTCATCTTCGAACTCCGGGAGAGCGACATGCAATCTGCGACCACTCCAAACGAGCAAGCACGCACGGATGATCTTGAGCTGCTCGATCGCTATTGGCGAGCCGCCAATTATCTCTCCGTTGGACAGATCTATCTGCTGGCGAATCCCCTCCTGAAAGAGCCGCTGAAGCCCGAGCACATCAAACCGCGCCTGCTTGGACATTGGGGCACCACGCCGGGGCTCAATTTCATCTATGCCCACCTCAATCGCGCGATCCGCGCCTCCGACCTCAACGTCATCTACATCTGCGGTCCCGGCCATGGCGGTCCCGGCATGGTCGCGAACACCTATCTCGAAGGCACATACACGGAAGTTTACCCGGAGGTGACGCGCGACGCGGATGGCTTGCGCAAGCTGTTCCGCCAGTTCTCCTTCCCCGGCGGTATTCCGAGCCACGCGGCGCCGGAGACGCCCGGCTCGATCCACGAAGGTGGTGAGCTCGGCTATGCACTGGTTCATGCATATGGCGCAGTGTTCGACAACCCCGATTTGATTGCCGTTTGCGTCGCGGGCGACGGCGAGGCGGAAACCGGCCCGCTCGCGGCGTCCTGGCATTCCAACAAGTTCTTGAACCCGGTGCACGACGGCGCAGTGCTGCCGATCCTGCACCTCAATGGCTACAAGATTGCCAATCCCACCGTGCTTGGGCGGATGGATGACGAGGAAGTCCGCAGCCTCTTCATCGGTTACGGCTACGAGCCACTATTCGTAGAAGGCGACGATCCGCGTGCTATGCATCGGCAGATGGCCGACACGCTCGATACCGCGCTCGCCGGCATCCGCTCGATCCAGCAAGCCGCGCGCCAACAGACCGGTGGCTTCAAGCGACCTCGATGGCCGATGATCGTGCTGCGCAGTCCGAAGGGCTGGACCGGACCGAAGGAAGTCGACGGGCTGAAGGTCGAAGGCTTCTGGCGTGCACATCAGGTGCCGATCGCCAACCCGCGCGGCAACCCCGCGCATCTGAAACTGCTCGAACGTTGGATGAGCACGTACGAGCCCGAAAAGCTGTTCGATTCGAACGGCCGGCTCGTACCTGAATTGCAGGCCTTTGCGCCCGCAGGCGATCGTCGGATGGGGTCGAACCCGCACGCCAATGGGGGTCTCCTGAAGCGGGAATTGAAGCTGCCGGATTTCCGTGCGCATGCGGTCGAGGTCTCCGCTCCGGGCGACGCCGTCGCCGAAGCCACGCGAGAACTCGGCAAGTTCTTGCGCGAGGTCGTGGAGCTAAATGCGGAGGCCCGCAATTTCCGCATCATGGGGCCGGACGAAACCGCATCCAACCGGCTCGACGCGGTGTTCGAGGCCACCGACCGGGTTTGGATGGAGGGCATCGAGCCCTATGACGTGCATCTCGCTCATGACGGCCGCGTGATGGAGGTCCTGAGCGAGCATCTCTGCCAAGGCTGGCTCGAGGGTTACCTGCTTACCGGCCGCCACGGCTTCTTCTCCTGCTATGAGGCCTTCATCCACATCGTGGATTCGATGTTCAACCAGCATGCCAAATGGCTGAAGGTCGCGCGGGCGCTACCTTGGCGGCGGCCGATCGCGTCGCTGAACTATCTCCTTACCTCGCATGTCTGGCGTCAGGACCACAATGGCTTCAGTCATCAGGATCCCGGCTTTGTCGATCTCGTTACCAACAAGAAGGCCGACATCGTCCGCGTCTACTTCCCGCCTGATGCGAACACTTTACTCTGGGTCGCGGATCACTGCCTGCGCACCTACGACCGCATCAATGTGATCGTCGCCGGGAAGCAACCCGCGCCGCAATGGCTCTCGATGCGCGATGCGATCACCCATTGCGAAGCAGGCATCGGCATCTGGAAATGGGCCGGCACCGAAGCAGTCGGGGCCGAGCCAGACGTGGTGATGGCCTGCGCCGGCGACGTCCCGACGCTGGAGGCGCTCGCCGCCGTCGATCTGCTCCGCAAGGCGCTGCCGCAGTTGAAGATCCGCGTCGTCAACGTGGTCGATCTGATGACGCTGCAGCCGACGGAGCAGCATCCGCACGGCCTGTCCGACCGCGACTTCGACGGTCTGTTCACCCGCGACAAGCCTGTCGTCTTCGCTTATCACGGCTATCCCTATCTGATCCATCGCCTGACCTACAGCCGCACCAATCACGACGGAATGCACGTGCGGGGCTTTGCGGAGGAAGGCACCACCACGACGCCATTCGACATGGTGGTGTTGAACGGCCTCGATCGCTTCCATCTCGCCATCGAAGCAATCGAGCGTGTGCCGGGGCTCGACATCGCGGCCGCGCACGTCAAGCAGCAATTGCGTGACGCCCTGATCGAGCATACGCGCTACGTGCGCGAGCATGGCGAGGACATGCCGCAGATCCAGGACTGGGTCTGGCCCTACGGCGCGACAGGTCACAAATCCGTTGACTGAGGCAGCGAGCACGCGAGAGAGACCGTCTATGTCTGACAGCGTCCTGGTGCTCAACGCCGGCTCATCCAGCATCAAATTTGGCCTGTTCGACATCGCGCCGGCCGAGCCAAAGCTGCAATGCAGAGGCTTGCTCGACGAGCAGGAGAAGGTCCCGCGCATCGTCGTGAGCGACGCCTCGGGCAAGCAGCTGTTCGAGAAGCGTCGCGCGAGCGGCACGTCGGAGGACAACGGTCTGTTCAGCGACATCTTTGCCTGGATTGAAGACTATCTCGACGGCGGCAAGCTCGCCGCCGTCGGCCATCGCATCGTCCATGGCGGGCGCGCGTTCTATCGCCCGGTCGTCGTCACAGGGCAGACTCTCGCCGCGCTGGAGGCGTTGACGCCGCTTGCGCCGCTGCATCAGCCGCGCTGTCTGGCGCCGGTCCGGGCCGTGCTGTCGCTGCAGCCGGAGCTGACGCAGATCGCCTGCTTCGATACGGCCTTCCATCACTGCCTGGCGCCGCCGGCCAACCGCTTTGCCATCCCTCGAAAATTCGAGGAGCGCGGCATCCGCCGCTACGGTTTCCACGGCCTCTCCTTCGAATACGTCGCGAGCCAGCTCACCGCGATCGCGCCGCAATGGGCCGACAAGCGCGTCGTCGTGGCGCATCTCGGCAATGGCGCAAGCCTCTGTGCCTTGCAGAACGGCAACAGCGTCGACACCACGATGGGATTGACCCCACTCGACGGTCTCGTGATGGGGACACGCTGTGGAACGATCGACCCCGGCGTGCTGCTTTATCTCATGCAGCAAGAGAAAATGTCGGTCGATGACGTGCTGCACCTGCTGTACGAACGTTCGGGTCTGCTCGGCGTCTCAGGCGTGTCAGCCGACATGCGCGCCCTGCTGGCTAGCCATGATCCTGCGGCTCGCGAAGCCGTCGATCTCTTCACATTTCGTGTCGCCGCAGAAGTCGCCGTGATGGCAAATACCCTCGCCGGCCTCGATGGCCTGGTGTTTACCGGCGGCATCGGCGAGCACGCCCCGGAAATCCGGCGGCGCATCTGCGATCGCCTCTCCTGGCTCGGGGTCAGCATCGATGCAGCCGCAAATGCTCAGGGCGCGCAACGTATCGCCGCGGAGGGCAGCCCGGTCGACATATTGGTCATTCCGACCAATGAGGAAGTCAGTATTGCGCGGCACTGCCGCAGCCTGCTCGTCACCGATCGTTAGGCCGCGACGCCCTTGGCTCGGCGGCAGCCGCCGAGCAAATCGTATCCGGGACGGTCATTGCGAGGCGCTGCAACGGTCAGTCTGTCGCCGCAATCCACATCACGAGCTCCCTTGCGAGGGTGCCAAAAGCCTTATCGAATGCAGCTGCCGCCTCGGACGGTGTGAGTGAGCCAATTCCTTCCGAACTCTCGAGAAGCTTTGCAGCCTTTACTTGACCATTTCGGTCCACGATTTTCGCGGACAAGGAGATCGTCGCGCGCGGTTGAGGTCCCTGCACAATTTCGAACCGGCGCAGGTCGATCAGCAGACGCGGCGCACCTTCTACGCCGCTGTCGGCGCGGAGTGGCGCATGCTCGACGTCATAATTCTCGAAGCTCTGCAGCAACCGCGCCTGCACCAGCACCGGGAGACTGTCGCTCCACTGCGCACCTTCGAATCCCTGAGTTTCTTCATCCGGCGAGAACAAGAAGCGCTGGGTCTGTAGGCGTGCGATCGCGGTCGGCTCCGCCATCACCAGCTGCACAGGCAGCTTCGCATGGCGTTGCGCGCCGAAGCCGTCCACCGCGTGAAGGTCGTACACCACCTTGCGCGGCGCGGGCGCACCTCCGGTCATGCGCTCAAGTCCGGCCACGATTCCATCGAGCTTCGGCGTGTTGCGCGCGAGACCGTCGGCGAACGTGCTGAGATTGTCGATCGTGCTATGCAGCGGCGCGGCGTTCTCGGACAGGACGGCATCGACCCGGCGTAGCGCATCGCGGGCGGCCTGCGTCATGCTCCGCCCGGCGCCCTTTTCGGCAACCAACGGTTCGCGTGCCGGCGATGCCTGGGGGTCATCTCCGCCTTCCAGCGCAATCACCGGAACACCGGTCAATCCTTGGAAGTCGAGACCGACACGCGTGTCGGTATGCACCGGCGTCCGCTCGGCGACTGCGATCCTGGCGCGAACCTCGCGCGGGCGTTCCGGAGCCAGTTCAAGGGCTGTGACCTCGCCGACGCGGATACCATTGAAGAGAACGCCTGCCCCGACGAGTAGACCCGGCACGGGATCGGTAAAGACGAGCTGATATGTCTCCCGCTTTCCGATTCCACCGAAATTGTTCAGCCAGTAGACGAAGCCGAACACAGCGACGATTGCCGACAATACGAATGCACCAACGACAATGTAAGGCGCGCGGATTTCCATTTGCGTCTCTCTCTGCCTAGTTGCCGAGGCCCAGCTTCTGCGCCCGGGCTCCGTGAAAATACGCCTGGACCCAGGGATGATCGGACTTGAGCACCGATGACAGCCGCCCGATGGCCGCGATCCTGCCGTCGGCGAGCGCGGCGACGCGATCGCAGATGGCTTGCAGGCTATTCAGGTCGTGCGTCACCATGAACACGGTGAAACGCAGCGTCCGATGCAGCGTCCGGATCAAGGTATCGAATTCGCCCGCAGCGATGGGATCGAGACCGGACGTCGGCTCATCGAGAAACAACAGCGAGGGGTCGAGCGCCAGTGCCCGCGCGAGCGCAACCCGCTTGGTCATGCCGCCCGAGAGCTCGGACGGATACTTGTCCCCGTCTTCGCGCGTAAGGCCGACCATCTCGAGCTTCGCGTCCGCAATTTCGTCCAGCAGCCCTGGCGACAGCCGCGCGCGCTCGCGCAGCGGAAACTGGATATTCTGGCGAGCGGTCAAGGCCGAGAACAGCGCTCCCTGCTGAAACAGGACGCCCCAGCGGCGTTCGTCATCGCTGTCGCCCGCGAAATCGATCTGCCCGCTCCGCTTCGGAAGCAGGCCGACCAATGTCCGCATCAGCACCGACTTTCCGCCGCCGGACGCGCCCACGAGGCCGAGAATTTCGCCGTCGTTCACGTCGAGATCGAGATGATCGAGGATGATCTTCTTGCCGAAGCCGACCACGAGGTCGCGGATATGGATCGCTGGCGTGTCGGCCATGGTCACATCCCGATCGAAGCGAAGAAGACCGCGAACAACCCGTCGAGCACGATCACCAGGAAGATCGATTTTACGACCGAGGCTGTCGTCTGCTGTCCCAGCGACTCCGCGCTGCCCTTGACGCTCAATCCTTCCACCGCCGCGACCAGCCCGATCACGAGTGCCATGAATGGCGCTTTGGTGATGCCGACCTCGAAATGAGTGATAGAAACCGCGTCGTGCAGGCGTGCGATGAAGATCGCCGGACTCATGCCGCCATAGAGCCAGGCGATGAGCCCGCCGCCATAGAGCGCCGCGAGCGAGCCGAGAAAGGCGAGGATCGGTAACGCCACCACCAGTGCCAGGATTCGCGGCAGGATCAGGACTGCGACAGGATCGAGCCCCATGGTGCTGAGCGCGTCGATCTCCTCGCGCATCTTCATCGCGCCGATCTCGGCGGTATAGGCGCTGCCAGAGCGTCCGGCCACCATGATGGCCACGATCAGCACGCCGATCTCGCGCAGCACGAGGATGCCAACCATGTCGACGACATACGATTCCGCGCCGAAGCGGCGGAAATGGAAGATGCCCTGCTGAGCAATGATGGCGCCGATCAGGAACGTGATCAGCGCCATGATCGGCACCGCTTGCCAGCCCACCCGACCGAGCTGATAGACGGTCGACGTCAGTCGGAACGATCGCGGATGCCTGAGAATGCCGAGCAGCGCTGCGCTGAAGGCGCCGAGCATATGCAGGAATGCCGCCGAATCCGACGCCAGCCGCCGGCTGCTGCGGCCGAGCTGATCAAGCTTCTGCCGCACGGGGTTGACCGATCTGCGTTCGGCGGGGCCGGAACGGTTCAGTCCTCGTACCTCTTCGAGCAGGTCGCCATATGGACCGTCGGCACCGGTGAGTGCTGCCCTGGTCGCACCGCCACGGGCCAGCCTTTCAAGAAGCCAAGCCCCGACGGTATCGAGCGCGGTGACGCGACGTACATCGATCGAGCCGATATCGGCACGCGTGGCGTTCGCACACAGCCGCTCCAGCGCTTCGACGTTGGCAACGTTCCAGGCTCCACGTGCGGTCAGCACGCGCGGATCTTCCGTATTCGCTGTCAGGGCCGGGGCGTTGAGCAAGATTCGGACTCCAATTTGCAGTTCACCTTAGGCTGCTGGAGACGGCTGTGTTTGACCCAGCGCAACCAGCCTCACCGCGCCCCCCAGACATGCGCTTGACCCAAATCAACGGCTTAGCGAGCCGAGCCACTAGAATTGAACAGGTTGCCCGACAGCCTCGGGCATGTTCAGGGAGATTTTCGATGAATCGCGCCGCCTTCACGCCTCTGCGAAACACTGCGTTGCCGCACTCGTTCAGGCAGGTTCGGCTCGAACGCGCGCGCGAGCATGATCACCCCGAGGGTGCGTCCGCGATCGGCTATATCATCGTCGCCCCGCTCGACACGGCGTCGCGGATCGATGTCGAAGCCTGGAAAGCCCACCGCGAGGCTTGCCGCGTCGTTCGTCAGCGCCCCGCGGAAGACAATCAGCTCGGTCACCTCGTTCATGGTCAGGGCGGCAACTGGCGCTTCCACTACGACGTGACTGGTTCGACAGCCGATGAAGCCGGCTATCATTTCGGTAATGAGCGCTTCCGGCTCGGCGAGTATGTCTCCGTCCGCGAGGCGGACGGCATGCATCCCTATCGTGTCGTTGCCGTCACGCCGCTTTGATCACGACTGCGCCGGATCAGGATGTCGGCGCCCAAGGCATCTACCACCGGAAGGGAGAGGTCGAGGACAACATTGACGATCCTGTGGTCGGTCGGCTCTGTGGCCGCGGTGAACCCGATCTCATGGCACATGCACAACATGGTGGTGTTCTCGGCCAGCACCTCGCCGGACAGCCGCTTCAGTCCTTCTGACCTCGCATAATGGATCAGGAGCTGCATCAACGCCCATCCAAGCCCTTTACCCTTGAGGTCGGACTGCAGCAGGATAGCGTATTCGGCATTCTCGTAGAGCGAGTCCGAATGGAGCTGGACTGCGCCCACCATGGCGCCGGTGCTCGGATCCAGCGCCGCAAAGGCCATCGCACGCGCGTAGTCGAGCTGGGTCAGCCGCGCAATGAACGCGTGCGAAAAATTCTTCATTGCCTGGAAAAAGCGAAGCCTGAGATCCTCGGCTGTCACTCTCCTGAAGAAGCTCTCGACCATCGGCTCATCTTCCGGCCGAAGCGGCCGGACCACGACGCGCGAGCCGTCCTTCAGGGCAAGCTCTCCTTCCCATTGCGATGGGTAGGGCCGCACCGCGAGCCGCGTCTGACCGGCAAACAGCCGCGCGGGCTTGCGGATCGCCACGCGCGCGTCGAGCGCCAGCACACCGGTCTCGTCCGCGAGCAGCGGATTGATGTCGAGCTCGGCGACCTCCGGAATATCGGCCGCCATCTGCGCCAGCTTGACGAGGGTAAGCGGCACCGCTTCGGCCGGCACGGCGGACACATCGCGGTAGGCCGCAAGCAGCCGCGAGACCCGGGTACGCCCGACGAGGTCGCGCGCCAGGTTCATGTCGAGCGGCGGCAGCGCCAGCGCCTTGTCGTTGATTACTTCGACGGCGGTTCCGCCGCGGCCAAACACGATCACGGGACCGAAGGTCGGATCGTCGGCAATGCCGAGGAGCAATTCGCGTGCCGCGCGCCGCTCGATCATCGGCTGGATCGTCACGCCTTGCAGGACGGCATCCGGCCGCGCTGCCCGGGCGCGCGCGAGCACCGTCCTGGCCGCCTGTGCGACGCTTTCGCGAGTCCGCAAGCCGAGAATGACACCGCCGATGTCCGACTTGTGCCTGATGTCGCGGGAGAACAGCTTCACCGCTACGGCAAGCCCTGGTGCAAGAAAAGGCGCGGCCTTGTCCGCGGCTTCGTCGGCATCACGGGCCACAACGGTCGGAACAATCGGAATATCGTAAGCCTCAAACAGGGCGACGACCTCGGCCGGGTCGAGCCATCCCCGCCCCTCGGACAGCGCCTTCGCGATCACGCGCCGCGCCACCGCCGTCTCCGGAGCAAGCGTCGCGGCGATACTGGGCGGAGTTGCGGCCAGTGCGATGGAGGCCTCGCGATATCTCACCAAGTACATGAAAGCGCGCACCGCGTCATCTTCGGTGGGAAAATGCGGGACGCGGGCAGCTTCGAAGGTAGCCGCGGTGCGCTCGTCGGCACCATCCCACGATGCGAGCACCAGCGCGGCAACGTCACTCTTCCTGGTCCGACGGTCACGAACACATTGTGCCACCGCTTCGGCGATTCCTTCGGTCGGCGCGACCGCCGTTTCCACGTTCATGACCAGCACGGCGTCGCTGTTAGTGTCCTCGAGCAATGCGTCGAGCGCAGACACGTAGCGGGCAGCATCGGCGTCGCCGGAGATATCGACGGGGTTGGCGCGAGACCAGCCTTCTGGCAGGACCCGATCGAGCGCCGCAATCGTCTCCGCCGACAAGCTCGCCGGAACGCCCCCGAGCTCAACGAGCCGGTCGATCGCGAGGATGCCGAGCCCACCGCCATTGGTCAGGATCGACAACCGGTTGCCGCGCGGAACGAAGCCGCGGCCGAGCAATTCGGCGCAGTCGAACAATTCCCGAAGGTCGTACACGCGCAGCATGCCGGCCCGGCGGAACGCCGCGTCATAGACTGCGTCCGAACCGGCCAGCGCGCCGGTATGGGTGGCTGCGGCCTTGGCGCCCTGCGCCATCCGGCCTGCTTTCACGACAATCAGCGGTTTGAGCCGCGCCGCGGCACGGGCGGCCGACATGAACTTGCGCGCATCCTTGACGGCCTCGATGTAAAGCAGGATCGCGTTGGTGTGATCGTCCTGCGCGAAATAGTCGAGCATATCAGCGACATCGACGTCGAGCTGGTCTCCGATCGACACGATGCCGGAGAAGCCGAGCCGCCGCTCTGCCGCCCACTCGATCATCGCGGCAGCCACGGCCCCGGACTGCGAGATCAGAGCCAGACGCCCTTCCGCGGGCTGATGCGCGGCAAAGCTCGCATTCAGCTTGGCGTGCGGAACCATGACGCCGAGGCAGTTCGGCCCGATCAGGCGGATGCCGTGCCGGCGCGCGGTCTGCGCGACCGTCTCGGCTAGCGAGCCGGCACCGTGCCCGAGGCCGGCAGACAGGATCACCGCACCGGCAACACCCACCGCGGCAGCGTCCGAGATGATTCCGGGAATCGCGACCGCAGGCGCCGTGATCGCAACGAGGTCCGGAACGAATGGAAGTGACTTGATACTCGGGGACGTAGTCTCGCCGTCGATTGCAGTGTAGTTCGGGTTGACCACGGCGATGCGGCCGGCAAAGCCGCACGCCTTGAGACTCATCAGCACCGCCAGGCCGAGCGAAGACGGACGCGAGCTGCCACCGACGAGCGCGACCGATCGAGGTGAAAGAACCCGATCTAAGCCAAACGTAGACATCGGGCAGTCTCGCAGGGAACGAGCGGAGGCGCCTGCCGCTTCGTGCAGCGCGCCAGAGCCCGCATGACATCCTCGCGAGCAATGATCCCGACCAGGTGGTGATACTTGTCGATCACGGGCAGGCTCTTGAGCCGATGCGCAACCATCAGCTGCAGAACGCGCTGCAGATTTGTATCCGACTCGACCGCGATCACGTCGGACGACATGATCTCGTCGACCGTCGTTCCCATGCGATCGTCGTAACGTGGCAGCATGTGATCTACCGGACAGGCGAACACCTTCAGGGCGTCCAGCTTCGTGACGAACCCGACCACGACATCGTCGCGGACCACAGGATAGGCGTCATAGTCGTCTTTCGCGAACAACCGGTACAAGTCGCCGACGGTCAGTTCGGGAGCGACGCTTCGTACCGATCTCGTCATGTTGCTCGCAACGGTTTCCTGAAGAAACTCGTACATGGTTGATCCCCTTTGGACGGCTGTTTCGAGGGCGCGTCGCTACCTAACGGGGCGACGCGCCCGGTAAGACGGCTACGCCGCCGTCTTGATGTCGATCTGCCTGCTCTGCTTGGGAGCCGGCTTCTTGACGGTGACCTTGAGCACGCCCTTGGCGATCTCGGCGCTGACGTCTTCCGCCTTGACCCCCTCGGGCAGTGCAACGGACCGCGAGAACGCGCCGAAGCTGCGCTCGATCAGGTGATAGTCCTTGTCCTTCTCCTCGCGCTCGCTCTTCTTCTCGCCGCGGATCGTGAGCGTGTTGTCGGCAAGGTTGAGCTGAACATCCTTGGTCTCGAGGCCGGGCAGCTCGGCGGAAATCTCGACGGTCTTGTCGGTCTCGCTGACGTCCATGCGCGGCATCATCGCCTGCGGCGCGGCGAACGTCGGGAAATTGCGGCTGAATCCGTCGAACAGCCGGTCGATCTCCTGCTGCAGAAACGTGAAAGGATTGCTCTCCCGCCGCGCCAGGGCGCGCTCGGTTCCTACGGGGATCACGTCGTTAGCCATCAGTGCCTCCTGCTTGAGTGTTGCTTGCGAAGCAAAGCTAGTCAGGAACAGCCCCCGGCCGTTGACCAGGATCAAAACCGGACCAATGTCGTGTGATCAAAGGAAAGGCACAGACCCAAGCGAGTGCCGTCATGCACGCCATGATCCTTCCCGCGCGCGGCGCGCGGCTGCAATATACCGAGCGGCCCGATCCGATTCCCGGCCCGGGTGAGGTGCGCGTCAAGATCAACGCCTGTGGCGTTTGCCGCACCGACCTGCATGTCGTCGACGGAGAACTGCCCGATATCGCCTATCCGATCGTTCCCGGCCATGAGGTGGTTGGCCGTATCGATGCGATCGGTGAAAGCGTGGACGGTTTGCATCTCGGCACACGCGTCGGCGTCCCCTGGCTCGGATCGACCTGCGGGCATTGTCCCTACTGTCGGGAAGGCAAGGAAAACCTCTGCGACGCCCCCCTATTCACCGGCTATACGCGGGACGGCGGCTTTGCCACGCACCTGGTGGCAGACGCCGGTTACTGCTTTCCGCTCGGCGAAGACGGCGAGGATGCGGAGCTGGCACCGCTGCTCTGCGCCGGCCTGATCGGCTGGCGCTCCCTGGTGATGGCTGGCGACGGCCGCAAACTCGGCATCTACGGTTTTGGCGCGGCGGGACATATCGTGGCGCAAGTGGCGCGCTGGCAAGGGCGGAATGTGTACGCGTTCACCCGCGCGGGCGACACCGAGGCCCAGCACTTGGCATTATCGCTCGGCGCATGCTGGGCAGGAGCTTCAGAAGATCGGCCGCCGGCCGAGCTTGATGCCGCGATCATCTATGCCCCCACCGGGCCGCTTGTCCCGCTTGCGCTGCGCACGCTCCGAAAGGGTGGACGGGTGGTCTGTGCCGGCATTCACATGTCGGATATCCCGAGCTTTCCCTACGACATCCTTTGGGGTGAACGGCAGATCGTCTCCGTTGCCAACCTCACGCGACAAGATGGCGTCGACTTTCTCGAGACGGCGACAAAGGCTGGAATCCGGACACACGTCACCGTCTTTCCGTTGGACCAGGCGAATGAAGCACTCGCGCGCCTGCGGGACGGCAAGCTCGTCGGCGCAGCCGTCTTGAAGCCATGATGACGCCGGCATCATCACCAGAGGCGGCCACAGGCGAGACCGGCCAAGCCGCTGTATTGTCATTCCTGGCCGGGTCTGGCCAACCGAACGCGGCGGTAAAGCGGATCGACACCCATTGTTCGATCGTCTTTCTCGAACCTTCGCGCGTCCTGAAGATCAAGCGAGCGGTCAAGCTACCCTATCTCGACTTCTCGACATTGGAGAAGCGGCGGCGCGCTTGCGAGGATGAAATTGCCATCAACAAGCGCCACGCCCCTTCCATCTATCGCAGGGTGGTTCCGATCACGCGTGGGCGCGATGGGCTTGCGGTCGAGGGGACTGGACCGGTTGTCGAATGGGCCGTCGAAATGGCTCGCTTCGATGAAAACAAGACGCTCGATCATCTCGCCGAGCAAGATGCAATCCAGCCGCAACTCGGCGAGAGACTGGCCGCCATCCTGCTCGAATCTCATCGGACCGCAATCGGACGCGAAGGATCCCCATGGCTTGCCTCGCTGCCTGTCATCATCGATCGCAATACGGAGCAGTTTTGCGCCGCACCAGCTCTCTCCCGGGAAGAGATTGATGGGTTGCACGAACTGAGCCATCAGGCCCTCGCGCGCAACCTCGAACTGTTGCACCGCCGCGCCGCCGCAGGGCAGGTCCGTTACTGTCACGGCGATGCACATCTCGGCAACATCGTCCTGCTCGACGGCGAGCCCGTTCTGTTCGATGCGATCGAGTTTGACCCCAATATCGCGACGACCGACGTCCTCTACGACCTCGCATTTCCACTGATGGACCTGCTGTACTTCCGACGAGAGATCGTGGCCAACAGGCTGTTCAATAGCTACATGCAGACCGCCTGGGATTCGCAATCGGGTGCTTTGTGTTTGCTGCCACTTTTCCTATCAATGCGCGCAGCGATCCGGGCCAACGTGCTCTTCACCAAGGCACGGCAGCACCGGCTCGATCAAGCAATCGACGCCCAAGCGAAGCGCTATTTCGAGCTTGCACGCCGCCTCATTGAGCCAGAGCCGCCCCGCCTGATTGCAGTTGGCGGGAAGTCCGGGACCGGCAAGAGCGTGCTGGCGCGCGACATGGCGCATCTGATCGCGCCGCCCCCGGGCGCGCTGGTCCTGCGATCGGATGTCATTCGCAAGCAGCTCCATCACGTTGCCGAGCACGCCATATTATCGCCGGAGACCTATACTCCCGAAGCATCGAACCGCGTCTACCAGACCATGCTCGAGCATGCCGCGCACACATTGGGCCAGGGCATTTCGGTAATACTCGATGCGGTCTTCCTGAAGCCGGCGGAGCGTGGTGGCGCTGAAGCCGTTGCTCGCGACGCAAAAGTTGACTTTCGCGGCATTTTCCTGACCGCCGGGCGCGCCACACGGCTGCACCGCGTGGCATCGCGGCGGAACGACGCGTCGGACGCGACGTCCGATGTAGTCCTGATCCAAGACAACATTGAAACCGGAATGATCGATTGGGATATTGTAGACGCTTCCGGCACGCCCTCCACCACGCTTGAACGCAGTATTTCCGGCCCGCTCGCGTCCCCAACGGAACGGGCGAGCGGTACATCGCCTAAGGGAAACTCCTGAATTGGTCGATGCCGTCAGGTCTGGCAACATTCTCCCATTGACAGGAGGAGTTCCATGAAACGGCGATTAACCTTCGTCTTTTTCGGTAGTGCGATCCTCGCGGTCGTGCTCGCTCTACTCTGCAATTGGTACTTTCCGGATGTGGTACCGCTTGCCTCGACGGAGCCGGTACCCACAAGCTGGCGGCTTGACGCCGCCTTTGCCGTCTCCACCGTCAGATGGACCGCGGCATTTGTTGCTGCCGCATCTGCAATAGCCCTGATGTTCATGAACATCACCAAGGGCTCTTCCGGGTTCGAAGGACGATAGACGGTTCCATTCCGGACGCGTCGACGAAATACGCCATCTGCTTTCCGAGGGCCGGCCTGAACAGCCGGCCCTCGGCGCGCTCAGTCGTTTCGAGCCCTGCTGCATCGCCGATGCCAGCGCCTACGTGAAGTGCAAAAGCAATATTTTGGGCGAATGGCGCCGATACCGGCGAACCATAACGGACGCCCCAATCCCACGGCCATCGACCGAGTTCGAGCTGTCACGTTTGCCGCCACAGGCTCCAGAGACTGCCGGCCAACAGGAGCCCGATCACGAGCAGGATGGCCACGAACATTTGCATGACGTCAAAGTTCAGAGAATCGCGCGCGACGAACAGCGCGGTGATGGATCCCGCAAGTATGAAGAAAACGCGGAGGATCAGACTCATGGCTTCCTCGCTGCAACCTGGTGCGACCCTTTCATCGTAACGGCTCGCGGCGGAGGGGATTTGCGACAGATCAAGCCGGTGCGACGTTCAATGCTGGAGGACGTACTGTCCCGGCGCATCACCAAGCGACGATACACCCTCGGGCGCGTGAAGCACCGATTGCGCCGGCACCCACGCACCCGAATGCGCCGTGAGGAAACGAACCCACTCCAGCCACCAGGATCCGTCGCGATGGGCCGCCTTCCGCAGCCACTCGTCGGGGCCGACATAGGGTTGATCCGCCTTCTTCTCCAACAGCTGATAGCTGTGCCCCTCCTCCGACGGCGGAGCAACGATGCCGGCGTTGTGACCGCCGCTCGCCAGCACGAAGGCGATATCAGCATCGGCCAACAGGTGAATCTTGTGAACCGACCGCCAGGGCGCGACGTGATCGCGGACAGTGCCGACCGCAAACATGGGGACACGAAGATCGGAAAGCGCCACCGGCTGTCCGTCCACCAAATAGCGGCCCTCGGCAAGGTCGTTGTTGAGAAACAGCTTGCGCAGATAGTCCGAATGCATCCGGTAGGGCATGCGGGTCGCGTCCGCGTTCCATGACATCAGGTCACTCGGCGCGGCGCGCTCGCCCATGAGATAGTCGCGGACCAGGCGCGACCAGATCAAGTCGTTCGACCGCAGCAGCTGGAACGCACCGGCCATCTGCGCCGTCTCGAGCACGCCGCGCTGCCGCATCATATCCTCGAGGAACGCGACCTGGCTTTCATTGATGAAGAGCGTCAGTTCGCCGGCGTCGGTGAAATCGACCTGGGCTGCCAAGAGCGTTACCGAGCGCAGGCAGCCGGGCCGCTCCTTCTGCAGCCGAGCTGCTGCGATTGCGAGTAGCGTTCCACCGAGGCAGTAGCCAGCCGCATGGATCGGACGTTCGGGAACAAGCTGATTGATCACGTCGATCGCGGCGTCGATCCCAAGCTCGCGATAGTGATCGAGACCAAGTTCGCGATCGGCCGGCTCTGGATTTCGCCACGAGATCATGAACACGGTGAAGCCGCGCTCGACCAGGAACCGTACGAGCGAATTCTGCGGCGAGAGATCGAGGATGTAATACTTCATGATCCAGGCCGGCACGATCAGCACCGGCTCGGGGCAAACGTCGGCGGTTGCCGGCGCGTATTGGATGAGCTCGATCAGCTCATTCCGGTAGACAACCTTGCCCTTGGTCGCGGCAACGTCCTTGCCGACCACAAATTGGTCCGGTCCGGACGGCTTGGCGCTCAACAGGGCCCTGCAGTCTTCCAACCAGTTATGCCAGCCCGACACGAAGTTGCCGCCACCCGAGTCCATGGCCTCGCGCAGGACCTCGGGGTTGCTGAACGGAAAGTTGGACGGCGCAACAACATCGAGGCATTGCCGGACGGCGAAATCCACGACCGCCGCATTTGCTTTTGAGACGCCGCGCAGGCCGCTGGTCGCCGAATGCCACCATTGCTCACTCAGCAGGAATGCCTGCGCCATGACGTTGAAGGCCGGCAATGTCCAGTCCTGGCCGGCAAATCGGTTGTCACCCGGTTGAGGCTTGACCATGAACCAGGGCTGCCAGGCCGCATGCGGCGTCGACACCATGCGCGCGAAGCGCGCGCCGTCAGCTAGCGCATTCAGCGCCAGTTGAAGCCGTTTTCCGGGTGAGGCCGCAAGGTGGAGTTGCCAATCGGCGAAAGCGAGTGCGAGGCCGGCCGGTGAGAGCCCCCCGGTCCATCGCGCCATCGCCGCATGAACGAGTTGGTCAAGCGATTGGGCCCCCGTCAATGCCTCGACTTCGGGCCGTACTAAGGCGGGCGTTCCGGCACCCGTCACATCGTCATTGGCAGGAGTTGTCGGCTGGTCGAGAACTGCTTGGACTGTCATCGCTCGTCTCCTTGCTCGAGCCGGATGGGCTCGGACGCAACTATCTTTCGGTCTGGCAGCCGCTGAGACGCGGGCCTTTGCCGCTCAGCCGAGGCGGAATTGCTTCCGACCCAGTGCCACGATCTCGGCATCGGTGGGATGATCGCTCGGCTCGACATGCAAATTGAGGTCGGGCCGCTCCGTCTTGAGATACTGCGTCAGCTCGGACTTCTCGATACCCGGACCGATGACGAGCAAATCGCTGCAACCACTTACGGCCTCGCTCACCCTGGCAAGAAATGTCGCATCGGCCTGGACGCGACCATCGCCGATCGTATTCGCCTTGTGATGCAGATGCTGCGACGCCAGGTGCGCGTGGACGGCCGTCGCGCTGACGCCCGTCAACCCAATGCCGAAAACCTTCGCGACAAGGTGATCGATCCAAACGACGGCGTGTGCATGTGATTGCAGGGTCATCTCGCTCATGAAGTAACTCCGGTGCTTGCCTTCTCTGCTTCTCTCAATCGGCGCGCCAATGCCGCAAGCAGTTCCCTGCGGCTGACGATACCGACGACCGTTCCGGCGCCGAGCACCGGAATCTGGGCGACGTTGTAGATATCCATCTGCGTGACGACGTCCTCGATCGAGGCCTCGACATCGACGGTGATCGGCGAGCCACTCATGAGCGAGCCGACCTGCAGGGTGCGCATGCGCTCGCGTTCAGGCGTATTCTCCGCAATGCCAAGCAGGGACTCCAGCCAGTTTCCTGACGGCGGGCTGATACCAAGCTCGTCGCGGTGGAGGAAATCGCCCTCCGACACCATGCCGACGAGGTCACCGGCGTCGTCGATCACCGGCAGGCCGCGCTGATCGGTTTCAAGCAGCAGCTCGACGGCACTGAGCACTGTGGTGGTCGGCTTTATCGACGCGAATGAACTGCGCATCACATCGGTTGCGAGCATTGTCATCTCTCCCATTCAGCACATGTGTTGACCGCCATTGATCGACAGCGTCGACCCGGTGATGAACCCTGCTTCATCGGCGGCAAGAAACGCAACGGCACGGGCAATTTCTTCCGGATGTCCCAGCCGCCCGACCGGGATCTGCGGCAGAATGGCGTTCTGCATGACATCGGCCGGCACCGCGGCCAGCATCTCGGTATTGATGTAACCCGGGCAGATTGCATTGACCGTGATCCCGAACCGCGCGCTTTCGAGCGCGAGCGCGCGGGTGAAGCCAAGCTCGGCGGCCTTGGCCGCGGCATAGTTCGTCTGGCCGATCTGGCCCTTCTGACCATTGATCGACGAGATGTTGATGATCCGCCCGAACTTGCGCGCCCGCATGCCCTCGATGAGAGGCCGGCACATGTTGAACAGCGAATCGAGATCTGTTCGAATCACCGCGTCCCATTGCGGCTTGGTCATTCGGTGCAGTGTGGCGTCGCGCACGATACCGGCGTTGTTGACCAGGATGTCGATTGGGCCCAGCGCCGCCTCCACCTGGCCAACACCGGCTGCGCAGGCCTGGAAGTTCGCGACATCCCACTGGAATACGGGAATTCCGGTCTGATCCTGAAACGACCGTGCGGCGCCCGCATTTCCGGCATAGCAGGCAGCAACCCGGCATCCGCCAGCGGCGAGGGCGCGCGAAATCGCAGCGCCAATTCCCCTGCTCCCCCCGGTAACCAATGCGACGCGCGCCATGCCGACTCCTCCAAGCTGCGCTCAACATTTGCGCGAGTTTGCAGGCTCGATGATTGATCTCGCTCAATCAAAATCCGCGAACGCGCATGAGGCAGATCAAATTGGCCAGCCTCGACCCGTGCTCTGATGGCACATGCTTTTCCACCCCTTTGGAGAACGGCCATGTTCAAGAACATCCTCGTCCACATTCCGACGGAGCTGTCGCCACGTCCCGCAGTCGACGGATCGGTCTCGCTCGCGCTCGGCACGGGCGCGCATCTCGACGCAATGGCGATCGGCTACGAGACTGCCAGCGTACCGCTCGTCGTCGAAGGGAGCGTGGCGGTGGCCTCGCTGTTCGAGGCTGAACATGCACAGGCCCTGGAACGCGCCGAGGCTGCGCTCCGCGTCTTCGATATCGAGGCGCGGAATGCAGGGATATCCTACGCGACCCGCGCCGTGGGGGCGCTCCCCATCGATGCGCGCGAGATGATCTGCGCCAGCGCGCGACTGCATGACCTGACCTTGGTGGTGCAGCCGCAGGGCGAGTACAACAGCTACGACAACGTGATTCCACGGGAGCTATTGTTCCAGGCCGGCGGTCCCGTCTTGTTCATGCCCTACACCTTCCATGGCGCATTCTCGGCGAAGCGAATCGGGATCTGCTGGGACGGCAGCCGGCTTGCTGCCCGCGCCCTCCACGACGCAATGCCGCTGCTGCGCGCAGCTGACGCTCTCGTCATCATCACCATCGATGGGACCGATCCGATCCCCTCAGAAGCCTCCACCGATCATCTGGTGCGCTATCTTGCAAGGGAGGGTCTTCCGGCCAAGATCACGTCGTTGCCTGCGTCAAAGTCGGAAGTTCAGTCGATCCTGCTGTCGATCGCGGCGGATGAGAGCCTCGACCTTCTGGTGATGGGCGGATACGGCCACTCCCGCCTGCAGGAAACCCTGCTCGGCGGCGTGACGCGCGACATGCTGCGTGCGATGACCGTCCCCGTCCTGATGTCTCACTAAGCGCGAGCCGTCTCGTGAAACATCCTGCCAGGACATTTCAGCGTCACGCCGCTCGCGGCCTCGTCATCATCGGCACGATCTGTGCCGCGCTGACTCCGGCCGCTGCCGACGAGGCGCAAGGCAGACGCCTTGCGCAGTTTTACTGCGCCCGCTGCCATTCGATCGACCGGGTCAGCCCGAGCCCGCTGAAGATAGCACCACCGTTCCGGACATTGCACGAACGCTATCCAGTCGAGATGCTGCAGGAAGCACTGGCGGAAGGGATCGTCACCGGCCATCCGACCATGCCGCAGTTCAGCTTCGAGCCGGACCAGGTGGGCGACTTCATGCTGTTCTTGAAATCTCTGGAGCGCGGCCCGGCAGGCCGTTGAGCCAAGTCAACGTGCGGGGCACGCGAAACTTTATTGTTCGTTTCTCAACACGGAGGTCCAAACATGCGCGCGCATCAGATCATGACCAAGCACATCATCGCCGTCAGCCCGCACACGAAGATCCTGGATGCGGCCAACATCATGCTGCGATGCCATCTCAGCGGTCTGCCGGTGATGGACGAAGACGGCACGCTCAGGGGCATGGTGTCCGAGGGAGATTTCCTGGAACGCAGCGAGATCGGCACAGGACACAAGCGCTCAGCATGGCTGGAGCTGTTCACCGGCGTCGGTCGTGCCGCGACCGATTTCGTCCATGAGCGCGGCCGCAAGGTCGAAGACGTCATGACGGCGAACCCGATCACCGTCGAGGAGCAGACGCCGCTCGAGGAGATCGTGCATCTGATGCACAAGCATGGCGTGAAGCGGGTACCGGTCGTAAATGGCAAGACCATGGTCGGAATCGTCACCCGGGCGGACATCCTGCAGGCCGTCGCATCGCTGGCGCGCGAAGTTCCCGATCCGACCGCCGATGACGGCCATATCCGTGAACGCATCCTGCGCGAAATCAACGCCACCGGCTGGCGTCCCGCCGGCTTCCAGGTCTGGGTGCGCAACGGCATCGTGCATCTGCACGGCCTGATCTTCGATGACCGCGCGCGTCAGGCCGCGATCGTGCTCGCCGAGAACACCTCGGGCGTCAAGGAAGTCCATGATCACCTCTGCTTCGTCGACGGATATTCCGGGTATTACGTGGAGTCGCCGGAAGACATCAAGGCGGCCGGCTGATCAATCGAGGAGCCCAACATGGCAATGAGCACACTGCTTGTCGTGACGGCCGTCTGTCTCATCTTCTCGCTCTTTGCGCTCGTGCTCGCCGTGACCGATCGCAGCACGACGCGCTGGCTTCGGGAAGAGGACGGGAATCGAGCCAGCACGCGCGCTGCCTATCCCGACAAGAACGGCCGCTAGCCTCTTCTCTCGAGCGACGCGCCGCGCCGCGCGACCGGTGTCTCGACGCGCGGCTACTTTGTCCAGCACCTACGTATAAACACGTAAGTGGCTTCTACTTAGGGGAAATATCCAAATTTCCCGATCCAGGAGATGCGATCAATCTGCCTCCATCGATCTTTCCATCCATGGAGCGTCGCCATGCAGACCCAGAACGCCATTTCTCTCGAGAGCAGCCGTCATCCGACCAGCATCCTCAGCCGACAGGCGCGCGTTGAGGGGCCCTTCGGCATGATTGGGACGCCGATGCGGTTCGCACGCAACAGCGAGATTTACGGCGAGGATGAGGCCGCGGAATACCTCTACCAGGTCGTTTCCGGCGCCGTCCGAACCTACAAGATTCTGGAAGACGGACGTCGCCAGATCGGCGCATTTTATCTGCCCGGCGATATCTTCGGCTTCGAGGCCGGCGAGACCCATATCTCTTCGGCTGAGGCCATCTCCGAGGCCCGGGTCATCGTCGTCAAGCGCGCCGCGCTCATGGTCCGTGCCAGCCACGAAAAGGATCTGGCACGCCAGCTGTGGGATGCTACGGCCCAGGAGCTGCGCCGTTTCCAGGAGCATCTGATGCTCCTGATCTGCAGCGCCGAAGATCGTGTCGTCGGCTTCCTTCACGACATGGCGCGCCGCGCCGTCAAGAATGCCGCCATCGAGCTTCCGATGTCGCGCCAGGATATCGCCGACTATCTCGGCCTGACGATCGAAACGGTGTCACGCACCTTTACCCAGCTCGAGCAGAACGGCGTGATCTCGCTTCCGACCTCGCGCCGGGTGGAACTGCGCAACCGCGCGATGTCGAACCGGATCATGGCGGCGTGAGCGAAGGGCGCGCCAAGGTCCGATGACCGGCCGCCTGGCGATCACCCATGGGCAGAACAGGCTGCCGCGCTACACAACTATCCCACGGCTCCGCATTCGGCGAGGCTGATTACCGGACATGGTTCAGGTCGGTTCCGGCGACCGGCCTCGATCTACCTGCATGTACCGTCTTGCAGGTCGATGTACCGGGGTCACGCCGTTCAGGTGGCCGGTCGAACATTCAAAAAGCATGGATCTTTACCAGCTGTCGGCGGCTTGCCCAACTCGGCTGCCTGCCCAATGCCGGGCATATCAGCGCAATTGCACGATTGTCCGGTTGATAAGGATCAACGCACGTTGCTCTTTCCAGGAGTTAGCTGAGGTTTGTCAGCTCATGTCGGAGGATCTACGCCGTGCTCGTACGGGAGATCATGTCACGGAACGTCATCACAATCGATGCCGATGCATCGGTGATCGATGCCATCAAGACGATGCTGTCCCATCACATCAGCGGCCTTCCTGTCGTCGATCGGGATGGAGCGCTCGTCGGGATCCTGTCGGACGGAGATTTCATCCGCCGCGTCGAAGTTGGAACGGAGAAGCGTCGCGGCCGCTGGCTTGCGATGCTCGCGGGCACGAGCCAGGTCGCACTCGACTTCGCCCGTCAACACGGCCGCACGGTCAATCAGATCATGTCGCCCAACCCCATCACGATCGAGGAGGACACCCCGCTCGAACAGGTCGTTCAACTCATGGAGTCGCACGGCGTGACGCGGTTTCCGGTCATACGCGACAAGAAGCTGGTCGGGATGGTCACACGCACGGATTTCATGACTGCCATCGCGAACCTTCGCCTCGACCTATCCTCCCCCTCCGGCAACGACGATCAGATTTGCGCATCTGTCATTGCAGCACTGGCGCATGCGCCCTGGGGGCCCGCTGCACTGAACGTGAGTGTGCGCGACGGGGTCGTCAGCTTGCGCGGTAACATCCGGAACGACAATGCGCGCAAGGCCACGACCGTTGCGGTGGAGAACGTTGCGGGCGTGAAGCGGGTCGACGACCAGTTGGTGAAAATCGCCTACCCGCCGCCGGAGGAGGACTATGGCGGGGGCGACTTTGTCTCGTTGGAGGAAGAGCCTTCGACAGAAGACGATCGGCCCTTGTAGGCTGGCGAGAGGCCCCGATGATCGGGCCGATGGCGCTTGGGCGTCGTCAGGCGCCAGCTCGGTTTTCAGGCAGGATAGATCGCCTCCCGGTGAATTTCCTCGCCCGACTCGTCGATGACCACCACGTGACGATCGACGTCGCCAGAGGGATTCTCGCTGCGAATCCTGCTCGCCATTTGCTTGCTATGCGTGATCGCGGCGGCAGCGCTCGCGAATTCAAGTCCGATCCGATCACGGACCGGGACACCGTCCTTCGTGTCGAAGTAGTAGGTTCTCATCAATATCTAAAGGACTCCGACCAAAACACCCCGCCCAAAGAAGCTGCCCAGCTTACGCCTGCCGGCAGCTTCAGTGGGACTGGCTGTGCGCAGTTGGGGAATCTGCGCCACCCGAGCAAAGCGGATTACCGGCGTGTCGGACTTGATCTCCATCAACCCGGTTTGCGATTTTCTGTCGCACCTCGCAACGCAATCTGTCCCGATGCAAGCGGAAGCGGTCCGGCCCAATAGGCTGCCCGTTGCCCTGCCTATCATCGTGACACGGGCCTTACTCCGCGGCCTTTGATCTCGAGTTTTGCTTGCGCCACTCGGCCAGCTTGGCTTCTTCCTCAGCCAGCAGCTTATGAAGCATTTCGATCTTCCGCGCGTCAGTCTCAGTGGCCAGCAGTTCTTTGTAGTGGGCGATGTTGGCCTTGAAAACGAAATCAGCCATGGCTCATTCCCCGCATAGGAGCCAGGAAGCTATTTTGTCAAACCGACGCAGGCATAACAACATACGTTACTGTGTACACCGTGGAACTACGGTGTCCCCTATCAAATCAAACGTTAGCCAATGGATGCCCGGCAATGCGTGTCTTGGCCGGGCCGGCTTGAGCCACATCAATCCCGGACCCAACCGGCTGCACTAGGTTGCGTTGCCAAACCTTCCAGCACCGCGAGATCCTTATGCCGCTCAAGCCGTCTGCGTATGGCCCAGCCGTTGAAGCGTTCTGGCGGGAGCCAACCAATTCGCTCTTGCGCAGTCTCGACACCGAACGGTGCGGTCTGCGCCAACAGGAAGCCGAAAAGCGGCTCGCCCTGATCGGCCCGAACCTCGCAGAGCCGTCGCGCACGCGATCGATCCTGCAGAAGATCGTACATCGTCTGGTCAATCCGCTGATCGCCATCCTGATCGTGGCGGCAGCCGTGTCGGGGTTCAGCGGCGATCTCGCGAGCTTTGTGATCATTACGATAGTCGTGGGCCTGTCACTGACGCTGGACATCCTGCAGGAACATCGCGCTGAAGTCGCTGCCGATGCCTTGCGGCGCTCGGTTGCCATCGAGGCCGATGTCATTCGCGATGGGGCAATTGTGGCGCTCCCGATCAGCGAACTCGTCCCCGGAGACGTCGTGGAGTTGCGAACCGGCGACCTCGTGCCGGCCGACGGGGTCGCGCTTATGGCCCGCGATTTCCAGCTGAACGAGGCCCTCATGACGGGTGAACCGTTTCCGGCCGCGAAGACGACGGAGCCGTGCGCCACGAGTCTGCCCGCGGAAGCGAGCAATGCCCTGTTCGCCGGCACCAGCGTCGTCGGCGGTAGCGGGATGATGCTTGTCGTCGAGACCGGGCGTCGTACGCGCTTCGGCATGATCAGCGCCGAGCTGTTGGCCAACGATCCCCCAAGCGCCCTCGAGCAGGGCGTCCAGAAGCTTGGCCTGCTCATTCTCAAGCTGACGCTTTTCTTGACGCTGTTCGTGCTGCTCGCCCACCTCGTGGCGCATCGGCCGGCCATGGAATCATTCCTGTTTGCCGTCGCGCTGGCCGTCGGCCTGACACCCGAGCTCTTGCCGATGGTGATGACGGTGACGTTGGCGCGCGGGGCGCAGCGGATGGCGAAGCGGCAGGTGATCGTCAAGAGATTGTCCGCGATCCACGATCTCGGTGCGATGGATACGCTATGCGTCGACAAGACAGGTACGCTGACCGAAGCCAAGATCACGCTCGCGGCGCATCTGGACCCTGCGGGACGCCCCAGCGATCGGGTGCTCGAGCTGGCCCGATTGAACAGCGCGTTCCAGACCGGCATCCACAGCCCGCTGGATGAGGCGTTACTTGCCGCAGACAGCCCGCCGGGAAGCAGCGCCTGGACCCGGCTCGCCGAGATCCCGTTTGACTTCGAGCGGCGCTGCCTCTCGGTCCTTGCGGCGCGAGGCCGCGACCGATTTCTGATCGTCAAGGGCGCGCCGGAAGCGATCATGGCCCGCGCGGTCGCGGTCGAGGTCGATGGCTTGGCCCGACCGCTGGACGACAACCATCGCGCCCAGCTCGTTCGTCTGCAGGATGACCATGCCCGGCAAGGCTTTCGACTGCTCGCCGTCGCTATCCGGACCATGCCCCCGGATCAGGTCGATGTTGCGACCGAGGACGAAGCCGTCCTTACGGTAGTCGGCTTCTGCGCCTTCGCGGACCCTCCCAAGCGCGATGCGGCCACCTCGGTCCGGGAGCTGCGGGCACGAGGCGTCGGCATCAAGGTCCTCTCCGGAGACCACGCTGCGGTGGTCGCGCATGTCGCGGATGCCGTCGGCCTCCCCTCGGGTCGTATCCTGACCGGCACCGAGATCGCCGATTTGAGCGATCCGGCGCTCGCTGCGCAGATCGAGGATGTCGACCTGTTCGCCAGGATCGATCCCGAGCAGAAGAGGCGGATCATCCGGGCTCTGCGCCAGCGCGGTCACGTCGTCGGCTTCATGGGCGACGGCGTCAACGACGCTCCGGCGATTCACGCCGCCCATGTCGGAATTTCCGTCGCCGGCGCGACCGAAGTGGCACGCGCCGCCGCGGACATGATCCTGCTGGCGCCGGACCTGTCGGTGCTGGGCGCGGGCGTGATCGAGGGACGACGAACGTTCGCGAACATCCTGAAATATGTCCGCATGGGAACCAGCTCGAATTTCGGCAACATGCTATCGATGGCGCTGGCATCCATTGCGCTGCCGTTCCTGCCGCTGTTGCCGCTGCAGATCCTCCTCAACAACCTGCTTTACGATCTCTCCGAGATCGGTATTCCATTCGATGAAATCGACGAGGAGGATGCCGAGAGACCCCAATCATGGAATATGGCGGATATCCTGCGGTTCACGTTCGTCATGGGCTCGATTTCATCGCTGTTCGACGTCGCGACTTTCACCATTCTCCTGAAGATATTCCATGCCGATGCGGCTGCGTTCCAAACCGGCTGGTTCCTGGAATCGATCGCTACGCAGATCCTCGTGATCTTCCTGATCCGCTCGCGGCGGCCGCCGTGGCGCGCCAGCCGCCCGCATCGCATCCTGGCGTTGGGCTCGCTGGGCGCACTTGCTTCAGGCATCTTCCTGGCGCTGGGACCGTTCGGTTCCTTGTTCGGTTTCGCGTACCTGCCGCCTGTGCTCCTCGGCGCGATTGCTTTGATAACGATCAGCTACCTCGCCATGGCCGAGGCTGGAAAGCATCTTGCGCTCCCAGCCGCCGCCCAGCCAAACCGCGCTACGATGGCGCGACAGCATCCCGCCAGCGATGCCGCACTGAATGGATGACCCACGGACACCACCCATCGGCGGGAGCGCGGATCAGAGTTGATCCGCATCAAGGCCATTCTTCCCCCGAATGCGATCCTTGCACTGGTACGATAAATGGCTTCGACCACAAATGGATCGATCACGGCAACGGAGCGCACAGAGACTTGACGACACGAGCGATCGCGATGCTCGGGCCGCTACAGCCTCTACGCCGGCCCCAACATTCAATCATTTGGCCCGACGCCACCAGCGTCGAAACGGCCCGACCGTCTCATGGTACGGCCGTCTGCTGATCGTCGGAGCACTGCTGGTCGCCGCCGGCTGGCAGATCTTCCAGCTGCTTCTGACTATCATCACGCTCGACTGAAGGTCGGTTGAACGGATTTCGGGCTCAGTGGGACATCGGGGGCGCGTCCGGCACCAACTCGGCTGAACCATACGCGTCGCAGTTAGACTTTCGGAAGTACACCGAGCCCTCTCCCGGAACGCTCACACAATGATGCTTCCTGGCAAATTGTGCGGCCTTGGCGGCAGCGACCTCGTTGATCCCAAATAGCCGCTCATAATCACGATCGGAAATTCTCAAGACAGCGCCCGCGCCGAGACGATTGAGTCGGGACCGCAACTCGGCAAGAGTGAGGTTTTCATTCATTATTGGTTATCAGATCTCTAGACCGAGCTCGACTTCTGCCGAGTGTTGATTCCCAGCAACGTGTAGAGCGGGCAGTACGAGAAGAATGCTGTTGCAATCAGGACAAATCCGAGGGTCCCGGCGACCAGCCATCCTGCTCCGAGCGAGCCGTCCTTCAGGGTATATGCGATCAGAGCCAAGCCGATGATGATACGGGCGTACTGATCAATGAGTCCGACGTTGCGTGTCATGGCCCATGTGCCTCCTTTGATACAGCTTCATTTGAACGTATTCCGGCTCACGGCCCTTGATCGTGATCAAATCACGCAGTGCAGATCACCAACCAGCGCCAGCCTCGGAGGACGCAGCCGATCTAATGCGACATCAGCAAGCAGATTGGGGCGTGCCGCAGCAAGCCGCGCGTCATGCCGCCGAACATCCATTCTCCGAGCCGGCTATGTCCATAGCCTCCGGTGACGATGAGGTCTGCGCCTTCGTTCCTTGCCAACCTGACAAGGTACTCTGCGTCCGGCTCGGCCGTGTGGACGCGAACGTCGAACTGGCAATTGACGCTGTGCCGCTCGAGATAGCTTGCGACATCTCGCAAGCGGCGGGTGGCTGCGTCCTGCTCGTCAGACGTGCAGATTTCGGCAACGGTCACCCTCGAAGCCCGGGTCAGGAAGGGCAACGCGTCCCGAATCGCCAGGCGGGCCTCGCGGGTGTCCTTCCAGCCGACGACGATGCGGTCGGCCGACAAGCCGGTCACGCCTTCCGGCACCGACAGCGTGGGACGTCCCATCCGCAGGATGGCCTCGGCCGAGTCGAGGTAATGGAAATTGTCGGACTCGACTTTCCGGCGCTTGAAGACAACCAGATCTGCCACCCTGGCCTGCTCCGCCAGGAACGCAGTCGGTGATTCCAGCGCCCATCGCCATTCCACCTTATGGCGCTCCCGCCCGGCAATCTTCCTGAACCACTCGCCCTTCGCCGCGAGATCGGCCCGCATCCGCCTGATATCATCCTCGGTGGTCTGCTCGATGATCACCCCTTCGGCGACAAAGGGCGGGTCGATGGCGGACGCTGAAACGCCGATCATCGATGCATGAAACTTGTCCGCAATGCCTTCGGCGACGCGAACCTGTCCCTCGTCCTGCTGCTGAGGATCGACGTAAACCATGACATTGGCCAAATACATGTGCCTGCTCCACCAAGCTGAAATGATCGCCTACTATCGCGCACGGCGGCGCTGCCAACGTTGAGCCAGCTCAAGATTGCCTTGATCCCTGAACTCTTCGTCGGTCGCCGGCCTAATCTGGACCCCGCCCGACGCTGCGTGCCGAGCACGCGAGCGCCTCATATCCGGCCGCAATCTTCATGAAGTGGTCGCGAGTCGCCTGGTCCTGATGTCGTGCAGCCTGGCGCTTCGTTCGCTCGGCGCGGGACGCCCAATATGAAGCGTCGTCCTGAGGCTTTTCGGCACGCGGCTTCTTCTGCGCGACCTCAACGGTACTCTTCGCCGCCTGACGTGGCGGCTGCACTTCGGTTCCGTGTTGCTGCGACGACCGCTGCTTGGCATATCCAGGGCACGCCACACAAATCTCCCAGTTATCGAAGCACGACAGCTCCGGTCCCTTCCGGTAGTTTCGCCTACCGCCTCGCGGCGCGTGGCGTCGATCGGATCAATCCATCGCCGGCTCGGCAACCACCGCGCGCTCCTGAAACTGGTCGTAAGCCCCGAGCGCGTCAGCGGCGTACATCAGGGATGGTCCACCGCCCATGTAGATCGCCAATCCGAGCGTCTCCTCGAGCTCCTTGCGGCCGACCCCAAGTTTGACCAGGGCCTCGGCGTGGAAGCCGATGCAGCCGTCGCAGTGAGCGGCAACGCCGAGCGCGAGCGCGATCAATTCCTTTGTTCGTGCATCAAGCGCGCCATTTCTGGTTGCCGCCTGCGCCATGGCCGAGAATGCTCGCATGGTCTCCGGAATACCCTTGCGCAGCTGGCCCAGATTGCTGGAGATGTGCTTGCAGACGTCGGCATAGTCCTTTTGCATGCGACCCTCGGTCTTCGAGATTGGAACGGTCCAGGGGAAGGGCGGCTCCTACCGACGGGGATGCATCGGCGAACGCCGCCCTTCATCCAACACAGCCCGGCAACACGATCTGGCCTCTCTGAAGGACGTGCGTGTTCGGCCTGCAAGGACCCACACTTTATATCGCAACGATCACGCGTGACATTGCGCCAGATCAAACCGCGCGCAGTTTTCCGCTTGCGTCAGATCAACACATCCCAACCATCAGAAACTAATCTGAACATCACGTTCCAGAGCGATCGGAGATATTCGAATGTACGCGCACCAGATCATGGCCCGTAGGGTACTTTCGACAACGCCGGACAGCACCATCCTCGATGCGGCAAACATCATGCTTCAGCACCGTGTCAGCGGGCTTCCCGTGCTCGATCGCGACGGCACGCTCGTCGGCATTATCACCGAAGGGGATTTCCTTCATCGCAGCGAGATCGGCACCGAACGGAAGCGCAACTGGTTGACGACTTTCGTCCTCGGACCAGGACAATGGGCCGAGGACTACGTATTCGAGCATGGACGCAAGGTCTCAGAGATCATGACACGCGCGCCGGTCACCGTAGCCGAGGATGCGCCCCTGACAGCGGTCGTCGAACTGATGGAGAAGAACAACGTCAAGCGACTGCCGGTGGTTCGCAGCGGCAAGCTTGTCGGCATCATCACCCGCAGCAACTTGCTGCGAACGGTGGCGAGCCTTGCACGCGACGTACCCGCTCCGACGGAAAACGACGACCAGATCCGGCGGCACATTCTGGACGAGATCGAACGGAACGCCTGGTGCCCATTGGGACTGAGCGTCATCGTCCGGCACGGCATCGTCCACTTGAGCGGCGTGATCACCGAAAGCAGATTTCGCAAGGCTGCGATCGTCGCGGCCGAGAACGTTCCCGGGGTTCTCGAGGTGCACGACCACCTCTGCTGGGGCGATAGCTTCTCGGGCTTCTACCTGAAATCTCCTGAAGATCAGAAGCTCGAGGAGAAGCAGGCTCACTGAATGCGGCTCGTCGAGGAACGTCTCGTTTGCTTCAGGAACGCTGATGGTGGCGCGAAAAAATCTCAGAATTGCAAGCCGCCTTGTTGATCCGGAGCAACAACGCTCCGCTGCGATCGTGCTCAACTTCAGACCACCGCGCCTTCGGAGTTTCTGCTATGACCAGCGAAACCTTAAAAGCGATCTTGATGATCTTCCTGTTCGGATCGCTATCGATCGCCATCCAGCTGTCGGAACGCAGCGCGACGAAGCGACTGAGAGCATTGGCGCTGCAGGCACTACGCCGCGCTCACCCTCGATAGGGTGATATTATGTACGAATGCATCGAATACATTGCGGATCCCGACGTCGCCCATCGCCAGTAGACGACCACATTGGCCGAGGTCGCAATCGCGTTGTCGAAGCCGCCGTGGCTTGTATCGGAGCGCTGCTCTCGTTCCGTGGCGAACACCGTTGCGGCAAGTTGAGCCAAGTCAAAACGGGGAGCCTGAACGCCCCTATTTTGAACCGACAGGTTCATTGGAGGCATTCATGCGCGCCCATCAGATCATGACCAGGAATGTCGTCACCATTACGCCTCGGACCTCAATCGAGGATGCCGCCAACATCATGCTTCGAAACCACATCAGCGGCCTTCCGGTCGTCGACAACGGCAAGTTGATGGGGATCGTCTCGGAGAGCGACTTTATGCGCCGCGGTGAAATCGGAACCGGACGCAAGCGTTCGGCTCTTCTCCAGTTCCTGGTCGGACCCGGCCACGCGGCCGCGGACTTCGTCCACGAGCGCGGTCGCAAGATCGAGGACGTGATGGCACTGGATCCGGTCACGGTTGAAGAACAGACACCGCTCGAGGAGTTGGTGCATTTGATGGAGAAAAGGGGCGTCAAGCGCTTGCCCGTGATGCGCGGCAAGGACCTTGTCGGCATCGTGACCCGGTCAAACCTGCTCCAGGCCGTAGCCAGTCTGGCGCACGAGATCCCGGATCCGACCGTAGACGACGACCATATCCGCGATCGCATCCTCCGGCAGATCGACGCCGTGAGCTGGCGCCCCATCGGCTTCGAGGTGACCGTCCGCAACGGCGTTGTCCATCTGCATGGCATCGTCACCAGCGACCATGCGCGCGAAGCCACCATCGTGGCCGCGGAGAACACCACCGGCGTCAAGAAGGTGCACGATCACCTCTGCTTCGTGGATACCTATACCGGCTTCTACGTCGAGTCACCCGAGGACATGAAGGCGGCGAGCTGAAGCGACCGGATCGTCTGGCCCGCTTTCGCGGACTGCCTAGAGATCGAACACGTCACCCAGACGCGGCAGCTCGACCCGCTGGCCCGGCAAAAGCGTAGCGAGCGCCTGCATTGCGGGCTCCTCGCCGTGGACCAGGAACGTTGCCTCGCACCCCTCGACCGCGCTTCGCCATGCGAGCAGCTCCTGCTGGTCCGCATGAGCTGAAAATCCGTTGATCGTGTAGATCGTGCTGCGAACCGCAATGTCTTCGCCGAACAGGCGCACGGACTTGGCCCCATCGATGATCTGCCGCGCAATCGTTCCCGAGGCGGCGTATCCGACAAATACGACGGCCGATTCCTTGCGCCAGATATTGTGCCGGAGATGATGGCGAATTCTGCCGCCCGTGCACATGCCGGACCCGGCCATGATGACGGCACCGCCGGTTACCCTGTTGATGGCGACCGAATCGGCGCTCTCTCGGGCGAGATGCAGGTTTGCCGGTTGCAGCGGATCCCGCCCATCCCGAAACATGGAAGCGGCCTCGGAGCTGAGACATTCGGAATGCCGCTCGAATATCTCGGTTGCCGAGATCGCCATCGGCGAATCCAGGAAGATTTGCAGCGCCGGCGGCAGCCTGCTGCGCTCCCCCCCCTGGCGCAGCACATAGAGGATCTCCTGGGCGCGCTCGAGTGCGAAAGTCGGGATGATGACGTTACCGCCACGTGCCAGCGTGCTGCTGATCGCGCCGTAAAGTTCCTCGATGGAGTCTTTCAGCGACCGATGGCGCCTGTCTCCATACGTCGATTCCATGACGACAATGTCGGCGCGAGCGGGGGGACTGGGGCGTCGCAGCAGGGGGCGACCGGCATTGCCAAGGTCACCCGAGAACAGGACCGAACGCGTGCGGCCGTGCTCGGCAGCCTCGATCAGGATGCTCGCAGAGCCCAGGATATGGCCGGCATCGTAGAAGGTCGCGCGGAGTCCCTCTGCGAGTTGCAGCGGTTGTCCATATTCAGCCGTCCTTCCAAACCGGTCGAAGCAACCGAGCACATCGACGACGGTATAAAGCGGCGACGGCGTATCTTCCTCGCCCCGTCTGCGCCATTGGCGGACTCTCCGCTGCGCGTCTTCTTCCTGGAGATGCGCGGCGTCGACCAGCACGAGGCGAACCAGCTCGCGACTGGCCGCAGTCGTGATCACTTCACCCCTGAACCCTCGCTTCGCGAGCAATGGAATCCTGCCGCAGTGATCGAGGTGGGCATGGGTCAGGAGAACATAGTCGATGGTCGCGGGATCGAACCCGAAGGCAGCAATATTGTCTTCCACCAGGTCGCGGCCTCCCTGAAAAAGACCGCAGTCGATCAGAATGCGTCGGTTCAGGCATTCGACCAGGTGACAGGACCCGGTCACCGCTCGATCGGCGCCATGAAAGGATAACTTCACGATCCGACCTCTCGACTGATCGACTGGCCCCGTGAGGCGACTTCTCCAACCGGAAGAAGCGGCTGACCGGCCACCTCGTACCACCGCAGAATACCCTGCCAGGCTTCCTCGGCGGTCTCTGCAAACCAAAACAGGTTCCTGTCTTCCGGATCGATGACCCCCTCCTCGACAAGGAAGTCCGGATCGAACACGCGACGCCAATACGACTCGCCAACCAGCACGACCGGCACCGGCGCAATCTTTCGGGTTTGCGCCAACGACAACACTTCGAACAGCTCGTCCATCGTGCCAAAGCCACCCGGGAACGCCACCAGCGCCCGCGCGCGCATCAGGAGATGCAACTTACGCATCGCAAAATAGTGGAACCTGAAGCACAGCTCGGGTGTGACATACGGGTTAGGGTCCTGCTCCTTCGGAAGGGTGATGTTCAGTCCGATCGATTGGGCCCCGACGTCGTGCGCACCCCGGTTGGCTGCTTCCATGATGCCCGGGCCGCCGCCGGTCATGATCACGAGGCGGCCGCCGACGGCCTTTTCGCTTGCGGCACCGACGATCTGTCCAAACTCGCGTGCGATTCTGTAGTATTTGCTGTTCGCCGCAATACGTCGTGCCGTCTTGAGACGGCGCTGCAAGCCATCATCGTCGGGATTCAATGCCAGCGTATCAGCTATCGAGGCGACGGCCCGGCGCGCCGCCTGTGCTTCGCAAATGCGAGTGCTGCCAAAGACGACGATCGTATGAGCGATCTGATGCTCTCGGAGCAAGGTTTCGGCCTTGAGAAAATCTAGTTGAAGGCGAATGCCGCGGGTGGCTTCGCTCTGCAGGAATTTTTCGTCCTGATCCGCCTCTTGATAGCTTGACGATTGCAGGATGCTGCGCAGAGCGCCAGGCGTGCGAGTGTGCTCCTCGAGGCCCTCGAGCCGCTCGCATGGATGTACGACGGTCCTATCGACACGGTGTGCCGCCCTCGGGATCGAGCCGGGACGTGTTGATCGCGGACCATCCTCATCAGTCATGCGCCGACTTGCCGTCCATCTTGGAGAGGCTTGGCCTCACTATGCTTCAGGGCCTCACGAACCTCGTCGTCTTCCAACGCATCCAGAAGCCAGTGGCGGTCGCCTGGCTTTTCGCAACCAACGTCCGCCCCGTACTCCGCGGGCTGTTCGACGGCAGGCAACTTCACTCGGTCAATCATGGCAAAGCCTCATCAGCATTCGAGGGGCGCTGCCCAGTATCCGAGACGGCATCCACAGGCGTCTTGAGCAAGGTCAATTCAGCCATAGCTTTCTTAAATGGCAAGGCACGGCATTGAACCTGCTTCTCACTGTTCTTGCGCTCGACTGGAGGCGTGCTCGGATCAATCGGACGCTCCACAATTGCCCGCCGCGGCTTCCGCGTCAGTCGCCCTCGGACCGCGCAAGTATTCGCTCAAGAGCGACGATCAGCTGCACGCGGCCAACGATGCCAACGACCCGCGCATCCCGGAGAACCATGACTTGCGATATCTGGTGCTTGTCCATTTCGGCGACGATCTCGTCCACGGTCGCGCATTCGTCGACGCAAACGGGCTTGTGGCTCATCACGGCGTCGACGCTCAGGGCCCGAGTCCGCTCGCGGAGCTGCCGCCCCTCCTCTCTGCTCAGCAGCCATTCGAGCCAGAATCCCTCTGGCCAATGCACGCCGAGTTCGCGACGGTGAAGGAAGTCACCTTCGGAGATTACACCGACCAGCGCCCCCGAGCCTTCGAGTACAGGCAAGGCGCGCTGGCCAGTTTCCAACAGCGTACGGACAGCATCAAGCAATGGCGCGCCCGGTTTGATCGTCGCGAAAGAAGTGCGCATGACATCTAAAGCCAACATGGCAAACTCCCGGAGCTTCGTGTACGCGATGATCTGTCAGCATCGGTCAAGAAACGGCGGGCCAGACTGACCTGGATCAACAAAGCCGTTCAGTTTTTCCAGCCGTTGGTTTTTCACCGCAGTCGGCGAGCGGTCAGCTCATATGGCAATCGCCGTCGAGGGTGAGGTGGCCATGTCGGAAGCTACTCGCAGAAGCGCGGCTGTTGCAGCCCCTACCGGCAACGCGCCGCATGCATGCCAAATCGCAATCGGGAGAGCGGCGGCATACCAGGGATACTTGACCCAGATCAAGCCATTAGACCGATATCTAGGGTAACCGCGCATTGGGAGCGAACGGATCGAGCCATGAGCGAAAACACTTTATTTGCTTTCGCACTCACGGTCACGATCATCGAACTGACACCGGGACCTAACATGGGCTATCTCGCGGTGCTTGCCGCGTCGGCTGGTCGCAGGGCCGGTCTTGCCGCAACAGCCGGTGTCGCCCTCGGCCTGTTAGGGGTCGGAATCGCATCGTCACTCGGCCTTGCAGCTATCGTGGCTGCCTCCACCCCGCTTTACGAAGCCCTTCGTTGGGGTGGCGCGCTCTACCTGCTTTGGCTTGCCTGGCAAGGATGGCGCGATGCGCCGCAAGAGATCACCAAGCCAATCGAAGCGGCGGAGAATACCGAATTCTTCCTCAGGGGCTTGATCACCAATCTACTCAATCCCAAGGCCGGTGTTTTCTATCTATCGATTTTTCCGACTTTCATCGATGAGGCACGTCCACTGCTGTCGCAAACCGCGATTCTGCTGACGGTATACGTCACGATAGCGACTGTAATTCACACGGCTGTCGTGATTTCAGCGAACGCCATCCGGCCAAGCATCGAAAAGCGGGCAAACACAATGCTCATCAGGCGGATAATGTCAGTGTTGCTGGCCGCTGTCGCAATCTGGCTGTTCTATACGACGAGACGGACTTACTCTTGAACCCGCTCTTGAAACACTGTCGGCCGCGCAGGGCCTATCGTGCAGACGACGCAAGCGCTTCCACAATATGTTCTTCAATTTCCCGGACGGCGTGCTTGGTCAGATCCTTGGGAATCTCCGCAATGATACAGCGTCTGACATCGGGAGCGAGTGTCGCTCGAAGCTGCGCCAGAGTACGCGGTGGAGCGACGATGACAAGCACAGTCGCTCTTCCACTCCGGACCATGGTCTCCGCAGCCCGCGCAACCCGCCTTGTGAACCGATACTCCTCGAGCTCGTGCCAGTCCGTCGGTTCGACCTCTCCTCGTTGACCGGAAACGATCCCCTTGACGAAGTGTCCCGCGCGGCCCGTGCCTTGCAGATGCGTCGCCGGGTTCTGATCTTCGAAGACAACCTCCGCCTTCAAGGCGGGAATCCGATCGTCGCCTTCGTTGCGGAGCATCAACGCCTTGCGCCCGTCTCCGACAAGCACGAGCGCGTTCTTTGGAATTCCCGTCAACTGGAACTCCTCCGCTTCAACGGGTCCTGTCTAGGATCGGATCAAACGGCTTCGATCCACGAGCGCATTGAACATCTAGTTCATCCTGACGAAGAGGCGATCGATGGCATCCGAGGGAATCGCAAAGGCGCGCTCGGATTCGGTCTCGCCGGTGGTGGCGGCAACAATGCCGATCACTTCGCCCTGCAGATTGAACAGCGGCCCGCCTGCACTGCCGCGATCCAGCAACGCGTCGGTCTGAATGAGATCCTGGCAGGGAGTACCAGGCAACGAACGATGCAGAGCGCTGACGATGCCGAAACTAATGCTTTGAGTGAGCCCCGAGGAGCCGCCGATCGCAAGGACGAAATCCCCGGGTTCGGCGTCGATCGATCGACCGATGCGGGCTGCGGTCAGGCCGGAGGCCGAAATCCTCAGCATCGCGAGGTCGTATCGCTCGTCGGCCACCACGAACCTGGCGTCGAGCTGGCGCCCATCCGGCAATCGGACCGCAAGTGTCGTTGCGCCGCTGACCAGATGATTGCTCGTCACGATCAATCCGGACTCCGCCTTGATGACGACGCCCGCACCATACACATCCTTCATGATGCGAGGCCGAAGCTCGGGACCAGATTCCATTGACCGGGGGGCTGCCGAAGTCTCGGTGCCGACCTTTATGCCGACGACACTTTGGATGACCTTCCCGACCAGAGGCGCAAGTGTTTCCACATCCCGGATTTCCCCTGCTTGCGCCGGTCCAGGCCAGAGCAGGAGCAGCCCCGCGATGATGGCCATGGATGACGACAGGCAGTCGGACCACTTCCGCGTCAGCCTGCGGCAGGGTCTTCTCGGGTTCATCTCGCGCCCGCCCGCCTATTCGGCTGCGGCGATCGGCAGCACGCCAGGCCGCTCCGCCGCGATGATAGCCTTCCACAATGCAGCGATACTGCTCTGGGTGGTTGGCAGAATCGAGCAATGCCCTGCAGCATCAAAATCACAGAACCGCGCGGCAGGATCATCACACATCTCGGCGAAGGCCTGATTGATCAGGCCGAGGCATTCGAGCAGCTTGGTGACGTTCCCCAAACCGGCACGACGCTGAAGATCGAGGAGACGGAACGTCACGACCGGCGGCTCGCCGAAGGAGATCTCGGGATGGGCGAGCCCGAAGAACACCTCGACAGCAGATGGCGCCTGCCTAATTCGATTGAGAAGGTTCGCTGCCTGCGCTTCCGTGCAAGCAACGAGGCGAGGCGACGACGCTCCGGGTGCCGGCCTTGGACCGAGAGCCGCCGATATCTGCTGCTCAAGCCAGAGGCGAACGGGAGCTGGGGCGTTCTGAATTTGCTGGGCGTCGAGCACTATGCCGGTCATCGTTGATCCTCCGTTTTCCATATCACCATTAGCGACTTTGCTCGCAGCGGCCTTGACGAGGATCAATGATGGGACCGGTCGCCTTCATGCACACAGGCTGCGCTCATTCATAGCGGCAGATCACGTCGCCGCGGCCGAGCGCGACAGCGGCATGGCCGCCCCGAACGCCATCGAGGGCCGTTACTTCTGCTGGATGCGGTTCAGGTAATCGATAATGGCGAGGATGCGTGTTCGCACGACGACTTCCCGCAAGTCCCGCGACGGATCGAGCGCGTCGTAGGTCGGATCAATCGTGTGAGGCACGCTCTTGACGGGATTGAATCGTTCCCCCCAGATCGGCATTTCATGAGTACCGTGCGCGGAAATTGTTCTCCGCCCATCTACGGCTTCATAAACAGCGGTTATAGGAAAGACCCCGTTGTTGTTCTTGGCCAAGGCCGTCAAATCGGCGGGCGGCACCTTCAGCTGCCCAGCAACAGGTCCTTTGCCCTTTCCATCTACGCCATGACAGCTTGCGCACGAAGCTTGAAACTCCGCCTTACCAACATCGGCATCTTCAGCGTGGGCGGCCGCGGTGAAACCGGCGGTCAGACTGGCAATCATGAAAGACTTCAGGCCACGGTTAATCATATCATGCCCCCGTTTTTCGGATAAGCCCATTTAGCAGTGTTGGTTTGCCCTCGGTATGACGCGAGTCGATGCATCGCGCCCTCCCAGTCTAGCGGCGCGGTGCCGCTCGGGCCAGACTAAACAAACATAGACTCGCTACCTCTATCCCAACGCTCACGCGGCAAGGTGGCTTCGACATCGTGAAGGCGTCGGGCTCGAGCTCGGACCTCGGCTAACGACCAACTCCCGCCCTCTCAAGCATCGAGCGCTTCCAAGAGCGAGCTTGCTACCTTGTCAATCGATTGCAGACCATTGATGCTCTTCAGAAGTCCTTGCTCACGGTAATAGTCAGCGAGCGGTCTGGTTTGCCCGCGATACTCGGCCAGGCGCACTCTCAGCGCAGCTTCGGTATCGTCCGCGCGTGCGAAACCGTTGGATCTTGCCTCGTTCGCACGGTTGAGGATGCGGCTCAGCAGAGCGGCTTCGTCGACGTCCAATTCCAGCACGCGGTCGATTCGAAAATCGGCCGCCCGCAAGATATCGTCGAGTGCTGCCGCCTGAGCAATGGTCCGGGGAAAGCCGTCCAGGATAAACCCGGATTTCGCATCAGGCTGCGATATGCGCTCGGCCACGATGGCCACGACAAGATCATCGGGAACGAGTTCGCCGCGCTCCATTGTCGCCTTTACCCTTGTCCCGATTGGCGTTCCTTCGGATACGGCCGCTCGCAACATATCGCCCGTCGACAGTTGAGGAATGTCCAGGCGCTTGGCAAGACGGGCCGCCTGAGTCCCTTTCCCGGATCCAGGGGCACCCAACAGAACTAATCTCACAGCATTGTCTCCATAGGTTCAAACATTGGACGTGCCGCTGGTGCGATACGGTCGATTTCTTACGCCGGCGCGCCCTTCTTGTTCTGTCGGTTCTGCACGAGGTCGTCGACCACGGCGGGATCGGCCAGGGTCGAGGTGTCGCCGAGGCTGGACGGCTCGTCCTCGGCGATCTTGCGCAGGATGCGGCGCATGATCTTGCCGGAGCGCGTCTTCGGCAGGCCGGGCGCGAACTGGATCAGGTCCGGCGAGGCGATCGG
>NZ_NWTG01000075.1 GCF_002532045.1 Bradyrhizobium sp. C9 | reverse complement strand
GCTACTTTATGAATGAAAATATTTTGCTTGGTACTGCTACGCAAGAACAACAAATTTATTTTTATAACTCTACTATCATTCCTTTACTGATTCAACTTGAAAAGGAACTGACTTATAAACTGATTTCAACAAACCGCAGACGAGTAGTTAAGGATAATTTATATTATGAACGCATAATCGTAGATAACCAGCTATTCAAGTTTGCAACTTTGAAAGAATTAATTGACTTGTATCACGAAAATATCAACGCTCCTATTTTTACACAGAATCAACTTCTTGTTAAAATGGGCGAGCAACCAATCGAGGGCGGAGATATTTATGTCACAAACCTTAACGCAGTTGCTGTTAAAAACCTAAGTGATTTACAAGGCAATAGAAAGGACGTAACAAGCACAGATGAAACTAATAACCAATAGTGCTGAAATTAAAGTAACTGAAAACGAGGACGGTTCTAAGTCGTTCCAAGGCATTGGTTCAGAAGTTGGCGTAGAGAATCGTAACGGTATTATCTTGACCCCTAACTGCATTGAGTTTGCTAGAGAACGATAT
>NZ_NWTG01000074.1 GCF_002532045.1 Bradyrhizobium sp. C9 | reverse complement strand
GGCGTCTGGGAGCGCGTGTTCGCTGCTCTGACCGCCGACCGCGACAACCAGTATCTGATGATCGACAGCACCATCGTTCGCGCTCACCAGCAGGCGACGAGTGGAAAAGGGGGGCAAAAGATCAGGCGCTGGGGCGTTCCCGAGGCGGACTGACCACCAAGATCCACATGCTGGCCGATGCGCTCGGCCGTCCGCTCCGCTTCATCGTCACGGCTGGGCAGGTTAATGACATCACCCAGGCGCCCGCACTGCTCGACGGCCAGAGCGGCGATGCCGTGCTCGCCGACAAAGCCTATGACAGCAACGCTCTGCGCGCGATCATCGCGGAAATCGGCGCAACGGCGGTGATCCCGTCAAACCGCACCCGCAGGATCATCATTCCGCACGACGCCAACGCCTACAAACAGCGCAACCGCATCGAGCGATGCTTCTGCCGGCTCAAACACTTCCGACGCCTGGCGACCCGTTATGACAGGCGAACCGACAACTTTACCGGCTTCATCCATCTCGCAGCCGCAATGATCTGGATGCAATGAATGTCGATCGGTCCTAG
>NZ_NWTG01000073.1 GCF_002532045.1 Bradyrhizobium sp. C9 | reverse complement strand
CATCAAGCCTTGTCTGACTAATTCTCTGTTTAACTGCTGGTAAAACGATAGGCTTTATAACATTAGCTTCTGCACCGTTCTTCTTCTTAACAGTCGTTTCTACCTGTAATGTAACTTGTGAGAATATCATTAAATACCTCCATAATACATTAACTCTTGCAAAGAAGCCAAACGTTTCATTTCAGCATTTCGCCATTGTTCTGCTGGTTCATCAACAATATTAAGCCGACAATAACAAGAAATAAAGTCTTTAACTAATACGCTTGTTTCGTCAGCTTTAATACCATTTTTTTCTAGCAATTTAATAGCTATTGAACGGAATAAGATAAGTTTACTATCATAAGCTGTTACTAAAATCGGAATACCACAATAGACCTTAATATAATCTATCATTTACTTCCTCCATTTTATTCTTATGCTACTGTAATTACTGCACCAGCGTTATAAGTTTCAACATGACCGCTTGTTAGTGTTTCTACCAAAATCATGTTGCTGTTAGTTTTCCATTCAAAGGCATCAACTTTTGTAAGGTCTTGCATGTCAATGTGATACTTT
>NZ_NWTG01000006.1 GCF_002532045.1 Bradyrhizobium sp. C9 | reverse complement strand
CCATCTCGCAGCCGCAATGATCTGGATGCAATGAATGTCGATCGGTCCTAGTGCGCAATTGCGCACGGGAGCCGGGACCCATAGCCACCGAAGGTCATTGTTGCACGACGCTGGGGCCACAGCCTTTTCTAACAACCCAACCCTGTGGTTATGGGTCCCGGCGTTCGCCGGGACGACGAGGGGAGAGATTGAGCTGCATCCCCGTCGACCCGTCGAGATGCGCGCAAGAGCGCGCTCCTCAGGGCGACGGTCATGCGGTGGGTTATAGGACCTTAGCCCCTATACGCGCGGACCCGTGCGACCATCTGCTCGACATGGGCGATCGGCGTCTCCTGCAGGATGCCGTGACCGAGATTGAAGATCAGCCGGCCGCTGCCGAAATTCTCCAGCACATCGTCGACCGCGCGGTCGAGTGCGGCGCCGCCGGCGATCAGGGCCAGCGGATCGAGATTGCCCTGCACGGCGACGCGACTTTGCACCCGCTCGCGGATCATCGACGGCTCGGCTGCCCAATCGATCGAGACGGCATCGACGCCGGTCTGCTCGACATAGGCCGGCAGCATGCCCGCCGCGCCGCGCGGAAAGCCGATGATCCTGGCACCGGGGACCTGCTTGCGCACCCCGGCAACGATACGCCGGGTCGGCTCGATCGACCAGCGCGCGAACTCGCGCGGCGGCAGCACGCCGGCCCAGGTGTCGAAGATCTGCAAGCAGTCGGCGCCGGCCTTGAGTTGGCCGACGAGGTAGTGGATCGAGTTCTCGACCAGGACGTCGATGATCTTGGCGAAGGCGTCCGGATGGCGGTAGGCGAGCATCCGCGCCGGCGCCTGGTCCGGCGTGCCCTGTCCAGCCACCATGTAGGTCGCGACCGTCCATGGCGCGCCGCAGAAGCCGATCAGCGTGATCTCGGGCGCGAGCTCGCGCCGGACCCGGCGCAGGGTTTCAAAGACCGGCTCGAGCTGGTCGAAATTGGCCTCGGTAGCCAGCGTCGCGATCTCGGCGGGCGTTGCCAGCGGGTCGAGCCGCGGCCCTTCGCCGGCCTCGAAGCGCACCGAACGGCCGAGCGCGTAGGGGATCACCAGGATGTCCGAGAAGATGATCGCGGCGTCGAAGTTGAACCGGCGGATCGGCTGCAACGTGATCTCGGTGGCGAATTCGGGCGTGAAGCAGAGGTCGAGGAAGCCGCCGGCCTTGGCGCGCAGCTCGCGGTATTCCGGCAGATAGCGGCCGGCCTGCCGCATCATCCAGAGCGGCGGCGCGGCCTGCCGGTGGCCCGACAGGAGGTCGATGAGCGGCTTCTTGATGGCATCCTGGGGCACGCGAAAGTTCCTGATCACGGTCAAATTTGGCCCCTGATACACGCTGCGGCGCAATGGGCCAAGGCGGTTCTGGAACCCCCCTTTGCGCGGGCGCGTTGTCCCAGCGAATGGAGGGACGATATGGCCGAGAAATTCGATCCTGCCCCGCATGACAAGCATGCCGAGAAGCCGCACGAAGCGCAGGCTGCCGACCGCAAGGCGCGCTCCCGGTTGAAGGAGGGACTGGAGGATACCTTCCCGGCCTCCGACCCGGTCAGCGTCACGCAGCCCGCGCCGACGAAGCACGACGGCAATCGGGACAATTAGCTGGTATATCCCAGCGAGCGCTAACCACGATGCGAAATGAGTTCAATCATGCGAGGAACGACTCGCCGCGAAGCGGTGGCTCGAAGCGCACCGCGCCGGTGGCGTGGGGCGCGATCGTCGCGACGGCAATCGCCGTGATCCTGTGGCTGACGCTGCACGCCTGACACGCTTGCGGGCGGCCGCGATCAGCGAAGCCGCCCGCATATCGTGATGCTCGGGACCGGTTAGACCGGGCGGCCTTCGGGGCGCTGCACCCGCTCAAATTCGAACGTCACGCCGAGCCGGCGCTCCAGGCGCCAGACCAGAATGCAGTGCCGGCGGATCGGTTCGCTCTCGATCTCGAGATCGAACGCGAACGGAATGGCTGCGTCGCTTTCCACGGCCAGCCCCGCGCCGCCGGTCGAGATGTTGAGCACAAGACATTCGACGCTGGTGTTGCGGAAGAAGATCGTTCCGCGCTTCATCAGGACGGTTCGTTGGCTGTCGATCTTGTATCTTCTTATTGTTGTACTCACGGCAGTCTCCTACCCCCGATCTTCTCCCACCCCGATGTGATGCCCGTCGCGATCGCTCCCCCGGAGAACGCCCTAATTCACCAATACCGCGCCGTCGCAGCGGATGCCCAGCACCCAGACGTCGACCTGGCCGAGTCCGATGCCGAGCGTCGAAAGCAGCGACGCCAGCACCTGATCGATCGGACTGGTCACGGCACTCAGGATGCTCATGACCAGCGCGCCCAATCCGGGAAGCGGAATGCCGGCGATGGTGAGCGAGAGGTCGCCGAGCAGGCTCGACGTGAGCGAGGTGAGGAAGTTGGTGGTCGTCACCGTCTTCTTCGTCCCTGCCTGGATGTCGCTGTAGCTGAAGTTGACGTTGGTCGGCGTGGTGTTGCCCATGCCGACATGGGCGAGGCCGGTGATCGTGATCCCCAGCACAGTGGCCAGCGTTGCCGGCGGCGGATTTGGCTTGGTCGTGAAGTTGGTCATGTCGGCAACCGTGACGTTGCCGATCCAGGCGTCGACGATCCCCGGCGTCACGCCGATCGTGACCTGCGAGGTGTTGATGTTCGGATGGCCGCAGGACACCGCATTGAGCGTCGCGGTGCCCGAGGCGACCTCGACATAAACCGGCAGATTGATCGAGGCGATGCTGCCGGAGCCGAGAACGTTGACGGTTGCCAGGACTCTCGTCTGCGCGGTGTGCACGCTCACGCCCTGGGTGCCCATCGCGATCCAGCTCGAGCCGACCGGACGCTCGCCGATCGTCGCGATCACGGACACGTTGGCGATGCCGGGCAGGCCGAAATTCACCGAGGTGGCGATCTGATGGCTGCCGTTAGCGATCTGCGCCACCGTGTTGATGAGGTCGAACACCGAGATGCTGGCGCCGACCTTCGGTTTCTGCCCCACCGTGAGGTTGGCGAAGGGACCGAGGTCGATCAGGGTGCCGGGCGAAATCTTGGTTGAGGAGCCGGTGACGGCCTGGGAGATCGTCGACAGCGCGGTCGTCGCCGCGCCCGCGCCGTTGGTGATCTGCTGTGTGGTCAGCGCGGCCGCCATGATATCGCCGACCTTGAGGTTGCTGCTCAGGAGGTCGCTGTAGGTGACGCCGGTCAGGTTGACCCGGGTCGCCAGCGCCGACAGGAAGTCGAGGGCGTCGATCTTGGCGCTGATCAGCGAATTGTAGTCCATCACCGACAGCGACAGCGTGGTGCCGAGCATCGAGCCGAGCAGCGCGTTGATCGCGCCGCCATTGACCGACAGCAGCCGCGAGCCGATCTCGAACGAGGCCATTTCGGTCGATGTCGCGGTCGCGGTCGTCGTGATGTTGAAGCTGCTCGCGCCGGTGATGTAGCGCGCGAAATAGAGCGGGGTCTTGGTCGTCAACGTGACGCGCGCGGCGTTCGGAATGCCGACCGCCGGGGTCACGAAGCGGGACTGTGGCGCGACCGCGCTGTTTGCGGTGTAGGTCCCGGTCTCGACCTTGACCAGCGCGCTGGCCGGATAATTGTTCTGCGTCACCGTCGCGGAGGCGGCGTTGACCGGATTGCTCAGATTGGCGGCGGCGACGATCGCGGCGAGGTCGGCGGTGCTCTGGGTCTTGCGCCGGTCGGCGAAGATCGTGCCGAGATCGATGGCAAGCCCGGCGCACCCGATCAGGAGCGTCATCAGGCCGGCCGAGATCATCGCGAAGTTTCCTCGTTCGTCGGCGCCGAAGCGCCGCATCAGCATGAGGATGCCGCTCATGCTAGAATCCCCCGTACTGGATCGCTGCGGAGCGGACGATGGTGCTCGCCGGCGCCGGGACGAAAGGCAGCTTGTAGATGAAGTTGCCGGCCGCGTTGTAGTTGACCGTCACGACGTAGACGTTGGCGTTCAAAGGGGACGGCGCGGCATTGACGGTGAGATTGCTGGCGACCAGCAGCGGGTAGGTCGATGCGTTGGCGGTGACGTAGCTCGTCGCAAGGCTGTTGCGCTCGGTGTCGGTCATTCCGGCGATCGACGACCGCGCCGCTTCGGCGGCGAGTTGCTGCACGCCATGCACCATCGCAAGATACGAACCGAATACAATGATGCCGAAAATGAATGCAAGAAACAGCGGCAGCATCAGCGCAAATTCGACAGCAGAAGCGCCGCTACGACAGCGAAAGAACCTGGTCATGGCACACCTCGAAACGCAAACTAGGGCGCTACGTTGCGATGCCTTTGATTAAGGAAAACTATGAAAACGCTTCCGCGAATCAGTGACGTCAATTCAGACTTATCGGGTCAGTAATGCGTAATGGGGCGATCAGAATCTTTGATGCGATCCCCGCAAAAACCCGGAGTTCGGTCCGGTTGAGGTGCTGCGGCGTGTTGAGATGCTGTTGTGGGATACCGTGACATGCGGAGTAATGCACGTAACAATACATATGGCCTGCAATATCAGTGCCTTGGCGGCAATTGTGCCTAAACGAAAGTGCAACCAAATGTTAGTATAGCCTGGTCACATACTGTGGAGATTGGAACTGCGTCCGTGCTGAGATTGGAGTGCTCGCGATGCATAGACCGCGTCAGCATTTGAATATTCCTACAGAAATTGTTCGCACCGTCGTCGCAATCGCGGAGACGGGAAGTCTATCGAAGGCCGGCGAGCGTCTCGGCCTCAGTCAGCCGGCGATCAGTTCGCAGGTCAAGCGACTGCAGAGCCTGGTCGGCGGCGCGCTCTTCGTCAGAACGGCGAACGGCACCACGACGACGGAGCTCGGCAAGGTTGCCGTGCAGCAGGCAAGGCGAATCCTCGAAGCGAACGACCAACTGCTTCGGCTCGGCGGCAATCACGAAGGACCGCAGCCGTTGCGGCTCGGAATGAGCACGATGCTCGCCGAGGAATTCCTCAAGCTGCATCCGGCCGACGCACTCGCCGACGTGCTGGTTCACGCCGACATGTCGCCGATCGTCATCAGGGGATTGATCGACGGCTACATCGACATCGCCTTCGTCTACAGCAATCCTTCGCTGGAGAACGAAGACGACGTGACGATCGCCGCCGAGGCCGACGAGCGCTCGGTTTGGGTACGATCACGCGATTTTGTTCTGCGGCCGGGCGCCCCGATCCCGATCCTGGCGTGGCCGGGTGACGACTGGATGATCCGGACGCTCACCAAGCACAACATCTCGTACAAGATCGTGTTCAGGAGCCCGAACCACCAGCTGCGACTGGAAGCCGCACGGGCTGGATACGGCCTGACGGCGTGCCCCGAGCGGATGATCCCATCCTCGCTGATCTCGGCGAAGGACTATTATCTTCCTGAGCTTCCGCTGCAGAAGCGCATGCTGTGTGTTCGCCCGGGCCTCGAGGGAAGCCGAGCGACGGCGATGGTGCAGCGGTTGTCCAGCCTGTTCTTCAGCGGCGCGAAGCCGATGCGTCAGGTGAGCAACATGTAATCCGGCGCCGCCGGGCTCCGGCGGCATCGATCAGTAGTGCGGTGGGCGCTCGTTGGCGGGGCCCGGCGCCTGGCGTTCGGTCTCCTGAAGCCGGTCGCGCAGCTCGGCGAGCTGGCGCGTCAGCGCGTCGATCTGCTTCCATTGGGCCGTGATGGTCTGGTTCAGCGTCTCGATGGCGTCATCCTGGTAGGTCAGGCGGACCTCCAGCGCATCGATTCGCTCGCTCAGCTTTGCCGCGTCATTCATGCACGGCGTCCTCGTGCCCACGCTCGCGCAGGCCGTGGCCGAGCGCGACCCGTTCGTCGAACACGAAGCAGTCGCCGCGCCAGCGGCTGTCCTGCCGCGGCGTTTCCTCGAGATATTTCAGGATGCCGCCCTTGAGGTGATAGACCTCGCTGAAGCCTTGCGCGAGCAGATAGGCGCTGGCCTTCTCGCAGCGGATGCCGCCGGTGCAGAACATTGCGATCCTGCGGTGCTTCGCCGGATCGAGCTGCCGCGCGGCAAATTCCTTGAACTGTCCGAAGCTCGCGATCTTGGGATCGACCGCGCCTTCGAAACTGCCCATCGCGACCTCGAACGCGTTGCGGGTGTCGAGCACCATGATGTCGGGCGAGGCGATGAGTGCGTTCCAGTCGCCGGCGTCGACATAGGTGCCGACCTGCCGCGTCGGATCGACAGTGGTGTCGCCGAGCGTCACGATCTCCTTCTTCAGCCGCACCTTGAGCCGCTGGAACGGCATCTGCGCGGCTTCGGAGAATTTCAGCTCGAGATTGTCGAGGCGGCCGCCGAACAGCGGTCCGTGCTCAAGCTCAGCGACGAAGCCGTCGATGGCTTTGTCGCTGCCGGCGATGGTGCCGTTGATACCCTCATGCGCGAGCAGCACGCTGCCCTTGAGATCAAGGTTGGTGCAGAGCGCGCGCAGCGGCTCGCGCAGGGCGCGGAAGTCAGGCAGTGCGGCGAACTGATAGAAGGCAGCGACCTTGAGGGGCATGGCCGGGGTTTATCAGGCCTGCCAGATCGGCGAAACCCCGCAAAGCCATGCATTATCGGGATAATTCCTCTGGCATACCATGCATTGCCCTGCCGGGGACGAATGTGCCATGTACTCCGCATCCCCTTGGCATCCATCCGCCGCAGCAGCATCAGACCATCACGATCAAGCGAGCTCTCCGTTATGAGGAATTTCCACTTCGCCGGCCGTTCCACGGTCCACGCCCAGAACGCGATGGTCGCAACGTCGCATCCGGAGGCGGCACTGGTGGCCATCGAGGTGATGCGCGCGGGCGGCACGGCCGCCGACGCTGCGGTTGCGGCCTGCGCGCTGCTCGGCGTCATCGAGCCGCAATCGACCGGTATCGGCGGCGACTGCTTTGCGCTGATCCAGCCGAAGGGCGAGGGCAAGATCACGGCCTATAACGGCAGCGGCCGGGCGCCGATGGCGGCCACTGCCGAGTGGTATCTCGAACGCAAGATCCATTCGGTGCCGCTGACCTCGGCGCATGCCGTCAGCATTCCCGGCGCGATCGACGCCTGGGACGTGATCCTCCGGGATCACGGCAAGTTCGGCTTCGACCGCCTGCTGCAGCCCGCAATCAAGGCCGCCGAGGAGGGCTATGTCGTCGCTCCGCGCATCGCCTTCGACTGGAAGAACGGTTTCGAGAAGCTGAAGAACGGCACCAACACCGAACGCTATCTGCTGCCGCACGGCAAGCCTGCGGTCGCCGGCGACGTGATCCGCCAGCCCGAGCTCGGCAAGACGCTGCGCGCCATCGCGCAAAAGGGCCGCGACGCCTTCTACAGCGGCGAGATCGCCGCCGACATGGTCGACACCCTGCGCGGCATCGGCGGCCTGCACACGCTGGAGGACTTTGCGGCGCATTCGACCGAGACGACCGCGCCGATCGGCACGATGTACAAGGGCTACGACGTCTGGCAGTGCCCGCCGAACGGCCCCGGCATCACCATGCTGGTCATGCTCAACATCCTGTCGCGCTTCGACCTGACCAAGTTCAAGCCGCTCAGCATCGAGCGCTTCCACCTCGAGGCCGAGGCCGCACGCATCGCCTACATGATGCGCGAGCAGCATATCGGCGATCCCCAGCACGCCCATGTCGACGTCGCCGGTATCCTCTCCAAGGAGTTCGCCGACGAGCACATCAAGAACATCCGGATGGACCGGCTGCTCGAGTTGCCGAACGTGGCGCCGCCGATGAATCCCTCGACCGTCTACATCACGGTGGTCGACAAGGATCGCAACGTCTGCTCCTTCATCAACTCGATCGCGCACTCGTTCGGCTCGGCGATCGTCTCCAACAAGACCGGCGTCCTGCTGCAGAACCGCGCCGGCGGCTTCCGCATCCAGCCCGGCCATCCGAACTGCATCGCGCCGGGCAAGCGTCCGCTGCACACCATCATCCCGGCGCTGGCCACAAAGAACGGCCGCGCGGTGATGCCGTATGGCGTGATGGGCGGGCAGTATCAGCCGGTCGGCCAGACCCGCGTGCTGACCAACATGCTCGACTATGGCTGCGACATTCAGGAGGCGATCGACATGCCCCGCGGCCTGCATTACGAGGGCGTCTACCAGCTCGAGGACAGCGTGCCGGCCGAGATCGTCGAAGGCCTGAAGAAGATCGGTCACAAGACCACCAGCGTGGTCGCGCCGCTCGGCGGCGGCCAGGGCATCTGGATCGATTGGGAGAAGGGCACGCTGACCGGCGGCTCCGATCCGCGCAAGGACGGTTGCGCGCTCGGCTACTGATCGGATCGACATCAATCAAGGAAGGACGTCCCAGATGCAATCTTCACGACGCACGATCATCACGACTGCATTCGCCGGCCTTGCGGCGGCAGTCTCCACGTCCGTTGCCGGCAGGACGGCAATGGCCCAAACCGCAGGAAAGCCCATGACCACTGCTTCAGGCCTCCAGATCATCGACAGCAAGGTCGGCACCGGCGCCTCGCCGAAGACAGGCCAGACCTGCGTGATGCACTATACCGGCTGGCTCTACGAGAACGGCCAGAAGGGCAAGAAATTCGACTCTTCCGTCGACCGCAACGAGCCGTTCGAATTTCCGATCGGCCAGGGTCACGTGATCAAGGGCTGGGACGAGGGCGTCGCCACCATGAAGGTCGGCGGCAAGCGCACGCTGATCATTCCGCCGAACCTCGGCTACGGCGCGCGCGGCGCCGGCGGCGTGATCCCGCCGAACGCCACGCTGATGTTCGACGTCGACCTGCTCGGCGTGAAATGACCTGATGGCCGTCAACTAACCGGCCCATGACAAGAGGGGCGCAGCGATGAAGATCTCGATCCTCGACGATTATTTCGACACGCTGCGCACCCTCGATTGCTTCCGCAAGCTCGACGGCTACGACGTCACGATCTGGAACGATCATGTCCAGGACGTCGACGCGCTCGCCGAGCGGCTGCGCGACACGGAGGCGCTGGTGCTGATCCGCGAGCGCACCCAGATCCGCACCCCGCTGCTGGAGCGGCTGCCGAAATTGAAGCTGATCAGCCAGCGCAGCGTCTATCCGCATATCGACATCGACACCTGCACGCGGCTCGGCATCATCGTGTCGTCGGGCCAGCATGCCGATACGCCGTCCTACGCCACTGCCGAATTCACCTGGGGCCTGATCCTCGCGGCGATGCGTGCGATCCCGCAACAAATGGCGGCGCTGAAGGCCGGCAAATGGCAAATCGGCGTCGGCCATACGTTGCGCGGCAAGACGCTCGGCATCTACGGCTACGGCCGCATCGGCGCCGTGGTCGCGGGCTACGGCAAAGCGTTCGGCATGAACGTGCTGGTCTGGGCGCGCGAGGCAGCGCTGGCCAAGGCGCGCGCCGACGGTTACGAGACCGCCGCCAGCAAGGCCGATTTCTTTGCCCGCTGCGACGTGCTGTCGCTGCATATGCGACTGGTCGACGCAACACGCGGAATCGTCAAGGCGGAAGACCTCGCGCGGATGAAAGATGTCGCGCTGATCGTCAACACCAGCCGCGCGCCGCTGATCGAGCCGGGCGCACTGGTCAATGCGCTGCGCGCCGGCCGGCCCGGCATGGCCGCGGTCGACGTCTACGAGAAGGAGCCGCTGCGCGACACGTCGGATCCGCTGCTCAACATGGACAATGTGGTCTGCACACCGCATCTCGGCTACGTCTCGCGCGACGAATACGAGATCCAGTTCACCGATATCTTCGATCAGATCGTGGCTTACGCTGCCGGAACGCCGACTAATGTCGTCAATCCGGATGTGCTGGCACATCCGCGCCCGCGCAGCTGACCATCGTCGCTCATGCTCCAACGGCAGGCCTGATGGGCCGGCCGCCTCATCTATCGCTCAGCGAGGCTAGTGGGCTGCGGTCGCCCTCTTGACTGCATGTCTGACCATCGTCTTGGCGCCGCCGAGTGCCTTCTGTCCCTTGCCCTTGACTTCCTGGATCGCGCCTCTGCCTTGCATAGCCAGAGAACCAGTGGCCTTGCCGAGACGCCGCTTGACCTTGCCAATCGCCTCGTTGGCCGTGCCCTTGATCTTGTCGGTCGCGCTACCCATGAATTACTCCTTCAAAATGCGCAGACCCAACGCGCCGGGACATGGCTATGTTCCGATTTGGCAATGTTCCCATTTTGCGCTCGCCTGCACGTCAGCTTTTCGGTAGCGTTCCACGCGCGAAACTTGACCAACGAAAGCAAGAACGATGAGCGGTTCCCACGATCACACCCATTCTCACGACCATGATCACCATCATCACGACGACGAGCGCTGGAAGCACGACGGCGTCCGGGTGATTCCGGGCAACCAACTCGATCCGAACGTGCCGTCGACCGCCGGCATGGACCGCAAGGCCGCGATCAATTTCGCCCGGGTCGGCGCGCAGAAATTGTGGGCCGGCACCGTCAGCATCAAGCCGGACGCCAAGACCGGCGCGCATCACCACGGCCATCTCGAAAGCATCATCTATGTCGTGAAGGGCAAAGCGCGGATGCGCTGGGGCGAGAAGCTGCAGTTCACCGCCGAAGCCGGTCCCGGCGATTTCATCTTCGTGCCGCCCTACGTGCCGCACCAGGAGATCAACGCCAGTCCTGACGAGGTGCTGGAATGCGTGCTGGTGCGTTCCGACGGCGAGGCGGTCGCGATCAACCTCGACATCGAGCCGGTCGAGAAGCCGGAGAACGTGCTCTGGGTCGATCCGGTGCACCGGCATCCCGACGAGAAGAAATAACGTCGCAGCCGCGACGAAAGACAACAACAAGAGCAGGGAGGCCAGCATGACGCTCGTTCGTTACGAGAGCGCCGACCACGTCGCGACCATCACGATGGCACGCAGCGACAAGCACAACGCGCTCAACAACGCGTTGTGTACCGAGCTGCGTGACGCCTGGCTGCGGTTTCGGGACAGCGACGATCGTGTCGCGGTGCTGGCTTCGTCGGAGGAAAAGTATTTCTCGGTCGGCGCCGATGTTGGCGATCTCCCCGCCAACATGTGGCACGCCGTGCCTGGCCTCGGCGTCGAGCTTGACAAGCCGGTGATAGCAGCGACATCCGGCTGGGTCGTGGGTGGCGCCTTCGTGCTGGTCCAGATGGCCGATCTGTGTGTGGCGTCGGAGACGACACGCTTTATCTACCCCGAGGGAAAGATCGGCACCACCGCAGGCGGCGTCTCATCGGCGATGGCGCGGATGCCGCACAAGATCGCGATGGAGTTTCTGCTGGTCGGCGACGAAATGTCGGCGGAACGCGCTTTCCAGATCGGCTTCGTCAACAAGGTCGCGCCGAAAGGTCAGCACCTCGCGCTGGCGCAGGAGATGGCTGCGAAGATCGCCGGCAATGCCCCGCTGGTGGTCCGCGCGCTGAAGAAGCTGGCCCGCGAGGCGATGCCGAAGGGACCTCTCGAAACCGTCGCCGACGCGCGGCGATTGCTCGATGAGGTCAGGGACAGCGAGGATCTCAAGGAGGGTGTGAAGGCCTTCGCCGAGAAGCGGAAGCCGAAGTTTACGGGAAGGTAGCGCAGTCATTGCGAGGAGCCAACGGGTCGCGCGAACGCGCGCCCGATGACAGGCTCGGCGACGAAGCAATGCATCTCTCCGGTGCGCGGCGCGATGGATTGCTTCGCTTCGCTCGCAATGACGGCGTCTAATGACTACACAAACACCCGGTGATCGATCGGCCCGTTCGGCACCACATAGCCGTAGCGCGTGTTCGACGGCTCCACGCCGGCCTTCTCATACTGCGCCTTCATCATCGCGAAGCGGTCGCCCCTGATGTCGAGCATCGCACGCTTCGGCTGGATGTTGTAGAGCCGGGCATTGTTGTCGCCGAAGATCGCGGTCTTCACCGGTCCGTCGGCGGGCCCGAGCGGCGCGTAGCCGAACTTCTTCTGCATCATCTCGGGGATCTCCAGCCGCCGCAGGCCCTCGATCTGCCATTGCGGCGCGCCGGTCCACAGCGCGTCGGTGCCCCAGCAAACGTGGTCGACGCCGAGACCCTTGATCAGGGTGCCCATCAGCGCGGCGCAGACATTCGGTTCGGCGACCAGCGTGGTCGCGAACAATTGCCCGACATCGCCGTAGACATTGTTGACGCCATATTGCGCCGGAATGTCGGCGAGGTCACTGGTCCAGGCGATGCGGCCAGTGCGCTCGAATTCGGCCAGCGCCACCTTGGGGTCGCCGCCGACATGGCGATAGGCCGAGTGATAGATGATGAAGTTGAGCTGCGGCCAGTCCTTGGCCGCCTGGCCGACATCGGCGACGTCGGCGAAGCCACGCAAATTCGGATACTGCTTCTCGATCCCGGGCGGGAACAGTCCCTTGTGCACGCAGACATTCTTGATGCCTGCCTTGACCATCTTCTCGTAGCCCTTGTAGGCGACCTTCTCGTCGTCCAGCCGCCAGGGATAGCGGCTGATCTCCTTGTGGGTGTTGTCGCCGATCGTGTAGCCCTTACAGGATTCCGGCTTTAGCGCCAGCGCGGCATCGAGCTTGTCGAGCCAGCCGGGCTGGCCGGGCGTGAAGATCGCGTGGCAGAATACGCGGCGCGAGCCGGCCTCGCCGTTCATTTTCTTGCGCGCATCGGCCATCTGCTCGTTGGTCAGGAACCAGTCCTGCTCGATGTCCGACGGCGCCGAGGAGATCAGCGCGATCTTGGTGTCGGAATCGAGAAACATCTCCTTCTTGTAGTTGTTGAACTTCAGATCCTCGATGGTCTGCTCGTGATCGTTGAGCTCCCGGTTCCAGCCGGCCTTGCCAACCGCCTTGCGCATTTCCACGAAGCCCATGATGCGGGTGTCGTCGCGCAGGAAATGCGTGTGCATGTCCATGATGAACTGATCTTTTAGTCCGTTGGCGCGCTCTTGCGCCATCGCGGGCGTCGCAGCCTCGGCCGGCGTCACGTCGAACAGCTCGCCATAGACCTGGTTCATTGCGACAAAGGAGGCGGCCATGCCAGCCGCGGTCTGGAAGAATCTTCGGCGATCGAGGCCCTGCTTGCCGCCGAGATCGTCGGCCATCGCCAGCAGGCGTGCCTCGACCTCGCGCTGCCGTTCGTTCTGGGGGTCGGGATAGAACTCGTCGCTGGAGACGATCTGGGTCGGGATCGGCGTCTGGTACTGGCACAGTTCGGAGGGCATCAAGGCGGCAAGTTCTTCGTCGGTGAGATTGCTGCTCATTCTTCGCTCCCGCATCGCGCCGGATTTTTCCGATCGGACCGCGGCGGAGACTAGGTCCAAGTCCGTCCGTCGTCCGCGCCGATTGCCGGTATCAGCGTTCACAAAATCGTGCATCGCAGCCGCGGACGCGAGAGGCCGGCTTCGCACAACCGGTCCTGTGCGCTGCTATGCTCGATAGCACCGGATCGGACGAAGAAATCCGGAAGGGAGCGAAGCATGTCAGCAGATCATTCGCGGCGCACCATCATCACAGGCATCGGCGTTGCGACGGCAGCCGGCGTGCTCGGCGCGACGCCGGCGCAGGCTGCGACCGCAGTTCCTGCCGAGGGAGAAATATGGAGCAACGAATACTGGGCCAAGAAGGGTGACATTCCGCTGTGGATGTTCCGCAAGCGGATCGGCGCGCCGAAACCGGGCGAGCCGGCGCGGCCTGTGGTGTTCTTCGTCCACGGCTCGTCGGTGACGTCGAGGGCGTTCGACCTCACGGTGCCGGGCAAGGGCGAGTATTCGCTGCTCAATGTCTTTGCGCGCTACGGCTTCGATTGCTGGACCATGGATCACGAGAACTACGGCAAGTCGGGCCGCACCTCGGGCAACGCGGATATCGCAAGCGGCGTCGAGGATCTGAAGGCGGCGGTCGAGGTGATCGCGCGCGAGACCGGCGAGAAGCGATATCACTTCATCGGCGAATCCTCCGGCGCGTTGCGGGCAGGCGCCTTCGCGATGGCCGAGCCCGAGCGCATCGATCGCCTGGTGTTCGCCGCCTTCACCTACAAGGGCGAGGGCTCGCCGACACTGGCGAAGCGCGCCGAGCAGCTTGCCTATTACCGCAGCCACAACATGCGCAAACGCGACCGCGACATGATCCGCTCGATCGCGACCCGCGACAGGCCCGGCACGTCGGACCCCGCCGTGATGGAAGCGTTGGCCGATGTCGAGATGCAGTTCGGCGACCAGATCCCGACCGGCACCTATCTCGACATGACCGCCAATCTGCCGGTGGTGCATCCGGAGAAGGTGTTGGCGCCGGTGCTGCTGGTCCGCGGCGAGTATGACGGGATCGCGTCGGTCCCCGACCTCGAGGAGTTCTTCAACAGACTGCCGAATGGCGACCGGCAGTTCATCATCCTGCCCGGTACCGCCCATTCGGTGGCGCTGGCCACCAATCGCGAACTGTTCTGGCATGTGACGCGGGCATTCTTGACGATGCCGACGCCGATCGTGACCTAGGCGGCCTGCGGCAGGACGTCGCAAGAAAAATCTGCGCGGCGATGTCGGGATCCGGCTATGCGGTTCGTCCTCGGGGCACAACCCCGCCAACAGGAGTTCTTTCGTGGCCAATCCCAAAATGATCTTCGTCAACCTGCCGGTCAGCAATCTCGCCCATGCCACTACTTTCTATGAGGCGATCGGCGCGACCAGGAATCCGCAATTTTCCGACGAGACTGCGTCCTGCATGGTGATCTCCGATACCATTTTCGTCATGCTGCTGACCCACGATAAGTTCCGGCAGTTCACGTCGAAGAAGATCGCCGACGCCAAGACGACGAGCGAAGTGCTGGTCTGTCTCTCCGCCGACAACCGCGACGCCGTCGACGGCTATGTGACCAAGGCTACGGGCGCGGGCGGCAGCGCCGATCCGTCGCCGAAGCAGGATTTCGGCTTCATGTACGGCCGCAGCTTCGAGGATCCCGATGGGCACATCTGGGAAGTGATGTGGATGGACCTCGAGGCCGCAACGAAGGCGCAGGCCGCCGCGGCCACCGCCTGAGGATCACTTCACGCTGCCGAAATGCCGTCCGGCCGGGCTTCGGTCATGGTTTGGACGGCTTTTCTCCCCTGAGGCAGGTCGGCTTGCCGGCAGCCGGCGACCGGAAAGTTAAGCTCGACCGTGGTGCCGCCGCCGGGCGTCTCGCAGAGGGAAACGGTGCCGCCGTGGGTGGTCATCACCTGGGAGACGATCGAAAGTCCTAACCCTGTTCCTTCCGCGCCGGTGTTGCCGCGCTTGAAGGGCTCAAGCAGCAGTTCGGGCTGACCGAGTTGGAGTCCCGATCCGTAGTCAATCACGCTCAGCCGCGCGGGTGCTCCGACCTCGATGAGGACGGAGCCGCCTGTGCCGCCGTGAGTCACGGCGTTTCGGATCAGGTTCGAGAGCGCGACGGCGATCGCGGTTTCCGAGCCGCGTACCCAGATCGGGTGACGAGGCTCGATGAACTCGACATCGCTTCCGTTCTTCAACGCCATCGGCACGTGTTCGGCCGCAACCTTGCGTGCAAGCGCCGCAAGGTCCATTTCGATCAGTTCGGCAGGTTCGGCGGAGATGCGCGCCAGTTGGAGCAGCATGGTGACGATCGACGACAGCTTCTGGTTCTCGGCGATCAGCCTCGCACGCAATGGAGCGTCCTCGACCTGCTCGAGTATGGTGCGCGCATTGGTCAAGGGCGTACGCAACTCGTGTGCAGCATTCGACAGGAAGTTTCGTTGCGATTTCGAAGCGACGTCTATTCGCGATAGCGCGCGATTGAAAGCCGCGACGAGAGGCAGGAGCTCGGCCGGCGCATCCTGTTCCGGCAGTCGGCGACCATCCGAAACCCCATCGATCATCTCGGCGGCCGCAGCGACGGCCCGGACGGGACGTGCGATCAACGTCGGCACGAAAACCATCGCGGTAAACGCCGTCGCCGCCAGGACGAGGATAATGGGGAGCGCGACGATCGTCGCATCGGTGAGCATTCCGGTCGTTAGTTGCGCTGCCGTATAGGCCACACCACCGGTTTCAATCCACACTTCACCCACAGGCGTATTTCGGACCGCCGACATCTTCTTCAGATTGGTGGTTTCCCCGTCAAACGCGTAGGCGAGGAAACTCGTCCCGTCACGCGATGTCTGGGTCTTTTGCGGACGCCACTTCGGGACTGGGCCGTAGCTGACCTCTCCACTCTTGTCGGACACGACATACCAGAATGTCGGGAATTCGCGGGTGATCTCGTCCAGCCTCGAGGTCCGCTTGAGCGCCAGTTGCCCGGTCTCGTTGCGGATGACGGCTTCCTTCAATGCATCGGCGACGTCGGCGGCGGCCCAGGTGCCGTCATCGTCACCGCCAAATCGGATCAGCAGCGCTGCCGCGCAGAGCAGCATGATGGTCGTCACGGCGCCGATCAGCGTCGCGGACAGCACCGCGATCGAGCGATGGACGCGCTTGAGCCTTTGCCACTGCAAAATCATCATTCACCACTCAAGAGATATCCGAGGCCACGGACCGGTTTGATGACGACCTTGCAGTTGGCCGCGCGCAGACGCCGGCGTAGCCGCGAAACGTGGGCCTCGATGGCGTTTGATTGAATCTCGTCGTCAAAGCTGTAAGCGGCAACTTCAAGGGTCTCGCGCAGGACGACGCGCCCGATGCGCCGGACCATCGCTTCCAGAATCGCCAGTTCACGCCGCGGGACGACAATTGGCGCGTGATCGACGCAGACCTCGCGATTGAGCACGTCGTAGCTCAGATTGCCGATGCGAACGATCGCCCCTCGATCGAGAAACAGACGTCGCAGCACCGCCTTGGCTCGGGCAATCAGCTCGATCGGCTCGAAGGGCTTGGCCACGTAGTCGTCCGCCCCGTCGTCGAGGGCGCGCGCAATATCGAGGGGGTCGTCAAGCGCCGTCAGCACGATCGTCGCGGGGCTCGGCTTTTGCTGCTTCAGGTCGCGCAGCAAGGCCAGACCGTCGCCATCCGGCAGTCCACGGTCGATCACGACGAGTTCGAAGCTTCGCACGGCGACTGCAGCGCGCCCCTCCTCGAGCGTCGTGACCATGTCGGATGCGCCGAAGGCCGTAGCCAAGGTATCCCGCAGCCATGGCCCAAGCTGCGGGTCATCCTCCACGACCAGAACTCGCACCGCGTTCTCCCAAGTGTAAACCAATGTTTCTACCATTACAGACGGATTACAATAGGATTACGGCCGGGAAGAAAGCCGCGGTGTCCATACGAACGCATTGATGTAATTGACATTTTCACGGGGCTCGACCGGCCATCCGGGAATGGCAGCGGTGATCGGATCGGTACCTGACAGAGGCCGGTCCGAAAGACTCAATCAGGGGCGCCGCACCGGCGGGCGCGCTGGCGCTCCGTGGCCGATCGGCGTCACGACAGCAAGCGAGCTTTCGCATGCGCATCCCCTCTCAGCGAATTCCCCGCCAGAGACGTCGATCAACATGACCGGCGAATGACGACGCCTCGCCTCGCGCAAGGATACGTCGACAGAGGCAGAGGTCGCGTCAGGCTATCGTAATGGTCGCCGTGAAAAGCATGCCGGACAACGCGGCTCGCATCGCGCTTTCCGATCTCCGTCCCCAGGCTTCCGAACGATATGCCGGTCGATTTTGCGTTCTCAGCGATGGCCAAGCGGTCCGATCGCAGCCCGGCGTCGTGGCGCCGTCCGTTCAATCGATGGCTGGAGGGAGTGGAGGCAGGGTGGTCGGTGCCGTTGCTGCTGGTTTGCTTCGTCGGCATCTGGACGGTGTATCTGTCGGTGGCCTATCACGGCGCCGGCCTGCATCCGGACGTGCTGGAGACCTGGACGTATGGCCGGCATTTCGCATGGGGTTATCCCAAGCATCCGCCGTTGATGGGGTGGACGACCGGCGCGTGGACCTCGGTCTTTCCGCTCACCGACTGGTCGCTGCAGCTGATGGCAATGACGTATGCGGCGTTGGCCCTGTGGTTCGTCGATCTCATCGCACGAAGGTTCGTCTCCGGCCACAAGCGCCTGATCGTGCTGCTCCTGCTGATGCTGACCCCGGCATACCAGTTTCACGCGCAGCGCTTCAACGCCAACGCCGTGTTGCTCGCCGTCTGGCCGCTTGCAACCTACTGCTTCCTGCGCGCCTTTGAAACCAGGGCCCCGCTCTGGGCGATTGCTGCGGGTGTCGCGGCTTCGCTTGCAATGCTGGGCAGGTACTATTCGATCTTTCTGATCGCGAGCTTCGCGCTGGCGGCCATCATCCATCCCTTGCGGCGCGCCTATTTCACGTCCAGTTCGCCCTGGATCTCCACTGCCGCCGGGCTGATCGTGCTGTCTCCGCATCTGCACTGGCTGGTCACGACAGGCGCGGAGCCTGTCCGCTATGCCGCGACGCATGTGGGGGCCGGATTCCCTTCGTCGCTGCGGGATGCCGTCAATTTCCTGCTGGGCCTCGCCGCGGCGACGAGTGTGTCCGCCGTGACGTGGGCGATGATAACAGGGTATCGAGTAAAGCGCCTTGCTCGGGATCTCGCGGCGGCGGATCCCAACCTGAAGCTGCTTGGCCGCGTCGCGATCTGCACGATCGCGCTTCCTTTCATCACGTCCATATTGCTCGGCACCGACTTGCCGTCGCTATGGGCGCTTCAAGGATTGTTCCTGTTCGCCGTGCCCGTCGTGTGCAGCACGCGTTACCCGATCGAGCGGTTCTACACGGTGAATGCAGCCCTGCTGGTTGCCGGAATAGCGATCGTCGCCGCCGCGCTGGCAGCCCCGGCCCATGCCCTCTACCGCAACAGCTACGGCTATGAGGAAGGGCGAAACGTCTATCACCAGGCCGCAGACAGGCTCACCCGGCTGTGGCACGAGCAGATGGGTACGCCGCTGTCGATCGTCGGCGGCAACGACAGCCTTGGGGTCGCGGTGGCCTTCTACAGCTCCGATCATCCGCATTATGGCGATCCCTTCGCCTACCAATATTCATTGGCATTGCCTCGCGAGGTGACGCCGGAGCGCGGCTGGGCGGCGCTCTGTTTCGATGACCAGGACGATTGTCTTGAATGGACCGCGCGAATGGCGGCCCACGCCGGACGCTATGTCAAACGCGAGTTTTCCGTTCAATCGAGCCTGTTCGGAATTCCAGGCATCAAGCGAAACCTCGTCGCATTCCTGGTGGCGCCGCGTCGTGAGCCGGTCAATGCACCGCCAAGCCTTGTCAACGATGCCGGTCAGGGCGGAGGACATGTCTCTCCGCAAACAGATTCGCCGCGCCGCGCGGAGCCGGATGTCGCACTGCCGGAAAATCAGCCGCCGGGAAATGCGCCGCAGACGATCGATCCAGGTGCCAACATGCTGGTGCATCATGGAGCAGCAAAGCTCTTCGTCCTGATGCGCTGATCAAGCTCATCCCGGAACGCCGCCGTGGCGATCGCGCGCGTAATCTTGCGGTAATCGGCCCCCGCTTTATCGGCGGCGGGGTCAAGGGCGTCATATCACGAAGGATAGCGGTCCATGCTTATCAGGTTGGTTTGCATCAGCCTCGGCGTTTGCGGCATCATCGGCGCCACCGCGGTCGCACAGACATCTCCATCAACGACCGGCTCAACTCACCCGGCCCCCGCAACACGCGCGTCGATCAGTCGTGCCGACAAGATCAACCTCAACGCCGCTCCTGTCAGCGAGCTGGTGAAGCTTCCGCACCTCAGCGTGCGTGGCGTCACTGCGATCACAGAGGCGAGAGCAAAGTCGAAGTTCAAGGATTGGAATGATTTCGTGGCCCGACGGGTTGTGCCGCGATACGTCAGGAGCGAGCTCAAGGAGCTCGTCACGTTCTAGAGGGGCTTTGTCGATCGTTGCCGAGGGGCGGGCGCGGTTGTTGAACGCGAATAAGGATCTGCTTCAATGAAACGAGTAGCTGTTTTTGCCACCATGGCGGTGATCGCTGTGGGATGTCTTGCCTCGACAGAAGCCACGGCAGGTGGCAGGCGGGGAGATGCAGTCGCCGTCGGCATCGTCGGCGGCCTGGCCGTCGGCGCCCTGTTGGGCTCCACCATGGCCGCTGGTGCGGCTCCGGCCTATGTCTACGAGCGGGAGTATTATTCGCCGCCCCCTGTCGTCCACTATCATCGTCACGTGTACGATTACGGCGACGAATATCCAGGCGGATATGACTACGGTTATAGATCCGGGTACCGGGAAGGCTACTCGGACGGTTATTGGGACAACGATTGACGTAGATCGGCGTCGGCGCTGATCCGGTTGCTCGACGGTGCGGGGCCGGACCAGCGGCCCCGTCCTAATAACTGATCCGCAAGCCCACGCCGCCGTGCAGCGTGTTGCCGACCGGTTGCGGTCCGGCGGTGCCATTGAGGAAGAGGTCGGCGATCCAGCCCTTGGTGATGCGGAAGCCGACGCGGCCGCCATATTCGAACCAGCCCTGATTGCCGATCGTCGGCACGATGGTGCCATCGCCGGTGACGGTGGCGACGATGCCGGAGTGGGTGGCGAAGGATTGTACCCAGCCGCCATTGATGTTGGTCTCGATGTTCGATCCGAACAGATGTGTCCACTGGCCGCCGATCTTGACCAGACTGGTGCGATCGGTGCCGTCGGCGATGGTGGCGTCGAACGGATTGAAGGCAATCGCGGGGTCGCTGTAGCCCTTGACCCGCTGCCACAGCTGCCAGACCTCGACCGAAGCCGCGACCTCGTCGCGCGCCGACAGCCGGCTGATCCAGCCGGCGCGTCCATACACGCCGTAATTCTCGCTCGAGGTCTGGCCGGTAACCGACACCGGGCCGAGGCTGGTCGTGTAGCTGCGGGTGTAGCGCACCTTCTCCGACGGCGAGAGGATCGCGCCGATGTCGAAGAACGGCCGCGACGAGCCCCAGTCGACGAAGTCGTAGCGCAGCGCGAAGGCGCCGATCGGCGCGCTGGTGACGTTGTAGCCGCCTTCGCCATATTGCGTGTAGGCGATGCCGGCGAGCAGCGACAAATTCGGCGTAATGGTCTTGCGGCCATGGATGCCGGCCGAGAACGAGCCGGCCGAGCCGAAGGCGCTGATGCAGTCGTCGCAATTGACCTGCTCGTTGACGCCGAGCAGCACCGATCCGAGCACGCGGTTGGTGATCATCTGGTTGAAGCGCTGGTCGGCGAGGCTGTTGATCGAACTGCCGCTCGACGGCGCGCCGGTGATCGGCGTCGGCGACGGGCTGGGCGTTGGTGTCGGCGTGGGTGTCGGCGTTGGCGACGGTGTGGCGGTAGGTGTCGGCGTCGGCGTCGGGGTTGCCGTACAGTTCGGCGATGCTGAAAGCGATTCGGAATTGCAGTTCGGCGTCGGAGACTGCGCCTCGGCCGGCGTAGCCAGCGCATGCAGCATCGCGAGCGACAGTGCCATCGTCAGCGCCGCCGACAGGATCAAATGATGGAGACGCCGCACCATGCTCACCGCCCGCACAGCATGCCGGTCGGGTCGTCGACCGGCGGCGTCACCGGTGAGGCGTCCGCGAACTGGGTGACGGTGCAGAGGCCCGCGGCCTGGGAGCAGGTCGCGGCAAAGGTCCAAGGCGGGTTGTTGGTCTTCTGGATCGTGGTGCGGCCGCCGCTCGAGGTGATGATCGCGGTATCGCCGGGCTGGGTCAGGTCAATGCACTGCCGGTTCGACGTACACACCGTCGATGCGCCTTCCTGCAACACCACGGTGGTCTTGCCGCGTTGCGAGAGGATGTCGAGCACCGTGCCGCGGACGCCGATGGTCGCAAGCGGCGTAGTGATCGTGTAGGCAGCCTTGTTCGAGTGGCCGGTGACGAAGCGGAACGCTCCCGAGGTCAGGCGGATCGCAACATCGCGATAGTGATGCTCGTCGTCGAACACGCTGCGATCGAGCTTGAGCGAGGCATTCGGTCCGAGCGACAGGTTGGTGCTGTCGGCCATCACCAGCCGTGCGGCGCTCTCGAGGCCGGTGCGCACCGTCTCGTCGCGCAGCAGCGCGTCGCCGACATTGATCGGCGTGGTCGCGGCTGCAACGCGGACGACCTCGTTCTTCACCATGGCCGCTTCGCCGACGCGTGTCTGCGCCTGAACGGGATGAGCCGTCAGTGCGACCGCAAGACCGAGTGCAAGGAGAGAGAAAAAGCTGTGGCGCAAATTCATTGCAATACCGATCGACCTACCCTCTCATCGTACCGGATCGCGGACGGAGCTGATATTGTATAATTGTCACAAGCCGTGTTGAGTTGCGCCGGACGGTGAGTGTCGATGGATTCGAAAATGCCCGCGGCTGCGGACATCAACGTGAGATTTGATCACACTCGTCACATACATCACACTCGTGGCCGTCGTAGCTCACACTTCGCTCACACTGGCTCCCCTCGCAGCGTGCTCGCCCTTTGATCACCGAATCCAAATCTCCTTCTGTTCTGCGGCGTCCCGCCACGCGCACGGCGCCCGTCGCGGCCATCATCTTCATCATCGCCCATGTCGTGTTGCTGCTCGGGATCACCACGCCGGACAAGCTCTATTTCGATGAGGTGCATTACGTGCCGGCGGCGCGCCAGATGCTGTTGCCGGTGGTCGAGGGCCCGATCCTCAACCCGATGCATCCGCCGCTCGCCAAGGAGATCATCGCCCTGTCGATCAAGGCGTTCGGTGACGTGCCGCTCGGATGGCGCTATCCCGCGGCGCTGTTCGGTGCGCTCGCGCTGGTCGCCGTCTATCTCGGCGGCCTCGCGCTGTTCGCCTCGCAGGAGCGCGCCATCGCGGCCGTGCTGCTCGCTTTCTTCAACCAGATGCTGTTCGTGCAGGCACGGATCGCAATGCTGGATATTTTCGCGCTCGCCTTCTGCCTGTTCGCGATCGCTGCCTTCATCCACGGCTTCAGGCAGAAGCGGCCGCAGCTCGCCTTCGTGCTGACGGGCGTATTCGCAGGGCTGGCCTGCGCCTGCAAATGGAGCGGGCTGTTCATGCTCGCGACCTGCATCGCGATCGTCGCGATGATCCGCCTGATGCAGGGCTGGCGCACGCGCTTCGCCGACGCCAATGCGGAGGACTGGTATCGGCCGGACCTGTGGCCGGACTTCCGTCTTCCCCACTTCATCGGCTGTTTCGTGCTGATCCCGGCGGCCGTCTATCTCGCGAGCTTCGTACCGCTGTACGGCTTCTCGCTCACCGACCTCGTCGAGGCACAGCGCCGCATCTTTGCCGACAACACCACGACCGCGATCGCGGGCCACACCTATATGAGCTCATGGCCGTCCTGGCCGTTCCTGGTGCGTCCGGTCTGGTACCTGTTCGAGAAGGCCGGCGATGACAGGTTTGCCGCGATCGTGTTTCTCGGCAATCCGCTGATATTGTGGCCGGCGTTGATCGCGCTGATCGTCGCGCTGCGCGACTGGATCGTGACCCGCAGCCGCGATGCCTTTCTGGTGCTGGCGTTCTATCTCGGCCCGTATCTCGCCTGGGCGCTGCTGCCGCGCACGCTCGGCTTCATCTATTACTACCTGCCGGCCGCGACCACCGCGAGCTTCGTGCTGGTCTACGCTTCGACGCGCAAGGGCGTGCCGCGCTGGCTGTTGTGGACCTTCGTGGCGGTCGGATGCGCAGGCTTCATCGCGATGCTGCCGATCACGGTTGCCGCCATCGGGACGTCGATGGCGACCTTCAACCGGCTGATGCTGTTCCAGAGCTGGATCTGACTCTCTCTGAAACAAGGGATCCGCCTGCCCAATGTGGCGGGTGGCTCCAGAGCGTTTTCGAGCGAAGTGGACGCCGGTTCGCGTGAAGAAAGCGCGTTCAGATAAAAGGCGGAGCTTCGGTTCAATCTGAACCGAAGCTCCAGGCTCCGGGAGATTACTGCGACGCCGTCTTGGTATCCATGTTGACGACCTGCACGCGGCGGTTGGTCGGGTCCATCGGCGCGTTCGGATCCTTCGGCCGGGTCTTGCCGTAGCCGACGGTCACGAGATCAGAGCCGTTCAGCCCGTAATGCTCGACCAGATAGTTCTTGATGGTGTCAGCGCGGCGCTCCGAAAGATCCTGGTTATAGGCTTCGCTGCCGATCGCGTCGGTGTGGCCGGCGACGACGAAGGTCGAGCCCTTCATGCTGGCATCCGACAGTGCCTTGCCGAGTTCCTGCACCGCCTGGGTCGAGCCCTTGGCGATCTCCGCCGAGTTGTAGTCGAAGTGAATCTCAAGATCGATCTTCGGCTTGTTGGCGGCGATGTCGGCGATCTCCTGGCGTTCGCCCAATGACAGCGAGCGAGTCTGCCGGTTACGAACGGTGTTGAGGAAGCTCGTCTCCTTGGCCGACGCGACCGGGTCGACCTGCGTGCCGGCGGAGAGGCCGCGGGTGGCCGACTTCGGCTTCAGCGCATTGAGGATCTGGGCGGCCGGAACGGTGTCGCTGCCGGCCAGTGCGACGCCCGCCGTCATCGACAGCGCAGCGCCGATCGTCAAAAGAGACAGGGAGAAGGAGCGGGTCATGGTTTTCGTCCTTAAAGGTCAGGCCAGCCGATCCGGCTGCTATCGTTTTGATGCTGGGAACCTAGGACCGGTTCAAAGTCGGGAATGTGATTTAGGTCACAGTTGAATATGCCGGGCCCTGTCCCGTATCAGCCGGGGGCAAACGACGGAGGAGAGCATCTTGGCCCACGTCAATCGTGTCCTCCGCTCGATCAATGACGAAGGCGCTTCGCGCTGCGTCGATATCTTCGTTCGCCCGGAAGGGACGATCGGCTTCGAGGAATATCGGCGGGACGTGGAAGACGGCCGCGGCTGGTTTCCGATTGGCGGCCATTCATCCCGGGTCTTTCATGAGGAAGGCGCGGCGCTGGATGCAGCGCTGGCGGACGTGCCCTGGTTGCGGCGGGCTGTTGGATCGCCGTAGCCGGTCCGAAGCGCTCCTCACGTCAAGGCGCCGATGATCATGCACGGCTGATTTGCCTCGCGCGGCTCTCCACAGCAGCGCGAATCTCACTACATTGCCTGGGCAATGCCCCGCGCCGCCGAACCCTTATCCCTGAACAATGCCGCCGCCCGCCATATCTGGCTGCGCGCGCAGCGGCTCGATACAACGGCGCCGTTCGGGGAGGGGGCGTCGGCCGTAGCGGCCGCCGTCGACCATCTGGGCTATGTGCAGATCGACACCATCAACGTGATCGAACGCTGCCACCACCACATCCTGTTCACCCGGATTCCGGACTACCGTCGCGCCGACCTCAAGCAGGCGCAGAGCCAGGACAAGAGCGTGTTCGAATACTGGACCCACGCGCTGTCCTACGTGCCGTCCAAGGACATCAACATCTTCCTGCCGGCGATGAAGGCGCACAAGCGCGAGGGCCATAAATGGTTCTCGTCGGTGACGCCATCGGATACCCGCAAGGTGCTGCGGTTGCTGCGGGCCGGTCCGCTGACCATCCGCGACATCGAAGACGACGTGCTGACCGAGAAGGAGCATCTCTGGCAGAGCCGCAAGCCCTCCAAGCGTGCGCTGCAACTCGCCTTCTATGGCGGCGTGGTCACGATCAGCGAGCGCGCCGGCATGCTGAAGACCTACGAGCTGATGACCAGGCATTTCGGCTGGGACAGGCCGCCGAAGCCCGCACCGGCCTCGGCCAGAACAGCCTATCTGCTCGACCGCGCGCTGCGCTCGCAGGGCATCGTCAGCCTGGACTCGATCTGCCATCTCGACGCGCCGAGCAAGAAGGCAGTGCGCAGCCTGATCGAGGCGAGAGTGCGGCGCAAGGAGCTGGTGCGGATCGCGCTCGATGGTGCCGGCAAGCAGGAGCATTGGGCGCGGCCCGAGGCGCTGGAGGAGACCGGCGAGGGTGATCCCGCTTTGGTTCACATCCTCTCGCCGTTCGATCCCCTCATCATCCAGCGCAAGCGCACCGAGCTGTTCTTCGGCTATGGTCACCGTTTCGAGGCCTATGTGCCGAAGGAGAAGCGCCTGTTCGGCTATTTCGCGCTGCCGGTGCTGGTCGGCGACGAGATCGTCGCCGCGCTCGACCTGAAGACCGACCGGCAGAACAGGAAGCTGCTGATGCAGAAATGGAGCTGGGTCGGCAACGGCAAGAAGCAGGCGGCGCGCAAGGAGCTGAAGCGTCGCATCGAGGAGGAGCTCGACCGCTTCGAGCGTTTCCAACTCGCCGAATAGGGCCGGCTCGCAGTGACGCCGTGGAAACGCCCGGGTTCCGATCTGGCCTGTGTGCTATGAGTTTTTGCCATTGCTCAAGGTCGGGCCACCCAATAATCCTCAAGGCAAGCAATAGCTTTGGGGGAAACAGATGAGCCAGACCGCAACCGCTGCTGATCGCGGCGCCCGCAGCGAGATCGAGACGTCCACGATCCGCGCGATCTCCTGGCGGCTGATCCCGTTCCTGATCCTGGCCTACTTCTTCTCCTATCTCGACCGCGTCAATCTCGGCTTCGCCGCGTTGACCATGAACAGCGAACTGAAATTCTCGCCGGTGGTGTTCTCGTTCGGCGCCGGCATCTTCTTCATCGGCTATTTCATCTTCGAGGTGCCGAGCAATCTGGCGCTGGAGCGGTTCGGCGCCAGCAAGTGGATCGCCCGCATCATGGTGAGCTGGGGCATCCTCTCGGCCTTGATGGCGGCGGTCTATGACGAGCACAGCTTCTACGCGTTGCGCTTTTTCCTCGGCGTCGCCGAGGCCGGCTTCTTCCCCGGCATCATCCTCTATCTCACTTATTGGTATCCGGCCGAGTATCGCGCGCGCTTCCTCGCCGCCTTCGCGCTCGCCGTGCCGATTTCGACCGTGATCGGCGCCCCGATCTCCGGCCTGTTGCTCGGGCTCGACGGCGTGATGGGGCTGAAGGGCTGGCAATGGCTGTTCGTCATCGAGGGCATCCCCTCGGTGCTGCTCGGCATCGTCACCTGGTTCTATCTCACCGACCGGCCGGAGAAGGCCGATTGGCTCTCGGCCGAGCAGAAGGCCTGGCTGAAGGCGAAGCTCGATGCCGAGGTCGCGGCCAAGCAGGCGGCGCAGCACTTCACGCTCGGCCAGGCGCTGTCCTCGCCGAAGGTGCTGGCGCTCAGCGCGATCTATTTCGGCTTCGTCGCCTCGCTCTACGGCATGCAGTTCTGGCTGCCGCAGATCGTCAAGGCGTTCGGTCTCACCAACGCGCAGACCGGCTTCGTCACCGCGATCCCCTACGCGTTCGGCACCGTCGCGATGATCCTGTGGGCGCGCCGTTCCGACGCCACGCGGGAGCGCGTGTTTCATGTCGGCGCGCCACTGCTGCTCACGGCGCTGGCGCTCGCCGTCTCCAGCTACATCACCGATCCGACCATGACCATGGTGGTGCTGACGGTCGCCGCGATCGGCGTGTTCTGCACCTTCGCGGTGTTCTGGACGCTGCCGACCGCCTGGCTGTCAGGCACCGCCGCCGCCGGCGCGATCGCGCTGATCAACTCGATCGGCAACCTTGCCGGTTTCGGCGGGCCCTATCTGATCGGCTGGGTGAAGGAGACGACTGGCAGCACGTCGACCGGCCTCCTGGTGCTGTCGCTGCTGCCGCTCGCGGCGGGCCTCCTGGTCTTCCTCGGCAGCCACGAAACCAAGACCGAGTTCGCGAGCGCGAAGTAGCGCCGCGCGATCCGGGATCGGCACCCGGATCGGCAGCTGGACAAAAAAATCGAAAACAACCCCACGCACAGTACGTAACCCGGATGCAGCGAAGCGTTACCCGGAACGCTCTCGCCACTGGCATGAGCCCCGGATTTCGCTTCGCTGCATCCGGGCTGCGCAGTACTTCCAGGCCCGCCGCACCTGCCATTGCCACGCGGATCCAGCCCGTCCTCACGAATAGGTTACTACTGACGAATATTGACATTCATCAGTGATAAATCAATACTATTCATCAGTCGTCAGCCTGATGGAGATTTCAGATGTTCGTTCGTTCCGTTTTGTCGAGCTATTACAGGCTCTTGACCGGAGCGTCGCTGGCTTTCGCGGTGTTCGCGCTGACCGGCTGCAATGAAAAGGCAGCCGAAAACGCCGATCCGGGACGCCCCGTTCTGGTGGCGACCGTTCATTACGAGGCCGAAACCCCTGAGCGCAGCTTTGTCGGCACCATCAAGCCCCGTATCGAAGCCGATATGGGCTTTCGGGTCGCCGGCAAGGTGGCCAAGCGGCTGGTCGAGGTCGGACAGACAGTCGACGTCGACCAGCCCTTGGCCACCCTCGATGAGGTCGACCTGAAGTTGCAGGCCGAGCAGGCGGAGGCGGAATTCCGCGCCGCCACCGGCGTGCTGGCGCAGGCCGCGGCCGCCGAGCAGCGAGCCAAGGATCTGAAGGTCAAGGGCTGGACCACCGATGCAGCGCTCGATTCCGCCAAGGCCGCCGGCGACGAGGCGCGCGCGCGGCTGAACCGCGCCGAGCGCTCGGTCGAGCTGACCAAGAATTCTCTCTCTTATGCAACGCTGGTGGCCGACACGAGGGGTGTCGTCACAGCGACCATGATCGAGCCCGGCCAGGTGGTTGCCGCGGGCCAGGCCTCGATCCGTGTCGCCCGACTTGGCGAGAAGGAAGCTGTCGTCGCGATCCCCGAGACGCTTCTTGCTCGTGCCAGGTCGGGCGTTGCCACGGTGACGCTGTGGTCCGATGCCAAGAAGACCTATGCCGCGAAGCTGCGTGAGGTCGCGCCGCAGGCCGATCCCGCCACCCGCACCTATCTCGCGAAGTTCTCGCTGCCCGACGCCGACGAGGCCGTCTCGCTCGGCATGACCGCAACGCTGACCCTGGCCGACAAGGCGACCGAGCGGGTGGCCAAGCTGCCGCTGTCGGCGCTGTACAGCCAGGGCGGCGATCCCTCGCTCTACATCGTCGACGACAAGGGCGACATCGCGCTGAAGCCAGTCAAGGTGAAGGCCTATGAGAGCAACAACGTCGTCATCTCCGGCGGCGTCGACGATGGCGCCAAGGTGGTCGCCCTCGGCGTGCAGAAACTCGATCCGAGCCAGAAGGTCCGGGTCGTCTCGTCGCTGTCGTTCTAACCCTCGCAAAATCAGCAGAAACGGTTCTGGGACCTGGTCTAGAACTTGGAGAGTTCGATGAAGCGCTTCAACCTTTCGGCCTGGGCGGTCAGCCATCCGACGCTGGTGCTGTTCCTGATGATCATCCTCGGCGCCGCCGGCTTCTTCTCCTACCAGAAGCTCGGCCGCGCCGAGGATCCGTTCTTCACCGTCAAGGTGGTGAACGTCTCGGTGATGTGGCCGGGCGCGACCTCGCAGGAAATGCAGATGCAGGTCGCCGATCCCATCGAGAAGAAGCTGCAGGAGTTGCCGTTCTTCGACAAGGTGCAGACCTATTCCAAGCCGGGCTTTACGGCGATGCAGGTCTCCTTCAAGGATTCGACCTCACCGAAGGACGTGCCCTATCTCTTCTATCTGCTGCGCAAGAAGCTGGTCGACGTGCAGGGCGAACTGCCCTCCGGCATCCTCGGCCCCGTGGTTAACGACGAATTCTCCGACGTCGATTCGATCCTCTATATGATGACCGGCGACGGCGCTGACTATGCGCAGCTCAAGAAGGTCGCGGAAGGTTTCCGCCAGCGCCTGCTGAAGGTGCCCGGCGTCACCAAGATCGACCTCTACGGCATCCAGGACGAGCGCATCTTCGTCGAGTTCTCGCATGCCAAGCTGGCGACGCTCGGCATCACGCCGCAGGCGCTGTTCGATTCGCTCGCCAAGCAGAACAACGTCACGCCGGCCGGCACGGTCGAGACCTCGTCGCAGCGCGTGCCGCTGCGCGTCACCGGCGCGCTTGACGGCGTCAAGGCGGTTGCCGAGACGCCGGTCGAGAGCAACGGCCGCGTGTTCCGGCTCGGCGATATCGCGACTGTCTCTCACGGTTATGTCGATCCGCCGAGCTTCAAGGTGCGTCAGGAAGGCAAGCCCGCGCTCGGCATCGGCGTCGTCACCGCCAAGGGCGCCAACATCCTCGAGCTCGGCAAGGAGGTCCAGCAGGCGACCGCCGAGTTCATGAAGGCGGTGCCGCAGGGCGTCGATATCCAGCAGATCGCCGACCAGCCCAAGGTGGTCGAGCACGCCGTCGGCGAGTTCGTGCACTCCTTCGTCGAGGCGCTCGCGATCGTGCTGTTCGTCTCCTTTGTCGCGCTCGGCTGGCGCACCGGCATCGTGGTGGCACTGTCGGTGCCGCTGGTGCTCGGCATCGTCTTTATCGTCATGAACGCGATGTCACTCGATCTGCACCGCATCACGCTCGGCGCGCTGATCATTGCGCTCGGCCTTTTGGTCGACGACGCCATCATCGCGGTCGAGATGATGGTGGTGAAAATGGAACAGGGCTGGGACCGCATGAAGGCGGCGTCCTTTGCCTGGGAATCTACCGCGTTTCCGATGCTCACGGGGACGCTGGTCACAGCCGCTGGCTTCCTCCCCATCGGCTTTGCCAATTCGGCTGTCGGCGAATACGCCGGCGGCATCTTCTGGATCGTGGCGATCGCGCTGGTCGCCTCCTGGTTCGTCGCGGTGATCTTCACGCCCTATATCGGCGTCAAGCTGCTGCCCAACATCAAGGTGCACCAGAACCACGATCCGCACGCGATCTACGAGACGCGGATGTATCGCGGCTTGCGCAGCGTCGTGCAGTGGTGCGTCGATCACCGCATCAAGGTGGTGGCGGCGACCGTCGGCGTGTTCGTCGCCGCGATCGTGGGCTTCGGCCACGTCCAGCAGCAGTTCTTCCCGCTGTCGGAGCGGCCCGAGCTGTTCCTGCAGCTCCGCCTGCCGGAAGGTACCGCCTTCAACGTGACGGAAAAGGCGGTCAAGCAGGCCGAAGGACTGTTGAAGGACGACCAGGACATCCAGACCTACACCGCCTATGTCGGCCAGGGCTCGCCGCGCTTCTGGCTCGGCCTCAACCCGCAGCTGCCGAACGAGGCCTTTGCCGAGATCGTCATCCTCGCCAAGAACGTCGAGGCGCGCGAGCGCGTCAAGGCGAAGATCGAGCAGGCCGCCGCCGATGGCGCGCTGAACGAGGCGCGGGTCCGGGTCGACCGCTTCAACTTCGGTCCGCCGGTCGGTTTCCCGGTCCAGTTCCGCGTGATCGGTCCCGACGCCAACAAGGTGCGCGACATCGCCTACCAGGTGCGCGAGGTGATGCGCCAGAACAAGAACGTCAAGGACGTCCAGCTCGACTGGAACGAGCAGTCGCCTTACCTGAAGCTCGCTGTCGATCAGGATCGGGCGCGCGCGCTCGGCCTGACCCCGCAGGATGTCTCGCAGGCGCTCGCAATGCTGATCACGGGCGCGCCGGTCACCACGATCCGCGACGGCATCGAGAAGGTCGGCGTGGTCGCCCGCGCGGTGCCGTCCGAGCGGCTCGATCTCGGCCGCGTCGGCGATCTCACCATCACCACGCGCAACGGCGTCGCGGTGCCGCTGCAGCAGATCGCCAAGATCGAATATGCGCATGAGGAACCGATCCTGTGGCGGCGCAACCGCGACATGGCGATCACCGTTCGCTCCGACGTCGTCGACGGTGTGCAGGCGCCCGACGTCACCAACCAGATCGCGCCGAAGCTGAAGGACATCCAGGCCCATCTCGAGCCGGCCTACCGGATCGAGCCGGGCGGAGCGTTCGAGGAATCCGCCAAGGGCAACGCGTCGATCTTCATCCTCTTCCCGCTGATGGTGATGGTGATGCTCACGCTGCTGATGATCCAGCTGCAGAGCTTCTCGCGCCTGACCCTGGTGTTCCTGACCGCGCCGCTCGGCATCGTCGGCGCCTCGCTCGGGTTGAATGTCGCCAACCAGCCGTTCGGCTTCGTGGCGCTGCTCGGCCTGATCGCACTCGCCGGCATGATCATGCGCAATACGGTGATCCTGGTCGATCAGATCGAGAGCGATGTGGCGTCCGGCCTGACCCGGCGGGAGGCGATCGTCGAGGCCACGGTCCGGCGCGCACGGCCGGTGGTGCTGACCGCGCTCGCGGCGATCCTCGCCATGATCCCGCTGTCGCGCTCGGCGTTCTGGGGCCCGATGGCGATCACCATCATGGGCGGTTTGTTTGTTGCGACTTTCCTGACCTTGCTGTATCTGCCGGGCCTTTACGCCCTCTGGTTCCGCAAGACCCTGGACGAAAGCGGTCCCGCGCAAGCCGATACTGCGCCGCAGCATGCGGGAAAAGGACAACTCGCATTTCCACTTGCTGAGGCGGCCGAATAATTGAAGATTGAGCAGGCCAACATGACACTGATCTCGGAACATAGCGAAACCGACACCCGCGAGCGAATTCTCGTGGTGGCGGAGCGCTTGTTCCGGCAGATCGGCTACCAGAAGACGACAGTCGCCGACATCGCCAAAGAGCTGCGGATGAGCCCCGCCAACGTGTATCGCTTCTTCGATTCGAAGAAGTCGATCCACGAGGGCGTGGCGCGCGGCCTGATGGGCGAGGTCGAGATCGAGGCGCAGCGGATTGCCCGGTCGGAGGGGCCGGCGGCAACGCGCCTGCGCCAGATGATGACGACCATCAATCGCATGAACACCGAGCGCTATGTCGGCGATTCCAAGCTGCACGAGATGGTCGAGATCGCGATGCAGGAGGACTGGGAGGTCTGCGCCGCCCATATGGAGCTGATCGGCCAGACGATCGGTGAGGTGATCGCGCAGGGCGTGGCCTCGGGTGAATTCGAGGTCAAGGACCTGCAGCTTGCCGCGCTGTGCGCCGGCACGGCGATGATGCGGTTTTTCCACCCGCAGATGATCGCGCAATGCGCCAACAAGCCGGGCCCGACCATCGACCAGATGATCGATTTCGTGATCGCCGGCTTGTCGCCGCGCGCCCGTGCCAATTGAGCTGCCGGGCCTGACGTTTTCGTCAGTTGACTCTTCCCGTATTGCAAGCGAAGCGAAACCGTAGCCCGGATGGAGCGCAGCGTAATCCGGGAACGCTTCCACGTGTGAGACGAGTCCCGGATTGCGCTGCGCTCCATCCGGGCTACGGCAAGAGGGGCCCCGCGTGACCGCCAAAGACCTGCATTTCTACGAGCCGAAGAACGGCCACGGCTTGAAGCACGATCCGTTCAACGCCATCGTGGCGCCGCGGCCGATCGGCTGGATCTCCTCGCGCGACAAGGGTGGCAACGTCAACCTCGCGCCCTACAGCTTCTTCAACGCCTTCTGCTACACCCCGCCGATCATCGGCTTCTCCTCCACCAACTGGAAGGACAGCGTCGCCAATATCAAGGACACCGGCGAGTTCGTCTGGAACCTGGCGACGATGGATCTCGCCAAGCACATGAATGCGACCGCGGCGCATGTCGCGCGCGATGTCGACGAGTTCAAGCTCGCGGGGCTGACGCAGGTCGCCGGCAAGCTCGTCAACGTGCCGCGCGTCGCCGAGAGCCCGGTGTCGTTCGAATGCAAGGTGAGCCAGATCATCCAGCTGCAGGGCGCCGACGGCAGGAAGGCCGAGGCCTGGCTGACGCTCGGCGAAGTCGTCGCCGTCCACATCGACAAGGCCTTCATCAAGGACGGCGTCTATCAGACCGGTCTCGCCCACCCGGTCGTCCGCGCCGGCCGGCGCGGCGATTATTTCGAGATCAAGCCGGAAAACATGTTCGAGATGATCCGGCCTGATTAGTCTTTGCTTCTCCCTCGCCCCGCTCTTGCGGGGAGAGGGTTGGGGTGAGGGGCCGTCTCCACGAGCTGTGCGTTTAGTGAGACCCGTACCCCCTCACCCGAAATTCAAGTAGCGCTTGAATTTCGACCTCTCCCCGCAGGCGGGGCGAGGTAAGGAAGGTTGCCCCGGCTGCGTATTCACGCGTTCCGCAACGACGGCCCACACCACAACAATGTGAAATTTCCGCCCGCAGTGATGAAAAACCGTCACTCGCAACCTCCGAGCGAGCAGTCTAACCTCCCGCGCGCCAGGCCGGATCAACGGCCGGCCAACAGAGTGGGAGGATGCGATGACACGCCAACCGCGGAGCAATCCAACAGAAGAGCGGCGCGATCCGAACGTTTCACGACGAACGCTTGTCCAGGGATTGGCGGTGGGGGCGGCCGCTACCGCAGCCGGCGTCAGCGGCGCGCTGGCCCAGAACGCGCCGGCGCCGGTCGGGCCGCCGACAACCATCACCAGCCCGCCGCGCGATTTTAGCCCGCGCGGTGCGCCGACCACCTATTTCTGGGACCCCGACATCATCGCAGTCGATCCGTCCTTCAACGACCTTGCCCAGCCCAACACCTCGATCAAGCGCCTCTTCACGGGCGTGCTGTGGGCGGAAGGCCCGGCCTGGAGCTCGCAGGGCCGCTATCTCCTGTGGAGCGACATCCCGAACAACCGGCAGATGCGCTGGTCGGAGGATGACGGCCATGTCAGCGTGTTCCGCATGCCGTCGAACTACTCGAACGGCAATTCGTTCGACTTCCAGGGCCGCCAGCTGTCCTGCGAACATCTCACCCGCCGGGTGACGCGCTACGAGAATGACGGCACCGCGACCGTGCTCGCCGATAACTATCAGGGCAAGCGGCTGAACTCGCCGAACGACATCGTCGCGCATCCCGACGGCAGCTACTGGTTCACCGATCCGCCCTATGGCGGCCAGCTCTACGAGGGCGAGCCTGACGCGGCCGGTGGACCGGGCAATTCAGCCGGCAAGCTCAATCCGCGGATCGGCCAGCCCGCGGGCTTCGTGGCGGCCAAGCGCGAGCTGCCGACCAATTGCTATCGCATCGATCCCTCCGGCCGCGTCGATGTCGTGGTGACCGAGGATCAGGTGCCGGACCCGAACGGCATCTGCTTCTCGCCGGACTACAAGAAGCTTTACGTCGTCTCGACCGGCAAGGGACCGGGCGACACCGGCCCGGGTGGCAAGGGTGACGTCTTCGTGTTCGATGTCGGCGCCGACAACAAGCCCGTCAACGGCAAGCGCTTCAGCGACTTCACGATCGATGGCGTGAAGTGCGGGCCGGACGGCATCCGCTGCGACGTCAACGGCAATGTCTGGTGCTCGAGCAATGCCGGCCGCGCGGTCGGCTACAACGGCGTGACGGTGTGGTCGCCGGAAGGCAAGCTGCTCGGCCGCATCCGGCTGCCCGAAGTCTGCGGCAACATCACCTTCGGCGGCCCCAAGCGCAACCGCCTGTTCATGGCCGCAAGCCAGTCGCTCTATGCGGTCTATACCGCAACCCAGGGCGCCGGGCCGGCCTGAGGCATGAACTGTAACCGCGCAGGAAACTGCGCTCCCTCTCCCGCTTGCGGGGGAGGGTTGGGGTGGGGGTATCTCCGCGAGTCGTATCGTGGTGAGACCCCCCACCCGCCGCGCTGATGCGCGGCGACCTCCCCCGCAAGCGGGAGAGGTGGGGAGCCTGCCGCAAGACCAGCACGGTTCATCCTGCTTTCGCGGTGCTACCACCTTCGGCTACCTGATTGTCGCGGCTCAGCTTTCGGAACTGAACGCGCGGCCTGCCGTTAACAAACGGCGGCTTGGCCGCGTCAATTTCGCTTTATTTGCAGGGCGAAGTGTTCACCCGTGACCGGCACTTTCCGCTAGGATCATGCCACCGCTGCGCCGATCCATGAGGACCCCACCATGAGCTTCCGCCGCGATTACCTTTCCAAGCCGATCTTTTCCTGGGCGCGTGGCGTGCTGCCGACCATGTCGGACACCGAGCGCGAGGCGCTGGAGGCCGGCGACGTCTGGTGGGACGCCGATCTGTTCACCGGCAATCCCGACTGGTCGAAATTGCTGGCGTTCTCGCCGGCCAGATTGACCGACGAGGAGAACGCCTTCCTGCACGGTCCGGTCGACGAGCTCTGCGCGATGCTCGACGAGTGGAAGATCAACTGGGAATGGCGCGATCTGCCGCCCGAGGTGTGGAGCTTCATCAAGGCCAAGAAATTCTTCGGCATGATCATCCCCCGGGAATTCGGCGGGCTCGGCTTCTCGCCTTATGCGCATTCCGAAGTGGTGCGCAAGATCTCCTCGCGCTCGCTCACCGCGGCCGTCACCGTGATGGTGCCGAACTCGCTCGGGCCGGGCGAACTCCTGATGCGCTTCGGCACCAAAGAGCAGCAGGACAGATGGCTGCCGCGCCTCGCCGCGGGCCAGGACATTCCCTGCTTCGGCCTGACCAGCCCGGAGGCCGGCTCCGATGCCGCCTCGATGATCGACACCGGCATCATCTGCAAGGGCAATTTCGAAGGCCGCGAGGTGATCGGGCTCAAGCTCAACTGGCACAAGCGCTACATCACGCTGGGGCCAGTGGCGACGCTGCTCGGCCTCGCCTTCAAGGCCTATGATCCCGATCACCTGGTCGGGAGCGAGCAAGAACTCGGCATCACGGTTGCGCTGATCCCGACCCATCTGCCCGGCGTCTCGATCGGCCATCGCCATCTGCCGGCGATGCAGGTGTTCCAGAACGGCCCGAACTGGGGCAAGGACGTCTTCATCCCGCTCGACTACATCATCGGCGGCCAGGAGCGCTTGGGGCAGGGCTGGAAGATGCTCATGACCGCGCTCGCCGCCGGCCGCGGCATCTCGCTGCCGTCGCTGTCGGCCGCCGGTGCCGCCTACGCCGCGCGCACCACCGGCGCCTATGCCCGCATTCGCGAACAGTTCGGCATTTCCATTTCCAAGTTCGAGGGCATCGAGGAGCCGCTGGCGCGGATCGCCGGCACCGCCTATCTGCTCGACGCCGCGCGGCGGTTGACCTGCGCTGCGCTGAACGAGGGGCATCATCCCGCCGTCATCTCCGGGATCATGAAGCTGCACGCCACCGAGCGGATGCGGATCGCGATCGACGACGCCATGGACATCCACGGCGGCAAGGCCGTGATCGACGGGCCGCAGAACTATCTCGGCGGGCTCTACCGCTCGGTGCCGGTCGGCATCACGGTCGAGGGCGCCAACATCCTGACCCGCAATCTGATCGTGTTCGGGCAGGGCGCGATCCGCGCGCATCCTTATCTGTTGCAGGAGATGAACGCGCTCAGCGAGACCGATCGCGACAAGGGCCTCACCGCGTTCGACACCGCATTCTGGAAGCATGTCGGCCACAGCTTTGCGACCATGTTCCGCGCCTGGGGCCGCAGCTGGACCTTCGGCCTGTTCGCACCGGCGCCGGACGCCGGCGACGCAACGGAGTTCTATCGCCAGCTCTCGCGCTATTCGTCGGCGTTCGCGCTGTGCGCCGACATGGCGCTGCTCACGCTCGGCGGCGCGCTGAAGCGCAAGGAGATGCTCTCGGCGCGGTTCGGCGACATCCTGTCCGAGCTCTACTTGCTGTCTGCCGCGCTGAAACGCTGGCAGGACGAGGGCCGGCAGAAGGAGGATCTTCCCGCGCTCGAATGGTGCATGGCATCCGGCTTCAAGACCATCGAGAACCGCTTTGCGGAAATCCTCGCCAATCTGCCGAACCGACCGGTGGCATGGATGCTGAAATTCCTGATCCAGCCGTTCGGCGCGCGCGTCACGGGTCCGTCGGACCGCGTCGTGCATCTCTGTGCGCAACTCGTGCTGTCGCCGTCGGCGGCACGCGACCGCCTCACGCCGGATCTCGCCTTTGTCGAGGATGACGGCGGCATCGCGCGGCTGGAAAAGGCCTTCCGCCTTGTCATCGCGGCCGAGGACGCCGCCAAGCAGTTGCGCGCGGCGCGGCTGCATGACTGGAAGGATGCGGTCAAGAAAGGCGTCCTCACCGAGGCCGACGGCGAGAAGCTCGCCGCCGCCCATGAGGCCGTGGCCAAGGTCATCGAGGTCGATGATTTTGCGCCCGAGGCGCTGTCCCCGATTTACAAGAAAACCGCCGACGTGCATCAGTTCTTCCAGGAGCTGGGTGAGCAGAGGGCGGCGAGCTGATGGCGCGACCAGTCTTTATCGTCGACGGCAGCCGGACGCCGTTCCTGAAGGCGCGCTCCGGTCCCGGCCCGTTCACCCCGGTCGATCTCGCCGTGCAATGCGGCCGGCCGCTGCTGGCGCGGCAGCCGTTCGCGCCCACCGCTTTCGACCAGGTCATCCTCGGCTGCGTCAACGTGATCGCCGACGAGATGAACCCGGCCCGGGTTGCAGCGCTCCGGCTCGGGATGGGCGAGCAGATGGTCGCCTTCACGGTGCAGATCAATTGCGGCTCCGGCATGCAGTCGATCGATACCGGCTATCGTTACATCCGCGAGGGCATCTCCGATCTGATCCTCGCCGGCGGCGCCGAAGCGCTGAGCCACGCGCCGCTGGTGTGGCCCAATTCCGGCGTGCGCTGGTTCGCCGGCTTTGCCGGCGCCAAAGGCTTAGGGCCCAAGATCGCCGCGGCGCTGAAGGTGAGGCCGAGCTACTTCAAGCCGATCATCGGGCTGGAGCGCGGGCTGACCGATCCCATCACCGAACTCAACATGGGGCAGACCGCCGAGAAGGTCGGCCATCTCTTCGGCATCACCCGCGCGCAATCCGATGCTTACGCCGCCGAGAGCCATCAGCGGCTGGCCAACGCGCAGAAGCAGGGTTTCCTCAAGGGTGAGGTCGAGACCGCGTTCTCCCGCGACGGCAAGTTCTACGACCACGACGACGGCGTCCGCCCGGACTCGACAGCCGAGACCCTGGCCAAGCTGAAGCCGGTGTTCGAGCGCCCGTGGGGCCAGGTCACCGCCGGCAATTCCTCGCAGATCACCGACGGCGCCTCCTGGGTGATCCTCGCGTCCGAAAACGCCGTGGCAAAGCACGGGCTGACGCCGAAGGCCGTCATCCTCGACAGCCAGTGGTCGGCGCTCGATCCCTCGATCATGGGCCTCGGTCCGGTGCTGTCGGCGAGCGCGCTGCTCAAGCGCAACGGGCTGACCTTGCAGGAGGTCGAGACCTGGGAGCTGAACGAGGCCTTTGCCACCCAGGTGCTGGGTTGCCTTGCCGCCTGGAACGACGACAAATTCTGCCGCGAGATTTTGGGACTTGATGGCGCGGCCGGCGAGATCGACCGCGCCAAGTTGAATGTCGACGGCGGCGCGATCAGCCTCGGCCATCCCGTCGGCACCAGCGGCAACCGCATCGTGCTGCATCTGGTCAATGCGATGAAGCGGCTCGGCACAAGGCGCGGTGTCGCCACCGAATGCATCGGTGGCGGGCAGGGCGGCGCGATGTTGATAGAGACGGTGTGATCATGGATTCACGGATCATGGACGTTCTCGCCGACCGCGTGCTCGAGCTCGGGCCGAAGCCGGCCGCCGACAGCCCGTACAGGAATTTCAAGCTGACGCGTGACGAAGACGGCATTGCCTGGCTGCTGTTCGACCGCGCCGGCACCAGCGCCAACACGCTGTCTGCCGATCTGCTCGAGGAGCTCGATGCCATTGTCGCGGCGCTGGAGAACCAGCGGCCCACCGGCCTCGTGGTGCGCTCGGCCAAGACAAGCGGCTTCATCGCCGGCGCCGACGTCAATGAATTTCGCGGTGTCAGCGATCCGCGCACGGTCGAGACCGAGATCGGCCGCGCCCATGCGGTGATCGACCGGCTCGAGGCGCTGCGCGTGCCCTCGGTCGCCGTGATCCACGGTTTCTGTCTCGGCGGCGGCCTCGAGGTCGCGCTGGCCTGCCAGATGCGCATCGCGATCGACGATGCCAGGTTCGGCTTTCCCGAGGTGATGCTCGGCCTGCATCCCGGCCTCGGCGGCACCGTGCGCTTCACCGAGCTGGTCAACCCGATGCAGGCGATGACCTTGATGCTGACCGGCAAGACGGTCGACGCGCGGCGCGCGAAGTCGCTCGGCCTGGTCGACGCCGTCACCCAGGAGCGCCACGTCCGCAACGCGGTGAAGGACGCGGTGTTCGGCCGGCTGAAGCGCGCCAAGCCCGGCGTGCTCAACTCGCTGCTCAATCTGGGTCCGGTCCGGGGCTTGCTTGCCTCGCGGATGCGCAGCGAGGCGGAGAAGGCGGCGCCGCACAAGCATTATACGGCGCCCTATGCGCTGATCGATCTCTGGGAGAAGCACGCCGGCAATCGCGCGGCGATGCTGAATGCGGAGAAGGCTTCGTTCGCCAATCTGATGGTGACGCCGACTGCGCAGAATCTGATTCGCGTGTTCTTCCTGCGCGAGCAGATGAAGAAGGCGGCAGGCCCCGGCAACAAGGTGCAGCACGTGCATGTCATCGGTGCCGGCGCGATGGGCGGCGACATCGCGGCCTGGTGCGCCAATCAGGACATGCGCGTCACGCTCGCCGACATGAAGGCCGAGCCGATCGCGGGCGCGATGAAGCGCGCTGCGGATCTGTTCGGCAAGATCATGCGCAAGAAGATCGACCAGCGCGACGCGCTCGACCGGCTGATCCCCGACATGGACGGCGAGGGGGTCCGCAACGCCGATCTGATCATCGAGGCGGTGCCGGAAAAGCTCGAGCTGAAGCAGAAGGTCTATGCCGGCCTCGAGCCGAAGATGAAGCAGGGCGCGATCCTCGCCACCAACACGTCGAGCATTCCGTTGCAGGATCTGCGCACCACGCTGGCACGGCCGGAGCGGCTGCTCGGCTTGCACTTCTTCAATCCGGTGTCGCGGCTGCAACTCGTCGAGGTCGTCAGCCATGACGGCACCGACGCTGCGATGCTCAAGGAAGCGCTCGCCTTTGTCGGCGCCATCGATCGCCTGCCGCTGCCGGTGAAGAGCTCGCCGGGCTTCCTCGTCAACCGCGCGCTGACGCCCTACATGCTGGAAGCGATGATGATGCTGGACGAGAAGACCGACCAGCGCCTGATCGACGCGGCCGCCGTCGAGTTCGGCATGCCGATCGGCCCAATCGAGCTTGCCGACCAGGTCGGCCTCGATATCTGCCTCGATGTCGGCGACATGTTGCGCTCGAAGTTCGGCGACACCTTGCCACCGACGCCGGCCTGGCTGCGCGAGAAGGTCGCCAAGGGCGAGCTCGGCCGCAAGACCGGCAAGGGCTTCTACACCTGGAAGGACGGCAAGGCGGAGAAGGCGCCGCTGCCAGAGACCGGACCGAAAGTCAGCGACGAGATGATCGACCGCCTGGTGCTGCCGATCTCCAATGTCTGCGTCGCCGCCTTGCGTGAAGGCATCGTCGACGACGCCGATATGGTCGACGGCGCGATGATCTTCGGCACCGGCTATGCCCCGTTCCGCGGCGGCCCACTCAACTACGCACGCACCCGCGGCGTCGACAGTGTCGTATCCGCGCTGCGCGCATTGACGCAGAAATTGGGCGATCGTTTCGCACCCGACGCAGGCTGGGAGACCTTCAAGTGACCGATACCCAAGCGCCCGAAACCCATGTTCACGCGCCGCCGATCAGCGGCAACGAACCGCAGGGCGATCTCTGCATCCGCACGCTGGCGATGCCGGCCGACACCAATGCTAATGGCGACATCTTCGGTGGCTGGCTGCTCAGCCAGATGGATGTCGGCGGCGGCGTGTTCGCCTCCAAGCTCGCGAAGTCCCGCACCGTGACGGTCGCAATCGAGGCGATGAACTTCCGCAAGGCGGTCTATGTCGGCGATCTCGTGTCGGTGCACGCCAATCTCGTGCGCGTCGGCCGCACCTCGATCACGGTGCATCTCGAAGCCTGGGTGCTGCGTCGCCGCGAGCAGCAATCGATTCTGGTCACCGACGGCAATTTCACTTACGTCTCGATCGACGAGCAGGGCCATCCGCAACCGATCCAGCGCGATGGTGCGACGATTTCGACCTGATGTCTCTTATTCGAGAAACGCCGCTGATTCGGCGCGAGGGAAAACGCGTCGAAACTGAGACCGCAGCGCGGCTTGATCGCAAAAGCTGCGCTTTGCGTCGCAAATAAATCGAGGAACAAACAGGCAGTGACACCGTTGTCGGGCCGGAATCAAACCGAGGCCGACTATGTCTGACTGCTACGTCATCGAAGTGAGTTCACAGACCGCGGGTATCGTGGTGCGCGATAGCGGTGGTTACGCGTTTTTTGCAGCCTCGCACCGCTTCCACGCCCTCGAAGGCCAGATTTTCCGCAATGCACGCGAGGCCGAGCGCGCGGCGCGACGGCTTGTCACTGGGCAAGATTTGCAGCTCGCCTCCTGATTTGGAGCCAGGTGGCGCGCCATTTGCGCACGCCGCGAGAGTCTGTATTGATGCATCCGAACTCACGGAAACGTTTTTCGGATGTCGCAGACACAAGGCCGGGCGTCGCAGGCACAAAACAAAGCGCTGCTGTTCGATATCGACGGCACGCTTGCCGACACCGATCCGCTGCATCTGGCGGCGTTCAACCAGGTGCTCGGCCCTCATGGACACAGCTTCGATCACGCGCGCTTCGGCAAGGAGTTGCAAGGCTTCTCCAACGCGTCGATTGGTGAGCGTTTCCTCGCCCACGAACCGGCCGACCGCCGCGCCAGCATCCTTGGCGAGAAGGAGCGGATCTTCCGCGAATTGGTCTCTGGCCAGATCGTGCCGGTGCCGGGATTGATGGCGCTGCTCGAGGCGGCCGATCGCGCCGGCGTGCCGATGGTGGCGGTGACCAACGCGCCGCGCCCGAACGCCGAATTACTGCTCTCGGGGATGGGCATCGCGCACCGTTTCAAGGCCGTCGTGATCGGCGATGAACTGGCGCACGGCAAGCCGCATCCATTGCCGTATCTCGAGGGGCTGCGGCTCGCAGGCGCGCAGGCTTCGGCTTCGCTGGCGTTCGAGGATTCGCGCTCCGGCATCCAGTCCGCGACGGCGGCGGGCATCGCGACGATCGGGATGCGAACCGGGCTCGGTCATGCCGATCTGCTCGCGGCCGGCGCGGTCGCCAGCGCGGCGGCATTCGATGATCCGGAATTGATTCGCCTGATTGCGTCGGCCATGTCTTGGTGAGGAGACGGCGTGGTGAGGCACTGTGCCGGAATGCGCCGCCTCGACATGCTGCAACGCAGTTCTTAACCCCGGCGATGCTTGCTCGTTGACCTCGGTGCCGAACGGTCGCACCATGGGGCTATTCGCCGCTAAAGGGGGCCGCCGTGGCCGGACTCTCCCACCGCCAGACTGAAATCCTCAACATCGCACGCGCATTCGGCCGGGTCATGGTCGAGGACCTTGCCAAGCGATTCGAGGTGTCGGCGCAGACCATCCGCAAGGACCTCAACGATCTCTGCGACGAGCGCTCGCTGACCCGCATCCATGGCGGCGCGATCATCGCCTCGGGCGTCGAGAACCTCGCCTATGAGGCGCGCCGCTTCGTCGCCGCCGAGGAGAAGAAGGCGATCGGCGCCGCCGCGGCCGCGCGGATTCCGAACGGCTGCTCGCTGTTCATCAATATCGGCACCACGACGGAAGAGGTCGCGAGCGCGCTGACCTCGCATGAGGACTTGCTGGTCATCACCAACAACCTCAACGTCGCGATGCTGCTGTACCGCCATCCGCGCATCGAGGTGGTGGTGGCCGGTGGCACGGTGCGCCGCGCCGACGGCGCCGTGGTCGGCTCGACCGCGACACAGCTGATCGGCCAGTTCAAGGTCGATTACGCGATCATCGGCGCATCCGCGATCGACGAGGAGGGCGCGCTCCTCGACTTCGACTATCGCGAGGTGCAGGTGGCGCAGGCGATCATCGCCAACGCGCGAAACGTGATGCTGGTGTCGGATGCGACCAAGCTCCGCCGCAGCGCGCCGGTGCGGATTGCGCATATGAGTCAGATCCAGACCTTCGTCACCGATTCGCCGCTTCCTGCGGGCCTCGCCAACATCTGCCACAGCCGCGGCATCGAGGTGGTCGTCGCGATGGACAAGCCGCAGGCCGATATCGACGACAACGGCGCCGACGCCGCACCCGCGACGCTGCGCAGCGCGTAATTCCGGACTCTCTGATCAAAGCGTTCACTGTTAGACCCGTCACCCTGAGGAGCGCGTAGCGCGTCTCGAAGGGTCGACGGCCAACGGCGGGGCCGTGCGCCCTTCGAGGCTCGCTTCGCTCGCACCTCCAGCGCCAGCGGCGAAGCCGCTGCGCGGGGGTGACGGCTCTGCTACCGGATGCTCGGAGCGAGGGGCTGCCCCTGCCGCGGTCACCTCGCTCAAAAAATCCCCAGCAAAAGTTCCCCGTTTTCACTTTGCTTTCGTTTTCGGTTGTGATCTACTCCAATCCGAAAGTAAAACCGTCAAAGCGAAAACGGTTGCCGGGGGAAGCGTTCTTTGGACCGAATTTACGACCTCGCCATCATCGGAGGCGGCGTTAATGGCTGCGGCATCGCGCGCGATGCTGCCGGCCGGGGCAATTCTGTTTTCCTCTGTGAAATGAATGATTTGGCCAGCGGGACGTCGTCCTGGTCGACCAAGCTCGTGCATGGCGGTCTGCGCTATCTTGAGTATTACGAGTTTCGTTTGGTGCGCGAGGCGCTGATCGAGCGCGAGATCCTCTGGCAGATCGCGCCGCATATCATTCGCCCGCTGCGTTTCGTTTTGCCGCACCATGCGGGCCTGCGCCCGGCCTGGCTGCTGCGGCTCGGCCTCTTCCTCTACGATCATATCGGTGGCCGGCACCTGCTGCCCGCGACGCGCTCGCTCGATTTGACCCGCGACGTGGTCGGCAAGCCGCTGATCCCCGGGCGTTACACCAAGGGCTTCGAATATTCCGACTGCTTCGTCGACGACGCGCGGCTGGTGGCGCTGACTGCGCGCGATGCCGCCGATCGCGGCGCCGAGATTCGTACCCGCACCCGCGCGGTCGAGATCAGGCAGATCGATGGCGTCTGGCACGTCACGGTCGAAGACACGACGAGCGGTTCGCGTGAGACGATCAAGGCGCGCGTGCTGGTCAATGCCGGCGGTCCCTGGGTCGAGCAGGTGCTGGCGACCGGCGCCGGCGTCAATGCGCGGGCCAAGGTGCGGCTGGTGCAGGGCTCGCACATCGTGGTGCCGAAACTCTACGACCACGACCGCGCCTACATCTTCCAGAATGCCGACGGCCGCATCATCTTCGTCATTCCCTACCAGAACGATTTCTCACTGATCGGCACCACCGATCGCGACTATGACGGCGATCCGGCCAAGGTGAAGGCGACGCGTGAGGAGATCGAGTATCTCTGCGCCTCCGCCAGCGAATACCTTGCCAAGCCGGTGAAGCCCGAGGACGTGGTCTGGAATTACTCCGGCGTGCGTCCGCTCTATGACGACGGCGCGAGCGAAGCCAAGGCCGCGACCCGCGACTACGTGTTCGAGCTCGATACGCCCGGCGGTGCGCCGCTACTGTCGATCTATGGCGGCAAGATCACCACCTATCGCCGCCTCTCCGAAGAGGCGCTGGAGCGGCTGTCGCCCTATCTGCGCGGCGCGAAAGCGCAGGAGGGTTGGACCGGCAAGGCGCCGCTGCCCGGTGGCGAGATGGATGTCTCCGCAGTCGCGGCGCTGAGCGCCGAGTTGGTTCGCAACTATCCGTTCCTCGCGCAGTCTCACGCCAATCGTCTCGCGCACGCCTATGGCACGCGCGCCAGCAAGGTCTTGGGCAATGCAGCATCGGCTGACGATCTCGGCCGCGCCTTCGGCGCCACCTTGACGGAGAGTGAAGTCCGGTACCTGATGGCGAACGAATGGGCGCGGACTGCGGAAGATGTCGTCTGGCGACGATCCAAGCTGGGCTTGCGGATGACGGCGGGTGAAATCGCCGCGCTCGACGAGTGGATGGTCGCCAACCGTGTGTCCGGTGAACGTCCCCTCCGCGAAGCGGGAGGACGGGCATGAGCGTTACACTGCAGAATGTCACGCGAACCGTGGATGGCATTGCGACCATCCGCGATGTTTCGCTGACGTTGGAGCGTGGCACGCTCAGCGTGCTGCTCGGGCCGACGCTGTCAGGCAAGACCTCGATCATGCGGCTGCTCGCCGGCCTCGACAAGCCGACCACCGGTCGCGTCCTGGTCGACGGCAACGACGTCACCGGCGCCGACGTGCGGCAGCGCTCGGTGGCGATGGTCTATCAGCAGTTCATCAACTATCCCTCGCTGACGGTCTACGAGAACATCGCCTCGCCGCTGCGGGTGCAGGGCAAGCCGAAGGCCGAGATCGAGCAGCGGGTGGCGGAAGCGGCCGGCCTGCTCCGGCTCGAGCCCTATCTGAAGCGCACGCCGCTGCAGCTCTCCGGCGGCCAGCAGCAGCGCACCGCGATTGCGCGCGCGCTGGTCAAGGGCGCCGACCTCGTGCTGCTCGACGAGCCGCTCGCCAACCTCGACTACAAGCTGCGCGAGGAGCTGCGCGCCGAGCTGCCGCGGATCTTCGAGGCATCGGGTGCGATCTTCGTCTATGCCACCACCGAACCGTCAGAGGCGCTGCTGCTCGGCGGCGACACGGTGTGCATGTGGGAAGGCCAGGCGCTGCAGACCGGCGCGACGCCGAAGGTCTACCGCCATCCCGACACGCTGCGCGTCGCGCAGGTGTTCTCCGATCCGCCGCTCAACATCATCGGCATCGAGAAGAAGGGCGACCGGGTGATCTATGCCGGCGGCGAGCAGGCGCCGGCGGCCGGGCTGTACGCAAACCTGCCGGACGGCACCTACAAGATCGGCTTCCGTGCGCACCAGCTCGAGGTCGGGAGCGTCGCACCAGGCCGCCACAAGTTCTCTGCCACCGTGACGGTGACCGAGATCACCGGCTCGGAGAGCTTCGTGCACGTTCATGTCCATGGTTCGAACTGGGTCGCGGTGCTGCACGGCGTGCACGAATATGAACCCGGGCAGGTGCTCGAGGCCGCGCTTGATCCCGAGAATATCTTTGTGTTCGACGCCGCCGACCGCCTGGTCGCGTCGCCCGCGACCGCGTTCGCAAGCGAACTGTATGGCCGTTCGCTGGCGGCACGCACGTCCGCCGGCAAGAGCAAGTGAGGGAGATGCCCGATGGCTCGCATTGACCTCGTCGATCTCGCACAATCCTACAACGGCAATGACGCGCCGCTGGAATCCTTTGCGCTGAAGCCGGTGACGATGACCTGGCGGCAGGGCGGCGCCTATGCGCTGCTCGGCCCCTCCGGCTGCGGCAAGACCACGCTGCTGAACCTGATTTCCGGCATCGTGACGCCGTCGCGCGGCAAGATCCTGTTCGACGGCCAGGACATCACGCCGCTGTCGACCCAGAAGCGCAACATCGCGCAGGTGTTCCAGTTTCCGGTCATCTACGACACCATGACGGTCGGCCAGAACCTGGCCTTCCCGCTGAAGAACCGCGGCGTCGCCAAGGCCGAGGTCGATGCCCGGGTCAAGCAGATCGCCGATTTGCTCGACCTCACGCCGTATCTGAACCGCAAGGCGACGCGGCTCACCGCCGACGCCAAGCAGAAGATCTCGCTCGGCCGCGGCCTGGTGCGCTCCGACGTCGCCGCCGTGCTGTTCGACGAGCCGCTGACCGTGATCGATCCCGAGCTGAAATGGCAGCTGCGCTCCAAGCTGAAGGCGCTGCATCGCGAGCTCGACCTCACGATGATCTACGTCACCCACGACCAGACCGAAGCGCTGACTTTTGCCGATACCGTCGTCGTCATGCATGACGGCCGCGTGGTGCAGAGCGGCACGCCGGCCGAACTGTTCGACAAGCCGGCGCACACCTTCGTCGGTTATTTCATCGGCTCGCCCGGCATGAACATCGTGCCCGCCGAGGTCTCAGGCCACGAGGCGCGGATCGACGGCCATGTCATCGGCCTGCATCGAAACTATGGTGTGCTGCCGGCCGGCAAGAAGATCGAGATCGGCGTGCGGCCTGAATTTGTCGATGTCGCGGCGCCCGCATCCGGGTTGCTGTCGGCGACCATCGAGCGGATCGACGATCTCGGCCGCATCCAGTTCGCCCGCGTCCGCGTCGGCAACACCAAACTCGCGGCGCGCGTGCCGCCGGGCTTTTCGGTCTCCGGCGATACCGCCGGTCTCGTTTTCAATCCCGCCTATGTCCACGTCTATGCCGACAGCCATTTGGTGGAAGGGGTCGCCTGATGGACAAGACCATCAACCAAAAAGCCTGGTTCCTGGTGCTGCCGGTATTCCTGGTGGTGGCGTTCTCGGCGGTGCTGCCGCTGATGACCGTCGTGAACTATTCGATGCAGGACACCTTCGGCAACAACCAGTTCTTCTGGAACGGCGTCGGCTGGTTCAAGGAGCTGCTCGATCCCTCGACCGATCTCGGCGGCCGCTTCCTGGCCTCGCTCGGTCGCAACCTGTTCTTCTCCGCCGTGATCCTTGCGATCGAGGTGCCGCTCGGCATCGTCGTCGCGCTGTCGATGCCGCGCGAGGGCTGGAGCGTCGCGGCCTGCCTCGTCATCCTCGCATTGCCGCTGCTGATTCCGTGGAACGTAGTCGGCACCATCTGGCAGATCTTCGGCCGGCCCGATATCGGCCTGCTCGGCTATGTGCTGAACCATCTCGGTTTCAACTACAACTACGTCTCCAATGAGGTCGACGCCTGGGTCACCGTCATCGTGATGGACGTCTGGCATTGGACCAGCCTCGTCGCGCTGCTCTGCTACGCCGGCCTGAAGTCGATCCCCGACGCCTATTACCAGGCGGCGCAGATCGACGGCGCCTCGCGCTGGGCGGTGTTCAAGGCGATCCAGCTGCCGAAGATGAACCGCGTGCTGCTGATCGCGGTGCTGCTGCGTTTCATGGATAGCTTCATGATCTACACTGAGCCGTTCGTGGTCACCGGCGGCGGTCCCGGCAACTCGACGACCTTCGTCTCGATCGAGCTCGTCAAGATCGCGCTCGGCCAGTTCGACCTCGGCAAGGCCGCAGCGCTGTCGCTGGTCTACAATCTGATCATCCTGATCGTGTGCTGGGTGTTCTACACCGTGATGACCAATGCCGGCTCCGAGCGTCCGGTCAAGCAAGGAGCGGCGTGATGCACTCGATCCCGGGCCGCCGCCTGATCATGGCGCTGTTCTTGATCTTCCTGCTGTTGCCGATCTACTGGCTCGTCAACATGAGCTTCAAGACCAACGCCGAGATCGTCTCGACGATGACGCTGTGGCCGCACACGCCGACGCTGCAGCACTACCGGCGCATCTTCACCGACGAGAGCTGGTATTCCGGCTACATCAATTCGCTGGAATACGTCGTCATCAACACCGTGATCTCGATCGCGGTGGCGTTGCCGGCGGCCTATGCGTTCTCGCGCTACCGCTTCCTCGGCGACAAGCATTTGTTCTTCTGGCTGTTGTCCAACCGCATGGCGCCGGCAGCGGTCTACGCGCTGCCGTTCTTCAACCTGTACTCGGCGATCGGCCTGTTCGATACGCCGTGGGCGGTTGCGCTCGCGCACTGCATCTTCAATGTACCGCTGGCGGTGTGGATCCTCGAAGGCTTCGTCTCCGGCGTGCCGCGCGAGATCGACGAAACCGCGTTCCTCGACGGCTATTCGTTCCCGCGCTTCTTCATCAAGATCCTGGTGCCGCTGATCGCGAGCGGGATCGGCGTCGCCGCGTTCTTCTGCTTCATGTTCTCCTGGGTCGAACTGCTGCTGGCGCGCACGCTGACCTCGGTGCAGGCCAAGCCGATCGCCGCGATCATGACGCGCACGGTCTCGGCCGCCGGCATGGATTGGGGCCTGCTTGCCGCGGCCGGCGTCCTCACCATCATCCCCGGAGCACTCGTGATCTGGTTCGTCCGCAATTACATCGCGCGCGGCTTCGCGCTCGGCCGGGTCTAGGAGGGCGCATGATCCCGAAAAGTAGAAGCCGGTTTTCGGACCAGATCATGCGCAAGGAGTAGGATCATGGACAGCATCGCATGGATGGCATGGACCTGGCCCACCGCGGTCTTCTTCGTGCTGCTTGCCTCGACGCTCGGGATGATGACCTGGCTCGCGATCGCCTATCCCGAGGCGGAGCGGGTCGGCGTGCTGCGCATTCCGACCACGCGCGGCGACCGCCTGTTCGTCTCGCTGGTGCTGGCGGCGGTGATCCATTTGCTGTGGATCGGCCTCGTCGGCACCGATCCGATTTTCACCCTGCCGATCGGGGAGGGCGTCGAGATTTCGAGCCTTTGGCTCGGAACGGTAATTTCGCTTCTTTCAGCCGTGGTGATTTTTCGCACCGTCTGAAGAACGCGAAAAAGAGCAGATCCGGGGTCTACCCGGGCCTGATTTAGTCGCTGCAACCGGAGGAATCTAATGCGACATTTACGAATGACTAAAGATAAGCTTTTGACGATGACCAGCGCGGTCGCGCTCGTCGCAGCATCGGTCACTCTTGTCGCGCCGGCCCGCGCCGACGAGGCGGCCGCCAAGAAGTGGATCGACAGCGAATTCCAGCCGTCGACCCTCTCCAAGGACGACCAGATGAAGGAGATGCAGTGGTTCATCAAGGCCGCTGCCCCCTTCAAGGGCATGGAGATTAACGTCGTCTCCGAGACCCTGACGGTGCACGAATATGAATCCCGCACGCTCGCCAAGGCGTTCGAGGAGATCACCGGCATCAAGGTCAAGCACGACATCATCCAGGAAGGTGACGTCGTCGAGAAGATCCAGACCCAGATGCAGTCCGGCAAGAACGTCTATGACGGCTGGATCAACGACTCCGACTTCATCGGCACTCACTTCCGCTACGGCCAGGCCGTCGACCTCACCGAGTGGATGAAGGGCGAAGCCAAGGACGTCACCGATCCGATGCTCGACGTCGACGACTTCATCGGCAAGTCGTTCACGACGGCACCGAACGGCCACCTCTATCAGCTGCCCGACCAGCAGTTCGCGAACCTCTACTGGTTCCGCTACGACTGGTTCACCAACCCGGAGTACAAGGCCAAGTTCAAGGCCAAGTATGGCTACGACCTCGGCGTGCCGGTGAACTGGTCGGCCTATGAAGATATCGCCGACTTCTTCACCAACGACGTCAAGGAGATCAACGGCGTCAAGGTCTACGGCCATATGGACTACGGCAAGAAGGACCCCTCGCTGGGCTGGCGTTTCACCGACGCTTGGCTGTCGATGGCCGGCAACGGCGACAAGGGTCTCCCGAACGGCCTGCCGGTCGATGAATGGGGCATCCGCATGGAAGGCTGCCGTCCGGTCGGCTCGTCGGTCGAGCGTGGCGGCGACGTCAACGGCCCGGCGGCGGTCTATTCGATCGTCAAGTATCTCGACTGGATGAAGAAGTATGCTCCGCCGCAGGCGCAGGGCATGACCTTCTCCGAGTCGGGCCCGGTGCCGTCGCAGGGCAACATCGCCCAGCAGATCTTCTGGTACACCGCCTTCACCGCCGACATGGTGAAGCCGGGGATCGCCGTGATGAACGCGGACGGTACGCCGAAGTGGCGTATGGCTCCGTCGCCGCACGGCTCGTACTGGAAGGACGGCATGAAGCTCGGCTACCAGGACGTGGGTTCGGCCACGCTGCTGAAGTCGACCCCGGTCGACCGCCGCAAGGCGGCTTGGCTCTATCTGCAGTTCATCGTCTCCAAGACGACCAGCCTGAAGAAGAGCCAAGTCGGTCTCACCTTCATCCGTGAATCCGACATCTGGGACAAGTCGTTCACCGAGCGCGCGCCGAAGCTCGGCGGCCTGATCGAGTTCTACCGCTCGCCCGCGCGCGTGCAGTGGACCCCGACCGGCAACAACGTGCCTGACTATCCGAAGCTCGCCCAGCTCTGGTGGCAGAACATCGGCGATGCGTCGTCCGGTGCGAAGACGCCGCAAGCTGCGATGGACGCGCTCGCCGCGGCCCAGGATTCGGTGATGGAGCGTCTTGAGAAGTCCGGTGTGCAGGGTGCCTGCGGACCGAAGCTGAACAAGAAGGAAACCGCCGAGTACTGGTACAAGAAGGCCGAGAAGGACGGCACCATCGCTCCGCAGCGCAAGCTCGCGAACGAGAAGCCGAAGGGCGAAACGATCGACTACGACACGCTGATCAAGTCGTGGCCGGCGAGCCCGCCAAAGCGCGCCGAAGCGAAGTAAGAAGGCGTACCAGCCCACGCCATCCGCAAACTGCAAAAGGCCGGGAGCAATCCCGGCCTTTTTTGCTGGATCTGTGGCTGTGGAGACCGGTTCAGGATTGTGCTCAAATGCGACGATGAGGTCATCATGCGTCTCCTTGTCGTCGCATCATGACCGGGGAGTTTCGCCATGCGCATGATTTTTCGCTGCGACCCGCGGCTTGCCGATCATCTGCCGCGGCCGTTCCCGGCCCGCAGCGCGTTGCCCGATTGGCTGCGCGCGATGCCGGCGAAGGCGCATTCCGACATCCACGACCGCGAGATCCGCACGGTCAAGCAATGTCCGCCCTTCGTCGATGCGATGGCCCATGGGGTCATGATCCCGCTGCCCTGCGACGTTAGGGTCGAGCGCGGCGTGTTCGCCTGGGACTGGGACATTCCGGAGCCGGCGACGCAGCGCCATCCGCGCGCGCCGCTCAGCTTCCATCCCGTCGCGCAATTCGCCGGCGCGCCGTTCGCCAACGGTCAGGCTGCGCTGAAATTCAACAGCTTCTGGACCATCGAGCTCGAGCCGGGCTGGTCGCTGTTCGCGACGCATCCGGTCAATCGCGACGACTTGCCGTTTCGCGTGATCTCGGGACTGGTCGATGCCGACCGGTTTCACGACGGCGGGATCAATTTCCCCGCGGTCTGGACCCAACCGGATTTCGCCGGCGTGTTGCCGAAGGGAACGCCGGTCGTGCAATGCTTCGCGGTGCCGCGCGCGGCCCCTGAACTGGTGTTCGAGGCCTTCGACGACGCGCATCGCGAAGCCTATTCGAAGGTCGTCGGCGAGGTGCTGGCGGCACCCAATGTCTACCGCAAGCATTTCCGCGCCAAGCGCGGCCGGTTAATGACCTAGCGCCGCGCGCAGCGCGCGCTCATCGAGCCACAGCCGGCCGTGCGGGGCCGAGGTCAGCGCCATCGCGATCGATCCGAACAGCTGCGGACGCAAGGCATAGGCGCGCGCGAACGCCTGCATCGCGGCATCGGGCTCGCCGCTCTCCTGCAGCGTGATCCCGAGGTTGAGTGCGGCTTCGGCGTAGTCCGGCTTGATCTCGATCGCCTTGCGATAGGCGCGTGCGGCGCCGTCGCGATCGCGCAAATCCTGCCTTGCGACGCCGAGATCGAACCACATCGAGGCCGGCGCCGCGCTCGCGGTGGCGCGCTCGAGCAGGCTCACCGCAGCGGCGAGGTCACCAGCCTCCCACGCCAGCCGGCCAAGTCGTGCATTGGCTTCCTGATGCCCGGGGATGGCCTTGAGGATCGCCTCCCACGCCTCGCGGGCCTGCGGCTTGCGGCCGGCCAGCTCCAGTGTGCGTGCCTTCTCGACGAAGGCCTCGCGCTGCGGCTTGAGGGCGATGGCGCGGTCGAGATGGGCCAGCGCCGCATCGAATTCGCCGCCGCTGCGCGCGAGGCGCGCCGCGAGCAGCCGCGCCGCGGCATTGTCAGGCCGCCGCGCCAGGCTGGTCTCGACATGCCTGCGGGCCGGTGCGATCTCGCCTTTGGCGAACAGCACGGCGGCCAGCAGATGGCTCAGCATCGGCTCGCCGGGCTGGCGCGCAAGGCCGCGCTCGCAGAGTTCGATCGCCTCGCCATGCCGGCCGCCATTGAAGGCGACGGTGGCGCGTCGAACGATATCCTCGGCGTTGTCCTTGCTCATTCCGTGCGCGACCGTCTTCGGGTTAGCTCGTTGCAGTCCATGCTATGCGGCGCCGCAGGTCATGGCCAGCGCTCAGCGCGCCGCCGAGTGGCCGGCGGCCGCGCGCATCTGCATGTACGCCTGGTGGTGCGCCAGCGTCAGTTCCTGGCTGATGTGCGACAGCTCGGTCGCGGCGGCCTCGGCAGCCTCGCCGGCGGGCTGGGCGACGCGCACGAACATCCCGGCCTCGTAGGCGCGAACGGCCTCGCGCCAATCCTTTGATCCCGCCAGATGGGCCGCCAGCTCCACCGCATCCAGCATCGCGGCGTTGACGCCTTCACCACCGAACGGCGACATCAGATGCGCGGCATCGCCGAGCAGGGTGATGCCGGCGCGGTTGGTCCAATGATGTCCGACGGGCAGCGCGTGGATCGGCCGGAGTGCGAATTGATCACTGCTGGCGCGGAGCAGGTCGAGCAGGGCATCGGTCCATCCGGCGAATTCGCCGAGCAGCGCGTCACGCATCGCGGATGGGGAGGTGACGTCGAACCGCCGCTCGGCCCATTCGACGGGCACGCGGAACACCGCGTAGCCGCGCAAATGGGCATTGCCGTTGCGCAGGACCATCAGGCTGCGGCCGGCGCTCTCGGCGCCCATCTTGCCGCGGCCGACCAGCTCCGACAGAGCAGGGTGCCTCGTGTCGACATCGTCGATGCCGAACTCGACGAAGGTCAGCCCGCTGTATTGCGGCTGATAGCGCGACACCAGCGGCCGCACCCGGGACCAGGCGCCGTCGGCGCCGATCACGAGATCGAACGGCCCTTCGCGCGCATCGTCGAACAGGAGATCGTAACGGCCGTCATCGCGAGGGACGACCTCGCGCAGGCCGCGCGCCCAGGCCACGGCATCCGGCGGCAAGGATTGCAGCAGCAGGTCGCGCAGCGCCGTGCGGTCGACCTCCGGACGGTCGCCGGTCATGTCATCATCCGCGAGCAGCAGCCGGCCATCGCTCGCGTAGAGCCGGCTGCCCTGATCCTCGTAACGTGCGATGCGCAGGAAGCCGTCGGTGAGCCCGGCGCGCGCCAGCGCCAGTTGGCCGCTCTCGGTGTGCAGGTCGAGCGTGCCACCCTGCGGCCGCTCGGTTGCCGAGCTTTCGCGTTCGAACAGGCTCGTCTTGATCCCGGCAACCTGCAGCAGGCGGGCGAGCGTCAGGCCGCCGGGGCCGGCGCCGACGATGGCAATGCGAATGGGATCGGGACTCATGGACATCACGCTTACAGCAGGATACATAGGTGCCTATCTAATATAAATAGGGGCCTATGTAAATGGTGGGATCGTGACCGATTGGGACCTGTTCGATCGTCCAGCGCCGCTGGTCAATATGGCCTCGCGCAGCTTCCTCTGGCTCGGCGAGCGGCGCGTGAAGCCGCACGGCTTCAGCATCGGCCAGCTGCCGGTGATCTATCTGCTGCGCGACGGCAAGGCGATGTCGCAACGCGATCTCGCCCGCGCGGCGAAGGTCGAGCAGCCGTCGATGGCGCAGATATTGGCGCGGATGGAGCGCGACGGCCTGGTCCAGCGCACGCCGATGCCGGGCGACGGCCGCAGCCAGCAGGTCACGCTGACCAAGGCGGCCAGGGCGAAACTGCCGGCCGCGCGCAAGGCGTTGCATCGCAATCAGGACCAGGCACTCGCGGGTTTTACCGCAGCCGAAACCGCAACCCTGCTCGACCTGCTGCGGCGGCTCAATCGAAACCTCGATCGCATGGTCGTGGAGGAGGTTGAGAGCGGCGAAGCTGCCGAGGCGTAGAATCCGGCATGCAGCGCGCAATGAAAGAGGCCGGGAGTGATCCCGGCCTTTTCTGTTTTCTCCGTGGTCATCGCCCGGCTTGCCGCCTTCGCGGGGCATGACAGGCTTTGGTGTATGTCACTCCGCCGCTTCGGTCGCCTTCAGGGTCGGATAGTCGGTGTAGCCCTTGGCGCCACCGCCGTAGAAGGTCGCCTTGTCCCAATCGTTGAGCGGGGCGCCGGCCTTCAGCCGCTCGACCAGATCGGGGTTGGAGATGAACGGCTTGCCGAATGCGATCAGGTCGGCCGCACCTGCTTCCAGCACCTTCTCCGCCAGCGCGAAGTCGTAGCCGTTGTTGGCGACATAGGCCTGCTTGAAGCGCTTGCGCAGCGAGGCGTAGTCGAACGGCGCGTTGTCGCGCGGGCCGCCGGTCGCGCCTTCGATGACGTGGATATAGGTCAGCTTCAGCGCATTGAGCTGGTCGACGATGTAGTCGAACAGCGGTTGCGGATTGCTGTCGGAGACGTCGTTGGCCGGCGTCACCGGCGAGATGCGGATGCCGGTACGCTCGGCGCCGGCCTCCTTGGCGACCGCCTTGGAGACTTCCAGCATCAGTTGGGCGCGATTCTCGATTCCGCCGCCGTAGGCGTCGGTGCGCTTGTTGCTGCTGTCCCTCGCGAACTGGTCGAGCAGGTAGCCGTTGGCGCCATGGATCTCGACGCCGTCGAAGCCCGCCGCCAAAGCATTCGCGGTGCCGCGCTTGAAGTCCTCGATGATCCCGGGGATTTCCGACAGTTCGAGTGCGCGTGGCTCAGATACGTCGGCGAAGGTGCCGTTCACGAAGGTCTTGGTCTTGGCGCGGATCGCGCTCGGCGCCACCGGTGCGCCGCCGTTCGGCTGCAGCGAGGTATGCGAGATGCGGCCGACATGCCAGAGCTGGATGAAGATGTGGCCGCCGCGTTCATGCACGCGATCGGTGACCTTGCGCCAGGCCGCGACCTGTTCCTTCGAATAGATGCCGGGCGTGTCCTGATAGCCCTGGCCCTGCTGCGAGACCTGGCTCGCCTCGGTGATCAGTAGGCCGGCGGAGGCGCGCTGGCCGTAATAGTCCACCGCGAGCGGGCTTGGCACCATGCCGGGCGGCACCGCGCGGTTGCGCGTCAGCGGCGCCATCACGAAGCGGTTCGGCAGCGTCAGCGGGCCAAGCTTGTAGGGCTCGAGAAGTTTGGTCGGTTGGCTCATGTGAAACGGTTCCAGACAATGATCGATGAGGAGAGATTTGTGCATTGCCGCGACGAGCGCAATGGCCGGGATATGCCCAGTTTGCAGGCTAGCCGCGCACAATTCCGCCCATGTGGCCGGCGTCGAGGAACAGCGTGTGCGCGTTCACATAGGAGGATTCATTCGAAATCAGGAACAGCGCACTATAGGCGACCTCCCAGCCGGTGCCCTGGCGGCCGAAAGGCACTGTCACGGCGCGGTCCGATCGCCTGCGGCTGGCATCGCGGCCCATCGGCGTGTCCATGAAGCCGGGCGCGATCACATTGCAGCGAATGCCCTTGTCCTCGCCGGCGCGCGCGATCGCCCGTCCGAGCGCGATCTGCGCCGCCTTGGAGGATTCATAGGCCGGGTTGCGGCCGCCGGCGCGCTGGCTCGCCATCGAGGAGATCAAGATGATCGCGCCGCCCGGTGCCATCACCTCGAGCGCCTTCTGCGCGAACAGCATGTGGCTGCGCACATTGACGGCGTAGTCGCGGTCCCAGGCTTCCGCCGTCATCTTGGGCAGCGACAGTCCGGAGGAAATGCCGACATTCAGCGCCAGCCCGTCGAGCCCGCCGAGCTGTTGCGCGCAGCGTTCGACCGCAGGCGCGATTGCCGCGACATCGGAGACATCGACTACATCGGTGAAGGCCTTGCCGCCTTCGCCCGTGATCTGCGCGACCGTGTTGTCGGCGGCCTCCCGGTTGACGTCGAGGCAGGCGACCGAGGCGCCCTCGCGCGCGAACAGCACGCTCATGGCGCGGCCGTTGCCGATCGGCGGCTCTTCGTCAACGGTTGTGCGCTGTCCGGCACCGACCACGATGATGCGCCGGCCGGCCAGGCGGCCGTGGTTCTTCGCCAGCCCGAGCGATTCCGCATGCAGCGAGGCGGACGGATCGATGGCTTTCGGTGCGTGGGTCGACATGGCGTGCTCCCTGACGTCTTGTTGTTGTCAGGGAGCAGTAGCATGGCTGGGCGTGCGAGGCGACTTGTCCGCCGCAGCGGAAAAATCCCGCGACGGGGAATATGACGTCAGCTCACGCCGAGGAAATCGCGCTTGCCGATCTCGACGCCGTTGTGACGCAGGATGCCGTGCGCGGTGACGGCGTGGAAGTAGAAGTTCGGAAACGAGAAGGCGCTGACGAATTGCTGACCCTTCAAGGTCATGGTGCGCTCGGCGCCGATCGGGAAGGTGACGTCCTTGGCGTCCGCGCCGTCGAACTGCTCCGGCTTGAACGACTTCACGTAGTCGATCGTCTTCGCCAGCCGCTGTTTCAGTTCGCCGAAGCTCTTCTCGGTGTCGGGCGTCGACGGCACCTCGCTATGGGTCAGCCGCGCGCAGCCGCGTGCGGCGTGATCGCAGACCAGCTGCACCTGCTTGGTCAGCGGCAGCATGTCGGCATAGAGCCGCGATCCCAGCAGCACCTCGGGCGCGATCTTCTTGGCTTCGCAATGCGCTTCGGCCTTGGTCAGCTCGCCGGTGAGGCTGTTGAGGATCTGCAAGTAGGCGGGGACGACGGCGTCATGAAAGGACATGGGGATGCTCTTTGTTCTGATGAAATCCGGATCTGCCGAACGGCGATGCTGCACATGGGGCCGCGGTTGGAAAATACAACTGCGGACGGCTGTAACACTTGGTCAAATATTTCTCGGCCTTACCTCGCCCCGCTTGCGGGGAGAGGTCGGATCGCATCGTAAGATGCGATCCGGGTGAGGGGGACTCACGGCGAGTCGTGCGCGTGGAGAGAGCCCCTCACCCCAGCCCTCTCCCCGCAAGAGCGGGGCGAGGGAGTCCGAGCGCCTACCGCGTCCCCGGCATCGCGGCGTCGGCGGCCGGCTGCGTGCGGCCACCGCCGCGCATCCGCGCCAGCAGCTCCGCGGTCGGCCAGGAATCCGCCGGGAGGCCGTATTTCATCTGCATCGCTTTCACCGCACTGCGGCTCGCCTGGCCGAGCACGCCGTCGATCTTGCCGACGTCGTAGCCGGCGCGCGCCAGCAGGGACTGCAGCTCCTTGATCTCATTGAACGGCAGCTGCGCCACCGGCGCATGCGGCCGCTGCATCGGCGGTGCGCCCGCGATGCGGCCGGCGAGATAGCCGGCGGTGGTCGAGTAGATCAGCGAGTTGTTCCACTCGGTGTAGGCCGCGAAGTTGGGGTAGGCGAGGAACGCCGGACCCATCCGGCCCATCGGCAGCAGCAGCGAGGCCGGCATCTCGTCGTTCGGCAGCGGCTTGCCGTCGGTCAAGCTGACGCCGAGCGACGCCCATTTCGAGCGCGGCAGCTTGATGGTGAGGTCGGCCTGGTCCCACGGGAAGTTGGTGGCCGGCGGCACGCGCACCTCCTGCAGCCACGGCTCGCCGCGCCGCCACTTCAATCCGTTGGCGATGTAGTTTGCGGTCGAGCCGATCACGTCGGGGCCGCTGGCGAGCAGGTTGCGATGGCCGTCGCCGTCATAGTCGACCGCATAGTTGAAATAGTGCGTCGGCAGGAATTGCGTCTGGCCGAGCTCGCCGGCCCATGAGCCGATCATCTCATCGGGCGAGAGGTCACCGCGCTCGATGATCTTCAGCGCCGCGATGGTCTCGCCCTGGAACATCTCCGAACGGCGGCAATCATAGGCCAGCGACACCAGCGATTTCAGCGTCGGCAGATTGCCCATCTGGACGCCGAAATCGCTCTCCAGTCCCCAGAACGCGGCGATCACCGCCGGCGGCACGCCATACTCCTTCTCGGCGCGCGCGAACGCGGCCGCGTAGGTCTTGATGTATTGCTGGCCCTGCTGCATCCGGTAGTTCGCGGCCATGCGGCCGGCGAACTGGGTGAAGATCTGCCCGAATACGCGCTGGCCGCGGTCGCGGTTGACGATGCCCTGGTCGTAAATCAGGTAAGGCGCGGCCTCCGCGATCGTCCGCTGCGAGACGCCGGCGGCGACCGCCTTCTGCTTCAGCTCGGCCAGGAAGCGATCGAAGCTCTGCCCATTGTGGCAGGACGCGGCCCTTGGCGAGGCCACCGCGGCCGGGCGTGCCCTGACCGGAGCCGGACCTGCGGGATTGGGCAGCGGCTGCTGCGCCAGGGCAAGGGAAGAGAGCGCCAGCGCCCCCGCGATCGCTGCGATCATGATCGGGGCGCGGAGGGGAGATGCTGGCATCGATGTCACCGGCTGGGATAGGGGATCAAGGCACATCCTGCATACACCAGGGCGACACCGGGCAACAACGGGGTGCTGGTGTTAGACCAATTGGGCTTCGGCAGGTTGAAGAGCCGCCGCTATGATCGATAGGTGATTCGCGGGCAGGGGTGCTGGCGGATCGATCACGCCCGGAGGGACCCATGTGGAGTTTTCTCGAGCGTCTGTTGGATTCGTCGACGTTTTCACCACACGGCATCTGCCTGTTGTGGGAGCCGGAGCTGATCTGGCTGCACGTGATTTCAGACGCGATCATTGCTGCTTCCTATTTCTCGATTCCGTTTGCGCTGGCGATACTCGTATCCAAGCGGCGCGACTTTCAGTTCGGCTGGATGGCCTGGCCGTTCGCCGCCTTCATCCTCGCCTGCGGCCTCACGCATGTGTTCTCGATCTACACGCTGTGGGTGCCGATCTACGGGCTCGAAGGAATAGTCAAGGCGCTCACCGCAATCGCCTCGATCTTCACCGCGGTGCTGCTCTGGCCGCTGATCCCGAAAATCCTGGCGATCCCGACCGAGCAACAGCTGCGCGAGGCGCATGTCGCGCTTGCCGAGGAGGGCCGCCAGCGCCAGCGCTCGGAAGTCCTGCTCGAGCGTTTCCGCGAGGCCGAGGTCAATGAGAGCAAGATCCGCCAGGCGCAGAAGATGGAAGCGGTCGGCCAGCTCACCGGCGGCATCGCGCATGACTTCAACAACATCCTCACCGTCATCACCGGCACCATCGACATCCTGGCCGAGGCGGTCACCCACAACCGCCAGCTTACCGAGATCACCAGTCTGATCCGCGACGCAGCCGAGCGTGGTGCATCGCTGACGCGGCATCTGCTCGCCTTCGCGCGCAAGCAGCCACTGCAGCCGAGCGATGTCGACGTCAATGCTCTGATGGTCGACACCATCGAGCTGCTGCGGCCGACCATCGGCGACCATGTGGATATCGATTTTCGCGCGATGCCCGATCTGCCGCGCGCGTTGGTCGATTCCAACCAGCTGGTGACCGCGATCATCAATCTCGCGCTGAACGCGCGCGATGCGATGCCGAAGGGCGGCCGGCTGCGGATCGAGACCCGCACGGCCGAACTGAAGCCATCAGACGTGCATGGCCATGACGGGCTTGCCGCCGGCGACTATGTCGCGATCGCGCTGATTGACAACGGCCAGGGCATCGCGGAAGCCGATCTCGCCAAGGTGTTCGAGCCGTTCTTCACCACCAAGGACGTCGGCAAGGGCACCGGCCTCGGCCTCTCCATGGTCTACGGCTTCGTCAAGCAGTCCAACGGCCACATCGCGCTCGACAGCGAGGTCGGCCGCGGCACCAGGGTGATGCTCTATCTGCCGCGCGCGGCGGTGCTCTCGCCGGCCGCCGCACCCGAGCGCCGGCAGCCGGAGGTACGCGGCGCGCAGGAGATCGTACTCGTCGTCGAGGACGACAGGCTGGTGCGCTCCTACGTGCTGACCCAGATCGAGAGCCTCGGCTACACGACGTTGTCGGCCAACAATGGCGGCGAGGCGATCGCCGTGCTCGACAGCGGCGCGCCGGTCGATCTGTTGTTCACCGACGTCATCATGCCCGGCGCGATGAACGGACGCGATCTCGCCACCGCGGCGCAGAAACGGCGCCCCGGCCTGCGCGTGCTGTTCACCTCCGGCTACACCGAGAACGCCATTGACCAGGACGGCAAGCTCGAGGAGGGCATCCTGTTCCTGGCAAAGCCCTACAGCCGCGCCCAGCTCGCCCGCATGCTGCGCGTCGCGCTGCGCGAGGAGGAGACCGCACGCGCTCAGGAGCCGGCCGAGTAGGAAGGATCTCGTAGCCCGGATTTCGGTGCGCTCCACCGGGCTACGGGTGATTGCGTTTGCACATGACCAATCGTTAATCCGCGCCGCGTCGCTGCGACGCACGCCTTGCCCTTGCGGCTTCGGCCGCAAAATCCCTACCTCAACGGCGTCAGTTGTGGCAGCATTCCGCTCGCCGTGAGGGAACAACGATGAACTATTTCCGCACCGCGCTCCTGCTTGCCGGCCTCACTGCGCTGTTCATGGGTGTCGGCTATCTGATCGGCGGCGGCACCGGCGCCGTGATCGCGCTGATCGTTGCTGCTGCGACAAATCTGTTCACCTACTGGAACTCCGATCGCATGGTGCTGTCGATGTACGGCGCCCATCAGGTCGATGCGCGTTCGGCGCCGGACCTTTACAATCTCGTCGCCGAGCTCGCACAGCGCGCCAGCCTGCCGATGCCGCGCGTGTTCGTGATGGACGAGGCGCAGCCGAATGCATTCGCGACCGGCCGCAACCCGGAGAACGCCGCGGTCGCCGTCACCACGGGCTTGATGCAGCAACTCAGCCGGGAGGAGCTCGCCGGCGTGATCGCGCACGAGCTCGCGCATATCAAACACTACGACACGCTGACCATGACGATCACCGCGACGATCGCCGGCGCGATCTCGATGCTGGCGCAGTTCGGCATGTTCTTCGGCGGCAACCGCAACAACAACGGCCCGGGCATCGTCGGCTCGATCGCGATGATGATCCTGGCGCCGCTCGGCGCCATGCTGGTGCAGATGGCGATCAGCCGCACCCGTGAATACGCTGCCGACAATCTCGGCGCGCGCATCGTCGGCCAGCCGATGTGGCTGGCGTCCGCGCTCGCGAAGATCGAGAACGCTTCGCATCAGCTGCCGAACATGGAAGCCGAGCGCAATCCGGCCACCGCGCACATGTTCATCATCAACCCGCTGTCGGGCCACGGTGTCGACAATCTGTTCGCCACCCACCCTTCGACTGCGAACCGCATCGCCGCGCTGCAGCAGCTCGCCGCCGAGCTCGGCACCCAGACCGCGCCGCGCCCGGCCGGCGCGAGCTATCCGCCGCGCAGCCCGTGGGGCGGTGCATCAGGTCAGCGCGGGCCGTGGGGCTAGGGCGGGGCGAGTAGCGGCCGCAAAGGCGATGTGCTCCCTCGCCCCGTTCTTACGGGGAGAGGGTTGGGGTGAGGGGCTGTCTCCGCGCATTCGGTGACAGCTATATTGCGGAGGCTCCCCCTCACCCGGAAACGCATCTAACGATGCGTTCCGACCTCTCCCCGCGCGCGGGGCGAGGTGAAGCGGAGCGGAGCGTCGCTACGCGCTCGCGGCGTCCAGCCGCTCGACCTGACCTTTGGTCAGCTCGAGCCTTGCCGCCGCGACCAGCGTTGCGACCTGCTCGGGCTTGGTGGCGCTGGCGATCGGTGCGGTGATGCCGGGCTTTGCCATCAGCCAGGCCAGCGCGACCGCGGCCGGCTCGGCGTGGGTCTCTGCGGCGACCTCGTCGAGGCCGGCGAGGATGCGCATGCCGCGCGGGTTCATGTATTTCGGAATGCTGCGCGTACCGCGCGGGCTTTTGGCGAAGTCGCTCTCCGAGCGATATTTGCCGGTCAGGAATCCCGCAGCGAGCGAGAAAAACGTGATCACGCCGACGTCGTTCTCGACGCAGACGCGTTGCAGCGCGCCCTCATAGCTCGACCGCTCCGCCAGGCTGTATTCGGGCTGCATGCTCTCGTAGCGCGGCAGCCCGTTCGTTTTGGAAATATCCAGCGCGCTCTTGAGCCGCTCGGCCGAGAAATTCGAAGCGCCGATCGCCCTGACCTTGCCGGCCTTGATCAGCTTGTCGTAGGCCGCGAGCGTCTCTTCCTGCGGTGTCGTCTCATCGTCCTTGTGGGACTGGTAGAGGTCGATGTGGTCGGTCTGCAGCCGCCGCAGCGAATCCTCGACGGCGCGCGCGATGTAGTCCGGCTTCAAGCCGACATTGCCGTTGCCCATGTCCATGCCGACCTTGGTGGCGAGGATGATGCGGTTGCGGTTGCCGCGCGCCTTCATCCATTTGCCGATGATCGTCTCGGATTCGCCGCCATGATGGCCCGGCACCCAGCGCGAATAGACGTCGGCCGTATCGAGGAACGTCAGTCCATGCTCTAGCACGGTGTCGAGCAGCCGGAAAGACGCAGCCTCGTCCACCGTCCAGCCGAACACATTGCAGCCGAAGCAGAGGGGAGGGACGGTGAGGCCGGAGCGGCCGAGCGCGCGATGCTTCATGCGTGTTCTTTCTCTTGTTCTTGAGGGAGGCGCGGGACACTGGGGCAGATTGCCCCTATTTGCAAGGCACTGCGCGAGCCGCAACGACCAGAGGCGAAGCCGGAAGGGACCGATCGGAAAGCATGATGCAGGTCGTGTGTCAGGTCAGCCTCGCTGCCCCTCAGTCTGCGTCCTCGGGCGATTTCGTCGCAGCGCAGGATTTCATTCGCAGGACGTTTGATATAGATTGTCGCGCGAGCTGCCACCGGTCACGCCGAATTCCGGAGAATGAGCGGCAGCGCAACTGGCTATCGGCAGGCTGCTTCTTCCTCATTTCAGTACGAAATCTTCTTCTGCCCGGGCGGCGCCCGGGTGAATGGCTTTTCATTTCCAGCCAAATGGAGCGATTGCCATGCATTTCTGTCTCTCAGGGGAATACACGCCGCGATCCATCAACAGCATCATGGAGAACCCGACGACCAATCGGTATGAGGCGGCCAAGAAGTTGATCGAGGCGGGCGGCGGCAAGCTGATTTCGATGTATAGCACGGCGGCCGATGGCCCCGGCGTGATGGTGATCTTCGACGTGCCGGATCCGACCGTCGCACCCGCCATCACCGGCGTGGTCGTGGCGGCCGGCGCCATCCAGAATGTGAAGCTGGTCCGGCTCTTCACGCAGGACGAGATCAAGGTGGTGCGTCAGCACGCGAGCAAGCTCAAGGCCGCCTACTCGACTCCGGGAAGCTAGCAGGCAAGGACGACGAAACGCGGTGCAGATCGATCTGACGACCGCTGTCACTCGCGCGCGGCGGCGCTTCGCAGCGTCCCGCGCGGAGGCGAGGACCGTTGCGCGCCGCTGATCCGGGGCGCGTTTAACGGATGGGCAGTCGCTCGGGCGGACGTCGCGCGCGCATGCTGGCTCGCATAGCCCCGGCCGGTGGTGCCGTCGCATGACGTCCGCCGCCTCGTTCTATCTGTCTTCGACGCGGGGATTGCGGCAACCGTGCCGCTGCCGCTCACGAGGGCGGAGAGTCCAGATACACGTAAAGCGCCGCGATCTTGCCGTCGCGCGCGATGATGAAATCCACGCCGGTATAGACAGGCGTTTCGCCTCTCGGTCCGGAGCCCCACGCCAGGCGTCCCGAATTGTGCAGCGCCTGCGGCGCGCCGTGTGGCGTGTAAACAAAGTGCGGATGCGTCGCGCGGAGATCGCCGGCGAACTTGTCGAGCGCATCGCGGCCGACGAGAACGCCCGGCGGCGCGTAGAGCACGCAGTCCGCGGTGTAGAGCTCGTCGATTGCGGCCCTGCGGCGCACCGGATCGCCTTCGCCGAAAACCTCCGGGAGGTTACGGATGAGCAGCGTTTCGATCCGGCCCGCGTCTGCGCCCACGGAGGGCGGGACGCTGGTCTTGCCGGCATGCTCGTTCATCTGAGACCTCCATGTGGCTTCTGAGATGATGTGGTCACAGCCGCCGTCCTGAAACGGCAATGATGGAAAGTTATCGTTTCACATTTTGATGCATCGTCATGACGGGCTTTCGTTCGAAAACGTCCTGGCGCGCCGCATCGCGCCGCCAGCATCTCGGCGCGCGTCACATGCCTGCAATAATGAGCGACTAGTTGCTGCGTTGTCCTGTCAGCCTGCTGTCCGCGGTCAACCCTTGTCCAGAACCATGCTCATCTTGCGGGGCACGCTCGTGCTCTCGTTCGGCCTCTTGATCCTGTCCCCCGCGCCGGGCCACGCTCAAGACGCCAAATTTCGCAATCCGGAACAGGCGCCGCCGTCGTGGGCGCAGTTTGCCAAACTGGTCAAATACCGGTTCGAGGAGTGGATTGCGGCCGACGAGACGATTGCCAACCGCTTCCGCAACTGGGTCATCGAGCATTCCGGCAAGGAGAACGGGCCGCCGCCGACGCTCATCGTGCGTGCCTGGCTCAACCCGGACGGCACCGTCGAGCGCGTCTCGTTTCCGGCGCTCAATGATGCCGGCGCGACCGAGGACCTGCGGACCATCCTGAAGCGCGGCAATGTCGGCGAGGCGCCGCCGCCGGAAATGTTGCAGCCGCTCAACCTGCGCTTCTCGCTCAATCTGCGCAAACCCTGAGCGGTCGGCTACGCTCCTGCATTCTGCTCTCCTACCTCGGCGTCGTCCCGGCGAAGGCAGGGACCCACAACCACAAATGATCATTGTTGCGCGATGCCGGGACGACGAGTCCCGTTTACAATGCCTGCTGCGGAGCATGGGTCCTGGCCTTCGCCGGGGCGACGCATGGGGTGAACACCATGGCCAAACAACAGTCCGAACGTTCGCGACGCGCGTTCATCGCCGTCGCCATCGCAGGAATTCCCGCCGCACTTCTGCCGCGACCTGCCGCAGCCACCGACAAAATGACAAAGCCGCAGGCCGAATACCAGGACACGCCGAACGGCATCTACTCCTGCGGCCTGTGCACGTTGTTCGTCGCGCCCGACGGCTGCAAGGTGGTGGAGGGCGCCATCAGTAAGGACGGCTGGTGCAAGGCCTTTGCCGCGGTCGATTGATCTCACAATTCCCGCGCATTCGAGAACGCGAACGACGACACCCGCCGCGTGGTCTCATCCAGGATCAGGGTGCGCGTGATTGGCGGTTCGGCGCGCTGGCTGCAGTTCTCGCGCTCGCAGAGCCGGCAGTTGACGCCGATCGGCGTGCCCTCGACCTTCTCCAGATCCATGCCGGTGGCGTAGACGAGCTTGGCCGCATGACGGATTTCGCAGCCGAGCCCGATCGCAAAGCGCGGCTGCGGTTGCGGATAGGGTGCCACCGGCCGCCGCACCGTCTGCGCGATCGAGAAATAGCGCGTGCCGTCCGGCAGCTCGATCACCTGGCTGAGCAGGCGATCGGGCATGTCGAAGGTCGAATGCACGTTCCAGAGCGGGCAGGTGCCGCCGAATTTGGAGAACGGGAACGTGCCGGAGGAAAACCGCTTCGACACGTTGCCGGCATTGTCGACCCGCAGCAGGAAGAACGGCACGCCGCGCGCGTTCGGCCGTTGCAGCGTGGTGAGGCGGTGGCAGATCTGCTCGAACCCGGCATTGAAGCGCTGCGCCAGCACGTGGACGTCGTAGCTCAAGGCTTCGGCCGCAGAATGAAATGCCTGATAGGGCATCATCGCGGCCGCCGCGAAATAGTTGGCGAGCGTGATGCGGTAGAGCCGGCGCGCGGTGTCGTCGAGCGGGCCGGCGCGGCTGACGATCGCGTCGATCGCGGCGCCGCATTCGACGAAGCCGATCTGCAGCGCAAGCTGGAAGCTGCGGCCGGCACTGTCGACCAGTTCGGAGATCAGGATCTGCCGGCGATGCCGGTCGAAACGGCGCAGCGTCTCGCGCATCACGTCGACCGGCATGACGCGGGTGACGATCGAGTGCTTTTCGCGCAGCCGCGTGGCGAGGGCCGTGAACAGGCCTTCGGTCGGCACGTTGAGCTCGTCGCGCAGATTCTCCGCCGAGGTCTCCAGTTCCGGGAAATAGTTGCGGTTGGCCTCGATCAGGTCGCGCACCCGCTCGATCGGGTTGGCGTCGAACTGTGAGCCCTCGCGATCGGCCATCTGCGCCGCCACCAGCGTCTCGCCGCGGCGCGCCTCGGTATAAGCGGCGTAGAGCCGCTGCAGCGCATGCGTCACCCCGGGGCACAGCTCGGCGAGATCGCGCAGTTCCTGCTTCGGCAGGTCGATCTGGCGGAATAGCGGATCGGAGAAGATCTCGTTCAGTTCGGCGAAGAAGCGGTCCTCGTCGGCGGTGGCAAGGTCGCGCAGATCGAGGTCATAGGTCTCGGCCAGCCGCAGCAGGATCTGCGCCGTCACCGGGCGCTGGTTGCGCTCGATCAGGTTGATGTAGGAGGGCGAGATGCCGAGCCCCTCGGCGATCTGGGTCTGCGACAGCCCCAATTGCTGGCGAATCCGCCGGAAGCGGGGACCGACGAACAGCTTCTTTCCGGACTCGCCGGGCATGGCAGCTATCCTGACCTATTTTTGTGACAAATTTGACAAATCGACATTTATTACAAGTTCAGATGTTACATGACATCACCAATAAAAAACAAGGCATCTGTACGAACTTTCCGTTTTCGCGTTTATCTCCTGACACCCACTTCGCGATACTCTGTCAAGAATGTCGGTACGCCGAGCAGGTGCGAGGATCAGAATTCGGGCGGCTGAGCAGAGGCAGCAGGATTTTTTAGAGGAGACTGACGATGAGCAAGGGCAGCAATTTCTGGGTGATCGGCGGCGAGTTCGGCTCGATGAACTTCCACAAGCTCGTCGAAGGCTCCGCCCAGGTCCGTGGTCCGTTCAAGACCCGCAAGGAAGCCGAAGAGTGCTGGAAGGAAGTCTCGGAAGAGAGCCGCCACAAGGCCGGCGTGCGCTTCTCGATCGTCGAGGAGCCGTCGCGGGTTTCGGCCTGACGCCAAAATTATCTAGCTTAAGAAACGTCCAAGGACGGCGGCCCCATCCGGTTCATCCGGGTGGGGTCGACCGCTTTTGGGACAGTGCCGGGATCTTTCAGCTGGGGATAAGTGGCCACCTAAGTGCTTGGGAACCAACGTGCTTTGCGGACGTCATGGTTGCTGATAGGTTAATGGGTAAGGCAACCCGTCACCACGAGGCCGTAAGGCATGTCCGATCCGCAGAACACCGGCAGCGAGGCGCGCGAGATGCGGCCGACGTTGCGAGAGGCGCTGCGGCGGGCGCGGATCGAGGCGGCCGATCGCACCGGGGTCGTCGTCGAATTGCGCGACGCCGAGGTGGCGCGGCTCGAGATCCTCAACGACGCGCTCGATCCCTTGTTCGCGCAGGTGCCGGAGAAGGTCGATTTGTTCGACCGCGGCATCAGCCAGGGCGAAACGCCGCGGCTGTGGATTGACGTGGTCGCGCATGTGCTGATGGGCCGCGACAAGCGCATCTACCGCTTCGTGCAGGACACGAGGTTCGGCCGCATCGTGCTCGCCGAATCGCACGATGTGGCCGCGATCGTCGATGCGGTTACCGATTATGTCGCGCGGCGCATGATCGAGCGCGAGCATGCGATGGTGGCAACGCCGCTTCCGGCTGCCGAGCCACCGGCGCCGCCGCCCATGCCGGTGGTAGCGCCCAAGCGCCGCGGTGGGGTCGGCATGTTCGTGCTCGGCTTCGTCCTCGGCGCGCTGGCGCTGTTCGGCTTCGCGCTGCTGGCGAGCTTGCAGAATTTCTAAAGCATGATCCGGAAAAGTGCGAAGCGGTTTTCCCTCGCGACAAGCGCGGAGCGCGTTTGCGCGGAGATCATGCTCAAATGAAGGAAGGGGCGGGGGCATCGTGGTCATAACACCCGCCTCGGCATTTTTCGGCGTCCTGGCGGCTGCCGCGGTGGTCGGCAGCGCCGTGCTGTTCGGCAAATGGCAGGCGCTGCGGCGCGCCGAATATATCCGCACTTTCAAGTGGCCGGCGGGACTGCTCGCCCGGCTCGAGAAGCATCACCCCGGCTTCAGCCGCAAGGACAGCGCGCTGGTGTCGCGCGGCCTGCGGCAGTTCTTCCTCGCCTATCTGATGAGCGGCAAGCGTTATGTCTCGATGCCGTCGCAAGCGGCCGACGACCTCTGGCACGAATTCATTCTCTACACCCGCGAATACGACGCGTTCTGCCGCCGCGCCTTCGGATCCTTCCTGCATCATACGCCAGCGGTCGTGCTGGTGAAGGAGCGGCGCCGGAGCAATGAAGGGCTGCGGCGAGTGTGGTGGTATTGCTGCAAATACGAGAACATCGATCCGGTCAGGCCGACGCGGCTGCCGTTGTTGTTCGCGCTCGACGCCAAGCTGAACATTGCGGGCGGCTTCGTCTATCACACCGACTGCGAGGCGCTGCGCCGCAGCGGCATTGCCGGCGACAGTCCCTATTGCGGCGGCGATTTCTCCGACTCGTCGATCGACGGATCGTCGGCGGGGTTTGGCGATGCCGGCAGTGACGGGAGCCATGGCGGCCATGGTGGCGACGGAGGTGGCCACGGCAGCGGTGATGGAGGCGGAGGCGACGGGGGAGGCGGCGACAGCGGAGGCGGCTGCGGCGGTGGGTGTGGCGGCGGGGGCGGCGACTAGGAGAGCCGCTGCCGCTTCAACTCGCGAATGCCGTCGTGACTGCCGAGGCCGCGCACGGTCTGCTCGCAGCGCCAGCCGTTGCCGTCGCGCTCGATCGAGAACAGATTGTAGGCCGCCGCCGGATAGTGCTTGCGCGCCAGCGCCGAGGCCGACGGTACGCCGATCGCCGGGATCTTCCGTTCGGGGCCGTCGAACCACATCGTCGAATGGATGTGGTCGTGGCCATGCAGCACCAGCTCGACGCCATGCCGCTTGAGCAGCGCCAAGAGATGATGCGAATCGGTCAGCCGCTTGGCGCGCCCGTCGGAGTGTAGCGGGTGATGCACCAGGAGGACGCGGAAGGCATCCTCCTGCGACAGGTGCGCGAGGATCGTCTCCAGCGCGTCGAGCTGGGCATGGCCGAGCCAGCCGGTCGCCATCAGCGGCGGCGTCGGCACCGCCGAGGAGACGCCAATCAGCGCCACCGGGCCGCGGCGGCGCACGAACGGAAAGTGCGTCGCTGCGCCATCGGCGTCGCCGCGCAGATAATCGCCGAAGTGACTGACGAAGCGATGCCGGGTCGCGCGCACGTAAGCATCGTGATTGCCGGGGACCACCGTGACGTCGGCAGCGCCGCCGACGCCCTCCAGCCATTGCCGGGCCGGATTGAACTCGGCATCCAGCGCCAGGTTGACGAGGTCGCCGGTGACGGCGACATGGTCCGGTTGCTGCGCCTGCATGTCCGACACCAGCGCATCGAGCACGTCGCGGCGGTGATATTTGTGACGATTGCGCGTCCAGTTCAGGTAGCCGAAGGCGCGCTTGCCGGCGAGATCGCGCAGCCGCGCCGCCGGCAGCGGCGGCAGATGCGGATCCGACAGATGCGCGAGGCGGAACGCCGCCATCACGCGATTCCCTGCGGATTGTCCGTGAAAAGTGGCCGGCCACCGGTCATGTCGTGCTATCCCGAACGTCCTGCCCTGTATTGGCAAGAGCTGCGCAGCGGCGCAAGGATCAAAGCACGGATCAAACACCATGATGTCGAGGGTTCAGTGACGGTCCTGCTGAATTTGCGCAAGCGCTACGAGCCGCAGATCAGGTGGGTGTTTCATTTCTATTGGCGGCTGGCCCGGAGCATGACGCTCGGGGTCCGCGCCGTCGTGCTCGACGCCGACAACAAGGTGTTCCTGGTCAAGCACAGCTATGTCCACGGCTGGTACCTGCCCGGCGGCGGGGTCGAGGTCGGTGAAAGTTTTATCGAAGCGCTGCGGCGGGAGCTGGAGGAGGAGGGGCGGATCGCGCTCATGGGCGAGCCGGTGCTGCACGGCATCTTCCACAACAGCCACGTCTCGCCGCGCGATCATGTCGCGGTCTATGTCGTCAGGAACTACCGGCAGGACCGGCTACCGGAGCCGAATCGCGAGATCGTGGCCTGCGGCTTCTTCGATCCGGCCGATCTGCCTGACGACACCACCCCTGGTACGCGGCTGCGGATCGCTGAGGTGCTCGAAGGCAAGCCGCCGCCGGCCACATGGCGGTGATGGACCGCGCCCGCGCCAGATGCTATCCCGCGCCCCACAATGACTGAATTGTCCCTGACCATCCTGCCCGAGACCCCGAAAGACGCCCAGGCGATCGAGCGTCTGCACGAGCGCACCTTCGGGCCCGGCCGCTTCGCGCTCAGCGCCTACCGGTTGCGCGAGCATGTCGATCATCTGCTCGACGTCTCCTTCACGGCGCGGATCGGCACGCTGCTGGTCGGTTCGGTGCGCCAGCTCCCGGTCGCGATCGGCGATACGCCGGCCCTGATGCTCGGGCCGTTGACGGTCGAGCCGCCGTTCCGCAGCCGCGGCGTCGGCCGCGCACTGCTCGAACGCGCGATCAACGATGCCCGCGCCAAGGGCCATCGGCTGATCGTGCTGGTCGGTGACGCGCCGTACTATTCGCGGGTCGGCTTCAAGCCGGTCCCGAAGGGACGGATGACGATGCCTGGGCCGGTCGACTACAGCCGCCTGCTTGTCATGGAACTGGTCGACGGCGCTGCCGAGGGCGTATCCGGGCCGATCCAGCCGGACTGGAGCAAGGCGATCTGACGTTTCCGCGAGTGTTGCCGGAACGGTTGCGCGCTCTCGGAAACTGAAGCACAGTTGAGGCAAGCGCCGGGACAAGACCGACGCATGTCATATCAACAGGGAGAGTGCGCGCCATGATCAAGGTCAGTGTGATGTATCCGAACAATCCAGGCGCACGCTTTGATCACGAGTATTACCGCGACAAGCACATGCCGCTGGTGAAGGCGCGGCTCGGCGACGCCTGCAAATATTACACCGTCGACAAGGGGCTCGCCGGCGGCGCGCCGGGGACGCCCGCAACCTATGTCGGGATGTGCCACATCTTCTGCGACTCGGTTGAAGCCTTCGCGGCCGGCATGGGCAAGCACGCCCAGGAGATCATGGGCGACATTCCGAATTACACCGATCTGCAGCCGGTGATTCAGATCAGCGAAGTCGTCGTCGGCCACTGAACGGCGCAGACGTAGGGCACGATCCCTCTGCCGCTGACGGCAGAGGGATACGCTCATCTCAGAATTTCAGATTGACGAAGGCCCGCACGCCGAGGCCCGGCATCAGCACCTCGTCCTTGGTGTAGGACACCGAGCTGCGGATGTTCTGGTTGAGCAGATTGTTGCCGGCCAGGCCAAGCGTCATCTCGCGCGCACCGATCCACGATTGATTGAGCTTGGTGTTGTAGGTGATCTCCGCGTTCAGCAGATTGTAGCCCGTGGTCGGGGTCTCGCCGATCACAGCGATGTCGTTCTGCGCGAAGGCGTGCACCAGGTTGATGCGGGTGAACCAGTTGCTGTCGCGCCAGTAGACGCCGCCGCCGAGCCGCACCGGCGGAATCCGCGGCACGTTGCTGCCGTCGGTGAAGGTGGCGCGCACCACGTCGAACTGGTTCTCGATGCCCCAGATGCCGCCGTTGAGCGGGCCGATGTCGAGTTGGCTCTGGAATTCGGCGCCGCGGAGGATCGCATCGCGCTGTGAATAGACCGCCTGGCGGCCCTCATTGCCGGGATCGCCGTTGCCGCAGGAATCGAAATCGTCGCCGCACATCACCCCGGTCAGGCGGCGATAGATGAAGTTGCTGAAGCGGGTGTAATAGGCGGTGGCCTCGAAGCGGAACGGGCCGGTCGCCTTGCGCAGGCCGATTTCGACCGACTTCGCGGTCTCGATGGTCAGGTTCGGATTGCCGATGTCGAAGGTCGCGGTCGCATCATGCGCGCCGCGTGAGAACAGCTCGGCGGGCTTCGGCGCGCGCTCGACATATTGCGCCGTGATGCTGCCGACGAGATCGCCGGGCAGGTTCTGGATCAAACCGACGCTGCCGCTGACCGGCGTGTAGGACGGATTGCGTGAAACCGAGCTTTGCGGCGCGCCGTCCGGCAGGAAGTCCGCCGGGAAATCCGGTGTCGATCCATGCAGCTCGACATGCTCGATGCGGCCGGCGACCTGTGCCTTGGTCTGGTCCGTGAACTTGAACTCGTTGAACACATAACCCGCGATGCGGTTGTTGTTGTTCGGATTCCACAAGCCATTGAACAGTGTGCCCGGGTTGTCCGGGCTCGGCGCGGTCAGCTCCTGGTGTCCGCCCTGCAGGCCGAACGCAGTGGTCACCGTGGCGAAGCGCGCGTTGAACGGCATCATCTGCACCTCGACGCGAGCCTCCTGCTCCTTGCTGGTGAAGGTCTGGCGCACGCCGTCGCTGAACAGGTCGGCCGGATCCGCGAGGCCGAGTTCGTTGTGCCGATAGTCGGTCGCGCTGACCCAGAACCGCACGGCGTCGATCGCGGCCGCATCAGGCCGGTACTCGCCCTTGACGGCGATCTTGGTCTGATGCGCGTCGATTCGGGTCTGGTGATCGGAACCGTCGATGCCGGGGATGTGGTAGAGCGAGTCGTTCTGGGTGATCGACGCACCGATATAGCCGCCCTGGAAGAAGTAGGACGCGCCGACCGAGGCGCCGTCCGACTGCGTCGCGGAGTTCGGCTGGCGGCTATTCACCGGCCGGGTCTGATCGAACAGATACGGATAGCTCGGGATGCTGTAGTCGCTTGTCGTGCGGCCATAGACGTCGGCATGCACCGCGACATTGTTGCCGCCGGCGTCAAGCAGCATGCCGCCTTCGACGCCGCGATTGACCGAGCTCACCGACGTGCGGGTCTCGACATTGAGGCAACCGGGCGCGCCTGTGTCAGCCAGCGGCGCCTTCACCGGGAGCCCGTAGCTCTGGAACGGCGCCGCGGCACAGGTCGGCATCGCGTCGGGAATCCGGTTGTTGGTGGCGCTCACCACGCCGCCGATCGAGGTCGAGCCGTAGCGCAACGCCGCAGGTCCCCGCACCACCTCGATCTGGTTGGTCGAGAACGGATCGATCGGCACGAAATGGTCTTCGCCGAGATCCGAGACGCCGCCACCGCCGAGACCATTCTCGACAATGCCGACGCGGTTGACGTCGAGGCCGCGGATGATCGGCCGGCTCGATGCGCCGGGCGCGAAGCTCGAGCCGGTGATGCCAGGTTTGGAGAACAAGAGATCGCCGAGCGTGGCACCGCCGGCGCGCCGCAGTTCCTCGTTGGGCACCACGGTAACGGTCGCGAACTGGTCGGTGACGACGGGCAGCACGCCCTGCTGTGGTGCCGGCGACGGCGCTGCGTGCGCGGGTTGGTCCGCTGCGGCGCGTTCGCGGTTACGGCTTGGCGCGGCCCGGACGACGTGAACCGGCGCGCGCGTCGGCACCGTCCGATGCCGCTGGATCGGGCTTGGCGCCGTCACCGTGATGTCCGGGAGTTGCGTCGACGTGTCATCGGCCAGCGCGCCGCTATGCATTGCGCCGAGCAGCAGCCAGCTCGCGCCTCCGATGTGGAGTGCTCGTTTCTTCTGAAGTGTCATTGTCCCGATCCAAAGTCCCGGTCCCGTCGAAATGACGGATCGATCCCGATTTGCCCTGGCGGAGCAGGCCGCAACTGTGGCGCGGCCGTCCGCTCAGGGCGTGCAGCAATCAGTCGATGTCAGGACAGAGGAGGTGCGCGGGAGTGGAAGGCCGAGGGGGCCGATTTCAGATGGACGAATTCGGCATTGGTGGTGCGGAACAGAAGCTCGACGGCTTCCGGCAGCAACAGCACCGGCGGCGCCGTGAACAGCATGCTGCTCGCGAGCGAGATGACAGCGCAGATCGCGCAATTGTCGGCCGGATGGCGGTCGTTGTCGTGCCGCGTGGGCGGCTCGGTCCGGGTCACCTGGGCCGCGAGATCCGGCGTCGCCGAGGTCCCGATATAGGCGAGATCGAGCAGCGACAGGCCGGTCTGGATCGCGGGTGCCGCTTGCGCGGCCGCGATCGGGTGGAAGTGCCCGAACGACAGCACGAACTGGACGGCGAGCGCGAACAGCGCCAGCCGCGAACCAGTCTTGATGTGTCTCCGGAACCACTTCACGCCGATTGAACCCCGTCCATCGGAACGGCGCTCGTTCCCCAGCCGCCCGATGTTACATTATAACATCGGAGGGTGGCCGCGATGTCAACGGTGGTTCAGACACACTGTGTCGATCCGTTGCTGGTGTGTGATTGAGGCAACGGGGCCGATTGGACATCGAGCGTTATCGGGCTCAGCGTCCCTCGCGCAGCCAGGTTGCCGCGAATGCGCCGAGCAACAGCAGCAGGCCGACCAGGCCGGCGAACATCGGCAACACGCCAACGCCCTTGACCACGCTTGCGTCGCGCATCTTGACGCCGAGCCAGCCGTCGCCGCGGAAGATCGTCGACGCGCGCACCGGCACGATGCGCGGCATGTCGAGGCTCGATCCGTCGACGATGCGCCGTGCGTCGCCGCCGGTCGCCTGCGCCAGCGGCTTCAGCATGTCGGTGGTCGAGGTGACTTCCGAGAATTCCTTCGGGTTGGTCGGGCCGACATTGATCAGCGCCTTCAGGGTGCCGTCGGTGGCCTGCCACAGGCCAAGCTCGCTCGCCGGCAGCGTGGCGCGCCACTCGCCGGGATCGCCGGCGGTCAGGGTCAGTTCATGCGTGGCGCCGCTCGGCGACGTCACGGTGACCGGCGCGACGGTGTCGGCCATGGTCTGCCGCACCACCATGAGGTCCTTGCCCTGCACCTGCATGCGCAGCGCCTCTTCGTCGAGGTCGGGCTGCTTCATCAGCCAGTGCGACACCCGCCGCAACAGATCGAGATGCGGTCCGCCGCCTTCATAGCCGCGCGCCCACAGCCAGATCTGGTCGGAGAGCAGCAGCGCGACGCGACCTTCGCCGAACCGCGACAGCAGCAGCAGCGGCTTGCCGTCGGCGCCGGTCATGACCGGAGGGTTGATCGCGTTGCGGGTGTCGACGGTGCGGAAGAACCGGCTCCAATGCGGCGGCTCGGCATTCGAGCCTTCCAGCCCGCGCGTCACCGGATGGCGTTTCCCGGCATCGCTCAGATGCGCGTAGAACGGCTTCTCGGTGACCCCGACCGGTTCGGCCGGCAGCACCGAATCCAGCGGCGTGCGCCAGATGCTGGTGGTCGAGGCGTAATCTGGACCGGCCGAAACCAGCACCGCGCCGCCGGAGCGGACATAGCGCGCGATGTTGTCGAAATAGGCGATCGGTAGCACGCCCTGGCGGGCATAGCGGTCGAAGATGATCAGCTGGAATTCGTTGATCTTCTGCTGGAACAGCTCGCGGGTCGGAAACGCGATCAGCGACAGCTCGTTGATCGGCGTGCCGTCCTGCTTCTCCGGCGGACGCAGGATGGTGAAATGGACGAGATCGACGCTGGGGTCGGACTTCAAGAGGTTGCGCCAGGTGCGCTCGCCGGCATGCGGTTCGCCGGACACCAGCAGCACGCGCAGCTTGTCGCGCACGCCGTCGATCGCCACCACGGCGCGGTTGTTGACCGGCGTCAGCTCGTTCTCGAGCGGCGAGGCCTCGATCTCGACGATGTTGGGGCCGGCATGCTTGATATCGATATCGACGCTGGAGGTCTGGCCGCTGGTCAGTGTGCGCTCGTTGATCACCTCGCCGTCGCGGCGGATCGTTACCTTGGCGCGCTCGCCGGTGACGCCCTGATCGTCGAGCCGGTAGGTGATGGTCTGGGTCTGGCCGACGATGCCAAAGCGCGGCGCGGCCGTGATCGCGATGCGGCGATCGCGCTCGTCCTTGCGGCCGGTGATCAGGGCGTGCACCGGCGCCTGGAAGCCGAGCGCTTGCGCGTTGGCGGGAATATCATGCACGCGGCCGTCGGTGATCATAAACGCGCCGGCGACGCGCTCGACCGGAACGTCCGATAGCGCCGACGTCAGCGCGCCGAACAGCTTGGTGCCGTCGGTTTCGCCGTCGGCCTGGCCGGCTTCGACGACGCGGACCTCGAGGCCCTTGATCTGCTTCAGGCTGTCGACCAGCGCTTGCCGCGCCTTGTCGGTCTCCTGGGTGCGTGTGCCGAAATTCTGGCTCGGGCTCTTGTCGACCACCACCGCGGCGACCGAGGTCAACGGCTCGCGGTCCTCGCGGGTGAAGGAGGGATTGGCCAGCGCAAGCAGGATCAGCGCCAGCGCAGCGACACGCACCGCGGCGCCGCGCGCGCGCGACAGCAGCAACAGTGCCGCGATGACGACGATCGCGCCGAGCGCGATCCACAGCACGATCGAGGGAACCAGCGGTGTGAACGCGATACCGTAGTTCATATTATTGTCCCAGCCGCTCGATCAAGGCAGGCGCGTGCACCTGGTCGGCCTTGTAGTTGCCGGTCAGCGTGTACATCACGATGTTGACGCCGGCGCGGAAGGCGAATTCGCGCTGGCGCGGCTCGCCCGGCGTCAGCGGCAGCATCGGCTGCCCGTCGGGACGGATCGCCCAGGCGCCGGCGAGATCGTTCGACGTGATGATGATCGGTGAGACGCCGTCGCCGCCACGTGCCGGACGCTGCGCGGCCTCCTCGTCGTCCTCGCGCGGCAGCGCCTCGACCCAGGTCTGGCCCGTGTTGAAGCGGCCGGGGAAGTCGCGCAGCAGATAGAACGTCTTTGTCAGCACGTGCTCGCGCGGCACCGGCTCGAGTTCGGGCACGTCGAGAGTCGACAGCAATTCGCGCAGCGTCTGCATGCCCGGCGTCTGCGAGGCGCCATTGTCGCCCGGCGGCGCCTCGACGGCGTCGCGGGTGTCGAAGATCACCGTGCCGCCCTGCTTCATATAGGCGTCGATCTTGTTGATGGCGTCTTGCGCCGGCTTCGGTGCGCCCGGCACGATCGGCCAGTAGATCAGCGGGAAGAACGCCAGCTCGTCGCGCGCGGGATCAATGCCGACGGGATCGCCGGCCTCGAGCGCCGTGCGCTGGCCAAGGAACAGCGTCAGTCCTGACATCCCGGCCTTGACGATGGAATCGACGTCGGTGTTGCCGGTCACGACATAGGCCAGCCGGGTCTGCGACACCGCCTTGATGGCAAAATCGTCGCTGCTGCTGTTCTGCGCGCGCGTCGGCGACGGCACCATCATGGTCGCAAGGATGAAGGCCAAAACGAGCACGGCCGGCGCGGCGCGGCGCCGGATCAGCGCGGCAAGGCCGCCGCCGAGCATCGCCACCACGATCGCATCGAGCAGGAACAGCGCCAGCGCCGTCGACAGCATGATGCCGCGCAGGTCACGCGGCTCGGTGTTGGTGTAGGTCGCATGCTTCGCGCGCAGGCCGGACGTATCGAGCGGCGCAATGCGGTCGGCGGACGCGAGCGTGTTGACCGCGATCGGGCTCTCGGCGGTGCCGTAGAAGCCGGGCGGATGGTCCGCGGTGCCGCGGTCGCGATAGTCCGCCGACATCGGCTTGGCGGTCGAGGGCGGCGGGCCGAACGCGCCGAAGCCGTCCAGCGTGCGCAGCGGCGCCACGGTCTCGGCATTGGGATCGCTGGCGACGCCGGGGCCGGGCTTCGAGGTGTAGCCGGACATGTCGATCAGCCGGCGCAGCATCTCGACGAAGGTGCCGGACATCGGCAGATCCGACCAGCGCATGTCGGCGCCGACATGGAACAGGCTGACCACGCCCTTGCCACGATGCTCGCCGGTGACGAGCGGCGTGCCGTCCTCAAGTGAGGCCCAGCTCTTGGTCGCGAGCACGGCGTCGGGCTCGGCCAGCACCTGGCGGCTGACAGTGATGTCCTTCGGCACGGTGAGGCCCGTGAACGGGCCGTCGGCGGCGAACGAGGCCATGTGTTGCGGCTTCTCCCAGGTCAGGCTGCCGCCGAGCGTGCGTCCGCCGCGGCGCAGCTTGACGGGAACGAGGTCGTCATCGGCCTGGGCGAGGCGGGGACCTGCGAAGCGCACCAGCACGCCGCCTTGCTCGATCCAGGCGTTGAGGCGGTCGCGGATTTCCGGCGACAGCGTGCCGACATCGGCCATCACTATCATCGGCAGCCGCTGATCGAGGAATTGCCCGATCACCTGCTGCGGCGCGCCGCGATCGCCGAGCCTGACATCGGCGAACGGCGACAGCGCGCGGGAGAGATAGAAGGTCGACGCCAGCAGCGGCTGGGCGGTGTCGCTGCTCGCGCCCGAGACCACGCCGATGGCGCGGCGGCGCCAGCGCCGGTCGAGCAGTTGCACGGCGCCGGCCGAATGCTCGCCGGAGATTTCGAGCCGTGCGATGTCATTGCGCAGTTCGACCGGAAGATCGAAGGCGGCTTCGGTCTCGCGCTCCTGCGGGCCGAAGGCGTAGCGGGCCTCGCCGATCGGCGAGCCCTTGGCGTCGACCGCGCGCACCGTTCCTGCCGCGATGCCGCTTTCGGTGCGCAGCACCTTCACGGTCATCTTGGCCGCGGCGTTCTCGGCCGCGACCAGCGCCTGCGCGGATTGCGCGCCGCCGGCATAGATCGTCAGATTGCGGCTCTCGATCACCTTGCCGAGACCTTCGGTGAATTCGCTGCCGCGGCCGGTGTCGACGCCATCGGACAGCCAGGCGATGTCGCAGTCGCCGGTCGATTTGAGGAAACGCTCGAGCGTCGCCAGGGTTTCAACGCGATCGATCGAGTAGGGCTTCGGCGCAAGCTGGCGCAACGCGACGCGCGCCGCGCCGGCCGGCATCAGCGTGATGTCGCGCGTCGGCTCGGACAGCGGCACCAGCGCGACGCCGCGGCGGTCGCTGTCGGCATTGGTGACCAGTTCGTCCGCGGCCTTGATCCGCGCGTCCCAGCTCGAGGCCGCGCTCCAGCCGTCGTCGAGCAGGATCACCAGCGGCTGCTTGCCCGCGGCAACGCCGGTCTGCGGATTCCAGATCGGTCCGGCAGCGGCGAAGATCACCAGCGCGGCGGCGGCGAGCCGCAGCAACGTCAGCCACCACGGCGTGCGCGACGGGGTCTCTTCCTTGGGCGCGATGTCGAACAGCAGCCGCGTCGGCGGGAACTCGATCCGGCGCGGTCGCGGCGGCATCACGCGGAGCAGCCACCACAGCACCGGCAGGCTGACCAGCCCCAGCAGCAGCAATGGTTCGGCGAAGGAGAGCGGGAGGCCTGCGATCATGCGCTGCGTCCCGCCTTGACGGTTGACCGGCCGCCGCCCTTGCTCACCATCATGCCGGCGTGCAGGAACAGCAGCAGTTCGGCCGCGGAGCGGCTGGTGGTATGGGGCGAGAACAGCCAGTCGAGCCGGTTGGTCTCGGCACGGATCTGGTCGCGATGCAGCGCGACGCGCGCGACATAGTCGCTCGCCCAGCTCTCGGCGCGGCCTGCAGTGATGACGCTGCCGGCCTCCGGCTCGACGAATTCGACGCGGCCTGAATAAGGGAAGGTCTCTTCGGCGGGATCGACGACCTGGATCATGGTGCCGTGCGCGCCCGACGAGGCGAGCCCGGCCAGCATGGTCGTGATCTCTGCGATCGGCGACCAGAAATCCGACAGCACGACGACTTCGGCCAGCGACGACGGCACGAAGGACGGCGGCAGGCTCGCGCGCGTCGTCTCGTCGTGCAACATCGCTTCCGCCATCTTGTCGATCACGTTGAGGCTTGCTGTCGGGTTCAGCAGGCCGGGAATGCCGACGCGTTCTCCGCCCGCAACGAGCAGCTCGGCAAGCGCGAAGGCGACGATCAGTCCGCGCTCCAGCTTGCTGTCGCGCGCCTCGCGCGAGGCAAAGGCCATCGAGGGCGAGCGGTCGGGCCAGATCCAAACGGTGTGCGCGGCCTCCCACTCCTGTTCGCGGACATAGAGATGGTCATCGCGCGCCGAGCGGCGCCAGTCGACGCGCTGCGACGGCTCGCCGGACACGAAGCGGCGGTATTGCCAGAAATTCTCGCCCGAGCCGGCGCGGCGGCGGCCGTGCAGGCCATGGATGACGTTGGCGGCGACACGGCGGGCCTCAAGCACAAGACGCGGCAGCGATGCGGCGAGCGTTCGGCTTTCGCCATCGGCACGTCGAACCGCCAGGATCTCCTCGTTCTGGTGCCTGTTGTCTGCCGCCATCAACCGATCCGCGTCTTCAACTGCTTGATCACGTCAGGAATGGTGCGGCCCTCGGCGCGCGCCGAGAAGGTGAGCGCCATGCGATGCTTGAGCACGGGCTCGGCGAGATCGAGCACGTCGTCGATCGACGGCGCGAGCCTGCCGTCAAGCAGCGCGCGGGCGCGCACCGCCAGCATCAGGGCCTGGCTGGCGCGGGGACCGGGTCCCCATGCGATCAGCTTGCCGGCTTCGCCGCCCTCGGTGCCGGGGCGCGCGGCGCGCACCAGCGTCAGGATCGCCTCGACCACGGAATCGCCGACCGGCAGGCGGCGCACCAGGCGTTGCGCCGTGATCAGCGTCTCGGCGTCCATCGACGCCTTGGCGAGCGTCTCGTCGGCACCGGTGGTTTCGAACAGGATGCGCCGCTCGGCGTCGCGATCGGGATAGTCGACGTCGATTTCCATCAGGAAGCGGTCGAGCTGCGCCTCGGGCAGCGGGTAGGTGCCTTCCTGCTCGAGCGGGTTCTGCGTCGCGAGCACGTGGAACGGCTTCGGCAAATCGTGCCGCGCGCCGGCAATGGTGATGTGCTGCTCCTGCATGGCTTGCAGCAGCGCCGACTGCGTGCGCGGACTGGCGCGGTTGATCTCGTCGGCCATCAGGAGCTGCGCGAACACCGGACCCGAGATGAAGCGGAACGAACGCTTGCCGGCCGAATTCTCGTCGAGCACTTCGGCGCCGAGAATATCCGATGGCATCAGATCGGGCGTGAACTGGATGCGCTTGGCGTCGAGGCCGAGCGTGACGCCGAGCGTCTCGACAAGCTTGGTTTTGGCGAGGCCGGGCACGCCGATCAGCAGCGCGTGGCCGCCGGACAGGATCGTCACCAGGGTGTTTTCGATCACCTGGTCCTGGCCGAAAATGACGGTGGCGACCGCTTCCTTGGCGGCCTTGATCTGGCCCGCGACCTGTTCGGCCGAGCGGACGATCACATCTTCCAGTTTCTCGACACTGTCTGCACCGGCCATTCGATCCGCTCCTTCTTGACGATGCGCTCGATTCTCGCGTCGTCACCACATGGGCCGCATGCTAAACCTATGCGAAGGCCATGTATTCGTTGAATTAAACTATCCCCACCTTATCGGTATTTCAGGGTATGAACGGCATCACGATGTGGCGAGAATGACATCCCGACCACATCTCAGGATACGTGCACCAAATGTGCCAGATTGAGGGTTGGAAACTTCAGGGCAAACAATGGCGAAGCAAGGGCAGAGCGATTCCGGCAGTGAAACTACGGGGCTCGGAGCGAAGGCGCTCGGAGGCAAGGGCCTCGAAGGGCTGACCACCGCGGCAAATCAAGCTGCGACATCGGGGCCGGCCGGACGCAAGGGCCTGCCGCCGGTTCATCTCTGGAATCCGCCGTTCTGCGGCGATCTCGACATGCGAATCGCGCCCGACGGCACCTGGTTCTACATGGGAACGCCTATCGGCCGCCCCGCGCTGGTGCGGCTGTTCTCCACGATCCTGAAGCGCGAGGACGGCAAGCACTTTCTCGTGACACCGGTGGAGAAGGTCGGCATCCGCGTCGACGACGCGCCGTTCCTTGCCGTGGAAATGCAGACGGAGGAAGACGCGCGCGGCCGTTTGCTCCGGTTCCGCACCAATGTCGATGATTGGGTCGATTGCGAGAAGGGCCACGGCCTCAGATTCGAGGCCGCCGAGGATGGCGGATTGACGCCCTATCTGCACGTCCGCGCCGACCTGTGGGCCAAGGTCACCCGCGCGCTCTACTACGATCTGGTTGACATGGGCGAGGAGCGGATGGTCGATGGTCAGGAGATGTTCGGCATCGAGTCCGGCGGCGAGTTTTTCGCGATGGCCGATGCCAGCCAGGTGAGGGGCGCACTTTGAACGAGCCGTTGCTGAAGGTGAAACCGGCGACGATCAGCTCGACGGAATTCTTCGCGCGAGCCCGCACGCGGCTCGATTTCGAAGTGCCGCCGGGCCTGGTCGATCCGCATATCATTCCGCGCACCGGAGATTCCGGCAACGATCGCATGCTCGAGATCGTAGCCCAGGAGCAGCCGGTGCGGCCGGCCGCGGTGCTGATCCCGGTGGTTGATCATCCCGAGCCGACCGTGCTGTTGACGCAGCGCTCGCCCAATCTGTCGAGCCATGCCGGCCAGATCTCGTTTCCCGGCGGCAAGATCGACGCCACCGATGCCTCGCCGCTCGATGCGGCGCTGCGCGAAGCCTGTGAAGAAGTCGGGCTGAAGCGGGAATTCATCGACCCTGTCGGCTATCTCGACCTCTATGGTACCGCGTTCGGCTTCCGCATCCTGCCGACGGTCGCCAAGGTGAAGCCGGGATTTACCTTGGAGATCAACGAGGCCGAGGTCGTCGATGCGTTCGAGGTGCCGCTCGCTTTCCTGATGAACCCCGAGAATCATCAGATCCACACCAAGGAATTCCGCGGCATGGACCGGTCCTACTACGCGATGCCGTTCGCTGAGCGCTACATCTGGGGCGCGACCGCCGGCATCCTGCGGGTGCTGTATGAGCGGATCTACCTGTCATGATCCGCACGGTGTTGACCGAGATCGGCATCTTTCTGGTCCCTTTCGCGGTCTATGCCATCTTCCTCTTCGCGACACGGTCCGGCGTGACGCTACCGGCATCATGGCCGCTCGACATGATCGCGAAGCTGACGCTGGCGGCGCTGGTGCTGGTCATCGTGAGCTTCGTGCTGCTCGCCGAACTGACCGGCGCGCCGCCGAACTCGACCTACGTTCCCGCTCATATCGAGAACGGCAGGCTGGTGCCGGGAGCTGAGAAATGAGCGAGGTGCGCCTGTTGTCCGACGCGCCATGGCTCGCTTCGGGGCCCGCGGCGCGCGTGCTCGGCCTGCTCAATGCCGGCGGCGAAGAGGCGCGGGTGATCGGCGGTGCCGTGCGCAACGCGCTGATGCAAATTCCGCTCGCCGACATCGACATCGCTACCACGGCATTGCCGGAGGAGGTGATCCGCCGCGCCAAGCGGGCGACCATCAAGAGCGTGCCGACCGGCATCGAGCACGGCACGGTGACCCTGGTCGTCGACGGTCAGCCCTTCGAGGTGACGACGCTGCGCGAGGACGCCGAGACCTATGGCCGCAAGGCCAAGGTGGCGTTCGGGCGCGACTGGGTGCGCGACGCCGAGCGGCGCGACTTCACCATCAACGGCCTGTCGGTCGACGCCTCCGGCGTCGTGCATGATCACGTCGGCGGTCTCGCCGATATCGAAGCGAGGCGGGTGCGCTTCATCGGCGATCCTGCGCAGCGGATTGCCGAGGATTATCTGCGCATCCTGCGCTTCTTCCGTTTCCACGCCGCCTATGGCGCAGGCGAGGTCGATCGCGCCGGCTATCTCGCCTGCATCAGTGGGCGCGCCGGACTTACGGGCCTCTCGGCCGAGCGCATCCGCATGGAGATGCTCAAGCTCGTGGTTGCGAACGGCGCTGCCGGCGCGGTGACCGCGATGGGCGATGGCGGGCTGTTGCTGCCGTTGTTTGGCGGCGTCGCTTATACCGGGCCGTTCGCGGCGATGATCGAGATCGAAAGGCTGATGGGCCTCGCGCCGAGCCCGACGCGCCGGCTCGCCGCGCTGACCGTCGCCGTGACCGAGGACGCGCGGCGCATCGCGAGCCGGCTACGGCTCTCCAATGCCGAAGCCAAGGCGCTCGATTCGATGGGGCATCGCTGGTGGCGCCTGCCCGGCATGGACGAGGCGCGTGCCAAGCGCAGGCTCTACCGGCTCGACGAGGAGCCCTATCGCGACCGGCTGCTGCTCGCATGGGCGCGAACCGGCGCGGGGCGCGATGTCGAGCAGTGGCGCGCGCTCGCCACGCTGCCGCAACGCTGGCGCGCCCCTCACTTTCCCTTGAGGGCGTCTGATTTCATTGCGCGCGGGATTGCCGAAGGACCAGCGCTCGGGCATGTACTGACCTTGGCCGAGGATGCTTGGCTAGCCGCGGATTTCCCGCTTGATCCGCAGGTGTTGTCGGGCATCGCCGACCAGACCGTTTCCCGCTTCACCCGCGATCATCGGCTTTGAATTTCCTCTCCGGCTTCGCAGACATCTCGCTCGTTCAAATTCTGCTCGTCGCAGCGGTTGCGCTGTTTGCTTCCGTGATCGGAGGGCTCGCCGGCTACGGCACCGGCGCCTTGATGCCGCTGGTGCTGGTGCCGATGGTCGGCGCCGAGCCGGTCGTGCCGATCATTGCGATCTCGTCGATCTTCACCAACACCAGCCGCTTCGTCGCCTTTGTCAGATTTGCCGACCGCCGCAAGGCGATCATCGTGATCGCTGCAGCATTGCTCTCCACAGCGCTCGGCGCTTACGGCTATACGCGGCTGACGAGCTCCGGCGCCTCGCTGGTGATCGGCAGCATGCTGATCACCAGCGTCCCGCTCAGGCGGCTGCTGCGCAAGCACAGCGTCAGGATCGGTGAGCGGGGCCTTGCGGCCGGCGCCGTCGGCTATGGCGTCGTGGTCGGCGGCACCGCGGGCTCCGGCGTCATCCTGCTGTCGCTGTTGATGGCGGCGGGCCTCGAGGGCGCCGCTGTGATCGCAACCGATGCGGTGATCTCGCTCACAAGCGCCGCGGTCAAGATTTCGGTGTTCGGTTTGACCGGTGTCATCACCGTGCAGGTGCTGGCGCTTGCGCTTCTGATCGGCCTGGTCGCCATTCCCGGCGCGTTCCTGGCCAGGGCCTTTGTCGAGCGGATGCCGGTGCATATCCACACCGCGATCCTCGATGCCGCCGTGGTCACCGGCGGCGTGGTGATGATCTCGAGCGCGCTGCGGGCGTTGTGACGGGAAGCGGCGGCGACGCTGCCGGCGGAGCGCCGGGCAGCATCGCCTGAATCTCATGCAGCCCTGTCAAGCAGCTTTACGCTTCTTCTTGCGGTCGCCGTCCTCGTCGTCGTCCTCTTCTTCGTCGTCATCCTCTTCTTCGTCGTCGTCCTGCTCGTCATCTTCCGGATCGATTTCGGTCGACTCGAGTGCGACGAGCGGCAGGGTTTCGCGGAACAGGTCGCCGTCCGTGCCCATCCACAGGCACTCGACCTTGTCCTCGTCGACTTCCACCACCGTGATCGGATGGCCGCCGGATTTCAGCATGACGACATCGCCTGGTTTCAGTTCCATGATTTCCCTCCGCGCTGGATGACGCGGATGGCAAGCTAGCGACCGGTGATGACAGTGCGATCACGGCCGGCGCCTGGCGCGATGGATTTGCTGTGAATACAGAAGCTGCGTTATTTCCGCGCGACCGGAACCAGTTCGGTCAGCGAGCGGATGATGCGGTCGGGCTTGATCGTCGATCCCGGCGGCAGCCCGACGCCGTGCACGTCCATCCAGATCGCGTAGATGCCAAGGCGCTGCGGCGCCACGACTTCCCACTCCAAATTGTCGCCGATCATCCAGGTATCCGGTGCGGTGACGCCGAGTGCCTGCATCGCGTGCAGGTAAGCGCGCTCCTCCGGCTTGCCGAAGCCGTGCTCGCCCTCGATCTGGATGTGATCGAAGCGATGGCCGAGCGCGAAGCGCTCGACCTTGGCGCGCTGCATGTCGGCGGCGCCGTTGGTGACCAGCGCGAGCTTGATGCCGAGCGCCTTGAACGTATCGATCGCTTCATGCGCGCCGGGGAAGATGAACATCTCCTCCTCGCGATAGGCGGTGAAGCGATCGGCGATGCGGTCCGCGAGATCGTCCGGCAGTGCACGGTGGCCGGCCGCCGCAAGCTGAGCGAAGCCGCCCTTCACGGTCAGCCGGCGCGCCTCGCCGAGCTTGATCCGCCAGATCGGCTCGGCGGTCGACCAGAATTGCCGTGCATAGGCCAACAGCGCGGTCGCGACCATCTCCGGGGGCAGGGGCGCGAGCTCCGCGGCGAACTCGGTGGTGATCGTGTTCCAGGCGATCTCGGGACGTCCATAGGCCGACAGGATGGTGTCATCCATGTCGATCAGCATCGCGCGCGGCAGCTTGGTCACGGCCATTTCACCTCCGGCGGCAGCGACGACAGGATCGAATCGACATTGCCGCCGGTCTTCAGGCCGAAGATGGTGCCGCGATCATAGAGCAGGTTGAACTCGACATAGCGCCCGCGACGGATCAATTGCTCATCGCGATCCTCCGCGCTCCAGTCGCTCTCGAAATTGCGCCGCACGAGGTCGGGATAGATCTTCAGGAAGCTGCGCCCGACGTCCTGGGTGAAGGCGAGATCGGCCTCCCAGTCGCCGCTGTCGTGCCAGTCATAGAAGATGCCGCCGACGCCGCGGGCTTCCTTGCGGTGTGGCAGATAGAAATAGTCGTCGCACCATTTCTTGTACTTGTCGTAGTCGGCGACGCCGTTCGGCCCGGTGCAGGCCTCTTTCATTGCGGAGTGGAAGGCGACCGTATCGGGGTCTTCCTGGGTGCGCCGCCGGTTCAGCACCGGCGTCAAATCGGCGCCGCCGCCGAACCAGGCCTTGGTGGTGACGACGAAGCGGGTGTTCATGTGCACGGCGGGCACGTTCGGATTGCGCAGATGCGCGATCAGCGAAATGCCGGAGGCCCAAAAGCGTGGATCGTCGGCGGCGCCCGGAATCTGCGCGCGGAACTCGGGGGCGAACTCGCCATGCACGGTCGAGCAGTGCACGCCGACCTTCTCGAACAGCCGGCCCTTCATGATCGACATCACGCCACCGCCGCCGGGCTTGCCGGTATGGTCGGTGCGATCCCAGGGGGTACGCACGAACCGGCCGGCATTGCCGGGATAGAGCGCTGCGGGGGCGTCGTCCTCGAGCTTCTCGAAGGCCGCGCAGATGTCGTTGCGCAGCGCCTCGAACCAGCTGCGCGCACGCGCCTTGCGGTCTTCGATGATGGCGGGGTCTGTTGGCAGCATGGCTAACCTTGCGGGCCGAAATAGGTGCAGCACTCGTTGCAGCTGTCGCGATGGACGCTGACGCGGGTCAGCTTGCCCGTGTGCTGCAATCGCTCCCAGATGAAGCGTGAGAGATTCTCCAGCGTCGGGACACCGATCGCCTCGATCTTGTTGAGGAACTTGTGGTCGAGCGTCTTCTGCACCTCGGCCATGGCGCGTTCCAGCAGGCCGAGATCGATCACCATCCCGGTCTTCGGATCGGGCGTGCCGCGGACGGTAACCTCAGCTCGAAACGAGTGACCGTGAATCTCCTCGCTGGCGGTGCCAAAGGTCGTCCCGGATAGCGCATGCGCAGCTTCGAACCGAAACGCTTTCGTCAATTCCCACATCTCTCTCAACAATCCAATTCTGTTAGGTCATCTGATGCCGAGCGTCTTGTGCGTCTGCACGCTGAGGCGCCATTGCGGGTGCTTCAGGCAGTATGCGATCGCAAGCTCGGTATTTTCGATCACGTCGGGGCCGTCCATCGGTTGCAGCGAGAAGCGCTCGAAGGCGAGGCCCGCAAAATCCTCCGGCGCGTTTTCCGGCTGCGGATAGACCAGCTTGAGTTCATGCCCCTTGCGCACCACGAGCCCGGAGGCGGCCTTGGGGCTGACGCAGATCCAGTCGAGCCCGTCGGGCGGCGCGATGGTGCCGTTGGTTTCGATCGCGATCGCAAAGCCGTGGCCGTGCAGGGCCTCGATCAGGGCGGTGTCGACCTGCAGCAGCGGCTCGCCGCCGGTCAGCACCACGTAGCGGTCGGCTCCGCCCCCGGTCCATTGCGCGGCAATGGTGCCGGCAAGCTCGGCTGCGTCGGCATAGCGGCCGCCGAGCGTGCCGTCGGTGCCGACGAAATCGGTGTCGCAGAACCGGCAGACAGCCCCGGCGCGGTCCTGCTCGCGGCCGCTCCAGAGGTTGCAGCCGGCGAAGCGGCAGAACACGGAGGCCCGGCCCGCATGGGCGCCTTCGCCCTGCAGGGTGAGAAAGATCTCCTTGACCGCGTAGCTCACCCAAAATCCCTTAAGTTGCCGAACCGGCAGTTATCGAACCGGCAAGTCCTGAGCCGGTTTGCCGCAGCGCCTCTCCGACTGCCATGGCCGCGGTGACCGCCACATTGAGCGAGCGCAAGGACGGCTTGATCGGAATCAGCAGCCGCGCATCCGCGGCGGCCACCACCGCCTCGGTCACCCCTGCCGTTTCGCGCCCGAAGAGCAGGACATCGGAGGCCGCATACGCGAAATCAAGGTAGGATTTCGCCGCCTTGGTCGTGAACAGGACCAGCCGGCATCCGGCCTCGGCCCGCCATTCCTCGAATTTCGACCATGAGTCGTGACGCTTCAACCGCACATGGTCGAGATAGTCCATACCCGCCCGGCGGAAATTCCGGTCCGAGGTGTCGAATCCCGCCGGTTCGATGATATGGGCTGACACGTCCAGGCAGGCGCAGAGGCGCAGAATCGTCCCTGTATTCTGGGGGATGTCAGGCTGGAACAGCGCGATCTGCATGGTGCGGGCGACCTGTGAAATCCGGATGAAATTGTCTCAATAAAACATCGCTCGGCGCGGATTTCGTGCATTGCACGTGTGCGAGCCGATAGCGGGCTTGCGCTCGTCCGGCAAGGGTGCCAATAGAACGATTCTGGACTGCTGTTCCGCCATTTGGGGTGGGGAATAGCGGTTTTCTGCCGCCGCGGGGGCCGCGGGCGCCGGCAGCCTTTCTTGGGGCGCTTCCCAGCGTCTCTGGGGCGGTTCCACCGGCTGCAGAAAAGAAAGGGCTAGGAATCGTGACGACAGCGTCTTCGGCGGACCATCCGACACGCCGTGATTTTCTTTTTGTTGCAACCGGAGCTGCCGCCGTTGTCGGCGCAGCCGCGACCGTCTGGCCGCTGGTTGCCCAGATGAACCCGGATGCCGCGACGATCGCGGCCGGCGCGCCGATCCAGGTCGATCTGACGCCGATCGCCGAGGGCCAGGACATCAAGGTGTTCTGGCGCGGCAAGCCGATCTACATCAGCCACCGCACCAAGAAGCAGATCCAGGAGGCCCAGGGCGTTGCGCTCTCGAGCCTGCCCGATCCGCAGCCCGACTCGGCCCGCGTCAAGGCAGGCCACGATCAGTGGCTGGTCGTGATCGGCATCTGCACCCATCTCGGCTGTATCCCGATCGCCCATGAGGGCAATTACGACGGCTTCTTCTGCCCCTGCCACGGCTCGCAGTACGACTCCTCCGGTCGTATCCGCCAGGGGCCGGCGCCCGCCAACCTGGCGGTGCCACCCTACGCCTTCCTTACCGACACCAAAATCCAGATCGGCTAAGTCCCGGACCCTCCGGGACTTCGGCTTCCCCTTGGACCCATCGCGTCGTTTTTCTTCTTCAGGATCGCATCAATGAGCGGACCATCTGATTTTCAACCGAGCAACCCCGCCTTGAAGTGGATCGAACGGCGCCTTCCGATCTTCGGCCTGATCCACTCCTCCTTCGTGGCCTATCCGACGCCGCGCAACCTGAACTACTGGTGGACCTTCGGCGCCATCCTTTCGATGATGCTGGCGCTGCAGATCCTGACCGGCGTGATCCTGGCGATGCACTACACGCCGCACGCCGATCTCGCCTTCAAGTCGGTCGAGCTGATCGTCCGCGACGTCAATTACGGCTGGCTGCTGCGCAACATGCATGCCTGCGGCGCGTCGATGTTCTTCTTCGCCGTCTACATCCACATGTTCCGCGGTCTCTATTACGGGTCGTACAAGGAGCCGCGCGAGGTGCTGTGGATCCTCGGCGTCATCATCTACCTGTTGATGATGGCGACCGGCTTCATGGGCTACGTGCTGCCGTGGGGCCAGATGAGCTTCTGGGGCGCCACCGTCATCACCAATCTGTTCTCGGCCGTACCGTATTTCGGCGAGAGCATCGTGACCCTGCTGTGGGGTGGTTATTCGGTCGGCAACCCGACGCTGAACCGCTTCTTCTCGCTGCACTACCTGCTGCCGTTCGTGATCGCCGGCGTCGTCGTGCTGCACGTCTGGGCGCTGCACGTCGCGGGTCAGAACAACCCGGCCGGCGTCGAGGCCAAGACCGAGAAGGATACTGTTCCGTTCACGCCCTATGCGACGATCAAGGACGCGTTCGGTGTGTCATGCTTCCTGATCTTCTTCGCCTGGTTCATCTTCTACATGCCGAACTACCTCGGCGACGCCGACAACTACATCCCGGCGAACCCCGGCGTGACCCCGGCGCACATCGTGCCTGAATGGTATTACCTGCCGTTCTACGCGATCCTGCGCTCGATCCCGAACAAGCTTGCCGGCGTCGTGGCGATGTTCTCGGCGATCATCATCCTGTGCTTCCTGCCCTGGCTCGACAGCGCACGGACCCGTTCGTCGAAGTATCGTCCGCTGGCCAAGCAGTTCTTCTGGATCTTCGTGGTGGTCTGCATCCTGCTCGGCTATCTCGGCTCGCAGCCGCCGGAAGGCATCTATGTGATTGCCGGCCGGATCCTGACGGTGTGCTACTTCGCCTACTTCCTGATCGTGCTGCCGCTGCTCGCCCGCATCGAGACGCCGCGCCCGGTGCCGAACTCGATCGCCGACGACGTGCTGGCGAAGAGCAAGGGCAGGGCCGCGACTGCAGCCTCCGTGGTGCTTGCGCTGGTGGTGGCTGGCGGCCTGTTCGCCGGCAGCACCCAGAATGCCAAGGCCGAGGAGGGCGGCGACACCCCGCCGGCGCAGAAGTGGTCGTTCTCCGGTCCTTTGGGTACCTATGACCGCGGCTCGCTGCAGCGTGGCCTCAAGGTCTACAAGGAAGTCTGCTCGGCCTGCCACAGCCTGAACTACGTTGCGTTCCGCAACCTCGCCGATCCCGGTGGGCCCGGCTATTCGGAGGCGCAGGCGTCGGCTCTCGCGGCCGAGTACAAGATCAAGGACGGTCCGAACGACCAGGGCGAGATGTTTGAGCGTCCGGGCCGCGCCGCGGATTACTTCCCGGCGCCCTTCCCGAACGAGCAGGCCGCGGCCGCTGCCAACGGCGGCAAGGCGCCTCCGGATCTGTCGCTGATGACCAAGGCGCGGTCCTACAAGCGCGGCTTCCCGCAGTTCGTGTTCGACTTCTTCACCCAGTACCAGGAGCAGGGACCGGACTACGTCGACGCCATCCTGCAGGGCTTCGAAGACAAGCCGCCGGCGGGCGTCACCGTCCCGGAGGGCACCTACTACAACAAGTACTTCCCCGGCCACGCCATCAAGATGCCGAAGCCGCTGTCCGACGGTCAGGTGACCTTCGACGACGGCTCGCCTGCGACGGTCAAGCAGTATGCGCACGACGTCACGACGTTCCTGATGTGGGCGGCCGAGCCGCACATGGAAGCGCGCAAGCGGATCGGCATGCAGGTGTTCTTCTTCCTGGTGGTGTTCGCCATCCTGATGTACTTCACCAAGCGCAAGGTCTGGGCCGACGCTCACTGATCTCAGCTATCGCGCGTTTGAAAAAGCCCCTTCGGGGGCTTTTTTGTTTTGTGCGTGTCCGAGGCCTGGGTTCGCGAGAAGCGCGTTGCTGCTTCGGCAGTCATGACGAGTGCGCGAGGGGGCCGCAGGGCGATTGCGTCCGTCATCGAGTACGGACAAAATGCCGGCCAATCAGCCGGCAAAACCTCGCGGAGGAACTCATGGGTACCAGCATCAACTTCAAGCGTCCGGACGGCAAGGAAGCGTCAGGCTATCTCGCCAATGCCGCGCGCGGCAACGCGCCTGGGGTCGTCGTGATCCAGGAGTGGTGGGGGCTGCAGGACCAGATCAAGGGAATGTGCGACCGCTTCGCGCGGGCCGGGTTCGATGCGCTGGCGCCCGATCTCTACAAGGGCAAGGTGGTGCCGTATCACGACACCGACGCGGCCGGCAAAGAGATGAACTCGCTCGACTTCATGGACGCCACCACGCAGACGGTGCGCGGCGCCGCGCAATATCTCGGCAAGAACGGCGCCAAGGTCGGTCTGACCGGCTTCTGTCTTGGCGGCGCGGTGACCATCATCGGCGCCACCAAGATCCCGGAGCTGACCGCCGGTGTGGTGTTCTACGGTATTCCGCCGGAGCAGGCAGCCAAGCCGGCGGACGTGAGGATCCCGCTGCAGGGGCATTTTGCCACCAAGGACGACTGGTGCACGCCGGCGCTGGTCGATGGTTTCGAGAAGGCGATGAAGGCCGCCGGCAAATCGCTGGAACTGTACCGCTATGACGCCGAGCACGGCTTCGGCAACGAGCAGCGCCTGTCGGTGCATGATCGGCAGTGTGCGGAACTGGCCTGGGACCGCGCGACGGACTTCTTCAGGAAGCATCTGGGGTAAAGACGCGTCCCGCACACGCTGTGTCGTCCCTGCTTTCGCTGGGACGACGGCGAGATTTAGCTCTCCGCCTTCACCTCGTCCCACCACGGGCAGGTGCCCGACATCAGTTTGAAATTACCCTCCAGCACCTGCACCGGCGCGCGCTTGCCCTCAGTGGCGGCGCGCATCCGCATCTCGCGCGCGACCGCGCGGTCCTCAGCCGACAGCCAGACCCGCTCGTGGCCCCACAGGCTCGGGCCGTCATACATCTCGAACGGCGTCCAGTTTGCGGGATCGATCTCGCGGCCGCCCCAGCCGCATTCGACCATGAAGGCCGACGGCGACTTGGCGTAGAACGACGTCATCAGATCGTTGGTGTGACGGCCGAGCGTGACGTTGACCCGGTCTTCCTTCATTGCGATGTCGTAGGCCTGACCGACATCGTCCAGCGAGAACAATTCCACCATCAGATGATGCATGCCGTTGCTGCCGGTCTCGATCAGCGCCAGCGAATGGTGGCGGGCATTGACGTGGAAGAAATAGGCGCGGAACGGCTTTTCGATGTAGTCGCTGAGGCCGAAGCCGAGCACGTCGACATAGAAGCTCATGACGGGTGCGATGTTCTCGACGGTCAGCACCGCGTGGCCGAGTCCAAGCGCGCCGGTGCGAAAGCCGGAGATCGAGCGCCCCGGCCGGAACGGCGTGTGGTCGATCTCGGGGCCATGAAACGCCTCCAGACGGTTGCCGGCCGGGTCCTGGAACGAGATCAGTCCGCGGACCCGCCTGCTGTCTGCGAGCGCCTGCGGCTCGGCGGTTACGGCAACGCCGGCATGCTCCAGCCGCGCCGCCAGCGCGTCGAGCGCTGTGGCATCCGCCACCTCCCAGCCGAAGAACCGCGTCCCTTCGCCCTGGGCGCGGTCGATCACGATGCGCTGCTTGCGGTCGTCCATCCGGAAGGCGAGCAGCGAGTTGCCGCGCTCGATCGCCTGCAGCCCGACCAGGCCGGTGCCGAACTGCCGCCAGTCGTCGAGCGCGTCGGAGCCGAAGCCGGCATATCCGAGCCCCAAAATCGCCATCTGCGTCTCCACCATCTGTCTGTTTTTTTGGCGGCCGATCCGGCTGCCATTTCGTCAAATCCTACGCGGATTCCCGTCGCTTCAAACCCGAAAATGCCGTCCAACAGGGCGCCAAGGGGCTTCCAAGGTTGGGGCAGGGGTGCCGGGCGATCCCTTGACACGGCCCGCGCCGGGTGGTGAGTAGCGGCCATGAGCACCGTTGCCAGTCCATCCCGTCGTTGGTGGCCCACCTTCTCATAGGTGGCCGGTGCGTTTTCATTTCCCAAAAACGTCGAAGGTCGCCATCGCAGTGCGACGGTCCCTTCGTTTGTCCTGTGTGGCGCTCTCTTCCCAAGTCTCGTAAGAGGATCACATGAACAGGACAGTCTTCTCCCTGCCGGCCAAGAGCGAGTATCTGACCAATGGCGGCCTTGCCGTCGCGCGCGTGGTCGAGCAGTTCACCGGCGGCGCCAATCGCCTCGATGATTTGATCGCACTCTTGGACCGCCGCCGCGGCGTGGTGCTGTCCTCGGGCACGACGGTGCCGGGCCGCTACGAGAGCTTTGACCTCGGCTTCGCCGATCCGCCGCTGGCGCTGGAAACGTCAGGCACCGATTTCTCGTTGCAGGCGCTGAACCCGCGCGGCGAGGTCCTGATCGCCTTCCTCGGCGACGTGCTGCGCGAGCCCTGCGTCGTGATCACGGAGCGGAGCGCAACGCGGCTCGCCGGCCATATCATCCGCGGCGCTGCGCCGGTCGAGGAAGACCAGCGCACCCGCCGCGCCAGCGTGATGTCGCTGGTGCGCGACATGGTGGCGGCGTTCACCTCCAATGCCGATCCGCTGCTCGGCCTGTTCGGCGCTTTCGCCTACGACCTCGTGTTCCAGATCGAGGACATCGTGCAGAAGCGCGCCCGCGAGGCCGACCAGCGCGACATCGTACTCTACGTGCCGGACCGGCTGCTGGCGTATGACCGCGCCACCGGCCGCGGCGTGGCGCTGAATTACGAGTTCTCCTGGAAGGGCAAATCCACCGCGGGCCAGTCGCACGAGACCGCGCCGAGCCTCTACGCCATGACCGGGCGGCAGGGTTTTGCTGATCACGGACCAGGCGAATACCAGGCGACCGTCGAAGTCGCCCGCGCGGCGTTCGCCCGCGGCGATCTGTTCGAGGCGGTGCCCGGGCAGCTGTTTGCCGAGCCCTGCGAGCGCTCGCCGGCGGAAGTGTTCCAGCGGCTCTGCCGCATCAACCCGTCGCCCTATGGCGCGCTGATGAATCTCGGCGACGGCGAATTCCTGGTCTCGGCATCGCCAGAGATGTTCGTGCGCTCCGACGGCCGCCGGGTCGAGACCTGCCCGATCTCGGGCACCATCGCGCGCGGCTCGGATTCGATCGGCGACGCCGAACAGATCCGCAAGCTCCTGAACTCGGAAAAGGACGAGTTCGAGCTCAACATGTGCACCGACGTCGATCGCAACGACAAGGCGCGCGTCTGCGTGCCCGGCACCATCAAGGTGCTGGCGCGGCGCCAGATCGAGACCTACTCGAAGCTGTTTCATACCGTCGACCACGTCGAGGGCATGCTGCGGCCGGGCTTCGATTCGCTTGACGCTTTCCTGACCCATGCCTGGGCCGTCACCGTGACCGGCGCGCCGAAACTCTGGGCGATGCAGTTCGTCGAGGATCACGAGCGGTCGCCGCGGCGCTGGTACGCCGGCGCGATCGGCTGCGTCAATTTTGACGGCAGCATCAACACCGGCCTCACCATCCGCACCATCCGCATGAAGGACGGCCTCGCCGAGGTGCGCGTCGGCGCGACCTGCCTGTTCGACTCGGATCCCGCCGCCGAGGACCGCGAGTGCCAGGTCAAGGCGGCGGCGCTGTTCCAGGCGCTGCGCGGCGATCCGCCGAAGCCGCTGTCCGATTTCGCGCCCGATGCCACCGGCTCGGGCAAGAACGTGCTCCTGATCGATCACGACGACAGCTTCGTGCACATGCTGGCGGATTACTTCCGTCAGGTCGGCGCCAACGTCACCGTGGTTCGGCACATCCATGCGCAGGACATGCTCAAGAAGAAGGGCTGGGACTTGCTGGTGCTGTCGCCGGGGCCGGGCCGCCCGGAGGATTTCGGCATCGCCAAGACCATCGACACCGCGCTGGAAAAGAAGCTGCCGATCTTCGGCGTCTGCCTCGGCGTGCAGGCGATCGGGGAATATTTCGGCGGTCAGCTCGGCCAGCTCGGCCAGCCCGCGCATGGCCGTCCGTCGCGGGTCCAGGTGCGCGGCGGCCGGCTGATGCACAATTTGCCGAATGAGATCGTGATCGGCCGCTATCACTCGCTCTATGTCGAGCGCGACAGCGTGCCCGAGGTGCTGGCGGTGACCGCGACCGCCGAAGACGGCGTCGCGATGGTGATCGAGCACAAGACCCTGCCGGTCGGCGGCGTGCAATTCCATCCGGAATCGCTGATGTCGCTCGGCAACGAGGTCGGCCTGCGCATTGTCGAGAATGCATTCCGGCTTAATCCGCCGGCCAATTGAGGATTGCGAGACCAATGACCTTCGACCACGACATCAAGGCGACCGTTCGCACCATCCCGGACTATCCGAAGAAAGGCATCCTGTTTCGCGACATCACGACCTTGCTCGCCGATGCCCGCGCCTTCCGCCGGGCGGTCGATGAACTGGTGCATCCCTGGGCGGGGGCGAAGGTCGACAAGGTCGCGGGCATCGAGGCGCGCGGCTTCATCCTCGGCGGCGCGGTGGCGCATCAGCTCTCGGCCGGCTTCGTGCCGATCCGCAAGAAGGGCAAGCTGCCGCACACCACGGTGCGGATCGCCTACTCGCTGGAATACGGCCTCGACGAGATGGAGATGCATGCCGACGCCGTGCAGCCCGGCGAGCGTGTCATCCTGGTCGACGATCTGATCGCGACCGGCGGCACCGCGGAGGGCGCAGTGAAGCTGCTGCGCCAGATCGGCGCCAACGTGGTCGCGGCCTGCTTCATCATCGACCTGCCGGATCTCGGCGGCGCCGCCAAGCTGCGCGCGATGGACGTGCCGGTGCGCACGCTGATGGCGTTCGAAGGGCATTGATCTCTTAGCCTCGCCCCGCGTGCGGGGAGAGGCCGGATTGCATCGAAGATGCGATCCGGGTGAGGGGGACTCTCCGCGCACTCCAATTTCGGTCGAATTTGCGGAGCCAGCCCCTCACCCCAACCCTCTCCCCGCAAGAGCGGGGCGAGGGAGCAGAGCTACCCTCGCTGCAGCAGCATGCTCAGTTCGAGATCGCGGAAGGTGGTGTAGTTCTTCCGGATCCACTGATGCAGCTCGGTCGACGAGTCCTTCTCCTGGCGCAGATAGCCGGTAAAGGAGAAGGTCAGCCGGTCGATATAGGTCTTCAGGAACACCGGCAGCGCCCGGAAGCGCAGCACCCGGCTGGCGGTCATGAGGGGCGGCAACTCGCCGCGCACCACGAATTCATTGTCGATCACGACGAGCGCGTTCGGCGGGATCATGCCCTGCAGCGTCTGGTAGCCGTGCACCGAGGCGCGGTCGGTATCGGCGACATACAGGATGACCGGCGAGACGCGGCGGCGCAGCGCCTCCTTCATCAGCCCGATCTGGTCGCACATTCTGAAGAATTCATCGAAGGCGTGGTAGCCGAGGTCGATCACCTTGGCGATGCCGTCATTGACGATGACGCGGTCCATCAGCTGCATCTTGCCGTAGGTGTCGATCACGTCGGCGGTTTCCGTGATCCGCGGCAGGTAGTCGAGCAGCGACGGCTCCTTCAGGTTGATGTCGTAGCAGACGACGTCGCCGTTCTTGAGCAGCAGGAATTCGCCGAGCAGCCGCGCGATCAGCGTCTTGCCGACCTGCGGGCGGGGCGAGCAGATGATGTAAACGGGCGTGGACGACATCGCCCGCTATATCAGGCCAAATTTTCGCCCAATCCAGCCCCATCGCCGCCCCCAGGCGCGATTTTTTCACTGCCGGGAGCGACTTTTTTCGCTGCCCCCGGCGCGACTATTCGGTCCCGTTTGAGCGCGACTATTTTTCGCCCTTAGCCGACTTGGCGCCGACCAGGTCGGTCAGCTTGATCCGGTCGTACTCGCTCCAGACATTGGCGAGCCAGTGCCGGACATATCCGCGCAGCACGAAGGAGTAGTTCGCGGCGTCGTCGTTGATGCCCTTGTTGGCGACGAATTTCAGGAACGGAACCGAGGAGACCTCGACCTGCTCGTAGGCCATTTCGTTGAGCTTCGGGATGGTCAGGTCCACGGCATCCTTGATGCGGTGGAAGTAGGAATTGTAGGTCGCCTGGTCCCACTGGAAGAACTGGGTGTCGTTGATGAAGTTCTTCACCAGGAAATACTTCGCGCCGCTCATGAAGTTGGCGGTCTCGGCGATCTCGTCCAGCGAGGCGATCGACGGGCCTAGGATATGGAACACGGCGAAGGTGATCTGGCCGGAGCGCGCCGCGTCGAGGAAGCCGATATCGCGCAGCGAGGCCAGTGCGGGCGACAACAGGCCGGCGCGGACGTCGATCACGGTGACCGAGGAACCGGCGTTCAGCGTATCGAAGATCTTCATCTGGTCCGCGGTCGTCGTCATGTCGACGATCTCGGTGATGTCGGGATGGAAGCGCTTCAGCGTGCCGCGCGGCGACTCGGTGTCGAACGCCCGGGTCTGCACGTTGTTGGCACTGAAATAGTCCAGGAGCGTCCGCGAGACGGTGGTCTTGCCGACCCCGCCCTTGTCAGCGCCCACCACGATCACAACCGGCTTTGCCATGGAAGTCCCTTAAAGCGCGCTCCCGACCGCGATGGCGATCGGCAAGTCCCCACACTGCTTTGGGCGCGAACATGGCAGAAACGAGGGAGAATTCAATTCCTTAAGGCGCCCACATTGGGTTTGGTGGGGATTTCCTTAATGGATTGAGTAACCTAGGGCACGATCAGCGGTGCGGGCCCCAAGGGCCTTGGAGCGGTCCCTGGAGCGGACCAAACGGTCCTCGCCCGGGGCCAGTGCCGGGCAGCGGCGGCGGATTGTTCGGTTGTGCAGGCGGCGTGTCGCCCCACGGGCCATGGGTCATCGGTGGGGGCTGGTCGCCTGCGGTGGATGGCTGGTCCGGCGTTCCCGTCGCGTCCGACGTCTCATCCGGCAGCGCCAGCGGTCCGGGATCGTGGCCGCCGGCAAATTTCACCAGGGCATCGACCCGAGATTTCACCGACGGATGGGTGGCAAACAGGTCGGCGAAACCCTCGCGCGGATTGTCGACACAGAGTTCCATCACTGCCGAGGTGGCGCCGGGCAACTCGCCGCGGTTTTCGATCTTGCGCAGTGCCGAGATCATCGCATCGGGATTTTTCGTCAGCTCGACCGATCCGGCATCGGCGAGGAATTCGCGCGACCGCGACAGCGCGAGCTTGACCACCTGCGACAGCAGCCAGGCCAGCACGATCAGCGCGACCGCGATGATGATGACGATGATCGCGCCGCCGCCCGAGCCCTTGCTGTCGCGATCCGAGGAGGATGACGACCGGGAGGATGACGAGGACGACCAGCCGCCGCCACCGCCGCTCCACGACAGATTTGTGAACAGGCGGAAGAACAGCTCGCCGAAGAAGCCGACCACGCCGGCGATGATCACGGCGACCACCATCAGCTGCACGTCGCCGTTCTTGATGTGGGTGAGCTCGTGGCCGAGCACGGCCTCGATCTCCTGGTCATCAAGCGCTTTCAGAAGACCCGTGGTGACGGTGATGGCGTATTGCCGTGGGTTCAGTCCGGTCGCGAACGCGTTCAGCGCCGGGCTGTCCATCACCTTCAGCTTCGGCATCGGGATGCCGCGCGAGATGCAGAGGTTTTCCAGGAGATTGTAGAGCCGCGGCTGCTGCTGCCGCGTCACGCTCTCGCCGCCGGTGACGGCGTCGATCATCTTCTGGTGGAAGAAATAGGCGATCACGATCCAGGCCACTGCCGCGATCGTCGCCCATGGGAAGGCCGAGACCAGATCGCGCGAGGCATGGGTCAGATAGTAATCGGCCGTGCGGCCGCTATCGATCATCACCTCCGCGACCAGCGCGCCGGCATAGACCAGCACGTAGATCAGCAGGAACAGGCCGCCAAGCAGCAGCATCGAACGAAACTTGTTCGATGCGATATGCGTGTAGAGACCATAGGCGGCCATGACGGAGCAGCCTCCCGCCGGCGTGCGTTGCGCCTCAGAACTTCACGCTCGGTGCCGCCTCGACCTCCGTGCGGCTGGCGCCGAGGTCGAAGAAATCCTTGCGGGTGAAGCCGAACATGCCGGCGAACAGCGCGGCCGGCATCTGCTGGATGCCGGTGTTGTATTCCTGGACCGCGTTGTTGAAGAAGCGGCGGCTGGCGGCGATCTTGTTCTCGAGATCGGAAAGCTCCGATGCGAGTTGCTGGAAATTGGCGTTGGCCTTGAGGTCCGGGTAGGCCTCGGACAGCGCGATCAGCCGGCCGAGCGCGCCGGAGAGCTGGTTCTCCGCTGCCGAGACCTGGGCCGGTCCCTGTGCCGAGATCGCCGAGTTGCGTGCCTTGATGACGTCGTCGAGCGTGCCGCGCTCATGTGCGGCATAGCCCTTCACGATCTCGACCAGGTTCGGGATCAGGTCGTGGCGCTGCTTGAGCTGCACATCGATGTCGGCGAAGGCCTGGCTGACGCGCTGGCCGAGCGCGACGAGGCGGTTGTAGGCGCTGAACGCAAACAGCACGAGAAGGACGATGACGCCGATAACGATCCAGCTGGTCGACATGACAGGGCAACTCCTGATGGACGAGACGGCGGCACCGTAACCCAAGATCGGGGCGCAGGGCAGCCCGCCGCGAAAAGGTGGGCATGGGTTGGTCGGGGATGGATACGAATTGGTTCAACATCGTCCGGTGAGGTCAATGTCGTCGTCCCGCTAATTCTACGTCGTCCCGGCGGAGGCCGGGACCCATACGCCGCGGCCCGTGGAAGGGGCACAAGCGGCGTCGGCTTCGCTTCACAACCGGGATCGGTGGTTATGGGTCCCGGCCTTCGCCGGGACGACGCTAGTAGCTAAACCGCATCGCCCCAGCGCCAGCGCCGGGCGCGTGCGTAATCGGCCTTCGCGCGCCGCGGCACCCTGGTGACGACGACGCCCCCAGGCGTGCACAGCTTAGCCGCAATCTCGACCTTGCCGACATCCGGCTGTTCCAGCACGCGCGATGGCCGGTTCTCAACGCGCGCGCGGCTCAGCGCAACATAGGCGAAGCGCTCGTCCTCGAACGGGGCGTCGGCGCCCTTGACCTGCTTGTGCGCGCGCGAGCGTTGCAGGCGCTGCGAGAAATGGCACCAGTCCGGCGCGACCAGCGGACAGGCACAGTCGTGCGGGCAGGGGGCTGCGACGTGGGCACCCGCCGCGATCAAGCGCGCGCGGAGTGCGATGATCCGCGCATAGCCCGCGGGCGTGCCGGGCTCGACGACCAATAGCGTATCGCCGGTTTTGGACCACAGTGCATCGGTCAGTGCCGCGCGCTCGGACTCGCCGAGCTCATTGATCATGTAGCTGGCAACGACGAGGTCGGCGGGCGGCGCCTTGTCCAGCAAGGCGCGGGCCTGGCCGAGTTGGTAGCTGGTGTCGTGGAGGCGGATGCTGTCGTGAAACAGCGCCTCGGCGAGCGTCCGCAGCGCGCCGTTGGCGTCGAGCAGGGTGAAGCCCTTGAGTGAGGCAAATGTCTCCGCGGCCGCCCAGGTCGCGGTGCCGGGGCCGGCGCCGACATCGAGCAGGCTCGCTGGCGCAAAATCCGGCCGGATCTCAGTCAGCGCATTGAGGCTCGCCACCACGGCCGCATAGGTTGCGGGCATCCGTGCCAGCGCATAGGCCAGCGCATCGGTCTCGGTCCGGATCGTCCCGGAGCCTCCGCCCTCCCGATAGGTCTGTGAGATGATCGCCGCACGGCCGGCGGCATCGCTGCGCGACAGGCCTTCGAGCCTGGCGTTGAGGGCTGCGCGCAGTTCGGCGGGAAGATCGGGTGAGGTCATCCGCTGGACTATCGCACGTCACGGCGAGCGGAGCGAAGCAATCCATGCCGCCACTTGTGGAGGCGTGGATTGCTTCGTCGCTTCAGCGCAAAATTGCTTCGCAATTTTGTCGCCGAGCTCCTCGCAATGACGGGGCCGAGAGGCCTCGCCTTGAGTCCGAGGTGCTTCGACGTAGGCCCTACGCCACATTCTGGTCGAGGATATCGACCGCGCCCTGCAGGTCGACCGACACCAGCTGCGACACGCCGCGCTCGGCCATGGTGACGCCGAACAGCCGGTTCATCCGCGCCATCGTGATCGGATTGTGCGTGATGATGATGAAGCGGGTTTCGGTCGACGAGGTCATCTCGTTCAGCAGGGTGCAGAACCGTTCGACGTTGTGGTCGTCGAGCGGCGCGTCGACTTCGTCCAGCACGCAGATCGGCGACGGGTTGGTGAGGAACACCGCGAAGATCAGCGCCAGCGCCGTCAGCGCCTGCTCACCGCCTGACAGCAGCGACAGCGTCTGCGGCTTCTTGCCGGGCGGCTTGGCGATGATCTCGAGGCCGGCCTCGAGCGGATCGTCGCTCTCGATCAGATGCAGCGCGGCTTCGCCGCCGCCGAACAGCTCGGTGAACAGCCGCTTGAAGTGGTTGTTGACGGTCTCGAACGAGGTCAAGAGGCGCTCGCGCGCCTCGCGGTTGAGGCTCTGGATGCCCTGCCGCAGCCGCTTGATCGCCTCGACGAGGTCGTCGCGCTCGGTGGTCAGCGCGGTGTGCTGGGTCTCGACTTCCTTGAGTTCTTCCTCGGCGCGCAGGTTGACGGCGCCCAGGCGCTCGCGGTCGCGGCGCAGCTTCTCGAGTTCTTCCTCGACCTGCGCGACCGGCGGCAGCTCCGCGCCCGGCTCGATCTCGGCGAGGCCCACGACCGCCTGCGGCTCGACCTCGAGCATGTCGTGGATCTCGCGCTCGATGTCGGCGAGGCGGCGGCGGGTGCCTTCCATGCGTTCTTCGGCGCGCGCGGTTGCCTCACGGGAGTAGGAGAGGGCTTCGAGCGTGGCCTTGGCGACGCGGTCGGTTTCGGCCATCGCGGCTTCCGCGGTCGCCAGGGCGTCGGCGGCGATCCGGCGATCGCCCTCGGCGTGCTCGATCTCCGTGATCAGCGCGCTGCGCTTCTCGGCGAACACTTCCGGCGCGTTGGCCAATTCCTCGCGCTCGGCCGATACCTCGGCGATGCGTTCTTCGATGGTCCCGACCTGCGAGGCGGCGCTGGTCTTGCGGCTCTGCCACTCGTTGCGTTCGGCGACGATCGCCTGGACGCGGCGGTCGGCGAGTTCGGCCTCGCGGGCGAGCGCCTGCGCCTCGGCGCGGACTTGCGCCGCGGCACGGCGCTGGTTGTCGATCTCGGCGCGAACCGCGGCGAGCTGGGCTTCGGTCTCGACACCCGGCGGCAGTTCGGACAGCGCGGCAACTGCGTTCTCATGCGCCGCTTCGGCCTCGGCGCGGTCGGCGGCGACGCGGCTGTGCGCCTCGGTCAGCGCCGATTTGCGCGCAGAGTGGCGATTGATCTCGCGTTCGGTCGCGGCATGGCGCTCGCGCGCGGCGTCGGTTTCGCGGCGGGCGGCGCGCACCGCTTCGCGCGAGGCACCCTCGGCGGCGGACGCCGAGCGCAGTTCTTCCTCAGCCGTCTCCAGCGCCTGGCGCTTGGCGGCGGCATCGATGCGGGCCTGTTCCAGCTCATGCTCGATGTCGACCAAGCGGGCGCGCTCCGCGAGGCGGCGGGCCGCGCCGGTTGGGGCATGGGCGTCGGCAACGAAGCCGTCCCAGCGCCAGACGTCGCCTTCGAGCGACACCAGCCGCTGGCCGGTCTTCAGCTGCGACACCAGCGCCGCGCCGCGTTCCTTGGCCACCACGCCGATTTGGGCCAGACGGCGCGCCAGCTCCGGCGGCGCCTGGACGTGATCGGCCAGCCGTTCGACGCCATCCGGCAGCGACGGATCGCCCGAAAGTTCACCGACATTGGTCCAACGCATCGGCGCGGAGGAATCCACCGGTGCATCGAGGTCGTCGCCGAGCACGGCGCCGATCGCCTTTTCATAGCCCTTGGCGACCGTGATGCCGTCGATGATCGGCGGCCACAGATTCTTGGTCTCGCTGGTGACGAGCTTGGAGATCGTGCGGGCTTCGGTCTCGAGCCGCTGCACGCGCTTCTCGGCCTCGGCAAGCGGATTGCGGGAGGCTTCCAGCGTCTGCCGTGCGGCGGCGTGATGCGCCTCGCTCTCCTGCACGGCCGCCTCGGATTCGGCGAGCGTCTGCTGCGCCATCTCCATGGCGGCGGCGAGCGCGTCGATGTCGCCGAGATTGCCGGTCTCCTGCGCGAGCTTGGTCTCCTCGGCCTGGACGTTGGCGATCTCCTGATCGAGTCGGGCCAGCCGGTCGCGATGCGTGCGCACGCCGGCTTCGAGCTGGTTGCGCTTGGCGGTCAGGTCGGCGAGCTGCGTGGTCAACTCGGAGAACTGGCGCTCGGTCGCGGCCAGGATCTCTTCGGCCTCGGAGACGCGCTCGTCGACGCCGGAGCGTTTCTCGACGCGCGACTTGATCTCTTCCTTCAGCTCCGCGTCTTCGGTGTCGAGCCGCTGCAACGCGATATCCGCATCCGAGGTCTGCTGCTGCTCGCGCGCGATGTCCTGGGCGAACTGAGTGAGGCGGCGATCGAGCTCGCCGACGCGTTCCTTGGCGCGCTGCTCCTCGCGGTCGAGCATCTCGCGCGCATTGGTCAGGCGCTGCAGGCCTGCGGCGGCGCGCGCCTCGGCGTCGCGCAGCGCCGGCAGTTCGGTGGCGCGGATCGCCTGGATACGCGCGGCTTCCGCTTGATGCTGGGTGCGCTCCGCCATCTCGCGCACGGCGAGATCATGGGTCCGCCCGGCGTCGTTGACGTCGGCATTGGCCCCGATCCAGCGCAGGTGGAACAGCATGGCCTCGGACTTGCGCACCTTGGCCGCGACCTCGCGGTAGCGAATCGCCTGGCGCGCCTGCTTCTTCAGGCCTTCCATCTGGCCGGTGAGCTGGCCGATCACGTCCTCGACGCGGGTCAGGTTGGTTTCGGCAGCCTTCAACCGCAGTTCCGCCTCGTGGCGGCGGGCATGCAGGCCGGCGACGCCGGCGGCGTCTTCCAGCACGCGGCGGCGCTGCTCGGGCTTGGCCTGGATGATCTCGCCGATCTTGCCCTGGTGGACGAGGGCCGGCGAACGCGCGCCGGTGGCGGCGTCGGCGAACAGGATCTGCACATCCCTTGCACGGACGTCGCGGCCGTTGATGCGGTAGACCGAGCCGGCCTCACGCTCGATGCGGCGGGAGATTTCGAGCAGCTGGCTGTCGTTCATTGCAGCCGGCGCCGAGCGATCCGAATTGTCGATTGTCATCACGACTTCGGCGTGGTTGCGCGCCGGACGGTTGCCGGAACCGGCGAAGATCACCGCATCCATGTCGGCGGCGCGCAGCGACTTGTGCGAGGTCTCGCCCATCGCCCAGCGCAGCGCTTCGACGAGATTGGATTTGCCGCAGCCGTTCGGTCCGACGACGCCGGTCAGGCCCGGCTCGATCATGAAATCGGTGGGTTCAACGAACGACTTGAAACCGTGCAGGCGGAGGCGCGTGAGCTTCATGTACACAAATCTCGTTTGGCCGGGCGCGAATCTCCCTGCCGTGACAATACCATGGATGGCAATGTCGGTGTCTGGGGTGAATAGCTGCGTGCAGCTCTCATGAGCGGCGACAATGGCGATGCGAGTGCGTCAGGGCAACCGCTTGACCAAGCTTTTCCCAAGGGATTTGCGAGGGATTTACAGGGGTTTTGTGGCCTCTGCATGTCCTCGAAGATTCGCATCGCGCGAATCAGGTTTTCAACAACCAAATTATGCGATGGCCGTAGGCCGTGATCGCAAATCATCCACAATTATCGTGCCGCGACTCGAACGCGGGCACGACGACGTCGGATTTGCGGGGCGCGTGATCAGCTCTTCAGCAGCGGATCGATGTGCTTGCTGAATTCCTCGAACGAGGTCTCGCCCTTCAGCATCTCGCCGTTGACGAAGAAGGTCGGCGTCGAGTTCACCTTCAGCACGTCGTTGGCGTATTTCTGGTCGGCGGCGATCTTGTCGAGCAGCGTCTGATCCTTCAGGCAGTCCTCGACCTGCTGCTGGCTGAGGCCGGCCTGCTTGCCGATCCGCGTCAGCGTCTCGGTGGTGTTCTTGACCACCCAGTCGTTCTGCTGGCGGAACAGCAGGTCGATCACGGCAAAGAACTTCGGCGCGTCGTCCTTGGCGATGCAGCGCGCCAGCATCGAACCGGCGGCGGCCTTGATGTCGAGCGGGAATTCGCGGAACACGTAGCGGACCTTGCCCGAGTCGATGTAGGTCGACTTGATCTTCGGGAACACGGTCTCGTTGAAATTGGCGCAGTGCGGGCAGGTCATCGAGGCGTATTCGATGATCGTCACCTTGGCGTCCGCCGGACCGAGGCCCATGTCCGGCAGCGACTGCGGCTTGGCGACCTCGGCGGCGGTCTGCGCGAACGCGTCCGTGATCAGGCGCAGCGGCGACAGCCCGGCGAGGGCGGCAAGCCCGGTCAGCGAGAGAGCGGTGGTGAAGGCGCGGCGCGTGATGATCAAGGTCAGCTCCCGGATTGGCGCATTCACGCCAGAATGAAGGGGGTCCCGAAAAGAAGCCTTCGCTAGCTTGAAACGACCATTGTGGCAATGCCGGGGTCTTGCGGCCGTGCCTGCGAAAAGCGTCAATTTCGCTTGATCGAGGCACCCAGCCGGGCCAGCGCCGCGCGCAGATCGTCGTCCTCGACGGCCGCAAGATTTGCCGCCTCCCGGGCCACGGCTTTGGCGTCGGGCTGGCGCGGCCGGGTCCGGGGCGCGCGGCGCGAAAGTGGCGCCTGCCGGATCGTCAGGCGGCCGACCGCGTGCCAGCCGAAGAAACGGTTCACCCGTTCCAGGATGACGTCGGAGGAATGCTGGATCTCCAGCGCCATCGGCCCCTCGACCCGCAGCACCAGCGTGGCCGGCTCCTGCGGCTGCCCCTCCACCGGCCGGGGCCACTGGATCTTCATCGGCTCGCAATAGGCCGCGATCCGCTCGCCGGCGATCTCGGTCCAGCGCGTCACCAGTTCGCGCGCGGCAAAGCCCTGCTTGGCATAGGCGTCGGTGAAGACGTCGCTGAGCAGGATCGACAAGGGCTTTGCGCTGATCGGGCCGGGTCTGGGCATGGGAGGATTATAGCAGCGGTCGCGATGGGGCCGAAACCGTGTTCATCAATGTGGCTGCGCTTGCACCACAGGATAAGAAAGGCGTGGATGCCCGGGTCAAGCCCGGGCATGACGGGGCGAGATTTGCCTTAAGATACGTCCATGAGCTCTCGCGCGGCCGCTAAGACCAAATCGACCGACCAGCAAACCGACCGCCCGGCGCGGCTGCTGGCCTGGTATGACCGGCATCGCCGGCGGCTGCCGTGGCGTGCGGAGGCGGGGGAGCGGGCCGATCCGTACCGCGTGTGGCTGTCGGAGATCATGCTGCAGCAGACCACGGTCAGGGCGGTCGGCCCCTATTTCGAGAAATTCCTGGCGCGCTGGCCCGACGTGTCCGCGCTTGGCCGCGCCTCGCTCGACGATGTCCTCAGGATGTGGGCCGGGCTCGGCTATTATTCGCGTGCGCGCAACCTGCATGCCTGCGCGGTTGCGGTGCTGAGCGAGCATGGCGGGGCCTTTCCGGACACCGAGGAGGAGCTGCGCGCGCTGCCGGGCGTCGGGCCGTACACCGCGGCGGCGATCGCCGCGATCGCGTTCGACCGCCGCACCATGCCGGTCGACGGCAATATCGAGCGCGTGGTCAGCCGGCTCTACGCCATCGAAGCGGCGTTGCCGCAGGCCAAGCCGCTGATCAAGGAGATGGCCGCGACATTGCTCGGCTCGTCCCGCGCCGGCAACGAGAACTCTCGCGCCGGGGACAGTGCCCAAGCCCTGATGGACCTCGGCGCCACCATCTGCACGCCGAAGAAACCGGCCTGCGCATTGTGTCCGCTGAATGACGATTGCGCAGGCCGCATCCGCGGCGATCAGGAGACCTTCCCGCGGAAGGCGCCGAAGAAGACCGGCACGTTGCGACGCGGCGCCGCCTTCGTGGTGACGCGGGGCGGCGAGCTCCTGGTGCGCTCGCGCCCGGAAAAGGGCCTGCTCGGCGGCATGACCGAGGTGCCGGGATCGCAGTGGCTTGCCGGGCAGGCGGATGCCGCCGCTTTGGCGCAGGCGCCGGAGCTCAAGGGCGTCACGCGCTGGCACCGCAGGACCGGCGTGGTCACCCATGTGTTCACGCACTTTCCGCTCGAGCTTGTGGTCTATACGGCCAGCGTGCCGCCGCGGACCCGCGCGCCGGACGGCATGCGCTGGGTGCCGGTAGCGACGCTGGACGGCGAGGCGTTTCCCAACGTGATGCGCAAGGCCATCGCGCACGGGCTGGATCTTTAGGGGGAGACGACCTGCTGACACCATGCTGGCAGCAGGTCCCGGCTACGACTTCCAAAACGGAGGCCGCCATGATCGCAACCGCACTCGACCGCATCCCGATGCCGCCCGTCGCAAGGCTGCTGGGTTGGCGCGTGGCTGATGCACGTCCGCAGGACGGCTGGATCAGGATCGTGTTCGAGGAGGATTTCTGCAATCCGGCCGGCTTCATCCAGGGCGGCATGCTGTCGTCGATGCTCGACGACACGATGGGGCCGGCGGTGTTCATCATGACCGAGGGCAGGCTGTTCACCACGACGATCACGATGACCGTCAACTTCCTCGCGCCCGCGAAACCCGGACCGATCACCGGTGAAGCGACCGTGACGCAGCTCGGCAAGACCATCGCCTTCGTCGAGGGCCGGCTGACCGCCGCGGACGGCACATTGCTCGCCACGGCGAGCAGCAGCATCCGCCTGGTGGAAGCGGCGCGGGCGCTGCGGTAGGACCGCGCGCTTTAGCAGTTCCGTCACCCTGAGGTGCGAGCCTTGCGGTGCACTCGCACCGCTGGGCGAGCCTCGAAGGGTCGACGGCCACCGGCCGGGCCGTGCATCCTTCGAGACGCCGCTTCGCGGCTCCTCAGCGACTGCTTCAAGTCACGCAGCGCTTACGCTCCCGCCCGCTGCACGATCGGCGGTTTGGCGTTCAGCCCGTCGACCTGGAAGCCGGCGACGCGCTTGTAGTTGGCGGCGATGTCTTCCAGTTCCTGCTGCGACAGCACCTCGGTGACGACGCCAAAGCCATTGGGCGCGCGCTCCTCGACCAGCTGCATCACCTGCTCCGGGCCGTTGCGGCGGTTCAGCATCACGAGGTCGGTCGTCGCCGGGCGCCGTTCGGCCTCATAGGCCAACAGCGCCGCCTGCGTTGCACCGTGCGCCAAAATCTCGCGCGTCAGCGTGCGCGCATCCAAAATCGCCTGCGAGGCGCCGTTGGAGCCGATCGGGTACATCGGGTGCGCCGCGTCGCCCATCAGCGTGACGCGGCCGAAGGTCCATTGCGGGATCGGATCGCGATCGACCAGCGGATATTCGTAAGCGTGCGGACAGTTGCGGATCAGGCCGGGCACGTCGAGCCAGTCGAAATTCCAGCTCTCGAACCACGGCAGGAACTCGTCGAGCTTTGCGGTGCGGTTATAGTCCTCGCGGCGCCACTGATAGGTCGGCGGCATATGCCGCTCGGCGACCCAGTTGATGTCGAACTTGCCGTCGGCGCCGGCCTCTTTCGAGATCGGATAGCAGACGAATTTCAGGGTCTCGTGGCCGGCCATGATCATGGTGCGGCCGGTCAGGAAGGCATTGCCGCGGGTGATGCCGCGCCACAGGATGCGGCCGTTCCAGATCGGTGGCCCTTCCTGCGGATAGAGTTTTTCGCGCACCGCCGAATGGATTCCGTCGGCGGCGATCAGCACCGCGCCGTCATAGCTGCCGGCGGGCTTGGCAGTCGCCTTGTCGATGAATTCGGCGCGAACGCCGTCGGCCGTCTCGGTCCAGCCGGTGAGATGATGGCTGGTCAGGATGTTCGCGGCTCCCAGCCGTTCGGTCGCGGCGTCGAGCAGCAGCTGCTGCAACCGGCCGCGATGGATCGAGAACTGAGGCCATTTATAGCCGGCCTCGAGCCCGCGCGGCTCGCTCCAGATCGGCTTGCCGTGCTTGGAGAAATAGGCGAGCTCGCGGGTGCGCACCGCCGATGCGTCGAGCACATCGTGCAGCCCGAGCTCGATCAATTCGCGCACCGCATGCGGCAGCACGTTGATGCCGACGCCGAGCGGCCGCAATTCGGGCACGCTCTCGAAGATGCGGCAGGGCACGCCGATCTGGTGCAGGCTGAGCGCCAGTGTCAGCCCGCCAATTCCGCCACCTGCAATCAGCACAGTCATGAAAAGCCCTCTCGGTTGGCCATCGTCATCGCATGGCGGCCCCGCTGCGGGCAAGGTCCGCGGCACCGCGCGGGGTGGACGGCAAGGGGTGCTGCAGCTAACGTCCGCCGCATCTCATAACAAGCCAGGCCGGGTTCGCAACGAACCGACAAGGCCCGCAGAGGACAACGACATGCTCAAGCTCTATACCGCCCCTGGCACCTGCGCGCTCGCGTCCCACATCGCACTGGCCGAAGCCGGTGCGTCCTATTCGGTCGAGCGGCTCGATTTCAAGGTCAACCAGCAGAACAGCCCGGAGTACCTGAAGATTAACCCGAAGGGCCGGGTGCCGTCGCTGGTGACCGACCACGGCGTGCTGACCGAGACGCCGGCGATGCTGGCCTACATCGCACAGACCTATCCGCAGGCGAAGCTCGCGCCGCTCGACGACGCCTTCGCATTCGCGAAGCTGCAGGCCTTCAATTCCTACCTGTGCTCGACGGTGCATGTCTGCCACGCTCACAAGATGCGCGGCGCGCGCTGGGCGACGCAGGAGACCTCGTTCGCCGACATGAAGTCGATGGTCCCGAAGACCATGGGCGCCTGCTTCAACCTGATCGAGCGCGACATGCTGAAGGGCCCGTGGGTGATGGGCGACAGTTACACGGTCGGCGATGCCTATCTCTACACGCTGACCCTCTGGCTCGACGGCGACGGCGTCGACATCGCGACCTTGCCCAAGGTAAAGGCGCATCGCGCGGCGATGGAGCAGCGGCCGGCGGTGCAGAAGGTGCTGGCCGAGCAGAGGGCGTAGGGCAGAGAGCGAAGCGGAAGCCAAGAATGCGATGTCGTCCCGGCGAAAGCCGGGACCCATAACCCCAAACCTCAATTGTGGCGCGACGCTGGGGCCACAGCCCTTCATTCCCAATTCACGGCTGTGGTTATGGGTCCCGGCTTTCGCCGGGACGACGAAAGTGTGTGTTACGCCTTCCCCTTCTCCAGCTCCCGTCCGGTCTCCAGCATCAGCTTGCGCAGCCAGATCGAGCCCGGATCCATCTGCGCCCGTGTCGGATAGAACATGTGCTGCTCGTCGATCCCTGGATCGAGCGGCGGCGTCACCGTCACCAGCGATAGTTGTTTCGACAGCGCAGAGATCAGCCGGCGCGGCACGAATGCGACGAGGTCGGTGCGCGCGGTGACGTGCAGTGCCTCGATATAGCCCGGCACCACCAGCGCGATCCGCCGCTGGATCCCCTTGGCGCGCAGCCAGGTGTCGATCAGATCCTCGTTATGGCCGCGGATGATCACGGCGACATGGCGCGCAGCGAGGAACGCTTCGCGCTTCCGGAGCTTGACGCCGGCGGGATGGCCGCGCCGCACCGCGAGCGCATCGATGTCGGTGTAGAGCCGCTGGCGGTGAAAGCCCTTGAAGGAATTGCCGATCGAGATCACGAGATCGATGGTGCGGGCAAAGTCGGGCGTGAAGATCGTCGAGCTCCGCCACGGCACGACGTCGATGGTGACGTTCGGCGCCAGCTGCGTCACCTTCTCCATCAGCGGCGGCATCAACAGCTCGACCGCGAGGTCGGGCATCATCAGACGGAAATGCCGCTCGCTGCGCGCCGGGTCGAAATCATCGGAGGCGAACAGCGTGCGCACCTGGTCGAGCGCCTGCGCCAACGGTGAACGCAGCGCCTGAGCCCGCGGCGTCAGCTCCATCCGCGCGCCGTTGCGCACCAGCAGCGGATCTCCGATCAAATCGCGCAGCCGCTGCAAGGCGTGGCTGGTCGCCGGCTGCGACAGGTTGAGCCGCATCGCGGCGCGGCTAACATTGGCATCGCGCAGCAGGGCGTCGAGCGCGACCAACAGATTGAGGTCAAGCGAATTCAAATTCATCAGGTGAATATATATCATACCACCTATCGATTGGAAGAATGTGCGTCGACGCCGCATGATTGGGAGGCAAGGCGTTCTCACGCGAAGCGAACGGCTCATCGCGCGAGGAAATGCCTCAAATCAGAGCCAATCCATCGCAAGGAGACGCGCCATGAGCGCAGCCGACAACAAGAAACTGGTGCAGGAGATATTCGCGATCGCAGGCGATCCCGACCCCGCGGTGCGCGAGAAATCGCTGCTGGTCGCCAATCTCGCCGACGACGCGGTCTGGACTGTGACCGGGCAATATTCCTGGTCGCGCACCTTCACCGGCAAGCAATCGATCATGAACGACCTGCACGGCCATGTCCGCTCCCGGTTGGTGGAGCGCGGTCGCACCATCGCCCATCGCTTCATCGCCGACGGCGACATCGTCGCGGTCGAGGCCAAGGGCAACAACCTCACCAAGGAAGGCCAGCGCTACGACAACGACTATTGCCTGGTGTTTCGCTTCGACGGCGGCCGGATCAAGGAAATCCGGGAATATTGCGACTCGGTGCTGACCGAGAAGGCGCTCGGTCCGTTTCCGGCGGCCGCGGTTCGCGCGGCGGGTTGAGACACTGACGGCCGCAGTCGTGGCAGGGCGGGCCTGGATCCGGCAGTGGCGTGACAACCGGCGCGCGTGGCGGCAGCTTGCTGTCATGAGTGAACGCGAGCTGCAGGACATCAGCGTCTGCCGCGTCGACATCGCCCATCATGGCCGGTGCGACAACGGCCGCCTCTACTGGCCGCCGTGAGATGCGATGCGAAATGCGCAGGGTGCGCAACGCGTCAGCGCGCCCACCCTGTGCAGCGTTGTGGGATAGCTTACGCCACCTTGGACTTGAGGTGGCCGAACATGATGTCGCGGGCTGCGTCGTCCATCTCGGTCTTGAAGGTGTGCCTGTCCTTCAGCGCGATCGCGCGCGCCGCCGCCGGCCGCGCCGAGATCTCGTCGACCAGCCGCTTCACGTTCGGATATTTGGCGTAGCCTTCCTCGCCGAGGATGAACGGCGCCATCCGCGCCCAGCCCCAGAACGCCATGTCGACGATCGTGTAGCTGTCGCCGACCATGTAGCGCGACTTCGCCAGGTGATCGTCGAGGATCTTGTAGTGGCGATGCGCCTCATACTGGTAACGGTTGTTGGCGTAGTCGAGATCCTTCGGCGCGAAATGCTTGAAATGCACCGCCTGGCCGGAATACGGGCCGAGGCCGGTTGCGATGAACATCAGCCAGGACAGCGTCGCGGCGCGGTTGGCCGGCGTGTTGGCGGGCAGGAATTTGCCGTTCTCCTCGGCGAGGTAGAGCAGGATGGCGTTGCTGTCGAACACCAGCACCCCGTCATCGTCGATCGCCGGCACCTTGCCGTTCGGATTGACCTTGAGGAATTCCGGCGAGAACTGCTCGCCCTTGCGGGTGTCGACCGGAATCGCCTCGAACGGCAGGCCGGATTCTTCCAGGAACAGGGCAACCTTGTTCGGGTTCGGCGCACCATTGAAATAGAATTTGATCATGAAGGGACTCCCTTGGTTCTTGTGACCGGCGAGATCGGGACGCGGCGGGCGAGGGCCGCTTGGCCCCTCATGCGCAAAATTCGCTGCAATGCGCAAGCGACGAGTTTGTGAATCAGGGCCGCGTGGCGCGCTGGTCAGCGCCAGAGGAAGCCCAGGATACCCGCGACGATCAACGCAACGCCGGCGACGTCCAGCACGGCGGCGGAGCGGATCGCGGCGTGCAGGTTGGAAAGCTGTGTCGCGCGCTCGGAGCCGCGGGCATAGCCGTGCACGATGATCTCTTCATTGAACTCGCCATGGGCCTCGAGGGCGAGCGTCAGGCCGACGCAGACCAGCAGGATGCCGAAGATGATCAGGCCGAAGAATCCGAGCAGGCCGATCAGCAGCATCGGAAACATGCCGAGCAGGAAGACCGGCAGCAGCGGCACCAGCAGCAAGGTCTCGGATTGTCTTCGCATCGGGCGACCCAATCGAAACGGCAAGTGACTGACGCCAATGTAGGCCCGCCGCCGCGGTGCAACAAGGCGGCCCGCGTTCAAGACGGCGTCATCTTTCCCGACGCATCATTCCCCGATGCGCAATTGCGCATCGGGGAATGACGAGAGTTGATGACGAGAATTGCGGCGGGACTTCAGCCCACTGCCATGCCGGAGCGGATCTCGGCGCGCAGCTCGTCGATCAGCCGCAGGCCGGTCTTGGTCTCGACGTGCCAGAAGGTCCAGCCGTTGCAGGCGCCGGAGCCTTGCGCGACGGCGCCGATGCGGTGGATCGAGCCGACCTTGTCGCCGAGCATGATGGCGCCGTCGGCGCGCACCAGGGCGCCATGACGCTTCTTGGCATCGACGAGTTTCGCGCCGGGGACGATCATGCCGCGTTCGATCAACTCGGAGAATGCCACCCGCGGCGCCTCGCGCGCGGTCATGAACGGGGCCAAGGTCTCGGCCGGCAGCGGCTCGATGGCGGCGATGCGGGCTTCGGCGGCGGCCGCATAGGTTCGGTCGCGCTCGAAGCCGATATAGTTGCGGCCGAGCCGTTTGGCGACGGCGCCTGTCGTTCCGGTGCCGTTGAACGGATCGATCACGAGATCGCCGGGCTTCGACGACGACAGCAGCACGCGGGCGAGCAGCTGCTCGGGCTTCTGCGTCGGATGGACCTTCTTGCCGTCGTCGCCCTTGAGGCGTTCCTCGCCGGTGCACAGCGGGATCAGCCAGTCGGAGCGCGCCTGCACGTCTTCATTGGACGCCTTCAGCGCTTCGTAATTGAAGGTGTAGCCCTTGGCCTTCTCGTCGCGCGCGGCCCAGATCATGGTCTCGTGCGCGTTGGTGAAGCGGCGGCCGCGGAAATTCGGCATCGGGTTGGACTTGCGCCACACGATGTCGTTCAGGAGCCAGAAGCCGAGGTCCTGCATGATCGCGCCGACGCGGAAGATATTGTGATAGGAGCCGATCACCCACAGCGTTGCCGACGGCTTCATCACGCGGCGGCAGGCGAGCAGCCAGGCGCGGGTGAAATCGTCATAGGCAGCGAACGACGAGAACTTGTCCCAGTCGTCGTTGACGGCATCGACATGCGACTCGTCGGGGCGCTTGAGATCGCCCTTGAGCTGCAGATTGTAGGGAGGATCCGCGAAGACCAGGTCGACCGAGCCGGCCTGAAGCTTCGACAACTCGGCCACGCAATCGCCAATGACGATGTGGCTCGACGGGGCACTCTCAAATTTAGTGCGGGGCGCCCTTGCAGACGCCCCGCGACGCGACACTACCATGACTCAAGAACTCTGACTCAGGCGACGCTGTCGGCGACGCGGGACTAAACAACCGACTGGCGTCACATTGACCCGGCAAAGTAAAAATCGACTTAATTGGAAATGTTCATGCGAAAGATTGCAGCATCTTTTGCGCGGCATGGCGCGGTGTCGTTGGCGTTGTGCTGCAACATCAGCGCGTTCGACGAAAAATTTTGCGGATCATCAAACCGGCACGATTCGGCCGGTAAATTGCCCGCTGCCTGCAGTGGTCCGCAGCGCGAAGGATGCGCGTCTAACGACTAGGCAATTTTTGCCGGGCAGGATATTGATTAACAGAATGGAAATTTTAGGTTGGTGTGTCCCGCATTGGGGCGCCGACTGGAATGAAGGGAAACCGCCATGCGCTATGATGATTTCCGCCGCAGCGACGACATCGAAGACCGTCGCGACGACAGCGGAGGCGGCGGCGGTGGTGGCGGCTTCGGGATCCCGATGGGCGGCGGTGGCGGGCTCGGCATCGGCACGGTCATCGTGCTCGGCCTGCTCGGCTATGCCTTCGGCATCGATCCGCGCATCCTGATCGGCGGCGCCGAAATTCTCACCGGCGGCGGCCAGGCGCCGACCTACCAGACCGATCGGCAGTCGTCGGGCGGGCAGGCCAAGCGCGGCGCGCCGACCGACGAGATGGGCAGCATGATCGCCGGCATCCTGGGTGAAATCGACGATCGCTGGAGCGAGATATTCCAAGCCAGCGGCCAGTCTTACCAGGGTCCGAAGATCGTGCTGTTCCGCAACGCCACCAATGGCGGCCGCTGCGGCATGGCGCAGTCGGCGATGGGACCGTTCTACTGCCCGCCGGACAAGACCATCTTCCTCGACACCGGATTCTTCCGCGAGGTCGAGACGCGCTTCCGCGGCTGCTCGGGCAACGCCTGCAAGTTCACCGCGGCCTATATCATCGCGCATGAGGCCGGCCATCATATCCAGAACCTGCTCGGCATCATCCCGCGCGTGAACCGGCTGCAGCAGCAGGCCGGCAGCAAGGCCGAGGCCAACGCGCTTCAGGTCAAGGTCGAGTTGCAGGCCGATTGTCTCTCCGGCGTCTGGGTCAACCGCGAGGAGAAGAAGCGGCCGGGCTTCCTCGAGGCCGGCGACATCGACGCCGCGCTGACCACGGCGAATGCGATCGGTGATGACACGCTGCAACGGCAGGCGACGGGCAGGGTGGTGCCTGATTCCTTCACCCACGGCTCGGCCGCGCAGCGCAAGCAATGGTTCATGACCGGCTACCAGCAGGGCACGGTGCAGGCCTGCAACACGTTCGGCGGGGGGTAGCCGCGTTGATTGATCGCCGGGCGTAGCCGCGGTCTCGATCCCGCTTGCGGGGAAGGTGGCATCGCATCGTCAGATGCGATGCGGGTGGGGGCTCTCTCCACTATATGACTTGCGGTGACACCCTCACCCAGCCCTCCCCCGCAAGCGGGAGAGGGAGCGAGAGAGCAGGCCATGTCTTCGATCGACGAATCCAAAACCTTCATCCCGCTCAACATCGCGGTGCTGACGATTTCCGACACCCGCACGCTGGCGGATGACAAATCGGGCACCACGCTGGCCGACCGTCTCACCGCGGCCGGTCACAAGCTCGCGGCGCGCGAGATCGTCACCGACGACGTCGAGGCGATCCGCGCGGTGATCCGGCGCTGGATCGCGGACGCGGGCGTCGATGCCGTGATCACCACCGGCGGCACCGGCTTTACCGGCCGCGACGTGACGCCGGAGGCGGTCGAGCCGCTGTTCGAGAAGCGGATGGACGGCTTTTCGATCGCCTTCCACATGCTGAGCCACGCCAAGATCGGGGCATCGACGATCCAGAGCCGCGCCACCGCGGGTGTGGCGGGCGCCACCTTCATCTTCTGCCTGCCCGGTTCGCCCGGCGCCTGCCGCGACGGCTGGGACGGCATTTTGGCCGCGCAGCTCGACTACCGGACGCGGCCCTGCAATTTCGTCGAGATCATGCCGCGGCTCGATGAACATTTGCGCCGCCCGAAGGCCAAGGGCGCGAGCGCTTAGCCGTCATCCCACGTCATTTCGGGGGGACGCCTAAAGCTCCAACTCCCAGGTCTCCCCCACCAGGTCGACGCCAAAACTGTGGTGCTTCTCTTCCTTGACCCGCTCGAAGCCGGCGCGCGCATAGATGCCGCGCGCGGCGACCAAAATGCTCTGTGTCCACAGCGTCATCTTCTTGTAGCCCATCTCGCGTGCGGAACGGATGCACTGCTCGACCAAAGCGCGGCCGACGCCGAGCCCGCGCGCCTTCTCCTCTACCGCCAGCAGCCGCAGCTTGGCGATCCCGTTGCCGCCGTTGACCAGGAAGACCGAGCCGACCGGCTCGCCGTCGACCTCGGCGATCCAGCAATGCTCACAGGCCGGATCGAACGATCGCAGAAACTGCGCGCAGATCTCGGCGACCAATGCCTCGTAGCTGATGTCCCAGCCATATTCCTCCGCGTAGGCCCGTCCCTGTTGCGAGATCACCCAGCCGATGTCGCCGACGCGGTGACTGCGCAGCAGGACGGCCGCCGGCTTCTCGGCAGACGGCTCCAGCGACTGCTCGATCGTACCCATCGCGCGCACCACGGCCGCACGCCGGTTGCCGTCCATCTGCTTCAGCAGCGCCCCGACCTCGCTGCGCGAGCGGCGGTCGAGGTCGGCGGCAGCAGTGCGGCCCTTGGCGGTGAGCGCCACCTCGTTGACGCGCTTGTCGACCTTTGACGGTTTGCGCGTCACGATCTGGCGGCGCTGCAGTGCCTGTAGCGTGCGGCTGACGAAGCCTGCATCGAGGTCGAGATCGCGCACCAGGTCCGTCGCAGTGCAGTTCTCGCGATTCGCGAGCTCGTAGATGATCCGGGCTTCCTGCAGCGTGAATGTCGAGTGCAAGAGCTTCGGCTCGATGATGCCGAGCTTGCGGGTGTAGAACCGGCTGAAGCCGCGCACCGCGGCGACCTGGCTCTCGAGGGCGGTGTCATGGGAATTTGATTTCATCAAACATATTATTTGACGGAATCAAATAAATCGCAAGCGCTTTCTCGCGGGTCTTCTTCGCGCGAACCGGTGTCTGATTTGCTTGAATTATGCCTTACGCCACCATGATCCGGCTGCGCAGCATGGTGCGGGAGGAGCGGCCGAGCCGGCGCAGCAGGCGCGCCTCGGAGCGGCGGGCGTCCGGGCGGTAGCCGCCGATCCGCTCGTAATGCTCGCGCGCAATCAGAAGGCCCTGTTCGGCCGAGGGTCCGGTGATCATCCGGGCGACGAATTTGAGGCCGTCGCGCAAACCGGGGTCGGTGTAGGGCGCGCGGGCGTAGCGGAAGATGCCGGCGCGGTCTTTGCCGCTCGCCGCCACTATCTGGATGAACTGGGTGGTCTCCTCGATCCAGCCGGCATCGAGCACCGCGCCCGGATGCAGGAACATCAGCCAGGGCGAACGCGCCTGCCGTGCGCCCGCCGCGAGCGCCGCGGCGCGCGTGCCCTCGAAACGCAGGAAGTGACAGCCGGCGACGTCGGCGACGCGCTCGATCACGTCGGTATCGGTGCGGTCGACCAGCAGCACCTCACGGACCACGCCGGCGGCTGCGCCCGGCACCAGCGCGGCCAGCGTTGCGACCGCGGTGCGTTCGACTCCGTCGGTGGGAATGATCACGCTCAGCATGAACTTTGAGGCTTCGATGGCTCAAACAATGGAGAAACTCAGGCCGTGTTATCACCTTGTCATATTCAAAGCAGCCTTTTCGCCTGCAGATTTTTACGCCATCACTTTGTGGATTTTCTCAGTTCATGTTCTTGATTTGTTCTCAAGCTGTGTTAGCTTCAAAACATGAGCCGAGCATCCTCTCATGCCCTCAAGCACCCGCCGGTAACGGCGCCCTCCGATAACCCGGCGGGTGCACCTTCACCTGTTCCTGCCCCTTTTCCCGAGCTTGCGGTTGCGATCGAACGCGAGCGGCGGCGCGGTCGCGGCGCGCAGTCCAACGCCAGTGGCCGCTACGAGGCCGAGGCGAGGGTTGCCTTCGACGACGGCTGGCAGAGCCTCGAAGACCTGCCGCCGTTTTCGACCAGCGTGGCGCTCGACACCTCGCGCAAGGTGATCACCCGCAACGACTCGCCCGACATCGGCTTCGACCGCTCGATCAATCCCTATCGCGGCTGCGAGCATGGCTGCGTCTATTGCTTCGCGCGGCCGACCCACGCCTATCTCGGCCTGTCGCCGGGGCTCGACTTCGAATCGAAGCTGCTCGCCAAGCCGGATGCGCCGGCGCTGCTCGAGAAGGAGCTGGCGGCGCCCGATTACGAGGCGCGGATGATCGCGATCGGCACCAACACCGATCCCTATCAGCCGATCGAGCGCGACCGCAAAATCATGCGCGGCATCCTCGAGGTGCTGGAGCGCGCCGGCCATCCGGTCGGCATCGTCACCAAGTCGGCGCTGGTGACCCGCGACATCGACATCCTGGCGCGGATGGCCAAGCGCAATCTCGCCAAGGTCGCGCTCTCGGTGACGACGCTCGATCCGAAGCTTGGCCGCACCATGGAGCCGCGCGCCTCGACCCCGTCGAAGCGGCTCGAGGCGATCAAGCGGCTCGCGGATGCCGGCATCCCGACCACGGTGATGGTCGCGCCCGTTATTCCGGCGCTGAACGATTCCGAGATCGAGCGCATCCTCGATGCCGCAGCCCATGCCGGCGCCAGGGAGGCGAGTTACGTGCTGCTGCGGCTGCCGCTCGAGGTGCGCGATCTGTTCCGCGAATGGTTGATGGCGAACTATCCCGACCGCTACCGCCATGTCTTCACGCTGATCCGCGACATGCGCGGCGGCCGCGACTACGACTCGCAATGGGGCACAAGGATGAAGGGCACCGGCCCGATGGCCTGGATGATCGGCCGCCGCTTCGAGATCGCCTGCGAGAAGCTCGGCCTCAACAAGCGCCGTACCAAGCTGACCACGGATCACTTCGCCAAGCCGAAGCGCAGCGGGGAGCAACTCAGTCTGTTCTAGGTGAGGCCCGTAGCCCGGATGAAGCGCAGCGAAATCCGGGACCTGCGTCAACGGTCAGAGTTTCCCGGATTACGCTTCGCTCTATCCGGGCTACGAAGAAGAAGTCAAAACAGCGAGTGCCACCATGAGTAACGCCCCGACTGCCCGCTTCACCGTCCTCACGCTCGGCGTCAGCGACATGCGCGCCAGCATCGCCTTCTATGAATCGCTCGGCTTCACCAGAAAGATGCGCGCGACCGGCGAGGAGGTTGCCTTCTTCGACACCGGCGGCAGCGTGCTCGGGCTGTTCCCGTGGCATTTGCTCGCCGACGACGCTGGGCTGCCGGATCAGCCGCGGCCTTCAGCATTCCATGGCGTTGCGATTGCCTGGAACTGCAACGACGATGACGAGGTCAATCGCGTGATGGCATTCGCGCTGTCGAAAGGCGCCAAACTGCTCAAGGCCGCGCAGCCGACCAGCTATGGCGGTTATTGCGGCTATTTCGGCGATCCCGACGGCCACGCCTGGGAAGTGGTGCGTGCGCCGGGCTTCGAGGTTCTCGAGAGCGGGCGGGTGTCCATCCCGGATTAGAGCGAGCCGAATTGAATAACGGGGAAGGGCGCCGGGTTCCCGGTTGCGCCGCGGAGCCGGCTTGATCACCATCCCCGCATGATTCGGGACAAGTCCAAAAGCGCGTCAAAGACCACCTCGAAGAAGGCGCCGGCCAAATCAGCCAGGCCGGGCAAGCGCGTGATCGCCGTGACGCGGCCGAGCTTTCGGCGTGAGCGCGCGCTGATCAAGCGTGGGATCTGGCCGGTCGCCGGCTGCGACGAGGCCGGGCGCGGTCCGCTGGCAGGTCCGGTGGTTGCCGCCGCGGTGGTGCTCGACCCCAACCGCGTTCCCAAGGGGCTCGATGACTCCAAGCGGTTGACCGCCGAGCGGCGCGAGGAACTGTTCGAGGAGATCTGCGCCACCGCAGCGTTCTCGGTCGCGGTGGCTTCGCCGGCGCGAATCGACCGCGACAATATATTGCGCGCCTCGCTGTGGGCGCTGGCGCGCGCCGTGCATGCGCTGCCGGAAATGCCGCAGCACGTCTTCGTCGATGGCCGCGACAAGCTCGCCACGCCCTGCGACTGCGACGCCGTCATCGGCGGCGACGGCATCGTGGCCTCGATCGCGGCGGCCTCGATCATCGCCAAGGTGACGCGTGACCGCCTGATGTGCGCGCTGGCGCTGGATTGCCCCGGCTACGGTTTCGAGCAGCACAAGGGTTATGGTGTCCCCGAGCACCTCGAGGCGCTGGACCGGCTCGGCCCCAGCACCCACCACCGCAGCTTCTTCGCCCCCGTCGTCGCCGCGCGACTGAAGCATTTCCCGGTCGCGGCCGAGCCCGATCTGTTCACGGTGGACAACGAAAGCGAGACTACTGCATCCGAAGCGGCGTAGCGCGCACCGCCTCCAACCCACCCAACACTGTCGTCGCCCGGCTTGACCGGGCGATCCCAGTATTCCAGAGACGGCCGTGCCTAACTCCATGGCCGCAGCGTACTGGATGTCCCGCCGGAGCCTGTCATCGGGCGCGCGTTCGCGCGACCCGGTGGCGGGGCATGACCTCTGTATTTGACTTTGCACCGTGGACCCATCCGCCCCGGTTGCCTCCACCGCCGCCGCCGTTTATCAAAACCCTCGGGATCAGATGACGCCGCTACGGGTGGCTGGGGCATTTCGGGCGTTTCATGCGGTTTACCTCCCTGGTTGTCGAACTGATCCGCGCCCGGCCGCGCCTCGTGGTGTGGGTCGTGGTGCTGGTGCAGGCGGCGATCTGGCTGTTGCTGCCGCTGATCTTCTACGGCAGCCCGCCCGGTAATCTCGCCACCGTCCTCGCCTTCGGCCGCGAATATCAGGTCGGCACCGACATGGGGCCGCCGCTTTCGTTCTGGCTCGCCGACATCGCCTTCCGCGCCGCCGGCAATCACGTGTTCGGCGTCTATCTGCTGGCGCAGGTCTGCGAGATCGCAACCTTTATCGCCTTCTACCAATTGGCACGGGCCATCGTTGGCGGCCCGCAGGGCGTGCTGGCGGTGCTGTTGTCGATGACAGTCGTGGTGTTCTCCTCGCCAAGCGTCGAGTTCGGCCCGCTGATCCTGGCGCGTCCGCTGTGGGCGCTGTTGCTGCTGCATTCCTGGCAATTGATCGGGCAGGACCGTCGCGCCGCCTGGTTCGCCTGGTCGATCGATTGCGGCCTCCTGCTGCTGACGACGCCGGCGGCGCTCGGCATGATCCTGCTCGTGGTCGGCTTTGCGGTCGCAACCGAGCGCGGGCGCCGCACGCTGCGCGCGGTCGATCCGCTCTATGCGCTGCTGGTCATCATCGTGCTGGCACTGCCCTATCTGATCTGGCTGGTCCGCGCCGACGTGCTGGCGTTGCCGGCCTTGCCCGCGCTCGCCGATCTCAAGGCGCGGGCGCTGCGCTGGGGCGTTGTGCTCGGCGGGCTGATCGTGGCGACGGGTGCGATCGCGCTGCTCGCGATCCTCAATTCGCGCTGGTTCGCCCGCGACCGAGACGATTCCCCGATCATCTACCGTCCGCCGGTCAGTCCGCTGGCGCAGCACTTCGTCTATTTTTTCGCGTTCGCGCCGGCGATCGTGAGCAGCTTCGTCTCCGGGCTGTTCGATCTGGATCGCGCCTTCGGCGGCGCCGGCGTGGCGCTGTTGATGTCGGGGCTCGCGGTCGTCGTCGCGACCGGCGATCTGATCCATCTCAGGCGGCAGCGGCTGTTGCGCTCGGTGTGGGCCTTCGCCGTCGGCGCGCCCGCCGCGGTCGCGCTGGCGGCGGCGCTGTTCCTGCCCTGGACCAGCACCACCGAGGTGCCGACCTCGCTGCCGGCAGCCGCGATGGGACGCTTCTTCGACGACAGCTATGAACGTCGTACCAACCAGCGCCTGCGCGCGGTTGCCGGCGATCCCGAGCTCGCCAGCCTGATCGCGATGAACGGGCGCCGTCCGCATCTTTTGCTCGACGCCGCGCCGCAACGGACGCCCTGGCTGTCGGTGGCGAAATTCAACGAGACCGGCGGCGTCGTGGTCTGGCGCGCGCAGGACACCGCCGGCACGCCGCCGCCCGAACTCGCGCAGCGCTTCCCCGGCCTCGTGCCGGAAGTGCCGCGATCGTTCGACCGGCTGGTCAATGGAAGGCAGCCGGTGCTGCGGATCGGCTGGGCGATCGTGCGGCCGAAGGGGTAATCGCCCGAGACATTCTGAGAGAGGCGTCGCATGGACTTGAATCCGCCGGCCGGCTCCGAGATCTCGATCAGTCATGATGGTATCGAGCCGACCATCATCATCCGCGCGAAGCGCAATGCCTCGCGCTATTTCGGCGGCGCGTTCCTGGTGTGCTGGCTGGGCCTCTGGGCAATGGGCTTCAAGTCAGCCGCGTCCGAGTTGATGGCAGGGAAGGCCGCGCCATTCCTGATCTTTTGGCTGGCCGCCTGGACCATCGGCGGCTTCTTTGCGGCGTTGACGGCCTATCGGATCTTCCGCCCTTCGGCACCGGAAACACTGCAGCTGAAGCGCGGCAGCATCGCCTACGACTCCGGAACGCCGCCGCCCGAATTCAATACCTACGGGCGGAACAAGAGCAGGCAGGATGCTTGGAAGTCGCTATTTGCCAGGCGAACGCGGGCCGATCTCGATCGGCAGGAATTGCAGACGCTGCGTCTGCGCGAGACCGACACCGGCAATCGCCTGACCATCGATATGGGCGCCAACCGCCTCGAACTCGCCTCGCAGGCTAGCGAGGTCGAGCGCGAATGGCTGGCACGGCTGCTGGCGAAGCGCTATGGGTTGACGCAGGTGCTTTCGGACAATGCCTCGTAGGGCAGGCGAGCCAAGCAGCGCTACGCCATCGCCGCTTGCAGCACCTTCGCGATCGCGCGCAAATCTTGCCACGACAATCTCTTGTACGACGGCGAGCGCAACAGATAGGCCGGATGGAAGGTGGCGACGGCGCGGATCGTGCGCGTGCCGGTGTCGTAGTCGATCCATTTGCCGCGAGTGCGCATGATGCCCTCGCGCGTGCCGAGCAGCGCCTGGGTCGAAGGATTGCCGAGCGTGACCAGCACGTCGGGATCCACCAGCTCGATATGGCGCTGGATGAAGGGCAGGCACACCTGCGTCTCCTGCGGCGTCGGCGTGCGGTTGCCCGGCGGCCGCCACGGGATGACGTTGGCGATATAGGCTTTGCTGCGATCGAGCCCGATCGCCGCGATCATGCGGTCGAGCAGCTTGCCGGAGCGGCCGACGAACGGCAGTCCCTCGATGTCCTCGTCGCGGCCCGGCGCCTCGCCGACGAACATCACACGCGCCTGCGGATTGCCGTCGGCGAACACCAGCCGGGTCGCGGTGTGCTTCAGCGCGCAGCCGTCGAACGTCTCCATCAGCGTGCGCAAGGCTTCAAGCGTCGGCGCGGTGCGCGCCGCTTCGCGCGCGGAGGCGATGGCGGCGTCCGGCGCGATGGTGATTTCGCTGCGCGGAACGGCCGGCATCGGTGGCGGGCGCAGCGGATTGAGCGCGGCTGGACGCGGCGCGGCCGGGGCCGGAACTGGCTCGGGCTCTTCCAGCCGGTTGATCGGCTCGTCGCCAAGCGCACAATCGACCCCGGCCTCGAGGTAAAAGGCCAGCAATTGCTGCAGTGTAGGGGTGGGCTCGGGCATCAGGGCCATCGGCGCAATCTAGAGCATGGCGGAGAAAAGTGGAGGCTCGATTTCGGAAAAGATTATTCTCTCTGGGTATCCGGGCCGTGCAAAGCCATGGGAGCGCAATTCCATGGTTGTCCTTCCGCCAAAAATCGGAAACAACGACTTTTGAAAAGCTTAGAAGCGTTCTCAATGGGCTGAGATCAAGATCATGAGTGCTGAAGACCTTCCCCCGCGCGAGTCTATGGAATTCGATGTCGTCATCGTCGGCGCCGGCCCGTCGGGCCTGTCGGCCGCGATCCGGCTGAAGCAGCTCAATCCCGAGCTCTCGATCGTCGTGGTGGAGAAGGGCTCCGAGGTCGGCGCGCACATCCTGTCCGGTGCGGTGATCGATCCGGTCGGGCTCGACAAGCTCGTTCCGGACTGGCGCGAGGACGCCGACTGTCCGCTGAAGACCCAGGTCAAGGAAGATCGGTTCTACTGGACCACGTCGCAAGGCTGGTTCCGCATTCCGAACTTCATCATGCCGCCGTTGATGCACAATCATCACAACTACATCGGCTCGCTCGGCAATGTCTGCCGCTGGCTGGCGCCGAAGGCGGAAGCGCTCGGCGTCGAGATCTATCCGGGCTTTGCGGCCGCCGAAGTTCTCTATGACGACAAGGGCGCGGTGCGCGGCATCGCGACCGGCGACATGGGCATCGCCAAGGACGGCAGCCACAAGGATTCCTACACCCGCGGCATGGAGCTGCTCGGCAAGTACACGCTGTTCGCCGAAGGCGCGCGCGGCTCGCTCACCAAGCAGCTGATCGCGAATTACAAGCTCGACGCCAACTCGGAGCCGCCGAAATTCGGCATCGGGCTGAAGGAGGTCTGGCAGATCGATCCGGCCAAGCACCGCAAGGGACGGGTCCAGCATACGCTTGGGTGGCCGCTGAACGACAAGACCGGCGGCGGCTCGTTCCTCTATCACTACGACGACAACCGCGTCGCGGTCGGCTTCGTCGTGCATCTGAACTACACCGACCCGTACCTGTCGCCGTTCGACGAATTCCAGCGGATGAAGACGCATCCCGATATCCGCGAGCTGTTCGAGGGCGGCAAGCGGCTCGCCTATGGTGCGCGTGCCATCACCGAGGGCGGCTATCAGTCGGTGCCGCGGCTCTCCTTCCCGGGCGGCGCGCTGATCGGCTGCGCCGCCGGCTTCGTCAACGTGCCGCGCATCAAGGGCGTCCACAATGCGATGGGCTCCGGCATGCTCGCCGCCGAGCATGTCGCGGCCGCGCTCGGCGCCGGCCGCGCCAATGACGAGCTCGTCGAGTATGAGAATGCCTGGCGCTCGTCCGCGATCGGCAAGGACCTGTTCAAGGTCCGCAATGCCAAGCCGCTGCTGTCGAAGTTCGGCAATTTGCTCGGAATGGCGCTCTCCGGCTTCGACATGTGGTGCAACACGCTCGGCTTCTCGCTGTTCGGCACCCAGTCGCACGCCAAGCCGGACCGCAAGACGCTCGATCCGTCGAAGCAGCACCAGCCGATCGCCTATCCGAAGCCGGACGGCAAGATCTCGTTCGACAAGCTGTCGTCGGTGTTCCTGTCCAACACCAACCATGAGGAGGATCAGCCGGTCCATCTCAAGGTCGCCGACATGAACCTGCAGAAGACGTCGGAGCACGACGTGTTCGCCGGTCCCTCCAACCGCTATTGCCCGGCCGGCGTCTATGAGTGGGTCGAGGAGGGCGCCGCCCCGCGCTTCCAGATCAACGCCCAGAACTGCGTCCACTGCAAAACCTGCGACGTTAAGGACCCCAACGGCAACATCACCTGGGTTCCTCCGGAGGGCGGCGGCGGGCCGAACTACGAGGCGATGTAAGGCCCGGAGGCGATTGAAGGGTAAGGCTGATGCGGCCGACCACATTTGCGTGAGGCCGCCGCCAACCTGCCGCAGCCTCCGCTCGGGCTTTCCTCGTTAGGAGCGGCCGGATTGCACCGCCGGAGACGCGGAACAGGGGGTTGCGGCGCCAGTATCCGGCGCATTTTGCTTCCGCACGCGAATATGCCGGGGCCGGTCACGATACCGCCATAGTGCGAGGGTCTTGCGGTGGGCTGGCTGGATCGGCAGGCCTAACGGCCTAATCTGCCAATCGATTCGGCATGGGTTACCTCTGGGCGATCCTTGCGGATAAACGCCAAAAGCGGCATTGTCGCTCGCCGGGATGCCGCCGCTTGGGTTCGCATTTTGAGACTGATCGCAGGATCTTGTCGCGAAGATCTTGGCCGTAAATCCTTCGTGGCCTTAAACCCCTGGAGCAAGGCGACCGTGATGCTGTCCACCCGATTCAACCGCCTGACGATTGCCGTTCTTGCTGCCGCGGCGCTTGCCGTGCCTGCGCAGCTTGCGGCGCAGACGCCCGACCATCCGACCGACAATGCCGCGCAATTCCCGAGCAAGACCGACCTGAAGTCGCTGACCACCGCCGGCAGCTATCTGGCCGCCCGCCACGCCAGTGTCGAGCGCGATGCGGCCTCGGCCGCGGCGTTCTACCGCTCGGCGCTGCGCACCGATCCGAAGAATTCCGAGCTGCTCGACCGCGCCTTCATCTCCTCGCTCGCCGACGGCGACATCGACGAGGCGGTGAAACTCGCCGACCGCATCCTGACCCAGGACAAGGCCAACCGCGTCGCCCGCCTCGTGGTCGGCGTGCGCGACCTCAAGCTGAAGAAATACGCCGCAGCGCAGTCCAACATCAACCAGTCGGTCCGCGGCCCGATCACCGACCTGGTGGCGACGCTGCTGTCGGCCTGGGCCGCCTATGGCGCCGGCGACAGCAAGGGCGCGGTCGCCTCGATCGACAAGCTGACCGGCCCCGAATGGTATCCGATCTTCAAGGATCTGCACGCCGGCATGATCTACGAGCTGTCCGGCAAGGAGAAGGACGCCGGCGCCCGCTTCGAGAAGGTCTACAAGCTCGACGATTCGATGCTGCGCACGGTCGACGAATATGCGCGCTGGACTTCGCGCAACAAGGATGCCGCCGCCGCGACCGCGATGTACGAGGCGTTCGACAAGAAGCTGCCGCGTCATCCGCTGGTGCTGGAGGGCATCAAGGAGACCAAGGCCGGCAAGAAGCTTCCGCCGCTGATCGATTCACCGCAGGCCGGCGCCGCCGAGGCGCTGTACGGCATCGGCGCGACGCTGACCCGCCGCGGCGGTGAGGACCTCGCGCTGGTCTATCTGCAGCTTGCTCTCTATCTGCAGCCGAACCATCCGCTGGCGCTGCTGTCGCTCGCCGATCTCTATGAATCGGTGAAGAAGCCGCAGATGGCGATCAAGGTCTATGAGCGGATGCCGGCGTCCTCGCCGCTGAAGCGCAACGCGCAGATCCAGCTCGCGACCAATCTCGACGCCGCCGACCGCAGCGACGAGGCGATCAAGATCCTCAAGGAAGTCACCGCGGATCAGCCGAAGGACATCGAGGCGATCCTGGCGCTCGGCAATATCGAGCGCGGCCGCAAGAAGTTCGCCGACTGCGCCACCACCTATTCGCAGGCGATCGACGCGCTGCCGGCCTCCAGCGGCGACAAGAATGCCTGGGTCACCTACTACTACCGCGGCATCTGCGAGGAGCGCTCCAAGCAGTGGAACAAGGCCGAGGCCGACATGCGCAAGGCCCTCGAGCTGCAGCCCGAGCAGCCGCATGTGCTGAACTATCTCGGCTATTCCTGGATCGACCAGGGCATCAACCTCGACGAAGGCATGAAGATGATCAAGCGTGCCGTCGATCAGCGTCCTGACGACGGCTACATCGTCGACTCGCTCGGTTGGGCCTATTACCGGATCGGCAATTACGACGAGGCGGTGAAGAACCTCGAGCGCGCGATCGACCTCAAGCCGGAAGATCCGACCATCAACGACCATCTCGGCGACGCCTACTGGCGCGTCGGCCGCACGCTGGAAGCCAAGTTCCAGTGGGCGCATGCGCGCGACCTCAAGCCCGAGCCGGAAGAGCTGCCGAAGATCCAGGCCAAGATCGACAACGGCCTGCCGGACGACACCTCGAACGCCGCCTCCGCCGACAAGAAGAAGGACGACGACGGCAAGGGCGGCTAGGCCTGCGGGTCCGCTTGCTGAGCTCCCTCCGTTCCCTCTCCCGCTTGCGGGGGAGGGTTAGGGTGGGGGTGTCTCCGCAAAGAGATTCCCTCCGTGGGTAGAGCCCCCACCCGGATCGCATCGTTCGATGCGATCCGACCTCCCCCGCAAGCGGGAGAGGTGAAGGCAGGCTGATGCGGCACCCGAAATCCCGGAATTTCCGTGCAAACAAAGGGATAGGATCGTGAGGCGATTTACGCTAATCGCAGCACATGTTTGTTTTTAGGGGTTTATCGCCGTGCCGGCGCTGATTGAAGAAGGGCGTGCCAAGGTCAACCTGACGCTGAAGGTTGTCGGGCGGCGCGTCGATGGGTTTCACGACCTGGAGAGCGTCGTCGCGTTTGCCGATTGCGCCGATCGTCTCACGCTCGAGCCGGGGCCCGAGCTGTCGCTCTCGATGCTGGGGCCGCTGGCCGATGCCTGCGGCGATACCTCGGATAATCTGGTGCTCAAGGCCGCGCGCCTGCTCGGCGAGCGCGTCGCGGACCTCGAGGTCGGCCACTTCACGCTGGAGAAGGTGCTGCCCGTTGCGGCCGGTATCGGCGGCGGCTCGGCGGATGCCGCGGCGGCGCTCCGGCTGCTGGCGCGGCTCAACGAGCTCTCGCTCGACGACAGCAGGATCATGGAGGTCGCGCTGCAGACCGGCGCCGACGTGCCGGTGTGCGTCGCCTCGCGCGCCTGCGACATGACCGGCGTCGGCGAGGGTCTGCTGCCGCTCGACCTGCCGACAATGCCGTGCGTGCTGGTCAATCCGCGGGTGCCGGTTGCGACCAAGGATGTCTTCAATGCGCTCGGCCTGCGCCATGGCGAGCTCTTGATCGGCGCCACCGATGTCGTGATGCAGGCGTCGTCCTGGCCGGACGCCGGCCGCGCGGTCGACGACTGGATCGCGGCGCTGTCGCGCAGCACCAACGATCTCGAAGCCCCCGCCGCGCGCATCGAGCCCGCCATCAGCGATGTCTTGTCCGCGCTGCGCGCGACCAAGGATGTGCGCCTGGCCCGCATGTCGGGCTCCGGCGCGACCTGCTTTGCGGTGTTCGGAACCGATGCTGATGCCCAGGCCGCCGGGGAAAAGCTCCGCGCCGCGCATCCCGGCTGGTGGGTGCATGCGGGCACGCTGAGCTAGCGCACGTCCATTCTCTCTCTACGTCATTCCCCGGTGCGCATTGCGCACCAGGGGATGATGACGGAGAGGGGTGCGACAAAACAACCCGACGGGCAATTCAGCAAAGCTCGGGCAATTCATGTCGCGAGAATGCGGATTTATGACTCGACGGCCGCGCAACAAATTCAGGTGTCGTCCCGGCGAAGGCCGGGACCTATAACCACAAATGGCAATTGTTGCGCGACGCTGGGGCCGCAGCCCTCTTCAACAACACAACCCTGTGGTCATGGGTCCCTGCTCCCGTGCGCAGTTGCGCATTAGGCAGGGACGACGGTTGTGGATGCGGGTCGTGCCAAACAATTAGTGTCGTCCTGGCGAAAGCCGGACCCATTACCCCAAATGAGCATTGTTGTGCGATGCTGGGGCAACGATCCCATTCATCACCAACTGCGGTGGTTACGGGTCCTGGCCTTCGCCAGGACGACGTTGTGGACGTGGCCATGGTGCTGCCCACCACCTCAACGCCGGGCAGCGTTGCGCCCCGGATTGCTTGGCAAGCCAAACCCCGTTTGCCATAACAGGATGAAACAACAACGTTGCGCGTGCGGGACCGTTCGAAATCCGCCTGCAGCCAATGAGCCGGGAGGATGCCATGGCCAATATCCGAGTTCTCGCCACCGATCTCGAGTTTCCCGAAGGCCCCGTGGTCATGCCCGACGGTTCGGTCGTGCTGGTCGAAATCCGCGGCCAGCGGCTGACCCGGGTCTATCCCGACGGGCGCAAGGAGATCGTCGCCAAGGTGCCGGGCGGCCCGAACGGCGCGGCGCTCGGCCCCGACGGCAAGATGTACGTCTGCAACAATGGCGGCTTCTCCTGGATTCCGACCCGCAACATGATCATGCCGGGACCGCAGCCGGAGGACTACCTCGGCGGCTCGATCCAGCGCGTCGACCTGCAATCCGGCAAGGTCGAGACTGTCGTCACCAAGTGCGGCGAGCATGAGCTGCGCGGCCCGAACGACCTGGTGTTCGACAAGCACGGCGGCCTGTGGTTCTCCGACCTCGGCAAGCGCCGCGCCCGCGAGATGGATGTCGGCGCATTCTATTATCTGAAGCCCGGCATGAACGAGATCGTCGAGGCCGTGCACGGCATCCTTCCGGCCAACGGCATCGGCCTGTCGCCGGACGAAAAGACCGTCTACATCGCCGAGACGCCGACCGCGCGGCTGTGGGCTTATGAGGTGTCCGAGCCCGGCACCATCAAGCCGCGCGACGTGATCTATCGCGGCGAGCGCGGCAAGCCGATCGCGGGCCTCGGTGGCTACCAGATGTTCGACTCGCTGGCGGTGGAAGCGAGCGGCAATGTCTGCGTCGCGACGCTGATCTCGGGCTGCATCTCGGTGATCGCACCCGACGGCACATTGGTCGAGCAGGTGCCGACCGGCGACCGCGTCACCACCAACATCGCGTTCGGTGGCCCCGACCTGAAGACCGCCTACATCACGCTGTCCGGCAAGGGCGAGCTGATCGCGATGGACTGGTCGCGGCCGGGATTGCCGCTGAATTTCTTGAACAAGTGACGTAAGAACGTCATTGCGAGCCACCCGGTCGGCTGAAGCGCCGCCGGATGACAGGCTCCGCGAAGCAATCCATGCAGCTGCGGATACGTAGGCAATGGATTGCTTCGTCGCTTCGCTCCTCGCAATGACGGAAAGGAATAAAAATGCCCTGGCTTGAACCGGTCACCCTTCGCGGCGCGCATGCGCGGCTCGAACCACTTTCGCACGATCATCGCGACGGGCTCGTCGAGGCGGTGAAAGACGGCGGTCTGTCGAACCTCTGGTACACCGCCATCCCGCAGCCGGAGAACATGGCGAAGGAAATCGACCGCCGGCTCGGCCTGCAAGCGGCCGGATCGATGCTGCCGTTCACGGTGTTCGACGCCGACGGCAGGATTTCGGGCATGACGACCTACATGAACGTCGACACGCCGAACCGCCGCGTCGAGATCGGCTCGACCTGGTACGCCAAGCGTGTGCAGCGCAGCGCGGTCAACACGCAGTGCAAACTGCTGCTGCTGCAACATGCCTTCGAGAAGCTCGATTGCATCGCGGTCGAGTTCCGCACGCATTTCTTCAATCACCAGAGCCGGCGCGGTATCGAGCGTCTGGGTGCCAAGCAGGACGGCATCCTGCGCAGCCATCAGATCGCGCCCAACGGTACGTTGCGCGACACCGTGGTTTACAGCATCATCGCCAGCGAATGGCCGACGGTGAAGGCGCATCTCAACTATCAACTCAACGAAAAGCCGCGCTGACACTTTGGTCGGCGCCAGAAGCGAGACGATGGAAACGTTCGACTATGTGATCATCGGCGCGGGCTCCGCCGGGAGCGTGCTGACCAACCGGTTGAGTGAAGACGCGGGCACGCGGGTGTGCGTGCTCGAGGCGGGGCCGAGCGACTGGCATCCCTACATCCATCTGCCGGCCGGCTTCATCAAGACCTTCCACATGAAGAGCGTGAACTGGGCCTACCAGCAGGAGGTGGGTCCCTACACCGGCGGGCGCAGCATCTACGCGCCGCGCGGCAAGACGCTCGGCGGCTCATCCTCGATCAACGGCCACATCTACAACCGCGGGCAACGCCAGGATTTCGACACCTGGGCGCAGCTCGGCAATCGCGGCTGGGGCTATCCCGACGTGCTGCCGTACTTCCGGCGCATGGAGCGCCGCATCGGCGAGGGCGACGACACCTATCGCGGCCGCGACGGCAATCTCACCGTCACCACGATGGACTGGCAGGACCCGCTCTGCGAGGCCTTCATGGCGGGCGCGGTCAGCCTCGGCATTCCGCGCAATCCTGACTACAACGGCCAGATCCAGGAGGGCGTGTCATACTGCCAGCGCACCATCCTGAACGGCCGCCGCGTCAGCGCCGCGACCGCGTTCCTGCATCCGGCGCGAAAGCGCCCGAATGTCGATGTGCGCACCCATGCCCATGTCACCGGCATCATCTTCGAGGGCAAGCGCGCGGTCGGCGTGCGCTACAACCGCGGCGGCAAGCACGGCGATCCGCTCGAGATCCGCGCCACCAAGGAGGTCATCCTCTCCGGCGGCGCCTACAACTCGCCGCAGCTGTTGCAGCTCTCCGGCGTCGGTTCGCCCGACCTGTTGCGGTCGCACGGCATCGAGGTGCGCCATGCGCTGCCGGGTGTCGGTGAAGGCTTGCAGGATCACTACGCGCCGCGCTCGGTGGCGCGCGTCAAGAACATCCGGACCATCAACGAGCTGCGCCGCGGCTTCAGCCTGTGGGGCGAGGCGATCAAATGGGCGACGACGCGGCGCGGGCTGCTCTCGCTGTCGCCGACCATGGTCTACTGCTTCTGGCATTCCGGCGAGACCACCGAGAGCTCCGACCTGCAGCTTACCTTCACGCCGGCGAGCTACAAGGAAGGCGTGCAGGGCCAGCTCGAGGACGAGCCCGGCATGACCGTGGCCTCATGGCAGCAGCGGCCGGAGAGCCGCGGCTATGTCCGCATTCGTTCAGCCGATCCGTTTGCGCCGCCCATCATCCAGACCAACTATCTCGCCGAGGAAATCGACCGCCGCGTCGTCGTCGCCGGCATGAAGCTGGCGCGCCGGCTGCTCGCCTCCGAGCCGCTCAAGCCGTACTTCGCCTATGAGGATTTTCCGGGTCCGAAGGTCATGAGTGACGAGGAGCTGCTCGCCGCCGCGACCCAGCGCGGCACCACCACCTTCCATCCCGGCTGCACTTGCCGGATGGGCCCGGCCGACGCGCCCTGGGCCGTGGTCGACGACCAGCTTCGGGTCCATGGCATGGAGGGCCTGCGCGTGATCGACGCCTCGATCATGCCGCGGATGATCTCAGCCAATCTCAACGCCTCGACCCTGATGATCGCCGACAAGGCCTCCGACATGATCCGCGGCAAGACGCCCGAGGCGGCTGCGAAGCTGCCGGAGTACGCGTGAGAGAGTTGATGCGTAAGACGCTAGCCGTTCAGCGTCGTCCCGGCGAAGGCCGGGACCCATAACCACCGATGGTTATTGTTATGTGCCGGTGGAATGACGAATCCCGTCGGCAATATCCGCCGCGGAGTATGGGTCCCGGCCTTCGCCGGGACGACAGCGGAGAGTGTGTGACCGTTAGCAGCTCAGGATGACGGGAAACTGAAGGGACTCAGCCGTAGACGAACGCCTTGTCCTTGAGGTCGATCGCCGGGAATTCGTCCTTCTCGGCCCAATAGTCCTGGTTGTGCTGCCATTCCGGCTTGTCGCCGCGCTTCGGCAGCAGATGCATGCCGCGCATCATGTAGCCGGGGTTGAAGTTCTCCGGATCGATCCACGGCAGCAGCGGCATGTTGTGGTCTTCGGGGCGCAGCGCCGGCGTCACTTTCTTCGCGCCCGTCTCCTTCATGTGCTTGAGCATGCGGCAGACGAAGTCGGCGACGAGATCGACGCGCAAGGTCCAGCTGGCGCGGAAGTAGCCGAACACCCAGACGAGGTTCGGCACGCCGGTGAACATCATGCCGCGATAGGTCACGGTGTCCTTGAAGTCGAGCGGCTTGCCGTCGATCGCGAAGTCGATGCCGCCATTGGCGGAGAGGTGGAAACCGGTCGCGGTGATGATGATGTCGGCCTCGAGTTCCTTGCCGGACTTGAGCAGGATGCCCTTCTCGGTGAAGCGCTCGATCTCGTCGGTGACGACGGAGGCCTTGCCGCCCTTGATGGCGTGGAACAGGTCGGCATCCGGAATGAAGGCGATGCGCTGTCGCCACGGCCGATAGCGCGGCGTGAAGTGGGTGGCGATGTCGTAGTCCTTGCCGAGGACGGCCTCGACCGCCGCCAGCAGGTCCTTCTTGGCGCCCTCGGGCTCGGCGAAGGTCCGGCGGGTGAAGGCGTCTTGCTCGAACAGGATCTTGCGGCGGGTGATCTCGTGGATCCAGGCCTCGTCGACCTGCAGCCTGCGCAGTTCCTCGGCGATCTCGATCGCGTTGCGGCCGGTGCGGAAATAGGTTGGCGAACGCTGCAGCATGGTGACATGGCCGGCGTCCTTGGCCATCGCGGGGATCAGGGTCGCAGCCGTTGCGCCGGAGCCGATCACGACCACGCGCTTGCCCTTGTAGTCGAGGTCGTCGGGCCAGGTCTGCGGATGCACGACCGTGCCCTTGAACTTCGCCATGTCGGTCCATTCGGGCGTATAGCCCGCGTCGTGGCGGTAGTAGCCCTGGCACATCCAGAAGAAGTTCGTCGTGAAGCGCAGCTGCTCGCCGGTGTCGACGCGGACAGCATCGATGGTCCAGAGATTGGTCTCGTTCGACCACTCCGCCGCGGTGATGGTGTGGCGATAGCGGATGTGGCGGGCGAGATCGTTCTCGTCGATCACCTCGCCCATGTATTTCAGGATCTCGGCTGCGCTCGCAATCGGCGCGCTGGTCCACGGCTTGAAGCGATAGCCGAAGGTGTGCAGGTCGCTGTCGGAGCGGATGCCGGGATAGCGGTGGGTCGACCAGGTGCCGCCGAAGGTCTTCTGCGTCTCCAGCACCACGAAGCTGGTGCCCGGGCATTGCGTGGTGAGGTGGTAGGCGGCGCCGACGCCGGAGATGCCGGCGCCTGCGATCAGGACGTCGAAATGCTCTGTCGTGACGGGCTCGGCGGCGCGGATTTGGGTCTGGACGTTCATCTTCCCTGGTCTTCTTCTTGGTTGGAGCGGTTCAGCAAAACGCCGGAGCGAATGCCCCGGCGTTGGCGTGAACTAGACTTCGCGGCGGCTGAGGAACGCCAGCCGCTCGAACAGGTGCACGTCCTGCTCGTTCTTGAGCAGCGCGCCGTGCAGCGGCGGGATCAGCTTGCGCGGATCGCGCTCGCGCAACATCTCGGGCGTGATGTCCTCGTTCAGCAGCAGCTTGAGCCAGTCGAGCAGCTCCGAGGTCGAGGGCTTCTTCTTCAGGCCCGGCACCTCGCGGACTTCGAAGAAGATCCGCAGCGCCTCTTCCACCAGCCGCTTCTTGATGCCCGGGAAGTGCACGTCGACGATCTGGCTCATCGTGTCGGCGTCGGGGAACTTGATGTAGTGGAAGAAGCAGCGGCGCAGGAACGCGTCTGGCAGTTCCTTCTCGTTGTTCGACGTGATCATCACGATCGGGCGCAGCTTCGCCTTGATGGTCTCGCCGGTCTCGTAGACGTGGAACTCCATGCGGTCGAGTTCGAGCAAGAGGTCGTTGGGGAATTCGATGTCGGCCTTGTCGATCTCGTCGATCAGGAGCACCGGGCGCTTCTCGTGGGTGAAGGCCTCCCACAGCTTGCCGCGCTTGATGTAGTTCTTGATGTCGGACACGCGCGCGTCGCCGAGCTGGCTGTCGCGCAGGCGCGACACCGCGTCGTATTCGTAGAGGCCCTGCTGCGCCTTGGTGGTCGACTTGATGTGCCAGGTCAAAAGCGGCGCGTCGATCGCCTTGGCGACTTCCTCGGCCAGCACGGTCTTGCCGGTGCCGGGCTCGCCCTTCACCAGCAACGGGCGCTCGAGCACGATGGCGGCATTGACGGCGACCTTGAGGTCATCGGTGGCGACGTAGTCCTTGGTACCCGTGAATTTCATCTATCTCTTTGCCTTGCTTCGTTCGTTGGCCGCGTGGTTCTCAACTTCGGCCTCAACATGAAACGACCGCTCTCGCAGCGGCCATCGGAAATGCAAATTGTTCGATCATGCGCGCCTGATCAGCGACAGGATCACCAGCACGACAACGGCACCGATGGTCGCGTTGACGATGTCGCGGATCGCGCTGCTGCCGAGGCCGACGCCAAGGCGCGGCAACAGCCAGCTTGCGACCAGCGCGCCGATGATGCCGACAACCATGTTGCCGATCAGCCCGAAACCGGCGCCGCGCACGATCAACCCAGCGAGCCAGCCGGCAATCGCACCGATCACCAGTGCCGCAATGATGCCCATTCAAACGTCCTGCCCAATGTCTTGTCAGGCGCAATTGTAATTGAAAAAGCCGGGCGGTCTAGGGCGGATTCCGCAGCGCAGCGGTACCCTGAACGGCACTTGGCGCATAGAACGGCAATTGGCGCATAGTATGTCAGGCGTACTGTTTCCGCCCTGCGGAATGATCGTCACCAGCGAGCGACGAGGCCAGCACCGTGCGGTCGCGTCCCGAGCGTTTCGCCTCGTAGAGCGCAAGGTCGGCCTGGCCGAGCAATTCGCTCTCGCTCGCGGTCGCAGCCGACCGGCTGGCGATCCCGAGGCTGATCGAGACCACGCCGCGCCGCGCGGCCGGATTGGCGATTGCCAGCGATCGCACCGTGAGGCGCATGGCTTCGGCGACCTTCAGTGCATCCTGTTCGCCTACACCGGGCAGGATGATCGCGAATTCCTCGCCGCCGTACCGCGCCGCCATGGCCGTGGTGTTGATGGTCGCATCCGCGATCACGCGGGCAACGCGCCTCAGGCATTCGTCGCCGGCCTGATGGCCCTGCGTGTCGTTGAAACCCTTGAAGTGATCGATATCGAGCATGATGAGGGAGATCTGCTCGCGATCGCGGAATTCGCGCGGCAGTGCGCTGTCGAAGCTGCGGCGGTTGGCGAGCGCGGTCAGGCCATCGGTCGTCGCAAGCTCCGACAGACGGATGTTCAGCGCGTTGAGCTCGTCCTCCATCTTGCGGCGTTCGGTCACGTCGCGCAGCACGCCGACGACCTCGACGGCATGATGGTCCTCAGCGAGCCCGGCAAGCTTGAAGTTGATCTCGACCCAGACCTCGGTCCCGTCGGCGCGGAAGGTCTTGAAGTCCACGGTCTTGGTGGTCGTCCAGTTGGTCAATTCCGATGTCGCCCTGGCGACGTCGGCGAGGTGATCGGGATGCACGAACTCGAAGCAGGATTTGCCGATCAGGTCGTCCGGCTTGCGGCCGAGGATGGTCTCGACCGACTGCGACACGAACAGGAAGCGGCCGTTGCGGTCCAGGAGGATCACGACATCGGCGATGTTGTCGGCGAGCAGCCGGTAGCGCGCCTCGCGTTCCCTGAGCATCCGCGCGACCCTGGTCCGCTTGGCGAACTCCTTGCCGAGCAGGATGGCGAACAGGATCACGCTTCCCATCAGGATCACGGCGACGAACAGGTCGTTGCGCAGATCCTCATGCCACGCGGCGAGCACCTGGGCTTCCGGCAGCGCGACGGTGACCACGATCGGATATTGCGACGCGCGCTCGAAGCCGAGATATTTGACGCGGCCGTCGAATGGCGACGTGGTCTTGGTATAGCCGGTACGGTCCTGCTCGATCTGCGCCTTGAAGGCCGCAGAGACCTCCTTGTTCCACTTGCCCGCCGGCCAATGCGCCAGAACGATGCCGTCGAGGCGAAGCAGGGTAATTCCGGCGTACGGACCGAATTTGAAGGCCTGGTAGAAATTGTCGAAGTAGCTGCTTTCGATGGTCGCGAACAGCACGCCGCCGAAGCTGCCGTCTTCCCTGGTGACGCGCCGCGACAGCACGATGGTCTGTTGCCCGGTCAGCCGCGACTGCAACGGCTCGCTGATATGCAACGTCGCATCCGGAGAGTCGCGATGGGCAATGAAGTAGCTGCGGTCGGCATTGTTGTGGGCCGGCAGCTCCGCGGCCGACGAGTAGATCCGGTTGCCGTCGGGATCGATGACGCCGATTTCCCGGATCTGCGGCAGCGCATCCGCGGTCTTGCGCAGGGCCGCGTTGAAGCGGTCGACGCGCGGCTTCTGGTATTTCAGCAGGTCGACCATGGCGTTCATGGCCACATCGATCGCCTGGACCGAATGCGAGGCGTGTTCTGCCAGCGAATGGGTGAGGTTGCGGATGTCGCGCTCGCCCTGGGCAAGCGCCATGGTGCGCGCCTCGACCGCCTTCCAGATCAACAGACCGAGCACGAATATGCTCATCGCCGTCACCACGGCGGCGACGATCGCCGTCGGCGAGAACAGTTTCGGCAGCTTGGCAGGGCTGTTGGGCAAGTCGATCGGGTCCACGGGCGGCGTGCTACCTCCAGTGATCAACGTCCCATCTTAACGTCACGTTTCGCCGCTGGGAGCCGAAGCTGGCCGGGGTGGTTAAGTGAAAGTGAATGGCTGATCCGCAGCCGCAACCGGGGCAGGGGCCCTTGACGGCACCGGCAGGGCGGGCGATTTAAGTAAATATGTTCCTGCAGTTCTTCACATCGCTGCGCGACGCCCAGGTCCCCGTGACGCTACGGGAATATCTGACCTTGATGGAAGCGCTTGACGCCGATCTCGCCGAACAGTCCGTCGAGAACTTCTACTATTTGTCGCGCGCCGCCCTGGTGAAGGACGAGCGCAATCTCGACAAGTTCGATCGGGTGTTCGGCACCGTGTTCAAGGGGCTCGAGAGCCTGCTCGACGCCATGGGCAAGGCCGAGATCCCCGAGGAGTGGCTGAAGAAGCTCGCCGAGAAATATCTCACCGAGGAAGAGAAGAAGCAGATCGAGGCCATGGGCTGGGACAAGCTCATGGAGACCTTGAAGAAGCGTCTCGAGGAACAGAAGGGCCGTCACCAGGGCGGCAGCAAGTGGATCGGCACCGCCGGCACCTCGCCGTTCGGCGCCCACGGCTATAATCCCGAGGGCGTGCGGATCGGCCAGGAGAAGAACCGCAACAACCGCGCCGTGAAGGTGTGGGACAAGCGCGAGTTCAAGGATCTCGACGGCAATGTCGAGCTCGGCATCCGCAACATCAAGGTCGCGCTGCGGCGGCTGCGCAAGTTCGCGCGCACCGGCGCGCCCGACGAACTCGATCTCGACACCACGATCAAGGAGACCGCCAACCACGGCTATCTCGACGTGCACATGCGGCCCGAGCGGCGCAACGCGGTCAAGGTGCTGGTGTTCTTCGATATCGGCGGCTCGATGGATTCGCATATCGAGCAGGTCGAGGAGCTGTTCTCGGCCGCCAAGAGCGAATTCAAGCACATGGAATATTTCTACTTCCACAACTGCCTCTATGAAGGCGTCTGGAAGCAGAACAAGCGGCGCTTCACCGATCGCACGCCGACCTGGGACGTGCTGCACAAGTACCCGCACGACTACAAGGTGGTGTTCGTCGGCGACGCCTCGATGTCGCCCTACGAGATCATGGTGCCCGGCGGCTCGGTCGAGCATGTCAACGAAGAGGCCGGCTCGGTCTGGCTCGACCGCATCACCCGCACCTATCCGCATGCGGTGTGGCTCAATCCGGTGGCGCAGAAGCACTGGGACTATTCGGAATCGACCACGATCATCCGCCGCCTGTTCTCCGAGCGCATGTATCCGATCACGATCGAAGGTCTGGAGAACGCGATGCGGGAGTTGGTGCGCTAAAACGCACAAGGCGTCGCGCGCCGATGGGCGCGCCAACAACATCCAGGGAGAGCCCCATGCCCCAGAACATCCACCGCGGCATCAAGGTGATGATCGACGAGGCCAATGCCGAGATCGAGACCATCAGCGCCGCCGATGCGATCACGCTGATCGGCAAGAACGACGTCGTCATCGTCGACATCCGCGATCCTCGCGAGATCGAGCGCGACGGCAAGATCCCCGGCGCATTCTCCTGCACCCGCGGCATGCTCGAGTTCTGGATCGATCCGAACAGCCCCTACGCCAAGCCGATCTTCCAGGAAGACAAGAAGTTCATCTTCCACTGCGCCGGCGGCCTGCGCTCGGCGCTCGCGGCCAAGACCGCGAAGGACATGGGCCTGAAGCCGGTCGCCCATATGGGCGGCGGCTTCGCCGCCTGGCGCGAGGCCGGCGGTCCGATCGAGGCGTGGGAGCCGAAGAAGATGGGCTGAGCAGGATGTCACACGCGGGTTTGATCCGCGTGTCCATCGTTTCGAAGCAAGATGGATTGCCGGATCAAGTCCGGCAATGACGATGGAGAGACAGGTAAGATGACGACCACCGACGATCCGCTCGTTTCGACCGAATGGCTGGCTGCGCATCTCGGCGATGCCAACGTCAAGGTGCTCGACGCGACCTTCAAGCTGCCCGGCGTGCTGCCGCTGCCGAAGGACGACTACCTCGCCGCGCATCTGCCCGGCGCCGTGTTCTTCGACGTCGACGCGGTGTCCGATCATTCCAATCCGCTGCCGCACATGTTTCCGAGCGCCGAGCAGTTCGGCCGCGACATCGGCAGTCTCGGCGTCGGCAATGCCGACACGGTGGTGATCTATGATTCCGGCGGCTGGGTCGCGGCGCCGCGCGCCTGGTGGATGTTCCTGTCCTACGGCCATCGCAACGTGCGGATTCTCAACGGCGGCCTGAAGAAGTGGCGCGCCGAGGGCAGGGCGGTCGAGAGCGGCGAGGTGAAGCCGAAGCCCGCGACGTTCACGGCGAGCTACGATCCGAAGCGGGTGCGCAGCATCGAGCAGATGATCGCCAATGTCGAAAGCCGCGCCGAGCAGGTGATCGATGCGCGCGCCGCCGAACGCTTCGAGGGCCGCGCGCCGGAGCCGCGGCCGGGCATTCGCGCGGGCCACATCCCGGGCGCCCGCAACGTGCCCTACAACCAATTGTTCGATGCCGCGACCGGCGAGATGAAGCCGCTCGACGATCTGCGCAAATCGTTCAGCAGTGCCGGCGTCAAGCTCGACGCGCCTGTTGTCACCAGCTGCGGCTCGGGCGTCTCGGCCGGCGTGCTGACGCTCGCGCTCTACCGGCTCGGCGTCACCGACACCGCGCTCTATGACGGCTCGTGGTCGGAATGGGGACAGGCGAGCGGCCCGCCGATCGCGACGGGACCAGCCTAGGCTGCGGGATCAACGCCGCGTGAGTGGCACCAGGGTGGGGTTGCCGAACGGATCGAGCTGAACCGCCTGCCGCACCGGCGGCGTGCGCACGATCCGCCGGCGCTGCTTGCGATGCGCCGGCTTGCTGGTCGCGTTGCGCTCCGGCTTCTTCGCTTCAGTGGCCTTCGGCGCGGCGGGCGGTGCTTCGACGACAACGTCAGGTCCACCCAGCGTCGCGATCCTGCTCGCGGCCGCGATGGCCTCGGGTGACGGAGGCGGTGCGGGCTCCGGCGCAGCCACCGCGGGGGCCGGTGCGACGGGCACGACTTCGCCGGATGCGGCAGGCGGATCGGCCACGGCCACGACCTTGGCCTCGGCTGGCGCCGGTGCTGCTTCCGTGGCAACCGGCGCGGGCTGCGATGCCGGCGACGGATCCGCGGCCGGAGGCTGCGGAGCGACCTCAGCGGACTGAGCTGGTGCAGGCGTTTCGACCGTCTGGGCTTCCAGCTTCGGCGCTGGTGGCGGCGCGTCATCCGCCTTCACGGCGGCGACCTTCTCCGGTTCGGCGGGAGGCGAGGCTTCGGCAGGCGCGGCCGGCACGGATGCCGCGGGCTCGGACGGGGTCGAAGGCGCGGGGCTGTCGGCCGTCGCCTTGTCCGCGGCTGATGGCTCGACCCGCACCATGGCGAGCACCGGCGGCGTTTCGGGTTGCTGCGCGAATTGCGGCTCGGGCGGGGCCCGGCGGGCCGGAATGCTGGCGAATTCCTCATGCGCCGCGCGAAACAGCGCGGCTGCTCCTAACCCGAACACCAGAAGCGACGTCGCCAGCACGATCGCGGCGAACAGGAAACGAAGGCCGGGGAGCATGGGCGCGGGTTCCCCCTTCTGCGGGAGGGTCCTTGATGTCGAGGGAACGCGGTGACCACACAAGAGAGCCGGCGTCGCGAGAGCGAATCAGGCCGATTCGAAGATATCGCAACCCCTGGAGACTGTTTGTTACAAAATGCGGGTGATTGATGACTTCGGGCAGGTGGACAAACATTCCCGACCCATGAGACATCTTTGCCGCAGCGTTGACGGCAAATCACAAATGCCCGAAATGGCCCGGATTTCGCGGATTTGTCTTGAATGCGCCGCTATCTTCCTGCATTGGGCCGTTAACAGTCCGGTGTGGCTTGGGGACTATAATAGAGCAATGATGATCAACCGCATTCTGACGATTTGCGCTGCCGCGGCTCTCGGCCTGGCGGGAACCTCGCTTGCGCGTGCGCAGCAGGGATATCCGGTTCCCCAAGGTCCGGCCTATTCGGCCGCGCCGCAGCCCTACTCGCAGGGCAACATGCCGGATTTCGACTCGCTCGACGATGAAGATGCGCCGCGTAATTCGGCCGCGCTGCCGCCGCCCGGCCCGGTGATGTCGCCGGATGACCCGCGCTATGGCCGCCCGACGAACGCGCCGGTCTATTCCGATCGTGGTGCGCCGTCGGGTCCCGTGATGTCGCCGGACGATCCGCGCTATGGCCGTCCGATGAATTCCCAGCCGGTCTATTCCGACCGCGGTGCGCCGACCGGTCCGGTGATGTCGCCGGACGATCCGCGTTATGGCCGGCCGATGGGGCCGCCGCCGGTGATCTATGGCGATCGTCCGGGCGCGCAGCAGGCCAATCGCGACAACGGCGTTCCGGCTGCCGGCGTGTCCTATGGCGACGACCGCGGCGGCATGCGTCCGCCCGAGGGCGTAACCGGAGCGGTGCCGCAGCAGCAGGCGCCGGTCGATGCCAATGGCAAGCCGCTGCAGATCGCAGCGCTGCCGGCGGACGAGCAGCCGGAAGACGGCCCGGCGCAACTGGCACCGAATCTGCGGCGCCAGGAAGTGGCGTTCGCGACCAAGGAGCCGGCTGGCACCATCGTCGTCGATACGCCGAACACCTACCTCTATTACATTCTGGGCAATGGCCGGGCGATCCGCTACGGCGTCCGCGTCGGCCGCGACGGCTTCACCTGGACCGGGGTGCAGAAGATCACCCGCAAGGCCGAGTGGCCGGATTGGCATCCGCCGACGGAGATGATCGAACGCCAGCCCTATCTGCCGCGCTTCATGGCCGGCGGACCCGGCAACCCGCTCGGCGCCCGCGCGATGTATCTCGGCTCGACCGTGTACCGTATTCACGGCACCAACCAGCCGTCGACCATCGGCAAGTTCGTCTCGTCGGGCTGTATCGGCATGCTGAACGAGGACGTCTCGGATCTGTTTGAACGCGCCAAGGTCGGCACCCGCGTGGTTGTGCTGCCCGGCGGCGCAGCCCCGGGCACGACGACGGCGTCCGCCGCGCCGCCGCCCAACCCGATGGCCCCTGCTCAGGCCGCGCCGCTGCCCGGCACGCAGCCGACCTCGGTGCAGCCGTTGCCCGCGCCGGTCACGGTGCGCTAGGCCAGCCGGCAAATTGATCATTGAAAAAGGCGCGCGAACAGCGCGCCTTTTTTGTTGCAATAGAAGGCTGGTCTTGACGTTGCCGCCGTGAGGCAATGCGATGCAGGAATCCCGCCTGACCTATCCGCCGCTGAACACGCCGAAGCCGGTTGCGGACGACGTGTGGATCGTCGATGGGCCCGTGATCAGGTTTGGCCCGCGCTGGCTCAGGATGCCGTTCCCGACGCGCGCAACGATCCTTCGCCTGCCGGGGGCGCGGCTCTTCATCCACTCGCCGACCCCGCTGGTGGATGAACTCAAGGCCGAGATCGCGGGCCTCGGCGAGCCGAGCTGGATCATCGGGCCGAACCGCCTGCACTATTGGTGGATCCCGGACTGGCATGCGGCCTATCCCGGCGCGCGCGTGTTTCTCGCGCGCGAGATCGCGCAGCAGGCCGGCGACCGGCCCGTTCCAGGCGGCGACCCGCTCGATCAGCGATCGGGCTATCCTTGGGACGAATGGATCGCGACGCTTCCGGTTGCCGGCAGCTACATGACGGAAACCGTGTTCTTCCATCTGAAGTCACGCACGTTGCTGTTGACGGACCTGATCGAGAACTTTGAAGCGGACCGGATTCGTTCGCCGTTGATGCGGTTGCTGACCTGGATCGGCGGCGTGCGCGATCCGGACGGCAGCACGCCGCGCGACATGCGGTTGACGTTCTCGCGCGACCGTGCCGCGTTGCGGGCCGCCGTCGCCTGCATGATCGAATGGGACCCGGAGCGGATCATCCTTGCCCATGGGCGCTGGTACGATCGGAACGGCCGCGCTGAGCTCGAACGCGCATTCCGCTGGCTCGGATAAGGCGTTTTCGAGCGAAGTGCCGCAAGCCAATGCTGCGGTCAGGCGAGCCGTCGCGGTGGCTCGCTGCCCTGGGTGAAGGCGTCGATGCACGCGACCATCTGCTGATAGTGCGCCTGCAGGCTCTCGCGTGTCGCATAGCCGAGATGCGGCGTGATCACGACGTTGTCGAGCTCGCGCAGCGGATGATCCGACGGCAGCGGCTCGACCGAGAACACGTCGATGCCGGCGCCGGCGATCTTCTTCTCGCGCAGTGCCGCAAGCAGGGCATCCTCGTCGACGATCGGCCCGCGCGCGGTGTTGACGAGATAGGCCGATGGCTTCATGCGGGCGAGATCGGCGGCGCCGACCAGCCCGCGTGAGCGCGGGCTCAGCACGACATGGATAGTGATGATGTCCGATGTCGCAAACAGCTCGTCCTTGCTGGCGTAGCCGACGCCGGCTTCCTTGCATTTCTCAGGCGTCAGGTTGGGGCTCCAGGCGATCACGTTCATGCCGAACGCCTTGGCCATGCCGGCGACCTTGCTGCCGAGCTTGCCGAGGCCGATGACGCCGAGCGTCTTGCCCTCGATCTCGGTGCCGGCAAAGCTCTGCCAGGCCTCGCCGGCGTGCATGCGCGCATTCTCGCGGCCGATGCCGCGGGTCAATTCCAGGATCAGGCCCATGGTCAGCGGCGCGGTGGGATCGCGGCTATATTGGGTGCCGCACAGCACCACGTTGCGCTCCTTGGCGGCTTCCATGTCGATCGCGGCGTTGCGCATGCCCGACGTGATCAGGAGCTTCAGCTTCGGCAACGCGTCGAACAGGCTGCGCGGGAACGGCGTGCGCTCGCGCATCGCGCAGATGATCTCGAAATCCTTCAGCTTGGCCGCCGCTTCCGCCTCGCTCGCGAACGGCTGGTCGAACACGGTGACCTCGACGCGATCCTCGATCGCCGGCCAATCGGCCAGCGAAAGCGCGATGTTGAAATAGTCGTCGAGGATTGCACAGCGGAGCCGCGTCATCGGAAAGGTCCATTCAGGGTGAGGCGACGGCGGACAATCGACCGTCGGGGAGCCCCGGATGGTCGCGCGCAATCGGCAGGCGCGCAAGCGGCCGCGGTTTCAAAAAGCGGCGATTGTCGGATGGCTCAGGATGGCTTGCGCGTCTTCGCGGTGCGGATGTCGGCGAGCATCGAGCGGACCGCCGGCGACAGCGCCATCTGCTTGGCACGGCAGGCCGGACCGGGGCCGCGCATATAGTGCAGTTCCGGGCGGTAGGGATTGAAAGCCTTGGCAACGAAGGCCCGCCAGAAGGCGCTGACTTCGGCGAGCAGTGTCGCCTCGCGTTTGGTCGTGGAGCGCGAAAGAGGTGCTGAAATGATGGTAGCCATGACGTGGCCTCAACTGTTTGGTCGCGGTTCTGCCGCGAAAATCGCCGTTTTTCGGCGTTGGAGACGAGTTTTGGCCTGATTTATTAAAAGATAGTTTCAATTGTCGTGATTCGGCGCGCACATGGTGTCGAACCCGTAGTCACCCGTGGCGAATGGACGGAACGTGGTGAACGGATGGAAAACGACCGCCCCGCGGTTGCGCTTTCGGGGGCCGGCCGTTACATCGGCGGCAGCAAAATTTCCTTCAAATCGGATCAATTCCAGGGACAGCGGATGGCTCGCCAGATCATCTATTTCATGCAGGGTCTGACCAAGGCGTACCCGACCCGCAAGGTGCTCGATAACATCCATCTGAGCTTCTATCCGGATGCCAAGATCGGCGTGCTCGGCGTCAACGGCTCGGGCAAGTCGACGCTGCTCAAGATCATGGCCGGCCTCGACAAGGAGTATAACGGCGAGGCCTGGGTCGCCGAGGGCGCCCGCGTCGGCTATCTCGAGCAGGAACCGCAGCTCGATGCCACGCTCTCGGTCCGCGAGAACGTCATGCAGGGCGTCGCCAAGCAGAAGGCGATCCTCGACCGCTACAATGAGTTGGCCGTCAACTACTCGGACGAGACCGCCGACGAGATGACCAAGCTGCAGGACGAGATCGAGGCGCAGGGCCTGTGGGATCTCGACAGCAAGGTCGACCAGGCGATGGACGCGCTGCGCTGCCCGCCCGACGAAGCCGATGTCACGAAACTGTCGGGCGGTGAACGTCGCCGCGTCGCGCTGTGCCGCCTGCTGCTCGACCAGCCGGAATTGCTGCTGCTGGACGAACCGACCAACCATCTCGACGCCGAGTCGGTGTCATGGCTGGAAGGCCATCTGCGCAACTATCCCGGCGCGATCCTGATCGTGACCCACGACCGCTACTTCCTCGACAACGTCACGAGCTGGATCCTCGAGCTCGACCGCGGCCGCGGCATTCCCTACGAGGGCAACTACTCGTCCTGGCTGGTGCAGAAGCAGAAGCGGCTCGAGCAGGAGGGCCGCGAAGACGCCGCGCACCAGAAGACGCTGGCCCGCGAGCAGGAATGGGTGGCGTCCTCGCCGAAGGCCCGCCAGGCCAAGTCGAAGGCGCGCTACCAGCGTTACGAGGATCTGCTCAAGAAGGCGAGCGAGAAGCAGACCCAGACCGCGCAGATCATCATCCCGGTGGCCGAGCGGCTCGGCGCCAACGTCGTCGACTTCGAGGGCCTCAGCAAAGGCTTTGCCGATCGCTTGTTGATCGACGATCTCACCTTCAAGCTGCCGCCCGGCGGCATCGTCGGCGTGATCGGCGCGAACGGCGCCGGCAAGACCACGCTGTTCAAGATGATCACCAAGCAGGAGGAGCCTGACAAGGGCGTCATCACGGTCGGCGAGACCGTGCATCTCGGCTATGTCGACCAGTCGCGTGACGCGCTCGAAGGCAACAAGACCGTGTGGGAGGAGATCTCCGGCGGCAACGAGCTGATCCTGCTCGGCAAGAAGGAAGTCAACTCGCGCGGCTATTGCTCGTCGTTCAACTTCAAGGGCGCCGACCAGCAGAAGAAGGTCGGCGCGCTGTCGGGCGGTGAACGCAACCGCGTGCATCTCGCCAAGATGCTGAAGTCGGGCGCCAACGTGCTGCTGCTCGACGAGCCGACCAACGACCTCGACGTCGACACGCTGCGTGCGCTGGAAGAGGCGCTGGAGGATTTTGCCGGTTGCGCCGTCATCATCAGCCATGATCGCTGGTTCCTCGACCGCATCGCGACCCACATCCTGGCCTTCGAGGGCGACAGCCATGTCGAATGGTTCGAGGGCAACTTCCAGGATTACGAAAAGGACAAGATGCGCCGGCTCGGCCAGGACAGCATCATTCCGCATCGCGTGAAGTACAAGAAGCTGACGCGCTGATCGGTCAAATCAGCCGAACGCGGCCATCGCGCCGCGTTCGGCTGTTCCTCTTTGCAAGATGATGACGGCATCGCGGCGCAATCTGCGGCCAGTTGTCGCTTTTCAAGCGCGCGGGATTGCGTAGATAGAGCGCTCCGCAATTCTCAATTCCGCGAGCACCCCGACATGTCCGCACTATCAGACGCGCCCGCCCGCTCCAAGGGCCGGTCGCTGCGTCCCGTTCCCATGCTGATCTTCGGATCGCGCTGGCTGCAATTGCCGCTCTATGTCGGCCTGATCATCGCCCAGGGCGTCTATGTCGTGCTGTTCCTGAAGGAACTGTGGCACCTGTTCGCCCATGCCTTCGATTTCAGCGAGCAGCAGATCATGCTGGCGGTGCTCGGCCTGATCGACGTCGTGATGATCTCGAACCTCCTGGTGATGGTGATCGTCGGCGGCTACGAGACCTTCGTGTCGCGGCTCAATCTGCAGGGACATCCGGACGAGCCGGAATGGCTCAGCCACGTCAATGCCAGCGTGCTGAAGATCAAGCTGGCGATGGCGATCATCGGCATCTCCTCGATCCACCTGCTGCGTACCTTCATCGAGGCCGGTGCGTTGTCTTCCGGCAAGGGCACCTACACCGAGACCGGCGTGATGTGGCAGACCATCATCCACTGCGTGTTCATCCTGTCGGCGATCGGCATCGCCATCGTCGACAAGCTGTCGAACGACTCGATCGAGGGCGCCAAGCAGCAGGGTGGGCACTAGCCGGAACAACTGATAATGGCTGGCGCGGCGTCACCGCGCCGCGCGCTGGCCGAACAATGCCGGCGCGGATCTGCCGAGCCATTCGGGGATCTGCGCCGCGCCACGCGGAAATCCGCGGGCCATGGCAAGGATGAATGCGGACTGCCAGACGCCGAACAGCACCAGCCAGCCGAGCAAGGTCGGCAGCCTGACGATTGCACCGTAAATGGTTCCGGCGGCGATGGCTGCGATCCAGGTCACCACGACGCTGTCGATCCGCCTGAACGCGGGGTTGGTCAGGAGCACGCCAAGAATGGTGATCGCTCCGCCGACCGCGCCGCCGATGCCGCCGATCAGATAACCCATCAACGGATTGTTGCCGAGCGTCTCGGTGATCTGGGCCGGGCTTGCGGCGTTGCCGTCGACCGGGACGGTCTTCGCGTACTGGCCGAGCGCCTGAAGCGTGACGGCGCTGGCATCATAGGCCGCGATCCATGCCGCCGTCGTGATTGCAACCACCAGCGCCAGCTGGAACCGGTCCTTGGCGCCGAACACGACATTGCAGGCGGCGATCGCCGCGCCGAATATCACCCCTGGCAGGATCGTGATCCCGCCCGCGTCTGAGACGACGAACGAATATTGCAGGACGTTGAGCGCATAGGTCGTAACCAGGCTGCACGTGATGGCGGACGCAAGTGCCAGCACGACGAAGGGCAAACTGGATCGGCCGCCCGACTGCGCGCGCTCGGCCGCGAGCATGCGGTCCACCGCGGCCCGCGTCTCGGCGGCGGCACTGCCCTGCGGCTCCAGGATCGTGACTGCCTTCAAATAGGCCGGGACCCGGTCGAGCGGGGTCGGCGCCATCATCACCGGCAGCACACGATTGCTCGGGTTCGGCCACCTGGCTCGGGCAAAGGCGAGCTCGCTCAAGGTGTAGCGTCCCTTGGTCACGGATTCCGGGCTGATCAGGAACACCATAAAATCGCTGCTTTCGATGGCTTTTTCGACACGCGCATCGAAGCTGTCGCCCGGCGGGAGATCGTCGTGCGAAAAGAAAACGTCATGGTCGCAATTGCGCAGCGACTGAGCGATGTTGTCAGCCTGCGATTCCAATTCGGAGGGAAATGACAAAAATATGCGCATGGCAAAACTTACCACCCAGAATTGAATTCTGACATTGCCGAATCCACGTTGCAATGCCTGTTTCCGCTAGGTGAGATCGATCATGAAATGGCCAGCCACCATCGTCGCATGCGCGGTGCTGCTGTGTGCGCCGCTGCAGCGGCCCGCATACGCCGCCGACGCCGCGTTCACCCGGTTCATCGCCTCGCTGTGGCCGGAGGCCGAGGCGGCCGGGGTGTCGCGCGAAACCTTCGATCGCGAGACACGCGGCCTCGAGCCCGATTACAAGCTGCCCGATCTGATCCTGCCCGGACGTCCCAAGACCGGCGCGCCGGCGCAGGCAGAGTTCGTGCAGGTGCCGGCCGACTACATCAAGGAGGCCTCGATCGCACGGCTCGCTGCGGAGGGGCAGCGGCTGCTGCAGAAGTATCGTCCGTCGCTCGATGCGATCGAGAAGCGGTTCGGCGTTCCTCCCACCATCGTGCTAGCGATCTGGGGCCGCGAGACCGACTACGGCCGCTATTCGCTGCCCTACGACACGCTGCGCGTGGTGGCGACGCAGGCCTATGTCGGCCGCCGCAAGGATCAGTACCGCACCGAGTTCATCCTCGCGCTGAAGATCCTCAGTGAGGGCGCCGTGACGCGCAAGGAGCTGCGCTCATCCTGGGCCGGAGCGACCGGCTACACCCAGTTTCTGCCGTCGGAATATTACAAGCACGGCGTCGACCTCGACGGCGACGGCAAGGTGGACATCTGGCACTCGGTGCCGGACGCGCTCGCCTCCGCCGCGCAGCAACTCGTCAACAAGGGCTGGCAGCCGGGCGTGCGCTGGGCCTACGAGGTCACGGCACCCGCCAATGCCGATTGCACGATGGGCGTGCCCGAAGTGACAAAACCGATCAGCCAGTGGCTGCGCGCGGGCTTCGTGCCGGTGCGCGGCGCGAGGCTCAGCGCCACCGAGCAGGCGCAATCGGCCTCGCTGCTGCAGCCTGAAGGCATCTACGGCCCGGCCTTCCTGACCACGCCGAACTACTTCGTGATCAAGGAGTACAATTTCTCCGACCTCTACGTGTTGTTCGTCGGCCATCTCGCCGACCGCATGACGAGCCCGCAGCCGTTCGCGACGCCATGGTCGGCGTCGAAGCAGCTGCGCTCTGCCGACGTCGAGGCGATGCAGCAGCAGCTCACGAAGATCGGTCTTTACAAGGACAAGCTCGACGGCAAGGCCGGGATGCAGACCCGTGCCGCGCTCGGCGCCTATCAGAAGCAGGCCGGGCTGAAGGTCGATTGCTGGCCGAGCGAGGCCGTGCTGCGCGCGATGAACGGGCAGCGCTGACCGCCAAGCCTGATTGGGCGGAGGCAAACAAAAACCCGGCCGTGAGGCCGGGTTTTTCGAGTGTGATGCCGACAGCGTCGATCGATCAGTCGCAAACCTGGACGCGGCGGAAGCGCCAGCCGTAGCCGTCCCAGAAGCGCTCACGAACCCAGCGGCACGGAGCTTCTTCGACGTAAACCGGGGCCGGTGCAACATAGACCGGGGCCGGACGGGCGCCTGCGATCGCGCCGCCGAGCAGGGCGCCGCCGATCAGGCCACCGGCAACGCCGGCCGCGATGGCCCCGCCGTCACCTGCCTTGGCAGCCGGAGCAACCGCCAGCGAACCGGCAAGCGTGGTAACGGCGACAAGGGCAGCTAAAGTCTTCTTCATGTCTTTGGCTCTCCTGGAAGGTGGTGGCGCCGTGGCTCGGCGCCGGGTTTTAGGTGACTCACACGCTGATCTCGAACTGCTGTCTTGCTAAACAGCGCAGAACAGTCAACCGAAAGTAAACGTCCGCAGGCTCATCGCGCAGAAAAGCGGTTTTTTCTGGCCTTCTACAGCAGACGTCCCGGAGAAACAGTCGGTTTTCCGGGACATCTGGTTCGAATTAATCGAGATGAACGGCGATCAATCGCAAACGCGGACTCGGCGAACGCGCCAGGTGTAGCCGTCCCAGAACCGCTGGCGCTGCCAGAAGCAATCGGGACCGTAACCGGGCTCGGCGACATAAGCCGGACCGGGCGCGTAGTAGCCATAGCCCGGACCATAGTAGCCGTTCTGCGAAGCGATCGCGCCACCGACGATGGCGCCACCGATCAATCCCGCAGCGACGCCAGCGGCGACACCGCGTTGTGCCTGGGCGGGGGCGGGCACCGCCACAGCCGAAACCGCCAGAGTGGCGGCGGCGCAAAGCGCCAGCAATGTCTTCTTCATGACCTCACCTTTCTCACGGGAGCAGGGACAGCGTGCGTGGGCGATCTGTCTCGCCCTTAAGGGTTCCATATTCCGCTTGAATGATCAATGAACGACGCTGCCGTATTCGCGTCCAAATGCTTGCAGCTTTTGGCATATCTTGCAACGCACAAGCTCGTAGCCGCAGTGAACCCGTGCTTGCGGCGGTGGAAGCCGGGATTGGCCCAGATGGGTCTCTTATTCCCGAACGCGGGGCCAATCGATTTAGATTCATTCCAATATGAATCCCGCATCAGTTTGGAATTGCTACAAGAACAGCTTTTTCCTTTTGCATCCGGCGGGAGCCGACAATATCCATATTGGCGAGCATCACCCGTTGGACCCGCCTCTTCTGATGATTGTCTGTTCCTGTAACGTCCTCAGCGACCACGATGTCCGCAATGCCGTCAATGGCGGCGGGTCCGTGACTCGAAATGCCAAGCAGGTGTATGGCTGCCTCGGCTGCAGTGCCGAATGCGGCCGCTGCGCGCGCACCATCAAGGCGATCATCGACGAGGCGCTCGGCCCCTGCGCCAAGGCCTGCTGCTCCGGCTGCCCCCACAGCGGCCATCCGCACGCCGCCAACGAAGACGCCGAGCCGGCCGAATTCGCGCTCGCGGCCTGCTAGGCCATTTTCGGTTCTGATCGACGCAGAACCGAAGCTTTCCCGTTTCTACGCGCTTTCTTCACGCGATCCGGCAGCCGCGCCGCTGGAAGCGCTCTGCCTCCGCCAAATCCCTCAAATTCGGTTATCCACGCGCTGCTTCCGCGAAGGGTTGCTCTCTCCGGTAATCTGATTTAGAAGCATTCTAAATTTAGTGCTGGCCGGTTTTGGCCACGACAGGTGGAGTGGATCATGCAAGGCGACCCGAAGGTCATCGATTATCTGAACAAGGGGCTGCGCAGCGAACTGACCGCCATCAATCAGTACTGGCTGCACTACCGGATGCTCAACAATTGGGGCCTCCTGGAGATGGCCAAGGTCTGGCGCAAGGAATCCATCGAGGAGATGGAGCACGCCGACAAATTCGTCGACCGCATCCTGTTTCTCGACGGCTTCCCGAACCTGCAGGTGCTCGATCCGCTGAAGATCGGCCAGGACGTCAAGGAGATCATCGAGTGTGACCTGGCCGCCGAGATCGGCGCCCGCACGCTCTACCAGGAAGCGGCGACTTACTGCCACGGCGTCAAGGACTATGTCAGCCGCGACCTGTTCGAGAAGCTGATGAAGGACGAGGAAGACCACATCGACTTCCTGGAGACCCAGCTCGACCTGATCAAGCGCATCGGTCTTGAGCTCTACACCCAGAAGCACGTCGGTCATCTGAAGGGCGAGGAGTCCTGATCGGCGTCGCGCGGATCGAAGCGCGTCTTAAAAAAATGCGAGAGGCCGTCCTTGCGGGCGGCCTCTTTCGTTTTCGCGATCAGGCGCGATCGATCGGTCAGTAGCAGCGGATGATGTTGATGGTGCGATCGCCATCGCGGCCGGGTACCGTCACGCTCTCGGTGGGGCAGCTCGACACGTAGGGCCGATCCGACGGCACCACGGCCGGCGGATAGCGATGCGCCCAATCCCATGGCACGTCCTGGGTGTAGGTGTAGCGAACGTCGTTCGACGCCGGCGCCGGAACCTCGGCGGCGAAGGGAACGCCGGCGACGGCGTCGTCGTAATATCCGCTTGTCCCCGGCAATACGATGCCGGGCACGCGCACATGATGACGGAAGGCCGGATGGTGCGCGGAAAACGTGCCGCGCGGCGCCGTTCCGGATCTCGCATTGGTCGCGGTGGAGGAAGCGAGCAGCAGCGCTGCAACGCCAAGGGAAGCGATCAGGGACGCCGTCAGCGCCCCATATGTTCGATACGCCATCCTTCGAAGGCTCATGGCACGCACCAATCGATTACGGAGCATTGTGCGGACGCTAGGCTGCTCATTGGGGCGTCCGCAAACTCATCCTTAATTATTGGTTAAGAAGTAAGGTTAACAGAAGGTATCTGTTTCAAATTGGCGCGACTGCGCGACTGCGCGGCTGCGCCTCAGACCGCGTCCGCCGGAACGAAGCAGCTGATGATGATGTTGCCGCGGTGGTGGACGTACCACACCACGGCCTCGCCGACGGGATTGCCGCGATCGCGGATGATCGCGCGCTCCGGCACCATCATCCATTCGCCCTCGATCGGCACCCAATAGGCGCCGCCCCGAACGTCATAGCTCGTGCGATGGCCGTCGGAGATATCGCAGCACGGCACGCCGTTCGGCGCGATCACGCTCTTGAACCAGGCGCGGATATCTGGCGGCACGTTGTCGTATTGGCCGTTGTCGAACGCCAGCGCTGCGCCCGCCGTCATGGCGAGCCACGCAAGCACTGCGCCATGCGTGAGCCTTCGCATCGCACCCTCCGCGACAACCTTGTGCGTGACGCGCGCGCATCGTCTCGCGCGAATCCGATGTTGGTGCAATTAGGCACGAACCGCGCACGAGATGCATGCCCAAAGAATCAGCGAGACAGCGCCGTCGTCCGTGATGCAGTGCGGGATCGCCAGCGCTTCAGGCTGGCTTCTTCGCGCGCGCCTTCGTTGCAGGCTTGGCTGCGATATTGTCCCGGGCCATCGTGAGCGCGCTGCGCAACGTCAGCTGATCGGCTTTGGCGAGGCGGACATTGGTGCTGCCGCTCTTGCCCCAGCCGCCCGGCACCGGCCGGAAGATGTCGGGCTCGGCCTCGACCACGACAGCCTGTTGCTCCGGCGTCAGCTTCACCATGCCCCAATCCTTATCGGGATAGCCGAGCGTTGCGAAGATGCGCTTGCCGACGCGGAAGTCGGTGGTGCCGTGATGCGCGCCCTCGATCACCTCGGGCAGGCTCAGCGCGACCTTGCGGAAGCGATTTGCGGACATCGCCCAGCTCTCGATCGCTACATCGTCCGTTGCGGCGCGCTCTGCAGCAGCTCCTGCAATTGCCTGGCATAGAATTTGGCATCGCCGGTCGTGAGATGGCCGCGGGTCTCGCTGCTCGCCGGGATCAGGTCAATCCTGCCGTTCTTGATCCGCTTCACTGCCGCCTCGGTGACGCCGGTCTCCGGCGGATTGCGCTCATCGTCGGCCGCGTTGATCGCAAGCAGGGTGGCCTCGATCTTCTCCAGTCCCGCCGACGGATCGTAGTCGTGCGAGGCCTCCCATTGATAGATGTAGTCATTGGCGTCTGCGGTGACCGGCAATGCCAGCTGGTCATCGACCATCTTGTCAGCCTGCGGCGCTGACGGCGCCAGCGCCTGGTAACCGAGCGTGCCGCCGGCGCTGGCGAAGCGATAGGCGGCGATGGCGTATTTCATCATTCGCGGCTGGCTGGTGTAGTTGCCGCCATTGTAATCGGGATCGTTGCGGATCGTGTCCAGCATCGTCCGCCGCAGGATCCAGTTGCGCGCCGCCATCGCCGTCGGCTGCGAGGCCATCGGCACCAGGGCGTCCATCATTTGCGGATAGCGCACGCCCCAGATCCAGGTGTGCATGCCGCCCATCGAATTGCCGATCACGAGCCGCAGATGCTTGATGCCGAGCCCTTCGGTGACCAGCCGGTACTGCGCGTCGACCATGTCGTTGTAGTCGTATTTCGGAAAGCTCGTCCGCATCGCATCGGACGGCTTCGACGATTTGCCGTGCCCGATGCCGTCGGGAATGATGATGTAGTATTTCGCAGCGTCGAGTGGCTGGCCCGGGCCGAACAGCTGGCCGGCAAAGGTCGGCGTCAGCATGCTTGCAGCCGAGCCGCCGGAGCCGTGCAGCACCAGCACCGGCTGTCCGGTCGGCGCGCCGACCGTGGTGTAGTGCAGCCGCAGTTCCGGCATCACCTCGCCGCTGTGGAACTTGAAGTCCTTTGCGATCCACTCGCCATCCTGCGGCGCGGGATAATCTGCAGCCATGGCCGGTACCGACATCGAGACGAGAGCGGCCAGAAGCGCCGCGCACAAACGGATCATGGTGCTTCTCCCCACGCGCGGCGCATTTGTCCAGCCGCTTCGACGCAAGCCTAGCATGACGGAAAGGCGTTGTCCGAGCGCTGCGCCGCGCAACTGGCGAAGATGTGTTCAGCTCGCTCTCAGCACGTTGAGCGCATACCATCCCCAATAGACCCGGTGACGTTGGATCAGGCCGTCCTTGATCTCCATGACCTCGACGAGATCCATCTGATCGCCATCCGGAGACTGGCGCGGATATTCCCAGGTCAGAATCCGGCCGTCGCTGAAGAAACCCTGCTTGAAGCGTCGCCGCTGCGGCGGGTTGGTGCGGAACACGCGCGTGATGAACTCGCGCAATGCGTCGCGGCCGTGGACGATCCCGTCTTTGGTCTGCATCAAATGCTGGACCAGCGGGCTTTCGATCGAGGCATCGGGTGCGTAAAGCGCCAACGCCGCCTCGAGGTCCTTGTTGCCGAGGGCCTCGTCCCAGAGTTTGTAGATGCGTTCCGCGTCGGTATTGTGGGCTGCCATGATTGTTCCCTTGTGTTCGTCTGACGGCACCGATTTGATCGGGACAGGCTGTCGCGACGTTTCAGGAAAAACTGAAATGAGTTTCACGGCACGATGAATGCGGATAGGACGTTCTTGCGTGATCTGGAGGACGATGCGTTGAGATCATCCCAATCCGTGCAGACGGGATTTTCGCGGATCGCCGAGGCATTGGGCGATCCGGTGCGCGAGGCCATGGTCAGCGCGCTGGCCGACGGCAAGGCGCTGCCGGCGGGCGAGCTTGCCGCGGTGGCCGGCATTTCGCCGCAAGGCGCCAGTGCGCATCTGCAGAAGCTGGTGGATGCGCGCGTGCTGTCGGTGTGGGCGCAGGGCAGGTTCAGATATTACCGGATCAGGGACGACGACGTCGCGGCGCTGATCGAGAACCTGGTCGATCTTGCGGCGAAGGCCGCTGCCGGGCGCAAGCGGGCGATGCCTGCTGAGCAGCTCAGGCAATCGCGCACCTGCTACCATCATCTGGCGGGTCAGCTCGGCGTGCTGCTGTCGAATGCGCTGGTGCGCCGCCGGTTCGTCATCATCGACGGCCGCGATGGTCGGGTGACCGAGCAGGGGCTGGCCTGGTGTCGCGCCGAAGGGATTGAATTCGATCCGGCACGACTGTCGCATCTGCGGCTCTGCAATGACTGGACCGAGCGCGTGCCGCATCTCGCCGGTCCGTTCGCCAATGCCGTGCTGGCGCGGCTGGTCGCGATGCGCGGCGTTGCGCCGCATCGGATTCCGCGCGCGTTGCGGATTACCGACCGGGGAAGAGCGTTCTTCGATCGGCTCGGCGTGCAGGTTCCGTTTTGAAAGTGCGAGCGTGAAACTGGAGCGTCAGTTCTGATTGAATCAGAACCGAAGCTCTAGATTCTTGTTTTGACGCGTTTTCTTCACGCGAACCGGTGTCCACTTCGCTCGAAAACGCTCTAGCGGCCGTCCTCGACCTCGGTCTCCGGGCGGTCGTTGCCGGAGGCGGTTTCGGTCAGCCATTTGCCGTCCGACGTCTCGTACTGGATCGCCTCGGTGCGCCCGGGAACGCGCTGCTCGTTGGCGGCGCGCCGGGCGGCGGCAAGCGCCGCAGCATGGCTTGGAAACGGTTCCGAGAACACTCCGTTGACGGTATAGGCCCAGCCGCCATCGTGCTGGACGACCTTGTAGATCACGTGGCTCATCCGGAACCTCGTTTCCATCGTGGATGATGAGGCTGCCAGAATAGACCACGATGTCGTATTTTGCAGCAGCCGATCGTCTTTGAGACACAAGCCCCGAAATGCGGGCGAGGGAGACCGACATGTGCCGCAATATCAAGACGCTGTTCAACTTCGAGCCGCCCGCTACCGAGGACGAGATCCACGCTTCGGCGCTGCAATTCGTGCGCAAATTGTCCGGCTTCAACAAGCCGTCGCAGGCCAATGAGGCCGCCTTCAACCTCGCCGTGACCGAGGTCTCGGACGCCGCGCGCAGGCTCCTGGTCTCGTTGCAGACCACGTCGCCGGCGCGCGATCGCGAGGTCGAGGCGGAGAAGGCGAGGGAGCGTTCGCGGCTGCGGTTCGGCTGAGGCCGGGCGCATTCCGTGACGCAGGTCACGGTAGGGCGCCGCGCCCACGGGCATCGTGGCCGTTCACCCCGGTCCCGGAGCAAACGCCATGAAGCCTGCCGCCCTGCTCACACTCTGTTCGATTGCGTTCGCCGTGCTCTGGACCTGCGGCATGCTGTGGTCGAGCGGCACGATCGACCTCGCCAACGTGATCATTCTGTCGGCCTGCGGGGCGTTCGCGGGTGTTGCCTGGTACTACGCGATGCGCTGGGTCTTCCAGCTCATGCAGCTCGCCCGTCCGTCCGACCCTCCGGCCAATCCGGGCGCGGAGCGGTAAGCATCGACCACGACACGGATTTCGCCGGCCGTGTCGCTGCGTGATGACAAGAAGGGTTACTTCTTGTCCTTCTTGCGGTGCTTCTTCTTTTTCTTGTGATCGTCGTCCTCGTCGTCATCATCAGCGAAATCGATCGCATCGACGTCAAGGGCGATCGCCTCCGCTGCCGCGCGCTCGGCGGCATCGCGTTCGGCGAGCTCTGCGGCTTCACGCTCCTTGGTGCGCTTGTAGTCTTCCCAGGCGTCGAAGATCATGTGCAGCCACGGCATCACCTGCTCGATCGACGGCAATTGGCCGGGCGGGCCGGCTTCACCGCGCGGGCCGGCCGGACCCTGCGGGCCCTGTTGACCAGCTTCGCCGCGCGGACCCTGCACGCCAGCCTTGCCTTGCGCGCCCGGCTTGCCCTGGGGGCCGGCCTTTCCGACCACGCCGGCCTTGCCCTGCGGACCCGGCTTGCCACGCGCACCTTCCGGCCCCGGCCGCCCCGGATGTCCCTGCGGTCCGGGCTTTCCCGGCTCGCCCTGACGGCCCTGCGGCCCCTGCGCTCCTCGGCGGGAAGTTGTCTCGTCAGCCACTGATATGCTCCGTCGCGATGTGAAGCCGCTTGTAACAGAGGTTGGACGACGGCTTCAATTCTGCCTGAGGGCACCGACGCGAGCGATCAACAGTCATAATTCGATGCGAAGATTGTGACGGAGGATGTGTTGCAGGTTCTGGACGGCAGCTACGGCGAACGGGCCCAGCCGCTCGACATTGTCGTGACGCGACGCGATGTGCTCGACGAAGCGAGCTTTCGCGGCACCGGCGTGCTCGATCTCTATGCGGAGCTGTTCCCCGCGAGCGAGCGCGACAGTCCCGATGACATCGTGCGCTGGCTGTTGTCCGGCGATGTCGGCGCGCGGCGGCAATTCAGCGTCAGCGGCCAGGAGATGTCCTATCGTCTCGACTCGCGCTGCTTCATCCTGTGCGCCGCCGGGCGTGCGATCGGGCTCGGCTTCTTCACCTACGATCACGCCAGCGAGCTGATCTACTGCAACCACGTCGGCATCGCGAAGACGTGGCGCGGCGGCGGGCTGGCGCGCACGTTCTATCGCGAGATGGGCGGCATGCTGGATGCGCTGTTTCCGCGCAATATCGGCGTGGTGCTCGAGGTCGAGCCGTTCGATCGCGATCATCTGCAAGCGATCATCGCGGGTCTCGAGCGGACGGGCAGGCGGCAGCTGGCGGCGGATGAGCAAGCCACGATCGGCAGATTGCTCCGCGTCGGCTGGTACGACAAGCTCGGCTATTCGGTGTTCTGCGACGCGCACACGATGCAGCCGCTGCGGTGTCGCTCGCCATGTCTTGATCCGTCGCTGCCGTCATCGAGTTGGGGAGGCGGCGAAGAAGATTACTGGCTGATGTGGCAGGCGCGGCCCGGCGCGCCTTCGGTGGAGATGCGCGCAGGTCCGCTGTGGCACAAGGCCGTCTCCGCGATCTATGTCGAGATCCTCGCAAAATCCCTCGTCGCGGCGGACCCAAGCGGCCGGCGCGACTATTGGGACTATGCGACCGCACTGGTCGACCGGACGCTGCAACAGATAGCGACGAGCGACGCGTATCTGGCACCTTGCCTTGGTGACGATGACCGCCAGCTGTTGTCGCGCTGGCGGCGCCTTGCGATCGAACTGATCTAACGTCAGCTTAGGCCGCGGCGTGCTCGCTGTGCGGCACGTCGATGCCGTCGGCCGAATATTCGCGGATCTTGTTCCGCAACGTTCGCACCGACAGTCCCAGCACGCGCGCGGCGCGGGTGCGGTTGCCGTCGCAGCGCGCGAGCGTTTGCAGCACCAGTTCGCGCTCGACTTCATCGACGGTCGCGCCGATCAGCAGTGGGACGATTTCATTTGGAGCCAGCGTCGGCAGCAGAGCTTCCGGCGACGGTACGGTGGACGCGTAAGACATGAACTCCTCCCGATCAACGCCCGCCTCGTCGATGAGGCGCAGACATCGAGAACCAACTACCCCGTAGATCCACGGTGTGCCGGTTTGGTTAACGGTTCCTTAACGCGCGGCTAACTCCCTGCTTTGTAAGCAAAATACCCAGAAATCGCCACGATTGCGGTTCCATCCGTCACAGTGTCCGGTAGCCGCCGTCGACCATCACGATCGATCCCGAGACATAGGCCGACAGGTCCGAGGCAAGGAAGATCGCCGGACCGACGATGTCCTCCGGCTTGCCGGCGCGGCCGAGCGGGGTGTGGTCCATGAAGACCTTCACGAGGTCGGGATTGGAGGCGCGCACCTTCTCGTTCAGCGGCGTCTCGATGAAGCCGGGGCCGATCGCGTTGACGCGCACGCCGTCCTTGCCGAGCTCGGCGGCCAATGCCTTGGTGAAACCGAGCACGCCGTGTTTCGAGGCGGTGTAGGCCGGTGAGCTCGGGGTGCGCAGATGCACGAAGGACTGGATCGAGCCGATATTGACGATCCGTCCCTTGTTCTTGCGCAGCGGCGCGAGGAACGAATGCGTCACGTTGAAGACGCCGGTGAGATTGATCGAGATGATGTCTTCCCAATCCTTGATCACGGCCTCCTCAGTGCCGAGCATGCCGTTGCGGCGCGCGATGCCGGCATTGTTGACCAGGATCGAGACCGGTCCGACCTTGTCGGCGATTTGCTTCGCCATCGCGATACAGGCGTCGAGATTGGTTACGTCGAGCGCAAAGCTCTCCGCCTTGCCGCCGGCGTTCCGGATCTCCTTGGCCGCTTCCGCCGCCGCATCGCCGTTCATGTCGAGCAGCACCACGTGCGCACCCTCGCGGCCGTAGCCCGCGGCGATGGCACGGCCGATGCCCGAGCCTGCACCCGTGATGACGGCGATGTGATTGTCGAGAAGGGCCATGGTGTTTCCTCGTTCTGATTTCTGAGCGTTGCCGACAACACTATTCAAAACTGCGCCAACCGAAACGCCAAGCCGCGTTTGCGCGTTGCTGTTATCCGGATTCGGATGACAGCACGGACCGATCATGGACCCGCAAATCAGACAATGGAAAGTCGCGATCGAGCGCTTCTGCGCGGCGCCTGATCCCGACTATCGCGACATGGCCAGGATGATCGCCGAGATCGCCACCACCGACATCGACGAAACGCTGCGGCATGCGGCCGCACAGGTGCTGCCGATCCTGCGCCAGGCGGCGCTGAAATCGGCCGACCGCCGCACCAGATCGATGGCGCTGCGCCGTCTCGGCATCGTCAGCGATGCGCTGCACATGCTGTCCGCGCCGCAATTCGGCCGGCGCGGCTTGACGCCGAAGACGCTGACGCAGGAAGAGCGCTACCGGCAATTGCTGGGCCTGCCGTTCGGCCGCCGCCTCGCCGCGAACGAGGTCCATCAGGCGTTCAAGCGCGCCGCCAAGACGGTGCATCCCGACGGCGGCGGCAATGGCCCGGCATTCCTCGAGCTCGCCGCCGCGCGTGATGCGCTGATCAAGCATCACTGACGCGCGATCGCGTGCGGCCTGACAGCACGAGGGCGGACGCCGCGCTATTGCTGCGCGTCCACCCTGTGCGTGATCGGGGCGCTCAGAACGAGCAGGTGCCGTTGTTGAGGAGGCCGGTCTTGTAGCTGAACGCGGCGTCGAAGGTCGGCAGCTCCTCGCTGACGACGGCGAAGTTCGCGGGCCACGGCGTGGTCGGAACGCTCTGGTCCCAGATCTGGCAGAAGCCGGTGTCTTGCCAACGGATCAGATGATAGGGCGTGGCGCTGGCCGGGCTTGCCGCAGCAAGCACGGACACAGTGGCGGCCATGGCGGCACAGGCAATTGCAAGACGACGCATGGGAAATCTCCGGTTTGAAAAAGTGAATGCTCCGCGGGAAATCCTGGAGCTCTGGGGCCGGTCGCCCCGGACATGCAGTGAGTGTTACAACCCCGGGAACAGGTTCAACACGGTTCCCGCGAACATTCCCGTCACCAATCGGCGCCGGCTGTGCCAAATTGCGCCGGACGAAGCGCTTGCTACAGTCGGCGCGTTGCGATTCGGGCTCGCGTCGCGACGCGAGCAAATCGACGTGAACTGATCTTGGGGAGACTGCACATGAAATTCTCATCCACCCTTCGCGCCGCGCTGGTCGCGCTGCTGGCCTTCACCGGCCTCGCTGTCTCCACCGCCGCGCGCGCCGACAGCGGCTTCGTGACGCTCACGATCTACAAGGCCGGCTGGTTCATCGGCGGCTCCGGCGGCAGCGGCGTGTTGACGTTCCGCGGCCGCTCCTATCGGCTGTCCACCGGCGGTCTCGACTACGGCCTGGTGTTCGGCGGCTCGAAGACCGTGCTGCGCGGCCGCGTCAGCAACATCAATCGCCCGTCCGACGTCGCTGGCGTCTACGGCGCGGCGGGTGCCGGGCTTGCCGTCGGCCGCGGTGCGCGCGCGATCGTGCTGACCAATCAGAAGGGCGCGGTGCTCGAATTGACCGGCCACCAGGTCGGCCTGATGGCCAACGCCGATCTGAGCGGCCTTGCGATCACGATGCGATAGGGAGACGGGCCTAGAGCATGATCGCCCGTTCCGATTCCATCGGAACGGAAATGGCTCCAGGGCCAGCGTGCGCCTGCGTGATTTCGGAATACTGGAATCGTATCCGTGAGTTGCCCGACGTGTCAAGTCGAGCGCCGGCCACCGCCGGCTACTTTGCATGGGGTTGTTTTCGATATTTTGTCTAGCTGATGGCGCGAGCCGCCTCGGGTCCTGGCCGGGACGGCGCTGCGTTCACCTGAACAGATGCAGCGCTGCGTATTGCAGCAGCATGATGGTCTTGCCGTCGACGATGCGGCCATCACTGATCATGGCGAGCGCGTCGTCGATCGCAAGCTCCAGCACCTCGATGTCCTCGCCCTCGTCGGCGAGCCCGCCGCCGTCGCCGACGCGCATCGCGGCATCGTATTCGGCGACGAAGAAATGCAGCTTCTCGGTGACCGCACCCGGCGTCATGAAGGCCTCGAACACCTTGCGCACATGATTGAGCCGGTAGCCGATCTCTTCCTCGGCCTCGGCACGAATGCGCATCTCCGGCGCGGCATCGTCGAGCATGCCGGCGGCGACCTCGATCAGGAGATCATCATAGCCGTTGGCGAAAGCGGGATAGCGGAACTGTCGCACCAGCACCACGGTGCGGGTTTTCAGATTGTAGGGCAGCAGCGCCGCGCCATTGCCGCGGTCATACACCTCGCGCACCTGGGTCTGCCATTCGCCATTGCTGCGGCGGTAGTCGAAGGTCGTGCTCTTCAGCTCGTAGCGGCGCTTCGACAGCAGCTGGACGTCCTTGACGCGGACGCGGTCGGCGATGCTCATGCGTCGATCCTCAATTCGGTCACGACGTCGCTTCGCGACCGTCGAGCCATTTGGCCAGCATCACCGAGGTCGATTCCTCATAGCCGAGCGATTGGTAGAATGCGCCGGCCTTGGCGTTCTCCCGCCGCACCAGCAATTGCAGTTTCGGCACGCCGGCATTGCGCAGCCAGTCCTCCGCCGCCGCCATGATGGCGCGGCCAAGCCCCTTGCCCTGGCTGCTCGGATCGACGGCGACGTAATAGACCCAGCCGCGATGGCCGTCATGGCCGACCATCGCGGTCGCCACGATCGAGTCCGAGCTGCGGCCGACCAGGATGGCGGAGCTTGGTCCGCGCCGCGCCAGCGCGATGTCGGCAGCCGGATCGTTCCACGGCCGGGTGAGGCCACACGCCTGCCACAGCGCGACGACAGCGGCGACGTCGGCGTCGGTGATCTCTGCAATGGCGAGGGAGGAGGGCATTGTCGCCTGCACGGTCACAGCACCTTGCCCGGGTTCATGATGCCGAGCGGATCGAGCATCGCCTTGACCTGCCGCATCAGCTCGATCGCGACCTTGTCCTTGACGTCGGGCAGCTCGTCGCGCTTGAGCACGCCGATGCCGTGCTCGGCCGAAATCGAGCCGCCCATCCGCAGCACGATCTCGAACACCACGGCGTTGACGTCGTGCCAGCGCGCCAGGAAGTCGGCCGCATTGGCGCCGACCGGCTGGCTGACATTGTAGTGGATGTTGCCGTCGCCGAGATGGCCGAACGGCACCGGCCGCGCGCCCGGGATCAGCTTCACGACCGCAGCATTGGCCTCCGCGATGAAGGCGGGCACCGCTGCGACCGGCACCGAGATGTCGTGCTTGATCGAGCCGCCCTCCGGCTTTTGCGCCGCAGACATTTCGTCGCGCAGCTTCCAGAACGCCTGGCGCTGGCTCAGATTGGCGGCGATGACCGCATCGTCGACGATGCCATCTTCCATGCCCTGGGCGAGGATCGCCTCCAGCGCATCGCGCGCATCGTCGCGCGACGACGACAATTCCATCAGCACGTACCAGGCATGCTTGCTCTCCAGCGGATCGCGGATATCGATGCCGTGGCGGATCGAGAAATCGACTGCGATATCGGCGAGCAATTCGAAGCTGGTCAGGCTGCCGGCCGCCTCGTTGCGCGAGATCGACAGCAGCTTGAGTGCTGCCGCCGGCGACTTCAGGCCGACATAGGCAGTCTCGACCGCGCGCGGCTTCGGAAACAGCTTCAAGGTTGCGGCGGTAATGATGCCGAGCGTGCCTTCGGCACCGATGAAGAGGTTGCGCAGATCGTAGCCGGTATTGTCCTTCTTCAGCTTCGACAGCGCGTTGAGCACGCGGCCATCCGCGAGCACGACCTCGACGCCGAGCGCCATCTCGCGCGCCACGCCATAGGCGAGCGCGCCGGTGCCGCCGGCATTGGTCGAGAGGTTGCCGCCGATGGTACAGCTGCCCTCCGCGCCGAGCGACAGCGGGAACAGCCGGTCGACGTCGGCTGCCTTCTGCTGGGCGATTTGCAGCACCACGCCGGCCTCGCAGGTCATGGTGTTGGATTCGACATCGATGTCGCGGATCTTGTCGAGGCGCCGCAGCGACACCACGACCTCGCCATTGTGCGGCGTCTGGCCGCCGACGAGGCCCGTGTTGCCGCCCTGCGGCACCAGCGCGATCCTGTGCTCGCTGGCAAGCTTGCAGATCGCGGCGACTTCGGCCGTCGAGCCCGGGCGCAGCACCAGCGGCGAGCGGCCGTGAAACAGGTCACGCTCCTCGGTGACGTAAGGCTCGATGTCGGCGGCATCGGTCACGGCGTATTTGTCGCCGACGATGGCGCGGAATTTTGCAAGCAATTCGGGCGGAAGCGGCGGCACCGCTGATTGGACGATGTTCATTTCTTCTTGGTCTTTCGCTCAGTCGGGATCTTTATTCTGGCATGACCTCGGCGCAAACGCGTCGCGTCTGTCGCAGGCGAAACCGGCTCGCAGCTTTCCGGGTCATGCTAGCTACCGCCCAACCGCTGCGCGGCGCAGCCGGTCGTTGATGGCTTCGCCCAGCCCGTCCTCGGGGATGGGCATCACTGCGATAGCATCTGCATTTCTCTTGTCGAGCGTGCGAAGGTAGCCGAACAGATTGGCGGCGGCCTCGGCGAGATCGCCGCGCTCGGACAGGTTCATCTCCACCGAGGCGCATTCGCGCCGTCCGACCTTGACCGGCCCGAACGCCAGCAAGGCTTCGCCGACATGGACGTCGCTGGCATTGAGCCGGACCGGTGTTCGCGGCGCATAATGTGACGCGAGCATGCCCGGGGCGATCGGCTGAGCGTCGCTCTCGGCGTCCTGCGGCGGCGATTTCAGCGGATGGCCGAGCACGCGCTCGATCTCGGCGCGCGTCAGCCCGCCCGGTCGCAGCAGCACGGGATCGGAGAAGCAGCCGACGATGGTGGATTCGACGCCGACCTCGACCGGGCCGCCATCGACGATCATGTCGATCCGGCCCGCCAGGTCGCCGTTCACGTGCTCGGCCGTGGTGGGCGAGACATGGCCGGAGAGATTGGCCGACGGCGCTACCACGGCACCGCCGAACGCCTTGATGATGTCGCGCGCCACCTTGTGGGCCGGAATGCGGATCGCGACCGTATCGAGCCCGGCGGTCGCGAGCTCAGCGACCGGGCAGGACAGCGCCTTTGGCAGCACCAGGGTCAGGGGACCGGGCCAGAACGCTTCCGCCAGTCGCAGCGCCTGACCGTCGAACAGGGCGATCCGGCGTGCGGCGCCGAGATCGGCGACATGGGCGATCAGCGGATTGAAGGCCGGCCGGCCCTTGGCCTGGTAGAGCCGGGCGATCGCGGCGGCGTTGCCGGCGTCGGCACCGAGCCCATAAACCGTCTCGGTTGGAAACGCCACCAGGCCGCCCTCGGCCAGAACCCCGGCCGCGGTCGCCGTGGCGGCTGCGCCGGCGGGCAAAACATGCGTTTTCAGGCCTGTATCCACTGTGACTCAATTCCTCAATTGGTTGCCTGTGGTCCCTTGCGGTCCCCGAAACGCGACGCTATAAGCCGGCCTCTTAGTCGGAGTGTGGCTCAGCCCGGTAGAGCACTGCGTTCGGGACGCAGGGGTCGCAGGTTCGAATCCTGCCACTCCGACCATTCTTTCAAGCGCTTATAGGTTCTGTGTTTTTTGTGCGCAACGAAATGCGCAACGATTTGAAGCTCGGCAGCCATGTCTGTCGCCCTCGAAGCACCCGTCAAGGACGTCGAACGGCGGTCCGCGGCGGACTTGTACTGTTCTAAATCGGAAAAAAGACGATCGGGAAGCGCGAGGGAACTAGCCCCTGTCGGGATGTTACATCGAACACCATCGAGCACCACAAGTCCTCCCTTCGGACCTACGAGCTGATTTGGCGGATATCAAAGCACGAATAGCTCGCGCAGAGTAGTGGTCAGCTCAGCGCCTTGCCCCAAAAGCTTCCGCCGCCTCTTCCTGAAAGTCCGGGTGGTGATGGCCATAGTTGGCCTCTAATTGCTCAACGGTCATGCCGAGCCAGCCAGCGGCTTCCCACATGTCGACGCCCGCCTGCATCAACCATGTCGCCGCTGTATGGCGCAGTGAATGCCGGACGACGTCGTCGCCCAGCCCGGCGTCCTCCAGAATACCATTCCAGGCTGACCTGATCTTGCCGGCAAGCGGCTGGCCGTCGTGCATGCGGTTCACGACGAACCGGATTTGTTCACCGTCTCTCATAACCCCTGAGGCGCGGAGTTCTGCAGATCGAGCTTGGTCGATCCTGCGCCATCGAATCAGATGCGGACGCAGGCGGCTAGCGATCTTTGCCGGCGGCCGCCGTTTCTTGGTCGACTGCTCCAGCGCCCCTTTGCCCTGGTAGACCATCGCGTCAAGGTTCATCCATGGATGGGTCGTTGTTGGCAGCCACTGGGTGCGCCGGATGGTCTCTTCGCGACGAGCACTGTAGATACCGATCAGGCAGAAGCGCGCCGCGGGATAGCGACGGCGAATGATCCACCGCTCCCGGCGCGCGAGCTCGCCATCCTCGCTGCGCTTCCACGTTTCCTGCTCCGTGTCCCACACGTAGCCGATTGTTGCTCCGAGTAGGCGCGCTGCCTCGTTGCGCGTTAGCCATCGGTGTCGTCCTTCGGCTTTAGGAGGAAGAGTGACCTTTGGAACGACGGTGAGCGTATGCTCGGCGTGGTAGGCGTTCACGGCAGCGCGTAGATCTTCGAGTCGGCGTCGTGCGGTTTGATCAGAGACTGTCCCGTTGCGTGGCTTGATGCCGGCTTTCCTATGATTGTCGTTCGCAGTACCGGTGGACCAATCGACAAAGTCGCGACAAAGCTGAGCTTTGAGCTGACTGACGGTTTTATCGCCAAAAAAGTTGTTAAGATCGAGCAAGCGAATGAGCAGCAGGTCATGTTGTGCCCACGCGCGTTCATCGCTCGTGTCCTTGGGCCGCTTTGAAATTTCGTAGGCTGTGAGGACGTCGGCTATCGCGAGGACGTTCGGGTCAGTTGCCCCGATGGTGCTGGTATGTCGCTCGCCGATATAGGTCTCGAGCGCCTTCGCAGCTCCGTCAATGTCGTCGCGGCTGCAGCCTGTGCGGATTTGCCGGCCACGATCGAGGATGATCCAGGTTTCATCGTCCTCTCTAAACCAGAGTCGTGGCGGCTTGGCTCTGCGGCCCGGCATGACGGCTTGACCAATTTGCAGATCGCTCGAGGGGTTGTCAGATCCTTGCCCGCAACTTTGGCGATTTCAAGAGTCCCGGTGGCCGCGGCTCTGCGCAACGATGATATTGTCAACGGACCGAGTGGGAAGAACACTGCCGCGGCCTCGACAAGGGTCATTACTTCATCCTCACCCCATTGGGCAGGATCGGGCCGCGCTTTTGCGCGAGCGAGCTTGTCGATCTTGCGCTTCGGCATTCCTTGAACGCGTTGCTCGTGGGGGCGCGCTGCCTTTGGATCAGAGCGTTAGGTCCTAAGTGTAGACGAAAACCACTCGTCGAGCAGTCCTACCGGCGCGTGGATGGGGTAATCGGCGGCTTACGACTGCGAATCGGACAATTTTGCTTGCAGTCCTGAAGCGCAGTGGAGTGGCGGCGGCCCTTTGCTCCGGGGACAGTGGGGAGCAGCTCAATAGCCGGAAGGATCTTATTCGAACTTGAGGTGGCGCCGCCTTATCGCAGGTTCTGCAATCTCAACAACCTGTGACAGCCGAAGCTATCCTCTCGGCTGTCTGACATCACACTCGACTGGATGGTGGAATTCAACACCGAACCGCATTCCGTTGGTCGAAAGTAGTCCGCGACGTGCTAGAAAACGCGCTACTTCACGAGACGGCCTATCAAAGGCTTGCGATGAGCTCGGTCCGCAACTTTACGAGCTTTGGCCCGTACAGGCCAGTCGCTCTGCGAAATCATCTAAAGGCAAAGGCGTTCTTCGAACCAGCCTCGACGGAGAAGGATCTCACCGCGAGATAGCATACCAAATGAAAAACAAACGTGCCTCGCTGTATGAGGGAGATTCAGCGGCGAAGTAGACCCTCGCTGCCCGACAGCGCCGATCATTTCGTTTCTGAATAGAGGGGGTCAACGTAATCTGTCCAATCCAACCTATCGATCGACGGCGGCCGCAACCTCCTATTGGATAAACTATGCCAGCGACACCGCATCGCAAGGAACTGCTTGGATTTGGCAAATGGATAACCACAGTCTTCGCGCTTGTGTTATTCCGACGGCAGGAAATTCAACTGCTGATGCAATGGAGGTCCAGCGATACACTTGTTGGACGGCTCTCGATTTTGCTATCAAAACCGCTTGCCATTAACTTCAGCAGGTGAGTATTCGCAGCCGAGTTTTCGCCCGCATGGCAACAATCGTCGCGTTTCGCGTCAACAAAAGAATACCGCTTTCCCGGACGCGCTGAAAAAGAGTTTGGCTTGGACTCGCTGGTCCCAACTTTCTCTGAGAGTATTGGTTGCTCGCCGATGATGCTTGCGAGGGGAACGCGGATGACTTTCAGGGGCCTCTTTGACCGATCTCGAACCTGCGTTGCGCAGCTGATGTCGTATCGCGCACCGTGTTGTTGACGCACCGATTGCGCGCCGGCGCGGATCAGGGCTGATCGCGCAAAGTTTCCCATCATCCCGATCTCAGTGACGGCTTGAACGAGCTGTGTCGTAACCCGCTGACCAGCCGCAGCGTGAATGCATCGTGCTGCTTGCGTTACACTTGCAAATCCAAACTTCAGAAGGACATTCCTATGACCGCGAACCATGATCAGATCAAATTCGCCTATTGGGTGCCGAACGTTTCCGGCGGCCTCGTGATCAGCAAGATCGAGCAGCGAACCGGCTGGGATATCGATTACAATCGCCGACTGGCGCAGATCGCGGAACAGGCGGGGTTCGACTATGCCCTGAGCCAGATCCGCTTCACGGCCGGCTATGGCGCCGAGTTCCAGCACGAGCCGGTCGCCTTCAGCCACGCGCTGCTCGCGGCGACCACGAAGCTGAAGGTGATCGCGGCGCTGCTGCCCGGGCCTTGGAATCCGGCGGTTGCCGCCAAGCAGATTGCCACCATCAGCCAGCTCACCGAGGGCCGCGTTGCGGTTAATATCGTCTCTGGATGGTTCCGTGGCGAGTTCACCGCGATCGGCGAACCTTGGCTCGATCACGACGAACGCTACCGGCGCTCGGAAGAGTTCATCCGGTCGCTGCGCGGGATCTGGACCCAGGACAGCTTCACCTTCCGCGGCGATTTCTATCGCTTCAGCGACTACACGCTGAAGCCGAAGCCGGCCCAGCCGCTGCCCGAGATCTTCCAGGGCGGCAGCTCACGCGCGGCGCGCGACATGGCCGCGCGGGTGTCGGACTGGTACTTCACTAACGGCAATTCGGTCGATGAGATCAAGAAGCAGGTCGATGACATCAGGGCCAAGGCAAGGGCCAACAACCATTCGGTCAGGATCGGCGTCAATGCGTTCGCGATCGCGCGCGACAGCGAGGTTGAGGCGCGCAGCGTCCTCAACGAGATCATCGCCAAGGCCGATCCGGAGGCCGTCAATGCCTTCGGTCACGAGGTTAAGAACGCCGGCAAAGCCTCGCCGGAAGGTCAGGGCAATTGGGCCAAATCGAGCTTCGAGGATCTCGTCCAGTATAATGACGGCTTCAAGACCAACCTGATAGGCACGCCCGAGCAGATCGCCGAGCGCATCATCGCGCTCAAGAAGATCGGGGTCGACCTGGTGCTGCTCGGCTTCCTCCATTTCCAGGAAGAGGTCGAGTATTTCGGCCGCCGCGTCATTCCGCTGGTGCGTGCACTGGAAGCGGACGCGGCGCGGCACGTCCAGGCCGCCGAGTGATTCGGGAAACATTGGCGTGACCATGATCGCAGCAAGCGCGGGTGTGCTTCCATTGGATGGCGCCCTTGTCGAGCCGGCTCTCTCTGCGCCCTTGTCCGCGCGCGCGGACGTCGCGGACCGTGCGCTCGTGAAACGAGGCAGTGGCGAGATCCAACCGGTGCTCGCGCTTGCTGACATCTCGCTCTCGTTCGGCGGCGTCGCCGCACTGCGCGACATCGATCTCGAGGTCGCACAAGGCGAGATCCGCGCGGTGATCGGCCCCAACGGTGCCGGCAAGAGCTCGCTGCTCAATGTCATCAGCGGGCTCTACCGGCCGGACCGGGGCCGGGTCTGGCTCGGCGAGCATTCCTTCGGCCATGTACCTACGGCGCGGCTGGCGCAGCATGGTGTGGCGCGGACGTTCCAGAATCTCGCTGTGTTCAAGGGCCTCTCCGTGCGCGACAACGTCCTGATGGGAGTGGCGCACCGGGTCCGCGCCGGCTTTCTGCGCCAGATCGCCGGCTCGCCTCTGGCACGGCGGATCGAAGCGGAGAACCGCGCCGCCGCAGAAGACGTCATCGGCTTCCTGCACCTTCGCGAGGTGTGCGACCGCGCCGCCGGAACCTTGCCCTATGGTTTGCAGAAGCGCGTCGAGTTGGCGCGTGCGCTGGTGGCGCGGCCGTTGCTTTTGCTGCTCGACGAGCCCTTTGCGGGCGTCACGCTCGGCGAGAAGCACGAATTGGCCGCGCATGTCCGCAACGCCCGCGACAGCTATGGCGCCACCATCGTCCTAATCGAGCATGACATCGGTGTGGTGATGGGGCTGTCCGATCGCGTCGCGGTGCTCGACTATGGCCGCAAAATCGCCGACGGCACGCCGGACCAGGTGCGGTCCGACCAGGCGGTGGTCGATGCCTATCTCGGCGTCGCGCATGCGGACGAAACGGAGTTCGCACTTTGATGTTTGACTATCAATTCCTCATCGAAGTGCTGGTGGGCGGCCTGCTGTCGGGCGTGATGTATTCGCTGGTCGCGATCGGCTTCGTGGTGATTTACAAGACTTCGGGGGTGCTCAACTTCGCGCAGGGCGCGATGCTGCTGTTCGCGGCGCTGACCTTCGTCAGTCTGGTCGAGCGCGGCGTCGCGCTTCCGCTTGCGCTGCTGGCGACACTCGCGATCATGGTCGCGCTCGGTGTCGCGGTCGAGCGCACGGTGTTGCGGCCGCTGGTCAACCAGCCGCCGATCACCTTGTTCATGGCGACGCTGGGGCTGTCCTATGTGATCGAAGGCGCGGCGCAGCTGTTGTGGGGCACCCAAGTCCACGGTCTCGACATCGGCATCAGCGACGTGCCGCTCGATATCGTCGGCGTCTTCATCAGCCGGTTCGATCTGTTCGCGGCGGCGGTGGCGGGCAGCCTGGTTGCGCTGTTCGCGCTGTTCTTCCGCACCACGCGGACAGGGCTGTCGTTCCGCGCCGTCGCCGACGATCCGTTTGCAGCACTTGCGGTCGGCCTTCGCCTGCCGCGGGTGTGGGCCATCGTGTGGACGGTCGCCGGCATCGTTGCGCTGGTCGCCGGATTGCTGTGGGGCGCGCGGCTCGGCGTGCAGTTCTCGCTGTCGCTGGTGGTGCTCAAGGCGCTGCCGGTGCTCGTGCTCGGCGGCTTCGATTCGATCGCCGGCGCCATCGTCGGGGGCCTCCTAATCGGCGCGATCGAGAAGCTCGCCGAGGTCTATGTCGGCCCGTTGGTCGGCGGCGGCATCGAGGCTTGGGCGGGCTATGTCGTCGCGCTGGTATTCCTATTGGTGCGGCCCTCGGGACTGTTCGGGCAGAAGCTGGTCGAGAGGGTCTAGCACATGGACGCAACCTCGAACCCGCGCCAGACCCTCCCCGTCATCGACCGCATCCTGATCGGCATCGGCGCAGTGATTACGTTCGGCGTGATCCCGCTCGCCGGTTCGGATTATTTGATGGACGCGGTTCTGACGCCGTTCCTCGCGCTGGCGCTCGCCGCGGCCGGGCTCAACGTCCTCACCGGCTATGCCGGGCAGGTGTCGCTCGGCTCGGCCGCGTTCCTCGCGGTCGGCGCCTATGCCGCCTACAATCTGCATCTCCGTTTGCCCGAGTTGCCGCTGCTGCTCGACCTGGTGCTGGCCGGCCTCGTCGCGGCCGCGATCGGCATCGTGTTCGGGCTGCCGAGCCTGCGGCTGCGCGGGTTCTATCTCGCGGTCTCGACGCTCGCGGCGCAGTTCTTCGTACAATGGGCGCTGACCAAGTTCGGCTGGTTCTCCAACGACAATCCGTCCGGCGTGATCGATGCGCCAGCGCTGACCATCGCCGGCTATTCCTTCACCAGCGCGGCGGGCCGCTACCTGTTCTCGCTGGCCGTCGTGACGGTGGCGACGATCCTGACCTTGCTGCTGCTGCAATCGCAGACCGGCCGCAACTTCATCGCGGTCCGCGATCACGAGATCGCGGCAAAGGTGATCGGTGTGCCGCTGCTACGGACCAAGCTGCTGGCGTTCGGCGTATCCTCGTTCCTGATCGGGGTCGCTGGGGTGCTGTGGGCCTTTGCCTACCTGCGCACAGTCGAGCCGGCCGGCTTCAATCTCGATCGCTCGTTCCAGATCCTCTTCATCATCATCATCGGTGGATTGGCATCGCTGCGCGGCGCGTTCCTCGGCGCGGCCTTCATCGTGGTGTTTCCGCTGATCCTGTCGCGGCTCGGCGCGGCTCTGCTCGGTGGCGTGTTCGACTCCGGCGTGCTGGAGATGAGCCAGCGCATCGTGATCGGTGCGCTGATCATCGCCTTTTTGATCGCGGAGCCGCGCGGATTGATCGCGCTGTGGGACCGGTTTCGCGCGGCGTCGGCCGCGTGGACCGGCCTCCGCAAGACGTTTCCTGCAACTGACACATCAAGGAGCTGACGATGAGGTTTCGACACTTGAAATTCGCGCTGGGGGTAGTGGGCGTCCTTGCATTTGCTGGAGCACCGGCGGTCCACGCCGACGAGCAGTTCTTTCCGCTGCAAAGCTATCGGGTTGGCCCCTATGCCGCCGGCGGCACCGGCTTCTTCGGCGGCTTCATCGACTATCTGAACCTAATCAATATCCGCGACGGCGGCGTCAACGGCGTAAAACTGACCTGGGACGAGGGCGAGACCCAGTACGAGGTCGAGCGCGGCGTCGAAGTCTATGAGCGGTTGAAGAACCGGCTCGGCGTCGCTGCCTGGAATCCGCTGTCGGTCGGCATCGCCTACGCCATGATCGACCGCATCACCAAGGACAAGGTGCCGCTGATCACCGTCAACCATGGCCGGACCGATTCGACCGACGGTCGCGTCTTTCCCTACGTCTTCCCGCTGCTGCTCAATCCTTACAGCGAGACCTCGGGTATCGTGAACTACATCGCGAGCCGCGAAGGCGGCGTCGACAGGCTCAAGGACAAGAAAATCGTCGTGCTCTATCACGGCTCGCCCTACGGCAAGGAGACGATCCCGATCTACAAGCTCCTCGCGGACAAGTATCATTTCAGCGTCGAGCAGATCGAGGTGCCGCATCCCGGCAACGAGCAGCAGTCGCAGTGGCTCTCGATCCGGCGCGCCAAGCCCGACTATGTGGTGCTGCGCGGCTGGGGCGTGATGAATCCGGTGGCGCTGAAGACCGCGCAGAAGGTCGGCTTCCCGGCCGACCACATCATCGGTAATGTCTGGTCCAATTCCGAGGAAGACGTGATCCCAGCGGGCGACGCAGCCAAAGGCTATATCGCGATCACCACGCAAGCCTCCGGTGCCGAATATCCGGTGCTGCAAGAGGTGATCAAGACCGTCTATGGCGCAGGGAAGGGCAATCTCGACGACAAGAAGCGGATCGGCAGCGTCTACCACAACCTCGGCATCGTGAACGGCATCCTCAACGTCGAGGCGATCAGGATCGCGCAGGCCAAGTTCGGCGAGCGCACGCTGACCGGCGACGAGGTGCGCTGGGGCTTTGAGCATCTGCAACTGAATCCGGCGCGGGTCGAGGCGCTCGGCGCCAAGGGGCTGTTCCATTCGATCAACGTCACTTGGGACAATCACGAGGGCGACGGCCGCGTCACCTTCCAGCAGTGGGATGGCGCGAAGTGGAAGGTGGTGTCGGACTGGATCGCGCCGGACCGGGCGTCCCTGCGGCCGATCATCGAGAAGTCCGCGGCCGCCTATGCCCGGGAGCACGGCATCACGCCCCGCACCTCCGGCGACGATCCGGTCAGCCAGTAATCGATCGCGCCGCTGCGGGAGCCTTGTGCCTCCCGCAGCCGGTAACTCGACGGATCGAACCATGAGTGAAGTCCTGCTCTCAGTCGACGGCCTGGCCGCGACCTACAATCACGCCATCCGCGCCGTCAGCGACGTGTCGCTCGTGGTGCGGCCGGGCGAAATTGTCGCCGTGCTCGGCGCCAACGGCGCCGGCAAATCGACCACCTTGCAGGCAGTGTCGGCGCTGCTGCCCGCCCGTCGCGGCCAGATCACTGCGGGCCGCATCCTGTTCGACGGCCACGATCTTGCCGGCATATCGGCCGCCGCGCTAGTGCGGGCCGGCATCGTGCCGGTGCTCGAAGGGCGGCACTGTTTTGCGTCGCTGACGGTCGAGGAGAACCTCTTCACCGGCGCGATCGGGCGCGATGCGACCCGCGCCGAGACCGCAGATGATCTCGACCGCGTCTACACGCTGTTTCCGCGGCTGAAGGAGCGGCGCCGTTCGCTGGCCGGGCTGACCTCCGGCGGCGAGCAGCAGATGACAGCGATCGGCCGCGCCCTGATGTCGCGGCCGCGGCTGCTGGTGCTCGATGAGCCGTCGATGGGGCTGGCGCCGCTCGTCGTGGAGGGGATTCTTCGCGCGCTCAAACAGCTCAATGCCGAGCAGGGTCTGTCGATCCTGGTCGCGGAGCAGAACTCGACGGTGGCGCTGCGCTTCGCCGACCACGCTGTCGTGCTCGAGAACGGCCGCAGCGTGCTCGCGGGTGCCGCCGCCGAGCTGCGGCGGCGCGGCGACATCAAGACGCTCTATCTCGGCGGATCGTCACAAGTCAATCCGAGCCGGCAGCCGACCCAGGCTGTCGCTTGACATCAACCCGGACAGGAGAACGACCATGGCCCAAGAAAATCTCGCCCGAAAGATCGACGACGACGTCTATGCAAGACTCGACGCCGCGATCGACGCCACCGTGAAGGTGAACGCCGATCGCAACGACAAGGAGAGCCGGTTTCCGCGCGAGAATCTGCGCGCGCTGTCGGAGGCCGGATGGACCGGCGTGCTGAACGAGGTGCAGCATGGCGGGCTCGGCCTCGCTCACGTCGACTTCGCCGAAGCCGCGTATCGCATCGGGCAAGCCGATGCCTCGACCGGCCTCGTCTATGTGATGCATGTCGGCGCGGCCCAAACTATCAATCTGTTCGGCAGCGCCGACCAGAAGGAGCGCTGGCTCAAATCCAACAATGGTGGTCTGCTCGGCACCTATTCGACCAGCGAGCGCGCCACCGGCGGGCACTGGTGGTACAATCTCTCGGAAGCCTTGCGCGACGGCGAGGATTATATGGTCAATGCCGAGAAGTCGTTCACGACCAGCTCGGGTCAGGCCGACTACTATGTGGTACAGACGCGCACGCCCGGCGCAAAGGACCAGGCCGATATCGTGTTCTTCATCGTCGACGGCAAGGCCCAAGGGATCGAATCACGGCCTTGGGATGCGCTCGGCGTGCGGGCCAATCATTCAGGTCCGATCCGCTACAGCAATGTGCGGGTGCCACGGCGCGACCGGCTCGGCACCGAGGGGCAGGGCAAGGAGATCATCTATGACGGCGTGTCGCCGGTTTATCTGATCGGGCTCGGCGCGGTCTGGGAAGGCGTGGCGCGCGGAGCGCTGAACGCGGCGGTGGCGCACACCACGAGCTTCGTGCACAAGGATCGGAATAAGAGCCTATCGGATTACCAGGCGATCCGGCAGGAGCTCGGCGCCGCCAAGGTGCTGGTCGAGACCTTGCGGCCGTGGCGCAACGAGCTCGCAGCGCGACTCGACGTGCTGTGGCGCGCGGGCAGGCCGCAGAGCGAGATCCTGATTCCGCTGACCGAATTCAAGGTGCACGCCGCCGAGGTCGCCAACAAGGTCGCGGCCACCGCGCTGACCGTGACCGGAGGCTATGGCTACCATCGCGGTCCGATCGAGCGCTCCTATCGAGACGCGCGCGCCGCGATCGCGATGGGCCCATCCAACGTGATCGCACGCGACTGGATCGGCAAGGCGCTCGTCGGCTTGCCGTTGGAACTGTTCTACGAGGGCGGAGAGTAAAGCCTCGCGGCCTGCACTCCACAGGCTCGGAAATACCGTTCCCTACCGTCGCTAGTCGACCGCGAACCGTGAGTTGTGCAAGCTTAGAGGCCTTTCAGAAGGCGTTGGCAGTCTTTGGTTCGCTCGATCAGCTTTGCGGCAAGGCGCTGGATAACGGCGTTATCTAGCCCTTCCGCTTGCGCGGTAGCGCACACGCCGCTTACGCTGTCCGGAAGCAGATCGGCCAAGGAGTTCAGTCCCGCAATGACTTTTTCCGCATCGAAACGGATTTCGCGGGCGAATTTCCGCCACCTATTTGACCAAGCTTGTATTCCCCACCAATCTTCATCGCGAGCTTCATCTTTTGCAGATCAACATCGTCGTAGGGAAGGATGCTGGCGATATCGTAGAGTGGCGCAAGCCGCACCGTTGGGCCGTTGGCTAGCAGTAATGAGTAGTTCTTGGCGTGCGCATCGGTCCCCCCGATGAGCCAAGGGCGAGCGAGAATTGGCCTGTCGAGGAGATAGCGATGCCTGTCGCCATATATGAAAGATCTGGGTCCGAAAGGATTTTCGGCCGAAGGTTAGAGGTCCCGAGGGCGCAGCCGATGGCTACGAAAAAGTCTCACGCCATCGCAGAGAAAGCAGGCAAGTTAAACCGTTCCGACCTCGTCGAAGATGCCAGATATCCATATTTGGTGGGGCACGACAAAGATGCACCACAAGTACATCGGTATGTAATCAAAGCCTCGTAGGAGCTCTACGCCGTCCTCCAAAGCGCACCGGACGATCAGACGGCGCCATTCCGTCCGCTCATTGGCGCGCGCCTACTCCGACTACAGCAACGTGCTCGATCGCCCGCAGCGTCTCCTACAGAACCAACGTCAGCAGCCGCTGTGGTCGGGATCGATCCCGAGTGATTAAAAGACTCCCGACTAAAGGCTGTCGAGACCAGAGCCGACGAATTCTGCTGCTACCAGGAAATCGCCATTGGCCCAAGCTGCCAATTGAGTATGCGCCGCGCAATAGAAGGCGCGCGACGTGATCTTAAAAAATCGGCATTGGGGCGATTCTCTAGGCGAAGGCCTCGTGCAGGAAGAGCGTATCTCTTCCGCTCCGTGTCCGGGAGCACCACGATCATGTTGTCTGGCAGTCCCAAGGCGGTGGCCTGCCGATACGTCTAACGTGCAGTGGTGTCGTTCTCGAATACGGCTACGAGGCCAACGGTGCCGGCGCTGCCGCAAATGCCTTTAGGAATTTCACAAGATAGGCAGCGCCGCCATCCACGCTCAGTTCGGCATGGTTGAAGAACGAGAAGTAATCTTTTCGCTCTGGAAATAGCGCCGTGAGCGAGCGTTGTAATATCCGAATGTCCGTGCTGCCCTCGGCAAGAATGACCGTTGTTGCCAGCCGACGGGGATCAAGGGGAGCGGAAGCTCTCTTGTCAGCGCAAATGCTGGCGCCCGACTAGATCCAACCGCCGCCGATCAGCGCCGTGATGTCGAGAGTGACGTGCCGCACGTCAGCGCAGGCATCCAACAAAGCCCGAAGGCTCATCAAGGATCCATAGCCGTCGAACCAAAGCCGGCCTTCGTCGTCGCGATCACGCATCCGGCGATCGATCTCGTCCGTCGCCTCCTCGCGCGTGTAGAGGGTCGCCAGCACTTCGGGTGCCCGCGCCGATATCAATCCTCGACAAAGAATGAGCGCAGTGCCGCGGCCGTCTCCTCTGCCCAATCGCCATCGGCGCAGTATTCGTCCCAGTCTCGCGCGTCGCTGCGAGCTAAGCCTCCAGCCGTTCACGCGCCGTACTGGCCGTGGCAGCCCAAGAGATCCAAACGCGACAAGACGACCGGTCTGGGCGCCTTGTAGACGACGTTGGAACTTTCCGCCTCTTCATCGACCGACGGCCTGATGGCTCGGTCGCTTTCCTAGAAGAGCGCAGAAATGATCGGGAACGACGGACTTTGCGCCATAGACCTCGGTCCGATCGAAATAGATTTTGCAGTAACTTCCTATCCACCGCTCCTACAGGCCAATGTCCAGCATGGTGGTGCGATCGGCGAACGGTCGGCGGCCCTTTGAACTCCGCCATGTCGGCCTCCCAACCGCACATCGACTCACAATCCATTCTAGCCGATCAGCCACCGCACTGTGACGGCAACGACGTTCCAGCCGAGAGCCATGCAGCCCTGACAACCACGCGACTGGTGCCTGTCGGGCGGGGATGGTCCCCGCCTCAGAACAGGAGCCGGATAGATGTCTCAAAGCCTTGCCTTCGCCAATGCATGGAACCTCGCCAACACCCTCATGGTCTGCGTCGTTATCTTCCGCACCGGCAGGGGCGGATACGGCGTCATGCCGGCCACCGAATACGACGGCAGGCGTCAGTGGCAGCCGTACGGGGAGGCCATTGCCATCTACAAGCGCACGAATCTTGCTGGTCTGCCGCGTAACCGTCCTATCGATTGCCTCTGGTTCTTGGCGATGCACGCTCCGTGCTGATGAACGGGGACAATAGAGGTGTCGATCATCTGGACCGCCGCATCGTGAGCAGCGGCGAGTGCATCTATGATTCGGCTCCAGAGACCGGCCCACGCCAGCGAACAAAGCGGTTATAGCAGTAGTGTAAGGACCAAAATGATCCGGCAAATCGCGCCAAGGTGCCCCAGATCGCACGACGCAGAAGATGAGGACGCGTCAGTCGTTTACCCGAGGAACTCCACGCGTCTTGTTTGGTAGCATAGACTTGATAAGTGCCCATTCGTAGTCCCTTAGTTCATGGCGCATGATTCGAAGCCCCAGTTTGGGAAGTTGAATCACGGGCGCCGGGCCGAGCACAATGCTTTTGCCATGTCAGGCCGACTTGTCCTCACGGCTGCCCTCAAGCTTATCTCGCAAGGCCGTGATAACGCGATGGACAATCCGTATATCCTTGACCGACAGCCCTTCTGAAAGATCGTTGATCCAGGGAGCCTGCAATTCCATTGCGGCTTCGAAGGCGCGCTGTCCATTCGCAGTGAGCACGACCAGCTGCGCCCGTCGGTGATGCGGGTTGACCTCAAAAGATACGAGGCCCTCCCTGTGCAGATCATTGATTATCCGCTGCACGTTTTGACGATTGCCGCCGAGGTCGCGTGCGAGCCAAGCGACCGGTTGGGGACGTTCGGCGGACACAATGGCGCCAAGCACCTGCCAGCGTGCACTTGTTAGGCCAAGCGGGGCGACCAGACGGTCGCCGGCCGTCAGAAGTAGGCTGTCGAGCCTGAATAGATCGAGAATAAGGTCGGTAAGGGCGTCGGCCTCGGGGGTTCGCTTGGCTCTTTTCATTTGTCACCATTGATTCATATTGACATTATGATGTCAATCCGGTATGTAATCATAATACCAATTAAGCACCATATATCAAATAGCAATGGAGCCACTCATGTCGGTGCTACGCCCACTCGACCCTTCCTTCCCGATCGACCGCCAAATCGCTATTGACGCAAATTCGGTCGTCCTGGTGAATCCATTCACTCTCGCCAAAGCCGATGAAGCGGCTTTTCTCAAGACTTGGCAGGATGACGCAACGTTCATGAAGCGACAGCCGGGTTTCATTTCCACTCAGCTGCACAGAGCTCTCGGTGACGGCTCGACCTATCTGAACTACGCCGTCTGGGAATCCACCGCACACTTCCGCGCGGCCTTCACCCATCCTGACTTCCTGGCAAAACTCGCCAGCTATCCGACCTCCGCGATAGCTTCCCCTCATCTGTTCCAGAAAGTTGCCGTGCCAGGCATCTGCGTTGCCTAGCCCTGCTGTTTTTAGGAAGGGAAGATACTCATGATCAAGTTGATCCATCCTGTCGCTGGCGCCTTGGCTATCGCAACGATCGGCACATTTTGGCTATCGACGGCACTCAGCGAGCTGTTCGCCTCCCATGCCACGATTGCAGCGGTTAAGAGCACCATACCGTGGGGTTTCTTGTTGCTGATTCCGGCGCTCGCTGCCACCGGTGGTACAGGTGTCATTTTGGCGAAGGGGCGCCGGGCCGGACTGATCGGGGCCAAATTCAAGCGCATGCCGTTCATTGCAGGAAACGGCATCCTGATTCTTATTCCGTCTGCGCTCTTCCTTGCGTCGAAGGCTCAGGCGGCAGAATTCGATGCCACGTTCTATGCTGTGCAGGCGATTGAGCTCGCCGCGGGCGCAACAAACATTACACTTCTTGCTCTCAACATGCGGGACGGTCTCAAAATGAAGGGATGGTTGCGCCGCAAACCCACTTAATCACCTGGATCGGAACTGCGCGGACAACTGACCTGACGCGCCCGGTATTGTCATGATTTTACGAGTACGCGCCCAAAGAGTTATAGCTCTCCCGCCGGAGAACAGGCCGGACGGTATCACAATGCGTAGCCAAATCAGCGGTTTAGAACGTTCAGCCCTTCAGTTTGCCTTCGGCAGCATAACGCTGGCCGTGGTAACACTGGCCTGCTTGTACCTTCAAGCGCACTTCGCCGCGACGGCGTTCGCCTATTTGTTAGTGGTCTTGCTGTTTTCGCTGATGGGCAGCTTCATCGCGTCGTCCGCGCTTTGCATCGTAACCTTCGCTGCTCTCGCTTACTACTTTGCGCCGCCGGCATTCAGCCTACGAATCGATGACCCCCAAGATCTGCCGGTGATCGTTGCATTCTTTATTGCCTCGATTGTGGGAGCGCACCTTATCGGTACGCTCCGTCAGGAAAGAGAGGCTGCGCGTGTGATTGCGGCCAGGCTCCAGCGGAGCACGGCCGATTTGGAGGATCGCGAAAAGCGATGGCGCGCCATCTTCGAGCACAATCCGGCCATGTACTTCATGGTCGATGAAGCGGGCACTGTCCTCGACGTCAATACATTCGGCGCGACGCAACTCGGCTATGCTCGTGCTGAACTGATAGGTCAAACCGTGCTGGACGTATTTCTCGAGGAGGATCGCGCGTTCGTTCGGGAATGCGTTCGGACGTGCCTGGAGGATGTCGGACAAACGCGCACCTGGGACGTCCAGAAGGTCAGGAAGGAGGGCTCGGTCTTGTGGGTACGTGAAAGCGCCAAAGCCATGCTCTGGGCGGATGAGCAGCCGATTGTCCTTATCGCCTGCGAAGATATCACGGAGAGAAGGCGGACCGAACTTGCCCTGCAGCGGAGCGAAGCACATTTGACCCAGGCGCAGGAGTTGAGTCACACAGGCAGTTTCAGCTGGAACCCCACTACGGGCGAGGCCTTCTGGTCAAAGGAGACATTTCGGATTTTCGAATTAGATCCTCAGACAGTGCCGCTGGGGCCACAGCTCGTCGTTGAACGCACTCATCCAGATGATAGGACTTCGGTTCAAGAAACTATCGATCGCGCGATGCGAGAGCCGAGCGATTTCGAGCACCAATACCGGCTTCTGCTACCGGACGGCTCAGTAAAGCACATCCATGCGCAGGCGCGAGCTGCGAGAACAGCCTCTGGTGAGATCGAGTTTGTTGGGGCAGCTACGGATATTACGGCGGCTAAGCGAGCAGAACAACAGCTGCGCCGCAGCGAGGCCTATCTGGCCGAAGCCCAGCATCTCAGTCACACGGGTAGCTGGTCCTGGGACGTCTACGGTCTAGATTTCGTGTATCGCTCCGCCGAGGTCGATCGTCTGTTTGGCTTTCGCCCAGAAGAGCCGGTATCGATCGAGACCATTCGATCGCGCATCCATCCGGACGACTTGCCACGGCTGGAGGAGGTGCAGCGCCAGGCGATTGAAAACAAGGCTGAGCGGTTCGAATATGATTTTCGTGTCCTTCCACCTGATGGCGGGATACGACGCATACACTCCGTTGCGCACGTGGTGGTCGGCAACGATGGTAAAGTCAGCGAGCTGATCGGAACACATATGGATGTCACCGAGCAACACGCAGCTAGGGAACGCCTGGAAAACACACTTGCCGCGCTGCGCGAAAGCGAACAGCGCTTTCGCGACTACGCCGAAACAGTTTCCGACTGGCTCTGGGAAACTGGGCCGGATCATCAGGTCACTCGTTTATCCGAGCACACCAGCGCTGCGGGACTTTTGGAGATAGGATTGATCGGCCTGCTTCCCTGTGACATTGCGTGCGACGTCGAAGAGGAGCCGGAGAAGTGGCAGCAGCATCGGGCGACGTTGGAGGCCCATCTCCCGTTTCGGGATCTCGTCTACCGCACCGTGAATCGGACAGGCTCTCCGATCTACGTCCGCACGAGTGGCAAGCCTTTTTTCGATGGAAACGGGACCTTTCTTGGCTACCGTTGCGTCAGCACTGACATCACCGCGACCATTCGCGCCGATCAAGCCGAACAAGAACTACGAAAGGCACAAGCGGAGCTCGCGCATGTAACGCGTGTAACGACCTTAGGAGAGCTGACAACTTCGATCGCCCACGAAATAAGCCAGCCACTCGCCGCTATTATCAGCAACGCCGATGCGTGCCTTGGTTGGATGGGGCGGAAAGCTCCTGATCTTTCCGCTGCGCGCTCTTCGGTGGAGTGGATCATCGAAGACGCAAGCCGGGCAAGCGAGGTGATCCGTCGTATTCGCGCGCTCGCGAAGAAAGGCGACATTGAGATGGCGCCGCTCAAAATCAATGAGGTCGTCAGGGACGTCATTGCGCTGGTAACACGAGAGCTGGTGAGCCACCGAGTGACGCTACGAACCGAGTTGACGGCAGGGTTGCCTACGATCCTCGGCGACCGGATTCAGCTACAACAGGTTATCATTAACCTGGTGATGAACGGAATCGAAGCCATGGACACAGTTACCGACCGGACGCGCGAACTGCTGATTCAATCATCAAAGAACGATGTGGGGCACATCCAGCTTGCCGTGACCGATTGCGGCGTCGGCATCGCCGAGAACGACGCAGACCGCGTCTTGGATCCTTTCTTCACCACTAAATCGAGTGGCCTTGGAATGGGCCTCTCGATCTGCCGGTCGATCGTGGAAGCCCACGGAGGACGGCTGTCAATCGTCCACAAAAATGGACCGGGCGCGACCTTCCAGTTCACCCTACCGCTGCATAAGGAGGCCGTCTCGTGACAGGACGATTTGACTCGCCAGGTGAAGTCAGCAATGCTGAGTCCTCGACAAAGGCGATTGTCTTCGTCGTCAAGGATGACGTCTCCATGCGTCGCTCGCTTACGACCTTTTTCAATCGGTAGGGTTAGACGTCATTGCATTCGGATCGGCGCGCGAAACGCTACAGAGCACAATTCCGGACGTTATTAGCTGTCTAGTTCTTGATGTCCAGCTTCCAGGCTTGAGCGGCCTTGACTACAGACCGAGCTAGCGAGGTTGAACATACATATTCCGATCATTCTCATTACGGGCCATGGTGACATTCCCATGACCGTCAGGGCCATGAAGGAAGGAGCGGTCGATTTTCTCAGCAAACCGTTTCGCGATCAGGAACTGCTTGATGCCGTGGTTGCAGCGACCGAACGCGATCGCAAAAGACGAGAGGCTCAGCAGATCGTCGCGAACCTCCAGTCTCGATTTGAGAGCTCAAGCCCCGCGCGAGCAGGGGGTGATGAAACTGGTCGCTACCGGCATGATGAACAAGGCAGCCGCCGAGCTTAGGCTCGCCGAGATTACGGTCAAGATCTACCGGGGACACGTAATGAGGAAGATGCGTGCACGGTCGCTGGCCGACTTGATCAGAATGACTGAGACGTTGGGAATTCGCGCCAATCGTCCTGAACAAACCGAAGTATGATTTTACAATTTTCATCAGTCGAGCTCACTTTTCGCCAAAGGCGGCTAATGCTTGCAGCCGCTATTCCTCCTTCAGGAGGCTCGTCTTATCCATGCCTGTGATTTCCGTTGTTGACAACGACGCCCCAGTCCGTGCGGCGGCAGAGAATCTTTTGAAATCGCGTGGCTACATCGCCGCGACATCTCCCTCCCTCTCTCCCGACCGACCCTGAGGAAGCGCTCGCCGGTGTCGTAGCTTTGCGCCGACTGGCGGACAGGATCGAACGCCAAGCCGTCCGCTCGGCCCTATGCCAAGGTTTGTCGTGGTCGACGATCGCCCAAGCTTTAGGGATCACCAAACAGGCCGCCCACAAACGACTTTCAGACGTGGCGACACGCAACAGCTCTATATAAGAGGATTGTCATGTTCAAAGGCATCGGATCGAAGCTCAACGACATGGGCACCATTAAGTTTCTTTGCGAGAGGGCGGAAACTTACGCCTTGCAGGATCAGCAGCGGGAGCCTGGGGCCGAACACTTCTTGCTGGCCTCACTCGATCTTCCGGACGGCACCTCCCGCCTTGCCTTTGACCGGGCGGGGGGAGCCCGATGCCCTGAAGGGCGCGATCGAACGGCAGTACGGCGAAGCCCTTCGTTCCATCGGTCTGAAAGCGGATGCCCCGCGCGATATACCGATGCGGGCAAGTCCCGGTATCTATGATGCCGCCCCCTCTGGTCGGGAGATCATGCAAGAGCTGGCCGCAATCCGGAAAAACCATGGTCCGTTGCTGGTGCTCATGTCGCCGGAATCGTCGCTGGAATGTCGCATGGCGTGGCCGCGCGAGCACTTCGCGCCCTCGGCGTTGATTCCTCGCTCCTGAAATCGACCGCCGATCCGATATCGGCGGTCGGACACGTTCACCGAGACGAGGCCTAGGGGCCGCCAGCTATCGGGACAGTAGGTTTGAGCGGCTCCGTCAGCACGTCGCTGAAATGGAGCGGCGGGCGACCGAGGCCGAAGCGAAGTTGAAGCGCCTCTATGACGGGATCGAGAATGGCGTGAGCGATCTGTCGCTCAAGGATTGAATCGCCGAGCTAAAGGCGGTACGGGATCGGGCGAGCGGCGACGCCGGTCGCGCTCTCGCGCATATCGAGCGTATCGGCCCCGCGATCACGCCAAAAAGTCTGCGCACGTTCGCCGATGCGGCCCTACGCAAGCCGCGGAGTGACGATGGTAGCTTTGCCCGCGCTCACCTGCGCGCCGTCGCGCAAAAGGACGCCGTGTCGAGCAAGCAAGAACTGGGCGATGCGACCCGTCGCCGCCACTGATTCCTGCAATATTAGTTACGAAAAAAGTCTACGTTGCCTTTCGTAGCCGAGTCTTTTCTGACACTTCTTGACGTTCGCTAATGCCCTCCCTTCTGCTCCTTTGCTTCCGTTGACGTGGAATGCGGCGCGCCTCAGGTTAGCTCGTTCTATTATGGAGGAGACGTAATCTTGATACGGCGTGGTCAGGACTTCGAAAGCAGTGTCCAAGTTGAACGTAGTGCGGTCGCAGATATGCCGGTGCCTAGCCATCTGCGTCGCCTCCCGTTTGCGCAGCGGTTGACCTGCACCGTCGCGGAGGCCTGTGAAGCGACAGGTCTTGGGCGGACCAAGATCTATGAACTAATCGGGGATGGTCGAGTTACCACGACGACGGTCGGTCGCCGTCGTCTGGTCATTGTGCAATCTCTGTTGGCTCTGGTGGGTGTCGATACGATACCAGCCGACACTGGACAGGTTCGCAGCTCCTCATGACGGCCACGCGAGCAGGTTAGCTGATACTATGGCACGGCTACCGTATCGATCGCGAATTGGCTCCTACATTGGCTCAGTCCGGAAAAGCCGCGAGTCTTGAAGCCTGATACTATCAGGCGTGTGGTGGAAGCCACTAAGAGTGAGCGTTCGCTGGCGATCGCGTCTCATTGATCATCCACGCCCAACGGAATTTTCGGCGTGCCGCGGTACTAGGGGGACAACTGCCGCCCGCGCGAGATCTTCCAACGCCGTTGAGATATATTTCGCGTAATGTCGCTCGATCATTTTCACGGAAGTGTTGTGCAGCTTAGCAACGTGTTGAATAGGGAGCCGGTTTCGTAAGCCGCGAACGATGCTGGAATGTCGCAACGCATAGGGAATGGCTCCTGGTAGCGCTGCGCGATCGCGGATGGCGTGCCACGGACGAGTAAGTTCTGCCGTCTTCCAAGGACCGCGTTCTGACTTTCTCCAAACGATGCTGCCGGCCTCCTGCTCGTAGCTCCATCGCTCGAACAACGGCGCCTCTTTTGGGCGATCTAAAATGACTGGCGACAGGAGTTCGATGACATCTTCGCCCACCGGAACTGGAACGGAGCCACCGTTGCCACCACGTCCCTTGTAGGAACCTGGTACCATCAAGCGCTGCTCTTCCCGTTGTGCATCACTGACGCGCATCCGCCTCGCCTGCGCAAATCGCGCACCCGTGGCTGCAAGGCACACGACAATGCGATGTAGGTCGCCTTCAAATCCCTGCTCATCGTCGATCTCGCGCGCGGCTCGAAGTAGGGTGCCGATTTGCGCATCCGTAAGGACTTGGTTATCTCGGGCGACTGATGCCTCATCATCATCATCGATGCGCTCAGCTTTAAACCCGTCTTTCACAATCGAAGGGAATGTCGGGTTCAGCTTCTTTTGTTCCGCCGACAGGCGAGGCCATGCTGCATTCAGCCCGGCCTTCAGGTCGTTTATGAGCCGCTGTTTTGTCGTCGCCTTTAATTCTACAGGAAGGCCCTCGCGCCACGTCAAAAGATCATCTTCCTGTAGCGCGTGTAGATGGACTGCGGCGAGAGAGGCGGCCTCAACGGCTTCCTGGCTACCACGCTGCTCTTGACCAAGAACGTAACGCCGTAAGCGGTGACCAGCATCGGATCGAACCTCGCGACCGGCCCGTCGGCTATCACGGGCATTACGTTCCCTGATGTATGTCTCTACAGCCGTCCGCACGGTGGGTGCCGGTCCGGCGGCTTGGGCCGCCGCTTCTGTTCTGGACCGGGTGACGTGTTCCCGCGCTTGTGTCACCGCCTGCTCGAAAGTCAGCGTGCCTTCGGCAAGTTTGTCGTTGACGTCGTTGGCGATGCCGACCGGCGCCTGCTTGTAGTTGGCTCCTTCATGGTGATTGCGCCAGCGCACGAACCAAACGCCGCTCCGCTTGCCCTTGCGATAGCCAAGATGCGCCCCGGCATCGAGGCGGCGCCAATGTACGCCAAGTTCCAGTTTCGAGCGCGCCTTGGCAGTCGTGATCTGAGCCTCAGTGAGCGTCTTTGTCATGGCATCCGAACCCGGAGTCGTCGAATATCCGTCGAATAAGCATCGGCGTACAGAGCCGAACAACGAAGAACAATGTCTATCTAAACTATTGAAAAGGCTATATTATGACGAACGACTGCGAACTCCGGCGGAAACTGTTTCCAGCCCTCTCAAGGCTGAAACAGGGGTTCGATTCCCCTAGGGAGCGCCAGAATTCAACAACTTAGAGCCACTGTGGAGGAGTCGTCGAATATCGGACTCTCTCTGAACGAAATTCGCTTCATGGAAGCGAACGGACGGACACTAAGCGTTGACGTATAAACGAGCGCGGCCAAAACGAATCGACCGAACGGTTGGGTCTTCGATGCTGGATGCTTCCATGCAACGTCATTGTCCAGGAAGTTGGTGGCAAAGCTGAAGTCGCTGCCGTGGACCCGGTCGCTTCAATGCAGGCGATTCAAAACCCGGCACTTGAGGCGATCGCTGCTAAAGTCCGGGAGGAGCTCAAGGCAGCCGTTCAGGCGACCTAACTCGCTACTTGCGACAAATCTGGACCCTGCCGGAGCGGTCCTCTCCGGCAAGAGAAATGATTTGGGTCAATATGGCCCACGGCGGTGCCGGTATCTTGTCGCATATGACCGAGATAACGTCGACCCGCCCCCAGCTCAAATCACGCCGCGTCAATCTCGACACTGGGCGCGAAAACGTAGCCGTGATTTCGCGGCGCTCGACTGCCCTGCGCCCGGAAGTATTTCGTGGCTTCAGCAGGGTCGAGCTGCGTAGCAATTCGAAGGTGCTACTGGCGACCCTGCTGCTGACCGACGACGATAGCATGGTGGGGCCAAACGAGTTCGGGCTTGCGGAGCCAGCCTTTCACCGCTTTGCAGAACCGGTCGGCACCTACGTCTCAGTCACGCCCGCGCCGTCCCCGGCAAGCCTGGACGCCGTGCGCGCAAAGATTCAGGGACGGACGCTTGGGTCTTCTGATATCGACGCAATCGTCGATGATCTCGCGCACTATCGTTATTCGGACATGGAGATTGCCGCGTTTCTGGTCAGCTCGGCTGGTTTCATGACATCAGGAGAACTGCTCGCGCTCACCAGCGCCATGTCCAAAGCTGGTACACAGCTCAAATGGAATGCGAACGTCATCGTCGACAAGCATTGCATCGGCGGTATTCCCGGCAATCGCACCTCCATGATCATCGTACCGATCGTGGCAGCGCATGGCCTGACCATACCCAAGACCTCATCTCGCGCGATCACTTCGCCCGCCGGAACCGCCGATACGATGGAGGTGCTGGCGCGAGTTGATCTCAGCGTGGAGGCCATGAAGGAGGTCGTCGCCGCTTGTAACGGCTGCCTTGTTTGGGGAGGCCACGTCAACCTGTCGCCGGCCGACGATATTCTGATCGGCGTCGAACGGCCGCTCTCGCTCGACACTCATGAGCAAATGGTTGCTTCCATCCTGTCCAAGAAGCTCGCGGCAGGCTCGACCCATCTTCTCATCGATCTGCCAATCGGGCCGAATGCAAAGCTCACCAGCGCGTCGGAAGCAATGCGGCTCCGCAAGCTGTTCGAGTTCGTCGGCGATCATTTCGGCATTGAAACGGAGGTAGTGACGACCGACGGCCGGCAGCCGATAGGTAGCGGCATAGGCCCGGCGCTTGAGGCCCAGGATGTCATGGCGGTGCTTGCCAACGAACCTCTCGCGCCGCGCGATCTGCTCGAAAAGTCGTTGAGGCTTGCTGCCCATCTTCTAGAGCGTGACCCGGCGCTGCGGGGCGGCGCCGGCTACGCCCGCGCGCGCGAACTGCTGGAAAGCGGCGCTGCACTTCGACAGATGCAGAAGATCATCGAAGCCCAGGGGCCCACGCCGTATCGAGCCGAAGTGGGTACCCTGACAGCCGACATTCGCGCCGCGGTCGATGGCGTTGTGTCCACCATCGATTGCCTGCGCCTCAACCAGGTGGCGCGTACGGCCGGCGCGCCCCTGGACAAGGGAGCCGGGATCAAGCTGTTCAAGAAGATCGGCGACCGCGTCGATCAAGGCGAGCCACTGTACCGCATTCACGCGTTTGAACCGTCCCAGTTTGAGCTTGCGGTTTCCATGGCTCAGAACGACCCTGGCTATTTGATCGACGGTCACGACTTGCCTAGCGGGGCGAAAGCATGACCTGCGCCGCTGTCCAGTGGCTGCCGGCCTCCGTCGGCATTGGCAGACAGCTCGCCGAGCGGCTTGGCGTTCCCGGGCATGAGATTGCCGTGCATCGATTTCCCGACGGAGAGCTGCGCGTTACCGTTGGATCGGCCGCCCCGACGACCATCATCTGCTGTTCGCTCAATGAGCCGAACGAAAAGCTGATCGCACTGTTGTTCGCGGCGGAAGCATTGCGTCGTGGAGGAGCCCGACGGCTGGTGTTGATTGCGCCGTATCTCGGCTACATGCGTCAGGACGCCGCGTTCCACGCCGGCGAAGCCATCAGTCAGCGCGCCATTGGCGATCTCTTCGCGAAGACCTTCGACCGTGTGATCACGGTGGAAGCGCATCTGCACCGCACCGCGACCTTGAGCCAGGTATTTCCAGGAACTGAGACCCACAATCTGTCCGCGACGTCGGCGATCGCATTGGTGCTTCGGGCTGATGCGCTCGACCCCACCACTCTCGTCGTCGGTCCCGACGCAGAATCGCGGCCCTGGGTGAGCGATCTCGCCGGTCGGCTCGAGCTGGCTTTTATCGTAGGCGAGAAGCTCCGCCGCGGCGATCGCTCGGTGGAGATCGCCTTCTCCGATCCCGCACGGATTCTGCATCGTCCAGTGGTCCTCATTGACGATATCGTCTCCTCGGGCGGTACGCTTATCGCCTGCGCCAAGACGCTTGCGTCATCCGGCGTCAGCTCGATCGACGCCGTGGTGATTCACGCGCTGTTCCCGCCAGAGCTGTTGAACGAGTTCGATCGCGCCGGCATCCGCTCACTACGGTCCACCAACAGCGTGCCCCATCCGACCAACGCCATTGCCCTGGACCACATTCTCGCCGACGCAGTGCGGCGAGAGGTGGTCGGCACATCGATCGCGGAGAATAGCGTGTGAGCATCACCGTCCAGTTTTGCGGCGCAGCCCGCACAGTCACCGGTTCCTGCTACCTTTTCGACACGCCCACAGGGCGCCTCCTTGTCGATTGCGGCCTGTTTCAAGGGCCGAAAACGTTGAAGGCACTGAACTATGCTCCGTTTCCGTTTCGTCCGAAGGAGATCGACGCGGTGTTGCTGACGCACGCGCATATTGACCACAGCGGCCTGTTGCCGAAGCTCAAGCGCGAGGGTTTTCCCGGCCACATCATGGCAACACGCGGCACCATCGACCTGTGTTCGTACATGCTTCCCGATGCAGGAAACATACAAGAGTCCGAGGTCGCCGCGTTGAATCGGCGAAACACGGCTCGCGGTCGTGACGAAGTCAAACCCATCTACACCCAGGCCGACGCAATGGCCACGCTCGATGCTTTTCGGCCGGTCGAATACCAGACATGGTTCGAAGCGATGCCGGGCGTCCGCGCCCGTTACTGGAACGCCGGCCATCTGCTTGGCTCTGCCTCGATCGAGATCGAATTTGCCGAACACGGTGCGGGCGGAGCGCCATTGCGCATACTCGCATCCGGCGATCTCGGGCCGGACGCCAAGTTACTGGAGCCGGACCCGGAAGCTCCGGCCGGTTTCGACTATGTGATTTCGGAGTCCACCTATGGCGACAGTGACCGCCCGTCGACAACCGCTTCGCTCAGGCGCGCTCACCTGGCACAGGAGGTGCGCGACGCCGCGGCCGCCAAGGGCGCGTTGCTTATTCCGGCCTTTGCCGTTGAGCGAACGCAAGAGCTGATTGTCGATCTTGTTTACCTGATGGAACGAGGGGAGATACCGACCGCGCCCATATTTCTCGACTCTCCGCTGGCGATCCGCGCGACTGAGGTGTTCCGCAGACACGCGGCAAGTCTCGATGCCGAGGTCGACGTGGATCGGCTCCTGGCCTCGCCGCAATTGCGATTCACCGAGACCGTCGACGAGAGCAAGTCGATCGCCAGACTGTCCGGATTTCACATCATCATCGCGGCTAGCGGCATGTGTGAGGCCGGTCGCATCCGGCATCATTTGAAGCGCTGGCTGTGGCGGCGTGAAGCTACGGTGCTGCTGGTCGGATTCCAGGCGCAGGGCACGCTTGGGCGATTCCTGCACGATGGCGCAAAGGCCGTCCGAATACAGGGCGACGAAATCAAGGTCGCTGCGCGAATAAGGTATCTCGATGAATATTCCGGCCATGCCGACGGCCCCGAACTGGCTCGCTGGCTTGCCGCGCGGCGACCGATTCATCGCGGAGTGTTCATCACCCATGGCGAGGAGCCCGCGCTCAAAGGTCTCGTTGAACGAATAGCCGAGCGAACAATTCCGACGGCCAGCATCTTCAATCCGGTGCTCGATGACATTTATGAGCTTTCCACGGCCGCACCGACGCCTCTCGACGTCATGCGCCGGCGCAGGCTGGCGCCCGATGCCGTTGTCAATCTCGACTGGCACAACGATATGTCCAGGCTACTTCTCGATATCAACGAGCAGATCGAGGCAGCGGCGGATGACCGGGCGCGTGGCGTGATCATACGGAGACTGCGAAGAGCTTTCGAACAGGTATGAAGCGCGCACCTGCAAACACATGTCGACTGAGATCCATGGCTCTCTACGCGATCGTCACTTTTACGCTCACGATACCTGCTCTTGCCACTATGCCGGTCAACCCAATCGCCACCTGACAAATAGCTGACATAGATCAACAGCCTCCCGTAAGCCGGAGAGTAGTATGCCTCGGTCCTGCCGGTGCAATGGCTGCAGCGCTTCACGGAGGCCTTCCGCGCTGGCTGCGTGGAGAGACTAATGACAGAATATTGTCGCATGGGCCCGCGTTTGACGTCGTGGTCGAGCCGAGCTCGAATGATACTCGCATTGGCGCTTATCGGCTCGCCGTCCATCGCGGTGGCCGAGGATGCCATAAAGCTCACCCCCGAGCAGGCAACGAGCCTCGGTGTTCGCGTCACTCATCCGGTTGCGAGTCCGACCGACAAGACGCTGCCCTATCCCGCGCAGATCGTAATTCCCACGCCGCAATTGTGGGTCGTGAGTAGTCCGGTAGCCGGCATGGTGACCGGCCTCTCGGTCGCGCGAGGGGACCGGGTGAGCGCGGGCCAACCGCTCGTTGTCATGGAGAGCCCAAGTTTCGTGTCGCAGCAACGCGATTACATGCAGGCAGTTGCGCAGGACATTCTGGCCACCCAGCAACTCAACCGGAATACCCAGCTTTTCCAGACAAATGCTGTCGCGCAACGAGTTCTTGAGGCCAGCCAGACCGAAGCCCGGCAGGCCAACATTCTGGTAGCGGAGCGGCGGCAGATGCTTCGGCTCAGCGGCCTTTCGGATGACGCAATCACGAAGCTGACCAGCGAGGCTGCGATAAACGCGACCCTTTCGGTTGCGGCGCCGCGATCGGCGACCGTCGTCGACATCCTGGTTTCCCCGGGCCAGCGAGTGGAGCAAACGGCTTCGCTCATCAAGCTCGCACAGTTATCTCCGCTATGGGTTGAGATCGCGGTTCCTGCATCGAACATCCGCGCCGTCAGGCCGGGCGCGAAAGTGGAAGTTGATGGCTATACAACGCCGGGCCAGGTCGTGCTGATTTCGGAAACCGCCGATGCAGCGACCCAGACCATCCTTGTCCGCGCCGAAGTCTCCAACACGGGCGAGCTGCGGCCCGGACAGACAGCTCAGGCGCGGATAGGTTTTGCCTCCTCGAATGAAAGCGCATGGGAGCTTCCCTATACTGCGTTGATCCGGCGCGGCGAGCAGGCTTCGGTATTCGTCGCAACCCAAGGCGGCTTTCGTCTGGTGCCGGTCACGCTGCTCGAGGAGGACCAAGACCATGTCGTGGTCTCCGGCCCGATCAGCGACAAGGATGAGATCGCCGTCGGCGGGATCTCCGCGCTGCGCGGAATCCTGCTCAAGCTCGGAGCCGGCTAGTCATGCTCGAGCGGCTTGTCGCATTTGCGCTCTCTCAGAGGCTGTTCGTCACCCTCGGCGTGCTTCTTGTGGCCGGAGCCGGTTTGGTGCTCTTGCCGAGCCTGCCGATCGACGCGTTTCCGGACGTCTCGCCCGTCCAGGTCAAGGTGATCATGAAGGCGCCAGGCCTCACCCCGGAGGAGGTCGAACAGCGGATCACGGTTCCGATCGAGCTTGAACTGCTTGGGCTACCGGACAAGAAGATCCTTCGCTCCACGACCAAATACGCGCTTGCAGACATTACCGTCGACTTTGAAGACGGCACTGACATCTACTGGGCGCGCAACCAGGTGTCGGAACGCCTGTCCAACATCTCGCGCGACCTTCCCGAAGGAGTGACCGGCGGGCTAGCCCCGATCACAAGCCCCCTCGGTGAAATGTTCATGTTCACCATCGACAGTCCGGATCTGTCGCTGGCCGAGCGACGCAGCCTGCTCGATTGGGTAATCCGCCCGGCTCTCCGAACGGTTCCCGGTGTCGCCGACGTCAATGCGCTTGGCGGATATGTTCGTGCTTTCGAGATCGTGCCGCTCAGCGATGCGCTCGCAGCACGCGGCATTTCCTATGACATGTTTCGGCGCGCGATCGACGCCAACAGCCGCAACGACGGAGCCGGTCGCGTTAACCAGGGCGAAGATAGCGCGCTGGTGCGGATCGAGGGCAGTATTCGCACGATCGAGGACATCAGGCAGATCGTCATCGACACCAAGGATGGCATTCCGATCCGGGTCAAGGACGTTGCCCGGGTCCAGCTGGGAGCACTAACGCGCTATGGCGCCGTGACGACCGACGGTCGCGGCGAGACGGTCGAAGGACTCGTTCTTGGCCTGCGCGGCGCCAATGCCCGCCAGCTCGTCAGTGACGTGCGCGCCCGCCTCGACGAGCTCAAGCCGTGGCTGCCGCAGAGCGTCAGCATCAATGTGTTCTATGACCGCAGCGGACTGGTCGACCGCGCGGTCGGAACGGTCATCCGCGCGCTCGGCGAGGCAACCGTTCTGGTCATTGTCTTGTTGCTCCTGTTCTTGGGCAATTGGCGGGCATCGCTGGTGATCGCTCTCAGCCTGCCGCTGGCGATCGTCATCGCCTTGATTGTCATGCGTACCGTCGGCATGTCGGCGAACCTGATGAGTCTGGGCGGCCTTGCCATCGCCATCGGCATGCTGATCGATGCGCTGGTCGTGGTCGTCGAAAACGTGGTGGGAAATCTCAGCAAGGAACGGCAAGGAAAGGCCGCGCCGCTCGTCCATATCATCTTTCGCTCGGTCTGCGAGGTGCTCCAGCCGGTTGCGTCGGGCGTGCTGGTCATCATGATCGTGTTCGTGCCGTTGCTCACGTTACAGGGGCTCGAAGGAAAGTTGTTCATCCCCGTCGCGCTCGCGATCATATTCGCGCTCGGCGCCTCTCTTCTTCTGGCACTCACCGTGATCCCCGTCGCGACCTCATTTCTCCTCAAGAACGCCTCACATCACGAGCCGTGGCTGATCCGGATCGCATCACGCTTGTATGCACCAGCTCTCAACTGGGCGCTGAGGAATGAGCGCAAGGTGATCATCGCAGCGTTGGCCGCGCTGATTGCCGCAGGCTTCGCCTATACGCGGCTCGGCAAGACGTTCATGCCGACCATGGATGAAGGTGACACCATCGTCAGCGTCGAGGCGCTGCCATCCATCAATCTCGACGAGATGATTGCGATCAATGCCAGGCTTCAATCCGCCCTCCTCGCGAAGGTGCCCGATGTCAAGGGCATCGTCGCCCGAACCGGATCAGACGAACTCGGGCTGGACCCGATGGGACCCAATCAGACTGATACGTTCCTGGTTCTGAAGCCCGCAGAAGAGCGGAAGACGACCGACAAATCCGCCCTGATTGAAGAGCTTCGGCGAGCACTGGGCGATTTTCCAGGGCTTTCGCTCAGCTTCACGCAGCCGATCGACATGCGGGTGCAGGAGATGATCAGCGGCGTACGCGGCGACGTCGCGGTGAAGATCTTCGGACCTGACATCGCCAAGCTCAACGAGATTGCGAGCAAACTGTCGGGCATTCTGTCCAGTATCGACGGCGCCGAGGATGTCTACACCACCCTCAATGAGGGCGCGCAATATTACACGGTTGCCGTGAATCGCATGGAAGCGGGACGTCTCGGCCTGACGGTCGACACGATCTCCAACTCGTTGCGTACCCAGATCGAAGGCCGCGCGATCGGCACGGTACTGGAAGAAGGCCGCCGCACTCCGATCTTGATTCGGGGCAGCGAAACGACGCGCGAAGCGCCCACGCTTCTGGCGAGCCTGCCGCTAACACTCGCCAACGGCCAGCACGTCGCGCTCTCGCAGGTGGCGCGAATTCATCGCGTCGACGGCCCAGTCATCGTCAGCCGGGAGAACGGATACCGAATGAGCATTGTGCGGGCCAATGTGCGTGGCCGCGATATGGTCGGCTTCGTCGACGCGGCCAAGCAGAGGGTCTCGGCGGAGTTGCCGCTGCCCCAGGGCTACCGGCTCACCTGGGGCGGCCAATTCGAAAACCAGCAACGCGCTGCCGCGCGCCTCTCGATCGTCGTGCCGGTCGCGATCGGACTGATCTTTGTACTGCTGTTCACGACCTTTGGCTCGATCCGACAAGCGCTGTTGGTGTTGGTCAATATCCCGTTTGCGGCGATTGGTGGCGTGTTTGCGCTGGTGCTGACCGGTGAGTACCTCTCCGTTCCGGCATCCGTCGGGTTCATCGCGCTGCTCGGCATCGCCGTGCTTAATGGCGTCGTGCTGGTGTCCTACTTCAATCAGCTCCGCGCCCATGGACTGCCAGAAGGGCGGATCGTCGTGGAGGGTGCCACGCGAAGACTCCGGCCGGTCTTGATGACGGCAAGCATAACCGCGCTCGGCCTCGTCCCACTGCTCTTTGCGAGCGGTCCGGGCTCGGAGATCCAGCGTCCGCTGGCCATCGTGGTGATCGGTGGTCTCGTCTCGTCGACGGCTTTGACACTGATCCTTCTGCCGATCCTGTATCGCCGGTTTGGCGGCATCGCGAAGGGGGCCAAATGAGCACCGAACGGGTCTGCCTTACGCTCATCGCCGCGCGATCGCTTCGAGACGAGCTTTTCGACTATCTGAGCGAGCAGCGCGATCTCGTGCCGGGCTTCACGGCCTCCGACGCCGCGGGGCACGGTCCCGACGTCCGATTGCAGACATCGGCCGAGCAGGTCAAGGGGCACGCCGATGAGCTCATGGTGCGGACAATTCTTCATGCGGAAGAGGCCACACAGCTCCTGGAGCGGCTCAAGATGGCATTCGCGGGATCGAGAATGGTTTATTGGATCATGCCGGTATCGGAATTTGGCGTGATCGATATCCCCAATCGATGAGCCAATCGTGCGTCGCTTACAGTCAGCAGTTACAGCCGTAATATGCCTTCTATCGCCCGAGACCGCTCAGGCAGAAACTTTCAACAGGGCGTGCACTTCGGTCCCGCGCCATTTGTGGCTTTCACTGCAGGCGCTGGAAACGAAAGTCGAATCGCAAGGTTACAAGATCGAGAAAGGCCGACTGACGAGCACTTGCGCCGCATTCGAATCGCTCAACGCGGACAATGCGAGAGTCGAACTATTTGTCGATCCCACCAACGGTGAGATCAAAGGCACCGTAAAGCTGGCACGCCGCCAACGCGACCTCAACGGACGGCCTTAATGTGACATCAAGAGGCAACATGGTGCCTCGTCCAACAGGCCTCGGGTCATTCCGCCGAATATCCACTCACCGAACCGGCTATGACCATATGCTCCGGTAACGATCAAATCCGCACGGTCGTTTTTCGCCACGCCAATGAGGTGACGTGCGTCAGATTCCTCCATGTGGACTCGGACGTCAGCTTCGCATTTCACGCCGTGACTCTGCAAATATCTGACGACATCGCGGACACGCCGTCGCGCCAGATCCTGTTCATTCGACGTGCAAATCTCGAGAATCGTAACGTGCGACGCCTTTCCGAGAAACGGCAGAGCGTCACGAACCGCAAGACGGGCCTCTCTCGTGTCCTTCCAGCCCACGACGACCCGATCCGCGTGCAATTCGTGTGCATGCTCGGGTACCAAAACGGTCGGTCGCCCCATTCGCAAGACTGCTCCTGCAGAATCGACCAAGTGATACTGGTCTGCCTTGCCCCTCTTATTCTTGATCACAATCAGATCAGCCGACCTAGCCTCGTTGGCAAGAAAGACGGTTGGGTACTCGACGCCCCAGCGCCACTCGACTTTTTCCCTCGGAAGCCTGACGATTTCCTGAAACCATTGTTCCTTCCGGGCGAGAGCATCCTTCATCCGCTCGAGGTCCTCCGGCGTGGTTTCCTCTATGATCACACCTTCGGCGACGAAAGCAGGTTCGACGGCGAATGCAGAGACGCCGATGATTGAAGCGCCGAACCCAGTCGCGATAGTTTGCCCAACCCGCACCTGTTTGTCATAACTTGCTCTCCAGACAAGCCATTTTGCTGAGGAGTCGTGTCGGTCGGTTGACGCAGATCAACCTGGGGCCTGGATCGATTTGCTCGCCAGTCACTCAACCCCAAAGCACAGGTCACCGACAAACCGACGGAGATGCTCAAGGCAGCTACGTCGTCCAGCACTGGCCGTGAGGTAAACGACCCCGACTGGGCGCGGTTAGTCGCGGCGAAGAGGTGCTTCATCGCCTCGTTCGCGACGAGGAGAGAGTCGCAAATCGCGACCCGGCTTGCGGTGGTCCCAATCCATGCCAGGTCCCATCCGCTCCATTATCCGTCGCTCGTAATTTTCGTCGGATTGCGGATCGGCAGGTTTAGTCAAGCCATCTTGGGCTCGCGGCGGCTGCGACTCGGTCGCCGTGGCCTTCCCTTGATCTTGAGCCAGCGAGCAAGATGGACCGAACGACACCAGTAGGACAATCGTGACGATGAGTGCGCGCATGGAGTGATCTCCCGTTGCAAGCCGCCTTGATCGCCCAGTCTACCTTGGTCCGTCACCAGCTTTGCCGAACAAGACGGCACTGCGTCGTGCTACCAACTAGAATGATCGCCGAAACGAATGGCCGGTTTGATCTTCGTCAACGCCTTGGCGAAATGACGCACGAACATTTGGGTGTGAGAGCAGAGAAACGAAAATGCTGCCGTTTACTCCCGAGCAATTTCTCGCTGTCTTCACCAGATACAACGCTGCCATCTGGCCCGCGCAGGTCGTCGCCTATCTTCTTGGAAGCTTGGTCGTTCTTCTGCTCTTCCGCATGAGCTTGTGGTCGGATCGGGTCATCGCCGCCATTCTTGCATTGATGTGGGCCTGGACGGGGCTCGCCTATCACCTGTTATTCTTTGCGACGCTCAACAAAGCTGCCTATGCCTTCTCCGTCCTCTTTGTGGTGCAGGCGGCCGCGCTCGCTTATGCGGGCATCTATTCTCGCATCGACTTTGGTCTTCCGCGCGGCGCGGCCACATGGGTTGGCGCGTCCTTTGTAATCTACGCTTCGGTAGCCTACCCGCTTATTGGAATGGCCGCGGGGCATCGCGCCTCCGAACTGCCTATATTCGGCGTCACGCCCTGTCCGGTTACGATCTTCACCTTTGGCATTCTTCTCTTGACGTTGCGACGTCCGCCAATCGTTCTCCTGGTCATCCCGACCATTTGGTCCATCATTGGCGGCAGTGCAGCGTTTCTTCTTCACTTGCCCCAGGATTGGCCGCTGCTCTTCAGTAGCGCGGTTGCTGTGCCGATGATGCTAGCTCCAAAGCGGAAAGCGGCCACAATCTAGTTTCGCACAACTAGCTCCTCAGGCTCTGAGTCGCTCGCGCCAGAGAGGCTTCAACAGTTCCAACGCTACAAGGATAAGCAACGCCGATCCTATCGTGATGGCAAGGTCGTCCAGATGCAGCTCGCCAAACCGGAACAGCTCACGCACGGCAGGGACCCACAGACACAGGCCAAGCACCGTGCAAACCGCGAGCAGGATTGAGAGGAGTGCCAAATTGGGGCGAAGTACAGCCAGTTTCAGAGACGAGCTGAAGGAGCGGTTCACAAGAATGAGGCTGAAGATGCCAAGGATGAGCGCCACAAAAGTGAGCGCCCGAACTTCATCGGCCGGCATACCGTTCCCTAACGCGAAGACGAACATTGCGCCGGCCATTGCAAAGGCAAGAGCCCCCTGTAACGCCCCCCAGCCAATCAAGGGGAGTGGCAGAAGAGGTTCCGCGGGTGAACGTGGCGGTCGACGCATGATGTCTTCTTCTTCTTTTTCGGCCTCGAAAACCAGGGAGCAGACAGGATCGATGACTAATTCGAGAAAGGCGATATGGATTGGACTGAAAATGATGGGTAATCCGAGAAGAAGCGGCAGCAAGGCGAGACCCGCAATAGGTACGTGGACCGCAACGATAAAGCCCATCGCCTTGCGGAGATTGTCATAGATGCGTCGGCCAAGCCGGATCGCGGTGACGATCGATCCGAAGTCATCATCGAGCAGCACGATGGACGAGGCTTCGCGCGCGACGTCCGTGCCGCGGCCGCCCATGGCGATGCCGATATGCGCCGCTTTCAGCGACGGCGCATCGTTGACGCCGTCGCCGGTCATGGCGACGATTTGCCCGTCGGCTTTCAGCGCCTCAACGATCCGCAGCTTTTGTTCCGGCACGATCCGCGCGAACACCGACGAGCGCCTCGCGCATGAGATGAGTGCAGCACTGTCCTGCTTGCCGATCGTGTCACCCGTCACCACCTCATTTGTCGAAAGGGAAGCTTGGTGCGCTATGGCAATGGCGGTCGCCGGATAATCGCCGGTGATCATAACGACCCTTATGCCGGCCGACTGACATTGTCGCACCGCGGCCGGAACACTTGCACGCAGCGGGTCGGCGAAGCCAACAAGGCCGAGCAGCGTGAAGGCGAATTCGGTGGGGGCGTCGGGCAGGCCCGGCCCGACAGACTGGGTGCGCGCGACAGCCAAGACACGCAACCCTTCGGCCGCCATGGCGTCCACTGAAGCTTCCAGATCGGTGCTTTCGCTTTTCGAGAGCCGGCACAGGCGACCAATGGCCTCGGGAGCCCCCTTGGCGGCCACGATCAACGGCTCGCTGCCCTCCGGCGCCCAGACTTGCGTGACCGCAAGAAGCTCCGGCCTCAGTCCATAAGTCCTTACCAGCTTTGCGCCGGAAACGCGTGAATGACTTTCCTGTCCGGATAGACTGTTCGCGAGGTCCCGGAGCGCCCTTTCCATTGGATCGAATGCCTCCGGTGCGCTAGCCAGAACGCCAAAGGTTACGACGTCGCGGAAGCTCTGCACGGCCGGAACCGTGTCGCCGCGATGCCATTCACCTTCCGCTGTCCTCAGTTCGGCGACAGACATCCGATTTTCGGTCAGCGTGCCGGTCTTGTCCGTGCACAGGACGGTCGCCGATCCAAGGGCTTCGATTGCGGTAGAGCGCCGGGTCAGTACACGGGCGCGCGAGATTCGCCATGCGCCCATCGCCATGAACACCGTGAGCACTACCGGAAACTCTTCCGGCAGCATCGACATGCCGATGGTAATTCCCGCCAGCAGCGCTTCCAGCCATCCGCCGCGGAACAGGCCGTAGAGCACCATGACGATCACGCTGACGGCGCCGCCGCCCATTGCCGCCACCCGCACGAGCCTGCGGGTCTGGGTCTGCAGCCGGGGCGGCTCCGGCTCGAGGCGATGCAGCAACTGGCCGATCTTGCCCATTTGGCTGTTGGTGCCCGTGGCGACGACTTCGGCAATGCCGCCACCGCGTACCACCAGCGAGCCGGAATAGACGTAAGGCAGATCCTCGCCGCCCGGTGCGACCATCGCGCGCACGGCGTCGGGCGTCACCAGCTTGCGGACTGGAACGGATTCGCCGGTGAGCAAGGATTCATCGGTCTGCAAATCATGCGCTTCGAGCAGCAGCGCGTCTGCCGGGACGCGGTCGCCCTCGACCAAAAGAATGACGTCACCCCGTACCACTTCGCGTCCGGAGATCCGCTTGCGCACGCCATCGCGAATGACGAGAGCGCGCGGGCTCGCCAGATTGCGCAACGCTTCAAGCACGCGCTCGGTCCGCGTCTCCTGAACCACCGTGATTGCGATCGACATCAGGGCGAAGGCAACCAGGATCAACGCTTCTTTGATATCACCTAGCAGCAGGTAAATAGCACCGCCGCCAATCAGCAGCGCGAACATCGGCTCGCGCAGCACCTCCAGCACAATGCGGAGCGGCGTGCGGCGGTCCGGCTGGGGCAGTTCGTTTGGGCCCTCGGCGGCCAGCCGTGCTCGCGATTCGCTTTCGTCAAGGCCGGTCAGGCGCGCAGGAGTGCTGTCATCAGTTTTCATGGCTGAAGATCTGTGATTCATTTAGCTACGGCGCGTTGCTGGATGTGACGCCTGCTCGGGTCTCCCTCCGGTAAAGCTTCCTTTCGATCGTTGCCGTCGACAGCCTGCGGTAAAGATCGCGTCGTCGTGCGATTGGCCACCAGTCATAAAGAAAGATTTCAAGCGGCCGCCAATTGGCGACCCATCCCAAAATCAGGAAGCTTTCCTCGACCATCTTTTTGAACGGCGCCTCGGCGAGGAAACCGGACGCCAGATTTGATCCGAGCAAACAAGCGACGAGAATCGCCACGCCTATTGCAAGGGATCGGCGGCCGATTCGGAACAGCTCGTTGAGGTCTCCCTGAATGACGCCTGCACGACCGGCGAAGTATTTACCGAGAGCTTCCGGTAGGTCTCGCGCCAGATCCGTTTGCGACTGACCCTCCGGAAAGTGGACAACGATCCTGAAAGGTCGGTCCGCGGGCAGTTCTCTGGCCCATCCTACAATATATTCCTCCGCTTCCCGGTCGAGATCCTTCTCGCGAAACGGAAACGGATCAAGCGTATGAAAGAGCTGCGCGATGTCATCGACGCGGATTTCAACCACATTCTCCGCAATCTTCGAGGTCATCGGTTCGTCCGGTCGTCGGCAAAGGGTTTGCGCATCAGCTGTTTCGTATCCTGCGGCTTGCTTGCAGCGTTGGCCGCATCCGGGTGTTGATTGAGGTCAAGAGCCACCTGCCGAATCGCCCACTTTTCGCGGTCCGACACGCACTCCGGAGGCGACGCGATCGCTAGGATAGACGATAACAGCTTCACCTTGATTCAAGCCGGAGCCGACTGCGGCAAAGCGTCCAGAGCGCCGAAGCAGTCGAATCTCGCGGATTTGCGCACGCCCATCCTTCACGACGTAGACGTTCCATTGATCCCCGCGACGAAACAGAGCTCCCGCCGGAACGATCGTAGCCTCGTCCTGCATGAACACGACGATTTGCGCGTCGATCTGATAGGCATCACCCAGCCTCATCCATTGCTCGGCAGGTGAGGTGATGTCGATCAGGACGTTGACTCTTTGCTCTTCCACCCCCAGCGTCGAGATCTTGGTGAAAGCTGCCGGCTCCACCCGCCGGACACGTCCAGACAGCGACCCTTGACCGCCCCAATGGACAATCGACACTTCGGCACCAGGGCGGATTTCGATCGCATCCGTGCTCAGCACGTCCACCACCACCTCCAGGTCGTGGGGATCGCCGATATCCAGGATCGGTGTCCCCGGCCGGACGATTGTCTCGCTTTCCTGCGCCACTTTCAGCACGACGCCGGTGACCGGCGCTCCGACGTTCCAGCTTTCCGGCGGTTCGTCGGGATTGGTACTGCTGCCATATCGGGCCAGCAGGGCTCGCATCTGGCTGAGTTCGTGCTCGGCAGCATGGTCAAGAAACTCTGCCGCGCGGAGATCCCGATCCGCCAGGCGAACCGCCAGCTCAGCATGCTCCAGCGCCTGTGCGGTGGCTGCGCCGCGCTGAGCCAAGGTTCGCGTCCGGCTTAGATCGGCGCCCGCCTGATCGCTTTGTGCACGCGCCCGCTCGACGCCGGCCTTGGCTCGTTCCACATTGGCCTCGGCTGCGCCGAGCTGCTCTTCCACCTGGTGACGGGTGCGTGGGTCCATCAGCGGCGCGGGCGAAGGGATGATCGTCGCCACGGCATCATCAACCTTGATCGGGTCTCCAACCTTGAACCGAACTCGGCCGAGGCGACCGGCCAAGGGAGCAGCCACGACATAGCGCTCGCGAACGCGGGTCTTGCCGTCCTCGTCGACGCTGGCGACAAAACGGCCCTTGGTTACAATTGCCGTCTCGACAGGCACTGGCCCTGGCATCACCGCCCAAACCGCCACCGCCGCGGTCACCAGAACTACCGCGAGGATAGCAATGCGGCGGATAGCGATACGCATGCTCATTCCCTCGTCTTGAGAGCAGCAACCATATCGAGCTTGTCGACACGTTTGCGCACGACGAACGCACTGGCCGCGGCGGCAGCCACAACGACGCCGGCCGCGATCAGGTAGGTCCGCGGTTCGATCACGGGCGGTATCTGAAAGCTTTCGTTGGAATGGAATCTCGCGATCAGCCCGATGATGGCGCGCGACAACCACAGCCCAATCGGAACTCCCAATGCGATCTCGACCGCGAACTCGCCAAACAGGATGCTCGCAACCTCGCTGCGGGTAAAGCCTAGCACACGCAAACTCGCGAGCTCCCAGGCGCGCTCCTGGAGGCTGATGCGGGCGCTATTGTACACAACACCGACGGTGATGATCGCAGCAAAGGCGGAGAGAATGCCGGCGCTGACGAAAACCAGCCCCGCGATCTTGTCCAGAAACGACGATAGCGTGTAGGCCTTCATGCTGACGGATTCGATGGTCGGCAGGTTCTTGAATCTGCGCCCCAGCGCCGGCAGCGCGGTCGGCTCGACATAAAGGCTGGCGGCGGAAACGACCGCGCCTTCACCGGTCAAGCGATTGAGCGTAGCGATGTCCATATAGGACGCCATTCCGATCGATTCATCGACTGTGGCGCTCACTGGAAGTTCGCGCTTCAGGCGCCGCCCCTCCATGGTTTCGACCGTGATGAGATCGCCTGGCCACACATCGAGGCGTTCGGCCAGCCGCCGGGTCAGGGTAATTCCATCCGGCGAGGTGGCGATCGGGCGCAGCGCCGCGTCATGCGGCCGGCGCAATTCGTCCGCGGCCGCAAGACCGATCACCGAGGTCAGATAGCTGCGATGTCCGGCTCGCAGCCGCACCGGGACGATCCGTTGCCCTTCTACCGCGAGCACGCCGGGCAGGCGTGCAAGCTCGCGAACGATGGCGCGATCCATCGGGTGAGGAAAAGTGATGGCCGTGTTGCCCCGCTCAACCAGGTTGAATTGCAGGTCGACCATCTGATCGATGGCATCGCGCCAGAAGATCCCAAGCACCATCATTGGAACGGCGAAGGCGATGCCGATCACCGTCAGCACCGATCGGAACGGTCGCCCGGCCATGTTGCGCAGCATCATCATCCAGCGCGCCGTAATCGCCTTGCCCGGAAAAAACGTCTCGATCCAGGAGCGGCGGAAGCCCGGTGGGGCTGCTGGCCGCATGGCAACGGCTGGCGTCAGGCCGACGACCTCGTGTAACGCGGTCAGAACCCCCAACGAGCCGGCCATCAGGCTGATCGCGATCCCTGCCACGACAGACCACGGCGTCAGCGTAAACGGGAGGTCCGGCAGACGGAAAAAGCCCTTATAACTGGCCATCATCGCTTGCCCGAAGCCAAAACCGCCCGCGACGCCAAGCGTCGATCCGATCAGCACGATGGCGATGACGAGCTTTAGATAATGCAATGTGAGCGTGACTGTCGGAAAGCCGAGCGCCTTGAGTGCCGCGATCTGTTCGCGCTGAGCAGTGACCAGCCTGCCAAGGGCACCGTTGAGCAGGAACGCCGCCACGCCGAAGAAGATGACGGGAATGGTGATCGACATCACCTTTTGTTGGTTCAGTTCGTCCTCGAGAAACCGGTTTGAAGGCTGATCGCGGCGCCCGACGGCGCCAACCGAACCGTAGGGTTCGAGCAGTCGGTCCAGTTCCGCAATGACCGGTTTGGGATCGACGTCCGGTGCCAGCGAAACGACCACATCGTTGAACGCGCCCTTCATGTCGAACGCGGCCTCGGCGGCGCTGCGATCCACCCAAAGGATGGCATAGAGACGGTCGTCCGGAATGGGCAGGCCCGGTTTCACCGCGTAGACATATTCCGGTGACAGCGCAATGCCTGAGACGCGAAAGCCTTGAACCTTGCCGTTGAGCAGCACGCGGATCTCATCGCCGGGCTTGACGTGGTTCGCTTCGGCAAAGGCTTCGTTGATTGCTGCGTCTCTCGGAGAGCCCGGTTCGGGTGCCGTGCCGCGCCGCAGATGCAACTGCACTAGTTGTTCATCGCCAGCATGTTTCAGGGAAACCATATGCGCCGAAACCGGCTGAGACGCCGCCGGCCAATCGACGATGACCTCGCGCACGATGCGCGGCTCGACGGCAATAACCCCCGGAATGACGTCAAGCCGCTGCACAATCGACGACGGAGCGCGCTTGAGCGTCACGAAAATCTCCGGAAAGCGGGCCGCGGCGTAGAACCGCTCGCAGCCGGAACGCAGCGATACGTAGGTGGAGACCGATCCAACAAAGACCGCAACACCCGCGGCCACCAGCAGCGCGATAGTGAGCACCTGGCCACGAATGGCGCTGATGTCGCGTGCAAGTTTGCGGTCCAACAAGCTCACCAATGCACCTCATCGGCAGAGAGCCGGCTGGCGTTGCGCTCCTCACCTACAATCCGTCCACCGCCGAGCCGCAGCACGCGGTCAGCCATGCCGGCAATCGCCGCGTTGTGCGTGATGATGATGATTGTGGTGCCGAACCGCTCGTTGGCGCGCGCGATCGCCGCCAGGACCACCTTGCCGGTCTCGTAGTCCAGCGCGCCAGTCGGCTCGTCGCAGAGCAAGACATCGGGCGATTTCACAATGGCTCGCGCGACCGCGACACGCTGCTGCTCACCGCCGGACAGTTGTGAGGGAAAGTGGTCGACGCGATGCTCGAGGCCTACCAGCGTGAGAATTTCGAGTGGATCAAGCGGCTTCTCGGCAATCTCGTTCACCAGCGCGACATTTTCCAGCACGGTGAGGCTCGGAATCAGGTTGTAGAACTGAAACACGAAGCCGACATGTTCGCGCCTGTAGCGCGTCAATTCGGCGTCCTCGGCTCCGACCAGATTGTGGTCGCGCCAATGGGCTTCACCCGAGGTCGGACTGTCCAAGCCGCCAAGGATGTTCAGGAGCGTCGATTTTCCCGAACCAGACGGGCCGAGCAGCACGACGAACTCGCGCTCGAAAATGTCAAGATCGACGTCGCGCAGGGCGTGCACATCGACTTCGCCCATATGATAGGTCTTCGTCAGACCCCTCGCGTGAAAGACCGGAATCGCCGCCGGCTTGTGCAAGGTCGCAGCGGCGCCTTTGCCTGCCGCGTCCCGCGTAGTCTCCTGACTTTGCTCGGGCGGCGCCACATCCGTCACCGTCACTCAATGCGAAAACAGAATGGGAAGCGGGGGCTTCGACAACATGCTTCTGGTCGCGCCTCCAAGAATGAACTCGCGAAAGCGCGAGTGCCCGTAAGCGCCCATGACCAACAGGTCCGCATTGCAAGAGGCGACCTCCCTCGTGAGAACATCACCGATGGGCCGCCCGGTCGCGTCGACCTCGTCAAGGATCACATCGATCCCGTGTCGCGCCAGGTTCTTGGCAAGCTCCTCGGACGAGTGCTTGGTGTCGATGACCTTTTCGTTGGTCACCGTGACGATGCGAACTCTCTTTGCCTTCTCCAGCACCGGGATGGCGTCGGCAACTGCCCGCGCGGCGGAGCGGCTGAAGTCCCATGCGACGACGATGGTGCCCAATTCGAACGGCCCGGAGGGCGGGCTTTCCGGTAACACCAGGGTCGGCCGCCCCGATCCGAAGATGATGGCCTCGGCGTACCATTGGTCGTAGGATTCCGGCACCGAAACGACCGTCAGATCGCGCAGCCGTGCATACTCCACCAGCCGCTCGGGGACCCGATAGGTCAGGCTGCGCTCGAGGACGGCCTCGTGCAACACGCCGGCCTTTTCAGCGGTTGCCTCAAAGGTGGAGAGCAGCGCTTGGGCTCTGTCGTGACTTCTATGGGACTCGCGGGCAGCGATCGCTCCAGCCGCTCCAAAGGAAATAAGGCTGCCGGGGACCTGGACGTGGACCTCGCACGAAATCGCGGCGATATGCGCATCAAGCGCCGAGGCGATGGACACCGCGCGGTCAATGACAGAAACGGGCGTCGATTCAGGGAAGCTCGTTAAAGTGAGCAGGATATCTTTGATCGCCATAGAACCCTCCGGCTGAGCATCGAAGATAATCCTAGCCTCGGCGCGGTCGGGCGATTTGATCTATCGCAGATCGCCGGGGGTCGGACCCAGCCGCCAAACGAGATCCTTCCGTTGATGCAGATCAACTTCGCGCGCTGGCACCGGTCTATTTTTGTATAAAGGGATAGGGTCATGACGAACGTAGCGAGCGACGACTACGGCCCGGTTGCCAAGACTTTGCATTGGATAACGGTTGTTCTCGTCATCGTGGCCTGGACGTTGGGCATGTTCGGCGAAGAACTTTCTGAAGGATCGGCACAAGAATCTGGATTGCTGATGCATATCTGGATCGGATTGGCCGTTCTGGTGCTCGCAGTTGTGCGAATACCATGGCGCATCGCAAATCCGCCACCGAAGATCGTTCCTACGGAGTTCGGCAGGTGGTTGATCGAATGGACCGATCCGGCGTCGCGGTTGATGCACTATCTGCTTTATGGACTGTTGATCGTGGTACCTGCTTTCGGCATCGCGCTGCAGTTCGCACAGGGCCATCCGTTATCACTATTTGGGCTGGGCGAAATTCCATCGCCGTGGCTTGCGGACAATGCATTCGCGCACAGCCTCAAGGAAGTGCATGAAATTCTCGCTAATCTTCTCGTGATCTTGGCTGCGTTCCATATGGTCGCCGCTCTCGTGCATCACATCGTTTTTGGCGACAGCACTCTGAAACGCATGCTGCCGCGAATGCGCAAACAGATGTAGAAGGCACTGGACCGTGATTCACGAAAAGCCGCTTTGGCTCGCTTCCTGAGAAAAGCTTCGCGGGGTAACCGAGTAACCTAGAGGCGGCCGCCGACAGATCCCGTCTGGCTAGGCCTAGGAACCCGTCGCGCAGCCTCAATGGCAGCGACCAACTCTATGGTGCGCCTTGGCGTCCGAGGCTGAGAAAAAGTTCAAGGCGTGCGAGGCGCCGCTTGAGAAGTATGCGCAACGCGTGTTCGAAGCGCATGAAGAGAACCGGACCATGGAAGGGCTAACGCCGCTCGAATGGGCCGCTGCGCCCCGGGCAGCTTGCCAAGCAGGTTCGTCATTCGCGGCGTCCATTCGTCACCATCAGTCAACGCTCCTTCTGGCGCGGCGGGGCATCGGGCCGTCCATGTTCCGGAGGCCAGGCTAAGCTTGAGTCATACCAAATCTGCGCTTGTTATCCTGGCCCATCTGCTGCAATTCGATCGAGACGTAGCCGGTGCCGATGATCAGTCAGCAGGTGTGCGCCACCCAGGACGGCGGCCAATGTTCCGAGGCCGGTCCCGCCGGCGATCAGGAACATGATCAGCAGTTGATATTTTACCGCATCGATCGGTTCGACGCCCGCAATAATCTGTCCAGTCATCATCCCCGGCAAGGAAACGAGGCCAATCGCGGCCATGCTGTTCATGATCGGCATGAAGCCGCTTCTCAGCGCGTCCCTTATGACTGGTAGCAGGGCCTGATATCGGGTGCCGCCGAGTGCGAGACACGCTTCCACGGCCGCTCGCTCGCGCACTAGACTGTTAGTCAGCACGTCCAAGCCTAGGCTTATCCCGGTCATGGTGTTGCCCAGGATCATGCCCAGCAAAGGCAGCGCATAGCGCGGATGATACCAGGGATCCGGGCGTAGTTCCGTCAGGAGCGCGAACGTCGTGACGGTACCAGCGGCGAGCAGCGTGCATCCCGCACCCAAGCCGTAGCTCCAAATGCCCGGGAGGCGTCGCTTCTGCCGCGCGACGATCTCCCTCGAGGCGAAGAGAACCATGATGGAGGCGGCGACAGCGGTCCAGAGTAGCGACACCGCGGCAAACAGGAACGTCAGCACGTATCCCACGAGGACGAGTTGAAGCACCATCCGCACGCTCGCGATAGCCAGTTGTTTTTCAAGCTTGAGGCGGAGAACAAGCGAGAGAGCACCGTCCATAACGACAAGCAGGGCCGGCAGGACCAAATCGCCGTACGACAGTTGAATGTAGGTCATCGCCCGTTTTCCTCGATCCTGCCATCGGGGCCCATCGTAAATATCCTTGACCCGACGCGGCGGGCTTGAGCGTCGTCGTGGGTGCTCCAGATAACGCTCGTTCCATTCGAAATGCGTTCGGCGATCAAGGATTCCACGCCCGCAGCGGATGCCGGGTCGAGCGCCGAGGTTGGCTCGTCAAGCAGAAGCACCGGCGAGCGCAGCATGAGCGCCCGCGCTAACCCCAATCGCTGTCTCTCGCCGGTCGAAAGTCTTTGGATCGGCCACGGTCCGCAGTCGTCCGGCAACCCCAAGCGCGTGACCAGCGGTATGGCATCACCCCAACCCATGAAGTGCTCTTGCACGGTGTCGGACCACCAGCCGGGTTCGGCGGCGAGGTAGGTCACTCGCTTTCGCCAGGCGGGGGCGGGCATCGCCTCCCTCAGCGTTCCGTCATGCTTAACCGTTCCTTCGTTGGGATCGAGATCCGCGATGGCGCGGAGCAACAAGGTCTTCCCGACTCCGGAAGGCCCTTGCAGGACGACACATTCGCCGTCCTGCAAGTCGAATGACACGGAGATGTGCAAGCGCTTGAGCCCGCTGACCGTCAGCATGCGTCAAAGCCTAAGCTGCAGCCGATCAGCAACGCGCCTGGCGATCTCCGCCGGCGCCTCTCCCGGGTAGGGATGCACCGAGCTGACGTTGATTTCGCCGAGCACGTAGCTGTCGCTCCCGCCGACCTGGGCGGTGCCGAGCATGAAGTCGGCGTCCCAGATCGCTGGCAGGTCGCCTCGCGCTATGTTCAGTAGCGAAGTTAGCTGGGGCGTCCACTCGCCCTCCATCAGCCGACGCAACCGCTGGAATCGGGGATCTGCGTTCGATGTGTATAGTCGCGGTCCGGCTTCGGACCGCGCGGCCGGCGAGTCGACCAGCGCTTTGACTTTGTGATGGCCGAAGCCGGCGCAGCGATCGCCCGCCATGTAGCAGCGGACCACGCCCTCGTTCAGGCGAGGCTGAAACGCTTGGTCGATCACGCTGCCGTTCTCGAAGTACTCCGCGCAACGACGGAGAAAATCATCCAGCGTCAATGTCTCGGACGCGTCCTTGGTCGCGTCGAGCACCCTGATCATGGAGGACATCGGTAACTTCTCCACCTTCCAGACACCTTGGCCGCCGTTCCCCCGGCTGCGCTTGATCACGCGCGGACCGGTGGCGAGCCGCGTTGGCAACTCAGCGCGCATTGCCTCGGCGGTTTGATATAGAGCCGTGTCGCTCCCCCAGCCCATTGAGCGGGTGCGATAGACTACCTCCTTGGTACCCATCTTAAGGATGACGTCTGGATGGGCGCTCACCCAGACGCCCCGCGCGGCGACGTCGCGTAGCAGGGCGTCGAGACCGGCACGGCTTCGGCCGTCTTGGATAGGGTTAACCCAGACAAGCACGCCGTCCACTGCGAGCAGTTGTTCGCGGACCGCGTCGGCGAAGCTTTCGTCGTATATTGCTGGGTGAGCTTCGACGCCGACGGCTCTGAGCGCTTCGAAGACATCAACGAAGCGGCCGCTGTTGGAAGTTGCATCTCGGCGCGCGACGGCATCTCCTCGCGAGAGGATGGCGACGCTACGTCTGCGGGAAGGTTGTCGTTCGGTATCCATGCGCAAGCTCCACGTGTTGCGTGCTGCGCAGAGCTTGGACCGAAGTCTCATCGGGAGCCTGCTTGATCCCGCCGCGGCATTCTACTTGAGACATTCGGAACGTTTCAAGCCTACTGTTTTGGCTCGCCGCCAAGTTCCGGCCCCGCGATGAGGCTCTCGTGCGATCGACTTTGCTTCAATCGAGTAGTCGATAATTTCGGGGAGGCTCAAACGATCGCGAGTTGACAGCTCGGATGTCAGGGCTTCTATTCGAGGCTCGGGGATCTGCGATCTCCCCGCGAGGCGGTATGCCGAAGAATCGCGTCCTGATTACCGAGGACGCAGCATGTCATCATATACCTCAATCCCCTCCGAAAAACTCTCTCGTCTCATCGGCGCGGTCAGCACGCGGTTCGATGTCACAAGAGTGCTGCCGATGTCTCATCCGCAGCGCCGAAGGGCCGTTGTCGCAGCCATGCTTTTCTTCACGGGAGCTGCGGAACCAGTGGCACAACTGCCGCGCGAGCGAGATCTTCCAAGGCTGTAGAAATGTATTTAGCGTAGTGCCGCTCGATCATTTTCACGGAAGTATTGTGCAGTTTAGCAACGTGCTGAATAGGTAGTCGGTTTCGCAAGCCGCGGACGATGCTGGAATGTCGCAACGCGTAGGGAATAGCTTCTGGTAGCTTTGCGCGCTCGCGGATAGAACGCCACGGGCGAGTGAGTTCTGCCGTTTTCCACGGACCACGTTTTGACCTTCTCCAAACCATGGTGCCGGCTTCCTGGTCATAGCTCCATCGCTCAAATAATGTTGCCTCTTTGGGGCGGTCCAAAATTCCCTGCGACAATGCCTCAATGATGTCGTCGCCCACTGGAAACGGGACGGACCCGCCGTTGCCGCCACGGCCTTTGTAGGAACCTGGCACCATCAAGCGATGCTCTTTTACTTGAACATCGCCGACGCGCATCCGTCTTGCTTGCGCAAATCGCGCACCGGTTGCTGCCAAGCACACGACGAGGCGATACAAGTCGCCTTCGAACCCCTGCTCGCCGTCGATCTCGTGTGCGGCTCGAAGCAGGTTGCTGACCTGCGCATCTGTTAGGATCTGGTTGTCTCGCGCGACGGATACTTCATCATCATCGTCGATGCGTTCAGCTTTGAACCCGTCTTTTATGATTGAAGGGAATGCTGGGTTCAGCTTCTTCTGTTCAGCCGATAGGCGAGGCCAAGCCGCGTTCAGCGCAGCCTTCAGGTCGTTTATGAGGCGCTGCTTTGTCGTGGCCTTCAACTCTACAGGAAGGTTCTCGCGCCAGATCAAGAGGTCGGCAACTTGCAGTGCGTGCAAAGCGACTGCGACGAGGGAGGCCGCCTCCACGGCTCCCTGGCTACCACGCTCTCCTTGACCAAGAACATAGCGCCGCAAGCGGTGACCCGCATCGGATCGAATTTCGCGACCAGCCCTACGACTGTCCCGGGCATTACGCTCCCTGATGTAGGTCTCTACAGCCGTTCGCACGGTGGGTGCCGGTCCCGCAGCTTGCGCAGCCGCTTCTGTTCTGTACCGGCTGACGAGGTCTCGCGCCTGGGTAACGGCTTGTTCGAAAGTCAACTTTCCTTCCATCACCTTGTCGTTGACGTCATTGGCGGTTCCAACCGCTGCCTGCTTGTAGTTGGCTCCGTCATAGTGATTGCGCCAGCGCACGAACCAAATTCCGCTGCGCTTGCCTTTGCGATAGCCAAGGTGAGCCTCGGCATCGACGCGGCGCCAATGCACGCCAAGCCCCAGCTTAGAGCGCGCTCTGGCGGTCGTGATTTGGGTCTCAGTGAGTGTTTTTGCCATGGGATTCGATCTTGGAGTCGTCGAATATCTATCGAATAAGCACCGGCGCACGGGGGCGAACGAAGGCGAACGACCTGTGCTTAAGCAATTGATAAAACTAGATTGTGGCGAACAAATGCAGACTTCAGGATAAAAAATTTCCGGCTCTCTCAAGGCTGAAACAGGGGTTCGATTCCCCTAGGGAGCGCCAAATGTTCGCTTTTCCACGACATTGTACCGACGTGACTCCGGTCGCAAGCGTCCCCCTGCTCGATAGCTGATTGATCGCGCCGGCCTGCATCAGCCGAGTTTGGCGCTTGTGCCAATTCGCGGTCCCGGCCACGGAGCTTTGAGCATCCGCGTCGCCCGCCCTGGCGAGCAGTTCGGCCCGTGAATCAAGCGGCGGGCGTCCCTCATTTCCGCTATGATCAAGCCATGACGATCGGGATTACCGGACCCGGCCGGAAGGTACCACGGCAAAGTGGCGTGGTGAGGCTGATCGTTGCGGCCATCGTCATCACGATTGCCCTGATCCTGCTCTCGTTCGCGAGCGAGTTCCTGGTCGATTGGCTCTGGTTTTCCTCGATCGGCTACCTGCAGGTTTTCCTGACGGCGATCGGCGCCAAGGCAATCCTCTTTCTCTGCGTCTTGGCGGCGACCACCGTCGCCCTCTGGCTGAACGGAGTGCTGGCGGCGCGGTTTGCCCTGCAGCCGCCGCCACAGAAGCTAGCCGCGCCGTGGAAGGTGGCGGGTGTTATGTCGCCGCCCGATCTGTCCGTGATGCTGCGCGATCGACTAACACGGCCGTGGTTTATCGCGCTCGGTGCGGGTTTGCTCGCGGTGTTGGTTGCCGCAAGCGAAGCCGGCAACTGGGGCATCTTCCTGCAGTTTCTCTACCACGTGCCCTATGGCGCGGAGGATCCGCTCTACAACAGGGATATCGGCTTCTATCTCTTTGCGCTACCGGCCTATCTCGCGATCAAGAACTGGATGCTGCTCGCAATCGTCCTGAGCGCGTTGTTTGCCGGAGCGATCTACTGGGTGCGCGGCGACATCGAGTACGATGTTCACAACCGATCAATCTCGCCAACGGTCATCACACATGGCTCGGCGCTGGTTGGCATTCTGTTCGCGGTGAAGGCCTGGTCCTATGGGCTCGACCGCTATCTGCTGCTCTACGGCGACAATGGTGTCGTGGTCGGGGCAAGCTACACCGATGTCCATCTGGGGCTGCCGGCTCTGTGGCTGATGATCGGGCTTTCGATTATCGCGGCGTTCATCGCATGGGCAAATTTGCGCGCCCGCACCTACCGGCTGCTTGCCGCCGGGTTCATCCTCGTCGGCGCCGGCTCTGTCGTGCTGTCGAGCCTCGTCCCTTCGTTGTTCCGGCACTTCGTGGTCAAACCGACGGAGTTGCAGCTGGAGAAGCCGTACATTGAACGCAACATCGCGCTCACCAGGCAGGCCTACAATCTCGACCGGATCGCAGCCAAGCCGTTTGCCGCCGAACAGCGGCTTACCTTCAAGACGCTGCAAGCGAACAAGGCCACCATCGACAATATACGGCTCTGGGACTGGCTGCCGCTGTCGAATACCTACGCGCAACTGCAGGAGATCCGCACCTACTACAAATTCCAGGATCTTGACGTCGATCGCTATTGGCTCGACGGCTCCTACCAGAGCGTGATGCTCTCGGCCCGCGAACTGCGGGCCTCCCTGCTGCCGGCAAACGCCCAGACGTGGGTCAACCGCCACGTGCTGTTTACGCACGGCAACGGCGCGGTGATGAGCCCGGTCACCCGCAAGAGCCCGGAAGGACTGCCGTTCTTCTATTTGCGCGATATTCCGCCCGTTGCGGACGGCGGTCCCGAGATCGAGGAACCGCGCATCTACTTCGGCGAAGAGAGCGATGACTACGTCATCGTCAAGGCCAGCATCCCGGAGTTCGATTATCCGAAGGGGAAAGACAATGTCTATTCCGCCTATGACGGCAGTGGCGGTGTTCCGATCGGAGCATTGGGTTGGAGAACGCTGTTCGCCTACTACTTCAATGACGCGAATCTGGTCCTCTCAAGCTACATCACGGCCGACAGCCGGATCATGATCCGGCGCAATATCACGGAACGGGTGCGCACGATCGCTCCATTCCTCAGGCTCGATCATGATCCCTATCTGGTCATCAGCAACGGGCGGATGTTCTGGATGCAGGACGCCTACACCACGAGCTCCTATTTCCCCTCCGCGCAGCCCGTGCCGGAGCTCGATCTCAACTACATCAGGAATTCGGTGAAGATCGTCGTCGATGCCTACAACGGCACCGTCGATTTTTATCTGATCGATTCACGCGACCCCATTGCAGCGACCTACCAGCGTATCTTTCCGAGCCTGTTCAAGCCGTTCACGGCCATGCCGGCAGATTTGCAGAAGCACATTCGCTATCCGGAAGATCTGTTCCTGATTCAGGCGCGGCTCTATCAAACCTATCACATGGAACAGGCCGAAACTTTCTATAACCGAGAGGACTTCTGGCAGTTTCCGCGACAGCCGGGCGGCGATGGCACCTCGGTGATGACCCCCTATTACATCATCATGCGGCTGCCCGGCGAGCCGCAGGCCGAGTTCTTCCTGATGCTTCCCATGGTGCCGAGCCGTCGCGACAATATGATCGCGTGGCTCGCTGCGCGTTGCGACGCCCCCGACTACGGCAAACTGATCGTCTACGAATTCCCAAAGGACAAGCTTGTCTACGGGCCGTTTCAGATCGAGGCGCGGATCAACCAGAATACCGAGATCTCGCAACAACTCACGCTGTGGAATCAGATGGGCTCGCGGGTGATACGCGGTGCGAACCTGCTGGTGATCCCGATCGAGAACTCGATCCTTTATGTCTCGCCGCTCTATTTGCGCGCCGAGCTCGGACACCTGCCGGAGCTGAAACGCGTGATCGCAGCCTACGGTGAGCATGTCGTGATGAAGGAGACGCTGGCTGATGCCCTGGCTGCGTTGTTCGCGGAGCCAGGTGCGGTGCCGACGGCTTCAAACGCAACGGAATCGATGTCCCCTGCGGGCGGGACGGCGAGCCCGGCGCAGCAGGCGCTCGATCGCTACAATCAGGCGCTGGAACGATTGAAGGCCGGAGACTTGAAAGGTTTCGGCACGCAGTTCGATGCCCTGCGCGAGCCCTTGGAGGAAATGAACCGGCGCTCCGTCGGTCACTAATGGCCCCTGGCATCCACATCTTCACATCATCTCTGGCTGAGGGCGTGGAAACTGAGCGGGCGCGCGTACTCAACTGCATGTTGTTGAGGTGATGATGGAATGGAACGAAGGTGCAGTTCAGGATTTTCTGCGCTGTGGTACAGCTTTTCAACGCCGCGCCGCCGCGCGAATTTCCGAAGGCGTTGCGCCGTAACGGCGACGGAAGGTGCGGTTGAAGCAGGGCAAGTCTCCGAATCCGGCTTCGAACGCGATGCTCGAGATGCTGCGCTCGTCCCAGAGCCGATCGGTCAGCAGCCGATGCGCGCTGGTCAGGCGGGTATCCAGCACGAGGTGACAGTCACGCGCGGACCCGCTTGAGAATGAGATGGGGGCACTGTCGTCGTAGCTCCTGCGCTTCAAAGCGCCAGTGAGGGGGGCTTGACAACCTGTGGCTGCATGCTGCAGCTTGATACCATTGTTCTGCGGGGGCGAACATGGGGGCTATGCGTCGAGGTCTGGCGACTGTTCGACATCGTTTGATATCTGTTCCGGCCAGGTTGGTGGCCGTTGGGCGGATAGGATCCATCCCTTTTACATTGCCGACCATCGCTCTGCCGTTGGCTGCGAGAGGATGGAAACTTGCGGTGCGAGGTGCGTGGGCCAGGACGCTGAGCTCCGTGGTCGTGAGCGCGTTGTGCGCGCTGACCGGTTGGTCCGCTGATGGAGTAGCCAAGGGTCATCGGGTGTCGGCGCCGTATCGCGCGCCCCGTTGCGATGATCCTGTGGTGATCGATCAGATCATTGCTGAATTCCCTGGCAGATACCGAGCCTCGGGCGTTGCGCCTGTCCTCGTTCGCGCGCGTGAGGCCGGTTGGCAGTCCTGGCCCCAGGACCGCTGGCCGCGGCGCTTCTGTAAAGGGACGATCATGGCGCCGAGTGACGCCGAGCGACCGATTTTCTACGTGATTGTTTCGAATGACCAAAGCTATGAGCTCGAATGGTGCGTCGTGGGCCTCGATGTTGCGTGGCCTTACGATCCACGATGCAGGCTTGCGCGGCCCTAGCTCAGCAACGGGGTAAGACCTCGAGAACTGTGTGCTTCGCTCGGCTGGCTGGCCGAACGAGAAGTGGGGGACGTCATGCGTACAGTTATTGTCGAGTCGATCCGTCAATTGGGACGGTGTCGCAGCTTCGATCCATGGCCATTGAAACGAGCCGCTGCGCGCAGGCCATCAAGCCGTGTGGGTCGCATCTGCACGGTTCTCGCCGCAATGGCGCTGACAGGCTGCTCGATCCATCCGCTGGTGGATGATGTATCCCCGATCCCGACGGAAGCGATCGTGGCAGCCGCCCGTTGCGAGTTGAGGCTTGGCCTCGTTCACCAGGTCGAAGTCTGGTTCGCCGACGAGGACCCGCCGGTCACGGGATTTGACCCGAACACCATTGGCAACGCGGCTAATCTGGCGCGGATGAAGAAGCGCTTCCCCAAAGTCAAGGAGAGCCATTGGGATGATTATATGGATATTGCGATTGCCTATGAATGGAGCTTCGACATCACGGAAACCAATCATGCCGACGCCGGTGTCGGCTTCCGGCTGCCTACGCTCAACCCGGTCGGCGCCTTCGATCTCACCGCCGGCGGCAATGCCAACGCGACCAGACAGGCCAAGCGCACTTTCAAGAATCAGGACAAGTTCAGCACCCTTCTGACACAGGACTGGTGGAATTTTTGCAACGACGTTGACCGCTCCATCGAACATTTTCCAAACACCCCGGCAGACCGTCCGCCATTCCAACCTCAACCCGTCCGCCCTGTGTATCCGATCACCGGCACGATCGGATTGGCGCGCGCCGTGACGTCGTTCTTGAAGATAGCGGTTCAGGACGGCGCACTGGACACCTTCACCGACGAACTGACCTTCACCACGACATTCGATGGAAAAGTTGGCGGGGCCATAACGCTTGCGCCGGTTCCAAAGGAATTCCGCCTGGTGAATGCCACGACGAATCTCGCTGGCTCCCGCCTGGACATCCATAAGGTCAAGGTCAGCATGGCCTTTCCGAAGGCTCGGGTCACGCAAAAGAGTGAAAAGCAAAAGGTCGATGAATTGCTGAAGGACGTCGTCGGCGGCTATGAGCTGAACTCTCAGTGGCGCGCGGCCTATACGCTTTGCGTCATCGATGCGAGGAGCCGCGAGGACGACTTCAAAAATCTGCGGCTTGATCCACCCGAGGTCAGCTGTCTCGCCTCGACGGACGCATTCTATCCGCGAGGAAACGGCCGCACCAATTCGCTACTCCTTGGCCGTCGCTCCGAGCGTTTTGAAGAGCGGGTCAATTATGAGCAGCAAAAGCAGAGGACGAAAGCGTTGCTGCAGGGAAGGCCCGACGTCTCGCCGGGCTCGCCTCCGGTCCCGGAAGACCCGGCCGGATCGAAACCGCGGCCGTGATCCTGCCTATTGAGGATTGGGTCGGACAGTGTTGACTCGGCGAAAAGCCGGCGACGCAGCAACGATCACGCCGGGACGACGATATGGTCCGGCGCAATGCCCGCCCGGTGGCGCTCATGCATCGCGGTGTACGCGGCCTCGATGTGCCGGGTGAAACGTTTGGTATCGAACAACGGTGCCATGAGCCGGTTGGCCGCCAGCCTGGCCTTGAGCGCTGCGAGCTTTTCCGGATGGGTCGCAAGATCGATCGCCATGCGCTCGTAAGCCTCCGGCGATTCCGCAACAAGCTCGGGCAGGCCGATCGCATGGAGCAAGCTTCCCGCGACCCGGCCGGCAAAGGTGTCGCCGAGAATCGTCAGCACCGGCAGGCCGGCCCATAGCGCATCGCTCGCGGTCGTATGGGCGTTGCAGGGAATGTTGTCGAGGAACAGGCCGGCGAGGCGATGGCGTGCGAGATGGTCGGGCATCGACACCCGCGGTGCGAACACGAGGCGCTCCGCAGCGACGCCGCGCGCGACCGCCTCCTTGCGCAGATTCGCGGCAGCACGGGCGTTGCCTTCGAGGAGCCACAACATGCTGCCCGGGACGCGGCCGAGAATCCTCATCCACCGATCGAACATGTCAGGCGTGATCTTGTAGTTGTTGTTAAAGCAACAGAACACGAAGCCCGTCGGCGCCAATCCCACCTCGCCGCGCGTGAACACGCGATCGGCAATGACGCGCTTGTCGTCGTTGGCCTGATAGCTGCCCGGCAGAGCGACTACCTTTTCGCTGTAGAACTCGCGATGATGATCCGGAATCACCGTACGATCGGCGATGATGTAGTCGATGAACGGGGCACCGAGTTCCCGGGTAACCCAGATAATTGACCTGGACGGGGGCGGGCCGGCGGCCAAGCACTCTGGTGCGGGATCCTCCGGTAAAGCCTTTCAAATCGACCAGGATGTCGATTTCCAATCGTCTGATCAGGTCAGCGACCTCATCGTCGCTCATGTCCTGGACCTCGACAAATCGATCGAACGACGCTTCCAGCCGTCGACGCATCTCCGGGTCGTTGTTGGGCGACCATGAGATTGCCACCGTCTCGAATTTCGACCGGTCGTGGCACTCGAACATTCCTGCCATCAGATTCGATGTCGCGTGGTTGCAGAAGTCCGACGAGAAATAGCCGATCCGAATGCGATCGTGATGGTAACGCTCGCCGCGCCAGCGCGGACTTTCAGACGGCGGGTGATTCCTCGCGATCCATCGCGTGGCGCAGAGCAGTTGGTCGGCGGCCGATGAAGGAATGCCAAACAACAGGAATGGCGGCGCGACCGCGTTCCGGTTCCTGATCGACTCGATGAAGTGGTCGCACGCGGCGTCGAAGTCGGCCCAGTCGCAAATGTGGAATTTGGCGTGCAGGCGATCGCCTTCGATGTTGGCCTGGTCCGGCTTGAGCGCGACGGCCTTGTCATAGGCGGCGAGGGCCTCGTCGTAGCGCGCGAGAATGGATAGAACCCCGCCGCGGTTGGCGTAGGCAGCCGCATCGTCGCCCTTGTACTGGATCGCCTTGTCGATGCTGGCGAGCGCCGCCTCATGATGCCTGAGCTTGAACAGCGCCATGCCGCGGTTGTTGTAGGCCTCGGCATAGTCGGGCCGCAGTGCGATCGCCTGATCGTAACTTGCGATTGCCTCTTCGAGACGATCCAGCTTGATCAGCACGTTGCCGCGGTTGTAGCAAGCGCCGGCAATTCCCGGCGCCCGGTCGTAGCTCGCGAGCGCATCGTCGAACCTTTCGAGGTCATTGAGCACGTTGCCGCGATCGTTGTGCGCGCCGGCATCGTCGGGCTTGAGCGCGACCGCCCGGTCCAGGCTCGCGAGGGCCTCCTCGAGTCGCTCCAGCTTTCTCAGCGCGGCGCCCCTGTTTCGATGGGCATCTGCATGGTCGGGCACCAGCGCGATCACGCGATCGTAGCTCGCGATGGCCTCCTCGTGGCGTCCAAGCTCCGCGAGCGTAAGCCCGCGATTGTAGAGTGCCGGCGCAAGGTTTGGCTTGAGCGCGGTCGCCCTGTCGAAGCTCGCGAGCGCTTCGTCGAGGCGACGCAAATCGCGCAGCGCATTGCCGAGGTTGTTGTGCGCGTCCGCGACGTTGCCGTTGAGATTGATCGCTCGCCGGATCAGGTCGACGCCGCGCTGGCTGCGGCCGGTCTGGGCGGAAACCAGGCCCAGCAGATGCAGCGCATCGAAGTCGTTTGGCTGCTGCCTAAGAATGTCTTCATAGATCTTCTCCGCTGCCGCCAACTGCCCGCGCTGATGCAGCGCGACGGCCTGTCCGAAGGCGAGCTGCAAGGCGGTGGAACTGGATTTTTGAGGTTTACCTGTTTCGGGCATCCGACTGCTTCACGCGCTCCGTGTCCGATCCGGGGTTCCAAAAGCAGTTGCAACAAGCGGGTGGAATTGCGTCAGGTCTTGAGCCTCAAATCCTGAGCTTCAGATCTTGGCCCTCATGCTACCCGACATGTCGGATGCCCCGCGATATGGATCGCCCGTCCATGAAAGGTTGCAAAACTGGCAGATCGCCCTCGATTGCGCAACGGTGTCAGGGAGCAATTCGAGCAATAGCCGGGCAGAAGCGGGTGGTCCTTGGCCGCTCTGCCGGTTGCGTGCCACTTGATATCTGCATTGCCTCGAAAGCAACCGGCGGACGTGGGGCACCCACTCGCAGTGGGCGACCTGTGCGTCCGCCGGAAAACCGGGATGCTTCTCGATTCGTCGATACAACGAAGGTCAGTGCGTGCTCATGCGGCGACCAGGACCGGTTGCGCCGGCCGCTTCGTGATCATCAGTGACAGCACGGCAGCTAAGATGCCGGTCAAGCCTGCGATCATGAAAGCCTGCAGGTAATCGCCCTGGGCCGAGCGCACGAAGCCGGCGAAGAACGCGGCGCAGGCGGCGCCGAGCTGATGGCCTGCCACCACCCAGCCGAACACCAGCGGTGCGTTCTTGTCGCCGAACGCCTCGTTGGCGATCCGCACCGTCGGCGGCACGGTCGCGATCCAGTCGAGACCATAGAACACCGCGAACACCGACAGGCTCACCAGCGAGAAATCCGAGTAGGGCAGATAGATCAGCGACAGGCCGCGCAGCCCATAATACAGGAACAGCAATTTGCGCGGATCGAAGCGGTCGGTGAGCCAGCCCGACAGCGTGGTGCCGAACAGGTCGAAGAACCCCATCAAGGCGAGCAGGCTCGCGGCCTGCACTTCGACGATGCCATGGTCGCCGCAGAATGCGATCAGATGGGTGCCGACCAGGCCATTGGTGGTGAAGCCGCAGATGAAGAAAGTGGCGAACAGGAACCAGAACGCCCGCGTCTTCGCTGCGCGTGCGAGGTTTGAGAACGCGGCGGTGAAGGGATTGCCTTGCGCCGGCGGCGCCGCATGATCGTCGTGCTGGCTGCCGAACGAGCGCAGGCCGACCGAGGCGGGCCGCTCGGGCACCAGAAAATACACCAGCGGGATCAGCGCCGCGCAGCACGCGGCCACCGTCAGCACCACCGGCTTCCAGCCGCCCCATTCCACCAGCGCCGCGAGGCCCGGCATGAAGATCAGCGTGCCGGTCGCGGTCGACGCCGTCAGCAGCCCCATGACGAGGCCGCGATTGGTGGTGAACCAGCGATTGACGATGGTGGCGCCGAGCACGTTGGCGACCGCGCCCGAGCCGATGCCGGAGAGCAGTCCCCAGCTCAGGAACAATTGCCACGGCGCGGTCATGAAATAGCTGGCGCCGGTCGAGGCCGCCATCAGCACGAGCGCGCCCAGCACCGTGCGGCGGATGCCGAAGCGCTGCATCACGGCCGCGGCGAACGGGCCCGCGAGGCCATAGAGGAAGATGCCGACCGCGGCCGATGAAGAGATCACGCCGACGTCCCAGCCGAAGGCGTGCTGCAGCGGCAGCATCAGCACGCCCGGCGTTGAACGCAGGCCGGCGGAGGCGAGCAGCGCAAGGAAGATCACGGCGACGACGACGAAGGCGTAGTTCTGGCCGAACGGCCGTCTCGAGGTAGGGGCGGCTTGAATGGATGGTTCTGGCATGTTACTTACCGGTACGTATTGCGATGCGGCATGTATACGTACCGGTTAGTAACATTGTCAAGCGTGCCGCGTTGGGAGGATCCGGATGGCTGCCATGAAGAAATCAGTCGAACCGCCGGCGGAACGCCCGGTGCGGGCCGCCGACCGGATCCGCGCCTCCGCGGCCGAGCTGTTCTATCGCGAGGGCATCCGCGCGGTCGGCGTCGACGAGGTGGTGGACCGTGCCGGCGTCACCAAGCCGAGCCTCTATCGCAGCTTCGCGTCCAAGGACGATCTCGCCGCCGCCTATATGCGCGACTACGAGCTCGACTTCTGGGAGAGGTTCGAGAAGCCCGGTGGAAAATCCTATTCGGATGCGCGCGAGCACGTGCTCGCCTATATCCGCGAGCTGTCGACGCGCGCCGTGCGCAAGGGCTATCGCGGCTGCGGCCTCAGCAACGCGACCGTGGAATATCCGGCGCGGGACAATCCCGCGCGGCAGGTCGCCGAAGCGCACAAGAAGCTGTTTCGCAAGCGCCTGCGCGAACTCGCAGCCGGCATGGGCGCGCGTCATCCCGCGGTGCTCGGCGACGCCCTGCTGCTGCTGATCGAAGGCATCTACGTCACCGGCCAGCAGTCGGAGGAGGGACCGGCGCAGTCGGCGCTTGCGGTGGCGAAGCTCGTGATCGATGCGAGCGTGGCGAAGGGGTGACGTTGTGCTGCATCGAAGCTCCGCCTCCCCCTGCGGAGAGGTCGGCGCGCAGCGCCGGGTGAGGGGCTGCGCTCTCTCGTGAGACCTGCGGCCCCTCACCCGATTTGCTGACGTAAATCGACTTCAGAGCGAGCTTCGCTCGTCTCGGCCCCGTCGGGGAGGGGTGAGCCGCCTGCCGGCTTACGACCAGCGTCGAAACACCAGGCTGGCGTTGACGCCGCCAAATCCGAATCCGTTCGAGATCGCGTGTTCAATGGCCATCGGCCGCGCGAAATTGGCGACAAGGTCGATGCCCTGCGCCGCCGGATCGGCGTGCTCCAGGTTGAGCGTCGGCGGCGCGACCTGGTCGCGCAGCGAAAGGATCGTGAAGATCGCCTCGACGCCGCCGGCAGCTCCCAGCAGATGTCCGGTCGCCGACTTGGTCGCGCTGACGGCAATCCGTCCCTCGCGCCCGAACACCCGTTTGATGGCTTCGAGTTCGGAGAGATCGCCGACCGGCGTCGAGGTCGAATGCGCGTTGAGATGCTGGATCTGGTCGGGCCGCAACCCGGCCTGCCGCAACGCCGCCTCCATCGCGCGCCGCGCGCCGTCGCCGTCTTCCGGACCCGCGGTGATGTGATAGGCGTCCGCCGTGGTGCCGTAACCGACGAGCTCGGCGATCGGCTTGGCGCCGCGCCGAAGCGCGTGGTCGAGCTCCTCGATCACGAGCACGCCGGCGCCTTCGCCCATCACGAAACCGTCGCGGTCGCGGTCGAACGGCCGCGACGCCCGCGCCGGCGTGTCGTTGAACGAGGTCGACAGCGCCCGCGCCGCCGCAAAGCCGCCGAGGGCGACCGGATCGATGCAGGCCTCCGCGCCGCCGCAGATCGCAACGTCCGCTTCGCCCGACCTGATCAGCCGCGCCCCATCGCCGATCGCCTGCACGCTCGCGGCGCAAGCGGTCACCGGCGCGCCGATCGGACCCTTGAAGCCGTATCGGATCGTGATGTGCCCGGCCGCGAGATTGGCCAGGAAGGACGGAACGGTGAACGGCGACAGCCGGCGCAGCCCGCTTGTCTCCGCGGTGCGCACCGCGTCCGCGATCGCCGGAAACCCGCCGATCCCGGATGCGATCACGGTCGCGGTGCGCTCCTGCGCCCGCGCCTCGGTCGGCATCCAGCCCGCTTGAGCTGTAGCCTCCGCCGCCGCCAGCAGCGCGAACAGGATGAAGCGGTCCATCTTCTTCTGGTCCTTGCGCGGCGCCGCCAGATCAGGATCGAACCCGCCCTCGGCATCGGAGGCCTTGTCAGGGACCTGTCCTGCGACCCGCGCCGGCAGCGCCGCCGCCCACGCCGGCAATGCGCTGAGCCCGGACCGCCCCGCCAGCAGCCTCGACCACACCAGTTCGGTGCCACAGCCCAGCGGGGACACCGTGCCCAGGCCCGTTACGACAATTCGACGCATGGTGCTCCTGTTGTGGTCTTTGCGAACCGGCATGGCCTGGACGCGGGACTGCCCAGATTTATATGACGATTGTCATCTATTGGTTCGACCGGTCGAACGTCAAGGTGCGGCGTCACGCCGTTCGTAGGTGTTCCCGCGTTTCCCGCAACGCTGAATCCAGCGTCTGTGCGAACTTGCGGCTGCCATAGACGCCGACGAGCTCAGCGACGCCCTGTTGCTGACTGTAAGCATCTACGGCATGGGTCGACGCTCGCGGTGGCCAAGCTGCTGATCGATGCGAGCGTGGCTATGCCCTGAGATGGATGAATAATGGCGAGGCCGATTGAGCGAAACTCGATCGATTTTTGTATTTTATCTCAGTGACTTAATGGTGCGAGGGCTTTATTTTAGTGGCACGCGTCACGGCGATTCCAATAGTTTACACGCGGAAGCAATTCCAGATGGTCCGCCGACCAAGCGCGTACACACGCATCGACCATTTGAGGAACCTTTTCCGGGGATAAATTGCGGGGCATCGTTAGCGCATCGTGCTCCACCTTGAAGTGAACCCAAGCTCTTTCTACTTCGCGATGAGCTCCCAGTCTCAAGCCTCGGCGCTCGAGCAGCGACCGGCAGCAAGCCACGGGCCGGCTAACCTAGTGAGACAACGATGGTTCAGTTGAAGCATTCCGAAAAGAGAATTCTCGAAGACGCGCTCGACATGAGCAGCGGCTACGTACTCAATTTTTCCGATCGAACCTTTGCTGAATTCTTTGACGACCATGGGATCACAATCTACCAGGAGAAGTACGGCTTTAATGGCACTTCAAAGGCCAAGCATATGCGTGCCTTCATCGAGGTCGAGGATGCATTCACACTCTGCCGTGTGCTGCGGCAGCTATGGGAGCATCGGGAGAGCATACCTTCATATCAAAGGGCCGACGCTACAGGGCAGTTGAAAACGAGGTTTTTCGCTTTAGTCAACAAGTTGGAAAGTGGCGATGAAATCCCTCGTACCGATGCGATCGACCGCTTCGCCCGCGACGAAACACTAGAGGAACTTGTGGCGTCAATCGAGCGCGACATTGGAGCCAATAGGCCCGCCGCTGCGCTCGACAGACTTCACACGTACTGCATGAAGAAGTTTGGGCACCTGTTGGATGTGCACGGCGTCAATTGGGATCGAGCGGAACCTCTACACAGCCGGGTCGGTAAGTATGTGAAGGCGCTTGGTCAGGAGCGGGACCTGCGCGACGTTACCTCGCAAATCATTAAGAACGCGATCGGTGTGTTCGATAAGTTCAATCATGTGCGCAACAACCAGTCCCTCGCGCACGACAACGATCTGCTAGATCAAGCCGAAGCGCGATTCGTTTATGATTCCATCACAGCTATTCTACGATTTATCAAAAGCGTTGAGGCCAAGTTCGACACCGCGGGCGTGACGACGGCGGCTGCAGCCAACGATGACAAAATTCTATTTTGAACAAGATCGCCAGACGCTATGGCGTGAGAACCTAGTGGGACAACGAAGGATGACCGACAATCAAAACCCGGAAGGCGTGCGCGTCATGTCGTGGGCGCAGATAGAAAATCTCGGCGTCAACGAAGCGACTGGAGAATTGTATTGGCGCGGTAGGCCGGTGGAGACGAAACGTCCCCTTGTCCTTTCGTCCTGGCAAAATTTGTCGCCTTCCTCGTCGCAGCCTTCACCATCATGGGCGGGTTAGGTGCAGTTGCTCAAGGTTGGGCAGCTTACAACGATTGGGCCTGCAAGGTGAAATGGGTTGCGGTGTGTCCACCGCCAAATTGATTTGGTACTAGTGCTAAGTTACGGTGACGGTGCGCTCAACTTCGCACTGGCGATTTAGTGCAATTCACCGCAATTGAATCACACACTGCGGCAGCCGCTTTTCGGGAACACTGGCCATGGCGTCCGAACCAGAAGTACCCGGTGAGCCACGGCGGAAGCGGGCACGAGGCGAAAAGACCCGACGAGGCAATCCAAACCGGCTCACGGTCGATCAGCATGTGTTCCCAGCTAAGAGCATCGAACGTTTTGTCGATACAGATGGGCGCGTGTCTGTGCAGTTCCTGCAGCGCAACAAATCGGTCCGCGCGAAGTCGGATAACTCGATTTTTTGCGCCGATCGTTCATGGGATCAGCGAGTCGAAAGAGGATTCATGAAGCAAATTGAAGACGCGTTCCAAGAAGCCGTAAGGCCTATCCTGGAGGCGAAGGCAACAAGTGTGTCAGCCGAAGCCAGGCCCACAATCGACCGTATGTACTCGCTTTGGTACTGGCGTGCTCGCTACAGAGACCTAGAATCGCAGGAAATCGACCTAAAGGGGATTGTTGGTAGCAATCTTTCGCTCGAGCAGGAAGAGAACCTGGAGAGCAACGGGTACATGTTCGCTCGGGCAAACGGTAAGATGCCGGCGCGCCAGATGAACGGTGTGACGCTAATGATCCGCACGTACCGCTATGCTGACTACCTCACCAACACCATTTCCAGGTGGGGGGTGATCAGAGCGCGGGCCGGGGAGTTCATCGTGCCCGATATGCCATGGCATGGCGTCCTCCCGCTAACGCCGCAACTAGCGTTCATCAACTCCGCACCGGATGGCCTGTTTACCGAAGAGAGCGTGGCGGAGTTCAACAGTGCGATGCGCGCGGGCAGCGAGAACTATTTTTTTGCGCGCGATTTCAGGTGCTCGCCGTTCAGTTTGCCGTAAGCAGACAGAATTTGCGCAGCATCGGCGCCATCGATGATGCACTATCGACGTGGTCTGCGTCGCTCGTAGGCAACGGCAACTGCGGTGGCAGTGTCCACTTAAATCCTCTATTTGGTGCACCGTCCGTCACCATAATTTGGCGAGTGCTCCTTGTTAAGTATTGTTCCCATCTAACTCGCTTCGGCTATTGCAACGGGCGGCGGTGGGAGGGGAGCGAACGCCGTAGTTGCCGTAGCTTGGATTCCCGGCAACGAGGGTTGTTCCGGATTTTCCTTTAGTTCGCGCATATCTTTCGCCATCTCGGTCATTGTCGCGATGCTAATATTAAACACCGTATCGGCCCCCGGCTCATCCAACGTGTCTCGCGGATGCATCAATGGGTTACGATCAAACTCCCGAATCCTGTCGATCATTGCCGCCACTTTCGGAGATGGGTATTTTGATTTTCGTTTACCGCGCGTGTTCGACAGACGCGTGAAGCCCTTTACATAGTCATACCAACTACGAAATTTTGGCTTCTTACCTGCCACCGCTTCGTAATAGTCCTCCATGACGATCTCAAGGCCACGCAAGGCATGGAAGCCGCAAGCGGTGTAGCTATCTACCGCAAAACATCGTCCGGCCTCATCAATCTCCTGCATGGCTTCTTTGGAAATTTGGCCGCGGTAGTTCCCGTGAATCTTATCGGAGGCGCGGTTCACAAGAGAGGCAGTATCATAGATTGCTTTCCTTTCGATAAAGTACGTCTCGTTGTCACGGCACTCAGCCTTGAAAACATGCGTAAAGCTCTCAAGTGCAGTTCGCACGGAGTAAAAGGTCCAAGACTCCAATTCCGTGTTTGTATCCCTGAATACTGCGCTCCCGTCAGCGCCCTTCGTCATGATGTATTCCGCAATGAATTTACGAGAGGCAGCACTTAACGCTCTTGCTTCGTTCCTCGCCAATTGAAAAGCGTCCTGTTCGGCAAACGTATCCAATGCGTCGGCCGCAGCTTGCAGCGGCCACCAAGCTTCTACGATCTTTAGCTTTTGGCCCGAATTAACAACGTTCCCGAGGCGAACTAGCGCCGCCCCGATCTCATAGAAATCAACGACATTCAGCCGCTTCATCGGACGGCACCTCTGTCTACCAATAGAGTTGGGGAATCGGAAAACTCTACCAGAGATACTATGTTCAGTCAAAGTTGTGGCTCCTCTCTTTTGGACTATCGATTCGAATGACCGTCCCTCTCTGCAGCGATCAATCTCGATAGTGGTTTTGGCCAAACACGTGTGGGAGGATCACGCTCGGATGACCTATCTCCTGTGCGCAAAGTGCGTTCAGCTTCACCGAGACAATCATCACTTCATCCCCTCTAACATCTTCCGCACCTCCCCCAACACCTCCCGAATCCGCCTCCGCTCTTCGATCGCATCCCTGGTGAACAGCCCGTGCTTGCGCGCGTTCCGGTTTGCCCTTGGCGCGCCGGATCCCTCGGCGCCGCCGTGCATGCGGCAGCGCGCCTTGCCGTGCACCGCCGGCGCGCGGCACGCGCCGCCCGAGCGGGTCCTGGCGCCGCAGCGCGGGCTCGCCCGCATCGCCCCGGTGGTTCTGATGTGATCGCTCATGCCTCTGCGTTTTGCCCGGCATCGGCGGCATCGTGCCGTCGCCCGGCGCTCGCGGGCCTCAGTGCTCGCGCCGCGGCGGCCGGGGTCTGGTCGGAGACGATCACGCTCGCGTGCTGGGTGATGGTGCCGACGATGGCGTTGCCGCCGTCCTCCACCTTCACGTTCTGCACGGTGATGGCGGGCTCGCGCTGGCTGCGATAACGATTCAGCGCGTCGATCTGGGCGGGGAAGGTGCGGGTGAGCCGGCCGAGCGCCCGCGCGGCGCTGTCGTGCTGGGCGAGGTCGTCGGCATGCGCGAGGTGATGGGCGCAGCGCATCGCCATCACATGCACCGACACCATCTGCGCCACCAGCATGGCCTCGACGGAATCCCGCGGCTTGAGGCTCTTCACCATCGAGATCATGAAGGCGAGGTTGACCTCGCAGGGCCTGCCGCCGCTCACGCTGGCCTTGACCAATTGCCGCAGGATGCCGTCCATCGCGTCGCGATCGGCGACGCCCAACGCGTTCGCCATCAGCGCTTCGCCGAGCTTGCGGTCGGGATGGTCGATCGCGTATCCGCGTCGCGTGAGTTTTATCCGCGGTGTCGCGGCGGCGTGGCTCGGATCGGTTGCGGCGACCGTGGTCGGCGTGGTGGCTTCAAGTTCAGGTGTCATGTCGACGATCCCTAGGGGGTGCGCGGCACGCGCGCAGGCGATCGCTCGCTGCGGCTGCCGGTGCGATGTCGATTGTGGGGAGGGGGCGGTCGCAAGCGCAATCGTCGCGCCGCTTATTGCGGGCGAGGGAGGCGCTTGCACGATTTCGGAATATTGGAAATGTATCGCTGAGTTGCCCGACGTGTCAAGTTGCCTTGTCGAGCGCCGGCAGCCGGCCGCTTACTGTGCATGGGGTTGTTTTCGATATTTTGCCTGCGCGCCCCGCGGCGGACAGTTCCGCCGCGGTCGCCCGCAGTCATGCCGCCACGGCACGGGGCGATAACCCGCCGGCGGGTACCGCGTGCCGACTGGATCACTATACTGGCCGGAATGTTGCGACCCGGGCACGGCCTGACCTCCGGCCTGCGGATCAAGGAGACGAGATGAGCGAGACCATTGGCTTCCCCGATCCCGACCTCGATCTGTCCGATGGTTTCAAGCCGCATACCTCGCATTGGGGCGTGTTCTCGGCGCGGCTCGGCAAGCAGGGTCTCGAAGTCCGGCCCTATGGCGGCGATCCCGATCCGAGCGGCATCGTCAACAACTTCCCCGGCGCGCTGCGCCACCAGGCGCGCATTGGTAAGCCCGCGATCCGCCGCGGCTGGCTCGAGCGCGGGCCCGGTCCCGACGAGCGCCGCGGCCGCGACGAGTTCGTCTCGGTGAGCTGGGAGCAGGCGATCGATCTGCTCGGCGGCGAGCTCGCGCGGGTTCGCGACACGCTCGGCCCGGGCGCGGTGTTCGGCGGCTCCTATGGCTGGTCCAGCGCCGGCCGCTTCCACCACGCGCAGAGCCAGGTGCATCGCTTCCTCAACATCGCCATGGGCGGCTATGTCCGCTCGGTGAACTCCTATTCCTCGGGCGCGTCCTCGGTGCTGCTGCCGCAGATTCTGACCGGCTACGAGGACATCACCAAGCGCAACGTCACCTGGGAGCAGATCGCGGCCGAAACCGACATCGTGCTGGCGTTCGGCGGCATGGCGCTGAAGAACTCGATGGTCGCCGGCGGCTCGATCAGCAAGCATGTCGAGCGCGGCGCGATGGCAGCCGCGCAGCGGCGCGGCTGCCAGTTCATCCTGGTCAGCCCGCTGCGCGAGGATCTGCCGGTCGAGGCCGGCGCCGAATGGCTGACGGCCACCCCCGGCACCGACACCGCACTGATGCTCGGCATCGTCCATACGCTGGTCAGCGAAGGCCTGCACGATCAGGCTTTCCTCGATCGCTACACCGAGGGCTGGCCGGTGTTTTTGCGCTATCTCACGGGCGAGAGCGACGGTGTGCCGAAGAGCGCCGAATGGGCCGCCGCGATCTGCGGCATCGACGCTGAGGCGATCAGGACGCTGGCGCGCCGGCTTCCCGGCCGGCGCGCGCTGATCACCGTGTCGCATTCGCTGCAGCGCGCCGAGCATGGCGAGCAGCCGGTGTGGATGGGCATGGTGCTGGCGGCAGCGCTCGGCCAGATCGGCCTGCCCGGCGGCGGCTATGCCTATTCGCTCGGCGCGATCGGCTATTACGGGCGGCGCGTCAACGCGGTGCCCGGGCCGACGCTCGGGCAGGGCCGCAACGGCATCGCCGACTTCATTCCGGTGGCGCGCATCGCCGACATGCTGCTCAATCCGGGCACCACCTATCGCTACAATGGCGAGACGCGGACCTATCCGGATATCCGCCTGGTCTATTGGGCCGGCGGCAATCCGTTCCACCACCACCAGGACCTCAACCGCCTGCGCAAGGCATTCGCGCGGCTCGATACGCTTGTCGTGCACGAGCTTGCCTGGACCGCGACCGCGCGCCACGCCGACATCGTGCTGCCCGCGACCATGACGCTTGAACGCGAGGACATCGGCTATTCCAGCAACGATCCCCTGATGGTCGCCATGCACCGGATCGCCGAGCCGTTCGGCCTCGCCCGCGACGACTACGACATCTTCGCCGATCTTGCCGAGCGGCTGGGGGCCCGCGAGCCCTTCACCGAAGGCCGCACCTCGCGAGAGTGGCTGCAACATCTCTACGAGCCGACCCGCAAGGCGCTCGCCGCGCGCGGGCTCGAGTCGCCCAGCTTCGAGGAGTTCTGGGCGCGCGGCAGCCTGGTGGTGCCGCAGCATCTCGACGACGGCGGCTCGCTGCGCCGCTTCCGCGAAGACCCGCTCGCGCGACCGTTGCCGACCCGAAGCGGCCGCATCGAGATCTTCTCGCAGAAGATCGCCGATCATGGCGATGCGGATTGTCCGGGCCATCCGGTCTGGCTCGAAAAGACCGATACGCCAAAGCCGGATACGCCGTGCTTCCTGGTCGCCAACCAGCCGGTGACGCGTCTGCACAGCCAGCTCGATTTCGGCGGCCATTCGCTCGATGCCAAGCACCGCGGCCGCGAGGTGGCGCGCATGAATCCGCGCGACGCTGCGGCGCGCGGCATCGGCGACGGCGACATCATCCGCATCTTCAACGCGCGCGGCGCCTGCCTTGCCGCGGTGCATGTCACCGACGGCATCGCATCAGGCGTGGTGCAACTGCCGACCGGCGCCTGGTACGATCCGATGGACCCCGAGGAGGAGGCGCCGCTCTGCGTGCACGGCAATCCCAACGTGCTGACACGTGATATCGGCACCTCATCCTTCGCGCAGGGCTGCACCGGCCAGCTGACGACTGTCGAGGTGGAGCGTTTCAACGGCAATCTGCCGCCGATCCGAGCGTTCGATCCGGCGTAATTTCACCATCGGATCACGAACAAATCATCTGTTGGCGCTGGATGACGCCGAGCCGTTCGGCTACGGCATCACGAAGTCGTCCCTGAGTTCCGGATTTGCCGAGATGCACCTGAAAACCCTGCTTCACCTTGCCGTCGCAGCGACAATCGCGCTCGGTTCGTCCAGCGCATGGGCGCAATCGGCCGCCGAGCCGGCCTATGGGCCGGAATTGCAGGGTTTCGACTATCCCTATCCGGTCGAGCACTATCGCTTCAGCTCGCAGGGGCAGGAGCTCGACATGGCCTATCTCGACGTCAAGCCGGCGACGCCGAACGGGCAGACCGCGGTGCTGCTGCACGGCAAGAATTTCTGCGCCGCGACCTGGGACGGCACCATCAAGGCGCTCAGCGGCGCCGGCTATCGCGTGATCGCGCTGGATCAGATCGGATTCTGCAAATCCTCCAAGCCGGAACGCTATCAATTCACCTTCCAGCAGCTCGCCGGCAACAGCCGCGCGCTGCTGGCTTCGCTCGGCATCGAACATTCGATCATGGTCGGCCATTCGACCGGCGGCATGCTCGCGATGCGCTACGCGCTGATGTATCCGGAGGCCACCGACCATCTGGTGCTGGTCGATCCGATCGGACTCGAGGACTGGAAGGCCAAGGGCGTGCCGTGGCTCAGCCTCGATGGCTGGATGCAGCGCGAGGCCCGCGTCACCGCCGACAGCATCCGCGCCTATGAGCGCGCCACTTACTATGCCGACACCTGGGATGCGTCCTACGAGACCTGGGTGCAGATGCTCGCCGGCATGTATCGCGGCGAGGGCCGCGCCGCCGTGGCGTCGAGCTCGGCGCGGCTCTACGACATGATCGCAACCCAGCCGGTGTTCTACGAGTTCGAGCAGATCAGGCCGCCGACCCTGCTGTTCGTCGGCGACAAGGACACCACCGCGATCGCCAAGGACACCGCGCCACCCGAGATCCGCAAGACGCTCGGCAACTATCCGGTGCTGGGCAAGGCGGCCGCCAAGCGGATTCCGCATGCGCAGCTGATCGAATTCCCCGACCTCGGCCATTCCCCGCAGATCCAGGCGCCGGCGCGCTTCCACGCGGCGCTGCTCGGCTGGTTGCAGCATCCGGAAACCGGTGCGACGTTGGTCAAATAGCAACGCGAGACGAGCGGGCGACATCATGACGACAGCCGAGATGGTCAGCGTGTTCACGGTGGATGGGCAGGGCGGCAATCCCTGTCCGATCGTGGTCGATGCAAGCGGCATGAGCGCCTCCGAAATGCAGGACGTCGCCCGCCGCCACGGTCACGAGTCCGGCTTCGTGTTGCCGGCCGAGAGCCGCGATTTCGACGCCACCTTCCGCTTCTTCGTTCCGAACCACGAAATGGAGATGTGCGGTCACGCCACCATCGGCGCGCTCTGGCTGCTGGCGCGCCATGGCAAGCTGCCCGGCGATACGGTCCGGATCTCGACGCGCAGCGGTCCCGTCACCGGCTTCATCAGCCGGGATCATAGCGGCGAGCCGAGTGTCGAGATCACCCAGCCGGCTGGGAAGACCGTTCCGCTCACCGATGCACAACGCGATGACGTGCTGCGGGCGCTTGCGGTCGGGCCGGATGCGCTCGGCACGGCGACGCCCTGCAATGCCGTCACGTCGCGGATCAAGACCCTGATCCCGATGCGCTCGCCGGAGGCGCTGAATGCGTTGGATCCCGCGGCCGAGCAGGTCGAAGCGGTCTGCGGCCGGATCGGATCGACCGGGCTCTATCCCTTCGCGGTAATCGACCAGAAGGCGCGTCTGTTCGAGGCGCGGCAATTCCCGCGCTCGTCCGGCTATCGCGAGGATGCCGCAACCGGCATTGCGGCCGCGGCGCTGGCGTTCGGATTGCTCGACAGTGGCCTGGTCGCGCCGAACGACGCGGAGATTCGCATCCTGCAGGGCCGGGCCATGGGGCGCCTGTCGGAGATCCGCGTCCGCATCGGCTTTGCCGGTGGCCGTGCTGTCGGCTGCCTGCTCGGCGGCAATGTCGTGTTGATGGCTGCGCCGTCACACTGAATGAGCTAGCTCGATTCCGCGGCGCGCTTGGCGCGCTCCCGCGCGCTGGCGTGCACCGGCGACGATTTCCGGGCGCCGGGGCCCGGATGCACATGGACCGCCTTCGCGCTCAGCGGCTCGCCGCACTCCGAGCAGACCATGACAGGGTCGAACATCTTCCCGCAGCTCTTGTGTTCGTGCAGCAACGGCCGGCCGCGCGCGTCGACCATGTGGATGTTGCCCCAGTGCACGATCGACATGATGATCGGATAGAGGTCGAGGCCCTTCTGCGTCAGGATGTATTCGTAGCGCTTCGGCGCCTCCTGATAGGGAATCTTGCGCAGCACGCCGAACCGCACCAGCTTCTTCAGCCGGTCGGCGAGCAGATGCCGGGTGATCCCGAGCGATCCCTGGAAGTCATCGAACCGTCGGATGCGCAGGAAGCATTCGCGCAGGATCAACAGGCTCCAGCGGTCGCCGATCACAGCGACGGTGCGGGCCAGCGAGCACGGCTCCTCCTCGAGGGTATCCCATTTCATCGGCGTCTCCTGCGATCTGCGACGGCATCGCACATAAAATTCTAAAACAGAACTTACGTCATTTCAATAGGATGCCTACGTGGTGGCTGCCACTCGGTCATTGGATGACAAATATCATATTGACAGTTCTAAAATAGAACTTATGGTCCGGGCCACGATCAACCGGGCGGCAACAGGCGATGGCCGCCCATCGAAGGGAAGGGCGTTCCATGGCTGCTCCGCTCAAGGTCGAATTCCATTTCGATTTCGGAAGCCCCAACGCCTATCTCGCCGAACTTGCGCTGCCCGGGATCGAGAAGCGCACCGGCGTCAAGTTCGACTACATCCCGGTGCTGCTCGGCGGCGTCTACAAGGCCACCGGCAACATGTCGCCCGGCGAGTCGCTGCGCGGCATCAAGAACAAGCCCGAATACAACGCGCTCGAGACCGAGCGTTTCCTGCGCCGCCACAACGTCACGAAGTTCGCCATGAACCCGTTCTTTCCGGTGAACACGCTGGCCTTGATGCGCGGTGCGGTGGCCGCGCAGTTCGAAGGCGTGTTCGAGCCCTATTTCCGCGCGGCCTACAACCACATGTGGGTCGAACCCAAGAAGATGGACGACCCGCAGGTGTTCCGCGCAGCTTTCCTGTCTTCGGGTCTCGACATCGATCGTCTCATCGCCCGCGCCCAGCAGGATGACGTCAAGAAGAAACTGATCGACAACACCAGCGATGCGGTCGCGCGTGGCTCGTTCGGCTCGCCGACGTTCTATGTCGGCAACGAGATCTTCTTCGGCAAGGACAAAGTGCGCGAGGTCGAGGAGGAGATCGTCGCGCAGCTGGCCGCCGGGCAGCGCAAGACCGCCTGAGCAGTAAATTCAACACAACAAGCCCAAAGGGCAGCGACAGGGAGGTTTCAGTGCAGGCGCCGATCCGGATTATCGAAGGAAGTGTGGAAGGCTTGCCAAACCGCATCCACGAGGTGATCGATCATCACGTCGCGGCGACGCCGGATCATCCAGCGCTGATCGACGACAAAGGGCAGCTGACCTATCGCGAGCTCGACCGAACGGTCGGCCGTGTCGCCGAGGCATTGCAGGCGCTGGGCATCCGCGCCGGCGACCGCATGATGATCGTGAGCGAGAATTCGATTCCGCTGGCCTGCCTGCTGCTGGCGGCGAGCCGGCTCGATGTTTGGTCGATCGTGGTCAATCCGCGGCTGTCGCCGCGTGAGCTGGACCAGATCAGGGATCACAGCGGCGCGCGTCGTGTGTTGCTGACCGCCGATGTATCCCAAGAGGCGGCCGCGCATGCCGCGCGCTACGAGGCAGCCGTGCAGGATGTCGGCCCGCTCCGCGGCGTTGCCGTCACCGGGCTGAATCTCGCGACCACGACCGAGCCGGTCGAGGCCGATGGCGCCAACCAGGTCGCGGTCCTGATCTACACGTCCGGCACCACGGGTACGCCAAAGGGCGTGATGCTGACCCATCGCAACCTGCTGTTCAGCGCTCGCGGCACCGCGGGCTTCCGCAAGATGGCGGCCGACGACGTGCAATATTGCGTGCTGCCGATCTCGCATATCGTCGGCATCTCGCTGCTGACGATGACCTTGATGGTCGGCGCCTCCGTGCGCCTGGTCGCCAAATACGATCCGGCCGCGCTGGTCAGGGCGATGGCCGAAGAGGGCATCACGATCCTGAACGGCGTCCCCGCGACTTATCAGCGCCTGCTCGAATACCGGCGCAACGCCGGGCTGCCGAAGCTCGACCGCGGCCGGTTGCGGGTGATCTCGGTGGCCGGTGCGCCGCTCGATCTCGAACTCAAATCCCGGGTTGAGCAGGAGCTCGGGCTCCCGCTGCTCAACGGCTATGGCATCACCGAATGCTCGCCCGGCATCTCCGGTGTCCGGCCCGATAGCCCGCGGGCCGACCACGCGGTCGGCGCCGTGATGCCGGGGTTGGAAGCAAAACTGGTCGGCCGCGACCTCAAGCCGGTTGCATCAGGCGAGGTCGGCGAGCTGCATGTCCGCGGCCCCAACGTGATGCGCGGCTACTACCGCGCGCCCGATCTGACCGCCAAGGCGATCGACCCCGACGGCTGGTTCAACACCGGCGACCTGGCTCGCTTCGAGAATGACGTCCTCTACATCGTCGGGCGCACCAAGGAAATGATCATCCGCTCCGGGTTCAACGTCTATCCGGCCGAGATCGAGGCGGTGCTGAGCACGCACGACGCCGTGGTGCAGTGCGCCGTGGTCGGTCGCCCGGTCGAGGGCAATGAGGAAGTCGTTGCCTTTGTGCAGCTGATCAAGGGTTCGACCGCCACCGTGCAGGACCTGATGGCCCATATCGCACCGCAACTGACCTCGTACAAGCGCCCGTCGGAGATTATCCTGATGGACGCGCTGCCCGCGACATCGACGGGCAAGCTGCTGAAGCACAAGCTCGCGGAGTCGCTGCGCAGCTGAGGCTGAGCCGCCGCCGCAAGCCAGTTCCCTCAAACACAACCGGAGTACACCATGCAGAAGAGAAACAAGACGGTGGCCGTCATTGGTGCCGGTGATTTTATCGGCGGCGAGATTGCCAAGAAGTTCGCCGCCGAGGGTTTTACGGTCTTCGCCGGCCGCCGCAACGGCGACAAGCTCGCGCCACTGGTCAAGGAGATCGAGGCCGCCGGCGGCGAGATTCATGCGCGCTCGCTCGACGCGCGCAAGGAGGAGGAGATCACCGCATTCCTCAATGACGCCGACAAGCATGCGCCGCTGGAGGTCTGCATCTTCAACATCGGCGCCAACGTCAACTTCCCGATCCTGGAGACCACCGAGCGCGTGTTCCGCAAGGTCTGGGAGATGGCCTGCTACTCCGGCTTCCTGGCCGGCCGCGAGGCGGCACGGCTGATGACGGCGCGCGGCGAGGGCAACATCTTCTTCACCGGCGCGACCGCCTCGCTGCGCGGCGGCAGCGGCTACGCTGCGTTTGCCAGCGCCAAGTTCGGCCTGCGCGCCGTGGCGCAGGCGATGGCCCGCGAGCTCGGCCCGAAGAACATCCATGTCGCACATCTGATCATCGATTCCGGCGTCGACACCGAATGGGTGCGGCAGCGCCGCATCGAGGCGCTCGGCCCGAACGCGCTCGATAATCCCGACCTGCTGATGCCGCCGGCTTCGGTCGCGACGTCCTACTGGCAGCTCTACCAGCAGCCGAAGAGTGCCTGGACCTTCGAGCTGGAAATCCGGCCGTTCGGCGAGAAGTGGTAGGAGCGGTTCATGGAGCTGGCGCTCTCTCCTGAAGACGCGGCGTTTCGCGACGAAGTCCGCGCCTTCATCAAGGACAATTATCCGGCGGAGATGCGCGTCCCCAATCCGGAGACCGATCTCTCCAAGGAGCAGATGCTGCTGTGGCATCGCATCCTGCACGAGAAGGGCTGGATCGCGCCGCTCTGGCCCAAGGAATATGGCGGGCCCGGCTGGTCGATCACCCGCCGCTTCATCTTCGAGCAGGAGACGACGCGCGCCGGCACGATGCCGCCGCTGGCGTTCAGCGTCACCATGGTCGGCCCCGTCATCTACACGTTCGGCAACGCGGCGCAGAAAGCGAAGTTCTTGCCGCGCATCCTGTCCGGCGAGGACTGGTGGTGCCAGGGCTATTCGGAGCCGGGCTCCGGCTCCGACCTCGCCACCGTTCGCACCAAGGCGGTGCGCGACGGCGACCACTACATCGTCAACGGGCACAAGACCTGGACCACGCTGGCACAGCACGCCGACTGGATCTTCTGTCTGGTCCGTACCGACCCGGCCGCGAAGCCGCAATCCGGCATCTCGTTTCTCTTGATCGACATGAAGTCGCCGGGGGTGACGGTGCGACCGATCATCACTATCGACGGCTCGCACGAGGTCAACGACGTCTTCCTGGAGAACGTCCGCGTCCCCGCCGAGAACCTGATCGGCGAGGAGAACAAGGGCTGGACCTACGCCAAATTCCTGCTCGGCAACGAGCGCACCAGCATGGCCGGCATCGGCCGCTCGACGCGCTATCTCAATCGGCTGAAGAAGATCGTGAAGGCCGAGATCCCGGAAGACGATCCGGCGCATCTGGAATTCATCAGGGATATCGCCCGCGTCGAGCTCGACGTGCTGGCACTGGAGGCGACCGAGCTGCGCGTCGTCGCCCAGATGGCGCGCGGCATCGACCCGGGGCCGGCGGCCTCGCTGTTCAAGATCCGTGGCACCGAGATATTTCAGGATATCACCGAGCTGACCCATCGGGCGATCGGCAATGACGGCCTTGCGATCCGCGAGCATCCGGTCAGCGCCAACCGCTTCATGCCGGGTCCAGACTACGGCCACACGGCGTCGGAGAAATATCTCAACTCGCGCAAGCTCTCGATCTACGGCGGATCGAACGAGATCCAGCGCAACATCATCGCCAAGGCGGTGCTTGGTCTTTAGGGCATGATGCTCAAACAGGGCGGCTGAAGCGTATCTCATCGCACTTTAGCGACGGCGGCACGAGAGGATCGGATGGATATCCAGTTCACGGAAGAGCAGGAATTGTTGCGGTCCAGCGTGCAGCGGCTGCTGCGCGACCGATATGACTTCGATGCGCGCCGCAAGATCGTCGCCAGCGAGGACGGCTTCAGCCGCAAGCATTGGGCGGAGTTCGCCGAGCTCGGCCTGCTCGCCGCGCCATTCTCGGAGGCCGCCGGCGGCCTCGGCGGCGGGCCGTTGTCGACCATGATCATCATGCAGGAGTTCGGCCGCCACCTCGTGGTGGAGCCGTTCGTCGAGACTGTAGTCGTTGCGGGTGGCCTGCTCGAGCACGCAGGTTCCGATGCACAGCATCAGGCCTACATTGCCGATATCATCGCGGGATCGAAGCTCTGGACGCTGGCCTGGACCGAGAGGGGCTCGCGCTTCGATCTTGCCACGGTCACGACGACAGCACGCCGGGACGGAAATGACTACGTCCTCACCGGCGAGAAGACGGCGGTGATGGCGGCGCCGTGGGCGGACTATCTGATCGTCTCGGCGCGCACCTCGGGCCATCGCCACGACCGCGGCGGCGTCAGCCTGTTCGTGGTCGATCGCCGCGCTGCCAATCTCGACCTGCAGAGCTTCAGGACGATCGATGGGCGCCGGGCGGCCGAGATCAGCCTGCGCGGCGTACGCGGCGAATTGCTCGGCCGGGAAGGCGAGGGCGTTGCCGCGCTGGAAGCCTGCCGCAACCGCGCCATTGGCGCGCTCTGTGCCGAGGCGGTCGGCGCGATCGGCGAGCTGAACGACGCGACCCTCGACTACTCCAAAACGCGCAAGCAGTTCGGCGTCACGATCGGCAGCTTTCAGGTGCTGCAGCACCGGATGGTCGACATGTTCATCGCGCATCAGGAGGCGCTGTCCCTGATGCAGCATCTCAGCCTCAGCCTTGGCGATGACGAGGCCGGCATCTCCCGGCTGGCATCGGGCGCCAAGTCCAAGATCGGCTATGCCGGCAAGTTCGTGGCTGACCAGGCGGTGCAGCTGCATGGCGGCATGGGCATGACCGACGAGCTCAATGTCGGCCACTACTTCAAGCGGATTTCCTCCATCAACATCCAGTTCGGCGACCCCGCCTACCACGTGCTGCGCTATGCGCAGCTCGACGCGGCCGCCTAAGCCAGAGAGGCAAGCATGTCACAGGATGCAGTCATCGTTTCCACCGCGCGCACCGGCGTCGGCAAGGCTTATCGCGGCGCGCTCAACAACACCGACGGCCCGACCCTGGCCGGCCACGTGATGGCCGAAGCCGTCAAGCGCGCCGGCATCGCGCCCGACGAGGTCGAGGACGTGGTGATGGGCTGCGCCATGCAGCAGGGCACCATGGTGATGAATGTCGCGCGCAAGGGCGCGATCCGCGCCGGCCTCCCGGTCACGGTTGCCGGCACCACCATCGACCGGCAATGCGCCTCCGGCCTGCAGGCGATCGCGGTCGCGGCGCGCTCGGTGATATCAGACGGCGTCGAGATCGCGATCGGCGGCGGCATCGAGTCGATCAGCCTGGTGCAGAACGAGCACATGAACCGGTTCCATGCCGTCGACGACGGGCTGATGGCGATGAAGCCCGAGATGTACATGTCGATGCTGGAAACGGCCGAAGTCGTTGCGGAGCGCTACGGGATCGGCCGCGACCAGCAGGACGAGTACAGCCTCGAGTGCCAACGCCGTGTCGGTGCCGCATTGCAAGGAGGCCGCTTCAACGACGAGATCGTGCCGTTCACGACCAAGATGGCCGTGGTCGACAAGGAAACCAAGGAAGTCAGCTATCAGCAGGTGACGCTGGCCAAGGATGAAGGTCCACGTCCCGATACTACCGCGGACGGCCTGGCAAAAATCAAGCCGGTGTTCGAGGGCAAGACCATCAGCGCCGGCAACGCCAGCCAGCTCTCGGACGGCGCCTCGGCCTGCGTCATCATGAGCGACAAGATCGCCGCGCAGAAGGGGCTGAAGCCGCTCGGCATCTTCCGCGGCTTCGTCGCCGCCGGCGTCGAGCCGGACGAGATGGGCGTCGGCCCGGTCGCAGCGATCCCGCGGCTGTTGAAGCGGCACAATCTGAAGATCGACGATATCGATCTCTGGGAGCTCAACGAGGCTTATGCGGTGCAGGTGATCTATTGCCGCGACAAGCTCGGCATCGATCCGGACAAGCTGAACGTCAATGGCGGCTCGATCGCGATCGGCCATCCCTACGGCATGACCGGCGCGCGGCTCACCGGTCACCTCCTGATCGAGGGCCGGCGGCGCAAGGCGAAATACGGCGTGGTCACCATGTGCATCGGCGGCGGCATGGGCGCCGCGGGCCTGTTCGAAATTATCAATTGATTGGAAGCGCGGGAGAAACTTGTGAAGACAGCAATCACTGAACTGTTCGGTATCCAGCATCCGATCATCCAGGGCGGCATGCATTATGTCGGCTTCGCCGAGATGGCGGCCGCGGTGTCCAACGCCGGCGGCCTCGGCATCATCACCGGCCTGACCCAGCGGACGCCGGAGCTGCTCGCCAAGGAGATCGCGCGCTGCCGCGACATGACCGACAAGCCGATCGGCGTGAACCTCACCTTCCTGCCGAGCTTCACCGCGCCGCCCTATCCCGAATATATCGCTGCGATCCGCGAGGGCGGCGTCAAGGCGGTGGAAACCGCGGGCCGCAGCCCGGAGCAGTACATGCCGGCGCTGAAGGCGGCCGGCATCAAGGTGATCCACAAATGCACCTCGGTGCGGCATTCACTGAAGGCCGAGAAGATCGGCTGCGATGCGGTCAGCGTCGACGGCTTCGAGTGCGGTGGCCATCCCGGCGAGGATGACATCCCGAACATGATCCTGCTGCCGCGCGCGGCAGACGAGCTGACGATCCCGTTCGTGGCCTCGGGTGGCATGGCCGATGCGCGCAGCCTCGTCGCCGCGCTGTCGATGGGCGCGTCCGGCATGAACATGGGAACGCGCTTCATTGCGACCAAGGAAGCGCCGGTCCATGCCAATGTGAAGCAGGCGCTGCTCGATGCCGACGAACTCGACACGCGCCTCGTGATGCGCGCGCTGCGCAACACCGAGCGGGTGCTGAAGAACAAGGGCGTCGACGAGCTGCTCGAGATCGAACGCGAGAAGGGCGGCAAGCTCAAGATCGAGGACATCCATGAGCAGGTCGCCGGCGTCTACCCGAAGGTGATGATCGACGGCGAGACGGATGCCGGCGCCTGGAGCTGCGGCATGGTGGTCGGCCTGATCCACGACATCCCGACGGTCCAGGAGCTGATCGACCGCATCATGAGCGAGGCCGAAGCGATCATCCGGCAGCGGTTGACTGGCTTCCTCGACGGCAAGTTTGAAACCGCAGCGTCCCGCGCGGTCGCCTGAGGGAGCGTGCGATGACCGAGCATGTCAAAGTGGAGGTCGCCGCCGGCGTCATGACGCTGACCTTGCGACGGCCGGAGAAGAAGAACGCCCTGACCGGCGCGATGTATGACGCGATGTCGAACGCGCTGAAGCAGGCCGAGGCGGATCCATCCGTCCGCGTAATCCTGTTCCAGGGCGACGGCGACAGCTTCACCGCGGGCAACGACCTCGCCGATTTCGCGAGCCAGGCGCGCGGCGAAAGCGCGGTCGACAGCCCTGCGCATCGCTTCATCGAGACCATCAGCAAGGTCGGCAAGCCGCTGGTCGCGGCCGTGCAGGGCAATGCGGTCGGCGTCGGTACCACGATGCTGCTGCATTGCGACCTGGTCTACCTCGCCGAGAACGCGCGGCTGATCACGCCCTTCGTCAATCTGGCTCTGGTGCCGGAGGCGGCATCGAGCTGGCTGCTGCCCTTGCGGATCGGGCACGCGCGCGCCTATGCGATGTTTGCGCTCGGCGGGCCGATGGATGCGCAGGGTGCGCTGGCATCCGGCCTCGCCAACGCCGTGGTGCCGCAGGCCGATCTCCGCAAGAAGGCCCATGACGCGGCGGTCGCGCTGACGAAGCGGCCGGCCGGTTCGCTCAGCATGACCAAGCAGCTGATGCGCGAGCAGCAGCGGATCGCGGCGCAGATCGCCGCAGAAGGCGTGCTGTTCAAGCAGCGGCTGACGACGCCGGAGGCGCGCGAGGCCTTTGCCGCGTTCGCCGAGCGGCGTCAGCCTGATTTCACCAAGCTGTCGGCCTGACCGGCAGCGCAGATCACGGACACATCGAGGGAGCGAACAGCATGGGCGTCGTCGGCAGCCATCAATATCCCAGCATGGAATCCGTGATCTACGGCAAGCCGGCGGCAGAAGCGCTGCGCGAGGAGGCTGAGCGGCTGAGCGCGAAGCGTGTCTATCTGATCGCCAGCCGGACACTGAACACCACGACCGACGAGATCGAGAAGATCCGCAAGGCGCTCGGCGATCGCCATGCCGCGACCTTCGACGGCGTGCCGCAGCACACGACCCGGGATATCGTGACCCAGATCGCGCGGCAAGCCAGCGAAGCCAAGGCCGATCTCGTCGTCGCGATCGGCGGCGGATCGGTGGTCGATGCGGCGAAGATCGTGCTGATGTGCATGGAGCATGAGATCTTCGAACCTGATGGCCTCGACGGCTTCGAGACCACGCCCGACCGCCGGTTCGGACCGTTCCGCAACCCGAAGGTCCGGATGATCGCGATCCCGAGCACGCTTTCGGGCGGCGAATACAATTCCGGCGCGCTGGTCACCGACACCAGCCGCAAGCTGAAGCAGATCTTCAATCACCCGATGATGATGCCGCGCAGCATCATCCTCGATCCCGCGATCACCAAATATACGCCGGAGAAGCTCTGGCTCGGCTCCGGCACGCGGGCGATGGACCACGGCATCGAGGCGATCTGCTCCAGCCGCCCCAACGTGCTGGTCGATGCGGTGTGTCAGCAGGGGCTGCGCTATCTGCACCACGGCCTGCTGCGCACCAAGGCCAATCCCGACGACGAGGCGGCGCGGCTGAGCTGCCAATTGGGCTCGTGGCTGTCGGCGTTCGGCTTGCAGTCGCGGGTGCCGATGGGCGCGAGCCACGCCATCGGCCACGTGCTCGGTGGCACCTGCGACGTACCGCACTATTTCTGCACGGCGGTGATGATGCCGAGCGTGCTGCGCTACAACCGCCCCGCGACGGAAACCGCCCAGCAAGCGATTGCCGCCGCGCTCGGTGCGCCCGGCCGCGACGCCAGCGAGGCGTTCGCTGGCTTCGTCGCGGAGCTCGGCCTGCCGCGGCGGCTTGCCGATGTCGGTGTCGATGAAGACCGCTTCGAGCTGATCGGCCGGAACGCCATGCTGTCGATCTTCACGCGCACCAACCCGCAGCCGATCCGCGAGCCCGGTGATGTCGTCAAGATCCTGAAGCTGGCCGCTTGAGGCAACAGCACCCGGAGCAGCCCATCATGGCGGCCTTGCGTATCTTCTCCTATCTGCCGAACCCGCGGGTCTGGAAGGCAACCATTGCCGCGCGGTTCTGCGGCATCGACGTCGAGGTCAGAGGCGCCTCCGGCAAGGAGTTGCGCGACTGGCTGTGGGATTACGATGCCCATCCTCTTACCGAGCAGGAACGCGCCTCGCTGTCGTCATTGGCGCGGACCGGCCGGGTCGGACTGACCGGCGCGCAGCTGTTCAAGACCGATGCGTTCATGGCGGCGCAGCCGTTCGGCAATGTGCCGGCCGCGTTCGGCGCCGACGGCAAGGTCGGGATCTTCGAATCGAACAGCATCATGCGCGCGGTGGCGCGGCTCGGCGAGGCGGCGTTCCCGCTCTATGGACGTGACGCCTATGAGGCGTCGAGGATCGACAGCTTTCTGGATGTCAGCCTGGTGTTCGCGCGGGACACGCAGATCTATCTGCTCGCGCTGTCGGGCGGCACGGTCGACGCCGCGATTCATGCCCGCGCCAGGGATGCGTTCGCGATCTATGCCTCGGGGATCGAGCAGGCACTGTCGCCACGGCGAGAGGCGCTGGTCGGGGACGGCATCTCGATTGCCGACATCTGCCTGGCAGCCGAGCTTGCGCTGTTCATGAACGAGCATGGGCGGGCCGAGCAGCTGCAGAAGCAGGGGTTGGACAAGATCCTGCATCTGGGGGTGCAGGATGCGTATCCCCTGATGTTCGCGCACTTCGCCCGGCTGGTCGAGCACGAGCACATCAGGCCGGACCTCAAGCCTTATGTCGAGAAGCTGCGGTCGAAGGCGGCCGCCTGATCTTGAAAATTGTTGGCTGCAACGCGGAGGATTGACTGCATGACCGCACCCGTCTGTCTGATATCCGGCGTTGGGCCCGGCACCGGTTCGGCGCTCGCCAGGAGGTTCGCGGAAGGCGGCTATCGCGTCGCGCTTCTTGCGAGGAACGAGGAGCGTCTCGCCGCGCTGGAGCAGCAGCTGCCGGGCGCAAAGGCCTATCGATGCGATGTGTCCGATCCTTTGCAGGTCGAGACGGTGGCGTCGGCGGTGGAGGGGGATCTCGGCCATCCCGCTGTCGTGATCCACAACGCTGTCGGCGGCGCGTTCGGGACGTTCCGCGAGATCGATCCGCAGATTCTCAATCGCAACTTCCAGGTCAACACGATGGGCCTGTTGTATCTGGCGCGGCGGTTTGCCCCGGCGATGATCGGCGCCGGGAGGGGCGCCATCGTTGCGACCGGCAACACCTCGGCATTGCGCGGCAAGGCCGGTTTCGCGGGGTTCGCGCCGACCAAGGCGGCGCAGCGGATTCTGGCCGAGGCGATGGCGCGCGACCTCGGGCCGCAGGGCGTCCACGTCGCCTATCTCGTGATCGACGCCGTGATCGATCTGGAATGGACGCGCAAGCGCTGGCCAGAGCGGCCGGACGACTTCTTCATCAAGCCGCGCTCGATCGCGGACGAGGTTTGGCACGTCGCCCACCAGGACCGCAGTGCGTGGTCGTTCAACGTCGAGATCAGGCCGTTCGGCGAAGCCTGGTAGGCGCCGCACGGCGGTCGCAAGCGCCGGTAAATTCATAAGAGTTCAGGGGGAGTTCATGTTTGTGAAGACGTTTGCTGTATCCATCGCAATGCTCGCGGCCGTCGCCGCGGCTCCTGTCCGCGCCGAAACGCCCGGCATCTCGGAATCGGAAATCAAGATCGGGGCGACATTTCCGTTCAGCGGCCCGGCGTCCCCGCTCAGCAATACCGGCAAGGGCCTGATCGCCTACGTGCATTCCATCAATGATCGCGGCGGCATCAACGGCCGCAAGATCAACCTCATCACCTATGACGATGCCTACTCGCCGCCCAAGGCCGTGGAGCAGACCCGCAAGCTGATCGAGAGCGACGAGGTGGCGTTCCTGTTCAGCCCGCTGGGCACGCCCGGCATCGGCGCAACCATCAAATACGTGACCGCGAAGAAAGTGCCGCACCTGTTCGTCGTCAGCGGTGTGACCAAGTTTGCGAATTTCGCCGAGTTTCCGCTCACGACCACCGGGCTGCCGAGCTACAACACCGAAGGAAAGATCTACGCCAAATACATCGCCCAGACGGCGCCCGACGCGAAGATCGCAATCCTCTACCAGAACGACGATCTCGGCCGCGACTTCGTGGCTGCGTTCAAGGAGACGCTGAAGGGTGAGTTCGACAAGAAGGTTGTGACGTCTCCCTATGAGGTCACCGAGCCCACCATCGAATCCCGCGTGGTGACGCTGAAGGCCTCCGGCGCCAAGGCATTCCTGATCGCCGGCACGCCGAAATTCGCCGCGCAAGCGATCAAGAAGGCGAGCGAGATCGGCTGGACGCCGCTCACCATCGTGAACTACGTGTCGAGCTCGGTCTCCTCGACCATCGTGCCGGCCGGCGCGGACAAGGCGGTGGGCGTCGTCGTGGCGACCATCGCGAAGGACCCGAACGACAAGAAGTGGGCCGACGATCCCGGCATCAAATGGTATCGCGCCCACTTCGAGAAATATCTTCCGGGCGCCGATATCGGCGACAGCAACTATCTGTTCGGGACCCAGCAGGGCCAGATCCTGGAGCAGGTGCTGAAGCAGTGCGGCGATGACCTGTCGCGCGAGAACATCGTGAAGCAGGCGCGCAACATCAAGGGGCTTGTGCTGCCGACCTTGATGCCGGGCATCACGGTCAACACCGGGCCCGACAACAGCATGGCCTATACGCAGCTTCAGCTGCAGCGTTGGACGGGGAGTTCCTGGGAGCAGTTCGGCGGCGTGCTGAGCGCCGAGCCGAACTGAGCCGCCACATCGATTGTGCGCTAGTGGAGCCGGCGTGCGATCGGCTTCGCCAGCGTACCATGCCAGCCCCATTGCGATGAGCGGTCGCTCGACCGCAGGCTCGCCAGCAACGCCGTGGTCTTCGGTTGCACGCGCGAGCCGTCGATCACCTCGAGCTGGCCGCACCGGTTGAGCGTGTGCAGCTTGCGCCCGCTCCATAGCGGCCCGGGCTTGAGCAGATGCCGGACCGCCTGCTTGTAGGTCGTCGGCGACAGTTCGAGCACTTCCGCAAGGCCGAGCGCCGCGCCGTATCCGTTGGTGCAGTCCTGCACCGGCCGCCACAGTCTTCCATTGACGGTCACGAAGTTGCCGGCCGGCCGCGTGGTCGCGCGATCCATCAGGATCGGATTGGCCGCATGCGGCTGCCAGGGGCCGAGCAATTGCCCGGCGTAATAGATCGCGAGCGTGTCGGAATAGCCGCCGGTGCCGTCGCGCCAGGCGCCGAACATGTAGTACAGGCCGTTATGCTGCGTGACGGTTACATCGGCCAGTTCGAGGCCGGACAGCAGCGTCGAGTGCCGCTCCCACTTGTCCGGAAAGCGGATGCATTTGTAGATCGGAACGTCCCGGTGGGCGGTGCTTTCCGGGATCATCCAGAGCTCGCCGCCATCCTCGATCAGGAACGGGTAGGACAGATGCCAGGGCTCTTCCAGCACGGGCATCACTGAGCCGACCGGCCCGCTGCCGTCGAATTCGACCGCGGAAATGATGCCCTTGCCGGTGCGGTGGTCGAGGTCCTCGAAGAACACGAAGGTCCTGCCCTGCCATTTCACCGGGACAGGATCGGCATAGAAGTGGTTGCCGGGATCGCCGAGCACGTTCCAGGCCGGTCCCGACAGGTCGCCGGTGCGCCAGATATCGGTATTCCCGGCGAAGCGCCAACCGATATGCCAATGCGGCGCGTAGCAGCACAGACGATAGATTTCCTTGGCGATCGAAGTCGCGACACCACGCACGACAAAGGGCGCGGGATTTGGCGCTGCGCTACTGTTTACCGGCGCTGCCAATTGCGGCACCAGCCGCGGCGCTCCCGACAATATCGGCGGCAGCATCGACAGCGTGCGTGCCATCACCGTTTCGAGCCCGCCGCTCAGGCCGGCCGCGATTTCCGCGGAGGGATGGCCGCGGTCCATCACCGCGCCGTCGAGCTCATTGACGATTTCGATCACCGGTAGATCGCCGGCGAGAATGGCCGAAAATATCGCGCTCTCGCCCGTGCGCCCGTTGAACCGTGGGCGAAGATAGAGCCTGGCGGAGCAGTTCGGATCCCGCGCGGCGCTGGTGAAGTCGATCACCACGTCGGGGTTGCCGGCGCGTGGACGCTGCGGGATCGCCTTCGGCCGGTCGGCCTCGCCGGTCTTGCCCTTGCGCAGGACGATGCGCTCGAGCTCGAACAGCACGTCGAGGCCGGCGGGTCGAGGCTCCGGCGTCGTGGTCCAGGCGATTTGAACGGGAACATCCTGATCGTTGACGCGCAACGACTCGCGGCACATCCAGAGCCGCGGCTGCGCGCGGTCGCAGCGAAACTCGATAATCATGGCCAGCCCAACTTCCTAGTGCGCGTCCGCCCCCACAGCGTCGCCGAGAATGCGGACGTATTCCTCTATCATGGCATCCAACGAATAGCGCGACTTCAGGCCCACGGCGCTTTGCCGCAGCTGATCGCTCAACACGCGATCGGTCAGGACCTTCGACACGGCGGCCGAGAATTCGCCCTCGTTCGACGCGTCAACGAACACCGCGGCAGGCTGTCCCTGGTAGGACAGCACCTCGCGCAGCACGGGAAGATCGTTGACGACGCAGGGAATGCCGGCGCTCGCGGCTTCGACCGCGGCAAGGCCGAAGGTTTCGGCCTGCGTCGGAAATACGAAGACGTCGAGGCAGGTCAGAAAATCGGCCACCTGGCGCGGCGGAATCTCGCCGATGAAGTGCAGCCGGCCCGCGACATCGAGCTCGTCCGCCAGGGATCGCAGCCGCCCTTCATCCGCACCTTGGCCGGCGAGCGCAAGGTGCCAGGATGGATCTGCGGCGAGCAGGCGAATGGCCGCATCGAGCCGCTTGTGCGGGTGCAGCCGTGCCGCGCAGCCGAGCAGGGTACGGTCCGGCGGCAGCTTGAACTGCTGCCGCGCAACGTCCTTCGGCAGGCTGTGCGACTTGTCGTCGAAGCCATGCGGGACGTGCTTCATGCGCGATCGATAGGGCGCGGGATAGCGCGCATATTCGCGCTCCATGTCCCGCGAGTTCAGCGTGATGCAGTGGAAGAAGCCGGTCGAACCCATGATGATGTCGGCGGCACGCACCGGCATGCTCATCGACAGTGCCGAGGATACCTGATTGGCGATAACGGGAGCGCGGCTGACGAGGCGCGACACGCCTCCGCCGATCACGTTGCCGAAGTGCTGGAAAGTGAGGACGACATCGGGCTTGATGGTCCTGAGATGGCCGGCCAGCGCCCACAGCATCCGCAGCAGCGCCACCGGGTTTCCCGGACGGGTCTGCGCGCAATAGAACGTATTGGGCGGCTCGTCGAAGGAATCTGATTTGCGGAAGAAGAACAGGTTGGCGACGTCATAGCCGCGCGCGGTGAGGCCGGCGCCGAGCAGCCGCGAGATCTCCTGCGCGCCGGCGTTCTCGGCCTGGGTCTGCACCAGGACGACGCGCAGCTTTCGCTTGCTCTCGTTCGGTCGATCGCGCGATGCGGTCGATGCCTCGCGCAATTCTGTGCTTGGCGTGTGTTGGAGCACGGATTCCTCACCCGTTGAAGGAGTGGATTCGTCCCCTTCATTTTTGCGCGCGTAACTATCACGCGAAGCGCGCTCGTGCACCGGGTAGCGCGTGATGAGGTTACTGCTCATTTAGCAATCAACATGTGTCAGCAATCGAGATCTATTATCTCACAGATAGGGTACCGCCGGCTCGTTAACTAATTGGTTACGGCAACGCGAAGAGGGGGTAACCGGCGATTAACCATAGATATTTACGTTGGAGCAGTACTGTCAGTTGAATTCGAGTCAGAACCCATGAAGTTCGGTAGCCGCACAGGCCCGAGACGTTCCGAAGTCACGGAACCCGCAGCGTCGTGGGAAACTGCCGGCGTGCCGGCCGGGCAATCTTCGGCGGAAACCACCAAGGGCGTGCTTAGCATTCCGGGTGTATTGGCCTTTTTCCGCGAGAAGGGTCAACGAATCCTGATGCTCGCTGCGGTCATCTTCGCGGTCGGTGTCATTGTGTTGATGTTGATCCCGGCGCGCTACGCCGCGACGGCGCTCGTCGTCGTCGATCCGCGCGAGCAGCGCGTCACCGCAGACCAGGACGTCCTGCCCGGGATCGGCCAGGATGCCGCAGCGCTGCAGAGCTACGTCGAGATCGCCAAATCCGACGGATTTCTCGGACCGCTGATCGATCAGCTCAAGGTCGCCGAGGACGGCGACGTTTCCGGTAGCACGACCGACACCACGCGGCTGCTCGACCGGTTTCGCAAGCGACTCGACATTTCCCGGCGCGGATTGACCTATGTGATCGCGATCACGTTCACGTCCAACAATCCGCAGCGTGCGGCCTACTACGCCAATGCGGTGGCCGAGGCGTTCGTCGCCAGCCAGCGCGGGACGCGCAGCGTAGCAACCGATGAAGCGGCCGACTGGCTGAAGAGCCGGCTCAAGACATTGAACGACCGGCTACGGACGTCGGAAGATGCCGTCGCCAAGTTCAAGCTCGAGCACCGGATCGTCAACGCCGGCAAGGAATCCACCACACAGCAATTGCGCGTCACCGACCTGACGCAGCAGGTCGCCGCGGCGCGCGCCCGCACTGAAGAAGCCAAGGCGCGCTATGAGCAGTTGCAACGCGACCTGAAGGCCAATGTCGATGGGCCGGTCAAGCAGGACCTGCTGAGCGCGCTGCGCGCCCAGCGTTCCGCGCTCAACGACCAGATTGCGCAGAAGCGCGGGGTGCTCGGCGATCGTCATCCCGACCTCGTGATGGCGCTCAGCCAGTTGAACGATCTCAACCGGCAGATCGAGATCGAGCGCAAGAAGAACATCGATACCGCGAAATCGGAATACGAGGCACAGCGCGACCAGCAGAAGGCGCTCGAAGACCAGTTGAAGGCGGCCGAGCAGCAGATCCTTGTCGACGGCCAGGCGCTCGTCAAGCTGCAGGAATTGCAGCGCGATGCCGATGCCAACAAGAATATCTACGAGCAGTTCCTGTCGCGCTACAGGACGACCGACGAGCAGCGCGGTCTTCAGAACTCGCAGACCAAGGTCGCTTCTCCGGCGACGCCGCCAATTCGTTCAACGCTGCCGCCATTGCCCCTGCTGCTCGTCGCGCTCGCGATCGTCTCGCTGCTGACGTCGACGGCGATCTTCGCCGTTCCCGGCCTCGATCTGAAGCAGCTCCCGATCAAGAGCATTCCGCCGCTTCGTCGCACCGAGACGCCCGCACCGGTGCCGGCTCCGGCCGCGCCGCAATCTGCGCTGCCGCCGGGATTGCCGGTGCTGGCCCGCATTCCCAACATGGTGTCATCGGATGCGGTCAAGAGCGTCTGGCAGACCCCGATCTCGACGACGGCCGAGCCCGATCTCAGCCCGCATCTTCAGCTGCTGACCGAGAACATCGAGCAGCTTCCGGGTGAGCACGGCAAGGTGGCGCTGCTGCTGTCGGTCGAGACCGGTGTGGGCGGCAGCACCGTCGCACGCTCGCTCAACCGGTCCGCCGTCAAGAACGGCATGCTCAGCGTCCTGATCGAAATGGAAACGAGGCGCACCGAAGTCGTTCCGCCGCAAGGCTCGGGGATCATCAAGGCCGATTTGCCGTCGGTCGTCGAACTGCTGGGCGCCAGCAGCAAGGCGCCGCCCTATCCGCAGGACGACATTCGCGCCGATTTCGGCCTGATTATCGTCGATGCATCGTCGCTTGCGATGCAGCCGGCCGCGGTCGCGCTGGCCGCCCACGCCGACCTGGTGATTTTGGTGGTGCGCGAGGGCGCCGCCAACCCGGCTGCGATCGGCAAGGCGCGGGCCGATCTGTCCAAATTCGGTTCGGTCCCGATCGCGCTCGTCGTCAATCGCGTGGCGGGCAATGCCGCGGTCAGCAACTCTCAGCGCGAAGCCCTGGGATTGGCAAGCTGAAGCTCTGAATTCTTGTTAGACGCGTTTTCTTCACGCGAACCGGTGTCCATCCCGCGTCAAGTGCGGGACAGGCTTTCGCTTGAAATCGCTCTAATCCTTGCTGTCCGCAACACGGACGGCGTAAGCGCCAGCCTTCGACGACGAGAGATGCGATAGCACCAGAATTGACGGGTCGACGCCGGTCCGCCGGCGGCACAGCACATTGAGCGCGATGGTGGCGAGCATCAGGGACGCCGTCGCCGAGATCGCCGCCCCGAGCACGCCGAGCCAGGGGATCAGCACGACAAATCCGACCAGCCGCAATGCCACGTTGGCGGCGACCACAGGAACATAATCGCGCTCGTGCCCGGTCAGCTGCAGGACCGCGGCCGACGGCCCGCCGGCGGCCTGGAAGGCCGTTCCGATCGCGAGCACGATCAATACCCACTGCTGCGCGGCGAAATGCGGTCCGAACAGGCCGAGCAGGTAGGGAGCGCCGACCCAGACGATGACGAGCCCGCTGACCACGCAGAGCGCGGTCACCTCGGCCATCAGCTTCAGCGTATGTTCGAGCTCGCGGTGGTTCTTGCTGAAATACAGCGATGGCAGCCGGCGCGCGCCGAACGTGTAGAGCGCAGCGGAAAGCATCGCGAAGATGTTCGCCAGGCGCGAGGCGGCGAAATAGACGCCCGCGGTGGCCGGATCCAGCATCCAGTAGACCAGGATGACGTCGAAATACTGGTTTGCTGCTTCGAGAATCGATGCGAGCCAGAAGCGGAACGCGCTGCGGTTCCAGCGCGATGTCTCGAAGCGCGCCGTGACCGAGCGCAGGTTCGGCAGCACGCGCACGATCGACACGATCTGCACGACCAGCCCCAACGCCATCGCGACCGTCATCACGGTGAACAGCTCGGCGGGGGTGAGCTCGCGATGACCGAACAGCGCTGCGACCAGCACCAGGACAACGGCAACCCGCCAGAAGAATTCGCGGTTGCCTTCGCCCATCAGGATGCTGACCAGTGATCGTGCGATCTGGCTGCCGAGCATCAGCCCGGCATTGACGGCGGTGAACGCCGAGACCGAGAGGATCAAGAGCCACCATTCGCCGCGAATGCTTGCCACCGCGGCGATCGCGGCAATCGAGATCAGCATCCCGATCAGCGAGTACTTCAGGCTCGACAGCAGCACGCCCTTGGTGAACTCGGCCTGACCGCGCACCTCGTACTCGTTGAGGAAGCGAACCAGCAGCAGCTCCTGGCCGACCAGGCCCACGACCGCGCCGATCTGGGCGATGGAGAGCAGGGTTGCGAAGTCTCCGAACGCGTCAGGCGTCATCGCTCGCGCGGCCAGCGAGAACAGGGCGAACGCGAGTCCGCCGCTGCCAACCTTGAGGAGGATGGTCCCGGCAACGCCGCGCGTCACATCGCGCCGTAGCATTTGGAGAACAGAGGCAATCACAAGAGACGTCTCAATATCCTGTCGGACGACCGACCTTAGCAACCGGTGAGGTCTGGAGTGTTAAAGTTCTCTTGCTAAAATTCCGTTCCTTCCAACCGGGCTTGAGGCGCCACGGCCAATATGTCGCGCTGCTCCATTCTGGAACGCCGTCGTCCTCGCTGTGTCCAAACGGCGCAGATCGGATTTTTCTCCGCCACCCGGTTCGATAGCATGGACCACGCCGGTTGAAGCCACGTTAGCGCGTCAACGGCGCCGGTCGAAGCCGCCACGGCCAGGCCATTGCCCCGCCCGCCTGCCGCGGAGCGTCTAAAACATCAGTTTCATGACTGTTATGGCTGCAAGCCGTGTGCCGGGAAGAGGTTTGATCACGGGCGGAGCGCTGTCGTTAACCTCAATAGTGGAACTCGTCGTGTTCGTTCTGCGAGGCGGCAGGGCGGCAAGGAAATTGCAGTTCCGTTGCCAATTAGCCGTCGGAGCGGACAAAGATGATTGCCGAGAAAAGCGCGACCCAGCCGATCGCACCCAGCGAGGCTGAAACGATCGAAGCGGACGTTGCCATTGTCGGCGCCGGTCTGGCGGGCTCGCTCGCGAGGGCCGTTCTCGCCCGAGCCGGCTATCGGGTCGTCCTGATCGACAAGCGCTCGATTCCGCCGGATGAATTCCGCGTCGAAAAGATTGCCGGGCGGCAGATCGATATCTTCCGCCGCCTGGGTTTCATCGACCACGTCGAGGCCGTCGCCGCGCCCTATGACCGCGTGCTCAACATCAGGGACGGCAAGCTGGTCGATATCGGCGTCGGCAGGTCCTACGGGATTTCCTATGCCAACCTCGTCAACATGGCCCGCGGCCTGACGCCGGATACGTCGAGCTTTCTGCTCGACCAGGTCACCAATGTCAGCTGCAGCGAGGATCGCCAGCAACTGACGCTGGCCTCCGGAAAACGCGTCGTCTCGCGCCTGGTCGTTCTGGCGACCGGCATGGCGGGCGCGCTTGGCTACAATCTCGGAATGCGCCGGCAGATGCTTGCCGAGCGCCACTCGATTTCGTTCGGGTTCACCATTGCAAAGCCGGACAACGCGCCGTTCGGTTTCGACGCGCTGACCTGCTACGGCAAGAAGGCAGCTGACGGCGTCGACTATCTCAGCCTGTTTCCGATGTCGGGCGGCATGCGGGCGAACCTGTTCATGTTCCGCGATCCGACCGATCCGATCATGCGCGAGCTGCGCCGCGACACCAGACGGACGCTGCTTCGTCTGATGCCGGGACTGGAGCGCTATCTCGGCGATTTCCAGATCGTCGGCCAGGTGCACAATTGGGTCATGGACCTGTCGGTGACCGAGGGGCATCTGCAGCCCGGCGTCGTGTTGATCGGCGATGCCTACCAGACCAATTGTCCCGCGGCCGGTACCGGCGTGAGCCGGCTGCTGGTGGATGTCGAGCGTCTTTGCACCGAATATGTGCCGAGCTGGCTCAAGACCGACGGCATGGGCGCGGAGAAGATCGCGCAGTTCTATTCCGATCGCGACAAGCTCGCCGCCGACCGGCATTCGCTGGAACTGGCGCGCTTCCGCGAGGCTTTGACCTCCAACACCGACGTTCGCTGGACCATGCAACGGAAGCTGCACTTCCTGCGCCGCATGGTCACGCATCAGGTTGACCGGATTCATCCGGGATGGGTCATGCGCGTCCGCAGCGCGCTGCGCTAAAGGGGCACGCTTCTCAAGCGGCTCTAAAGCCGGACGAGTTTTGAGTGAATCGGCTTGGTGCTGTCTCGGTTCACCTCTCCCAAAGGAGAGGTGAGCTTTCGACGCAGTCCAGCTCAACCTGATTTCATCACGATCTAGCGTGTACCGGTCGAGGTGCGGATCGGCCTCAGGTCGGTCACCCGCTTCGCCGCCTGCTTGATCCAGGGCGCCTGCTTCAGCGCAAACAATGCAAGCGATCCGGCCGCGCTGCCGGCCTGCGTCACGCCCGACATCGGCGTGGGCTGGCCGCCGAACTGCATCTTGTAGGGCTCGTCACCGATGGTGAAATCTAGCACCCGGTCTCCACGCTCGATGCAGTCCTTGGCGACACTTTCGAACGTCAGCGCGCCGATCGACTGGCTCTTGTATCCCTCGATGTCGAAAGCCGTCATAACGATGAGCAGGCGGCCGCTGTGGGCGAGGCCAAGTGCCGTGGCGATGACCTCGCCATCCATCTTCATGGTGTAGAGCCGGGTAAAGGCGCCCATCCCGCGAAGCGCCACGCTCGAATAGAAATCGAAATACTCCGGACGCTGCAGCAGGTCGCCATCACCGTGCGCCTGAAACCGCGGACCGCGAAACTTCCTCATCACGTCCATGGCTTCGCCGATGGAGGCGCTGTCGGTGCAACATGCGAAGGTGAGCGTGCCCTTCTTGTGGATCTGGCGCCACTTCTTCGCCAGCTCCTTCACATAGGACTTGCCCAGCGCGTTGATCTGCCATTGCTCGAACGGCGCGGACAGGACCGTCGCATAGGCATTGGTATCCATCAGGCTGCGATGAGGCGCCCCGAGCAAATTCTCGATCGGCATCCTGGCATCGAGCAGCTTGGGAATGCGCAGCAGGTCGAACGGCCGGACCAGTTTGCGAAGCTTCTCGCAGGCCTGGCGGTCCTGCAGCAGTTCGGCGAAGGTCTTGGCGGCGCAGACCGGCGACAAATAGTCGGACACGCGAAGGTCGGCGAATTCGATCGTCCGCATCGGCCCGCGGCGCACGCGCAACAGCGGCAGCACGGCCGCCAGCGCCTTGTTGGCGCGGTGACGGACGATGACGACCAGCGGCTTCGCTGCCGCGGCGGGAGCGAGCTTGCGATAGAGGCTGTCGAGCCACAGCGGATGCTGGAAGGCGGTCGCGTCGGAGCCTTCGAACAATGTCGCGTATTCTTCAGACAGGAAGTCGAATGCGTCGTCGATGCAAACATCGAACGCGTCATCATTCTTATTCATGTGAAACCAAACAAACGGGTTTTCAAAAGCGCCGGTCGAGCCGCCGTGATCTCCTTATAGCAAAGGCTGACGACCTCGCGCACCGGGAGAATACGATTTGTATTAATGCAGTCCCCCGACCTTTGCGCAGTGTTGCTGCTCGAACGTTGCCGGCCTGGCGGGATCCGGTGTGATGCTGTCGCTGTTGCCGCGCCGCTTTCGTTAACCATCCCTTACGGCTCGTCTTACATCAAACTGCCGTGCGCGATCGCAAGCGGTCTGGACCGGATATTGCAGTTTGGGGCTCGTAAGGATTGGAGCCCTGCCGAAATGTTGACTAACAGCCAAAAAGCCCGCGTTTCCGACGCAATTTCGCCCACACAGGCCGATCGCGTGCGGCCTCGGCGTCTCGATTCGGATGTGGCTGCTCCATCTGTCCGGATTTGCGACACTTCGAGCGTTTCCTCCGCGGATGTGCCGGCCGGATCATCGAACGGCGTGGAGCGCCGCATCAATCCTGTCGGCAGGGCCGCCACTGCCGGTGTCCTCCGCGCGACCATCGGCGGGCTGCGGCTCGCCGTGCTCGATCGCGAGCAGACCGCGGACTTCATGGTTGAGGCGGTGTATCCGAACCGGCGGATCAATCGGCCGCTGTATCTGACATCGGCCAATGGCGAGGTGCTGTCGCGCTGTTCCACCGAGCCGATGACCGATCGGCTGTTCCGTGCCGCCGACCTGATCAATGCCGACGGGCAGCCGCTGGTCATGGTGTCGAAGCTGCGGTCGCCGAACCCGCTTCCCGAGCGCGTCGCGACCACGGATCTGTTCCACGACGTCGCGCGCAAGGCGGAAGAACTCGGGCTGACCTTCTACCTGCTCGGGGCGAACGAGGCCGAAAACAAGGCGGCCATCGCCAATGTCCGCCGGGCTTATCCGGCGCTCAAGATCGTCGGCCATTCGCACGGCTATCTGCGCGGCGACGCGCTTCGGGCCAAGGTGGATGAGATCAACGCGCTGGCGCCGGACTTCCTCTGGGTCGCGCTTGGCGTGCCCTACGAGCAGGCCTTCGTCGACGAATTCATGTCGCGGCTTGGCAACGTCGGCGTCATCAAGACGTCGGGCGGATTGTTCAACTTCCTGTCCGGATCGCGGCCGCGCGCGCCGAGATGGATGCAGATCGTCGGACTCGAATGGGCCTGGCGCCTTTGGCTCGAGCCGCGCCGGCTGTTCTGGCGCTATCTGACGACCAATCCGCACGCCCTCTATCTGCTGTTCAACCGGACCCGGTCCTCGTCGACCAGAAACTGAAGCACCTGTCGCTTACAAGCTGCGCTCCGGCCGATCCTCCGGAGTCGCAAGTTCATCAGATGAGCTGAGTACAACCGACATGACGCCGCTCGCGGCGCATGCGGATTGCGCGGTACGCCCTGCCTTGCCTTGCATGGCCTGAGGAACAATACTCGCTCCGGACAGCCAGACCCAAGGAACCGAGAGCGTTGCCGGACATTGCGGGCAGGGAACAGTTCGATGTCAGGCGCGCAGCCTTTGCCGCGACCATCGGCAACATGCTGGAGTTCTACGACTTCATCACCTACAGCTTCTTTGCGACCGAGATCGGGCGCACCTTCTTCCCCGCGCATAGCGAATACGGCAGCCTCATGCTGTCGCTTGCAACCTTCGGCGCCGGTTTCCTGACGCGCCCGATTGGCGGCATCGTGCTCGGCATCTTTTCCGACCGGGTCGGCCGGCGGCCGGCGATGCTGCTGAGCTTTGCGCTGATGGGTGGCGCGATCCTGACGATCGCGCTGACGCCGTCCTATGCTGCGGTCGGCGTCGTGGCGCCTGTTATCGTGATCCTGGCGCGGATGCTGCAGGGGTTCGCGCTCGGCGGCGAGGTCGGACCGACCACGGCCTATCTCATCGAAATCGCGGCACCCAGGAATCGCGGCCTGGTGGTGGCCTGGCAGCCGGCCAGCCAGGAGGTCGCGGCGACCGCCGGCGCCCTTGTCGGCGTCATCCTGAGCAGCACGATGGCGCCCGACATGCTGCAGGCTTACGGATGGCGCGTTGCATTCCTGCTCGGGGCCGTCTGCCTGCCGTTCGGCATCTGGATGCGCCGGACGCTGCCGGAAACGGTGCCTCACGGCGACCGGGCCGCGGCGGGCGTTGAGCGCGCGAACCATGTCACGCTGGCGCGCCGGCATCTTCGGGTGATCCTGCTGGCGGTGATGATCCTGGCCAGCGGCACGATCTCGACCTACGTGACGCAGTACATGACGACCTACGCCAAGAATACGCTGCATGTGTCGCCGTCCCTGGCGTTCACCGTATCGCTGGTGAGCAACGGACTTCAGATCATCGGAGCAGTGCTAGGTGGCTGGCTTGCCGACCGGCTCGGACGCAAGCCGATCATGATCTGGCCGCAGCTGGTCGTGCTGGTGCTGACCTATCCGGCGTTCCTGTGGATCGTCCGCGACCCCGGCGCGTGGTCGCTGCTGTTCGGCTTCGGCATCCTGTCGTTCATCGGATCGCTGCCGTTCACCGCGTTCTACGCCGCCTTCACCGAAGCGCTGCCGCAGAGCATTCGCGGCGGCGTTTTCGCGACGATCTACGCGGTCGCGATCGCGACCTTCGGCGGTACCGCGCAGCTCGTGGTCACGTGGCTGTTGCACGTGACCGGCGATCCGCTGGCGCCGTCCTGGTACCTTCTGCTCGCGGCGGCGGTCGGCATCCTGGCCATGAGCCTGATGCCCGAGACCGCGCCGGTGAAGACCGGCGAGAAGTAATCGCGGAGCTCAGTCCATGTCGCGAAAGGCGTGGCCGTTGGCCTCGATCTCTTTCACGAGCTGCGGCGGCAGGTTGGCCTGCGCCGAGGTGCCGTCGAACACCCAGTCCTTGGCGTCGCCGAGATCGGGAAGGCCGGCGCCCTTGCGGACATAAAGGCCGACCGATGCCTTCTTCGGGTTGATGTAGAGATCGTAGTCCATTGCGCGCCTCCTCTTCGTTGGAGTTCAACGGAAGCTCCGGCACGGATCGGCCGGAGGCTTCCTGGAAGAGTCAACGCCGGCAGGTCTAGGCGGGTTTCTTCGCCTCCGGCGCAAGCACCACCGACGCTTCGCTGGTCAGCATCAGGAAGGTGAAGGTCTCCTGGAAGTAGAGCTGGACCGAGGTCGCGGAGTGGCTGAGATAGCCGATCGAAAGGTCCTGGCCGATCGAGAGCTGGAAGTCGCCGCCGCGGGTGGTGAGCAGGACGCCGCCCGCGATCGCGGGCGCCCAGATGATCTTGCCGTCGATCAGGCGCTGGATGTGCTGCAGGACGGGGTAGCCGTCGTCGGTCGCGCCGCCGATCGCGGTATAGGGTTCGGTGCCGAGCAGCAGCGTGTATGGACCGTTGACGCCGGCGAGCCGCAGCTGGCTGACCGCCTGCGCGACCACGGCGGGGTAATTCTTGATGCTCGGCGGCAGCTTCAGCACCGGGTTGCTGGTGCTCTGGCGGATGCCCTGAATGCCGGCGGCCGTGTAGCCATCGAACACCGCGCGATCCTCGGCGAACGCGATCTTTCGTGCAGCGTCCTTGAGCGGATCCCAGTCGGAATCATTCGAGCCGCGCTCGACATCGTCGATCGCCTGGCGCGACAGCTCGAACGGCACGCGCAACTCGACCAGCGCGCGGACGTCGCGTTGCGTTGCCTCGACGCCGTCGCCGGGCGTCGCGATTTTCTTGAGATGGCCGGTGCCGACCGCCGAGAAGTCCGTGCCCTTCGGCCCATCGACATCGACGACACGGCGCGCCGCCAGATGGCGCTTCAACGTCCGCGAGGCTTCCTCTTCGATCTGGGCCCATGCCGCGTCCGAGATGGGGGCCAGTCCCCGATGAAGGTTATTCATGTCCAGCCTCTCCTTTGAGTGAGCCGATCCCGAGCGAGCCGTCGGACGGCGGTGTTTTTTGTGCAGGAGCCTCGTCAGCCCCGGCATCATCCAGCGACGGCTCCGCCGGCGCGGGTGCCGGTGGCTCGCTGGTGACGTCTTCCAGGAAGGTCGCCGACGGGACGAAGAACAGCGTGCCGGTCACGGCGCGGCTGAAGTCGAGCAGGCGGTCGTAATTGCCCGGCGGCTTGCCGACGAACATGTTCTCCAGCATCTGCTCGATCCGGTGCGGGGATTTGGCATAGCCGATGAAGTAGGTGCCGAACTCGCCCTTGCTGATGTTGCCGAACGGCATGTTGTCGCGGACGATGTCGAGCTCCTCGCCGTTCTCGACGATCGTCGTCAGGGCATTATGCGCATAGCTCGGCTTCACCGCATCGTCGAGCTCGATGTCGGACAGCTTGGTGCGGCCGATGATCTTCTCCTGCATCTCGACCGGCAGCTCGTTCCATTTCTTCAGATCGTGCAGGTATTTTTGCACGATCACATAGCTGCCGCCGGCGAAGGCTGCGTCCTCGTCGCCGATGATGGTGGCGTCGGTGGCCGCCTGGTCCTCCGGATTCTCCGTGCCGTCGACAAAGCCGAGCAGGTCGCGCTCGTCGAAATATTTGAAGCCATGGACCTCGTCCGAGGTGGCGACCGCATCGCCGAGCCGCGACATGATCTGTGTCGCGAGCTCGAAGCACAGGTCCATCGGCACGGCGCGGATGTGAAACAGCAGGTCGCCCGGTGTCGCGACGGCGTGGTGGACGCCGTTGATCTCGCGGAACGGATGCAGGCCTTGCGGCTTCGGCGCACCGAACAACCGGTCCCATGCGTCTGAGCCGATGCCCATGACGCAGGACAGCCGGCCCTCGAGATCGCGGAAGCCGACCGCGCGCACCAGCGCAGCGACGTCCGCACATAGCGACCGCACCACGGTATCGAATTCCGGATTGGGCTTGATCGTGACCGCAAGGAAGATGGCCGCGCGCGTCAGCTTCGCAGCGACCGGTTGCGGAACGGCTGATGGCACGCATCTCTCCTTAACTAACGGCACTTTAACGCGAATAACGTCTCGACTGGACGCCGGATCGACGTCCAGGCAGGGCAGAGGAGCATGCCACCGGAGCCTTTACAAGAGCCCGGATTGCTAGGCTTCCGCGGACGGACCAACCGGCTTGCCGGACTTCTCCTCCTCGAGGGTCACCGCAATGGCGGCGTTGGCGGAGAGCCGCACCTTGGAGCCTTCGACACCGGCAACGAAGCCGAGCTCGATATAATGGTGGTGACCCTTGTGGAAGCCGTCGCTTTCGCTCTTCTTGAGCTTGATGCGGTTGCCTTCCACGTGATCGACGGTGCCGACATGCACGCCGTCGGCGCCGATGACCTCCATGTTGTCCTTGATGTTCAGCTGCGTCATGACGCTCTCCCTGGTTGCAGGTCGGCCTGTACATTCAGCTTGCATATGATGGGCCCAGACGACGCCGCGATGACGGCGCGTCGTCGGCAATCGCGACTTCTCTCACACCGGTTCGAATTCGTCCGCCGCGGCGTTCTCCGGCTTCTTGCCGTTGAAGGTGAGGCCGGCCTTGGTGGCGGAGAGCCTCACCTGCGAGCCGTCGCGCACGTCGCCGGCGAGGATCATCTCGGCGAGCGGATCCTGCACGCTGCGCTGGATCACCCGTTTCAGCGGGCGGGCGCCATAGGCTGGATCCCAACCCTTCTCCGCCAACCAGTCGCGCGCCTTCGGATCGAGTTCGAGATCGATCTTGCGATCCTCGAGCAGCTTGCGCAGGCGGGCGAATTGAATCTCGACGATGCGGCCCATGTCGCTCTTCTGCAGCCGGTGGAACAGAATGATTTCGTCGATGCGGTTGAGGAATTCGGGGCGGAAGTGCGCCCGCACCATGTTCATCACCTGCTCGCGCACCGCGCTGGTCGGCTGGCCCTCCGGCTGGTTGACGAGATACTCCGCGCCGATATTCGAGGTCATGATGATCAGCGTGTTGCGGAAATCGACGGTGCGGCCCTGGCCATCGGTCAGGCGGCCGTCGTCGAGCACCTGCAGCAACACGTTGAAGACATCCGGATGCGCCTTCTCGATTTCGTCGAACAGCACGACCTGATAGGGCCGGCGCCGCACGGCTTCGGTCAGAGCGCCGCCCTCGTCATAGCCGACATAGCCGGGCGGTGCGCCGATCAGCCGCGAGACCGAGTGCTTCTCCATGAACTCGGACATATCGATCCGGACCATCGCGGTCTCGTCGTCGAACAGATATTCGGCGAGCGCTTTGGCGAGCTCGGTCTTGCCGACGCCGGTGGGGCCCAAGAACATGAACGAGCCGATCGGCCGGTTGGGATCCTGCAGGCCGGCGCGGGCGCGGCGCACCGCGGTCGACACCGCACGCACGGCCTCGGCCTGGCCGACGACGCGCTTGCCAAGCATCTCCTCCATGCGCAGCAGCTTGTCCTTCTCGCCCTCCAGCATCTTGTCGACGGGCACGCCGGTCCAGCGCGACACCACCTGCGCGATATTGTCGGCGGTCACGGTCTCGCTGGCGGACGAGGTCTCGCTGGCTTCGACCGCAGCGAGCTTCTTCTCGAGCTCGGGAATGCGGCCATAGGCCAGTTCGCCCGCCTTCTGGAATTCGCCCTTGCGCTGCGCGTTGGCAAGCTCGGTGCGCAATTGCTCGAGCTCGCCCTTCATCTTCTGCGCGTCGGAGAGCTTGCTCTTCTCCGAACGCCATTTCGAAGTCATGTCCGCCGACTTCTTCTCGAGATCGGCGAGATCCTTCTCGAGCGTCTGCAGGCGGCTCCTGGAGCCGAGATCGGTCTCCTTCTTCAGCGCCTCCTGCTCGATCTTGAGGCGGATGATCTCGCGGTCGAGCGAGTCGAGCTCCTCGGGCTTGGAATCGACCTGCATCTTCAGCCGCGCTGCGGCCTCGTCCATCAAATCGATGGCCTTGTCGGGCAGGAAACGGTCGGTGATGTAGCGGTTCGACAGCGTGGCGGCGGCGACCAGCGCCGAATCCGCGATGCGCACGCCGTGATGCTGCTCGTATTTGTCCTTCAGGCCACGCAGGATCGAGATGGTGTCCTCGACCGTCGGTTCCGAGACGAACACCGGCTGGAACCGCCGCGCCAGCGCCGGGTCCTTCTCGACATGCTTGCGGTATTCGTCGAGCGTGGTGGCGCCGATGCAATGCAGTTCGCCGCGGGCCAGCGCGGGTTTCAGAAGGTTCGACGCGTCCATCGCGCCGTCGCCCTTGCCGGCGCCGATCAGCGTGTGCATCTCGTCGATGAACAGGATGATGCCGCCCTCGGCGGACGTCACCTCCTGCAGCACCGCCTTGAGCCTTTCCTCGAACTCGCCGCGATACTTGGCCCCCGCAATCAGCGCGCCGAGGTCGAGCGCAAGCAGCGCCTTGTCCTGCAGGCTCTCCGGCACGTCGCCATTGACGATGCGCAGCGCAAGGCCCTCGACGATCGCGGTTTTGCCGACGCCGGGCTCGCCGATCAGAACGGGATTGTTCTTGGTGCGGCGTGACAGAACTTGAATCGTGCGGCGGATCTCCTCGTCGCGGCCGATCACCGGATCGAGCTTGCCGTCGCGCGCCGCCTGGATGAGGTCGCGGGCGTATTTCTTCAGCGCGTCATAGGCATTCTCGGCCGATGCGCTGTCGGCGGTGCGGCCCTTGCGCAGGGCGTTGATCGCTGCGTTCAGGTTCTGCGAATTGACGCCGCCCTTGGCGAGCAGCTTGCCGGCCTCGCTGTCCTTGTCGGCGGCGAGCGCCTGCAGCATGCGTTCGACCGAGACAAAGCTGTCGCCGGCCTTGTCGGCCGCCTGTTCCGCGGCGGCGAAGGCGCGCGCGGTCTCGGGCGCCATATAGATCTGTCCGGAGCCGGCGCCGCTGACCTTCGACACCTTCGCCAGCGCGTCTTCGGTCGCCTTGAGGATCGCGCGCGAGTTGCCGCCGGCCCGGTCGATCAGGCCGGCCGCGAGGCCCTCATTGTCGTCCAGCAGCACCTTCAAGATATGGAGCGTCGAAAACTGCTGGTGCCCCTCGCGCATCGCGAGCGATTGTGCCGATTGAATGAAGCCGCGGAGGCGATCGGTATATTTTTCAATGTTCATGGTGGCACCTCAAGGCAGCACAAGCTCGTCGAGATCAAGTTATGCCACGCATTGCCGCCGGCGACAGATGGCGGAACGATGACATCCATCAAGCGGCAGCCGAGTTGCAATCGCGCCTGCGGAAAACCGCGGGCCTGGCGCTGCCGCAGGTCGTATCGTGTGGTCGTTTCAGGGGAGTGTCAATCGCGGAACGCGACCGCCGGCATACCGCTTTCGAGGTGTTGCGGTGTTCGCTTCTGGCACTCATCCGGAGGCACTGCTACGGACACGCCGGCAAATCGGGATCGGCATCACGCCGATGGTGGCTCGGCTGATCGCGGCGCTTGCGAAGCGAGCGGCGCGACGCTCCCGGATCGTTGCAATCGTGCGCGAGCCGAAGTCGTGTTCGCGATTTCAATAGGAGGATGATCTCGCGCCGCGTGGAGTGCACGCGATGATGCAGAACTGCGCCGCGCAATGTTCCGCTGAATCGCGCGATGATGAGTCACTGCACACTCTGAACTGGCGATGAATAGCTGCGTGATGCGTTTCCGGCTGTTTCAGGTTGATGTAAGGTCAAGGCGTTAGCGATGAAGTGTGTCGGTGCGTTGCCGATGCGCGGAACTTTTGTTCCGGTTCTCACGTTGAACGTGTTCATCGAAGAGGCTCCCAATGATCACTCGTTTCCTTTCGACCGCGTCGTGCGCCGCGCTGGCCACGGCGCTGTTCACTGCGACGGCCGTGCCGGCAATCGCGCAGGACGCGGCATGCGCGCCGGTCTCTGCCGTCGATACCGCGCCGCCGCCGTTGCCGACCTACGATCAGCCGCCGGTGCCCGGGCCCGGTTACATGTGGTCACCGGGCAATTGGTCGTGGGACGAGGATCGCGGCGATTACTACTGGGTGCCGGGCACCTGGGTGCAGCCGCCGCGGGTCGGACTGCTGTGGACCCCCGGCTACTGGGGCGCATTCGGCGGCGGCTTCATTTTCCATCAGGGCTATTGGGGTGATCGCGTCGGTTTCTACGGCGGCATCAATTACGGCTTCGGCTACGGCGGTTCAGGCTATGAAGGCGGCCGCTGGGATCACGGCAATTTCTTCTACAATCGTACCGTGAACAATATTCAGGGCGCGCGCATCACCAACGTCTACGAGAAGAACGTCACGATCAATCAGACCACCATCAACAACGTCAGCTACAATGGCGGTCGCGGCGGCATCGAGGTGCGGCCGACTCCCGCCGAACGTACGATCGCCAAGGAGCAGCATTTCGCGGCGACGCCGCTGCAACGCAAGCAGGTCGAGACCGCGAGCCAGGATCCGAGCCTGTTCAAGCGAGCCAACAACGGCGTGCCCGCCGTTGCCGCAACCGCGCGGCCCGGCGAGCTGAAGGGACCGGGCGTGGTCCGCGCGCGGCCGGCCGGCGAGGCTGTGCCTGCCACCGCGGCAAAGCCGGCGGCCGCGGAGCCGGCGCGACCGGGGACTGCCGCTGCACCGGCTGACTCCCACGCGCTCCCCGTCCCGGGCAAGGAGCTTCCGGCAGCGCAGCAGAATAAGCCGGCAGCCGAGGAGAAGCGCGCAGCTCCGGCGCCCGAGACGAAGGTTGAGCCGCATCCGGCTGCACCGGCGCCCGCCGAATCCCATGCGCTTCCGGTCCCCGAGAAGGGCATTGCAGCGCATCCGCCCGCCGAGCCGAACCGGCCTGCGGTCGAGGAGAAGCGCGCGGCGCCCGCCGCCGAGCCGAAGATTGAGCCGCGGCCTGCAACGGAAGCGGCGCGGCCTGCCGCGTCGGAGAGGCGGCCAGAGGAGGTGCGCAAGGAGGAACCGCGGCCCGAGCCTGCCGCAAAGCCTGTCGCGCGGCCGGAGCAGGCAGCAAGGCCCGAACCACGACCCGAGCCTGCGGCAAGGCCTGAAGCGCGGCCGGAGACGATCGCCCGCCCTGAGGCACATCCGCAGCCGGCGGCACGGCCGGAGCCGCACGTTCAAGCCGCGCCGCACGTTCAGGCGCCGCCGCATGCTGCGCCTCCCGCAGGTCACCCCGCAGAGGAGAAGCGGCAGGAGCAACGTTGAGGTAAGATCGCGCTCCGCCAGCTCGTTCCGGCGGAGCGCGCACTCTCTTCTGCCCGTGCGCAAGCGATCATCACTGGAGGTCGGTCATGGCACAGAGTCACGGTGGCAGCGGACAGCTTGACGATGGCAAGCCGCGCCTGAGCGAAGACGATATGCAGCGAGCCCTGCTTGGTCCGAGGGGCGTGCCGGGCAAGCCGGATCCCGCCAGGATGACGCCGCAGCAGAAAAAGAACATGCCGAACTATATTGATCCAGGACATACCTCGTAGCGGGCCGTGATCTGAGGCATGCTGGCTCGCCCATTGCCGGGCGGCGCGCGAGCGCACTTGCAAATCGGCTGCTTTTGCGCCCTCATGATTGCAGGTGCCCTCACGGTGTTGCGGAGCAGGTTGTGAGAAATCCGTACGAGGTTCTTGGCGTTGCCCCGACGGCGTCTTCCGTCGATATCCAGAAGGCCTATCGAAAGCTGGCGAAGAAGCTGCATCCGGATCTCAATCCGGGCGACAAAGCGGCCGAAGAAAAATTCAAGGAAGTCGCCGCAGCGAACGATCTGCTCTCGGATGCAGACAAGCGCAAGCGCTTCGACGCCGGCGAGATCGACGCTGATGGTACCGAGCGGCCGCAGCATCGCTACTACCGGGATTTCGCCACCGCGGATGGCGGGCATCCCTATGCCGATAGCTCGGGTTATGCCGACTACATGGACCAGGACGACGCGTTTGCCGAGTTGCTTCGACGCACCGAGCAGGCGCGTGCCAACCGGCGCGGCCACGACCTGCACTACAGTCTCGTGATCGATTTCGCAGAATCGATCGCCGGCGCGAGCAAGCGCCTGACGCTTCCCGATGGCGGCACGCTCGATGTGACGATCCCGGCGGGCCTGATCGCCGGCCAGGTCATTCGCCTGCGCGGCAAGGGCATGCCGGGCAGCGGCAAGGGCGGCCCCGGCGACGCGCTGATCGAGGTCGAGGTGCGTCCCGATCCGCGCTTCACCCGCGACGGCGACGACATCTCGCTGGAATTGCCGATCTCGCTGTCGGAAGCCGTGCTCGGCGGCAAGGTCAACGTTCCGACCCCGACCGGCGCGGTCACCATGACGGTTCCGAAAGGCGCAAACACCGGCACGACGCTGCGGTTGCGCGGCAAGGGCGCGCCCAAGGTCGGCGGCGGTCATGGCGATGAGTTCGTCAAGCTCAAGGTGGTCCTGCCCAAGGGACCCGATCCCGCGCTCGAAGCGTTCGTGTCGAACTGGGATCGCAAGGGATTCAATCCACGCGATGATGGTGCATCATGAACAGGCAGCAGTTCCTCATCGATGCGGGTCTGGAGGTGCAGACCCTGGAGTTCTGGATCGAGCAGCAATGGCTCGTTCCGGATGAGAGCACGCAAGAGATCAGCTTTTCCGACACCGACGTGGCGCGCGCGCATCTGATTCGGGATCTGAAGGGCGATTTCGGCGTCAACGACGAGGGGATCGACGTCATCCTGCATCTGGTCGACCAGCTGCACGGCCTGCGCCGTGCGTTCGAGGAGTTGCACAAGGACATCGCGTCATCGCCGCGCTAGCCGCCTCGCTAGCGGCGAACTTCAGTCCCGGGAGACGATCATGACGGACAAGCCGACGCCGCTGGCCCATGGAGAGATCGACGTTCTGATTTTGCAGGCGCTGGTGCGTAAGCTGATCGCAAAGGGCGTGCTGACGCCGGACGACGTCCGCGCGATGCTGTTCGAGGCCGCGAAAAACCTGGACCTCGTCGGCAGCGAGCTGACGACGGAAGCTGCCAACATCATCGTGCAGGAAGATCTGGCGCCGGCATTCCTCGGCGGCTGATTTCTTCAGGTCTGGCCGCTGCGATTGGAGACCAGCCGGATTTGGGTGATCTGGTCGGCGTTGCCGGCGAGATAGGCTTGCGCGTCGCGCATCAGCCGCTCGATTGCGGCGGCGTCGTAGCTCGGATGGCGGGTGTTCAAATGCAGGTCGGTCTCGATCTGCATCACATTGGTCGTGGCATCGGCGCCGATCTCGATCGAGAACGACACCAGTGAAACGTGCGGGCTCTTGAATGCCATGTCTTGATCTCCTTTCGTCGCGCAGTGGGCGCCGCCGCTTCAGGCCGCAGAATCTTCCCTCGCGGTTGCCGCATCTAGTGCGGCAGCGCCAGAGTTTCCGCGGTCGAGCTCCTCGATCATGCCGCGGGCGATCTCGCGCTCGCCCATGATCACGATGTCGGCCCCGAGGCCCTTCAGATGATCGACCTCGGCGTCGGAATGCGCGCGCGCGATGATCTGGATCTCGGCATTGGCGGCGCGGGCCTGCTCGACGATCTGTCCGGCCTCGAATGCCTCGGGAATGGCGATGACCAGCGATCGCGCGCCGGCCGGATTGGTCGCGCGCAGCACGCTGGCGCGCGCAGCGTTGCCCATCAGGGCCTCGATGCCGCGCTGCCTGAGCTTTGCGACCATATCGTCGGACGCCTCGACGGCGACGAACGGCGCGTTGCGCTGATGCAGGGCATCACCCACGAGGCTGCCGACCCGGCCGTAGCCGACCAGGATGGTGTGATCCCGCAGGTCGGTGACCGGGATCGGCTCGGCGGTTGCGGCCGTCGGCGAGGAAGCTTGCGGCTTCTCCAGCCGCGAGGTCAGCCAGTCGACCACCGCGAACACCAGCGGGTTGAGCATGATCGAGAAGATCGCGCCGGCCAGGATCAGGTCGCGGCCGGCCTTCGGCAGCAGATTGAGCGCGACGCCGAGTTCGGCCAGGATAAAGGAGAATTCGCCGATCTGGGCAAGGCTCGCCGAGATCATCAGGGCGGTCGCCATCGGGTGACGGAACAGCACGACGATCAAGAGCGCTGCGAGCGACTTGCCGACCACGATGACGAACAGCGTCGCAAGAAACGGCCAGGGTTCGCGCACCACGCTGAGCGGATCGAACAGCATGCCGACCGAGACGAAGAACAGCACCGCGAAGGCGTCGCGCAGCGGCAGGGTCTCCTGGGCGGCGCGCTGGCTCAGCGGCGATTCCCGCAGCATCATCCCGGCGAAGAAGGCGCCGAGCGCCAGCGAAACCCCGAACAGCTTGGTCGCGCCGAACGCGATGCAGAGCGCGATCGCGAGCACGGCCAGCCGGAACAGCTCGCGCGACCCGGTATGCGCGATGTAGTGCAGGGCCCACGGGATCAGCCGGCGTCCGACCACCAGCATCAACGCGATGAACACCGCGATCTTGACCAGCGTCAGCACCAGCACGCCGGTCAGCCCGAGCCCGAAACGGGTGGCGAGCGGGTCGGAGGCGAGCGCCGCGCCATCGCCGCCCTGGAAGCTTGCGACCGCCGGGAACAGCACCAGCGCGAGCACCATGGCGAGGTCCTCGACGATCAGCCAGCCGACCGCGATCTTGCCGCGTTCGCTGTCCATCAGGCGGCGCTCCTGCAGCGCGCGCAACAGCACGACGGTACTTGCGACCGACAGCGCGAGCCCGAACACGAGGCCCGCGCCGACGGTCCAGCCCATCAACAGCGCGAGGCCGAGGCCGAGCAGCGTGGCGACCGCAATCTGCGCGATGGCGCCGGGCACCGCGATCGCGCGCACCGACAGCAGGTCGTTCAGCGAGAAATGCAGGCCGACGCCGAACATCAGGAGAATGATACCGAGCTCGGCAAGCTCGGTTGCCAGCGCCTGATCGGCGACGAAGCCCGGCGTGAACGGACCCACGGCGACGCCCGCGAGCAGATAACCGACCAGTGGCGGAACCCGAAAGCGCTGGGCGATGGTTCCGAAGACGAAGGCGAGTCCAAGGCCCGCGACGACGGTCGCGATCAGAGGTGTGTCATGCGGCATTTCGCCTTGTCGCACAGCATGGTTGGTGGTGCACCGCGACCATTTGAGGCGCGGCATTCCGCGCGCGGAACTGTGATCTATTGCTCATGTCGTGAGCATATGATCTCATGCCGGGATGGATCCGCGGCTGTCCCAAACCGATCTCGTCATCTTCGACTGCGACGGCGTGCTCGTCGACAGCGAGGAATTGAGCTGCCGCTGCCTCGCCGAGGCGCTGACGAAGGCCGGCATCGCGATGAGCACCGAGCGGGCGCTCGAACTCTTCCTCGGGCGCAGCACCACGGCCCTGGTCGCGTATTGCCGGGGCGTGGGCAAGCCGTTGCCGGCGACCTTCCTGCCTGAATTGGCGCAGCAGGTGCGCGAGACCTTCCGATCGCAGCTCAGGCCGATTGCGGGTATCGCTGCCGTGCTCGCGGAACTGCAGCTGCCGTATTGTGTCGCTTCATCGAGCGATCTTGACCGCGTGAGGTTCTCGCTGGAGCTGACCGGTCTTGCGTCGAGCTTCGGGCCGCGGCTCTACACCGCGCAGATGGTCGAGCATGGCAAGCCGGCGCCGGATCTCTTCCTGTTTGCCGCGGGCAAGATGGCAGCCGATCCGCGCCGCACGCTTGTGATCGAGGACAGCGTCAGCGGGGTGACTGCGGCGAGGGCCGCCGGGATGAAAGTGTGGGGATTTGTCGGCGGCGCCCACTATCAGTTGGCGGACGGCAGTGCTCTGCTGAAGCAGGCCGGGGCGGATCGAATCTTCGCCGCGATGACGGATTTCTGGAACGAAGGCTGACGCAAGATCATGGCTGCGCCCGACAACGAAAAGTCTCGCCTCGACGATGCGGCGCGCGCCGGCTGGCTGTATTTCATCGCGGGCCACACCCAGGACGAAATTGCGAAAATGCTGCAGGTGTCGCGTGCCTCGGCGCAGCGCCTGGTGTCGTTGTGTCTTGCGGAGCGGCTGATCACGTTTCGTCTCGAGCATCCGATTGCGGCCTGCATGGAGCTGGCATCGCGGCTGAAGGAGCGGTTCGATCTGGTGCATTGCGACGTCGTGCCATCGGATCCGGCGGCGCCGCTGTCCAATGCCGGGATTGCGGAGCGCAGCGCCAATCTGCTGGAGCTGACGCTGCGCTCGCAGACGCCTGTCATCGTGGCGCTCGGCACCGGCCGCGCGGTCCGCGCCGCGGTCGAGCGGGTCTCGCCGATCGAGCGGCCCGATCACCAGATCGTCTCGCTGGTCGGAAACATCTCCGCCGACGGCTCGGCAAGCTTCTACGACACGGTCGGACGGCTCGCCGACCGCACCGGTGCACGGCATTACCCGATGCCGCTGCCGTTCCTGATGTCGAGCGAGGACGAGCGCAACCGCATGATCCGCATCGATCCGATCGCGCGGGTGAGGGCGGTCGCCGCCAAGGCCGATCTGCGCCTGATCGGCATCGGCCAGATGGACCAGAAGGCCCAGGTCCATGTCGACGGCTTCGTCACCCGCGAGGAGTTGCTGGAGATGATGCGGCTCGGCGCGGTCGGCGAGGTGACCGGCTGGGCCTATGACGCCAAGGGCAAACTGATCAAGGGCGGCACCAACAAGCGGCTGACCAGCATTCCGCCGCAGATCCCGGCGGTATCGACCACGATCGCCGCAGCCGTCGGCGCCGCCAAGGTGCCGTCGATCAAGGCCGCGCTGGCGGGCCGGGTGATCAACGGCCTCATCACGGACGAGGCCACCGCACGCGCGGTGCTGGATCGCTAGGCGCTGCATCAGTTTATTCGAAGCGAACCGCGCGTTGCGCTTCGCCTCGCCCCGCGTGCGGGGAGAGGCCGGAACGCATCGTCAGATGCGTTCCGGGTGAGGGGGGTCTCCACGTATTCCTCTGGTTTCGTATGCGCGGAGAGAGCCCCTCACCCCAACCCTCTCCCCGTAAGAACGGGGCGAGGGAGCGCAGTCCCGTTGCGGTCGCGAAGGCGACCCACCTTCTTGGGCGCTAGCCGCTCCCGTTCGCTTCCGCACAAACCTCCCTCCCAGGCTGTGATGGAACCCGCAATCGCGCGGGACGGCGCACCCGCGTGCTTGACAAATTTTACCGACGGGATGAACATACGCTCAACACGTGGGCATATGCTCAACGTGACATAAGGGAGGTCACCTTGAAAAACGTCTTTTGCGCCGTTGCGGGCGCGGCCAGTCTTTTGATCTCTGCCCCCTCGATCGCCCAGACCACGTTGACGGTGGCGACCGTCAACAACAGCGACATGATCCGCATGCAGGGGCTCACCAGCGAATTCACCGCGAAGAACCCCGACATATCAGTCAAATGGGTGACGCTCGAGGAGAACGTGCTGCGCCAGCGCGTGACCACCGACATCGCCACCAAGGGTGGCCAGTTCGACGTGCTCACCATCGGCACCTACGAGGTGCCGATCTGGGCCAAGAAGAGCTGGCTGGTGCCGCTCGACAAGCTCGGCGCCGACTACGACGTTGGCGACCTGCTGCCGAAGATCAAGGATGCGGTCTCGGTCGACGGCAAGCTCTACGCCGCACCGTTCTACGGCGAGAGCTCGATGGTGATGTATCGCACCGATTTGTTCGACAAGGCCGGCCTGAAGATGCCGGAAAGCCCGACCTGGGACTTCGTGGTCGATGCCGCCAAGAAGCTGAACGACAAGGCCGGCGGCGTCTACGGCATCTGCCTGCGCGGCAAGGCCGGCTGGGGCGAGAACATGGCGTTCCTGACCGCGATGTCCAACTCGTTCGGCGCGCGTTGGTTCGACGAGAAGTGGGAGCCGCAGTTCAATTCGCCGGAATGGAAGAAGACGCTGACGACCTATGTCGACCTGATGAAGCAGGCCGGACCTCCCGGCGCCTCGTCCAACGGCTTCAACGAGAACCTCGCGCTGTTCAGCGCCGGCAAATGCGCGATGTGGATCGATGCCACGGTGGCGGCGTCCATGGTGACCAACCCGAAGGATTCCAAGGTTGCCGACAAGGTCGGCTTCGCACTAGCCCCGAACACCGGGCTCGGCAAGAACGCCAATTGGCTGTGGGCATGGAGCCTCGCGATCCCCGCCGGCTCGAAGAAGGTCGATGCGGCCGAGAAGTTCATCGCCTGGGCGACCAGCAAGGATTACACCAAGCTCGTCGCGGACAAGCAGGGCTGGGCCGCCGCACCTCCCGGTACACGCACCTCGCTCTACAAGAATCCCGACTATCTGAAGGCGGCACCGTTCGCCAAGATGACCTTGGCCTCGATCGATGCGGCTGACCCCAGCCATCCGACCGTCAAGCCGGTGCCTTACGTCGGCGTGCAGTATGCGGCGATCCCCGAATTCCAGGGCATCGGCACCCAGGTCGGCCAGCAGTTCTCGGCCGCGTTGTCCGGCTCGACCACCGTCGATGCGGCGCTCTCGGCTGCGCAGTCCGCGACCGAGCGCGAGATGAAGCGCGCGGGCTATCTGAAGTAAGCCACCCGCGACCTGATAGCCAAGGCGTGTCAAACGCCTTGGCCGCCCGACCAGCTTAGACCTCCCGAGCTGGGCTACTTGCGACCATCCTGTCCCGCAGCGGGATGGTCGCTCCTTTCATCGAGAAGGAGGCCGGGATGGCGACCCAGCAGACCCAACTGCTCGCACGCACGCTGCTCACGCCCGCCGTGGCGCTGCTGTTCATCTGGATGATCGTGCCGCTGGCGCTCACGATCTACTTCGCGACCCTGCACTACAATCTGCTCGATCCCGGCTCCGAATCCTTCGTCGGGCTGGAGAACTTCCGCTACTTCCTGACCGATCCGGCCTTCCTCGCCTCGTTGCAGAACACCCTGGTGCTGGTCGGCTCGGTGCTCGCGATCACCATCATCCTCGGCGTGCCGCTGGCGCTGCTGCTCGACCAACAGGTGGTCGGGCTCTCGATCGTCCGCCTGATGGTGATCGCGCCGTTCTTCGTGATGCCGACGGTGAGCGCGCTGGTCTGGAAGAACCTGTTGATGCATCCGGTGTCGGGCCTGTTCGCCTGGATCGCGCATCTGTTCGGGCTGCCGGCGATCGACTGGTTCAACGACGCGCCGCTGTTCTCGGTGATCCTGATCATCTCCTGGCAGTGGCTGCCGTTCGCGACGCTGATCCTGCTCACTGCGCTGCAATCGCTCGACGAGGAGCAGAAGGAGGCCGCCGAGATGGATGGCGCGAGCGCGATCTCGACCTTCATCTACATCACGCTGCCGCATCTGGCGCGCCCGATCACGGTGGTGATCCTGATCGAGACCATCTTCCTGCTCACGGTGTTCGCGGAGATCTTCGTCACCACCGGCGGCGGCCCCGGCCTGCAGACCACCAACATCGCCTTCCTGATCTACTCGCAGGCGTTGATCCAGTACGACGTCGGCAGCGCGTCGGCCGGCGGCCTGGTCGCGGTGGTGCTCGCCAACATCGTCGCGTTCTTCCTCGTTCGTATCGTCGGCCGGAATCTGGAGGCGTAACGTCATGGCGCGGATGGTCACGACCCGGAACAAGGTGATCTCGACGGCGGCGGCCTGGCTGGTCGGCTTCCTGATCTTCTTCCCGATCCTCTGGATGGTGCTGGCGAGCTTCAAGACCGAGCTGGAAGCCTTCGCAATCCCGCCATCGTTCCTGTTCTTCCACTGGACGACGGAGAACTACGTCACGGTGCAGGAGCGCAGCGACTACCTTCACCACGCGCTCAATTCGATCGTCATCGCCGGCGGGTCGACGCTGATCGCAATGCTGATCGCGATCCCGGCCGCATGGTCGATGGCGTTCTCGCCGACCAAGCGGACCAAGGACATCCTGCTCTGGATGCTCTCCACCAAGATGATGCCGCCGGTCGGCGTGCTGGTGCCGATCTACCTGATCTACCGGAATTTCGGCCTGCTCGACACAAGAAGTGGCCTGATCTTCATCCTGTGTCTCGGCAATCTGCCGATCGTGATCTGGATGCTGTTCACCTATTTCAAGGAGATCCCGAAGGACATTCTCGAGGCGGCGCGGATGGACGGCGCCACGATCGGGCGCGAGCTGATCTATGTGCTGACGCCGATGGCGGTGCCGGGGCTCGCCTCGACGTTGCTGCTCAATCTGATCCTGGCGTGGAACGAGGCGTTCTGGACCCTCAATCTGTCGACGCTCGAGGCCGCGCCGCTCACCGTGTTCATCGCATCCTATTCCAGCCCGGAAGGATTGTTCTGGGCGAAGTTGTCGGCGGCGTCGACGCTCGCGATCGCGCCCATTCTCGTGCTCGGCTGGTTCAGTCAGCGGCAACTCGTCCGCGGCCTGACCTTCGGCGCGGTCAAGTAGCAGAAAGGCTTTTCGCCATGGGTCAGATTACGCTGCAGGGTGTGCAAAAATCGTTCGGGCCGGTCCATATCATCAAGGGCGCCGACCTCGAGATCGCCGACGGCTCCTTCGTCGTCTTCGTCGGTCCGTCGGGCTGCGGCAAGACCACGCTGCTCCGGTTGATCGCGGGGCTCGAGGACGTCACCGGAGGTGCCATCCTGATCGATGGCCGCAACGTGGTCGACGTGCCGCCGGCCAAGCGCGGGCTGTCAATGGTGTTCCAGTCCTATGCGCTCTATCCGCATATGAGCGTGCGCGGCAACATCGCGTTCGGCCTGAAGATGGCCGGGGTCGCCAAGGACGAGATCAACCGCAAGGTCGAGGCCGCCGCGGCCACCCTCAACTTGACGCCTTATCTCGAGCGCAAGCCGCGCGAGCTCTCCGGCGGCCAGCGTCAGCGGGTCGCGATCGGGCGCGCCATCGTGCGCGAGCCGAAGGCATTCCTGTTCGACGAGCCGCTGTCGAACCTCGATGCCGCGCTGCGGGTGCAGATGCGGCTCGAGGTGACGCGCTTGCAGAAGCAGCTCGGCACCACGGCGATCTACGTCACCCACGACCAGGTCGAGGCCATGACCATGGCCGACAAGATCGTGGTGCTGAACGGCGGCAAGATCGAGCAATATGGTTCGCCGCTCGAGCTCTATGAGAAGCCTAACAACCTGTTCGTCGCCGGCTTCATCGGCTCGCCGAAGATGAATTTCGTCACCGGCGAGCTCGCCAAACAGCGGGGCGCCACCACCATCGGCGTGCGGCCCGAGCATTTGAAGGTCGAGCGCGACGGGCAGGGCGGCTGGCACGGCACCGTTTCGGTTGCCGAGCATCTCGGCAGCGACACCTTTCTCTATGTCGATGCCGGACCGCTCGGGATGCTGACCGCGCGCTATGTCGGCGAGCTTGATCTGCATCCCGGCGACAAGGTGTCGCTGATCCCGGATCCGGCGCGCATCCATCGTTTCGACGACAGCGGAAAGTCGATCCACGCGTAAGGAAGAAGAAAATGTATCTCGAGAAATTCAAGCTCGGCGGCAAGACCGCCATCATCACCGGCGCCGGTCAGGGCATCGGGCTCGCCTGCGCCGAGGCGCTGGCGGAAGCCGGCGCCAAGGTCGTCATCGGCGACCGCGACGCCAAGGCGGCCCATGACGCGCAGGCGGAGCTGAAGGCCAAGGGCTTCGATGCCGATATCGCGCTGATGGACGTGACGGATTCCGGGCGCGTCTCGGCGGTCGCCGACGAGCTGGTGCGCAAGTACGGCAAGGTCGACATTCTCGTCAACAATGCCGGCATCGCGCGCAGCGAAACGCCGGCCGAGACCGTGACCGACGAGCACTGGCTCAACGTCATCGACGTCAATCTGAACGGCACCTTCTGGTGCTGCCGTGCCTTCGGCAATCACATGCTGAAGGCCAAGTCCGGCACCATCGTCAATGTCGGTTCGATGTCCGGCTTCATCGTCAACAAGCCGCAGGAGCAGTGCTTCTACAACGCCTCCAAGGCCGCGGTGCATCATTTGACCAAATCGCTCGCGGCCGAATGGGGCGCGCGCGGGGTCCGCGTCAACGCGGTGGCGCCGACTTACATCGAGACGCCGCTGAACGCCTTCGTGAAGAACAGCCCTCGCATGTACGACGCCTGGATCGGCGGAACCCCGATGGCGCGGATGGGCCAGGTCGACGAGATCGCCTCCGTCGTGCTGTTCCTGGCCTCCGAAGCGGCGAGCCTGATGACCGGAAGCATCGTTCTGGTCGATGGCGGCTACACTTGCTGGTAGGATCGCGCCGGACATAACGGAGCGGCCATGCGGCAAGCCTATATCGGGGTGGACGTCGGGAGCACCAGCGCCCGGGCGGGGGTATTCGACGAGGCCGGCAAGCTATTGGGTTCGGCCCGGCATCCGATCCGTGTCTGGCACGAGCCCGGCGATATCGTCGAGCAATCGTCCGATGACATCTGGGTAGCCTGCGTGACCTCCGTGCGCAACGCGATGCGCGAGGCAGCGGTCGCGGCCGAGCACGTCAAGGGCATCGGGTTTGACGCGACCTGCTCGCTGGTCGTGCTCGACGGGGCCGGTCGGCCGCTCACCGTCAGCCCGTCCGGCGATCCCGCGCGCAATGGCGTGGTCTGGATGGACCACCGCGCGATGGAGGAGACCGAATTCGTCAACGCGACCGGCGACCGCGTGCTGCGCTATGTCGGCGGCGCGATCTCGCCGGAGATGGAGATCCCGAAGATCCTCTGGCTGAAGCGGCATCTGCCGACGACCTTCGAGGCCGCCGGGCACTTCTTCGATCTCGCGGACTATCTCTCGTTCCGCGCCTCCGGCTCGCTGGCGCGCTCGACCTGCACGGTCACCTGCAAGTGGACCTATGTGGCCGGCGAGGGCGGCTGGAGCGAATCGTTCCTGAAGCGGGTCGGGTTAGAGGCGCTCGCAGCGGATCGCTTTGCCCGCATCGGCAACGAGATCGTGCCGCCCGGTTCGCCGCTCGGCCGCGGCTTGTCGGACAATGCCGCGCGCGATCTCGGCTTGCTGCCGGGAACCGCGGTCGGCGCCTCGCTGATCGATGCCCACGCCGGCGGCGTCGGCGCGATCGGCGGCCGTGACGGTTCCGGCGCCGACGTCGATGTCTGCCAGCGACTGGCCTACATCATGGGAACGTCGGCCTGCATCATGGCGACCACCGTCGATCCCTGCTTCGTGCCGGGGGTCTGGGGGCCATATTTCGAAGGCATGGTGCCGGGCTTCTGGCTGAACGAGGGCGGTCAATCCGCGGCGGGTGCCGCGATCGATCATCTGCTCAAGTCGCACCCGGCGCATGCCGAGGTCTTGCTGGCTGCGAAGAGCGACGGCGTCGATGTCATCGAGTATCTCGAAAAACGCATCCTGGCGCGCAGCGGCAATGCCGGCGCAGCCGCGCTGCTCGCGCGCAACGTTCATGTCCTGCCGGAATTCCTCGGCAACCGTTCGCCCTATGCCGATCCCGGCTCGCGCGCCGTGATCGCAGGGCTCGATCTCGACACCGATGTGTCGGCGCTGGAGCGGCTGTTCATCGCCGGCCTGTGCGGGCTGGCCTATGGCCTTGCCGATGTCATCGAGGCGCTGCAGGCCCACGGCGTCAGCGGCAAGACCATCGTGATTGGCGGTGGCGCGAGCCGCAGCCCGCTGGTGCGCCAGATCATGGCCGACACCACCGGCTACACGGTGGCGTTGCCGCAGACCCAAGAGCCGGTGTTGCTCGGCGCTGCCATGCTGGGTGCGGTCGCCAGCGGCGCGCACAATTCGATCAATGCGGCGATGGCCGGCATGTCGGCGCTCGGGCGGCTGAGCGAGCCGACCAGGCCCGAACTTGCCGATTTCCATCGCAGGAAGCGGGGCGTGCACAAGATGCTGCGCCAGCTCGACCGCGACAGCCGCGAGGCGATGAAGCGGGCGCCCGGCGCCGCGCCGACGTAGGGATTGTTTGTCCATGCTGCTGAGTTGCGGAGATGCGCTGATCGATTTCCTGCCGTCGCGGACGGCGGATGGACGCGAGGCCCTGACGCCCGCGGTCGGCGGCTCCTGTCTCAACATCGCGATCGGCAGCGCCCGGCTCGACCTTCCCACCGGCTTTGTCGGCGGCATCTCAACCGACACCTTCGGCCGGATGATTGCCGAACATGCCGCGGCGTCCGGTGTCGCTCTCAGCCGCGCGACGCGCAGCGACCATCAGGCCACGCTGGCCTTTGCGCGCGTGACCGGCACCGAGACGCAATACGCCTTCTATGATGCCGACACTTCATCGCGGAACTGGACCTATCGGCGTGATGCGATCGCGCTTGACGGCGTCACATGCCTGCACACGGGCTCGACCACGCTTGTCCATGACCAGGGCGCGGCCGAGACGCTGGCCTTCATCGAGGATGCGCGGACGACCGTGACGATCTCGCTCGATCCGAATTGCCGGCCGAACCTCGTCAAGGATAAAGATGCCTATCGCGCCCGCATACTGGCGTTCTGCGGCAAGGCGGATGTCGTCAAGATGTCTGACGTCGACTTCGCCTATCTGTTCGGCAACGAGGCCTATGCGGTGAGGGCCGAAGCGCTGCTGTCGAACGGCGTATCGCTCGTCGTCATCACGCGCGGCAATGATGGCGCCGCTGCCTGGCATCGCAAGGCCGGCTCGATCGAGGTCGCCTCGCCGGTGGTGAATGTGGTGGATACGATCGGTGCCGGCGACAGTTTTCAGGCCGCGCTGCTCGCCGCATTGCATCGGCTGGATCGGATCGCGCGGCAGCAACTGCGCGAGATCGGCGCGGCCGAGCTCACACGCGCGCTGTCCTTTGCCTGCAAATGCGCGGCCTTCACCTGCACCCGCGCGGGCGCCGATCCGCCGCGGAGCCGGGAATTGCCTGCGGATTATTGGTAGTTGCTCGGCGACGCAACGCAGCCGGCGTCACAGCCGCGCGACGACCTTCTCGGCGCTTCTGAGGAAATTTCGGATCAACGGGCTCGAGGAATCGCGCCGCCAGCAGGCCGCGATCTCGATCGCGTCGGTGATGTCGACAAAGCGCCGGAACGCGACGCCGGGCGGCGCGCCGAGTTTCGCGCAAGCCGGCAGGATCGCGAGCCCTTCGCCGGCGAGCACCAGGCTGAGCGCCGAGTGCACGGTCTCCACCCGGCTGACGATCGGCATCACCACCTGATGCCGCCGCAGCATCGCCGACACCGCCGATGAGGTGGGCTGTTCTTCTGGCCGCGGCAGGGCGATCAGCGGGCGTCCCTGCAATCGGCTGACCGGCACCGCAGAGAGGCGGGCGAGCGGCGAGCGCGCCGGCATCGCCAACATCAGCGGCTGGGTGCCGATCTGGGCCACCTGGATTTCCGGATGATGGATCGCCGGCATGCACAAGGCGACGCTGACGGCGCGGTCGAGCAGCAAGGTCTCGCGGGTCGATGCGGAAAGCTCCACGAAATCGAGATCGACGCCGGGAAGCGACCGCCGCAGTTCCGGGACCAGGCGCGGCAGCATTGCGCTCGCCAGCACGAACATGTAGCCGACCGAGAGCCGTCCGCGCTGCCCGGCGGCGATCGCGCGCGCGGCCTCGAATCCTTCCTCGGCCAGCGCCAGCGCCTCGCTCGCCCGCGACAGCAGGGCGAGACCGGCCTCCGTCAAATCCATGCCGCGCGTGCCGCGGCGGAACAGCGGCGTGCCGAGTTCGGCCTCGAGCTTGCGGATCTGCACCGACAGCGGCGGCTGCGCCATCCGCAGCCGCTCGGCAGCCTTGCCGACGCTGCGCTCCTCTGCCACCGCGACGAAGTAACGAAGCCGACGCAAATCCATAGGCATACCGAAAACGTATGGGTTGGCCTTCAAATTCGTATTGGACGCCGAGTTAACATGGGAGGCATTCTGGCTGTCAACGCGGTCGAACGTGCTGACCGGCTTTTGGAGAGTGTGCGTCATCATGAGTGCAGATCTCTGTCTTCTGCCGGCGACCGAATTGCGCGAGCGCATAGGCGCCAGGGACATATCTCCCGTCGAGGTGACGGCCGCGGTACTGGCCCGCGCCGAGCGGCTGCAACCCGAATTGAACTGCTTCATCACGCTGTGTGGCGAGGCGGCGATGGCGCAGGCGAAGGTCGCGGAGCGGCAGGTCATGGCCGGCGAGCCGCTCGGGCTGCTGCACGGCATCCCGTTCACGGTGAAGGACATCGTCAGCACCAAGGGCGTGCGCACGACCTTCGGCGCGGTGCCGTACCGGAACAACGTGCCTGATCATGACGCCGTGGCGGTGGCCCGGCTCCGTGCGCAGGGCGGAATATTGCTCGGCAAGACCACGACGCCGGAGTTCGGCAGCAAGTGCCTGACCGACTCGCCGCTGTTTGGCCGCACCCGCAATGCCTGGAGTGCGGAACGGACGAGTGGCGGCTCGAGCGGCGGTGCGGCGGTGGCGGTCGCGACCGGCATCGCGCCGCTGGCGGTTGCGACCGACGGTGGCGGCTCGACCCGGATTCCCGCCGCCTGCAACGGCGTGGTCGGGATCAAGCAGAGCAACGGCGTGATCCCGCACAGCCAGGTGCAGGACGCCTTCGGCAACCAGACCTATGTCACGCCGACCACGCGCACCGTCGCCGACACCGCGCTGATGATGCAGGCGATGGCCGGCGAGGATCCGTCCGATCCTTGGTCGATCGGCGTGCCGGTGCCCGATTATCTCGATCGCGCGGCGCCACGCGGCGATCTCCGGGGCAGGCGGGTGCTGTTCTGCCTGTCGCCGCCGGGCCGGCCGGTGACCGCGGATGTTGCTGCTAACTTCGAGGCGAGCCTCGACCGGCTGGCCAGCCTCGGCGCCGAACTCGAGGAGTTCTCCGGTGATGGCTTCGACATCGAGCCGATCTGGCGCGCCATCAATCACACGGTCTGGCGTACCCGCTTCGAGAAGCTTGCAGCCGATCATCCCGATGACCTCAGCCCGACCTTCCTGAAGCAGCTCGCGCTGGCCGCGAAGGTGAGCGGCGTCGACTATCAGCAGGCGATGTTCGATCGCACCGCGCTGTTCCGCCGGGTGCAGGCGCTGTTCGCGCGCGGCGATCTCTTGGCGACGCCGACCCTGACCCGCACAGCGCTGCCGATCGATCAGGATCTGTTCGGCACCATCGACATCGACGGCCAGCGCTTCGACAGCGTGCGGCCGCACTGGTTTCCCTGGACCATGCTGTTCAACATGACCGGGCATCCCGCGGTCAGCGTCCCCTCGGGCTTCGGCCGCGACGGCCTGCCGGTTGGCCTGCATCTGGTCGGCCGCTTCCGGGCCGATGCGGAACTCTTGCGCGTCGCGGCGCTGTTCGAACAGGCGAGCGATCTGCTCGGCCGCTGGCCGGCGCTGAAATCATGAATGGTGCGGCGAAGGGCTTGCATTCGTTCGCGAACATGTTGAAACCTGCGGCCTGTTCCCAATCCTTCGGGCGGGCATGAGCGTATTCTTCCTGCGGCGGATCTTGACCCTGGTGGCGACGCTGGTCGCGGCCTCGCTGATCATTTTCCTGGTGCTCGATGCGCTGCCCGGTAATGCCGCCCAGATGCTGATGGGCGCCGACGCCTCGCCCGATGCGGTACGCGCGCTCACCGTCAAGCTCGGGCTCGACCAGCCGCTCGCGGTTCGCTACCTGCTCTGGCTCAAGGGCATGGCGGTCGGCGATCTCGGCAACAGCTATGTCTATGGCACGCCGGTGGCCGGCCTGATCGCGGAGCGGCTGGTGCTGACGATCCCGCTCGCGATCATGTCGATGCTGATCACGGTGGTGCTGGCGCTCGCGGCCGGCATCTACACCGCGGCCAACCACAACAAACTCGGCGACGTCGGCGTGATGTCGCTCACTCAGATCGGCATCGCGCTGCCGAATTTCTGGTTCGCGATCCTCCTGATCCTGCTGTTCTCGGTGAAGCTGCAATTGCTGTCTGCCGGCGGATTTGCCGGCTGGGATGACGGCGTCTGGGCCGGGATTCGCTCGCTGCTGCTGCCCGCGATCTCGCTCGCCGTGGTACAGGCCGCGATCCTCGCCCGCGTCACCCGCTCGGCGGTGCTGGAGGTGCTGCGCGAGGACTTTGTGCGTACCGCGCGTGCAAAAGGGCTCGGCAAGCGCGAGGTGCTGTGGCGCCATGTGCTGCGCAACGCCATGATCCCGGTCATGACCGTGATGGGGCTGCAATTCGCCAATCTGCTCGCCGGCACCATCGTGATCGAGAACGTGTTCTATCTGCCGGGCCTCGGCCGGCTGATCTTCCAGTCGATCGCCAACCGCGACCTGATCGTGGTGCGCAACTGCGTGATGCTGCTGGCGGCGATGGTCGTGACAGTCAATTTCGTGGTCGATGTGCTCTATGCCTTCATCGATCCGCGCATCAAGGTCGCCAACCTGTGAGCGCGCCGCTGACCGCATCCGCCGGCGCGCCGGCACTCGCACCCGGCGCAAGGCCTGCAACCGGCTTCTGGCGGCGTGCGCTGCGTCATCGCAGCTTCGTCCTCGGCGCGGTGCTCAGCCTCGTCGTGCTCGGCGCGGCGCTGCTGTCGCTGGTCTGGACGCCATGGTCCGCCTATGACATCGACGTCGCCTCGAAACTGCACCCGCCGTCGGCGGCGCATTGGCTCGGCACCGACGTGCTCGGCCGCGACATCGTCTCGCTGCTGCTGGTCGGCGCGCGCTCCACCATCATGGTCGGCGTCATCGCCGTCGGCATCGGCCTCACCTTCGGCGTTGGCCTCGGCCTGATCGCAGCGGCCCGCAAGGGCTGGACCGAGGAGCTGATCATGCGGATGAGCGACTTCACCTTCGCTTTCCCGGCGGTGCTGTCGGCCATCATGCTGGCCGCGGTCGCGGGCCCCGGCATGGTGACCTCGATCACCGCGATCGGCATTTTCCAGATCCCGACCTTCGTCCGCGTCACCCGCGGCTCGGCCAATGCGATCTGGGCCCGCGAATTCGTGCTGGCCGCGCGCGCAGCGGGCAAGGGCTCGTTCCGCATCACGATCGAGCACGTGCTGCCGAACATCCTGTCGATCCTGATCGTGCAGGCGACGATCCAGTTCGCGCTGGCGATCCTCGCCGAGGCCGCGTTGTCCTATCTCGGGCTCGGCACGCAGCCGCCGCAGCCGTCCTGGGGCCGCATGCTCAACGACGCGCAGACGCTGCTGTTCCAGTCGCCGATGCTCGCGGTCTATCCCGGCGTTGCGATCGCGATCGCGGTGCTCGGGCTCAACTTGCTCGGTGACGGCCTGCGCGATCTGCTCGATCCCCGTCTGGCGCGGGAGCGTTGAGCATGGGCGAGGCGCCGCTGATCGAGGTGAAGGACCTGGGCGTCCGGCTCAACACCAGCCGCGGCCCGGCGCAGGCCGTCCGCGGCGTCAGCTTTGCGCTTCGGCGCGGCGAGACGCTCGGGCTGGTCGGCGAATCCGGTTGCGGCAAGTCGGTCACGGCACTGGCCCTGATGGGGCTGCTGCCCGACAGCGCCGTGATCGGCGGCAGCATCCGGCTCGATGGCGCGGAGCTCGTTGGCCTGCCGGATGCGGCCTACTGCAAGCTGCGCGGCAACCGCATCAGCATGATCTTCCAGGAGCCGATGACCGCGCTCAATCCGATGCACACGATCGGTCACCAGGTCGCTGAGCCGCTGCGGCGTCACACCGGCATCTCGGCGGCGGAGGCGCGCGGCGAAGCCATCGCCTTGCTCGATCGCGTCGGCTTGCCGGATGCTGCGAAGCGGGTCGATGCCAATCCGCACCAGTTTTCCGGCGGCCAGCGCCAGCGCATCACGATCGCGATGGCGCTGGCCTGCCAGCCCGACGTGCTGATCGCCGACGAGCCGACCACGGCGCTCGACGTTACGATCCAGGGCCAGATCCTCGATCTGATCGCGGGTCTCGTCGAAGAGCGCGGCATGTCGATGATCCTGATCTCGCATGATCTCGGCGTGATCGCCGAGAATGTGGAGCGCATGATGGTGATGTATGGCGGCACCGTCGTCGAAAGCGGCGAAACCAATGCCGTGTTCACGCGGATGGGCCATCCTTATACGCAGGGCCTGTTCCGGGCCCGGCCGCGGCTCGGTGCGCGCAAGGGCACGCGGCTCACCACCATTGCCGGCACCGTGCCGGAGTTGGCCGACCTGCCCGCGGGTTGCACCTTCGCCGATCGTTGCGCGATCGCCGAGGCGCGTTGCCGCGCGGCGCTGCCGGCTGTCGTCGATGTCGGCGCGGCGCATGGCGTGCGCTGCATCAGGACCGACGTCTCGATGGCGGCTGGAGGCGTCGGCACATGACGGTGCTGGACCAACCCGCGACCGGAACGCCGTTGCTCGAGGTGACGGACCTCGCGCAACGTTACACGCTGCCGCGTGAAAGCCTGTTCAAGCCCGCAGGGCAGGTCCACGCGCTCAACGGCATCACGGTGCGAGTGATGCCGGGCAGGAGCCTCGGCGTCGTCGGCGAATCCGGGTCGGGCAAGTCGACCCTTGCGCGGCTGGTGATGGCGCTGGAGCGGCCGACATCGGGCACGGTGTCGTTGCTGGGCCGCGACCTCAACCGGATGCCGCCGGACGAGCTGCGCCACGCCCGCCGCGATTTCCAGATGGTGTTCCAGGATCCCTACGGCTCGCTCGATCCGCGCCAGACCATCGCGCGCATCGTGGCCGAACCGCTGACCGCGCTCGGGCGGATCGATCGCGGCAGCCTGCGCGAGCGGGTCGCCACGGTGCTGCGGCAGGTCGGATTGCGCGATGCCGACATGGACAAGTTCCCGCACGAATTCTCCGGCGGCCAGCGGCAGCGCATCGCGATTGCGCGCGCGCTGATCACCCAGCCGAAGCTGATCGTCGCCGACGAGCCGGTTTCGGCGCTCGACGTCTCGGTGCAGGCGCAGGTGCTCAATCTGATGCAGGACCTGCAGGACGAATTCGGCCTCAGCTACATCCTGATCAGCCATGACCTCGCGGTGGTCGACCTGCTGTGCGACGAGATCGCGGTGATGTATCTCGGGCGGATCGTCGAGCAGGGGCGGCCCGCCGATCTGTTCGCCCACAGCGCCCATCCCTACACGCGCGCGCTGCTGGATGCGGTTCCGCGGGCCCGGGCAGGTGGCGTCCGGCGCCGCCGCGGCGCGCAGGCGACCGGCTCGCAGTCCTCCGTCACCGCCGGCTGTCCTTACGCGCCGCGCTGCCCACTGGCCGACCAGCATTGTCGCGAGGCCGCGCCTGCGCTACGCAACGTGGGAGACGCCCATTTGGCGGCCTGCCATCACGCTGAAGCCGTGATGGCGCTGCCGCCGGTGGTCGCGGAGGCCGGTTAGTCTATTGTGCGGGACCGGCCCAGGCTGATGAAAGAGCACGTCCGGGGAGCAGACCAATGTTGAGGAAATTGTGCGTCATCGCGGCCGCTGCCGCGCTCGCCGCAGCGCCGCTGCCGAGCCTCGCGCAGGGCAAGAAGGACAGCGTCGTGATGGGCATGACGCTGGAGCCGCCGGGACTCGATCCCACCAACGCGGCGGCTGCGGCGATCGCCGAAGTCACGCTCTACAACGTCTATGAGACGTTGACCAAGATCAACGAGGACGGCTCGGTGTCGCCACTGCTCGCCGAGAGCTGGCAGGCCTCGCCGGACCTCAAGACCTACACTTTCAAGCTCCGCAAGGGCGTCAAATTCCACAATGGCGAGCCGTTCGATTCCGCCGCGGTGAAGTTCACGTTCGACCGCGCCGCGGTGCCGACCTCGACCAACAAGGACAGGAGCCTGTACCAGGCGTTCGCGTCGGTGACGGCGCCGGACCCGGAGACGATTGTCGTCGCGTTGAAATATTCCGAGCCGAACCTGCCGTTCCTGCTCGGCCAGGCATCGGGTTCGATCGTCGAGCCGAAGAGCGCGCCGACCGATGTGACGCAGCCGGTCGGCACCGGGCCCTACACGCTCGGCAGCTGGGCCAAGGGCTCGTCGATCACGCTGGTGAAATGGCCGGAGTACCGCAACGCCGCCGCGATCAAGCTTTCCAAGGTGACGATCCGCTTCATCGGCGATCCCGCTGCGCAGGTCGCGGCGCTGCTGTCAGGCGACGTCGACGCGTTTCCGCGGGTTGCGGCGGCGCGCAGCCTGGCGCAGTTCAAGGCCGACCCGCGCTTCAATGTGCTGATCGGCGGCTCGCGCACAAAAACCATCGTCGGCATCAACGAGCGCAAGAAGCCGCTCGACGACGTCCGGGTTCGCCGGGCCATCCTGGCCGCGATCGACCGCAAGGCGATGATCGACGGCGCGGTCGACGGCTTCGGCACGCCGATCGGCAGCTTCTACACGCCGGGATCGCTCGGCTATGTCGATACCACCGGCATCAATCCCTACGATCCCGAGTTGGCCAAGAAGCTGCTGGCCGAGGCCGGCGTCAAGACGCCGCTCGAGCTCAGCCTGAAGCTGCCGCCGCCCTCCTACGCGCGGCAGGGCGGCGAGGTGCTCGCGGCGCAGCTCGCCAAGGTCGGCATCGTTGCCAAGATCGAGAACGTCGAATGGGCGCAGTGGCTGTCGCAGGTCTTCACCGGCCCGCACAACTACGACCTCACCATCGTCGCGCATGTCGAGCCGTTCGATCTCGTGAAGATGACCGAGCCGGATTATTATCTCGGCTACAAGTCCGAGGCGTTCAACGCGCTCTATCAGCAGATCATGGCGACGCCTGACGAGGCCGGCCGGGCAAGGCTGCTCGGCGACGCGCAGCGGATGCTGGCAACCGATGCGGTCGCCGGCTTCCTGTTCCAGCCGCAACTGATCACGATCGCCAGCAAGAAGCTGAAGGGCGTGTGGAAGGACGTGCCGCAGTTCGAGAACGATTTCTCGACCTGGTCCTGGGAGTAATTTTTGGGAGTAACTTTGGAGTAACCCGAGAGCAGGCGATCGCGCCGGCGGAGACCAATCGCCTCCGCCGGCGCCGCATCCCATGCGACGTCGTCGCTTGACGCTTAGTCTCATTTTGCGTGCTGCGCCTGCGAAGGCGAATGCGTCCGGCGACGCGCGAAGGCGCCGGAAGCCACCGATATTGCTTACATTGATGCAAGGGCGCGGTCGCAGCACTTCGGGCGCGCGAACGGATGCGGTTCCGGCTTCGCATTGAGCGCATCGGTTGTCTTTGTGAACGACAGCGCTAACATGGAACCCGTCCATCGATACCTGTCGTTGTCATTTTTTGATCATCTATTGCAGCGCAACCAAGGCCACCACGGTGCGCGCTCGCTACGCCAGGCCTCGAGGGGGAAGTAGCAAACACCATCCCTGATACTGCAACCAAGAAATAACGGGGGAGACTATGTACGTGAAAGGGCTTGCGGCATTCGCCGCAGCGGTCGGCGTTGGCCTGTTGTCCGGTGCCGCCATCGCACAGGAAGTCAAGCAGGAGAAGCAGTCGGTTCTGGGTAACGCCAATGTGCCTCCGGTGACCCAGGAGCAGCTCAACGCCGCCGACAAGAACGCCAAGGACTTCCTGCTCACCAACGGCAATTACGCGCAGACGCGGTTTTATCCGGGCAAGCAGATCAACCGGGACAATGTGAAGAACCTGCACGTCGCCTGGATTTTCCAGACCGACGTCAAGGAGTCGCTCGAGACGTCGCCGATCGTCGTCGACGGCGTGATGTACGTGACGACGTCGTTCAGCCATGTCTACGCGCTCGACGCCAAGACCGGCCAGCAGCTCTGGCACTACGCCCACAAGATGGGCCCGATCACCGTCTATTGCTGCGGTCCCAACAATCGCGGCGTCCAGGTGCTCGGCGACCGGGTCTATCTGGCGACACTGGATTCCAAGCTGATGGCGCTGAACGCCAAGACCGGCGAGGTGGTCTGGACCACCAACATCGCCGATCCCGAGCTCGGCTACAGCGAGACGATGGCGCCGACCGTGGTCAAGGACAAGGTGCTGATCGGCACCAATGGCGGCGAATACGGCATCCGCGGTTTCGTGCGCGCCTATGACGCCAAGACCGGCAAGCAGCTGTGGAATTTCAACACCATTCCGGAGAACTCGGTCGGAGTCTGGGCGACCAAGGACGCCACCGGCCGCGACATGCATCGCAATATCCAGGCCGAGAAGGACATGCTCGCCAAGATCGGCGATCCCTATGCCAAGCTCGGCGGCGGCGTGTGGCAGAACCCGTCGGTCGATCTTGCGACCAACCGGATCTACTTCGTCGTCGGCAATCCCTCGCCCGACCTCGACGGCTCGAACCGGCCCGGCGACAACCTCTACACCAACTCGCTGGTCTCGCTCGATCTCGACACCGGCAAGTATGTCTGCCACTTCCAGTACATCGCCCATGACGTCTGGGACCTCGACGCAGTCAGTCCGACGGTGCTGGTCAACGTCAAGGACAAGGACGGCAAGACGATTCCCGGTGTCATCCATGCCGGCAAGACCGGGCACATCTATGTGCACGATCGCAAGGACTGCAGCCTGATCCGCTTCTCCGAGGCGATGGTGCCGCAGGAGAACATGTGGGTGCTGCCGACCAAGGAAGGCGCGCGCATGCTGCCGGGCGCCAATGGCGGCGTCGAATGGTCGCCGATCGCGACCGATCCGGGACAGGAGCTGGCCTATGCCATCAACCTGCACCAGCCGATGACCTACCACGTCGAAAGCTCGGCCTATCCGAACGGCAAGCTGTGGCTGGGCGGCGCCTTCAAGGTGATCCCGAGCGAGAAGCAGTCGGGCAACATCACCGCGGTGAACTACAACACCGGCAAGATCAAGTGGCAGGTCAAGACGCCCGAGCCGATGATCGGCGGCATCCTCGCCACGGCCGGGGGCCTCGTGTTCACCGGCGAAGGCAACGGCAAGTTCGCGGCCTACAACTCGTCGAGCGGCAAGGAACTGTGGAGCTTCCGCGCCGGCGCCGGCGTCAACGCGCCGCCGTCGAGCTACATGATCGGCGGCAAGCAATATGTCGTGGTCGGTGCTGGTGGTAACACCCAGCTCGACTACAAGCGTGGCAACAACATCATCGCCTTCACGCTCGACTGAGCCGGGGCGGGATGCATCATTGCGCGTGCAAATAGTGACGGCGAGGCGGGACCGGTCCGGTCCCGCCTCGGTTTTCTTTGGATGGGCCAATGTTCGGTAAATTGATGATGTGCGGCGCCGCGCTGCTGCTGATGGTGGCCGAAGCGCGCGCGGAGACGATCGAGGAGAAGGTGCAGGTCTGCACCGGTTGCCACGGCGAGAACGGCAAGCCCGTCGACAAGACCATTCCGACGATCTGGGGCCAGCAGGCCGGCTATCTCTATATCCAGCTCCGCGATTTCAAGCGCGGCGATCGCAAGAGCGAGATCATGCAGCCGATCGCGGCCCAGTTCGAGCGCGACGACATGCTGGCGATCGCGGAATATTTCTCGCAGAAGCCCTGGCCGGACCTCGGCCAGCCGCGCGCGCCCAAGGACGTCGCAGCGAAGGCGCTCAGCGCCAGCGCTTCGGTCGGTTGCCCGGCCTGCCACCTCGATCGCTTCCAGGGCGATGGCACGGTGCCGCGGCTCGCCGGGATGGGGCGGGACTACCTCGCCAAGACCATCGCCGATTTCCGCACCCGCGCGCGCGGCAACAATCCCGGCATGTCGGACCTCATGATCGCGACGTCGCCGGACGACCTCGCCGCGCTGGTGGACTATCTGGCGGGCTTGTAGCGGCGGGCAGGTTGACCACAGCTGGTCAGTTCGGTCGAGACCCGGACACAACGCCTGGAACAGGAAAAGCTCGGCACATCTCGATGCACTCCGACCTGAGACGCGCGACGACAGCATCGTCTCCATTCGCCTGCAGAGCCCTCGCAATCAACTCGCCGATACGGCGCATTTCGGAATCTCCCATGCCACGCGTGGTCGCTGCCGGTGTCCCAAGGCGAATACCGCTTGGCCTGAGTGGCGGCCGCGGATCGTCTGGAATAACTTGCTTGTTCGTGGTGATGGCGATGGCATCGAGTACGTCCTCGGCTGTTCGCCCGTCCAGTCCGACGGACGCTATCGTATCGACGACCATCATGTGATTGTCCGTCCCGTCCGTGACCAGCTTCATCCCGCGTTCCATCAGCGCGCCGGCAAGAACCTTCGCGTTGCGAAGAACCTGCCGCGCATAAACCTGGAAATCCGGGGTCGCCGCCTTCTTGAGTGTCACGGCAGTCCCGGCCACGACGTTCATGTGAGGTCCGCCCTGCAACCCGGGAAAGACGGAAGCATCGATCCGGCCGGCATGTTCCTTCCGGCACAGGATGATCCCGCCGCGGGGGCCGCGCAGTGTCTTGTGGGATGTCGTCGTCATGACGTCGAAGCCGGCATCAAGCGGATTGCGCATGACGTTCGCGGCAACCAATCCGCCATAGTGGCTCACGTCAGCCATCGTGAGTGCGCCAACTTCGTCGGCGATGTTCTTGAACGCCGCATAGTCCAGGTCGCGCGGATAGGAACTGTAGCCGCACAACACCATCTTCGGACGCGCTTCACGCGCAATCGTGCGCAATTCATCGAAATCGATCGCGCCCGTTGACGGTGCCGTCTTGTAGCGAACGAAGTTGAACAAACGCCCCATGTGGGACACCGGCGCGCCGTGGGTGAGATGACCGCCGTGCGACAGATCCATGGCGAGAATAGTGTCGCCAGGTTGCAATAGGCCGAGATAGACGGCCTGATTCATCGGTGATCCGGAAAGCGGCTGAACGTTGGCGTGCTCGGCACGAAAAAGCGAACAGGCCCGCTGACGTGCGAGGTTCTCGACGTCGTCCGTATACTGCTGGCCGCCGTAATATCTGCGTCCCGGATATCCCTCGGAGTATTTATTGGTGAAGACCGATCCGAGCAGTTCAAGCACCTCCGGGTAGGTGTAATTTTCGGACGGAATCAGTTCGACGCCGTCCTGTTGACGGCGCTCTTCTCCCGCAAGGGCAGCGGCGATCTCTTGATCGTTGATGGACAGTTCGTTGCGAAACGACGGCATGATCGGGCTCCTCAACACGCTGTTTTTCCAGCAGATTGGTTGCCCAGGCGATCGGCGTCGAAATCCTTCGCGCTTCCCCGTGGTCGATTCCACGTTAGCTCGCCAGTCGCGCGATAGGACGAATGAGCACGGAGACTCTTCGTAGAGGAGAATTTAGCCGACCTGCGGACCTTCCGCAACTCATGAGTCCATCGCGTCAAGCTTCAGCGCGGCGTCAGCTCTTCGCGCAGCGCCGACAGGATCGTGAGATCGGCGGCGTGCTTGCCGGCTTTGTCGGCCAGCGCCGCGTCGGCGCCGTGGGCGAGCAGTGCTTTGGCGATTGCAGGATGATTGCCCTCGGCGGCGATCATCAGCGCCGTGCGTCCGCGCGCATCGCGCTCGTCGACCCTGGCGCCCGTGTCCAGGAGATACGCGACGACCTCGAGCGCCTGCGCTTCCGGCACGGTCTCATCCGGTCCGGCCGCCCACATCAGGAGCGTGAGGTCGTTGGCATAGCGCGCGTTGATGTCGATATCGAGCGCGAGCAGCTGCTTGACGATGCCGAGCTGGCCGCCGGCGGCCGCGTACACGACCGGCGGCTTGCCGGTGTCGTCGGCCTTGCGGCCGTCGGCGCCGTGCGCCAGCAGCATGCGCACCACCATGTCCCGGCCGGCATAGGCGGCGGCCGCGACCGCCGATGCACCACTGCGTCCGGTGAGATTGACGTCGGCGCCGCGATCGATCAGCCGCTGCACGATCGCGACATGGCCGCGCTCGGCGGCAAGATACAGCGCGGTCGATCCCGCGAGGTTGCGGGCATCGACCGGCGCGCCGCGGGCCAGCAGCAGGTCGACCATGTCGAGATGGCCGGAGCGGGCGGCGTGGCTCAGCGGCCTTGCGCCGAGCCGGTCCCGCGCATCGACCGAGGCGCCACCATCGAGCAGCGCGGTAGCGAGGTTGATGCAATCGGCGTTGGCGGCCGAGAATAGCGTCAGCGAGATCTCGATTGCGCTGAGCTGGGCCTTGTCGGTTTCGTATTTGCGGATCAGCTCGCGGCACCGCGCCGGGTCGGGCGCAGCAACGCTGCTGTGAACGTGGCCTGCAACAAACAGCGCGGCGAGGGCGATGCGGCGATACAAGACGTGTCCTCCCTATGGCCTGCTATCAGCATCGCCATTGGGATTCAGCGTCGCATGATCCTTCGTTGCTGCCAAGCCGCGCAGCGTCGTCCGGCCGCTCTAGCCGGACTGCCCGGTGCTCGCATTCGCAACGGCGCGCGCGACGTTGGCGATCACCTCGTCGCACTTGTCCGTCGGAGCACTTGCCCCGGTCAGGTAGACCGTCACCACGATCGGCTTGCGGCCGGGCGGCCAGAACACGCCGATGTCGTTATAGGTGCCGCGCTCGCCGGTGCCGGTCTTGTCGCCAACCCGCCAGTCGCGGGGCACGCCGGCGCGCAGCCTCGTGTCGCCGGTCTTGTTGGCGACCATCCAGCCCATGAGCTTCTGGCGCGAGGCGGCCTGCAGGACATCGCCGATCACGACGCGCTGCAGGCTCTTCAGCATCGCGACCGGGCTCGTGGTGTCGCGCAGATCGCCCGGCACGGCTTCATTCAGCGCCACCTCCCAGCGATCGAGCCGGCTGACATTGTCGCCGATGGTGCGGAAGAAGCTGGTAAAGCCGGCAGGCCCGCCGATCTCGCGCAGCAGCAGGTTGGCGGCGGTATTGTCGCTGAGGGTGATGGCGGCCTCGCAGAGTTCGGACAGCGTCATGCTCGATCCGACGTGCTGCTTGGCCACCGGCGCGTAGGCCAAGATATCCTTGGCCTCAACCTGCACGCGCTGGTCGAGACTGGATTCGCCGCGGTCGACCCGGTGCAGCACCGCGGCCGAGGCCAGCGCCTTGAAGGTGCTGCACATCGGGAACCGCTCGTCACCGCGCTGGCTCGCGCGCAATCCGGTCTCCATGTCGAGCGCGGCGACGCCGAGGCGGCCGCTGGTCGCGAGCTCAATGCGTGCAAACTCCTCCTGCAGCCGCTTTGCCGGCCCGTTTGGTCCCGCCGCGGCGCTCTGTTCTGCCGCGGCGCCTGGCCGCGGCAAGGTGCAGGAAACCGCAAGGCCCAGCGCGCGCAATCCGAATGTCCGTCTCGTCAGCATCTCTCGTCTCCATTGGCGGCGCGAACCTGCCGGGCGGCGTGACGGAGCACAAACAATCATTTATACAACGAGGCATGAGGAAAACTTGGTCATGACGCCGTGCGCCGGCACCTCCCGCTGAACGCGTTGCGCGCGTTCGAGGCCTCCGCGCGGCTATTGAGCTTCACCCGCGCGGGGCTGGAGCTGCGCGTGACGCAGACCGCGATCAGCCACCAGGTCAAGCAGCTCGAGGATCTCCTGGGCGCGAGCCTGTTCCGCCGCCTGCCGCGCGGGCTGGTGCTCACCGACGAAGGGCTGGCGCTGCTGCCGGTGTTGACCGACGCGCTCGACCGGATCGGCGCTGCGATCGACCGCATCGAGGCCAAGGGCACGCGCGAGGTCGTCACCGTCGGCTGCGTCACGACGTTCGCGACCGGATGGCTGCTGCAGCGGGTCGACCGCTTCAAGCGCGCGCATCCCTATATCGACCTGCGCCTGCTCACCAACAACAACCGTGTCGACATCGCGGGCGACGGGCTCGATCTTGCGCTGCGCTTCGGCGACGGCTCGTGGCACGGCACCGAGGCGATCCATCTGCTGTCCGCGCCGCTCTCGCCAGTGTGCTGCGCCGACGTGGCCGGCCGGTTGCGCAAACCGTCCGATCTCGTGCAGGAATTCCTGCTGCGCTCCTACCGCGCCGAGGAATGGCCGCTGTGGTTTGCGGTGGCCGGCGCGCCATGTCCGAAGATTCAGGGACCGATCTTCGACAGTTCGGTGGCGATGGCCGAGGCCGCGGCGCGCGGCGTCGGCGTCGGGCTGGTGCCGATCGTGATGTTCAACAACGAGTTGGTGTCCGGCCGGCTGGTGCGGCCGTTCGCAGCCGAGGTGCCGGCGGGGTCCTACTGGCTGACCTGGCTGAAGTCGCGGGAAGTGACGCCCGGCATGCGCGCGTTTCGGGATTGGCTGCTCGACACGCTGCGGGCGGAGACGAGTGAGGCGGAGGACGCGGTAGCGCCTGCACCGCCGCGGAAGATCAAGGCAACGGCCAGACCGAAGCCACGGACCAAGACCAAGCGGCGTTAACTTGTGACGACGTGATTCCAATTATCGTCGCCACCATTTCTGAATTATCGAATAATGCCGCTGATTTGCCCGACATGTCAAGTGCCGTGCCGGAGCCCGCAGCCGCCGGCTACTTTGCATGGGGTTGTTTTCGATATTTTTTGGCGGTGCACCCCGCGACGGCTGGCTATCGCATCCGGCGCGCCACCTACGCCAGATGGCACGCCACGGAATGCCCGTTGCTGCCCTCCCGCAGCTCCGGCGCGGTCTGGCGGCAGCGGTCTTCGGCGATCGGGCAGCGGGTGTGGAAGTGGCAGCCCTTCGGCGGATTCATCGGGCTCGGCACGTCGCCCTTGAGTCGGATGCGCAGCTTTTTCGCCTTGGGATCGGCCACCGGCACCGCCGACAACAATGCCTTGGTGTAGGGATGCTGCGGGTTGCGGTAGAGATCGCTGGCCTTGGCGAGCTCGACGATGCGGCCGAGATACATCACGGCGACGCGGTCGGAGATGTGCTCGACGACAGAGAGATCGTGGGCCACGAACAGATAGGTGAGGTTCAGCTCGGCCTGCAGATCCTCGAGCAGGTTGATGACCTGGGCCTGGATCGAGACGTCGAGCGCCGAGACCGGCTCGTCGCACACGATCAGCTTCGGCTCCAGGGTCAGCGCGCGGGCGATTGCGATGCGCTGGCGCTGGCCGCCGGAGAATTCATGCGGATAGCGCCGCATGTGCTCGGCCTTCAGCCCGACCTTGACCAGAAGGCGCGCGACGCGGTCCTCGCGCTCGCTGGCTGAGGTCACGAGATTATGGATGATGAACGGCTCGGCGAGGATCGCGCCGACCGTCATGCGCGGATTGAGCGAGGCGAACGGGTCCTGGAAGACGAGCTGCATGTTGCGCCGCATGGCGCGCAGGTCGCCGCCGCCGAGCCCGATCACGTTCTGGCCGTCGAACACGACTTCGCCCGAGGTCGGCTCGATCAGCCGCAGGACGCAACGCCCGGTGGTCGATTTGCCGCAACCGGATTCGCCGACCAGCCCCAGTGTCTCGCCGCGGTTGACCGCAAACGACACGCCATCGACCGCATAGACCTGACCGACCTCGCGCGACAACAGGCCGCCGAGCACTGGAAAGTGCTTCTTCAGATTGCTGACGCGCAGCAGCGGCTCGCTCATGACGCGTCTCCGAGGTGGCAGGCCATGCGATGGCCGGGCGCGATCTGGCGCAGCCGCGGCTCCTGCTCGGTGCAGATGCTCATGGCGTGTTTGCAGCGGGAAGCAAACCGGCAGCCGGGCGGCGGGTTGATCAGGATCGGCACCGAGCCGCCGATCGCTTCCAGCCGGGTCTTGTGCTCGGCGTCGAGGTCGATGCGCGGGATCGAGCGGATCAGGCCCTGGGTGTAGGGATGGCTCGGATTGCCGAACAGTTCGTCGACCGCCGCCTCTTCCACCACCTTGCCGGCATACATCACGACAACGCGCTGCGCGGTCTCGGCGACCACGCCCATCGCGTGGGTGATCAGCATCACCGCCATGCCAAGGCGTTCCTTCATGTCCTGCAGCAAATCGAGGATCTGCGCCTGGATGGTGACGTCGAGCGCGGTGGTCGGCTCGTCGGCGATGACGAGCTTGGGCCGGCAGGCCAGCGCCATCGCAATCATCACGCGCTGGCGCATGCCGCCGGAGAATTGGTGCGGATAGTGATGCACGCGGCCCGCGGCATTGGGGATCTGCACCAGCTTCAGCATCTCGACGGTGCGCTCGAGCGCCTGCTTCCTGGTCACTGCCTCGTGGCGGCGCAGGCTCTCGGCGATCTGCTCGCCGATCGTCAGCACCGGGTTGAGCGAGGTCATTGGCTCCTGGAAGATGAAGCCGATCTCCTTGGCCCTGATGTCGTCGAGCTCGTGGCTGGTCAGCGGCGCCAGATCGCGGCCCTCGAACATGATCTCGCCTGCGACGATCTTGCCCGGCGGCATCGCGATCAATTTCAGGATCGACATCGCGGTGACGGTCTTGCCGCAGCCGGATTCGCCGACCACGCAGAGCGTCTCGCCGCGGTCGATGCTGATGTCGACGCCGTCGACCGCCTGAACGATGCCGTCGTCGGTGGTGAAATGGGTTTTCAGGCCCTTGATGTCGAGCAGCGCCATCAGATCACCTTGCGCGCGTCGAGCGCGTCGCGCAGCCCGTCGCCGATGAAGTTGATGGCGACGACCGCGATGAAGATCGCGCCGCCCGGAAACAACGCCCAATGCGGGCCGATGTCGAGAAAGTCCTTGGCGTCATAGAGGATGCGGCCCCAGGTCGGCGTGTCAGGCGGGAAGCCGAGGCCGAGGAACGAGAGTGTCGATTCGGCGATGATCGCGGCGGCGACGTCGATCGTGCCGGCGATGATCACGGGTCCCAGCGCATTGGGCAGGATGTGGCGCACCACCTGCCGCACCGGGCTCGCGCCGAGCGCGCGCGCCGCCTCGACGAATTCCTTCTCGCGCAGCGACAGGAACTGGGCGCGCACCAGGCGGGCGACCGGCATCCAGCGCAAGCCGCCGATGACCAGCACGATCAGGATGAAGATGCCGCCCTCCGGGCCGAACATGGCCTTGAGCCCGTCGCGGAACAGATAGATCAGCATCAAGAGCAGCGGCAGCTGCGGCAGCGACAGGAACAGGTCGGTCAGCCACATCAGCGCGTAGCCGAGCGGGCCGCGCGACATGCCGGCGAGTGCGCCGATCAGCGTGCCGACGAACACCGAGACCAGCATCGCGGCGAGGCCGACCGCGAGCGAGATGCGGCCGCCATAGATCATGCGGGCGAGCAGGTCCTGGCCGAGATCGTCGGTGCCGAACGGATGCGCCAGCGAGGGGCCCTGCAGGCCGGCCACCACGTCGATGTCGCTGATCGAGACCCGCCAGATGAACGGACCGATCACGACGGCCGCGATCAGCAGCAGCAGCAACACGGCGCTGACCACGGCGGGCCGGTGCCGGCGGTAGCGCCGCCAGGTTTCGCGCCAGGGCGAGTGGCCGCGCCGCTCAGCGGAAGGAGATGCGAGGGTCAAGCCAGCCATAGAGGACATCTGCAATCAGGTTGAACAGCACCACAAGACACGCGAACACGAAGGCCACGGCCATCACGACCGGCGTATCATTGGCGAGGATGGAGGAAATCAGCAGCGAGCCGATACCGGGAATCCGGAAGATCTGCTCGGTGACGATGGCGCCGCCGAACACCGCGGGCATCTGGAGCGCGATCAGCGTGACGACCGGGATCATCGCATTGCGCATCACATGCTTGACGATCACCTTGGCCTGCCCGAGCCCCTTGGCGCGCGCGGTGGTGACATAGTCGAGCCGGATCACGTCGAGCATCGCCGAGCGCACGAAGCGGGTCATCGACGCTGCCTGGAACAGGCCGAGCACCATCACCGGCATGATGGCCTGCCGGATCATCTCCAATAGCCAGGGGATGCCGCTGCCGGGCACATCGGTGTAGACGAAGGGCAGCCAGTCCAGCTTCACCGAGAACACCAGGATGAACAGGATGCCGGTGAAGAAGGTCGGCAGCGAGAAGCCGATGAAGGCGAAGGTGTTGGCGAGCTGGTCGAACAGCGAATAGGGCCGGGTGGCGGCATAGACGCCGACCGGGATCGCGATCAGCAGTGCCAAGAGCTGCGCCGAGCCGATCACGTAGAGCGTGGTCGGCAGCCGCGGCAGGACCAGCGTGTCGACGTTGATCCGGCTGACAAAGGAGAAGCCCCAGTCGCCCTGCGCCATCGCCGCAAGCCAGTGCAGGTAGCGCAGGTAGATCGGATCATCGAGCCCGAACTTGGTGCGCAGCGCCGCCTGCACCTCGGGCGGCACGTTCGGATTGGTCGCGAGCTCGCTGAACGGATCGCCCGGCGCGAGCGCCAGCACGACGAACAGCACGACCGAAATTCCGAGCAGGCTCGGGATCGCGATCATCAGACGGCGCAGGATATACTGACTCATCGAGAGATCATCTGACTAACGCTCGCACCTTGAGCACGTTGATCTTGCTTCCAGTCGAAAGGCGAGCTTCACCTTGCCCCGCGTACGGGGAGAGGTCGGAATTCAAGCACAGCTTGAATTCCGGGTGAGGGGGACTCTCCGAGAACTCATCTCTCACGGTATTTTCGGTTGGAGCCCCTCTCCCCGTACGAACGGGCAGAGGGAGAACATGCACCCAATCAACTCCGAACCTGTCCCTGTGTCTCAGGTTTCACGATACCAGTCTTGCAGATTGTCGGTTTGGTTGGCCCAGCCGGAGAGCGCGGGCCGCACCGAGTTGGAGCAGGCTTCCACCGCGAGGCGATGCATCACGGGGATCATCACCGTGTCCTGCCACATCAGGTCGTTGCACTTGATGTAGAGATCCGCGCGCTTGATCGGATCGGTCTCGGTATCGGCGGCATCGACCGCGGCGTCGTAGTCCTTGTTGACCCAGCGCGGGAAGTTCGGTCCCTGCCACTTGTTCTCTTTGGTGGCGACGTTGCGCGAATGATAGCGGCGCATGTGCAGGGCCGGATCGGGCTGCGTCATCGGGATCTGGAACATCTCGATGTCGGCGTAGAAATGCGCATAGGTGTCGGGGTTGGCGACGTCGGAGGAGAAGAACACCGAGGCCACCACCGATTTCAGCTCGACGTCGATGCCGGCCTTCTGGCAGGCCTGTTTGACGATCGCCTGGGTCTTCTGCCGCGGTCCGTTGATCGAGGTCTGGTACAAGAGCTTCAGCTTCTTGCCGTCCTTCTCGCGGATGCCGTCGGAGCCGGCCTTCCAGCCGGCCTCTTCGAGCAGCGCGCTCGCTTTCTCGACCGAGAACTCCCATTTGGTGTTCTTGGAGACGAACTCCTCGGGGCCGTTGAGATAGTTGGCGGTGGCGCGGCCGGCGCGGCCGTAGATCACCTTCTTGATGGATTCGCGGTCGACCAGCAGCGCGAGCGCCTGGCGCACGCGCGGGTCCGACAGGATCGGATGCTTGGTCTTCATCGACGAGCGTTCGCCGTCGACCTCGGTGTTGGGGTCAGTGAAGTTGATGGCGATGAATTCGATGTCGCCGCCGACGGCATAGAGCGTCTTGCCCTTGCCGCCCTTCTCCAGCCGCAGCAGCACCTCGTCCTCGACCTGGATGTTCCAGGCGAAATCATATTCGCCGGTCTGGATCACCGCGCGGGCCGCCGACACCGCGTCACCGCCGCCCTTCATTTCGATCGTGTCGAAATAGGGCCGGTTCGCCATGTGGTAGTCTTGATTGATCTCGCCGCGGATCAGGTCGCCCGGCTTGAATTCGATGAACTTGTAGGGGCCGGTGCCGACCGGCTTCAGATTGGTCGGCGCCTCGCGCGACTTGCCACCCTTGAATTCCGCGAACAGGTGTTTCGGAATGACGCAGCCATAGGCGCCGACGAACGCGTTGGCCCAGAACGGCGTCGGATCCTTGAACTTGATGCGGACCGTAAGGTCGTCGACTTTCTCCACGGTCATGCCGGCGTAAGTCGCGCTCGAGACCGCTGCGGTCGCGGGGTCGCTGGCATATTCGTATGTGAAGACGACGTCGTCGGCGCTGAACGGCTTCCCGTCGTGCCATTTGACACCGGGCTTGAGTTTCCAGACCACCGATTTGGCGTCGGCGGCGAGCCCGCCATTCTGGATCGAGGGAATCTCGGCGGCGAGGATCGGGTTGAGATGGCCGTCGACGTCCCAGCTGGCCAGCGGCTCATAGAAGATGCGCGAACCGTCCTGATCCTTGGTGCCGGTGGCGAAATGCGGATTGAGCAGGGTCGGGCCCTGCCACCACAACAGCTTCAGCGGACCGCCGCCGCCGCGCTTGGTCGGCTTGTAGGGGTTGGGGCTCTGCGCCATCGCGACGCCGCCGATCGCCAGTATCTGGTTCGCCAACGGCGCGGTGAGGCCGACGGCAATCATTCGCTTGACGAAGGCGCGGCGGTCCATCCGTCCGTCCTTAACGTCGTCGATCATCCCGCGCAGATTGTTGTCGAACATTGTCCCCTCGGTCCGGCTCACGTGTGATTGCGGCGGGCCTGGAACCGGCCGCCGTGCTGGCGGCAGATGGCACACCGAATGACCGCGCAGGTCAACGTCTCCAAAGCCACAGGGCCTAGGTCTTTTGGCTATCGCTTGTGCAGAACCGCTCCGCGCCGCACATCGGTTCGGCATTTCGGTGCCAAAGCGCGCCCGCGCGCGCCTCGCAGTGCGGAAAATTTGTTCGTTATCCTTTGTTCCGAGATGCTTTCTTGCCACACGGACGCGCTTTCGCGCCAAGTGAATGGCGGTTCGCGCGAAGAAAACGCGTCAAAGCAAAAAATCCAGAGTCCCGTTCCGATCCAATCGGAACGGGGATAGACGCTGGCCGGACCTCGCATCGAGGTGCGGGTCCGGCCTGTTGGCGCTCAAGCGACCGACATGTCCAACGGCGGTGCAACATTCGCCGGCAGTGGACTGACATAGGGCGTCCGGGTGGTCCGCTTCTCGAGGTCGGCCTTGGCGGCGGCGATCAGCTCCGGCTCCATCAGCGCCTTCACGCCGAGCCCGGCCATCGCCTTGGCGGCCTGCACCATCGCCTTGTGCGCGGCCGGCGTCTTGCCTTGCGCCACAACCTGCCAGGTGTGGAACGGCGTGCCGATTGCAACCGTCGGTGCATGGACCTGCACCGTCGGCACCACCCAACTGACGTCGCCGACATCGGTCGAGCCAACCAGCGGATTGCGCTTGGCGTCGATCGGCACCAGGAAATCGGCCAGCGGCCGGTCGGTCGGATCCATGCCGATCGCGTAATAGACCGAGGCGATGTCCTTGTCGGTCAGGGTCGCGCGGATCTTGCCGGCGAAATCCTTGTCGGCATCGTCGAAATGCGGCGGGCCGAGATCTTCCATGATGCGGTGCAGGGTCTGCTCCAGCGGCGTATTGGGCAGGATGTTGGAGACCGCGGAGATGATCTTCATCTCGACCTTGGTCTCGGTCATCAGCGCCGCGCCCTGCGCGATCTTGTGCACGCGCTCGACCAGTTCGTTCATGCCGGGCAGGTCGCGGGCGCGGATCGAATAGCGCACGCGGGCATGGGCCTGCACCACATTGGGCGCAATCCCGCCGGTGTCGAGCAGCGCGTAGTGCACGCGGGCATCGCTCGGCATGTGCTCGCGCATGTAGTTGACGCCGACATTCATCAATTCCACCGCATCGAGCGCGCTCCGGCCGAGATGCGGCGAGGCGGCCGCATGCGAGGTCCGGCCGGTGAAGATGAAATCGGCACGGGTGTTGGCGAGCGACGGCGTCACCGCCACCTCCCAGAAACTGTGCGGATGCCAGGTGATGGCGATGTCGGCGTCCTCGAACGCGCCACAGCGCACCATGAAGGCCTTTGCCGCGCCGCCTTCCTCGGCGGGACAGCCGTAATAACGCACCCGGCCCGGTACCTTGTTGGCGGCGAGCCAGTCCTTCACCGCGGTCGCGGCGAGCAGCGCGGAGGAGCCGAGCAGATTATGGCCGCAGCCATGGCCGTGGCCGCCGGTCTCGACCGGGCGAGGTTCGGCAATTCCGGCCTCCTGGCTGAGGCCGGGCAGGGCGTCATATTCGCCGAGGAAAGCAATGACCGGGCCGCCTTCGCCCCATTCGCCCATGACAGCGGTCGGAATGTCGGCGAGGTTCTCGGTGATGCGGAAACCCTGGTGGCGCAGTTCGGCCAGATGTTCGGCGGACGAGCGCGCCTCGGTGTAGCAGACCTCGGGCATCGCCCAGACCCGGTCGCTCAATTCGATGAAACGCGGCTTGATCGTGTCGACGCCGCGCCAAACATCATTACGGTTGTCCATTTGCTTCGGTTCCTTAGCTCGCAAGGCAATCTGAAGCGCAAAAGGCTAGCAGCTTGGCACGCCGCCGCCTAGCTTGTCGCGGCAGAGCAGCTTTTCCGCAGCGTCACGTCTTGGTGTGCAGAGAAACAGTCGCAAAGGGCACCAGCGCCTGCCTTGAGCGATCAGTCCGCCTTCCTCTATGATATGGCTCGCGAGGACGTGGTCCGACCATGCATGATGCAATTCCGTCTCTGTCGCCGAGAAATCCGGGCCACCAGTTCGTGATCTATGCCGACGCGTGTTCCGGGGTAGCCGGCGCGCTGCATGAGCGCACCTTCGCGTCGGTCAACAATGTGGTCCGCCGGCTCAATCCTGCACCCGAATTCATTCTCTTCCCCGGCGACGAGATCATCGGCCTCACCGCCGATGCCGACGCATTGCGCGCGCAATGGCGGCATTGGTTCGACACCGAAATGGGCTGGCTCGACCGGCGCGCGGTGCCGCTGTGGCACACGACCGGCAACCACACCACTTACGACGAGATGAGCGAGGCGGTGTTTCGCGAGGTGCTGAAGCTGCCGCGCAATGGTCCACCGGGGCAGGAGGGCCTGTCCTATTGGGTCCGCCGCGACGATCTGTTGATGGTGTTCGCGCACACGCTCTGGAGCGGGCTGGGCGGCGAGGGGCACGTCGAGACCGATTGGCTGCAAGCGGTGCTCGAACAGCACAAGGATGCCAGGCACAAGCTGGTGCTGGGGCATCATCCGGTGTACCCGATCAATGGCTTCAGCGGCAGCTATCAGCGCGAGATCGGTCATGAATACAGCGCGCGCTTCTGGGATATCCTGGTCCGCGCCGGCGTGACCGCCTACCTGTGCAGCCACATCCTCGCATTCGATGTTCAGGTCCATCGCGGCGTGCTGCAGATCTGCACGGCGGGCGCGGGCACCGCGCACCGGATGCCCGAAGGCGTCGAGTATCTGCATTGCGTGCAGGCGGCGCTCGATCAGGACGGGCTTCGCTATCAGGTGCTCGACACCGAAGGCGCCGTGCGCGAGCAACTCGTATGGCCGCTGCCATCGCTCGACCACGCCGCGTGGTCACCGGTGCCGCACGGGACCAGCCCTGCGCCACTGTCCGGAATGCCGCCGCCCGCGACGGTGGTCGCCTTGAAGCTGTCGGGTCGCACCGCCGCGGCAAGCGCCGCGCCGCAAACGCTGCTCTGTACGCCGGTGCCGGACATGATCGCACCGCTCTGGCTCGGCCTGCGCGGGTCGAACCAGACGCTCACCTTGATCCTCGGGCGCGAGCCCGGGCGTAGTCCTCATTATTGGGTCGGTCCCGACCTCGGCGGTGAGCGGGATTTCGACCTCGACATCGCCTTCTATCCGGACATGGGACCGGGTGGCGTGCTGTGGCGACGCAGCGGTGACGTCAGCTGGACGTCGTTCGCGGCGATATCGGCGACCGGGCTCGAGCGGTTGTCGTGGCCCGCGCTCTGGAACGTCGGGTACGGCGAGCGTGGGCCGGGCGACAGGCGATATGCCGGACCACGGCTCGACGTCGCGGCGACCGTGCTCGCTTTGTCTTGAGAAAGTCTTGGCCAGGTCAGCGACGGCCCGGCTGAGACGCGGAGCAAGGAAGCGGGTGGCCTAGTCAGGCTTGTTCGGCCTGCCGCGTTCCGCGCCTTTCAATTCGCGATCGATCAGCGTGCAGACCCGCCGCCGCGCCAGCAGGCCGAGCCGCGCGCGTGTGGTGCCGTGCTTGATCTTGCCGTTGATTTCGAATGACCAGCTCCAGAGGTCGGGTTCGATGTTGGTGAGCGTGTATTGAATGTCCCGATGACGATCGATCAGCTTCTTCATGCCGTTTCTTTTTGTTGGCTGAAGATTGCATAGCGAGATCGCGAAGGCGCCTGTATCCGGACGACTACTTACACAATTGGTCTAAGTGTCCGCGCGACGGAATTTTTCGCAATCACCCGAGGCGTTGTTTGGCATCTTGAATCGAGAAACCATCCCCGTCGTCCTGGCGAAAGCCAGGACCCATTACCCCAAATATCAATTGATGCGCGACGATGGGGCCGCGATCCCGTTCATCACTAAGTGCGGTGATTATGGGTCCTGGCTTTCGCCTAGGACGACAAAGGGAAAGGTCTCAGTCCGCTGGAACGAACCTGTACGTCCCATCCTCACAAATTGATCACCCCGCGGCGCGCCGCATGCGCCACCGCGTCGGTGCGGCCGGTGGCGTCGAGCTTGTCGAGCAGGGAGCCGACGTGAAATTTGGCGGTGTGGACTGAAATCCCGAGCCGCTGCGCGATCATCTTGTTGGATGCGCCTTCGGCCAGCAGCGCCAGCACGTCGAGCTCGCGCGGCGTCAGCTCGAAGTCGCCGCCGCCTGCGGTCTCGCGGTTGCGTGCGACGATCGCAGCCGTCGCCTGTTCGCCCGGCGCGGCAAGCCGTAGGCCGGCGACGCTGCCGAGCAACGTCGCCAGCCGGTCGGCGAGGGCGGGGTCGTCGATCTCGAGTGCGATGACGATGTCGGAGGCAGGCTCGCTGCTCACGTCTCGGGCCTTTCGCCGACCGTCACCTTGAAGTTCAGCGGCTCGCCGCCACGATGCACGGTGAGCTCGACCACACTGCCGACACTCTGCGGCCCGAGGCCGCGCGACAACGCCCGCACGCCCGACAGCTTCTCGCCGTTGACGGCAATGATGACGTCGCCCTGGCGGATGCCGGCGGCAGCCGAGGGGCCGGCCTTGTCGACATTCATCACCATCGCGCCGAGGCCGTCGTCGAGACGGACGGGCTGCAGCCCGACGCCGAGATATCCGCGCGCGATGCGGCCGCTCTTCTCGAGCTGGGCTGCGACCCGCTCGATGGTCGCGGCCGGAATCGTCAGCACGCGGCGCGGGCCGAGCACGGCCATGCCGAACGGCACACCCGCAGCATTCAGCGCCAGCCCGCCCTGCTGACTGTGCCGCAGCCGGACGTCGAGCTCAATCCGCGCGTCGATCTCGCCGCCGCGCAGGCTGCGCCACGCGGCGCCTGACCGCGACACCATGCCGAGCCGCGCGACCGCCGCGCCGCGGTCGGCCGCGACGAGCACCGCGAGCGATCCGAGCGCGGGGACATCGGTCGACAGCTTGATCGGCGCGACGTCGCCATCGACGCGCAGCAGGGCTATGTCGGTGGTGTGGTCGCGTCCGGCGACGGCGGCTTGCCTGCGGCTGCCGTCGGCAAACTGGATCTCGATCTCGCCCTCGTCGGCGAGCGCTTCGTCGGCGGTGACGATCAGGCCGGTCTTCCAGACGAAGCCGGATGCGCGCGCGCGATGCGAATGCACGGAGACGATCGCAGGCGCAGCGCGCGCAATGGTCTCGGAAAGGGCTGATGACAGCGAGGCGAGGCTGGTCGGTTCGGTCATGGGAAACTCCGTTGGCTTCCCCCAATCTGGGATGTTGCGGCCGGCGGTGAAACTGGCCGGATGGGCAGGGCGTGGCCCCACTGGTCGGAACTGCGGCTCAGCTCAGCCGCTGCAGCGTCGCCTTCGGGCTTTCGCCGAACTTGGCGCGGTAGGCGCTTGCCATTCGGCTCAGATGGGTAAAGCCGAGGTCGAATGCAATATCGACGATGCGTTCGCCCGGCCGCGCCGTCTTGAGACGGGCGTTGAGATGGGCGAGGCGGATGTCGAGCAGCATCTCGGACACGGTGGTGCCGAAGTGACGGCGGAAGCCGAGTTGCAGCGCGCGGATGCCGGTGCCCGCGATCTCCGCAAGCTCGGCGAGATCCAGCGGTTCGGTCGCACGGGTCTCCAGAAAGGCCCGCACGCGCTTCAGCGCCGCCGGCTGGGCCTCAGCGCGGCCGTTGAAGACGTCGATCGCCGAACTCTGGCTGTGCCGCTGCTCGTTGAGCAGGACATTGAGAAATGACTCGCGCCAATCGGCCGCCGCGACCGCGGGCAACGATTTGTGCGGCCCGAGCTGCTCGGCTGTCGACACCAGGTGCTCGATCCTGGCCGAGAGCGTTTGCCCGAGTGGCCCATGCAAGGCGACGGCCGGATCGAACTCGACCGGCCGGACCGCCACGCCGCCAAGCGCGGCGGCGCGATGTTCGACCAGCTTGCGGTCGAGCAGCAGGATGATCTGGGCGCAGTCGTCGCGCCAGGTCATCTCGGTCGGAATCGTCGGCGACAGCAGCGAGGCACAGTGCTGCGGCCCGGTGGTGAGTTCGCGTGCGGCGGTCCGCACTGCGGCTGAGCCGGACAGTGGCATCTGCAACAGGAAGAAGCGGTCGAGGCAGCCGGGATTGATCGCGACCGATCCGCCATAGGCGACATAGTTGACGGAGAATCCGTCGAACCCGGCGCAATTGTGATGCGCGGAAAAATCGCGCCCCGAACGATCGACCGGTGTCAGATCGTGCGGACAGAAGATGCGGCCGATCGCTTCAGCCGCGTCGTCGACACGCGCCGTCGCGACGCGCACGAAATCCTTGAGCCTCGCAGATTCTGCTCTCGCCGAAACCTCGTTGCTAACAGCAGTCACGCCGGCCGTCCGGAGTTGTTTGAGGTCTAAAACATCGGGCAGCCTAGTGCATCCGCCGGCAAAGGGAAACGCCGTTTCGTCGCGCAATCTGCCCGATCGGCGCGCAGGCTGATGCGGCGTCACTGGGCAGACGCCGCCGGGTGCGATGCTCCCGCATTGCAGCATGGCCGCGCCCGGCCGCGGATTCGTTTATCGGCTAGACAGCCTCACCGGCTGGCGACAGGCTCCGTGTCCGCAATACGCATCCAAAACTGGAGAGGCTGACATGGGCACGCTCGAGAAAGGCATTACCCGAACCGGCACCGGCTACGGCGGCAAGACCTGGAATATCCTCGGCCAGGTCTACTATCCGAAGGCGATCACCGACTCGACCTTCGCGTTCGAGACCAACAGCGATCCCGGCCAGTTCGTGCCGGTGCACATCCACCCGACCCAGGACGAGTTCATCCTGGTGCAGGAAGGCGTGCTCGACCTCAAGCTCGACGGCGTCTGGGTGCAAGCCAGGGCCGGCGACCTCGTGCGCATGCCGCGCGGCATCCCGCACGGCTATTTCAACAAGTCGGACAAGCCGGCCCGGGCGCTGTTCTGGGTGTCGCCGATGCAGAAGCTCGAGGCGCTGTTCGAGAAGCTGCACAATCTGCAGGACCCCGTCGAAGTGGTGCGCATTTCCGCCGAGCACGAGGTGGACTTCCTGCCGCCGGAAGCCAACGAGTAGAGCGTTTTCGAGCGAAGTGGATACCGGTTCGCGTAAAGAAAACGCGCCAAAACAAGAATCTGGAGTCCCGTTCCGATTTTATCGGAACGGGACTCCAGCCGAGCGACAAAGACACGCGCGTATGTGAGGCGGCGATCGCCGGAGTTGGCTCCGGCGATCACGGGGACACGCGCGCTCGAAAATTGCACCTGTTCATTCATCGCGGAGGCGTTTCATGGTCAAGCAGAAGCATGTGTGCGTCATTGGCGCCGGGATTTCCGGGCTCGCCGCCGGCAAGGCCTTTGCCGGTCGCGGTCACAAGGTGACCATCATCGAGCGCAGCGGCGATCTCGGCGGGGTCTGGGAGCCGGCGCGCTCTTATCCCGACGTACAGACCCAGAGCCCGAAGGAGCTCTATCGCTACACCGACAAGGCGATGCCGGAGTCTTATCCGGAGTGGCCGAAGGGCCCACAGGTCCATGCCTATCTGCGGGACTATGCGCGCAGCCATGGGCTCGACGGTGCAATGCGGTTCGACACCAGGGTCGAGGGCATGCAGCGCCGCGCCGACGGCAGACCGGGCTGGACGCTCGAACTGCGCTCGACCGACGGCGCGACCGGCCGCGAGGATTTCGACTTCGTGGCGGTCTGCACCGGGCAATTCAACGAACCGCTGACGCTGCCGCTGCGCGGCGAGGACGGCTTCAAGGCGCAGGGCGGCCAGATCCTGCACTCGTCGCAGTACAGCGATCCCGCCCTCGCCAAGGGCCGCAAGGTGGTCGTGCTCGGCGGCTCCAAGTCGGCGACCGACATCGCGGTGAATGCGGTCAATTCCGGCGCCAGCGAGGTCACCATCGTGTTTCGCGAGCCGGTGTGGCGGATCCCCTATTTCGTCGGCGGCCTCGTCAACTTCAAGCGCATCCTCTACATCCGTGCCCAGGAGCAGATGTTCGCGAGCTGGGGCATCGGCCCGATGGCACGCCTCGCGCATGTCGTGGCAAAACCGTTCGTCTGGGCGAACTGGCGCGGGCTCGAGAGCATGCTGAAGATGCAGCTCAAGCTCAAGCAATGCGGCATGGTGCCGAAAGAGCGGATCGAGGACGGCGTCAACTGCTCGGTGCCGATCGCGACTCCCGGCTTCTATCCGATGGTCGCCGATGGCCGGATCAAGGCCGTGCAGGGCACCTTCGATCATTATGACGGCAAGACCATCGTGATGAGCGGCGGCCAGCGTGTCGCAGCCGACGTCGCGGTGCTCGCGATCGGCTACAAGCTCGGCGTGCCGTTCCTGCCTCAGGAGTATCAGAACAAGCTGGTCGAGCCCGACGGGCAGTATCGGCTCTATCGGCTGATCGCCAATCCCGATCTGCCCGACATGGGCTTTGTCGGCTTCAATTCGAGCTTCTGCACCGTGCTGTGCGCGGATCTCGCCGCGAACTGGCTGGTGCGCTATGCCGACGGCCAGCTCGCGCGGCAGCCGAGCGCGGTCGAGATGCACGACAACATCGCGATGATGCTGAACTTCAAGCGCGTCGAGCGTCCGGCGGCGGGCGTCTATGGCGGGCTGTGCGTCGCGCCGTACCACTTCAAGCATTTCGACGAGCTGTTGGCGGACATCGGTACCAAGGCGTCGCGCCGCAACCCGCTCGTCGAAAAGTTCACGCCGCCGGACGCGGACGCCTATGCGCGCTTCCTTGCGACCGCGCCTGAATACAAGGCTGCCTAATCGCGGCCGGCGTCAAGGAAGGCCCGCGCCAGGCGCTCGGGATTGGAGAAGCAAAGCTCGTGGCTGCCCGGCAGTTGGACCAGGCGGAACAGCCCGAGCTTCTCCGACAGCCGCGGGTGCCAAGGCAGGCCGTGCGGCATCGCAGTGTCCTCGGTGCAGTTGACGTAGGATTTTGCGATTTGCATCTCGGCCGGATTGGTCCGCAGCGCGATCTTGTCCTGGAGGGTCTTTAGCGGGTGCGGGTTGAGCTTGTCATAGGCCCGCTGCGCCGTCTCGAGGTCGGCGTCGTTGATGAAGGCCTCGCGCCAGACCGGGAATGGCAGCACCACCGAGCCGTCGCCGCGCTCGGCATGGATGGCGTCGAACAGGCCGACATAGTGCGGCGGCACCATGTCGTTGAGGCTTTCGCCATTGTTGGGAACGAAGGCATTCCAGTACACCAGCCGGCGGATGCGATTGGCGGCGGCGTCGGCAACGCCCGTGATGACCATGCCGCCGTAGCTGTGGCCGACCAGCACGATGTCATTCAGATTGTGCTCGGCGAGGTAATCCACGATCGACTGGATGGCCTCGGCAAGGCCGGAGTCTTTGCGGTCGCCGGGGCGGTTGCCCCTGATGGTCGGGGTGTGGACGACATGGCCGGCCTTGCGGATCGCAGCCGCAACCGGTTCGAACTCGGCGCCGGTATGCCAGGCGCCATGGACGAGAACATAGGTCGACATGTTGTACCTCCTTGTGTTGTTTGTGAGATCGGCCGCCGCGTCTTGGAAGGCCCGGGATACGCGTCGAGCTCAAGCATTCCTGTTGGATATTGACCCGGGGCCACGGAACGCGCTTGGCTGCAACCGAACCGGATTGGCCTCGGAGTGAACTGATGCAGCAAATCGCCGCCGCGGATCGCTCCCGCGGGCTGAGCTGGAATACCGCGGACACGCGGCCGGGCGAGCAGTTCGCCTATTATCGCGAGGCGATCTGCCAGGCCTTCATGAACCTGACGCCGGAGCCGCCGGCGACGGCGGGTTTCCTGGCCCGGGTCGAGACCGTTGGGCTCGGCGACGGCGCGGTCAACCGGGTCAATTTCCCGGAGCATGTCGTGCGGCGCTCGGCCGCAGACATCGCGGCGTCCAGCCGACGCTGCTATTACCTCAATCTCAAACTGGCCGGCCGCTGCCGCATCCAGCAGGCGGGGCGCGAGATCAGCCTGTCGCCCGGCCAGGTCGGAATCTTCGATAGCGGGCAGCGCTTCTCGCTGCTGCATGACCGCGGCCCGGCGCTGCAGGTCGCCTCGTTCTGGGTGCCGGCCGAGGCACTCGACGAGCGGCTGCCGTCGGCGCCGGATGTCGCGCCGGCGCGGGTCTCCGACGATCCGTTCGTCGGCCATCTCATCGCCGAGACCGCGCAAGTGCTGAACAGTTCGGCGCTGCGGGCGTCCGATACGGAGAACGCCCGGCTGTTCGGCGTGCTGCTCGATCTGGTCGCGCTCAGCCTGTCGCGGACCGGTCGCGCGGGTGTTGCCGAGAGCGCGGGCCTTGCCGATGCAACGTGGCTCGCGCTGCGCCGCGCGGTCGACCGCAGGCTGCGCGAGCCCGGCCTCGGCGTAGCGGCCATCGCGGCCGGGATCGGCATCAGCGAGCGCTATGTCCACAAGCTGTTCGAGCGCGCCGGGACGACGTTCGCCAGCCATGTGATGGACCGTCGCCTCGACGGCGCGGCGCGCGACCTGAAGGATCCAGCGATCGCCGGGCGCGCGATCGGCGATATCGCGTTCGACTGGGGCTTCTCCGATCTGTCGCATTTCACCCGGCGCTTCCGGCATCGCTTCGGCTGCACGCCGCGTGATTGGCGCCGCGGCTGACCAACCGTTCTGGAAATCGCCATGGCGCAATCGTTCACGTATCAAGTTAGCCCGATGCGGGTCGTGTTCGGCACCGGCACGATCGCGCAACTGGCGGACGAACTCGGCCGGCTCGGCATCAGCCGCGCGCTGGTGCTAGCGAGCCGGCGGCAGCAGGCCGAGCTCGGCGATCTCGCAAGGCTCGCCGGCGGCCGAATGGCCGGCGCGTTCGATGGCGCCGTCGTGCACACGCCGGTCGCGGTCACCGAACGTGCGATGCAGATGGTCCGCGAGCTGAAGCCCGACGGCGTGGTTGCGATCGGCGCGGGTGCCGCGACGGGCCTCAGCAAGGCGATCGCGCTGCGTACCGACCTGCCGCAACTGATCGTGCCCACCAGCTATGCCGGCTCCGAGATGACGCCGGTGCTCGGCGAGACCGTGGACGGCGTCAAGACCACCCAGTCTTCGCCCAAGATATTGCCCGAGGCCGTGATCTACGACGTCAACTTGACCCTCTCGATGCCGGCACAGTTCTCCGCGATCTCAGGCCTCAACGCGATCGCCCATGCGGCCGAGGCGCTGTATGCACGGGATGGCAATCCAATCACTTCGCTGATGGCGGAGGAGGCGATTGCGAAACTCGCATCCTCGCTGCCGGAGGTGATCGCGCGGCCGCGCGATCTCGACGCGCGGTCCGATGCGCTCTATGGCGCGTGGCTGTGCGCGGTCTGTCTCGGCACCGTCGGCATGGCGCTGCATCACAAACTCTGTCACACGGTCGGCGCGCTGTTCGACCTGCCGCATGCCGAAACCCACGCGGTGCTGCTGCCGCATACCATCGCCTACAACACGTCGGCCGCGCGCGATGCGATCGGCCGCGCCGCGCGGGCGCTTGGGACCGCTGACGCTGCCGATGGTCTGTTCGATCTGTCGGCAAGGCTCGGCGCGCCGCGCTCGCTTGCCGAGATCGGCATGCCGGAGGAGGGTATCGCAAAGGCGGCCGCACTCGCGATCAGGAATCCTTACTGGAATCCGCGGCCGATCGAAGAGCGCGCGATCGGCGACCTGCTCCGGCGCGCGTGGTCCGGCGCGCGGCCGCAGGCCGGATGATTACACGCCGATGGCGTTGCGCGCGATCACGTCGCGATAGAACGCTGCGCTCAGCTTCGGCACCCGCGCCTGGGTCTCGAAATCCACACGATAGAGGCCGAAGCGCTTCGCGTAGCCGAAGATCCATTCGAAATTGTCCATCAGGCTCCACAGGAAATAGCCGTGGACCGGAACGCCGTCGGCGGTCGCGCGCTGCAATTGGGCGAGGTAGTTGCGCAGGAACATGATGCGGTCGAGGTCGTAGATCTGCCCGTCCGGCTGCAACTTGTCCTCGCCGGAGGTGCCGTTCTCGCTGATATAGATGCTCTTGATGTTCCAGAGCTTGGCGGCAATCCGCGGCGCCCAGTAGATCGTCTCCGGCGCGATCCGCAGCCAATCCGAACTCATATGCGGGAACGAGGCCGGCATCGGCAACGGCTTCCAGCCGGGGGCTGTGTCGGTGGCGAGCACATAGCAGTGCGGCGCGTAGATGTTGAGCCCGACGAAATCGTTGGGCTGCGCGATGATCTTCAGCTCTTCGGCGGTGAATTTGGGCGCGTCAGCGCCGGCGTATTGCAGGAAGGCCTCGGTGTACTTGCCCTCGAGGAGGACGCCGAGGAAGCCCGCATTGAGCTCGCGCGTCGCGATCTCGGTGGCGCGGATGTTCTCCGGCGTGTTGACTACGGGCACGCAGGCGGTGATGTTCTCGGCGGGGCCGACCCGCGTGCCGGGGCGTCCCTTGGCGCGGATCGCCTGCACCGCGAGCCCGTGCGCCAGCGCGACATGGTGGCGCGCCTGGTTCACTTCGGCCGGCGGCAGCGTCAACCCCGGCGCGTCGACGCCGAGCGCATAGCCGAAGGGAAGGAAACGCCCGACCTCGTTGAGGGTGAAGATGTTCTTCACCCTGTCGGTCAACCGCTGTGCCACATAGCCGGCGTAGTCGCCGAACGCCTTCGACGTGTCGCGCGAGCGCCAGCCGCCGACGCGGTCCTGCAACGCCTGCGGCAGGTCCCAGTGATAGAGCGTGGCGTAAGGCTCGATGCCATTCCTGAGCAGCTCGTCGACCAGGCGGTTGTAGAAGTCGAGGCCCTTCGGATTCGGCGCGCCGGTGCCGTCGGGAAATACCCGCGACCAGGCGATCGAGAAACGGTAGGCCCTGGCGCCGAGATCCTTGATGAGCCGGACATCTTCCTTGTAGCGGTGATAGTGGTCGTTGGCGCGATCGCCGGTCGAGCCGTCCTCGATCTTGCCCGATGTGTGGGTGAATGTGTCCCAGATCGACGGGCCGCGGCCGTCCTCATTGACCGCACCCTCGACCTGGTAGGACGAGGTCGCGGTGCCCCAGACGAAGCCCGGGGGAAAGCTGGTGCCATTCGGCCGCGGCGCGTGGTTCGCTGCCTCGGTAGGGCCGGTCAGGCCGAGCGCCGAGAGGCCTGCAAGGCCCGCAATCTGCCGGCGCGAGAACTTTCCGAACATTATTGTCTCCCGTGGCCGGACGCTGCGGCCGGAATGCCAGCCGCAGGTTAGCCTTCCAGCCCGTGGTTGAGCAACACGAGCCGGGAGGGTCGCGGCGCCGCAGCGAGCAGCGGATCAATCGATGCAAACCGTTGCGATGTCCATGTCGCATAGTTGTCAGTTTTGTGGCGACATTTTCTCTACTAGATTGCCTGCTAGGCCCTTCCGGAATGCCCTCCGAAAATCTCAGCGATCCCTGCGAGCCGCGCGATGAACAAGCCTGCAACCCATGTCAGAACCGCGCTGCGTCGTCTTGCCACGGCGATCGGCTTGCTGCTGGCGACGGCCGCGGGCGCGCAGGCCGAGCAGACATTTTCGTTCGACGGCACACCCGGCAAGTTGCCGAAGACGGTTGTGCCGTTGAGCTACGCGATCGAGCTGACGCCCGATTTCACCAGCCTGGCGCTGCCGGGTGTGGAGACCGTCGACATCGACGTGCGCGAGTCGACGGCGCAACTCACGCTGAACGCAATCAACACGACGTTTGCCGACGCCACGATCGATGACGGCGCGCAGCGCGCGGAGGTCGTGACCGACGCCGCCGCGCAGACCGCGACGATGACCTTCGCCAAGCCGCTTGTGGTGGGCCGGCACAAGCTCCGCATCGCATTCACCGCGCAGATCAACAAATTCGGTACCGGCCTGTTCTCGGTCGATTACCCGACTCCAACCGGGATCAAGCGGTTGATCTCCAGCAAGCTTGAGCCAGCCGACGCAAGGCGGATCTTTCCGTGCTGGGACGAACCGTCGTTCAAGGCGAGCTTCGCGCTGACCGTGGTGATCCCGCGCAACCTGCTCGCGGTCGGCAACATGCCCGTCGCGAGCGAGGCGCCGGTCGCCGGCGATCTCAAGAAGGTCTCGTTCGCGCCGACGCCGAAGATGTCGAGCTATCTGTTCGTGCTCACGGTCGGCGACCTCGAACGCGTCACGGCGGATGCCGGCGGCGTCACCGTCGGTGTGGTGACGACGGAGGGCAAGAGCGGGCAGGGCCGGTTTGCGCTCGACAGCGCGGTGAAATTGCTCGCCTATTACAACGACTATTTCGGTGTCAAATATCCGCTGCCGAAGCTCGATTTGATCGCGGTCCCCGGTGGGTTCGGCGGCGCGATGGAGAACTGGGGCGGCATCACCTTCTTCGAGAGCCGGCTGCTGTTCGATCCCGCGACCAATGCGGAGACCGCGCGGCGCCGCATCTTCGGCATCATCGCGCACGAGATGGCGCATATGTGGTTCGGCGATCTCGTCACCATGGCGTGGTGGGATAATCTCTGGCTCAACGAGGGCTTTGCCAGCTGGATGGCGACCAAGGCCTCGGAGCAGTTCTATCCGCAATGGCAGAGCTGGCTGAACGGCACCAGCGCGAAGCAGTTCGCCATGGCGCTCGATGCGCGCCGTACCTCGCACCCGGTGCAGCAGCCGATCGCCGACCACAGCGAAGCAGTCACGGCATTCGACGCCATCACCTACAACAAGGGCCAGGCGCTGATCCGCATGCTCGAGACCTATCTCGGCGAGCAGGCGTTCCGCGACGGCATCCGCAAATACATGGCAGCGCATGCCTACAGCAATTCCACCACCGCCGATCTCTGGCAAGCGCTCGAGGCGTCCGGCGGCAAGGCGATTACCGGCATCGCCGCCTCCTTCACCGAGCAGGACGGCGTGCCGTTGGTGGTGGCCGAGACGGCCTGCGATGGCGCGGCGCAGCGCCTGATGTTGCGGCAGGACCGCTTCGTGATCGCGCCGGCCAGCGATCCGCCGCTGCCGGCCCACGATTGGCAGATCCCGGTCGCGGCTGGACCTGCGCACGGCAAGCCGTTTGACGAGATCCTGCTGAAGGGCAGTACAGATATTCCGGCCGGCGCATGCGGCGATGCCATCAAGGTCGATCTCGGCGACGTCGGTTACTACAGGGTCGAGTATGGTCCGAAGAACCGTGCTGCGCTGCTGAACGCCTTCCCGCAAATGCAGGTCGTTGACCGGCTCAATGTCGTCACCGACAGCTGGGCGCTGGTGCAGGCCGGCCGCGCCGAGGCGCCGTCCTATCTCGCGCTGCTCGACGCGCTCGATGCCAATGACCATCGCGCGGTGTGGGATCAGGTGATCTCGACATTTGCCACGCTCAACCGCCTGTCGCGCGACCGCAGCGAGCGGGGTGTGATCCAGGCCTATGCCCGCGCCAAGCTACGCCCGGTGTTCGACCGGATCGGATGGGATGGCGGCGGCCCGGGCGACGACGACACCGCGCTGCTGCGCGCGAGCCTGATCTCGACGCTGGGCGACCTCGGTGACGCCGACATCATCCTCGAGGCCAAGCGGCGCTTTGCGGCGTTCCTCGATGATCCCAAATCGCTGCCCACCACGCTGCGCGATGCCGTCACCCATGTCGTCGGCATCACGGCCGATCGGGCGACCTATGACAGACTGCTGGCGCTTGCGCGCAACAGCACGGCGACCAATGAGCGGCTGCGGTATTATTTCGCCGCGGCCAGCGCCCGCGATCCGGAGCTGGCGCGCGCGACGCTGGCGTTGACGTTGACAAACGAATTGCCCGACACGATCGTCACCGGGATGATCAATGCGGTTGCGTCCGCAGGCGAGCAGCCGCAGCTTGCCTGGGACTTCGTCCAGGCCAATTTCGATACGTTGCTGGCGAGGCAAGGGCCGAACTTTCGCGACCAGTTCGTGCCGAACTTCATGACCAATTTTACCGATCGGGCCCACGCGACAGAGCTGGCGGCGTTTGCTCCGTCACAATCCACCAGCGGCGGGCGGGTGATGGTGGCGCGCTGCTTGCAAGCGATCGCAATCTCGGCCGATCTTGCGGCGCGTGTGCTCCCCGTGGCCGATGCCTGGATCAGGGCGCACAAGCCGTGAGATCGCAAGAGAGTTTCCGGCGGCGCGCGATGCGGCTATGCTCCGTGCGCGGCATGCAATCAACGATGCGAGGCTGAGATGGTCAAAGGTTCCGATTTGCTGGTCGCCGCCCTCGAGAATGAGGGCGTGGAGCGGGTGTTCGGCGTTCCCGGCGAGGAGAACCTCGACGTCGTCGAGAGCTTGCGCAAATCGTCGATCAAGCTGATCGTGACCCGCCACGAGCAGGCGGCGGCGTTCATGGCGGCGACCTATGGCCGGCTGACCGGAAAGCCCGGCGTCTGCATGACGACGCTCGGTCCCGGCGCGCTCAACCTGACCACGGGTGCAGCCTATGCGCTGCTCGGCGCGATGCCGATGGTGATGCTCACGGGCCAGAAGGGCATCTTGAGCAGCCGGCAGGCCAAGTTCCAGATCGTCGACATCGTCAACACGTTCCGCCCGCTGACCAAGCTGTCGCTGCAGATCGTCAGCGGCGCCACCATTCCGACGCTGGTGCGTGACGCCTTCCGGATCGCAACGCAGGAACGGCCGGGGCCGGTGCTGCTCGAACTGCCGGAGGATATCGCGCGCGAGGAGATTGCGCCGGTCGAGATCGTGCCGCCACACCCGATCGAAATTCCGATCGCGCACGCGGCTGCGCTCGACCGCGCCGCCGACATGATCCTGAAGGCGCAGCGCCCGCTGATCATGCTCGGCGCGGCGGCATCGCGTCCGCGCTCGACCGCCGGGATCGGCGACTTCGTACGGCGCACCAAGATCCCGTTCTTCACCACACAGATGGGCAAGGGCACGGTCTCGGGCGGCACCAATCAGTACATGGGAACCGCCGCGCTGAGCGAGCGCGACTATGTGCATGAGGCGATCGACCGCGCCGACCTCATCATCGCGATCGGGCACGACACGATCGAGAAGCCGCCGTTCATCATGGGCCCGAAGGGGCCGCAGGTGATCCATGTCAGCTACACGGCCGCGAACGTCGAGCAGGTCTACTTCCCGCAATGCGAGGTGATCGGTGATGTCGGGCCGAGCCTCGAACTGCTGGCTGATCGTGTCGCGGGAAAGTTGCCGCATGCCAGCGCGCTGCTCAGCCTGCGTGAAGGCATTTTGGCGAAGATCACCGATCGGGCCACCGAGGGCCGCTGGCCGCCGACGCCGCAGCGCATCGTGCACGACGTGCGGCAGGTCATTCCCGAGGACGGCATCGTCGCGCTCGACAACGGCATGTACAAGATCTGGTTCGCGCGCAACTACCGCACGCTGCTCGCGAACTCGCTGCTGCTCGACAACGCGCTCGCCACCATGGGCGCCGGCCTGCCGTCGGCGATGATGGCGGCGATGCTGTATCCGAAGAACCGCGTGCTCGCGGTATGCGGCGACGGCGGCTTCATGATGAACTCGCAGGAGCTCGAGACTGCGGTCCGCCTCAAACTCAACCTGGTGATCCTGATTCTGGAGGATTCCGCCTACGGCATGATCCGCTGGAAGCAAGCGGTCGACAATTTCCCCGATTTCGGCCTCACCTTCGGCAATCCGGATTTCGTCAAATATGCCGAAAGCTACGGCGCCAAGGGCTCGCGGATCGAGAGCACGGAGGCGATCGTCCCGACGCTGGAGCGCGCCTTCTCCGGCGGAGGCGTGCACCTCGTGGTGGTGCCGGTCGACTATACCGAGAACAAGCGGGTGCTGGTCGACGAGCTGCGCGAGAAAGTAAAGCAGATCGACGTCGAATAGCGGATTGCCGCTGACGGCACGGAACGAAAAGCCCTCGGCTTGATTGAACGTAAGCCGCCATGGTAGCACGCCCAGATGTTACGCAATGAGCATCACTCGTTGTGCTGATGGGCGGCGATACCAGATCTGAGAGGTCACGTGACTGCACCAAATCCTGCCGCCGGCAAACCCATCGATCCCGCCCAGCTTGCCAATGTGCCGCGGCTGGTCACGGCCTATTTTTCCGGCAAACCCGACGCCGGCGATCCCACCCAGCGGGTTGCGTTCGGCACCTCGGGCCATCGCGGTTCGTCGCTGAAGAATTCCTTCAACGAGGACCACATCCTCGCCACCACGCAGGCGATCTGCGATTACCGCCGCGAGAAGGGGCTCACTGGGCCGCTGTTCATCGGCATCGATACACATGCGCTGGCCGAGCCGGCGCTAGCCAGTGCGGTCGAGGTGTTTGCGGCGAATGGCGTCGAGATCATGATCGACGCGCAGGGCGGCTATACTCCGACGCCGGTGATCTCGCACGCGATCCTGAGCTACAACAAGGGCCGCAGCACGGGCCTCGCCGACGGCGTCGTCATTACGCCGTCACACAATCCGCCGGAGGACGGTGGCTACAAGTACAATCCGCCGCATGGCGGTCCGGCCGATACCGATGTCACCGCCGTGGTCGAGAAGAACGCCAACCGGTACATCGAGGCGGGTCTCAAGGGCGTCGCGCGGTTGCCGTATGATCGCGCGCGCAAGGCAGCGACCACGCATCTGCACGACTTCATCACGCCCTACGTTGCAGATCTCGGCAACACCGTCGATCTCGCGCTGATCAAGTCCGCCGGGGTCAAGATCGGCATCGATCCGCTCGGCGGGGCGGCGGTGCATTACTGGCACCCCATCATCGCGCGCTACGGCATCAACGCCTCAGTGGTCAACGAGGCGGTCGATCCGACCTTCCGCTTCATGACCGCGGATTGGGACGGCAAGATCCGGATGGATTGCTCGTCACCTTATGCGATGGCGAGCCTGATCGGGATGCGCGATCGGTTCGACGTTGCGTTTGCCAACGATACCGATGCCGACCGCCATGGCATCGTGACCCGCTCGAACGGGCTGATGAACCCGAACCACTTCCTCGCCACCGCGATCGCCTATCTGTTCGCGCACCGGCCGCACTGGAGCAAGGACGCTGCGATCGGCAAGACCATCGTGTCGAGCTCGATCATCGATCGCGTGGCGAAGAAGCTGGGCCGCAAGCTGGTGGAGACGCCGGTCGGCTTCAAATGGTTCGTCGACGGACTCGGTAGCGGCGGCTTCGGCTTTGCCGGCGAGGAAAGCGCCGGCGCGTCGTTCCTGAAGCGCGACGGCTCGGCGTGGACCACGGACAAGGACGGCATCATCCTCGGCCTGCTGGCGGCGGAGATCATCGCCAAGACCGGTCGCGATCCCAGCGAATTGTTCAAGGAGCTGACCGCCGAACTCGGCGTTCCCTATTACGAGCGCATCGATGTCGCGGCGACGCCGAAGCAGAAGAACGCGCTGAAGGCGCTTGGGCCCGAACAGCTCAACATGACCGTGCTCGCCGGCGATGCCGTGCGCGCGGTCAGGACCAAGGCGCCGGGCAACGATCAGCCATTCGGCGGCATCAAGGTCGAGAGCGAGGCCGGCTGGTTTGCCGCGCGCCCCTCCGGCACCGAGGATGTCTACAAGATCTACGCCGAGAGCTTCCGCGGGCCGGATCATCTGAAACAGATCCAGGGCGACGCGCGGGCCGCGATCGCCAAGGTGTTCTGAAGGCGCGGGGCCGGGCGGAATTCATGCGCGTATTGTTGACCGGCTCCTCCGGCTGGCTCGGCCGTTTCCTCGCGCCGCGGCTTCGACAGGCCGGCCATCACGTGACCGGCTTCGACGTCGTCCCGGGCGAGGCGACCGATGTGGTCGGCTCGGTGGCCGACCGGTCGGTGGTCGACCGGGTGTTCGGCGATCACGGCATCGAGGCCGTGATCCATGGCGGCGCCCTGCACAAGCCCGACATCGCGCGGTTCGCGCCGCAGGCCTTTGTCGACGTCAACGTGTCAGGCACGCTCAACCTGCTGCAAGCGGCCGCCGCTGCGGGCCACGACCGCTTCGTCTTCACCTCGACGACCTCGCTGATGATCTCGCAAGCGATCCGCGACGAGGAAGGCCACGCAGCGGTGTGGCTCGACGAAACCTCGGGACCGCTCGAGCCGCGCAACATCTACGGCGTGACAAAGCTCGCCGCCGAAGGGCTGTGCCGGCTCTACAGCCGCGAGCACGGGCTGAATTGCGCGGTGCTGCGCACCAGCCGCTTCTTCCCCGAGGACGACGACACGATCCGCGATATCCATGGCGAGAACCTGAAGGCGACCGAGCTGTTGTATCGCCGCCTCACGGTCGAGGATGCTGCCGACGCCCATGTCGTGGCGTTGGAGAAAATCCGCGGCTTCGAGGTGTTCGTGATCAGCGCGCCGACGCCGTTTGCGCGCAGCGACGTCGCTGACCTGAAGACGGACGCGGCCGGCGTGATCGCGCGCCATTTCCCCGCCGCGCCGGCGCTGTTCGCGCGCCGCGGCTGGCATTTGCCGGGATCGATCGGCCGGATCTATGACGCGAGCAAGGCCGAACGGCTGCTCGGTTTCCGCGCGGTAACCGACTTTGCAGCGGTGCTCGACGCCCTGCGTAGCGGCGAGCCGCTTCCCTTTGCGCACGATCCCGATTATGTCTCGCCGTCAACGAGGCTCGCAAATGGCTGATTTCCACGGCGTCTTTCCCTATCTGGTGTCCCCGGTCGATCCCGCCGGCCATATCCGCACCGAGGTGCTGGGCCGGCTTTGCGACGATTTGATCGAGACCGGTGTCCATGGACTGACGCCGCTCGGCTCGACCGGCGAATTCGCCTATCTCAACAATGCGCAGCGCATGCAGGTGGTGGCGACCACGATCGAGGCCGCGCAGGGCCGCGTGCCCGTGGTGGCCGGCGTCGCCTCGACCTCGACGGCCGATGCGGTGGCGCAAGCCAAGGCCTGCCAGAAGCGCGGTGCCGCCGGCATTCTCGCAATCCTGGAGGCGTATTTTCCGCTCAGTGACGCCCAGGTGGAATCCTATTTCCGCGCCATCGCCGACGCCGTCGACATCCCGGTCGTGATCTACACCAATCCGAATTTCCAGCGCTCCGACCTCACGCTCGATGTCATCGCGCGCCTCGCCGAGCATCCGCGGATCGGCTACATCAAGGACGCCTCGACCAACACCGGCCGGCTGCTGTCGATCATGAATCGCTGCGGCGACAGCCTGAAAGTGTTCTCGGCCTCCGCCCATATTCCGGCCGCGGTGATGCTGATCGGCGGCCATGGCTGGATGGCTGGCCCGGCCTGCATCATCCCGCGGCAGAGCGTCGAGCTCTATAATCTGTGCCGCCGCGCCCGCTGGGACGAGGCGATGGCCCTGCAGCGCAAGCTCTGGCACATCAACGAGGCGTTCGCCCGCTTCAACCTCGCCGCCTGCATCAAGGCCGGGCTCGCGATCCAGGGCTACGACGTCGGCGACCCCGTGCCGCCGCAGGCGCCGCTGACGGCCGAGCAGCGCAAGGTGGTCGAGGCCGCGTTGCGCGATCTCGACTAAAGCTGGCTTGCGCGTTGCATCAGGCGCATTGCCTCGTCGTTTCCGGGCGTGTTGTCTCGCGCCGAAAATCCGTTAAAACCCGCCGAAATTTCCGAAATCAAGGACCCTCCGATGAACATTCTTCCCGGCAATATGCGTTTTGGTGCGGGCCAGCCGGTCAAGCGTCTGGAAGACCAGCGGCTGCTCACCGGGAAGGGGCATTTCATCGACGACAAGCCGCAGGACGGCGCGCTCTGGCTGCACGTGCTGCGCTCGCCGCATGCCCACGCCAATATCAAGTCGATCGACGCCAAGGCGGCGCTCGAGATGCTCGGCGTCAAGGCGGTCTATACCGGCGCCGACCTCGTCAAGGATGATATCGGCACGCTGCCGACGCTCGCGATCTTCAAGCGCCCCGACGGCTCGCCGATGACCGTGCCGCCGCGGCGGCTGCTGGCGCACGAAGTCGTGCGCTACGCCGGCGAGGGTGTTGCGGCTGTGGTCGCGACCTCGCGTGTGCTTGCGCAGACGGCGGCCGAGGCGATCGAGGTCGATTACGAGGTGCTGCCTTCGGTGGTCGATCCGGTCGAGGCGATCAAGCCGGGCGCGCCGGCGGTCTGGCCGGATGCGCCCGACAACATCGTGGCCGCGATGAGCTATGGTGACGCCGCCAAGGTCGAGGAGGCCTTTGCCAACGCCGCGCACAAGGTGTCGCTCGACCTGGTCAGTCAGCGCCTGGTGCCGTCGGCGATGGAGCCGCGCTCGACCATCGCCGAGATCGAGAAGAAGACCGGCCGGCTCATTCTCCATGTGCAGTCGCAGACCCCGGGCTCGACCCGTGATCTGCTGGCGGAATCGATCCTGAAGCGGCCGAAGGACAGCGTGCGCGTGCTGGTCGGCGACATCGGCGGTGGCTTCGGCCAGAAGACCAGCCTCTATCCCGAAGACGGCATCGTCGCCTATGCCGCGACCAAGCTGAACGAGAAGATCCGCTGGCGCGGCGACCGCACCGACGAGTTCGTCGGCGGCACCCATGGCCGCGACCTCACCTCGACCGGCGAGTTCGCGCTCGACGCCAAGGGCCGCGTGCTGGCCTACCGCGTGCGCTCGATCGGCGGCACCGGCGCTTACTCGTCGGGCACCGCCAACATCATCCCGCTGGTGCTCGGCCCGTTCGTGCAGACCGGCGTCTACGATCTGCCGCTGGTGCATTTCGAAGTGAAGTCTGTGATGACCAACACCGCGCCGGTCGGCGCCTATCGCGGCGCCGGCAGGCCCGAGGCGGTGTTCATCGTGGAGCGACTGTTCGATGCCGCCGCGCGACAGATCGGCATGGACCCGCGCACCATCCGCAAGGTCAACTACATCAAGCCGGCGCAGTTGCCCTACACCAACGCGGTCGGACAGGTGTACGACTCCGGCGCCTTCGCGCACATGCTGGAGCGCGCGTCCGATTTGGCCGACTGGAACGGCTTTGCTGCGCGCAAGAAGGCGGCGAAGAAGAAGGGCCTGCTCTACGGTCGCGGCCTGACCAGCTACATCGAATGGACCGGCGGCCGCGCCCACACCGAAAACGTCTCGCTGCATGCGACCGCCGAAGGCCGCGTCGTCCTGCATTCCGGCACCATGGCGATGGGGCAGGGCCTCGCCACTACGTATACCCAGATGATCGCCGATACGCTTGGAATTGCCATGGACAAGATCGACGTCATCCAGGGCGACACCGATCTTGCCACCGGCTTCGGCAGCGTCGGCTCGCGCTCGCTGTTCGTCGGCGGCACCGCGGTTGCGGTCTCCACCAATGACATGATCAAGAAGGCGCGCGACAAAGCCTCCCACCTGCTCGAAGCCTCCGTCGGCGACATCGAGTATCGCGACGGCTTCCTCACGGTGGTCGGCACCGACAGGCGCATCAGCCTGTTCGAGATCGCGAAGAAGGAAAGCGGCGCCAAGCTCTCGGTCGAGAGCGAGGGCAATGTCGACGGCCCGAGCTGGCCGAACGGCACGCACATCTGCGAGGTCGAGATCGATCCCGAGACCGGCGTCACGCGGGTGGTCCGCTACACCACGGTCGACGACGTCGGCGTTGCGGTCAATCCGATGCTGGTGACGGGGCAGGTGCACGGCGGCGTTGTCCAGGGCATCGGCCAGGCCCTGTACGAAGGCGTCGCCTACAGCGAGGAAGGCCAGCTTCTGACCGCAAGCTACCAGGACTATTGCATCCCGCGCGCCTCGGACGTTCCGCCGATCACGGTGACGCTCGATCCCTCCGCGCCGTGCAAGACCAATCCGCTCGGCGCCAAGGGCTGCGGCGAGTCGGGCGCGATCGGTGGGCCGCCCTGCATCACCAACGGCGTGATGGATGCGCTGAGCGAGATCGGGATCACCCAGCTCAACACGCCGCTGACGCCGGTGAAGATCTGGCAGGCGATCCAGGACGCGAAGGTGACGGCTGCTTAGCCGTCATTCCGGGGCGATGCGCCGCATCGAACGCGGAACCTCGAAGTTGTTGCGCGAGATTCGGGGCTGGCGCCGCGCGCGCCCGCCTACAGCCCCAGCACCATCTTCGCGATGATGTCGCGCTGGATCTCGGACGATCCGCCGAAGATCGTATACGCCCGCCCGTTGAGATATTCCGGCACCACCGGCAGCAGTTCCTCCGGGATCGCCGGCTCGTGGTTCAGCCGGTAGAACGGCCGCGCCGGCTCGACGGCAAGGCCGTCCTGGCCGATCACATCGACGCCGAGCCGCGTCACCGCCTGGCGGATCTCGCTGACCCGCAGCTTGATCAGCGATGACACCGCGCCGGGGTTCTGTCCGGTCTGCAGCGCCGATAGCACCCTGAGTTCGGTCATCTCGAGCGCATCGATGTCGACTTCGACCTCCGACATCCGCATCGCGATGTCGGGGTCCGCGATGGCGCGGCCGGTGACATCAGACTCGGCGAGATCGGAGATCGTCTTCAGCGCCTCGCGCAGCTTGGCGGACGCGATGCCGGAGCCGCGCTCGAACTCGAGCAGATATTTGCCGTAGGTCCAGCCCTTGCCTTCCTCGCCGACGCGGTTGGCGACGGGGACGCGGACGTCGTCGAAAAACACCTGGTTGACCTCGTGATCGCCGCCGATGGTCAGGATCGGGCGCGTGGTGATTCCAGGCGTCTTCATGTCGATCAGGATGAAGCTGATGCCGTCCTGCTGCCGCTCGCCGTCGCTGGTTCGCACCAGTGCGAACATGCGGTTGGCGTGATGCGCATGTGTGGTCCAGATCTTGGTGCCGTTGATGATGTAGTCGTCGCCATCACGCACCGCGCGGGTCTTCAGCGACGACAGGTCGGAGCCCGAGCCCGGCTCGGAATAGCCCTGGCACCAGTAGTCTTCACCCGAGAGGATTCGCGGCAGGTAAAAGTTCTTCTGCTCGGGGGAGCCGAAGCCGATGATGACGGGGCCGACCATCTTGACGCCCATCACGTTGACATTGGGCACGCCGGCGCGGGCGCATTCGGCCTCGAAGATCCAGCGTTGCGCCGGCGTCCAGTCCGGGCCGCCATGGTCGACCGGCCAGCCCGGCGCGCCCCAGCCCTTTCTGTGCAGCGCGCGCTGCCAGGCCATGCCGATATCGGGATCGGAGAACACCGACGGCGTCAGCGCGGTGGCGCGCTTCATCTCCGGCGTCAGGCTCTCGGCGATGTAGTCGCGGACTTCCTTTTCGAAGGCGCGTTCCTCGGCACTGAAGGTGAGATCCATGGTACGCTCTCCGTCTACGCCTGGACACGGCCGCTCAAAGCGGCGTGGCGGCGATAGTGATGGGCACTGCCGCCGAACAGCGTGTCGAAGGCGAGCAGCCGCTTGAAATAGGCGCCGATATCGAGTTCTTCGGTGACGCCCATGGCGCCGTGCAGCTGCACCGCCTGCTCGGCGACGAAGCGCGCGCATTTGCCGATCTTCGCCTTGGCGCCGGACGCCGCACGGCTGCGGGCCGCAGGCTCGGCATTGGCCATAAGCGCAGCTCGCAGTGCCATCGAGCGCGCCTCGTCGACCTGCATCGCCACGTCGGCGAGGCGGTGGCGGATCACCTGGTTGGCCGACAGCGGTCGGCCGAACTGCTTGCGGATTTTGGTGTATTCGAGCGTGGTGTCGAGCAGTGTCTGCATGATGCCGACCGCTTCGGCACCGAGCGCGGCCATCGCGCGGTCGACCACGGTCTCGATCGCGGCCAGCGCATCCTTGCCGTCGCCGAGCAGCGCGTCGGCGGGCAATTGCACATCCCTGAGACCGAGATTGCAGCCGCGCCCGCCACCGAGCCGCGCGTAGTCGCGCGGAGCGACGCCGGGTGCACCAGCTGGCACCAGGAACAGGCCGAGCTTGCCGGATGCGCCATTGGCGTTGGCAACGCGGGCGGAGACGATGATTTGGTTCGCGGCCGCGCCATCGAGCACCGCGATCTTGTTGCCGCTCAGCCGCCAGCCGTCGGCAGTTTTCGTCGCAGTGGTGTCGACATGGCTGAGGTCGAAGCGCGCGGCGCGCTCCGAATGCGCAAAGGCCAGCGTGAGCGCGCCCTCGGCGACCTTGGGCAGGATCGCCTGCTTTTGCGCCTCGTTGCCGCATTCGGCGACCAGCGCCGCGCCGATCACGACGGTGGAGAGGAACGGCTCGGACACCAGTCCGCGCCCGAACGCCTCCATCAACAGCCCGATCTCGATCGCGCCGCCGCCAAGCCCGCCATGGGCCTCGCTGATCGGCAGCGCCAGCCAGCCGAGCTCGGCAAATTGTTTCCAGATTGCCGGCGAATAACCCAGCGGATCGTTCGCCGCCTTCTTGCGATGGTCTGATGTAAAGGTCTCCGCCACGAAGCGGTCGGCACTTTCGCGCAGCAGGCGCTGCTCGTCGCTGAGAGTGAGGTCCATCTGGTCTACTTCACGTTGGCGGTTTTCTTGACGGAGGGATGCAGGCCCGCGGGGTCCACCACCATTCCGAATTCCTGCAGATTATGCGCGTGGCAAAGCTGATGCAGCGCGAAGGCCTGATCGATTGCAGCGGGCTGGCCCATGATGTCGATCGAGCGGTTCACCGCTTCCTTGGAGAGCTTCAGCGCGAAGGCGGGCTTGGCCGCGATCCGTCGCGCCAGCGCCAGCGTGAAGGAGGAGAGATCGCCGCGCGGCACGACGTGATTGACCATGCCAAGGCGATGCGCCTCGTCGGCGCTCCAGACGTCGGCGGTGAACAGCATCTCCTTGGCCTTGCGCGCACCGAGCTCCCAGGGATGCACGAACCACTCGACGCCGCAGACGCCCATCGTCACCACGGGATCGCAGAACTCGGCATCATGGCTCGCGACGATCAGGTCGCAGGCCCAGGCCAGCATCAGCCCGCCCGCGATGCACTTGCCATGCACCTCCGCGATCGTCGGCTTGGCCAAATTGCGCCAACGCCGTGTGATCTGAAGATAGATCTCCTGCTCGCGCGCGAAGCGGCCATGGGCGTTGGGTTCGGCGAAGCCGCCCCAATTTCCAACTGGCGGGAAATCAACGCCCGCCTGGTTCTTGGCTCCAGGCCTGAGATCATGACCGGCAGAGAAATGCGGGCCGTTGCCGGCGAGGACGATGACCTTGATTGCGTCGTCCTGCACCGCCTGGTCGAAGGCGGCGTTGAGGTCGTAAGTCATCTGCAGGTTCTGGGCGTTGCGCGCCTCGGGGCGGTTCATCACGATCCGCGCAATCGCAGGATCAGGCCGCTCGACGACGATCGTCTCGAATTGTTCAGACGCCAATGGATCCTCCCAGGATCGATTTTTCGCCATGATGAACGGCGCAAGGAGGGATAGGCAAGGGCCATCATCGGCAAAACCGGCCATGTATCCCGCCACGCGGGATTGTCGGGCGAAAATCTGTTACCGTGATGCGAGAATCCACCGGGAGGGCCATCTTCATGCGCAAGCTTTGGACCGTGCTGGCAGCGCTGGCGACATTGAGCCTGACCAACTGCGGCTACAACGCGATCCAGACCAATGACGAGACGGTCAAGTCGAGCTGGTCGGAAGTGGTGAACCAGTACCAGCGGCGTGCCGATCTGGTGCCGAACCTGGTCAACTCGGTGAAGGGCTTTGCGCAGCAGGAGAAGGACGTGCTGCTCGGCGTCACCAACGCGCGCGCCAAGGTCGGCAGCATCCAGGCAACGCCCGAGGTGCTGAACGATCCGGCCGCGTTCCAGAAGTTCACGCAGGCGCAGGGCGAACTGACCAGCGCGCTGTCGCGGCTCCTGGTCGTCACCGAAAATTACCCGCAGCTGAAATCGGATGCGCTGTTCCGCGATCTGATGGCGCAGCTCGAAGGCACCGAGAACCGCATCACCGTGGCGCGCAACCGCTACATCAAGGCCGTGCAGGACTATAATGTCGGCATCCGTACCTTCCCGAACAACCTGACCGCGATGGTGTTCGACTACAAGGAGAAGCCCAACTTCTCGGTCGAGAACGAGAAGGAGATCTCGACCGCGCCGAAGGTCGATTTCAATCCGGCGCCAGCGCCAGCGCCCGCGCCGTCGAAATAGCGTGGGCGTGCCCACCAACGCGATGACCGCCGCACGCATCATCCTGCTCGCCTTCCTGCTGGGCTTCGTGTGCCCGGCGTGGGCCGAGGTCGCGGTGCCTCAGCTCACCGGCCGCGTCGTCGATCAGACCGGGACGCTGTCGGCGAGTGACGTTTCGTCGCTGAACGACAGGCTGAAGGATCTGGAGACCCGCAAGGGCAGCCAGATCGCGGTCCTGATCGTGCCGACCACCGGCGAGGAGACGATCGAGCAGTTCTCGATCCGCGTTGCCGAGACCTGGAAGATCGGGCGCAAGAAGGTCGACGACGGCGCGTTGCTCGTCGTCGCCAAGAACGACCGGCATCTGCGCATCGAGGTCGGCTACGGCCTCGAAGGCGTGCTGAGCGACGTCGTCACCCACCGCGTCATCGACGAGGACATCACGCCGAAATTCAAGGCAGGCGATTTCGCCGGCGGCATCTCGGCCGGCGTCGACCGCATGATCCGCCTGATCAATGGCGAGCATTTGCCGGCACCGGAGCCCGAGCATTGGAAGGGGCCGAACCTGGTCGACTTTGCCAATCCGGTCGTGATCTTCGTCGTCATCATCGTGGCCAGCGTGTTGCGCGCCATGCTGGGGCGGCTATTGGGCTCGGCCGCGACTGGCGGCATCGTCGGTGTCTTCACCTGGATGGTCGTCGGCTCGCTCGCCACCGCCCTGGTGATCGGGCTATTCGCGGCCGTCGCAGCATTGATCTTCGGCGGATTGAATTTCGGCGGTCCGGCGGCCGGCTCGGGACCGTACCGGCGTGGCGGCGGTTATTCCGGCGGCTGGTCGGGCGGCGGTGGTGGCTGGAGCAGCGGCTCGAGCTCGAGCGACAGCGGCGGTTTCAGCGGCGGAGGCGGCAGCTTCGGCGGCGGCGGCGCCTCGGGGAGCTGGTAGGCATATGGGCATCAAGCGCATCGGGAAGCATCTGCTCGAACATCGCTGGCGTGTGCGGCGCGAGTTTCCGCCGCGCGTGCTCGACGCAATCGAGCAGGCGATCAAGGCCGGCGAGGCCACCCATTCCGGCCAGATCCGCTTCGTCGTCGAGGGCGCGCTCGACGGGGTGCCGCTGTTCCGCGATCAGCCGGCGCGGGAGCGGGCGCTCGACGTATTCGCGCATCTGCGGATCTGGGACACCCATCACAACAACGGTGTTCTGATTTATCTTCTGCTCGCCGACCGCGACGTCGAGATCGTCGCTGATCGTGGCATCGACGCGAAGGTCGGCCACGCCGGCTGGGAAGCGATTTGCCGCGCGATGGAAACGGACTTTCGGGCCGGCCGGTTCGAGCAAGGTGTGATCAAGGGGATCGAGGCGGTATCGCGGGAGCTGGCACGATATTTCCCGCCCATGGCCGGCGGCCCTAACGAGCTGCCCGACAAGCCGGTGGTGATTTGAGGCGACCAACGATTTGGTCCGGTGTCCTTCATCCTCCCCTGGAGGGGGAGGATCGACGCGAATGCAATGAGCGGCGAGGTGGGGTGAAGGTCTCTCCGCGTGAACGCTGCCCGAGTGGAGAGATCACCCCACCTCGGTTCGCATTGCGCTACGCTTCATGCGAACCGATCCTCCCCCTCCAGGGGAGGATAAGAAGAGGCCTACGCCTTCACCGACGGCCGCGCGCCGACGCGGTTGAACCAGGCCACGATGTTGGCGTTCGACTGGTCCAGCGGCTGGCCGACCTGGTTGCCGAAATCGAGCCAGCAATACAGCAGCATGTCGGCGAGGGTGAAGCGCTTGCCGCAGATGTAGTCGCGGCCGTCGGCCATCTGGTCGTTCAACCATTTGATCCGGTTGGCGGCGATCATCTTCAGCCCGGGCGAGGCCTCGGGCGCCACCGGAATGCGCTTCTCGAAGAATTTCAGCGCCTCGCCGAAGCGGTAGCCGTTGGCGAGCGGCTCGGCGATGTTGAGATCGACGCGGCGCGTCCACATCCGGCACTCCGCGCGCTCTTCCGGCGTGGTGCCGATCATCGCGGGCGAGGGGTGCTTCTCCTCGAGATATTCGCAGATCGCCGTGATCTCCGAGAGGTAGTTGCCGCAGTCGAGCTCGAGCGCCGGCATCTGGCCGTGTGGATTGCGCTTCAGATGCGCTTCCTCGCGGTTCTCGCCCTTGCGCAGATCGACGGTCTCTTTGGGGATCTCGATGCCCTTCTCCGCCATGAACATGCGCACGATGCGCGGATTGGGTCCGATCGAGTCGTAAAGCTTCATGGTCCTCGCTCCCTGTTCTTCAGCGTTGTTATTGCCGCTGTTGAACAGGCCACGCGCGGATTTGTCAAATGCAGCGCCGCATGCGTGGTCGCGCACGCGGAGGTCATTGCGCCGGTTGAGTTGCAATGCCGGGTACGGACGGTCGCCCGCGATAGACCGCCAAGCCCACGAGACCCACTGCCGCGGCGAACAGGATGTAGTAGACGGGAGCCGCCTTGTCGCCGGTGATCTGCACCAGCCAGGTGTTGATGAACGGCGCCAGCCCGCCGAACAGCATCACGGCGAGATTGTACATCAGCGATGCTCCGGTGGAGCGCACGCCGACCGGAAAGATCTCGGTCATGAAGGCCGGCATCGGCCCGGCCAGGGCGCCGAGCAGCACCGCGACGATCTGCAACTGCCAGAGGTTGGCGGTGGTCGGGGCGGCGACGAGCCGCTGCAAGATCACATAGAACAGCAGGCTGTAGACGATCAGTGCCGGAACGAGCACCGCGCGGCGACCGATCCGGTCGGAGAGGGCGCCGCTGGCGACCGCCACCGCCGCATTGATGAGGCTGACGACGAGCAGGCCGAGCTGTGCATTCAGGATCGGCAGCTTCAGCTCGGCGACCGCATAGGTCGGTAGAAAGATCGCATTGACATAGTTGATCGCCGTGCCGGCCGCGATCAGGCAGAACGAGGCGATCAACTCGCGTGGATGTTCGGAGAACAATTGGCCGAGTGTGGTCTGCCTGGCCGGCTGCGCGGTCGCGGCCCGCTCGGCGAGATACGCCTTGAATTCAGGCGACTCGTCGCACCGTTGGCGCAGGTACCATCCGGTCGGCCCGATCAGAATGCCGAGGATGAACGGCACGCGCCAACCCCAGCTCGCGAAGGCGTCCGGCGACAGGCTGACATTGAGGCCGATCGCCATCGCGGCACCGAGGCCAAACGCGAGCGATTGCGACACCATCTGGAACGAGCCGTAGAGGCCGCGCCGGCCGGGCGGCGCGAATTCGATCAGCATGGCGCTGGCGCTGCCGAACTCGCCGCCGGCGGAAAAGCCCTGGATCAGCCGCGCCAGCAGCAATAGCAGCGGCGCCGCGATTCCGATCGCGCCATAGGTCGGCAGCAGGCCGAGCAGGCCGGTGCCAACAGCCATCAGCGATATCATCACGACCAGCGCCTTCTTGCGGCCGTGCTTGTCGGAATAGAGCCCGAACACCAGGCCGCCCAACGGCCGGGCCGCAAAGGCGATCCCGAATGTCGCGAAGGTCAGCAGCAGCGAGGAATGCGGATTGTCCGCCGGAAAGAACAGTTTGCTCAGGATGCCGGCGAACAGGCCAAAGACGGTGAAGTCGAACCATTCCAGCGCGTTGCCGATCGTGGAGGAGATCACCACCCGGCGGCGCATCTGCGCCATCGTGTCAGCCTGCATCGGTTTCGTCTCCCCGCTATCGGCAACGGCTTGCATCGCCGTGTCCATGATTCTTGGTCGTTACGAACCGATCCTAGTGCAAAGGCGTGGCCAGCCACAACGGGCGGCTTTGGCCGGGGCCGAGGCTCAATCGTCGAGCTTGTTGAGGTCGCGCACCGACTGCATGATCGGCTCGAAATTCGAGCGCGCATCGAGCGCATCGAACAATTGCGCGGTGTCCTCGAGCAGGGCATGCGAGCGTTGCAGTGCGATTCGCACGTCGTCCTGTGGCGTGTCGGACAGCCGGCCGTGACCCGACAGCAGGATCTTCGAATTGAGGCCTTTCAGCCGCTCCAGCGACTGGATGTAGTCGGCGATCGAGCCGGAGCCGAACACGCCGCCCATCACGCCGCCGGGCATCAGCGTATCGGCGGCGAACAGCAGCCCCTTGTCCTGATCGAACAGCGAGATGCAGGCCGAGGTATGGCCCGGCGTGTACATCACGTTGAGGCGGAAATTGCCGAGGTCGATCAAATTACCTTCCTCGAGCCAGATGTCGATGTCGATCGGCACGTTCGGCTCGTTGAACATCTTGCGCAGCATCGAGAAGTCGTCGCGCAGCATGATCTTGTTGGCGGCGAGCCGGTGCGCAGCGATGTAGGCTGAGCCATGGAAATGATACGCCGCGCCGATGTGATCGAGATGCTCGTGGCTCAGCACCACCATGTCGATCATCTCGGGCGTTATGCCGAGATGGTTGAGACAGGCGACCAGCGACGGATAATTGGTCGACAGCCCGACGTCGATCATGATGGTTCGCTTGCTGCCGCGCACGAGATAGGCATTCGCTGCGCGGTTCTTGAAGCGGATCTGGTAAACGTCGTCGGCGGCTTGAATCAGCGTTGCGACATCCGCCTCGAACAGCGTCTTGAAGGGGCTCGGTTTGCGCTCGCTCATGGGGAAGCCGCCGCTCGGTAAGTGACGGCGTTGGACGCGCGCAGGCGTTTCGAGAGCGCATCCATCACCATCAGCGCGAAGGCCGGCTGCTGGCTGACCAGATAGACGAAGCGGGCGTGGTTGATCCGCATCACCCGCGTCGCGGGCGCGGAGGCAATCGCGGTTGCCGAGCGCGCCGAGCCGTCGATCACGGCCATCTCGCCGAAGAACTCGCCCTTGCCAAGGCTGACGATCACCGTCTTGTGTCCACCATCGATCTTGGCGATGTCGACGGTGCCGTCGAGCACGACAAACAGCTCGCGGCCGGTCGAGCCTTCCTCAAAAATGACGTCATCGACATCAAATTCATTGATGCACTTCTCGATCGTCATGGTGCTCTCCTGCCTTCTGGCTGGAAGACGGCGGTATGTTAATCGGGAAAGCGCCGCGCGCAAACGGAGCTGACGCAGATTGCCGCATGGCAACATCGCCCAAATCCGGCCCGGAAAACTCCCTAAAATTTAGGTAATGGCGGCGCGGGGTAACCATTTCGCAAGCAATAAAAGTTACCGAATTGTCAACCCAGTCTGGAGACTTTGAACGTGAGTGAGCAGCAGAGCGAGCCGGTCAGCGGTCAAGCCGGCGCCGAGATGGCGGCGAAGAGCGAGCCCGTGATGGCCGCAGCCGGTGTCGAGGCTCCCAGGCTCGCGCCCGAGCAGGAAGAGACCTCGCCAAAGGCCGACGCGCCCAGGATGGACGCTCCCAAGGTTGAATCCCCCAAGATTGAGCCGTCCCGGCTCGATCCCATGATTGAGGCCAGGATCGACGCGAAGATCGAGCCGACCAACATGGACGTGCCCAAGGTCGAGACCGGCAAGCGTGAGGAGCCGCGCTTCCCGGGCAAGCTGATGATCATGGCGCCCGGTGACCGGACCTGGGACCACGAGGCATCCGCCTCAAAGCCGGGTGCCGAGCAGGGCGCCAAGACAGCAGGTAAACCCGTCGGCACGCGCCGGTTCGGGGCCATGGCCGCCGTCATTGCGCTGGCGACCGTGGCAGGGGCCATCGGTGGTGCGCTCGCGACCGCCGGGCTTGGCCATCTCGCCGCCCCCGCCGCTGCCTCCGTCAGGGATGTGGCTGCCAAGGACGCTGCCAACGCCGCCGCCAAGGAAACGGCCGATGCCTCGCTCGCCCGGATTGAATCGGAAATCGCCGCGCTGAAGGCCAGCGTGGAGCAGACCGCCAAGGCCGGCCAGGCTCAGTTCAGCAAGGCCAGTGACCGGATCGAGAAGGTCGAGAAGGCCCAGGCCGAGCCGATCGCCAGGCTCAACAAGCTCAGCGAGACCGTCGACAAGCTCCGTGCCCCGCAGACGACCGTCGCCGCTGCGACGCCCGCCCGCGAGGTGACCGGCTCGGTCACCCCGGCGACTGCCGCGGCAGCACCGGCCGCCCCAAGGCCCGAGGTCGGCCGTATGCCGGTGGTCGACGGCTGGGCGCTGCGCGACGTCGGCAATGGCGGCGCACTGATCGAGGGCCGCGGCGGCATCTACGAGGTTTACGCCGGCGATCCCGTCCCCGGCCTCGGCCGTGTCGACGCCATCCGCAAGCAGGACGGCCGTTGGGTGGTCGTCACCACCAAGGGCCTGATCGTCTCTCGCTGATCTGCGAAACGCGACGATACCAAGGCGCTTCACCGCGATGTGAAGCGCCTTTTTTCTTGAATAGGGTTTGCCGTGCGGTGTTAGTGGGGCATGAGCCGCGCGCTGAAATGCCTCCTGGTGATGTCCGTTCTGCTCGGTGGCGTCGTGCCTTCGCGTGCCGCGGAGGATCGCGCGCTCGAGCGCGGCGCGGCGGTGATCGACCCTGCGATCCTGCGTGAGCTCGATGATGGCCGCTTTGGCCTCGGCCGGATGCTTGCGCCGGAGCGTTCCGCCGATACGCCGCTGTCCAATCGCGATCTGTTCGGATTGCCTGCGATGGTGCCGGTGCGCGAGGCGCTCGATCGCGAGTTCGATCGTTATGTCGGAGAGCACAAGGCAAGCCTGCCGAACGAGAGCATCGGGGTCGGCGACGGCTTTGCGTTCCAGCTGTTCGACCGCGCGCTGTTTGAATCCTCTGACGTTCGCTTCGTGCTGGCCGGCATCGTCAACCGCATGGACCGCGCCTATGTGGCGCCGAAAGATTGCGGCGAGATCCGGCTGATCTACCGGCTGACCCGCACCGACGTGCCGCTGATCGGCGAGAACGCGGTGTCGCAGCGGTTGCCGATGACCCTGAACCTGGTGCTGAAGGCGAAGGGTGACGACAACGATGCATCGCTGACCTGTCGCGAACTCGCGCGGCGCTGGCTCGCGACTGCCAGCAGGCCTCCGACGATGGACAGGTTGTTCGGCAAGGATGGCCCGCTCGACCTGATCGACGCCCGCAATATCGATCGCATCGAGACCAATCTGCAGATCGCGCACGCGCCGAAATCCGCGGTGCGCGACTTCCGCACCGACTATCTCCTGAAGGTCTTCGACTATGCCGGCGCGGCAAGGCGCTTTGTCGAGGTGCCGCTGGAGAACCAGATCGATCGCGATCGCATTCTGGCCGACGAGGCCCTGAAGCGCGACTTCAAGGCATGGCTGCTCGATCCCAGGCATTTTGCCGAGCTCGATCGCGGCACCCTGCTGATCCCCGACAGATTCCTCGCAACCGGCGCGGTTGCACCGACCCCGACCGGTTTCGACGTCAGCAACCTGGAGCCGGAGTTCGGAATGGTGCAAGGCGAGGGGACGGCCGGCACGGCGGTGTTCTCGGAAGGTGACGTGGTCGGCGCGTTGCAGAAGGCCGCAGCCGACGGAACGAAGTTGCAAAACATCCAGTCGCTGGCCGGCTTCGAGAGGCGCCTCAACGACGTCACCTGCGCCGGCTGTCATCAGACCCGCGGCATCGGCGGCTTCCATTTTCCCGGCGTCGACTGGATGGCGGCAAAGCCGTCGAACTCCACCGTGGTGCCGGCCTCGCCGCATTTCTTCGGCGACCAGCCTCGCCGCCGCGACATCCTCGCAAGCTTCCGCGACGGCAAGGCGCCGGACTTCTCGCGCGGCTTCTCCAACCGGCCGCAACTGCGCGCCGGCGCCGAGCTTGCCGGCACCGAATACAGCGACGGCTGGGGCGCGCATTGCTATCTGCCGGGCGAAAGGCCGGCCGAGACCGACCGCAGCTTTCGCGGCTGGACCTGCGCCGAGGGGCTCGCGTGTCAGGTTGCCGGCAAGACCTCCCGCATGGGCATGTGCTTCGTGAAGGGGCGGTAGTCCCCGCGCCGGAACCTCTTCTCTTCGCCGCCGCGCTCATGCGGGGAGAGGTGACGCGGGCAGATTGACAGTGGGCTTACCATTCGTGTTTCATCCCACCAACAATAAAGATCAGGGAATGGAAGCATGGACGAGGTCATCATCGTCGGTGCCGGTATCGGCGGTCTGACGCTCGGCCTCGCGCTGCATCAGGCAAACATTCCCTGCCGCATCTTCGAGTCCGCCGCCGAGATCAGGCAGGTCGGCGTCGGCATCAACCTGTTGCCGCACGCGACCAAGGAACTTGCAGCGCTCGGGCTCGAGGATGCGCTCGCGAAGGTCGCGATCACGACCACCGACGCGACCTTCTTCAACCGTTTCGGCCAGTTGATCTACCAGGAGCCGCTCGGCCGCAGCGCCGGCTACGATCATCCGCAGTTCTCGATCCATCGCGGCGACCTGCAGATGGTGCTGCTGGATGCGTTCCGCGCCCGGGCGGGAGCAGATCGCATCGTCACCAATCGTCACTGCGTGGCTGCGGCACAGGACGACGACGGCGTCACCGTGTCGTTCTCCGATGGGCCCGGCGGTGCCGACCGCTTCACCGCGCGTGGCCGCGTTGCCATCGCCTGCGACGGCATCAACTCGGCGGTGCGCAAGCAATTGTTCCCCGGCGAGGGCGAGCCACGCTATTCCGGCGTCAACATGTGGCGCGGTGTCACCCGCTGGAAGCCGATGCTGTCGGGCGCCAGCATGGTGCGCGCCGGCTGGCTGTCGCATGGCAAGATGGTGATCTATCCGATCCGCCCGGCCGGCGCCGACGGCCTGCAACTCGTCAACTGGGTCGCCGAGATCGAAACGCCGAACTATCGCAAGCGCGACTGGAATCGCACCGGCTCGCTCGACGATTTCATCCGGGCCTTTGCCGACTGGCATTTCGACTGGCTCGACGTGCCCGCCTTCATCCGGGCCGCCGACAGCGTGCTCGAGTTCCCGATGGTCGATCAGGATCCTCTGCCGCGCTGGAGCTTTGGCCGCATCACCCTGCTCGGCGATGCCGCGCACCCGATGGTGCCGCGCGGCTCGAACGGCGCGGGGCAGGCGATCCTCGACGCCCGGGCGCTGACCACGGCGTTGCGCGCGCATGACGATCCCGTCGCGGCGCTTTCCGCCTATGAGGCGCAGCGGCTGGAAGCCACCACGCGCATCGTGCTGACCAATCGCACCAACCCGCCGGATGTGATCCTGCGCGAGGTGTTCCTGCGCACCGGGGACAAGCCGTTTCGCGCCATCGAGGACGTGATCAGCCGCGAGGAATTGGCCGGCATGTCCGACGGCTACAAGCGGATCGCAGGCTATTCCAGGGAAGCGCTGCGCGGCTAGCTGGAAGCCTGCCGCGTCGGGGCAATCTGCGGTAGGTTCGCAAAAATGACGGCTGACAACAGCCGCAGAGCGAGCGGGAGGGAACGGTCATGGCGGAGACTGAGGCAACCGACGTTGCCGACTACATCGACCGGCAGCCCGTCGGCGGCTTCCAGATCAGGCTGCTGCTGACCTGCGCCGCGGTGCTGTTCCTCGACGGCTTTGACACGCAGGCGATCGGCTATGTCGCGCCGGCGCTCGCCAAGGAATGGAACCTGTCGCGCGCGGCGCTCGGGCCTGTCTTCAGCGCCGGCCTGTTCGGGCTGATGATCGGCGCGCTGATCTTCGGGCCTCTCGCCGATCGCGTCGGGCGCAGGAAGATCATCATCTTCTCGACGCTCGCCTTCGGCATCGGCACGCTGGCGACGGCTTTCGTCAGCGACGTCACCACGCTGATGGTGATCCGCCTGCTCACCGGTTTCGGGCTTGGCGGCGCGATGCCGAATGCGGTGGCCATGACGTCCGAATTCAGCCCGCACCGCCGTCGCGCCACCATGGTGATGATCATGTTCTGCGGCTTCTCGGTCGGTGCGGCGCTTGGCGGCCTGCTCGCCGCGGCTCTGATCCCGCATTATGGCTGGCGTTCGGTATTCGTGGTCGGCGGCGTCGCACCACTGCTGCTGGCGCCGTTCCTCGCCTGGCGACTGCCCGAATCCGTGCGCTTTCTCGCGCTCGGCGGCCGCGCTCCGGCGCGCGTCGTCGAACTGCTGGGCCGCATCAACCCGGACGTTGCGCAAGCCGTATCGGGTAGGCAGTTCGTCGTGCATGAGCCACGGCTCGAAGGCCTGCGGGTGCTGCATCTCTTCACCGACGGCAGGATGCTGCCGACGCTGTTGTTGTGGGTCGTGTTCTTCATGAGTCTGCTTGATCTTTATTTCCTGGCGAACTGGCTGCCGACCGTGCTCAACGATCTCGGCGCTTCCGTATCGGCCGCAGCCTTGATCGGGGCGATGCTCCAGGTCGGCGGCGTGGTCGGCACGTTCGCGCTCGGAAGCGTGGTCGACCGCTTTTCGTTCCGCGCACTGGCGCTGGTCTATTTCGTCGCCGTGTTCGCGGTCGGCGCGATCGGCCAGCTCAGCCACTCGGCGGTGTTGGTCACGCTTGCGGTGTTCGCGGCCGGATTCTGCATTGTCGGTGGCCAGATCGCCGCCAATGCGCTGGCCGCCAACTTCTACCCGACCGCGATGCGCGCCACCGGCGTCGGCTGGGCGCTCGGCATCGGCCGGGTCGGCTCCATCATCGGTCCGTTGATCGGCGGCGCGCTGATGAGTGCGAAATGGAGCACCGCGGAACTGTTCATGACGGCAGCATCGGCCGCGCTGTGCGCCGCGCTGGCGGCGCTCACGCTGAGCCGCGCCGTCCGCCTTGGCGGCGATTCAGGCGCGAGCCGGGCGTCATCATTTGATGCTACACTGCCTGCTGCGACCAGGACCTGAACAGCCCTTTGAGCGGAGACCGGCCGATGAGTGCTCCCGAGCAGGACAAGCAGCGCAACCGCGAGATCGCGGCCAATGAGGCCGAGCGTCAGGCGGTGAGCGCCGTCCGCGTCAGCAGCTGGGCGATCGGGCTCGCGGTCATCATAGGTATCGTCGTTGTGGCGGTTGTCTGGTCCTGGCTGAAGCGCTGAACTTCCTTTGTAGCCCGGATTGCGCTTCGCTCCATCCGGGCTACGTGTAGCGTGACTACGCCACCGCGCCGGACGCGCGCAGCTTCTGGATCGTGGCTTCGTCGTAGCCGGCCTGGCGCAGGATCTCGTCGGAGTGCTCGCCGACCTCGGGCGGCTTGCGCGGCTGCACCTTCTTGGCGCCGTCGATGAAGATCGGGCTGTTGACGGTCAGCATGGTGTCGTTCTCGAAGCGGACCAGCACCTCGTTCTCGATCATCTGCTTGTCGTTCGGGATGTCGTCGAGGATGCCGACGACGCCGAACACCAGCCCGTTGCCGTCGAGGATCTTGCGCCATTCGGCGAGGTCCTTGCCGGCGAACACTTCGTCGAAGATCTTGATCAGCTCGACCGAGCGGGCATGGCGGTCCGCCTTGGTGGCGAAGCGGGCGTCGGCGACGAGGTCCTCGCGGCCCATGCAGCGCGCCAGGGTCGGCCACTGCCGGTCCTCGTTGAGCAGCGACAGGATCAGCCAGCGGCCGTCCTTGCATTTGTAGTGGTTGGTGACGGCGTTGAGCGCCTCTTCGCGCGGCTTGCGCTTCTTGAACTTGGCGCCGACCAGCTTGGCCTGCGCCAGCACGCCGTTGGCCCAGATGCCGTTGGCCATCAGATTGGTCGAGACGTGCGAGCCCTTGCCGGTCTTCTCGCGCTGGAACAGCGCGGTGACGATCGCGCCGTAGAACGCCATCGCGCAGGGGTGATCGCCCATGCCGGCGACCGAACGCGCCGGTGTGGTGTCCTCGTCGGCGCGCACCAGGTCCATCAGGCCGGAGCGGGCCCAATAGGCGTTGGAGTCGAAGCCGGGCTTGTTGGCCTCTTCGCCCTTTTCCCCATAGCCGGTGAAGGAAGCGTAGATCAGACGATCGTTGAGATGGGCAAGATGATCGTAGGTGATGCCGAGCTTCGCCCGCACCTGCGGCGGCATGTTGGTGATGAACACGTCGGCTTCGGCGACCAGCTTGTAGAGCACCTGCTGCGCGTCCGATTTGGTGAGGTCGAGTGCGAGGCTCTTCTTGTTGCGGGCCTCGAGCATCCACGCGAAATTGTGCTCGCTTGCGGGATAGCCGGGCAAATTGGGCAGATTGCGGTAGGGATCGCCGGCGCCGGGCGGCTCGATCTTGATGACGTCGGCGCCGAAGTCGGACAGCACGGTGGCGGCCGCGGGCGCCGCGATGAAGCTCGCGCAATCCAGGACCTTGAGCCCGTCAAAAATGCCTTTTTCCATCGTGCCGTCGCTCCCGTGGCGCTTGTTGGTGTTTTTCCGGTAGCTGGAATTATCGTGTGCGATGATCCCGATCGGACCGCCATTTGACCCATCTCGGGGGCACGATGCAACGGCACTTTCTTACCCTATCACTTACCCTCCCCTGGAGGGGGAGGGTCGTATCGCATCGCGCGAAGCGAGATGCGATACGGGGTGGGGTGAAAGTCTCTCCACCGGTGCAGTGCCCGAGTTGAGAGATCACCCCACCCCGTCTCACATTCGCTTCGCTCATTGTGAGCCGACCCTCCCCCTCCAGGGGAGGGTGTGCTTACTCCACACCCGCCATCAGCGCGGCATTGCCGCCCGCAGCCGCTGTGTTGATCGTCACCGTCTGCTCGGTCGCGAAGCGCGTGAGGTAGTGCGGGCCGCCGGCCTTGGGGCCGGTGCCGGAGAGGCCGCTGCCGCCAAACGGTTGCACGCCGACGACCGCGCCGATCATGTTGCGGTTGACATAGATGTTGCCGACCTGGAGGCGGTCGATCACGTGCTCGATCGTGTCGTCGATGCGTGAGTGGATGCCGAGCGTCAGCCCAAATCCAGTCGCCTCGATCGCGGAAAGCACCTCGCCGAGCCGTTCGGCGCGGTAACGCACGACATGCAGGATCGGGCCGAACACCTCCTCACGCAGCTGGCTCGCCGCCGACAGTTCGAAGATATGCGGCGCAACGAAATTGCCGGCAGGGGCCTCGCCGGCGAGGTGCACCCGCGCCTCCTGCTTCATCCGCGCGATATGCGCGTCGAGCCGCTGCTTGGCTTCGGCATCGATCACGGGTCCGATATGCGTCGACGGTTGTGAGGGATCGCCGATCTTCAGTTCGTGCGCGGCGCCGGCGATCATCTCGATCATGCGGTCGGCGACGTCGTCCTGCACGAACAGCAGCCGCAGCGCCGAGCAGCGCTGGCCGGCGGAACGGAACGCCGAGGTCACGACATCGTCGGCGACCTGCTCGGGCAGCGCGGTGGCATCGACGATCATCGCATTGATGCCGCCGGTCTCAGCGATCAACGGCACGATCGGGCCGTCCTTGGCCGCAAGCGTCCGGTTGATCGCGCGCGCCACCTCCGTCGAGCCGGTGAAGACCACGCCGGCGATAGCGGGGTGGCTGACCAGCGCGGCACCGGCCGTGCCGTCGCCCTGGACCAGATGCAGCGCCGATCGCGGCACGCCGGCCTGATGCAGCAGCGCGACGGCTTCGGCTGCGATCCGCGGGGTCTGCTCGGCCGGCTTTGCGATCACCGCATTGCCGGACATCAGCGCCGCCGTCACCTGGCCGAGGAAGATCGCAAGCGGGAAATTCCATGGTGAGATCGCGACGAAGGCGCCGCGGCCGCGCAGCGCCAGCATGTTGCTTTCGCCGGTCGGCCCGGGCATCGCCTCTCCCTGGCCGAACAGTTTTTGACCGAGCGCTGCATAGTAGCGGCAGAAGTCGATCGCCTCGCGCACCTCCGAGAGTGCGTCGTCGAGCGTCTTGCCGCCTTCGCTCTGCAGCAGAGCGAGGAAGTGCGCGCGACGCTGCTCGAGCAGGTTCGCGGCCTTGTCGAGGATCGCGGCACGCTGGATGGCCGGCGTGCCGTTCCATGCCTTGAAGCCGGCGCGGGCGGCGGCGACCGCGGCATTGGCCTGTTCGACCGTCGATGTCGCAACCATGCCAGGCGCGGCCTTGGGTTCGACGGCAATCGAGGACGTCAACGCGTCGAGCGCCTTTCGTTCGCCGAATTCGATGCCGCGCGAATTCTCGCGCTGCGGCCGATAGAGATCGGCCGGCAACGGAATTCCGGAGTGGGCAGCGTTATCGTCGGCGCCGATGATCTCGGCCGGGCGGCGCAGCAGGTCCACGATGGAGACGCGATTGTCCGCCGCCAGCGCCACGAACGACGAGTTGGCGCCGTTCTCGAGCAGCCGCCGCACCAGATAGGCGAGCAGGTCGCGGTGGCTGCCGACCGGGGCATAGGTGCGGTGGGCGATCTCCGGCCTGTCGTCACCGAGCTGGGCGTAGAGCGCTTCGCCCATGCCGTGCAGCCGCTGGAATTCGAAGCTTGTGGGATCGTCTGACAGTTCGAGGATGGTCGCGACCGTCAGCGCGTTGTGGGTGGCGAATTGCGGAAACAGCCGCGGCCGTAAGCCGAGCAGCTTTCGCGCGCAGGCGATGTAATTCAGGTCGGTCATCGCCTTGCGGGTAAACACCGGATAGCCATCGAGCCCGCGCTCCTGCGCGCGCTTGATCTCGGTGTCCCAATAGGCGCCCTTGACCAGGCGCACCATCATCCTGCGGTCGAGCGCGCGCGTCAGTGCATCGATGTAATCGATCACGTCCACGGCACGCTTCTGATAGGCCTGGATCGCAAGCCCGAAGCCGCTCCAGCCGGCAAACGACGGGTCGGCGAACGCGGCGGCGATGACGTCGAGCGACAGCTCCAGCCGGTCGGCTTCCTCGGCATCGACGGTGAAGTTGAGGTCGAACGCCTTGGCGCGGCGCGCGAGATCGATCAGCTGCGGCACCAGCTCGGTCATCACCCGGGCGTGGCTGACCGCCTCGAAGCGCGGATGCAGCGCGGAGAGTTTGACCGAGATGCCGGGCCGGTCGGGCAGGGGTTGATCGCCGGCCGCCTTGCCGATCGCGTCGATCGCGCGGGCGTAGGACTCGAAATAGCGGCGGGCATCGTCGGCGGTGCGGGCGCCTTCGCCGAGCATGTCGAAGGAATAGCGCGAGCCGCGCGCCGTGTGCGATTGCGCCCGCGACAGAGCCGCCTCGATGGTTTCGCCGAGCACGAAATGGCTGCCCATCAGCCGCATCGCCTGCCGCGTCGCGGCGCGCACCGCCGGCGCGCCGAGCCGCTTTGTCAGCCGACCTATCGTTCCTTGCGGTGTTTCACCGGGCTGGATCACGCGGGCCGACATGCCGAGCGCCCACGCCGAGGCGTTGACCATGAACGCGCTCGATCTGGTCTCGTGGTTGACGAAGTCGCCCTGGCCGAGCTTGTCCTCGATGAACTGGTCGGCGGTGCGCGCGTCGGGCACCCGGAGCAGCGCCTCCGCCAGCACCATCAGCGCCAGGCCCTCCTTGGTCGACAGCGCGAACTCGCGCAGCATGTCCTCGACCCCGCCGAGCGGATCGTCGTTGGCCCTGATCGCCTCGATCAGGCGCCGCGCCGTGCGGTCGATCCTCACCTCCTGGTCATCGCCAAGCCTGGCGTCCCGGCGCAGCCGGCTTGCGATCGCGGTGTCATCGGGGGCGTAGGCCGTGCTGAACGGGGGCGGGAGCGGGGACGGGTCTGGCATGATGGTTCCTTGGCGGTCCTTGGCGGTTCCTTGCGATTGCACTGGAACACCTACGCGCGGTCGCACCGTAGTTCGATAGACAAATTAGCCGATTTGCCTTAGAAAATCCGGATCGTTTCGGATATTGCCGTGGATATGACAGAAATAGACAAGACAGACCGCAAAATCCTCTCGATCCTGCAAGGGGATGGAAGGATTGCCAATGTGGAACTGGCCGAGCGGATCGGCCTGTCGCCGACCTCGGTCGGCGAACGGCTGAAGCGGCTGCAGCGCGACGGCTTCGTCGAGGGTTATGGCGCCCGGCTCAACCCGCATCGGCTCGGGCTCGGCCTTTTGGTGTTCGTCGAGGTGCTGCTCGACAAGACCACGCCCGATGTGTTCGAGCGCTTCGCCAGGGCAGTCCAGACCGCTCCGGAAGTGCTGGAGTGTCACATGGTGGCCGGCGGCTTCGACTATCTGGTCAAGGCCCGCGTCGCCAACATGACCGCCTATCGCAGGTTTCTCGGCGAGACCCTGCTGGCGCTGCCGGGCGTGCGCGAGACGCGAACCTACGCGGTGATGGAGGAAGTCAAGCGCGACGCGCCGCTTCCGGTCGGATGATATGCGCCGGATCTGATCCACAGCCATGCGCAGGATGTCTTGGCATCGCGGCGCACCCGCGATAATTCTCCCCTCAGTTGGGGGCCGCGACATGGACGATGCCAATCAGCCGATACGTGTGAAGCGAACCGGGGCTGCCGGCGCGCTATGCGCGGCCATCCTGTCGCTGTCCGCGATGACGCCGTCCCGCGCGGCCGAGTTCAGCTCCGGCATCATGCAGCTCTATACATCGGTCTCGATCTATCCGCCGTCGGCCTCGGCGATGACGGTGTGTTACGGCTTTGTGTGCCGGCGCCGCGAGATGCTCGACTTCAGCGCGGCCGACAGGGCGGCCCTGGCCAGGATCATGGCAACGGGCCGCGCCAATGCCGCCGCCGAACGGGCGGCCGTGCAGAAGGCCGTGATCTGGTTCGACCGCCGGATGGGGCCGATCCTCGGCACCGACAAGCGCGTCGCGAAAGCGGACTTCCGCGCCAACGACGACAAACACAATTACGATTGCTGGGACACCACGCGAAACACGACCAGCCTGATGCTGGTGATGCAGTCGTGGAATCTGTTCAAGTTCCACGACGTTGGGGACCCCCACTATCGCGGCTTTCAGTTGATGCAGACGCCGCACAATACCGCCGTGCTGGTGGAGCGCGCGACCAAGGTGGAATGGGCCGTCGATCTCTGGCCCCGCGGCTATCTGCAGCCGCCCGATGTCATGACCGTCGCCAAATGGGTGACGGAAGATTGAACGGCTGAGTATTGCGGCGTGCCGTTCCCTTCCCGTTGACTGTAGGGAAAGCCGAGAACATCAACGCCGGGGCCATGAGATGCGCTTACGCCCGACCTGCACCGATGCTGCGATTGGCATTCGTTTCCGTTTATTGCTGACGCTCGTCCTGCTGTTGTTTGCCGCGCACCCAAGCGGGGTCCGGGCGGGGGATCTCGAGGATTTGCGGCGGGCCGCTGTCGGACAAAGTTGAGACGGCCTGTTCGGCCATTATCAATGACGCAGCGCGATCCGTTGAGGATCGAACCAAGGCGTTTTCGTCGCGCGCGCGGTTCTACGTCGCGCGCGCGAAAAACGATCAGGCCCTGAGCGACGCCGAGGCCGCGCTGCAGCTCAATCCGCAATTCGTACCCGCGCTGATCTCGCGCGGGTATGCGCGGGCGCGCAAGGGCAGCGTGGATCAGGCGCGCGCCGATTTCGACCGGGCGATCGAGCTCGAGCCAAAGAACCCGTTCGGCTTCCTGGCGCGAGGCAATCTTCATAACGAGCAGCGGGCCTGGGCGGAGGCGCTGGCGGATTTCGATCAGGCGATCGCGCTGCGCCAGGATCTTGCGCCCGCCCATGACGGGCGGGCCCGGGCGCATATCGAAACCGGGCAGCTCGATGCCGCGCTGGCTGATGCGAACACCGCGCTCGCGATCAGTCCGAACGACTACGCGTTCTACTGGCGAGGTCAGGTCTATCGCCGCAAGGGCGACATCGACCATGCGATCGAGGATTTCTCGCGAGCGATCGCGCAGGCGCCGCAGACCCAGCGCACCGCCTATTTCGCCCGCGCCCAACTCTACAGCGCCAAGGGCGACTATGTCAGGGCTATCGCCGACTTCGACAAAATGCTGACGTTCCTTCCCGGCAACAAGGACATCCAACAGCAGCGCCAGCAGGCGGTCGCGATGCAGGCCGAGCTGGCCAAGGCGGGTACGGCAACGTCACCGCCGTCCGCACCGGTGCCTGCCACGCCGGCGACGCGGCCGTCCGCTCCCGGCCTCGACCAATCAGCAGATCGAGCAGGCCAAGCAGTTCATCGCCCAAGGCAATTACGCAGGCGCGATCGCCAGTCTCAGCCAGGTGCTGGGTGGCGATCCGCACAACGAGGCGGCGCTGCGGCTGCGCACGCTGGCCTATTCGCGGCTCAACCGGTCCGCGGAGGCGCGCAACGATCTCAACGAGCTACTCAAGCTCAAGCCCAACGATCCGCAACTGCTCGCCTACCGCGCGCTCAATGCGGCGGGTGCGCGTCAGTTCGACGATGCGATGGCTGATGCTAGCCGTGCCATCACGCTCGATCAGAACAATTCGCTGGCCTACCTTGCGCGCGGTCTCGTCAAGGCCGGCACCGGCAAGATGCAGGACGCGCTCGCCGACTACGATCACTCGATTGCGCTCAACGCCAAGGAGACGCTGGCCTACACCGAGCGCGGGGTCACCTATGTCAGCACCAATCAGCTCGACAAAGCATTGTTGGATTTCGACCAGGCGCTGGCGCTCGTGCCGACCAACCAGATCGCCAAGTCCTGGCGCGGGCTGGCGCTGATGCTCAGAGGCCGGGCCGACGAAGGCCTGGTCGACATCAACAGCGTGCTGGAGCGTAATCCGAGCGATCCGACGGCGCAGCTCGGCCGCGGCCTGGCAATGCTGACCTCGGCGCAGTACGACCGCGCCATCGCCGCGTTTGACCAGATCGTCACGCGGGCGCCCAACGATGCCTTCCCGCATGTGCTGCGCGCGCGGGCCTATCTCGGGCTGAAGAAGCCGGATGATGCGATGAAGGATCTCAACTTCGTGCTCGCCGCGCGGCCCGATTATCAGCCGGCGCTGACGCTGCGCGGCATCACCTGGTCGGTGCAGCACAACTACGACAAGGCGGTCGACGATCTCGACCGCGCGATTGCGCAGAAGGAGACGGTGGAGGGCCTGTTCGCCCGCGCCAAGGCGCATGAGGCGCTCAACCATGCCGACAAGGCGACCGAGGACTTCCGCAAGGCGACGCAGCTCACGCCGTCGAGCGTGTTCGACGTGCTGGCGCAGGCCGAGTCGAAGCGCAAGGTCCAGGAATTGTCGAAGAGGGTGCCGTGCGGCGCCGGCCGGGAGGGCACTTGTCTGTGACACGGCAACCCAGCGGCCACGCGTGTTGTGGCAAGGGATAGGCGTCGGCGCGCGATCGATGGTGGCCGAAAAAGTTCAACGCCGTGGCGCGCGGGCGCCGTGCCCGCTCCGCCGAACGTCACGTCGTGTGATGTTGGATCGGCCCTCACTCCCGGATCGTGTCCGAGAGTGCGCCGCTGGATCTCGCGCGGAGCGCTAGACCTTGAGGTTCTCGGCTGACGTCTTGCCGCGATTGGCGATCTCTTCGTATTCAACAGACTGGCCTTCGTTGAGGCTCTGAAGACCGGCCTTCTGAACTGCTGAAATATGAACGAAAATGTCCTTGCCGCCTGTAGCGGGCTGGATGAATCCATAACCCTTGGTCGGGTTGAACCACTTCACTGTACCTTTGGGCATTCCAGTCGTCTCCGCGGAATCAATCGAAAACAGACCAGTCGGTCCCCGCACAAACCGGCTTGTCCGTATCGCACAGGATAGCAGTTTGAAAAAAGCTGGGTAGATCAAACCACGGTGTGTTTTTGCCCGGAAACAACCCGCTTTGCAGGGTTTTGCTGCCGGATTGCCTGTTTCGTGGTCAATTGATGCACTGCAAAAAAGATCGGTTCCAGTGAACCGAATTGGATCAATGGCCCCCCGCGCGCGGGCATTCTGCCGGTGCGCGGGGAGATCGATCGGCGGCGTCTCAATAGGTCGCGGAGAGATATTCGACGATCTTGCCGACGTCGGCCTGATCGATCGGCGCGCCGTAGACCTTGATCATCTTGGTCACCTCGGCCTGCCAGAAGTCCTTCTTGAACTTCTCGCCCTGCGGCTGGGTCTTGATGTAGTCGGCCGAGTGGCAGGCGGTGCAATTGTTCTGCACCACATCGAGGTTGGGACCCGGCTTGAAGGCCGCGGTCTCCTCGGGGAGCGTGTAGTTGACGGGCGCGGCGACGGCACCGCCGATCGACAGCACGGCGATCGCGGCGAGGGAGGCAAGCAGCTTGCTGGTCATGATGCTTCTCCTCAGGCCGCGGTGACGCGCACGGTTTCGACGACGTTGCGCAGATAGCCGGCGGGATTCCACAACGGATCCATCGGTTGGGTGTCGCCGGCATTGTTGGTGGCGCGCACCTTCAGCTCCGAGGCGCCGGCCGGCAGCGCGACCTTCAGCTTCCATTCGCGGAAGGCGTATTTGCCGAGATCCCTGCCGAGCTTGGCTGGCGTCCAGCTCTTGCCGCCGTTGGTCGAGACCACGACCTCCTTGATGCCCTTGCCGCCGTCGAAGGCGATGCCGCGCAGCGTGGTGCGGCCGGCCTTCAGCTTGGCGCCGTCGGCAACGCTGGTGATGAACGAGCGCACCGTGAAGCGGTTGATCGGGATCGTCGCCTTTGGTGCGGTGCCGGGCTCGACTGCGTTGTTCGGCGTATCCGGAATCCGGTAGGCGGACTTCATCCAGAAGCCCTCGAAGACGCTGTCGATCACGGTGATCTCGTTGAGGTGCTTCACCCAATAGGTGCCGTAATAGCCGGGCACCACGAGGCGGAGCGGGAAGCCGTTGAGGAACGGCAGGTCCTCGCCGTTCATGCCCCAGGCCAGCATCACCTCGCCATCGCGCGCATGGTCGATGTCGAGCGCCTTCACGAAGTCGGGCGTCGTCTCCATCACAGGGCCATCCAAGCCATTGAAGGTGACCTGCTTGGCGCCGGCCTGCACGCCGGCCATGTCGAGCACGGTCTTCAGCGGCACGCCGTGCCAGCGTGCACAGCCCATCGCGCCGTTGCCGAGCTGGCCGCCGGCGACGCGCGGGTTGAAGAAGCCGCGGCTGTTACCGGAGCACTGGTTGACGGCGACGAGCTCGGTGGCTTTGAGCTTCCGGATCTCCTTCAGCGACAGCTTCAGCGGCTTGTCGACCTTGCCCTTGATCTCCAGCGTGAACTTGTCCGGATCGAGATCGTAGGGGACACCGGCGAGGTGATAGCGGACGAAGAACGCGTTGTTCGGCGTGAGGGGGCCGTCGTTGAAGACCGCAAATGGAGTTTCCAGCTGCGGCGGCCGGGCGGTCAGGCCGATCATCGGGCGCTTCTGCGGGTAGCGCACCAGCGGCCGTTCGCCGTTGCCGAAGGGCATCGTCACGGTGTCGAGGGCCAATGCGCCCCGTGATCCCAGCCCCGTCACCAAAGCGGCCAACCCGGCGCGCTTCATCAAGTCTCGTCGATCGAGCATTCCGCTTCCTCCGAAGCTGTTCTGTCGTGAACTGGTCATCACCAGGCTCACTCTGCATTGCGCGCGTTCGCATCATGGAATGCGCGCGGCGACAAATGTCGCATCGGGCAACTGCAAGTCAATTGAGCTTTCGCATCGTCCACCGCCGCTGCGTCGCAACAACGAAAGCCCCGGTCGCATGCGGCGACCGGGGCATTTCCATCAAGACGAAGGTTCGATCAGTAGCAGACGTTCACGGTGCGATAGCGATAGCCGTAGGGCGTCATCACCAGGCGGGTGACGTAGCAGCCGGAGTCGACGAAGCCGACGGAGATGCCGGGGCCGCCCCAGAAGTGATGGTGGTACGGATGCCAGAAGAACGGCTTGGCCGAAGCCGAGGTCGGCGCCAGCGCGGCGGCAGCAAGCGTTGCGGCAGTCGCGAGAGCGAACGTGACTTTGCGAAGCATGGTCGTCTCCTTCAGATGCGCGTTGAACTGTGTCGCGGCGCGGTTGCTGGTGTTACCCATCGCCAGTCAGTCGCATCCGGCACCGGACACGTTCGAGCATCTCTGCTGAACGGAGCTTCGGATGTGCGGCAGGTCACATTCGGTGAAGGAGGAGATGAACCGGTCAGGCGGCGACGGCACGCCGGTCGTCGACCAGCGCGGACAGCACGCGCGTCGCCTCGACGGTGCGCACGGTCATCGGCTCGTTGCGGCCGCGGATCGCGACCTCCTGCGCGGGCAGGGCATCGTCGGCGAGCCCCGCGGTGGCACGCACCTCGTCGGAGATGACAGCTTCGCAGGCCAGCGCTTTCGTCATGTCCTGCAGCCGCGCGGCGACGTTGACGGCGTCGCCGAGCGCGGTGAACACCATGTGGTCGCGATAGCCGATGTCGCCGACGATCACCTCGCCGCCATGGATGCCGATGCCGAAGCGGATCGGCTCGCGCAGATCGTGGCTGAGAAACTGGTTCAGCTCGTCGATATTGGCTGCGATCAGCGCTGCGGCGCGCAGCGCCTGGCGGCAGGCCACCTGCCGGTCGGTGCTGAGCCCGAACAGCGCCAGCATACCGTCGCCGATGAACTGGTTGGGCCGGCCGCCGGCTTCCAGCACCGCCTGCGACACCGCACCGAGAAAGCGGTTGACGATGAACACGGTGTCGAACGGCAGTCGCTTCTCGGCAAGCTGTGTCGAGCCACGCATGTCGACGAACATGCTGACGAGGTAGCGCTCCTGGCCAACCCGCGTCGGATTGCCGGCGTGCGCATTGGCCGACATCGTGTGCGGCAGGAACAGCTGGAAGAACGTCAGGTCGCCGGTCGGCCGCAGCTGGCAGGCCAGCCGGATCGACGGATCGTCGGTGCCGACCCGGTGCAGCACGAACGCCTCGCGCGGCGAGGGCTCGGGCAGTTGGGCGTGATCGCCGATGATCCGGATGCGGCAGGTCGAGCAGCGCGCACGGCCGCCGCAGACGCTGGCATGCGGAACGTTGTAGCGCAGGCTCGCTTCCAGCACGGTCAATCCCTTCGGCACCCGCAGCGTGCGGCCGTTGCCGTAAGACAGCGCGATCATGCCGCCGCGGCGTTCCAGCAGGGCACGCGCGCCGCGCGCGAGCAGCACGAGGCCGAGCAGGCCGAGATAGCCGATCGTCAGGTCATCGGTGATCCTCTCGAGCGTGGTGCCTTGGGCCGCCGTCCCGAGCTTCTGCACCGAGAGCTCCTCGCGCCGCCAGTCGGGATCCTGATAGTCGGCGATGGTGGCGCGGCCGGCCTGGTAGATGCCGAGTATCGCCAGCGTCGGGATCAGCACGGCCGTCGCGAGCAGGAACGGTGCGGCGCGCGTAAAGAATGCCCGCAGCCGCAGCCAGAAATACAGGCCGATGCAGCCATGAACCCAGGCGATCACCAGCACCGCCAGCATTGTCCAGAGCCGGTTCGGCGATGCGATGAAGAAGGTGTACAGCTCCTGCGGGTAGAGCTTTTCGTGCCCGTACAGGGTCTGGCCGAGCCGCACGCCGACGACGTGCGCGACGATCAGCATCGGAATGCTGAGGCCGAGCGTCAGCTGCAGCGGCTCGATCGCCTTCCAGTGGAACTCGCGGCGCTGATACAGCGCCCAGATGCCGAGGCCGGTATGCACCAGGCACGCAGAATAGAACACGATCGCGACCGGCAGGAACTGCCAGAACTCGGTGTGGTAATGCACTCCGATCGCCATCGCCTCGGTCGAGATATTGCCAAGCGCGTGGTTGAGGAAATGGCTGATCAGGTAGGCGAACATGATCGCCCCCGTGACCAGGCGAACCTGCCGCTGGCCGATGCCGCGGGCCATGTCCTGCAAATGTTCGCGCGAGGGGGAGGCCATGTGATTCATATCGGCAATTCTAGTGCTTAATTCCCGCGCTGAACACCACCGCAGGTCCGGACAAGCCGCGGTAGCGGGCACTGCAGCACGTTGACACTCCGTTAAGAGTCGAACAAAAAGCGCCGTGACGACAGCCCCAGCCCAATCCGGAGCCGATAACATCAGCGTCAAGCCGGCCCGTTCGCGCGCGCCGGATTGGCGTGGCGTCATCGCAGTGATCGTCGCCATGACCGCGATGCGGCTGGTCTATGCCCATGCGCTCGAACTGCGCACCGACGAGGCTTATTACTGGACCTGGTCGAAGGAAAACGTGCTGTCGTTCCTCGACCATCCGCCGATGGTCGCCTGGTTCATCCGTTTTGGCACAGCTGTTCTCGGCGACACCAATCTCGGCGTCCGCCTCGGCGGCATCGTGGCGATGCTGGCGACCCAGCTGCTGCTCGCGGACATCGTCCGCCGCGTGACATCGAACAACCTCCGCGCCGTGATGCTCGCGCTGCTGCTGCCGGAGGCAGCGCTGTATTACGGATTGTTAATGGCCAAGGTCGCGCCTGACACCGCGCTGATCCCGTTTTCGGTGGCGATGCTGTGGTCGCTGGTGCGGCTCGCGCAGAGCAATGACGGGCGCTGGTGGCTCGCCGCGGGGCTGTTTGCCGGGCTGTCGTTGCTGTCGAAATTCACCGCGATCATGTTCGCGCCGGCGGTGCTCGCCTTCGCGCTGGTGCCGGACTGGCGCTGGCGCTGGCTGCGCAGCCCGTATCCCTACCTTGCCGCGCTGATCGCGATTGCCGTGTTCTCGCCGGTGCTGATCTGGAACGCCGAGCATGACTGGGCCTCGTTCCGCTTCCAGGCGGTGCGCGCCACCGTCGAACGCGATCTCACGTTCCGCACGCTCGGCGAGTTCATCGGCATGCAGTTCGGCCTGGTCGGCTTCGTGCTGCTGCCGGTGACGCTGTTCGGCACAGTGCTGACGGCATGGCGCGGCTATGTCAGGCGCGAGCCGGTCGCGATCCTGCTCGCAACATCGGTGCTGGTGCCGTTTGTCTATTTCCTCTGGAAGTCGCTGACCTTGCGGGTCGGCGACACCTGGCCGATGTTCCTGTGGCCGGCCGGCTTTGCGGCGGTTGCCATCAATGTCACGAAGATGCCGTTCGAGGGCTGGTCGCTCGGGCTTATCAAATCGACCGTGTCCTGGGCGCGGACTGCGATCACGTCGGGCATCGTCTTTGTCGTCTGCGTCTTCCTCTATTACATGTTCGTGCCGTGGAATCTGATCGGCCGCACCGATCCGATCGGCACTGAATCGGGCTACGACGTGGTGGCTGCGCATACCCTGGTGCAAGTGCAGGCGACCGGCGCGACCTGGGTCGCGACCACGGATTACCGCACCTATGCGATGCTGCGCTGGATGCTGCGCGGGCGGGTGCCGGTCATCGAGATCAACGAGCGCGGCCGCTTCCAGGGCTTTGCCGATCCCGGCATGAGCAAGATCCGCGATCACGTCGGCATCTATGTCGGGCGCGAGCCCGAGAACAATCTGCCGCTATGGAGCGAGACATCAGCGGTGCGCCAGCCGCTGGAGCGCGTGACGCGAAGCTGGCGCGGCATGGTGATGGATACCTACTCGCTGGAGAAGATCAGCGGCTGGACCCCTGATCTGTCGCCGCCGCCGGACACCACATTCTTCCGCTGGCGTGTGCTGGCCTGCTCCTTCTCCCCGCTCGCGGGGAGAAGGTCGGGATGAGGGGGAGTCTCCGCTGGGACGGTGAGAGACGGACGCGCGGAGGCTCCCCCTCACCCTGATCGCATCTGGCGATGCGATCAGGCCTCTCCCCGCAAGCGGGGCGAGGCGAAGACCGTCATTCCTCCTCCTCGCGCTTGCGGATCAGGTCTTTCGCCAGATCGGTCAGCGCCGGGCGCGGCAAAGCGTTGAAGGGGAGCGGGCGGGTGACGTCGATTGCGGCGAGGCCGAGGCGGGCCGTCAGCAGGCCGTTGAGCATGCCTTCGCCGAGCCGTTGCGAGAGTTTTGCCGCGATGCCGTGGCCGAGCATCTGCTGGATCAGGCTGTCGCTCGCCGCCATGCCGCCGGTGATCGCCAGATGCGCGATCACATGGCGCAGCAGGCGGATCATGCCGAGCGCGCCGGGCCGCCCGCCATAGAGCCGCGCCAGCTGACGGATCATCCGCAAGCTCGCCACGAACACGAACAGCACGTCGATCATGGCGCGCGGGCTGACCGCGGTGACGACCGAGACGCGCTGCGCGGCCGTCGACACCAGCCGCCGCGCCTCCTCGTCGAGCGGCGTCATCAGTTCGCGCTCGGCGAGGCGGATCATGTCGGCGCCGTCGATGATGTCGTCGGTGTGGCTCTGCAGCGCGCTGCGGGCGCGGGCAAGCTGCGGGGTCTGGTGCGCGAGCTTGAGCAGGTCGACGACGATCGCCCGGCTCGCGGCGCGGTCGTCGCTGATCAGCACTTCGGCGGCGCGCAGATGCAGCTTCTCGATGGTCGCCAGCCGCGCCAGGCCGACCAGCTCGCGCGTGGTCACAACGGCCAGCGCCACCGTGGCGATGACGGCGAGCCCCAGTCCGAGGACACCGAGACCTTCATTGCGCGCGAACAGATCCTCGACCAGGTTGAGGACGCCAAGCCCGGTGCCGAGCACCACGAGGCCCGCGACCGCGCTCCAGAACAGCGTGCCCCAGCGGAAGCCGCGGCGTATCGGCAGCAGCGGCGTATCTGTTGGCACCGGCAGCTGCGCGGGCTCGGCCTCGGGCACGATCTGGATCGTGCCGCGGCTGAGGCGGCCGCTGTCGTCCGGATCCATCACGACCACGCCGGGATCATCGAGCTTGAACGTCGCCGGCCGCCGCGGGGGCGTCTTCTCGTTCATTGCAGTTTGTCTCCGATCAGGAACTGGAGGGCGCGGTCAAGGCGGATGTGAGGCAGCGCCGGCTCCGCATCGCCGTTTCGTTCCAGTTTCGGCGGCCGGAAGCGCAGGAAGCGATAATCGGCGGCCTCGGCGCCGGCGCTCGAGAGGCCGCGGAATCCGCCGTTGAACAGCTCCTCCGGATTGTCGGGCAGGTCGCCCGGAAAGGTCGCGACCTCGGTCTCGCCGTCCAATGTCCCGCCGTTGGCGACCTCGCCCGCCGCCGGCGTGCCGAGGATCGAGGGCAGCCGGTCGCGGCCGCGTGCGACCTGCGCCTCGCGCGTGGCGCGCACCGCGGCAAGTGCCACGACGTCGATGGCGGCGCCGGCATATTCGGCGCGCTCGGCGGCTTTGGCCACGATCCGCCGCAGCACGGCTTCCAGCCGGTCGTGGCTCTGATGATGCAGATGGTCGGCCTTGGTCGCCGCGAACAGGATGCGGTCGATGCGCGGCCGGAACAGCGAACTCAGGATCGTGCCGCGGCCGATCCGGAAGCAATCGAGGATGCCTGCCAGCGCCGCTTCGAGATCGTGCAGCGCCTCGGGGCCGGCGTTGAATGCGGCGAGCGCGTCGGCCAGCACGATCTGGCGATCGAGCCGCGCGAAGTGATCGCGGAAGAACGGCCGCACCACGACGTCCTTGTAGGCCTCGTAACGCCGCCGCATCATCGCCCACAGCGAGCCGTCGGGCGCGCTGCCGTCCACCGGCACGTCGAGCGGTGCAAAGGTCAGCGCTGGCGTATCGGCGAGATTGCCCGGCATCAGGAAGCGGCCGGGCGGCAACAGGCTCATCGCGAAGCGCTCGTCGCGGCAGGCGCGCAGATAATCGGTGAACAGTCTTGCTTCGGCGCGCGCGGCCTGCTCGTCCTCTTTGGCCTCGGGCTTCAGCGTTGCGAGATGGGTGTGCCAGGGCGCCGCGAGCTTTGCGCGCAGCGGCTCGCGCGACAGCGCAAGGCTCTCCGCCGACCATTGCTCGTAGCTCTTGTTCAGTAGCGGCAGGTCGAGCAGCCACTCGCCGGGATAATCGACGATGTCGAGCGTCAGCTTGCGGTCCGCGCCATTTTGCCGCTGATACTCGATCACGAGCCGGAGCTCGGAGATGTCGGTGGTCGAGCTCGGCCAGGTCCGCTCCTCGATCAGGGTTCGGACATGATTCTCGTAGGCAAAGCGCGGCACCGCATCGTCGGGCTGCGGGGCGAGATAGGCGCGCGCGATCCGCCCCGAGCTATAGGCCTCGAACACCGGGAAGCGGCCGCCACGGGTCAGGCCGTGCACCAGCGCGGTGATGAACACGGTCTTGCCGGCGCGCGACAGGCCGGTGACGCCGAGCCGCACCGTCGGCTTGAAAAGGCCCTCGCTATAGTCGCGCAGCGCCCGCGCCGAGAGACGCGCTTCCTCGACGATATCAGAGAAGCGAGGGGGCATGGAGGGTTAACGAAAAGATCCGGCAGGAGGAGCCAAAGAGGCGGGCGATCACCCGCAAGGTGGCGATTATCGGGCCAAAATCAAGTTTCACATTTCCGGCGTCTTTGCAGGCGAGGGGAATACCCAAGGGGATTGAACGCGCCACGCCACCCGCGTTACCCATAGTCCATCGGCCCACAGGAAAGCCCTGCATGACGGTCTTTCGCCTGAAGCAACTTGCCTCGAACTCGATCCACGCGGCCGGCGCCGCGCTGTGGAACTACGACCGCGCCGAACTGATCGCGGATGGCGTCGTTCATCTCGTCGGCGTCGCTTTCGGGCTGGTTGCCGCCACCGCGCTGATCGTGCTGACTGCGGTCTATGCCGGCCCGTTCGATATTGCCGTGGTCTCGGTCTATGTCGCGGGCCTGCTCGCGATGCTGACGCTGTCGGCGACCTACAATCTTTGGCCGGTGTCGCGCGCCAAATGGGTGCTGCGGCGCTTCGATCACTCCGCGATCTATCTGTTGATCGCCGCGACCTACACGCCGTTCATCGTGGAACTGAGGGACAGTTATTTTGCGATCGCGCTGCTGATCGGCGTGTGGTGCGTTGCGATCGTCGGAATCTGGCTGAAGCTGCGCTATCCCGGCCGCTTCGACCGCCTCGCGGTCGGGCTTTATCTTGCGATGGGCTGGAGCGGCATCATGCTCTACGATGCCGTGGTCAAGGCGCTGCCGGCCAAGGCGCTCGGCTTCGTGCTGGCGGGCGGTATCCTCTACAGCTTCGGGGTGATCTTCCACTCCTGGCGGCGGCTGCGCTTCCAGAACGCGATCTGGCACTGCTTCGTGCTGCTCGGGGCCGCCTGTCACTATACGGCGGTGTTCGACGTCGTGCTGGCGAGTTGAGCGGCCCCGCCGGCGTCACGCGCCGGGCCGGCTCTCGAAAACATCATGCATCGGCAAAAGATGCGCTATCATGGTCGCTCTTCGCTCGAGCATGAGACCGGCTTTCGGATCATGCGCTGAAATCAAGATATCGGGAGGATGGCCATGCAGGTGGCAGGTAAAGTCGTGGTGGTCACCGGCGGTGGCAATGGCATCGGCAAGGCGCTGTGCGAGGCGTTCCACGCCGCGGGCGCGTCCAAGGTCGTGGTGGTCGACCTCGACCATGCGGCGGCCGAGAAGGTCGCGGCCTCGGTCGGCGGCGCCGCGTTCAAATGCGATGTCGGGCAGGAGAAGAACATCCTGCACGTGATCGACGAGACCGAACGCATGTTCGGCCCGATCGCGCTGTTCTGCTCCAACGCCGGCATCGGCAGCGGCTTCGACCCGCTGTCGAAAAATGCCGGCGGCACCTCGGACGAGCCGTGGTCGCGGAGCTGGGCGATCCATGTGATGGCGCATGTCTATGCCGCCCGGCATCTTGTGCCGCGCATGAAGGGGCGCGGCGGCGGCTATTTCCTCAACACGATCTCGGCCGCGGGCCTGCTGTCGCAGGTCGGCAGCCCGGCCTATTCGACCACCAAGCACGCCGCGGTCGGCTTTGCCGAAAACCTCGCGATCTCGCACCGCGCCGACAACATCAAGGTCTCGATCCTCTGCCCGCAGGGCGTCGACACCAACATGCTGCGCTCGATCCCGAAGGGCCCGCAATCCGGCGACGGCGATCTCACCGCGGAGCAGGTCGCACAGGATGCGCTCAAGGGCATCGAGCAGGAGACCTTCCTGATCCTGCCGCACCCGCAGGTGCTCGGTTACATGCGCAAGAAGACCGAGAACTATGACCGCTGGATCGGCGGCATGGCCAAGATCCAGGCCAAGATGCGGGAAGCGCAGGGGAAGTGACTTGTGGGAAAGACTGACCGCGCAAGTCGTTGCGATGTGAGGTGAGCACACTAGTCAGGCTCCCTCTCCCCTTGTGGGAGAGGGTGGGGTGAGGGGTGGCCCCGGGCGAGATCGTTGATCGCAGTCTCGCTATCGCAATTTCGGCCGCGCGTCGTTCGAGTAGATTGAGAGAGCACGCCGCGTGGCCACCCCTCTCCCTAACCCTCCCCCACAAGGGGGGAGGGAACCCTTTCGCCGGTGCCATCCTCACGTGAGGTAGCCTTACTCCCTCGCGAGCTGCGCGATCCTGTCGCGCAGATAGGCGTCCATCAGATCGGGCGCAGAGGCGCCGAACATCCTGATGCGGCCGGTGTGCAGCAATAGCAGCAGGCCGGTCGCGTGCGCGAAGCAGTCGACCATCACGGTGTTCGCCTTTGGCCTGGATGCGCCGAGCGCCTCGGCAGCTTCAGCGATCGGATGCAGCGCGGCTTCCAGCGCGGCGTTCAGCTCGTGGTCGCGGTCGTGGCCGAGCCCGGCCGGCTTCATGCCGCCGCGGAACAGATAGAAGCCGAGATCGAGGTCGCGCGGGTGATCCGCGTAATAGCGGAAGAAGCCCATGCCGGCGGCGTGCAGCCTCTGCTTGGCGCCGCGCGTCGTCGCGACCGCCGCGCTGACCGCTTCGCCGAGCGAAGCCAGCGATTGCCGCAGCACCTCGGCATAGATCGCTTCCTTTGAATCGAAGTGGAAATACAGCGCCGCCGGGGTGTAGCCGGCCCGCGTCGCGATCGCTCGCAGGCTCGCGCCCTCGAGCCCTTCTTCGGCGAACACGCTGCGCGCGGCATCGAGGATCAGCTCCCGCTTGTGGCGGCTGACCGCTTCCTTCCTGCTCTCGCGCATCTGCATCGGCGAATCCGTTCTTGACTCAATTCTAACAGCGTTAGATAATTTAACGATGTTGGAATAAATGATCAAGGGAGAAGCGCCATGCTGATGACGGCCGCGGACTACCGGGAATCCCTGCGCCGCTACAAGCCGCGGGTGTTCGTCAACGGCGAGGCGGTGGCGTGTGTCGCGGACGAGCCGTTGCTGGCGCCGGGCGTCGCCGGTGTCGGCGTCACCTATGATTTCGCGCATCGCACCGAGCACGCGCCGATCATGACGGCGCGGCAGGGCACTTCGGGCAAGACCGTCAACCGCATGCTCCACATCAATGAGAGCGCGCAGGACCTGCTCTACAAGCTCGAGGCGGTGCGGCTGGTGTGCCGAACGTCCGGCTGCGCGCAGCGCTATCTCACCCATGATGCGCTCAACGGCCTCTATCAGGCGACCAGGCTGACCGACGATCGCCACGGCACCGACTACAGCCAGCGCTTCCTCAACTATCTGCACGAGGTGCAGGACCAGGATCTGACGCTCGGCGTCGCCATGACTGACGCGAAGGGCGATCGCTCCAAGCGACCGGGCCTGCAGGCCAATCCGGACGTCTATGTTCATATCAAGGAGCGCCGCCCCGACGGCATCGTGATCCGCGGCACCAAGGCGATCGTCACCGGCGCGCCCTATATGCACGAATTCCTCGTCATGCCGTGCCGCACCCATGTGCCCGATGACAGGGATTTTGCGGTCTGTTGCGCCGTGCCGGTCGATGCGCCTGGCGTCACCATCATCGCGCGCCCCGCGGGCCGGCCCGGCGATGCCAGCGCGAAATTCTCGGCGAAGTATGGCCAATCGGTCGGCGTCGTGATGTTCGACGACGTGTTCGTGCCGCATGACCGCGTCTTCCTCGCCGGCGAGACCGAGGAGGGCGGTTTCCTCACCACGTCCTACGCCACGCATCACCGTCATTCCTGCATCGGCGCGCGTGCCGGCTTCGGTGATCTCCTGATCGGCGCCGGCGCGCTGATGATCGAGGCCAACGGGCTCGACGCCGAGAAGCACGCGCATATCCGCGAGGCGATGGTCGAGCTGATCACCATCACCGAGAGCTTCTATGCCTGCGGCGTCGCCTCCTCGGTCTATTGCACGAAGGACCCGGCCGGCTCGGTGATGCCGGACGCGGTGTTCTCCAATATCGGCAAGCTGCTGCTGGCGACCAAGATCTACGACATGCATCGCGTCGCGCATTACGTCTCCGGCGGCCTGATCGTCGCGCTGCCGGGTCCCGACGAGGACCACAATCCGGAGACGCGCGCCTCGCTCGCCGCCGTGATGGGCGGACGGCCCGATATTCCGGCCGAGCAGCGCGCCGAGGTGGCGCGGCTGATCGAGGACCTCACGGTCTCGCACGAAGCCGGCTGGTACTCGGTGATTTCGCTGCACGGCGGCGGCTCGCCGGAGGCGATGAAGCGCGAGATCTGGCGCAACTATCCTGTCATGGAGAAGGCCGAGCTGGTCGAGAATCTGCTCGGCCGCGGCCTTGTCGATGAGGGACAGCGGGTGTCGAAGCAACCCGGCCGCTGCTGCGCAACCGGCTGCGAGGTGCCGGAGCCTGCGGTGCGGGTGCTGGAGCAGCAGCCCGTGCTCACGTCGTAGCCTCGTAGGATGGGTAGAGCGCAGCGAAACCCATCAATTTGCATCCGCGGCGCAGATGATGGGTTTCGCTGCGCTCTACCCATCCTGCGGATCGGCCTTCTCGCCGCTCAGCTTTTCTGCGCGTAGAGCAGCGGCACCGCGGAATCGACCATCACCTCGATCAGGCTGGCGCCGTGATGCGACAGCGCGCGCTTGTAGGCGCCCGCAAGCTCGGCCGATTTCGTTACCCGCACCGCGTCGCAGCCCATGCCTTCCGCGAGCTTGACGAAATCGATGCCGGGCAAATCGAGGCCCGGCACGTTGCGCACCTGCATCACCTGGCTGAACGAACGCATCGCGCCGTAGCCGGAATTGTTCATCACGACGACCGTCAGCGGCAGCTTGCGCTGCGCGGCGGTCCACAGCGCCTGGATCGAGTACATCGCTGAGCCGTCGCCGATCAGGCAGACCGTGCGTCCCGTGCTGCGGCCGAGCGCCATGCCGACCGCGGCCGGCAGGCTGTAGCCGAGGCCGCCGCTGGCCATGGTGTAGAAGCTGTCCTGGCCGCGCATCGGCATCGCCTTCTGCATCAGCGGGCGATGTGACGGCACCTCCTCGACCAGCGCATCGTGCGGTCCCATCGCGGCCGCGAGTGCATGTAGCGCATATTCGGCGGGGATCGGATCGCCGGCCGCGGGTGCCGGCGGCAGGACGCGGCCCGGCGATGCGCTTCGTTTGGTCTCGGGCAGCATCGCGAGCAGCGCCGATAGCGCCGGCTTCATGGTCGCGACGATGCTGTGGCCGGTCGGCGTCATCGCGGCGGCGTCGGGATCGTCGGTGATCTGGAAGATCGTGGTGGCGCCGTCGAAGATCGCGGCATGGCCCTCAACATGGAAGGTGAAGACCGGCGCGCCGACCACGACAACAAGATCGTGATCGCGCAGCGCATCGGAGAGCTGGCCCGGTGCGGCCTGCAGGAAGCCGGCAAATTGCGGATGGCGCTCGGGGAACGAGCAGCGCGCCGAGAACGGGCTGGCCCAGACAGCGGCCTTGGTTTTCTCGGCAACCTTGACCATGAGGTCGACAGTCTCGGCGCGATCGACGGCGGGGCCGACGACCAGGGCAGGGCGCTTGGCCTCTCCGAGCGCTGCCGCCAGCGCCTGCATCGCGGTCGCGTCAGGGCCGATTTCACGGCTGACCTGACGCGCATCGAGCGGCTGCGTCGCATGCGCCCAGTCGTCGATCGGCACCGAGACGAAGGTCGGCCCGCAAGGCGGCTGCATCGCGATATAATAGGCGCGCGCGATCGCGGCCGGCACGTCCTCGGCGCGCGCCGGCTCGACCGCGAATTTCACATAAGGCCGCGGGAATTCGGAGGCGCGCTCGGCATAGAGGAAGGCCTGCAGCGGCATGATCGAGCGCGCCTGCTGGCCGGCGGTGATCACCATCGGGGTCTGGTTGCGATAGGCGTTGTAGATGTTGCCGAGCGCGTTGCCGACGCCGGCCGCCGAATGCAGATTGACGAAACCGGCATTGCGTGTCGCCAGCGCATAGCCGTCGGCCATGCCGACGACGGAGGCCTCCTGCAGGCCGAGCACGTAGTCGATGTCGTCGGGCCAGTCGCTCAGGAACGGCAGCTCGGTCGAGCCGGGATTGCCGAACACCTTCTTGATGCCCCACGCGCGCAGGAGGCCGAAAGTGGCGTCCTTGACGGTGACGGTCTTGCTCTTGCCGGCGGCGGGTTTGCGCGAGGACATCGGGCGGCTCCCATTTCTGTCTTGTTACGTTCCGTCATTGCGGGCGGCAAAAGCGGAAAGGCAATCCACCTCTCGATGGATTGCCTTGCGATGTCAAGCCGCGCCGCACCCATAGTTGCCGCGGCAACGGCTGAAGATTTGCGGCCTGCTAATTGGCCTTTTGCAGTGCGGCGGTTTGCTTGGCGAGCCGCTTGTCGAAATCCTGCTCCAGCCCGGCCACATAGGTGGCGTTTTCGCCCGGCTTGACGAACGGATTCGGCGCGCCGTCCTTCATCTGTGCGCGCTTGGCCTGCATGTCGTAGACCTCCGGGTGCGGGCCGAGCAGCACGTCGACCTTCATCGCCTTGACCTTGGCGAAGGTCGAGCGGTAGTCGTCGACGATGCCGGGATAGGTCGGGCGGCCGACCAGCCGGTTCAGCGCCACCGTTCCGCTGCAGAAGAACAGCACGTTGCGCTGCTGGTTGCCGTCTTTCACCGTCATCTCCCAGCTGGTGCAGCCGGGCGAATGGCCAGGTGTGGTGTGCGCGGTCAGCGTCACGTCGCCGAGCGTCACCTTGTCACCTTCCTTGACGGTGCGGTCGACCTTGACCGGCGTAAAGGCAAGATCGGCGTTGCTCTCGTCGCCCGGATAATAGCCGCCTTCGAGCAGCGGCTTGTCGCGCTCGCCGGCGATCAGCTGCGCGCCGGTCTCTTTCTTGATCTCGGCAAAGCCGCCGGTGTGGTCGAGATGGGCGTGGGTGTTGAGGATGATCTTGATGTCGCCTTCCTTGAAGCCGAGCTTGGCGATGTTGTCCTTGATCATGCCGGTCGACTGCTGCATCGCCGTATCCATCAGGATCAGCCCTTGCGACGTCTTGATGACGTAGACCGCGATCCCGTCAGTGCCGACGTAATAGACATTGTCGATCAGCTCGTATGGTTCGAACGGCGCAGTCCATTTCTTCATGACGACAGCCATGAAATCCTTGAGCGTCTGTGCTTGCGCCCCGGTTGCGATCAGCGCGAGCGCGCACAGCGCGGCTGCGATCGTCCTCATGGTTGTCTCCCCAATTGTTGTTGTTTGCGGGAGCGCACTATGCGTGCCGGCAACGCCGATCGCAAGCCGCGGACGGCATGCCGCCGGACATGCCACCGCGTGTCCGGCGCATGCCTGTTCCGCGTTCAGCTCGCGTATTGTGCGATGCCGATCACACCATCTGACGCAGCAAGCCGATCAGACGGCTGCATTCGCCGTCGGTGCCGACCGTGATGCGCAGGAAGTCCTCGATCCGCGGCTTCTGGAAATGCCGCACCAGGACGCCGCGCTCCCGCAGTTTTGCGGCGAGATCGGCGCCGCGATGGCCGCGGTGGCGGGCGAACACGAAATTCGCAAGCGACGGCAGCACCTCGAAGCCAAGCTCAGTGAGGCCAGAGACCAGCGCCTCGCGACTCCCGATGATGCGTTGCCGGGTCTCCTCAAACCATGCGTCGTCCTCGATCGCGGCGACGGCACCTGCGATCGCGAAGCAATCCAGCGGATAGGAGTTGAAGCTGTCCTTGACGCGCTCCAGCGCCTCGATCAGCGGGCGCTGGCCGATGGCGAAGCCGACACGCAGGCCCGCCAGCGCGCGCGACTTGGACAGCGTCTGGATCACCAGCAGATTGTCGTGGCGCGCGACCAGCGGCACGGCGCTCTCGGCGCCGAAATCGACATAGGCCTCGTCGACCACCACCAGACGGTCGGGATGTTCGGTGACCAGCGCCTCGATCGCGGCGCGCGGCAGCGCGATGCCGGTCGGCGCGTTGGGATTGCACAGCAGGATGGCGCTGCCGGGTCGCCGGTAGTCGGCAAGGTTGATCCGCATCGCGGCATCGAGCGGGATCGTCGTGTAGCCGACACCATAGAGGCGGCAATAGACGGGATAGAAACTGTAGGTGATTTCGGGGAACAGCAGCGGCGTGTCGTGCTTGAGCAGCGCCGGAAAGGCGTGGGCCAGCACCTCGTCCGAGCCGTTGCCGACGAACACCTCGTCCGCCGTGACGCGATAGCGCGCCGCGATCGCCTCGCGCAGGGCGGTTGCGCGCGGGTCCGGATAGAGCCGCAGCCGATCCGTGGCAGCTGTGATCGCCGCTACCGCGCGCGGCGATGGCGGGTAGGGATTCTCGTTGGTGTTGAGCTTGATCAGGCCGTCGATCTTCGGCTGCTCGCCGGGCACGTACGGCGACAGATTGTGGACGACCGAACTCCAGAAGCGACTCATGATCTCGTGATCCTGGGATGAATGCGGTCACAATACGGAATACGAGGCGCTGATGAAAGCGCCTCGTTGTCCCGCCGCATTCCGATGTGGGTCGCGCGCGCGACCTACCAGGTCGCCGTGCCCTTCATGGTGGGCTGGCCCTCGGCGTTCGCGGTCCACAGCTCCATGCCGCCGTCCTTGTCGTTGGCGTTGATCGAGAACTCGCCGCCCTCGAACAGCGGCTGCACGCCGCGATAGGTCAGCTTCTTCGGCGGCTTGCCGCCGCGGAGTTTCGCGGCGAGCTCGACGATGAAGGAGGCCTGCAACGGGCCGTGGAAGATCAGGCCCGGATAGCCCTCGACCTTGGTGACGTAGTCGCGATCGTAATGGATACGGTGGCCGTTGAAGGTCAGCGCCGAATAGCGAAACAGCAGCACCGGATCGGAGACGTGGCTCTCGCGATGCTGCGCGGTCGGTGGAGGCGACGCCTTGGCCGGCGCGGCGGCTTGTGTGCTCGTCATCTCGCGATAGACGATGTCCTGCCGCTCGCGCACCGCAAGCCCGCGCGAGGTCGTCACCTCGTGATTGACCGAGACGAAGCACAGCGTGCCGGTCGAGCCCGATTTCACGGTGACGTCGGCGATCTTCGAGCTGCGCTTGGCTTCATCGCCGATGCGCAACGCGTCGAAGAATTCGAGCTCGCCGCCGGCCCACATCCGGCGCGGCAGCGGCACCGGCGGCAGGAAGCCGCCGCGGGTCGGGTGGCCGTCGGGGCCGAGCTGCGACATCGGAAACACCGGCTGCGCCAGGCACCAATGCGTGGTCCACGGCGCGGCGTCGCCGGCCTTCGGCTCGCCGATCTCCTGGAACAGCGTGGCGCGCAGCCCCATCACGAGATATTTGGTGACGGCGTCGGAGGCCTCCGTGGTCTTGCCGATCCATTGGCGGAGATGATCGAGGTCGAGTTTATCGGTCATGACTGTGTGCCCGGGCAGGAGGGATCTCAGGAACGTTTGATGCGCTCGCCGATCGCGGGCACCTTGCCGTAGTGCCGGTCCTCGCCGACGACGATCGCGGCCGGCGCCGGATAGCTGATACGGCCGTTCGGCGTGTCGACCTCGATGCGGCGCAGATGCGGGTGCTTGGCGAGGTCGTCCATGCTGTTGACCTCGGCGAAGGCGATGTCGGCCTCGGCGAGCTTGCCGAGCAAGTCCTCGCGCGTCAGTCTGCCAAAACTGTCGCTGACGATTCCGTCGGTCAACGCGCGGTTGCGCACGCGCTCGACCATGTTGGCAAAGCGCGGATCGTCGGGCAGGCCGGGCTGGCCCAGCACCTTGGCGCACAGCGTCTTCCACTCGCGCTCGCTCTGGATCGAGATCAGGATCTCCTTGCCGTCCTTCGAGCGGAACACGCCGTAAGGCGCAATCGAGGGATGGGCGAGGCCGATACGTTTGGGCGACTTGCCGTCCTCGGCGTTGAGCAGCGGCACGGTGAGCCAGTCGGCCATCACGTCGAACATCGAAATGCGGATGTCGGCTCCCTCTCCGGTGCGGCCGCGGCCGATCAGCGCTTCGAGGATGGACGCATGCGCGGTGGCGCCGGTCGCGACATCGACGATCGACATGCCGACGCGCGAGGCGCCCTCGGGACCGCCGGTGATCGAGGCAAGGCCGCTCTCGGCCTGGATCAAGAGGTCATAGGCCTTGCGGTCGGCGTACGGGCCGGTGTCGCCATAGCCCGTGATCGTGCACATGATCAGGTCAGGATATTCCTTGCGCAGCCGCTCGCGCGAGAAGCCGAGCTTGTCCATCGAGCCCGGCTTCAAATTCTGCAACAGCACGTCGGCACCCGCGATCAGCTCCTCGAGCTGCGCGCGGCCCTCCTTGGTGGCGAGGTCGACCACCGCGGAATCCTTGCCGCGGTTGAGCCAGACGAAATAGCTGCTCTGGCCCTTCGCCGCGGCGTCGTAGCCGCGGGCGAAATCGCCCTCGGGCCGCTCGATCTTGATGACATGAGCGCCGGCGTCGGCGAGGCGTGACGAGCAGAACGGCGCGGCGACCGCCTGTTCGACGGCAATGACGGTCAATCCCTCAAGCGGCAGCATGATCTGAGAACTCAATAGGAGCGGGGCATGCCGAGCACGTGCTCGGCGACGAAGGAGAGGATCAAATTGGTCGAGATCGGCGCCACCTGGTAGAGCCGGGTCTCGCGGAACTTGCGCTCGACGTCGTACTCCTCGGCGAAGCCGAAGCCGCCATGGGTCTGCACGCAGGCATTGGCCGCTTCCCAGGAGGCATCGGCCGCCAGCATCTTGGCCATGTTGGCCTCGGCGCCGCAGTCGAGCCCGGCCTCGTATTTGCGGGTGGCTTCCTTCACCATCAATTCGGCCGCACGCATCGAGGCGTAGGCCTTCGCGATCGGGAACTGGATGCCTTGGTTCTGGCCGATCGGCCGGCCGAACACGCTGCGCTCCTTGGCGTAGTTGGTCGCCTTCTGGATGAACCACTTGGCATCGCCGACGCATTCGGCCGCGATCAGGATGCGCTCGGCATTCATGCCGGAGAGGATGTAGCGGAAACCCTTGCCTTCCTCGCCGATCAGGTTCTCCGCCGGCACCTTCATGTCGGTGAAGAACACTTCGGTGGTGGCGTGGTTCATCATGGTGCGGATCGGGCGGATCTCCAGCCCCTTGCCCTTCACCTCGCGCATGTCGACGATGAACACCGACAGCCCGTCGGTGCGCTTCTTGGACTGCTCCTTCGGCGTGGTGCGCGCCAGCAGCACCATCAGGTCGGAATATTCGGCGCGGCTGGTCCAGATCTTCTGGCCGTTGACGACGTAGTGGTCGCCCTCGCGGCGTGCGAAGGTCTTCAGCGACGAGGTATCGGTGCCGCTGGTCGGCTCGGTGACGCCGAACGCCTGCAGCCGCAATTCGCCGGTCGCGACCTTCGGCAGATACTTCGCCTTCTGCGCGTCGTTGCCGTGCCGCAGCACCGTGCCCATCGTGTACATCTGGGCGTGGCAGCCGCCGCCGTTGCAGCCGGCGCGCTGGATCTCTTCCAGGATCGCCGCCGCGGCCGACAGCTTCAGGCCCGCGCCGCCATATTCCTCGGGGATCAGCACCGAGAGATAACCGGCCTCCGTCAGCGCGTCGACGAACTCCTTCGGATAGGCCATCTGGCGGTCGAGCTTGCGCCAGTATTCGCCGGGAAACTGCGCGCAAAGTTTTGCCACCGCGTCGCGGATGTCGGAATGGTCGTCGGTATGCTGATCGTGTGTGGTCATGATTTCGTCTTGTTGGGTTTCGTCTTGCCGAGAGGTTGCGCCAGAGCGTCGTCGGGCGAAGCGGAAGCCGGTTCGCGTGAGGAAAACGCCCGCTGTTGTGGGGTCCCGGTAAACTCCCTATGCTGTTTTGTTATAGCGTATGAACCTGCCTTCCAGGATTGGCAAGTATGGATTTCCGCCAGCTTAGGACCTTTGCGTGCGTCGCGGAACTCGGGAGTCTGAGCAAGGCATCCGATACCTTGCGGGTCGCGCAACCGGCGCTGAGCCGGCAGATCAAGCTCTTGGAGCACGAGCTGCGTACCGAATTGTTCACGCGCAACGGCCGCGGCATGGTGCTGACCGATGCCGGCCGGCTGCTGCTGGCGCGCACCGGCGGTATCGTGCGGCAGATCGATCAGATCCGCGACGACATCCAGTCCGCGGGCGGCGCGCCGTCCGGGCGTGTCGTGCTCGGACTGGTGCCGACGGTGAGCTGCGTGATCTCGGCGCGGCTGGCGCGGCGCACGGTGGAGCGCTATCCCGGCATCTCGCTCTGCATCGTCGAAAGCTACAGCGGCCACCTGATCGAGTGGCTGCATCGCGGCGAGATGGACCTTGCGGTGATCTATGGCCCGTCGGTCGATCTGCATCTGGCGGTGCAGAGCCTCGGCCGCGACAGCATCGTTGCGGTCGGTCCGCGCGGCAGCGGGCTGAAGCAGAAGAAGCAGGTCGATATCGGATGGCTGCTGCGCCAGCGTCTGGTGCTGCCCAGTCATTCGCACGGGCTCCGCGCCATGATCGAGCATGCGGCCGCGAAGAAGAAGGTCACGCTCGACGTCAAGCTCGAGGCGGATTCGTTTCGCGTGCTGACGAGCCTGGTCGAGGAGGGACTCGGATACACCATGCTGCCGCCGTCCTCGGTGCGCGGCGAGGTCGCCGACGGCCGGCTGGAGACCGCGCCGATCGCGCGGCCGGCGCCGCGACGCGAGCTGACCCTGGCCTCGCCGGTCGAGCATCCCGGCTCCAACGCCATCACGCTGATCGCAAAGTTGCTGCGTGACGAGGTCGCCGCGTGCCGCGCCGAGGGGCTCTGGGATATCCAGCTCGCCTGAGCGCGGCTTCGCATCATCTCACCTGGAAGCCGAGATGGCCGCGGAAGCGGTTCTTGAGGTAGGCGCCGTCGCGCGGCGGCAGCGCGCGCTCGACTTCGCCGGCGGCGATGCGGATGCGCGCCAGTCGTGGGCCGCCGCCGAGATCGCGCAAGCTATTTCGGAAGCGCTCGATGCCGGCCATGTCGGCGATATCGGAGACATTGCCGATGCCCGCGCCGCTTGCGATCACCTCGAGCTTCGCCCCGAGGCCGGAATGGCTGGGCTGCATCCCGGTCTCGCCGAAATGGCCATTGTCGAGCACCGCGATCGAGAGATTGCCGGGCTGCTTGGTGGCGATCGTGAGAAGGCTGCCGATGCCCATCAGCTGCTCGCCGTCGCCGGTGATCACCAGCACCGGGCGCTTCGGCTGCGCCAGCGCGAGGCCGAGACCGACCATCGCGGCGCCACCCATCGCGCCCCAGAGGTAGAAATTGCCCCGATGCTCGCCGGCATCGAACACGTCGTAAGACGAGGAGCCAAGCCCGGAGATCACGAGCAGGTCGCCGCGGTCGGCGAGCAGCGCCTTCACGGCGGCGCGGCGATCGAGAGTGCCTGTTGGTGCTGACATCAATGCGTCTCCTTCGTCCACTTCTTGCGGCCGATCATGCGCTGCGAGATCAGCACCGCGACCTGCTGGTCGCCGTCATAGGCGAGCGAGGCGGCGGCCGAGATCACCTCCTCGGCGTCATCGGGGTTCTCGAGCCGCAGCACGGTGGCGCCCATGATCTCGAAGGCCTGCGGCGTCGCGCGGCCCATCGGAATCTGCCAGGGATTGAACTCGGCCCATTCGCCGCGCATCGTCACCAGCGTCAGCAGCGGGAATCGGCAGCTCGCCATCAGCGACAGCATGTTGACGCAATTGCCGACGCCGCTCGATTGCATCAGCAGCACCGCGCGGTCGCCGCCGAGCCAGGCGCCGGCGGACAACGCCACGCCCTCTTCCTCGGTCGTCAGCACCGTGGTCTTGATGTCGGCGTCGGCATGCGACAGCTTGATCAGCTTGGAATGTCCGGCGTCGGGAACGTAGGACACCTGCGCGACGCCGAAGTTCTTGAGTGTGCGGTAGATCGCGACCGGCCAGTCGGTGCTGGTCGCGCTGTCCTGGTGAACGGCAATCTGGTCCATCGTGGGCCTCGGCTCGGGGCGCGCAATGGCGCGTCCTCACCGAAGCCTTTACCGCGCGAGCAGACTTAACTCCCTTCGCATCTGGCTCGCGCAGCTATACCGGATTTGTATATCGCACGTCAGCACGGCCGGCGACCTTCGAACTCAGCCATCCGGCTGCAGAAACGTGCCGTACTGCCTGCTCGCGACCACCGCGGCGGCGGCCTCTCCGATGACGCGCATCGTCGCCAACATCGGCCACGGCCCAAGGCTGATCCGGCGCACGCCGGCACGGGCGAGTTCGCCGATTTCGGGAACGCCCCGCGTCACCATGATGTTGACCGGCAGCGGCGTCAGCTGGACGAGCCGCTCGATCAGCGGAAGGTCGGTCAAGCCCGGCACAAAAATGCCATCGGCGCCGGCATCGGCATAGAGCTTCGCGCGCCGCGCCGCTTCATCCAGGCACTGCTCCGGCGAGCCGAACTTCAGCAGAAAGGGATCGGTCCGGGCATTGATGAAGAGACGAACTCCGGATTGCTGCGCGGCGTTGCGCACGGCCCTGATCTTCGCGGCATGCTGCTCGGGATCGACGAGCTGCCGCTTGCCGCCGGCAAGCCCGTCCTCGATATTGATGCCGATCGCGCCGGCTTTCAGGATCCTTGCCGCCGAATGCGCGGCGGCGTCAGCGGTGTCGCCATATCCCGCCTCCAGATCGATCGATACCGGAACGGAGACCGAAGCGGTCATCCGCGAGACCAGCCCTTCGATCATGTCGAGCGGGGCATTTTCGCCGTCGGCAAAGCCGAGCGCGGATGCCACCGCGCCGCTGCTGGTTGCCACCGCCGGCGAACCCTTCGCGATCGCCTTGGCGGTCGCGACATCCCAGGCGTTGAACAGGACCAGTGGATCGCCCGTCCTGTGAAGACCGTGAAACGCTTCGGCGTATTGCTGCTGTGTCGTGGCGTCCATTGCGCGCGCTCCTGTTCAGAGAGAATTCGAAAGACTTCGTGACGTGGTCGCTGGGCTGTTCAGCCGGCGGCGTGCGTCTTGAACCAGTCCATGATCAGACTGGTGACCTCTGCCTCACGCTCGAGGTGCGGGAAGTGCCCGACATCGGGCAGGACAACGCGCTGATGGGGCCCCTTGAAGAGCGGCTCTTCCTTGATCGAATACCGCGCAGTCGGATCGTTGCCGCCATAAATCGTCAGCGTCGGCGTATGCATGTCGTTGATCGGCAACCGGCCCGCAACTCCCGCATCGACCAGGCCATTGTAGTATTTCAGCGCCGCCTTCATGGTGCCTGGAGAGCTGAGCGTCGCCTTGACCGAACGGAGATGCGCGTCGTTCTTCAGGGTTGGCGACCACAACTTCCAAAGGTAGTCGACAAAGGGAAGTCCCTCGATGTTGACCGCCGAGTGGGCGCCGGGCACCGTAAAGAAATAGACATGGAAGACCGATCGAACGGCATCGGGATCGCTCCTGAGGCTCGGGATCGTGATCGGGTGCGCGGTGTTCATGACAACCGCGGCCTTGATCGCTGACGGTGCCGTGGCCAGCGCCTGGAATGTCGACGTGCCGCCCCAATCCATGCCGACGACACACGCTTGTCCGTCGTCGCTCAGCGCCGCGATCAGCGCTTCGAGATCCTGGCCCAGCGCGATCGGATCGAAGATGCCGTCGGCCGGAATCTCGGTCGGCGCATAGCCGCGCAGGAACGGCGCGACCGCGCGATAGCCGGCATCCGCGAACGCCTGCAACTGCTTGCGATACGACCAGGCGTTGTCGGGAAAGCCGTGCATGAACATGACGAGCGGCCCGCTGCCCTGTTCGAGATAGGCAAATCGCACGCCGTTGGCCTGCACGTATTTCAGCGCGGGTTCGCTGCCGGCGGCGTCAGGCGTTGCCAATGCGGTGCTTCGGATCGTCATCGCTACTCTCCATTTTTCGTCGTCGTGGCTCTCCCGGATAAATATGTGCGTAGCGCATATATCTGGTCAAGTTGTTTTTTGTGCGTAGCGCACATATTGTTGCCCCTATGGAAAACGGAATCGCCAATCTGCTGGGCGCGCTGTCGCTCGCCGTCATGGATCGTATCGAGCAAGGTGCGCGCGAGGTGGTCGGCCGCGGCGGCGAGACACCCGCGGCGCTCATCGTCATCGGCTACGGCCAGGGCATGACCAACGACAAGCTGAGGCGGATCCTCGGCCTGTCGCATTCCGGAACGGTCCGGCTGGTAGATCGTCTGGTTTCGGATCGGCTCGTCGAACGTCGCCCGGGAAAGGACGGCCGCGAGGTCGCTTTGCACCTGACGGCGTCCGGCACTGTATCGCGCAATGAACTGCTGGCGTCGCGCATCTCTGCCGTGACGTCATTGCTGGATGTGCTGTCGTCGGCCGAACGCAAGCAGCTAGCGACACTGATCCGCGAGCTGCTGGCAAGGCAGGACACGTCCGAGATGGATCGCTTCACGATCTGCCGGATGTGCGACGACCGGGTCTGCACCAATTGCCCGTTGCCGACCAACAAGGGCCAGCACGGGCACTAGTGCAGGACGAGCGCGAGTAGGGTGAGGCTCAGCCCGGGATCCGCACCGGCAGGTTCTCGATGCCGCGCACGAAGCTGGAATAGACCCGCTTCGGCTCGCCGACCACCTCGATGCGGTCGAAGCGCTTCAGCATCTCCTGCCAGACGATCTTGAGCTGCAGCTCGGCGAGCCGCATGCCGACGCAGCGGTGGATGCCGAAGCCGAACGACAGATGGATGCGCGGCCGGGCACGATCGATGATGAACTCGTCCGGGCGGTCGATCACCTCGTCGTCGCGGTTGCCGGAGACGTACCACATCACGACGCGGTCGCCCTTTTTGATGGTCTTGCCGCCAACCTCGGTGTCCTGCAGCGCGGTGCGCCGCATGTGCGCCAGCGGGGTCTGCCAGCGGATCACCTCCGGCACCATGGTGTCGATCAGCGCGGGGTTCTCCTTCAGCTTCCTGAACTGGTCGGGATGCTCGTGCAGCGCCAGCACCGAGCCGCTCATGGTGTTGCGGGTGGTGTCGTTGCCGCCGACGATCAGCAGGATGATGTTGCCCATCAGATTGTCGGGGTCCATGTGCCGGGTGGCGTCGCTATGCGCCATCATCGACAGCAGGTCGTTCCTCGGGGCTGAGTTGACGCGTTCGTTCCACAGCTTTGAGAAATAGGCGTAGCACTCGTCCATTTCCTGTCGCCGCTGTTCCGGCGAATCGACGATGCCGCTCTTCGGCAGCGCGGTCGAGACGTCGGACCAGCGCGTCAGCTTGCGCCGCTCTTCCCATGGGAAGTCGAACAGCGTCGCCAGCATCTGGGTGGTCAATTCGATCGAGACGCGCTCGACGAAATTGAAGGTCTCGTTGCGCGGCAGATTGTCGAGCACGCTCGCGGAGCGCTGGCGGATCAGCTTCGCCAGCTCGTCGAGATGATTGGGCGTGAACATCGGCGACACGGTCTTGCGCTGATGGGCGTGCTTCGGCTGGTCCATCGCGATGAAGCTCGGATAGTCGTAGCCGGGCGGCACGTCGCGGATCGAGATGCCGCCGAGCGTGGAGTCCGAGGAGAAGATGCCGTGGCTGGTGTCGACATGCATGATGTCGTTGTATTTCACGACCGACCAATAGGGCTCGATCGGCGAATTGGTGCAGTAGTGCACCGGCTCTTCCTTGCGCAGCCGCTCGAACCACGGCCACAGCGTGTCGTTCTGGAAGAGCCGCGGCGCGCCGGGGTGAAAATCCCTGAGGGGCGTCGCATAGGCTTCCTCGCGCGCCTGCCGCAGCAGCTCGGCCCGGTCGGCACGGATGGCAGTCTGGACGTTCATCTAATGTTACTCCGGCGAATGTTCTGGCCTCCACCTCTCCCGCTTGCGGGTGGGGGCTTTCTCCACGCAAAGAGTGTCACTTGCGGCGACACCCCCACCCCAACCCTCCCCCGCAAGCGGGAGAGAGAGCACAGTCTCGTCGTGGTCACAGTTCAAACTCAACTTGCTGATTTCGTCACGCGTCAGGCGGCGATGCGCACCGGCAGTGTCTCGTAGCCCTTGATGAAGCTGGAATACACCCGCTGCGGCTCCTCCACCACCTCGATGGTGTCGAAGCGCTTGAGGATCTCCTCCCAGATGATCTTGAGCTGCAGCTCGGCGAGACGCAGCCCGACGCAGCGGTGGATACCGAAGCCGAACGAGATGTGGGTGCGCGGCCGGGCGCGGTCGATCAGGAACTCGTAGGGCTTCTCGATCGCCTCTTCATCGCGATTGCCCGAGACGTACCACATCACGACCTTGTCGCCCTTCTTGATCTGGCGGCCGCGGAACTCGAAGTCGGCAAGCGCGGTGCGTCGCATATGGGCGAGCGGCGTCTGCCAGCGGATCACCTCGGGTACGAAACTGTCGATCAGCGCCGGGTTCTCACGCAGCTTGCGGTATTGCTCCGGATGCTTGCTCAGCGCGTAGATGCTGCCGGACAGCGTGTTGCGCGTGGTGTCGTTGCCCCCGACGATCAACAGGATCAAATTGCCGAGGAAGTTCTTCGGATCCATGTTCCGCGTGGCATCGCTGTGCGCCATCATCGAGAGCAGGTCGCTCTTCGGCGGCTGGTCAGCCCGTTCCTTCCACAGCCGTGCGAAATAGCTCGCGCATTCCATCAATTCGGCCTGCCGCTCGTCCTCGGTGGCGACGAGGCCGCCGGCGCCGGGCAGGGTGGTCGCGACATCGGACCAGCGGGTCAGCTTGCGGCGGTCTTCCCACGGGAAGTCGAACAGCACCGCGAGCATCTGCGTGGTCAGCTCGATCGAGACCTTGTCGACCCAGTCGAACGCCTCGCCGCGCGGCAGGTTGTCGAGGCACTCGGTCGAGCGCTTGCGGATATTGATCGCGAGTTCGTCGAGGTGCGTCGGCGTGAACATCGGCGCTACGGTCTTGCGCTGCGCCGAATGGCGCGGCTGGTCCATCGCGATGAAGCTTTCGCGGCGCAGGTCCGGCGGCACGTCGCGGATGGTGATGCCGCCGAGCGAGGCGGCCGAGGAGAACACCGAATGGTTGGTCTCGATGTCCATGATGTCGTTGTAGCGGGTGATCGACCAGTACGGACCGAACATCGAATCCTTGCAGTAGTGTACCGGATCTTCGCGGCGCAGCCGGTCGAAATACGGCCAGAAGGTATCGGTCTTGAACAGCTCGGGATGGCCGGGATCGTAATTTGCGAGCGGAAGCGCGTTGGCGCGTTCGCGTGCGGCATCCAGATTGCGGTCGTCGACCAGATCGATGGTCCCGTGCATGAGCGGCTCCTCAACCGTTTCGCTGCCGGGGCGTGACCGGCGCGGCATGTTTTACCGAATTACATTCTCATTCCGCGGTTTGCGCAAGGGCTCTCAACGCGCATTTGGCCGCATTGATGTCAGGCCAAAGCGGCCGAATCCGGGCTTTTCCGGCGATGGACGGGTCCGCGCGGCGGCCAACGCTGTTTGAAACGGCGTTTGATTTAATCGGGCGGCGCGGGCGCCGTCGGTTGGCTCGCGGGCTTTTCGCAGGGGTAAGTGTCCTGCAGGCCCCAAAGCAGCAGGAGCGCGACCACCATCTCGCCTTTGGCGGACCGCTTGTCCGCCGATTTGAGCATGATCTCTTCGGTCTGCTCGCTGGTCAGCGCGAGGTCGCCCGGCAAGCAAAACAGCAATTTGCCGCCATGCCGTGTCAGCCAGGCATTGGAAGCCATCAGGCCGCCCCGCACGCCGTCCAGGTACATATGATTGAAGATGCGAAAGTTCTCATTCTTCGGATTGCGATAGGAATCCAGCCGCACATCGACGGCAGCAGCGGGCGCCGCCGTAACGGCCAGGACGCACGCCGACAAGATCCATTTGTTCATCGTGTTTCCTCGCGCTCGTGGAAACGTCGTTGCCGTTCGGCATGTCCGTTAAGTCGGTAAGTTCCCGCTTTGGGTTCGAAGCGCGTGACACCGGGGGCGGCAATGGGGTGGCCTTTCGGCTCGCCGCCGATCTCCAGCAGTCCCGTTAAGGCAAAGCCAACCGCAACCCGCCAAATCCGGCCGCCCCGCTCTCGACCTCGTATGAAACCTGGATCACACTCGGAGCGACAAACCTGTGCTTTTGATGCGCAGAGATTGTCCCGTCCCGGAGCTACCCCGTGAACGACATGAGCTGGACCCCGCTGGGGCCGCCGCAGCCGCCGCCGCAACCGGTCCCGCCGCCGATGCCGGTGGCGTTTTCAGGGAACCGGAAGGAGTTCTTCCGCCTGGTCGCGCGCGGCGCCGGGCTCGAGCTCGTGACGCTCGGCTTCTACCGGTTCTGGCTCACCACCGACATCCGCCGTCACCTCTGGTCGAACACCGTGATCGACGGCGACGCGCCGGAATATACCGGCCGTGGCAAGGAGCTGCTGATCGGCTTTCTGGTCGCGCTCGCCATCCTCGTGCCGGTCTATGTCGGGTATTTCCTGATCGGCATCGAGGCCGAGCATCTCAAGGCGTTCGCCTCGCTGCCGCTGGTCGCGTTCTTCTATCTGTTCGGCCAGTTCGCGATCTATCGCGCGCGGCGCTATCGGCTGACCCGCACGGTGTGGCGCGGAGTCCGCTTCTGGATGAGCGGCTCGGGCTGGATCTATGCGCTGAAGGCCTCGCTGTGGGGCCTCTTGGTCGTGGTCACGCTCGGTCTCGCGCTGCCCTGGCGCGAGGCGGCGCTCGAGCGTTACAAGATGCGGCATTCCTATTACGGCGATCTGCAAGGCTCGTTCGAGGGCCGCGGCTGGGATTTCTTCAAGCGCGGCTGGTGGCTCTGGCTCCTGATGCCGTTCGCGCTCTACAGCACGATCTTCGCACCGTTCGCCTATGCCGCGTTCAAGGCGATCGAGTGGCGCTGGTGGCTGTCGGGCATCCGCTTCGGCGAGGTCCGGCTGGAATCCACCATGCGCCGCAGCGCGCTGATCGGCCTGTACTGGAAGGTGATCGGCTGGGTCGTGCTGCTCGCCATGGTGTTCGCGGCCTATCTCGTGCTCTGCACCTTCCTGGTCGCGAGCATGGACGGCTCCTCGATCGTCGACTTCTTCAGGACCGAGGCGTTCGCCAAGAGCATTCCCCTGATCGTGCTGCTCGGCATCGGCTATCTCGCCTTTGCGCTGGCGATGAATGTGGTGATGCGGGTCTATCTGATGCGCGATCTCTGGGTCAGGGTGCTGTCCTCGACCATCGTGCACAACATCGAGGCGGCGGCCAACGTCACCGCGCGCGGCGAACTCGCCAATGCGCTCGGCGAAGGTTTCGCCGACGGCCTCGACGTCGCGGGATTCTAGCGCCATGGAAGCCGATTTCAACGAGGCCAGTTCCGCGGCGCCGCCGGTCCCGGGCGCGGTGTTCTTCGACGGTGCATCGAGCCGCCGGCGCATCGTCGCGCTCGGACTGTCCGATGCGCTGGAGATCAGCGAGGGCGGCGAACTGCTGGCGCGCTGGGCGTTTGCCGACATCCGCCGCGCCGACAGCCCGTCCGGCCTGCTGCGGCTGAGCTGCCTGACTGCGCCTGCCCTGGCGCGGCTCGAAATCCGCGACGCACAGCTGACGGCTGCAGTCGTCGCGCGCTGCGACAGGCTCGAAGCCGACCTGCCGAACCGCAAGACCGTCGCCGGCATCGTCGGCTGGTCGCTCGCGGCTGCGGTGTCGATCGTGGTGGTGGTGCTGTTCGGCGTGCCGCTCGCCGCCGAGCGGCTGACGCCGCTGGTGCCTGACGCCTTCGAGCGGCGGCTCGGCGACGTCGCGGAGGCGCAGGTCAAGGTGGTGTTCGACGGCAAGCCGTGCAGCAACGCGGCAGGACAGGCGGCATTCGAGAAGCTGGTGGGCAAGCTGCGGGAGAGCGCGGGCCTCGACACTTCAGTGCAGTCGGGCGTGCTGGCGACCTCGGTGCCGAACGCCTTCGCGCTGCCGGGCGGCAAGGTCTATCTGTTCGAGGGGCTGTTGGAGAAGGCCGAGAATCCCGACGAGATCGCCGGCGTTCTGGCGCATGAGCTCGGCCATCTCCGTCATCGCGACAGCATGCGCGAGCTGATCCACAATGGCGGCACCTCGTTCCTGATCGGGCTGTTGTTCGGCGACATCACCGGGTCCGGCGCGCTGATCTTCGCCTCGCGCTCGCTGGTGACGTCGTCCTATTCGCGCGACGCCGAGACCAATGCCGATACCTTTGCGATCGAGACCATGCGCAAGCTCGGCCGTCCGGCGAAGCCGATGGGCGAATTGATGTTCCGCGTCACCGGCAAGGAAGGCGGCAAGGGGCTCTCGCTGGTCGCCAGCCATCCGCTGACCGAGGACCGCCTCGCGCGCATGGACAAGGCCGATGCCGCCGGCCCGGCCAAGGGCCAGCCGCTGCTGTTGCCAACCGAATGGCAGGCGCTGAAGGGCATCTGCGGATCGGGCAAGGGCAAGGTGTGAAGCAGGGGGATTTCGAGACTGGAGCAATCCCATGCCACGTGACGACAGATACTGGTTTCCCGCCAAGCGTTACGGCTGGGGCTGGGGACCTCCGAACAACTGGCAAGGCTGGGCGGTTGTCGCCGGGTTTGCGGCCCTGATCGCCGCAGGCGCCGCGACGATCCTGCCGCACTCGCACCCCCGCTTCATTGGCTATGTCGCCGTGCTGTGCGTCCTGCTCATCGGCGTGTGCTGGTGGAAGGGCGAGCCGCCGCGCTGGCGCTGGGGCGGCGACTAAAGCATGATCCGGAAAAGTGCGAAGCGGTTTTCCGAAAAGATCATGCTCAAACAAGGAGCCAAAGCGCGATGAGATCAGGCGGCCGGGAATTTGCGTAGGACTGAGCGGCCCGCTGCTTCGCTCGGTCGCGCGACATTTTGACGGAGTTGACCTCGGTGGCAGCGGACTGCTCATGGTCTCCGCTCCCGCACGCGCCCGGAGGATTTGCCCGTCTTGACCATCGAAAGCGACGCCCGCTTCTGGGACCGGGCTGCACGCAAATATGCCGCGCGGCCGATCGCAGCGCCGGCCGAATATGAGCGCACGCTGGACCGTACCCGCGCATTGTTGAAATCCGGCGATCGCGTGCTGGAGCTCGGTTGCGGGACCGGCACCACGGCGCTCCGGCTCGCGGGCGGCGTCGAGAGCTATCTCGCCACCGACATTTCGGCGGAGATGATTGCGATCGCCAACCAGAAGCACGCGATGACGCCGATCCCGGGTCTGACTTTCCGGGTCGCGACCGCAGATACCACGGCGGTCGATGCTGGACCGTTCGACGCCATCCTGGGGCTCAACTACCTCCATCTGGTTCGGGACTTGCACTGCACCCTCCGCCGGATTCACGCGCTGCTGGTGGCCGATGGCGTTTTCATTTCCAAGACGCCCTGTGTCGGTGAGATGAACCCGCTGGTCCGGCTCGTGCTGCCGGCGATGCGCGCGATCGGAATGGCGCCCCATGCCGGCGTGTTCACGTCCGACAGGCTGCGCGAGTTGCTGGGTGCCGGCGGGTTCGAGATCGTTGCCGCAGAGAACCATGCGGCGAGGGGCGACGATCATCGCCCCTACATCGTGGCGCGCAAGATGTGATGCGCCCGGTGCGGTCGCGAGCCGCTACTTCACCAGCCTGAACTTGCCAGCCTCGACCTTGATCAGGAACGCCGACCGCTCGTCATAGCCGTTGTGGTCGGTCGGGCTCATGGTCGAGAGGCCGTTGTTGAGGTAGACGTCCTTGCCGCGCTCGAGCTCGTCGCGCAGTGCGGCGCGGAATTCCGGCGTGCCGGGCTTGGCCGTCTTCAGCGCGCTGGCCGCCGCCCGCTTGAACAGCGTGACGGCGTCCCACAGGTGGGCGCCGAAGATGTTCGGCTTTTGCCCGTTGACCTTCTCGTAGGACGACACGAACTCGTCGCGCGCCTGGCGGAACGGATCGCTCGCCGGCAGATCGTCGGCGATGGTGAACGCTTCGCCGGTGAAGATCGCGCCCTCGACATTGGCGCCGCCGAGCTTGATGAATTCCTCCGACGCAACGCCGTGGGTCTGGAAGATCTTGCCGGCATAGCCGCGGCTGCGCAGCGCCTCCTGCGGCAGCACCGCCGGCGTGCCCGCGGACGCGATGAACACCGCCTCCGGGTTCGTTGCGATCACCTTCAGCGCCTGGCCCATCGCGCTGGTGTCGGCGCGCGCATAGACCTCATGGGTCGTGACGGTGAGGCCGAGCGTGGGAGCCAGCCGCGAGACCTCATTGTAGTAGCCTTCGCCATAGCCGTCGGAGACGCCGATATAGCCGAGGGTCTTGATGCCGGATTTCGCGATGTATTTCAGGATTGCCGCCGCCATCAGGTCGTCATTGGGGACCACCTTGAATGCCCAGCGGCGGCGCTCGTCCATCGGCCGCACGATCGCGGTCGCCGCGGCGAGCGAGATGATCGGCGTCTTGGATTCGAAGGCGACGTCGAGCATCGGCATGGTCACCGGGGTCAGCGAGGAGCCGATCAGGATGTCGACGCCGTCCTGGATCACGAGGCGGCGGGCATTCTGCGTGCCCTTGGTCGGATCGGATTCGTCGTCGAGCGCGATATAGACCACCTTCTCGCCGCCGATCTCCTTCGGCAGCGCGGCGATGGTGCGCATCTGCGGCTGGCCGAGCGCCGAGCCCGGCCCGGATCCGGACACCACGACGCCGACCTTGATGTCGGCCCGCGCGTCCGGCGCCGCCAGCAGCGCGCCCGCGAGTACCCAGAGTCCGGCCATGGCCAGCTTCATTGCAAATCCTCCCAGCAGGTTCTTTTTGTGTCGGTGCGGCCGATGATAGCCGACCGGCGTCCGGTTTCGCATCTTATTGATTCCGCCCGATACGTCTGTCCCCCTGATTGGGGACATCCGGGCGGCGCCCCGGCTGCGGCACGGTCCTGAACCCGGCGTTTACCAATCCCCTAAAGGCCGCAGGAACCAGTTTCCCTAATCGGGCGGCAACGTCCTGCTGTTATTGAAGGACGGGAAAAGGGAGTACGAACCATGTTCAGCATTGTTCGGATCCTCGTCTTGATCGCATCTGCGTATGCGGGATCCGTGGTTGCAGGCGTGCAGTTGGACGGCGCGCAGCCGTCGCAAGCGGTCCACGTCCATGATTGAGCATCATCCGATCGCGCCGGAGCACGCGCGCGCCATCTGCGAAGAGATCGGCGAGCGGCTGCGCTACGCGCTGCGCGATGACTACGCCGATTTGCCGCCGCGGCTGCGCGAGCTCGTCAACGAGCTCGCCCTGCAGGATTGCGAGGCGCCGTCGCTGGTGCCGGCCATGGCGGAGATGACGCGGCCGCTGGTCGTCGCGGCTTAGGATCTCAGCCTAGCTGTCGCCGTGGCCTGCCTTGGTGATCTCCAAGGACGGCAGGAGCGCGGTCAGCAAGACAAGCACGATGCCCAAATCGATCGAAACATCGGCGACGTTGAAGATCCAGACAAAGCGAAGTTTCGAGGCATCGAACAGGTCGACGACGGCACCCAATCGAAGCCGGTCGATCGCATTTCCAGCGGCTCCGGCGCCGACCAAGGCGAATCCAAAGGCGTTGAGGGTCGATGTCGATCGCCGCAGGACCGATCCGAGCAGGGCCGCCGCTGCGGCAAGTCCAACGGACGCGAGCGTCCACCGCGACAACGCTCCGTAGTCGGGAACGAGACCGAATGCGTTGCTGCGATTGAACACGAGGGTAAGGTCAATCGGGCCCGGGAGCTTGACGGTGGCGCCGGCTTCCAGCGCGCGAAGCGCCCAAAGCTTGGTCAGCTGATCCAGCGCCAGCATCACAAGCGCGGCGCAGAAGGCGGTGATGCGCGCGCTTCGATAGCCTCTCACGAAACCGTTTCTCGCTCCGTTGCCATTCACGCCGTGGGCACAACCCCGGTGTCACACCATAGTGTGGCGCGCCGCAACGGCCAATATTTCCGACCGGTTCGCGTCAGACGTTCTTCGCGACCTTGCGCGTTCGTGTCGGCCCGGCGCCGGCGATCGCCGGCTTGATATTCCACACCGCGCGCACCGCCGCGAAGGCGTGGGCGATCACCGGCTCCTGGCGGCGGGCGGCAAGACAGGCGAAGGAGAGATCGCAGGTCAGCTTCACCTTGTCGGCGACCACGAATTGATGCGGACGCGCCATCCGCGGCGCCAGCACGCTGTCGCGCGCGAGCGCGAGGCAGAGGCCGGATTCGACGAAGTCGATCATCGCCTCTTCCTGATCGGTGTAGCCGACCCGCTTCGGCAAGGCGCCGAGCGGACGGAAGATGTCGTCGAGCAGCCGGCGATGGCCGGAATGCGGCGGTGTCGCGAGCCACGGCAACTCGGCGAGCTCGGCCCAGCCCTTGCCGATCACCCGGTCCCGCCAGCCGATCGGGGCGATCACGCGGTAGTCGTAACTGAGCAGCGGCGCCAGCTGGTAGCGGCCGTCGGCGATGGTCCGCTCGCCAAAGCTGTGATGGACCAGTTGTTCCTGCGGCGTGGCGTCGACATAGTAGCCGACGTCGAGCTCGCCCCGGCCGACCTGCGCCAGCACGTCGTCGCTGACGCCATGGCGCAAGAACACCTCGGTGCGTTGCGAGGACATCGCAAGGCTGCGCACGAACGGCCCGAGCCGGGTGAATTCGGGGTCGAGGATGGTGCCGACGCGCAGCGTACCGCGTTGCGCCTCGTTCAACGAGTCCGCCATCGCCTTGAAGTCGGAAGCCGCGGCCACCGCCCGGTGCGCCAGCGGCAGCAGCGCGGCGCCGGCCTCGGTCAGCGTGAAGCCGTTTGGGGTGCGGTTGAACAGCTGCATCCCGGTGCTTTCCTCCAGCGCCTTGAGTTGCAGGCTGACCGCCGGCTGGGTCAGTTTCAGCATCGCTGCAGCGCGCGATACAGTGCCCTCACGGGCAACCGTGATGAAGCAACGCAAGGCCTGGGTACGGGGAAGCTCGGTCATTGTGTGAGCTTATAGCACACTTTTTTCGCCGTGCATCCAACCTTGTCGCGTGATTATAATACAACCAATGCGAGAAATCAGGAAGACCGCCACGCAACCATGCCTTCGGTGCGCGCCCGCACTGCCGGCGAGGCGAGGCAGGTCGCGACCGCTTCATAGCCGGTGGCGCCGGGAGTGGCTGTGACGCAGATCGGCACGCTGTGATTGGCGGGGCAGAGGATGATCGCTTCATCGTCGCCGACCGCGTCGAGGTCCAGGATCGCGGTGGAGCGTGTGAGGAAGAACAGCGGCCGCGCCTCGGGCCCGCGGCGGCGCAGATGCGCGATCACGGCCTCCTGGCTGGCCGCATCGAGCCCATGCTCGAGCATGTCGATCACCAGGATGGTGTCGCTATCGGCTTCGAGCGCGGCGAGCAGGGTGGTCAGCGCGGCCGACTCCACCGCGCCATCGGCGAGCAGGACGGCAAGGCTCGCCTCGACCCTTGCCTTGTGCGCCGGGTCGGCATCGAGCCGCGCACGAACGGAAGCGCCGCCGTCGGCGGTGCGATCCAGCCCCACGAAGATTGCGTTGGGCAGCACCTCGGCGAGCCGCTGCGCGAGGCGCGTCTTGCCGCTGCCGAGCGGACCGACGACGTGGTTCAGCAGCTTGATGTCGCGCAGCTCGAAGCGCTCGCCGCCCCACGGCCACGGCAGATCGAACGCGACGCCGATCGCGGGTCTTGTCCTGACCGCACCGATGAGGTCGCACGTCGCGGGCATTTTGCCGCGGCCGAGGTCGGCGCGCAGCCGGCGTACCCTGGCGATGCTGTCGCTGGATTGGCGCATCCCCGCTTCGAGCGTCGCCTCATGCGCGGCCAGCACGCGATCGAGGACGGCGGCGTCGCCGCTCAGGATCCGCGCCACTTCATTGATGCTGAGGCCGAGCGCGCGCAGCGCGACGATCTCGGCGCCGCGCGCCATTGCGGCCGCACCATAGGCGCGCCATCCAGCCGGCGTGCGGCCGGGCGCGATCAGGCCGCGCTCTTCGTAAAGGCGCAGCGCTTTCGCCGAGATCCCGAGCTGCCTTGCAGCTTCGGACGGGCTGAGGAAACGGGCAGCAGGAGCATTCATCGAATCACCTCGCGTCGTCTGACCGCGCTTCTATGGAGGCGGCCGCAGGGGCAAGGTCAAGCGGGGAGGTGTTTCTTTCTACGCGGGAGTTGATGACATGGCGCTCTTTGACGTCCTGAATCGCGACCCACCCTCACTGTCGTCCCGGCGAAGGCCGGGACCCATTACCCCAAATGCTCGTTGTGGCGCGATGCTGGGGCTACAGCCCTCTTCAACAACACTCCCCTGTGGTTGATGGGGTGGACGGCCCCCTACGGCATCAGTGTGCCAGAATGAG
>NZ_NWTG01000072.1 GCF_002532045.1 Bradyrhizobium sp. C9 | reverse complement strand
TACATTCATTCCCTTTCTATTCAAATACTGATTGCAAATATTCATCTGAATATGGACACCAACCTTCGTCATCAGTCATTTCTTTTTTAAGTTGTTTCCAGTTTGAAAACTGACCAATAATAGAATCGTTGTCTCCACACGTCTCACAATAATCTTCAACTTCTTCTAATTCTTTTTCTGAAGTATTTTCTGACATCAGATAAAGTCCTCCGCCCAAATGGTCTTCAACTACCCAATATTTTTTCATTCAAACCCCTCTGGGACTTTGATTTCTGGCGTTTTATACTTACTTAGCTTATAGTCGTCAAGTTCTTCAATTTTAGCTTTAAGGTCATGAGCACTTGATTCTTCCTGTTGCAATCTCCGCCATTCAGTAGGGTTATAAAGTTCAGGGTTTCCAGCCTTAGCAACCATCATTGCTACCAAGCTATCTTTATCAAGTTCTTTCTCTTTAACCTTTACTTTTTCAACGTTTCCGTCAGCGTCATATATTGTTTCTGTTTCTTTTAGCGTTCTGACTGTCAGTTTGCTCGCTAAGGCACTTTCGGCTAGTTCTAATAGATTTCCCCTAGCAATGCTTTTAGCTTCGTCATACGCCTTTATATTG
>NZ_NWTG01000071.1 GCF_002532045.1 Bradyrhizobium sp. C9 | reverse complement strand
AACGTCCATCTCGCAACATCAGATTGCTTAGTTATCGCCTGTTACCTATGGGGCGTACTGCATTTTAGTGAAACGCTTAAAGCTAAGCATCAACTTGCTCAAAGTTTATTTCCTAATTTCCTAGAATATTCTCGCTTTGTCCGCCGTTGTAATGCCCTCTTACCGAGTATCCAAGTCATTCGCCAAGCACTCGTCTTTAAAGAGGTTGAAGGAATTAGTGTATCCATTATTGACAGCTTCCCCATTCCTTTGTGTCAGCCTATTCGTAATTTCAGAAGCAAAGGTCTTGGAGATTATGCAAATGTTGGCTACAATGCTACAAAGGGACAGTACTTCTATGGATGTAAATGTCATGCTTTAGTCAGTGAATCAGGCTATGTCATAGACTACACAATTACTCCTGCTTCAATGGCTGATAGTTCAATGACCGAGGAAGTGTTGAGTCAATTTGGGACACCAACAGTCCTTGGAGATATGGGATATCTAGGTCAGTCACTGCATGATAGGCTGGAATTAAAAGGAATTGATCTAATGACACCTGTCAGGAAGAACATGAAGCAAAAGAAAATCCTTTTCCCTAATTTTTCAAAACGTAGAAAAGTGATTGAGCGAGTTTTCTCTTTTTTGACAAATCTAGGAGCTGAGCGTTGTAAAAGTCGTTCGCCTCAAGGTTTTCAATTGAAATTAGAGATGATAC
>NZ_NWTG01000070.1 GCF_002532045.1 Bradyrhizobium sp. C9 | reverse complement strand
CTTAAAGGTTCAATCAATGCAAATGATATATCACTTAGAGGTACAATCGATGTTCCAACTCAAATGTTGACAATTCAAACTGGAAATGGTATGCAGTTGCAATTCACTAAAAAGAACGATGATTTAGTAATTGTTAGACTCTTTGGTAGTGTATCAACTACAAAAGCTGGCATTAAAATGTCTGGACCATGGGTAGATAAAGAATTTCGTCCAGCTGTTGTTCAAAGTATTGTTGGTCATTTTGCTGGACATGAGACTTCTTTCCATATTGACATAGACACAAACGGTAGTATTACTTGGTGGGGACCAGATATTGGTAAAACACCTATTGCAACACGTGGTAACGGAAGTTACTTCATTAAATAACAAAATAGAAAGCGAAACAAAATGGTAACTAGAATGATTTTAATAACTATCTTAATTTTAGCGATTCTTTTCGCTACATGGGTAAAAGATAGAGAAGCAATGAACCCACCTTTCAAACGTAGACTTGTGATTGACTTAACGGTTATTTTATCCCTGTGGGTTTTATATGCGGTCTTCTTCTTTACACAAACTCCCTCAACTTCTGATATTGCCAAAACTGTGATTGACGTAGGTTTATTGTACTTTGTAGGGCAATTTATTTATTTGGTCGCAAAAATCAGTCCTATGTTCGACGGTTTGGTTAAACTTATGAAAAAGAACGGTGTAAGTGTTCCAGAAGTAGAAGAAGAACAAACGGAGGATAAAAAAGAATGAATATAACTAATGCTGGTGTACGTGGTTATAACCCTACTGGGGTTGTAAT
>NZ_NWTG01000069.1 GCF_002532045.1 Bradyrhizobium sp. C9 | reverse complement strand
TAGCTGTGGAATCTCAGGAGGTCGTCCATCGGAAGGCCGAGGCGGCTGATGGGTGGTTTGGCTTGCAGACTACCGTGCGGGCGATGCCAGTTGTAGTGATGAAGCCAGATTGGCAGGTCTTTGGCGCGCTGGTCTGAGGTGTCGTAGGCGCGAGCGTAGGCCCACTCGCGCAGCACTGTTTGGATGAAGCGTTCGGCCTTGCCGTTTGTTTGCGGCCTGTAGGGCCTGGTGAAGATGTGCTTGAGGCCGAGCTTGCTGCACGCTCTGGCGAAGGCCTTGGCGCGGTAGCAGGAGCCGTTGTCGGTCATGATGCCGGTGACCTTCATGCCGAGGCTGCGGTAGTAGGTGACGGCCTCCTTGAGGAAGGCGACAGCGCTCTCCTTTTTCTGATCCCGCCGGATCTGGGAGAAGGCCAGGCGCGATGTATCGTCGATGGCCACGTGGACGAACTCGTGACCGGCGCCACGGCTTTCTCCCATCTGGCGGTCGTGCGTGATGCGGTGGCCTGGTCTGACGAACCTGCCGAGCTTCTTGATGTCGATATGGATGAGCTCGCCGGGCTGTTCGCGCTCATAGCGCCGTACCGGCTCGACCGGCTCCAGATCGCGTATCCGGCTTAATCCCAAGCGGCGAAGGATGCGGCTGACAGTGGCCGGCGACACCTTGACCTCGGCTGCGATCTGCTTGCCGGTGTGGCGCTGCCGGCGCAACGTCTCGACGGCGGCACACGTGGCTGGCAGGGTTTGGCTTGGCGATGAAAGAGGTCTCGAGGAGCGATCACGCAACCCTTCGACATCTTCTGCGCGGA
>NZ_NWTG01000068.1 GCF_002532045.1 Bradyrhizobium sp. C9 | reverse complement strand
CAACATAATAATAAATAAAGATAATATAATCATTTGCTTCTCCCCTTGTCTTATAGCAGTAGTAGGAATCGAACCTACGTTTACCATTAGACTATACTGCTAACTATGACTAACTATCAGTAGCTGGCATCTTATTATAGAGCAGTAGGGAATCGAACCCTACACCACGTTAGTACACCTTATTACTCTAACCAGCTGTCACTTAGTTATGCCTGTGACACTTTAATACACTAGGACTTTCGTTAGCTGATATAACCGTGCACCAGTTATCTGTATAGTTGTGCCATAGCTTAACACTTCGTCTATGGACTATACACCACTCATCAGGATAGCTGGACTCGAACCAACACTACATGTTCCCAAAACACGCATGCTACCATTAACACTATATCCTGTTACTATATGCCATAATACGCTCAATACCTAGAACTATAACTTATAACATATAATAAAATAAAGGAGAACACGAACAGTAGGAATCGAACCCACGTTTACAGGTTTGGAATCTGTAGCATTACCATTATACTATGTTCGCTAGATACAAAGGGCTGTTAGTTGCTAGTACTCATTTAATCAAACAGTATGCTTTACAGTTTGCACCCTATGCTTGGCTGTCAACTCTATGACATTTAAGTACCGTCAATCAGTACACCTATTCTTTTAATTCAAAACGTTTAATACTCCAGCCACTACCAATAAGATAGATGTAAATACACTTAGCATAATAGCTAGATAGTCATGGCGATAATACCACTCCTTAAAGTTGGTAACCGAACCTACACCATATAAAATGCCAAGAATAATCAAGGCAATATTAATTACAATCATT
>NZ_NWTG01000067.1 GCF_002532045.1 Bradyrhizobium sp. C9 | reverse complement strand
CTGAGAGCCTGACCGAAAAAGCAGTGAGTGATTTCGGTCAGCTGTGATTCCTTCGGATTTGCGAAGATTCGAGGGAGTGCACCATGCCATGGACCAAAATCACTCGTGCTCAGTATCTGCGGAGCGGACTGCGCTATGCAAGCGACATGACCGACGCGGAGTGGCGTCTGATAGCCAGGAAGTTGCCAGGTCGGCGTCGATTGGGCCGCCCGCGGACGGTTGACTTGCGTAAGGTGGTCGAGGCCATTTTGTTCATTCTGTCCACCGGCTGCCAATGGCGCGCTCTGCCGCGGGAGTTCCCGCCGTACTCGACGGTGCAGGGTTATTTCTATACTTGGCGCGATACTCGCCGATGGCACAGGATCGTGAAGGCTCTGGTCCGACAGGCACGGCGCAAACTCGGCCGCAAGCCGACACCGACGGCGGCCGTCATCGACAGTCAGAGTGCTTCGACGACACAAGCCGGCGGCCCGCGCGGCTTCGATCCGGGCAAACGGGTTCACGGACGTAAGCGGCACATCGTCACCGATACCAACGGTCTCTTGCTCGCCGTCCACGTTCACCCCGCCAATGTTCAGGATGTCCATGGTGCGGTCCCCTTGCTGGAACGCGTGCGAGAGCGCTTTCCGAAGCTGCATCATGTCTTTGCTGACCGGGTTTATCGCGGAAAGCAGCTCGTTGGCGCGCTCTCCCATTGCGGGCCATGGACCATCGAGATCGTTCAGCGGCCGCCTGGGGTCAAAGGCTTCCAGCTCCTGCCACGGCGATGGGTCGTCGAACGCACCTTTGCGTGGTTCGGTAGGTGCCGACGCCTCTCCCGAGACTTCGAGGGCTCCGCCTCAACTGAGGTCGCCTGGCTCCTCGTAGCCCATCTCAGGCTCTTGACCAGACGTCTCGCTATGCCCTGAATATCCTCAGCTCATTTTGAGTCAGACTCT
>NZ_NWTG01000066.1 GCF_002532045.1 Bradyrhizobium sp. C9 | reverse complement strand
TCTGGTTGATTCATGTATTCTCTGTTCATTCTAGCTCTTGTATTAACTACTTTAATTTTAATACGTTTCTTGTATTCCTGTTGTCGTAAGTACATCAGATATTTATCTCTAGCCATAGTTACCTCCTATAAATAGTATAACACAAAATGCCTACAAAGTCAATCATAGCTTACATAACAGAGGATAAACCAAACCTGAAAAGTGCATTTGATATAATATATATATCAAGTTGAGAGAGGAAAGCAAATGACAGAGGAACAGCTACTATTTAAGCAAGAGACATTGTCAGAAGTTGACTTTAACGAGTTCTTACTTAACGCTGTTGAATGTGGTTTGATTAATCTTGATACAGCTTTAATTTTTAAGGGAGAATAAAGAAATGAATAAAGAGCATATTTTAGCACAAAAAGAAGTATTGACTCCGATTGAATATGAACACTATGTTAAGCACTTATTTGATATTGGAGAAATTACTAAAGAGCTTTATATTGAATTGAGTTCTGATTTATGAGCAAAGCCTTAGCTATTGACTTTAGCACCTCTAATACTGGTTACGCATTTCGTAATCCTTTGACAAATGAGTATGTAGTCGGTTCAATTGCAGGTGGTAAAAGTAAAGATCCTTTGGAACGTGCCAAGCTTATTGCTGACGGTATAACAGAAATTATTGAGCATTACAATTTATTTGACTACTTTATTTATATTGAAGAACCTATTATCACGTTCAAGTCTAAGGGAAACATCTCATTGATTAGAGCTAACGGTTCATTCTTGGGTGTCATGCGTAACCGTCATAACATTGGCTATGTTGATGTACCAAACAGTAAATGGTGTGGGTATCATCTAATTAAAGGTAAGAGTGCATTGCGAAAAGTACAAAGCATTGAGATACTCAAGAGCTATAACATAGTACCTGATAATGATATCAACGACGACATGGCAGACGCGTTCTGTAT
>NZ_NWTG01000065.1 GCF_002532045.1 Bradyrhizobium sp. C9 | reverse complement strand
TTCGTGTTTGGTCCCGTGAGATTGGCGAGGGCCTGTATCGGGGCCTGATAGCCGAGGCATTTGAGGCGAGTCCGATTGTAGTCGTGCACGAACTTGGCGATGAAGGCATCGCGATCGGCGTGGTCGATGAAGGTCCGCCGGGCGCTGCCGCGCTTTTGTTCGCGGCCAATGGCTTCAGCGATACGCCGGTTGAAGCGTTCGACGAGGCCGTTGGTCTGCGGGTGGTAAGGCTTGGTTAGGCGATGCTGGATGCCGCGCTGCTTGCAGAGTTGGTCAAAGGGGTGGTGGCCGGAAGGTTTCCCGGGCGGCTTGTTCTTCTTGTCGACAGCGAAGCGGTCTGTGAACTCGGCGCCGTTGTCGGTCAGGATGGTATGAACCTGGTGCGGGAAGTCGGCCAGGAAGCGCTCAAGGAAGCCGGTCGCGGTGGCCCCGTCCCGTCTGGAATGGATCTCGACAAAGACGTAGCGGGTGGCGCGGTCGATGGCGACGAAGGCATAGCTGGTGCGGCGCTGCAGGGACGGCAGATATTTCACGTCGATATGGATGAAGCCGATGCTGGCGGTCTCGAAGATGCCGACCTTGGGTTTGTCAGGCTTGGCGAGCCGGCTGATACCATTGCGCTGCAGGCAGCGATGAATGGCGCTGCGGGACAGCTTGGCATTGATGCATCGCTGCATGACCTCGACGATGTCATCCAGCGGCAACTGCAGCGACGTCCGCAGCTCGCAAACCGCCCTCTCTTCGACAGCCGACAGGCTGGTCACAAGGTTCTTCGGTCGGTGCGAGCGATCTTCGACCGTCGTGCGGTCGCGCCAACGATAGATCGTGGTCTCGCTGACCCCTAGTTCTGCCGCCAATTGGGCAACCGACTTCTTGCTGCGCTGGATGTAGGCGCGCGTCTTCGGCGTCGTCGTGGCGTTCGCGTGCAGGCTCAGTTCCATGACCCGAGGTGCTCCCTGACAAAGGCCACGCCTCGTTCTACACCGATTCCATCCAACCAATCAGCCAGGACCAAACAC
>NZ_NWTG01000064.1 GCF_002532045.1 Bradyrhizobium sp. C9 | reverse complement strand
CGCGTCTTCGGCAGGCCGGGCGCGAACTGGATCAGGTCCGGCGAGGCGATCGGGCCGATGTCCTTGCGGACCCAGGCGACGAGTTCCTTGCGCAAGGCCTCGGTCGGCTCGGTGCCCTTCATCAAGGTGACATAGGCGTAGATGCCCTGGCCCTTGATGTCGTGCGGGTAGCCGACCACGGCGGCTTCCGACACCGCCTCGTGTGCGACCAGCGAGCTCTCGACCTCGGCGGTACCCATGCGGTGGCCGGAGACGTTGATGACGTCGTCGACGCGGCCGGTGATCCAGTAATAGCCGTCGGCATCGCGCCGGCAGCCGTCGCCGGTGAAGTACTTGTTCTTGTAGGTCGAGAAATAGGTCTGCTCGAACCGCGCATGGTCGCCATAGACCGTACGCATCTGGCCCGGCCATGACTTGGTCAGGCAGAGATTGCCCGAGGTCTCGCCCTCCAGCGTCTTGCCGTCGGCATCGACGATCTCAGGCACCACGCCGAAGAACGGCCGCGTCGCCGATCCCGGCTTCAGCCTGGTCGCGCCGGGCAGCGGCGTGATCAGGATGCCGCCGGTCTCGGTCTGCCACCAGGTGTCGACGATCGGGCAGCGATCGTCGCCGACCACGCGGTAATACCATTCCCAGGCTTCCGGATTGATCGGCTCGCCGACCGAGCCGAGCAGGCGCAGCGATGTGCGCGAGGTCTTCTTCACCGGCTCGTCGCCGCCCTGCATCAGCGCGCGGATCGCGGTCGGCGCGGTGTAGAAGATGTTGACCTTGTGCTTGTCGACCACGTTCCAGAAGCGCGAATTGTCTGGGTAGTTCGGCACGCCCTCGAACATCAGCGTGGTCGCGCCGTTACAGAGCGGCCCGTAGAGGATGTAGCTGTGGCCGGTGACCCAGCCGACGTCGGCGGTGCACCAGTAGATGTCGCCGTCGTGGTAGTCGAAGACGTATTGATGCGTCATCGACGCGAACACGAGATAGCCGCCCGAGGTGTGCAGCACGCCCTTCGGCGTGCCGGTCGAACCCGAGGTGTAGAGGATGAACAGCGGGTCCTCGGCATGCATGTGCTCGGCCGGGCATTCCGTCGTCACCATCGCGGCGGCCTCGTGATACCAGAGGTCGCGCGTCGGATTCATGTCGATCGCACCGCCGGTGCGCTTCACCACCACGACCCAGTCGACGCCGCCGGTTTTGGCGATCGCGGCATCGACATTGGCCTTCAGCGGCACCTTCTTGCCGCCGCGCAGGCCTTCGTCGGCGGTGATGACCACCTTGGAATCGCAGTCCTTGATGCGCTGGGCGAGGCTGTCCGGCGAGAAGCCGCCGAACACCACCGAGTGGATCG
>NZ_NWTG01000063.1 GCF_002532045.1 Bradyrhizobium sp. C9 | reverse complement strand
CTTGAGCAGCTTCTTGAGATGGATCAGCGGCAGCAGCTTGTTGCGCAGCCGCAGCACGGCCGTGTCCTTGATCCGCTCGATGCGGTGCTCGGAGTTGGCGCGGGCCCGCACCAGCTCGACCACGGACAATTGGGGGATCGCAAACCGGTCGCCGCCGGCTTCCACGATCAAGGCCGAGACGATCGCCAGGGTCAGCGGGATCTTGATGGTGACGGAGGCGCCCTCGCCGGCCACGCTCTTGATGTCGATGGTGCCGCCGATCTGGTCGATATTGGTGCGCACCACGTCCATGCCGACGCCGCGGCCGGACACCGAGGTCACTTGCGCGGCGGTCGAGAAGCCCGGCGCGAAGATGAACTTGTGGATCTGGGCCTCGGTCATCTTCTCCAGCTCGGCCTCGGTGACGAGACCGTTCTGGAGCGCCTTGGCCTTGATCCGCTCGGTGTTGAGCCCGCGGCCATTGTCGGCGATGCAGATGATGATGTGGCCGCCTTCGTGATAGGCGGACAGGCGAATGGTGCCCTGCTCCGGCTTGCCGGCGGCGAGGCGCTCGGCGGTGGTCTCGAGGCCATGATCGGCGGAGTTGCGCACCATGTGCGTCAACGGATCCTTGATCAGGTCGAGCACCTGGCGGTCGAGCTCGGTGTCGGCGCCGTGCATCTCCAGCTCGATCTGCTTGCCGAGTTCGCCGGAGAGGTCGCGGACGATGCGCGGCAGCTTCTGCCAGGCATTGCCGATCGGCTGCATCCGCGTCTTCATGACGCCTTCCTGCAGCTCGGCGGTGACGTTGGAGAGCCGCTGCAACGGCACCTTGAACTCGGTGTCCTCGTTGCGCCTGGAGATCTCGAGCAGCTGGTTGCGGGTCAGCACCAGCTCGGAGACCATGGTCATGAGGTGTTCGAGGGTGTCGACGTTGACCCGGATCGACTGGTTGGCGATCTTGTCGCCTTCCTGGACAACATCCTCAGCGGCGGCCTTGCGGGCCGGCTTCTTCGCGGCCTCGGCCGGCTCGGCTGCGGGCGCTGCGGGCGCTGCGGCGACGGGCTTTGCGACCGGCGCCGGTGCTGCGACTTCGATCTCGGTCTCGCGGAAGGCGCGCTCGAGCTCGTCGAGCGAGACCTCGCCCGGACGCAGCGGACGCTCCAGCGTCTGCACCACCAGCGTGCCCTCGCTCATCGCTGCCTGCACGGATGGCGACTCAACGACAGGCACATCTTCTTCAGCGGCAGCTTCACCAGCCGCCATTGCCGCCATGCCGCGCTCGACCATCGCTTCGAGCTGATCGATCAGGTCGCGGTCGTTGCCCTCGGGCTCGGCTTCGGTCGCCTCGAGCCCGCCGAGGATCTCCTTGATGCGGTCGATCGAGGACAGGATCAGCGTCACGGCTTCCGCCTTCACCGGCATGCCGTCGCGGAATTTGCCCATCAGGGTCTCGCCGGCATGCGCCAGCGCTTCCAGCCGCGGCAGCCCGAGGAAGCCGCAGGTCCCCTTGATCGTGTGCACAAGGCGGAAAATGTTGTCCAGGATCTTCGCGTTGTTCGGATCCTGCTCGAACTGCACCAGCTGGTTGTCGACCGTATCCAGGCTCTCGCTGCTCTCCGTCAGGAACTCGCGCAACAGATCGTCCATGAA
>NZ_NWTG01000005.1 GCF_002532045.1 Bradyrhizobium sp. C9 | reverse complement strand
GGTGCCTACACCTTCACGCTGGATGCGCATCTTGATCATGCGCCGCCGCCGGCGGGTACGGCGGTGGAGAACACGCTGGCGATCGACTTCGGTTCGATGATCCTGGCGACCGACTCCGACGGCGACACGGTCGCGGCTGCGGCGGCGACGTCGCTGGCGATCACCGTGATCGATGACGTGCCGCAATTCGGCACGATCGACCATGGTATCATTGCGGACGTCGGAGGACTTTCCGTCACTGGCAACATGCCAGTGTACTCCGGGGCCGACGGCTTCGGCGCCTATACGGTAACCCTGACCGGGGACACGGCGCCGGCTGGCCTGACGTTCGACGGCCAAGCGGTGCATTACTCCGTCGATGCATCGGGACTGATACTGACTGCCTATGTAGGTGCGGCTCCGTCGCCAGCGAACGACATCTTCACGCTGACGCTCGATCCCGCGACCGATCACTACACGTTCGACTTGCTGCAGCCGTTCACGGCGACAACGATCGAAAATGTCGGCGGTTCAACGTCCTTCGGCGCGGGACCCGCCCAGGAGCAGATTCTCGCGTCTGGAGCCGATCAATTGGCAGTTATTTCGGGTACGGCCACCGGCGGGGGACAAGGCGGTGTGAACGGATCTACCAACGGTTGGGGTGTCGACAACAACAACTTCGATCCCAATGAAAAGCTGCTATTCGATTTCACGACCGGCGCATCGGCCAGCCCAGTCCACAACGCAACGTTCGTTCCTCCGGGACCCGAATCGGTCGCGAACTACACGTTCTCTAACTACAAGGGTGGGGACGACATCCACTACGTCGTTTCCTATTGGGACGGGGTGCACACGGCGTCCATCGTAACGCTGTCTGGTGATTTCGATCCTTCCACGCACACCTCAGTGGCTACCGAATGGTCGACTCCGGCAGCGCCAGGCGGTCTGCAGCTCTACACTGTCCAGTTCACGGACGTGACGGGCAGCGGCAAGGTCGACCTGGTCAGCGTCGGAGTTGAATCGACCCAGAATCTCTCCCAGAATCTGAGCTTCAATGTATCGACGATTGACGGTGACGGTGACGTGGCGTCGGGAACCATCAACATCAACATCAATGGCAACACGACCCTTCAGGGAACGTCAGGCAATGATGCGATCCAGGGCAGCTCCGCCAATGAGACCCTCGTAGGTGGAGGCGGCAACGATACCATGACAGGTGGTGGCGGCAACGACATCTTCGTTCTGCCGGGCTCAGGAGGCGGACACGACACGATCACTGACTTCTCCGCCTTGGCCGACAAGATTTTCGTCGATGTCGCCAGTCAGAATCTAACGATCGGAACATCGACGGCCATCACGGCAGGCCAGTTCACGTCGTCGGCCACCACCGGTGGGACTGAGAGTGCCGCGACCGCTTGGAACGAAAGTGCCAGCGCCAACAAGTTCTTCTTCAACAATACGACGGGAGAGCTCTGGTATTCGGCCAACGGCACGGGCAGCGATAAGGTGGATCTTGCCCACGTGAGCACCGGTGTGCCGGCAGCGGCGAACATCCACACGTTCTAGGCCACATCAGCCACGAAGGCGAAAATCCGCGGAGATCAACTCCGCGGATTTTTTATTTGCCCTTGCCCGCGCGCCGTTACATCAGCACGGGCAGGAAGCCGGGCAGTGGGCTTGCGGCTTCAGGCGCCTCGACGCCGGTCCATTCGGCGTCCGCGGTATTGGCGGCCGCTGGTGCGGCGTCGAGCTCGTCGCCGAGCGGAAGCCGCTTGGCGTAGGGGGCAGCAAACAGCTGGACGCCGCGCTCGTTGATCGCAAACATCGGCGTGAAGTTGTCGAGCTCGCCGTCGTCGATCAGCTCCGAGCGGCGGCTGTCCAGGATCAGCCAATGGCCGTCCAGCCGTGCCGCCAACACGGCATGATCCTGGCGGATGGCGCGATCGCGGCCGAGCACCAGGCGCAGCTCCTCGCGCGGGAAGCCGGCTTCGCTCAGCGCGATGTATTTCGCGATCGCGTAGTCCTCGCAATCGCCCTTGCCGGTCGCGAAGGTAGCGAGCGGAGCCGTCCAGCGGTCGGCCTCGCCGTGCTGGGCGAAGTCGCTGACATAGCGGATCGCCTGGTTGACGGCGTGGTTGGCCTCATCCAGCCGATCGCGTCCGGATTTGGATTTGACCGCGTTGATCAGCCGGAGGAATTGCGCGGCATTGGGCGGGCAGCCGGCGGCGTTCTCCCGGCAATGCGCGAGGACGGCCTGCTCCCTCGCAAGATCGGATTCGAGGCCGCGCCATTTGCGCCACAGGCCGTTCTCCGGTGCGCGGAAGGTGAACAGGCCGAACGGCTCGGTGCCGACAGGCGGCAGCGGCTTCGCGGCGGGAAGTGCGTTCAGTGGCGTCAGCGAGGCGGTGCGAATGGCGTTCGGACCACGGCCGCGCTGCCGGTCGAGCTTGGCCAGCACGTCGGTGATGGTGAAGAAGGTGGCGGGCGGGCGGTTCGCTGCGGCATCCGAGGCCGGCGCGAGCTCGCCGGCGGGATTGCCGAGAGAAAGCTCGTCCGCGGCAAACGCGGATGATGCTGCGCAAAGATTTATTGAAAATGCGGCCACGGCCACGACCGCCGACGAAGCAATCTTCAGCGACTTCATAATGACGTCCCCAATGTCGGGGACCGTCAACGTCTGTGCGTCGATCTGCGTCCCCGCTGTTATCGGGACGCAGACTGGCGCCTTGGCGGCTTAAGCGGAGTTAAGTAGAGGGGGCTGCTGCCTGGATTGTCGGGAAGGCGGTCAATCCAGGGTTTGCCGGTTCGTTCGAAATTGAACGACCGCAGGTCATGATCGGTTAACCACGCACTCCGTGGTTCCGATCAGCGTTCGCGCAGGGCCTCGTCACGCAGCAGGCGAGCGGGCTTGACGATGTAGTCCAGCACGGACTTCTCGCCGGTCAGGACTTCGACCGTGGTCACCATTCCCGGAATGATCGGCAGCGGATGCTGCTCGCTGCCGAGATGGTTCTTATCGGTGCGCACCATGACCCGATAGAAGGTCTCTTGACGTTCGGTCCTTTCCGCCTTGTCGTCGACGATCGTATCGGCGCTGATGCGTTCGACCTTGCCCTTCAGCGATCCATAGACCGAAGAATCATAGGCGCTGATCTTCACCACCGCGTCCTGGTTGGGACGGATAAAGGCGATGTCCTGGGGACGGATCCGGCCTTCGACCAGCAGCGTGTCGTCCAGAGGCACGATATCCATGAGGTTGGCGCCGGGCGCCACCACGGCGCCGATGGTGCTGACGTTCAGTTTGTTGACGATGCCGTGGACCGGCGCCTTCAAGTCCGTGCGGCGCACGCGGTCCTGGGCGGACTTGATGTTCTCGTCGAGGACGGCGAGGTCGCCGCGCGATTTGGCGAGGTCCTCGTCGGCCTGCGAGCGGAAGGACGCGGTGATGTTCGCGATCTTGGATTGCGCCTCGGCCAGCTGTCCCTTCATGTCGGTAGCCTGCCGGTCAAGCCGCAGCATCTCGATCTCGGGCACGACCTTCTGCTCATAGAGCTTGCGGGTCAGGGTCTGCTCGCGTTCCAACAGCTTCAGGGAGCCGGTGAGGCGAGTGACCTGCTGATTGAGGACGTCGATGTCCTGCGCGACCTTCTGGGCCCGCATCTTGAACACGCTGGCCTCGGTCGCGACGGCAGCGGGAACCACCTTGTCGACCTCGTCGGGAAAGGTGATCTCACTTCGTCCGCGCGCCTCGGCCTCGAGGCGGGCTACCCGCGCCGCCGCCGCCGCGCGGCGCTCGCGGATTTCGCCGAACTCGGAGGCGAACTTCGTGTCTTCGATGCGCATCAGGGACTGGCCCTGCTGAACGATATCGCCTTCCCGCACCAGGATGTCGCCGACGATTCCACCTTCGAGCGATTGCACCACCTGCATCTGCCGCGACGGCACGACGCGCCCGCTGCCGCGCTTGACCTCGTCGAGCACGGCAAAATGCGCCCACGTCACGAACGTCGCGAGCAGCGCGCAGGACGTCCACAGCAGCATGCGAGAGGTGCGGGGCGTGCGTAGCAGCGCCGCGGACCGGATATCATTTGCAAACGCAAAATCGGAAGACGCCATAATATTTGCTCGTTATGCAGATTTCGGCTGGATCGTATTCTCGGGCGCCGGAGCCGTGGACGCGGGCTTTCCTTGCAGAAGGGCAAGCACCTTGTCGCGCGGGCCGTCGGCAACCAGGCGGCCGTTGTCGAACAGCAGCAGGCGATCGACCATGTTCAGCAGCGACAGACGATGGGTCGAAATGATGATGGTCATCCGCTCGTCGCGGAATCCCTTGAGCCGCTCGAGGAACTCCTGCTCGCTGCGGATATCGAAGTGCGCGGTCGGCTCATCAAGGAAGAGCACGCGCGGCTTGCGGATCAAGACGCGCGCGAGCCCGATCGCCTGCTTCTGGCCGCCCGACAGGCTACGGCCGCCCTCCGAGATGGGCATGTCATATCCCATCGGGTGGCCGGCGATGAAGCTCTCGACGCCGGAGAGCCGCGCGGCAAGCAGGATTTCCTCGTCGGTCGCCTCTGGCTTGCCGAGCGCGATGTTGTCGCGCAGCTTGCCGTAGAACAGGTCGGTGTCCTGCATCGCAAAGCCGATGCCGGCGCGCAGATCCGAAGGATCGTATTGGCGCGAGTCGACGCCATCGACCAGGATGCGGCCTTCCTTCGGCTCGTAGAACCCGAGCAGCAACCGCCCGACCGTGGTCTTGCCAGATCCCACCCTGCCGATGATGCCGACCCTTTCTCCGCCTTCGATCTTGAAGCTGACCTTTTCGAGCGCGTTGCCCGGCGCGTTGGGGTAGGCGAACGAGACGTTCTCGAAGGCGACCTTGCCATCGTCGATCCGTCTTGCGACGTAGGATCGGGTCGGCGATCGTTCCCGCTCGATCGACATGATGCGGTCGATTGCCTTGAGGGACGTTAGCGTCTGCGTTCCCTTGGTGATCACGGAGGCGATGCCGGCGATCGGCGCCAGAATGCGGCCGGCGAGCATATTTGCGGCGACCAGCGCGCCGACGCTCAGCTTGCCGTCGAGGATCAGGAAAATGCCGACGACGACAAGGAGCAGGCTCGTGATCTGCTGGGCCGTGCTCGCGCTCGTCAGCGACATCGACGACCAGAAGTGAACGTCCTCGCCCGAGCGGGCGGTCGCCGCGACCGAGCGTTCCCACAAGGTCTGCATGCGGGCCTCAGCGCCGGTCGCGCGGACAGTTTCCAGACTGGACAGGGATTCGACCAACACGCCGTGCCGGGCCGCGGATTCGGCCTGCAAGCGCTTCATGGCGCGATCGAGCGGGCGCTGCAGCAGGAAGCCGATCAGCATGACGAGAGGCAGCATGATCAGCGGGATCCAGGCCAGCGGTCCTGCGATCATGAACAGCACGCCGACAAACAGGATGGCAAACAGCAGGTCCGTCGCCGAAACCACGCTTCCGGACGTGAAGAATTCGCGCACCGAGTCGAAGTCCCGGAGCTGATTGGCGATGATGCCGACGGAGGTCGGGCGCTGCGCCAACTTCACTGACATCACATGCTCGAAGATGTTGGCGGCGAGCACGACGTCGATGGTCTTGCCGGTCACGTCGATCATGCGGCTGCGGACCATGCGGAAGACGAAATCGAAGACGATGCCGAGCCCCATGCCGATCGAGAGCGCGATCAGCGAAGGAATCGCTCCGTTTGGGATGACGCGGTCATAGACGCTCATCGTGAACAGCGGCGTTGCCAGCGCGAGGATGTTGGTCAGAAAGGCGGCGATCGCGATGTGGCCGTAACTGCGCCAGTGCGTCTTCACCACCGACCAGAACCAGTGGTTCTTGGGAATGTCTCCTGCGGCGACGGCGCGCGCATCGGCCTGCGCGGCGCTTCTCACCAGGAATGCGTAGCCGGTATAGTCCGCAGCGATCGAAGCAACTTCAGCGACGCGCGGGGCGTTCGGCGTGGCCGGATCAACGAACTTGATGGTCTTGTTCCCTGTGTCCACACCGAGGAGGATGAGCGCGGAGCCGTTCTTCATGATGAGGACGGCCGGCAAGACCATCGCGGGAATGTCCGTAATGTCGCGCTTGACGGCCTCGGTCTCCAGACCCGCGCGTCTGGCAGCACGGTCATAGAGCGAAACGGACAGGCGACCATCCGTGATCGGAAGTCCGCCGAGCAGCGCTTCGCGGCTGACGGCGCGGCCGTGATAAGCCGCGAGATAAGTCAACGTTGCGGTGAGGGGATCGTCGCCGAGTGCGCGCGGCCGACTTGTCGCGGCAGGCTTTGAAGTTGAGTCATCCGACGGGGGGCGGACGGCGTCAGCCGCCGCGCTGGGGGTTCGAAACAACAACTGAAACCTCGACAACCAAAATGGAAATGCAGAAATCGCGTGCGATGATTTGGTGCACGCTACAACAAATGGCGAACAAAATCAGCGAAACTTGCTTTAAGTATTAATACGGGAATGGAAAGGGCCCCTTTTGGGGCCCTTTCTGAAGTCCTGATCTTGGTTGGCGGCTCCTATCGAGCGGAACCACTCGGGAAGGCCGACAGCAGCCAGTGGGGCTTTGTCGACGCATAGGAACTCGCATTCGCCGTGACCGACGGATCCGCGTAGATGACATTCGGGCCGTCCGCAGCGCTCTTTTGCTGCTGCATCCATTCCGCAGAACCGGGCACAGATGCGGTCGTGGTCGCACCGGTGAACCGGTCAGCAAAACCGGTGTCCTTCGGCTGAGCTGCCGAAGCCGCGGCATAGCCCTTGGCGGGGCGGACCGTGGCGGCGGCAGCCGGGACGGCGACATGCAGCGGTTCGGGGCCGGTTTGCGGCAGGTTCACGCGCAGGGTGGGGAACGAGTAGCGCGGCAGGCCAATCGAAAGCATGTCGGTGGGCGCTGCGTCGACCGGCGGCGGAGCCTTCAGATACTCGATCAAGGTCCCCATCGCAGCCAGCAGCTGATAGTCAGCGAAAACGACGACACCGCGGGCGGAGGTGAGCGAGACCGATGCGTTGAAGAATTGATTCTGCGCGTTCAGCAGATCGATGAGGGAACGCTGACCGAGCTCGTATTCCTTCTGGAAGGCGGCGATGGTCTTCCGGTCTGCTTCCAGCTGGCGTGCCAGAGCGGCAATGCGCGTGGCCGTAATCGTACGGGCATTCCACGCCTTGTCGATCGACTCATAAGCATCGCGCTGCAAGCGGGCGTGGCGCATGGTGGCTTCGGTATAGCGCTCGGCCTTCTCAGACCGATTCCAGGCATCCTGACCGCCGCGGAAGATGTCCCACGACATCACGACCTTGCCGCTGTAGTCTTCATGGGTAACGGCAGGATTTCCGGGGGCCGTCACGTACGGGAACGAGTTATCGTAATGGGTCGCCCGTCCCTCGAGATAGAATTTTGGGCCGAACGAGCCGTCGGTCGCCTTGAACGCATGCTTGGCGGCGTCGGCGTCGGACTGCGCCGCCGCAATCGTCGAATTGAAGCGCAGCGTGGTCGCCAGTGCCTCGTCGCGGCTGTGCGGCAGACCTGCGAGGGGGCTGGGGAAGCGAACATTGATCGGCTCGAGGCCAACTGTCTTGCGGTACTTCGCCCTGGCATCATCGAGGCTGCGCTGGAACTCGGCGAGTGCCGCACGCGCGCTCTCGACGCGCTCCCGCGCTTGCTCCAGGTCGCCTTCGCCGGCTCGGCCACCCGAGAAGCGGGAGTTCACGTTGGAAAAGATCTTCTCGTGATTGGCGACGTTTTGCTGGGCAAGGCTGACCAGCCGCATGTAGCGCACGACGTCGATGTAGCCCTCGGCGGCGTCGAGCGCCAGCAGCTCGGTTCGTTCCTTGACACGGGAAGCTGCGGCGTTCACGCGCGCGGTCTGGCGCCAGACGTCATAGATCGACGAGAAGCCATCCCAGAGCAGCTGGCGCACGACCACTGATTCCTGGCTGCCGTTGCGCCACGGTCCCGAACCGACGGTCGGTGTCTGAATGGACGGCGTGATGATGCCCGGCGGTTGGTCGAACTTTTCCGGGCCATAGCTAGCGTCGATGCGCACCTGCGGCAGCAGCGTGCTCTGAGTCTGACGCAGCTCGCTTTCGGTCGCCCGCCGGTTGGCGGAAGCCTCGCCGACGCCGGGGTTGGTCAGCATCGCCTGGCGCAATGCGTCGTTAATGGAAAAAACCTCGGCACATGCTGGCGTTGCCGCCAGGCAGAGGCACGCGATGACCGTGTATGCCGATTTCATAATCCCGCCCCTACACACAAAAATTATTACGTAGAATCTGACGAAGGCTAACAGCGGACGGTTCCGTAACCTATGACATTTCAGCCACACAGCCGGTCTAAGTGGGGCGGCGGGATGGGGGTGTCGGTGGCCGGAAATATTCGGATTTTTATTAAAATTCAAAGATTTGGCGGCGGTTCAGTGGTCGCTCGGGCTGGTGCCGTCTAGCAACACCGGCGACCGGAACAGAAAAGGTCAGTTAACTCCGTCTTAACGGCCGGCCGCCCCTTGCTGCTCGTGGCAGATCGCGAGGTAGGTCGCAACCAAGGGCGCGGGCTTGGCGTCGGGTGAGGGCCCCCCCAGCTGGCTCGTCAGCTTGTAGAGCGACTTGCTGGCAAAATAGAACCGGAAGATCTCGGCCGTGGTCTCGTCGATGCGGGTCGCAAAAATCGACGCAGCAGTGCGGTGGGCGGCCGCAAAGACATAGGTGGTGAGCTTGGCTCCCTTGCCTTCCGTCGCGACGGACGTCCCCCAGGTGACCGAGAAGGTCTCGCCGTCGATCACGACGGTTGGCCGGACCGTATCGAGATCGTCGTCAATCCACTGAACGTCATTGCCTTTGCCTGAGGCAACCTCAACCCGTTTGCCTCGAGGGGTGTCACAGGTGAACCTTGAAGGTTCAGCTGTCGCCGCGTTTGCCGTCGCCAGCAACAACAAGACGCAGCCGACCGACCTCCACATTGGCTTTCCCTCTGCAGTTGCGTTGGTTGGGGTCATACTGATGGCTGCGCGCGGCCAGCGCAACTCGGTGATGTACGGATGCAGTCGACCGAGCCGCGCGCGTCTGCAGCCGATTCCGTCGGCGATCTCGGAAGGCGCCCGCAACGTCACTCCGGCGCTATCGGATGCGCCGGCCGCTCGATCGACGGTCTGAGGCTCTCGAGTTCAACGAAGGCGTCGGCGTCTCTGCGAAGCTCATCGGCGATCATCGGCGGCTTCGTTCGAATGCTCGAAACGACAGTGACACGCACGCCCATCCGCCTGACAGCTTCGACAACGGCTCGCAAGTCGCCATCGCCGGAGAACAGGAACGCGTGGTCGATGCGGTGCGCGATTTCCATTGCATCGACCGCGAGCTCGATGCCGATGCTGCGCTTCATTCGCCGCCGTCCATCGCCGTCGTCGTGCTGCTTGGCTGCCTTTCGCCTGACTGCATATCCGTTGTAGTCGAGCCAATCCACCAGCGGCCGAAGGCTGCTGAATTCGTCGTCGTCCCTCACGACCGTGTAGAAATAGGCGCGGACGATTTGGCCATGCTTGCCGAACTCCGAGAGCAATCGCCGGAAGTCGACTTCAAAGCCGAGGCTCTTGACCGTGGTGTGCAGATTCGCACCATCGATGAAAAGTGCAATGCGATCGGTCATCTGAAGCCCCATGACGCCGGATCAGTCGCTCTACGCTTTGGTTCTGCAAATATCTCGAGCGCATGCTGGACGCTCAAATTGAAATGTCTGATCCTAGAGCAAGGACTCGGCGGTGATGAAGCGGAATTTTCGACACCGGCGGGTGCCATGATGATCGTGCGCCTGTTGATAAGGCAATGGTGCAGCGCGGGCTGCGGTGCCGACGAGCTGCCGCGCCGCTGCGTGAGAGGCGACTATTGCGTCACCAGCAAAACTACATCTAAAATCAATCGGGTGTACCGGCGCCGTTTGGTGCCGATGCGATATTTCGAGATACCACTTTTTTGCAGATACAGATTTTCGCCGATACCGGTTTCGCCGGAGGGGAGAGGACGGCGCCGCGCCTCCGCATTGCGCAGACAGTTTGTTGGTGCTGGCGGGCGTGGATGCGCGGCGGTGTGTCTTCTGCGCCGTCTCAACGAGTCTCTCGCCCTCATCGATGGCGCACCGTCGCGATCGACCGGCTGCTCGATGCGATCGTATCAGCAGGGAGCAGGTGAGGCTCGCGCTGGGGGCTTGCCGTGACTGACGCAACAATCGAGCGCTCGATCGAGGGGCGGGCCAGGGAGGATTGGCCAAGGCGCGCGAGATGCCTGGTTGCCCTTTCGCTGTGCATCCTGCTGTCCTGTTGCGGGGCCGCTCGCCAGGCCGTCGAAAAGGAGGCGGGACCTGCAACTGAGACCGCAACAGAGCCGGCGACGGAGACGACGACGGCGCCGGAAGCGGCACCGGCACCGGCGGCGGTAACGGTGAACCTGAGCGGCGCACTCGCGGAGTGCCGGAACGCCTTTCCTGATCAGATCGCGCAAGCGGTGGCACGGGCGTCGTGCGTGATCAAGGCGACCGAGCTCGTCCGGCCGCTGTTGCCGTTTCCTGAACTGCTCGATCGGGAGAATGCCCTGCGCAAAGCGTTGGCAGAGCAGGTTCAAGCGCGAGCCATGTCCCTGCTCGAGCGAAACGTCCAGATCCAGAGGCTCCATGCGCAGCTGCTTGACGAAGAGCGCAGCAGGCTGCCGGCCGCGCCGACCGAGGCGAGCAAGCCGCCGGCGGCGGTCACCCAGTGGCGACAGTCCAACCCGGAGAGCTGTGGCCGGCTCGGAGGGGATTCCGGAACCTGCTACTGAGGCGAGCGGTGCAGCCCGCGAATGACGGTCGGCGTAGCCGTGTGGAACCGGATTGTGACGCCGTCACGCCAGGCGTCGCTCGCGCGACAACTTGTCCGGTGCACCCTTTGGATGCCGTCACCGTATTCGCACGGAGCGGCTGGAATGAAATGTCGCGAAATGCAGGAAACCCTATAATTTAAGGTGTTTCGCGTATTGTCATCGAAGCGTCGCGCCTGCGGAGAGGCGTCAGCGGCTACACCGGTAGGGTTAATAAACGATTACCAATCGACAGATTTCTTGCGACGCATTATAAGAAAATCCTAGTTGGCATCCGGATTTTGCCCCCCGCCAACATATTGCGTAAATTTACTCGTAAAAGGGATATTTTCCTATGCTGAAGCTTTACATTCAGACCTCCGAATCCATCAAGCGTCTCGCCTCGGACAAGGACGGCGTCGTGTCGTTCGAATACGTGATCGTCGCCGCTTGCATCGTCGCCGCGGTCGCCGCTGCGTTCGGCACCACGACGTCCAGCGGGATCGGCAAGGCGCTGAGCACCGCGATCACCAGCATCACGACCGCTCTGACCACCGCCGTCTCCGCCTGAATCCGAGCATTGACGGCGCTGGCAGAATTTTTTCTGCCAGCAGCCGCCAACAGGATTGAGATGTCGGCAAGGTAGAAGGAGGCTCGCTCCATGTTGCGTTGTTACATCAAGGCCAGAGGCGCGTTGCTGCGTCTGCGCACGGACAAGGGCGGCGTCGTGTCGTTCGAGTACGTGATCGTTGCCGCCTGTATCGTCGCCGCAGTCGCCGCCGCGTTCGGCACCACGACTTCCAGTGGTATCGGCCAGGCGCTGAGCACCGCGATCACCGCGATCTCTACTGCGGTTACGACCGCGGTCTCCGCCTAGATTCGGAAGACCACGCTTCGGAGGGGGGCATCATTCCATGCCCCCCACCATTTCTGAGGCACATATTTTCATGAATTGGATTGCGTCCACGACCTCGTGTCTGGAAATCGCATTGTTGTTCTATGTCGCAACGATCGATATCGCGACACGGTTGATCCGAAACGAAATTTGCCTGGCGCTGGCGCTCCTCGGGATCGTCGGCCAATTGGCCGGCCCGATGCAGGTTGGCCAGTCGCTGATTGTCACCTCGATTCTATTTCTGCTGTTGTTCGTGATCTACCAGCGCGGACTGATCGGCGGCGGCGATGTCAAATTGCTGGTTGCCCTGGCAATCGGCCTGCCATTGGCCGGTGTGATTGAGCTGTTGACGGTAACCGCATTGGCCGGCGGCGTTCTGGCCGCGGTGCATCTGATGATGCGCCGCCTGCCGCATCCGAGGCTGGCGCCCGCAGGATCGTCGCTGGCGCGTCGGATCTACGCGGTCGAGCGCTGGCGTCATGTGCGACATGCGCCGCTGCCCTACGGCGTCGCCATCGCATGCGGCGGTATCTGGACCATTTTGAGCAAAGGATTTTGACATGTCGTCCGCTCTGCGCGTCTCGATCATCATGGTGCTGTTGCTTGCGGCTACGGCGCTCGGAATGATTGCCTATAGCGTGAACCTGCCGAAAGACCCGGCTGTCGCGGCGGCAGTCGCGGAAAAGCCGTCGGCCGCGCCTGCGACAGTCGGCTATTTTGTTACGACACGAGCGCTTTCGAAGGGAACGTTGGCGCGGGACGAGGATTTCGCGGTACGCCAGGCCGCACCGAACCGTGTCCCCGCGGGGGCAATCCTCGAAACGCCTGATTCCAAGGCCGGACTTCCGGGTTCTCTGGTTCGCAAGTTCGTCGAAGCCGGCAGCGCCATTACCTTGGAGGACATCCTGCGTCCGAAGGATCGCGGCTTCCTGGCCAGCGTCCTGGCGCCAGACAGCCGCGCGATCAGCATCAAGGTCGATGAGGAGACTGGCGTCTCGGGTCTGATCAGGCCGGGCGATAACGTTGACGTGGTCCTGACTCAGGTGTTCGAGAAGGCGAACAACGTGGTGCGGCGGGCCGTGAGCGAAACCGTTCTGTCCAATGTGCGCGTGATCGCAATCGACCAGGAGATCGCGCAGGGCGGGCGGCCCGTCAGCAATGTAGTCGTCGGCAAGACGGCGCAAACCGTGTCGCTGGAGCTCAAGCCGGATCAGGTCAAGAAGGTCTCCGTCGCAAAGCAGCTTGGAACGCTCTCCCTGGTCGTCCGAGCTGCCGCCGAGCAGTGGGACAAGGCCGACACGGGTGCGACATCCAGCTGCGATGTGTCGCCCGAGCTGGCGCGTCAAAGTGCCGTTGCCGGCCAGAGCACGATGGTCGCGATCTATACCGGCAACGAAGTCAAGCAGTACTCGGTCAGGAAGCAGGATCTCGACGACGACGCCAGTGCGAACTGCGACGGCGCGCCGGAGGCCGACCGTCAGACGACCGCGGTAGTGGGTGACGCGGGCAAGGGGGCGGAGAAACGTTGATGAGTGTGAACATGGCTGTGGTGGAATCACCCGAAGAAACGACGTCCGTTGTCACGCGTAACCGCATCGTCTGCTTTGTCAACGACGAGCTGAGCGCCGCAGCCCTGCGCAAGGGTCTCGACGGTTGCAACCTGGTGATCCGGCGTGGCACCATCCGTCACGCGACGCGCATGCTGGAGACCGACACCGATCTGTCCGCGTTGGTGACCGACATCAGCGGGATCGACGATCCCTTCACCGAACTCGAGCGTCTGGCCAGCGTCTGCCCGCCCGATGTCAAGGTGTGCCTGATCGGCGAGAACAGGGAGATCACCTTCTACCGTGAACTGATGGAGATCGGCCTCACCGAGTATCTTCCGACGCCGATCACAAGGGATATCGTGCTGGACCAGCTCCGGCCGAAGCTGCTTGGCGATGTCGCGCCCGCTCAGAATGACCGCGGCGGGCATGTGGTGTCGATCTGCGGCGCGCAGGGCGGCGCTGGAGCGACCAGCATCGCGATCAATCTCGCGCTACAGCTGGCCGAAACCACCAAGGCCAAGGTGGCGCTGCTCGACCTGCATCTGCAGGGCGGCGAGACCGCAGTGATGCTGGGTGTTCGCCCCGGACCCGGCCTCCGCATTGCCCTTGAAAATCCGATGCGGGCCGACACGCTGTTCCTCGAGCGGGCGGCGATCGAAGTGAACGATCGCGTTGTCCTGATTTCCGGCGATGAGGATCTCGATGCCAAGCTCGACATTACAGAAGCTGGCGTCCGCCACGTGCTGGGGCTGCTCAGGCAACGGTTCAATTACGTCGTTGTCGACGTGCCGGTGCCGTTCCCGGCATCGATCTATCCGGTCATTCAGATGTCCCGTCATGTGCTGGTGCTGCTGGAGGCCGAAGTGACCGGCCTGCGCAACGCCCACGCGCTCCGTAACGCCGTCACCAACATCGCGGGCAAGGACCGCGTCTTTACCTTGCTCAATCGTGCCGACCGCGCCGGCGGCCTGCCCAGGGCGACGATCGTCAAGGCCCTGGGCGCAGAGCCGGACATGGTGATCCCCGATCTCGGCAAGGGAATGACCCAGGCGGTCAACCTCGGCGTTCCCGCTCTCAAGCACGTATCCCGGCTGCGGCGACACCTTGCCCCGATCGTACGGGAGATCACCGGCGTCGGCTCAATGAAGAAGGCCGGGTGGAAGAGGTGGCTCGGGCTATGAAGAAGTTCGGCAGGCGCGCAGACGAAATGCCGGTGCGGATGCCCGGAGCGGTGCTGGTCGCGCCGCCGGCGGCACCAAGCGTGCAGCCGGGTCCTCCGGCTTTGCCCGCGTCGGAACCGGGCATGGCGCCGTCGGCGTCCAGCCTGTTCGCATCGGCGCCGAAGCATGAAGAGCACTCGCACCATCCGGTGATGCCGGCGTCGCTGCGCGAACGGGTGATCGAGCAGATCGAGCCGTCGGTGGCCACGACCGTCTCCCGCGATGTCCTGCGGCGCCAGATCGAGGAAATCATCCACGGCATCGCCAACCAGGATCGGCTGGAGCTGTCGGGCCGTGAGCAGCTGTTTCTGGCGGAGGAAATCGCTGATGACATGACCGGCTACGGGCCGCTTCGTCCGCTTCTGCTCGACGAGACGATCAACGACATCATGATCAACGGGCCGAGCAGCGTCTATGTCGAGCGGAGCGGCAGGCTCGAACGGGTCGCGGTCCGGTTTCGCGATAATGACCACATCGCCCAGGTCGCACAGAAGATTGCCGCGCAGGTCGGCCGGCGCGTCGACGAATCCAGTCCGATGGTCGATTGCCGCCTTCCGGACGGCAGTCGCGTCAACATCATCCTGCCGCCGCTCTCGGTCCATAGCCCCTGCATCTCGATCCGAAAATTCCCGAGCAGGCGCCTGAACATCGTCGGAATGATCGAGAACGGCTCGATGACGCCGGCGATCGGGCAGCTTCTGGAGATCGCGTCCCGCTGCCGGCTCAATGTCCTGGTCTCCGGCGGCACAGGCTCGGGCAAGACGACGCTGCTCAATGCGATGAGCCAGTTCATCGATCACAGCGAACGCGTGGTCACGATCGAGGACGCCGCGGAGTTGCAGCTGCAGCAGCCGCACGTGATCAGCCTCGAGACGCGGCCGCCGAGCCTCGAAGGCACGGGACAGGTGACGCAGCGCGACCTGCTGTGGAACGCGCTGCGCATGCGGCCCGACCGCATCGTCGTGGGCGAGGTGCGCGGCGCCGAGGCATTCGACATGCTGCAGGCGATGAACACCGGTCATGACGGATCGATCTCGACCGTGCACGCCAACAGCACGCGCGATGCGCTGACCCGCGTCGAGAACATGGTGCAGATGGGGCAGGTCAATCTGCCGACGCGCGCGATTCGCACTCAGATCGTCGCAGCCCTGGACCTCATCGTGCAGGTCGAGCGCATGCGGGACGGCCAGCGCCGTATCGTGCAAGTCAGCGAGGTGATCGGCCTCGAGGGCGAGGTGATCACCACCAATGACATTGCGCTGTTCGAGTACAAGGAAGAGGACGTTCACGGGCGGATCTCGGGTACCTACAGGTCGACCAACGCGGTCCCGAAGTTCAAAAGCCGCCTCGTTTATTATGGGCTTGAGCGAGCCTGGGCCGAGGCGATGAGGCAGATCTGATGTCGGCACCCCTGGTCATCGTTCTGCTGCTTCTGCTGTGTGCGACGGCAAATACGCTGTGGCTCGACTCGCGATACAGGCGGATGGACCGCCAGCTCGAGATCGCGCTGCCGACGGTCGAAGCGGCGGCCCTGGTGTCGATCCGGCGCGCGGCCAAGGCGTCTCGTTGGCGTATGCTGCATCGCCTTGCCAACTACCGCGCCGAGATGGTGTATGCCGTGCGCCCGGTCTATGTGCTGCTGGCAGGGGCATTGGCCGCGGCGGGAGTCCTCTACCTCAATGAGGTGCTCAAGTTCTCCGGCCTTAAGGCGGGTATTGCGGCCGGGGTGATCGCCATCCTGGTCGTGCGTGGCCTGTTCGGGTGGCAACAACGGAACTTCGCAAATAAGCTCTTCCAGCAACTTCCTGACACGATCCAGCTGGTGACGAGCACCGTGCGATCGGGGCTGCCGGTCAACGAAGCATTCCGCACCATCGCCCGCGAGATGCCGCAGCCGACATCGGGGCAGTTTGCCATCGTCTGTAGCGAATTGACTATGGGCAGGTCGCCTGAGGAAGCTGTGGAGGAGGTCTATCAACGAACCCTTGTGCCGGAATATGCGATGTTTGCGGTCACGCTTGCCGTGCAATTGAAGACCGGCGGCAGTCTTGCGGAAACGTTGCAGACGCTGGGCGAGACGGTGAGCCAGCGGGTCGCGCTGGCGTCCCGTGCGAAGGCGTTGGCGGGGGAGGTCATCTTCTCCTCGCGCGCCCTTACGTTCGCGCCGCTGATTATTGGCGGACTGCTCTACTGGATCAATCCACAGTCGATCGATCTGCTGTTGTTCGATTCTGAAGGAAACGTGCTCCTCGCTTATGCGGCATGTTCGGTCCTGATGGGACATTTCGTGATCCGTTGGATGGTCAGAAGGGAAACGGAGCTATGACGGCTGGTCTCGCCCTTGCATCCCTTGCCGTCGTGACCGCGGCTGCAACCTTCCTGTTGATCATCCGCGAGCTACACCTCCGCGCCTTGAACACGCGTGTTTCGAACGCCGTGCTGGGCATTCCCGATCGATCGACGTCGTCGACGGACTTGATCAGCTGGCTTTCGTCGCTCGGCACGCGCTACAGGCGCTTCTACGGTCAGGAAAACCTCGACCAGTTGCGGCTGGTCCTGCAATCGGCAGGGTTCAATCACTATCGAACGCTGCCAATCTGGATCGGCTTCAAGACGGTCAGCATGTTCATGTTTCCGATCGCAGCTTTCTCGTTCGCGCAGCTTCTGGGAAGCCCGTTCAGCGACGCGATGATCTATACGCTGCTTGGCGTGGCGATCGGAATCGTGGGCCCACGTCTGATCCTGTCGGTGCTGAAGCGGCGCTTCGATTCGGCGATCCGGCTGGGCACGCCCGACACCATCGACCTGCTTGTCGTCTGCAGTGAAGCGGGCATGGGCCTGGAGAGTGCGCTGGAACGCGTGGCGCACGAGATGCGGGAGACCAATCCTGCCATCACGCAGGTGCTGCACGGCCTGCTTGATGATCTCCGGATCCTGCCCAACCGGGCGGATGCGTTCGAGAAGCTTGCGACCACCTCGGAAGGTCTCCGTCGTTTCGGCACCATGGTCAGCCAAAGCCTGCAATACGGCACGCCACTGAGCCAGGCGCTGCGCAGCATCGCCGTCGACTTGCGCCGCGAGCGCATCACAAAGCTGGAAGAGAGGGCGCACAAACTGGGCGCCAAGCTCACCGTTCCGATGGTGCTGTTCCTGCTTCCGGCGATGTTCATCATTCTAGGCGCGAGCCCGTTCCTCCACCTCACGCGTACGTTCAGCAACATGGGTCACTAAGCCATGAGCGCAAGTACAATGACACTGCCGGCAAGCCTGGCCTACGATCGCATAATGCGATTGATGGGCAGCGCGTGGTTCCTGCTTCTGGGATTTACCGTAACATTCAAGCTCGGCGCATCGGCTGGCGAGCCGTGGCCATCGATCGTCTCGAGCCTTTGTCTCGCGGTGTTCTACCTGATGCTTGCCGTGCTGGTTCTGACCCGGGCGCCCGCCAAGGCGCAGGCCGAAGGCCTGCTGCCGAGGATAGCGGCGTTCGTCGGGACCTACTGGCCATGGACGATCACGTTTTTTGCCCGGACCGACGGGGCGGTGCCGAACCTTGCGTCCACGGTTTGCGTGCTGACCGGCATGATCATGATCCTCGTCACCATCCGGCATCTCGGGCGATCATTCAGTCTGGTGCCGCAGGCCCGCTCGGTGGTGCAGACCGGTCCATACCGGTGGATCAAGCATCCGCTCTATCTGTCGGAGGAAATCGTTTTCCTGGGCGTCGTGTTGCAGCACCTGAGCCTCGTGACCGTGACCTTGCTGATCCTGCACGTCGCAATTCAGGTTCGCCGAATTCTTTACGAGGAGGACGTGCTCCGGCGCAACCTTCCTGAATATTCCGGCTACGAGGCGTCGCGCTGGAGATTGATTCCCTATGTCTGGTGAGTGACCATGCCTTGCAGGCGAAGTCGTGTGAGCCTCAAGCGCTCCCTGATCGCGGATCAACGCGGCGCTGTCGCGTTCGAGATGCCGATCGTCTACATTTTCCTGCTCCTGGTCATTCTCCTGCCGCTTGCTGATCTCGCGATCGCAGGCTTCCAGTACATATCGGCGTTCGCGGCGTTGCGCGGGTTCGGGCAGGCCATCCTGTATTCCCCGCCACCCGACGTCACCAACGCGTCCAGTTGGGCGTCGGCCGCGCTCGCCAAGGCCGATAGCCGTTATCCGATCCCCAGCATTCAGCTCATTTGCGGCGACAACAATGCTGTCTGCGCTTCAGGAAATTCCGATCCTACGCTGGCCAAATGGTATGTGTACTCAACAACGGTCACGCTCTCGCCGATGGTGCTGAGGTCCGTGTTGTGCACGAGCGGCAACACCAATCCATGTTCGTTCACGTTGTTTTACTCCGAACGGTTTCAATAGGGTGTTTCATGCGTAACATACTCCATTGCCGTCGAGGCTCGGCCGCGTTCGCAACCGCGGTTGCGTTGGTGCCGTTGATCGGCGTGATGGCGCTCGGCGGAGAGGCCGGGACCTGGTACGTCACCCAGCAGCGCGCCCAGGGGGCGGCAGATGCGGCCGCCTATTCGGGCGCCTTGCGGTTGGCATGCGACATTTCGGGGCAGGCTGGCACAAGCTGCAATAGCACGCAGGCATACGACTATCGCGGCAAGCAGGTTGCAGCTCAGAACGCGTTCTGCAATTCGGGCGACACGTCCTATCCCGGCTCCAAATGCTCGACGCTGCCAAGCGGGATTTCACAGAGCGTCACGATCGCCCAGCTCACGGCCTGGAATGGCACCAGTTGCAATGGCGGTGCCAACTGCTTCGTGCAGGCCACGATTACCCAGCAGCAGCCGGCATATCTGGCCAGGATGCTTGGTATGTCGACGATCAATGTGGGCGCGACGGCGGTCGCCCAGGTTGACAATAGCTTAGCGCAACCTCCATGCGTGTTGGCCGTGACGGGCTCGGTCACCTTTCAGGGCAGCGCTACCGTGTCGTCGCCGACCTGCGGCATTTCGTCGAACAGCTCAGCGTCAAACGCGATCGGCTTCGTCGGCAATTCTGGCATCTCGGTAAATGCGCCGAGCTACACGGTCGGTGGCTGCTCCCAGACCGGCGGAAGCCAATGCACCGGCGTGAAAACCTATCAGCAGCCGATTCCCGATCCTTTGAGCACGGTGAGCACGGCGCTCACCGCGCTGAAGACATCGGCTTTTGCGAACAAGAATGGCACCACGACAGCCCAACCGTATGAGACGTGTTCGTGCTATAATAGCAACAACAATGTGTCGTTGACTTACCCGCCCGCATTGAGTGGGACGTATTATTTTACGGGGAACGTCACAATCAACGGGAGCCCGACCATTAAGGGTACGGCTACCCTGGTATTTTTCGCAGGAGCAACGCTTACCATCACCGGAAGCCCGACGATACAGCTTACGGGAATGGGCGCGCCTTCGGGCCCTCTTTCATCGACGGTATTGGCCAAGATGGCCAAGCTCGTCATCTATGATGGCGAGACGACGCGGGGCAACCAGTCCGTGAATATCAGCGGCAACTCGACCAGCTACTTCAACGGCATCGTCTATGCACCCAACGCTACCCTCAACTATTCCGGTAACAGCAGCTCATCTGCCCCGGCAACAGGTTGCTACGAGGTCATTGCCGCGGCGGTGAACTTTCAGGGCAACACGAAGCTGGACAACTCTCTATGCCCTAACTCGACGACCAATCCCGGCTCGGGAGCGGAGCCCAATGCTCAAACCGTGCGCTTGGTGCAGTGATGAGGAAGCTCGACCAGCGGGGAGTCGCGGCCATCGAGTTTTGCCTCGTTGCCGTCCCCCTGTTCACTCTGATCTTCGCCATTTTTGATTTCGGACGGTATGCGATCACGATGCAGTCGTTGCGCGCGCTTGCCGATGCCGGCGCCCGGGCGAACATCATCCAGTGCTACACGCCTGCTGTCATCGCTGGCACATCACCATCCGCTTGTACTACCGACTATCTGTCGGCCGCGCAGAAGCAAGCGATCGCTCCCTTCCTCTATAACACCAGCCTCGGTCTCACGCCGACGGTGACCACGACGGCGGGGACCTCCGCGCTGACGGTGACGGCACAATTGTCGGGCTTCAAGATGCTTATGCCGATCTGGAGCACCGCAACGTTCAACGCGCCGAGCGCGACCACCACGATTCCGTTCTGAGGAGCCTCGAATCGTGGGGCCCGATCCCGGTGCTCGTTCGGGGCAGGCAGCCGCCCGATCGGCGTTTCCCCATTGGATAGGCCGGCGGTTAGCCCAAGCGGCCTACGGAAGTGGTGCGCACTGGCAACATCGGGGAGTTTTCTCAAGGGTTGCTGCGGCTCGGCGGGGCTCTTTCCTTGCAATCGAGGCGCGTAGCGGGGGATGATCTTCAAGCCGCCATTTGCGGCCTGGCGTCTGGAGCGGGTTGCGTTTTTGCTTCGACTCAGCGCGCCGGGGAATGGGAATTCGCAAGTAACTATTTGTAGTCGGACAGACTGTAAGCTCTACGGCGTGGGTGCGCGAGCGGGAGTGATCGGGACGTCGAGGCCGTAGATTTACGGGAATCGTCGTGGAGACGCGGCGAGGGGGATTGGCATGATGGGAAGTCGCGTTTCGAATGATGCGGGACGTAGGCTCGTCGCCTTGAGCGCGCTGACGCTTGGCGTTGTGGCCGCCCTGTTTCATTCCTGCGATCCTGCAGCGGCCGCGGACAGGCGGGCTCCGCAGTCCGGCGGCGTCTTCGTCAGCGAGATGAGCGACGTCCAGCGCGTCCGGGTGACGATCAACAAGTCGCGCACCTTCAGGGTCGATACTGCGTTCTCGTCGATCGTTGCCGGCTCGCCTGATATCGCCGACGTCAAGTCGCTGAGCGACCATCTGATCTACGTCCAGGGCAAGCAGACCGGCACCACCAACGTCATCCTGTTCGACAGCTCGATGAAGCAGATCGGCATTCTCGATGTCGAAGTGACGCTGGATATCGGCAATCTGCAGCAGAATATCCAGGCCGGCACCGGCACGCGCGGCATTCGCGTGTCCGCGTCCGAAGGCCAGGTGGTGCTGAGCGGCATGGCCGCCGATGCGGTCGCCGCCGAGCGGGCGATGGCGATCGCCACAGGCAGTATTCCCAAGGGCAGCACCGTCGTTAATGCGATGAGCGTTGCGGCGCCGCAGCAGGTGATGCTCGAGGTGCGCTTCCTCGAGGTCAACCGCCAGGCGGGGCGTGACCTCGGCGTGAACCTCATGGCGGCCAACGCCAACGGCACCAATATTGCCAATTCGGGGCTGGGCGGCGTCGCAGCCGCTGGCCGAACTCCCATTGGCGGTATCAACACCAATCCCGGCACCTTCGGTGCCGGTGGGACTGCTGTCGGTGCTAATCCCACAGGGAGCCTTCCCGTGCTTGGAACGCTGGGGACGCTTGTCGGCTCTGCCGGCGGCGTATCCCCGGCTCCGTTCGGCAGCCTACTGACCAGCATCTTGCGAACCAGCAACGGCGCGTCGGTGGACCTTCTGATCACGGCATTGGAAACCAAGGGACTGGCGCGCCGGCTGGCGGAGCCGAATTTGACCACGCTTTCCGGTGATGCGGCGCGCTTCCTGGCCGGCGGCGAATTCCCGGTGCCGATCCCGACCCAATCGTCGAGCGGCTTCCCGACGGTGTCGATCGACTACAAGAAGTTCGGCGTCGAACTGGCCTTCGTGCCCACCGTGCTGTCGCGTGGCGTGATCAACCTTCGGGTCGAGCCTTCGGTCAGCGAACTTGATTTCTCCAATGCGGTGACGATTCAGGGAACAACGGTTCCGTCTCTGACCCGTCGCGACGCGCGCACCACGGTCGAGCTGCGCGACGGCCAGAGCTTTGCTATCGCCGGCTTGCTCCAGACCCGCAACCGGCAGGACGTCTCGCAACTGCCTTGGATCGGCTCAGTGCCCGTGCTCGGAAGCTTGTTCGGCAGCAAGTCGTACCAGCAGGAGGAAACCGACCTGGTCATTATCGTCACGCCGCGCTTGGTTGCGCCGGCGGCGCCCGGGCAGCAGCTGGCATCGCCGCTCGACTCCCGCCTGCCGGCCAACGACGTCGATTTCTTCCTCAATGGCCAGATGGAAGTTCGCAAGCGTTATGACGACTATGTCAATTCCGGCGGCGAGGTGAAGGGACCGTATGGCCACATCATCGCGCCCAACGCGGTTGCGCCTGTTCAGCGACCTGCTGCCGCCGCAGACCAGCCGGTCGTCAAAACCCTGAACTAGAGGAGGCGAGAGATGACTGTCCGATATCTGGCTCTGCTCGCACCCTTGCTGCTCGGCGGCTGCTACGGCGTGTACGGGCATGACGAGATGGACCGCTACGTCCAGCGCTCCGACACCATCACGATGAGTGCCGGCAACGCCAAGGAAGTCAACGCCGTCACCCACACGATCCACCCATGGCCGGCCTATGTCGGTGATCGCAGGATCGCGTACGACGCGCGGCGCGCGACCGGGACGGTGCAGCGCTATAGCACAAGCAGACGGCCGGTCGATCAGCTTCCCGATATGGGCGATCCGACGAAGGCGATGGGCCAACCGCCTCCTACCACCACACAGCAGATTATTACGACGGACCAGACCATCAATCAGAGCATCAACCAGACTAATAACGAAAAGAAATAATCCTGAGATGCTGAAGCAGAGGGCATTCGGATCGACGATATGACGTTAACTTCCGGCGGGGAACTTGGCAGTTGCCGGTTTGTAGGTAGTTTCACGATGATGTTTCTAGGGGTGCAAGAGATGCGCTGGAATTGGGGAACGGGGCGAGGATTGCATCGTCTCGCGCCAGCGTTGATCTGTTGCTGCTTGGCGACCGGCCTTGCCGGCTGTGACTACACCACGCGGGAAGCTGCGATCGTGGCGCCGGTGGATCCGCCTGGCGGCGATCCGGTGCAGGAGCCGACCGACGTCAAATACTATCCCTCCGATGAGCCGGTGCGGATGGGCCTGGAGCAATACAACCGCGGCAACTACGGAATCTCCCAGCGCTATTTCAAGGATGCGGTCGAGAAGGCGCCCAAGGACGTGACGGCCTGGGTCGGGCTCGCGGCGAGCTATGACAAGCTGCGCCGTTTCGATCTTGCCGATCAGGCCTATGCCCAGGCGATCCGGATCGGCGGCGAGACCGTCCAGATCCTGAACGATCAGGGCTATTCCCTGATGCTCCGCGGCAATCTGAGCGGCGCGCGGCGCAAGTTCGAGAAGGCGTATTCGCTCGATCCAGGCAACCCGGTCATCGCCAACAATCTCGAACTGCTCAACGGCAGCCGGAAATTCATCGAGCGGCCGCCGAACAATCAGCCTTAAGGACAGCCCTTCGCGACCGGCATTTTGATTCTGATGCCTCCAGGTGGCGAGCGCAGACGGCTGATCAGCACCCGAGCTTCGCATCGAGAACGGCGCCGAGAATATCAGCATAGTCATCGGTCCACCCGACCGTGAGCCTGGATCGAGGTGCGTTGGGCGCGGTCGCGTCAGCCAGCGCGGTCTGGGTGCTGATCATGTGGCGGCGCAATGTGGGCGTCGCCGTCAAGGCGGTCCGCGTCCTTCGTCACGCCGCCGTCATTGGCCAGGATACTTAAATCAAGCCGCGTTCCACTGCGCGCACCTAACCCGAAAGAGGTAGGCGAAGGGGCCCCTTGCGAGGGAATGGCATTCGAGCTCGCGTGCGCTATCGTGCCCCATCAGAGGAGGCCGAGGATGGGCCAAATCACCATGCGGCGGGTGATTGTGGACGGGTCGGAGAATTTAACAACCGGCGTCCTCCTCGATGAAGCGGGCGGCTGCGGCATCGCCGGCGGCTTGAACAATGGCCAGTTTGCTTGTCCATCGCCGCACCCATCCGGATCGAAGCGAGCCGCGCCCGTGTGCGTGATCGCGGCGTTGCTCGCGTCGGCATGGTTATCACAAGCATCGGGCGAAACCCTCCAGGTGCAGATGCGCCCAGGCAGCGACAGATCGGTACGACTGGCGCAAGCAACGAGCAGCGCGCCAAACGGATCGCGGTCGGCCGTCGAGCAGGAGCACCAGAGGGCGGAGACGCTGACGCGCGAACTCGCTGTCGCCAGGCGCGATCTCGAGACTCTGCAGGTGCGGCTGAAGGAGGCGGGCCAGGAGTCGGCTCGAGCCAGACAGGCAGCCGACAGCGAGATCGCGGAATTGCGCAAATCCCTGCAACGGGAGGGTGAGAGCGTCGACAGATCGGTGGCGGAGCGCAGTGCTGCCGAGCTGCGCAAATCGATGATGCGCGAACAATCCGAACGGATGGAGCGGGACGTTGCGAGAATGCGCGGCGATGCCGATCCGCGGGCTCCGGCGGCGGCTACGGCAAAAGACGGCGCAAGGCCGGCGACCGACAATGGCTTGGAGCTAGAAAGATCGCTGCGTCGGGAACGCGAGCGGGCCGGTCAGCTCGAGCAGGACCTTGCGGCGGCGCGGCGTGAGGTCGGGACGCAGACCGCACTGGCGACGAAGGCCCGGACCGAAGCGACTGAAGCAAGGCAGGCGGGAGAACGCGGCACGGCGGAGCTGCAGAAACGCCTGCAAGAGGAGCGCGCGCAACTGGAGCGGGATCTGGCGGCGGCGCGGCGCGAGGCCGAGACGCAGGCCGCACTGCTAGCGACGGCGCGCACCGAGGCAGCCGAAGCGAAGCAGAAGGAGGGCGGCACGACGGACCTGCAGAAGTCCGTGCAAGAGGAACGCGAGCGAGCTGCGCGACTGGAACAGGATCTTGCGGCAGCGCGGCGCGAGGTTGAGGCGAAGTCCGCGTTGGCGGCGAAGGCGTATGCTCAAGCCACCGCAGTAAGGCAGGAAGGAGAGAGGGGCACGGCGGATCTGCAAAAGTCGGTACAAGAGGAGAGCGCGAGAGCTGCGCGACTGGAACAGGATCTTGCGGCGGCGCGGCGCGAGGCCGAGACGCAGGCCGCATTGGTGACGACGGCGCGCGCGGAGGCGACCGAGGCCAGGCAGAAAGAGCGTGGCACGGCCGAACTGCAAAAGGCCGTGCAAGAGGAGCGGGAGCGAGCTACGCGACTGGAACAGGATCTTGCGGCGGCGCGGCGCGAGGTCGAGGCGAAGTCCGCATTGACGGCGAAGGCGTACGCTCAAGCCACCGCAGTAAAGCAGGAAGGAGAGGGCGGCACGGCGAATCTGCAAAAACTGGTGCAAGAAGAACGCGCGAAGGTCGGCCGGCTGGAGCAGGACCTGGCGGCGACGCAGCGCGAGGTCGAGACGCAGACCGCACTGGTCGCGAAGGTACGCTCCGAAGCGGCCGAACTGAAGCAGACTGGAGAGAAGGGCACGGAGAAGCTACAAAAGACCGCGCAAGAAGAGAGCGAGAGAGCGGCGCGGCTGGAGCAGGATCTCGCGGCAGCGCGGCGCGAGATCGAGACGCAGGCCGCAGTCGTCGTGAAGGTGCGCTCCGAAGCCGCTGAACTGAAGCAGGCAGGGGAGAGCGGAACGGCGGAGCTGCAAAAGTCCGTGCAAGAGGAGCGCGCGAGAGCCGCGCGGTTCGAACAGGATCTTGCGGCGGCACGGCGGGAAGTCGAGGCGAAGGCCGCGTTGGCGGCGAAGGCGTACGCCCAAGTCACTGCGGTAAAGCAAGAACGACAGAACGACGCGGCGGAACTGCAAAGCTCGGTGCAACAGGAGCGCGAAAAGGCCGGCCGGCTGGAGCAGGACCTGGCGGCGACGCGGCGCGAGGTCGAGGCGCAGACCGCGCTTGTAGCGAAGGTGCGGGCCGAAGCGGCCGAACTGAAGCAGGTGGGAGAGCGCGAAGCGGCGCAACTGCAAAAATCCCTGCAGCAAGCGAGCGAGAGGACCGGATGGCTGGAGCAGGAACTCGCCCTCGCGCGGAGCACGAAGGACACGCCTGTCGCCGGTCAGATTGCACAGGCCAAGCAGGTCGAGGCGGATGCGGCAGAGCCGGTCGCGGCGGAAACGGCGACAATCGCCAGCGGGCAGCGAGAATCTCCGGCGAATCCAGATGCCCAGGAGCTGGCAAGATTGGTGGCGCGCGCGAGCATGTTGCTTGGGCAGGGTGATATCGGTTCGGCGCGGATCGTGCTCGAGCGCGCCGCTGAGACTGGCAGTGCACAGGCGAGCTTCATGCTCGCTGAAACCTACGACCCACTGATCCTGCCCCAATGGGGAACTTATGGGACGCGCGGCGATGCAACGAAGGCGCGCGCTCTCTACGCGAAGGCTGAGGCCGGCGGAGTCAAGCAAGCGAAACAGCGGATCGATGCGTTGCGCCAATAGCACAGAAGGACCTGATCGACGAACAGGTTCTGCTTAGGCGGAAGCAAACCCGGGAGGAGGCCACTAGTTCGCCGTCAGCACGGCATCGACGCGACGGCTGCTTCGTGCGCTGATGATGATCGCGCCGTTGCGGATCGCAAATCTCGCGCCGACCAGTCGTGGCGCCTTCTCCGTCAGCGGCGACGGCAACGGAATCATTCCGCCGGTGACGGGATCGCCGACGTTGATCGGCGGCCCGCCGCCGGCCGCTGAAGGAGCCGCCTTGATGTATTCCCTGATCAGCTGAATCTCGTCTCGCGAGAGGTTGAGCGCAGTTTGCTCGCTGCCGGCATCGGAGGCCTTCTTGTCCGCCTCGAGCCTGTCCTGCGCCTCCTGTTGCGCGGCCTCGCGTTTTGCGGCGTCCTGCTCGAGCCGCACGAGACGTTCGCGCAACGGGACCAGCTCGCGCCGCAGCGCAGCGTTGTCCGACTTCAACGACGAGATCTGGCCGAGTGCAATTGCCGCCGCCACGCACGCAACGACCGAGATCAGGCTGAGGCATGCAACGGCCAGCCCCGTCATTCCGACGCCACTGACCGTTTTCCGATCCGGCACGTCGTCCTCGGAGCGCCGCCGCCGCGCCCGGGCAAATCGCGGCATACCGGCGCCGAGGCGTTTCACGAGGCGCGAGAGCCGGGAAGCGTTTCGGTCCGTCTCGTGAATGGAGCCAAATGCCGGCTCGGGGATGATCGGGGCAGGCGCTGTCGTTGCGCGGCTCGCGCCCAAGGCCGTGCGATCGGCAAGGCCTTGTTCCGTCACGCGAGGGACTTGCCGCTTAATCGCGTCGGGCCGTTCGACGGCAGCATCGCTGACCGCATCGCGCGGGTCGGCAGCGAGCGGCTCCACGTGCTCCGCTTGCCGCTCATCGAGCTCCTCCTCGACGGGTTCTTGCTCGTTGACTTCCTGTTCGCCGAACTCCTGCTCATTGCGTTCCTGCTCGACGCGGGACGCTTCGAGCTCGCGCCAGAGCGCGAGGCCGGAGTCCGTGATCTGAAGTCCGGCCTCGTTGATCGAAGCCCATCCGGATTGGAAGACGTCGGCGTCGCCAAGCTCTGACGATCGCTTCAACTTGGTGGCTGCATCGCCCGCCGCGATCATGCGCTTGACTTCGCGGCTGACCTCTTCGAGCGGGATCCGTTGCTCGGGTCTTGCGGCCAGTACGCTCAAGATCGCCAGATTGAACCTCATGTGGCGCCTCTCGATGCCCCGGCAACCGGTCGTGCGCTCCGCTCTCGTGCGAATGATGTACGAACCGCAAAACAGGCGGAAGCGGATCAATCATGCCGACGCGGACGAGTCAGTGAGTGAGGCGAGTGTAGCGGCTCCCTCAGAGGCAAACAATGCGCCTTCCGGTGCACGACAGATGGATAAGTCTGCCTGCGGACGAGACGCGTCGGGATGACGTCCGCCGAAGCGCCTCAGAGAAACTCGCGAAGCCTGGAGAGCTCGATCACGTGCTCGGGCGACAGCACATCCGGCACGAGGGGAGGCTGCGACTTGGTGCGGATCTCGTAGAGATGCCGGGTCTTCTCGGGCTTATCCATGAAGTCCCGGATGCATTGGTCGAGCGTTCCGTTGACGATCATATAGGGCGCGCGATCCTCTCGCCGGGCATTGCTCAGAGAGGGCCATTTGTAAAGGGACGCCGCGGCCTGGAAGTCCACCTGATGAGAGTGGTCGGTCATCCCTTGATGTCTACCTGAAAAAGCCTGTTCGTCAAACAACGCCGGCTCTCATGAGCAAGCCGGCGCAGCGGGACACGACGGCCGTGCGTCGTGATGCCCGTCTTCGGCAGAGACTGCCCGTGGACGTCGAGAGACCTGCCAACTGCCTCGCGGTGATTCCGTCGACCGAGCCGCCAACCGCCTCGAGCCTGGCACGGCGGCGACCCGCCCGACGTTCGCCGATAGATCGTCAGCGCATGCGGTCATTCCTGGTGAAGGGAGTTGAATATGTTCTTGTTTTGTTCTTTCGACTGCCGTAGCCTCCAGGAACGAGCAATCTTGGTCAGGTCAGGGATCAACGCCTTGAGATGGCAGCCGCAGCCACCATCCTTCACGCGGATCTGGATGCGTTTTACGCGTCGGTCGAGCAGCTGCTTGAGCCGTCGCTGCGAGGCAAGCCGATCGCCGTCGGAGGCGGGGTTGTGCTTGCCGCATCCTATGAGGCCAAGGCCTTCGGGGTGTATGGCGGCATGTCGGGACGGGAAGCGCGCCGGCTCTGCCCGCAACTCATTTTCGTCGGCGGCCACTTCAGCGATTACCAACGGCTGGGTGACGCAGCCATCAAGGTGATCGGCGACTTCACCCCGCTGGTCGAGCGAATTTCGATCGACGAGGCGTTTGCCGACGTTGCCGGCTGCACTCATCTGTTCGGGACGCCCGCCGAAATCGCCGCGGCGATCCGGCGCCGCGTGCGTACGGAGCTCGGCCTTGCGATCTCGGTGGGCGTCGCGCGCACCAAGCATCTGGCGAAGATCGCCTCGCAGGTCGCAAAGCCCGATGGGCTGGTCGTCGTCGATCCCGACGCCGAGCTCGGATTCCTGCACGAACTGCCGGTTGAACTGATGTGGGGAGTAGGGCCGGTCACCAGGACGCGGCTGGACGCGATCGGCGTCTCGACGATCGGTCAACTCGCCGGATTGTCGGAGCGGTCGCTGACGCGGTTGCTCGGTCCGGCGGCGGGCGAAAAACTCGCGGCGCTGGCCTGGAATCGAGATCCGCGTCAGCTCACGCCGCACCGGCGCGCGCGATCGGCAGGAGCACAGTCGGCGCTCGGCCGAAAGCCCGCGATCGAGCGAGTCATTCGGCCGACGCTGCTTCATCTCGCCGACCGCGTCGCCACGCGGCTTCGGGGGAAATCCCGCCCCGGACGAACCGTGACGGTGCGCGTTCGCTTCGCCGACCTGAAATCGGTGACACGCTCGATGACACTCGATGCGCCCGTATGCACCACGATCATCCTCGCCAGGCTCGCCGAGAAGCTGGTGCGCGCTACGCTTGCTGACCACCCGGGCGAGAAATTCATTTCGCTGCTGGCAATCTCGGTGTCGCATCTCGAGGAGCATTGGGATCTTGCGCTCGAGCTCCCGCTCGGACTGGCCGATCAGGCGCTTCGCCCTGGAAGTCCGATCGGGATGGCGCGTTGGGCCGCGGACTGTGCCATCGACAAGGTCCGCGATCGTTTTGGCTGGGATGCGATCGGGTATGGCTCGGCGGCGCTGGAGGTCGTTCGTTCGGTGCCCGACGACTTCCGCAAGTTGGCCGAGAAGGATCTCTAGCTCGTCGCCGGTTCACCGGCTTGTCATTGCATTAAGAAAACGCAATCTGGAATCGCGGGCTTGTGAGTGGTGGCCTGGCGCGCCCGGTCTATCCTGAGCACGCGGAGGGATAGCCATGAAATTCAGCTCCGAACTGATCCAGACGATGCGCGATGCGCTCGACACGGTGATGGCGAGCGTGCCGGCCGACCAACCCGTGTTCGGTCTCAAGGCGGCCGTTGCCGAATGCATCCTGCGGGCCGCGGCGCACGGCCAGACGTCGTTCGATGGACTCGTGGCGTCGGCATCCGATCAGCTGCAATCGATCATCTCGATGCTGAGCTAGCAGATCAGATCGCGCCGAGGCGTCACTGACGGCCCCAGCGCATCCGTTGAACGCCTACGATGAACCAATGCCTTGCTTTGCGATCCTGGTCAGGGCCTCGTATCCGGATGGCGTCAGGTGCAAGAGATCGCTCTTGTAATTGGCGCACGGCGTTGTGCGTCCGCATGCGATGTCGGAGGCGTCGATCGTTCTGATTCCGAGTTCCCGGCTTCTTCTGCTGAGTTCGGCATTGACGGATCCGATATTCTCGGCTGCACCCTTCATCTGCTCGCCTCGCGGAAGAATCTGGATGGAGAAAATCTTTCCGTTCGGCCAAAGCGACCTGATCTCGTCAAACAGCTTTTGATAGGATTCCATCACGCCGCACGGTTTGTCGAGATAGATGTTGTTGGTTCCGACCAGCACGACGATGGACTTCGGCTTGATTTTTCGCAGCCGCTCGCGCTCGTGTTCGATGAACCAGAGCGTGTTCTGAATCCTGTCGCGTCCGACGCCGAGGTTGGCCACCGGCCCGGCGCCGAGCGAGGCCGATAGTTCCCTCGGCCACGCCTCAACCAGCGAGTCGCCGAGCATTACCGTCGAGACATCGCCGGACAAGCCTGACACATTTCTCTCATATTTGCGCAGGGCATCGGCATTGTCCGGCATCGCGGCCGTTACGGCGAACTGCGTGTCGGTTTTGTCGCATGCAGCTCTCGAACTCTGCGCGCGTCCCGCCGATGGTAGACACAGCGCCGCGACAATTGATAACGTTGCCGCGACAAAGACGATTGACGCGGTGTTGCGGAGTTCTCCATCGTGCGTTTTCGATGTCATTGCGCGGTTCCATCTGAGGATAGTCAATCTGATGTCGCTGAGCATTTCGATCCTGGGACAGTCAAACAGCATCCTGAAGGCAGGCTTTTTCCAGAAGTTTCTGGACGCCGATGCCACAATCGAAGTGAAATCGGCAGGACGGATCGGTGCATCTCCGTCCTTGCTCGGTCCGTACTTCGCCCAGGACGACTTCTTCAAGGGTTCGGAGTTTTGCATCGTCGATACATGCGTGATCGATTTTTCGCTGCTTTCCGCTAATGCGATCGACTACTACGATGTGGTGAAGTGGCTCGAGTGGATTGGGCATTCCGCCAAACGCGCCAATTGCGAGCCGGTTTTCGTTTGCATACCGGTGAGCGACATCAACGCATCAAGGACCATCATCTCCGCCTGCATCTCCGTCTGCCAGAAGCAGGACTGGTACTACCTCGATGTCCGGGACGTCATTGCCGCCGTCGCCAAGTCCAAGAACGTGGACGCCAAGGAACTCTATGCAGACGGCAGTCACCCGGCCGAGTTCCTGTCGGGCGTGATAGCGACCCACCTTGGCAATTTCTTGACTAAGATAAGAACGGCTGAGACTGCAAAGTGCAAACGCACGTTTGCATTCACGGCTTACGAGCGCGTGCCTCTCAAGGATCAAATACTGGGCACGGCAGTCGAGTATTCGTCGAGGTTGATCGCGTTTTCGGGTGTCCGGCTGGAACTCGGCGAGACGCACCCGATCTACATCGGGTCGGATGCATCCATCCGCGGCCTCATGGTGAACTCGGCGGCCTGCAAAAGCGTGCTGTCGATCGAGGGAGACAGGACCTTCCACAAGAACTTGCGCCTCAAGCCCTATCATCCGACCAACTTCGAGGCGCGGCTCATTCCGATCTGCAGGCCAATTCGAGACCATCAGGGAATAGTCAGGCTATCGCTGACGAACCAGGATGTCTCCATGAGCGATGTTACGCTGCACAGCTCGAAAGAGGGGAATGACGAGGGCTTCATCGAAGTTGCCGATCTCGTCGTCGAGCGAGGATACGACCTGGTGACCTACACCACCACGCGACCCGCCGATCCGGCTTCGATCAGATGGATGCCCGATTAATGGATTCGTGTGATCCAATGGGGCGCCCGGCTGATTGAAACTGGCCATGGGCGTGTGCACTGCTAAGCGCACACCGGGCAGCGCTGTGCGATCGGGATCGGATTTTGACCGGCATGGCGCGTCCCTGCTGCGATACCGATTCCCGTCTTCTGCAACCGCATTGTAATGCTTTGAATCTACTTGACTATCTGTGATTCGGGTCCAGCCAGGCAGGCGGATTTCTGGAGCCTGGATCACGCGCGGCGGAGCCGCGCGGAACCGATCCGGTCTAGGCAGCCTCAGGACGTATGAATGACGGCCTGCCGAAGAAGAGGGTGTCTTGCTCCTGGCGCAGCGCATCGCACATTCGGCCCGCCGGAATCTCGACGTCGTCGTATCCGAGCACCTGGTCCCGCGCAACGTTCCGCCGGAGACGACAACCTTCGGCGAGACCGATCGGAAGAAGGTGCTCGGCGTGAGCGACCTGCGCGTTCTCGCACAAGCCGTAGGTCATGTAGTGCCCGAGCCCGTCGATGATCTCGCCAGCCCTGAGATCCCTCTTGGCGGCTGCAACCACGTCGACATACGGCGCGCCGAGTGGAGTGATGGCTGCATCCCGGAAGATCGCCGCGCGAGCAACCGTGAACGGGACTTCAAAGTGACAAAGATGATAGGGCCAGTAGAAGCAATAGAGCGGGCCTGCTCCCATTTTGTAGAGCGACAGGTAGTGCTTCTCGACCGTATCGTTCGTCGTCCCAAGTACGAATATGCCTGGGTTTGGCATGGCTCCCACACAGTAATCCACGATGCCGGGACCCTCGAGAAGCTCATCGAGCGGGTACCAATTGACCGCTTCCTGGATCGGGGTGCCGGCCTCGACGACCGGACCGTGCATTCCGCGCCTCGCGACCCGCATGCCTGTTGCATTGGCGACGATCGCGTTCTCGAACGATATCTTGGTGCCGTCTGCGAAGGACGTGACCATCGGGGCCTTCATCCCCCAACGTTTGGCAAACCCCTCCTGGGTCGTTGGATTGCGGTATGGGTCGTGCAGACCTTTGATGTTCCCGCAGAGCACGGGTCTAATACCCAATCCCTTCACCCACCGGTACAGATTCATGATGACGCCTGGCTGGTCACCTTCCGTGTTCGTGATGACGACTCCGGCGCGGTCGGCATAGGTCTTCAGAATTGGGCCGAGAGTGCCGTCGAGTTCGGCGTTCATCATGACGACGTGCTTGGTTCGGGCGATCGCCTGCATCACCACACCGGCCGCGAATTCGATCGTGCCGGTAACCTCGAGAATCACGTCGATCCCATCAGCGTTGCAAAGAAGCATCGGATCGTCGGTGATCGCGCGCCGGCCCCGGGCGATGCAGTCGTCCAGTTCGTCCACGCGGCGCACTTCTGTGACGTTGCTCTCGCCGGATTCGGCGTACGCCTTGCGGGCTTCCTCGAGGTGACGGTTGCAAATCGCAGCGAGTTCGATGCCCTTGGTGTACTGCAGCATCTGACGCGCGATGCCTTTGGCCATGAACCCGGCGCCCACCATTCCCACCCTGATCGGGGTGCCGGTCCGTTGCAGCCGCTCGAGCTCGCGGTCGACGATGAACATGCTATCTACCTCTCATCGGCGGCTGCGACGAGCCGGCGCTCGTCTACAAAATCAGGCCAGCTGCGGTCCTTTTCCGAGATGACGACGGGCTCGGCGGGCCACGCGATGCGAAACGCGGGATCATTCCAGCGCAGACCCCGCTCAGCGGTCGGCGTGTAGAATTCGGATACGAGATACGTGACCTCCGTCTCGTCCACGAGCGTCAAAAAGGCGTTCGCGCACCCTTTCGGGACGAGGAGCATGCGGTAGTTTTCGGCACTAAGCTCGACCGCGATGTGACGCATGAACGTTGGCGAGTCAGGCCGCAGATCGAGCATCACGTCGTGCACGGCGCCGCGAACGCAGCGCAGAAGCTTGGCTTCCTGATAGGGAGCAACCTGGTAGTGGAAGCCACGCAAGGTGTGCTTTTTGCGGTTGAAGGAGATATTCATCTGGGCGATCTGGCTGGGCAGGTCGTGATCGCCGAACTCCTGACTGCACCAGCCACGGGCAAAAAAGCCGCGGTCGTCGGCTCGCTTTTCGAGCTCTACCGTACAGGCGCCCGCAATTTCGGTGGTCTTGAAAATCATCGAATCCTCCAAGACCAGCGTCACCCGGCCGGGTAAAGCACCCGTGAGCCATGGACCTCGTACCCTAGCGACACCAGGGGAAGGTCCGAGAGCGCCTGACGCACCCGCTCGCGCTTCTCCGGCTTCACGATGAACATGAGGAAGCCGCCACCGCCAGCACCGCAGAGTTTGCCACCTTCGGCACCTGCCTCGAGGGCCCGCGTGTAATAGCGATCGATCTCGGAGGTGGTGATCTTGGAAGCAAGACCTCGTTTCAGCGTCCAGCCGCGGTGAAGAGCCTCGCCCACCTGCTCGAGCCCGATCTGTTGACCGGAGCAGAGCGAACGAAACTCAAAGGCGTCGTTGCGCATGTGGCGCAGAACGTCCAGGTTTCTCGACGTGTTGCTCCTCTGCTCGGTGAGTACCGAGGCGGCAGGGCGCTGATGACCGGTCCAAAACATCATGATGTTGCTGAACAGGTAAGCAACAGAGCCGCTTCGGGCTGGCTGCGGCTCGACCGTCACGCGGCCGCCGCGCCCGAAGCGGAGCAGATTCAGGCCGCCGAACGCTGCGGCGTATTGGTCCTGCTTGCCGATCGGCTCCTTGAGAAGTTCCATCTCGATATAGCAGGCCTCCTCAGCCAGTTGGCCGGCGGTGACGCGCTCGCCGCGGAAGGCATGGAGCGCGTGGAGCAATCCCACTGCAAAGGCGCTCGATCCGCCCATGCCGGTGGAGGCCGGCATGTCGGCGACGGTGCTGATGAAAATCGGAGGCTCGATGTTGAGAAACTTGAGGCACTCACGGGCAATATTGTTGTCGATCTCCTCGATCGTATTGACCTGCTCGGTGCGCGAGTAGTTGAGTCGGATCGGCTCGTTGAAGAGGTGGCTGTGACGCTTCACGGTGACGTAGACGTATTTATCAACGGCCGCGCTGAGCACGGCGCCTTCCTCGACCTCGTAGAATTCCGGTAAATCGGTGCCGCCTCCTGCAAAGCTGACGCGGAGCGGGGTCCGTGTCATGACGATATCGGTGGGACGCCAGCTGGCGTAAGTGGGGCGGAGCCGCTCCGTGTCCGGGACGACCGATGCATGCTCGAGTTCCCGCGTCGATAGAGTTTCCACTGCGCTCGGCCTCCCAGCCTGTCGAGCCTCAGGCCCGGTTTCGACTCACGTTGGCTGTGATCTCGGTCCACCTCAGCGACTCGTCGACCGATCCGCTGTCGAGCAGATGCCGCAACCAGCTCAGACGCGTAAAACGCTTGTCCCTGAATGCGTCATGCCTCAGGCCGATTCGTTGAAACGCGGTATAGAGCTCCCTCGCTCCGTCCGTGGCCGTCCATCGGAAGCTGAATCCCGGAAAGGTTCGCTTGAACTTGGCAAAATCCGCCTTGTAGGTGCGCTGATCGGCTCCGGGTTGCGGTACGCTCGCGAGTTCGCAGCCGGGAACGCTTTGCGCTGCAATCTGCCCGAGATCGCGGATCTGGTGGTTGAGTTTGTCGGCACCGACGTTGAAGGCCTGGTTGTGGACAGCCTCCAGCGGCGCCTCGAGCACCGCCTGAAACGCGCGCGCAACGTCCTGGACATGGACGACTGGCCGCCACGGCGTGCCGTCACTCTGGATCACAATGCGGCCAGTCGTGAAGGCGTTGCCCATGAAATCGTTGAGGACCGTGTCGAACCGCATCCGCGGCGATAGGCCGTAGACGGTCCCGTTGCGGCAAAACGTCGGAGAGAAACGATCGTCGGCGAGGGCGCGCAGCGCCGTCTCCGCTTCGACCTTGGAGCGAGCGTATTCGGTGCGCGGCGCGAGCGGTGCATTCTCGTCGACGACTGCCGCCTCAGAGGTCCCGTACATGATGCAGGACGATGAGAAAATGAAACGCGGGACACCCGCCAGCTTCGCCAGCTTCGCGAGCCGGATTGTTCCCTGCGAGTTGATCTCCCGCGTCCAGGCTTCGTTCAAATTGCCGATCGGATCGTTGCTAAGTGCCGCCAGATGAATCACCGCGTCGAAACCGGTGAGTTCCTTGGCGGTAACTTCGCGTAGGTCCTGATGGATCGTCGGGACCTCGGCGAGGTCGGGGACGAGTGTACAGGCAGAGAAATATCCGGTGTCGAGACCGACCACGTCGAAGCCCTGGCGCTGGAGCCAGGGCGCCATGACCGATCCGATATAGCCATTGTTGCCGGTGATCAGGATCCGCTTGTTGTCAGGCATATTCCGGGGTTCCGTTCAGCATTTGCCGGGTGAGGTCGAGGAGCGAATAGTCATCGGTCACGCGCTGGAAGGGACAGTCGGCCGCGGCCGCTGCCGCAGCGTCGCGCTCATCGTCGCCAACGAATGGCGTGCGCGTGAGGTCGAGCTGGAAGTCACGTTGCGCCTGGTAAAGGAGACCGGGTTTCGGCTTGCGGCACTCGCAGCCGTCTTCCCAACCGTGCGGACAGTAATATATCGCGTCGATCGAGCCTCCCGCCTGCGAGACGTCCCGCTTCATGCGGTCGTGTACGGCGTCGAGGTCGGCCTCGCTCATGACGCCACGGCCGATGCCGGGCTGGTTCGAGGCGATGATTGTGCGGTAGCCCCGGTCGTGCAGCAGCCGGAGTGCTTCGAGAGAGCCGGGGCACCACGCCCACTCATTCCAGTTCCGTACGTATTGCGCTTGCGGCGGCTTGCGGTTGAGCACGCCGTCGCGATCGAGGATTACGGTCGGCTTGCGGCGCATGAAGGCTTCCGTCGCCGGCAGGCGGTCCAGCGAGCCGACGCTGTAATAGCGGTGATCGCTGGAATAGGCCGTGAGCCGCCCTTGTCGAGCGAGTGGTGTATAGATCGCCTCCTCGAGCAGTGTGTCCTGCTCCGGTAGCAACGCGAGGGCGAGGTCTGTCAGGATCGCGTAACTGATTTCGACCTGCTCAAGCCCGGGCGTCACGCGCAAACGATCGAATACGCTCACATGACCGTCGTGGTCGAGCAGGGCGCTGCCCCGGGAGTAACGATCCTTGTTGCTATAGACGGTGATCAAGCCGGGCTTCCCGGCTTCGCAGAATCGCGCCCACAGCCGGTCCATCTGCATCGGCCAGTAGTTGTCGCAGTACAGCAGCAGGAAGCAGGGATCGATCATGTGCCGAGCAGTCGCTACCCGGCTGCTGGTCAGTTGGTCGGGTTCCGTTACCGAGTACTCGATGTGCACGCCCCAGTCGCGACCATCGCCGAAATGGTTCTGCACGACCTCGGGCAAATACCCGAGGAGGATCAGGACTCGTTCAAAACCCTGGTCGCGCAATTGCTCGATCTGGTACTCCAGGAAAGGGCGCCCGAGAACCGGCACCATCGGCTTCGGCCGATCGTTCGTGATCGGCCGCATACGCGTTCCGCGGCCGCCGGCAAGGATGACCGCCTGCGTCGGCCGATCATAGATCCGGCCTTCGATACGCGCTTGGCGGGACGTGCCGTCGAGGGCGGCCATCAGTTGAGACCTGGTCTGTCGGCAACGAGACACCTTGTGACCGCGTGACAGATCGCCGAATGGACGTCCTCGACGAGCTCGTACTTGCCCTTCTCGGTCTCGACGCACACCGGCTCATCGACGAGACCCCTCAGCGCGCCGCCGTCAAACCCGAGTAGCGCGGCGGTAGTGAGCTTCTGCCTCCGCGCCAGTTCGACCGCGCGAACCAGGTTCGGGGAGTTGCCGCTCGCGGATATGCAGGTCAACACATCTCCCTGGGTCGCGAAATTCTCGAGCTGGCCAGAGAATGCCCTCTCATAACCTTCGTCGTTCGATAGAGCGGAGAACCAGGACATGTTGTCAGACAGGCACATGACTTTTAACGGTCGGCAGCCCGAACGTTTGGTCGCCTTGCCGAGGTCATTGACCCAGTGCGAAGCGGTTGAAGAACTGCCGCCATTTCCGGCGATGTAAATGAACGCCCCTCGGTCGCGAGCCTCACGGAAAACATCGACAAGCCTCTGGACCGCGTGCACTTGAACTTCCGCCAGCACGCGCCGCACATTCTCAAAATGCGTTGAGATGACGTCTGATGTCTGCGATGGTGTTGAAATCACCGGTTGCACATGTGGTGATTCAGACCAAATCGTGCGCATACGCCCGGCTCTCCAAGGTGAACAACGGCTCAAACCTCTGGACGTATTAGACGCCAGTTCTTGCCGCGCGACATTCACTCTTTGGGGGTAGGCCGGATGGCGACCAAATATCATTGGTCGCGAGGAGGATGTTTCCACGCTTTCCTGGTGACGGAAGGCACGGGCACCTCAAGCTGTGCGTCACGCCGGCAAGGGCGACATCGCAGCGGCTGCGACTTCTCTGAGCCGGGACTTGCGATCGTGGAGTTGCGGGAGCGGCTCCATTCCGATAGCAGACAAGATGTGTTCCCAGCGATAGACCCAATCGTGCCGCAGCAAGCTACCCACGGCGTTCGTTCGCCGAATGCGCGCTATTCGCTCCGGCTGCGCATCCAGTTCGTCGATCACGGCAGCGATGTCGCCGGTCTCCGGAGAGACCTCAATCACGGCATCCGGCCAGTCGAAGTGCTCTTTGAACTCGGCGCATTGCGGCGCGTTTCCAAGGATGACGGCGCCCCCGGCGGCGCCCTCGAACAGACGTGACGGAAGGACCTGCTCACCCGCGATCTTGTGCGAGTTTAGACTCGCCACTGCCGCGGGATTGAAGCCCATGAAGTAACGGGTGCGCTTGATAGTATTGGCAAGAAGCAATCGATGTTCCCGCCAATCCTTGACCTGAGAGTTGCCGCTCGAGAGCGAGTCATACAGATAGAAGAGGTTGCGACGTTCAGCCAGCGCCAGCAACTGCCGATGTGGTCCCGACGCGCGATTGCCCATCGAATATACATCGACGACCCGCTCGGGGGACGACGGATACGGTGTGGCAATCAGGCAATCGACGCCGGTCGCCAGAAAGGAACAGGAAGCGGCCGTGTATTTGGAAAGGCGTGCAACGCTTGCGCTGTGAAGCAGAAACACGTGGTCGAACTGGTCCAACAGTCTCAGGTATTGGCGATCCTCTTCGAGTGTGCTGGACCAGAGCTCGATCAGATATGCGACGGCGATCTTGCAGCGACCGCGCCAATTTTGGATGCGCGAGAGCTCAACGAAGCTTTGCGGGCTCCAGGCCACAAAGAAGAAGACGTCGTAGTTCTGCTCGAGTTCGACCCGCTCAATCGTCGGCGCGTTCTTTAGTCCGAGCCCCTTGCGAACACCGTTGACCAGCCTGTTGAAGTCGCGCTGCACACTCTGGTTGTCGTGAGGTGGCAGGATGCCACTGAGATGTTTCGTCAGGTAGTTGTCGATGCCAGGTGCGACGAGGTCTGCATGATCGCACTCGGTGACGATACGGCAGAACTCGTAGGACGATGCGAAATGGGCCCGATCTTTCGCGTTGAAGTCGGAAGCAACGAGGATTCGTCTCTTCAAGGATCAGGTCCTCCATTTACCTTCTAGCCAGCTGGCCTCTGGATCGCGATCTAGGCCATCAAGGCGCGCTGAGGACGCTGGACTCGGTCGGAGGGATCGGAATGCATTGCGGGCAAAGGATGCCGTCCCAGAATCATGTCTGCGGCCTTTTCTGCGATCATGAAGACGGCCGCGGACGTGTTGGCGGAGGGCACGGTGGGCATGATCGAAGCATCCGCTATCCGCAGATTCTCCAGGCCGTGGACGCGCAACTGATCATCGACGACAGACGCCGGGTTGTCCTGCGGGCCCATCTGGCACGTCCCGCACGGATGATATGACGTCAGTCCGGCCTCCTGCGCAAACCCCAGGCACTCGGCATCGTTCGTGACTGAAGGACCGGGCAATTCCTCTCCGCAACAGTAAGGCTGGAGCTCGGGGGCGGCGAGCAGTCGCCGCATCATCCTGATGCCGTCGACAGCGACGCGCTGGTCTCTTTCGTCCACGAGAAAGTTGGGCTGGATGATTGGGGCACGGAAGGGATCCGGCGAGCTCGCGCGGACGAACCCGGTGCTGTGCGGCCGTAGCTGATAGAAGCCGGGCTTGAGGACGGGAAAGCGCTCCCGGAGATTGGAATAATTCCCGATGGCAACGTCTATTTGAACGTCCGGAGTGGAGGAGAGATCCCGCGAATTGGCGAAGCCGTATACGAGAGATGGACTGAGAGCGAGAATGCTCGGACGGCCGAGCAGCCATTTGGTGCCTTCCTGAAGCAGATTCAAGCCGCGCCCGCTGACCGTCTTGCCTTTCACCCGGACGATGAAATGGATCATGTAATGGTCTTGCAGGTTCTGGCCGACGCCAGGCAGCTGATGCAGGACCGGAACCCCAAGGTCTGCGAGCAATGCCGGTGAACCGACTCCTGAGACCTGCAGCAGCTTCGGCGTGTTCGCGGCCCCGGCGGTGAGGATCACCTCGCGGCGTGCTCTCACTTCACGAGCGGGCTGGCCAGGTCCTTGCGCGTACCGAACGCCGACCGCTCGCTTTCCCTCGAGCAGCACCGCGGTGGCCTGGGCTCTGGTCCGAATCTCCAGGTTCCTCTTCCCGGCAAGCGGTCGCAGAAATGCCCGCGCTGCACTGACGCGCCAGCCGTTCTCGATGTAGCGCTGATAGTATCCGAAACCCGCCTGCCTCGCGCCATTGTAGTCGGAACTGTGCGGGAGTCCGAGGTTTTGCGCAGCTTCGATGAAAGAATCGCAAAGCGGGTGCTTCCAATCGCAGTCGGTGATCGGCAGCGCTCCCTCGACGCCTCGGTACGTGGTGTCGCATGTCCCGATTCTTCGTTCGGTTTTCTTGAAGTAGGGTAGCACGTCGGCGTAGGCCCAGCCCCGGTTGCCGCGTCGGGCCCAGCCATCGAAATCGTCGTGATGGCCCCGGTTGTAGTTCATTCCGTTGATCGCAGTCGAACCACCGAGCGTCTTGCCTTGCGGGATCGGGATGGCACGGTTTGCGGTCGCCGGGTTCGGCTCCGTTTCGTACTGCCATGCGTATTTCGGAATTGATGCGGCCTTATAAACCCCGGCGGGGACACGCAGGAAGACGCTGTAGTCCGGCGGGCCCGCCTCGAGCAGGCAAACAGTGCAGTCTTCGGTGGCCGCAAGCCGATTGGCCACCACGCACCCCGCGGCCCCGGCGCCGACGATGATATAGTCGAAAACCTCTGTCTCCGGCGACATTGCTTCTACCCCACGGGTGCGACTGCATGGTGGATGTTAGCGGACAGGTCTTCGCGTCACTCGGTTCATCGGTGTTACCCCTTCGGAGAGCTTTTTGAGACTGTCATTCGCAGGCATGCTTCAGAGCTGCCGCGGCTCACCATGACAGAGGGCGCCAGAGACTTATGGGACCTCCCTCAGTGAGGACTTCTGATGAGCCTGCGTAGGCAAGCGGCCAGCTTAGCCATCATGCATGCGGTTGACGTCCTGCAACCCCTTCTCATTCTGCCGTATGCCGGCAGGATCCTGGGGCCCCTTCATTTCGGGCAATACGCATACGCCCTGAGCATCGGATGGTTCGCGACCACGGTCGTGGATTATGGTTTTCATTGGACTGCGCAACGTGCGGCGGCGTCCGCCCGGCATGAGCCGGCCGTGATCGCATCTCTCTTCGCTGAGGTCACCGCCACGAAAGCCGTACTGTGCTGCTTGGTGACGCTCGTCGGCTTCGCTGCGACGGACGGCATCCTCGCGATCGACAAGCTCATGTTTTTGTGCGCCATGCTGACCGCGGTGGGAGGCATCCTGTTTCCGGTCTGGCTGTTCATCGCTCTGGAACGCGCATGGCAAGCGACCGTCGCGGTGATCGTCAGCCGTTGTTTGGCCCTGGTGTGCTTCCTGATGATGGTGACCTCGTCTGCCAAGATCGAACTTGCAGTGGCGATTCAGAGCTCGATGGGCCTTGTCGCAGGGCTTGTCAGCCTGCCGTTGTTGATCGCTACCGTCGGCTTCAGCGGTTTCAGGGCCGTGTCACCGTTCGCCGTCGGAATGCAGCTTCGGAACGGCTGGCGAGGATTCCTCTTTACTCTTGTCGAGAGGGCGTTCGTGGCTTTGCCTGTTCCGTTTGTCGAGCATTTTTCGGGTTACGTTGCCGCCGGCAACTATTCGATTGCCGAGAAGTTCGTGAATGCCACACGGCCATTTTTCAGAGCCATGTGGGAAGCGCTCCTACCCAGAGTCGCATATTGCGCACGCCACGACCCGGAAGCAGGGCTCGCTCTGATTCGGCGTTCCTTGCTGACCCTCGTCGCTGGTGCGGCGTTCAGCCTATTCCTGTTCTTTATAGCCCCCAATGTCATCCTCTTGCTGTTCGGAGAGGGTTTTTCGGGTGCGATCCCGATCGTTCGGGTAATGTCTGTCATCCCGGTCCTGATCAACGCGAACACGTGCACGTCAAACCTCTATATGTTCAACTACGGCCACGAGCGTGCTTGGGCCACTCTCAACGTATCAAGCTTGTTGATATTCCTCGCTGTCGCATACCTGCTCTCCCAGCAACTCTCGAACGCGGCAATCGCCGTCGCGATCGCGCTCATAGGGAGGGAATGCTTCGTGCTGGCGGTCTCGGCAGGATTCTTCTTGAGGTTTGGCACTGCCAGAGCGCAGAGTCCCGCAACTCAAGGGGACGGCAAAGCGCACACAAGCGAAGTTGGAGCGGGTGCCGTGCTCGCGTCCCCCGGTCAACTTCGCTCCGAACGCTAACTCGACATGTTTGTTGCGGGTCCTGTACAACCCGCCCGATTTCGTCGGATGCCCTGGTCCAGCAGCATCATTCCGCGCTGGTCGCCATCGATGCGCCAGGTTCGATCGCCGGGCGTCGGAGGGGGGCAGGGCTCGTCGACAACGCCGGCACAGCTGCGAACCGCCATAAGAGCCCGGTCAGGCGGGCGGCGACGCTCCGCGTGCACCGGCCGGCAGCGGCGGGGTGGCTCCCGATGCTTCGGATTCATCCGTACCCAGCAGGTAGCGGTAGATCATCGTCGCGCCGATGCCGAAGCCGATCAGGCACCAGAACCAGATCCCCTGCATCGGCGCTTCGAGTGCGACGTCGAACGAAGCGTTGATGATGCAGGAGGAGACGTAGCAGGCGATAAACAGCATCAACGCGGTCCATTCGGTGTGCCCGCGTCTGTAGGCCAGCAACATAGCGCGAAGCAGTGTGCCAAACCAAGCGGCCAGAAAAGCAGCCCACAGCACAAGCCCCGGCACCCCGGCGCGCGCCAGGATCGTCATATGGGCGCTGTGCGGGCTGCGCAGGGGTCGCTCGCTGTTAGCCCTTGCAAGCCCGTCCTCGACAGCCAAGTTTACCCCAAATCCGCGGCCGGTCCAGAAATACGGTCCATGCACCGTTTTCTCGATGATGGTCCGCCACCAATTCGCGCGCCACTGCGTGGTGTCCTCGGTCTGGGCGCCTCCCTGGCCGGCGATGCTGGCGATATTCTCGACGATTTGCGCAACGGTGATCCGCCGTTCGGTCGAGACGCGGGCTTCCTGGTAGCTGGAGACGGTCATCTCAATCGCGTAGGAAGCAGCAAGGAGCACTGTACCGGTCGCGACGACGACGAGGAGCGGGCGCAGTTTGCCGAGCGCCAACGCCGCCAGAACGACTGGCACGGCAAATGCCAGAACGGCCGCACGGCTAACGGCGCCGACCATCACCACTCCCGTGATGAGACAGGCCGTCCAGATCGGAGTTGGCTTGCGCATGCCCGTGAGGATGAAAACGGTAGCGCCTGCAAGGTGTGTCGCGACCTCGCCGGCGCCGAGCCAGACAAGGCCGACGCTGGTGCCGGGTATATTCGGAATATAGTCTGCGAAATAGAAGCTGAGCGGAAACAGGATGGGGACGACAGGAACGTAGATATCCAGGAATTTCTGGTAGTAACTAATGATCGTATCGATGCGGCGATAGTCTTCGATCAGAAGGGCGGCGACGACGAAGGCGAAGACCCCGTATACGAGGATCACGCTGTCGCGCAATGCGTCGGAACCGTAGGTGTCAAGATAAGGAAAGGTGCGCAACAAGGCCCAGCCCATGGCCACCGCGAGAAGAAGGCTCGGTCCGGATGCGAATACGGCCACCAGACAACCTGAGCGCAACAGCACGAAGAGCCCCGCGACGAAGGCGATCTCGCCGACGAAAAGCGGCCGATAGCCCCAATAGGCGAAGCCCTTTCCCATCAACGCATATCCCGCCAGGGCGCAGCAGAGCGCGAGGGTGTAACGGTCGCCCAGGCTTGCAGAACGGGAAGGTGAGAGAGGGCTGGCCATGATATGTCAGGAATTCATCCCCTTGCTTACGGCCTGTAGGCGACCATGCGCAGACCTCCGTCGATAGCCAGCTTTTGCATACCGACGTGAAGAAGCGCACGTAACGGAGAGGCCTCAGGATACCGAACATGCCAGCGCTGACGCTGGACGCGGCTGAATCCATTCTTCTTCAGAATCCTGGCGAGCGCCGCGGGAGTGAAGAAAACGATATGGCCCGGCCTTGCTGCTTCACGCCAACGCTGACCCATCAGCCGTGCCGGGAAACCAGCTGCATTCGGAGTGGTGATCAGGAGCCAGCCGCCCGGTGACAGGCGCTCGTGCAAGCCTGCCAGCACGCGGCCGGGGTCACGAAGATGCTCAATGACTTCGAGGGACACGATCCCGTCGAAGCTCGATCCGTCGGGGAGGTCTGCAAGATCCCGGTAGACTGCAACGCCGCGTTCGGCAAGGAACTGATAGCCGAACGGTTCAACAGCGGCGAGCCTGGCGCCGCGCTTCATCAGTTCGAAAGTCATTGCGCCGCGGCCAGCACCGAAATCCAGGATACGCATGCCGGAAAGGCCACTTACGCCCAGCGTATTTGTCAGCGAATCCACGAGACATCGGGCGACAGCTTCGTCCGTAGCGCCGGTTTCGACGGTGTTTTGCTCAGGTTCTTTCCATCCTTCGCGGTAATAGTTCGCAAGCTCCGACTCTTCTGGATAGGGATCACGAAAGATCGTGCCGCATTCACGGCAGCGCAGGAAGCGGGGCGCTTGCCAGTGCACGCAAGCGTCTCCCTGGTACCTGCATTGAGGACAGATCGGAGTATCCATCTTGGTGGTTCACCCTTCGTATGCCCGTGGCGCCGCCGTTCCCGGGTCTAATCCGCTCTCCCCTCCGACGGCCCGAGACTAGTGGTTGCGTACGCCCTGTTGCCGAGAAACACGGGCTATCGGAATGCCTTTCGGAAGTACTTCGCTGGGGGTACCAGGTTCGCCGTTCCGAATTCCGTGCCCGCCCCGAGCGCCAGCGCGACGTGCTTCTCGCGGGGGCGGGCGCCGCGCACGTATGGAGTACACCTCTATTGATGATTGAACCCATGCCTTCTGTGATCCACAATCACAGTCGGAGAGGTCGATCGTAATGCGTATAGTCCTCACTCGGCGCGAGGCTCTCGACTGCCCCGACGGCGTCAATATTTTCATCGTATCGCTTGCTCAAGCTCTGTCCGATCTTGATCACGAGGTGACGATCGTTGTCGGAAGCCTCCAGAGCCGTGAAGAGTACCGGCGCCTGCTAGGTCCTCGTCTCGATCTACCGATTGTTGCCCTGAGCCCCACACCCTTGACCGGGCTTGCCTCCGCCGCGGCCTGGCTACGCGCGAAGCGGATTATTGATCGCATCAGGCCTGATCTTGTTGTTCATAGCGAAGCAGTGCCACTGCCGCTCCGCGGCACGATCGTCCAGGTTGTCCACGATCTGGAGCCTCGCAGTGGCCGGCTTGCTCCATTGTGGCGCAGCATTCGGCGGTTCAGTACCAAACGGTGCGATTACGTGGTCGCCACGACGACGGAGCTTCGCGATGAACTCGTCCGCGATCTTGACATGCCTCGGCACAAGCTTGCCGTGATCCCCAAATGCATTGAGCTCCAGGCTTACCACGGGGGCAACCTCGCAGCGCGTGAGCGAGCGATTCTTCATTCCGGAACCCCGCCCTACAAGGATCCCGCCGCCACGATCCGGGCATTCGGCGTGCTCGACGATCCGTCGGTTGCTCTCTACGTTGCAGGCGATATCACTCGACAGACGCAAGCGGCGGTGGATGCTCTCCCGGATCGGATTCGCGGGCGCGTTATCCTCCTTGGGTCCGCGGACGGGCAGACCGTGCGGATGCTGCATGGTCAGGTCAGGGTCGCCGCTTTCCCCACGCGCTATGCGATCCCCGTCGCGTCTGCAACTGTCATGGAGGCGATCGCCAGCGGAACGCCCATCGTCGGTTCCTCAAGGCTCAGCCGCGATGTGCTCATGAATGGCGTGAACGGGCTTGTAAGCGACACAAACCCGGATGCGATGGCGATCGCGCTCGGATCCATCCTGAACGATGACGCGTTGTGGCTGCGGCTGTCCGCCGGCGCCCGCCGAATGGCCCGACAGTTCGATGGTTTTCGCGTCGCACGGCAGTACATCGAGCTTGCGTCTCGAGGAGCCCGCAGCGGCTACCAGCTTGGTGACCGCGGAAACGGTTCCGGTGGTCATCTAGTCGGCCTCGGGCGCGAGAACCCGCATTCGCCGAGCAACGCTTAGTGTCTCGAGAATCCGATATACCGAGCACGTTGTCAGAGTAGATGTCCAGCGCTTCGGTGACGTGCCTGGCGTGCCGTCGCGCGCCGGACGCGGCCGTCACCGTCCTCGCCACCAACCGATGCTCAGATCCCATAGCACAGACCGCAGCGGGGATGCGCCAAGCGACCAGAGGGGTGCCGATCCGAGGACCATTCGTCCGGTCGTGGTACTCGTGTCAATCGGCGTACCGAGGATGCGAAGGCCGACGCCCTTGCGGCCCAGCCGCTCGATGAGCGCCAGCACGCCCCGGGTCGAATGCGCCACGCGATAGGGTTTCGTGATCGCGATCACGTCCCCTTTCTGAGTGACTTCGATCGCGCGCTCCAACTCCGGCATCTTTCCGAATACGCTGGCCTTCTCGCAAAAATGGTCTTGCGCCCCGAGCGCGGCCAGATCGCGCTTCTGGGCGTCAAGTCGCTCGATGGGTTCGAGTGGACCAACGCGACAATAGCCCACGATCACGGATCTTTCCCCCTGGTTGTCACCTACACAAGAAACAGGCCTGAAACACATGCCCTTTGGATGGTGGTTCATGGCGGCGCCCTGAACGCGCGCCTCGGGTCCGAGGCCGGTTCAAGCGCACGGGATGGCCCACTAACGGGCTCCCTTCGCTCCCAGCACGGCTGGCAGCGTTTGCAGCATGATGTACACGTCCAGCCAGAATGACGAATTGCGGATGTAAGAGAGATCCTGCTCTTTCAGAACCTGCAGGTCGCCATCGCTGCGGGACGAAACCTGCCACAGTCCGGTGAGTCCCGGCAGAACGCTGGCGCGCACTGACCGGAAATCTTCATCGAGCTGTTCGATATGGTAAGTGGGGAGGGGGCGCGGGCCGACCAGACTCATGTCACCGCGGATGACGTTCCAGAGCTGCGGCAGTTCATCGATGCTGGAGCGGCGCAGGAAGTTGCCGACAATCGGTAGAATACGCGGGTCGTTCCGCAGCTTGAAGAACTGTTGCCACTCGGCGCGCGCATGCGGGTTACCATTGAGATGCTCTTCCAGCAGACGACTGCTGTCGGCATACATGGTCCGCAACTTGTGCATCTTCACCAGCTTGCCGCGGTATCCCACGCGCTCCTGGACGAAGAAAGCCGCGCCTGGGTCGATCAGCTTGATCGACATCGCGCCCAGCGCCACGACGGGCAGCGCGAGCAACCCCAGCGGAACAGCGAATGCGACATCCAGCATCCGTTTGAGGAGCCAGTTCTGCCGGGAGTATCGTGCAAGGTCGCGGTCTTGGCTGGCCGGACCAACCAGGACGGTTGAGCCATCCCACAGGTCGAAATGTGTCAGCAGAGTTCGCAGCGCGACCTCTACGTAATGGCCGATCAGTAGGAGGCAAGCCACATAGGCGGTCTGGACGTAGATGACATGAACGATATTCCCGCCGCTGGCGTTCGCCATCGTGACAATGCTCCACAGCGCCATGACAATGCCGACGCCAAGGGCGCGCTGCCGGAAACGCTGGTAGGGTTCCGGACCTGGACTGTTGTAGAGTCCGGTTACGAAGAATGCGAGAACGGCGAGGAGCACTGCGACCCCGAGATGCTCCGGCGTCGGTAGCCCGACCGCTCGCGCGAGTGAGCCGGTACAGGCACCTGCGTCCAACGCGGCGGCGAGATCGCCGCTGACCAGCAAAGCCGTCACGATCGACTTGCGATGCCGACGGACGAATGCAGAGCCACGTTGGCTGCCAGAGGGCAGGTTCGCGCGGCTCGCTTGGCGCAGGTTCAGCCCCTGGTCTGTCATGCCTGTACTTGCTTCCGTTCGATTCAATGGAGAACGTCCCCCGGCTGCGATGTCGGAGGACGTCTGCGGCTAGGCGGCCGCGATGTTGGAGAGATCGGGCTTGCCGAGAACTTGCCCTTCGATCCAGCGGTAGGTGGGAACGAGGCCTTGCCGCAGCGTCGTCCCGGGCTCCCAGCCGAGGATCGTCCTTAGTCGCGAATTGTCGCTATTGCGGCCGCGCACGCCCTGCGGCTTCGAAGTGTCGTGACGCTTGATCACGGACTTGCCGGCGATGGCGGCAATGATGTCGACCAGTTCGTCGACCGTCACCAATTCGTCCGTGCCAAGGTTCAGCGGCAGGGAATAGTCGGACTGCATGATGCGATGAATGCCCTCGACGCAATCATCGATGTACATGAACGAGCGTGTCTGCTTGCCGTCTCCCCAGATCTGCAGTTCGTCTCCGCTGTGGAGACCGGCGATCTTGCGCGAAAGGGCTGCGGGTGCCTTTTCACGACCGCCGTCATAGGTACCGAGCGGACCGTAGACGTTGTGGAAGCGGACGACGCGCGTGGGCAGGTGCCAGTCCTCGGTGAAGTACTGGCAGAGCTTTTCCGTATAGAGCTTTTCGAGCCCATACCCTTCTTCCGGATCGGCCGGAAACGCGTCGTCCTCGCGCAGCGGAACGACGTCCGGATTTCGCTGCAGATGTTGCGGGTAGACGCAGGCGGACGAGGAGAACAGGAATCGCTTGACGTCGTTGCACTGTGCGGCCTGCAGCATGTGCGCATCGATCAGGGTGTTGTTGAGCGTGATCTCAGCGTGCTGCGTGCTGATATAGCCGATGCCGCCCATGTCGGCGGCAAGATGATAAACCTCGTCGATATTCTTCGTGACACGCTGGCACTCCGCACGGTCACGCAGGTCAGCAATCATGAACTCGTCGGCGGCGGTCTCTTCGTATTCGGGAGACTTGATGTCGGCGCCACGGACGAAGTATCCAAGCCCGACCAGATACTTGACCAAATGGTGGCCGATGAACCCACCGGCACCCGTGACGAGCGCCGTTTTCCTGCCTCGCATTTTCGCGCCTCCATGTTCTCTCGGTAGTTGCCTGAGCTGCATCAGTCGCAGAAGGGATTTGAGCAACTTCGATTGCCGACCTTAACCGGACCGTTTCAAAGTCCCGATTGAAACGAGGTGGTAGTCCGAAATCGCAACAACCGTCGAGAATATCGGTCGATGCGCGCGGTTTACGCGCGTCGTGGCTCGAGCGCAGTCAATGGACGAGGAGACTACCGTTCTGTTCGAGCCCGGCGTGCTGCAAGCGGTCCCAATCGAGGACGGTACGTCCCCACGCGAATCTGACCGGCGTGCTTCCACGAGAGATACGATAGATGTTGTGATCGAACCGGTTGTTACCGGTCTCGATGACATCGGCGTTAGCGTTGTCAGGTCCGACGTCGGAGGCGGCGCCGGCACAAACTGCACCCTCGAATATCATGTCGTTGTCGTGGATGTGGTTGTTGCGGGTCTTGTAAAGCGCACCCGATTTGGTGCGGCGGCCCTGGTCGACAAGGATGACGCCGCACTTTCCGGCGCTAACGATCAGTTCGTTGCCATAGACATCGACGTCCTGCGATGCGGCAATCAGGAGGTTGTTGCCCCAGAACCCGCCCTTGCCGAGGCCGTTGTGTCGAAGCTTGTTGTTGCGGATCACCGCCGCGAACGAGATCTCGTGAAATATTCCGGCTTCGCTGTTTCCTTCGGCGATATTGCCCTCGTAGAGAACGTCGCGGCATTCGATGTCGCACCACAGCCCTGGGCCGCGATTGTCGTAGACGCGATTGTCGCGCATGACGACGTTTGAGCTGACCGCAAGTTTGACGCCCCCGGCCTCCCAGTTGGGATTGAACTCGCGGGTGTTATTCTCGAATACGCGGTTGCGCTCGATCACAACGTCGTGGCCGACTCCCGTGATCCCGATCTGGCCGTTGTGGTGAATGTCGCAGTCGCGGATCCGGGTGCCGGATCCTACCGCGATCCCCGCCGCGCTGTTCAGCCGAAGTTCGCAATTCTCGACCACCCAGCCGTTGGCATCCTGCGCTTGGACAGCGCCCTTCTGGCCGACGCTGGCATATTTCTCGATGGTGAGATTCTTGATCAAGATGCCGGGTGCGGTGCTCTCGAATGCGAACGCTGCGACGGTGACTTCGACCTTATGGGCCGATGGGTCATTGGCGAGGAATATCTTTCCAGCCGAATGATCGAAGTAAAAGCGATCGGAAGTGACGTCGTCCTTCGTCAGCACCTGGGTGAGGGGAACGTCGTCAACGAAGACGGCCTCCGGCAGGTTGCAAGCCGGCGCCGACCTGACACATGATCCGACCCGCCGTCCTTGCTGGTTCTGGCCACCGGCAACCCAGTAGGTGCCTTCCCGGCTGAAGTCGGTGAGGATGCGGCTGCCGTTCAGAATCGTCCGGCCTTCCCCATAAAACCGCTGGTTCTTGCGTGGCCGGACGGCTTGGCTGCGATGGATGCCATTCTTCAGACAGAACGCGGCGCCCGCTTCGGCACGATCGACGGCCGGCTGGATCGGTTCGTCCGGCAGAATCGAAATGGCATCGGCCGGGCACGGCTCCTCGACGGGGCCAGACAGCGCCGGCTGCGCCGGGAGCCAGATCAACGCCGCGAGCCAGGCCGCGAGCTTGATCGTGCGCCGGATGGCGAGGGCTCGCGGCAGGTTGGTGCGTCGAAGGCACGGAGCCGACGCGGACAGGGCGATCAAGCAGCCTGATCGAAGCAGCGCAAGCCGGCCCGCGATAAAGGTGAATGCGCCGATCGGAATCGTTCGGTCGGTAAAATGGGCAAAGCCGTTTCTGAGCAGCGCATATCCCATGAGAACGCAAGATAGCGGGAAGACGTAGCGGTCCGGCCGAGGCAAGGTGCGCGCGGTTGAGGGGGGTATTGTCATGGCTCCCGAAGAGCGCAATCTTGGTTCATGGGCGGCAGTTCGTATGGTAACGCCACTTGCTATCTGGAAATCGGGCTGGTGAGGTCCTGGCCGCTCGCTTGTTCAGTCCCGGAGGGGGGTGATCTAAGCAGTTCCGCGGTGGCCCGGTCGTTTGACGTGATGCCGGCCGGCATCTCATTCTTGACGTCGATGACGTCTCCGGGCTCAACGGGCGTCGTCTCGTCGGCATCCGATACGACGGCGTGACCGTTCCGCATGCGGGTGATGCTGATCAGGTGCTTGGCGCCGGTGCCGCCGCCGACGTTGCGCCATCTGGCGTCGCGGACAGCGATGGCCGCGGGCAGCGTAATGTCGAGGTCGTTGAGCAGATCGCGTGTCTGCTGCAGTTCGGTCGCGACCTGGCGCTTGAATGCCGCGTCAACCTCCTTGATCCTGAAATCGACGTTTCCCGCATCGACCTGCAGCCGGGAGACGTCCGAGAGCAATCGCCAGACCGTTGCTTCCTGGTTTGCCTCGAGGACGCGGTAATTGAAGTCGTTGTTCTGTGTCCCCAATCCTTGTCGGAGAAGGTTGCCATATCGATCGATTTGCTGACGGATCAGGTCGAGCTGCTTCTTGCCGGCGTTGCCCTGTTCGCTGTTGGCCTCGATCTGTTCCTTTAGCAGCGGCTTTTGCGACCGAAGCAAGTCGATCTGGCCCTGCAGGATCGTAGCCTGGATCCTGAAGACGTCCTGTTCGCTGCCGATGATCCGGAGCGTGTCCTTGTCGTTGGCCGCGTTGCCGAGATCCGGCGGAGCGAAGCTGTCTTTTCCGTCGCGTTGCGCCTCGAGACGAGCCTGGCGGACGAGCATGGTGCGCTTCTGGTTCGTAAGCTGGCGGACACGCTCTTCCGCCAACAGATAGTCGGAGAGTGCGGTCTGGCGCAGTGCGTCGACGGGGCCATATCCTCCAGCGAGCGCCACGGCGCTTTGCGTCGTACTGCCGTAGCGGAAGGGATAAGCGCCCGGCAGCCGCACGTCGCCCAGCACATAGAGCGGCCGCAGTTCGGCGATGCGCACGCCGACCGATCGTGTCCGAAGAAGGCCTTCGGCAAGGAGTTTGTCGTTGATCCGCTCCTGGCATTCAAACACTGTCAGGTCCTTGACCTCGATGGCCGCAGCAAGGGGAAGGCTGATGGTGCCGGCATCATCGATCAGGACGTCACCCGAGAGTTCAGGCTGCCCGAAGACGGTTACCGTGATGCGGTCACCTGGAGCAAGACGGTAGGTTGTCTGTCCCGCCGGCGCCACACCTGCGCACAACAGGACGGAAAGGCACGCCGCCGACAGCGATGTCAGCAAGCGTCGGATCGGCGTCGCCGGGTTGGTACCGGAAGCAATCGGTCGCTGATCACTGTCCACGAAGAACTCCACGCGTGGCCAGCCGGAGTCTGCAGACGCTCCATGGCTGGCAGCTTCAAGACTAGTGGTTGCGTGGGCTGAGTGCAGAAAAACACGGGCTAATGTCGCGCGCGTCAGCGGTACTTCACTGGTGGTACCTCCGGATTCGAGCCGGATAGCTCCTATTCGTTGCGGCTTATCCATGAGCGCAACTGTTGGCGGCGTGCTGGCTCCCTCAAGATCGGGAATGCCGGAGACCTTCCGGCGGACATGCAAACCGGCGGAGACGCAGCTTGAAAAGACGTGTTCTGGTCACCGGGGGGGCTGGATTCCTCGGCTCACATTTGTGCGCGCGACTGCTGAAGCAGGAATGCGAGGTGCTTTGCGTCGACAATTTCTTCACCGGGATGCGCCGGAACATCGAACCGCTTCTCGGCGAGCCGGCATTCGAGGTCATGCGGCACGACGTCACGTTCCCACTCTATGTCGAGGTCGACGAGATCTACAACCTCGCGTGCCCGGCATCGCCAATTCACTACCAGCGCGACCCGATCCAGACCACGAAGACGAGCGTGCTTGGCGCGATCAATATGCTGGGCCTCGCCAAGCGGCTGCATGCCCGTATCCTTCAGGCGTCGACCAGCGAGGTCTATGGCGATCCGGACGTCCATCCCCAGACCGAGGATTACTGTGGCATCGTCAACATCGCCGGACCGCGAGCCTGTTACGACGAGGCCAAGCGCTGCACGGAGACGCTGTTCTACGATTACCGGCGGCAGCATCGGCTGGATATTCGCGTCGCCCGCATCTTCAACACCTACGGTCCGAACATGCATCCGCAGGACGGCCGCGTCGTATCCAGCTTCATCGTGCAGGCGCTCAGGGGCGAGCCGATCACGGTCTTCGGGACGGGAATGCAAACGCGATCATTCTGCTACGTCGACGACTTGATCGATGGTTTGACGCGGTTGATGAACGCGCCGGCGGACATTGAAGGATCGGTCAATCTCGGCAATCCGACCGAGATGACCATGTGCGAACTCGCCGAGCTCATCATCTCGCTGACGGGGTCGCGCTCCAGGCTCGAGTTCCGACCGTTGCCGCAGGACGATCCGCGTCAGCGCCGGCCCGACATTTCCCGCGCGCGTGAGCTTCTGCATTGGGCGCCGGTCGTGAGCGTGAAGGAGGGACTGAGCAGGACCATCGCCTATTTCGACAACCTGCTGTCCGACCCGCGCGAAGCTGACAAGCTCGTGTGGAAGATGCCGCAGTGATTCCCAGGGCCGACCCAGCGCTTGATCGTGGCGACGTGCTCGGTGTCAGCGTGAGCGCCATTACCATGGACGACGCAGTTGCAACGCTCGAGCGCTGGATCGAAGAGCGGCGCCGCGAATATGTCTGTGTCACGGGGGTGCACGGCGTGATGGAATGCCGGAGCGATCCGTCGCTGCGCAAGATCCACGATGAGGCCGGCATGGTGACCCCGGACGGGATGCCGCTCGTGTATTTCCTGCGTCTTGTCGGCAAAAAGCGCACGCGACGGGTCTATGGACCGGACCTGATGCGAGCGATGACGGCAGTTTCCGCAACGCGAGGTTATCGGCAATTCTACTATGGCGGGGATGTCGGCCTTGCCGAGAAGCTCAAGGAAACCCTGGTTCGCTCCGCCTCCGGACTGCAGGTGGTGGGCACCTTCTCGCCGCCGTTTCGCGCACTGACGCCGGAGGAAGACCGCGCGATCGTCGACATGATCAATGCCGCGCGGCCGGACATCGTCTGGGTCGGCCTGAGCACGCCGAAGCAGGAGCGGTGGATGGCAGCGCATCGCGGGCAGATCGACGCGCCGGTGATGATCGGCGTCGGCGCGGCATTCGACTTCCTCGCGGGAACCAAGCGTCAGGCGCCGCTGTGGATGCAGCGTCATGGCCTCGAATGGCTGTTCCGGTTGTGCTCCGAGCCGAAGCGTCTGTGGCGACGCTACGCCTACATCGTCCCGGGATTCTCCTGCCTTGCGGCGGGTGAGCTATTGCGACGCGCCATGCAAGGTCGAAAGTCGGCCGGCGCGATGCCGTCCCGTGAGGCCGGGTGAGTCGAAGGTTGGAATGCGGAAAATCGGAGTGAAAGACCGCCCCTTGGTGCTTGGTGTGGACCGCAATGCGCTCCCGCATCCGGAGCGCCACGTTCTGCAGGAACCCGCAAGCCGGAGCGCCACAGCGTGGGCGGCGATCACGCGCATCATCTTCGGTACGCACGCCCTGGCGTTGGCGGACCAGGCGGTCGTGAGCGGCACCAGCCTTCTGTCGACGGTGCTGGTCGGTCGTTTCACCCAGCCCAGCCAACTCGGCATCTACGCCATTGGTCTGTCCGTGTTGGGATTTGTGCTCGCGTTGCAGGACGCCCTCATCCTGATGCCGTACACGATTCAGCGGCACCGCTCGTCGCGAACCCCCGCGCAGCATGTCGGGCTCGCGCTGCTGCACAATGTGTGGTTGTCCGTGATCGCCATTGTCGTGCTGGCCATCGTGGCCGTCGCGATGATCGCGCTATGGGCCACGAACGATTTGACCTGGCTGGTCTGCACGTTGGTGCTGACCGTCCCGTTCGCATTGCAGCGGGAGTTCAACCGAACGTACGCATTTGCACATTTGAATGTGGCGAATGCCCTGATCCTGGATGCCGGCGTGGCAGCGGTGCAACTGCCTGTGCTGGCTTGGCTCGGATGGACCGACAGGATGTCCGCTGTCAATGCCTCCCTCGCACTGGCGGGTGGCTGCGCGTTGACGAGCCTCGTCTGGCTCTACCTGGCACGACGGAATTTCTCGATTCCGACGGGCCGCGTGCGGCAGGCGACCGCGGAGAGCTGGCGACTTGGCAAATGGCTGTGTGCCGGACAGATCACGGTCACGATCCAGAGCTATGTCAGCTACTGGGTGCTGCCGCTGTTGGTCAGTTTGGCGGAAACCGGCGTTTTCGCAGCCTGCAACAGCATCGCGTCTGTGGCCAACCCATTGTTGAGCGCATTTCGCAACACGCTGACGCCGCGCTCGGTCCTTGCTTTCAAGGAGGGGGGAGTCGAGAGGCTGCGCCGTCAAGCGTCGCGTGACGCGCTGCTGCTCGTCGGTGTCATGTCGCTCTTCTGGGTCGTGATTCTTTTCAGCGGCGACTTCTTGATGAGGCTGGTCTACCACGATCACGGATACGACGGGCGGGGCGACGTCGTGACGATCCTGGCGCTGGCCGTGCTTGCGACTGCCGCCGGGGCGTCGGCCTCGAACGCAATGGCAAGCATGGAACGGCCACGGGCGGTCGTGGTGGCGACGTCGGTCGGAGCCTTCGTCACGGCGACGGCGGTCTGGGCGTTTACCGCCGAATGGGGATTGCTCGGAGCTGCTTACGGGATATTGGCCGGGAGCGTTGCGGGATCGGTGGCCCGCTGGGTCGCATTCCTGACGGTCGCAGCCCGGCCCGGTCCTGCGGATCACGTTCGCGCTCCTATCGTGCAGGTCCTGCAGCAACTCGCGCAACCGAATCCGGCTGTCGATTGGGACATCAGGCAGATCGGAGAAGGATTCCAGGGCCGGATCTACGGCATCCGTACAGGCGGGGACGATGCGGTCTGGCAAGGATATCGCGATCTGGCGGTCAAGCTCTATCCCGACGAGCCGGCCGCGGTCGAAACGGCAAGACGGCAGTTCGATGCCCAGGTGCGGCTGCACGGCTCGGTCGACGGCAGGACGGTTCATGACTGGACGTTGCGCGCGCCATTGCCGCTTCATGTCTCCGAAGCGCCGCCGGCCCTGGTGATGACGATGGCCGCCGGCACGGACCTCAACAAGTCCCTTGCCGCCCATAGCGATCAGCCTCCGGAAGTGCTGGCGGCCATGGCCCGGGTTCTTGTCACCGTGTTGCGGCCGCACTGGGCCACGGGCAGTTCGCACGGCGATCTCTGCCTTCAGAACATCCTTTACGATCCCGCACGACGCGTTCTCACCCTCGTCGATGCCGACAAGCCGGCTTGCGTCGGTGTCGTATTCAACCAACGCTACCCGGCGGCCTATGACCTGGCCGGCCTGCTTTGCGATGTGGCGACCGATATTCGTACCATCGATCGGCGCGTGGCCCTGAGCAAGCGGACGTTTGTGGAAAGCGTGTTGTCGGCCTTCCTGACCATGATGGAAGCACCGGAGCAGGAGCCGGAGCTGATCGCGGAAATCCGCGCCTTTGCGCGAGCAGAGCTCAAGTTGCTCGACCTGCGATGGTCGCCGCGAGGGCTTTTCCGCTTGATTCAGCGTAGCATCGCGATGCCCCGCATTGATCGGATGCTCGCCGCCGCTCAGGCGGACGTCCGGATGGGTCATCGCTTGAGTGTGGTGGGAGGCGGGTCATGACGTTACCGGCCTACATCACGACCAGTTGGGATGATGGTCATCCCCTGGATCATCGCGTGGCCGCATTGCTCTCGAAGTACGGACTGGAGGGTACCTTCTACGTACCCGCGACGACGATCGAACGACAGACCATGTCCGCCATGCAGCTGCGCGCGCTGGGCAAGGGCTTCGAGATCGGCGCGCACACGCTCCATCATGTCGATTTGACGTCCGTGACGACGGAAACGGCCGCGCAGGAGATCGCCGATTCCAAGGCCTGGATCGAGGACAGCACGGGTGTTCGCTGCGAGTGCTTCTGCCCGCCGATCGGCCGCTACCGCAAAGAGCATGTGCGCATGGTCCAGCGAGCGGGATATATCGGCCTGCGCACCGTCGAGCTGCTTGCGCTCGGCTTTCCGCGACCGTTAGCCGGCCTGTTGCACATACCGACGACCGTCCAGGCGTTTCCGCACCGCCGTTCCGGTCTGGCGAGGAACGCGATCAAGCGGATGGCCTTGGGCAACCTTTGGCGCTACATCCGTCACGGCCGCGCCGCAGAATGGCCCGCGCTCGCGGAATCGCTGCTGTCTCAGGTCGTCGCGCGCGGCGGCGTCTTCCATCTCTGGGGACATTCCTGGGAGTTGGAGGAGTTCGACCAATGGCAGCGGCTGGAAGGTGTGCTGCGCCTCATGGGGCAGTTCACCCGGCAGGCGCCAGCGGTCAGCAATGGACAGCTCTGCCGCTTGCCGATGCCGCCCGCCGCCGCGTCCGACCAGGCGGTGGCCGCCGCGGAAGCTGCAGCTGCAGGAGGACGTCGATGAACATTCTCGTGGCGCACAATTTCTACAAGCTCGCCGGCGGCGAGGACCAATGCGTCGCGGCCGAGGTTTCGCTGCTCAGGGCGCACGGCCACGAGGTGACGCAGTATTGCCTCTCCAACGACACGATCGACGACATGGGGCGTCTGCAGCTCGCGGGCCGCACGATCTGGAGCCGGCAGACCATTGCCGAACTGCGGCGATTGATCCGTCTGCATCGACCGCAGGTCGTTCACTTCCACAACACGTTTCCACTGATGTCTCCGGCCGCCTATTACGCCGCGCATGCCGAGCGCGTTCCCGTGGTGCAGACGCTGCACAACTTCCGTCTTGTTTGCGTCAATGCGCTGCTGTTTCGCGATGGCAAGCCTTGTGAGGATTGCCTCGGCAAGGCGACGCTCTGGCGTGGCGTTGCGCACAATTGCTACCGACATAGCACGGCGGCGAGCGCGACCGTCGCGGCGATGCTTGCGACCCATCGTCTGCTGGGGACCTGGCAGCACGCCGTCGATGCGTATGTCGCCCTGAGCGGATTCAGCCGCCGGAAGTTCATCGAAGGGGGGCTTCCCGCGGACAAGATCGTGGTGAAGCCCAACTTCCTCTATCCCGAGCCGCGCGTCGGCGTCGGCGACGGCGGCTATGCTGTCTATGTCGGCCGGCTTTCCGAGGAAAAAGGCATTCAGGCGCTTCTCGAGGCCTGGCGGGGACTCGAAATGCCGCTGAAGATCGTGGGCGACGGCCCGCTCGACGGGCTGGTTCGCGAGGCGGCCGCCCGTAACGCGGCGATCGAATGGTTGCACGGCGTGCCCCACGACGACGTCTACGAGCTGATCGGCGCCGCGTCGGTATTGATCCTGCCGTCGCAATGCTACGAGGGAGCTCTTCCTCGTGTCGTGATCGAAGCGTTCGCCAAGGGCACGCCCGTTATCGTTCCCCGGCATGGCGCGATGGCCGACATTGTCGATGGGCGCAACGGCGCGTGCTTTGCAGCAGGCGATGCAGACGATCTCGCGGCATGTGTACGCTCCCTCTGGTCGGAGGTATCCGCACTGACGGAGATGCGCCGCGCTGCGCGGGAGACGTTTGACCGGTATTTCACCGCCGAAGCCAACTACCAGGCGCTGATGGCGGTCTATGCACGCGCGATCGATCAATATGCCCGACATGATTTGTCCGAAATCGAGGCGGGTTCGGCAGCGTAACCAGTCAGGAACCGGAGCCGAAATAGCGATGTTGGTGCTGGAGCGGCAGGCGATAATCGAGCGATCGGCGGTGGCGCTGGACCCGTTGCTGGCCGAGACCGAGTTCTATTCCGCCTATGATTGGTGCCTCGATCCTCATCTGACGGTCGGCGAAGTGAGCGAGCGTCTTGCCGCGGAGCTTGATCGGCTCGGTTATGTCGAGCCGGGATGGCAGGCGAGGGAAGTTGCCACAAACATATATCTACTTTCATCCTCGCTGTTGAATGGCGTCGAGGAATATCTGCGCGGACACACGCTGCGCGTACCCTCGCAGTTGGCAAAAGGCCGGCTCGGGCGTTTCGCGTTATCGACCTCCGACAAAGTCGCGCAGAAGTGGCCGCAACGGCACAGGACCCAGCTTCGCCGCTGGAAGGAGGAATGGCAGAACGGGCTCGAGGTACTCCTTGCCGGTCTGATGCGATCGGAAGGCGAGGCGGCGCCGTTCGCGGAGGTCACCGGGAAGCTGTCAGCGTTGTTGCGCCGGCAGCTGCCGTCCGGACTGCTCGACGTTCGCCTCGGCATACCGTCCGCGTTCAACCGGCTCGACCTCACACCTGTCGACGTGTTCGAACTGGGGCGACGGTTCATGCGGGGCGTTGCCGACAGGTCGCATCCGGTTCTCGTCCTGGGGCTACGAACGGCTGGTACCTACTTTTCCACTCTGTTGTGCTCCTTCTTCAAGGCCGAAGGTTACGGCCGGGTCGCTGCCCTTACGGTGCATCCGAAGAAGGGCCCGAGCGATTGGGAGCGCAGGCAGCTGTCGGAGCACGCCCGGAAGGGCTTCACGCTGGTAATTGTGGACGATCCGCCCAATTCGGGAGGCACGATCGTTCTTGCCGTCGATATCGCGCGTCAGGCAGGCTTCGACCTTTCCAAGATAAAGGTGCTGGTGCCGACACATCCGGCAACGCCCGGCTGGGCTGCGGCGTTGCCTGACGGCCTGGTGATCACGCTCGAGCCGGAGCGCTGGCGAAAGCAGCAGCTACTGGATCCCCGGATGGTCGCGGAAAGATTGGCCGAATATCTTGCGCCGCGCGGGTTCTCCGATGTTCAGGTGCTCGATAGCTGGCGGGCGGAGGAGCTCGACGGTGGTGTGCAGCACAGCGCGAGCGGCAAGCGAGGCGCGACGCTGCGGCGGATATTCAAGGTGCAGCTGCAGACTGCGCAAGGCGACCGCGAGGTCCGTCACTTCGTGGCGAAGAGCGTTGGACTGGGATACCTCGGTTACCCGGCGTTCCTTGTCGCGCAGCGGCTGTCCGAGTTCGTTGCGCCGGTCCTTGGGCTGCGTGACGGCATCCTGTACAGCGAGTGGCTGCCGCAGCAGCAGGCCGCCATGGACATCGGATTGAATCGCGATTCCTGGATCGACAGGGTGGCCTGCTACGTTGCTGCGCGCACTCGTCTCCTGGCCCTGCCGAAGTCGCGTGTCGCAGGCAAGGCCGTGCACGAGAACGGTTGGACGCTGCTGGCCGAGGCGTTCGGCCGCGCATATGGCGATTTCGTGCTCGATGTACCGATGCGGTCATTGATCCAGCAGCAACTTTATCGATTGCATTGCCCGTGTCCCACGCTGATCGATGGCAACATGGGTGGTGCCGAGTGGATCGTGGGCAGGACGGGTTTGTTGAAGACGGGCTATTTTGGGCATGGCCTCGGCAAGACCCTGCTGAACAGCGTCGATCCGGCTTACGACCTCGCGGACGCCATCTTGAGCTTCGAGCTGTCGCCCGACGAGGAGGAGCGATTGGTCCGCCGTTACGTCGAGCATTCCGGCGACGCATCGGTTGCAGACCGGCTCTTCATCAACAAGCTGCTGGCCGGCGTGTGGGCAATGGAGACGGCGCAGGAGAACCTCTTCAGTGTCGTGCAGTGCGGCAAACAGCAGCAGGAGCAGCACCGGCGCTTCCTCGGCGCGTGGGATTTCTTGACTGCACAGACCGCCCAGTTCTGCGGTGCGCGATGTCGGCCGTCGCGAGCGCTGTCTTGGCACTCGCCGCTTGTCTTCCTCGACATTGACGGCGTCATGGACCGGCGCATCTTCGGTTATCCCAGCACGACGGCGGCCGGCATCGAGGCTCTTTCCCTGCTGTCGAAGCATGACTGTTCGGTCGCGCTCAACACGGCGAGGTCGGTCTACGAGGTCAAGGACTATTGTGAAGCGTACGGGCTGGCCGGTGGCGTGGCGGAGAACGGCGCTTATTTGTGGGACGCCGTTGCCGGGCACGGATTGCCGCTGATCGATCAGGACACGCTGGTTCAGCTCGATGAACTCAGGAGAGCGCTGCGGCAACTTCCTGGCGTTTTTCTCGACGAGCGCCATAGATATTCCATCCGGGCCTACATGATCGAGAAGAAACCCCAGAGCCTGCTATCGCGGATGCGCCGCTTCAGCATCGGTCAGGGCGTTCCGGTCCCGCTGCCAACGCTGATCGTGCGTGATCTGATCGCGACGCTCCAGCTCGACCGGCTCTGCTTCCGCCAAACCACGAGCGATACCGCCGTAGTGGCAAAGAACGTCAACAAGGGGACGGGCCTGACGGCCCTGCGCGATCGGGTCTTGGGACCGGACGTCGAGACCATTGCGATCGGCGACACCGAAGCCGACCTGCCGATGTTTCGGTCGGCTACGCGCAGCTTTGCTCCGGCACAAATCCGCTGCAAGCAAGAGGCGCGGCTGCTAGGCTGCACGATCTCGCGTTATTCTTATCAGCGGGGTCTGCTCGATATCGTCGGCGCTCTTGTCGACCGAAAGGCTGACGGGAGCGCTGGCCGGATAGAACCAGCCGGCCAATCCGACGGCGAGCACCTGTTTCTGGATCTGCTCAGGGTAGCCGACCGCCTTCAGGCCCGCGCGCTGGTCGGTGCGCTTTTCAACAGGGCCGCTTTCAGGATTTTCATACGATGACGTCACTGAGCCATCGGCTACTGGCCAACCGCCTTGGCCACGCGCAAAGATCGGGAGCTCGCACCCGTTCGGGAGATCAGGAAATGTTTGTCGAGACAGGCGCGATCAACGCCCCCCGCATACATTATGAGCAGGTCGTACATGATGCGCTGGGTGTCGTATGGAGGCACCGGCAGCTCGTCATGATAACTGTCGTGCTTGCGCAGGCAGCCTTTCTGGTCGCGTTCATGTTTATGGCATCGCGATACACCGGCGAAGCCACCATTCAGCTCGATTTTGTGCGTAACGAAAATGTTGCCGGCGAGAGACTGCAATCGACGGCGGCCGTCGATGCGGCTGCCGTCGTTGACAGTTCGGCGCGCATCATCCGGTCGCGCGGCACCGCAAGCGCGGTCGTGTCGGCGCTGCGGCTCGACCAGGATCCCGACTACGCGCGCCCGGGCCGCCTGGAGCGAGCGCTCTCCCATGTCTGGCCGTATCTCGGGGCTCATCCCGCGCCAACGCCGCGCGAACTCGCGATCACACGCCTCATGAAGCAGATCACCGTGACCAACGATCCGCGGTCTTACTTGATCGCGATTGCGGTGACCACGTCGAACCCGCAGCGCGCGGCCAACCTGGCGAATTGGGTTGCGTCCGAATATCTGCGCGGGCGGCTGCGCGCACAGGCGACGGAGGCGTATGCTGCGGCCGAGCGGGAATTGGCCGGGCTTTCGGCCGTATTGGGTCCGCGTCATCCCACCTATGTCGGCGCTCAAGCCAAACTCGAACGTCTGAAGGAGGTAATGGAGGGCGCGGAGAAGAATCCGGCGTTCGACAACCAGGACAGCGCGCCGGCGCGTGACATGGTCAGGTTCGCTGCTGGTCAAACGCTACTGCCAGCGGAAGCGGTGATGGTACCCTCCGGTCCCAACGGTCCGCTGCTGTTCGCGCTGACGCTCCTCGCTGCATTGGCGCTCGGTGGCCTGCTGTCGCTGCTCGCCGAAAGGCGCCAACGACGACGGCTTGCCCGTCGGCAGGGCCATTGAGGAGGTTGCTTCTATCAAGCAATCACTTCGCATGGCCCGGTGACGTCAACGAGCGACGAACGCCCGGGGTCGTCAGCAACGACGGCGATCATTGAGCGATCCTGATCGCCGTGATCGTCGCATCCGCGTCCGTCGGCGGGGGATAGACCAAATCGAGGCGAACGGGCTCGAGCACGGGCGATGCGTTGATGCGCGATCATTCGTGAATCCCGCTTGCGTCGTTCGGTTGCACGCAGACGCAGGTGAAGGATGAGCTGGCCAAGCTCAGTCCTGGCATGGTGACGGTTGAGATCAAGACGGGCAGCCGTCGGATCATCAGTCACCTGCTTCTTACCGCCGGTGAGGCAATGGCATGAAACATTGTGGTAAGGATAGAGCAGCCGTCTGCGTGGGCGCTGACCTCGGCATCGGTCATCGCGCATCGCATTCCGTTGATGCGACTCGCCGCCCGACGGACATCCCGCCGAGGTTACCCGGCGAGATGTCAACGGGAAGGATTCAGCTATTTGCGAAGCCGGATCGCCCCGTCGATCTTCGAACTGCCGTTGTGGCCGTGGCCGTTCGTAAGCGGCACTTCGAAATAGTTCGTCGCGTGTTCGATCGCGCCAAGCGGCGCCGGCCGGCCCGCTCTTGCGATCTTGGGAATTTCCCGCTTCGGCGGGAGCGGTCGCTCGGCATCGTTCGCGTGGGGCGCCGAGCCGTGGCTATTCGGCCATGCCGCAGGGCGATGGTGCAAGCCCCAGATCGCGGCCTGCGTTCTGTTCTGCACCCTGATCTTGCGAAGGATCGCCTTGATGTGAACCTTCACCGTGGCTTCGGCAATATTGATCTTGCGGGCGATGCACTTGTTGGAATCGCCCTCGATCAGGCACTGCAGAATCGAGATTTCCCGAGGCGAAAGTTGCCGAGCGAGCCTGTCGTCGGCTTCTGCGGCGGCAGGATCGTCATCGTGGTGGGCGGGCGTATCCTCCGCGTCGCGTTCTTCGGCATCGAGTGCGGACGTCAGGAACGCTGGCGGGAAGACTGTGCCGCCCATCATGACCAGTTCGATGGACTTGATGAACGCATCGCAATTCATCACGTCGATGAAGTATCCCGTGGCACCGGCCCGAAGTGCGGCTGCCAGGTCGCTCACACGATATTGATCCGCGACGACGGCTACGCGTCCGTCGGCGTGGCGGCGCTTGAAGGAGTCGATCTGCTCGATTGTCGGGCGGAAATCGTCGCCGGTGTGAACGATGAGGAGCAGCAATGCCTGACTGGCGGTGGCCTCCTGGAGCGCTTCGACGCCAAGCAAATCGTTGGCATCGGATATCGAAGTCAGGACTTGAAAACTCTCTGAATTCAGAATTCTGGCAAGACCTTCCTTACGAAGACTATTTTCGCCAATAAGTACAATGGAAAAAGGATATCGCCGTCTCATGGAAAGACTCCTGGACGCTACAATGAAACAATGGGCGGGTCGGTTGATTCCGGTTCATTTTGTTGATCATCCACCCAGCTAAAAAAGAACAACGTATGCAAAACGCTTCCTCGGAATTGGCCGATCGGACCAACGAATCTGAGGACGAAAAAGTCTTGAGCCCGCACTAAATATTTAAGAATGTTAGATGCTAATCCCCAATATCCCTATATACCTTTGGTTATAGTCATTGCCTCGGATGTCGTCCGTCGTTTCAGATGTCGATCATCATGAGAAAGAGCCGTCACCCTCAGGACGCGCGCTCCGGGCACCTTTGAGAAACACCCGCTCTGGGTGAGTCGGCCGGCCGCTTCGATCATGCGTTGCCGAAACTACGCCTTTCGGCGCGCTTAGGGCCGTAAATTCACGGGGCGTCCGCGACAACAAAACCTTACGGAAAAGTGTCGTATTGGAGTAGCTTATTAATCAATTGGGGCGGAGCCGAACTGGAGGGCCTACGGAGCTGAACTGGAGGGACTGAGGGATTGGTCGTAAATGCATTTCAGTCGTGTGGTGATTGCTAGCAGATATCCAGTTGTTTTATTGGGTCTGAATTTCCTGCTCGAAGCAGAACGTGATTTCAAGGTTGTCGCTCGTTGCAATGATGCTGCGAGTTGTTTCGAAGCAGTACGGGGTCTAGCGCCCGATATAGCTATTTTGGACATGTCGATGCCTGACATTTTTGAGCAGGCAACGATCGACGTTGGAAATTCCGCGACGCCTGCCGCGCGCCTCGTCTTTCTCGCTACCTCGGTTGAGGATCGGGATCTGGCGATGCTGGCGGCGACCGGAGCGTACGGCGTTGTGCTCCACGACGAGGAGCCGGAGACGCTTATCCAAACATTGCGGCAGGTCGCGGATGGTCAGAAGATGCTGCCGCCGCCTGCGTGCGAGGAAGCTCTCTCCCGTGCTCAAACCGCGATGTCGGAGAAGTATCTTGCAACGCTGACGGAGCGCGAGCGTCAGATCATGAACCTGGTGTCGGAGGGGCTGTCGAACAAGGAGATCGGCCGCCGTCTGAAGGTGGCCGACGGCACCATCAAGGTTCACTTGCACCACATCTTCCGTAAACTCGAGATCAGTAACAGGACAGTTCTGGCGACGCTCGCCGTCTCACATGCCGGGCCAGGCGGCTCTCCATCCAGCTGACACCGGCCTTGTGAGCGGCGATCAGATGCGGCGATGACGAAGGTCTATCGATCGCGGTCGTTGACTTGTCAGAACCGGGCGGCCCTACGTCCTTGCCGCTGAAGCGATCGCCGCCGGTCGTCACCATCGCTTGAACGCCGATGTGTCGATGACGGTCGCCCGCGATGGTCGACCGGGTCGGCCGCCCGCATGATCCAGACACATTGCTACCCTGACCGGCCCGAGAGCGATCGCGCTCACGTCTTGCGGTTTTCTCAGGCCAGGGACCGGAGGCGTCTTGCCCGCCGAACGGATCGTGCGAGCAGCGATCGCCGCGGATGATCTGGCGGGCGCGGCCGGTCGTGTTTCAGTTTCCCCGCCGCAGCGACGATTGACAGGCAATTATTATATGTATAAAACTATGCAAATTCATATAATATGAGATGCCCGAATGGACGCGCATCCGCTCAAGCTCAAAGTGCAGTCGATCTTTGCGGAGACGGCGGTCGTTCGCAGCGTCGTGTTCGGCGTGGAGGGCGGCGTCGCGCCGGAGTGGCAGGCGGGTGCGCACATCCGCGTGTTGCTGCCGAGCGGGGCAGACCGGCCGTACTCCCTGATGGCATTGCCGGACTTGCCTGAAGGCGCAGTGGCGCTCGGGGTGCTGCGGGAGGAGATGTCGACCGGCGGCTCGCAGTTCATGCATGCCCTTCAGGTCGGCGACGTCGTCAGCGCGACCGCGCCGCTCAACAATTTCGGTCTTCACGAGGGCGCCGCGCCGGCGTTGCTGTTTGCCGGCGGCATCGGCGTTACGCCGATCCTGTCCATGGCGTCGGTGCTGAAGGCACAGGGAACCCCATTTCGCCTGCACTATGCCGGACGCATGCCCGGGCTGCTGGCATTCCTGCCGCAGTTGCAGGCGATCTGTTCGGAGCGCCTGGCGGTCCACTACGACAGCGATGCGTCCCGTCTCGATATCGCGGCAGCGCTTGGCGATGCGCCCGCAGATGCCCACGTTTATGTCTGTGGGCCCGCTGGCATGATCGACGCGGTGAAGGCAGGAGCGCTCGCCAGCGGCATCCCGGCCGACCGCATCCATTTCGAGCTGTTCAAGGCGGAGCAGCCCAGCTCCCCGAACCAGCCGTTCGAGGTCGAGCTCAAGTCGACCGGGCAGGTCATCACGGTCGCGACCGATCAGAGCATCATCCAGGCGTTGGAAGCGGCGGGGCTCGACGTGCTCTATGATTGCCGGCGGGGCGATTGCGGCATCTGCCAGTGCGGGGTGATCGCAGGTGTGCCTGATCATCGCGACGTCATTCTCAGCGACGACGAGAAGGCGTCCAACAAGGTCATGCAGATCTGCGTGTCGCGTGCGAAGTCGGACCGGCTGGTGTTGGATCTCTGAGAGGAGGCAAGAGGCGCCATGGCGAAATACGGAAAGGATCCTCGCGCGATCGGCGCCCTGGTGCGCGACGCCGAGGTGCATCGCGACGTCTATATCGATCCCGAGGTGTTCGAGCTCGAGATGGAGCATCTGTTCCCAAACAGCTGGATCTATGTCGGGCATGCCAGCCAGTTGTCGAAGGCCGGCGATTTCATCACCGCCAATATCGGCCGGCAGCCGGTGGTGGCCAGCCGCCATACCGACGGCTCGATTCACCTGTTCTACAATCGCTGTCCGCACAAGGGCGTCAAGATCGCCTCCGAGCCGTGCGGCAATACCGGAAAGTTCTTCCGCTGCCCCTATCATGCCTGGTCGTTCAAGACCGACGGCTCGCTGCTCGCGATCCCGCTGAAGAAGGGCTACGAGGGCACCGGATTCACCGACACCCAGGCGAGCGGCGGGCTGTCGCGGATCAGGAATGTCGTCGTCTACCGGGATTTCATCTTCGCGCGCCTCAGCGAAAACGGCGTCGGCTTCGAAGATTATTTCGGCGAAAGCCTCTCGACCATCGACAACATGGCCGACCGTTCGCCGGAGGGGAAGCTGGCCGTCGAGGCCGCGCCGATCCGCTACATGCACACCTGCAATTGGAAGATGCTGGTCGAGAACCAGACCGACACCTGCCATCCCATGGTGGCGCATGAGAGCTCGGCCGGCACCGCCATCAAGGTCTGGCAACGCGAACAGGGCGAGTCCACCGAGAAGCCGATGGCGGTGCAGCTCTATGGCCCGTTCATGAGCCCGTACGAGTTCTACGAGCAGAGCGGCATCCGGATCTGGCCCAACGGCCATGGCCATACCGGCGTCGCCAATTCCATCCATTCGAACTATTCGGACGTCGAGGGCTATCTCGACCGGATGGTCGCAGCCTATGGCGAGAAGCGGGCCCACGAAATCCTGGGCGAGGTCCGGCACAACACCGTCTATTTCCCGAACATCATGGTCAAGGGTGCGGTGCAGATCCTGCGCAACTTCATCCCGATCGCGGTGGACCGGACACTGGTGGAGAGCTGGGTCTATCGTCTGGTCGGAGCACCCGACAAGCTCTACGAGCGCGCGCTGATGTATAATCGATTCATCAACGCGCCGACCTCGATCGTCGGGCACGACGATCTCGAAATGTACGAGCGGGCCCAGGAAGGGCTGAAGTCGAACGGCAATCAATGGGTCAATCTGCGCCGGCTCTACGAGAGCAACGAGGAGCCCGACGTCACCGCGGTCATCAACGGCACCTCGGAGCGTCAGATGCGCAACCAGTTTCATGCCTGGGCCAAATTCATCACCATGGACATGGACCAGGGCGTCGAGGCCGCGGAATGATCAGCGAAAAGACCATCACCGATTTCATCTATCGGGAAGCCGACCTGCTCGACACCATGCAGTGGCAGGCGTGGCTCGACCTGTTCCACCCGGAAGGGCGCTACTGGATGCCGCTGGAATGGCAACAGCAGGACCCGGTGCTGCAGCCGTCGCTGATGTACGAAGACCTGATGCTGATGAAGGTGCGGATCGAGCGACTGGCCGGCGAACGCACCTTCAGCCAGAAGCCGAAGAGCCGCTGTCATCATCTGCTTCAGGCGCCGCAGATCCTCGTGTGCGATCCGGCGGCCGGCATATTCAGGGCAAAGACGTCCTACATCTACACCGAGACGCGCGGCGATACGCTGGAGCGCTTTTCGGGCTGGGCGTCGCACGATCTCGTCCAAGTCGGCGACGAACTCAAGATCAAGCTCAAGCGCATCGATCTCGTGAACTTCGACGCGCCGTTCGGCAATATCCAGCTTTTCATGTGAGTGCGCCTTGACCACAGCGACCACCGTCTACGCCCGCTTCCGCGAGATCGCCCTCCAGCGGGGTGAAGTGGGCTTCCTCAATGTCCTGCCCGAGACGGCCGAGATCTACGGCATCGCGGCCGGGGAGATCTCGTACCGTGCCATGTTTGAGAGGGTGGAGCGCTGGCGTACAGCGTTCGCTGACCACGGCTACGGCAGAGGCCATCGGGTCGGGCTGCTGCTGCAGAACCGGCCGGTGTTCGTCGAGCTGTGGTTTGCGTTGAACGCGCTCGGTGTGTCGGTGGTGCCGATCAACCCGGATCTGCGGGTCAGCGAGCTCGAATACATCATCGCGCATTCCGAGATGAACGCCGCATTCGTCCTTGCCAAGCGATGCGACGAGGTCGAGACGGCGGCGCGCCAGGCCGGCCGGCCGATTCCGGTGGCGATCGACGGCGGCGAGATTCCGGTCCCGTTCGGCGGCGCACGGGCTGCGAATGCCGGCGACGGCGCGAGTGAATGCGCGCTGCTCTATACGTCGGGGACGACGGGCCAGCCCAAGGGCTGCGTGCTGACCAACACCTATTTCCTGTATTCCGGAGACTGGTATCGCGACGTCGGCGGATTGATCGATCTCAGCGGCGATGGCGTGCGCATGCTCACGCCGCTGCCGCTGTTTCACATGAACGCGATGGCGGTGTCGCTGATGGCGATGCTGACGGTCGGCGGCAGCCTGACGATGCTCGATCGCTTTCATCCCCGCAGCTGGTGGAAATCGGTGCGCGACAGCCGCGCGACCTGCCTGCATTATCTCGGTGTCATGCCGTCGATGCTGATGAGCGCGCCGCCGACGGATGATGACCGCGCACACAGCGTGCGGTTCGGCTTCGGAGCCGGGGTCGACAGGCTGCTGCACGCGCCGTTCGAAGAGCGCTTCGGCTTTCCGCTGCTCGAGGCCTGGGCGATGACCGAGACCGGAAGCGGCGGCGTGATCGCTGCCAATATCGAGCCGCGCAAGATCGGCACCAGCTGTTTCGGCCGTCCGGCGCCGGAGGTCGAGGTTCGGATCGTTGGCGACGACGGCCGCGATGCGGCGGCGGGAATGCCGGGCGAGCTGTTGGTGCGGCACGCGGGGGCCGATCCCCGTTTCGGCTTCTTCAGGGAGTACCTGAAGAACCCGGAGGCGACCGCCGAGGCCTGGAAGGACGGCTGGCTGCATACCGGCGATATCGTCTCGCGCGATGCCGATGGCGATCTTCATTTCGTCGACCGCAAGAAGAACGTGATCCGCCGCTCCGGCGAGAACATCGCCGCGGTCGAGGTCGAATCCGTTCTCAACCGCCATCCGGCGATCCGGCAGGCCGCAGTGGCGGCGACGCCCGATCAGGTGCGCGGCGACGAGGTCGCGGCTGTCATCATCGCTGAAAATCCGGGAGCAGACCGCGCGCTGGCCGAGGACATCGTGCGCTGGAGTCTGGAGCAGATGGCCTATTACAAGGCGCCGGGCTGGATCTCGTTCGTCGATCAGCTGCCGCTGACCGCGACCGAGAAGATCCAGCGCGGCGGATTGAAGGACTTCGTCGCGAGGCTGATGCGCGATGGCGCGTTCTTCGATCTTCGCGACCTCAAGCGGCGGCAGGAGTGATCATGAGCCAGACCCGCACCACACTCATCACCGGCGGCAATTCCGGCATCGGCGAGGCGCTGGCGAAAAAGCTCGTCGGCGAGGGACAGCGGGTCGTCGCGGTCGGCCTCGAGAAGCCGGACTGGACGCACGATCTGCTCACCGCCTATCGCGCGGACCTGACCGGCATCGCGGAGACAAGGGCCATTGCCGAGGAGATCTGCCGGGATCATGCGATCGACTGCCTCGTGCACAATGCCGGAATCATCCTGCCGAACCTCTTGGCCGATGCGAAACCGGAGGACATCCTGACGCTGGCGCAGTTGCATCTGGGCGCACCGATGCTGCTGACCCAGGCGGCGACGGAGGGGATGCGGTCGCGGCGGTTCGGGCGGATCGTGTTCGTGAGCTCGCGCGCCGCCATGGGCGCGGCGACGCGTTCGGCCTATTCGGCGACCAAGGCCGGCGTGCACGGCATGGCCCGGACGTGGGCGCTGGAGCTGGCGTCGAGCGGGATCACGGTGAACGTAGTCGCGCCAGGCCCGATCCTGACCGACAACTTCTGGGGCGTCGTCCCGAAGGACTCCGAGCAGCAGGAGCGGATGGCGCAGAGCGTTCCAGTCGGGCGGCTCGGGACGCGCGAGGACGTCGCGCACGCGATCGGCTTCTTCCTCGACGAGCGCTCGGACTTCGTCACCGGACAGGTGCTCTATGTCTGCGGCGGCACCAGCCTTGCAGGCCTCAGTCCCTGATCGCGAGTCGATCAGATCTGGTTCTGGCGGATGTTCTCGACCATCTTGGCCAGCACGCGGGCGCACACCTCGATCTCGTCGGGATCGATGCCGACGGTCAGCCGGTCGTAATTGTTCTCCATGATCGGCCAGATCTTGCGCAGCAGGGCCTCGCCGTCCGCCGTCAATCCGACGACGCGGCGGCGCTGATCCTCTTCCGCGATCTCGCGCTTGACGAGGCCCGATGACACCATCGACTCGATCATGCGGCTCGCGGTCGACTGCTCGGTGACGGCCAGAACGGCGATCTCGTTGACCGTCAGGGTCTTGTAGATGAACAGCACCGACAGCGTCCGGAACACGACGTTGTTGATGTTGTGCTCGCTGAGATCGCGGTTCTGATCCAGGTTCCAGCGGTTGGCGAGCCGGTTGAAGAGATAGGGAATGTAGCTTTGCAGCTGGTCCCGGGTCCGCGGTGGACCGGATTTCCATCTGCTTCTGGAGTCTTTGGCCATTATCTCTTGCGACCCTGCTTCTTGCTTTCGCTGCCGAGTTTCGAGGAGAGCGACCGCAGCACCGATAGTGCAGCCTCCAGCTCCGGGGCGGGAATACTTTCGAGCCGTTCGCTGAGGTGCCGCTTGTGCACGTCAGCCGCCTTCCTGAACAGCGCTTCGCCTTTCGGCGTCAGGCGCACGATGAAGGACCGGCGGTCTTCGCTCGACATCTCCTTGCTGATCAGGTCGTCGGCCAGCAGGCGCTGCACCAGGCCCGAGACGTTACCGCCGGACACTTTCAGGTTCTGCGACAACTGCCCGAGCGCCATTCCGTGCGGGTAACGATCCAGCTGAGCCAGCACGTCGAACTTGGCCAGCGACAAGCCGAACTCCGAGCTCAGCATGGAATTCAGCGACGCAAACAGCTCACCATGCAGCGACAGCAGTTGCAGCCACAGCCGGGTTTCAATCTGCCCGAATACGGCAGCCGTGCTCTCCTTGAGGGCTGCCGGCATCATGCAAAACTCTTGATGGTCTCGATCACGCCGTCGAGCTCCTTGCCCGCGCTGTCCTTCAGCGCGGCTTCCCGCAGCCGGCGCGCCCAGTCGGCGGCATCGTCGCGCGGCGCGACCAGCTTGATCGCGGCCAGCGTCTTGTCGAATTTCGACAGGCCGCGGCTGTGGGTGTCGGAATAGCCTTTGACGAGGCGCCGGCATTGCAGGATCTCGACGCCCAACTGATAGTTCGCTCGCACGGCCTCCGTCGCGGCCGTGAGCCATTGGTCCCGATGAGCGGTCTCGATGGCGTGACGCAGCGAGCGGCGACGCATGCCGCGAAGTCCCCCGACGGCATAGAGCGCAAGGAACCAGGGCAGCGAGTAGGTCCGTATCCGGCGCCCCTTGTTGACGCGGCGGTCGAGCCAGCCGAGCAGGCGCGGCTTGGCTTGAAGCCAGCGGCCAAGGCCCACCGGCAGCATGCCCATCACCTCTTCCATACGGGGATGCATGAACTCGGTGGTCTGCAGCACCTGGCCTTCGGACAATTCGAGCTCGCCCTCGATCCGCGCCCGGCGGCCGGATCTGGTCTTGAGGTCGGCAACGCGGATGACGTCATCATAGGTCATGGCGTTGGCGAGATATTTCGCGGCGGCCTGGGTGAAGGCGAAATCGCGCCCGGCGCCACCGGCGCTCCGATCGGCGGCGTGGAGCTTGCCGAGGATGTCGAGATATTCGCCGCCATAGGCGACGTCCTGGAAATCGACGACCTTCTTCAGCCCGGCGCGGCCGATGGCCTGAACGGAAGCGGGCAGCTCCTGCGCCAGCCGCGTGGCGAGGCCGGCCAGACGGGGATCCAGAGCTCCCGGGGAGGGGGCGGTGTCAGCCGCCTCCGATTGCGCCGGTGGCGCCGGGTCCGGGGATTTCGACTGCACACGGTCAAACGCCGCCTCGAACGCGCGGACGCTGGCCTGTGCGCCCTTGCCGCCGGTGCGGATCACGTCGAGATAGCTCTCGCGGCCAAAACTCAGCACGCCGGCGCCCGCGAGCGCGCCGAACATCGCGGCCGAGATCACGCTGCCGTTGGCGATCGCCAGCGCGTTCATGTCGAAGATGATCTCGGTCTTGGCGGCGACCCCGATGGCGCCGGTCACCGCGTCCCCGTCGGCAATGCCGTTGCCCGGCGCGATCTTCTCGCCGATCGCGAACGTCCGGTGGTTGGACGCGATCAGCGTGGTGCGGTCCGGCGTCACCAGGCCGCGCAGGATCGAGCGACCGGCTTCCATGAATTCCGCCGCCATCACGACGTCGACGTCGCCCGGCGTCGGCATCAGCGACAGGATCGGCTTGCGGCCGTCGAGCGGCGGCATCGCCTCGATGTAGTAGATCGTGGCGCCGGTGCGCTGGGCAACTCCGGGTACCGAGGTCGACTGCGCGACCCAGCCATGGTTCTCGGCGAGCTGGACGATCCAGTCGGTGAGGACGCCGCCGCCCTGGCCGCCCATCGCGACGATCGCGATCGAGATCGGCCGCTCGGTCGCATCACCTGCGGCGGGAAGCGCCAGCTGGACCGTCTCGTCTCTCATGACAAAGCTCTCATGCTAGCGCCTCGAGCGCCGGACGCCGGCGATCGCGCCGCCGCTGCAGCCAGCCGATCACGGCCATGGCGACCTTCGACTTGAACTTGTCCCAGCCGGTCGGATTGTGAATGACGTCCGCGCGATAGAACGACGGACACAGCACCGCGGCGTCTGCGACCTCGCCGCAATTGCCGCATCCGACGCAGGAATTGTCGATCGCCGCGACGGGATCGTCCCGCAACGGATCGTCGAGCTGCTTGACCGAGAGCGACGGGCAGCCGGAGAGGCGGATGCAGGCGTGGTCGCCGGTGCAGACGTCCTCGTCGACGCCGAAGCGTTCCTTGACGGTGCGAACGCCGTCCTTGATCGCCTTGCTGATCTGCGGCTTCACCCGGCGCTGCTTGTTCAGCATGCATTCGGAGGACGCGACGATGACCTTCGGGCCTTGCTCGTTGGTCGTCAGCGCTTCCTTCAGCGTGTCGCGCATCCGGCCGACATCGTAGGTGCGGTCGATCTGCCGGACCCATTGCCCGCCGATGCCCTTCACGGCCTGCACGATCGAGTTGTTGGTGTTTCGCCGCTTGCTCGTCGCACGCGACGACAGGATGTCCTGACCGCCGGTCGCCGAGGTGTAGTAATTGTCGACGATGACGAAGACGCCGTCATGCTTGTTGAAGACGGCGTTGCCGATGCCGCTGGTCAGGCCGTTGTGCCAGAAGCCGCCGTCGCCCATCACGGCGATCGAGCGCTTGTCGGCCTTGACGTTGAAGGCCGAGGTCGAGGCCGGGCCGAGGCCAAAGCCCATGGTGGTCGCCCCGATGTTGAAGGGCGGCAGGATCGAGAACAGGTGACAGCCGATATCAGCCGAGACGTGGTGCTCGCCGAGTTCGCTCTCGACCAGCTTCATGGCAGCGAAGATCGGCCGCTCCGGACAGCCGGTGCAAAGCCCGGGCGGACGCGCCGGCACGACATGCTTCAGCTTCTCGACCTCGGGATGGTTGAGCACGGGGCTGGCGTCCGGCGCCGGTGGCCTGTTGCCAAGCAGCCTCGGCTCGGTCTTCTCGATGAATTCTCTGATGCCACCGAGCAGCACCTGCGCGGTGTAGTCGCCACCCATCGGCAACACGTCCTTGCCGTGGACGCGCGCCTGGATATCCCGGCGGCGCAGCACCGTGTTGATCGCCTGCTCCAGATATTCCGGCTGGCCTTCCTCGACGATCAGGACGGCGTCCTTGTCGAGGCAGAACTCGGCAACCTCGGTGTCGATCACGGGGTAGGTGACGTTCATGACGTAGAGCGGAATCTGGGTGTTGCCGTAGGCGTCCGACAGCCCGAGATATTGCAGCGCGCGGATGACGTTGTTGTACATCCCGCCCTGCATGATGATGCCGACCTTGCCCTGCTTCGGCCCCATCCATTCATTCAGCCTGTTGTCGCGGACGAAGTCGATGGCCGCAGGCATCCGCGTCTTGATCTTCTCCTGCTCGTGTTCGTAGGCCGCCGGCGGCAGCACGATGCGGCCGACGTCGCGCTTGGGATTGTTCAGGGCGTCCTTGATGGTATGGGCCGGCCTGACATTGTCCTTGCAGGCAAAGCTGCCGTGCATGTGACAGGCGCGGACGCGCACCTCCAGCATGACGGGGGTGTTGGAAACCTCCGAGAGCTCAAAACCCTTCTCGATCAAACTGACGATGCATTCATGGTCAGGACGGGGATCCAGCAGCCAGATCTGCGATTTCATCGCGAAGGCATGGGTGCGCTCCTGCATGATCGAGGAGCCTTCGCCGTAATCTTCGCCGACGATGATCATCGTGCCGCCGGTCACGCCGCCGGAGGCGAGGTTGGCCAGCGCGTCGGAGGCAACATTGGTGCCGACCGTCGACTTCCACGCCACCGCGCCGCGCAGCGGATACATCACGGAGGCCGACAGCATTGCGGCTGCCGCTGCTTCATTGGCGGAGCTCTGGAACACGACGCCGAGATCGTCGAGCACATCCTTGGCGTCGGCCAGCACGTCCATCAAATGCGAGATCGGCGAGCCCTGATAGCCGCCGACATAGGCGACGCCGGATTGCAGGAGCGCCTTGGTGATGGCGAGGATGCCTTCGCCGCGGAAGGTGTCGCCGTCGCCGAGCCGGAGATCCTCGACCTCACGAGCAAAAGACCGTTCAGCCATTGCACCCTCCAGAAATATGCTATAGCATACGTTTACATGTAAAGTAAGTCAACGCTGCGCCACGCCGTGGGCTTTGCTCCAGGCGGCGATCATGAGCCGGCGACAGGGTAGGGCCAATGCTGAAGCTGCCGCGCTTTCGAGCCGCCGCCGTCCAGGCTTCACCTGTATATCTCAACGCCAGCGCGACCGCCGACAAGGCCGCCTCACTGGTGCGTGAGGCCGCGGCGAACGGCGCGCGGCTGGTCGCATTCCCTGAAGTGTTCGTGCCCGGCTATCCCTATTGGAACTGGATCACCGATCCGGTCACCGGCAGCGCCTGGTTCGAGAAGCTCGTCAAGGCGTCGGTGCTGGTGCCGGGTCCCGAGGTCGACGTCGTCCGCAAGGCGGCGCGCGATGCCGGGTGCTACGTCGTACTCGGCGTCAACGAGCGCAGCCCGGTGTCGCTCGGTGCAATCTACAACACGCTGGTGTTCATCGGTCCGGACGGAACGCTGCTCGGCAAGCACCGCAAGCTGGTGCCGACCTGGGCAGAGAAGCTGACCTGGACCGGCGGCGACGGGTCGAGCCTGCGCGTCTATGACACCGAGATCGGGCGTCTCGGCGGGCTCGCCTGCGGCGAGAACACCAACACGCTCGCGCGCTTCGCGCTGCTCGGGCAGGGCGAACTGGTTCACGTCGCAAGCTACATCTCGCTGCCCGTCGCGCCGCCGGACTACGACATGGCGGAGGCGATCAAGTTGCGCGCCATTGCCCATTCCTTCGAAGGAAAGATCTTTACGATCATTTCCTGCTCGACCGTGTCGGAGGAGATCATCGCGGCCATGGAGACGGTCGTGCCCGATGCCCGGGCGCGCTTGCAGCGCAAGTCGAGCGCATTCTCCGGCGTGATCGGGCCGGACGGCCGTTTGGTCGGCGAGCCGCTGATCGACGATGAAGGCATCGTCTACGCCGATATCGATCTCGAGCGCTGCATTCAGCCGAAGCAGATGCACGACATCGTCGGGCACTATAACCGGTTCGACATCTTCGATCTGCGGGTCAATCGCCGTCCGCAAGCACCGCTCAGCCTCGCGGACGGCGAACGTCCGGCGGCCGATGCCGCGGGGCAGGCGGACTTCGTCTCAATTCCAGGCAGGGCGGAATAATGGGACGTGTCGATCGAGCGACGCCACGAATTGCGAACCGTCCTCACCGTCGTCCTGGCGAAAGCCAGGACCCATTACCCCGAATGGTCATTGTCGAGCGGGCTGGGGCCACGATCCCTTTCACAATCGAATGCGGTGGTTATGGGTCCTGGCCTTCGCCAGGACGACAGCTGTGGGCGTGGCGACAGGAGTCGATTTTCCGACGCCACGAATTGCGAACCGTCCTCACCGTCGTCCTGGCGAAAGCCAGGACCCATTACCCCGCATGGTCATCGTCGAGCGATCCGGGGCCACGATCCCTTTCACAATCAAAAGCGGTGGTTATGGGTCCTGGCTTTCGCCAGGACGACAGTTTTGGATGTGGCGACAGGAGTCGATTTTCCGACGCCACGAATTGCGAACCGTCCTCACCGTCGTCCTGGCGAAAGCCAGGACCCATTACCCCAAATGGTCGTTGTCCAGCGGGCTGGGGCCACGATCCCTTTTACAAGCACATGCGGTGGTTATGGGTCCTGGCCTTCGCCAGGACGACGGGCGTGGCGACAGCGCGTCATCAGATAAGACTTGGAGGACAGGATGAGCGAGAACGTCATCGGCCGGGCCAATGTCGAGGATACCCCGGCGCTCAAGGCCTATTACAAGGACCTCGAGAAGTTCGAAGCGGCGGCGCTGTGGACGGTCGCCAACAAGATCGAGCCGTGGCAGCCGCAGTCGGCGTCCGTTCCGGTGCTCTGGCGCTACAGCGATCTGCGTGAGCACGTGCTGCGCTCGGTGGAACTCGTTTCGCCGGAGAAGGCAGGACGGCGGGTGATCTATCTCAACAATCCCGGTCGCCGCGACGTGTCGGCCGCGGTCGGCTGGCTGTATTCAGGCTTGCAGGTGATGCACCCGGGCGAAGTGGCGTCTGCCCATGCGCATTCGGCCTCCGCCCTGCGCTTCATCATGGAAGGCGAGGGCGCCTACACCATTGTCGATGGCCACAAGATGACGCTCGGCGCGCGCGATTTCGTGCTGACGCCGAACGGCACCTGGCACGAGCATGGCGTCGAGGCAAACGGCTCGGTCTGCATCTGGCAGGACGGGCTCGACATTCCGCTCGTCAACGCGCTGGAAGCCAATTTCTTCGTCGTGCACCCGAAGATCCAGCAGGAGGAGTCCGGCTATCCCGTCGACGACATGACCAAGACCTGGGGCAATCCCGGTCTTCGGCCGGCGGGCTCGCGATGGTCGAACGGCTATTCACCGATGTTCAAATATGAATGGGAGCCGACCTACGAGTCGTTGCGGAAGTATGCCGCCGCCACCGACGGATCGCCTTATGACGGTATCCTCATGAATTACGTCAATCCGATCACCGGCGGACATGTGATGCAGACCATCGGCGCCAGCATGCAGATGCTGCGACCGGGCGAAAAGACCAAATCGCATCGCCACACCGGAAGCTTCGTCTATCAGGTCGCCAAGGGACACGGCTACTCCGTGATCGGCGGCAAGCGGTTCGAGTGGCAGGAACGCGACATTTTCTGCGTTCCCTCCTGGGCCTGGCATGAGCACGGCAACGCTTCGGGTAGCGAGGATGCCTGCCTGTTCTGCTTCAACGATCTGCCCGTCATCGAAGGGCTCGGTCTCTACCGGGAAGAGGCCTATGGCGACAATGCCGGCCATCAGCCGGTCGCGGCCTGACGTTTCCCGGCAGAATTCAACCCGAATAATCGGATCAAGCTCTCATGCGTCTTGTCACCTACACCTTGGGCTCCAGCGGCGCCCGGCTTGGGGTTGTCGTCAACGATTTGGTTGTCGATGTCGAGCGCCTCGGTGCGTCACGCGGTCTGGTCTGGCCGGGCGACATGCTCTCGTTGATCGATAACGCCGTCACGCTGCTGCCGGCGCTGAAGGAATGCCTGGATAGCGCCAACGGGGCGCTGCCGGTCGGCGCCGCCGTTCCGATCGAAGATGTGAAGTTGCAAGCACCGATCCCGCGCCCACGGAAGAACATCTTCGGCATCGGGCTGAACTACCGCGCGCATGTCGCGGAATCCGCCAAGAGCCTCGACACCGACAAGGATCTGCCGAAGCAGCCGGTGGTGTTCTCCAAGCCGCCGACTGCCGTGATCGGGCCGGGAGCCGCGATCCAGCACAATGCCAGCATCACTCGGCAGCTCGACTGGGAGGTCGAGCTCGCCGTCATCATCGGCAAGACCGCGACGCGAATCCCGGTCGAGAAGGCGATGGATCACGTCTTCGGCTATTCCGTGATGATCGACATTTCCGCACGCGACAATCGCCGTGCCGGACAGTGGATCTTCTCCAAGGGTATGGACACTTACGCGCCGTTCGGCCCCTGCATCGTGACTGCGGATGAGATTCCCGATCCGCATGACCTCAGGCTCTGGCTGACCAAGAACGGCGTCATGAAGCAGGACTCCAACACCAAATACATGATTTTCGATATTCCGGCCCTGATCGCTGACATCTCGTCCGGCATGACGCTCGAGCCGGGCGACATCATCGCGACCGGAACGCCCGAAGGCGTCGGCGCCGGCATGAGCCCGCAGGAATGGCTGTGGCCCGGCGATGTGGTCGAGGCCGGCGTCGACGGCGTCGGCGTCATCCGGCATCCCGTCGTTGCGATCTGATGACCTCGTTCTCGTTCGATCGCGCGCTGAGGTTCGGGGACTGCGATCCATCGGGGATCGCCTATTTCCCGTCCTATCTGAATATCCTCAACGGCGTGGTCGAGGAGTTCTGGGCCACGATCGGATTTTCCTGGCCGGAGCTGATCACGGTCCGCAGGATCGGGACGCCGACGGTGCATCTGGCCTGCGACTTTTCGCGGCCGTCGAAGTTCGGCGACCGTCTGACGTTCAGCCTCCGCATCGTCAAGGTCGGCCGCGCCTCGCTCCATCTGGCGCATGTCGTGACGGCTGCAGATGGCGAGCGCTGGCGGGCGCGGCAGATCCTTGCCGCGACATCGCTGATCGATCATCACGCGATTCCATGGCCCGATGACGTTCGTGCTGCTCTGCTGTCGCATCTGCAAGCCGGCGAGGAGAGAGCGGCACCATGATCTCGCTGTTCATGACGTTCTCCGATCCGAAAGGCGAGCGACGAATTCACGCGGACGATCTTGCGGCTGCGGCTGCCATGGTGGGGTCTGTTCCGGGGATGGCCGAGGGCCTGCTGTTCACGCCGCTGGAGCAATCGGTCGATCATCCCTACAAGGCGGACGGGCGAGGGCCGGTACTTGCGCTGCAACTGCGTTTTCCGAACCTGTTTGCGTGCGAGGCCGCGATGGATCGCGGCGGCGTGCTCGTAGGCCTCGTGGAAGGCCGCGGACTGCCGAGCCTTGCCGGATTGGACGTGACGCATCAGGCGATGGTGACGCGCGCCTTCCCGGTCGGCGACGCCACGCATGCGAACGGCACGGTTACGCCGTGCAGCTACCTCGTGCATTATCCCGGGCCGGCCGACGACATGAATGCCTGGAATTTGCATTACCTGGAGCATCATCCCTCGATCATGCGCACCTTCCCTGGCGTCCGCCAGATCGAGATCTACACGCGGATCGATTGGGTCGACCGGCTGCCGTCGCGGCGCGTCGACTACATGCAGCGCAACAGGCTTATGTTTGACAGCCCGCAAGCCCTCGCGCGCGCGCTGAGCTCCGACGTGATCAAGCGCATGCGCGCGGACTTCGTCCGGTTTCCGCCGTTCGCGGGCGGCAACAAACATTTCCCGATGCTGACGAGGATTGTGCCAGGCAAGGAGATGGGCGAGAGCGGAACGCCGCGATGATGTCATTGTGCCGCTGAGTTGCCCGACGATGCAAGTGTTGATTCGGAAAATCAGCAGGCGCCGCGCCCAGCCGACAAGCCATTGATATTGTTACGGCCGGCTACTGTGCATGGGGTTGTTTTCGATGTTTTTGGTCGTGCGGCTCGCCGGGACCGCGCCAAACCGACTTCAGTGGCCGCCGAGATAGGCCGTGATCAGCCGGGGATCGTGGATGAGATCCTTGGCAGGACCGGACTGTACGATCTCGCCGGTCTCCAGCACGTAGCCATAGTCGGCGGTTTCGAGCGCGGCGCGGGCATTCTGCTCGACCAGCAGGATGGACACGCCGAGGTCGCGCAAGGACGCGATGGTGCGAAAGATCTCGCGCACGATCAGCGGCGCCAGGCCGAGGCTGGGCTCGTCGAGCATCAGCAGTGCGGGCTTGGCCATCAGCGCGCGCCCCAGCGCGAGCATCTGGCGCTCGCCGCCGGACAGCGTGCCTGCGGCCTGACGTTGCCGTTCCCTTAGCCGCGGAAAGCGATCATAGACCTCGTCCAGTGTCTTTCGGACGCCGGAGCGATCGCGCAGGCTGTAGGAGCCGAGCAGAAGGTTGTCGGCGACCGACATGTCGGAGAACAGCTCGCGCTTCTCCGGAACGAGGCAGAGCCTGCGCTCGACGCGATCCTCGACCGACATCTTACCGAGATCGCTGCCGCGGAACGCCATGCGGCCACGCGATCCGAGCAGCCCGATGGCGGCCATCAGCAGCGTGGTCTTGCCGGCGCCGTTCGGGCCGATCACGGTGACGATCTGGCCCTCGTCGACCGACAGCGAGACGTTACGCACGGCCTCGACGTTGTCGTAGCAGACGGTGACGTCGGTCATGGAGAACATCTCGCTCACGCGACGCCTCCGAGATAGGCCTCTTGCACCCGCTCGTCGCTGCGGATCGCGCTCGGGACGCCCTCGCAGAGTTTGGAGCCGAAATCGAGCACCACGATGCGGTCGACCAGCGACATCACGAACTCCATGTCGTGCTCGACGATGAGGATGGTCAGGTGATCCGCCCTCAGTGAGCGCAGCAGCTCCGCCAGTCTGAGCTTTTCCTGGCGGCGCAGGCCCGCAGCCGGCTCATCCAGCACCAGCAGGGCAGGATCCGCGGCGAGCGCGCGTGCGATCTCCAGGATGCGCTGGTTGCCGAGCGGAAGATTGCCGGCGAGCTCGAACGGCTTGTCGCCGAGCCCGACGCGCTCGAGCTGCATCAGCGCCTCGTGCCGGGCGCTGGCTTCCTCGCGCTGATTGAGGCGAAAGGCGCCGGCGAACAGACCGCTGCGGGTTCGGCTGTAGGTGCCGAGCATGACGTTCTCCAGCAGGCTCATGCGCGGCCGCAGCTTGACATGCTGGAAGGTCCGGGCGACGCCGGCCTTCGCGATGCGGGATTGCGGATCGCGCGTGATCATGCGTCCCGCAAAGACGATTTCGCCCTTGTTGACCCGCAGCGCGCCGGTCAGGCAGTTGAACATCGTGCTCTTGCCGGCGCCGTTCGGACCGATCACCGCAACAATCTCGCCCGACCTCACCTCGAAGCTGACATTGTTGACTGCGACGAGGCCGCCGAACCGGCGCTCGGCGCCGTCGACCTTCAGCAGCAGCTCGCCCGGCCCCGGTTGCGGCCGGCGCGGCAGCGGCGGCGCCGGCTGCGGCCGCTCACGCCCGGTCTTCGGCAGGTAGCGCGCAATCGAAGGGACGATGCCCTGCCGCGCCCATTGCAGGAACAGGATGAACAGCGCGGAGAAGGCGACGATCTCGAGCTGCCCGGATGCGCCCTTGGCGATCAGCGGCAGATAATCCTGCACGCTGTTCTTGAGCAGGGTCACGATGGCGGCGCCGACGACACCGCCGAGCAGGCTGCCGGCGCCGCCGACCATCGTCATCATCAGATATTCGATGCCCATGCTGGCATCGAACGGACCCGGGCTGATGAAGCGGCTCATATGCGCGTAAAGCCATCCGGAGAGCGAGGCCAGGAATGCCGCGATCACGAAGGTCACGAGCTTGATCCGGAAGGCGTTGATGCCGAGGCTCTCGACCAGCGTATTGCCGCCGCGCAGCGCCCGCATGGCGCGGCCGAGCCGCGAGTCCAAGAGATTGTAGCCGAGCAGGAGCACCAGGGCGACGATGCTCCAGATCAGATAATAGATCTGCGCGCTGGAGACGAGCGCGAACGAGCCAACACTGATCGGCGGGATCGACGAGATGCCGTTGAAGCGGCCGAGCCCCTCGACGTTGCCGAACAGGAAGCCGATCGCAAGGCCCCATGCGACGGTCGAGAGCGAGAGGAAATGGCCCTGCAGGCGCAGGGTGACGACGCCGAGGATGGCCGCGACGCCGCAGGTCAGCGCCACCCCGAACAGCAGGCCGAGCCAGGGCGATTGCCCGTTCAACGCGGAGACCCACGCCGTCGCATAGGCCGCGATGCCGACGAATGCGGCCTGTCCGAACGACACGATGCCGCCGACGCCGGTGAGGAGCGCAAGGCCGATGGCGACCAGCGAATAGATGCCGATATAGTTCATCAAGGTGACGCTGAACGGGCTCAGCACGAGCGGCGCGAGCGCGACGCACGCCAGTGCTGCGACTGCTGCGAGCTGCACATGAAGGCGCGTCATTCCTCGATCTCCTCCTCGGAATGCAGCGAGGCGAGCGATCGCCAGATCAGGATCGGGATCAGCAGCGAGAACACGATCACGTCCTTCAAGGCACTGCTCTGGAAGGATGCGAAGCTTTCGAGGATGCCGACCCCGACCGCGCCGATAGCGGCGCCGGGATAGCTGGTCATGCCGCCGACGATGGCGCCGACGAATGCCTTAAGCCCGATCAGGAAGCCGGAATCGTAGAACACGGTATTGACAGGCGCGATCAGTATGCCGGATACGCCGGCCATCAGCGAGCCCAGCAGGTAGGCGATGGTGCCGGCCCGCGCCGGCCGGATTCCCATCAGCCGCGAGCCGGTCCGGTTCACCGCGGTGGCGCGGAGCGATTTGCCGACCAGCGTGAAGTCGAAGAAGAGATAGAGAAGCCCGCTGAAGACCAGCGCTGCGAGCACGATCAGCATGGTCTGGCCCGAGATCAGCACGCCGGCGAACTCCGTCGAGAACGACGTCAGCGGTTCGGTCCGGACGCCCTCGGGGCCGAAGAACAGCAGGCCGAGACCGACCAGCGCGAAATGCAGTGCCACGGAGACCGTCAGCAGCAGCAGCACCGTGCCGTCGGCGATCGGACGGAAGACGATCCGGTCAAGCAGAGGAGCGATCGGCGTGATCAGCATCAGCGCGAGCACGAGCCGTACCGCGAGCGGCGGGTCCATGCGCATGGTGAACCAGGCGATGCCGACGACGACCAGCGGAAGGACGAGATAGAACAGAAGCGCGCGCGGCAAGAGTCGAGCATCGCCGTTGCGAACGAGCGAAATGATCTCGATCAGGGTCGCAAGGCACGCCAGCACCACGACCAGTGCGCCGGTCCCCGGAAACCGCTTGGCATCGAGCGCCGCAAGCGTCAGCGCGGTGAAAGCGGCGATGTCGCCGAACGGAATGAAGATGACCCGCGTCACCGTGAAGATGAGCACGGTTCCGATCGCCACCAGCGCGTAGACCGCGCCGGTGGCGATCCCGTCGATCGCAAGGATGGCCGCGATGTCGCTCGTCATTGAGACGCCGTTCCCCCGTTCTGACCGCCGGCCATCTTCCATCTATGGCGCGTACTTCCAGACGCCACCGGTCAGGCGGACCACCACCAGCGAGCGCTCGTCGACGCCGGTGACCGCACCGGGCTTGAAGTTGTAGACGGCATGCACGCCGGGCAGTTCCTTGGTGCTGAGGATGGCGTCGCGCAGCGCGGTGCGGAATTCGTTCGTTCCAGGCTTCGCGGACTTCAGCGCCCGCTCGGCGGCGTTGGCAAAGATCAGCCAGGCATCGAAGGAGTAGGCGGAGAACCCATCGGTGGTCGGAATGTTGTGGGTCTTCTGGTACACCGCGCGGAAATCGAGCGCGATCTTCTTGGCAAAGTGGTCGTCCGGAAGCTGCTCGGCCACGATCACCGGGCCGGCGGAGACCTGAATGCCCTCGGCGGCCTTGCCGCCGACCGTGACGAAGTCCGGATTGACCAGCGCTACGGTGCCGTAGGTGTTGCCCTTGAAGCCACGCTCGGACAGCGTGATGAGCGGCAGCGCGCCTTGCGTGCCGGAGCCGCCGATCAGCACCGCGTCGGGACGTGCAGCCATGACCTTGAGGATCTGCGCGGTCACCGAGGTATCGGTGCGGGCATAGCGCTCGTTGGTCTGGATCTTGATGTCGTCGGTGGGCTCGGCGGCCTTGGCTCCGTTATAGACGAGGTCGCCCCACGCATCGGAAAAGCCGATATAGCCGATGTTCTTCATGCCGTCGCGCTTCATCCGGTCGGCGACGATCTTGACGAGCAGCGACGCCGGCTGCGGCACGGCGACGACCCATTGCTCCGGCGAGTCCGGAAGCTTGCCGACCGGCGAGATCGAGATCATCGGTACCTTCAATTCGCTGGCGACGGCCGCCATGGCGATGGTCGAAGGGGTCGTCGCGGTGCCGATCAGCAAATCGACCTTTTCTTCTTCCACGAGCTTGCGCGCGTTGCGCGTCGCGGCCGACGGATCGGAACCATCGTCGAGCTGGATCAGGCGGATGGTCTCGCCGTTGATCGTCTTCTTGTATTCATAGGCTGCATTGATGCCGCGCCCATAGGGGATGCCGATCGACGCGCCGTTGCCGCTCAGCGAGGTGACGAAGCCGATCGTGATGTCGGCCTGCGCAGCCGGTGCTGCGAAGACGCCGGCGACAAGTGCGAGTAAGCCCAGGGTCTTCTGCCGCATTTGCGTTGTCCTCCGTTGATGCTGGGTACGAATGTCTGGCAGCCGGGCAGGAGCCCGCGCTGTGCACGAACCGGTTGAAGGCATTGCTGCAGCGCCAGACGCCGGGCGCGGCGAGAAGGAAGTTCGCTGGGCCGGGGCGTCAGCGGCCATGGCGAGGTGCGCCGCGCGAATAGCGGGCGGGTCGGCGGCAACCGGCGTGCATCTGTCGAAACGAAAGAAATCGAGTGCCGCAGCCGCGATGCGCGACCGGCGATGCTGTTGCCGGCCCTTCAGGCCCGACGATAGTCCACGCGATTGAGTTTCTCAAAATCGGTGCCCTGCAACATCATCGTTATTGGCCACCGGCAACGGCCGATGGTCGATTACTTAAAGCCTAAAGTATTCTCCGTGGCGCCGTCAACACGTGTCGCGGGGCTGTCAGAAAAAAATGTTGCTGCATACAATTCCGTCAGAGTGCGCCATTTCCTTCACTTCTTCGTCCCGAAAAATCGGCCTTCCCGTCGCGATGGCGAGACCCCGTCGGCCGGCTCCATGCTGCGCATTTGACGGGTCAATTAGTTTATGGTTGAAATATATCAGTCGGCAGGCCGACGGCCGATGCTCCCGTCACCGTTTGAGGAGAAGGGCGATGCGCATCTTCTGGCAGAGTTTCGTCGATGCGAGCGTGAACGCGCCCTATATGGCGCGGCTGTCGGAGTACCTCAACACGATCGCTGCGCCCGGCACGACGGTTCACGTCGAGGGTATTTCGCCGCCGGATCGCGAGTTCGGCCGGCTGGCCGAATTGCGCTGCGCGGTTCAAGCGATCGACAACGGCATCGCGGCCGAAGAGGGCGGGTTCGACGCCTTCGTGATGGGCCACTTCCAGGATCCCGGTCTTTACGAACTCCGCGCGACGCTCGACATTCCCGTGATCGGGACCGGCGAGGCGACGCTGCTTGCGGCCTCACAACTCGGCCGGCGCCTCGGCCTCGTGACGCTCGATCCCGTCTTCGAGGTCTGGCACTACGAGCAGGCTGAACGTTACGGCCTCGGTGATCGCGTCGTCCACGTGACCGGCCTCGGTTGCAAGCCGGAGGATTTCGCAGGGGCGTTCGCGGGCGATCAGGCGGCTCACGCCCGAATGATCGAGGATTTTATGGCCTGCGCCCTGCCGCTGGTCGAGCACGGCGCCGACGTGGTGATCCCCGCCGGCGTGCTGCCGGGCCTCTTGATCGGGCGGGAGCACGGCCTGAAGGTCGGGCACGCGCCGGTCGTGAACTGCGCCGCGGTGGCGTTGAAGAGCGCCGAGATGTGGGTGCAGCTGAGGCAGCTCAACGGCACCGAGCCAAGCCGCGGGCCGAGCTTCAAGCGTGCCAGTGCCCAGGCACGTGACGATTTCCGGGCGATGCTCGCGCGCAACAAGCGCTAGCGCGCGAACAGCCGACCAGTTCTGGAGAGCCAGATGTGACGAGATCCGAGAAGGTGCCCCTGTTCGAATACGACCCGTGGCGGTATCGATATGAAGCTGATGGTGATCTGAGGCGGGCAGGCAAGGCAGGCGGCTGGTGAAGAATTCGCTGCGCACACCGTATGAGGGCATCGTGATGGCGGCTCCCGTCACGATCCCCTATGCGCGCTATTCGATCGAGAGCGCGCAATGGTGGATCGGCCGCGCGCTGAGCGCGCTGGTCGCGCGGGCCGGTATCAAGGCTTCCGACATCGACGGCCTGTGCGTCTCCAGCTTCACCATGGGGACCGACAGCGGGATCGGACTGACGCAGCATTTCGGGCTGTGCGTCCGATGGCTGGACACCATCCCGCTCGGCGGTGCCAGCGCCATCGCGGCGTTGCGCAAGGCGGCCCGCGCGGTGCAGGCACACGATGCCGACATCGTGGCTTGCGTGGCCGGCGATACCAACCACGTCGATTCCTTCCGCCTGACGCTCGAGAATTTCTCGCGTTTCAACCAGGACGCGGTCTATCCTTATGGTGCCGGCGGCGCCAATGCGAGCTTCGCGCTGATCGCGCGCAACTATATGCGGACCTATGGCGTGACACGCGAAGACGTCGGCAGGATTGCGGTCGCCCAGCGTGCCAACGCGCTGCGCAACCCGCATGCGCTGATGAAGACGCCGTTGACGATCGAGCAGTATCTGGCGGCCCGTCCCATCTCAGACCCCATTCACCTGTTCGATTGCGTCATGCCGTGCGCCGGTGCCGAAGCCTTCCTGGTGATGCGGGACGAGACTGCGGCATCGCTTGGCTTGCCGGCGGCACGATTGCTGTCGACGATCGAGCGGCACAACGCCTTCGCCGACGATCCGATGCAGGTGCGCGGCGGCTGGGCGATGGATGTCGGCGAGCTCTACGCGATGGCCGGCGTAAAGCCTGACGATCTCGATATCGTCCAGACCTATGACGATTATCCGGTCATCACGATGATGCAGTTTGAGGATCTCGGCTTCTGCAACAAGGGCGAAGGCGCGGCCTTCGTTCGTCAGCACGATCTGACCGTTGACGGCGACTTCCCGCACAACACCTCGGGTGGCCAGCTCTCGGCCGGGCAGGCCGGCGCCGCCGGCGCCTATCTCGGGCTCGTCGAAGGATTGCGGCAGGTCCTGGGCGAAGCCGGTCCCACGCAGGTGAAGGATGCCAAGCTCGGTCTGGCCTCGGGCTTCGGCATGATCAACTATGACCGCGGCCTGGCCTCGGGCGCCGTGATCTTTGCAGGGCCCGCGCGATGATCGATCCGATTGAACCGCCCCGGCGCAAGAACCCGTTGCTGCGGACGCGGCTTCCGGCGTCACCGCCGCGAGCGCGCAGCAGGACATCGCACGGGTTCACGCGCGCCGCCGCCGAAGGACGCTTCATGCTGCAGCGCTGCGTGGCCTGCGGCGCCTTCGCCTATCCGGCACGCGAGGCGTGCCCCGCCTGCCTTTCCGGTAGTCTGGCGTTCGTCGATGCGCCGCGCCGCGGCGCGCTGCTGGCCGAGACGACGGCGCGGGTGCCGAGCGACGTCTATTTTCGCGAGCGGGCGCCCTGGCGCATCGGTCTCGTCAAGATGGACTGCGGTCCGACGATGGTGGCGCATCTGCATGCCGACTGCGTCGAGGGCGCGCCCGTCCTGGTGTCGTTTCAGCTCGACAAGGGCGGTCAGGCGGTGGCCTTTGCCCGACCGGAGGGGGAGACTCCCAACATGGCAGACGACCGGCAGTGGCGGGAAATGACGGCCGATCCGAAATTCCGGCGCGTGCTCGTGACCAACGGCCGCAGCCTGATCGGCCAGGAGGCCGTTGCAGCGCTGAAGGCTGCGGGTGCGAAGACAGTGTTTGTCGGCGTTGCTGAACCCTGGCGCCCGTTTGCCGGCGAGCAGTTGTTGCGCGGACAGCAAGGAATCGAGGTCGTGACGCTCGACGCGGCCGATGAGAAGTCCGCGACTGATCTGGCGGCCGACATCGGCGGCAAGGTCGATATACTCGTCAACACGACGGAATATGTGCGGCCCGGCGGTCTGCTCGACCGCAGGGGCACCAGCATCGCGCGGGACGAGATCGACCAGGCCTATCTCGGGTTCATCAACCTCGCGCAGGCCTTCGGTCCGGCGATGCGGATGCGGGGTGCGGACGGCGCCAACAGCAGTGCCGCCTGGGTCAATATCCTGTCGGTCCATGCGCTCGCGAACTGGCCCGCGTTCGGCGCCTACTCGGCATCGCAAGCCGCCTGCCTGTCGCTGTCGCATTGTCTTCGCGCGGAACTGCGGCCCGGCGGCGTCAAGGTGCTGAACCTGTTCACGGGGCCGGTCGACAACGAGTGGTTCCAGACCGTGCCGCCGCCGAAGGTCGCGCCGCGCGCTGTGGCACAGGCGATCGTGTCCGGGCTCAGAGGCGGACTCGAGGAGATGTATGTCGGAGACGTCGCCGAGGAAATCAGGCAGCGTCTTGCCGCCAATCCGAAAGCGGTCGAGCGCGAGCTCGACAAATAAGATCAAATTTCAACCAAGCGGGAGGACGTGACGATGCAAAGCAACAATCTCCTGGAGTTCGCAGGTGCGGTCTCGTCCGGCGCGGTGCGCGTCGTCGATCTGACCTTCACGCTCAATCCGGATTTTCCGGTCATCGTGCTGCCGCCGGAGTTCGGCCAGGCAGCTCCGGTCCGGATCCAGGAGATTTCGCGCTACGACGGCCGCGGCCCGGCCTGGTACTGGAACAACGTGACCTTCGGCGAGCACACCGGCACGCATTTCGATGCGCCGATTCACTGGTTCACCGGCAAGGATCTGCCGAACAATTCCGTCGACACGATGCCTGCCAAGGACATGATCGCTCCGGCGTGCGTGATCGACTGCTCGGCCGGCGCAGCGCAGGATCCGGATTTCCTGCTGACCGTTCCGATCGTCGAGGCCTGGGAGGCGAAGCACGGACGGATTCCCGAGCGGAACTGGGTTCTGCTGCGGACCGACTGGTCGAAGAAGGGCTGGCGCGACTACGCCAACCTCAGGGATGACGGCGCGCACACGCCGGGCCCGAACGCGGCTGTCATGAAATGGCTGGTGGAGCAGCGCGGCATCATCGGCTTCGGCACCGAGACCATCGGCACCGACGCGGGGCAGGCCGGCCATTTCGAGCCGCCTTATCCGGCGCATCACTTCCTGCACGGCGCCGGCCGCTATGGCCTTCAGTGCCTTCGCAACCTCGATCAGCTTCCGGCCACCGGGGCGGTCATAGTGGCTTCGCCGTTGAAGATCCAGAACGGTTCCGGCAGCCCGCTGCGCGTGATCGCGTTGGTTGCGGCGAGCTGAAGCGAGCGGATGGCGCTTGCCCGATAGAAGAAACGCCAATCAAGAAGGACAGGTGCCATGATCTCGATGAAGACGTTGCTGGCCTCCGCCGCGCTGCTTGTTGCCGTTCCGCAGGTCGGGCAGGCGGAGATCCTGGTCGGATTTGTCACCGGTCTCAGCGGGCCGGTGTCGTCGATCGGGATTCCGAACGCAAAGGGACTGGCAGCCGGCGAAGCCTATATCGGCGAAGTCGGCGGTGAGAAGCTGCGCGTCATCCAACTTGACGACGCTTCCGATCCGACGGCCTCGGCGCGCAATGCGCGCAAGCTCGTCGAGCAGGAGAAGGTCGACATCCTCATCGGCACGTCGGGCGCGCCGCAGACGCTGGCAATGGCGACTGCCGCAATCGAGATGAAAACGCCGATGATCGCTGTCTCGCCGATCGCGCCGGTGCCGCCCGGCGATGGCGGGCCCTGGGTCGTGCAGACGCCGCAGCCGACGCCGCTTCTGGTTCAGGGCATCGTCGACCACATGAAGGCGCGCGGGTTGAAGACCGTCGCGTTCATCGGCTTCTCGGATGCCTTCGGCGACCTCATGTACGACTCGCTGTCGCAAAGCGCCAAGGCGGCCGACATCAAGGTGATCGCCAACGAGCGATACGCGAGATCGGATTCGACGGTGACCGCCCAGGTGCTGCGTGCATTGGCGGCGCGTCCCGACGCCATCATGCTCGGCGGCACGGGAACGCCTGGGGCGCTGCCGGTGATCGCCTTGTCGGAGCGTGGCTACAAGGGACCGCTCTACGGCAACCACGGACTCATCAGTGCCGATTTCCTGCGGCTGGCCGGCAAGGCCGCCAACGGAATCATCTGCCCGACCGGGCCGGTGACCGCGGCCGAGCAGCTTCCAGCCAGCAATCCGATCCAGAAGGTTGCCTTGGCATTTCGCGCGGCCTTCGAGAAGGCCAATGGCGAGGCGCCGACCGACTCGTTCTCATCCTACTCCTTCGACGGCTGGCTGGTGTTCGTCGATGCGGCCAAGCGCGCGCTGGCGACCGGCGCCAAGCCGGGCTCGCCCGAATTTCGCGTAGCGCTGCGCGAGGCGCTGTTCACCACCAAGGAGCTGGCTGGGACGCAGGGCGTCTACTCCTACACGCCGGCGGATCGGCATGGCGTCGATGCCCGCGCGCGGATTCTGGTTCAGATCGAGGACGGGAAGTACAAGTTGCTGCCTTGATTGGGCGGCGAGATTGCATCGGAGCGCGATGCGCAGCGGAACATCGGCAAGAGGATTGAGCAGGGCGCCCTGATGCCGGCGTGAGCTACGGCTTTTGCATCGCGTCCCTGACGACGCCCTTGAGCTCGTCGAGCTCGCTGGTCAATCCATCGAGCCGGTCAGCCGGGAATCCGGCAAGCAACTCGGCCAGCCATGAGCCATGGCTCTTGGCCATGCGCCTGAAGGCCTTGCGGCCCTCGACGGTCATGCAAACGATCTGCACGCGCCGATCGAGGTTAGAGGGTGTGCGGGTGATGTAGCCGTCCTCGACCAGACGATCGACGATGGGTGTAAGGTTTCCGGCGGAGACCATCAGGCGCTTCGGCAGCTCTCCGAGCACCAGTCCACTCGGCTCGCGGTCGAGCTGGGCCAGGACGTCGAAGCGCGGCATCGTGAAATCGAATTCCTCGCGGAACCGGCGCCTCAGCTCGCCCTCGATCAGGGTTGTGCAGGCAAGCAGCCGAAGCCAAAGCCGTGTCTGAGCCCGGTACTCGGCCTCCTGATCGACCCCGCTCTTGGGCGAAACAGGTGGGGACTCCTTCGCGACTGCCAAATCAAATCTCCTGCGGCATCCGGCCCCGCTGAGGGCGGCAACCTCGATGTCGACTGCAAGATAGTTCGTGCCAAAAGTAAATTCAAGGCTGGTTCAACGCGCCGTGAGCCCGCTTGCCGATGCGGCGGAATTTGCGGAGCTTGGCGCGCCGAAGGGCGATGCCGGCGGGTTTCCAACGCGCGCCTCGGCGGTCCTTTGGTCAGCAATATACTTTATACTTAAAACAAATGAGAAGCCGGCGGCTTGCGAGTGGAACCGCCACACGCGCCCGCGTCCTAGCGCGGCTGCGCTTGAGTCCAAGACGGGCTCGGTCCGGTGGGTCTATCTGATGGCAACAAAACGTCGTCGGGTAGCCGTTTGTCGTCCGGCTCGACGAAAACGCGGGCGGCATCGGGGGCGAAGCGAACACATGAGATTCAGCGGACGAACGGCCCTGGTCACAGGTGGTGGCACCGGAATAGGGGCGGCCGTTGCACGGCGCCTTGCGTCGGAAGGCGCCAGCGTTGCCGTCATGGGCCGGCGGCGGGAGCCGCTGCAGGCGCTGGCTGACGAGACCGGTTGCTTCGTGGTGCAGGCTGACGCGGCCGACAGCGTCGCGGTGCGGGCAGCCTTGAAGGAGATCCACGGTAAGTTTGGCAAGGTAGACATCCTGATCGCCAATGCTGGAGGTCACGGCGTCGGTCCGACGATCTCAATGACCGACGAGACGTGGTCGCTGGCGACCCGGCTCAATCTTGACACCGCCTTTGTCTGCGCTCGCGAAAGCCTTCCCGATCTGATCGCGCAAAAGGGCGCCGTTGTGGTCGTCGCTTCAATTGCCGGTCTGTTCGCGGGCCCCGATGCGGCAGGCTATGTGACGATGAAGCATGCCTGCATCGGCTTTGGCAAATCGCTGGCGCGCGATTACGGCCGCAAGGGTGTGCGGACCAACATCGTATGTCCCGGCTGGGTCGCGACCGCGATGGCCGACGAGCAGATGCAAGTCATCGTCGAGAAGCACGGGCTCCATTCGATCGACGAAGCTTATCGGCTGGTGACCAAGGACGTGCCGCTCGGCCGCCCGGCGACATCGGAGGAGGTCGCAAACGTCATCTGCTTCCTCGCATCGGATGAGGCGTCGGCGATGAATGGTTCGATCCTGACCGTCGATGGCGGGGCGGCCGTGGTCGACCTGCCGACATTGGCATTCGTCGAGTGAGCGGGAGACAAAAGATGCAGGGCAATGACAGACCCGCTGACTGGAAGAATTTCGATGACTTCGCCGCGGGCATTGCAACCAACCGGCTGCCGACCACGGACGCGCTCGCCGGCCGGAGCCTGAAGATCACGCTGAAGGACGGCCGCGCCATTGACTTGGCCTTTGCCTCGGCTGATCGGCTTCAATGGCGCGACGGCGATGCGACCGGCGCCGACTGGTACGAAGCGATCAACGTGGCGCCGGACGTGGTCTTCATCAACCTCACCTTTGCCGCGCGTCCGACCGAGGATGAAGCCTTCATCGTCAACACCAGGACCCGCCGGGTGCTGTCGGTCCGCGAGCGCGTCCGCGCCGCGGGCGAAGCTCCGGGAGAACCGCGGGTTGCGCAGGCCTACACGCCGGGTGTCGTCGGCGATCCCGCGATTGCGCCCACCGGTTTCGAGCCGGCGCCGTCGCGAGATCTGGTCGGAATGACGGCCCATTACGACTACAGCCCGCAGCATCTTTACGAGCACGTCTATCTCAGCTCGCAGCGCTATGCCTGGCAGAATCTGGTCGGCGTCCAGCGCGGCCATGGCGACGTCGACCTGACGACGACCTACAAGTTCGATCACAACCAGTACGTCTTCGGATTCCGCGAGTTCATCATCCCGGTCGCGTCGATCTTCTTCTACAACTGGGATGCCATGCGCTCGACCGGGAAATTCCTCGGCGTGACGAGCGAGGGCCGGGTCGAGAACAAGCCGGCCGGCGCCTTCATCTCCATCAAGTCCAGAACCAGCTACGACCCCGGCAAGGAGCCGGTGTAAGCGAAGGAGCAATGACGTGGGCCGGAACTTCGACGCGATCAAGGCGCATTACGCCGGATCGGATCGCGGTGATCTCGCTGCCATGATGGCGCCGATCACCGCCGAGACCAGGTGGACCGAGATGGCGGGTTTTCCCTATGCAGGAACCTATGTCGGCGCGGACGCCATCATCGCAGGCGTGTTCAAGCGCATTGGAGAGGAGTGGACCGGCTACACGTTCACGCTCGAGAGATTGATCGACGGCGGCACGACCATCGTCGGGATCGGAACTTATTCAGGGCACCACAAGCCGACCGGCAAGGCAATGCGCGCGCGTGTCGTGCACGTCTGGGATGTGGACGAGGGGCGGGTGGTGCGCTTCGAGCAGTTCACCGACACGAGGCTCGTCGCTGACGCGATGAGGTAGCGGGGCGACCGCGTGCGCCGGGGCTGGGGGCATCGGTCACTCGGCGCACGCGGGCTTCGGACACATACATTGCTCGTTTGTGTCCTAGGCCGATTGCGTCCGAGTCCAAGACGCGCCGGATCGCGCCTGCCTAGTATCAAGATTAATTCGGCCGAACAACGCGCCGCTATTGCATTGCACGACGCGCAAGGGGAAGCGCGGCGGAACAACGAAAACCCACGCGACGTCTGGGGTATGGAGGGGAAACGCATGATATCGAGACAGACGATTCTGGCTGCCGTCATCGCAATGCTCGCGGTCTGCATCGGCAGCGCCGCCTACGCGGCTGATCCAAAGTGCGGTGCCAACACCGGCAAGGCGGCGACCGGCGAGCCGATCGTGGTCGGCGGCATCGTCAGCATCACCGGGCCGGACAATTTCAGCTCGTCGGGGCTCGCCGCGGCGGCCTATTTCAAATGCCTGAATGCGAACGGCGGCGTGAACGGCCGCCCGGTCAAATATCTGCTCGAGGACGACGCCTGGAACCCGGAGCAGTCGTCGCAGGTGGCGGCGAAGCTGATCCGCGATCAGAAGGCGGTCGCGCTGGTCGGCAACATGAGCTTCGTGGATTGCGGCGCCAACCAGGGGATCTACGAGAAGGAAGACATCATGGTGATCGCCGGCGTCGGCGTGCCGCGTGATTGCTTCTTCCAGAAGAACTATGCGCCGACCAATGCCGGCCCGCGCGTCAGCAACACCAAGGCCGTGATGGATGTCGCGCGGACCTATCCCGGCAAGATCAAGCGTGTGGTCTGCATCGCGCCGAACATTCCCAATGTCGGCGAGTGGTCCTGCACCGGCGCGGTCGCCTGGATCAGGAAGCAGGGCGGCGACGGCAAGATCATCGCGTTCGATCCCGGCTCGCTCGACGCGACCTCGATCGTGCTCGAAGCGATGGCGTTCAGGCCCGACGTGATCAGCGTCGGCACGCCCAAGGGGCTGGCGGTTCCGATTTTCGCTGCAGCGGAAGAGCAGGGGCTGGCCGACAAGGTGCATTTCGCAGGTCCGGCCTCGCTCTACAATCCGGACTTCCCGCACGCGATCGGCAAGTACTGGGACGGCAAGGTTACGGTCGACATGGAGCTGAACGCCGCCACTGCCGGCACGCCGGATACGCAGAACTGGCTCGCGGTGCTGGACAAGTATGGCCAGGCCTCCGATCCGAGGGACACCTTCTCGCAGGCCGGCTACCTCGCCGCACGCGTCACGGCGGAAACCCTGCTGAAGATGGATCCCGCCAAGATCGACCGCGCCTCGGTGACGGCTGCGCTGCGCAACGTCAACCGGTTCGAAAGCGACATGTTCTGCTCGCCCTGGTACATCGGCTCCGGACCCCGTCACAATGCCAACCACGCCGGCCCGGTGTCGCAGGTCAAGGACGGCAAGCTGGTGCCGAAACCGGTCTGCATCGAATCGGAAGATCCCGAGCTCGACGACGTGCACGCCTTCGAGAAGACGATCGGCATCGCGAAATAGCCAATGCCCGATTTCACGCCCTTTCTTGTTGCGGGCCTCGCGACGGCCGCCACCTACGTACTCTCCGGTGTCGGCATCGTGGTGCTCTACCGGGCATCCGGCGTGGTCAACTTTGCCCAGGGCGCGGTCGGCGCCCTGGCGGCCTTTATCTCCTGGTCGATCGTCGAGCGCGGCGGTCCGGCCGAATGGTCGTGGATTGGCGGGATCGCCGCCGCGGTCGCGGTGTCATTCCTCTACGGCCGCGTGATCGCACCCCGGCTCGCTTATTCGGATCCGATCATGCGCGCCGTTGCGACGCTCAGCTTCGCACTCATTTTGTTGGGGTTCATGGGATATGTCTGGGGCGAGGCGCCGCGCCGGCTTCGGCTGCCGACCGACACGATGAGCTTCGACCTGATGGGCGTTCGTGTCACGATGACGCGCGCGGTCGCATTCGCTCTCGGCTTGCTGGTCACCTGCGCGGTGATGGCATTTCTGTCCTATAGCCGCGTCGGCCTTCAGATGCGGGCACTGGCCAGCAGCCGCGAGCTCAGCGCGATGCTTGGCGTTCGCGTGTTCCGCGTCGACGGCTGGGCCTGGGTGATCTCGGGCGCGCTGGCCGGCGTCAGCGGCGTGCTGCTCGCCGATCTGCAGCGGCTGAGCGGCCAGGCGCTGACATTCGCCGTCATTCCGGCGATTGCCGCAGCGGTGGTCGGGCGTTTCGCATCGCTGCCGGCAACCGTTGCGGGCGGCCTTGCGATCGGCGTCTGCGAAGCGTTGCTGACGCCGGTGCCGATCGTCGGCCCGTTCCGCACCGCGGTGCCGTTTCTATTCGCGGTCGGCGCGCTGCTGTGGATGCAGCGCAAGGTCGTCTTCGTGTACAGGTGAGCTGACGTGACCGACCAAAGCCTGGAGGGAGTGCCGCCCATTCGCGCCGCCAGATTGCCGCTTCGCGGGATCGCCCTCGGCGTGGCCGCGCTGATCGCCCTGTATGTCCTGCCGGACGCGCTGAGCAATTATTGGCTGCGCACGTTTATCTCCGCCGCGGCGCTGACGATCGCGAGCCTCAGCGTCAGCGTGCTGTTCGCCCAGGTCGGCATGGTGTCGCTGGCGCAGTTCGGCCTGCTTGGCGTCGGCGGCTGGTTCGCGCTGCGCATCTCCCATGGCCTTGGAGTGCCGTTCGAGATCGCGCTGCTCTCCGCGGGCGTCTCGGCGGCGCTGGTCGGGTTGATCGTCGGGCTGCCGGCGCTGCGCATGCGCGGGCTCTATCTTGCGATCATCACCCTGATGATGGCAGGTGCGATCCAGGTGCTGATCAGCGCGTTCGGCTTCCCGGACGGCGGACCCGGCATCCTCGGCAAGAGCACCGGCGCGCGGCTGATGATGGCGCGCCCGCTCATTGCGCAGGGCGATGGAGCCTATCTGCGCTACGCGATCGTCGTCACCGTGCTGTGCTATCTGCTGGTGCTGGCGCATGTCCGCGGGCGGCCGGGCCGCGCCTGGGCCATGATCCGCCGCAGCGAGGTCTGTGCGCTCGCCGGAGGCGTCGACATCGTGGCATACAAGGTGTGGGCCTTTGCGCTCGCCGGTTTCCTCGCCGGCGTCGCGGGAGCGGTGCTTGCCGGGGGTGTCGGGCAGCTCGACGGCAGTGCGTTTCCGGCGAGCCAATCGATCATGCTGTTCGCCCTGACGATCGTCGGCGGCGCCTATTCCTGGTTCGGCCCGATCATCGCCGGATTGATGTTGCGTGCCTTTCCGGCGCTGCTCAACGATTTCCGCGTCGACGGCAATATCGCGACCATGGTGTTCGGCATTGGACTGCTGCACGCCTTGATCACGGCGCCGCACGGCATCGCCGGCCAACTGTCTGACCTGGCCGGGCGGCTGCGCCGGGCCGTGGGTGGCGAACGGAAGGCCGGTCCATGATCGAGATCGACGACCTGACGGTGCAGTTCGGCGGCGTGCGTGGCTTGAGCGCGCTGACGGCGCGCCTGCCTGAGCCGGTCACCGGCCTGGTCGGGCCGAATGGCGCCGGCAAGACGACGCTGATCAATGTCCTGTCCGGATTTGTACGCCCCACCACGGGGCGGGTCGGCATCGACGGACAGGATTTGAGCGACATCGCGATCCACAAGCGGGCCGCATTCGGGATTCGCCGTACGTTCCAGAATGAGCAGGTGGTCGAGAACCTGACTGCGGCCGACAACATCAATGCCATTCTCGACAATGTGCCGACCGATGGGCAGCCGCGCGCTGCACTGATTGCGCAAGCGCTGGAGTTCGTCGGCCTTGCCGCCAAGGGCAACGTGCTCGGCCGCGACCTCAACGCCTATCAGCGCCGGATGCTGGAGATTGCTCGCGCCATGGTCGGCCGTCCACGGCTGATCATGATGGACGAGCCGGGCGCGGGTCTCGCGCAGCATGAGAGCGAGCATCTGCGCGATGTCATCAGGCGGCTTCACGGCCATTGCGGGGCGCAGGTGCTTTTGGTCGATCACGATGTCGACCTGATCTCGGCGACCTGCACGGCAACGTTGGTGCTCGATTTCGGCTCGGCGATCGCCTATGGGGCGACGGCAAGCGTGCTGGCCGAGCCGAAGGTCCGTGCGGCCTATCTCGGTGTTCTGGAGGACGCGACGTGAGCATAGGCCTCGTAGTGCAGGGCCTCGATCTCGCCCGCAGCGGCAAGACCGTCCTGCACGGCGTCGATCTGTCGCTCGCGCCCGGACGGATCACCGCGCTGCTGGGCGCCAACGGTGCCGGCAAGAGCAGTCTCGTGCTGGCGATCGCCGGCGCGCTTCCGGCGACCTCCGGCGAGATCACCCTCGATGGCCGCTCGATCAGGGGCTTGCGGCCGGAGGCCATTCGCGCCAGCGGGCTGGCCGCCGTCCCGGAAGGACACCAGGTCCTGAACGAGCTGAGCGTCGAGGACAATCTCAAGGTCGCCGGCAGCCATCTGCCGCGCGCCGAGATGAGATCGGCGATCGATGTTGCACTCGGCACCTTTCCCGAATTGCGCGAACGTCTTCAGGCCAGGTCAGGCAATCTGTCGGGGGGACAGCAGCAGATGGTGGCGCTGGCGCAGGCGATCATCGCAAAGCCACGCTATCTGCTCGCCGACGAGTTGTCGTTCGGTCTCGCCCCCGTCGTCGTTGCCCGCCTGGTGCCGGTGTTGCAGGAGCTGGCCGCGCGGGGCGTCGGCGTGCTGCTGATCGAGCAGTTCACGCACATCGCCCTCAAGATCGCCGATGCGGTCTATGTCATGGAACGCGGCAGGATCTGCTTTTCTGGCGAGCCGCGGCAATTGATCGACAATCCCGCCATCCTGCACAGCGCCTATCTCGCATGAGCAAGCCGTCGCTGCGCGACCGCTGGTCGCGGCGCCGTGCCCACTCTCCCTGCCGGAAAGGCGTTGACACGGCAACGGAGGTGCTTAACATGTTATCAAAAGCGCCGCCCGACGGCGTTTCCCAGGGAGGAGCGCATGCAGCTCCAGGAGTTTAGCAGCTGGACTCCCGAAGTCTGGGGCCAGCCGCCTTTGGAGGAATGGAGGGACAAGCTCCGGTCCGTGTGCGGACGGTTCAATCCGTTCGGCCAGGAGGAGCGCGGCTTCGTCAATGGCGGCGTAGTGCTACGCGATGCCGCGGGCATGGAGATCGTCCAGGTCGCAACCGACGTCGACGTGGTTCGCCGCGCAGAGCGCGACATCCGCCAGGACTATGGCGAGCACTTCTTCCTGCTGGTTCAGCTCCAGGGGGTATGCGGGGTCGAGCAGCAAGGCCATCAGAGCATCATCTCGCCCGGCGACTGCATCCTGGTCGATTCCTCGCTGCCGTCGAACTTCTTCTTCAACGGCCAGTTCAGCAATCATTTGTCGGTGCATCTGCCGCGGCAATTGCTGCTGTCGGAGAAGCCGAACGACTTCGAGGTGTCACGGCGGCTCGGCGCCGAGGATCCGATGTCGACCATGCTGCGTGCGCTGGTTGCCAAGATGTTGCAGCTGCCGTCGAGCCACAAGCGCTCCGGCGAATTGCGGCAATTGCTGCTGCAGGCGACCCGGCAGGCATTCGCCGCGGATTCGCCGGACACCCCGCTATGTCCGAAGGAGCGGGCGTCCGGCCGGCTCGAATTCGCGCGCGCCCTGGTGGACCGCCATCTCACGGCGGAGTGGCTGACTGCGCAGTGGCTCGCCAATCGTCTCGGCGTCTCGATGCGCACCTTGCAGGAGGATTTCAGCGCGGTCGGAACCACCGTCACCAGCTTCATCCGCGATCGCCGGCTGCGGCTGGCCAAGGATCGCCTGCTGGAACGGCAGCGCGGCTCTGACGGCGGCACCATCGCCGAGATCGCCTATTCGTCCGGCTTCAACGATATTTCCTATTTCAATCGCTGCTTCAAGCGGGCCTTCGATTGCTCGCCGACCGACGTCACGCGCCGATAACCTGCTGCGCTCCCGTCCAAGCGAAACCGCGCTCCTCTCCAAGACATTGGCCGTGCGATGGCTTTTGCTGAAGCCAGTCGTTGTCGTGAGGAGAAGATTGCATGCAGCGCTGGAGCTTGCTTATCGACGGGCGCCGGATCGAAACAGATCGTTTCCAGGACGTCCTCAACCCGTCGACCGGCGCCGTCGTCGGCGGAATGCCGCTCGCGACGGCGTCCGATCTCGACGCCGCGGTTGCGGCCGCCTCCAGGGCGTTTGAAATCTGGAAGGACCGGCCCGATAGCGAGCGTGCGGATGCCTGTCGCGCGATCGCCGATACGATCGAGCAGCATGCCGAGGAGCTCGCGCGGCTCCTGACGCTCGAGCAGGGCAAGCCGCTGAACGGGCTCGGGTCGCGCTTCGAGATCGGTGGCGCCGTGGCCTGGACACGCTATACCAGCGGTCTGTCGCTGCCGGTGGAGGTCCTGCAGGACGGTGCGGAAGGACGCGTCGAGTTGCATCGCAAGCCGATCGGGGTCGTCGGCTCGATCACGCCGTGGAATTGGCCGGTCATGATCGCGTGCTGGCATATCATCCCCGCGATCCGCGCCGGCAACACCGTGATCATCAAGCCGTCGCCATTGACGCCGCTGAGCACGATCCGTCTGGTCGAGCTGATCAATGAGAAACTGCCGGCGGGCGTGGTGAATGTCGTCACCGGCGACAACGAGATCGGCAGCCTGATGTCGGCGCATCCCGGAATCGGCAAGGTGACGTTCACGGGATCGACGGCGACCGGCCGAAAGATCATGCAGAATGCGGCGGGCAGCCTGAAGCGCCTGACGCTCGAGCTCGGCGGCAACGACGCCGGGATCGTGCTGCCGGATGCCGACCCGAAGAAGATCGTCGAGGGGCTGTTCTGGGGCGCATTCATCAACGGTGGGCAAACCTGTGCGGCGCTGAAGCGGCTCTATGTCCATGACAGCCTCTATGACGAGCTGTGCCGCGAGCTCGCGGCCTATGCGAAACAGATCGTCGTCGGCGACGGTCTCTCCGAGACCTCGACACTTGGCCCGGTGCAGAACCGCCGGCAGTTCGAGATCGTCTCGGCTTTCGTCGAAGAGGCGCGAAAGAAGGGCGGCCGCGTGCTGGTCGGCGGCGATCCATCGGACGGCCCCGGTTACTTCTATCCTGTGACGCTGGTTGCCGATGTCGATCACGGCTGCAGGCTGGTGGACGAGGAGCAGTTCGGCCCGGCTCTGCCGATCATCCGTTATTCCGACGTCGCGGATGCGATTGCCAAGGCCAATGCAAGCGCGATGGGGCTCGGCGGCTCGGTCTGGGGGACCGACCTCGCGCGCGCGAAGGCGGTCGCGCAACGCATCGAATCGGGATCGGTCTGGATCAACAAGCACGGCGCCATTCAGCCGAACGCGCCGTTCGGCGGCGTGAAGCAGTCAGGTTTCGGCGTGGAATTCGGGGTCGATGGGTTGAAGGAGTTCACCACGGTCCAGACCGTGTTTGTCTAACTGGGGAACAGGTCGGAAGCGGCCGCGTCGTAGGGAGTGATATGCAGGAGTACGACTATATCGTCGCCGGCGGCGGCTCCGCTGGCTGCGTGCTGGCGTCCCGTTTGTCTGAGGATCCGCGCAATCGCGTCTTGCTGGTCGAGAGCGGACAGCGCGACACCGACCGGTTCATCCATATCCCCGCAACCTTCTTCAAGGTGCTCGAGAAGGGACGGGATGCCTGGATCTATGCGTCCGAGCCTGAGAAGGGCCTGAACGGGCGCCCGTCGATCGTGCCCCAGGGGCACGTCATCGGCGGCGGTAGTTCGGTCAACGCGATGGTCTACATTCGGGGATCGCGGCGGGACTACGACACCTGGTCGCAAATGGGATGCCGCGGCTGGAGCTACGATGAGGTGCTTCCGGTCTTCCGCGATCTTGAAGCCAACCAGCGGCTGTCCGGCGCGTATCATGGCACGAGCGGCAAGCTCAATGTCTCCGATCGTGCCTACGGCCATCCGCTATCCTGGGCGTTTATCCGCGCCGCGCAGGAGGCGGGCATCCCCTACAACGAGGATTTCAACGGCGCGCGGCAGGAGGGGGTCGGCTTCTACCAGACGACCACGAGCCGCGGACGCCGCCGCAGCGCCGCCGAAGCCTTCCTGCGCGAGGCAGAGCGCCGCGCCAACCTGACCATCAGGACCGCGACGCGGGTCCACAAAGTGGTGTTCGAAGGCAAGCGCGCGAGCGGCGTGCTGCTCGAGGACGGTTCGACCATCAAGGCGCGGCGCGAAGTGATCCTGACTGCCGGCGCGCTGGCGACGCCGAAGATCCTGCAGCTGTCGGGGATCGGACCTGCGGCGCATCTGCGCGAACATGGCATCGAGATCGTCTCCGATCTGCCCGGGGTCGGCGAGAATTACCAGGATCATCTGGAGGCGACCGTTCAGTGCGAGACGAAGGATCCGATCTCGATCTTCGGCGAAGACAAGGGCGTTCGCGCCGCATCGCACATGATGCAGTATCTTCTCACCAAGACCGGCCTGCTGACATCGACGGTCGTGGAGTCCGGCGGCTTTGCCGATACCGCCGGGACCGGCGAGCCGGACATCCAGTTTCACGTCTTGCCGACGTTCAACGGCTTTGCAGACCGGCCGTCAGAGCCCGGACACGGCATCTCGATCGGCCCCTGCGTGCTGCGCCCGCAGTCCTGCGGAACCGTTCGCCTGAGATCGCCGAATCCGGCCGACCCGGCGCTGTTCGTTGCCAATTCGCTGGCAGAGCGGGCGGATGTCGACACCCTCGTGCGAGGCGTCCAGCTTGCCATTCGTATTTCCGAGGCGCCATCGCTGGCGCGTCTGATCAAGCGGCGCGCTCTGCCGAAGCCCGGCGTGGAGAACGACGTCGATGCGCTCGCCGACTATGTGCGCGCGATCTCGAAGACTGTGTTCCATCCCTCGGGAACGGCGAAGATGGGTGCCTCCGGCGACCCGATGGCGGTCGTCTCCGAACAGCTTCTGGTGCGCGGGGTCGAGGGCCTCCGGATTGCCGACGCCTCAATCATGCCGCGGCTCGTCTCCGGAAATACCAACGCACCGACCATGATGATCGGGGAGCGGGCCGCCCGCTTCATTTTGGAGGCGCGGCCTTGACGCGCGCCTCCTGAGACAGCCGGCTCCATCGTTGCAGCGGTATCTTGCGCGGCAACGAGGCCGCGTCAAAGCTTCGCCGCCTCCACCAGCCCAGCCGCGATCGCGTCGCGGCCGAAGCAGGTGTCGGCGCATTTGCGCGCGCGCAGCCCGGGGCCACTCGGCACGGACTCGATTTCGACTCCGCCGAGCGGGTCGAGTACAAAGCGCAATAGGCTTCCCGGAGAGCATCCGGACATTCGAGCAACGCACCAATTTGTTTTGCGTGAGGTGGGCACTTGCAGGTCAAAACGCGCATCAGCGTGCGCAAATTCGGCTAGTTTGAAGTGCGCACGTTCGTAGGGCATGCCTGTTGAATGCCAAGGTAAATTATTGAAATATAGCTCCCATGATGGATTGGCGCGAGAGTTCAAGTTTTTCAACCGATTGGAAGGCGGCGTGTGCATGACGTGTGCACCGGGAGATCAAGAAAAATCCTGTCACCACCTATGTGAAACAAACTTCCGAGGTGAGGGGGCGGCATCGGCCCCGGGGGATGCCTGCAACCAATGTCGTTGACGAACATTTCCCGAGCCTCCTGTCTTACCGACCCAGCGAGGGTCTACGGTGGCTTTCGCCCGAGGTCCGGTCTAGTCGGCCGATAGAGGGGCGCCGGTCAAGGACCAGCTCCTTCCGTCAAATGTCGCAATCCGCAGAGTCCTGAATGGCGTGTAGTCACCGGGCTGGGTGCTGATCGTGACACCTGGGAGCATCATCGGCAATCGCTCGCCATTCAGCGAGGTAGCTTGCTTGATAAGGTTCTCGCGGGTCAGGTCGTCGCCGCATTTGCGCAGCGCCAGCGAGACGGCGTGCATGTTCATGTAGGCGACCAGCACGGAATAATCGTCTGGATTGGCTGACGGCGCGTATTTCTTCAGAAAGTCCTTGTAGGCGTTGACTTCGTCGTCATTGGCCCAGGCCGGATCGCCCGGCTGCTTGAGAAACTGTGTCGTGACCAACCCCTTCGACGCTTCAAGGCCTGCGGGTTTCAGGATGGTTTCGACCGATGCCGTGGAGCCACCGATCACGTGCAGCGGTTTCCAGCCGAGCTCGTAGACCTTGCGGATCGATTGCGCGGCGGCCTTCGACGACGACTGCTCGATCAGCGTGTCGACGCCGGCAGCCTTCAGCTGGACGATCTGCGAGTCGATCGTCGGGTCGGCAAGTTCGTAGGAGGCCTGCGCGACGATCAGATCGGCCTTCGGACCGAGACCGGCGCGGAGGCCCCTGAGATAGTCCTTGCCGTAGTCGTCGTTCTGATACAGCACGCCGATCCTGGCGTCGGGCTTTGCGGTCAGGATGTACTTGGCGACGACGCGGCCCTCGGTTTCGAAGTCCGGGTAGAGCGGGACCGTCCACGGGAAGGTCTTGGGATCGTTGAAACGCCGTCCGCCGGCGGTGATGAACAGCTGCGGCACCTGCTTGGCGTTGAGGTATTTCTGGATCGCGACGTTGGGCGCGGTGCCGATCGTACCGACCTCAGCCAATATGCCGACGTCTTCGATCAGCTTGCGGGATTGCTCGACCGCTTTTGGCGCGCTGTAGGCATTGTCGAGCTGGGTGAAGTTGACCTTGCGGCCATTGATGCCGCCCTTCGCATTCAGCATTTCGAAATAGCCGACCACGGCGCGCCCGGCGCCCGCGCCGAACGCGGAGGCGGGGCCGCTCAGCGGCGTCGATTGGCCGAGCTTGATCTCGGTATCGCTGGCGCCGGGTCCATAGGCTTTCTGCGCGTAGATGGGCGCCGCAAGCAGCGCCGACAGCGCGGCGGCCGCCAACGCCCGGTCGATGATGTGGTTCAAGGTCGTTTCTCCCTGTAGTTGGTTTCTTGTTGCAATCGATCCGTGTCAGCGCAGCAGCTCGCGGGCGATCACCACGCGCTGGATCTGGTTGGTGCCTTCGAAAATCTGGGTCAGCTTGGCGTCGCGCATCATGCGTTCGACCGGGTAATCCATGGTGTAGCCATAGCCGCCGAAGATCTGGACCGCGTCGGTCGTCACCTTCATGGCCATGTCGCTGCCGACGCATTTGGCCATGCTGGCAAGCACGTTGAGCCGCTTCCAGTCGCCGGCATCGCCGGCGCGGGCGCATTCATAGACCAGCGCACGGGCCGCCTCGATCTGCATCGCCATGTCGGCGAGCATGAACTGCACGCCCTGGAACTCGGCGATCGGCTGTTTGAACTGCTTGCGCTCTTTGGCGTAGTCGATGCAGGCATCGAGCGCGCCTTGCGCGAGGCCGACCGACTGGGCGCCGATGGTCGGGCGGTTGAGGTCGAGCGCACGCATCGACGCGCGAAAGCCCTTGCCTTCCTCGCCGACGAGGTTTTCGGCCGGCACCCGGACATTGTCGAAGAAGATCGGGGTGTTGGGCGCGCCGCGAAAGCCCATCTTGCGCTCGTGGCGGCCGAAACTAATGCCCGGCATCTTCTTCGGCTCAACGATGAAGGCGCTGATTCCGTCCGCACCGGCGCCATCGCTGGTTCGCGCCATCACCACGATGTAGTCGGCGACGACGCCGTAGCTGCACCATTGCTTGCGGCCGTTCAGGACGTAGCTGTCACCGTCCTTCCGCGCGCGGGTGTTGAGCGCGGCGACGTCGGAGCCGGCCTGTGGCTCCGAGATCGCGATCGCCGTTACGACCCCGCCCTGGGCGATGATCGGCAAATATTTCTGGCGCTGCTCTTCCGAACCGAAATGCAGCAGCGGCATGATGAACATGGTGTTGAGCGCCGCGATCGATGCGCAGGCTGGCGAGACCTTCGAGATCTCCTCGCGCGCGATGCAGGCCATGGTGAGGTTGCCGTTCGGGCCGCCATAGCGCTCCGGCACCCAGAGCTGCATCAGTCCCATCTCGCCGAACAGCTTGACCAGCTCGAGCGGGAAGCGGTCGGTCTCGTCGATTTCGGCGGCGATCGGCGCCACGTGCCTTACGACCATTCTGCGCAAATTGTCGCGGAAAGCGACCTGCTCATCGGAAAAACTCATACCACTCCCCGCTTGTTTTCTTTGCCGGAAGCCAAAAAGGGACTTCCATTGAATGGGTGATCCATTTAATAATTCACTGCATGAGCACCAAGTCAAGCCCCCGCGCGCCGCAGCGCCCCCGCACCGCCTCGCCGAACCGCAGGGAGCGGGCCACCGATCTCCGTGCGGCCGGCACCGCGGCCACGCCGACGTTCAAGCCGATCCACACCAGGCGGACGTTCGAGGAGATCTGCGAGCGCATTCGCGAGCAGCTGGCGCTCGGCGTGCTGAAGCCCGGCGACAAGCTGCCGGCCGAGCGCGAACTCGCGCAGCAGCTCGGGGTCAGCCGGAATGTGTTGCGGGAAGCGCTGCGCAGCCTGGAGATGGCTGGCGTGCTGCGGCTGCAGAAGGGCGTCAAGGGTGGGGCCTTCATCCAGCAGGGCGACACCCGGCGCATGAACGAGGTCATGCGCGACATGCTGAGCCTCGGGACGATATCGGTGCGGGAACTGTCGGAGGCGCGGGTGCACGTGCTCGACCTCGTGGTGCAGCTGGCCTGTGCAAATGCGCGGCGCGCCGACCTCGATGCGCTGGAAGCCAATATCGAGCGGACCGAGCTTGCGACGAAGGAAGGCCGGCTGCTGGACCGGGTCGAATGCTCGCGCGAATTCTACAAGTTGCTCGCGGCCTCGACCGGCAACAAGGTGATTGCGATGATCGTGGATTCGGTCACCGAGATACACATGCGCTTCGTCTACGCCAAGGTCGCTTCCAGCGGGGTCGCGATGGCGCGGCTGGCGGAGAAGCGACGGCAGTTCCTGGCGGCGCTCAGCGAGCGAGACGTGGCGCTGGCGAGCCGGCTGCTGCGCTCGCACCTGGAATCCGTGCAGCGCATGCTGGAGCAGGACCCTGGCGCCATGTCGCTTCACGTCGCATTGGCTGACGTGCAACCCGGGTTGCGCCGGTAGCGCGCAGCGCCGGCGAATAGATCAACACTCAAACGGCAATAACAATGGAGGCAAACGTGTCCAACTACGCCAAGTATGAATGCCTGACGGTCGAGGTCGCGGATAAGGTCGCGACCGTGACCTTGAATCGCCCGCAGGCACGCAATGCCATCAACCAAAAGCTGATCCGCGAGCTGCGGACGATCTGGGACGACCTCGCCGACGACCACGCCGTCAATGCCGTGGTGCTGACCGGCGCCGGTGACTTCTTCAGCGTCGGCGGCGACGTGAAGGCGATGTCGGAGCGTCCGGGCGGCGACGTGCTCGAAGAGGGCGAGGTGCATGATCCCATGATCAGTCGGCGCGGCGTCACCCGCCAGCTCGAGCTCGACAAGCCGATCATCGCGGCAATCAATGGCGACGCCATCGGCTTGGCTGCGACCCATGCGTTGCTCTGCGATATCACCGTGATGGCCGAAGATGCGCGGATCGGCGACACCCATGTCTCGCGTGTCGGCCTGGTCGCGGGCGACGGCGGCACGGTGATCTGGCCCTTGCTGATCGGCATCAACAAGGCCAAGGAATTCCTGATCCGCGGCACGCTCCTGAAGGGCAAGGAGGCGGAGCGGATCGGGCTGGTCAACCATGTCGCGCCGCGCGCCGAAGTGTTGGCCAAGGCCCGCGAGATTGCGGTCGAGCTCGCCAACGGTCCGACCTGGGCCATTCGCTGGACCAAGCTGTCGATCAACCAGATCGTCAAGGAGCGCGTGAACATGCTGCTGGAGGCCTCGATGGCACTGGAGCAGGTGACGTTCGAGACCGCCGACCACAAGGAAGCGACGATGTCGTTCAAGGAGAAGCGCAAGCCGAGATTCGGTCAGGCGTAGCTCGGGGCTGAACAATGACGGCGCCTGACGCATCGAATGACGATGTCGCAGGGATGCTGCGCGATTCCTTGCGCGGCTTCCTCGATGAGCATTGGCGTCCGCGCGGTGCGACGGCGTCGTCCTCGCCGGACGAGGTATCGGCGATCTGGCGCAAGCTGGTCGGGCAGGGCGTCGCCGCGCTTGGCGCAGAGGGCGGTGAAGGCGGGCTCGCCGAGATCTTCGTCGTCATGGCGGAGCTCGGCCGAGCCGGGTGTCCGGCGCCGATGTGGTCAGCGGCGCTCGCCAATCTGGCGGTCGCCGGTTCGCGGGTCGACGTCGTGGCGGGTCTGCTGGAGCGGCTGCATTCCGGGACGGCGATCGTCGCCTTCTCATTCGGGGCGCTGGACCGCGATCCGGGCACGGGTTCGATCGCGGCCACGGAGCTCAAGGCAACGGGTGTGCTCCGCTTCGTCGAGGCAGCGGGTGGCGCCACGCATCTTCTGGTCGGGCTCGATCAGGCCCATCTTGCGCTGATCGATCTTGGCGGTCCCGGTGTCGAATGCGTCCCGACCCGCGCGATGGGGGCGTGGGGGTTCTACGAAGTCAGGCTGACCGCCGCGCCGCTCGCGCGCATTCCGGTCGGGACGGTCAATCTGGACGATCTCCGCATCAAGGGCAGAGCGGCGCTGACCGCGCGCGCTTACGGCGCGGCGCGGCGTGCGTTTGAGCTGGCCGTGGACTACGCCAAGGAACGGCGCCAGTTCGGCCAACCGATCGGCAAGTTCCAGGCGATCCAGCACAAGCTGGCGAACTGCCTGATCGCACTCGAAGGCGTCAGGCTGATCCTCGAGCATACCGCCAGACTGCATGATGACGGCTGCGACGACTGGCGCTACTTCGCCGATTGCGCTTCGGCATTTTCCGTAAATGCGCTGCGGCAGGTATCACTGGAGACCCAGCATACATTCGGTGCAATCGGCTATGCCGAAGAGCATGAGGCGCCGATCCATTTCAAGCGCGTGCACCTCGATACGATCGGGATCGGTGGCGCCTCGGATGCAAAGCACAGACTGGCCGCGCGACTGTTGGATGCGGGCGGCGCCGGGCTGCCGCAATACAACCTCGGGTCCGCCGGAAATGCATTTCGTGAGCAGGTCCGGCGCTGGCTCGCACAAAACTGGACCGGGGATGCGAAGGAGGCGTTCGATCAGAGGCCGTTCGCCAAGCGCGAGTTCGATGCGAGCTTTGCCCGATATATCGGCGAGACCGGATGGATTGGCCTCGGATGGCCGGAGCAGTTCGGCGGCCAGGCCCGCTCGCCGCTGGAGCAGATCGCCTTCATGGAGACGATGGAGCAGGGCGAGGCACCGCGGATCGGTGCGGCGATCCAGGCCAACGCGCTGATGATGTTCGGCACGGCAGAGCAGCAGCAAAAGTATCTTCCGGAAATCCTGCGCGGCGAAGCCATGCACGGCATGGGCTACAGCGAGCCCCAGGCGGGTTCAGACCTGGCGGCGTTGCGCACCAGCGCGACCAGGGACGGCGATCACTGGGTGATCAACGGCCAGAAGATCTGGACCACCACCTGGTGGGGAAAATACATGTTCCTCGCCGCGCGGACCGACAAGGACGCCAAGCCGCCGCATGCCGGCATCAGCATGTTCATCGTGCCGATGGATGCGCCGGGCATCACCATCCGTCCATCCGTCACCATGTATGACGGCACGTTTGCCAACATCTTCTACGACAATGTGCGGATTCCCGCCGAGAACCTGGTTGGTGAGGTCAATGGCGGCTGGAAGGTGCTGACCGGCGCGCTGGCTTTCGAGCGAGGGCTGGTCGGTGGCGGCATCGTCCTGAAGGTCGCGCACGCCTTCGAGCAGCTGCGCTTGCGTGTGATCGGTGATCGGTCCCTGGCCGATAACCCGATCGTCCGCGACAAGATGGCGACCTTGGCCTCAGAGATCGAGATCGGCCGCCAGTTGATGATGCATTGTGCCGAGCTTGCCGCCGATGGTGCGACGCCGCCGGAATATGGCGCGATCAGCAAGGTGTTCTCGGGAGAGCTGATGGAGCGCTTTGGCGAGGCTGCGCTCGACATTCTCGGCATGCGGGCCGCGCTGTCCGAACAGATGCCGGGCGCGATCGACAATGGCCGCTTCGAGCAAAACCTGCGGCACTCGCTGATGTGGGTGATCAGCATCGGGACCAACGAGATTCAGCGTAGCCTGATCGCGCAACGCGCGCTCGGGCTGCCGAGATAGGAGAGATCGGATGCAGAAGGATGGCGACAGGGCGCCGCTCGCCGGTGTGCGGGTGCTGGATTTTTCCATCATGGTGGCAGGCCCTTATTGCGCGCGGCTGCTCGCCGACGTCGGTGCCGAGGTCATCAAGATCGAGCCGCCGGAAGGCGACGACATGCGGCTGCGGACGCCGCTGCGCGAAGGCCACAGCACCTATTTCGGTCAGCTCAATGCCGGCAAGCGCAGCCTGGCGCTGGACCTGAAGAGCGCCGATGCCATCAAGCTCGTGCATCGCATGGTCGCGGAGGCGGATATCCTCGTCGAGAATTTCCGTCCGGGCGTGATGGACCGGCTCGGCCTCGGCTATGATGCGCTGCGCGAGATCAACCCGCGCCTGATCTATTGCTCGATCTCGGGCTATGGCCAGGCAGGCCCCGCCGCCGAGCGCGCGGCCTACGCCATGATCGTGCACGCCGAAAGCGGGTTCGACACCTCGCTGATGCGCTATGCCGGCGACCGGGAGCGTCCCGCGGCAGGTGCGATCTTTGTCGCGGACATCCTCGGCGGCATCTTCGGCTACTCGGCGATCCAGACTGCGATGGTCCAGCGCGAACGTACCGGGAAGGGGCAGCGCGTCGATGTGGCCTTGATGGACTGCATGCTCAACCTGCTGGTCTATGAACTCCAGGAAGCCCAATTCCCGATCCGCTCGCCGCGTCCGACCTATGGGCCGGTCCGCACGCGCGATGGCGATATCCTGATCGCCCCGGTCACGCCGCGCAATTTTGCTGCGCTATGTGAGGTGACGGGGCAGGACGAGCTGGCGAACGATCCGCGCTTCACCACTATTCCGGCGCGCGGCGCCAACTGGACCGCCATGATGCAGGTGATCGAGCAATGGACCGAGCGCCACACCGTCGCTGAATGCATCGCGGCGCTGGATCGTGCCGGAGTTCCCTGCGCCGAGTACCGGACGCCGGGTGCCGCGCTGACCGACGCCCATCTTCATCAACGTGGTGTGTTCGGGACGGTCTCGGATGGTGCCGGCGAATTCGTCGGCGTCAATGCGCCATGGCAGATGTCGGGGGCCGATACGTCGATCGGAAGTCAGGTTCCCGGGATCGGCGCGCAGCGGGACGATGTGCTGTCGCGAATTCTCGGATTATCGCCGGACGCAATTGCGGCGCTCGCGGCCGCGGGCACGTTTGGTAGGACGCCGGCCTAGGCTGCGATCTCAGCTGTCGGACGGAGCGTCCGGCGGCGGAGCCTTCGCGATCGCCAGCAGGCATTTCAGGAAATGCGCGCGGTCCTCCTTGGGCAGGGGCGCCAGCATGATGTTTTGCAGCTCGGCCGCGGCCGGGATGACGGCCAGAAGCGCTTCCTCGCCCTTGGCGGTGATCTGCACCTGGAGCGAGCGGCGGTCATCCGGATTGTTCTTCTTCGAAACCAGTCGGCGCGCCACCATCCGCTTCAACATCTCGCTGAGCGTGTTGCGATCGCAACTGATCCGGTCCGCCAAAATCGATGGAGTGAGAGGACCCAATTGGTACAGCGCCATCAGCACGCCGAACTGCCGCGGCGTGATGTCGCTCTGGCGCGTCATGCTCTGATAGAGCCCGTCATAGCGGGCCTCCAGCAGCCGCAGCAGAAATCCGACGCCGCCTTCAAGCTGCCAGTCGCGCGCAATGTCCGTGGCCGAACTCGGCTTCATACCCTTGTCGGCTGCCATGCCGTCGTTGGACTCCGATTTTTCGAATTCGCGTTAGCCGTTAGCAGCTTGGCCTGACGTCCTCAACCCTGCGGTGAACCGCCCCCGGTCTGTTCGCGGCACGACGCAACTGCTTTCGGCCTTGTCACGCATTTTGCAATGTAGTACGTATACGTATCAAATGCGATGCCAAGACATCGTTCAGGGAGGTTGAACTTGGACCTGCGTGAGCTGCTGTCGATTCCCTATTTGCTCGAGGCCGAGGCGGTCGAAACCGAGCCGGGGCACTGGCGGGTTCGGCTTGCCTATCCGGAACTGCCGGGATGCACGGCGGAAGCCGCCGTCGTCGAGGACGCCCTCCGGGAGCTGGAGCGGAGCCGCATTGAATTGATCGTCGGCCTGGTGGAGGAGGGCAAGCTGCCTCCGATTCCACGCAAGCCGCTCACCGGGTCCGACCCGCTTTGGACCGCTCAGGATCTCGGACTGTCTGACCGCGTCGCCGCGCTTCTCGGCGGCGCGGCGGGCCCGGCCACACGCAATTGAAGGAGGCAAATCCATGCTCTCGCGCGAAGACAATGAACGCCTGGTGAGGGTCGGCAAGGGAACACCGCTCGGCGATCTGTTTCGGCTTTACTGGATTCCCTTCTTGCCGTCGGCGGATCTCACCAAGGACGGACAGCCCAAGCGCATCCGGCTGCTCGGCGAGGATCTGGTCGCCTTCCGCGACACCGAGGGGCGGGTAGGGCTGGTCGATCAGGCCTGTCCGCATCGCGGCGCGCCGCTGATCTTCGCGCGAAACGAGGATTGCGGGCTGCGCTGCGTCTATCACGGCTGGAAATTCGACGTCACCGGCGCGGTGACGGACATGCCGGCCGAGCCGGTGCGCAGCCGCCTCAAGGAGCGGGTCCGGATCAAGGCCTATCCCTGCAAGGAGCGCAATGGAATGATCTGGACCTATATGGGTCCCGACCAGGCCGAGTTGCCGCCGCTGCCGAATCTCGAATGGAATCTGGTGCCGGCCGAGCAGGTGCACATCTCGGTCCGCGTCCAGGAGTGCAACTGGCTGCAAGCGGTCGAAGGCGAGATCGACTCGGCGCACGCGCCGCTCCTTCATGGCCGGCTCGACGCCCAGGGCACGACCAGCGCCTGGATCCAGAAGCGCGACCTGCGGCCGACCTTCGAATGCATCAAGCAGGATTTCGGCATGAGCATCGCTGCGCGGCGCAATTACGATGCCAACACCCTGTACTGGCGGGTCAACCAGTTCATGCTGCCGTTCTATACGCTGGTGCCGCCGCTGTCGCCGTTCCCGGATCTGAGCGGGCACGCCTGGGTGCCGATCGACGACGAGAACACGCTCTGCATCATGTTCTCCTATCATCCGTCGGAACCGCTGCTGGAGAAAACGCGGCAGGTCTTCGCCGAAGGCCACAAGGGCCGCGAGAGCGGTCATGCCAGCCGCCACGCGCTGGTTCAGCACCCGGTGACGGTTCCGTATGCAGGCTACTGGACCAAATACAATCCGCGAAACGGCTTTCAATTCGACTATGAGGCGCAGCGCACCACCTGGTTCTCGGGCCTGCCGGGGCTCTGGGTGCAGGACGGAGCCTGCCAGAGTGGCGTCTCGCCGATCTTCGATCGCACCAGGGAGACGCTCTGCTCGAGCGACACGGGAATTGCGATGACGCGGCGCTTCATTCTGGAGGCGCTCGGCGCCTATCGCGATCACGCCGTCAAGCCCAAGGGTGTCCTGGACCCCGACGTGTTCATGGTGCGGGCGGTGTCGCTGCGGCTGCCGCCGGAGGATTCCTGGGTCGACGTCGGTGCGCCGTTCATGCGAGCGAAGCTCGGTGCCGATTTCGGCTACGAGCTGTGAGCGCACCCCGCCATGGCTGAAATGACGCAGGACGTGCTGGTCAAACGCATCGGCTACGAGGCCGAGCGGATCAATTCCTATGAGTTGATCGAGCGCAGGGGCGGAGAGCTGACGCCGTTCACGGCCGGCAGCCATATCGACCTGCATCTGGCGAACGGCATGATCCGCAGCTATTCGCTCGTCAACGATCAGCGCGAGCGCCACCGCTATGTGATCGCCGTCAGCAAGGATGTCGAGAGCCGGGGCGGCTCCAGCTTCGTCCACGACTCCACGAAGGTCGGGGATATCATGACGATCTCCAGACCGCGCAACAATTTCGTGCTGCACGAAGAGGCAGAGCATTCGGTCCTGATCGCCGGCGGCATCGGCATCACGCCGCTATTGTCCATGATCCGGCGCCTGGAGACGATCGGACGGCACTGGGAGCTGTTCTACGCCGCGAGGACGCGCGCCGCCGCAGCATTCCTCGACGAGCTCGACATATTCCGATCCGACCTCCATTCCAGGATACATCTCGATCTCGACGATGAGCGATCGGGGCGTCTGTTCGACCTGCCGGCGATTGTCGGCAATGCGCCGGCCCACGCGCATCTTTATTGCTGCGGTCCGGTGCCCATGCTCTCGGCATTCGAGGCGGCGACGGCCGAACGGCCGGCCAATCGCGTCCATGTCGAATATTTCCAGGCCCGGGAAGCGCCCTCAACCGATGGGGGCTTCAACGTCAAGCTGGCGCGAAGCAATCGCACGATCGCGGTCGAGCCCGGCAAAACGATCCTCGATGCGTTGCTGGATGCCGGTGTCACCGCCAACTATGCCTGCGCCGAGGGAGTGTGCGGCACCTGCGAGACGCGCGTGCTCGAGGGCATACCCGATCATCGCGACCAGTTTCTGAGCAAGGAAGAGCAGGCGGCGAACACGAGCGTCATGATCTGCTGCTCGGGCGCCAGGTCCCGCACGCTCGTGCTCGATCTCTAGAACAACAACATATGGCGGGTGGAAACAAATGAAGTATCTTTCGCAAATTGCCGCAATCGCCTTTATGGCCGCTTGCACCAGTTCGCCCGCATCGGCGGACGCTGCGCGCTCCCTCAAGATCGGCGTGCTCAACGATGCGTCCGGCCCTTACTCGGACAATGCCGGCGAAGGTTCGGTGACCGCGGCCAAAATGGCGGCCGAGGATTTCATGCGGATTCATCCCGACTTCAAGGTCGACGTCGTTTCGGCCGATCACCAGAACAAGGCGGACGTCGGCGCCGCGATCGCGCGCCGCTGGATCGATCAGGAGAAGGTTGATGCGGTTGCCGACGTGCCGAACTCGGCCGTCGGGCTCGCCGTCAACGAAGTCGTGCGCGGCACCAGGGCGGCGCTGATTGCGTCGAGCGCGGCGTCCTCCGACCTGACCGGGAAATACTGCTCGCCGAACACGATCCAGTGGACGTTCGACACCTGGGCGGCCTCGCACACGATCGGTGCCTATCTCGTGCGTCACGGCGGCAAGAAATGGTACTTCATCGCGACCGACAATGCGCTCGGCAAGTCGATGGTGCGCGACGGCACGGCGGTGATCGGCACCGGCGGCGGCACCGTGCTCGGATCGGTCAATGTGCCGATCAACAATGCGGACTATGCCTCGTTCATCCTGCAAGCCGAGAGCTCCGGCGCCGACGTGATCGCATTCGCGACCGCGGGCGGCGACACGGTCAGCCTGATCAAGCAATCCGCCGAGTTCGGGCTGAAACAGAGCGGGCGCACCTTCGCGGCGCTGTTGACCACCACCAACGATGTCGAATCGAGCGGCCTTGCTGTCGGGGAGGGGCTGATCATCACCCAGCCGTTCTACTGGGACCTCAACGATGCCAGCCGTGCCTGGTCGGCAAAGTTCAGCGCGCGTCAGCACGGCCAATCGCCGACCGCGTTTCACGCCGGCGTCTATTCCTCGGTGCTGGCCTATCTCAACGCGGCGTTGGCGGCAGGAACCAATGATGCGCCTGCCGTGATCCGGAAGTTGAAGGAGAAGCCGATCGACGACGCCTTGTTCGGGCCGGTCGTGGTGCGCGCGGACGGCCGCGCCATTCACAACATGTACATCCTGAAAGTGAAGAGCCCGAATGCGTCGAAGAGCAAATGGGACCTGCTGGAGCAGGTCGGCATGCTGTCCGGGTCGGAGGCGTTTCGGCCGCTTGACCAGGGCGGATGCTCGCTCGTCGAGCCACCGAAGAGCAATTGACGCCGCCGCCCGCGACCTTCGGATCAACACTTCTCAAACTGACGGACCTCCCGATGCTGGATCAACTTGAAGCCGACTTCCCTGAGCACACGCCGCGCCCTGCCGACGCGCCACGGGCGCTACAAGGGGTCCGGGTGATCGATTTCTCGCATTTCATCGCGGGACCGTTTGCGACCATGATCCTCGCCGACATGGGCGCCGAAGTGATCAAGGTCGAAGTGCCGGGCCGTGGTGATGATTTGCGCCGCTATCCTCCGATGCATCCCGATCTCAGGCACGGTGCGCCGTTCCTCTGGACCAACCGCAACAAGCGCAGCGTCGCCGTCGATCTCAAGTCCCCTGAGGGCCTCAAGGTCGCGCGCGAGCTGATCGCGACGGCGGATGTCCTTGTCGAGAACTTTTCGGCTGATGTGATGGCGCGGCTGGGGCTCGACTATGAGAGCTGCCGCAGGATCAGACCGGAGATCGTCTATTGCTCGGTGTCGGCCTATGGCCGCGACGGGGCGTTTTCGGACCGCCTCGGGTTCGATCCGATCGCGCAGGTCGAGAGCGGCTTCGTGTCGATGAACGGCTACGCCGACCGCGAGGGCGTGCGCGCATTGTCGCCGGTCATGGATATCAGCACCGCGATGATGGCAAGCAATGCGATCCTTGGCGCGTTGTTCGCACGCGAGCGGAGCGGGCAGGGCCAGGCCATCGAGGTTTCGTTGTTCGAGAATGCCGTCCTGATGACCGGCTATGCGACCATGCAGTCGCTATTCAACAATGCCGATCCGAAGCGAAGCGGCAATACCAGCCCGGACACCTGTCCGTCGGGCGTGTTTCAGGCCAGCGATTGCGCCTTCTATATCAACTGCGGCAACGACAAGATCTTCCAGCGCCTGATGGCGCAGGTTCTCGAGCGCGAGGATCTCGCGGCCGCCGGGATCTATGCAACCGGCCCCGATCGAATCCGTCGGCGCGACGAGTTGTTCGCAATCCTCGGCGAGGCCTTTGCCCGGCAGCCCTGGCCGCACTGGCAGTCGCGGATGCGGGCGGCCGGAGTGCCCTGCGGCCAGGTGCGCACCGTCGGCGAGGCGATCCGCTCCCCGGAGGCAAGGGAACGCGGGATCGTTACCCGGATCCCGCACGAGACGCTGGGCTGGGTTCCGAACGTGAACCTGCCGATCCGCTATTCGCGGACGCCGATCGTCGATCCGATTGCGGCACCGGCTGTCGGGCAGCACACCGAAAATGTGCTGCGCGAGTTGCTCGGCTACGATGAGGCGGAGATCGCGCGGCTTGCCGCAGGTGGAGCCTTCGGCGGCCAGCCCTCACGACAGGACGCCAAGTCGTGACGGCGCGCGCGAGAGACGAGCGGACGCTGCGGGGCCGTGTGGCCGTGATCGGGATTGGCGAAACGGAGTATTATCGCCACGGCGCTTCGCCCGACCCGGAATTCAAGCTTGCGCTGAAAGCCATTCTGGCAGCCTGCGAAGATGCCGGGCTCGATCCCCGCGAGATCGACGGGTTCTCGTCCTACAGCGACGATCGCAGCGAAGCCTCACGGCTGGCCGCGGCGCTGGGGACGCATCGATTGCGCTCCGCCACCATGCAATGGGGCGGAGGCGGCGGCGGCTGCTGTGCCGCGGTTGCCAACGCGGCGGCCTCGATCGCCGCGGGTCTCGCCGATTGTGTCGTGGTGTTCCGCTCGCTGGCGCAGGGCCAATATGGCCGGTTTGGACAGGCGGGCGGGATCCACACCGTTTCGGGCGAACGGTCCTACCTGATGCCTTATGGCGTGCTGGCGCCGCCGCAGCGCTTTGCCATGCGGGTGCGGCGCTACATGCACGATCACGGCGTGCGGCAAGAGGCGTTGCGCGCGATTGCGCTCGCCGCCTATCACCATGCGCAGGCCAACCCCCGCGCCGTGATGCACGGCAAGCCGCTGGACGCCGAGAAATACGATGCGTCGCGCTGGATCGTGGAGCCGTTCCATCTCTACGACTGCTGCATGGAAAACGACGGCGCCGCAGCCTTGCTGCTGGTTCCGGCGGAGCGCGCCGGCGACTTCCGGCACAAGGGCGTCTATGTGCTCGGCGCGGCCTTCGGATCCGGACATCGCGCGGCCGCGACGGCGCACAACGCGCCGCTCTACGCCACGGCGAGTTTCGACACCGTCGCCCCCGATCTCTACCGCATGGCCGAAGTAGGGCCCTCCGATGTCGGCGTGGTCCAGGCGTACGAGAATTTCACTGGCGGCGTCGTGATGGCCTTGGCAGAGCACGGCTTCTTCAAACCGGAGGACGCCAACGAATTCCTGACCGTCGACAATTTGATCGCGCCGTCCGGGCGGCTGCCGCTCAACACCAGTGGTGGCAATCTTGCCGAATGCTACATGCACGGCCTCGAGCTCGTGCTGGAAGCCGTTCGGCAGGTACGCGGAACGTCGACGAACCAGGTTCCACGAAACGACGTCGCATTGGTCATCGGCGGCCCGATGGTGACGCCGGCCAGCAACCTTATCCTGGGCTCGGAGGCGACGTTATGAGTGGGGCCGCACGTGCGCACCATCTTCCTGCCGGGCTGCCCATCCCGGTCAGCGAGCCAGATGGGCTCTCGGCACCCTACTGGGCGGGCTTGCGCCTAAACCGGCTATTGGTGCAACGGTGTGACCGCTGCACTACCTGGCAGTTCGGACCGGAATGGATCTGCCATCATTGTCACGCCTTTGATCTCACGTGGACTGAGGTCGAACCGATCGGACGCATCTTCAGTTGGGAACGCGTGTGGCATCCCTCGCATGCGGCGTTGAAGCAGCACGGCCCGTATGTCGCGCTGCTCGTCGAGCTGCCGCACGCCGGCCGCGTACGGATGGTGGGCAACCTCCTGGGCGATCCCCGGCAAACCCTCGTCATCGGAACTGCGGTCGCAGGAGTCTTCGAACATCACCTGCAGTCCGATCCAGCCTATTCGCTGCTACAATGGCGCCTCCAACAAGGCCCCGCAGTGTCGGAGAGCCAATCGGCGGATTGACATGGTCTGTGGACTGAAGAGAAAGATTCACACTGCAGGGAGCGCTGTGTGATCAGTTTTGCTTGGGTCTCCCTGTCTTTCGTTGGCTTAAGTTGATCGATGATCTCCGGGGCCGCGACGGCGCGGCTGACCAGGCCAATCTTCGCCGTCATCTCAGGGGCAGTGTCGGGCTGACGATCGAGACGCGCAGGAGCCCCATTCTACACCATTCCCTTGCCTGCATCCGATCCGTGACGCCTTTGTCGGGCCTGAAGCACAAGTATGACAAGCAGCGCCAGGAAAATGACGAGAAACGAAACGGCACTCGTCAGTGTTCCAAGCGCATAGATATCTGGCTTTGTAACGGTGGTCGTCAAGCCCTGCAAATCAAGCGGTAACGTATTGACGGAACCGATGGTCTGGCTTGAGCGTGCAAGTTCATCCCAGGACAAGGTAAATCCAAACAGGCCGATACCGACGACAGACGGCAATATGATCGGCAGCACAACGTGCCGAAATGTCTGCCACGGCGTTGCGCCAAGGTCGCGTGCCGCCTCTTCGAGACGGCTGTCGAACCGGTTGAAGATCGCAAACATGATCAGAAGGCCAAATGGCAAGGTCCAGGTCAAATGCGCGCCAAGGCCGGACGTAAACAGGCCCATGGCCGTTGTCCAATCTCCGACCCCGCTCTTGATGATGAAATCGTCAAGCAGGCGGAATTCCAGGGCGATGCCAAGCGATGTGATGATCGACGGCATGATCAGGCTTGCGATGGCAACATAAAACAGGAAGGTCGCGCCGCGGAACGATCTCCGGAAGGCCATGCCCGCTGACACGGAGAGAACGACCGTGAGCGCCATGACGACGAGGCCGAGCTGAAGCGATCGCTTGAAGGATGCTCCGATGTCGACGATGCCCGAACCGGAGAAGACCTTGCCGAACCACACGAGGGACACGCCATTCATGGGAAAGGTCAGGCCACCATCGGGTCCCTGAAACGACAGGATGTAGATCGCAAACATCGGTCCATAGAGAAACAGGACGTAGGCGGTGAAAAATGCGGCGAGGAGATAGAAGGATCGCGGTCGCTTCTCGCCCATCTCATAATTCCTTACGAACATCGACGATTCGGGTCAGCGCCGAAATGATCAGGATTGTGATGCCGAGCAGGATGACCGCATTGGCTGCGGCCGCCGGGAATTGCAGCGCGTTCAGGCGGGCCTCGATGATCTTGCCTGCAGATGCAATCTGTTGGCCGCCCATCACCCCTATCGTGACAAAATCACCCATCACGATCGTGATCACGAAGATCGAGCCAATCACGATTCCGGGTTTTGCCAGAGGAATAACGATGTTCACGAGGGTCTGCCATCCGGTGGCGCCGGCATCATAGGCGGCTTCGATCAACCGCTTGTCGATGCGGATCATCGAGTTGAAGATCGGCACCACCATGAAGAATGTGAAGAGGTGCACGAGGGCAAGTACGACGGAAAACTCCGAGAACAGCAGCCACTCCACCGGTTGGTGGATCAACCCGGCACCCTCGAGGCCTCTGTTGACCAATCCATTCCGGCCGAGAAGCGGAATCCACGCGATCATGCGGATGACGTTCGACGTCCAGAACGGGATGGTGCAGAGCAGGGTGAGGACGATCTGCCAAGTCTTCGACCGGACGTGGAACGCAAGAAAATAGGCGACCGTAAACCCGATCAGAAGGGTGAGGACCCAGGTCAGCAAACATAACTTCAGGGTCTTGAGATAGGTCTTCAGGATGGTGCAGAGATTTGGCAGATCGGCAATGCATCCCTCGAACGTATCGCTGTAACCACGCAGGCTGAACGCCGGAATCATCTCATACTCATTGTAGTCCCACGCGCTGACAATCGTCACAAACAGCAACGGCAGCAGAAAGAACAGCGCGAAAACGAGCATCATCGGTGTGGCCTGAAGCCACGCAACGAAGGTCTTGCGGTCTTGCATCATTGAACGGCCGATCGCAGTAATGGCGAAGGAGGACCTGCCGAGCGCGTCGCCCGGCAAGTCCTCTGGATTGTATCAAGCGGCGATAAATTCATTCCACTTGCGCACCATGTAGTCGTTCTCGTCCATCACCGCATTCCAGCAGGCGACGGCGCCCATGCGGTCATCGTAGGATCCGCCGTCGCGCGTGGCGCCGGCCTTCTCGAGGATGGTGCCGTCGGGCGCCTTGATGTCGCCGACAGCGGCTTTGCCCTCCATCCAGTAACCCCATTCGTCCGCCGTCATGTTGGCCTTCGCAGTCGACAGTACAGCCGAATAGTAACCCTGGCGGTTGAGATAGGCGCCGGCCCAACCCGATAAGTACCAGTTCACGAATTCATAGGCCCAGTCGAGCTTTGGCCCCGTAACCGCCTTCGATACGCAGAACCCCGACGCCCATGAGCGATAGCCTTCCTTGAGCGGCTGGAATGTGCAGGCGATTCCCATCGAGCGCACCTTGGTGACCGCGGGCGACCACATCGACTGGATGACGGTTTCACCCGAGGCCATCAGGTTGACGGACTCGTTGAAATCCTTCCAGAATGCGCGGAACTGGCCAGCTTTCTTGGCCTCCGTCATGATCTTCATGGTGAGATCAATCTCGGCCTTCGTCATGTTGCCCTTGTCGGCATAGGTGTGCTGACCGCCGGCTTCGACGACCATCGCGGCATCCATGATTCCGATCGACGGAATGTTGAGGATCGAGGCCTTGCCCTTGAATTCGGGATTGAGCAATTCGGTCCACGATGAAATTGGCCGCTTGATCAGATCGGGCCGGATGCCAAGCGTGTCGGCGTTATAGACAGTGGGGATCAGCGTCACGAACTCGGTCGGCGTCTTGGAGAACGTCTTGGAGTTCGCGCCCTCGAGATAGAGCACCTTCCACGGTGCGGTGCCCTGGTCGCCGATCTTCTTGCCGTTCGGCAATTGACCCTTGGTGAACACCGGCGTGATATTGTCGAACTCCTTGATCTTCTTGGCGTCGAGGGCGAAAATATTGCCCGACGGCACAAGCTTCTTCAGCGAGAAGTACTCCGTATCCAGCACATCGAACGAGTTGGGCTGGGTGATCACACGTTTGGTCACGTCGTCGGTGGTTGCCGTGATGTATTCGATCTTGATCCCGGTATCTGCCAAACACTTCTTCGAGATCTCGTCACCTTCGTTCACTGCTGTTCCGAGATAACGCAGCACTTTCGGATCGGCTGCATGGACATAGGGAAATCCGGTAAGTGCGCCTGAGCCTGCCGCGATGCCGGCGACGCCGGCCGCGCCCTTCAGCACGGCCCGGCGGCTGACGCGACTGTTCAATTTCGAAGATTTGCTCATGTTGATCTCCCTCTGATATCACGCCGCTTTTTCAGGCGAACGCGCGGTTACTGAACTGGTGGTCTTGAGGAGGTGGGCCTGTATCGGATCCCATGTGGCGAGGACGCGTTCACCAACAGCGTAGTTGGCCGCGTCGAATTGGGTCTCCGTGATTTGGGCCGAGATTTCGGATCGATCCTCGATCGCAATGACGACGCGGACATAGGTTCCCTGGTATTCGACCTCGCTGATGACGCCTGCAATGGATGGACCGGCGATCGCTTCGTTCGGCCGTTTCAGCATCAGCCTGTCAACCCGAACGGCGTAGGTCTCGGGGCCCACGGCAATGACGTTGTGGCCGCCGATGAATCTCGCCGTGAACTCGGTTCGGGGGTGGTTGAAGATCTCGCGCGGCGAACCCTGCTGCTCGATCTGGCCGCCATTCATCAAAACGACGATATCGGCCAGGGCCATCGCCTCGTCCTGGCCATGCGTCACATGGATAAAGGTCAGCCCAAGCTCGCGCTGCAGCTTCTTCAATTCTGCCCGCATCCGCAGTCGCAAGAACGGATCGAGTGCCGAAAGCGGCTCGTCCAGCAGCAGGATCTGGGGTGATGTGATCAGCGCGCGCGCGAGCGCGACGCGCTGCTGCTGGCCTCCGGAAAGCTGGGACGGCAGCCTCGCCGCATAGGGCTGCATATCGACGAGCTCCAGCAACTTCCTGGCTTCGGCATGGCGTGCAACCTTGGCAACGCCTTTCATTTTCAAGGCGAACGCCACATTGTCGATAACGGAGAGATGCGGGAACAGCGCGTAAGACTGGAACATCATCGCCGTACTTCGATCGGCAGGGGGCAGGTTGGTCACATTCTTCGGACCGACAAGGATGTCGCCTGAAGTCACCGATTCATGGCCGGCGACCATGCGCAGCGTGGATGTCTTGCCGCAGCCGGACGGCCCGAGCAGGCAACAATAGGCGCCGGCCGGAATCTTGAGGTTGATGGCGTCAACGGCGGTGACGCCGCCGTACATCTTCGTCAGTTGCACCAGTTCGAGCGCCGCCGTTATCGTCATCCGCACCATTCCGCATCGTCTTGCCGGGCCCCAACGCTTGGCGCCCCGGCACGCTATCCGTCGTGGAATGCAACAGATGTGCCAAAAATTGCGACACACGAGACAAAAACTGGGCAAATCCCGCCGCTCGACGAAGTCGGCTGCGCGGCTTTCGACCAGGACCCGGGACCGTTGCCGTGTCGCCGGGCTTGCACAACTTTGCTCAAGGATTGCAAGCGGTTGAGGCGATGCTGAAAATGACTGCTTAGCCAACAGCCAGTTTGAGGCGATCAGAGGGGTTCTGCACGCCGAAGCGCCGGCGGACGTTATGGCGCGCCATATGCTTTGGTGAGAGCCGGGGTGGGCGAGGGGGAGAGCATGCGCACAAAATCGGTCAATGTCGTTCGCATTTCCACCAAAGGGCCCGGTGATGTCTCCGGCCTACTGAGTCTGGTCCAGCAAGGCAAAATCGATCCAGGGTCGATCGTCGCGATATTGGGCAAAACTGAGGGCAATGGTGGTGTCAACGATTTCACCCGAGAATATGCCGTTTCAGCTCTGAGTGCCGCCTTGGCTCCCTATCTTGATCTGCCATCGCAACACGTTGAGCAACGGATCGCGTTTGTGATGTCGGGTGGTACGGAAGGTGTGCTCAGTCCACATATCACCGTCTTCACACGTGACGATGTCGTGCATCGCGGGTCCGAAGGCATTTCCGGGAAGCGCCTCAGCATCGGAATGGCGCATACTCGGGATTTTCTGCCCGAGGAGATCGGGCGCGGCGTGCAGGTCAGGGAGACGGCAAGGGCAGTGACGGCCGCCATGGCCGAAGCTGCGATCGTCGATCCACAGGACGTCCATTTTGTTCAGATCAAGTGTCCGCTTCTGACCAGCGATCGCATCGAGGCAGCGATGGCGCGGGGCAACGAGACCGTGACCAACAGCGCATACGGCTCGATGGCGTATTCGCGTGGTGCATCGGCATTGGGCGTAGGCGTCGCGCTTGGCGAGATTGAAGTCGGGATCGAGGACAGAGACGTTCTTCGGCGGTTCGATCTGTTCTCGTCGGTCGCATCCACGTCGGCAGGCATCGAGCTGATGCATAATGTGGTCATTGTGCTCGGCAATTCGGCATCGTCAGCCGCGCCATTCGCAATAGGACACGCCGTGATGCGCGACGCAATCGATTCCACGGCCGTGATCGATGCGTTGAAGAGCGTGGGACTGCACACTGAACACGGCTCCACGCCGCCGACGGCCGCCCGCGAGCTCGTCAACATCTTTGCCAAGGCGGAAGCCTCGCCAAGCGGGAGCATCCGCGGATTTCGTCACATCATGCTCGAAGACACCGACATCAGCTCAACCCGGCACGCCCGCGCCGCGGTAGGCGGATTGATCAGTGGCTTGTCGGGGACCGGCGCCGTCTATGTTTCCGGCGGAGCCGAACATCAGGGTCCGCCTGGCGGCGGACCGGTGGCTGTGATCGCTCGACTATTGGCCAATTCATCCGGCTGAGGAGCGCGCTGCTGATGCCGATGCGCGCGCCAATTTCGATTGATGATCGCTTCACTGCGAAGGCGCTGCCTCGCACTTACCTGGTGCCGAACATTCTGTCGCCGGCATCGCCCAAGCCAGGCACGATATAGCCGTGATCATTCAGTCTCTCGTCGATAGCGGCTGTCCAGATCGGGACGTCAGGACATTCATCCTGAAACCGGGCAATCCCCTCGGGGGCTGCGAGCAGGCAGACGAACCGAATGTCTCGCGCACCTCGCGATTTGAGCAGACTGACCGCGGCGCAGGCCGAATTTCCGGTGGCCAGCATCGGGTCCAACAGGATCACGATGCGCTCCGAGACGTCCTGCGGCGCTTTGAAGAAGTACTCCACGGCCTGAAGCGTTTCGGGGTCGCGGTACAGGCCGATATGCGCAACGCGCGCTGACGGAACGAGCGCCAGCATTCCGTCGAGGAAGCCGACACCTGCCCGCAAGATCGGAGCCAGCGTGAGCTTCTTGCCTGCGATTTTTGGCGCCTGCATTGCCGCGACCGGCGTCTTGATGTCGACCATCTCCAATGGCAGATCCCGGGTGACCTCGTAGCAGAGGAGCATTCCGATCTCGTTCAGAAGCTCGCGAAAGCCCTTGGTTGAGCGATCCTTGTCGCGCATCAGCGAGAGCTTGTGCTGGACCAGGGGGTGACTGACGAGATTCACGCTTTGCTTGGTCATGAGATCGCTCTATCCGGGGTGGCGCGTGGGATGTTGCAAGGAGCGTGCCCCATGCCGCGTGTGCTGCTTCGTTCGCCCCGCGGGCAAATAGAGGCGGGCACGGCTGCACGGGTCATCATCGCGTCGTAGGTCCTAAGGTTAATGCCCACGGCCGTTCGAAACGGCCGTTGTATTCAGGCGTAATTCGGCCATACTGGAGAATCCTTCGATTGCCGGCAACGGGGGCTTGTCCGCCCGGCCGGCAGTCGACATTTGTTGGTGCGTGATGACCCGTTCTAATCGAACCGATCATATTCGGATTACGTCCCATCCGGCGCCGGGCGCCAAGATTGAATTCCCGATTCATTGGGGAGCGGCCACCGCGCGTGAACGTGGGCCCGTGATTGGGACGGTCTCACGCCCGCAGCAACGCAACGTCATCGGCACCCATAGCGGTTCCTATTCGATCTATCGCGCGCTGGCGGTCTCGTCGGGCGCGCTCGATCCGATCCGGCGTCCGGACCTGACCAACACGCAACCAGCCGCCACGATTGGGCCATTCCCGCAATGGACGGATCCGAACCGGATCGTCTCGCTTGATCCGTGGGGGCACCTGGCTGCAGAGGCGTTCTCGAAAGAGATCGCGGAGGGCGTCGATATCCGTCCGAGCATTGCGATCACCCGCGCCCGCCTCGATCTGCCGGAATTGCATGCCGCGATATCGGCCGGTCGGCTCAAGCGCGACGGTGCTGTCGTTCACGAGAGTGGCAGCATTTCCGTCGTCAAGATCGCGATCGACCCGGTCTGGTATCTCCCGGGAATCGCGGCGCGCTTCGCCACGACCGAAAGCAATCTGCGCCGGCAGTTGTTCGAACAGACGGCCGGCATGTTTCCGGAGCTGGTGACTCGGCCTGACCTCCATGTGTTCCTGCCGCCGATCGGCGGCACCACGGCCTATTTGTTCGGCGATGTCGCCAAACTGCCGGACCACGGCACCAGCATCACTTGCCGCGTGCATGACGAATGCAATGGCTCCGACGTGTTCGGCTCGGACATCTGCACTTGCCGTCCATACTTGCTGCACGGCATCGAGGAATGCGTGCGCGCCGGGCAGACCGGCGGGCTCGGCATCATCATCTACAACCGCAAGGAAGGCCGCGCCCTCGGTGAGGTGACCAAATTCCTGGTCTACAATGCGCGCAAGCGGCAGGAAGGCGGTGATGCCGCCGCCCAGTATTTTGAGCGCACCGAATGCGTTGCGGGCGTCCAGGACGCGCGATTCCAGCAGCTGATGCCGGACGTCGTGCACTGGCTCGGACTGAAACGCATCGACCGCTTCGTCTCCATGAGCGACATGAAATATGACGCGCTGGTGAGCCAGGGCATCGACGTCGTCGAACGCGTGCCGATCCCCGACGACCTGATACCGGCGGATGCCCAGGTCGAAATCGTTGCGAAGAGGGCTGCCGGCTACTACGCGCCGGACGAGCCCGCCCAGCGCGACTTCGTCGGCCGTTCGCTCGACAAATATTGAGCGCGGCCATGTCCTCCGTGAAGTCCGAGGCGACGGCGGCCCTGTCATTGCTCAATGCCGGGGCGGTACGGGAGCGCGCGCACCGGCTTCTTGCCATCGGCCTTGAGGACCAGCTCCCGAACTTCCGCGTCCACCTCGACCGCATTGACGCGACGGCCGAACTGGTGGTGCAGACCACGCGAGAGGCATATCCCTCGCTGGCCGTGCCGTTTCATTCGCGCTGGCGGCATTTTTCAGTGAATGGTGTCGATCGCTGGGCGGACCTGGCCAGCCGGATCGCATGGCCGGATCGCGCGACACGGGCTCGTGCCGAATTCGACCTGGCTATGGTGAGCGTCTTTCTGGACGCCGGCGCCGGGCCGTCATGGCGTTACAGCGACCCGGTGAGCGGATCGGCCATTGGCCGTTCGGAGGGATTGGGACTGGCCAGCCTTGCGATGTTCGCCGGCGGCGCATTCTCGTCGGATCCGCGACAACCGCTTCGGGCCGATGCCGATGTGCTGGCGAATTTGTCCGTGACGGACCTCGTGCGCGGCATGCAGGTGTCGGATACCAATCCGTTGGTCGGCATTGAAGGCCGGGTGAATTTGTTGCGCAGTCTCGGCCGGCTGCTGGCGTCGAAGCCGGGTGTCTTCGGACGCTTCGATACACCGCGGCCCGGCGGGCTCTTCGACCGGCTGGCATCGCTGGCCGACGATCGTAAGCTTCCAGCGCCCACGATATTGTCGGAGCTGCTAAGGGAGTTCGGGCTGATCTGGCCGTCGCGGCTGACACTCGGCGGAATCGCACTCGGTGATTGTTGGAAGCATCCGATGCTGACGACCGGAGACGCGACCAGCCACCTCATGCCGCTGCACAAGCTGTCGCAATGGTTGGCCTACTCGCTGATCGAACCGCTGCAGAATGCAGGCATTGCTGTGACCGACATCGACGGGCTGACCGGCCTTGCCGAGTATCGCAACGGCGGCCTCTTCGTCGACAATGGCGTGCTGATATTCCGCGACGACGGCGATGCGGTCCGGGAGCATGACGTTGCTTCACCGCTTGTCGTGGAGTGGCGGGGGCTGACGGTGGCGTTGCTCGACCGCGTCGCGGACAATGTGCGGCGTCGCCTCGGGCTCGATGCAGCCGCTCTGCCGCTGGCGAAAATTCTCGAAGGTGGAACCTGGGCGGCGGGCCGACGGCTGGCGCGTGAACGCCGCGCCGACGGATCGCCTCCGATCAAAATTATCAGCGACGGCACGGTATTTTAGGGCAGGGGCTCGACATGGAAGGCGTCACGATCGTTAGCCACCCGCTGGTGCAGCACAAGCTGACACTGCTGCGCAAGAAGGATACCTCGACCAAGTCGTTTCGCGAACTCCTCAAGGAGATCGGGATGCTGCTATGTTACGAGGTGACCCGCGATCTGCCGCTGACCGATGTCGATATCGAGACGCCGCTGGCGAAAATGAAATCGCCGGAGATATCGGGCAAAAAGCTCGTGTTCGCGCCGGTGCTGCGTGCCGGCGTTACTTTTGCGGAGGGCATGCTCGACCTCGTGCCGACTGCGCGCGTCGCCCATATCGGCCTTTATCGCGAACCCGAGACATTCGTGGCCGTGGAGTATTTCTTCAAAGCCCCGAGCGATCTGCACGAGAGACTCGTGATCGTGATTTCTCCGGTGCTGGCGACAGCCAATCTGTCTGTTGCGGCGGTGGATCGGCTGAAAGAGCGCGGTGCCAATGACGTCCGGTTGGTCAGTCTGATCGCCGCGCCTGAAGGGGTCGAGCGCATGCGTGGCATTCACCCGGATGTGCCGATCTGGCTTGCCGCGATCGATGAAGGGTTGGATGAAAACGCCTTCATCCTGCCGGGCCTTGGCGATGCGGGTGACCGTGCCTACGGTACGCGATAGTCGAGTCCGGTAGTCCTACCAATCGCAAAATCTCTGCTGTCAGCTCGCACCAGGTCTCGAAGAGAAGGGCTCCGGCCGGGATTAGTTCTAATGTCCGGCCGGCGCTGAATACCCACCGGTGTAGTAGGACGGAGCGGGACTGCTTGCCCTGGAAGGCTGCCACGCTGCATAGGCGTCGGCGGGACGTGCCTGCGGTTGATATGTCGGTGTAGCTTGGGGCCTGCGGTGACGTTCTGTGGCTGCAGCGCTCTGCAGGGTCAATGCAAGCAACAGACCTGTCGCGACAGCGTAAGCGTGCGTCCTCATCTGGGTATCTCCCTTGCGCTCTATGGCCGGTGATATCGGCGGCTCGTTACTGGGCAAATAGTGCTTGCAGGGGCGTTCCTCAGGGTGGGTACAATCACGATGCGGTGCGCAAAATAATTGGGCGCGACTAAATTTTTGGCAGGGTTTATCGTTTGCCGACGCCAACCAGTAACAATCCTCGAGCGTACCGTCCAAGAAGGCAGCCGATGAGAACGAAAATCCTACTGGTCATGCTGTTGGCCGTTTCCCCGGCATCGGCAGAGACGCGGCCGACACCCAAGACCCTTCCAAAAGGCACGGCCGGGCCGGCGGATGTTTGCGCTCCGATTGGCCGGACCGCGAAGGGCGAACTGGTCTACGCGATGAAATGCGAGGATGTGCCGCCGCCACCGGCCGCCGCGCCGGCGGCCGAGGCCAAGCAAGCTGCGCCGCCGCCCGAACCGGAAACGCAGCGGACCGGATTGTTCGGCTGGTCTTACGATCGGCGCTAGCAGGGGGACCGGCACGCCTCAGCGGCGCGTATCACCTTGGACGGCAGTCCAGCGCACTCCAGGTCGAAGCGTCATCCATCGAATGGACAATCGGACGACCCATGACGACATTGCCCGATCTCAACAACGCCAGCCGAGATGATTTTGTCGCGGCTCTTGCCAACGTCTTCGAACATTCGCCCTGGGTTGCGGAGCAAGTTTCGATGAAGCGGCCGTATGCCGGCATCACGCAATTGTTCATGGCGATGAAAGCCGCCGTCGAGCGGGCGCCGGCTGAACTACGATTGGCATTGATCAAGGCGCATCCCGATCTTGCCGACAAGACGCAGCGTGTGGCGGGTCTCACCAGCGAGTCCAATGCGGAGCAGAACAGCGTGGGGCTCGATCGGCTGTCCGAGGCGGAGTACGACGCGTTTCAACGGGTCAATAGTGCCTACCACGCCAAGTTCGGCTTCCCCTACATCGTCTGCGTGCGCCGCCACACCAAGGATTCGATCCTGCGTGACTTCGCGCGCCGACTGCCGAACGACGCCGATGTCGAGATGCAGAACTCCGTAGAGGAGATCTGCCGCATCGCGGCGCTAAGGCTCGACCAGACGGTGACGGCCGACGACAGGCTCGCCGTGCATGGGCGCCTTTCGACCCATGTGCTCGATACTCACAGCGGCAAGCCGGCAGCGGGGGTTATGGTCGAGCTGATCGAACTCGCGGAACTGGGCGCGAGCCGCACGGTGACGCGGACCTCGACGAACGCCGACGGACGTACCGATCAACCCCTGATCGGCGGGCGTCCGGTTCCCGCAGGACAATACGAGCTGCTGTTCGAGGTCGGCGACTACTTCGCCAAGCGTGGCGTGCCCTTGTCCAATCCGCCGTTCCTGGACAAGATACCGTTGCGTTTTTCGGTCTGCGAACCCGAAGGCCATTTGCATGTACCGCTGCTCGTGACGCCATGGAGTTACGCGACCTATCGCGGAAGCTAGCCACAGAATCGCAAGCGGCTGATGACTGCTGAAAGGAGCGGCAGGGATGGTGAAGATTCCGGCAGCGCGGCCATACCACGGGTGCCGCATCCGGTGATCGGACCTGGTCTATCCATGACGCGGTGGGTGGCGCGAGCTTGCCGATGGCACAAACGTTGCTCAATACTGGCCACGATGGGCGGCAAGCGATGCCGGCCCCGGAGCCATGGCTGGAGGCTTTGACGTGCCGCTGATCAAGAACAGATATGGAAAGGGCCGCGTGCGCGTGATGCGGATTCACCGCGACGGGGAACGGCAGGAGGTCAGTCAGCTCAACATCAAGGCGATGGTCGAGGGCGATTTCGGCCGCACCTATACCGATGCCGACAATACGATGACGGTCTCGACCGACACCATCAAGAACATCGTCAATGTCGTCGCGCGCGAAAACACCGGGCTTTGCGCCGAGGAGTTTTGCCGGGTGCTGGCGAGGAGATATCTCGACACCTATCCGCAGATTTCATCCGTCGCGCTCACTTCGCACGAGACCCGATGGACCCGCCTGAGTTTCGACGGCAAGCCGCATCCGCACAGCTTTGTGCTCGACGGCAACGGCCGTCCGACGGTAGAGGTCACGATGACTCGGGATGGCGCGTCGACGCTGGCGTCGGGCGTCGATGGGTTCGCATTTCTGAAGTCGACCCAATCTGGCTGGGAAAGTTATGTCAAGGATCGCTACACGACGATCCCGGAGACCGCGGATCGCATCTGTGCAACCAGCATGGTTGCGTCGTGGACGTGGTCCGCAAAGCCAGCGAGCTATCCGGCGGCGAATGCAAAGGTCCTCGATACCTTGCTGAAGGTGTTTTCGACCACCTACAGCAGGAGCGTGCAGGACAGTCTTTACCGCATGGGCGAGGCGGCGCTTGCCGCGATCCCTGAGATATCGGAGATCAGCATGGCCTGCCCCAACATGCACTTCATCCCGATCAATCTTGCGGCCTTCGGACTGGACAACAACAACGACGTGTTCCTGCCCACCGACGAGCCCCATGGGCAGATTGAGTGTACGGTGGGACGGGGGTAGGCGATTGCGCTCCCGCCGGTGCGGGTTCGATCCCGGCGGCATGAGTTGCTAGCCAAATTTCTTCAGCAGCGCCGGAAACAGCCGGTCAGGCTTGAAGGGAACGTCGGTAAAGCGGATGCCGGTCGCGTCGGCGATGGCGTTGCCGAGCGCGGCGGCGACGGGGTTGTAGGGGCTCTCGCTCATCGACTTCGCCCCCATCGGGCCGACACTGTCTGATGTGTCGGCAAAATAGACCTCGGTGCGCGGCACGTCCGCGAAAGAAGGTACGTGATAATCCCGGAACTTTGGATTGATCACACGGCCGTCGTCGTCGATCACCAGTTCTTCATAGAGCGCCGCGCCGAGCGATTGTGCGACCCCACCCTCGACCTGACCGCGGCACTGCATTGGGTTAGCGACGCGGCCGGCGTCCGCGGCCTGCACGCTCTTCAGGATTTTCAGCGCGCCGGTGCCCTTGTTCACGGCGACGCGAAACCCCTGCACGTTGAAGGCAACCGACCGCGGCGTTCCGCCCGACGTACCGCTTGCTTGCAGGGTCTGACCACCGGCGCGTGCCGATCGCGCAAGCTCAGTGTAGGGCAGTCGTTGCCTGCCGCAAACCGCGTGATCGGCCTCCAGCACGCAGACGCTCGGATCACTTCCGATCATCTGGCAGGCCAGCGCCTTCAGATCGCGCGCCAGGTTTTCGGCGGCTGCTTGCGTTGCACTGCCGGCGACGAAGATTCCGGCGCTGCCGTAGGCACCGGTGTCGTGGCCGCCATGCGCGGTGTCGGACTGCCGCAGGAGGATGTGGTCGACCGACGTTGCGAGCGCGGTCGCTGCGATCTGACGATGGACCGTACTGGTGCCGTTGCCGAATTCGGCGGTGCCGACGGTCAGCTCGAAGCGTCCGTCGTCGCATAGCTTGATCCCGCAGTCCGCGATGTGGCCAGCTGGCGGCACGGTGTCGATCATGGTCAGCGCGATGCCATCGCCGATCAGCCAGTCGGTGGAGAGCGGGGGGTGGGACGCATCCGCCGCCATCGCGTGCTCGACCAGATCCAGACACTGGTCGAGACCATAGGAGCCGTACTTCACGTCGTGATATTCCGAGCCGGGCGGCGAGAGCATGGGATCGCCCGGCCTGACTACGTTGCGACGGCGCATATCCAATGGTGAGATGCCGAGTTGCCTGGCGAGTTCGTCGATGGCGGCCTCGACAGCGATCAGCGTCTGGGGCAGCCCATAGCCCCGGAAGGCGCCTGCCGGCAGCGTGTTGGTGTAGCAGGCGACGGCGTCGACCTTCTTGTTCGGGCAATTGTAAACGCTAATGCATTCGCTGACGGAATGGAACAGTACCGGACCGGCATGATTGCCGTACGCACCGGTGTTTGAGAGTACGTCGAGTTGCAGCGCGGTCAGCCTGCCGTCACTGTCTGCACCGGCCTTTACGGTGACGCGCATCGGGTGCCGTGTCGAGGTCGCGATGAATTGCTCTTCCCGCGTGAACTCGAGCTTGACCGGCCGGCCGGTGCGGAGCGCCGCGAGCGCCAGGATATCCTCGACAAGCATCTCCTGCTTTCCACCAAAGCCGCCGCCGACACGCTCGCAGAACACCCGGACTTTGTCCGGCGGCAGCTTGAAAATGCCGGCGAGCGCGCGACGGGTGAGGAATGGGACCTGTGTGCTCGAGCGGACGTTGAGAACCCCCGAGGCGTCAAGCCACGCCAGCCCGCCATGGGTCTCCAGCGCCGCATGCTGGACGCGCTGGGTGGTGAAGGTGCCTTCATAGGTGACCGCCGCCTCGGCGAGGCCTCGCGCGACATCGCCAAATTCACCGTGCGTTTCGGCGACGATGTTGCGTGCGGCATTGGCGACGCGGTGCATGGTCGTCTTGTCGCCATGAATTGGCGGGGCGCCGTCGGTGATTGCCGCGATTGGATCGAATACGGCGGGAAGGATCTCGTAGTCGACCTTGAGGCGGCGGCATGCGTCCTCTGCGGCAGCTTCGCTCTCCGCAACCACCGCGGCTACCTTTTGCCCGACAAAGCGAACAATCGTGTCGAGCACCCTGGTGTCGTCGGGATCCATCCAGTCGCGCTCGTGGCGTGCAGTCGAGAACAGGCAGTCGGGCGCATCCTCATGCGTCAGCACCGCATGAACGCCTGCGACCTTCAATGCATCCGTCTTGTCGATCGCGACGATTCTTGCGTGGGCATGAGGTGAACGTAGGAGCTTGATGTGAAGCAGGCCGTCGATCGCCGTATCAAAGGTGTAAGGCGCGGCGCCGCGTACGATGAGCGGACCGGCCGGGGCGGGGAGGCTGCGGCCAAAGGCTGGGCCGGCCGCGGCATCCTCGATGTTGGTCGTACCCTCGAGTGCGTCCTGGATCGAACGATAACCGGTGCAGCGACAGATATTGCCTTTCAGCGCAGCGGCCAGATCCTGTCTTTGTGCCTGATTCAGCGAGGCGCAGGTCAGGATCATGCCGGCGGTGCAGAAGCCGCACTGAAACCCTTGCGCATCGAGGAACGCCCGCTGCAGCGGATGCGTGCCGCCGATGCCGCCAAAGCCCTCGATCGTGGTCACCGCATGGCCATCGGCGCGGAATGCGGGGATCAGGCAGCTATGGACCGGCTCGCCGTCGAGCAACACCGTGCAGGCGCCGCAGTCGCCGGCATCGCAGCCCTTCTTGACGCCGGGATGACCGAGCTCGCGTAGAAATGTACGCAGACATTGTCCGGGACGAGGTGGATTCGAGAACGTCTTGCCGTTGATCTCGAAGGTCATGGGTGCGCCTGCAATTCGTCGCGGATCTCCTCGGCAAGCCGCAACGTCATGTGCTTGCGCCACAGCGGCCTGCCGTGGACGTCGGCGTGGTAGAGGCCATCCGCAATGCGCCGGAGTATCGTGTCACTGAGTTGGTCGGCAGGAGGCAAGGCAGGAAACGACAATTGCACAGGCCGGACCGTCGAGGCGGTAATGGTCAGTGTGAAGGTGCCGTTATTGGCGACGCTGCCGATCAGCAGCGCGGCTGAGCGGCCGACCGGCGTCAGCGAAATCTGGCGGAATGCCGAGCGCCGCTTCAGGGCAGCGATCGGTATATCGATTTGCCGCAGCAGGTCACCGGGGGCCAGCACGTTTGCATGATCGCCGGTCACAAAGTCCACGACCGGGATGGTTCGCTCGCCGCCGCGGGCTGGCCAGATCGTGCACACGCCATCGAGTGCCGAGGTCAGTGAGATCATCGGTCCCGCCGGGAGCGACATGCAGATGTTGCCGCCGACGGTCGCGGTCTTCCAGATCTTGAACGAAGCGAGAAAAGCACGGCAGCACTGGTTGATCAGCGGCGCGGCCATCCAGTCCGGCGGGCAGGCCAAGGCATCGAGCTGCGCGACCGTACAGGTCGCCGCAATGCTCAGATGCGTGTCACCAATCGTGAGGCCCGGCCAATTCAGCTCAGCGAGATCGATCAGGCGGGTGAGATGCACCTGGGGCTCCGAGAAAAGCCAGGTCCCGCCCGCGAGCCAGGCATCGCCTGCCGTCCAAACGGGCAGTTGCGCCCGCGAGAGCGGACGGACGACCTCGGTGATGGTGTTCAAGTCCATGGATACGCCAGCGCTTTCAACGAGATGCATCATTGACTATGAAGTCTTGCAAGAGCAACGCCAAGTCGCGGGACGTGGGATGGTCCTTGCAGGCTACGAATGGCGTTCGCCGGCTCGGGAGACGAAAATGATGGATCAAATGCAGACAATCTGGATCAAGGATCCCCTGTCGATCCTGGCCAACGAAGCCGAACGCGGCGTTGTGGTCCGTGGCGGCAAGATCGTCGAATGCGTGGGCGCCGGGCATGAGCCGTCGACGGCGAATGCTGCGGTCTACGACGCGAGCGCCCATGTCGTGCTGCCCGGGCTGATCAATACCCATCATCATTTCTATCAGACGCTGACGCGGGCGCTGCCTGGCGCCATGGATCGCGAGTTGTTTCCCTGGCTGCAGGCGCTGTATCCGGTGTGGGCGCGACTGACCCCGCAATCGCTCGAACTCGGCGTCAGCGTCGCGATGTCCGAGTTGCTGCTGTCCGGTTGTACCACGACCACCGATCACCACTACGTCTTTCCGGCGGGCCTCGAGGAGGCGATCGACATCGAGGTCGCGGTGGCCAGGCGGCTGGGTATCCGTGTGCTGCTCACCCGCGGCTCGATGAATCTCTCGCAGAGCGACGGCGGGTTGCCGCCAGACAGTGTGGTGCAGGACGAGGATACGATCCTTGCCGACAGCGAGCGGCTGGTGTCGAAGCATCATGAGCGCGGCGAGGACGCGATGGTGCAGATCGCGCTGGCGCCATGTTCGCCGTTCTCGGTGACGTCGTCGCTGATGCGTTCGACCGCTGATCTTGCCCGCAAGCTCGACGTCCGGCTGCACACGCATCTTGCCGAGACAGAGGACGAGAATAGATTTTGTCGGCAGATATATGGCTGTCGCCCGCTCGATTACCTCGAGCAATGCGGCTGGTTGAATGCCCGGACCTGGCTGGCCCACGGCATCTTCTTCGAGGCGGAGGAGATGAAACGGCTGGCTGCCGCCGGAACGACGGTCAGCCATTGTGCCTGCAGCAACCAGATCCTGGCCTCGGGTTGCTGTCCGGTCTGCGAGATGGAGGAGGCCGGCGTCGCGATCGGGCTCGGCGTCGACGGCTCTGCATCGAACGACGGGTCGAACCTGATGCAGGAAGTCCGTGCCGCGTTCCTGATGCAGCGCGCCCGCTATGGTGTCACGAAGGTCAGTCACAGGGATGCACTGCGATGGGCGACCAGGGGTTCGGCCGCCTGTGTCGGCCGTCCCGAACTCGGCGAGATCGCGGTCGGCAAGGCGGCTGACCTCGCGCTGTTCAAGCTTGACGAGTTGCGCTTTTCCGGTTCCGGCGACCCGCTCGCCGCGCTGGTGCTCTGCGGCGCGCACCGGGCCGATCGTGTGATGGTCGGTGGCAGATGGGCCGTGATCGACGGAGCCGTTCCCGGGCTCGATGTCCCGGACCTGATCCGCCGCCACAACGCGGCCGCCGCTGCGATGCGCGGCGTATAGTTCGCAAGGCGGGACGCCCGGGCGGAAATGCCCGAGCCGAACCCCTTGTCGAGTCTACTTCCCGGGAATCTTGTCGTCGATCCCCTTGATGTAGAAGTTCATGCCGAGGATCTGGGTATCCTCGAGATGATCGCCGCCCTTGCATTCGACTTCCTTGCCGTCCTGCGCGACGACGGGACACTTGAATGGATGCAGCTTGCCGGCGGCGATGGCGGCCTGGGTGTCCTCCGCCATCTTCTTCACGTCGTCGGGCATGTTGGTGTAGGGAGCCATCTCGAACATCTTGCTTTCAAGGCCGCCCCAGGTGTCTTCGGACTTCCAGGTGCCGGCGAGCTCGGCCTTGACGCGTTCAATGTAGTAGGGCGCCCAGGTGTCGAGGATCGAGGTGAGCTGCGCCTTGGGACCAAACTTGATCATTTCGGAGTCCTGGCCGAACGCGAGCTTGCCGCGTTCGCCGGAGACCTGCATTGCCGCCGGGCTGTCGGTGTGCTGCATGATCAAATCGGCACCCTGGTCGAGCAGCGCCTTGGCCGCATCGGCTTCCTTGCCGGGATCGAACCAGGAGTTCACCCAGATGATCTTGACCTTGATGTTCGGGTTGACGGTCTGGGCGCCCAGCATTGTCGCGTTGATGCCTGATACAACCTCCGGAATTGGGAAGGAGCCGATATAGCCAAGCACGCCGGCCTTCGACATCTTGGCCGCGATCTGACCCTGGATGTAGCGGCCCTGGTACCAGCGCGCCGAATAGGTCGACATGTTCTTGTCACGCTTATATCCCGAGCAATGCTCGAAATGCACATTGGGATATTTCTTGGCGACCTTCAGCGTCGGATCCATGTAGCCGAACGAGGTGGTGAAGATCAGCTTGTTGCCGGCGCGTACGAGCTGTTCGATCGCGCGTTCGGCGTCCGGTCCTTCCGGCACGTTCTCGAGGAATGTCGTTTCGATCTTGTCGCCAACTTCCTTCACAAGAGCCTGGCGTGCCAGTTCGTGCTGGTAGGTCCAGCCGAGGTCGCCGACCGGTCCGAGATAGATAAAGCCAACCTTCAGCTTGTCGGCGGCGCAGGCGCCGCCGCTGTTGATGCATCCGGCCAGGAGGACCGCGGCCGCCGCAAGCAATGTTCTCTTCATCTCAATCTCCAAACGGGGAAACCATAGTTCGGAACGTGGGCGCCCCATCGCGGCACGTACCGACATCAAAGCTAGCGGTCCGGCACGAACACGGTTCCGAGCGCAGCGGGCGCCGTCGAGCCGCCGGTGCGTGCGCGCGAGAGCAGAACCAGAACGATGATGGTCGCGAGATAGGGCAGCGACGACATGAACTGCGATGGAATTCCGATGCCGGCGCCCTGCGCGTGGAGCTGGAGAATCGTGACGGCGCCAAACAGGTAGGCTCCAACGACCAGCCGGGCCGGCCGCCAGCTTGCGAAAACGGTCAGCGCCAGCGCGATCCAGCCGCGGCCCGCCGTCATGCCGGGAATGAAGAAGGGCGTGTAGGCGAGCGGCAGGTAGGCTCCGGCAAGCCCGGCGCAGGCGCCGCCGAACATCACCGCATAGAGCCGGATCCGCAGGACCGGATAGCCGAGAGCATGGGCGGAGGTGTGGTTGTCGCCGCAGGCGCGCAAGATCAGCCCGGTCCGCGTCCGGTACAGGAACCACCAGACGCAGACCACCAGGGCGATCGAAAGATAGACAAATCCGTCCTCGCCAAACAGGACGCGCCCAGCCAGCGGAAGGTCGCTGAGGCCCGGGATGTGGAGGTGCGGTGCCGGCGCGATGCGCTCGCCGACGAAGCCCGCGCCGATCAGGCCGGACAATCCGATCCCGAGGATGGTCAGCGCGAGGCCGGTTGCGACCTGGTTGACCGCGAGCCCGAGCGCCATCAGCGCAAAGATCAGCGACATCAGGATGCCGGCGACGATGCCGCAGAGTGCGCCGACGATGATCGAACCGGAGAGCCAGGCGCCGCCGAAGCCGCAAGCGGCGCCGACGATCATCATGCCTTCGACGCCGAGGTTGAGCACACCCGAGCGCTCGGTCACGAGTTCGCCGGTGGCTGCGAGCAGCAGCGGCGTGGAAGCTGCCAGCACCGACAGGATGATGGCCTCAATGAGCCCCACTTTGCACCTTTGGCGATGTGGAAATAAGCCGAAAGCGGTAGAGGATCAGGGAATCGCAGGCGAGCACGTAGAACAGCAGGATGCCTTGGAACACCTTGGTGACGTCCAACGGGATCTTCATCGCGATCTGGGCCTGCTCGCCGCCGATAAAAGTCAATGCGAGGAATAATCCTGCAATTAATATTCCAATTGGGTTCAGCCGCCCGAGGAAGGCGACGATGATCGCAGTGAAGCCATAACCCGGCGAAATGCCGGGCTGCAGATGGCCGACCGGGCCGGCCACCTCGATGATGCCGGCGAGCCCGGCCAGCGCGCCGGAGATTGCAAAGGTCAGCAGCACCAACTGGTTGGCGTTGAACCCGCCGAACCGCGCTGCCCTCGGCGCGGCGCCGACGACCCGGATCTCGAAGCCCTTGATGGTCCGTCCGAGCAGCACTGCGCCGGCGGCCACCACGAACAGTGCGATGATCGAGCCAAGATGCAGCCGGCCGCCTTCGATCAGCGTCGGCACGGTTGCTACCGGATCGAACTCGGCGGTGGTCGGGAAGTTGAAGCCTTGCGGATCACGCCAGGGACCGCGCACGAGATAGTCCAGCAGGAGGTCGGCAACATAGACCAGCATCAGCGAGGTCAGGATCTCGCTGGCGCCGAACCGCACCTTGCAGATCGCCGGAATCAGCGCATAGAGCGCGCCCGCGACCGCGCCGAGCGCGAGCATCGCCGGCAACACCCAGTTGCCCGCGTCGGTGCCCTGGGTCTTCACCGCTAGCCAGCTCCCGGCCACCGCGCCGATCAGGAATTGGCCTTCGGCGCCGATATTCCAGGCGTTGGCGAGATAGCACAACGACAGGCCGATCGCGATCATGACCAGCGGCGTCGCCTTGACCGCGATTTCCTGCAGGGAGTAGCCGTCGGTCAGAGGATCGATGAAGTAGACGGCGAGCGCGGCAATCGGGTTCTTGCCGAGCACGGCAAACACGACGCACAACGTGACGATCGTGAGCCCGATCGCGATGAGCGGCGAGATGAGCGCGATCGTGGTCGAGCGCTCGGCGCGCTTCTCAAGCACGAGTTGCATGAGGTGCCTCCGGCGCTTCGATGCTGCTGCCGCCCATCAGCAGGCCAAGCGTCTCGCGGCTGGCTTCGGCGGTCGGCACGGGGACCGACAAACGGCCATGGAACATCACGGCGATGCGGTCGGTGATTTCGGCAAGTTCGTCGAGATCCTGGCTCGTCACCAGCACCGCGGCGCCGCCTGCGGCAAGATCGAGCAGCGACTGCCGGATCACCGCGGCCGCCCCCGCGTCGACGCCCCAGGTCGGCTGGTTCACGATGAGCACGACGGGACCGCGGAGGATTTCGCGTCCGACGATGAATTTCTGCAGGTTGCCGCCGGACAGGCTCGCCGCCTCCGGGTCGCGCTTGGCCTTGCGCACGTCGAAGGTCTCGGTGGTGCGGTCGACGGTCTTCAGGGTTGCCGCCGTGTTCACGAAGCCATGAAACACCATGTCGCCGATGGCATGGCCGGTCAGGAGGGCATTTTCCGAGAGCCGCATGCGCGGTGCCGTACCGTGGCCGAGCCTTTCCTCCGGGATGAAGGCGGCCCCCAGCCTGCGGCGCCTGGTGATCGACAGATGTCCCGCCGCGTGTCCGTCGATCACGATCGTGCCAGGGTCTTTCGCCAGCCGTTCGCCGGAAAGGGCTGCGAACAACTCGTCCTGTCCGTTACCTGCAACACCGGCAATGCCTAGTATTTCACCACCGCGGAGCTCGAACGAGATGTGCTCGAGCCGCACACCATGCGGATCGTCGGGTGCAAGGCTGAGATCGTTGACCAGCAGGCGCGGCACGGTGATCTGCCGGCTGGCCGCCGCCTTCACCTCCTTGATCTCGCCGCCGACCATCATGCGTGCGAGCGATGCCGCAGTCTCGGCCTTGGGATTGCAGGTCTCGACCTTCCGCCCGCCGCGCAGGATCGTTGCGGTGTCACAGAGCCGTTTCACCTCTTCGAGCTTGTGGCTGATGTAGAGAATCGCGCGGCCTTCGGCCTTGAGCCGGTCCAGCACGATGAAGAGCTGATCGGCCTCCTGCGGCATCAGCACGGCGGTCGGTTCGTCGAGGATCAGGAATTGCGGGTTCTGCATCAGTGCGCGCACGATCTCGATACGCTGCCGCTCTCCGACCGAGAGCTGCCAGACCTCCCGCTTCGGATCGAGTGGAAGCCCGTAGGTGCGGGACACCTGCTCGAGCCGCGCCGAGATGTCCTTGAAGGCCTCCTTGCCGTCGAGGCCGAGGGCGACATTCTCGGCGACCGTCAGATTGTCGAACAGCGAGAAATGCTGGAACACCATGCCGATGCCGTGTGCGCGTGCATCTGCCGGGCCCGACAGCACGATTGTCCGGCCCTGCCAGCGAATCTCGCCCTCGCTCGGCTGGATCAGGCCGTAGATCGTTTTGACCAGCGTCGACTTTCCGGCGCCGTTCTCGCCGAGCAAAGCATGGATCTCTTGTGGCCGAATATCGAGATCGATCTTGTCGTTGGCGAGAAACGTACCGTAGCGCTTGGTCAAGGCGACCGTCTGCAGAAGCGGCGTGGCACCTGTGTGCTGCGCGGCAGATGTCGTGTCTAGCATCCCGGGATATCGCGTGCGTGAGAAGAGCAGGCAGCAATAGTGGGCCAGTTTTGACGCACGCGTAAGTAGGGAAAAAGCGTCATCGCTTGCTCAAGCCTTCGGCAGATTGAGGCTTTTCCGTAGATTTGCGGGGACATCCGTCACTCGAGCCGCCATTCACTCCGGGGAGTATTGTTGCGGAACTGCAACTGTCGATCCAATTCGAATGGGGGCAGTCAACGATGACGCGAAGTTGAGCACAGCGCAATTGCAGGATTCCGATGGATCTTCCGCGCTCCAGCAGTGCTCTCCGCGGTGCGCAGAAATGTCGCGGAAATCGAGCAATGATGGGCATAATTTGAAATTTTCCGAATTTCATCGAAGGCGAATCTCGCGGCCATCAACGTACAAGAAAACTGGTCGGGCGCGGCTGATCTCGCGGCGCCGCTGATCAAACGCGCGTCAGCACGTGGAAAAACTTCAGGCTTCCCGTTCGCCCCGAAGCTGCGCAACCCTCTTGTGCAAGCACGAATTCCTTGCGCTTCACTCTGGGGGTCTTTCACGATGTTCAACATTCGCCGAACCTTGTCGGCCGCCGTACTGTCATTGGGGTTGATACCGGCCGCCAATCTCGCCAGCGCCGCTGATCTGCCGGTCAAGGCACCCAAGCCGGCAGCTGATCTGCCATTCTTCCTGGTCATCGACGACCGCGTGACCTACTCCTACATCTTCTCCGGCACAGATCCGGGCGTATTCTCCGTCCGCCCTGACGGCAGCATCAACGGAAAGACCGCCAAGCAGGTCTACTCGTTCACGCATTTCGATATCTGGGCCTACGGCCAGAACTTTTTCACCATCTCGATGTACAAGTCGGATCATAACGACCCGGCGTCACCGTGCTCGAATGTCGGTGTGACCATCACGGGAGCTCCAGCAACCTGCGCCGGCGCGACCGAGATCTACGGCCTGTTCCGCTCGACCTTCGGCTGGAATCAGATCTTCAACACGAAGGCGTTCAGCATGGGGCCGCTGAACAACATCTCGTTCGAAGTCGGCATGGACGCCAACACGGAGAACAACTTCCTCGCGCCCGCCAAGCGGGACGCCGTCGCCGGTCTCCAGTTCGAGTTCAATCTTCCGTACAAGGGTTACGTCAACGTGTCGCCGTTGATGTACTACGAGTTCTCCAATCACAACGCATTCGACCAGTGCGGCCTGTTCGGCCCGGGCGTGCCCGGCGTGAGCTGCATCAGCGACGGCAATACCAAGTTCAAGCCGACCTGGGCCGTCGAAGTAAACTACTACATGGATCTCGGCTTCCTGCCGGAGAACATGCAGTATTTCTCGATCAGTGGCCGCGCGGGCTGGTACGGCAAGAAGGGCACTGAGAACGAACCGATGGCGTTCAATCCAGTCACCAACGTCAGCACCGCAGTCGAGCTCAACTCCGAACCGATCCGTCTGACCTTCGACGCGAGCAAGGCGCTCTGGGGTCCGAAGTATTCACATTTCGTGGACGTCTGGGTGGCCTACCGCTACTGGCAGAACAAGTTCGGCCTCGACCACGCCAAGAGCGTTGTCTGTAACGTTGCCCCGGGTGTCAGCAACAATTCCTGCACCGAAGAATCGCTCTATTCCGGCATCTCGGTGAAGTTCTGATCCACCTGACCGTTCCACCGGTGGATCCCCGGTGGCGCCGCGACACACCGCGGCGCCACTTTCCACGTGCCTGTACAAGGGATTTCGGCCGACAGGTTCGCTGCGCGACTATCGAGTCCAGATGCCCTCGTGTACGACCGCGGCTTCGTCTTCAAGCAATGGGCCGATGACCTCGGTCTTGCGTTGACCGCTGTCGAACACGTTGCGACAGGGCAGATCGAGCGTCGGATTGTCGGGGTGATTGCCGGTCAGATCGCGCAATCGTTGTTCGCCCAGCCCGTAGACCACGCGACCGATGCCCGCCCAATAGATTGCGCCGGCGCACATCGCGCAGGGCTCGGCGGATGAATAGAGCGTCGCGGCTACCAGCACTTCCGCGGACAGCGTCGTGCATGCCATTGTCGCCAAAAGTCGCTCGGCATGAGCCGTGCCGTCGCGCGACGGCATGAAGCCGTTCTCGGCCTCAAGCAGGACGCTGCCGTTCCGATCGACCAGAACGGCCCCGAACGGATGATTGCCATGGCTGACCGCCCGGCGCGCAATCGTGAATGAGTGTCTGAGAAAGTGCTCGTCGTCCTGCGCATGGTTGGGGTGGTCCGTCTCTGTCATGAAACATCTCCTTGCCGCCGCAAACCCATCGCCAGGCCAGGGGAGCAGGTTTGTGAGCCGGCTCGTTCTCTGGCAACAAGGTACTACGATGGCATTATCGTCGGCGATGCCAAGTGCGCTGACTGATCCTTTTGCCAGTTTCCACAATTGGTGGAACAGGAACGCAGCGCGAGGTCGAACTCGCAACCGTGAGGGCGGGGTTCGCCTGCGCGGCATGCCACCTCTGGATCCTGTTGCCTCGCTCGGGCCGGTTCAACCAGATTGTCCCGATCCCGTCGGCTACGACCAGTTCGATTGGTGATGATGCCATGGTCATAAACTGATCGTCCGTCCGATGTTCGGGTTGACTTGCCTTGCCGGCGCCCGGACGTCCGTGCGGTCAAGCAGTGGCCTTCGCTCTCTCTTTTGCCCCGATCAGGTCGTTTCACTTCTTGAGAAGCGCGCACTTCGATTCGCTGACCGGCCGATAGGCGTCCTCACCCCGGATCGTTTTGACGATCTCGAGATAGTCCCACGGCTCCTTCGAGTCTGACGGCTTCTTCACGCGCGCCAGGTACATGTCACGGATCACCCGCCCGTCCTCGCGCAGCTTGCCGCCATGTACGAAGGTGTCCTCGACCGGAAGTTCGCGCATCTTGGCCATGACCGCGGCAGGATCATCGGTACCGGCGGCCTTGATTGCCTTGAGATAGTGCAGCACAGAGCCATAGACGCCGGTGTGGATCATGGTCGGCATGACGTTGGTCCGTGCGAAGAACCTCTTTGACCAGGCGCGGGTCTTGTCATCCATGTTCCAGTAGGAGGCCGTCGTCATGTAGGTGCCTTGAGCGGCCTGCAGGCCGACAGCGTGCACGTCGGTATCGAACATCAGCAGGCCAACGAGCTTCTGGCCGGCCTGTACCAGGCCAAATTCACCGGATTGCTTGATGGCATTGTCCGTATCCTGGCCCGCATTGGCAAATGCCACGACATCCGCTTTGGAGTTCTGCGCCTGCAGCACAAACGACGAGAAGTCGGCCGTGTTGGTCGGATGCCGTACGCTGCCGAGCACCTTGCCGTCCAGCTCCTTGATGAAGCGCGTTGCGTCTTTCTCAAGTTGCTGTCCGAAGGCGTAGTCGGCGGTGACGAAGAACCAGGACTTGCCGCCCTCCTTGATGACCGCTGACGCGGTCACCTTGGATAGCGCGTAGGTATCATAGGAAAAATGTACGGTGTTTGGGCTGCACAGCTCGTCGGTTAGGGAGCTCGCCCCCGGGCCGGAGAGCAGCGCAATCTTGTTGCGCTCCCGCACCATGTTGTGAACGGCGATCGCAATTCCCGAGTTAGGAATGTCGGCGACCGCGTCGACCTTGCCGTTGTCGAACCAGTCGCGCACGATCTGCAGGCCGACGTCGGTCTTCATCTGGTGGTCGGCGCTGACGATTTCGATCGGCTTTCCGAGCACTGTCGGGCCAAACTCCTCAACGGCCATTTTCGCCGCCTCGACGGAGCCGGGGCCGCTGTTGTCGCGTCCCCAGCTTGAAAGGTCCGTCAGCACACCAATCCGGACCACATCATTCGAGATTTGGGCGGAGGCGGTCGACGCTGTCGCAACCATGATGGCGAAAGTCAGGAAAGTCCTCTTCACGTGTGCTCCCTCATTATCTTCTTATGGAAAGTGGAATGTCGGTCGCGCGGACAGGATGTCTGCGCGCCGATTGTTGCGTGGTATTGCAGCTACCGTTCATCGAAGCGTGGCTCACGCTTTTCCAGGAATGCGTTGATGCCTTCGTGGGCATCGGCGTGCGTGAGCAGGAACGGAAACCCGTCGATTGCGTGGCGCATCTCGTCGCCACCGAGACCGCGATTGTAGAAGGACTTGGCCATCTGCACGGCAAGGCGTGGCTGCGAGGCGATGCGTTCCGCGAACGCGACTGCGTCGGAGAGAAGGCGTTCGTCAGCGACGACGCGGGATACGAGTCCGAGGCGGCTGGCTTCCGCGGCGTTGACGGGGTCGCCGAGCATGCTCATCTCCTTGGCTTTCGCACGCCCAACAATGTCCTGGAGGCGCACGATCGCGAAGCCGGGCAGCAACCCCAGCTTGATCTCGGGTACGGCAAAGCGGGCACTCTCGGCCGCCAGGATGAAGTCGGATGCGATGGCAAGCTCGAATCCGCCGCCATAGGCAATCCCGTTCACGGCGGCGATCACCGGCTTGAGTGCTCGCTCCGGAGCGCTCAGGACCTTCATGGCGTCGATGAAGAAGGCGCGCGCTTTCTCCGGATCGAAATCGAAGGTGCCGATATCGGCGCCGGCGCAGAATGCCTTGCTGCCGGCACCGGTGATGATGCTGACACGGACCTCATCGTCCTCGTCGGCCCGTTGCAGGCCTTCACAGATGCCGGCGCGAACGCCTGGTGTCAGGGCGTTCAGCTTGTTCGGTTCGTCGAGCGTCAAGATCGCGATCTTGCCCCAGACGTCGTAGTTCACGCTTCCAAATCGCAACATATGCTGTCCTGATAGTTCATAAGGCGGCTACTGCGGGATGGGTTCGGGCTCGACGATGGCGACGACGGCGTTTCGCTCGACGGTATCGCCCGGTTTGAAGTGGACTGCGGTCACCACACCGTCCACCTCGCTGGCAATACGCAATTCCATCTTCATGGATTCCATGACGACGGTCGGATCGCCTGCCTTCACGCGGCTGCCGACCGTGACGTTGATCTTCAGCACCACACCGGTCATCGGGGCGCGTAGCTCGCCGCTGATCTCAGCGCTGGCGCTGATGTGTCGGAGGTAGGGGATCGCGGTCATTGTATGGGCGCCGCGCGGATCGTGCACGAAGATCGCATCGTCCTTCTGTGCGATCCGCATGATCTCGCAGCGCGAGTTGACCGCGGCGGCGAACATGTCATCGGCAAGCTGCGAAAGCTGCACCCGAACCCTGGCATCGTCGACGCCGATCAGCATCGAGCCGTCTGGTCGCAAGGATGCAAAGCGGATCTCCGCGCTGTCACCTGTGGCCTCGAGATGAAGAATGGGGATCGGTGACAAGCCGTCATCGGCTGCCGTCATCTGCCAGCCGGTCAGACTGCTGGATTGCCAGGGATTGTCGGAATCGGTTGCGCGCTGGCGCATCATCCAGAAATACGCGCCGACCGCCAATGCTTCCGGGTCAATATCTTCCGCGGCGGTCACAAGCGCATCGATCCTCTCATCGATCAGGCGGGTATGAAACGTCGCGGCCCGGGTCGCGGGCAGAGCGATCAGCCGGCGGAGAAAGTCCCGGTTGGTGATGACGCCGAAGATCGAGGTCTCGCCGAGTGCGCGATCAAGCTGGTCGAGCGCCTGATCGCGGCTGGTGGCGTGGGCAATCAGCTTGGCGAGCATCGAGTCGTAATAGGGCGTAACGGTCGACCCGCTTTCGACGCCGGTCTCGACGCGAATGCCGCCGGACGGGAACCTGACGTGGGCGAGTTCTCCGGTGGACGGCATGAAGCTGTCGTTCGGATCTTCGGCACAGATGCGCGCCTCCACCGCGTGGCCCTGGCACGCCACTTCGTCCTGTCTCACGGGCAGTCCTTCGCCGGCGGCGATGCGGAGCATGGCCTCGACGATGTCGATGCCAGTGACCATTTCGGTGACGGGATGCTCGACCTGGAGCCGGGGATTGACCTCCAGAAAGTAGTAGTCGGTGCCGCTGACGATGAATTCGACCGTGCCGACACCACGATATCCGAGCCTGCGTCCGAGCCGGACGGCGTCGTCGAGGATGCGTTGGCGAAGGGAAGTAGCAAGGTTGGCAGCTGGCGCTTCCTCGATCAGCTTCTGGTGGCGGCGCTGCAGCGTGCATTCACGCTCGAACAGATGGATCACGTTGCCGTCGCCGTCCCCCGCGATCTGGACCTCGATGTGCCGGCCCTGCAGGATCAATTTCTCGACGATCAGTCCTGCGTCGCCGAAGGCATTTCTGGCCTCTCGCATCGCAGACTCGATTTCGTCGCCAAGCCGGTCGTAGGTCGAGATCGCCCGCATTCCCTTGCCGCCGCCACCGGCCGCGGCCTTGAGCATGACAGGCAGTTCGAGCCGGCGGACGATGCGTTCGATTTCGAGGCGATCCTCGCTCGGAGCTTCGCTGCCGGGTACCGTGGGGACGCCGGCGGCGGCGGCTTCGCGTTTCGCGGACGCCTTGTCGCCAAAACGCTCGATGGTTTCCGGCGTCGGTCCGATGAAGACCAGACCGGCCGCTTCGACCGCGCGGGCAAAGGCGGTGTTCTCGGCCAAAAACCCGAACCCTGGGTGGACCGCTTCCGCGCCCGTGGCTTTCGCGGCGGCGATGACGGCATCGATCCGCAGATAGCTTTCCGAGGCCGCCGCGCCGCCGATCTCGATGGATTCACCAATGGCCTTGACGTGCAGGGCGTCGGCATCTGCGGTGGAGTGCACGGTTGACGCCGCAATGCCAAGGCGTTGGCAGGTGCGGGCGATGCGGCAGGCGATTTCGCCTCGATTGGCAATCAGAACTTTCCTGAACATTGCGGATCCCCTGCGTCTACATCCGGAACACGCCGAAATCGGTGCGCTGGCGCGGAACGCGCCCGGCGAGGTCGAGCAACAGCGCCATCACATTGCGGGTTTCGAGCGGATCGATCACCATGTCGCACCAGGTGTTGCGGGCAAAGTTGTAGGCATTGGCGAAATCCTCGAATGTTCTCCGTGTCGGAGCCATGTAGGCCTCGCGCTCGCCCTCCTTCCAGGTCGTGCCCTCGCGCTTGTGCACCTCGTCGCGAACCATCGCGAGCGTCGTCGCTGCTTGGTCGGGTCCCATGATGGCGGAACGGGCATTTGGCCACATCATCATGGCATTTGGCCGGAACGCCCGGCCGCACATGGCGAGGTAGCCCGCGCCGTAGGCATTGCCCATGATCAGCGTGTATTTCGGGACATTGGCGCTCGCCATGGCCGTGATCATCTTCGCACCATTCTTGGTGATGCCGCCTTCCTCGGCTTCACGGCCAACCATGAAGCCCGTGACATCGGCCATGAACAGCAGGGGAATGTCGCGCTTGCAGCACAGTTCGATGAAGTGCGTGGCTTTCAGCGCACTTTCGGAGAACAGCACGCCATTGTTGCACAGGATGCCGATTTCGAAGCCCATGATCCGCGCGAAGCCGGTCACAAGCGTATCGCCATAGAGCGGCTTGAACTCATGGAATTCGCTGCCGTCGACGAGACGCGCGAGGACATCGCGATTGTTGGTGGGAATGCGCGGATCCGAACTGATCAGGCCGTAGATTTCGTTGGGGTCGAATTGCGGCTCGCGTACCGGAGCGACGGTCCGGCTTTGCCGGGGAATTTCACCGAGACTGGCGACGATCTCGCGCGTGATGGCAATTGCATGGGCGTCGTTCTCGGCGAGATGGTCGGTGACGCCGCTCACTCGACTATGCATCTCGCCGCCGCCGAGTGCCTCGATGCCGACCTCCTCGCGGGTCGCCGCATAAACCAGCTGCGGTCCGCCGAGAAACATGGCGCCCTGGTTTCGGATGATCACGGTCTCATCGCTCAAGGCGGGGATGTAAGCTCCGCCCGCGGTAGAAGGACCGTGCACCACTGCAATCTGCGGGATGCCTTCGGCTGACATTCTGACCTGGTTGTAAAAGATCGAGCCAAACTGGCCATCGTCAGGGAAGATATTGGGCTGGTCGGGCAGGTTGGCGCCGCCGGATTGAACCAGGGTCACGCAGGGCAGGCGGTGCTGCCAGGCGAAGCGTTGGGCGCGCACATGCTTCTTGCAGGTGATACCGTAGTAGGTGCCGCCCTTTACGGTGGGCTCGTTGGCGATGATCATGCAGGGACGATCGGAGATCATTCCGACCCCGGTAATGATGCTGCCGCCGGGCGGCACGCCTTCGTACAGGCCTTCGCCGGCCAGTTGACAGAATTCGAGGAACGGGGATCCGGGATCGATCAGCGCCGCGATCCGCTCGCGCGGCAATAGCTGATCGCGTTCCTTGTGAAGCTTGCGCGCCCGCTCCGGGCCGCCGAGCGTAGCCGCAGCCCGGCGCCGCCTGAGGTCCGCCACGCGTTCAGCATAGGCGCTGCGGTTACGGGCATATTCCGCGGTCGAGGTGACGATGTCCGATTTCATGATTGCCATTGCTGGTGGTCCTGGCGGCTGCGCGACAAGCCCATCGGTGGCTTGCCGCTGGTGTAGATCGACCGGCGGGTTCGGGATGCGAGGGCCGCAAAATAGTGGCTTCCGCAAATTCTAACAGTTGTTAGAATCGATCGCGCGCGGATGCAAGCAGAACTCATGCGGGTCCTCAGGCTTTCCGGAAGCGCGGCAGAGTTATGTCGTCGGAGACCTGGTCGAATGCGAGCTCGACCTCCATGTCGAAGGTGACGTCCTCCGGATCGCTCCCGGTCAGGGTGCTGATCATGCGCGGCCCTTCCGCGAGTTCGACCAGCAACACGGCGTAGGGGACATCCTCTTTGAATGCGGGGCCCGGAGCCCGGTAGACCACGCTGAAGGAATGCACCTTGCCGCGGCCGGTTGCCGGTCGATGCTCGAGATCGTCGCTGCCGCATTCGCGACATGTGGCTTGCTGGTAATACTGCACGTTACGGCATCGGCGGCAGTGCTGCAGCAGGAGTTTGCCGTGTCGCAAGCCATGCCAGAATGTGACCGTATCGGCATCCGGCGCGGGCAGGGGCTTTCGGACTGAATCCTCGGATGCCATCACAACGTTCCCTCCGTGCCGAGGACGGTCGTGGCGTTGGTGGCAAATCCCGCGCCGAGGCTGTGCACCAGCCCAAGCGCCGCGTTTTCGACCTGCCGCTCGCCGCATTGACCGCGGAGCTGCGCGATCACCTCATGGAAGTGGAATAGGGCGCCCGGCATTCCGGAATGTGCGAATGACAGCAAGCCGCCATGGGTGTTGGAAGGTATTTGGCCGCCGTAGCTCATCTGTCCGTCGGCGACGAACGGACCGCCTTCACCCTTCCGGCAGAAGCCGAGGTCCTCAAGCATCATGACCACGGTGCCTGTGAAGCAATCGTAGATTCCGGCGACATCCATATCGCTCGGCTGGTAGCCGGCCATTGCATACGCCCTCCGGCTGGATTCCACGGCACCGGTCGTGGTCAGGGATGGCATCAGGAAGATGTGCTCGTGGGTGTAGCATTCGCCGCAACCGAGGACGTAAATCGGACTGCTGATCCCGAGGGCCTTTGCATGTTCGGCCGACGTGAGGACAAATGCCGCGCCGCCGTCCGAGATCAGCGAGCAGTCGAGCTTGTGATAGGGCGTGGTGACCATCGGCGAATTCAGCACGTCCGCTGTGGTGATCGGTGTCGACTGCTGCGCGCCGGGAGTTCGCGCCGCGTGACGGCTGTGCACGACGGCGACCTCCGCCAGCTGCTCGGGCGTGGTGCCGAACTCCCTCATATGCCGGTGTGCGGTCATTGCGAAGGTGTTGGCAACCGGAATGCCAAAGGGCATCTCATATTGCTGATCCCGGCTTTCCGTGAGCGAACGCAGCGCCAAGTCTGGCGTCAGCCCCGTCATGAGACTATCGGCTGCGACCAGCAGCACCACGTTGGCGAGGCCGCCGTGAATGGCGGCCGCACCAATGCTGAACATCGTCGCCGCCGTGGCGCCGGACACCTGCAATGTGTTCGAGAAGGTCGGACGGATTCCAAAGTACTCGCTGAAGGCAACGCTGAAGCGATGGAACGGGGAGGCGAAGGCATGGCTCGAGAGAACACCGTCCACCTCGCTCTTGGCGACGCCGGCATCCGCAAGTGCGTTTGCTGCGGCCTCCGCCGCAAGCGAGAGCGGACTGCGGCCTGGCACCTTGCCGACCGCCGACAATCCGATACCGATGACGGCAACTTTTCCTCTGAGACTGGTATCGCTCATGTGGAAGCCTTCAAGCGGCGCTCGAGTTCGTGGCGCTGAACCTTGCCGCTCGTCGAGCGCGGGAATTCACCAAAGGAAATGAAGCGGAATTCGCGCGGCCGCTTGTAGCTCGCCAGCTCCCGGCGGCACAGCTCGGTGAGCTCAGCCTCTGTCATGCCGGTCCCTTCGCGGCACGCGACAAAGGCGACGGGCGCTTCTCCCCACCTTGGGTCAGCGGCGCGGACGACTGCGACTTCCGCGATGCGGTCGTCGCCGAGCAGGACACGCTCGATTTCGGCGGGATAGATATTCTCGCCGCCCGACTTGATCAGGTATTTGGCGCGGTCGACGAAATCGAGCGATCCGTCGGCGTTGCGTCTGAACACGTCGCCCATGTGAAACCAGCCGCCGCGGAAGTCGCGCGCGTTGGTCTCGTCCGCGCGCCAATAGCCGGAGAAGAGTGTCGGGCTGCGAATGGCCAACTCGCCGGGCTCGCCGGCCGCGACCTCATTGTCGGAGGTATCAACCAGCTTGATCTGACAGAACGCATTTTGCCGCTTGGACAGGCTGGCCGGTACATCGCCTGGCGCAATCAGCGCCCGCGTCGCTGGCGGCAGGCCGGTCTCAGTCGAACCGAAGCTGTTGAGATAGGGGGCGCCGAGCAACTGAGTGACCTCGGCAATGGCGTGCGGGGCGACCAGGTCCGCCATGGCTCCGCACACCCGAACGCCCTTCACCTTGGTGCGATGCGTTTTCAGACCATCGATAAGGGCCTCGACCATGCCCGGAATGAGGACCAGCCAGCCAATGTGATGTTGGGAGACGGCCGTCAGCATAGGTTCCAGCTGGAAGCCGTCGATCACGACCACAGTTCCGCCGCGCAGCAGGGTGGCGAGCGCGTGATCAGTCGATGCCATGTGGAACAGCGGGGCCCATGCGACGAACGTGTCGTGTGGAGCAATGCCGAGCTCGGAAGAAAACACCAGCGCCCGCATCACCATTGCGCGGTGCGAAATCACGGCACCTTTCGGCAGGCCGGTCGTTCCGCTGGTATACAGAATGACGAGCCCATCTTCCGGTTGGGCGACAGACGCGGATGCGCGCCCCTCCTGTCGCGCGAGCTCGCTTTCGTATTGAGGTCCGATTTGCAGGATCGGATTAGCCTTGGTGGCCGGCGGGAGGTTTGCAGCGAGGTCGGCCTCGACCAGGAGCAGCTTGGGCGACACCAGCTCGATGCAATAGGAGAGCTCGCGCTCCGACAGCCGCCAGTTAAGACAGGCCGTGATGATTCCGAGATTGGCGGCCGCCAGCTCGATCTCGAGATATTCCGGACGGTTGCGCGACAGCAGCCCAAGCCGGTCGCCCCGTTGCAGGCCGCGCGCGGCAAACAAGGCAGTTAACCGACGCACCCGATCCCGCAACTCGCCATAGGTCACGTGCCGGTCGCGGGATTCGATTGCAAATCTGTTCGCATGGAGCTCAGCACAGGCCTCGAACAGGGCACCGACGGTTCCGATGCCGGATCCGCCGTCTGTCTGGATACTGAATCCGGTTTCCATCAACGTTTCCTCGAGCGCTGTCTTTCGACATTCTTGTTTCGAACCAGCGCTTGCACCGGCCGACCACAAATTCTAACATCTGTTAGAAACAATTGGTAGCGCTTCTTATGCGCCAACAGCAGGAAGATCAACATGTCCTATCGATACGCGGCTTACACGAAGTTGAAGCTCGACTATCCGGCCGAACGGATCCTACGGATCACCTTCGACCGACCGGAGACTTACAACTCCGTCGACGCCGAGACCCACACGCAGCTCACTCACATCTGGAGAGACATCGACAGCGACCCCGACATCAGCGCCGTGATCGTCACGGGGGCGGGGAAGGCCTTCTCGGCCGGCGGCGATTTCGAGCTGATCAGGTCGCTGCTCGACAATCCGGCCGCGCGGATGGCGACCTGGAAAGAGGCCAAGGATCTCGTTTACAACGTCATCAACTGCAACAAGCCCATCATCTCCGCGATCAACGGCGTCGCCGTGGGAGCCGGCCTCGTCGTCGGAATTCTTGCCGACGTGTCGATCTGTGGCAAATCGGCGCGGATCGTGGACGGGCATACCAGGCTCGGTGTCGCCGCTGGCGACGTCGCCTGCATCATCTGGCCGCTGCTCTGCGGACTGGCGAAGGCCAAATACTATCTGCTCACTTGCAAGCCGCTGTCGGGTGAGGAAGCCGAGCGGATCGGCCTGGTCTCTCTGTGTGTCGAAGATGCGGAACTGCAAGGCATCGCACTGGAAACAGCGCAAGATCTCGCCGCCGGCGCACAGAGTGCGATCCGCTGGACCAAATACGCGTTGAATAACTGGCTTCGCGTCAACGGGCCGCTTTTCGATACCTCGACCGCCCTTGAAATCCTCGGCTTTGCGGGCAATGAGGCCCGCGAAGGGCTGGCCTCGCACCTCGAAAAGCGCAAGCCGGCGTTCCCCAAGGACTGCCCGATCTAGGATCGCCTGTTCCTCGTCAAGGCAACTGGCCTGTGGTTGCCTTGACGCCCTGCTTCGCGTTATGCGGCTCCGCCTGGCACGGGCTAATCCGCGTCGGTCGCTATCCCTTGAGCTTCTGGCGGATGTGGTCGATGGCCTCAGGGTTGGCGAGCGCCGATAGATCGCCGGGGTCCTTGTCTTCGAAGACAGCGCGGAGCACGCGTCGCATGATCTTCATGTTGCGTGTCTTGGGCAGGTCATCGACCAGCAACACCCTTTCCGGGCGGTACGAGGTGCCCATTCCGTGCACCAGGGCTTGGGCGAGCTGTTCCGATAGCGCGCGAGAATCTTTTGTGCCTGGGCTCGGCACGCAAGCACACACGATGGTGGAGCCTTTGACCGGATGGGGGACGCTGAAGACTGCAGCTTCCGCGACCTTGCCGGTTGCGGTCAACACGCCCTCGAGCTCCGCCGGACCGACGCGCTTGCCCGAGATCTTGAGAGTGTCGTCGGAGCGGCCAAGAATGTAATAGAGGCCGTCCTTACCGCGCATGGCAAAGTCGCCATGCACCCAGATGCCCGGAATCGTGTTCCAGTAGCTCTCGAGATAGCGCTGGTCGCCCTTCCAAAGGCTCTTGGTGAGCCCGATCGATGCATGACGCAGCACCAGCTCGCCAACCTCACCGTCGAGGACCGGGCTACCCGCCATGTCGACGATATCCGCGCCGACCCCGAGGGCCGGCCGGGAGAACGAACATGGGTTCATCGGATGGTTCGGCGTGCCGGTGAAGATGCAGCCGCCGACTTCCGTTCCGCCGGAGATATTGATGATTGGAATCTTCGACTTGCAAACGTGTTCGAAGAACCATCGCCACGGGGTCTCCGTCCAGGCCTCGCCGCCCGAGGCCGTTATCCGCAGGCTGGAGAGGTCGTACCGCTCGACCTCGTCGCCATGGCGCATCATGCCACGCACGATAGTCGGTGAAACCCCGAGATAAGTGACCTGGTGATCGGCGATCAGGCGCCAGAAGCGTCCCGTATCGGGATAGTCGGGGGTCCCCTCGGCGACGAGCAGCCTGCCGCCAACAAAGCTTGGAATGCAGGCGCACATCGCACCTACCATCCATCCCATGTCGCTGAAGAAGAAGAACAGGTCCGTTGGCTTGAAGTCACCGCAGATGATCATATCCCGCGTCACCATTGAGCCAATAAAGCTGATATGCGTCCACACGCAGCCCTTCGGCTCGCCGGTCGTTCCGGACGTGTAGAGGAGGATGGCGGGATCTTCCGCGTCCATCTCGACGGTCGGAAGGTTTGTCTCCTCTTTCGCGATCTCATCCCACCAGTGGTCACGTCCCACCTGCATGGGCGTGTCGATACCGAGCCCGCCGCGGTCGGCTACGATCACATGCTGGACGCTTGGTGCGGTCTCGAGTGCCTCGTCGAGAGCCGATTTCAGCGGAGCCGGGGCGCCCCGGCGCCAGGTGCCATTCGCGGTGATGACCGCCTTCGCTTCACCGTGGTTGAGCCGCGCCCGGATCGGATCCGGACCGAAGCCGGAGAACAACGGCATCACGATGGCCCCGATCTTCAGGATCGCAAAGAAGGCCACGAAGGTTTCGGGCAGGTTGGGCATGTAGATCGCAACGACGTCGCCCTTGCCAATTCCGAGCTTGCGCAGGCCGGAAGCGAGCCGCCCGACGGCGGATCCGAACTCGGCGTAGCTCAGTCGTCGCTGCTCGTGCCTGTCTTCACCTTCCCAGATCAGGAATGTCCTGTCCCAGACGTCGGTTCCACGGTGCTTGTCGATGCAATTGAGGACGATGTTCGTGGTCCCCCCGACGCACCAGCGCGCCCACGGTTCGCCCCGCGCAAGATCCAGGATCTTCTCGGGCCTGCGATAGAAGCGGACGTCGCAGAATTCGAACACCTCCTGCACGAGCCAGGCGGGATCAATCTCGGCTTTGGCCGCCAGCGTGTCGTAGGTCGGCTGCCCCGTGGCGCGAAGGAACGCGCTCAGGTTGCTCTTCGCCACCAGTTCCGCGGGGGGCGTCCAGAGATACGACATCTTGTTTCCTCCTGCCTCGAGAGCTGCGCCATGTTCTTGCATCTGGCGTGCGGCGATGTATTCTAACAAATGTTAGAATTCAAGGAAGAAGATATCGTGGGTGAAAAAGAGCAAGTCCGCTATTCGGTCGAAGACGGCATCGCGACCGTCAGCATCGAGCGTCCGGAACGCAAGAACGCGCTCTCGGTTGAGGCGATGAACGGCCTGACCGACGCGTGGAGCCGGGTCGAAGACGACGCCTCCGTCCGCGCGATCATCCTCACCTCAGCGGATTGCGGGGTATTCTGCGCGGGGTTGGATCTGAAGCAGGCCGCAGAGATCCGGGCGAGGGACGGGGTAGATATTCTGACGCTGATGCGTGATCCCATGCAGCATGCGATGCAGAAGGTCTCCAAGCCCATCATTGCTGCCATGACGGGATCCTTGATGGCCGGCGGGATGATGCTCGCGCTGAAGTGTGATTTGAGGATCGGGTTACGCGGCACCCGCGCGGGGATAACCGAGGTGAAGATAGGGCGGGGGTCCCCGTGGGCGGTGCCAATGCTATGGATGGTGCCGCAACCACTCCTGATGGAGATGGTTCTGACCGGCGAGACGATCCCGATCGAGCGGCTCGCTGAACATGGGTTCTTGAACTCGCTTGAGGACACGCCGAAAGCCGTACGCGAACGTGCGCTTGGACTTGCGCGAAAGATCGTCGAGGGCGCGCCATTATCGGTCAAGGCGGCCAAGGCGAGCGTGCTTGCCGCGATGGACCTGGGGCTTGCACAAGGCCTCATCGGGGCCGAGCAGTTGCACGCCGAGGTCTATGCCAGTCTGGATGCGATCGAAGGGCCGAAGGCATTCGCAGAGAAGCGCAAGCCGGTCTGGAAGGGCAGATAGATCGGAATCAGGGTTTATTGACGCCTTCGAAGATCAGCGTCTCCGTGCGACGGGCCAATTCGAGCACGGCATCCCTGTTTTCCAGCCTGAACCACTCGATCGTCCAGTTGAGAGCGCCGATCACGAACATACGCAATGGCACCACTTCCATGTCGGCGCGGATCTCGCCGGCGCGGCGGGCATCGATGAAGAGTTGGTCCCAATATTCCGCGTATGCGCGCCGCAGCGGCCGGTGCGGCTTCTTCAGTTGTTCCGGCAGTTGCCCGTAGATTCGAATGTTGGCTGAAGTGAAGTCGCTCGTCTCGAGCAGCGCGACGAGATGGGCTTCGATCGCAAGACCGATCTTGCGCCGGTGCGAAACTTTTCCGGCACGTTCGACCGAGTTCTTCACGGTCTCGAACACGTGGCGGAGGCCGCGGTCCAGCACTTCGTCGAGAATCTGCTCCTTGGAATCGAAATGGTAGTAGATGCTGCCGGCCTTGATCTTGGTCTTTGCTGCAATCTGGCGCAGGGTCGTAGCCGAAAATCCCTGGCGGCGAAACAGCTGTGCCGCTGAGTGCAGGATGAGGTCACGCGATCGCTCGGACTTGGATGTTGCAGCCGCAGAACTATTTTCGGGCTTGCCCCGTCGGCTTGCGGACGGTGCTTTCGGCCGGCGCGCTGCAGGTCTTGAGCCTGACCGGTCACCGGAATGCGAGGATGACCGCACCGCTTTCATGCTTACCGCAAGCTCCATCTCGAAATATTGGCCTGCCGGCTCGTGCAACCAATGATCGCTGTCGAAGCAGATTCCGCAGTGTATGGCAACATCTGACAGACGGATCTGTGATTGGTCATGCTCCATCGTTCGCCAACTTGCTCGGGCAGCCAGTCGGCCCCGGCTCTTTCCTGCGACGCCGCGCCTCCGCCGTCCTGTTAAAACTGGCTCGATCTGGCTGACGTCGAGTTGGAATGAGAGCTAAAGCTTTTCAATCGGTTAGAAGGTGCTTGCACGATGCGCGCCCGGGCAGATCAAAAAGAAGTCGGTTGAAGGCAAGTGCGAGCGAATACTCCGTGTCGGCCATCTTGCGAGCCCGATCGCGTCGGCGGAGGTCGTGTACGACTTGGAGAAATGCGCGGTGCGGAGATTTAACGATCTTCATTGCCGAGCGGTCCTCGGCAGCCCCGGCAAGCACGCTCGGATAAATCGCACCAGGGTTGACGTCGGGATCGATCCGTCGATCGCTTCGACGCTCCGCTACTCGCTGGCTGCGATTTCTTTGTTTACGTCACGCCGCCCGCATGTAAATTTTCTGCATTGGTCGATAATTTTTAATGGGGGCTTCGATGCGTTCGTTTCCAGCAATGCGCGTCATTCTGTTCGCCGCGCTCTCGGCGGGCGCAGCGCAATTGAGTGCCGCCCAACAAACTCACGCTCAGGCTCCCGCACTGCCGCAGCCCACGCGACCGGCTGCGCCGCGGCCGCCGGCACCGCAACCTTCGGCAGTTCCTGCGGCTCCGGCTGCTTCACCGCAGCCAACTCCGAGCGAAGCTTCACCCGTGAGTTCGCTGCCGCAGAATACGACAGCAACTTTCGGCGATTGGGTGATGCGCTGTAGCCGCATCGATAGCGGCAGCACGACGAATTGCGAGGTTGCGCAGACCTTGCAGGTCCAGGGGCAGGGACCGATTGCCGAGATCGCATTCGGTCGTCCGCCCGGCAATCCATCCGCCGGAATGAGGATCGTGGTCGTGCTACCGAATAATGTGACGTTCGCCGGGCCCGTTCAGATGTCGGTCGATGAAAAAGACAAGGCGGTGGACCTCACATATCGGCGTTGCCTGCCGTCCGGCTGTTTCGCCGATACCGAGGCGCGTGACGACGTTCTTGTGAAATGGCGTGCTCAAACCGGCCGCGGCCGTCTTGCCTTCAAGGATGGCAGCAATCGTGACCTCACACTGCCGTTCTCGTTTCGCGGGCTGGCGCAAGCGTTGGACGCGATGACGAAGCCGTAGCTGATCCATTTTGGGAACTTGAATGGCCCAAAAGCCACACCGGATGACCAAACGTGTCTGTCCGTGACGAATTGCGACCTGCTCAGTTGCAGATTATCAGGTTCGCGCGTAGCAATTGTTTCGTTAATTTTCGATGATCGGCTGCAGGTTTCCCAGGCGCAGCCGATAGCAAAGTGCCTTTGCTACTCACGACCGTACGACCAAGGTAATTTTATTCGAGGGTAACGTGCGCAACCCAACAGCTTGGGGAGCGGGTACGTCCACGCAAAACTATATTAGCATTCATGTCCCGTGGACGTCGACGCCGCGTAAACTGAAGTTCCGTTGGTCCTTGCCCTTGCGCATTTTGTGCGCGTTGGCGCTGCTGCTCTTCACCGTCATCGATGCGCCGTCGCCTGCATTGGCAGATTGCCAACAGGATACGCCGGTTGGCGGAACGACCACCTGCTCCGGTGCACCGGCGACTTTCCCGAATGGCGGCGCCGGCCCGGCCGGCGGAAACACGACGCTCGACGTCAACAATCTCGCAGGAAACATCGCGCCGAATGGCGGCACCGCGAGCGCCAACATATCGGTCGGCGGTGGGAAAGCGTCCAACGGAACGAGCCTGCCGATTCACGGGACGAACGGTTCCGGCGGATCGAGTGCGCCAGACGTTGCGGTGAATTTCGTAGGCCCCGGAGTCGGCTTTCAGGCGACCAGCACAAATGCCGCCGGCATCGTGGCGCAAAGCGTCGGACAGGCAGGAGGTGATGGCGGAACCGGCTTCGGCGCGTTGGTCTTGCTCGTGCCGGTTCCTGGTATCGGCGGCAATGGTGGCTCCGGTGGTGACGGCGGCAATGTCACCATCACGACGACCGGTGGCGGATTGATTTCGACAACAGGCACCAATGCCCACGGCATCCTGGGCCTCAGCGCCGGTGGTGCCGGCGGCGCTGGCGGCAACGGTGACACCTTCGGCTCAGTCGGCGTCGGCGGCGACGGCAAGAACGGCGGAGCGCCGAAATCAGTCACGATCAATAATGTGCTCGACATCGCAACGCACGGCGCGGGCGCGGCCGGAATCTGGGCGCAAAGCGTCGGCGCTGCCGGTGGCGCGGCCGGCTCCGCGGACGGTCTCAATATTGCCGGCATCGGCGGCTCGGGCGCGGCCGCCTCTGACGGAGGGACGGTCAAGGTTACGACCGGCGGCACGATCACGACGGTGGGCGACAATGCATTCGGCATTTTCGCACAGAGCATAGGCGGCTTTGCCGGCTCGGGCGGCGGATCGATCGGTGCGCTTTCGTTCGGTGGCAGTTCCTCGAGCGCAGGTAAGGGCGGTTCGGTCTCCGTCACGACAACAAGTGGATCGATCGGCACCAACGGAACGGGTGCATCGGCGATCTACGCGCAGAGCGTCGGAGGTGGCGGCGGCGCGGGCGGCAATGGCGGCGGCGTTGTCGGCTTCGGCGGCGGCGGTTCGACCGGCGGTGCCGGCGGCAACGTCTTTGTCAGCAACAGCGCCACGCTCACCGTTATCGGAAATCAGTCGACAGGCATCTTTGCGCAGTCGGTCGGCGGGGGCGGCGGCACCGGCGGCGTCGGCGTCGGCTACATTGGCGGCGGTGGCAATGGTGGCGGCGGCAATAATGGCGGAACCGTCGAGGTCCACAATTTCGGCGCGATGACGCTGACGGGAACCGGCTCCTATACCAATGCGTCGAACTCGACGACGGCGGCCGGCATCTTCGCACAGTCGATCGGCGGCGGCGGCGGTGATGGCGGCTTCGCGCTCGGTGCATCGGGGCTTGGCGGTCGCGGCGGCGCCGCCGGCGACGCCATGAAGGTCACGGTCGATAACAACGCCAACATCTCCCAGAACTGCACGTCCTGTATCGCCGCCGATGCGATCTTTGCGCAGTCGATCGGCGGCGGCGGCGGCAATGGCGGCGGCTCGGTCGGTGTCTTTGCGATCGGTGGTGCCGGCGGTGGTGGCGGCTCCGGCGGCGAGGTCGTCGTCGGGTCGAACAACGCTGCGCTGGTGACGCATGGCGATTTCTCGCGCGGCATTCTCGCGCAATCGATCGGAGGCGGCGGCGGCAACGGCGGCTTCGGCGCGGGCCTGATCTCGCTGGGCGGCGATGGCGCCGGCGGCGGCATCGGCGGCGCCGTCACGGTCACTGCGAGCGGCTCGATTCATACTTTTGGCGCCAATTCGGAAGGCATTCTCGCGCAGTCGATCGGCGGCGGTGGTGGCAGCGGCGGTGGCGCGGCCGGGCTTGCGGCGCTCGGCGGCAAGGGCGGTGCGGGCGTCAACGGCAGCGCGGTCACCGTCACCAATTCGGCGACCATCATCACGGAGAAGGATTTCTCGACCGGTATCACGGCGCAATCGATCGGCGGGGGCGGCGGCAACGGTGGGTTCGGCGCGGCAGCGCTGTTCTCAGTTGGTGGTTCCGGCGGCTCAGGCGGCAGCAGCGGCGGCGTCGTCACCGTGACGAACAACGGATCGATCACGACAGGCGGCAATGACGCGGCCGGCATCCTGGCGCAGTCGGTCGGCGGCGGCGGCGGCAATGGTGCCGGTGCGGTCTCCGCAGGCATCTTTATCGGCAACGGCATTGGCGGCAGCGGCGGCGCCGGCGGCAACGCCAACAATGTCTGTGTCAACGCCAATGCAGCCTGCAACGCTATCGGTGCGATCTCGGCGAGTGACATTACTACCAGTGGCGCCCGCTCGTCGGGCATCGTCGCACAATCGATCGGCGGCGGTGGCGGCAACGGCGGATACGCAGTGGCCGTCTCGGTTGGCGTGTTCGGCAGCGAATCGTTCGCGCTGGGCGGCAAGGGCGGACCTGGCGGCACCTCCGGCAACGTGTTCGTCGGCGCCAATGGCAGCATCACGACACATGGCGTGAGCTCCAACGGCATTCTCGCGCAATCGATTGGTGGTGGCGGTGGCGATGGCGGCTTTGCGGTCTCAGCGACCGGCGGTGCCACCTTCGCCTCCGTTGGATTGGCGTTCGGCGGCAATGGCGGTCATGGCAACGACGCCTCAGCCGTGACCGTTTACAGCACGGCCAACATCACGACCACCAACGACCTCTCCAACGGCATCTTCGCGCAGTCGATCGGAGGCGGCGGCGGCAATGGCGGTTTCTCGATTGCAGGCGCCGCAACCAACGGCGTTGCGGTTGCATTGGACAAGAGCGGCAGCGGGGCCAATGGCGCTGACGGTAAGGCCGTCACCGTGACCAGCATCGGCAACATCTCGACTGGCGTCTCCGGCGGCGCCGGCGCCGGATCGAACGGCATCCTCGCGCAGTCGATCGGTGGCGGCGGCGGCAACGGCGGATTTGCCGGTGCGTTCAGCGGTGCGGGCCTCGCCAGCGTCAATCTTTCGTTCGCGTCGAGCGGCGGCACGGGCGGCGCCGGCGGCGTCGTGACCGTCAACAACAACAGCGCTGCCACGGCAAGCAATACGATCGAAACCTGGCAGGCCAACTCGAACGGCATCCTTGCCCAGTCGGTTGGTGGCAAGGGTGGCAATGGAGGCTTCTCGCTGTCGGGCGGCGGTGCCGGCTATGGTGCGGTCAGCGTCGGCCTCGGCGGCGATGGCGGCTCCGGCAGTAACTCCGATGTCGTCACCGTCACGAGCTATGGCGCGGTCACGACCCATGGCGATCATTCCGATGCGGTCGCCGCACAATCGATCGGCGGTGGCGGCGGCAATGCCGGCTTCGCGATCGCAGCTTCCGGGTCCGGAATGGCGAGCGCCGGCATTAGCCTCGGGGGCACCGGAGGTGCTGGCTCCGACGCCAACACGGCCAAGGTCACGTCGACCGGTGCGATCACGACGTCGGGTCTCTCTTCAAATGGCCTGGTGGCGCAGTCGATCGGCGGCGGTGGCGGCAATGGCGGCTTCGCGATTGCGGCCTCCGGCTCTGAAAACGGCGCGCTCTCGCTCGCGTTCGGTGGGGCAGGCGGCAGCGGCGGCACCGCAGGTCTCGCCAGCATCGACTCGACCGGCAATATCACCACCAGTGGTGCGCAGTCCGCAGGCATCCTCGCGCAATCGATCGGCGGCGGTGGCGGCAATGGCGGCTTCGCCGTCAGCGGCACGCTCACGATCAGCAGCGGCGGCTCGGCGTCGTTTGCGTTCGGTGGCGACGGCGGCGCCGGCTCGAAGGCGGGCGCCGTTCACGTCGGCAGCACTGGCAACATCTTCACGTCGGGGCCGAGCTCGGACGGCATTCTCGCGCAGTCGATCGGCGGCTCTGGCGGCAAAGGCGGCTTTTCCGGCTCGTTGGCACTCGCCAGCGGTGCTGCGATCGCGAGCGCGGTTGGCGGCAACGGCGGCTCATGCACCGGAGGGGGACAGTGCAATTCCGGTGGCGCGGTCGATGTGACGAGCATCGGCAACATCACGACCACGAAAGACAGCTCGATGGGCATCTATGCCCAGTCGGTCGGTGGCGGCGGCGGCAATGGCGGCTTCTCGTTGGCCGCTTCGGCGACCATGGACTACAACTCGGTTGGCAAGTCCAAGGGCGGCACTGGCGGCACCGGAGGCACCGGCGGCACGGTGACGGTCACCAGCATTGGCGAGGTGCACACGCAGGGCAGTGAATCGACCGGTATCTTCGCGCAGTCCCTGGGTGGCGGCGGCGGCAACGGCGGCTTCGCGATCGGTGCATCGCTGTCTTACAGCGGTTCGACTGACCTGAACTCAGTCGGCGGCAACGGTGGCACCGGGAACAATTCGAGCAAGGTTACGGTCACGACGCAACAGACGTCGGGGACCGACCTGACCGGCCTTTCGGTGAAAACCGAGAAGGACAATTCGGTCGGCATCCTGGCGCAGTCGATCGGCGGCGGCGGCGGCAATGGCGGCTTTTCGATCGGTGTCAGCCTGTCGGCGGGCTCAGACGCCGCCAACAACACGGTCGGCGGCAGCGGGGGCGCGGGTGGCAGTTCCGGCACGGCCGGCATCCTGATGGTCGATGTCACCAACCACGGTGCTATCAGCACTGCAGGCCGGAATTCCAGCGGCATCGTCGCGCAGTCGATTGGTGGCGGTGGCGGCAATGGCGGTTTTGCGATTGCTGCGACGGCGACCGTGTCGGACTCGAAGGGATCGGCACAGGCGATCGGAGGCAAGGGCGGCGCCAGCAACAATACCAGCGGCGACGTTCACGTCACCAATGTCGGGAACGTCACCACCGGCGGCGATCTGTCATTTGGCATTCTCGCACAGTCGATCGGCGGCGGCGGCGGCAATGGCGGGTTTGCGATCGCGGGATCGCTCTCGACCAACGGCGCAGGCGTGACCAACGCGACGGGCGGCGATGGCGGCGGCGGCAACGCGGCTGGTAACGTCCTCGTCAAGTCGGATGGCACCATCCTCACCACTGGCAACGGCTCAGGCGGTATCGTTGCGCAGTCGATCGGCGGAGGTGGCGGCAGCGGCGGCTTCTCCGGAGGGATTGCGCTTGGTCTCGGCGGCGACGCCACCACCAACACCATGGGCGGCAAGGGCGGTCCTGGTTCGGATGGCGGAACGGTCACGGTTCAATCGGGGCTGAACGGCTCCGGATCGCTCATCCTGACACTCGGCGACAACGCGGCCGGCATCACCGCGCAATCGATCGGCGGCGGCGGCGGCAATGGCGGCTTCAGCGTCGGCACCGCGTTCAGCTCGAGCGACAAGAGCTCGACCAATACCGTCGGCGGTTCGGGCGGCAACGGCGGCATGGGCAAGGATGTCACGGTCACCAACGCCGCACAGATCATCACGACGGGCTTGCTGTCTCACGGCATTCTCGCCCAGTCGATCGGCGGCGGCGGCGGCAATGGCGGCTTTGCGGTGAGCGGCTCCCTCTCCGTTGGAACCGACTCCGCGGCGAGCACGACCGGCGGCGGCGCCGGCACCGGCCAAAAGGCGGGCGCTGTGACGGTGACGAACTCGGGGGCGATCTCCGTCGGCACGCTGGGTCCGCGTGACGGCACGATCGCTATTCTGGCGCAATCGATCGGTGGCGGCGGCGGCACCGGCGGTTTCGCAGGTGGCGTGTCCGTCAGCTCGAACGGCAAGGCGATCAACAACACGACGGGCGGCAATGGTGGCAGCGGTGCGGACGCCAACACCGTCACGGTCACCAACAGCGCCGCATTGTCGGCGAATGGCGCAAATGCCGGCGGCATCGTCGCACAGTCGATTGGTGGCGGCGGCGGCAATGGCGGCTTCTCCCTGGGGGCCGCGGCCTCGTCAGCCAAGGGCGTGAACCAGGGTGTCGGCGGCCAGGGCGGTTCAGCGGGCCTCGCGATGGCCGTCGAAGTCGACAACAATGTTGGCGGCACGATCGACACCAAAGGCGCCTTTGCCCATGGCATCGAAGCCCAATCGATCGGCGGCGGCGGCGGTAATGGCGGCTTCTCGATTGGCGCCGGCCTGTCGTTGAACGGCGATGCCCAGTCTACTGTTGGCGGCGGCGGCGCAGGCGCCGGCAGCACCGGCGGCACGGTCACCGTCAAGAATTTCGACACCATCACCACCGACGGCTTCAACGCGCACGGCATCTTCGCGGAATCGATTGGCGGCGGCGGCGGCTCCGGCGGTTTCTCGGTCAGCGCTTCGGTCAGCGCCAACGGCTCCGCGCTCGACAACTCGGTCGGCGGCAATGGCGCCGGCGGCGGCAACGCCATGCTGGTGACGGTCGAGAACTCGGCAAGGATCGTGACCAAACAGGACAGCTCGATCGGCATCCTGGCGCAGTCGATCGGCGGCGGTGGCGGCAGCGGCGCGTTCGGAATCTCGGCGGCGGGATCGACCGCGAATGCCGGCAGCCAGAGCGTCGGCGGCAATGGCGGCACGGCCGGCATCGGCGGCGACGTCACCGTGAACAACCATGCAGGCGGCGTCATCATGACGTCGGGCATGTACTCCTACGGCATCGAGGCGCAATCGATCGGCGGTGGCGGCGGCAATGGCGCGTTTTCGATCGGTGCCGCGGCCTCGCTGAACAACGACTCGAATGCGAAGGTCGGCGGCGGCGCCGGAGGGGCGGCCGGTGGCGCCGGTGTCGTCACCGTCACCAACGACGCCAATATCGGCACGACCGGAAAGGGCGCCCTCGGCATCTTCGCGCAGTCGGTCGGTGGCGGCGGCGGCGCCGGCGGGTTTGCGATCGGCGCCAGCGTCAGCGCTAGCGGTGCGAGCCTCGGCAGCACGCTCGGCGGTGCGGGTGCCGGCGGCGGCGCTGGCAACTCGGTGAATGTCACAAACACCGCGCAGATCGCGACCACCGGCACCAGCGCGACCGGCATCTTTGCGCAATCGGTGGGCGGCGGCGGCGGCAATGGCGGTTTCGCGATCGGCAGTGGCGTCTCGCAGGCGAAGTCGGCCAGTTCCTCCGTAGGCGGTTCAGGTGGTGGGGGAGGCATCGGTCTTGACGTCACCGTCACCAACACGTCGACCGGGCTCATCTTTACTGACGGTGCAATGGCCCACGGCATCCAGGCGCAGTCGATCGGCGGTGGTGGCGGCAACGGTGGATTTGCGGTCGACGGTACGCTCAATCTCGGCGGCGACGCGAGTTCGACCGTCGGTGGCGGCGCGGGCGGCGGCGGCGGCCTGGCCAGCGCGGTGAAGGTCACCAATGACGGTCAGATCGTTACCAACGGCGCCGCATCGATTGGCGTCTTTGCGCAATCGGTGGGCGGGGGTGGTGGTTCGGGCGGTTTCGCCGGCGCGTTCAATGTCGGCAATGGATCGACCCTCACCAACACGGTCGGTGGCTCGGGCGCCGGTGCCGGCAATGGTGGGCAGGTCACGGTCGATAACACCGGGTTGATTCACACCACGAACGATCGCTCGATCGGTGTGCTCGCACAGTCGATCGGCGGCGGTGGCGGCAATGGTGGCTTCTCGCTGGCCGCCTCGGGATCGGGCGGCAACAGCACGACCACAAGCATCGGCGGTGGCGGCGGTGGCGGTGGCTCGGCCGATCTCGTGTCGGTGACCAATTCGGGTCAGATCGTGACCGAAGGCAAGCTCTCCTACGGCATCTATGCGCAGTCGGTCGGTGGTGGCGGCGGCAATGGCGGCTTCACGGTGGCCGGCACACTGGCAAGCGGCTCGGGTGGCATGGTGTCGAACGTTGGTGGCGGTGGAGGCAATGGCGGCAATGGCGGCGCGGTCACGGTCACCAATACGGGTATCATCGTCGTCAAGGGCGCAGGCTCGGTCGGCGTGCTCGCGCAATCGATCGGCGGAGGCGGCGGCTCGGGCGGATTTGCCGGCGCGCTCAGCCTCACCGGCGGTGGTGGCGGGCAGATGTCAAACAACGTCGGCGGCCACGGCGGTAACGGTGGCGACGGCGGCGATGTGACCGTCAAGAGCACGGGCAGTATCCAGACGTTGGCCGACGATTCGGTTAGCGTGCTGGCACAATCGATTGGCGGTGGTGGCGGCAACTCGGCCTGGGCGATCTCGGCGCAGAACGGCGGCGCACTCGGTGCAGAAGTGAACGTCGGCGGCTCTTCGAACGGGGCGGGCGGCGCCAAGGGCAAGGTGATCGTCGACGTCAGCGGCGGTGTGCTGCTCACCTCGGGTGCGCTGTCCTACGGCATGTTGGCACAATCGATCGGCGGCGGCGGCGGCAATGGTGCGATCTCGGTTCCGGATCCGCTGACGACGATGGGCGGTGGTATCACCGCGATGGTCGGCGCCACGGGCGGCATCAGCGGTAACGGCAATCTTCTGACCACCACCAATGCCAATCCAACGACGACAACAGGCGAAGGCGCAATTGGTCTGATCGGTCAGTCGATCGGCGGTGGCGGCGGCGCGGACGGCGCCACCGGAGACATCTCGGTCGGTACCGGTGTCGGTGTGCTCAAGGCGATCGCCGGTGGGACCAGCACCAATGGCGGCTCGGGTGCCGCGGTCGCATTCAGCAATACCGGGAACATCATGACCTCGGGCAATCTGGCGGCCGGGGCGGTGGTGCAGTCGGTCGGCGGTGGCGGCGGCAACGCGATCCTGGCATTCGGCGTGGTGACCGGAACGCCGCTGGGGATTGCCCTTACTGCTGGAGGTTCGGAAGGCGCCGTCGGCAATGGCGGAACGGTCAATCTGCCGAGCTTCACGGGGGCTGTCGCAACGTCGGGTGCGCTCGCCGCTGGCCTGATGGCGCAGTCGATCGGCGGCGGCGGCGGCTATGTCGGCTTCACGACACCGACCGGCACCAACGTGGGTGCCAACGGCGTCAGCTTCGCGGTGGGCGGGCTCGGCGGCGCGGGCGGTCTTGCTCAATCGGTGACCTTCAATGCGACGCAGACTGTCTCGACGAGCGGTGTCGGTTCGGTAGGCCTGCTCGGCCAATCGATCGGCGGCGGCGGTGGCTTCGCCGGCTTCTGGAGCGGCGGCAGCGAGAACCCCACGGTCTCGAGCTTCGTCATCGGTGCGATCGGCGGCGCCGGCGGCAAGGGCGACGCGGTCAATATGGGCGCCGGCGGCTCGGTGTTCACGACCGGCACGGGGGCGATCGGTGTGCTCGGGCAATCAATCGGCGGCGGCGGCGGTGTCGCCGAGGCCTTCGGCGTTGGCTCGTCGGGAGGCGTCAAGATCGGCGCCGGTGGCGGTGCCGCGGGCGATGGCGGAGCCGTGACGATAGCAACGCAGTTGGTCTCGACGACTGGCAACGGCGCCCACGCGGTCGTCGCGCAGTCGATCGGCGGCGGCGGCGGCTTGCAGATGGCATTTGGTTCGGATGGCACTGCGACCGCATCGGCGGTCACCGGCGGCGTGGGCGGCGGTGGCGGCAATGGCGGCAACGTCAGCGTGACCACGAATGGCGCGATCACGACGACTGGCGCCGGTGCACACGGGATCATCGCGCAGTCGATTGCGGGCGGCGGCGGCATCGTCGGCGGTGGCGCTTTTGCAAATGCGCCCGGCGCGAGCGGACCGTTCGCCGGCAGCGTCGGTGGGGCGGGCGTCGCGGGCGCGGTGACCATCAACGCACAAGCGAATGTTGTCGTGACCGGTGCCGGTTCGAGCGCGATCTACGCCCAGTCGGTCAACGCTCTGGGTGTCGGCGGCAACATCGGCATCACGCTCGGCAACGCCGGGCTCGGCACCGCTCAGTCCGTGCTCGGCAGCGGCGACGGTGCAACGACGACCAATGCGGTGACCATTGTCGGCGGCGCAAACAACACGCTGACGAGCTACGCCCTGCTTGCGACGATGGCCGGCATCAACGGCACGGCGGTGAGGGGCGGGGTCGGCAACGAGGCGATCACGAGTTTCGGTCACATGATCGGATCGATCGACCTCGGGACCGGCACGAACTCGATCGACAACAAGCCCTACAACAACAATCCGTCGCTGATGGCTGGTGTGTTCGACGCCGGTGCCGCCATCAATCTCGGCGGACCTGCGGCCGGCAACGTCCTGACCAACGAAGGCCTGCTTTCGCCGGGCGCCTTGTTCAACGTCTTGACCACCAATCTGAATGGAAACTTCGTGCAGACCGCAGCTGGTTCCTGCGGCGCCTTCGGCCTGCCGACCAGCACCTGCGGGTATTTCGGCGTCGATCTGGATCTGAAGTCTGCCACCGCGGATCGGCTGAACGCGACGGGAACGGCGAATGTCTCTGGCGCTGTCGTGGTCAATATCGGCAATGCGGGTGACGCTACACCGGGCACCAATACATTGACGATCATTTCGGCTGCCGGGGGCGAGACCCATCCAAACCTGATTGCGCAGGCTCAACAGACCGCTGTTGCGCAGTACTCGCTGGTCTATCCGAATGCGACTGATATTGATCTGAAATACTCGATCGACTACTCGCCCTCCGGCTTGACCCAGAACCAGCATTCCGTCGGCAACGCAGTCAACGCCATCCAGACAGCGCATGTACAGACCTTCCGTCCGATCGCGGCGGCATTGTTCTATCAGCCGACCGTGGACGTGCTGGGTGCGGTGTACGACACGCTGTCGGGCGAAGGCGTGGCCGCAGTCGAGCAGACCGCGATCTCGGCCAACGACATGTTCCACTCGTCGATCCTGAGCCAGGCCCGGTTCTGGATGTTCGACAATGACAGGAACGATCCCAACAGCCTGACCTTCTATGACGGGGGGCGGATGAGTTACGCGGCGGCGCCCGGCAATGGTTTCCCGAATTACGCGAAATCTCCGGGCCAGCGGACCTGGCGAATCTGGACGACGCTGAACGGAGGTGACTGGCGCTATTCGGGCAATCCGACGATCGGAACGGCGGCTACGTCATCGGCGGGCGGTGGATTCACCAGCGGTCTCGACTATCAGTTCGATCCGACCCTGATGGCCGGTGTCGCGGTCGGGTATGGCAAGGCGTGGGTCAAGATACCCGGGCGCGATACCAACGACAGCGTCGAGGGCAGCCACATCGCAGGCTATGCTGCGAAGCGCTTCGACAACGCCTATGTCATGGGCTCGCTCGGCCTTGAATACTTCACCAATACCGAGAGCCGCTTCGCAGCTATCCCGGGCACGGTGTTGCCGCCGCTATTCGGGTCGTCAGTTGCGCCAATTCCGGGATTTGCCGAACATCTGCTCGGGACCTTCAACAGCTACTCCGTCAGCGGCATGTTCGAGGGGGGTTACAAGTACCGCTTCGGCGACTACAATGTGACGCCGCTGGCCGGCCTGAATTTCACGTCGTACTGGATGAATGGCTTCACCGAGAACAACAACGGCGCGCCGAGCTTCATCGGCCTGTCGTTCGCGAGCCGGAACGTCAACTCGGTCCCGACTTTCATCGGCGCACAGATCGATACCACCCAGTTGCTGGCGAATGGCGGCTCGCTCTACGCTTGGGCGCGTGCCACCTGGGTTCACGAATTCCTGCCGCACCGGACCGTGAACCCGTCGTTCATCGCGGCGCCAGGATTTGACTTCGTTATCGATGGCGCGCTGGCTCCGACCGATCTGGCTCGCATCAATCTCGGCGCGAAGGTCGCGCTGGATCGAAACGTCTCGGTATCGGCCGATGTGAGAGCAGACCTGTACCGGACGCCGAGCATTGCGGGCTTCATCGGAGCCAAGGTCTCCTGGTGACGAGCCGTCTTGCAGAAGCTTCATGACGCCTTCATTCCTCGCGGTCCTTGCGGCGGCAGAAGGTTTCGGCCACGTAACGATTCTTACCTGGACGCGCCAGTTCCCGGACGGCAACTGAGTGAAGCTGGCCACGGTCGTGTGCACTCCCCAAATCGTGTGCGCTACGTGTGCACTCAAAGGTCAAAACGGGTACAAGCGTGTGCAAATTCGGCTAGTTTGGCGTGTACACGTTCATGGTTCATCCTGTTGAGACCTAAGGTAAGTAATTGAAATCGCAAGACTATCGATTCTCTGTGGCTCCGATGATGGACGGGACGGACAAGCGCGATTTTTGCGCGATCGCAACAGGTTAGTGCGAGTGCACCTGCGTCTCGTAGCAAAATCATAGCAAATGCATTCGCGTCTTTTGGTGATGGCTTCGAGCCATCTCTGATCGCATCAACACAATTCTCTGTAGTTGCTCTATAATCAACTCGCTCAGGTCAACGACGAGATCGGCGCTCGCGGCGCGAAAGCGGACCGGAGGTCTGAGCCGGGCCAAAAAGGCGATGATGGACGCTTGGCCTGATATGAAAGGGGCAGTTGCCAAGCGGCGGCTGAAGTACGCAGGGGCACGCCATGACAATGCATATCCGTGTCCAGATCATCAGATGGATCAGTGATGATTTTCCGGGATATGCCGAGTGCCGCTTCGCGGATAGGTTCGATAGAGAATGGACAATAATCGAAAAGGCGCCAGTGCTCACTGTTGCTCACTTGGCGCCCGACAGCGAATTTCCTCAGCCCGGTCTTGTTGCGTGCGAAATCATAGCAAGACATCAAGATGACGCTGGGCGCGAGATAGCTGATGTCACTACTTCGATCCCTTGGGGCACAAAAGCCACCGATGGAACCACCAGCTTCCAGTTATATACCGAACAATTGCGATCGGAATGAAGCGATAAGGCTTTGGCGCGCGAGCGCGTGCTCGGGCAGCATCCGCACCGACAACCACGTACGTTGACTGGTTAGGGATGCCGCTGATGAGATCGCGCGTCTTCGCTTCCAAGTCGCTCAAGTGAGCGATCGTAGCCACTCAGAAAACTGATTCGGCGACCAGACTTTGACGGTGAAGCCAAAGCGCTTCACTCGTCCTGGTAGCCTGGTTTCGTTCGTCACAAGCACTTCCGCCTCAGCGTCCGCAGTGGCGGCGATAAGCGCATCCTCGGCATGCTTCGGATTGCCGCCAATCATTGCATCGAGCCGACCTGTATCGTCGCCCCAACTAGCATCGTCCCACTTGGAAACATCCCAAACGGCACCAGCGGTCGGCACCTTCACGAAGGTGATAGCTAACTCCAGCACGGCCTCGCGCTTTGCTTGGTCCTTGATGAGGCTTAGCTCGTCCAGCTGGACGTGTGTTGTGAGCAGATCGAGTTGGCCGGCTCTGACCGCGCGATCCACTTGCTCAAACAGAGCTGAGTTTTCGAGCAGCAAATCGTAGACGTTGCTATCTAGCATGACGCGCATTTGGGTCATCCTTCGCACTTGATTTGCTACGAATCGCAAGGCCCGTCGCGCGAGCCGGTTCCGTAGCAAATTTGGTAGCAAAGGACTGCCAAAACTGGCTAGATAATCGAACCATCCCTAAAAAAACCCAACGAAATCAGTATAGATGCAACGCGTCGAAAAAGCTCAGCACGCGCATCTAGTTGCGTTGCTAGACAATGCCCGTGGCACACTATTGGCACACCGACGGTTCGTGGAGCCAATCCCAGCACCTCACTTCTGTTCACCCGCCATCATTTTGGGGCGCCATGTCGACGCAGTTGTCATTTCGAAAATTGAACGGGGGGTGGAATGCGGAGCCGAATGCCCCGTATCCGAGAGTTGCCGTATCAGGTCACGATGTAGTTCTCCGCTTCTTGCTGAACTCTTTTCAATTCACATGCTTTGCGGAGGAAGATGAAGGAGTACTGCGTTTCGTGAACTGCTCCCGGTATCGCCTGGGCGCCACAAATGACGAAGGTTGGTATCGCGGGCAATGTCGCTACAGCAAGTTGGCGCCGGAGTGGGGCGAGTTCTACGAGATCGCAGGTCCGGACCCTCACTTGATGGACCCAATGGATTGGAGGATTGCGGGTGGTGCTGCGAATCCGGCGCGTCACTTCCTGTTCTATTTTCGCGATAACACCTTCGAGTGCATCGCCGCTGATTGGGTTTTCGAGCGCGCTTCAGACAACGCGCTGGTCCAGCGTTTACGGGTGGGATGAGGGCGACACTCTCTCGCGGCACACTAAATGTGCGCCATAAGTTGCGGTGGTAAGACCCGCGGCACACTTTTGGCACACCGAATGCGGTCTGGAATCCGAACCAGCAGATATGCGCTTGAATATGCTGAGGAAAAATTCTGTCGGTTTCCATTGCATTGGACCGGCAATCCAGTTAAGTCATTGATATGAAATATAAATTCAGTGTTGCCCCCATGATGGATTGGACCGACCGGCATTGCCGGGTCTTCCATCGGCTGATGTCGCGGCGGGCGCGGCTTTATACGGAGATGCTGACCACCGGCGCTGTGATCCACGGCGACCGGGCGCGGCTGCTCGGCTTCGATACCAGCGAGCATCCGGTGGCGCTGCAGCTCGGCGGTTCCGATCCGCGCGATCTCGCGACCGCCGCGCGGATCGGCGAGGATTTCGGCTATGACGAGATCAATCTCAATGTCGGCTGTCCGTCCGATCGGGTGAAGGACGGCCGGTTCGGCGCCTGCCTGATGGCGGAGCCCGCGCTGGTCGCCGAGGGCGTCGCGGCGATGAAGCGCGCGGTGAAGATTCCCGTGACGGTGAAGTGCCGGATCGGCATCGACGACCAGGATCCGGAAACGGCGCTCGATACGCTGGCGCGCGGCGTGATTGCCGCCGGCGCGGATGCGCTCGTCGTGCATGCGCGCAAGGCCTGGCTCAACGGATTGTCGCCGAAGGAGAACCGCGACATCCCGCCGCTCGACTACGATCGCGTCTATCGCCTCAAGGCGACGCTGCCGGATGTGCCCATCATCATCAATGGCGGCATCACGAGTATCGCCGAAGCGAAGCAGCATCTGGCGCATGTCGATGGCGTGATGCTGGGGCGGGCGGCGTATCAGGAGCCGTGGCGGCTGCTGTCGGTCGATTCCGAGCTGTTCGGTGAAACGTCGCCGCACGCCGCGATGAAGGACGTGTTCGCGGCGATGCTGCCCTATATCGAGCGGCAACTGGCCGAGGGCACGCGGCTGCATTCGATCACGCGCCATTTCGTCGGCGCTTTCCATGGCGTACCCGGTGCGCGCGCGTTCCGCAGGCACCTTGCGGAGAACGGCGTTCGGCCCGGCGCCGGGATCGACGTGCTGCGCGATGCAATCGCACGCGTGGACGATCGCGCGCCTGCGTCGGTCGCGGCCTGACGGCGCCGGTTACTGCTTGCGCTGACGCCGCGTGACGTCCTGCGCGACCTTCAGGAAATTGAAGAGATGCGGCATCCGGTTGTCGCGCCGGTAGTTCAGCGACAGCGCGGTGCCGGGATTGTGTCCCTCATAGGCGCGATAGGCGACGCCGGGGCGTTCCGCCTGTGAGACCGATTGCGGCACCAGCGCGATGCCGACGCCGACCGACACCAGGCTGATCGCGGTTTGGTAATCCTGGGCCAGCACCTGCGATTTCGGAATAAAGCCCTCTTCGAGGCAGATGTTGAGGATGTGGTCGGCGAAGCTCGGGCGCGGCTTGCGCGGATAGAGCACGAATGTCTCGGCCTTGAGCGCCGCCAGCCGCGTGACCTGCTGCTCGAGCAGCGGCGAAGTATCGGACAGAGCCAAGATCAACGGCTCCTGCAGCAGCGGCTCCGACTTCAATTCCTCGTCGTCGAGCGAGGGCCGGGCGACCGCGATATCGATCTCGCGCTGGATCACCGCGCGCTTCTGCTCGGCATTGTTCATCGCCGACAGCGCGAGCTCGACGTCGGGATAGGCTAAGCGAAACGCCTTGATCACGTTGGGCAGCACGCCATAGGTCGCCGATCCGACGAAGGCGACGCGCAGGTGCCCCGAAAAGCCTTCCCCGATCCGCTTGATCTCGCGATGGGTCCGGTCGAGCCGCTCCAGCACATCGCGCGCACGTTCGAGCAGCACGCTGCCGGCCTGGGTCAGCCGGATCTGGCTTCGGCTTCGGTCGATCAGCACGACGCCGAGATCGCTCTCCAGCTGCGCAATCTGCCGGCTGAGCGGCGGCTGGGCGATCGCGAGCCGCGATGCGGCACGGCCGAAATGCAATTCCTCGGCGACGGCGACGAAGTAGACCAGCCGCCTCAGATCCATGACGTCGTCGCGATCGGTCACGGTCAGCCGGGTGTTCGTTCGCGCGCTTCCGCTGAAGCTGCGGGAAAGGCCTGTCGGGTTTGATATCGCGTGGTCATCGGCGCATGATCGAGACAGTGGTTCCAGCGCGAAGACTGAGGGGGCGTCCCCGGATTGTCAATTATCCGCGCGGCCGACGCCATCTCCCTAATCCTTCCGGGCGAAGGCACGGATCTTGTCCTCGTCGACCTCGACGCCGAGGCCCGGGCCATCGGGCACGCAGATCTCGAACTCGTCGAATCTGATCGGGTTGACGACGAGATCCTCCACCAGGATCCGCGGGCCGAAATGCTCGCTGCCCCATTCGAGTCTGGGGAGGGTGGCGAATGCAGCGAGATGTGCGGCCGCGCCGATGCTGCTCTCCAGCAGGCAGCCGCCATAGAGTTCGAGGCCGTGCGCGCCGGCGACCGCGGCGGCACGCTTCATTTCGAACAGGCCGCCGCTCTTCACGAGCTTCAGCGAATAGACGCTGCCACAGCCCATCGTGGCGACGCGGGCGATTTCCTCCTTGGTGAAAGCGGCCTCGTCGACCAGCAACGGGATGGAGGTGCGCGCCGCGACACGCGCCATGGCTTCCAGCTGCAGCGCCGACACCGGCTGCTCGATCAGCGCGACGTCCAGTTCCTCCAGCGCGGGCATGAAGCGGATGCATTCGGCCTCGGTCCAGCCCTGGTTGACGTCGACGATCAGGCGCACCTCGTCGCCGAGGCCGGCGCGCAGCGTCTGCAGCCGCTTCAGATCCGCCTGCGGGCGGTTGAAGCCGAACTTGATCTTGAACTGGCGGTGTTCGCGGCGCCGCAGCTTCTCCTTGGCTTCCTCCAGCTCCTGGCCGCTGTCGCCCGAGGCCAGCGCCCAGATCACTTCCATGCGCTCGCGAACCGCACCACCGAGCAGCGCGCTGGCGGGAAGGCCGAGCGTCTTGCCGGCGGCGTCGAGCAGGGCGGACTCGATCGCGCCCTTGGCGGCGAAATTGCGGGTCGCAGCCTTGCTCATGCGCAAGGCATTGGCTTCGAAGGCGAGGGCAGGCTGCCCGAGCAGCGCCGGCGCCAGGTAATTCGTGGCCGCGGCCTTGATCGATTCCACGCTCTCCTCGGCCCAGCGCGGCCCGCCGAGCGTCGAGGCTTCGCCGATACCGGTCACGCCATTATCGAGCAGCACGCGCACCAGCACGTAGCCCTGGTGTGTGACTTCCGTGTTCGAGAGCTTGTGCCGCCGGCGGGTCGGTGCTTCCACGATAGTGGCGCGGATACTGCGGATTGCGGTGTCCCTCGCGAGGCTCCGCACCTGCTCCACGGGCTCGGCGATTTCGATCACGGCACGACTCATCTGTCCTCACAGGTCAGTTCAAGGTGAACCCTGCCAGGCGTTCCCGGCCTGGCAGGGCGTGGTGCGTATCACTCGGCCGCGACGAGGCGCTCGACCGCGGCCTTCTTGAGCTTGAAGTCGAAATCGAGAACGAGGTCGGTGTCGGCGCCCGCTGGGGCCTTGGCAAACTTGCCGATCAGGCTCTGCTTCACGGCGAACACCGAGTCGTTGTCGAGATACTTGGTCTCGGAATCGTAGATCTGCGAGATCAGTGACTGATAGCCGTCCTTGGAGAGCATGAAGTGGATGTGGCCCGGACGCCAGGGATGGTGACCCATGTATTTCAACAGCTCGCCGCCGGCGCCGTCGTAGGGGATCGGGTAAGGCTCGGGACGCAGCGCCACGAAGGCGTATTCGCCGTTGGCGTCGGTCGTGAAGCGGCCGCGCAGATTATAGGCCGGCTGCTCGGGATCCTGCAGATCATACAGGCCGTTCGGCGCGTCTTCCCAGACGTCGATGGTGACGCCCTCGATCGGCCGGCCTGCGGTGTCGCTGACGCGCCCCGAGACCTTGACGGTCTGCGCGTTGTCGAACGTCTTCTTGATGATGGAGGCGCCCTTCGGCAGCACCGGCGGGTTCTCCCGGTAGAACGGCCCGAGCACGGTGGACTCGCTCTCACCGTCGGTGACCCTGTGGTCGAGCATGTCGACCAACACCTCGACGCCGAGAATGTCGGCGATTAGGATGAACTCGTTGCGCTTCTCGTCCGAGATGTCGCCGGCACGCCGCAGGAACTCGCAGGCGGCGAACCACTCGGCGAAGGTCAGGTCGACCTCCTTGCAGAACGCGTGCATGTGGCGGATCAGGCTCGTCATGATCTGACGGTTGCGATCCGGAATGTCGTTCGAGAGCGCGGCGATCACGTGGTCGGTGATGGTGTCCTTGTTGACGTTCAGCATGGTCGTTTCCTCCTTTTCTTGCAGTTTGGATCAAACTTGCATCCCCGTTTTCGGGAATATCTTCTGGCGGTCTCACCAGATAAATTCGTAGGCCGCATTCTCCAGCATCGCGGGCGCCGGGTGCGGATCGGCGAGGCTGCCGAAGCGGCCGCGGCAGAACAGCAGCGGCTTTTTGCCGGACTCCAGCGCCATCTCGCGGACATGGCCGAGGAAGATGGTGTGGTCGCCCGCAACGATCTCGTCCGCAAGATCGGTCACGAAATACGCCGCCGCATTCGCGATGACGGGCAGCTCGTTGCGGCGTTCGAACACGTCGCAGAGGTCGAGCTTCGGCTTGCCTGCGAAATGCCAGGCGAGATCCTCCATGCCCTCGGCGAGCACGCTGACCGCGAAGCGGCCGGTGCTCTGGATGTTGCAAAGCATCTTCGCGCTCTTCGCGATCGAGATCGCGACCAGCGGCGGATCGAGCGAGACCGACATGAAGGCGTTGGCCGTCATGCCATGGTCGCGGCCCTCGCAATGCGTGGTGATGATGGTGACGCCGGTGCCGAATTGGCCGCAGGCATTGCGCAGCTCGCGCGGATCGATGGCGGTCATGGGTTGATGACCTCGAGTTGGGCCAGGCTGGATCGATTGCCAGGCGATGTGGTCACGATGCCCCGCCAGTTTTCGAGCGCCGCGGCGGCGGCGGCAAGGCCGGATCGCCGCAGCGAACGGATCCGGCTGCTGGAGACGATCTCGCCATTGCCGCAGCGCACTGGCGGCAGGACGCGCGTGTCGAAGTGCTGCCGCAGCAACTGCGCGGTGCCGCCTTTGCAGGACCCGAAGCGAAAATCCTCGCCGACGATCACTTCACGCGGCTGCAGACGCCGCAGCTCGGCGAGGAACTCGGTCGCAGTGCGCCGGACATAGATCTGGTTGAATTCGGCGACGACGACATGATCAGGTGCGAATGTTGCGATGCGCTCGAGCTTTTCGTGCAGCGGGATCAGCGCCTCGGCTTGGCCGAAATACACCTTCGGCGGCGGATCGAAGGTGTAGACCACCGCGGGAACGCCGCGGCGTCGCGCGGCCGCAATGGTCTGCCGGAGCAGTTCCTGATGGCCGCGGTGGACGCCGTCGAACGCGCCGATGGTCACAACGCTGGCGTCGAGGGCCAATTCCCCATCGCGATGGAAAGCGACAGTAGCGCTGTCAAAACCCCTGGCCGAGTTTTTGCCCATGGCTCGCTCCGGTTTCCGCTCCCTTGCCGTGCCGTGCAATTGCTGCGTCAGCTGCGGCGTTGCGTCGGCCGAACGATCATCGCCGTCCAGTCCGTGCCACCCGAGTCATAGCCCGAGCCGAGGCGGTCCGCGCGGTATGGTGTGATACCTTTCGTCCGCTCCGCCTGAGCGCGTAGCTTTTCCGCCGATGTCACGCCGACCAAGAGCGTGACGGGATGGTTCGGGCCGGTGTGGCAACGCCCGCCGGTCCAACGACACAAGCGGAGGAGAAACCCATGACTACAGCAGCTGCCCTGCGGGCCGATAGCCCTGCGTCGACCACCAGCGTGTATACGGGCGCGGAATTCCTGGACAGCATCCAGGACGGCCGTGAAATCTACATCTACGGCGAGCGCGTCAAGAACGTCACCCAGCATCCGGCCTTCCGCAACTCGGCGCGGATGGTGGCGCGCTGGTACGATCGCTTCCACGAGAAGAAGGATCAGATCGGCGTCCTGACCGACACCGGCTCCGGGCAGCTGACCCATCCGTTCTTCCTCGGCTCGCGAACGGCCGACGACCTGATCAAGGGGCGCGACGCCATCGCCGAATTGCAGAAGGTCGCTTATGGCTGGATGGGCCGCTCGCCTGACTACAAGGCGGCGTTCCTCGGCACCCTGGGGGCGAACTCAGGCTTCTATGGTGAATATGCCGGCAATGCGAAGAAGTGGTATGCCCGGACCCAGGAACGGCTCGACTTCTGGAATCACGCCATCGTCAACCCGCCGATCGATCGCGATCGCGCCATCGAGGACGTGCGCGACGTCTTCATGCATGTCGAGAAGGAGACCGATGCTGGCCTGATCGTCTCAGGTGCGAAGGTGGTTGCGACCGGCTCGGCGCTGACGCACTACAATTTCATCGCCCATTACGGCATCCCGATCAAGGACAAGTCGTTCGCGCTGATCTTCACGGCGCCAATGGATGCCAAGGGCGTCAAGCTGATCGCCCGCTCATCCTATGAATTCACCGCGGCCGCGACCGGCTCGCCGTTCGACTATCCGCTGTCGAGCCGCTTCGACGAGAACGACTCCATTCTTGTTTTCGACAAGGTGCTGGTGCCCTGGGAGAACGTCTTCATCTATGGTGACGTCGACAAGATCAACCAGTTCTTCCCGGCGTCGGGCTTCATCCCGCGCTTCACGCTGCATGGCGTGACGCGGCTTGCCGTCAAGCTCGACTTCATCGCGGGCCTGTTCTCGATGGCGGTGGAGGCGACCGGATCGAAGGATTTCCGTGGCGTGCAGACGGCGGTGGGCGAGGTGATCGCCTGGCGCAATCTGTTCCACGGCATGTCGGATGCGATGGTGAAATCGCCGATCGCCTGGCAGGGGACCGAGGGCTACAATCTGCCCAACCTGAACTACGGGCTGGCCTATCGCGTGTTCGCACCGATGGCCTATCCGCGGATCAAGGAACTGATCGAGCGTCACGTCGCGAGCGGCCTGATCTACCTGCCGTCGAGCTCGGCCGATCTCGAGAGCGAGGCGATCCGGCCTTATCTCGACCGCTTCGTGCGCGGCTCCAACGGCTATGCCGCGATCGACCGGATCAAGCTGCTCAAGCTGCTCTGGGACGCGGTCGGCTCCGAGTTCGGCGGCCGGCACGAACTCTACGAGCGCAACTATGCGGGCAATTACGAGAACCTTCGCGTCGAGACGTTGATGGCCGCGAGCGCGACCGGCGACCTCGGCGCCATGCAGGATTTCGTGCGCAATTGCATGAGCGACTACGACGTCTCGGGTTGGACGGCGAAGGATCTCGTCAATCCCGATGACATCAACCTCGTCAGCCGCGGTCTGGTGCAGGGCTGACGATAGCATTGCCGATCTGATAGAGAGAGATGGAGTCGCCGCGATCTCGCGGCGGCTCCTATCCGTTTCGCGTTACCGCCTCATCGCCCGCAAGGAGAGTCGATCATCATGCTGTTTCACGTCGAAATGGACGTGCGGATCCCGCACGATCTCCCGGCCGAAAAGGTCGATGCGCTGAAGCAGGCCGAGCGTGCCCGTGCCATGGAGTTGCAGCGCATGGGGGCCTGGCGCCATCTGTGGCGGGTGGCCGGGCGCTACGCCAATGTCAGCATCTTCGATGTGTCGGGCGCGCAGGAATTGCACGATATCCTGTCCGGCCTGCCGCTGTTTCCGTTCATGGAGATACAGGTCACGCCGCTATGCCGGCATCCTTCGTCGATCCATGACGACGATCGCTAGCGGCAGGTTCGCTCCCGCTTCACGTCATCCAGGGCGGCACCGGGAGGTTCTTCTTGCGCAGGAAGTCCGGATTGAAGAGCTTGGACTGGTAGCGCTGGCCACCGTCCGCAAGGATGGTGACGATGGTCTTGCCTGGACCAAGGTCGCGGGCAAGCCGCATCGCTCCGACGACGTTGATCGCGCTCGAACCACCCAGCACCAACCCTTCATGTGCGACCAGGTCGAACAGGACGGGTAGCGCCTCCTCGTCAGTGATCTGGTACGCCATGTCGATCGGCGCACCCTCGAGGTTCTTCGTCACACGGACCTGGCCGATACCTTCCGTGATCGATTCACCTTCTGTCGTCAGCTCGCCCTTTGTGAACCAGTTGTAGAGGGCGGCGCCCATGGGATCGCTGAGCGCGATCTTCACGTCGGGATTTCGCTCCTTGAGGGCACGCGCAATGCCGCCCAACGTCCCGCCGCTGCCGACGGCACAAGTGAAGCCATCGACCTTTCCATTCGTCTGTTGCCAGATCTCGGGACCAGTCGTCCGATAGTGGCCATCGCGGTTGGCGACGTTGTCGAATTGGTTGGCCCAGAATGCGCCGAGCTCCTCGGCGAGGCGACCGGAAAAACGGGCATAGTGGTCCGGATGGGAAGACGGCACCGCGGGCATCAGGCGCAGATCGGCGCCGCAGAGCCGCAGCATGTCCTTCTTCTCCTGGCTTTGCGTATCGGGCATCACGATCACGGATCGATAGCCGCGCGCGTTGGCGACGAGCGCAAGGCCGATGCCGACGTTGCCGGCCGTGCCTTCGACGATGACGCCGCCCGGCTTGAGGAGGCCGCGCTGCTCGGCGTCGTTGATGATGGCGAGGGCGGCACGATCCTTGATCGAGCCGCCCGGATTAACAAATTCGGCCTTGCCGTAGATGTTGCAGCCCGTGATCTCCGACGCCGCGCGCAGCCTGATCAACGGTGTATTGCCAATGGAGTCCAGAAAACCGGATCGAACGTTCATGGTTGCCCCACCTGGCCAAACAGCAGATTGATGCTATTTTTTCTTCGCTTTCGGAAACTCTATTTGTCGTTCGACGTATGAGAATGGAAATCGTATCTCCAGCCGTGTCGCTGTCAGACACGCAGCGTGTCGACATGCAGGAGCACAAAGTGAAGCTCAGTAGAGCCACTTTTCATGTGCCGTACAATGTTGGTTTTTCGACAGCGCAACTGCAATGCGTTGATCGCAGCGCAGCCTAGTCGACAACCGTGCGCGGACGGCGGTGACGGGCCGAGTTGTTGATGCTGCCCGTGACGTCGGGGTATCCGGTGAGGCTCAGCGTATCGGAACGGACACCCCAACTCTCGAGCCGGTCGAGGAAGCTCATGCCGAGCAGGTTGGTCTTCATCTGCCCGCGTTGCACCACCAGCGCAGGCACCGATTTCTCGACCAGCTTGCCGACCGCGAGACGATCGAGCGTCAGCCGCGCCGCCTTGGTGTGACCGCCGGCGGTCTCCAGGTCGACATTGTATTCGAGCATGTCGGTCGGCAGCCCGATCGCCTTGGCGGTTTCCCAGGTCAGCACCACCGAGGTCGCGCCGGTGTCGATCACCATCGGCGCGCTGACGCCGTTGATCTTGGCGCGGAACGCGAACTCGCCGCCCTGGCTACGTGCGATCTGCACGGCGGGGGCAGGGGCGGCGGCCGGCGCTGAAATGCTGCTGCCGAAGATCTGGGTCAGATTCTGCCGCGCGCGCGCGATCTGGTCGGGATCGCCATAGGCGACAACGGCGCCGGCGGTTGCCATCAAGAGCAGGATGACAAGGAGGATGCGGGTCACGGTGCGGCTCCGGTCGCGGCGGTGCTTACGCGCGCTTCGGACGCGGCTCCATGCGCTCGAGCCCGGCCTCGGTCATCCGCGCCGGCAGCGTCGCCATGACCGACAGCCGCTCCGCGCGGTCCATCTTGTGCCAGCGCGCGATCTCCGGGAGCGTGCGACCGCAGCCGAAGCAGAGCTTCGTCCTGGGGTCGATCATGCAGACTGCGATACACGGCGTTTCTGAGCTCATTCTTCGACTGTTGAACCGTTTCACTCGCCAGTGCAAGTCGGTCGAATCCGGATGCGCCATCACGCCCCGGCTTTTTGTCGCGAGTATGGTCCCGGCGCGAACGCCTGGCGCTTGCTGGCAAAGCGTTTTCAAGCGAAGTGGACACCGGTTCGCGTAAAGAAAACGCGTCAAAACCAAAATCTAGAGCCCCGTTCCGATTCCATCGGAACGGACAAGGCTCTAGCGAAAACCGCGTCACGATTGTCCGCGACATGCTCTACAATCCGGTGCCGGCACTCATGATCGACTTGCGACGCACGCGTTTCCTGTCGGCGCCCATCGCGGGCTCGGCGGGCTCCGGCTGCATCGGCGGCGCTTCTTCCGTCATCGGCGCCAGCGCGCTCATCACCCGCTCCGGCGGCAAGGTCACGATCACCTCGGTGCCGATGCGCAGCTTCGATTTCAGCGTGAAGGTGCCGCCATGCATGTCGATCAGGCTCTTGGCGATCGGCAATCCAAGGCCCGCGCCCTGTTCCGCCGACTTGATCGAGTTGGAGCCCTGGCCGAACGAGGCCAGCACGACCGGGATCTCGTCCTCGGCGATGCCGCTTCCGGTGTCCTTGACGCTCAGATATTGCCCGCCCGACGCGGTCCAGCCGACCTTCAGCCAGATCTCGCCGCCCTGCGGGGTGAACTTGATCGAGTTGGAGAGCAGGTTGAGTACGACCTGGCGGATGGCGCGCTCGTCGCCCCAGATCCTGGGCATGCCGTGCTCGAATACCTCGTGGATGGTGATGCCGCGGCTGGAGGCGCGCAGCTTCAGGAGATGGTGGCAGTCGGCGACGACATGCACCAGCGCCACGGCCTCTTCGTTCAGCTCGTAGCGGCCGGCCTCGATGCGCGACAGGTCGAGGATCTCGTTGATGAGATTGAGCAGGTGCACGCCGGAATTATGAATGTCGGCGGAATATTCCTTGTAGACCGGCACCGCGTGCGCACCAAAGATCTCGCTCTTCATCACCTCGGAGAAGCCGAGGATGGCGTTGAGCGGCGTGCGCAATTCGTGGCTCATCTGGGCCAGGAAGCGCGACTTGGCGACGTTGGCGGATTCGGCGCGGTGCCGCGCCTCGTCGGAGATCGCCTTGGCCTGTTCCAGCTCGCCGATCAGCGCGTCCTTTTCGGCGCGGGCTTCCAGCGTCGCCAGCGTAGTCGAATGCAGGCGGTGGGCCAGCAGCGCGAAATAACCTTCGGCGGCAAGTGCGAGCAGCGCCAGCACGTAATTGTCGAACGCGCCGTTGAGCACGAGGTCGAGCGCGATCCCGACCGTCACCGGAACGGTCGCCGCCAGCGCTGCGATCGGCAGGCTCGCCGCCAGCATGCTGGAGACCGCGATCACCAGCAGCATCAGGAACATCATCAGCGTGTTGGACGCGAGATCGCGCCCGGCGGGATGGATCAGGATCGCGGTCCAGCACAGGCCGTAGAGCAGGTCGAGCAGCACGAAGCGCGTGCGCCATTTGCGGGTCACCGCGACCGAAGTCGGCTCGGCGAGGAAGCGGTAGCAGCTGCGGATGATCGCGAGGTGGACGCAGAGGATGCCGACGGTCCAGGCGCCGGCTACCATCGGCTTCATCCAGAGGCCGAACAGCACGCCGGTCGCCACCACCAGCAGCATCACGACATAGGACGCCGAGATCCGGGTCTGGGCATATTGCCGGAGCAGTTCGGCGTCGAACGCCGGGCGGGTTCCACTGGTTGACGTTAACCGATCCCGTGCCTCGCGCACCCGCTGTGCTGCGACGCGCCGGTTGTTCACCGGCACCGTCACCTGAGGTCCTGCCGGAAGCTGTACAACTTCAGGCTTTTCTGCGGGATTACTCATCAACAACACAAATCCTGCCCGCGAACCGCGCGGGCTTTTTGCATTGTCTATCTGTGACGCCAATTCATTAAGCGTTACCTTAAAGAGCTAAAGAAAAGCGTTAACCGGAGGTTAAATTAACTTTTCTGCGGGGCGTAACGGACCCGCACAAAATCCGTCGCGGGGCCGACTCGCGGACTGAGCTGCTGTCGGTTTGATGGACATCGACTTAAGCCAATCCCACCTTGCGTTCGAACTCAATGGGACTGACGCATCTGAACCGCCCCGGGTTTGCCGGAGGCTCCAACTCCAGAGAGGATGGAGCCATGACGAGCAAGAGGACGAACAAGCATTCACCCGAGGTTCGGACCCGAGCGGCCGACGGCGTCTACGCAATTTCGGAATAATGGAAATGTGCCCCTGATTTGCCCGACGTGTCAAGCGCCATATCGAATGCCGGCGGCCGGTCGGCTACTGTGCATGGGGTTGTTTTCGATATTTTGGCAGCGCGCATCCCCAGAGGGGGAATTCTCCTTCGCGTGACGACGCTGCATGGCAGGTGACCCGCGGGCGCGGGTCACCATCGCCGTATTCGGGCGGGCGTTAGCGCTGCAGCCGCGCCAAGAGGCTCGACGTATCCCAGCGCTTGCCGCCCATCTTCTCGACCTCGGCATAGAACTGGTCGACCAGCGCGGTGGCGGGGAGGGTGGCGCCGTTGCGGCGGGCTTCCGCCAGCGCAATCGAGAGGTCCTTGCGCATCCACTCGACCGCAAAGCCGAAATCGTACTTGCCCTCGTTCATGGTCTTGTAGCGGTTTTCCATCTGCCAGGACTGCGCCGCGCCCTTGGAGATGGTCTCGATCACGGCGGCGACGTCGAGGCCGCTCTTCTTGGCGAAGTGGATGCCCTCGGAGAGGCCCTGCACGAGGCCTGCGATGCAGATCTGGTTGACCATCTTGGTCAGCTGGCCGGCGCCTGCCGGTCCGAGCAGCTTGCACATCCGCGCATAGGCGCCGGTGATGACAGGCTCGGCGCCCGCATAGGCGGCTTCGCTGCCGCCGCACATCACCGTCAGCACGCCGTTCTCGGCGCCGGCCTGGCCGCCCGACACCGGCGCGTCGACGAACTTGAAGCCGGCCTTGGTCGCCGCGGCATCGAGCTCGCGGGCGACCTCGGCGGAGGCGGTGGTGTGATCGACGAAGGTCGCGCCCTTCTTCATGCCGGCAAAGGCGCCGTCGGGGCCGATCGTCACCGCGCGCAGGTCGTTGTCGTTGCCGACGCAGCACATCACGAAATCCTGACCTTCGGCGGCGGCCTTCGGGGTCGGCGCCGTCTTGCCGCCGAACTTGTCGGCCCATTCCTTCGCCTTCGCCGCGGTCCGGTTGTAAACGGTGACCTCATGGCCGCCCTTTTTCACGAGGTGTCCCGCCATCGGGAAACCCATTACGCCGAGACCGAGGAAAGCGACTTTAGCCATGTCTGTTACCTTGTGATTTGCCGTGGTGATCGCCCCTTGAAACCGCCGGAAAACGTCGCGGCGGGCAGGGCATTTTCGTCCAGGGAAGGGAGCCGCACCATACCCCCTGCGCAGCGGAGGGCAACGGCTTCGTTGGATGGCAGACCCCGGTTTTGTGCTAGGATCGCCCCACCAAAGAACCTCACAAAAAAGGGAGTGTCTCGCATGGGCATGAGCGTCGGTGTGCTCGATCATTTCAATATCCGGACCCGGAATCTCACCGCCGCGGTGCGGTTCTATGAGGACATTCTGGGCCTGGAAAAGGGCGCGCGGCCGAACTTCGCGTTCCCCGGTGCGTGGATGTACAGCGAGGGCAAGGCGGTCGTGCACCTGGTCGATATTTCCGCGACCGACGAGGCACAAAAGCCTGACTCCGGCGTCGTCCATCACGTCGCCTTTGCCAGTCAGGGCTTTGACGGGATGCGGAAGCGGCTGCAGTCCAAGGGCATGGAATTCGACTCGCGCCAGGTTCCCGGCGGCGACCTCTGGCAGATCTTCGTCAACGACCCCAACGGGGTCATGATCGAGCTGAACTACGAGGCCGCCAAGGAGGGCGGCGCCGCAGCGCCGTCCGAGCGGCGGGACGACGTCGGAGCGAGGTAGCCTTTTGCGCCGCAACGCTCTATGGGTCGTCTCCTGGGCGTGATCCGGAAAAGTGTGAAGCGGTTTTCCGACAAGATCACGCCCCGCTTAAAAGCCAGGAGATGCGCGGTGAGCGTGACGCAGCAACAGGTTCTCGATTGTCTTGCCAAGGTGATATCGCCGCGCGGCACCGCCTTGACCAACGCCAATGTGCTGTCGGCGATCACGGTCACCGACGGCAAGGTGTTCTTCTCAATCAATGTCGATGCCGCGGAAGCCCGCGCCTGGGAGAGCGTGCGTGCGCAGGCCGAGAACGCCGTGCGCGCCATTCCCGGCGTCAGCGTCGCGATGATCGCGCTGACCGCGGAGCGCAAGGCCGGTGGCGCGGCGCCCGGGCCGGCCGGCGGCGTCCAGCCTGCGTCCGCGCACCGTCATCCGCACCCGCCCGGTGCGCAATCGCCGATGGCGCGCCAGGCCGAGATTCCCGGGATCTCCGCCGTCATCGCGGTTGCCTCCGGCAAGGGCGGGGTCGGCAAGTCGACCACGGCGCTCAACCTTGCGCTCGGTCTGCGCGACATCGGCCTGCGCGTCGGGCTGCTCGACGCCGACATCTACGGCCCGTCGGTGCCGCGGCTGACCGGCATCCGCGAGAAGCCGCAGCTCAACGACGACAAGAAGATGATCCCGCTGCAGCGCTTCGGCCTGTCGATCATGTCGATCGGCTTCCTGGTCGAGGAGGACACCGCGATGATCTGGCGCGGGCCGATGGTGATGTCGGCGATCACCCAGATGCTGCGCGACGTCGCCTGGGGCACGCTCGACGTGCTGGTCGTCGACATGCCGCCCGGCACCGGCGATGCCCAGCTCACGCTGGCGCAGAACGTCCCGCTCAAGGGCGCCGTCATCATCTCGACGCCGCAGGACCTCTCGCTGATCGACGCGCGGCGCGGCCTTGCGATGTTCAAGAAGGTCAATGTGCCGGTGCTCGGCATTGTCGAGAACATGAGCTATTTCCAGTGCCCGCATTGCGGCACGCGCTCGGACATCTTCGGCCATGGCGGCGCCCGCCACGAGGCCGAGAAGCTCGGGGTGCCGTTCCTCGGCGAAGTCCCGCTCCACATCGCGATCCGCACCGCCTCCGATTCCGGCAACCCGGTGGTCGAGAGCGAACCGGACGGCCCGCATGCAGCGATCTACCGCGCGATCGGCAGCAAGGTCCGCGAGCAGCTGCAAGGCGTGATCGCCGCCGCCTGAGCCCGCGCTACGGCCGATGGGCCTGAAAGGCCGGGATGCCGGCGGCCTTTCTTCACAGGCCCGTCGCCCCTGGACGATTGCTGAATCGCGTCCGGCCTGTATGTTTGTCCAGCACTGGCCGAATCGTACCACCGTTCCGTCAATTGAAGGCGGGCACGGGCAGCCGACATACGGGGAGGGGCCGTGAGGCGACCAGCGACATGGCAGCATCACGCGAAGCAAACAAGCAACGCCGCAAGCACCTGACGCGGGAGAAGCGCGAAGAGGCCTCCCGGGCGGCGTTCAACCTTGCGAAGAAATCCGACTCGATCGGCGAGGCTGCCGAGGCGATCGCCAAGACGTTTGGCGTCAGCAAGACGACCGCGCAAAGCTGGATCCGGCGGGGGCGGCATTTGGCCGACAAAGCCAAGAAGGCGCGAGAGGCGACGCGGCGCTGATGGCCACGGGCGCCGGGTGGTTGGGCGCCGGCCGGGCGGCCCGCACGCGGCGATTTACCGCGTGACGGCGGCAAGCTCCGCGAGCCGCTGCAAGCCGTCGCCGCAGCAGTCTGAGCCTGCATTTTCCGGCAAATTTCCCGCCTCATCAGACTTTCGTTTAATTGGTGCGGTCATGCCATTGTCGCGTTTCCGTGAGGCCGTCTTCCGTGTTAAAGGGCCGATCGAGAGCGCCTCGGCGGGCCTTTTTGCGAGTGTTCTGCTTGCAAGCCTTCCGCCGGAGAACTGCTTGCGGTCACTGGGAAACGCCCCTCAAGGAGAAGCCTTACGATGAAGCGTCGTGATTTTTTGAAAGTGTCTGCGGCCGGTGCTGCCGCGACGGCGGTTGCCGCGCCGGCGATTGCGCAGTCCTCGCCTGAAATCAAGTGGCGCCTGACCTCGAGCTTCCCGAAGTCGCTGGACACCATCTACGGCGGTGCCGACCAGGTGGCGAAGTACGTCGCCGAAATGACCGACAACAAGTTCCAGATCCAGGTGTTCGCGGCGGGTGAGATCGTTCCCGGCCTGCAGGCGCTGGACGCGACCTCCAACGGCACCGTCGAGATGTGCCACACCGTGTCCTACTACTATGTCGGCAAGGACCCGACCTTTGCGATCTACGCGTCGGTGCCGTTCGGCCTCAACGCCCGCATGCAGAACTCCTGGTGGTACCAGGGCGGCGGCGAGGCGCTCGGCAACGAGTTCTTCAAGAAGTTCGGCGTGATCGGCTTCCCCTGCGGCAACACCGGCACCCAGATGGGCGGCTGGTTCCGCAAGGAGATCAAGACGGTCGCCGATCTCTCCGGCCTCAAATTCCGGATCGGCGGCATCGCCGGCCAGGTGCTGCAGAAGGTCGGCGTGGTGCCGCAGCAGCTCGCCGGCGGCGACATCTATCCGGCGCTGGAAAAGGGCACCATCGACGCCGCCGAGTGGGTCGGTCCCTATGACGACGAGAAGCTCGGCTTCCAGAAGGTCGCCAAGTATTACTACTATCCGGGCTTCTGGGAAGGCGGCCCGACCGTGCACGCCTACTGCAACCTGGAAAAGTGGAACGCGCTTCCGAAGAACTACCAGGCGATCCTGACCAACGCGACCGCCAATGCCAACACCTGGATGGCTGCGCGCTACGACATGCAGAACCCCTCGGCACTGAAGCGGCTGGTTGCCGGCGGCACGCAGCTGCGTCCGTTCACCAACGAAGTGCTTGAGGCCTGCCTCAAGGCGACCAACGAGCTGTGGGGTGAAATCTCGGCCAAGAATGCCGACTTCAAGAAGTCGATCGACGCCATGCAGGCCTACCGTTCCGACCAGTATCTGTGGTGGCAGGTCGCCGAATACACCTTCGACAGCTTCATGATCCGCTCACGCACCCGCGGCTGATCAGTCTGATTTCTTCGACTTAAGTAGCCCGGCCTTCGCGAGAAGGCCGGGCTTTTTGCGTCTGGTATTCAGGGAGGGGATGTTCCATGCTTGTGCCCAAGCCTCGACACGAAGGCGGCGCGCGATCGGCCATTGGTCGTCGCGACGAAGAAAAGGCGAGCGCGACGACGGTGAAGCGGGTCGACGCTCCAATGACACAACCAGACAAGGGTAGGATTCAACAATGAAGCGAAGAGATTTCATCAAGGTCACCGGTTTAGGCGTTGCAGGTGCGGCCACGATTGCGGCGCCCGCGATCGCGCAATCGATGCCCGAGCTCAAATGGCGCATGACGACAAGCTGGCCGAAGTCGCTCGACACGCTGCATGGCGGCGCCGAGCTGATGGCCAAGGCGGTGGGTGAGGCCACCGACAACAAGTTCCAGATCCAGACCTTTGCCGCCGGTGAGATCGTGCCGGGCCTGCAGGTGCTCGACGCCGTGCAAAGCGCAACCGTCGAGATGGGGCACACCGCCTCCTACTACTATTTCGGCAAGGACCCGACCTTCACCTTTGGCTCGTCGGTGCCGTTCGGCCCGAACTCGCGGCTCAATCAGGCATGGTACATGCTCGGCGGCGGCAAGGAGCTGCTCAACGAGTTCTACAAGAGCTACAACGTCACCTCGCTGCTCGCAGGCAATACCGGCTGCCAGATGGGCGGCTGGTTCCGCAAGGAGATCAACAGCGTCGACGATCTCAAGGGCTTGAAATTCCGTATCGGCGGCTTCGCCGGGCGCGTGATGCAGAAGCTCGGCTGTGTCCCGCAGCAGCTTGCGGGCGGCGACATCTATCCGGCGCTGGAGAAGGGCACGATCGATGGTGCGGAGTGGGTTGGTCCCTATGACGACGAGAAACTCGGCTTCTACAAGGTCGCGCCGCACTACTACTTCCCAGGCTGGTGGGAAGGCGGCCCGATGCTGCTTGCGATGGTCAATCTCGACAAGTGGAATGCGCTGCCGAAGTTCTATCAGAACGTGCTGGAGCAGGCCGGCCATTTCGCCAACAATTGGATGATGGCGCGCTACGACCAGGCCAACCCGCTCGCGCTGAAGAAATTGCTTGCCGCGGGCACCAAGCTGCATCCGTTCCCTGCGCCGGTGATGGAAGCCTCCTTCAAGGCCGCCAAGGAACTGCACAGCGAAGTTTCGGCGACCAATGCCAACTTCAAGAAGGTGTACGAATCGCTGACGTCGTTCTCCAACAGCGGCTACCAGTGGTTCCAGGTCGCCGAAGTCGGCTACGACAACTTTATGGCACGCCACTCCCAGGCCTGACGCCACGGACCTTCAGCGCAAGCAAGAATCCCGGGGCATGGCTCCGGGATTTTTGCCTTGAGCCGGTTGGGGGCCAGCCAAGCGAATGCCTTTCGGCACGATTCGTGCTAGCGTTACGCAGGAGCGTGAATCAGGGCGCCACATGCGTTTCCTCGGTCTTATCCTGCGGACGTTGTTTCTGACCCTTGTGGTGGTCATCACTGCTCGCGTCGCAAGCCCGCAAAACGAAACCATCTGGTCGGCCTACGAGACGCCGTCGGATTTGTTTCGCATCATCCTGGGCGCCGCGGTTTGCCTGTTGGTCGCCGTCCAGATCTTCAGGTATTCCAGAGATCCCGCGGACATGCGCAGATGGGTCGTCATCGGTGGCGCCGCGGTGCCGCTGGCGCTGGTCTGCGCGGTCGTCATCTGGTAGCCGACCGCGCTGATCCCGTCGGCCCAGCAGGGCAACCAAGCTCCGTCGATCAAAACGGAAACGGGAGTGACCGCACCGGAACACGGCTCTCGAAGCCCATCCCGGTGGCCGGTCCGGTCCGGTAGTGGCCGTTATAATGCCCTCCGCCTGGGCAGTAATTTGGATCCTGTCGCTCCTGATCGTCGATTGTCCGGCGATAGCGGCGCTGCTGATAGCGCGTCTGCCAGCAATGGCAGTTCTGGTCACACGCGAGCCGTACCTGAACGACGTTTGCGGGGCCTTGCTGCGACAGCCGCGTGACCTGAACAGGCGCCGCGCGGGTAACCGACGCCATCATGGCACCGGCCGCAGCGATGAGAAGCAGACGCGTTGCATTTTTCATATGGATCTCATCGAGCCGATCAGCGTGAATCCCGGAAGCCAAATCAATGCGGGGGCGTGGCCGCTATTTCCTCGGCGATCGCTTTGGCGGCGCTGCCGGAGGCGTCGGTACGGCAGCCGGCGTCGTGCGAACCACTGGGTTCTTCTGCTCGGTGGGACCGCCGAGATTGCTTGGCTTTTTCGGACCGCCGACCGCGGTTTGTGCGGCCGCCGACCCCGCAGAGAGCGCAAGAAGAATTGCCGCCAAGGTGAGCATGTTTTTCATTCGTCGGTTCCTCCAGTCAGTAGCCTCGTAGGCGCGTGTCAGCGGGCAGGAGGCCCGTTTTCGCTGACCTGCTGCGGGGTGGCGGCGGGCAAGTCCTCCAGGACGCATTTGCGCCAGTCGTCGGATGCGCAGTTCGTCGGCCAGCCGCCACCAAGCGCCATGAAGAGCGCGGCGCTGTCCGAGAGCCGCGTCGCCTGGGCCTGCACGCGGACCACCGCCGCCGTCAGATAGACTTGCTGGGCATTGAGCACGACCACCTGATTGACCTGCCCGAGAGCGAGCTGCTTCTGAATGATGTCGAGGCTGGCCTTGGCGGCGAGCTCGGCCTTGACCGCAGCCTGCAAGGCGCGCGCGTCGGCCTGCAGGCTGCGCAGGGCGTCGGCGACGTTTTGCATCGCCGTGACGACAGCCTGGCGATAGAGCGCATCCGCCTGATCCACGGCGGCCTCCGCGGCCTTCTGCTTGTGGTAGAGCGTCAGGCCATCGAACAGCGGCTGGGTCGCGCTCGCGGCGATGACATAGAAGCTGGTCCCCGGCGTGAACAGCTCGGCCAGGCTGAAGCCGGCGGCGCCGGCATTGCCGGTGATCGTGATGTTGGGCAGCCGCGCGGCGATCGACACGCCGACCTGGGCATTCGCCGAGTGCAGCAGCGCCTCCGCGGCCCTGACGTCCGGGCGCTGGGCGATCATCTTGCTCGGCAGGCTCACCGGCAGATGTGCGGGAAGCGCCAGGCGGTCGAGCGTGAACTTCTGCAGGATTTCATCGGCTGAGAATTGCCCGGCCAGCGACGTCAGCAGGTCGCGCTGGACGGCGAGCTGCTTTTCGAGCGGCGGCAGCAGTTGCTCGGACTGGGCCAGCGCGGCCTCCTGCGCCAGCACGTCGACCTGGGCGGCGCCGCCCGCGCTGAACTGGTTCTTCACGATCTCCAGAATGCCGCGTTCGATCTTCACGACGCGCTGGATCGCGGCAATCTGGCCGCGCAGCGATGCTTCCTGGATCGCCGCGGTGACGACGTTGGCCGTCAGGGTGAGGTAGGCGGCTTCCAGCTGGAACAGTTGCTGCTCGGAGATCGCGTCGAGACTCTCGACCGCGCGAACGTTCTGGCCCCAGATGTCCGGCACGAAGCTGACGTTCAATTGCGCGGTATGAAGCGAAAAAACCGAGGGTGACTGGCCGCCCGGGCCCGAACCCGACGCGCCGGAAATCTGCTGTTGGGACGGCGTGTAGTTTGCGCCGAGCTGCGGGAAGAACAGCCCGCGCTGGGCCAGCGCATTGTATTGCGCGATCCTGATCGACGCTTCGGCCGCCTGCAAAGACGGGTTGTGCTCGACCGACATCTTGATCAATTCGTCGAGCGGCTTCGAGCGGAATGCTGTCCACCACCGCAGCGACACGTCCTCTCCGCTGACGAAGTGCTGCTTGGGCACGCTGGGGCCCCCGGCACTCGTGTTGGGGGAAGCCAGCTTCTCAGGCGTGTAGCGATCGACATCCGGTGCGGGCGGCGGCACGAAGTTCGGACCGACCGCGCAGCTTGCCAGCAATAGCCCGGCGGTCCCGGCGCCAAGCGTCGGACGCAGGGCGCGCCTTCCGCACAGCGCGAGTGCGGCAACAATTCTTGCGACGGTCTCGGACATCAGGCGCCCCCTTCATGCGCCGCTTCGGGCGGCGCTGTGGCAGCTGCTTGGTCGGGAGAGGCGACAGGCTCGCGCGACAGGAAGATCTTGCGCAGCGCAGGCGCCACGATCAGCAGCAACAGCGGACCGATGAACATGCCGCCGACCACCACGGTCGCGAGCGGCCGCTGCACCTGGCTGCCGATGCCATGCGACAGGGCCGCGGGGAACAGGCCGACTCCGGCGGAGAGGGCGGTCATCAACATCGGCCGCATGCGCTGCTCGGCGCCGTTGAACACCGCCTCCGCGATGCTCATGCCCGAAGCTCGCAGCTCGCGGAAATAGGTGATGTTGAGAATGCCGTCCATGACGGCGACGCCGAACAGCGAAATGAAGCCGATCGCCGCCGAAATGCTGAAGTCGAGAGCGGAGAGATACAGCGCGATCAACCCGCCGCCGATGGCGAATGGTATGCCGGCGAGCGCCAGCAGGCTGTCGCGCAGCGAGTTGAACAGGCTGTAGAGCAGCACGAAGATCAGCAGCAGCGTCACCGGCACCACGATCATCAGCCGCGCCTTGGCGGCTTCGAGATTGTCGAACTCGCCGGACCAGATCATCCGGTAGCCGCTCGGAAGCTGCACCGCCTCGGCGACGCGCGTCTGCGCCTCCGTCACCGTGCTGCCGAGGTCGCGGCCGCGCACACTGAACTTGATCGGGATGTAGCGCTGGCTGCGCTCGCGATAGATGAACGACGCACCGGTATCGAGCGACATGTCGGCGAGCTCGCTCAGCGGAATATAGGCGTTGGTGCCGGATGGCGTCTGGTAGGCGACCTTGATCTCGCGCACCTCGTCGATGCTCTGGCGGAACTTCGGATCGAGCCGCACCACCACGCCGAACTGCCGGTCGCCTTCCAGCACCGTCGTCGCGCTGGTGCCGCCGAGCGCCGCCTGGACGACGGTTGTCACGTCGCCGGTATTGAGACCGTATCGCGCAGTCTTCTCGCGGTTCACCTTGATATTGAGGTTGGGCTGCCCGACCAAATGGAAGATGCCGAGGTCGGCGACGCCGCGGATCTTCGCCATCTCCTGCGCGACCTTGGTCGCGAGCTGTTCGAGCACGGCGAGGTTGGGACCGATGATCTTGACCGAGTTCGCGCCCTTGACGCCCGACAACGCCTCCTCGACGTTGTCCTGGATGTATTGCGAGAAGTTGAAGGTGACGCCGGGCAGTTCCTCGTCGAACTCCTTCTGCAATTCCTCGGTGAGCTTCTCCTTGGTCAGTCCGGGCGGCCACTGGTCGAACGGCTTGATCGGCGCGAACAGCTCGACGTTCGAGAATGGAGAGGCGTCGCTGCCATTGTCGGGACGGCCGTGCTGTGACACCACCGTGATGATCTCGGGGTGACGCAACAGGATCTCGCGCATCTTGCGGGTCGGCTCGGTGCCGGCGTCCAGCGACATGGTCGGCGGCATCGAGGCGCGGATCCAGAAATTGCCTTCCTCGAGTGCGGGCAGGAATTCGCTGCCGAGCCGGCTCGCAGCAAGGCCGCTCAGTCCGAGGAAGATGATGCCGGCTGCGATCGCGACCCTCAGATGCGTCAGCGACCAGCGCAGCACGGGCGTGTAGGCCTTGCGCAGCGAGCGCACGATGATGGTTTCGGTTTCCTCGATATGCTTCGGCAGCAGCAGCGATGCCAGCACTGGCGTCACTGTGAATGTCGCCAGCAGCGCGCCGGCGAGCGCGTAGCCGTAGGTTCGCGCCATCGGTCCGAAGATCTGGCCTTCGACGCCCTGCATGGTGAACAGCGGCACGAACGCGGTGACCGTGATGGCCGCGGTGAAGAACACCGCCTTGTCGACCTGCAATGCGCTGACGAAGATCATGCGCAGCCGCTCGGTCCAGCCCGGCGCGGGCTGGCCGTTTCGCGCCGTGGGATCGTCTCCCCAGTAGCCCTCGGCGAGGTGTTGCAGCACCCGCAGCCGATTCTCGGGGCTGGACTGGAAATTGCGGAAGATGTTCTCCATCATGATGACGGCGGAATCGACGATGATTCCGAAGTCGACGGCGCCGAGCGACAGCAGATTGGCGTCCTCGCCCTGCAGCACCAGGATGATGATCGCGAAGAACAGCGCGAACGGGATGTTGGCGCTGACGATCAGCGCGCTGCGCAGATCGCCCAGGAAGACCCATTGGATCACGAACACCAGCAGGCAGCCGAACATCAGATTGTGCAGCACGGTGTGCGTCGTCACATTGACCAGCGAGGTGCGGTCGTAATAGGGGACCACCTTGACGCCGGCCGGCAGGGTGCCGTCGCTGTTGATCTTGGCGACTTCCTCCTCGACCTTCGGCACGATGTCGTTGGTGTGCTGGGTGCGTCCCATCACGACGATCGCTGCGGCGACGTCGTCGTTCTTGTCCTTTCCGGCGATGCCGAGCCGCGGCACATAGCCGACCGAAACCTTGGCGACGTCCTTGATCTGGATCGGCAGTCCGTTGGATTGGGTCAGGACGACGTTCTCGATGTCCCGGACCCTGTAGCCCTTGGTGATGTCGTCATCGCCGCCTGAATTGATCAGGCCGATACCGCGGATGTTGACGGATTGCTGGCCGATCGCGATCTCGCGACCACCGACATTGATGTTGGCGTTGCCGAGCGCGCTGATCAGCTGCGGCACGGTGATGTTATAGGCTTCGAGCTTTGCGAGATCGGCGTCGACGTTGAACTGCTTGGTGGTGCCGCCCCAGGAATTGATCTGCACGACGCCCGGTATCGTCATCAACCGGCGGGCGACGACGTAATCCTGTAGCGTCCTGAGATTGGTCAGGCCGAAATTCGGCGGACCGACCAGCTGGTAGCGGTAGATCTCGCCGACCAGGCTGGACTGCTGGATCTGCGGAATTTGGTTGCCGGGGAGCTGGACGTTCTGCGTGAGGTTGTTGGTCGCCTGCGAGAGCGCGAAGTAATAGTCGACGCCGTATTTGAAGGTGACCCGCACGAACGACAGGCCGTAGAACGAGGTCGAGCGGATGTTGACCACGCCCGGCGTCGAGTACAGCCCGACCTCCATCGGGATCGTATAGTACTTCTCCATCTCCTCGGCGGAGAGGCCCGCGGCCTGGGCCGTGATCTCGAGGATGACAGGCGCCGGGTTCGGATAGGCCTCGATGTTCAGCTTGGTGAACGCAGCGAATCCGGCGGCGCAGAACACGGCGAGGCCGAGCACGATGACGGCGCTTCGGGTCAGGCCGAACTGAAGGAGGCTCTTGATCAAGATGCTGCACTACTCTCGAGCGGACGAAGGCGCGGTTGGCACGGGCTAGCCGGTGGCCGCGTTGGCGAACTTGTTGCTGAGGAAGATCGCGCCGGTGGAGGCAACCTTCTCGCCGGCTGCGAGGCCGTTGAGGATCTGCCGCCAGCCGTCCTGCTCCATTCCGATTGTCACCGTGCGGCGGTCGAACTTGCGGCCGTCGGTCGTGACCCACACCGTCATCGTTCCGTCGCCCTCGCGCACGATGGCGTCCAGCGGAACGCTCACCGACAGCTTTGGCGGCTCGGTTTCGATCGTGAAGCTCGCCAGCATGCCGGCGCGCAGCTTGTGCTGGGGATCGTCGATCACCGAACGCACCAGCTGGCGGTGCGAGTTCGGATCGATGTTGAGGCCAAGCGTGGTCACGCGGCCGCGAAACACCTCGCTCGGATAGGCCGGCACCCGCACCTCGACCGGTTGGCCGATCCGGTAGGAGGGGGCATCGGTCTCGATCACATTGGCGACCATCCACATCGTCGAGATGTCGGCCAGCGAATAGGGCGCGGGCGCATTGCCGGGCTGCACAAACAGACCCGGCGCGGCATTGCGCGCAATGATCCGGCCCGAGATCGGGCTCGGCACCACCAGGATGGAATCGACCTTGCGGTCGGCGACGATGCGGTCGATCTCGGCGTCGGTCTTGCCGAAGATGCGCACCGCGTCGCGCCCGGCCTTGTAGTTGCCTTCGGCGGTCTGCTGATCCGACGTCGCCTGATCGACGTCCTTTTGCGCGCCGCCGCCGGTCTTCAAGAGCTGCCTGACCCGCGCCAGCGTCCTGGTCTGCAGTTCGAGCACGCCGGCCGAGGCGAGCAGCGACGACTCGGCCTGCAGCAGATCGGGGCTGTCGATCGTGAACAGCCTGTCGCCCTTGGCAACCTCGTCACCGACATTGAGTGGCGTATCGACGATCCTGCCGGGATTTGGCGTAAACGCCTGCACCAGCATGTTCTGATTGAAGTCGATCGAGCCGACCGCGTTTTTCAGGGTTCGGAACGAACGCTGCTCCGCGGCCATGGTCTTCAGGGACGCCGCCTGCTTGTCGCTCAGCGCGACGTATTGCTGCTCGACGTTGACGTCCTGCGGCGCGGTCTCCTGGGCGGCCTTCGCGTTCACCACACCATCGGCGCGCGTCGTGAGCCAGGCGCCGGCGAGAAGCGCCGCCAGGACTGGCATCGCCGCAAAGCCCATATACTTCATTCGAAATGACATCGCCCGCCGCCAATACTGCATGAAAGTCTCGCGCGAGAGACGAGGTCCGGCCGCATGGCGGGCCGTCGTCCGATCTCCCGGTGAGACAGATGAACAGTTATCAGGGCTAGCTGACGCCAGCCTTACATTTGCCCTTTTCAAGGGTGCGCCGCGGCCCGCGAATTTGATTGCGGCGGGGGCCGGTTTATCTATTTTGCGTGGGAATAGGAGCTGCCGCGCATAGCTCAAGAATGGCGCTGTGAGCGGTAATCCGGGCGTTATGCTTAAATGCGTATCGTTTGCACGTCGGGATTGCTCAACGCGCGATCCGTTGCGGAATTGGCGCTTGGCTGGCGCATCGCAACAAGGTGTGCAAACGGAAGACCGATCGAATGAAAACAGGACTGCTGCGATGCGCCTTCTGATCGTCGAGGACAATCTCGAGCTCTCGCGGCTGCTCGCGAGCGGGCTGGTGGCGGCGGGATATGAGTCCGATATCGTTAACAGCGTTGCCGAGGCGCGTGATGCGCTGCGTAGCGTCACCTATGCTGCCATGATTCTCGATCTCGGGCTGCCCGACGGTGACGGCCTGTCGGTGCTGTCGGAGCTGCGCCGCAAGACCGACCCCTTGCCGGTCCTGGTGTTGACCGCGCGCAACGGCCTGCAGGATCGGGTCAACGGCCTGCGCAGCGGCGCCGACGATTATCTGGCGAAGCCGTTCGCGCTGGAAGAGTTGGTGGCGCGGCTCGAAGCCATCCTGCGCCGACCCGGCCAGCTGCTCGGCTCATCGCTGAAGCTCGCCAATCTGGTCTATGACACCGAGAGCAAGCAGGTGTTCGTCGACGGCGCTCCGTACGTCTTCTCCGCCCGAGAGACGTCCGTGCTCGAGATCCTGCTGCGGCGGCAGGGACGGGTGGTCCCGAAGAAGAATGTCGAGGACCACATCTTCGGTCTGTCGGGCGAGGTCGCCTCGAATGCGGTCGAGGTCTACGTGTCGCGGCTGCGCAAGCTGCTCACCGAGCACCGTGCCAAGGTCATCATCCACACCATTCGCGGCGTCGGCTATCTGATGGCGGAGGAGAAATAGCGGTGTTCCGCTTCACGTCGCTGACCTCGCGTATCGTATTCCTGCACATCGTGGCGGTCGCGGTCGCTGCGATCTTCCTGCCGCTGTTGCTGCTGTGGCTCTTGAATTCGGAGATCAACCAGCTGCATCGCGAAGCGATGCGCGACCAGGCCGCCGATCTCGGCCAGAACCTCGTGGTCGATTCCGCCGGCAAGGTGCAGCTCAACCTGCCGGACAGCCTGAGGGGGCTCTATTCCGACGCCTATGGCCGCTATCGCTACGACATCTACGATGCGGACGACAATCTGCTGTTTTCGTCGCATCGCGGAGCGCCGCGACTGCCGGCCCTGGCCGACCGGATATCCGGCGCCAGCGTCACCCAGCTCGTCGGCGGCCAGACGCTGCGCATCCAGGTCGCCGAGGACCTGTCGCATCGCGACGTCATCATCGATGACATCGTTTCCAACTTCTTCCGCCGGGTCGGCTGGATCACCATCCCGATCCTCCTGATCCTGCTGGCGACCGACATCCTGATCTTCCGCCGCGCCGTGATTCCGCTGCTGCGAGCTTCGGAGGAGGCCAGGGCCATCGGACCGGCCAGGACCGACATTCGTCTGCCGACGGAGGGGATTCCGAGCGAGATCCTGCCGCTGGTGACCGCCGTCAACCAGGCCTTCGATCGTCTGGAGGACGGCTTTCACGTGCAGCGCCAGTTTACCGCCGATGCCGCGCATCAGCTGCGTACCCCGCTGGCGATCCTGAGGACCCGGATCGAGACACTGGACGTAGCCAAGGGGACCAAGGAGCTGCATGCCGACATCGAGAGCATGAGCCGTATCGTCAGCCAGCTGCTCGAGATCGCCGAGCTCGATACGCTGGTGCTGGACCCCGGCGAAACCGCGGATTTGCGCGCGGTGTGCGCCGAGGTGGTCGGCTCGATTGCGCCCTATGCGCTGGCGCAGCGGAAGGACATCGCGCTGCGCGGCACCGAGGGTCCGGTGCGGGTCAAGGGCAATGCCGAGATGCTGCAGCGCGCGATCTTCAACCTGGCCGAAAACGCCATCAAGTACACCGCCGATGCGACCTCGGTCGATGTCGAGGTGCACGAGGACGGCTCGGTGCAGGTGCGCGATTGCGGGCCAGGGATTGCGCCGGCCGAGCAGGGCCTGGTGTTCCAGCGCTTCTGGCGCGGCGATTGCCAGCGCCAGCGCACGGACGGGGCGGGCCTCGGACTCTCCATCGTCCGTGGCGTCGTCGACGATCACGACGCGACGATCAAGGTCGAGAACCTGCCGTCCGGCGGAGCCCAGTTCACGCTGAGCTTCCGCCTCGCCGAGGCAGAACCGGCGGTCGCCTGAACGGCTCGGCCGCAACGCCTCTCGTGCTGCGGGCCTGCCCGTCTACTTCACCTTGCCGTCGGACAGGTCCATGATCATGCGCGTGGTCAGATACAGGCGCGGCACGATGCTGTTGACCTGTACATATTCGGCATCGTTGGAGTGTGCGCCGAAGCCCGAGAGGCCCATGCCTTCGACCACTGCTCCCTTGCTCTTGAGGGCGGCAAAGGCGGCGTCGGTGCCGCCGCCGGTGGCCCGCTCGGCCACGTTCAGCGGCATGCCGAGTTCCTGATAGATCGCCTTGCCGTGGCCGGCCACGCGGCGCGAGGCGTCGTTGGCTTCGAGCGGCGGGCGGCGGACCTCGAACTTCACGTCCACCCTGGAGTCGGGCAGCAGGCGATTCTTGATCTTGTCCTGCAGGGCCGTCTCGAGCTCGTTGAAGTCGGACACCTTGAGCGCACGCGCATCGGCCTGGGCGGTGGCTTCGGCCGGGATCACGTTGCGGTTGGTGCCTGACTTGGAGACCGTCCAGTTCAGCTTGAGGCCCTGCTCGGGCTTCGACAGGTCCTTCATCTGCAGCACCTGGTGCGATAGCTCATAGAGCGCATTCACGCCGCCTTCGGGCCTGGCGCCCGCATGCGATGACTTGCCATGCACCGTGAGATAGGCCGAGCCGATGCCGCTGGTGGCGAGGCGGAGCGTGCCGCTGGCGTCGCTGCCTTCGAACGAGAACACGGCATCCTGCTCTGAGGCGACGCGGGTGATGGTGCTGCGCCAGCCGGGCGAAGAGATCTCCTCGTCGCCGTTGATGAGCACGGTGAGCGTGCCGTAATCCTTGAAGCCCAGCTTCTGCAGCAGCGCCACGCTGTGGAGGATGGTGGCGATGCCCTGCTTGTCGTCGGCGATGCCGAGACCGTAAGCCTTGTCGCCATCGACGCGGAAGGGTTGGTCCTTGAGCATGCCCTTGAGATACACCGTGTCCATGTGCGCGATCAGCAGGATTTTCGCGCTGCCGGTCCCCTTGAAGACGGCTTGCACGGCCGGGCCGATCTTCTCCGGCGTGTCGTCCAGCCGATAGATGTCGGTGGTTTGCAGGATGTCCACCGTGCCGCCGAGCTCCTTGAGTTGGCCGGCGATGCGCGCGGCGATCTGGTTGAGGCCCTCGAGGTCCTTGCTGCCGGATTCGATCTGCACGAGGTCGCGCAGGGTGTCGAGCAGCGGCTGCTGCTCCTGTTGCGCCAGTGCGCGAATGTCGGCCGCCGGCGCGGCATGCGCCACGGCGGCGGCAAACGCCAGGCCGAGCGAGGCGACGAGCGGCCGAACCAAAGAGCGGACGGGATACAGTGGGGACATGGGGCGGCGATCTGCGGTTGGAGGACGATGCATGTCCCCGCGTCTTCACAGGACTCGCCGCCGCCGTCAACGGTTCCGGCGTGCCCTGGTTGCGCAAGGCACGCCGAACAAGCTGACGCCGGTTACTGCTTCGGTTGTCCGAAATCGAGCGGCGGCAGCTCGATCTGAGGCACCTCGATCTTGACCTTGTTGAGGTCGACATCGAGCGGCTTGTCGAGCAGCCCGGTGACGACGACCGGGAATGCGATCACCAGCGCCACCATGATCGCCTGCAGTCCGATCCAGGGCATTGCGCCCCAATAGATGTCGGAGCTCTTCACTTCCTTCGGCGCAACGCCGCGTAGATAGAACAGCGCGAAGCCGAACGGCGGATGCAGGAACGAGGTCTGCATGTTGACGCAGAGCATCACGCCGAACCAGATCAGCGCGGCGTCGGGGCCGACCACCGGCGCCAGCACCTTCTGCGCGATCGGCGCGATCATCGGCAGGATGATGAAGGCGATCTCGAAGAAATCGAGGAAGAACGCCAGGAAGAAGATGAAGATGTTGATGAAGATCAGGAAGCCCCAGACGCCGCCGGGCAGTGAGGTCAGGTGGTGCTCGAGCCAGGTGCCGCCGGAGACGCCGAGGAACACGACCGAGAAGCAGGTCGAACCGATCAGGATGAAGGTGACCATGCAGGTGATGCGCATGGTGGTCTCATAGCCCTGCTTGATCAGGTCGCGCAGGTCCGGGATCTTGACGGCCTCGAGGCAGATCCAGACCACCGCGAGATAGGTGACCGCGAAGGCGAGCCTGAAGATCAGGTTTTCGCTGTAGAGCATCGCGATGATGGTGCCGATGCCGCCGGCGATCACGCCTGCTATCAGCACCTTGCGGCCGGTCGCGCTGAAATCCTTGTGGTGGATCGCGGCGAGCACGATGGCGCCGACCGCACCCATGGCGCCGGCTTCCGTCGGGGTCGCAAGGCCCATCATCATGGTGCCAAGCACGACGAAGATCAGCACCGCGGAGGGGATGATGCCGAGCAGGCATTTCTTCCACAGCGCCCAGCCGGTCAGCGTGCGGGCCTCGATCGGCACCGCGGGCACATGGCTCGGCTTGAAGATGCCGAGCAGGAAGGTGTAGCCGGCGAACAGCAGGATCTGGAACACCGACGGGCCCCAGGCGCCGAGATACATGTCGCCGACCGATTTGCCGAGCTGGTCGGCGAGCACGATCAGGACGAGAGAGGGAGGGACAAGCTGCGTGATGGTGCCGGAGGCGGCGAGCACGCCGGTGATGTAGCGGATATTGTAACCGTAGCGGATCATCACCGGCATCGAGATCAGCGCCATCGCGATCACCTGCGCCGCCACCGTGCCGGTGATGGCGCCGAGGATGAAGCCGACGATGATCACGGAATAGCCGAGGCCGCCGCGGATCGGGCCGAACAGCTGGCCCATCGAATCCAGCATGTCCTCGGCAAGCCCGCATCTCTCCAATATCGCGCCCATGAAGGTGAAGAACGGGATCGCGAGCAGCAGCTCGTTGGAGAGCACGCTGCCGAAGATGCGGCCCGGGATCGCCTGCAGGAAGTTGAGGTCGAAGAAGCCGAGATAGATCGAGAGAAACCCGAACGACAGGCCGACCGCGGCGAGCGTGAACGCCACCGGATAGCCGATCAGCATCGCAACGATCAGGCCGCCGAACATCAGTGGCGGCATCATCTCCAGCGTAATCGTCATTGCGTCGGCCTCTCGTACTTCGCGTCGATCGTCACATAGCCTTGCAGCGCGGCGATCCGCTTGATCACCTCGGAGACGCCCTGTAACGCAAGCATCACGAAGCCGGACGGGATAACGAACTTGATCGGCCAGCGCAGCAGGCCGCCGGCATTGCCGCTCATCTCGCCGACCGCATAGGCCTGGTGGAAGAACGGCCAGGACAGGTAGGCGAGCAGCAGGCAGGCCGGGATCAGGAAGAACAATGTGCCGATCATGTCGAGCCAGAGCTGGCCGCGTTCGGACAGCATCAGATAGAGGATCTCGACGCGGACATGCTCGTTGCGCTTGAAAGTGTAGGACGCGCCGAACATCACGAGGATCGCGAACATGTACCACTGCGCCTCGAGCCAGCCGTTCGAGGAGTAGCTGAACGCGTAGCGGATCATGGCATTGCCGGCGCTGACCAGGCAGGCGATCAGCACGAGCAGATTGCAGATGGTGCCGATCTTCTCGTTGAGTCGGTCGATGGCCTGACTCAGTGCCAACAATGGGCGCATCACGATCTCCGCGGTCGCGCGATCTGCGCGCCGAACATCTTCTCAAGCATCATCTGGCCGCCGCGCGCACGCGCACGGAGCCACGGCTCACCTTCAGGAGCAGTTGCAAGCGATCGTCCTCCCCCGAAAATCCGCTTCCGCCGTTGTTAGCTGCTCTTGGCTGCCGGATTGTCGGCAGATGCCGACAGGGGGCAGCGGCCTATCCGGCCTGGCGAGCGTGAAAGCCGGGGCACCAAATCAGCGCCGTGTAGCGCCGTCAATCGGAAAATGGGCAAATTGACGGCGCGGCAAATCGTTGTCCCGCCTTGGTAATCGGGGGAGGGAGCAAGTGTCGGCAGCGGGTCTTAAACTAGCCGCCGGTGACGCTCATGTGGCGGCTGACGCTCGGGCGGTTGTGGCGGCGGTCGATGATGAAATCGTGCCCCTTCGGCTTCAGCCCGATGGCCCGGTCGATGGCCGCCGACAGCAGGTCGTTGTCGTCGGAGGCGCGCAGCGGCCGGCGCAGGTCGGAAGCGTCCTCATGGCCGAGGCAGGTGTGCAGCGTGCCGGTGCAGGTGATCCGCACCCGGTTGCAGGATTCGCAGAAATTGTGGGTCATCGGCGTGATGAAGCCGAGCTTGCCGCCGGTCTCTGCGACCCGGACATAACGGGCAGGGCCGCCGGTGTCGTCGGCGAGATCGGTCAGCGTGTAGTGCTTCTCGAGCCGCGCGCGCAGCAGCGACAGCGGAACGTATTGATCGATGCGGCCTTCGCCGATGTCGCCCATCGGCATCACCTCGATCAAGGTCAGGCCCATGCCCTTGCCATGCGCCCATTCCATCAGCGCAGGGATCTCGTCCTCGTTCATGTTCTTCAGCGCGACCGCGTTGATCTTGACCGCGAGCCCCGCCGATCGTGCCGCCTCGATGCCCGACAGCACCTTGTCGATGTCGCCCCAGCGGGTGATGGCCCGGAATTTTACGGGGTCGAGCGTGTCGAGCGAGACGTTGACCCGGCGCACGCCGCAATCGGCCAGTTCCTGCGCGAAGCGCGCGAGCTGCGAACCGTTGGTGGTCAGGGTCAATTCGTCGAGCGCGCCCGTCGAAAGGTGGCGCGACAGCGAACGCACCAGGCCCATCACATTGCGGCGGACCAGCGGCTCGCCGCCGGTGAGGCGGATCTTGCGCACGCCCTTGGCGACGAAGGCCGAGCAGAGACGGTCGAGTTCTTCCAGCGTCAGCAGATCGGCCTTCGGCAGGAAGGTCATGTCTTCCGACATGCAGTAGAAGCAGCGCAGGTCGCAGCGGTCGGTGACGGAGACGCGCAGGTAACGGATCGTCCGGCCGAACGGATCGGTCATCGGACGAAACAGCGTGTCGGACTGCGCCTGCGTGGATCCGTTCATTCAACCCAAGCCTTCAAGCCAAGCCTTCAACCAAGGCGTTCCCAGAGCGCCGGGCCGTGACGGGCCCTGCACGCGCAATCTATGCATGTTGGCACGCCGTCACAATGCGTTCCAATGGATGATCCGCAACCTGCGAAGCCAATTGCAAAGCGATAGGCGAGACAGATCGCGCGATACATGATCGCAATCGCCGATGTGTCTCCACAAAAACCAAAAACCCGGCTTTGGGCCGGGCTCTTGTGCAGTGCAATCTCGATCAAATACGCGCAGCTTTGCGCGTCAGCGCGTAGGCGCGGCGGCCGGCGGCGGTGCCGTAGCGTCCGGGGCGGCGGCAGGCGCCGCTGCGGCAGCCGGCTTCGGCTTCTTCTTTTTCGGCCGCATCGCCTTGTGCCCGCGCGGCGGCGGACCGGCGGGTTGCAGCTCGGCGAACACCGGGCTCGGATCGAGCGTGGTGGTGGCCGGGCTGGTGAAGTCACCCGGCGTGCGGGTCACAGTCACCGGCACCGTCGCCGGCTGGAACTTCGGCATATTGAAGGTGACGGCGAAGTTGGCCTCCGGCGCCGGGACCGACACGGTGCAGGGCGTCTTGCAGCCCGGTCCGAGCGAGGTCACGGCGTCGGCGCCTTGCGGAGCCGAATCCAGCTGCACCTGCATCGGCGGCGGTGCCGACTTGAACGAATCCAATGAGAACGAAGAGCAGCCGGCCAGGCTCAGCCCGGCGGCCGCAATCACGATGATACGACGCATGATCCACACTCTACTGCGGCAATCAGCCACAATCCCCGGCCCGACCATAGGAGCGTCGGAACAGAGGTGCAACAGGGGGAGGTCTGTTCGTTAAAGGATGGTTAATGGAAAATTCGCATGGCAAATTATTGCCAAGCAATATCAATGTGTTGCGGAAAATTTATGCGGCGCCGAGGCTGGCGACGGCGTCCGGCAGGTCGCGCATGTGGCTGATCAGCCGGTCCGGTTTCAGTTCGGTCATCGGCACGTCGGTATAGCCGAAATCGACGCCGATCACCGGGACGCTGGCGCGCCGCGCGACCCCGACATCGGGACCGGCATCGCCGACCATGACGGCGCCGGGCAGCTTGCCGCCGGCGCGGGCAACCGTCTCGCGCAGGAACGCCGGATCGGGTTTCGCGACCCCGAACGTGTCCTGGCCGCAGATCGCGGCAAAGCGCGGGGTGAGGCCGAGCCGGTCGAGCAGCAGCTTCGACAGCCACTCCAGCTTGTTGGTGCAGACCGCAAGGAGATGGCCCTTGGCCGCAAGCCGGTCGAGCGCGGCCTCGAGCCCGTCGAACGGGCGCGAGCCGTCGGCGATATGCTCGGCGTAATAGTCGATGAAATCCTTGGTCAGCCGATCGAGGTCGGCGAGGCTGACCGCGCGTCCGTCCACCTCGAGCCCGCGCTCGAGCAGCTTGCGCGCGCCGGCGCCGATCATGTTGCGGGCCGCCGACAGCGGCACCGGCCGCAGGCCTTCGCGGTCGAGCACATAATTCAGCGCGCTGATCAGGTCAGGCGCGGTGTCGACCAGCGTGCCGTCGAGATCGAACACGATGATGGGGGGAGAGGAGGCGGACATCTGTTTCTGGCTATCGGGCTGCGCGCCGCGATGCAAGAGTAGATGTGGGCGCGTCGTGAAATTGGGGGAGGCTCGGATGCGGGAACTTGGCGGAAAGGCCGCTTTTGTCACCGGTGCGGCCAGTGGAATCGGCCTCGCCATGGCAACCGCGTTCGCGCGCGAGGGCATGAAGGTGATGCTCGCCGACATCGAAACCGGTGCGCTCGACAAGGCCGTCGATGCGCTGCGGGCCGGCGGCGCCGATGTTCATGGCGTGGTCTGCGACGTCGCCGATCCCGCGAGCGTCGACCGTGCGGCTGAGGCATCGTTCCGCGCTTTCGGCAATGTCCACGTCCTCTGCAACAATGCCGGCGTCGCAGCCGGTGGCGGCATCGATCAGATCTCGATCGAGAATTGGCGCTGGGTGATCGACGTCAACCTGATGGGCGTCGTGCACGGCATCAAGAGCTTCCTGCCGCATATCCGCGGGCACCGCCAGGGCGGTCATATCGTCAACACCGCGTCGATGGGCGGAATGAATGCCGGTCTCGGCTTCAGTCCGTACTCGGCGAGCAAGTTCGCGGTGGTGAGCATGTCGGAGGGACTGGCCTGGCAACTCGCGCCTGACGGCATCGGGGTCAGCGTGCTGTGTCCGAGCTACGTGCGCACACGGATCGGCGAGAGCGGGCGCAACCGACCCGAGCGGTATGGGCCGACCCGCGCGCTGGCGCCAGGCAGCGCGGCGTCCGCGATGGTCGCGGAGATCGCGCGGCAGCTCGATGCCGGGCTCGATCCGGCCGCGGTAGCCGTGCGGGTCGTGGCCGCGATCCGCGAGCAGCGGCTCTATGTTTTCACCCATCCGGGGATGCGGGCCGAGGTTGAGGACCGTTTTGCGGCGATTTTGACCGCAATCGACGCCTTTCAGGCGTGATAACCGCCCGCGGAGCAGGTTTCCGAATAGGCGCTGGACAGGCCCGGATGGCGCTATTCCTGCCCGTGAATCGAGGCTAGATATGCGCCCGCCGGGCCGCCCGATGGCGCGCCCGTAACGGACAACCGAGGGGCTATCGGCCGTGGACATGGACGCACTGAAACGCCAGGCGGCGGCGCGCGCGCTCAAAGAGGTGCGTGACGGCATGAAGCTCGGGCTCGGCACCGGGTCGACCGCCAAGCATTTCGTCGAGCTGCTCGGCGAGAAGGTCCGATCAGGCATGAAGGTGATCGGCGTGCCGACCTCGGAAGCGACCCGCGCGGACGCGATCCGCTGCGGCGTCCCGCTGACCACGCTGGACGAGGTCGATCACCTCGACCTCACCATCGACGGCGCCGACGAGATCGACCACGCGCTCAATCTGATCAAGGGCGGCGGCGGCGCGCTGCTGCGCGAGAAGATCGTGGCGGCCGCCAGTGATCGCATGATCGTGATCGCCGACGACAGCAAATGGGTCGACGTGCTCGGCCGCTTTCCGCTGCCGGTCGAGGTGATCCCGTTCGGGCTCGCCGCGACGAAGGCCGCGATGGCGCGGGCGTTCGCCGAGGCCGGCGTGTCCGGCCAGATGATCGTCCGTAAGGGCAAGGACGGTCACGTTTTTGTCACCGATGGCGGCCACTGGATCGTCGATGCGCATCTCGGCCGGATCGGCGACCCACCGCGTCTTGCCGATTTGCTCAGCGTGATCCCGGGCGTGGTTGAACATGGCCTGTTCATCGGGCTCGGCAGCGTCGCCGTCCTGGCCGGCGCACAGGGAATTCGGGTTGTTGAACGGCGATAGCGCCGCAAGCAAGGAGACTTGGAATGAAGCGTTTTTCGGGACTTTTGTCGGCAGCGGCCCTGGCGGCTGGACTGGCGCTCGCGGCCGCACCGGCCATGGCGCAGCAGCAGCTGCCTCCCATGCCCAAGGTCAAGCAGTCGACCCCTGCGGCGATTGCGGCTGCCAAGGAAATCCTGACGATGAAGAACGTGGCCGTGATGTATTCCGGCGCCGTTCCGGGAATTATCGAGAAGACCAAGACCGGCCTGCTGCAGCAGTATCTGAACTACCAGAAGGATCTCGACGAGGTGGCGGTGATCGTCGCCAAGCAGTTCGCGGGCGGCGAGAAGGAGATCGGCGAGGGCATGGCGCAGATCTACGCCGCCGAGTTCACCGAGCAGGAGCTGAAGGACCTCGTGACGTTCTACAAGACCCCGCTCGGTCAGAAGCTTTTGACCGCGGAACCCACGGCAATCAACGGATCGCTGCAATATATGCAGCAGTGGGCGCAGCAGTTCGGCGTGATCGTCAACGGCCAGTTCAAGGCCGAGATGAAGAAGCGCGGCAAGGATATCTAAGCGCGCTTTCGGAGCGTCCGTGATGCCTCGCCCCGCTTGCGGGGCGAGGGCGAAGAGAGAGGTACCCATGGCCGAGTTTGACGTCGACCTGTTTGTCATCGGTGGTGGTTCGGGCGGCGTTCGTGCCGCCCGCATCGCCGCCAATTATGGCGCCAAGGTCATGGTGGCCGAAGAGTACCGGATGGGCGGCACCTGCGTGATCCGCGGCTGCGTGCCGAAGAAGCTGTTCGTGATCGGCAGCCACGTCCACCAGGAGATCGAGGATGCGGTGGGCTTCGGCTGGAGCATCGGCCAGGTCTCGTTCGATTGGGCGACGCTGGTCGCCAACAAGGACAAGGAGATCGCCCGGCTCGAGGGCGCCTACACCAGCAATGTCGAGAAGTCCGGCGCCAGGATCGTCAAGACCCGAGCGGTGCTGGAAGATGCCCACACTGTCCGCCTCGCCACCGGCGAGAAGGTGACGGCGAAATACATCCTGATCGCCACCGGCGGCGCGCCCAATCACGGCCCGGCCGTTCCCGGCATCGAGCACGTGATCTCCTCCAACGAGGCGTTTCATCTCAAGCAGCTGCCGAAGCGGATCGTGATCCAGGGCGGCGGCTACATCGCGCTGGAATTCGCCGGCATCTTCGCCGGCTTCGGCTCTGACGTGACGGTGGTCTATCGCGGCGACAACATCCTGCGCGGCTTCGACGAGGACGTGTGCAAGCATGTCCGGAGCGAGATGGAGAAGCGCGGCATCACCATCATCACCGGCTGCACGGTGGCGAAGGTCGACAAGCACGGCAAGGATTACACGACCCATCTGTCCAATGGTTCGAGCATCGCCTCCGACCAGGTGATGTTCGCGATCGGCCGGCATCCCAATGTCAGGGGTCTCGGGCTGGAGGCCGCCGGCGTCGCCATCAATCCCGCCAATGGCGGCATCCAGGTCGACGGCTGGTCGAAGACCTCGGTCGACAACATCTACGCGGTCGGCGACGTCACCCACCGCACCAACCTGACCCCGGTCGCGATCCGCGAGGGTCATGCCTTCGCCGACACCGTGTTTGGCAAGCGGCCCGTGCAGGTCGACCACGCGACGATCCCGACCGCGGTGTTCTCGCAGCCGGAGGTCGGTACCGTCGGTCTCACGGAGGAAGAGGCGCGCGCACAGTACAGCCACGTCGACATCTACAAGACCGATTTCCGGCCGATCAAGGCGACGATGTCCGGCCGCGACACCCGCGTGCTGATGAAGCTCGTGGTCGACGGGGCGAGCGACCGCGTGCTCGGCTGCCACATCGTCGGCGATGCTGCCGCCGAGATCACGCAAGCCGTTGCGATTGCCGTGAAGATGAAGGCGACCAAGGCGGACTTCGACGCCACCGTCGCGCTGCATCCGACCGCCTCCGAAGAGCTGGTGACGATGCGCACCCCGACCGCGCGCCACGTGCGCCAGGCGGCGGAGTAGCTGTAGCCCGCAGGCCGGCGCTGCCGTCCTGGTGCTCTCCTGGCGACGAGAAGCGGCGAACGGGCCTCTCTGATAGCCCAACGCCGCCCGCTTAAAATACATGCGAGCGGCGTTGTCTCTAGCCCCAGGAAGGTGATGGCAAAATCCTGATAATCTTAAGTCTGCAGAAGCGCGCAAAGGTTTCATACCTCAGAAGGGGTAGGTTGCCTCCGCAACACCGGCGCGCTGCGGGCGGCCGCACCTGGTGTGAGGGAACTAGGGTACCTTTGCTGACGTGCATATCCACTGGGGACTTTTCGTCGGAGCCGCTGCTCGCGCGCTCAAATCAAATGCAGTTTCCGGCAGATGGCCCGTGCAACGGCGCTTGTACACAGACGGTCCGATACCAGTGCGGCGATCTCGCGCGCGTTGGAACCATGCGCTATGCTGGCAGTTCCACTCCAAACAGTTTGATGTCTCAAATTGAGGGAGCCGCTCATGACAGGCCCAACCGAGCAGGAGATTCGGACCCGCGCCTACGAATTGTGGAAGGACGCCGGCGAACCGCCGGGCCAGATGGATCAACTCTGGTACAAGGCCGAACGGGAACTACTGGCGCGAAAGGCCGCCAACGGTGAAGCGCGTTGCGAGATCAACGGGCACAACGGGCCGACATCGTATCCGGAGAAGTTGAGGGGCGTGCATTGAGTGCGTCGCGCGGCTGAGCTAACGAGCCCGGCAGGCTGGCCCGGACCCGGAGGCATCATGAGCGATGCGATCGATCTTTCGCAGAAGCTTTCGACATTCGCCGATCACTGGTCGCCGCGCACGGTGGCGCAATTCAACGCCTGCGACGTCATGGTGGTGAAGGTGCAGGGCGAGTTCGTCTGGCACAAGCACGACGACACGGACGATTTCTTCCTGGTGCTGAAAGGCGTGCTCGACATCGAGCTGCGCGATCGGGCGGTGACGCTGCACCCCGGCCAGATGTTCGTCGTACCGAAAGGCGTCGAGCATCGGCCCGTCGCGCGGGAAGAGGTGCATTTGTTGCTGATCGAGCCAACGGGGACGCGGCGGTGTGAGAGTGGCGGCGGGCTTGGACGGGATTGCAACCGCGGCCGTCAACACCAAGCTTTGGTTTTTGCCGCCTAGTGCGCGAACTGCAGCCCCATGGCTTCCAGGGCTATGCGCAGCACCACGGTCGTGGCGATAATTGCGCCAATGAGCCAAAGCATCTTTAGGCCTGCGGAGTGTTTGATGTCCGCATTCTGCGGATCGCTCGGGTCATATGTGATCCGCGTCTGACGACCAACGGGCCAGAGTGCGACGTTCGAACCTACTTTCGAGATAAAAAGTCACTTCCTGGCCGTCTGTTGTCTGAAATCGAATTTGCGGATGCGGCACGCGCATCGCTATTCCCCTCATGGGCAAATCGATGACGGTCCCCCAAGCCGTGGCTGTACGGCGTTGCTCGCCGAAGGGATCAGCGAAGCGCCAGTACAAGGCCACGCATATGATCGCGATCACGATGTCCGTAAGCATGACGGCTTCCGAATAGAAGAGATCGACAGGATCGTACGAAGCGTAACCTGGGTTGACAACAAGGCGTGCGCCAAGGCGCGAAATTCTCAAACCAAATCAACGCGATCACCCTTGTCCACTCCTGGTGCGGAAAATATTCCGCTTGGCGTTTGACCCAACTCAGATGTTCAATGTGCCCGTCTCACCCGATCGAGGGGCGCTGCGCATCGTCAGGAGTGTTGCGGTGAGATGCGGTGGACGCCGGGCATGCGAGAGACGACTTGCACGCGAGGCGGACGGCGAAATCGTGTGGTCCTGACGCCCTCACGGCAGGTGTCTTCGTGCAGAACGCATTGCGTCATGCACGGGCGGTGACAAGCAAGCCCAGTCTCACCGGGGAGAGCACGTATAAGCCGTAACCCATCGCGCAGGGAAAGCCGGGATGTTTCCGGTTACACCTGTGGTCCGACCTCCGGTGCTTTTTATTTGCACCGGACCCATGGGTGCGATCGGCACCCGGCTTTCCCTGCGCCCTCTGATTGGAGAGAGCGCGAAACGAAGAGCAGAGCTCGGGCGATTGATGTCGCGAGAATGGGAACGTGTGACTCGACGGCAGCGCCACATCATCGGCGTCGTCCCGGCGCAGGCCGGAACCCATAACCACAACTGCCAATTGTTAGGTACCGCCGGAACGACGCATCCCGTTCACAACATCTGCTGCGGCGTAAGGGTCCCGGCCTGCGCCGGGACGACGACTGAATTTGAGACGCGTAGTGTGCCTCGCAACTGCGCCACACATTCATCGTCGTCCTGGCGAAGGCCAGGACCCAACCCCGAGTGCTTATTGTTGCGCGACGCCCGGGCCGCGATCCCGTTCACAGGCAAATTCGGTGGTTATGGGTCCTGGCTTTCGCCAGGACGACGGAGAGGGACGATTACGCCTATCCCTCCGCCTCGAGCCATTCCGCGGCGCCGCGCCAGAGGGCGTCGCGGTGCTCGCTGCGGAAGAAGCCGAAATGGCCGATTGCTTTCGCGCCGGCATCGGCCGGGCTGATCGCGATGATCTCCGGGGTGATCGAGGTGAAGGCGGAGCACAACAGCTCGACCGCCGGCCGCGTCGCCCAGGTGTCGTCGGTGATCGCGAGCGCGCGGAGCTTGCCCTTGAATTTCGGAAAGTTCTCGCGCGCTGCAAGCGTGGCATCGTCGAGCAGATAGCGCTCGCGCATCACCCAGCCGCGCCACTGCTCGAACACGCCCCGCGGCAGGTCCATGCCGAGGCCGGCCCAGCCGGGCACATAGCCGAGCGTGCGCGCCAGCGGCAGGCCGATGCCGTTCATGAAGGCGACGACGCGGTAGCGCTCGGGCGAGGCCATCAGCTTCCAGGTGGCGGCCTGCGAGGCGATCAGCAGCGCGCGCGGAATCTCGGCGTTGTTGGCAAGCAGCCCGAGCGCCTGGCCGCCGAAGGAGTGGCCGACATAGGCGAAGGGCAGGTCGCGGTAGCGGTAGCGCATCCAGTTCACCGCCGCGGTGGTGTCGAGCGCGGCCCAGTCCGCCATCGTGGCCTTGAAGCCGGCCAGCGACTTCGGCTTGTTGAGGCCGGTTGCCGCCATCGGCCGCGAGTCGCCGGTGCCGCGGTAGTCGTAGGTCAAGACCGCTGCGCCGCGGCGGGCGAGGTAGCCGGCAAAGCCGCGATAGACCTTGCGGGGCACGGCGGTCGCCGAGTTGATCAGGACGGCGCGGCGCTTCCGGCCGCGCGGCAGGAACAGCGTCGCGGCGAGCGGATAGCCGTCCGCGGCCGGCACGACGATATCGTCGCTAAAAACGTCGTCCAGCGTGGCTTGGGCCACGGCAATTTGGCTGGCATTCATGGTATGGTCCAGCAAATGCGAATTCGTATTTTCCTGCAAGAGTTTGACGGGATTGCAGGAATCCTTCTAGCGGGAGGGCGGGCGGCTGTGTATAAGCCGACCTTTCCCGTCGATTAAGTCGCGGTTTTTGCTCAGGAGTTGACCTCATGTCCGAGCGGTGGACACCCGATAGCTGGCGCGCCAAGAAGGTGCTGCAGGTGCCCGATTATCCCGATGCCAAGGCATTGGCCGATGTCGAGGCCCAGCTTGCGACCTTTCCGCCGCTGGTGTTCGCGGGCGAGGCGCGCAGCCTGAAAAAGGCGCTGGCGCGGGTCTCTGCCGGCGAAGCCTTCCTGCTGCAGGGCGGCGACTGCGCCGAGAGCTTTGCCGAGCACGGCGCCAACAACATCCGCGACTTCTTCCGCGTGCTGCTGCAGATGGCCGTGGTCATGACCTATGCCGGCGCGCTGCCGGTGGTGAAGGTCGGCCGCATCGCCGGCCAGTTTGCAAAACCGCGCTCGTCGCCGACCGAGAAGCAGGGTGATGTGGAACTGCCGAGCTATCGCGGCGACATCGTCAACGACATCGCCTTCACGCCGGAAGCGCGGATTCCCGACCCGCAGCGTCAGCTGATGGCCTATCGCCAGTCCGCGGCGACGCTGAACCTGCTGCGCGCCTTCGCGACTGGCGGCTTCGCCAATCTCGGCAGCGTGCATCAGTGGATGCTCGGCTTCCTGAAGGATTCGCCGCAGTCCCGCCGCTACAAGGAGCTGGCCGACCGCATCTCCGACGCGCTGAACTTCATGCGCGCCTGCGGCCTCGATCTCGAGAGCCATCCGGAGCTGCGCGCCACCGATTTCTACACCAGCCACGAGGCGCTCTTGCTCGGCTACGAGCAGGCGATGACGCGGGTCGATTCCACCACCGGCGATTGGTACGCGACCTCGGGCCACATGATCTGGATCGGCGATCGCACCCGCCAGCTCGATCACGGCCATGTCGAATATTTCCGCGGCATCAAGAACCCGATCGGCCTGAAGTGCGGTCCGTCGCTGAAGCCGGACGAGCTGTTGAAGCTGATCGACGTGCTCAACCCCGACAACGAGCCCGGACGGCTGACGCTGATCAACCGCTTCGGCGCTGACAAGGTCGGCGACCATCTGCCCGGCCTGATCCGCGCCGTGCAGCGGGAGGGCCGCAAGGTGGTGTGGTCGTGCGATCCGATGCACGGCAACACCATCACATCGACCTCCGGGTACAAGACGCGGCCGTTCGACCGCGTGCTGTCGGAGGTGAAGGCGTTCTTCCAGATCCATGCCGCGGAGGGCACCCATGCCGGCGGCGTGCACCTGGAGATGACCGGGCAGGACGTCACCGAGTGCATCGGCGGCGCGCGCGCCATCACCGACGAGGATCTCAACGACCGCTACCACACGGTCTGCGATCCCCGTCTCAATGCCGAACAGTCGATCGACATGGCCTTCCTGATCGCCGAGCTGCTGAAGCAGGAGCGCGCGGGCAAGGTCAAACCGATGCCGGCCGCCGCTGGGTTGTGATTTGGGGCAAGTGATTTGAGGGCGGTGACTTGAGGGCAGTGACTTGCTGAGGTTCTGGCGAGCCACCATCAACTCGCGCAACGGGCTGGCATTCGCCATTCGCTCGGAGCAGGCGATCCGCGAAGAGGTGGTGGCACTGGTGCTGTCGCTGCCGCTGGCTTGGCTGGTCGGCGCCACTGTGATGCGCCGGGTCGAGCTGATCGCAACCGTGGTGCTGGTGCTCGTGATCGAGCTGCTCAACACCGCGATCGAGAAGCTCGCCGATCGCCTCACCATGGATCACGATCCGCAGATCGGCCGGGTCAAGGACATGGGCTCGGCTGCCGTCGGCGTCGCGCTCGTGATGGCCGGGCTGTTCTGGCTATTCGCTCTCGCCGAACGCCTGGGCGCATTCTCGTCGTGAGCGCCAACAGGCCGATCAAGCTTGCGGTGATCGGACGTGGACTGATCGGGTCGGCCGCCGCGCGCCACCTGAGCAAGATGGGCCATGACGTCGCGCTGATCGGGCCCGATGAGCCGGTTGATTTTTCGCGCCACGACGGCGTGTTCGGCAGCCACTATGACGAAGGCCGGATCACGCGGACCTACGATCCGCAGCCGTTCTGGCGGCAGATGAACCGTGCTGCGATCGCGCGCTATAGCGAGATTGCAGCGGAAAGCGGCATCGAATTCTACCGCGAAGCCGGCGCGCTTCACGTCGGCGATCGCGAAACCACCGATGTCGCCTCGGTCGGCCAAGTCTGCGCCGACGAAGGGATCGTGTGCGAAGCCTATCAGGATTGCGCGCTCGCGGATCGGTTTCCGTTCCTGAAATCAACGGCGGGAATGCTGGGCTATTTCGAGCCGCGCCATGCCGGATACATCTCGCCGCGCCGCCTGGTCCGGGCGCAGACGATCGCGGCCGAGCGTGCCGGCGCGCGGATCGTCAATGAGCCTGCACTGGGGATTTCGGAAAGCGGCTCCGGCGTGACGATCCGGACTCGATCGGGCAGTGTCGAGGCCGAGCGTGTGCTGGTTGCGGCCGGCGGGCACACCCAATCGCTGCTCGGCCGATCCATGGGCTTCACGGTTTATGCGCGCACTGCGGCGCTGTTCCGGCTCGGTGCGGCGGAGGTGCAACGCCTCGCCGGCATGCCGTCGATGCGCTGTCTCGGGCCCAAGGGCGACAATCCGTATATCCTGCCGCCGATCCCCTATCCGGATGGCCAGACCTGGCTCAAGCTCGGCGGCGATCCCGTTGACCGTGCGCTCGAGAGCGAGGCTGAGATCAAGGACTGGTTCCGATCGGGCGGATCGGTTGATGTGGCCGACCGGCTACAAGGCCAGATCCTTGACCGGATTCGCGACCTCAAATTTTGGGAACGCCGCATCGTGCCCTGCATGACCACCTTCGGCGACACCGGCTTGCCGAGCATCGGACCGCTTTCCGAGCGGGTCACGGTCGCATTCGGCTGCTATGGCAAGAGCGCGAAATGTTCGGACGAATTGGGCCGGCTGGGTGGCATGGCGCTGCTCGGCGAGGTGAGGGCAGAGCTTGCCCCCTGACCGGCGCCTCAGATCCCAGTGCGATTTCTGCAATCGCACCATGATCGGACGACCATTGCAGTTTGCCGCTGTGCGGGACAACATAAAGCTATGAGCGAACAACAGATCAAGATCACCCTGGCGCAACTCAATCCGACGGTCGGTGACGTCACCGGCAACGCCGCAAAAGCGCGTGCGGCGCGCGAGAAAGCGAAGGCCGACGGCGCCGACCTCGTGGTGCTGTCTGAACTGTTCATCGCCGGCTATCCGCCGGAGGATCTGGTGCTCAAGCCGGCGTTCCAGTCGGCCTGCCGCGCCGCGATCGAGGAACTGGCGCGCGAGACCAGGGATGGTGGCCCGGCTGTTCTGATCGGCACGCCCTGGGTCGAGGACGGCAAGCTCTACAATGCCTGCGCGCTGCTCGACGGCGGCAGCATCGCGGCGTTGCGTTTCAAGGCCAATCTGCCGAATTACGGCGTGTTCGACGAGAAGCGGCTGTTCGCGCGCGGCCCGGCATCGGGTCCGGTGACGGTGCGCGGCGTGCGCATCGGCGTGCCGATCTGCGAGGACATCTGGCTCGAGGAATCCGAGGATTACGAGAACGTCGTCGAGTGCCTGGCCGAGACCGGCGCCGAGATCCTGATCGTACCGAACGGCTCGCCCTATGCCCGCGACAAGGCCGACCTCCGCCTGTCGATCGTGGTGGCGCGCGTCACCGAGAGCGGGCTGCCGCTGGTCTATCTCAACGAGATGGGCGGCCAGGACGAGCTGATCTTCGACGGCGCCTCGTTCGCGCTCAATGCCGATCTCACCGTGGCGGCGCAACTTCCGGCGTTCGAGGAGAGCATTACGACGCTGACCTGGCGCAAGACTGCCGATGGCTGGCGCTGCAACGGGCCGATCACGCCGCAACTCGAGGGCGACAAGGCCGATTACGCGGCCTGCGTGCTGGGCTTGCGCGACTATGTCCGCAAGAATGGTTTTCCCGGTGTGCTGCTCGGCGTCTCCGGCGGCATCGACTCGGCGCTGTGCGCCGCGATCGCGGTCGATGCGCTGGGCGCCGACAAGGTGCGTGGCGTCATGCTGCCGTTCCGCTACACTGCGCAGGTCTCGCTCGACGATGCCGCCAAGCTCGCCGCGGCGCTCGGCATCCGCTACGAGATCCTGCCGATTGCCGACGCCGTCAACGGCTTCGAGACAATTCTCGCGCCGGTGTTCAAGGGGCTGGAGCGCGACATCACCGAGGAGAATCTGCAGGCGCGCGCCCGCGGCACGCTGTTGATGGCGATCTCCAACAAGACCGGCGCGATGGTGGTGACGACCGGCAACAAGTCGGAGATGTCGGTCGGCTATGCGACGCTGTACGGTGACATGAATGGCGGATTCAATCCGATCAAGGACATCTACAAGACCGAGGTGTTCCGCCTGTCGAGTCTGCGCAATGCCTGGAAGCCGGACGGCGCGCTCGGGCCGTCGGGCGAGGTGATCCCGGTCAACATCATCATCCGGCCGCCGACCGCGGAATTGCGCGAGAACCAGACCGACCAGGATTCGCTGCCGCCTTATGACGTGCTGGATGCCATCCTCGAGCGGCTGGTGGAGCGCGAGGAGCCGCTGGCGACCATCATCGAGGCCGGTTTCGACCGCGATGTGGTGACGCGCATCGATCGCCTGCTCAACATCGCCGAATACAAGCGGCGGCAGGCAGCGCCCGGAGTGAAGGTGACGCGGAAGAATTTCGGCCGCGACCGCCGCTATCCCATCACCAACCGCTTCCGCGATTTCGGCAAGGCGCTGCCGGCGCCGGACGAGACGCTGGTGACGCGCACCTCGCGCGCGTCGGCTGAGGCGTTCGAGGGCTGAGACTACTGCTTCTTCGGGATGAAGGTCGGGCCGACCGTGCGAATCTGGCCGTCGCTCGCCGGCGCGGCCGGCGCGGTGGCGTCGGCGGCGGCAGGTTGCTGCGGCTGAGCCGCCGCTGCGGGCGCGCCCTTCTTGCCGGCGGCGGCCTTGGTCTGCGCGCGCTGCTGCATCTTCCGCGCGCTCTCCTCGGTGACGATGATGTCGCCCTGCTGCGCGGCGGACGCCTGGTCGTCGACCGCCTTCAGCGCCTCCGCCCAGCTCTGGCCGGCCGCCTTGCAGGAGCAGGACGGATTGAACTCGGTGCGGTACTTGAAGGCGTTCGGCAGCGACGAATAGGACTGGCCGTTGATCGAGACCGCCTGGTTGATGTCTTCGCCGGGATTGCGGTAGGCGAACAGGCTGGCCTCCGCGGCCGGGCACTGCGCCTTGCAGATCTGTTCGTCGGCGGCAAAGCGGGCCTGACTGGTTGCAAACGAGATCGGGAAATAGGCGCCGTCGCAGGTGCGGACGCAGACGGTGCGGAAGGTGCCGGACTGCCCGCCATATTGCGCGTCGGGCGGGGGCAGCGGATTGGGATTGCCGCCACCGCCGCCGCCGAACAGGTTCTCGATGAAATTGCCGGGGCCGCGCGCGGCCGCCGCGTATTGCGGGCCGCAATTGTTCTGCGCCAGCGCGGTCAACACCGAGCGGCGCTGGTTCTCGCGGTCGGCGCCGCCGAGTCCGCCGGTGCGCAGCCGCTCGAGATTTGCGGTCATCTGGTCGAGATTGGCGCGCATCTGCTGGATCTGGTTGTTGACCGGTCCGCACTGCGCCGAGTTGTTATTGAAGAGGGACAAGAATCCGGAGCTGTCGCAGCCCATGCGCCTGGCCTGTGCGGTCACGCGATCCAGTTCGCCCTGCTGCCGGGTGGCGGCGTCCTGATAGCGACGGATCTGCTCGTCCTTGGCCGGATCGCCGCCGCCGCGATCGATCGCCGCCAGCTGGCCTTCGAGCCGGGCGCACATCGGATTGGCTTGCGCGCCCTGGGGCGCCGGGCCGGGCGGGCCCGGGGGCACCTGCGCCAGGGCATCCGCGGCGGGCAGCGCGATGCCGCCGAGCACGGCGCAAGTCAGGAACCAGCGGGAGAAGCGAGAACGGGAGCTATTGGGCATATCCGGCCATTAAAACGACGCCGCGCGGCGATCAACGCCAAAGCGCGCAGGCAAGGCCGCTGCAATAGCCGTTTCTCGGGGCAGCGTCACGTCGTTTCCGGGGCGCCGGTGTGGCAATAACCCCCGTTTGTCCAGCGGCTTGGCTCAGCGCTGGCAGGTGATGGCGACATATTCGCCGCAGCTATTGCCGCTGCATGTCTCGCCCGTGGCGTGCGGAACCGCGCCGGTGATCTCGTCGGGATCGACGCGGCGGTAACTGGTGGCCTGCGCAAAATCGCGTGACCGGCAGTAGGCGCGGGCGGCGGACGCGCCGCAGCGGTCGCCGTGGGCGAGGCACTGGTCGATGCCGTAGCCGTCGGCCTGGTTGGCGACGATGAAAACGCGGCTGTCGGCCAAAGCGGCCGAGGAGACAAGGACGAACGTGGAGGCAATCAGTGCTGAAATGGGCCGCATGGTGCACCAGTGAAAACGGCGGGGAATCCGCTGGCCCTCCCGTACGCCCAATTCCTTAATAATGATTAACCAAGAGGGCGTTGCCGTGATTTCGGTGCGGTGGGCGCTGCATAACGCCCGAAAACTGCCCCTTGACGCGCTCAGGAGGCCGTGAGACACGATGGAACCATGAACGGCCACCTCGCCATCTGCAGCATTTGCCGCGAGATTATGAGCTAGCGATTCGCTGGCTGAGGCCGTCTTTTCTCAATCACCTGAGAATCACTGGACGCCCGGCCGCAAGGGACGGTGATCCATGGAATTGCGCCTTTACGACACGTTGACCCGGGAGAAGCGGCCGTTCGTGCCGCTCGATGCGGACAATGTCCGCATGTATGCCTGCGGACCGACGGTCTACGACTTCGCCCATATCGGCAACGGCCGTGCCGCCGTTGTCTTCGACGTGCTGTTCCGCGCGCTGCGCCATCGCTATGGCGCCGAGCACGTGAAGTACGTTCGCAACATCACCGACGTCGACGACAAGATCAACGTTCGTGCCGCGCGGGACTATCCCGGCGTGCCGTTGAACGAGGCGATCCGCAAGGTCACCGAGCTCACCTATCAGCAGTACCAGGACGACGTCACGGCGCTGGGCTGCTTACCCCCGACCGTGCAGCCGCGCGCCACCGAGCACATCCCGGAGATGCGCGCGATCATTGACAAGCTGGTCGCCGGCGGCTTTGCCTATGTCGCCGAGGATCACGTGCTGTTTTCGCCGCAGGCGATGAACGCGGCCAACTCCACGCTGCCGCGTTACGGCGCGCTGTCGAAGCGCTCGCTCGACGAGATGATCGCGGGCGCCCGCGTCGATGTTGCGCCCTACAAGCGCGACAACACCGACTTCGTGTTGTGGAAGCCGTCGAAGCCCGGCGAGCCGTCCTGGCCGTCGCCGGCAGGTATTGCGGTGGAGGGGCGGCCCGGCTGGCACATCGAGTGCTCGGCGATGGCCTGGAAGCATCTCGGCGAAAAATTCGACATCCACGGCGGCGGCATCGACCTGGTGTTCCCGCACCATGAGAACGAGCTCGCGCAGACTTGCTGCGCGTTCCACACCGACCGCATGGCCAATGTCTGGATGCACAACGGCTTCCTGCAGATCGAAAGCGAGAAGATGTCGAAGTCGCTCGGCAACTTCTTCACGATCCGCGATCTCTTGGCGGATTGGCCGGGCGAGGTGCTGCGGCTCAGCATGCTGAGGACGCACTACCGTTCGCCGCTCGACTGGACGTTGAAGAGTGCGGAGGAAGCCGCAAGGACGCTCGACGACTGGTACGCGGTCGCTGCCGACGCCGAGCCCGGTGCGCCGTCGCCGGCGATGGTCGAGGCGCTCTACGACGACCTCAACACCGCGCAGGCCATGGCCGTGCTGCACGGCTTGCGGAATGCTGCCGCGACCAGTGAAGCGAGCCGCAAGGAATTTGCCGGCTCGCTGCGGCTGCTCGGCTTCCTGTCGGAGAGCGCGGCGGCGTGGAAGAGTCGCAAGGAGCAGGCCAGCGGAGTCGACGCCGCCGCGGTCGAGGCGCTGATCGCCGAGCGCACCGCGGCGCGGGCGCGGAAGGACTTCAAGGAATCCGACCGGATCCGCGATCAGCTCGCCGCGATGGGCGTGACGATCAAGGACGGCAAGGATGCCGAAGGAAAGCCGATCACGACCTGGGAGGTTGCGCGATGAGTCGGTCCGCACCCGCATTGCGCCCGTATCTGCCCGACGATGCGCCGCTGCTGGCGGCGATCTTCGCGGCGTCGATCATGGACCTGACCGGCGACGATTACAGCGAGGCGCAGCAGGAAGCCTGGGCAATGGCCGCCGACGACGAGGCGGCCTTCGGCAAGAAGCTCGCCGGGCAGTTGACGCTGATCGCGACACTGCAGGGCGCGCCTATTGGATTTGCCTCGCTGAAGGGGGCCAATCACATCGACATGCTCTATGTACATCCGAGCGCGGTCGGGCAGGGTGCAGGCAGCGCGCTGTGCGACGCCCTGGAGAAGATCGCGAGCGCCCGCGGCACCAAGGCCCTCAGGGTCGATGCCAGCGACACCGCACTCGAATTCTTCCGCAAGCGCGGCTACGTTGCGCAGCAGCGCAATACGGTCACGATCGGCGACGAGTGGCTCGCCAACACCACGATGCAGAAGACGCTCGACGGCGTTGCTGTGCCCGGAGGCCACGCATGAGCCGCGAGCGCCTCTATCTGTTCGACACCACGCTGCGCGACGGCGCACAGACCAATGGCGTCGATTTCACGCTGCAGGACAAGCAGGTGATCGCGGGCATGCTCGACGCACTCGGCATCGACTATGTCGAGGGCGGCTATCCCGGCGCCAATCCGACCGACACCGAATTCTTCAGCAGGAAGCCAGCGTTCGATCACGCGCGCTTCACCGCGTTCGGCATGACGCGACGGCCCGGTCGTTCGGCATCGAACGATCCCGGGCTCGCCGGCATCCTCGAGGCCAAGGCGGATGCGATCTGCTTCGTCGCCAAATCCTCCGCCTACCAGGTCCGGGTCGCACTCGAGACCACCAACGAGGAAAACCTCGCCTCGATCCGCGACAGCGTCGCAGCCGCAAAGGCGCTCGGCCGCGAGGTGATGGTCGACTGCGAGCATTTCTTCGACGGCTATAAGGAGGACTGCGACTATGCGCTCGCCTGCGCCACGGCGGCCTATCAGGCCGGCGCGCGCTGGGTGGTGCTGTGCGACACCAATGGCGGCACCATGCCGCACGAGATCGAGACCATCGTCGCTGACGTCGTCAAGCAGGTGCCCGGCGCCCATGTCGGCATTCATGCCCATAACGACACCGAGCAAGCGGTCGCCAACTCGCTCGCAGCGGTGCGGGCCGGTGCGCGGCAGATCCAGGGCACGCTCAACGGCCTCGGCGAGCGCTGCGGCAACGCCAATCTCTGCTCGCTGATCCCGACCTTGAAGCTGAAGCAGGAGTTTGCCGACAAGTTCGAGATCGGCGTCACCACCGAGAAGATGGCGACGCTGATGAAGGTGTCGCGCACGCTCGACGACATGCTGAACCGCGCGCCCAACCGCCATGCCGCTTACGTCGGCGAGAGCGCCTTCGTCACCAAGACCGGCATCCATGCCTCCGCGGTCATGAAGGATCCGCAGACCTATGAGCATGTGCTGCCGGATTCGGTCGGCAACCACCGCAAGGTGCTGGTTTCGGATCAGGCCGGCCGCTCCAACGTGATGGCCGAGCTCGACCGCGCCGGCATCGTCTATGACAAGGGCGATCCGCGGCTGACGCGCCTGGTCGAGGAGCTGAAGGAGCGCGAGGCCGCGGGCTTCGCCTATGAATCGGCGAACGCCTCGTTCGATCTCCTGGCGCGCCGCACGCTCGGCAAGGTGCCGGAATATTTCAAGGTCGAGCAGTTCGACGTCAATGTCGAGCAACGCTACAACGCCAACGGCCAGCGCGTCACCGTGGCGCTTGCGGTGGTGAAGGTCGACGTCGACGGCGAGCGGCTGATCTCGGCCGCCGAAGGCAACGGTCCAGTCAACGCGCTCGACGTGGCGCTGCGCAAGGATCTCGGCAAGTACCAGAAATACATCGATGGCCTGAAGCTGATCGACTACCGCGTGCGTATCCTCAATGGCGGCACCGAGGCCGTTACGCGCGTGCTGATCGAAAGCGAGGACGAAACCGGCGAGAGCTGGACCACAGTGGGCGTGTCGCCCAATATCATCGACGCCTCGTTCCAGGCGCTGATGGATTCGGTGTTCTACAAGCTGGTGAAGTCGGGCGCGCAGGCGTGAGTGATTGATTCGGCATTCCGGGGCGATGCAAAGCATCGAACCCGGAATCTCGAGATTCCGGGTCTGGTCCTGCGGACCATCCCGGAATGACAGCGGGAGAGGTTTTCATGATCGACCACGTCTCAATCGGCGTCAGCGATCTCGAACGCGCCGCGCGGTTCTACGAGCCGACGCTGGCCGCGCTCGGCCTGAGCCGTCTCGTCACCCGGCCGGCGACGATCGGCTTCGGCAAGGCCTACCCCGAATTCTGGATCAACCTGCGCGCCACGATGGCGCAGGTCGCGCATGAGAGCGGCACGCACATCTGCCTGCGCGCAAAAACCACCACCGAGGTCGATGCGTTCCATGCCGCCGCGCTGGGGTCAGGCGGCCTCTCCGATGGTCCCCCGGGCCTGCGCCCGCACGACCGCGTGCGGTACTACGCCGCCTTCGTCCTCGACCCCGACGGCAACCGCATCGAGGCCGTGACGTTTCCGAGCGAGTGATCTTGGATGAGCACTTGCTGCAATCCGTCATCCTGAGGCGCGAGCGGAGCGAGCCTCGAAGGATGCATCGGCCACCAGCGGGGCCGTCGATCCCTCGAGACGCCGCTTCGCGGCTCCTTAGGATGACGGGCATGGCTGCGCGGATCGAAGAGACCGCTGGAGGCTTTGGCCTACAGCCGTCGCGCCACTTCGGGCGCGAGATCCTTCGCAGCCTCGGGCGTGCGCGCCACTGCCGAACGCAGCCGCGGCAAGATGTCGTCGACGCGGTCGGCCATCAGCACGTTGATCGGCAGCGTCGCGCGGATGAACTCGGTCGTGCGCATGTGGCTCAGCAGCGAGAGCAGGGGCTCCCAGAAACCATCAATGTTGGCGAGCAGGATCGGCTTGGAGTGACGGCCGAGCTGCTGCCAGGTCAGTTGCTCGACGAGCTCCTCCAGCGTGCCGATGCCGCCGGGCAGCGCAACGAACGCATCCGAGCGCTCGAACATCAGCCGCTTGCGCTCATGCATGTCGGGGGTGACGATCATCTCCTGAACCGAGGTCAGCGCATTCTCGCGCGCCCGCAGGAACTCCGGAATGATGCCGGTGACGGAGCCGCCATGATCGAGGGTGGATTTCGCGACCGCACCCATCAGGCCGATCGAGCCGCCGCCATAGACCAGGCGCACGTTGTTGTCGGCAAAGGCCTTGCCGAGTGCGATGGCAGCTTCAACGAAGCGGGGATTGTTACCGGGGCCGGAGCCGCAATAAACACAGACAGTCTTGATTTGGTTCATACGATCCTTGTGGCACTGCAGCGTAAACAGGGTCAAGACTCGCATATGGGGATTGAGAGCCAAAAAATCCCGTAAATTCCCGCGAATCGCGAACAATTTTCGTCATAAGCCTGTACGCCACGTTGAAACGATCTATATGACGGGCACAATGGCAAATCGTGGAAAAGATGTGGCCGCGGACCGCCGCGCCATGACGTCGCGAGCGGGCTCCTGATGGTGCCGCCGCAACAGACTGTGACCGCGGCCGATCAGCCCACGGCCACGACGCCGGCCGCCGAGAAGGGGACGCTGCTCGGCACCCTCGTTCATCTCTGGCCCTACATCTGGCCCGGCGATCGCGCCGATTTGAAGATGCGCGTGATCTGGTCGGTGGTGCTGCTGCTGTTCGCCAAGCTCGCGACGCTGTCGGTGCCGTTCACCTTCAAATGGGCGATCGATGCGCTGAACGGCACGGGCTCGGCGCCGGTCGCGACCTCGAACTGGATGGTCTGGCTGATCGCCTCGCCGGTGCTGATGACGATCAGCTACGGCGCGGTACGCATCATCATGGCGGTGCTGACGCAGTGGCGCGACGGCATCTTCGCCCGCGTCGCAATGCACGCGGTGCGGCGGCTCGCCTACATCACCTTCGTGCACATGCACGAACTGTCGCTGCGCTTCCATCTCGAGCGCAAGACCGGCGGGCTGACCCGCGTGCTGGAGCGCGGCCGCTCCGGCATCGAGACCATCGTGCGGATGGTGATCCTGCAGCTGATCCCGACCATCGTCGAGGTCACGCTGCTGGCGGCGGTGCTGCTGTGGCAGTTCGACTGGCGCTACGTGCTCGCGGTGCTGATCACGGTCGTCGTGTTCATGTACTACACCTACATTGCGACAGAGTGGCGGATCGAGATCCGCCGCAAGATGAACGATTCCGACACCGAGGCGAACACCAAGGCGATCGACTCGCTGCTCAACTACGAGACGGTGAAGTATTTCGGCGCCGAGGAGCGCGAGGCGAGGCGCTACGACCGCTCGATGGAGCGCTACGAGCAGGCCAGCGTGAAGACCTACACCTCGCTCGCCGTACTCAACACCGGACAGGCCATCATCTTCACCGCGGGGCTGACCGCCACCATGCTGATGTGCGCGTTCGGCATCCGCAACGGCACCCACACCGTCGGCGATTTCGTGCTGATCAATTCGATGATGATCCAGCTCTACCAGCCGCTGAACTTCATGGGCATGGTCTATCGCGAGATCAAGCAGGCGATCATCGACATCGAGAAGATGTTCGACGTGCTGGCGCGCGATCCCGAGGTGAAGGATGTTCCAGGCGCCAAGCCGCTCGTGGTGTCGTCCGGCAGCGTGCGCTTCGAGGACGTCCGCTTCGCCTATGAGCCCGACCGCCAGATCCTGAAAGGCCTGAGCTTCGAGGTGCCGGCCGGCAAGACGGTCGCGATCGTCGGCCCTTCCGGCGCCGGCAAGTCGACGATCTCGCGACTGCTGTTCCGGCTCTACGATGTCTCGAGCGGCCGCATCCTGATCGACGGCCAGGACATCAAGACCGTGACCCAGGCCTCGCTGCGCTCGGCGATCGGCATGGTGCCGCAGGACACCGTGCTGTTCAACGACACCATCCGCTACAACATCCGCTATGGCCGCTGGGATGCCGGCGACGACGAGGTGGAGGAGGCGGCGCGGCTGGCGCAGATCGACGGCTTCATCCGGATGTCGCCGCAGGGCTACGAGACCCAGGTCGGCGAGCGCGGCCTGAAACTCTCCGGCGGCGAGAAACAGCGCGTCGCCATCGCGCGCACGGTGCTGAAGGCGCCCCCGATCCTGGTGCTGGATGAAGCGACCTCGGCGCTCGACAGCCACACCGAGCACGAGATTCAGGGTGCGCTGGAGCGGGTGTCGCGCAACCGCACCTCGCTGGTGATCGCGCACCGGCTGTCGACCATCGTCGGCGCCGACGAGATCATCGTGCTGGACCAGGGCCGGATCGCCGAGCGCGGCACCCATGCGCGGCTTTTGGCCTCGGACGGCCTCTACGCCAGCATGTGGAACCGGCAGCGCGAGGCCGAAGAAGCCCGCGAACGGCTGGCCAAGGTCGATGACGACGGCAGCGCGCCGAATCGCTTGCCGCCCGTGGTCACCGATTCGTCTGACGATTCAACCCCTGACGCGGGTGAGAAACCCTTGCCGACCGCCGCGGAATAGTCGATTTAGGGCCTCTCCCGCCAAACGGGGCGGGGAAACGCAAGCGAGCTCTGATGTCGATCGCCAATTCCATCCGCGCACAGATCCCGCCGATCCACCCCGAGGGCTATCCGTTCATCGGCGGCTTCGCCCTGGCGAGCCTGATCCTGTTCTGGATCTGGACCCCGCTGGGCTGGATCGGGACGCTGCTCACGGTCTGGTGCGCGCTGTTCTTCCGCGATCCCGTGCGCGTGACGCCGCTGCGCGACGGCATCGTGGTGTCGCCGGCCGATGGCCGCGTTTCCATGGTGGTGCAGGCGCTGCCGCCGGCCGAGCTTGGCCTCGGCGACAAGCCGCTGCCGCGGGTCTCGGTGTTCATGAGCGTGTTCAACTGCCATGTGAACCGCAGCCCGGTGGCCGGCCGCATCGACCGCATCGCCTACCGGCCCGGCGCCTTCATCAATGCCGAGCTCGACAAGGCGAGCGAGGACAATGAGCGCAACTCGCTGGTGATCTCGAGCGCCAATGGCCGCATCGGCGTGGTCCAGATCGCCGGCCTCGTGGCGCGCCGTATCGTCTGCTTCGTCAAGGAAGGCCAGTCGATCGGCGCCGGCGAGCGCTTCGGCCTGATCCGCTTCGGCTCGCGGCTCGACGTCTATTTGCCCGAGGGCACCAAGGCGCTGGTCTCGGAAGGCCAGACCGCGGTTGCCGGCGAGACCATTCTGGCGGATTTCCGCAACGCCGACCCGGGCCGCACCTACCGCGCCGATTAACCCTGTTTCGGCAGCCTGAAGCTCCCATTCCGCTCGGAATCGGAGCGGGCGCTCCGGTTTGCCGTGTTAGCGCGTCTTCTTAGCGCAAACCGCTATCCATTTCGTTGGAAAGCGCTTAACCAGCCGGTTCCCGCCGCGATGGCGGAGCCGGGCCATGCTTGCTATATTGACAAGCCATGATGCCATCCGATCCCAACTCCACCGAGTTTCGCCGCCGCCGGTTCCGCCCGATCCCGGTGCGGATGCTCGTGCCCAACATGATCACGCTGCTGGCGATCTGCGCCGGCCTCACCGCGATCCGGCTGTCGACGGAAGGGCGGATGGAGCTGGCGGTTGCTGCCATCGTGTTCGCCGCGATCCTCGACGGCATCGACGGCCGCGTCGCCCGCATGATCAAGGGCCAGTCGAAATTCGGCGCCGAGCTCGACAGCCTTGCCGACTTCGTCAATTTCGGCGTCGCGCCGGGCCTGATCCTGTATTTCTGGCAGCTGCATGAATTGAACAATGGCGGCTGGATCGCCGCGATGGTGTTCGCGATCTCCGGCGGCCTGCGCCTGGCGCGCTTCAACGCCTCGATCGACGACCCGAACAAGCCGGCCTTCGCCGCCAATTACTTCACGGGCGTGCCGGCGCCGGCCGGTGCGATCACCGTGCTGCTGCCGATCTATCTCGCCTTCCTCGGCGTGCCGATGCCGCCGGCGACGCTGACGGCGTTCTATACGCTCTTGATCGCCTTCCTGATGGTGTCGCGGCTGCCGGTGTTCTCCGGCAAGACCGTGAAAATGCGCGTGCCGCCGGAGATGGTGCTGCCGGTGTTCGTCTCGGTGGTGTTCTTCGTGGCGCTGCTGATCGGCTATCCCTGGCACATCCTGTCGGCGGGCTCGGTCGCCTATTTGATCAGCCTGCCCTGGGGCTGGAAATCGTATCGCGACCAGGAGCGCCAGCTTGCCGCGCAGATGCAAGGTGCGAGCGCGCCGGTGGTGGCATCGCCTGCGGCTCCCTATGCGGCGCCGATCGCGGATGCGGACAACGACGATCGTCCGACGCATCTGCACTGAGGCTCTCTCAATCCGTCATCCTGAGGTGCGAGCGGAGCGAGCCTCGAAGGATGCACGGCCACCACTGGGGCCGTCGACCCTTCGAGACGCGCCGCGCGCTCCTCCAGCGACAACGGCTTCGCCGTTGCGCGGGGGTGACGGTGAGGGAGTTGCTTCCGTCCTCCTCTCCCAAATATCAGCCATGAGCGTGGCTCGGTTGGGTTCGCCTGCGATCTCGGCTATAGGCTGGGACGGCCCAGCGAACGCCAAAAAATCAGGAGAGAAACGCCGTGACATCCGCTTCCGCCCCGCTGCCTGCTTCCGTCCTCGAGGCGCTGGCGCGCTACGACACGCCGACGATCTGCAATGCGATGGAGATCGTCGCGCCGGAGCGCCGCCTGATCGGCTACACCGTGAAGCCGCTGGTCTGCCCGTTCCCGACCTTGCCGCCGATCGTCGGTTACGCACGCACGGTCGCGATCCGCTCGGTGCTGAAGTCGGGCCTCTCGGCCGAGGAGCAGTCGAAGCGCCGCATCGAATATTATGAATATGTCGGCACCGGCTTCGGTCCGCGCATTTCGGTGATCCAGGACATCGACGGTCCCGACGTCGGCTACGGCGCGTTCTGGGGCGAGGTGCAGAGCGCCGTGCACAAGGCGCTCGGCTGCCTCGGCGTCATCACCGACGGCTCGATCCGCGACATCCCGCAATGGGCGCCGGGCTTCCAGGCGCTGGCCGGCTCGATCGGCCCGTCGCATGCCTGGGTGCACGCCGAAAGTTTTGGCGGCGAGGTCCGCGTCGCCGGCATGACGGTGCGCTCCGACGACCTGATCCACGCCGACAGCCACGGCGCGATCGTGATCCCCTACGACATCGCGGCCAAGCTGCCGGAGGCCGCCGAACTCTGCGGCCGCCGCGAGACCCCGATCCTCGATATCGCACGCAGCAAGGACTTCACGCTCGAGAAGTTGAAGGAAGCGCTGAAGCGTTCGGCGGAAATCCACTGAGGCAACGCGCCTGTTCGAATTGCGGAACGGCGGGCCATGAGGCCCGCCGTTTTGTTTTCAGCTCAGCCCGGTGCGACCTTCGCGATCTCGGACGCCCCGCGAATGGTCATGTCGACGGCGACGTAGAGGATCACGGCGAGGCCCACATAAGCGATCCAGCGGTGGTTCTGCAGCAGCTTTGCGATAAAGGTCGCGGCAGCGCCCATCATCGCGATCGAGAGCGCAAGGCCGAACACCAGCACGATCGGCTGCTCGCGCGCTGCACCCGCAACCGCCAGCACGTTGTCGAGCGACATCGAGACGTCGGCGACGATGATCTGGGTCGTGGCCTGCCACAACGTCTTGCGCGGCGCCTCCGCGCCCTCGGTGCCGTCCACGGCCGCGGTCTCGTGCGCGCTGGCGCGCAGCTCGCGCCACATCTTCCAGCACACCCACAGCAGCAGAATTCCGCCGGCCAGCAGCAGACCGACGACCTGCATCAATTGCGTGGTGAGTAGCGCGAACAGGATGCGCAGCAGCGTTGCGGCGGCGATGCCGATCAGGATCGCCTTGCCGCGCTGCTTCGCCGGCAGGCCGGCCGCGGCGAGGCCGATCACGACGGCGTTGTCGCCGGCCAGCACGAGGTCGATGACGACGACCTGCAGCAAGGCGCTGAGGGCGTCGAGTGAAAACAGTGCGGACATGAGCAATGCTCCCCTTGAGGTCGGGGAGTGGACCATTCGACGGCGTCGTCGTGCAGACGGCGAATTCGCCACGATGCCGGTCAGCATCGCGGGTCGAAGCAGGGCCACTCCAACTGAGTTCCAGTCCGACATCGCAGCTTGTGGCTGCCAGAGGGGCCCGGCCTGGGATTACGGTCGTGATGCCGGACGCAGCGCCGCCTGTTCCTCGAAGAACAGCGCCGCCTGATCCGGCTCGCCGAGGATCGCCGCCGCACACCCCATGAAGGTGAATGCTCCGGCAAAATCCCACAGCGTCAGGTTCGCCACGCTCGCACGCATGTGGGTCACGCGCGCCGCCAGCGCGGCAATGGCTGCCTCTGCGAACAACACGAGGCTGAGCGCGGGCAGCACGAGTGCGGGCTCAACCAGACGAACGGTCAGGATGATCGGCAGCGCGGTCAGCACCGCGAATAACAGGAGCATGCCGAATGGCTCCAGCGAGGGAGCCTTCCGCGAGAACCTGTCTGGAATGGTCGAGGACATTCCGGTCCTTTGCCGATCCCGGCCTTGTCGTTCATCCCAACGATATCAGAATGCATTCGCGTTGACGCGCGACGCGGCGCCGCGCGACCGCAGGCCGCGCGACAGACTGCGCACCTGATGGCGATGGAGGAGGGCCGCGGGCGGGCCATTTCAGCGCGGTTTTGGGGCCGATCGCGCCGCGGCGTGCCATGGCAAAGTCCAACCCGCGCATTTATCTTTGCTGGGAGCGCTGGGAGAACGACCGAAGGGCAATGACCATGAACATGGCAGGCAAGACCGTGCTGATCACCGGTTCCACCGATGGCGTCGGCCGCTACGTTGCGATGAAGTTGGCCGCCGCCGGCGCCCGGGTCCTGATCCATGGCCGCGATACCAAACGGGCGCAGACCCTTGCCGACGAGATCAAGCGGGTCTCCGGCCGCGAGCCGATGTTCTATCAGGCCGATCTGTCCTCGCTCGCCGAGGTCCGCGAGTTCGCCCAGCTGGTGCTCGACGACCAGGAGCGGCTCGATGTTCTGGTCAGCAATGCCGGCATCGGCTCGCAGAATGACGGGCCGGCGCGGCAGACCAGCAAGGACGGCCACGAGCTGCGCTTCGCGGTGAATTATCTCGCCGGCTTCCTGCTCGCCCATCTCTTGCTGCCGCGGCTGAAGGAGAGCACGCCGGCGCGCATCGTCAATGTTGCTTCGCTCGGTCAGCACCCGATCGACTTCGGCGACGTGATGATCACGAAGAATTACAGCGGCGCCCGCGCCTATGCGCAGAGCAAGCTGTCCCAGATCATGTTCACCATCGATCTCGCCGCCGAGCTCGAAGGTTCCGGCGTGACCGTCAATTCGCTGCATCCGGCAACCTACATGAACACCACCATGGTGCGCGCCAGCGGCGCGACGCCGATCTCGACCGTCGAGCAGGGCGGCGACGCCATTTTGCGTCTGGTCCAGGACGACGACGTCACTGGTAAAAGCGGGCTGTTCTTCGACGGCAAGCGCGAGGCCCGCGCGCATGCGCAGGCTTACGATGCCGAGGCGCGCAAGCGGCTAAGGGCGCTGAGTCTTGCGCTCACCGGGCTGCGGATTTCCTGACGCGGCGCGACGCTGGCGCGCCTTGAGTGCGCACTTCGGCGCGGATCGCCTCGAACAGGCGCTTGCAGGCGGCCTGCACGCCGCGATCAGGCACGGTTGAGATGCCAAGCAGCAGGCCCGGCTGCGTGTGTTTCGATGAGAGATACCAGGGCGAGAGCGGGGCGGGCGCCAGCCCATGCGCCAGCACCTGCCGCGCGATCGCGACATCGTCGGCGTGGTCGGGCAGCGTCAGCATGGCCGCAAGGCCGGCCACCCGGACGTCGTTGCTCCACGGCCGCAATGCGGCCGTCAACGCGTCACGGCGCTTGCAATAGTCGCGCTTGGCCCGCCGGAGGTGACGGATGTAGTGGCCGTCGCGCATGAATTCCGCGGTGGAAAGCTGCACGGCTGGTCCGGGAGCAGGGGCAAGGCATGTCGCGACATCGGCGAACTGCGTTGCCAAATGCTCGGGCGCAACCAGGAAGCCGAGCCGCAGCGTCGGCGAGATGGTCTTGCTGAAGGAGCCGAGATGGATCACACGGCCGGCGCGGTCGAGCGAGGCAAGCGCGGGCGCGGCGCGGCCATCGAGCTGCAATTCGCCGAGATAGTCGTCCTCGATGATCCAGGCGCCGGTTTGCGCAGCCCAATCGAGCAGTTGCGCGCGGCGGTTGGCTGACAGCGGCGGCCCGAGCGGGGCCTGCTGCCCCGGCGTCACGACCGCGAGCGCCGCGTCGGATGCGTGCTTGAGGCCGCAATCGACATCGACGCCGTCGCCGTCGACCGGGATCGGGACCGGCTCCAGCCGGGCGAGCTCGAGCCCCTTTCGGGTCAATGGAAATCCCGGGTCTTCCATCCATGCGCGGCGGCCTTCGAGGCCGAGCACGCGCAGCGCGAGGCCGAGTCCGCCGGTGAAGCCCGAAGTGATGACGATCTGCGCGGGAGAGCATTCAAGCCCGCGCGCGATCGCAAGGTGCGCGGCGATCTCCCGCCGCAATTCCAATTCGCCGCGTGGATCGATGGTGCGGGTCACCGCGCTCAATTCCGCCCGCACGGCGCGGGCGCGGATTCGCGCCAGCAGCTTTGCGGGGAGAGCGTCCTGCGCGGGAACGCCCATCCGGAAGTGACCCTGACCGCTAAGGTCATGAAACATCTCCACGACCGATCCGGGCGCGACTGGCGCATCGGGTTTTGCAATCTTGCTCGGCCGGCTGGCGACGGTGGTGCCGTTCGCCTTCGACGACACGATGTGCTGGGCGTCCGCCAGTTTGTCGTAGGCCGCCCGCACGGTGCCGCGCGCAACGCCAAGCTGGGCGGCGAGGTCAAGCCAGGACGGCAGCCGGGCGCCCGGCACCAGCACGCCATTGTCGATCGCCGCCGCAATCGCCCTGCGGATCTGCTCGGAGAGCGGCGTCCTGGCCGAGCGGTCGAGCGCGATGGGAAGCGGGTTGGGCATGGCCCGTGGTACACCAATTCGGTTCATTCTTGGTGCTTCTTTTCGGGCCCGCGCGCCCGCATTGATCCGACAGCAATGGAGGCACGAGATGAAGACCTTATGGACGACGCTGCTGGTCTGCGCCGCGCTTGCGACCCCGGCAAACGCGCAATCGGTGACGCCGAAATTCGAGCATGCCATCACCAACATTCCCGGCAAGTCACTGATCGCGGTCGAGGTCAACTTCCCGCCGGGCGAGCCCTCGGCGCCGCATCATCATGCCAAGTCGGCGTTTCTTTATGTCTATGTTCTCCAGGGCGCGATCGAGAGCCAGCTGGAGGGCGAGGCTGCGCACATCTATCGGGCCGGCGACAGCTTCTTCGAGCCGCCCGGCGCCCATCACGTGCTCGGGCGCAACGCCAGCGCGACCGAGCCGGCCAGGATCCTTGCGGTGTTCGTCGTCGACAGCAACGACAAGGCGCTGACCGTGTTCGACAAGGAAGGACACAAGCCGTGAGCATGCGTGTCGACTACAACAAGGTCGCGCCCGCGGGCATCAAGGCGCTCGGCGGCGTCTATGGCTACCTCACCCAATGCGGCCTCCCGGCGGCGCTGGTCGAGCTCGTCTACCTGCGCATCTCGCAGATCAACGGCTGCGCCTATTGCCTCGACATGCATACGCGCAGCTTGCAGAAAATGGGCGTTGCGATCGAGAAGCTGGCGCTGCTGCAGGCCTGGCGTGAGGCGGTAGTTCTGTTCGACGCCGAGGAGCGCGCGGCGCTGGCCTGGGCCGAAACCGTCACGCGTGTGGCGGAGACCGCGATCCCGGATGCGGATTACCGGGCGGCCCGCGCGGTGTTCAACGAGAAGCAGCTGGTCGACCTGACTATCGCGATCGGCCTGATGAACACATACAACCGGATCGCAATCGGCTTCCGCAACCCGCCGCAGGCCGTGCGCGAGCATTCCGCCGCGGCGTGATCGCGTAGTGTGGATTAGTCCCCCGAATTGCTAGCTCTGACGTTGCGCGAGATAGAAGCCGGCCAATACCGTGACCAATCCGGCAGCCTGCAGCGTGGTCGGCGGCTCGCCGATCAGCAGCCATCCCAGCAGCAAGGTCAGCACCGGCACGGTCGCAGGAAAAACCGCCGCGCGGGCCACGCCGAGCCGCTGGATCGACAGCGCGAACAAATACATGGCTGCGGGCCCGGCCAGGATGCCCTGGGCGACGGCCTGCAGCGCATTCTCGTGCAGGCCGATGGCCGCGTCGCGGGCGAGCCCGCCCGAGGCAGCGTACAGCGGAAACAGCGAGAGCGACAGCACGCTGATGACGGTCGCCACCGAGAACGCGGACACGCGCCAGTAGCGCACCAGCGTGGCGAAGCCTGCAAACATCAATCCGGTCGTCACGAAGATCAAATCGCCCATCACGGCGCTCAATCCCATATGGCCGATCGACTCGCTACCGATGACGGCAAGGCCGACAACGATGACGACGGCGCCGGCGACCCGGGAGGGTGAGATCTGTTCCTTCAACAGGACGACCGCGAGAAACAGTCCGCCCAGTGTCGCGCAGGAAGGCTGGATCACGCTGCCGTGTCCCAAAGGCACGAACATGAAGCCGGCATAGCTGATCAGCGACATCACCGGGCCGCCCAACATCATCAGCGCCATGCCGCGGCCCCAACCGATGCCGCAGAGGTCCTTCAGGCCGGCGCGCACTACGAGCGGGATGAACACGATGCCCGACCACAGGAAGCGATGCATCAGGAGGTCCACGGGCGTGAACCCGACTTTCAGGCCGTGCCGGGTCGCCACGAAGCCGAGAGCCCAGCACAGCGCCGCGCCGAGGCCGCATGTGACCCCGAGCAGAATGGCTTTTTTATCGGGAAGGGCTGCCGTCTTGAGGTCGGCCGCATGTTTGTCCATGCCGGACGACTACGTGAGCTGCCAGGACGGATCAACCCATCGCGATGCAGGGCTGACTGGCGCAATAGCGGTCGGCTGGTGCTATTGGTCTCGTGCCGCTGCGCGCCATGCCCGCGCCTTGGCGGTGGTCTCCGCGACGAAAGCATCCTTGCCGGTCCGATAGGCTTCGATGTCGTCTTTTGAGGCGGCGGCGAGGGCCCGCTTGATCTCGGCGTAGGCGCGGGCCGCCTCGCCATGCGCGCGCAGATAATCGCGAAACACCAGGCGTGCCTCCCAATTCGGATGAGATGGCTCCATCATATGCAGATGGTGGGTCCACGGACCCGGAGGTCCCTTGCGAAAGAACAATTCGCCGGGGATCCATGACGCGTATTCAGGCATGTAGACATAGCCGAGCGCCTCAACCGGCTCGATGCATCGTTGCTTGGCCGCTTCGAGGCTGCGCACCCCAACCAGCAGGTCGATGATGGGCTTCGACGGCAGACCTGGAACGGCGGTGCTGCCGACATGCTCGATGGCCAAGGTGGACGCGCCGAGAGCTTGCTCGATCCGCCCGCGCTCCTGCGCGAACAAGCCAGGCCAGTTTGGGTCATAGTCGGAGACGACGATCGACCCGGCGCCGTATTTCTCCACGTTGACCCCCTGATTGCTTCTCACAGAGTATCACGCAGGCAGCGGCCGTGGCGTCGCTCACGAACCCTGCTTCACCTCAACGGGCTTCTTCGCAAACTGCGGAAACGTCTCGGCCACGACCGGCCCATCGAGCCGCCACGAATAGCAGCCGCCGACGAAGAACGGCGGCTCGGTGACGCCCTGCTGGTGATCGAGCGCGCCGCGGCCCTGCGGGTCCTTGCCGGAGGTCGCGGTCTGGAACAGCGTCGTCACCGCCGGACCCAGCAGCTCGGCGAGATGGGTGCAGCTCTCGAGCTTGCCGATCTTGTTGCGGACCAGCTCGCGCCAGCCCTTGCCGATGCGTTCGCCGACCAGGCGCTGCAGGATGCCTTCGACGTCGAGGCAGGACGGGTAGGGCGTCGAGGCCATCGTGGTGCCGGTCTCGCGGATCGTGAAACTGTCGTCGACCGCAAGCCGCAGCCTGATGTCGTGCACGGGATCCTCGGGCTGCTGCAGGCCGCGATGCTTGTCCTGCCGCGCATAGGGCTTGGTGTCGACCAGCCGCGCCTCGACTTCCCACAGCCCGTCGTCACGGAGGTAGCCGAGACATTCGACGGAGCGGCGGTGCATCAGGCGGCGGGGCTTGCCGTCGGCATTGGTATCGGGTGCGGACATCGGAACTCGCTGGATTGAAGCTAGAACCGATCCAATCGGTCGCATGTGCCGATGTCAACGGATGCTGGTGAATGGCGTCATGAATCCCCGTCATTCCGGGGCAATGCGTGAGCATCGACCCGGAAGCTAGCGTCCGCTCTGCAAGCTATCCGTCAGGAAGTTGCGAACCGCCTCGGTTGCCCGTCGTGCCGCCTCGGCGTTGTATTCGATCCAATGTCCAAACGCCATGCGTCCAGGATTCATCACGGGGCGATCAAAACCGTGAACGGCGTTCGGAAGGCTGACCAATTTGACGGCCGTTGCACTTGCGGGTCGCAAATTCATCATCGTGCGGCAAACCGATTGCTTCGACCAATCGTCATCCTCTCCGTTCAGGATCAACAACGGTTTTGCTGTGTCCAGGCTTGACCCGTAGCAGGGATAAAACGCGACGCCGGCCTTGAAGTCGAGCCCCGGAGCAATTTCAAAGATTTGATCATCGCGTTTCCTGAGCGCTGCAAGTGTCGCAACGCCACCGGCAGAAAAACCCAATAGAGCAACGCGGTCCTTGTCCACATAGGGCTGCTTGCTGAAGAAGGACAAAGCGCCGAATGCGTCCTGCATGCGATAGGCCGCCGTGTCGGTATCGCAGGTATCCTTGAGACCTCTCGTCGTAAAGCTGTCGACGACCAGAACAGCGTATCCCCACGACGTGAGTGCGTCAGGCCAAAAATTATGCGCAAGGTGAGGATCGAACAAAGATCCTAACCCCGCGCAGCCATGCAGCACGATGACGGCGGGAAACGGTCCCAGCCCATCTGGCTTTTGGATGTACCCATGGACTGATCGTGGCGCCGGCGGGAAGATTGGTATGCCGTCGGCGATCTTCTGCCGCGCACCGGGCGTGGCTTGCAAGAATTGCGCGCCATCGAATTGGACAAGCTCGGCCGCGGCCGCCGAGCCTGCCGCGCTGCACGACAAGAAAATGCTGATGATAAGGGTGCGCAGCGGATGCATCGCGTGATCTTCACATTTCACCGGAAGTTATGAAAGCCCCTCCACCTTTTGCTCAGGAAAGCGTGACGGCGCGGGCGTGCCCACATCACATTACGACAGGTTCGCCGTTGGCTGGCTTGTCCTTGTTCAACTCGCGTCAATCAGGCGATGGCTGGGCCCTGATGGGGCCGCGCCTCAGCTCACGCGCCGCTCGCGGTTCTCCCAATACGGCTTGCGCAGCTCGCGCTTCAAAATCTTGCCGGCGCCGGAGAGCGGCAGCGGGGTCGCCGTGATGTCGACGCTGCGCGGGCATTTGTAGCCGGCGATCAGCGCCTTGCAATGCTCCATCAGTTCGTCCGGCGTGGCGCTGGCGCCGCTCTTCATCACCACGACAGCGTGGACCTGTTCGCCCCAGCGCTCGCTCGGGATGCCGATCACGGCGCATTGCGCCACCGCCGGGTGCTGGGCCAGCGCGTTCTCGACCTCGGCCGAATAGACGTTCTCGCCGCCGGAGATGATCATGTCCTTGACGCGGTCGACCACGTAGACGAAGCCGTCCTCGTCCATGTAGCCGCCGTCGCCGGTGTGCATCCAGCCGTCGATCACGGCGCGTGCAGTCTCCTCGGGTCGCTCCCAATAGCCCATCATCACCATATCGCCGCGCACCGCGATCTCGCCGACGGTGCCCAGAGGCACCACCTCGTCCTCGGCATCGACGATCTTGACTTCGGCGCCAAGCGTGGCACGGCCGGCGCCGCGATGCCGGCCCTTGGCGCGGCCGTCGCCGATATGCTCCTTCCAGTGCAGCAGCGTCGCGATCGGCGACAACTCGGTCATGCCATAGGCCTGGGTGAATTCGACGTGCGGCAGCGCCTTCATGGCGCGCATCATCACGGCATCGCTGATCACGGAAGCACCGTAGGAGATCCGCTCCAGGGACGACAGGTCGTAACTGCCGAGCGTCGGGTGATCGACGAACATCTGGATCATGGTCGGCACCAGCAGCACGTCGGTGATTCGCTCCTTCTGCACGGCGGCCGCGACGCCGTCCGGCGTGAAGCCCTGGATCACGACATTGGAGCCGCCCGACAGCAGCACCGAATACATCGCCGCACCATTGGCGAGGTGGAACATCGGCGCGGCGTGCAGGTAGATCGAGGTGCCTGGCCACAGGCCTTCGCCGAGCGCGTTCAGCGCATTGGCCATCAGATTGCCGTGGCTCAGCATCACGCCCTTGGAGCGGCCGGTGGTGCCGCCGGTATAGAAGATGCCGGCGAGGTCGTCGCGGGTGCGCATCGCGTCCGGCATGGGTTCGCTACGCGCGATCAGCGTCTCGTAATCCTCCATGCCCGCCGGCGTCTCGCCCTCATCGGCATAGACCAGCTTGAGGCCAGGGATGGCGTTCGCCAGCGTCGTGCCGACCGGCGCAAACGCCTTGTCGACGAACAGGACCGTCGCGCGGCAGTCGCGCAATGCGTCCTCGTTCTCGATCGGCGACCAGCGGATGTTGAGCGGCACGATCACGGCGCCGGCCCAGCCGACGGCCAGATACAGTTCGAGATAGCGGTCGGAGTTCAGCGACAGGATCGCGACGCGGTCGCCGTTGCCGGCGCCAAGCGAGCGGATCGCGGCGGCGAGGCGGGCGACGCGCCTGCCGACCTCGCGCCAGTTGCGCCGCCGCTCACCGCAGACGACCGCGAGTCCGTTTGGATTGACCTGCAGCGCCCGCCGCAGTCCGTGTGTGATGTTCACTCCTGTCCTCCCTTGATGCGTTTCCCTTGCGAGGCGGTTTGTCCGCCTTCTTGCGCGTTGTTCCTTTGGCGATGCCGTCGGTAAGGCGGATCGCGAATTCCTCGGCGACGGCCCGTCCGGTTAGTTCACCGCCGGGCTGGAACCAGTGGCCGATCCAGTTCAGCGAGCCGGCGATGGCGAACGCCGCGAGCTTCGGGTCGCAGGGTTTCACCGAACCGTCCGCGATGCCAGCGGCGATATAGTCGCGGAAGGCGCGGTCGATCCGCCGTTTCGCGGTCTGCACGGTCTTGCGGTTGTGCTCGCTGAGATCGCGGAGGTCGAAGCGGACCAGGCTCTTGCCGTAGTCCGTCGTCATCAGCTCGGCGTAGCGGATGGTGAGCTTGCGCAGCTTGTCGAGGCCGCTGCCGACGCCGGCCGAGGTCTCGGCGATGCATTCGTCGACCAGCTCGTGGCCGATCGACCAGCACTCGAACAGGATCTCGTCCTTGCCGCGGAAGTAATTGTAGAGCGCAGGCTTGGTGATGTTCAGGCGCTTGGCGACGTCGTTCAGCGTGGCGCGGTGATAACCCTGTTCGAGGAACAGCTGCACGGCGGCGCGCAGCACGGCTTCGCGCTTTTCGTCGCGGGCGCGGCGCCGGCTCTCGAACGGCAGCCAGGGCGACTCGGTGCTGGAAGGGGGGAAGCGGGCGTCCATCGCGTGGCTGTTGTCGCATTGACTCCGGAAGGGTGCCCGTATATTACCCATGGGTAATAAATAGTCCAGTGGGTAATTTCCGGGAGGATCCGCGATGACGTCACGCACCTATGTTGCCGGGGTCGGCATGATCCCGTTCGTCAAGCCCGGCGCCAATGCGCCGTATCATGTGATGGGCGCCGAGGCGGCCAAGCTCGCGCTCGCTGACGCCGGGCTCGATTACGGCCGTGTGCAGCAGGCCTATGTCGGCTATGTCTACGGCGACTCCACCTGCGGCCAGCGGGCGCTTTATCCGGTCGGCATGACCGGCATCCCGATCGTCAACGTCAACAACAACTGCTCGACCGGCTCGACCGCGCTGTTCCTGGCGCGGCAGGCGATTGAATCGGGCGCCGCCGATTGCGTGATGGCGCTCGGCTTCGAGCAGATGAAGCCCGGCGCGCTCGGGGCCGTGTTCACTGACCGTCCCAGCGCATTCGACGATTTCGACGCTGCTGCAGACAAGCTGGTCGATGCCCCCGGCGTGCCGCTGGCGCTGCGCTATTTCGGCGGTGCGGGCCTCAGTCACATGAAGAAATACGGCACGCCACTCAGCGCTTTTGCCAAAGTGCGCGCGAAGGCGAGCCGTCACGCCAAGAACAATCCGCTGGCGCTGTTCCGCAAGGAAGTCACCGCCGACGACGTCATGAACGACCAGGTGATCTGGCCCGGCGTGATGACGCGGCTGATGGCCTGTCCGCCGACCTGCGGCGGCGCCGCCGCGATCCTGGTCTCGGAGATGTTCGCAGACCAGCACGGCCTCAACAAGAGCGTCCGCATCGCCGCGCAGGCGATGACGACCGACACGCCGTCGACCTTCGGCGCGTCGGACATGATGCAGGTGGTCGGCTACGACATGGCGCGCGATGCCGCGAAGAAGGTCTATGAAGCCGCCGGCATCGGGCCTGATGATCTCGACGTCGTCGAACTGCACGATTGCTTCGCCCATAACGAACTGATCACCTATGAAGGGCTCGGCCTGTGCGGCGAGGGCGAGGCCGCGAAGTTTATCGACGACGGCGACAACACCTATGGCGGCAGGATCGTCACCAATCCGTCCGGCGGGTTGCTGTCGAAGGGCCATCCGCTCGGCGCCACCGGCCTCGCGCAGTGCTACGAGCTGACGCGGCAGCTGCGCGGCACGGCGGCTGCAACGCAAGTGGAGGGCGCGCGACTCGGGCTGCAGCACAATCTCGGTCTCGGCGGCGCCTGCGTCGTGACGCTCTACGAACGCGCCTGAGGCAGCCATGGTCGATCAATCCGCCGTCGGGCGTACGTTCACGCCCGTGACCGCGCGCGTCGAGCCGGGGCGCCTGCGCTTTTTCCTCGACACGCTCGGCGAGACCAATGCGGTCTATCGCGACGGCAGCGCCGCGCAGGCGGCAGGCTTGGCGGCGGCGCCGGTGCCGCCGACCTATCTGTTCTGTCTGGAGATGATGGACGCGGCTGAGCCGTTCGAGTTCCTGACCGCGCTCGGCATCGATCTCGCCCGCGTGCTGCATGGCGAGCAGCGCTTCGACTATCACGCGCCTGTGGTGGTCGGCGACACCCTGACCTTTCGGCCGCGCGTCACCAGCGTGACCGAGAAGAAGGGCGGGGCGATGACGCTGATCGTGGTCGAGACCGCGGCCACGAACCAGGCCGGCGTCCATGTCGCCGATACCTCGCGCACCATCGTGGTGCGCAATGCGAGGCCGTCATGAGCAGCAGCGTTCCCGCGGTCGGCGACCGCATCGTCCACAAGGCGTTTCCGCCGATCACCCGGCATCGCCTCGCGCTGTACTGCGGCGCTTCCGGCGATCACAACCCGATCCATGTCGACATCGACTTCGCGAAAGCGGCCGGGTTTCCCGACGTGTTCGCGCACGGCATGCTGGTCATGGGCTATCTCGGCCAGGCGCTGACGGACGCGGTCGCGCCGTCACGGATCCGCTCGTTCTCGACCCGCTTTGCCGCGATCACCCAGCTCGGCGCCGCGTTGACCTGCGAGGGCACGGTGACCGAGCTGATCGAGCAGGGCGGCGAGAAACGCGCGAAACTCGCGCTCACCACGAAGGATCAGAACGGCGAGATCAAGCTCGCGGGGGAAGCGGTTATCGCGCTGTAGGGTGGTGACCTGTCGCCACGAAGAAACTGCGCTCCCTCGCCCCGCTCTTGCGGGGAGAAGGTTGGGGTGAGGGGTTGTCTCCGCACACACGGAGGCAACAGGAGTCGCGGAAGCTCCCCCTCACCCGGAACGCATCTGACGATGCGTTCCGGCCTCTCCCCGCAAGCGGGGCGAGGCGGAGCCGAGCCCGCGGAAAATGATGTTGTTCTAGGGAGAATCTGATGTCGAAACTGCAAGGCAAAGTCGCGCTCGTCTCCGGATCGGGCCGCGGCATCGGGCGCGCGATTGCGCTGAAGCTCGCGCGCGAGGGCGCGAAGGTCGTGGTCAACGACCTCGATGCCGAGCCGGGCAATGCCGTCGTTGCCGAGATCAAGGCCATGGACGGCGAGGCGATCGCGGTCAATGGCAGCGTGGTCGAGGCCGGCTTTGCCGATCGCTTCGTCGGTGCGGCCATCGAAACATTCGGCGGCCTCGACATCATCGTCAACAACGCCGGCTATACCTGGGACTCGACGATCCAGAAGATGTCGGACGAGCAGTTCCAGGCGATGCTCGACGTCCATCTGGTCGCCCCGTTCCGGATCCTGCGCGCCGCGTCCGAGCCGATCCGGGTGATGGCGAAGAAGGAGGCCGAGGCCGGCCGCGAGGTGTTCCGCAAGGTCGTCAACATCTCCTCGATCGCGGGCCTCTACGGCAATGCCGGGCAGGCGAGTTATTCTTCGGCGAAGGCGTCGTTGATCGGGCTGACGCGCACGATGTGCAAGGAGTGGGGCCGCTACAAGGTCAACGTCAATTGTGTGGCATTCGGCCTGATCAACACCCGCCTGACCCAGCCGATCGAGAGCCAGCAGAAGACCATCGACGTCGGCGGCCGCGACATCAAGGTCGGCGTCCAGCCGCAGATGCTGGAGGCGATGGGCCGGATGATCCCGCTCGGCCGCGGCGGCACGCCGGAAGAGGCGGCGGACGCGGTCTATCTGTTCTGCGCCCCGGAATCGAACTACATCAGCGGGCAGGTGATCGTCGCCGGCGGCGGTCTGTTGATTTAGCACGAGGGAATGATGCACTACCGATCGTCATGGATGACCGAGGAGCTGGACACCTTCCGTGACCAGTTCCGCAAATTCCTCGCCAAGGATCTGGCGCCGCACGCCGAGAAATGGCGCGAGCAGAAGCTGGTCGACCGCTCGGCCTGGCGCGCGCTCGGCGAGATGGGCGCGTTGCTGCCGAGCGTGCCGGAGGCCTATGGCGGCCTGGGCGCCACCTTCGCCTATGACGCCGCCGTGCTCGATGACCTCGAGAGCACGGTGCCGGAGCTGACCACCGGCGTTTCCGTGCACAGCGCGATCGTCGCGCACTACATCGTCAATTACGGCTCGGAGGAGCAGAAAAAGCGCTGGCTGCCGAAGATGGCGTCGGGCGAGATGGTCGGCGCCATCGCGATGACCGAGCCCGGCACCGGCTCCGACCTGCAGGCCGTCAAGACCACGGCGAAGAAGCAGGGCAATTCCTACGTCATCAACGGCCAGAAGACGTTTATTACCAACGGTCAGGCCGCAGACCTCGTGATCGTCGTCGCGCGAACGGGTGCACCGGGCGCGAAGGGCATCTCGCTGATCGTGGTGGAGACCGCAGGCGCGGAGGGATACCGGCGCGGCCGCAACCTCGACAAGATCGGCCTGCACGCCTCAGACACGTCCGAGCTGTTCTTCGACAATGTCACGGTGCCGCCTGAAAATCTGCTCGGCAATGAGGAGGGCAACGGCTTCGTCCAGCTGATGCAGCAATTGCCGCAGGAGCGGCTGTCGCTGGCGATCGGGGCAGTCGCCTCGATGGAACGCGCGGTCAAGATCACCGCCGAATACACCAAGCAGCGCACCGCCTTCGGCAAGCCGCTGATCGAGTTCCAGAACACCGCGTTCACGCTCGCCGAGCGCAAGACCGAGGCGATGATCGCCCGCGTGTTCGTCGACTGGTGCGTCGACCGCCTGGTCGCCGGCGATCTCGATACCGTGACGGCGTCGATGGCGAAATGGTGGTGCTCGCAGAAGCAGGTCGAGACCGCCGACGAATGCCTGCAGCTGCATGGCGGCTACGGTTACATGCAGGAATACCCGATCTCGCGCATGTTCATCGATTCCCGCATCCAGAAGATCTATGGCGGCACCAACGAGATCATGAAGGTGCTGATCGCGCGCTCGCTGTAGGCAAGCGCGCGACCTCAGCCGCATTACATCGCGCGCACGTTCTTCAGGAACTTGTCGACCTGGACTTCGAGCTCAGACGCGTTGCTGGCGAGCTCGCCGGAGGCCGCCAGAACGTTCTCGGCGGCCTTGCTGGCATCGTCGATCGCCTTGGTCGTTCCGTTGATGTTGGCGGTGACCTCCTTGGTGGCCGCGGCCTGTTCCTCGACGGCACTGGCGATCACGGTCGAGATCTCGCTGATCTGGACGATGACCTGCGAGATCGCCTTCAGCGCCGTGGCGGTGTTGCCGGTCGCGGTCTGCATCTCGTTGATCTGCGCCGAAATGTCTTCCGTGGCCTTGGCGGTCTGGTTGGCCAGCGCCTTCACCTCGGATGCGACGACGGCAAAGCCCCGGCCAGCCTCGCCGGCACGTGCGGATTCGATCGTGGCGTTGAGCGCGAGCAGGTTGGTCTGGCCGGCGATCTGGCTGATCAGCGCGACGACGTCGCCGATCTTCTGCGCCATGGTCACGAGGCCCGAAACCAGTCTGTCGGACTTCTCCGCTTCCTCGACCGCCATACGGGCGATGCGGCTCGCCTCGGTCACTTGGCGGCTGATCTCGTTGACCGAGGACGACAACTCTTCCGACGCCGACGCAGCACTCGCCGTGCGCTGATTGACGAATTCGGCGGTCGTCGTCAGCGATCGCGCGGTGCCCTGCATCTGCGTCGAAGCCGACGCCAGCATCCCGGCAAGGCCCTTCACATCCTTCTCGAAGTCGTCGGCGAGCTTCACATTGCCCGTCACAACCGACCAGCTCAGCATCGCGCCGGTATAGTTGCCGCGCTTGTCGGTCAGGCCGGAGACCCGAAGGTCGAGCGTTTCCGGGCCGAGCCTGATCTTGGCCGCGTGTGGCAGGTTCTTCGGATCGCCGACGATGCGGCGCTGGTGCGCCGGGTTCTTGTGGAAGATGTCAAACGAGTTGCCGAGGATCTTCTGCGGCGCCACCGGGAGCAAATGCTTCACGGTGTCGAGCGTCTTGAGGCTGGTTTGGTTGATATAGGTGATGTTGAAATCGGTGTCGCACATCATGATGTTGATCGGCATGTTGTCGAGCATTTGCAACAGCCGCTCGGTCTGGGTTTCAAGCCGCGCCTTCTCGGTCGCGAGCTCCCACGTCAGCATCGGCCCGCTGTAGCGGCCACGCGAGTTGGTCATCGCCGTCACGGTGAGATCGAGCGTCTCGCCGCCGATGGTGATGCGCGCCTTGTGCGGCAGGTTCTTCGGATCGGACAAGAGCCGGCGCTGATGCTGCGGGTTCTTGTGAAAGATGTCGATCGACTGTCCGATCAGCGCGTCGACCTTCACCGGCAGCACGTGCTCGATCTTCTTCAGATTGTGCCGCGTCGACTCGTTGATGTAGGTGATCCTGAAATTGTCCAGCTCGCAGAGCATGACACTAATCGGCATGTCGTCGAACAGCCTGTAAGAACTGTCCGAGCCGATCACGCTTGCGACGCCCTTCATCCCTAACATGCATTGCCTCCAGCATTGATATCAATCGGTCAACTGAAAACGATGCACCCGATCGGCGGCAGAACGCCTTCCGCCGCGGGACGGCGGGCGGGTGCGATACACGATTTACAATTTTTGACTGCGCGAAACCGTAGGCGATTCGAGTTCCATCATGAAGTGCATGCTGTGTGCCGCGCGCGATCGCGCAGCACCGAACGCGCGATGCGTGCAATGAGTTCAGCCGAAATCGACGCGCTAGAATGCGATTTTCCGCGAAATCCGCGCGATCCTGCATCGAACAGTGCGAAGCGACCGTTCGCTGCACCGTAGTCTTACGGAAGCACACGCGCGCGCTTCGAATGATTGTTATCGTGCATATGACGCGATGGAGCATGCAGTTTGTGCCACGCTGTTGTCACGTGCGCCGCAACGCACTGGCTTTCTCGCGTCCCGTGCGGCTGCCGCGTGCCGTCGGTCTTTGCGATGCCCGTGGATCATCTCTCATGCGTGCGCGCTGCTGCGGCGGTTGGTGCCGTGTGATGACCACGAGGCTGCCGTATCGCCGATGGGTTGCAGTTGAAAGAAACACGCACAGGTTGATCGGGGCGCCGCGGTACCCGATCGAACTTGCGGCCGGCGACGGAACATGTCGTCCGCAAGCTGACGGCGAGGGCGCTCTGAAATCGGCGCGAAGTTACCTTTCCGCTCTCCGGCCGGGCCACGAGGATCCCGCCGGCGATCGTCCGCTCTGCGGAAATCGACGACGAAAGCGCGATGCCCATTGCCTATCGCATGGCTTGCCCCGCTTCGCCGGCGCGAGGGGGGCTTCGGCCTTGCGCCATAATCTCGTCTATCATACCCCCGTCGGACCACGTTCCGCGCGAGCCGCAAGCGCGCGCCAATGCCGCAGGGAGCCCTCATGACCAAAAGCAACGCCCGCACCGGAGGCCAGATCCTGATCGACCAGCTGGTCGCGCAAGGGGTGGAGCGCGTCACCTGCGTGCCGGGCGAGAGCTATCTGGCGGCGCTCGACGCGTTGCACGACAGCCCGATCGACGTCGTGATCTGCCGTGCCGAGGGCGGTGCTGCGATGATGGCGGAGGCCTATGGCAAGCTCACCGGGCGTCCCGGCATCTGCTTCGTGACCCGCGGCCCGGGTTCGACCAATGCCGCCCACGGCGTGCACATTGCGATGCAGGATTCCACCCCGATGATCCTGTTCGTCGGTCAGGTCGACACCGGCATGCGTGAGCGCGAGGCGTTCCAGGAGCTCGACTACAAGGCGGTGTTCGGCACCATGGCGAAATGGGCGGTCGAGATCGATCGTCCGGATCGCATTCCGGAGCTGGTCGCGCGCGCCTTCCGCGTCGCGCTGCAGGGCCGCCCCGGTCCGGTGGTGATCTCGCTGCCGGAGAACATGCTGACCGAGACCGCAGCGGTCGCCGACGCGCCGAAGGTCGAGCCTGCGCAGAGCTGGCCGGCGCCGTCGGATCTCGAACGCCTCGGTGCCATGCTCGCCGGCGCGAAGGCGCCGATCGTGGTGCTCGGCGGCTCGGCCTGGACTGCAGAGGCGGCCAAGCGCATTGCGCGCTTTGCCGAGCGCTTCGACCTGCCGGTCGCGACCTCGTTCCGCCGCGCCTCGCTGTTCGACGCCGACCATTCGCATTATGCCGGCGATCTCGGCATCGGCCCGAGCCCGAAGCTGAAGGATCGCTTCACGGGCGCCGACGTCATTCTCCTGATCGGCGGACGCATGTCGGAGATGCCGTCGTCGTCCTACACGCTGCTCGACATTCCGGTGCCGAGCCAGAAGCTCATTCACGTCCATCCGGGCTCCGAAGAGCTCGGCCGCGTCTACCAGCCGGCGCTGGCGATCCAGGCGACGCCTGCGGCCTTCGCCGCCGCGGTGGAGAGCATGAAACCCGCAGCCGCGCCCGCCTGGAAGGGCGAGGCGGCCAAGGCGCACGCGGATTATCTGGCCTGGACCGACAAGCCGCGCGAGCTGCCGGGCCATTTCCAGTACGGCGAGGTTGTGACCTGGCTGCGCGATCGGCTGCCGAAGGATGCGATCGTCTGCAACGGCGCCGGCAACTACGCCGGCTGGATCCATCGCCACCATCGCTTCCACGCGTTTGCCGCGCAACTGGCGCCAACCTCGGGCTCGATGGGCTACGGCGTGCCGGCGGCCGTGATGGCCAAGCGGCAGCATCCGGATCGCGTCGTCGTCGCGTTCGCCGGCGACGGCTGCTTCCTGATGAACGGGCAGGAGTTCGCCACCGCCGTGCAGTATGACGCGCCGCTGATCGTCGTCGTCATCGACAACGCGCAATACGGCACCATCCGCATGCATCAGGAGCGCGACTATCCCGGCCGCGTCGTCGGCACCCAGCTCAAGAACCCGGACTTCGCGCTCTACGCCAAGGCATTCGGCGGCCATGGCGAGCGGGTCGAGCGCACCGAAGACTTCGCGCCGGCGTTCGAGCGGGCGCTGGCCTCCGGCAAGCCGGCAATCCTGCACTGCCTGGTCGATCAGCGCGCGCTGTCGGTCGGCAAGGATTTTGTGCCGCAAGCATGATCCGGAAAAGTGCGAAGCGGTTTTCCCCGCGACAAACGCGTAGTGTTTGCGCGAAGATCATTCTTGAACAAGAGGCGAAGCGCTGATGCCTGAGTCCGCCGGCCGTCACATTGCGATCATCGGCGCCGGCGCGGTCGGCGTGATCAGCGCCATCGAGGCATTGCGCGCGGGCCATCGAGTCACGCTGATCGATCCGGGCGAGCCCGGCGGCACCCAGGCCGCGAGCTATGGCAATGCGGGCTGGCTGTCGTCGCATTCGGTGATCCCGCCGGCCGAGCCCGGCACCTGGAAGAAGGTGCCTGGCTATCTGATGGACCCGCTCGGACCGCTTGCGATCCGCTGGTCGTATCTGCCGGAGGCGTTGCCGTGGCTGATCAAGTATCTGCTGTCGAGCCGCACCGAGGCGCAGGTCGAGGCCACCGCGCGGGCGATGCGCGATCTGCTCAAGGACGCGCCGCTGCTGCACAAGCAGCTTGCGGAGGAGGCCGGCGTGCCCGAACTGATCGAGCGGCGCGGAGTGATGCACGTGTTTCCCTCACGCGCGCCGTTCGACCGCGACCTCGGCTGGCGCATCCGCAAGCGCGTCGGCATCGAATGGCTTGAGCTCGATGAAGACGAAATGCGTCAGCGCGAGCCCGATCTGCATCCGCGCTACAAGTTCGGCGTCGTGGTCGAGGAGGCCGGCCGCTGCCGCGATCCCGGTGCCTACGTCGCAGCGCTCGCTGCGCACGCGATCGCGAGCGGCGCGGAGCGCATCGCCGCCAAGGCGACAGGTCTCAAGCTTGCGGGCGACCGGTTGGTCGCCGTGGTCACCGCGCGTGGCGAGATCGCCTGCGACGCCGCGGTGGTCGCCGCCGGTGCGCGCTCGAAGCAGCTGACCGCATCGATCGGCGATCCGCTGCCGCTCGAGACCGAGCGCGGCTACCACGTCATGATCGAGCATCCGGAGTCCGGACCACGCAATTCGATGATGGCCTCGGACGCCAAGATGGTGGTCAACTGGACCGACAAGGGCCTGCGCGCCGCCGGCACCGTGGAGATTGCGGGGCTCGACGCCGCGCCGAACTGGAAGCGCGCCGAGATCTTGCGCCAGCATCTCCTGAGCATGTTCCCGAAACTGCCGCGGGACATTCCACCATCACGGATCAAGACCTGGTTCGGCCATCGCCCGAGCATGCCCGACGGTCGGCCCTGCATCGGCCATAGCCGCGCCTCGCGCGACGTGGTCTATGCGTTCGGCCACGGCCATGTCGGCCTGGTCGGCTCGGCCCGCACCGGCCGGCTGGTCGCGCAACTGCTCAGCGGCAAGGCGCCGGAGATCCCGCTTGCGCCGTTCGCGCCGTCACGCTTTTTGTAGGAATGAAACCTCAGCTCTCGCCGGCCCAGGCCGCGATCGCGGCCGGCGCGATCACGCGTCTCGGCGTGTGTGGATTGATCGTTCCGGCGCTGACGTCTTGAGTTTGCGCAAGCAGGGTGCGCGCAAACGCCTTGGCATCCTGCTCGGTCGTGAAGGTGCGGGTCTGGCGCGCGAAGCGGTGGTGTCCGGCGTCAGGGTTGCTCACGGCGAACGAGACGTACCAGATGGCCTTGTCCGTCTTCATCGCGCGTCTCAGGCTACGGTGGTTCGCCCGCGCGATCGGGACGTGGTGCTGGATGTTCGATGTGCAAAAAGTGCCAAGGGAAGAATCCTGAAATACAACAGATGACGGCTAATTGGCTCTTCGGCGGACAGGAACGCTACAGGATCGGCGCTGATACCGATACGGGCGGCATATTACCTCTCAACCGATGGGTGAAATGTCAATGCGCCGCAGCGGTGTTGGTTCCTGCGATGCAATGGCAAGCGTTGGGACGGCGCGCTCGGGTCACCCGAGGGGCCCGCCGGATCCAGGATCGTAGAATTGTAGGATGAGTTTCGCTTCGCTCTACCCATCCTACGAGACGCGGGTCCTTGGTTCAGATCGTTCGGCTTTTCAGAATTTAACTTGACGCCGCACCCAACTCAGATGTTCAATGCGCCCGTCTCACCCGGCACGAGGGGCGCTTCGCGGTCGTCACGAACGCGGGTCGAGATGCGGTGGACGCGAATTGCGCAACTGACGAGTGCGCATGAGGCGGACGGTGAAGTCGTGTGGTCCTGACGCCCTAGCGGCAGGTGTCCTTTCGCAAGACGCAAAAGCGTTTTGCGAAGGCGGTGACAAGCAAGCCCAGTCTCGCCGGGGAGAGCACGAAGTAAGCCGTAACCCATCGCGCAGGGAAAGCCGGATTGCTCCGGTTACACCTGTGGTCCTACCCCCCGAGCTTATCTCCATTGCTCGGGGCCCATGGGTGCGATCGGCACCCGGCTTTCCCTGCGCCCTCTGTTCGCAGAGCGGCAAAACGAAGAGCAAGACTCGGACAATCATGTCGCGAGAATGCGGATATGTGACTCACAGACCGTGCAAAAATTTCGGTGTCGTCCCGGCCTTGAGCCCGGACCCATAACCACGAATGCGAATTGGATTGCAGAGTTGTGGCCACAGCTCATCCCAACAACACAACGCTGTGGTTATGGGTCCCTGCTTTCGCAGGGACGACAGCGAAGACGGGGCGATAGCGGAGCCTCTCTCACTTTCCGATCCGCACCACCATCTTGCCCAGCGCCGCGCGGGTCTGCATCGTCGTGAACGCCGCGCGGAAATCGTCAAGCTCGAACACCTTGCCGACAACCGGCGTCAGTCGGCCGTCGTTCAGCCATGCCGACAATTGCGTCATCACGCGCGCCTGCGCCTCCGGCTCGCGGCGCGCGATCTGAGCGGCGTCGACGCCGATCAGGAGGCCGCCCTTCAACAGCGGCAGGTTGAACGGCAGAGCGGGGATCTGGCCTGCCGCAAAGCCGACCACGACATGGCGGCCGTTCCAGGCGATCGAGCGGAACGCCTGCAGCGAGACCTCGCCGCCGACCGGATCGAAGATCACATCGGGTCCATGGCCGCCGGTTGCGTCCTTCAGCGCGTCGCGCCAATCGGGCTTCGTATAGTCGACGACAGCGTCGGCACCGAAGCTCGCGGCGAAGCTGCGCTTCTCATCGGTCGAGGCCGCGGCAACGACGCGCGCGCCGAGCAGCTTGCCGACCTGGATCGCGGCGATGCCGGTACCACCGGCGGCACCGAGCACGAGCAGCTGCTCGCCTGCCTTGAGCGAGCCGCGCTCGCTGAGCGCGTACAATGCGGTGAGGTAATTGGTGCGAAAGGCCGCGGCGGCCTCCATCGACAGACCGTCGGGCATCACTTCGACGGCGGCCGGCGGCACCACGATGGACTCGGCCAGCGCCCCCGAGCGCGCCGCGCCCATCACCCGCATGCCCGGCGTGATGCCGGCAACGTCGCCCGCGACCTCGTCGACCACGCCGGCGAATTCCGCACCAGGCGTAAAGGGCAGGGCATCCTTGGTCTGGTAGCGGCCCTCGACCTTCAGCCCATCGACGAAGCCGATGCTCGCGGCGTGGACCCGGACGCGGATCTGTCCCGGGCCGGGTTCGGGCGTGGCGATCTCCTTCAGTCCGATCTGATCGATGGGTGCGTATTGCTCGACGACGACCGCCTTCATGCTGTCCTGCTCGTTGGTTCGTTTCCTCTGGAGCCTTTTCCGTTCCGATTGAATCGGAACGGGGCTCCGGATTCTTGTGTTGATGCGTTTTCTTCCCGCGAACCGGTACCCACTTCGCTCGAAAACGCTCTTGGCGAACCTATCCCATGTCCGTTGTTCTACGGGGAGACCTTTTGCGCATGCAGCGGCGGCGTCCCATGCGGAAAGCCAACATCTTCAACGACATCACGAAAAGGCAGCCGTTTACCCGTTGTTATCCCTACCAAATTCGGTAACGCGTCCTTAATGGCATTAACGTTAGGGTTTTTCCACGCGGCCCGCCTTGGGCTGCGCGCCGTCCAGGACAGGCGGGTTGCGTTCGCGTTGGAGTTTTTCATGGATATCATGACAGGCGCCGGGCTGTTGGCCGGCATCATCGTCATCGCGGTGATGATGTTCATGGGCGGCGACCTGCACATGTTCATTTCCGAACATGCCATGATCATCATCTTCGGCGGCTCGATCGCGGCGACGATGATCCGCTTTCCGCTCGGCGTGATGTTGCACGGGCTGCCGCTCGGCGCCAAGTTTGCCTTCACCATGAGCCGTCTCTCGGCCCGCGACCTCGTCGACGAGCTGGCCCGCATCGCCGAGATCGCCCGCAAGCAGGGCCCGGTCGGCCTGGAAAAGGTCGAGACCGACGAGCCGTTCCTTGCCAAGGGCATCCGCTACGTCGCCGACGGCTACGACCTCGAATTCATCCGCGACAACATGGAGCGCGACCGCGACAATTTCCTGATGCACCTCGACGAGGGCAGCAAGATCTATCGCGCGATCGGCGACTGCGCCCCGGCTTTCGGCATGATCGGCACGCTGATCGGCATGGTGCAGATGTTCGCCAACATGACCGACCCCTCCAAGCTCGGCCCGTTCATGGCGACGGCGTTGCTCGCGACGCTGTACGGCGCGCTGGTGGCCAACCTGTTTTGCCTTCCGATCGCCGACAAGCTGCACGGCAAGCTGCTCGACGAGGAGACCAACCGCACGCTGATCATCGACGGCATCCTGATGATCCGCGATTCCAAGAGCCCGGCGCTGGTGCGCGAGATGCTGCTGGCCTATCTGCCGGAGAAGCATCGCCACGAGGAAGGCGAGCCGGTTCCGGCTTGACCGGCCGGCGCTTTCGGGAAACGCAGCGATGGCCAAAAAGAAGCGCGGCGACGCCCATACCGGAGGTCACGGCTGGTTCGTGACCTTCGCCGACCTGATGGGCCTGATGATGAGCTTCTTCGTGATGCTCGTCGCGTTCTCCACCATGGACAACAACAAGCTGAAGATCGTCGCGGGTTCGATGCGCGACGCCTTCGGCGTGCAGACCAATGTGCGCTACTCAGGGATCGTCGAGTCCGACGGCCTGCCGACGCGGCCGAAGCTGAAGAATGTCGAGCACATCTCGCCGGAGGAATCCTCCGCCAATCCGACGCCGGACGAGAAGGAGCGCAGCCAGATCAACGGCGCGCGGCTGAAGATCGACCGCGAATTCGCGCTCGCCTCGGCCTCGCTGCGCCAGGCGCTGCAGGACATGCCGGAGCTGACCGAGATCTCCAAGAACATCATGTTCGAGGAGACCAAGGAGGGGCTCAACCTCGAGATCGTCGACCAGGACGGCCGCTCGATGTTCGCCGACGGCTCCAGGGAGCCGTATGAGCGCACCCGCCGGCTGATCCAGAAGCTCGCCGCGCCGCTGAAGGCGACGCCGCTGCGGATCGCGATCGTGGGGCATACAGCCGCAGGCTTCGTGCCGGCGCGCAGCGATTACGACGCCTTCGACCTGTCCGCGGACCGCGCCAATGCGGTGCGCCAGATCCTGGAGCGGGAAGGGCTGCCGCCGTCCCACATCTTCGCGGTTTCCGGCAAGGCCGACGGCCAGCCGCTGTTTCCAGACGACCCGACGCTGCCGGCGAACCGTCGCGTGACCATCACGTTGATGCGGGAAAATCCGCCACTGCCGCCGGATCTGAAGCCGTAGCTCCGGGTTACCCTGCTACCGCCGTCGGCCGGGTTGCTCGGTTGACAGGCGGGGCGGAAGCGTCGATAGCCGCGCGGGTCAAAATCAACCGATCGAGCGTTCCAACCTCGCCATGGCTGTCAGCGTCTCATCAACCGAAGCCCAGGAAACTCAAGGAACAGGTCAGGGCAAAGGCCAAGGTACCTCCGGCTTCTGGGCCCTGACGCTGGGCAGCATCGGCGTGGTGTTCGGCGATATCGGAACCTCGCCGCTCTACGCATTCCGCGAGGCGGTCGGCGGCGCCGCGCACGGCCAGCCGGTCACCCGCATCATGGTGCTGGGTGTGCTCAGCCTGATCCTGTGGGCGCTGTTCACCGTCGTCACCGCCAAATACGTCCTGCTGCTGCTGCGTGCCGATAATAACGGCGAGGGCGGCACGCTGTCGCTGATGGCGCTCGGCCAGCGCGCGATCGGACGGCGCAGCTGGCCGCTGCTCGCGCTCGGCGTGGTCGGCGCCTCGATGTTCATCGGCGATTCCATGATCACGCCGGCGATCTCGGTGCTGTCGGCGGTCGAAGGCCTCAAGCTCGCCACGCCGCATCTCGAGCACTATGTGGTGCCGCTGACGATCCTGATTCTCGTGCTGCTGTTCTCGGTGCAGCGCACCGGCACCGCGCGCGTCGCCTCCGCCTTCGGGCCGGTGATGGTGGTGTGGTTCGCCTCGCTCGCGGTGATGGGGCTGGTCCACATCATGGACGATCCGTCGGTGCTGGCGGCGATCAATCCCTATTACGCGATCCAGTTCCTGCTGACCCACGGCACCGTCGGCCTGGTGACCTTGGGCGCGGTGTTCCTCGCGGTGACCGGTGGCGAGGCGCTGTATGCCGATCTCGGGCATTTCGGCCGCAAGCCGATCCAGTCCGGCTGGCTGTTCTTCGTGCTGCCGTCGCTGCTGCTGAACTATTTCGGGCAGGGCGCGCTGGTGCTGTCCGATCCCGCCGCGATCGAGAACTCGTTCTATCGCATGGTGCCCGACGTGTTGCTGCTGCCGCTGATCGGGCTCGCCACCGCTGCGACCGTGATCGCAAGCCAGGCCGTGATCACCGGCGCCTATTCGCTGATCAGCCAGGCGGTGCAGCTCGGGCTCTTGCCGCGCTTCGAGGTCCGCTATACCTCGGAGACCCATGCCGGGCAGATCTATCTGCCGCGGGTCAACCGGATGCTGCTGATCGGCGTGTTGTTGCTGGTGCTGCTGTTCCGCACCTCGAGCGGGCTCGCCTCGGCCTACGGCATCGCCGTCTCCACCACCATGGTCGCTGACGGCATCATGGGCTTCATCGTGATCTGGAAGCTGTGGAATTGGCGCGTGGCGTCGGCAGCCGCATTGATCTTGCCGTTCGTGATCGTCGACATGACCTTCTTCAGCGCCAATCTCCTGAAGCTGTTCGAGGGCGCGTGGGTGCCGCTGCTGTTCGGCGTCGTGATGGCGACGATGATCTGGACCTGGCGTCGCGGCGCCGCGATTCTCATCGCCAAGACCCGCCGCATCGAGGTGCCGCTGCGCGACCTGATCCACAGCCTGGAGAAGCGGCCGCCGCATATCGTCAAGGGCACCGCGGTGTTCCTGACCAGCGATCCCAGCTTCGTGCCGACCGCGCTCTTGCACAATCTCAAGCACAACAAGGTGCTACACGAGCACAATGTGATCCTGACCATCGAGACTGCACCGACGCCGCGCGTCGACCTGTCGGAGCGCGTCACCATGGAGAAGGTCAGCGACAAGTTCACCGCGGTGCGGCTGCGCTTCGGCTATATGGAATCGCCGAACGTGCCGAAGGCGCTCGCGATCGCGCGCAAGCTCGGCTGGCAGTTCGACATCATGTCGACCTCGTTCTTCGTGTCGCGTCGGTCGCTGAAGCCGTCCGCCCAGTCCGGGATGCCGCAGTGGCAGGACCACCTGTTCATCGCGATGAGCCGGTCTGCCAACGATGCCACCGACTATTTCCAGATTCCGACCGGCAGGGTCGTTGAAGTGGGTACCCAGGTAACTATTTGAGCTGACAGCGAATTCCGGCGTTGAAAAGCCTTGATCTATGCGTGGTACGCATGGTGGAGGCCTAAATCCGTGCTAACCTATGCATTCCTGCCGGGAGTATAGGCCTGCAACCCGGCATTGTGCAGTGCGGCAGAAGACAGAGGCGCAGCTTCCCATGTCATCCGAGAGTGCGATCACCGCGGCGGAAACGCCCGCGGCAAACGGCCATGGCGAGGCGCATTCAACCGCCACCTTCAAGGCGCTGATGCTCGGCAGCATCGGCGTCGTCTATGGCGACATCGGCACCAGCCCGCTGTACGCGCTGCGCGAAGCCGTCGTTGCGGCTGCCGGCGGCGAGGGCGCCGTGACGGCGCATGCGGTGCTCGGCGTGCTCAGCCTGATCCTGTGGGCGCTGATTGTGGTCGTCACCCTCAAATATGTCGTGATCCTGCTGCGTGCCGACAACAATGGCGAGGGCGGAACGCTGGCGCTGATGGCGCTGGCGCAGCGCGCGGCCACCAAGGGCGCCGCTGCGATCGTGCTGCTCGGCATCATCAGCGGCGCGCTGTTCTACGGCGATGCCGTCATCACGCCGGCGCTGTCGGTGCTGTCGGCGATCGAAGGCATCAAGCTCGTCACCTCCACATTCGATCCCTATGTCGTCCCGCTCACGGTGGTGATCCTGGTCGCCCTGTTCGCGGTGCAGTCGCGCGGCACCGCGCGCGTTGCGGCGTTCTTCGGCCCGGTGATGTGCGTGTGGTTCGCCGTGATCGCGATCGCGGCGCTGCCGCAGATCGTGCGGCATCCCGAAGTGCTGTACGCGTTCAACCCGATCCTGGCGGTGTCGTTCATGCTGCATCACGGTGTGATCGGCTTCATCACCCTCGGTGCCGTCTTCCTCGCGGTGACCGGCGCGGAGGCGCTCTATGCCGACCTCGGCCATTTCGGCAAACGCCCGATCCAGACCGCGTGGCTGTTCATCGTGCTGCCGTCGCTGGCGCTGAATTATCTCGGGCAGGGCGCGCTTCTCATCGGCGATCCCAAGGGCATCGAGAACCCGTTCTTCCTGATGTTCCCGGACTGGGCGCTGATTCCGATGGTCGCGCTTGCGACCATGGCGACCGTGATCGCGAGCCAGGCCGTCATCACCGGCGCCTACTCGCTGACCCGACAGGCGATCCAGCTCGGCCTGATGCCACGGTTCGAGATCCGCCACACCTCGGAAGCGCATTCCGGCCAGATCTACATGCCGCGCATCAACCGCTTCCTGTTCATCGCGGTGATCGTGCTGGTGCTGATGTTCCGCTCGTCGAGCGCGCTGGCGTCGGCCTACGGCATCTCCGTGACCGGCACCATGGTGGTGACGGCGATGATGGGCTTTGTGGTGATCTGGAAGGTCTGGCGCTGGTCGCCGATCGCCGCCGCGGCGCTGGTCGCGCCGTTCCTGTTCCTGGACATCACGTTCCTGGCCGCCAACCTGCTCAAGGTGTTCGAGGGCGGCTGGGTGCCGCTTGCGCTCGGCGGGGCCATGATTGTGGTGATGTACACCTGGCGGCGCGGCAGCCGGCTGTTGTTCGAGAAGTCGCGCAAGCTGGAATTCCCGCTCGCCGATCTCGTCGCGATGCTGGAGAAGCGGCCGCCGCAGCGGGTCTCCGGGACAGCGGTGTTCCTGACCAGCGATCCCATCAGCGCGCCGACCGCGCTGATGCACAGCCTCAAGCACTACAAGGTGCTGCACGAAAAGAATGTCATCCTCACTATCGAAACTGCGCCGACGCCGCGTATCGATCCGTCCGAGCGGGTGCGGATGGAGCAGCTGACCGAGACTTTCTCCAAGGTGACGCTGAAGTTCGGTTTCATGGAGCAGCCGAACGTGCCGAAGACGCTGGCGATCGCCCGCAAGCTCGGCTGGCAGTTCGACATCATGTCGACCTCGTTCTTCCTGTCCCGCCGTGCGCTGAAGCCGGCGGCGCATTCGGGCATGCCGAGCTGGCAGGACCATCTGTTCATCGCGCTGAGCCGCTCCTCGAACGATGCCACCGACTATTTCCAGATCCCGACCGGGCGGGTGGTCGAGGTCGGCACCCAAGTCACGATCTAGGGTCAACGATCCGGCGTTTCCGCACGGCATCTAACCCGTTTCGGGCGCTTGATTTTCTCCGCGCGAGAGGCGACTTTGCGGCCCGGACCGGCGAGCCGCGCGACGCTCGCCCAAGCTGATGTCGGGAGGATATTTCCGTGGCGGACCACAAGGTGGAAGATTTGTTTCCGGACGAGGTGTCGAAGGGCATAGCGGAAGGCCGCTATCTCCTGGTCGATGTCCGTGAGCCCAATGAGGTCACTGTTGAGGCCTATCCCGACGGCGTCGTAGTGCCGCTGTCGACGTTTGACCCGGCCGCGATACCTGATCCGCAGGGCAAGCAGGTGGTGTTCGCCTGCCGCTCCGGCAAGCGCTCGGTGACGGCCTCGCTGGCCGCCCAGGCCGCGGGCCTGCCCTATGACAAGCATTTGGCGGGCGGCATCATCGGCTGGAAGGCGGCGGGACTGCCGACCAAGACGGGCGGCTGATCCCTGACATGACCTCCATGAACAAGGTCTTCGCGGACCTTCCCGTCACGATCTTCGAGGCGATGTCGCAGGCTGCGCGCGACAACAACGCCATCAATCTCGGCCAAGGCTTTCCCGACGATCCCGGCCCGGAGGACATCCGCCGCGCCGCCGCGGACGCGTCCATCAACGGCTACAACCAGTATCCGTCGATGATGGGCATTCCGGAGCTGCGTCAGGCGATCGCATCGCATTACGGCCACTGGCACGGGCTCAAGCTCGATCCGATGACCGAGGTGATGGTCACCTCCGGCGGCACCGAGGCGCTGACCTCCTCGATTCTCGCAGTGGTCGAGCCGGGCGACGAGGTGGTGTGCTTCCAGCCGGTCTACGATTCCTATCTGCCGATCATCCGCCAGGCCGGCGGCATTCCGCGGCTGTTGCGGCTCGAGCCGCCGGAGTGGCGGCTGAACGAGGAGATGCTGCGCAGCGTCTTCAACCACAAGACCAAGGCGGTGCTGTTCAACAATCCGCTCAACCCGGCGGCGGTGGTCTATCCGCGCGAGGACCTCGAACTGCTGGCGCGGTACTGCCAGGAGTTCGACGTGGTCGCGATCTGCGACGAGGTCTGGGAGCACGTCGTGTTCGACGGCCGCGAGCACATCCCGCTGATCACGATCCCGGGCATGCGTGACCGCACCATCAAGGTCGGCAGCGCGGGCAAGATCTTCTCGCTGACCGGATGGAAGATCGGCTTCGTCTGCGCTGCGCCGCCGCTGCTGCGCGTCGCCGCCAAGGTGCACCAGTTCCTCACCTTCACAACGGCGCCCAATCTGCAGGCGGCGGTGGCGTACGGCCTCAACAAGCCGGACGACTACTTCCTCGACATGCGCAAGGACATGGCGCGGAGCCGCGACCGCCTGACCAAGGGGTTGGAGAGCATCGGCTTTCCGGTGCTGAAGTCGCAGGGGACCTACTTCCTCACGGTCGACCTGTCGCCGCTCGGGCTCAATGAGACCGATGCGGAGTTCTGCTGGCGAATTGTGCAGGATTACAAGGTCGCGGCTATTCCAGTGTCGGCGTTCTACGAGCAGGATGCGGTGACGTCGGTCGTCCGCTTCTGCTTTGCCAAGAGGGACTCGACGCTCGACACCGCGCTGGAGCGATTGTCCGACGCAGTACATCGTCGCAAGAGGTAGACCAGAATGCAGAAGCAGAGCCGTCGTCTCGCCAGCCTCGCAGGCATGATCGCCACGGTTCTGTTGTTCGCTGTCTCTGCGAGTGCGGAGGAGCGCACGGTCAACTTCTACAACTGGTCGAACTACATGGCACCGGGAGTCCTTGAGGACTTCACCAAGGAAACCGGCGTCAAGGTCGTCTACGACACGTTCGACGCCAACGAGACGCTGGAGACGCGGCTGCTCGCGGGCAAGTCGGGCTACGACGTCGTGGTGCCGACCGGCTATTTCCTGCAGCGCCAGATCACCGCGAAGGTGTTCCTGAAGCTCGACAAGTCGAAACTGCCGAACCTCGCCAATGCGTGGCCCGTGGTGACGGGTCAGCTCGCGACCTACGATCCCGGCAATAATTTCGGCGCCAACTACATGTGGGGCACCACGGGCATCGGCTACAACGTCAAGGTGGCGGAGAAGATCCTCGGGCCCGATGCGAAGATCGACAGCTGGGACATGGTGTTCAAGCCGGAGAACCTCGCCAAGTTCAAGGATTGCGGCATTCACATGCTGGATTCCGCCGACGACATCCTGCCGGCGGCGCTGAGCTATCTCGGCCTAGATCCGAACTCGACCAAGCAGGCTGACCTCGAGAAAGCCGCCGATCTCGTCATCAAGATCCGGCCCTATGTGCGCAAATTCCACTCGTCCGAATATCTCAGTGCGCTGGCCTCGGGTGAGATCTGCTTCGTGGTCGGATGGTCGGGCGACATCATGCAGGCGCGCAGCCGCGCCGCGGAAGCCAAGACCGGCGTCGAGATCGGCTACACGATCCCGAAGGAGGGCGCGCAGATGTTCTTCGACAATCTCGCGATTCCGGCGGACGCGAAGAATGTCGCGGAAGCCTATGAGCTGATCAACTACCTCTACCGTCCCGACGTCGCGGCGAAGAATTCGAACTTCCTGTCCTACGCCAACGGCAATCTGGCGAGCCAGAAGCTGATCGATCCGAAGATCTTCAACGACAAGAACATCTATCCCGACGAGGCGATGCAGAAGAAGCTGTTCGTGATCACGGCGCGCGATCCGGCGACCCAGCGGATCATCAACCGGCTGTGGACGCGGGTGAAGACCGGGCGCTAAGGCTGCATGTGGGCACGGCGGACGTTCGGCTATTGCCTGTGACGAGCTAAGATATTTCGGGCGCTCACAAGATAAATCGAGCAGTCACAACAGCTGATTGGACACCTGTGCGGCGCGTCCGATAGCCCTCGATACTCCTTGAGATTGCCGCAGAGGCCAGGATGCCCCGTCAGCCGATTCATTTGGTTCGTGATGATCTCGAGTTCATTGCGGGGCGGGCGCTGGAGACACCCATACGATCCTGCGCCGCGTTGGACGCAGTGACTGGGCGAACAATCCTCATCAAAGACGAGACCATTCAACATGGCGGCTCGTTCAAGTTTCGAGGAGCAATCCTTGGGACGAGGAACGCCGAGCGAGGAGTTGTCGCCGCAGGATCAGGAAACTTTCCGATTGCGGTTGGCCTGGCCGCCCAGGTGCTGGACAAGCCCGCCTGTTTGGTCATGCCCGCGGACGTAGCGGCCTTCAAGAGGGAGCAGGCCCGAGAAACCAGAGCTGAGATAAAAATCGTCGAGCGGTCGGAGTTGGTCGATTGCGCTCGAATGGAGGCCCATCGACGCGGTTGGCGTAACCTGCACGCTTTCGAAGACGTCGAGATGATTGCTGGAAGCTTCACGGTGGGTTCGGAGATCGCAGCTGCCATTCAGGCAAGTGGCCCAGCCTCTGATGCCGTGATTGTTGCCTGCGGCGGCGGCGGGCTGGCCGCAGGCGTTGCCCTTGCTTTGCGCTCCCGGTCTATTCCGGCCGCAATCTATGTTGCAGAACCGGAGACCCACCAGCGCTACGCGCGTGCTCGCGAGATTGGCATTCCGATCCGGATTGATCCTCCTGGAGATACGGTATGCGATGCCTTGCGCTCCCGCCAGATCGGAGTGAGGGCCTTCGAAATTCTGCAATGGTCGAATGTTCAGGTGTGCGCCGTCAGCGATGAGCTTGTGCAATACGCTGCCCGGTTGCTTCTTGGGACCTGCGGCATCCGGGTCGAGCCCAGCGGCGCCTTGGCGATGGCGGCAGTCTTGGCAGGCGTCGTCGACAGCGAGCGATCGCGTGTATGGGTCATCGCTTGCGGAGGGAACGTACCGTCGCTCGATCGCGAAGGTCTGTGATGCCAATGGCGGCGTCGGACCGTTATCGCCAGCGTCGGTGCAGCCAGAGCCACTGATCCGGATATTCGCGGACCCAGCCCTCGACGATGTCGGTGATCGCCTGCATCGTGCCCTGGATATCGATCTGGCCGGAAGCGTCGAACACCGGTTTCACTTCCTCGGTGACCTCGCCGCGGAAGCGGCCGTCGGGCAGGCGGATGATCCGGGTACCGTGGATCGGGCACTCGATCTGCCGGCGCAGGCGCGCCAAGAGCGGGTTAGCAGTGGTCTTGCGGCCGAAGAAAGTGACGGGAACGCCGTTGGTCAAATACTGGTCGACCAGCATCGCGACGTGCTGGCCGTTCTTCAGCGCCTGCGCCAACTTCAGCGGCGCGTCGCGGCCTGCCGGCACCAGCGTGCCCAGGTTGACCGCGCGGATGCGTTCGATGGCGCGATCGGCGGCTTCGATGTTCGGCCGCCGGAACAGAATAGTAGCATCGAGCCCATGTGCCGCCGCGGCAATCGGAGAGAGCTCCCAGTTGCCGAGATGTGCGGCAAAGAACAAGGCCGGCTTGCCGTCGTCCCGCAACTGGTCGAACAGCTGCTTGCTGCGCGCCGAGAACTCGACGCGGCCCGGTTTGTCGGGATTCTGGGGATCGTGGTCCCAGATGCGGTCGATGTGCGCGAATTCAGCGCCGATGCGTCCGAGGTTGTGCCAGACGCCGGTCAGGATCTCTTCGATCTCCTGCGGTGACTTCTCCGGGAAGGCGGCCGTCAGATTCTCGCGGCCGATGCGGTCCTCGCGCAGCCGGCGGCCGATGAAATGCGCGGCGCGGCCGAAGAACCGTGCGGTCTTCTCCGGATCGAAATAGCGCGTGGTGCGCAGCAGGCCGATGGTCAGCCCGCCGATCGCGGCATCGGTCACAGGCTTTGCGGCATCACGCAGATGCGCGCGGGCGCGAAGGAGCAGGCGTTTCATCTGATGCGGCGAGGGCGCTAGGCCGGCTCGCGCGTCAGGATCAGCGAAGCGTTCTGCCCGCCGAACCCGAACGAGTTCGACATCACGGCGGTCACCTTGGCGTCGCGCGCCTTGTTGCCGACCACGTCGAACGGGATCGCGGGATCGGGCACCTCGTAGTTGATCGTCGGCGGAATCCGCTGATGCTCGAGCGTGAGCAGCGAGAAGATCGCCTCGACCGCGCCGGCTGCCGAGATGGTGTGGCCTACCATCGACTTGTTCGACGACACCGGAATGTTCTTGGTGTGCTCGCCGAACACGGCTGAGGTCGCAAGATACTCCATCTTGTCGTTTTCCGGCGTCGAGGTGCCGTGCGCGTTGATGTGATCGATCTGCTCGGGCTCCATGCCGGCGTCGGCCAGCGTCTTGCGCACGCAGCCGATCGCCGGCTTGCCGTCCGGGGCAGAGCGGGTGCGATGGAAGGAGTCGGTCAGCTCGCCGCAGCCGGCGACGACGCCCAGGATGCGCGCGCCGCGCGCCATCGCCGCGTCGTAGCTTTCCAGCACCAGCGCGCCGGCGCCTTCGGCCATCACGAAACCGTCGCGGTTCTTCGAGAACGGCTTCGAGGCGCCCTGCGGCGGATCGTTCTGGGTCGAGAGTGCGGAGAGCAGCGAGAAGCGCACCATGGCTTCGGGATTGACCGAGCCGTCGGTCGCGACGCACAGCGTTGCATCGGTTTCGCCGCGGCGGATCGCCTCGACGCCGAGCTGGATCGCAGTCGCACCGGACGCACAGGCGGTCGAGAGCGAGATCGGCGACCCCTTGGTGCCGAAGGTCTCGGCGAGGTTGAGCGCGACCGAACCGAAGGTGAAGCGCCGGTGGAAGTGCGCGAACTTGCCGCCGCTGCAGGTCGCCAGATAGTCGATGATGCCAAAGTCCTTGGTCGGAACCTCGCGGGCCACTTCGAGCCGCTGCGGCCACTCGGTCTCGATCGGTGCGACCGCGAGAAACAGCGGGCCGGGGAAGTCGCCCTTGCTGCCGATGCCGGACTGCTCCAGCGCCTCTTCGGTCGCAATCTCCGCCAGACGCTGCGACAGGCTGGTCGAGGAGAACGGATCGACGGTGACGAAATCGACGGCGCCGGCCATCGTCGTCTTCAGGCTGTCGAGCGGGAAGCGCGTCACGGTCTTGATACCGGACTCGCCCGCGCTGAGGCGCTTCCAATTGTCGGTCTTGCCGCCGCCGAGCGACGTCACGATTCCCATGCCGGTCACGACGACGATCGGTCGGCCGAATTTATCGCGTGGTGCTGTCATGGTGTCCCCGTCGGTGCTAGCGCCGAATTACTTGACGGCCTCGACCAGTGCCATTCCTTCGCCCTGCCAGTGGCCGACCCCCAATACGACAATCTGGGTTGGCGCCCCGGTCTTTTCAACCTCCAGCCCGGTCGGGTCGTTGGCTGGATAGAGCGCGCCGCGGGAAATCGACAGCGCAGCCAGCGCGAGGCCGAGCGGGAACTGCGCCTCCATGGTGTGTCCGAAGGTCGTTCCGGTGGCGCGCACGGCAAGGCCGGGATGCTGCCCGAGGAATTCGCGCTCCTCAGCGGTCGCGGGCTCGGCGCCGGTCGCGCCCGTGATCAGCATGGCGTTCTCGTTGCTGACCCCGAGTTGCGGCCACAGCGTCTGCAGCGACTTGGTCACTGCGCCGGGCTGCTTGCGCTTGGCAAGATCGGCGACGACCTTGGTCAGCTTGGCGTACGGCTTGGCGCCGCGCGCCTCGGCGTGCTCGCGCGATTCCATCACCAGGAAGGCGCCGGCAGAGCCGATGGCGAAGCCCGGGTTGTTCCGGCGGGCCCAGACCGACGCGTATTGATCCTTGAGGGCGAAGTCGCCGAACGAATAGAGCATCAAGAGGTCGCCGCGATCGCCGTTATGGGCCGCGCCGACCAGCGCGATGTCGCTCTGTCCGGCCCCGATGCGTGCGACGGCGATCCGCGCGGCATCGATGCTCGAGGCTTCCTCGCCCATGAAGGTGCGCGACGTCCCGCACACGCCGTGAACGATCGCGATGTTGCCGGCGAGCAGGTTGGAGAGCTGCGCCAGGAACAGCGTCGGGCGCAGCTCGTTCATCAGCTTTTCGTTGAGGACGGCAGGCGGCAGCTTGCCCTGCGCATCGGCGTTCATGATCGCGAGGTCGACATTGAGATCACGCTCGCCGCCACCGGCTGCGATGATCATGTCCATCCGCGACAGGATTTCCTGATTGCCTTTGACGCCGGCGGAATCAAGCGCGAGCCCGGCCGCGTAGGTGCCGATCCGCTGCCACGTCTCCATCTGACGCTGATCGCCCTTCTTGGGGATCTGCGCGTCGAAGCTGACGGGGGCGATCGGATGGATCACGTAGGGCGCGAGACGCTTCTCATCGGCATTGACGCGCCTTTCGCCGAGCGCCTCCCAATGCGCATCCAGCCCCTCGCCGAGCGAGGAGAGCAGGCCGACGCCGGTGATCCAGACTTCCTTCTCAGCCATTACTCATTGCCTGCAGCGGAAACCCGATCTTGTTGGCGAGCGCATCCATATGCACACGCAAGTCCGGGCTGGGGAAGGGGATATGGCGGAAGGTCAGCTCGGCGTTGCACTTGAGCTCCTTGCCGACGCGGACCTTCGCCGAGGTCACGGTGAAGCCTGAACCTTCGTGTTCGATCCTGGCTTCGATCGTCAGCGTCGAGGCGGGGCTGACGAAGCCACGCATCTTGGCTTCCTTGACCATGGCGAGGAAAGGCATGCGCTCGAACTTGGTCAGACCGAGGATCAGCCAGCCCGAGCTCTGGGCCATTGCTTCGGTGAGCAGCACGCCGGGCATGATCGGGTAGCCCGGGAAGTGCCCCGCGAACACCGAATGGCTGTCCGGCGGGACATCCGCCTCGACGACAATGGTCTTTGCGTCGAGGTTGAGGTCGACGATCCGATCGATCAGCTGAAAAGTTTCAAGCTGCATGACGGGCGATTACGAGGCCGAGCCCGTGCCCGCGTTCTTGGCCGCAACCAACTCGTCGATGCGGTCGGCGAGATTCTGCAACACGAAGTACTGCTCCGTCGTGGCCTTGCCGTCGTTGACCTCCTGGGTCCACTTCTCAAGCGGCATCTTGATCCCGAAGGCCTTGTCGATGGCGAAGGCGATGTCGAGGAAGTCGAGGCTGTCGATCCCCAGATCGTCGATCGCGTGGCTCTCCGGCTTGATCGTATCGCGCGGGATGTCGCAGGTCTCCGCGATAATGTTGGCGATCTGCTCGAATGTGGAGGACATCATTAAGCCTTTGATATATTGACGGTAATTCCGGGTCGGCTCGGAGGAGGCGGGCGCGGTGCCCCGGATTGCCTGATTGCTGCTGCCGGAGTCGTGTGCCCGTATATCGGAGCAGGGCCGTTAGTTCAATGGAGCTTGGCCGGCCTGGCGAGGACGGTTTTTGGGTACGGTTCCGGCCCGCCTAGCTGCGCGGCATCACCGTAATCTTCGCGCAATCCCGGCGTCCCATCAGCACGCAATCCTGGGTCTTGCGCAAATCGGCGATGCTCATGGCGAGCCAGATACCGATCGCGGTGAGCGCTACGGTGAAGGCGAAGGCAGCGATGTTGGCAAGCATGCGCTGGCGGAAATCGTCCGGCTCCTCGCGCGGCTTCTCGTAGCGGGAGAGGTCGTTCGCGACGGAAACGGGAGCGACGGAGGCCGGGCGGGTCGATCGGACCGGCTCCTCGCGCTTGCCGGGCGGCTGCGCCGAGGTGCGCGGCCGGAATTTGAGCACCACGTGCTCGTCATCCGAGGAAATTGGCCGCTGCGTCTTCACTGTTGTCAGTCCGGTCGCGTCGCCGCTCATGTTTAGCATGTTCGCTGCGCTTCACACCTAAAATCTTGATGCGCGCAGAGGTGGTATTTATCCTTCGATGGTCTCGTGGAACCGACTGTAGTCGATCCGCAGTCGGCCGTCGTCGGTCGCCTTCAGGATCTCGGCATAGCGATGGCCGAAGCGGATGTCGGAATGTTCGTACGATTTTCGCGCATGCACAGTTTGCGCTGCAACGTCGTCAAGGCCCGACACGAAGAGGCCGATCCCGGCATTGACGGCGTTAAGCTCCGCGGCGTCGAGGCCGTAGAGCGGGCTGTCCTGGTCGATCACATGAAACAGGGTCCAGCTCAGCGCCAGCGCCGGGCTCTCGCTGCGCAGGAGCGGCAGTTCGTAGAACCGGCGGTAAGGCATGCCTTCCTTGCTGACGCCGTTCTTGAACAGCCACAGCCGCGCGGTGGCGTTGGCGATGATGTTGTGCCGCTCGTTGGCCAGGCGGATCATCAACGTGAGCTGGCCCTCATGGTCCGAGATCACGGGATTGTCGGCGAACAGCAGCCGCGCGCTCGGCCGCGAAAATCGGGCGAAGATCAGCCCGGTCATCAGCGACATCGAGAAGATGCCGGTGAAGAGCTCGATGGTGGCGATGAAGTGCCCGTAGTGCGTCTGCGGGTGCATGTCGCCATAGCCCGCGGTCGAAAGTGTCTCGATGCTGAAATAGAGGTAGTCGACGTATTGGCCGTCAGGCACGTTGGCGATTGGATGATCGCCGAGCCAATACAACAAGGCGAAGACGGCGTTGAAGCTGATGAACACCAATGCTGCACCGCCAATAAACGCGGGCCAGGATGCCGTCATGCAGCGATGGCTGATGTCTGCCCAGAAACTGAGCTCCAACCCCTCGGTCACGACCTCGCGGTTGCCGAGACGGATCGTGCGCGCCTTCACGCGGTCGCTTGCTCTCAATGCCATTCGGCCGAACCGGCTCTTCCGCCTGCCTGCGTCACCATGTCATAATGGAACCCATTCCGGAGTGCCGGTCAAACGGGAGTACAAATCATGGCCCATACGCGCGAGCCTTACGTCAAACCGGTCCCGATCCTGTCGTTGCGGCCGACCCAGATGACGGTCGGCATGCATGAGGTGAAGGAGAAGCGGAAGCGCTGGCGCGAGCACAAGTCGGACAAGAAGCGCGCCGAGTTGCTTGGCAAGCACATGATACCGGTCGTCCATGGTCCCGATGATCGCTACTACGTGGTCGATCACCATCATATGGCGCGGGCGCTGCACGAGGAGGGCGTCAAGGACATCCTGGTCACGGTGATCGGCGATCTCACGATGGTCGAGCGTGACGTGTTCTGGGGCGTGATGGACAACAAGCGCTGGGTCTATCCCTACAACTCCAAGGGCGAGCGCTGCCACTTCAAGGACATTCCGAAGTCGATCAAGGATCTCAAGGACGATCCATTCCGCAGTCTGGCCGGCGAGATGCGCCGGGCCGGCGGCTTCGCCAAGGACACGACGCCGTTCAGCGAATTCCTGTGGGCCGATTTCCTGCGCCGCCACATCCCGCGCAAGACGGTGGAGAACAATTTCGCCAAGGCGCTAGAGAAGGGGCTGGCGCTGGGTCGCAGCGGGGGAGCGGTCTATCTGCCCGGCTGGTGCGGACCGGCATCCGACGACTGACCCGGTACGGCCTCCGGTTCGGCTGGATCTACCTTGCCGCCGAGCACGTGGTGCAGCCACCGCTCGGTCCGCTTGCCGAAGGTCAGCAGCAGGAATGCCAGCAAGAGCGCGGTGAGCACGATCGGCCAATGTCCGGCGCCGCAGACGATCCCGACGCATGCGGCGAAGAACGCGCATGCGGCGCTCGTCAGACCGTGGACGTGAAAACGGTCGCCCCGCCGGACGATCACGCCAGCGCCGAGAAAGCCGATCCCGGTCAACACGCCCTGGATCACGCGGCTGACCGCATCGGTGAATTTCCCGGGGTCGACCCCATGCAAGGCCAGCAGCACGACGGTCGCCGTCGAGAGGCTGACGAGGCCGAGCGTCTTCAGGCCGATCGGCTTGCCGCGCAGGTCGCGGTCGAGCCCGATCGCGCCGCCGGCAAGCGTGGCCGCACCGAGGCGCAGGATGATCTCGCTCCAGTCCGCCAAGGCGCCCTCTATTTCGGTTGCCGGCCGAGCATGTAGAATTCGCTGTTCGGCCGCATGCCGGTGACGTTCGCGAGCCGGTTGGAGAGCGCGAAGAACGCCGCGACCGCGGCGATGTCCCAGACGTCGTCGTCGCTGAAGCCGTGGGTCGCGAGCGCGGCGAAGTCCGTCTCCGAGACCTCCTCTGCCGCGCGGCTGACCTTCATCGCGAAGTCGAGCATCGCGCGCTGCCGCGGCGTGATGTCGGCCTTGCGGTAGTTGACCGCGATCTGGTCGGCGATCTCGGGGTTCTTGGCGCGGATGCGCAGGATCGCACCGTGGGCGATCACGCAATACTGGCACTGGTTGGCGGCGCTGGTCGCCACCACGATCATCTCGCGCTCGGCCTTTGAGAGGCCGGAGTCCTTCTCCATCAGCGCGTCGTGATAGGCAAAGAAGGCGCGAAACTCGTCGGGGCGATAGGCCAGCGTGAGGAAAACGTTCGGCACGAAGCCGGACTTCTCCTGCACCGCCAGGATGCGGCTGCGGATGTCCTCGGGGAGCTTGTCGAGAGCGGGCGTCGGGAAGCGTTTTGCGGTCGGCTGCGTCATGAGATGGTTCCGGCGTGCCGCGGGGACGCGGCGTCACGCGAAACCATAATGGATGACGGCTTGGGCGCAAGGCGCATGGGCGCCCTGCCATGATGACGTCAGCGCAGCGGCTTCTTCAGGAGCGAGAAGCGGTCCGGATCGAGGCCCAGTGACGGCTGCAGCATCGGCGCCTCGGCGGGCGCCATGGTGCGCGCCGGCGGCGGCGCGTTGAAGCTGGCATCGCCGCTCGGCGAATCGCGATGCGAGGTGGCGCCGCGCCAGCGCTCAAGCACGGCGCTGACGAAGTGCATGTCGTGGCCGGCGGTGACCGACGGCACCGTTGCGATGGTGGCTTCGCCGCGCGGCAGCTGGTGCGGCGGCACCTCCTTGAAGCGCAGCCGGGTCGGCAGCGCCACGCCTTCGCCGAACGCCAGCACTTCGCGGGTGCCGAGCGAAGGCACGAACGACAGCAGATTGGCGGCGGCATCCGACACCGCGGAGCGCAGCAGCGCCTGGTCGCGGTCGTTGGCGAGACGCATCGTGAACAGCGTGTTGCACTGGGAGATGATGGTGGCGTCGAGCTCGGCCGGACGCTGGGTGATCAGGCCGAGATAGACGCCGTATTTGCGGCCTTCCTTGGCGATCCGCGACACCGCCTTGCGGGTCGGCCCGAAGCCGATGTTGCGGTCCGCGGAGGCGTAGCGGTGCGCTTCCTCGCAGACGAACAGCATCGGCGAGACGCCGTCGCTCCACAGCCCGAAATCGAACGCCATGCGGCACAGCACCGACACCACGGAATCGACGACTTCGGCCGGGAAGCCCGCGAGCTGCATGATGGTCATCGGCTTGCCGTTGGCGGGCAGGCGAAACAGATGGCTGATCACCTCGGCCATGGTATCGCCGCCGACATTGGCATTGTCGAACATGAAGGCGTAGCGCGGATCGTTGCGCACCGCGTCGATGCGCGAGATCAGCTTGTGATAGATGATGCGCGAGGAGCGGTTCTCGAGCTTGCCCATGCGCTCGTCGATCAGCGAGATCAGGTCGACGAGGCGATAGGGCACCGGCGTATCGACGGTGTAGCCGACCTGCTTGGGGTCGACCCGCTTCAGCCCGAGACCGACCCTGTCGGAGTTCTGGTACTGGGTGTAGATGCCCTTCGCCATCGGGATCACTTCGGCGAGGATATCGAGCTCTTCGGGCACGCCAGGCCGGCCGCCGAACAGCACGTCGACGATCTCTTCGAAGTTGAACAGCCAGAACGGCAGCTTCAGGTTTCGCGGGTTGAGCACTTGCGCGCGCTCGCCGAAGCAGCGACCGTATTCGTTGTGCACGTCGAGCAGGAAGATGCGCAGGTTCGGCCGCGACTTCAGGATCTCGTTGAGCAGCAGCGACACGCCGGTGGATTTGCCGACGCCGGTCGAGCCGAGCACCGCGAAGTGCTTGGACAGCATTTCCTCGACGTCGACATAGGCGATAACCGAACGATCCTGCTGCAGCGTGCCGACATTGATCTGGTCTGAGCCGCTCGGCGCATAGACCGTGCGCAGCTCCTGGTTCGTGATCAAATCGGTGCTGTCGCCGATGGTCGGATAGTGCGTGACGCCGCGCTGGAATTTCGGGCGGTCGCCGCCGAGGATTTCGCCGAGCAGGTCGACTGAAGCGGTCGCCATGTATTCGTCGGACGCCGCCAGGTTCTCGCACGACACTTCGGTGATCATGGCGACGATGACCGAGCTCGCGCAGCGGATACTGACGAACCGGCCGACGGTCGCGCGCATTTCTGACAGCTGCATCTGGCCGCCAGCCAGCAGCCCGACCCGGGCCTGCGAGCCACGCACAGAGATCACACGTCCAAAGGATGTCACAGTTCCAGCCTGGCTCGTTGGCAAAATCTAAATGTCCGGACCAATATGCGCGCCCGGGTTTGGAAAAACCGTTAAATCGCCGGGGTTGCACATCGGCTAAATCTACACCTTCCCGGTGACGATTTGTTTCTATCGTGCCGCGAGATTGCGCGTCGTCGCGTGCATCGGCGGCGAAATCGTCGCTTTTCGGCACAGCCGGGCTCGTTTCGTTGTTTTTCCGTTAAGGCGGGATTCACCATCTCCGCGGAGGGCATCGGCGGCTCCGTAGGTTTACGGGAGTTTCGGCGCGATGTGTTACGTTCTGTCTCCAGGTATCGTGTAACCGATTGCTAACTGCGAGTTGTAACGACCTTTCCATCAGTGCTGCGTAACGATGCCGCGCTCGGGAGAGATCAGCGTGCGTATCGAACACCGCAATTCATCGTCAGGAAATGCCGACGCCGGCACGACCAAGGGGCTGGCGTTCTGTGCCGGCATGCTGGTCGGCAGCCTGCTTGGAAGCGTGACCGCGCAATGGAGCGAGCGCGAAGGCTTGCTGATGGCGGCCTTTGCGATCATGGCCGTGATCGTCTTCCTGCTGCTGAAGCGGCATGAAATCTCCGACGCGCGGCTCGCCACCGAACGTCGCAATCTCACGACCGCGGTGGACAATATTCCGCAGGGGCTCGTGCTTTACGATGCGTCGGCGCGCATCATCATCTGCAACCACCCTTACATCGAGATGTTCGGGCTCTCACCCGATGTCGCGAAGCCCGGCTGCACCATGCAGCGGCTGATCGCGCACCGGCAGGAGACCGGCTCGTTCGACGGCGACGTCGACGCGTTCTGCGATGCCATCATCCGCAACGTGAAGCTTGGCAAGGCGACGCGTCAGTTGACCGAGGCGCCGGGCGGGCGGGCGATCGAGATCGTCAACAAGCCGCTGCCGGAAGGCGGATGGGTAGCGACCATCGAGGACGTCACCGAGCGGACGCGCACCGAGAACAAGATCGCGCACATGGCGCACTATGATGCGTTGACCGATCTGCCCAACCGCCTGCTGTTCCGTCAGCGCCTCGAGCAGGCGTTGAACGCGATCCGGCCGGACGAGCAGCTCGCGGTGATGTATATCGACATCGATGAGTTCAAGAGCGTCAACGACGCGCTCGGCCATCAGATCGGCGACGAACTGCTGAGGGCAATCGCCGAACGTCTGCGCTCCTGCGTCGGGGAGACCGATATCGCGGCGCGGCTCGGCGGCGACGAGTTTGCGGTGATCCAGACCGCGGTCCGCGATCAGACCGAGACCATGCAGCTGCTGGCCGCGATCTATCAGACCATCCGCCAGCCGATCGATTGCAGCGGGCACCTGATCACGACCGACGCCAGCATCGGCATCGCGGTCGCGCCCGCCGACGGCCTCGACCTCGATCAATTGCTGCGCAACGCCGACCTCGCGCTCTATGGCGCGAAGAGCGATGGCCGCCGCACCTACCGATTCTTCGAAACCGGCATGGATGCGCGCGCCAAGGCGCGGCGCAGCCTCGAACTGGAATTGCGCCAGGCCATCGCCGACAGCAGCTTCGAGCTGCACTATCAGCCGCTGCTGCATCTGGAGGACGGCAAGGTCAGCTGCTGCGAGGCACTGGTGCGCTGGCGGCATCCGGAACGCGGCACCATCTCGCCGGCGGATTTCATCCCGGTCGCCGAGGATACCGGCCTGATCAACGATCTCGGGCACTGGGTGCTCAACACCGCGTGCCGGGAAGCGGTGAACTGGCCGGATCACATCAACGTCGCGGTCAACGTGTCTCCGATTCAGTTCAAGAGCCAGACGCTGGCGCTGAACGTCGCCGCCGCGCTCGCAGCGTCGGGGCTCGCGCCCTCGCGGCTCGAGCTCGAGATCACCGAGGCCGTGCTGATCCGCGACGACGACGCTGCGCTCGATATCCTGCATCAGCTGCGCGAGCTCGGCGTCCGCATCGCGCTCGACGATTTCGGCACTGGCTATTCTTCGCTGAGCTATCTGCAGCGCTTCCCCTTCGACAAGATCAAGATCGACCGCGCCTTCATCAAGGATCTCGCCGGGACCGGCGCGTCGTCCACGATCGTCCAGGCCGTCGTGAACATTGCCGCCGCGAGCGACATGACGACGACTGCGGAGGGCGTCGAGACCGAGCAGCAGCGCAACCTGCTTCGCATCCTCGGCTGCACCGAGATGCAGGGCTATCTGTTCAGCCGGCCGGTGCCGGATGTCGAGATCCGCAAGCTCTTGTCGTCGCATCGCGAGAGGGCCGTCTCGGTGGCCTGACCGCCGGCCGCCTCAATATGTGATCTCAGCCACGGAATGCCGCGCGAGCGCCGGCCATCTTGTTGATACGCAACAAGAGGGCTCCGCCATGTACATTCTCGTGAATGCGCTTCTCGTTCTGGCGATCGCGTTCTTCTTCTTCCTGCCGATGACCGATCGCCGCAGCGCGCGGATGAAGCTCTGCATGGTGTGCGCGCTCGCGGTCGCGTTGACGGTGTCGGCGACCTTGTCCCGGCCGCACGGTCCGGCGCCGGTGATGGTGTCGAAGGGCTAGGCACGGACGCCGGCTTCAACGGGCGCTGCAACTTCCCGGGTCAACATTTTGTTGACGGGACCTAATCCTTTGTACACTAGTACAAATCGACGCACCGAAGCTCGCTCGCCAGGGCGGGAAGCCGTCGATCGGGCGTCTTCGCGGGGAGACCGTCCATGCAGCCGGAACCGATCTTCGATCTCGCTCATCTCGGGCACATGGAGCTGCTGACGCCGAAGCCGGACGAGAGCCTGAAGTTCTTCGTCGATGTCATGGGCATGACCGTCAGCGGCCGGAACGGTGAGTCGGTCTACCTGCGCGGCTGGGACGATTACGAGCGCTATTCGCTGAAGCTGACCGCATCGAAGACATCAGGCATGGAGCACATGGCGCTGCGGGCGCGCAGCCCGCAGGCGCTCGAGCGCCGCGTCGCCGCGCTGAAGGGCTCGGGCTTCGACATCGGCTGGATTGAAGGCGACATGGGGCAGGGACCGGCATTTCGCTGCCGCGATCCCGACGGCCACGTCATCGAGCTCTACTACGAGACCGAATGGTACGAGGCGCCGGCCGAGCTGAAGCCCGCGTTGAAGAACCAGGCGCAGCGCTTTCCGGCGCGCGGCGTCAATGTCCGCCGGCTCGACCATCTCAACTGCCTCGCGGTCGACATCAAGGCCAATCGCCTGTTCTTCGAGACCTACCTGGGATGCCGCACCACCGAGCAGATCGTGCTCAACGACGGCACGGAAGCCGCGATGTGGATGACGATGTCGAACAAGAGCTACGACTTCGCCTATACGCGCGACCACTACGGCAAGATGGGACGTTTCCACCATGTCACCTACGCGCTGGACAGCCGTGAGGAGATCCTGCGCGCGGCGGATATCTTCCTCGAGCACGGCGTGCATATCGAGACCGGGCCGCACAAGCACGCGATCCAGCAGACCTTCTTCCTCTATGTCTATGAACCCGGCGGCAACCGCGTCGAGGTCGCCAATGCCGGCGCACGGCTGATCCTCGCGCCGGACTGGAAACCGATCGTGTGGACCGAGGAGGAGCGCAAGAAGGGCCAGGCCTGGGGGTTGAAGACGATCGAATCGTTCCACACCCATGGCACGCCGCCGGTGAAAGAATAGAGCGCGCGTTCACCGCGCCGTCGTGCAATCCACGCGTTCGGCATCACGCATCTCATTGCGGAATGCTGCACTGCGCGCGGCAGCATTGCCTCGCGTCGGGCGTTTGGTGTTAGGCTGCACTTCGTAACGTCAGAGGAAAACGTCGATGAGCGAACACACGACGGACAAGCGCGTGCGAGAGGCGTCTCGCAGGCGATTCCTTCAAGCTGGCGCAGCACTGGCTGGTGGCTCCGCGATATCTGGAGTTGCCGGTTCTACCGCGCTTGCCGAACAGGGGAATAATCTTCCGCCCAGCGTGCCGGAATGGATGAAAGCGCCTGGTGACCCGATGGGAAGCCAGCCCTACGGCACACCATCGGTTCACGAGAAGGGCGTCGTCAAGAACATCTCGAAGACGCTGCCGCAATACATCTCCGCGTCGGGCCGCACGCCGTTGCAGGAGCTCGACGGCATCATCACGCCGAACGGTCTGTTCTACGAGCGTCATCATGGCGGCGTGCCGACGATCGATCCGGCCGAGCACCGGCTGATGCTCCACGGCATGGTCGATCGCTCGCTGGTGTTCACGATGGAGGACATCCGCCGCTTTCCGTCGCAGTCGCGCATCCACTTCCTCGAGTGCTCCGGCAATCCGGTCTACACCAAGCCCTACGGCAAGACGGCCTCCGACCTCGTCGGCCTGCTGAGCTGTGCGGAATGGACCGGCGTGCCGCTGAAGACGGTGCTGGACGAAGCCGGTGTGCAGGCGGGCGCCAAATGGATCGTCGCCGAAGGCGCCGATGCCGCAGCACTGACGCGCTCGATCCCGATCGAGAAGTGCCTCGACGACGCCATGCTGGTCTACAGCCAGAACGGCGAGCGGCTGCGTCCGCAGCAGGGCTATCCGCTGCGCCTGTTGCTGCCCGGCTTCGAAGGCAACATGAACGTGAAATGGCTGCGCCGGCTCAAGGTGGTCGCCGAGCCGGCCTATTCGCGCGAGGAGACCTCGAAATACACCGACCCGATGCCGGACGGCACGTCGCGCGAGTTCACCTTCTACATGGAGGCCAAGTCGATCATCACGCGGCCGTCCGGCGGCCAGAAGCTGACCACGCACGGCTTTCACGAGATCACCGGGATTGCGTGGAGCGGTCACGGCAAGATCAAGAGCGTCGAGATCTCGCTCGACGAGGGCAAGAGCTGGCAGCAAGCGGCGCTGCAGGAGCCGGTGCTGACGCGCGCGCTAACGCGCTTCCGCTTGCCCTGGCATTGGGACGGCACTCCCGCAGTGATCCAGAGCCGCGCCATCGACGAGACCGGCTACGTGCAGCCGACGCTGGCGGAATTGGTGGCCGTGCGCGGTCTCAACTCCTTCTACCATAACAACGCGATCTGGCCCTGGCGCATCGATGCGAATGGCGAGGTGACCAATGCCCAGGCTTAAGCTCAGACCCGCGCTGCTGGCCGGCGCGATCGCGATGCTCGGCGCAGCTGTCCATGCCGAGGAGCGCTACGGCATCGGCCGCGTCGCGACGCCTGCGGAGATCGCCGGCTGGAACATCGATATCGGCCGCGATGGCTCCAACCTGCCACCGGGCAGCGGCAGCGTCGAACGCGGCCGTACCGTGTTCGCCGAGCAATGCGTGGCGTGCCATGGCGACAGCGGGCAGGGCGGCGTCGGCGACCGCCTGGTCGGCGGACAGGGCACGCTGGCGAGCCCAAAGCCGATCCGTACCGTCGGCAGCTACTGGCCCTATGCTCCGACCCTGTTCGACTACATCCGCCGTGCGATGCCGCAGAACGCGCCGCAGTCGCTGAGCAATGAGGATGTCTACGCGGTGTCCGCCTACATCCTCAGCCTCAACGGCATCGTGCCAGCCAATGCGGTGCTCGACGCGAAGTCGCTCGCCGCCGTCAAGATGCCGAACCGCGACGGGTTCGTCTCCGACCCGCGGCCCGACGTGCATAATCGGTGAATTGCGGGCGGGGCTGCCGTCGCGCGTCGCGGTCGTCGTGCGGCGACGGCGGCTCCTCGCGGCTTTGTGACCTTGCGGCCCCTGCATCGGGAGTTCGGCCGTCACCACATTGGATCCAGGCACAGGGACGGCGATGCTGCCCGTGCGCGGTTTCTCGTTCAGTGTCTTGGGCAAATTCAATAGATGCATCGGAGAGGTCCTATGGCCGGACTCAAGGCCGTCGCAGCCGCTGTGCTGCTCGTGGGAATGACGTTCGCGCCAGTCTCGGCCCAGATGTCCGAGCCGGCGCTTTTCGACGCGCAGAATCCGGGGCGGAGCGCGATCAACGGCGGTGCCCTGACGCCGTGGGGCGAGGCCCAGCAGGCAGCGCAACGCGGCGGCAACCCGGCGAATGCCTATGGCGCCATACCGGCGGCGCCATCGCCCTCGTGCGCGCGCTATCGTTCGTTCGATCCTGCGTCCGGCACCTTCCTTGGCCGCGACGGTCGCCGCCATCCCTGCCAATAAGGCCCCGCATCCGCGCCTGGCCGTCGTTCTTGACGGTCGTTCTTGGCGGTGGATAAGCGCGGGCTGTCTCCCGGTGCCCGAACGCCTGGACGCCCGGCGCGTTATAGTCCGCTGATCGTGTCGGGTCCCGCCGGGCCCGCGCGGCGGAGGGCAACTGGCGTGACAGACACCTTGGCCGGCTTCTGGGACCGAAAGTCGACCGCGGAACTGTTGCGGGAAGCGGCGCGTGCCGACGGCGACGCGGAGACGCCGGTCTTCAAGCGCTCGCTCTCGGCGTTGCAACTGGTCACGCTCGGCATCGGCGGCATCATCGGCGCCGGCATCTTCGTGCTGACCGGCCACGCGGCCGCCGCCAATGCCGGACCCGCCGTCACGCTCTCCTTCATGCTTGGTGCCGTCGCCTGTGCCTTCGCCGGCCTGTGCTACGCCGAGATGGCGTCGACCGTACCGATCTGCGGCAGTGCCTACACCTACGCCTATGCCACGCTCGGCGAACTGATCGCCTGGATCATCGGCTGGGACCTGATCCTCGAATATGCGGTCGGCGCCATCGCGGTTTCGGTCGGATGGTCCGGCTATTTCGTCAGCTTGATGCGCGATTTCGGCATCAACCTGCCGCAGCAATTCACCTCGGCGCCGCTTGCCTACGATGCCAACAGCGGTGCGTGGTCGTCGACCGGCGCGGTCATCAACATTCCGGCGATGGCGATCATCGCTTTCGTCACCGCACTGCTCGTGGTCGGTATCCGCGAGTCCGCGCGCTTCACCGGCTTTGTCGTCGTGGTGAAGCTCGTCGTCATCGCGTTGTTTCTCGCCACCGCGGCCTCCTCGGTATCGCTGACGAACTGGGTGACGGCAGGCAATCCGGAAGGCGCACTGATCCCGCCGAATGCCGGTCCCGGCGTATTTGGCTGGTCCGGCGTGGTCCGCGGCGCGGCGGTGGTGTTCTTCGCCTATATCGGCTTCGACGCGATCTCGACCGCGGCGCAGGAGGCGAAGACGCCGGCGCGCGACATGCCGATCGGCATTCTCGGCTCGCTCGTGATCTGCGCCGCGCTCTATGTCGCGGTCGGCTTCGTGCTGACCGGCATCGTGCCGTACGACAAGCTCAGCGTGCCCGATCCGATCGCCGTCGGTATCGATGCCGTCGGCATCGGCTGGCTCGGTCCGTTCATCAAGCTCGGCATCCTGTTCGGACTGACGTCGGTGATCCTGATCATGCTGCTGGCGCAGCCGCGGATCTTCCGTGCCATGGCGCATGACGGACTGCTGCCGCGTATCGCCGCCAGGATCCATCCGCGGTTCCAGACCCCCTATGTCTCGACCATCTTCGCCGGCAGCGTCGCTGCAATTCTCGGCGGGCTGCTGCCGATCGGGCTAGTCGGCGAGCTCGTCTCGATCGGCACGCTGTTCGCGTTCACCGTGGTCTCGATCGGAACGCTGGCGCTGCGCCTGCGCGATCCGGACTTGCCGCGTCCGTTCAGGGCGCCGGCGATCTGGCTGGTGGCCCCGGCTGCCGCGGGAACCTCGCTGTTCCTGATGTGCGGCTTGCCGCTCGACACCTGGATCAGGCTCGCGGTGTGGCTCGTGATCGGGCTTGTGATCTATGCGGCTTATGGCCGGCGCCATAGCCGCCTGCGGGCGCGGGGCGGAGCGTAGGCGAGGTGCGAGCCTTGCGGCGCAATTGCGCCGCTGGGCGAGCCTCGTAGGATGAATCGGCCCCCGGCCGGGCCGTCGACCCTTCAAGGGCCGCTGAAGAAGCGGCCACCTCGGGGTGCTGGCGTTGAGCGGATCCGCTGGAGGATTTCGGCCGGGCTCACTCGATCGCGTCTAACGCGCGGCGGATCGCTGCGAAGATCGCCTCGATCTGGTCCTCGGTGATGATCAGGGGCGGGGAGATCATCAATGTATCGGCGGCGGCGCGGATCAGGATGCCGTCCTCATCGTAGCATCGCCGGGCGCATTCGGGACCGCGCACGCCGGTCGCGCCGTCTCGCGGCTTCAGATCGATCGCCGCCAGCAGGCCGATGTTCCTGATATCGATGACATGCGGCGCGTCCCTCAACGCATGCGCGGCCGCCTCCCAGAGCGGGGCGATCTGCCGGGCGCGGTCGAACAGGCCGAGGTCCTGATAGACGTCGAGCGCGGCGAGCCCGGCCGCGCAGGCGAGCGGATGCGCCGAATAAGTATAGCCGTGGAACAGCTCGACGGTGTTTTCCGGGCCGTTCATCAGCGCGGAGTAGACCTTGTCGCTGACGATGACGCCGCCCATCGGGACGGCGGCATTGGTCATGCCCTTGGCGCAGGTGATGAGATCGGGTGTCACGCCGAGCGCATTGGCCGCAAACGGCGCGCCGAGCCGTCCGAAGCCGGTGATCACCTCGTCGAAGATCAGCAGGATACCGTGCTGGTCGCAGATCTTGCGCAGCCGCTCGAGATAGCCTGATGGAGGCGGGTAGACGCCGCCCGAGCCAGTCACCGTCTCGACGATCACGGCCGCGACGGTCGAGGGATCGTGGATCAGCAGGAGCTTGTCCAGCTCGTCGGCGAAATGCGCGCCCCATGCCGGCTGCCCGCGCGAGAATGCGGTGTGCTCGGGATCGTGAGGCAGCGCCAGATGGTCGACCTCGGGCAGCAGCGGGCCGAAATCGCGGCGGTGACGGTACAGGCCGCCCACCGATAATCCACCCCAGCCCATGCCGTGATAGGCCTTGGCGCGCGAGATGAAGCGGATGCGGCTGGCTTCGCCGCGGGCGCGGTGATAGCCGCGCGCGATCTTGAGCGCGGTGTCGACCGATTCCGATCCGGAATTGGTGAAGAACACATGGTCGAGACCTTCAGGCGTGATCTCGGTGATGCGTCCGGCGAGCTCGAACGCGGCCGGATGGCTCATCTGGAACGAGGAGACGAAATCGAGCTTTGCGGCCTGCGCCTGGATCGCCTCGACGATCCGCTTCTGACCGTGCCCGGCATTGACGCACCAGAGGCCTGCCATGCCGTCGAGAATGCGCCGGCCGTCCTGGGTGATGTAGTGCATGCCCTCGGCGCCGGTGAACAGCCGCGGGTTGGATTTGAACTGGCGATTGGGCGTCATCGGCATCCAGAACGGCTCCATCGCCTCGCGGGTGAGGGGCGTGTTGGTTGCCGCGGCGTGCGGTGAATGCATGGAGGCCTCCTGCTACTTGCGGGTGTTGATGCGGCCGTCGGCCGGGTCGTCAGTGACGCGCTTGACCTTTGAGGCGCCTTCGAGATGCCTGCGCATCAGCGCGGCCGCGGCCTCGCGCTCGCCGGCCTCGAGCCGGTCGAGGATCGCAAGATGCTCGCGGCAATTCACCAGCACGCGCTCGTAGCCGAAGGTCCAGTCGTAGTTCGCAAAGCTGCGCAGCCGGTTCTGCTGCTGCACGGCAACCAGCAGGAAGCGGTTGCCGGAGGCCGCCGCCAATCCCTCGTGGAAGGCCGCGTTCATCTCGAAGAAGGCGATGCTCGCAGTATCGCTCCAGGTCTGCTTCATCGCATCCTGATGACGCCGGCGCATCTCGGCGACCCAGGCTGGATCGAGCTGAAAACCCGGCTCCAGCAGGGCGGCCGGCTCGATCAGGATCCGGTAGCGGTAGCTTTCAGCGCGTGCCTGCGCATCGGCAATGATCGGCTGAAATCGCCAGCCATGCCCGGGCTTGCGCTGCACCGCTGCGACCTCCGCAAGCTTGGCCAGCACGCGTTGCACCACCGGACGCGATGCGCCGTAGCGCTGCATCAGGTCGCGCTCGGAGACGTCGGCTGGAAGGCGGCCGCTGCGCCGGTCGCGTGCGATCGCAACGAACAGCCGGTCGGTATCTGCAGGTGTCGGCTTGCCGGCAGTCTTAGGCGCCGGCGGCACCGTGTCCGTCACGAAGTAGCCGCGGCTTGCGCCGACCCGGATCAGGCGGCGGCCTGCCAATAATTTCAGCGCCGCGCGCACCGGCGTGCGCGAAACCTGCAGCCGTTCCGCCAGCGCCACCTCCGCAAGTCGCGTGCCCGGCGCGAGTTTTTCCGCCCGGATCAGTTCCAGGATGCCCGCGGACAGTTCGCGCTGCAGGCGGCTCGGGGCTGCCTTCGCAATGGGCGCAGATTTTTGTTTCATGTACTCACAAAATACATTAGCCTTTGCGGAAACGCAAAAGGAAGTTGGCGCAAACGATGGTCGAACCCTTTCCCCTGATCGAGATTTCCGGCCCGCCGCATGAGCGCGGCAAGCAGTATGGCCGCCAGGCGGCCGATCGCATCCGCAAGGGCACCTCGCACTACTTCTCGCAGCTCAAGGAGCTGTCGCTCGATGCCGCCGGCGTGGCGGGACTGGTCCGCGACTATCTTCCGGTCATCGAGGCGTTCGAGCCGACCTATATCGAGGAGATGCACGGCATTGCCGAGGGCGCCGGCGTTCCGTTCGAGGATATCGTGCTGCTCAACGCCCGCACCGAAATCCTCAAGCTCGCCGAGCCGTCGGTTCGGGCGCGGCTGAAGACGCCGGACGAGCCCGACGGCTGCACCGGCGTCGTCGTGCTGCCGCAAGCGACCGCGTCGGGGCGGCTGATCCACGCCCAGAACTGGGACTGGAAGCGGGAATGCGCCGAGACGGCCGTCGTGCTGAAGGTGCGCCGCGACGACGGTCCCGATCTCATGACGTTTACCGAAGCCGGCGCGCTCGGCCGCTGCGGCTTCAACGCGGCCGGCATTGCCATCACCGCGAACTATCTGCAGTGCGACCGCGACTATCGCCAGATCGGCGCGCCGCTGGCGCTGATCCGGCGCAAGGTGCTGGAGAGCGACCATGTCGCGCTGTCGATGCGCACGGTCTATTGCACCAAGAAATCCGCCGCCAACAACATGATCGTCAGCCACCGCGACGGCGTCGCGATCGACTTCGAGTGTGCGCCGGACGAGACCTTCCAGGTGCACCCTGATCGCGGCCTGCTGGTGCACGCCAATCACTTCGTCAGCCCGGTTGCGCTCGGCAAGCTGAAGGACACCGGCATCGCCAGCACGCCCGACAGCCTCTACCGCGATATCCGGGTTCGCGATTTGCTGCAGCCGCATCTCGGTGCCATCAGCTTCGAGACCGTGAAGTCGGCGCTGTTCGACGATTTCGCCTATCCGTGGTCGGTGTGCCGGCCGCCGCGCCGCAATCTCGGCAACAATCTCAGCGCCACCGTCGCAATGATCCTGATGGAGCCGGCGAGCGGGCTGATGGAAGTCGCGCCGCTGCCGGCGCTGAATCGGCAGTTCACCTCCTATCGACTCGAGGTCACGGCCAGCCCGCGCAATGAGGCCGCGCCGTCGGCGACCGCGAGGACGTCCTGATGGCCCTGAGTCGGCCATCGCGTGCGATGATGGTCGGCCTGCTGGCACTGTCGGCGATGCTGACGGTGGCGCCGCTGCGCGCGGATGCCGAGACGCTGCTGCGGACGCGGCTCAACGCCGACATCCGCTCCACCGATCCCGGCACCAACCGCGACGCCAACACCGACGGCGTGATGGCGCATATCGTCGAGGGCCTGGTCGCGTTCCGCGACGATACCTCGATCGGGCCGATGCTGGCGGACAGCTGGACCGTCTCGGACGACGGCAAGACCTACACCTTCCACCTCCGGCAAGGCGTCAAGTTCCACAACGGCGCCGGCATGACCGCGGATGACGTCATCTGGTCGCTGAAGCGCTGGCTCGATCCGGCCACGCAATGGCGCTGCCTGTCCGAGTTCAGCGCAACCGGCATCGCCCAGATCCAGAAGATCGAGGCGCCTGACGCGCAGACCGTCGCGATCACGCTGGACAGGCCGACGGCGTTGTTCCTGTCGACATTGGCGCGGCCCGATTGCGGGCAGACCGCCGTCATCCACCGCGACTCGGTCGGACCTGACGGCAAGTGGATCGCGCCTGTCGGAACCGGACCGTTCAAGCTCGGTGAATGGAAACGCGGCCAGTACGTCGATCTGGTGCGCTTCGACGGCTACGCCCCGCGCAGCGAGCCGCGCACCGGCTATACCGGTGCCAAGATCGCGCAAGTCGACCGCATCAGGTTCAACATTGTTCCCGACGGCTCGGCGGCCAAGGCGGGCCTGTTGTCCGGTTCGCTCGATGCGATCAGCAATCTTGCGATCCCCGATGTCGAGGACCTCAAAACGCGGTCCGGCGTGCAGCTCAGCATCACGCCGGCGCTCGGTCTCACCGGCATTCTGTTCCAGACCCGCGACCCCTTGCTCAAGGACGTGCGGATCCGGCGGGCGATCGCGCTCAGCCTCGACACCCCGCAGATCATCGAGGCTGTCATGGAGGGCATCGCACGCGCCAACAATTCGGCGCTGCCGATCGGAAGTCCGTTCTATGGCGAGGTCGAGGCCCAAGGCTACACGCAGAATATCGCGGAGGCCAAGAAGCTGCTCGCGCAGGCCGGCTATCACGGCCAGCCGATCAAGATGGTCGCCAACAAGCGCTACAGCTACGTGTTCGATTCCGCCGTGCTGGTGCAGGCGATGGCGCAGGCCGCGGGCATCAATATCGAGATCGAGGTGCTGGACTGGGCTGCTCAGCTCGATCGCTACAACCGCGGCGACTATCAGTCGATGGCCTTCGTCTACTCGCCGCGGCTCGATCCGTCGCTCTCCTTCGAGATGCTGATGGGGCCGAAGGCTGCGCAGCCGCGCAAGGTCTGGGACGATCCGGAGGCGCAGCGGATGCTGCAGCAGTCGATGATGATCGACGACAAGGCGAAGCGCCAGCTTCTGTTCGACGAGCTGCACCGCCGCTTCATCGACGATGTGCCGATGATCGTCCTGTTCAACGGCGCCGAGATCGCCGCCTTGCGCAACAACGTCAAGGGATTTGCCGGCTGGCTGTTCGGACAGCCGCGCTTCTGGGGCGTGAGCCTGCAGTAGGGGAGGGACGCGGCGATGCTGGGCTACCTCGCACGACGGCTGGCCATGACGATCCCGACGCTGCTGCTGGTGGCGGTTGCGGTGTTCACGCTGGTGCGTCTGATCCCGGGCGATCCGGTGCAGGTGATGCTCGGCGACAACGCCGATCCGGCGCAGGCCGCGCAATTGCGCACGCAGCTCGGGCTCGACCAACCTGTGCCGCTGCAATTCCTGTACTGGCTCGGCAAAGTTGCGACCGGCGACCTCGGCCATTCCATCACCAACAATCTTCCGGTGCTGCCGCTGATCCTGGAGCGCTTCCAGGTCTCGGCCACCATCGTGCTGGTGGCGGTCGGCCTTGCCGCCTGCATTGCCGTCGTGGCGGGTCTGATCGCGGCGTGGAAGCAGAACAGCGCGCTCGATCTGGCGATCGTCGGCGGCGCCACGCTCCTGCTGTCGATCCCGAGCTTCTGGCTCGGCCTGCTGCTGCTCTTGCTGTTCGGGTTGAAGCTGAAATGGCTACCGGTGATCGGTTACGTGCCGTTCTCGGAGAATGTCTGGCAGGCGACGCTGTTCATGGTGCTGCCGATCGTGACCCTGACCGCGGTCGAGATCGGCGTGCTGACGCGGATGGCGCGGGCCGCCTCGATCGAGGTGCTGCGGCTCGAATACGTCACGCACGCGCGCGCCAAGGGTGTGCCGGAATGGCTGGTGCTCGGCCGCCACGTGCTGCCGAACGCCTTCGCCCCGACCTGGACCCTGATCGGCCTCGTGCTCGGCCATCTGCTCGGCGGCATCGCCGTGATCGAGACCGTGTTCACGCTGCCGGGACTCGGACGGCTGCTGGTCGATTCGATCTTCGCGCGCGACTACCCGGTGGTGCAGGGCTGCCTGCTGTTCACCGCGGTAATCTATGTCGTCGTCAATCTGATCGTCGATCTCTGCTATCCGCTGTTCGACCCAAGAGTGGCCGTGGCATGAAAAGGGTGGTTGTTGCATGAAATGGCGCATCAACACCGTGATCGGCGGCGCGCTGATCGCCCTGCTGCTCGGCACCGCCGTGACAGCCGCATTGTGGACGCCGTTCGATCCGCTGCGCATTAACCTGAAGGCGCGGCTGCAGGCGCCGTCCGCGCTGCACTGGTTCGGCACCGATGAATTCGGCCGCGACGTGCTGAGCCGGCTGATGGCGGGGGCAGCCGCCAGTGTCGTGGTGGCGCTCGCCACCGTCCTGATCGCCGTCAGCATCGGCGTGCTGGTCGGCGGTGTCGCCGGCTATCTACGCGGCTGGACCGATCGCATCATCATGGCCGTCAACGACGCGCTGCTGGCGTTTCCCGGCATCCTGCTGGCGCTGGCCGTGATGATCGTGATCGGCGCCAACAAGACCGGCCTCGTGCTGGCGCTGGGGCTCGCCTACATCCCGTCGATCGCGCGCGTGGTCCGCGGCACCGTGCTGTCGATCCGCGAGAAGGAGTATATCGAGGCCTCGCGGGTGATCGGCAACTCCGAACTTTATTCAATGCTCCGCCACGTGCTGCCCAACGCGATCGCGCCGGTTGCGGTGCTCGCCACCAGCATGTTCGGCTGGGTGCTGCTGGCCGAGAGCGCGCTGAGCTTCCTCGGTCTCGGCGTGCCGCCGCCGGCGCCGACCTGGGGCAACATGCTGGCGGCGAGCCGGCCGTATATGGAGACCGCAGCCTGGCTCAGCATCGCACCGGGACTGTGCATCGCGCTGACGCTGCTCGGCATCAATCTGCTCGGCGATTCCCTGCGCGATCGCCTCGATCCCAGGATGGCGCACGGATGACCGCGCCGCTGCTGACCGTCGATCATCTGCGCATCGAGGCCGCCAGGACCGGCGCTGTCGTCGTCGACGATGTGTCGTTTGCGATCGAGCGTGGCGAATTCCTCGCCGTGGTCGGCGAGTCCGGCAGCGGCAAGACCGCCGCGGCGCGCGCCATTCTCGGCCTGCTGCCGCCGGGCCTGAGGCGGGTCGGCGGTGCGATCCAGCTCGACGGCGAGGACCTCGCCGATATCGCGCCACGGCGGATGCGCGCGCTGCGCGGCCGCTCGGTCGGCATGGTGTTCCAGGAGCCGATGGTGTCGCTCAATCCGGCGATCAGCGTCGGCGTACAGATGGCCGAGGGCCTTGCCCTGCATGAGAAGCTCACGCGGGCCGAGATCAGGCAGCGCTGCCTCGACATGCTGGTGCGGGTGCAGATCCGCGATCCCGCGCGCACCTTCGATGCCTATCCGCATGAATTCTCCGGCGGGATGCGCCAGCGCATCATGCTGGCCTCGGTGATGCTGTTGAAGCCGAAGCTGCTGCTCGCCGACGAGCCGACCACCGCGCTCGACACGCTGAGCCAGCGCGAAGTGCTCGACTTGATGGTCGAACTGGCGCGCGATCACGGCACCGCGGTGATGCTGATCACCCACAATCTCGGCCTGGTGTCGCGCTACGCGCAGCGCGCGGTGGTGCTGCGCCAGGGCAAACTGGTGGAGACCGGCAGCGTCCGGCAGATCCTCTCTGCGCCGCGCGAGGCCTACACAAGGCAACTCGTCGATGCGCTGCCGCGGCGGAGTGCTGCGAGCGGACGCCGCGTGGCCGGCGACCCGCTGATCAGCGTGCGTGGCTTGAAGGTTTCGTTCGGCGGGCGGCAGCGGCTGTTCCGCAGGGATGCTGATGTTGCGGCGGTCAATGGTGTCGACCTCGAGATCGGCGCGGGAGAGACCGTCGCCGTGGTCGGCGGCAGTGGCTCGGGCAAGACCACGCTCGGCCGCGCCATGCTGCGGCTGATTCCGGCGGCCGCAGGTGAGATTCGCTTTCAGGGCAGGGACGTGATCGCGACGCGCGACCGCGCGTTTCGTCTGGCCTCGCAGCTCGTGTTCCAGGATCCGTATTCGTCGCTCGACCCGCGCATGCGGGTCGGCGAGATTGTCGCCGAGCCGCTGCGGCATGTCCCGGAGCTGTCGTCGAGCGAGCGAGACCGGCGCGTTGCCGGCATGCTCGACGAGGTCGGGCTTGGCGGCTTCGCCCACCGTTGGCCGCATGAGCTCTCCGGCGGTCAGCGCCAGCGCATCGCGATCGCGCGCGCGATCGTACGGCATCCGTCCTTCGTGGTCGCCGACGAGCCGGTCTCCGCGCTCGACATGACGATCCAGGCCCAGGTCCTGAAGCTGTTCGAACGGCTGCAGGCGCAATACGGCTTCGCCTGCCTGTTCATCAGCCACGATCTCGCCGCGGTCGAGCAGGTCGCCGACCGCGTGGTGGTGATGCAGGGCGGCCGTATCGTCGAGCAGGGTTCGCGCGACGACGTGTTCGACCGCCCGCAGCACGAATACACAAGGGCGCTGCTCGCGGCGACGCCGGTGCTGGATCTTGCCGGGCAAGCTGCCGCGCGTGCGTCGGGCTGACGAAAAGTCAAGATCGATGCGGCTATAGTGCGCGGGCGCGCAGCCTGCTACACTTGCTCGCTCCGATAGAAGCAACATACGCCGCACCCAAACGGCGCAATCGGGGGAACTCCAATGCGAAATCCACGAACGGGCGCGCGATGGATGGTCGCGGCCATTGTCGCGATCGGCGTCGCGGCGTCAGCTCCTGGCCGCGCCGCGTCGGTTGCGCCGGTCGCCGCCGAGAACGGCATGGTGGTATCCGCGCAGCATCTCGCGACGCAGGTCGGCATCGAGGTGTTGAAGCGGGGCGGCAACGCGGTCGACGCCGCGGTTGCGGTCGGCTTCGCGCTCGCGGTGGCATATCCCGCCGCCGGCAATCTCGGTGGCGGCGGGTTCATGACCATCCAGCTTGCCGACGGCCGCAAGACCTTCCTGGACTTCCGCGAGACGGCGCCGAAGGGCGCCACCGCCAACATGTATCTCGACAAGGACGGCAACGTCATTCCCGGCTTGTCGACCAAGGGGCATCTCGCGGTCGGCGTGCCGGGCTCGGTGGCCGGCATGGAATATGCGCGCGAGAAATACGGCACGATGAAACGCGCCGACGTCATCGCGCCGGCGCTGCAACTCGCCGAGGACGGCTTCGTGCTGGACCAGGGCGACGTCAGCATGCTGGAGACCTCGACCAAGGATTTTCAGGACGATCCGGCCTCGGGCGCGATCTTCCTCAACAACGGCAAGCCGTTCAAGGTCGGCGAACGGCTGACGCAGCACGAGCTCGCCGAAACGCTGCGCGAGATCAGCAAGCGCGGCACCGACGGCTTCTACAAGGGCTGGGTGGGCGCGGCGATCGTCGCCTCGAGCCAGGCCGGCAAGGGCCTGCTCACGCAGGAGGATCTCGACAACTACAAGGTTCGTGAGCTCGCGCCGGTCGAATGCGACTATCGCGGCTACCACGTGGTTTCGGCGCCGCCGCCAAGTTCGGGTGGCGTTGTGATCTGCGAGATATTGAACATCCTCGAGGGCTATCCGCTGAAGGAGCTCGGCTACCATTCCGCGCAGGCGGTGCACTACCAGATCGAGGCGATGCGCCACGCCTATGTCGATCGCAACAGCTATCTCGGCGACCCCGATTTCGTGAAGAATCCGCTCGAGCGGTTGCTTGACAAGAATTACGCGGCGAAGATCCGCGCCGTGATCGACCCGGCCAAGGCCGGCGTGTCCAAGGACATCAAGCCCGGCGTTCCGCCGCACGAGGGCAGCAACACCACGCACTATTCGATCGCCGACAAGGACGGCAACGCGGTGTCGGTCACCTACACGCTCAACGACTGGTTCGGCGCCAAGGTGACCGCGGCCAAGACCGGCGTGCTCCTGAACGACGAGATGGACGACTTCACCGCCAAGGTCGGCGTGCCGAACCTCTACGGCCTGGTGCAGGGGGAGGCGAATTCCATCGTCCCCGGCAAGCGCCCGCTGTCCTCGATGAGCCCGACCATCGTCACCAGGGACGGCAAGCCGGTCATGGTGGTCGGAACTCCGGGCGGCAGCCGCATCATCACCGCCGTGCTGCTGACGATGATCAACGCCATCGATTACGGCATGAACGCGCAGGAAGCCGTGGACATGCCGCGCTTCCACCAGCAATGGCTTCCGGATCTGACCAACCTCGAGGACTACACGCTCTCGCCGGACACGCGGAAGATCTTGGAAGGCATGGGCCAAAAGTTCGGGCCGCCGCAGCCGGCCAATCACCTCGCGGTCATCATCATCGGGGCGCCGTCGCTGGGCGGCAAGCCGGTCGGCGATAACCGCTTCTATGGCGCGAACGATCCGCGCCGCAATTCGGGGCTAGCCGGCGGCTACTGATTGCCGTCGTCCGATGGCGTGGTGGCGGCTGGGCGAGGACGCCGCGCCTTGCGAGATCGATCTCGCGTCAGGCGACAGCCGTCGACCTGGCGTCGTCGTGCCCGCTCGTCAGCAGCAGACGCCGGCGGATCGCATCCTCGACCAGGGCCAGCGACTGCTTCGCTTCACGCGCCTCGGCTTCGGCGGCCTGGGCCCGGAATTCGGCCGCGTCGAGCTGCTCCTGCTGGGACTCGATGCGCCGTCGGGCCTCCTCGAGCGCCCGGGACGCGTCCCTCAGCTTGCGCTCGGTGGCGGCGATGATTTCGAGCTGCGCCTGCTCGGCGGCCTCGGCGCGCGCTTCGCCGGCGCGGGCCCGGTCCTCGATGCTGCGGAACAGGTCCGCCGCCTGATAGACGAGATCCAATGCTTCGGTGCCCATCGCCGATGCGGGAGGTCTCGGAAATCCGAGGACGTTCGGGTCGGCCGCAAAAGGCCGTCTAAATCCGCGCAGTGCCATGCAAACCAGCCCTCGCGAGTCGCGTGTATGACAACAACTTGCGGTAGTTATGCTTAATAAACCATTAATCCCGTCGACCCGCCGGCACTGTCCACCGGTTTCTGACGACACGGTGCCTGGAACGGCAGCCGGGTAGTGAAACCGCTCGGTCCGGCCTGCGCTTTTCTTTCGCAACCGGCTCGCCGCGCAAGCGCGGCGATTGGAGACCGGCGTGCCGTCTGCCGGGCGCGCGCCGGCGAATCGGAGGACGAAGGGCTCGAGGTCGATGCGGTCCCGCGGAGCGTCCGAACAGCGGGGAGGGCCTGATTTGGCCGCGCGCACGAGCCGGGCTCTATGGCATAAGTTTGACGCCTGGCGCGCTTTAATTCTCCTGTGTTGAATTGCAGGTCCATGGTGCGACCGATATACCGGGCGACCTAAGTGGCACGCAGCGCACTCAGAACGAGCGACGTATTCGCCACGGAAAATCTGGTCGATGAAATTTCTGTTGCGGTTCTTCGGGTTCCTGTTCACCGCAGGAACCATCCTGTTCCTGGCTGGTCTCGCCGCGGTCGCAGGGCTGTTCTGGCATTTTTCCAAGGACCTGCCCGACTATTCGCAGCTCCAGAACTACGAGCCGCCGGTGATGACCCGCGTGCACGCGGCCGACGGATCGCTGCTGGGCGAATTCGCCAAGGAGCGCCGGCTCTATCTGCCGATCCAGGCCGTGCCGAAGCTCGTGATCAACGCGTTCCTCGCGGCCGAGGACAAGAATTTCTACGAGCACGGCGGCATCGACTATACCGGCATGGCGCGCGCCGGCGTCTCCTACATCCAGAACTTCGGTTCCAACCGCCGTCCGCAGGGTGCTTCCACGATCACCCAGCAGGTCGCCAAGAACTTCCTGTTGACAAACGAGGTGTCGTTCACCCGCAAGATCAAGGAAGCCCTGCTGGCGATGCGAATCGAGCGGGCCTATTCCAAGGACAAGATCCTCGAGCTCTATCTCAACGAAATCTACCTCGGCCTCGGTGCCTACGGCATCGCGGCGGCCTCGCTGGTCTATTTCGACAAGTCCGTCAATGAACTGACGGTCGCGGAAGCGGCCTATCTGGCGGCGCTGCCGAAAATGCCGGCCAGCCTGCATCCGGTGCGCAACCGTGCGCGCGCCATCGAGCGGCGCAACTACGTGATCGACCGCCTGCAGGAGAACGGCTGGATCACCGCTGCCGACGCCGACAAGGCGCGCAAGGACCCGCTGACGGTCACCAACCGCAGCAACGGCGCGCACACCTTCGCCGGTGAATATTTCTCCGAAGAGGTCCGTCGCGACATCTTCGAGCGCTACGGCGAGAAGAAGCTCTACGAGGGCGGCCTGTCGGTACGCACCACGCTCGATCCCAAGGTCCAGGTGATGGCGCGCAAGGCCATGGTGGCGGGGCTCGTGAACTATGACGAGCAGCAGGGCTATCGCGGCGCGATCCAGAAGCTCGACCTCACCAGCGACTGGGGCGTTCCGCTCGCGGAGATCAAGTCGCTCTCGGACATCTCGCCGTGGCGGATGGCGGTGGTGCTGGAGAGCAACGACCAGTCGGCGCGGATCGGCTTCCAGCCCGGCCGCGAGCTCGGCGGCGCCATCAGCAAGCAGCGCGAGACCGGCATCATCACGATGGACGGCGTGCGCTGGGCCAGGACCAAGGGCAAGACGCCGACCGCGGTCTCGCAGGTGCTGCAGCCGGGCGACGTGATCTACGCCGATCCGCTGTTCAAGGACGGCAAGGCGGTCGAAGGCCAGTACCGGCTGCGCCAGATTCCCGAACTGTCGGGTGCGATGGTGGCGATGGATCCGCACACCGGCCGCGTGCTCGCGATGGTCGGCGGCTTCTCGTTCGACCAGAGCCAGTTCAACCGCGCGACGCAGGCCTATCGGCAGCCCGGCTCGACCTTCAAGCCGATCGTCTATTCGACCGCGCTCGACAATGGCTACACCGGATCGACCGTGATGATCGACGGGCCGATCGAGATCGACCAGGGGCAGGGCAACATCTGGCGGCCGGAGAACTTCTCCACCGGCAAGTATCAAGGCCAGGTCACGCTGCGTAACGCGCTGCGCCTGTCGCTCAACACCGTGACGGTGCGGCTGGCGCAGGAAATCGGCATGCCTGTAATCGGCGAGTATGCCAAGCGCTTCGGCGTCTATGACGAGCTGCCGAACTATCTCGCCTATGCGCTCGGCGCCGGCGAGACCACGGTAATGCGGATGGCCACGGCCTATTCGATGATCGCCAATGGCGGCGTCCGCGTGAAGCCGACCCTGATCGACCGCATCCAGGACCGCTACGGCCACACCATCTTCAGGCACGACCAGCGCGAATGCCGCGGCTGCGACGCGCCGGAAGGTTGGAAGAACCAGCCCGAGCCGCAGCTCGTCGACCGCCGAGAGCGGGTGCTCGACGCGATGACCGCCTACCAGATCACCTCGCTGATGGAGGGCGTGATCCAGGCCGGCACCGGCACCGCGCTGAAGGAGGTCGGCAAGCCGCTCGCCGGCAAGACCGGCACCTCGAACGAGGCCAAGGACCTCTGGTTCGTCGGCTTCTCGCCGGACCTCGTGGTCGGCCTCTATGTCGGCTACGACAAGCCGCGCTCGCTCGGCCGCAACGCCCAGGCCGGCCATACCGCCGCGCCGATCGCGCGCGACTTCCTGAAGCTCGCGCTGGCTGACAAGCCCGCCACCCCGTTCAAGCAGCCGGTCGGCATCCGCCTGGTGCTGGTCGATGCCAAGACCGGCCTGCGCGCCTCGTCTGGTCAGAACCGGGGCGTGGTGCTCGAAGCCTTCAAGCCGGGCCAGGCGCCGCCATACTATGATCCGACGTTGGTCGCCGGCACCGATGTGATCGACGGGACCCAACAGGCAATCCCGCCGGACGCGGGCCGTGCGGTCATGCAGTCAAGTCCGAGCGGGCTGTACTGAGGCCCGGCCGCAAGCGACTAAATCAATTCAGTCTCGTGCAAAGCCGCGACAACGTGGCGGTGCGGCGCTTTGTCCGAGCGCATCACGCCGCCGTGGTTGAACGCGTCGCGCGCGGCGCCGACCCAAAATAGAGTCCTCGACCGGAGAACCCCAGAAACGCGGCGCGTCTCCATTCGCGTCCGCGGGTGTCGAGGCGTGGATCTCGATGGTCAAGGCGTTCCTTGTCACAGTACGGCTGATCTGGACCGTTCTCGTGGTTGGGGCGGCCACCTTGGTGGGCGCGGTCCTTGGATGGGAATGGCACGGCTGGATTGGTGCCATCGCGCTCGGCACCGTAGGATTTGGCCTTGGAGCCCTGCTTGCAGCCTGCCCCGAAGTGCTGCTTGAACTGCTCGCTGAAATGTAAACCTCTGGCCGACGCTGATCGCACGTCACGGCCGTGATTTTCACGCCTAATCCCCGCCATCAATGCTTGCCAAGCGTGGGACCAAGCAGGTAGAAGGTCGCACTCGCGCGGGCGCTGATTTGGCAGGCGAACCCGCTGTACCGAGATGTCCAGTCATCCAGCTAAGCTGTTGATACCACGGACAATTCTTGGGGAATGGTGTAACGGTAGCACAACAGACTCTGACTCTGTTTGTCTTGGTTCGAATCCAGGTTCCCCAGCCAATCTGCCTCAATGGCGCGATCATCCTCCAAATCCCGACGACTTTGCCGGGCGCGGCTAGCGCCTGAAGCGGGACCGATCGTGATGCGATGCGCGCCATCACGGCATCGAGGGTGGATTAGCCCGGCGCAATCCACCATGGTCCCGCGCGTGCAGCCTGTTGCGACAGAGGTTTGAGGTGATGGACGAAATTCTTTATGCCCGCGAGCCGTCGATCGGCGTCGACGAGTACATCGAGGTGCTGCGCCAGTCGGGCCTCGGCGACCGGCGGCCGCTGGCGGATGCCGACCGCATGGCGCGCATGATCGCCAATGCGAACCTGATCGTGACGGCACGCAAGGCGCACCGGCTCGTCGGCGTCTCGCGCGCGCTGACCGATTTCGCCTATTGCTGCTATTTGTCGGACCTTGCGGTCGATCGGGCGTATCAGGGGCACGGCATCGGCAAGCGCCTGATCGCGGAAACGCGGCGCCACGCCGGACCTGAATCGATGTGCCTGTTGCTGTCGGCGCCCGACTCGATCGGGTTCTACAAGACCATCGGCATGCCGCAGCCGGACAACGCGTTTCTCTACAAGCGCGAGCGCTAGCGGCGGGCAAAGCCCTGCCACGCGCTATCTGATCTCCGCCTTCAGCAGCAGCGCGAGGCAATCGGCCAGCCGTTGCTCGATCTCCCTGTCGCGCAGCGACAGCGGGCCGGGATCGTTGAGGATCGCGTTGACGAGCGTGCCCAGCACGACCTGGAAGCCGAAGGCGATGGCGCGGGTCTTCGCCGCCTTGCGGCCCTTGCCCATCGCAGGCAGCAGCAGCGGTGTGGCGTGCTCGGTGGTCTCGCGCGCAAGGCCTTTGAATGTCGTCCACTTGTCCGGCCTGGTGTCGTCGTGCTGGAGCGCGGCGCGCAGCACGCCTTCATGGGCGCGGATCCAGCCGATGATACCAGACACGACGCGGCGGCAGAGCTCATCGAGCGCGAGCTCGCTAGCGGGGCTGTCCATCCGGGAGAGACGCCGCGCGCCATCCTGCGCCGCCAGCGCAATCAGCGCGTTGAAGTAGGCTTCCTTGCTCTCGAAGCGGCTGTAGAACGCGCCGACGGTGGCGCCGACCTTGCCGCACAAGGCTTCGATCGACAGCTCCGCCAGGCTCCGTGTCCGCAACAGCTCGGCGCCGGCTTCGAGCAGCGCCAGCGTCGTCTCGCGGCTGCGCTTCTGCCGCGAGGGCGTCACGCCGGGGAGGTCGAACTGGGCTGAAAGCCGCGGCATTTGCGCTTGCGTCTCCTGATTTTCATAATCATAATTCGGATTATTATTTGAAGCAATCCGGCCGCATCGTGCCGGAACGGGCCGCGGGTCAACCGCGGCGAGGACAGGGAGAGCACGATGAACGGGCATCGGAAGCCGCCGTTCGGCGGCAGCATCGGCAAGACGGTTGCGGCCTCCAAGCCTTGGTGGCCCGACACGCGCCAGCCGCCGGCCGGCGCGCCGAACATCCTGGTCGTGCTGTTCGACGACGTCGGCTTCTCCGATTTCGGCTGCTACGGCTCGCCGATCCGGACGCCGACCATCGACGCCCTCGCCGCCGGGGGCCTGCGCTACAGTGGCTTCCACACCACCGCGATGTGCTCGACCACGCGCGCCGCGCTGCTCACCGGGCGCAACCATCATTCGGTCGGCGTCGGCTGCCTCGCCAATTTCGATTCCGGTTATCCCGGCTATCGCGGCAAGATCGCGCGCGAGGCGGGGACGCTTGCCGAGATGCTGCGGCAGCACGGCTATCGCAACTACATGGTCGGCAAATGGCACGTCACGCCGTTGACCGAGAGCGGGGCCACCGGTCCGTTCGACGGCTGGCCGCTCGGCCGCGGCTTCGACCGCTTCTACGGCTTCCTCGACGCGGAGACGGATCAATATGCGCCGGAGCTGGTATCCGACAACACGCAGATCGATCCGCCGGGGACTTACGAGAGCGGCTATCATCTGACATCCGATCTGGTCGACCAGTCGATCCGCTTCATCGCCGACCACGTGGCCGATCGTCCCGATCTGCCGTGGCTGACCTGGCTTGCGCTCGGCGCCTGCCACGCGCCGCATCAGGCACCCGCTGACATCATCAGGAGCTACGACGCGACCTTTGCCCACGGCTGGGACGTCGAGCGCGAACAGCGGATGGCGCGGCAGAAGGCGATGGGGCTGGTGCCGGAAGCCACCAAGATGCCGGCGCGAAACGACGGCGTGAAGGCGTGGGATGCGCACTCCGCCGACGAGCAGCGCGTGTTCACGCGGTTGCAGGCGGCCTATGCCGCCATGCTCGACCATGCCGACCGGCATCTGGCGCGGCTGATCGCGTTCCTCGACAGGGCCGGCATCCGCGACAACACGCTGGTCATCGTGATGTCCGACAATGGCGCGAGCCAGGAGGGCGGGCCGCTCGGCTTCGTCAATGCGATGGGGCCGTATAATTTTCGGCCCGAGCCGATGCCGGTGAAGTTGCAGCGGATCGACGACATCGGCGGACCGGACACGCACTCCAACTTTCCGCATGGCTGGGCGATGGCCTCCAACACTCCGCTGCGGCGCTACAAGCAGAACACCCATGGCGGCGGTATCCGCGATCCCTTCGTGATGAGCTGGCCGAAGCGCATCAAGGCCAAAGGCGAGCTGCGCCATCAGTTCGTGCACGCCTGCGACCTGACGCCGACGCTGCTCGATTTGATCGGAATTTCAGCCCCGGCGGAGATCGCCGGCTGTCCGCAGATGCCGCTCGAGGGCGAAAGCTTTGCGCCCTCGATCGACGACGCCTCGGCGCCGTCGAAGTCATCGGCGCAGTATTTCGAGATGTTCGGCCATCGCGGCCTCTGGAAGGACGGCTGGAAGGCGGTGTCGTTTCATCCCTCCGGCACACCGTTCGAGAACGATACGTGGGAGCTGTATCATCTCGATCGGGACTTCTCAGAGGTCGACGACCTTGCAGCGAAGCAACCCGAGCGTCTGGAGCAGATGACGAAACTGTGGTGGAGCGAGGCCGAGGCGCACAATGTGTTGCCGCTCGACGACCGCTTCGGGCCGCGCTTTGCCGAGAATGCGGCGCGCTTTCATGGTGCGCGGACCAGGTTCACCTTTCATGCCGGCATGGGCCACGTGCCGACCGACGTCGCGCCTGACGTCCGCAGCCGCAGCTACACCATCGAGGCGCATGCCGAGATCGCCGAGGACGCGAGCGGTGTGCTGATCGCGCATGGCGACGCCACCTCGGGCTACAGCCTCTACATCAAGGATGGCGTTCTGGTGCACGATCTGAATGTCGGCGGCGGCCATGAGATCGTCACCTCCAGCCGCAAGGTGCCTGCGGGTGCCCACCGGCTCGGCGTGCATGTCGAGCGGCTCGTGCGCAAGGAGCCGCCGGCCAAGGGCGCGCGGACCGGCGTCACCGAATACACGCTGACGATCGACGGCGAGCCGGTGGGGTCGATGCAGACCCAGCTCGGCTTCCACAATTTCATCTCATGGTCCGGGCTCGACATCGGCCGCGATCGCGGCAGCCCGGTCTCGCACTATGTGGCGCCGTTCGAATTCACCGGCAGGCTGTTGCAGGTGACGGTCGTGATGCATGACGACCAGAAGCTCGATGGCGACGGCGTCGGGAATGCGCAGATGGCGCGGCAGTAGGCGAACGCCTGCGTCGCAGGCGTAGGGTGGATTAGCGAAGCGTAATCCACCATTCTTCCGTGAGGGTAGACGGCGGGTTACGCTTCGCTGACCCGCCCTACAGTTCCGCGCTCTACTTGATCTTGTCGTACACCGTCGCGAAGTCCGCGAGCGGCATCGGGATGCTGATGGTTTCTTTGCCGAGATTCTGGAACGACACCTTGAGCTGCTTGCCGGTCTTCAGCTGGTTCAGCACGTCGGCCGCGATCGGCGCATTGATGTAGCAGCCGCGCGCCTCGCAGGTCTGGATCGGCACGTCGACGGCCTTGCCGTCGTCGACCTGCAGCTTGGCACCGACGGGCAGGTTCAGGCCCAGCGGAAGCTGGATCAGCGCAACCGGCGTGCGGGTGTCGCCGGGGACGCGGAGATTGACCAGCACGATGAGCTGGCCGGTCTTGGTGAGAACCGCGCTCTGCTCCATCGCGCATTCGAGCGGTGCGTCGCGGCTCGCGCTGGTGCAGCGCGCGACCCAGCCGGTGTTGTTGGGGGGTGCGGCCTCACCTTGCGCCGCGGCGGGCGCCGCTGCCGGAGCCGGAGCCGGAGCTGGCGCATTCTTGGCCTTGGGGGTCTGGGCGTGGCCGAGACCAGTGCCAAGACCAATGCCTGCGATGACGAACACGGTGAACAGGACCACAAGCGACTTTGCGACAATCTTCACGATACCGGCTCCGAAATGAACATCCTTCGGGTGTGCCGGTATACGGGCAAAAGTCAAGTCACTCGGCGGCCTGCTTGACCGATCCGTCCTCGCCATCGTCGACATCATGGTCGGCGCGCGGCGAGCGGCCCCAGTTCGCAAACGCGTTGGAGAGCCGGTCGAGATAGAGATAAACCACAGGCGTCGTGAACAATGTCAGCGCCTGGCTGACGATCAGGCCACCGACCATCGCGTAGCCGAGCGGCTGGCGGATTTCGGAGCCGGTGCCGGTCCCTAACATCAGCGGCACGCCGCCGAGCATCGCGGCCATCGTGGTCATCATGATCGGGCGGAACCGGAGAAGGGCCGCCTGGCGGATCGCCGCCACCGGCTCCATGTGCTGATCGCGCTCGGCGGCGATCGCGAAGTCGACCATCATGATGCCGTTCTTCTTCACGATGCCGATCAGCAGGATGATGCCGATCAGCGCGATCAGCGAGAAGTCGAAGCCCGCGGCCATCAGGATCGCCAGCGCGCCGACGCCGGCCGAGGGCAGCGTCGACAGAATGGTGATCGGATGGATGTAGCTCTCGTAGAGAATGCCGAGGATCAGGTAGACGACCACGAGCGCCGCCAGGATCAGCAGTGGCACGGTCGACAGCGATTGCTGGAACGCCTGCGCGGTGCCCTGGAAGCTTGAGCTCAGGGTCGGCGGCGCGCCAAGGTCGATCATCGCCTTCTGCACCGCGTCCGTCGCCTGGCCGAGCGCGACACCCTGCGCGAGGTTGAACGAGATGGTGATCGCGGGAAACTGGCCCTGGTGGCTGATCGACAGCGGCCGCACCGGAACGGTGGTCCACTTCGCAAAGGTCGACAGCGGCACCTGTTCGCCGGTCAGCGGCGACTTGATGTAGATGTTGTTCAGCGTGTCGATCGAGCCCTGCAGCTCCGGCAGCACCTCGAGGATGACGTGGTAGCTGTTGAGCTGGGTGAAGTATTGCGTGACCTGGCGCTGGCCGAACGCGTCGTAGAGCGTGTCGTCGATCAGCTGCGGCTGAATGCCGTAGCGCGAGGCGGTGTCGCGGTTGATCTTCAGCTCGACCGTGGTGCCGTTGGTCTGCTGGTCGGTGGCGACGTCGCGGAGCTGCGGCAGCGTCTGCATCTTGCCGAGGATCTTCGGCGCCCATTCGTTCAGCTCGGCGAGGTTGGCGTCCTGCAGGGTGAACTCGAACTGGGTGCGGGTCGGGCGACCGCCGAGGCGGACGTCCTGCGCGGCCTGCATGAACAGCCGGGCACCGAGCACCTTCTCCAGCTTCGGCCGCAACCGGCCGATGATCTGCTGCGCGTTGGCATCGCGCTGGTTCAGCGGCTTGAGTGTGATGAACATGTTGCCGTTGTTGCCGGCCCGGCCGCTGCCGCCGATCGCCATCGCCACCGTCGCCACGCCGGGATCCTGCATGACGATCTTGCTGAGCTCCTCCTGCTTGCCCTTCATCTCGGCGAACGAGATGTCCTGGCTGGCCTCCGAGGTCGCGGTGATCAAGCCGACGTCCTGCTGCGGGAAGAAGCCCTTCGGGATGATGACGAACATGTAGATCGACAGCGCCAGCGTCGCAAAGAAGATCATCAGGGTCGTGAACTTCCAGCGCAGCGCGAGGTCGAGCCCGCTCTGGTAGCCGCGCAGCATGGCGTCGAAGCCGCGCTCGCTGAGCTTGTAGAGACGACCGTGCCGTTCCTCATTGTGGGCGCGCAGAAAGCGCGAGGCCATCATCGGCGTCAGCGTCAGCGACACGAACATCGAGACGAAGATGGTCATCGCCAGCACGACCGCGAATTCGCGGAACAGCCGGCCGATGATGCCGCCCATCAGCAGCAGCGGGATCAAAACCGCGACCAGCGAGATGCTGATCGAGACGATGGTGAAGCCGATCTCCTTGGAACCCTTGAAGGCGGCGGCCATCGGCCGCTCGCCTTCCTCGATGTAGCGGCTGATGTTCTCCAGCATCACGATGGCGTCGTCGACCACGAAGCCGACCGCGATGGTCAGCGCCATCAGCGACAGATTGTCGAGCGTGTAGCCGAAGATCCACATCAGCGCGCAGGCGCCCAGCAACGCCAGCGGCACGGTCACGGCCGGGATGACGGTGGCCCAGAAGCTGCGCAGGAAGGCGAAGATCACCATCACGACCAGGAAGATGGTCAACAGCAGGGTGAACTGGACGTCCTCCACCGCGGCGCGGATCGTGGTGGTGCGGTCGCTGATGACCTCGATCTTGACCGCCGGCGGGATGGCCGCGACCAGCCGGGGCAGGGCCGCCTTGATCTTGTCGACGGTGTCGATGACGTTGGCGCCCGGCTGCTTGAAGATGACGAGAAAGACGCCGCGCTTGCCGTTGGCCCAGGCGGCCTGCTTGGCGTCCTCAGGTCCTGTCACCGCCTGGCCGATGTCGCGGATGCGCAGCGGCCCGCCATTGCGGTAGGCGATGATGACGTCGTTCCACGGGTCCGCCGTCAGCAACTGGTCGTTGGCATAGATGGTGTAGGCACGGGTGGCGCCGTCGATATTGCCCTTCGGGCTGTCGACGGTTGCGATGTTGATCGCGGCGCGGACGTCCTCCAGCGACAGACCTTTCGCCACCAGCTTGGCCGGGTCGATCTGGACGCGAACCGACGGCTTCTGCTGGCCGCCGATGATGACCTGCGCGACGCCGGAAATCTGGCTGATCTGCTGGGCAAGCTGGGCGTCGACGGAATCGCTGACCGTGGTCAGCGGCAGCGTGTCCGATGTCGCCGACAGCAGCATGATCGGCGCGTCGGCCGGATTGACCTTGCGATAGGTCGGCGGCGAGGGAAGGTTCTTCGGCAACTGGCCGCTGGCGGCGTTGATGGCGGCCTGCACGTCGTTGGCGGCGCCGTCGATCGAGCGGTTGAGGTCGAACTGGATGGTGACCGACGCGGTGCCCAGATAGCTCGTCGAGGTCATCTGCGCGATGCCGGGGATCTGCGCGAACTGGCGCTCCAGCGGCTGGGCGACCGAACTCGCCATCGTCTCCGGGCTGCCGCCCGGCAGCGTCGCGGTGATCTGGATGGTCGGGAAGTCGACTTGCGGCAGTGGCGCGACCGGCAGCAGGGGATAGGCGACGAGGCCGACGAACAGGATGCCGGCCATCAGCAGCGAGGTGCCGATCGGGAAGCGAATGAATGGTGCGGAAATTCCGTCGCTCATTCCTGCGTAACCTTCGACTGGGACGGGTCCGTGCTCGCTACCGCCGTCGTCACCAGGGTTCCCGGTGAGACCTTGTACTGGCCCGCGGTGATCACCTGCTGTCCCGGCGACAGGCCATCCTCGATCACCGACTTGCCGTCGATCGACTGGCTGACCTTGAGCTTGCGAAGCTCGGCCTTGTTCTCCTGATTGACTGAATACGCGTACAGGCCCTCGGTGCCATGCTGCACCGCGTCATCCGGGACGACGGTGGCATCCTTCAAGGTTCGGACCAGAAGCCGCGTCGAGACCGACTGACCCGGCCACAGCGCATGGTCCTTGTTATCAAACACCGCCTTCAGCCGGACAGTCCCGCTGGTCGTGTCGACCTGATTGTTGATCAGCGCGAGGGTTCCGGTGGACAGCACCCGCTTGCCGTCGGTGGTCAGGGCAATGGTCTTCGGCGGCGCCACCGCCAGTGCCGCCTTGATATCGGGCAGCTGGTCTTCCGGCGCGGTGAAGATCACCGTGATCGGCTCGATCTGGGTGATCGTCACGATGCCGGTCTGGGCCGAGGCGTTGACGATGTTGCCGATATCGACCAGTCGCAGGCCGACGATGCCGTCGATCGGGGACTTCACGGTGGCGTAGTCGAGCTGGGTCTGAGCGTTGAAGATGGCGGCGTCGTCGGCCGCGATCTGGGCCGTGAGCTGGGCCACGGTGGAGCGCTGGGTGTCGAGCTGCTGGCGCGTCGCGAACTCGCCGAGCTTGGTGTAGCGCTGCAGGTCGAGATTGGCGTTGGCGAGGTTGGCCTCGTCCTGGGCCTTCTTGGCCTTGGCCTGGTCGAGCGTCGCCTGATAAGGCCGCGGATCGATCTCCACCAGCGTGTCGCCGGCCTTGACGAACTGGCCTTCCTTGAAGGCGATCCTGGTGATCTGGCCGTCGACCCGGGTGCGAACCTGGACGGTGTTGAACGCCTGCACCGTGCCGAGACCGGTCAGGTAGACCGGAAAGTCGGCCTTCTCGACCGGCGAAATCTTGACCGGAACGGCCGGACGTTGCTGGGCGGCACGCTTCTGCGCGGCCTCAGCCGCCAGCTTGTTGTCGGAGTATTTTTGCCAGCCGAAATAACCGGCGGCGCCAACCGCAGCGATCACTAAAACCCAACCGATGGTGCGTGACTTTGACATGCGGACTCTTGGGCTCGACGTAACAATAAAGGGTGATCGAAACGGTTCACAGAGCTTGCGGATATAATATGCGTGCACTTAATGTGTAAACACACCAAGGCTTGAGAATCCTAAACATTTGGAAAGGTTTAGGCCAGAAACGAGCAGAAACATTCCGACCGGGAAACGCTCCGAGGACCACCATGTCGCGCGATCTCAAACGCCAGTTCATTGCGCAGCTCGTCGAGAGTTCCAGGCTGCTGCGCAACTATATCGATCATCGCGCCAAGGCGCGAGGCACCACGCGCGCACAATGGATTGTACTGTTCCGCCTGCGCGAGCAGGAGGGGCTGTCCCAGGTCGATCTCGCCGACGTGCTCGAGTTGCAGCCGATCTCGCTGGTGCGGCTGCTTGACCGTCTCGTCGAACATGGCCTGCTCGAACGCCGTCCCGATCCCAGGGATCGCCGCGCCAATCGGCTGTTCCTGACGAAGAGCGGGCGCCGCCTCGTCGACGATCTCGACAGTCTGCGCGATGAGATCGCCGGCGACGTGCTCCGCGACGTATCGGACAAGCATGTCGAGAGCGGACTGGCCACGCTGCGCGAGGTCAAGGATCGCATCAAGGCGCTCGGTGAGGATGCCGAGCACATCGCCGCGAAATAGCGCGCGCCTCGCAGGGTTCTGACCTGCTCTCCATCGGCTCACCTGATGCGGTTTGCGCGACGCGGTTGAAACACCGCGGGATGTCGTCCATATCGCGCAGCGACGATGCGAGAGGATGAGGGTTGCGATGGATGAGTTGAACGGGCGCATGATGGCATGCCAGATCCTGGTCACCGGGTTGATCGCGCGCGTCGCCAACGAGCAGCGTGACCCGCTGCGCTTTCTCACCGACTTCCGCGACGAGATCAAAGCCGTCGTCGATGGCGTCAACATCGCCGGCCTCGAGAACAGCGATCGCGTGCGGCAGGTCGCGCAGCGGACCATCGATGAGCTGTTCTCGCTGATGAAGCCACCAAGCGCCGAGTGATTGGTGAGGCGCGTTGGCAGCAATTTAGAACTATTATTAGAACGCTTAAAAACTAGAGTTTAGAACGATTTCAAACCATAGATTAGAATCGCTTTGAATTGGGGCGATTCAAGCCAATTGTGGCGCTGATCGCATTGATAAAAAAAGTCGCGCTCGATAACCGAAAGAGACAGTTCGTCGCACGGGTGATTTCGCGAACGAACTTGCTCTTCTGGGGGCGTGCAAGAAATGAGCAATGTGAAGGCGCCGAGATCGCTGCGCTTCGATGCAGCGATGGGGTCGGCTGATGATACCGGTTATTCCGCCACGAAGGTCTCCGCTGTTGCGAGCCTGATCGCGGTGGCGTCGTTTTCGGGGGCTGCGGAGGCGCAGCAGTCCAGCCTGCCGCCGGTGAATGTCGACGCCCCGGTCGCGCGCCCGCGGCCCGTCTCGTCGAAGCCCACATCGGACCAGGTGCGCGCCCGCAACGCACTGCGCCGCGCCGCGCGCCGCAGCAACCAGCAGGCCCAGCAGGCGCCGGTGCCGTTTCCCAATGCCGGCGGTCTTCCCGCCGATCGCGACCGCTATGCGGATCCGGCCGCGCCGTACAAGGGCGACCGCTTGCAGGCGTCCGGCAAATATCCCGAGCCGATCCTGAACACGCCGAAGTCGGTCACGGTGCTGACCAAGGACGTGCTCGAAGACAAGAACGCCACCTCGCTGAAATCGGCGATCCTGTCGACGGCCGGCGTCACGCTCGGCACCGGCGAGGGCGGCAACGCGTTCGGCGATCGCTTCTTCATCCGCGGCTTCGATGCGCGCAACGACATCTTCATCGACGGCGTGCGCGACGCCGGCGTCAGCGTCCGCGAGAACTTCTTCACCGAGCAGGTCGAGATCCTGCGCGGCCCGGGCTCGTCCTTCGCGGGCCGCGGCACCACCGGCGGCGCGATCAACATCGTCACCAAGCAGGCGACCACGGAGAACAGCTTCTACAACATGGACACCTCGTTCGGCACCGATCGCACCAAGCGGGTGACGCTCGATGTCAACCAGGTGATCAGTCCGACGCTGGCGATCCGCGCCGGCGGCCTGTTCCAGGATGCCGGCGTCGCCGGCCGCAGCTATGTCACCGACAACCGCGATGGCGCGTTCGTGGCAGGAACGTGGAAGCCGGTCGATGCGGTGAAGATCACCGGCAACTACATCCATACCGAGCTCACCGGCATTCCGGATTTCGGCGTGCCTTACTACCGGCCGAGCACCGCGAGCACGGCCGGCGGCCCGTTCCCGGACTTCGGCGTCAACCGCAATAATTTCTACGGCTTCGTCAATCGCGACTTCTTCCGGACCGGGCAGGACATCGGCACGATCAATGCCGAGGTTCAGATCACGCCGGACCTGACGATCAGCAACAAGATCCGGGAATCGCGTTCGACCCAGAACTATATCGGCACGCTGCCGGAATCGCCGACGCTGGCCGCCGGCGCGCCGTTCACGAGCTATACGCTCACGACCAACCCGCAAAGCCGCTACCAGGTCACCGACGTGTTCGCCAACCAGACCGAGGCGACCTACAAATCGGTCGACGGTCTTGGGTTCAAGCACACCACGACGGCCGGCGTCGAATACGACAACGAGCGGTCTTCGATCGACAGCTACACCGGCCTTGCCTCCGAGATCACGACCGGCACATCGTCCTTCACGGGGAGCGGCTCGCTCTCCGGTGTCAGCGTATTCAACCCGGTCAACACCAATCAGCCGTTCGGAATCCCGTCGCTCATGGGACGACCGACCAGGATCGGTATCGACACCGTGAGCGGATACGTGATGGATTCCGCCAACTACAACGACTTCGTCATCCTCAATGGCGGCGTCCGTTACGACGACTACAAGATCAACACGTCCGCGTTCGCGACGAATGGCACGCTCGGTCAGCAGTCCGCCCAGTTCGGGATGCCGAACTTCAACGTAGGTCTCACGCTGAAGCCGCTGCCGAACGGCAGCGTCTATGCGGCGTACGCGACCTCGTCCAACCCTGTCGGCGCCGAGTTCGACGGCACCAGCACAGCCTATGGCGGCATCAATCCCAACCTTGCCGGCGGCAACACCCAGATCTTCGGGCCGGAAAAGAACAAGGCCATCGAGGTCGGCACCAAGTGGGAGCTGTTCGACCGCCATCTTCTGGTGACGGCGGCGTTGTTCCAGACCGAGAAGGAAAACGCCCGCGAAGCGCAGAATATCAACACCTCGACCCCGGCCGGGTCGATCCCGGCAGGGTGCTCCGTTCCCGCCGGGACCGTCGGTAACGTGTCCTGTATTACCGCAGGCGCCGCTTACCGTATCCGCGGCATCGACCTCGGCGTCGGCGGCAAGATCACCGATAAATGGAGCGTGTTCGGCGGTCTCGTGCTGATGCAGTCGGCAGTGACGCAGTCGATGGCGCCGCCTGCCAACACGGCTTTGTATGGGACGTCTAACGTCGGCCTGCCGCTCGCCAACGTCGCGCATCAGTCGTTCAGCATGTTGACGAAGTACCAGCTCACCGACATGTGGGAGCTGGGCGGGCAGGCGGTGTATCGCTCGAAGGTCTATGGCGGCACGCTGCTCGCGGCCAACCAGGGCACGTCGATCCCGAGCTATTGGCGCTTCGACGCCTTTGCCGAGGCCAAGATCGACAAGCACTGGACCATGAAGCTGTTCGTCAACAACATCTTCGACAAGCGCTACTACGACGCGCTGTACCAGAGCGCAGCACCGTTCGTGCTCGAAGCGCCGGGACGCGCGGCGTATCTGGTCGTTTCTGCGCGTTACTGACGGAGGCTTCGCGGCACAAGATGCTGGTCTGTATTCCCGACGTATTGAGCAAGGCTGATGTGGCGGACTTCCGCCGCATCATGGACGCCAGCGATTGGGAGGACGGCCGCTCGACCGCGGGTGCCGCGTCCGCGATGGTCAAGCGCAACGAGCAGCTGCCGCCCGACAGCGAGGTCGCGCGGCAGCTCGGCACCCGGATCCTGTCGGCGCTGTCGGCAAGCCCGCGGTTCATCTCCGCGGCGATCCCGCTTAGAATCTTTCCACCCTTGTTCAACCGCTATGCCGCAAGCGACGGGCACCATTTCGGCCTGCACGTCGACAATGCGGTGCGGGGCGACAGGCTGACGGGCATGCGGATCCGCACCGACCTGTCGGTCACGCTGTTTTTATCGGAGCCCGAAGAGTACGATGGCGGCGAGCTCGTCATCGAGGACCTCTACGGATCCCATGAAATCAAGCTGCCGGCAGGCGATCTCGTGGTTTATCCTGCGTCCAGCTTGCATCTGGTCACGCCGGTCACGCGGGGGACCCGCGTAGCGTCTTTTTTCTGGCTGCAGAGCATGGTACGGGATGCCCACGCGCGCAGCCTGATCTTTGATCTCGATACTGCGATCCAGGCTCTGGTGGAGCGGCTGGGCCGCGATGACCCTGAAACGGTCAAATTGACCGGGATTTATCACAACCTGATCCGTCACTGGGCTGAAGTGTAACTGATGATGACATTCAAGTTTCCCGCTGCATCCGCCATGGTCGCCTCGCTGGCGATGCTGATGCTGGCCGCGCCGTGTTCGGCGCAGCAGCAAACGGCGCCTGCCGCGCAGCCCGCGCCCGTGATCCGGGCCCAGTCCGCACCCGTGGCTCAACCACAGGCTGCCCCTCCTGCGGCGGCTGCCCCGGCCGCGCCCGCGGCGCCGCAAGCCCAGGCCGCGCCGGCACCTGCCGCAGCAGCTCCCGTACCGACCGCACTCGATGTGTCGCCGGCCGCGTCTGCGAACGGCGATGGCAAGGTGCTGAAGTCGACCTCGACCGGCCTGCACGAATTGTCGCCGTGGAACATGTTCCTGAACGCCGACATCATCGTAAAGGCGGTGATGCTCGGTCTGGCGTTCGCATCGCTGGTGACCTGGACGGTGTTCATCGCCAAGATGGTCGAGCTGACTGTGGCGCAGAGCAAGCTGCGCGGCGCGCTCGCCAAGATCGCTGAATCGCGGTCGCTGGCGGAAGCGCAGTTCGCCCTCGGCGCCAAGGGCAGCGTGCTGTCGTCGTTCATTGCAGCTGCGATGCGCGAGGGACGACTGTCGGCGGGCATCTCCGGCGACGCCGGCATCAAGGAGCGCGCGGCATCGAGCTTTGCCGAAATCGTGCGCGCGGAAGCCCGCAAGATCCGCGTCGGCATGGGCCTGCTCGCGACCATCGGCGCGACGTCGCCGTTCGTCGGCCTGTTCGGCACGGTCTGGGGTATCATGAACAGCTTCATCGGCATTTCGAAGTCGCAGACGACGAACCTTGCCGTGGTGGCGCCCGGCATCGCGGAAGCGCTGCTCGCAACCGCGATCGGCCTCGTCGCGGCGATCCCGGCGGTGATCATCTACAACCATTTCTCGCGCGTCACGAAGGTCTATCTCGAGCTGGTCAACCGCGCCTCGGGCGCGGCGGGACGGCTGCTGTCGCGTGATCTCGACCGCACCCATGGTGACGTTCCGCGCACCGCGCTTCCGCGCGCTGCGGCGGCGGAGTAGGCGATGGCCGTCTCGATCTCCGAGAACGATGGCGACGACGATTTCGCGGAATCCCACGAGATCAACGTCACGCCATTCATCGACGTGATGCTGGTGCTGCTGATCATCTTCATGGTGGCGGCGCCGCTCTCGACCGTCGATTTGCCGATCGATCTGCCGACCTCCAGCGCAACGCCGCAGAAGAAACCGGACAAGCCGACCTATGTCAGCATCAAGCCGGACCTGACACTGGCGATCGGCGAGAACGCCGTGAAGCGGGCCGACCTGGTCAATTCGCTCGATGCGGTGCCCGACATGAGCCGCGACAAATACGTGTTCCTGCGCGCCGATCGCATGGTGCCCTATGGCGAGCTGATGGGCGTGATGGAGCTGTTGCGCTCCGGCGGCTACACGCATGTCAAGCTGGTTGCGCTCGAGGGCGTTCCGGGAACGCCCGCACCGGCGCAGGCCGAGCCGGCAAAACCCTGACGGCGAACAGCGATGTCCACCAACCCCGATCTTGACCTGCGGACGTCGAAGCGGCTCTGGGTGATCGCCGCGGTGACGGCGGTCGGGCTGCATCTCGGCGGCGCGGCGCTGGCGCTGACGAATTTGCGCGGCGACGATGGTGATGAAGGCCTTGGTGCCGCCGGCGCGGAATACGCCGTCGAGCTCGCCTCTCCCGACGTGCCCGATGACGCCGCACCGCCAGGTGCGCCGGCTGACGAGCAACAGGCCGTGCAGGAGATGGCGCAGCAGAAGGCAGAGGTGAAGGACACCGACCTGCCGCAGGCCAAGCCGATGGAGGCCGACGACCCCGATCGCATCGTGACGGAAGACACCGCCAAGAAGCAGAAGGAGGACGAGGCCAAGGTCGCCAAGGTCGAGACCAACGCTCAGGAAGCACAGCAGGCTTCAGAAGCCGCTGCGCCGACCAAGCTGGAGGACGCGCGCCAGTCGGAGACGACGAAGGCGCCGAATCCCGGGATTGGCAAGGACAAGCTCGCGCTGACCGCCAAATGGGGCAAGAAGATCAGCGCCTATCTCGACCTGCACAAGAAATTCCCGGAGAACGGCAAGGCGAAGGAGGGCAAGGTGAAGCTTGCCCTGGTGCTCAATCGTCTCGGCAAGGTCTTGTCCGTTGCGGTGATGGAAACGTCGGGAGACGTTGCGTTCGATGACGCCGCGGTCTTGATGGTCCACCGCTCCGATCCGGTGCCGGCGCCGCCGGCCGGACTGACCGAGGACCAGTTCTCCTTCACGCTTCCCGTTACCTTCAACAAACCGAAGAAGTAACCGTGGTCATTCCGGGGCGCGACAAAGTCGCGAGCCCGGAATCCATGGTGCCGCATGCTCGGCGGATCGTTGAACTCCGGGCGCTCGCGCCGCGAAGCCCGGAATAACGAGGCCTCAGCTCTTCTTCACCAGCGGGCAGGCGCTCTTCTCGAGCGGCAGGAAGGCTTCATCCGCGGGGATGGTCGCCATCAGCTTGTAATAGTCCCACGGATATTTCGACTCCGACGGCTTCTTCACCTCGAACAGATAGGCGGGGTGGATCTTGCGGCCGTCGATTCGGATCGATCCTTTGCCGAACAGCGGATCGTCGGTCGGCAGCTCCTTCATCTTGGCGACGACGGCGCGGCCGTCATGCGGATTGCCGCCGAGCGCTTCCAATGCCTTGAAGTAATGGATCAGCGAGGCGTAGACGCCGGCCTGCACCATGGTCGGCGGGTTCTTCTTGAACCGCTCCATGAAGCGCTTCGAGAACGCGCGGGTCTGGTCGTTCATGTCCCAGTAGAACGTCTCGGTGAAGTTCAGGCCCTGCGCAACGTTGAGGCCGAGCGCATTGATGTCGGTAATGAACAGCAGCATGCCGGCGAGCCGCTGGCCGCCCGAGACGATGCCGAATTCGGCAGCCTGCTTGATCGCGTTGGTGGTGTCGCCGCCGGCATTGGCAAGGCCGACGATCTTGGCCTTCGAGCTTTGCGCCTGCAGCAGGAAGGACGAGAAGTCCGCGTTGTTGAGCGGATGCTTGACGCTGCCGAGCACCTTGCCGCCATTCGCGGTGACGACATTCGAAGTGTCGCGCTCCAGCGCCTGGCCGAACGCGTAGTCCGCGGTGAGGAAGAACCAGGTGTCGCCGCCGGATTTCACCAGCGCCTTGCCGGTGCCGTTGGCGAGCATGTAGGTGTCGTAGACCCAGTGCACCGTGTTCGGCGAGCACTGCGCACCCGTGAGGTCGGACGAGGCAGAGCCCGAGTTCAAATTGACGACGTTCTTCTCCTTGGCGAGGTTGGCGATCGCAAGCCCGACATTGGACGCCGCCAGATCGACGAACACGTCGACCTTCTCGACATCGATCCACTGCTTGCCGATGTTGACCGCGACGTCGGGCTTGTTCTGGTGGTCGGCCGAGATCAAATCGATCTTCCAGCCCTTCGCCAGTAGCCCCGAATCCTCGATCGCCATCTGCGCAGCCACCGTCGAGCCGGGGCCGCCGATGTCCTGATAGAGACCGGACTGATCGCCGAGGGCGCCGACCTTGGCGACCTTGTCCATCGTCTGCGCCGATGCACCGCCCACGAAGACGAGGGTCGTCGTCATGATCAGGGCTGCAATGGAACGCTTCATCTTTCCTCCAGTATGATTTTTGTTCTTGAGTTCCTCATTATGCCCGGCATCGGGCGTATCGCCTAGGGCACAGGCGCGATCGATCGCGCGCGATATTCCACGCTGCGGCGATTGAGCGGCCTGTGACACGCGACGCGACGCCGCAGCGTCTGCGCGCGTTCATGAGGAAGGCGGGAATGGCTTGAAGCGAAGCCGCGCTATTTCCAGTAGTAGCGGATCGCGACGTAGACCACGACGAGGCAGGCGAAGATCAGCGCCACCGGCATCGGACGTTTGGCGTTCGGGGCGGAGGCGGCCGCCTTCTTGGTGGGCAGGCGGCGGAACGCCGTGACGTTGCCGGTGTCGGCGGCCGGTTCGCGCGAGCGTGCCGGAACTTCGGGCGCCTTGCCTGCGCCGCCCATCTCCGCATAGTAGGTGCGGTACATCTCCAGGATCGTCGCCTCGCTGGCCTCGCCGTCGCTCATCTGATCCAGCAGCCTCTTGTAGATGGCCAGGAAATTCTGCGCCTCCGGCGGCAGGGCGGAGGCGCCGTTCAGCTTCGCCATCATCTTCCAGGTTGCAAAGTCAGCCCGCGCACGCGTATCGGCGCGTCGTGCAATCAGCATATCGGCAGCTTTGATCACCATGGCCTCGAAGCGTTCCCGTCCTTGCGCATGTTCCGGAAAGTGGCACCGATTTCCGGTTACACCATGCGCCAGATCAAAGGCTATGTGTTTCCGGTAATGAGGAGAAGGGCATTGATCACATAGCCGGTCAGAGTTCGCAGTATCGTTGAAATAACATCAAGATTTAGGCCGACTTGCCTGCCAATCACGGGCAGCAGGATCAGAAGTCCGACCAGGATCAGCATGCCGTAGGGCTCCAGCCGGGCCAGCGGGATTGCCAGCGGCCGCGGCAGCAGCCCGACCGCGACCCGGCCGCCGTCCAGCGGCGGGATCGGCATCATGTTGAAGATCGCGAGCACGATGTTGATCAGGAACGCGTTTTTCAGATTGTCCGCGGTCCACTTTGCGGCATCGGCTGGAACCAATGGCAGCGCGTGGAATGCCAGCGCCGCCGCGGTCGCCAGGATGATGTTGGTGACCGGACCGGCCAGCGCCACCCAGACCATGTCGAGCTTGGGATGGTTGAGCTTGCGGAAGTTCACCGGCACCGGCTTGGCGTAGCCGAACAGGAACGGCGAATGCGCGAACAGCAGCATCGCGGGCAGGATCAGCGTGCCGAACGGGTCGATGTGCTTCAGCGGGTTGAAGCTGACGCGGCCGAGCTTCCAGGCGGTGTCGTCGCCGAGCCGGTGCGCGACGAAGCCGTGCGCGGCTTCGTGAAACGTGATGGCGATCACCAGCGGCAGCACCCACACGGAGACGTCATAGAGGGAAATGTTCAACGCGCGCCGCCTCGGGTTGGCCTGGACCGGAGTCTCAGGCTAGCACGGATTCGCGGACGGCCTTGCCGGTGCGTGGCCGCAGGTCAGTGTGCGTCGGGCGCGACGACGCGTGCCTGTTGCGGCTCGGTCGTCGCGATCCAGATGCCGACGAAAACGGTGACGATGCCGGCGATCAAATTCCAGCTCAGCGGCTCGCCGAGCAGCGCCGCGCCGACCAGCGAGGCGGCAATCGGATTGACGGTGACCGAGATGGCCACCCGGGTCGGCGTGGTCCGTTCCAGCGCGAAGGCCCACAGATAGAAGGTGAGTGCTGCGCCGAACGCGCCGAGATAGGTCGCGCCGAACCATTGCGGCACACCGAACTCCGCAACCGGTGCGAAACTGCCGCGCAGCAGCGAGCCTGTTATCAGGACCGCGGCCCCGGCCGCCATCGCGAGTGTGGTGAAGGTGATCGGGCCGGAGCGGCGGATGTAGGGCTTCGACCAGATGCTGTAGAGCGCCATGCACAGCGCGGCTCCGACCATCAGGAGATCACCGCGCCAGGCACCCGGCGGGGCCGTGGCGAGGCCTGAGAGCAGCGCCATCGAGACACCCAGGATCGTGACCAGCACGCCTGTGGTCTTTCGCGCGGTGAGCGGCTCGGCACCGAGCGCCGCAGCAACCAGCATGGTGAGCAGCGGCAGCGTCGAGAGCGCGAGCGCGCCGCGGGCGGCGGTGGTGAAGATCAGCGACGCGTTGAACAAGATCGGAAACGCCGCAAAGAACAAGAGGCCGAGGCCGGCGACACCGGGCCAGTCGCGTCGCGACGGCCAGCTTCCACGTTGCAGCAGCGCCAGCGGCAGCAACAGCAGCACGCCGATGCCGAAGCGGAATGCGCCGATCGCCAGCGGATCGATGGTGCCGGCCAGAAACCGCGTTGCCCCGATCGAGGTTCCGCCGAGCGCACTCGACGCGACCGCGGCCAACACCCCCCAAATCTCGCCCATCCCGCTCCGATCCCGCTGTTTTGCTTGCACAATCTAGGGAACGGTCGATAATCAGTGAATGCAATAAATTTGATCAAGCAAATCACGGATTCTGATGAGTGCGCCCGTCCTCGACCCGGATCTCTTGCAGGCCTTTGTCGCGGTGGCGGATCATCGCTCCTTCACCCGCGCCGCCGCGGCGCTGAACCGGACACAATCCGCCGTCAGCATGCAGGTGAAGCGGCTGGAGGAGCGGTTGCAGGCCGAGCTGTTTCGCCGCAGCACGTCCAGCGTCGATCTGAGCGCGGCCGGCGAGGGGCTGCTCGGTTATGCCCGCCGAATTCTGAGCCTCAACGCCGAGGCGGTCGGCCGGGTTCGCGAGCACGGCATCGACGGGCGGGTCCGCCTTGGCGTGATGGACGATTACGGGACGCTGATCGTCCCGCCGCTGCTGAAGGAGTTCATCGCCAATTATCCGCTGATCCATGTCGAGATGGAAACCGGGCTGACCTCGTCGATGACGGACCGGCTCGGCGAAGCCTATGACCTCGTGATCGCAATGCACCCCGAGGGGCGCGGCGAGGGCGAGTTGCTGCGCACGGAGCAGGCGGTGTGGGCCGCGAGTGCCACACATCGCGTCGAGGAGCTCGACCCGTTGCCGGTTGCGCTCTATCCGCAGGGCTGTCTGTTTCGGAGCTGGGCGATGCAGGCGCTCGACCAAGCGAGCCGGCCGTGGCGGCTCGCCTTTGTCAGCCACAGCCTGTCCGCGGTCGAGGCGATCGCGGCGCAGGGTCTTGCCGTGACGGTCGTGAAGTCGGGCACCTTTCCGCCGACGTTGCGGCGACTGACCGCGCGCGACGGCATGCCGCGACTGCCGCGAGCCGAGATCCGGTTGCATCGCGCGCCCAACCTCGCGCGCGCGGCGTCATTGCTCGCCGATCATCTTGTCACGGCGCTTCGGCAGCCAGCGAGGCGAGGGAGTTAGTACGTCGCCCGGCCGCCGGAGATGTCGAACACCGCGCCGGTCGAGAACGCGCAATCCTCTGAGGCCAGCCACGCCACCATCGAGGCCAGCTCCTCGACCTGCACGAAGCGGGCCTTCGGAATCTTCGACAGCATGAAGTCGATGTGCGCTTGCGTCATCTGGTCGAAGATCGCGGTCTTCGCCGCGGCCGGCGTCACCGCGTTGACCAGGATGTCGTGCTGCGCGAGCTCCTTGCCGAGCGATTTCGTCAGTGCGATCAGGCCGGCCTTCGACGAGGAATAATGCGCGGCGTTCGGATTGCCTTCCTTTCCGGCGACCGAGGCGATGTTGACGATGCGGCCGTATTTCTGGCCGATCATGGTCGGCACGATCGCCTTACAGCAGATGAAGGGTCCCTCGAGATTGATGCGCATCACCCTGCGCCAATCGTCGAGCTCGGTCTCCCATACCGGCTTGTTGGCTCCGGTGATGCCGGCGTTGTTGACGAGGATGTCGATCTTGCCGAATGCCCGCAGCGTCTGATCGCGTGCGGCGTCGACCGCAGCGGGATCGGTGACGTCGGTCTTGATTGCGATCACGTTCTCGCCGATTGCCCGCGCGGTCTTCTCTGCCAGCGGCTGGTCGAAGTCCCAGATCGCGACCCTGGCGCCGGATGCAACGAAGCGCTCGGTGATGGCGCGGCCGAACCCTTGCGCGCCGCCGGTGACGACGGCGCAGCGGTCGTTGAGATCGATCTTGTTCATTGCTTTGGTCCTTTGACGTTTCCTCGGTGCGGCCGCACGGACGTTCTGCTCCCTCGCCCCGCACTTGCGGGGAGAGGGGTGGGGTGAGGGGTTGTCTCCACATACTGGTGCGGAGGTATTGTGCCTCGCCCCTCACCCGGAAGCTTCGCTTCCGACCGCTCCCCGCAGAAGGGCGGGGAGAGGTCGAGATCACAGCATGAAGCCGCCGTCGACGACCATGTCGACGCCGGTCGTGAATGCGGCCTCGTCGCTTGCAAGGTAGACCGCCATAGCGGCGATTTCCTCGGCGGTGCCGAGCCGGCCCATCTTCTGGCGAGCGACGAACTTTTCGCGTCCGTCCGGGCCTGCCGCAGCGGCGCGATCAAGCATCGAAGGCGTTTCCACGGTACCCGGGCAGATGCTGTTGCAGCGGACGCCCTGAGTGATGAAGTCGAGCGCAACCGCGCGCGTGAGCAGCGAAACTGCCGCCTTCGACGCGCTGTAGACATAACGGTTGGCCGGCGGCCGCAACGCCGCGCAGGACGAAATGTTGACGATGCTGCCGCCGCCGCCCGCCAGCATCGCAGGCAGAAACGCCTTGATGGTCCGGTGCATGGATTTGACGTTGAGATCGAACGAGAAGTCGAAGTCTTCGTCTGAGCATTCCAGAATGGTGCCGTGATGCACGAAGCCTGCCGCATTAAGCAGGATGTCGATCTTGCCGACGCGCTTGGCGAAATCGTTGACGTCGGCGGTGCTGCGAACGTCGAGCCGGGCGGTCTCGGCGATGCCGTCCTTGCCGAGGCTGGCGATGCCGCTTTCGTTGATGTCGGTGGCGATCACGGTGGCGCCTTCACGCGCGAATGCGATCGCGCATGCGCGCCCGATACCTGCCGCCGCGGCGGTGACGACGGCGCGCTTTCCCTTCAGTCGATTGGACATGCGTTTCTTCCTTCGGTTCTCGTATGTTTTTTGCTGCCATGCGCGGCTTGACCCGCGCGTCCATCTTTCGAAGAGCGATGGATTGCCGGGTCAAGCCCGGCAATGACGGTCCTGCAGATCAGTGATTGTCCCGCGCCACGCCGACCTTGCCGGCAATGTCGTGGTAGCGCGTCGCGAGCTCGAGGCAGGCGCCGGTGGCGTGCTGGCCGACGGTCTGGCGGTAGAGCTCCTGCCACGGCGTCTGGTTGGCCGGGTGCGGGAAGCCGCCCTTGGCCTTCAGCTCGGCGCGGCGGGTGCGCAGCTCATCCTCGGAGATCATGATGTTGGCGCTGCCCTTGTTGAGGTCGATACGCACCTTGTCGCCGCTCCTCAGGATCGCGAGCCCGCCGTCGGCCGCCGCTTCCGGCGAGGCGTTGAGGATCGAGGGCGAGCCCGAGGTGCCGGACTGCCGGCCGTCGCCGATGCAGGGCAGGGACAGGATGCCGCGTTTGATCAGCGCCGCCGGCGGCTGCATGTTCACCACCTCGGCGCCGCCGGGATAGCCGATCGGGCCGGTGCCGCGGATGAACAGGATGCAGTGCTCGTCGATGTCGAGCGCGGAATCCTCGATCCGCGCGTGATAGTCTTCCGGGCCCTCGAACACGACGGCGCGGCCCTCGAAGGCGTTGAGGTCCTTCGGGTTGGACAGATAGCGGTCGCGGAATTCCTTCGAGATCACGCTGGTCTTCATGATCGCGGAATCGAAGAGATTGCCGCGCAAGACCAGGAAGCCGGCGTCTTTCACCAGCGGCTTGTCGTAGCCCCAGATCACGTCGCCGTCGGGCTTCGGCGCTTCCTTGCAATTCTCGCCCATGGTGCGGCCGTTGACGGTGAGGGCGCCTTCGTGGATGCGCTTGTGCTTGATCAACTCGCGCACCACCGAGGGCACGCCGCCGGCGCGGTGATATTCCTCGCCGAGATAGAAGCCCGCCGGCTGCATGTTGACCAGCAGCGGCACGTCGTGGCCGTATTTCTGCCAGTCGTCGATCGACAGCTCGACGCCGACATGGCGCGCCAGCGCATTGATGTGGATCGGCGCATTGGTCGAGCCGCCGATCGCGGAGTTGACCACGATGCAGTTCTCGAACGCCTCGCGGGTCAGGAAGTCCGACGGCTTGAGGTCGTCCCAGACCATGTCGACGATGCGCTTGCCGGTCTCGTAGGCGATCTGGCCGCGCTCGCGATAGGGCGCCGGGATCGCCGCGCAGCCCGGCAGCGAGAAGCCGAGCGCCTCGGCGAGCGAGTTCATCGTCGAGGCGGTGCCCATGGTGTTGCAATGGCCGACCGAGGGCGCCGAGGAGGCCACGATCTCGATGAACTGCTCATAGTCGATCTCGCCCGCGGCGAGTCGCTCGCGCGCCTTCCAGACCACCGTGCCGGAGCCGGTGCGCTGGCCCTCGTGCCAGCCGTTCAGCATCGGGCCGCCCGACAGCACGATCGCCGGCAGGTTGACGGTCGCGGCCGCCATCATGCAGGCCGGTGTGGTCTTGTCGCAGCCGGTGGTCAGCACGACGCCGTCGAGCGGATAGCCGAACAGGATCTCGACCAAGCCGAGATAGGCGAGGTTACGGTCGAGCGCCGCGGTTGGGCGCTTGCCGGTCTCCTGGATCGGATGGGTTGGAAACTCCATGGCGATGCCGCCAGCGGCGCGGATGCCCTCGCGGACGCGATGCGCGAGCTCGAGGTGATGCCTGTTGCAGGGCGACAGGTCATTGCCGGTCTGGGCGATGCCGATGATCGGCTTGCCCGACTGCAATTCCTCGCGGGTCAGGCCGTAGTTCAGGTAGCGCTCGAGATAGAGCGCGGTCATGCCCGGATTGTGCGGGTTGTCGAACCATTCCTGGGAGCGGAGCCTGCGGCCCTTGCCCTTGTTGGTCTCGCCTGCGGCGCTGTGCCCGTTGGTGTGGGGTTTTGTCATTGGTTTCTCCCGCAATGCAAACTTTTGATGGGCCCATTCAAGGGCTCTGGTTCAACTCTGTTCTACCTTGCGCAAATCGTCGCGCACTACAAACCTCGACGATCACGCACGGGTGTTTCGGTGGATGGATTGGACCTTAGTTGAAGGGACTTGGTTGCGCTACCATTTTGTCATTTTTTGCGTGTCTTATGACGGGCTGGTGTCGGGCGGATGTCAGCTGCGTCGTGCCGAACTCTGGCGTTCCATGACGCTGAAGCCCAGATCGACAACGGGCTCGGCGGGGCGGCGTCCTTCCAGCGTTTCGATCACCATCATGGCAGCGTTTCTGCCCATTTCGTAGCGATTGGTGCGCACGCTGCTCAGCGTCGGCTCGCTCGATGCCATGAATTCGAGGTCGTTGAAGCCGACGATCGCCATCTGCTCCGGCACCGCCATGTGGCGACGCTTGCATTCGAACAGCGCGCCGAGTGCAAGGTCGTCATTAACGCAGAACACCGCGTCGATGTCGGGCGCCTTGGCGAGCAGGTCGGCAAACAGCGTCCCGCCCAGCGTCACCGAGGTCGGTATCGCCGTGGTGACGATGAGCTGCGGATCAAACAGGGCGGCCTCGGTCATCGCGGCGCGATAGCCGTCAAGCCGCCGCTGCACCCGCGGATCCATTCGCGCGCCGAGGAAGCCGATCCGCCGGTAGCCCTGCGCAAGGAGGTGAGCGATCGCGGCTTTTGCCGCGTCAAAATGCGAGAATCCGATCATCATGTCGATCGGCGAGGGGCCGACCTCCATGATTTGCACGATCGGGCAATCCACTGCCTCCATGACACGGCGGGAATCGGCGGTCTGGTTGATGCCGGTGATGATCAGCCCGGCCGGCTTCTGTGCCAGAAAAAGACGCAGCAGGCGCTCTTCCTGCAGGATGCTGTAGCGGGTGTTGGCGAGCTGAATGCTGTAGCGGCTGCCATCGAGCGCGTCATAGATGCCGCGCAGCACGTCGGCGAACACATTGTTGGTCAGCGACGGGATCAGGACACCGATCACTTCGGTGCGCTGCGACGCAAGCGCGCGTGCCGCGAGATTGGGCACGTAGCCGAGTTCTTTTGCCGCACTCTCGACCCGGGCGCGCTTGCCGGCCGAGAGTGCGTCCGGATTCCTGAAGAAGCGCGAGGCCGTAATCGGACTGACGCCGGCAAGCTTCGCGACTTCGGCGAGCCGGATCTTGCCTGGCGTGATATGTTTTCGGGCCATTTGCCGCTCATATCACGACGTTCGTCGCAGACAAACCGATATTGACAGCGCTACCAAGCGATTGCTAATCGAACGATTGCCAAAACCAGATAAACTGCGGACAATAACGCAAGTCCAACGGAGCCGCGTACCCAGCGTGGCCGGAACAAAACAGAGCGGTGGCGGCACTCGTCGTACGCCGTCGGGAACTTGAGGGAGGGAAGTGGATGTCGTCGGTCCAGATTCGCGACGTGCGGAAGTCATTCGGCAATTTTGAAGTCCTGCACGGCGTGTCGATCCCGATCGAGGACGGCGAGTTCGTCGTTCTGGTCGGCCCTTCCGGTTGCGGCAAGTCGACCCTGCTGCGCATGCTGGCGGGACTTGAGAACATCACCTCTGGAACGATCTCGATCGGCGACCGCGTCGTCAACAATGTCCAGCCCAAAGAGCGCGACATTGCGATGGTGTTCCAGAACTACGCGCTCTATCCGCACATGACGGTCGCCGACAATATGGGCTTCTCGCTGAAGCTGCGCGGCGCCAAGCCCGAGGAGATCTCGACCGGCGTCAAGCGCGCGGCGGAAATCCTCGCGCTGACGCCGCTGCTCGAGCGCTATCCGCGCCAGCTCTCCGGCGGCCAGCGCCAGCGTGTTGCGATGGGCCGCGCCATCGTGCGCGATCCCCAGGTGTTCCTGTTCGACGAGCCGCTGTCGAACCTCGACGCCAAGCTGCGCGTCGCCATGCGCACCGAGATCAAGGAATTGCATCAGCGGCTGAAGACCACGACCGTCTACGTCACCCACGACCAGATCGAGGCCATGACCATGGCCGACAAGATCGTGGTGATGCATGACGGCATCGTCGAGCAGATGGGCTCGCCGCTCGAGCTCTACGACAAGCCGGAGAACCAGTTTGTGGCCGGTTTCATCGGCTCGCCCGCGATGAATTTCCTCAAGGGCAAGGTCAACGGCGCCGCCTATTTCGAGGGACCGAACGGCGTCAAGCTGCCGCTGAAATCGGCGCCGGCCAATTCCGACGGCCAGCCCGCGGTCTACGGCGTGCGGCCCGAGCATTTCACCATTGCCGATGACGGCGCCGAAGCCGAGATCGTGGTGGTCGAGCCGACCGGCTCGGAGACCCAGGTGTTCGCCAAGCTCGGCGGCGAGCAGGTGGTCGCGGTGTTCCGCGAGCGCCATCAGTTCAACCCGGGCGACAAGGTCCGGCTCAAGCCGGATCCGGCGCTGGTCCATCTGTTCGACGATTCGACGGGGAAACGACTGAATAGCTGACCGACTGATCGATCTGAATGGCCGACCAACAGGCCAGATCAAAAACAAGAAAAACACAGTCAATTGGGAGGAAGGACGATGCACGATTTTACTCGCCGTTCGCTACTTCAGGGCGGCACCGCGCTGGCCGCAACCGGGATGCTGACCGGGCCGGCGCTGTTTGACTTCGCCAAGGCCTGGGCGCAGACCGCGCCCTGGAAGGTGGAGCCCGGCGCCAAGCTCACCGTGATGCGCTGGAAGCGCTTCGTGCCCGCGGAAGACGATGCCTTCAATGCCATGGTGGCGGCTTTCAAGGCGGCAACCGGCACCGAGATGAACGTGTTCAGCGAGTCCTTCGAGGACGTGCAGCCGAAGGCCTCGGTCGCCGCCAATACCGGCTCGGGTCTCGACCTTGCCTGGGGCCTGCACACGCTGCCGCAGCTGTTCCCGACCAAGGTCCTCAAGATGAACGACGTTGCCGATTATCTCGGCAAGAAGTACGGCGGCTGGACCGAGGCCGCAGCCAAGACCTGCAAGCAGGGCGATGACTGGCTCGGCATTCCCGTCGCGACCATCGGCGGCTATCTGACCTATCGCAAGTCGGCGGTCGAGAAGGCCGGCTTCAAGCAGGTGCCGTCCGACTTCCCGGCCTATCTCGAACTCTGCAAGGCGCTGAAGAAGAACAACACGCCGGCCGGCTTCGCGCTCGGCCACGCCACCGGCGACGCCAATGCCTGGGTGCACAACATCCTCTGGGGCTTCAACGGCTGGACCGTCGACAAGGACGACAAGGTCATCATCAACTCGCCGGAGACGATGAAGGCGCTGGAATACGCCAAGGCGCTGTCTGATACCTTCATTCCAGGCGTCGCATCCTGGAACGACTCCTCCAACAACAAGGCGTTCCTCTCGGGCGAATTGTACCTGACCTCGAACGGCATCTCGATCTACGTCGCGGCCAAGGACGACCCGAGCAAGAAGGAGCTCGCCGAAGACATCGACCACGCACTGTGGCCGGTCGGCCCGATCGGCAAGCCGACCGAGCTGCAGCTCGCGGTTCCGATCCTTGCCTTCAACTTCTGCAAATATCCGAATGCGGCTAAGGCGTTCATCGCCTACATGCTGGAGAAGGAGAATTTCGAGAAGTGGCTATCGGGCGCGCGGGGGTATCTCACCCACACGCTCAACGCCTACGACACCGCGCCGGTCTGGACGGCCGACCCGAAGAACGCGGTGTTCGGCCAGGCCTCGAAGCGCGCGCTGCCGGCTTCCGGCATCGGCACGCCGGGCGAGAAGGCGGCCACCGCGATCGCCGACTTCATCGTGGTCGACATGTTCGCGAACTACTGCACCGGCGCCAAGGACGGCAAGACCGCGATGGCGGAAGCCGAGCGGCAGCTGAAGCGGATCTATCGCTGATGTGATGGTCGCGGGCGGCGAGAACCGCCGCCCGCGCTATCGTTGGAATGCCATCACTGGAATATTGCGTAGTCATGCTCAATCCTTTGAGCAATCGGGACATCGCCTATGGCTGACATCGCCCTTGCGCCGCGACGTGCGAAGACCGAAATCCGCGAAGCGACCGCCTGGGATCAGCTGCGCCACAACAAGAACTGGCTCGGCTTCTGGTTCATGTTGCCGGCGATGGCGTTCCTGATTTTCTTCCTGGCCTACCCGCTGGGGCTCGGGGTCTGGCTGTCCTTCACCGACACCCGCATCGGCCGGGTCGGTCATTTCATCGGCACCGAGAACTATGAGTGGCTGTGGGACGATTCCATCTTCTGGCTGTCGGTGTTCAATACGCTGCTCTACACTTCCATCGCGAGCGCGGTGAAGTTCGCGGTCGGGCTCTATCTCGCGCTGCTGCTCAACGAGCGCATGCCGTTCAAGGCGCTGCTGCGCGCCGCGGTGCTGATCCCGTTCATCGTGCCGACCGTGCTGTCGGCGCTGGCGTTCTGGTGGATCTTCGATTCGCAGTTCTCGATCATCTCCTGGTCGTTGAAGCAGCTCGGCCTGATCACCCAGAACATCAACTTCCTCGGCGACACCACCTGGGCCCGCATCTGCGTGATCTTCGCCAATATCTGGCGCGGCGTACCGTTCGTCGCAATCACGCTGCTGGCAGGCCTGCAGACCGTGCAGCCTTCGCTCTACGAGGCGGCGACGCTCGATGGCGCCTCGCGCTGGCAGATGTTCCGCTTCATCACCTATCCCTTGCTGACGCCGATCATCGCGGTCGTGATGACGTTCTCGGTGCTGTTCACCTTCACCGACTTCCAGTTGATCTGGGCGATGACCCGCGGCGGCCCGGTCAACGCCACCCATCTGATGGCGACGCTGTCCTACCAGCGCGCGATCATCGCCGGACAATTGGGCGAGGGCGCTGCGATCTCGAGCGCGATGATCCCGTTCCTGCTCGCCGCGATCATGGTGTCCTGGTTCGGCCTGCAGCGCCGGAAGTGGCAACAGGGTGAAAACAATGACTGATCTTCCTGCCCAAAAGGTCGATCTCAAGTCCATCCTGTCGACGTCGGCGCGCGTCGACAACAGCGAGGGCATGAGCTATCTGCAGTCGGTGCCGCGGCGGATCGTGACGCTCTACATCCCGCTGTCGATCATCGTGATCATCCTGCTGTTCCCGTTCTATTGGATGGGGCTGACCGCGATCAAGCCGGATGACCAGCTGCTCGACCTCGACAAGTACAATCCGTTCTGGACCTGGAATCCGACCTTCAAGCACATCCACAAGCTGCTGTTCGAGAGCTATTATCCGCACTGGCTCTGGAACACGATGTACGTGGCGATCGGCGCCACCGTGCTCTCGATCATCGCGAGCGTGCTCGCGGCCTATGCCATCGTGCGGCTGCGCTACAAGGGCGCCAACGTCGTCGGCGGCCTGATCTTCCTGGCCTATCTGGTGCCTCCGTCGATCCTGTTCATTCCGCTCGCGACCGTCGTGTTCCAGTACGGTCTATTCGACTCGCCGATGGCGCTGATCCTGACCTATCCGACGATCCTGATCCCGTTCTCGACCTGGCTTTTGATGGGCTATTTCAAGACCATTCCGTTCGAGCTCGAGGAGTGCGCGCTGATCGACGGCGCCAGCCGCTGGCAGATCCTGATCAAGATCGTGCTGCCGCTGGCGATTCCCGGCCTGATCTCGGCCTTCATCTTCTGCTTCACGCTGTGCTGGAACGAGTTCATCTACGCGCTGACGTTCCTGCAATCGACCCCGAACAAGACCGTGCCGGTCGCCATCGTCAATGAATTCGTTGACGGTGACATCTATCGCTGGGGTTCCCTGATGGCAGGGGCGCTATGCGGCTCGCTGCCGCTGGTTATTCTTTACGCCTTCTTCGTTGAGCATTATGTCTCGGCGATGACGGGTGCCGTGAAGGAATAAGCGCGCAAGGCCCGCAGCTGAATTCGAGCAAGAGAAGAAAAGGAGCAGGGTCGTGCACATTCTGATTCTGGGCGCCGCCGGCATGGTCGGCCGCAAGCTGACCGAGCGTCTGTTGCGTGAGGGCCGGCTCGGCAAGCAGGACATCAGCAGGATGACCTTGCAGGACGTGGTGGCGCCGGCCAAGCCCGCCAACGCCGCGATTCCGGTCAATGTCGTCGCTTCCGATTTCGCCGATGCCGGCGCCGCGGCGCCCCTGATCGCCGAGCGCCCGGATGTGATCTTCCATCTCGCCGCGATCGTGTCGGGCGAGGCGGAGGCCGAGTTCGACAAGGGTTACCGCATCAATCTCGACGGCACCCGCTATCTGATCGACGCGATCCGCGCCGTCGGCGGCGGCTACAAGCCGCGGCTGGTGTTCACCTCCTCGATCGCGGTGTTCGGCGCGCCGTTCCCCGAGAAGATCGGCGACGAGTTCTTCCATACGCCGCTGACGAGCTACGGCACGCAGAAGTCGATCTGCGAGCTGCTGATCAACGATTACACCCGCAAGGGTCTGCTCGACGGGATCTCGATCCGGCTGCCGACGATCTGCGTCCGGCCGGGCAAGCCGAACAAGGCCGCGTCGGGTTTCTTCTCCAACATCATCCGCGAGCCGTTGGCGGGCGAGGAGGCGGTGCTGCCGGTGTCCGAGGATGTGCGGCACTGGCACGCCTCGCCGAAATCGGCGGTCGGCTTCCTGGTTCACGCCGGCACGATGGACCTCAATGCGATGGGGCCGCGGCGCAATCTCAGCATGCCCGGAATGTGCGTCAGCGTCGGCGAGCAGATCGCCTCGCTGGAGCGCGTTGCCGGCAAGAACGTCACCGCGCGGATCAAGCGGGTGCCGGATCCGACCATCATCGGCATCGTCTCGGGCTGGCCGCGCGATTTCGCCACCGATCGCGCGCTGAAGCTCGGCTTCACCACCGCCGAGAAGACGTTCGACGACATCATCCGCATCCACATCGAGGACGAGCTGGGCGGCAAGTTCGCCGCCTAGCTCGGCTCAGGCACGCGGGTCTTGGCATGACCAGGGTCGCCAGCATCGGCGAATGCATGATCGAGTTGCGCCAGGCTCCGGGCGGCCAGCTCGGAGGGCTGTATTCGCGCGCCTTTGGCGGCGACACGCTCAACACCGCCGTCTATCTGTCCCGGCTCGGCGTCCACATCGACTATATCACCGCGCTGGGCGATGATGTGCTGAGCGATGAGATGATCGCGGGGTGGGCGAGCGAAGGCATCGGCACCAAGCATGTCGCGCGATTGGCAGGCAAGCTGCCGGGGCTCTATCTGATCCAGACCGACGACAAGGGCGAGCGGCGCTTCTTCCACTGGCGCGACAGCGCCGCCGCGCGTGAGCTGATGGACCTGCCCGAGACGGCCGATATCCTGAACTCGCTCGCGACGTACGACCTCGTCTATCTCTCTGCAATCACGCTCTCGATCCTGCGCGAGGATGGACGGGAGCGGTTGATGGCGGCGCTGAAGCGGGCGCGGCTGCTCGGCACGCGCTTTGCGTTCGACACCAATTTCCGCGCCCGCGGCTGGCCGGACCTGAATGTCGCGCGAACAGTCTTCAGCAGCGCGTTCGAGACCGCCGATATCGTGCTGGCCTCGACGGAAGATCTGGCGCCGCTCTATCCCGGCGAGAGCAACACGGCGCTGCTCGCCGGCATCTCGAGCCCCGAGGTGGTGCTGAAGCTGGCCGAGCCCGCCTGCATCGTGCGCTCCGCCGGCGGAACGCGCGAGGTGAGGGCGGAGCCGCTGCCGAAACCGGTGGTCGATACCACGGCAGCCGGCGATAGTTTTGCCGCGGCCTATCTGGCCGCGCGGCTCGGCGGCGCCGAGCCTGAGGAGGCGGCGCGCGCAGGCCATCGTCTGGCCGGCGTCGTGGTGTGCTATCCCGGTGCGATCATTCCCCGCTACGCCATGCCGCCGAAGAAGGCGCCTCGTCCCCCACCATCCCGCAAGGCCTCGCAATGACGACGACATCAAAGCAGGACCGGATCGCCGAGCTGATCCGCCAGGCCACCGTGATCCCGGTGCTGACCATCGAGCGGCTTGCCGACGCCGTGCCCCTCGCGAGGGCGTTGGTCGCGGGAGGCGTGCGGACGCTGGAGGTGACGCTGCGTACCGCGGTCGCGGCCGATGCGGCCAAGGCCATCATCGCGGAGGTGCCCGACGCGGTGGTCGGGATCGGCACCATTCTCAATGGCGACGATCTGGCGCGCGCCGAGGCGCTCGGCGCCAAATTCGGCATCAGCCCGGGGGCGACGCCCGAACTGCTGAAGGCGGTCGCAGCCAGCGGGCTGCCCTTCGCGCCGGGGATCGCAACCGCCTCCGAGTTGATGCAGGCATTGGCGCACGGCTTCGACGTCGTCAAATTCTTCCCGGCCGAGCAGGCCGGCGGTATCAAGGCACTGCGCGCCTTGGCCGGTCCATTCCCGAACGTCAGGGTCTGCCCGACCGGAGGCATCGGCGAGGCCAACGCTGCGACCTGGCTTGCCGAGCCCAATGTGCTGGCAGTCGGCGGCTCCTGGCTGTGCCCGGCGGCCGATATCCGCGCCGGCAACTGGGCGGGCATAACCGCCATGTGCGCGAAGGCGATGAAAACGCTGAAAGCCGGCTGAAGATACGCTACATAACTCCCGAACAGGAACAGGGAGATACGGCCATGACAGCAGCCAGCATTGTGGGTTGGGCGCACACGCCATTCGGAAAGTTTGACGCGGAGACCGTCGAGGGTCTCGTCGTCAAGGTCGCCAACGAGGCGCTCGCTGATGCCGGCATTGCCGCGTCCGACGTCGACGAGATCATGCTCGGCCATTTCAACGCCGGCTTCTCGCCGCAGGATTTCACGGCTTCGCTGGTGCTGCAGGCCAATCCGGCGCTGCGCTTCAAGCCGACCACCCGGGTCGAGAACGCCTGCGCCACCGGTTCAGCCGCCGTGCATCAGGGCATTCGCGCCATCGAGGCGGGCGCTGCCAAGATCGTGCTGGTGGTCGGCGTCGAGCAGATGACCAAGACGCCGGGGCCGGAGATCGGCAAGAACCTCCTGAAGGCATCGTATCTGCCCGAGGACGGCGACACGGTCGGCGGCTTCGCGGGCGTGTTCGGCAAGATCGCGCAGTCCTATTTCCAGAAATACGGCGACCAGTCGGACGCGCTGGCGATGATCGCCGCCAAGAACCACAAGAACGGCGTCGCCAATCCCTATGCGCAGATGCGCAAGGATTTCGGCTTCGAGTTCTGCCGCGCCGAGAGTGAGAAGAACCCCTATGTCGCCGGCCCCTTGAAGCGCACCGACTGTTCGCTGGTGTCGGATGGCGCCGCCGCGCTGGTGCTGGCCGATGCCGAGACCGCCAGGACCATGGGCAAGGCGGTGAACATCCGCGCGACCGCGCATGCACAGGATTTCCTGCCGATGTCCAAGCGCGACATCCTGCAGTTCGAAGGCTGCACCGTTGCCTGGCAGCGCGCGCTGGACAAGGCTGGCCTGAAGCTCTCCGATCTGTCCTTTGTCGAAACCCACGACTGCTTCACGGTCGCCGAGCTGATCGAATATGAAGCGATGGGTCTGACGCCGAAGGGGCAGGGTGCGCGCGCCATCATGGAAGGTTGGACCCAGAAGGACGGCAAGCTGCCGATCAATCCGTCCGGCGGCCTCAAGGCCAAGGGCCATCCGATCGGCGCCACCGGCGTCTCCATGCACGTGATGAGCGCGATGCAGCTCGCCGGGCAGGCGCCCGAGGGCATGCAGCTCAAGAACCCGCAGATCGGCGGAATCTTCAACATGGGCGGCGCTGCGGTCGCCAACTACGTCTCGATCCTCGAGCCGGCGAAGTAGCTTGAACATTGCCGAATGGCTGGCGGCGACGGCGCGGGCGCGACCCGACGCGCCGGCGCTGCTGACCGGCTTCGACCTCGACGCCGACTACGCAACCTTCGCCCGCCGCGCCGCCTCGATCGGGGCGGCGCTGGCGCGCGATCACGGCATCGCCGCCGGCGACCGCATTGCGCTGTTTGCATCGAACTGCACGCAATATCTCGAATGCCTCTATGGCATCTGGTGGATCGGCGCCGCCGCGATCCCGATCAACGCAAAACTGCACGGCCGCGAGGCGGCATGGATCTGCGGCAATGGCGGCGCCAAACTGGCCTTCGTGTCCGATGACACGATCGGTGCGCTGCTTGAGGCGAAGGACGACTGCCCCGCCGGCATGACCATGCTGTCAGTCGACAGCGACGCCTACAGGGCGATGCGGAGCGGAGAGGGGGCACCTGCGCCGCTGCCGCGCGAAACCAACGATCTCGCCTGGCTGTTCTATACGTCCGGCACCACCGGCCGCCCCAAGGGGGTGATGCTCAGCCACGGCAATCTGGTTGCGATGTCGCTGTGCTATCTCGCCGACGTCGATCCGGCGACGCCGAACGATGCCTCGCTCTATGCGGCGCCGATCTCGCATGGCGCTGGGCTGTACAATTTCCCGCATGTCCGGATGGGCGGCCGCCACGTCGTTCCCGAAACCGGCGGGTTCGATCCGGACGAGGTGCTCAACCTCGGCCGGCAGCTCGACAATGTCGTGATGTTCGCGGCGCCCACCATGGTGCGCCGTCTGGTCGATGCCGCCAAGAAGCGCGGCGAGGTCGGCGAGGGGCTGCGCACCATCATCTATGGCGGCGGGCCGATGTACACGGCCGACATCACCGACGCGATCGCGACGATGGGCCAGCGTTTCGTGCAGATCTACGGCCAGGGCGAGTCGCCGATGACGATCACTGCGCTGTCACGTGACTGGCATCGCGCGAGCGATCATCCCCGTTATCTCGAGCGGCTGGCGTCGGTCGGCACCGCCCAGAGCGTCGTCACCGTGCGCATCACCGGCAAGGACGGTAAGCCGCTGCCCGCCGGCGAGACCGGCGAGATCGAGGTCAAGGGCTTAACCGTGATGCTCGGCTACTGGAACAATCCGAAGGCCAATGCCGAGACGCTGAAGGACGGCTGGCTGCGCACCGGCGACGTCGGCCGGCTCGATGCCGACGGCTTCCTGACGCTGTCGGACCGCTCCAAGGACGTGATCATCTCCGGCGGCACCAACATCTATCCGCGCGAGGTCGAGGAAGCGCTGCTGACGCATCCTGACGTCCGCGAGGTCTCGGCGATCGGTGTGCCGGATCCGGAATGGGGCGAGATCGTCGTCGCCTGCGTCGTGCTCGAGGAGGGTGCTGCCGCCGACGACGGCAGGCTCGATGCGCATTGCCTGGCCTCGATCGCCCGCTTCAAGCGGCCGAAGCGCTATGTCTATCTCGATGCCCTGCCAAAGAACAATTACGGCAAGGTGCTGAAGACGGCGCTGCGGGAGATGATGGCCCGAGGGTAGGCCAAAGGATCGGCCAAGGAATCTGCAAAGGGATAGGCCGCGGCCTCCGGCCGCGCTAAGCTGCTCGCGCCTGTCACCGGGAGAACGGACCATGGGTATCGAGACGTCCCTGTCGCTGTCGGAATTGAACGATCGCATCGCAATCCTCCGGGACAATATCAGGCAGCTGATCGAGCAGGCCGCGGGCGCCGCCGGCGCCGAAGTCGAGGAGCGCATCGCCGAGCGGCTCGAGCAGCAGAACGCGGAACTGGAAAAGTTCCTGAAGGCGCGCGAGGCGATGACCGGGCAGTAGCCGGCAGCGAGCCGGCGGTGGCGCACTTCGTCTCGTCCGCCCTGCGTTCCGCCGCGCGGAAACGATCCGGCCGCCGCCGCGCATACGCCCATACGCCCGGCGCAGCTTGATCTCGGCAAAGACCTCCCGTTACTAGGATTCAATCCAGAACATCCGGGAGCGAACAGCACGATGGGACCACTGCAGGGTATCAAGGTCGTCGACATGACGACCGTGCTGATGGGGCCCTATGCCACCCAGATGCTTGGCGATTACGGCGCCGACGTCATCAAGGTGGAATCGCCTGACGGCGACGTGACGCGGCAGATCGGTCCGACGCGGCATCCCGGCATGGGGCCGGTCTTCCTCAACACCAACCGCAGCAAGCGTTCGGTCTGCCTCGATCTGAAGAAGCCGGCCGGGCGCGAGGCGGTGCTGCGGCTGATCGCGCAGGCCGACGTGCTGGTCTACAATGTGCGGCCGCAGGCGATGGCGCGGCTGCAGCTCGGCTACGACGTCGTCGCCAAGGTCAATCCAAAGCTGATCTATGCCGGCGTGTTTGGCTTCGGCCAGGAAGGACCATACGCCGCCAAGCCCGCCTATGACGACCTAATCCAGGGCGCCACCGCGCTGCCGGCGCTGATGGCGCAGACCTCCGACGGCGTGCCGCGCTATGTCCCGAATGCGCTGGTCGATCGCATCGTCGGGCTGACCGCGGTCGGCGCGATCTGCGCGAGCCTCGTGCATCGCGACCGCACCGGGCAGGGCCAGCGTGTCGACATTCCGATGTTCGAGACCATGGCCGGCTTCGTGATGGGCGACCACATGGGCGGCCTGACCTACGATCCGCCGCTCGACAAGGGCGGCTACGCGCGCCATCTGTCTCCGGACCGGCGGCCCTACAAGACCTTGGACGGCTATATCTGCGTGATCGTCTACAACGACAAGCAGTGGGAGAATTTCTTCAAGGCGACCGGCCGCGATGATCTGCGCAGCGATCCGAAATTTGCGACCTTCGCCGGCCGCGCCACCAACATCGACGTCGTCTACGCCGAGCTCGCGCGCATCCTGCAGACCAAGACTACGGCCGAGTGGAACGAGATCCTCGAGACGGCCGACGTGCCCGTGATGCCGATGCATGATCTCGAGAGCCTGCTGGAGGACCCGCACATGGTCGCGACCGGCGTCTTCCCGGTGGTCGACCACCCGACCGAGGGCCGTATCCGCAGCATGACGCCGTCGGCACGCTGGTCGGAAACCAAGGTCGAGCCAAGCCGGCTGGCGCCGCGGCTCGGCGAGCACAGCACGGAGATTTTGCAAGAAGCAGGTTTCTCCATTGACGAGATTGCGGCGATGGTGCGCGACGGCGCGGCCAAAGCGGCGAAGGCATAGGAGCACGACAGATGGATTTCGCACTCTCGGCCAACCAGGAATCGATCCGCGACGCCGTCGCAAAAATCTGCTCGCGCTTTGACGAGGCCTATTGGCTGAAGAAGGACAAGGAGGGCGGCTATCCGGCCGACTTCCACCGCGCGCTGGCCGATGCCGGTTGGCTCGGCATCTGCATTCCCGAGGAATATGGCGGCTCCGGGCTCGGCATCACCGATGCTGCGATCATGATGCGCACGATCTCCGAATCCGGCGCCGGCATGTCCGGCGCATCGGCGGTGCACATGAACGTGTTCGGGCTCAATCCGGTCGTCGTGTTCGGCACCAAGGAACAGTGCCAGCGCATGCTGCCGCCGATCATCGACGGCCGCGACAAGTCCTGCTTCGCGGTGACCGAGCCCAACACCGGCCTCAATACCACCCAGCTCAAGACCCGCGCCGTGCGCCAGGGCGACAAATACATCGTCAACGGCCAGAAGGTGTGGATCTCGACCGCGCAGGTCGCCAACAAGATCCTGCTGCTCGCGCGCACCACGCCGCTGGAGGAGGTGCGCAGCCCGACCCACGGCCTCAGCCTGTTCTACACGGATTTCGACCGCAAGCGCGTCACCGTGCACGAGATCGAGAAGATGGGCCGCAAGCCCGTCGATTCCAATGAACTCTTCTTTGAGAATTTCGAGATCCCGGTCGAGGACCGTATCGGCGAGGAGGGCCGCGGCTTCGAATACATCCTGCACGGCATGAACCCCGAGCGCATCCTGATTGCGGCCGAAGCCGTCGGCCTCGGCCAGATCGCGCTGAAGCGGGCATCGGAATATGCCAAGGGCCGTATCGTGTTCAACCGCCCGATCGGCATGAACCAGGCGATCCAGCATCCGCTGGCGAAATGCTGGATGGAGCTGGAAGCAGCCTGGCTGATGGTGCTGCGCGCCGGCTGGCAGTACGACCAGAACCTGCCGTGCGGCCCAGCCGCGAACTCGGCGAAGTATCTCGCGGCGGAAGCCGGCTTCCACGCCTGCGAGCAGGCGGTGATGACCCATGGCGGCTTCGGCTACGCCAAGGAATATCACGTCGAGCGTTATTTGCGGGAGTCGCTGATTCCGCGCATCGCGCCGATCAGCCCGCAGCTCATCCTCAGCTTCATCGGCGAGAAGGTGCTCGGCCTTCCGAAGTCGTATTGATGTTAACCCGTCATTCCGGGGCGATGCGGAGCATCGAGCCCGGAATCTATTCCCCGATGCGCAATTGCGCATCTGCGGTCTGGTCCTTCGGGCCATCCCGGAATGACAGCGGATCGAGGTGAACAGATGAGCTTCGTCACCGGCGTCGGCCTCACGTCCTACGGCAAGCATGAGGGCCTGTCCTCGCTCGACCTGATGAGCAAGGCGGCCGAGCTTGCGATCTCCGATGCCGGGCTGAAGCGCGCCGACATCGACGGCATCTTGTGTGGCTACTCCACCGTCTCGCCCCACATCATGCTGGCGACGGTTTTCGCCGAGCACTTTGGTATTCGTCCGTCCTATGCCCACGCCGTACAGGTCGGCGGCGCGACGGGCCTCGCGATGACCATGCTGGCGCATCATCTGGTCGATGCCGGCGTGGCCAAACACGTGCTGGTGGTCGGCGGCGAGAACCGGCTGACCGGGCAGAGCCGCGACGCCTCGATCCAGGCGCTGGCCCAGGTCGGCCATCCCGACTACGAGGTCACGCTGGGGCCGACGATCCCGGCCTATTACGGCCTGGTCGCGACGCGCTACATGCATGAATACGGGCTCACGCAGGAAGACCTCGCCGAGTTCGCAGTGCTGATGCGCAAGCACGCATTGACGCATCCTGGCGCGCAATTCCACGAGCAGATCACGGTTGCCGACGTGCTGGCCTCGAAGCCGGTGGCGATGCCGTTGAAACTGCTCGACTGCTGCCCGGTCTCCGACGGCGGCGCGGCCTGCGTAGTCAGCCGCGAGCCGACCGGCGAGCGGCGGGTGCAGGTCCGCGGCTGCGCCCAAGCGCACACCCACCAGCACGTCACGGCCGCGCCCGCGCTGAGTGAGCTCGGCGCCGAGATTTCGATCACGAAGGCGAAAGCAGTGTCGGGCATCGCGATATCGGACGTGCGTTACGCCGCGGTCTACGACAGCTTCACGATCACGCTCGCGATGCTGCTGGAAGATCTCGGCCTCGCCAGGCGCGGCGAAGCGGCTGCGCGGGTGCGCGCCGGCTACTTCAATCAGGATGGCGAGATGCCGCTCAATACCCATGGCGGCCTGCTCAGCTACGGCCATTGCGGCGTCGGCGGCGCGATGGCGCATCTGGTCGAAACCCATCTGCAGATGACCGGCCGTGCCGACAATCGCCAGGTGCGCGACGCCTCGGTGGCGCTGCTGCATGGCGACGGCGGCGTGTTGTCCTCCCATGTCAGCATGTTCCTGGAGCGGGTGCGATGAGCGGACCGATCGCGGACTGGACCAAGGGTGCGGAAGCCATCGTCTACCAGACCTGCAACGCCTGCGGCGCGCGGCAATATTTCCGCCGCAGCTTCTGCGCGGCGTGCGGCTCGCCTGACCTCGCCGAGCATCGCGCGAGCGGGGCAGGGACGGTGTATGCGACGTCGCTGGTCTGCCGCGCCGCGACGCCGGAGACCCGGGCGCATGTGCCCTACAACATCGTGCTCGTGGATGCCGACGAGGGCTTTCGCATGATGGCGCATGGCGACAACGACCTTGCCATCGGCGACAAGGTCTCGGCGCGCTTCAGGCAATTCGCCGGACGGCTGGTTCCGTATTTCGCAAAGGCAGAATGAGGGGCTGAGCGATCCAGTCAGTACGCAAGACCAGTCTGATCAGGTTCGCCCTTGCCCCTCCAGTTGCAGATACTATCGCCAATAAAAGACAAAGCTGGCGATGACGAGCATCGCCGTCACCGCCAGCATTTGCGCAAGCGCTTCCGAGGCCGCCCTCTTGGTGGCTTCCTTCATGCGTTTCCCCTAGACTTGGGCATGACTCATCGTGGCGCAAATTGCGCGCACGACGGCCAGATTTTGTACTCGGAACACCCCGCGTCGAGCATTCGCTTTTGATGAGTCCCCACTCAGCGAACGTCGACTGTGTCAGGGTTGTCTGGGAATGCGGCGGCAATTTGACTCGCGCGTGTTGCTCCTGCGACGGTCGGCGGATACTGTTTCGGAACCGGACAGAAACGACAGAGATCAAGGTTAGGAAATGGCCCGTATCGACTACTCCGATCCCGCGAAGGCAAGCCCGCGCACGCGCGAGATCCTCGACAAGAACCGCAACGCCAACATCTTTCGCATGATGGCGCATTCGCCTGCTTACTTTGAGCAGTACTGCCGGCTCGGCGGCGCGATCCGTCACAAGGGCGAGCTCGATCCGGTGGTGCGCGAACTCGCGATCACGCGCACCGGCATTCTATGCGAGGCGCCTTACGAGATCGTCGCGCACAAGCGCATCGGCAAGAACGTGGGCGTCACCGACGAGCAGAATGCCGCGCTGGAGAACTGGCAGCAGGCTACCTGCTTCAACGAGGTGCAGCGTGCGGCGCTGACTTTCACCGACGAGATCGTCAAGCTGAAGAAGCCGACCGATGCGACCTTCAAGGCGATCGCGGCGCTGCTCTCGCCGGCCGCGCTGATCGAGCTCCAGCTCTCGGTCGGCTTCTACATCATGACGTCGAAGTTCCTCGAGACGTTCGAGATCGACATGCAGCCGGTGACGGAAGTGGTGAGCTAGACGTCGAGCCGTGCGGCTCCTGCCTCGCCCCGCGAAGGGCGGGGCTAAGGGGTGCTTGCGCGATTTCGGAATAATGGAAAAATATCACTGAGTTGCCCGACGTGTCAAGTTGCCATGTCGAACGCCGGCAGCCGCCGGCTACTTTGCATGGGGTTGTTTTCGATATTTTGGCCGGGCGCGCCTGCGACGGCAGGCTATAGCTACCCCGACGTCAGCAGATCGACCTTCGCATTGGCCACGATCAGACGCTCGGCGAGGATCTGCGCGAGGTTGCGCATGATCCGCTCGCCGGCGCGCGGATGCTGCTCGCGGAAGCGCTCGAAATCCCCGATCGCGACCTCATAGGCGGTGGCCGACATGTCGGCGACCACGTCGGCCGACCGCTTCGGCTCCAGCAGCGCCATCTCGCCGAATGCCATGCCGGCAGTCAGCGTCGCGAGCCGGATGCCGTCGGGCAGGGTGACGTGGACGACGCCGCTGCGCAGAAAGAACAGCGAGGTCGCCTCATCGCCGGCGGCGATGATCTTTTCATTCGGTCGGTAGGCCCTGATCGCGCAGAGTGAGGTGAGGTCGGCGATCTCGGCTTCGCTCAATCCGGCGAGCAGCGGCTGCTCGGCAAGCTCCGTGGTCTCGAGAAAGTCGATCGAGCCGCCATAGCGATAGACGATCTGGTCCTCGGCCCATTCGATCGCAGTGTCGAGCAGATAGAAATCCCTGATGTTGCCGAGCCGGTTGGTCCACTCGCTGATCGTGGTCCATTCCCGCGAGGTCCGCTTGATGCCGGACAGGATCACGGTGACGCCGAGCTCGGCCAGCTCCTGGAAGGCTTCCGCCACCAATCGCGCGCCGGCGCGGGTCGTCGCGGTGACGCGGCGCAGGTCGAAGATCACGAACTCCGGTCGCGGGCTGCCGGCGAGGCGGCGCGAGACGTAATCGACATTGGAGAGCGACAGCGTGCCGACCAGCTCGATCACGCGCACCTCCTGGAAGTGCTTTGCGAGGATCTCCTGCTCCTGCGGCCGCCGCACCCGGCGTGACGGGTTCTTGCCGATATTGTAGTCGGCGATGATGCTGTGGCGGGCGTCGTCGCTGCGGTTCAGCATGTGCAGATCGTAATGCGCCGACAGTGCCTCGCAGACCTTGATGCCGCGCACGCTGTTGCCGTGCTTGTCGAGCTTCGGCGAGTAGCTGCCGAGCCCGAGCCGCGCCGGCAGCGCCGCCAAAATGCCGCCGCCGACGCCGCTCTTGGCGGGGATGCCGACGCGGTAAATCCACTCGCCGGCGTAGTCGTACATGCCCGACGAGGTCATTACCGACAGCGTGCGTGCGATCGCGTAGGGCGTCACCACCTGCTCGCCGGTCAGCGGATTGATGCCGCGGTTGGCCAGGGTCGCCGCCATCACGGCGGTGTCGCGCGCGGTGACGAGGATGGCGCATTGCCGGAAATAGACGTCGAGCACCGCTGGCACATTCTCGGTGATCACGCTGTTGGTGCGCAAGAGATAGCCGATCGCCCGGTTGCGGTCGCCGGTGGCGCTCTCGGAGGCGTAGACAGCCTCGTCGACATCGAGCTCACGGCCGGCGAAGCGGCCGAGCGCCTGGCGGATGTAGTCGAATGCGCCGTCGCCCTTGTCGGCGTGGAGCAGGCCGGAGCAGGCGATCGCTCCCGCGTTCACCATGGCATTGAAGGGGTGGTTCTCGGCATTGAGCCGGATCGAATTGAAGGGGTCGCCGGACGGCTCGACGCCGATCACGCTTTCCACCCGCTCGGCGCCCAGCGTGTCCAGCGCCAGCGCGAACACGAACGGCTTCGACATCGACTGGATGGTGAAGGGCACCCGGGTCTCGCCGACCTCGTAGACATGGCCGTCGAGCGTCGCGAGGCTGATGCCAAAATGGGCAGGATCGGCCTTGCCGAGCTCGGGGATGTAGTCGGCCACCGCGCCGGTAACCTCCGGCAGGAAGTCTGCGTAACATGTGTGCAGAAACCGCAGCAGCGGCGGCTTCGAGCTGGACCAGGCCGTGGTGGTGGCGGTGACGGGAGGAGGCGATCGTTTCATCGCCTCCTGTTGTGCAACGCAATCAGGGCGCGCGCAACTGGTTCGGGACCAGCGCCTGGCGGCGGACCAGCGCCAGCGCGATCAGGACAGTCGGGACGAGGATCGCAAGCCCCAGCATCGTCACCTGCAGCTGCGACAGCGGATTGATGCCGCCGCCGGGCGTCGCCAGCACGAAGCCGCCGATCACCAGCAGCACCCGCAGCGGCCATTCCAGGGCACCCGCGCCGCGCAGGTCGCCGACGAAGGGTTGATAGCCCTGAATGCCCCCGCAGATGAACAGCGTGCCGCACGCGGCGAGCGCCATCAGGCCGAGGCCGGCGAAGTAAGGGCTCGACCCCTGCAGCACCAGCGCCGGGTTCAGCACGAAGAAGAATGGGATGAAATAGATGATGCTGCCGACCCACATCGATTCCCATCCGGTCTTCATCGCGGGCGAGCCGGCGATGCCGGCCGCGGCGAAGGAGGCGATGGCGACCGGCGGCGTGATTGACGACAGCATGCCCCAATAGAAGATGAACATGTGCACCGCCATCCGGTTGAGCCCGAGCTTCTCCAACGCGGGTGCGACCAGGATGGCGAGGAAGATGTAGCAGGCGGTCGTGGTCAGCCCGAGGCCGAGGATCAGGCTGGTGAACGCGCACATCACAAGCAGCAGGAACGCGTTGTCGCCCGCGAGCGTCAACAGATCGTTGGCGAGGCTCGAAACCACGCCGGTCATCGAGAACGCGCCGATCAGGAGGCCGCAGCCGGCGAGGATGCCGACCAGCTCAACGAAGGTACGGCCGTTGACCTCGAGGAACCTGGCGATGGTGCCCACCGTCCAGCGGGTGTCCTTGGAGAAGATTTGATTCAGCACCAGCAGCAGCGCGGTCGCGTAGAACGGCGCGTGGCTCTCGCGCTTGAAGTACAACAGCATCACGATCAAGAGCGCGATTACGAAGACGTAGTACCAGCCGTCCCTGATCGTATCCATCACCCGCGGCAGCTCGGCGCGCGGAATGCCCTTCAGCCCGTGCCGCGCGGCGTAGGAATCGACCTGCATGAACAGGCCGACATAGTACAGCGCAGCCGGAATGATCGCGGCGACCGCGACCTCGGCATAGCTGACATTGAGGAACTGCGCGATCACGAACGCGGTTGCGCCCATCACCGGCGGCGCCAGCACGGCGCCGGTCGAGGCGCAGGCCTCGATCGCGCCGGCATAGGATGCGCGGAAGCCGCTCTTCTTCATGACCGGGATCGTCATGGTGCCGGCGGTCAGCACGTTGGAGACGATCGAGCCCGACATCATGCCGAGCAGGCCGGATGCGAAGATGCAGACCTTGGCGGCGCCGCCGCGGAAGGTGCCGCACAGCGCGAAGGCGAGGTTGATGAAGAATTTTCCGGCGCCGGTCATCATCAGCGCGGTGCCGAACACCAGGAAGCCGATCACGGTGTCGGCGAAGGCCTGGATCGGAATGCCGAGCAGGCTCTCGCCCGACAGCACGTGATAGGCCGTGGTCTGGTCGAGCGTCAGCTGCGAACCGCGGAACGGGCCGAGCCAGCTGGCCTCGGCAAACAGCGGATAGACGGTGAAGGGGAGCACGCTGAGCAACAGGCTCCAGCCGCCGGTCCGGCGCAGCGCCTCCATCAGCATCACCCACATCACGAGCCCGGCGATGATGACATTCTTTGGTGCGCCGTCGGACTCCCAGCCATATTGCGCCGCCTTGCGCACGTTCAGCATCAGCCAGATCGAGGCGGCGAAGGTCGCGACAGCCAGAACTAGGTCATACCAGGGGATGCGCTTCAGCGGCGCCCGCTCCGATCCCGGGAAGATCAGGAACGTGAAGGGCAGCATCAGCGCGATCAGGAGATAGAAATATTCGGTGGTCAGCTGAGTGTAGTCGATGAAGAAGCGCAGCGAGAATTGCTGGTTGATGCAGAGCAGGATGGTTGCCGCGGTCGCAACCACCAGCGCCCAGCGCCACAGCCCGCGCAGGGTGCGCACGCGCGTGACCTCGGCCTCCTGCAGATTGTCGAGACCGGCATGCGGATCCTCAAACTCGATTCGCTTCGCGGGCGCAGCCGCGACGGTATCCGGCATCACGCATCCCCCAGTATTGTTGATTTTGGCCGCGGTCCCGGCAGGTCTCACTCGAAGCCATCAGGCATGCCGGCCGTTGCAAGCGCCGTCGCGCGCGCTTTCATCCAGCCGTCGAGGAAGGCCTTTTCGTCGGCGGGCGGGCTGGATTTGCCGTAGTCGGTCCAGGCGGCGGCCAGCACCTCCTGACGCTTCAGAAGCGCGTTGTTGTGCGCGTCTTGCGCATCGCTCCAGTGGCCGGCTTCCCTCAGCGCCTTGACCGCGCCGGGATGCACGGGGACGACCCAGTTCTTGGTCTGCCGGTCGGCGCCGAGGCCGGCGGCACCGGGCGCCGAATCCTTGTAGGCGTCGTAGTTGACGATCATCGCCTTGGTGATCGCATAGACCTGATCGGCGGGCTGCGCGGCGTAGGCGACGAAGATCGGGTAGGGGTAGTTGCCAAGCTGGATCGGCTTGTCGGGCGAGATGCCGGCACCGCAAGTTGCGGTTTGCGGGAAGAAGAACGAGCCGACCTTCTTCACCCGTGCCCAGCCTTCCTTGTCGTCGGCGGGCAGCGGCGGCCAGATCAAACCGCGCGGCGAGGTCTCGGCTTCCTTGGCGGGGCCGGTGATCGTGGTGCCGAAGGCGGCGTCGGCATCATTGTTGATCAGGCCCTTCCACATCGCGCCGTAGCTCGCGAACTCGACGACCTTGACGTCACTCTGGGTGAGGCCGCCGAAGGCGAGCATCGCGAGCGAGTTCTGGTTCAGCGCCGGTGAGCCGACCACGAAGCCGACGCGCTTGCCGCGCAGATCCTTCATCTCCTTGACGCCGGCATCTGCCGCAACGCCAAGCGCGCCGCAATTGCAGTCGACCGATGACAGCAGCAGCTGCAGCGGCTGCGGACCCCATTCCTTGGCGCCGAATTCGAACACGCCCTCCTGCGCGAAATAGGTGCCCGATCCCATCGCGGCAGAGATCGCACGCCTGGCGCGCAGCGGTGCAAGACGTGCGACGTCGTTGCCGGCCGGCAGCACGCGGACGTCAGTACCGTATTTGTCCTTCATCATCTTGCCGACGCCGACCGCGATGTTGAACCCGGCGGTGCCGGTGTCATAGGCGGTCACCGCCATGGTCGGCGGCAGCTTGATGTCCTCGGTCGAGGCGGGCAGGGCAGCGACGATAGAAAGGCCGGCAAGAGCGGCAGGCGCGAGCGCCATCAGCCGAAGAAGCATAATTCCTCCCAGTGTTTCGCTGTGCGAAACTTTTCTTGAGAGAAATGATTGCATCACGAATTGGCGATGGCAACGCCGCCACACGCGCGAGCCGGTGATTTATGCCCGCGCATCACCAGACAGATTGTCGCGGGTGGGACTTGAGCAGTCGCCGTCAGGTCTCGACGATCGCGACGGCCTGGCCTTCGGCGATGACGTCGTCAATCCTGACCAAAATCGACTTGATTTTGCCTGCCGCTGTCGATGTGACCGGGATCTCCATCTTCATCGCTTCGACGAACGCGATCTCGTCGCCGTCGCCGATGCTGCTGCCGGCTTCAACGGGAAGCGCGCAAACGCGCCCGGCAACTTCGGTCACAACCTTGATCTCTGGCATTCCACTCTCCGATACCGTCTTGCGGAAATTTCATCCGGCGAACGGCTTTTTGTTGTGGCGGCAGATTGCCTGAGGTAGCTTCATCTGCAAGTGGAATTTTATTCCGCAAGACGGAATGGAGCCAAAACAAATGGGACGGCGCTCGGAACGGCTTAGCCGGCAGGGAATGCTCGCCAGCGAGACTGGCGATGGCGATGTCATCCAGGTGGTGTCGCGCGCGTTTGATGTGTTGCGGTGCTTCGAGGGGCACGAAGCCCGGCTCGGCAATCTCGAAATCTCGAACCGCTGCGGCTTGCCGCGTTCGACGGTGTCGCGCCTGACGCACACGCTGACGCGGATGGGACAGCTGGTCTATCTGCCGCGCGATCAGAAGTATCGCATCGGCCCGAGCGCGGTCGCGATGAGCACCTCGATGATGAAGGGGCTGCAGCTGCGCAACTTGATCCGGCTGCGTTTGCAGGATGTCGCGGATCAGTTGCCCGGCACCGTGGGCTTCGTCATCCCCGACCGTTTTCAGCTGGTCTATCTGGAGTTCGCTCGCGCGGCGAACGCGCTCGGCCTGCATGAGGCCACCGGCAGCCGCATCTCGATGGCGACCACCGCCGCGGGCCACGCCTATACGGCCGCGCTCGATCCCGCGATCGGCGATGCGCTGATATCGGAGATGGAAGGCGAACTGCCGGAAAGCGCCAAGATGCTGACGCCGCGCATCGCAGCCAACCGCCGTCATCTGCAGGAGCACGGCTATGTCGTCGCCTGCGGTCTGTGGAGCCCGCACATCAACGGCGTCGCGGTGCCGCTGTGGTCACCGCAATACCAGACCTATGTGGTCACCACGATCGGCCTGCTCTCGGCGATGTATGACGAGCAGCGGCTGCATCGCGAGGTCGCGCCGCTGATGGTCGACCTCGCGGCCGCGGTCGGCAGCCTGCTCGAAGGCGCCGACGGCGACATCTTCAGCAATCGGATCGAACGCAAGTCGCTCCCGGTGGCCACCCATAACAACAACAAAATCATCAAGACGGAGGCAATGAATGAACTGGAAGCCGGAACTCGACGACCTCGCCCGGCGCGAAGCGTTCGCGCGGGAGATGGGAGGCGTTGACAAGGTCAAGCGGCAACGCGACCAGGGCCGGCTCACGGTTCGTGAGCGCATCGACAAGCTCGTCGACCAAAACAGCTTCCACGAGGTCGGTGCCATCTCCGGCATCGCCGAATACGACGAGAGCAATGAGCTCAAGCACCTGACGCCGGCGAACTGCGTGTTCGGCCGCGCCAGGATCGACGGCCGCACCGTGGTCGTGGTCGGCGACGATTTCACCGTGCGCGGCGGCTCGGCCGATGCATCGATTTCCGCCAAGCCGTTGATGGCGGAGGAGATGGCGCACGACTTCCGCCTGCCGATCGTCCGGGTGATCGAGGGCTCCGGCGGCGGCGGCTCGGTGAAGACCATCGAGACCAGGGGCGCGGCCAATCTACCCGGCGGAGTCGGCGGCACGCGCTGGTACTGGTACACGACCGCCAACCTGGCACGCGTACCGGTGGTCGGTCTTGGGCTCGGCTCGGTCGCGGGCTTAGGTGCCGCGCGGCTGGCGGCCACGCATTACTCGGTCATGACCAAGAGCTCCGCGATGTTCGTCGCCGGCCCGCCGGTGGTGAAGCGCTTGGGGCAGGACCTGACCAAGCAGGAGCTCGGTGGCGCCGACATCCAGACCCGCGCCGGCGCGATCGACCAGGCCGTCGAGACGGAGGAGGAGGCGTTCGACTACGCGCGGCGCTTCCTGTCCTACCTGCCGGCATCGGTCTACGATCTGCCGCCGACCATTCCCTGCACCGACGATCCGGAGCGTGCCGAGGAATCGCTGCTGAAGGCAGTGCCGCGCAATCGCAAGCAGGTCTACAAGATGCGGCCGATCATCGATGCGGTCGTCGACAAGGGCTCGTTCTTCGAAGTCGCCGCCAATTTCGGCCGGCCCGTGATCACCGGTCTGGCGCGGATCGAGGGCAGGGCGGTACTGCTGCTCGCCAGCGATCCCTTCCACTATGGCGGCTCATGGACCGCGGACGCCTGCCAGAAGGTGATCCGCTGGGTCGACTTTGCCGAGACCTTCCATCTGCCGGTGGTCTATCTGATGGACTGCCCGGGCTTCATGATCGGGCTCGAGGCGGAGAAGTCGGCGACCATCCGTCACGGCGTGCGGGCGATGGCGGCGGTCAACCAAAGCACCGTGCCCTGGTGCACCATCATCATCCGCAACGCCTTCGGCGTCGCCGGCGTGGTACATCAGCCGGCTAACCGGTTCTCGATGCGCTACGCCTGGCCGTCGGCCTATTGGGGCTCGCTGCCGCTCGAGGGCGGCATCGAGGCGGCCTATCGCGCCGAGATCGACGCCGCCGCCGATCCCGCCGCCAAGCTCCGCGAGATCGAGGATCGTCTCAACAAGCTGCGTTCGCCGTTCCGCTCGGCCGAGAAGTTCTGGGTCGAGGAGGTGATCGATCCGCGCAAGACGCGCTCGCTGCTCTGCGAGTTCGCGCGTCTGGCCGAGCCGATCCGCAAGGCCGGGCCGCCGAGCAACATGTCGACGCGGCCGTAAGGCCGCCGCCGCGAACCCACCGTGTCATGCGCGGGTTTGACCCGCGCATCCGTCGTCCCCAACTGCGGACGAGGGACTCGTTCGAAGCGGATGGATTGCCGGGTCAAGCCCGGCAATGATGACTTCGTCTATTCCGCCTCCCGATGCACATCGTGGATCACGATGCCCATGCCGTTCTCGGGCATCTTGATCCAGTCGCGCCGCTTCAGCGAACGCTTGGTGTCCTCGTGTCCGCTCGCCCAGTGCTCGCGCATCGATGTGCCGGAGAATTCGTGGTCCTTGGCGTCGCCCTCATAGGCCTTCTGCTGATAGATCAATTGCAGCAGCGTGATCCCGGGTAGCCGGCTGTTCGCCTTCTTGAGCTGGCGCTCGTCTTCCGAGAGCTGGGCGTCGGGGATTTTTCCCAGCGCGTTGTGCAGGGCGGTGCGCAGATTGTAGGTCTTGCGGTAGACGTCGGTGTTGTAGCGGGTGCGCGACGAATACATGATGTCCTTGTGGCGGGCCATCACGTCCTGGATGTCGCGCGGCAGCGTACCGCGCGCCGAGAACAGGTCGACCTGGAACACAAGCGAGTTGGCGTTGTCCTCCTGGTCGAGCAGATGCTGCAGCGGCGTGTTGGAGACGATGCCGCCGTCCCAGAAATGATCGGTCCCGACCTTCACCATCGGCAGCGCCGGCGGCAACGCACCGCTCGCCATGATGTGCTCGGGGATGATCTCGTCATGCGCATTGTCGAAATAGATGAAGTTACCGGACAGCACGTTCACTGCGCCGACCGCAAAGCGCATCTTCTTGGAATTGATGCGGTCGAAATCGACCAGCTCGAGCAACGATTCACGTAAGGGCGTGGTGTCGTAATAGCTCGTGGCGGCGCGCGCGCCGGCCGGGCTGAGCCACGGATTGGACTGATGCGGTGTGAAGAAGCCGGGCTGTCCGAGCGTCGTCGTCAGCCATGAGCTGGTGAAATTGCGCGCCTTGCGGAAGATGTCGCCGTCCGGCGTGTAGTGCCAGATCTTGCGAGAGGTGATGCGATCCCAGAATGTGTGCAGCCGCTCCAGCCGCCTCTCGGGCGGATTGCCGGCAATGATCGCCGAGTTGATCGCGCCGATCGAGACGCCGCAGACCCAGTCGGGCTCGATGTTGGATTCATGCAGCGCCTGATAGACGCCGGCCTGATAGGCGCCGAGCGCGCCGCCGCCCTGCAGCACCAGCGCCACGCGATCGCATCCTTCGGGACGCCAGCCGGGCGTCGCGTGATCGATATCGTCGACATGAGGGGACCGCGCGTCCATATCAGACACTCCAAAATATTGCGGCGAGAATTCAGGGTGCCGATGACGAGGTGATGACAAATGCCACGCCGGTGCACGGCGCATCCGCCATGCCTGCCTGCATGGTTAGCATTGACCTCCAGCACAAGGCGCGGGTCATGCCGGTGACGGAAATCCCTCACATCGCTGTCAATCTCGGCCACTAGCCTCCACGCAATATTTTCGAACAGGGGGTTATTGCGATGCGCAGGGAAGATCTGCTCAAGCTTCCGTCCATGCCGGCTGCTGGTCCGAGCTATCCCGCCGGACCGTATCGCTTCATCGATCGCGAATTCCTCGTCATCACCTATGAGACCGATCCGGAATTGATCCGCGCCGGCCTGCCTGAGCCGCTGGAGCCGATCGAGCAGGCGATCGTGCATTACGAATGGATCAAGATGCCCGACAGCTCCGGCTTCGGCAGTTATACGGAGTCCGGCCTCGTGATCCCTGCGCGCCTGCACGGCGAAGAGGTCAACTTCGTCTGCCAGATGTATCTCGATGATGATCCGCCGATCGCGGCCGGCCGCGAGATCTGGGGCTTCCCGAAGAAGTACGCCCATCCCAAGCTCGAGATCGTCAAGGACACGCTGACCGGCACGCTGGAATATGCCGGCCAGCTCGTCGCGATGGGCACGATGGGCTACAAGCACGAGAGCATGGCGGGCAATGGCGACATCACCCGCGCCACGCTGTCCAAGACGCAGGTCAATCTGAAGATGATCCCTGGCGTCGACGGTCATCTCGAGATCTGCCAGCTGGTTGCGATCAACCTGACCGACATCGTCGTCAAGGGATCGTGGATCGGGCCGGGCCGCCTGCATCTCGTGCCGCACGTCAACGCACCGGTCGCGGACTTCCCGGTCAAGCGCGTCGTCGGCGCACATCACTATATCGCCGACCTGACGCTGCCGTTCGGCCGCGTCGTGCATGACTACAACAAGGAAGTCGCAGACGCGGCGGCACCGACCGGTCTCGCCGCGGAGTAGCACGCAGCGAGATCAGGCCGCGACCGGTTTCGCCTCCGGCACGACCTTGGGCTGCGGCCGCGAGATCGCCAGCACACTCACTGCGGCGATCACGCAGAGCGCGCCGGCGATGAAGAATGCTGGCAGATAGCTCGCATAGAGCGTGCGCGACAGTCCGGCGCCGAACGCGGCGGCACCGGCGCCGAGCTGGTGGCCGGCGAAGATCCAGCCGAACACCAGATTGGCGCGCTCGGCGCCGAAGCGCTGCGCGGTGAGGCGCACCGTCGGCGGCACGGTCGCGATCCAGTCGAGGCCGTAGAACATCGCAAACAGCGACAGGCCGTAGAACGTGAAGTCGGAATACGGCAGGTACAGCAGCGACAGGCCGCGCAGCCCGTAATACCAGAACAGCAGCCGGCGATTGTCGAAGCGGTCCGACAGCCAGCCCGAGATGATGGTGCCGAAGAAATCGAAGATACCCATCGCCGCGAGCAGGCTCGCGGCCTGGACCTGCGGGATGCCGTAGTCGAGGCACATCGGGATCAGGTGCACCTGGACAAGCCCGTTGGTCGAGGCGCCGCACACGAAGAACGTTGCAAACAGGATCCAGAACACCGACGATTTCGAGGAGTCGCGCAGCGTGCCGAGCGCGGCCGCCATGATCGGCGCATTGGCCGGCGGTGGCGCGGGGAGCGGCGCGGTGCCCTCGTCGCCGAACGGGCGCAGGCCGACGTCGCTCGGCCGGTCGCGCATCACCATCAGCACGGCAAAGGCGGCGATGCCGAGCATGACGCAGACGAGGCCAAGCGCGATGCGCCAGCCATAGCGATCGGTGATGGTCGCGAGCAGCGGCAGGAAGGCGAGCTGTCCGGTCGCGACGCTCGCAGTGAGCATGCCGATCACGAGGCCGCGTCGCGCCACGAACCAGCGCGTCGCGATGGTCGCGCCGAGCACCAGCGCGGTCATGCCGGTGCCGATCCCGATCACCACGCCCCACAGCAGGATGAGCTGCCAGACTTGCGTCATGGCGAGCGAGGCCAACAGTCCCGACACCACGATCAGTTGCGCCGCCAGCGTCACGTTGCGCAGGCCGTAGCGATTCATCAGCGCCGCGGCGAACGGCGCCATCAGCCCGAACAGGATGAAGCGGATCGACAGCGCCGAGGAGATCTCGGCGGTGGACCAGCCGAATTCCTTCTGCAGCGGTACGATGAAGACGCCGGGCGCGCCGACGGTGCCGGCCGAGATCAGCGCGGCAAGGAAGGTCACGGCCACCATCACCCAGCCGTAATGGATGTTGCGGCGGGCGAGTGCGGAAGCAAGCCAGTTCGAGATCATTGGGCCCCGGATGAAATGCGATGAGGGTTCTATTCGTGATGCACAATATGCCACGAGGGAGCTATGGCTAAAATGCCAAAGTTCCCTCGTTTTAGGACTCGGCGGTGAGGCCGTTTTGAACTAGTGCGTGACCCGCTCGACCGCGATCGCGGTGGCTTCGCCGCCGCCGATGCACAGGGCGGCGACGCCGCGCTTCAGGTTCTGCGCCTCCAGCGCGTGCAGCAAGGTCACGATCAGCCGCGCGCCGGTGGCGCCGATCGGATGGCCGAGCGCGCAGGCGCCGCCGTTGATGTTCAGCCGGTCACGCGGAATTCCGAGATCGCGCTGCGCCGCCATTGCGACCACCGCGAACGCCTCGTTGATCTCGAACAGGTCGACATCGCCGACGCTCCAGCCGACCTTGTCGAGCAGTTTCTTGATCGCCGGGATCGGCGCGGTGGTGAACCATTGCGGCTCCTGGCTGTGGGTGGCGTGGCCCTTGATCTCGGCCAGAACAGGCAACCCGTCGCGGTCGGCGAGCGAGCGCCGCGCCAGGATCAGCGCCGCGGCGCCGTCGGCATTGGCCGAGGAGGCGGCCGGTGTGATGGTGCCGCCCGCGCGGAACGCCGGCTTCAGGCCGGGGATCTTCGAGGGGTCGACCTTCAGCGGGTGCTCGTCATTGGCGATGATGCGCGGGCCGGCCTTCTCGGTGAGCGTGATCGGCGCGATCTCGGCCTTGAAGGCGCCACCCTCGACCGCCTTGCGGGCGCGGCTCAGCGTTTCCATCGCGAAAGCGTCCTGGTCGGCGCGGGTGAACTGATAGGCTTCCGCGGTGGCCTCGCCGAAATCGCCCATCGAGCGGCCGGTCTCATAGGCGTCCTCGAGCCCGTCCATCATCATGTGGTCGATGATGCGGTCATGGCCGGCGCGATAGCCGCCGCGCGCCTTTTGCAAGAGATACGGCGCGTTGCTCATGCTCTCCATGCCGCCGGACAGCACGATCTCGGCCGAACCGGCCTTGATGATGTCGTGGGCCAGCATGGTCGCCTTCATGCCGGAACCGCAGACCTTGTTGACGGTGGTGGCGCCGGTGGCATCCGGCAGCCCTGCGCCGCGCGCGGCCTGGCGGGCTGGGGCCTGGCCCTGGCCGGCGGGCAGCACGTTGCCCATGAACACCTCGTCGATGCGCTCAGGCGCAAGCCTGGCGCGCTCCAGCGCCGCACCGATCACATGCGCGCCGAGCTTGTGGGCCGCGAGCGGCGTGAGCTCGCCCATGAAGCGGCCGAGCGGGGTGCGGGCGGCGGAGAGGATGACGACGGGATCGGTGCTGGTTGCCATGGCAGGATTCCCTTCAATGCCGGGGATTTGATTGAATTATTCTCATCATATGATGCGTTGCAAAAAATGCAACTCCGCCTCCCATGACAAAATGTCGTGTTCGCATGAATGAGAGCGCGGGATCGTCCTGCAATCACGATTGTCCTCCTGGCGAAAGCCAGGACCCATTACCCTAACGCGATTGTTGCGTGCGGCTCTCTCCCCACCGTCGTCCCGGCGAAGGCCGGGACCCATACATCGCCGCGGATATTGTGAACGGGACTCGTCTTACCAGCGTCGGGCAACAAGCTGCATTTGGGGTTATGGGTCCCGGCCTTCGCCGGGACGACAGCGAATGTGTTGCACTGCCGTTGAATCATACACCCGCGTTCTCGCACATGAATCGCCGAGCTTTGAGAATTTCTCCGCGGAGACGGCGCGTCCGGGCTTGCCCAGGACGTTGACTAGTCCGACCGCCAGGCCCCGAGCAAAAACCGTCGCTTCGGTGCGGCGCCCGCTTGCTTCTGCACATCGGGCAGGTCGACGGCGTAGCGCTTCATCAGCAGCTTGATTGCGATCCCGATGATCACAAAGGGCGTCACGTAGATCGCGAAAACTTCGAAGGCTGTCATGGCGTCCTCCGCGGTTTCGGATCAGGCATGCTAGCACAATCATCTCGCGGGGCGGAGGGGGCGTCCGGCGGTCGCGGCGCAGGGCTGTGCAGCACGTTGGCGTCGATGCCGTCGCGCATGGCCGCATGCGGTGGCTTCGATTGACACCGGCAGGCTCGGCGCTACGCTTCCGGAACAGGACGTTTTCCCAAGAGAATCAACGGCCGGGATCTAAATCCGGATTCAAGACCCAGAAGAACCAAGAAAAGGGCAGGACACGCCGTGACACGCGTCATCGCGTCTTGAGCGGGACCGCGCGGACTTCCGCGCTGGCGCCATTTCGCATCCGCAGCTATCGCTTTCAATGGCCGTCCGATCTGCTCACCTCCTGGGCGTTCGAGGTCGAGACGCTGGTCCTCGGCTGGTACATCATGGTCGAGACCGGCTCCGTGCTGCTGCTGACCGTGCTCGCGTCGCTGCAATATGTCGGCACGCTGGTCGCGCCCGTCGTCGGCATGATCGGCGACCGGATGGGGCATCGCGATCTGCTCGCCGTGATGCGCTTTGCCTATACCGCGCTCGCCGGCACCATCATGATCCTGGCGCTGACCGGCCATCTGGCGCCGCTGAAGGTCATGGTCATCGTCGCGCTGATGGGCGTGATCCGTCCGTCGGATCTCGGCGTGCGCGGCGCGCTGCTGGCCGACATCATGCCGCCGGCGCAGCTGGTCGGCGCGATCAGCCTGGCGCGCACGACGCAGGACTCGGCGCGCATCGCCGGGGCGCTGACCGGGGCCGGATTGTTCGCGGCGCTCGGCATCGGCTATGTCTATGTCGGGATCGCCAGCTTCTATTTCGTCGCCGCGATCCTGATGCTTTGCATGGGCCGTCCAGCCAAGGCGCACGGCGTGGCCGACGCGGCGGCCGGCGACGCGCCGGGCTCGAAGCTGCTGCGCGATCTCAAGGAGGGCATCGTCTATGCCTGGAGCGGTCCGGGCATGCGCGCCGCGCTCTGCGTCGCGTTCCTCGCCAATCTCACGGCGTTTCCGCTCACCAACGGCCTGCTGCCTTTCGTCGCGCGCGAGATCTTCCATACCGACCAGACTGGCCTCGGCTATCTCTCCGCGAGTTTTGCATTCGGCTCGCTGATCGGCTCGATCACGCTCAGCATGGCCGGCGGCGTGCGCATCGCGCGGCTTTTGATCGGCGCGACGCTCGCCTGGTACGCGATGCTCATGGTGTTCGTCGAGCTCAGGACCATGCCGGTCGCGATGGCCTGCCTGGTGCTGGCCGGCATCGCGCAGAGCATGTCGATGATCTCGGCCGCCGTGATGCTGATGCGCAACGCCAGCGCTCATCTGCGCGGCCGCGTGATGGGCGTGCGCATGATGGTGATCTACGGCCTGCCGCTCGGCCTGCTCGCGGCCGGCAGCCTGATCGACCTGATCGGCTACACCGCAACCGGCACGCTGCTCGCCGCGGCGGGCTTCATCGCGATGGCGGCGATCGCGCTGCACTGGCGGGCCGATCTGTGGCCGGTGCATGCGCCGGCGAATGCGAGGTGAGGGGATGCGCCGGCGTAGCCCGGATGGAGGGAAGAGCAATCCTGGAATCCTATCCGCAGACGGTACGGCCCGGATTTCGCTTCGCTCCATCCGGGCTACGAGCTACCAAGTAGCACAGGAAGTGAAGCGATGATCACGGGTAAGGACATCGTCAAGTACGTCATCTGGGTCAGCTTTGTTCTGACACTACTCGCATTCTGCGTGACGTTCCTTCCGCGTGCCGGCCATTCCCAAACAGCGTGCTACGAAGTTGGTCACGCAGTCTGACCTGCCCGCCGGATGTGCACCGGCACCGACTTGTACGACGGCGTGCCGCTTTCCTTGTCCTGGTGGTCCAGCGGCACGAGGCCGTTGGCTTCGGGATAATAGGCGGCGACCGAACCGCGCGCGATGTCGTAGACGATCGCGGTCAGGGTGAGGCGGCGCGGCGCGCCCGAGGGCAGCGCGGTCTCGATCTCGACGAGATCGCCATGGGCGAGGCCGCGCGCGGTGAGGTCCGCCTCGTTGGCGAACAGCACGTCGCGCCGTCCGAACACACCGCGATAGCGGTCGTTCAGCCCGTAGATCGTGGTGTTGTACTGATCATGGCTGCGGATCGTCGCGAGCTTGAGGACGGTGTTGTCCGTCAGGACCGGATCCTCTTCCAGACCGTCGAAGATCAGGAATTCGGCCTTGCCTGACGGCGTGGTCCATTTGCGCTCGGTCGGCGGCAGCGGCAGGCGGAAGCCGCCGGGAATCCGGATCCGCGCGTTGTAATCCCTGAAGTCGGGGAAGACGCCCTCGATGGCGTCGCGGATGCGGTCGTAATCGGCGATCAACTCGGCCCACGGCACCTTGCTCGCCGGCAAGGTCGCCATCGCCATGCCGGCAATAACAGCCGATTCCGAAAGCAGGTTCTCGGAGGCCGGGGTCAGCTTGCCGCGCGAGGCGTGCACCATCGACATCGAATCCTCGACGGTGACGACCTGCGGCCCCGAGGCCTGGACGTCGCGCTCGGTGCGCCCCAGCACCGGCAGGATGATCGACTGCTTGCCGACCAGAAGATGCGAGCGGTTCAGCTTGGTGCCGAGATGCACCGCAAGCTCGAGCTTGCGCATGCCGGCCGCGCAACGCTCGGGATCGGGCAGCGCGATGGCGAAATTGCCGCCGAGGCAAATCAGGACCTTCGACCTTCCGTCGTCGATCGCCTCCATCGCGGCGACCGCGTCATGGCCGTGATGGCGCGGCGGCTTGAAGCCGAAGGTGCGCTCGATGCCCTCGAACATCGGGATGTTGGGCTTCTCGGTGATGCCGACGGTGCGGTTGCCCTGCACGTTGGAGTGGCCGCGCAGCGGGCAGATGCCGGCTCCCGGCTTGCCGTAATTGCCCTTCAGCAGCAGCAGGTTTGCAATCTGCTGGACATTGTCGGTGCCGCGGCTGTGCTGGGTGATGCCCATGCCGTAGGTGACGATGGTGGCATTGGATTTGGCATAGGCGGCGGCGACCTCGCCGAGCTGGGCGCGACTGAAACCGGAAACGGTCTCGATCGCCTCCCACGACGTGGCGCGCAGGTCGGCGGCGAACGCGGCAAAGCCGTTGGTGTGCTCGGCGATGAAGGCGTGGTCGAGCACGTCGTGTGTGGCGTCATCCTTCTCGATCAGCGCTTTCATGACGCCCTTCAGCACTGCGGCATCGGCGCCGACCTTGGGCTGGTAATAGGTCGAGGCGATCCGCGTCGAGCCAAGGGTTGCCATCTCGATCGGGTCCTGCGGATCGGCAAAGCGCTCCAGCGCGCGTTCGCGCAAGGGATTGAACACGATGATCGGCGCGCCGCGGCGCGAGACCTCCCACAGCGTGCCCATCATGCGCGGATGGTTGGTGCCGGGGTTGTGGCCCATCGCGATGATCAGCTCGCAATGGTCGAAATCGTCCAGCGACACCGTGCCCTTGCCGATGCCGATCGATTGCGGCAGCCCGACACTGGTCGCCTCGTGGCACATGTTCGAGCAGTCGGGGAAATTGTTGCTGCCGTATTCGCGCGCGAAGATCTGGAACAGGAACGCGGCCTCGTTCGAGGCACGGCCGGAGGTGTAGAATTCGGCCATGCCAGGATCGGGCAGGCTGCGCAGGCTCTCGCCGATCCGCGCGAAGGCGTTATCCCAGGTGATCGGCTGGTAGGTGTCGGACGCGGCGTCATAGGCGAGGGGGTCGGTCAGGCGGCCCTCGTTCTCCAAATGGAAGTCGCTCCAGGTCAACAATTCGGTGACGGTGTGGGAGGCGAAGAAGTCCGGCGTGACGCGCTTGCTGGTCGCTTCCCAGGTCACGGCTTTGGCGCCGTTCTCGCAGAACTGGAAGGTGGAGGTGTGCTCCTTGTCCGGCCAGGCGCAGCCCGGACAATCGAATCCGTCGGGCTTGTTGGTGCGCAGCAGCGTGATCGGCGCCTCGACCAGATCCATCTGGTCGCGAACCGCTGTCGCGGTGGCCTTGAGGGCGCCCCAGCCGCCAGCCGGAGCATTGTAGGGTCGGATACCGGGAACGTCGCGCTTTTGGACCATATGTCCTCCTGCAGCTCTTGAGTTCTGACCTCGTGCGTCTGTCCCGAAATTGATCGTTTGTTGGCCGCGAGCGCGGCGATCCGCGAGAGTGCGTGTTCCGATCGACGTTCTCGATCTGAAGCACTCGTCTCGCGATGGAGGTTAGACTAATCGGCTGACGCCTGCGGTCAACACTCTGTCAGCTTGGTCTCGTAGTCCGGATGAGCGAAGCGATATCCTGGGCGGCCGGTCCCGCATGTCGCTGCGCTCATGCGGGCTACAAAAGCATCTACCGTTTCCGATCCAGAAATCCCTGCAGCAGGCGCTGCGGCTCGCCGGTCTGGAACGACTTTCCGAACACGCCGACGCTGAGATTGACCGACTCGGCAAGCGGCAGCTCCTCCCATTGCCGCAACAAATCCTTCTGGATGCGCAGCGCTTCGGGACCGCATTCCAGCAGCGCCTTCACGGTGTGCTCGACGGCCTCATCGAGGCCGCCGGGTTTTGCCACGGTGTCGACCAGGCCCCAGGCGAGCGCGGTCGGCGCGTCGACGTTTTCAGCGGTCATCATCAACCAGCGGGCGCGGCCCCAGCCGATCAGGCGCGGCAACAGCGCCGCATGAATCACCGAGGGGATGCCGACGCGCACTTCGGGCATGCCGAACATCGCATCATGCGCGGCGACCCGGACGTCACAGGCGGCCGCGACCTCGAGCCCGCCGCCGAGGCACCAGCCGGGCAGGCGGGCGATGACCGGCGCCGGGAATTTGCGCACGGCTTCGCAAAGGTCGCGCAGCCGGCTGATGAACGCTTCCGCTGAGGTCTGGTCGAGCGTCGCCATCTCCTTGATGTCGGCGCCGCCGATCATGCTGCGCTCGCTTTCGCCGGCCAGGATCACCGCGCGGATGCTGTGATCGGCCGCGAGGTGTTCAAAGCCTTCGCGCACGCCGTTGGTCACGGCCGAGCTGACGATGTTCAGCTTGCCGGCGTTGCAGATCGTGAGGCGGACGACGCCTCTGCTGTCGCGGTCGATGCCGCAGTGCGGATTGAGCATGTCCATGGAAAAGTCCCGGCGCAGGAATTGAACGACTTGGGCCATGTCCCGGACAAAGCCTGTCTCTGTCAAGACACTGGCCGGCAGTTGCGTCAGGGGACGCGGATATATAGAATTATACACATCATATAAATGGAGCTATTCATGACCGCGGCCGAGACATCAAACCTGCATTCGCCCGAACTGACGCGCTCGCGCGTGGTCGAATGGCAGGCGCCCGGGCCGGTCGCCAGGGCGGCGATGCCGATGTCCGGCATCGAGGCGATGCGCGCGATCCGCGACGGCTCCTTGCCGCCGCCGCCGATGGCCAAACTGATCGGCTTACGCATGGCCGTGGTCGAGGAGGGGCGGATCGTGATGGAACTCGAGCCGCATGAGAGCCTGGAGAACACCATCGGTCTCTTGCACGGCGCGACCGCCGCGGCGCTGCTCGATACCGCGATGGGCTGCGCGATCTCGACCCTGCTGCCGGCCGGGCAGACCTCGGTGACATTAGACCTCAAGCTGACCTATCTGCGCCCGCTCTCGGCGCGCTCGGGAACCATCTCGGCCGAGGGCAAGGTGATCAAGCTCGGCCGCCAGACCAGCTACAGCGAGGGCTTGGTCCGCGACGGCAAGGGCAATCTTGCGGTGCACGCGACTGCGACATTTTCCATGCTGGGCGGGGAACCAAAAGCGAAATAACTGCAGCATTCCGGGCGCAAATCTGTTATTGTATGATTAGAAACATTCCATGAGAGCGGCATGCGCTATTCGAAAGAACACAAGCAGGAGACCCACGCGCGGATCGTGAAGAAGGCCGCGACGCGGCTGCGCGAGAAGGGCGCCCATGGCATCGGCGTCGCCGACCTGATGAAGGACGCCGGCCTGACCCATGGTGGTTTCTACGCGCATTTCGACTCGCGCGAGGCGCTGGTGATCGAGGCGTTCAACTACGCCATGGACCGCGCCAACGAGCGCTGGCGCAAGGTCACGGCGGAGGTGCCGCCCGAGAAGCGGCTTGGCTTGATCGTCGACGGCTACCTGTCCGCGACCCATCGCGACGATCCCGGCCAGGGCTGCGCGGTGCCGGCGCTCGGCGCCGAGATCGCCCGCGAAAGCCTGAAGACCCGCAAGGCCTTTGCGCTCAAGCTCGACCAGATGATCGATATGATCACCGACCAGATTCAGGACGTGCCGCGCAAGACCGCGCGCAAGCAGGCGATGGCCACGCTCGCCACCATGCTGGGCACCATCGTGATGTCGCGGATCGCGGGCAATGGAGAGATGTCCGACGAGATCCTGAGCGCGGGCCGCGAGGCGGTGATGGGGCGGGCGGCGGTGACGAAGAAGCCGCGTGCCAGGGCGAATTAGCGGAGTTCCTGCGACGAGGCGCCGGATCTCACCGGTTCAGTCTTCGTCGGCAACGAAGGCATGAGGCACCGTTTGGAAGGCCTCAGCCCTGCGAGGCTTCCGGAGTGATGGCGCTGCGCATGCTCCCTCTGACCTTGATGGCCGGGGCGGTAATCAATAACGTCCACCATCGCGCTTTTGTTGTGTGAGCCATTCCGACAGCGTCCTGGTTTTTGATGGTGGATCGCCCGACGACCCTCGTCTGGTGCTCGTTCCCGAGCGAGCCGACCGAAGCTTGGCTGATTCAGTTTCCACGATCGCGCCTGCGGAGGCCGACGATCTCTCGGCAGCTTCTCTCTCGAGGCGCAGCTTCTTCAATCGCGCCATTTTGTCCCGCTCGGCCTCTGTCTCAGCTCCGTCGGACAACAGCGTCTTGTGGTGGGCAGTTTCTGCTGAACCCCGGACCCCGATGACGGTTGTTTCGCCAAGCGCCTTGCAGGCCTCGAGCCGATGTAGCCCCTCGAGCAAAACGAGGCGGCCCTCATCAGGCCGAACGAGAATGGGGACTTGCTGCCCAACTTCCAGAATACTCGCCGCAATTTCTTGAACGAGCTCAGGCCGGAGGGTTTTCCGTTTCTTAACGGGCACGTAGATCTGATCGATTGAAAGACTTTCCGGGTCGGGCACAGCGTTACTCCCTACTCAGGATCCGTCCAAAATGCGGTATAAGGATGAAGCGCCACACCGCCAAGCCATTTCTGAAAAAGCCATTTCTCAAAAAGGCATTTCTCAAACTGAGCTCGAGGGCCAGCGCTCGTCAGGTCGCCCCGGCAAACAGCGCGCGCTCGGCTTCCACCGTCTCGTAGATGTAATCCGCCACCGCGCGGATGCGGGCGAGGTCCTTGCTGTCGGCGTGCATCAATAGCCAGAAGGTGCGCGAGATCCGTACCTCGTCGCGCAAAACCGGCTGCAGTTCGGGGTGGGCGGTCGCCATGAAGTGCGGCAGCACGGCGATGCCGAAGCCGGCGATGGTGGCGTTGAGCTGTGCGATCAGGTTGGCGCTGCGGAATTTGGCCGAGATCTTCGGCGAGACCAGCGGCAGATAGTCCAGTTCCGGCGTGAACAGCAGCTCCTCGATATAGCCGACGAAGCGGTGCTTCGACAGGTCGGCGCGCGTTGCGATCTTTGGCGCCTGCGCGAGATAGCCGGGTGCGGCATAAAGCCCGAGCGTGTAGTCGAGCAGCTTGCGGCCGACGATGCGGCCTTCCTTCGGCATGGTGAGGCTGATCGCGATGTCGGCCTCGCGCTTGGAGAGCGAGAACAGCCGCGCGGTGGCGACGAGCTGCAGATCGAGATCGGGATACCGCTCGGTGAACTTGACCAGCCGCGAGGCCAAAAAGTGACTGCCGAAGCCGTCGGGCGCGCCGATCCGCACCGTGCCGGTGAGATGCGCACGCGAGCCGCCGACCGCCTCCTGGTTGGCGACGATGGTCGATTCCATCGCCTCGGCACTGTCGGCGACGCGCTGGCCGGCCTCGGTCAGCAGATAGCCGGTCTTGCGCCGATCAAACAGTTTTGCGGAGAGGTGCCCCTCCAGCCGGTCGACACGCCGGATCACTGTGGCATGATCGACGCCGAGCTGCTTGGCGGCAGCCGACACCGACCCGCCGCGCACGATGGCAAGCACGAAACGGAAGTCGTCCCAGTCGATCGTGTCGCCGCCTTGATCCTGCATTTCCGCACATCTATGGTGCAATTTATCGGACTTGAATCCTATAAAATGCAGGGTCATTAGGGTTTGTAAAGCGATCTCGCCGCGAGGAGCGGCGATTCACGTCTTCAAGGGAGGATATTCATGCGCTCGATCGGACATTTCATCGGTGGCAAGGAGGTCAAGGGCACCTCGGGCCGTACGGCTGACGTCTTCGAGCCGATGACCGGCGACGTCCAGGCCAAGGTGGCGCTGGCCTCCAAGGCCGAAGTTCGCGCCGCAGTCGAGAACGCCAGGGCGGCCCAGCCGGAGTGGGCCGCGACCAACCCGCAGCGTCGCGCTCGCGTGATGATGAAGTTCGTCGAGCTGGTGCAGCGCGACTACGACAAGCTCGCCGAACTGCTGGCGCGCGAGCACGGCAAGACCGTCCCCGACGCCAAGGGCGACATCCAACGCGGCCTCGAAGTCGCCGAATTCGCCTGCGGCATCCCGCATCTGATGAAGGGCGAATACACCGAAGGCGCCGGCCCCGGCATCGACATCTATTCGATGCGCCAGCCGCTCGGCGTCGTCGCCGGCATCACGCCGTTCAACTTCCCGGCGATGATCCCGATGTGGAAGTTCGCGCCTGCGATCGCCTGCGGCAATGCCTTCATCCTCAAGCCGTCCGAGCGCGATCCCGGTGTGCCGATGAAGCTCGCCGAGCTGATGATGGAAGCGGGCCTGCCGGCCGGCATCCTCAACGTCGTCAACGGCGACAAGGAAGCGGTCGACGCCATCCTCGATGATCCCGACGTCAAGGCGATCGGCTTCGTCGGCTCGACCCCCATCGCGCAGTACATCTATGAGCGTGCCGCACAGACCGGCAAGCGCTGCCAGTGCTTCGGCGGCGCCAAGAACCACGCCATCATCATGCCCGACGCCGACATGGACCAGGCGGTCGATGCGCTGATCGGCGCCGGCTACGGCTCGGCCGGCGAGCGCTGCATGGCGGTGTCGGTTGCGGTGCCCGTCGGCAAGACCACCGCCGACCGGCTGATGGAAAAGCTGATCCCGCGCGTCGAGTCGCTCAAGATCGGCACCTCGGTCGATCCGTCGGCCGACTACGGCCCGCTGGTGACCCGCGAGGCGGTCGAGAAGGTGAAGAGCTACATCGACATCGGCGTCAAGGAAGGCGCGACGCTCGCGGTCGACGGCCGCGGCTTCAAGATGCAAGGCTACGAGAACGGCTTCTATCTCGGCGGTTCGCTGTTCGACAACGTCACCAAGGACATGCGGATCTACAAGGAAGAGATTTTTGGCCCGGTGCTCTCGGTGGTGCGCGCCAAGGACTATCACGAGGCGCTGGCGCTGCCGTCCGACCACGACTACGGCAACGGCGTTGCGATCTTCACCCGTGATGGCGACGCGGCGCGCGACTTCGCGGCCAAGGTCAATGTCGGCATGGTCGGCGTCAACGTGCCGATCCCGGTGCCGATCGCTTATTACACCTTCGGCGGCTGGAAGAAGTCCGGCTTCGGCGATCTCAACCAGCATGGTCCGGACTCGGTCCGCTTCTATACCAAGACCAAGACGGTGACCTCACGTTGGCCGTCCGGCGTCAAGGACGGCGCGGAGTTCTCGATCCCGACGATGAAGTAAGTCCGTTCAGGGCGAGGCAATGATGCAGTTCGCTCTCAACGAGGACCAGATCGCGGTTCGCGACATGGCGCGGGCGTTTGCGGCGGAGAAGATCGCGCCGCACGCGCTCGAATGGGACGAGAAGAAGCACTTTCCGGTGGACGTGATGCGCGAGGCAGCAGGCCTCGGCATCGGCGGCATCTACATCAAGGACGATGTTGGCGGCTCGGCGATGACGCGCTTCGACGCGGCGCTGATCTTCGAGGCGCTGGCGACGGGCTGTCCGACCACGTCGGCCTTCATCTCGATCCACAACATGGCGTCCTGGATGATCGATGCCTATGGCAACGACACCCAGCGCCACCGATGGCTGCCGAAGCTCTGCACCATGGAGCTGATCGCGAGCTACTGCCTGACCGAGCCGGGCGCCGGCTCCGATGCCGCGGCGCTGCGCACCCGCGCGGTGCGCGACGGCGATCATTACGTGCTCAACGGACAGAAGCAGTTCATCTCCGGCGCCGGAAGCACTGACCTTCTGGTCGCGATGGTGCGCACCGGCGGCGATGGCCCCGGCGGCGTCTCGACGATCGTGATCGACGGCAAGACGCCGGGCGTGTCGTTCGGCGCCAACGAGCGCAAGATGGGCTGGAACGCACAGCCGACCCGCGCCGTGGTGTTCGAGAATGCGCGCGTGCCGGTCGAAAACCGGCTCGGCGAGGAGGGCATCGGCTTCAAGATCGCGATGGCCGGCCTCGACGGCGGCCGTCTCAACATCGCAGCGTGCTCGCTCGGCGGCGCGCAGACCGCGCTCGACAAGGCGCTGGCCTACATGAAGGACCGCAAGGCCTTCGGCAAACGTCTCGACGAATTCCAGGCGCTGCAATTCAAGATCGCCGACATGGCGACTGAGCTTGAGGCTGCACGCACCTTCCTGTGGCGTGCAGCGGCCGCGCTCGACCGCAAGGATCCTGATGCCTCCATGCTGTGCGCGATGGCAAAACGCTTCGGCACCGATGTCGGCTTCGAGGTCGCCAACCAGGCGCTGCAGCTGCATGGCGGCTACGGCTATCTCAGCGAATACGGCGTCGAGAAGATCGTGCGCGATCTGCGCGTGCACCAGATCCTCGAAGGCACCAATGAAATCATGCGGCTGATCGTGTCGCGCAAGTTGATCGAGGGCGCGCGATGAATGATGCGGCTGCGGCAGAGGGCGATCTTATCGTCCGCCGGGAAGGCAGCCTTGGTGTGATCCGGCTCAACCGGCCGAAGGCGATCAACGCCATGACGTTGGAAATGTCTGAGGGCATCGACGCCGCGTTGGATCGCTTTGAGACCGATCCCGATGTCGCGGTCGTGCTGCTCGAAGGCGCCGGCGAGCGCGGGCTGTGCGCAGGTGGCGATATCCGCGGGCTCTGGGAGAGCTCGAAGGCGAAGGGAGACCTCGGCAAGGTCTTCTGGCGCCAGGAATACATCATGAATGCGCGGATTGCGAAGTATCCAAAGCCCTACGTTGCGTTCATGGACGGCCTCGTGATGGGCGGCGGCGTCGGCCTGTCGGCGCACGGCCGCCACCGCGTCGTGACCGAGAAGACCAAGCTCGCGATGCCCGAAGTCGGGCTCGGCTTCTTCCCCGACGTCGGCGGCACCTATCTGCTGTCGCGTTCGCCCGGCGAGATTGGCACCTACTTCGGTCTCACCGGCACCACGATGAACGGTCCGGATGCGATCTACGCCAAATTTGCCGATGCGGTGGTGCCGAGCGCGAAGCTTCCGGCGCTGCGGGAGGCGCTGGCCAAGGTTGCGCCGGGCACCAACTCGGCCGCGATCGACAACCTGATCCGGGGCTTTGCCACCGGTGAGACGTCGGGTCCCGTCGCAGCGATGCAGGCCAGGATCGACGGCTGGTTTGCGCGCGGACGGATGGAGGACATCGTCGCCGCGCTAGAGTCTGACGGATCGGAGCTGGCGCAGACCACGCTGAAAACGCTCGGCGAAAAGTCGCCGCGCGGCATGGTGGTGACGCTGAAGCTGCTGCGGCTGGCGCGGGCGACCGAGACGCTGGAAGAGTGCTTGGTGCGTGAATATCGCGCGGCGCTCGAAGTGTTTGCCAGCGACGATTTCCGCGAGGGCGTGCGCGCCGCCGTGATCGACAAGGACCGCAATCCGAAATGGTCGCCGCCCAATATCGAGGACGTGACGGCGGAGATGCTGGCGCCTTACTTCGCCGAGATCGGCGCAGACGAACTGAAATTTCCTGACAGCAAATAGAAACGTCGTAAGCGGAGGACTTCCCATGGCAAACGTCGCATTCATCGGGCTCGGCAATATGGGTGGGCCGATGGCGGCCAATCTGGTCAAGGCCGGCCACAAGGTGACCGCGTTCGATCTGGTCGCAGCGTCCCGCGATCAGGCCAGGAGTGACGGTGCCGCGATCGCCGAGAGCGGCGTTGGCGCGGTGAAGGGCGCCGATGTCGTGATCACCATGTTGCCGGCCGGCAAGCATGTGCTCGGCGTCTGGAACGAGGTGCTCCCGGCGATGGCCAAGGGCGCGCTGATCATCGACTGCTCGACCATCGACGTCGAAAGCGCCAAGCAGGCCCACGCGCTCGCCGCCAAGCACGGCATGGCCTCGGTCGATGCGCCGGTTTCCGGCGGCACCGGCGGCGCCAAGGGCGCGACGCTGACCTTCATGTGCGGCGGTGAGGCGAAGGCGTTCGCGGCGGCGCAGCCGATGCTGGCCAATATGGGCAAGAAGATCGTGCATTGTGGCGCCGGCGGCGCAGGGCAGGCGGCCAAGATCTGCAACAACATGATCCTTGGCATTTCCATGATCGCGGTCGGCGAGGCCTTCGTGCTGGCCGAAAAGCTCGGCCTGTCGCATCAGGCGCTGTTCGACGTCGCCTCGACCTCGTCGGGGCAGTGCTGGTCGCTCACGACCTATTGCCCGGTTCCAGGCCCGGTGCCGACCTCGCCGGCCAACAACGACTACAAGCCCGGTTTCGCCTCCAACCTGATGGTGAAGGACCTGACGCTAGCGCAGGACGCCGCCACTGCCGCCGGCGCGGTGACGCCGCTCGGCAAGCATGCGCAGGAGCTCTATAAGACCTTTGACGCGTCGGGCCATGGCGGGGTCGACTTTTCCGGAATTATCCAGCACGTTCGGAGCCTCGCTGGGAAGTGATCTATTGCGTCATCCCCGCGCAACGCGCAGCGTTGTCGCTGGAGGCGCGAGCGCCAGCGAGCCTCGAAGGATGCTTAGCGCGGTGCCCGTGGCCATCCTTCGAGACGCCGCGCAAGAAGCGCGGCTCCTCAGGATGACGATAGCGGATGTGGAGAAGCCGGATGACCACATTTCAGGACGCGCGTGCCTTCCTGCTCAAGCACCGCACTGACTACGACACGGCGGTGCAGGGATTTCGCTGGCCGGATCCCGTGCCGTTCAACTGGGCGCTGGACTGGTTCGACGCCGAGCTCGCGCGCAATGCCGACAGCCGCGGTCGGCCGGCGCTGTGGATTGTCGATGCCGCCAGCGGCAATGAGACCAAGCTGTCGTTCGCCGAGCTGTCGCGCCGTTCCAACCAGGTCGCGAACTTCCTGCGCGGGCAGGGGCTGAAGCGCGGCGATCATCTGTTGCTGCTGCTCGGCAACGTCGTGCCGCTGTGGGAGACCATGCTGGCGGCGATGAAGCTCGGCGTGGTCGTGATCCCCGCGACCACGCTGTTGACCGCGGATGAATTGCGCGACCGGCTCGATCGCGGCAAGGCCAAGGCAGTCGTCGCGACGCAGGATCAGGTCGCGAAGTTCGCAGGCCTCGGCGGCGAAAAGCTGGTGCGCATCGTGGTCGGCGCAACGCAGGCCCACGAGGGCTGGCTGCCGTTCGAGGAGGCGGCCAAGGCTTCGGACGCCTTCACGCCCGACGGCCCGACCAAGGCCGACGATCCGATGCTCCTGTATTTCACCTCGGGCACCACGGCAAAGCCGAAGCTGGTGCGGCACAGCCAGCGCAGCTACCCGGTCGGCCATCTCTCGACCATGTACTGGATCGGCCTGCAGCCCGGCGACATCCATCTCAACATTTCGTCGCCCGGCTGGGCCAAGCATGCCTGGAGCTGCTTCTTCGCGCCGTGGAATGCCGGTGCGACGATCTTCATCGCCAACCAGCCGCGCTTCGAGGCGAAAGGACTGCTCTCGATCATCGGCCGCTGCGGCGTCACCACGCTGTGCGCGCCGCCGACGGTGTGGCGGATGTTCATCCAGGAGCAACTGTCGGACTTCAAGGTGAGCCTGCGCGAGGTCTGCGGCGCCGGCGAGCCGCTCAATCCTGAGATCATCGACCAGGTCAAATCGGCCTGGGGGCTGACCATCCGCGACGGCTACGGCCAGACCGAGACCACGGCGCTGGCCGGCAACTCGCCGGGGCAGAAGGTGAAGGTCGGCTCGATGGGCCGGCCGCTGCCGGGCTATCGCGTGCAGGTCACCGACAATGACGGCCATGCCGCGAAGGAGGGCGAGGTGACCTTGCTGCTCGGCGCGGACCGGCCGGCGGGCCTGATGCAGGGCTATCAGGGCGACGACGGCAGGCTGATCGGCACCGACGGCGAGATCTATCGCAGCGGCGACGTCGTGTTCACCGACGACGAGGGCTATCTGACCTTCGTCGGCCGCACCGACGACGTGTTCAAATCCTCCGACTACCGCATCTCGCCGTTCGAGCTGGAGAGCGTGCTGCTCGAGCACGACGCGGTGGCGGAAGCTGCCGTGGTGCCGAGCCCGGACCCGATCCGGCTGGCGGTCCCCAAGGCCTATGTGCTGCTGGTCTCCGGTGTCGAGCGCAGCCCGGAGACGGCGCTGTCGATCTTCAAGCATTTGCACACGCGGCTCGCACCGTTTAAACGCATCCGCAAGATCGAGCTGGTCACCGAGCTGCCCAAGACGATTTCTGGAAAGATTCGTCGGGTACAGTTGCGCCGGCTCGAACATGACGATGTCAGAAGCGATGCGTTGCGCGGAGCCGAGTTCCGCGAGGAAGAATTTCCGGAGCTGCAGAAGGTGCGGACCTCCGGTTAGCGGAGATTAGCAATGAACGAAGTCTGGAAGAAGCCGCCGGTGTCGCTGGAGACCTACCAGGGCATGGTCGGCAAGGAGATCGGCGTGTCCTCATGGCACCTGCTCGATCAGGGCCGCATCGACACCTATGCCGACGTGATCGAGGATCACCAGTTCATCCATGTCGATCCCGAGCGCGCGAAGAAGGAGACCGCCTTCGGCACCACGATCGCCCATGGCTTCCTCACGATGTCGCTGCTGTCGATCATGTCCTACGAGGTGATGCCGGTGCTCGAGGGCACCGCGATGGGCGTCAATTACGGCTTCGACAAGCTGCGCTTCATTTCGCCGGTGCGCTCGGGCAGGCGCGTTCGCGGCCGCTTCGTGCTGGCCGAAGCCACGCTGCGCAAGCCGAAGGAACTGCTGTCGCGCACCAACGTCACGGTCGAGATCGAGGGCGAAGAGAAGCCCGCGCTGGTCGCCGACTGGCTCGGCCTGATCTATTTCAGCTGAGGGATGGTTGAGTAGCTCCACTTTTCCCGCAAGCGGGAGAGGTGGAGCTAGCCCGCCGCAACCTGCCTTCAGAGGCGGTGAGTTACTCGCCTGATCCACATAGCGCATTGACGGCTTTGATCCCTGGTGTCCATCATGCCTCCGTTGAGGCGGTGCGGTCCCCGGAGTGGCAGCCATGGTGCAGAACATCGTCGCCGGACTTGTCGTGGTCGGTTTGATTCTGATTGGCTCGATGAGCTACGCCCAGGAGCATCATGAGTGCTGGAGCGGGCACCTGCTCAAAAGCCTGAAACCCTGCGGATCGATGACGCCATCCGTCTAGCGCGCCCGGTGGCCGTCTTCGTTCTGGCCTTCTTGGGTCTCGGCCGGGCTTGACCCGGCCATCCATCGCTGCTCAAAAGTCGCCAACCTTTTCATGCCGCTCGGGCACTCACCCTCTCCCCTTGTGGGAGAGGTGGCGCAATCGAGCGGAGCGAGATGGAGCCGGGTGAGGGGTCTCTCTCCGCGTGCTCATCCGTGGAGAGAACCCCTCATCCGGCGCTTCGCGCCACCTTCTCCCACAAGGGGAGAAGGGAAGTCAGAGCAGGAATAACGGCATGGCAATCAGGTTTGACGGACGCGTCGCTATCGTCACTGGCGCGGGCAATGGTCTTGGGCGGGCGCACGCGCTGGGGCTCGCCAGCCGCGGCGCCAAGGTCGTGGTCAACGATTTCGGTGGCGCGCGCGACGGCACCGGCGGCTCGCTGTCGCCCGCCGAAACCGTGGTCGAGGAGATCCGCAAGGCCGGCGGCACCGCGATGGCCGACGGCGCCGATGTCTCGAACTTCGAGCAGGTCACCGCAATGGTCGAGCGCGCCACCAAGGAGTGGGGCAGCGTCGATCTGCTCTGCGCCAATGCCGGGATCCTGCGCGACAAGTCGTTCACCAAGCTCGAGGTTGCCGACTGGGCCAAGGTGCTCGACGTGCATCTCACCGGCACCTTCTACTGCTGCAAGGCGGTGTGGGCCGGCATGCGCGAACGGAACTATGGCCGCATCGTGCTGACGACCTCGTCGTCGGGCCTGTTCGGCAATTTCGGCCAGGCCAATTACGGCGCGGCGAAGGCCGGCATGGTCGGCCTGATGAATGTGCTCGCCGAAGAGGGTCGCAAGAACAACATCAAGGTCAACACCATCTCGCCGACGGCTGCGACCCGCATGACCGAGGAACTGCTGCCGCCGCAGGCGCTGGAGTTGATGAAGCCGGAGGCGATCACGCCGGCAGTCGAGTTCCTGCTCTCGGAGGACGCGCCGACCCGCACCATCATGGGCGCCGGTGCCGGTTCGTTCGCCGTGATCCGCGTGCTGGAGACCGAAGGCGTCAACCTGCCGCAATCCGAATGGACGCCCGACGGCGTCGCCGCGCACTTCAACGCGATCAGCGACATGTCGACCGCGAAGGCGCTGCAGGGTGCGTTCGAGCAGACGCAGAAGTATGTCGCCCAGGCCGCCGCGCGGGCCGGGATCAAGCTCTGAGCATGAGCGTCGCCGTCATCGGAGCCGGTCCCGCCGGCCTGATCGCGGCGGAAACCCTTGCGGCGGGTGGCGCACAGGTCACCGTCTACGACGCGATGCCGTCGGCCGGCCGCAAGTTTCTGATGGCCGGGCGCGGTGGGCTCAATCTCACCCACAGCGAGCCGCTGCCCGATTTCCTCGCGCGCTATCGCGAGGCGATGCCGCATCTGACGGCCGCGGTCCACGCGTTTCCGCCCGACGCCCTGCGCGCCTGGAGCGCGGCGTTGGGGCAGCCGACCTTCGTCGGAACCAGCGGCCGCGTGTTTCCAAAAGTGTTCAAAGCATCGCCATTGCTGCGTGCCTGGCTGCGGCGGCTCGATGCGGCGGGTGTTGCGTTTGCGTTCCGGCATCGCTGGATCGGGTGGGACGACAGCGGCGGATTGTTGTTTGCAACGCCGGACGGTCCGCGCGTGGTCAATGCCGACGCGTCGGTGCTTGCGCTCGGCGGCGCGAGCTGGCCGCGGCTCGGCTCCGACGGGACGTGGACGGTGACCGTCGCAGCGAAGGGCATCGCCGTCGCACCGATGCGGCCGGCCAATTCCGGTTTCACGGTCGCGTGGTCGGATGTCTTCCGTGATCGCTTCGAAGGGCAGCCGCTGAAGGGCATCGCATTGACGATTGGTCCGCACACGGTGCGCGGCGAGGCCGTCGTCACCCGCGCGGGCATCGAAGGCGGCGCCATCTACGCGTTGTCGGCGGAATTGCGTGAGGCGGTGCTGGATATCGGGCAGGCAACGCTGACAATCGCGCTGCGTCCGGACCTCGACGCCGCCGCGCTGACCGCCCGCCTGTCGGGGACGCGTGGCAAGCAGTCGCTCGCAAATTTCCTGCGCAAGGCGGCGCAGCTCTCTGCTGTCGGCATCGGCCTCATGCAAGAGGCCGCGATTGCGTCTGGCCGGCCACTGGCATCGTTCTCGCCGGCAGAGCTCGCGCAGCTGATCAACGCGATTCCGGTGCAGCTCACGGGCATCGCGCCGATCGATCGGGCGATCTCGACCGCCGGCGGGATCAGGTTCGACGAACTCGACGAACATTTCATGTTGCGGCGTTTGCCCGGCGTTTTCGCCGCTGGCGAAATGCTCGACTGGGAAGCACCGACCGGTGGCTATCTGTTGCAGGCGTCGTTCGCGACGGGGGTCGCCGCGGGGAAGGGCGCATTGAATTGGTTGAAGTCGTAGCTCCGTAGGATGGGTAGAGCACAGCGAAACCCATCGACTTCGATCCGCACTGCGAGATGATGGGTTTCGCTGTGCTCTGCCCATCCTACGCGGTACCACTCATTCCGATCCCGTCTTCGTCGCGAGGTCGGTGATGAACCCCAGCACGCCGAACGTCGCGGCCACCGCGCAGACCGCCGTCCATCCACCATAACTCCATGCCGCCGACGCCGCGGCCGCACCGACCGCGCCGCCGATGAAGAACAGCGCCACGAACAGGCCGTTGATCCGGCCGCGCGCCTCCGGCTGCAACAGATTGACGGCGCGGCGGCCGAGCGTCTGGTCGGTGGTGATGCCGAAATCGAGCAGCACGGCGCCGACGCCGAGCAGTGACAGGGCAGCGATCCGCGACTCGATCATGCCGGCCCAGGCGCACAGCACGAGCGCGCCGGCGATGAGGAGGTGCGAGACGATCAGCAACGGCCGCGCGAAACCCCGGTCGCCCCAGCGGCCGGCGATCGGAGTCGCTGCCGCTCCCGCAACGCCGATCAGCGCGAACAGCGCGATCCCCTTGGCATCGAGCTTGAACGGCGTATCCGGCAGCCGCAGCGCGACAGCCGCCCAGAATGCGGTGAACGATGCCATCACCAGCGCCGCGGTCCAGGACCGAACGCGCAGCACCGGCTCCTCGCGCAGCAATCTCGGGAATGAACGCAACAGCGCGCCGTAGCTGACCTTCGCTGCGGGCTGCAGCGTCGGCAGATAGCGCGCCAGCGCGCAACCGAGCGCGGTCATCAGCACAGCCGAAGTGAGGTAGTAGCCGCGCCAGTTCCAACTGTCCGCGATCAGGCTCGCCAGCGGCCGCGACAGCAGGATGCCGATCATCAAGCCGCTCATGACATCGCCGATCGCCTGGCCTCGACGCTCCGGTGGCACCATCGAGGCGACCAGCGGCACCACCATCTGGATGGCGGCGCAGGAGGCGCCGAGGATGAAGGTGGCGGCCAGCAAGATCAGCGGCGTTGGCGCCATGGCGGTACCGACCGCGGCGACGATGGCGCAGGCGAGGGTCCGCAGGATCAGCCGCTTGTTCTCGACGAGATCGACCAGCGGCACCAGCAGCAACAGCCCGAGTGCGTAGCCGAGCAGGGTCAGCGTCGAGATCAGGCCCGCCTGCAGCGCGGTCATGTCGAGCGATCGGCTCATCAGGCCGACCAGGATCTGCGGCGCGAATAGGTTCGTGACGACGGTGCCGGTGGTGATGGCGCCGATCCAGATCAAGGGACGCACCGAGACGGCGCGCGCCGGGGAGAGCTTGTTGGCTTCGGAAATGGTCATGGGACCTCGCGATGGAGTGGCGAGGCCCCCTTTAGGGGATCGGGATAATATGCTACAATTCAAATAAGATGATGAAGAATATGCGAGCTTGTTATGAACACCCATGACCTTGTGGCGTTCGTCGCCGTCGTGGAGACCGGATCGATCGTCGCGGCCTCAGCGCGGCTCAACCTGACCCAGCCCGGCGTGACGCGGCGGATCCAGAATCTCGAGGAGATGCTCGGTGCGCAGCTGCTCGACCGGCTGTCGAAGCCGCTGAAGCCGACGGCTGCGGGGATCGAGGCCTATGAGCAGGGGCGCCGCGTGCTGCGCATGCTCGACGACCTCAAGTCAGGCGTCGCCAATGACGGGGTGGTGCGCGGCGAGTTCAGGCTCGGCCTGACGCCGTTCCTGTCGGAGGCGGGGCTGACCGGTCCGCTCGATGCGGTGCGCGGCGAATTCCCCGCGCTTGCGGTGCGCGTCGTCTCGGGCTGGTCGCCCAATCACATGGAACGAGTCAGCCGCAACGAGCTAGACGCCGCGGCGATCTGCCTGCCCGACGGCACCGCGCCATCAGACGATCTCGCGGCCGACGATCTCGGCGCGCAGCCGGTGGTGTTCGTCGTCGCGCGCGACATGAAGACGCCGAAATTCGTCGACCTCGAATGGCTGTCGCAGACCGGGTGGGTGATCAACCAGGACGGCTGCGGCTTTCGCCAGACGCTCAAGCGCCATTTCGACGCGGCGCATCTGCCATTCAACATCGCGGTCGAGGCGCTCGACAGCGAATTGCGCCTGTCGCTGGTGGCGCGCGGCCTGGGCATTGGCCTGGTCACGCCGGTGGCGCTGAAGCGAAGCCCGATCCGCAGCCGGCTCAAGACCGTGAAGATCGCGGATTTCAATCCGGCGGTCCGCGCTTGGGTCGTGCACCGCCCGCCCGCCGGCCGCCTGGCGCGTCCGATCGAGGTGTTTCGCTCAGCGCTGGATCAGGAGCTGCAGGCGCTGATCCGAGGGTAGATTCGTAGGATGGGTAGAGCGAAGCGAAACCCATCAACTTTCATCCACGCTACGAGATGATGGGTTTCGCTGCGCTCTACCCATCCTACAGATTGCCGCTACCGCAGCTTGCCGCGCGCCGTCACCGGCAACGCGCCGATGATCTCGTCGCCGCGCACCATCACGACCTCGTCCATCATGTTGACGACGACGCAGACGTGGTTGGGTACGATCCGCACGACGTCGCCGACGTTGGGCCGGGTGTTGCTGCGAGAGAGGTCGAGGAAGCCGTGCTCCTCGGCGAAGCGCGCGATCTTGGCCTCGGGATGTTCGAGGATCAATCCGTGACCGTCGAGGCCGCCGGTGTCCGAGGTCAGCGTCTTGGAGCCGGCATCGAGGATGCCGCGCTCGGGGCCGGCACGGCTGACCACGGTGGAATAAATATGCAGCGCGCAATCGTCCCAGGCCGCGACGCCGGCCGCGACCTGCATGCGGTCGTTGTAGATGTAGGTACCGAAGCGGTGCTCGGTGCCGCCCTTCAATTTGCCGAGATTGACGAGGTTCGGCGTGCCGCCGGTCGAGACGATGGTCGCATCGAGGCCGTGGGCGCGGACGCCGGCCAGCGCCTCGTCGTAGAATTTCTGCGCATCCGCCCAGCCGGTCTCGGTCGGGTACAGCATGAAGCCGGCGAAGCTCAGGCCCTTTGAGCCTGCGATCTCGCGCGCCAGCGCGATCGCCTCACGTGGGGTCTCGACGCCCGCGCGCTTGCGTCCGGTGTCGCATTCGACGACGACCGAGAGCGGGCGGCCGGATGCGGCAGCCGCCTTCGGCAGGTCACCGACCACGACCGAATTGTCGGCCGCGACGGTGACGTTGGCATTGGCTTGGAGCGCGCCGAGCCGCGCCATCTTCTCGTCGCCGAGCAGATTGTAACTGATCAGGATGTCGTCGACGCCGCTATCGGCCATGATCTCGGCCTCGCCGAGCTTCTGGCAGGTGATGCCTTTGGCGCCGGCCTTGATCTGCAGCTGCGCCAGCATCGGGTTCTTGTGGGTCTTGATGTGTGGCCGGTTGGCGATGCCGGCCTCGTCGCAGGCCTTCTGGATGCGCGCAATGTTGCGCTCGACCCGGTCCATGTCGATCACGGCGCAGGGCGTGCCGTATTCCTTGGCGATCTTGGCGGCGAGGGGCGTGGTCATCGGGTCAACTCCGGTTCAGCCTGGTAGGAGGGGTAGAGCGAAGCGAAACCCATCATGTTTCCGCGCGGATCCAAGTCGATGAGTTTCGCTGCGCTCTACCCATCCTACGCATCTACGCATCATGCCTGTTCGATCTCTTCGCGCAGCACTTCGAGTTCGAGCCAGCGGTCCTCGGCGGCGGCGAGTTCGTCCTGCGCCTTGGCGATCGCGGCTGACGCAGCATCGAACTTCTTGCGATCCTTCGCATAGAGGTCGGGATCGTCGAGCAGCTTCTGCTGCTTGGCGATCTCGGCGTGCAGCTTGTCGATGGTCTTCGGCAATGTTTCCAGCGCGTGCTTCTCGTTGAAGCTCAGCCGGCGCCTCGGTGCCGCTTCGGGTGCGGCGGCCCTGGCTTCCTTTTTCTCTTCGATCGCGGCGTCCGCCTTCACCGTCTCGCGCTTCACGTCGGCGCCGCGCTGCGCCAGCATGTCGGAATAGCCACCGGCATATTCGATCCAGCGGCCTTGGCCTTCGGGCACGATCACCGACGTCACCACGCGGTCGAGGAAGTCGCGGTCGTGGCTGATCAGGATCACGGTGCCCTCGTAATCGCCGAGCATATCCTCGAGCACGTCGAGGGTTTCGAGATCGAGGTCGTTGGTCGGCTCGTCCAGGATCAAGAGGTTCGACGGTTTTGCCAGCGCGCGCGCCAGCATCAGGCGGCCGCGCTCGCCGCCGGAGAGGGCTTCGAGCGGCGTGCCGCGCTGCTCCTGCGCGAACAGGAAATCCTTCATGTAGCCGATGACGTGCTTTGACTTGTCGCCGACCATGACGTGGTCACCGCGGCCGCCGGTGAGTGCTTCGGCCAGGGTCAGTTTCGGATCGAGGCTCTCGCGATGCTGGTCCAGCGTCGCCATCTCGATGTTGGCGCCGAGCCGCACCGAACCGGAGTCCGGCGGATCGTTGCCGATCAAGAGATGCACCAGCGTGGTCTTGCCGGCGCCGTTCGGGCCGACGATGCCGACGCGGTCGCCGCGCTGGATCCGGGTCGAGAAGGTATCGACGATCGTGCGCTCGCCGAAGGCCTTCACGATGCTTTTCGCCTCGATCACGAGGCGGCCGGATTTCTCGGCCTCGGCGGCGGCGAGCGTGGCATTGCCAGTGGCGCCGCGGTAGTCGCGGCGCTGGTCGCGTAGTGCAAAGAGATTGCCGAGCCGCTTGACGTTACGCTTGCGGCGACCGGAGACGCCGTAGCGCAGCCAGTGCTCCTCGTTGACGATCTTGCGGTCGAGCTTGTGCTGCTCGCGTTCTTCTTCGGCCAGCACCTCGTCGCGCCACGCCTCGAAGGCGCCGAAGCCACGCTCGATCTGCCGGATCTGGCCGCGGTCGAGCCAGGCGGTGGTGCGCGACAGATTGGTGAGGAAGCGGCGGTCGTGGCTGATCAGGACCAGCGCGCAGCGCCGGCTCTCCAACTCGCCCTCGAGCCATTCGATGGTCGGCAGGTCGAGATGGTTGGTCGGCTCGTCGAGCAGCAAAATATCGGGCGAGGGTGCCAGCACGCGCGCCAGCGCCGCGCGGCGCGCCTCGCCGCCGGAGACATGCGCTGGATCTTCCTCGCCGCTGAGGCCGAGCTGTTCGAGCAGATAGCGCGCCTGGTAGTGGTCGTCGCCGGGGCCGAGGCCGGCTTCGACATAGGCCAGCGTCGTCTTGTGCTCTCCGAAATCCGGCTCCTGCGGCAGATAGCGGATGGTGGCGCCGGGCTGCACGAAACGGCTGCCGCCATCAGGCTCGACAAGGCCGGCGGCGATGCGCAGCAAGGTCGACTTGCCGGAGCCGTTGCGGCCGATCAGGCAGACGCGTTCGCCCGCGGAGACCGACAGTTCGACGCCTGACAGCAGCGGCGTGCCGCCAAAAGTCAGGCTGATGTCCTTGAGCTGAATGAGCGGTGGGGCCATCGCGCTAGTTCCCGTTCGCCGGCGCCTGCTCGGCGCGGCGGCGCTGGATGCGGCGGATGGTCTGGTCGAGTGTCGACAGGAAGGTCGAGCGATCGCGCGGCGAGTAGGATTTCGGCCCGCCGGTGATCTCACCCGACGAGCGCAGGTCGGTCATCAGATTGCGCACCGCGAGCGTCATGCCGATCGATTGTTCGGTGAACGGCTTGCCGTTCGGCGCGATCACGTCGGCGCCGGCCTTGACGCAGCGGCTCGCCAGCGGAATGTCCGCGGTGATCACGACGTCGCCCTCATGCGCGCGTTCCGCGATCCAGTCGTCGGCGGCATCCATGGCGGAACCGGCGGCGATGCGCTCGATCAGCGGATCCTGCGGCACGCGGATGAAATTGCCCGCGACCACGCTGACGGGCACGCCGAGCCGGATCGCGACGCGATAGATTTCGTCCTTCACCGGGCAGGCGTCGGCGTCGACATAGATGCGGGTTTGGGCAGGGGTTTCAGTCATCGATTCATTGGTTGGCGGGCGCGGCCTGCGTGTACTCCATGGTGCGGAAAATTGCGAGCAAAACGAGAGGCTTGCCACGTCTTTTCGTTCGACTACCATTGTCGCCAGAAAAGCAACGGAAATAAGGGAAAACCCCATGTCTTCAAGCGCCATGCAGACCTACCGCGTCTCGGCCTACAACACCTCGAAACTGTCGGAGAACAAGATCCACGACGACACGGTGGCGCGGAAGTTCGGCTTTTCCGGCGGTCTGGTGCCTGGCGTCGACGTGATGGCCTACATGATGCATCTGCCGGTCGAGAGATGGGGGCGCGATTTCCTGGAACGCGGCCTGATCGAGGCCCGTTTCGTGAAGCCGGTCTATGACGGCGAGATCGCGGTGTTGACCGGCCGGGAAACCGGCAACGGGCTCACGATCGAGCTGCATAGCCGCGGCGAGCTCTGCGCCACCGGCACCGCGTCGCTGCCGGCATCCGCGCCGAAATTCGTGCTCGACGATTACAAGCAGGTCGCGGCCGTCGCCGAACGCAAGCCGGTCAGCGCGTCGTCCTATGAAGAGGGCAAGTGGCTCGGCGTGATCCCCCGCGACTGGTCCGGCGACGCCGCGAAGGAATATCTCGCCGATATCAGGGAGACCGACCCGATCTATTTGCGCGAAGGTCTCGGTCATCCCGGCCTGCTGCCGCGGGTGATGAACAAGGTGCTGGTCGACAATGCGATCCTCGGGCCGTGGATCCATGTCGGCACCCGCATGCAGCTGTTGTCGGCCGGCAGGATCGGTGACGAGCTGACCGCGCGCGCCAAGGTGACCGGCAATTACGACAAGAAGGGCCACCGCTTCGTCGAACTCGACGCGCTGGTGCTCGGCAATGGCGTGCCGCTCGCGCATTGCTGGCACATCGCGATCACCCAGCCGCGCGAGCAGGCCGCGGCGTAGGCCGACGACGCTGCCGGCGTTAACCGGGCAGTCTATCGACGCGCGCAACTGTCATCCCCCGCGCATGCGGGGGATCCAGTACGCTGCGGCTTCTCGGTTCTATCGCTGACGTCTCTGGAATACTGGATCGCCCGCTTTCGCGGGCGATGACACCTGTGTTTGTGGTTACGGCAAGGCAGCCCTTACGCTGCCTTCGCCTTGGCGTCCTGGATCGCGCGCCAGACGCGTTCGGGGGTCAGCGGCATGTTGATGTGCTTGATGCCGTACTCCGCCAGCGCGTCCACCACGGCGTTGACGATGCAGACCAGGCTGCCGGCGCAGCCGGCTTCGCCGCAGCCCTTGGTGCCGAGCGGGTTGGACTTCGCCGGCGAGGGATGATCGCCGACCTGCATCGACGGCACGTCGCCGGCGCGCGGTAACGCGTAGTCCATGAACGAGCCGGTGATCGGCTGGCCGGAGGCGTCGTAGCTGACTTCCTCCATCAGCGCCTGGCCGATGCCCTGCGCCACGCCGCCATGCAGTTGGCCGGCGACGATCATCGGATTGACCACGACGCCGAAATCGTTGACCGCCGAGTAGCGCACGATCCGCGTCACGCCGGTGTCGGGATCGATCTCGACCTCGGCGACGTGGCAGCCGTTCGGGAAGGTCGACGCGGTCTCCTTGGTGGCGTGATCGACGTCGAGCGTCTCCGGCGTGCCCTCCGGCATCTTGCTGTCGCGCATCCGCTCGGCGAGCTCCATGATGCCGATCGAGCGGTCGGTGCCGGCGATGGTGAAGCGGCCCTGGCCGAATTCGATGTCGGCCTCGGAGGCCTCGAGCATGTGCGCGGCCGCCTTCTTGCCCTTCTCCACGACCAGCGCTGAGGCCTCGACGATCGCTTGGCCAGTTGCGGTGATCGAGCGTGAGCCGCCGGTGCCGTTGCCGAAGCGCACCAGATCGCTGTCGCCTTGTTCGAGCGTGATCTTCTCGAAGGGAACTCCGAGTTGCTCGGACAGCACCTGCGCGAACGGGGTGGCGTGGCCCTGGCCGTAGTCGAGCGTGCCGGTGGTGAGCTTCACCGAGCCGTCGGGCTCGAAGGTGATCTTGCCGAGCTCGCCGCTCGGCGGCGCGGTGACCTCGAGATAGGAGCCGACGGCGATGCCGCGCAGCTTGCCGCTCTTCCGGCTCTCCTTCTTGCGCTTGGTGAAGTTCTCATAGTCGGAGATTTCGAGTGCCTTCTGGAACACGCCGGCGAAATCGCCGCTGTCATAGGTGACGCCGGAGGCGGCCGGGAACGGCAGCTGCGACGGCTTGATGAAGTTGCGCTTGCGCAGCGTGAAGCGGTTGATGCCCATCTCGTCGGCGGCGGCGTCGATCAGCCGCTCCATGTAGTAATTGGCCTCGGGCCGGCCGGCGCCGCGATAGGCGCCCATCAGAGTGGTGTTGGTCAGAACCGTCTTGATGTCGACGCCGAGCAGCGGCGTGCGGTAGACGCTGGCGAGGTTCTTGCCGGTGTTGAGCGACAGCGGTCCCGGCGCGACGCCGGTGATATAGGCGCCGAGATTGCCGTAGCCGGAGAGGCGCACCGCGAGGAACTTGCCGTCGGCATCGAGCGCAAGCTCGGCATGGATCAGCTGCGCGCGGCCCTGGCTGTCGGACAGGAAGCTGGTCGAGCGCTCGTCCAGCCACTTCACGGGACGGCCGAGTTGGCGCGCCGCGTGCGCGATGCAGGTGTACTCGGGATAGTTGAGGTTCTTCATCCCGAACGAGCCGCCGACATTGCCGGTGAGGATGCGGACCTTGTCGGTGGGCACGTTGAGCAGGCGCGCCAGGATCGCCTTGTTGCCGGAGACGCCCTGGGTCGGCACCTGCAACGTGAAGCGTTCGGTCTTTTTGTCGTAATGCGCGAGCGCGACGCGCGGCTCCATCGAGACCACCGCAACGCGGGTGTTGACGATGTCGAGTTTTGTGACGTGCGCGGCGGCGGCGAACGCCGCTTCGATCTTGGCGGTGTCGCCATAATGATAATCGAGCGCGACGTTGTCGGGGATGTTGTCATAGAGCTGCGGCGCGCCGGGCTTGGTCGCTTCGGCCGCATCGGTGACTGCCGGCAGCGGCTCGATATCGACTTCGACCGCCTCGGCCGCATCGCGGGCCTGCGCCGCGGTCTCCGCCACCACGAAGGCGACGGGATCGCCGACGAAGCGCACCTTGTCGGTTACGAGCGCCGGGCGGTTGGTCTGCTTGAGCGGCGAGCCGTCGCGGTTCTTCAGCGGCAGGCCGCAGGTGAAGGGGTTGTAGCCGGCGGCCGCGAGGTCGGCACCGGTCCAGACGCCGAGCACGCCCGGCAGCGCCTTGGCGGCCGTCGTATCGATCCCCTTGATGATTCCGTGGGCATGGGATGAGCGGACCATCCAGCAATACGCCTGGCCGGGCAGGGAGAAATCATCGGTGTATTTGCCCTTGCCGCGCACCAGGGTGTCGTCCTCCTTTCGTCGAACGGGCTGTCCGACACCGTATTTTTGCAGTGCGATAGCGTTTTCGAGAGAGGCGGGCGGCGTATGATCTTGCATCGAAAATGACCTGAAATGCCCGGATTTGCTGGAGTTTGGGGGCGCTGAGGAGATAACGCACGCCCCCCTTAACGACAACGCCCGATTGGGCATGGACCCAATGTGAACGGAGTTTGCGCAGGGCCTTGTCGCTGCTAAAGTTTCCGTGAACGGACAATTATTCGGCAGGCCCATGGATTGCCCTTGGGGTCCTGCGGAAAGACAGTGTTTTGATGAATGACTATGTGCGGCTTTGTGACGGCCCTCCGGCCGGCGAAGCCCCGTCAGGGCTGATTGCGGCGGCCGCGGAAAGCGGCGTCTACGCTGCGCTCGACCTCGGCACCAACAATTGCCGGCTGTTGATCGCCTGTCCCACCGGCGACGGGTTCCGCGTGGTCGACTCGTTCTCGCGGATCATCCGGCTCGGCGAGGGCATCGCCGCGACCGGCTCGATCAGCGAGGCCGCGATCGAGCGGGCGATTGCCGCGCTCGCCATTTGCAGCGACAAGATCCGCTATCGCAAGGCCCGCCGGCTGCGGCTGATCGCCACCGAAGCCTGCCGCGCCGCCGGCAATGCCGAAAGCTTTCGCGCGCGCGTCGCGGCCGAGACCGGCATCGAGCTCGAGGTGATCGATCGCGAGACCGAGGCGACGCTCGCAGTGATCGGCTGCTCGCCGCTGCTCGACCCGAAGGGGCGGGGCGCCATCCTGTTCGACATCGGCGGCGGCTCGACCGAGCTGGTGCGGATCGAGCGCGATCCCGCCGCGCCGGATGCGCCGCCGCGCATCAAGGCGTGGATGTCGATCCCGCTCGGTGTCGTCACGCTCGCCGAACATTTCGGCGGCAAGAACGTCAGCAGGGACATGTATGCGCGGATGATCGAAGAGGTCGCCCGCCACGTCGCGCCGTTCGCGGCCGAGCACGGCAAGGACCTGCGCGACATGCACATGCTCGGCACCTCGGGCACCGTGACCACGCTCGCCGGCGTGTTCCTCAATCTGTCGCGCTACGACCGCCGCCGCATCGACGGCATCTGGATGAACGATGGCGACGTCACTGCGACGATCCAGAAGCTGCTCGGCATGAGCTACGAGGCGCGCGTCAACAACAACTGTATCAGCGTCGAGCGGGCCGACCTGGTGCTGGCCGGCTGCGCGATCCTCGACGCGATCCGCAACGCGTTCCCGATGCCGCGGCTTCGCGTCGCCGATCGCGGCCTGCGCGAGGGCATGCTGGTCGAGATGATGCGCGAGGACGGCGCGCTGCGGGCGTGCTAGAGCTTCCTTAGCCTCGCCCCGCTTGCGGGGAGAGGCCGGATCTTGCGCGAAGCGTAAGATCCGGGTGAGGGGGACTCTCCACGAAAGCATCTCTCACCGTCATTGCGGAAGCAGCCCCTCACCCCAACCCTCTCCCCGCAAGAGCGGGGCGAGGGAGAAGAGAAAATGGAATGGCGAAAGACACCACCGGGCGGCTGCACGTCACGGTCAAGAGCGGCGGCAAGCGAAAATTGTCGTCGAAACTCTGGCTCGAGCGCCAGCTCAACGATCCCTACGTCGCCAAGGCCAAGGCGTTGGGCTACCGCTCGCGCGCGGCGTTCAAGCTGCTCGAGATCGACGACAAATACCGCCTGCTCAAGCCAGGCATGACCGTCGTCGACCTTGGCGCGGCGCCCGGCGGCTGGAGCCAGATCGCGGCCAAGCGCACCGGTGCAGCTGACGGCAAGGGCAAGGTGGTCGCGATCGATTTGCTCGAGATGGGCGAGATCCCCGGCGTCACCTTCGCGCAGCTCGACTTCCTCGACCATGACGCGCCCGAAAAACTGATCGCGATGATGGGCGGCCGCGCCGATTTCGTGATGTCCGACATGGCTGCCAACACCACGGGCCATCGCAAGACCGATCAGTTGCGCATCATCGGCCTGGTCGAGACCGCCGCGCATTTTGCCGGCGAGGTGCTCAATCCCGGCGGGACGTTCCTGGCCAAAGTGTTCCAGAGCGGCGCCGACGCGGAGTTGGTGGGGCAGCTGAAGCGCGATTTCGCCAGCGTGCGTCACGTCAAGCCGTCCGCCAGCCGGCAGGATTCCTCCGAGCGCTACGTGCTGGCGACCGGGTTTCGGGGGCAGGTGAACAAGCGCTAGTGCAACCCCGACGGAATTCGTCCCGTCACCCTGAGGTGTGAGCGTAGCGAGCCTCGAAGGGGATGCGGTCCGACTGGTGCCCGTCCATCCTTCGAGGGCCGCTAAAGAAGTGACGGCGATAGATCGAGCGTCATTGCTGTAATGACGGAGCGGGCGGCCTTACCCCAGCCGCTGATCCCGCGCGTTCTGGGTGTCCTCGGTCGCAACCTTGACCGCTTCGGCTGCGGCGCGCTTCTCGGCGCCCTTGCGGCTCGATATGTCGATCGCCTTGCGGCCGGCGATTTCGTTGCCGGCGTCAACTGGCATTTGCCAGAAGAACCAGGCGGACGCCGCCGAGATCAGCGACACCACGATGAACGCCGGTCCGAACACGTCGGCGGAGAGCTCGGTCTGGTGATGCAGCGCCAGCGTGGTTTCGACCGAGAACGCGCCGACCGCGACGCCCGCGGACACCGCGAGCTGCTGGTTGACGCTGACGAGGGTGGTGGCGCGGCTCATCTGCGGCGCCTCGACCTCTGCATAAGCGACGGTGTTGATCGCGGTGAATTGCAGCGAGCGGAAGAAGCCGCCGACCACCAGGATGGTGAAGATCAGCATCAGCGGCGTCGAGATCGTGAACAGCGCACAGGCGGCGAGGAAGGCCGAGCTGACCACCGCATTGACGGTCATCATGTTGCGGAAGCCGAAGGCCTTGATGATGCGCGCCGCCAGCGTCTTCATGCCCATGGCGCCGACCGCCGAGGCGAAGGTGACGAGACCGGACTGGAACGGCGACAGGCCGAAGCCGACCTGCATCAGCAGCGGCAGCAGGAACGGCAGTGCGCCGATGCCGAGCCGGAACATGAAGCCGCCGACGATCGAGGCCCGCATGGTCGGCAGCCGCAGCAGCCCGAAATCGAGCACCGGCGAACCGGTACGCCGCGCATGGATGAGGTAGAGCGTCATTGACACCGTGCCGACCCCGACCAGGCCGGCAACGATCGGCCACGGTAACAGGTTGAGACCTGCGACCGACAGCCCGAAGGCGATGCCGGCGAGCCCGATGCCGGCGAGCACCAGTCCCACCAGGTCGAAACGCTCGGGGTCCTCGCTCTTGATCGGGTCGATATATTTCAGCGCCAGGAAGATGCCGAGCAACCCGATCGGGATGTTGATCAAAAAGATCCAGTGCCAGGAGAAATAGGTGGTGATGAAGCCGCCGAGCGGCGGCCCGATCACCGGGCCTATCAGCGCCGGCACCGTCACCCAGGCCATCGCGTTGACCAGCGCGCTCTTGTCGACCGAGCGCAGCAGCACCAGCCGCCCGACCGGGGTCATCATTGCTCCGCCGAGGCCCTGCAAGATGCGGGCGAACACGAAATCGGTCACCGAGGAGGACAGCGCGCAGCCGATCGAACCGAGCATGAACACCGCGACGGCGCCGGCAAATACGATGCGGGCGCCGAAGCGGTCCGCGGTCCAGCCGCTGGCCGGGATGAAGACCGCAAGCGACAGCAGATAGGACGTGATCGCAAGCTTCAGCGTCAGGGGGCTGGTGCCGATATCGGCGGCAATCGCCGGCAGCGAGGTCGCAATCACCGTGGAGTCCATGTTTTCCATGAACAGGGCGGTGGCCACGATGAGCGGGATCAGGCGTTGTTTGTTCATCAAAATAGGACAGCCGAGCTGAAAAAGGCGGGCGAGGGGGCCATATCATCCTGCCCCGCACCACGCTATTGCGGAACAGGGCAAACGCCCTAAATCCAGCGTGACGCTGCTATGCATCCGCCAGCGCCCGAGGTGTGCCGTGATCTACGTCCTTGCCGCTCTGCTGCCGCCGATCGGGCTGCTCCTGAACGGACAGCCGTTTTCGGCCATCTTCAATCTGGTCCTGATCGTGTTTTGCGCGATTTTCGGGCTGTTTTTCCAGGTCTTGCTGCTGGTGCCGTCGGCCCATGCGGTCATCGCGGTCCATATGAAGCGGGAAGACCGGCGCCATCGCGAGGTGGTCGAGGCGATCCGCCGGCACGGGCCGCCGCAGGGATACCGCTAAGCAGGCGAGAGGGCCCCTGAACCGGCTCGTAAAAAGCCTGTGCATGGCTGGCAAACGCTTTGATTCGTCATGCCGCCATGCTATCGACCAGCGTCAACCCCACCGATGGGCGCCGATTCGACGGTGACGCAGCGAGCGTCGCCGCAGGTAGCACTCATCCGTAAGACCATCGCGGCTGGACCGCAGATAAGGAGTTGGCAATGGCCACGGGATTTCCGGCTATCCGCGAAGCCTACACATTCGACGATGTGCTTCTGAAGCCCGGTCTGTCCGACGTTCTTCCCTCGGAAGTCGACATCCGCTCGCGGGTCACCCGCGCGATCCAGCTCAACATCCCGATCATGGCGTCCGCGATGGACACCGTCACTGAGGCGCGGATGGCGATCGCGATGGCGCAGGCAGGTGGCCTCGGCGTCATCCATCGCAATTTCGATCCCGAAGGCCAGGCCGCCCAAGTGCGGCAGGTCAAGAAGTTCGAATCCGGCATGGTGGTCAACCCGCTGACCATCGGCCCCGAGGCCACGCTTGCCGACGCGCTGGCGCTGATGAAGGAAAACGGCATTTCCGGCATTCCGGTCGTCACAGGTAGCGCCAAGAACGTGCCCGGCAAGCTGGTCGGCATCCTGACCAACCGCGACGTGCGCTTTGCCAGCGATCCCCGGCAGAAAGTCTCGGAGCTGATGACGCACGAGAACCTCGTGACGGTGCGCGAGGGCGTCAGCCAGGACGAGGCGAAGCGGATGCTGCACCAGCATCGCATCGAGAAGCTGCTCGTCGTCGACGACCAATATCGCTGCGTCGGCCTGATCACCGTGAAGGACATCGAAAAGGCGGTCGCTCATCCGCTGGCCTGCAAGGACGCGCAGGGCCGGCTTCGCGTCGCTGCCGCCACCACGGTCGGCGAGACCGGCTATGAGCGCACCGAGCGGCTGATCGATGCCGGCGTCGACGTCGTCGTGGTCGACACCGCGCACGGTCACTCGCGGCATGTGCTCAACGCCGTCAACCGCATCAAGCGGCTCTCCAACGCGGTACAGGTCGTCGCGGGCAACGTTGCGACCGAGGGCGGCGCGCAGGCGCTGATCGATGCTGGTGCCGACTGCATCAAGGTCGGCATCGGCCCGGGCTCGATCTGCACCACGCGCATCGTCGCCGGCGTCGGCGTGCCGCAGCTCACCGCGATCATGGATGCGGTCGCGGCGGCGAAGAAGGCCGACGTGCCCGTGATCGCCGACGGCGGCATCAAATATTCCGGCGACCTTGCCAAGGCGCTTGCCGCCGGCGCCGACATTGCGATGGTCGGCTCGCTGCTCGCCGGCACCGACGAGACGCCCGGCGAGGTGTTCCTGTGGCAGGGCCGCTCCTACAAGGCCTATCGCGGCATGGGCTCGGTCGGCGCGATGGCGCGCGGCTCGGCCGACCGCTACTTCCAGCAGGACATCAAGGACACGCTGAAACTGGTGCCCGAGGGCATCGAGGGCCAGGTGCCGTACAAGGGCCCGGTCGGCAACGTGATGCACCAGCTCGCTGGTGGCCTGCGCGCGGCGATGGGCTATGTCGGTGCGAAGGACATCAAGGATTTCCACGACAAGGCCGAGTTCGTCCGCATCACCGGCGCCGGCCTGCGCGAAAGCCATGTCCACGACGTGACCATCACGCGCGAGGCTCCGAACTATCCCGGCGGGGTGTAAACCTCTCCCCACGTCATTCCGGGCTCTCGCCTCGCGAGGCCCGGAATGACGTTCTTCAAAAGTCGGCGCCAGCGCCGTTCCGAAATGACGCCCGTCATTTCAAACAACATTTCAAACAAGCGCGCGCGAAAGAGCAAATCCATCTCCCTTGCGGGGAGCTGGATTGCATGACTACGTGTGCGCCACGAACCAATCACCTCAAGAGGAAATCCAAATGTCCCAAGGAAAGCGCATCGTTCTGGCCTCGCGCCCGCATGGCGAGCCCACGCCGGCCAATTTCAGGCTCGAGGACTACACGCCGCCGACACCAGGCGCGGGCGAAGTGCTGCTGCGCACCATCTGGCTGTCGCTCGATCCCTATATGCGCGGCCGCATGAACGACGGCCCGTCCTACGCCGCGCCGGTCCCGGTCGACGGCGTGATGGAGGGTGGCACAGTGAGCGAGGTAATCGCCTCCAACAATCCCGCCTTTGCCAAGGGCGACATCGTGCTGTCGCGCGCTGGCTGGCAGACGCATGCGCTGTCCGACGGCAAGGGCCTCGCCAAGATCGATCCCAAGATCGCGCCGATCTCGACGGCGGTTGGGGTTCTCGGCATGCCCGGCATGACTGCCTATACGGGACTGCTCGAGATCGGCAAGCCGCAGCCGGGCGAGACGGTGGTGGTTGCCGGTGCCTCCGGCGCGGTCGGATCGGCGGTCGGCCAGATCGCCAAGATCAAGGGCGCGCGGGCGGTCGGCATCGCCGGTGGCAAGGACAAGTGCGACTACGTCACCGGCGAACTCGGCTTCGATGCTTGCCTCGATCATCGCGATCCGGATCTGGCGGCGAAGCTGAAGCAGGCCTGCCCGAAGGGCATCGACGTCTATTTCGAGAATGTCGGCGGCGCCGTGTTCGAGGCGGTCTATCCGCAGCTCAACGCGTTCGCGCGCGTACCGGTGTGCGGTCTGATCGCACACTACAACGACCGCGAAGCGCGGGCGCCGAAATGGGCCTCGTCGATTATGTTCGCGATCCTGACCAAGCGGCTGACCTTCCGCGGCTTCATCGTCAGCGACTTCGCCGCCATGCATGGCGACTTCCTGCGCGACATGTCGCAGTGGGTGCGCGAGGGCAAGGTCAAGTACAAGGAGTTCGTGACCGAGGGCCTCGACAGCGCGCCGGAGGCCTTCATGGGCCTGCTCAAGGGTGCCAATTTCGGCAAGCAGCTGGTCCGGATCGGGCCGGACAAGGCCTGAACGATAGCGTTTTCGAGCGAAGCCTGTCCCGGACTTGATCGGGGATGGGCACCGGTTCGCGAGAGGAAAGCGCGTCAAAACGAGGCTTTCCAGCTCCTACTACGCGCAACAAAGTATCAAAAACGCCACAATGGCGGGCTTTTGGGGGCTTTCGGCCCCCATTTGCTTGACTGGGACCCGGAGCAGTTGATTCAATATGGCTATATTTCAGGTGTAGCCATGGTTTTTGAAGCGATTGTTTTCGGGGTCATTCTCCTCGCCCTCGGCTATTGGGCGACGATGTTCGTCATGGGCCGCCGTGACGACGTCTTGCATGGAAAATTTGTCGCGGACGAGCCGGCAGCCGAGCCGAGGCGCTTCATGCCGAAACTGCCGCGTGTGCAGCCCGCGCCGACGGCACCGCAGTCGAACAAGGACTCGCTGCAGGCGCTGCTCACCGTCATCAAGCAGGATCTGCACGACGCGGCGCGGAGCTGAGACGGCTCACGCCGCCTCCTTGCCGAGCAGCATGTCCAGGTCGACATCGACCTGGCCCTTGGCCCTGATGTGGCGCACTTCAAAGCTGTCCGGCTGGAAGCGGTACTCGACCAGGCCGGTTTCCTTGATGCCGATCACTTCCTGCCGCGCATCTGAAATGACAAAGCCGGCCGAGGGCGCCCAGACCTGCCTGACATGCTCGAACGTGTAGTCGCGGCGCTGGTGCACATGGCCGCTGCCGACCAGGCGCCAGTCGACCTTGCCGAACATCTCGATCAGACGGCGGCGCGCCGGCTGCGGCACATAGCGGATCGCGGTCTCGGCGCGTTCGGCATCGTAGGGCACGTCGAGATACAGCGGCTTGTGCAGGAACAGCGCGACCGGTCTGCCCACGGCCTTGTCGAGCGCCGAGGCGAGCCAGTCGAATTGCTCGGCCTCACTGTCGAGGCCGGTGTTCATGATCAGCGAATTGAGGCCGATGAAGCACCAGCCGGCGGCGTCGAAATGCCAGTGATCCTCACCGAGCACCGAGGTGAAGGCGCGGCGCGTTTCTTCGGTCGGCAGTTGCGCCGGCACCGGGCCGACCGCGGTCGGATTGTCGCCGATGTCGTGGTTGCCCGGCAGATAGAGGCAATCGACCGGCAGCGCGCTGTGCAGCTGTTTGGCGAACACCAGATCGTCGCGGCTGGTCGGTCCATCGAACGAAACGTCGCCGGAGTTGAGCACGAGGTCGGGACGCGTTGCATCGATGTGCTCGCTGACGCGATGAAAGTTGTCGACGAGCGGCTTGAAGCGGCGCGCGAGGTGAGTGTCGGAGATTTGTGTCAGGCGGAACTGGGACATGCATCGATCCTTTCGGCCGAATTATAGCGTCGGCGCGAAGTCGGAACGATGACGATTTCGCTGTGTTCTTCGCTGCCCTGTTTGATGCGTTGTTTGATGTCTTGTTTGATCCGGCGGCGCGGGCCGCTAGATCGCGAGCTGCTTGTCCGCGCGGACGGGCAGGGCAGGCGGACCGCCGCGACCTCCGAGCAGTCCCGTACTCGGCGGGTTTGTTCCCGTCACGGCCGGCGATGCGTTGAGGCCGAGATAGGCAAGCGCATCGTGCCCCTTGTCGTAGGCCGCATAGCCGAGCAGGCTGAGCACCAGCGCCGTGGCGAGGCTGTGCCTGACGATGTCGCGCGTCGAGCGATAGCCGCTGCGGAAATAAACCGAGAGCAGGATGACGACCAGGAGCGCGGTGGCGACGCCGGCGAGCCCCGACAGCACCATGCCGAGCCCGCCGTCCGCGGCGTCGTCGAACCAGCCGATGCCTGGGTCGATCGCCTTCAGCAGGGAAGTGAGGAGATCGCCGAGGCTCGCGGCCGCCAGGGCCGCGCCGTCCAGGATCGGGGTGATGATGCCCATCGCGTCAGCCGTGAGGAACTGAAACCGCCATTGTTTCTGTGAGTTGGTCACCCGGGCTCGGATGATGGTTCAACTGGTTACCCAGGCGCGTGATCAGCAGGCTTCATTGTGTTGCGCGGCCGTGGCGGCTAAGAGGGCGGCCGGACGCCCGGCTTGAGGGAGATTCTTGATGTCGGTTCAAATGGTTCTGTTACCGGTCTTCATCCAGATTGGGCTCACCTTCGCGCTTCTGTTTGGGATGGCCACGTTGCGCACGCGGACGCTGGCGAGCGGCGAGACCAAGATGGCCGATATCGCGCTGCGCCAGCCGAACTGGCCGGAGCGCGCCACCCAGCTCGGCAATTGCTTCGCCAACCAGTTCGAGCTGCCGGTGCTGTTCTACGTCCTGATTGCCATTGCGCTGCCGCTGCGCCGTGCCGATCTGTTCATCGTGCTGATGTCCTGGGTGTTCGTGGTGACGCGGTTTGCCCATGCCGGGGTATTCGTCACCTCCAACGACGTGCGGCCGCGCTCGCTCGCCTGGTTCGCCGGCGTGCTGGTGCTGGCGGCGATGTGGCTGTATTTCGCGCTCAAGCTCCTGCTGCTGATCTGATGCGCCCAACCGAAAGAGTTCTATGACCCCCGCTGCCCGGCTCTCCGCCGCGATCGAGCTGATCGCCACCATCGACGCACAGCGCATTCCCGCGGCCAAAGCGCTGAAGGAATGGGGCACCGCGCACCGCTATGCCGGCTCCGGCGATCGCGCCGCGATCTCCGGCCTGATCTGGGACGTGCTGCGCCGGCAATCCTCCGCGGCCTGGCTGATGGATGATGCCAGCGCGCGGTCGCGGGTGCTCGGCATGCTCAAGCTCGAGCGCGGCATGGACATCCCGACGATCTCTGCGCTGTGCGACGGCGGCCGGTTCGCGCCGGAACCGCTGACCGCGGCCGAGGAGGCTGCATTGGCTTCGCGCTCGCTCACGGATGCGCCGGCGCATGTCGCGGGCGATTATCCGGACTGGCTCGATCCGTATCTGGCGAAAGTCTTCGGCGACGACCGCGCCGCCGAGGCAACTGCAATGGCGAGCCGCGCGCCGCTCGATCTGCGCGTCAACACGCTCAAGGGCAAGCGCGAGAAGGTGCTGCCGCGCCTGTCGCATCTTGGTGCGAAGGAAACGCCGTGGTCGCCACTCGGCCTGCGCATCGAACTCGGCGCCGATGCGCGCAATCCCGGCATTCATGCCGAGGAGGATTTCATCAAGGGCGCCATCGAAGTCCAGGACGAGGGCTCGCAGCTCGCCGCGCTGTTCTCGTCGGCCAAGCCCGGCGAGCAGGTGATCGATCTCTGCGCCGGCGCCGGCGGCAAGACCTTGGCGGTGGCCGCAATGATGGACGGCAAGGGCCGGCTGATCGCGACCGACAGCGACAAGCGCCAGCTCGCGCCGATCCATGAGCGGCTGTCGCGCGCCGGCGTGCACAATTGCGATGTGCGCACGCCGCGCGGCGAGGAGGAAGTGCTGTCCGACATCAAGGCGTCAGCCGATCTCGTGCTGATCGACGCGCCGTGCACCGGCACCGGCACCTGGCGCCGCAATCCCGACGCCAAATGGCGGATGCGTCCCGGCGCGCTCGAGGTGCGGCTGAAGGACCAGGCCGAGGTGCTGGCGCGCGCCGCGCCGCTGGTGAAGTCCGGCGGCCGGATCGCCTACATCACCTGCTCGGTGCTGGCGGAGGAGAATGGCGAGCAGGTCAAGGCGTTCATCGCGCGGCACCCGGAGTTTTCAGTGCAGCCGCCGGAGCAGACCGCAGCGGTGCTGTGGGACAAGGCCGAGGCGTTTGCAGAGGCCGCGCTGCTGTCGGCGGAAGGTCTGCTGATGACGCCGCGCCGCACCAGGACGGATGGGTTCTTCGTCTCGGTGCTGAAGAAGGCGTGACAGAAGGCATGACGCGAGTCGCTTCGTAGGGTGGGTTAGCCGAAGGCGTAACCCACCACCTGTCCTCGGTGAACAAAGTTGGTGGGTTACGCTGCGCTAACCCACCCTGCGCTTCTACGCCTCGGAACACACGCCCTCCGGCACCGGTGTCCGGCTCACCACGATGACCCAGTACAGCAGCGCGATGGCGCTGATCGCAGCGCCCAGCGCGCAGACGCCGAGCCAGCCGGCGGCGGCATAGGCCATCGTCGACGAGATCGCGCCGAGCCCGCTGCCGGCCGAGTAGAACACCATGTAGACGCCGATCAGACGGCTCGACGCTTCGGGGCGGGCAGCGACGATCAGGCTCTGATTGGTGACGTGGACGGCCTGCACCGCGAAGTCGATCATGACGACGCCGGCGAGGACCAGCCACAGCGAAGAATGCAGGCAAGCGATCGGCGCCCAGCCGGCGAGCATCAGCAGCAGCGACAGTCCGGTGGTGCGCTGGCCCCAGCCGCGATCGGCGAGGCGGCCCGAATTGCGCGCCGCCAGCGCGCCGGCGAGGCCGGCAATGCCGAGCATGCCGATTGCGGTGTGCGACAGCGACAGCGGCGGCGCTGAGAGTGGCAGCACCACCGAGCTCCAGAACGCGCTGAAGCTCGCGAAGATCAGGAATGCGAACACGGCGCGTTCGCGCAACACCGGCTCCTCGGCGAACAGCGCGGCCGTCGAGCGCAGCAGCTTGGCATAGGATGATCCGGACAACGCACGCGGCGGCTGCCGCGGCAGCACATAGGTGAGCAGCGCGGCCATCGCGAGCATCAGCACCGCCGAGGTCAGGAAGACCATGCGCCATCCGCCGATATCGGCGAGCGTGCCCGACGCAAAACGCGCCAGCAGGATGCCCGACACGACGCCGCTTTGAATGGTGCCGATGGTCTGCCCGCGCTCGGCCGGCGAAGCCGATGTCGCGGCAAAGGCGACGATCACCTGGATGACGACGGCGAGCAACCCGACCAGCGCCATTCCGCAGAACAGCACGATTGCGTTCGGCGCGGTGCCGACCACGACGAGCGCGACCGCGGACAGCATGATCTGGCCGACGATCAGCTTGCGGCGGTCCCAGAGGTCGCCGAGCGGCACGATCAGCATCAGGCCGAAGGCGAGGCCGACCTGGGTCAGCGTCACCACGATGCCGATCGCGGCGGGGCTGATGCCGAGATCCTGCGCCATGGTGTCGAGCAGCGGCTGGGCGGAATAGATGTTGGCGACGCTGAGCCCGCAGGCGACCGCAAACAGCAGCACGATCGCGGGCGAAAGCGCGCCTGCCTTGGTGTCGCGGGGCTTGTCGCCCGTCTTGTGGTCGCCCGTGGCCGGCCCGGCCTCCGTCATGGTCTGGTTCGTCATCTTGCCTCCGCTGCAATTCGCAATCTGGTCTTATAATGAGACCAGTTGCATCGCGGCCTGTCTAGTCCTATTTTAAGACCAGTTCGGAATCGTGATCGAGGGAGGCGGGGCGCGATGCAGCGGACCGGATTCGCAAAGGCGGAATGCCCGGTGGCCCGCGCGCTGGATGCGATCGGCGACTGGTGGTCGCTGTTGATCGTGCGCGACGCGTTCGACGGCCTGCGCCGGTTCGGCGACTTCCAGAGGAACCTCGGCATCGCCAAGGGCATGCTGACGGCGCGGCTGCGCAAGCTGGTCGAAACCGGCGTGCTCGAGCAGGTCGCCGCCTCGGACGGCAGCGCTTACCTCGAATATGCGCTGACGAAGCGGGGACACGACCTGTTCCCGATCGTGGTCTCCCTGCGGCAATGGGGCGAGGCGCATCTCTACGCGCGGGGCGAGCCGCATTCGGTGCTGCTCGACCATGCCGGGCAGGCGGTCGGGCAACTGGTGCTGCCGTCGAAGAACGGCAAGCCGCTGAGCTGGGCGGATACCAAGGTGAGGAAGGTCGCGGCGCGGCGGCGGTGAGCGTCTAAGCAACGTTTCTCGACGCCGCAACATACGCGATGTCGTCCCGGCCTTCGCCGGGACGACGAGGGGAGAGATCACGCTGCAAGCCTTCGCCCGGGGGGACGGGAGAGGGTGGTCCCGCGTCAATCCACAATGAACAGCGTCGCACCCGTCGCGGTCGAGGAGCGGTGCGCGGCGTCGCCGAAATCCGACACCTGGTAGCTCATGCCCGGCTTCAGCGTGAATTTGCGGCCGTCGCGCAGCTCGGTGTCGAGCTCGCCTTTGACGACGTAAAGCACATGGCCGCGATCGCACCAGTGATCGGCGAGATAATCCGGCGAATACTCGACCATCCGCACCCGCAGCTCGCCGATATCGAGCGTGCGCCACAATGCTTGCCCGGTCTCGCCGGGATGCACCGTGGGTTCGACGTTGCTCCAGTCGGTGACGGTGAAGGGCAGGGTCGGGATTTTCATGGCGCGATTCTCCGCTCGATTCATGCGCTGTATCCACAAATAGTGGCGTCATCCTGAGGTGCGAGCTCTTGCGAGCCTCGAAGGACGGTTGGAGCCGGGCCGTCGCCCTTCGAGACGGTCGCTTCGCGACCTCCTCAGGGTGACGGATGACCGCAACGACGACGGCAAACTCAACCCACCAGATGGTTCGCCGAGCCCTGCCGTATCTTGCCCGCTGCATCGAGCCGCAGATACTCGCAGATCTTCTTGCCGCGCTCGTTCTGGTAGAACACGACGACGCTGTCGGGCGAGACGTAGAGGTCGATCAGCTCGAAATGCAGCTCGGGCAGTTTGGCGAGCGCGGCGCTCCAATAAGCGCGCAGCTGTGCCTTGCCGTGCACGGTGCCGGAGGCGCCGAAGCCGAACGCCGGGATCCGGTCCGAGGTCATCTCGGTATCCTCCGAATACATCGCCAGCACGCGCTCGAGGTCGCGCGCGTTCCAGGCGGCGACCCAGTCGCGGCCGAGGGCTGCGAGGCGGGACGGTTCGTGAAAATCCGGCATTGGTTTCCTCCCATTGGTTATGGCCAAATTAGGTCAATAATACTGACCTATATCGATTTGTCCATGCCCAAAGAAGAATGTGGGCGCCCCGCGCTGCGCGGTTGCGGGGGCGGGCGCTGTCGCGTATCTGCTTGCCATGACAGCCCAGCACACAGCCAAAGACTCGTCGGCGCCCTCCGTGGCCTCGGCGCATGACAAGATTCTGATTGTCGATTTCGGCAGCCAGGTGACGCAACTGATCGCCCGCCGCGTCCGCGAGATGGGCGTCTATTCCGAGATCGTGCCGTTCCAGAAGGCGGAGGCCGCCTTCAAGGAGATGAAGCCGAAGGCGGTGATCCTCTCCGGCGGCCCGGAATCGGTGCATGAAACCGGCTCGCCGCGCGCGCCGCAGCTGATCTTCGAGTCCGGCGTTCCCGTGCTCGGCATCTGCTACGGCCAGATGACCCTGGCCGCCCAGCTCGGCGGCGAGGTCGAGGGCGGGCACCACCGCGAGTTCGGCCGCGCCGATGTCGAGGTGAAGACCGACAGCCAGCTGTTCGACGGCGTCTGGGGCCACGGCGAAAAGCATCAGGTGTGGATGAGCCATGGCGACCGCATCACCAAGATGCCGCCCGGCTTCTCGGTGGCCGGCACCTCGCCGAACGCGCCGTTCGCGATCATCCAGGACGAGAAGCGGAAGTACTACGGCCTGATGTTCCATCCCGAGGTGGTGCACACGCCGGACGGCGCAAAACTGCTGCGCAACTTCGTGCGCAAGGTTGCGGGGCTGACCGGCGACTGGACCATGCGCGCGTTCCGCGAGGAGGCGATCGAGAAGATCCGCGCGCAAGTGGGCAAGGGCAAGGTGATCTGCGGCCTCTCCGGCGGCGTCGATTCCGCCGTCGCGGCGGTGCTGATCCACGAGGCGATCGGCGACCAGCTCACCTGCGTGTTCGTCGATCACGGCCTGCTGCGGCTCGACGAGGCGAAAACCGTCGTCGACCTGTTCCGCAACCACTACAACATCCCGCTGGTCCATGTGGACGCATCGAAGCAGTTTCTTGGCGAGCTCGAAGGCGTCACCGACCCCGAAGTGAAGCGCAAGACCATCGGGCGCTTGTTCATCGACGTGTTCGAGGCGGAGGCCAAGAAGATCGCAAAGAAAGGTGAAGGACCGGCCGCATTCCTGGCGCAAGGCACGCTCTACCCGGACGTGATCGAGAGCGTCTCCTTCACCGGCGGACCGTCGGTCACCATCAAGTCGCACCACAATGTCGGCGGCCTTCCGGCGCGCATGAACATGAAGCTGGTCGAGCCGCTGCGCGAATTGTTCAAGGACGAGGTGCGCGTGCTCGGCCGTGAGCTCGGCCTGCCCGAAGTCTTCGTCGGCCGCCACCCGTTCCCGGGCCCGGGCCTTGCCATCCGCTGCCCTGGCGACATCACCCGCGAAAAGCTCGACATCCTGCGCAACGCGGATGCCGTCTATATCGACCAGATCCGCAAGCACGGTCTCTACGACGCGATCTGGCAGGCCTTCGCGGTGCTGCTGCCGGTCAAGACCGTCGGCGTGATGGGCGACGGCCGCACCTACGAATACGTCGTCGGCCTCCGCGCCGTCACCTCGACCGACGGCATGACCGCCGACTTCTACCAGTTCGACATGAAGTTCCTTGCCGAGACCGCGACGCGCATCATCAACGAGGTGAAGGGCGTCAACCGGGTGGTGTACGACGTGACCAGCAAGCCGCCGGGGACGATCGAGTGGGAGTGAGGTCACTCGACGGCTTACGGCGTTAGAACGGATCTCATCTGCGCGACGTAACTCAGGCTAACGCATGAAGCGAACTGTCAAATACGATCTTTTCGCCCTCTTGACTGAGCTGGTTGAGCGAGAGCCTGGGATATCCGAGCTGTACTTATTCGGATCGCGTCAGTACGGGACGGGCAGCTTGAGATCTGACTGCGATATTCTATTGCGCGCGGAACCCGATGCGGATGTCAAGCAAAGTAGACTTCGCGATTTTGCGCTCGAAAAATGCCCGGCCTTGGATTTTTTCCTTTGCACTGAGGCCCGAGCGGTGAGTGCCGCTAACGACAGCTTTGTATACGCGCCGACCTTCAAGGAACTTGTAACGAGACTCGACGCCGTGCGGCTGTGGACGCGACGTAGCGGTTTTGAGGACTTTCTGTTTCGAAGGTCTGGCGATTGGACATTCGAGGCGGCAGCTGAAGTCGATTTCATCCATACTACATTGCCCGACGCGCTCATTACCAATCTCGCTTGGCAACGAAAGATCGAGCAAACCGAAGCGATCGGCCTTCCGGTCCGTCCATTTATTGGAGACACGCTAGATAAGGCCGTCAGCCAAATCGTAGCGGTTGTTCGTGACATGATCCGTCGCAGCGAAGATCTAGAGCCGCGAGGAAATGCGAAGGGTGGATGGACTGTTAATCTTCAGTCTGAATACGATTGCCAGAATCTTTTCTTGACCGTTGTTAAGCCATGGCTGCCAACGCTTGCGCGCGAAGAGAGTCTAGTTCAGTTTGATGGTCAGGAAAAACGCCACGATTTCAGTTTGTTTGAGGGTAAGCTGATTATCGAGATGAAGTTTATCGACAGTCTGGCGAAGAAAGCCGAAGTGGTGAAGACGCTTGATGGACTGGCGCGCCTTTATTCCCGAGCTTCAAATGTTCAGTGCGTTCTCATGATCATCTTCGTAAAGGAGGGTGTCGCCCTCGACGCGGCAAAGTGGGAGACTGACTACTCTTTGCGAGCGAAGAGCCCTCATGTTACCACGATGGTCATTCGGATTCCTTGACCTTAGAGATTAGCTCTCGTCTAAGTTCGATCAGTCGAGACGAAGCTGGCTGCGACATTAGCTCCATAACGCGCTATGGCTTGATACGCGCTGCGGAGCATGCGACGTAACGTCGAAGTCGCTGGGTCTTACTCGCGCCGTGGTGCGCGTTTGGCGGACTGGACAATATAGCGCTTAGGTGTTCCGTCCATTGCCAAGATGCGAGTATACTTCATGAGAACTCGGCCGCCAGCTTTGTTTGCGTACTGATCTATGCCCCACGTAAAGACATTGCTTACTTTGCGCAAAACTTCCCGGGACATGCTAATTGGGATGGTTCGACCCAAGTTGTTGTCGAACACAGAGCCGTAGCCAGAGTTCACGTTGAAAGCTGAGATGCTAAAATCTTTTTCTATCTCGTGATCATCCTCGACATTCAGTTTGACGTAATCTCTTGTTCGTTCATCGTACGTGTTGATGATGTTATGACCACCAAGAATTTGCATTTTGGTGGCGCCATTCCCAATCACCGCATGGGTCTGGCGTACAGCAGGTTCAACCTTTGCTACCAGCGCCTCGACGTCACCCGCTCTTCTCTCAAGAAGTTGGTTAAGCTGGGTCGTTTGGGATGGGGTGTCCTCTCCCAGATTTCTGGCGACGACGCGACTGACAAGATCGTATAGAAATGCTGATGCGGCCACTCCTGTAAGGCCGAGTACTTGAGCGGGATTCTGCTCGAGCCAAACGGCAAAGTCAGCGATCATGCTGCCTGCGGCTGGTGCACGCGCCCGGACAGCATTTCGGCCTAAGAACTCGCCACGCTGTCGGATTTTTCCCGTTTCTGCATAGTTCGTAACGAGAGCAAGAGTCCACGCGAAGCCTGCGAGGGCCATATACCCGTCGTAACCCTGGAATTGATGCTGATCGGCAGTATCGCCAGTTAGCTTCAAACGGAATGGAATAATATCTGCCATTATACCTTGAGCCAGTCGAGTTACTGAGCCAGCTTGTCCTTTTCAGGTGGCGCGGCGCGCTGACTTGATGGAAGCTTCGACCGCGAAAGCACGCTATCAGGAGAACTATTCGCTTCCGGCCATATCGTTCGGTACGCAATGAGAATAGCGGCAGCTACTGAGCTGGCTATCACGATCACCGCCAGCCACTTTGCTACCCTAAATGTCCGCTCACCAGACTTCACGCGCCGCCACTCAGTCTTTAGTAACGTTTGCGATGCGCCTAGAAACTGTCTCTCAACAGCACGAATATTTTCAGTGGTGAGTTTTGTTTCATCGGCCGTCAGCGAGTTGAAGGCTTCCATCGCATCAAGCAGAGCCCGGGAGTTACGTTCAGACGGGTTTACCCTGAGCAGAATGTTGAACGTCGAATTGTTCAACGGGATGTACAGGGGGCGAAGCGTCTCCACCTTTTCCGCGTGATCCGCGTATTTGACTTTTGTCGCGTCGTGGATGGCATTAACTTGGGTGAGGAATGCTGTGAGGTCTGACCGAAGCGCGTCAATCCAAGCCTGTCTAAAGTCGGATGTCTTTTGCTCTTTGCTGATTATAAGGCCGAGCAGGGACACAATCCCTGCTATCAATGCAGCCGCTACGGCGCCTATGGCGGCGTCTGGAATGTGGATCATTAGGTCTATGCCTCGAGTCGAAAGGTCCATAACTTCGCGGGTAGCGTCAAGTCTATTCTACCAACTGGCGAACTACACTTTCGAGAAATGCACAGCCAACTGCTTTGGAGGAGGGACGACGCCTCGCAAGTCGATTGATATTCGGTCCGCTTCGACCCGAGTGGGCGTTTAGATTTGCCGAAAAGCGTAACTAAAAGCTCGCCTCGTAACTCGGCTGATTTGCCTTCAACGCAAGCGAAATCCTGCTTGACCACCTGCGACAAATCACCCCGACGGGCAACTCAGCAAAAACCTGTCAATCCCGCGGTAAGAAAATATTCCTCTTGTCGTTTCCCCCAACTCAGATGTTCAATACGCACGTCTCACCCGACACGAGGGGCGGATCGCGATCGTCACGAACGTGGTGTGGGATGCGGTGGACGCTGAGTGCGCAGTTGACGAACGCGCATCAAGCGGACGGTGAAGTCGTGTGGTCCTGACGCCCTAACGGCAGGTGTCTTTTCCGATTGCGCAGGTCGCGCGTTGCGAAGACGGTGACAAGCAAGCCAAGTCTCGCCGGGGAGAGCACGAAGTAAGCCGCACAACCATCGCGCAGGGAAGGCCGGGATGTTCCCGGTTACACCTGTGGTCCTACCCCCGAGCTTCCTACCCATTGCTCGGGGCCCATGGGTGCGATCGGCACCCGGTCTTCCCTGCGCCCTCTGTTAGCAGCGAGGGCGAAACGAAGCGCAAAACTCGGACAGATCATGTCGCGAGACCGCGGACGTTCATGCTGTTTGAAACGTGAATGCTGTGGCCTGGCGGCAGGGCGCTCGCGTCAGCCGCAACGCGATCAATACGGGCCCGGTTCACAGGGGACATTGCCGCCGGTCCAGGGCGCAGTCGCGAACGAACCGACACGCGGCGCCGGAATGCAGGCGCGGCCATCGACATAGACGGGCTCGACCGGCGCGGCGGTGTTGGCTTCGGCCACATGCCTGGAAACAGCGTGCGTTTCACGCGCGATTGCCGGTGTCGCGATCATGGCAACCGCGATGAAAGCAGCCGACAACAGTTTGACGTTCGTCATTGAGTTTCTCCGTTTTGCTTAAGGGGCCAAGGAGTCTGGCCTCGTCAGATAGATGTGTGCAGGGCGGGTGAACTTAAATGCAATCCTCGCTCACGCCGGCTCAACGCTGCGTGAGGGGGTCGAAGCGATCGTGATCGTTGTGCCGGAACTGCAATGCGGCGTGGCGGTGCCGAGCAATTGCGCGAGGGCTGGGTCCCGCCTGGCGCAACTCAGCCGACCGGATGCTTACCCGTGTTGACTGCCAGCTGAGCCTCGAAAGCCCGCTTGTACGCAGGCCGGGCTTCGCCGCGGGCGACATAGGCGGAAAGGTTCGGAAATTCGTCGAGGATGCCTGACATTCTCAGCCTGAGCAGCACCGACACCATCATCAGGTCGCCCGCGCTGAAGGCGCCGTCGAGCCAGTCGGCATCGCCGAGGCGGGCGGAGAGCTGCTTCAGCCGGTCGCGGACGCGATCCATGACCAGAGGCAGGCGCTCCCTGGTCCATGGCTTGTCGCTCTCCAGGATTCTGGCGGTTGCGAGTTCGAGGATCGGCGGTTCCACCGTGTTGACCGCGGCAAACATCCAGCTGATGGCACGGGCGCGGGCATTGGCATCGCCGGGCAGCAGGCCCGCACGACGCTGGGCGATATGGAGCACGATCGATCCTGTCTCGAACAGCGCGAGGTCGCCTTCCTGATAGGTCGGAATCTGGCCGAAGGGATGCAGCGCCAGATGTGCCGGCTGCTTCATCGCCTGGAACGAAACCAGGCGAACCTCGTAAGGCTGGCCCACTTCTTCCAGCGCCCAGCGAACCCGCGTATCGCGCGCCAGCCCCTTGCCGCCGTCGGGGGAGCGTTCGAAGGCGGTGATGGTGGGGGTCATCGTTTCACTCCATGTCCTTGCGTCCCGAGGACGAACGAGCGGCGCGCGCCCCGACAGGCGATCGCCGAGTCTTTCGATAACGTGTCGCGAGCTGAAGTGCTGCTTGTCGCAACGGACGGGATGGAACCGTGGCTGTGACAACTTGAATCGAGAATTATCCTCATCGTCGTCCTGGCGGAAGCCAGGACGACACTGTGCATTTTTTCGTTGGCCTGTCGGCTGGCAGCTTGGTCAGGCGTCCTTTGCACAACACCAACAAGGAGACTGCAAATGACCGATCTCGTCACATGCCTTTGGTTCGATCAAGGCCAGGCGCGCGCAGCGGCGGAATTCTACGCCGCGACGTTTCCCGACAGCCATGTCGATGCGGGGCATGTCTCGCCGATCCCGGGGATCGGGCAGGGCGATGAGCTGACAGTCGAGTTCACCGTGCTCGGCCGCCGCTTCGTCGGGCTGAATAGCGGCTCCAACTACACGCCGAACGAGGCGGTCAGCTTCATGGTGCTGACCGACAGCCAGGACGAGACCGATCGCTACTGGAAAGCGGTCACCGGCAATGGCGGCAAGGAATTGCCGTGCGGCTGGTGCCGGGATCGTTGGGGCTTCACCTGGCAGATCACGCCGCGGCGGTTGCTCAAGCTCGTCAACAGCGCCGACCGCGCCGCCGGCAAGCGCGCGATGGAGGCGATGATGACGATGAAGAAGATCGACATCGCCGCGATCGAGCGGGCGGCTGCCGGGTAAATCCGTTTGGTGGAATGACTGGCCCGGACGCGACAATCATGTGTCCGATCAAGCTGGTCTATGCGACGCGCGGCCATTTGCGTCGCGGCATGCGCTTGCCGCGACGGTCACCCCGGCGCAAACGCGGGATGTGTCTCACGCCATCGCGTGATACGCATTTCGCTCCGCAGCTCTGGAGCCAGCCTTGATGTCCGTCGCAGCCGCCGCCAATCAACAGCAAAACCCCACCGCCGCAGGGTCCGATCCCGAGGCGCTCGGTTGGATGCAGGGCTTTCCGCCGCCGCAGGACAAGACGATCACATTCCAGGACGGCTCGTTCCGCAGCTTCCCCGAGCTGCGCTGGGCCTGGAGCAACATCCGCCAGCTGGTGCCGACGGTGAACGTCTGGCGCGGGCCAGGGCCGGCATCGGTGCTGCCGCGCGCAGATCATGACATCGGCGCCTCCGCGTCGGTCACGATGGACGGCCGCCCGCAGACGTTCGCGCGCATGCTCGAGGACAGCTACGCCGACGGCATCGCGGTGCTGCATCGGGGCAAACTGATCTACGAGCGCTATTTCGGCGCGTTGAAACCGCACAAGCCGCATATCGCGATGTCGGTGACGAAGTCGTTCACGGGCGTGCTTGCCGGCATGCTGGTCGCCGAGGGCAAGATCGATCCGCAGGCACCGGTGACCGACTATGTGCCGGAGCTGGCGCGAAGCGCATTCGGCGATGCGCGCGTCCACGAGGTGATGGATATGACGACGGGGTTGAAATACACCGAGGTCTATACCGACAAGAATTCCGACGTCTGGGGGCTGCGGCGCGCCAACGGCATGGCGCCGATCCCACCAGGCTATGAGGGCGCCACCAACATCTTCGATTTCCTGTGCGGGCAGCAGAAGCAGGGCGAGCACGGCAAGGCCTTCGCCTACAAGACGGTCAACACCGACGTGCTGGCGTTCATCTGCCGGCGCGCCAGCGGCATGACCTTGTCGGACCTGCTGTCCGAGAAGATCTGGGCGCCGATGGGCGCGGAGGAGGATGCGCATTATCACGTCGACCGCATCGGCACCGAAAGCGGCGGCGGCGGACTGTCCACGACGCTGCGCGATCTCGCCCGCTTCGGCGAGACGATCCGCAATCACGGCCGCTTCAACGGCCGCCAGATCGTGCCGTCCACGGTTGTCGAGGACATCGCGCGCGGCGGCGATCCCGAGAAGTTCAAGCCGGCCGGCTACACCACCTTGCCCGGCGCCTCCTACCGCAATCAGTGGTGGGTGACGCACAATGCGCACGGCGCCTACATGGCGCGCGGCGTGCACGGCCAGGGCATTTATATCGATCCGAAAGCCGAGATGGTGATCGCGCGCTACGCCTCGCATCACGCCGCCGGCAATGCCGCGAACGACCCGGTGACGTTGCCGGCCTACATGGCGCTGGCGAAGGATTTGATGGCCGGAGGATGAGGTCGGCTCACGCGCGCGAGATCTTCTCGAACCGCTTGACCAGGCGCTCCCGCTTCAGGCGGGACAGCCGCCTGATCCAGAACACGCCATCGAGCTGATCGATCTCGTGCTGATGGCACACCGCGCGCAGGCCGTCCGATTCCTCGGTCTGCATCTTGCCGTCGAGGTCCTGATAGCGGATGCGCACACGCGCATGGCGCTCGACCTCGTCGTTGACGCCGGGCATCGAGACGCTGCCTTCCTTGTGCAGGATCATTTCGGGCGAAGTCCAGATGATCTCCGGATTGACATAGGTCCGCGGCCCTTCGCTGGCATCGAGCTCGAGCACCACGACGCGCAGGGGCACACCGATATGCGGCGCGGTGATGCCGATGCCGGGTGCGGCATGCATGGTCTCGAGCAGGTCGGCTGCCAGTTCGCGCAGCGCGTCGTCGAACAGGTCGACCGGCTCAGCGGGTAGCGCAAGCCGCGGATCGGGAAAGCGGACGATGGAGCGAATGGTCATGGGAGCGTCATAGGCCAGCCCAGGACGCCGGACAACACGCGCGTGCAGATGCCGCGTGCGGCGGGCCGCTCAGAGATGCTTCTCGAAGAACAAGTCAGGGTACGGATCGTCGTTGAAGCGCGGAATCTCGGTCCAGCCGGTTCGGCGATAGAGCTGGCCGGCTTCCGCCAGCGCGCTGTTGGTGTCGAGCCGCAGCACCGCGATGCCGAGCTCGCGCGCGGCGCGCTCGGCGGCATCCATCAGTCGGCGGCCGAGGCCGAGCCCACGCGCGGCTGGTGCGACCCAGAGCCGCTTGATCTCCGCGAACTCACTGCTGCCCTTCAGCCCGACGCAGCCGATCGGCAGGCCGTCCGACATCGCCACGATGAAGCTGCCGCGGGGCCGCACCATGTCCTTGGCATCGGGATCGCGCGACAGCTTGACGTCAAAACCCTGTTTGAAGCGTCGCGCCAGCTCGGCGTAATATTCGCCGAGGCAGTAGCGCGCCTCGTCGCTGCGCGGGTCCATCTCGTTCAGCGCCGTGCCGTCGCGCCCGAGCGCCGAGGCGATCAGATCCATTGCCGCCAGCAGCGCCTCGCGCTGGGCGTGGTGGCCAAGGAAGTCCTTGGCCTGCCGGTTGGAGATCGCCTCGTAGGCGTTGAACTCGCGCTTGCCCGCCGGCGTCAGCCGCGCGATGCGGCGGCGCGCGTCGTCGCCATGCGCCGTGGTCTCGATCAGGCCTTCGTCCTCGAGGCTGCGAAGCAGGCGACTCATCAGGCCGGAATCGAGCCCGAGATAATCCCTGATCTCGCCGACGTCGGCGCGGCCGTGCCCGATCGCGTTCAGCACGCGCGCCGCGCCGAGCGGCCGGCCGCGGCCGAGGAACGAGGTGTCGAGCGCGCCGACCGCGGAGGTGACGGCACGGTTGAAGCGGCGGACGCGGGAAACAGGGTCGAGCATATATCTGACTTTAGTCAGATATCGTCGCAGCGTCAATTGGTGGCTTCGCGTTCATGGCTTGCCGATCGGCTCGAACTGGCGGCCGGCATGCTGATCCTGGGGCTCGCGCCCGGCGAGCACACCGCCATGGCCGGTGCGATCGTCGCGGGCTGCGGCATGTCGATGACGTATCCGCTGCTGGCGCTGCCGGTGGTGCGCGCTGTTCCCGCAACGCAGATTGCGTCCGGCATCGGACTGTTCGACGCCGCCTACGATGTTGCGACCCTGATCACGCCGCCGCTGGCCGGCTTGATCGCAGCGACCGTCGGCTACTCCGCGGTTTTTCAGGTCTTTGCGGCCGTCAGTCTGCTCGCCATGATCCCGGCGGCTGCGGCGTGGCGCCGTCGACCGGCGATCTGAACTCGCGAAGTGCGCGTCGGAAGATTCTAGGCGCGCGCAAGTATATTGCAACGAGATCGGAGCCATCGGAGCGCCTGCGCGAAAAATCCCGACACACTTGTCACTCCCATCATCCGTCGCCGCTGCGCCAGATTGCGGCATGGCCAATGACGAACGGCCTCGGCGCGGGAACTGCGCCGTGGTCGCGGAGTTCGCCCAATTCGAAAGATGGAGATCATCATGAGTAAATCGGCAGAGAACGGTCGCGGCGGACTGGCGGCAATGCAGACGCCGCCCGTGGTGTCGCGGGAGGCGTGGGAGGCGGCGCGCCTGGAGATGCTGGTGAAGGAAAAGGCGCAGCTGCGAGCGCGGGACGCATTGGCCGCCGAACGGCGGCGGATGCCGTGGATGGTAGTCGAGAAGGCCTATGTCTTCGAGGGACCAAACGGCAAGGCGAGCCTGCTCGATCTGTTCGAAGGCCGCCGGCAGCTGATCGTCTACCGCGCGTTCTTCGAGCCTGGCGTGTTCGGCTGGCCGGATCACGCCTGCCGCGGTTGCTCACTCGGCGCCGATCAGGTCGGCCATCTCTCGCATCTGAACCAACGCGACACCACGCTGGCCTACGCCTCGCGCGCACCCCAGGCCGACATCGCGCGGCTGAAGGCGCGGATGGAGTGGGAGATGCCGTGGTACACGATCACCGATAGCTTTGATGCCGACTTCGGCGTCGCCGAATGGCACGGCCACAACGTGTTCGTCCGCGACGGCGAGCGAATCTTCCGCACCTATCTCGTCAACAGCCGCGGCGATGAGGCGATGGGTACGGTGTGGAGCTATCTCGACATCACGCCGTTCGGCCGCCAGGAGCTCTGGGAGGACTCGCCGAGGGGTTATCCGCAGGGCCCGACCTACAAATGGTGGAACTGGCACGACAACTACGAGGCCGAGGCCGCGCCGAACGCCAAGTGGGCGGCCGTGACCGACGCCGGCGAGGCCGCGTTCCGCAAGATCGCGGAACAGGAACGCAAGGCCACTTGACGGGGGCGGAGCAGGGAGGACGCGCGCTGCGCCCTCCCTGGAGCTCTAGCGGCCGTCGTGCTTTGTGCCCGCGAGCGCCTTCAGCGCCAACAGCGTCTGCCGCAGCCCGCGGTCGAGGCGCTTGTCGCGGCGGATCACGACCGCGAGCCGGCGGTGGAGCTTTGGCGACAGCGACCGGACGATCAGGTCGCGCTGCTTGGTGTTGGCAGGCACCGCCATGCCGGGCAGGATCGCGCAGCCGAGGCCGGCGCGCACCATCTCCTTGATCGCCTCGACGCTGCCGAGCGACATCAACGGTTTCAGCGACACGCCGCCGCGCGCCAGCCACTCGTCCGCGGTACGCCTTGTGTTACCGCCGGGCTCGAACAGCAGAACCGGCCTGGTCGCCAGCACCTCCGGCGTGATCCGCGCCGGCAGCTTCATGTCGTGCGGCGCGATCAGCACGAACGCGTCGTTCATGACGGGGGTGATCTCAAAACTGCGCCCCGACACCGGCAAGGTGACAAGTCCGATGTCGATCGTGTTGTCCTCAATTGCTCGCGCGATCTCCACGGTGTTGCCGGTCGTGACCGTGATCTCGAGCGAGGGCAGTGCGGTCCGCAGGTCTTTCAGGATCGGCGGCAGCAGGAAGATGCAGGCGGTCGCACCGGTGCCGAGCCGCACGCGGCCCGCCGTTCCCGCCGTCTGCTGCGCAACGGCGTCGACCGCCGATGTCACCGCCGCACTGATCTGCTGCGCGTGCGAGAGCAAGGCGACGCCGGCGGCCGTCGGCCTCGCCCGTCGTCCGACCCGCTCGATCAGGGTCGCATTCAGGCTCTTCTCGAGCTGGCGCACCTGCAGGCTCACCGCGGGTTGAGTCAGCTGCAGCCGCTCGGCCGCGGCCGAGAAGCTGCCGCACTCGATCACGACGGCGAAGCTTTCGAGATAGTCGAGGTTGAGATTCTTCATCAAAGCATCTCTTATGCTGCGTATAACCAATCAAAGCTTCACTTATATAACGCCGAGGCGCATGCTCGGGCAATCTTGACGGCTCGGGTGAGACAGAATGGCGACAGGCAACAACGACGTTGTGGTGCGCGACGCAGCGGACGACGATATGGCCGACGTGCAGGGCATCTACGCCCATCACGTGCTTAACGGACTGGCGACCTTCGAGGAGCTGCCGCCGACGCTGGACGAGATGCGCAGCCGGCGGAACGCGGTGGTGGCGGCGGGACTGCCGTATCTCGTGGCTGTAGTTGATGGCCGGGTGGCCGGCTATTGCTATGCGACCGCGTACCGGCCCCGGCCGGCCTATCGCCACACCATCGAGGACTCGGTCTACGTGTCCAACGGGCTGCACGGCCGCGGCATCGGCATGGCGCTGCTTCAGGGCTTGATCGTGCGCGCCGAAGCGGGGCCGTGGCGGCAGATGCTGGCCGTGATCGGCAACAGCGGCAACGCCGGGTCGATCGCGCTGCACCGTCGCATGGGCTTCGAGATGGTCGGGACGCTGCGATCGGTCGGCTTCAAGCTCGGGCAATGGGTCGACACCGTGCTGATGCAGCGGCCGCTTGGGCCGGGCGCCTCCACGCTTCCGGCGGAGAGGGAATTGCCACGGTGATCGCCCGCCGCGTCGTGGCCGCGCTCGGGTTGGCTCAACTGATCTCGTGGGGCGCGACCTACTATCTGATCGGCGGCTTCGGCGAGCAGATATCAGCGGATCTCGGCTGGGGGCGCGACATCGTCTACGGCGGATTCGCCGCGGCGCTGCTGGTGATGGGCGTGGCGTCACCGCTTGCGGGGAGATGGGTGGATGGCCGTGGCGGCCGCGAGGTCATGGTCGCAGGTGCTGTGATCAACGCGCTCGGCTGCGCCGGTCTCGCGGTCTCGCACCAGATATCGACCTACTTCGCATCCTGGATCGTGCTCGGGCTCGGCATGCGGTTGACGCTGTACGATGCGGCGTTTGCGGCGCTGGCCCGGATCGGCGGACCGGAGGCGCGCCGCGCGATGTCCGGGATCACCCTGCTCGGCGGGTTGGCGGCAACAGTGTTCTGGCCGCTCGGATACACGCTCTCGGAGCAGTTCGGCTGGCGCATCGCAGTGCTGGTCTATGCCGCTCTTACACTGCTGACGATCCCGCTGCATCTGCTGATCCCGAACAGGCGGTTTGCCGTCGTGTCGGGTTCGGCGGCGCCGGCATCCAAGCAACCGCGCGCCGTCAGCCGCCGGCAGCTTGCGGCGGCCGGCGGGCTCTATGCCGTGATCATGACCGGCGCGAATTTCCTCAACGCCGGCCTGTCCGCGCATATGATCGCGGTGCTCGCCGGGCTCGGGCTCACCGTCACCGTGGCGGTATGGATCGCAACGCTCCGGGGCATTGGGCAATCCGCCGCGCGGCTCTGCGAGGTCCTGTTCGGTGCACGGCTCGATCCGCTCGCGCTCAATCTGATCGCCTGCCTGATCATGCCGCTGTCGTTCATCGCCGGCCTGTTCAGCGGAACGGCGAAGGAGATGGGGATCGCCTTCGCTCTGCTCTACGGCGCCTGCAACGGCATTCTGACCATCACCCGGGGAGCGCTGCCGCTGATCCTGTTCGATCATCGCAGCTACGGCACGCTGGTCGGCCGGCTCATCGTTCCGAGCTTCATCCTGCCTGCGGCTGCGCCGCTGGTCTATGCAATCGTGATCGACCGGTACGGCGATGCCAGCGCGCTCTATCTCTCCACCGGCCTTGCCGTGACGACGTTGCTCGCGGCTGCGATGTTGAAGGTGTTGTTCCCCAGAACTTCTTGAGCTCAAGGACTCGCTGAGGTGAGCGGCGCAAGTTATCCTGCTTCAAAACCAGATATGGGAGAAGAACAACATGGTGCCGTCGACCAAGACCCGCGTTGCTACGCTAGCCCTTGCCGCGCTGCTGTCCTGTGCCGGAGTGGGACATGCGCGCGCCGAGCAGCCGGGCGATCGAACGGTTGCGCTGCTCAAGAAACTGATCTCCTTCGATACTTCAAACGGTCCAGGCGATACGCGGGCGCTCGCCGAGTATTTGAAGTCGCAATTCGCGCCGCTCGGCGCCGAGGTGGACATCTTCGTCGCCCCGAACGGCAAGGCCGCACATTTCATCGCGCGGCTGCGCGGTGACGGTTCGCGGAAACCGGTGCTGCTGGCGGCACATGCCGATGTCGTTCCGGTCGAGCGCGAGAAATGGACCGTGGAGCCGTTCGCCGGCATCGAGAAGGACGGCTTCGTCTATGGGCGCGGCGCGATGGACTTCAAGGGCGGGCTCGCCGTCTTCGCCAGCGCGGTGATGCGGCTCGCCGAGGAGAAGACGCCGCTGTCGCGCGACGTGATCTTCCTCGCCGAAGCCGACGAGGAGCAGGGCCAGTACAGCACGGTGTGGCTGGCGAAGGATCATTGGGACAAGATCGACGCGGAGTTCGCGCTGAACGAAGGCGGCTATGTGTTGCGCGACGGCTCGGTGCGTCAGATCAATGTCACGACGGCGGAGAAGCTCTCGGCGACGTTCGCGTTGAAGGCGACCGGTCCGTCCGGTCATTCCTCACGACCGTTCCCGGCGGGCGCGATGGCCAATGATCGTCTGATTGCGGCGCTGGCGAAGCTCGCGGTGCATGATCCGGCGGTCAAGCTGGTGCCGGCGACCGAAGCCTATTTCAAGGCGTTGCTTCCGATCAGTTCGGAACAGACGGCAGCCGATATCAAGCAGCTATTGGCAGCGAAGAATCAGGGCGATCTCGACGCGGCTGGCAAGAAGCTGGTTGCCGACAATCCCAAGGACAGCCTGCTGCTGCACGCGCTGCTGCGCGATACCATGGTGATCACGATGATCGATGCCGGCATCAAGCCCAACGTCATCCCCGGCGACGCCAAGGCGGTCGTGAACACGCGGCTGCTGCCCGGCACCACCACGGATCAGATGATCGAGGAAATCAAGCGTGCGATCGGCGATCCCGGCATCGAAGTCAGCATCGTGACGTCGTTGTCGCAGCAGGACGCGCGGAACGCCTACCTGACGCGCTCCAAGATCCCGGCGTCACCCATCAATACCGAGCTCTATGCGGCGCTGGATCGCAACGCGAAGCGGCTCTGGAAGGACGCCGTCCTGGTACCGACGATGTTCGAAGCGGGGACTGACGCCATCGCCTGGCGCGAGCGCAACGTGCCGGTCTACGGCATCTATCCCTATCCGCTCGACGACGACATCCTGAGCCGAATGCATGGCAACGACGAAAGGATCGGCGTCGAGGCCATCAAGCAGGGGGCCGAGTGGGTCTACACCACGCTTCGCGAAGTCGCGAAGAAATAGAGCTCATTCCGAGAGGTATTTGCCGAGGAAGTCACGCTTGCCGAGCGCCACGCCGCGATGCCGCAGGATGGCGTAGGCGGTCGTGACGTGGAAGAACAGGCTCGGCAGCGCGAAGCCGTAGAGATAGCGCGCTGCCGGCATCGGCGGGACGCCGAACGGCAAGGTGATCGTGCGTTCCGCCGCTTGCTCGAAGGCCCGAACCGGCACCGTGTCGATGTAGTCGCGCGTTCGCGAGATCCGGGCGTAGGCCCCGGCGAGGCTCTGTTCGTCGTCTGCAAAGGGCGGCGGCTGGAGGCCGGCGAGCCGCCCGGCGGCGCCCTTGGCATGGTCGCTGGCCCGTTGCACCTGACCGACCAGCGCCAGCATGTCGGGCGCCAGCCGTGCCGCGAGCATGGCATCGGGATCGAGACCGCGTTCGCGGGCGTGGGCCTCGCCCTTGCGCAGGAGATCGGCAAGCGCGTCGAGCATCTGCCGGAACACCGGCACCGAGGCGTCGTACAATGGTGCGGTCATGGGTACTCTCCAATTCGTCATGTCCGGTGTGGGGCAAGCCAGTTGGTCACCGGAAGCTCCGGCACGATGCCGCGGCGCGTCGCAACCGTCCAATCGCCGTCGTAATAGTGCGTGAGGATATGGTCGTAGCACAGCGTGGCACCGACGCCGGGAAGGGCGTGGAAGCGCTTCAACAGGCCCGGCAGATGCGGATAGTCGACGAGCCGCCTGCGGCTTGCGCGGAACAGCGGATTGTACACGGCGTCGAAGCGCACCAGCGTCGCGTAGACCAGGACATCGGCCAGCGTTGGCCGTTCGCCGAGGCAGAATCGGCGGCCATCGCTCAGCCGGTCGTCAAGCTCGTCGAGAAAGCCGAATAGCTGATCCATCGCCGCGGTGTATTCGCCTTGATGCCTCGCGCCGGCCACCGCGTAGACGCCGACCGACAGACGGCGTGCGATCTCGCCGTTCAGATCGTCCATCGCGGGCTTCAGCTCGGCAGGGCAGAGATCGAGACCGCGATCGCCGGTGATCGCATCGGATGCGTCGTTCAGCATTCCCGCGATCTCGAGCGATTCATTGTTGACGATGCGGTGGGAGCGGCGATCCCACAGCACCGGCACGGTGACTTTGCCGGTATAGTCCGGTGCGGAAGCGCGATAGGCCTCGTGCAGATGCTGGAAGCCGTTGCCCGCATTGTCGATGGTCGACAGGGGCGTGTCCGCAAAGCTCCAGCCGTCGGGCGTGTCCCAATGCGGATGCAGGACGGAGAGGCCGACGCAGTTCTCCAGTTGCTTGAGCGCACGCACGATCAGGACCCGGTGCGAGAATGGGCAGGCCGGCGACGCATAGAGGTGATAGCGCCCGGGCTCGGCGCGGAAACCTGACGCGCTGTCTGCGCTGATGCGGTCGCGAAAGCGGCCGGCATGGATCGTCTGTTGCGCCTTGAGTTCGGGCGTCGGATCGATATCGCCGCGCCAGAGACCGTTGATCATGAGCTTCATGGCAATCACCGTTGGTCGCGGCGATCTCAGCTCGCCGCCGGCTCGCGCGGCAGCCACAGCGACAGCCAGCCGCCGAGTGCCAGCAGCGCGACATTGCAGCCGAGCGCGATCGTGAAGGCGTGCGCGTAGTCTTCGGCCTGCGGATGCGGCCCGAGCAGGCTGTAGAAGACGCCGCCGATGATGGCGACGCCGAGTGCGGCGCCGATCTGGAAGGTCGAGATCATCATGCCCGATGCCAGCCCGGCGTGACGCGGATCGATGCTGCCGATCACGGCCTTGATGACCGAAGGCATCACGGTGCCGAAGCCGAGCCCGGCGCAGATCAGGCCGAATTCAGCGCTTTGTGGCAGCGCGCCACTGACCGACAGCATCACGACACCGAAGCCGATGACCTGGAGCGCGAAGCCCAGTGTCAGCGTGCGCGCACCGAGCCATTGCATCACCAGCGACGACACCAGCGAACTCACGAAGAAGCCGGTGGCGAAGGGCAGGGTGGCGAGGCCGGCCGCCAGCGGTGAAAAATGCAGCCCGCTTTGTAGGTAGACCGCAAAGGTGAGGTAGAACGACGACAGCATGTAGAAGGCGAGCGCCATCACCAGCCCGATGACGAAATCGCTGTTGCGCAGCAGATGCAGCGCGACCAGCGGGTCGCCGCCGCGCCTTGCGAGGCGCGCCTCGAAGCGGACGAAGGCGGCGAGCATCAGCGGAGAGGCCAGCAGCATCGCGACGACCCAGGCCGGCCAGCCGGATTCCCGCCCTTCGATCAGCGGATAGACCAGCAAGCCCAGCGTCAGCGACAGCAGGATGACGCCGCCGATGTCGAGCCGCTGCGCATGCTCGGCACGCGAGTCGGTCAGAAACAGCAATCCGCCGATGAAAGCTGCGATGCCGATCGGCACGTTGATGAGGAAGATCGCCTGCCAGGCCAGTCCGAACGGATGGGTCGAGACCAGGACGCCGCCGAGCACCTGGCCGCTGATGTTGGCGAGACCGAACGTCGCGCCGTAGAAGCCGAGCGCGCGGCCCTGTTCGGCCGTCGGAAACAGCACGCGGATCGAGGCGAGCACCTGCGGCGCCATGGCGGTTGCGGTGAGGCCTTGCAGGATCCGCCCGGCGAGCAGCACGTCCGGCGACCATGCGATGCCGCACAGCACTGACGCGATCGTGAAGCCGGCGACGCCGATCAGGAACATGCGCCGCCGGCCGAGCAGGTCGCCGAGCCGGCCGCCCGTGATCAGGAACACCGCATAGGTCGCAGCATAGGCCGAGATCACGAACTGCACTTCGCTCGGGGTGGCGCCGAGATCGTCGCGAATGGCCGGCAGGGCGAGGTTGACGACGTTGAAGTCGAGGATCGGCAGGAACGCGCCGGTAAGAAGCACGGGCAGCGCCAGCCACCGCCGCGGGTCGACCGCTGCCGGTCTCGTGTCGTGCAATTGCAACGTCTCGGTGGTCTCGCTTGTCACCTGCCAGCTCCTCTGCGTTGCCTGCGCGGCACGCGAGGTGCGCCTGTCGGTCGTACTTTTCGAGAAGATGGCCTGTCGGTTTGTGATAAGGTATTCGCGAACTTTGCTAATTGAGTTTGCAAAAATGAACAGTCCGCTCGACTGGAATGATCTCCGCCTCGTCCTCGCGGTTGCGCGGGAGGGCAGCCTCTCCGGGGCGGCGCGCAAGCTGGGCGTCACGCATTCGACCGTGTTTCGCCGCCTCGGCACGATCGAAACAGCGATCGGAACGCGGCTGTTCGAGCGTTTCCGCGACGGCTACGCGCCAACCCCGGCCGGCGAGACCGCGGCGGCGTCGGCAGCCCGGCTCGAGGATGAAGTGCTCACGCTCGAGCGCAAGTTGGCGGGACAGGACCTCAGGCCGTCAGGCTTGGTCCGGATCACGACGACGGATACGCTCGGTAGCGTGCTGATGCGGCATCTGCCCGCGATGCGCGCTGCGCATCCGGATATCCAGCCGGAAATCATCATCTCCAATGCGATGGCGAACCTGACGCGCCGGGAGGCCGAGATCGCGATCCGGCCGACACCTGCGCCGTCCGAGTTGCTGGTCGGGCGGCGCGTTGCTGATATTGCCCATGCGGTCTACGGATCGCGGGCCTATCTCGCGCGGCGCAATGACAAGGATCTGTCCGCATACGACTGGGTCGGGCTCGACGATGTGCTGGCGGGAACCGTGATTGCCGGCTGGATGCGCGACAACCTGCGCTCGGCGCGTTTCGCCTGCCGCGTCGATGCGCTTCCGGCGCTGTGCGATGCCGCGGCCGCGGGATTGGGGCTTGCGTTGCTTCCGTGCTATGTCGGCGATCTCGCGCCGGCGCTGCGCCGCCTCACGCCGAAGGCGCTCGCCGAGCCGCGATCGGCGCTGTGGCTGTTGACGCATGACGATCTCAAGCGCACCGCGCGCATTCGCGCCACGCTCGATTTCCTGGCCAAGGCGCTCGCGTCGGAGCGCGCGCTGTTCGAGGGTAGACGAGCCGGTCGCGCGCGGCGATAGCGGGCGGGGCACGCAAGCGATCAGGATCCCGCCGCTTCGGTGACGATGCGGAGATCCCTTGCCGGGCGATCTACGGGCAGACGGTGATGCTCGCGGAAGGCATTTGCCAATGTTTTCAGCGTCGCGCGCGACTTCGCGTCCGACAATTTCGACAGCAGCATGATCTCGGACGGCGGCAGCGCGGGGAGGCCGAACTTCTCGGTCACCTCGACGGCGCCCGGCGGAACGACCCGGCGCGAGAACACTGAGATCGCAAGGCCTGCCGAGACGGCCTCGGCGACTGCGAAGGCTCCGCAGCCCAGGAAGGTTTCGGTCCACGGCAGCCCCGCGGTATCGAGCGCGTGCGTGGCGGTGTTGAGGATGCCGCAAGACGGTGAGGAGGCCGCCAATCGAAATGGCTCGCCGGTGCGATGGACAAAGTTCGGTGTGGCAAACCAGCCGAAATGATCGGGTCCGAGAACCTCGCCGTCGCGCCGGTCGTCATCCCGGAACACGATCACTGCGTCGATCGTCCCGCGATCGAAGGCCTCCAGCAAGTCACGGGCATCGTCGAGCCGTACCTCGATCGTCAGTGCCGGATCATGCGCATTGAGCCGCGCCAGCAAGGTCGGAAGCTCGGGCGCGCCGACATGGGTCGCGATCCCCAATGAGAAACGGCGTCGAACCGACGACAGCCCGGCGACCGCGCGATCGTGTGCGGCAAGGAAGGCGCGCGCGGACTCCAGGAACACCGCGCCCTGCGCCGACAGGCGCACCAGCCGCGGCGTCCGCTCGACCAGCTTCTGCCCGACCCGGTGTTCCAACCGTTTAAGCTTCACGCTGATCGCACCCTGCGTGGTGCCAAGCGCGTCGGCGGCACGCGTGAAGCTCTTGAGATCTGCGATGGTCACGAAGGCCTTCACGGCATCGACGTCGAGCGTGGTCATGTCAGTCATCCGGAATTGTTGTCTCTGAAATATCTAGTCATCCAATTCACCAATGCTCAAGTCGTGACTAGCTTTCTGCTGTGAAGCGCCGTGGCCACCCGATTCCCGCCGCTGCTGCCTCAATACATCGTGAGTCGAAGGGCCGACGCTGCTGCCAGCACCCTGGCAACAGCGTGCGGTATGCCGTTGGCTTGCCACAACAAAAGGCCTGATCATGTCCACTGAACTGAGTCGCCGCGGCGCCGTCGTGTTGTCTGCCGTATGTCTTGCCTGCCTGATGTTTGGATTGGAGATATCCAGCATTCCGGCGATCCTGCCGACGCTCGAGCAGGTGTTGCATGCCGACTTCAAAGCGCTGCAATGGATCATGAACGCCTACACCATCGCGGTGACCACGGTGCTGATGGCGATCGGGACGGTGGCGGACCGCTACGGGCGCAAGCGCATCTTCCTGGTCGCGATCGCGGCGTTCGGCATCACCTCGCTGATCTGCGGCGTCGCCTCGAGCGTCGAAATGCTGATTATCGCCCGGTTGCTGCAAGGGCTGAGCGGCGGCGCGCTGCTGATCTGCCAGATCGCCGTGCTCTCGCACGAATTCCAGGGCGGCCGGGTGCGCGCCGTCGCCTGGGGCTGGTGGGGCGTGATCTTCGGCATCGGTCTCGGCTTCGGCCCGATCATCGGTGGCGCCGTGGTCGCGGTCCTGAGCTGGGAATGGGTATTCCTGGTCCACGTGCTGTTCGCAGCCGTCGCCTTCGTGCTCACGATCGGCGGCGTCCATGAATCCAAGGACCCGAAGGCGAGCAGCCTCGATGTCGCCGGCATCGTGACCATGTCGCTCGCGGTGTTCTGCCTTGCGTTCTACATCACGCAGGGGCCGGATCTCGGTTTCGCCAGCCCGAAGGGGCTCGCGATCCTCGGCGTCTCCGCGCTGAGCTTCATCGCGTTCCTCGTTGCCGAGAGAATCAGCCGGCGGCCGATGTTCGACTTCTCGGTGTTTCGGATCCCGGCGTTCTCCGGCTCGATCGTCGGCTCGGCCGCGATGAACCTCAGCTACTGGCCGTTCATGATCTATCTGCCGATCTGGTTTCACGCCGGCCTCGGCTATGACAGCGTGTCCGCCGGCCTTGCGCTGCTCGCCTACACGCTGCCGACGCTGGTGATGCCGCCCTTCGCCGAGCGTCTGTCGCTGCGCTACCAGCCGGGGCTGATCATTCCGGCCGGCCTGTTCACCATCGGCATCGGCTTCATGCTGATGAAGTTCGGCAGCGCCGCCGCGCAGCCCGATTGGCTGACCATGCTTCCGGGCTGTTTGATCGCCGGCATTGGCCTCGGCATCACCAACACGCCGGTCACCAACACGACGACGGGCTCGGTGTCGAGCGACCGCGCCGGCATGGCCTCCGGCATCGACATGAGCGCGCGGATGGTCTCGCTGTCGGTCAACATCGCCTTGATGGGTTTCATCCTGGCGAGCGGCGTGCTGGCCCATCTGAAGGCGGTGCTGCCTGCGCTCGACGGCGCGCAACTCCGCAGCCTCGCGGAACGGATAGCTTCCGGCGATGCCGCGTCCGCGCCGGAGCTGACTGGCCCCGCCGTGCATCAGGCGCTTGCGAGCGGCTTTGGCTGGGTGATGCTCTATGGCGGCATCGGCGTCTGGATCATGGCCGCGGTCAGCTTCCTGATCTTCAACGCGCGACCGGTCCGGCAGGCCGAAGTTCAGTGCACCAAGTGAACCTGATGTCGCCGCGCTCGCCCCGGAATCGGGCGGGCAGGCGGCATCGGTCACTTCACGAGGGTCAGCAGCGGCTTGTCCTTCTCGACGATATAGGTCGCAAGCTCGCTGGCGGTGACATTGCCGGCGTTCCTTGCTGCATGGACCGTGCCTGCGGGAATGAACAGCACGTCGCCCGCCTTCAGCGTTGCCGGTGGTCTGCCATCGACATCGTATTCGAGCGTCCCGGCCAGCACATAGATGATCTCTTCGCCGGGATGGGTATGGCGGCCGAAGGCCTTGCCGGGCGCGATGTCGACACGCACCTGGACGGCTTCACGTCCGGGAGCGCTGAGGTCGTGGCGCTGCAGGTCGGTTCGCGTGATGCCGGCCGGCTGCTGCGCCTGGGCCGTCGGGATCGTCAGGAAACTTCCGGCGATCAGGGCCGCTCTCGCGAGCAGGCGCGTCGCCGTCATCAGCTTGCTGGTCATCTTGAACTCCTGGGTTTGTCGTCTGACTTGTCCGACCGCGAACCGGCAAACGGCCGGTCCGCGTCGGAGGTCGTCATGCGATCGTCTCAAACAAGGGTGGTGGTGACGTCGATGTTGCCGTGGACTGCCTTGGAGTAGGGGCAAATGCCGTGCGCGGCTTCGATCAACTGCTGCGCAACTTCGCGCTCGACGCCGGGAACGTGGACGTTGAGGCGTGCGGTCAGGAAGAAGGCGCTGCCGGCCTGGTTCAGATCGATCTCGGCGTCGACCTCGGGCTCGCTCGCGAGCTTGACCTTGCGCTGTCCGGCGGCGAGCTGGATCGCGCCGATGTAGCAGGCCGACCAGGCGGCGGCGAACAGGTTTTCGGCGGCCGGGTGCGGCTGCGGCAGCTTGACGTCGAGGAAGCCGTCGCGCGAACGGGCGGCGCCGTTCGGGCCGGCGGTGACGTGGGTCTTTCCGGTGACGAGAACCTTTGCATTGGCGGTCATGGCGCGCTCCTTTTGAATATAGATCGTATCCGATCTAATCGGATGCGAGTTGAAATAGATCTCGCATTGGCCGGCGTCAAGCACTTCCGATTTAATCGGATGCGATTATATTGGGCGGGACATCACAAACTCCGGAGAGCCTGTGACCCGCACCGCCAAGGCCGAGACCAAAGGCCGAAAACTCTCGAATTTTCTGTGCTTTGCGGTCTATTCGGCCAATCTGGCCTTTGGCCGCGCCTACAAGCCGATTCTCGACGCGGTCGGCCTGACCTACACCCAGTACATCGCCATGATCGCGCTGTCTGAGGCCGACGAGCAGACCGTCAGCGCGCTCGGCGAGAAGCTGTTCCTGGAATCCAACACGCTGACGCCGATCCTCAAGAAGCTGGAGCAGAGCGGCTACATCAGCCGCGTCCGCGATCCCGCCGATGAGCGGCAGGTGCGGGTCAGCCTGACGGCATCGGGCCGGCGCCTGCTCGACAAGGAGATCAACGCGTCGCTGGTCGACGCCACCGGGCTCGGCGACGAATTTCCGATCGTGCAAAAGAGCGTGGTCAGGCTGCGCGATAATCTGCTGCACCATACGCGCGGCGATTCGAAGAAGGGCTGATGCTGCGGCAGCGGCGAGCTCCGCGTCGCGCTGCCGGACCAAATTGTAACGCGCTGTATCCACGCCGCGTCGTTCCGCATTTTCGCCACGGCGCAACCGGCAACTCCGCCTCGCTTCGGGGTGACGCGGAGGAGAGTCCGGCTTGCGCAGAAAGTTGCCATTCGTCTGCGGGATGATCGCGGCGGCGAGTTTGTCTTGTACTGCAATGCCGCTTGCGGTGGCGCAACCGGCTTCACCGGATCAAGCACAGCGTTCGCCGCGCGCGGGCGGTGATCGCTCGCCGGCGATCGCGGCCGAGATCTGGGACGCCAATCATGATGGCGTCTACACCTGCGACGAATGGAAGGCCTATCTCGGGCGGCTGTTCGATCGCGCCGACCACAACCACGATGGAAATCTGACACCTGCGGAGTTCGAGGGCGTTCGTCGCGCCGGCAGCGCGCTCGCCGACGCGGATTTCGGCTATTTCGACGAGAACCAGGACGGCAAGATTACCCGCCGCGAGTTCGTCGAGAAGCCGAACGAGTTCATCTTGCAGAACGACAAGAACGGCGACTGCCGCGTCACGCCGGAGGAGCTCAAGGGGTCGACGACCGAGGAGAAGAAACCGGGCGGCAGGGGCAAGCGATCCTGAGTTCGATCTAGCCGGACACGAGCTCCGGAAGCGTGGGGCGAGCCGGACTTGCCCCGCTTCGATCTGATCCAAGATGTACGGCGCCCGGCAGTTTGATCCGGACAAGCAGGCCGTGCGGTACATTGTCGTGCAAGGAAAGCTCGCCGCCATGGCCGCATACCATGGCCTGGGCGATCGACAGGCCGAGTCCGAAGCCGCTTTTCTCGTCCATGGTGCGGGCCTCATCGCCGCGGACGAAAGGCTTCAACATCTCGGCCCGGCGATGCTCCGGAATCCCCGGGCCGTCGTCCGATACGTCGATGGTGGCGCGATCGGCGGATGCGGTCAGCCGGATATCGACCTCGCTGCCGAACCGCAGGGCATTTTCCACGAGGTTCGTCACGGTCCGGCTGATATCGCTGGGGCGGATCAACAGCGAAGCCCTGAGCGCGCCATGGTAGCGCACGACATGGCCGCAATCGGAGAACTGCTCGGCGATCGTCTGCAGCAGCGCGGCCACGTTCACAAGGGTCGGCTTCGCCGCGCTGCCGCCGCTCAGGAATGACAGCACCGATTCCAGCATGGCCTGCATCTGGTCGAGGTCGTGCAGGGTCTCCGCGCGCTGGGCGTCGTTCTCGATGTATTCGGATCTGAGCCGCAGCCGGGTGATCGGCGTTCGCAAATCGTGGCTGATTGCGGCGAGCATGCGCGTGCGGTCATTCATCAGGGTGGTGATGCGTTCGCGCATCCGGTTGAGCGCGACCGCCGCGGCGCGAATTTCCTGCGGGCCGGTCTCGGCAAGCGGAGCGGCCGCCTGGCTGATGCTGAAATTCTCGGCGGCGCGGGCAAATGCCGAGAGCGGAGCACTGAGCGCGCGGCCGGCCCAGATGCCGAGCAGTGTGACGCTGACGAACAGGAACAGGAATGTGCTCAGCCAGAAGGCGCCGAAGAATGGCGGGATCTTCGCCGGGCCGATGGTCGCCTCGAGCAGGGCGCCATCCGGTAGGCGCACCACCGCCGGCGCGGTCTTCGTTGAAAACTCGAGGTCGACATCGTCCATGCCTGATACTCCGGACGACGCATCGTCAGGCACGGCGGGACCTGCGTCGCGCAGTGCGAAATGCAGCCGGGGAAACGCCCGATCGGCAGCCTGCAACAGCGTTGCGCGCTCGGCCGCAGGGGTCTCGGCCAAAAGCTTCGCGACCAGCTGGAACTGATGGATCGGTCTGTCCGCGAACGATTTCGGTTTCTGGCTGGTGAAATAAAGCCCGATCAGCGCGTGGATCAGCACCAGCGACAGCAGGATCAGCGCGGCGATCTGGCCGCTGATCCGGCGGAAGCTGAACAGCGCGGCAATCCTGCGGGTCCAGCTCATGCGTCCTCCACATGCGGCGTGAAGATGTAGCCGCCGGTGCGCACCGTCCTGATTACCGACGGTCCTTCGCCGCCATCGAGCTTGCGGCGAAGCCGGCTGACGAGCACGTCGATGCTGCGCCCGAACGGGCTGGCCGGCCGGCTGCGCGTCATGGTCAGGAGGCCGTCCCGCGTCAGGATCCGGCCGGGCCGCTCGCAGAACGCCTGCAGCAGGTCGAACTCTGCGCTGGTCAGCGGGACCTGGGCGCCGTCGGGATCGCGCAGCTCGCGCAGGCGGAGATCGATGGTCCAATCCTGGAAGCGCAGGCGCGCGGCGCTCTGGCCGGCGCGTCCGGCAAGACCGGCCTGGGTCTGGCGGCGCAGCACCGCGTTGATCCGCGCCAGCAGCTCGCGCGGGTTGAAGGGTTTGGCGAGATAGTCATCGGCCCCCATCTCGAGCCCGAGGATCCGGTCGAGGTCTTCGCCCTTCGCCGTGAGCATGATGATGGGAATCGTCGAGTCGCCGCGAAGGCGCCGACATAAGGTCAATCCATCTTCTCCCGGCAGCATCAGGTCGAGCACGACGAGATCGAGAGAGTGTCCGGCAAGGTAACGATCCATTTCCTTGCCGTTCGAGGCCGTGGCCACCAGGCACGATTGGTCGCGCAGGTAACGGGCAATCAAGTCTCTGGTCGGCAGATCGTCCTCGACGACCAGGATTTTTGGCGTATGTGCGAGCATGGTTTGCGACTGGGCCTCGTCTTCAGGTCATTTGCGCGCATTGCAGCGCGCTGGCTTGGCCACCAATCGACCAGCATGCGCATCGCTTGTGGGCGGCATTGCGCCTTTTCGTCAGCATAGTGTTTCTGAACTGTAAGCGGCGCGCGCGGCCGGAAACAAAGCCGGGGCGGCGGCTGCGTCGTACAGCGCTCACAGTCCCCAATCACTGGAAATAATCCCGCAATCCGGCAGCCACACCGCAGCCATCACCGTCCCGGCACAACGGGCGACTGGTTCGCGAGGTGTGGAATGAAGATGTGGCGGGGCTTGGTCGCGGCGCTTGTGCTGACGGGATTTTCGATCCCGGGGACGTCGGTGAACCGGCCAGTGACTTGGCCGGTGACTTGGCTGTTGTTGGCACCGGCGGCTGCCCAATCGGTCGATGCGATCGCGATCGAGGGCAACCGGCGGGTCGAGGCGGAGACCATCCGCTCCTATTTCAGGCCGGGGCCGGGCGGCCATCTCGATCAGGCCGCGATCGATGATGGACTCAAGGAACTGGTCAGCACCGGATTGTTCCAGGACGTCAAGATCAATCATGCCGGCGGCCGGGTCGTCGTCTCGGTCGTCGAGAACCCGGTGATCGACCGCGTCGCGTTCGAGGGCAACAAGAAGATCAAGGACGAGCAACTCTCGGCCGAGGTGCAGTCCAAGCCGCGAGGCACGCTGTCGCGGCCGATGGTGCAGTCGGACGCGCTGCGGATCGCGGAGATCTATCGTCACTCCGGCCGCTACGATGTGCGCGTCACGCCCGAGATCATCGAGCGCTCGAACAACCGCGTCGACCTCGTCTTCACCGTCGACGAGGGCGCCAAGACCGGCGTCAAGACCATTGAGTTCATTGGAAACAACAGCTTCACGGCGGCGCGCCTGAAGGACGTGATCAAGACCCATGAGACGAACTTCCTGAGCTTTCTCGGGAGCGCCAACATCTATGATCCCGACCGCGTCGAGGCCGACCGCGACCTGATCCGCCGCTTCTACCTGAAGCACGGCTATGCGGACGTGCAGGTGGTGGCCGCGCTTGCCGAATATGACCGCGAGAGCAAGGGCTTTCAGGTCACGTTCAAGATCGATGAGGGACAGCAGTACCGTGTTGCGACGGTGAGCTTCCGCTCAAGCATCGCGGGCTTCGATCCCAGCATCCTGCGCTCGCTGTCGCGGGTCAGTGAAGGCTCGCTCTACAATGTCGAGGCGATCGAGAAGTCGGTCGAGGACATGCAGATCGAAGCGTCCCGCCGCGGCTACGCTTTCGCGGTGGTCCGTCCGGACGGCGAGCGGAATTTCGAGGCCCACACCGTCGGGATCATGTTCCGCGTGGAGGAGGGGCCGCGCACCTATATCGAGCGGATCGACATCCGCGGCAACGGCCGCACCCGCGATTACGTGATCCGGCGCGAGTTCGATCTCTCCGAGGGCGATGCGTATAACCGTGCGCTGGTCGATCGCGCCGAACGGCGGCTGAAGAATCTGGACTACTTCAAGACGGTCAAGATCACCACCGAGCCCGGCTCATCGGGCGATCGCGTCGTCCTGATCGTCGATCTGGAGGAGAAGTCGACCGGCGACTTCTCGGTCTCGGGAGGATATTCCACGACCGACGGTGCGCTCGCCGAGGTCAGCGTCTCCGAACGCAACCTGCTGGGACGTGGGCTGTTCGCGAAGGCAACCGTCAGTTACGGCCAGTACTCGCGCGGCCTGTCGCTCTCCTTTGTCGAGCCGTATCTGCTCGACTACCGCGTCGCGCTGGGGCTCGATGCGTATTACAAGGAGCAGCTGCCGACGACCTACACGACCTATGGCGTGAAGACGATCGGGTTCGCGCCGCGGCTGGGTCTCGCCTTGCGCGAGGATCTGACCCTTCAGCTGAGATACTCGCTCTATCAGCAGGAAATCTCGCTCGATAGCGCCTATAACAATTGCAACAACAACCCGTCCAATCCGTCGCTCGCGTTCAATCCGACGCCCGCCTACATTCAGAGTGTGCTCGGCGGTGTCGATCCGACCAACTCGGCCTCATCGGGGCTTTATGGATATGGTTGTTACGGCGACGGCGAATCCACTCTGCCCGTGCGCAGGGAGCTGGCGGCGGGCGCGACCTGGACCTCGGCGATCGGCTACACGCTGACCTACAACACGCTCGACAACAACAAGAACCCGACCGACGGCCTGCTGATCGACTTCAAGCAGGATTTTGCCGGCGTCGGCGGCGATGTGACGTATCTCAAGAGCGCGGTCGACGCGAAATACTACACGCCGCTGGTGTCCGACCTGATCGGGTTGATCCACCTGCAGGGCGGCCTGCTCACCAAGGTCGGCGATAATGATCTGCGTATGCTGGATCATTTCCAGATGGGGCCGAACCTCGTGCGCGGCTTTGCCACCAACGGCATCGGGCCGCGTGACATTACGTACGCGAGTTTCGGCGCAGTCGGCGATGCGCTCGGCGGCACTAAATATTGGGGTGCCTCGATGGAGCTGCAGATGCCGTTCTGGTTCCTGCCCTCCGAGGTCGGGCTGAAGGGAGCGGTCTATGCGGACGCCGGCTCATTGTGGGGTTATCAAGGCCCGACGTCATGGGCCGCGACCGGCGAAGTGAATACGGCCGCCTGCAAATGCGGTCTCCAATACGACGATGAGAATGTCGTGCGAACCTCGGTGGGTGTCGGCCTGATCTGGGCCTCGCCGTTCGGGCCGCTGCGCTTCGACTACGCGGTGCCGATCACCAAGGGCAAATACGACATCGTGCAGGAGTTCAGGTTCGGCGGCGGGACGTCGTTCTGAGAAGGCGATTGTTTTGCTGCCGGCGAAGCTCCGTCACGTTCGTGCGAGGTGTTCTCCATCGTGCGGACGGCGCGCCCGGTGTAGTGCTATGTGACCGGCAGGACTGAATGGCCGGAGCCGCCGATGCGCAAAGTGCAACGACGCACCTTCCTCGCAGCATTGATCCTGCTGCTTACGCCGCTGATGGCCCGCGGCCAGGACGCAATCCGCGGTGTCAATTTCGTGCATCCATTGCAGTTTAGTGACGCGGAGCAGGAAGCCGCGCTCGCCCGGATCGCGGCTGCGGGCATACGCGTGATTCGATTCGGCATGTATCAGCAGGATCTCGACAAGAATCTCGGCTTCATCGTGCGCGCCCATGCCCACAATATAGCGGTCGATCTTATTCTCCACGGTCTCTATCCGCCTGACGCAGCGGGGCGGCCATATCAGGCCAAGGAGTTTCCGGGCATGTCGGCAGGGCCGCCGATCTCGACGCTCAGCCCGGAACTATCGAGGGCGTATTTCCAGGAATTGCTCGACAAGCTTGATGCCGACGGCATCGTGCTTGCCGCGTTGGAACTCGAGAACGAGATCAACATGGCCGGCAGCAACCCAGACTTCAGCCTTCCTGGCGAGGGCCGGGTGCTCGGTCTCAACGATCTCGGCCACGACAAGGAAGGGCAGAGGGTCGCCAAAGGCTACCTGCAATATCTCAAGGTGCTGGCGGCGCTGAAGCAGGTGCGCGATCATTCCCGGCTGAACGCGCAGACGCCGTTACTGCCGACCAGCCTGGTCGACATTGTCGAGGAAGGCCCGTGGCCGACACCAAAGCGGTATGACGGGGTAAGCGTTGGCGCGACTATCTCCTTCATGCGCGCCAACGGCCTCGACCGGCTCGTCGATGCCTACAATCTCCACACCTATCCCTGGGCCGATCAACCCGGCGACAAGGCGGCGGCGATCCATCGCGCGCAACGCCTCGCGGCGCTGGTTCAGCCGGTCTGCGCCGCCGCCGGCTCGGCTGGCGGCAAGCCGTGCTGGATCACCGAGTGGGGGTTCAGCTATGGCAACAAGGCCTGTGCCGCGGACGAGGCGGCCCGCAGCGCGCTGGTGGAGGAGATGATGGGTGATTTCGCGCAGCGGGTGCGTGAGCGTCGTCTCTCTGGACTGATCTATTATTCGTGGACCGGCGATCCGTTGTTCGACGTCGATCGGTGCGGCAGCCTGACGCGAAGCGGACAGGCTGCGATCGCGCCGATCGCCGGTAGATGACGTCTTACACCGCGTGGGCTGTCGCATCAATCGTCAACGGACCAGGCGTCCGATCCGGGTGTGCGAGCAAGCGTCGCCAGCACGAAATCAGCCCGTGCTGATGGCGATATCTTCGGCAGGCTGATGACGTCGTAGCCGAGCGTAGGAAGCGCTTCCATGAGTCGCTGATACTCTGCCGTCGCTGCCTCGAACCCATGCCGCCGCTCGGCGTCGGTGACGTAGATCTCGGGCCATGGCGGTGTCATGAACACGCGTGCGTGGTAGCGATGGTCGGAGCAGATCGCGCGCAACACCGGCTCGCCCGTTAGAGCTTCCAGCGCAGACGCCGCGTCGACGAGGCCGCGATCGAAGAACACCCATCCGGAATCAGCCTTGGCCATCGCCATATCCTTCAGCGCGACGTCGATGGCACGACGCAGGAAGGCCGTTGTATCGTTCCAGGGCAGGGCACTGCCGCCGGATGCAAGCTCATCGGCGATGATGCGGCGGCCGGGCTCCTCGACGACCGGATAGCCGCGGCCACGCAGTTCCGCCAGCAGGGTCGATTTTCCGCCGCCGGAGCAGCCGGAGATCAGGACGAAGCGGTTCATCAGGAGCATGTCTTTACGTTCTTGGGTAGGACGAAGAGCGCTGACCAATTGGGGTTGCGGAATGGCTAACTTCACCGGCAGTTTGGAGAGTTCGCCTGGAGCTGTCTAAGCCCGCACCGCTTGAATCGCGCAACAGGTCCGTCAACACGCGGCCCATCTGGTTGGACTGGACCTGATTGTGGAGGAGTGCTCCTAACGCTGGAGCACTCACCACGCAATTTTCGGCAGCGCTTTCAACCTTCCACGCTCGGAACTAGCTCTTTATAGACGCGCATGATTGCGTCTTGCAAAGCAACGGCACGCATGTCTCCACCCTTTAGGCCGGTAGCACACTGTCCCCACTGATCGGCCGTTTGAGTCTGCAATGCTGCCACGAGACGGTCGGGATCCAAGTCTTGCGTAGAGCGAGACATTATCCGAACAAGACCTCCAAAAATTGCACCTCCGTGCCCCATCTTTTGGTTGGGGAAGGCCACAGCCATATTCGTTAGAACGGCCGAGGTGATAGCCGGTCCAAAGCGCCTGATCGAAGTCGCGATCGCTGCGGTGAAGGCGACCTCTCCCGGGCGCCAAGCGGTTGACGAGGTGTTCCTTGCGATTCGCAGACCCGCCTCCGTGACGATTTGATTAATCTCCAGCGCGTCCTCATCGGCTGCCGCGACCGCGGCAAAGTAGTCATCGAGCCGATTCACCGGTTTTCGCGCCCGATTGGCAACGATGAACATGCGGGCCTCTTCCTGGATGTTCTGATATCTGAATACACAGCATGGGAGCTGAAGGATGTCGTTCCGCTGAGATGCTGCCATCCAACGATGCTGGCCATCGATTATCGTGAGCTTATCGTCGGGACGTCGCGAAACGACGAGTGGGGCACATAGTCGCCAATCGAATTTTGCGGCTATGCTGGAGATGAGACGACGAGAAGCGGCGTTGTCAGTCGACCGCTGGTATGCACCATCGATCGAGAGGCGCTCAAGATGAATCCATTCGATACTTGGTTGTGAGCCGACCGGTGGAAGATGGCGCTGACGCTTGCTTGCGGACCCATTCGGTCCGGCTGCTGTCATTCTCGTGCGGGAACTCGCTCCATACTGTCGTACTTTTCCGGGGCCTACATTCGTTGTCGCTGGCATCGAACTCGATTTGAGGCCTTCAATAAATTCAGCGGTCTCCTCTGCGGCGCGCACCCAGACGTCTCCGCAACGCTCTATAATCACGTTCCCCGGATGAACTCTGGCTCGACCAAGTTCCGTCGCGACAGCAAAGGTTCCATTCGCTTCGATGCCGCCAGCCATATGTGGTGGCACCCAGTCCGGCATAGGAAGCTGCCCGTGTGTCCAGGTCCTGATCTCGCTGCCATTGTTAATGTTTAACTGGTGGTTGTATGTCATGGTTCAATCTCCCTAGTGACCCGGCCGAGATCACTCGCCGGTGGGAGAACGATGCAGCGGACCACCGACCGCTCTGTGAAGGATTCGCAACCGAACATGTTGTCTACAGGGTTTTCCAACGCAATCAGTTACTCGGCATCACGCTCGATCGCCTGCATCACGCTCGCGCTGCTGCTCTGCGGCGCGGCGCTTCAGTCGTCATGCGCAGCGGAATCCAGCGAACCGATCCGCGTCGGGGCGGTGCTGCCGTTCTCCGGTGGCGTCGAGCTCTATGGCCAGCAGGCGAGGCTCGGGCTCGATCTCGCCGCCCGGGATATCAATGCGGCCGGCGGCATTCTCGGCCGGCCGGTCGAGGTGATCTATGCCGATGACAAGACGCGGCCGGAGTCGGCCGCCGAGGCCATGCGTTCGCTGGTCGAGAAGGACGGCGTGCTGGCGGTGGTCGGTCCGATCACCTCGCGCAATCTGAATGCGCTGGTGCCGCTCGCGGAGAGCTCGAAGACGCCGTTGCTCTACGCCACCAATTACGAGGGCGGCAAATGCGGCCGCTATCTGTTTTCGTTCGGCGCGGTGCCGAACCAGGAGCTCGGCCAGCTGCTGCCTTACATGACGCAGACCTACGGCAACACGTATTTCCTGCTCGGCGCTGACCGGGTCTGGCCGCACCAGATGTTCGGCATCGCGCAGCCCCTGATCGAGCAACTCGGCGGCAAGGTGGTCGGGACGAAGTACACGCTGGGGACCGAGACGGATTTTTCTCCGCTGATTGAGGAGGTCGCGGCGAGCAAGGCCAAGGTGCTGCTGTTCGCGTTGAAGGGCGACGGGATGGACTTCATCCGGCAGGCCGACGAGGCCGGATTGCTGAAGGACATCACCGTCGCGTTCCTCGGACTGTCCGAGGTCGATCTCGGCATCTTTCGCGGCAAGGGCCAGAACATGGTGACGGTGGTGCCGGCGGTCGCGGCGAGCGAGGATCCGGCCGTAAAGGCGTTCGTCGCCAAGGCGCGCGCCGCGGCGAACCCGGGCGTCGCGGTGTCGAACTATGTGATGACGCACTACAACACCCTGGTCGCGCTCAAGGCGGCGGCCGAGAAGGCCGGCAAGCTCGACAAGGACGCGATCATCGACGCGATGGCCGGCCTCACCATTGCGTCGCCGACCGGCCCCGTGACGCTCGGCCAGGATCACCACGCAGCGATGAATATGTTCATCGCCAGGACGCAAGGCACCGAGTTGGTGCAGGTCCGGCCGCTTGGCGAGATCGCACCGCAGCCCGGATGCAGTCTGGCTGGCCGGTGAGGGTAGGCCGCGTATGAGCCTTGAAGGCCGCCACGGTCGCAAAAAAGTGAGCCGGGGCGGTCGTCCGCTGTCGGTTCCATGCCGGTCCGTTCGTCTTTCAGCCAGAACGCACTACATGGGAGTTCTGGAATGACCAATTCGACCTATCGCTGGGTGATTGTCGCAGCCGGCGGCCTGCTTGGCTGCGTCGCGATCGGCGGCATGTTTTCGCTGCCGGTGTTCCTGCAGCCGATGGCGCGAGAGACCGGTTGGTCGGTGACCGGCATCTCCAGCGCGATGACGATCGGCTTCCTCGCGATGGCCTTCACCAGCATGATCTGGGGCACGCTGTCCGACCGCTTCGGGCCGCTCCCGGTGGTGCTGACCGGATCGGTCGTGCTGGCGGCAAGCCTTGCGCTCGCAAGCCAGGCACCGTCGCTGCTGGCATTTCAGTTTCTGTTCGGCGCGCTGGTCGGCGCGGCCACGGCGGCGATCTTCGCCCCGATGATGGCCTGCGTCACCGGCTGGTTCGACACCCATCGCAGCCTTGCCGTCTCGCTGGTGTCGGCCGGCATGGGCATGGCGCCGATGACGATGTCGCCGCTCGCGGCCTGGTTGATCTCCCACCACGACTGGCGGACGTCGATGCTGATTATCTCAGGCGTGGTCGGCGCGATCATGATCCCGGTCTCGCTCTTCGTACGTCGCCCGCCGGCGCTGCAAGGCGGCCACGCCGAAGCGGCGAGCACGAATGGGGAGCCGGCGATGTCGCTGGCGCAGGCGCTGCGCTCGCCGCAATTCATTATCCTGATCGCGACCAATTTCTTCTGCTGCGCCACCCATTCCGGGCCGATCATCCACACGGTGAGCTACGCGGTCACCTGCGGCATCCCGATGGTCGCGGCGGTGACGATCTACAGCGTGGAAGGGCTCGCCGGCATGGGCGGCCGCATCGCCTTCGGCCTGCTCGGCGACCGCTTCGGCGCCAAGCGCGTGCTGGTGCTGGGGCTGCTGGCGCAGGCGTTCGGCGCGCTCGGCTACGTCTTCGTGCGCGAGCTGGCCGCGTTCTACGCGGTCGCGGCGATCTTCGGCTTCATCTATGCCGGCACCATGCCGCTGTATTCCGTGCTGATCCGGGAGAATTTTCCGCTGCGGATGCTGGGCACCGTGATCGGCGGCACCGCGATGGCCGGCAGTCTCGGCATGGCGACCGGCCCCTTGGCCGGCGGCCTGATCTACGACACCTTTGCGAGCTACACATGGCTGTATGTCGGCTCGTGGGCCGTTGGCCTCGGCGCGTTCCTGATCATGATGACCTTCCGGCCGATGGCGACGGCGCGGCCCTCAGCGGTGCCCGCGCCGGCGTGAGGTTTGCCCTACGTCATGCAGCGCGCCGCTCGGACGGACGCATTGTTCTTGCCGACTGGCGCGCAAGACTGCACGTTGTGGCATCATTGGATCGCTCGGGCGCCTGCGCGCCCGAACGCCGTTGCGGTGACGGTCATCACAACGGAAACGATATCCACGAGAGCCATCGATGTTTCATCACCTCAAATGGTCCCCGGCCGAGAAGAAGATCGCGCGCGAGGCTTATGATGCAGCGTTGCAATGCGCACTCGCCAAGCTGATGGCCGAATTCAAGAGTAAGGCCGGTGCAGTGGCGACGCCATCGGAGATGTGGGAAGTCGGCGACTATCTGCACCAGCAACGGAGGGAGATCGGTGAGATGTTCGACTATCGGTACTCGCAGCTTCCGCTTGTCTTCGCGCGACTCATTCGAGAGCAGCATCTCGACGAGGCGCTGCTAGCGGGTTTGTCGGACGAAAAGCGCCGGATCATTCGCTCCATTCTTTCTTCTGCGGCGAGGTGATCGGCTACCTTGGTCAATAAGCCACCGTTATCACGCGCGGCTGCGCTTCGGCCGCCGGATCGCGCGCACCTTGTTGTTGGTCGAGCCGCTGCCGCAGAAGAACCGGTCCTTGCCGTCAGACTCGAGCCCGGAGACGAACACGCCCTGCGGCATCTCGAGCCGTTCCATCACCTCGCCGCTCTGCGGATCGATACGGCGGACGTCGCTCTGGTCCTCTTCCCAGGTGCCGTGCCAGAGTTCGCCATCGACCCAGGAGACGCCGGTGACGAACCGGTTGCTTTCGATGGTGCGCAAAACCTTGCCGGTGTCGGGATCGACCTGAACGATGGTGCGGTCGCGATACTGGCCGACCCACAGCGAGCCTTCCGCCCAGGCCAGACCTGAGTCGCGGCCGCCGCCCGGCGAGGGGATCGTCGACACCACGCGTCCGCTGTTCGGCTCGATCTTCAGGATGCGGTCCTCGGCGATCTGATAGAGGTGCTTGCCGTCGAAGGCGGTGCCGGCATGGGCCGCGATGTCGAGGGTGCGGGTGGTGTTGCCGCTGTCGGGATCGAAGGCGACCAGCCGGCCGCCGGCCGCGAACCAGACCTGCTCGCCGTCGAAGCTGACACCGCCCACGCTCTCGACGCCCTCGAAGGCATATTCCCGGATGATCTCGGCCTCGGACTTCTTCATGCGGCGCTCCTGTGATTGCTGCCGGATGCTAGCCGTTCGGCAGCGGGGCAGGGAGTAACAACGTCGTCGTGAATCCCGGCACCGGGGGCGTCATCCAGCGCCGGGCGCGGGCACGGCCGACCGACTGCACCTTGCCCGTGGCGGCCAGGGCGTCGAGCGCGCGCTGCACGGTGCGCTGGCTCGCGCCCAGCGCCACCGATAGCGCCGAGCTCGACCAGGCCTCGCCGTCGGCGAGGAAGGCCAGCACCGCCGCATGCTCCTCCTCGACCGGCAGCGCCAGCACGGCGACCTCACGGCGGCCATGCGGCTCCAGCACGAAGCCGTCGGGCGTCGCGCTGAGATCGGCGAGCGGCTGCAAGGCCCGGCGCAGCCGTCCGATCTCGACCCGCAGCCGCGCCCGGTGCGATTCATCGGCGTGCTTGCCGCGAAACGCGCGCGCGATCAGCGTGCCGCGCGACACGTCCTGCGGCCAGGCTTCGCCGAGTGCGCGGGCGAGCGCGAACAGCACCGGCCGCCGCGTCAGCGAGACCGTGGTGCCGCTATTGCGCACGACGTAGCGGCAGGCATCGACGACCAGCGCCTTCGAGCCGATCAGGGCCTCGACCTCCGCGAGCAGCAGCGGCTGCTCGTGGCCGCGCGCGATCAGCCGCGCCGCCGGCATGGCGAGGAGGTTTGCGGTGCTTTCCACTTCGGCCGCAAGCTCGGCAATGCCGGCGCGGCGTGCCGCATCCCTTGCCCGTGCCAGCGCCTCGCGCGCCGGCTTGGTCCGCAACCGCCGCATCGCGATGCCGGCGACGACCAATTCATGTCCGACCCGCAGCGCAGGCGGGAAGGGCGCCGGGTCGAGGTCATCGAGCATGCGCTCGGCCGCATCGAGGCTGCCGATCAAGAGCAGGCGACGGATTTCCAGATAGCCGGCATGGGCAGCGTTGAGCGCGTCGCCGCGCGCCGCGAGCGTTGCGCGCGCCGCCGCGAGGCTCCTGCTGGGAAAGGAAAGGTCGCGCGACACCAGCGCGATCTCGGCTTCGGCCACCACGCAGCGTGCACGCGCGATGGCTTCACGCGGACCGAAGGCGCGGCCCGCGCGCCGTAACAGCTCCTTGGCGCGGGGGAAATCGCCGAGCCGGGCCATCGCAATGCCGCGCAGCGCCAGCGCCGGCGCATCGTCGCGCAGGGCCACCCGTTTCAGTGCGCCGAGGGGATCACCCGCCGCAAGCGCGCGCGCCGCAGCGGTAATCAGCGAATCCATTCGAATCCCGACACACTTGTCACTCTCGCCCTCCGAAGACCGGTCCTAACCTAGCACATGACGACATGGATCATCCCCAGAGAGATCGAATGATGACCGGAATCCAGACACATCAGGATTGGTTGAAAGGCCCCATCAGTGGCCGCGGTGCCATGGTCGCGCGCTGGCTGTCGCTGGCGGCCGCGCCGACCTTCGCCGTGATGGCGCTGGTGGCCGCGCTGGCGCCGGCCGACATGATCTGCGGCGCCATGCAGGGAGCGTTCTCGTTGCAGGGGATGGTCCCGATGTACGCGCTGATGAGCGCATTCCATCTGGCGCCGTGGTTGCGCCTGTTCCGATGACCGCCTCATCCCTCCGGCAAGGTGAAGACCGCGCAGGGCACCGCGATGCCGCGCAGCTCATGGGTGCCGAGCGCGACCAGCGGCATCTCGGTCTCGGCGGCGAGCGCGCCGGAGACCAGCACGGTCTGCTCCAGCGGCTTGCACAGGCCTTCCAGCCGGCTGACCAGATTGACCGCGGCGCCGATCGCGGTGAAGTCGAGGCGGTCGGCAGCGCCGATATTGCCCCAGTGGACCTCGCCGAGATGCAGCGCTACGCCGAATGGCAGTGGTGGCAGGCCGTACTTGCGCCGCTCGGTATCGAGATGCGTCATGCCGACGCGGGCCGCCGACACCGCGCGCAATGCCGCCTCGCATGCGCTGCGCGCGCTGGTCGTGACCGGAAAGATCGCGAGCAGCCCGTCGCCGATGAATTTCAACACCTCGCCGCCGAAGGCGTGGATCGCGCCGGCGATACGGTCGAACCAGGCGTCGAGGGCCGCGATCACCTCGGCGGGCGGATGGCTTTCGGAGAGCGCGGTGAAGCCGCGCAGGTCGGCAAACAGCAGCGCCGCGCGGATGGTTTCGCCGGTGTTGCGCCGCAACGGCGATGCCAGCACGCGCGCCGCGCTGCGCCGGCCGAGATAGGCCTCCAGCGCCGCCGTCAATGTCGCACGCGCCGCGAGCGCGGCGAGCGGTGCCGCCGTGAAGCGCGCGGCCTCGCGCAATTGATCCGCTTCGACCGGCGTGAAGGCGCGGGTCCCGATCCAGCCGAGGGCCGGGCCATCCGGCCGCGTTCCAATCGTGTCCTCGTGGATCGGGCCGGGTGCGAGGCCGTTGAGCCAGCGCCGGCCGGCATCGCCGGATCCGACCATACCGGGCATCGCAAAGGGTTGTTCCGGCGCGAACCCGAGCGCCTCGATGACCTCACCATTGCCGGCGCGCCACAGCCAGGTCCGCCTTGCAATCAGCGGGTGCGGAACCTCGAGCGTGAGCGCGCCGCCGGCCAGCGGCAGGCCATCCGTGATAAGATGGTGACCCAGGTCCGCCAGCAACCGGTTGGCGCCCGCGGTCTCGGCCGCGGCGTCGACCAGCCAGCTCAGTGTCGAGGACAATCGCATCACCCCATCATGGGGTTGATGCGCCACCCTTGTCACGAAATATCCCTGAAGACCCACGTCAATGGAGAATGGACCGATGACTGAAGCCTTCATCGTTCAACGCGAGATCCAGATCGCGGCGCCGCCCGCAACCGTATTCGCCTTCCTGACCGATCCGCAGAAGATCGTGAGCTGGATGGGACTCGAGGCCGAGACCGAGCTGCATCCCGGCGGGCTCTATCTGCTGAAGGGTCTCGGCGACGACCGCAACCGCGCTGCGCGCGGAGCGTTCCGCGAGGTCGTGCCGGTACATCGTCTCGCCTACAGTTTCGGCTGGGAAGGCGGCGCGGAAGTGCCGCCGGGATCGAGCCTGATCGAGATCGACCTGATCAACAAGGACAGCGGCACGCTGTTGCGGATGACCCATAGCGGCCTGCCCAATGCTGAGCAGTGCGCGAGCCATAGCAAGGGTTGGACGCACTACCTTGCGAGGCTCGCGCTCGCGGCCACTGGGCGAGCTCCAGGCCCTGACCGCGGTCCGCACGCCTGAAAGTCGCCTTGCCTCACGTCGGCCATTTCGAGCCGAGGATGATCGAGCAGAAGTTGACCCGCGTGTAATTCATGTCCTTGAGCGCCAGCACGTCGGCCTTGACGTTGCCGAAGGTGGTCAGCGGCTTCTTGACGGTGCCGGCCGCGAAATGATCGATGATGTTCTCCTTGAAATTCGCCTCGCGCGGATGATGCGCGCAGACGTGGTCGCGGTGCTCGTGCGAGAAATCGTCATAGGCGATGCCGAGCACGTCCATCTCGACGCCGGCGGTGACCAGCGCGACGGTCGGACGCATATGTTCGGGGATGCCGGGCGTGGTGTGCAGCGCAATCGAGGCCCAGACGTCATCGATGTCGCGCTCGGCGATGCCGTAACCCCTGAGGAAGTCGCGTGCGGCGTTGGCGCCGTCGACCTCGAAGCGCAGATCGGGGCTCGCATGCTTGGCGGTGAGGCCCATGTCGTGGAACATGGCGCCGACATAGAGCAACTCGGGATCGAATTTCAGCTTGCGGCGATTGCCGGTCAGCGCGCCCCAGAAGAACACGCGGCGGCTGTGATTGTAGAGCAGGTCGTCCTCGGTATCGCGCACCAGCTGGGTGGCGGCACGTGCCATGGCGCTGTCGGGTACACGGATCCCGGCGATGATCTCGGTCATTTCAAGACGCTCCTCGATATGGCAAGACGATGCCGTGGCGTGCGAAACACGCGGGGCGCGCCGGCGCTCGTCGCTCTCGTGTGTTCGGATCGCCTGATGGCGTGATCCGTGCTCTGCTTGTCGCCCGCTTTGGCCTGATCTCGCAATGATCGTGCGCCGCCGGATCGAGCCAACGAGCCATCGTTTCGCGCCAGCGGGCAGGGAGAAGGTATGTCGGTTCAGAAGGTGGCGATCGCGATTCACGAAGGGGTGCAGGCGCTGGATGTCGCCGGTCCCGTCGATGTGCTTGCGGAGACCAACGGCTTCGTCGCTCATGGCGACGGCTATGAGACGGTGCTGGTCGGCGCCAGCCGCGAGCCGCTGCGCGCATCGAACGGCATGAAGATATCGGCCGATCTAAGTTTCGATGAGGCGAAGGAGAAGTTCGACATCCTGCTCGTTGCCGGCGGGCCGGCATTGCCCGATGCCGAGCCGGATCCGGCGCTGACGCAGTGGCTGCGCGGCGCGCCCGCGCGCGCCGCGCTCTACGGTTCGATCTGCACCGGTGCCTTCGCGCTCGGCCATGCCGGGCTGCTCGACGGTCACAAAGTGACGACGCATTGGCAGAACGCGCAGCGTCTGGCGGCGTGCTTTCCGGCTGCCGAGGTGATCTTCGACCGGATCTACATTCGCGACGGTCGACTGATGACCTCCGCCGGCGTCACCGCCGGCATCGATCTCGGTCTCGCGCTGGTCGCTGAGCGTCATGGGCCGCAGGTCGCGGTCGCGGTGGCCAAGCGGCTGGTGGTGGTGGCGCAACGCCAGGGCGGCCAGTCGCAGTTCAGCCCGTATCTCACCGCGCCGGTCGACGAGGACTCGCCGATCGCGCGCGCGCAGGCGCATGTCATGCAGCGTGTCGGCGAGCGCCACACCCTGCAATCGCTGGCCGAGGCCGTCGGCATGAGCGTGCGCAATTTCGGCCGCGCCTTCGCGCAGGAGACCGGCATCACGCCGCACGAATTCGTCGAACGCGCGCGGATCGACGCCGCGCGCCGCCTGCTCGAGGGCAGCGATCGGCCGCTGAAGGCGGTCGCGTTCGATTGCGGCTTCGGCTCGGCCGACCGGATGCGCATCGTGTTCACCGAGCGGCTCGGCGTGTCGCCGGCGCAGTACCGCTCGAGTTTTCGCAAATTGTGACGCCGTTCATGAAGCGGAGCATGTCGCCCGCGTAGGATCGAAATCGCCGCTGCAAGCAACACATCTTCTCCCGAGAGGACGCCATGGACGCGCTCACGCTCTTCATCATTCGTCACGCCGAAAAGCCTGATGATGGCTGGCCGGGGCCCGGCTTCACCGCGGACGGCGTGTCCGATACCGAGTCGCTAGTGCTCCGCGGCTGGCAGCGCGCCGGCGCGTGGGCTGCATTGTTTGGCACCGACCTTGCCAAGGGTGACTATGCCAGGCCCGACGCGATCTATGCCGCGACGCCCGGCACCACGCCCAACCGGGGCCCGAGCAGCCGTCCCGCCGAGACGATCGTGGCGCTTGCGGCGCGTCTTGGCGCGACACCGAACGAAGATTTTGGCAAAGGTCATGAGCCGGCGCTGATCAAGGCGCTGCTGGCGCTGAACGGCGTCGTGCTGCTGTGCTGGGAGCACAAGGCGATCATCGCCGACATCCTGCCGCTGATCCCGGTCAGCAAGGGCAAGCCGCCCACGAAATGGGAGAGCAGCCGCTTCGACGTCGTGCTGCGCTTCGAGCGCGCCAAGGGCGACGACAAGTTCGCCTTCAAGGAGCTGTTTCCGAAATTGCTGTCGGGTGATTCAGACAAGCCGTTGGGCGACTGAACCGCGTAGCGGCCCGGCCCGTCAGTCGAGCCCGAGCGCCTTGCGCGATTTCCGCGTCAGCTTGGCTGCGATCAGCGCATGCGCCTGATCGAGATAGGCCTTGAGCTCGGCGTCGGGCAGGGCGTCGTTGCCGACCAGTTGCACCCATTTGGCGCGCGCCAGATACGGCGCCGGCCGCGCGAGTTCCTGCTCGATCAGCAGCTGATAGGCCATGTTCGAGGTCTTGAACATGAAGCCGCCGGTGCTCGCGACGTAGCCGCCGGCCAGCGCGAACATCTTGCCGCCGACCTTGAACACCGACGTGCCTTCCCATTGCACCACCTTGGTGGCGGCGGCCAGGCGCAGGCAATGAGCTTCGAAGGTTTTTGGGCGCATGAGTCGGAGGGGCTGGAGGGCGTCAAAGCCATAGGCCAGCCGCGCGAAGACAGGCAAGCCCGGCACGAGCCGACGAGGCTGGTTCCGCTCGCTGCTTCGTTTGCGGGACCTCACGAAAACGTGGGTTGCCGCTATTCAATCTGTAGATATATCGTAAGATATATTTTCAGTAAGGAATGACCAATGAGACGATCGATGTTTGGCGGCCGGGACGATGATGGCTTTCGGTTCGGGTTTTTCGCCATGGGCCGGCACGGCCGGGGCGGCCATCGCTTTGGCCGCGGCGGACATGGCTTCTTCGGGCGGGGTGGCGGCGGCGACTTTCCGGGATCGCGGCGGCTCTCGTCGCAGGATCTGCAACTCGTCATCCTCGCGCTGCTCGGCGAGCAGCCGGCGCACGGCTACGAGCTGATCAAGAAAATCGAGGAGCGGTCGGACGGCTTCTACAGCCCGAGCCCAGGCGTGATCTATCCCGCGCTGACCTTCCTCGAGGAGATCGGCCATGCCAGCGTCACCCAGGATGCGGCGCGCAAGCTCTACAGCATCACCGAGCAGGGCAAGGCGCATCTCGCCGAGAACCGCGCCACCGCGGACACCATTCTCGAAGCGCTGTCACGGATCGGCCGCCGCATGGACGAGGTGCGCGAAGCCTTCGCTGGCGTCAGCGATCTCGATGGCGAGGCTTCCGACGACGTGCACCGCGCCCGTCACGCGCTGAAGAGCGCGCTGCGCCAGAAGCGCGGCTGCGATGCCGCCGAGGCGCGCCGCATCGCCAAGATCCTCGACCGCGCTGCCGCTGAGATCCTGCAGCAATGACGTCATCTCAAGGGAGACCCTTCATGTACAACGCTGAACCGCACAGCGCGATCGCCGATGCTCGCGTCGCTGCCGTCATCGCGCGCCTGCAGGTCACGCGCCCCAGGCCGGCTGCCGGCGGTCCGCGCGGCAATCCGGCGATGAGCCGCGATCCGAACGACTATGCCGAGCAGGGATTCTCGATCCACCCGGAGCAGGGCGAATTGATCTATCTCTTGTGCCGCGGCCTGCGCGCCAAACGCGTCGTGGAGTTCGCGACGTCGGTCGGAATGTCGACGCTCTATTTCGCCGCCGCGATGCGCGACAATGGCGGCGGCACCGTGATCGGCTCGGAGATCGTGCCGGCCAAGGTCCAGGCCGCGAAGCGCAATCTTGCGGAGGCTGGCCTTGCCGACTACGCCGACATCCGCGAGGGCGATGCGCGCCAGACGCTGCGCGATCTCGGTGGTCCCGTCGACTTCATCCTGATCGACGGCTGGCCGGGCGACAAGGGACCGACGCTGGCCCGCAGGTGATTGAGATCATCGCCCCGCAGCTTCGCGTCGGCGGCTATGTCATGAACGACAATGCCGAGGCGGATTTCCTGGAGTTCGTGCGCGACCCCCAAAACGGCTTCGTGTCGATCACGCTGCCGCTCAAGGGCGGGACCGAGCTCTGCCTGAAGGTGGCGTAGGCGGCGATCCTGCTGGCGTGATTGTGAGCCGCAACGGCATCACGCCACACTGGATTTTGTCGGCGCTTCTTGCTCTGCTCGATGAAAATCAGGAGCGAAGCGCCGCATGTTCGAAGTCCCGCCGATCCATCCGCTTGATCGCCCGATCTGGAGCGCGCTGACCACGCGGCAACGAGACCTTGCGGAAGGCGCCGCCGATGCAAGGCGCTTTCCGGTCACGATCGCCCCTTTCGCCGACATGATCGACATGTCGCCCAAGAGTTTTGCCGCGCTTGGCGCGCTGCTGTCGGGACCCGACATCGCGGTGCTGTTCACGCCCGATCCGGTCGCTGTGCCGCCGCAGTTCAAGGTGCTGCTGGCCGAGACGGGCGAGCAGATGACCGGCACACCGGCGGAGTTCTCTCGGCCCGGCGTCGAGATCGTCACGCTCGGCGTCGCCGACGTTCCCGCGATGGTGGCGTTGACGGAAATGACGAAACCCGGTCCGTTCAGCGCGCGGACGCATGAGCTCGGCAACTTTTTCGGCATCCGCATTGGTGGCGAGTTGGTCGCGATGACCGGGGAACGGATGAAGCCGGGGAACTATACCGAGATGACTGCGGTCTGCGTGCATCCGGACCATCGCGGCCGGGGCTACGCGCAGGCGCTGCTGTCGGCGGTCGGTCGCCAGATCGTGGCGCGCGGCGAGCTTCCGTTTCTGCACGTCTTCACTAGCAACGTCTCGGCAATCGCGCTGTACCGCCGCCAGGGCATGGAGATCCGCCGCCGTCTGCACATAACGGTGCTGCAGAAGCAGGGGTAGGCCTGGACTGAAGGGGAAAGTCTCTCTTCAGATAGATGGGGACGAAACAGTTCAGTTCAAGAATTGTCAGGCGCGCCTCTCACCGCGTATGTCCCGCCTCCCTCAAAGCGTGGGGACGGAGCGGGGAGCACGGCCATGGCAATTGCGATATCACACGGATTCGCCGACGCGCGGTTTTCGGTGGCACGCGAGGCGTTCGAGGCCAATTTCGCCGACGGGGAAGAGCTCGGCGCATCGTTCTGCGCCACGATCGACGGCGAGACCGTGGTCGATCTGTGGGGCGGCTTCGCCGACGAGGCCGAGCAGCGGCCCTGGACGCGCGACACCATCGTCAACGTCTATTCGATCACCAAGACCATGACCGCGCTGACCGCGTTGTGGCTCGCCGATCGCGGCGCGCTCGACTTCGCGGCGCCGGTGGCGCGCTATTGGCCGGAATTCGCAGCCAACGGCAAGGCCGCTATCACCGTGGCGCAGCTGATGAGCCACTCGGCGGGCCTCTCGGGCTGGTGTCCCGCGATCAGCGGCGAGGATTTTTATGACTGGGACAGGGCGACGTCGACGCTTGCCGCGCAGGCGACGCTGTGGGAGCCGGGCACTGCATCCGGCTATCACGTCTACAGCTTCGGCTTCCTGGTCGGAGAAGTCGTTCGTCGCATCACCGGCAAGACACTCGGCACGGTGTTTCGCGAGGAGATCGCGGCGCCCTTGAATGCGGATTTCTGGATCGGCCTGCCGGCATCGGAAGATCATCGCGTCGCCGATCTCGTGCCGTTCCTGCCGTCGGCGGCCGCGACCGATGTGGAAATGACCACGATCCAGAGGATCACCTTCAGCGACACCCGCACCGACGTGCCGTCGACCCGCACCCGCGCCTGGCGCGGCGCCGAGATCCCGGCGGTGAACGGTCACGGCAACGCGCGATCGATCGCCGCCATTCAGACCATCCTCGCGACCGGCGGCACCGCGAAAGGGCAGCGGATCATGTCGGAGGCCGGCTGCCGCAAGGCGTTGGAGGTGCAGATCGACGGCCCGGACCTTGTGATGCGCGGCATCTGCGTCCGCTTCGGCCTCGGCTTCGGTCTGCCGAGTCCGATCCTCAGCCTGGTGCCGCCCAACCCCAATACGCTGTTCTGGTCGGGCGGCGGCGGGTCGTTTGTGCTTATCGATACCGACGCGCGGATGACGTTCGCCTATGCGATGAACCGGATGCAACGTGGCCTCGTCGGCGATGCCCGCTCGTTCCGGATAATCCGCGCGATGTGGCGCGCGCTCGGCATGACGCCCTGAGCGGCATTGTGCTCGCTCAGGCCAGCCTGTTGCCGGCAAGATGCACCGAATGCTTGTCGCAGCTGGGATCGATCGCGACGGCATTGGTCGTGATCCGGCCGTGCGCGGCGACGTTGTTGCTGATCTCGACGTTTCTGGCGCGGCCGACGAAGATCGCGCTGCCGGGCTTGATGTGGAAGAAGTCGCCGGCCCCGAACGCGCCGCCGCGCAGAAATGTCTGGCCGATCACATTGCCGGCGATTTTGACGCCGTCGGCATTGCTGACGAAGATCGCGTAGATGTAGGAATCGTCGATGTGATTGCCTTCGATGATGACGCGCCGGTTCTGGAAATTGTCCTGAAATCCCCTGGCGCCTTCCGGCGGCACCATGCCGACATAGATGGTGCCGAGCGTGCCGCTGCCGCTGGTCAGCTCATTGGCGCCGTTGACGCAGTGGCTGAAGCGGTTGTTGCGGAACACGAGGTTCTCGGCAAATCCGGACTCCGACCAGAAGCCGATGTCGCTCCCCGCCTGCAGCGCGACCCCGGTCGAGAACGTGAACTGGCAGTTCTCCACGATGGCGTTCGGTGCCTTCATCAGCACGCGGCCGCAGGCGTGGAAGTTGCAGCGCAGTACGGTGGCGCCGGATCCGATATGCGTCAACGAGGTGACGGCATCGCCGGTCTTGAGCGGCAGGTCCTGCTGCAGCACCACGTCGTAGATCAGGTCCGGCTGGGTGGTCGGACTCCGGTTCTTCCAGAGCTGGGCGATCTTGGCCTTCAGCTCCGGCGCATGGCGCTTGGTCAATTGCTCGACCTTGCCGCGTCCGAGCGAGCGAAACGTCGCATGATCGCAGCTCTCGATATCGTCGCCGGCCGCAAGGCCGACGTCCCATTTCGGGCTGAGCAGAAACCGCCGCGCCGCGGTCTTCGCCACGACATAGTAGTAGAAGCCGTGCACGTTGACGGCATCGTCGGAGGTGTTGGCGAAACTGCAGTCCTCCATGGTCGGACCGCGCGCGACCGCGGTGAAGTGTGAGCCGTCGGAATTGGTCGAGATCAGCCGGTCGGTCGTCGCGCCCTTCGGCCGGGGTCCCGGAACGACCGAGACTTTCTGCAGCATCATCGAGCCTTCGCCGCCATTCTCGATGATGCCCATGCCCGGCGAGGCCAGCAGCTTCAGGTCGATCAGGCTGGTGGCGACGCTGGAGTCCACGGCGATGGCGTGCGCGCCGCTGTTTGCGATGGTGACGACGTCACCGACCGTGATCGGCAGCTGACTCGGGAAACGATCGTTCGCGCTCCATTGCAGATGCACCTTGATCAGACCGTCGCTGAGCCGCGTGGCATGGGTCGGGGAGAGGAAATCCCTGGCGCCGGTCTTCAGCGCCCGGTTGCGGCGGTCCATCACCTTGAAGAAGCCATCGGTGAAGGCGGCCAGCAGCGCCGCATCATCGGGATAGCCGGGGTCGACCTTCACCGTGATGTCGACCGCCTGCTTGTCGAATGCGGTGATCGTTCCCTGGGTGAAGGGCAGCGGATCGTAATCGATGGTGAGATCGCGGATGGTGAGGCGGTTGCAGCCGGAGATCGCGAAGGTTCCGCTGCGTGCCGTGTTAATCAGCTGTGCGCCATTGCCGTTGAGCTCGAAGCCGTGCAATTGCCGGAACGCGAGCGGCCGCTTGATCCGGTAGCTGGCGTTCTTCTCCAGATTGAGGACGATGTGAGCCGGCCCGGCCTTGCTCGCATCAGCGGCTGCCTTGGCGACGGCAGCCAGCGCCTTGGCAAAGGCCGCGTCGGCGTCGCCGCCGGAGGAAGCCGTGAAGGTGGCCATGTCAATTGTGACCGCGCCCGCAACGGTCGTCGGTTGGGCACGGCTTTCGCTGCCGAGCAACGGGCTCGCTGCGGCAAACGAGGCAAGCTTGAGCGCTCGCCGGCGGCTGATCGGCATGGGCACACGAGTCCCTCTGGAACCGCAGTTGATTGGGCACATTGTCTGCCGGCCGAGATGAACCGCAGCAAAATGACGGGGAGTTGGCGTGAGGGCTCTCGACCTCGTGATGAAGATCGCCGCCGGCCGATCACGAATATATTGGTTGCCGCTCGTGAAAAGACCCGGGCGCGCAGTGGTCCGCGCGTCCGGGTCCGTTGTTGCGTGACGCAGGTCAGTGCATCGTCGCTTCCGACGCCGCGATCCAGGCGATCACGGCTTCGGAGAAGCCGTCGACCCGCGTCCACGGGCCATGCCCGACACCGTGCTGGTAGGACGCCACGTTGACCATGTATCCGCGCCCCTTGGGCGCGGGCACCTGGTCGTGGCTCTGCTCGTCGGTGAAGACGACCAGCCGATCGCCCTTGCGGTCGATCTCCGTCACCGCCTTGCCGAGATACGTCCCACCGTGCGGCTGCGAGCCGATGATCGCATCGCGCAGCGCGAAGCCGCGGCGCGGCGGCAGCTTCACGACTTCATTGCTGAACGTGAAGATCTCCACCTCGTCGCAGACCTCGCGGGCGAGGATCGCAAGTCCGCAGGCCGCTTCCGCCCGCGTCATTTCAGACTGGGCCGAGAGCGGCGTGAACATCGATCCCGACACGTCGATCAGCAGCCGCGTGCGGCCGTCCAGCCGCGCGTAGTCCTTGACCGACTTCAGCATCGCGGACTCGAGCTCCGGCTCGAAGTCCGGCGCATAACGCGCCGCCGTGATGAAGCGGTAGGGCAGGATACGATCCGTCCGCATCGCCTCAATCGCGTCCGCAATGATCCGGCGCGGCACCTCCGCCTTCTGCATCAGGCGCAGGTTGCGCAGCAGCGCCAGCCCGCCGAGCCCGTTCTCGGCGATCAGCCGCTCGAAAGTCTCACGCTTGTCCTTGCCGGACGAGAGCGAAACCTCCCAGGTGTCGGGCGAGGCCAGCTCGCCGTCGACGAGCTGCTTCCACACCTTCTCCTGTGCGGCGTCCTTCGGCTTGGCGTGAACCAGGAACAGCACGTCCCTGATCCGCACCGCGCCGTCGCGATCGTACTTCGCGAGCTGGTAGGCGTCGAACCTGGTGAGCGCCCGCGCCAGCCCCTTCTTGATCTGCGCCGAGACCGGCTGACGCTTGCGCTGCTGCTGCGGGCCGAGCGCATCCACCCAGTAGATCGCAAGCAGCTCGGTCATTTCGTCCGGCCGCTGGATCACGCGAGCGAGCGTATCGGCGACGAGGGCCCGATGCGTCGCGTGCCGCGCCATCTCGCGGACCACGAGCAGCGGCGCATGCCGCAGCTTCATGGTCTCGCGGGCGGCAATCGCGAGTTCGGCTACGCGCGCCGGCTCGACCGTCGGCACCAGCGCCTTGATGCGATCGGCGATCGCGACGCCGTCCTCGTAGAACTGGTTCTCCCACAAGAGGCAGTTCAGCAGCGCACGCCGCAGCTCCATCTCGGGCGTGAAGCGCTTGCCACGCGCCCCCTCACGGGTGAAGGCGCGCATGATCTTGTTGATCGTGGCCATGATGGCCTCCTTTCTGGGTGAGTATGGATTGGAAAGTGGTGCCGGGGAACAGACGAGACTGTACTGCCCTTGCGGGCTTCGCTTGCTCGACCATCGAGCGGCGGACGCAGGGTCCGGAGGGAATCGAACCCTCAACTGGCGATCCGAAGCAACGGCACTCTTCACCACCGGCCGTCGGCACGATCGTCGCGACAAACGTGAGGCGCTTGCACAAAGATCATGCCGACGAATGAAGACCACGACCCGGAAACAGGCGATTGCTGAGACCCCAGCCGGCAGCTTACCCTGCCGATCGGGAAGTGCTCTACCGCTGAGCTACCGGTGCACATGACACCAGGCGGGATTCGAACCCGCGACCTCTCGTTTCACAGACGATGTAACAGCGATCTTCACCACGGGGCGTGGAGAGGGTTGGCGGGGAACAAGCGATGCTGTTGCTGCCCTTGCGGGCGAACCGCCTTTCGGCGTGCGGGCCTCGAACCCGCTCGGCGCTGGAGCGCCTTACCACGAAGTAACAGACATCTTCACCACCGCCTGGCCGGCGTAGCGACGCCGGCCATTGATGGGTACGCTGGGGAACAGGCGATATCGGTGTCAGTGACGACAACGCAGCGCCTCGCCTTGCGGACGAGAAACTGCGCCGGGCCGCGTGCGGATCCTTGCCAGGCCGCATCCCGGTGCGTGTGTCACAGGCGGGATTCGAACCCGCTCTTTCCGGTGGAGCGAAGTATCCGACATCTTCACCACCAGCGTCGGTTGAGCCGCAGCGATGCGGCAAACCGAATAGAAAATTTCGTCGCGGCGCTATCGACGCGCCGCCGTTTGCGAACTCCTTGGAGTTCACTCTGCCATCGGTGTCCGGCTCATCGCCTCGTTCCCTCCGGCAGGCCCCGCGCGCTTGGGCACGCGCGTTGCCGCGCGAGCCCCGGGATCCGGGTCTCCCGTTCCGGCTTGCGCCGGGCAGTTCAGATGAGCCGTGCTTCGGACAACAAAAAACCCTCCGGAGCAGCTGGCTCGGGAGGGTCCGTTTAAGGCGGACTGTCGACCTCGCATTATGCGAGATCGCTCCCATGAGCCGGGCACACGCTATCGGTCGGCCGGAGGCCGTTCGATAGTCTGCGGAATTTTTCAAATCCGTATTGCATCGTCGTGCTCATGTTCGATCGCGAACGACAGTGCTCGCGAAGGTTGCGGGACATACGCCTCGTCGCTGACGATGTCAACAAGGGAAATGATCGCGATCGAAAAGCTTCAGCGCGGCTTGCGTGTCGCCGTCTTGCGTTTGAGCTCGCCGCTGCGCGCGGCGATCCGCGTCAGCGCGTCTGCGAATGCGCGTGCGGCGGGGCCGAGCGGTTCGTCGAGCCGGTGCGCGAGATAGGCCTCCATCGCAAGCGCCGCGTTGCGGCCGAGTGCGCCGGTTTCGACCCGTACCAGGCGACGCTCCTTAAGGTCGCGCGAAACCTGCCAGAGCGGCAGCCGGCCCCAGCCGAGTCCGGCGAGGATCATGGCGTGCTTGGTGTCCTGATTGCTCACCCTGCAAATCTGCGGCGAGAGCACGCCGAAGCTGCGGCCCTCGGACAGCGGCGTCGGATCGGACAGCACGATCTGCAGATGATCGGCAAGGTCGGCGACGCCCTTGCGGCCGCGGCGTGCGAGCGGATGGCCGGCGGAGGCGACGGCGACGACATGTACGGCGCAGATCGCATCGAGCGCGAGGCGGGGATCGCGAAAATCCTCGCCGACGGTGACGGCAAGCGCACTGCGCCGTTCGGTCAGGGCGGCGATCGGCCCGCCCATCGGTTCGACCGCGAGCCGCATCGTGACGGACGGATAGGCCGAACGCATTTCCGTCAGCGCCGCGCCGACTGCGGCGATCGGAAACAGCGTGTCGACCACCAGCGAGAGTTCCGATTCCACTCCCTCGCCGAGGCCGTGCGCCCGGGCTCGCATCGCATCGACCCGGAGCAGCAGGTCGCGGGCGTTGCCGAGCAGCGCCTTGCCTTCGGCCGTCAGCGCCGGGCGATGGCTGGAGCGGTCGAACAGCATGAGACCGAGTTCGGCCTCGAGGTTGGCGATGGCATGGCTGACCGCGGACTGCACCGTGCCAGCTTGGTCGCGGCGGCGCGAAAGCTGCCGCTCTCCGCGATGGTGACAAAGACCCGGATCTGGTCGAGCGTGAGGTTATCGAGCATGATCTATGAAATCGATCAACTGGATGCAAAACATATCACTCCTGTCGATGATCGGGAATCGCTATCTGTGGTGGCTGAACTGGCGGAGTGGACGCATGACGATCGAGACGGCCGTGGTGCAACAGAGCGAAGCAAGACGATGGGCGACGGTCGCCGTCGTCACCGGTTGCGGGATCGGCGCCGCCCTCCAGGTCGGGAAGGTGCCGATTGCCGCGGCGATGCTGCAACAAGACCTCGACATCGACCTCGCCGCGGTCGGAACAATCGCCGGCATCTTTGCGGTGCTGGGGCTGGTCGGCAGTGTTCCGGCGGGCGTCGTGATCGCCGCGGTCGGCGCGCGCAGGGTGCTGTTGTGCGGGCTTGCGGCGATTGCGCTCGGTGCGGCGTCGGGCGCGCTGGCGCCGCAGCTTGCGGTGCTGCTGGGATCGCGACTGCTGGAAGGGCTTGGCTTCCTGCTGGTGATGGTTTCCGCCCCCGCACTGCTCAATCGCGTGGTCGATGTCGGTGCGCGCGACATCACCATGGCGGTGTGGAGTTGCGTGATCCCGTTCGGGATCGCGCTGGCGCTGGTCGCAGGTCCGGTGTTCGACGGTTGGCGCGCGATCTGGTGGGCAAGTGCTGCGTTTGCCGCCCTGCTGTTCGTGCTTGCCGGCGTCATCGTGCCTGAGGTGGCATTGCGGACCGGCCCGGTGCGGAGCGGCTTGATGCAGGAGGCCACCGCACTGGCGCGGCGCCGCACGCCCGCGCTTTTGATGGTGCTGTTCGGGCTCTACAGCCTGATGTTCTTTGCCGTGTTCAGCTTCCTGCCGATCCTTCTGACGGAGCGGCTCGGCGTCTCCAGCCAGAGCGCCGGCGGGCTCAGTGCGCTGGCGGCGGCCGCGAACGTCGTCGGCAATCTCGCCGCCGGCAATCTGCTCGCGCGCGGTGTGAGCCGGACTGGGTTGATCGCAGTTGCGGCAGTCGTGATGGGCGCGTCCGCGCTCGGCATCTTCCTGCCGGTGCTCGGCGGGCAGGGCGCCTTCATTCTGTGCCTGCTGTTCTCCGCGACCGGTGGGCTGATCCCGGCGACATTGCTTGCGTCCGCACCCGCGGCGGCGCGTTCGGCGGCGATGGTGCCGGTCATGATGGGGCTGTTGATGACGGGCAGCAATTTCGGCCAGGTGACCGCACCGATCGCGGTCGGCGCGGTCGTCTCTGCGTGGGGCTGGAGCGCGGCCTGCGTCATGGTGGTCGGCGCTGCGATCCTTGCCGGTCTTGCGGCAAGGATGCTGGCGCGCGGCGATCACGACAACGTCAGCGAGGCGAGGGGCCCGGCTTGACGCCGCGCGCGCAGGGGGCGAAGGAGTGAAGGTCTCTGACGTCAACGACAACAGGAAAGCTTCATGACACGCGTGCGCTGTATCACTGAAATGGGCATGGGCGTCGACGTCCACGGCCGCGATGCCACCAAGGCCGCCAAGCGCGCGGTCTCGGATGCGATCCGCCATTCCAGCCTCGGCTTCTTCCGCATGCTCGGCAAGACCGCCAACGACATGTTCGTCGATGTCACGATCGCGGTGCCGAATCCCGAGGCGGTCGATACCGAAGCCGTCGCCAAGGAACTGCCCTATGGCACCAAGACGGTGAAGGCGATCGCGGGCGGGCTCGAGATTCCGTCCGATGTCGGCAACGACCCGATCCTGATCGCGAACGCGGCCGTCATCGTCAGCTTCGACGACGGCAAATAATCGAGCGAGCTGCGGGCGGCGTATGCGTGCGTTATTCGTCGCCCTTGAAGTAGTCGGGCTTGCCGGTGGTCCAGGTCTCGCCCCAATGCTGGCCGCCGCCGTCGACGGTCAGCGTCTCGCCGGTGATGAATTTGCCGGAGGGCGCGGCGAGATAGACCGCGGCCTCGGCGATGTCCCAGGGCGTGCCCGGACGCATCATCGGGTTGGAGCGTGGATAGGCGGCGCGCGCCGCTTCGCTGTAGACGTTCCAGCCCTCGGTCTCGATCGCGCCGGGCGCGATGCAGTTGATGCGGATGTTCAGCGGCGCCCATTCGACCGCGAGCGCGCGCGACAGGCCGATCACGCCGGAGCGCGCGGCGATCGTGTGCGCGATGCCGTAGAGGCCGTGCGTCGTGACCACGACGATATTGACGATGCTGCCGGGATGGTTGTGGTCGCGCCAGCGCTGCGCGGCGGCCTGCATCATGTACCAGGTGCCGTTGAGGTTGGTGTTGATGACCGCGTTCCAGCCCTTGATCGAGAAATCGATCGCCGCTTGCGGGAATTGGCCGCCGGCGCTGTTGACGAGATGATCGACGCGGCCATGCGCGGTCCACAGCGCGTCGAACATCGCGCTGGCCGCGTCGGGATCCCTGATGTCGGCAACGTACGCCGACGCCTTCAGGCCCTTGCGGCCGAGATGATCGACCAACGCATCGAGCTTGTCGGCATTGCGTCCCGCGATCACGACATGGGCGCCGAGCCGGGCGAACAGCCATGCGATGGCGCGGCCGATGCCGCCGGCGCCGCCGGATACGACGACCACCTGACCGGCCAGTGCGTCTGCCGCGAACACGGTCGGATGTGTTGCGAGTTCGTCGTCGGAGGGGCCGAGCGTTGCCTCTGTCTGTTGATCGTTCATGGCGGGTTGCAGACCTTGCGGCTTTCAATGAGCTCCGTACATTAGCCACCCAACAACAACCGTGCAAAGAATGTCGACATGACCGATCTGTCCGCCTTTCCCATCACAAAACGCTGGCCCGCCCAGCATCCGGACCGCCTGCAGCTCTATTCGCTGCCGACGCCGAACGGCGTGAAGGTCTCGATCATGCTCGAGGAGATCGGGCTGCCCTATGAGGTCCATCTCGTCGACTTCAACACGGACGACCAGAAGACGGCGGAGTTCCTGTCGCTGAACCCGAACGGCAAGATCCCGGCAATCCTCGATCCCAACGGTCCCGGCGGCGAGCCGCTGCCATTGTTCGAATCCGGCGCGATCCTGCAATATCTTGCCGAGAAAACCGGCAAGCTGTTGCCGGCGGATGCCGCGCGCCGCTACCAGGCGATCCAGTGGGTGCATTTCCAGATGGGCGGCATCGGGCCGATGTTCGGCCAAGTCGGCTTCTTCCACAAATTCGCCGGCAAGGATTATGAGGACAAGCGGCCGCTACAGCGCTATGTCGCCGAGTCCGCGCGGCTGCTCGGCGTGATGGAGATGCATCTTGTCGGGCGGCAATGGTTCATGGACGACGAATACACCATCGCCGACATCTCGATGCTCGGCTGGGTGCGCAACCTGATCGGCTTCTACGGCGCGCGCGAACTCGTCGCGTTCGACCAGTTCAAGAACGTCGCCGCCTGGCTGGAGCGCGGTCTCAAGCGACCGGCCGTGGAGCGCGGGTTGAATATTCCCAAGCGGCCCTAGCTTGTCTGCTTGAGCAACTCATAGACAATCGGATTGTCGGCGCAGGCGCCAAAGCCGCATTCGAGCAGCGTTGAAAGCACGTTCAGCGCCGTCAGCCCGACCACCAGCCACACGCTACCCTGTGCGAATTTGCCGGGCGAGGTGCCCGGCGCCGCGCGGTGCTCGAACTGGCGGTCGAACAGCAACATCGCGGCCAGCAGCACGATCGCGGCGATGAATCCGATCAGCGCCCACGTATAATAATGATAGCCGAGCAGCGCGGACCCATAGCCCGCGTCGCCAGGAAGGATGTGCAGCAGCACCTGCCGGGTCGAGACCGAGGCGCCGAGGACAGCCGTCAGCAGCGACAGGGCATAATGGCTCGGCCGCGGTCCGAAGCGGATGTTCAGGATCGGTCCGATCGCCAGCAGGGCGAAAAGGATGCGCTGCAGCAAACACAGCGGGCAGGGCAGCTCGTGCAGCAGCAGCTGCGCTGCAAAGGCCGCGGCCAGCAGCAGCGCGAGGCCATAGAGCGCGAGGGCATTGAGGGTCACAGCCCGGGTGTCGGTCATGGCCTGCCTCAGAACGACAGCGTGAGCCGGTCGGTGGCGTGGTGCAGCAACGTCGCGACGCAAGCGACCAGGATCACCGCGAACAATCCGATCGCGAGCGGACGCGGGCCACGCCAGGCCACCAGCATGGCGATGGTGATGGCGAGAAACAGCGCGGTGAATTCCATCTCGGCCTCCGGATGCGAACCGGCCGTAGTCTATGACAGATTCGTGTGCGCGCGCGGCGGCGGCGAATGGCCATTGTCGCTTGCGCGCGGCTCCGCCAAGATGGCATCACCAGTTCAGTTCATTCCAGCCCGGGGCACCTCATGACGACAGACGCGATCAAGCCCGCCGTCCATCACCGACATCAGCCCTGGTACAAGATCCTCTACATCCAGGTGCTGATCGCGATCGCCGCCGGCGTCCTGATCGGTCATTTCTATCCCGGCCTCGGCAAGCAGTTGAAGCCGCTCGGCGACGGCTTCATCGCGCTGATCAAGATGATGATTGCACCGGTGATCTTCTGCACCGTGGTGCACGGCATCTCCTCGATGGGCGACCTCAAGCGCGTGGGCCGGGTCGGGCTGAAGGCGCTGATCTATTTCGAGGCAGTGTCGACGGTCGCGCTCGCGGTCGGCTTGCTGATCGGCGAGCTGCTGCAGCCGGGCCGTGGCTTCAACATCGATCCCGCCACGATCGATCCGAAGTCGGTCTCCACCTACGTGACGCAGGCGAAGGAGCAGGGAATCGTTGCCCATTTGATGGCGATCATACCCGACAGCTTCTTCGGCGCGCTGGCGCGCGGCGACCTGCTGCAGGTGCTGCTGATCTCGATCCTGTCGGGGTTTGCCATTGCCCTGATGGGCAAGCCCGGCGAGCCGATCGCCGAGGCGATCGACAAGGCATCCAAGATGTTCTTCGGCATCATCCGGATGATCGTCCGCGTCGCGCCGCTCGGCGCGTTTGGCGCGATGGCCTTCACCGTCGGCGCCTACGGCCTCGGTTCGTTGGTCAATCTGGCGGCGCTGATCGCCACCTTCTATCTCACCAGCATCCTGTTCGTGCTGATCGTGCTGGGCGCGATCGCGCGGCTGGCGGGCTTTTCCATCATCCGCTTCATCGCCTATATCAAGGACGAGCTCCTGATCGTGCTCGGCACCTCGTCGTCGGAGACGGTGCTGCCGCAGATGATCCAGAAGATGGAGCACCTCGGCGCCTCGCGCTCGGTGGTCGGCCTCGTGGTGCCGACCGGCTACAGCTTCAATCTCGACGGCACCAACATCTACATGACGCTGGCGACGTTGTTCCTGGCGCAGGCCACCAACACCCATCTGACGATCTGGCAGGAGCTCGGCATTCTCGGCATCGCCATGATCACCTCGAAGGGCGCATCGGGCGTCACCGGCGCCGGCTTCATCACGCTGGCCGCGACGCTGTCGATCGTGCCGGATATTCCGATCCAGTCGATCGCGATCCTGGTCGGCATCGACAAGTTCATGAGCGAGTGCCGCGCGCTCACCAACCTGATCGGCAACGGCGTCGCCTGCGTCGTGATCAGCCTCTCGGAGGGTGAGCTCGACAAGGACGCGCTGCACGAGACGATGGCGCATCCGCTCGAGCTCGGCGAAGCGCTGGAGCCGGGCGGCTCCGGCTAGGGCAATATGAAGTGATGGGGCCGTCGCAGGGGGGCGCTGCCAAAATATCGAAAACAACCCCATGCACAGTAGCCGGCGCTGCCGGCGGACA
>NZ_NWTG01000062.1 GCF_002532045.1 Bradyrhizobium sp. C9 | reverse complement strand
GAACTAACTGAGCCGCCGCCTGACGCACCAGGCTGGCTCTACTTTCAGCCTGAAACCGGAGAGATCTGGCGAAAACTCGATGGAGAGTGGCTGCCAATCGCCGAAGCTCACAAACGCATTTCAGAGAAATCTCATTGACCGCACTTTCTTCCTACTCAACGGGCACCGTCACGATTGCAGTGAACGGCACGAACGTTACCGGATCCGGAACGATCTGGTCTGGCGTCAACGTTAGGCCTGGTGACATTCTTCAGATTGGCGATTTCCAGACCGTCATCACCGACGTCACGGACACGGCGCACCTTGTCATTCCGCCGTGGGGCGGTGGCGCGCAGGCCGGTGCCGCTTATACCATCTGGCAGGTTTCGCCGCAGCGCTTCGCAGGCGCGCAGGCAATGGCAGACGTGTCTACTGCAGTTGGCGCATGGAATTCGCTCGGCTATTTTGTCTTCGTTGATCCAGCGCTTTCCGCTCCAGATCCGTCTATCGGTGAAGAGAACCAATACGCATTCCAACCTACCACGAGAAAGTATTGGCTAAAGACCGGCGGCGTTTGGGTGTTCCAAGGCCAGCCTGGTATCGGCGATGTGCTGGCCGCGAACCATCTGACTGATGTTACTCTGACGGCATCGGGCGGCGTCGCGCGGTCGGCTGCTGCAATGATTCTGGATGTTGGTAACATCAAGAACTACGGCGCGGTTGGCGATGGCGTCGCCGACGATACGGCTGCGTTCCAGGCCGCTATTGCGGCGCTCCCCGGTGGCGGCCGGATATTTGTTCCGCGTGGATTTCATAGGATCACCGCGTCATTAACGCTGCACAGCGGCCTGACATTCTACGGTGAGAGTTGCATCAGTCGTGTTTTTGGCTTGCCAACTGGTACTGAAACTCCGTCACACATTTTCATTGATAGCGACAATCTACCGCTTTTCGTCAACGTCTCTGGCGTTTCGATGGAGAGTGTCAACTTTACAGACATCTCGTTCAGCGCGCGATTGACGCCTACGACGACCCCGCGAGGCACTGCGACGGGCTTCCTATTCGAAGGGTCTGCCCCAAGCGATATCAAGAACCTGACTTTCAACCGCTGTCAGTTCTCTAACTTCGGCGGATACGCGATACGCGCATACGATCCCACTGCGCCCAGCGCTAACCCAGACTGGAACGTCTGTCCGGCAACGCTCACTGACTGCACGTTTCTCTACAACACCATCGGCATCTCGTTTGAAACGGACAATGCAGATTTTTGGCAGTTGAATGGGACGGCATTTTTCGGGAACGTTTACGGAATCGTCTGTACACGTTCTGGCATCTTGGTTTTGAATCAGTGTTTCGGAGGCGGTGGCATCATGGTCATCACCGGAGGCTCTGGTACCCAGATTCGCGATAGCATTACCTTCATTGGGTGCCAATACGAGCAAGGCACCGCGATGCTTCAGGTCGCTGATAATATGGCGACACAGCGAACGTATTTCCCAATCAAGATGATCTCGTGCATCGTCGAGTCGCCCATTCTCCTGAGTGCCTCGTGTCACTTCATCAGCGAGGGGTGCCGTTACGTCAACAACATCGAAGTCACGGCTTCTGGTGTTCTTATCGATTCTTACTCGGACTCGTTCTTGCCGACGACACATATCAATCTGGTTGCTGGCAGTTCGGTGCGCAACTACGTCACGCACGGGACCGATTATCCTATCGGCGTTCGTGGCCCAATCATCGATGGAAAGTGCATCAGAACGGCGTCTGCGCCGCCGTCTGGTGGAACGGTGGCCTACGT
>NZ_NWTG01000061.1 GCF_002532045.1 Bradyrhizobium sp. C9 | reverse complement strand
AACCTGTATCTCGATGCGGACAAGGTGAAGGAGAGCAATCGGGTGTTGTGAGGCATCGCTCTCACCGCGCGTCATGCCCCGGGCGAAAGCGCAACGCGCGTCTTCGCGCTGGATGACCCGGACATCCATCCAGGACAAAAAGCCGGGCAAGGGCCCGGCTTTTTTTTGGCAAGGCCCCTGTCTGTACTACTGCGTCCTGGACGAGGCCGAACGTACGGCGTTCTGATAGTCGCCAAGAAGCCCAGCATCTTCAATTGAGCCGTGATGGTGCATCTGCCGCCAGCGACCATTGGTCAGTTGATAAATGCGTGTCGTGCGAATGTTGAGATTCTTGACGGCATCGCCATCATGGTACGTGCCGCGCTCACGCCCTACAGCCCAGAATACATCGCCGGCGCGATGGATTGTGTAGTCCCAGAATTCGACGTGAACATCCGCCGAGCTCTTGAATATCCCCTCGTACATTTTGTGCGGCACATCCATCCCCCGCCGAATTCCTCCGAGAGGATTGTCGATAGCGACTTCTTCGGAATGGGCAAAGTTGTCGTCGATCATCTTCAGATCGCGAGTATTGAAGGCGCGGTAGAATTGGGCCAACGCCTGCTGAGGCTCGCTCAAATCTCCGAGATTCTCCTTACCCGTGATCGGATCTTGGATCGGTTTCGTGCCTTGATTCTCATCGGCACAAACCGGCATTGAGAGCAACGCGATATGGGTTGCCGAAGCGAACATGACTGATGTGAGTAACCTCCTATGGGACAGCGCGGCCGACATGGCTCCTCCTTTCGGCTTGCGATACACATTCCCGCGCTAAATCTACCACCAGAAAAAATGCTGCTCGATTGGCAACCATGCTGTAGTAAACTGCAAAAATGCAGGAGCTCGATTGGGACGATCTGCGATACGTTCTCTCGTTGGCGCGCACGCGCCGCATCTCGGGCGCGGCGAAGAAGCTTGGCGTCAATACAACCACGGTCGCCCGGCGCATTGCGCGTGTTGAAGAGCTGTTGAGAGCACGTTTGTTTGAGCACAACGCAGGTATTCTGACGCCGACCAACTGCGGCCAAATCGTCATCAGCCGAGCCGAGCGCATCGAGCTTGATGTCGACGCGGTCAAAGAGAGCGTGACGAATGCCGACAGGGTTGAAGCCGGCAAAGTGCGCGTGACGGCAATGCCGCTGCTGCTGAACCATATTCTGATCCCCGCACTTCCGGCTTTCCTGCGATCGCACGGACGGTTGCAGATCGAACTTGCCGCCGACCCCCGTAATCTCAGTGTGACGAACCGCGAGGCCGACATCGCCTTGCGCATGGCGCGACCGGATAGCGAGTGTCGCCTGGTTGCGCGTCGGGTCGCCATGTTCGATTACGCGGTGTACGCCACATCGAATATGAACCATGCTTTGCCTTGGATCACATATGACGCCACGTGGTCTCACTTGCCGCACACGCGTTGGATGGCGAAAGCGATGGCGTCGGATCCGGAATCGGAAGCATCTGTTAGGGTCAATGACTCGGACTTGGCCCTCCATGCGGTCCGTGCCGGTTTGGGCCGGTCGCTGCTGCCCTGCCGCATAGCGGATAAGATTCCTGAGTTGTATCGTTTGAGCGGCGCAAGGCCTGTTCTCTCGCGCGAAATGTGGCTGATCGTCCATCCCGACCTCAAGCATTTGGCGCGCGTCAGAGCGGTGATGTCATGGATCGAGCAGGTCATGACCTAAAGCATGATCCGGAAAAGTGCGAAGCGATTTTCCGGAAAGATCATGCTCAAACAAAGAGCTAAAGCGCGACGACGATTCAACCTGATCTCATCGCGCTTTAGCAGCGGCTTAACTCCGGAATGTCAGATCGCGTGCTCAAGCGAGCCCGGATGAGCGAAGCGGCATCCGGGGTTGAGTGTGTCCCGCACATCGCGCGCTCATGCGGGTCACCAGTCCGTAGGGTTGGTTAGCCGGAGGCGCATCCCATCGATTGAGTGGCGACGAGACCCTACCGAAGGAAGCCCACAAGGTCGCGCATTTCTGCTCGATGTGCGGCCCGAAATT
>NZ_NWTG01000060.1 GCF_002532045.1 Bradyrhizobium sp. C9 | reverse complement strand
TCAGGCTGAAAGTAGAGCCAGCCTGGTGCGTCAGGCGGCGGCTCAGTTAGTTCCGATGAGAGATTGTGAAGATCGATCAATGTTTGCTTTCACGCAAAATGGAGGCGTGACGTGCTTGCGCGCACCACGCCGTGTGCTACACGGCATTCCTGCAATTGAAGGAGCGCCGACTTGGCCAAAAAGAAAAAGACTATTCGTCGCTGGACAAAGGACGATTTGAAAACACTGAAGTCGCTCGCCAAGCAGAAGGCAGGCGTCACAAAAATTGCAAAGAAGCTGAAGCGCACTACTGCAGCGGTGATGGTAAAGGCATCGCTACTCGGTGTGTCGCTGGATACGCGCGGCTAGTCGAGTAAGTCGTCCAGATCTTGCTCAGACTCCCACGCGACCTTGCTTGCATCTACCGGCGACGCACCCATTGAGGCCAAACACAGGCGCAACAAGCTCAACGCCTTGGTGCCAACCTCCTCGCCTGATTGCAGGCGCGCTCGCAACACTGACGCTATTCCAACGATGCAGCGGTGTGACGCGTTGAGCCAAGGCAGCTCCCCAGCGAATTCGCGCCAGGCCACGGCTTGCGGCTCTGTTAGCCAGGACGGCGGAGCGCCAATGGCATCGCCGGTTGGATCGTTGCGCCTCCGGTAACGTTGGGGATTCTTCGCGTCTCGGCCTTCAAGTTTTGCTTTGGCAAGCGGTGCCCGTGGTCTAGGCAAATTTCACCATGGGGGTCTGATTTGTGGAAACGAGCGTTTAGGTTTGGACCCCGGTGTTTGAGGCGGCAATGTTTGAACTTCTGACCGGGTACGGGGGGCAGCTGATGGGCCGGCGCGCTGTTCCCGTGCCGCGCCGACCACATCAACATGCGCGCCGCTAGCTGACGGGCGCGACCTTCGGCGAGCCCAGCACGATAGTTGCTGCGACTGCGAGCGATGTTCCGCCGCTCAAGGTCAACACGGCGCGAAGATACCTGTTGCCGCCGAGGTAGCCCTGCTTGACAACGGTGTTCGCAGCCAGTGCAGCAGGAAGCGCGCCGACAAGTAACGATGCTGGCACATCCGCAAAGTTCGTTCCGTCCGCACTGTCTTGCAGTTTGGCCGCAAACGCAGCAGCGTTGATTATCGCACCGGTGCTAATCACAAGTGCAGCGCTCTCGTATCCCAACGTGTCCACGCTGTTGCCTGTCGTGGTGGCACTCAATGTCGCTGGAGCAATGGTTTGGGCAAAGCCCAGATTCTGAGAATGATCTCTAAGCATAATGATTCCTGATTAGAATGAATTGGTGGTGGACACCGCGTTCCCCTACGGTGTCCACCCTGCCGCGCTGGCCGAAAGGAACAACCGGAGCGACGTTACTTGGTTAAATAAGCGGCCTTCTGCTTACGCTCGCGCGCGGCACGCTTACTCTCCTCACGAGATGCTTTGGCCCGAGCCAACCCTGCGCTCGCTTCCCGCGAAAGCTCTTTCGGCTTGTCGTTCAGCGGCGAACGCCTCATTGTGCTGTAGTACAGTTGCTTGTCCGTCGGACGGCTGGCCTCAACCTGCGCTTCGGCGTCATGCAGGCGCTCGCCACGCGTCTTGCTGGCGGCAACCTCACGTTCGGCCTTTTTCAATCGCGCGCCTCGGTTGGCGGCTTCCACGTCCCGGAGCAACGCCTCGGCCTGCTCCAACACCGTGTCGGCCTTCGTTTTGTTCGCCATCTCAAATTTCCTCAAATATGCAGCAATTCAAGCGGCGCTGGCAATTTCCAGGCGGGCAACTTGCCTGCGCCGACGTGACCCTTCTCAACCGCCTCCCCGATCAACCCCCTCAGCGGCGAGAACGGCTCAGCGAGGTCGCCAAAGTTCTGTAGGCTGTACATGATTTTGAAATCTCGGTGCGCAGCGCCGACGAGGCGCATCTCGTCAGCGAAGCCGTGCATCGCAAGGATAGCGTCTCCTAGCTCACGTGCGGCATCAACTGCGGTCTCCACCAATGAGGAGTATTCGCTGAGACGTCGCGCCGCGACCTGCTTCGAGTACTCGCGCTTGGCTTTCTCGATCTCCTTCCCGATGTAGTCGAGCGCGATCTGTACGGCGCGG
>NZ_NWTG01000059.1 GCF_002532045.1 Bradyrhizobium sp. C9 | reverse complement strand
GGCGATCGGCGCCGAGGTGGCCGTCGAGCCGGGCGCGGGCGTCAAGTCGGGCTTGCCCGATTCGGAGCTTGTCGCGGCCGGCGCGACCGTCAGCGCCGACGCGCTGAAGGACGCCGACATCATCATCAAGGTGAAGCGGCCCGAGGCCTCGGAGCTTTCGAAGTACAAGCGCGGCGCGCTGGTCATCGCGATCATGGATCCCTACGGCAACGAGGCGGCGCTGAAGGCGATGGCCGATGCCGGGGTGTCGGCGTTCGCGATGGAGCTGATGCCGCGCATCACCCGCGCCCAGGTGATGGACGTATTGTCCTCGCAGGCCAATCTCGCCGGCTACCGGGCAGTGATCGAGGGCGCCGAGGCGTTCGGCCGCGCCTTCCCGATGATGATGACCGCCGCCGGCACCGTGCCGGCCGCCAAGGTGTTCGTGATGGGCGTCGGCGTCGCCGGCCTGCAGGCGATCGCGACCGCGCGCCGGCTCGGCGCCGTCGTCACCGCGACCGACGTGCGGCCCGCCACCAAGGAGCAGGTGGAGAGCTTGGGCGCA
>NZ_NWTG01000058.1 GCF_002532045.1 Bradyrhizobium sp. C9 | reverse complement strand
GCCGTCGTCACCGCGACCGACGTGCGGCCCGCCACCAAGGAGCAGGTGGAGAGCCTCGGCGCCAAATTCCTCGCCGTCGAGGACGAGGAGTTCAAGAACGCGCAGACCGCCGGCGGCTACGCCAAGGAGATGTCCAGGGAATATCAGGCCAAGCAGGCCCAGCTTACCGCCGAGCACATCAAGAAGCAGGACATCGTGATCACCACCGCGCTGATCCCGGGCCGTCCGGCGCCGAAGCTGGTCAGCGGCGAGATGGTGAAGTCGATGAAGCCCGGCTCCGTGCTGGTCGACCTCGCGGTCGAGCGCGGCGGCAATGTCGAGGGCGCAAGGCCCGGCGAGGTGGTCGAGACCGACGGCATCAAGATCGTCGGCTACACCAACGTCGCCGGCCGCGTCGCCGCCTCGGCCTCGAGCCTCTACGCGCGCAATCTGTTCTCGTTCATCGAGACCATGGTCGACAAGGCCAACAAGGCGCTCGCGGTCAATTGGGACGACGAGCTGGTGAAGGCCACCGCGCTGACCAAGGACGGCGCCGTCATCCATCCCAACTTCCAGCCGAAGTAAGGAGAGAAGCCATGGAGCATCTCGCGCAGGCCGTCGATCCGTTCGTGTTCCGGCTGTCGATCTTCGTTCTTGCCGTGTTCGTCGGCTACTTCGTGGTGTGGTCGGTGACCCCCGCGCTGCATACCCCGCTGATGAGCGTGACCAACGCGATCTCGTCGGTGATCGTGGTCGGCGCGCTGCTCGCGGTCGGGGTCGGCATGGTGTCGAGCGGCTCGGGCTGGGCCCGCGGCTTCGGCTTCATCGCGCTGATCTTCGCCTGCGTGAACATCTTCGGCGGCTTCCTGGTCACCCAGCGCATGCTGGCGATGTACAAGAAGAAAGCCAAGTGAGCGGCGTGCACCTCGGGGTGACGAAGACAAAGGGGGACCTGAGATGAACGCCAATCTGGCTGCTGTTCTGTATCTCGTGGCGGGGGTGCTGTTCATCCTGTCGCTGCGCGGCCTGTCGAGCCCGGCATCGTCGCGCCAGGGCAACATGTTCGGCATGATCGGCATGGCGATCGCGGTCGCCACCACGCTGGCGAGCCATCCGCCGGCCGATGGCCTCGCCTGGCTGCTGGTGATCGTCGCGATCGCGATCGGCGGCGGCATCGGCGCGGTGATCGCGCGCCGGGTGCCGATGACCTCGATGCCGGAACTGGTCGCCGCGTTCCACTCGCTGGTCGGCATGGCCGCGGTGCTGGTCGCCGCCGGCGCGTTCTACGCCCCTGAAGCCTTCGACATCGGCACGCCCGGCAACATCCATCCGCAGAGCCTGGTCGAGATGTCGCTCGGCGTTGCGATCGGCGCCCTGACCTTCACCGGCTCGGTGATCGCGTTCCTGAAGCTGTCGGCCCGGATGAGCGGCGCGCCGATCATCCTGCCGTTCCGCCACGTCATCAACATCGTGCTGGCGCTGGCGCTGGTGTTCTTCATCGTCGGCCTGGTGATGTCGGGCAGCGCGCTCGACTTCTGGCTGATCACGATCATCGCGCTGGCGCTCGGCGTGTTGATGATCATCCCGATCGGCGGCGCCGACATGCCGGTCGTGATCTCGATGCTGAACTCGTACTCGGGCTGGGCCGCGGCCGGCATCGGCTTCACGCTCGGCAACTCGGCGCTGATCATCACCGGCGCGCTGGTCGGATCAAGCGGCGCGATCCTGTCCTACATCATGTGCCACGCGATGAACCGCTCGTTCATCTCGGTGATCCTCGGCGGCTTCGGCGGCGAGACCGCGGCGGCCGGCGGCGGCTCGGGCGAGCAGAAGCCGGCCAAGCTCGGCTCGGCGGACGACGCCGCCTTCATCATGAAGAACGCCTCCAAGGTCATCATCGTGCCCGGCTACGGCATGGCGGTGGCGCAGGC
>NZ_NWTG01000057.1 GCF_002532045.1 Bradyrhizobium sp. C9 | reverse complement strand
TCAGGCTGAAAGTAGAGCCAGCCTGGTGCGTCAGGCGGCGGCTCAGTTAGTTCTGGAGGAATGTTGCTGGGGTCGATCATTTGAACTCGCGGTACGGCCTGCTTGCTTGCATCGCTTCACTCACGTGCTGAAGGCGCTCGCCAAGAAAAAGGCCGGTGTCACAAAAATTGCAAAAACGCTGAAGCGCACGCCTGCTGCGGTGATGGTGAAAGCATCGCTACTCGGTGTGTCACTGGATACGCGCGGCTAGTCCCGCCTCCTTCAGCAACCGCTCCCGCAGTTCCAGCACCGTCTCTACCGGCTCGGTGTCGCAGCCCACTAACGATCTTGGCTCGAGATCTAGCGGGCTCGCGGCGAACTTGGACCGGCCAAGGGCGGCGGCAAGCTTGATACGGATGGCTTGGTTGCCCGGGTCACGCAAGCCGAGCCTAAACAGTTCGACCGCCTCTGGTGCGATGTGCACGCTGCGGCGGCGCTTGTTTCGCTTTAGTCGGGCGGGCATGTTGGCTCACCAAATTGCTCGAGTCCCCAGCAGGCATATCGCGAACCATTCGGATGCTCGGCGCGCCACTTTGCCATGATTTGCGCCCCGTACAACTTCCACGCACTCCGCGCCGCCTCTCGATCAGGATGACCGTGCTCGTCGAGTTCGCATATGCCGTCTAGATCCCCTGTGCACGGCCATCCCAGTTCGAGCGCCCATTCCCAATCATCGAGAGTGCCCGCGTTGCGTCGCTTGTTGTTCCGCTTGCGAACCGGCATCAGCGCCGACTTCCGTAGGTGGCATCTCGGGGCATTCGCGGCCCCTCACCTGGCTGCACGTCCAACCCAAGTTCGCGACACAGTATTCGGAATCTGTTCTGAGCTTTGTGCTGAATATCAACCCAAGGGCTCGGCTTTTGGCAGCCAAATCGGTCCAAAACGACCGCCCCATGCTCCGAAATAGCTGCGCGCGCCTCCTCAGACTGATCCAAACTCTCGCAGGCCAATCGCAGCAAATGCCGGTGATGCTCGTCCAAATCGTACCCGTCATGGACTTTTCGCCACCATGCTTTGGAGGTGCGCGATAGGTGATCGGGTGGTCTCGGTATGGTCAAAGTGTGATCTCGAAATTTTTTAAACTCTGGGGCAGCAATCGCGAGCGTTGGGGGATGGCGGCGGTCTGTAGGAATGGCATGGCTGGACTTCGAGTCGCCCCCTACCCCGTGCAGCCTTGCTAATGCGGATCCGGCGCCGCATTGTTGATGGACTCCGGATCACAACGCTAGGCCACCGGCGCGACCTTGGGCGACCCCAACACGATAGTTGCGGCAACCGCTAGCGATGTGCCGCCGTTCAAGGTCAACACGGCGCGCAAATACCGATTGCTTCCAAGATAACCCTGCTTGACAACGGTGTTCGCAGGCAACGCAGTTGGAAAGCTGCCGACAAGCAACGACGCCGGCACGTCCGCAAAGTTCGTTCCGTCCGAACTGTCTTGCAGTTTGGCCGCAAACGCAGCAGCGTTGATGATCGCACCGGTGCTGATCACAAGTGCAGCGGATTCAAAACCAAGCGTATCGACGCTGTTGCCTGTCGTGGTGGCGCTCAACGTCGCCGGGGCAATGGTTTCGGCAAATCCAAGATTTTGAGAGATATCTCTAAGCATAAGTCTATCCTGATTTCGTGATGTGATTGGTGGTGGACACCGCGTTCCCGAACGGTGCCCACCCGTCGCGCCAGCCGAAAGGAACGCCGCGCGACGTTACTTGGTTAAGTAAGCGGCCCTCTGCTTACGCTCGCGCGCGGCACACTTACTGTCCTCACGAGATGATTTGGCCCGAGCCAACCCTGCGCGCGCTTCCCGCGAGAGTTCTTTCGGCGCGTCGTTCAGCGGCGAACGCCTCATGGTGCTGTAGTACAGTTGCTTGTCCTTCGGACGGCTGGCCTCAACCTGCGCTTCGGCGTCATGCAGGCGTTCGCCACGCGTCTTGCTGGCGGCAACCTCACGTTCGGCCTTTTTCAATCGCGCGCCTCGGTTGGCGGCTTCCACGTCCCGGAGCAACGCCTCGGCCTGCTCCAACACCGTGTCGGACTTCGTTTTCTTCGCCATCTCAAATTTCCTCAAATATGCAGCAATTCAAGGGGCGCAGGCAATTTCCAAGCGGGCAATTTTCCGCCGCCGACGTGCCCCTTCTCAACCGCCTCCGTGATCAATGCCTTAAGCGGCGAGAACGGCTCAGCCAGGTCACCGAAGTTTTGTAGGCTGTACATAATTTTGAAGTCTCGGTGCTCAGCGCCGATGAGGCGCATCTCATCGGCGAAGCCGTGCATCGCAAGGATCGCGTCTCCTAGCTCACGTGCGGCATCAACTGCGGTCTCAACTAATGAGGAGTATTCGCTGAGACGTCGCGCAGCGACCTGCTTCGAGTACTCGCGCCTGGCTTTCTCGATCTCCTTCCCGATGTAGTCGAGCGCGATCTGTACGGCGCGG
>NZ_NWTG01000056.1 GCF_002532045.1 Bradyrhizobium sp. C9 | reverse complement strand
TTCATGGACGATCTGTTGCGCGAGTTCCTGACGGAGAGCAGCGAGAGCCTGGATACGGTCGACAACCAGCTGGTGCAGTTCGAGCAGGATCCGAACAACGCGAAGATCCTGGACAACATTTTCCGCCTTGTGCACACGATCAAGGGGACCTGCGGCTTCCTCGGGCTGCCGCGGCTGGAAGCGCTGGCGCATGCCGGCGAGACCCTGATGGGCAAATTCCGCGACGGCATGCCGGTGAAGGCGGAAGCCGTGACGCTGATCCTGTCCTCGATCGACCGCATCAAGGAGATCCTCGGCGGGCTCGAGGCGACCGAAGCCGAGCCCGAGGGCAACGACCGCGACCTGATCGATCAGCTCGAAGCGATGGTCGAGCGCGGCATGGCGGCAATGGCGGCTGGTGAAGCTGCCGCTGAAGAAGATGTGCCTGTCGTTGAGTCGCCATCCGTGCAGGCAGCGATGAGCGAGGGCACGCTGGTGGTGCAGACGCTGGAGCGTCCGCTGCGTCCGGGCGAGGTCTCGCTCGACGAGCTCGAGCGCGCCTTCCGCGAGACCGAGATCGAAGTCGCAGCACCGGCGCCGGTCGCAAAGCCCGTCGCCGCAGCGCCCGCAGCGCCCGCAGCCGAGCCGGCCGAGGCCGCGAAGAAGCCGGCCCGCAAGGCCGCCGCTGAGGATGTTGTCCAGGAAGGCGACAAGATCGCCAACCAGTCGATCCGGGTCAACGTCGACACCCTCGAACACCTCATGACCATGGTCTCCGAGCTGGTGCTGACCCGCAACCAGCTGCTCGAGATCTCCAGGCGCAACGAGGACACCGAGTTCAAGGTGCCGTTGCAGCGGCTCTCCAACGTCACCGCCGAGCTGCAGGAAGGCGTCATGAAGACGCGGATGCAGCCGATCGGCAATGCCTGGCAGAAGCTGCCGCGCATCGTCCGCGACCTCTCCGGCGAACTCGGCAAGCAGATCGAGCTGGAGATGCACGGCGCCGACACCGAGCTCGACCGCCAGGTGCTCGACCTGATCAAGGATCCGTTGACGCACATGGTGCGCAACTCCGCCGATCATGGCCTCGAGACCACCGCCGAGCGCCTCGCCGCCGGCAAGCCGGAGCAGGGCACCATTCGCCTGTCCGCCTATCACGAAGGCGGCCACATCATCATCTGCATCGCCGACAATGGCCGCGGGCTCAACACCGAGCGGATCAAGGCCAAGGCGCTCCAGAACGGTCTCGTCACCGAGGCCGAGCTGGAGAAGATGACCGAGGCCCAGATCCACAAGTTCATCTTCGCGCCGGGCTTCTCGACCGCCGCGCAAGTGACCTCGGTGTCCGGCCGCGGCGTCGGCATGGACGTGGTGCGCACCAATATCGACCAGATCGGCGGCACCATCGACATCAAGAGCGTGGCCGGCGAGGGCGCCTCCGTCACCATCAAGATCCCGCTGACCCTGGCGATCGTCTCGGCCTTGATCGTGGAAGCCGGCGGCGACCGGTTTGCGATCCCCCAATTGTCCGTGGTCGAGCTGGTGCGGGCCCGCGCCAACTCCGAGCACCGCATCGAGCGGATCAAGGACACCGCGGTCTTGCGGCTGCGCAACAAGCTGCTGCCGCTGATCCATCTCAAGAAGCTGCTCAAGATCGACGATGGCGCCACCACGTCCGATGCCGAGAACGGCTTCATCGTGGTGACCCAGGTCGGCAGCCAGACCTTCGGCATCGTGGTCGACGGCGTGTTCCACACCGAGGAGATCGTGGTCAAGCCGATGTCGACCAAGCTGCGGCACATCGACATGTTCTCCGGCAACACCATCCTGGGCGATGGCGCGGTCATCATGATCATCGACCCCAACGGGATCGCCAAGGCGCTCGGCGCGTCCGGCTCCTCGGCCCATGACATGGCCGACGACAATGCCGCGGCGCATGCCTCGAGCGGCGAGCAGCTGACCTCGCTGCTGGTGTTCCGCGCCGGCTCCTCGCAGCCCAAGGCGGTGCCGCTCGGCCTCGTCACCCGGCTGGAAGAGATCGCAACCGACAAGATCGAGCTCTCCAACGGCCGCTACATGGTGCAGTACCGCGAGCAGCTGATGCCGCTGGTGCAGATGGCCGGGGTCGAGGTGCAGACCCAAGGGTCGCAGCCGATCCTGGTGTTCGCCGACGACGGCCGCTCGATGGGGCTCGTGGTCGACGAGATCATCGACATCGTCGAGGAGCGGCTCAACATCGAGGTCGCGGGCAGCCAGGACGGCATTCTGGGCTCGGCCGTGATCAAGGGCCAGGCCACCGAGGTGATCGATGTCGGCCACTTCCTGCCGATGGCGTTTGCCGACTGGTTCTCGCGCAAGGAGATGCGCCCGTCGGCCTCGGCGCAGTCGGTGCTGCTGGTCGATGATAGCGCGTTCTTCCGCAACATGCTGGCGCCGGTCTTGAAGGCCGCCGGCTACAAGGTGCGGACTGCACCGAATGCCCAGGAAGGGCTCGCGGCGCTGCGCTCGGGGCAGGCGTTCGACGTCGTGCTGACCGACATCGAGATGCCCGAGATGAACGGTTTCGAGTTCGCCGAGAACATCCGAAGCGACCACAACTTCACCGGGCTGCCGATCATCGCGCTGTCGGCGATGGTGTCGCCGGCGGCGATCG
>NZ_NWTG01000055.1 GCF_002532045.1 Bradyrhizobium sp. C9 | reverse complement strand
TGCTTACCAATTAGTTATCGGAGCGTGGAACGGCATATCAGGTTTCTTTGGTGTAATATTTAACGCAGTTAGTTCAATAGTTTCAACAGTATTTAGCGCCATAGGTAGCTTTGCTGGTTCAGCTTGGGATATACTGGTTGGCGTATGGAATGCAGTTTCAGGCTTCTTTGGCGGTATATTTAACGCTGTAAAATCAGTAGTTTCAACAGTATTTAGTGCAATCGGAAGTTTTGCTTCTAGCGCTTGGGGAGTAGTTTCATCAATATGGAATGCAGTTTCAGGCTTCTTTAGTGGCATATTCAATTCTGTTCGCAGTGTCGTTAGCGGAGTGTTTAGCGCTCTTGGTGGCTTTGCTTCAAAAGCTTGGGATGCAATTTCAGGTGTATTTAACGGAGTAGCTGATTTCTTTAAGGGAGCGTTTGACGGTGCTAAAGATATAGTTAGCGGAGTATTCGAGGCTTTTGGTAAATTTGCTTCAAATGCTTGGGATGCAATAACAGGAGTATTTAAGGGCATTGGCGACTTCTTTAGCGGAATATTTGGAGGAGTCAAAGATACAATAGACAGCGTTCTTGGAGGTGTAACAGATACAATTAAAAATATCAAAGGTTCAATTGATTGGGTTGCAAGTAAAGTTGGCGGACTATTCAAAGGTTCTATGGTAGTAGGCTTAACAGATGTCAATTTATCTTCTAGCGGTTACGGTTTAAGCACTAACAGTGTATCAAGCGACAATAGAACATATAACACATTTAACGTGCAAGGCGGTGCTGGTCAAGATGTTTCTAACTTAGCGCGTGCAATCAGACGAGAATTTGAACTAGGGAGGGCTTAATGGTAAGACAGTATAAAATACATACTAACTTAGACGGAACAGACGACAAAGTTTGGGACGTTACAAATGGAAAAGTTAGATTTTACCAGCCCTCTAATTTAGGGTTACAATCAACTAATAACATCTGGCAAAGTAATGGTATTGGAATAATGGGAAAACGCTCAATTACTCAACCACAAATAGAGTTTAAGCTAGAAACGTTTGGAGAAAGTTTAGAAGAAAATTATCAATTAATGAAAGACTTCGTAAACGATATTCTTAGCAAAAAATTCGTTACACTTGAATATCAAACAGAAATTTTTCAGGTGTATGCTGATTTAGCTTTAGCAGATGTCACAAAGACAGAGGGTTACGGTAAGAACGGAACTTTCAGCGAAAAGATAACTTTCGATGTAGTTACAAAGTGGTATACTTACGAAAATTTAACTTTTGACATGATTGAAAATGGTAAAGTTCTTTCTGGTAAGTCTAAAATTTATGGAGGAACCGCACCAGGAGACTATAAGTATATCGAAGGAACCTCTTACACTTATTATGGGGAAAGTGACATAGGCCGTTTAAGCCGTTGGGAAATAAAAGAAAAAATATTTAGTTTTATGGGGGTATTATATCCGAAACTTCCTAAAACACCTGCTGGAGTTAGATTTTTAGACGATGTTGGAAACGAATATACTGCAATTGTGTTTAAGACGGAACAGGTACAAGATTATATTTTAATTAATACAGATGTAAATGACGAATTTTATCAAGGCTGGAAGGGTACAACTGTACTAAACTTATTCCCTGTAATGAACTTTGAGCGATACAGAACTCGTATAATTGAAAAAGGTCAAATGGAGCTAGTTAATTTAAGTAAGGCAGAGCTTAAAATCAAGAGAAAGGCGGACTTTATTTAATGTTAGAAGCTAACGTTTATGATAACTTTAACCCTAACTATTACAATATATCTGATTTCAGAATGCCTAATGGTAAAAAAGAAAAAAGAGGCCTTCCAATACCAAAGGCAAGATGTCAAGTTATTGATTACGAACTGTGGGAAACAGGCTATCTTTACACTTCATCAGCTACATTGACCGTTTCGGTAGAAGTTGGCGATATTGTTCAAGTACTTTTTCCTGAAGTTGTTCCAATTGAAGAAGCTCTAGGTAAGAGGAAAAAACTGAATTTAGATATGGTTTACCTTGTGACCGATGTAGACGAAAGTAATAAAGCTACGTTAAAAAACTACTTTTGGGCAATGATTGAAAGTCTTGACGTTCCAAACGCAATAGCCAAAAAGACAAACTCTGGTATAATTAATTATTTAATTGACCCTAATAAAAATAATTTAATGAGTTATGGTTATTTCTTTGATTCAAGTATCTTTGCTGGAAAGGCTACGATTAATCGTAAAGCGGAAACTTCATCAGCTCATGATGTAGCAAAAAGGATATTTTCCAAGGTTCAATTTCAACCAACTACAACCATTCAACACGCTCCATCTGAAACAGACCCTAGAAACTTGTTATTCATTAACTTTGCTTCAAGAAACTGGAATAGAAAAAGAATCACGACAAGGGTAGATATTAAGCAAAGTGTGACAATGGACACGGAAACAATAGTAGAACGTTCAGCTTATAATTTTGCTGTTGTGTTCGTTAAAAATAAAGCAACAGATGACTACACAGACCCTCCTAAAATGTACACAGCAAAAAATAACGGAGATGTCATTGATTATAGCACTTATCATGGAGACGGAACAGACTTGCCAGATGTAAGGACAACCAAAACATTGTTTTATGATAGAGATGACCACGGAAACCCTCCTGAGTTGTCTACTATTAAGGTTGAAATTTCTCCCTCTACAATCGTCACAAGGTTATTCTTTAATCAAAATGAACTTTTTCCTTTGTATGTTAATGACTTAGTAGATATTTGGTACGAGGGCAAGCTATATTCAGGATATATAGCAGATAGAGTTAAAACAGAGTTCAATGATAGACTTATTTTTGTAGGAAGTGGAGACAAACCGAATGTTATATGAGTATGTAGCTACTTATGGCGACAAATATAGAATAGATAGCTTTAAAGGGCATAGAGAGCTTCGTAAAGACCACTTAGAACTATTGCAAGGTAAAGTGTACTATAATAGTAAAAACACGCTTAGAATCGAGACCACGCTCTTGTATGAAGTCGGACAATTTGTATCAATTGGTGGTTATCCTT
>NZ_NWTG01000054.1 GCF_002532045.1 Bradyrhizobium sp. C9 | reverse complement strand
TGGAACAACGACTTCCTTCTCTCCGTGCTTGGCCATATGCGATAGCCCTACCTTGTGGGGGAGGGTGGGGAGAGGGGCGGCCCCAGGCTCTGGCGCGAATTATGAGCACCGGCCTGCAGCGGTCGTGTCTATCGGATCGCGCGACCAGCAGCTACTTCCCCTTGCCCAGCTCCATCAGGATCCGCGTCATCAGGTAGAGCCGCGGCACGATCGAGTTGGTGTCGATGTATTCGTCGCGGGCGTGATAGCCCCAGCCGGCGAGGCCGAAGCTTTCGACCACGATGGCCTTGCCGCTGCGCGCGGCGTAGCCGGCGTCGGTCGCGCCGCCGGTCATCTCCGCAATATCGAGCGTGCGGTCGAGCTCCGCGTAGATCGCCTGTCCCTGCTTGGCGAGCGCGCGGCCGCGATCATTCGCGACAAAGGGCGGGCGGCCCCCGGTGACCTTCACGGTCACCTCGGTGTCAGGGATCAGTCTGTCTTTCACCTTCTCGTCGAGCGCGGCCTGCAGCTTCTGCACGCCGTCCGGAATGGTGAGGCGGATGTCGGCGCCGGCAGAGGCATGATCGGGGATCTGGTTGCGCACGGTGCCGGCCTTCGCGGTGGTCCAGTTCAGCTGCGTGCCCGGAATCGATTTCGCGACGTCCTGGGTCTGCAGCAATTGATGCGCCAGCTCGATCAGCGCGTTGCGGCCGAGCTGTGGGGCTGCGCCGGCATGCGAGGCCTTGCCCTTCACGTCCAGCGTGCCGGTCGCGGTGCCACTGGCGCCGAGCAGCAGACTTTCATTCTTGGCCACCGGCGGTGCCACCGTCGGCTCGCAGGACAGCACCACGTCGTGCTGGTCGGCGAGCTCGGCGATGATCTCGCCGGAGCCGATCGATCCGACTTCCTCATCCGGATTGAACGACACGGTGAGCTTTGCGTAGTCGCGCCAGCCGGTATCGTTGAGGATCTTCAGCGAATGCAGGATGACGGCGATGCCGCCCTTGTCGTCGGCAATGCCGGGCCCGTAGATCCTGTTGCCGTCGACCTTGTAGGGCTGGGTATCGAGGATGCCGTGCTCATAGACCGTGTCCATATGCGCGATCAGCATCAGCTTCCTGCTGCCGGTGCCCTCAAAGGTGCCGATCACCATGTCGGCGCCGGCGCCTTTCGTGGTCTTGCGCCGCTCGGTCTTGGCGCCGAGCGCCTTCAGCCGCGCTTCGGTGTAGTCGGCCATCTTCTTCAGGCCCTCGACGTCGCTGGAGCCCGACTCGATCAGCACCATGTCGTGCAGGCTTTCGATCACGGCCGGCTGGGCCTGCTCGGCGGCCGCGCGCAGCTTTTCATCCGCGGCAGCAAGGGCGGGGGACGAGGCGAGGGCGAGCGAGAACAGGCCGGCCGACGCGAGCAATTTGATGGATCGTTTCATGATTGTCCTCCCTGTAAAGCGCAGGGAGGACACTAACATCGCAAACCATCTGTCTCCAGCCGCGTCAGGCCTGGTCGAGCACCTCGACATCGAGCGTTTCGATCTCGGCGGGCTCGGCGGTGGCATCGATCGCCGCGATCCTGTCGCCTGAGATCGTGACCCGCAGCACGACGCGCAGCGCGCCGCCGAAGACGACGGCAACGCCGATCGCGCCGTCGACCAGCGCCGGCCTCGCCGCCTGCGCGCGTCCCTTGAAGCTTTCGGCGACCGCAACAGCACCGCGGATCACCGGCAGCGAGCCGAGCCGCTGCGCGGCCTGATCGGCGCGCACCACGACGTCGGGCGCGAGCACGGCGAGCAGCCCTTCGAAATCGCCGTTGCGGGACGCAGCGAGGAAAGCTTCGACGATGCCGCGCTGCCGGCTGAGATCGGCGTCCGGCGCGGGCGGTGCGCCCTGCACGCGGCGCCGCGCGCGGCTCGCCAGTTGCCGCGCGGCGGCCGGCGTGCGTCCGACGATCGGCGCGATCTCCTCGAAAGGTACCGCGAACATGTCGTGCAGCACGAAAGCCAGCCGCTCGGCCGGCGCCAGCGTCTCCAGCACCACGAGCAGCGCCGCGCCGACGGAATCCGCCATCTCGCTCTCGCGCTCGGACGGATTGTCCGCGATCGGCTCCGGCACATGCGGCCCGATCGGCTCCTCGCGGCGCGATTTGCGCGCGCGCAGCATGTCGAGGCAGATTCGCGCGACCACCGTGGTCAGCCAGCCCCCGAGATTGTCGACCGCGGCAGTGTCGGTGCGGCCGAGCCGCAGCCAGGCCTCCTGCACGGCATCGTCGACCTCGGCGGTCGAGCCCAGCATGCGGTAGGCCACGGCGCGCAGGCGCGGCCGGTTGGCCTCGAACTGTTCGGCCACAAACTTTTTCTCGTCCATCGGTCACATTCCCTTTGTCCGCTCCGTCATGGCCATGACGAACGAAAGTGGGCCGATGTGACAACAGATCGGCACGGCTTCGTCAAAAGACAAATCAGGAGAGTGATATGATGAAAGCCCGCATGAATCACCCGGTGATGGTTGTTCCCGATGCCATGAAGGCGCTGCAGGCGCTCAGCGAGAGCACCAAACCGGCTTTGCCGGAAAAGCTGCTCGAACTGGTGCATCTGCGCGCCAGCCAGATCAATGGCTGCAGCGTCTGCGTCGACATGCATCCAAAACTCGCCCGCCGGGCCGGCGAGACCGACGAGCGGCTGTTCGCGGTCGGCGCCTGGCGCGACACGCCGTATTTCACCGAAGCCGAGCGCGCCGCGCTGGCGCTGACCGAGGCGGTGACCCGACTCAGCGACCGCGAGGATCCGGTGACGGACGCGGTGTGGGACGAGGCGGCGAAGCATTTCAACGAGCAGCAGCTCGCGTCTCTGGTGCTCGGCATTGCCGCGATCAACGTCTGGAACCGGCTCAACGTCGCCGTGCGCCAGCCGGTCGGTGTCTGGAAGGTGTGAGGTTTTGGTCTCCCTCTCCCCGTTCTTACGGGGAGAGGGTCGGGGTGAGGGGCTCTCTCCACGAGTGACGCGGGTGGATGGAGCTGTACCCCCTCGCCCGGACCGCATTCCGCTTCGCTGCATGCGATCCGACCTCTCCCCGCAAGCGGGGCGAGGTAAGGGGCGCGCGGGCTAGCTGTGGAATCTCAGGAGGTCGTCCATCGGAAGGCCGAGGCGGCTGATGG
>NZ_NWTG01000053.1 GCF_002532045.1 Bradyrhizobium sp. C9 | reverse complement strand
GCCCCAGCGTCCTGCGCAAGGTCTTGGATTTTGTCGCGGAGTGCCTGCGTCACAGGGATTCCCGCAAGTTGCGCTGCGGTCCAAAGCTGAGCCTCTGCCTTGGCCTCTTCAAGAGCGGCATTACTCTCGCCCTGCACCTTCGCCTGAGCTTCAGTGGCATTGGTGTACTTTATTAACGATTCTTGAGCGCGATCCCACGTATCCTTGGCTCCGGTATCACGGGTCGGAATCTTACCATCACCGGTAGGATTATTCGCGGCAGCGGGCCTGGCACGAGGTAGTGGCACTCCACTGGGGTAGTCCGCTTTCGACTGAGCCTCGTTGACTTGCTGAATCATCTGAGCGGCAAGTTGGGCCTTGGCGCGGATTTCTTCCAGTTGGTGAATAACTGCAGGATCTCCACCGCCTGAGTTTTGCAGATTGTCGATGACGTTAGTAAGTTGATTGATGTTTTGCTCAGCACCGAACGCTTGTTTGATCATGACCGATATCGAGTCCGCATATCGATCAAACTTACTCTGCCCGCTACCCTCCGACACACCATTTGATGAGTTCAGAGACTTGATGAAATCATTGGCCTTATCAATCAGGCCGTCTAGATAAGCGGCAACTTCGCCAGCCGTGGCCTTGAACTGTGCACTGAGCTGGGCGCTAGATGCTTTCCACGCCCGGTCAAACTCAGCGGCCTTGGCAATCGTAGACTTGTCGATAACGGCGCCTGCATCGTTTGCGCTCAGGGCCACGGCGTCGAATGCCGCGCTGCCGTTGTGCAAGGCCTCAACCCAACCCTGCGACAAGCCCAACATCTGAGCCGCTTTAGTCTTGTCGGGGATAGAGTCGAATCTGCTAAGCAAGTCGCCGGCAACTGTCAGCAGTTGATTCATGCTGATGATTTGGCCGTTGCGGTCCTTGTACTTCAGATTGTTCGCATCGAGTATCTTGGTCAGCGAATTCTCATTGTAATTCGCGTCAGCTAGAAGCTTGGAGACGTTCGCCAGATCGTTGGCGGACTGATCGTTGCTAATTCCGCTCTGGCCTGCAGCATATTGCAGTTGCTGGTATCGATCTGTCGAAATATTCGAGAACGCGGCGTTCTTCTGAATCTCAGCCAGCTCGCCGTTAACGCTGGAGAGCGCAGCAAGAAGCGCTCCAACTGATGCCGTTACACCGGTGATGCCTAAGCCGAGGTTTCCAAATCCGCCCATCGACGGATTCAGGTTGGCAAACGACTGCTCAATGCGCGCGATCGCGTTATCCGCGATATCGCCGGCCTGATTCATGTCGCTTTGGAATTGGTCCAGCTTCGCGCCGAGCTGAACTACGAGATCGTTTGACAATTTACTTCCTTAGGTAATGGAGACCGCTTCAATGGCCTGCTTATCTGTGAACTAGAGAACGCCCGCGCACTTCCAGTTGATGGCGGCTACTCTAGAGATATCAGTTCAGCGCCACCCAGTTGGTAATGCCCACGTCAATTGATTTCCACCACTTGGCCGTGGTGTTGTCGAGAAGCTCTTCCCCGAGGAAATTAGGTGTAACCGTCCCAACCGGCGAGCCTCCGTGCACGCGGAAGCCGATTTGACCGAGCATGTCCCAAGTGCCCGGTGTGCCGCTGGCGGTACATACCCATCCAGACGGAGAGCCTGTGGTGGGGCTTGAGTTGTATGTGATGTCACCAGCCACGTAGGCCACCGTTCCACCAGACGGCGGCGCAGACGCCGTTCTGATGCACTTGCCATCAGTGATCGGGCCGCGAATACCAACCGGATAATCCGTTCCGTGCGTGACGTAGTTGCGCACCGAACTGCCAGCAACCAGATTGATATGTGTCGTCGGCAAGAACGAGTCCGAGTAAGAATCGATAAGAACACCAGAAGCCGTGACTTCGATGTTGTTGACGTAACGGCACCCCTCGCTGATGAAGTGACACGAGGCACTCAGGAGAATGGGCGACTCGACGATGCACGAGATCATCTTGATTGGGAAATACGTTCGCTGTGTCGCCATATTATCAGCGACCTGAAGCATCGCGGTGCCTTGCTCGTATTGGCACCCAATGAAGGTAATGCTATCGCGAATCTGGGTACCAGAGCCTCCGGTGATGACCATGATGCCACCGCCTCCGAAACACTGATTCAAAACCAAGATGCCAGAACGTGTACAGACGATTCCGTAAACGTTCCCGAAAAATGCCGTCCCATTCAACTGCCAAAAATCTGCATTGTCCGTTTCAAACGAGATGCCGATGGTGTTGTAGAGAAACGTGCAGTCAGTGAGCGTTGCCGGACAGACGTTCCAGTCTGGGTTAGCGCTGGGCGCAGTGGGATCGTATGCGCGTATCGCGTATCCGCCGAAGTTAGAGAACTGACAGCGGTTGAAAGTCAGGTTCTTGATATCGCTTGGGGCAGACCCTTCGAATAGGAAGCCCGTCGCAGTGCCTCGCGGGGTCGTCGTAGGCGTCAATCGCGCGCTGAACGAGATGTCTGTAAAGTTGACACTCTCCATCGAAACGCCAGAGACGTTGACGAAAAGCGGTAGATTGTCGCTATCAATGAAAATGTGTGACGGAGTTTCAGTACCAGTTGGCAAGCCAAAAACACGACTGATGCAACTCTCACCGTAGAATGTCAGGCCGCTGTGCAGCGTTAATGACGCGGTGATCCTATGAAATCCACGCGGAACAAATATCCGGCCGCCACCGGGGAGCGCCGCAATAGCGGCCTGGAACGCAGCCGTATCGTCGGCGACGCCATCGCCAACCGCGCCGTAGTTCTTGATGTTACCAACATCCAGAATCATTGCAGCAGCCGACCGCGCGACGCCGCCCGATGCCGTCAGAGTAACATCAGTCAGATGGTTCGCGGCCAGCACATCGCCGATACCAGGCTGGCCTTGGAACACCCAAACGCCGCCGGTCTTTAGCCAATACTTTCTCGTGGTAGGTTGGAATGCGTATTGGTTCTCTTCACCGATAGACGGATCTGGAGCGGAAAGCGCTGGATCAACGAAGACAAAATAGCCGAGCGAATTCCATGCGCCAACTGCAGTAGACACGTCTGCCATTGCCTGCGCGCCTGCGAAGCGCTGCGGCGAAACCTGCCAGATGGTATAAGCGGCACCGGCCTGCGCGCCACCGCCCCACGGCGGAATGACAAGGTGCGCCGTGTCCGTGACGTCGGTGATGACGGTCTGGAAATCGCCAATCTGAAGAATGTCACCAGGCCTAACGTTGACGCCAGACCAGATCGTTCCGGATCCGGTAACGTTCGTGCCGTTCACTGCAATCGTGACGGTGCCCGTTGAGTAGGAAGAAAGTGCGGTCAATGAGATTTCTCTGAAATGCGTTTGTGAGCTTCGGCGATTGGCAGCCACTCTCCATCGAGTTTTCGCCAGATCTCTCCGGTTTCAGGCTGAAAGTAGAGCCAGCCTGGTGCGTCAGGCGGCGGCTCAGTTAGTTC
>NZ_NWTG01000052.1 GCF_002532045.1 Bradyrhizobium sp. C9 | reverse complement strand
CCACGCCTCGTTCTACACCGATTCCATCCAACCAATCAGCCAGGACCAAACACGAAAGCAGGGACGACGGTTAGCATCAATGCCTGAAATGCCGAACGCCGGTGAACACCATGGCGATGCCGTGCTCGTCGGCGGCCTTGATCACCTCGTCGTCGCGCATCGAGCCGCCGGGCTGGATCACCGCGGTCGCGCCGGCCTCGATACAGGCGAGCATGCCGTCGGCGAACGGGAAGAACGCGTCGGAGGCAACCACCGAACCCTTGGTCAGGGGTTCGGCGAGCTTCAGTTCGGCCGCCGCATCCAGCGCCTTGCGCGCGGCGATGCGCGCCGAGTCCACGCGGCTCATCTGGCCGGCGCCGATGCCGACGGTGGCGAGATCCTTGGCGTAGATGATGGTGTTCGACTTGACGTGCTTGGCGACGCGGAAGGCGAATTTGAGGTCGCGCAGCTCGGCGTCGGTCGGCGCGCGCTTGGTCGCGACCTTCAGGTTCATGTCCTCGACGACCGCATTGTCGCGGCTCTGCACCAGCAGGCCGCCGGCGACGGTCTTGGCGGTGAGGCCGAGCGCACGCGCGTTCGGCAGGCCGCCGGCGAGCAGCAGGCGCAAATTGCGCCGGCCTGCGATGATCGAGATCGCCTCCTCGGTCGCATCGGGCGCGATGATCACCTCGGTGAAGATGCCGATGATGGCGCGCGCAGCATCCGCGTCGAGCGTGCGGTTGACCGCGATGATGCCGCCATAGGCCGAGGTCGAGTCGCAGGCGAGCGCGCGGGCATAGGCGGTCGCGAGATCCGGACCCTCGGCGACGCCGCAGGGGTTGGCGTGCTTGACGATCACGCAGGCCGCGGTGCGCTTCGGATCGAACTCGCCGACGCATTCATAGGCCGCATCGGTGTCGTTGATGTTGTTGTAGGACAGTTCCTTGCCCTGCAGCTGGCGTGCGGTCGCAACGCCCGGCCGCTTCTCCGGCGTGGCATAGAACGCCGCGGTCTGGTGCGGGTTCTCACCATAGCGCAGCGACTGGATCAGCCTGCCGCCGAAGGCGCGGAAGTCCGGCGCCTTGGTGTCGAGCTGCACGGCGAACCAGTTCGAGATCGCAGCGTCATAGGCCGCGGTGCGGGCATAGGCCTTGGCGGCGAGCCGCCGGCGCAGGCCGAGCGAGGTCGCGCCCTTGTGTGCGGCGAGCTCGTCGAGCACGGCAGAATAGTCATTCGCCTCGACCACCACGGCGACGTCGTCATGGTTCTTGGCCGCGGCGCGGATCATCGCGGGACCGCCGATGTCGATGTTCTCGATGCATTCCTCGAACCCTGCGCCTTTGTCGACGGTGGCCTCGAACGGATAGAGATTGACCACCAGAAGGTCGATCGCCGCGATGCCGTGCGCGGCCATCGCGGCGGCATGTTCCTTGTTGTCGCGGATCGCGAGCAGGCCGCCATGCACCTTCGGATGCAGCGTCTTGACCCGGCCGTCCATCATCTCCGGAAAACCGGTGAGCTCGGAGACGTCCTTGACCTTCAGCCCGGCTGCCGCGATCGCCTTGGCGGTGCCCCCGGTCGAGACCAGCTCGACGCCATGGTCGGAAAGCGCCTTGGCGAAATCGATCAGTCCGGTCTTGTCGGAAACGGACAACAGAGCGCGGGTCACGCGGCGAAGCTGCTCGGTCATATCGGAAAATCCCTGGCTGTTAAGGCAGCCGGGTAGCATGGTTTTGTGCGGCACGAAACCGGTTCTGGGGGCCGAATCCCCGCAAATTAGCCCCGTCACCCTGAGAGAATGGCAAGCGGCGCCAAACGTTCAGCGTCGTCCTGGCTTTCGCCAGGACGACGGGGTGGAGAGGCTGCGCGCCTCAGAATGACGGGTTGAGGGCTTTCCACCGCTACAGCGGCAGTTCCGGTTCGCGGCGGGCGTTGCGGCGGGCGTTGGTGGCGGTGGCCGAGGTCGAGGAGCGCACGAAGCTCCAGCGGATGCTGGCGGCCTGCCTGGCGTCCTGCCGGATCACGATCTGGGAGGTGCGGCGCGGGCCGTCATTGCCGGCCAGGAACACGCTGTCCTCGAGGTCGACCTTGTCGTCCATCGCCTCGAAGGTCCAGACGTCGCGGTTGGGCAGCACCAGCATCACGCCGCGGGCATCCGACAGCCGGCTCGCCTTCACCGAGGGGTGCAGATGGAAGCGCAGCGCGAAATCGGCCTCGCTGCCCTTGATGCGGCCGCCGGGTGCCGGCGACAGCGAGTCCTCGCCTTCCATCCGGGTGCCGTCCTGGGCAATCATCAGCACGCGGCGGTGGATCACGCCGAAGCGGGAGAGATAGCCGTCATGCGAGGCGGTCAGCACGTCGCCGTCGGGGATGGCCTCGCGGTAGCTCTCGACATTGCTGGGCCCGCTGGTGACCGGCGCGCCGCGTAACAGCCGCTTCATCGCCGACAGCTCGACGAACTGGCACGACGAGGTGTCGCGATAGGTCAGCGTCGAATGCGCCGCGGTCGAGCGCGCGAACGGCCGCCAATTGTCGCGCCCGGTGTTCGGCATGCCGCAATTGACGACGATGCGGCTCACCCCGGAGGAGAACTCGAACGACAGGCAGCCGGCATGCGCATCCTGGCTGACGCTTGCCGGCGGCGGCGGACCGGTATCGATGATCAAGGTGGTGTTGCCGGCGTCGAGGCGCTGGAAGCCGGTATGCGGCATGCTGGCCATCGGCACGCCGCGGGTGTCGTCATAGGCGAGCAGCGTCGCGACGAGATCTGACGGCGCGGTGCTCATGCCGTTGAACAGCGCGAAGCTGCCGTCGCCGTGCCGGAAGAAGCGCAGCATCGGCATCATGCGGTCGATCGCGTTGAGCAGCGCCGGCGGCGGCGCGATATTCCGTGCAGCAAAGGTTTGCCGCAGCGGCAAGAGATCGCTGAGCAATTCGACAAGCGCGCCGGGATTGCGCGAGATGTGGCCGCCGTCGGGCAGGATCTGGCGCTGCAATTCGTCCGACAGCCTGCGCGTGGCGGATTTGATGTTGCGCGCCTGGTTGGCGAGGCAGAGCGAGGCGTAGCACAGCGCGATCAGGACCTGCAGGCGCGGCACGCCGTCATTGTCGAGCGTGGCGTGGCGCAGATAGCGGATCTCGCGCGCCAGCCCGCGCAGATATTTGCGGTAGAATTTTCCGTCGGTGTCGCCGAGTACCAATGGCGCCTGCGACAATAGCGAGATCACCCGCCGGGCGCGCACATCTGCGCGCCGCTCCAGCGGCCGCTTGCGCGCCTGGTTGGAGATCCAGTCGTCGACCAGCGAGCGGGCATTGGCGCGGGTCAGCGCAGTGTCGGCGGCGCGCAGGTGGCGCAGCCAGCCGAAGCCGAGCAGGGCGGCTTCCCAATCTTCCGACGGCGGTTCGAGATCGAAGATCGAGCGGCCGTGGCAGGTGACGATCTTGCCGGCGAACACGAATCGCCCGGCATAGATCTCGGCCGCGCGGGTGGCGTCGGCGGTCCGCAGGTCATGCGGCGCGATGATCAGGCGGTCGGTGCGGCCGGGCCAGAGCCGCGACAGTGCGACCGTGCTCCCGCTGGCGCGTGCGAGCATGCTGCGGGCAAAGCGGCCAGCAATCAGCGTCGAGATGCGTCTGCTTTGAGCGACCGACACGCCTAACCTTGCGGGGAGGGAATTTTCAACGAATCCTTATTTAATCCGGAAACGCGGCCAAGACACCCTCTTGATATCCAAGACACCCTCTTGATACCGCGCGAATCACTTCGAGCTTAGAGGACTGAAGTTTAAAATCAGGATTTGACCAGCCGGGCGGCGTAAAAACCGTCCAGCCCGCCCAGTCGCGGGTCGGCGTTGGGCAAATGGCTGGGCAGGGTACGCAGATCGCCGTCGGCGGTAATGATGTCGTCGAGGCCGGCGACCTCGTCCTTCTCGACCGGCGCACGGCGCAGGCCTGATTCGCTCGCCAGCAGCGCGGCAATCGCGTGCTCGCCTTCCTCCGGCTCCAGCGAGCACGTGCAGTAGACCAGGGTGCCGCCCGGCTTCAGCAGATGGGTGGCCTTATGCAGCAGCCGCTTCTGCAGCGCCGTCAGCGCGGCGATGTCGCTCTCCTGCCGCAGCCAGGCGACGTCGGGATGGCGGCGGATGGTTCCCGTCGAGGTGCAGGGTGCATCGACCAGGATACCGTCGAAGCTCGCGGTTTCCGCCGGCCATTCGGCGGCGTCGGCGACCACCGTCTCGGCTTGCAACTCCAGCCGAGCGAGATTGTCGCGCAGCCGCGCAACCCGCGCCGGCGAGCGATCGACCGCGGTGACCTGTGCGCCGGCCAGCGCGAGCTGGGCCGTCTTGCCGCCGGGCGCGGCGCAGAGGTCTGCGACCCGCTTGTCCTTGATGTCGCCGAACAGGCGCACCGGCAGCGCCGCGGCGGCGTCCTGCACCCACCATTGGCCTTCGGCAAAGCCGGGCAGCATGGTGACGGAACCCTGCAGCAGCGTGCGCACGGTTCCCGTCGGCAGGATCTCGCCGTGCAGGCGGCTGGCCCATTGCGGCGCGTCGGATTTCACCGTGAGATCGAGCGACGGCTCGTGGCCGAGCGCCAGCGCCATGTCGCGCGCGGTGGCTTCACCGTAATGAGCGTTCCAGCGCGCCAGCATCCATTGCGGCAGGTCCAGCGTCTGCGTGCTGATCTCGTCGATCAGGCCCTGGCCCTCGCGCGCGCAGCGGCGCAGCACGGCGTTGACCAGCCCGGCATATTTCGCCGCGCGCCGGTCGGACTGCACGAGCCGCACCGAGAGATCGACCGCGGCATGGTCAGGCACGTCCATCCAGAGGATCTGCGCGGCGCCGATCAGCAGCGCGCTCTGCGCGCGCGGTGCATCGGTCGGGACGCCGCGGTCGAGCAGCCGCGACAGCAGATGGCCGAGCGTGCCGAGCTTGCGCAGGATGGTCGACACCAGCCGGCGCATCAGCGCGCGGTCGCGATCGGCCAGCGATTTCAGGCCGGGATGCGCGCCGGCGCCGTCGAGCTGATCGTCGAGCGTGCGGTGCTTGTGCAGCACGCCATCGAGGATGTCGGCCGCGATGCGGCGCGCTGCGAGACCGGGGACTTCGGCAGGGACTGCAAATCTTGAAGGAGGCATGGAGCGGAAATATCTCGAAGGTGCTGAGTTACATTCGGCTCATGCCATCAACTCGAAAACACCACTGGCATGCGAATATGCCAAATGTAAGAATCGTCTTGCGGAATTCGTGATCGTGATGTCGTCACTGAGCCAGGTCAGAGATACGAAATTCGCGGGCAGAAAGTTTTGCCGAGAAACGTTTGCCAAGAAGGCTTGCCATGTCTGAGAAGTCGCCACCTCCGCCGGAACCCGCGCCGCGCAAGCCGCTGACGCCGGCCGCGCAGCGTGCGCTCGCCGAGGCCGCGGCGCGGCGCAAGGCGGCCGAGGAGCTCGCCGCGAAAGATGCGGCCGCGCGGCCGAAGGAATTCCAGGGTCCGAAAGGGCCGGAACCGACGCGCTACGGCGATTGGGAGACCAAGGGCATCGCCTCGGACTTCTGAGAGTCTTGCCTGAGGGCTCGACTCAAGCCAGTCTGGGAATATGTCCCCATACGAGAGAATAAATCCTTATCGTGGGACGGGACGTCCGCCCTTCCGTCGCTCACCCTGGGGCCGCCGCGTCTCGGCGGCACTGCCCTGGGTGTTCGTGCTCGGCATTGCCGTCGGCAGCATGCTGCCGATCCGCCAATATGTGCCGCACTGGATTCCCTTGCCGTCGCACTGGTCGTTGGAGCGGTCGCGCGATGCCGAAATGATCCGGCAGCGCGGAGGCGCGCCCGACGCGCGTCACGCCGTCGATGTCGTCAGGACGATCGACGGCGATACGTTCGAGGCGCGGGTGCACCTTACGCCGGGGCCCGATCTGTATACGCGGGTCCGGTTGCGCGGCATCGATGCGCCGGAGCTGAAGGCGTCCTGTGCGCGCGAACTGCAAATGGCGCAAGCGGCGACAGTGGCGCTGCGCGATCTGCTCGGCCAGGGCGATGTCGCGATCTACAATATCGGTCCCGATAAATATCAGGGCCGCGTCGTCGCCGACGTCGCGACCAGGAAGACCGACAATGTCTCGGCGGCGCTGCTCGCGGCTGGTCATGCGCGCGCCTATAATGGCGGGCACCGTTTCGGCTGGTGCGGAAATTTTGGGCGCTGAGTAACAGCCTCACGGCGGCGCCCGTGCCGAACGGGCAAACAAAAAGCCGCGCAGGTGCGCGGCCTTTCCTTCGGCGAAGCGGTTTGCGCGATCAGCGGGTGACGACGACCGTGGTGCCGACCGAGACACGCGAATAGAGATCAGTGATGTCGGGATTCAGCATGCGGATGCAGCCGTAGGAGACGAAGCCGCCGACCGAGCCCGGCACGTTGGTGCCGTGGATCGCGTATTCGCCGCCGGCCAGCGTCATCGCGGCGACGCCCATCGGGTTCGCCGGCGAACCGCCTGCGATCACGTTCGGGATGCTTGGCTTGTCGCGCTTGACCTCGGCGGGCGGCGACCAGGCCGGGTTGCGATACTTGCCGTCGATCCGGGTCGTGCCGGCCCACTGCTTGCCGGACTTGCCGACGCCGACCGGGTAACGCATCGCGTGGCCGGAATCGAGAATGAGATAGAGCCGCCGTTCGTTGGTCTTCACCACGATGGTGCCCGGCTCATAATTGTCGGCGTGGATTCCGACCATTTCCGGCCGCGCTTCGGCCGTCTGCGACATCACGACAACAGCACCAAGGGTGGCAGCCAACGCCACCGCAAACTTCATCGACATCAACCTCTCCACTTCCCAACAGCTCCGGCGAAGGAGCCAAAAACGAAGGTGCAGAGCCCTGAAAAACCGGGCCCGCCGGTCTCGCGTACGCAATATTAACCGCGTGTCTTAACCGGGTGGTTTCACGCCGGCCGCGAGACACGTCCAGATGGCGGGAGAAAAGGAAAAGTTCGGATCAAAGTAAATGACTTGAAAACAACACCCGGCCACAAACGCGCCGCAATGGCGCCGCGCCTCTGACAATCCCGTGAAATGGCCGGTCTCAGAGTGTGATGAGATTACGCTGAATGGCGGTCGCGACGGCGGTGCGCTCCCTCTCCCGCAAGCGGGAGAGGTGCAGCCAGTTTGCCGCGGGACCGGTTGACCTGACTTGATCCTGCTCTGGAAAAGCGAAGGGCCGCGGCGGAGAACACGCGCGGCCCTTCTTTCAATGTCCCGATATTGCCGTTGCCGGATTACTTCTTGTTCTGCCGGTTCTGCACCAGGTCGTCGACCACGGCGGGATCGGCCAGGGTCGAGGTGTCGCCGAGGCTGGACGGTTCGTCCTCGGCGATCTTGCGCAGGATGCGGCGCATGATCTTGCCGGAACGCGTCTTCGGCAGGCCGGGCGCGAACTGGATCAGGTCCGGCGAGGCGATCGG
>NZ_NWTG01000004.1 GCF_002532045.1 Bradyrhizobium sp. C9 | reverse complement strand
TCGATCGACGAGATCGATCCGGAAATCCTCAAGACCTACGAGAAGCTCGGCATTCCCCTGCGCGAGGTCGCGATCCTCGAAGGCGTTGAGCCACCGCCCGGTGGACCGCCGTCGGCCAATCGCAAGATCGCGGTCGATGCCGTGTTCGATTCGGTCTCCGTCGCGACCACCTTCCAGAAGGAGCTGAAGGCAGCCGGCGTGATCTTCATGCCGATCTCGGAGGCGATCCGCGAGCATCCCGAGCTCGTCCAGAAATATCTCGGCACCGTGGTGCCGACCTCGGATAACTACTTCGCGACGCTGAACTCGGCGGTGTTCTCCGACGGCTCGTTCGTCTACGTGCCGCCCGGCGTGCGCTGCCCGATGGAGCTGTCGACCTATTTCCGCATCAACGAGCGCAACACCGGCCAGTTCGAGCGCACGCTGATCATCGCCGACAAGGGCTCCTACGTCTCCTATCTCGAGGGCTGCACCGCGCCGCAGCGCGACGAGAACCAGCTGCACGCCGCCGTGGTCGAGCTCGTCACGCTCGACGACGCCGAGATCAAGTATTCGACGGTGCAGAACTGGTACCCCGGCAATTCGGAAGGTAAGGGCGGCATCTACAATTTCGTCACCAAGCGTGGCGATTGCCGCGGCAAAAATTCCAAGATCTCCTGGACCCAGGTCGAAACGGGATCTGCGATCACCTGGAAGTACCCGAGCTGCATCCTGCGCGGCGACAATTCGAGCGGCGAGTTCTACTCGATCGCGATCTCGAACGGTTTCCAGCAGGTCGATTCTGGCACCAAGATGATCCACCTCGGCAAGAACACGTCGAGTCGGATCATCTCCAAGGGCATTGCCGCCGGCAAGTCGCAGAACACCTATCGCGGCCTGGTCAGCGCGCATCGCAAGGCCACCGGCGCGCGCAATTACACCGCCTGCGACTCGCTCCTGATCGGCGACAAATGCGGCGCGCACACCGTGCCCTATGTCGAGGCCAAGAATTCCTCGGCGACATTCGAGCACGAAGCAACGACGTCGAAGATTTCCGAGGACGTGCTGTTCTACTGCATCCAGCGCGGGCTCTCGCAGGAAGAAGCCGTCGGCCTCGTCGTCAACGGCTTCGTGAAGGACGTGCTGCAGCAACTGCCGATGGAGTTCGCGGTGGAAGCGCAGAAGCTGATCTCGATCAGCCTTGAAGGTTCGGTTGGCTAATCCATCCCGCTTGAGGGCGCGGCCGACGCGCCCCGGGGTGATGCTCAGGAAAAATCAGATGTCTCTGCTTGAAGTGAAAGATCTGCAGGTTCGTGTCGAGGAACGCGAAATCCTTCACGGGCTGTCGCTCACGGTAAACCCGGGCGAGGTACACGCGATCATGGGGCCGAACGGCTCCGGCAAATCGACGCTCTCCCACGTCATCGCCGGCAAGCCCGGCTATGAGGTCACCGGCGGCCAAATCCTGTTCAAGGGCGAGGACCTCCTGGAGATGGCGCCCAACGAGCGCGCCGCCAAGGGTGTGTTCCTGGCGTTCCAGTATCCGGTCGAGATTCCCGGCGTGACCACCTGGAATTTCCTGCATGCGGCGCTCAATGCCCAGCGCAAGGCGCGCGGCGAGGAGGAGATCTCGTCGCCGGCCTTCCTGAAGAAGGTCCGCGAGGTCGCCAAGTCGCTGAACATCCCGCAGGACATGCTGAAGCGCGGCGTCAATGTCGGCTTCTCCGGCGGCGAGAAGAAGCGCAACGAGATCCTGCAGATGGCGCTGTTCGAGCCGGCCGTCTGCATCCTCGACGAAATGGATTCCGGCCTCGACATCGACGCGCTGCGGATTGCAGCCGACGGCGTCAACGCGCTGCGTTCGCCGGAGCGCGCGATGGTCGTCATCACCCACTATCAGCGACTGCTCAACTACATCGTGCCTGACGTCGTGCACGTGATGTCGAAGGGCCGGGTGGTGAAGAGCGGCGGCAAGGAACTGGCGCTGGAGCTGGAAGAGTCCGGCTACGCGCAGTTCGAAGACGCTGCCTGATAAATGCGGGTTCTCAGATGAACGTTGTTGCAAAGACCGAGACCGGACGCGCGCTGGACGACGCCTTCGCCGTCGCGCGCGACCGTCTGCCGGGCAAGGGCAAGATCGCCGATCAGCGCCGCAAGGCATTCGAGGCCTATGAGCGCCTTGGCCTGCCGCATCGCCGGATCGAGGACTGGAAATACACCGACCTGCGCGCGCTGATGCGCGAGGTGCTGCCGCTGGCCCCCGGGCCGGATGCAGCGGCACTGAATCGCGCTGCCGCCGCCGTCAAGCTGCGGGCGATCGACGGCGTGCGCCGCCTGGTGCTGGTCGACGGCGCTTTCGCGCCTGATCTGTCCGATCTCGGCAATCTCGAAAAGGGACTGAGCATCCGCCCGCTGCGCGAGGTGCTCGACGCCGGCGATGACGGCGCGCTTTCCGCGCAGGCCTTTGCGACCGACACCTCCAACCCCATGCTCGCGCTGAACGGCGCGATGGCGACCGATGGCGTCGTCGTCGACGTCGCCAATGGCACGATGCTGACCCAGCCGCTGCACATCGTGCATGTCGCCTCCAGCGTGACGCCGGCTGCGATGTTCACCCGTTCGCTGCTCCGGCTCGGCCGCGATACCGGCGTGACGCTGGTGGAGAGCTATCTCGCCGGCGAGGGCGCCAAGGCCTACCAGACCCATGACGGGCTGATTGTCGCGATCGGCGACAATGCGCGGCTCGATCATGTCAGGCTGGTCGAGGATTCCATCGAGGCGTTCAACATTTCCTCGGCGACCGTGTCGCTCGGTGCGTACTCCCATTTCAACACGTTCGGCCTGACCTCGGGCGGTCATGTCAGCCGCTATCAGCTGACGGTCACCTGCGCCGGCGAAGGCTCCAATGTCGAGACCAACGGCGTCAATCTGATCAACGGCAAGCAGCACGCCGACACCACGCTGTTCATGGATCATGCGGTGCCGCATTGCGCGAGCCGCGAGATCTTCCGTGCGGTCGTCGATGACCGTGCCCATAGCGTGTTCCAGGGCCGCATCATCGTTCGTCCGGACGCCCAGAAGACCGACGCCAAGATGATGACCCGCGCGCTGCTGCTGTCCGACGACGCGGAAGCCGACAACAAGCCCGAGCTCGAGATCTTCGCCGACGACGTCACCTGCGGTCATGGTGCGACCACCGGCGCGCTCGACGAGAGCCTGCTGTTCTACATGCGCGCCCGCGGACTGCCCGAGAAGGAAGCGCAGGCGCTTCTGATCCAGGCTTTCGTCGGCGAGGCGATCGAGACGATTGCCAGCGACGCGTTGCGCGAGGTCGCAATTGCCACCGCGCAGCGCTGGCTTCAGGCGAGGGCGTGAGCATGCACAAGGCGGTCGCCAACGGTTCTTACGACGTTGCTTTGGTGCGGCAGGATTTCCCGGCGCTCGCCATGCAGATCTACGGCAAGCCGCTGGTCTATCTCGACAACGCTGCCTCGGCGCAGAAGCCGAATGCGGTGCTCGACCGCATGACCGAGGCGTACAAGAGCGAATACGCCAACGTGCACCGCGGCCTGCATTACCTCGCCAATGCCGCGACGGAGGCCTATGAGGGCGCCCGCGGCAAGGTCGCGCAGTTCATCAACGCCCGCCGCAGCGAAGAGATCGTCTTTACCCGCAACGTCACCGAGGCGATCAATCTGGTGGCATCGTCCTGGGGCGGAGTGAACATTGGGGAGGGCGACGAGATCGTCCTCTCGATCATGGAGCACCACTCCAACATCGTGCCGTGGCACTTCCTGCGCGAGCGCCATGGTGCCGTGATCAAGTGGGCGCCGGTCGACGACGAGGGCAACTTCCTGATCGAGGAGTTCGAGAAGCTCCTGAGCCCGCGCACCAAGATCGTTGCGATCACCCAGATGTCGAACGCGCTCGGCACCCTGGTTCCGGTCAAGGAAGTGGTCCGGCTGGCGCACGCCCGCGGCATTCCGGTGCTGGTCGATGGCGCGCAGGGCGCGGTGCATCTGCCGATCGACGTCCAGGACCTCGATTGCGATTTCTACGCCTTCACCGGCCACAAGGTGTACGGGCCGACCGGCATCGGCGCGCTTTACGCCAAGCACGAGCATCTGGTGGCGATGCGGCCGTTCAACGGCGGCGGCGAGATGATCCGTGAGGTGTCCAAGGACTGGGTCACCTATGGCGATCCGCCGCACAAGTTCGAGGCCGGGACGCCGCCGATCGTCGAGGCGATCGGGCTGGGTGCTGCGATCGACTACGTCAATTCGATCGGCAAGGAGCGCATTGCCGCGCATGAGCATGACCTGCTGACCTACGCGCAGGAGCGCCTGCGCGAGATCAATTCGATTCGCGTGATCGGCACGGCCCGCAACAAGGGCCCGGTGATTTCCTTCGAGATGAAGGGGGCGCACCCCCACGATGTCGCGACCGTGATCGACCGGCAGGGCATCGCGGTGCGCGCCGGCACCCATTGCGTGATGCCGCTTTTAGAGCGGTTCAACGTCACGGCCACCTGCCGCGCATCCTTCGGGATGTATAATACAAGGGAAGAAGTCGACCATCTGGCGCAGGCGCTGATCAAGGCGCGGGAATTGTTCGCATGACCGATACAGCCGAAGTCAAGACGGCCACCATGGAAACCACCTCGGCGCTGCCGGCGGAGGAGACCGAGCGCATGAGCGGCGAGATCGTCGCGGCGCTGAAGACGGTGTTCGACCCGGAAATCCCGGCCGACATCTACGAGCTCGGCCTGATCTACAAGGTCGATCTCAAGGATGATCGCTCGGTCGACATCCTGATGACGCTGACCACGCCGAACTGCCCGGCCGCCGGCGAACTGCCGCAGATGGTCGAGAACGCGGTTGCCAGCGTCCCCGGCGTCGGCGTCGTCAACGTCAATCTGGTGTGGGATCCGGCCTGGACGCCGGACCGGATGTCGGACGAGGCGCGCCTCGTCCTCAACATGTGGTGATGCGTTAGGGCGTTTTCGAGCGAAGTGGCTGCCGGTTCGCGTGAAGAAAACGCGACCCAACAAAGGAGAAGAGATTGATCCGAATCGGATCAATCTCTGGGGGGATCGAGCTTAACCTTGGAATGACTGGCAATTGAATTGCCGCTGGGACTGACCACATGAGTGACATGACGCAAGCCTCACCGACCCCAGCCAAGCCGAAGCGGCCGCGCCCGCAGGTCATGAGACTGACCGATGCCGCGGCGGAACGGATCACCGAGCTGACCAAGCGCGCCGATTCCGAGATTGTCGGCCTGCGCGTCGGCATCAAGAACGGCGGCTGCGCCGGACAGTCCTACACGGTCGAATACGCCCATGAGATCCGTCCGACCGACGAAGTGGTCGAGGACAAGGGCGTCAAGATCCTGGTCGATCCGAAGGCCGTGCTGTTCCTGCTCGGCACCGAGATGGACTACGTCGCCGACCGGATGCAGGCGCAGTTCGTGTTCAACAACCCGAACCAGGTTTCCGCCTGCGGTTGCGGCGAATCGGTACAGCTCAAGCCGGCGACGGTCTGATCGCTGGTGCGCCCTCGCGAGCGCGCAATCGCGCGCGCGCTTTCGATCCGATACCTACCATCGTTGCAAGTCGACGCCGTCGTCGACCATACTGCGCTGCCAACAGGCTGCGGCGGGCGCGTTCGGCTGCGCTGGAACGAGGTGGGCACATGGACCGCGAATTCCTGATCGACCTGTTCGCCGATTTCGGCCCGGTCACGTTGCGCCGGATGTTCTCCGGCTACGGTATCTCCGCTGACGGCACCAATTTTGCGCTCGCGCTCCGCGCCGGCCTCTACTTCCGTGCCGACGAGGAGACCATCCCGCAGTTCGAGGCGGAAGGCTCCAAGCCGTTCCAGTACACGACGCGGCAAAGGAGCGTCACGGTGAACTCCTACTGGCAACTGCCGGCGCGGCTGTTCGACGATGCCGAGGAGCTTGCGGTCTGGGCCCGCCTGGCGCTCGGCGCCGCCCAGCGGGCCGCGCTGCGCAAGCGACCGAAGAAGGCGAAGGCGCCGGCGAAGAAGGCTATGGCCAAGAAGGCAGCGGCCAAGAAGGCTGCGGTGAGGAAGGCGGCTGCGAAGAAGCCGTCAGCCAGGAAGAAGCGATCGGCAAGGAAGCGAACCTCATGACGTGAGGGATCACGCCACCCGGGTCCGGGTCTCGGCGTTGTATTCCGGATCGGCTTCGCAGATCACGCGGTTGCGGCCGGCGCGCTTGGCGGCGTAGAGGCAGGCATCGGCGCGCTCGATCAGCGAGTCCGTGTCGTCGGCCGGCTTCAGCATGGAAACACCGACCGAGATCGTGACACGGCCGAGGATCTCGCCGGTCGACTTCTTCTTCAGCTCCTTGGACATCACGGCGCGGCGGATGTGGTCGGCGACCGTCAGCGCCTGGCGCAGCGCAGTGTTGGGGAGCACCACCGCGAATTCCTCGCCGCCATAGCGGGCGGTGATGTCCTGGCCCTTGATGGTCTGTTTCAGCGACTGCGCCACCAGCCGCAGCACCTGGTCGCCGGTGAGATGGCCGTAGGAATCGTTGAACGACTTGAAGTGATCGATGTCGAACATCAGCAGCGACAGCGGCTCGCCGCTGGCCAAGGCGGCCTGCACCGCCATGTCGATCGAGCGGTCGAAATATTTCCGGTTGCCGAGGCCGGTGAGCGGATCGGTCAGGCTCTCGGCGCGGATCGCCTCGAGGCTGTGTTGCAGGTCGCTGATCTCCGACTTCGACAGCGCGAGCCGGTTCTCCAATGCCTGATTGGTCTCGCGCATCTCGCGCGTCGATTTGGCGAGCCCCTCGACGATGATCTTGATCTGGTCGCGGGTGGTCGCGGTCGAGAGCCGGTCGCTGGCGCCGACGAGGCTGGCGTCGTAGGTCGCGGACACGCCGAGCGCATCCGTGATCAGCCGCATCACCGCATCGATCTCGCCGATGACGCGCGCGCCGACCTTGTCGATGCGGTCCGAGGTCTTGATGTGCGAAAGGTAGGTCTCGTAGATCTGCTCGAGATCGGATTCAGAGAGTTTGCCGCTGCGCGCCAGCGTCTCGTTGATGACCTTGTTGAGCGGTGCGTTGTATCCGGTCGCGTAGACGTACCAGATCTCATAGTTGCGGGGGACGGCGGTCTGGCGAAGCGAGCGGATCTGACCAAGTGCGACTTCGGCAAAAGCCAACGTACGTTCGTGTTCGTCCAGCAGCTTGACCACTGTTACGTCCTCAATGCACGCATTGCCGGTCATGCCCGGCAGCAATGACTAAATTATTCGCGGGAGGGTACGGGACGATAATGAAGGCAAGGTAAACAGTGGAACTACGGGGATTTCGCCGCGACTAATGTCGTACGAGGCGTAAGTCCGCCGCGGATCGGGTTCGACTTCGCAAGCTCTTCACCTGCACGTCAAAGCGACGCGAAAACTGCGCGCATTTGCTTCAAACGCGAGGAATCAGCGTGGGCGTCGGTCGCCGACGGCGATACGGATTGCGCAGGATACCGCCGCTGGCGCGGCGGCATCGGAGTGGGCCTTAGGCGCGTGCGCGGACAGGTCGCAGCAGGAAGGCGGGCAGGTGCGAATGATCGGCGGGCTCATGGTCCACCTCGCGCTGCGGCCGCCGAGGCTCCGCACGCCCGATCGACGGCACGTGCGACGGGGTGGCCTGGGGCGAGGAGTTGCGGCCGTGGCGCGGTTCGCGCTCCGGCTTGGCTGCACGCTCCTGGCGGGGCTCCTGGTCCTGACGCGCTTCGCGCTCACCGTGGCGCGGCTCGCGTTCACCGTGACGCGCTTCGCGCTCACGTCGCGGCTTGCGGCCGCCACGGGCACCATCGCGCGAGCCTTCGCGGCTGCGCGAGCGGCGCGGCGCACCATCCTCGTCGGAGGCCTCGCTGTGAACGGTGTAGTCGCCTTCGGCGCGCGGGATCGGTTGGCCGATCAGCTTCTCGATCGCCGTCATCGACTTGCTGTCGAGCGAGGTGACGATGGAAATCGCGGTGCCGGTCCGTCCGGCGCGGCCGGTACGGCCAATGCGATGGACGTAGTCATCGGGGTGGTGCGGCACGTCGAAATTGAAGACGTGGCTCACCGCGGGAATGTCGAGGCCGCGGGCGGCGACGTCGGAGGCGACGAGCAGCGGAATCTCACCCTTGCGGAATTGATCGAGCGCGGCGGTGCGGGCGGACTGATCCATGTCGCCGTGGAGGGCGCCGACACTGAAGCCGTGCTTCTGCAGTGATTTGTGAAGGACGGCGACTTCGCGCTTGCGATTGCAGAAGATAATCGCGTTGTTGAGGTCCTTGGCGTCGCGCAGCAGGCGGCGGAGGATCTCGCGCTTGTCATGCGCCTCGCGTCCGGCCGGGACCTGCAACTGCGTGACGGTGACGGCGGTGGTTGCGGGCTTGGAGACTTCGATCCGGGCCGGATTGTGCAGGAAGGCCTCGGTGATGCGGCTGATCTCAGGCGGCATCGTTGCGGTGAAGAACAGGGTCTGCCGCGTGAACGGGACGAGCTTGCAGATGCGTTCGATGTCGGGAATGAAGCCCATGTCGAGCATGCGGTCGGCTTCGTCGATCACCAGCAGCTCGACGCCGGTGAGCAGCAATCCGCCGCGTTCGGTGTGGTCGAGCAGGCGGCCGGGCGTCGCGATCAGGACGTCGACGCCGCGCATCAGCTTGGAATCCTGGTCGCCGAACGAGACGCCGCCGATCAGGAGGGCGACGTTCAATTTCTGACCGGCGCCGTATTTGTCGAACTGCTCTTTCACCTGCGCGGCAAGCTCGCGGGTCGGCTCGAGGATCAGGGTGCGCGGCATGCGTGCGCGCGCACGGCCCTTCTCGAGCAGGGTGAGCATCGGGAGGACGAAGGCAGCAGTCTTGCCGGTGCCGGTCTGGGCAATGCCGAGGACGTCGCGCCGGGCGAGGACGTGCGGGATTGCCTGTTCCTGGATGGGAGTGGGGGTGGTGTAACCGGTAGCCGCAACTGCGGCGAGGACCTTATCGGACAGGCCTAGATTGGAAAAAGACATTGAGCCTCTGGTCGAAACCGCCGTTCGGCATCGCAGGTAAAAGGCTGTCGCGTTCGGCCCCGAAACGGCTCGCTTTTCTATAAAGCTCGGGGGCTCTGACTAACGCTGACGGACGGCAAACCTGACGAATCGCGTTTCGATCCGAGGGCCGCGTTGCCCGCAACATAGGGGCGAAAGCGGTAAAGTCAATCTTGGAACCAGCCGGATAGCCGAAAAAGCTTAATGTTTTCGCCAAAATAACCGTCGTTTCCGTCATTTGGCGGTCAAATGAATCACCGGCTCGCTATCTGACGGCGGCGCCTCGGTGAGGGGTGTTTGCGCTGCTTTTCCCCTCAAATCCGCCGCAGCCGGCCCCGCCGCAGGGCGGGCTGACCTACCAGGCATAGCGGACCGCGCCTTTGCCTGCATAGGAGCGGGTCAGGCTGGAGAATTCACCCTCGAAGCTTGCGAGCGCCGACCAGCCGTTGGCCCATTTCAGTTCGGCCGAGGCGGTGGTCAGGGCGGAGTCGGAGGCCTGCGCCGCGCCGCTCACGACGAAGCTCGCGCCGGGCAGGGTCTGGAACGTCGCGGCGATGCTGCGGTCGGGGTTGAAATCATGCGCCCAGGCGGCGCGGCCGCGCAGCGTCAGGACCGCATTGGAGAGCGCTAAGGATTTGTCGGCGCGCAGGCCGAACTCGCTGCGGGTGTCGGTAACGCTCTTCGCGTTATAGGCCAGCGCAAAGGTGTTGGCCCCGACGACGGCCTGTTCGGCGTAGCCCGGCAGCTGGAATGTCGTGAACTGGCCGGCGGCATAGGGCGTGATGCCGACGCCGCCGATCCACGGCGCAACGAGGCGATAGCCGCCTTCGGCGCGACCCGACCAGGCGTCAGCGTTGAATTCGGCGCGCAGGCGATCGAGACCCCCGACCGTCACGGTGCGGTCGGTGGTGACGTCCTGCCAGCCGTAGGCCAGCGCGCCGGTGAGGTATGCCGCGCCGATATTGTGCCGGACGAAGGCGCCGGCCTGAAACAAGTCGGAGCGGCCGCCGCCACCCTTGGTGACATTGAAATTGGTGCCGCCGCCGGCGAGCGCGAACCCGGCGATCGTGCTTGGGGAGAAGCGGTAGTCGGCGCCGATAACGGTGCCGAACACCTGGCTCGTGGTGTTGTTCGAGCCGAGCGCCGCGTTGCCGTCGGTGGTCTGTGAGCCGCCGCACGCCGCCGCCCACACGCTCCAGCGCGGATCGTAGCTCTCGGCAATCGGCGCCTTGCGATAGATCGCGGCGGCGGCGTCGCTGGTCGAGCGCTTCGCTGCATAGGCCAGGGAATAGTCGTCGGCGTAAGCCATGGCGCCGGTCGGCGTCGCCGTCGGACCACGGCCGTCGACGAAGGGATCGAGCATCGTGCCCATGAACTGGTTCATGGCGTTGAAGGTGGTCTGCTGCGATCCGGTGGCGGTCTCGCCGGAGAGCTGGGTCAGGCCGTTCAGGAGGTTGTCGACCTTGAAGATCGCGCTGAACGCGTTGGAGAGGTTGGCGCCGCCGAGCAGGCTGTTGTCGATCGCACGGGCGACGGCCCTGTGGTTGATGCCGGCATTGGCCGGCAGGATCGGGGAGAGCATGCCGGGATCGACCGACAGCAGCACGTCGTTGCCGACATAGCTCAGCACCGGATTGCGGGCGAGGTTGTTGGCGAGCAGCAGGGTTGCCGAGCCGAACGTGCCGCTGAGCGTTCCCGCATTGACGATCGTGTAGGTGGTCTTTTTCGTAATCCGCTCGAGCGGATCGACCACGACGTTGCCGCCAAGGTTGGCGGTGCCGGTCACGACCGTCTTGTCGCTGATCGTGTTGGTGACCTGCACCAGATAGGTCGCCGCCGTGGTCATGGTCAGGCTCGCCATCGTGATCGTCCCCGGCGAGTTGCCGGGCGACAGCGTGCCGCTGATGACAGCGTTGCCGATGGTGCCGTTGCCGCCGAGCGTGCCGTTCGGGCCGACCGTGACGCTGGCGTTCGGCATCGCGCCGTTGAGGATGAACACGCTGTCGACGTTGACCATCCCGGCAAAGCTCGAGTTGCCGCCGGTAAAGCTCCAGTTCGAGCCCGCAAGAATCCCGAAATTGGCGAAGCCGCTGCCGAGTTTCGACAGGTCGAAACTCGACGCGGTCGTGCCGCCGAACTGCACGATACTGGTCCCGCTGCCGACGATGTTGCCGTTGAACACAGCGCCGGACTGCACTTGCAGCACGTCGTTGGTGCCGCCGAACTGCACGGCGGTGCCGCCGGTGCCGGTGATGGTGCCGTTGGCGATCAACGTCGTGGTGCCGCCCGACGTCACGATGCCGGTGGTGCCGGTGACGAAGGTGCCTGTCGTGATGAAGATGTTGCCGGGGGTCGAGCGAGATGCGGAGATGCCGATGCCACTGCTCTGCACGCCGGCCAGCGCATCGATCCTGATGTCACCGAGACCGTCGCGCTGGGCGAAGATGCCGTAGCTGCCGGCGGCCGTGCCGTTCGCAATGACGTTGCCTTCCGCACGCAGCGCCAGTGTTGCGGCATTGTCGGCGCCGTGGGTGATGATGCCGCTGATGCCGATCGCCGCCGCGCTCGTCGAGGTCGCGCTCACAGTCCCCTTGGTGTCGAGATCGATGCCGCCGAGTCCCGCGGTGATGGTCGAGAACCTGGAAATGCCGCGGCTCAGCGTGATGCCGGTCGCGCCGCCGTCCGAGGCCGCGGTCACGTCGCCATTGGCGCGGACGGTGAGCGTGCCGGTATTGATGGAGGTCGGTGGAAGGCTGGCGGTTGCGGCCGTGATTCCGGTGGCCGTGCTGCCGGCGCCGATCGCGGTGGCCGTCACGGCACCGTCGACGGTCAGCCGCGTCGCGGCCAGATTGTATTGCCCCACGCTGATGCCGACGACGTTTGAGGCGGTGTCGCTGATCGACGTTGCCGTCACGGCGCCGTGCAGATTGAAGTCGACCGGGACCACACCGGAGGCGCCCAGGGACGCTCCGGTGACATTTGCGACCTTGCCGGACGGCGTCATGCCGGTGACCGTGATCGATCCGTTGACGTTCAGGGCCGCCGAGCCGTCGCTGGATTTGCTTCCCAATCCGGCGGAAAGACCGGCGACGCTGCCACCGGCCGAAGCGGAGGTCGAAGTTCTGGTGTCAAAGACTCCGGAGATGTCGCCATTGAAGGTCGCGGTGTTGGTGCCGCTGGCACCAGAGAAACCGACGGTCGCCAGGGCCCCATAATAGGCAAAGTCCGGGCCGTTTCCCTTGGCAATATTGCCGTCCACGACGAGGCTGTTGTTGGCGCCGCCTCCGCCGGACACGGAGAGCGTCCCGCCCGTGATGCCGCGTGTCCGCACAGTGTTGGTGCCGGAGCCGTAGTTCAGCAGGCTGACGTTGCCGGTGACATCCTGATTGAGCTTCACCGTGAATGCATTGGTGTTGGCTGAATTGCTGGCCAGAAGGCTGATACCGCCAAGGACGCTCGCATTGGTGGTGAGATCGACGGTGCCGATGCCAGCATTCCGGAGATAGATGCCGCCGATGATCGCGCCGTTGGTGGTGACGGAAAGATTGCGCGCAGTTTGGCTGCTCTGTCCCATCCGGACGTAGATCGCGCCACCGGCCTGGGTCGTGTTGCCGGTCACCGCGCCTGTGGTGATCGTGACGTCGGATTGGCTGCCGCTGGCGTCGACGAAGATTCCCGTGCCGTTCGGGGCCAGGATCTGGCTGCCAACCGTGTTGATGTTGACGCTCCCCCCCGGTCCTGCGCTCGAGACACTGATGCCGGTGCCTGCCGTGACCGTGCCGGCGGTCTGCGTAATCGAGACCGGACCGCTGCCATAAACATGGATCGCGTACCAGTTGGCGGTGACGTCGGCCGATCCCGTGTAGGTGATCGGGGCGCCGCTACCGAGAAGCTGGATGCCGTCGTACATAGATCCCGTAATGCCGGCAGGGTCGTTGTGATTGAACGTGATGCTGCCGGAGGCGCTTACGACCACGCCGCCGGAGTTGATCCCGGCGCCGGCGTTGACGTTCACGGTGAGATCGCCGTTGAAGCTCGTGTTGAGCCCGCCGTCCGACGGATGGGCGGCGTCACAGACCACGTTCGCGGTGCTGACGCCCGAGCAGTAGACCGCGGCCTCGGCCGTGGAGCTCAGCGCAATCAACGACGCCGATCCGAGCAGCGCGACGCGCCACACCCTCGGCTTGCCGCCGATGCCGATCATGACCTTCCCCCAACACTGTAACCGCATGCTTCGGGCGCAACCGTCGTGCGGCGTCTTCTCAGTGCGCGCATATCGTCGACCCAAAATGCGGCTGCTGCCAAAATGCGCTCAGGTGTGGCCGCCCGGCACCATGCTGCGCGGACCGCTTCGGGCCGCGCGAGGCAGCGCCGCCAGGCGGTGCCGTCATGCGCTACGGCCCCGCGGCCCGGTACTCGCCCGGCGTCAAGCCTTCGGATGCGGTGAAGATCCGGTAGAACGTCGCGAGGCTGCCGAACCCGCAGGCGAGGGCGATATCGGCGATCGGCCGCGGCGGTTTTTCGCAAAGCAGCCTGCGGCTCTCGCTGAGGCGCTGCGCGGTGACGGTCTGCGAGAAACTCGCCCCTGTCGCCTCGAACAGGACGTGCACGTAGCGGATCGAGACGCCGAGCATCTCGGCGACCATGCCCGGCGACAGCGCCGGTTTGGCGAGGTGGTGCGTGATCAGGCGGCGCGCCAGGCTGAGCCGGCCGACGCGCAGCGCCTGCTGCGCGCGGCGGCTGCCCGGCCTGATCGCGCCACGCTCGATCAACGCGAGCTCCGCCACGATCTTGACCAGCGCAGGAATGCCCGCGGTGTCGCCGGCCTCGGTGGCCTCCTTGAAATCGGCAAGACACGCTTCGAGCAACGGGGCCCAGCCGCGGTTGCTTGTCGTCGGAGAGCTCCGATGCCCAAGTGCGAGGGCTGCAGTCTGATCCACGCGCAGCTCCGCGGCATCGGTGGCAAGGGGGCGGGCCGGGCCGGTGGACGGTGTTTCCGGGCTGTAATCCTCTTGCTTGCTGCGCATCGTGCATGCCCCCTCGCTCTGCATCAGAGCGCGCGTCGCCGGTAAGGAGATCGGCTGTGCCGAGCCAGGGCGAAGCGCCAGCGCGGTTCTGGCGAAACCGCCGGAAATTATCTTCTCAATGCGCGCAGGCAGATCACTTCGGTTCGGAGGACGCGGGATCGCGTCACGATTGGCCGGGTCGTCCGTTTGTCCCATGTCAGCCATTCGAGACGTCTCCAAAGGTCTTGCGATGCAATATCGTATATTTCACATAGTCATGTAAAATATGAAATGGGTAACATTGTGCGTCAAAACTTATCCACGGCCCGGCGAACTGGTCCGGCCGGTCGCTCATGGTTGACAGTCGGGAGGGGCTTGCTGATTGGCGACGGCCGCGCGCGAGCCGTCGTGGCGGATTACTTCCGCTTCGGCATCACGGCGCAGCCATAGAGCACCATCGCGCACATCTGGCGGTAGCGGGCCGAGAAGTCGTCACGGGCGATCGGCGGCAGTGCCTGGTTGACGGCACGTGCGCCGTCGGCAAGAGCCTGTGCGATCTGCGCCGGCTTGAACGCGCCGTTCAGCTTCAGGAGCCGTGCGGCCTGCAAGTCGATCACCAGTCTTTCCAGATCGGCCTGGAACGAGACGGCGGATTTGATCATCAAATCGCGGCAGCGCTTGAAGGCTTCGGCATTGAGCTCGACGGTGTGCGGCGACTGGGTGAGGCGGCGCCGCGTCTCGCCGTAGCGGGCGTCGAGAATCGTCGCAAAAATATCCAGCGCGCTGCCGCCCTTCGCCCGCACGGACCGGCCGGCCTCCAGCGCGAGCGCAACGTCCTCGACGTGGCGCCAGGCGATCACGGCGCGAAACGCCTCTTCCTTGTTGCTGAAGTAGTAATACAGCGCGCGCTGTGTGAAGCCGCAGGCCTTGGCCAGTCCGACCATCGACAGTCCGCTATAGCCGTAGTCGAGAAAAGCCTGATTGACCTGCGCCAGCAGGTCAGGTCCAGGCTTGATCATCTTCTTCGACATCAGGATTCCAGGGACGACGAGGACGGCGCGCGACGCCGGGAATCCCGATTACGGGCATCACGGCGCTTTAGCAACCCGCAACAGCCCGGTGTCCCGGCCAGTCCGGATCGAGGCTCAGGCCACCCGTGCCCGGTAATCGCCCGGGGTCATCGATTCGGATGCATTGAAGAGGCGGTAGAACGTCGCGAGGCTCTCGAAGCCGCAGGCGAACGCGACCTCGGCGATGGTCTGCCCGGACTGCTCGCGGAGCAGGCGGCGGCTTTGCTCGAGCCGAAGCGCGGTGACGGTCTCCGAGAAGGTCTGCTCCGTTTCCTCGAACAGGATGTGCAGGTGACGGACCGAGATGCCGAGCAGACCGGCGATCAGGCTCGGCGTCAGTGCCGCATTCGCGAGATGTCGCCGGATCAGGCGGCGGGCCAGCGACAGATGCGCGCTTCGCAGGGCCTGCTGCGCGAGCCGGCTCTTCGGCCGCATGATGCCGCGCTCGATCAGCGCGATATGGGCGAGTGCCTGCAGCATCGGGGCCGTATCCGCCGCGGTGGCGTCATGGCCTTCGATGAGGTCGCGGAAGCAGGATTCCAGCAGCGGCTGCAGCGCGGTCTCATCCTGCACGGGCCTCGGGACCAGTTCGCCGAGTTCGGCGCCCGCCGGGACGACGTTCGTCACCGGGATCTTGATGATGCGCAAATGGAAGCCGTCATCGTGCAGCGGGGCGGTGCGATAGGGCAGGTCCGAATAGCTGGTCGCGAACATGCCGTCGCGCACCGCGAATTCATCGAGCCGCGCGCCGCCGAACCAGCCGCCACCGCCGAGCTGCTGATAGATGCACAGGCTGTCGCTGCGCGCGTCCGCGATGTCGCCGGCGCGCCGCTCGACGCGGTAGGGCGAGGCACGCAGCTCGACCAGCCCGGCATCGCCGAGCTGGCGCAGCGAGAACTCGCCGAAAAAGTCGCGGCGGCGTTCGGGTTCGAGTTCCGCAGTGACGCCGAACAACCCCTTGGCGCGGACCTCGCGCCAATAGTCGAAGCGATCGCGAGGATCGACTTGGTCAGTGGACCATGTGTACACGGAAAAAGCCCCTGGAGTGCCCTTGGGACGTGCGGAGAGCTCGCGCCGGACGGAAGCCGGAATCTATCACGCGAGCCGTAAAAAGAAACTTGACCGGAGGCGGACGGGACGCCTCATGGGGGCCGAGAGGGTCGCCAAGGGGGCGGTCACGACGGCCATCCGGCGTCGGCCTTGAACCGGCCAAACGGCTGATCCGACTATTAGGCGGCGGTCGCACGAGCGGCGCACTTGTCGTGCAGGCGGGAATTGGGATGAAGAGCTGGTTTTCGAGACTTTCGGCGACCCTGTTGGCTGTCGCATTTGTTGCATCGGCGGCCCCCGCCCAGGCTGAAAAGCGCGTCGCGCTGGTGATCGGCAACAATGATTACAGGAACGTGCCGAAGCTGCAGAAGGCGGTCAACGACGCCCGTACCATGGGCGACACGCTGAAGCAGCTCGGTTTCAACGTCATGGTAGCCGAGAATTTGAACCGGCAGGCGTTCTCCGAGACGCTGCTTGCCTTCGACCGCGCCGTGGAACCCGGCGACACCGCGTTCTTCTTCTATGCCGGTCACGGCTTCGAGATCGCAGGCCAGAATTTCCTGCTCCCGACCGACGTGCCGGCCGCCACCGAAGGGCAGGAAGAGCTGGTGCGCGACGCCTCGGTTCTCGCCGACCGCATCATCGAGCGGTTGCAGAACAAGAAGGCGCGGACCTCGATCCTGGTGTTCGACGCCTGCCGCAACAATCCATTCGAGCGCGCCGGCACGCGCGCGGTTGCCGGCGGCGGTGGCCTCGCGCCGATGACGCAGCTGCCGGAAGGCGTGTTTTCGGTGTTCTCGGCAGGGCCGCGCCAGACCGCGCTCGACCGTCTGTCGAACGACGACGCCAATCCCAATTCGGTGTTCACGCGGACCTTTGCCAGGGAGCTGCTGCAGCCCGGTGAAAACCTGGTGCAGGTCGCCCAGCGTACGCGGCGCCTGGTCAGCGAGATGGCCGAGACCGTGAAGCACAAGCAGATTCCGGTCTATTTCGACCAGATGGTCGACGACGTGTTCCTGAACGGGATCGCCAAAGGGAAGGCAGAGGCGCAGGCCGAGGCGGCCAAGCCGTCCGCTCCGCCGCAGCAGGTGGCCGCGCTGCCGCCGGTCTCGGTGCCGAAGCTGCCGAAGGAAGACTCGATCAACGCGCCGATCGCGAGCTTCTCGCGGCACAATGGCGGCTGGACCGTCGTGTTCTCGATTGCCGATCCGACGCTCGGCATCTCCTGGCGGATCGGCGACAGCGGCGACTTCCGCGAAACCGGCTTCATGGACACGCTCGATCCGCGCACGCGCAAGCGGATGCCCAATCCATCGATCGAGCTGCCGGCCGATGCGCCAGCGGCGACGATCGAGCTCCGGTACGTCGATACGCAGGGCGAGATGCAGGGGCCGTTCCCGATCAAGTTCGATCCCGATGCCGCGCTGATCCGCGACCAGCGCAAGATCCTCGACATGACCGCGACGAGCTGGCTGTCGTTCCGCGAGTTCAATGGGCTGCTCGTCTACTACACGCACCTGATGTCATATCGCTGCGCGATCCGCGAGGTGCGGATCGGCATCGACACCGCGGTACCGGATAAGGTGTTGAAGATGCCGGTCTGCAATTCGCGCGATCCGAGCGCAATCCCGTCCGACGCGCAGCCCTATCTGAAGCTCGCGCCGCAGACCAAATCGGTTTCGGTGGAGCTGACCTACCGCGACGGCAGCGTGTCGGAAATCAAGACGTTCAGGCGATAGCCTTGCATCCTTGTCGCCCTGTCCGCGTTACAATCGAGGCCTGAGGGTCGAAGCAGCGGTAGGGAAGGCATCATGGATGCAGGCAATTCGGCAGCGCCGAACACGCGCCAGATGAAAGTGCGCTGCTGCGTCGTCGGCGGCGGGCCGGCCGGCATGATGCTCGGCTATCTGCTCGCGCGCGCCGGGGTCGATGTCGTGGTGCTGGAGAAGCACGCCGACTTCTTCCGCGACTTCCGCGGCGACACCGTGCATCCGTCGACCCTGCAGGTGATGGATGAACTCGGTCTGATCGACGACTTCCTGAAACTGCCGCACCAGGACATCCAGAAGCTCGACGGCGTGTTCGGCGGCACCTCGGTGCGGATCGCCGACCTCAGCCGCCTCACCGTCAAATATCCTTTCATCGCGATGATGCCGCAGTGGGACTTCCTCAATTTCCTGCGCGAGAGCGGCAAGCGTTTCCCTTCGCTCGAGGTGCTGATGAGCGCCGAGGCGACCGACCTGATCCGGCGCGGCGACGCTGTTGCGGGCGTCCACGTGAACACGCCTGATGGCCCGATCGAGATCGAAGCCGATCTCACCATCGGCTGCGACGGTCGGCATTCGATCGTGCGCGAGCGCGCCGGCCTCGACGTCGAGGAGATCGGCGCGCCGATGGACGTGCTGTGGTTTCGGGTCGGGCGGCGCCGGGACGAGACCGAGAATTTGTTCGCCCGCATCGACCAGGGCAAGATGATGGTGACGTTCGATCGCGGCGACTATTGGCAATGCGCCTATGTGATCGCCAAGGGACAGTATGAGGCCGTGAAGGCGAGGGGATTGCCGGCGCTGCTCGACGACGTGCTGCGGCTCGCGCCGATCCTCAAGGCCGGTATTGCCGACGTGAGGAGCTTTGACGACGTCAAGCTGCTCACGGTCGCGATCAATCGCCTGACGCGCTGGACCCGTCCCGGCCTGCTCTGCATCGGCGACGCTGCGCACGCGATGTCGCCGATCGGCGGCGTCGGCGTCAACCTCGCGGTGCAGGACGCGGTCGCGACCGCCAACATCCTGGCGGCCAAGCTCGCACAAGGCTGTCCGACGGAGCACGAGCTCGATGCGGTGCGTCGTCGCCGCGAATTCCCGGTGCGGGTGACGCAGCGCATGCAGGTGATCGCGCAGAACAACATCATCAGCGCCGCGCTGAAGGGCGGCGACCAACCGGTGCCGTTCGCGTTGCGGTTGATCACCGCGATGCCTTGGCTGCAGGCGCTGACGGCGCGCCTTGTCGCGGTCGGGGTGCGGCCGGAGCACGTGCATTCGCCGGCCGCGCGCTGACGGACGTTGTGCGCGCGGATAGAATTTATCAAGGATAACAGCCGCTTAAAGGAGCCGTTAGAAGTTGCGTGATTGCAACAGACAGACATGATTCGAAACGGCGCACACGGATTCTGCACGGCCGGTTCCCGCGGTTTGCTTTTGGTAAGGGTCTCTCTGGGAAAGCTCATCCCCATCAGACAATCTGGGGATGCCACCATGTCTCGTGCCAAATTCATAGCCGCGCTCACCGTGACCACGGCGCTCGGCCTCAGTGCCGCATCGGCCGCCGATCTTGCCGCCCGTCCGTACACCAAGGCGCCGGCCTATGTGGAAACGGTCTACAACTGGTCCGGCTTCTACATCGGCGGCCATCTCGGCGGCGCCTGGACCAACGAGCAGTGGATCAACAGCGCGAACACGACGGCGTTCGGCGATCTCGCGCCCGGCCAGGGCTTTCGGCAACGCGGCTCAGGTTTCATGGGCGGCGGTCAGATCGGCTACAACTGGCAGGCCAACAACTTCGTGTTCGGCGTCGAGGGCACGATCTCGGCGCTCGACAATTCCGGCCGCGTCACCAACACGGTGTTCGGCGCCGGCCGCGACGATCAATTCAGCTGGCGCTCGAACGTCATGGCAACGATCGTCGGCCGTGCCGGCTACGCGATCCAGAACAATTTGCTCTATTTCAAGGGCGGCTATGCCGGCGTGAACAACCGCCTGTCCGTCGTCGACAACGTTCCGCCGGCAACCGGCTCCGGCAGCCAGACCCATTGGGCCAGCGGCTGGACGGTCGGCGCCGGCTGGGAATACGGCATCACCCGCAACTGGACCATCGGCGTCGAGTACAACTACGCAGCCTTCGAGCGTCAGACCTATCAGCTCGCAGGGACCGCTGCGGGCACCTACACGTTCGACGCCAAGCCGCGCGACATCCAGTGGGCGGTGGTGCGCATGAACTACAAGTTCGACGCGCCGGTGATCGCGCGCTACTGAGCTCTAGAGCCCTATCCCGTTCCGATTGAATCGGAACGGGACTCTAGATTCTAGTTTTGACGCGTTTTCTTCACGCGAACCGGTAGCCACTTCGCTCGAAAACGCTTTAGTGAGGCGAACAGGATGCAAGAGCCCCGGCCAGCGCCGGGGCTCTTGTGTTTCAGGGATTCGGTGTTTCAGGCCATCACCGAATAGCCGCCGTCGACCGGGATCGCGGTGCCGGTGACGAAGTCCGACGCCGGCGAGGCCAGGAACACGGCGATCCCCGAGAAGTCGTCGATCGCGCCCCAGCGGGCCGCCGGCGTGCGTGCAAGCACGCGCTCGTGCAGCCCGGCGACCTGCTGGCGCGCGCCCTTCGTCAGATCGGTGTCGATCCAGCCGGGCAGGATGGCATTGACCTGGATGTTGTCGGGGGCCCAGGCGTTGGCGCAGGCGCGGGTGTACTGCACGATGCCGCCCTTGCTGGCGGCATAAGCCGCGGCGAAGCTCGCGCCGAAGATCGACATCATGGAGCCGATATTGATGATCTTGCCGTGGCCCGAGGCCTTGAGCGCAGGATAGGCCGCCTTCGAGCACAGGAAGGCGCTGGTGAGGTTGGTGTCGATCACGCGGCTCCACTCGTCGAGCTCGAGTTCGTGCGGCGGCTTGCGGATGCTCATGCCGGCGTTGTTGACGAGGATGTCGATCCGGCCGAGCTCGCCGATGACCCGCTCGACCATCGCCGCGACGGCGGCCTTGTCGGTGACGTCAGTGGCCACGGCGATCGCCTTGACGCCGCGCTTGCCCAGATCCTCGACGGCGGCCTTCGATTTCGCCTCGTTGCGGCCGACCACGGCAACCGCCGCGCCGGCATCCGCGAGGCCGCGCGCCATGCCGAGCCCGATGCCGCCATTGCCGCCGGTGACGATCGCGACCCGGCCCGAGAGATCAAACTGTCCGTTTCTCATTGTTGTTGTCCGCTGTGGTTTGAATCCGGGCGCGAGAGTGCCCGATCGCTACAGCGCTGACCAGATCGGGCGCGGCCGGTCGGCCCTGCGCCAGGAGGCTTGCGCGCGCGATCGTTTCCGAAGCCGTTCGGGCAACAAAAAAGCCCCGGACAATGCCGGGGCTTTTCGTCTGCCAGATCAGCAGGGCGTATTCAGCTCAGTACTTGGCAACAACCGGACCGGTCCAGTTGAAGCGGTAGACCAGCGAGGTGCTGATGGTCTGGACGAACGGCTTGAAGGTGATGTCGCGGCCGTTCGAGATGTTGGTGACGTCGGCGAGTTCCGAGATGTTCTTGTTGTCGTAGTAGGCAGCGCGGTACTCGGTCTTCATGAACCAGCCCGGCGCGGTGATGCCGAAGATGTTCAAGTTGTTCTCGACGCCGCCGCCGACGAACCAGCCGCTGCGATCGAAGCCGTTGGTGTGCAGGCCGGCCGGAAGAGCGGTCGCGGTGTTGAACAGCGTGGTGCCCTTCCAGTGCGAGCTGGAGTAACCGGCGTTGACGTAGGACAGAACGTTCGGAGCGACCAGATAACCGAGGCGCGCACCGGCGGCCCAGCTGTAGTCGTTCTTGATGTTGCCAGCGAGGAACGGACCCTGATCCTGGATCGTGCCCTTCAGGCTTCCGAACTGACCGTCGGCGAACACGCCGAGGACCCAGCTGTTGGCGGTCTGCCAGTCGTAACCGGCACCGACGGTACCGAACCAGCCATCGCCGCCCTGGCGCTGGTTGAAGCCGAGGATCGGCGCGCCCGTGACGGTCGACTGGACGCCGGTGTCAGCGTCCCAGACGCCGCCGCCGCCACCGCCGAAGATGTAGAAGCCGGTCCAGCTCGGCGCCACCGCGATCGGGGCCGGAGCCTTGGTGTAGGGGCGGGCGGCCAGATCGGCAGCCGACGCGGAACCCGTCATCGCAGCAACCGCGGTCAGAGCGAGCAAAATCTTCTTCATATCCAAATCCTCGACTTTAGCGTTCGATCGGGTCGCTGACGGGGTCGCGGTAGCACCGATTCCCGAAACTCATGTCAGGACTATACGTGGTTCCGCCGGAAATGCTGTTGCGGGTGAGACACAACCGCCCGAAAACGAAGTCGCGGGCACTCTCCGAACGCGCGAACGAAAACGGCCGCCCCGATCTGGGGCGGCCGGAAAATCATTTTAAATCAGTTGGTTGGCCTTAGACGTCGAGGAGATCGTCACTGGCGAATTCGGCCTTGTCCGAGATGAAGGCAAAGCGGGCTTCCGCCTTGGTGCCCATCAGCCGCTCAACCGAGTCGGCGGTGCCTTCACGATCGTCGGCGAGCAGCACCACGCGCAGCAGCGTGCGCTTGGCCGGATCCATCGTGGTTTCCTTCAGCTGCGCCGGCATCATCTCACCGAGCCCTTTGAAGCGATTCACCTCGACCTTGGCGTTGGCGTTGAATTCGCTCTTGAGCAGCTCTTCCTTGTGCGCGTCGTCGCGGGCGTAAACCGACTTGGTGCCGTGCTTCAATTTGTAGAGCGGCGGCACCGCCAGATAGAGATGCCCTTCGTCGATCAGCCGCGGCATCTGCCGGTAGAAGAAGGTGATCAGGAGCGACGCGATGTGCGCGCCGTCGACGTCGGCGTCGGTCATGATGATGATGCGCTGATAGCGCAGATCCTCTTCGCGATAGTGCGCGAGCGTGCCGCTGCCGATCGCCTGCACGAGGTCGGAGAGTTGCGCGTTGGCGGTCAGCTTGTCCTTGCCGGCGGACGCGACGTTGAGGATCTTGCCGCGCAGCGGCAGCACGGCCTGGGTCTTGCGATCGCGCGCCTGCTTGGCGCTGCCGCCGGCCGAGTCACCTTCGACGATGAAGAGTTCGGAGCCTTCGGTGCCGGCATCGGAGCAATCCGCGAGCTTGCCGGGAAGGCGCAGCTTCTTGCCGGCGGTCTTGCGCGCGGTTTCCTTTTCCTGGCGGCGCCGCAGCCGTTCCTCGGCGCGATCGATCACGAAATCGAGCAGCCGGTTGGCCTGGTTCGGATTGCCCGACAGCCAATGGTCGAACGGGTCCTTCATCGCCTGTTCGACGATGCGCTGCGCTTCGGCGGTGGCGAGCCGGTCTTTGGTTTGGCCCTGGAATTCAGGCTCGCGCACGAACACCGAGAGCATCACCGCCGCGCCCACCATCACGTCTTCCGAAGTGATGGAGGCCGCGCGCTTGCCCTGACCGGCGCGCTCGGCGTGGTCCTTCAGGCCGCGCAGCAGTGCGCTGCGCAGGCCCGATTCATGCGTGCCGCCGTCGGGCGTCGGCACCGTGTTGGTGTAGGACGACAGGAAGCCGTCGGCATCGGCCGTCCAGGCCACGGCCCATTCGCAGGCGCCATGCGCGCCGCTGCGGCCGGATTTGCCGGAGAAGATATCCTGATGCACCAGCGTGTCGGCGTGGATCGCCGCGGCGAGATAATCCTTCAGGCCGCCGGGGAAGTGAAACTTGGCTTCCGTCGGGACGTCCTCGACGCCCTTCAACAGCTGCTGGTCGCAGTGCCAGCGGATCTCGACGCCGCCGAACAGATAGGCCTTCGAGCGCGTCATCTTGAACAGACGCTGCGGCCTGAAGGCCGCCTTGGCGCCGAAGATGTCGGTGTCCGGCTTGAAGCGAATCCGCGTGCCGCGGCGGTTGTTGACCTTGCCGAGGTCTTCGAGCTTGCCCTTGGGATGGCCGCGCTCGAACGTCATGCGGTGCAACTGCCCGCTGCGCGCGACCTCGACCTCGAGCCGTGAGGAGAGGGCGTTGACCACCGAGACGCCGACACCGTGCAGACCGCCCGAGGTCTCGTAGACCTTGGAGTCGAACTTGCCGCCCGAATGCAGCGTGCACATGATGACTTCGAGCGCCGACTTCTTCGGGAATTTCGGATGCGGATCGACCGGAATGCCGCGGCCATTGTCGGTCACGGTCAGGAAGCCGTCGGTGGTGAGCTCCACGTCGATGAAGGTGGCGTGGCCGGCGAGCGCCTCGTCCATGCAGTTGTCGATCACCTCGGCGAACAGGTGGTGCAGCGCCTTCTCATCGGTACCGCCGATATACATGCCAGGGCGCCGGCGAACCGGTTCCAGCCCTTCCAGCACTTCGATATCAGCCGCCGTATAACCGGCTTCGGCGTCTCCTGTGGGCCGCGAAGCGGCCTTCGCCGGGGCGCGTCCCTTCGGCTCCGGGGCTCCGAACAGATCGTCGGCAGATTTGCTTTTTGCGTTCGATTTCAGTGGTTTGGACATGGTTCTTCAAGTGATGCGCCGATCTGGGCGCAGCGAATCGGTTGCTCTGACTATGCCACGGATGGGCTGCCAAATGGGGGCGGCCGCGCCGGGAGGGCTCGGCCGCCTGTGTAGATAGGAGCCTGCGATTACGCCCGCGAGGTGCGGAATACAACGACCGTGAACAGGGCCATGGCGGCGACCACCATCAGCGATCCCACGATCGGCGCCGCCTCGAACGAGGGACCCTTCAGCAACACGGCGGCAACGCCGACCGGAAACAGGATGCCGCCGACGATATGCAGCCAGCCCTGGATTTTGGCGAGCAACATGGTTCCGGCTGCCGGCACCAGCCGGTAATACAGGCCGAACAGGAACAGCAGCACGCCGCCGACGAGATTGAGATGCGCATGCGCCGGCCCCAACGTGAAGTCGTGCTGGATACCCATAACGATGCCCGCGAGCATTCCGAACAACAGGACTAGAACGCCGACGCACATCATCAGTGACCCGATCATCAAGTGATTCCTTCTTCTTATGAGGGAGATGCCAGCCAGCCCGGACCGTGGGGGCATGTGGGAAATCACGTTTGATCCCCGCCTTTGTGACTTGATGTCACGCAATGGGCTGGCTTACCTGTTCTTAGGCTGCGTGCGACTACAAAGGTTCATTCGGTTTTCAACGGAGCGGAGGGCACTCGACGAGATGGAAGACTTTGCGCGGGCCCTGGCCGAATTCGTCCGCCATCACCAGGCCTGGGCCGCTCCGATCGTCATGCTGCTGGCGTTCGCTGAATCGCTCGCCTTCATCTCGTTGCTGGTGCCCGCCTGGGGCGCGCTGGTTGCGATCGGCGCCCTGATCGGCGTCAGCGGGATCAATTTCTGGCCGATCTGGATCGCAGGCGGCATCGGGGCTGCGCTCGGCGACTGGATCTCCTACTGGTTCGGCTATCGCTACAAGGAGCAGGTCGCGCAGATGTGGCCGCTGTCGCGCTATCCGGAAATCCTGCCGCGTGGCGAGGCCTTCGTGAAGACCTGGGGCGTGCCCAGCATCTTCATCGGCCGCTTCTTCGGCCCGCTGCGCGCCTCGGTGCCGCTTGCGGCCGGCATTTTCGAGATGTCGTACTGGCAATTCCAGATCGCCAATTTCGTCTCCGCCTTGGTCTGGTCGGCGGCGCTGCTGCTGTTCGGCGACGTCATCGGCCAGGTCGTCGAGTGGATGTGGCGGGTGGTGTAACGATATCCGGAATATCGCCACGATGCAGGGGTTAGGCGGAAGAACAATTGCTTGCGTAGCCGTCTTCACGCGACTGTCAGAACGCTGAGCAAACTCACCGCAGCGGACGCGGCTCCGCCGGGCGCATCATTGCTTCACTGGGAGGACATCAGATGGATTTGACACGACGTCGCGCTCTCGCAGGTGCTGCCGGCATCGCCGCCGCACCGTTGCTGCCAGCTGCTCCCGCGGCCGCCGCCGCGCCCGTCGCCGACAAGCAGGCGCCGAGCTTCTATCGCTACAAGGTCGGCGACATCCTCGTCACCGCGGTGTCGGACGGCAAGAACGTCTTCAAGCTGGAAGATTCCTTCATCCCGAATGCGAAGCGCGACGATATCAACGCGGCGCTGGAGAAGGCCTTCATGCCGCGCGACATGGTGTCGATCTGGTACGCGCCGCTGGTGCTCAACACCGGCGGCAAGCTGGTTGTGATCGACACCGGCAATGGCGCGCTGGCGAAAGCCAGCACAAAGGGCGCCAGTGGCCAGTTCGTCGACAATTTCGCCGCGGCCGGCTTCGATCCGAAGAATGTCGACATGGTCGTGATCTCGCACTTCCATACCGATCACGTGAACGGCCTGCTGACGGCCGAGGGCACACCGGCGTTCCCGAATGCCGAAGTGCTGGTGCCGGCGGCCGAATGGAAGTTCTGGATGGACGACGGCGAGATGAGCCGGGCGCCGGCCGGCCGCATGCAGGGCCTGTTCAAGAACAACCGGAATATTTTCGAAGCCGGCCTGAAGAAGAAGGTTACGCCCTACGAGTGGGGCAAGGAGATCGCGCCGGGCTTGACCTCGGTCGAGACCGTCGGCCACACGCCGGGCCACACCTCCTACGTGCTGGCTTCGCGGGCGGACAAGGTCTTCATCCAGTCCGACGTCACCAACAATCCGAACCTGTTCGCGGCAAATCCCGGCTGGCATGCGTTCTTCGACCAGGACGGCGACGTGGCGGAGAAGACCCGCCGCCGGATCTACGACATGGTGGTTGCGGAGCGGCTCCAGGTGCAGGGCTATCACTATCCGTTCCCGGGCCTCGGCAATGTGGTCAAGGACGGCAACGGCTATCGCGTCGTGCCGGCGCCGTGGAATCCGTCGATCTGAGCGGTTTTCCTTGACGCAAAACGGCCGCGGCCTTATAGCCGCGCCCATGATCAACGCCGCGACCATCGTCATCGCCCGCCGCCGCCGCATTCTCGCGGTATGGGCGGTCGTTCGCGTTTAAGACCATCGCCTCTGCCGCCGGATCTTCTCCCGCGGCGCTCTCCTGAAAAAGACACGCGGTTCGATCTGGCGGCTCCTTCGTCACGCAGGAGCTTTCGACCATGTATACGCCACCGCCTTTCAAGCCTGACCGCGCCGCGAGCCTTGCGTTCGCCGAAGCGCGCGGTTTCGGCCTCGCCTGCGCGTGGGACGGCGGCAAGCCGATCGCCTCGGCGCTGCCGTTCTATTTGACCTACGCCGCCGACGGTACGCCGCGGGCGCTGTTTCATGTTGCTCGTCACAATCCGCTGGTAAAGCTGGCGCACGGTGGCCCGTGGCTGCTGGCCGTCACCGGCGCGGATGCCTATGTGTCGCCGGACTGGTATGTGTCGCCCGATCAAGTGCCGACCTGGCTTTATCAGGCCGTTCATCTGACCGGGCCGGTGCGGACCATGTCGGACGAAGAGCTTGCCGTTCAGATCGACGTGCTGAGCGCCAAGTTCGAGGAGCGGCTGCTGCCGAAAAAGCCGTGGGTGTCGGGCAAGATGACCACCGCGCGGCTGGAAGCCATGAAGAAGGCCATCGTGGGCCTCGAGATGGTGGTGGAAGAGGTGGAGGGCAGTTTCAAGCTGAACCAGCACAAGTCTGAAACCGATTTCGCGGCGGTCGGCAACACGCTCGCATTGCAGGTCGAAGCCGGTGCCCGGGACATTGCGGCTTTGATGCGCGATGTGCGCCCGCAGGCGTTCGCGATGGTACAGGCCGAGATGACTAGGCTTCCGAGGAGCGAGCAATGACGAAGAAGAAGATCGGAATTTTGGGCGCGTCCGGCTACACCGGCGCCGACGCGGTGCGCCTGTTGGCGCGGCACCCGAATGCCGAAATCACCGCGCTTACCGCCAACACCCATGCCGGCAAGGCGATGAGCGAGGTGTTTCCTCACTTCTTCATGCTCGACCTGCCAAAGCTCGTGGAATGGGAAAAGGTCGACTGGACGCAGCTCGATGCCGTGTTCTGCGGCCTGCCGCATGGGACGACGCAAGAGATCATCGCCGCGGTGCTGAAAGCCAATCCCGGAATCAAGATCCTCGATATGTCCGCGGATTTCCGGCTGCGCAACAAGGACAGCTACGCGCAATGGTACGGCCATGAGCACCGGGCGCTCGAATTGCAGGACGAGGCCGTCTATGGGCTCACCGAACTCTACCGGGAGAAGGTTACGGCCGCGCGGCTGGTGGCCTGCCCCGGCTGCTATCCGACGGCGGTGCTGCTGGCGCTTGTTCCGCTGGCGAAGGCAAAGCTGATTGACGTCGACGACATCATCATCGACGCAAAGTCGGGCGTCACCGGCGCCGGACGCGGACTGAAGCAGAACACGCTGTTCAGCGAGGCCGGCGAAGGGTTGTCGCCCTATTCGGTCGGAAGCCATCGACATTCGGCGGAGATCGATCAGGAAATCGGCGCGGCCGCGGGCTCCGCTGTGACAGTGAACTTCACCCCGCATCTCATTCCGATGGCGCGTGGTGAGTTCTGCACATCCTATGTCAAGCTCAACGGGGCTACGCCGGACGATTTGCGCGCCGAGCTGGAAAAGGCCTACGCCCACGAGCCGTTCGTATATGTGACGAAGAAGGGCGTGCTGCCACAGACGCAGAACGTGCGCGGTTCGAATTACGTTCAGATCGGCGTCGTCGCCGACCGGATCAAGAACCGCGCCATCGTGCTCTCGACGCTTGATAATCTTGTGAAGGGGTCGGCCGGACAGGCGATCCAGAATATGAACCTGATGTTCGGCTTGCCCGAAACCACCGGGCTGGAGCAGATCGTGCTGTTTCCGTGAGCAGGGGTTGTTGTTGTGGGGGAGGGTGCACTCAATCCAGGGATAATTGCCCATCCTCGTTGGCGGCGCAGGCGCGGCCAGATGTGTTAAACGAAACGAACGAACTTGAAAGGACCATGCCATGACCGTCACCGACACCAACCAGCCGAAAACCAAGAGCGGTGCGACCAAGGCAACCGTGTTCGTCGACGGCGCGTCCGGTACCACCGGCCTCGGCATCCAGGAGCGGCTGCACGCCATCGGTGACGTCGCGGTGAAGCAGATCGCTGAGGACAAGCGGAAGGACGCGGGTGCCAAGCGGGCGCTGATGGAGGAGGTGGATCTCGTGATCCTTTGCCTGCCTGACGAGGCCGCCAAGGAGACCGTCGCGCTGATCGACACGATGGGCAATGCGGCGCCGAAGGTGCTCGATGCGTCGACCGCCTACCGCGTCGCGCCCGACTGGGCCTACGGCTTCGCCGAGCTCGCGCCCGACCAGGCCGACAAGATCCGCACCGCGCCGAAGGTCTCCAATCCGGGTTGCTATCCGACCGGCGCGATCGCGCTGCTGCGGCCACTGGTCGATGGTGGCCTGCTCCCGGCCGACTATCCCGTCACGATCAATGCGGTGAGCGGCTATTCGGGCGGCGGCAAGTCGATGATCGCAAGCTTCGAGGACGGCTCGGCGCCGGCCTTCCACCTCTACGGACTCGGCTTCGAGCATAAGCATGTGCCGGAGATGCAGCTCTATTCGCATCTGACGCGGCGGCCGCTCTTCGTCCCGTCGGTCGGCAACTACCGGCAAGGGATGCTGGTCTCGGTGCCGCTGCAACTCGATGCGCTGCCGGGCAAGCCTGATGGTGCCGACCTGCAGGCCGTGCTGGCGAAGTGGTACGCTGGCAGCAAATACGTCTCGGCGATGCCGCTGCAGAACGAGGCCGCCAAGGGCGGAAAGATCGAGCCGGAGGCGCTCAACGAGACCAACCAGCTCGAGCTTTATGTGTTCGCCAATGACAAGCACCGCCAGGCCGTGCTGGTCGCCCGGCTCGACAATCTGGGCAAGGGCGCCTCGGGTGCCGCGGTCCAGAACATGCGGCTGATGCTCGGGCTGGCCGACGCCTGACGGTGAGGTGCGCTTCGTGGACGACGCCACGCTGCAATTCTACCGGCGCAATGCCGAGGCCTATGCCGGGTGGGCGAAAGCGCCGTCCGCCCGGCTGACAGGTTTTCTCAAGCTGCTGCCGCCGGGCGGCGCGATCCTCGAACTCGGCTGCGGTGCCGGCAATCATGCTGCTGTCATGCTTGCCGAAGGCTTCGTGCTGCGCGCGACCGACGGTTCACCTGAAATGGCTGCGGTCGCGGCGCGCCGCATCAACCATCCCGTCGAGGCGATGCTGTTCGATCAGCTCGAGGATCGCGAGGCCTATGACGGCGTCTGGGCCAGCGCCTGCCTGCTGCATGTGCCGCGCGACGAATTGGCCGGCATCCTCAGTCGCATCCATCGCGCGCTGAAACCCGGCGGCATCTTCTACGCAAGTTACAAGGTCGGCCACGGCGATGGCCGCGACAGCATCGGCCGCTACTACAATTATCCCGCCGCCGACTGGCTGGCGGCGACCTACGCCCTGTCAGGGGCGTGGACCCAAGTCTCGTCCGACACCAGCGAGATCAAGAGCTTCGATGAGGCGCCCGCGACGATGCTACATATCGTGGTGCGCAAGGGTGAGGAATAGCGCCGGCGCGGCCGTCACCGCGGCCGGCGCGAATGTGTTGCTCTAGAGGATCTTGAAGATCGCGAGCGCCAGCACCGCCTGGGCGATGAAGCCGACCGTGAAGGCCAGGGTGCGGAACACCGGCAGGCCGAGCGTGTAGACGATCAGATGTGCGACGCGGGCCCAGAAATAAACGGCGCAGGCCAGCACGGTCCATTTGGTGGAGTAGTCGGCTGCGTTGAGGATCAAGACCAGCGGCGCGAAGATCACGAGGTTCTCGACCGCGTTGTCGTGGGCGAACATCAGCCGGTTGGCCCATTCGGCATGCGGCTTGTCGGTGCGGGAGGGGTTGCCCATGGCGCCGGAGAGGCCGCGCACCTGGCAGCGGTTGATGATGTAGGGAATCCACAGCAGCCCGGTCAGGATCACCGTCAGCGACAGCCAGAACAGTTCGCGCGTCATCGTCTCCCCCTCACGTCAATTCGATTCCCGACCGTCGGGACGATCTATTTATAGCTGAGCGGGAGACTTGGCGCTACGAAGGCTTGGCGCTACGCGCGGACGCGGACATAGCTGCCCGGAGCGTCCTCGAGCGTCGACACCCCGTTCGAGCCCACGATGCGTGCCGGCACCATCTCCGGATCATGGCTTTCCAGCCAGCCGCGCCAGTCGGGCCACCACGATCCCTTGTGTTCCTCGGCGCCCTTCAGCCAGTCGGCGAGCTTGATGTCCCTGATGTTGTCGTTGGTCCAGTACTGGTACTTCTTCGAGGCGGGCGGATTGACCACGCCGGCGATATGGCCGGAGCCGGACAGCACATATCTCACCGGGCCGCCGAAGAACTGCGAACCGTAGAGCACCGATTCCGCCGGCGCGATGTGATCCTCGCGTGCGGCGAGGTTGTAGACCGGCACCTTCACCTTCGACAGATCGAGCAGCGTGTTGTCGAGCACCATCGTGCCGGTCGACAGCCGGTTCTCCAGATAGCAGTTGCGCAGATAGTAGGAGTGGTTCGACGACGGCATCCGCGTCGCGTCCGAATTCCAGTGCAGCAGGTCGAACGAGGAGGGCGGCTGGCCCTTCAGATAGTTGTTCACGACATACGACCAGATCAGGTCGTTCGAGCGCAGCATGTTGAAGGCCATCGCCATCTTGCTGCCCTCGAGCACGCCGGATTCCTGCATGTCGCGTTCCAGCGCCGAGATCTGGTCCTCGTCGACGAACACCAGCAGGTCGCCGGCGTGGGTGAAGTCGACCTGCGCGGCAAAGAACGTCGCCGACGTCACGCGCTGGCGGCGCTTCTCGGCAAGGTAGGCCAGCGTCGAGGCGAGCATGGTGCCGCCGACGCAATAGCCGGCGGTGTGCACCTTCAACTCGCCGGTGACCTTCTCGATCACGTCCATCGCCGTGAGGGGGCCTTCGGTCATGTAGTCGGCCCAGGTCTTCTTGCCGAGCTCCTTGTCCGGGTTGACCCATGAGATCACGAACACCGTGATGCCCTGGTCGACGCACCATTTGATGTAGGATTTCTCAGGGCGCAGATCGAGGATGTAGAACTTGTTGATCCATGGCGGCACGATCAGGAGCGGCGTGCGCAGCACGTTCTCGGTTGCCGGCGAATACTGGATCAGCTGCATCAGCTCGTTCTGGTAGATCACCTTGCCCGGCGTCGTCGCCATGTTGACGCCGACCTCGAGATTGCTCGAATCGGACTGGCGGATCTTCAGCGTGCCGTGGCCGGCCTCGATATCCTCGGCCAGCATCTTCATGCCGCGGACCAGATTGTCGCCATTGGTCTCGACGGTAGCGCGCAGCACTTCCGGATTGGTCAGCACGAAATTCGACGGCGCCAGCGCGTTGGTGATCTGCTGGACGTAGAATTCGGCCTTCTTTCGCGTGTGCGGGTCGATACCGTCGGCGTCGTTGACCAGCTGCTGCGCCCATTTCGCGGTCAACAGATAAAGCTGGAGGATGAAGTCGAAGAACTGATTCGACTTCCACTCCGGATCCTGGAAGCGCTTGTCGCGCGGCGCCGGCGCGATCGCGGGCTTGGCATCGGCTTCGCCGGCCATGCGGCGCACGGCCGATCCCCAGAGATCGAGGTAATCCTTGCCGAGCTGCATCTGCAGCGACGAGGCCCGCTCCTTGTCGGCTAGCCAGTATTCGGCGATCACGCTGAAGGTCTTGATGACCTCACCGAGCTCGTTCGGCGGCTTGTCGCGGACTTCCCCGGTCTGGCGCGGCTTGAGATAGGCCGCCAGCGCCTGGCCGCTGCTCTCCATCGCCCGGGCGATGTTCATGGCGAAGGCTTCGGCGTTGAATTTCGGGGTGGCTTGGGTGTCGGTACTGACGTTGCTCATCTGAAGGACAATATCGCGTCGTTTGGGGGGCGTCATCGCGCGGTGCGGTAGCGGAAATCAGTCAAAAGCCGATGTTTCGCTCTGTTGCGGTGCGATAAAAAAATCTTTGTTCCGTCATATTGAAGCCTCAGGGGTCGCTTTTGGTGTTCACGCTTTAAGCGTTTCGGGCGACAATGGTTTGAAACCGCTAAAGCCAGGATTAATGCAGCGGGGACGCTGCAAGGCTCGTACCAGTGCGACCCGTGTCGGCAATGTGCGACGTGCGCGCTAGCTTGTTGGGGACAATTCGGCGCATGCCGATCGATCGAATGAACAGGGGGCTCGCGGCCGCAGCGCTGCTCGCGTCGTTGCTGGCGCTGAGCGGGTGCTCGAGCACGATTGCCGATATGGCCATGCCGGCCGATGCGCCGGCGCGGCAAAAGGACGCCAACGGCTACCTCCCGGTCCACGACCTTCCGCCGGATCGCGCTGATCCGACGATCAAGCCGGCGGATCAAGCCAAGATCGAGCAGGAGCTGGTTGCCGCGCGCGATCGCCAGGCCCAGGCTCAGGCCGCGACGGCCGCCCAAAGCGGGAAGTGAGCGCGCGAGATCGGCCGATCAGCGCTGGCGCCGCCCGGCGTCCGTGCTAAAAGAAACTCAATTCAACCGCAGATCCGGCCGCAGTCCCCCGATCGTGCGCCTGAATTCGCTCTAAGTCATTGATTCAGTGCGATTTCTGTAAGAGGCCGAGCCGGCTTCAGCAGCGAACCAAAGGGGGACGATTCTGGCGTCGCGGTTGTCGGAGCAAGGGTCCCATGGAAGATTTTTACCGCATTCGCCGTCTGCCGCCTTACGTCTTTGAGAAGGTCAACCAGGCCAAGGCGGCCGCGCGCAATGCCGGGGCCGACATCATCGACATGGGCATGGGGAACCCGGACCTGCCGACCCCGGCCCACGTCATCGAGAAGCTCAAGGAGACGCTGGGCAAGCCGCGGACCGACCGCTACTCGGCCTCCCGTGGCATCAACGGCCTGCGCAAGGCCCAGGCCGCCTATTATGCGCGCCGCTTCGGCGTCAAGCTGAACCCCGATACCCAGGTGGTTGCGACGCTCGGCTCGAAGGAGGGATTCGCCAACGTTGCGCAGGCGATCACCGCGCCCGGTGATGTCGTGCTGTGCCCGAATCCGAGCTACCCGATCCATGCGTTCGGTTTCCTGATGGCGGGCGGCGTGATCCGCTCGGTGCCGTCGGAGCCGACCCCGCAGTTCTTCGAGGCGGTCGAGCGGGCGATCCAGCATTCGATTCCGAAGCCGATCGCGCTGATCGTCTGCTACCCGTCGAACCCGACCGCCTATGTCGCGGACCTCGACTTCTACAAGGATCTCGTCGCGTTCGCGAAGAAGCACGACATCTTCATCCTGTCCGATCTTGCCTACGCGGAAGTCTATTTCGACGAGAACAATCCGCCGCCGTCGGTGCTGCAGGTCCCCGGCGCGCTCGACGTCACCGTCGAATTCACCTCGATGTCGAAGACGTTCTCGATGGCCGGCTGGCGGATGGGCTTTGCGGTCGGCAATGAGCGCATCATCGCGGCACTGGCGCGGGTCAAATCCTATCTCGACTACGGCGCCTTCACGCCGGTCCAGGTGGCGGCGACCGCCGCGCTGAACGGCCCCGACGATTGCATCCGCGAGATGCGCGACACCTACCGCAAGCGCCGCGACGCGCTGGTCGAGTCGTTTGGCCGCGCCGGCTGGGACATTCCGCCGCCGCAGGCCTCGATGTTCGCTTGGGCGCCGCTACCCAAGGCGTTCGAGGCGGTCGGCAGCATGCAGTTCGCGACCCTGATGGTGGAGAAATCCGGCGTCGTGGTGTCGCCCGGCGTTGCGTTCGGCGAGCATGGCGAAGGCTATGTCCGCATCGCGATGGTGGAGAACGAGCAGCGCATCCGGCAGGCCGCGCGCGGCGTGCGCCGCTTCCTTGAAAGCGGCATCGAAACGTTGCACAACGTCGTTCCTCTCGCCAACCGACGCTAATCCTTCCAGGTTGCTTTATCTCATGGTTGCACCCCTGAACGTGGGCATAGCGGGGCTCGGCACCGTCGGTGCCGATGTCGTCCGCCTCATCGAAACGCAAGGACGGGCGCTGGCCGAGCGCAGCGGCCGCGGCATCCGCGTCGTCGCCGTCACGGCACGCTCGAAAGCCAAGAAGCGTGGCCTCGACCTGCGCGGCATCGCATGGGCGAAGAGCCCGCAGGCGCTGGCCGAGGATCCCAACATCGACTGCTTCGTCGAGTTGATGGGCGGCGCAGGCGATCCCGCGCTCTCCGCGATCGAGACCGCGCTGAAGGCCGGCAAGTCGGTCGTGACCGCCAACAAGGCGCTGATCGCCAAGCACGGGCTGCGGCTTGCCGCCGCGGCCGAGAAGCACGGCGGTGCGCTGAATTTCGAGGCGGCGGTCGGGGCGGCGATCCCGGTCATCAAGACGCTGCGCGAGGGCCTCGCCGGCACCAGCGTCAACCGCGTCTACGGCATCCTCAACGGCACCTGCAATTACATCCTGACCCGGATGGAGCAGGAGGGGTTGTCGTTCGAGGAATGCCTGAAGGACGCCCAGCGGCTCGGCTATGCCGAGGCCAACCCGTCGTTCGACGTCGATGGTCACGACACCGCGCAGAAGCTTGCGATCCTGGCGAGCCTCGCCTTCGGAACCAAGGTTGCCGAAAGCGCGGTCTATGTCGAAGGTATCTCCTCGATCACGCCGGAGGACCTCAAGGCCGCCGCGGAACTCGGCTATCGCGTAAAACTGCTCGGCGTTGCCGTGCGCACGGCAAAGGGCATCGAGCAGCGCGTGCACCCGACCATGGTGCCGAAATCATCCTCGATCGCGCAGGTGATGGGCGTCACCAATGCCGTCGCGATCGACGGCGAGGGGATTCCGCCGATCACGCTGGTCGGCCCCGGCGCCGGCGGCGGCGCAACCGCCTCGGCCGTGGTCGCCGACATCGCCGATGTCGCCCGCGGCATCCGCGCCAAGCCGTTCGGGCGTCCGGTGGAGCGGTTGCGCAACACCACCAAGGCGCCGATGGAACGCCATGAGGGTGGTTACTATATCCGCCTGATGGCGCGCGATCTTGCAGGCACTGCCGCAACAATCGCCACCCGGCTCGCGGAACAGAAGATATCTCTGGAGTCCATCGTGCAACGGCATCCGGATGGCGTCGATGTGAACGGTGCGGCCAAAAAACCTTCACCGGTCCCGGTCATTCTGATTACCTATGCGACCAGCGAGGATGCGGTGCATCGTGCGCTGGCCGCAGTGCAGCGCGATAAGGTCATCAGCGGCCGGCCGCAGGTGATCCGGATCGAGAAGAACTAGCGCATGGCCTGAACGGGTCGGGCGTGAGACGATTGATGCGGGCAGGCTGGCCTGTCCCCGAGGCTTTAAGGAGTACGCCGATGTCGACCCATATTTCCGTTCCGCCGCAGATGCTGCTCGAGCGCATCCTGACGCTCGAAATCGTGCGCGTGACGGAGCGCGCGGCGGTGTCGGCCGCGCGGCTGCGCGGCCACGGCCAGGAGAAGGCCGCCGACAAGGCCGCGGTCGACGCGATGCGGCGCGAGCTCAACAAGCTGCCGATCGAGGGCACGGTCGTGATCGGCGAGGGCGAGCGCGACGAGGCGCCGATGCTGTTCATCGGCGAGAAGGTCGGCCTCAATGCCGGCCCCAAGGTCGACATCGCGGTTGATCCGCTCGAAGGCACCACGCTGTGCGCCAAGAACATGCCCGGCTCGATCGCCACCATGGCGATGGCCGACGGCGGCACGCTGCTGCACGCCCCCGACGTCTACATGCAGAAGATCGCGATCGGTCCGGGCTACGCCAAGAACGTGATCGAGCTCGACGCGCCGCCGGCCGACAACGTCCGCCGGCTCGCCAAGGCCAAGGGTGTCGATCCCACCGCCATCAATGTGCTCGTGCTCGACCGTCCGCGCCATGCCGACATCATCAACAGCGTGCGCTCGACCGGCGCTGCCGTGCAGCTGATCACCGACGGCGACGTCGCCGGCGTCATTCACTGCGCCAAGCCCGATGAGACCGGCGTCGACATGTATATCGGCACCGGCGGCGCGCCCGAAGGCGTGCTGGCGGCGGTCGCGCTGCGCTGCATCGGCGGCCAGATGCAGTGTCGCCTGATCCTCGACACCGAGGAGAAGCGCGAGCGCGCCCACAAGATGGGCGTCCTCGATCCGAAGATGATCTACGGCATCGAGGACATGGCCAAGGGCGACTGCCTGTTCGCCGCCACCGGCGTCACCACCGGCTCGCTGCTGACCGGCGTGAAGTTCAAGAAGGACGTGATCGAGACCGAGACGGTCGTGATGCGCTCCGTCACCGGCACCGTGCGCTACATCAAGGCCGAGCACCGCCAGCTGGAGAAGTTCCACCTCGACTAACCAAAGGCAGACTACGATCTCCGTCATTCCGGGCTCGACGCTTCGCTTCGGCCCGGAATGACGAACCAACTAGAACAACAAAGGGAGACGAACATGTCCGATCTTTCCGGCGTCAAGGCACTGGTGTTCGACGTGTTCGGAACCGTGGTCGACTGGCGCACCAGCCTGATCAACGACTTCACCAAATGGGGTGAGACGCGTGGTATCAAGGCCGACTGGACCGCGCTGGTCGATGGCTGGCGCGCGGTCTACACGGCCTCGATGGACGAGGTGCGCAAGAACCCGCAGAACGGCTATGTCATCCTCGACGTCCTGCACCGCCGCTCGCTTGAGAAGCTGGTCGCACAATTCGACATCAAGGGCCTCACCGAGGCCGATTTGCACCATCTGACGCTGGGCTGGCATCGCCTGCACGGCTGGCCCGACAGCGTCGCCGGCCTGACCCGGCTGAAGACCAAATACATCATCTCGCCGCTGTCGAACGGCAACGTCGCGCTGCTCACCAACATGGCGAAGTTCGCAGGGCTCCCCTGGGATCTCGTGATGTCGGCCGAGCTGTTCGAGCACTACAAGCCCGATCCGGAAACCTATCTCGGTGCGGCAAAGCTGCTCTGTCTGCCGCCGGAGCAAGTGATGATGGTTGCCGCCCACAACTACGATCTCAAGCACGCGCAGAAGCACGGCCTGAAGACGGCGTTCGTGGCGCGGCCGACCGAGTACGGCCCATTGCAGAAGGTCGATTTCGAGGCCACCGGCAGCTGGGACATCGTGGCCAAGGATTTCGGGGAAATCGCCACCCGGATGGGCTGCTAGAACTGGCTTGGGATTCACTGAGGCGCTACGATTCCCGCTTGATTGGAAGGGAATCATGACGCTGCACGCATCCGCACTGCCCGTTGAGGCGCCACAGGCGTTCCTCGGCGTGGCGCGGTCGCTGACCGGAAAGCTCTGGCGCGACCGGCTGGATGCGCGCGGGGCGGCGCGGGCGCTGGCGATCGTGCAGCGGCACAATCTGCCGGAGATGTTGGCGCGCGTGCTGGCGGGGCGCGATGTCGCGATCGACGAGGTACCTGATTTCCTCGACCCGACCATCCGCAAGCTGATGCCGGACCCGTACACGGTCACCGAGATGGAGCATGCCGCCAAGCGCATCGCGGATGCCGCGGTGCGCGGCGAGAAGGTCGCGATCTTCGGTGACTACGACGTCGACGGCGCGACCTCGGCGGCGCTGCTGACCTGGCATCTGCGCCATTGCGGGCTGGATCCGCTGATCCACATTCCCGATCGCATCTTCGAAGGCTACGGACCCAACGTCGACGCCGTCCGCGCCCTGGCGGCGAAGGGCGCGACGCTGCTCGTCACGGTCGATTGCGGCACCACCAGCATCGAGCCGCTGGCGGAAGCCAAGAAGCTCGGCATGTCGGTGGTGGTGATCGATCATCACCAGACCGGCGACGAGTTGCCGGAGGTCGACGCGCTGGTCAATCCGAACCGGCCCGACGATCTCTCCGGGCTCGGCCATCTCGCGGCCGTCGGCCTGGTGTTCGTGACGTTGGTGGCGGTGAACCGCGAGCTGCGCCAGCGCGGCTTCTGGACCCGCGAGATGCCGGAGCCCGACCTGCTCAGCGTGCTGCATCACGTCGCGCTCGGCACTGTCGCCGACGTCGCGCCCCTGATCGGGCTCAACCGCGCCTTCGTCGCCAAGGGCCTGATCGCGATGCGCCGCCGCGACCATGTCGGCCATACCGCGCTGATGGATGTGGCGCGGCTCAATGGCCCGCCGGAGGCCTGGCATCTCGGCTTCATGCTGGGCCCACGCATCAATGCCGGCGGCCGCATCGGGCGCGCCGATCTCGGCGTGCGACTGCTGCTCGAAGGCGATGTCTCGGAGGCCGCGCGGATCGCGGCCGAGCTCGATCGCCTCAATGCCGAGCGGCGGGTGATCGAGCAGGCGGCCGAGGCGCAGGCCGAAGCCGAGGCGCTGGCCTCGCTCGGGCTCGAGGACAAGGGCGCGGTCATCGTCACCGCGGCGGAAGGCTGGCATCCCGGCGTGGTCGGGCTGGTCGCGGCACGGCTCAAGGAGAAGTTCGCGCGGCCGGCCTTTGCGATCGCGCTCGAGCCTGGCGGCATCGGCACCGGATCGGGCCGCTCGATCGGCGGCGTCGATATCGGCAAGGCCGTGCGCCAGGCGGTGCATGATGGTCTGCTGATGAAAGGCGGTGGGCACGCGATGGCCGCCGGCGTCACGCTGCGCAAGGAGAAGCTCGCTGAATTCCGCGCCTACATGGAAAGCGCGCTGGCCGACGACGTCGCCAACTCGCGGCACGAGAACGAGCTGTTCATCGACGGCGCCGTCACCGCGCGCGCGGTAACGCCGGAATTCGCCGCGACGCTCAATCGCGCAGGTCCGTTCGGTGCCGCCAATCCGGAGCCGGTGATCGCGCTGCCGTCGCATCAGCTGGTCTATGCCGACGAGGTCGGGCAGGCGCATCTGCGGCTGCGCTTCAAGTCCGGCGACGGTTCCATCGTCAACGGTATCGCATTCCGTTCGGTCGGACAGAAGCTCGGCAGCGCCTTGACGCAAAATCGTGGCCAGCAATTGCACGTGGCGGGCTCTCTTGCAGTCGACCGTTGGCAAGGCACCGAACGTGTGCAATTCCGTGTGCTCGACGTCGCGGTACCGGATCAGGGCCCGGCGGTGATCAGATAAGAAACGTCGGGAGTGGACATGGCAGGACAGGTTGAAGGCAAGGTCGCGCTGGTGACCGGCGGCGCATCGGGTATCGGCGAGGCGATCGTCGAATTGTTCGCGCAGGAAGGCGCGACGGTTGTTGCGACCGACATCGACGAGTTGAGGGGACCCGAGCTCGCTGCGCGGCTCAAGAAAGCCGGTCGCGAGGTGGTTTTCCTGCCGCAGGATGTCACCAGCGAGGAGCGCTGGATCGAGGTTGTCGCCGAGATCGGCAAGCGCTACGGCCGCCTCGATATCATGGTCTCCAACGCCGGCATCGGCATCGGAGCGCCTTCGATCGTCGAGATGTCGCTCGCGGACTGGCGGCGCCAGACCGCGATCAATATCGATGGCGTATTCCTGTCGGTGAAGCATTCGCTGCCGCTGATGCGCAAGACTGGCGGCGGCTCGATCATCATGATGTCGTCGCTGGCCGGCCTGCGCGGCGCGGCGACGCTCTCCGGCTACAGCGCGACCAAGGGCGCGGTGCGGCTGTTCGCCAAGTCGATCGCGATGGAATGCGCGCAGCTGAACGACGGCATCCGCGTCAACTCGGTGCATCCCGGCATCATCGACACGCCGATCTGGGGCAAGATCCCGACCGGCGCGACGGGCGCCGGCCAGAACGCACCGATCGATCCGGAGGAGCGCGCAAGGTTCGCAACGCCGCTCGGCCGCGCCGGCCAGGCGATCGAGATCGCGCAGGGCGTGCTCTATCTCGCCTCCGACGCGTCGCGCTACGTCACCGGCACCGAGCTCGTGATCGACGGCGGCATGAACGCCGGCGGCGTGGTGCGGCAGCCCTGAGCGGAGCCACATCGTCCACGCTGCGTGGATGATAGAGGCGCGGCTGACGGCTTGCCCCGTCTACAGCCCTCGTTTGGTGCATCATTGCGAGCGAGGCGAAGCGCTCCACGGTTCCGCATGCGCGGAGCGATGGATCGCTTCGTCGCGCAACTTCTCGCAATGACGAGGCTGGCTTTCGGATTCAATCGTCAAACAGCAACGAGGATGTAAGTTCGCATTCCCACGGCAATTGGCCCGACGACGGAAGCACTGATTTGCCGCTGGATTGTCGTGTCGCACCCGTAATCGCGAACATCGTCAACATCGATCGCGCCGCGCAAGCCTGGATGCTCCGGGGAAAAGCCGGACAAGGCTCCAATCTACAAGGCGTCGTTGCCATGCTTGGCGCGCCATTTCGGGCCCGGGCCACGCATGTAGTAGCGCTCCGGCCGGTAGGGATCGCGGGCTTTGTCGAGCAGCTCCCACCACTTCGCCATGGTGGTCTTTAGTGGCTGTTCAAGGACCAGGAGTGACTGTGTGATGGACATGGCGACCTCTCAATGTGGCTTGCCGAGCACGAAGGAGAAGGGCATCAAGAACACGTCGTCGCCCCGATCATCGCAGACATGCAGCACCCAGCTGCGCCAGTCCTCAGGACTAAGCTTCATGAGGAAAGAGCGCACGACGCCGGTGGCATGATCGTGGGCCTCGTTCAGATCGGCTATGGCGGCGCCGCATCGGTCGATCAATGTCCCCTTCGGGTGGGAGCAGTGGAAATAGAGCTGACCCATTGTCCGTCTCCTTCAGGCAGAAACCTCACAATGGTCGCGTAGCATTGGAGATGTCAGGGGGAAATTCAGGTCGATTCCCTAAGGGCAGGTACGGAAGACGTCCGTCGTGGCGCTGGTGCCCGTGTGGATGCCAGGGAGGCAGGTCAGCGCGTAGCCCTCGTCGGCCCAGAACGCATGGACGGCGCGCCCGATAACGGGCCCCGCGAAGCAATCCAGCTCACTGCGGAGAACATGAATTGCTTCGGTCGCTTCAGCGCAAATTGCTTTGACAGTTCTGTCGCGCGCTTCTCGCGATGACGGGAGCTAACTTCCCTGCCGCAGCCGCGCCAGTACCTTGAGTCCACCGTAACCATCGGCAGGCAGCAAGCCGGCCTTGATCTGAAAATCCTTGATCGCCTTCATGGTGTCGTTGCCGACGCGGCCGTCGGTGCCGCCGGTGTCGAAGCCGGCCTTGGTCAGCCGCGTCTGCATCTCCTGCACCTCGGCAAGCGTCAGCGCGCGCTCCGAGCCCGGGAACGGCTGGATGAAGGGCGGACCGCCGAGACAGCGATCGCCGAGATGGCAGATCGCCAGCGCATAATTCATCGATGGATTGTAGCTCTTCACCGAATTGAAGTTCGGGCCGAGCAGGAAGGCAGGGCCGCCTGCAACGGGAATCCAGAGCTGCGCCGACGCATTCGGCTGCGGAAACGGCTGGCCGTCGGCGCGGACGACGCCGGCGCTGGCCCAGGCCGCATAGGTGCGACTGCCGCTGGCGCTGCCACCTGGCGCGCGGACCTCGTAGCCCCAGTGCTCGCCGCGGTGCCACTTGCCGCGATTGACCAGATATTTCGCGGTCGAGCCGAGCGCATCGTCGGGCCGGCCGAATGGCGAGACCTTGCCGTCGCCGTCATAGTCGAAGCCGACATTGAGCCAGACTTCCGGCATCCACTGCGAATGGCCCATCGCGCCGGCCCAGGAGCCGTTCATCTCCTCCGGCGTGCTCCAGCCGCGCTGCACGATCTTCATCGCGTTGATCAGCTCGGTCTCCCAATAGGCCTTGCGGCGCGGCTCGTTCCAGGCGAGCGCCGCAAGCGAGGGAAACACCGGCGTCATGTGGTTCTGCTGCACGAGCGGATCGCCATAGGCCGATTCAACGCCCCATAGCGCGAGCAGCGTGCCGCGCTCGACGCCGAAGTCGCGCTCGATCCTGGCGAACAGCGCCTCGTTCTTCTTCAGCGCCTCGCGGCCATGGATGACCCGCCAGTCGGAGACGCGGCGGTTGATGTACTGCCAGATCTGTTCGTGGAATTCCGGCTGGTTGCGCATCTGCTTGAACACGCTCATGTCGGGCTCGACCCGTCCCATGCAGCGATTCCAGGTCGCCTCGGAAATGCCCTTTGCCAGTGCGCGGGCGCGAAAATTGTCGCGCCACTGGTCGAAACCCGCAGGCGCAGCCGCAAGTGCGCCGAATGGATTGGCGAATATTACGCCCGCGGCAAGTCCTGCTTTCAGCACGGCGCGGCGGGCAGGGAAATTCGAAGAATCAGGCTGTTTCATGCGCCCAGTCTAGCGGCGCCGTCCGGGAGGGCCAAAAGCCATGACGCCGCAAGAACTAACTATCCTGCAAATCTGTGGCGATTTTTGACAGCCATTGCCGAACAATTTGCTCCGACTTGCTGTCGAGGCCGGCGCCGAGCCGACGCTCCTGGGCCTGGGCGATATGGCGGCATTTCTCCAGCAGCGTGGTTCCATGGCTGGTCAGCGTCCATTGCAGCACCCGGCCATGGACCGGGTGCGGCGTCTTGCGGATCGCGCCGTCACGCTCCAGGTTGCGGATGATGACGCTGACGGTCTGCGGCGTCAGCAACGCCACCCGGGCCAGGTCGGCGCCCGAAAGGCCCGGATAGGCTTTCAGCATCGTCAGCACCACGAATTGCGGGGAGGTGACGCCGAGGCCTGCCAGCTCGCGCTCCATCGACAGCCGCGAGGCGGCATGCGCCTGGCGCAGCAGATAGGCGAGATAGCCCTGTTCGCCGCGCTTGCCTTCGCCGGGCGGCGGGACGGCGGAGGCGGGCAGGGCGTCTGCGTCCGATCCCCCGATCGCTGCCTTGCGCGCCGGCGTCTTCCCCGCCTGCCGCCGCGCGGCGGCACCGGATTTCCCTGGTTTGTGCATTCCCGCCATGTTGCCTTCGCGAATGTCCGTGTCTTGCTCTATATCAGAGCTCTGATAATATGTCAGTACGCTGATAACATGAGGCCCAAGCCGATGTCACACGCCCGCAAGGAATATCTCGACTTCGAGAAGCTCGCCCCTGATGTCTTCGCCGTCGTGCGTGAGCTCGGCCAGTTCGCCGCGAAGGCCGGTCTCGACAAGCAGCTGCTCGAGCTGGTCAAGCTGCGCGCCTCGCAGATCAACGGCTGCGCGTTTTGCGTGCAGTATCACATCCTGCAGGGCGAGAGCCTCGGCGTCCCCGTCGACAAGCTCAACCTCGTCGTGGTGTGGCGCGAGGTGGCGCAGTTCTCGGCACGCGAGCGCGCGGCGCTGGCCTGGACGGAGGCGCTGACCACCTTGCCGAACGGCGTCAGCGACGCGGTCTATGCCGAGGCCACCGCTGAATTTTCGGAAAAGGAGCTGACCTACCTGACCTCGGCGATCGCTTCGATCAACGTCTGGAACCGGTTCGGCGCCGCCTATCGCTGGACGCCGCCGCCACGCCGGCAGCGGACGGCTGCGGCGGCTTCGTGAGACGGAACGAACGGCAATCGACAGGGGAGAACAACCGATGACCTCGATGGCGATGACACCACCTCTTTCATTCGCGCGGCCGCCGCGGCCGGTGATGCTGGCCGTGACTGCGGGGCTGGCCTCGGCCTTCGTGATCGGGAAGTCGCTGCCGACCCCGATGGATGCGATCTCCGCGGTGATCGCGCCGCTCTGCGCGAGTGCCGATGCGGCATCGCCGCTCGACAAGGTCGAGATCATCACCTCGCATGCGCTGCCGAATGTGGCTGGCAAGCGCGTCACCGTCGTCCGCGTGTTCTATGGTCCCGGCGGCTTCACACCGCCGCATCGCCATTCGGGCTCGGTGACGGCCTACATCACCAAGGGTGAGATCCGTTCCCAGCTCGGCGGTGGACCGGTCGAAACCTTCAAGGTCGGCCAATCCTTCTTCGAGCCGCCGGGCTCGACCCACATGGTCTCGGCCAATGCCAGCACCACGGAGCCGGCGGAACTGATCGCGGTGTTCGTTGCCGACGAAGGCGCGCAGCTGACCACGATGCTGGAATAGCCGCCGGCAGTCCTAATCGACGCCGGCCCAATTCCGCAGATCGCACGCGCCGCTGCACACTGGACCAATTTGCTGTGAAGTCCGCAGCAAACTGGACCTTGCAAGCGGGATTGGGCGCGGTGATTGATGGCGCTGCGGCGTCGACCGCAACGCGATTTCGCCGCTCGCGCGGCGGTCACCGAACAGGAGCAACCGATGGTCAATCTCAAAGGGCTTTCCGCCTTCCCGATCACGCCCTCGAACAGGGATGGCCAGGTCGACGCGGGCGCGCTTCGCGCCTTGCTGGAGCCCCTGATCGCGGCGAGGGTGGATTCGATCGGGCTGCTCGGAAGCACCGGCTCTTATCCATATTTCAGCCGCGATGAGCGTCGGCGTGCCGTGCAGGCGGCTGCAGCGCTGGCAGACGGCAAGACGCCGCTCCTGGTCGGCGTCGGCGCGCTGCGCACCGATGATGCGGTGAAACTGGCGCAGGATGCGCGGGATGCCGGCGCGGCGGCAGGCCTGCTGGCGCCGGTGTCCTATACGCCGTTGACCGATGACGAGGTGTTCGAGCATTTTCAAACAGTGGCGCGTGAAAGCGGATTGCCGATCTGCATCTACGACAATCCGGGCACGACGCACTTTCGATTCACCCCGGCCCTGGTCGGCCGCTTGAGTCACGTTGCCGGAATCGTGGCGGTGAAGAGTCCCGCGCTGGACGCTGCCGCGGTGCCGGGCCATATCGCTGAATTGCGGGCTGTCGTGCCGAGTGGCTTTTCGTTGGGTTACAGTGCCGACTGGAATTGCACCGAGGCGCTGCTGGCGGGTGGCGAGACCTGGTACAGCGTGCTCGCAGGGATTTTCCCCAGGGTCTGCCTCGACATCGTCCGTGCCGTGGCAAGTGGCGATGCCGCCAGGGCGCGGCAGCTCGACGCGCGGCTGCAACCAGTCTGGCAGCTGCTCAAGACATTCTCGAGCGTGCGGGTGGTTTACGCGATCGCCAATCTCAGAGGGATCTGTGCGGCCGAGCCTCCGCGCCCGATCCTGCCATTGCCGGCGGACGCCCAGAAGAAGGTCAGTGAGGTCTTGGCCGGAATGGACATCGGTTGATCGTCGACGCGGTTCGCACTGGAATTCGCGGTGGCTGCAGCGCCATTGCGGCTTCCACGCGCGTACAAAATCGGCATAACAATCGCCCATCGTGCTCACTGACTGGGAGACGCTTGATGCGATTGCCGATGGTTCTGTTGTTGCTTCTGATCCCCGCCGTGGCGCTGGCCGAGGAACCTGTGACTGACGCGCCGGCGTTGTGGGGCAGTCCCACCGTCGACAACGGTGCTTGCTGCAAGACGCTCGGCGAGGTGCGCAGCAATATCGACCGGCTCGACCGCGAGATCGTACGCCTGATGGCCGAGCGCGGCCGCTACGTCCATGAAGCCGCCCGCTTCAAGGCCAACCCCGCGCAGGTCGAGGCGCCGGAGCGCGCCGAGGCTGTCGTGAAGAAGGCGATGGCGCTTGCTGAAGCGAACGGGCTGTCGCCCAAGGTTGCGGAAGCCGCCTATCGCGCAATGGTGCGCGCCTTCATCGACTACGAGCAGGGCATCTTCGCGGACGCCGGGGCACGCGGCGATACGCCGTGGAAGAAATAGGCGGACGCGGCTCACCATGCGGACCGCCCTCCAGCGCGTGCTCGCGGGTGCGACGTTCGTGCTGATCGGCTTTATGGCCGGATCGGTCCCCGCGTTTGCCGACGTCTCGCTCCATAATGTGGCGTTACTCACCAATCACTTCGCAGTTGATACCGATTCTTCAGGCGGGTCGTCGTGACGCTCGTCGCGTGCTGGATCCGGTTGAGATCTCCACCGTCCCGCACCGATGCATGAAGGCTCCAGTCCGCATTCGCTGAGACGATTTCCACGTGGCATACGTGCTCCCCGCCGGGAAGACTGCGTATTTCGCGCAGCGCAATCAACTCGAGATCTCTTGCCGAAATTGGCGTTCTCATCATTGAGCCTCGCCATCCACGCGTTGTCCATGGGCAACCCGATCAGGCGGCCTGGGCCGCCTGAGTGAGATCAGCAAACAGCCGTTCCAGGTTGCGCTTCTCTTCGTCGATCCTTCTTGCGAACTTCTCCCGCTCCTGATCCGATTTGGCAGTGTCGAGCAAGAACTGATAGTGACGGATTACCTTCTCGCTTCCGCGTATCAGAAACTGCTTCGTGCTCATGGCGAGGTGCCTTCCGATCTACCGACGCTCAGCGATGGCCGTTCATGTATTAGAGGTGGCATGTCGGCCGCCAGAGCCTCCATCGCCGAGGATTCCTCGGAAAGACGTCGTTCGATGAACTGGCGCTCAAGGTCGCTCAGCTTGGTGCTGAGTAACCGTCGATACCGCCGGATGTTGTTGCGATGCGCCCGAAGCTGTTCGAGCCGGCGGTCGACGATCTCGCGCTTTTCCTGCCTGGCGCACCAGCGGGCTTCGATTCTGTCTACGATGTGTTTCGGAAGATTGATGTCATTCATATCACCCTCCTACGCCGCCAGCGGACGTACCGTTGAGCGAAGACGGTGGGGCTTGCCGCCCGGCGGATGATGAGGATCGCTATCGAGACGACATAGCGCGTCGAGAATTGCGTCGATCGTTGCCGGTGATCGCAGCTCTGTTGGCGCCCGTAAGTCCGGACGACACGGGACCGCGGCAGCGTCAGACGCCCACGACGCCAGGAGCGCGCGTTTTTCTTCCGTGGTCAGGGAGAGATCCGCCAAGACATCCCGGGGATGATTGAACCGCGCCTTACTGCGGTCAGATCTCAAACAAATGACTTCAGCGGTCGTCGGCCGCATGTTTGCCTCCGTTCTAAGACGAGAATTGAATGTTGAGGCCGCGCTCGGCGTTCCGAACGCGGCTGCTCGTGCGTCACGCTGCAGCTGATTCGAGCTGTTGCGGCCGGTTCGGCTGCGTTGCGTTGATCGCGATCCGCCGCGGCTTCATGGCTTCCGGAATTTCGCGTGCCAGCTCGATCCTGAGCAGACCATTGTCGAACGCGGCGTTCTTCACCAGGACATGGTCCGCCAAGCTGAATTGCCGCCTGAATCGACGGGTCGAGATACCTTGATAGAGATAGTCGCGGTCTGCTTTTTCGACCTTGTTGCCCTCGATCGTCAGGACGTTCTGCTCGGCGGTAACCGAGATCTCGTCCGGTGAGAAGCCGGCGACCGCGAGCGCTATCTGGTAGCGGTCTTCGGCAAGTCGTTCGATGTTGTAGGGTGGGTAGTTGTCTTCGGTGGCCCGCTGAGCTGTCTCGGCCAGATCGAAGAGACGGTCGAACCCGATCGTCGACCGGAAGAGGGGAGAGAAATCGTACGTGCGCATAGCCAAATCCTCCAAAGAGCAAGATGGGTATGAGAAGCACCGGACACGACCGGTGCCCGTTACGCCTGGACCCGACTGGCGTCCAGGTGATCGGCCACGCGGACCGACGTGTCACGAGTTAAATCGGGCTCGAAAAGTGTCAAGAGGTGTTCGAAAAAAAATGCGACAGCATGTGAGCTGCCGCCCCCAAAGGTGCTGGGGCCGTTTCTTTGGGCGCCATCTCGTCACCGGGATTCCACGAAATCCATCTCGGCCGCATTTGGCGCTAATTGTCCTGACGACCGGGGCAAGATTTCATCCCGAAGCAATTTTCAGGTTCCGGTTGAGGGGCCGTCTCGCGGCACGGCCCCTTTTCATTTCACGCGACCAGGTCTCGGCCGGTATCGGTGAACTTTGGCACGTGCCTCTTTCGTGCGCGGCGTCTTGCGGCGCGAGCACTTGATCTCCAGCCGCGTGTGGCCGGCATTGACGGCATGGCAGCGCGCCTCTCGGTCGAATGCGGTGCGAGGATCGTCGTGACCGCTCTGGCACGCGCGAGTTCCTTCGTCGGCGCTTTGCGGCCGCCGACGGAGAGGGGCGTGGGATAATATTGGGGGCCATCGTCCATGATTGCGCCGCCGGCGTTCTGCAAGCCGTGTGCCCCACCGGAACGGACGTTCCGGAAAGCGGAGTCGACGGAGCCGATGGCCTCCAACGCGAGCGGCGGTTGCACGATTTCGGAATAATGGAATGATGCCGCTGAGTTGCCCGACGTGTCAAGTCGTCGTGTTGGGTGACGGCGGCCGCCGGCTACTGTGCATGGGGTTGTTTTCGATATTTTGGCAGTGCGCCCCGAACCGGTGTCCATCCCGCATCAAGTGCGGGACAGGCTTCGCTCGACCACGCGCTAATTGCCGCCGCCTTCCTGGGTGTCGATGCGATGCACGACGTCATCGGGCAGGGCGTGCGCCACCGCGGCCGCAGGTCCAGGCTCCGGTCCGATCTCGTGGCCGCGGCCGCGGATCAGCCGTTCATAGGCCGACACCAGCGTGGTGTAGGGATTGACCCAGAGCCAGCCGTCGCGCGTGAACACCTGCACGTCGAAATGCAGATGCCGTGACGTGCCGTTGGGATGGTCGAGATAGTTCGAGACCACGCCGATCTTCTCGCCCTCGCTGAGGCGGCGTCCATTGAGCAGGCCGTCGGCGTCCATCACTGACGGGTTCATGTGCATGTAGCGGAAGCGGACATGCTCGGTGCTTGTGTTGACCTGCAATGTCGCGGCCTGCTGCTGCGCCGAGCGGATCACGACACTGTCGCGCACCGCGACGACCGCCTGCTGCCTGGGATCGCAACCGTCCTTGCTGTCGGCCGGACACGCGCCCGGCCTGATATCCTGGCCCTGATGGCCGTAGCCGCTGGCGCATTGGCCGACCTCAAAGCTGCGCGCCTCGCAGAAATTGTCCTGCCAGGGATACTCGTCGACCGTCGCGCCTGCCTTGCGCCGGGCGAAGGATTGCGAGTGCGCGAAGGCCGGCGCCTTGTCGAGCGGAAAGCGGATCTGCGAATAGGCGGTGAAATCGGCGTGACCACCCTGCTGCCTGCGGCCGCCGCTGCCCGCGACGATGTCGCCGCTCGGGCGGTAGGTAAAGTCAGCTGATTGAACCATCGGCCGCTCGGCGATGCCGGAGGCGATGTCCCTGCGCGGCCGCGACGGTTGCCCGCCGGCGATGTGCAACGCCTTCAGGAAGCGCTCCGCCACCGGAGTGGCCTCGCGGCAGGCCAGCCGCTTCGGCCGCGGCGCGCTGTCGAGGCACTGGATCGAGACGACATAGGGAATCCCGAAGCGGGTGAAGGCGTAGCGCACATAGCCTTCGCGGATGAAGCGGCGCAGGTCCGGAAACTGCGCGGCCAGCGTCTTGACCGGCTCGCCCTTGCCGCCGAGCCGGTCGGCGAGGTCGTAGACCAGGATCGAGCCCGAGATCTGCACCTCGACCGGCTTGGCAAAGGTCCGCTGCGGCATGCCGTCGCCGACGCCCGGGTCGAGCGAGAACACCGCGTCATAGCCGGCCGCGCCGGCGTGGAAGACGTCAGCCGCGCGGAAGTCGGCCTGGTAGCGCGCAATCGGCACGTTGTCCGGTGCGCCGTTCTGTCGGGCGTCGAGGTAGCTTGCGGGGTCGAAAGGCAGCAGCACCGGAATCGGGCTCTGCGCAATGCCGGGGAAGAGCTGCGACGTCACAGCGTTCAGCTGCACCAGCGCGGGCGTCGACCGCGGATCGGTGGCCGGGACGCGGCGTTGTCCGGCGAATGTGAAGCTGGAGGCGATGTCCGGGCGGGAGGTGATCTCTTGCCGGAGCTGGTCGAGCACGGAGCGCCATTCGACCCGCATAGCCGAGATCGAAGGCGTCCGGAATTCGTCGGCATAAGCGCCGGGAGGAGGCAAGAGCAGGGCTGCCAGCCAGCAACTGATGAAGCTGACGACCGTCCTGTTCACTGCACTCCCCGGGTCATGTCTGATCGCGAGAGATTAGAGCAAGTTCCGGAAAAGTGTGTAGCAGTTTTCCGGAAAATTTGAGGCTGAACAACAACCTGATGCGCGGTGATGATCATGTCACCGCGCCGGGCCCCTCAATCCTTCCGCTCAATCCTTGGCGCGTTCGACGTAGGAACCATCCTCGGTCATCACGACGATGCGCGTACCGGTGGACACGTGCGGCGGCACGCCGGTGCGGATGCCGTTGGACAGCATCGCCGGCTTGTACGACGAGGAGGCGGTCTGACCCTTGGTGACGGGCTCGGTCTCCACCACTTCCAGCGTCACGCGCTGGGGCAACTGGATCGCGACCGGATTGCCGTCGTGCATCGACAGCTTCACGGTCATGTTCTCCTGCAAATACGGCGCCGACGAACCGACGATCTCCTTGGAGACCTGGACCTGGTCGTAGTTGTCGTTGTTCATGAAGTGGAAGCCGTCGGCGTCCTCGTAGAGGTAGTTGTAGTTGTGGTCCTCGACGGTGGCCTTCTCGACCTGGTCGGTGGTCTTGTAGCGCTCCGACACCTTCACGCCGTCGCCGATGCGGCGCATTTCGATCTGGCTGACGGGGGTGCCCTTGCCGGGATGAATGTTTTCGGCGGAGAGGACCACATAGAGCTTGCCATCCTGCTCGATGATGTTGCCCTTGCGGATGGAACTGGCGATGACTTTCAAAGGTGTTTTCCTGAATTTGAGAACGGGGGCGCAAACCGGACCGGCAGCCCCTCGGCCGTGGCGGCGATTTCGGGCTGCAACATACTGATTTGTCCCTGAGATGCCAGTCTTTTGCGGCCGAATTCGGCGGTTTGCCGACCGTTCCCGCCGCCCGAATTCGGGCCGCTTGCCCAGGTTCAGCCGAGGCTGCACATGGACAATGCCGGCTTCTTTCGACAAGAAGGGACACTCGTCGCTGCGTTCCGCTGCGACCAAGGCCGTGTCGACCATGTATTCGTATGGAATCAAGGATTTGCGCCTGGCTCTTCAATCGGGGCAATGGCTTGTTGATGTTGAATCCGTAGCCACTTGGGCGCCCGGCCGATGACCGCCCATGACCAGCCATCGCCCTGGTGGACGCCGTCGCGCTACGCCGACCGCAGGCCCTTCCTGCAGGCGCGGACCGCGATCACGCGGGCGCTGCGGGCCTGGTTCGAGGAACAGGGTTTTGCCGAGGTCGAGACCGCCATCCTGCAGATCTCGCCGGGCAATGAGACGCATCTGCACGCCCCGCGTACCGAACTCAGGCGGGCCGATGGCGAACTGGCGCCACGCTATCTGCGCACCTCGCCCGAGTTCGCCTGCAAGAAGCTGCTCGCGGCCGGCGAGCCCAAGATCTACGAGTTCGCGCGGGTGTTCCGCGATCGCGAGCGCGGCGACCTGCATTTGCCCGAATTCACCATGCTGGAATGGTACCGCGCCAATGCCGGTTACGACGCCATCATGGCCGACACCATTGTCGTGATCGCCCACGCCGCGCAGGCGACCGGGATCGGACGGTTTTCATTCCGCGGCAGGATGGCCGATCCGTTTGCCGAGCCGGAGTTGCTGACGGTGGCCGCAGGTTTCGAGCGCTTCGCCGGCATCGACCTGCTGGCCACGATCTCGGGCGGCGAGGGCGATCGCGGGGCGCTGGCGTCAGCCGCGCGCGAGCGGGTGCGGATCGCCGATGACGACACCTGGTCGGACATCTTCAGCAAGGTGCTTGTCGAGCACGTCGAGCCCAATCTCGGACAGGGCCGCCTGACGGTACTGTTCGAATACCCGTCGCCCGAGGCCGCGCTGGCGCGCACCAAGGCAGGCGAGCCTCGCGTCGCCGAGCGCTTCGAGGTCTATGCCTGCGGTGTCGAGCTCGCCAACGGCTTTGGCGAGTTGACCGATGCGGCCGAGCAGCGCCATCGTTTCACCGCAGCGATGGACGAGAAGGCCCGCCGCTACGGCGAGCGCTATCCGCTCGACGACGATTTCCTTGCCGCCGTCGGCCAGATGCCCGAGGCGAGCGGCGTCGCACTGGGCTTCGACCGGCTGGTAATGCTGGCGAGCGGCGCGCCCCGAATTGACCAGGTGGTCTGGACACCGCCTGCAGGAGAGACATGAACAGGATCGATCCGAAACTGGCGGCAACGCTGCGTCAGCCGCGCGAGCTGGCCGATGCCGGCCTCGTGCCTGTCGCAGCACTCGCCGAGCTCGAACAGGTGGCCGCGCGCTATGCAGTCGCGGTGACACCGGAGCTCGTGGCGCTGATCGATCCGGCCGACGCCAACGACCCGATCGCGCGGCAGTTCATCCCGAGCGCTGACGAGCTCGTGGAGCAGCCGGGTGAGAACGCCGATCCGATCGGCGACGATGCGCATTCGCCGGTCGCCGGGATCGTGCATCGCTATCCGGACCGGGTGTTGTTCAAGCTCGTCCATGTCTGCGCGGTCTATTGCCGGTTCTGTTTCCGGCGCGAAATGGTCGGGCCCGGCAAGGCCTCGGCCTTGTCCGACGATGCCTACCGCGCCGGGCTGGAGTACATCCGTGCCCATCAAGAAGTCTGGGAAGTCATCCTGACCGGCGGCGATCCCCTGATGCTGTCGTCGCGCCGGCTGTCGGAGATCATGGCCGATCTCGCCGCCATCGATCACGTGAAGATCATCCGCCTGCACAGCCGTGTCCCGATCGCCGATCCCGAACGCATCAATCCGGACATGATCGCGGCGCTGCGGGTCGAAGGGGCGACGACCTGGATCGCCATCCACGCCAACCATCCTCGCGAGCTGGGGGCCAATGCCCGCGCCGCCTGTGCACGCCTTGCCGATGCCGGCATCCCATTGGTCAGCCAGTCGGTCCTGCTGCGTGGCGTCAACGACGATGCCGCGACGCTCGCGGCGCTGATGCGCGCCTTCGTCGAGTGCCGGATCAAGCCCTATTATCTGCATCATGGCGACCTTGCGCCCGGCACCGCGCATTTGCGCACCACGATCGAAGCCGGGCAGGAATTGATGCGGGCGTTGCGCGGGCGCGTCTCCGGACTGTGCCAGCCGGATTACGTGCTCGACATTCCCGGTGGCTACGGCAAGGCGCCGATCGGCCCGACCTATTTGTCGCAGCCGGCTTCCCGCGAAAGTGAAGATTCGCCGGAACGGCAGTACCGTATCGTCGATTATTGCGGTGACGTTCATCTTTACCCGCCGCAACCGTGAGCCTGCGATGGGCGGGGCCGGGGACGGACGGCAGGAGCCGCCCGACGTCGAGGGCAGCCGCGGCATGGAAAATGCTGTGATGTTCGGCTTCTTTGTGGTGCTGGTCGCCGTGGGAATCTGGCTCCTTGGCACCATGGCCGATATACGGAAGGTCCAGGATTGCGCAGCGCAGGGACGACGCAACTGTGCTACCGTCGCGGTCCCGGAACGGGCGCAATAGGGTTGAGAAGCGGAGACGCGAGATGCGGAAGACTGTTTTGTTGATGGCTCTGATGATGGTTGGAGCGCCCCAGGTTGGAACGTCCCAGGCATGGGCGCAGCAACAGGGCGGATCGTCCTCCATGCAGAAGAACGCGCCGCTGCCGGAGGCGCCGGTCGGACATCGTCAGCCACGCCGCGGCGACGTTGCCAACGAGAAGAGTATCAGCGATCCGAACAGTCAGGCCAACAAGGAAGACGCGGCGCTCGACAAGAAGATCAAGAGCATCTGCCGCGGCTGCTAGCCTGCGGACGAGACCGGCGGAGCGCGATATCGGCCCCGCCGGCAACGCTCGATCCGTCCGGCCGTGTCAGGCCGAACGCTCCTGCAGGCCATCGCGCCGCACGCTGCGCCTCGCCTCGACGGCATCGGCCAGCTGCTGCAACACGTCAGCCGTCGTCGCGAGGTCGATGCAGCCGTCCGTGATGCTCTGGCCGTAGGTCAGCGGCTTGCCCGGCACGACGTCCTGACGTCCGGCGACAAGGTTGCTCTCGATCATCACGCCGATGACGCGCTGTTCGCCGCTTGCGACCTGCTGTGCGATGTCGGCCGCAACTGCCGGCTGGTTCTCCGGCTTCTTGCTGCTGTTGGCGTGGCTGGTGTCGATCATCAGCCGCGGCGCGACACCGGCGTGGCCGAGCTCGGCGGCAGCCGCTTCGACGCTCGCTGCATCATAGTTCGGCACCCGCCCGCCGCGCAGGATGACGTGGCAGTCCTCGTTGCCGCTGGTCGCGGCGATCGCCGAACGGCCGCCCTTGGTGACCGCCATGAAATGATGCGGGTGCGACGCCGATTTCACTGCGTCGGCCGCGATCCGCACGCCACCATCGGTGCTGTTCTTGAAGCCGACCGGGCACGACAGGCCGGACGCCAGCTCGCGATGGATCTGGCTCTCGGTGGTGCGTGCCCCGATCGCGGCCCAGGAGACCAGGTCGGCGATGTATTGCGGCGTCGTCATGTCGAGGAATTCGGTGCCGGCCGGCAGGCCGAGATTGTTCACGGCCGAGAGCACGTTGCGCGCAAGCCGCAGGCCCTTGTTGATGTCGAAGCTGCCGTCGAGATCGGGATCGTTGATCAGCCCTTTCCAGCCGACGGTGGTGCGCGGCTTCTCGAAATAGACCCGCATCACGATCTCGAGGCGGTCGGCGAGCTGTTCGCGCAGGCCGGCGAGACGCTCGGCGTAATCGACGGCCGCCGCGGGATCGTGGATGGAGCAGGGGCCGACGACGACCAGCAGGCGGTCATCGGTGCCGTTGAGGATCGCGTGGATGGCGTTGCGCGCACCCATCACCACGCGGGTCGCCGTCAGGGTGCGCGGGACCTCCCGCATCACCTCTTCGGGCGTACTCAGCTCTTTCAGTTCCTTGATGCGAAGATCGTCTGTCGTACTCAACACGGCTGGCTCCTTTGGATTTCGAGACCTGCCGGCACAAAAAAGCCGCCAGGTCTGGCGGCTTGTTTTGGACGTTTGCTGCAATTCTTCAGATTGAGCGCGATCCTCCTGCCGCCAGCGAGCTGTCGTAGCTAAAGTACCAAAAATAGCTGGTGGCGACGGTGATCATGGGCGGCTCTATAGCCCACGGATGTCGGCCTGTCACCCCCAAAACCGCGGGGGCAGCCAGTTGGCCGTCAGGTGTTGCGCGCCGCCAACGCCATACCTATCAGCGTCGCCCCTCCGAACATCAGATTGAGGCCGACCAGGAGGCCGATCGCCCAGCCTGCCGACTCCGGCAGGCCCGCGATGATGAAGAAGGCGACGACGACATCCATCAGGCCGGCGATCAAGAGCCAGGACCAGCGTCCCGACAATTCGCGGCGGTGCTCGAGCGCATACATGAGGGTGGTGACGCCCTCGGCGACGAAATAGGCGCCGATCACGATCGTCAGCGTCAGCACGCCCTGCATCGGACGCGCCAGCAGCACCATGCCGGCCAGCACGGCGAGCGCGGCCGAAATCAGCGACCACCAGAAACCCGGCATGTTGCGCGCCCAGAAGGTCACGATCAGCCCGCCGATGCCTGAGATCAGGAACATCCAGCCGAGGAAGATGGTGACGGCGAGGCTCGCGAATGTCGGCACGATCATCGCCGCGATGCCGATGGTCACGAGCAGGATGCCTTCGAACAGGAACGCCTTCCAGTGCTGCTTGACCGCGGCCTGCATTTCCGATCGCAGTTTGTCGAGATCGTTGGACAGGGTCATCGCGGCTCTCCAAATCTGCAACGGTAAAGTCTGCGAGCGTGCGGCGTATCCTAGCTCTGGCTCGGCGCGGACGGAAAGCCCTCCGCGGCGGTCCGCATCCGGTTGCGGCCGAGGAAATAGACGGCGGTGGTTGCAATCAACAGTGCCAGTCCGATCAGGATCGAGGTGAAGCCGATCGGGACCAGGATGAACGACGCATTGCGCTCGGGATTGACGTACCAGTGATGCAACGAGGTGAGCAGGAAGGAGACCCCGGCAAAGCCGGTGCCGCCGCCGACCAGCAGCAGCGCCCACATCCGCCGCAGCTGGCTCAGTCGCTCGCGCGCAACGTCGGTGCGCGGGGCATGATGCCTGCCGAGGCGGCGCACCAGGCGGATCGCAAAGCCGATCGAGGAGAAGCCAATCAAGACGCTCGCCGAACCGAGCAGCAGATGCGTGGTCGAGCTGAGATCGGGAATGCGCTGGAGCGCGAGCAGCGGAAAATCGAACGCCGCGTGCAGCGCGACCGGCGCGACCAGCACGAGCGCCCAGTTGGTGATGCGCGCCCAGTCGCGGTGGCCCCGGTAGGCGCCGAGCGCGCCGCCGGAGCGCGCGATCGCTAGGTAGGCGCCGGCGATGATGCCGAGCGCGCCGTGAAACGGCACCGTGAGCACGCTGCGCAACGCCGCGAGCGCCCGCCACATGTCCTTGTGCTGGACGAGGTAGGCGAGGTTCTCATAGGCCGCAAATCCGAGGCCCGCGGCCGCGCCATAGACCACCGTATCCATCGGATCGGCGAACGCGCGGCGGCGCGTCGAGATGGCGACGATGACGAGAACCTTGACGATCTCCTCCGGCGCCGCGACGCCGAACGCCGCGCGGACCGCTTGGGTCGCCCAGGGATTGTCGGGAATGGCAAGTAGCGCATTGAACGGAATTCGCGCCAGGCCCAGCAGCGAGATGCTGGCCGCGCCGAGCACGAAGGCGAGCCACACCTGCACCGGCGGTCCGGGGCGCTCGTCGGCGGCAATCACCAGCCACAACACCAGCAGGGCGGGCGCGATGGCGGCGGCGCCAATCACAGTCGGAAGCGACTCAAGCAACAACATGAGCCGGACGGCCCCTTTTAAGGCACCAAAGCGATGCGTACCGAAGAAATGGCAGCAAGTTCAGCGGATTGCAAATCAGGCAATTGGGAAATCGGCGTCGGCTGACGCCCTTCTCGTGTCCAATATGCCACGGTTGCCGGCGAAAACGCGGCGTGGGCCTCGATCGGCTCCAAGCAGAGGGCGACCAGCGGCTGCCGGGCAGTTCCTGGCAGCGAAACGCTCCCGGGCTGCGTTCCCGGCGCAGAACCTCAGTACCCGAACTGTGATCGGGTGACGATCTGTCGGTCCAGCCAGCTTGCTTGAATGCCACGAGCCGCGCGGCGATGGCGTGTCGGAGTGAGATGGGCGGCGCGTCGACGAGGTAGCTCAGGGCGTGACGAGATCGCCGACCCGCGGCGAACTTCACGATGCGTGGCTGTAGCGCGACGTGGTGGCGGCAAGTTTCGGCACCGCGTGGCTTTCCATGGGTTATAATGTCGCGGGCAAGGCGACTGATCCGGTAAAAGCCAAAGATGTCTTCGATTGATTCTGCTGTGATCGTTCTTGCCGTGATCGCCCTGTTTGCGGCGTTTGTAAACGGTGCGCTGGGTTACGGGTTTTCCTCGCTCACCGTGCCGGTGGCGCTTGTCTTCTACACCAACCGCGTTCTCAATCCTGCGGTCGTCATCGTCGAAGTCGTCGTCAATCTGTATGTCCTGTGTATCAACCTGAGCGGCGTTCCGGCCGTGTGGCGGCGCGTGCTGCCCATTCTCATCGGCATGCTGCCCGGCATCGCCGTCGGAGCCTTTGCGCTGACGTCGCTGCAACCCGGCTGGATCAAATTCGCCACCTACTCGATCATTCTGCCGCTGATCCTGCTGCAGGCGGCTGGTTGGCGGAAGCCGATCCAGTCGAAGTGGCTCGTCGGCTTGCCGTTCGGAACGGCGCTCGGGGTCCTGTACTCGGTCACGACCATCTCGGGACCGCCGTTGGCGATCCTTTTCAACAATCAGGGCCTCGTCAAAGACGAGTTTCGGGCCGGTCTCGCACTGGTGCGGGTGACAGAGTCCGGCTTGACTGCGATCGCGTATTACAAGCTCGGTCTGTTCATCGAAGAGAGCCGGAGCATCTTGTTCGTGCTGGTTCCATGCGTGGTCGTCGGCATCCCGTTCGGTGCTTGGCTGATCCGGCGGCTGGATGCCGAGACGTTTCGCCGGATCTGCATGAGCTTCGATGCGTGGGTCGTGGGCTTCGGACTGTCGCGCGTGTTGGTCGAAGTGAAGCTGGTGGAAAGCCCGTGGGCCTACAGCGTCATGGCCGGCACGATCCTGATCGACGTCTGCCTGTTGTATGTCTTCTTCACCGCGCGGAGAGGGACCGCGCAGAGCTCGCACGCATTGGCTCCGCTGAGATCCGGAATCGGGGCGACCCAACCTGATGGCGACAATGCCGCGGGGCGGCGTTCGCAAGGTGGCTAGTGCTTTTCGGTTCTGATCGAGTCAGAGCCGAAGCCTTGGATTCTTGCGTTGACGCATTCTTCACACCAGCCGGTGGTCCACTTCGCTCGAAGACGCTCTAACCTGCCAGCAAGCGGCGGCAGGTTTCGACGAACACCTCGGCGCCCGTGACGATATCGGCGTCGTCGGTGTTCTCGCTCCAGTGATGGCTGATGCCGCCGATCGACGGCACGAACAGCATCGCCGCCGGCATGATGGTGGCGAGGACCTGGGCGTCATGGCCGGCGCCGCTCGGCATCCGGATTGACTTGCCGCCGGCGCAGGCGGCGCTCGCGGCCTCGATCGCATCCTGGAAGGCAGGTGTCATCATCGCGGGCACGCCGGTGCGGATGCGCTCGACCTTCACTCCGCTGCGGCCGTGCGCGGTAGCTTCTTCCGCTAGGCGATGCAGATGCGCCTCGAGACGCGCGATCACCTCGGGATTGTCGTCGCGGATCTGGAACAGCATGTCGGCGTGGCCGGGGATGATGCTCGGCGCGCCCGGGTCCAGCGTGATGCGGCCGGTGGTCCAGACCGTGCGCGGTCCGCACAGGGCAGGGAAGCTGTCGTCGATCGCGACGCAGAACCGCGCCAGCGCCAGGCCCGCATCCCTGCGCACCGCCATTCGCGTGGTGCCGGCATGGTTCTGCTCGCCGGTGAAGCTGATGCGATATTGCCAGATGCCGACGATCGAGGTGACGACCCCGATCTTGAGCCGGCTGCTCTCCAGCGTGTCGCCTTGCTCGATATGCGCTTCGAGATAGCCAATATGGCGGCGAGGTTCGCCGGTGAGGCGCGGGCGGCCGGCGAAGCCCGCATCGTGCAACGCCTGGCGCATGGTGCGATCGCTGGAGCGGTCGCGGGCCGCATCGATGTCGGCTTCGGTCACCGCGCCGGCGAACGACCGGCTGCCGAGGAAGCTGCCGAAATGGCCTTCCTCGTCGCACCATGCGGCGACCTCGACCGCGCCGTCGATGCCGGGATCGCCGTTGATGACGCGCGCGGCCTCCAGCGCATAGATCACGCCGAGCGGTCCATCGAGCCAGCCTGCATGGTTCTGGCTTTCGAGATGCGAACCGGCGAGCAGCTTCGGTCCCGCTTTCGCGCTGGTGCCGAACACGTTGCCGATGCCGTCGATCGTTGCGGTGAGGTCGGCATCAGGCAGGTGCGTCGCAAGCCAGTCCAGCGAGCGCAGGTGCGGCTCCGAGAATGTCGGCTTGTGCACGCCGGTCTTGTAGGCGCCGATTGCGCGCAGCGCATTGAGATCGGCGAGCACGCGCCTGCCGTCGAAGCGACCGTTGATGCCTGACATGGTTGGACTCCGGATGAGCGTTTTTTGTTTGCGTCTCGATCTACGACTTCATTTGCGTCTTGGCGCCGCAATCCCGTCTTGATGCCGTCGCGGTTGGATGCGACGGAACAATCAGGGTGAACGATTTCTTAGCGGTTCTGCTCTTAGGTCGCAGGACTGATGTCGCGGTACGAATAGCGTGTGAGTGTGATGATGTCTGCATTCGGGAACTGGGCTCGCAAGGCCGCTGTGCTGTTTCTTCCGATCGCGCTCGGCGCCTGCGCGCAATACTCGCAGCAATACAGCATGACGACCCCGCCGCCGGGAACAGGTCCGTTGGCCTGGGACGGCGCCGGGCAGGATCCCAATCAGCCGCAGGCGCGACGCCATGCGCGGAATGTGTCGCCGGCGATGCCGGAGACGCAACTGTCGGACGCGGATGCGGACGACCGGCTGGCGCGCAAGCTCGTGATCTGCAGCACCTGCATCAAGCAGACGCCGGTGGCCGCGGCCGCGGCGCAGCCGACCAATCGTCAGGACGTCGCCAGCAATCACTAGCGGCCGGCGCGAGCCGGGGCTGCCGTGGGCCTGCAGGCCTTAGTTAGGCCACGATGTCGTTCGAAGCGCAGGCCCATGTCATTCCGAAGAATGTCGTTCCGCAGACTCATTGTTCCCGCCGTCGTCGCCGCGCTTGCGGCCGCTATCCTGATTCATGGCGGCGGCTCGCGGGCCCATGCACATGTGCCGCTGCATTGCGGTTTCTGGACCTCGATCGAGGCCGGATTGTCGTGCAGGTAATCTCCCGGAGGCGGCCTGGGCCGGCAGTCCGGGAAAAGCGTTCTGGACGCTTGCCCGTCCGGCCAATCGCCACTATACGTTCGCCCGTCGCGGCCGTTTGCAGGTCACGGCCGGCACGGCACATCTCACATCTAACGTATTGATTTGCCAGGAGTTTTGCTCCCTTCGTCTATCGGTTAGGACGCCACCCTTTCACGGTGGAGAGAGCGGTTCGATTCCGCTAGGGAGCGCCATCGGCGCCAAACCGGAAATCCAGCAAACTCAACGGATTGTCGCGCCGGCGACCGACTTGCCATGCGGTTCGGCGCACTGTGAACAACGGCACAATCGTTGCAATCCGCCGATCTTTCGCAACCCTTTGGTAAGCCCGCGGCGATACGGCTGAGCCGGGGATGATGTGATGGCTCTAGGATCCAAGAAGCGCGAAACGCGCAAATCGCTGCGTCAATCCGGCTGGATCACGCTCGACGGCGGATTCGCCGCGCGGCCGTGTGTGGTCGAAGACATTTCCTCGTCGGGCGCAAAAATCACCGTGCAGGACAACAACACGCTGCCGGCCAAGCTGCGGCTGGCGTTTTCGCGCGACGCCCGTACCGGGCGCGCCTGCGAAGTGGTCTGGCGCGAGGGCAAGACGTTCGGCGTCAGATTCGTGCGCTAGCCTGATCTCTCCGCGCGCGATAAAAGGCCGGATGCGCAAGACCTGCTTCGCCCTCATCGCCGTCCTGCTTCCCGCCGCCGCGTTCGCGCAGGCCGGCGACCGCCGCAATTTCCAGACGCCGCCCGATGCCGGGAGAAACCTGCCGTCGAAGTCCATGACGCGGAGCAATCCCTGCGCGTCGTTCGGACCGGGCTTCGTCAAGGTCGAGGGCTCCGACACCTGTGTGAAGCTTGGTGGCGCCGTCAGCGTCGGAGCAGGCGTATCCAGCGGACGCTGAGCGGCTAGCCGCTCACGACATCGGCGGCGCGACGATGCGCACGAAGGCCGGCCGCTGCGCGATCTCGGCGAACCAGCGTTCGAGATGCGGCAGCTTCGGCTTGGTCACGCCCTCGACACCGAACCAGCGCCGCGCAAAGGCGCCGAGCGCGATGTCGGCGATCGTGAACTGATCGCCCTCGACGTAGCGGCGGCTTGCAAGTTGTGCCTCGACGACGCGCCATACCGCGCCCGCGGCATCGGCGTCCTTCTGGCTCTGAACCATGTCGCGCTTGTCGGGCGCCGTGCGCACCAGCCCCCAGAACAGCGGGCGCTCGACCGGTTGCAGCGTCGACAGCGTCCAGTCGAGCCAGCGGTCGACGGCCGCGCGCGCCTTCGGCGCCTGCGGATAGACCGGCGAGCTCTGGCCGTAGGCCATGCAGAGATAGCGCATCACCGAATTGGATTCCCACAGCACGTAGTCGCCGTCGACCAGCGTCGGGACGCGGCCGTTCGGATTCATCGCGAGATAATCAGGCTGATCGTTCTTGCCGAACTGCATGCCGGCATCGATGCGCTGATACGGGACGTCGAGCTCGGCGAGACACCACAGCACTTTCTGCACATTGACCGAATTCGGCCGGCCCCAGATCGTCAGTTGCGGCTTGCTGTCCATCACGCGTTTCTTTCCGCTGTTGCTTTGCGCGCGTTCTTAGCCGAATCGTCGCCGAAATGCGCGGGCTGAATTGTACCGAGCGCAAAAAAGAGGCTCCGCCGCGGTGCGGCAGAGCCTCGTCGATATCAGTCAAATCGCGGTCAGTGACCGAACAGCAACCACAGCACGATGATCACCGGGATCGGCACACCCAACAGCCAAAGCAAAAGTCCTTTTCCCATCTCCTCGCCTCCTCGCATTCGTGTGAGGAGGCAACGTCAACCAAAGCGCCATGTTCCTCGCGATCGCTCCGCGCTTCACCGATGGAGAAACGCGGATCAGGAACAGGCGCGCGGGCGTGGCGTTTACCAGTGCCCGGTGTTCGGCATCGAGGCCCATGGTTCGGCCGGCGCCTTCGGATCGCCCTTCTGCAGGATCTCGATCGAGTGCAGGTCGGGCGAACGCACGAACGCCATGTTGCCGTCGCGCGGCGGACGATTGATGGTGACGCCCATCTTCATCAGCTTCTCGCAGGTCGCGTAGATGTCGTCGACCTCGTAGGCGAGATGGCCGAAATGGCGGTCCTCGCCGTATTTCTCCTCGTCCCAATTGTAGGTCAATTCGACCAGCGGCGCGCCGCGGCTCTGCGGCAGCGACTTGAGCAGATGGAGATCTTCCTCCGCGCAGAGAAACACCAGCGTGAAGCGGCCCTTGTCATTGTCGATGCGACGCACTTCCTTCAGCCCCAGCGCGTCCTGATAGAATTTCATCGCGACATCGAGATTGCGGACGCGCAGCATGGTGTGCAGATAGCGCATTTTCTTGTCCTCCTGGGAATTACGAGATTTTGTTTTGGCTCGGGCGAGACGCGCCAAGAAATAGCAGCAAAACGCCGCGCGGGGCAGGGGCTTGCACGACTTTTGCCGACCGTTCGCAGCGGTTGCGTTGTCAAGCTTTCGCGAGCCTTCGCATTGAGCGACCGGCGACACGCTCATGCTGCACGCGATACGAGAAAGCCCCGCCCAGGAAAATTCTGGGACGGGGCTTTCGTGGTCGAGCCTTGGAGGCACGGCCCTCTATCTCATCGAATGCCCATCACGGCCAATCAAGGACGCGCGAGGTTGGACGTCCTCTAAAAAGCAAAACCCCGCGCGTGGGCGCGCGAGGTCTGATGCCGATCGGCATTGGGTGATCGTGCCGGCAAGCGGACATCGAGCGGTGCCTTGCGACGGCAGGTTCCAGCATCCCCAAAATAGAAAGCCCCGCAGGCTGGATGCGGGGCTTTCCCAGTTGACGGACTGGGGATCTCTCAGGGCGTGAGCCGTCAACTGTTGGGGACCAAACTTAAAGTTGAATTTGTAAAATGCAACAGCGCCGCGTAGACGGAATATGCTCGTCCCACAGCGCTGCGCCGAATGCTGGGCCCTGAAATCCCCAGCGCATTTTTGTCTTGGCACCGCGCAAAAGGTTCAAAGGAAAGATCTGGCGAGGCTGCGACGGCGCCCAAGGGCGGCCGGGCCGTCGGATCGCGCGGGAGCTGCGCCGGCAAATGTGCAATGCAAGCGCCTCAAGGCTGGTTGCGATCTTACACCTTGATGTCGAGAAGGGTCTCGACGGCATCGCGGTCGGCCTTGTTCTTGGCGGCGAAGACGTCGAGCACGTCCTCGCTGATGACGCGCGGCTGCTCCTTCGCCGTTTGATCGACGACGAGCTGCACTCTGGCCTGCGTCACTTCGACAGGTACGGGGTAAATGAGCATGGCTCTCTCCCTCCGGCTGTCGAACCTTGTCAGGGCTTTCTTAACGATTTGTAAGCGCCTCAACTCGCGCTTGAGGCCCGAATCAACGGCTGTGCGGTATCGGGCCGCTCGCCTGCCGCCCTGCTTGGCGGGATACTGCGGGCCTTTGCGACCGGACGGCGCGATCGATGAGGAACGGGCTCTATTCGATCCACATCCATATGACGGACGGCGTGCGGGGGCGCGACAGTGGTGTCCTGATCCTGCGCGATGGTCTGCTGCTCGGAGGCGGACCGTACTTCTGGTCGATCGGGGCCTACACGGCGGGCGAGGGCACCTGGAAGGGGCATCTCAAGACCAACCAGCATTCTCCGTTTTCCGACCTGTTCGCCCGGCCGCTGTTCGCCGGCCAGGAGGTGACGAGCGGCTTTTCCGGCACCTTCAGCGGTGACCAGGCCGAAGTGTTCGGGACCGTGCTGGTTGGAACCCGCAGCCTGAGCTTCCAGGCAACGCTGAAAAGGCTGGCCGACGCCTGATTGCGGCAAGGCTGTGGACGAGTGCGCAGCAAGAGCGTGAGTTTGTTGAGCAAATGGACTTATTGAGGCTGTGGATTTGCTGCGGATAGGCGCGGGATATCGTTGTGGATGGATGTCGCGACAATCCCACGGCCGCCTTACCACGCCACCGCTAACCCTACCGGGTTAGGTTAAGAGCAAGGTCGCGTTGTCACCACCTGCGATTGCGGTAGGGATGGTTGCAGGTGACAGCCCATGATGCCATCGTTCCATAGTGCGGACAGACCGACCCACCGGCGCGTGATGGTGGTCGGCTTGCTGCTCTGTTCCGCCTTTGTCGCGCTCAGCTTCTGGCTTCGGCCGCAGCAGGAGAGTGGCAAGGTGCTGGTGAAGGCGGACCGGCTGGTCCGCACGGCGGGAGAGGCGCGGAAGTCTAACTAGAGCAGAAATCGAACTAAAATGGAAAAGCCGAGCCGCGTCCTGGCGCTCAGTCCGGCAGCTTTCCATTCGGATGCTTGTGATACATCGCGATGCCGATAAAGCCGGCAAAGCCCATCACATTCAGCAGCAGTTCCATCCACGCCGGCATCGATGCCAACCTCGCTCACGGAATAGCTAATCATTGAGGTTGTGTTTTTGTTCCAGCGCTAACCGATGGTAGCTTTGCGCTATCGCATGGCTGCGGAACCCGGGCAGGCGTTTTGCTGCAACCATCCCATTGCGCCCGCGTTGGTCGACATAACCACGCGAGGAGGTTCCCCATGAAAAGGACATTGGCAGTTCTGGCGACGGTTGCGACGGTTGGTGCGACGATGGTCACGGCGCCGGCCCAGGCGCGCGGTATCGGCCCTGGCCTGGCGTTCGGTCTGGCCGCCGGCGCACTCGCTGCGGGCGCGGCCGGCGCGTATTACGGCCCACGCTATTACGGGTACGGGCCCGGTTACGGTTATTATGGCCCGCGCTACGGCTACTATGATGACGGATACGTCTACTATCGCGGTCCGTATTATCGGCACCACTACTACCGCCACTATTGGTAACGGCGACGAGCCCGGAGCACATCGCTCCGGGCTTTTTCAACTGCGCGTCAGGGTGTGATCGTGCGGGTGCGCGTTGGCGTCGATCGTCCGGCGAGCGCACGCGGTCGGGGTGGCATCAGGCGCTCTTGCGTTGCAATCCGCTCCAGACATTGCCGAGCGTGTTATCGTAATATTCCTGGCGATCGCGCTCGAACTTCTGCTGCGTCGCGCGGAAGCTGGCAACGCGTGCGACGATCTCTTCGCGCTCGCGCGCGGCACTGTCTTTCTGATCGGCCATTGCCCATCCTCTTCGTCATGGTCCTATCCCCGCCGCGCATTGGCATCGGTGAATTGGGCGTCAATGCGGAGCAGACTTTGCAGGATTGTGATCAAGCCAAGGCAGCCGAAGGAAGGCAGCGAAAGTGCGACAAGGCGATGCGCCGGCGGAGCAGGTCGCCAACGCGATCGCTACGACCTGACCGCAGCCGATCGCTCGCGTGACGGTCGTACTCGCAATCGCTCCGACCATGCTATAGTCGCGGTCGGCCAACCGGATCATTCCCAGTGATTGCAAAAGATCTGCGCAGCGGCGTCGAGCAACTCGGCAACATGATTGCCGAGGCATCGTCGATCGTGCCCTTCACCGGGGCGGGTATCTCCACCGAGTGCGGTATTCCCGACTTCCGTTCGCCCGGCGGGCTGTGGACGCGCAACCGGCCGATCCCGTTCGACGAGTTCGTCGCCAGTCAGGATGCGCGTGACGAGTCGTGGCGCCGGCGCTTCGCGATGGAACCGACATTTGCGGTCGCCAAGCCGGGGCGCGGGCATCGTGCGCTCGCATCGCTTTACCGCGCCGGCAAGGTTCCCGGCATCATCACCCAAAACATCGACAATCTGCATCAGGCGTCGGGCTTCAAGGCCGACGACGTCATCGAGCTGCACGGCAACACCACATACGCCCGCTGCATCGGTTGCGGCAAGGACTACGATCTCGCATGGGTGAAGCTTAACTTCGACAAGACCGGTGGTGCGCCCGACTGCAGCGACTGCGGCGATCCGGTGAAGACCGCGACGATCTCGTTCGGGCAGTCGATGCCCGAGGATGCGATGCGTCGCGCGGCGGAACTCGCCAGGCAGTGCGACCTGTTCCTGGCGATCGGCTCATCGCTGGTGGTGTGGCCCGCCGCAGGCTTTCCGATGATGGCGAAGGAGAGCGGCGCGCGGCTCGTGATCATCAACAACGAGCCGACCGATCAGGACGACATCGCCGACCTGGTGATCCGGCATGACATCGGCGACACGCTTGGTCCTTTCGTAGGCAATTGACGCCCGATTGATTCGCGGCCGTGCAAGCCTGTTCATAGTTCCCGCAAGAATCGTTTTTTAGCTATGCCCGGCAAGCGGGAGTGTTATCTTTTGGTTGAGAGATTCGCGCGGCGTCCAAATGAGTTGGTCATGGAGAGCAGCGTGTCCAGGGTGCGCCGCAACGTCGGCGCTCTGCATTTGATGTGTGGGGTCCGGGGTCATGGGGTCGGACGGATTTGAGTCCAAGAAGCTCGGTGGACCGCCGATAGGCGGAGTTGGGCAAAGCAGGATTGCACAAGGCGAGTACGGCAGCGCGCCGCGCGATCCGGCGCTGGATGCCTTCTCCGGCCTCGGCGACGCCGCGGCCAACCTCGTCGAAGTCTCCGGCGTCATCAAATGGTTCGACGCCTCGAAAGGCTACGGCTTCATCGTCCCCGACAATGGCTGGCCCGATATCCTGCTGCACGTGACGGTGCTGCGGCGCGACGGCTACCAGACCGCCTATGAGGGCGCGCGGCTCGTCGTCGAGTGCGTGCAGCGCGCGAAGGGCTACCAGGCCTTCCGCATCGTCTCGATGGACGAGTCGACCGCGATCCATCCGGCGCAGATGCTGCCGCCGCGAACCCATGTCACGGTGACCGCGACCAGCGGGCTCGAGCGTGCACAGGTCAAGTGGTTCAACCGGCTGCGCGGCTTCGGCTTCGTGACTTGCGGCGAGGGCACGCCGGACATCTTCGTGCACATGGAGACGCTGCGCCGCTTCGGCATGACCGAGCTGCGTCCCGGCCAGTATGTGCTGGTGCGGTTCGGGCCCGGCTCCAAGGGCATGATGGCCGCCGAGATCCACCCGGAGACCGGCCCCTCGGCGCTGTCGTCGCACTGAGCCCTGAGCTGGACTCCCCTGACGGAAACGTGAGCCGCGGGCGAGCTGTCAGGGCTCTGGCATTTGGCGCAATCATCGGGTTAGGGTCCGCCGGAAAATCTTCCCCGGTGTGAGTATTTGTCGATGAATTTCGATCGCATGGTTGGGCGGCTCCGCCCGTGGCTGCTGGCCTCCCTCATCATGATGTTCGGCGCGCTGCTGTCCCCGGCGGCGCAGGCCGCCAGCGTCCAGCCGCTCGAGATCGTCACCAAATCCGGCGTGCACGTCTTCTCCGTCGAAATGGCGACCACCGAGCAGGAGAAGGAGACCGGCCTGATGTACCGGAAGGAGCTCGCGGACGGCAAAGGCATGCTGTTCGACTTCACGCCGGAGCAGGAAGTGTCGATGTGGATGAAGAACACCTACATTTCGCTCGACATGATCTTCATCCGCGCCGACGGGCGCATCCTGCGGATCGCCGAGAACACCGAGCCGATGTCGACCAAGATCATTCCGTCGCGGGGGCTCGCCAAGGGCGTCCTCGAGGTGATTGCCGGCACCGCGCAGAAATACGGCATCCAGCCCGGCGACCGGGTCGGCCACCCGCTGTTCGGCGGCCACTAGCTCGCCGTTCCCCGGCGATTTCCGGATGGAAACCGCGGCCGATTTCCCAGCCGGAAGTCTCGTGCCGCCGCCTTGCTGGCGCTGGCCGAAGCGTGTATCCACGGGGCTTCTCGGAAATATCGGGGTATAGCGCAGCCTGGTAGCGCGGCAGTTTTGGGTACTGCAGGTCGTTGGTTCGAATCCAGCTGCCCCGACCATCCCATCTTGAAGCTTGATCGTAGGAACTGACCGCGCCAGGTCGTGGCCGGCCCGCGCGAGGCTGTCGTATCGTCTGACGCAACAACGCCGCCTGGGCGGAATATGGATCGTCCAGACGGCGTCGCCGAATACTGGGCCCTGAAATCCCCAGTGCCCATGGGTCGTCCGTGCGGGAAATAGGTTCAACGCCGCGGCTCCTTGCCGCTGTCTCAGCCGGCGCAGGCCGTGGCCTGATCTCGAACGGATGTGGCTTGCCGATGGTGCGCGCGGACTGGCAGGTTGCTTCAGCCTGACAAGACCAATCCGGGAGGAGGCCCCATGGCGCGCAGACTGATCGATATCTCCGTTCCCTTGCAGAACGACGTTCCGGCCGATCCGCCGGGCAATCACCCGACCATCCAGTATATCGACCATCAGCAGGGGCTGCCGCGCATGCTGCAGTTCTTCGATGGGCTGAAGGCGGCGGACCTGCCGGACGGGCAGGGCTGGGCCGTCGAGCAGGTCTCGCTCTCCACGCACAACGGAACGCATCTCGATGCGCCCTGGCATTTCCATCCGACCATGAATCGCGGCGAACGGTCGTGGACCATCGACGAGGTGCCGCTGGAATGGTGCTTTCAGCCGGGCGTGAAGCTCGACTTCCGCCATTTGCCTGACGGCTACGTCGCGACGGCGGGCGATGTCGAAGCCGAGCTGAAGCGGATCGGCCACACGCTGTCGCCGCTCGAGATCGTCGTCGTCAACACCAGTGCCGGCGCGAAATACGGCCAGGCCGACTACGTCAATTCGGGCTGCGGCATGGGCTATGAGGCGACGATGTATCTGCTCGAGCGCGGCGTGCGGCTGACCGGCATCGACGGCTGGAGCTGGGACGCGCCGTTCGTCTTCACCGCGAAGAGATACGCCGAGACCAGGGACGCCAGCCTGATCTGGGAAGGCCACAAGGCCGGTCGGCACATCGGCTACTGCCACATCGAGAAGCTGCACAATCTCGAGCTATTGCCGTCGACCGGGTTCATGGTGTCGTGCTTCCCGGTGAAGATCGAGCGCGCGTCGGCGGGATGGACGAGGGCGGTTGCGATCCTCGACGCTTAGGCGCCTTCGGGCCGTTTCGCCGAATACGGGAACCCGTGGACATGCTGTGCATTACGGCAGGTTGTTGCGGCATGGCTACAGCCAGAGGCAGACGAATCTGTTCTCATACACGCCGTAGATGCATTGGGTGATCGGGCCGGCGGCTCGTCCTCGCGTCCCGATTTCCGAAGCGTTCTCTCCCGTGACTAGAGCCCCGGCGTCTCCCCGGGGCTCTTTCTTGTGTGCCGGAGATGAGCCAAGCCCGGGCGGGAGAACCGAGTCCCAGCAGGGCAACCAAGCCGCAAAAAAGAAAATCAGGTGCGCCGGGATCGACGCACCTGATTCATGTCTTCGATATCGCTTGTGTCGGCCGGGTGGTTGTTACCACCGGCAAACGCGAACACCACGCGGGGTCCACCAGCAACGGGGACCGACATAACCGCCGTAGTAGCCATAACCGCGGCCATAGCCCCATCCGCGGCCACGACCCCAGCCGCCGCGATAGCCCCAGCCACGTCCGCCACCGCGCCAGGCTTGCGCGGGCGAAGTGGTGGCGCCGACCAGGATGGCGGAGGTGCTTGCGACATAGACGAACAACAAAGCGACTGCTGCGAGGCAACGAGTCAGGATATTGTAGCGTTTAGTCATTCTGAAGATCTCCAGTCACTTCCAAACATCTGAACTGATGCTGGCTGTCTCGCTTAGACGCGCGAGACCGGCGTCCGGTTCGAGCATGCTAAGACAATATTTTCACTAAGGTTCTTGCGAGCTTTAACGACTCTATTGAGACCAAAAGGTAAGGTCAAGTTACAGTCCCGCCTGCAAAGGATGATGTGGTTGCTACGCTCATCTTGTCGTTCATCCGCCGTTCATTCTGTTCATCTTGCATTGCGCCGATTTGATTTGTGCATCGCAGAAGCAGAGGTTTGCGAGCCGCGGAAAATGCCGTCGAGAACTTGAAGTCGACACGATCATGTTCTCTGAGCGTTTCAGAATCCTTCCTGAAGAGTGCCCATGCCGAAACAACACACCTACGTCCTTGGTCTCAACGTCTACGACCATGACGTGAGCGCCTGCCTGCTGCGTGACGGCGCGATTGCCTATGCGATCTCCAAGGAGCGCATCACCCGCGAGAAACACGCCTCCGGCTTCTACAAGGAGGTCATCGACTACTGCTTGTCCGCCGAGGGCATCACGCTCGACGACGTCGATCTCGTGGTGAGCAACAGCTACATCCTGCCGGTGCCCGAGATGGAGGAGCGGATGCTCCACCAGGACATGCCGGGCTTCCTGCCGATCGCCGAACGCAACGAGGCGATCAAGCATCCGCTGTTTCGCTCCAAGTCCGACAAGGTGGTGTCGATCTCGCATCACCTTGCGCATGCCTACAGCGCGTTCGCGGTGTCGCCGTTCAAGGACGGCGTCGTGATGATCGTCGACGGCGTCGGCAGCTATCAGGCCGACGCGATGGAAACCTATCAGCAGGATGGGGCATCGCCGCTCGCCCGCGAGTCCGAGAGTTACTACAGGTTCGACGACACCAGGCTCGAATGCCTGAAGAAGGTCTTCATGGAGCCGGCGCGCGGTCTGTTGTCGGACGAGTTCTACAACATGCCGGGTCTAGGGGCGCTGTACAGCCGGGTCTCGACCTATGTGTTCGGTGATTGGAACAAGTGCGGCGAGCTGATGGGGCTCGCGCCCTATGGCCGCCACGAGCAGGTCGGCCATCTGCTCGAGATGAAGGACGGCAGATTGGAGGTGCCGTTCTGGGGGGCCGACAACCAGCAGCCCTTCGTGCTCGACAGCGGCAGCTGGGACAAAAGCCCGACGATGCGGCACTGGGAGGACATCGCCTGGCGAGTGCAGGACGACACCGAGAACGTGCTGCTGGCGCGGGCGCGCTGGCTGCGCGAGACCACCGGCGCGAAGAACCTCTGCATCGCCGGCGGCGTCGCGCTGAACTGCGTCGCCAACGGGCGCATCGCGCGCGAGGCCGGCTTCGAGAACGTCTGGATCCAGCCCGCCGCCGGCGACGACGGCATTGCCATCGGATGCGCCTATTACGGCTGGCTCGAGATCCTCAAAGGACGCCGCTCGTTCGTGATGGATCATGCCTATGTCGGTCGGCGCTACAGCGACACCGAGGTCGCGGCCGCGCTACAAAGCTTCCTGGTGCGCATCCAGATCGACGCCAAGCGCAGCGACAACATCTGCCGAGACACCGCCAAGCTGCTCGCCGACCAGCGCGTGATCGGCTGGTTTCAGGGGCCCTCTGAATTCGGTCCGCGCGCACTCGGCAACCGCAGCCTGATCGCCGATCCGCGCAAGGCCGAGATGAAGGACATCCTCAACAGCCGGGTCAAACACCGCCAGGCCTTCCGGCCGTTCGCGCCGATCGTGCTGGCCGAGCGGATGAAGGAGATCTTCGAGGGCGAGGAGGACTCGCCCTACATGCTGATCGCCAAGCCGGTGCGCCCCGAATGGCGCGACAAGATTCCGGCGATCGTGCATGTCGACGGTTCGGCGCGGGTGCAGAGTGTGCGGGAGGAAACCAACCCGGTGCTCTATCGCCTGCTGAAGGAGTTCGAGGCGCTGACCGGCGTGCCGGTCTTGATCAATACCTCGTTCAACGTCAAGGGCGAGCCGATCATCGAGACGCCGCAGGATGCGGTGAGCTGCTTCCTCACCACCGGGATCGACAACCTCGTGCTGCACGACACGCTGGTGTCGAAGACCGCCATGCACAAGGTCGTCACGCCTGTGATGACGACGTTCGGCGACGTCGCCACCATCGTCTCCTCGACGACGCAGGATGGTAGCCGCGGAGGCGCCTAGAGCATGGTCCGGAAAAGTGTGAAGCGGTTTTCCCCGCGACAAACGCGAAGCGTTTGCGCGTAGACCATGCTCAACAAAAAGGCTCAGGCCGCCTTCGCCGGTGCCGCGGGTTTCGGCGCCGGCGGCTTGATCGGCTTGTCCTGCCGCTTCGACCACGAGATGTAATAGGCCACGATCGTCATGATCGCGATGCCGGAAATGCTGACGAAGATCTGCGCGAACAGCGAGCCCGAGCTCATCGAGAGCTCGAAATGTCCGACAAAGGACAGGAACACGCCGACGCAGAACACCGCAAGCGACTGCTGGCCGCAGACGATCAGCGGATCGAACACTTTCCACTCCAGCGCCGACCAGTCCTTCGGGACGAAGCGGATCACCAGCACCGTGATCACCACGAAGTGCAGGAAGCGATAGGGCGCGAGGTTGGTCTTGTCGTTCGGGTTAAAAGCCGAATACAGCCAGTCCGGGAACATCGCGCCGAAGTCCGGAAAGCGGCCGGCCATCGTCATGATCAGGCCAAAGACCAGATAGGCGATACAGAACCACAGCGTGTAGCGCGAATTGATGATGTGCATGTTGGCGCGCGCGCCGCCCATCGCGCACCACGAGCCGAACACGAACAGCACCTGCCAGGCGAACGGGTTGAAGTACCAGGTCCCGGCCGGGTAGGCGGGCAGGTTCCAGCCCATGTGCCGCGACACCAGCCACAGCGCGAGCGAGGCGATCATGGTCCAGTTCGGCTGCCGCAGCATGAACCACAGCACCGGCGGAAACAGGCCCATCAGCACGATGTAGAGCGGCAGCACGTCGAGATTGACCGGCTTGAACTTCAGGAACAGGCCCTGGCGCAACGTCTCAGTGGCGTTGTCGACCAGGCCGGCGACGTTGAACTCGTTGATGATCTCGGAATCGCCGAAGCGCAGCGCCAGATAGCTGATCGAGGCGATGTAGATCACGAACAGGATGATATGGGCGACGTAGAGCTGCCAGACCCGCTTGGTCAGCCTGGTGGCGCCGACGATGAAGCCGCGCTCCAGCATCATGCGGGCATAGACGAAGGATGCGGTGTAGCCGGAGATGAAGACGAACAGGTCCGCGGCGTCGCTGAAGCCGTAATTGCGGGTCGTGATCCAGTTCACGATATTGTCGGGGATGTGATCGAGATAGATCGCCCAGTTCGCGATCCCGCGGAACAGGTCGAGCCGGAGGTCACGTCCTTTATCGGGCAGGTGAGCGTGGATTTCCATGGGCGCCGCTTCCTCGAGATGATGCTGTCGAGAAGGCCGCGCCGCGGACCCAGGGGACTCCAGACCGAAGCCTCCCGAGGCCAGATTGTCACAGCGCGGTAGAATGACTATACCGGTCCGGCGAAGGCTCCCTCCGGGATCGAGGAATCACCGATCAGTTCGTTGAACGGTGTCTCTATACTATCCCGGCGGCTTCCTTCAAATCGCTTCCATATTGCACATCCCACGAGGCCGACCATCCATGACCGCACGCATTTTTAAGCCCGCCAAAAACGCGATGCAATCGGGACGTGCCAAGACCAAAGAATGGCAGCTGGATTACGAGCCGGAGCAGCCGCGCACCGTGGAGCCCTTGATGGGCTGGACCTCGTCTACCGACATGAAGCAGCAGCTCACGCTGCAGTTCGAGACCAAGGAAGAGGCGGTCGCCTATTGCGAGCGCAAGGGCATCGCCTACCAGGTGATCGAGCCGAAGGATTCGGCGCACCGCCAGGTCGCCTATGCCGACAATTTCGCGTTCCGCCGCTGGGAGCCTTGGACCCACTAGAGCGTCCCCGCGACGAAGGGATGACGCCACTCACAGCGCCCAGCCGTGCATATCGGTCGTCACGGCGCCGCTGAGCAGGAAGCGAGGCGCGGCCCCGTTGTTTGGGGCGGCGACGTGCAGCGTCAACGGGTGCAAAAGGATGACATCGCCGGCGGCGCCGATGTTTTCGACGACTTGCAGCGGAATGCCGTCCACTTCCTCGACACGGTTCATAAATCGATCGATGCGGCCCTCCCGGTTACCCTCGGTAAGCAGATCGCGGATATAGGGATGCCTCTGCAACGATCTGCGCATGTCGGCGCTTCGCGCGCCGGCCGCCGGCGGATGGTCCTTGAACCATTTGTGGATCAGCCGATGCGAGCCCGACAGAATCTGGCTGGCGCCACCGCGGGGCACAATGTCGCCGAACAGAGCGTGGGTTTGGACGCCCTTCGGCGGCGCCAGTTGGCTGGCGTAGTTCGCATCGATGTGCCAGCCGCTCGCCGGCACACCCCATTCCTCTTCGGTCGGGAACGCCACGAAAATGGCGCCCCACCTTTTCGGCTTCTCAAAGGCCTGTGTTTCCAAAACGGCGCGAATGGCCGCGAGCAAGCGCGCGCTTCCCACGGCATTGAAGGCAGCATGGTCCTTCAGCTTTTGAAGCTTCACCGGCCGTTCGACGGTCCATGTTGCCGGCGCGTCGCGCTGGATGCCGATACCTGCAAGGCCGTCCCAGACGACGTCGCGCATGGCGGCGGCCTCGGCGTTGTCGAACGACCGAGCTACGCGCATCCAACCGTGGACGCGGAAATGCTCGACGGTCTGGTCGCCGGACGAGGTGAGGGATGCGAAGTCTGAGGCCATGAGGTCCGTCCCAATTGACGGCGCCCCGCGGCAGATCTTTCGCGTCAGCCAGGGGCTGAGGCGTCCGATCTACCGCAGGGCAGTACCCCACGGCTCACCACGAGGCGCGGTGAACGATGGCTTCAGGATGTCACACGTTGGCGTTGCTATCAACCAAGGCGTCGGCGTCGGTCGACGGACGATCCGCGCTGACGATTCGACATCCGGACGCTACCAGGCCGAAGCGGCAGAAACGGTCAACTGGCCGGGCTGGTCGAGGCCAGGACGCCCGGGATCGGTAGCGGCGCATCCTTGGAGACGCCGAGCACCGGAAAACTTCTAATTTTACGCACGTTGGGCAGGCCGGCAAATTGCAGCAGCTGCTGACGCATGTCGTCAACGCTGGGCGCGACGCATCTCAGCATGAAATCGGCATCGCCCGAGATCCGCCAGCATTGCAGGAAGCGCGGCACCGCCGCCACTGCGGCCTCGAACGCCTCGATCGCAACCAGGTTCTGGCTGTCGAGCTGGATCAGGACGAAGGTCGTCACCTCATAGCCCAGCAGCCGCTCGTCGAGCGTGGCGCGGATCGCCTGCACCACGCCGCGGCTGCGCAGGGCGCGGACCCGGCGCAGACAGGGCGGGGCGGTGATGCCGACCCGCTCCGCGAGCTCGTTGATCCTGATCCGGCCGTCCCGCTGCAATTCGGACAGGATCCGCAAATCGATTTCATCAAGCTGTGGGCGCTCTGTCACAGTCACGAGCCCGCTACCGCAGTCCGCGGGCTCTTGCTGCCGCTGCCGACCTGACCGAGCGTGGCTTGCGGCGAGACGCCCGACAGCACCAGTTTCTCGTGCGCGGCGATGATGGCGTCGCGGGTCAGCCGGCCGCCGGGGCGATACCAGGTGCAAAGACCGGTCAGCAGCGCGATGATCGCGAAGGTCGCAACCTGGATATCGACGACCTCGAACACGGCCTCCGACACTCCGTCGGTCAGAATCTGCGCCAGCCGCTGCTCATAGGCGCCGCGCAGCGCCACCACGGCGTCGTAGTTCTTGGCCTCGAGGCTGCGCAGCTCGGAATTGGCGATGAAGACCTCGCGCTTGCGGGTCATGTGATAGCTGACGTGGAAGGCGACGAACGCGCGCAGCCTCTCGACCGGATCGGCCTTGCCCTCCAGCGCAAGATCGAGCTCGCGCAGCAAATCGTTGATATGCTCCTGCACCAGATCGAACAGCAGGTCCTGCTTGGTTGAGATATGGTTGTAGAGTGAGCCGGCCTGGATGCCGACTTCAGCGGCGAGTTGGCGCAGGCTCATCGCCTCGTAGCCGCGCTCGAAGATCAGGCGCACGCCGGCCTTGCGGATCGCCTCCAGCGTCGTGGGGCCGTGTGAGCCGATCGTGCGTGCCATCAGGGCCTCGGAGGGATGTTGGCTTGTCAGGGAGTGCCGGAAACAAGCAAACGACCGTATGTATATCGCATGAAATCCCAGTAAATTCAATGAACTGCGGATTTCATATGCAAACCATAGCACGGTTGCTTGCGAAGCCAAGAAAAAAACGTATGATCGTTTAATTGCAAGATGAATCTCATGGGAGGGATCATGGCCTCGAACCGGGCGGCAATCTTCAATTTCGACCTTGGCGAGACCGCGGATGCGATCCGCGAGACGGTGCATGATTTCTCGACCAACGAGATCGCGCCGCGCGCCGCCGAGATCGATCGCTCCAACAGCTTTCCACGCGACCTCTGGCCCAAGATCGGCGCGCTCGGCCTGCACGGCATCACGGTCGAGGAGGAGTTTGGCGGATCGGGCCTCGGCTATCTCGAGCACTGCATCGCGGTCGAGGAGATCTCGCGTGCGTCGGCGTCGGTCGGGCTGGCCTACGGCGCGCATTCCAACCTCTGTGTCAACCAGATCCGCCGCAACGGCAACGACGCGCAGAAGCGCAAATATCTGCCCAAGCTGATCTCCGGCGAGCATGTCGGATCGCTGGCGATGTCGGAGCCCTCCGCCGGCTCCGACGTGGTCTCGATGAAGACCCGTGCCGAGAAGAAGGGCGACCGCTTCGTGCTCAACGGCAGCAAGATGTGGATCACCAACGGTCCCCACGCCGAGACGCTGGTGGTCTATGCCAGGACCGATGCCAATGCCGGCCCGCGCGGCATCACCGCCTTCATCATCGAAAAGGGCATGAAGGGATTCTCCACCGCGCAGAAGCTCGACAAGCTCGGCATGCGCGGCTCCGACACCTGCGAGCTGGTGTTCGAGGATTGCGAGGTGCCGGAGGAGAACGTGCTCTCCGAGGTCGGCCGCGGCGTCAACGTGCTGATGAGTGGCCTCGACTATGAGCGCGCGGTGCTGGCGGCGGGACCGATCGGCATCATGCAGGCCTGCATGGACGTCGTGCTGCCTTACGTCCACGAGCGCAAGCAGTTTGGCGAACCGATCGGCTCGTTCCAGCTGGTGCAGGGCAAGATCGCCGACATGTACACCACGATGAACGCCTCGCGCGCCTATGTTTACGCGGTGGCAAAGGCCTGCGACCGCGGCGAGACCACGCGCGAGGATGCTGCCGGCGCCATCCTCTATGCCGCCGAGAAGGCCACCCAATGCGCGCTGGATGCGATCCAGCTCTTGGGCGGCAACGGCTACATCAACGACTATCCGACCGGCCGGCTGCTGCGCGATGCCAAGCTCTACGAGATCGGCGCCGGCACCAGCGAGATCCGCCGCATGCTGATCGGCCGCGAGCTGTTCGCCAAGACGGCCTGAGCCGTGCGGCCGCCGTCGCGCCTCTGGCGCGGCGGCCCGTTCTTTCCCGAAATCCTGTCGGCTCCTCCAACGAAACGTGCAACACCGATGCCGCTTCATTCGACGATCGATCCCACATCCTCCGAATTCGCCCGCAACGCCGATGTGATGCGCAGCCTGGTCGCAGAGCTCCGCGACAAGCTCAAGCAGGTCGCCGGCGGCGGGGGCGAGACCTCGCGCAAGCGGCACACCTCGCGCGGCAAGATGCTGGCGCGCGATCGCGTCGACCTCCTTGTCGATCCGGGTACGGCGTTCCTCGAACTGTCGCCGCTCGCCGCCAACGGGCTCTACGGCGGCGACGTGCATTCGGCGAGCGTCATCACCGGCGTCGGTCGCATCTCGGGGCGCGAATGCATCATCGTCGCCAACGATGCCACCATCAAGGGCGGCACTTACTACCCGCTGACGGTGAAGAAGCATCTGCGCGCCCAGGACATCGCGCGGCAGAACAATCTGCCCTGCGTCTACATGGTGGATTCCGGCGGCGCCTTCCTGCCGCTGCAGGACGAGATCTTTCCCGACGAGCGGCATTTCGGCCGCATCTTCTACAACCAGGCTCAGATGTCGTCGCAGGGCATCCCGCAGATCGCCATCGTGATGGGCTCCTGCACCGCGGGCGGTGCCTACGTGCCGGCCATGTCCGACGAGAGCATCATCGTGCGCAACCAGGGCACGATCTTCCTCGGCGGCCCGCCGCTGGTGAAGGCCGCGACCGGCGAGGTCGTCACCGCCGAAGAGCTCGGCGGCGCCGACGTCCACTCCCGGCAGTCGGGCGTGACCGATCACTACGCGCAGAACGATGCCCATGCGATCGGGATCGCGCGGCGCATCGTCGGCACGCTGAAGCAGCCCACGAAGGCACCGCTCAACATGCGCGCCGTCCAGGAGCCGCTGTTTCCCGCCGAGGAGATCTACGGCGTGGTCTCCGCCGACGGCCGCAAGCCCTTCGACGTGCACGACATCATCGCGCGAATCGTCGACGGCTCCGAGTTCGACGAATTCAAGAAGCTCTACGGCACCACGCTGATCTGCGGCTTCGCCCACATCTGGGGCTATCCGGTCGGCATCATCGCCAACAACGGGATCCTGTTCAGCGAGAGCTCGCTGAAGGGCGCGCATTTCATCGAGCTGTGCTGCCAGCGCGGCATTCCCCTGGTGTTCCTGCAGAACATCACCGGCTTCATGGTCGGCAAGAAGTACGAGGCGGGCGGCATCGCGCGCGACGGCGCCAAGCTGGTGACGGCGGTTGCGACCGCCGGCGTGCCGAAATTCACCGTCGTGATCGGCGGCTCCTACGGCGCCGGCAATTACGGCATGTGCGGCCGCGCCTACAGCCCGCGCTTCCTCTGGCTGTGGCCGAACGCCCGCATCTCGGTGATGGGCGGCGAGCAGGCCTCGATGGTGCTCAGTCAAGTGCGGCGCGACGGCATCGAGGCCAAGGGCGAGAGCTGGTCGGCGGAGGAGGAAGACAAATTCCGCGAGCCGATCCGCGCGCAATACGAGAAGCAGGGCAATCCCTATTACGCCACCGCGCGGCTCTGGGACGACGGCGTGATCGATCCCGCCGACACCCGCCTGGTGCTCGGGCTCGGCCTGTCGGCCGCCGCCAATGCGCCGATCGAGCCGACGAAGTTCGGCCTGTTCAGGATGTGACCCAGGATCTGATCATGGACCGCTCAAAACTCTACCGGCGTTTCCGCACGCTTCTGATCGCCAACCGCGGCGAGATCGCCTGCCGCGTCATCCGCTCGGCGCGCGCCATGGGGCTACGCACCGTCGCGGTCTATTCGGAGGCCGATCGCGATGCGATGCATGTCGCGCTTGCCGGCGAGGCCGTGCTGCTCGGGCCGGCACGGGCGCGCGACAGTTATCTCAACATCGAGCGCGTGATCGCGGCCGCCAAGCAGACCGGCGCGGAGGCGGTGCATCCCGGCTACGGCTTCCTGTCCGAAAATGCCGAGTTCGCGCAGGCCTGCCTCGATGCAGGCCTGGTGTTCGTCGGCCCGACCGCCGCGATGATGACGGCGATGGGGTCCAAATCCGGCTCGAAGGCGCTGATGGAGAAGGCCGGCGTGCCGCTGGTGCCCGGCTATCACGGCGAGGCGCAGGACGAGGCGATCCTGGCGGAGGCCGCCAACCGGATCGGCTTCCCGGTGCTGGTGAAAGCGTCGGCCGGCGGCGGCGGTCGCGGCATGCGCGTGGTCAATTCTGCGGGCGAGCTGTCCGCCGCGATCACCAGCGCCAAGCGCGAGGCCAAGGCGGCGTTCGGCGACGACCGCATGCTGATCGAGAAGTACGTGCAGAACCCGCGCCATATCGAGGTGCAGATCATCGGCGACAGCCACGGCAATCTGCTCTCGCTGTGGGAGCGCGAATGCACGCTGCAGCGCCGCCACCAGAAGGTGATCGAGGAGGCGCCGTCGCCGACGCTCAACGCCGCGCAGCGCGAGACGGTCTGCGAGGCGGCCCGCAAGGCGGCCGGTGCGGTCAACTATGTCGGCGCCGGCACCATCGAGTTCGTCTCCGACGGCAAGGACGTGTTCTTCATCGAGATGAACACCCGTTTGCAGGTCGAGCATCCCGTTACCGAGCTGATCACCGGCGTCGATCTCGTCGATTGGCAGCTGCGCGTCGCGTTCGGCGAGGCGCTCCCGCTCAAGCAGAACGAGATCACGCTGAACGGACACGCCATCGAGGCGCGCGTCTACGCGGAAAATCCGCAGAAGAACTTCATGCCTTCGGTCGGCCGCATCAAGACCTGGCGGACGCCGCCGGAAGGCGACGGCCTGCGCATCGATGCCGGCTATCGCGGCGGCGATAACGTCTCGCCGTATTACGACGCGATGCTCGCCAAGGTGATCGCCTGGGCGCCGACGCGCGAAGGCGCGATCGAGAAGCTCAATCGCGGGCTCGAAGGGACCGATGTCCGCGGCATCGTCACCAATATCCCGTTCCTGTCGGCGCTGGTGACGCATCCGGCGACCCGCGCCAATGCGATCGATACCGGCTTCATCGAGCGCGAGTTGAAGAACCTGACATCAGGCACCGGTGCGGCCGGTGAGTTCGAGCTCTGCGCGGCGGTGGCGGCGATCGTCAATGATGAGCAGAAGGCGGCACGCCGCGAGGCGAACTCGCCCTGGCAGGCCTTCGGCTGGATGCCGGTCGGCCGCCGCCAGCGGGTGTTCTCGCTCCGGCAGGGCCACGAGCCGCCGCATGCGATTACGCTGCATTATGGCAACGGACCGATGACACTGTCGGTCGGCGGGCGCGAGCTCGCCTTTGCGATTTCGTCACCCCGCGAGGATGGCTTCGACCTGACACTCGACGGCCTCAAATCGCGCGTCGCATCCGTCATCGAGGGTCACGAGCTTTACCTGCGCACCCGCAACGGCCGCTTCGACCTGCACTGGGTCGATCCGTTCGGCGGCGAGAGCGAGGAACAGGTCGGCGAGGACAAGATCGTGGCGCCTCTGCCGGGCACCGTGGTCGCGCTGCTGGCCGAGGAGGGCGCGACGCTGGAGAAGGGCGCGCCGATCCTCACGCTCGAAGTGATGAAGATGGAGCAGACCCTGCGCGCGCCCTATGCCGGCGTGCTGAGGAAGCTGAAATGCAAGGTCGGCGACATCGTCGGCGAGGGCGTCGAGCTTGCCGAGGTCGAGCCTACGGCCGCGCCATGAGCGATCAGATCCATATCGTCGAGATGGGGCCGCGCGACGGCCTGCAGAACGAGAAGACGCCGGTCAGCGTCGAAGCGCGGATCGCCTTCGTCGAGGCGCTGGTGGCGGCGGGGCTTAACACCGTCGAGGTCGGCGCCTTCGTGTCGCCGAAGGCGATCCCGCAGATGGCGAGTTCCGACCAGGTGCTGCGCGGCGTCGGTCACGTCAAGAACGCCGAATTCCACGTGCTGGTGCCGAACGAGAAGGGCTATGACGCTGCGCGCGCGGCCGGGGCCCAGGTCGTTTCGGTGTTCGCTGCGGCTTCCGAAGGCTTCTCGCGCGCTAACATCAATTGCTCGATCGCAGAATCGATCGAGCGCTTCAAGCCGGTGCTAGCGCGCGCCAAGGCCGATGGCGTCAAGGTGCGCGGCTATATCTCCTGCGTGCTCGGCTGTCCGTTCGACGGCGAGATCAAGCCGAAGGCGGTCGCTGATCTCGCGATGACCCTGTGGGATCTCGGCTGCTACGAGATATCGCTCGGCGACACCATCGGCGTCGGCACGCCGCTCAGGGCCAAGGAGATGCTGCGCGCGGTCGGCGCCGAGCTTCCGGTCGCCAATCTCGCGATGCATTTCCACGACACCTATGGCCAGGCGCTCGCAAATCTCTATGCCGGCATGGAGGAGGGCGTGCGCGTGATCGATGCCGCAGCCGGCGGCCTCGGCGGCTGCCCCTACGCGCCCGGCGCCACCGGCAACGTCGCAACCGAGGATGTCGTCTTCATGCTCGAAGGCATGGGCGTCAAAACCGGTGTCGATATGGACAGGCTGCTGGCCACGACCAACGAGGTCGCAGGGTTGCTGGGCCGTCCGCCGGTCAGCCGCGTTGCATCCGCGCTGAACGCGAAACGGAAGCGGCTCGGCGGATCGTAGTTCTCCACCGCACGGGTTCCAGGAAGCGGACGATGGAACCCGTTTTGCACCGCACCCCCTTTGCTCTGGGTCAAAACGCCTCGAAAGCGTTCATTGCTTGGTGACTCAAACATGCTGAGGTGAGGGGGCTCGCAATTGCTCCAGGTGCGTCTCGCCATGTCCGGACAGGTGTCAGCTTCCCGCGGTCGAACGTTTTTGGCCGGAAAGATCGTCTTCAATTTCGGTCGGTCGGCCTTCGATTGCACGGTCCGGCAGCTCACCGATACGGGCGCCACCGTGGAACTCGAGAGTGTCGTCGGTATTCCTGACCAGGTCCAGCTGTTGATCGTCGGCACCAATCAGGTGAGGCCATGCAAGCGGCTGTGGCAATCGGACCGCCAACTCGGCCTGGTGTTTGAGGCGCAGCAGGCGAGCGCTGCGGCTCCCGCGCCTGCTGCTGCCGTGTCTGCCGCTCCTGTGCCATCCGCCGTTCCGGAGCGGCGCAGCGGCGATATTCTGCGCGGGCACATGCTGGCGCTACGCTCGGCGCTCGATCAGATCCCGGTCGGCATCCTGCTTTTGGACGCGGAGCTGAAGGCCCTTTTCATCAACCGCGCGTTCCGCAACATGTGGCAGCTTCCCGACGCGTCGGCCGACCGCAATCCCAGCTTCACCGACCTGATGCATCACGGCTGCAAGACCATGGCCTACGAGCTGCCGGCTGAGCAGCTTCAAGCCTACGTTGCCGAACGCGTCCGCCTCGTGGCCGTCGGCGACGCAAACCCGATCGATCTCAGGCGCAGCAATGGCGATGTGGTTCGGTGTCAGTGCACACCGCTGCCCGACGGCGGCCGGATGGTAAGCTACACGCCGGTGACCGACATCGTGCGCGCATCGGACAAGTTGAAGGCGCTGACCGGTGCGCTCGAGAACGTGGAGGACGGCGTCGTCCTGCTCGATCGCGATCTCAATGTGGTTTTCCTCAACCGGCGAATGCGGGAATTCTGGGAGGTGAGCGAGGAGGAGGTGGCGCGGCATCCGGCGTACGTCACGCTGCTCACGCGCAGCCGCCGGGCGGTCCCGACGGGCTCGACCCCGGAACAGATCAGAGCGTTTCCAGCAAAGCGGATCGCGGAGATCAAGGCGGGCGATCACAAGCGCGACGTCCAGACGCCCGACGGCCGCAACATCAGGATCCACTGCTCGACGATGGCGAACGGGGGCCGGATGCTGACCTTCGTCGACGTGACTGACCTTGTCGGTAACGCGCGACAGCTCGAAGTGCTCGCGACCACCGATCCGCTTACCGGGCTGTTCAACCGCAGGCATTTCCTCACGACGCTCGATGCAGAGTGGAGCCGGTTCCAGCGCTACTATCGCTCCGTCTCCGTCCTGATGGTCGATATCGACTACTTCAAGAGCATCAATGACCGCTTCGGTCATGCGGCCGGTGACGAGGCCATCAAGGCCGTCGCCGAGATTTGCACGCGCGGCAAGCGCAAGTCCGACGTTGTCGGCCGCGTCGGCGGCGAGGAGTTCGCGGTTCTGCTGCCGGAAACCACGTTGTCGCGCGCCCGAACGGTCGCCGAGCGCATTCGCAAGCGGGCGGAAGGGTTGGCGCTGCGGGTGGACGATCGGCCGGTGTCATTCACGGTCAGCATCGGCGTTGCCGAGGCCATCACCAGCATGTCCGGGATAGACGCCCTGATGAAGGCCGCCGATGCTGCGCTCTATCGGGCCAAGGAGCACGGCCGGAATCGTGTCGTGTGCTGGGCGCCTCCGGCGCCACCGAAGTTGGCGGCTGAGTAGCGACGTCTCCCATCGTCATTCCAGGGCGACCCGGCAGTGCAAGTCCCGCAGCAAAAATATTTTGCTTTATCAGAAATGGAACCTGGTAGGCATTTCGATCCGCAACTTGAGCGAGTTTCGTCGCGGGATGGCAACGTCACGGCCATTTGGTCAGGTCCACGTCAGGTTCCCATAAGGATCAATAATACATGGTTGCCCGGGAGCCACGATTGTTGCGTCATCGCAACAGTTACTGGACATTTAACCCTAAACACAGCCGGTCCGTAGTCGCGCCGCTTTTTGGCCACACCCTGACATGAAAGGATATTCACCTAGCTGAATAGCCAGCGCTCGCGACGACGGGACTTTTGGTCGGTTCCGGCGTTGTTGGAGGAAAGAGCGCCGGGAACAGGGTCGCGATGGACGCCAAGACGAACATCAAGGGCAGGCTGCCGAGCCGTCACGTGACGGAGGGGCCCCAGCGCGCGCCGCATCGGTCCTATCTCTATGCGATGGGGCTGACCACAACCCAGATTCATCAACCGTTTGTCGGCGTTGCTTCATGTTGGAATGAAGCTGCTCCCTGCAACATTTCGCTGATGCGCCAGGCGCAGGCGGTGAAGAAGGGCGTGGCCTCGGCCGGCGGCACGCCGCGCGAGTTCTGCACCATCACCGTCACCGACGGTATCGCGATGGGCCATGACGGCATGCGCTCGTCGCTGCCGTCGCGGGAATGCATCGCCGATTCGGTCGAACTCACCGTTCGCGGCCATTCCTACGATGCGCTGGTCGGGCTCGCCGGCTGCGACAAGTCGCTGCCGGGTATGATGATGGCGATGGTCCGGCTCAACGTGCCGTCGATCTTCATCTATGGCGGCTCGATCCTGCCCGGCAACTTCCGCGGGCAGCCGGTCACCGTGCAGGATATGTTCGAGGCGGTCGGCAAGCACTCGGTCGGCGCCATGTCGGACGAGGACCTCGACGAAATCGAGCGGGTGGCGTGCCCGTCGGCCGGCGCCTGCGGTGCCCAGTTCACCGCCAACACCATGGCGACCGTGTCCGAGGCGATCGGCCTCGCGCTCCCGTATTCGGCCGGCGCTCCGGCGCCTTACGAGATCCGCGACGCCTTCTGCGCCGCCGCCGGCGAGAAGGTGATGGAGCTGATCGAGAAAAACATTCGGCCCCGCGACATCGTCACCCGGGAAGCCCTTGAAAACGCTGCGGCCGTGGTTGCAGCCTCAGGTGGTTCGACCAATGCTGCGCTGCACCTGCCGGCGATCGCCCATGAGTGCGGCATCAAGTTCAATTTGTTCGACGTTGCCGAAATCTTCAAAAAGACTCCTTACGTCGCGGATTTGAAGCCGGGCGGCCGTTATGTTGCCAAAGACATGTTTGAAGTTGGTGGCATTCCGCTGCTGATGAAAACGCTGCTCGACAATGGCCACCTGCACGGGAATTGCCTGACCGTCACTGGCCGAACGATCGCCGAAAACCTCAAAAGCGTGAAATGGAATCCGCACCAGGACGTGGTGCGGCCCGCCGACAATCCGATCACCGTGACGGGTGGCGTTGTCGGGCTGAAGGGTAATCTCGCTCCGGAGGGTGCGATCGTGAAGGTCGCGGGAATGTCCAACCTGAAGTTCACCGGTCCGGCCCGGTGCTTCGACCGCGAGGAAGACGCCTTCGAGGCGGTGCAGAAGCGCACCTATAAGGAAGGCGAAGTGATTGTGATCCGTTACGAGGGACCGAAGGGCGGTCCCGGGATGCGGGAGATGCTGGCGACCACGGCGGCGCTGACCGGGCAGGGGATGGGCGGCAAGATTGCCCTGATCACCGATGGCCGGTTTTCCGGCGCCACCCGTGGCTTCTGCATCGGCCATATTGGACCTGAAGCGGCCGTCGGCGGGCCGATCGGGTTATTGCAGGACGGCGACATCATCGAGATCGATGCGGTCGCCGGCACACTTGACGTAAAATTGAGCGACGCCGAGCTCGCAAATCGTAAGACCAAATGGGCCCCTCGGGCGACTAACCACACATCTGGTGCGCTGTGGAAGTACGCCGAGCAAGTGGGGCCGGCGGTGGATGGCGCAGTCACCCATCCGGGTGGCGCGCACGAGAAACAGTGTTATGCGGACGTTTAGGCGTACGATATTGGCGTTTGCGTTAGGGGCCATTCCGGTGGCAGGCCCCGGATTCGGATTCGACGGCGCCCCGGTCAGCCCCCAGGATACCGTTCTTCCGGTGGTCGCGCCGCAGCCCGGCACGGCCGGTGCCCTGAAGCGGGCCACGACGCCGGTTGCTCCTGCCGCGACCGCGCCGACCTCCTCCTTCAGCACGCTGCAGTACCAGGCCGAGGGTGGTCATCCCGTGGCGCAGTGGAAGCTCGGCAAGATGTACGCCGAGGGCGACGGCGTCATCCAGGACGACATGCGCGCCTTCGAGTATTTCAGCCGGATCGCCAACGCGCATGCCGAGGATTCGCCGTCGGCGCCGCAGGCCTCGATCGTGGCCAACGCCTTCGTGGCGCTCGGCCGCTATTATCTGAGCGGCATTCCCAATTCCAAGGTGAAGGCGGACACCGAACGGGCGCGGGAGATGTTCTCCTATGCCGCATCCTATTTCGGCAATGCCGACGCCCAGTACGACCTGGCCCGGCTCTATCTGAAGACGCCGGATGCCTCGCGGGACGATTTCCGCTATGGCGCACGCTGGCTCGGCCTTGCCGCCCAGAAGGGCCAGCACCAGGCGCAGGCGCTGCTTGGCCAGATGCTGTTCAACGGCGACCGGCTGCCGCCGCAGCGGGCCCGCGGCCTGATGTGGCTGACCCTGGCGCGCGACAGCGCGACGCCGGAAGAGGCCTGGATCAAGGAAAGCTACAACCGGGCGATCGCCAAGGCGTCCGAGGACGACCGCGCGATGGCGCTGCAGATGCTCGAGCACTGGGTGCAGGGCCGCCGGGATTAGAGGCCGCCGGGATTGATATCCTGGCCGCCGGACTTAGGTGGTCTCGAAATCGAGATCGGCCCAGACCGGGACATGGTCGGACGGCTTCTCCCAGGCGCGGACATAGCTGTCGATCCCGACATCGATCAGCCGGTCGCTCGCCTGCGGCGACATCAGCAAATGGTCGATGCGCAGGCCCCAGTTCTTCTGCCAGGCGCCTGCCTGGTAGTCCCAGAAGGTATACTGGCCCGGCGCGTCATTGACCGCGCGCAGCGCATCGGTCAGGCCGAGGCCGAGCAGCGACTGGAAGGCTTCGCGGGTGGCGGGGCGGAACAGCGCGTCATCGGCCCAGGCGGCCGGATTGTAGACGTCGCGGGCCGCCGGAATGACGTTGAAGTCGCCGGCCAGGATCAACGGCTCCTCGGCCTTAAGCCGTTCCCGCGTGTACTCAAGAAGCCGCGACATCCATTTGAGCTTGTAGGGATATTTGTCGGTGTTCGCAGGGTTGCCATTGGGCAGATAAAGGCACGCAACTCGCACCACGCCCTGTTTCAGCGTGACGACGCCTTCAAGGAAGCGGGCATGGGCGTCCTCGTCGTCGCCGGCAAGGCCCGATTTGGTCTCGTCGAACGGCAGCTTGGACAGAAGCGCGACGCCGTTGAAGGTCTTCTGGCCGTGGGTGACGACATTATACCCGAGCGCCTCGACCTCGAGCCGGGGGAACGCGTCGTCGACGCATTTGATCTCCTGCAGGCAGACGATGTCGGGGGAACACTCCTTCAGCCAGGCGACCAGAAGCTCGATCCGTTGCCGGACCGAGTTGACGTTCCACGTAGCGATGCGAACTGCCATCGGACTTCCTTCATTGTGGGGCACGTGACCGAGCGCCGCCCCGCTTAGACCAAGCGCTTCCGCATCTCGATGTGTGGGATGCCGGCCTCCTCGAACTCCGTGCCGACCCGCTTAAAGCCGACGCGCGCGTAGAACTGCTCCGCGTGGGTCTGCGCGTTGAGGATCAGTTCCGGATAGCCGAGTTCGGCCGCCTTGGCCATCAGCGCGTCCAGCACGCGGGCGCCCATACCGGTGCCGCGCGCCGCTTTGACTACGGCCATGCGCCCGATATGGCCATCGGGCAGCAGCCGGCCTGTCGCCACCGGCATGCCGTCCTCGGCCAACGCCAGCGCATGCCAGCTCGTCGCGTCCATGTCGTCCCATTCCAGTTCCACCGGCACGCGCTGCTCCTCGACGAAGACGCTGTAGCGGATGGCACGTGAGCGTTCGCGGGCTTCTTCCCAGGGGCAGACAAGGACGGAGATGGACATAAGGTCGCGATTCGGAAAGCTCGATGAAGCGGAACGATGCGGCGCGGTCAGCCAAGACGTCCGGCGGCGGGCCTGCGCATGACCGGATTTGAAGCCCAGGATTTCACTTAGGTGGCATACCATGGGCGGTCCGCCTGTGCTAACCCTCCCCAGAAACAAGGCGTAACAATTGCCGATGGGGAGTTGCGAAGCGTCCCGGCCTTGAGGGGTAGCGGGCGGCGCACGTGCAAGACGTATGAAAAAACGCAATTTGGTTCTGACTGTCGCTGTTCTCGGCATTGCAGCCGCGGCGGCCTACATGACCCGCGCATCATGGATGGGGGGCGGCACGACCACCGCGCAGGGGACGCCGCGGCCGCGCGTGGTCTCGGTGGATCTCGCCAAGGCCGAACGCAAATCGGTACCGGTCGATGTCGACGCGATCGGACAGGTCACACCGATCTCCAGCGTGGCGCTGAAGTCGCGGCTCGAGACCACCATCGTCTCGGTGCATTTCCAGGATGGCGCCAAGGTCAATGAGGGCGACCTGCTGTTCACGCTCGACGCGCGGCAGATCGACGCCCAGATCGAACAGGCCGAGGGCGTCCTGGCCCGCGACCAGGCCCAGCTCGAGGGCGCGCAGCGCGACCTCCGCCGCTACACCGAGCTGGTCGGCAAGGGCGCGACCACGCAGGTCAACCTCGACAACGCCAAGACCCAGTCCGACGTCCTGATCGGCACCATCAAGGCCGACCAGTTCGCGCTGGAAAACCTCCGCGTCCAGAAGAGCTACACCGTGATCCGCGCACCGTTCTCGGGCCGGATCAGCGCCGCCAACGTCAAGGTCGGAAACTTTGTCCGCCCCGCCGACACCCAGCCGCTCGCGGTCATCAACCAGATGGCGCCGGTCTATGTCACCTTCGCCATTCCCCAGCGTGCGCTGGTCGATCTGCGCGACGCCATGGGGAAGGACGATCCCAAGGTGATCGCGACCATCCCCGGCCACCAGCGCTCCGAGGGCGGCAAGGTGGCGATGGTCGAAAACGCCGTCGATGCGACCACCGGCATGGTCACTGTGCGCGGCATCATGAACAACGCGAACGAAACGCTGTGGCCCGGCACCATCGTGCAGACCAAGCTCATCATCCGCAGCGAAGACGCGGTCGTGGTGCCGACGGTCGCGGTGCAGCGCAGCCAGAATGGCAACTTCGTTTTCGTCGTCCAGGACGGCGTCGCCAAGGTCCGACCGGTCAAGGTCGATCGCACCTTCCAGGGCTCATCGGTGATCTCGGACGGATTGGCGGGAGATGAAAGCATCGTCGTCGACGGGCAGTTGCTGCTGTCGGAGGGATCGCGGGTCGAGCTGCGGGCGCGCAAGGCCGGAGCCTGACCGATGACGCTCTCCGAGCTCTGCATCCGCCGCCCGGTCATGACGACGCTGATCACGGCGTCGATCATCGCATTCGGCGTGTTCGGCTTCCGCCTGCTGCCGGTCTCGGCGCTGCCCAAGGTGGATTTCCCGACCATCGCGGTCACCGCCACGCTGCCGGGCGCCAGCGCCGACACCATGGCCGCTTCCGTCGCCGGCATCATCGAGCGGCAGCTCTCGACCATCGCCGGCATCTCCTCGATGAACTCGAACTCCTCGCAGGGGACGAGCGTCATCACCATCCAGTTCGACCTCAACCGCAACATCGATGCCGCAGCGCTCGACGTGCAGACGGCATTGACCATCGCGCAGCGCCGGCTGCCAATCGAGATGACGATCCCGCCGAGCTTCCGGAAAGTGAACCCGGCCGATTTCCCGGTGCTGTTCGTCTCGCTGGGATCGGCGACGCTGCCGCTGTCGGCGGTCAACGAATATGGCGACATCACGATCGGGCAGGCGCTGTCGCAGCTGCCCGGCGTCGCCCAGGTGCTGATCTACGGCGCGCAGAAATTCGCGATCCGGGTCCAGGCCGATCCGGAGGCCGCGGCCGCCCGCAGCGTCTCGATGGAGGACATCCGCGCTGCGGTGTCGCGCGCCAATTCCTCGACCCCGGTCGGCACGCTGAACGGCCCCAAGCAGGACGTCGCGCTGCAGGCCTCCGGCCAGATGGACAAGGCGGCTGACTACCGCCAGATCTACGTCGCCTGGCGCAACGGCTCGCCGGTTCGCCTCGACGAGATCGCCAAGGTCTATGACAGCGTCGAGAACGACAAGATCGCGACCTGGATGAACGACGAGCGGGCGATCGTGCTCGCGATCCAGAAGCAGCCCGACGCCAACACCGTGGCTGTGGTCGATGCCGTGCTGGCGAAGCTGCCGTCGCTGCGCGCGGCGATCCCGCCGTCGGTGACCATGCAAGTCATGATGGACCGCTCGGTCTCGATCCGGCAGGCGGTCAGCGACGTCGAGGAGACCCTGCTGATCGCGATTGCGCTCGTGATCCTCGTGATCTTCCTGTTCCTGCGCTCGGCGTCGGCGACGTTCATCCCGGCGCTGGCGGTGCCGATCTCGCTGTTCGGCACCTGCGCTGCGATGTACGCGCTGGATTACTCGATCAACAACATGACGCTGCTGGCGCTGACGCTCTCGGTAGGCTTCGTGGTCGACGACGCCATCGTCATGCTGGAGAACATCGTCCGCCATATCGAGCACGGCATGAAGCCGTTCGAGGCGGCGCTGAAGGGCGCCCGCGAGATCGGCTTCACGATCATCTCGATCACCTTCTCGCTGATCGCCGTGTTCATCCCGGTGCTGCTGATGGGCGGCATCGTCGGCCGCGTGTTCCGCGAATTCGCCGTCACGATCTCGGTCGCGATCATCGTCTCCGGCTTCGTCTCGTTGACCTTGACGCCGATGCTGTGCGCCCGCGTGCTGCGCGCGCATGACGCGACCAAGCGGCCGAACATCGTGCTGCGGGCGTTCGAGGCGATGTTCGAGGCCTGGCTGCGCGCCTATGAATGGGCGCTGGACCGGGTGCTGGCCAAGAAGGCCCTGATGCTGATCGTGACGCTCGCGACGCTCGGCGGCACCGTCTATCTCTACATGATCGTGCCGAAGGGCTTCTTCCCGCAGGAGGACACCGGCTTCCTGATCGGTGTGACGGAGGCGGCGACCGACACCTCGTTCGAGGCGATGAAGGTGCGCCAGCAGGCGCTGGTCGAGGTGATGCGGACCGATCCGGCGATCGACTACATCAATTCGACCGTCGGCTCCGGCGGCCCGAACCCGACCACCAATTACGGCCGCCTGTTCATCGCGCTGAAGCCGCAGAAGAGCCGCGACAATGCCTCCGTCGTGATCGGACGGCTGCGCCAGAAGGCGCGTGAGATCCCGGGCATGCAGGCGTTCTTCCAGAGCGTCCAGAACCTCAACATCGGCGGGCGCATCTCCAAGAGCCAGTATCAGTATGTGATGCAGAGTGGCGATACCGAGTCGCTGTATCGCTTAGCGCCCGAGATGCGGGACAAGATCGAGAAGATTCCGGGCCTGCTCGACGTCACCACCGACCTCTACATCAAGAACCCGCAGATGACGGTCGATATCGACCGCGAGAAGGCGGCGGTCTACGGCATCACCGTCGACCAGGTCCGCAACCAGCTCTACAACGCCTACGGTTCGCGGCAGGTCGGCACCATCTACATGCCGTCGAACGACTACCAGATCATCCTGGAGGTGCAGCCGCAGTTCCGCGTCGATCCGTCCGATCTCTCGAAACTCTACATGAAGACCGCGAACGGGCAGACCATTCCGCTAAATGCGGTGGCGCGGTTGGTGCCGACGGTCGGGCCGCTGCAGATCAACCACCAGGGCCAGCAGCCGGCGGTGACGATCTCGTTCAATCTCGCGCCGGGCAACTCGCTCGGCTATGCGGTCGACAAGATCACCGAACTCGAGCAGAACGCGAATTTGCCGCCGACGATCGCGACCGGGTTCTCCGGCACCGCGCAGGTGTTCCAGGATTCGCTGCGCGGGCAGGGTGTCCTGATCCTCGCCGCCGTGTTCGCGGCCTTTGTGATCCTCGGCATTCTCTACGAGAGCTTCATTCATCCGATCACGATCATCTCGGGCCTGCCGTCGGCCGGCATCGGCGCGATCCTGACGCTGATGCTGTTCGGGATGGAGCTGTCGGTGATTGCGATGATTGGCATCGTGATGCTGGTCGGCATCGTCAAGAAGAACGCGATCATGATGGTGGACTTCGCGTTGGAGCGCCGCCGCGTCGGCCTCAGCGCCGAGCACGCGATCCGCGAGGCCGCGCTGCTGCGCTTCCGCCCGATCATGATGACGACGTTCGCGGCGATCTTCGGCACGCTGCCGATCGCGCTCGGCGCCGGAGCCGGCGCCGAGCTGCGTCAGCCGCTCGGTGTCGCAGTGGTCGGCGGCCTCTGCGTGTCGCAGCTGCTGACGCTGTTCATCACGCCTGTGATCTACATCTACCTCGACCGCATCGACCGCAGGCTGCGCCGCAAGCTCGATCCGCAGGCGGGCGGCGATGTCGAGCGCCCGCAGGTGGTCGCGGCGGAATAAGACAGTGGTTGCCGCGAACCGGTTATCGGCTCGCGTCGGGACGCCGCGTCAGCTGAGGAAGCGTCAGATCGAGAAGCTGGTGCCGCAGCCGCAGGAGGCGGTGGCATTCGGGTTAACGACGCGGAACGAGGCGCCGATCAGGTCGTCGACGAAGTCGACCTCCGAGCCCGCGAGGAACGGGACCGAGGCGGGGTCGATCAGCACCACGGCGCTGTCGCGCTCGATCACGAGGTCGTCATCGGCCTGGGTGCGCTCGACGTCGAATTTGTACTGGAAACCGGAGCAGCCGCCGCCTTCGACGGAAATGCGCAGCTTGGCGCCGTCGCCTTCCTTGCTGAGGATCTGCCCGATCCGGCGGGCGGCCCGTTCGCTGACGGTGATGGCAGCAGTCATGGTCGGTCTCCGAAACCCAATCTGGGCGCGATCTGATCGGATCATGCCCGGCGTCATGCCCAATTCATTTGGTCAGCCGCTTCAGTCATAGTTAAGTGCGTCGGACCGTGGAATCAAATGGATAAGGACTAAAATACCGTGTCGGTCGGAATGGCTGCCCCCCGCGCGCCTTATGCCTGCGACCCCGATCGCAGCCGCGGCCGGCTTGTCATGGAGCCGCCGAGCCGGACCCGCAGCCCGTTCCGGCGCGACTGCGACCGGGTGATCCATTCCACCGCGTTTCGCCGCCTCAAGCACAAGACCCAGGTCTTCGTCTTCCACGAGGGCGATCACTACCGCACCCGGCTGACCCATTCGCTGGAGGTCGCGCAGATCGCCCGCGCGCTGGCGCGCCAGCTCGGCGTCGACGAGGATCTGACCGAGACGCTGGCGCTTGCGCACGATCTCGGCCACCCGCCGTTCGGGCATGCCGGGGAGCGGGCGCTCGACGAATGCCTCAAGGATGATGGCGGCTTCGACCACAATGCGCAGGCGCTGCGGGTCGTCACCTCGCTGGAGCATCGCTACCCCGAATTCGGCGGGCTGAACCTGACCTGGGAATCGCTCGAGGGCATCGTCAAGCACAACGGCCCGCTGACCGAACGCAACGGCGCACCTAGCGGCCGCTACCTCGACAGCGGACTTCCGATCGGAATCGCCGACTACAACCAGACTTACGACCTCGAGCTCTGGAGCTATGCCTCGCTCGAGGCGCAGATCGCGGCCTTCGCCGACGACATCGCCTATGATGCGCACGATATCGACGACGGCCTGCGCGCCGGCCTGTTTGCGGTCGACGACCTCAAGGAGATGCCGCTGACATCAGAGATCATCGCCGAGATCGATCGCCACTATCCCGGGCTCGACGAGGTCCGGCGCGGCGCCGAACTGGTGCGTGAACTGATCTCGCATTTCATCAATGCAGTGTTCAACGAGGCCACCCGGCGGCTCGCGGCCGCGCAGCCGCAATCGGCCCAGGACGTGCGCCACCACAACGCGCCGCTGATCGCGTTTCCGCCCGAGGTGGCCGAGCAGGAGGCGGCGATCAAGGCATTCCTGTTCCGGCGGATGTATCGCCACCGGCGGGTGATGCTGGTGATGCGGGAGGCCGAGCAGGTGGTGCGCAATCTGTATGAGCGTTACCGGCAATCGCCGGGCGACCTGCCGGCGGAATGGATCGAGGGCAGCGTGCAGGAGACCGGCAGCGCGCGGAACAGGCGGATCGGCAATTTCATTGCCGGGATGACCGACCGTTTTGCCCTGATCGAACACCAAAGGCTTTTTGACTCGACCCCGGATTTGCGTTAGCGCCCTGCCATGGCCGACACCACTGCACCATCACACCTTTTTGCCGACATGCTGGCGCGCGTGCACGCGATCTGTGCCGCTGTCGCTGCCGAGGACAACTGGCCCGCGGGCATCGATCTCACACGCGTCGTGGTCGAGCCGCCGCGCGATGCCAGCCATGGCGACATGGCGACCAATGCCGCGATGGTGCTCGCCAAGGAGGCCAAGGCAAAGCCGCGCGAACTCGCCGACAAGATCGCCGAGCGGCTGCGGGCCGATGCGCTGGTGGCGTCCGTTGAAGTCGCCGGGCCCGGCTTCATCAACCTGACCTTGAAGCCGCAGGTCTGGGCGGATGCGCTGCGCGCCGTGCTGGCCGCTGGCTCGGCCTACGGGCGCAGCGACATCGGCAAGGCCGAGAAGGTCAATGTCGAATACGTCTCGGCCAATCCGACCGGTCCGATGCATGTCGGGCATTGCCGCGGCGCCGTGTTCGGCGACGCGCTGTGCAGCCTGCTGCAATTCGCGGGCTTCGATGTCTGCCGCGAATATTACATCAACGACGCCGGCGCCCAGGTCGACGTGCTCGCGCGCTCGGCGTTCCTGCGTTACCGCGAGGCGCTCGGTGAGGACATCGGCGCTATCCCGGAGGGGCTCTATCCCGGCGATTACCTCGTACCGGTCGGCGCCGCGCTCGCCAAGGAATACGGCGAGAAGCTGCTCGACATGAGCGAAGCTGCATGGCTGCCGATCGTGCGCGACAAGGCGATCGCCATGATGATGGAGATGATCAAGGGGGATCTCGCCGCGCTCAACATCCATCACGATGTGTTCTTCTCCGAGCGCTCGCTAATTACGTCAGGCAACAACAAGGTCGCCGAGACGATCGATTTCCTGCGCGCCAAGGGCGACATCTACGAAGGCCGCCTGCCGCCGCCGAAGGGCAAACCGGTCGAGGATTATGAGGACCGCGAGCAGTCGCTGTTCCGCGCCACAGACTACGGCGACGACGTCGATCGTCCGCTGATCAAATCGGATGGCTCGTACACCTATTTCGCGTCCGACATCGCCAACCACCGCAACAAGTTCGAGCGCGGCTTCAGCAACCTGATCGACGTGTTCGGCGCCGATCACGGCGGCTACATCAAGCGCATGCAGGCGGCGGTGAAGGCGGTGACTGCCGGCAAGGCCACGCTCGACGTCAAGATCGTGCAGCTCGTCAAGCTGCTGCGCGACGGCGAGCCGGTGAAGATGTCGAAACGCTCCGGCGAATTCGTCACGCTGCGCGAAGTGGTCGACGAGGTCGGCTCGGACGCGGTCCGGTTCATGATGCTGTTCCGCAAGAACGACGCGGTGCTCGATTTCGACCTCGCCAAGGTGATCGAGCAGTCGAAGGACAACGCGGTCTTCTACGTCCAGTACGGCCACGCCCGCGGCCATTCGATCTTCCGCAATGCGCGGGAGGAGGCGGTTCCCGATCTGCCCGAGACCGACGAGGCCCGCCTGGCCTATCTGGGGAACGCTGCGGTCGAACTGCTGACCGATCCGGCCGAGCTCGACCTGCTCAAGCGGCTTGCGCTCTATCCCCGGATGATCGAAGCTGCCGCGGTGGCACACGAGCCGCACCGAATCGCTTTTTATCTATATGATTTGGCCAGTGAATTTCATGCGCTGTGGACCAAGGGGCGCGATTTGCCCTATTTACGCTTCATTATCAATAATGATGCAGAGATCACGAGGGCGCGACTGGCAATGGTTCAGGGCGTCGTCTCGGTTCTGGCATCGGGCTTAGCTGTTCTAGGCGTCCACGCTCCGACCGAGATGCGGTAGGCAGGGGCATTAGGCCCTCACGAGTGGGGATTTGTGAGGGCATCTGGCAGGGGCCAACTCGTTCGGACCGGCTGTGCCGGCGATCTTGGCGCTGTCCCGAAGGGGATGCATCATCACGATGGCTGATCGATATCAGGACCGACTTTTTTCCACCGACGCGGCACCCAAGGCCGAGAGCGATCCGCTCGCCGAACTGGCCCGGCTGATCGGACAGACGGATCCGTTCGGCTCCGCGAACAAGCCGCCGCCGCGTCCGCTGCAGTCACGCGCCAATGCGCGGCCGCAACAATATGATCCGCAGGCCGAGGACGAGGATGTGCCGCCCGCGGGCCCGCCGCCGTGGATGCAGCGCGCGCGGCAGGAGGCAGTCGTTCCGCCGCCCGTGCAGCGCACCGAATACGAAGAGCCCGAGCAGGACTACCAGCCGAAGCCGGTGCATCCGCTGCACCGCTATGCAGCCCAGCACGCGCAGCCGCCGGCGCCCGAACCGGTCGCAACCTATCGGCCGGTCGAGCCGCCGCGACAGCCCGAGGCATTTGACGACGAGCCGCACTATCAGAGCGGCGACCAGGGCCACGATCCGTCGCGCTATGACGATGCGCTCTACGGTCAGTTGGAAGCTGGCGAACAGGACCTGCAACGCGATCCGTCCTATCCGGACGATCCCTATGCGTATGAGGCCGACGAGGAAGAGCCTGAACCGCGCCGGCGGAGCAGTGGCCTGATGACGGTCGCCGCGGTGCTGGCGCTTGGCGTGTTCGGCGTCGGTGGCGCGTACGCCTACCGGACCTATGTCGGCTCGCCCCGCAGCGGTGAGCCGCCGATCATCAAGGCCGACAACACGCCGACCAAGGTGATCCCGGCCCAGGCCGACGCGCCGGCGAAGACGCCGGACCGCATGGCGACGGGCGATGGCACCGAGAAGATCGTGTCGCGTGAAGAGACGCCGGTCGACGTCAATTCGAAGACCGCCGGACCGCGCGTCGTGTTTCCTGCGCTGAACGCCAATGCGAATCCGCCGCCAGTGGCCAGTGTGCAAACGGCGCAGCCCGCGCCGGCGCCGATCACCGCGAACGGGACGCTGCCGAACAATGAGCCGCGCAAGATCCGCACGCTCGCCGTCAAGGGCGATTCGCCGGATGGTGCGCAGGCCGCGGCTGCCGCGCCGGCGGCCAAGCCTGCCGCCGCGAAACCTCCGGTGTCGCGCGGCAATCCGTCAGCGGCCAATGCCAGCGTGAACGCGCCAATGTCGCTGGTCCCCGGGCAGGCGGAAGCAGCCCCGGCCGCGCCCCCGACCCGGGTGGCGTCGACCACGACGGCGTCGGTCGGCAGTGGTGGCTATCTGGTCCAGGTATCGTCGCAGAAGAACGAGGCGGATGCGCAGTCGTCCTACCGGACGCTGCAGGGCAAGTATCGCAGCGTGCTCGGTTCGCAGCCTTTGGTGGTCAAACGCGTCGATCTCGGCGAGAAGGGCGTCTACTACCGCGCCTTTGCCGGCCCGTTCGCGTCGTCGGAAGAGGCGAACCAGCTGTGCCGGAGCCTGATGTCGGCCGGCGGGCCGCAGTGCCTCATCCAAAGAAATTAAAGGCCGTTTCCTTGACCCGTGAGCTGCATACGGCCTAATCGGCCGAATGGCGAACCGCGCATTCATCACGGGCATATCCGGGCTGGTCCTCAGCGACGCTGAACGCGAATTCGTTCGCGCCGAGCGGCCATGGGGCTTCATCCTGTTCAAACGCAACATTGAGAGTCCTGCTCAAGTGGCAGCTCTTGTTGGGGAACTCAGGTCGGCGGTTGGTGTGGCCGACGCGCCGGTCCTGATCGACCAGGAGGGCGGGCGGGTGCAGCGGCTCGGGCCGCCGCATTGGCCGGCCTATCCGCCCGGCGCGAGCTTCAGCGCGCTCTACGACATCGATCCGAAGCTCGGCCTGACAGCGGCCCGGCTCAGCGCACGACTGATTGCGGCCGACCTGATCGATCTTGGGATTACCGTCGATTGCCTGCCATTGGCCGATGTTCCAGTGGTCGGCGCAGATGCTGTGATCGGCAACCGGGCCTATGGAACCGAGCCCGGCAAGGTCGCGGCGATCGCGCGGGCGGTCACGGACGGGCTGGAACAGGGCGGCGTGCTGCCCGTTCTCAAACACATTCCCGGCCATGGCCGGGCCACCGCGGACAGCCACTTCCGGCTTCCGACGGTCGATACCGCCGCAGACGAGCTGGAACGGACCGATTTTGCCGCGTTCCAGCCGCTGGCGGACCTGCCGATGGCGATGACTGCACATGTTGTGTTTAGCGCGCTGGACCCCGTCCATCCGGCGACGACTTCTGCGACAATCATCGAACAGGTGATTCGCGGCCTGATCGGGTTCCAGGGTTTGTTGATGAGTGATGACGTGTCGATGAATGCGCTGGCCGGATCAATTGCCGTGCGGACCCGCGCCATCGTCAACGCCGGTTGCGACATGGTTCTGCACTGCAACGGCAATATCGACGAAATGCGCGAGGTCGCGCGGGAGACGCCGGAACTGGCCGGCAGGGCGCTTGAGCGGGCCAACGCTGTGCTCGCCGCGCGGAAGCAGCCTGAGCCGCTCGACCGGCAGGCGGCACGGGCTGAACTGGATGCGTTGTTGGATCGGGTAGGGACGGCATGACCGCTGAAATTCTATCGTTTGAGACCGGGCGGCCGGCCGACCTCGCCGACGGCGAACCGGCGCTGGTGGTCGACGTCGAGGGCTATGAGGGCCCGCTCGACCTGCTGTTGACGCTGGCGCGGCAGCAGAAGGTCGACCTGTCGAAGATCTCGATCCTTGCGCTCGCCGACCAATATCTGTCGTTCATCGAGGCCGCGCGCAAAATCCGCCTCGAGCTTGCGGCCGACTATCTGGTGATGGCGGCCTGGCTGGCGTTCCTGAAGTCGCGGCTGCTGCTGCCCGAACCGCCGACTGCGGAGGGGCCGAGCGCCGAGGAAATGGCGACCGCGCTAGCCAACCAGCTGCGCCGCCTGGAGGCGATCCGCGAGGCGGCGAACCGGCTGATGAACCGGCCGCAGTTCCAGCGCGATATCTTTCCGCGCGGCAATCCGGAATCGATCGCCGAGATCAAGCATCCGAAGTTCACGGCGACCTTGTACGATCTGCTGTCGGCCTATGCCACGCAGCGCGCCTCACGCGTGCTGACCTCGGTGCATTTGGCCAAGCGGACGGTGTGGTCGCTGGCCGAAGCGCGCGCCTCGCTGGAGCGGTTGGTCGGCCTCGCCGAGGACTGGAGCTGCCTCGACGAGTACCTGATGAACTACGTCGCCGATCCCAAGCAGAAGGCGACGGTGTTCGCATCGAGCTTCGCTGCTGCCCTCGAACTGGTTCGCGAGGGCGAGATGGAAATCAACCAGAAGCAGGCGTTCGCGCCGATCTATTTCCGGAAGCGTCAAGCGCAGGCCGCAATGGCTGCGCCGGACCTGTCGGTTGAGTAAGTGGAAGAAGGAGAGCAAGCCCATGGCAAGCTTGGCGGAAGTGCGCAGAGACGAGCCCGAGGAGGAGGTTTCTCCTATGGATCATCCGGTAGCGCGTCCTGAGGAATTGCGGCTCCTGGAAGCCCTGTTGTTTGCATCGGCCGAGCCGATCGATCAGGCAACGCTGGCCAAGCGGATGCCCGACGGCGTCGATATCAAGGCGGCGCTCGCGCAGTTGCAGGCGGAATATGCGCCGCGCGGCGTCAACCTGGTTCGGGTCGCCAACAAATGGACGTTCCGTACCGCCGGCGATCTGTCGTGGCTGATGACGCGCGAGAGCACCGAGACGCGGAAGCTGTCGCGTGCAGCGATCGAGGTGCTGTCGATCATCGCCTATCACCAGCCGGTGACCCGTGCCGAGATCGAGGAGATTCGCGGCGTGGTGACGTCGAAGGGAACGATCGACGTGCTGCTGGAGACCGGTTGGATTCGCCCGCGCGGCCGCCGCAAGACGCCGGGCCGTCCGTTGACCTTCGGAACCACCGATGCGTTCCTGTCACAGTTCAGCCTGGAAGCGCTCGGCGACCTGCCGGGGCTGGAGGAACTGAAGGGTACCGGCCTGCTCGACTCGCGCCTGCCGACCGGCTTTTCCGTTCCCTCGCCATCGGATGATGCGACGCTGCGGGACGACGAGGAGCCGCTCGAGCCCGGCGACACACTGGAACTGCTGCTCGCGCCGGCCGTCGAGCTGGAAGCCGAGGAACCGAAGGCCGAGAGCGAAGCGGTTGCCGAGGTTGAGGCTGCCGAGATTGGGACTGCCGAGCTCGAAACGACCGCCGAGGCCGAAACCGAACTCGAGGCGGAAGTTGCCGCCGAGGTGGACACGGCCGAACCTGATGCGTCCGAGCCTGACGCCGATGAGCCGGAAGCGGACATCGACCACGCGGGCGATGAGGACGGCGCCGAGGAGAAGGGCGAATAGCCCGAAATATTCCCGGTTAAGCCTAGCAATATTACGTAGCCGCGACAGCGATTTGCCGCGGCCGAGGTCCTTGTTTTTGACACCCCGCGGGCCTAACTTCCGGCAAAGTTCAGGCCGGTCCGCCGGCCATTTCTGGAGGGTTGCAGGATGGGTTCGCTGAGCATTTGGCACTGGATCGTCGTGATCGCAGTGGTCCTGCTGCTGTTCGGACGCGGCAAGATTTCGGACCTGATGGGTGACGTCGCCCAAGGCATCAAGGCCTTCAAGAAGGGCATGCAGGACGACGACAAGGTCGCGGACAAGCCGGAGTCCACCAAGGCGATCGATCACAATGCGGCGCCGTCGGCCGCACGCCAGGATGTCGGCAGCAAGGCCGTCTAACGCGCTTGTACTGACGCATATTTCGACGTTTTTCCTTGCGCGAAACGGTGACGCCGTCGCACAGACGCGCTATGGACGCCGATTGAGAAAAGGCGCCGCCAGCCCCAGATCCTGTCAGGACCGATGGGGCCGATGGCGGCGCGCTTAGGCGGAAGAATTCATGTTCGACATCGGGTGGAGTGAACTGGTCGTCATCGCGGTCGTCGCGCTGATCGCCATCGGCCCGAAAGAGCTACCGGGCGTGCTGCGCATGGTCGGGCAATGGATGGGCAAGGCCCGCAAGATGGCCTCCGAATTCCAGGGCCAGTTCCAGGAAGCCATGCGCGAGGCCGAGATGGCCGACCTCAAGAAGAGTTTTGACGAGGTCAGGGAAGCCGCAACCGGCATCACCAGCGGCAATATCATGACCTCGCTGCACAAGGACGTCAGCGACGCCCTGCAGATCGACAAGCCGGTCGATGCGCAGGTTGCGTCTGCAACCGATGTGCCGGTGACCTCAAGCGACGCACCGGTGACGTCAAGCGCACCGGCGACCCCAACAACACCCGCACCACCGACACCGGAAACCTTCGTCGAGGCCGAGAGGCACGCCGCCGCCGGCGAGCCGCTCGCGATCACCAGCGAGGCGAAGCCCGAGCCGGCGCCCGCGCAGGACGTGACGCCGGCGCAGCCTGACGTGCTCAAGGACGCGAGGGCGTCATGAGCGCCGAAGACATCGAGGCCAGCAAGGCCCCCTTGATGGATCATCTGATCGAGCTGCGCTCGCGGCTGATCAAGGCACTGCTCGGCTTCGGCGTGGCCTTCATCATCTGCTTCTTCTTCGCCAAGCAGATCTTCAACGTCCTGGTCTGGCCCTTCATCTGGGTGGCGGGGCCGGAGAATTCCAAATTCATCTATACCGCGCTGCTCGAATATTTTCTGACGCAGCTCAAGCTCGCGTTGTTCGGCGCCGGCTTCATCTCGTTTCCGATCGTCGCGACGCAGATCTACAAGTTCGTGGCGCCCGGTCTCTACAAGCACGAGCGCAACGCGTTCCTGCCTTATCTGATCGCGACGCCGGTGTTCTTCGTGCTCGGTGCGATGATGGTCTATTTCGTGGTCTTCCCGATGCTGACCCGCTTTTCGCTCGGCATGCAGCAGGCAGCGGGCTCGGAGACGGCGCAAATCCAGTTGCTGCCCAAGGTCGGCGAGTATCTCTCGCTGATGATGTCGCTGATCTTCGCCTTCGGCATCGCATTCCAGCTGCCGGTGATCCTGACGCTGCTCGGCCGCATCGGCATCGTCACCTCGAAGATGCTGAAGGAGAAGCGGCGCTACTTCATCGTGATCGCCTTCATCATCGCCGCCGTGCTGACGCCGCCCGATGTGCTGAGCCAGGCCTCGCTCGCGATCCCGCTGCTCCTGCTCTATGAGGGGGCGATCATCTCGGTCGGGATCGTGGAGAAGAAGGCCGCGCCCTCGTCCGCGCCGTCGGCGACCAATCCGGCCGAGTAGGGTGATTTCGTCACAGATCCGGAGGTCATAGCCCGCGAAGGCAGGATATCCGGTACGCCGGGGCTTCCCGGCAATACACTGACGTCTCTGGAATACTGGATCGCCCGCCTTCGCGGGCGATGACACTTGTGCTAGTTGAGGCACGCCGCAAAACGTTGACATGCAACGTTATCTTGAAGAGCGACGTTAGGACTCCCCGCCATGCACGACATCAGAGCGATCCGCGACAACCCGACAGCCTTCGACGCCGGCCTGAAACGCCGCGGACTTCGGCCGCTGTCGCCGTCGCTGCTGGCGATCGACGAGAAGCGGCGCGCGGCGATCCTGGCTTCGGAGCAGGCCCAGGCGCGGCGCAATGCGGCCTCCAAGGAGATCGGCGACGCCAAGAAGGCAAAGGACGAGGCGCGTGCGGCCAAGCTGATGGCCGAGGTCGCCGAGTTGAAGACCACGATGCCGCAGCTCGAGACTGCGGCGAAGTCTTTTGACGACGAGCTGACGAAAGAGCTGTCGTCAATTCCGAACTTGCCTCTCGACGAGGTGCCCGACGGCACCGACGAGCACGGCAACGTCCAGCACCATGTGTTCGGCATGAAGCGCGACTACGGCTTTGCGCCGAAGCTGCACGACGATCTCGGCACCGCGCTCGGCTATATGGATTTCGAGGCGGCGGCGAAATTGTCCGGCGCGCGCTTCGTCGTGCTGAAGAAGGGCCTGGCGCGGCTCGAGCGAGCGATCGGGCAGTTCATGCTCGATCTGCACACCGGCGAGCACGGCTACACCGAGATCAATCCGCCGCTGCTGGTGCGCGACGCCGTGATGTTCGGCACCGGCCAGTTGCCGAAATTCGAGGACGATCAGTTCTGGGCGTTCAAGGGCGAATTGCTCGCGGCGCCGAATGCCGATCTGCGCAGCGAGCGCCTCGGCTTGATTCCGACTGCCGAAGTCTCGCTGACCAACCTCGCGCGCGAATCCATCCTCGACGAAAAAGAGCTGCCGATGCGGCTCACCGCGCTGACGCCGTGCTTCCGCGCCGAAGCCGGTGCGGCAGGACGCGATACCCGCGGCATGATCCGGCAGCACCAGTTCACGAAGGTCGAATTGGTGTCGATCACGACGCCGGAAGCCAGCAAGGATGAGCTCGAACGCATGCTGTCCTGCGCCGAGCAGGTGCTACAGAAGCTCGATTTGCATTATCGCGTGATGACGCTATGCGCCGGCGACATGGGCTTCTCCGCGCAGAAGACCTACGACATCGAGGTATGGATGCCGGGGCAGGGCGATGGCGGCGCCTATCGCGAGATTTCGAGCTGCTCGGTATGCGGTGATTTTCAGGCACGTCGCATGGACGCGCGCTATCGCGGCCCCGACGGCAAGCCGCGTTTCGTGCATACGCTGAACGGTTCCGGCACGGCGGTCGGGCGCGCGTTGATCGCCGTCATGGAGACCTATCAGCAGCAGGACGGCTCGATCGCGGTGCCCGATGTGCTGCAGCCCTATATGGGCGGGCTCAAGGTCATCGAGCACGGCATGTAAGGCGAGGGCCAGTGTGATGCCGCTCCACCGTGACATCCACTGGCTTGGTCGACAATGGGCCGTCACGGGCCACGGTCTGCAGCTGATCAATCAGAAGCAGATGGGCTATTACGACATCGAGGCCGTGCGCTTGTGGGAGGCGCGCGTGACCGAGGTGCAAACGAAAGCCTGGATCGACAGGCCGGACTTCGACAAGGCGCTGGAGATCGCGCGCGGCAAGTTCACTCATCTGGCGCCGGCCGATCTGCCCGCGCCTGCAGCCGTCGCGCCGGCTCCGGTCCGGGCCACACCGCCGGCCGCGCCGCGTGCTCCGCGCGACGCGGAATCGGTACCCTCGATCGAGGAGCTGCTGGCGAGGCTGAAATCGAAATCGGCTACGGCGCCGCTCAGTACAAGCCCGACCGAGACGCCAGTGCCAGCGCCGCCCAAATCCGAACCGCGCAGTCCTGAGCCGCAGACTTCTGAGCTTCGGAATTCCGAGGCGCCGAAGGTTGAGCCCGCCAAGTCGGCGTCTCGCGGGGGAGAGCGGTTCTTGGCCGGCAAGGTCGAGCCCTCCGTGCCCCCCAAATCGGAGCTTCCGAAGGCTCCCAAGCCCGAACTTCTCCAAACTGCTGCAGTCGCTCCCGAGCCGCCGCGGCCTGGATCTCGAGTGGTTGAACCACCCAGGGCTGAACCGGCGAAGCCGCCGCTTGCCAAGCCTGATCTTGTCAAACGCGAGGCTCCCAACTCTGAGCCCCAAAAGCCTGAACCGCTCAGGCCCGAAGCTCACGAGCCCGAACCTCGCAGGCCTGAAGCTCTCAAGGTCGAAGTGCGCAACGTCGCGCCGGCCAAGAAGCTGGAGGCGCCTATGCCGACGCCTGTTGTCGTGGTCAATCGGCGGCCAGCCCGACCGGCCTGGCCGGTGTTCGACCGCAAGATCGCCGGCAGCGGCAGATTCGTGCAGCCATGGCGCGTCACGTCGGCGCGATGGCACGGGCCGGGTTTGCCTCCGCGGCCCTAGCCGGTTAAGACGGCAATCAGCTCAAGGAACCGCAATTCAAGAAACCCGCGTCGAATCGGAACAAGAGGCACTTTGACGGATGCGAATTCTCTGCACCAATGATGACGGCATCCACGCCCCCGGCCTGCAGGTCGTCGAGCAGATCGCACGCGCATTGTCCGACGACGTCTGGATCGTCGCCCCCGAACTCGACCAGTCCGGCGTCTCGCATTCACTGTCGCTCAACGATCCGCTGCGTCTGCGCGAAGTCAGCCCGCGTCACTTCGCGGTGCGCGGCACGCCGACCGATTGCGTCATCATGGGCGCGCGCCACATTCTCGGAGACAAGCTGCCGGATCTCGTGCTGAGCGGCGTCAACAAGGGCCGCAACGTCGCCGAGGACGTGGTCTATTCCGGCACCATCGCCGGCGCGCTGGAAGGCACCATCCTGGGCTTTCCATCGTTTGCGCTGTCGCAGGAGTTCTCGATCGAGACGCGCAACGCGCCGCTGTGGGACACCGCGCTGAAATTCGGACCCGACATCATCCGCAAAGTGATCGGCGCAGGCGTTCCCCGCAACACCGTCATCAATGTCAACTTTCCGTCCTGCATGCCCGACGACGTCAAGGGCATCCGGATCACGCGGCAGGGCAAGCGCAATCAGGGTTTTCTGAAGATCGATCGTCGTCATGACGGACGCGGCAATCCGTATTTCTGGATCGGCTTCGAGCGCGCGGCGATGATGGATACGCCGGCCGAAGGCACCGATCTCGCCGCGCTTGCCGCGCGCTACGTGTCGGTGACGCCGCTGCGGCTCGACCGCACCGATGAAGCGTTTTCGGAATCGCTGACCGCGACGTTGAAGTGATGTTCGCGTAGCCCGAATGAGCGCAGCGATATCCGGGGTGGGTCTGAGTTTTGAATCCCGGATGTCGCTGCGCTCATCCGGGCTACCGATCGTTGCGCTCGGTTAAACCGGCGCGCTCCGCATCGCGCTGGAGATCACTTGGGCCAACGTTTCCAGCTGGAAGGGCTTTTGCAGCGCCGGACGATCGCGATACTCCGGGGGCAGGCCGGACGAGCCATAGCCGGTCGCGAAGATGAAGGGCCGGTTCCGGGCGTTGATCAGCTCGGCGACCGGGGTGATCACCTTGCCATTGACGTTGACGTCGAGGATCGCGAGGTCGAATTCGGTCGATTGCGCGAGCTTGACCGCTTCGCCGATCTCGCCGGCCTCAGCCGCGACGCTATGGCCGAGCTCTTCCAGCATATCGGCGACCATCATCCGGATCATGACCTCGTCCTCCACGAGGAAAACTGAACAGCCCGCCGGCCGTATCGCTGTCATGATGGAATCCTTGCCCGTCCCTGAAATAGGCTCGCAAATAACACTACAAGGCGCAATGCAAACGTTTGGGAATTAGTCGCTTTCCAGCGCGCGACGCTGCGTCGCCGGATCATCCTGACTGACTTGTTGCACAGGATTCGTCCAGACTCTGACGGGGGTGCAAACCGCACAACCAGAGCTCCGCGTGCCTGGGCGTTAACCGCGCATCGCTGGCAATTATATGGGAAGCTGCCGTGCTGGCGCCAACCCGAAATCGGGCTGCCGGTTCCTGGCCGGGAACAAATGGTGAGGGGAAATTTTTCCTTAACGCGGTATTTCGGATTTCAATGGCATCAAGCTTGCGGAAGATTCCGCGCTGCTGCCCAGAGACGCTGATGAACATGGCCGTGAAGCCCGATCCGACCGAGAAGATGATGTTTCAGCTCACGCTGCGGCGGCGAGGGGTGAGCGACCAGGCGGTGCTGCGCACCATGGAGGAGGTGCCGCGCGAGGTGTTCGTCGATCCGCGCGATCGTAACGAGGCCTATCGCGACAGCGCGCTTGGGATCGCCTGCGGGCAGACCATCAGCCAGCCCTTCGTCGTGGCCTACATGACCGAGCAGCTGCAGTTGCAGAAGGACCACCGCGTGCTCGAGATCGGCACCGGCTCAGGCTATCAGGCCGCCGTGCTGTCCCGGCTGTGCAAGCAGGTTCTGACCATCGAGCGCTACCGGACGCTGGCTGACGGCGCCCGCAAGCGCCTCGAGAAGCTGGGCTATTACAACATCGAGGTGCTGCTCGGCGACGGCTTCGACGTCCCGGCGGGGGCCGGCGATTTCGACCGTATCATCGTTACCGCGGCGATGGAGCGGATCCCGGAGAAGTTGCTGGAGAGGCTCGATCCCGGCGGCATCCTGATCGCCCCGGTCGGGCCGCATCAGGGGACCCAGACCCTGGTCCGCGTGGTGCGCACGGAGAACGGCTTCGACCGCAAGGAATTGGTCGACGTCCGCTTTGTGCCGGCGCTGCCGGGAATCGCGCGCGAATTGTAAATTCGGCGATTTGCTGCTTGGCACCAACGCCTTATTCGCAGGGTTAAGCGGTTATTTACTCGCGACGTGTTTACTCAAAACAGTCTTTTGTTGCGTACGAGTGAGTAACCATGTCTGGGGTTGTTGAGTTGCTTCGCTCGCGTCGCGTACCGCAGGTTGCGGTGCTGACGCTGATGTCCATGGCTTTTGCCGGTTGCAGCGCCGACATGTCGTCGCGCTTCTCGCAAAATTCCTACTCGCAAAATCCGTTTGCGTTCGATCCGCAGCCGACCGGTACCGTGCAGGCACAGCCGCCGCGCGAACTGCCGCAATACGCGCGGCCGCGAACGCAACCGCAATATTCACAGTACCAGTCACAGCCGTTGCCGCCGCCGGTTGCAGCGCCGCAGTCCTACCCGGTCGCCAATGCCGGCGTCTCCGGAGGAGGGCGCGGGCTCTCGTCCTACACGCCGCCGCCTGCGCAGCCGCAGATCGAGGCCACCGGCACCGTTCCGCGGTCGGTCGCTGCCGCGCATGCCGGACATAGCGGCACTACCATCATCGTCGGCACCAGCGATACGCTCGAAGTGCTGGCGCGCCGCTACAACGTCTCGACCGCCGAGATCCTGCGCGCCAACGGCTACAAGGGACCACGCGCGTTGTCGCCCGGTCAACAGCTGGTCATTCCGCGCCCGATGGCCGCCGCAGCTGCACCGGCGATGGCCGCGCCTGCGACACGGCCTGTTGCCGTGGCAGCCGCGCCCTCCGGCGTACATTATGTCAATCGCGGCGACACGCTGCACAGCATCGCGCGCCAGCACCATATTCCCGTGGCGGAGCTTGCCCGCGCCAACAACCTCGATCAGTCGGCCCGGCTCAGCCTCGGCATGAAGCTGGTGGTGCCCGGCGCCAAGACCGCGATGGCGACGCCTGCGCCAGTCGCGCAAGGCGTTGCTGCCGCACCGGTTGCCGTTGCCCCGGCGCCGGCCATGGCGGCTCCGAAGGTCGTCGCCACGGCGCTGCCGCAGCAGAGCGCGCGGCTGGTTCAGCCGACCGCAACCGTCGAACAGCCGGTCGCCACCGCAGAAGCGCCGGTTGCCACCAAGTCCAGCGAAGCCACCGGCGCATTGCCGACGTTCCGCTGGCCGGTGCGCGGTAAGGTCATCACCGCCTACGGCTCGAAGACCAACGGCAAGGTCAATGACGGCATCAACGTCGCGGTGCCCGAAGGCACGCCGGTCAAGGCGGCCGAAGACGGCGTCGTCGCCTATTCGGGCAATGAGCTGAAGGGCTACGGCAATCTCGTGCTGGTTCGCCATTCCAACGGCTATGTCACCGCTTACGCGCACACCAGCGAAATCCTGGTGAAGCGCGGCGACACCATCAAGCGCGGCCAGGTCATCGCCAAGTCGGGCCAGTCGGGTGAGGCCGGCTCGCCGCAGCTCCACTTCGAAATTCGCAAGGGATCGTCTCCGGTCGATCCGCTCCAGTTCCTCAACGGCGCGTAAGTTGCGCGCCGGGACTTCCAAGTCTCACAACAAAGACAACGGGGGAGGCGCAAGCCTCCCCCGTTTTGTTTTGCGCTCGAGCTTCGGTCCTGATTGCAACAGAACCGAAGCTCTACCTTTTATTTTGGCGCGTTTTCTTCGCGCGAACTGGTGCCCATTTCGTTCGAAAGCGCTTAGAAGTCGAACGTCATGCCAGTTGTGACCGCCGAGGCCTTGTTGCCGGCGACCACGTTGTTGTTGGCATCGCGTCCGCATATGCCATAACCATGACCGCTGACACCGAGGCAGTAATGCGCGCCCGGACCGTTGCGCAGATAACTGCCGACGAGGTACCAGGTCGCGAACGGGCTGAAGTGGTACTTGACGCCGGCCGCATATTGATCGGCGCTGCTGTCGACCGAGTTGAGCGCAAAATCGGCTGACCCTGGTGCTGGAGTGACGGTGTAGTTGTTGAAGACGCCGGTGCCGGGCGAGCCGGGCGAGGCGTTGGCGTGAGCCCATGACGCGCTGACGTCCCAGGCGCCGACGCTTTGGGTGGCGCTCAGGAAGTAGCCGTCGCGCGACCGCTCGTTGAAGTCGGCCACGGTGTTCTCGCGCCGCATCACCTCGTAGATGCCGTAGAGCTGCAGCTTGCCGATGCCGTCGTCGAGGCGATATCCGGCGCCGACCTTCGCGGCCCATTCGTTGGCGATGCCGACGGCTCCCGGCGGAACGATCAGCACGCCGCCATTGCTCAAGGGCGTGACGGCTTCGTCGCCGGTACGGTTGGTGCCCTCATGCATCTCGTAGGCGGCGACCGCTGTGAACGGCCCCTGATTGTAGGTCAGCGAGGCGCTGTACAGGTTGCCATACGAACCGTCGGTGCAACCTTCCGGCGCCGACGTCAGCGGGAAGCCGCTGCCGCTGCCGCGCGAGGACGTGGCGGGGCAGTTGAAATCGCCGAGTGCGAAATCGCTGTTGTCCTTTGCCGTGTTCTGTCCGGGCGAGATCATCAGCGTGGTCTGGAAGCCGTTCCAGATCGGCGACTCGTACCAGAGCGCATGGGCCGCGCGCCAATCGAACTCGGCGCGCAGATCGCCGCCGGTGTTGCCCATGATCGAGTTGTAGTCGCCGAGCGTCGCCGAGAACGGATCGAACTTCGCCGTCGACTTCTTGTAGGGTGTGTCGGCCTTGCCGGCCTTGATGGCGCCCCATGGCGTCTCCATCCCGATGAAGCTGTCACGCGTGCCGAATGCGGCGCGCTCGGTCGGCACCGCTGCGACTTCCACCAGGGATTCGAATTGGGCCACTGCCGCCCACCCGGCAAAACCGTAGGGTTCGAGATTGTGACGCGCGCGAACGCCGAAATAAGTGAGGTTGCTCGCGATGCCGAACTTGGTGCCCTGATCGAACACGCCGGCGTTGAAGACGTCGCCGGACAAGTCCACGTGGCCGTAGAGGGTGACGGTGGTGTTGTCGACGAAGGCGTTGCCACCCGGCGCCTTGCTGTAGAGCGGCGCGCCTCCGATGCTGACGACGGTGTGCTCCGGGGCCGGTGCCGGGGAGGGCGCGACGCCGGCATGCTGCACCGGGTTTCCCTTTGGCGTTGAGGCTGCCGCAGGGGGCGCGGCGCTGCGGCTTGAGATGTGATTCACCCGATCCCGGAGCTGTGCATTCTCCTTCGCGAGCTTCGCGTTGTTTCGTTCGAGCGCATCCAGACGCGCCATCACGTCGTCGAGCGTTGCTGCCTGCACCGGCTGTTGCGTGAGCGCCAGGCCGATCGCCGCGAGTGCGGTTCCGGCGAGAAGTCCCTTCTTCATCTAACCCCCCCTTTGTCGGATCAGCTCAGCGGTGTGCTGAGGGTCACAAAGTGGAGGAACGGTAATGTATACCACACACCAGATACATGGATGCGGGCCAGATAGGGGAGATAAACCCGCGATGTGACTTAAATGGTACTATGATACTATTGCACTGCATCAATTTGTCGCATCTGCGTTTTTGGAATAAAATTTGACTTACGTATATGCCGTTGAATTCTTGATTAGAAATTCAACCTCAAAAGTCAGGCAGCAATGTTGACATAAAATATTGCAGCGCAAAAACAGAGGCTGTTTTGGAATAATGGATGCCAATTGCGGCCTCGTTCGAGGCGAGCTCACACCTGGCGCGAGGTCTAGATCGGCTGCCAGGGGTCTTGCGTATCTGCGAGACGCTCGACCATGTCGCTCAGGAATTGCGGCGGTCCAAACGCGTGCCAATCCCCATCCGATTGCAGCAGCAGGGGCCGCCGCGCGTCGCGGCTGAAGGCTTCCAGCCATGCGCGCGCCTTGGCTTTCGGATGAGCGCCGATGGCAACCGCGACGTCGACCGGAATGGTGCGCCAGATAAAGCTTGCCGGAAGAAAGATGACATCGGATTTGTCAGGACGCATCCAGTCGGGCAGCGGGCTTGTCGGCGTAAGCCAGCCGCAGACGAAATTCCGGCACGGATCGACCGGACGCTCCTCATAGATCGTGCATTGGCCCGCGCTGCTGAACGGGCACGGCTGTCCCGGATGGACGTCGTGGCCACGTATCCGGATCTTCAGCCAGCCATCGCAGCACGCGGTGCACTCGCCACATCGTCTCGCAGTCGTGCTGGGTTCGGCCGGCATGCGTCGAGTGTACCCATGCCGCACCGAATCCAGAAGGCCCGCGGCTTGCCGGAGGTGCGGGGCGTGCTAAGCCCCGCTCAACCGCACGCCGAGCCGGCCGGCGAGTTCCTGCGTGTACTGCCATGCGACGCGGCCCGAGCGTGAGCCGCGGGTGGTCGACCATTCGAGCGCCTCGCGCTCAAGCTCGTCCTCGGCGATCTTAATGCCGTAATGGTCGCAATAGCCCTTCACCATTGCAAGGTACTCATCCTGGCTGCAGCGGTGGAAGCCGAGCCAGAGACCGAAGCGATCCGACAGCGATACTTTCTCTTCGACCGCTTCGCCCGGATTGATCGCGGTCGAGCGCTCGTTCTCGATCATCTCGCGCGCCAGCAAATGTCGCCGGTTCGAGGTCGCATAGAGGATGACGTTCTCGGGGCGTCCCTCGATACCGCCTTCAAGCACCGCCTTGAGCGATTTGTACGAGGCGTCGTTGCCGTCGAAGGAGAGGTCGTCGCAGAACACGATGAAGCGGAAGGAGGAGCTGCGCAGAAGCTCCATCAGGCCGGGCAGGCTCTCGATGTCCTCGCGGTGGATCTCGATCAGCTTGAGCCGGTCGGCCGGCTTGCGATCGACATTGAGGCTGGCATGCGTCGCCTTGACCAGCGACGACTTGCCCATGCCGCGGGCGCCCCACAGCAGCGCATTGTTGGCCGGCAGTCCGTTGGCGAAGCGCTCGGTATTCTCCATCAGGATATCACGCATCCGGTCGACGCCCTTGAGCAGGCCGATCTCGACGCGGCTGACGCGTGGCACCGGGGCGAGGCGCCCGTCCGGATGCCAGACAAAGGCGTCGGCGGCACCGAACGACTCGGCCGGATCGGAGGCCGGGGAGGCGGCCGCGAGGCGGCTCGCAATGGTTTCCAGGGCGTTCGCAATCCGCTCGGCAGTGGCGCCATCGAGCGGCATCACCGGGCGTTTTGTCGCGGCGTTTGCGGCACGCTTGGCGGCGGCTTGAGGGGCGGATTTGCGGGCTGTTTTGCTGGTGGTTTTCTTGACTTTTTTCGGCATTTGTCCAGTTCCTGACGGCGCAGCCTTATCGGGCTGGCGGCGGTCCGGCAAGCGCCCTAAATGAAGGTCCGTTAACGTTGCAATTGGGACCGCGGCCGCTATAGTCCGCGCGAATTTGTCCGGACCGCCATACCGCCCCGACCCCGAGGGCGCTGCCGGTCCTTTCCCGTCTTATCCGAGGATCGTCTGAATGCTGATTACTCCTGCGTTTGCTCAGGCTGGAGCTGGCACTGATACCAACAGCATGTTGATGTCGCTGCTGCCATTCGCGCTGATCTTCGTCATCATGTACTTCCTGATTCTGCGCCCGCAGCAGCGGAAGGTGCGCGATCATGCGGATCTCGTGAAGAACATCCGCCGCGGCGACACCGTGGTGACCTCGGGCGGCCTCGTCGGCAAGGTGACCAAGGTGGTCGACGACGACCAGATCGAGTTCGAGATTTCTGACGGCGTTCGCGTGCGCCAGATGCGCCAGATGATTTCGGGCGTGCGGACCAAGGGTGAGCCGGCGAAGGGCGATGCCAAGGACGAGGCGTCCGCGAGCTGATCGCCGCGGAGCCCTTGCCGAATCTGACAGGTCAATTCGATGTTGTATTTCACGCGGTGGCGAGCGCTGGGGATTATCCTGACAGCGCTGGTGGTCTGCCTGTGCGCCGTGCCCAATTTCTTCCCCGAAGCGCAGGTCAAGACTTGGCCGGCCTGGGCGCAGCGGCGCCTCGTTCTCGGCCTCGATTTGCAGGGCGGCTCGTATCTGCTGCTCGAGGTCGACGCCAACTACGTGAAGAAGGAAAAGCTCGAACAGGTTCGCGACGACACAAGAAAGGCGCTGCGTGACGCTCGGATCCTCTTCAACGGGGGCGTGCAGATCCGCAACGACGGCGTCGAGGTCCGGATCACGAAGGAGGCCGATGTTCCGGCGGCGATGACCAAGCTTCGCGAGGTCGCGCAGCCGATCGGCGGCTTGCTCGGCTCCAGCGGCCAGCGCGATGTCGACGTGACCGACGCCGGGGGCGGCTTGATCCGCCTGACCGTGTCGCAGCCCGCAATGATCGAGCGGATGCGCAAGACCATCGAGCAGTCGATCCAGATCGTCGAGCGCCGCGTCAACGAGCTCGGCACCGTCGAGCCCCTGATCCAGCGTCAGGGCACCGACCGCATCCTGGTGCAGGTGCCGGGCCTGCAGGACCCGACCCATCTGAAGGAGTTGCTGGGCAAGACCGCGAAGATGGAATTCCGCATGGTCGACACCACGGCGTCGCCCGATCAGGCCACGGTGCCGGCGGATTCGGAGCGGCTCGTGAGCGCGTCGCCGCCACCGGTTCCGTACATCGTGAAGAAGCAGGTGCTGGTTTCCGGCAGCGAACTCTCCGATGCCCAGCCCGGCTTCGACCAGCGTACCGGCGAGGCGATCGTCAGCTTCAAGTTCAATACGTCGGGCGCGCGCAAATTCGCGCAGGCGACCGCCGACAATGTCGGCCAGCCGTTTGCGATCGTGCTCGACAACAAGGTGATCTCGGCACCCGTGATTCGCGAACCGATCACCGGCGGACAGGGCCAGATCTCCGGCAGCTTCACCGTGCAGTCGGCCAACGATCTGGCGATCCTGATGCGCGCCGGCGCGCTGCCGGCGCCGCTGACGGTGGTTGAGGAGCGCACCGTCGGTCCCGGCCTCGGCCAGGACTCGATCGAAAAGGGCGAACTGGCAGCCTATGTCGGCTCGATCCTGGTCATCGTGTTCATGCTGATCACCTACCGGCTGTTCGGGGTGTTCGCCAATATCGCCGTGGCCATCAACGTCGCCATGATCTTCGGGCTGCTGTCGCTGCTCAACGCCACGCTGACCTTGCCGGGCATCGCCGGCATCGTGCTGACGGTGGGTATCGCGGTCGACTCCAACGTGCTGATCTATGAGCGCATCCGCGAGGAATTGCGCGGCGGCCGCAACGCGATCTCGGCGATCGACGCCGGCTTCAAGCGGGCACTGGCGACCATCCTCGACTCCAACATCACCACCTTCATCGCTGCCGCCGTGCTGTTCTACATTGGCACCGGACCGGTGCGCGGCTTTGCCGTGACGCTCGGCATCGGCATCATCACCACGGTGTTCACCGCCTTTACCCTGACGCGCCTGATCGTCGCGGCATGGGTGCGGTGGAAGCGGCCGCAAACCGTGCCGATCTGAGAGGCCTATTGTGACTCATACCGTTCTCATTGGCCTTGGCATCCTGATTGCCGTGCTGACCGTGGTCGCGGCGCTCGGGCTGATGCCGTCGCTGCGCATCGTGCCCGACGACACGCATTTCGACTTCACGCGCTTTCGCCGCATCAGCTTCCCGATCTCGGCGCTGCTCTCGATCCTTGCGATCACGCTGTTCTTCACCCACGGCCTGAATTTCGGCATCGACTTCAAGGGTGGTACACTGCTCGAGGTGCGGGCCAAGTCCGGCACCGCCGATATTGCCGCAATGCGCACGACCCTGAACGGGCTCGGCCTCGGCGAGGTGCAGTTGCAGCAGTTCGGAGGTGCGGCTGAAGTTTTGATCCGCGTCGCGGAGCAGCCCGGCGGCGACCAGGCCCAGCAAGACGCGGTGACGAAGGTTCGCGGCGCGCTCGGCGATTCCGTCGACTACCGCCGGGTCGAAGTGGTGGGACCGCGCGTCTCCGGCGAATTGCTCGCCTACGGCATGCTCGGCCTGATGCTCGCGATCGTCGGCATCCTGATCTATCTCTGGTTCCGGTTCGAGTGGCAGTTCGCGCTCGGTGCCATGATCGCCAACGTCCACGACATCGTGCTGACGATCGGCTTCATGTCGATCACCCAGGTCGATTTCGATCTCACCAGCATCGCGGCGCTGCTGACGATTCTCGGCTATTCGCTCAACGATACCGTCGTCATCTACGACCGTATCCGCGAGATGCTGCGGCGCTACAAGAAGATGCCGATGCCGCAGCTGCTCAACGAATCGATCAACTCGACGCTGTCGCGCTCGATCATCACCCACGTCACCGTGACCCTGGCGCTGCTCGCGCTGCTGCTGTTCGGCGGCCAGGCGATCCATAGCTTCACCGCCGTGATGATGTTCGGCGTGGTGCTGGTCGGCACCTACACCTCGATCTTCATCGCGGCTCCGATCCTGATCTATCTCGGCGTCGGCACCACGCGGCGCGACGCCGCCGACGATCAATCAGAGAAGAAGCCGAACGCTGCGGCCAAGAAGTAGCGGGTCATGAGCAATTCCTCGGACGCTCCCCATCTTCCGAGGTCGGCGCCGATCGAGGCCTACGGCAAGGGCGGCTTCGCGTTTGCCGACATGTCGCACCGCGGCTCGCTGCTGTGCCTGCCGGACTCGATGTGGGCCTGGGCGGTGACCAGGCCGCAGGAGATCGACGAATATTCGCTGCAAAAGGTATTCGCGGCCGCCAATGCGATCGATACGCTGATCGTCGGCACCGGCACCGAGGTCTGGGTGCCGCCAAGGGGCCTGCGCGAGGCCCTGCGCGCGGTGCGGGTGGTGCTCGACCCGATGCAGACGGGCCCTGCGATCCGTACCTACAACATCATGCTGGGCGAGCGGCGTCGCGTCGCGGCGGCGCTGATCGCGGTGCCATGAGCGCGACGGGGGCGCCGACCGACGGCGCGGCGTTCTGCGCCGATCTGGTGCGGACCCATGACTTCGCGCGTTACGCGTCGACCTTGTTCCTGCCGGGTCCGGAGCGCCGGGCGCTGCTCGCGATCTACGCCTTCAACATCGAGGTCTCGCGCGTGCACGAGCAGGTCAGCCAGCCGCTGCCTGGCGAGATGCGGCTGCAATGGTGGACCGACATGCTGGCCGGCGCCGGGCACGGCGGTGTCGAGGGCAATCCGGTCGCGGCCGAGCTGCTCTATGCGATCCGCAACTACCGCCTGCCGGTCTCGCCGTTCTCGCTCCTGGTCGAGGAGCATCAGTTCGATCTCTACAACGACCCGATGCCGTCGCTGGCTGCACTCGAGGGCTACCTCGACGCCACGGTGTCAGCGCTGTTCGCGCAGGCCACGCGCGTGGTGGCGCGGCCGTCGGAGGCGATCGATCACCTGGCTCGACATGCCGGCCTCGCCCAGGGCATGGCGCTGGTCATCGCCGCGCTGGGCCGCGACGCCTCGCGGCAGCAGCTCTTTCTGCCACTGGAGCTGCTGCAGCGGCACGGCAGCAGCAAGGAGGAGGTGTTTGCCGGCAAGCCGACGCCGAACATCCGTGCTGCGATCGATCAGCTGGCGGAGGAGGCGCAGGCTCATCTCAAGACCGCATTCGGGCTGCTTGCGGACGTGCCGTCCGGCGTGAGGCCGATCTTCCTGCCGCTCGCTTACGTCAGGCGCGAACTGAACCGGGTGAGGCGGGCCGACTACGATCCGTTCCTGCCGAAGCCGGCGTCGCGCCTGCGCACGCTCTGGACGTTGTGGCGCGCCGCGCGCACCGAAGAGTTCGGTCGCTAGGTCTATTCTTTCGACAAGATATGCTTGGTGAAGATCCGGATCGTCGCGCCTTTGACCACCGGGCTGCTGTCATAGACGTCGGATGCGATTTGCTCGACGGCGTCGCGGAGCGCAACGAATTGCGCCTGCCGCGCCATGCTCGCCGTTCCACGTGTGCCGGCCAGCTCGTCCATTGCGGCGTCGCTGATCTGGCATTCAATTTCCTGATCGCCGTTCATCATGGTGAATCCGAACGCAAGGCGTTCGGAATCATATCCCCCGATACGGCCACGGGTGAGTGGCATTAGACTTGTCCCTTGAGCGCGCCAGCCCTCACAAGATTGGCGTGTCGAGCTGCGTTTGTCGAGAGTGCGCGCGCTTCAGCGCGCCGGCCGATCCATCTCGGCAACTTCGAAATTGAAGCGGTCGCGCAGATTCTTGCGTTGCTCAAGGATGTCCTTGAGGAACTCGCGATCGGCGTCGCTGCGCATCATCGGCTCGATCAGGTCGATCTGGTTCATGGCGACGAGCTGCAGGATTTCGGTGCGCGGCTTGCCGGTAGCATCGCGCGGCAATGCATGCACGATCTGGATGTGTTCCGGCGGCTTGACGCCCTTGGCGCCGGCAAGCTCGCTCCGCAGCGTCTTCTCCAGCGCGGACTGATCGGCCTCGACGAAGGCGTAGAGCCCGACGCCGACGCGCCGGTCGGCAAAGGCGACGATCGCGGTGTCGCGCACGTCGGGATTCCTGCGGATCAAATCGACCAGCACCGGCGCGTCGTTGACCAGCCGCCGGCCGCCGCCCTCGCGGTCGGTGAAATTGAAGATGCCGCGGGTGATCGCCTGATAGACCTTCTTGCCGGTCTTGAGCCAGACGCTGGCGACCGCGGACTTCTTCGCGAGCACCTTGCGCTCCTTCGGCGTCAACGCCTCCGGCGCGTAGCTGCGCTTGTGCTTCAACAGATGCCGCAGATCCTCATAGGCCGCGATGCGGAACAGCCGGCTTCGGGTCTTGAAGCAGGCGGCAAGCTGAAAGTCGGTGAGGTAGGCGCGACCGTCGCGACCGACCAGCCAGTTCTGCTCCTTGGCGAGGTCGTTGTGGCAGATACCGGCGCGATGCATCTTGCGCAGCGCGGCCTTGGCGGAACGGAAATAGGCGACGTCGCCATGCGGCTTCGCCAGATGCAGCGCCGCGCCGTCGATGAAGCCGCGCACCAGCGCGCGCCTGCCTGCCCACAACAGCTTGGGGCCGACGTCGAGATCGCGCGCCAGGGTGAGCGCGCGGCGTTCGCGCGAGAACAGATGCAGTGCCACGGCGAACGACCAGAACGGCACCTGATCGAGCCGGCGCAGCACGCCCTCGACCTCGCCGCCATCGATCCGGAAACGGCCGCGCTCGACCGTCGAGAACACGTCGCGCTTGAGCAGCACGCCCTGGCTCCATCGCGCCGACAGGGTGGCGTCGTCGTCTTTCGGCAAGCTCATGACGGTCAGGCCGCTGCCGCAACGCGCAGGTGCTCTGCGATCCAGTGGTCGAGGTCGGCGAGTGCCCGCGCGCTGATCGCCTGCTTCTTCGCAACCGTCTTCTCGTTACCGCGCAGCCGCGAGCCGTCCGGCTTCTTGGTCGGAGCGCTGGCCAGCGGCGGGAACAGACCGAAATTGACGTTCATCGGCTGGAACGAACGCGAACCGCCGTCGATCGTCTCGATATGGCCACCGGTGATATGGCCGAGCAGCGCGCCGAGCGCGGTGGTGGCGGGTGGCGGCGTCAGCGCCGTGCCACGCATGTCGGCGGCAGCGCAGAGGCCGGCAATCAGGCCGACGCTGGCCGACTCGACATAACCCTCGCAGCCCGTCATCTGGCCGGCGAAACGCAGCCGCGGCTGTGCGCGCAGGCGCAACTGGCTGTCCAGCAGCTTCGGTGAATTCAGGAAGGTATTGCGATGCAGGCCGCCGAGGCGGGCGAACTCCGCGTGCTCCAAGCCGGGGATGGTGCGGAACACGCGCTGCTGCGCCCCATGCTTCAGCTTGGTCTGGAAACCGACGATGTTGTAGAGCGTGCCCAGCTTGTTGTCCTGCCGCAGCTGGACGATCGCATAGGCCTTGACCGTCGGATTGTGCGGATTGGTCAATCCCACCGGCTTCATCGGCCCGTGGCGCAATGTCTCGGGACCGCGCTCGGCCATCACCTCGACCGGCAGGCAGCCGTCGAAATAGGGCGTGTTGGTCTCCCAATCCTTGAAGTCGACCTTCTCGCCGTCGAGCAGCGCCGCGACGAAGGCATCATATTGCTCCTTGGTCATCGGGCAGTTGATGTAATCGGCGCCGGTGCCGCCGGGACCGATCTTGTCGTAGCGCGACTGAAACCACGCCACCGACATGTCGATGGAATCCTTGTGCACGATCGGTGCGATTGCATCGAAGAAGGCCAGCGCGTTCTCGTCGGTAAGCTGCCTGATGGCGTCGGCGAGCGGTGCCGAGGTGAGGGGACCGGTGGCGACGATCACGTTGCTCCAGTCGGCCGGCGGCAGGCCGGCGACCTCCTCGCGGCTGATCTCGATCAGCGGATGTTCGTTCAGCGCTTTGGTGACGGCAGCGGAAAAGCCATCGCGGTCGACCGCCAGCGCGCCGCCGGCAGGCACCTGGTTGGCATCGGCCGAGCGCATGATCAGGGAGCCCAGCCGCCGCATCTCGGCGTGCAGCAGCCCGACCGCGTTGTTGGCGGCATCGTCGGAGCGGAAGGAATTCGAGCAGACCAGTTCGGCGCAGCCTTCGGTCCGATGCGCCTCGGTCATCCGGTGCGGGCGCATTTCATGCAGGACGGCACGGACGCCGGAATTGGCAACCTGCCAGGCGGCTTCCGAGCCGGCGAGCCCCGCGCCCACGATGTGCACGGGTTGGGAAGAGGATTGATGCGGTGTCATCGCGCAGCGTTAGCGCGTTTCGAGGCCATATGCATCTGAAACTGCAGCAGAGCGTTTTCAAGCGAAGCGGGTGCCGGTTCGCATGGAGAAAACGCGTCAAACCCAGCGATCAGAACCCATCCCGTTCCGACGGCATCGGAACGGGATGGGCTCTGAAAACGAGAACGCCCGCTGTGGAAGCGGGCGTTATCCGTTCATTAGATGGCTTGCGGCCGATTAGCCGTTGTAGGTACCGGCGGCAACGCGCGGAATGTCCGAGCGGTCGAGGCCGATATCGGCCAGTTCGCGATCGCTGAGCTGGGACAGTTCGCTGACATTGCGCTGATAATCCCGGAAAGCCTGGATCATGCGGATGAGCGAGAGCAACATGGTAGTCTCCTAGTAATTCAGATTCAGCTTTTCCAAAGCCTCATCGTTGAAGTGAATATAGATGATATGGTGCGGCGCGGTAGTTCCAATGGTGCGATGCAGCTAGACCCAAAACGCATGGCGACGATAAGTTTTGATTAACCGTTTGGCACTTGCGGAGCTGATCCAAAAACGGAGGTTCCGCCAATGCGTCACGTCTTAGAAAAGTTTGCTTGAAATCAATCCCTTGTCCGAATTTTAGCGGGCCAGATCAAGCTTCATATGTGGTAGCCAAAGACCGTCCCATCAAGCTTTTCGGCACCCTCATTGGCCGGATCACGTCGATGTGTTCTATGCGTGATTCGCATGCGACAAGATGCCGTAGAAATGATTATTTATTCATCTTATGATGCTGACGTCTTCTGAAGCGACAGGGGCGTCAATCGGTCGCATTGACGGTAGAGGTATTTTGGTCCCGCGCCGCCGCGCGGATCTCCGTCGTGTCCAGCGGGTCGCGCGGAATGTGCTGAGGATTATCGGAAGTACATTCGGTTGAAGTGAACGTTCGCAGCAAAGCTAATGCGGCGCCGCTTCCTTACCGACATGTAATCGAAACACTATGCAACGCATGCGCGATCCGCGTGCAGCGCCGATCACATTCGTATCGCGCGAAGTTCATTCTGAACGGCGCCGGGAACAGCGAATAATTGCGCTGCAGATTCCGCAATCACGCAGGGATCTGTCCAAGAACAAGAGATGGATCATCCCATGATTAAAACATTCATCGCCGCAGCCAGCATGGCTGCCGTTGCTTACGCCGTCGCTGCTCCTGCCCAGGCCGCTCATCGTCATCACATGGGCGTCGGCTGCAGCGGTGCCAATTTCGGCAAGACTGAAGCTGCGGTGGAAGCAATGGCCGACAATGAGGTCAAATTCGCGGCGGAGAAGGAAGTCTCGCTCGCGCAGGACGCAATGCTGAACAACAAGTGGGGCGCATGCGGCGCGCACCTCAGCAAGGCCGCCGAAGAGAGCATGGCGAAGTAAGCTTTTGATCATGGAATAAGGGCCGATTGCCTGGGGCAATCGGCCCTTTGGTTTGCGTACCCGCGTGATCGGTTCGGATTGAATCAGAAAGCCACTGCTCGCAATCACGCTTCGAAACCAATCGAAGCGCTCGTTACGCTCCGCTCCATGGCGCCTTGGCGAGTTGGGTAGCGAAATAGCCGACCTCGATGAGTGTGGTAGCGCCGTATTGGTCGGCCCGTTTGGGCAATCTGAAGGCCGGCCAGACCATGTTGCGGATTGCCGAAAGCGGCGGTGCCTCGCCCGCGACAAACGCTCGATGCAATCGTCCTATTCCGGCGGGCGGACGGGATCGCGCCGCGCGGGCGCCCCGATCGAATGCCCTTCTCTTGCTCTGGATAGAGTGCCGATGATCAGTCCTCTTCGCGCCGATTCCCGCACATCCGAGGGGGGCGCCCCGTATTGCCGGCGAAAGGTGCGGTTGAAATAGGACACGTCGCCGAAACCGACCTCAAAGGCGACCGCGCTCACAGGCCGATCGGCGTAGCGCGGATTGACGAGCAATCGATGCGCGCGTGCGAGACGGCGCCCAAGCACGAATTGTGAAAATGTGGTCCCGTCGGCTTCAAACATTCGTTGCACTTGGCGCGGAGTGACGCCGTGCCGCCGCGCTACAGTCGCAACCGTGAGACTGCCATGATTGAGATGGTCGATGATGTCGGCCTTGATGGCACGCAGCCGCGCTGCGCGGATGCCCCGCCCATGGGCAAGAGCCGCGGCATCTCTCGTTGCGCCGAGCGCCACAGCGATCAGATCGTGCACATGCGAGGCCACGTGGTGCCGTAGCTGAGGCGTGGCAAGCGCATAATCCTCCTGCAGGGCTCCAACATAGTTCATCAACAATTTCAACGCTTCTGTGGAGCACGCAATAGGCTGCATCACGGAGGAATCGACGCTGCTCACCAGTGGCGCCAGCGCCTGCCGTGGAACGTGAAGGCACAGGATCTTCGCCGGGGCAGGGCAGACCATCGCGGCCGGATCCGCCGAGCTGACCAACAGCGCATCGCCGGCGCTCCACGTGACCTCGCGTCCACGCTGCACCATCATGGCATCGTGCGAACCCATCACCAGAACAAGCCCGTCGTTGCCATCCGCCAGCTGTTCCGCACCTCGCTCGTAGCGAAATGCCGACATGCTGGCCGACGTGATGGACAGACTGGGCAGCATCCGCACAGTCACGTCCGCATGCAAGGAATGATCCGGCAGTGGAGTGAGGTCGGCATTCAGCACCAGCCGGCCGTACAGATCACGCCATGCGGCCATGCGGTCCTGCTCGGCAAAATCTTCCAGGGAAAACCGGGAAAGTGCAACGTCGTCGGCCGTCGAGGTCATCGGGAAGCTCAGGCTGTCGCAATAGGTGTCGCCGGATTGCCGCGTCAGGTTCACCAAGGCGACCCGGTCCGGCGGTAAAAACCGCACGCGACGCAGGGGGCTTCTAGCCAATGACTCGGCTGTGTCAAAGCGCCCTAGGTATGTTCCATCCGTGGTTCGCCCCTGCGGCAATTGCAGTCCGAGGTGGACCGCACGTCCCATTGGCCGAAACGTATACAAAACTTGGGAAATACCGACCCGCTAGGTCGCTTTCATCCAATGGGTTGTCGCGCCTGTCCAAGCCGGCGGGCGGACAAGTCGCTAAAACCCATAGCGCAAGATTGGTTCGCTCGCAGAAGGATATTAAGTGATTTTAGCACTACTTTTGCGTGTTGAAATCCCGCCCGGCGATGTCAGGCTTGCCATGGGTATCATCCGCGTCCTGGCTGTGTTCCTCGAAATGATCCTGTTTGCCTGGATCGCCCGGACCGCAAAACCCAAGCCGTTGCCGGTCGCAAAGCTCACAGTTCGAACTTCATGCGCGCAGTGATCCTGGCTGCGGCGTGGCTTGTCCTCGTTGCGGGAACTAACGCATCTTCTGCCGAAAGTGCAGCAACGTCCTGCCAGCTGATCAATGGCAAGTCGATGACGCAGGCCGAACTGCTGTTTGGACGTCGGATTGCCGGACATGGCCGCGTATCGGACGCCCAGTGGTCGGACTTCCTTCTGAAGGAGGTGACACCGCGCTTTCCGGATGGATTGACCCAGCTCAGGGCCTTCGGTCAGTGGCGCGACCCGGACACCGGCCGGATCACACGCGAGCCATCCTTTGTCGTGCGCATCATCGCTGCCGAGACCCCGGAGACCTTGGCACGCCTGACGCAGATCAGCACCGCGTACCGGCAGCGCTTTCATCAACAGTCGGTTGGCCTCACGCTCTCGACCACTTGCGCATCGTTCTGACCGCTCGCTGTAACCGCAACATCCATCCCGATCGAGCGGGCAAGGTTGGTCGCCGGCCAGATGACAGGAATTTGCGCCTATCTTGCAGAAGCAAACGTTCGTGCCTTGCGGCAGGAGAAAGGTGCTGTCGGGCTGCCACAAATCAGCCGCCCATACCCGGCCGCATCCCGCGTCCACGAGGATGAGCCGACGACAATGAAGCAGAAAGACGTCATCGAATTTCGGTTCTCGACCGCTGATTGGGGCGAACGAGATCGATTGGCGATCTTCCGGGAACAGGTCGGACGGCTGGTCATGAAGCTCGAGCCGGAGCCGCTGATCGAAGGTGCATTCCATGCCGAAGCAAGGTTGCGTGAGTTGCCCGGCCTTGGCACCGGCTCCTGGGCGTGCACCAACCTACGGGTCGTAAGGCCGCGCGAACTGCTCGACGGCACTGACGACCTCGTTCTGACGATCGCAACAAGCGGCAGCATGAACGCATCGCAACGTGGTCGCGAGGTCAAGATCGGCCCGGGTGAAGCCGTGCTGATGTCCAGCGCGGAAGTCGGCCGCATGGCCGTCCTCCCACAATTGCCAACCCGCTTCATCGGCCTCAGGCTACCCCGCAAGGCGCTCGCGCCGCTGGTCTCCAATCTCGACGACGTACTCATGCGCGGATTGCCACCGAACACGGAAGCACTGCGGTTGCTCGCGCTTTACCTTCGGAAACTGGACGAGGGATATCGTCTTTCGACACCCGGACTACTCGACGCAGTGGTCACCCATTTGGTCGACCTTGGGTCGCTGGTCGTCGGCGCGAATCCGGATGGGACGGCCGTCGCAGAAGATCGAGGGCTGGCGGCCGCGCGGTTCGCCGCGGTCAAGGCCGACATCTCTGAGAATCTCAGCTACGGCGATCTGACCTTGCTCGCCGTGGCGGCGCGCCTGCGGCTCGCGCCGCGCTATATCCAAAGACTGTTCGAAAGGGTGGACACGACGTTCTCGGAATTCGTGCTGGCTCAGCGCCTGGCGCACGCGCATCGCCTCTTGACGGACCCGGTCCGGAGCGACAGCACCATCGGCACGATCGCGTTTGAATCGGGATTCGGCGATCTATCCTACTTCAATCGGACGTTTCGCCGGTTTTATGGCGCAACGCCGTCGGACATCCGCGCCGCATCGCTGCGCAGCTGACGGCAAACGCTTCAACGGCATACCGTCACGATAGTGGCTGGGTCGGCGATGCTGAACGGCAAGATGGAGGCCTGCGGCACCCCTCTGGCAGGGGCCACTCGCGCCAGCATCGCGAAGGAAATCGTTGATCGCGGCGACAAAGGCCAATTGCCTGGGGCAATCGGCGCTTTGACGGACCTTATGGCGCTTTGGCAAGCTGGGTCGCGAAGTAGCCGATCGTCTTGGCGTACACCTCGCTCTTGTTCCACTGCTGGATGACCGCGAAATTCTCGCTGCCGGGCTCCCAGCCCTTGCCCTTCTTCCAGCCGTAGCTCTTCAGGAAGTTCGCCGTCGAGGCCAGCACGTCAGGCACGTTGTGCAAAAGGTCACGTTTGCCGTTGCCGTCGAAGTCGACCGCGAACTTGATGTAGGATGACGGCATGAACTGGGTCTGGCCGATCTCGCCGGCCCAGGCGCCGCGCATCTCCTGCGGCGAGAGGTCGCCACGCTCGACGATGCGCAACGCATCCATCAGCTCGGCCTTGAACATGTCGGAGCGGCGGCAATCATAGGCCAGCGTCGCCAGCGAGCGCATGGTGGGAAACTTGCCGGTGTTGACGCCGAAATCGGTCTCCAGCCCCCAGATCGCGACCAGGATTTCGCCGGGCACGCCGTAGGCTTCCTCGATCCGCGACAGCACCGAGCCGTAGCGCTTCATCATGTCGGAGCCGCGATTGAGCCGCGGCGGCACCATACGACCCGAGAACTGCTCGAAGGTCTGGCTGAACACCTGCTGCGAATGGTCGCGCGCCAGGATCGCCTTGTCCTGCGTGACGCCATTCAACCCGGCCTGGATCGCGTTCTGCGAAATGCCCTTGGTCACAGCCTCTTTCTTGAAGTCGTCGAGCCAGGACTCGAACGTGCCCGTGCCGCATTGGGCGGCGAGCACAGACGCGGTCGAGGTCAGGAGCCACGCCCCGACGGCGAGCGTGTGAAAGGAAAAGCGCGAGGTCATAGGCAATTGCACTCCGGCGTCTGCGATGTCATCGATTGGTCGCGAAACCCGGCGGGTATGTTCGCGGCAACAGCGGCCAAAACATGGCTCGTGATCGAGCTGTCTATCTCAGGCCGTGCTGCAAATGCCACGCCAACTTCACACCCATTTGACGATCCGGAACGACAAACCGCCGGCCGAATATAATCGGCCGGCGGTTGCTTTGGGGTTTACGAGTTCGGGTTAACGGTCGCTCATCCGCGATCGCTGCGCCGCCACGGGAACAGGTTGGCCGGGAAGTCGGCGGCGGGCTTGCGCTCGCGCGGCTCGGGGATCACCGGCCGTGCGTTCGGATCCTTGACGATGACCTCGCGATAGAGGTGCCAGGTGGCGTGACCGAGCAGGGGGATCACGACGGCAAGCCCGAGGAAGAACGGGATCGTGCCGAGCACCAGTAACACCGCGACGATCAGGCCCCAGGCCGCCATCGGCACCGGGTTCTGTGCGACAGCGCGCATCGACGTCACCATGGCTTCGCCGGCGCTTGCCTGGCGGTCGAGCATCATCGGGAAGGCGACCACGCTGATGCAAAGCGCGACGAGCGCGAACAGAAAGCCGACGCTGCAGCCGACCACGATCAACCACCAGCCTTGCGATGTGGTCAGCACGCGCGTGGCAAAATCGGGAATGTCGGCCGCAACCGCATAGCCGAACACCGCGGCGTAGATCGCCTGTGCGGTTGCGATCCAGGTCACGAACAGTGCGAACAACAACGTTCCGACCCCGAGCATCGCGCCGAATGACGGCGAGCGGAATACCTGCATGGCGTCCCACGCGGATGCCTCACCGCCGTCCTCGCGGCGGCGGCTCATCTCGTAGAGGCCGATCGCGGCGAACGGGCCGAGCAGGGCAAAGCCCGCGGCCAGCGGAAACAGCAGGGGCAGCACGGAATAGCCGTGCACGGTGCGCGCAAGCACGATGCCGAGCACCGGATAGATCAGACAGAGGATGATGGCGTGGCTTGGTACTGCCTTGAAGTCTTCCCAGCCGAGACGCAGCGCTTGGTGCAAATCGGACAGGCCGATGGTGCGGATGATCGGCGCAGATGCGGCGCCTTGTCCGCTCTGCGTCATCCCTGTGACATTGCCTTGGTATGGAGTGGCCATGGTCGTTGTCTCCCTCTGGGCGGGCGCATTCTGCGCCCGGTGCGCGGGCACAAACGTACCGCCTCTCGAAGCGATCACGAGCAAGCCAGACGCGAAAGACAAAGCAGGGAACTGGCCGTGTCGCGAACTGTGCAGCAAGGGTACTCCCAAACCGCGGCAAAAGCACTCACGCTTAGGTGAATGTCGCATTGGCAAGGTATTGAGGGGGCGATACACTTGAACTGCGACCTCGGTCAGCCGGCGCATTGCCGTGTGGCCTTCACATCTCAACTCTCTTGGGAGCGAACGATGAGCATTTTCGGAAAAATCATGGGCGCGATCTTCGGCAGCAGCGCCAGCGCCGCGCCCGCCGGCGGAACGGCCACGAGCGCAGCTCCCGCCGGTGTATCCGGTAGCGCATCGCCGTCTCCCGCCGCGGTACCCGCTGGCGCCGCGCCCGCGCAGTCCGTTGACGTTGCCCCGATCCTCGACAAGGCCGTTGCCGCAAAAGGCGAGAAGCTCGAGTGGCGGACCTCGATCGTCGACCTGATGAAGGCGCTCGACATCGACTCCAGCCTGTCGGCGCGCAAGGAGCTCGCCAAGGAGCTCGGCTACACCGGAGACACCAACGATTCCGCCAGCATGAACATCTGGCTGCACAAGCAGGTGATGACCAAGCTCGCGGCCAATGGCGGCAAGCTGCCCCCCGATATCAAGCACTGACGGGATCATCATCCCGCACGCGGCCGGGGCCCGCGCCAGCGCGGGCCCTTTTTCATGAACCGGCGAGCATCTATAGATCGGCGGACAAGAAGGAGAACGCCCATGAAAACTCCCAAGAAAACCCCCAAGACAACTCCCATGAAAACTCTCGTGACGGATCTCGATCGCCGGACGGTGCTTGCGACCGGCGCCCTCGCACTGGCCGGCGCAGCTGTGCAACCTCTTCCGGTCCACGCCGAGGCCGCGCCGAAGGCGCTGTTTCCGGTCCCGGCCGTGACGATCCCGATCATTGGCGCCGCCGAGGTGTTCCAGGTCCGCCGCATCTACTGCATCGGCCGCAACTACGCCGCGCACGCCATCGAGCGCGGCTCCGATCCGACCCGCGAGCCGCCGTTCTTCTTCCAGAAGCCGACCGATGCGATCCAGAACGTTGCGATCGGCACGGTCGCCGATCATCCCTATCCGTCGCTGACCAAGAACTATCACCATGAGGTCGAGCTGGTCGCCGCACTGAAGTCCGGCGGCACCAACATCCCCGCCGACAAGGCGCTCGATCACGTCTACGGCTACGCGCTCGGCCTCGACATGACGCGGCGCGATTTGCAGAACGGCATGGCCGCGGAGAAGAAGCCGTGGGAGATCGGCAAGAGCTTCGACCATGCGGCGGTGCTCGGGCCGATCCATCCGGCTGACAAGACCGGCCATTTCACCAAGGGCGCGATCTCGCTCGCGGTCAACGGCACGGTGCGGCAGAGCTCGGATCTGAAGAACATGATCTGGAGCGTCGCCGAGCAGATCGCAAAGCTCTCCGAGGCATTCGAGCTGAAGGCCGGCGACATCATCTATTCCGGAACGCCGGAAAACGTTGGCCCGGTGGTCAAGGGCGACGTGCTGCTGTGCAAGCTCGAGGGCTTGCCTGACATGTCGATCAAGATCGTTTGACGCCGGGCAGGGCGCTATCCGGCAAGGTCCGCAAATTCCGGATGCTTGTCGAGATAGTCCACCACAAAGCCGCAGCCGGCGATCACCTTGCGGCCGTCGGCGCGGATCAGCTCCAGCGCGCCCTTGACCAGCTCCGACGCGATGCCGCGGCCGCGCAGGGCGCGCGGTGTCTCGGTATGGGTGATGATGATGGCCGAGGGTGTCTGCCGGTAATTCGCAAAGGCTGTGCCGCCCGCGGTGTCGAGTTCGAAACGCCTTTCGGCCTTGTTGTCGCGGACGGCAGCCATCGCAAAATCCCGGTTGATTCACCTGCCCTGATCTAAGCCCGTGAACCCGCCGGTGCAAAGCCGCGACCAACCCGCAAATTGGCATTTGTGGATTGACGATATGCGCATTCTTGCCTGGTTGACCGCCGGATTGCTCGGCGCAGCGCTGACGCTGCCAAACCCTCCGCGAGCCGCCGCCGGGGACGATCCGAGCTGGCAGACCTGCATTGGCGCCACGACGGCCCCAAGCGACCGCGTCACCGCCTGCACGGTGGTGATCGACGGCAAGACCCAGAGCGGCAGGCGGCTGGCCGGGGCCTATTGCAACCGCGGCCACGGACTGACCGAAAAGCACGAATTCGACGCCGCGCTTGCCGACCTCAACGAGGCGATCAAGCTCGATCCCGCCTTTGCCTGCGCCTACACCAATCGCGGCCGCGTCTACGCCTTCAAGCAGGATCTCGATCATGCCATCGCCGACTACGACGAGGCGATCCGGATCGATCCGGCGTTTGCGATGGCCTACAACAATCGCGGCGACGCCTGGCTCAACAAGGGCGATCTCGACCGTGCGCTGGCCGATCTCAGCCTCGCCATCAAGTACAATCCAGAACTCTCCACCGCCTATGGCAATCGCGGCTTCGTCTACTACCGCAAGCGCGACGCGGCGCACGCGATCGCCGACTTCACCACCGAGATCAAGCTCGATCCCAACGTCCTCGCCTACATCAACCGCGGCAATGTCTACCGCGATGCCGAGCAGCTCGACCGCGCCGCCGCCGACTACGGCGAGGCCACGAAGCTTGCGCCGACCGATGCGCGCGGCTGGCGCAACCGCGGCCTGATGCGGCTGTTTCAGGGCGACAACAAGGGCGGGATCGCCGACTACGACAAGGCGCTGCAATACGATCCCGCCGACGTCAATTCCTGGAACAACCGCGGCCAGGCCAAGCTGCGGCTCGGCGACAAGAAGGGCGCCGCATCCGATCTTCGCAGGGCGCTCGAGCTGCAGCCGGACCTGAAGACCGCCAAGGAGGCACTGGCGCGGCTCGGCGGCTGACCCGCGACGCCCACGGCCATCGTAGCCTGCCGCATCGCACATACGCGGATCGGGCCTTGCGGGCCGATGCAATTCGATTAGGCTTGATCCCAGACATACGCCCCGGATGCGGCCCAATGGTCGTCTGGTACCGAGTGGTGAGGCCGGCCGCTGACGTATGCCCCTTGTCGCAAGGAGGTTCGTCATGTCGGACAATCGTTTCTTCGGCACACACCGCCCCTGGGAGGACTGGCTCGGCATGCTGCTCGGCGTGTTGATCATGGTCTCGCCCTGGTTTCCGATGCAGGTCAGCGACGTCGTCGACGTCGAGCGCAGTCACCTGGTGCTCAACAGCTTCGTGGTCGGCATGCTCGTGCTGGGCCTCGCCCAGCTCGAATATGTCGCGCTGCATCGCTGGGAGGAGGTGGCGAGCATCGCGCTCGGCCTCTGGCTGATCGCATCGCCCAACATCTTCGGCTATGCGGAAGACCAGACGCTGCAACTCTGGCACATCCTGCTCGGCGGGCTGGTCGCCATGATCGGCGCCTTGCAGCTCTGGCAGGACTGGAACCTGAGCGAGCAGGACCTGGCCAAGCATCCGCAATAGCGGTCTCGGGCCAAGTATTGTCGGGCCAAGCACCGTCGGGTTGGCAGCTGACGGCGCGGGATCGTCGCGCCGCGCCCGGCGGGCCTTGCCGAGGCGCGCTGCTTGGCGATAAACCGGGGGGCACCAATCCCTTGCGGCGCTTGAAGACGCCCGGTTCTGACCGAGGAAAAACCCGATGACCGTCCTGACCATGCCCTGTCTGTTGTGCGTATCGGCGGGGCGGCAAAAGCGGGACGGCTGCTGCCGCGCCGCGCGGCGGGATCGCGCGGGTGTCGCGCCGGGTGATGAACCTGGCCTACATCCTGACCCAGAACGCCCGCCGTCACGGCGATCGTCCTGGCTTCATCTGGAACGAGAAGGCCTGGTCGTGGCGCCACATCGACCAGAACGTCTCGGCGCTGGCGGCGGCGCTCGCCGCGCGCGGCATCGGCAAGGGCGACCGCATCCTGGTGCATTCCAAGAACTGCGACGAGATGTTCTGGTCGATGTTCGCGGCCTTCCGGCTCGGCGCGGTCTGGGTGCCGACCAATTTCCGCCTGATGCCGGACGAGGTCGCCTATCTGGCGGCAGCCTCCGGCGCCAAGGCGTTCCTGTGCCATGCCGACTTCCCCGAGCACGCCAAGGCGGCCGCCAATCCCGCGCTCGAATTCGTCTGGCGGATCGGCGAGGAGGGGACCTTCGGCGAGGCGACCGTTGGCGACGTCATCGCCAGGCACGCCGGGGCCGCGGTCGAGAACACCCCGGTCGAATACGACGATCCCTGCTGGTTCTTCTTCACCTCCGGCACCACCGGCCGCTCCAAGGCCGCGGTGTTGACTCACGGCCAGATGGCCTTCGTGATCACCAACCATCTCGCCGACTTGATGCCAGGCACCACCGAACAGGACGCCTCGCTGGTGGTGGCGCCGCTGTCGCATGGCGCCGGCGTGCATCAGCTGGTGCAGACCGCTCGCGGCGTGCCGACCATTCTGCTGCCGTCGGAGAAATTCGACATCGCGGAGGCGTACCGCCTGATTGCCAAATACCGCGTCAGCAACATGTTCACGGTGCCGACCATCCTGAAGATGATGGTCGAGCATCCCGCCGCCGACCAGCACGACTATTCCTCGCTGCGCTACATCATCTATGCCGGCGCGCCGATGTACCGCGAGGACCAGAAGGCGGCGCTGCACAAGCTCGGCGGCGTGCTGGTGCAGTATTTCGGCCTCGGCGAGGTCACAGGCAACATCACCGTGCTGCCGCCCGGCCTGCACGATCCTGAGGACGGTCCGCATGCGCGGATCGGCACCTGCGGCTTCGAGCGTACCGGCATGCAGGTCTCGATCCAGGGCGACGATGGACGCGAGCTGAAGGCGCACGAGACCGGCGAGATCTGCGTGATCGGCCCGGGCGTGTTCGCCGGCTACTACGACAACCCCGAGGCCAATGCGAAGGCGTTCCGCGACGGCTGGTTCCGCACCGGCGACCTCGGCCACATGGACGAGGAGGGCTTCGTCTACATCACCGGCCGCGCCTCCGACATGTACATCTCCGGCGGCTCCAACATCTATCCGCGCGAGATCGAGGAGAAGCTCCTGACCCATCCCGCGGTCGGCGAGGTCGCCGTGCTCGGGGTGCCCGACCCGTTCTGGGGCGAGGTCGGCATCGCCGTCTGCGTCGCGCGCGAGGGCGTGGACGCGGTCGGGGAGGCGGAGCTTGCGGCGTACCTCGCGCCGAAGGTGCCGCGCTACAAGATGCCAAAACGCTTCTTCTTCTGGGATGCCCTGCCGAAGTCCGGCTACGGCAAGGTGCCGAAGCGGCTGATCCGCGACGAGCTCGAGGCGCGCGGACTGCTCGAGGTAACAGCCAAATCGACGGGCACCTGAGGCGATGCGCAGCATCGCCCAGCCTGGCGCTCCCATACCCGAGCGCATCCAATGGGTCGCCGCGCGCGGCCGCGCGTTTTCCTTCGTGCTCGAGGCCGGCATTCCCCTGCTCGAAGCGGTGCGCCGCGGCTTTGCTGCGGAAGGATTTTCCGGCGGCGTACTGAACGCCACCGGCGGCGCGCTCGGGCCGTTCGCCTATGTGATGCCGGCGCTGTCGAAAGACGGCGTCAACGCCGCGTTCTACAGCGACACGTTTCGTCCCGATGGCGTGACGCGGCTCAAGCTCGCGGCGCTGACCTTCGGCGAACGCGACGGCGCGCCGTTCTTCCATTGCCACGGCCTGTGGACCGAGGCCGACGGCCGCTTCAACGGCGGACACATGCTGCCGGATGCAACCATCGTCGCCGAGCCGTTCGAGGTCAGCGCATTCGGCATCGACGGCGCGACGTTTGTGGCGGAGCCCGACAGCGAGACCAATTTCAAGCTGTTCGGCCCGGTTGCCAGCGCGCCGCGCGGGGCGAAGGCCACAAGCCATGCCTTTGCGCTGCGGCTTCGGCCGAACCAGGATTTCGCCTGCGCGCTGGAAGGCTTCTGCCGCCAGCACGGCATCTTGCGCGCGCGGCTGCATGGCGGCGTCGGCTCGACCATCGGCGCGGTCTTTCGCGAAGGCCACAGCGTGGTGCCGTTCGCGACCGAGCTTGCGGTGACCGCGGGGCAGATCGCGCCTGACGCCAATCGTCGGCTGCGTGCCAGCCTCGACATCGCGCTGGTCGACTATCTCGGCGGCATCGCCGAGGGACGCCTGGTGCGCGGCGACAATCCCGTGCTGATGACGATGGAGCTGGTGCTGGAAGTGCTGGAGGAGGCGGAGCGGCCGTAGGGGGCGTCCTCTGGTCTCTCCACGCGTCGTCCCGGCGAAGGCCGGGACGACATCGAATATGCTGCGCGGTCAGTGGGGCACACTTCTGCATTCTGGCGAGAGGTAAGGGCCGCTCACCGCCGTTTGCGGACATGGATGTTGATGTCGAGGTCGATCGCGTTGACGCACGTCTGCTCGGTGCGGTGCGAACCGCCCTCGTGCCAGGTGCCCTTGCGCAAGCCGCTCGCGGTGACCTGGGCAAGCCGCAGGCAGCGCCATTGCGGCAGCTTGCCCGAACTCTCGCCGGCGAACTGCCAGGCCAGCACGACCTCTTCGCCGCTCTTGTTGTGGCCGATGATATGCGGGCACAGTTCGCGCGGCCGGCCGTCGTAGATGCAGACCACTTGCTGCTCGGTGAGGATCGCCTCGCGGAAAAGCATGTAGGTGCGACTTGGCATCGGCTCAGTCGTCGAAGACGCGGAAGACGGCGGCGGCCGTCACCAGCAGCTTGTCGTCGGCGAAGGCTTCCGCATCGACGAAAGCGAAAGTCCGCGTCACCTTCTTCAAGGTCGTGCGGCCAATGATCCATGGACCCGGCGCGGCGCCGCCGACGAAGCGGGTGTCCAGCGAAACGGTCGCGCATTTGCGTTTGGTTGCCATGAACACGGCGCTGCCGAGGGCAGTATCGAGAAAGCCGAGGATCGCCCCGCCATGAATGTAGCCGTAGGGATTGCCGTGCCGGTCGTCGCTCTGAAAGCCCCATTCAGGCGCGGCGTCGCCGGTCTCGCGCCAGTAGTAGGGGCCATTATGGTCGATGAACCCTGGGCGGCTCGGCAGGAGCTTGAACCCTTCTGGAGGCGAGGTTGTCATTTCGGGGATCCCAACAAGGCTTGCTGATTCCGCGTCGCATGCGCGGGACGTTGAACCTAGCATTGTGCGCCGACATGCGCGCCAGACCAGTCCGTGCGTTCCCGTTGTGTTCTTGACGGGTTTGCCTCGATCTGGGATCGTGGTTGGCGCCGCCGCGGAGTACCGGAAGCAGGACGAATGGCCAGAGGACGACACCGCCCGATCAACATGCCCGCGCCGTATTTGAAGCGCGTCTGGCTCGATCCGGAGCGCATTCCCAATCGCAACGCATATCCGTTCGTGCTGCCGCTGCTGCGCGACGAATTCGAACTCAGTTTCGACAAGGCGATCACCATCATCGTCGGCGAGAACGGCACCGGCAAGTCGACGTTGCTGGAAGGTATCGCCGTGATGGCCGGCTATGACGACGCCGGCGGCGGCAAGGGCTATCGCGCGGTCGACCATGGTCGTGCGCTGGAGAAAATGGGCGGCTCGCTGGCGTCAGCGCTGCGCGCGAGCTGGTTGCCCAAGGTCACCAACGGCTGGTTCTTCCGCGCCGAAAGCTTCTTCTCGGTTGCACGATATCTGGACGAGGCAGCGCAGGACGTCGGCGCGTTGCCGCCGGACTTCCTGTCGCATTCGCACGGGGAGGGCTTCCTGCGCTTCTTCGAGGAGCGCTGCCAGCGGCAGGGCATCTTCATCTTCGACGAGCCGGAATCCGCGCTGTCGCCCTCGCGGCAGATCGAATTCCTCAAGCTGCTGCACCGGATGAACGGCACCGGCCACTGCCAGGTGATCATGGCCACGCATGCGCCGGTCCTGATGGCCTATCCCGACGCGACGCTGCTGCGGCTGAGCAAATACGGGCTCGAGCCGGTCAGCCTGCGGGATACCGATCACTACCGCCTGATGCGCGAGTTCTGCGATGACCCGAAGGGGTTCGTCGAGGCAGCGATCTCGGAGTGAGGCCGATCCCGGCAGGCTTGCCTCGCGGGGAAGCCGGCGGCCGCGACTTCGCTCTGGTGCAAGAAGCCGGCCCACGATCTAGTCTAGAACCTCGAACCATAAACTGCGGCATGCGCCAGGCGGCGCGGGGCCGACAGACATCGGGAGAGGAACAAGGATGAGGCTGACGATCGCGAAGGCTGGCGTGGTGGTGGCGGCATTGGCCGTATTGGGGGCCGCCTGGGCCCATGGGCCGACCCGCCAGAAGGTGCGGGAATCCATCGAGATCGACGCGCCGCAGGCCAAGGTGTGGGCGGTGATCGGCAATTTTCAGGATATGAGCTGGCTCGCCGGTGTCGCCAAGACCGAGGGCGAGAAGGGCAACGAGATCGGCGCCACGCGGCGGCTGACACTGGCGCCCGGCATTACCATCGACGAGGAGCTCTACAAATACGAGCCCGAGATGATGAGCTATTCGTACCGGATCACGGCTGTCGACGTGAAGGTGCTGCCGGTCACCAATTACTCCTCGACGCTCTCGGTGTCGCCGGCGCCGGGCGGCAAGGCGAAGCTGGAATGGGCCGGCGCGTTCTACCGCGGCTTTCCCAACAACGATCCGCCGCCGGAGTTGAACGACGAGGCCGCGGTGAAGGCGGTGAGCGAGCTGTACAGGGGCGGCCTGGCGGCGCTGAAGAAGAAGATCGAGAGCGGCAGCTGAGCATGTTGGGATCAAGTTTAATTCGCGGCATCGGAACTGCGTTCCCTCTCCCGCTTGCGGGGGAGGGTTAGGGTGGGGGTTCCCTCCGCGAGTCGCATCTTGGAGAGAGCCCCCACCCGGACCGCATCTATCGATGCGATCCGACCTCCCCGGCAAGCGGGAGAGGTGCAATGCACTCGTGGCGAGATTGCTTCAACCCCAACTCATCGCGCGTTCGTCCTGCCGAAGGTCGTTTTCATTGCGCTGCTGGCCAGCCTCAGTGGCGCGCAGGCCGAGGAAGCCTTCGTCACCAACCAGCTCAGCGACGATCTGACGGTGGTCGATCTTGCGACCCAAAAGCCGGTCGCGACGATCCCGATCGGCGGCAAGCCCGCGGGCATTGCCGTCAGCCATGACGGCCGCTTCGCCTATGTGACGAGCCCCGATGCCAAGGCGGTCACGCTGGTCGACGCGTCGGCGCGAAAAGTGGTCGGCCGGGTCGAGGTCGGCGGCGGGCCGCTCGGCATCGCGGTCGCGCCCGACGGCGCAACCGTCTATGTCGCCGACTGGTACGCCGCGGCGGTGCGGGTGATCGATGCCAGGGAGCAGCGGGTCGTCGCCAGTCTTGCGGTCGGCGCATCGCCGTCCGGGCTTGCCGTGACGCCGGACGGGCGGCTGCTGCTCTCGGCCGACCGCGACGACGACAGCGTGTCGATATCAGACATTTCCGCGCACGAGCGGCGAGGGGTCGTGAAGGTCGGGACCCGTCCGTTCGGCGTCACCATCGATGCCGAAGGCAAGCGCGCCTACACCGCCAATGTCGGCTCCAACGACGTCTCGGTGATCGACATCTTAACCGCCCACGAGATCGGCCGCGTCCATGTCGGCCTGCGCCCCTATGCGGTGGCGCTGGCGCAGGGCCGCGGCTTCGTCACCGACCAATATGACGGCAAGGTCAGCGTGTTCGATCTCGCGACATTGCAGCCGGTGAAGCGGATCACGGTCGGCGACTACCCCGAAGGCATCGAGGCGACTGCCGACGGCAAGCGCATCGTGGTCGCGAACTGGGAGAGCAACACGCTGACTATGATCGATGCCGCCGAGCTGAATGTGGTTGGTGAGGTCAAGGTCGGCGACGGCCCGCGCGCGTTCGGGGCGTTCCTGAGACGGACGGAGTAGCTGTGGCGGTAGCCCGCATGAGCGAAGCAACATGCCGGCTCCTTCATCGCACGCGCGCTGCGAGATTCAGCGCGCGGTCTTCAGATAGGCAATGACGTCGGCGCGATCGTGAGCGTCGGGCAGCCCCTTGAAGAACATCTTCACGCCGTGAACGTCGCCGCGAGGATCGGCGAGGTAGCTATCAAGCGCTGCTGCGTCCCAGGGGGTCTTGTTGCCGCGCATGGCGTCCGAATAGTCGAAGCCCTGGACCGACGCCGGCTGGCGGCCAACGATGTGCCACAGGCTCGGGCCGACCTTGTTCACGCCGACGTCGAGCGAATGGCAGTTCACGCAGGTGCGCTGGAAGATGGCCTGGCCCGCGATCGGGTCACCGTCCATCGCGCGGACGGGCGCGGCGGACGTTGCGAGCAAGGTGGCGGCGAGCGCAACGCTGCCGACAGAGCAGGCGGCGCCGAATTTCATTCCCATCATGAGAGTCTCCGGAAATGGATTGGATTGTAATCGGTGAGAATGTGGATCGATGTGCCGGCAGCCGCCCGGCATGGTGGCTAATGCCGCTCGGCTTCCGCCTCCTTCTCCAGCTCCATGATGTGGTTGCGCAGGACGTCGAACCGCGCTTCGGTCACATCGCTGAACAGCGGATCCTTGTGCGGGGAGAGGGCGGACGCGATTTCGGCCCAGTCCTGCGGCGTCAATACCTTGATCGCGGTCGGGAAGAAATCGCGGTCTTCCATCATGATATGCCGCCGTTCGTGGGCCAGGAAATCGCGGATGATGGCGTCGACATTCTCGCGCGGAATCTCGGCCCCCGCGCGCACATTGGCGACGGCGTGCGCGACGCGGTGCAGGCGATCGGAGCCCTTTTGATGTTCGTGCGCGAGATCGCCGATTTTCGCGGCGGCGACCGGATCGCGGAGCCGGAGCTTGGCGAAGATCAGATCTTCCTGGCGGTGATGGTAAAGTTCTGTGTAGACCTCGAAATAGGCGATGATGCTGCCGATCACCTCGTAGTCCGGCCGGCCGGCGTGATCGAAGATATCCAGCTCGTGCTCAAGTACGGTAAGCAGCCGCTCGATATTGCGGTGTTCCCGGGACAGAATGTCGATGATCATGGCAGTGATCCACGCAGAAGGCTGAATAAATCAGTAGACGAAAAGACCGTCCCGGAGTTTGCGCTGGATCAAGGCGCAGCCGAATTTGCTTGGCGGCTCAAGGTCGGGTATCGCCGCGAAGGCATCGGGGCGACCGCTACCGGGATTGGGCTGCGGCGGGTGAAGTCGCGGCGGTGAGCAGGCGGGTTTGGCGCGCCGGGGTGGATGCGATCTCTGCACATCGGGCGTGCTCTGGTGCTATAATGTCGGTTGAACCAGGGAAAACAGGGAGGATGCCATGCATCATACCTTGGTGCCCAGCGACCGCGTCGAGCATGTCTGCGTGTTCGGGCGCGATGGCTCAAAGCTCGGATCGATCGAGCGGCTGATGCTCGACAAGGTGAGCGGAACGGTGGCGTACGCCGTGATCAAAACTGGTGGCGTGCTCAGCAGCCACCACCATTATCCGGTCAAGTGGAGTGCCTTGAAATTCGATCCTGCGCGCCAGGCCTTCGAGGCCGAGGTGACGCTGGACGATCTGCGGACCGGCCCATCCGAGTTCGACGGCGACGAATTCGACTGGGGCGACCGCTCGCACGCCTATACGCACCCGAATTATTGGGCCGTGTAGGGCGGAGGTGAGGGGACGGTTGTTGTAGCCCGCACGAGCGTAGCGACATGCGGGACAGAGGTCGACGGCTACGAGAAGGCCCCCGGATGTCGCTTCACTCATCCGGGCTACCGTTCTAATCGACGACGCGTCGTCGTGGCTCAGGCAAAAACAGACCCATGCCCCAGTTCAAGCCCGCCGGCTGGCCTTCCGTCATACCGCGAATTGTCACGCGCGACCTCACCGGCTTGGCCGGATTCCTTCGAGACGTTTTCGGTGCGGAGGGCGACGTTCGATCCGGAGCGCCAACGGAAATTCGGATCGGAGACTCGATCATCCTGATCAGCGACGGCGGAGGCGTCCGCGAGGCGATGCCGGCCTTTCTCTATGTCTACGTTGAGAACGCGGACGAGACCTATCGGCGTGCGATTGCGGCCGGCGCTGAATCGATCGAGATGCCTGCGGATACGCCTTACGGTGACAGACGAGCGATGGTCCGGGATTCCTGGGCCAACGTCTGGCAGATTGCTACCCACCGCGGAAGCTGACTCGGATTCCGCAGGATGTGTGGAGCGAAGCGACACCCATCACTCGAGCCGAGAGTAGGGTTGATGGGTTTCGCTTCGCTCGACCGATCCTACGCACTCACCCGAGAAGACCCGCAAGCAGCGTTACCGTCCGTACGCGATGCGGCTACTCCGCCGCTTCACTCGCGCTGCTGCTCTTCCTCGGCTTGCTGTTGGCCTTCTTCAGCACCGGCGCCAGGAACTTGCCGGTATAGCTCCTCGGCGCTTTCACGATGTCTTCGGGCGGGCCCCAGGCGACGATCTCGCCGCCGCCATCGCCGCCTTCGGGACCGAGGTCGATCACCCAGTCGGCGGTCTTGATGACCTCGAGATTGTGCTCGATCACCACGACCGTGTTGCCCTGGGCGACCAGCTCGTGCAGCACCTCGAGCAGTTTTGCGACGTCGTGGAAGTGCAGGCCGGTGGTCGGCTCGTCCAGGATGTAGAGCGTGCGGCCGGTGGCGCGCTTTGACAGCTCCTTCGCCAGCTTGACGCGCTGGGCCTCGCCACCGGACAGCGTGGTGGCCTGCTGGCCGACATGGATGTAGTCGAGGCCCACACGATGCAGGGTCTGGAACGTCTCGCGCACGCGCGGCACCGCCTTGAAGAACTCGGCGGCTTCCTCGACCGTCATGTCGAGCACGTCGGCGATGCTCTTGCCCTTGAACAGCACCTCCAGCGTCTCGCGGTTGTAACGCTTGCCCTTGCAGGTGTCGCACGTGACGTAGACGTCGGGCAGGAAGTGCATCTCGATCTTGATGACGCCGTCGCCCTGGCAGGCCTCGCAGCGGCCGCCCTTGACGTTGAAGGAGAACCGGCCGGGCTCGTAGCCGCGCGCTTTCGCCTCGGGCAGGCCGGCGAACCATTCGCGGATCGGCGTGAAGGCGCCGGTATAGGTTGCGGGGTTGGAACGTGGCGTGCGGCCGATCGGCGACTGGTCGATGTCGATGATCTTGTCGATGTGCTCGAGGCCCTCGATGCGGTCGTGCGGGGCGGCGCCCTCGCTGGCATTGTTCAGCTTGCGCGCGATCGATTTGTAGAGCGTGTCGATCAGCAAGGTCGACTTGCCGCCGCCGGAGACGCCGGTGACGCAGGTGAACAGGCCGAGCGGAATCTCGGCCGAGACGTTCTTCAGATTGTTGCCGCGGGCATTGATCACCTTGATGGTGCGCCGGTGGTTCGGCGGCCGCCGGTCGGGCACGGGGACCGAAAGCTCGCCGGTGAGATATTTGCCGGTCAGCGATTTCGGGTTGCGCATGATCTGGTCGGGCGTGCCTTCGGCCACGATGTGGCCGCCATGCATGCCGGCGCCGGGCCCGATGTCGAGCACATAGTCGGCGAGGCGGATCGCGTCCTCGTCATGCTCGACCACGACCACGGTATTGCCGAGGTCGCGCAGCCGCTTCAGCGTCTCGAGCAGGCGGGCATTGTCGCGCTGGTGCAGGCCGATCGACGGCTCGTCGAGCACGTAGAGCACGCCGGTCAGGCCTGAGCCGATCTGCGAGGCCAGGCGGATGCGCTGGCTCTCGCCGCCGGACAGCGTGCCTGAGGAGCGCGACAGCGTCAGGTAGTTGAGGCCGACGTCGAGCAGGAAGGTCAGGCGCTCGCGGATCTCCTTCAGGATGCGCGTCGCGATCTCGTTCTGCTGCGCATTGAGCGCCTCCGGCACGGTCTCGAACCATTCGCCGGCGCGCTTCACGGAGAGCTCGGAGATCTCGCCGATGTGCTTGCCGCCGATCTTGACGCACAGCGCCTCCGGCTTCAGCCGATAACCGTTGCAGCCGGCGCAGGGCACGTCGGAGAAATACTTGCCGAGCTCCTCGCGCGCCCACTCGCTTTCGGTCTCGCGGTAGCGGCGGTTGATGTTGGTGACGACGCCCTCGAACGGCTTCTTGGTGTCGTAGGAGCGGACGCCGTCCTCATAGGAGAACTTGATCTCGTCGTCGCCGGAGCCGTGCAGCAGCGCGGCCTGCACCTTCTTGGTCAGGTCCTTCCACTTGGTGTCGAGCGTGAACTTGTAGTGCTTGCCGAGCGCGGTCAGGGTCTGGATGTAATAGGGCGAGGACGATTTCGCCCACGGCGCGATCGCGCCCTTGCGCAAGGTCAGCTCCTTGTCGGGGATGACCAGGTCCTCGTCGATATGCTGCTCGACGCCGAGGCCGCCGCAGGCCGGGCAGGCGCCGTAGGGGTTGTTGAAGGAAAAGAGTCTGGGCTCGATCTCGGGGATGGTGAAGCCGGAGACCGGGCAGGCGAACTTCTCCGAGAACAGGATGCGCTCGGGCCCGCTCTTGTCATGGATCTTCGCCGTCTTCTTCTTGTCTTCGCTGGCGGCCGCCGCCGGCGCATCGGCGTATTCGATCACGGCGAGGCCCTCGGCGAGCTTCAGCGCGGTCTCGAAGCTTTCGGCAAGGCGCTGGGAGAGGTCGGGGCGCACCACGATGCGGTCGACCACGACGTCGATGTCGTGCGGGAATTTCTTGTCGAGCGCCGGCGCCTCCGACAGCTCATGGAAGGTGCCGTCGATCTTGACGCGCTGAAAGCCCTTCTTGAGGTACTCGGCGAGCTCCTTCTTGTACTCGCCCTTGCGGCCGCGCACGACCGGCGCCAGCAGATAGAGGCGGGTGCCCTCGGGGAGCGCCAGCACGCGGTCGACCATCTGCGAGACGATCTGGCTTTCGATCGGCAGGCCCGTAGCCGGTGAATAGGGCACGCCGACCCGCGCCCACAGCAGGCGCATGTAGTCGTAGATCTCGGTGACGGTGCCGACGGTGGAGCGCGGGTTCTTCGACGTCGTCTTCTGCTCGATCGAGATTGCCGGCGACAGGCCGTCGATCTGGTCGACGTCAGGCTTCTGCATCATCTCCAAAAATTGCCGCGCATAGGCCGACAGCGACTCGACGTAGCGGCGCTGGCCCTCGGCGTAGATGGTGTCGAACGCGAGCGACGACTTGCCGGAGCCGGACAGGCCGGTGAACACCACGAGCTTGTCGCGCGGAATCTCGACGTCGATGTTCTTCAGATTGTGTTCGCGCGCGCCGCGGATCGTGATGGCGCGCGATGAGGAGCCGGCGTTCTGTTGGCGCTTCGCCTTGAGCACTTCATCCATAGCGACAGTTCCGGGCGCATGATCGGGCGCCTTTTGGGCGCGCATCGCCGGTGCTGCCGGGACCTTGCGCCGATGGGTGAGAAGACTGGAACGTAGGAAGAACGGCCGACAATTTCCAGTGCTGAGTCGCGTCCATCAACGGATAGTTTGCCTGTTGGCAGCAGCCGTCAGCAGGATGCGGTTCCCAGACGCAAAAAGGCCGGCGCGAGGCCGGCCTTTCCGAGACCCTGAGGTCTGCTTTTCGCTCAGTACTTGGCGACGATCGGGCCGCCGAAGTGATAGTTCACGCCGAACTGCACGGTGTGCAGGTTGATGTCGGCAGACGGAATGCCGAAGTAGGTCTCGCCGCCGAGGCTGCGATACAGGTACTCGCCCTTGATCGACCACTGCGGCGCAATGAACGCCTCGATGCCGGCGCCGACCGTCCAGCCGGAGTGGAAGTTGCTCTGCGAGACGCTCACGCCGCCAGCGCTGAGGGTGAGCTTGTTGTCGGCCCAGGCGTAGCCGCCGGTGCCGTAGAACAGCACCTTGTCGACGGCGAAGCCGATGCGGCCGCGCGCGGTGCCGAGCGAGTCGATCTTGCTCGTCGCGGTGATGCCGAAAGCGGTAGCGGACGCATTGACGTCAGCCCAGGCGCCGTCAGCCTCGAGGCCGTACACGATGTTGCCGGCCTGCCAGTTATAGCCGATGGTGCCGCCGCCGAAGCCGCCTTCCATCTTCGGGTTGCCGGAGTCCTCGCTGGCATAGCCACCGAAGCCGCCGATGTAGAAGCCGGTCCAGTTGTAGATCGCGGCCGGCGGCGGAGCCTTCACGTAAGGCGCGCGAGCCGCCATGTCGGCGGCCATCGCCGGTGCAATTGCGCTGAAGGCAAACATGCTGGCCGATGCCAGCAAAACATTCCTGATTTTCAAAGTCCCAGTCCCATTTTCTTGTTGCCCCTCCAAACTTGAAGGGAGCGTCACAGCCCTGTCGTGTGACGCTCGTGTGTTTCTACATAGAAATCTTGGAAGTTGTGTATCCGTGAAACCACAATGCGCGGAAAACGGTCCAGGCGAAGTGCGCTTGCGCGCAAAAAAGCCGGCGCGGGGCCGGCTCTTGTCTCCATGCAAAGCGATCGCTGGTAACTCAGTATTTCGCTGATACGACCGGGCTCGGCGTGTTGAAGTGGTAATTGATGCCGAGCTTGACGGTGTGGAACGTGTCCTTCCACTCCGACCGATCGTTGATCGCCGGCGTGTACTGGATCGGCGCGACCTTGCCGAGATCGATGTAATTGTACTCGAGCTTGGCCGACCAGTTGGCGGCGAACATGTATTCGACGCCGGCGCCGACGGTCCAGCCCCAGCGGGTGTCGCTGGCCGAGGCCGAGGGCGGCGCGAGCCCGGCATTGTAGCGGTGCAGGATGTCGCCGACCGCGGCGCCGCCGTTGACGAACCACAGCGTGGCAGCGTCGGCGTATCCGAGCCGGCCCTTGACGTCGCCGAAGCTGCGCAGCTCGGTATAGTAGCTGTCGAGCACGCTGGGCGGTCCGACATTGATCACGCCGGAGCGGCCGGTGACGGCGGACCAGTGGTAGTCGCCCTCGATGCCGAACACGACGGGGCCGGCTTGGAAATTGTAGCCGATCACGCCGCCGACAAAGCCGCCGCTGGTGTTGTAGGTTTGGGTGCCGACGAACGCTGCGTCGTTCGGTGCGCCGAGATAGGTCTCGCTGCTGGTGCCCCAGCCGCCGCCGCCCTGGGCGCCGAGGTAGAAGCCGTTCCAGCTGGTCGCGGGCGTCACAACCTGCGGCACCGGCGTTGGGGTATGCGCGGCGAGGTCAGCCGCCGATACGGACGAAACACTCAGCGCGGCGAGGCCGGCTGCGGCAACACAAAGCTGCTTCATGGAATCCAACCCGCTTCGAATCGATCAAGTGCGGAACAAGGCTACCATTCCAGGTTGCAATCGAGCGTGTTGCCCTCGCAACACCTATAACATTTTGATTTTATTGTATAATTTACGATTTATTAAGATTTAACCATGTTTGATTCGTGGCGGCGGTCCAGCGCGCTCGGCTTGCGCAAGCAAGCCGGCCGCGCCAACAAAAAGGCCGGCGCGAGGCCGGCCTTTCGTCTGGATCAAATCCGTGCCGCGCGATCAGTAGCGCGCAACCACCGGGCCGCCCCACTTGTAGTTCACGCGCACGGTGACGAGGTCGACGTCCTGGCGATCACGGATGCTGCTGAACAGCGCGCCGGTCGGCGTGGTGAGGTTGTAGGTCTTGTCCTGCATGAACAGATGGTCGTACTCGACACCAGCGGTCCAGTTCGGTGCGAAGCCGACTTCGATGCCGGCGCCGATGGTGCCGCCCCAGCGGGTGTCGGTCGCGCGGCCGGCAAGCACGCCGGTCGGCGTGAAGAACGTGCTGAAGCGGTTGTCGGTCAGCGCCGCACCGCCCTTGGCGTACAGCAGCACGTTGTTGACGGCGTAGCCGATCTGGCCGGTGAACAGGCCGAACGCGTCGATCTTGCTCTGGTTGGTGAACAGGCCCGGGAAGATAGCGCTGTTGTTGCTGCCCTTCAGGTCAGCCCAGTCGCCCTGCGCTTCGAGGCCGAACACCCAGGTGCCGGCCTGCCAGCGATAGCCGATCTGGCCGCCGGCAACGCCGCCGGTCGCATCATGGCAACCATCCGATCCGATGAAGGTGCCACCCGGGATCTGGTCCCAGCAATTGTGGCTCGAGCCCCAGCCGCCGTTGGCGCCGATGTAGAAGCCGCTCCAGTCATAGACGGCGGCAATCATCGGCGGCGCCTTGGTGTAGGGGCGTGCAGCGAGATCCGCGGCTGCGGCCGGCGCAGCGAATGCAATCAGGGCAACCGTAGCGAGCAAAAACTTCTTCATAATAAAACCCCCAGCTTCCCAATCGGCTTCCAAGGTCCCGAAGCGCGACTTCAGACGCGAGCGCCCGCCTGATGGTTGGTAGCTATACGCTGATTCAACCGGAAACGCCGTCTCCCAAAAGCCACACTCGCGGAAGAAGTGTGGTCATTGCAAGGCATTGATCTATTGCTTGTTTTTCGTTCTCGCGGAACGGAGCATCCGGCCCGGATCCAAATCGGACGCCACTCGATCGGTATCGGCCGCCTCTACGGCTGGTTGTGGCGAACAAAACTGGAACATTCCCGGCAGCGATGCTATATCTCGATATCCGTGGATAAACCGCGCAACGGCGACGGCAGCGAGCCGGCGCCGTCGTATAGGGTCATCCACGACGCCTGCAAAGTAAGTGGCGAAGGTTGAGAGTGGCGGCCGATGTCCGGCGCCCGGTTTTTGAGCGGAGATGATGCGATGGCGGGAAGCGTGAACAAGGTGATCCTGGTTGGAAACCTCGGCAAGGATCCGGAAATCCGGCGAACGCAGGACGGTCGTCCGATCGCCAACCTTTCTATCGCGACCTCGGAAACCTGGCGCGACAAGGGCACCGGCGAGCGCAAGGAAAAGACCGAGTGGCACCGCGTTGTGATCTTCAACGAAGGCCTCTGCAAGGTCGCCGAGCAGTATCTGAAGAAGGGTGCCAAGGTGTACATCGAGGGTCAGCTGCAGACCCGCAAATGGACCGACCAGAGCGGCGTCGAGAAGTATTCGACCGAGGTCGTGCTGCAGGGCTTCAACTCCAACCTCACCATGCTTGACGGGCGGGGCGGCGGAGGCGGCAGCTTCGCCGATGATGGCGGCGGCAGCGATTTCGGCTCGTCCGGTCCGGTCAGTTCGGCGCCGCGCCGTGCGGTCGCCGCCGGCGGCGGCAGCCGCAACAGCGACATGGACGACGACATCCCGTTCTGACGACGGGGCGCGCTTCGCACGGCTCACTTGGACGCCGCTCCGTGAAGATTATTTCGCGGAACGGCGTTGCAATTTATCGTGGCAGGCTCCTCGTGTGGATTATGAGGATAGCACCCTAAACGCCTGCAGTATCTTGCTCAGCTGAAAGCAATTAGCGCCGGTTCCCCGGACTTTGACACAGGTCAATGTGAATGATATTTACATTGGCCTGCGGCGAGTGACGTCTGGCCGCGCGCTTCACTCGAGGGCTGCCATCATGAGCCTCGCGCCATTGCTCGACGCTGCGCCTGCGATCCCGCTCCACGCCTTTGCCGCGATGGCCGCCTTCGTGCTCGGCTCCATCCAGCTCGCCGCACCGAAGGGGACGCTGCCGCACCGGACGCTGGGCTGGATCTGGGTGATCCTGATGCTGGTGGTCGCCGGGAGCTCGTTCTGGATCCATCAGATCCGGCTGGTGGGCCCATGGAGCCCGATCCATCTGCTGTCGATCTTCTCGCTGATCATGCTGGTGCTCGGCGTGACGGCCGCGCGGAGCCACAACGTTCGCCGCCACAAGTTTACGATGATGGGCATTTTCTTCGGTGCGTTGGTCATTGCCGGCCTGTTCACCTTCGTGCCCGGTCGGATCATGCACGCGGTGGTGTTCGGGCATTAAGCGACGCGAAATCGCGAGGGCCAGCGGCGAATAACGCAAGGGGAACCGGCGTTCCGTCGGCAATTCGCCGCGCGCCATTCGCTTCCCGGCCCAGGCCGCGACCGAAGCCACAAACAAGCCCGTAAGTGCATGAAAAAACGAAGGGAAAAACGGCTTGCCGGAGCCGTGCAAGGGTGGTTATCAGGCCTCCGATGGTCTATATGATTCCCCAGCAGAACTGATCGGATTTCCCCTTTGTCCGAACCCGAAGACGACAAGCCCGGCGAGCCGCCGGTGCCCTCAGATATTCGTCCCGTTTCCATTCTCGACGAGATGAAGAAGTCCTACCTCGATTACGCGATGAGCGTGATCGTGTCGCGTGCGCTGCCCGATGCGCGCGACGGGCTCAAGCCGGTGCACCGGCGCATCCTCTATTCGATGCATGAGCAGGGACACACGCCGGACAAGAAATACGTCAAGTCCGCGCGCGTCGTCGGCGACGTGATCGGTAAATATCATCCACATGGCGACCAGTCGATTTACGACGCGATGGTCCGCATGGCGCAGGACTTCTCGCTGCGCGTGCCGTTGATCGACGGCCAGGGCAATTTCGGTTCGGTCGACGGCGATCCGCCGGCGGCCTATCGATATACGGAAGCGCGGCTGACCAAAGCGGCGCTTGCCGTTCTGGCCGACATCGACATGGACACCGTCGATTTCCAGCCGAACTACGACAACTCGGAGAAAGAGCCGGCGGTTCTGCCAGCCCGGTTCCCGAACCTCCTGGTCAACGGCGCCGGCGGCATCGCCGTCGGCATGGCGACCAACATCCCGCCGCACAACCTCGGCGAGGTCGTCGACGCCTGCGTGGCGCTGATCGACAATCCGGCGCTCACGATCGACGAGTTGATCGACATCATTCCCGGACCGGACTTCCCGACCGGCGGCATCATCCTGGGCCGCCAGGGCATCCGCTCGGCCTACCATCTTGGCCGCGGCTCGATCGTGATGCGCGGCAAGGTGGCGATCGACACGATCAGGAAGGATCGCGAAGCGATCATCATCACCGAGATCCCCTATCAGGTGAACAAGGCGACGATGGTCGAGCGCATCGCCGATCTGGTCAAAGAGAAGAAGATCGAGGGCATCGGCGACCTGCGCGACGAGTCCGATCGTGACGGCTATCGCGTCGTCATCGAGCTGAAGCGCGAAGCGGTGCCCGACGTGGTGCTGAACCAGCTCTACCGGTTCACGCCGCTGCAGACGAATTTCCCGGCCAACATCCTGGCGCTGGATTCCGGCCGTCCGCAGACGATGAATCTGAAGGACCTGCTCACCATCTTCGTCGCGTTCCGCGAGCAGGTGGTGACCCGGCGGACCAAGTTCCTGCTCGGCAAGGCCCGTGATCGCGCCCACATCTTGGTCGGCCTCGCGATCGCCGTCGCCAACATCGATGAGATGATCCGTGTCATTCGAACCTCGCCCGATCCGAACACCGCGCGCGAGGCGCTGATGTCGCGCGACTGGCCGGCACGCGACGTCGAGGCGATGATCACGCTGATCGACGATCCCCGGCATCGCATCAACGATGACGGCACGCTCCGGCTGTCGATGGAGCAGGCCAGGGCCATCCTCGATCTCCGGCTGCAGCGCCTGACCGCACTGGGGCGGGACGAAATATCCGAGGAGCTCGACAAGCTCGCCGCCGAGATCGCCGACTATCTCGACATCCTGCGCTCGCGTGCACGCGTGCAGGGCATCGTCAAGACCGAGCTCGCCGAGGTGAAGCAGCAGTTCGCCACCCCGCGCAAGACCGTGATCATCGAGCATGAAGGCGAGGTCGAGGACGAGGACCTGATCCAGCGCGAGGACATGGTCGTCACCGTGTCGCATGCGGGCTACGTCAAGCGCGTGCCGCTGTCGACCTACCGGGCGCAGCGCCGCGGCGGCAAGGGCCGCGCCGGCATGCAGACCCGCGACGAGGATTTCGTCGCGCGGTTGTTCGTGGCCTCGACCCACACGCCGGTGCTGTTCTTCTCGTCACGCGGCCAGGTCTACAAGGAGAAGGTCTGGCGGCTGCCGATGGCCGCTCCCAACGCGCGCGGCAAGGCGCTGATCAACATCCTGCCGCTGGAGCAGGGCGAGCGCATCACCACGATCATGCCGCTGCCGGAGGATGAATCCTCCTGGGGCAATCTCGACGTGATGTTCGCGACCACCAGCGGCACCGTTCGCCGCAACAAGCTGTCCGATTTCGTCGACGTCCGCCGCTCCGGCATCATCGCGATGAAGCTCGGCGAGGGCGAGGCGATCGTCGACGTGCAGATCTGCACCGAGCGCGACGACGTGCTGCTGACCGCCGCCGGCGGGCAGTGCATCCGCTTCCCGGTCACCGATGTGCGCGTCTTCACCGGCCGCACCTCGATGGGCGTGCGCGGCATCGCGCTGGCCGAGGCCGACAAGCTGATCTCGCTGGCGATTTTGCGCCATGTCGAGACCACCTCGGACGAGCGCTCGGCCTACCTGAAGATGCGCCGCGCGGTGGCCGGCGAGGCGACCGCCGAGGAGCCCGCCGATGCCGAGGGCGAGGAGACCACGAATGCGATCCAGCTGTCGCAGGAGCGCTACGCCGAGCTGTCGGCGGCCGAGCAGGTGGTGCTCACCGTCTCCGTTAATGGCTTCGGCAAGCGGACCTCGTCGTACGAGTACCGCACCACCGGCCGCGGCGGCAAAGGCATCGTCGCGATGAGCGTCAACAACCGCAACGGCAATCTGGTGGCGTCGTTCCCGGTCGAGGACGCCGACCAGATCATGCTGGTCACCGACAAGGGCCAGCTGATCCGCTGCCCGGTGGCCGACATCCGCGTCGCCGGCCGCTCGACCCAGGGCGTCATCGTGTTCGACACCGCCGAGGACGAGCATGTTGTCTCGGTCGAGCACATTCCGGAGGAAGAGAACGGCGCGAACGGGAACGGCGAGTAGGGCCGTTCCCGGACGTGGTTCGTTGCAGGCGGCTCGAGGTTGGGGCGCCACGCCAGGTTGACTGATGCTTGGGCACGCAGCGCTGCGCCCATACGTCGTTTCGCCGAGCTTCGCGAACGTGCGTCTCCGTTCGTCGAAGGGCGACCCGCTCAGGGCGTCTGGGGGACGGATAGCATTGTGAACAGAACGCTATCGCCGTCCCGTTGCGCTGTTTCGCGTGATGTCGCGTAGCCGTGCACGAGCTCCAAACCGCCTGCGGAAACATGCCATTTCCAGCGAGTCGGCTCTTTCTGCGCACTCACGATAACCTCGAGAAGGCGAACGCGGGTTTGTTTGGCCATCTTGCCGACATGCGTCTGAGTTGGCATTTGCCGATGCGCCCGATCTGGTCGCGCAGGAGCTATTTCTTCTTCCTCGGCGGCGGAGGATTGATCTCGGCGATCTTGCGCAGGCAATCGGCTTCGGTGTCATGCGGGCCGGTCACGAATGTTCCGCTGACTTTTGTGGAATACCAACCGGACGTCACGCCGAGGCGCACAGACTCTTCAGTCTTGACGTGACGAGGCGAGAGATTTTGCATGAAGCTCTTTCGGTGAGTGCGTTCGAATCTTTCTCGAACGCACGGAGGAGGCTTTCAACCACCCGGCTGGAACTTCGTCGGGTTCGCCTCGCGCTGGAAAGCCGCGCCAGTCGGCAAGCGTCGTCGTTCCTGCGCGCGATTGCAGCAAATAGCCAGCACTTTCTCGCGCGATACGGGTATTTGTCCGATCAGGCCGATCGTACCTTGTATTCGACCGCACAGTCGCCATGTCGGGAGGACAACCAGGAACGTATTTCGAATGAAGCTTCGCGTCGGATTCGAAATGCACTACGAGTTCCCGCAGCCGACGCCCATGATCATGGTGCTGGGCACGCACTTCACGCGCGCGTCCGATATCATTGTCCCCGACCACCTGACCACCACTCCCGCGGTGCCGATCACGCCGTACCGTGACGGATTCGGCAATTGGTGCAGCCGTATCGTTGCGCAGGCCGGTCCGATGCGCCTGGCGGCCGATGGCGTCGTGCGCGACAGCGGCGAGCCTGATCCGGTGTTTGCTTCGGCCGGTCAGCACGCGGTCGAGGACTTGCCGGCGGACACGCTGGTCTATCTGCTGGGCAGCCGCTATTGCGAGACCGACCGGCTTTCGGAAATCGCGTGGAAGTTGTTCGAGGGCACGCCGCCGGGCTGGCCACGGGTCCAGGCCATTTGCGATTTCGTCCATCACCACATCGTTTTCGGCTATGAGCACGCCCGCGCCACCAAGACGGCTCGGGAGGTGTTCGACGAAGGCAAGGGCGTGTGTCGCGACTACGCGCATCTCGCTATTGCCTTCTGCCGCTGCATGAACATTCCGGCGCGCTATTGCACCGGCTATCTCAGCGACATCGGGACCCCGCTGCCTTGGGCGGCCGGTGATTTCGCCGGCTGGTTCGAGGCCTATATCGGCGGCCGCTGGCATATGTTCGATCCGCGCAACAACGTGCCGAGGATCGGCCGGGTTCTGATCGCACAGGGACGGGATGCCTCCGACGTTCCGATCACCCAGACGTTTGGGCCAAACACGCTGGTTTCGTTCAAGGTCTGGACCGACGAGGTCGCGTCATGACGGATGATCCCCAAGTCCTCAGTTCGGACGAGTTCGCGTCCCTGGTTGAGGTCGGCAAGGGCGAGGCGCAACGGGAGATTCCCCAGTTGCATGGGGAGCGCCTGGTCGGTCTCGGCTACGCAGTCAGACGGCTCGGTGAACTCGGCCTGACCGCGGCCGGCGTTCGTCGTCTCGCGGCGGGCGAATAGGCCGTCCAGGTTCTCGGATGTCTGTGTCCGATTTGGGTCAATGAGCCACATCCTGGCCGGTCGAATTATCGAGTTCTCTGGTGAGGCCAGCCAGCGCATCCGCTTTGCCGACCTGAGCGAACCAGCACCACAGCTCCAGCGTCGAGGCGAGCCGGTAGAGCGCGATCGTCGCTTGCCAGTCGGGGCGGTCGAGCGCGCCATAGCCGGCGAGCAATCCTTCACGCCGCGCCGCATCTTTCGGGGTGAAGTAGTACAGCGCCTTGGCGATATCCATCAGGGGATCGCCGGCCGTCGCGTTCTCGAAATCAACGATGCCGCTAAGTTGCGGCGTGCCATCCGGCGTCACCAGCACGTTGCCGGCATGGAGATCGTAGTGGCAGAGGCGGGGCCGGTCGGCTGCGTCGAGCAGATGCGCGCGGGCAGCGATGCCGGCCCGGAGCCGCTCGGCCAGTGCAGCGTCTCCACCCCGGGCACAAAACTCGGTCAGCTTGCGGTCGAACTGCGTGGACATATAGGCGCGGTTCGTCTTGTGCGAGGTCCAGACCCCGTTCGGGCCGATATAGCCGAAGCTGTCGAGCGTGATGTCGTTGATCCTGCGCAACGCCGCGCCCATCTCGGCGAAGATCGCAAACTGTTCCTGATCGCCGAGCTCGGGATCGCGACGGCTCAGCTCGACGCCGTCGAGCTTGCTCATCAGCACGAAGCTCAGATCGATCACCGAACCGGTGTCGTCGGCGAGCAGAATGCGCGGGACGAGGATATCGACGTCGCGCAATAGCCCGTGGACGTAGACCTCCTTCGCCATCTTCCAGTGCAGCTGGGCGGGATAGACTTTGAGGATGCAGTCTGGCGCGTCGGCCAGCGCGATCTCGAGGATCGTGCTGATCTCGCCGCCGCGCAGCTCGACGACGTTGCGCACGGTCGCGCCCGGCGCGGCGCGGTTGACGATTGCCTGCGCCTGGCCGATCGAGACCGACAGCCGCGGCTTCAGCTGAAGAGGCGGATCGTCTGACATTGTCGGTTATCGTGGCCCGGATACAGCGGAACGAAATCCGGGCTTGTTGGCGATGTGGTGCAGGTTGTCCCGGATTGCGCTTCGCTTCATCCGGGCTAGGCGAGCCGTTCGATCAAATCTCGATCTCGGTGCCGAACTCCACGACCTGACCGGTCGGCACGCCGAAGAAGGCTGCCGAGCGCTCGGCGTTGCGCTGCAGGAAGGCGAACAGCGATTCACGCCACACCCACATGCCCGGAACGTCCTCGCGCGGGATGATGGTTTCACGGCCGATGTAGTAGGTCACGTCTGAGAGATCGATGCCGGGCAGCTTGCTCTGCCGGCAGGCGAGCTGCAGCCCCTCGTAGATCGTCGGATACTGCATGAAGCCGTAGTGCAGGATGATCCGGGTAATCCCCGGGCTGATCTCGATCACGTCGACGCGTTCCTCGTCGGGAATCCGCGGCCGCTCCTCGATCTGCACGGTGACCAACAGCACCCGCTCATGCAGCACGTGATTGTGTTTGACGAACTGGGTCAGCGCGAGCGGTACCCCGTTGGGAGCCGAGGCCAGGAATACGGCGGTGCCGGGCAGGCGGGCGCTGCACTTGTTGACCGCGGTCTCGATCAGATCCTCTTCGGGCTGGCGCAGCTTGGCGCGCGCCTTTTCGACCAGCTTGACGCCGCCGCGCCAGGTCATCATCAGGAACGCCACAGCCGCGGCAAGCAGCAGCGGGAACCAGCCGCCTTCAAAGAGTTTCTCGGTGTTCGCCGCAAAGAAGATCGCGTCGATGATGAAGAAGAAGCCGTTCACCGCGATCACGATGATCGGCGAATAGCCCCACTGGATCGCAACCAGCGCGGCGAGCAGTGTGGTGATCGCCATCAACAGCGACACGGCGATGCCGTAGGCGCCGGCGAGCGCGTCGGAGGTGCCGAACGCCAGCACTGCGCCGAGCGTGCCGGCCGCGAGCAGCCAGTTCACCAGAGGCACATAGATCTGCCCGATCGCGTCGCTCGTGGTGTGTTGGATATGCATGCGCGGCAGGAAGCCGAGCTGGATCGATTGCTGGGTCAGCGAGAACACGCCGGAGATGATGGCCTGCGAGGCAATCACGGTGGCGAGGGTGGCGAGCAAGACCAGTGGGTAGTGTGCCCAGTCGGGCGCGAGCTGGAAGAACGGGTTGTCGATCGAATTCGGGTCGTTGATCAATTCGCCGGCTTGGCCGAAATAGTTCAGCACCAGCGCGGGCAGGCAGATGGCGAACCAGGCGAGCCGGATCGGGAAGCGGCCGAAATGCCCCATGTCGGCGTACATCGCCTCACCGCCGGTGACCGCGAGGAATGCGGCGCCGAGGATGGCAAAGCTAACGTGGAAATCCTGGTGGATCAGGAAATCGAATGCATAGAACGGGCTCAGTGCGACCAGCACGCCGGGTGCTTTGACGATGCCGTGGATGCCGAGCGCTGCGAGCACGGCGAACCAGAACAGCATCACCGGGCCGAAGATCTTGCCGATGAAGCCGGTGCCCTGCTTCTGCATGAAGAACAGGCCGATCAGGATCACGACCGTGAGCGGCACCACCGCCGGCGTCAGCGAGGGTGCGTCGACCTTCAAGCCTTCGATCGCCGACAACACGGAAATGGCCGGCGTGATCGCTCCGTCGCCATAGAGCAGGGCCGCGCCAATCAGGCCGACGACCAGCAGATGGGCGCGCCAGGTGCCGGGCGCCGCGTTGCGTGCCGAGAGCAGCGCCAGCAGCGCGACGATGCCGCCTTCACCGCGGTTGTCCGCACGCAGTATCAGCATGGCGTATTTGACTGAAATGATGAGGATCAGCGCCCACAGGATCAGCGAGACCACTCCGAGCACTGCACTTTGCGTCAGCGGTCCGCCATGGGCGGCGGCCTTGGCGGCTTCCTTCAGGGCGTAAAGGGGGCTGGTGCCGATGTCGCCATAGACGACGCCGAGGGCACCGAGCGTGACGGCAACCGGAATCGGGCTGGTTGGAGGGTGGCCGGAAGAAACGACGGCGGGCGTACTGGTCACGGCAATCCCCTGATGGCTTGCGCCCGCCGGGTCATCCGGTTGGGCGCCTTAGACGATAGTCTGCGACGGGACGTCGCAAATTACCATTGGGTTTTGTGTGACGGACTGGGCTTACACCGAACTGACGGCGGGTTTCCGGGCCGGCGGCGCCGGAGCGGGAAGGGCAATCGCTTCGAGTTGCCGCGATGCGCGGCTACTTTGCATGGGGTTGTTTTCGAAATTTTTGGCAGCGCCGCCGATGCAAGTTGTCGGATTCGTCGTCTGCACCTGGAGCCAAACCTGGACCAGCGCCGAGTGTCCTCAAATCACCTACGGGGTGCGGTCGGCCGTGACGAGGCGGGCTTCGCGAACCACCGTCTTGTTACCCGCGCTGCGCAGGCAGGAGGCCTCGAAATTCGGCCAGGCCTGCTGCGAGCAGTCCTTGCCGACCGGGTGGACATCGAGACGATCGCTCTTGGCCAGCGGCTGCGGGGTGGAGGCTGCGACCTGCGGTGCAAAGCCCGGCAGAACGGTGAGCGCGGCGGCAATGAACGCGGCAACGGTGATAGCGGAAAGTGCCTTGATCATGACGGTCCCCATATGATCGGGCCCCCCGGGCCCGTCGTTTCGTTGTCCAATGTCTACCGGCCGCGCGTTTCCTGGCGTCTTCGCCAGGCTGGAAAATGGTTTCATCGCCGGCCGGTTTTGTTTCGTCCGCCAGCGGCCGACGAAACATTCACCCACGTAGACGCTGGCATCCCAGAACTCGTTCACTGGACGAGGTGCGATTTATTTCGTTCGACGGGTGGAACCCGGGCGGCTTGCCGGGGAGAGCCGGGCGGGTTAGGAGGGACCATGTCCCGTATCGCGCTCTATCCCGGCTCCTTCGATCCCGTCACCAACGGCCATCTGGACGTGGTCCGGCAGGCCGTCGGCCTGTGCGACCGCCTGGTCGTCGCCGTCGCCATCCACGCCGGCAAAAAGCCGCTGTTCACGACCGAGGAACGGCTGGACATGCTGCGCGAGGTGTGCGGCCCGATCGCCCAGCAGGCGGGCTGCGCCTTCGATTGCACCACCTATGACAATCTGACGGTGACGGCGGCGCGCAAGCTCGGCGCCACCATCATGATTCGCGGCCTGCGCGACGGCACCGACCTCGACTACGAGATGCAGCTCGCCGGCATGAACGAGGCGATGGCGCCCGAGGTGCATACCGTGTTCGTTCCGGCGTCGGTCGCGGTCCGCCCGATCACCGCCACACTGGTGCGCCAAATCGCCCAGATGGGCGGCGACTTCTCTGCATTCGTGCCGTCATCAGTCGCCGCTAGCCTGAAGGCCAAGTTCGCCGGCTGATGCCGGCGGCCTGCCACACCCAGAACGCCCAGAGGTCCGGAGTTTCCATGATCCGCATTCTTGCATTCGTTGCCGCGCTGCTCTTTGTCGTGCCTGCGGTCGCGCAGCCGCTGCCTGCCAATCTCGACAAGGCCAATGCGATCGTGATCGACACCACCAAGGGCCGCATCGTCATCAAGCTGCGCACCGACATCGCGCCCAAGCATGCCGAGCGGATCAAGCAGCTGGCGCGCGAGGGATTCTACAACAACGTGCCGTTCCATCGCGTGATGGATGGCTTCATGGCGCAGACCGGCGACGGCCAGAACTTCAACGGCACCGGCGGCTCGAAATATCCGAACCTGAAGCAGGAATTCTCGCAGGTCCCGTTCAAGCGCGGCATCGTCGGCATGGCCCGGCGCGGCGACTCTGTCGACAGCGCCAATTCGCAGTTCTTCATCATGTTCGCCGACGGATCGAGCCTCAATGGCCAGTACACCGTGGTCGGCGAGGTGGTGTCGGGCATGGACGTGGTCGACAAGCTGAAGAAGGCTCCCGCGGGCTCGCCCGGCGGCGCCGTCACCGATCCCGACAAGATGGTGAAGGTGCAGGTCGCATCCGACATCAAGTGATCGGCGATGGCGGCGCGCAGCAAGCCACTTGCCTGGTTCGCCGCGCCGCTGATGCTGTGGCTCGCGCTGACCGGATCGGCGGCGGCGGAGCCGGAGCAACTCAATACGATCCGGGACGTTGTTCTGGCGATCCATCGTTGCTGGCGGCCGCCGCCGGCGGACAAGGCCGGCCCGATCGACATTACCGTGATCGTCAGCTTCAACCGTGAGGGCGCGATCCTCGGGCATCCCAGGATCAGCTATGAATCGCAGGAAGCGACCGACAACGACCGGATCGCGTACCGGGTCGCGGTGATGGAGGCGTTGCAACGCTGCACGCCGATGCCATTTACCGAGAGCCTGGGCGGTGCGGTTGCGGGCCGTCCATTCGCGATCCCTTTCAGGAACAAGAAATATCCACCCCGAAGCCAGGAGAAGCGAGCATGGCTGCTACCGAAAATACTCTGATCCTCGAAACCACGCAGGGCCCGGTCACAATCGAGATGCGCCCGGATCTTGCGCCCGGTCACGTCGCGCGGATCAAGGAGCTGGTGCGCGAAGGCTTCTACGACGGCATCGTGTTCCATCGCGTGATCGATGGCTTCATGGCGCAGACCGGCTGCCCGCAGGGCACTGGCATGGGCGGCTCCGGCAAGAAGTTGAAGGCAGAGTTCAACAAGGAGCCGCATGTCCGCGGCACCGCCTCGATGGCCCGCGCCGCCAATCCGGATTCCGGCGACAGCCAGTTCTTCATTTGCTTCGACGACGCCTCCTTCCTCAACGGCCAGTACACGGTCTGGGGCAAGGTCACCGAGGGCATGGAGAACGTCGACAAGATCAAGCGCGGCGAGCCGGTGAAGGATCCGGACAAGATCGTCAAGGCGCGCATGGCCGCCGACGCGGCGTAAGTCACTCGGCGTCATTCCGGGGCACGCGGAGCGTGAACCCGGAATCTCGCGCCGCAATCTCGAGGTTCCGGGTTCGATGCTGCGCATCGCCCCGGAACGACGTGGCGGGTATGCCATGCGCACCGATCTCTTCGATTTCGAACTGCCGCCCGAGAGCATCGCGCTTCGCCCCGCGAGCCCGCGCGATTCCGCGCGGATGCTGGTGGTGCATCCGGACGGCGTGCTGCGCGACGCCACCATTGCCGACCTACCGCATTGGCTCGAGGCGGGTGATCAGATCGTGGTCAACGACACCAAGGTGATCGCGGCTCAGCTCAAGGGCCGCCGGATCGGGCGCGAGACCGAGCCGAAGATCGAGGCGACCCTGATCAAGCGGCTAGACGGCTCGCGCTGGCAGGCGCTGGTGAAGCCGGCGAAGAAGCTCAGTCCCGGCGACACCATCCGCTTCGGCAATGAGGGCAAGGTCTGCCTGCTCGGCAATCTCGATGCAGAGGTTGAGGCCAAGGGGCAGGAGGGCGAGGTGACGCTGTCATTCTCATTCCATGGTCCGGTGCTCGACCAGGCCATCGCCGATGTCGGCGCCACGCCACTGCCGCCCTACATCGCCTCCAAGCGCACGCCCGACGAGAAGGACGCCAGCGACTACCAGACCATGTTCGCCGCCAATGAAGGCGCGGTCGCAGCACCGACGGCGGGGCTGCATTTCACGCCGGCGCTGGAAGCCACGCTGAAGAGCCACGGCGTCGCGCTGCATCGCCTGACGCTGCATGTCGGGGCAGGGACTTTCCTGCCGGTCAAAGTGGACGAAACCTCCGAGCACAGGATGCATGCCGAATGGGGCTGCATCACCGCCGAGACCGCTGCTGCCTTGAACGCTGCGCGCGCAAAGGGCGGCCGGATCGTCGCGATCGGCACCACATCGCTGCGGCTGCTGGAGAGTGCCGCCAATGCCGACGGCACCATCCAGCCGTTTGCCGCGGAAACCTCGATCTTCATCACGCCGGGCTATCGTTTCCGTGCGGTTGATATTCTGCTGACGAACTTCCACCTGCCGCGCTCGACGCTGTTCATGCTGGTCTCGGCCTTCTCCGGCCTCGAGACGATGCAGAATGCCTACGCGCACGCGATCAGCGACGGCTACCGGTTCTATTCATACGGCGATGCGTGCCTGTTGTTTCGGGCGCGTGAGCCGCGCGGAGACTCAGATTTGTAGCGGCGCAGGTGGGTTATACGGCTTCGCCTAACCCACCCTACGAACCCGACAAGCCCCTCACGCCATCGCGCGCTCGGGCAACAGCTCGGCGATCTGCACCGCGTTCAGCGCAGCGCCCTTGAGCAGCTGATCTGCCGCGACGAACATCGAGATCGAGTGCCCGGAGGGATCGCTGAGATCCTTGCGGATGCGGCCGACCAGCACATCGTCCTGGCCGGAAGCGTCGATCGGCATCGGGAAGTAGTTCTTGGCGCGATCGTCGACGATCTTGACGCCCGGCGCCTGCGCCATGATCGCGCGCACCTGGTCCTCGGTGATCGGCTTCTCGCATTCGAAGGTGATCGCCTCGCAATGCGCGCGCAGCACCGGCACCCGCACGCAGGTGACGCCGACCGCGATCTTGTCGTCCTCGAAGATCTTGTGGGTCTCCTTGATGACCTTGGTCTCTTCGTCGTTGTAGCCGGTCTCCGGATCGATGGCCGTGTTGTGGTTGAACAGGTTGAAGGCGTAGGGGTGCGGCATCACCTTCGGGGTGTAGACCTGTCCGTTGAGATTGGCACGGGTGGATTCGACGAGCTCCTCCATCGCGGCAGCTCCCGCACCGCTCGCGGCCTGGTAGGTCGAGATGATCACGCGCTTGATGCGGTTCTTCCGGTGGATCGGCCACAGCGGCACCAGCGCGGTGATGGCGGCGCAGTTCGGGTTGGCGATGATGCCCTTGTGGTCGCGGATGCGGTTGGCGTTGATCTCGGGGATCACCAGCGGCACGTTCGGATCCATCCGGAAGGCCGACGAATTGTCGACCACGACGGCGCCGGACTTCACGGCAACCGGTGCGAACTTCTTCGAGATGCCGCTGCCGGCCGAGAACAGCGCGATGTCGACGCCCTCGAAGGCGCGCTCGGTCAGTTCCTCGATCACGACCGGCTTGCCGCGGAAGCTGACGGTCTTGCCGGCCGAGCGGGCGCTTGCCAGCGCCTTCAGCTTGCCGACACGGAAGCCGCGCTTGTCCATGGTGGCGATGAATTCGGCGCCGACTGCGCCGGTGACGCCGACAATCGCGACGACGGGATCGTTACTCACTTTGTCCTCCATTCGAGTTTGAGCGTGACGCACGCAACAAAAAAGCCCCGGACCTTCATCAGGCGGGGCTTCGGGTAGAGATGATGCTGTACGACCGACTACGCGCGCACGCCTCCCGAGGCCCCAGAGGGCTTGGTGGTTTTGGTGGTGCGTTTGGTCGCGGTGATCATGGTGCGGACTTATGCGGCAGAGATCGGCGTCCGTCAACGGCTTTTAGGCGAAAACTTGGCAAGGGAGAACCAGGCAAGCCCTGCGACGCCCTCAGCGCCTGCGCGCGCCGGGCGGCTCGAGGATCACCTCTTTCAGATCGCTGCCCGTCAGCACCACGATGACGAAATTGAGCTTGCCGCGTTCGCGCATCAGGCCGCCGCTGATCGCCTTGCCCGAGGTGGTGTGCTCGGCGACGCGCACCGCATCGGCGAGGCGATGCCGGAGCGCCCTGAGCACGACGAGGTTGTCGCGGTCTTCAGCGCCGAGGGAGGCCAGCGGCGAAGGCGGCTCGCCGCCGACCACTTGGCCCGTCGAGGCGTCGATCGCATGCTGCCAGATCCGGTTCTGCTGCATGGTCTTGACCCGATAGACTGCGGGATCCGACGCGCCGTCGAAGCTGATGTCGGCGGTGATCGAGCCCGAGTGCAGCGCCTCGGCAATCGCCATCGCCTTGCGCAGCGAGATCTGGGCGGATTGGAAGCTGTCGAGCTCACGGCGAACCGCATGCACATCGAGCGCGCTGTCACTGTCCTGCGGGGTGAGGGCTGCGGCAGCCGAGCTCGTGATCGCATGGGCCGGCGACGCGAAGGGAAAGGCCAGCAGAGCGGTTGCCAGCAGCCGCGTTCCCAATGCCCAATGCCTCAGTGCGCGCAATCGTCCTGTCCTCATCGTCGAACCTGTATTGACATGTGCACGCGTATGACCCGCGTTCGCAGAGCGAGGAGGCGGGTCGAGAAAGGTGCGGCCGACCTTTGTTGGTCACAGGTCGGCCGCCGAACGTTCAGACGGTGCAATGGCGGCAGCTCCGTCGTGACGGTCGAAGTTTACAAGGCGACGCAGAACCCTTGGGGGGCTGATCCGGGCTGAGCGTCTCTTTGCAACTAAACAATACGGTTTCGTTCTGTTTATTCAAGACTCATCACGGCAACGTGTAAGACGACGAAACGATCCTATAAAAACGGTCAGCGCGCCGGCCGGCGACGTGTCTTGGCGGCGTCCCGCAGCCGGTCCCGCGGTCCCACGGCACCGGCGAGGAACAGCCGGATCGAGACTTCCATCCGCGTCACGGCGGCCTTCATGTCGATCGGAATCCCGAATGTCGCCATCCGGTGGGTGTGGCCGACCACCATGTTGAGGAAGGTCTCGGCCGCTATCGTCGTGTCCTCGAGGTCGAGGGCGCCATTGTCGACCAGATGGTCGAAGAAATCCGCTGTGGTCGACACCGCTTTCGACCAACCTTCGTCGACGGCCAGCTTGGCGACCTCGGGGAAATTGATCGCCTGCGCGGTCAGGATCCGGCTGAAGGCGATCGAGTCGGCGCTGCAGTTCAGCACCAGGAGCTGGCGCCCGAGCTCGATCAACCGTTCCTCGACCGAACCGTCGCAGCTACCGCCAGCCTGCGCTTCGGCCGCCGCGGCGGCGAGCGGGGCGAGCCAGCGGGCGATCTCGCGCCTGAGCACCGCGGTGAACAGGCCGCGCTTGTCGCCATACTGTCCGTAGACGGTGGGCTTGCTGACGCGGGCTGCCTCTGCCACGGCGTCGATCGACGTCGCGTCGAAGCCGCGCTCAAGGAACAGGCGCGTCGCGACCTCGATCAGCCGCTGGTCCCGCTCGATCGCAGCATCCCTGGTCGGCCGTCCGCCGCGTGACTTGATCACGCCGCGCTTGGCCACCTTGGCCTTGGTTGCCGTCAATCCCATTGCCCATTCATCTCGTTGTGCGTTCGGACGGGTCTGTCCGGTCTATAACCCGCGCAATGCGGATTCGTCCATTCGGCGGTACCAGGAGCTGGCCGCTTTAGGGCGGCGTCGCGGTCCAGGCCTGCCCCGCGGCGGCCTTCTGGTAGCCGTGCTGGTAGAGCGCGCGCATATAGGCGGTATCGAAGCCCTGGGTCTCCGGCGCAGGATAGTCGCGCTCGATGTAGGACAGATGGAAGCCCAGCCGGTTGCGGCGGGCGAAATCATAGGTCGAGAGAATAACCGAGCGCGTCTGCGCCTGCGTGATCGCGGAAATGCTGCGCGAGGCGACGTCGATCGTCGAGTTCGACACCAGCTCGAAATTGCCCTCGAGCTTCTTGTTGACGAGGATGTAGATGCTCATGTGGCCGTTGGCGGGCCAGGCACGCTCGCGGAACAGCAGTGCGTCCGGCAGCGTCAGGACCGGCGCCGTCACGCCGCCGTCGACATGCATCTCCTGGAAGCGGCGGCCCTGGCCCTCGGCGTCGATCATGATCGGCGGAAACACCAGCGGGATGCTGGCGGAGGCCGCCATCACGTCGCGAAACAGCTGCAGCGCCTCCGGCGTTCCGACGGCAGCGATCCGTCCCATGTCCCAGATCACCGTGCGCTGGGTGTCGAGATCGGTGGTGACGATCAGGAGCTTCCGGCCCTTGGCGTTTTCGCGCGCCACCTCGCTCAGGATGCCCTGGCCGACGTAACGGGCCACCAGCTCGCGCAGCCGCTTGTTGCCGAACAGGCCGGAGCCGAACAGCACCCGCATCAGGCTCGCGTCCTGCAGCAGGCTTTCGGCGATGCCCGACGTGTAGACCTCCTTCAGCGTATCGTCGTAGCGCGGGCCGAGGAATGCAAAGGGGGCGATCAGTCCGCCGGTGCTGACACCGGAGACGACCGAGAAGCTCGGGCGGTTGCCGGCAGCGGTCCAGCCGTTGAGGACGCCGACGCCATAGGCCCCATCGGCGCCGCCGCCGGAGAGGGCGAGATAGGTTTTGATCGGGGCAACGGTATTCTTCTCGAGCCGGAATTTGGACGCCGGCTCGTCGGCGTAGCGGCGCAGCCCGTCGAGATCGAGCACCCGCGAATTGGCGGCATCCGCAACCGTGTAGGGCATACGCGGCAGCGAACTGCAGGCCGCCAGCGCGAAGGCGAGCCCGCACAGCAGCACGGCTTGCCGGATCGCATGAGCGGGCGTCATCCGATGGCGGACGCCGTCAGGCCGGGCGCTGGAGGGTGGGAACATCTCGGCCAGTCAGGTCTCGCGCGGATTGCTGTCGCGGCGGGACGACCCGCTGCCTTATTCTCGACATAAAACGATACGGTTTCGTTTTGTTTAGCGGAAGGACCGTCCCTCGGCAAGCATCCGTCCGGTCGTTGGCGTTCACGAAGTCGCGCGAAGACCGTTACCTCGACGGGTTGATCGGGCATCGGCGACACGCAATAAGCAGCCACATGACTCTTCCCAATCATTTCGAGCTGCTGGCCACTGACGGTGCTGCCCGCACCGGGCGCCTGACCACGCCGCATGGCGTCGTCCGGACACCCGCATTCATGCCGGTCGGTACCGCAGGTGCGATGAAAGGCATGCATTGGCGCGAGGTGCGCGATGCCGGCGCCGATATCGTGCTCGGCAACACCTATCACTTGATGCTGCGGCCGGGCGCGGAGCGGATCGCAGGGCTTGGCGGCCTGCAGCGCTTCACCGGGTGGGGTGGCCCGATGCTGACGGATTCCGGCGGCTTCCAGGTGATGTCGCTCTCCGAGCTGCGCAAGGTGACCGAGAAGGCCGTGACCTTCCGCTCACATATCGACGGCGCCAAGGTCGAGCTGTCGCCGGAGCGCTCGATCGAGGTGCAACGGCTGCTCGGCTCCGACATCGCAATGCAGATGGACGAGTGCGTGCGGTTGCCGGCCGAGCGCGCCGACATCGAGCGCGCGATGCAGCTGTCGCTGCGCTGGGCCGAACGCTCCAAGCGTGCCTTCGAGAGCGCGCCGGACGGCTACATGCTGTTCGGTATCGTCCAGGGCGGCGATATCCCTGATCTGCGCCACGCCAGCGCCCGCGGGCTGACCGAGGTCGGCTTTCACGGCTACGCGATCGGCGGGCTGGCGGTCGGCGAGCCGCAGGCGGTGATGCTCTCGATGATCGAGGAGACCGCGCCGGCGCTGCCGTCCGATCGGCCGCGCTATCTGATGGGCGTCGGCACGCCGGAGGACATTCTTGAGGCGGTGGCGCGCGGCGTCGACATGTTCGACTGTGTGATGCCGACACGGAACGGCCGCCACGGCATGGCGTTCACCAGGTTCGGGCAGATCAACCTGCGCAACGCCCGGCACATCGACGATCCGCGTCCGCTCGATGAGGAGAGTTCGTGGCCAGGCGCGCGCAACACTTCGCGCGCCTATCTGCACCATCTCGTACGTGCCGGCGAGACACTTGGGGCAATGCTGCTGTCCGAAATCAACGTCGCCTATTACCAGGAGCTGATGCAGGGCATCCGTGACGCGGTGGCAAACGGCACCTTCGAGGATTTCAAAACGAAAACGCGCGCCGGTTGGGCGCGCGGTGACATCGCTCCGAGGTGAGCTTATGTGATCAGTTGCACACGATCGGTTTCACCGTGTGCTTGGTCACGAACCCGTAACCGCAATTGTCGCAGGTCCAGAGATAGCTGATCAAATTGTCGAACAGGTACGCAGACGCTTCCGCCGCTACCATGGAGTCAGCACACACGGGACAGGTCGGCAGATGGCTGCCGCGCGGATCGGGCCTGGACGCTGCGGTCGACCGGACTTCAGCAAGTGCTGGCATGTGCGCCTCCCTTTGCGTTCTGAGCTGCACCTGACGAAAGTATATAGACGCACTTGTTTGACCTTGTCGCAACACAAATGCGTAGGTTTTACGTTATTTGCGCAGGTTCTAGTTTTTGCGATGCAACGAATTGGCGCCTCGGCGGTTTCTCACTTGCGCGTCATGATGCGCTGCTTCTAATGAAAGAAGACCGCATATTTCCAGCATATCCCGCAACAGGAGCCACTTGATGGACGCGCCGTCGACAACGAGTGCAGTGCAACCCGGACGCGGTCGCGTCTTCGACTCCATCGTCGATGCGATCGGCTCGACGCCGATCGTGCGGCTGCGCAGGCTGCCGCAGGCCAATGGCGTCAACGCCACGATCCTTGCCAAGCTGGAATACTTCAACCCGGCGGCCAGTGTGAAGGATCGCATCGGCGCGGCGATGATCGTGGCGATGGAGAAGGCCGGCATCATCAACGCCGACACCGTGCTGATCGAGCCGACCTCGGGCAACACCGGGATTGCGCTTGCCTACGTCGCGGCATCGCGCGGCTATCGGCTGAAGCTCGTGATGCCGGAGTCGATGTCGATCGAGCGGCGGCGGATGCTCGCCTTCCTCGGCGCCGAGATCGTGCTGACCCCGGCGGCGCAGGGCATGAAGGGCTCGATCGCGACCGCGGAAGAACTCGTGCGTACGACGCCCAACGCCGTCATGCCGCAGCAGTTCAAGAACCTCGCCAATCCCGAAATCCATCGCCGCACCACGGCGGAGGAAATCTGGAACGACACCGGCGGCAACATCGACTATTTCGTCGCTGGCGTCGGCACCGGCGGCACCATCACCGGCGTCGGGCAGGTGCTAAAGCCGCGCAAGCCGTCCTTGCGCGTCGTCGCGGTGGAGCCGGAGGAGAGCCCGGTGCTGTCGGGCGGCCAGCATACGCCGCACAAGATCCAGGGCATCGGTGCGGGCTTCATTCCTGACATCCTCGACCGCTCGGTGATCGACGAGATCGTCAAGGTCAACAGCGCGACCGCGATCGAGACCGCGCGCGCGCTGGCGCGCAACGAGGGAATTCCCGGCGGTATTTCGTCGGGGGCGGCGATCGCGGCCGCCTTGCAGATCGGCAAGCGGCCGGAGGCTGCGGGCAAGACCATCCTTGCGATTGTGCCGTCGTTCTCGGAGCGCTATCTGTCGACAGTACTGTTTGAAGGAATTTGAGACACAGGAATCCAGAACATGGCCGACCAGCCGAGACGACCGCGAACCCTGAACGATGCCCGTAGCGAAGCCGAGGCGGCATTCAAACGGGCCACTACCAAGGTCGCGGATGCGCTGCCAAAGACTGCGGCCGTCCCGGTCCCCGGCGTCCGGGAGCAGGTCACGCTGCGGATCGATCAGGACGTGCTGGCATATTTCCAGGAGGGCGGCCCGGGCTGGCAGGACCGCATCAACGCGGCGCTGCGCAAGGCCGCCGGCAAGTAACTCGCTTTCGAAGCAGAGAAGCCCGGGATGATCCCCGGGCTTTTTGGTCGAGCGGCGCGGTGTAACGCTGCGTGGCCGTCACTTTACACGCGCCGGCAGCTTTGCCCCGGGCTTCAGGTTCAGGAGGTTGCCGGTCAGAATCATGGCGGCGCCAAGCAGCGTATAGGCGTCGAGCTGCTCGGCATAGATCAGCCACCCGACGATCGCGGTGAGCGGTACCCGGACGAAATCCATCGGGATCACAACGGTCGCATCGGCATGGAGCAGGGCGCGCGCCATGCAGTAATGCGAGAAGGTGCCGCAGAATGCGATCACCGCAAGCCAGCCCCAGGTGGACAGCGGCGGCCAGGTCCAGACGTAGAGCGCAGGCCCGATGCTGGCCAGCGACTGCACCACCAGCATCCAGAAGATGATCGTCAGCGCCTGCTCGGTTCGCGTCAGCGATTTGACCACGACGATCGAGACTCCGAAGCCCATGGCAGCGGCAAGCGCGATCAGCTGCCCCGGATTGATCGCACCGGTCGCCGGTCGCACGATCACGATGACGCCGACCAGGCCAAGCACGATTGCAACGATCTTCCAGGATGTCATGCGTTCGCCGAGGAAGCCTGCCGCGAGGATCGCGGTCCAGATCGGCATCGTGAACTCGATCGCGACCACCTGACCGATCGGGATCAGTGTCAGCGCATAGAACCAGCCGAGCTGCGCGCAGAAGTGGATCAGGTTGCGCGCAATGTGCAGGTGCACGCGTGCGGTCTTCACGATCGCAAAGCCGCCATTGATGTGGACCAGCGGATACAGCATCACGAAGCCGAGCACGCCGCGCACGGCCATCAGCTGGAAGACGTTGACCTCGCGCGTCGCCTCGCGGCCAGCCACCGCCACGATCAGCATCAGCGCGAGCCAACCGGACATCCACAGTGCTGCGCGGGTCTTTGAGGGCGTGCGATCCATGATCGGAGTGTGATGAGGAGGGATTCTCGGTATCGGCGAGCCGATATGAATTTGCAACGCGCAATTCTGCCGATGCGTGGTGCGCTGGCCGCGTGATCTCTGCTAAGCAGGGCACCACTAATCACATCAGGAGGATCTGCTCATGCGCGTCTTGCAACCGGCCGAGTGGTCGAAACCCCGCGGCTTCTCGCACGGTGTCGCGTTCGACGCGCCCGGCAAATGGATCGTGCTCGCAGGGCAGACCGGTGGCGACGAGAAGAGCGAGTACGCGCCCGAGATGGCTGCCCAGGTCGGCACGGCGCTGAAGCGCATTGTCAAGCTGTTGAACGAAGCCGGCGCCGGTCCCGAGCACATCGTCCGCCTGACCTGGTACCTGACCAGCCGCAGCGAATACGAGGCCGCGGGCGCCGGTATCGGCGCGGTGTGGAAGGAGACGCTCGGACGCAATTTCCCGCCGTCCACGCTGCTCTATATCGACGGGCTGGTCGATCAACGCGCCAAGGTCGAGATCGAGGTCACCGCGTTCGTGCCTGCCGCCTAGTCTTGCGCCATTGGGAGGTGTGCGAGTGATTGCTGCGCGGGCAGCAAAAAGCCCTCGGGGATAAACCGAGGGCTTTTCTTGTCGGCGTACCGATCGACTATTTCGACAGCGTGATGTTGGCGGCGCGGAACTGATTGTCAGCCTTGATCGCGACGGACTGCCGATTGCCGCTGGTGCGCATCGAGATATTCGCATCGAACCCCGGTGCGCTCGCAGCGACCTGGAAGTTGCCACCGCCGCCGCGGCCTTGCAGGGTGCCACTGACATTGCGGCTCGACTCCGTCCACGACCCGCTGACGGAGTTGCCTTCGGCCTGCACGTCGGCCGCCAGGTTGAACTTGTAGGCGTCGCTGGCGCAGATGAGGTTCATGGTCATCCTGGGCCCGCCGACATGATAGGTCGCACGGCAACGGATCCGCTCGCTGGAGCCGTCGTCCAGGGTGACCGAGCCGCCACCCGACCAGGTACCCGCCATGCCGGCGAACGGGCCGGACTGGGCATGGCCCGCGCTGCTTGCCAAGGCGGTCACGAAAAACGCGACGGCTGCAAATGCTGGCCGCCGCGCTATGACGAACAAACTTGATACTCTGCTGATCTTACTGACGGGACGCTTCCCATCGGCCGCTGCACGGTACGCCAGCTGATGCCCCATTCCACTTCCCCGATCCGGAGTTGCCACTGAGTTGTCCGTTCGCATATGCACCATTGATCGAGACTCGCACAAGGCCTCCGCTGCCGACGGTGCCGGAGATCGCCGCGCCCTGCGCCGAGATCTTTCCGTCGACGACATTCACCGTCGAACTGGACGACGGCTCGCAGCTGCCGGTCTTGGTGACGACGGTGACGCTCCAAAGGCCGTCATAAGGCTGCTGGGCGGACACGGGAGCAGCGGTGAGGGCGGCAGCCGAAGCGACCGAAGTGACCAAAATCAGGTCGCGGATGCGGATCGAACGCATGAATCAAATCCCTGTCATTTCGTGTGATGACGCGGCTTATCCTGTCACAATGTGTTCAAAATTTGCTGCGTCGCGAGAGCCCCGGATGTTCCTGTGAACTCAAACACATCATGGTGAATTCGGTTCCGGATCAGGAACGGAGAATCTGGCTCACTCTTTCGAGTCATTGGTGTTTTGATACCGTAGTAGCGGATTAGTGCTTGCCGGGGCTGAGGTTAGGCGCCTTGGTCGCAAACTGCTCATCCTGGGGCTTGGCCGGCAGCGAGCCGTTGACCTTGCCGTAGTCGATGACCTCGCCGAGCAGACGCAGCCCGAGCGGCGCCAGCGCGCGCTCCCACAATTCGCGTGCGGTCTCGCCCTTCTTGACGAACACCCAGTCCTGCGCGGCGATAGCGCCGGCGTCCATGCGGTCGGCGAGGTGATAGATGCTGCCGCCGGCGATCGGATCGCCCTCCTTGATGGTCCATTCCACCGCTGCGATGCCGCGGTGACGCGGCAGCAGCGACGGGTGGTATCCGATGCCGCCAAGCTTGGCCACGGCAAGGGCTTCCTTGCTGACCCGGGCATGGCTGTGGGCGGTCACGATCAGGTCGGTGCCCGGCGCGATCTCGGCGGCCGTCACCAGCTTGGGATCGGCCTGGACAACGACCTCGATGCCGGCCGCCCGGGCCGCCGCCGCCAGCCGGTCCTCGCCGTCATGGACGACCACCCTGACCAGCGTGACGTGGTGCTCGCGCAGCATGTTCAAGGTCGTCACGCCGAAATGGCGGGAACCGACGAGGGTAAGGCGCATGGGATCAATTCCGTGGGGGTTACGCGGGATTTGCTTGGGCTGCCGCTATGCCGATAGCACACCGCGGTGGCCTGTTTCGTTGTCCTGCCCGTTATCAACAGGCCGGCCGGCTGGCAACCTCAGGCCGCCGGCTGCTTGCTCGCCAGCACCTTGTCGATGCGCCGGCCGTCGAGATCGACGATCTCGAAGTCCCAGCCCTGCGCCGTGGTTTTCGCTCCGGTGTCGGGGATCGCGCCGAACGCATGTAGCAGGAAGCCGGCGGCGGTCTGGTAGGGCCGCGGCGAGGGCAGCACGATGCCGAGCAGTTCGCTGAACTCGAGCGCCGGCATCCAGCCCGAGATCAGATAGGAGCCGTCGTTGCGCCTGACATAGGCGGGCTCGGCCGGACCCTCCTCGGTATGGAAGGCGCCGACGATAGCCTCGAGGATGTCGGCGCTGGTGACGACGCCCTGGAAGGTGCCGTACTCATCGTGCACGAGGCCGATATGCACCGCGGAGTCGCGCAGGATTGCGACCACGTCGCGGGCGTCGACGGTCTCCGGAATGATCGGCGCATCGCGCGTCAGCGCGCGGATATCGGGCGTCTGGCCGGCGAGGTAGACGTCGAGCACGTCCTTGGCCTGCACGATGCCGAGCGCATGATCGCGGTTGCCGTCGAACACCACGCAGCGCGAGTGACTGCTCTTTTGCAGCGTTGCCAGGATCTCGGCCGCGGGGGCGGCGAGGTCGATCAGGCTGACCTCGTGGCGCGGCGTCATGACGGCGCCGACCGGCAGATCGCCGAGCCGCATCACGCCAGCGATCATCTCCTTTTCGCCGGGCTCCAGCACGCCGGCGTTCTCGGCTTCCACCACCAGCGTCTTGATCTCGTCCTCGCTGACGCGGTCCTGCGCATCCTCGCGATGGCCCAGCAGCCACAGCAATGATTTGCCGGAGCGGTCGAGCAGCCACACCACCGGCAGCGACAGTCTTGCCATCACCGTCATCGCCGGGGCGGCCCGCACCGCGATCGCCTCCGGATCGCGCAGCGCGATCTGCTTCGGCACCAGCTCGCCGACGATCAGCGAGGCATAGGTGATCACGCCGACCACGATGCCGACACCGGCAGCGTCGGCGACGTTGGCCGGCACGCCAACCTCGAACAGCCATTGCGAAAGCCGCTGGCCCAGCGTCGCGCCCGAGAAGGCGCCCGACAGCACGCCGATCAGCGTGATGCCGATCTGCACCGTGGAGAGGAATTTTCCGGGATCGGAGGCCAGTGCGAGCGCGCGGCGCGAGCCGCTGACGCCTTTCTCGACCAGCGCGGCGAGGCGCGCCGGGCGGGAGGAGACGATCGCGAGCTCCGACATCGACAACAGACCGTTGACGACGATCAAGACCGCCACGATCGCAAGTTCCAGATATAACACGGGAGTCCCTGAGGTTTGGCGGCATCGGCCGCTCTGCGACGCCCTATATAGGCATACCGGGGCGGTTTTGCTGCGCCTTGTCGGGCATTCCTGCACAAGCAGAGGGTGCGTATGGCGCGCATGCAGCAGCAGATCGCGGCATTTTGGCGCGCCGCCGATTATGACAGCGGCGCGTTCCCTTCGCGCCAAGCCGGAGCGGTCTGACCACGCTGCTAGGCGAGTATCCGCAGCTCAGGCCTTGCAAACGTCTTGCCCGTTCCAGCCGGCTGACTCAGCATCTGCTTGGAAGCGGCTTGCAGCTGCACGCGCAGATCGGCGTGACATTGCCTCATCTGGTTGCGCAGCTCGCGACGGGAGAAGGCTGTGAGCGAGGGGTCCGCAAGCTGCTGCCAGGCGTTGCGGAGCCATTCCTGCAGCTCGCGAATGTTCTGATCCAAAATCTTCTGATCCAGAATCTTCTGATCAAGGACGCTGGGCTGGGTCATGCAGCCAAATCCCACGAAGTGATCAGTTGCAAAGTAACGCTGATTCGCGTCGCTTCACCTAGCGCTATGTTGCGCGGGCGCATGGACGGCAGGGGAGATCCGATGTGGCAGGTCCGCCGTTGTCGGGCTCAGCGCGCGTTGCCGGGGCCGGTGCGCAGGAAATCCAGCGCGATCGGCAGCGCGAGGAACAGCGCAGCCACCATCGAGAAATGGCGCGTCTGCGCTGCGGTCAGGCCGAGATCGTGTTGGGCGAGATAGGCGAGCATGATCGCGGTGTAGGCGGCGACGCAGATCGCGACGGCGATGCTCCCGAAATCGATCTTGCCGTCGGTCTCACAGTCCATGGCGACACCACGTCGTTGCGAGAGTGGTGTAGCCCGGCTCGCGTTCAGCGACTATGAGCTGGATCACGGGCGCGAGCCTGCCGACCGGCGTCGCGCGCTGCGGCGATCGGTGAGGCTTGCTCGCGGCAAGGCGCCTAGCGAGGGAGCTTGCGTTCCGGCTGGCTCTCCTGTGGAAGCTTGACCGGGACGTGGGGTGACGTGCTCACCACACGCGGGCTGCCGTCGGAGTGGGTCTGGCCGTTGAGCAATGTCTCGAGAACCAAAAAGAATTTTTCAGAAAGCATGGGCGTAGCCCTCGTCGTCTAATGTCCTTATGTCGCCGCGCGCGGCGGAAAATTCGATCAACTAAAAGCGAGTCGCGCCGCCATGGCGATGCTGCGGCGGGGGTCTACCCTGTGCAATCCGGGAGATTACCGGCGCCGAACCTTCAGGCTGCGCGCCGATGGTTGCCAAATTCCTAACGGCGGCTGGCGCAGCGCGTGATTGCGTCACACCGTTCCTTCAACGAATCGACGTTAACGAGAGCGGCATGGATCGGGACCAGGACATCGACGAGGGATTTGGGTCGGCGCTGCGCCGCAGCTACGGGCGGTTTGCCTGGTGGATTGTGCGGCTCAACCGCGTGCTTGAGCCGTCGCGCCCGGCCGAGCCACCGCGCACCCAATTGCCGCCGCGCGCCGCCGTGCCGCCACGACGATCCATCCCGCCGCGCCCGGAATAGACCTCACCGGAATACCGCCGCCTCCTGTATCGGCCGTTCGGCCAGACTGCTATGCATGCGCCATCCGCGGGCCCCGGGGGTCCGCCGTTTTTGACGATGCGGCCGCGAGGCGGCGCAAGCGACGAGAAGGGACAGACACAATGATCGAGACGGTTGGCATCATCGGCGCCGGAACCATGGGCAACGGTATCGCGCAAATCTGCGCGGCGGCGGGGCTTGCCGTGACCATGGTGGACATCTCGGACGCGGCGGTGCAACGCGGCCTGAAGACGGTCGGGTCCAGTCTCGACCGCCTGGTGTCCAAGGAGAAGATGACGGCGGCCGATCGCGACGCGACGCTCGCGCGGATCAACGCGACCACGGACAAGTCAAAGCTTGCCGCCTGCGATCTGGTGATCGAAGCGGCCACCGAGAACGAGGACCTGAAGGTCAAGATCCTGAAGGACCTCTGCGCCGGGCTGAAGCCGAGCGCGCTGGTCGCGACCAACACCTCGTCGATCTCGATCACCCGCCTTGCGGCCTCGACCGATCGTCCCGACCGCTTCATCGGGATGCACTTCTTCAATCCGGTCCCGGTGATGGCGCTGCTCGAACTGATCCGCGGCCTGCAGACCTCGGACGACACGGTCGCCAAGGCCGAAGCGTTTGCCAAGCGTGTCGGCAAGGTCGCGATCACCGCCAAGAACAGCCCGGGCTTTGCAGTAAACCGCATCCTGTGCCCGATGATCAACGAGGCGATCTTCGCGCTGCAGGAAGGTATTGCGACCGCAGAAGAGATCGATGCCGGCATGAAGCTCGGCTGCAACCATCCGATCGGCCCGCTCGCGCTGGCCGACCTGATCGGGCTCGACACCATGCTGTCGGTGATGGAGGTGTTCTACACCGGCTTCAACGATCCCAAGTACCGGCCGGCGCCGCTCTTGAAGGAGATGGTCGATGCCGGCCATCTCGGCCGCAAGACCGGGCAGGGGTTCTACAGCTACAGCAAGTGAAATCTGCGTGCGCCCGACCCCGTAGTCATCCGGGATGGATCGCGCGGACAAGCTCGCGTAACCAAAATGCCTGATCCGCCACTGAGGCGGGGGACATCAGACACGAGGCCCGGGCTCCTAGGCACACCGGGCCTCGTGTTTTTTGTATGTCCCGCGCGCATCGAGGGCGCCCTGGCTTGCGATGCGCTGCTCCGCGCGCGGGTCACACCTTCTTGAGGCGGTGAGCGGAAACCTCGCAGATCTTCCCGGCGTACCTAGATCAACGGCTAGGTGCCGATCGAGAAGGAAGCAGGCTCATGCGCAGGTCAAATTTGGCGATTCTGGCGTTCGCGGCGCTCGGCACGAGCTGGATTGTCGGCTCCGCACAGCCGGCGGCGGCCGATCCCTACGACTATCCCTGGTGCATCCAGGGCAGGGACGAGGGATATCCCGGCTATTGCGGCTACCAGACCTACGAGCAGTGCCAGGCGTCGGCGTCAGGCCGTGATGCCTATTGCGGCATCAATCCGCGCGTCGCGTTCAGCCAGCAGCGGATAGCACCGCGGCGGATCCGGTAAGCGGCGCGAGTCCATCGGCCGCGCGGCCGTCAGGCACGATGGTTGCATTGCCGATGGACGGAGAATTCCCCCTGCGTTGGAGAGCACATGGGCGAGATCATCAGGTTCATCTCGAAGTCGGAACGCGAGCGTGCGCGTCTGATTCGCGAGGCCCGAGCCAATTACGAGCGCATCTTTCCATCGGCCGATTCGGCTGACGTGGAAGGCGCCGCGATTGAGGGCGACGGCGGCGAGGCGGCGTCGAAGCCATAGCCACCAGTATTGGCCCAAGAGGACGCGGACGCTGCGATGTGGAAACGGAACTGGCGGCAGTTTTGGCAGACATTCTGGCAGACTTGGACGATCGACAAGCCGGCCGCGCTCGGCGACTGGCTCTGGCTGGTCTTGGTCGTTGAGCTCGCAGCCCTGCTGGACCGCCTGACGTTGCGGAAGCTGATTGCGCTGATCCCGGTCGTGATCCTGATCGGGGCCTATCTGCACCGGATTCCGCTTCCTCCCGAATTGATGCTGGTCGGCGACGTGCTGGCCTATATCGACGTCTTCTCAATGGTGTTCCTGATCGGCCTGTTCACGCGCGTGGCGACCGTCATGGCCGTCGTGCGGCAGGTCATCGAGTTCGCCCAAAGCCTCGCGCGGCGCGTGCCGATGGCGCTACGCCGGTTTGACACGCGTCATCGTCGCGCCAGGGACAGCGCGCGCCGCAGGCGCCTCAGCGGTGCGAGGACCGACGATGATGAGCCCGCCGTCGTCGCGGGCCTGGCGTGGGCATAGATCGGGGCGATACGGCGGTGAGCAACGCAAGTGCGCCAGCTATCGCGGCTGCCGAGCCTGTTCGTCGCTGTCGGCGGCCGCGGGATGGGCAGGGCTACCTGCAGAAGAGCTGCTCTGAGAGCCGACTTGAGCGCCGTCTTGGCTACGGCGGTGCGAGCTGGAGAGATCGGTTGGGCCATGCTGCCAGGAGCGATGAAACGCGATCCCCATCTGGAAACTCCAGATACCGAACAGCAACGCGCCGGCCGCACAGGCGGCCACGAAGGCCCAATCGCGTTTCTTCATCTGATACAACAACGCCAGCTCAAGGATGCGCCGGCCGCTGGCCCGCGCCAACCACTCCCCCAAACGCCTCGCCACCGCAATCCGCGCGAAGATGCCCCAACACTGCGGTCAAGGCGTTGCTGCGTCCGAAGCAAGACTCAACGCATAGTGATGCGATCGGGCGCGCTTGTCGATCCGCGCAGCTCACGGAGCGGTGATTATCAAATCATGCCTCCAGCAACACTCCGACCAGATCATCCCGTGTCCGCAACAATCTTGCCAAACTTTCACTAGGCCGTCGGCGCACTGAGTTCGAAGATGCAAATGAAATCGGACGAATCGCAATGACCGAACTTGAGGAGCTTCGCTACTTCGAGCATCAGTGCCTGGAGATGGCCAGGCAGTCCACGCTGCCGGATGCTCGTCGCGCGCTCCAGATCCTGGCACGCAACTACGCCTCGGCGGCCGAAATCCTCGAACGGCGCGCACAATCCGCCAACACGGCGCTCGCCCGATTGCTTCGATGCCTGAGGCTCTGACCTAAGGCCCGTCGAGGTCCTGCTGTCTGACCAGATCCGTCATCAGGACGAGCAGTTCGCGGTCCATCTGATCGCCGTCGATCTCGGACGGGTTTGCAAGCAGGCCTTCCATCTTGCGCGTCCAGTCCGGGCCGGCAGTGGCGCCGGCATAAGCCATCGACCAATCGGAGAAGCGCCGCGGCGTCGCTGGCCTGAAGGTCAGGAGGGTGACGTCGCGATGCCTCGGATCGGACTCGATGGCGCTGAATATCTCTTCGACGGCGGCCCGCTCACCTTCGAGGACTTGGCAGAAGTAACCCTCACTGAACAGCAGGACGCCGGTCACGCCGAGCCGCGCATTCTTCGAGCGTGACTGCGCGAGGACGCTGCGAATGATCTCATTCGCGGAATTGTCCTGGACGTTGCTGTTGCTACGACTGACATAGATCAGGGCATGCTCGGTGAACGACATCCTCAAATTGCCTCGGTGCGTCGAAGGACGAAGCCGGCAACGGACCTGCGGTCCGAATGAAAAGGGGCCGCGTCACGCTAACGGCCCCTACCGGCGAATTTGGAGATTTCGATCTTGATGCAATAGCCCAAGTTCCCCGCTGCTAGCGCGGTTCCCGACTAAAGGGGAATCCGGAGAAACACGGGACGGCGGGCGGCGCTGTCGGTCGCTGTCCGAGAATGAGCGCAGCGCGTCGAACTCATCACGATGTTGAACAGGCGTTCAGGAAAGTTCCGAACTTGTTCCTGCAACATGCGTGGCAGCCAGTCGTTAGCAACGGGTACTGCAAAGGAGGATGTCATGACGAAGCTTGCTTACGCGCTTGCCGCAGCGGCGGCCCTCACGATAACGGCACCGACCATTGCCAGCGCGCAGGGTGTCGGCGTCTATTTCGGCAGCAGCCCCGGCTACTACGGCGATCGATATGACGGTCCGCGCGTCTACCGTGAGCACGATCGCGGCTGGCACCACGGCTGGTATCATCACCGCGATTACTATCGCGACCGTGGCGTCGTGATCCGCGGTCGTGACTGGGACGACGACTAGCGGATGCCGAACGCATCTGCACAATCAAAGGAAGGGCCTTGCTTCGGCGGGGCCCTTCTTTGTTGGTGGCGTCGGCAAGCTCCACGCATGGATGCCGCTGCCGTACGAGCAACGTTTCATTAACCCGACTCGCCCAGGCTCATGTTGGGCCGTCTGGATGGGCCGCTATGCAGAAGGCCGCCACGACAAGCTCCGTGGCGGCCTTTTGCGTTTTAACAGTGCTGAGGGAGACGACCGATGGACTACGGCGCCTTCACCGACGCCAGCCTGAAGATGATGTACGAAGCCATCCGCGGCGCGCTCAAGGCCGACGATGAATTCGAGGCCAACGGCGAAGAGCCGAAATTCCGTGTCCGCGCGACGCCCGAATGGAAACGCCACGCCGGCAGCCTCGAGGCCGAGATGCTGAAGCGTGGGCTGCAACTCGATATCATCGACTGGACCGGCGGTCAGGGCGAGTTGCCGCTGACGGTGGACCCCTCGTGAGCGTGCAGCGGTGCCGGCATTTGCGGGGGCTGGCGGAGCGCGGACACCGCCGCGGCGGCCGCATCCAGATCGCTTACAGCGGGTCGTGGAGGCGATGAGAGACCAAAGCTCGATCTATCCCTTGGGAATGGGTTTCCCTCCCGCAGGGCCTATTGGCTTGGGACCGGCCAGGGGCGGAGGGCTTATGGATGGAAAAGGAATCTGATCCGCTTCGTTGGTAGATTTTTCCGGTCGTTTCCTGGGGCGAATCTCATCATCCGATGATGGGCAAATCCTTTCCCAGCCTGGACCATAGGCCGTGTTCAGAAAATCGATCTGATCTGTCTCGAAGGTCTGAACAATCCGCTGTCTACTGCATGCGGGGACGGTTGCGCTTCTTGCCTCTTTTCCGAGAGGACCCGTCAGCGAATAGCGCAGTGTGACCGGTGCGCCGCAGTAATTGACGACAGTCCACGTCTGCAAGGAGCCGTCCTTGGTTTTGATGGGGCTCATGAGGCAGCTTTGTGCATTTGCAGTTGCGGCAAGTACGCAAGGCACGAACCAAACCGCGACTGTCCTGGCAAGTTTCATGGGCCGGCTCCTGGCATCGCATTCTGCACACGGAAAGAAGGATGGCCACCCGCTAGCAAGTTCGCCCATGGAGTGCGGGATTTGCGCTAGAGAACGCCGGACGGGCGTGGAATCCGCCAGAGACAACACTTTTCGAGTCAGTCTGCGCATTGATCACGCACGGAGAACCACGGAAACAATCCGTGTGCTCATGTTTGCCGGATTGCTCGTGCTGTTGCCACGGCGATACAGAGATACCCGTGCAACAATGCTAATCAACCTGCATCTGAACCAGGATGGGGTTGCGTCGTGTCGGGATCTGATCATTGGAACGGTGCAAATAGTCCTTACTCGTCTGGCGAAGCGCCGCAGTTGCGCGATGAGCAACAGCTGTTCGACCGCTATCACAAGTTCGACGATGCGATCTCGCGATCGACACAGAGTGTCTCGAGAACCGTAATCTGGGATCGCTACAACCCGCCGGTTCGTTGATCTGGTCAGCCGCCGGGCGAAGCGCGATATCCATTGTTGAAGCGCTGACGCCACACCGCTGAATAGCGGCGATGGCGCCTGGCCAAAATGGGACCTGCAGCCGACTTCCTTGCCCGCGATTTCAATGGTCTCATCGGTGAATGAATTCGTCGATGAGCTTGGTCGTCGAAGATGGGCTGTAAAGTATTGAATTTGCTTGGTGAGCGCGGACGCGGGATGCGGCGGGCACGTTGGCATGTGCTCTAGAAGCAGATGCCGGGTATCCGCGGCGATCTCATCGCGCCTGATTGGGCTACTCTCCGCATAGAACGGCTGCATCTTTGTCGCGAATTTGCGGGCAATTTCGAGCGGCTGTCGCTTGAGCATTGCCAAAAGACAGGCGTTCCGTGCAGCCTTTGTGAATATCGAGACGATGGCCGTAGAAACACGGGAATCTCGGGCGGGGAGAATAGGGTAAAATGCAGATGTGCGATAAGCGCTTCGAGGAGTTTTTACGTGCAAGTCATACGAGATGGATTTTTATCGCTTCTGGCCTTGGGAGCATTGACCCTGGAAGGTCACGCGCAAACTGTGGTCGCAGCATTGGAGTGCGATTTTCCGCCAGCTTCGAGTGATGATTGGAACATGGCCGCGGCGACCCTGCAGTATTACGTTGATCCCGCAGGAGGCTGGAAGGTGGAGCAAGATTCCTTCTCCTTCGACGGCCCGACAAACATCACCATCGGTGGAAAAGATCACTCAGCTTCGCTTTCGATCACTATTTCTCGACAGTCAGGCAAAGCTACCAAGACCCTGTCGTCGGAACAGAAATCCCTTACGATAAGTGGGGAATGCAGAAAGATGGACTCTTCCGGACGCAAGTTTTAGGCGACCCACCGGCTCAAATGCTCGAGGCGGCGAGCGGAGAAGCGGCCAAACTAGTTGCAAGTCGTGATGGATCCCGCGGTCCGCATGGCGTTGCAGATGACAGGATCGACCCCGGGCGCGACATAGGCGGCGCAGCGGCGTGAGTGCAAGACGAAATCTGTAAGTCTGTCCGGAGGTCGATAAAGTCGCTTGGCTATTGAATTTAGTTTGGTGAGCGCGGAGGGACTCGAACCCTCGACCCCATGATTAAAAGAAAGATCTTCAGGCACTTTTCTTGAATGATTTCAGCGATCGCGGTTGGCAACGCACGCGCCGAATCCTGCTCGAACGTGCTGCAAAAAACGGGGGTTTGCCAACCACTACGCATCGCTTTTCCGAGCCCCCAAAACGTGCACGCGCTGCGCTTCCCAGCCGGTCTCCAGCAGCTTCATTGCCGACCGAGCAAGGCGGAATTTCGAAACCTCCTTGGCGTAGTGCCGCACCATCGCCGCCGACATGCCGACGATCGCACCGACTTGGTCCTCGGTGCAGCCGACTTCGAGGAGCATGCAGACCGCATTCTTCCGGAGCCCGTGGAACGTCCAGCGCTTCTCCTGAAGGATGGCGAGCGGCTTCGAGCCGTTGACCTCCTTTTCCATCTCCCGGCCCCACGCCGTCTTGAAGCCCTCATAGGTCCACGGTTGGCCGTCGGCCCGGAGGTGGAGGAGGACTTGCGGATTGTCCTTGTCGACCGGGTGGCCGTCGATGATGGTCCGGTACTCGGAATGGATCTGGGTCGGAATCCACGACTTGATCTTCTGGGCATAGACCTGAATTTCGGCCGCGTCGCTCTTCGGCCGGAGCATGTTCAGCACGGTTTCTTTGCGCTGACCGGTAAAGAGGCCGGAGTAGACCGCCATGTGCAGGTCGGCCCGTCCGTACTCAAAGAACAGCTCGAAGGCCTGCGGCGTCCAGGGCGAATAGGTGCCGTCGCTGTCGCGGCGCTCCGTGTGCTCGACCGGATTGTCCTTGCGGTAGCCCCGAGGGATGCCCCAACTGATGATCCTGCCTAGCGTCGAGCGGAACACGCGGCCGGCCGCGGGCGTGTCCTTGAAGGCTTTGTCCAGCACGCTCTGGATGGTGGTCGCCTCGAGGCTATCGACCGGGTCATCGCCCCAAGCGTCCTTGATCATCACCATGTAGCGATCGTACTGGTCGCGTGTGCCTTCCGAGATGTCGTCGGTGTAGGCGGCGTGCTCCTTGAACTCGACAATCAGAGAATTGAAGGTCTTGCGGATGCCGGCTTGCAGTTTCCGGCCGATGTCGTCGGCCTTGTCGACAGCAGCCCAAAAAGCCTCCGCCGGGGTTGCGGCGGGCAGGGGGTGGCGTCGATCGGTCACGTCCAAAAAGAACCAGGACCACTCGCCTGCGGCGTCCTTCGTGGCGTCCAGCCGGGGAATGTAGGCCACGCATTTCGCGAACTCGGCCGAAAGCGGTTCGCCTGGAATTCGGACACGCGGCCACTGTCGGGCAGTACGCCGAAATTTCTCGAAATAATAATAGGTTCTGCCATTCGGCTTATGAACTGGGCGAACGTGTTCAGGGAGTGCCACCGTTCCCCCTCCGACCCTTGGTCTGCCGTTCTTTTGCATTGATGAACCGTTCGGCCATATCCGATTGAGCCTGCGGCTCAGGCTGCGCGGGCGCCGGGGCCGCCGTCAATGGCTGTTCCCGGCCAAATCGCAGCTTTCTCCATTCGTCGATTTGGTCGAGATCGTACATGCCGGTGTCAGGGTCGGCTGGCGGGAAGCCGCGTTTCAGCAGGTTGGGCAGCAGTTCGTTGAACCGGTCCAATGTCAGGTGCAGCCGGCGAGCCGCCTTTTCCGGGGGCACGTCGCCTGGGTCGACCCGGAACCGGATGTCGGCGCCGCGCAGCGCGTCGGCTCCTTCTCGGCGATCAGGGGTCATGGTGCTACCTCGACCTCTACGCCGCGCTCGACCGGGTCGATGCCGGGCCGCATGTCGTGCCTCTCGCCCGAGAGGTGGCGGTGCCAGTTCAGCAGCGCGGCCGCGGTCGAGATGGTGTGGTGTTTGGCCTTCTCGGAATCGCCGGCCGCCGCTGCCGCTGCGGCCTTCTGTGCCAGGTAGCCGATCAGCCAGAACCAATCGAAGGCGGTCTTGCCGGCGTCGTGCTCGGCGGCGTAGCGGATGACCTGGTGACCGGCCTCGAGCCGGGTACCCTCGAACCAGTCTTGGACCTCCGGCGAGAACAACGCCGCCGCGGTGCGAAGCGCCCATGCGTCCATCCCCAGCGTCTCGGCATAGCCGGGGTTGCCCTTCCACCGCTCCGCGATGCGATCCATGGTCTCGGCGCGGGCGAGCAGTTGCTCTTGGGTGTACGGTGCGTTCATGCTGCCGGCCTCATTTCCTTCAGGTTGCCGACGGCGGCTTGGATCTGGTCGAGGAACGGATCCAACCGCTTGACGTCGCGGCCCCAGACCCGCGCGCACAGCCTCGGCATAGAGGTCGATGGTGTCGGCGGTGTAGCGGCGCAGAGCAGCCTTCTGCTTGTCGTACTCGCTGAACGAGCGGCGGCGGCGACCCGGCGCCGGCACATCGAGCTCCGTCTTCGGCATCTGCGCCAGCCTGGCACGGACCACAGGGTGCTGGGCGCCGGCGGCGGTGACGTTGAACAGGTTGCCGGTCTGGATGATGGCGGACTCGTCGCCGGCCCCGACATGCATCGCGATCGCGGCCAGTTGGTCGAGGGCCGGTGTCTTGTCGAAGAAGACGCAGACGTTGGCGAGCCGCGTCCCGTCCTGGGCGCAGAGCTTCACCTCGAGGGCGCCATGCCCGACGGTAGCGATGGAACGGGCCCGGGCCACCTCGATCGAGACGTCGCGACCGGCAAAGGTGATGGCCTCGCCGCGGGCGAAGGCTCCGACCTTGGCTGGGCCGAGGAGTCCGGCGCAGAACGATGCTGCCCGGCGGACGGCGCGGCGATCGCGCTCGATGCTGCCGTTGGAGAAGAACCGGCGGCGCTGCTCGGCCTCGAATTTCTGCCGCGCTCGGTGGTATTCGACCCGGTAGCTTTCGCGCTGTTCGAGCAGCAGGTCGCAGACCAGATCCAGATCTGCCGGCACCGCGGTCGGCAGTTGACGTAGCCGGCTGGCCAGCAGCCGCGCTCGCGGCATCGAGCAATCCTCGAGGCGAGCATAGCGACGGATCGCGCCCGGAGCGTAGAGCTTGCGCCTGGCGCCCGGTGTCGGGTCGTAATTGTCGTCGCAGCGCCAGTGCCGGCGGTACGGTATCGCCGCGCCGCCGCGGGTCTCGTCCTCGAAATTGAAGTGGGCGAGGTATTCCGCGATGTTCAGGAGGTGCTTCGGCTCCCATCGAAGCCCGACGGCCACAAAGGAGCGGCGCTCATGCTCCGGCAGTTCGGCGATGATCTCGTGGGCATAGGCGTCGAGCTCGTGGCATCGGGATTGCCGGCAGTGCAGCAGGTGGCCAATCTTCCGCTTCTCGATGAGCTCGGGCACCAGTTTCCTGCTGCCGAGGAGAGTCAGGACGGCGTGCGCGAAGGCGCCGAGCTCGTCGTGCTCCACAGCGCTGTCGAGGAAATACTCGATCTCGGCAGGGAAGGGTGACCGCTGGAACTGCATCAGCCGCCCCGCATCTGCTGGACACCGACAGACTCGCGCGTGGCGACCTCGCGCGCGGTGCAGGCCTTGCGCACGGTGCGGGCCGGCGCCGCGGGCGTCTGAACGAGCTCGGCCTTGCCTTCGGCCACCATCGCTTCGAAGTCCTGATCCTTCATCGAGAGGGCTCGATGCTTGAGAGCGTCTTTGACCTTCTTCAGTTGCTTGCTGGTGTCTGGCGCCACCAGGCCGCCCATGCGCGGCTCGATCAGGAAGAACGTCACGCCGGCCTTCATCTTCCGCTCGATGATCTCGACCATGCGTTCGTCGTTCTCCGCCTCCCAGGTGATGGTGACGTCGCCGGTTTCATTCAAGATTGTCAGTGCGCGAGTCATGGGAAAAGGATCTCCCCGGCTTTGGCTGTGCCGCTCGATGGGTAGGAGACAAAGCCGAGCGTCGACAGGCGAGAGAGCGCCTTCGCGAAGCCGGTGCTCCTGACGTTCTGATAGCCGGATCGCTCGGCCAAGAGTGCGCGATCCATGACCCCGGGATAGGCCGTGATCAGATGGCCGAGGATCTTCCCTGCGGTCTCGCCGAGAATTCTGATGACCTGCGCTTGGACATCTTCAGTCGTCAGAGCCGCGGGGCGAGGGCGAGCCTGCTTTAGGCCCGCGTCGGTCAGCCCAACCGTTCCGCTGTCGGGATAGGAGACCAGGCCCCCTGCAGACAGCCCAGACAAGGCCTTCGCGAACCCAGTGCTTCTCACGTTCTTGTAGCCGGCCACCATCGCGACCAACTGCCTCGGCGGTGCCAAGCCGCAGAGCCGCTGCATTTCGGCAACCGAGTTCAGTATCTTCTGCTGCACGCCGCCGATTGGCCCATCGCCGCCCGCCGCCGGCGATGGTGGAGGCGCTGCCGGCCGCACCGGTGCGCGAGCAGGGGCGTTCACGGATCGCGAGCCCGGTTTCAGCAGGGAGCGATGATTGCGCAGTTCTCGTGCGTGCGGCGGAGCGTGATCGGCGGAGCTTTGATGCTTCGATTGGACCTCTGCGACACGAGCAAGCAGATTTTGCACGCCAGCCCCGATCACCTTGAAGTCTTCGAACAAGTCGAGGAAGGGATGCAGACCGTCCCACAGCCCTTCCTGATATGCGGCGTCAATTTCCTCCCGCGAGGCAGCCGCTGGCGGCGCACCGCCCTTCGCCAACTCGGCGTTGAGGCGCGTGATCTCGGCCCGGAGCGCCGCGACGTCAGCCGTGTCCGGGTCCACCGTCTTTGCCGCCTTCGCAGCGGCATTCAGTTGCGCCAGCATCCGCTGCATGGCGGCGGGGGCAGGCGGAGTCGGCACGGCGGCCTGGCCCGCCTTGATGACCGTGGTCGCGGCATCGCCGATCATCATCTGTGTCGGCTCGATGCAAAGTGCAGGCCCAAAGGCCCAGAACTGCCGCGTCCGAAGTCTTAGCAGCCCGCGGGCTTCCTCGGAATTGGCCCGAAAGCCGAGGGCGTCGGCGGTCGACCGGCGGTCCGTCGGCTGCCCGATCCGGCCCATCAGCCAGTTGTTCACCGGGCCGGTTGCGTCCTTGTTGATGCTGGAGATCCGAGGCGTGGCCAGGACTCCTGTAAATCCGCGCTTGCGGCCGAGCGTCATGAGCGACGTCACGGCCGCCGAGCTCCCGACCAGGCCGACCTGGGGTGCATACATCTGCGCCTCGTCCAAGACGACGAGCGCGGGATGCCAAAGGTCCTTCGGTGCCGCGATGAGAGCGTCCAGAAACAGCGCGATGAATTCGCGCCGCTCGTCGATCGGGAGGCCGTTGATCTGGATGATCGCCGAAAAGCCGGTCTTCAAGATCGTTAGCGCCAGCGCCGCGGCGTTGTGGACGCTTGCCTCGCAGTCGCCATTGTCACCGCCGGCGATCAGGTACTCGAACTTTTCGCGCAGCGTGTAGAACTCGTCCTCGACGTCGATGACAATGTGCTGGACGAAGCCGTGCGTGGTCTCGAGCAGTTTGCGGATTGCTCCTGATTTGCCGGCGCCGCTATTGCCCTGGATACAGAGATGCGACCCGATCAGCTTGTCGAGCTCGAGCGTGACGTCGGTGCCGTCCGCATAGGTGCCGATGACGGCATGCAATGGCTTGGTCAAATGAGCGGTCAAACTGGTATCCCCTGAAATTCAACGAGCGGCGTGTCGCCCCGGACGTAGAGCGGGTGCTTGGGCGTGCCGCCCTTGTTGAGGCCAAGACACCACAATTTGTGCTGGTCCCGGCGCAAAGCGTCCTCGGCATCCACCGCGAAATGAACGAGGTTGCGGTGAAGGTTGCCCCAGGCGCAGACGATCTTGGCTGCTTGCTTCGCAGTGTCCCGGATCAGCGGCAGATTCCCCTTGCTCCGCGGCACGACGCCGGGCTTGAGGAGCGCGGCCGGCTCCGTTGCGCGGAAGTCGCAGACGTTCATCATGGCGAGGCCGTCGAAACCCCACTCCATCGAGAAGTCGATCACCTTGTTCATAGTGGGGTCGTCGACGTTGGCATCGGCGACCGACGGGTTCATGCCGATCCAAAGGACGAAATTGTTAGGCAGCCTTGTGCCGGCAGTGAACAGGTTCACCCACTTCCGTGTCAGCATCGGCCGATAGCAATCGTTCTCGCCCCAGAACATGGCGTCACCGGCGACGCCATCGGCGAGCCGCAGCTTGACCTTGCCGCCCGGATTGTGGAGCGCCGCGTTCATGACGTCGCACCAAACTGCGGCTGCCCGCCTTCGATCAGGGCCTTCTTCCGTGCCGCGCAGGCTTGGATCAGCGTGTCGTATTCGGGTGAGCCGATCAGGATGGCGTGCTTCGCCAGATAGGGGCCCGACCCGTGGTACCAGTTCTCGAGATCCGTAACGCTGGCAGCGCCGGCGATCGCGGGCAGCATCAGATCAAGCGCTTCCTTCCGCTTAGCGGTGATGCGACGCTCGATCTCGCGCCTGATGTTCCACTTCCAGTCGTCGCTGAAGTCCTTGTCCAGCATCCAGGTGAGGAAGCCGTCATCGGCGGCCGATAGAGGCTTGCCGCTGAACTTGCCGAAATCGAACTTGGAGAAGACGGCTGGCTCCTCGCTCCACTGGATCAGTATCTCGATCGGTTGGTGCTTCAGGAGCTCGATCACCAAGAAGCCGCAGAGATAGGCGTCGGGGAGGGCGCGGTGCGGTGGCATCGCCAGTGCCGGCATCGCCTTCGGATGGTCGAGCAGCCGCAGCGAATAGCGCAGCTCCTGCAGCTTATGGCCGTCGAGTTCGGGCCATTGCCGGAGTGCGCATTTCCATGTGTCGATCCAGCGCGCCTTGACCAGTGGGTCGAAGAACTGGCGCTCGTACTGAGCAAAATGCGCCGCGAAGATGAGTTCTTCGCCTTCATACTCCGGATCAAGTTCGACAAGCTTCCGCCAAGCCACGTTCCATGCCGGGGCGTCGGCGACGTCGGCATCGGTGAGATGGTGCACGGCGGACGACGCCGGCGGGATCGGCGCCGCTGGCTTCACGAAGGTGTGGTAGCCGGTGGTGTAGAGGTGTCCGTCGCGGATATCGTAGGCGCCGATTTCGATCACCTCGGCGTCGGGTTCTGTGCTGGTTGCTTCGACATCGCAGGGTCGGATGATCATGCTGCGCTCCATTGTCCGCGACCAACCCGCACGCCGGCGCCCAACTGGAGCACCTGCCGGATCTTGGCCTGGTAGTTCGGGTTGGCCGCGGTCTTCGGGTGAGACGCGAAGGCGCGGTAGATATCGGCGAGGGCAACGGGACCGCGTTGTGCCCGCAGCCAGTCGGCGATGGCGTCGCGCCAGGTTGTCGCCAGCGCCAGGACGATGACGCTCCGCGGCAGGCGCAGAGGCACGAACTGGCCGAAGTCTCGATCGACGGAAGCCAGCACCTCGGCATGTCGATCGCCATAGGCGCAGAGAACCGACGGCGCGCCGGAGTCGCCGGCGGTGCCACCGTCCGGCGTGCAGAAGTCGATCCGGCCGCGCGGGAAGAGAACCGCCGAGGCGCGGTCCCAGACATTCCGGAAGAACGTCGCGGTCTCGGTGCGCGCGAAGATCAGCGCGATACCGCGCCCGTGGTCTGCCATCCTCGCCATGAACCGGCCGAGCAGCCCGCGCAAATATGGCGGGTTGAGCCAGACGTCACCCTCCCACGGCAGGATCAGCCCGTTGTCGACGACCGTGTAGTGACGGCGGGCCGTCCGCCATGGCTGGCCAACCATCGCGCTCGGATCCAAATCGAAGGCTTCCCAGCCACCGAGCATGCGCAGAAGCCAGGGTGGTGTCAGCCAGTTGTCCGTCCGGCCGCGCCGCGGAGTTTGGTGGCCGCCGATGCCGGCGAAGAGAGGGGCGCTATGCATCCGCCGCCTCCTTCACTGCGCGCCGCTCGCGTCGATCGGTCCGCCGGCCGATCCTGAGAAAGCCGAATGGGAGATGGATCTCGATGTTTGGTCCGCCGAAACAGACGTGAAGCCCAAACGAAATGTGGTCCCAGCCGGAGCGCCAGAAGTAGCAGACCCAGGTTTCACCTTCCCAACCGAACTGTCGGGTGCGGCGCATTTGCTCCCAGCGAGACCAGTTCTGCTTTGCGCGTCGCGTCTTCTCTCGCTCTTCGGACGCAACCATGAACGCCACGCCGTCGTTCATGCCATCGCGATACGATGGATCGTTGACGAAGCGGTCGCGGTCGTAATCGACTTCCTGCGGGCAACTGCTGCTCACGGCGCCATCCTCACTCCTGTGGATTTCCGAATTAATCGTCGTAGTCGCCGTAGCGGTCGAGCTCTGCGCGGTCGCGTTCTTCGCGACGTTTTCTGCATGCGCCGCAGACCTCGTAGACGGGTCCGGACATGCCTTCCTCGTAGTCGCGCGTGGGAGCCAGGTCCGTTGCCGGTCCCTTGCACCAGTCGCAAGTGCCGGTTCGAGCCTCTGCCGACTGCGCGTAGTCGCGCTCCGCCTTCAGACACTCCTCGCAGAGATCATTCATCTCGCAGCCGAAGGAGTCGGTCTCGCCTTGCACGCGAGCGACGGCCGGACGATCCGGGTGCTGGTCGCACATCGTGCCGTCGGGCAGGTCGTGGCGAGATCCTGGCAGGCTTGAGATCGGGCCGGTGACGTCAGCCATGAGCCGCCTCCCGTTTCAGAGCGTCGGCGATCTCCGGGGAAACCGCGCCGCCCGTCTTGGCGAGGTACGCGGCCATGAGAGCGCCGGTGAGGTTGTCGCCCTCGAACCGACGTTCGCTCCAGTCGGTAAAATCGCCGCAAACCTCGACCGCGCTGTTCGGCCCCATGTTGAAGTCGGGGTTGTCGCAAATCAGGGTCACGCTGTAGCCTTCGTCCGCGCGCAGGGCCTCGACGAGTAACCATGCCGCTGGCGGCGCCGGCTTCCGCGCCGACCATGCCTCGACGGTGGCCTCGCAGCGGCAGTCTGTGCACTGGACTTTTGGGGTCTCGATCATCTGGCCACGCCAACCGGTCCATTGGCTGAACAGGTTCAACTTGGCCGAATGGCAAAGGGGACACGGCCCGAGTATGGTGACCTTACTCATGCCGTTTTGCCCTTCTGCTTGACCTGGGCGTAGTGCCAGTCCCGGACAGTCCGATAGGTCAGTCCGGCCAGGATCTCGGTCGCGCGCTGGCACTGCTCGAGCGTGAACATGCCAAAGTGGCAGTCGTCGCGATCGATCCCGAGGTGGTGCGCAAGGTAGCGATACAGACGCGTGCGCGCGGCTTTCTTGATCTTGTTTTCGGCTTGATGATCCTCCGGATTGTATTGGCCGGATGACAGTGCGCCCTTCCAGATCGGATCGAAGACGTTGTCGTGCAGGTTCGATCGCGCCGCTCCGGTCGCGGCATTCGCCGGCGTGCCGAGACTTTTCGTGGTGCCGGGATGGCAGCCGCAGTAAGCACCGCAGCGGTCGCACTTATAGAAGTGCTTCCAGTGAAGGTCGCGCCGGTGCGGATAGATCTCTTGTCCGGTCGTGAGCCTGGTGGTCCTGCCGCAGCAATTGGGAACGGTGTCTGTCATGCGGCCTCGCGCTGTTCTTCTTCGGGGACAAACCAGATGGTGCCAGGCACCAGCCGGATTAGCTTCGGGCGCGGCACATCATCGGGAAGGATCTCGCCCCACTTCTCGGTGAACCGCTGCGCAAGCGCCGCTTCGGCTTCCTGATCTGGCGCGCCGGGCCGGACGAGGACGGTGCCAAACAGGAATTCCTTTTTGCTTGGCCACTGATAGACGGCGCACCAAGCGCGCATTGGAGTTCCGGTCATCATGCCGCGCGCGCCTCCGGAGCATCCACGTTGGCCTTGATGACGCGCGCCGAGATCGCGACCACCTCGGGGTTCTTGTCCCAAGAGCCCATGCCGTGCAGCGACAACCAGAGCGCCGAGAAGCACGCGACAGCGTCTGTCCCGCGGTTCAGCCCAGCCCAGTAGTCGCGGTCACCGCGGCGCTCCACGCCCTCAGCAAGGGCATCAGCCTCGCTGATCGCGGTCAGCCGCTCGATTTTCGTCGCCGTGACGATCATCGTGATCCGCGAAAACCGGCGCGGCATATGGATCGAGACGATGGGCTTCGTCCAATCTCCGTCGTCCGGATTGCCGTCGGCCCAGTACCAGACGTCGGTATCGGTGATCAGGCTCGGTTTCGTCCCGGCCCAACGATGCTCCGCGCTGGTGGTCTCTCGCACCCAGAGGCGGTCGCCGACTTTGACGGATTGCCACGGTGAGGGCGGCCAAGCGAGGCGCATGCCGGTGTCATCGGGGCCGCTGACCTTGTAGCCTTCGACGCGGAGTCGCTTCGCCTTGTGACCATCCTCGTCATCATAGACGCTGAACGGTGCACCCCAGGCCAACCGCCTGGTCATGGTCTTGCCGGTCCCCGGAACTTTGATCTCTCGGAGCAGGCCCTGCACCATCGGAGCGCTGAAGATGATCGGAACGTCCTTCATTTGCCGAACACCGCCTCGCAAGCGGCACGGCACTTCGCGATGTCGAACCGATCGTCGGTTCGGACTCCGCTTTCCATGTCGATCCAGTAGCGGCCCGGCATTTGCTCGAGCTCGGACATGACGCCGCCGATGTTGTCCGGGGAGATGCCGCCGGCATACCCGACGAGCCGGTCGCCGCCGGGATGCATCGGCCAGGCCGTCGGTGCGACGCCGGCGCCGCCGCTGCGGTCGAACAGCCAGTCCACAGAGGTGTCGGTCGGGAATGCGTCGGCCCGGGTCTGCGCGATCGCGCGCATGTCGCCCCAGCCGTTGCGGAACTGAATGATCTTCGTCGGGGCCGGTTCGGCGTGATTCACCTGAATGCGGGCGAAATACCCGAGATCGACCGGAATGGTGTCGATGATTGACTCGCCCGCCATGATGCGGCGGCTGTAGTCGCCGCAGAGGTGCGCCGACATACGAAGCCCGCTCCACATGAACCGGGACAGCGCGTCACCATCGGGATAACGCGGATCGGTGCCCTGACGCTTCGGGCTGAACAAGATCCCGAACTCGACCGGATACTTCAGCGACAGGACGTGGATGTCGTGGAGCTCGGTCCAGTTGTCGATGCCGGTGAAGGTGATGAACTCGGGCTTCATGCTGCTCTCCTCGGCATTTCGCCGTATGTGGTGCCATCCAACAGTCGTCCCGCGCGCGCCTTGCCGAGGCGAGCCATCTCGTAGTTGCCCGAGGGAGCCAGTTGCGATCGATCGCGACAAACGTGTCCATCCGGTCGCAGCAAAGCTCCAGTGCTGGCGGCATGCACCCAACCGACTGGTGCCCAAGCCCCCCACTGCTTGAAGAAAAAGGCCACGCCGGCAGCGGTGCATTGATCGCGCAGCGCGCGCGCCCAATCCGGATGCATCGGACGGGCGTCCTTGCCGGACTCGCCGCCGACGATCACCCAATCAAGCTTCGGTCCGTAGGATCCGCCACACCCGTTGGAGACGAATCCATCCAAGGCGTTGTCAACGAAGGCGCCATTAATGCCCTCGCGGATGATCTGCCGAAGGTCGATGCGGCCGAGCAGCGGCTCCGCCGAGATGAAGCGAACGGCCGCCGGTGTAGCGAGGAGATCGGGTATCCGCTCGTTTGCTTCTTGCTGGCGCTCGGTCGAAACGCCTAGCCAGACGTTCTTCAATGGTGAGCGCGCTGGATCGTCGATGCCGATCCCCCTGAGCTCCGGGCGCCAGGCCCGCAGGGAATTGTCCGCGAAGAAGAGGACGCGGCGATAGAGATCCGGCCGCTGGAAGTACGCACGCATCCTGGCGGAGCGTTTCGTCAGGACCTGATAGGTGTGCTGCGGCGAAAGCGCCATGACAGCGAAGACAAGGTCAATCCAATCGTCGGGAAGGTCCTCGTGGAACAAGTCCGACATCGAATTGACGAAATAGGTCGTCGGCTTCTTCCGGCGCAACGGCTCAAAGATCGTTTCCTCTGGAGCCTGAACCATCTTGCCGGTCCAAACGACCTGCCCCTTTACCTTCTTGACGGTGCCGCGATAGCGCGCTTGGCCCATCGCGATCAGACGCCACGCGAGCCTCATGGCGTAACAATGGATGCAGCCCGGCGATTTGATGGAGCAACCGACAACCGGATTCCATGTCTTGCCGCGCGACCCGTCGACATTTCGTGCCCATTCGATATCGGTCATTGGTCGGCTGGCTCCGGAATGTCGATCGGGCAGGACTGGCCGTCGTACATCTCGGTCAAGACTTCGACGACGAGTGGCAGGAACTTGCGGTACGCATGCAGCACGGTGGTGTGATCGCGGCCGCCGAAGCTGCGACCGATCTCGTTGTGGCTGGTCGAGGTCAACAGCTTCGAGAGACACATCGCGATCTGGCGAGCGCGGGTGACGCCGTGTCGGCGGGAAGGGTGAGCGAAGCCGTTCGGGTCTATTTTGAAGGCGCGGCCGACCGCCGCCTGGATCAGGGGCATGCGCCGATGCGTGCGCGCAAATTGACGGAGCAGGGCGAGATAGCCGGCGACCGCGCGGCGTACCGCGAGGCGCTCGGCCTCGCTGCTCAACCGGACGACTTCCTCCGGGGCGCGAAGGAATTGCGACGGGATGATATCCTCGACAGTCGCAAACCCGGATAGCGGGGGCAGAAGCCGAGCACAGGGGCGCGGCAACGCCAGATAGTCGCGGCGCAACTGCGGCACCACCACCGGCATCCGCGCGCGGACCGCCCGATAGTGGGCGGCCATATCGGCCGCCGAACCGAATTCAGGGGTAGCTGCCATCACGGAACTCATCCGAACCTCCGGACCTTTCGTTTTGGGAACGATGACCGTCCACCGATCTTGCGCTTGGGCTTTGCCGGGCTCGGCCGGGGCTCGTCGGAGCCCTTCGCCGTCATCGTGGCCTTATGCTCGGCGTGGCCGCGCGCGATCCGGCGCGTCCGGGCACGTTCGCCGGTGTCGGAGCCACGCGTCGTGATCCGCTTCGTCCCGCCAGGCCCGTTGGTCCGGCGGTCGTGCTGCTCGACAGTGATGGCCTCGATATGCGTGGGATCGTTCGCCGGCGGGATTGTGTCCCATGCCTCGGTGTCGAACTTCCGTGCTTCGAGCGCCGGCCGGTGATCGAAATGCGTGTTTTCGATCCGGCCCAGCTTTTCGCCGCCGATTGTGCTGCGCCCTTCCTGATTGATCAGCACCTGCAGCTTGACATTGCAGGGTGTCGTCGGACGCTTCCATTCCGGTGGCGGGCGATCGAGGATGGTCATCGCGCGATGATCCCGTCGACCTGCTTGGTGCAAGCTGCCAAGTCGATTTCACCCGCAACGCGCTTGGTATGAGCCAGCAGGATTTCTTTCGCCTTCGCGTGGCTGGCATCGTCGAATGCGGTTTCCTTGCCGTTCTTCTCATACCAGGCGAGCGACATTTTCCCGAGCTTCGCCGGGCCGCCGTTCTCGATCGTCGAGAGCGCCTTGTGGTACGACCGAAGTTGATCGGGAGCGGACGCGGCGCCATTGCCACGGGTCGCGTCCGCTCCGTCTGCAGCCGAGCCTTGGGGAATGCTCGACTGCGCTTTGCCGTCCTGGGCGGAGGTTGGGCCGGACAGCAAATCAGGTTGGGACGAGCCACTGGCGGTGCGCTCCTGGCTCGTCCCTTCATCGGCGGGGGCTGGCTTCGCCGATGACTGCGCCGAGGTGGCAGCGTTGTCCGATCCGGCCGCGGGTTGATGTCCCGCCGCGTGGCCAGATGGATGCGCTGCCTCCGCCGCGGCGGAATCCGTGGCCGGCTTCTCACCGGCGGATTGGTGTTGGTCGCTAGCCGCTGCATTCGCGCCGGCGGCGGTATCCTTCCTCGTCAGGGGGTTGTAGTCGGGATCGGCCTGAGACGGCTTCTCCTTGGCGAACATCTCTTCGACCGTGGCTTCGCCGTTCTTGATCGACATGAACATGCCGCGCAGCGTCGCGATGTGCTCAAGACGGATATCGGCTTCGCCCTGGACGTCCAGAGCTTCAAAGATCTGATCGGGTGTGACGCCGTAAGCCGCGAAGGCCTTGATAGCCTTGTCGCGGTTCTGCGAAAGCGTAGCCGCAGTACCGGCCACAACCTCGCGCGCAGCATGATAAGCCGGGCGGTAGACGCCACGCGGAATGCCAGCGAGGATCGCGTTACGCTTGGCAATCGAACAGGCGGCGTTGCCAGTGACGGTGATCATGTCTTCGGAGAAGAGATTGCCGCTTGACGTCGAGATCCGGCGCCGCACAGTCGCGGTCGATGCCATGTTGGTCTCGAGATCGTGGAACGTGCCAACGGCCTCGACCCACTTGTCCTTCTTATTGACCGTGACGACGTGGGCTTCGATCCGGCAGTTGCCCCAACATTGGGCCGCAATCTCCGCAAGGCGAATGCTCGGACCCTCGATTGCCGCATTGGCAGTGTCCGCGGAGTCGTTGCCGCCGCGGCTCTGCTGCTTCTTCTTACGGACGAGCGCGTAAAGCGACTCCGCGGCGGTCTCCTCGTCGAGGGTCGCCAGGCTCTTGATGTTGCCGATCGCACGCGAGACGTTCCGCGGATAGGCCTTGGCGGTCGCAATCTGACCGTCGATCTCCGCGCGCAGCATCGCGGGCATGGCACTTTCTACCACTACGGCGGGCAGTGTTTGGCGTTCCTGGTCGCGCGGGTCGCCTTCGACAATCATATTCATCGTCAGTCCTCAGTGGTTCAGGTGAAAGCCCATGACGGAAAGTCGGTATCGCCCCAGACCTCGGCCGGGATCTCCGGCACCCAGTCCTGGTCAAGGCCGAACTTCTCGACGTAGAGGCGGTAGTTCTTGATGGCGTCGTCGATATCGACGGCCGCCTGGCGGAAGATCATGCTGCCGAGATCGAACTCAGCGACGACCGGTTGCGGCGCGCCCGAGGCCTTGATCAGCACCCACACCCATTTCAGTGCCTCTTCGGATCGCGGATCGCGCTCCGCCACCTTCAGCGCTGCAAACACGGACTCGAGGAAGGCTGGCGAGTAGGGACAATCGAAAATCTTGCCCTCGGCAAACAGCTTGGCGGCAACCTTCAGCGCGCGGATGTATGCTGCGGCCTGCAGGTCGTACCGCATGCGCGAGATCGCCTTCTTCGCGCCTTCTCTCAGTCGCTCCTGCAGGAAGGGCCGGAAGGACTTCAGGTCGACGACCGCGTGCGAAAGCAGATGGTCAATGCGTGCCTTCAGCCGAACGCCGTTCTCCTCGTAAAAGATAGAGACTTCGGACGCGCCGGCGGTGAAGGTGCCGCCCTCCATGACGGGTGCCAGCTTCGGCTCCCGCTGCATCCATTCCACGGCGCGCTCGATGTGCTCGATCGCCTCGCGCGGGATGATGGTCTTGCCAGCGTGCTCATTTTCGAACCGAGCCATGATCTCGTCCCAGATGGGGATAGTCTGGTCGAATTCGCGGATCGCGGTGGCGACCAATGCTTTGGTATTGCCGATCTTGGTGAGGCCAAGTTTCTTGGCGTGGTCGCGCAGGTGATCCATTGTCACGAGCGCTTTGGGATAGTCGGCCAGGGATGGCGCGATCGGGAAACGCTCGCACAGGAACTGCTTTCCCTCGAGCGCGCGGCAGTGGATCGCGCGGCCCCATTTCAGCTGAAACGTCTCTTTCTGCTCGGCGCCGTGCAAGCGGCCGTGCTGGTACTCGATCGGGTCGATCACCAGTTCCTTCAGCTTCGTGGATCCGAGCGAGGTGTCCTGGTGGTACTTGTCCTCGGGCACGCCGAAGTAGATGCCGGGCGCGAATTTCACGGGCTCGGCGGCAGCGACGTCAGCGGTGGGGACAGCGGCGTTCATGGTGATTTCCGGAGAAGAGGCCGCGCGAGCCGAAACCCGCGCGGCAAGTTGGGGAGGAGCCGTCTTCCGGTCAGGAAGTCGGCGGGGTCGCGTTCGGGTCGGTGACAGGCGGGACGTCGATCGAGGGTGGCGCGACATCGGCCTGGGTGCCGCCGGTATCGACCGACGGCGGGCTGGCCGGCGGCGTCACCGTGGTCGCTGCCGGGATCGCAGCAGTGAGGGCGGCGGCATCCTGCGCCATCTTCTGGGAGACGCCCTGGATGTTCGCGATCTGCTGAATGATCGCGGCATTGCCGTTGGCGTTGTCGGCGATGATCTGCAGCGCCGGCACGAGCGCGGTATGCAGGTCGCTGTAGCCTTTCACGAGCACGCCTACGGCGGCGTTGAGATCGTCTTGGGCAGACATCTGTTGGTCCTCTTTGTTCAGAACTCGCTCCTGTATGTGCTTCAGTTCCAGCGCCCAGGGCGGAGCAGAATCCCAGGGCGAAGAGCGGCGAGGGCGGAAGAAACGGAGAAGGCTGTCGAACATGGCGATCACTCCGCGGCTTGCTGGGCGGCACCGCGGACGTGGCCGTCTTCGATGACCACCGCGGTGGGCCGGTTGGAATTGACGGTTTCCGCGATGACGAGCAGATCCTGCTGATCGGCGAGCTGGACGAGAGCCGCCCAGGACTCGTCGTCCAGCAGCGCGGCGTGCTTGGTCGTCAGGAAGCGGAGCCGCGGCTGCAGCTTCATCGCGATTGCGACGGCAAGGCTGAGCTTCTGCGCCTGGCTGGCCTGGGCGAGCGGATGGCCGTCGAGCAGAATGGTGCCGTCTCCAAAGGACAGGCCCGGCACCGGCATCTCGGCGCGCGCGATCGCTTCCTGCTTCTCGGTTTCGCGGGCGGCGATCGCCTTGCTGAGGGCGTCAGACCGTTCCTCGAGGGCGGCGGCTTCGCCGGCTAGACGCTCCTTCTCGGTCCGAGCTCGAGCCGCGGCGGCCACCTTCGCGTTCGTGTCCCGAGCCGCGTTGATCCTGGCCTGCAATTCCTGGGTATCGACGGTCGGCGGCTCGTCGCCGGCGCTGCTAATCTCAAGGCGGATATCCGACGCCGACTGTTCATGGCCGTCGGCTTGAGAATTGAGCACTGCAATTCGCTGAGAAAGCTGTTGGATCTCAGCTTCCAGTTCCTTCACACGAGCGCGATTGGCTTCGGCCTCGCGGTCGAGACCGTCTGCGTTCGCTTTCCGAGCGGCCTGCTCAGCCCGAAACCGTCCCACCAGGCCATTCTTGGTAGCGGCTTCCGCGAGTTCCTGTACCAACGCAGCCTCGTCGACCTGCTCGGTCGGCGCGGTCTCGTCGACGACGATCGCATTGGCACGGGTGCGCAGAGCCTTGGCATCGCGATTGACCACGGTCCTGGCGTCGAAGTCCGCTTCATTGGCGTCCGCGATCGCGTCGAAATCGACCCCAGACACGAACGTCTTAAGAAGATCGAACTGTTCTTTCGGCCCCTTGTTGATGAAGTCGAGCGGGTCGCAGCTGAGGGCCCCGATTAGGGTGTTCAGGATCTGCTGCGGCTTGTCGGATCGAAAGCCATCCTCGTTCTCGATCGTAAGGCTGGTGGACCAGTCACCATCATCCTTCTTCTTGATCCGGCGAGTGACACGGTACTTCAGGCCTGTGGCGTCGCCGATATCGACAACGATGTTGCCTATCTTCGCGCCGTCGTGGACGGGATCGGCCGGTATCTTCTTCTCGCCGCCGAGCGCGGCCCAGAGCGCGTCGATGACGCTGCTCTTTCCCTGCCGGTTGCGACCGGTGAGCTCGAGCACGTTGCCTTTCGGCGTGATCCTGACCGCGCGGACGCGCAACACGTTCTCGACGTCGAGGGAAAGGATCTTGAGCGGTGAAGCCTGCGGCGCGTTCATGGGAAACCTACGGTGTGACGGTTGGGAGCGGTGTTCTGAGGAACTGCGGTTTGCCCGGCGGCAGGCCGGTGCCGTCGTCTTCGGCGTCCGCGGCCAGGTTCTCGCGGCGGACGTCTTCCAGCGTGCGTGGGCGCGTCGGAGCCGGTTGGATCGGAGCCGAGACCTTCGGCGCCGCGACCACGATTGGCCGCGGCGCCGTGGTGCCATCGGCGCGCACCGGAGTCGCGCCAGTCGGCGCCCCCGCGGGCGCGTGGCGCGCGACATCGACGGCAGACTCGGCCAGCGACTTCATGCTGTCGCCGACATTGTGGGCAGTCTCGAACAGGCGCTGGGTGTGGGCCTCGAGGAAGGCGTTCCGCTGGAGCAGCCGTTGAACCTCGGACCGGCTCGCAGTGAGATCGGCCTGAAGGTTTGACACGCGGTCGTCCGCTTGATCGAGCTCGCGCCTCAGCATCTGGATCTGGTCGCGTGCCGTGTTCAGTTCGTCGACGTCGGCCTGCCAGGCCTGGCCGATGGTCTCCATGTTGGTGCCGAGCCGGGTCAGCACCGATGGATCAAGCTCGACCCGCCGTTCGTGCTCAGCCATGGCCAATCCCCATCGCTGGGGCCGCCGTGACGATGCAGCCAAAGATCATCGCCGCGATCGCGAGGAACGCCGCAACTTCACGCGCGAAGGTTCGGACAGCATTCATCTCGAGGTCGGCTCCTTGTTCGGACGATCAGTGACAAAGGCGGCGCCCACGGGAGCGCCAAGCACCAGGCCGACGAGCAGCCCGATGCCGAAGCCCTCAACCGTGTTGCCGCCGACAAGCAGGGCAATGATCAAAGCCAGCAAAATTACAATGACCGCGCGTTCGAGCGTCATGCCGCCACCGTGCTGAGGATGATGGTGCCGTCGCGGCGCGCGAGTTCGATCGCGGTGGCCAGCCGTGGCTTGACCTGGGAATAGGGGCGGCCGTCGGCTGGCTTCCAGAGAATCTGGAAGGCGCGGGCTTCGATCTCATCCTCTGTCCCCTCGAACGTCATGCCGCACGCACGAAGGATCACGGCGTAAGCACCGGTGAGGTCGAGGTCGAAGGTGTCCGGCGTGCACCGGGTCATTCCTGGATGCGCCATGGCTACCCCCAATCCTGATTTTCAGCGGCGAGCGCGGTGTCGAAGCGGTCATCGGCCGCCACGTCCTCGGGGGTCTCGTGCCGGAAGCCAAAATCTTCGGGGTTCGCCATCAGCCGCTTGACGAAGTTGTCGTACGCGGCTCGCTCCTCCGGCGTCGCCGCGGCACGTTCCGCCGCCGGCGCGAAGATCAGGCGGGTCCAAGTCGACGGGAGGGATGCCGCGATCATGACTGCCCCCGTTCAACGCGATCGAGGCGGTCCAGCAGGGCTTCGAGGAGCTCAAAGAGGTCGTAGGACGGAGCACATGCTCCGCCTTGCAATGGAAGCGACTCCGCGCCGCTCACAATGACGGTCGGCCTGCCAGGTTGCTCCCGTGCCTCGATCGGCCTGACGCCGAGACGCTCGGCAATCTTGGCGACACCGTGCCAAGGATTGACGGCCGCCGTTTCGAACGCCGCCGGCGTAATGCGCACGATGTATGCTGGGTTCTCCGTCATGACGGCAGAGCCTCCGGCCTTGCTTCAGCGGCAGGCGCCGGGAATTGCAGGATCTTCGCGCACACCTTGGGCGTGGTCGCAGCGTGACGAGCGGCCATCCGCGCGGCCGCACCGACCTGGAGCGCGCCGAGTCCCTTGTGCGTGTCGATAGCGAGCCCGGCGATCGCCAGGCGCAATTCGTCAGCCGTAGCGCCACCGCGAGCGGCAAGCGCTCTCAGCCGCTCAATGGTCTCGATGTGCGCCCGCTCGAGATACCCGGCACGGAAGGCAAGGTCGTCGATGATGGCGGTCGGATCATGCGAAAGGTCGGTCATGCGGACCTCTCCTGGACCGCCTTCGCGATCCCGAACGCCTGCGCGGCTTCCTCGGCGCGGCCAGCCGCCTTCAGCGAGGATCCGGCGTTGAAAAGGGCAAGCAGCAGGTCGCCGCGGTCGCGGACCGCATCCCAGTAGGCGCGAGTGGAGAAAGTCGCGCAGACGACGATGCCGACGCCGGTGAAGGCAATAGCGGTGGCGACGTAGCTGAGCTCCGTCATGGCCGGCGCTCCTCACCGCAGACGTCGCAGGCCAGACGAGCTTCCGTGCAGGCCGAGCAGGGCGGTGCGATGTGACAGGCGCAATCGCCGTCGCGGACCAGCACGACGGTGCCGTCGCAGCCCGCTATCGGGCAGCGCTGCCCTTCCTCGAGGGCGGCCGGATCGGCGATTGGGGCTGTGGTGTTCAAGGCAAGTCTCCCTTGGCATCTGGAAGATAATTCCAGATGCAGAGACGTGTCAATAAAAACCTGGAAATAAATTCCAGACAGGATTATGACCGGCCTTAAGGCATCTCGAAAGCGAAAGAGGACATGAGGGGACATCCGACCGGCCGCACGCACATCAACAGCAGGCATCCGAGTGCTCCCTGCGCGCTCTACATCGTCCGCGCAGGGTGCGGTTCCCTGAAGGTCGGTATCGCGGCGGACCCGGAAAAGCGGCTGGCAGAGTTGCAGGTCGCAAACCCGAGCGAGCTCGTTCTGGTCTTCAAGTCACGCCAGTTCGAGCGAGAGATTTGCGAGCAGGTTGAGGAGCATATCCATCGCGAATTGGTGCACCACCATCTGCGCGGAGAATGGTTTGCGTGCGAGGTCGCCTTTGCAATCGAGACGTTCCATGCGTCTCTGCGATGGGTGAGAGCCCGGCGCGGAGAGCTCGGGCACCGAAAGACCGAGCAGCGATCGCGCAACCTGGGGCGCCCCCGTTTTCGTGAAATGATTGCGGGAGCGCGCTGATGGCACAAGGCGGTTACATCAGGCTCGCTCGCTCAGCGCTAGAGCACCCGTTTTTTCGGCGGGACGAGTATTCCGAATTTGAGGCGTGGGTCTGGTTGTTGAACGAGGCCGCATGGAAGCCGCGTCAGCGCCGGCTCGGCGACCACCTGGTTTCTCTTGACCGCGGGCAGGTGGCTGCATCCGTGCGCCATTTGAGCTCTGTGTGGTCGTGGAGCAAAAGCAAGGTCGAGCGATTTCTAAATCGTCTGAAAACCGAGACAATGATTTCGGTGGCGGTGTCGTCCGGAATTACTGTCATAACCGTTTGCAACTACGGGAAATATCACCCCGAGTATGATGACGTCGAGATGCCCGATAGAGCGGATTTTGAGACAGTGCCGGGACAGCACCGAGACGCGGTCGAGACAGCACCGGGACAGCGCCGGGACAATACAGAAGAAATAAAACATTCAAGAAATGAAGAAGGGGAAGATCATAGGGCGCCCGTTCCCGGGCGCGAACTGATCCCGGCCCAGGGCCTCTTTGGCGATGATCCTTCGGCCGAGGAGCAGCAGCCAAAGCGCGGGGGGCGTCGGACAGTTGGGCGGAGGACGAGGCTTCCTGCCGACTGGCAACTCCCTGAAGCGGGTTGGAAGTATGCCCGCGAGCGCGGATGGAACGATGACCACATCCGATTCCAGGCGGAGAAGTTCAAGAACTTCCACACCAGCAGAGGTAACCTGATGGCCGACTGGGATGCCGCATGGCGGACGTGGGTGGGCAACGATTATGACCGCCGATCGCCTCGAGGCGGCACGCCGACGGCGCCGAGCCGCGCCGACACCGCGATTGAGGGCATGATGACCGGTCTAACCGAGGAGGATTTCCATGCGCGAACTCGTTGAAAGGCCGCGCGGAAACCCGCCGGCTCCGCCGTCATTTTCAGGGCTCGAGCCGGCGCTGCGGGAATTAGCCGCGGCTCGCGAGGCGGCCGCCTTGGCTGACGAACCGAGCGCCGAGCTCCTGGAGCTGGTCGACCGAGCGATCGAGGCGCACGGGAAGAACAGGGCGGCGTTCGACCATGCCATCGCGCCGATACCTGCCGCCGCCGCCGTTGCCTACCTCGGCCTGCTTCTCAAGGCGTTCCCAAACGCCGGTAGCCAGGATGCTGTGGTATTCGGCCAATTCCTCCGCGACGACGTCATGTCGCTGGATCCGTCATTCGGAGCGGTCGAGATGGCTTGCCGGCGCTGGCGGCAGAAGTCCAAGTTCTTGCCGGCGATCGCAGAGATGATGGTCGAGGTAAGGGCGGCCCGCGACGAGCTCGCCGGGGTCGCCGAATTCGTTGATCGGCTTCCCGCAGTCCGCAGCACGATCGCGGCCAAGTTGGCATGCCAGGGCGTGTACACATTAGCGCGTTGACGTTCGCTATCAGGAGCTAAGCGGAAGTGCTCGGCACGGTGAGAGCATTACCGCCTTTGACCCACTTCGGACATGCGCAAGTTCGGGATTTCTGACCGGTTTAAAGGCAGCGGCGTATTTACTCAAAGTAGTGATTTACTTAAAGGAGTGGGCGTGATAATGTTCCCGTTCGGCGATTGCCGCCAGCTGCTCTCTAATTAATTTCAATAGATCGCTCCCACGTGCTCTCGCCACGTCTGGCGGACCTATGAAGAAATCATAGCCAAGGAGGATTTTCAGATGGTTCACTCGCTCCGGTATAAGACTGCCTCGATCATTTGTGGGATTTTCTTTTTTGCCCCGCTTGCCAACGTTGCCTCTGCCGCCGATCCGAAGACCGTTGTGGACACGATACTGGGCGAGGAAATCGCTACGCTCCAAAATCAGATGATGGAGATGAGCAGTGGTTGCTCAGGCAAGGGGAGCGGAGTGCCGCCAGTTAGCTGGGGAGCGTTGCAGGTCCACGGGAACACGGCTGTGAATGCATTCAGCGCTGCAAGAACGGCTTTGGCGACAGACAAGACACCGGTTGCCGTGCAACAGATCAATTCTGGTGTGAGTGCACTCGACGCATTAATCAACGGTTTGCATGATAATTGTTCTGGGGGTCCGAGCGGGGAGGATCCCCCGAGCTATGGCAAGTATGTGGCGTCCCGGGATAAGCTGAAAACGGAACTGAAGACGGCGATGCGTTTTTTATAATGTAGAGAATCGTTTGGCCCGCCGCGCGGCTGCCGTGCTCGTCAAAAGCCGCGCGGGCGGGAGCAAAAGTTGAATGTATTGCTGTCAGTCCGCACCGCTGGAGCCACCGCCGGCTTCACCGCGCAGGGAATGAGGGAAGCTTTTACCAATCCTACATGGCGACTATCCACGAACTCCCATGCGATCGAAGGTCGGGCCGGTAGTTGCGCCGTCACTACTCCAGCATCGACGACGAGGTGATCCAAGTAGTTCATCCTTTTTTTCCGGGAGCAGCAAACGTCGCCCATTGGCCTAACGCGGACGTCCCAGGACTTCCGCTTTCGAGCTGCTATTAGGGGTATAGCGGACGCCAAATGCGCACGCTTTATGAGCACGCGCCCTAGCGAGTGGACTGCATCTTCAACGCTTCGCCGATGGCCTCTCGGATGCGAGTGTCGACGGTGTCTACATAGGTCATATCGGAGGCTTGGCCAACGGCACGAAATGCGCCTTGGATTTCGACAAGTTTTTCCTGCTCCGCGATCACCGTATCGATCGTCCGTTTTCCGCCGAATTCGGTTTGGTATTTGATCAGCGCCGCTTTGCAGGCTTGCTTCACCGTGGCGCTGCGCGATGTCCGGTCGGAGCACTCAGCGAAATAGTTCAGCAGCGATCGCAACTCGGGTTCGCGCATGCGAGCGATCTCGGTGCGAGCGGCGTTGATGGTCTCTTCGGATGGTTGCTCGGCTTCAACCCGCGCGGCGACGCCAAGACTGATCAGGATAAACGCGGCGAGGGTGGATCTCGACGTTCCACCCGCGGCCGCCCTGGCGGCGGCAGCGCGAGCAGTGAAGGTGCTCGCCAAGCTCATCGATCGTAGTCTCCGGAGGAATCCGAAAGGTTTGGAGATCTTCGGCTGTCCAGACGGCAGAATGACCGCAGTCGGAACATAGGATTTGGAGGAAAGGCTCGGAAATAACGGTTTTTGCAGTGTTTTGACGCCGCATCGCTCTTCGCTCATGACGATGTATGCCGGCATCATTGAATCTTTCCGAGCAGGAGTCGACGCCACCAGATGTGGGGCTCCTAAAACTCCATGCCCACAATTCGGTGGATGCTCTCGACCAGGTCGGCGTCGAACCGGAGTTGCTTCGGCGGATTGTACTGCTCGAGCACTAGTTCCTTCCGCGAGAACGACACGAACTCTTTCGCGTAGCCGTCGAATTCGTTCTCCACGCCGGTCTTGATCTGCACGACAACCAACTGACCGCGTCGGTACGGTAGCTTCGGATTGACGTAGAGTTTGTACCCATCCTTGATTGCCGGAGACATCGAGTCTCCGCTTTGCTCAACGCTGTAGCCCTCGGCGACTGCCTCGAGGCTCGGAGGGCGTAAGATTTCCCCGACCTTTTCCCCGTTCAAAACAAATCTTCCCTCACGACCACCCGCGGCTCGACCGTAAATCGGAACGGTCTTCCGCGAAGATTTTGTTTCTATTTGTTCGCCCGTAAGGTTTGGGGTAACCATATTTTCGTCAACGGCAACAATCGTCTCATCCGAGTTATGGTTACCCGAGGTTGTCTTACCGTCGCGCAACCATTCGACACTCACGCCGAGCGCTGCAGCGAGCTGCTCCATCGCTTTACCGCGTGGTTGTTCGACCGGCTTCTGCTTCGCTGAGACCTTCTCGTAGCTGTAGATCCTCTGGATCATTGCCGCGATCGCGTCCGCGTCTTCGTTGCCGACGACGAGGCGGGCGAGATCAGGTACCGACACACCCTTCGATCTGCGAGCAGCACGCAGTCGGTGGTTCCACAGTAGAGGCGGCGTTTCCAAGGTAAGTCCTTTGCCCGGTTCCAGATTCTCCATGGTGCCAGTGTAGGAACTGGAATTATTTTCGGAATGGAATTCGGATGACTTGTCTCCGGAATTAAATTCCAGTAAATTCCAGGGGCCATGACAGATGCCTCCGTAGACACCCCGGCCGCCGATCGTCCCAAGACGGTTCCCGAAATCATCAAGTACGCCGGCGGCGCCGCGGAGATCGCGAAGGCCTCCGATGGGGCTGTCACGATCGAGGCCGTCTACAAGTGGCCGAAGATCGGCATCCCCGACCGCCATTGGGGCGTGATCCGCGGGCTCTGCGACGTCACCGCTGAAGAGCTCTATGCCGCGAACGTCGCGGCTCGGACGCCCGCCGACGCTGCGGCGCGGTGAGGGCGCCGTCATGACACCCCGCCGATCACCGTCTTCAGCGTCGCGGCCTTTCTCGACAACCTCGTTGCCTGGTCGATCAGTTCGGGCATCCGGATCGCCCAGTGCGTTTCGGTGCGTCCTGACGCGTGGAGTAGCAGCCGCTCAGAAAGGCGGTCGAGCATGACCGCGGCGCAGCTCCTCGGCACGAGGCCGGCATCGATCAGCATCTGCAGCATCGCATCGAAGCATTCTTCCGCAATCAGCATTCGTGTTCCGGCCAGGGCGGCGCGCGCCCAGTCGTCATCTTTGTCAGGCGTCTGCACGACGGCGACGCTCGAATTTTGTTTGTGAAAATAGGGAGCATTCATCATGGGAACAGCATCGCTTGCCGCTTCGATCAATGCAAACGGACACCTCCCACGTTCGTACAAACCGATTTCTACGAACGTAAGAGCCGCCAAGATCACCGCTGAAATCATTCGGGTTTGTCGCAACGCGATGACCGGCGGCAGCTTCCGAAAGACAATGGCAGCGCGCGCGAAGTGCTCGATGGGCACCGTCGACAACTGGACCGCAAGCAACCGCGTGATCGACATCGAGCACTTTCTCAATGTCTGCGCCGGGCCCGAGGGCCTCGAGTGCATCGACGCGCTCTGGGCACACATCCCGGAGGAAACGCGTGAACGCTGGCTGACACGTCAGATCCTCGAGCGCCGTCTCGCCGAGGCGGAGGCGGAAGTGAAGCGCGTGCGGCGCGAAGCTGACGAGCGGCAGATCCACATGGAGTTGAGCCGGCGCTGAGTTGCCTGCGGTCAGTCTGAGTACGAGCCGCGCGAATTCGCGGCGCAAAGTTGAAGCGAGCTCCTGCGTGTTTTCATTTTTGGCCGATCAGGCCGTCGCCGTTAGCAATCGCTGCGCATCCTGCGGCGAATGTTTGATTGGTTGGGCGCGCTGGTGGTTCGACGTCTCGAAGTGGCTGGATGGTCGCTGCGAGAAGCCCTTTGCAAAGATCCGCGAAGAACGGCGGAAGGTGGCGCGCTGATGGCTGTCGCCACCTGGTCCGAAGATCGCGTTGAACGGCTCAAGAAGCTTTGGGCGTCCGGCATATCATGCTCGCGGATTGCTGCTGAGCTCGGCGATGTCACCCGCAACGCCGTGATCGGAAAGGTCCACAGGCTTGGGCTGTCTGGCAGGGCAGATGACCGGAAAGCGAAGGCGGTCGCGGCGAAGCGAGCTCCGCGATTGGGGTCGACCACGCCGCAGCGGACCAAGGTGTTGCGTGCAGTCCTTGCCGCGCCACACATCATGGCCCCGTTGGCGACGGCGGAAGAGGCGCCGGCCGGCCACGCCAGTGCCTTCGATGGCAACGTTCCCGCCGAGCGCCGGAAAGGGTTGCTCGACCTCGAGCGCGGGGATTGCCGATGGCCGATCGGTGATCCAACCACGCCCAACTTCTTCTTTTGCGGTGATCCGGCGATATCCGATCTGCCGTACTGCGGTCCCCATTGCCGCGCGGCCTATCAGAGCGCTGGTCATCGCGAGATCCGCATCACGCCCGAGGAGCGCGCCCGGCGGGTCGCCCTGGGGCAGCGCATGGCCGCGATGAACCGCGCGAAGAGGGCGGCCGCATCATGAAGCCCGCTGCCTCGACCATCATGAAAGAGTACGCCCGCAAGGAATGCGTCGTGTCCTTGATGACGGTCGAGCATGCCGGCGGGAAGGACGTCGCCGCCATGGTGGTTGATGCACACCTTCAGGCCATCGCGGCCTATCTCATTGGGTCGATCGGCCGCCAGAAGGCCTACAACGTCTTCGCCCGTTACGCCGATGAGGTGATCAAGCCGACCCTGCCGGCTGGAGGCCCAGAATGATTGGGCTGACCAACGTCCAGGCGCAGTGCGTCGAGTTTGTAAGGCACCGGATCGATGCCTGTGGAGCCTCGCCGTCTTACCGTGAGATTGCGGACCATCTCGGCATCCGAGGCCGCGGCACAATCTCGCACTTGATCGACAGCATCGTGGAACGCGGTGCGCTTATGCGCGAGCCGGGGAAGGCACGGACGCTCAGCCTCCCAGAGCCAGGCGTCGGAGACGGCCTTGTCGTGCACCCGTTGCCCGAGGTTCGCCGCGCGCTGAAGGCCTATGCCCGCCAGCACCGGATATCGGAACGCACCGCGGCCGAGGAAGCTCTGCGCGCATACTTCATGGAGCCGACTGCACCATGAAGGACTTCTTCTTCGACCCGCTGCCGATGTTCGGCTTCGATATCTGCATCGTGGATCCGCCGACGGAATTCGAACTGTATTCGTCGAGGGGCAACAAGAAATCGGCGTCCGCGCAGTACGACATCTTGTCGTGGGACGAGCTCGGACAATTGCCGGTTGGCCACCTGGTCCGCAGCAATGGCGTCGTCGGCCTTTGGGCTTGTCCGCCGACCCTCGACAAATCGATGTGGCTGCTGAAGCGCTGGGGCGCGCTCTACAAGACCGAATTGGTTTGGCCGAAGGGGCGGGTCGGTACCGGATACCGTGCCCGCGGCATGCACGAGTCCGTGTTGGTCGGCGTCTTCGGCAACGGTGAGCAAATCCACGATCCATTCTGGGGTGTGATCAAGGGCAAGGCCCGCGGTCATAGCCAGAAGCCGCGCGAATTCTACGAAATGATCCGCGAGCGTACGCCTGGACTGGCACGCTGTGACCTTTTCTCGCGCGAGACGCATGAAGGGTTTGTCCCTTGGGGAAATGAGGTCGGCAAATACGACGACGGGCGCCGGCCCGAGCGCCGGCAGAAGGAAAAGATAATTGCCCCGACGCCGCTGTTCGACCTCCTCGAGGTCGCGGCATGAGGGCGCGCACGATCAACCATGAACAGGTGAGAGCGCTGCACGCGCAGAGCCTGACAGTTCCGCAAATCAAGGCGCACGTCGGCGGCTCGCTCGCGTATCTCCGCCTCATCATCAAGGGGAAGGTCGGGGTCAAACCCACCAACCATTCGCGGCAGTCCGCGCTGTCCCTCGCCGGCCGGCCGGCGAAGATCCCGGCATTCGACACCCCGGCGATTGTTGAGGGTCGTACGGTCTATCGCTCGACCGTGGTCGACCCGCAGTCATACAGACACGACGTTCTCAAGAGCGGGTTCAACAGTTCGAAAATCGGCAAAGCCGTCACCAAGGGGCGGTGGAGGTGCTTCCCGATCTACACCCTGACGCTCGAGGAGCGCGCGACGTGCCCGCAGTCCTGCCGGCATTGGCGTTCCTGCTACGGCAACTCGATGCAGCACGCGCACCGGCTGGCCCGCGGCGCCGCGCTCGAAGCTCGGCTGGCGCAGGAGGTGCGCGCGCTCGGCCGGAGGCATCGTCGCGGCTTCGTCGTGCGGCTGCATGTCCTGGGCGATTTCTACTCGGTCCCGTATGTCACGCTGTGGCAGCAGCTGCTCGCCGACGTGCCGCAGTTGCATGTCTTCGAGTTCTCGGCGCGCTGGGACGCCAAGCGCGACCCTATCGCCGCGGCGCTGGTGCGTCTGGTGCTGGCGAACTGGGACCGCTTCGCCATCCGCTTCTCTGACGCGCCGATTGACGAGTGCTCGACGGTGTCGGTCGAGACGCCGCTGCAGGCGCCAGCGGAAGCGATCGTTTGCCCACAGCAACTCGGCCGGACCGAGGCCTGCGCGACGTGCGGCCTCTGCTGGCAATCGAAACGTCCCATCGCGTTCATCACTCACTGACAGCAGAAGGAATCCCAATGTCGAAGCCCAACGAACCTGCACAAGCGGCCCTCGATTCCGCGAACCTCTCACGCATTCGGAACGCGCAGGCCGAAGCTGCCGCGCAGAACGAGGTCAACAACACCGCGAAGAACAAGCTGCGCGGGACCTATGCCCAGACCCAGGCGCAGGGTCTGCACAACGAAGCGGCCAAGCTCGCGCTTGAGCTCGTTGCTGGCGGTGACGAGGCCATCGACGCCTTCTGCGAGAAGGTCAGTAAGGCGGGCGTCTATGTCGGGTATCTCGGCAAGGTGTTGAGCCCGCGGCAGTTCGAACTGTTCGGCATGGCCGGCGTGGGTCCGACGCCCGAGGACGAGAGGGCGAAGCTCGAGGGCCGCGCCGCTGGCTTCCGTCTCGATAGCGAGCCGGGCTCGAAGGAAACCGACAACCCGTACGAAATCGGCTCGCTCAAGGGGCAGGCATGGCTTTCCGCCTTCCGCGATGCGCGATCGGAGCGGGACCACGTCCTGTCAATGCCGACGCCGGCGACGGAAGGCGAGAAGTCCGACGGCGGCAATGACGAAGAGGGCAAGGCCTAACACGACCCGCGGCAATTCCGCTGCAGGCAACAAAGAGGACTGAACGTGAAGAACAAGCCGTTTCTGTACGAAATGAAGTCGACCGTGAAGATGGTCGAGAGCAACGAGCAGGGCACCGTCATCGGCCGGGCCGAATTCGAGAGCCACTGCAATAGTTATCAGGTCCGGTACCGCGCCGGCGACGGCCGACAGGTTGAAGCCTGGTTCGACGAGCCGGCGATCGAGGCCGCCTGATCGTGATGAAGATCCTGGGCTTAGATATCGCGACGACAACGGGCATCACGCTGCTCGACGGTGATCGCTATGTCTGGGCCCGGGCCTTTCATTGGGAGGGCAAGACGTCCGGCTACGTCTTCCGGCATTTCCGGAAGACGCTCTACCAGATCATCAAGGACAACCAGGTCCGGCACGTCGCCGCGGAAGAGCCGCTGCGGACCGACATCGAGCTCAAGGGTAAGCCGACAGAGGAAAACCCGGAGCCGGAGCCAACCCGCCCGCCGATGAAGACATTCCAGCGCATCTATGGGCTGTGCGCCATTGCCGAGGAAGTCTGCGCCGCGCACGACGTCCCGTTCATCTACGTCAACCAGGGCACCTGGCGAAAGGCATTCACCGGGAGCGGCCGCGCGAGCAAGGACACGTCGCTCGGCTTCGCCCAATTGATCGACAGGTCGATCACCTCACTCGACGCCGCCGAGAGTCTCGGCGTGGCCTGGTGGCTACGCGGCCACCTCGACCCGCGCTTCGCAGCTCCGCGTGGCGATCTCTTCGAACCGACACTCACCCCAATCCGAAAGGAGACTCCATTTTGACCCAGACATCCTTCAAGGCCGTCGTCGAGCAAGCCGCGCTCGTCAAAGTATTGGCCAAGGTCACGCGTGTTGTGGAGAGGCGCAACACCATTCCGATCCTGAGCAACGTGCTGATTGAAGTCGAGCAGGATGCCGTCCTGCTGAAGGCGACCGATCTGGACCTTGAGGTGATCGATAGGGTGCCGGCCCAGGTCGCAGCGAAGGGAGCGACCACTGTGCCCGCCGGTCTGCTCAATGAGATCGTGCGCAAGGTGCCGGCGGGATCTCAGATCACGTTGGAACAGGATGATGCGAAGAACATCGTGACTGTGAGGGCGGGACGGTTTCGTTCGACGCTGCAGACGCTACCGCCTTCCGACTTCCCCGACGTCAAGGCCGGTGACCTGACGCATTCATTTTCGGTGAAGGGGACCGATCTCCACCGATTGATCCAGCGGGTCGAGTTTGCAATCTCCACGGAAGAGACCCGGTACTACCTCAACGGCATCTACTTGCACACTCGGCGCGAGGGCAACCGGAACACGCTGCGGGGGGTAGCAACCGATGGTCACCGCTTGGCGCGCTTCGATCTCGATTTGCCCGAGGGAGCCACGGGAATGCCGGGCATTATCGTCCCCCGGAAGACGGTCGCCGAGGTGGGCAAACTATTCGGCGGCGCCGACCAGGAAGTCCAGATCGAGCTCAGCCAGGGCAAGATTCGCTTCACCGCAGGTGATCTCACTCTGACTTCGAAGCTGATCGACGGGACCTTTCCGGACTACGATCGCGTCATTCCACAGAACAACGATCGCGTTCTGAAGGTGCCGCGCAGCGAGTTCTCGGCCGCGGCAGACCGGGTCGCGACGATCTCCAGCGAGCGCGGGCGCGCCGTGAAGGTGTCTCTCGCTGGCGGGAAGGTGACACTAACGGTCAGCAATCCGGACGCCGGCAACGCGGTCGACGAACTCGATGCCGAGTATGCTTCGGACAGCATGGAGATCGGTTTCAATAGCCGGTACCTGCACGAAGTTGTTGCCCAGGTGCAGGGTGACACGCTCGAAATCAACCTCGCCGATCCGGGCTCGCCGACGCTGTTCAAGGGCAGCGACGCGGACTCGCTCTACGTCCTCATGCCGATGAGGGTGTAGGACATGCGGATCGATGCAAAGAAGATCGAGACCGTGCTTCCCGGCATTCTGCGGAGGCACGGGGTCCGGACCTCGGATTATCACGGCGTCCAGTACGTTGGCATGTCAGAGACCATCGCGCTGGAGACAGGCGTGAAGGTGCCCAGCATGCCGCAGTCCAAGGTCGTTTCGCTCGCCGAACTCGCCCAGGATATCGCGGAGGCGCTGGCCTGATGCAGATTCAGCCACTCCAGGTCGATATCAATCACCTTCATCTTTTCTGCGGGCTTGGCGGCGGTGCCAAGGGCTTCAACAAGGGGCGTGCGAAAGTCGGCAACCTCTTCGCGCGCTTCCGCTGCATCGGCGGCATCGACAGCGACCCCGCGGCGTGCCGTGACTTCGAGAACCTGACTGGTGCTCAAGCATCGTGCATGGATCTGTTTTCGCGCGAGCAGTATCGCGATTTCCACGGGCACGAGCCGCCCCCGGGCTGGGTTGAGCGCGGTCCAGACGATATTCGTCGAGCCGCCGGCAATCAGCATCCGCACATCGTCTTCCTGTCCGCCCCCTGCAAAGGCTTCTCAGGCCTCTTGTCCGAGAAAATGTCGGGCACGCGGAAGTACCAGGCGCTGAATGGGCTGACGCTTCGCGGCGTCTGGCTGACTCTCGAGGCGCACAAGGACGATCCCGTCGAACTGTACGTCTTTGAGAACGTGCCGCGCATCGCAACGCGCGGCAGGCATCTCCTCGACCAGATCATCGCGCTGTTTCGATCATACGGCTACGCCGTCGCGGAAACGACCCATGACTGCGGCGAGATCGGGCACCTCGGGCAGAGCCGTAAGCGCTTTCTGTTAGTCGCGCGCCATGTCGCCAAGATCCCGACGTTCCTTTACGAGCCGGTCAAGCATCCGCTGCGCGGGGTCGGCGAGATCCTCGAGAAACTGCCGATCCCGGGCATCATCGCGGGTCTAGGCGGTCCAATGCACCGGATGCCGTCGCTGCAATGGAAGACGTGGGTGCGGCTTGCGTTCGTTCGCGCCGGCGCGGACTGGCGTTCGCTGAATGACCTTGCGGTGCAGGACGGCCATCTTCGCGACTTCGGCATTGTTCCGGATGAGGAGTGGCACCGGGGAGTCCTCGGTGTTCGGCGCTGGGACGAGACCTCTGGCACCGTGACGGGGCGGGCGAACCCGACGACAGGCGCATTCAGCGTCGCCGACCCGCGCGAGATCCGTGCCCAGGATTTCCACGGTCTGAGGGTGAACGACTGGAAGGGCACCGCGGCGGCTGTCACCACCCAACGGAGCCCGGGATCAAGCGCTCAATCGGTGGCTGATCCGCGCGTCGACGGTCACGAGAAGAGCGTGCAACTGGGCGTCGGGCACTGGGACCAACCGTCGTCGGTCGTGAAGGGGGACGTCTCAGTCGGGACCGGCCGCTATGCCGTCGCAGACCCTCGGCTGGAGCGAAAGGTCTTCAACTCCGCGTTCCGTATTGTGTCATGGCCGGAGACGTCGCCGGCGGTCGCCGGACCTGGTGGTGCTGGAGGTGGCTTGGCCGTCGCCGATCCGCGTCCGGCGCAGCGCGATGACTACAAGCAGACCAAGTACCGCGTCACCGGGTTCGATGAGGCGACGGGCGCTGTCATCGGCGCCTCGACCACGGGGAACGGCGCCTTCGCCGTTGCCGACCCGCGTCACCTCAACTGGCATCCGGGCGCGTCGAGTTCGAAGGAGCGCGTGACGGGCTGGAACGAGCATGCTCGGCCCGTGACCGGCTCCCAACAGGTAGCCTCGGGCGCCGGCGCCGTTGCGGATCCGCGGCCGGGCTTTGGCGCCAGCACTCACCACCATGTGCTGAAGGTCACAGGCTGGGAGCAGCATGGGGGCACCGTGACGTCCTCGACGCATCCGGCAGGCGGCGCGCTTTCGGTTGCAGACCCGAGGCTGATCGAAGGCGCGCGCAATTCCGCGCTCGGCGTGAAAGGATGGGACGAGAACGCTGGCGTCGTTGCCGGCGAGACGCACCCGACCAACGGTGCCTTTGCGGTGGCAGATCCGCGACCCGAGGCGCTGTCGGATACCAGCCGCGATGCGTACCTTACGGGCGGCCACTACGGCGTTGTGCCGTGGGATGAGCACAGCGGCGCGGTGCCGGCGCACGCAAAGAACAACAACGGCCCGTGGTCTGTTGCAGACCCACGGGAGACCGGCGAGGGGCCTGCGTCCGACCCCGCACCTTGGGACAAGCTTCCGGCTGCCAGTGACAAATTGGTCTGTGTCATCCGTGCTTTGGACGGGACATGGCACCGGCCGTTCACGACGCTCGAGCTCGCTGCGCTGCAGGGCCTCGTCGACCTCGATAATGAAGAGGAGCGGTCTGTGCTGTCGCTCGATCCGCTCGACCCGGAATGGGCCGCGCGCGTCGAGCGCATGAACAATCTGCTGGTGCTCGATGGTGCCTCAGACTCCGCGTGGCGCGAGCGCATCGGCAACATGGTCCCACCACCCGCGGCGCAGGCAATCGCTGACGTCTGCGGCACCACGCTGCTCGCCGCTTGGTCAGGCCAAACATTCATGATGGGGAGCACCCCTATTTGGGTCAGACCGGTTGCTGTCGCGCTCATGGCGTCGCGGGAGGCCTGATGCCGAAGCCGAAGCCGTTCACTTCGGAAGTAGAGCTGTGCAAGCGGTTCATCTCCTCGCTACCCGAGGGATGGACCGCTTACCCGGAGACCTGCGGCTGGGACATCCTGCTGGTGCGCAAGGCGGACGGATTCCAGATTGGCGTAGAGGCGAAGCTTCGACTGAACACCGAAGTCATCAGCCAGGCGCTTGAGGAATACGGATCGTTCTACGCCGATCATCCCGGGCCGGATTGCCGCGCCGTGCTAGTGCCGGCAGATTCACAAGGAGGCTTTGGCCGCATCTGCAAGTACATCGGCCTCACCATCATCTACGTGCGGTCTGAGGAACAAGTCGAGTCTCAGAAGTCCTATTATGGATGGAGGCCCAAGGCCTTCGAACCGGGATTGCCGGGGGATAGGCACGGCACCAATGACGACGAATGGCACGAGTGGGCACCGGCGAAGCGGCATATCCTTCCCGACTACGTGCCCGATGTCGACGCTGGCGCGCCGTCACCGGTCCAACTGACGAGTTGGAAGATCGCCGCCATCAAGATCGCGATCATTCTGCAGAAGCGCGGCTTCCTCGTCCGGGCTGATTTTAAGCACGTCAACATCGATCATCGCCGGTGGCTGCCGTCGGGCGCTGGCTGGCTCATCCTCGATCGGGGCGTCTATCGCGCCGCCGTGGATTTCCCGAACTTCAAGGCGCAGCATCCGCGTGTCTGGGATGAGATAGCTGCCGACTATGAGGCGTGGAAGCCGGCCGATCCGCTGGCGCCGCCACTTACGTCTGCGCCTGAGCCGAAGCAGGAGAGCATGCTGTGACAGATCGGGTGCGATGCTGCGTGCCGTTCTGCCGGCGCACCACAGGTCGGTTCGCTCCTCCGACGGAATGGATTTGCGGGGACCATTGGCGCGCGCTGCCCGTCGATCGGCGCCGCGTCTATGGGCGGCGCAAGCGCGCATGGCGCCGGTATCACCATGAGAACGACGGAACGGCTTGTAACCGGCTTTGGGCGAACTTGAAGCGACAAGCTATCGAGGCGGCTGCAGGCTTGGCATGACGCGAGAAGATACAGCCGAAATCAAGAAGCGCTTGAACGAGCAGCTTGAGCGTGTCCTCGACCATTTCTGGAAGGGATACAAGACGCGCGGCAAGATCGCGTATTGCGCTCCCGGCGTGAAGGGAGATCTCGGTTCTTTTCAGGTCTATCTCGGCACGGTCGGCAAGTACACGCGCGGTTCGTGGGTGCGTAGCTCGGCCAGCATCGGCGGCGACGAGATCAACCTGTTCGCCTATGGGCTGACGGGCAATCACAGGGCCGACGGTGAGGTGTTCGACCGCGCCCGCGAATTTGTCGGGCTCGATCGCGCGCGTGAGGAAACGCCAGAGGAGCGGAGGCGGCGCGAGGACAGGGCAGCCGAGGCCGCGGAGAAGCGTGCCGCAGACGAGCGGCGTGCCGCTGAGCATGTGCAGGCGCGGCAGCGGACCGCGGGCGAGATCTGGATGGAATCTGTTCCGATCGCCGGGACGCACGCCGAGGCCTATCTGCTGGCGCGCGGCATACCGGTGCCTCCCGGCGGCTGGGACGACTGCCTCCGCTTCCACGGCCGCGTTGTCTATGACCTGGACGACCGGCTGGCTTTCATGACGCTGGTCGCCCGCGTCGATGATGTCTTCGGCGATCTAACCGCTATCTGGAAAGTCCATCTCGATCCGTCGAAGCCCGCGAAGGCGCCGGTAGAGGTGGCGAAGATAGGCGCCGGCGCGGCAGCCGGCGGTGCTGTTCGGATCGGCGGGGTCGCGGCGCACATCGGCCTGGGCGAGGGCCTGGAGACCAGTCTCGCTGCGCGCGCGCTGATCAAGTATCGGCGCCCGGTCTGGGCCGGCCTCAGCACCAGCGGCGTTGCCGGGCTCGAGCCGCCGATCGAGGTGGAGAGGATCACGTCTTTCCCGGACGGCGACAAGCCGTGGCGCCGCCAGGACGGCGACCTGGTCCTCGCTGAGCCCGCCGGCCGCGCTGCGGTGCGCAAGCTTCATGAACGCATGGTGGCGATCGGCAAGCTGCACGACAGCCAGCCGGAACCGCGTATGCGTACCGACTATCTCGACATCTGGAATGCGCGGCGGCGCGTGGAGGCCTCAGCTTGACGGTTCGAATTCTCAATGGTGATTGCCGGGCGGTTGTCCGGCTTCTGCCTTCCAACTCGGTGCATGCCTGCGTCTGCTCGCCGCCGTACTTCCGCCTGCGCGATTACAAGATGGCCGGCCAGATCGGGCTCGAGAACTCGCCCGAGGCCTATATCGCGGAGCTCGTCGACCTGTTCCGGGAGATACGGCGCGTTCTGCGGGATGACGGCTCGCTCTGGATCAACATCGGCGATTGCTATGCAGGATCCGGTCGGGGCGGCAATCCGGCCGCCGCATCATCGACGTTGCTCGGCACGCTGCAGTCGCAGGAAGCGTCGATGGTGGTCCGGCAGAACTGGGAGATCGGTGCGAGCTCGAGGACAGCCGCGCAGACCGAGCGCGGCAGCCGTGTGCCGGCCGGCCTCCAAGCGAAAGCCCAGGGTGACGGCGCGATCGGTCGAGCATGGGAGCCGGCGCCCGGCGGCTTGAAGCAGAAGGACCTGATCGGCATCCCGTGGATGCTGGCCTTCGCGCTGCGTGCGGACGGTTGGTGGCTGCGCAAGGACAACATCTGGGCCAAGCCCAACGGGATGCCGGAGAGCACGCGAGACCGGTCGACCTCGGCTCATGAATACGTCTTCCACCTCACGAAGTCGGAGACCTATTACCACGGCTATGAGGACGTCAGGCTGCCGGCAGCGCCGGAGTCGGTGACCAGGCTAGCGCGTGCCATGCGCGACCGCCTCGGCGCCGAGGATGGTGGCCTTGTTGTCAGCGGTGGCGGCTACGCGCCTGACGGGCAGCCACCGCACGCCGGCGCGCGCAAGCGCGATCGCCAACGAGGGCACGGGCGGCGCCATGCGGGCTTCAACGATCGCTGGGACGGCATGTCGGTGGCTGAACAGCGCGCCAACGGCGCGGCTCTTCGGTCGGTCTGGTGGGTCGCGCCGGGCGGCTTCAATGACGAGTTCTGTACGGGGTGCCGTCGGTTCTACCCGAGTGCCGAAGTTGGGCGACTCCGCGCGGAAAAGATCGAACGCGACGGGCGCAAGGTAACGCTCCGATATTGCGAATGTGGCTCGCACGAGGACTGGTTGAACCATTTCGCGGTGATGCCGCCCGAGGTCGCCGCGGTTTGCATCCTGGCCGGCGTGCCGCCCGGCGGTACCGTGCTCGATCCGTTTGCCGGCGCCGGCACCACCGGACTGGTTGCGGACAGGCTGCAGCGTGACGCCATCCTGATCGAGTTGAACGCTGATTACGCCGAGATGGCCGCCAAACGGATCAGCGCGAGCCATCCGATGCTAACCTCGGTCGAGCTCGAGGCGGTGCCGGCATGAGCGTGCAGGTGATCTGCGGCGATTGCCGTGACGTTGTGAACCGCCTCGAGGATGAGTCGGTTGACCTGATCTTGACCGATCCGCCCTATGGATCAACGAAGCTAATATGGGACCGCTGGCCGGTTGGCTGGCCCGCCAGTGTACGGCGAGTGCTCAAAAAAACCGGTAGCATGTGGGTGTTCGGAACGCTCAAGATGTTCCTCGATCGCGCGCCCGAATTTGCAGGTTGGCGCCCAGCTCAGGACGTCGTCTGGGAAAAGCAGAACGGAAGCGGTTTCCATGCCGATCGGTTTCGTCGTGTCCACGAGTCCGCGGTCCAGTTCTACCGTGACGATGCCGCATGGGATCAGGTCTACAAGCTTCCTCAGGTGACCAACGACGCAATCGCACGGACGGTGAGGCGCCGTGGCCGTACGATACACTTGGGCGACATCGAAGAGATGGAGTATCGAACGGTTGACGGAGGCCCACGTCTCATGCGTAGCGTGATTTACGTGCGATCCGAGCATCGGCGCGCGGTGCACGCTACCCAGAAGCCCCTCGGGATCGTCGATCCGCTGCTTCTTTACTCATGTCCACCGGCCGGCGTTGTGTTGGACTGCTTTGCTGGCAGCGGAACAACGGGCATTGCCGCTGCGCGGTACGGCTGTTCCAGCATCCTGATTGAGGCAGACCAGGACATGGTCTTGGTGATGCAGCGACGCCTTTCACAGGATCAATTTCAGTTTGAGGTGCCGGCCTGATGGCTAAAGTCGGAACACTTGGTCCATCGCGAGGAGCCGCGCCCAATAGGCCGACCCAAAATGTTCGCGCTGAGGAAGCCATCATCGGAAAACTTTTGGGGTCGGCCGAGACCTTCTGGGCTGTCTCGGATCGCGTGTCGGCGGACCAGTTCACGGTGCCGCATCACCGTCTGATCTTCGCCGCGGTCGAGGACTGCTGCCTCAATGGAGCCGGCCCGACCCTGTCGCTGCTCGAGGCCAAGCTCCCGACCGAGTTCGAGGGAGTCGGCGATACAGAGGCCGTCCTTCAGATCCTGATCGAGAAGGCGGCGGACGTCAGCAGCGCGCTCGACTTCGTCGACGACGTCATTTTGGCATGGCGGGAACGCGCCCGCATACAACTCGGGAAGATCGCCACGGCGCCCGACAAGACGTTCGATCAAACGCGCCAGGAACTCGACGACATGCTCCGCATCGTCGACGACCACGACCGGGTGCGGCATGCCGTTGCGCTCGGTGAGGCTGCCGGCAGTGCGATGGCCAAGGCGGGTGAGGCCTACGAGCATCAGGGTAAGCGGGCCGTCGGCGTGCTCACCAAGATCCCGGAGTTGGACCAGGTTCTCGGGCCTATGGTTGGCGGCACGACCGTCACTCTGGCGGCACCATCGGGCCACGGCAAATCGGCCTTGATGGCGCAGATCCTACGCGACAATGCGGGACCATCGTTGGACGAGACGAGCATTTTCCCGGGCTTTTCGCTGAGCCTCGAAATGTCCGCGGAGCAGATCGCATATCGCGACATCGCGTCGCTGTCCGGCGTCTCGGTCAAGAAGCAGATCAGCGGCGACTTCAACCAGAAGGAATTCCTCGACATCCGGCGAGCGAAGGAACAGCTCGAGTCGATCAAGGTCTGGGTCCAAGACCGCAGCCGGATGACGATCAAGCAGATCGGCAACGAGTTCCGGAAGGCGAAGCGGCGGTATGGCGTGAAGCAGTTCTGCATCGACCATCTGAAGCTGGTCGAGCCGGAGCAGGAGCATTGGAACGTCGTGCGGACGGTCGAATACGCGTCGGCCTATACGAAAGATCTCGCCAAGGAGCTCGACGGCGTCGTCTGGCAACTCGCGCAGTTGACCCGTGAGGGACAGCGCGCGCCGAGTTGGAAGTTCGGTAGCGGCGACATCTACGGCGGCGGCCTGATTGTCGAAAACAGCGACATCATCATTGGCCTGAGCATTCCAAAGATTTGGCTCCGCGACAACGAGCCGGAGCCTGCCAGCGAAGAGAACCCGAAAGGGCGGGAGCAGCGCGATCGCTGGCTTCGCGAATGGGAGATTTGGAAGGAGAAGGCGGCCTTTGCCGTCTTCAAGAACCGCAGCGGCACCGGCAGCAAGTGGAAGGAAATTGACTTCAACGGACCGAGGATGCTGTTTGGAGGAAACGCTAGCCGAGAGGAGATACCATTTTGACTAATAGTCACCTCCGTCCGACCATGGCGGACCGTGGTCCGCATCGTGTGGGAGCAGGCCAACGGCCCGATCCCGCAAGGGTACGCAATGCAGCCCGGGCCTAGCTTGGGCTTTTTCGTGTCCGGCAGGACGTTGAGCCGTTAACGAATTCGTGCGACGGTTGGCGCGGCCGCAGGGTGGCAGGCCGGCCCGGGAACAGCTAACCGACTGCAATGGAAGCGCTCATCACACCGGAGGTTCTGCGCTGGGCGCGCGAGCGGTCCAAGCTCGCGCCGGAGGACGTGGCGGGAAGGCTCGGCGTGAAGCCGGACCGCCTCGATGCATGGGAGAACGGCGAGGCCAAGCCAACATTCAAGCAGGCGCAGACCCTCGCGAACGTCCTGCGAATCCCATTCGGCTACCTGTTCCTGCAGAGCCCGCCGGCGGAGCAGTTCGCGTTGCCGGATCTGCGGACCGTGGGCAACGCCGAACTGCGGCGGCCTAGTGTCGACTTTAACGACCTGGTCAACGATATCATCCGGAAGCACGAGTGGTATCGGGACTACCGGCAGCAGGAGGGCGCCGAGCCGCTGGGCTTCGTGGGCGCCTACACGATTAGGAGCGACCCGAACGAGGTCGCGCGCAGTATCGCCGAGGTACTCAAGATCGATGAGGCCATGCGGGCGGAGGCGAGCAGCTGGGAGGATTTCCTACGCCTATTCATCCGCCAGGCCGAGGCGGCGGGCGTCATGGTAATGCGCAGCGGGATAGTGGGCAACAACACTCACCGCGCGCTGTCCGTCGACGAATTCCGCGGCTTCGCCATCGCCGACAAGGTGGCGCCGCTCGTATTCATCAACGGCCGAGACGCCAAAGCCGCACAGATATTCACGCTGGCGCACGAGATAGCACACCTGTGGATTGGCGCCACCGGGATATCGAACGTCGAACTGGCGCAGAGCCAGCGGCAAGAGGCGAGGACCGAGCAGTTCTGCAACGCCGTCGCGGCCGAGGTGCTGGTGCCGGCGGAAAGCCTGCGGCGTCACTGGAATTACAAGGTAAGCATCGAGGCCAACATCGGCCATCTGGTGCGGCGCTATCGCGTGAGTTCGCTGGTGCTGCTGCGGCGGGCATCCGATCTGCTCGACGTCGACCAACGCGAAATCGACGAGATGTATCGGCGCGAGTTTGCCCGCTTCCGGCAGCGGGACAGCGGTGGCGATGAAGGCGGCGGCGACTTCTACGTCACCCTTCGCTCGCGTAACGGTTCGCTGTTCACCAGGGCTGTAATCAACGCCACGTTCGAGGGCCGCACCCTGTACCGGGATGCGGCGCGCCTGCTCGGTGTCAAGGTCCCGCTGCTGCGTGCAGTGGCCGACAAGTTGGAGCTGCGGTGATCGATGCCGAAGCCGTACTGTTTGGACAGCAACATTTTCATCCAAGCGCAGAACGGCCCCTACGCCATGGATATCGTGCCCGGATTCTGGACCTGGCTCGACAAGGAGTCAGCGTCTGGCCGGATCGTGTCATGCCGCACCGTCTACGAGGAGATGGTCGGCTTCGGCGATGAACTGGCTGTTTGGGTGAAGGACCGCGACGGCACGCCGTTCTTCCAGCCGCCGGCCGCGCCGGTTCAGGCCGCCTATCAGCCAATCGCGGAATATGTCGTCAAGACGTACCCGCAGCACAACGCCAGCGAATTCCTCAAGGGTGCCGACGCCTGGCTTATCGCCCGAGCCCAGGTGGACGGAATGATCGTCGTGACAGGCGAGCAGCTCGTCGACGCCACATCGAAGAAGCCGAAGATCCCGAATGTCTGCAAGCAGTTCGGCGTCGAGTACATCGGGCCCTACGAAATGCTGCGGCAGCTCGGCGCAAAGTTCATCACGATGTGAAGGCCGCGTTCATCGATCGGCGGCCCATTTGCCGTGATGTACGCCGAGGTCGGCATCAAGGAGAAGCTCCTACCTGCTGGACCACATCACCGGCGGTAGGTCATGGCTGCTCAGCCTCTACAAACGGATCCCGCGAAGGCGAATCGAACGACGATCGAGTGGATTGATCAGTGGCTCTGGCCGTTGACGCTGCACCTTCAACGGACTGGTGGATGACGCTCCAACTTTCTGCTTGCTTTTGTAGACAAATCACCTCCGCGAAATCTATTCGTGATTCTGCGTGGAGGATGGAATGTCTCAAGCACAGATCACGGATGTCGCGGCGGTACACGTCGACAAGGAGCGCGATCGTCGCGCCCGTGCATTCCAGCGTGATATCCGGCGGGCCAAGCCGATGCGCTCCTACGCCGGTCTCTCGTATGAAGCCCAGGTCATGCTTGAGGAAGAGCGCGCAAGCGCCCGTCGTATTGGCGAAGCGGGTATCGAGTGGGCCATGGGCTACGATACGCCGACAACCCGCCTGGTGACGGAGTATCTCCGGACAAACAAGCTGTTCCAGCAGGGGTATCAGCATGCGGCCGCGCGGGCCGCCGATCTATTGAACATTCTCGGCAAGCCGCTGACGAAGAAGGAGCAGAAGGCGGCCGCAGAGGCCGAGCGGCTCGCTAGCGGCCGGCGCAAGCACATCATTCCGGACCCGGAAAACCCGCGGCTCAACGTGATGGTCGACACCGTTCGCGCCTCGCATCTCAATCTGACCGAGTCGAAGAAGCGGGGCGCCGCGGATCCAGAGGACAAGCTGCGCCAGAGCGCCGCGGATCGGTTCCGGCGCGACTTCGATCTCGCGACATTCCACGGAGCGCGCGGTTTCGCGCTGCAAGACAAGGTCGACGGCGGAGGCGGCGGGTCGCCCTCGCACACCATCGCACTCGAGGCCAGCGGGCGTCTCAGGGAGGTCGAGCGTCGTCTCGGCGGGCGGCAGTTCGATATCCTGCTCGTCAGGATTGGACTCGAGTGCAGCAGCGAGGACGTCCGGCTGCATGGCGGCGAGGAGCACCGCACCAACAATTCCGACTTCCGGATCGCGCTGAACGCGCTCGTGAAGCATTACGAGGGCGTCGAGATCATCGACCGGACATGGGACGCCGTGCGGCGGCTCAGGACCGCTGCCGGCATGGGCTTGCGAAAGTAAGGGGCTGATCGATGTCGCTCGGACGGTTCGCTCCCAACACGCGGGAAACACCGCTGGAGACCAAGCAGCGGGTTTGGCGGGAATACGGTCTCCTGCTGCTCGACGTCGACAACGACACCATGACCTGGGACCAGCGGGAGATGGTGCGTGCGATGGGCCGGAAAATGTTCGGTCCGCGACGAGGAGATAAAAAATGAGGCGGTCGCGCATCCCATCTCTCAGCCCACGCGTCCCGACGTTGGACACCAGGAAGGTCAAGCCTCCGCCGAAGCGCGCGGATCCTCACTATCAGACTGCTGAGCATCAGCAGTGGGCGTTGCAGGTCAAGAAGCGAGCAGGTTGGCGCTGCGAATACGTCGAGAACGGCCACCGTTGCGAGCGCAGCCGTGAGAAGGGAGACCAGATGTACGCCGATCACATTCAGGATGTGCGCGATCGGCCAGAATTGGCGCTGGATCTCAGTAATGGCCGCTGCGCCTGCAACTCGCACAACACCCGGGCCGGCATCCAGGCTCGAGCAAACCGCATGAGATCGTAGGAGGGTACAATGGACATTGCGAAGATCGACGGCGCCAACATGACATTGGGCGCCCCGCCGAATTGGGACGAGGAGCGAGACGGGACGTGCTTTGCGCTGCCGATCCGCGCCGAGGTCATCAACAATTCTATGCCGTCCCTAACGTCAGCATGGAAGCCGACGGCAGAGGAGTTGGCTCGGCTGAACGCCGGCGCCCCTGTGCATCTTAGGGTCATCTCGCGGACCCATCCGCCGGTCATGCTCGAGGTCGGCGAGGTGCCGGTTGATGAGGCGGAGGCCGGCTAATGGGGCGCGAACAATCACCGCGCGCCGACCGGCTGCGTCAGCAGCGGGAAGCCCGGTACGAGGAGATGCAAGCGCTGAAACGCAAGCTCGATGCCGAGGACGCAGCGAAGACCCCGGCAGCGGCTCCAGCGGTGAAGCGATCGCCGGCAAAAAAGCGGACAGCCAAGGCAGCAAGGCGCAAGCGGGGTCCGCAAAATCGATCGTAGCCGGGGGCTATTCCTCGATCTCGTCGTCCGCAGGCATCTGCCGCAGCTTCTGGTAGGGGAATTCACCGAGTTCGGGATGCAGCCGGTCCTGCTGGATCATCGCTGCGGCCGCCATGCGCGCGGTCCCGTGGGCGTTCGGTAGCGTCATCATGGTCAGCGCGATCGGCACCCAGGTCGGAATGTCATTCCCGCCATTCGCCCATTTCGTGACCGTCGACAGGTTCTGGCACCAGACCCTTGCGAACGCCGGCACTGACATGCCTTGTTTGGCCAGTTCGGACTTGAAGTCCTCGGCCGAGATCTTGCGGTGAACAAATCGGGGTGGGGACATCTGAGAGTTCCTTTCCGGTTGGGCACAATCGCCCGGAATCGGCCGTAGCCGAGGGGGTAGCACAAAATCGATCGTAGCCGGGAGTCCCGGCCGATCAGGTGTAGTCGAGCGGATTGACCTGGCGCTTGCCGACGGTCATCACCGGCGGGATGACGCCGCCGCGCTTGATCGCGGCCAGCCATTGCGCCTCCGTTCCCGTGAAGCCCGGTGCGGCCTCCACATGGTGGCCGGCCAGCCATTTGGCCAAGGCCTCGGGCGACGGGCAGGGCGGTGATAGCGGCGTCCCGGCGCTGGTGGTCTCGTACAACTGCCAGTGCGTCCGTTCCGCTGCTGGCCAAGCCGGCATATAGCTGGCCGCAGGGTATGGCGCAGGCGCATCCGGAATGGCTTCAGCCAGCGGCACATAGCGGCCGCCGGAGTTGCGGGGGTGCTGCCAGTCTGCGGGAACGCGTCGGACTCTTCGGCTCATGACGCGGCCCCGGCAAAAGGCCACAACCATTGATCGATCCAGGCGAGGGTGGTCCGGTTGGCCTTCGTGGTGTTGCGCTTGTATAGGCTCACGATCCATCGATAGCCGTCGTGCAGTTCCTCCGCGCGCCGTCCTTCGCCGAGCTTGATCAAGGCATCGCCCCACTCGAATAGCATCGAACGACCGTCGCGCTGCGGCATGCCGTTGAGCTCCAGCATTCCGCCACCGCCGATCATCGGCGCTATTGTCCAGGTGAAGAACCGTCCTGACCGGATCGCAGTTTTCAGATCGACCGCGAAGTCTTCGCCCATGGCCGACAACAGGCGGTGGAAAGGTGCCTTCATCTCGTTGTCGATTGGATCGAAGCCGGCGCCGCGCCATTCGCCGCATCCGTGGCTTTGGAAAACGTGGCGGCATTTCGATTCATGGTGCTGGCGCGATCGGCAGACAGTGCAATAGACCGTATCGCTGTCGCAGGTGTCGCACAGCATGTTGTCGCGGAAAACCTCTTCTTGGTTGCCACACCATGCGCAGGTGCCGTGCTTGTAGTCGGATTGCGTCATATCGTTCTCCTATTGTTCAAAATCGATCGTATCCGGGGGATCAGAACAGTGAGCCTTGCGCTGGCGCCGGCGGCTCAGGCTCGAGCCGTCCGAGGTGCTCGACCGTCTCGCCTATGATCTGGTCGCGATCATCATCGATCAGCAGCCAGCCGTCATCGCCGCCGGCCGGGTCGTACACCACGAAGTCGCCGCCCCAACGCTTGAAGATGCGCGCGGCCAACAGGCGAACCCCGGCGGGGACGTCGGACTCGGCGTCGAACTCGGCGCGTGTCGCGATCTTGAGGCCGGCAGCAGCTATGATCTGCTCGGCGTTCATGTGCGAGCGGGCTCCACGCAGAGCAGGTCCCGCATCTCTGACTGCAGCTTGATGCGGCCGTCACCCATGCCGTGGTGATGCCCCGCTTGATAGGCTTGCAAGGCCTCGGGCAAGTACGCGAGCGGGAATTCTGATGAGAGATGCAGAAAGGCGTCGCCACCGGAACCGATAGCCAGGGCGCCGTGCTCGTTGAGCCAAGCATCAAACCTGGTATTGATCCGGCAGTTACCCTCAGCATCGAACGCCACGGGCTGCGCGCGGCCATCTTTGATAAGCCCTTCGGCTTTCTCTCGCCCGAAGTTTTGGTTCGAGTCCTTGCTGAACGTGTGACCATCGACTTTTGCGCCGGCCTTGACGGTGATGAGCATGGTAATTCTCCTTTCAGAATCGGCCGTAGCCGAGGGGATGACGGGAAAACGGTCGTACGCAGGGGCGCAGCCGGGCTACTGCGGTGTCCAGCCCATCCGCCCAGCATAGGCCGCGTAGTACGGCGCTAAGTGCGGCGCCACCGAGAGTTTGAAATCGGACGTTGATGCAGCCGGTCGCCAGCCGGGCCCATAACAGGCAATGCATTCCATGCGGGTGAAGTCGCTGTTTTCATCGGCGCCGATCTCCGGCTTAGCGTCGATCAGGTGCGCGTGCTCCTCGGTGCCGCAGTTTCTGCAGATGATGAAGTCGGTCATGGGGGTCTCCTCTCAAATCGGTCGCAGCCGGGGGGTGGGAAATCGGTCGTAAGCGAGAGGGCGCAGCCGGGGGGCTATCCAGGCGGCGGCCCGTCGATGACGACCAACGCCGTGTTGACCATCGTGCCGGCGGCCTTGAAGGACCCGGCGGGCAAGGCGCGGTACTCCGCTGCGATCGGTTCGAGCTTCGCCCGTTGGCGCGGGCCGTCGGCGCAGATCGCGACCAGCCGGCCGCCAGGTCTCAGAAACCGCCGCGCGTGCTCGATATGCTTGATGTCTGCTCCGCGCTCGAACGGGGGATTCATCACGACGCGGTCAAACATCCACTCGTCGGACGGTTCGAGAGTGAGGAAATCGAGTCGCACCGTCAGGTATATCCGACGATCGAGCCCGAGCGTCCGCGCCAGGACGTCGTTTATCTCAACAGCGGTAACGCTCGCGCCGCGCTCCAGTGCAGGATAGACGAGGGCCCCCGTGCCGGCGTTCGGCTCCAGCACCAGGTGGCCGGGCTGAATGTCTGCCGCCTCGATCACATCGGTCGCCAAGGTGGGCGGGGTCGCGAAGAGTTGCGGGGCTACGACGACCTGCACGCCGCCACCCCTGAGCATCGCCCGCATTGCCTCGAACGTGTCCGCGGCTGTCGGCGCCGGCAAATCGGCCGTATCCGGGAGATGGCGCAGCGATTCCGCGGGCGCAACCGGGACGACTTCCGGCACGGACTCAACCGGCGACGGCTCCGCCATGATCTCGGCGATTGTTCCCAGCGTCGCGTCAAGGTCAACAGCGGGTGGCGCGACATACTCGGCGACGAATTCGGCCGGCTCCTGCGGCTCGGGGGCTGGCACGACCTTGGGCGGGTCGACGCGCTTTGCATCCGTGATGAAAACCCCGGCGTAGGAATGTCGCTTGTTGGGGTCGCAGGTGCCGCGGAACGCATAGGCCCCGATGGCTACGCGGGTACGGTGCGCGCCGACCGTCTCGGTAGCGGCACGCGGTCGATAACCTCGATAGTCCTTCGGAACCTTGTCGTATTCATCCTGAGTCAGGCGGGCGAAGTCATCGCCGGGATAGTTGCAGAGCGGCGGGAGCTTGCTTGCCGCCTTCGCCGCGGCGACGGTCTCCTCGCTCGGCGCCTGATAGTCGCGGACGCTCTCGACTCGCCAACGCGCCAGCTTGTTGCGCGAGCCGGCCGGCGTGGTGGTGGTGATGCTTGAAACCGAACCGTTGGCGCCGCGGTTGACCTTCGTCACGGTCAGCCATTCGTCGTATCGGCCAGCATGCACTTGGCCGCCGACAGCGAAAGCGAAGCGGTCGGCCAGCGGGTTGGCGCTCGCCTCCGTTCCGATCTGCTCGGCCAGCATCGCGCGTTCATAGGCCAGGCGGTTGTCGTAATGAGCAATCCAGCGGGCTTTGCGCGGGGCTGAGCGTTCCAGGCCAGCAATCGCAAGCTCGGCTGCCGTGGCGGCCGTGATGACGTTCCCATCGATAGCCGACCAAAGGCCCATGGGGCCCTCGTACTGCGAGGCCGGCGGATCGCGCGGATAGTCGGCCAGGGGGAAAGACATTGACCAATAGCCGCCGACGTTCGCCACGGTGAGACCGGTTGAGCGCTGCTTCTCGGCGTCGGTGATGCTGGCGACAATCCGCCAAGCTTTGAGCTGACGCTCATTCTCGGCCGTCGACTTTTCCAGCTTTCGCTTGTCGGATTCGATGGTCTTGATGCGGCGATGCCGGACGGCCGGCAGTTCTTTGTATTTCGCGTGAGCGATCGCGCCGGCCGCGCGCGCGGTCCAATAGTTCGAGGTATCCCAGAGCTTGAGAGCTTTGCGCATGCCGTTGTCCATGCGCTCTTTGTCTTTGCGCGCGCTCCTCTCCGAATGGTGGCCCACAAGGATCGGCTGACCCATGTAGAAGCGCTCTGCGATCTCATCGACCGTCTTCCGCGCGCGCTCGGCGTCGGCGAGGCGCTTGTCGCTGTAGTCCTCGAAACGGTCGGCGCGCTGCTCGGCGCGATCCACCAGGCTCGTATCCTCGTCGCCGATCTCGCCAGCGAGATCAATCAGCAGGTCCTCGGCTTCCGGCGACCAGGTCGGCTTGACGAACAGTTCTTGACGCGGCGCCCACTTGAAGCCGGCGGCCTTTACGCGCGCGTACTCCTCGGCGTCGAGGCGGTGCGCGGGATAGAGGCGCAATTTGTTGTCATCGGGCGAATAGGTGGCGGTATGGTTCATGTGATCTTGCTCCTTTTCAGTTGCGCACGATTGCGCCTTGCGAAATCGGTCGTAGCTCGGGGGTGAGGGAAATCGATCGTAGCCGGGGCTATTGCGCGGTGCCGACCCGGGCAAGCGCCGCGATGTGATACTCGCTGCCTTCGGCCGCTTTCGCCTTGACGAAGGCCTCGGCCTCGTCGTCGTGGCTGACGCCGCCCGGGCTGAAAATGTCGGAGTCGCTGTCAGCCTCGATGCGCAGCAGCCCGCCAGCGTCCTCAATCAGACACCAGCCTTCGGCGCGCGCCCGATCATCCTGACCCGGAAATCCGCCAGGTGGCTGCCGCAAGTCGCGGCCGCGCTCCAGCATGGTTGCCATGACAGCTGGCAAGTGCACGTCCGATGCCTCGACGTTGAAGATGTGGCCGACGATTGACACGGCCCTGCCGTCATTCGCGGCGATCTGGAAAACATCGTCGGCGTCGGCGCCTTCGGTGTCATGATCGATCAGCAGCACCGGCGCACCGATCAGCTCGGGATTGTCGGACATGACGCGCGCGACAAGGCCCTGTTCAACCACGACGGCAAGGGGCGAGGGCGCAGCGGGGAGGCACGGCAATTTGTGGCTTTCGATGATGCACGCGCCGTCGTTGGCTTCGGTCCACGCTTCCGGCAAATCAACCGCGGGCAGCGCCCCAAGGTGCTTCAATTGGTTTGGCTTGCAATCCATCCGCAAGTCGTCGCGAACACGCTCCAGCGCCTCCGCTTCCGTGGCGTGAATGGTTGTGGTGAGCGCGCACTCGTCGCCGTCGGTGGTGCAGGTCCAAACCGTTCCGAGCGCAGGCGAGCGCGAAGGCCGTGCGCCAGCGATGGCCTTGCGATAGGACTCCGTCGCGTCATCAGCGTCCGAGACGGCGGCCGCGATCGTTCCGTCCTCGTCATCGAACATGCCGGACATCTGGCCAATCTGATGGCTGCAGGCGTCGAGCGCGCCAGCCAGGTCGCGCGCGATCTCGCGCCAATCGGGCGAAGGCGCAACCGGGGAGTTGAGCCGCATGCAAAGGGCATCGACCTCAGCGGCGCGCATAGGCGCCACGGTGCCGCCGATAGTGGCGATATCGTCCTCCGGGATCACGTTGCGGCTCACGCCGACGCTATCAGCTTGATGGCGCTGCCAGTGGCGTAGAGCGGCCAAAACGGTTGCATGCTCGCGAGCGGAGAGAAGAGGCGCAACCGGGGAATCCGGCGCGGCCGGCATCTGGCGCGGCTCCTCGCCTTCCAGGTGGATCGAATCTTCGGGCCACTCGGTGCCGTCCTGGGCGATGAATAGGGTTTGGCCGCGCTCGTCGGTCTTGGTGATGGCGCCATCCCAGCACATGCGAGTGCCCTCGCTCGAATGGTCCATTTCGAGCGTGCCATCGGCGTTGCGGCCATAGAAAAAGCACATCGCGTTGCCGGGGATCATGTCGGCGGTGGCGACGATTTCGCTACCGGTAGGCGAAAATGCGCGCTTGGTGTTGCTGTCAGTCATCTCGGAAACCTCCTATTCAGTTGCGCACTATTGCGCGGATTTGGAATCGGCCGACGCCGGGGGGGAACGTCATCCACCGTGGAAATCGGTCGTAGCCGGGACGCTACCTAAGCGCCTCGCATTGGGTGATGTGTGCGGCGATCATGTAGAACGGCCGCAACTGCCTGCAGTAGGGGCAGCGCTGTTTGCGGGGTTGAGGCTTTCGCGTCATGGCAGCGGCACCGGCCCGCGGAGGCGCGAGGCCTCAGCAAAGTGTCGGGCTTCCGCAACGCGGCCTTCCCGCAGTCCCTGCCGGAGCACGAACCGGTGGTGAGCGATCATGTTGACGTAGCCGAATGGGTGCGGGCCGTTGTAGCAATTCACCCCGCCCCAAGTGGCCTCAAGGTAAATGCGGCGCGCAAATGTCCCGCATTCGATATAGATCGTTCGGCCGACGCGGCCGGGATGGCGCCGGGCCAGGCGCATGGCTGTTGAGGCCTCGCGCCATTCGGCTTGCGAGCGCGGCGAAGGACGCGACTGCAATGCATCGCAAAGTTGATTGAACGTCGGAGCTTGCTGGCGTTTCATCGGCGCCGTCTCAAGCCGCAAGCCGAATTGCGCAGGAAGGCGCAACCGGGACACGCGCCAAAACTGGCACAAGGCATGATGTCCGCAGGATCCTGCCCGGGATCTTGAAGGAAGGCGCAACCGGGACCGGTACCGCTTCCGGAGTGATCTCCTCAACCGGTTCGGCGGGCTGCCAATCCCAATGCGGAATTTCGATCCGGGCGGCGACGTCCCAGTGGTGCGTTGTGCAGGCGTTTCGGCCGTAGCCGGTGTGAGTTGTCCGCCGCGTGCCAAACTCGACTGCACGGGCGCGCTTGCGCCATTTTCCGGCGGCGTCTGTCACGCCGTCCCAGATGATTAGCGGCGAGGTACCGGACGGGATATCGGCGTTGTCTCGCCGCGCCAGCCAACGCGCGTACTCGATTGCGTGGCGTTCGTTCAAATCGTCAGCGGACACGCCGCCAGCGGTGCGGGTGACTTTCGAGCTACGCCGCACCTTGTGCGGCTTGTCGTTTGCGGCCGGAATCCAGCGCTTTTCCGGCATCGGCCCGTGGATAGTCGGATGGACGAAAAAGTCATAGAACTGCCAAGCCATGTTGAATTGCTCCTCTTTCAGTTGCGCACAATCGCGCGGGTTCGAAACGTCGGCGGGCCAGGCCCGCGCTATTCCAGCATGTCCGCAATGAACCGCACCGCGGCGGGATAACGGCAGAAACTGCGCAGCAGCGCGGCGATTCCGCGGTCCGTGTAGAAGCCAACGGGAATCCCGTGGATGTTGTCGGGAATGAATGTCTCCGCCATCATGCGGGCACCTCGACAGGCCTATAAGCGGTGCACCAATGCGAACCGATGATGTAGCCGCAGTGGACGGCGCGGCCGTTCGCCTTGTCGCGATACATCTTGGCGATGCGCCCGCCGCCGATCTTGCCGCGCAGCTCCGCAACCGTGCTGGCGCCCCAGCGGTTGCCGTATTGGTCGACGTAGAGAGTCCAAATCCCTCGCATATCCAGAGTCCTTTTGAGTTGCGCACAATCGCGCGTTAGTCCGCTTTGGCGTTCCGTGCTGCGCAGGGCCAGGCCTGCGCAGTGTCGCAACGTCAATGAACGGGAAGCCCGGATAGCTCGGAGAGGCGGAGCGCGACCGCGTCAACCTCAGCCCGCGTCTTGCAATCCGTAATGGCCTCGCAACCGCCTTCCTTCAGGCGGCCGTAAACAGTCCAGAATTCGGCAACGTCGTCCGGCTCTCCGCCGTTGGTCCATTCTTGGCCCGTTCGCGCGTCTGTTTCCGTAGTGCAGCCGCCGGTTTCGAGCGCGACGAATTGAGACCAATCCGGCGCAGCGGTGCCGGTACAGCAATTGAAATAGACTGCGCCGTCCAGTTCGATAACAGGCATAGGCCTAGCTCCTCAGAGGCAGGAATTCAGAAAGGCGCGCTTGCCTTGGCTCAGCACGGCGCGGCGAGTCCGCTTGTCGGTTGGCTTGCGGTCGGAATCGTGGCGGCGATACTTCATGGCAATTTTCCCTTTTTCGAGTTGCGCACAATTGCGCGGTTTCCGGCGGTTGCCGATCATGCCCGGGACAAGCCCGGGCATGGGCTGCAATCGCTTAGGCCGCGATGCGAGCCGCGCCTTTGAGCTCCGCCATTTTGGCCGCGAGCGTGAAAAGGGCGCGGTTCAGTTTCACGTCTTGATCAATCCCGTTAACGGCGCGAGTCGTGACGCGACGGCGGCGGCCGTTGGCATCGAGCCCGCGAGCTGACAGCCCGCCACGGATGACGTTTTCCTGAACCACATTGAACGTAGTCCAGAGATCGGCGGCGACGTCGTCGCGGCGACGCGGCTGCAGCAACTGCGCGGGCTGAATCGGCGTATTCGTTTCGCCTTCCGCATCACCGAACCGCAGAACGTGCGCGGCTTCTGCCAGCACCTGCTTTTCGTCGCGGTCGAGTGCCAGGCGCGCCCAGTCCTGCGGCGCCGATAGAGCCTTCTGGGCCTCGCCCAGCACGCGATAGGTGCCCTCAATCACCTTGTGCGAAACATCCTGCGCGGTGCCGGTGTGGCGGACCTTGACGGATTCGACGGTGCCGACCTGCGCCACAAGGCTGTTGAGGCAACGGACACGGAAAAGCCCGGCGATCAAGTCATAGGCCGATGTCCCGTCATTGGCATTCTTGAGGAGAATTTCGCAGACGGTGTCACCGACGGTGTAGGTTGCGGCGTTGTCGAGACGGCGCAGGCGGATCAGATGCTTGGTGAAGTCGCGGCGATCATCGAGCCGGGCAACGCTCTGTTTCGCGCCGACGGGCTGGAAGCCTTCCGCCATCAGCGCGCGCAGCACGTCAAACGTCGGGATAGGCTGGAAGCGTTCGGAACGTGAATGGTGAGCGTCGACCGCGAAAACCGACGGCGCCAGCTTGCGCAATTCGTTCTCGGTGAGAGCGCGGGCGGTACCATCGAAACGGGCGGTTGAGGTGTAGACAGTCATTGCAGTTACTTCCTTTGGAGTTGCGCACAATTGCGCGGGGTTCGGCGATTTGCCGTTTATGCCGCGACGTGCACGGCATAGGCTGCAAATCGTCAGATACAGCAGGCGACGATTACAAGCGTTCCAACGAACGCCACGGCGAGGAAGAGAAGAAAGTCTTTCATCGAGTTTGCCTTTTCAGTTGCGCACGATTGCGCGGGTTGAGCCGCACCGCCTCAGCGGCGCGACAAGCTGGAGCGGCGCGCGCGGCGCCGGATCGAAAGGCGCCGAGACTTGGCGGGCGCGTAAAGGAAGGGGACGAGGGCGGCCCAGCAAGCGGTATAGATCGCTGCGAGCATGGCCAGAGTGAAAGCCGGGTTAGCGATACAAAAGGAAATGAAGGGGATCATTTCGCCGGGCCTTTGAAGTTGCGCACAATCGCGCCGTGGTGATGCGTACATGCGCAGATATCGGCGCGGCCGTCAACTGGCAAAACGCAAAATTGCGAAAAAAAGTTAGAATGGCCCGGCTTGGTATCGCAATATTGAGGCATTAGGCGCCTAGCGCGGCATTGATCCGGCCCAGCAATTCGGCGCGCTGCCGTCCAGTATCCGGCCTTATCCCGGCAATGATCGCCCAAATCTGGCGCGCGATATCCGGCCCCGCACCATTGGCCCGGTACTGCGCCAAGGTATTTTCAGACACGTAGAGCAGGCGCGCAGCTGCGGCATTCGAGAGGCTGGCGCCTTCCTGCCAGGCCCGGAATTCAGCCGCGCTGATTCTCAGTGAAGCATCAGCGGAAGAGAAGGCCCGGCTTGCTGGCTTGCGTTTGGCCGTGCCCTTGCTCGCCTTTGTATCGGTCATTGGACGCCTCAAGATTGAGTTATGCCGCAGTCATCCAGTCCGCAACTATCACGGAATTGAGATGCATCAAGCGCCGTCGGCGCCGTCATCCACTGCCAACCCGTGCGACAGCGGTTTGACAGCCGACTCAATTTGCGATTCAGAACAGGCATTCGGCGCATTGTCGCTGCAAACCAAAGCCCGCCAGGTCGCACCGCCTTGGCGGGTTTCGCATGTCAGGGGCACGGCATGGGCGAGGTAGTCGAGCTACCGCCCAGCGCGCCACGCGGAGCCCGCCGACAACGGCGCCAGCCTGCAACCGTCATTGTGCTGCCAGTCATCCGGGTTGAGCGCAGCACCATCACCAGCGCCGACGCATGGGACGCAATGCCCAGCGATAGCGCGCCGCATGGTGCGGCCTAGCTCGGCGGATCGGCGCGCGCCTGCCACGTCAACAGAACGTCACCACCTAGACAGACAGGCGAGAGAGAGCGCGGACGGTTGCCGCGCGCGGCGCGGCGCCACGGGCGCCAGCATATCGGCTGACACTGATCAGCCAGGCCGAACGCCCCGACCAATCCAGCGCCAGCGCCGACGACACGCCAGCGCGCGCCATGCCGGCCAGCCGCTCGAGGCCAAGGGGTATGGGGTCGAAAAGTCTAGGAACCGGCGGGACCCCCTACCGCACGGGGGCTCATTCGCACAATTTTTTTTGGGCCGACCGGAAATTTCGTCCAGTTCACCCAAAACGGCAAAGAAATTGGAGTTTCGGCATGGCCCGAGGTCGGCCGGCGTTCAAACCGACGAAAGCGCAGCGCACGAAGGTCGAGGAGTGGATCTCGTGCGGAATGTCCCAGGATGAATGCGCTCGAGTGCTCGGGATCTCGACGCCGACGCTGGTGAAGTCCTTCCCCGAAGAGATTGCGACCGGTGTGGCCAAGAAGCGGGCCGAAGTGGTCGGGATGCTCTTCAAGCAGGCGAAGAAGGGCAACGCCACCTGCATCAAGAAGCTCGAGGAGATGACCCGGGTGTCGGCCGCTGCTCAGGCGATCGCCGATCTCGGAAACGCCGGCGTCGAGGTACCGGCTGCACCGCCGGCGCCGGAGAAGGTCGGGAAGAAGGCGGAGCGCAAGGCCGCGGCGGAGCGAGTGGCTTCATCGGGGGCATTTCAGCCGCCTGAGCCACCGAAGATTGGCCTGGTGATCGACAATACCGCGGTCAACGAGTAGCCGGCATGCGCGGGCGGTCGTCGTACGAAGAGCGCCCTGGTCGGCGCATCGTCACCATGCGGATCATGCGTCGCCTGCCGCATTGCCCCCTTGATCGGGCCATCGGCATCCTATCGCGGTGTGGCAAGCGGCGCGCTGAGCCTCTCGTGACGGGCTGGCACAAGGATCTTCGCCGGCGCCATAGGTCTTCGCGATCGCAATGACCCTGGCTTGGTCTACGGCTTGCCCGGACTGGGAACGGAGGATCATTGCGGGCCAGAGCCTGATCCCGTTCGAGCCGCTGTTCCCGAGCGAGGCCGACGCCGCCCTCGAGGTGTTTAAGTCGCTCCGGATCTACGATCTGCCGCGACAACCGACCTTCGGCGAGGTCTGCGAGCCTTGGGTATTCGAATTCGTTCGGGCGATCTTCGGCGCCTATGACCACGGGCAGGCGAAGCGGCTGATCCGCGAATTCTTGCTGCTGATCAGCAAGAAGAACACCAAGTCGACGATCGCTGCCGGCATCATGGTCACCGCGCTGGTGCGGAACTGGCGGCACGGCGCCGAACTGCTGATCCTGGCGCCGACGATCGAGATCGCCAACAACTCGTTCGTGCCGGCGGCAGCCATGGTCCGGCTGCACCCCAAGCTGAAGGATCTGCTGCACGTCCAGGACAACTACCGGCAGATCACGCATCTGACCACCGACGCTGTCCTCAAGGTGGTCGCCGCCGATACCGATGTCGTCGGCGGCAAGAAGGCTGCCTTCGTCCTGATCGACGAGCTCTGGATCTTCGGCAAGCGCGCCAATGCCTCTGCGATGTTCCAGGAGGCGCTCGGCGGCCTGGTATCGAGGCCGGAAGGTTTTGTCATCTTCCTCACGACCCAGTCGGACGCTCCACCGACCGGCGTGTTCAAGGAGAAGCTGGACTACTTCCGCGACGTCCGAGACGGAAAGATCGTGGATCCGACCAGCCTTGGCGTGCTCTACGAATTCCCGGCCGCGCTGCTGGCCAAGAAGGCTTATCTCGATCCGTCGAACTGGCGGATCACGAACCCAAACCTCGACAAGTCCGTCAGCACCGAGTGGTTGCTGGGCGAATTGATCAAGGCCCAGCGCGGCAGCGATCTCGCGCTCAACACCTTCCTAGCCAAGCATCTCAACGTCGAGATCGGCATGAACCTGCGGGCCAACCGCTGGGCTGGTGCCGCGCATTGGCAGAAGCGAGACGACGACAGGATCACGCTTCGGCATCTCTTCAAGGTTTGCGACGTCATCGTCCCCGGCATTGACGGCGGCGGCCTCGACGACTTGTTCGGTCTCAGCCTGATGGGCCGGCACCGCGAAACGCGCGACTGGCTCCTTTGGGTCCACGCCTGGTGCCACCGCGGCGTGCTCGAGCTCAGGCAGTCGATCGCGCCGCGCCTGCTTCAATTCGAGAAGGAGGGCGATCTCACCATCGTCGACGACTCGCTGCAGGACATCTCGAAGATCGTCCGCATCATCAAGCTGGTGAAGGACCGGCGGCTCCTCGGTGGTGTCGCAGTCGACCCGGCCGGTCTCGGCGAGTTCGTCGACGCATTGGCAGACAAGGAAGTCGACATCACCGTCGACAACAAGCTGCTCATCGGCGCCCCGCAGGGGTTCGGCATGATGAACAGCATCAAGACCTGCGAACGCATGCTGGTCTCGGGAAAGCTTCGGCACGCACCGAGCTCGATGATGGATTGGTGCGTCAGCAACCTGAAGATCGAGCCGACGGCAACAGCGATCCGCGCGACGAAGCAAACCGCTGGCGACGCGAAGATCGATCCCGCGATCGCGATGTTCAACTCCGCCTATCTGATGGCGACCAACCCGAAGGCTCATGGCCGCGCAAAGCCGAGGGCCACGGTCCTTTGAGGGGTCTGAATGGGATTTTTCGATTTCTTCAGACCAGGCGGCGGTGTTCCGGTCGAGCAGCGGCGCGAGCCGCGGATCAACGCGTCCGTCGAGGTTTCGGACGTGTTCGACCTCGAGGATCCTCGCGTCTCGGAATGGCTGCGCGGCCGCGGTTATGAAAGCGAGGCAGGCGCGCCGGTTACGCCGCATAATGCGCTGAAGGTCGCGACCGCATATCGCTGTTCCGCCATCATCTGCGGTGCTCTAGCGACGCTCCCGATGGACATCAAGCGGCGCGTCGGCAAGAACCGAGTCGACGCCGAGGACGCTGCGATCTGGAGCGTCCTGAAGACCAAGCCCAACCCTTGGCAGACGCCGAGCGAATTCAAGCGCCTCATGCAGATGATGGTGCTGATGCGCGGCAACGGTTACGCGCTGATCGTCCGCGGCGCGCTCGGCAAGATCAAGTGGCTTATTCCGCTGATCGGCGCAATGCAGGTGAAGCAGAACGCCGACTTTACGCTGACGTATACCTACACACGGCCGGACGGCGGGCAGGTCACGATCGGGCAGGAAGACATCCTGCACCTTCGCGGCATGTCGCTCGACGGCATCAACGGCTTGTCCGTGCTCGGCTTCGCGCGCGAAACGCTTGGCATCTCGATCCAGTCCGAGAAGCGGCTGGCCAAGATGTACAAAAATGGCACTTCGGTTGGGACTGTCCTGTCCACCGAGGGGGAAATGGATGATCCGGATAAGGATCGCCTGAAAGCAAGCCTCGACGAGTATCGCGGTGCCGACAACGCACACAAGACCCTCATCCTCGAGGGTGGGTTGAAGTGGGAGAAGGTCGACCTCAGCAACGAGGATATCCAGTTCATCCAGAACCGCGAGATCACGGCGACCGAGATTTGCATGTTCTTCGGTGTGCCGCCGTTCATGGTCGGCCTGACGACGAAGCAGACCTCGTGGGGATCCGGCATCGAGCAGATGGGCATCGGGTTCGTTGCCTACACGCTCCAGGACTGGTTCACGATGTGGGCGGACGCGATCAAGCGCGACCTTCAGCCTGAGGACGATCCGAATCTATATGTCCGGGTCAATCCGGCCGGGCTTCTGCGGGCCGACATCAAGACGCGTGTGTTGTCGTATGCCGTTGGCCGCCAATGGGGTTGGTGGAACGCTGACGACATCCGCGAGATGGAAGACGAAAATCCGCTGCCTGACGGCATCGGGCAGACGTACCTGCAGGCTGTCAACATGCAGGATGCCAGCAAGGCGACAGATGCCTTGGCCGCGCACGATCCGAACGCTCCGACATCACCATAATCGACGAGAGGGCACATGGCTGATCTCAATCGCGCCGGCCGCGCCTATGCGCGCGACCTCATTGCCGGCGACAACATCGATCGGGACTCGGCGTGGTCGTTCACCGCCGACGACGGCAACGCGCTTCTCGGCGATGCCGGTACCGACTGGGCGAACTACGGCAAGCATCATCTCGGTATCGACACGACCGAGAACTTCGACACCAAAGACCACTGGAAGTACCCCTTCGCCAAGGATGGCAAGATCTACCGCAGTGCGTTGGTCGCGATCAGGCAGCGCTCGAGCTCGCAGAAGGACAAGGCTGTCTATGACGCCGCCGGCGCGCTGCTCGACGAAATCGACGGAGACACGGACTCGAGCCAGGCCGACGGCGGCAAGGGGCCGAACGCGTCGGTGATCGCTGTCGCTAACCGCCCGCCGCGGATTGAGGTGCAGCCGCGATCGGATCTGGCGTCGTCGGCGCCGGCGAGCCCGGATTGCTTCTCTCGCTGGAACCCCGGCATCCGCGCCGCGGCCGCCGACGAGAAGAACGTCATCGAGATCTTCGACGTCATCGGCTACGACTTTTGGACCGGTGGCGGCATCACCGACAAGTCGATCTCTGATCAACTGAAGAGCTTCGGTGGCCAGCCGGTTGAGGTGCAGATCAATTCGCCGGGCGGCGATATGTTCGAGGGCATCTCGATCTACAACCTGCTCAACCAATACCCCGGCAAGGTCACCGTGAAGGTCATGGCGTTGGCGGCGAGCGCCGCGTCCGTGATCGCCATGGCCGGCGACGAAATCCAGATCGGGCAGGGCGCCTTCATCATGATCCACAATTGCTGGGTCATGGCGATCGGCAACCGCAACGACATGCGCGAGGTCGCCGACTATCTCGAGCCTTTCGATCAGGCGCTGAGGGACATCTACGTCGCCCGCACCGGCATGAAGGCCGCCGACGTCGAGACTTATATGGACGACGAGACCTTTATCGGCGCCAAACAGGCGATCGACGAAGGTTTCGCCGATACCGTCCTGTCGCAGGACAAGATCAAGGAAGACAAGGGCGCCGCGGCGAGCTCGAAGTCGAAGATCGCAGCCCTGCATATCGAGGCGGCCCTCGTACGCCGCGGTCATGTGCCGGCGGCTCAGGCCCGCAACATGATCGTGAGCGCGTCGACCCAGGAGGGCACGCCTGCGGTGCGCGAGATCGAGAAGATCTTGACCCGGAAGGACGGCGAGCATGAAGGCATGTCCCGCGGCACGTTCCGTGCGCTCATCCGAGATTTGAAGAGCGGTACGCCGGCGGCGGCCGCTGCTCAAACCGACGTCAAGCCTGGCGCTGACGTCACCACCACCAAGCCTGGCGCTGGTGACGCGGACCTGATCGCAGCCCTCGCAGGGCTGAACCGGTCCTTGAAGTCCTAAACCCCTCACATCTGAAGGAATTGGCTATGCGCCACGTTGACCCGCGCGCGCTGCGCACTGCTGCGCCACGCGCCCTGATGCTTGGTGGTATTCGCGCCGACGGTGCGAATGTTGCCGAGCTCGTCCAGCAGCTCACCACGAATCTGGACCAGTTCAAGGCCTCCCAGAAGGAGACCTATGACAAGCTCCAGAAGACGTTCACCGACTTCAAGGCGGAGAATGACACCGCGCTGAAGGCCAAGGCGGATGTCGTCACTTCCGAGAAGGTCGATCGCGTCAATGCGGCCGTCGACGATCTCGTCAAGGCGAACAAGGAAGTCGACGCGCTCATCAAGAAGGTCCTCGCCGACATCGAGAAGCTCAGCGAGAAGCAGGCGTCGCTGACTGCACTCGGCACCGGCGGTGCCAAGGCCAGCAAGGATCCGCGAGTCTCCAACCCGAACCTGCCGGAGTACGCGAAGGCCTTCAATACGTACTTCCGCCGCGGCGAGAACGCCCTCCAGGGTGGTGCGTCGGCGCTGCGCGAGCTCGAGGTGAAGGCCGCCATGAGCATCGGCTCGGATCCGGACGGCGGCTATACCGTGCTGCCCGAGATCGAGACGATGATCGATGAAGTCGTGCAGCAGATCTCGCCGATGCGCGATCTCGCCACCGTCCGCACGATCGGAACCTCGGAATACCGCAAGCTGGTCAACCAGCACGGTACCGCTTCCGGCTGGGTCGGCGAAGTGGACTCCCGTCCGCAGACCGCCGGCTCGAACCTCAGCGAGCTGAAGTTCCCGGTCATGGAAATGTACGCCATGCCGGCGGCTTCCCAGAGCCTGCTCGACGACGCGTTTGTCGATATCGGCGCATGGATCGCGGGCGAGGTGCAGTTGGAGTTCGCCCGCCAGGAGGGCAACGCCTTCGTGGTCGGAGACGGCCAGAACAAGCCGAACGGCATTGTCGGTGGTTACCAGACTGTCGCGAACGCCGCCTATGCGTGGGGCAAGATCGGCTTCATAACCACCGGCGCCGCCGGCGCGTTCGCAGCCACCAACCCGGCCGACTGTCTGGTGGACCTTCTGCATTCGGTGAAGAGCCCGTACCGCATCAATTCGACCTTCGTGGCGAACCGCGGCACGCTCGGCGCGATCCGGAAGCTCAAGGACGGCCAGGGCAACTATCTCCTCAACATGGTCCTCCGTCAGGAAGGCTTCATCGAGGAAATCCTCGGCCGGCCGTCGGTCGAGATGCCCGACATGCCGGACATGGGCGCCAACTCTCTCTCGGTGGCATACGGCGACTTCAAGCGTGCCTATCTGATCATCGATCGGATCGGTATCCGCGTCCTGCGCGACCCGTACACCGCGAAGCCGTACGTGCTGTTCTACACGACCAAGCGCGTCGGCGGTGGCATCCAGAACTTCGAAGCGATCAAGCTCCTGAAGTTCGCGTAAGCGCCCTTCGAGCAAGATCGAGACCGCGGCTCGGCCCAGCGGGCCGGGCCGCAGCACTCCTCCACCATTTCCTCCAACTTCAGAAGGGACTAACGCTATGAAGCGTGATCTCCGGAGCAACGTTGACGTTGCTCAGACCCTTGCGCCGGCGGCCCGCGTGAACGGCACCGCCAATGGCGCGACTGTCGACCTCCAGGGCTACGAGAGCGTGATGTTTGCGTTCGAGGCGGGCGCCTGGACCGACGGCTCGCATACCCCGTCGATCCAGCACAGCGACGATGGCGCCACCTATGTCGCCGCTGCTGCCCCGGACATCCAGGGAGCATTCGCTCCGGTGACGAGCGCCGCGGGCCAGAACGCTGTTCAGCGCGTCGGCTACGTCGGCAGCAAGCGTTACGTCCGCGGATCGATCGTCACGGCCGGCGCGACCACCGGCATGCTGCAGTCGATGGCTGTCATCCGCTCGCGGGCCCGTGTGTCTCCGCTTCCGTAACCTGAAACCGTAGCGATCGGGCTCGATGCGGCGCCGTTGTCCAAACGGCGCCGCTACCTGAGACCGGGCAAAACTATGGGAGATTTGCCATGAGTGCAGTGGTTGTTACGCCGTTTCCGGGAGTCAGGGATGGTGAGACCAATCCAACCAATTTCGCCGCGGGAGACGTGATCGATGGTGATCTCGCCGACACCGCTTTGAAGTACGGGCTGGCAGTCCTGGAGGGTAGCGAAGGGGCTGACACCGCCGGGGCCGGTGATGGCGGCGGAGACGTGACCGTAATCGACGGCGAGGTCGAGATCCCGGAGAACTGGGCCAAGCTGAAGTGGTTCGCATTGAAGGCGCTGGCGGAGAAGATCTTCGGCAAGCCTGTCGCCGGCACCGACGAGGCCCGGACCATCGTCCAGGCGGAACTCGATCGGCGAGCCAATCCCCAAACTTCGGCAACCGGCGAAGTCGGCAACGCCTCCGAAGGCTCGACCGGTAGTCAGAAGGAGGCAGCCGAGGGCCAGGCGAGCGCCGGCGGCGCGCAGGCCGATGCCGGCGGCAAGACTGCCGGCACCGATGCTGCGGCCGGCACTTCCGCGGCCGGCTGACATCTGGATCGGCTGTGCCGGAGAGGCATAGATGCTGAACACCATCGTTCGAGCCGTTCCGGCAACGCTGACGGCCTTGACGCTTCGGGACACGATCAAGTCAGATCTGAAGATCAGCGGTTCGGCCGAGGATGCCTACATCGACGAAGCCATCGCGCGCGCCAGCGCGATGGTGTGCTCCTACCTCAGGGTGACGATGGCCGATGACGGCACGCGCACCTTGGCGTCCGAGGAGTTGATCCAGACGTTCTTGCTGCGTGAGCATCACCGTCATCTGACGAAGCTGGTATTGGCTCGCCGGCCTGTGACGGCGATCGCCTATATCAAGGAGAACGACGTAGATCTCACCGCCGAGCAGTACGAGCTCGAGGGCCGCAGCGGCGTCCTTACCCGGCTGCGCGGTCTCGGCTTCTATCAGGAATGCTTCTGGCGTTGCCGCGTCAAGATCGAGGTCAGGTTTACTGCAGGGTGGCTGCTGCCGGACCAGGGCGGAGCCGCCCGGACGCTGCCATATGACATCGAGTCCGCGGTCGTCGACATGGTCAAGGGGATGCGGGCGGCTCGGACCCGGGATCCGTTGCTGAAGTCCCTGGACGTCCAGGACATCGATGCCCGCGAATACTGGGTAGGAGGGCTCGCGCAGGGCGGCGGCTTGCCACCGGATATCCAGGCCAAGCTCGCGCCATATCGCTACCGATCGGTGTAGTCACGTGAGCGACCACATCGACGACCTGGACGACTCGCTCGAGAGGGAAGGTGAGGACATCGTCCTTCGCCGCGTCATTGGCGCCCACAAGGACGAGGTCACGGTACGGGCGCATGTCCGGAGCTATCGCCTGAACGCCGAGGCGATTGCGGCCGGAATCTACAAGCAGCCTTTCGTCGTGATCATCTCCATGACGCAGATCAGGGCGGAGGGTTGGCCGCAAAATGCTCCGGCTCCAGCCGCGCCCCCCTTTGACGTTGATCCCGCGATTCCGATTATCGGCGACGTCGCCATAATCAAAGGTGGCCCCAAGACGGTGAAATCGGCCGACGCGATCGCGGTCGACGGCGAAATCGTTCGCGTCAAGATGATCGTCGACGGCTAGAAATGCCTCGCATCTCGACATTTGAGCGGGATCTCAAGTTCGCAACTGCGGGGATCGCACCGGAGAACATCGCGAAGGAAATGGCCGCCTTCGCGCGCTCCGAGTTGTCGAAGGCGATCCAGGAAGGTACCGGCTCGGAGCGGTACGACAAGTACGTCAACGGCCGGCTCGACGCCGAGGAAGAGACCGTCGTTCCTCCGGGACCGATCCTGTACGTCTTCAGATGGTGGCAGGAGATCATTGAGCTAGCGCTGCAGGCCGCAGTCGATCGATCGCCCGAGAAGTCCGGCGACTACAAGAAGTCGTGGTTCATCATGACGCCCGGCGGGATCGTCGCCAACTTCGACAGCATCTCGATCAACTCGACCGTCATCTTGACGAACAACCGTGCATACAGCCGCAAGATCGATGTCGGCCACATGCGGATGTCAGTGCCACCAGGCATCATCGAAGACGTCCGGAAGATGGTCATGTCGAGGTTCGGCAACTTCGTCACGGCGAAGCGGACAATGATCACGCTGCCGGGTGGCTACATCCTCAAGGGCCGTTTCCGGCGCGGCTACCGTCCATTCGCCAGGACGAAGCTGCGCAGCGACACCGCTGCGGGAGCGCAGATGACGTATCCGGCGCTGGTGATGACGATGAAGGTCGAGTGATGGATCTACCGTACGATCCGGTGTTCGACGCGATCCGGCAGTATCTCGGATATGTCGACCTCACCACCAATCAGTTGGTCGCCGGCAACTGGGATTTCACTGTCGCGCCGCTGGTCTACGAGAATGAAGGGGATAGCTCGCCGAGCGGCGAGATCAATCCCTGGGTCCTGGTCGTTCTGAACAGCCAACTGTACGGGCAACAGTCGATCGGTGGTGGCGTAGATCAAGGCGGCAATCGCTGGGACGAAGACGGCACGCTCTGGTTCCACGTCTTCACACCGCGGGGCACAGGATCGCGCGAGGCGCGGCGGATCGCCAAGGGTCTCGCCAATATGTTCCGCGGCATGACGATGCTGAACGATCGGCTCGAGTTCAAGGACGCGGACATGGGCGCCGGCGATCCGGGGGCCGAGAACGCGAACTACTACCTCATGTCCGTCAGCATCGTCTGGGGCCTGACCGAGGCCGAATAGGAGACTCCCGCAATGGATTACGATGTCGAGAAGCCGTTCAGCACCATCAACCGCCGCTTCAAGCCGGATGATGAGCGCAGCAATGTCGTCAGCGACGGCGACCATCTGGAGCCGCACTCCATCGAGACGCTGAAGGCCCGCGGCTTCATCAAGAAACGCAGCGAGGCGGTTGCGTTGCCACCGCCGGTATCCCTTCCGCTGAACAAGCTCGAGCCGAGCCCGCCGGCACCGCCGCCGACCTCCGAGAAGTAGTCCTCAACCCCACATCGCTGACCTCACGCAAGGCGCCCCATCGGGCGCCTTTTTCATTGGGAGAACGCCGTGACCTCATCCAACCGTACGCAACTCGCTCTCGTTCGGGAGACCACGCCCGGCGTCACCCCGACGACGCCGCGCATGCGCAAGGTCAGGATGACCGGCGAGTCGCTCTCCCTGGCGCCGACCTATGTGGACTCGGAAGAGATCCGAGACGACCGCATGCTCGGCGACCCGATCAAGACGAACGAGACGACCAACGGCGGCATCAACGGTGAGATTTCTTTCCCGGATGATGGCTCGCCGCTCTCGGAGCTCCTCATGTCGGCGTTCGAAAATGCCTGGGTGAACACCCCGGCGTTCTTCAACGATGGCACCCCCGATAGTGTCGTCACCGATGCGGGCACGACGGCAAGCACCTATGCAGTGGTGTCGGGCGGGGCCGCGGTGAAGGTCGGCATGCTGGTGCGCGCGAGCGGCTTCGGCCAGGCGGCGAACAACCAGATTTTCCGAGCCACGGCATCCACGGGCACGACAATCGTCGGTGGCTCCGCCTTGGTTGCGGAGGCCGCTCCTCCCGGCACCGCTCGGCTCAAGGTGGTCGGTTTCGCCGGCGTCGCCGGCGACATCACCGCGCTGGTTGACGGTCTCGGATCCACGACGCTCGATTTCACCACGCTCGGCCTCGCCGTAGGGCAGTGGGTGAAGGTCGGTGGTACCGCGGATGCTTCGACGTTCGCGTTCCTGGTCACGGCCGGCGCCAAGGCCCGGAACGCGGCTTACGCGCGCATCGCCGCGATCGCAGCCAACAAGCTGACGTTGGACAATCTGCCGTCGGGCTGGGCGGCCGATCCAGGCACAGGCAAGACGATCTCGGTCTTCGTCAGCGACCAGATCAAGAACGGCGTCACGCCCAACACGATGACGATCGAGAAGGGCTTTCTCGGTATGCAGACGCCGGCCTTCATCACGTATCTCGGCATGCGGGTGAACACCTTCAACGTCGATATGCAGAGCGGCGATAAGCTGAAGTGGCAGGCGGTTTTCCTGGGTCTCGGCGGTGACGAGACGACCGTGACGCTCGACGCGGTACCGGACCCGGTAACGACCGGTGTCGTCATGGCAGCCAATGCGAACGTCGGCCGCCTCGGCGTCAACCAGGCGCAACTCGGCTCGCCGAACTGGGCCAAGGGCTTTTCGGTCCAGATCAACAACAATCTGCAGGCGCTGGACGCCGTCGATTCCGCCGCGCCGGTTGCGCTCGATGATGGTGAATGCACTGTCACTGGCAAGCTCACCACCTATTTTGGCAGCCTGACCGAGGTGTTGGCGTTCCGGAACGGCACCCCCCGCAACATCAACTCGCGGGTTCAGAAGAACGGCCAGGCGCTGATCTGGCAGGTCCCGCGGGCGGTTTATCGCGGCGGTGGCAATCCGCAGGCTACGGCCAAGAATACGCAGGTCATGGCCGACTTCGACTACCAAGCCTCGCAGGACGTCGCGACCAACGCGCACATCCTGCTCGATCGCTTCGAGTACGTCGAATAGGCGCCGGCGGTCGGGCCGGCCGAATTCATCTAAGGGCCGCGCATCACGTGCGGCACTGCGCAATCCCAGCGATCCGGACCGGTTGGTGCCGGTAGAGGATTGGTGTCCTCAGGATCGATGGTCACCCCCTGGCTCCCGCCAGGCTTCCCTTGCTCACCAAGGTGACACCAAGCCATGACTGAATCCCCCGAAAAGACCGTGCGTAAGTTGAAGTTGTCCTCAATGAGGGCAGATAGCCAGAAGGAGCGCGAAGGCGACTGGATACCGGCGATCGATATCGACCCATCCGGCGCCATCCGTTGGTTCGTTCGATCGACGAACTACGCCCCTTTTAAGATCGCCAGGGACGCGATCAGCGCCAAGCTTGCCCGGAAGCACGGCGATAACGTCCCCGACGATGTTCTCGCCGAAGCTCACGGCAGCCTCGCTGTCGAGCATCTTCTGCTCGGCTGGGAGGGCCTGGTCGACGACGATGAGCAGGACATTCCGTTCTCACCGGCGAAGGCGACCGAGATCCTGACCGATCCCGAGTATCGCTATGTCCGCGGCTCGATCTACGGTGCGGCGATGCGAGTTGGCCGCGAAGAGGCGGAGTTCGTTGCGGCCAAAGTAAAAAACTGAGGGCGGCCCTTCGCTACGAGTTCGAGCAGAAGGGCATTGACGACTGGCTTCTCGAATTAGCCGAAGAAGATCCTGACGCCGTAGCGCTTGCGGCGGAGGCGGAGCGGCCCAACGATACCGTAGTGCCGTTCTGGGCAGAAACCTATTGGCGTGCATGGCATGCCCTTCGGTTCGATCGGCAATACGGCGCCATGGGTGGCCAGTCGCCCATCAGCTTCCTTTCCATCGATACCTACGCGCGACGCTACGACATTCGGGGCGTCGAGTTCGAGACCTTCCTGGCGTTCGTGAGCGCCATGGATGAGGAATATCTCGAGCACGTTCAGCGCATGGCCGATCGGGAGAAGGAAGCCGAAGAAAACCGCAAGGCGTTGAGAGAGGGAGGGCACACAAATGGCGGGAGTGGCGCTGTCGTCCCTGCGAGTCACGTCTGACTTGGACGCCTCGGGTTATGTCCGGGGCGCGCAGCAGAAGGTCGACGCCGACAACAAGATGATTGCGAGCGATAAGGCTCGCAATGCGGCGCTTGCGCAGTCCGATGCTGCGCTGGCGAGGATCCCGGGCGGCATGGCCTCGGTCAGCAAATCGCTGCTCGACGGCTACGGCGCCGGCGCGCAGTTCGAGGCCATCATCCGCCGGATCGGCAACGCCGCCGATCGCGGCATGGGCCTCGACCGCGTCAACCTGCTCCTCGACGCCGCCTACCAGAAGTTCGGCCTGACCGCCGACGCTGCGTCGCTGGCCGAGAAGGGATTCGTCTCGATCGCCGGTGCTGTCACGCGATTGAACGAGGAATACTCGCTCCATGCGGAGGTCGCGACCCGCGCGGCGGCTGCTATCGAGCAACTGACCGCGGCGCAGCGGGCCCAGGCCGGGATCAACGCCCAGTTCAACATCGGCGGAGACACCAAGTCGGCTCAGGAGAGCGCGGATGCCTTCCTGGCGCAGTTCGGCGGCCTTGAGGGGATTGCTCGAGCTCAGGCGCAGGAAACCGGGAAAGCATTCTCGCAGGATCTCGATGCCGCATTGATCGCCGGCGTCGCGAAATCCGCCAAGGATTCCGCAAGCGTCTTCGACGCCAACCTGCGGCAGTTGGACGACATCGCCAGAATGCGCGCGGAACAGGCCGGCACCAATTTCCAGCAGAGCCTAACGGCCGCGCTGGGCGGCGGCGGCGCCTCGGCAACGTCGCTAGGCGCTACCTACGAGGCTTTGGCCGCGGAAGTGGCGCGCCTCGACCAGATCGAGCAGGCGCGGGCCGCGCATCTCGCGGCCAGCACGCAGCAATCGATCGCGCAGGCCTACGGCTACGACCAAGTCACCAAATCGGCGAGAGCCTCGGCCGCAGCCTTCATGGATATCGATGCCGCCGGTGCAGCCATGGCGGCCGAGTTCGATGAAGCGATCGCGGCCGAGCAGAAGATGACCGCCGCGGCGGAGCAGTTGCGCGCCAAGATCGCGCCGCTGGAGACCGAGTTCACGCGACTCGGTGCCGAAATGGCCTCCTACAAGAAGCTGCTGAACGATGGCTACATCTCGACCGGCGAGTACGAGCAGGCGCAGGTGATGCTGGCAAAGCGGCTCACCGACGTCCAGCAGCAGTTGAAGAACGCCAGTACCACGGGCCGTGTCGCGTCCGGCGAGCTCGTCAACCTCTCCTATCAGCTGAACGACGTGTTGACCGGCCTCGCGCTCGGGCAGTCCCCGTTCATGATCCTCGCCCAGCAGGGCGGCCAGGTCTTCCAAATCTTCCAGTCGTCGAAGGCCAGCATCGTGGACTTCGCGAGCGTGATCGGGTCGAAGTTCTTGAGCCTGCTCAGCGTTGGCCGTCTGGTGTGGGGCGGCATCGCCGGCGCGATCGGGCTTGGCGTTGCTGCGCTGATCTCGTTTCAGGACAAGCAGCAGGAGGTGAATCGGTCGCTCCTCGGGTCCGGCCGCGCCAGCGGCGCCACCGCGGGCAGCATTAACTCGATCGCTGATGCCGGGTCTTCCCGGTCCGGACTCTCGGTCGCTGAGGCGCGGTCATTCGCGGCGACGCTGGCAGAGACTGGCAAGATCGCCAACGACAACATCCTGCCGATCGTCCAGATGGGCAAGGACATCTCGACAATCTTCGGCGTCGACGCCACGGAAGCGGCAAAGATGCTGGCGCAGGCGTTCGCCGATCCGGTGAAGGGTGCCGAAGACCTCAATCAGCGTCTCGGCTTCCTGGATGCCGCGACGAAGCAGAACATCACGAACCTCGTCGCTCAGAACAAGACCTATGCTGCACAGGTCGTTCTTGCGGCAGGCGTGAAGTCGAGCCTGCTGGACGTCGCGAACACCGTCTCGACAACGCGGACTGCGTGGACGGCGCTTGGCAACACGGTCTCGAATGCATGGGATTCGATCGGCAAGAGCATCTACAATGTCTTGAACCCGGTGCAGACGCTCGACGCGCAACTCCAGGCGGCCCAGCGCAATCTCGAATTTCTGCAGAAGACGGGTGGCCGGACGGTCAATCCGGAGACCGGAACGCTGGGGTACATCGCTGACCCCGCTGCGGTCGCCGCCGCCCAGGCGCAGGTCGACAAGCTCACCGCCGCGCTCCAGCGCCAGAAGACCGCCGCTGACGAAGCGCGCAATGCGCAGCAATCGCTGGCGCAGCAGCAGGCTATCCGGACTGCGCTGCCGATCATCGGCCAGACGCAGGATCTCCAGAACCAACTAAAGCTGCTCCAGGATCTCGCCGCGGCTCCGGACGTCGATCAGAAGCTGGCCAAGGTCGGCCAGACCATGGACCAGCTCCAGCGGTCTATCGCGGCGACCAGCGCCGCGCTGGCGGCCCTGCCGAAGAATGCCCTCGTCGAATTCCTCGGCGCCGCGGCCAGCCCCGCGGAACGCCTTGCCGCCGGGCTCGAGCAGATCCGTACCAAGGCGGCCCAGATCAATGCTTCACCGGCCGACACCGGCCGCGCGACGTCGGCCCTCCAACTCGACATCGCGTCCAGCGTCCAGTCGGCGCGGATGTCGGCGCTCGGCCAGTCGGCCAGCGTCTTGGACAGCGTCAAGCAGAAGACGCTCGAGCTCCAGCGGGCCCAGGAAGCCGGTGCCGGGCTGACCGACAAGCAGATCAAGGACCAATTGGCGCTCTCCCGCGCACAGGCCGACGGCTCGCTCCAGATCAAGGCGCAAGCGGACGCGACCACGATTCAGACCGCGACGATCGGCATGTCCGCCGGTGCCGCGGCCGAATATACCGCCCGGATGACCGCGCTCACCGATGCGGTCCGCAACCACAAGGAACTGACCGACCAGGACAAAGCCGCGATCGATGCTCAGGCCAAGGCCTTGGGCGCCGCGGCGCAGGCGAACGCCCTGAGGCAGGTCCAGAACGACATCCGGATCGGCCGGCAGACCGCGCTGTTGTCGCCCGATGACGTTCAGATCGCACAGCAGTTGAAGACGGTCTATCCGGATGTCGCGACGGCGTTGGCTTCGGTCGAGGCGCAAGGGCTGCGCACCAATGCGGCGTTGAGCCAGGTCTCCTCGACGGTTTCCAGCGATCTAGTGACCGGGTTCACCGATGCGATCGACGGCACCAAGAGCTTCGGCCAGGCTATTTCGGACACCTCGAAGCTGGTGATCCGAGCGATCGAAGAGATGATCATCAAATTGATGGTCGTCGGTCCGCTGATGCGCAGCCTCCAGAGCTCGTTCAGCGGTCTCGGCGGCGGCGCCGACTTCGGGTCGCTCCTCGGTTCCGCTGGCGTCACCTTCGGCTCGCCCGGCACCGCCGGCAGCAACCTGTTCGGCCCGGTGGCGCCGAGCGCGCTGGGCAACATCTTCGCCCGCGGCAACATCGTGCCGTTCGCGCGCGGCGGCGTCGTCACCCGGCCGGTGCTCTTCCCGATGGCGAACGGCGGCACCGGCTTGATGGGCGAGGCCGGCCCGGAGGCCGTGATGCCGCTGCGACGCGGCCCCGACGGCCGCCTCGGTGTCACCGCCGGCGGGATCGGAGGCGCCGCGAACGACAACGCCGCCTCGGGCAATGTCGTCGTGAACATCTACAACGCGCCGTCGGGCTCGGATCCTCAAACCAGCGTCAGCCGAACCAACAACGGCACGCAAGTCGACGTCGTGTTCAAGAACGCTGTCACCGGTCTCATGGTCGACGACGCGGCAAGAAATGGCCCGATCTCTCAGGCCATTTCGTCACGCCAAAAGGGTTTCGGGAGTTAGTTCATGGCTCTTCCGTCGTGGCCCGCTGTCAACAGCCGACCGCAGAAAAGCGGTTTCCAGATCCAGAAGCGGTTCCTCGATCCGATCGCGACGGATATGGAAGGTGGCAATACCCGCGAGCGGCCGCGGCCTGGCGACAACGTCGGGACCGTCGTGCAGACGATCAGCCTCACCAACGCCGAGCACGACGTTTTCGTGGCTTGGGTGCGCGACACGCTCAACAACGGCTCCGGCAGGTTCACGGCGCCAGTTTGGCTCGGCTCCGCGTACGTCACGAAGACCTGCAAGTTCGCAAAGGGTGGCAAGCCGAGCTACGTGCCGACCTCGTCGCAGCGCATCGCCGCCACCATGACCCTCATGGTGTTTGACCTCTGATGGCGACGCATAACGAAGCGCTCCTCGAGGCCTATGCGTCGTGCCCGCCGAGCGCGCGGGTCTACCACACGCTCGAGATCTGGCAGTCATCGTTCGATGTCGCGGCGCGGGTTGTCGCGAATGTCGGCGACGACATGACATTCGGCATCGAGTTGGCCGCGCCGCGCAATGCCGGCGAGACGGTGACGTTCATCGCGTGCCCGTTCGAGTCGACGTATCCGGAACAGCGGCAGGGACAGCCGCCGCAGACCAACATCAAGATCGACAACGTCAATCGCGAGTTGCTCCCGAAGATCCGAGCGGCGCTCGGGTACCGCGAATACATCTCGGTCCTGTACCGCGAATATCTCGCCTCGGATCTCACGCAGCCGTCGTATGGCGCCGTGGAGTTCGAGCTCCGCAACGTCAAGGTGGTAGGCACCTCGATCACCGGCACCGTGATGGTGAAGAACCTGCAGAACAAACGGTTTCCGCGCCTCACGAAAAACTACGACTACATCCAGTTCCCGAGCCTGCTGCCCTCATGACGCGTTCCGAGTTTTTGGCGCCGCTCATCGGCGAGCCGTGGGCATGGCAGACGCGAAACTGCTGGGATTTTGCCTGCCACGTCGAAAAGGAACTGTTCGGGCGCGATCTTCCGCACGTCTCAGTGCCGAGCGGCTTCTCGAAGCGCTGGGTGCTGGAATCCTTCGAGGGGCATCCCGAGCGGGGCTTGTGGCGAGAAGTGCCAGAGGGGCCCGGCGGTCTTGTCGTCGCTGCGGATGGCGCGCTCGTCCTCATGGCCCACCTGCGGGTGCCGGCGCATATCGGCGTCTGGCTGCAGTCGGAGCAGCGGGTCATCCACTGCGATGAGAGGCAGGGCGTCGCCTGCGAAACCGTTCTGGCCCTGCGGCAAATGGGCTGGAAGAAGCTCACGTTTTTCGAACCAATGGAGACATGACATGCGCCGTCGTTCGTTCCTTTCAGCGCTGTTTGCAGTCCCTGTTTTTGGGCCGGCCTTGTTCAGGACGGCTCCAGCATCGCAGGCCGCGGCGCCGCGTGCTGTTGATGCAAATCTGGGTACCGTGACCGCTGGAATATTGCGTTCTGCCGATGGCAGCCTGTCCATCGATTTGGCGTCCGGCACTTTCACGATCCGAGATTCCAAGGTCCGGCGCTGACACGAAGACTTTCTGACTGACATGCATGGATCGCTGAAGCCAGTTCTGGCCCCTCGCGCGCCGGTGCCGCGGCCGCGTGACCGCCGTCGGCGTGAGCGCGGTACCCGCAATCCAGCCCTGCATCTCGTGATGCCGGGTCTCGAGGTCGCGCGCGCGCAACCGCGCTCACGCGAGACCGTGACGTCCTTCCTGCGCCGGACTAACTGGGCTTGGCGCGATCGCACCTATGGTTGGCAGTTCGCGAAGGGCCTGCCGACCATCCTCGAGATCAACGGCGAGGCGGTGCTGAGGAAGGAATGGCGTCACCGCCGGATCGGTCCCGACGACCAGGTCCGCTTCCTCAGCTTCCCGCGCGGTGGCGGGCAGGGCGGGAATGCCGTCAAGCAGATCATCGGCATCGTCGCCCTGGTGGCGGTGTCCGCATTCGCGCTTTGGGCGCCGGTCGGCCTGTTCGGTCTCACCGCCGGCAGCTTCGGCGCCACGGCCCTCGGCGCCGGTCTCGCCATCGGCGGCACACTGCTCGTCAATGCCCTGATCCTGCCGAAGGCTGGCGCGACCAACTCGCCGAACGCGACGCCGGACCAGATCTATTCGGTGACGGCGCAGGGCAACGTCGCGAAACTGGGGCAGCCGCTGCCGGTTTGGTACGGCCGCCTGAAGGCGTTCCCCGACTTCGCGGCGACGCCATGGGCCGAATTCGTCGGCAACGACCAATACCTCAACCTGCTGCTGTCGGTCTCGATGGGCAGCATGTCCTACGAGAAGATCTACGTCGACGACACGATCTTCTGGGATCCGGTCAGCGGTGTTTCGGCGTCATTCGCCGGCGCGCAGGTGGCGTTCTACGAGCCAGGCGCGACTGTCACGCTATTTCCAACCAACGTCGACCAGTCGATCGAGGTCAACGGTCAGCAACTGCCTTCAGGAACCGGTACGTCAGGCGGTCAATACGATGCCATGGGTGCGCCGCTACCGCCCTCGGCCACGGCACCAGGCGCCTGGGCCGGGCCGTTTGTCGCCAACCCTGCCGGCACGCTTTCTCAGTCGATCGCCGTGGACTTCGCGTTCCCGGCCGGCTGCTTCACCATCAGCGGCAAGGACAACTCGATCGGGTACTCGAACGTCGGGCTTACGGCCGAATATGCCACCTGCGACGACGCCGGCAACCAAACCGGTCCGTTCGTTACGCTGTTCTCGCAGTCGTTTCAGTACGCATCGCAGGCGCCAGTCCGCAACAGCGTGAAGGTAGACGTCGTCCCGGGGCGGTACCTGGTCCGCTTCAGGCGCGAGGACGCCGAGCTCGCCGGCACCGGTGGCTCCAACTCGGTGATCTGGGCCGGTCTGAGATCATTCCTGAAAGGCAACAATTCGTTCCCGGACGTCTCGACCATTGCGATCCGGATTAAGGCGTCACAGTCGACGCAGGGCTCGTACAAGTTCGGCGTGCTGGCAACCCGGAAACTGCAGGTCTGGAACGGATCCGCCTTCGTGTTGCAAGCCACGAGGAATCCGGGCTGGGCCTTCTTCGACAGTGTCACGAGCACCCAATACGGTTCGGGTCTCGGCATTTCGAAAGTCGATTTCAACGCCGTCGTGAACTTTGCGGCAGGCTGCACCAGCCGAGGCGACACGTTCGATTTCCGCTTCGACTCCGCTGTCGCGGTGCCGGACGCCTTCGACAAGATCCTTGCCGTTGCGCGCGCAAAGCACTTCTGGCTGGGGGATACCGTCTCCATCGTTCGCGATGAGTGGCGCGATGTCCCGACAATGCTCCTCACCGATCGCGAGATCGTGCGGGACTCGATCGCGATCGACTTCACGATGCTCGGCGAGGAGGATCCGGATGCGGTCATCCTCGAATATGTCGACGAGAACACCTGGCTGGCGGCGCAAGTCCAGTACCCGCCGAACAGCGACACTTTCACCTCGCTCAACGCCACCACGATCCGAATTGACGGCATCGTCAATCGCCTGCAGGCCTTCCGCGAGTGCGCGTTCACCTATTTGCAGTCGTTCTATCGCCGCGAGAACGTCACCATCGGCGTCGAGTACGAGGGCAGGGCGATCACCCTCGGCTCCGTGATCCGTGTGCAGTCCGAGCTGCCGCAGGCATATGGATATGGTGGTGCGGTCGTCGCCGTCGCCGGCAATGCCCTAACGCTGGATCCGGCGCCGAACTGGGATAGCGGACCGTTCTACATCCGGTTGCGCATGCCGAACGGCAAGTTCTTCGGTCCCGTCGTGTGCTCCGAGGGCGCCAACCCTGCGATCGCGAACCTCGACCCGACCAGCCTGGCGGCGGCACAAACGGCGCAGTCGACCACATTGGCCGCGGTTCTGGCGCGAGAGGATGGTGGTGAGCCCCCATCCTTCGAACTCGGCACTGGCGAGAGCGCGTCGAAGCTCTGCCTGGTTCTGAACGGAACGCCGAATGGTGACACCTGCTCGCTCAGTCTGGTTGTTGATGACGAGCGCGTCCATGCGACCGATCTCGGCACGCCGCCAACCCTGCCGAGCCCGCAGTATCCGTCCAATGCCAAGGTTCCGCTGGTTTACGGCCTCAACGCATACATCAGCCAGGGCACCGCCGAGCCGCGGCTATTCGCTAGCTGGTTTCCGACCGAAGGCGCCATCTACTACGTTGCCGGCATCACCTACGACGGCGGCAAGAATTGGACCCAGGTCTACGAGGGCGCCGAGAACCAGTTCGACGTCATCGTCAGCCTGGCGGCCGCGACGCTTCGGGTGCAGGCCGTCAACGCGACAATGCGCGGCGCCTATTCGACCGTCGATCTCGATGCTCCGACGGTCAAGCTGTCGCCTGGTCTCGTGACGCTCGAGTCGTTTAACGAGGCCCTGAAGAAGCAGGTCACCGACGTCACCGATCAACTAAACCAGGCGATCAACGACGCGCTGCAGGTGATCACGGGCATCGTCGCCAATCAGGATGCACGCAACTGGCTGGATAAGAAGGAAGTTAGGTCTGAACTGTCATCCAGATCGGCTGCCGCGTTCGCCAGCATCAGCAGCCTCCAGCAGGTGATGACGGAGGCGGACGCTGCGCTGGCGACCAGCATCGACACGGTGCAAACGCAGTTGGGGCCGGGCTTTTCGAGCGCACAGACGGTGGCGAAGTCGTTCACAGATCTCGATACGAGCCTGGCCTCATATCAAAGCCAGGTTGCTGCAACGTTCGGTCCCAGCTTCTCGACGGTCAATACGGTCTCAAACGCGGTCGCGACGCTGAATGGCTATGCCGCCGCACAGTACGGCGTGACGTTGAATGTCAACGGCTATGCGACCGGCTTCAACTTGATCAATGGCGGCGCTGGCGTCTCGAGCTTCATCGTCGTCGCAGACAAATTCCAGATCCAGTTGCCGGGTTACAACGGCGGAGCCCCTCAGCCTGTCTTTACGGTCGGCACCATCGCCGGCGTCGCGTCGCTCGGGTTCACCGGCAATATGTATCTCGACGGCACCGTTACCGCGCGCATGATGAATATCGGGACTCTAAGCGCCATCACGGGAAACGTCGGAACGCTGACGGCCGGCATCATCCAGAGCTCGGATGGCAAAGTTGTCTTCAATCTCACGACCGGCACGCTCACAATTTCGGAGTGACGCCGCGTGGCCGTTAGGATCTACATCGACGCCACGAGGGTCACCGTATCCAAGCCAGGGTACGACGCGCAGTTTCCGCCCGCTGTCGATTACAAGTATCTGTCGCTTGATAGCCGGCTGAACCAAGGCAGGCCGCTAGAGGTCGGACTCATTCCCGCCTACACGTTCCTGAGCGGTGCCAAGGTGTTTTACTCAGGAACGTACCCAACGCCGCCGGCCGTCGACATCGTTCCATATAGCCTCACCTCGGGGATAGCAGGGTATGGCCAGGCTCTCGTCATGAGGGACGCGAACAGTTCGACTGCGATCCAGCGATCACCCTATGCCATACTCTGCGAGAGGAATGGTTTCACGCCAGCTGATTCAGGTCTGGTATTCGCCAGGTACTCGCAGATGCACGGGCGCGTGTACAATCTGTACTATATCGCCTGGAAGGTCTGGTAAGTGACCCGCCGTTTTTTGATGGGGGCGAACCCGACCCTCGGTCAGTACGGAGTGTGGCTGTCAATCCCTGGGGCGGATGTCGCCACGGCGACGGCTGCCGCCAGCTTCCTGCTCAAGTCTGACATCAAGAACGAGCAGGTAATTTACTCGGGAAGCATCTATTTGCCACCGCTCCGCGGAGACGTCGCGATACCTTACCCGGCGACGTTGCCGCAGAACCCTTTCGTTGCGTTCCGAACTTACATCGACTCTGGTCTTGTCTCGTACCCATACCGGCTTGATATGGCGATACCGCGCGACCTCACCATCAGCGGCGTCCTTTGGTACGAAATCTCGAACGGCTTCCGAATCTACAACAACCAAATGATCTTCAACAATGCGGTCAGCGAAGCTTACGGCATCTACGTTGACTACATGATCTTCAACCGGAGCCTCGGATGATCCAGCGCGTGCTCATGGTGGGAGGCGCCAATGCCAAGCTCGTCGTCAGCAAGCCGGGCATCGACGCATCGGTCGCGAACCTTGATCAGACTGTGTTTGATTCTCGGTGGTCCGGCCATCAGTTCTATTTGAGTGGAACGCTGGACAGCATCAACAATAGCATCGCGACGCAGTCCTTCGGAGAAACATTGCCGGAGGTGCCATTCATGCTCGGATACTGTGATCCGAGCATTTTGCTCAATCCCGGTGCGCAGTACCTCCAGTGCGAAGCTTATCGGGGTGGTGGCACTGATTTCTGGATTTTCGCAGCGGTCTCCGCTTCTGCCATTCAGTTCCGGTTTAAGTTCGGCAATCAGCAGGGCCGCCTGTATTACTCCCTTTTTAGAAGGATCGCGGGATGACTGGGGTGACGCTCGACAATACGTGGGCTGTTCCTGGGTTCGTTCCGGGCGGTGCGTCGGTGCCAGCGACCACCGGCGGCGCCGAGCCGGTCACCCTCGAGGAGCCGGAGGCGCTAAACAAGACGAAGACGCTCGTCAGGCATGATGCCAATGGCTTCATCACACAGATCATTCTTCAAGCCGCTCGACCGATGGACGAAATTTCGAAGTCGTTCACCGAGGCCGGCATCGACCACATTCTTTACGACGGCCCAGTGGACATCAAAGAGGCCTATGTCGATCTAACGAAGGAGCGGCCAGAGGTTTTGCCGAAACCGGAAGTGATCATCACGGGCGAGATCCGGCCGATCAAGGCGGACGGAGTCGATACGCTTCACCTCACCGTGCAGCCGGAGAAGTTCACGGTCTATGTCTGGTACGACAACAAGCTGGTCCACCAGGAGGACGTCACGGACGGCAAAATCGAGTTCGCGAGCGACCAAGTCGGGACATTCCGGGTGACGGTCGTCCCAGGCCAGCCCTACAAGGTCGGCGCTTTCGAGGTGGGGGCGCAATGAAGATCAGCATCTCTCCGCTCGTCCAGGAGAAGAAGCGGGCGGAACGCAGGATCAACACGTTCCTGATGGTCGACGGTCACGACGTCGCGCATGCCCGGAAGCACATGCTGGCGCTGTCCGTCCAAGGCGGAGCGGCGCCGACCGCAGAGTTTGAAGAGGCAGCCAAGATCGAGGGGAAGACCGTGCAGGAGCTCGCGGCCACCATCCTGGCAAAGCCTGACGACCTCATGGTCAAAGAGAACAAGCGCAGGAGCCTCATAGTTGCGGCTCGGAACGCGCAGACCTTGGACGAGCTGAACAAGATCCTAGAGGACAACAACGTCCCGGCTCACTACGAGGACCAACGGCTGGCGCTCCTGCCTTAGCCCGATGCTCCGGGGCCGTCGTTCGCTCCAACCTAGAAAACATAGTGAAGCTTTGATCGAGAGGTTCTCGAGATGACGGCGCTTGCCAGCTATTCAACCGGGACGGTTTCCGTTGCCGCCAACGGAACCACTGTGACCGGGGCAGCGACGATTTGGTCGAGCACGAACGTGAGGCCCGGCGACGTTCTCCAGATTGGAAATTTCCACACGATCATCACGGACGTTACAGATCCGACCCATCTCGTCATCACGCCGTGGGGTGGAGGCGCACAGGCCAACGTGGCCTATGTCATTTGGCAAATATCTCTCCAGCGGATTGTCGGTGCGCAGGCCATGTCTGACGTGTCAACGCTCGTCGCGGCGTTGAACACTGATGGCTTCTACATCTTTGTTGCTTCATCTCTTACTGCGCCGGACCCGTCCTACGGCAAAGACGGTCAGTACGGATTCCAGGCCAGCACCGGTAAGCTTTGGGTGAAAACCGAAGGCGCGTGGTCGTTCCTCGGAATCTACAAGGGCTTCGCATTCAGGGGCAATTACGATTCTGGCGTTAACTACTCGGTTAACGATGTGGTCTCGTCCGGGGGCAGTGCGTACATCTATGGTTACGGCACACCAACGGCCGGCAACGCTCCGCCAAATCCAGCTTACTGGACCCTGTTGGCTGGCAAGGGAGACAAGGGCGACAAGGGCGATAGAGGTTCTGGATACGGAGGCACCTCGGACTGGTCGCTGACAATCGGGCTAGGAAATCACGACTTCCAGACGCAAGCGGGGCTAGCCTACACGAATGGCGCGCGTATTCGCCTCACGGCCGATCCAGCGAACTGGATGGAAGGCATCGGGTATTACGTCTCCGCCACAGGTGCGATGACGGTAGTCGTTGATAAGATCGCCGGTGCAGGAACATTTGAGTTCTGGAATATCAACGTCGCTGGTGAACCGGGGGTAGGCTATGGCGGCACCTCGACCACGTCCCTGACAATTGGGACAGGAAATCAGAATTTCTCTACCCAGGCAGAGCTTGCCTACAAGAACGGTGCTCGCGCTCGCATCACCGCCGATTCAGGAGATTACTCGAATTGGATGGAAGGCGTTGCGTACTACAACCCCGTTAGCGGTGCGATGACGGTGGTCGCCGACAAGTTCAGCGGCGCGGGAACGTTTGCTAGTTGGAATATAAACGTCGCTGGTCAGCCCGGTGCCGGTGACGTGTCATCGGTCAACTATGCGTCCGAATATGCTGCGAACACGCCGCTGGTCCGCGTCAACATCGGAGCCCAGACCGATTGCAACAAAGATTTTTCGCACCTCTTGCGGTACCACGGAAAAAACATCGTCGTCACTGGCGACAGCCTCAGCTTCAACGCCTATGATTTTCCTATTCCGGGCGGTTCACCCGTTAACGCTTATGACTTCTATCCGGGGATGATGTCATGGTCGTTCATGTTGAGGGACTTCGCGCATAGGCTTGATCCTGCCTGGGAGCATGCGGACAATCTGGATTGGATTTTGGACGTCGATGCAGGGACGCCAGCGCCGGCATACTCGCAAGCGGCATATGTCACGCCGTTCAATTCGAGATATGTCGGCATCAACGCAACGAAGTCCACCGACCGTGCATGGTTCATGCATCGATTTAATAGCGTCGACAGCAGCGGCAAGGCATTTCTGCACTGGCTCAACAACCCAAACGCGGGCTCGAACAATCAACGTTGTCAGCTATCCTATTCGCTCTACCCGTACACGACTGAGGTAGACGTTGCTCTGTTGACCAACCAAGCGACGACAAGCTGGGCTGGTTTTCAGACCCACCAGACAGAAATCGATTGCGGTGCGAACAACCAGCACCCGGTCAAGATCATCCTGAAGAATTTCAGCAATGCGGATGGCTCGGCCCTCACCGGGAACATGACGATGTTCATCCAGGGAATTAGTTCGAAGTTGACCAACTTCCAGCTAACCGGGCATGGGGGCTACACGACTGCGCAGATCAATGCGGAATACGCGGCTCGCATCGGTAACTACAACCCCGATCTGCTGATCATCATCACGGGTGCAAACGACCGTGCGAGCAAGACGAAAGAGCAGTTCGCGGCCGATCTGACGAGTCTCATCAACAACACCAGAGCGACGAACCCGCATTGTGAGATCGTCGTGATGGCACCAACGCCAAACAGCGCGGCGGGTTATGGGCCTACCGATGTCCTGAACGGATCGACAATGCGGGATTTCCTCGCCTTGGAGCGGGTTACTGCGGAAAGTCTGAATTGTCTGTTCTTCGATACGCAAGCGCTGTTCGCAACGCTCGATCCTGCATACTGGCGTTATGACAACATCCACATGACGAAGCGTGGCAATAAGGTTCTCTTTGACGCGCTGGTTCAGAGGCATTTCAGCGGTGGCCGCGAGCAGCGGCTCGATCCCCGATACTATGACCCGATGTATACTTCGGTCGCCACGACCCAGGCCGTCAACTTCAACGATAAGCGGAGAGAGGTGATCCACGGCTCATGCGCGCTGACGTACTCCCAATCAACGGGACTGTTTACCATCAGCGACTTGAAGGACAATTTCGATGCGCTCGACTCGGTTGCGACAACTTCGTTTCCCTATGAGGTTGTCTGCAAGTTTCGGTACCGCGTCAAATCGTTGTTCGATAATCCGGGCGTGATCCGCGCGTCGTTCGACCACTCCGGTAGTTCGGGGCAATGGTTTCAGGCGCGCGTGAGCACTGTCGGAGACAATTCGATTACGTTCTATCTTTGGAATATGGTGGGCGGCAGCATCGCTACCGCCGCGCAGATGGACGGCGCGACATTTTCGTTGCGGTGGTGATTGTCACAGGGTTTCTGTCTAGTTACCCCAACCCGACACGTCACCTTCACCTATAGACCGGAGCGCTTCTTGGCGCTCCGGAAGGCTCATCCGCCTATATTTGATGAGCCAATCGATCAGCACGACTATCTTTAGCATTGCGATTGCGGCCCCGACTGAGACCAAGACCCATATGCCAGCGCTCATGGGATCTTCCAGCGAACGCATTGCGGTTCCGACAGCGCCTTGCCGTCGAAGGGTTCGCAAATAAAGTGCGGCGTGCGCGGGCCTAGCAGGTCAGGGTAGTAGCTCGAAATCAGCTTCAGCCCGATGAACAGTGCAATGAACGCACCGTAAAAAGCGAAGTTCTTGGTCCTGGTGACCACAAGCAGCCCTCTACGCTGCCCCAGGCTGGTGCCGGGGTGGGTTGAAACTCAGCAGTAGAGGTGCTGACCCCAGGTATTGGCACATCTTGCGCCAGGAGCTACCCGGCGCGGTCGACGGCGTATTTGCTGGGCCCCCCCGGCATGGGGCCGGTAGCCTCTACTACGGTGATCCGCCATTCCGAGGTTTCAAGCTCAAAACGGCGCGCCTATTAGGCACAGAAATACCGACGAAACAACAGATGGGACCTCGATCGACAGGGCGCAGGGACCAGTGACCCGGCCCTCGCTAGCCCCTGTCGACGGCGATGCGTTTCAAGACACCGCACACGCGAACTATCCTCGACGCAACCTGAAGTAAAGCCGGCAAATTGGCTGACCGGCCATTCGGGTTCGGACTGAGTCCTGACGCCACCGCGGCCTGAACAGCCGTCTGACCCACGTAAGCCGCCGATTTCGGCGGCTTTTTTCGTACCACAAGGAGAAACGAGATGACGATCGCAGCTCTCGTAGCGGCGAAACCCTTGCGCTTGGGCGCGCAGGGCGACGTTGTGAAGCAGGTCCAGCTTGCGCTGAGATCTATTGGTTACGCGCTCAACGGTACCGGGTGGTTTGGACCGGCAACCGATACCGCCGTCGAGGCTTTCCAGAAGCGGGCAGGCCTTACGGTTGACGGCGAGGTCGGCCCCCTGACGGCGGCGGCTCTGGATACCGCTCTGGCGAACAAGGTTCCGGTTCCGGCTCCGGCAACCGAGATCGGCCGCCCGCTTTGGCTCGAAGCCGGCATCAAGCTGATTGGGACCAAGGAGGGGGCTGGCTCCAAAGACAACCCCGTCATCATCCAGTGGGCGAAGGACGAGGGCGGCGATATCGCAGCCGAATATACCCACGACTCGATCCCGTGGTGTGCGCTCTTCGCCAACCACATCCTGACCAAGGTCGGTCTCAAGGGCACCGAGACCCTGTGGGCGCTCGATTTCGCCGGCCACTGGCCAGCCGTGAAGCTCGCCGGGCCTGCCGTCGGCGCCTTCGCTCCGATGAAGCGGAGCGGCGGGGGCCACATCACGGTCGTGGTCGGCAAGGATCAGCATGGCAACGTCATGGGGCTTGGCGGCAACCAGTCGGACGCCGTCAACATCGAGCCCTTCGCGACGTCGCGGCTCAACCAAGGCTTTTGGTGGCCGAAGGACGTTGCGCCGCCGCCAGCGAGTCAGATCGGTTTCAGTCATCTGCCGATCGTTCGCAGCGACGGCCGTGTGTCCACGAACGAGGCCTGAAGGCCATGGACCAGGACCGTCACGCCGGTCTCGATCCGGCTTTCGACTTGTCGCCGTTCCAGTATTTCCTCGACTTCCTGCTGGTGCCGTGGGCGGTCTGCTCGTTGGTCGCCTTCGCGGTCCTGGGCGGGCTACGGTTTTCCGCGATCGCCGGCTGGCTCACAGCCGGAGCCGTCACTTGGACGCTCGCGGAATACTGGATCCACCGCGCGATCTTCCACGGCAACAATCGCTTCGCGCCGATGCACGACATGCACCATCGGCTTCCCCGCGACATGATCGGGATCTCGAGCATCGGCACCTTCTCGGCATTTGCAGCGGCGTGGCTGATCGTAACGGCGATTGTCGGCGAGGATCGCTCGTCGGTCTTCGTCGCGGGCGTGATGATTGGCTACCTGGCCTACTGCGGCATCCATGTCCGTTTTCATCATCACGGACCGAAGGCGAGGCTGTCATGGTACGTCGCCTTCATGAACGAACACCACTCCGGTCATCATCGGGGCGGGAAGGGTAATTTCGGCGTCACGACGCCGGTCTGGGACTTCGTGTTCGGCACCTATCGCCGGGCATCTTGAAGAACGCCGCGCGACGGTAATCGCGCATTTCCACATCGAAAAGGTGAAACATGAACCGCATCTACAGCGCGGCTTTTGCCGTGCCGATTCTGCTCGCGCCGAGTCTCGCACTGGCAGGCTCCTTCAACTCGACCTTTTTCGCCGACGCCGGGCCTGCCTTCGACCCGACCGGCACCCTGATCGTCGCACTGCTCGGCCTGGTGCTGGCTACCATCGTTCTGCCGCGGAGCGTGCGGCCGTTCGCACTGGGGTTCGCCGTGCTCGTCGGCGCCTCGCTCGCGATCGATGTCGCCTTTGCCGCGGATGCGGCGGCGCCGGAGACCGTCGCGCAGGCGACCAGCGAGACCACCAAGGTGACGTGGGCATACGGCGCCACGATCGCGCAGTGGGCCGGCGCGATCGGCACGCTGATCTTTGCGTTCGTGACCTGGCTTCTCCGGAAGCTACCGGCTCAGGTCTACGCCATCGTGGTGTCGGTCCGCGCCGATCAGTTGCTCCAGAAGGGTATCGACTACGCCATCAACATGGTGCAGGGCGCGACGAAGGATAAGGCGCTCACGGTCGACGTGCACAACGCCGTGCTCGCCCAGGCTCTCCAGTACGTCATCGACCACTCGCCGGACTGGCTGACCTCCTGGATGGGCGGGCCCGACGCCATCGCCCAGAAGATCATCGCGCGTCTGAACTTGGCGCCGGACGCCGTTCCGGACGTCAACGCCGCGGTCTCGAGCGTTACCAAGACCTAAGGCGGCATCATGTTCAGCGGGGCAACACTCGCCGCCGTTCTGACCGCGCTGCAGCCGCTCCTGGAGGCGTTCTTCAACGCCTTCGGGAGCTCGCTGAACGATTACTTGGCGCGGCAGCGGGCCGACCAGAACGCCAAGGATCTCGGTGCGGCTCAGGCCACCGTCCAGCAGCAGAACGCCACCATTGAGGCTCAGCAGGCCGAGCTCGAGGCGCAAGCCAACGCCCCGAAGTCGGTCGACGACGCCATCAAGCGGCTCGAGGAGGGATCAGCGTGACGTTCACCTGCACCGGCTGGGCCTTCATTGCGGTCCAGCTTACCTGCACGATGCCCGATCCGGCGCCGACGGTTGTCTGTCCGTCGGTCCGGGCATGGTCTCAGGACGTCCAGAAACAGGTCGCCGCCGAGATGAGGGCGGCGCCGAACAGCGCGCTCGCCGCGGTAGCCGTTCAGGCGATCGGTGACCGCGACGTCGCCCGGGCTTGCTCGCGGCGCAAGAAGGCGGGGAAGCGTTGATGGGCGCCGCCGGCACGCCGGAGATCGTTGCCCAAACCCTCGCGGGCTGGGGACCAGCTGGCGCCGTGATCGCGGTGTTGCTGACAACCATTCCCGTCTTGGCTGGGGCCATCGTTGTGCTCTTCAAAGCGAACAACCGTCTCCATATCGAGCGGAAGGAAGAGCTCGCGCGGTTCAGCAAACTGGTCGAGGCCAACAACGCGGCGCTGACCAAGGTCGCTGAATCGACCGAGGAGCGGAACCGCGTCACCGAGGCGCTTGCCGAGGCCATCAAAGTGCAGGCCACGGCATTCGAGATGGTGAACCAGAGGATCGAGTTCTACCACGAAGGCAACATCGAGAAGCTGAAGGATCTGATCAGCGCATTTGCAGCGCACGCTGAAGCAATCCGAGTCCTCACCGGGTCGGTGACCCTCGCGAGGGACAGCAGCGCGGCAGCCGCTACTGCGGCTACGGAACTGAAGGTCAAGATTGACAGCATTGCCTCGAAGATTGATGGGGCCCTTTTGCGGAGGCCGCGATGAGCTTCCTCCGAAACATATTGCGTCAATTCCGTCTCATCGAACCGTTCGATGAAGAGGAGATCGAAAAAGCGTCTGCCGAAAATGCATTGCATGACCTCGATGCCACGATGCGCCGCCTCGATACCGCAGATCGAGAAATCAGCCAGGCCCAAGACCGGTTGCGTGAAGCAGTAATCCTTTCGCGTTCTTCGAGCGAGTCCGCGCAGGCATCGCCACGGCACGACGAGATTGCGCAGCTCGTCCATCACATGCGGTCATTCGGCCAGAGGCAGGGAAATTGAAATGTTGAAATTGCTCGAGGGAGCGAACGGCACGCTGGCGTTCCTGCTGATCTTTGCCTGCTTCATGTTAGGCATCTACATGGCCCGCGAGATCCTGGAGAACGGCGTCAAGCGCGTCCGCCTTCAGGCCGCGATTTCCCTGTTCGTCGCTTTCGCACCAGAGGCGGCGTCTCGGATATGGATCTGGTGGTGGCGTCATCTCGACAACGGCGGGGTGGACGCGGATTCGATGCTGCACAGCCCGGTGCTGCTTGTCACCGCACTGGTCCAGATCCTCGGCGTCGCCTGTGTCATTCGGGTGTTTGCACCCGATCGCTGGGGCAGGCGAGTCTGGATATTCACCACCATCGTTGCGGCCGCGATCGCGGTCACACTTTCCCTCGTCGCCTAGGCCGCAGCAATGGACTTGATGGTCACGATTGCCGCTGCCGCCGGCGTCGTCGCTGTGCTCGCCGGATTCGTGATGGTGAATATCGCAAAGTCGGTCGACGAGACGAACATGGGCTTCGGTGTCGCATTCATCGGGCTCCTGGTCGTGGCGCTTTGCTTCATCCTCGCGTCAATCCCTCAATAACCTCGCGGAGGCACCATGACTCGGCTCACGCCGAAGCTGCTCAGCTTCGACGAATACAAGGCGCTGGGCGACAAAGCCGTCGTTGACGGCTTCTGGCGCAATGACCGACGCATCTTTCTGCCCGGCATGGGCTGGTACTGCGACTGGCAACTGGAGGAGGGACGCGGCTTTCAGCTTTCGGTCACTACAATCGCGACTGGCGCGGAAAGCGCCCACCGATTTGCGTGGTTTGCCCGAACGGCTCGATGTGGAACATCGACCACAAGTCATCGAACGGCGATGGCTGGCAGGTCACGGGCGAATGGCCGAACATCACCTGCGCGCCGTCGATCATCGCAGACGACTACCACGGCTTCCTGCGCAATGGTGAATTCACGGCCGATCTGGACGGTAAGACCTGGCGGGTGCCGAATATCGGCCCGGACTACGGCCGGAAAAGCTGATGGGCGCGATCGGCAAGAAGCTCAGGTCGGCATCCGGCGCCGATGGATATCGCGCGATCCTGCATTGGTGTCCTGGTTGCGATGAGGTGCACGGCATCAAAATCGCCGGACCGGGGGCGTCGTGGTCGTTCAATGGCGACTACGAGCGCCCGACGTTCAACCCTTCCGTCCTGATCTGGACGAACCATGATGGCCAGAAGCGCTTGCCTGAAGGTCAGCGACGGACCGAGTGCCACTATTTCATCCGTGATGGTCGAATCGAGTTCTGTGCGGATAGCCCGCACAAGCTATCCGGTCAGACCGTCGAACTGTCGGACTGGCCGTACGCGCCCGGCACCTACGGCGGCGTCGACGAGTAGGGAGAACTGATCCAGCGCATGCCCGCGCTGCGATAGACCGTCGTCGGCCCTCCAAGTTGCGACGGTGACCAAGGGTTGTCGCGGAGAAATCCGCGGCTTCCCGAACTTGCGACCCAAAACGCAACTTGCCCGGCTGTCCCGAAAGGGATGGCCGGGCTTTTTGCGTTTCTGGACCTTGCTCCGTATCAGTCCGGATATGATCAGCGAGCGGTCAAGACTATGTACGGTTGCATGAGCGACATCGCGATTTCCGCGCCGAGGCGCACGTCACTGTTTCCGGCCGCGATGATCTCGCTGGTAGCCGTGAGCCTGCTCATGCTCGCATATTGGATCGGCGCCCTCATCGGACAAACCGCCGGCGGCTGAAAATCAATTCCGCACCGCAAATTGCAGTGAGCGTCGAGCCCTGCCATACTGCCCGTTTTAGGGAGTATTGCGTGAAAGTATTGGGATACGAGCCTGCTGAGCTCCTGCGTCTGCTGAAGCTGCGGCGCGAGATAATAGGGCTTACGGAGCAACATCGCCGGCCGGAGGAGGTTCTCGCGATGTGGAAACTGCGCCGGGCTGCTGAAGAACTGCGGAGCCGACCGATCCGGAACGATCGGCCGCCAAGCTAGGCGAGCGCGCGGAAATGACAGTCAGCAAGTACGAGTTTCAGGTTGAGCTGCGGCGTTTAGTCGACAAGTACCTCACGCCTGCCGCAACACCCGAGGATTTCGTCCTGATCACCACGGTGTCGGAGGAAGAGCTTCACCGACGCGACATGCAAGGTCAGAAGTTCCCCGAGAAGGACTGGGAGAGATACGACGAAGACCAGGTCGACGAGCCCCCAGATTGATCAACACTTCGACAATAGAGCGAAGACCTGTGCTGACTAAACGATCCAGTCTTCGGAGGGCAGCTCTTTCCAAGCTGTTTTTCCTCTGCCAATGTCGTAGTTGAACGCAAGATCGAGTTCTTGCAATTCCAGACCAAAGTCGATCGGGTCTCGCAGCGCGATGGAGGCGTTGAAGTACTCATACGGCATCGTGCAGGCCTGCCACAGCATGTGCAGATAGACCCGCTCAACGTAAACGGTGGTATCGAACAAGCCGGTGCGAAACATCCGAAACAAGTTCTTCGGTCCACCAGCTTGGACGTGAGAGACGCAGATCCGCCCCGCAACCTGGTGTCCATCAATCGGTTCGGAAATCGCTGAGAGCCGTACCTGCGGAGACGAATCTCCAAATTGAATTACGCTGGCTGCGAGTTCGAGGCTGACAGAGGTCACCTTGAGTTCTTTAAGAGCGGTCAAATGAAGCATGAACAACCCCAGGTTCCACCGATCAACCTAGACGGGGCGTAATGGACTGACAAGCTGTGCGCTACCCGAACTGATCAGCTACGCGGCGATAGGCGGGGTGCGCCCGGTTCTTGACCTTCACCCAATCGCAGAGCTTCGGCCGGTACCCGCGGTCGCGGCGCTTCGAGACGATCCCTTCCAGGTCCATACCACAGGCGGCCTCGAACAGCTGCGGACCGATCTCGCCGCGCTCGAACCGCGCCACGAAGATGCCCTCAGGTCGGCGATCGAGCAGCTTGGCCAGTTTCGACTTGCGCTGGTCGAGCGGCAGGCGCCGCAGGTCCTCGCCATCGAGCGCGATGATGTCGAATGCGTAGAGCTGGGCGTCGTCGTTGTATCTGCCGGAGTGCAGCCAGTCGAATTGCGAGATTCCGCGGACATCGAGCACGCAGATCTCGCCATCGATTACGAACTGCTTGTTCCTGATCTTCCGGGCCGCCTCGACGATCATGGGGTAGCGATAAGTCAGATCAAGGCCGGCTTTCGAGCGCACCTGCACCACGTCGCCGTCGCGGATTACGCGCCCGCGGTAGCCGTCGTATTTGACCTCGTGGATCCAATCGGGGCCGGTCGGAACTACCTGTTTCGGGACCGGCTTGCAGAACTCGAACTGTTTGATCATAGCCGGCATCTATGCAGCGCTGGGCCAAATGCGAGTCTTGGCTCAAAGGAGGGACCTCAATCCGACCCGTTGGCTTGGCACCGTACATTGTTCGCGATATCGTGTTCTTTTTGGCGGCGCTCAAATTGGAGGCGCTATATGGACGTTCTAATTCTACTTGGGGTTTCGATCTGTATTTATTTCATACCAACCTTCGTCGCTTCTGAACGTAAACATCAGAATTTTGCGGCAATAGTGATCGTCAACATCTTCCTAGGCTGGACTTTCATCGGCTGGGTTGCTGCACTTGTCTGGGCCTTTACTCAGGTTTCGGCTAAGGGACCGGAGGTTCAACTCGGCGCTTTGCCGCCTCCATTGCCGGCCGCCGCGAGGCTAGCGGGGCCAGCCTTCGAACCCGATGGCGTGCTTGCTAGCGTACCCTATCGCGTAGCGGACGACGGATCGATAGAAGCCGTGATGCAAGGCATGATGGTGAGATTTGGGGATTTCGATAAGTTTACAAACGCGGTTAATCGTAGTTCGTAGCGAGATACTAATTGCGAATTCCAGAATCGTCGTCCTCGACGAAGCCGGGCGGCAAAATCGGATGCGTGAACCCGTCTGCCGGATTACAATCCGGACAGATCATGCCGGCGCCGGCACCGCAATATTCGCAACCGGTGTCAGCGCTCCACGGCCGATCGGGATGGTTCTCGCAGACCCAGCGGGCACCGCGGCAGCGCTTGCAGGTCGGCGCCGGCGTCAATCTGGCCTCTCGAATTCGAACGGCTCGACCAACCGGCCTGTTTCCGTGATGCGCGTATAGGTGCCACTTTCGTGCATCTTCTCCAGCCAGCCGGCATCCTTCGCGTATTGCATCCCCGCCGTGTATTGCGCTGGGGTCGCGCGATCTCGGTCGATGAAGGGATAATTGAGCACCTCGGTGTAGATGCGGCCGTCCTGGATCGGCTTGAATTCCTGGGCATACTTGATCAGCCGTCGCGCAGCCTTTTCGGGGTCCGACCAAGGCAGATCTTCCTTCATCTTCCTCATCGTGCGATCCGGTCCCGCCTCTGCGCGGCAGTGATGTGAGGTACGTGGGCCAGGTTGTCGGCGAGTACGTGGCTGTCGAACTCAACGCCGCAGGGGCAGCGCATCTTGGAAGACGGGATTTGAGACGGCAGCTTTTCGCCGCGCGCCCACATCGCGTATTTCCGTTCTGTCCAATCACGCTGATCTCGCCATTCCTGCAGATTGGTCTCGGTGAGGACACCGGCCAGATCGCGCCAGGCGACCTCAAAGCGAGCTCGAGCTTGCTCGAAGTCGACGGCGGTGCCGTCGCGCTCGGCGTGTTGGGGAGCACCCGGATAAAACCCGCACGACCACGCCCACTGATCGGATTCGTGAGGGACGCCGGCGCGGGCGGCGATCCATCCGATGCAGACGTCGGTGTAGTAGACGTGCCAGCCGGTGCGCTCCTCCATCGGCCGACGCGTCAATCCGGAGGCATCTGGCGAAATTTTTTCGGTCATGATGCCGCAGTGAATGCAGTGTGCTCCGCTGGAGTCAAATCGTCCATATGTTGAGGGAGTTACCCGAGACGCCATACTGCCCATGGCGGCCTGGAACGGACGCCTCGCTCAGCGATTGTGTGGAGCAGGGGACTTGACGGATTCGCGAACTTCTGCGCATACCGCTGCCCCATCAAATCCGCCGGCAAATGATTTGCCCGCGCTCTTAGGACCGAAGCCCGTGTTGCGCATAGCTGCACATATCGTCGCCGCCGCCATCGAACGACCGTTTACCCGGTCGAGCGATTGGGCGTGCATGCGCGTGACGAAGCAAGGTTCGAATTATCTGCTCGGTACGTCCGGGCTACCCACACCAGCAAGAGCGTAACCGGCGGCAGGAATCGTCCTCCGCCACACCAGGCGGAGAAGGGCGATGTCCCGGACCAACACCACCACAGGACTCGAGAACCGCGCCCAGCAGAGGATCTTTGCCTCGCCGGTAGCGCTCGCCTTCGTGCGGACCGTTGTCGCCCGCCGCGGTGTCACCGAGGCCCAGGCTCGCAAGATCTACCTCGATTACCTAAACCGAGCGCAGCCGCATCGTCGCGGCGCGCGCACGGCTGCATGACGTGAATTTCGAATACGGGATGGTCGCCCCCGCAAGGACATAAGGCGATCTCGCTGACCGGTACCGGTCTCCTTCAGTGGAGCGGCAAACGGTGGTTTCAGGCAGCGATGTTTTTTCTATTGGCCGGGCCTGTTCCGGCCGTTTGTGAATTTACTCTCGCCGGCGTGGCGCAGCGGTAGCGCAGCGCACTCGTAACGCGAAGGTCGCCAGTTCAAATCTGGCCGCCGGCACCACGCCCGCATAGCTCAGCGGTAGCAGCGCTCGCATTGTAGGCGAGAGGTCGCAGGTTCGATCCCATGCTGCGGGCACCAACGATCCGGGCTTGTTCTAATCGGCCGAGAGGTGCTAGTTTTCGTCACGCCGATGGCTGCAACCCACCGGCGTGACGCCTCAGTTGTCAGAACCAGTTCGTTTAGAACACGTACTGGCAGGCTGTGATCCACGTCAGCACGATAACGAGGACCAAGACGGCATTGCCGGTTTTGCCGGCGATGCCGAACGGTCCGATCGTCAACCGCACTTCTTCGGCAAACATTTTCGCTCCTTTCTGCAGCCGAACATTTCGTCGGCGTAGCGGGTGTCATTTAACACGCGGGCGATACTGAGGCACCCATTTCGGGGCGTAACCCACACCGGGAAATACGCATTACACGAACCCGTGACGACGATATCGCTCACAGCTTTCACGTGAAGCTTTCACGTGAGCCGCCGTAGATCAGTTGGCAGATCGCGTTCTTGGTAAGGACGAGGCCGCGCGTTCGATCCGCGCCGGTGGCACCATCAATGCGGCCGTGGCGGAACGGCAGACGCGCTGGTCTCAGGAACCAGTTCTTCGGAGTGAAGGTTCGAGTCCTTCCGGCCGCACCAAGACAATGGAATTCCATTGTAACGACAATGCCCCGGTGGCGGAATGTGGTAGACGCCGCTGCCTCAAAAGCAGCTTCATTGCCGGTTCGAATCCGGCCTGGGGCACCAAGATCATGCGCGCTTAGCTCAGCGGTAGAGCGCCTGTCCTACACACAGGATGTCGGCCGTTCGATCCGGTCAGCGCGCACCATTAACCCGGAGATCGGCCGCTCGGGTGAACCCGAGCGACGTAGTCGTCAGAGAGTCGATACCGGTTCGCGTCCGTAGCTCAGTGGTAGAGCGCGACCCCGACATGGTCGATACCGGTGGTTCAATTCCATCCGGACGCACCAACTTCAACGCTCTTGTAGCACAGTGGCAGTGCGTCCGCTCGATAAGCGGTTGACGCAGGTTCGATTCCTGACTGGAGCACCAAAAAACGAGGAGGCCGACATGACGGTTGTTCTGACGACGCTGATGGGTGGCCTGCTGGCGGCGACGCTGCCGATCGGCGTGCATGTCCTCTCTGCCGAGAGCCAGGCCGCCCTCGCGCGCACGAAGGCGAAGAGCGACGCCATCACGGCGCGCCACGCGAAATCGGAGCGGCTGGCCGCCGCAACCGATCTGCCGGGCTCGTAGCTCGATTGGCAGAGCAGCAGACTTTTAATCTGAAGGGTACGGGTTCGAGTCCCGCGGAGCCCACCATGGGCCACTAGCTCAACGGTCAGAGCGTCCGCCTCTTAAGCGGAAGGTTCGCGGTTCGAGTCCGCGGTGGCCCACCATCTAATTAAGGCGACGGAGTGGCCCTTCAGGCAGACCAAGAGATTACCCGTTTCTCGTTTTTGCAGATTGCGCATTCAGCGTCGCGACGCATAAACCCACCGGTTCCTGCCAATTCTCTCGTCTTATGGTTGGCATGCTGTCGAACCGAAAGTCCGAGGCGATCGGCAATACAGTCGTCGCAAACGGGGTTCGGTGATTGGCTTTGAATGAATGAGCCAACGTCCTGCAGAACTGTCATGTCGGTATCCTCCTGCGCGAAGGATACAACTGCGCTGGCTCACTTTGGAATAGGCAGTCGCTTATTTCGACCAGCACCAAAATTTGCGGCCGTGGCGAAATTCGGTAGACGCATCGTCTTGAGGAGGCGACGGGAAACCATGTCGGTTCGACTCCGGCCGGCCGCACCAATCTTCGATCTCTCCGGGGCGCCGGATCAAGCGCGTTCACCGCGCGGCGCAAAGCCTACGGGAAGAATTGGCCACAGGCGTGAGCCTGCGAGACGGTTCAAGAGGCCGACCGATGAGCAAGGTAGCCGCCGGCGTCCCGGAGAGATCAATGCCCCTGTACCCATCTGGGAAGGGACCGCACTGTCGATGCGGGAAGGCGAGTTCGATCCTCGTCAGGGGCGCCATCGGTGTGTAGCGCAGCCAGGTCAGCGTACTTCCCTCGGACGGAAGGGGCCGCAGGTTCAAATCCTGCCACACCGACCATTTCGGGCGCATAGCTCAGCGGTAGAGCCGGCCGCTCATAACGGCTTGGTCGTCAATTCGAATCTGGCTGCGCCTACCATCAACCGAGAAAGGAGGTCGACGATGTTTGCCGCAAATCCGGCGCTGGTGTTGAACGCCGACTTCCAGCCGCTGTCCTATTTCCCGCTGTCGCTGTTCGGCTGGGAAGACGCCGTCAAGGCGGTGGTGCGCGGATCTCACGTCGTGGTCGCGGAATACGACCAGGTCATCCGGAGCCCGTCGACCGAGATGCCGCTGCCGTCGGTGATCGCGCTGCGCGAATACGTCCGGCGGCCGAGCCGGGTTGCCTTCACGCGGTTCAACGTCTTCCTCCGCGATCGCTTCCGCTGCCAGTATTGCGGCGAGCAGCACCTCCGCGGGGAGCTGACGTTCGACCACGTCATCCCGCGCGCCGACGGCGGCGAGACGTCCTGGACGAACATCGTCGCGGCGTGCAGCCCCTGCAACATGCGGAAGGACCGCTTCCGCGTGAAGCCGTTGCGGGCGCCGTTCGAGCCGACGCAGTTCGATCTGCTCGCGGCCCAGCGGCTCTTCCCGCCGAACTTCTTGCACGAGTCCTGGACAGACTATCTGTACTGGGATGTCGAGCTCGAGAAGTGATTGCCGGCGGCAGCACGCCCTGCCGCCGGTTCGGTTTTCCCCTTAGCTCAGTGGAGTCAGAGCGCGGCCGTCCGAAGGCCGAGGCCGCTGGTTCGAGTCCAGCAGGGGAAGCCAGTTTGGACGGTCCCGTCGGAATGGTCTGACAGCGGTCTTGAAAACCGTGGCTCGCGCGAGCGATGGGGGTTCGATTCCTCGGCCGTCCGCCAATGACTCAGTTCGGCCATGAACGATATTTAGTCGTCGGGCTAACGGGGTCTTACGATCGCGCCGGAGGCGGTCAATGACGATCTCTCGACGTGGATTTCTCGGTGCCGCGCTTGGACTGTTCGGTGGTGCTGCAGCGGCGCGGCCGACTCCGGCTACGTCCGGTTTCACTTTCACTGCCGACGAGTTCGTGATCGCGCCTCCGGTGCCGCAAGCTATTTTCGCGGCCGGAGAGGTTGGCGGATTCGTCGTGCCAGAGCCGATCGCGGAAACGCTGCGCGGCTGGATGACGCGGGACGAGGTCCTAAGTCAGGAGTACGCGATCGACATGAATTCTGTCCACGGCGGATGTACCCGGGACATGCCTGAGGAGTTGAAAGCCTCGGCACCATTTCGCGGGGTGGAGCAAGCCCGGTAGCTCGCTAGGCTCATAACCTGGAGGCCGCACGTTCAAATCGTGCCCCCGCAACCAATCTTGAGGAGATCGCCATGGACGCGCTGCTTCAGTTCTTCGCCTACGAGCATCTTCCGCCGCATCTACAGTCGGTGAGCAAGCCGTTTGGTGACATGGCCAGGAAACTGGCGGCCGAACTGCCGGCTAACCCGGAGAGCACAACGGCATTGCGCAAGCTCCTCGAGGCGAAGGACTGCGCGGTCCGCGCCGTTCTCTTCAAGCCTCTGCCGTCTTACGTCATGGATTGACGTCTCCGATTCTCATCTTTGGGTAACGCCAAGTCTGGGGACTGAGCGGGCCTGTAAAGCCTGCGCCTATGCGCCTGCCTGGTTCGATTCCAGGGTTACCCACCAATTCGCGGACAAAAGATTACGGTAGTCGGTCGGTGTGCCACACCGGCAGCGCGGGTTCGACTCCCGCTGTCCGCACCATCAACTTGCGCATTTGCGCAAACTCGCAATTTGCCCGGATAGCTCAGCGGTAGAGCGGCACGTTGAAGGCGTGCGCGTCAGTGGTTCGATTCCATTTCCGGGCACCAATATCGCCGAAGCTGTCAATCAGATCGGCCAAACTGACAACCGTATCGGCGAAAACGTCAACCTGATCGCCGAAACTGTAAACCTATCGGGGCACGCGCTGGGTCCGCGGGCATGCTTTGCAAGCAAGCTGAGCTCGGTTCAATCCCGAGGTGCTCCACCATCATCACCAGCACCGCCTGCCGATTTGCGGTCGACCTGCCGGTCGGTGCTGGACCTGCATATTCCCGTCGAGCCATCTCGGTGAGGGCGCCCGGCTGTTAACCGGGGAAGGCACGTTCGAATCGTGCGGCGGGAGCCAGTTCAGTCCATCAGTGCGCGTCGCAGATCGTGGAGAAGCGCCAAAGTCATCGGTGTTAGGCGATCCCGGGATTTCTCCATATGCATATGCAGGGCTTCGGGAAACTCGTTGTGATCGAGCGCTCCGTTGTTCCGAAGCGTGAGAATGAGCACCTGGAATGCCGCGGTGGTCGCCGCAATATGCGCAGCAAGAACTTCGCCTTCTGGTGAAAGCTTGTCTGCCATATGGAACCTCCTGTTGAGGACCGTAGCTTATCGGGGACATGCTGCCATCGTCTAGCGGCTAGGACGCCCGCCTCTCGAGCGGAGAACGCCGGTTCGAGTCCGGTTGGCAGTGCCAATTCGAAGCGGGCCCCGTGAGGTACGTGGTGGAGAGCCGGTCAGTGCCGGCAACTTCTTCGGCCGCGCGCGGATCTGCGCAGCGCTGGACGTGATCTCGCGGCGGACCGGAGCGATCGGCCGGTCTCAGGCGATTGCCGCCCGTAGCGAGACGAGAAGTCGAGGGGAAACCTCGGCGAGGCAGAATTTCGCCCACGTAACCGGCTGTGCCTACGAAGCACAAGTACCGTAACTGGAGCATGCAGGTTCGACTCCTGCCGTGGGCGCCATCATCAACGGGGCATAGCGCAGCCCGGGAGCGCGGCGGTTTTGGGTACCGCAGGTCGCAGGTTCGAATCCTGCTGCCCCGACCAAAGACAATCGGCGGTGGATAACTGCCGACAAAATCGGCGCGGCGAATCTTCGCTGTGCCATCTATCCGTTGAGGCTCAACTTTTGGGCGAGCCCCAGGCTTTCGGTTTTCACTGTTAATGAAACCCCCGATCGCCGTTCTTACGTTCGCCCTTCAAAGTATCGGACGAGCCCCAGAAGTGTCGGTTACCCTTCAGGAGGTAGAGGTCGCTGGTTCAAATCCAGTCGTTGCCGAAAGGTGACGTAGCTCAGCCTAGTAGAGCGCTAAAACCCGATCTTCGCCATCATGTTCGTCCGGTCTCTTTCGAAGGGTTCATCGACAGACCAGTTTGCTGGGGCCGAGCCCCACGAGTTTCGGTTATCCTCCAGAAGCCGCCGGCCAGGAAACCGGCAACCGATCGCAAGATCGGTGCACCGATCTCAAATTGACGCTCGGCCCTTGCAAACTGGTCCGTCCTTTCGAGGTTGATCCACTAGAACGAGCCCCAGGACTTCGGTTATCGCACCTTGAAAATGTGAACCAACACCGATCTCCGCTCTCACGTTCGTTCTAGTTGATCGGCCTCGCCAACCCTGAGGAGGCCAATCATGAAGTACGCCGATATCGTCTCAAAGCCGGTACCGCAGATCGAGGCGCTCAATGAGCGCCAGGTGCAGAACAATGCCGGTGGTTTCGTTTTCGCGATCGATGACTGGGCACGGCTCGACCGTTTCCTGATCCTCGGCAGCGATGCGCCGACGTATTACCAGACGGCGCCGGCGCTCACCCGCGAGAACGCCAAGGTCGTTGACCGCTGCTTTGCTGCGGATGCGGCACGCACCGTCGCCCGAACGGTCGAAATCTCGGACGAGGGCCGGGCGCCGAAGAACGATCCTGCCATCTTCGTGCTGGCGATCGGCGCCGCGCATCCCGACCAGGCCGTGCGCAAGCTGGCGTTGGCCGCGGTACCGCGCGTCTGCCGCACCGCGACGCATCTGTTCCAGTTCGTGAAGGCTGCGCGCGCGCTCGGCCGCGGCTGGGGTCGGTCACTGAAGACGGCGATCGCGAACTGGTACAACTCGAAGTCCCTGGATGACGTCGCGTACCAGGCGATCAAGTACCGCGAGCGCGAGAGCTACTCGCACAAGCGCTTGCTCCAGACCGCTCACCCGGCGGCTTTGGAGTCGCCGGCGCGCATCGCCCTGTATCGTTGGATGCGTGGGCTCGACCCGCATGGTGACCTGCCGACCATCGTGCAGGCGCATCTCAAGGCCATGAGCTCGGGCACCAGCAAGAAGGACCTGCTCGATCTCATCGCGGCCGCAAGGCTGCCTTGGGAGGCGATCCCGAGCGAGTACAACGCCGATCCGGACGCATGGCGCGCCATGCTGCCGACGCTTGGACTTGGCGCGCTGGTCCGCAATCTCGGCAACATGACTCGGCTCGGCACCATCGCCCCGCTGTCGTTGGCCGAGGCGCTCGTGGTCGAGCGGTTGGGCGACGAGGGAGCAATCCGGAAGTCGCGCCTGCACCCGTTCTCGATCCTGCTGGCCATGGCGGTTTACTCGTCGGATCGGAGCGTTCGCGGATCCGGCTCCTGGGTTCCGTCCAGGGCTGTGATCGATGCGCTCGACGGCGCCTTCTACAAGGCGTTTGCGAACGTGAAGGCGAGCGGGAAGCGGGTGCTCATCGCGCTCGACGTGTCTGGTTCGATGACGGCGCCGATCATGGGATCTCCGATCTCGTGCCGGGATGCCACCGCGGCGCTGGCGCTGGTGACCATGGCAACGGAGAGGCAGACCCATGTGGTTGGCTTCACCTCGGCCGGACACTCCCAGCGACACTTCGGCGGCCGCTGGGGAGGGGGCGAGGCGGGTCTGACGCCGTTGGCCATCTCGCCGCGTCAGCGTCTTACGGACGCCGTGCGGGCTGTCTCCAACCTGCCGTTTGGCGGCACGGACTGCGCGCTCCCGATGCTTTACGCGCTGGAGAAGGGACTCGAGGTCGACGCGTTCTTTGTCTACACCGACAACGAAACCTGGGCCGGTGGGGTGCACCCGGTGCAGGCGCTGAAGCAGTACCGCCAGAAGACCGGTATCCCGGCCAAGCTGGTGGTTGTCGGCATGACGTCGACCGGGTTCTCGATCGCGGACCAGAGCGATGCCGGCATGCTTGATGTTGTCGGCTTCGACGCCGGCGCGCCGGCGGTGATGGCCGACTTCATCCGCTGACGACAATCGAGCGGGGCGCACGCGCCTCGCTCCACCATTGGGGATTAGCTTAGCCAGGCCCAAAGCACCGCGCTCTGAACGCGGCATCGGCGGTTCAAATCCGTCATCCCCTGCCAATTCGTTCCAGTGCCGAGAGGGGCTATCGGCCGGTCTGCAAAACCGTGCACGGCGGTTCGAATCCGCCCTGGAACTCCAACGCCAAAATCGAAGATCATTCTTCAGATCTTTCGCACGCCGGTGGAAAGGGCGCATCCGTCAACGGGATAGGCGCGGGCCTTCTAAGCCCGGAATCGGGGTTCGAGTCCTCGTGCGCTCGCCACAGTGTAAGCTTCGGACGATTCGCCAACAGATTGCAGGAGGTTGCTGTGGACCCTTGGGCGTTTGGCTGGACACATGTGCTAACCATCGTCGGCTTCTGCGTGACTATCGGCATTGCATACTTTGGCTTCCGCACATTCGACCGATGGAAGCGGGAGAAGATTGAGGAGAAACGGATCGATATCGCAATACAAGCGCTCGAGCTCGCCTATGAGGTTCAGGAGGCATTCTCGATCATCCGCAGTTCCGGTACCTTCGGGTCGGAGTATGCGGATATGCCGCGGCGGGAAGGAGAGAACGACGCCTCGTACAGCGCTCGTGGTTCATTTTACGCGATCCTCAAGAGAGTTCAGAATCACGATGATCTGTTCGAGAGGCTAGCGAAGTTTCGGCCCCGATATATAGCGTTATTTGGCGTCGAGGCGGCGGACTTTTTTCAGGCAGCTCGCGAGGCCAGAGCCTTCGTGGTCGTGTCCGCCCAGGAGCTATGCTACCGACCATTCATCGGGCCGAATGCGCAGGACCGGCGGACGCGCATGGAGTGCGACGTGTGGGAGGGGATGGCCGAAGTTTACCAGCAAGAGATCAAAGACGCGAACCGAGTTGATGTGCGGGTGAAAACGTTCGTCGACGCGATCGAGAAGGCTTGCCGCCCGATCATCGATCGAACGCTTGGTTCCGAACGAGATCACGCCGAATTGGAAGGCTAGCGCGCTCCGGGGTCGCCTAGCTCAACTGGACAGAGCGCCGGGCTCCTATCCCGGAGGTTGCCGGTTCGACTCCGGCGGCGATCGCCACGCGGTCAATGCGAGGCGGCCATTGAGACCAAGTAGATTGCGCGCGCAACCGCCACGGCACCGGCGAGATCGAATACGATGCCGAGAAGCTTCGGCTTCCACGGGGTGCTGATGTGTTTGATGAACTGGCCCGGTACGGCGCCGCGAACGATTTCAGTGCGCGTCGGCCTGCAGATCCATTCGCCGATGCCGCCGAGCAGCAGCCCTGAAATACATTCCGGCTGGGTTCTGTTGGTTAATGGCTGCGATGAGGATCGCGACGCCTGCGGCCGCCATCAAGCTCCACCAATTCGTGAATTTCTTCAGTTCATCCATGGGTAATCCGACTTGTCGCGCTGGCTGCAAAGCCAGCCTTGTATCAGCTTTTGGAGAGGTGGCCGAGCGGTAAGGCAGCGCTTTGCTAAGGCGCCGAGTCCTTCGGGACGCGCAGGTTCGATCCCTGTCCTCTCCGCCAATTCAAAGATCGCACTTCCAGCCGTCGCCCTCGCTGTTTCCGTCGCGCAGGATCGGCTGAAAGACCGGGTCGTCAAATTTCTCGCGTTTGGTCATGCGGGCGATACAGCGCCAATCGCCAGGCGCAACTAGTGAGTTGACGATCCACTGCACGTACCGGTTCTGATAGCCGAAGTACAAGCAGCCAAGCGGCTCTCTCGATGCGGAATTCTGCGGATCTTTCCTCGCGTTGAACATGCATTCGTCGCGAGTAGCATATGGACCAGCCCAAACCCAAACGAGCTTTCCGCTTTCTTTGTTGGTGGCATATGGCTCCCAATGGAGAGGTGGAGCGGGCCCCTCCGCATCAACGAATACATATGCGAACAACCAAAGGATGCCGCCTACGAAAAGCCAATAGAGCGCCTTCATCTTCACTCCGCGCGGGCTTTGGTCAAAAGCGGATTACCAGGCTCTCGTCTTCGCCAATCGACTACGCGAACAGAAAAAAGGCGGCGAGCAATCCTGCACCAACCGTCGCCCAGAACGTCGCTGCAAACCAGTCCTCGGTAAACGACCGCTTAGCGCCCTTGCTGATGACCACGTAGAGCGTGGCGGCAGCCGCCACCAGAATCGCGAGTAGAACGTACTTCATACAAAAACTCCCCTTACAGCGATACACGCGCCGATAGGGGACTAGGCTAACCGCTACGCCGGCAAATCTTGAGCCGAATTCGAGCTCTCTCCACGTTTTTCTTTGCGGGCTTGGCGTACTGGGGTGCGCGCCTGGCTTCCACCCAGGAGGTAGGAGTTCGATTCTCCTAGCCCGCGCCATAAACTGGAATGGGGCGGCCGGCATAGACCTCGGGCGCCAGCTCGATCGGATTGCCTTGCCAGAGCGGCGCGCAGGCGTCGTGGTGCTGGCGCATCGCCGCGATGTACCGTTCCCGGATCGGATTGAATTCCGCCTCGGTGATCGTCTGCGATCGGCAGGCGGCCTCGAATTCGGCTCTGGCCGCCTCCTTTGCTGCGGCGAGTTCGTCGATCGACATCTTCATCTGCTCCCTTCGTCTACCGGTCAGGATATCACCCTTTCAAGGTGAGGAAACGGGTTCGACTCCCGTAGGGAGCGCCATGTCCAGCTTGGCCCTCGACTTTCGGGTTGACGGAATGGAGCTTGAGCTTCAATCTGGGGTAGTATCTTTCTCCCGATATTGGGTTAGCACTCTCATGAGACATCCTTCGAGATTGACCTCAGCAATTGGAACACTTGCAGTGGCGTTCCTGGGACTGGGCGAGGCCAGGGCTGACAGTGTTGTTGCGCCGTTCACGCACAACAGCCCTATGCTCGACCATGCTTCAGTGATCGGAAGTCATCAAGATATTCATACCCTTATCACGCCGATCCCAAACGGATTTAAGATCCATGCGAGGTATTCGAACGGCAGTGGGAGCGGGGCGTTCATGTGCTCGAGAACGTATTTTCGCACCGCGGATCACCATTTGATCGTCGGATCGATCCAGCCTTTTTTGGTCCCGTTTGGTAACTCAACTGCGGTACGAGACGCCGAAAACTTGGTTGTGCTGCCCGCGGCCGTTATCAGCACGGTGGCTTTCGTGGAGATCGAGCAGCTTTCAGCCGGCGACGATTGCTTGGCAAAAGCCAAGAGCGAGTAGCGCCGAGCAGGGGTGCGACGCGGCGCTAGGCAATAACCTGCGCCAGGCTTGTCGCTGAAGCACGTTCTTCGTTCATCGGCTATTCCCTTCTGGGCGCGTAGCCAAGCTGGCCAAGGCATCGGATTTTGATTCCGAGACCACAGGTTCGAGTCCTGTCGCGCCTGCCATGTTACTCGCGGGGCCTCGGTAGCGAAGGGGCCGGCTCTCATAAGCCTGGACTGGCGGGTTCGACCCCCGTACCCGCGACCAAGTGTCGACCCCCGGGTTGTATTGTCTCACGGGTTGAAACTCGTGCAGTATGTCCGCGTTTTCGAAATGGGAGGCTTTTCATGCTTAGCGGGTACGAATGGGAGAATTCTCTAATTGCACGGTTGGGAAATTGGATTTGGACGAAAGCTATTGATCCCGTCCTCTGTAAAATTGCAGGCGATGAGTTGTCCGCGTTCCGGACCATCCGCGGCATCATTCAAATTATCATCTCGGTGGCAGTACTCCTGCTGCCGCTAAGCTTATTTTTCAATGCCGGCCATGTTTTGACTGCGTCGGGGTTGCTGTTCGATATTGCGGGCGTGCTGCGACTATTTTTGCTGGAAGAGATTGATTCTGCGCTCGATCACTATCGTGAGACTCGACCCGACAACTTGCCATCTGTCGCAATGCGCGAGCTTATCATGCCGGAAGCGTCTGGCCCCTATCTTGAAAATGGCTCAGCGATCCAGCGCTTCTACTATCAAAAGCGTGGGGTGTTTTTTCTATTCGTCGGCTTTGCGCTTCAGCTGATTGGCGATCTCGTCGGCTAAGATGGAGTTCTGGTCATGTCGAAAGACCGAGAGCGGCTTGTCGACCTTCTCCATCGCAGCCGCAGTGCAGGAGGGACAAGCGAAGCGGAGATCATTCGAGCGATCGCTGAGTATGACGCGCTAGTCGCAACCAGCAAGCTCCCACGCTATGCGCTCATCTCGACAGCCCTGGCTGCAATATCGGCTCTTGCCTCGGCTGCTGCGGCTTGGTTCGCGTATGCAGCGCTTCACATTCCAGCACACTGATCCTTCTTTGCGCATTGCCGCTTTGGTTCAATGGTAGGACGCTAAATCAGATCGAACCGATCTTTGAAATCCCATGCATCAGACCCTTCTGTCAGGGTAAACTCCCTAACGCCGTCGACGCGATCGGACGGAACGATAAACAGGTTCTCCACTGTCAGATCGACCAAAATGAAAACGTCCACCGTGCCGCCGATATACTCGGCCTTGCGCATCTGACCTTCCGTTTTCCGGGCAAGGGTGCGGCCCGTGATGACAGATGGCGGTGACGCTGTTGACGATTTGATTTCGCATCGGCGAAATCGTCCGCCGGCTTGCACAAGCAAGTCGGTGCCTGTGGTCGGGACAGTTGGCGGCGATGCCTTCGAGCCGCGGGCGACATCAACGCCTCATACCGATCGGCAGGCAGCTCGGTCCTCAGCCGCTCCTCGAGACGATAGCCTCGGGTAGTAGAGACGCCGATCGAGCGGCTTGCCGGCGCCGAGAACATGCCGGATAGGCGCGCCGTCTTGTAGCGCTCGTATGTCGATGCGGTCGACGCGGTTGCTGTGTTCATTTTCCCCTGCGGTAGCTTAGAGGCCCAAAGCGATCGGCTGTGGACCGGTGATCGCCAGTTCGAATCTGGCCCCAGGGACCAAATATGGGAGTGTCGTCTAGTGGTAAGGCACCGGCTTCCAACACCGGTTACGTGGGTTCGATTCCTACCGCTCCTGCCAATTCACCTTCGGCCGCGCGCAGCGAAGCCCATGCTTGTTCGAGCAGCGGCGCCGGCGCCTTTGTCAGGATCTCGAGCGTGGCGCGCTTCTCCGGCAGATACTTGGTCGCGAATCCGGGGTCATGCTTCGCGATCGACGACGTATTGCTGATGAGGTCGGCGCATTTGACCCCCTGCGTTTCCGGGCTTGCCGCGGCGAGGCGGCGCCGGTCAATTTCTCCTCGGCTCGCCCGGTTCAAGCCATACCCCGGCGGCGTGTCCGTGAGGTCGAGCACCATCAGCGCGACGGCCGAGCCGAACTTCGCGCAGATTTCGGGCAGGGTGGCGTCGGTGTCCTCGACGGTGTCATGCAGCCAGGCAGCCGCGATCGCGGTCTCTGACAAGCCGGCGCGCTCCACGATACTGGCGACTTCCTCGAGGTGAAGGAAGTACGGTTCGCCGGTGTAGTTCCGTTTTTGTTGCGCGTGTTTTTCCCGCGCGAACTCGCGGGCCTTTTCGATCAAGTTCATATTTCCTCCGATGCCCGCTGCTGCCGCTGGGCGGCCAGATATTCGCGGGCCAAAGACCTGGACGCTTCGTCGCCAGGCCCCCCCATGTTTATGGCGACCCAGCCGGCTGGGATACGGTCTGCAAAGCCGGACAAGCGACGGCTCCCGCCCACGCATCCACGGAACCAAAACGCCAAAAATCGAAGGTTATTCTTCAGATCCATTGCACGCGGAAAAAGGGCGCATCTGTTGGCCTGGAACAAGATGGCGGCCTTCACCTGTACTGTCCTATATTTAGCGCAACTCTGATACAAATGGGTCATATGACAAAAGCATCATATCCTTTCGTCCAGTTGGGACGCACATTTCACGAACTCACCAAGCATGCGCGCGAGAGCGATGCTTTCGACTTGAACCAAGCTTTCTTCTCTGGCTCTCGTCTGCAATGGGACGATCTTCTGAAAGGCTATCGCACTGTCATCTTGTCCGAGGCGGGATCGGGCAAGACCGAGGAAATACGGCAGACCGCGAATCGTCTCCGTGCCGAAGGAAAGAAAGCGTTCTTTCTACGGCTCGAACACATTCCCGGCGATTTCGAGGAGGCGTTTGAGGTCGGCACCTTCGATGAATTCGAAGAGTGGCTGTCCTCCACCGACGAAGGTTGGCTACTTTTGGACTCCGTCGATGAAGCGCGGCTTCGCAACCCCGGGGATTTTGAGCGGGCTGTTCGCAAGCTTGGCCGTCGCATTCAGGCGGCGAGCACGCGAGCGCACATCGTTCTGACGGGACGCACAAGTGCGTGGCGCGCCAAAACCGATCTGGAATCTTGCGAGCGTCACCTACCCATCGCCCCTGAGACCACGAAGGTCGCTGCGGCCGATCCGTCCGTCGACACCTCGCTAGAGGATTTGCTCGATCTGGATGCCCTCGGCACGGAAGATTCGAAAGAAAAGGAAGCGCCTGCGGGTTTTCGAATTGTCGCTCTCGACGATCTCTCAACGGGCCAGATCGAAGCCTTTGCGCTAGGGCGCGGCGTGAGCGATACGCAGGCATTCCTTGAGGACATCGAACGTGCCGATGCGGAATCCTTTACGACGAGACCGCAAGATCTCGAGGAGCTCGTCGAGTTTTGGACCAAAGAACACCGCATCGGTACCCGCCTCGAGCTGATGCACAATAGTGTTCAGCGTAGGCTAGAGGAGCGCGACCAGAATCATCGTGAGGCCCGGCCGCTCGCGGCGAAGCGTGCACGTAAGGGAGCGAGGTTGCTTGCTGCGGCGTCGATTTTGGGAAAGGAGCCAACCATCCAGGTGCCGGACGGGTCTCATAACAGCAGGGGCATCGCCGTTCAGCTGGTCCTGCCCGATTGGGACGACGTCGACCAGCAAACGCTTCTCTCGCGGCCTATATTCGACGAAGCGATCTATGGAACTGTCCGGTTTCACCACCGCTCAGTTCGGGAATTCCTAACAGCCGAGTGGCTGTCTTGCCTGCTTGAGCGATCAGCCTCACGCCGTGAAATTGAAGCCCTCCTTTTTCGGGAACAATACGGCGTGGAAGTAATCGTGCCAACCATGCGACCGGTGCTTCCTTGGCTTGCCATCCTTGACGAGCGCATCCGTGAACGCGTTCTGAGGGTTGCGCCCGAAGTGCTCTTCGAGGGTGGCGACCCAAGCGCCCTGCCGCTCGCAACGCGCAAGGCCATCCTCGCCGATGTGTGCAAGGAGCTCGCGTCCGGGAAGTCCGGCCGCAGTGCTCTCGACTATGCCGCAGTGCAGCGCTTCGCGAGCCCCGAATTGGTCGAGGATATCCGTGCTCATCTCAAGACATATGCTGCGAATGCAGAGATCGTCAGCTTTCTCATAAGGATGGTCTGGCTGGGACGCCTTGGTGCGCTCAAGGGCGAAGCAAAAGCCCTAGCGATTTCCCCGAGCACGGCACAATACACGCGAACCGCAGCGATACGCGCGACCCGTGAGGTTGCAACGCCCCAAGACCTGGACGACCTTCGAACCAGCTTCCTGAATGAGGCGCCCGTGCTCAACCGCGATTGGCTCAGCGAGCTCGTTGCCGCGCCTGACCCGACGCCCGAAACAGTCGCGTGGCTTCTTGAGGCCTTGAGCAAAGCAGGCTCGAAGGAACGTTTTTCCGTCGACTCTCTGACGGATGCTGTCGCCCGAGTTGTCGAAGCCGCGCCCGCCGAGCTTCTGCCTAGCCTTGCTGAGGGCCTCAATCTTTTGCTGGAATCCCCTCCGTTCATCGAGCGAGGCTTTTGCGACGTATCGAAGAAGAATGCGTGGCTCCTCAAGGCTGCTTCGATCGCCGCCGAGAGGCTCATCCGGGAAAGACGGGTAGAAGCGCTCGAAAGGCCCACGCTCGGCATCCTTCATAAGTTCAGGGCGATCAAGGATTGGGATGACGATCTTCGCGACCTGAAGGCCGAGTTCGGAAAGCTGGTGCCCGCGTGGTTGGAGCTCAACCGGGCGGCATTCTGGTATGACGTGCACAGCTTGCGCGAGAGCATCCGCTATACGAAGCATGAGCGCCGCCTGACGTACTTCTGGCAGGCTGCAACGCTGGGCGCTTATTGGGAATTTGGGGTGGATGACTTCGACTATGCAGCCGGGGCTATTCGCGCAGAAGCGGATCAAGACGACAAGCTAGTTGCTCTCACGCTCGCGTTTGCAATCTACGCGAAAGGCAATCGGCCGCCGATGTGGCTCGACCTGCTTAGCGAGCTTGTGCGGAGCAATTCCGAGCTTGAAGAGCGTCTTGAGGAGCTTCTCAACCCTCCCGTCAGCGAGCACGACCGCGAAGAAACGAAGTGGAAGAAGCGCGCCGCCGCGAGGGAGAAAAAGGAACGAGACGACCGCGCGAAATCCAGGGAATTTATCCTCTCGCATGTCGAGTTCGTCCGCGCGCCGCAGTTGAAGACCCCGACCGACATCTCAAACGCTCAGTGGTACTTGCACGAGTACCTCCGCGAGAAAGCCGAGCGGGCCAACCGATGGACTGTCGGCCGTTGGCGCGAACTAATTCCCGAGTTCGGCGAAGAGGTTGCGCAAGCCTATCGCGAGGGGGTGACAACCTACTGGCGCAGGTATCGACCGGTGCTCCGCTCCGAAGGCGCGCCAACAAACTCGACGCCGATCTTTGTCATCTTTGGTCTTGCGGGTTTGGATGTCGAAGCGGCGGAAACACCTGATTGGCCGTCAAACCTATCCAAAGACGAGGTGCTTATTGCGTGCCGCTACGCTGCCCATGAACTGAATGGCTTTCCTCCGTGGTTTCCGAAGCTGTTCGAAGCCTATCCTGAGATTGTTGGCGACTTCCTTTTGAATGAAATCAGACAGGAGGTGTTGTCCGAAAAGCCGGATGAAGAGTCGCACTATCTGTTAAGCGATGTGAGCTGGTCGGGACAATGGGCGTGGGAGCAACTGGCACCAGCCATTCTGGAATTCCTTCGCACTAACGTCGTCCGCAGTCTCTTCAATCTCGGCAAGCTGCTGGCCGTCGTTCAGGGCAGCACCTCGGTTTCCGACGAGGACCTGGCTGCGCTCGCGCAGCTCAAAGCCCAGCAGGCCACCGATGCCGATGTTGCGGCGATATGGTACGCAGTCTGGGTCGGCGTAGACCCGGAGCAAGCGATACCGGCGGTCGCAACACACCTTGCGTCCATTACGGATGCTAAGGCGCAGACAGCGTTCGCGATGACCTTCGTTACACGGATTCTGGGCGGGCACCGTTCGGAGTCAACGGGCATTCGGCGACGACACGCCACGGCAACGCACTTGAAGGAACTGTTTCTCCTGATGCAGCGCTATATCCGCGAGGACGAAGATATCGATCGATCCGGCGGTGGCGTGTATTCCCCAGGGTTGCGCGACAATGCTCAGAACGCCCGCAACGCCCTATTCAGTCAACTGAAGCAGATCCCCGGCAAGGAGGCATATGTGGCCCTCGCTGAGATCGCAGCCCAGCATCCGAATGCCCCATCCCGGCCGTGGCTTGCATCCCACGCGCAGTCTAAAGCCGAGCAGGATGCAGACCTGACGCCGTGGTCGCCGGCGCAAGTAAGAGACTTCCACGAACATCTCGATCGCAATCCGACAAACCACCGGGAGCTCGCCAATCTCGCAATCATGCGTCTCCTCGATCTCAAGGACGATCTTGAAAACGGCGACGACAGCGTCGCAAAGGTCCTCCAACGCGTTCAGGAAGAGACCGAGATGCGCAACTATCTCGCGCACGAACTCCGCGGAAAGGCGCAAGGCCGATACACTATTACGCAGGAAGAGGAGTTTGCTGACGACAAACGTCCTGATTTGCGGTTCCACGGCGCTGGTTTTGATGCGCCGGTGCCAGCCGAGCTCAAGCTGGCGGAGCGTTGGACGGGACCGCAGCTGTTCGAGCGGCTTGAGAACCAGCTTTCGGGCGATTACCTGCGCGACAATCGCTCCGCGCACGGCATTTTCGCTATGGTGAACCGCACCAAGGGACGGAGATGGCAACTTCCATCAGGAGACCTGGTCGAGTTCGAAGAGCTGCTTGAGGCGCTTCGCGCTCACTGGAAATCCATCGCCAACAAGCATCCCCATGTCGAGGACATCACGGTTATCGGCATCGACCTGTCGAAAAGGCTTGATTGAGCGTCCAACCGATCTTCGTGTCCCAGTTTAGATGGCTATAGAGGATTAGATAACCAGGCTTTGCGGGATGGATGCGTCCCGCTAGATCCGGATGTCGACGACGTGCTCGAGCGAGAGCGAACGGCCTCGCGCGCGGCAGCTGTCCTCCGTCTGATCGATTAAGTAAGCGCCGTAGACGGCGAGCGCCTGGTCAAGCGTCAGAAGGTTGTTGGCCAGATCGGCGACGGTCCTAATCGGTGAGATCCAGGTGCGATCAGCGCGCTCCTGCTCGATGGCATCGGTCGCGTATTCCATAATCGCGATCGCAGCCTCCTCGGCCGTCAGGTGATCTTTTAGACGGCGTGCGAGCTCGAACGCGCGCTCGTCTGATACCGGTTGGCCCATGGCCTAGCCTCCGTTCATTTCGGCGATTGTGGTGATGACGTAGCCGCCGGCGGTGAACGCCGCGGGAATACCGACCGTGAGGATCACGATGACGATGAGCACGGCGCCGACGGTCGCCAGGATGCCGGCCGGCTGGAACCACGTCTTGGCGAGGCAGTAGGCCGCGATGAACAAAAGGACCACGCCGGTCCAAAAGAGTTGGCTGTTCATTTGCCCGGCTCCTGCATGAGCTCTTCGCAGATCCAGACCATTGCCGCGGTGACGCTGCGAAACTTCATCCATTCCCGCGGGTGCGGATTGTTGGGATTCCAACGCTCATCGATCACCTGCACGTCGCCCGGGGCACCACGGATGCGGAATGCCCGCTCACGGTCGCCGTCGTTGGCGCTGGTGGCCCCCTCGGGATGCGCGGCTTGCCATGCCGACGCGTAGCCAGGGCACTGCTTCGCGTAAACGTCCCAGTGGCCTGGATTGCGGTAGCCGATCGAAAACCCGAGCGGGAAGAACGGCTGAGCCTGGTCGAAGAAGTGCCTCTCCGCCGTCTGCTGCCGTGCTCGGGTCTCGGCGCCATTCATCTTCTCGTCAAGCGTCAGCGTCATGTCGAACCTTTCTGTTGGCGATGACCCGGAAAAGCGCGATCGCGATCCGACCGCGTTCCGTGATTTCGAAGCAAAGGGGTTTGCGGCCGCACTTCGCCGCGGCGCCGGCGATCAGCAGCGGCCGGATCAGGGACGAGCCGAGTTCGGCCCAGGTCCGCGTGTTGCCGTTGCGGCAGAGGCCGGAGTCCCGGCCGATCTCGAGCGCCGTCATCTCGCGATCGGCGGCGAGGAGCAGGGCCAGGATCGTGGCCTCGCGTGGCTTGAGGACGTAGCGGTTCATGCCGCTCCCCCGTCGACGAGGGCGCCGTTGCCGACCCGCAGCGGAACGGCCCATGAACGGGGGTTTGCCAACTCGGAGGCGGAAATTGCCAACCGCTCCTCAGTCGAGCAGCGCGCCGATTTGGGAAAGTGGTTTGTTTGTCGGTGGTTAGCTGGTGAGCGCGGAGGGACTCGAACCCTCGACCCCATGATTAAAAGTCACGTGCTCTACCGCCTGAGCTACGCGCTCACTCACCTGAACATCGGATCCGGACGATAGGCCTTGAGCCGCTCCGGATCATGCTCCAGCCCGCGCTGTGTAGGGGGCAGGGCCCATCGGGTCAATAGCCGAGGGGCGGTCAATTGTGCACCGTTGCGGCGAATTTGCCGTTCCGATGCCTGTGTTTAGGGCCGTTTCTTGAAGTAGCTCAGCTGTCGTGGCGGATTTCCGAGCCGACCGGCTGCGACGGGGCGGCGACCGAGGGCAGGCTGACCGGGCGGAGCCCGATCAGTTCCGCCGTCCGGATCGCGCTGTTGCGCCAGAATGCGAACTCGTTGATCCGCGAATTCTCCAGGATCGCGATGGAAACGGCGGCAAGGAACGGCAGGCTTTGCAGCACCAGCACGCCGGCGAAGATGTAGATCTCGCGCACCTGCTTGGTGCCGTTGGTGACGACGAGCACGATGGCGCCGATCAGCAGCAGCACGCCGATCACGGCCTCCCAGAACGCCTGGAATTCGATCGACATCCGCGACAGGCCGCCCTTCGAGGTGCGGGCGAAGGCGAGATGCTCGGTGATCAGGCCCTGCGCCACCGCGCGCGACACCGTCCACTGCACGCTCATCGCCGCGATCATGGCGCCCAGCATCTGGGCCGCCTTGATGTTCACCCGCAGCCGGTAGAGCACCACGAAGTGCATCAGCGAGACGATGAAGGAGGCAATGATCGGAAGGGTCAGGATCTTGTCGGGGATCGCGATGTCGGCGAAGGCCACGATCGGCACCCAGATCAGATTGAGGATCGCGACCACGACGCCAAGGCTTTCGGCCCCGAGCCAGTTGAGCCAGCCGAGCGAGAATTCGCGGCGCTGGTCCGGCGTCAGCCGGCTGGCGCCGGGCAGGAAGCGCCGCCAGTGCTTCTTGACGATCTGGAAGCCGCCATAGGCCCAGCGGTGGCGCTGCTTCTTGAACGCCTCATAGGTGTCGGGCAGCAGGCCTTCGCCGTAACGCACATTGGTGTAGTGCGTCAGCCAGCCCTGCTGCTGGATCGAGAGGCCGAGATCGGTGTCCTCGCAGATCGTGTCAGAGGACCAGCCGCCGGCCTTGTCCATCGCGGCGCGGCGGATCAGGCACATCGTGCCGTGCACGATGATGGCGTTGAACTCGTTGCGCTGGACCATGCCGATATCGAAGAAGCCGGCATACTCGCCGTTCATGATGTAGTGCATCAGTGAGCGGTCGCCGTCGCGATGCTCCTGCGGTGCCTGCACCAGGCCGACGCGCGGATCGGCGAACGCCGGCACCAGGTCCTTGAGCCAGTCCGGATGCACGACATAGTCGGCGTCGATGATGCCGATGATCTCGGCGTCCGCCGCCGTCCGCTCCATCGCAATCCGCAGCGCGCCGGCCTTGAATCCCTGCACCTTCTCGGCATTGATGAACTTGAAGCGCTCGCCGAGCATCCGGCAGTGATCCTGGATCGGCCGCCAGAAGTCGGGATCGGGGGTGTTGTTGATGATGCAGACGCACTCGAAATTCGGATAGTCGAGCCGCGACACCGCATCGAGCGTCTGCTTCAGCATCTCGACCGGTTCAAAATAGGCCGGGATGTGGATCGAGACCTTCGGAAACTTGACGTCCTCGCCCATCGTGGCGGGCGCGAGCGGCTCGCTCTTGCCGATCAGCCGGCGCGGGCCGCGTCCGAACGCCACCGCTGCGATCTCCTCGATCCGCGCCATCGCGATCAGGACCAGCGGAACCAGCAGCACGAGGCCGAGGCTGAGCGCAAAGGCCGAACCCCAGACGAAGTAGTGCGTGGTCCAGTACGAGAACACGGTCGCAACCCAGGCGCCGACGCCGTTAGCTGCGGCCGACAGCAGCAGCGCCTGCATCACGGTCGGCTGGTCCAGCCGCAGGATCGGCAGCGACATGAAGAGGCCAACCAGCACGGCGACCAGTGCGATCTTCCAGTAGTTCAGATCGGTGACCGGGCCGGTCCAGGCGAACTTGGCCTCGCGGTCGGCATTGAGGACGCCCCAGTAGGGACCGACGCCGCCTTCGAAGAACTTCCACGGCTGATCGATGGCTTCAACGATGTTGTAGTCCATGCCGATCGCTTCGGCGCGCGCGACGAAATTGCGCAGCACGGTGGCCTGCTGGAACGGGCCGGGCTCGGCGCTGCGCAGATTGTAGCCCTGGCTCGGCCAGCCGAATTCGGCGATCAGGATGCGCTTGCCGGGGAACGAGTCGCGCAACAGATTGTAGCGGTCGACCGCCTGATCCACCGCCTGCTTGTCGGTGAAATTTTCCCAGTACGGCAGCACGTGCGCGGCGATGAAGTCGGACGAGTTGGCGAGCTGCGGATGGTCGCGCCAGATGTTCCAGATTTCACCGGTCGTGACGGGAACACTGACCGACTTCTTGACGCGCTGGATCACCTTGATCAGCCGGTGGACGTTGCTTTCGGCGATCGCCCATTTGACGGCTTCGGACCGCTTGTCTTCAGGCTGCGTTTCCGCGTCGTGCAGGCGTTGCGCCTCCTCGCGGAGGATCCGTTCGGACTCCTCGGGTGGCACGCCGATTTCCGGAACCGAGCCGAGGTTCTCCAGCGGGACCTGCTCGCCGCGGAATACGGTTTCGTTGCCGACCACGATGCCGATGACGTTGCTGTTGCGCTTGGCCAGGTTGATCGCGGCTTCGATCTCGCGATTGTTGCGGTTGGCGTCCTTGTCGATCCAGGCGCCGACCGTGACCTTCATGCCGAACTCGGCGGCGACCGGCGGCACCAGCTCGTTGCCTTCGGTCGACGAATAGAGGCGGACCGCCTTTGTAAGCGTCGAGAGCTTTCGCAGGTCGGTGCGCACCTTCTCGGTGTCGGCGGCAACATCTGCGACGGTGTGGCCGGACTCGAACGGGGCGTAGGACAGGCTCGGCAACGTGCCACGGAAATCGGGCGCCGACTGCTTCTCCTGGAAGAGACCCCACAGGGCGGCGTGGGCAGCGGTGACAAGCAACAGGACGGCGACGACGGCGCGCATCGCGGTTAAACCATACGGGGCCTGAGATTGAGGACTAAGCGAACCCGTCCCCTGGGTTCGACCAACATAGCGGCGGAGGGAAAGATATCTCCGCCATCCGATTTAACAACTGGTATGCCGCAATGGCGTTTTAAGGGCGCAAGCCGTTCCAGCCGCGAAAAAAATCGCGGCCGGACCCGATCGCATGATGCGGCTATTTCGACGCCGGCGCCGGTGTCGCCGACGGGGTCGGCGCCGGCGAGGGCGAGGCGGCCGGCGCTGGCGCGGCATTGCCGGCCGTCGACGGCGCCGGGGTGGGCGCGGCGGCGGCTGCCGCGGCCTGCGGCTGGGCACCCGGGTTGATCCAGCAGGCGTGGATGCGGCCGTCGAGGCTGCCGCGCACCTTGTCGTCGATCTGGGCGCCGAACCGGGTCAGGCAGCGGAATGCGGCCTGGACGTGGCCGCCGGGGCAGCCGAACCGATCGTAGAGGTCGAGGTGGCGGAACGCGGTGTCGAGGTCGTCGTTCCACATCAGGCGGACCACGCGGCGGCCGAGCCAGACGCATTCCGGGTTGCCGGCCGGGCCGTTGATGGCCTGCTGGGCCTCGACGAACTCCTCGACCTTGCGTTGGTTGGCCTCCCGCACGGCGTTGGCATTGGCGTCGGGCTGGCCAGGCTGCTGTTTGGCCTGGTCAGGCGGATTCGGCGTGCCGCTCTGGGCGAACGCGCCGCCGGCTCCGTTCAGGAGCGCGAGCGCTGTGACGAGGCCCGTTACAGCAAGATGACGCAAAGCAGTGTTCTTCAACTCAAGCAGCCGTCGACGCATGCATTCCCCGATATGTTCCGGCCCCTGCGGGATCATCCTAACGGCTCGCGTGATGCCGTCCAAATAGGTCTCCAGTGCGGCGGAGACTCTGGCGAAATCTGATGACTGGAATTTGGTATTTTGTCCAGCAAACTCACAACTTTATCGACCCAGCGCAAAACTGTCGCAGGACAACCATGGTATTGACCGATTCCTGGACTTGGCAGACGGGCTGTGACCGGCTAATTCGACGGTCCCCCGGAGGATGGAACCGATTTCGCTTCGTACGCCGCTGGCGCTTCTCCTGATCTCGCTCGCCGTGATTGCATCTGTGTGGTGGTGGCTCGCCACGCCGATCACGCTCGCGCGTGCGCCGATCGATCCTGCCGCAAAGTTGCAATGCGTGTCCTACACGCCGTTCCGCGGCGCCCAGACGCCGCTCGATCCGACCACCCAGATTCCGGTTGAGCAGATCGAGCAGGACCTTGCCGATCTCGCCAAGGTCACCGACTGCGTGCGGACCTATTCGATCGAGAACGGCCTCGACCAGGTGCCCGGCGTCGCGGCCAAGGTCGGCCTGAAGGTGATGCAGGGCATCTGGCTCAGCAGCAACCGCTTCAAGAACTTGCAGCAGATCGCGATCGCGGTCCGGCTCGCCAAGGAATATCCCGGTGTCGTCACTTCGCTGATCGTCGGCAACGAGGTGCTGCTGCGCGGCGAGATGACCGCCACCGATCTTGCCGGCAACATCCGCGCGGTGAAGGCGGCGGCGGGCAATCTGCCGGTCACCTATGCCGACGTCTGGGAATACTGGCTGAAGAACCGCGAAATCTATGACGCGGTCGATTTCGTCACCATTCACATCCTGCCGTATTGGGAGGACATCCCGGTCAAGGCGAAGTACGCCGCGGCGCATGTCGACGACATCCGCAAGCGGATGGCGGTGACGTTCCCGGGCAAGGAGATCCTGATCGGCGAGACCGGCTGGCCGAGCGCGGGACGGATGCGGGAGGGCGCCTTGCCGTCGCGCACCAACCAGGCGCGGGTGGTGTCCGAGATCCTCGATCTCGCCAAGCGCGAGGGTTTTCGGGTCAACCTGATCGAAGCCTATGACCAGCCCTGGAAGCGCAAGCTCGAGGGCACCGTCGGCGGCAACTGGGGCCTGTTCGATGCCGTCAAGCGGCAGGTCAAGTATCCACCCGGCGTTGCGATCAGCAACTATCCGGCCTGGAAGCTGCAGATGGCGGGCGGCATGGCACTGTCGATCGCCACCTTCCTCGCGGCCTGGCTGACCCTGCGCCGCCGGCCCTGGACGCCGCGGCCGTCGGCCTGGATCGCGGTCGCGATTTCGGCAACGACGGCAGGGACGCTGCTCGGGATCGCCGGCGACAAGATGTATTACGAGAGTTACGGCGTCGGCGGCTGGCTGCATTGGGGCGTGTTGCTCGCGGCCGCGATCGCCTCGCCCTTGCTGACAGCACATGCGCTGATCGCCGGGCGCTCGCTGCCGACCTTCCTGGAGCTGGTCGGGCCGCGCGACTATCGCGGCAAGGGCGCGATCGGCGCGCTGCTGGCGATCGTGCTGGTCGCCACCACAGTGATCGCCGCCGAAACCGCGCTCGGCTTCGCGTTCGATCCGCGCTACCGCGATTTCCCGTATGCCTCGCTGACCATGGCGGTGGTGCCGTTCGCGCTGCTGACCATGCTCAACCGCCCGAAGGAAGGCATCCGGCCGCTCGCGGAATCCGTGTTCGCCGGTCTGCTCGCGATCGCCGCGCTGTTCACGATCTACAGCGAGGGCACGATCAACTGGCAGTCGGACTGGACCTGCGTGATGTACCTCTTGTTCGCCGCTACGCTGTGGCGGGCGCGGGCCGCGCAAAACCCATGATGAACAGCCCGATCGCGAGCCCCGACAGCACGACGTTGTAGAGCACGATCCCGAGCCCGGCTGCGATCAAGCCGACGGTGAGCAGCACGATCGACGGCCGCGTCAGGTTCAGCACCGCAATCACCAGCGCGGTGATCCCGAACACCGAGTTCTTGAACAGCACGGTCGACAGCGCGCGCGCCTTGCAGAGCATGGTCTGCGCGCCGGCGTCGCAGGCCAGTGCAACCGGCGAGAATTCGATCGCGAGATAGCGCACGTACAGCGCGTAACCGACGGTGACGAAGCCCACGACCATCAGGAACTGGACCTGATAGGGGGAGAGGCGGAACGGAGGTTTTGTCATCGCGGCACTATGGTCGGGAACGGGGGCTGGGACAAGGCTCGGCAAGAAGCAGCGAAATCGGTTGAGAATTTGGCTGCAATCCGTTGCCGGGCATAGTTATTGGCTGTTTCGTCGGAACATCGAGGAGATCGTCGTTCCTTCCGGCTTCTTTTCCTCGGCAACCGGCTGCGGCGGTGGTGGGGCGGTGCGCCTCGGCGCGACCCGCCGGTGCGGCACAGCCGGTCTGGCGCCGGCGGGCGGCTCGTTCAGGGCCAGCCGCTGGCCGTCATAGATCGCCGTCTCGCAGGTTCGCTGGACCGGGCTGAGGCCGGCGCAGATCTTGGCGGCGGTCCCGGCGTCGTTCAGCGGCCCGGCCACCAGGCGCAACTGCATGCCGAGCCCGTTGCTGCTCTCCTTGATGACGATGATCGGCCGCAGCGCGGCCAGCGGCGCGTTGGCCTTCGACTTCAACAGGCCGCGCCACAGCGCGCGCAGCCCATTGACCGAATTTGCCGTGCCGAGATCGACGCCGAACTCGGTGCGCTGGATCTGCGCCTTCGGCGCATCCTCTTCGACTTCGGAGTCCGGATCCGATGTGATCACCAGCGGCGGGATCGGAGCGGCGCTGACGTCGCTCGCGGTCGGCGGCTTGGGCGCGTCGGTTGCCTTGTTCGGCGCAGGATCGCGCGATGCCATCAGCGGCTTGTCCGCAACCGGACTGGCCGATGGCGCTGGCGCGGCCGGCTTTATTTCGTCGGTACTGGCCGCGGCAGCAGCGGCGCTCATCGGACTGGCAACGGATGGGGCGGGGGCAGAAGTCGGCGGCGAACCTTCGGAGGCGGACGGCTTCTCTGCGGCAATCGGCGGTCTGCTCGCAGCGGCCGCCGGCTTCTTTTCGGCCGCCATGGGCTTCTCGGCCGCAGCAACTGGCTTCTCGACCGGCGCCTTGCTGTCGATGGATGCTACCACCTTGTCGGTAGCGACCGGCTTGTCCGATGCGGCAGGCGGCGTCGTGGCGACGGCGGCAACGGCCGGTGCCGCCGCGATGGGCGTCGAATTGGCTGAAGCGGACGGCGCAGCTGGCGCCGCTGCCGGATTGGGCGGTGGTGCCGGCACGGCTGCTACCGGTTGTTTCGCGATTGTGCCGGTCACGGAGTCAAGACCCTGTTCCAGCGTGGTGACGCGCGAATATAGCCGGTCGCGGTCGCCGTTGAGCGTATCGATCGCGGATGCCAGCCGCCGTGTCTCGTTGTGGCTCTCCTTCGCCAGCGTCTGCAACTGTTGGGCCTGGCGCGCGATATCGGATGCGGCGACCTGGTCGCGCCGCAGCGTCAGCGCCGACTGGTTGGCCATCACGGCGATGGTGACGGCGCCGACCGCCGCCACGCCCCACGAGCCGAGCCGCCACAGCATGCGGCGATCGAAGGCATCCTCCTCGGCCAAAAAGCCGGTGGTGCTCTCGGTGTCGAAATCCGCCGCCAGATTGTCGGGATCTTTGGCCAAAGCCCGCTTGGCCCTCCTCAAGGCCCGCCGAATCACGAGGCAAAGATTAACAGGAAATGGACCGGGAACTTGAATCTGAGGGGCCGCGGAGGCGAATCGGTTTCTTCTGTCGGGGAAAACAATTAAAGACGCCTCGAAGGAAGCCGTTGCGCAGCGGACTGCGCGAATCGTCGAGGATGCCGAATGACTGCGCGATCGAGCCTGACAGTGGTGCTTGCGGCCGGCGAGGGCACGCGGATGCGCTCGTCGCTGCCGAAGGTGCTGCACCCGGTGGCCGGGCAGTCGCTGCTGGCGCATGTGCTCGATGCGGCCGCCGCCGGTGAGGGATCGCAGCTCGCGGTCGTGATCGGCCCCGACCACGACGCGGTCGCCGCCGAGGCGCGCCGGGTGCGGCCCGACGCGCAGATCTTCGTGCAGCGCGAGCGGCTCGGCACCGCACATGCAGTGCTGGCGGCGCGCGAGGCGCTCGCCCGCGGCGCCGACGACCTCTTGGTCGCGTTCGGCGATACGCCGCTGATCTCGGCCGAGACCTTTGCGCGGATGCGCGCACCGCTGCGTGACGGCGCTGCGCTCGCGGTGCTCGGTTTCCACGCCGCCGACCCGACCGGCTACGGCCGCCTGGTGACCGAAAGCGGCAAGCTGGTTGCGATCCGCGAACATGCCGATGCCAGCGCCGAGGAGCGCAAGATCACGCTGTGCAACGCCGGCGTGATGGCATTCGACGGCAGCAAGGCGCTCGCGATCATCGAGAAGATCGGCAACGCCAACGCCAAGGGCGAATATTATCTGACCGATGCCGTCGGCATCGTCAGGGAATTGGGACTGGAGGCCGTCGTGATCGAGACCAGCGAAGATGAAGTGCGCGGCATCAACACCAAGGCGCAGCTCGCCGAGGCCGAGGCCGTGATGCAGGTGCGGTTGCGCAAGCAGGCGCTCGAGGCCGGCGTGACCTTGATCGCGCCGGACACCGTCTATCTCGCCGCCGACACCAAATTCGGCAAGGACGTCGTGATCGAGCCGTTCGTGGTGATCGGACCGGGCGTTTCGATCGACGACGGCGCCGTGATCCACTCCTTCTCGCACATCGTCGAGGCCCGCATCGGCAAGAAGGTGTCGGTCGGTCCCTATGCCCGGCTGCGGCCCGGCACCTCGCTCGGCGACGGCGCGCGGATCGGCAATTTCGTCGAGACCAAGGCCGCGACGCTGGAGGCCGGCGTCAAGGTCAACCATCTCTCCTATGTCGGCGACGCCCATGTCGGCGCCAATTCCAATCTCGGCGCCGGCACCATCACCTGCAACTACGACGGCTTCCTCAAGCACAAGACGCTGATCGGCGAGGGCGCCTTCGTCGGCACCAACACCTCGCTGGTCGCGCCGGTCACGATCGGCAAGGGCGCCTATATCGGCTCGGGCTCCGTCATCACCAAGAACGTCCCCGACGACGCGATGGCGCTCGAGCGCAGCGAACAGTCGATCCGCGAAGGCGGCGCCGCCCGCTATCGCGCGGCGAAGCTGAAGGCGAAGGCCGCGAAGGGGAAGTGAGGGGTTGGCGTGATTGTCGTCATGCAGGCGCAACGGCTTCGCCATTGTGCTGGCAGAACGGTGATAGATTTGAGCACGCAATCTCCCCTCGTCGTCCTGGCGAAAGCCAGGACCCATAACCACCACATGTGATTGTGAGAGGGATTGGGGCCCCAGCGTCGCGCAGCATTGACGTAAGGGGTAATGGGTCCTGGCTTTCGCCAGGACGACAGTGAGTGTGTTGCACGATATGTGAGCTACCGTGCTATTGCGACATCTCGCCTTGCGCGCCGCGGTTCACGCTGCACTCCTCGTCTGGCCTTGCTCGCTGCTGTTCGGCTGAACCGGTCCGAGCAGGATGCGCCGCTGCATCTCGTCAAAGGCGAGATCGGCGTTCTTCTCTCGCGTGACCAGCGACAGCAGGATCGCGACCGCGAACGATAGCGGCATGCTGATGATCGCTGGATTGCGCAGCGACACGAACCACCATTGATGCTCGATCGCGGCCAGCGGCTTGCCGAGAATATCGACCTGGATGGTCGGCGACAGATAGATCAGCACCAGCGAACTCAGCGTGCCGACGAGGATGCTCGCCACGGCCGCAGGCGTCGTGAAGCGGCGCCAGGTGATGGCGAGCACCAGCGATGGGAAATTGGCGGCGCAGGCGATCGAGAACGCAAGGCCCGCCATGAAGGCGACGTTCTGGCCCTCGAACGCGATGCCGAGAAAGATGGCGAAGATCGCGATCATGACTGTTGCGATACGCGCGACCTTGAGCTGCTCGGCCTCCGAAGCGGTGCCGTTGCGGATCACGTTGGTCCAGACGTCGTGGCAGAGCGTGGCGACGCCCGACAGCGTCAGCCCGGCGACGACGGCAAGCATGGTCGCGAACGCGACCGCACAGATGAAGCCGAAGAAGGCGTTGCCGCCGACCGTGAGCGCGAGCAGGGGCGCTGCCATGTTGCCGCCGCCTCCGGCCTTCGCCACCGCGTCGGCGCCGACCAGCACCATGGCGCCGAAACCGATGATGAAGACCATGAGATGAAAGACGCCGATCAGGCCGGTGGCATAGAGGATCGACAGCCGCGCGGCCTTGGCATCCTTCACCGTATAGGCCCGCATCAGCACATGCGGCATCGCGGCGGTCCCGAACATCAGGCCGAGCCCGAGCGAGATGGCATCCCATTGGCCCGAGACCACCTTCGATCCCGGCTGCAGAACCTTGGTGCCGTACTTCTCGGACGCTGCGGCGAACAGCTTAAGCGGGTTCATCTCGAAATGGGTCAACACGAGGAAGGCGAGCAGGATGCCGCCGCCCATCAGCAGCGCGGCCTTCACCACCTGCACCCAGGTCGTCGCCAACATGCCGCCAAACAGCACATAGACCAGCATGACGCTGCCGACCACGACGACCGACCAGGTGTAGGGCAGGCCGAACAGCAGCTTGATCAGCGATCCCGTCGCGACCATCTGGGCGATCAGGTAGAACAGAATGACGGCAAGCGTCCCGACGGCGCCGGCGAGGCGCACCGGGCGCTGGCGCAGCCGATAGGCCACGACATCGGCGAAAGTGAAGCGGCCGACGTTGCGCAGCGGTTCGACGATCAGGAACAGAATGATCGGCCAGCCGACCAGCCATCCGATCGAATAGATCATGCCGTCGAAGCCGTTCGAGGTGACGATGCCGGCAATGCCGAGCAGGGCGGCGGCGCTCAGGAAGTCACCGGCGAGGGCCCAGCCGTTCTGCCACGGCGTGACCTGGCCGCCGGCGGCGAAGAAGTGTTCGGTGGTGCGCGTGCGCCGCGCGGCCCAATAGGTGATCGCCAAGGTCAATGCCATGAAGGCGAAGAAGAACCCGATCGAAAGCGTGCTGCTGCCCATCTTGCTCTGCTCCCTCAGCGAAGATCGCGGACGCCGGCATCGAGCACCCGGTTCGCCCACAGCACGTAGACCAGGCAGAGCGCGAACGAGGAGATGATGACGAGCGGGCCGAGCACAATGCAGAGCGACAGGCCAGGCACCAGGATGGTGCCGAGCAGCGGCTTGTCGAACGCGAACAGCCCCATGAAGCCGAAATAGATCACGATCATCGCGGCACTGAGCACCAGCGCGACGATCAGCCGCTTTTTGGCCAGCTTCTTGGTCAAGGCGGCGCTGACGCTCGGCGCCGGATCGGGTTTGCCGGGAATAACCACGTTCATGCTTGCCCCCTCTAAAGATTCAGCGCGCGCGACCTTGCGCCAATCGAACGAGCTTCAGCCGGGCCCCGAGGGAAGGGAACTATGGATTTTTGCAATCTGCCGTGCGCGGCTGCGGCAGGGCATCGCCCAGCGTGACCTGCATGTCGGGGTCCTGCTTCAGGGTATTCTTCAGAAACGCGCGGACCGCACGGATGCGCGGGGCAAATTGCAGGTCGCTGTGGACGTTGAGCCAGACCTCGCGAAAGGTGCCGGCGAGGGCGGGCAGCACGGGGATCAGGTCGGGCCGGTCGTTGGTGGCAAAGCTCGGCAGCATCACGATGCCGAGGCCGCCGGCCGCGGCGTTCATCTGTGCGATCATGCTGTTGGAGTGGAAGGCGATCTTCGGCTCCTCGATGACGTCGGCAAGCCAGCGCACCGAATCGACCTGGATCAGATCCTCGATGTAGGAAACGAACCAATGGTCGGCGAGGTCGCGAAGGCTTGCAGGCATGCCGTGATGGTCGAGATAGCTCTGGCTTGCGAACAGCCCGAGCCGAAACTTGCCGATGCGCTCGGAGATCAGGCCCGGGCCCGGTGGCCGGAAAAACGATACGAACAGATCGGCTTCGCGCTTGTGCACGTAGACCGTCTGCGCTGACGTGACGAGTTCGACGGAGAGTTGCGGCGCGGTGCGCCGCAATTTCGCAAAGCGTTGCGCCAGATAGAGCGAGGCGATCCCCTCCATGGTGGCGAGCCGCACGGTCCCGATCAGTCCCTGGGTGTCGCTGGCGCTGGCCTCCTCACGAATGGCGATCACCGCGCTCTCGACCCGCTCGGCATGACGCAGCAAGCGCTCGCCGACTTCGTTGAGCTTGAGCCCGGTGCGGTGGCGTTCGAACACCGCGATCCCGAGGGAAGCTTCCATCTGGGCGATCCGCCGGCTCACGGTGGAATGATCCAGCCGCAGCCGCTTTGCTGTCTGGCTCAAATTTCCGGCGCGAGCGGCGCAGAGAAAGACCCGGAGATCGTCCCAGTTGATCGTATCGAACATGACCTGCCTCCGGATTTACGGCCCCTGTCAGGAAAGCAATTCCCGTTCCAACGCGCCGACGGCTCCGATCCTTCGCAACCGACCTTGCGACAATTCCCATGCATGCCGGGAAGGCCGGGATGATACCGCTTCACCTCCCTGGTCCTAGCCGGAATTTTCGTCATGCTCCCTCGTTTCAAGGCTGCTGCCGTCCACGCCGCGCCCGTCTTCCTCGACAGCCGGGCGACCACCGAAAAGGCGGTCGCCATCATGCGCGAGGCGGCCAGGGCCGGCGCCGAGCTGATCGCGTTTCCCGAAACCTACATTCCCGCCTTTCCGGTCTGGGCCGCGCTGTGGCCGCCGATCGACAATCACGATCTGTTCGTGCGGATGGCGGAGCAGTCGGTGCTGGTGGACGGACCGGAAGTGGCGCGGCTGTGCGCCGAAGCGCGCGGCCTCGGCGTCACCGTCTCGATCGGCATCAGCGAGCGCTCGATCGTCAGCGTTGGGGGCCTCTGGAACTCGAACCTGTTGATCGGCGAGACCGGCGAAATCCTGGTCCATCACCGCAAGCTGGTTCCGACCTTCTATGAGAAGCTGGTGTGGTCGTCGGGCGATGGCGCAGGCCTCAAGGTCGCGGAGACGCGGCAGGGCCGGATCGGTGGGCTGATCTGCGGCGAGAATACCAATCCGTTGGCCCGCTTCGCGCTGATGGCGCAGGGCGAACAGGTGCACATCTCGAGCTGGCCGCCGATGTGGCCCACAAGGCGCCCGGCAGGCGGCGGCAATTTCGACAACGTCGCCGCCAACCGCATCCGCGCCAGCGCCCACTGCTTCGAAGCCAAGGTCTTCGGGATCGTCACCGCCGGCTACATGGACCCGCCGATGCGGGCCTTCCTGATTGAACGCGACAGGACCATCGCGGACGTGATCGACCAGACGCCTCGCGCGGCGAGCTTCTTCGTCGATCCGACCGGTGGCGTCTTTGGCGATGAATTGCAGGACCAGGAAGGGATCGCCTACGCGGAGATCGATCTCAATCGCTGCGTCGAACCGAAGCAGTTTCACGACGTGGTCGGCTACTACAACCGCTTCGACGTCTTTGGCGTCACGGTCGACCGCAGCCGGCTGACCCCGGCACGCTTTCGCGATGGCGAACAGCCGATGCCGAAAGCGCAGGACGAGGCAATTCCGTCCGTCGACGCTGACGCCGTATCGAATGGGCAGAGGCGCGAACACCGGAGCTGACCAAGAGCTGGATATCAGACATCGCAGTGCCCGGCGCTTTTGATCGGCGCGGAAACGAGCACCGTTGCCAATGCGGAAATCTATGGCTACGTTTTGCCCTAGGTTAGTCCCCAAGCGCTCGTTCGATCGGCCGGACGCTCATGCCCAAATTCCTTCGCATCGGAGTCCATCAGTCGAACGTGTCCGGATACACGTCGAAGGCATGGTGCATTCGACGGACTGGCTCGACGGTCTTCCTGAAATGGGGCGCCGTGGAGGTTCAGGGCGCTGGAGCCGGACGCAAGGTCTACTGGACGTTTCCACCGCAGGAAAAAACCGTCCGTTGCCGTACGGTGCCGCGCGCCCAGGACTACACCAAGGCGGCCATCGCGCGGCGACGCAGCCATAGCTATGAACCGCTGGCGGGAAATATTGCGAACCGGCGCCGGACCGCGGACCGAGGCTCGGAGCTCAAACAGGCGCTCGCCACGATCCTCTTTGTCGACATCGTCCGGTCCACCGAAAAGGCCGCGCGGCTGGGTGACTCGCGCTGGGCAACGGTGATGAATCACTACTACGCCGCCGTTCGCCGCGAGCTGAAGGCCTTGCGCGGCAAGGAGGTCGTGACGACGGGAGACGGCGTGCTGGCGACGTTCCGCGCGCCCGCTGCCGGAATCAATTGCGCGACCGCGATCGTCAAGGCCGTGCGGACGCTCGGGCTCGAGATCAGGGTCGGACTGCACGCGGGTGAATACAAGGTGAGCGGCGCGGAGGTGATAGGTCTAGCGTTTCACATCGGTGCGCGCGTCGCCGCCAAGGCACGTGCCGGCGAGGTGCTGGTCTCGAGCGCGGTCAAGGACCTGATGCCAGGATCAGCCATCCAGTTCAAGGATCGCGGCGCGCACCAGCTCAAGGGCGTGCCGGAGCGATGGCGGCTCTACCGGGTCGAACATTGAGGTGTCCTGCCCGACATCGGTGTTCCGATCGACGTGGACGCGACGCCGCCATGTCCGTGCGCTCTAGCCCTTGCGGGTCGAGATGCTCTCCCGAATCCGTTCCAGCCAGCCGATGATGGCGCCGAGCGCCTGATCGCCTTTGCCGAGAAGGCCCGCCAACTCGCGCTCCGCACTGCCGCGCCGCGTGGCGTCGGGTTCGGGCAACGGCGGAAGAATGTGGGAGTAGTAGGTCTTGTCGAGCAGCCGGTGCAGCAGCCGTTCGCCCGGGAATGGTTCGTTGTTGTTCAGGGCGCGGGCCCCCTTCAGGATGGTCCGGATATCATATTGCGTGGGGCTGATGTCCGGCACCTGCTTGGGGAGTTTGAGCAGCGTGTACACCGCGATACGCGCGGTGCGGACCGAACTGTCCATCGTGAAGATGATGTCGTTCGACGTTTCCACGAACTGGCCCATCAGGCCGAGATTGGTGCAGCCCGCGGGGACCGGATGCGGCCGGTCGCCCGCCGCGCGAGGCATGAACATCGCGGTGATGTACGGCATCAAGGCGAGGCGGGCCTTGGTGTTCGCCACTACGGCGTCCAGCTTGTCCTCGATGCCGAGGTGATAGCAAAGCTCCGCCAGGATTTCGCGGCCGGTGCAGGCCGGCATCGGCTTCTTGACGTAGTTGCCCTCCTTGTCCATCAGCAACGCATAGACCCAGACGACCAGGACGTCCTTGGGCTGGGTCGGAAAGTGTGGCTGCCGGTTGCAGGTGAAGCTGAGCACCCAATTGGAGTCGGTGAAGGTGATGATCCCGCCGGTCACCGTCTTGCCGGAATAGGGATCGTTGACCGAAAGCTCCTTCAGGCGGTCGACGAAGGGCGACGGCTTGCAAGTGAGGGTGACCGACTCCCACATCGATTTGTCGACATTGCCGTAGAACTTTTCGGGCTTGCCGAAGATCGGCGATTTCTTCGCCAGGTTCGTCCACAGCGTCCAGTCGCTGGCTTCGCCCGGATCATGCTTGCCGCGCGCAAGAACCGGGGCGTGGTCCATGTCGCCGTAGGCGGTGCCCTCAGTCATCGATCCCGTGAGCGCAAAGACGAGGTCTTTCGGACCGACCGGAATCCTGGTGTCGGCGCCGCCCACCTTGGCGTGGATCGCAGTCACCGTGCGAGCATCGCCGTCGACTTTGATGTCGAGATCGTGGACACGCGTGTCGAACTGTATCTTGACGCCGCGCTCGCGCAGATGGGTCACCAGCGGACGGACGAAGCTGTCGAACTGGTTGTACTTCGGGAAGATCAGCGCCGACATGTCGGTCAGCCCGTCGATCGCATCGAGGAAGCGATGCATGTAGAGCTTCATTTCGAGCAGGCTCTGCCAGTTCTCGAAGGCAAACATCGAGCGCCAGAGGAACCAGAAATTGGTCTCGAGGAAGCCCGAGCTGAAATATTGCTCGATAGTGATGTCGTCGAGATCCTCCTTACGCTTCAGGAGCAGGCGGATCAATTCCCATTGCTGCGGTTTCGACAGGCCGAGCGTCGAGAAGTCGCGGATCTGGCCGCGCTTGTGCATCAGCCGCGCCTTGGAAAAGTTCGGATCGTTGTCGTTGACGAGCCGGTATTCGTCGAGAACGCTGTATCCCTCGGGCAATTCGAGCGCCTGCACGTCCTGGAACATGTCCCAGAGATTGTCGTAGTTCCAGTTCATCTCGCGGCCGCCGCGGATGATGTAACCGTTCTCGGGATCGCCGGCGCCGTCGAGCGAACCGCCCTCGATGTGCATCGTGTCGAGGACGGTGATGTCCTCGCCCTTCATGCTGCCGTCGCGGATCATGTAGAAAGCCGCGGCCAGTCCCGCGATGCCGCTGCCGAGATCCAGGCCTTGCGGGCTTCGACCGGCCCCTTTGGCACGGGACGGTTGCGCATGTATGCGCCCATCATGTCCGGCGGCGGCAGCGTGTTGTGGCTGCTGTTGTGCCAGTAGCGCCTGGACGCGTCGGTTTCGACCTCGAAGGAATTGGGAGAGGTGCTGGAAGATGCGACGTCAGTCATGGCGGCCTCGCTGGAACGCGTTCAGTTGACCCTGACTGTAGCGGTCCGACCTGTCAATTTCATGGCCCCCGGGAGGTATTCGCGGAAGCTGCAACCAGTGCGCGATGCGTCATTGCGGCAATCAGGCATCCCTGAACCGAACGCGTTCCCGTCGCGCCAGATTGTCTGCACGTCCGCGTTTGGACCGTCGTCAGGGCTTCGTCGCGGCTAGCGCGCACCGAGGATGCGCTGCCATAGCGTGCCGCCGAGTACCTTCCAGCCGAGACAAAAGTACAGCACGATCAGCGCGAACAGCAGCAGGGCGGGGCCGCCGGTCAGGCTGAAGCCGTCCTTGGTGGTCTGGCCGGTGGCGGCGCCTATGGTGTAGCCGCCGCCGAAGAACACGGTGATGAAATCGAGGAAGCCGGCAAGGCCGCGGCGCCAGAACGGTTTTGCGAGGGGCGGTGGCTGTTCGGTCGACATCAAAGATTGCTCTCTGGCCGCTGTTGGTGCTGCTCAAGCACTTGCGCAGGAGAACTGGCACGGATCTCACGTCCGCGCAGTTTCCGGGTTTTGAACAGTCCCATGATTGCGGGCGGCCCGGCAAAGCCGGCCACCACCAAAACGACGGCCCAGACGCGCGTCAGATCGCTTAATCCGGCCATGCCTGCCGATATGACAAAGCCAGCGGCTGCGGCCACCCATTGCGATGAGGCGAAATCCTTCTCCTTGTCGATCGGCAGGGCCGCCCAAAGTCTCAGCACCCCTGCGCCAACCAAGACCCAACCGCTAGACAGGACCCCCGTGTAAATATACGCCGCTTCGTGCCCCTCGAAAGGAAGCCAATTCTTCAAGGTGTTTCCGTGGAACGAGAACCAAAGCAATTGGCTGTCCTTAAAGCCAAAAAACAAATTCACCACGCCGATCGCCAGCGTGAATAGCCCAAACAGAAAGCCGGACGTTCCGCTCAATTTGGCCGCTCTCGACGCACTCAGATCGGTTGATTGCGTCAATAGTCGGCGTCCGCACAGAAGCGCCGAGAGAACGATCACCGCCAATACAATTCTTGATTCCACGCCCGTGACTCGCCTTGCGACGCACGTGTCGCCAATCAATTCTGGACTAGCGGCCCTTCGTCACGCTGCCTTGAAACTATCTCCACCGTGTCGTTGCGGCGAGAAGAATTTCGAATGTGTCGGCAGTCTTGCCGAGAAGCCGCGCCGCCGCTCAGGTGAAGGCGACCTCGATCCGGTTGTCGGCCTTCGCGGTGATGCGGCAGGCCCGCGACAGTGCGTCGGCGGCAATCGCGAGCTTGAACTGGTCGGGAATGCCCGAGGTCGACAGCACCTCGATCGTCGCGGTGTCGCGCGACAGCCCGCGCACCGTGCAGTCGATCGTAGAATGGCCGGCATTGAAGCTGATCGTGCCGGCCTTGAAGACGCGCCGCGCGGTCGGCGCAACCGACGGCGCCCGCTCGACCCAGGCCAGCGCCCGATTGCGGCCGGCCTGCTTGGCGCCGTACATCGCAAGGTCGGCGTTGCGCAGCATGTCGTCGAAGCAGTTGCCGGGCGACAGCACCGCGCCGCCGAGGCTGCAGGTGACGCCGATCGTTCCGGCCGGCGTCTCGATCCGCGTTCCCGCGATGGCGGCGCGCACCTTCTCGAGCACGCCCATTGCCTGGTCGAGCCTGGTGTGCGGCAGCAGGATGCCGAATTCCTCGCCGCCGAGCCGGCCGACCACGTCGGAGCCGCGCACCGCGCCGCGCGCGGCATCCGCCACCGCCGCCAGCACCATGTCGCCGACCGCACGTCCATAGGTGTCGTTGACCTGCTTGAAGTGATCGACATCGAGCACCGCACAGGAGAGCGGGCTGACATGGCGCGTCGCCAGCGCGGTCAGCCGTTCGCCTTCACCGCGGAAGGCGCGCCGTGAGGAGCAGCCGGTGAGGCCGTCCTGCATCGACAGGTTCCGCAGCTTCAATTCGTCGACCGCGATCGCGGCGAGATCGACCAGCATGCTGGTCTCCTCGGCGCCGAAGTCATCGCGCGGCCGTGTGTCGATTGCGCACAGGCTGCCGATCACGGTGCCGGACAGCTTGAGCTGTGCGCCAGCATAGAAGCGGACGAACGGCGCTCCACGCACGAAGATGTTGTCTGCGAAACGCGCGTCGCGCAGCATGTCGGGGACGACCAGCGGCTCGTCCAGCGTGATGGTCACATTGCACGGCGCCGGGCGCCGGTCGGTTTCGCGCAGGTCCAGCCCGTCGGAGGCCTTGAACCATTGCCGGTGGCCGTCGATGAAGGTCATCGTCGACATCGGTACGCGGAACATTTTGCGGCATAGCGAGGTCAGGCGATCAAAGGCCAGCTCGCGCGGCGTGTCGAGGATGTCGAGTTCCGCGAGCGTATCGAGGCGACTCGCCTCGCGATCATGCGCAGTGTGCATCGGGCTACCTCCGGCGGCGGCACCCTCGCCGAAAGGCGTTAATGGTGCGTTGACGCAGCCAACGGCGTTTGCCGTCCGCGGTTTCATCGCTCTTAGCGGGCGACGAGGCAAAACACGTCATGCGCAACCAGGCCGCGACCGTTCTGATTGGCGTCCTTTGCAGCGTGGTGACGTATTTCAGCGCCGCACGACTGTACCAATGGGCCGAGACCGGACAGCTCGCGATGATGTCGCGGAAGACATTCGACGAGCCTGAGTTCATTTCCTGGGGCGACGACCGGATCGGCTTCGTGCTGCTGTTTGCGCTCTATCTGTTTTTCCTCAAGACCGGACTACACGGCATGCTGGTCACGTGCCGCGACGTCTGGCTGCGTGGCCGGGGTTGGGAACCATGATCGATTATCTGGTCCAGGCACTGGTCGAAGCGATCTTCACAAAGACCGGTCGCGGGCTGTGGGGTCTCCTCGGTCTGCGGCCGCACGACGTCGTGTCGATGATCAGCGGAATGATATTCTGGGCCTTCGTGAGCATATTCGCTTACGCCAAGATGCATGGGTAAGAGCTCAATGCCGGCAGGCGGCGCCCACCGACGCGCGCTCTTGCCAAAATAGTTAGCCCCGATTAACCAGCCTTCCGCATCAACCTTGCCGTTTAAGACTGTCGCAATCGGCAATAATTATTGAGTATCTTGCGACCGGCGATTCCCGTTAAGGGACCGTGTCGCCGCTTTGGCAAATTTTCGGCGATTTTTGGGGACATTGAACCGCATGTGCGGCATCGTCGGCATTCTTGGACGCGCTCCGGTCGCGGAGCAACTGGTGGATTCGCTGAAGCGGCTGGAGTATCGCGGCTATGATTCGGCCGGTGTCGCCACGCTGGAGAACGGCTCGCTGGCGCGGCGCCGCGCCGAGGGCAAGCTGAAGAACCTCGAGGCTCGGCTGCAGGCCAAGCCGCTCGGCGGCCACACCGGCATCGGCCACACCCGCTGGGCCACCCACGGCAGGCCGACCGAGAACAACGCACATCCGCACGCCACCGAACGCGTCGCCGTGGTGCATAACGGCATCATCGAGAATTTCCGCGAGCTGCGCGATCACCTCGAAGCCAAGGGCGCGGTGTTCTCGACCGAGACCGACACCGAGGTCGTGGTGCATCTGGTCGACGATCTGCTCAAGGGCGGCGTCGCGCCGGTCGAGGCGGTGAGGGCGGTGCTGTCGCAGCTGCGCGGCGCGTTTGCGCTCGGCTTCATCTTCGCCGGCCAGGACGATCTGATGATCGGCGCCCGCAACGGCCCGCCGCTCGCGGTCGGCCACGGCGAGGGCGAGATGTATCTCGGCTCCGATGCGATCGCACTCGGGCCGTTCACCGATACGATCAGCTATCTCGAGGACGGCGACTGGGTGGTGCTGACCCGCAAGGGCGCCACGATCTTCGACAAGGACAACGCCATCGTCCACCGCGAGGCGATCAAGCACACGACGGCGACCGCTTTGGTCGACAAGGCGAACTATCGCCACTTCATGGCGAAGGAGATCCACGAGCAGCCGGAAGTGGTCGGGCACACGCTCGCGCGCTACGTCGACATGGCGACCGAGCGCGTCGCCCTGCCGGTCAAGCTGCCGTTCGATTTCAAGGATATCCAGCGCATCTCGATCACGGCCTGCGGCACCGCGAGCTATGCCGGATTTGTCGCAAAATACTGGCTGGAACGGCTGGCGCGCGTTCCCGTCGAGCTCGATGTCGCCTCCGAATTCCGCTACCGCGAGGCGCCGTTGCGCAAGGGCGACCTTGCGATCTTCATCTCGCAGTCGGGCGAGACCGCCGACACGCTGGCGGCGCTGCGCTACGCCAAGTCGCAGGGCGCGCACACGCTCTCGGTCGTCAACGTGCCGACCTCGACGATCGCGCGCGAGAGCGAGACCGTGCTGCAGACGCTGGCCGGTCCCGAGATCGGCGTTGCCTCGACCAAGGCGTTCACCTGCCAGCTGATGGTGCTGGCCTCGCTCGCGGTTGCCGCCGGCAAGGCGCGCGGCGAGCTCTCCGATGCCGACGAGGCCAAGCTGGTGCATGGCCTTGTCGAAATTCCGCGTCTGATGTCGGAAGCGCTCACCTCAGAGCTGCAGATCGAGAAGCTGGCGCGCGAGATCTCCAAGTCGCGCGACGTGCTCTATCTCGGCCGCGGCACCAGCTATCCGCTGGCGCTGGAAGGCGCGCTGAAGCTGAAGGAAATCTCCTACATCCATGCCGAGGGCTATGCCGCCGGCGAGCTCAAGCATGGGCCGATCGCGCTGATCGACGAGCACATGCCGGTGGTGGTGATCGCGCCGTACGACAAGGTGTTCGAGAAGACCGTCTCCAACATGCAGGAGGTCGCCGCCCGCGGCGGCAAGATCATCCTGATGACCGACGCCAAGGGCGCCGCGGAGGCGACCATTCAGTCGCTGGTGACGATCGTGATGCCGGACATGGGGGCGACCTTCGCGCCGATGGTCTATGCCGTTCCGGTGCAGCTGCTCGCCTATCACACTGCCGTTGTCATGGGCACCGACGTCGATCAGCCCCGGAATCTGGCCAAATCGGTCACGGTCGAATAGCCGCAAGCCGGGCCGTCACACGGCCCCTTCAAAAATGCGTCAGAATGGCTTAGCTGGGTGGTGGGCAACGGCCGCTTCGATGCCGCTTCGACGACCTTGGAACCGCAATGACCTCCAACCAAGTGCCTCCCGTCACGGGTGAATTGCCCCCGGATGCCCCGCGCGGGCTGATGGCGCGTTTCCGCAACTATTTCCTGACCGGTCTGGTGGTGGCCGGACCGGTTGCGATCACGCTCTATCTGACCTGGTGGTTCGTGAACTGGGTCGACAATCTGGTCCGGCCGTTCGTACCTACGGCTTACCGGCCGGAAACCTATCTGCCGTTCGGGCTGCCCGGTTCCGGCCTGATCGTTGCCGTCATCGCGCTGACGCTGCTCGGCTTCCTCACTGCCAACCTGATCGGGCGAACCCTGGTCGATCTCGGCGAGCGGCTGCTCGGCCGGATCCCCGCGGTGCGCGCGATCTATCGCGGCCTGAAGCAGGTGTTCGAGACGCTGTTCTCCGGCAACGGATCGAGCTTCCGCCGCGTCGGCCTGGTTGAGTTTCCCTCGCCCGGGATGTGGTCGATCGTGCTGATCTCGCAGGCGCCGAGCGCCGAGCTCGCCTCCAGCTTCCCCGGCGAGGAGGAGCATATCTCGGTGTTCCTGCCGTGTGCGCCGAACCCGACCACCGGCTTCTTCTTCTACGTGCCGAAGAGCAAGATCATCGAGATCGAGATGAGCACCGAGGATGCCGCGACGCTGATCATGTCGGCCGGCGTGGTGCAGCCCGGCACCAACGATCAAAAGCGCGCTGCGGCGCTTGCCGGCATGGCCAATGCCGCGCGCATCGCCAACCAGGCCTCGTTGCAACCGGCCACGCAGCCCGCGCCGGCGAAGGTGGAGTAGGGCGAGTCACCCCGCGCCGATCAGCGGCACGGCTTCGTCGCGTTCATAGAGATAGAGCAGGCAGCGCAGCGCTTCGCCGCGTTCGCCCTTCAGCTTCGGATCGTCCTTCATGATCCGCAGCGCCTCGTCGCGGGCCTGGGTGATGAGCTGGCCGTGCACCTCGGAGCGCGCGATGCGATAGCCGGGCAGGCCGCTCTGGCGGATGCCGAGCACGTCGCCTTCGCCGCGGAGCTTCAGATCTTCTTCGGCGATCCGGAAGCCGTCCGTGGTCTCGCGGATCACCTTCAGCCGCGCCTTCGACATCTCGCCGAGCGGCTCCTTGTACAGCAAGAGGCAGGTCGAGGCCTCCGAGCCGCGGCCGATGCGGCCGCGCAGCTGGTGCAATTGCGCAAGGCCAAAGCGTTCGGCGTTCTCGATCACCATGATGGTCGCCGCCGGCACGTCGACGCCAACCTCGACCACCGTGGTCGCGACCAGCAAGCCGATCTCGTGCGCGGCGAATTGCGCCATCACGCGATCCTTCTCCGTGCCCTTCATCTGGCCGTGCACCAGGCCGACGCGATCGCCGAACCGCCGCTGCAGGCTCTCGAAGCGTTCGGTCGCGTTGGTGAGATGCTCGGTGCCTTCGGCCTCGGATTCATCGACCAGCGGGCAGATCCAGTAGACCAGCTTGCCGGCACTGAGCGCGCGGCCGACGCCGTCCATGACATCCTCGATCCGGCTCATCGGCACCGCGCGGGTGTCGATCGGCTGGCGGCCGGCCGGCTTCTCGCGCAGCTCCGACACGTCCATGTCGCCAAAATAAGTCAGCACCAGCGTGCGCGGGATCGGCGTCGCGCTCAGCACCAGCACGTCGACGGCCTCGCCCTTGGAGGTCAGCGCGAGGCGTTCGCGCACGCCGAAGCGATGCTGCTCGTCGACCACGGCGAGCGCCAGCGCCTTGTAGATCACGTCGTCCTGGATCAGCGCGTGGGTACCGACCAGGAGATCGATCTCGCCGGCTTCGAGCCGCGCCAACAGTTCGCGGCGCTCCTTGCCTTTCTCGCGGCCGGTCAGGATCGCGACGCGCATACCGGCGCTCTCGGCGAGCGGCGCGATCGTCTTGATATGCTGGCGCGCCAATATCTCGGTCGGCGCCATCAGCGCGGCCTGCTTGCCGGCTTCCGCGACAGCGGCGGCGGCCAGCAGCGCCACCACGGTCTTGCCGGAACCGACATCGCCCTGAACGAGGCGCAGCATCCGCACCGGCTGGCGCAGATCCTCGATAATCGCCGCGACCGCCTGCTGCTGTGACTTGGTCAGCGCATAGGGCAGGGCATCGATGATCCGGTTGCGCAGGTGACCGTCGCCGGCGTTGCGGACGCCGGCGGGGCGGCGCAGCGTGGCGCGGATCAGCGCCAGTGCGAGCTGGCCGGCGAGCAGTTCGTCGAACGCAAGGCGCGACCAGAACGGGCCGTCTGGCAGGATGTCGGTCAGCTCGACCGGAACATGGACGCGTGTCAGTGCCTCCCGGATCGGCGGGAAGTTGCAGCGGCGCAGCACCTGGGGACTGATCCACTCCGGCAGGTCCGGCAGCTTGGTCAGCGCCTGCGCAATGGCGCGGCGGAGCGAGCCGATCGCCAGCCCCTCGGTCAGCGGATAGACCGGATCGATGCCGGAGAGTTTTGCAAAGCCGGCTTCATCGATGACGCGGTCGGGATGCACGATCTGCGGGATGCCGTCATACATCGCCAGCGTGCCGGAGACGTAGCGCTTCTCGCCGACCGGCAGCAGCTTCTCGACATAACCGGGCTGGGCTCGGAAGAAGGTCAGGACGACATCACCGGTGTCGTCGCTGGCATAGACGAGATAGGGCGCGCGCGAATTGCGCGGCGGCGGAGGGCGATGGCGATCGACCGTAACCTCGAGCGTCACCATGGTTCCGACCGCGGCGTCGCGGATCTTCGGCCGCGCACGCCGATCGATCACACTCGCCGGCAAATGCAGCAGCAGATCGACCAGCCGCGGTGTCTCGCTGCGGTCGAGCAGATAGCGCAGCAGCTTGTCCTGCTTCGGGCCGACACCCTGCAGGGTGGTGACCTGGGCAAACAGCGGATTGAGCAGGCTGGGGCGCATCGGTGCCTTTACACACGACTCACGGCATACGCGCAAGGAAACCTCAAAACGCGGCAAAAGAGGGCTGACATCGGCCCCCGCCGTCGCTATATCAAGCCCGCCCGGCACGTCCGGGCTTTTGGCGTTTGATGGATTTTGGGACATGACGGGATCGACACGATCGAGCCACGGGCTCGATGACCGCCGCAAGCGGCTTTTGTTTCGCTGCTGGCATCGCGGCACCCGGGAGATGGACCTGATCCTCGGCCGCTTTGCCGATGCGACCATCGCGGACCTCTCCGATCAGGAGCTGCGCGAGCTCGAGCATTTGATCGAGGTGCCGGACCCCGACCTCTATGCCGCGCTGACCGGCGACAAGGTGCTGGCAGCGGAGCATCAGACCGCGTTGTTTGCCCGCATCAAGGCGTTCCGGGTCGCGGATCCCAGCGCATGAAGCAGCCGATGAAATCGCCGGCCGCGATGCTCGCGCCCGGCCGGGTGCTGACCATCGCCAATGTTGCCGAGGGCGCCGAGGGGCTGGTCATCTCCGACCTGGCGCGCGCCATCGCCGCGCAGCCGAAGCGGCCGGCGGTCAGTCTCGCGGTGGTGTGCCGCGACGGCGCGCGGATGCAACAGCTCGCCCGCGCGCTGGAATTCTTTGCGCCCGATATCGCCGTCATGCAGGTTCCGGCCTGGGACTGCCAGCCCTACGACCGCGTCTCGCCGCATTCCGGCATTTTGGCGCAGCGGCTCACCGCGCTGGCAAAGCTGTCGCGGCTGGTCGGCTCCGACAAGCCGCTGATTGTGCTGACCACCGTGAACGCGGCCGTGCAGCGGGTGCCGGCGCGCGAGCAGGTTGCGGCGCAGGCGCTGTCGGTTGCGCCCGGCAACGTGGTGCCGATGGATTCGGTCGTGGCCTGGCTCGAGCACAATGGCTACACCCGCTCGTCCACGGTGCGCGAGCCCGGCGAATATGCCGTGCGCGGCGGCATCCTCGACCTGTTTCCGGCCGGCCTCGACCAGCCGGTGCGCTTCGACTTCTTCGGCGACTCCCTCGAATCGATCCGCACCTTCGATGCCGAGACCCAGCGCACGCATCTGGACATGCGCGGGCTCGACTTGGTGCCGGTCTCTGAATTCCAGCTCACCACTGAAACCATCCGCCGTTTCCGCATGGGCTATGTCGCAGCTTTCGGCGCGCCGGAGCGCGACGACCAGCTCTATGAAGCGGTCTCCGAGGGACGGCGCCATCCTGGCATGGAGCACTGGCTGCCGCTGTTCCAGGAGCGGATGGATACGCTGTTCGACTATCTCGACGGCGCCACGATCGCGATCGAGCCGCAGGGCGAGGACGCCGCGCGCGAGCGCTTCACGCAGATTGCCGACTACTACGACGCGCGGCGTGAGGCGCTGGAGCATCCCGGCAGCGGCGCGATCTACAAGCCGCTGCCGCCGGACAAGTTGTATCTGACCGAGGCCGAATGGACCAGGCTGCTCGGCGATGCACCGCTGGCGCGGCTGACGCCGTTCGCGGTGCCGGAAGGCTCGCCCGGCGTGTTCGACGCCGGCGCGCGGCAAGGCCGCAATTTCGCGCCGGAGCGCGCCGACGGCAATGTCAACGTGTTCGAGGCCGTTGTCGGCCATATCGGCGCGCTGCAGTCGCAGCGCAAAAAGGTCATCGTCGCGCTGTGGAGCGAGGGCTCGCGCGACCGCATGGGCGCGATGCTGCGCGACCACAAGCTGCTCAACACCACCAGCGTCAACACCTGGCGGATCGTGCAGGCGACGCCGCGCAACGAGACCATGCTGGCCGTGCTCGGCATGGAGTCCGGCTTCGAGACCGACGAATTCGCGGTCATCAGCGAACAGGACATTCTCGGCGACCGCCTGGTGCGGCCGCGCAAGGCGAGCCGCAAGCTCGACAATTTCATCTCCGAGGTGACGAGCCTTGCGACCGGCGATCTCGTCGTTCATGTCGAGCACGGCATCGGCCGCTTCGTCGGGCTGCAGACGCTGGAAGTCTCCGGCGCGCCGCACGACTGTCTCGAGCTGCACTATGCGGCGGAGACCAAGCTGTTCCTGCCGGTCGAGAACATCGAGCTGCTGTCGCGCTACGGCTCCGACAGCGCCAATGTCGAGCTCGATCGTCTGGGTGGCGGCGGCTGGCAGGCACGCAAGGCGAAGCTCAAGAACCGCATTCGCCAGATCGCCGGCGAATTGATCAAGATCGCGGCCGAGCGGCAGCTGCACGAGGCGCCGAAATTCCCGCTGCAGCCGCACGTCTATGACGAGTTCTGCGCGCGCTTCCCCTATGAGGAGACCGAGGATCAGCTAGGGGCCATCACCTCGACCCTGAAGGACCTCGAGATCGGCCGCCCGATGGACCGCCTGATCTGCGGCGACGTCGGCTTTGGCAAGACCGAGGTGGCGTTGCGCGCGGCGTTCGCCGTGGCGCTCGAAGGCCGGCAGGTCGCGGTCGTGGTGCCGACCACGCTGCTGGCGCGGCAGCACTCGCGCACCTTCACCGAGCGCTTCAAGGGTTTCCCGGTCAATGTGGCGCAGGCCTCGCGGCTGGTGTCGACCAAGGAGTTGAACCAGGTCAAGAAGGGGCTCGCCGACGGCAATGTCGACATCGTGGTCGGCACCCACGCGCTGCTCGGCAAGGCGATCAAGTTCAAGGACCTTGGCCTTTTGATCGTCGACGAGGAGCAGCATTTCGGCGTCAGCCACAAGGAGCGGCTGAAGCAGCTCCGCGCCCAGGTCCACGTGCTGACGCTGTCGGCAACGCCGATCCCGCGCACGCTGCAACTGGCGCTGACCGGCGTGCGCGAGCTCTCGATCATTGCCTCGCCGCCCGTCGACCGCCTCGCGGTCCGCACCTTCGTCGCGCCGCACGATCCCTTGATGATCCGCGAGGCGCTGCTGCGCGAGCGCTACCGCGGCGGCCAGGCGTTCTATGTCGTGCCGCGCATCGAGGACCTCGCCGGCGTCAAGGATTTCCTCGACAAGAACGTGCCGGAGATGAAGGTCGCGGTCGCCCACGGCCAGATGCCGCCGACCGTGATCGAGGACATCATGTCCGCGTTCTACGACGGCAAATACGACATCCTGCTCTCGACCACGATCGTCGAGTCCGGCCTCGACATCCCGAACGCCAATACCCTGATCGTGCACCGCGCCGACATGTTCGGCCTTGCCCAGCTCTATCAGCTGCGCGGCCGCGTCGGCCGTTCCAAGCTGCGCGCCTATGCGCTGTTCACGCTGCCGGCGCAGCAGAAGATCACGGCGCAGGCGGAACGGCGGCTGAAGGTGCTGCAGTCGCTGGAGACGCTGGGCGCCGGTTTCCAGCTCGCCTCGCACGATCTCGACATCCGCGGCGCCGGCAATCTGTTGGGCGAAGAGCAGTCCGGCCACATCAAGGAAGTCGGCTTCGAGCTGTACCAGTCGATGCTGGAGGAGGCGATCGTCAACCTCAAGGCCGGCGTCGCCGAGCCGGCTGCCGATCGCTGGTCGCCGCAGATCACGATCGGCATGCCGGTGTTGATCCCCGAGGACTACGTCAACGATCTCAGCGTGCGGCTGTCGCTCTATCGGCGCCTCGCCGATCTCGAGACCGACGACGAGATCGACAGTTTCGCCGCCGAGATGCGCGACCGCTTCGGCGTACTGCCCGATGAGGTGCGCTATCTGTTCAAGGTCGCCGCGATCAAGGCCTACTGCCGCAGGGCCAATGTCGGCAAGGTCGATGCCGGCCCGAAGGGCGCTGTGATCGCGTTCCGCGACAACAGCTTCGCGCATCCGGAGCGGCTGGTGACGTTCATCCGCCAGCACGGCCAGGCCGCAAAGGTGCGGCCGGACATGAAGGTCGTGTTCTTCCAGGAATGGGATACGCCGGAAGAACGGCTCGCCGGCACCACCGAGATCCTGCGCCAGCTCGCCAATCTCGCGGAGAGCAAGAAGGCGGCGTGAGGTTCACGCGCCCCGGAGGACACGGCTGTCGCATCGGGGCGAGGGTAATCGGCGTTCCCGCAGACTTGTCATGGCCGCGCTTGTCGCGGTCATGACTGTTCGGAAACGTCCAGAAACATTTGGAGCGCGCGGATCGCTCGCAGCTCGCGGGCGCAACTGTTCCACATTGTGAACAACAGGCGAGGAACATTGGACTTTTGCCGACGCGACCTTGACGGCTTTTGCGCGAATTGTAAGCTGGTCGTGTATTTAGTTCAGACCGGTGTTTATATTTTGGATGACGTAGTAACTTGAATCTGGTTCGCGTCCTGCCAGCATTTCAACTGCTCTCCAAAACTCAGTGATCAAGAGCTCGCGCCAAGTGAATTGGCGAGGGCCAGCGGGCGTTTGCGTCGACTGTTGGGCCATCGGCAAGGCTCGGCCGCCGGGGCGAATAGCCTGGCAGACTTATTGGATTTCGAGATCAATTTTTTCCGGGGAGGGGCTATGGGCGTGTTCGTTTCCAGCGGAAGCACGGTTTCTGTTTCCAATACGCAAAGCGGCAATACGGTCCAGGACGGCGGCACGCTCTATGTGCTGAATGGCGGGTATATCAGCAGCACCCTCGATGTTGGCACCGTCGTTGTGTCCTCCGGCGGCACCGATTTCGGCGACACCGTATCCTACGACTCAAATGGTGCCGCACAGTTGTACGTCCTCGGCACCATGATCAGCGCCGTCATCAGCGGCGGCAACGCCGTGCTCGGCTTCAGTTATGTCCCATCGTACACGTCCGGTGCTGGAATCGCGATCAACACCACGATCAGTGGCGGCAGGCTGACAATCGACAGTGGTTCGGTCGCGAGCAACACCACGGTCGACACCGGCGGCAGTCTGACCTTTTTCGGCGGCACGGCAAGCAACACCACCCTCAATGGCGGAAGGCAGGACATCTATGGCGGCACCGCGATCAACACGACGGTTGTGAGCGGAGGATACCAGTACATCTCAAACGACTACAACAACAACCCTGGCGCCTACGGCAGTGCCGTCGTGTCCAACACCACGGTGGTGGGCAGCAGTTCCGAACAGATCGTTGGATTTCTCGGGGCCGGCAGCGCGGTCAGCACCATCATCGACGGTGCCACCCAGTACATCGGCTATGCCGCGTTCGGAACCGCCGGTATTGGTTACGCCAGCAATACCACCGTCACCGACGGTGGCATCCAGTACATTGCGCCATACGGCTACGTTGAAACCGGCACCGCCGTCAGCACGACGGTCACCGGCAGCGGCAGCATCCAGTATGTCGGCGAAGGCCAATTCTGCGGAAGCGCAACGGCGATCTCCACCACGCTGATCGCGGGCGGTGAACAGATCGTGTGGGGCGGCGGCGTGTACAGCCCCGTCGCCAGCAGCACCGTGATCAGCTCCGGCGGTGCCCAGATCGTTTCATCCGGCGGCATCGCAAGAACCACGGTGATCAGCGCCGGCGGCACCGAGACCGTCATGGCGGGCGGTACTGCAAGCAGCACAGTGATCAGTTCCGGTGGCACCGAAGTCGTTTCGTCCGGCGGCACCGCAAGCGGCATCACCGTTGATAGCGGCGGCACCTTGATTCTCATCACCGGCGCCAATGTCACGAACGTCACCAGCAATGGCGGCACAGTCGTTATCGAAAGCGCCCCTGTGACCGTAAGCAGCGGATCGTCCTACACCGTGTCGAGCGGCCAAACCGACACCGGCGATACCGTCCTCAGCGGCGGTTCGATGTTCGTTGCCTCGGGCGGGACAGCCGTCAGCACCACCGTCAGCGGCGGCGGGCTTCTGACCATCAGCAAGGGCGGCAACGACACGGGTACGACCGACTCTTCCGGCGGCACCGAAGTGGTCGCCGGCAACGATGCGAATGCCGTCGTTGCAAGCGGCGCGACGATGTTCGTCAGCAGCGGCGGCGCGGCCAGCGGAACGCTCGTCTCCGGGGGAACGCTCGACGTGCTGGCTGGTGGATTTGCCGCCGGGACGACGGTCTCGTCGGGCGGCACTCTGAATGTCACGGGGACCACGTCCAATACGGTCGCGGTGCTGAGCGGCGGCATCGAGAACGTCTCGTCGGGCGGCATCATCCAGGGCACCATCAGCGGCACGGCTGGTACGGGCACGTTCGTCGCAGCCGGCGCGACGCTCAACGTTCTGGCCGGAGGCTCGGCCAGCATGATCAACGTGTCCGGCACGCTCAATGTGCAGGGCAAGATCACCAGCAACGTCACCATTCAGAACGGTGGCCACGAGATCGTCTCGGCGGGAGGCTCCGTCACCGGCGTCACAGGTTCGGGCACCGCAATTTTCGGGCTGGTCGACGTTCTCTCCGGAGCTTCCTTCGAATATGCGACCGTGTTCGCGGGGGGCGACCTGAATGTCTCGTCCGGCGCGACGGCGGACCATATCTCCGTCTCGAGCGGCGGCATCTTCAACGTCGGCGGTACGGTTCTGAGCAATGTCGCGGTCTTTGCCGGCGGCATCGAGAACGTGTTCTCCGGAGGTGTGGTCACTGGCGTGACCAGCTCCGGGACCGGGATTTCGGGCGGCACGGTGAACGTGTCGTCGGGAGGCGCGATCGACCACACGACCGTCATCAGCGGCGGCGTCTTGAACGTTCGGTCCGGAGCGACGGCGCACAATGTTGCGGTCTCCAGCGGCGGCACGTTCAATGTGGCTGGGGCGGTGACCAGCAACGTCGCGGTCTTTGCCGGAGGCAATGAGATCGTTTCCTCTGGTGGGTCGACCGGTCCGGTGACGATTTCGGGCGGCGTGGTCGAGTTGCAGGCCGGCAGCGTCGCGGGCGGCGTCACCTTCAGCGGCTCCGGCGGACAGCTCAAGGTCGATGGCACATCTTTGGCCGGCACCACCATCAGCGGTCTGGTGCTGGGCGACAGCATCGATTTGGCTGGCCTCAATTTCGTATCCGGCGGATCGGCGACCTTGCTCGCAGGCAACATCCTGCATGTCACCGAGGGGGCTTCTTCCTTTGATCTACAGCTTGATCAAACCCCTGGCGTGCGGTTCAGCGTCAGCGCCGATTCCGGCACCGGCACGCTGGTCACGACGCGTGCCGATATCGCACCGGTCACGTCAGCGCCCAATGTACAGGCAACGGTCGGCCAGACCTCTGTGGCGGCATCCACTCTCTTCACCGTGTCGGACGCCGACAGCGATCCGATCACCCAGTACGCGTTCTGGGACACCGGCGGAAACGGCCACTTTGTGGTGAACGGTGTCGTCCAGGCCGCCAACACCGAGATCGATGTCTCGGCGGCGAACCTGTCACAGGTGAGCTATGTGTTCGGCCCCGGCGGCTCGCCGTCGGATACGCTCTTCGTGCGGGCCAATGACGGCAGCGAGTGGAGCGCCTGGCAGAGCTTCACGGCCACCGCCACCAACCAGGCGCCGACCGTCTCGGTCGCCAACGTCGTGACGGTCTCGGGGCAGACCTTTGCGGCTTCGAGCCTGTTCAGCGCGACGGACGCCGACGGCGATGCCATCACGAAATATGCGCTGTGGGATTCCAACACCAACGGGCATTGGAGCGTCAACGGAGCTACGCAGGCCGCGAATACCGAGATCGACATCACTGCGGCGCAACTTTCCCAGACCACCTATCAGGCCGGCTCTGGCACCGACCAGCTCTGGATCCGGGCGTATGATGGCATTGCGTGGGGGGCGTGGCAGTCCTTCAATGCGACCGGCGAGAGCGCCGGCAATGCCACCATCGCAGCGGGCGCGACCCTGGAATTGCCGGGGGCGTCGAACGCCACCGTGGCGTTCCAGGGCTCGACGGGGACGCTCAAGCTCGACAGTTCCGCGAGCTTTAGCGGCACGGTCGCCGGGATGACCGGCTCGGACGCGATCGATTTCGCGAACATCAGTTTCGCGAACGTTCAGACCCCGAGCTTCAGTGGAAACGCATCGGGCGGAACGCTCACTGTGACGGACGGCACCGTCACGGCGAACATTGCGCTGCTCGGCAACTACATGGCCTCGACCTTCACGACCTCGAGCGACGGCCATGGCGGGACCCTGGTTGTCGATCCGCCGGCGACGCAGGTCAGCCAGCTGGCGCAGCCGCAGCATGCGTAAGGCCTGAAGACAGGGCATGCGGAGCGCCGAGCTAAGGTGGCTTCGCCTGCCGGCAATGCCTGCGCGGCGATTGCAGCAACCGACAAGCGGCATAGGGCTTGTTACGACACCGCACGCTCCGGCGTGCCGAACAGGCGCCCGAGCAGCGACAGCGCGGAGTCGCCGGGGAGCAGCGTTGCGACGCTGACGGCGGGCTCGGCCCTGGTGTCGCGGCGGCCGTTCTGGGTGTGGCGCATTACGCTCGCCAATCGCCGCGTGATCGCCTGGGCGTTGCGCATGTCGGTGCCGGCGAACGCCACGACCAGCGACCGCTCGTCGTGCACGGCGCCGAAATCGGCCTGGCGCATCAGCCGGCTGATGATCCGCGCGCCATCGAATTGCGCACGCGGCTGCGTGTTGTCGAAGGTGAACCGGGCAACCGAGAGCGCGCCGCCGCGCTCGGCGGTATGGTAGACGGCGGTCGCGAAGTCGCGCTCGAACGCGGCCTTGGTGAGCAGACCGGTGCGGGGATCGATCAGGCCCTTGGCGTCGATCGCCTTGAGCATGCGGCCGAGCCGCGCCTCGAAGGCATGCTGGCGGATCATCGGCAACACCGTGTCGCCGACGCGCGTCGGCCCGGCCGTGACGATCTCGAGATTGGGCAGCTCGTAACGCGGCGTCAGCTCGCCGGAGGCGACGATCACCGGCAACGGACGGAAGCGAACATCCTCGGTCAGCACCGTCAGGAACGCATCCATCACGCGCGGGGTGAAGCCTTCGGCCAGCACGATGCCGTCGATGTCCCGGTTGGAGAGATGTTTTGCGGCCGCCTCGATGCTCAGCGCACCAACCACGCCGGCGCGTTCGCCGAGCGCAACCGACAGGGCCGGGTAGGCGCCGCCGCGGCCGATCAGGAGCGCGGTGGCCTCTCCGACCGGATCGATATCCGATAAAGCGATCGGCGCCGGGGGCACCAGGCGGCGCATCACGGTCGCATGCAGGGCGCGAACGCGTAAACACGCATTGAGCCGGGCGACCAGGCGATCCGGCATGCCCTTGTGCTGGAAGAACGCGATGACCGTATCGGGCAAAGTGGTCGCGGGGTCGACGGCGATCAGCGGCAGGTAAGGCGCGCGGGCGGCAGCGCGCTTGGCGAGGCCGGACAGGGTGACGAAGTCGACGCCCTCGGTGGCTGCGATGATCGCTGCCGGCTTGACCTGTTCGATGGCGCGTCCGACCTCGTGCCAGTCGGTGACCACGACCGGAAACAGTTTCGTCTCATCGAGGACCGCGGCAAACGGTGGCTTTGCCGCCGCCGATACGATGAGGACCGGACCTTGTTGAGACATTCGAACGCTCGAAACCAATGCTTAAGATCAGCAAACGGCTGCGATGCTAGTTGGCATGGCTTAATGCGGCGTCAACACAATGCTAAGACTAACGCAATGATAAGATTTTACGGCGTTCCAGTGCCGCTGCGGTCGCGAAATGCTTCGACCATCAACGGGTTAAGCCCAAGTTCTGTCAGGGCGTCACGGGCCCGCGCATTGTCCTGAGCCCGTCCGGCCAGCCGGTGGCCGCTGAGGCGGTCGGGCAGTGCCGTCAACATTGCACCCTGGCCGAGACGGCGCGACCACTCCTGCAACTCCCCGGCCAGGAAGCGGTAGCCGCCGACCGTCATGACCCCCGACGGCGGGGCGGTGATGTTGATGGCGCCGGTCGCGCGGTCGACCCGCGCGGCATATTCGGTGTCGACGTAATCGCGCGGCGGCGGCGCAATCAGGGTGTCGCCCGGGGGCGGCGGCGGCGCATAGGCGGCGACCGGCACCATCGGGCCGCGCAGGCCCAGCGTGCCCTTCGGCGTCAGCAGGATCTCGCCGGCGATCGATGCGCCGGGAGCCTCGCGCGGCGCGCTGTGCGGACCGGGCTTGATCGGGGCCGGCGATCCGTCCTCGGTGTTGCGGCGGGCGCCGAACAGCCCGGCCTCGCCGAACAGATAGACGTCGGTCAAGCTCACCCGCCGCGAGGTCCAGTGCGCGCTGGAGGCAACCTGCTCCGGCGTTCGCCAGAGGCCGATCGCGGTTCGCAGGGTGGGCAGGCGCTCCGACAGGCCGCACTCGTCGAGCCGCAGCACGAGCTGCGCCGGCGCGATCAGCGTGTCGCAGCCGTGATCGTTGAACTGGGTCTCGAACGCTTCCTCGTCGAACGGGTGATGCATGACGAGCGTTCCGCCTGACAGCAGCCAGGCCACCAGCGACGAACAGATGCCGGCAAACGACATCGGCGCGAATGCCGACATGATGGTCGCACCCTGGGCCAGGTCGCTCTCCAACGACATCGCGAGCCCGCCGGCGATCAGGCCGAAATGCGCGCGCGGCACCGGACGAAAACCTTCGCTGGTGACGTCGAAGGAGATCAGCGCCGGCTTGCGGCCGTCCTGGATCATCGGGCGCGAGGTCCGGGAGTCCTGCAGGATCGCGTCATCGAGCGACGCCATGCCTTCGGGCAGATCGGTGCCGAACCCGCAGACATGGCGGATCGAAAAAGCTTCCGCCGCAGCGTTCATGGCGATGTCGGCGTAGGACACGCCGTCGATCTTGCCGCAGGTGACGATCGCGCGCGCCGCGGTGCGGTTGAGGACGGACGTCAGCTCGGCCTGCCGCCACAATAGCGGCAACGGCGCCACCACAAGGCCAACCCGATGGGCGGCGAGCACCGTCAGGGCGAATTCGATCGTCGAGGGAAGCTGAACCGCGATCACGGTATTGGCCGGCAATCCGCTCTCGACGAAGTGGGCGGCGATCGCCGAGATCGCGCGATCGGCCTGGGCATAGGTCAGGCGCTTGCGGGTCTGTCCGGTGACGCGTTGCTTGTTGATCGGGTCGACCAGCGCCAGCGCCTCGGGCTGCCGCGCCAAAGTGCGCTTGAACAACGTATCGAGCGTGGGCGAGGTGATCGACTGGTTCACAGGTTCAACGTCGGTTGCATCGCTTCGATCGGACCAGGTCATGCCGCGTCGGGTCGCAAATCACTTGGTAGCTCAGCTCGGCAGCTCAATTGGATTGCGCGCCGGGCTTCTGCCACCAGGTCTCCGGCAGGTAGCCCGTCAACGCCGTGGCCGAAGGCCGTTCTATCCGATTCCAGCGCGCGATCCATTGCTCTCCCATGTTAAATAGGGGGATAGCGTAGAAGCCCGACATCAGGGCGCGGTCCAGCGCCCGCACCGCCGAGACGAAGGCCGGCCGCTCCCGCGCCGCGAGCAGCGCGGCGATCGTGGCGTCGATGGCCGGATCCTTGGCGCCCATGTAGTTGCGGGTGCCCGGCACGTCGGCGGCCTGGCTGCCCCAGTAGAACCACTGCTCGTTGCCCGGCGACAACGACTGGTCCCAGCGAATCGGGATCATGTCGAAATCGTAGGCGACCCGGCGCTGCTCGAACTGCACCGCGTCGACCACCCGGACCGCGGCGTCGATGCCGGCCCGTTTCAGGTCGCGCTGATAGGCGAGGGCGATCCGCTCATGCTCGCGTGTCGTCACCAGGATCTCGATCCGGAGCGGCGTCCCGGTCGCGCGCTGCTTCAGCACCGTGCCGTCGAGCGCGTAGCCGGCGTCCGACAGCAGCTTGAGCGCGTCGCGCAGGACGGTGCGGTCGCGGCCCGAGCCGTCGGTGATAGGGAGGCGATAGCGGCCGTCGAGGATGTCGGGTGCGATATGTGACAGATACGGCTTGAGGAGTTCGCGCTCGCGGTCATCGGCGGGGCGGCCGTAGGCGGACAAGTCCGAGCCGGCGAAATAACCGCCGGCGCGCGAGTAGAGTCCGAAATAGTAATTGCGGTTGATCCATTCGAAATCGAACAGCATCAGCAGCGCCTCGCGCACCCTGACGTCGGCGAACTTCGGCCGCCTGGTGTTGAACACCAGGAACTCGGACGGATCGGGCGTGCCGATCTTGATCGTGTCGCGGACCACTTCGCCGCTTCTCGCGGCGGGAAAGTCGTAGCCGTCATGCCAGCGCAGCGGCTCCGGCTCGGTCCTGAAGTCATAGAGGCCGCGCTTGAACGCCTCGAACTGGCCGTTGGCGTCGCGGTAGTAATCGAGCCTGATCTCGTCGAAATTCCAGAGCCCGCGGTTCACCGGCAGGTCGCGCCCCCAGTAATCCGGATTGCGGGTGAAGGTCACGCTGGTGCCGGGCCTGACCGCCGTCACGCGATACGGGCCGGAGCCGATCGGCGGCGCCAACGTGGTCTCCTCGAATTTGGAGACGTCGGTGGCGTGGCGCGGCAGGATCGGCATCAGTCCGAGGATCAGTGGCAATTCGCGGTCGGCGACGCCACCGAAGTCGAACCGCACCGTGAGCGGGTCGAGCACCTCGGCCTTTGCGACTTTCGAATAATACTGGTGATGCAGCGGACGGCCGTGATCGCGCAGCAGCTCGAGCGAGAACACCACGTCGTCGGCCGTGACCTCGTGCCCGTCGGAGAAGCGCGCGCGCGGGTCGAGGCGGAATGTCACATAGCTTCTGGCATCGTCGGTCTCGACGCTGCGGGCGAGCAGGCCGTACAGCGTAAAGGGCTCGTCATTGTTCCGCACCAGCAGGCTTTCGTAGACATAGCCGCGCTCGTAGGCGTAGCCCCGGAGCTGCTGCACGGCGAGACCCCTGACAATCAGGGGATTGAGGCTGTCGAAGGTGCCCTCCCGGGGGCTCAGGACCAGTCGGCCACCCTTTGGGGCGTCAGGATTGGCGTAGGGCAGATGGCTGAAGCCGGCGGGCAGCGCGGGCGCGCCATGCATCGCGATGGCGTGGCTCTCGGTGGCGGCCGCAGGCGCAAGTGCGGTCGTCAGCAAACCCAGGGCCGATGTCAGCACGAGCCGGATGGCAGCCAAAGCGGTGCGCCAAACGTGACCGGGAACACGTACAGGAGGCGCCGGATTTGATTCGCGAAACGTCACGCCCGAAGGTTTATCACAGGGCGCTGAAACTCGCCGTGACAGGTGCGCAAATGCGCTTGTCGGCATTGATCTTTCCGCGCGCCGCTGTATTGAAGGCGTGCAATTCGAGGGCGGGAACGCCTGTCACGTATCCGCCTCAATTGACTAGGAGACAGCCGCCCAAACGGCTATGTGTCGGCGCCTGCAGCGGTTTCGGGCGCTGCCGTTCAGAAAGGGTTTTCCGCAATGAATTTCCGTATCTTGGCCGCCCCGGTCCGGCCGCATGGGCGAATTGTTGCCCTGATGGCGGCGACGGCATTCTCTGCAGCGCTCCTGGTTCCTGCCGCTCGGGCCCAGCAGCCGGCAGCGCCGGCGCCCGCGGCACCGAAGGCAGCGCCCAAGGCGGCACCCAAGGCAGCTCCGAAGGCGCCGGCTCCGGCAGCCCAGGCGCCGGCCGCTCCAGCACCGGCCGCAGGTCAGGCGCCCGCCGCGGCCGCCCAGCCGCCCCAGGATCAGCAGATCCAGCTGATCTACGCCCCCTGGACCAAGTTCTGCCTCAAGGGCCAGGAAGCCAACGCCAAGCAGGTTTGCTTCACCGGCAAGGACGGCCGCATCGAGTCGGGCCAGCCGGTGATCGCCGCCGTGATCATCGAGCCGGAAGGCGAGCCGAAGAAGATCCTGCGCGTCACGCTGCCGCTCGGCATGCAGCTCGTGCACGGCACCCGCATCATCGTCGACGGCAACCCGCCGCAGCAGGCGCCCTATGTGATCTGCTTCCAGAACGGCTGCATGTCCGACTATGAAGCAACCCCCGAGCTGATCGCCAACATGAAGAAGGGCCAGAACCTCGTGGTCCAGGCGATCAATTCGAACGGCGCGCCGCTGACCTTGCCGCTGCCGCTCAACACCGAATTCGCCAAGGCCTATGACGGCCCGCCGACCGATCCGAAGGTGTTCGAGGAAAACTCGAAGAAGCTGCAGGAAGAGTTGCAGAAGCGCGCCGAAGAACAGCGCAAGAAGCTGGAAGGCGCGGGCGGTGGTGCCGCTCCGGCGGCTCCGGCCAACCCGGCGGCCAAGTAACAACGTCGAGCGCGCGTTCAAGAAGTCGCGAGATCGTCGCAAGCAAAAGGCGCCCGCAAGGGCGCCTTTTTTGTCATGCGAAACAGACTGGCTGATGGCAGCCTGCCGCGCTGGTGATCGCGCAGGTCGTGTGCGATGGTCGCTCAAGGCAAATCGATCGCGCCAAGCCGCATCGGCGTTGCCTTGTCCGGACAAGTCCGGCGTCGAAGCACAATCATAAATCTGTCACGGGAGGCCGGACGAAAGCGCGGAACGCGCCTTCGATGCGCAAATGCGCGCGTGGTTCGCTGCGAACCCTGGCCACTGGGCGGACGCGTGATGGCGCGATGCGACCGGACCTCGCCTGGGCCGCAAGCCGTCCGTCGTTCGCAATCATGGAAGTCTCCCAATGTCCCAGCGAGTCAGCACGCAGCGGCGGGAACCGCTATCCCGGCCGTCGGAGCAGCCGCGCGGCCGTGCTTCGGTCGATGCCGGCGGGCGCCTCAACCAGGACAACGCCCCCGGCGGCTTTCATCCGGGCATCGTTCATCTCGCGCTGGCGATGGGCGGCTTCGCGATCGGCATCGCCGAATTCGCGACCATGAGCCTGCTGCCGTTCTTCGCCCATGACCTGCACATCAGCGAGCCGCAGGCCGGCCACGCCATCAGCGCCTACGCGCTCGGCGTCGTGGTGGGTGCGCCTGTGATCGCCGTGCTGTCGGCGCGCATGACGCGGCGGACGCTGCTGATCGCGCTGATGGGGTTCTTTGCGCTGATGAACGGCCTCTCCGGGCTCGCGCCCGACTACCACACCATGCTGGTGTTGCGCTTCCTCGCCGGGCTGCCGCACGGCGCCTATTTCGGCATCGCCATGCTGGTCGCGGCATCGCTGGTCCCGATCGACAAGCGTACGGTGGCGGTCGGCCGCGTGCTGCTCGGCCTCACCATCGCAACGACGATCGGCGTGCCGCTGGCAAATGGCGTGGGGCAGGCGATCGGCTGGCGCTGGGCATTCGCGATCGTTGCAGGCCTCGCGCTGCTGACGTCCGTCCTGGTTCTGATCTTCGCGCCGCGTGACGTCGCCGACCGCAAGGCGAGCCCGTTGCGCGAGCTCTCGGCGCTCGGGCGCAAGCATGTCTGGCTGACGCTCGGGATCGGCGCAATCGGTTTCGGCGGACTGTTCTCGGTCTACACGTATCTGGCGTCGACCATGCTGGCGGTGACGCACACCTCGCCCGCGCTGGTGCCCGTCACGCTCTGCGTGTTCGGCGCCGGCCTCACCGCCGGCAACATCATCGTGCCGCGCTTCGCCGACCGCGCGCTGATGGCAACCGCGGGCGGGCTCTTGCTGTGGTCGGCGGCGACGCTGGCGCTGTATCCGCTCGCAGCCGCGAATTTCTGGACGCTGAGCGCCGACGTGTTCCTGATCGGGCTGGGCGGTGCGCTCGCCACCGTGCTGCAGACCCGGCTGATGGATGTCGCGGGCGAAGCGCAGAGCCTCGCCGCGGCGCTCAACCATTCCGCCTTCAACGTCGCCAATGCGCTGGGGCCATGGCTCGGCGGAATGGCCGTCGCAGCCGGTTACGGCTGGACCTCGACCGGGTTCGTCGGTGCCGGTCTGGCGCTTGCGGGTTTTGCGGTTTGGGCGATCGCGGCGGCGCTGGCCGCGCGTGGGGGGGTATGAGCAGGCTGCAAGCCGCGCCGTCGCGTTCGTCGCCGGACAGGCGCCGCGCGTCAGTTCAGCGACGGGTTGCGCGGACGGTAGCCGCCCGATTTGTCCTTCACGAAGATCTCCGCCACCTGAGAGTGCCGGATCGGTTCGCCGGAATCGTCGGGCAGCAGGTTCTGCTCAGACACATAGGCGACGTACTCGGTCTCCGAGTTTTCCGCGAGCAGGTGATAGAACGGCTGGTCCTTGTGCGGCCGCATGTCCTCGGGGATCGACAGCCACCATTCCTCGGTGTTGTTGAACTCCGGGTCGATATCAAAAATCACGCCCCGGAAGGAGAACACCCGGTGACGGACGATCTGCCCGATCTGAAACTTGGCGGTGCGCGCTTTGATCATGGTTCGTCGATAGACCAACATTGTGGCCGATGCTAGGGGCTAAGCCTCGAATTAACCCTCGCTTTACCGATTCCAGCCCTGCAAAAACGACCCGAAATCCGGCCGAGAAACTACTTTCAGAATGATCGATATCCTCAATCTGGCGTTGCCATATTTCGGCTTGATCTTCATCGGCTACGCGTGCGGAAAAGCCAAGGGTTTGCCCGAGAGCGGGCTCGCCTGGATGAATTTCTTCCTGCTTTACGTTTCGTTGCCGGCGCTGCTGTTCGGGATCATGTCGAAGACACCGTTCGCCGAGCTGAACAACCCGCCCTTCCTGATCGCCACCACGCTCGGAACCGTGATCGCGTTCTTCCTGGCGATGGTCGCGGGCAAACTGATCGGCGGGCTGTCGCTGCGCGAGGCGACGCTAGCGGGCCTGTCGGGCGCCTATGGCAACATCGGCTACATGGGGCCTGGGCTGGCGCTCGCCGTGCTCGGCACCAAGGCGGCGGCCCCGACCGCGCTGATCTTCTGCTGCGACAGCATCTTTCTGTTCTCGATCGTGCCGCTCCTGATCGAACTCACCGACCGCGACCATCCCTCGCTGCTGCACGCGTTCGGCGTGGTGCTCAAGCAGATCGTGCAGAACCCGCTGATCATGTCTGCGGTGTTCGGCGCGCTGGTCGCCGCGTTTCACATCCCGATCCCGGTCGCGCTCGACCGCACCATCCAGTTCCTGCAAAACGCCGCCGCACCGACGGCGCTGTTCGTGCTCGGCATCACCGTGGCGCTGCGGCCGTTCGAGCGAGTGCCGTGGGAGGTGCCGGGCGTGGTCGCGATCAAGCTTCTGATCCATCCGCTGCTGGCCTTCGGACTGATGCTGCTGTTCGGTCCGTTCGCGCAGCCCTGGGCCGCGACCGCGGTGCTGATGGCCTCGCTGCCGCCGGCGCTCAACGTGTTCGTGATCGCACGGCAGAACGAGACGTGGATCGAGCCGGCATCGGTCGCGGTGCTGATCGGCACCTTTGCCTCGGTGATCACGCTGACCAGCGTGATGTGGTTCATCCAGAGCGGACGGCTGGTATTTCCCTAAGACGAGCAGGGGCTACCGCCGCCAGGACGGGGCGAGGCCCTCGCGCATCGCCAGCCGCCGCAGCGGGCCGAAGGCGCCGAGCAGATGCAGGCCCGCGGCACGCGCGGTTTGTACGCCGAGGAAATCGCTGAGCAGCGACCGGTTGGCGATGTCGATCGCCCAGGTCCGGCTGGCGACATCGGGACGCCGCGCCGCCTGATAGCGCGACAGCACGTTCGGCGCGCCGGGATCCTCGCCGCGGCGGATTGCCTGGCCTGTGATCTCGGCGATATCGGCGGCATCGCGCAGTCCCATGTTGAGCCCCTGCGCGCCGATCGGCGGCAGCACATGGGCGGATTCGCCGACCAGCGCGATCCGGTCCTTGGCGAATTGCCGGGGCCGCTCGATGGCGAGGGGAAACACGTGACGGCCGCCCTGGACCTCGACGCGGCCGAGAATCGAATGCGACTGCCGCTCGGCCGCTTCGGATAATTCATCATCGCCAAGCGCCTTCAGCCGTTCAGCCTCCTTCGGCGCCGAGACCCAGACCACGCTGCTGCGGTTGCCGCTGAGCGGCACGAACACGCAGGGGCCGTGCTCGGTGTGAAACTCGGTCGAGATGTTGTTGTGCGGTCGGCTGTGGGTGATGTTGAAGGTGAGGGCGGATTGGCCGAGTTCGCGGCTGACCACCTCGATGCCGGCGGCCTCGCGCGAGAGTGAATTGCGTCCGTCGGCGCCGACCACGAGCCGGGCCGATAACGTCTGGCCCTGTCGCGTCACCACGGTGACCGCGGCATCATCTGGTTGCACCGAGGCGGCCTCGTCGTCGAACCGCGTCAGTGCGGCCATCTCGCCGGCGCGCTCCTCGAGCGCCGCCACCAGCGAGCGATTGTCGATGTTGAAGCCGAACTGCTCGCGGCCGATCTCCTCGGAGGAGAACCGCACCTCCGGCGCGCGGATCAGGCGGCCGGTGTCGTCGACGAGGCGCATGGTCTTGAGCGCGGCCGCCTTGTCGCTGCAGCGCCGCCAGACATCGAGCCGCTCCAGGATCTCGGTCGAGGCGCCGAGCAGCGCGGTGGTCCGGTTGTCGGCATACGGGGCGCGGCGCGCCAACAGCGCGGTGCGCGCGCCGGCGTCGGCGAGGGCGATCGCAGCCGTCAATCCGGCCGGACCGCCGCCAATTACGATAACGTCATAATCCTGCGAGCTGTCGGTCATATCAGGACATTTGACATGCCTGGCCCGATTTTCAAGCCATCGGTAACCACTGAATCCTTGCAATGGTTTGCGCGGCGGAACGCCGCAAGACTGCATATGCAAAGGGGGCCGATTCCTGATAGCACTTCGGCCGATGGAGCACTCGAGCCAGCCGGATGCGTTGCCAGAACGGATGCGGACCGCCGCATTCTCCGTTCATATTTTCACGGCGCTCGGCGCCGGGGTCGCGCTGCTGGCGATGCTTGAGGCGGTGCGCGAGCACTGGGCCAACATGTTCGCCTGGCTCGGGGTCGCGCTGATCATCGACGGCATCGACGGCCCGCTGGCGCGCCGGCTCGACGTGGTGCGGCTGCAGCCGAACTGGTCGGGCGAGGTGCTCGACCTCGTGGTCGATTTCGTCACCTATGTGTTCGTGCCGGCCTATGCGATCACCGCAAGCGGCATGCTGCTGCCGCTGGCCGCGCCAATCCTCGGCATCGGCATCGTGGTGTCCAGCGCGCTGTATTTCGCCGACCGCCGCATGAAGGCCGACGACAACCATTTCCGCGGCTTCCCGGCGCTGTGGAATGCGGCGGCGTTCTACCTGTTCCTGCTGCATTTGCCGCCGGTGCTGTCGACAATCGTGGTCGCGCTCCTGATCGTGCTGACCTTTGCGCCGTTCCATGTGCTGCATCCGTTCCGCGTGGTGCGGCTGCGCTGGCTGACGCTGTGGCTGCTCGGCGCCTGGGCACTGCTCGGCATGTACACGCTCGCCAATGATTTCGTGGTCGGCGCCCCGATCACCTTCGGTCTCTGCGCCATCGCCGTCTACATCGTCGGCAGCGACACCTTGATCCGCCGGATGAAAGCCTTCAGAGCATGATGCAATTGATCACCAGCCCGGAAGCCTGGGCGGCGCTGTTGACCCTGACTGCGCTCGAGATCGTGCTTGGCATCGACAACGTCATCTTCCTCTCGGTGCTGGTCTCGCGGATTCCGCAGCCGCAGGCCAACCGCGCGCGGCAGATCGGCCTGCTGCTGGCGCTGGTGTTCCGCATCATCCTGCTCAGCGTCCTGGTCTGGCTGATCGGGCTGACGCAGCCGGTGATCACCATCGAGAGCGTCGCGCTGTCGTGGCGCGACATCATCCTGATCGGCGGCGGCCTGTTCCTGATTGCGAAGGCGACCCACGAGATCCACGCCGAGGTCGAGGCGCGTGACGCCGAGGAGAACGACAAGCCAAGCCCGAACGCATTCTTCTGGGTGATCGTGCAGATCATCATCATCGACCTGGTGTTCTCGCTGGATTCGATCATCACCGCGATCGGCATGGCGCAGGACATCGAGATCATGATCGCGGCGGTCGTGATCGCGTGCATCATCATGTACGTCTCGTCGGGACCGGTGGCGCGGTTTGTCGCGGAACATCCGACCACCAAGATGCTGGCGTTGGCGTTCCTGGTGCTGATCGGCGTGGCGCTGGTGGCCGACGGCTTCAAATTCCACATCCCGCGCGGCTACATCTATTTCGCCATCGCATTCTCGGCGGCGGTCGAGATGTTCAACGTGCTGGCCAAACGCAACCGCAAGAAGCCGGCGCGGTAGGCATGATCCGGAAAAGTGCGAAGCGGTTTTCCGAAAAGATCATGCATCCAATCCCCGGTTCCGGCCGGTTGGTTGACAAGCCGGTGCCGATGGCATTCGCTCGGCTGACGCTGAGATCTGAGGGAGCGACGACATGACCAAGGCTGTGCGGGTGCACAAGGTGGGGGGCCCTGAGGTCCTGACTTATGAGGATGTCGAGGTGGGGGCGCCGGGGACCGGCGAGGTCCGCATCCGCCAGCATGCGGTCGGGCTGAACTTCATCGACGTCTATTTCCGCACCGGCCTCTACAAGGCGCCCGGCCTGCCGTTCATCGCCGGCAACGAGGCCGCCGGCGAGGTCCTGGCGGTCGGCCCGGGGGTGACCAATTTCCACCCCGGCGATCGCGTCGCCTACTACTACAACCTCGGCGGTTACGCCTCCGAGCGCGTGATCCCGGCGGACAAGCTCGTCAAACTGCCCGACCACATCACTTACGAGCAGGGCGCCGTCCTGATGCTCAAGGGCCTCACGGTCTGGTACCTCCTGCACAAGACCTTCAAGGTCGAGCAGGGCCATCGGGTGCTGATCCACGCCGCGGCCGGCGGCATCGGGCTGCTGGCCTGCCAGTGGGCGCACGCACTCGGCGCGCATGTCATCGGCACCGTCGGCTCGAAGGCGAAGGCCGATATCGCGCTCGCCAATGGCTGCGACCACGTCATCCTCTACAACGAGGAGAACTTCGTCGAACGCGTCAAGCAGATCAGCCGCGGCGAACTTTGCGACGTCGTCTATGACGGCGTCGGCAAGACCACCTTCCCGGGATCGCTATCGTGCCTGCGGCCACGCGGCCTGTTCGTCTCGTTCGGCAACGCCTCGGGTCCGGTGCCGCCGTTCCCGCTCGCCGAGCTCAACAACCACGGTTCGCTGTTTGCGACGCGGCCGAAGCTCAACGACTATGTCGGCACCCGCAAGGAATTGCTCGAAGGCGCCGACACGCTGTTTGCCGCTGTGATCAACGGCAAGCTGCACGTGCCGATCAACCATGCCTATGCGCTCAAGGACGTCGCCAAGGCGCATATCGACCTGGAGAGCCGGGCGACCACGGGTGCCGCGATCTTGCGGCCGTAGAGAGATCGTCATTCCGGGGCGATGCGCGAGCATCGAACCCGGAATCTCGAGGTTCCGGGTTCATCGCTAACGCGATGCCCCGGAACGACAGTCGAGATGGCTACGCCACCCGCCGCGCCGCACCGACCTTCGTCAGCACCCCATCCAGACAATCGATCATTGCCGATATCTCCTCCCGCGTGACGTTGAGCGCCGGCATGAAGCGCAGCGTGTCCGGTTGCGGGGAGTTGACCAGCACGCCGGCTGCGAACGCCTCGGCGACGATGGCCGCGCCGATCGGCATCTTGAGATCGAGCGCGAGCAGGAGGCCGCGGCCTCTGATCTCGCCGAGCCCGTGCCGCGCCGACAGCCGCTGCAATTCGCGCTCGAGCAGCAGACCGGCATCGACCACCGATTTCAGGAAGTCGGGCTGGCTGATCTGATCGAGCACGACAAGCCCCGCGGCGCACATCAGGGGATTGCCGTTGAAGGTGCCGCCCTGATCGCCGTGATCGAAGCAGGAGGCATGCTCGGTCGCGAGCAGCGCTGCGAGCGGCACGCCGCCACCGATGCCCTTGCCGAGCGTCATGATGTCGGGCTCGATTCCGGCGTGCTCATGGCCGAACAGCTTTCCGGTGCGGCCGATGCCGGTCTGGATCTCGTCGACGATCAAGAGCAGCCCACGCTGCTGGGTCAGCGCCCGCAGCTCTTGCAGGAACGCGTCGGTCGCCGGCCACACGCCGGCTTCGCCCTGGATCGGCTCCAGCATCACCGCGACCGTCGATGGCGAAATCAACTTCCGCACCGACTCGATGTCGTTCAGCTTGGCCTTTCGAAAGCCCGAGACCTTTGGTTCGAACAGCGGTTCGAACGCCTTCTTGCCCGACGCCGACATGGTCGCGAGCGTGCGGCCGTGGAAGCCGCCTTCGAAGGTGATGATCTCGTGCGCGCCACCCTTGTACTTGGCGCCGAATTTCCGTGCGAGCTTGATCGCGCCCTCATTGGCCTCGGCGCCGGAATTGGCGAAGAACACCTGGTCGAAGCAGCTCTTGTCGACCAGCATCTTCGCCAGTTTCAGGCTCTGCTCGTTGTAGAACGCCGGGCTCGGCGTCAGTAGCCGCTTGGCCTGCGCGGCCAGCGCATCGGCAACGATGACCGGCGAGTGGCCGAGCGGATTCACGGCCCAGCCCTGCACGAAATCGAGATAGCGGTTGCGGTTGGCGTCCCACAAATACGAGCCTGCGCCGCGCACGAACACGACCTCGGGGCGGGCGGTGATGTCCATCAGCGCGTCGAACGGATGGGCGGCGTTGGTCATATCGATCTCCTCTGGGGTCGGTGTGGGAATTGGGGGCAGGCCGAAAAGCAAGAAGGCCGCGCTTTGCGGGCGCGGCCTTCTCGAAAACCTTGGCTGATTTTAGCTTATCAGCGATGGCGTCGGACACGGCGCAGCCCAGCATCGTCGCGGGTGCGACGACGGCAGATGGCGCGGCGGTGGGTCCGGTTCAGCTTCATGGCGCAGGGCCATACAGCCGAACGGGCGCTGGTGTCAAGCGGCAGGTATCGCGCGTACGTCGCTCGCGGAGCGTGTTAAGCTGCGATGAAGCAATCCTGCAGGTGGCGCCGTGATCAAGCTGGTTGGCTCTGCACCTACGCGACCGACGACCGCAAGTTGTTCGGCCTCGTCGTGGTCGAGAGCGAGGCGGTCATCGATGCCTATGTGCGCAATGCAGGCATCGGCACTTCGGTCCGCATCCACCGCGTGCTTCGCACGCTGGACCCGGCGCTCGCCGCTGCGCCGACTGCCAATTAGGCGCGTTCAGAATCCGGCGACGCTGCCGTGCAGGTCGTATTCGTCGGCGCGCTCGATCTTGGCGGTGACGATCTCGCCGACCTTGAGCGGGCGGCGGCTGGTGAGATAGACGGCGCCGTCGATCTCCGGTGCGTCGGCCTTTGAACGACCTTTCGCGACCGTCGGGCCGACCTCATCGATGATCACCTGCTGGCGGGTGCCGACCTTGCGCTTCAGGCGCTTGGCCGAAATCCTCTGCTGCCGCGCCATCAGCGCGTTCCAGCGTTCCTGCTTGACCTCGTCGGACACCGCATTGCCGATCGCGTTCGAGGAGGCGCCGGCGACCGGCTCGTATTTGAAGCAACCGAGGCGGTCGATCCCGGCTTCATCGAGCCAGTCGAGCAGGTAGGCGAAATCGGCATCGGTCTCGCCGGGGAAGCCGACGATGAAGGTCGAGCGCAGCGTCAGCTCCGGGCATTGCTCGCGCCACTTCTGGATCCGCGCCAGCGTCTTCTCCTGCGCCGCCGGGCGCTTCATCGCACGCAGCACGTCGGGGCTCGCATGCTGGAACGGGATGTCGAGATAGGGCAGCACCTTGCCCTCGGTCATCAGGCCGATGACCTCGTCGACATGCGGGTAGGGGTAGACGTATTGCAGCCGCACCCAGGCGCCAAGCTCACCGAGCTCCTTGGCGAGGTCGTAGAATTTCGCACGCACGGCGCGATCCTGCCACGGGCTCTCGGCGTATTTCAGATCGACGCCATAGGCCGAGGTGTCCTGCGAGATGACCAGCAATTCCTTGACGCCGGCCTTCACCAGCTTCTCGGCCTCGCGCAGCACGTCATTGGCCGGCCGCGACACCAGATCGCCGCGCAGCTTCGGGATGATGCAGAAGCTGCAGCGGTTGTTGCAGCCTTCGGAAATCTTCAAGTAAGCGTAGTGGCGCGGCGTCAGCTTGACGCCCTGCGGCGGCACCAAATCGAGATGCGGATTGTGCGCCGGCGGCAGCGCGCGGTGCACGGCGTCCAGCACGCTCTCATATTGCTGCGGGCCGGTGATCGACAGCACGCCGGGATAGGCGCTCTCGATCTGCTCGGGTTCAGCGCCCATGCAGCCGGTCACGATGACCTTGCCGTTCTCGGCCATGGCCTCGCCGATCGCCGCAAGCGATTCCTGCTTGGCGCTGTCGAGGAAGCCGCAGGTGTTGACGATGACGATGTCGGCGCCGTCATGCTTGCGCGCGAGCTCATAGCCCTCCGCGCGCAGCCGCGTGATGATGCGCTCGGAATCGACCAGCGCCTTGGGGCAGCCGAGACTGACGAATGAGATATGGGGCGCTCTTTCCATGGGGTCGCCTGGAGCCTGATCTGAATTGTTCGGATATGCGGTCTAACTAATTGCTCTGATGGGAAAATTCAACCGTTACGCAGGTTCCCGCGACGGTAAAGCGAAGCAGTGAGTGAGATCGACCAGTAGGGGCAGAACGCGTCAACCCAGCGGTTCGGCTCCAAACTGCCGCCAAAGATTTGGATAGCGTCGGGCCAGATGCTCCGGGTCTTCCCGGAAAGGTTCGCCGGAAGGCCCAGGTCCTCCCAATCCAGCCTCCCGCTCGGAATAGTCGCGCACGTCGCCTTTGCCGCCTTTTTCGGCGAAGACTCGCCTCGCAACAGAGTAGATTTCTTCGAACTCCCACGTGCCATCAGGACCGGGTCGCACTTTGAGTTGTGCCAAGCTGTCAGGATCGGCCAGCGCAAGCTCGTACACGTCGCGTCCACGCGATACGAGCCAACGTCGGAAGTATTCGAAACCATCGTCAGAGCAGCCGCCGTGAATCACGTATGCCGCCCCCCAAAGATCCCAAGTGTATGCCTTGTTGAGATAGCGCCGAAATGCCACCTCGAACGACTTGATTTCTTCGGAAGTGTGCCCACGCAACTCCGTGCCTAGGGCGTCTATGTGGGTAGCCGGATCAACGCCGTGTTGCATGGCGCGCCCCATGATTCCCCAGAACTGATCGGCAGGCATCTCGGGGGCGATCATAGGCACCACCAATGGTTGCTCTGTACGCTAATTGAACCATCCTTACGGCTCAACCCCCAAGGTCTGCAACGGGTCGCGACACGCATCGTCTGAATTGAGCGCGTGAGTGGTGCTTCGCATCTCACCTTGATGAGCAGGCGCCCTGATCGGTGAATCGATAGTCCCGGCGACAGCCGCCTCCAGGCGACATTCTTCTGTACGAAGTACGCGGCTCAAAGAGTTTACATTCGTTGTCTCAGGATCACCCCAAGGACACGACGCTCACCTTTCGGCGCGGCGGCCTCTTGCATATCTCTGAATCTACCTGATTGATGGGCAGGAACTAGTCCCAATTGCCGAGAATTACAACCCTTTCCCGGGGCTTCCGGCATGATATGGATGCTGGTTGCCGGGCCTTAAGAGTTGTCGATGAGCGCTGAGTCGTCTCCCAAGATCGTCATAGTCGACGAGAGCCCGATCCGTGCGGCCATCCTGGAGGAGGGGCTGCGGGAGGCCGGTTATACGGACGTGGTCCATATCAGCGAGATGCAGAGCCTGCTGTCGCGGATCTATGCACTCGATCCCGAGATCATCGTCATCGACCTCGAGAACCCCAGCCGCGACGTGCTGGAACAGATGTTCCAGGTCAGCCGTGCCGTCCGCCGCCCGATCGCGATGTTCGTCGACCAGAGCGACGCCGCCTCGATCCAGGCCTCGGTTGAGGCGGGGGTCTCCGCCTACATCGTCGACGGCCTCAAGAAGGAGCGGATGAAGCCGATCCTCGATCTCTGCGTGTCCCGCTTCAATGCCTTCGCCAAGCTGCAGGACGAGCTCGACCGCACCAAGCATGCGCTGGAGGAGCGCAAGGTGATCGACCGCGCCAAGGGCATCCTGATGAAGGTGAAGGGACTAACCGAAGAGGAAGCCTACGTGCTGATGCGCTCGACCGCGATGCGCGAGAAGAAGAAGATCGGCGAGATCGCGCAATCGATCCTGACGGCGTCGGAGCTGTTGAAATGACCACACCCCTGCACATCGGATTCATTCCGCTGGTGGATGCCGCCGCCCTGATCGTCGCGGTCGACAAGGGGTTTGCCGCAGCCGAAGGGCTCGACGTCACCCTGGTGCGCGAAGTGTCGTGGTCGAACGTCCGCGACAAGCTCAATATCGGCCTGTTCGACGCGGCCCATCTGCTGGCGCCGGTCGCGATCGCCTCGAGTCTTGGGCTCGGCCACGTCAGGGTGCCGATCGCAGCACCGTTCAATCTCGGGCTCAATGGCAACGCCATTACCGTATCGCCGGCGCTGCATGCCGCGCTGATGGAGGAGATCGACGGCGACCGGTTCGATCCGTTGGCGACCGCGCGGGCGCTCGCGCGCGTGGTTGCAGAACGGCGGAAGAGCGGGGCTGAGCCGCTGACATTCGGCATGACCTTCCCGTTCTCGACCCACAATTATCAATTGCGGTTCTGGATGGCCGCCGGCGGCGTCGATCCCGACGAGGACGTGCAGCTCGTGGTGTTGCCGCCGCCCTACATGGTGGACAGTCTCGCCAACGGCCATGTCGACGCGTTCTGCGTCGGCGCGCCCTGGAATTCGATCGCGGTCGATCTCGGCGTCGGTCACATCCTGCACTTCGTCTCGGACATCCTGCTCAGCGCGGTGGAGAAGGTGCTGGCGGTGCGCCAGAGCTGGTCGGAGAAGAACGCCGATGTCGTGGCCGCGCTGGTGCGCGCGCATCTGCGCGCCGCCGAGTTTATCGAGCAGCCGGAGAACCGGCCCGAGGTCGCGCGGATGCTGGCGCAGCCCGAGCGGCTCGGCGTCGATGCCAGCGTCATCCAGCGCACGCTCGATGGGCGGCTGAAGATCTCGCCTGACGGCACCATGCGCGAAAGCAACCGCTATCTGCTGGTCGGGCGCGAGGCGGCGGCGCGGCCGGACCCGGGGCAGGCGGCCTGGCTCTACGCGCAGATGGTTCGCTGGGGCCAGACGCCGTACCGGCCGGAGGCCCTGAAGGCCGCCATGGCGGTGTTCAGGCCCGATCTCTACGACGCAGCGTCCGGGCGCGCGGCCAATACCTCCAACGCAATCGGCGCGTTCGCGGGTCCGCCCTTCGATCCGAACGACGTTCCCGGCCATCTGGCGGCCTTCAAGATCGGGCGCTGGAAGCCCTGAGCGCGACGCAGCGGCTCCTCCGGGCTACTGTGCATGGGGTTGTTTTCCAGTTTTTGGTAATTGCCGGACCGGCGCGGGTTCCCGACGCCTCGAATTGCAACGAATAAGATTCTCGGCCGAACCCGAACGAAAGAATATTCCTCTGGGAACCGGGTTCCCTAAGGCGACAGCATCGCTATTTCTGCCGCCCGCTTGAATCCGTGCGCGAACGATATTCCATATGCCCGAGAATGGGGCGTTGGAGATCGACCATGCGCGAGCTATCGGCGGAAGCCCGCCTGCACTTTTACGCGCGACACATTTCAAGGAAGTCCGGGACCGGAATTCACACTGCGGCGCTCTACAGCGCCTTCGCGGTGATCGCCGCCATCGTGTTCGGCACGCTGTCCGTCCACCCGTTCTGAGCTACCCAGAAAATTGAAAAGCCGCCGTCTGATGGCCTCAGGCGGCGGCTTTGTGTTGGCTGGAGACTGACGGCTCAGTAGCCGTAGCCGTGACCATATCCGTACCCACCACCGCCGCAGGTGTTGCAGGTCGGCTGCACCGGCGCGTAGTAGGAATAGCCCGGCGAGACCATCTGCGTGCGTTCCTGGGTGGCGTATTGCGGCGCGATGCGCTCATAAGCGACGCCTTCGGGCGCGACCATCACGGTCTTCGGCACCATCACGGTACGATACTGCGCCGGCGTGCGATGCGCGATGACGCGGCCCGGCGACACCATCACGGTTTCCTGCACGGTGCGATACTGCGGCGGCACGGTCTGCACCTGATAGCAGGTCGTGCAGGGCTGCGGCGGCGGCGTATAGCAGCTGTAGCAGCCGGCAGAGGCGGCACTGGTGAAGGCGGCCGTGGCCACCGCAGCAATTGCGAGGGAGAGGCTGGTGCGGAACATGCTTTCGTACCCAATTTTCCTGAGAGGACAATCAAAGGCTCGGAAGCTGCACCTAGCAATCAAAACGGCAAGTTTGGGTTTAAGAAGAGTCTTAACGGAATCTAAAAGAGTCGGCGCGACGGCCGGCCCTTTTCAGTCGATGCGTTGGCGGATCAGTGCGCGGTCTTGAACGGCGCGACCGTGATGCCGGCCTTGCTCAGCGCCTCGCGCAGGCCGCGCGCAATCTCGACGGCGCCATGGGTGTCGCCATGGATGCAGACGGTATCGGTCTGCATCTTGATCACTTTGCCGGTGACCGAGACGACCGCGCCATCCTGCACCATCCGCACCACGCGCTCGGCGATCGCCTTGGGATCGTGCAGCACCGCGCCGGGTTTCTTGCGCGACACCAGATTGCCGTCGTCCTCGTAGGCACGGTCGGCAAACACTTCATGCGCCATCCGCAGATTGGCGGCTTCACCGGCGCGCACCAGCTTCGAGTTGGCGAGCACCACGAAGATGAGATTGCGGTCGACCGCCTTGATCGCATTGGCGATCGCGCGTGCGGTCATGTCGTCCTCGCAGGCGACGTTGGAAATCGCGCCATGTGCCTTGACATGGGTGACCTTGTGGCCGGCCGCTGTCGCGATCGCCTGCAGGGCGCCGATCTGATAGGCGATCAGGTTCTCGATCTCGGAGGATGTCAGCCCCGGCATCGGGCGCCGGCCGAAACCATGCAGGTCGCGGTAGCCGGGATGCGCGCCGACGCTGACGCCGCGCGCCTTCGCAAGCTCGACCGTCTTGCGCATGATGTCGGCGTCCCCGGCATGGAAGCCGCAGGCGACGTTGACCGAGGTCGCAAGCTCGATCATCGCCGCATCATTGCCCATTTCCCAGGGGCCAAAGCTTTCGCCGAGATCGCAGTTGAGGTCGATGGTTGCAGTCATGACGATCGATCCGTTTGTTGTTCGTACTTGCTCTTTTGTTTGGGCATCATCTGATCGGAAAACCGCTTCGCACTTTTCCGGATGATGCTCTAGGGTAGCGCAACTTGCCAGGTCGACACATCGACGGCGTTGACCGCCTGACCTGCGACGTTCGCATCCCGCAGCGCCTCGATGTTGAGACCGAAATCGTCGATGCCGCGGAGGCGATCGGGCAGGGAATGCAGCAGCGCGTGGAACTTGATCGCCTCGGCCTGCGCTTCCGCCATCGTCACGGCCTTGAAGCGGAACGGCCGGCCGGCCGAGGTCTGCGCGAAGCGGCCAAGATCGGCGGTGATCACGGTTGCGATCTTCGGATAACCGCCGCTGGTGCCGCGGTCCGGCATCAGCACGATCGGCTGGCCGTTGCCGGGCACCTGGATGCTGCCGTTGACGGTGCCGTCGGAGACGATGTTGTGGCCGTCGCGGTGCTTGATGACAGCGCCTTCGAGCCGGTAGCCCATGCGGTCGCTGGTGGCCGAGATCTTCCACTCGCTGTCGAGGAACAGCTGCTTGTTTTCTTCAGTGAACTCGTCGTCCTGCGGGCCGAACACGATGCGGATCGGCGCATCGGTGGCTGCCGGCAATTCGATGCGGCGCTCGGCGCCGCTGCTCGCAGCCTTCGTCTTCAACTCGTCGCCGCTTTGCAGCGGCCGCGGGTAGGGGCTGCCGAGCCCGGCCCGGGCGTTGACGGCGAGGCTGCCGAACATCGGCTCGCCCTCGATGCCGTGCTCGATCGCCAGATAGCTGAACGAGCCGCCGCGCGCAAAGCCGAGATTGAGCGTCTCGCCTTCGGCGAGCGTTGCCGAACTGTCGAAGGCGACCGGCCGGCCACCGATGTCAGCATTGCGCGATGCGCCGGCGAGCCCGATGCGCACGGCACCGCCGCGCGCGGTGAAGGTGGCGCCGAACGGGCCGATCTCGACCACGGCGGCGAACGGTTCATTGCCGACCAGCGTATTGGCGGCCGCCAGCGAAAGCCGGTCCATCGCGCCGCTCGGCGTCAGGCCGTAGCGCTGCGAACCCGGACGTCCGCCGTCCTGTACCGAGCTTGCCGGGCCGATCGAGGTGACGACGAGCTTGCTCATGGCGTCACCAGTTCTGCGACGAATTCGCCCGCCTCGGCGGCGCGGTCCTGTTCGGCAAAGGTCTTGGCATCCACCGCCGTGAAGGTGACGGCATCGCCCGGCTCCAGCAGGAAGGTCGGATCGCGATGCAATTGGTAGGTTCGCACCGGGGTGCGGCCGAGCAGGTGCCAACCGCTCGGGCCGGCCAGGCACTGCACGCCGGTCTGGATGCCGCCGATCGAAATGGTGCCGGCCGGGGTCACGAGCCGCGGCTCCTTGCGCCTCGGCAGATGCAGGGACTTGTCCAGCCCGCTGAGATAGGACCAGCCGGGCGTGAAGCCGATCATGGCGACGCGATAGTCGCCGGCGGCGTGGCGCGCGACGATGTCATCGGGCGTGGTCTGGAGCGCCTTGGCCACATCCTCGAGATCGATGCCGTGCTCGCCGCCATAGGTGATGGGGATCCGCCAGCGCCGCGTTCCGACCTCAGACGGCGGTGCCTTGGCGGCGCGCGCCAGCAGCTGCTCGCCGAGCGCATCGAAGGTGACCTGCACGGGATCGTAATGCACCAGCAGCGAGCGGTAGGTCGGCACGGTCTCGGTGATGCCGGCGATCGGCTCGGCGGCTATCACGCGGTCGAGCGCGAGCACCCGCCGGTTGGCGGCATCATCGATGGTGCGGCTGAATTCCACCGTGATGGCGCTGTCGCCACTCGGCAAAAGGCGGGGAGGATTTATGGGTTCGGCCATCGGCTCAAGCAGATTGGATCGGCCATCAAGCTAGCGTGTTTCGATTCAAAACGGAATTCGCTTCGTGCAAAATGATGCAGCAACTTCAATAAATTAATCGGCATGCCGGCGATAAATTTGGATGATCGCAGGTTTTTCGCGGAGCCCTTGACGCAGGGCCTTCGCCCGGCAACATGCGCCGGTCTTTTCCTCCCATCGGAGCAAGCTTTCCAGATGTCACTGTCCACTGAGGCGATCGCGACGCTGTCGCACGTGTCCACCGCCACCATCACCACGGTCCTGCTCAAGAAGGGCCTGCGCAACATCTGGATGCGCGGCACCAAGCCCTTGAAGCCGGGGCAGAAGCGGTTGGTCGGACCGGCCTTCACACTCCGCTTCGTGCCGGCCCGCGAAGATCTGGCGACGCCGGAATCCTGGTCGTCGCCGATCTCGACGCGTACCGCGATCGAGGCGATGCCGGCGGGCTGCATTGCCGTGGTCGATGCCATGGGCATCACCGATGCCGGCATTTTCGGCGACATCCTCTGCGCCCGCATGGTCAAGCGCGGGGTGACGGCGCTGATCACCGATGGCGTCGTCCGTGACGTCGAGGGCGTGCTCGGCACCGGCCTGCCGGTTTGGTGCGACGGCTACGCCGCGCCGCCGTCGGTTGCAGGCCTGACCTTCGTCGGCTGGGGCGAACCGATCGGCTGCGGCGGCGTTGCCGTGTTTCCGAACGACGTGGTGGTGGCCGACCAGGACGGCGCGGTGCTGATCCCGCAGGCGTTCCTCGACCAGGTGCTTGCCGAGGGACCCGAGCAGGAGCGGATGGAAGCCTGGATCGTCAACGAGGTGAACAACGGCGCCCAGCTGCCCGGCCTGTATCCGATGAACGCCGAGACCAAGGCGCGCTACGCCGCATCCAAGAAATAACGTCAAGAGAGGGAGGTAACCCCATGGATATCCACGTTTCCGGCTCGCGGCCCACCCGCCGCGCGCCGAAGGAGAACTTCACCGGCAGCGTGCTGCAGGACCCGATCAACATGGCGCCGGCGCCGGCCCGGCTGAATGCCTCGCGCGTGTCGTTCGAGCCTGGTGCACGCACCGCCTGGCACACCCATCCGCTTGGGCAGACGCTGTACGTGATCTCAGGCATCGGCCGCGTGCAGGCCAAAGGCGGCCCGATCCGCGAAATCCGCCCGGGCGACGTCGTCTGGATCCCACCGAACGAGAAGCACTGGCACGGCGCCTCGCCTGATAACAGCATGACCCATATCGCCATGCAGGAGGCGCTCGACGGCGTGTTCTCGACCTGGATGGAGCATGTCACCGACGAGGAATACAGCGGCAAGGTCGGTTGAGCCGTCATTGCTTGCCCAAAGAAAAAGCCCCGCTCTCAAGCGGGGCTTTTTGCTTTCACGACACGGCGTCGATCAATTCACCCGCGTCCAGGTCTGGCCGCCGCAGAACATGCCGCCGAACGCGCAGCCCTGAACGCGCAGCGTATCGGGGCTCTTCAGCGCGATGGTGGAATCGTAGGTGCTGCCGCTGTTCGGATCGAAGATGCGGCCGCTCCATTTGTCCTTGCCCGGCTTCATGTTGATCAGAACCTGCTCGCCCTTGGCGTTCGACTTCTTGTCGACCGAATAACCGCAGAGATTGGCGCCGCATTGCTCGATGCGGACCTTGCCTTCCTTCTCCTCGGTCAGCCAGACGCCGAGCGGCGAGTTGGCTTGTTGCACCGGGTTCGCTGCCGGCTTGGGCGCAGGCGATGCGGCGCCGACCGTTGGCGCTGGCTTTGCCGTCGCCGGCGTGGCGCTCTGCTGCACAACTGGCGGCTCGGGTGGCGGCGGTGCGGTCGCTGCCGTGGCCGGGGCAACGCTCGTGTTCGCGGGCTCCGTCGTTGTTGCTGTCGGCGCCGTCGCCTGATCAACGGCCGCCGGAGAGGGTGAGGCAGCGGCCGCGGGGGGCGCCGCGGGCGGAGACGGGGGATCCGTCCTGGCGTCCTTACGCTTGGCGCGCTTGGTGCTGCGGCCGGTATTGTCATAGACGCCGGGGATCGAGACCGTTCCACGATCGGGATCGATCCGAATGGTACGGCCGCCATAGTCGAACGTGTATTGCGCCTGCGCTGTCGCCGTGCTCGCCAGCACGAGCGTGGCGATCGCCAGAAGCTTTCTCATTTCGACCTCCAGTGCAGGGAATCCCGTTCGCGAGGCTATTTGGTGGCCGCCTCGCTGAACGTGCCCCAAATTACGGTCAGAACATGAGTCGTATCCTCGCGCGCTAGGTTCAAATCACCGGATTGCGATCTGATTTCAGGCCGTACGCATCAATTTGCGGCATGCGCGCAGCAAACCTGGCGCAGGCTATTCAAACCACGCGGCGTAGATCTTCGCGTAGCTGCCGTCTTCGCGCGCGATGTGGAGCCACTGGTCGACGAACGCCTTCAGTGCGACGTCGCGCTGCATCCAGTAGGCCTTTTCCGCGAAGTCGAACGGCTTGTCGGGATGCACGGCGCAGAGCACGCCGGGATGCAGCTTCTGCTGATAGCGCGTCTCGGACGCGTCGGTCATCATCAGGTCGGCATCACCCTTGGCGATCTCGTCGAAGATCTTGGTGTTGTCGTTGAACACACGGATGTCGGCGGCCTTCACATTGGCGCGCGCGAAACGCTCGTTGGTGCCGCCGGGATTGACGATGACGCGGGTGCCGGGCTTGTCGATCTCGGCGATCGTCTCAAACTTGCCCTTGTCGGCGCAGCGTGCGATCGGCGTCTTGCCCTCACGCATGATCGGCGTCGAGAACAGGCCCTTCTTCTGTCGGTCGAAGGTGATGGAGACGCCGCCCATCGCGATGTCGAAATTGTCGGCCTCGAAATCCCTGGTCATCTGCGGCCACGATGTGGGCACGAACTCGACCTTGACGCCGAGCGCCTTGCCGAGCGATTGCGCCATGTCGACGTCGAAGCCGCGAAACGCCTTCGTCTCCTTGTCGAGCGCCGTGAAGGGCAGGTAGTCGCCGGTCATGCCGACGCGCAGCGTGCCGCGCTTGACGATCTCATCGAGCCGGGATGACGCCGGCTGCGCCTGCGCGGCAGAAATGAGCAAAGCGAGAGCGAGGCCGGCCAGCGCGCGAAACATCAGACGTCTCCGTCAATTCCGATGACATGTCGTTGCGGACCATTTAGACCAGATGAGACTTTCGGGCCAGTACAGGGGCGCAACAGTGACCATCTCGCTCCACGAAGCATCCGTCGGCGTCTATGTGCCCTATCTGCGCAATCTTGCCGCGCTGCTCGATCATGCCGAGGCGCATGCCGGCGCTCGCAGGATCGATCCAGCCGTCCTGCTCGACATGCGGCTTTCACCGAACATGTACAGCCTTCGCCAGCAGGTCGGGGAGGCGAACCGGCATGTCGTCCTGAGCTGTGCGTTGCTGGCGGGGTGCGCGCCGCCGGTCTTGGTCGACGCGGCGCCCGGCATCGCCGGGTTGAAGGCGCAGATTGCGGCCACGATTGATTTTGCCCAGGGCCTGCCGCCGGAGGTGATCGATGCTGCCTGCGACAGGGACGTCATCTTCACGTTCCGAAGCGGTGCGACCCAGCCGTTCACCGGCAAGTCGCTGATCCTGACCTTCAGCGTCCCGCAGTTCTTCTTCCATGTCGCCACGGCCTACGACATCCTGCGCCATGCCGGCGTCGATCTCGCGAAGAAGGATTTTCTGGGACCCCCGAGGAGCTAGAGCGTTTTCGAGCGAAGTCGAGGCCGGCTCGCGTGAAGACAACGCGTCAAGACAAGAATCTAGAGCTTCGGTTCTGATTCAAACAGACCGAAACTCTAGGCCTCGTTGCGGTCTCTGCGCGCCTGAACGGCGGCAGCCGTGCGGCTGACGATCTCGTGCTTGAAATGCTCGAAGCGCTGCCGCGCTTCGGCCTCACGATCGTCGACGAATTTGATCGCGGCGTCCCTGTCCATCGGGCCATTGACCAGCGGGTTCGATCCTTCGCCGACGGTCTCATCGACATAGTATTGGGCGCCGTCCTCGCGCACCGTCCAGCGGAAGCGCAGTGCCGCCATCGGGCCTGGTCCGGACTTGGAATAGCCATTGGCCTCGATCGGTTGGGGCGGCTGGATCGGCTCCGGTTCGCTCGGCTCCGGTGCGACCGCAACGGGTTCGACCGGTTCGGGTTCTTCGAGCTCGGCCTGCTCGATCTTCGGCTCGACCTGCTCAATCGGCGCCGGCTCGACCGCCGGCGGCTCGGCCACGATGGAAACCGCCTCGACCGAAACGTCTGTGACAGACGATGGCAGGGGCGGTGGCATCGCGATCGAGATCGGCGCCTCCTCGGCAGGGTCCGATGCCTTGTCCTTGTCGGTCGACTTGTCGTCGGACGGTTTGGACTTTTCGGGAGGCGTCGTCGTCTGATCGAGAATGCTCGCGATTGCGGCGAGCGCATTGTCGGTCGGGTCACTCACGGTTCGGTCTCCCAGGCATGACGCCGGCGGAATCGTGCCGGCGCCTCTTCTATCTACCTGATCTGACTACCCTTTGTCAGCCCGGCGCTTCGTTCCAGGTTCGCTAGGCGCAAACCGGCGGGCGCCGGTCCTTCCAGGGACGAACCTGCTCGAGTTGACCGGCCAGGCGGAACAGCAGTCCTTCCTCGCCAAGCTTGGCCGCGAACATCATGCCCAGCGGCAATCCGGCCTTGTTCCAGGCCAGCGGCATCGACATTGCCGGCTGCCCGGACATGTTGAACATCGAGGTGCCCGGCATGTAGCGGCGCAGCGCCGGCGCGATGTGGCTCAGGTCTTCGGACATGGTGTTCAGCTCGCCAATGCGGAGCGGCGGCGCGCACAGGGTCGGGCTGAGGAAGATGTCGCAGCCCTCGAAGAAGGTCGCGAGCCCGCGCGAGATCTGGAACGCCGCAAGCTGCGCGGCGACGTAGTCGGCGGGGGTCATCTTGACCGAGTTCTGGCCGCTGGCGAGCGTCAGCCGCTCGACATCGTCCGACGTCAGCGTGCGCCCGACGCGCTGTTCGAGCAGGCGGATGGTCAGCGCGGTGTTGGCGCCGACGATGGTCGTCATGACCGCGGCAGGGTCGGCGGCGAGCGGCGGTGCGCGCTCCTCGACATGGTGGCCGAGGCCCTCAAGCAGCTTGGCAATGTCGCGAACCGCCGCGGCGATCTCGGGATCAACAGCATCGCCATAGGGTGACTTGTCGGTGAAGCTGATGCGCAGATGGCCGGGGTCGCGGCCGACCTCCTGGGAAAACGGCCGTTCCGGTGGCGGCGCGACATAGAGGCTCGACGGTTCCGGGCCATGGATCGCATCCATCATGACCGCGCTGTCGCGGACGCTGATGCTCAGCACATGGCCGACCGAGAAGCCGCCCCAGCCTTCACCGCGATCGGGACCGCACGGGTTGCGCGCCCGCGTCGGCTTCATGCCGAACACGCCGGAGGCGGAGGCGGGGATCCGGATCGAGCCGCCGCCGTCGCTGGCATGCGCGACGGGCAGGATGCGCGCCGCGACCGCAGCCCCCGCGCCGCCGGACGAACCGCCGGCGGAATGGTCGAGATTCCAGGGATTGCGGGTCGGGCCGAACAGGCGGGATTCCGTGGTCGGCATCAGACCGAATTCCGGGCTCGCGCTCTTGCCGAAAATTGCGAGACCGGCATCAAGGAAGCGCTGGGCCAGCGTTCCATTGTGATCAGCGACGAAGTCCTTCAGCAGGCTGGCGCCCGACGTGGTGCGGGTGCCCTCGAGCAGGTCGAGATCCTTCAGCAGGAACGGCACGCCGGTGAAGGGGCCGTCAGGCAACCCCTTGGCGATCTGGCGCTCGGCGTAGTCGTAGTGCTTGACGACGACCGCGTTGATCTTCGGATCGACGGCGGCCGTGCGCGCAATCGCCTCGTCGAGCAGCTCCTTTGCCGTGACGTCCTTGTTGCGGACGAGCTCGGCGAGACCGACCGCATCGTAGTTGCCGAATTCCTTGAAAGCCATGTGCATGCTCCGCATCGCCGGGCCGACCTCGCGGGATCGGCCGCGGCGCCAACGAGAAAGGCTGAAAGCTCAGCCGAGGACGTCCTGATTGATCACGTTCTGGCGCAGCGGATTGCCGTCCAGCACGCTCAGGATATTGCGCGCGGTCTGCTCGCTCATGCGATCGACGGCCTCGACGGTCACGCCCGCGACGTGCGGTGCCATGATCACGTTCGGCAAGGCGTGCAGGGGTTGGCCGACCGGCGGAGGCTCGACCTCGAACACGTCGAGACCGGCGCCGGCGAGTTTGCCCGACACCAGCGCGTCGTGCAGCGCCTTCTCGTCCACGATGCCGCCGCGGGCGGTGTTGATGAGGTAGGCGGTCGGCTTCATCAGCCGGATCCGCGCCGCGTTGAACAGGCCGACCGTCTCGGGCGACTTCGGGCAGTGGATCGTGACGAAATCCGCCCGCGGCAACGCCGCCTCTAAGCTCGGCACCGCCTCACAGCCGGCAGCGGTGATCTCGCTCGCAGGCTTGTAGGGATCGTAGACCAGCACGTTCATTTCCATCGCGAGGCAGCGCTTGGCGGTGCGGGTGCCGATGCGGCCGAAGCCGACGATCAGGACCGTCTTGCCGTAGAGGTCGAACGGCAGCACGCCGAGCCGGCTCGCCCAGGTGCCTTCCTTGACCATCGCGTGCATTTCCTGTGCGCGCTTGGCCAGGGTCAGCATCATGAACACGGCGTGCTCTGCGACCGACGGCGAGTTCGCGGTGCCTGCGACCATCAGCGGCACCTTGCGGCGGGACAGCGCCGGCACATCGACGGCGTCGTAGCCGACGCCGATCCGGGTCACCACCAGCATGCCCTTGGACGCTTCGAGCTCCGCCTCGCCGAAGCGGGTCGCGCCGAGCGCCACGCCATGGACCGGCGCATGCTGCTCCAGCATCACCTGGAAGTCCTTGGCCGAAATCAGGTTGGGAAATTCGACGAGTTCTACATCATCCCGTTCATTGAGGAGCACCCGCGCCCCCGGAGACAGAGTCTGGGTGATGAAAATCTTCTTCTTGTTGGTAGCCATTTCCTGCCCTTGAGGTTTCTTGTGCGCCGTCAAAGCACGGCGCCGGTCACCTCGTTTAGCAAATGCATATTGTTGAGGTCCACAGCCAATCGGAGCGGGCTGCCATCCTGCGCGCCGGCATTGGGATTGACCCGGCCGCAGAGCTGGGAGCCCTCCAGCGTGAAGTAGACCAGCGTCTCCATGCCCATCGGCTCGGTGACGTCGAGCATTGCGTCGAACGGCTCAATGCCGGGCTCGGCATGCGGCCGCGCCTCCATGATATGCTCGGGCCGCAGGCCCAGCAGCAGCTTGTCGGTGCGGGAAAGGCCCTGGTAGCGGACGGCGCGCGCCGGCGGCAGCGGGAAGGAGAGGCGGTCGGTCAGCCGCACGTTGAGCTTGCCGCCGACGTCCTCGAGCCGGCACGGCACGAAATTCATCGCGGGCGAGCCGATGAAGCTGGCGACGAACCGGGTCGCCGGCTTGTGATAGAGCTCGTTGGGGGTGCCGATCTGCTCGATCTTGCCGTGGTTCATCACCACCACGCGGTCGGCCAGCGTCATCGCCTCGACCTGGTCGTGGGTGACGTAGACGGTCGTGGTGCGGACTTTCTGGTGCACCTTCTTGATCTCGATCCGCATCTGCACGCGCAGCTTGGCATCGAGATTGGACAACGGCTCGTCGAACAGGAACACCTTCGGGTTGCGGACGATCGCGCGTCCCATCGCGACGCGCTGGCGCTGGCCGCCGGAGAGCTGCTTCGGCTTGCGGTCGATCAGGTCGGTGATGTCGAGCATGCGGGCGGCTTCCGTCACCCGGCTCTTGATCTCGGCCTTTGGGTAGTGCTTCAGCCGCAGCCCGAACGACATGTTCTCGGCGACGGTCATGTGCGGATAGAGCGCGTAGTTCTGGAACACCATCGCGATGTCGCGGTCCTTCGGCGGCACGTCGTTGACGACATCGCCGCCGATCATGATGTCTCCGTCGGAGATGTCCTCGAGGCCGGCGATCATCCGCAACGTCGTCGACTTGCCGCAGCCGCTCGGCCCGACCAGCACCACGAACTCATGGTCGGCGATATCGAGGTCGATGCCGCGCACCGCTTCGACCTCGTCGTAACGTTTCACCACCTTGCGCAAACTGACGTCGGCCATGAATCCTACCCTTATCCTACCTTTGTCGTGTTCAACCCTTTGTCGCACCGGCGGTCAGGCCGGCAATGTAGTAGTCCATTAGGAAGGCGTAGATGATCAGCGGCGGCGCGGCGCCGAGCAGGGCGCCGGTCATGATCTGCCCCCAGTTGAAGACGTCACCCTTGATCAGGGTAGTGATGATGCCGACCGGCAGCACCAGCTGATCGGTCGATGTGGTGAACACCAGCGGATAGAGGAACTGGGCCCAGGAGACGGTGAAGGCGAAGATCGTCGCCGCGATCAGGCCGGGCAGGGCGACGGGGATGAAGATCCGGGTCAGGGTCTGGAACCAGCTGGCGCCGTCGATGATCGCGGCCTCGTCGAGCTCCTTCGGGATCGAGGCGAAATAGCCGATCATGATCCAGGTGCAGAACGGTACCGTCAGCGTCGGGTAGATGAACAGCAGCACGTACCAGCGATTGACCAGCTGGATGCCGGTCCAGTCGCCGAACACGGCGAACATCTTGAACAGCGGAATGAACAGCAGGCTGTCCGGAATGAGATAGGTAAGGAAGACGCCCGTCGCGAGCGTCGCCGAGCCCCAGAACTTCATTCGCGCCAGCGCAAAGGCAGCCGGCACGCTGATCAGCATCGTGATCGTGACCACGATGATCGAGACCCAGGCCGAATTCCAGAAGAAGCGCAGGAACTGATTGGAGGTCAGCAATTCAATGTAGTTGGAGAGCGTCGGACGATGCACCCACCACGGGTTGGTCGCCGCGGAAATCTCCGCGCTGCTCTTCAGCGAAGTAATCAACATGTAGAACGGCGGCACCAGCGAGAAGATCGCAAACAGCGTCAGGAAGAAGTAGGACCAGCGCAGCGCCCAGGTCCGGTCGCGGCTCATGCTGCCGTATTTGACCTTGCGGGTCGGTCCGGACTTGTCGATCGTGACCGTGCTCATCAGGATTCATTCCCGCGTTTGGTGATGTCGCGCAGGATGAAGATCGCCGCGACCGCGAGGATCGGCACCATGAACAGCGAGACGCTGGCCCCGAGCGGAATGTCGCTGCCCTCGATGCCGACGCGGAACGCCCAGGTGGCGAAGATGTGGGTGTGATCGAGCGGCCCGCCTGCGGTCAGGATACGCACGATGTCGAAATTGGCGAAGGTCACGATCAGCGAGAACAGCGTCGTGATCGCGATGATGTTGCGCATCATCGGCAGGGTCACGTACCAGATGCGCTGCCACCAATTGGCGCCGTCGATCGCGGCCGCCTCATAGAGCTGCTCGGGCACCGATTTCAGCGCCGCCAGATACATGATCATGAAGAACGGCGCACCGTACCAGACATTGACCAGGATCACCGAGAAGCGCGCCCACATCGCATCGCCGGTCCACGGGATCGGGCCGAGGCCAAAGAACGAAAGCGTGTAGTTGAACGCGCTGTAGGACGGGTCGAACAGCCATAGCCAGGCCAGCGTGCTCATCGCCGGCGGGATCACCCATGGCACCAGCAGCATGCCGCGCCATTTGCGCTGCTTGTTGGCGGGGACGTTGTGCACGAAATGCGCGACGATGAAGCCGATCAGTGCCTTGAAGACAACCGCCGAGATCGCAAAAATGCAGGATTGCTTGACCACCAGCCAAAATGTTTCGCGCTTGAACAGGAACTCGAAATTGCCGAAGCCGACGAACTTCGTCATCGCCTTGTTCAGTGTCGCAAGATGCAACGAGTAGAGGGCTGGGTAGAGCACGAGAACCGCGATCAGCAGGATTAGCGGCAGCGTCATCAGGAACGCGGCCATCGACTTGCGCCGCAGCGCGTTGCGCAGGCCGGTGCGCTTTCGCCCTGTCTGGGCCGCAGCGGTGCGGCTGGATTGAAATGCGACATCAACCATGACGCAGGTTCCTCGCGCGGGTTGGTTGCACGGCTCGCCGGTTCGGCGGTTGGGCTACAAAGACGAGACCTCGCGCGGCCAGCACGATCGGCGGCCGCGCACGAACTCGTCCGTTCGTCAGCTTCGCATGAAGCCTTCGCACTCGCCCTCGGCCCAGGCGAGCGTCTTTTCCATGGTTTCACCCTGGTAATAGCGCAGGCACATCTTGGTCAGGGTGGCCTGGAAGTAGATCTGCTGCGCGACTTTTGGCGGCGCAGGCGAAGCCGCGATCGACAGTGTCTGGTGCTTGTAGGGGTTCGGGTAATGATAGAGCGTGCCCTTCGGCGGCCCTTGCTCTTCCCAGACCTTCAAGGTCGTGAGCTTCTCATAGGCCGGCAGATCGTAGCCGCCGCTCGCCACCACCATCTTCTCGATCGATGCAGGCTGCGACAGGAAGGACAGCAGGCTCTTGGCCGCCTCCTTGTTCTTCGAGAACGACCAGATCGACCAGAAGAACGGCAGATAGGGCGCGAAGCGTCCCTTCGGCCCGGCCGGGAACCCGTGGGTCCAGCATTGCTCCGCGACTTGCGGCGCATCGCGCTTGGCGACCGCCCACGCGCTCGGTGGGTTCATGATCATCGCGCCCTTGCCCGCGACCAACCACTTGTTGTTGGAAGCATCATCCCATGCGGCAACGTCGGGCGGCAGGAACGCCAGCAGCTTCTTGTAGAATTCGAGCGACTGGCGCACCGCGTCGGTCTTGACGGTGAGATTGCCCTTGGCGTCGACCAGGTGCGCGCCGAACGACTGGAAGATCGCGCCGGCGGTGTCGACATTGTCGCTGGTCTCGCCGAGACCGATGCCGAACGGGAAGCCGGCCTTGTGGCAGGCTTCGGCCGCCTTGAGGAACGTATCGAGGGTCCAGTTGTCCGCCTTCGGCGGGCTTCCGGCCGGATACATCTCCTGGACGTCGATATTGGCGTATTTCTTCATCAGGTCGATGCGCGAGCAGGGGCCCTTGATCTGGCTGCCGACGCTGGCGGGAACGCCGAGCCACTTGCCGTCGGCCTGGCCGAGATATTTCACCGTGCCGTTGACGTCGCCGTTCAGCTTGATGAGCGGGTCCATGATGTCGTTGACCGGTTCCAGCAGTTCGGCATTGGATTGCGGCCACCAGGTCGGCATCTGGAAGATATCGTGACCGGATTTCGCCTGCGCCTCGGCGGCGATGGTGACGATGTTCTTGTTGCCCTGGCTGGTGATGTAGTCGAGCTGGACCTCGACCTTTTCCTTGGCGGCCCATTCATTGACGAGCTCGGTGGAGGCACTGTTCGCACCCGGCACCCAGTGATCCCAGAAGCCCATCGAGAGCTTGCCGGCTGCATAGGCGCCACGCACGTAGGGGGCTGTAATGAGCGCCGCCGATGACAGCGCTGTCGCTGCAACGAATTCTCGGCGCGAAAGCTTCTTCCGTGACATGGCATTCCCTCCCTGGTAGCCGACGGACAAAAGGCTTTTTTGAATCCCGTTGTTGTTTTTGTGCGTCGCGTTCGCGCGACGTCGCGGGATTTCGTTCACACTGATCAGAACAGAATTGCCGGCTGCTGTCGAGAAACGAGATGCCTGTGCCAAGTAGTACTAACGTTGTGGTCAAATCGCAGGCAGGGTCACCGGCATCACTGCAGATGCCCGTGGTTTGCCGCGCTTCCGATGATCATGCTGCGACGCACGCGGAGGTTGGCGCAGCGATGCGCGCAGACGGTGCGCGATTGAGCCGCAGGTTCTCCGCCATGCCGGATCGAGCCATGTTCCGTCATGTTGATGGCGAGCGCGACCGATAGACTTGCCGAAGCCGGAAACGATAAAGTCCGGATTCGTCGAACCTGCCCGCCGCGTCAGTCCTGCAGTCCACCATCGATCACGGAGACCCGATCATGCTCATTCCGGTAGCGAAGCTGCGAGCACAATGGAGATTGTGCGCCGCGGTTGGGGCCGCCACCGTCACGCTGCTTGCAGTGCCTCATATGGTCGATGCGCAGATCGTGCAGGGAGTCGAAAACGGCGCGCGTGAAGGCAACAAGGCCGCCGGACCGGTTGGCGGTGTTCTGGGCGGAGCAATCGGCGGCGTCGTCGGGGTCGTGACCGGCGTGACCGGGGTCTTGACCGGCAACAACAACGCCAACCCCAATGCCGGTAACGGCAAGAATGCGCAGGCGCCCGCGTCCGGCGACAAGCAGGGCGCCAAGGCCGCCAAGTCGGCCAAGGCCGCCGCCAAGGACAAGGGTGCGAAGGCGCCGACCGTGCTGACCCAGGCAGGCGCGCCGCAGCTCACGGCCGAACAGATCGTCGCCAACAGCGACGCCAACATCGATCGGATCAAGAAGGAGCTCAACCTGACGCCTGAGCAGGAGAAGAATTGGGCCGGCTTCAACAGCGCGATGCACTATCTCGGCCACAATGGCGCCGACCGCCTCAACCTGCGCATCGCACGCGCGCAGCGCGATCCGCCTGACGATATCATCGAGCAGATGCGCAACGAGGCCCAGTTCCTCAATGACCGCGCAGTCGATCAGCGCGGCGTCGCCGACGCCGCCGAGCCGCTCTATGCGAGCCTCGACGACAAGCAGAAACAAATCTTCATCAACGAAATGGTCCGCCTCAGCCACGAACGCGGGCTCGATTGAGCCCCATCGACGGCGAAGTGGGGACGAATAGCCGGGCCACCAGGCCCTGGGGTAGGTTAAAGGCGCAGCACCCGGCTATTCTGCCGCAGCGGCGCGGCCCGGTTAATTCGTCATTCAATGTTGAAGAAAAACGGACCAGATCACGCCCGAGTGATGGCCGAGTCGGGGCCTTGTCGGGAACCGTTTCGCTGACATGAAAAACTGGCCGGCACCTGCGCCGGCCAATTGTTGAGCAGCGGGATAATCCGGCGAAGACAGGTTCAGCCCTTCGGGAAGTTCAGCTCCACCCCGACGCCGTCGGGATCGTAGAGGAATATCTGGGTGTCGCCGGTGCGCGGCACGATCTGCTCGCGGAAGCTGACGTTCTTGGCCTGCAGGCGCTTGCGCACGGCGTCGACGTCGGTGGCGGCGAAGGCAATATGATCGAGCCGGCCGGTGTCTTCATATTTCTTCTCGGTGCCGCGCACCACGATTCCGTCGCGCGGCTTGCGGGTGCCCATTAAATGGACAGTGGCCTGGCCGCCGGAATAGAGCCAGTAGCCGGGGAAATCGAGCGGCGGGCGTTCACCGTTCTCGAGCCCGAGCACATCGCAATAGAACGCCTTTGTCTTCTCCAGGTCCTGTGGCTCGATCGTGAAATGCTGTAGTCCACCCAACGGCATGGTTCTCCTCCCTGAGAAATCGAGTTAAACGAAGCTGAGGTCGGCATCGACACCGAGCATCCAGGCGCCGACGGTCTCGAAATGACTGAAGCGGCCCTGCAATTGCTGGGTCACGGTGTGGATGTCGCGGAAGCGTCGCTCCAGCGGATGGCCGTCGAAGATCGCGGTCGCGCCGGCCGTGTTGTAGGCGAAGTCGACGGCTTCCCGGGCCTTGTGGATGGCGTGCGTTGCCGCCATCCGGATCGTCATGCGCTGCGCGACCGTGATGCTGTGCCCGGCAACCAGATCCTGCCAGATATCCGCCATCGACTGCAGCAGGAAGGCACGGGCGGCGCGCAGATTGACCTCGGCCTGGGCGAGGCCGGATTGCACCACGGCATTGTCGCGCAACGTCTTCTTCATGCCGCGCGGCACCTTGTTACGGGCGACGTCGACGAAATTGTCCAGCGCGCTGCGCGCGATGCCGCAGGCAACCGCGGCGAAGCCGACCTGGTAGCAAGTGTGGTTGCTCATCCGGTACAGCGGACCATTCTCGCGGCATTCGCGATCGAATTCGCGGGTGATCGAATGGTCCGCACGGACGAAGACATCGTCGAGCGCGAACTGGTCGCTGGCGGTGCCGCGTAGCCCGACCGTGTTCCAGATGTCGGTCCATTCGACGTCTTCGGTCCGCACCAGCATGGTGCGCTCGACCTGCTCGCCATTGGCGTCGCGGCGGGGCGAGCCGTCCGCGGCATAGACCGGGCAGTGGGCGCCGAGCCAGGTGGCGTGCCGCCCGCCTGATGCAAACGACCAGACCCCGGTGACGCGGTAGCCGCCAGCGCACTCGACCGCCTTGACCTTCGGGCCGGGTCCCCAGGCCAGCACGGCGCGCGGGTCGCCGAACATCTCCTGCGCGACCGGCAGGTCGAGATAGGCCGCCGACATCGCGCAGCCGCCGGCCTGGCTCAGGCACCACGCGGTCGAGGCATCGGCCTTGGCGATGGTCTCGATGACATGGAAGAAGGTGACGGGATCGGTTTCGATCCCCTTGGTCGCGCGCGGCAGCAAGAGGCGAAACAGCCGCGCCTCGTGCAGCCGGTCGAGTAGATCGGGTGGCAGGCGGCGCGTCGTCTCGATCGCGTCGGAGGCCGCCGCAACAGCGTCCCTGACCGCCTCGGCGCGGGCGATCACCTCGCGATCACCGGCAAGATCGGCTGAAGTCACGCTCATGCTGGCCTCCCTCAGGCGCGCCGGATCGTTGCGGACGCTGCGACGTCAGCCGCCGCGTTGAGTTCCTTGTCGATCTGCTCGATCGACTTGCCCCGGGTCTCGAGCCCGAAGAACAGATAGACGGCACCCGCCATCAGGAACCAGCATCCGAGATAGACGAAGGCGGTCGGGATCTGGGTGAGCGGCACATCCGGCTTGAGGTAGTTGTTCGAGCCGACGATCAGGGCAAGCCCGACCGGTCCGATGATCTTGCCGATGCCGCCGAAGCCATAGGCCGATCCCATGCCCGTGGTGCGCAGATGCGACGGCCAGACCTCCGCGGCATAGGGGCCGACGATCGCAAAACCGCCGTCGGCGAAGAAGAAGGTGGCGCCGAGCAACAGCCAGAATGCCGACATGCCGAACAGCGTCGCATCGTAGTGATAGCCGGCGATGATGGTCAGCGCGCCGGCGCCGAAGCCGAGCAGGCCGCCGGCGATGCGCCGTCCCAGCAGTTCCGAGAAATACGAGAACGAGATGCGGCCGAGGAAGCCGGTGACGCTGAGCAGGATCATCATCTTGGCGGCCTCCTGCGGCGTGACCTTCAAGAGCAGCACGAACAGCGCGGGCGCCCACAGCGTGATGCCGTAGACGCCGGTCTGTGCGCCGGCATTGCCGAGCCAGGAGACGATCAGGCTGCGCGGATATTTGAACAGGTCGAACCAGCTTGTCTTGACGATCGGGCCGGCGTCGGCCGCGCTCGGCAAGGGCAGCTCCGACGGCGGCACCTGCAGCGCCCAAGCCAGCGACTTGCGGGCTTCGTCATAGCGTCCCTGCCGGCACAACCAGCGCGGCGACTCCGGAACCCAGAGCCGGATCAGCAGCACCATCACCGATGGCAGCACGCCGATCGCAAACAGCAGCCGCCACTGATCGGTGCCCATGATCGCGCCCAGCACCGCGCCGAGGCCGACGCCGAGCGGAATCACGCAGGTGACGAGCCCGCCGACCCAGCCGCGCTTATGCGAGGGCATGAACTCCTGCACCAGCGGCAGGTCGACACAATAGAGGCCGCCGACGCCGGTGCCGACGAAGAAGCGCAGGATCGCGAGGTAAACCCAGCCATTGTCGGGCGTGAAATAGAGCAGGCCGGTTGCGATCGAGAAGTTCAGGACGGTGCCGATGAAGACGACGCGGCGTCCGACCCGGTCGGCCAGCCAGCCCCACAGATAGGCGCCGAGGATGGCGCCGATGCCGGAACTCATCAGCACGGTGGCGGACTGGCCAAAAGTCAGTTTCCACGGCCCGATCAGGAACGCGAGCACAAAGCCGATCAGGAAGTAGTCGAAGAATTCCAGCGCATCGCCGATGATGGCCGCCGCAAGGATCTTGATCTGGTTGCCGGTCAGAGTCGTCCGGCGATCGAGAATCTCGAACATGGCGCGTCTCCCCATTGGCGCCTGTTCGTTGTTGTTGGGAGCGTGCGCTGCGCCGGCGCATCGCCCATAGGGTGAGGCTATCCTCGCGCCGTCGCGGACGGCAAGCCCGCACCGACGCGGGGCTCATCTGCAAGGGCGCGGTACGCAATCCGGCTTACCGCTGCGCACAAATCGTGGTGCGAAAGCCTGATGCAAGGCGCGGGAGCCGTTGACTCCGGCAATGCCGATCGCCCACGTTTGCGTGAAGGAAGCAGGGGGAGGCCGGGTGGACGAAAAGCGCAAGCATCCGCGAACCGAGGTCAATGAACCCGGCTATGTCTCGTCGGGCGGCTCGGTCATGCATTGCACGATCGTGAACATATCGCCGGAAGGGGCCGCCATCGAGGTCGAGAATCCGGCCTTCGTTCCGCATAGATTCCGCCTGGTGATGGCCCGTGACGCCTCGGTCGTCTATGACTGCCAGGTGATCTGGAGCAAAAAGACGCGGATTGGAGTGAGTTTCGTGACTGCCGCCTGAGCGCGGCAACCTCGTGGGGGTGCCATGACCGACCGTGCTGAGCTGGGGCGGGTCTGGCTGCTGGAACAGCAGGTGATACGCCGATGACTCCGGAACCCGCAACGATCTGCCTCGGCTGCTGGCAAAACCTGCATATGCCGATCCCGCTGCGCGGTCCGTTGTCGGCGCCGTTCCGCCTGTTCGGTGTCCGGCCGAGCCGCATGAACCCGAACACCTGCACGATCTGCGAGATGGCGTTCTCGAAGATCATGAAGGCGCGCGCCGTGACCATCGACGCCACCCTCCTGTTCGCCGATCTGCGCGGCTACACCACGCTGACGCAGACCATCGCGCCGGCCGGGCTGACCTCGCTGCTCGATGCATTCTACGACGACTGCGCCGCCGCGATCTGGCGCTATGACGGCATTCTCAACAAGACGATCGGCGATGCCGTGTTCGCGATCTTCAATTTTCCGGTGCGGCGGGACGATCATGCGGTGCAGGCCTTGCAGGCGGCGCGCGAGATCCAGCGCCGTTTCCAGGAAAGGCGCGACGCCCTGGCGCAGGCGATCGGCGCCGGCGACATCGAGCTCGGCATCGGGATTGGAATGGACAGCGGTGACACCAATTTCGGAGAGTTCGGCCAGACCCATCGCGACCTGACGGCGGTCGGCACGGTGGTCAATCGCGCGGCACGCGCGCAGGCGGCGGCGAAGTCCGGCGAGATCCTGGTCACGACGGCGGTCCGGGATCGAACGGGCGACATGATCACGGCCGCCGGGTCGGACTACACGCTGAAGGGCTTCGACCGGCCCGTCACGCTATTTCCGGCGTGAATTGACGCGACGCAAAAAGACGGCTCCAGCACGGAACACCGCGCCGAAGCCGTCGGGATGGTCGTTTGCCGATTACGAACGGCGCTTCAACGCGAGGCTGGCAACTTCGTTCCTGTCGTCAGCAGATTTTTTCGGGCCGGTTTCAGCGCCACATACCGCGCATCCGGGCGCCGATATCGATCGGCGGCGCGCGGCTGGCGGAGGAGGCCTGCGCGGTCGCGGCGCGCGGCCAGCCGGTTCGCTCGAACATCGGCAGCAGCCGTTCCGGGATGAACCGGGTGCGCGAGGCGTACATGTGCCGGTCGCCCTTGGCGGCCTGGCCGTGGACGAAAAAGCGCTGCGGCACCATCAGATGCAGATCGTCCTTGGCGCGGGTCATCGCGACATAGAGCAGGCGGCGCTCCTCCTCGAGCTCGGCCGAGGTGCCGGCGCCGAGATCGGAGGGCATGCAGCCGTCGACGACGTTGAGCACGTAGACGGATTTCCATTCCTGCCCCTTGGCGGAGTGGATGGTCGACAGGATCAGATAATCCTCATCGAGCAGCGGCACGCCGGCCTGGTCGCTGGTCGCGTCGGGTGGATCGAGCGTGAGTTCGGTAAGGAAGCGTTCGCGCGACGGATAGCCGGCGGCGATCTGCTCGAGCTGAATGAGGTCGGCGCGGCGGACCTCGCTGTCCTCGTGGATGCGATCGAGATGCGGCTCGTACCAGAGGCGCGCGCGTTCGATGTCGACCGGCCATTCCGAGTAGCGGAGGTTCTCGATCGCCTCGACGAACAGCCGCCAGTCGGCGCCGGCGCGGGGCGGGGCGGGCAGTGCGACCAGCGCTGCGATCGGATCGGCGGCTTCTGCCATGCGGTCGAGCACGCGCTGCGCCGAGGCCGGGCCGACGCCGGGCAACAGATGCAGGATGCGAAAGCCGGTGACCCGGTCGCGCGGATTGGCGGTGAAACGCAGCAGCGCCAGCATGTCCTTGACGTGCGCGGCGTCGAGGAATTTGAGGCCGCCGAATTTCACGAACGGAATGTTGCGGCGGGTCAGCTCGACCTCCAGCGGGCCGCTGTGCGAGGAGGTGCGGAACAGCACCGCCTGATGCTTCAACAGCGCGCCTTCCTCACGGTTGGCCAGCACCTGCTCGACGATGTAGCGGGCTTGATCGGCTTCGTCGCGGATCGTGACGAGCAGCGGCCTGCGGGTCGAGGTCCGGTCGGTCCAGAGGTTCTTGGTGAAGCGTTCCTTGGCGAGCGAGATCACGCCATTGGCGGCCGCCAGGATCGGCTGCGTCGAGCGATAGTTGCGGTCGAGCGTGACGATCTCGGCGGCCGGGCTGAACTGCGCCGGGAAGTCGAGGATGTTGCGCACGGTGGCGGCGCGGAACGAGTAGATCGACTGCGCGTCGTCGCCGACGACCGTGAGCCCGCGTCCCGCCGGCTTGAGCGCGAGCAGGATGGAGGATTGCAGGCGGTTGGTGTCCTGATACTCGTCGACCATCACATGGTCGAAGCGGCCGCCGATCTCCTCCGCGAGCGCCGTATCCGTCACCATCTGCGCCCAGTAGAGCAGGAGGTCGTCGTAATCGAGCACGTTCTGCCGCTGCTTGGCTTCGACATAGGCCGCGAACAATTGCTTCAACTCGTTGGCCCAGCCGGCGCACCACGGGAAGAACTGGCCCAGCACGGCCTCGATCGGCATCTCCGCGTTGACGCAGCGCGAATAGATCGCAAGGCAGGTGCCTTTGGTGGGAAACCGGCTTTCGGTGCGGGAGAACCCGAGATCGTGGCGGACCAGGTTCATCAAGTCGGCGGAGTCCTCACGGTCATGGATCGTGAAGGCCGGGTCGAGCGCGATGCGCTCGGCGAATTCGCGGAGCAGCCGCGCACCGATGCCGTGGAAGGTACCGGCCCAATTCAGCGCATCGGTCATGATCGAGGCGCGATCGCCGAGCACGCGCCGCGCGATGCGCTCGACGCGGCCCGTCATCTCGGCGGCGGCGCGTCGCGAAAAGGTCATCAACAGGATGCGGCGCGGATCGGCGCCCGCGACGATCAGATGCGCGACGCGATGGGCGAGCGTATTGGTCTTGCCGGAGCCTGCGCCCGCGATCACCAGCAACGGGGGGCCGACGATGCCATCCCTGCCGACCCCGTGCTCGACGGCGCGGCGCTGCTCGGAATTGAGCGCATCGAGATAGGCTGTGTTGGCAAGCTCAGGCACGAATCACCCCCACGAAACGCTAACAGACATTGCGATTCCGTGGAGCCGGCGCACCGGCGTGGGAGCAGAGAAATTAGATTGACATTAGCGCGCCGCGGAGCACAACCGCGCCATGGCTGACGTTTCCAAATCCGACACGCCGCTGAAGGCGACATTCAAGGTGCGACTGAACGGCGAGACGGTGACGCTCGCGACCGTCGGCCAGGCTTACCGCTTCATCAACAATCTCAGCGCCGTCGAATGGATGGAGTTCCGCTCACTGCATGACGACGCGCTGGTCGCGCTGGAGCGCGCGGCCGGTAACGCCATGCTGACGGTGCAAGCAACCTCCGCGCTGCGGATGCTGTTCGTCCGCGCCAAATTGCTTTGAAAAGAAATGGGCCGCCTTGGCCCTCCGAAGGCGGCCCGAGTGTGCGGCCGAAGCGCATTGCGCTCCCAGCCGTCGCGTGTACCGCCGTTACCTTGTTTGCGGCCATAACGATCGGGCCTTACGAAAGGCGCGCCGATTCGGCTGTAGCGGCAACATCACAATCAGCGGCCGACATCGTCGACGAGGCGGTCATACACAAGGGCAGAGCGCATGTTCATCGTTGCGATCCTCAGATAGCTGGGCTCGCGCATCGCGTTGTTGAACATCATGATCGCCGTCTTCCAGTAGCCGCGCTCGCGCTGATCGGCGCTCAGTGCTGACAGGTAGTCCGCCGCGTCGCCGACGGTTGCGAGTGTTCGCCCGTCCTTCAGCGTGATCGGGAACGCAAGCGGCGACCGCTTCTCCAGCTCCAGCACGAAAGGCTCCCCCCCCCAAAAGGCAAACAGCAATAACAGAACAGACCTGGCTGCGCCGCTATATCAAAGCCTTAAGGGAGTGTCTGGCTCGGTCGGGGTGGGCGGTTCAGAACGAATCCGCCAGCGCGATCTCCGCCCGGAGGGCATCGATGCGCCGCTCGGCTTCCTCCGACGTCAGGTCGCGCGCGTACTGGTTCGGCTGATAGGCTTCCTCGGCCAGGGTCCGCAACCGCAGTGCCTGGGCCCGCGACATCAGTCCGCCAAGCCGCTCCGCAACCCCGCCAAATCTCACCGCTGCCATGCTCATCGCTCACCTCACTTGCCGGATCGTGACTTGACAATATGTTCTATTTTTGTTCTAACAAACCATGGACAACAAGATCAATGAAATTCGTCGCAGGATCAGCACTTTGCGAGCTGAGATGACGCTGGTCGAGGCGTCGATCCGGGACCAGGTTAACCGCGATCTGGATTGCAGCGAAGCGTCCTACCGGCTGATGGCAATGCGCGCCGAAGTGGCCGAGCTCGTCGGCCACTGGAAGGCCGCCGGCGGCGGCGAGCGCCTCCCCACGGTTCGGGAGCGGCTGAGCCGAAGCTTCGCGGATCGGCCGGTCGCAACCGCCAAGCCGGCCGCCGTCAAATCGGACAAGGGCAAGGCCAAGCCGGGCCAGAGCAACGCGCGGACTTGATCGGTCCGAATCTGGTTTCGAAGCGGGAACCCTAGCCAAGGGTGGGCATTTTCTTGTGGTGAGAGCCAACACCATAGCATCGCCCAGCGCCATGATCGCCGATCCGACCGCGCCACCGCGGGCATCGATGAATGACGATCGCAGTCCGCTGCTGACGCTGATCTCCTGCATCAGCTGCATCAGGACGATGCGGCTTGAGAGCAGCTCTCCGGGCAGCGAGGGTAAGGACATCCTTCAATACCGCTGCGAACAATGCAGCCGGATCGAACGGGTGCAATTGGTGCGGCGAACCTGGCCCGCGGACCGCTGATCCTTCGAAATGTTTGGACGTCGTCAGGCATGTAGTTCCTGATGCGCCCGGCAGCCTTGTCCCTGTTCGGCGGCCCGCATGCCGGACACGCCGATCGGTTGCATTTGATCGTTATGCCCTCCCGATCCGAGCAGCCTATCCGGACCAAGCAAAGAGTTGCCATGCCGGTCGGAACTTTTGGTTCCATCGGCGATTAAGCTACTCGGTTTGCGTCACAAATTGCGGTTTTGGCGTTTTCCCGCTTGAATCAATCAAGGGCAGTCATTCTTATGGTCAGACTGGCTTCTCCGAGTCCCAGGATTCGTGGCCAGCGCGTAGGGGAAATTCCATGACCGATCTCGGTTCGCCGCCTCGTCCCCGTGCTGATACCCGCCGCACCCAATCATCGAACGGAAGCCTCGATTCCTCGCACGACCTGCTGCAATCGCTGCAGGCGATGCGCGGCGGCGACTTCTCGGTTCGGATGCGCGGCGACTATCTCGGTATCGACGGCAAGATCGCGGACGCCTTCAACGAAATCGCAGCCGCCAACGAGCGCATGGCGCAGCAATTGGCGCGCGTCGGACAGGTCGTCGGCCGCGAAGGACAGACCCGCCAACGCGTCAATTTCGGCCTCGCCAGCGGCGCCTGGGCCGATATGGAAAGCTCGGTCAATACCCTGATCGACGATTTGCTGTGGCCGACCCGCGAAGTCACCCGCGCGGTTGCCGCGGTGGCGCAGGGCGATCTGCTGCAGACCGTGCAACTCGACGTCGAGGGCAGGCCGCTGCGCGGCGAATTCCTGCAGTCGGCGAACATCGTCAACACGATGATCAAGCAGCTCTCGGTGTTCACCTCGGAGGTCACGCGCGTGGCCCGCGAAGTCGGCACCGAGGGCAAGCTCGGCGGCCAGGCCCAGGTGCCGGAAGTGACCGGCGTCTGGAAGGACCTGACCGAGAGCGTCAACTCGATGGCCAACAATTTGACCGGCCAGGTCCGCAACATCGCCGAGGTGACGATCGCGGTCGCCAACGGCGACCTGTCCAAGAAGATCACGGTCGACGTCCGCGGTGAGATCCTGCAGCTGAAGGAGGCCATCAACACGATGGTCGATCAGCTGCGTTCATTCGCCTCGGAAGTGACGCGCGTGGCGCGCGAGGTCGGCACCGACGGCAAGCTCGGCGGCCAGGCGATCGTGCCCGGCGTTGCCGGCACCTGGAAGGACCTCACCGACTCCGTGAACGCGATGTGCGGCAACCTGACCGCCCAGGTCCGCAACATCGCCAACGTGACCACGGCCGTGGCGCGCGGCGACCTGTCGCGCAAGATCACGGTCGACGTCAGCGGCGAGATTCTCGAGTTGAAGGACACCATCAACACGATGGTGGACCAGCTCAACTCGTTTGCGTCGGAAGTGACGCGCGTCGCGCGCGAGGTCGGTACCGAAGGCAAGCTCGGCGGCCAGGCCCAGGTGCCCGGCGTCGCCGGCACCTGGAAGGATCTCACCGACAACGTCAACTTCATGGCGTCGAACCTGACCGCGCAGGTCCGCAACATCGCCGACGTCGCGACCGCGATCGCCGGCGGCGACCTGTCGAAGAAGATCACGGTGAACGTGTCGGGCGAGATCCTTCAGCTGAAGGAAACCCTCAACACGATGGTCGACCAGCTCAACGCCTTCGCGTCGGAAGTGACGCGCGTCGCGCGCGAGGTCGGTACCGAAGGCAAGCTCGGCGGCCAGGCCAACGTGCTCGGCGTCGCCGGCACCTGGAAGGACCTCACCGAAAGCGTGAACTCGATGGCGTCGAACCTGACCGCCCAGGTCCGCAACATCGCAGCGGTCACGACCGCGGTCGCCAACGGCGACCTGTCGAAGAAGATCACGGTGGACGTGCGCGGTGAAATTCTCGAGCTGAAGGACACCATCAACACGATGGTCGACCAGCTCAACGCCTTCGCCGGCGAGGTGACGCGCGTGGCGCGCGAGGTCGGCACCGAAGGCAAGCTCGGCGGTCAGGCCATGGTGCGCGGCGTCGCCGGCACCTGGAAGGACCTGACCGACAGCGTCAACTCGATGGCCTCCAATCTCACGGGACAGGTGCGCAACATCGCGGAGGTCGCAACCGCGGTGGCGAAGGGCGACCTGTCGAAGAAGATCACGGTGAACGTGTCGGGTGAAATCCTTCAGCTGAAGGAAACGCTGAACACGATGGTCGACCAGCTCAACGCCTTCGCCGGCGAAGTGACGCGCGTGGCGCGCGAGGTCGGCACCGACGGCAAGCTCGGCGGCCAGGCCGAAGTCCCCGGTGTCGGCGGCACCTGGAAGGACCTGACCGACAGCGTCAACTCGATGGCCGGTAACCTCACGGCGCAGGTCCGCAACATCGCAGAGGTCGCGACCGCGATCGCCGGCGGCGACCTGTCGCGCAAGATCACGGTCGACGTCCGCGGCGAGATCCTTCAGTTGAAGGAAACGCTGAACACGATGGTCGACCAGCTCAACCGCTTCGCGGGCGAGGTGACGCGCGTGGCGCGCGAGGTCGGCACCGAGGGACGTCTGGCCGGCCAGGCCAACGTGCCCGGCGTTGCCGGCACCTGGAAGGATCTGACCGACAGCGTCAACTCGATGGCCGGTAACCTCACGGCGCAGGTCCGCAACATCGCCGAAGTGACGACCGCCGTGGCGCGCGGCGACCTGTCGCGCAAGATCACGGTCGACGTGAAGGGCGAAATCCTCGAACTGAAGAACACCATCAACACGATGGTCGACCAGCTCAACGGTTTCGCGGGTGAAGTGACGCGCGTGGCGCGCGAGGTCGGCACCGAAGGCAAGCTCGGCGGCCAGGCCGAAGTGCCCGGCGTCGCCGGCACCTGGAAGGATTTGACCGACAACGTCAACTTCATGGCCTCGAACCTGACCGCGCAGGTCCGCAACATCGCCGAGGTCGCGACCGCGATCGCCGGCGGCGATCTGTCGAAGAAGATCACGGTGGACGTGCGCGGCGAGATCCTGCTGCTCAAGGACACCCTGAACACGATGGTCGAGCAGCTGCGCTCGTTCGCCGCCGAAGTCACGCGCGTGGCGCGCGAGGTCGGCACCGAGGGGCGACTGGGCGGCCAGGCCGTGGTGCCCGGCGTCGGCGGCACCTGGAAGGACTTGACCGACAACGTCAACCTGCTGGCCGCCAACCTGACCACGCAGGTCCGCAACATCGCCGAAGTGACGACCGCCGTGGCGCGCGGCGACCTGTCGCGCAAGATCACCGTCGACGTGAAGGGCGAAATCCTCGAGCTGAAGAACACCATCAACACGATGGTGGACCAGCTCAATGCCTTCGCCGGCGAGGTGACGCGCGTGGCGCGCGAGGTCGGCACCGAGGGCAAGCTCGGTGGCCAGGCCGAGGTGCGCGGCGTCGCCGGCACCTGGAAGGACCTGACCGACACCGTCAACGTCATGGCGGCGAACCTGACCGAGCAGGTGCGCGGCATCGTCAAGGTGGTGACCGCGGTCGCGGACGGCGACCTCAAGCAGAACCTGACGGTGAAGTCGAAGGGCGAGGTTGCCGCGCTCGCCGACACCATCAACAACATGACCGAGACGCTTGCGACCTTTGCCGATCAGGTCACCAGCGTGGCGCGCGAAGTCGGCGTCGAAGGACGCTTGGGCGGCCAGGCCAACGTGCCCGGTGCGGCCGGCACCTGGAAGGATCTGACCGGCAACGTCAACCTGCTGGCCGCCAACCTGACGTCCCAGGTCCGCGCCATCGCGGAGGTGGCGACCGCCGTGACCAAGGGAGACCTGACGCGCTCGATTCAGGTCGACGTACGCGGCGAGGTCGCGGAGTTGAAGGACAACATCAACACCATGATCGGCAACCTCCGTCTCACCACGGAGCGCAACACCGAGCAGGACTGGCTGAAGACCAACCTCGCACGCTTCACCAACATGCTGCAGGGCCAGCGCGACCTTGCGACCGTCGGCCGCCTCCTGTTGACCGAGCTGGCGCCGCTGATCAACGCGCATATGGGCGTGATCTATCAGGTCGACAATCCGGAGAGCCCGCAACTGCGGCTGCTTGCTGCCTACGCCAACGACAGCAGCAACCCGCATTCGCAGATCGTCCAGCTCGGCGAGGGCTTGATCGGTCAATGCGCGCTCGACAAGCGCCAGCGTCTGGTCTCGGACATTCCGGGCGACGCAGTGCCGATCAATTCGGCGCTGATGCGGATCATGCCGAAGAACCTGGTCGTGTTTCCGGTGCTGTTCGAGAACCAGGTCAAGGCGGTGATCGAGTTGTCCTCGATCTCGTCGTTCACGACGTCGCAGATCACCTTCCTCGAACAGCTGACCGACAGCATTGGCATCGTGCTCAACAGTATCGAGGCGACGATGCAGACCGAGGCCTTCCTCAAGCAGTCGCAGACGCTCGCCGGCGAGCTTCAGACCCAGCAGAGGGAGCTGCAGCAGACCAACGACCAGCTCGAGCAGAAGGCCCAGCAGCTCGCCGAGCGCAACGTCGACGTCGAGCGCAAGAACCAGGAAATCGAGCAGGCCCGCCGCGCGCTGGAGGAAAAGGCGACCGAGCTTTCGCTGACCTCGAAGTACAAGTCCGAATTCCTCGCCAACATGTCGCACGAGCTGCGCACGCCGCTGAACTCGATCCTGATCCTGGGCCAGCAGCTGACCGAGAATCCGGACGGCAACCTGACCGGCAAGCAGGTCGAGTTCGCCCGCACCATTCATGGCGCCGGCACCGACCTGCTGAACCTGATCAGCGACATCCTCGATCTCTCCAAGATCGAGTCCGGCACGGTGACGGTCGACGCCGAGGAAATCCTCACATCGAGCCTGCTCGAGACCGTCGGGCGGCCGTTCCGGCACGAGGCGGAGAACCGGCACCTCTCTTTCAGCATCGACGTCGACGGCAACCTTGCGCGCAGCATGGTGACCGACTCCAAGCGGCTGCAGCAGGTGCTGAAGAACCTGCTGTCGAATGCGTTCAAGTTCACCGCGGACGGCGGCGTCAGCCTGACCGTGTCGGCCGCGGTCGGCGGCTGGAGCGCCGAGCACCCGATCCTGAACGCCGCGCCGGCCGTCGTTGCATTCGAAGTGTCCGATACCGGCATCGGCATTCCCCAGGACAAGCAGAAGCTGATCTTCGAGGCGTTCCAGCAGGCCGACGCCGGCACCAGCCGCAAATATGGCGGCACCGGCCTTGGCCTTGCCATCAGCCGCGAGCTGGCCGGCCTGCTCGGCGGCGAGATCCATCTGCGCAGCGCGCCGGGCAAGGGGTCGACCTTCACGCTCTATCTGCCGCTGAAATATGCCGGACCGTCGGCGGCCTTGCGCCCGCAGGCACTGGCGATGCCGCACACGGCAGCGCCGTCGCTGCAGTCGTCCAGCGTGCAAGAGCGCGTGATCGAGCAGCTGCCGGACGACCGGCTCGATCTCGAACCCGGCGACACGATCCTCTTGATCGTCGAGGACGACCCGCATTACGCGCGGGTGCTGATCGATCTGGCGCGTGACAAGGGCTTCAAGGTGCTGGTCGCAAGCCGCGGCGCCGAGGCGCTTGATCTCGCCAAGCAGTTCCAGCCGAGCGCGGTTTCGCTCGACGTGTTCCTGCCCGACATGCTGGGTTGGACGGTGCTGAGCCAGCTCAAGCACAATCCGCTGACCCGTCACATTCCGGTCCAGATCATCACGCTCGACGAGGACCGGCAACATGCGCTGGCGCGCGGCGCGTTCTCCTTCGTCAACAAGCCGACCACGACCGAGGGCGTCAGCGCGGCGCTGTCGCAGATCAAGGAGTACGCCAGACCGCGTCGCAAACGCCTGCTGATCGTGGAGGACAATGCAGCGGAGCAGCTCAGCATCACCGAGTTGCTCGGCCACGAGGATATCGAGATCGTGACCAGCGGAACCGGGGCAGGGGCGCTCTCAACGTTGCGCGAGCATCCGTGCGACTGTGTCGTGCTCGACCTGCGGCTGCCCGACATGAGCGGCTTCGAGGTGCTGGATCAGATCCGCAAGGACGAGACGCTCTCCAATATTCCGGTTGTGGTATTTACGGGGCGGGAACTTTCGGCCGAGGAGGACGCGGAACTGCACACGATGGCGCGCAGCATCGTCGTCAAGGGCGTGGAGTCGCCGGAACGTCTGCTCGACGAAACGTCACTGTTCCTGCACCGTGTGATCACGGAATTGCCCGTCGAAAAACAGAGGATGCTGGAGAAGCTCAATAGTTCCGATGAGGATCTTATTGGCAAGACGGCGCTCCTGGTCGACGACGACGCCCGCAACATCTTCGCGCTGTCGAGCGTGCTTGAGCGGCGAGGTATGAAGGTGTTGACTGCGACAACCGGTCACGAGGCGATCTCGCTGGTCGAGTCCAATCCGAAGATCGCGATCGTGCTGATGGACATCATGATGCCGCAGATGGACGGTTACCAGACCATCGGCGCCATCCGGCTCAATCCGGCCTTTGCGCGGCTGCCGATCATTGCACTGACCGCGAAGGCGATGAAAGGCGATCGCGAGAAATGCCTGGAGGCAGGCGCATCCGACTATCTGGCGAAACCCGTGAATACCGAGCAACTGCTGCTGGCGATCCGCATGTGGCTGCACCGCTGATCGGCGATCGAATATGATGGACCATGAAAAGGTAAACATCCTTCTGGTCGATGACCAGCCGGCCAAGCTGCTGGCTTATGAGGTCATCCTGAAAGAGCTCGGCGAGACGTTGGTTGCCGCTTCGTCGGGCCGCGAGGCACTCGAGTTCCTGCTCAAGAACGAAGTCGCGGTCATCCTGGTCGACGTCTGCATGCCCGAGCTCGACGGCTTCGAACTCGCAGCAATGATCCGCGAACATCCGCGTTTTCAAAAGACCGCGATGATCTTCATCTCGGCAATCCAGGTCAGCGATATCGACCGGCTGCGCGGCTATGAGATGGGTGCGGTCGATTACGTGCCGGTGCCGGTCGTGCCGGAAGTGTTGCGCGCAAAGATCCGCGTGTTCGCCGAGCTGTACCGCAAGACGCGGCAACTCGAACGCCTCAATGCCGAACTGGAAGACCGGGTGCGCGCGCGCACCGCCGAGCTCGAGCAGTCGACCACCCGGCTGGTCGAGAGCGAAGCACGTCGCAGCATGGCGATTGCCGCAGGCAAGATGGGCTCGTGGGATTGGGATTGGGTCAACGGGGACTGGATGTGGGACGAAGGGCAATACAAGATCTTCGGCGTCGATCCGAAATCCTTCGCACTGACCTCCGACAATATCCGGGCGCTGTTTCATCCCGACGATGTCGAACAACTCCGGCAGGGCTGGACCGGCTTCGGCAACGGCCACACCTCCTATGAGGCCGAATTCCGCGTCGTGCGGCCGGACGGCGAGATCCGCTGGTGCGTCGGCACGGCTGCGGCGACCAGCGACCGGAGCGGCAGGGTAGTGCGGGTCAGCGGCGTCACCGTCGACATCACCGATCGCAAGAAGGCCGAGGAACGGCAGAGCCTCCTGACCCGCGAGGTCGACCATCGCGCCAAGAACGCGCTCGCGCTGGCGCAGTCGATCGTGCGCCTGACGCGCGCGCACAACGTGACCGCCTATGTGCGGGCGGTCGAGGGCCGCATCACGGCGCTGGCGCGGGTTCACACCGTGCTGTCGCTGTCGAGCTGGCAGGGCGCCGAGATCCGGCGGCTGGTGACCGAGGAGATTGCGCCTTATTCCGAGGCCGGGCAGATTCAGATCGCCGGCGGAGAGGTGCAGCTGCAGCCCGCGACCGCGCAGACGCTGGCACTGGCGCTGCACGAGCTCGTCACCAACTCGGCCAAATATGGCAGCCTGTCGGTGTTGCCGGGCCGGCTCGCGATCACCTGGGAAGTGGCGGACGACACACTGATCCTGGCCTGGGTGGAATCCGGCGGGCCTCCGGTGACCAAGCCCAAGCAGAAAGGCTTCGGCACACGAAGTGTCATCGCCAGCATCGAGACTCAACTCGGCGGACGGGCCGACTTCGATTGGCGTACCGAGGGCCTGATCTGCCGGCTCACGGTTCCTCTCAAGCCGCTTGTTGGAGATACGCCGGCGTTCCGCGACCCGACGACGGCCGAGCGCAAGCCCATGGTCCGTTCCAGGGCCGTGTAGTGCATCCTGCGGAGCAGCTCACCTGCTGATGTGACAGCGCCTCCCGATGGACATTGATGCAGACGACATTGTGAACGCAGCCTGCGCGCGAACTGCGCTATGAGCTGCGCGTCTGACCGGGACCTCGCGCGAGGAGCAAATGCGTAAGACAAATCTTGCCGGCGCCTGCATTTCCGTCGTCATCTTCGCAGCGACCGGCATCGCGCGGTCGGGCGCTGAACCTGTGCTGAAAGGCGCGGAGGCATTCGGCGACTGGCAGCGCGACAGACCCGGCACGGTGCGCCTGATCACGCCGCAGGACCTGCCCAAGCCGGGCGCAACGGCCTCCAGCAGCAATTCGTCCCGCGTCGTATCGCGCCCCGCATCGGCGGTGCCGCAGGTGCCGGCGGGCTTCAGGGTCGAGTTGTTTGCGAGCGGGCTGAGCGGTCCGCGCATTATCCGGACCGCGCCCAACGGCGACGTCTTCGTCGTGGAAACCGGCTCCGGCCGTATCCGTGTCCTGCGCAGCGCCGACGGCGGCACCAGGCCGGCGACCAATGAGGTCTACGCATCCGGACTGAACCGGCCGTTCGGCATCGCGTTCTTTCCAAACGGCGACAATCCGCAATGGCTCTACGTCGCCAACACCGACAGCGTCGTGCGCTTTGCCTACCGCAACGGCGATCTCAAGGCGTCGGGAAAGCCTGAGAGCATCGTCGCAAACCTTCCGCACGGCTACGGCCACTCGACGCGCGACATCGTGTTCACGCCGGACGGCAAACGGATGCTGGTGTCGGTCGGCTCCGCCGGCAACGCAGGCGAGGGCCTTGGCCGGCCGCCGGAAGGTATCGAGAGCTGGAGCCGCGACCACGCGCTTGGCGCGGCCTGGGGATCGGAAACCGACCGAGCGGCCGTGCTGGCCTTCGATCCCGACGGCAAGAACCAGAAACTGTTCGCCACCGGTATCCGCAACTGCGTCGGACTTGCGATCCAGCCCGGAAGCGGCACGCCCTGGTGCTCGACCAACGAGCGCGACGGCCGCGGCGACAATCTCGTGCCCGACTATGTGACGCGTATCCGCGAGGGCGCGTTCTACGGCTGGCCCTGGTACTATATCGGCGCCAACGAAGACCCCGCGCATGCCGGCGCGCGACCCGATCTCAAGGACAAGGTGACTACTCCCGACGTGCTGTTGCAGGCGCACTCGGCCTCGCTCGGCCTGACCTTCTACACCGGCAGCAGTTTTCCGGCCGAATATCGCGGCGATGCGTTCGCTGCCGAACACGGCTCGTGGAATCGCGCGAAGCGCACCGGCTACAAGGTCATTCGCATCAGGTTGAAGGACGGCGTGCCGACCGGCGAGTACGAGGATTTCGTCACCGGCTTCGTCATCGCCGACAACGAGGTCTGGGGCCGTCCGGTGGGTGTGACCGTGGCGCGGGACGGCGCGCTGCTGGTCTCCGAGGACGGCAACGGCACGATCTGGCGCGTCAGCCACGACTAGCCGTTCAGTTGGCGGCTGCTAGCCCAGCCCGTCCTTGAGGCCGTATTCCTCGTAGATGGTCAGGGGATCGGTATCGGGAAACAACCGGCACTTGGCTTGGGCAAGATGCAGCGTGACGGCGCCGGCCTCACATCTCGCGGTCAGGATCTTCCGGACGTCCTCCATATGCGCGCGCGGCTGGTGCTTCGAGGGCAACTGCTCGAGCGCGACCAGCGCGGTGGCCAGAGCTTCCGTGACCACCCATTCGTCGTGTCCGGTAATTCCCTTTCGCGGCATCACCACACCCTCCATCGCACCGGCTGCGACATTGTAGCGCGAGATGGGTGGGGGCTGTCATCAGCCAACATGGCCAGGGCGGCCAGGAACCGGCTGCCGCGGCCCTGCCACGATGCGCCGCAGGGAACCAGCGTGGCAGGGTGCGCGGGCAATGCTTACAACGATGGTTACATCCTCTCATTACCCGATCAGCCCGCCCGATGTTCGAACCCTATCTCTCGGCCTGGAGCCTCGTCCCCGACGGCGCGCCAATCGTGACGCACGCCGCACGGTTGCTGCCGGTGCGACAGCTCGGCGAACCGGCGATGCTCAAGCTCTCGCACGAGCCGGACGAACGCCTCGGCGCCATCGTCATGGAATGGTGGGATGGCGACGGTGCGGCGCGCGTCCTTGCGCGTGACGGCGAGGCGCTGCTGCTCGAACGGGCGATGGGTTCGGCTTCGCTCAGCGACATGGCGCGAACCGGCCGGGACGATGAGGCCTGCAGAATTCTCTGTGCAACAGCCGATCGGCTTCACGCCCGGCGGGCGAAACCGCGGCCGGACCTGACGCCACTGAAGGACTGGTTTCGCGAGCTGTGGCCGGCGGCGAGGGCGCATGGCGGCATCCTGAAGCGATCGGCGGACATCGCCGAAGCGCTGCTCGGCGACGTCAGCGAGATCGTGGTGCTACATGGCGATCTGCACCATGACAATGTACTCGACTTCGGCGCGCGCGGCTGGCTCGCGATCGATCCCAAGCACCTCGTCGGCGAGCGTGGCTTCGACTTCGCCAACATTTTCACCAATCCGGATCTTGCCGATCCGGCACGGCCGGTCGCGACCGAACCCGGACGTTTTACGCGGCGTCTCGACATCGTCGTGGAAGCAGCCAAGCTGGATCGCCGGCGCTTGCTGTCATGGATCGTCGCCTGGACCGGCTTGTCGGCAGCATGGTTCCTCGGCGATCACGATCCGCTCGCCGAAATCGACCTGCAGATCGCAAACCTTGCCGCAGCTGAGCTCGACCGGATGGCGTAGGGCGCGCAGCGACTATGCCGCCGCGGCGCTGGCTCCGCTCAGCGACACGCTCAAGATCCGCCACTTCGATATGTCAAAGAAATAGGCGGCCTTGATACGCGCGGACGCGGGATCCGGCGCTTGAATCGCCGTGTGGAATTTCCGCTCCCCATCGCTCAGCGAAATCCGGAATGTCTGCATTGATCGAACCTCCACGCGCGGATGCTGCGGCAAGGAGGGTTAAGATCCGGTTGCTGACGGCGGTCCTGCGTGGCGCACGCGCGTCTCACGCGCTGCCGTTCTCATGCGAAGCCTGCGGCAGTCGCACCATCGTGTCTTCTGCGCCGACGACGCGTCCGTCCTGCGCTCTCAGCTCGAGCCGGCGCACCGGCAGTCCGTTCTTTCGATCGACCAGCAGCACGTGCGCCTCGTCGGGCTCGAAGAAGAAATCCTCACCCCACTGCCGGAGCGCGACAAGGAGCGGGAACAGCCCGCGTCCCTTTTCGGTCAGCACATATTCCTGATACGCGCTGCCGTCCGCCGCAGGCACGGTCTCCATGATTCCGTGCGCCAGCAGATTGCGGAGCCGGGCGGAGAGGATGTTCTTGGCAAGCCCGAGGCTCTTCTGAAATTCGCCGAACCGGCGCAGCCCATCGAATGCATCGCGGACGATCAACAGCGACCACCAGTCGCCGATCGCATCCAGCGGCCGGGCCACGCCGCACATCGAGTCCCTGTGGCTCACTCGCTTCGCCATCCGCTCCTCGTTCTGCGTCCTGAATCGGTGGCGCGGCCCCGAAAGGCCGCTCAAGTCGGACCTCGATATATCGGTTGCAAAGTAAAACCTCAAGGGTTACAGGATGGTTTCAAATTAAAACCATTCGAGGCCGCCATGATCCAACCCGACGCCACCTTCGACGGCACCTTTCCGTTCACACCGCATTTCAGCACGGCGCCGGGTTTCCGGATGCACTATCTCGACGAAGGTCCGCGGGACGGCGAGGTGGTGCTCTGCCTCCATGGTGAACCGACCTGGGGCTATCTGTTTCGCCATCTGGTGCCGGTCCTGCGCGCGACGCACCGCGTGGTCGTTCCGGATCACATGGGGTTCGGCAAGAGTGCGACGCCGGCCGAGCGCAGCTATTGGCTGCAGGACCATGTCGACAATCTCGAAGCGCTGGTTCGCGCGCTCGACCTCGCCGACATCACGCTGGTGATGCATGACTTCGGCGGTCCCGTCGGCATGGGGTTTGCGGCGAGGCATCCGGATCGCATCCGCCGCATCATCTCGGCCAACGGGCCGACGCCGTTCGGGCAGAGCGATCTGTTCGAGCGCGTCACCGCCAATGCGCTGGCTTCGCCGTGGTTTCAATGGATCGCAAAGGCCGAAGCCAACGGTGAGCTCGAGCCGGTACTCGGCCAGCTCGGCTTCAACATCCTGAGCACGCTCAAGCTCAACGGCTTCGAGAACAACGCCGTCATCACCGACGCCTGGCTCGCCGCCTACGGCGCCCCCTTCGCACGTCCGGCCGACTGCCGCGGTGCGATCGGATGGGCTAGGGGCTTTGCGACCGGCGCGCACAGGTTCGACGCGCCGGATCACGCCGCCGACCGCGCGATCCGCAGCAAGCCTGCACTCGCCATCTGGGGCGAAGCAGACCGCACGCTGCACGCAGAGCATTTGCTACCGCTGTTTTCCGCGATCTTCCCGGCCGCGCCGGTCAGGCGTCTTGCCGGCGTCGGGCACTATTGCTTTGAGGATGCCCCGGAGGAAATCGGCAGCCTGATCGCGGAGTTCATCCGGCAGACCTGACCGCGTGCCCGATCGCATGCGAGGGGCAGGGCAACAACAGCGCTGCTCGCAACAAACGAGCACGACGATCACATCGCCAAACTGCGATCGGCGTGCGGCTCGTTCAGCTCGCGCCAGCGATAATGACGAGGTTGTTGATGACAGGCGTTGAGCAGAACGCCACGACGAGGGCAATCCTGGAGAGGCTTTGGCTGCGCCAAAGCAACGCGATGACGAGGTACGTCAAACCCAATTTCGGGATCAGCCACCAGGCACCGAACCAGGTCTGGGCCATCTCCATGAACGGGTTTGCCTCGTTGAACCCGAGCTCCAAAATCCTGTTGGTGGTCGCGAGGTCCGCGCATCCAAGGAGCAGCACGGAGAACAGCAGCAGTGCCTTGACCCAATTCATTTCAGCCTCTTGGTGCCGGGCGCCAGCCCGGCAATGCTCCTAATCATTGGGCTGATTCGTTAATTGTCGGTTCCGGCAGGAGATTCAACCGCGGCACCCACATGAGCGCTCGGCCATTTGGCATGGCCGCGGCTCCGGTCACCCCTTGCATTTGCTCTAGACGACACCAACGACCCTGATCGTCGCTGGCTCGGCTCGCGCAAATCGTCTCCTCGCGTAGCCGATCAGCGGAGACTCGATCGTGCGCCACGTGATCTCCGCCAAGAGGCAGACGACCGGAAGTGCAAGGCAACCGGCAAGCGGACGGCCGAAGTCAAAGAACACATCGTAGACGAGCATATGGAAGAGGTAGAGCGAATAGCATCGGCGTCCCGGCCATACGAACGGACGCAGCAGTTCTGTGCGTTCCATGTTGGCGCCCAGCCAGACGATCGCGCAACATGCCGACGCCGCGATGGAGAGAAAGCCGAAGGGTTCAACCATGACAGCATACGCCACGTCGCAAAGCGCCGGCACGCAGGCCAGCATCAACCACACGATGCGGGAGCGGCAGTAGCCGCGCATGAAGCAGGCGAGCAGGACGCCGCCGAACAGTTCATCGAGGCGGCCGGGCAGCAGAAACTGCCAGGAATGATCCGGCAGATAGGCGTGAAACAGCCAGCGCCAGACCGGCGCCAGCAGCACGCCTGCCCAAATGGTGCGGATCAGCCATCGGCGTGGCAGCCAGTAAATCAGGATCGGCAGGATGAGGTAGAACTGCTCTTCGATGGCCAGCGTCCAGGTGACGAAGGTCAGGTCGGACTGCGGATAGCCGAACTCCAGCCACGGGATGGCCTGGATGAAGAACAGGTAGTAGCCCCAGTGATCCGGCGGCAACAGCGCCAGCAGCAACCAATAGAGCGGCAGGATCCGAAACGCTCTCCGCCCATAGAAGGACGAGAAATAGCCGGGCTGTTCGCGGCTATCCAGCAGGATGCCGCCGATCAGAAAGCCGCTGAGGACGAAGAACAGGTCAACGCCCAGCATGCCGTATTTGAAGCCGAAATAGTGCCGGGCGATGACCAGCGAAATCGCCAGCCCCCTGAGCGCGTCAAGCGGTTCGGAACGGTCGGACTGATCTTTGCGTTCCGTGCTCATCGATCGCCGATGGCTGCAGTGTCCATCTTGCCCCGCCTTCAGGAGGAGCGGGAAAACTCCCGCACCCGACAGCGCAGGGCAACCCGGGACTCTACGGAGCCTTCCGGTCCTTGCTGAACGGCAAGGTCTGGCTTGGGCGATCGTGCCCGTCGGGTGTGAATTGGCGGAAGGGGTGGGATTCGAACCCACGGTACCCTTGCGGGCACGCCGGTTTTCAAGACCGGTGCCTTAAACCACTCGGCCACCCTTCCGGATCATTCGGATCAGGCCCTTAGCGTAGGGCGACGCCGAACGCAACGCGAACTTGGCGAGAACGTCGGTGCCACGCAGGCCGCTTGCTCGCTGCACCGGCAGCGAACCGACTGAATTTGAGCGCGAGGACAAGTTGGCCTTCAGCCGATGCTATGGAGCCGAGACCAGAGCAATTGGCTGCGGGTCATCGTCGCAGGCACCACCGTTGACCGCGACCACTGCCGTTGGCCATCATGATGGCCATGAAGCGCGTCCTCTTCCTTTGCACCGGCAACTACTACCGCAGTCGCTACGCAGAGGAGCTGTTCAATCATCTTGCGCGCGGCGAAAACCTGTCGTGGCGCGCCTCATCGCGAGGCGCCGCCGAACGGGGATCGCCCGACAATGTCGGCGCCATGTCGGTGTTTGCCGATGACCGCCTTCGCGCCAACGGCATCGTTCCGGAGGGCGCAGCGCGCTATCCGCAGCCATGTTCATTGGCTGACTTCGACGGCGTGGACCTGGTGATCGCGCTCAAGGAGGCCGAGCATCGTCCGCTCATCGAACGGCGGTTCCCCGAGGTCGCCGGCAGGGTGACCTACTGGCATGTGCACGATATCGACGTTGCCCATCCCGCCGTTGCGCTGCCGATGATCGACGATCTCGTCCGCGAACTGGTTTCATCGCTCAGGTAGTCGGTTCGCGCTTCAGGAAGATCGCCAGCGCGTATTCCGCCGGGCGTGCGAGCCGGCCGCTGATCCGTTCGAGGTCATCGACGGCGACGATCTCGAGGCGGCCTTCGGTGACCTTCAACCGGTCGATCGGCACCTCCCGCGCGAGGAACACCTCGCCGTGAAGGGTGCCGCCTCGCGTCGAATGGTCCGGCCCGAAATAACGACCGATCAGCTCAAAACGCTCGGGCGGCAGGTAATAGCCAATCTCCTCGTGGATCTCGCGCACCACGCATTCCAGGAAGGTTTCGCTGCCCTCCCGCCGTCCGCCAAACAGGCTGATCTTGCCGGGATCGGAAACGTGGGGAAGGTCGTCGCGCAATTGCATCAGCAGCCGGCCATCCGTGCTCACCAGCAGTGCAGACGTTCCCTCTCTGACCGAGCCTGTCATTCGCGAATCCTCTCGCTGGGACGGTGGAGGGTGCGTCAGGACTGGGGTTGGGAGAAGACGGCGGATCTGCCTTGCAGATCCTATCGGCCGAGCACCTGCCTGGTCGGTATCGCCAGCACCCAAACACTGAAGCCGGGGTTCGAGCGGCGAGGGGAGGCAGGTTAGCCAAGGTCTTTCGCAAGGGCGCTGACGGCGCCCAGGACGTCATGTGTTCAACCGAAAGCGAAAGCCAGCAGGCTGGAGCACAGCAGCACGAGGCTTGCTGCGGTCAGGGTTAGAAATCCGTCGGAGACCAAATCGTGACTACGCATGATACACCTGCCTTCAACCGATGCTCATCCGAATTGATTAAAGCTTTCCGAACTTCTCTCCTGGAAAGAGGTGACGCGTCTTTCCGCCTTCAACGGACTGTCAGGCCCGGTACCGATAGCCTTCCACGGCATGCGCCAAGAAGATCGCCGCACTCACCAGGCCCATCACCGCTGTAACCGTCTCGATCATCGCAACTTCCTTTGCGCCCCACGTCCGAGAGAAAACGATTGCAGCCTTGCACAGTCAAAAAGATTCAATTGTTGGAATTGAAGAAGCCCCCGACTGATGATTTGCTGCAACAGTGTGTCTGATAGCGGGACAGGCGAGGGCGTTCTGCGCGCATGGAGGTCCGTAGAAGGACGGAGGAAGCGCAACAGACCATTCACCAAGGTGCCACCGCCGGACGGCTCACCCCATTTCCGCCGTGTTCCGGTTGCGATATCTTCACCATCCGGTGCGGAGGTGGGCCGCACAGTGACAGAATCGATCCCGACGCCTCGCAGTAGGCGCGGGTCCGGGCAGAGTGGTACTTGGGGCAGATGGGGATTAGACGGCCAGATTCGATGATCCGGACGGCTCGCGGCGCCGTTGCGGTGGCCTCGTGCCTTGTGCTTGCCAATTGCGCCTCCTCGAACCAGCTCACCAGCCGGATCGATCCCAAATATGGCGTCTCCTCCAGCCCACGCGTCGTGGCGCTCGGTGACCCCGTGCCGAAGGGCGGCGGCACCTACCGCATCGGCAAGCCCTATGTCGTCGCCGGCCGCACCTATGTGCCGGAGGAGAACGAGAACTATCGCGCCGAGGGCATGGCATCCTGGTACGGCGATGATTTCCACGGCCGCCTAACCGCCAATGGCGAGGTGTTCGACATGGGCTCGCTGACGGCCGCCCATCCGACCCTGCCGATGCCGAGCTACGCGCGCGTCACCAATCTGAGCAACGGGAAGTCGCTGGTGGTGCGCGTCAATGATCGCGGACCGTACCACGGCAATCGCCTCATAGACGTCTCGAACAAAGCCGCCGAACTGCTTGATTTCAAAGGAAATGGCGTCGCGCGCGTCCGCGTCGAATATGTCGGGCGGGCGCCGCTCGAAGGCTCCGACGACCGCCAGCTGATGGCGACCCTGCGCACCGGAACGCCGGCGCCGTCCCCGTCGATGGTCCGGGTCGCCTCCGCGCGGCCTTTCGTGCCGGAGATGTCGTCCTCGTCGGGCCGCGTCCGCGGCGACGTTCCGTTGCCGGAGGGGCGGCCCTACAGCCTCGGCAACACCCAGGCCGACTATGCCTCGGCCAACGCCACCTCGGAAATGTCGGCCTCGAGCCGGTCGCACCGCCGCGTACCGAACAATCCGCGCGAAGTCTCCTACGAGGGTGACGCGCGCTACGCCGCGGCCCCGAGCCCGGCCACGGCCTATGTGCCGATCGACGCCCGTGGACCGGCCGAGGTGCTGAGCGGGCGCGGGCTCTACTGAGTCAAGCCACTTACTGAAATCAAGCGGTGGCGAATCAAGCTTTTGGCCTGATCATTTCAGAAATGCGATCAGCGCCGCGTTGACCTCGTCCGGGCGCTCCTGCTGGATCCAGTGGCCGGCGCCCTCGATGATCAGCTTCTGCCGCAGGTTCGGCAGCACGCGCTCCATGTCCGCGACGCGCTTCGCGCCGATCAGCCCGGTAATCACCGAATCGTTCGAGCCGGCGATGAACAGCGACGGCTGATGGATCTGCGCATCCTGCCAGGGCGCGGTCAGCTCCCAGTTGCGATCGAGGTTGCGGTACCAGTTCAGGCCGCCGCGGAAGCCGGACTGCCGATAACCTTCGGCGAATTCGGCGATGTCGGCCTCGGTGAGCCAGGCCGGCAGCGGCATTCCGGTCGGCAGCTTGCCGAGGAAGCCCTTGGCTTCGTCGACGAACATCGAGCTCGGATCGGAGACGCCGCGCCCGAGCACCAGCCGCATGGTATGGGCGATATCGTGCTCGAACTCGGCCTCCGCCACGCCTGATGGCTGGAAGTATTGCCAATAGAAATTGGTGATACCGCTCTCGCGCAGGGTTTGCAGCGGACGGCCGCGGCCGCGGAACGGCGGCGGCACGCTGAGCCCCGCGACCTTGGTGAAGATGTCAGGGCGGAACAGGGCCGCGTGCCAGGCAACCGGCGCGCCCCAATCGTGACCGACAACCATTGCCTTCTGTTCGCCGAGCGCGGCGACCAGTGCGACCATGTCGCCGACGGTATCGAAGATCGTGTAGGCGCCGACATCCGCCGGTGCGGTGGTCCGGCCGAAGCCGCGCATGTCGGGGGCTGCGACCCGAAAGCCTGCCGCGGCGAGTGCTGCGATCTGGTGCCGCCATGAGTAGGACAGTTCCGGCCAGCCATGGCAGAGCACGACCAGTGGGCCTTGCCCGGCCTCGCGCACGAACATGTCGATGCCGTTGGCGGAAATGGTGCGGGAGGATGACATTCGCGTTTCCGCCTTGTTTGCCGGTTCTGCTGTCGTTAGCTGGTTCCAAAGATACGGGCGTTCAGCGCAGCGGGCAATCCGGCCGACCGTGCACAAGCGGCGAAACCTCAGTTGTTTGCGATACTTCCAGCTGTTAGAACGCAGTCTTTCAGGACATCGCCGATGGCAGCCCAGACCGCAATTCCCCGCACGTTGTTCGCTCGCGCCGGGCGTGGCTGGCGTGGCGTGGTCGCGGCCGCCGTCGCGCTGGCGATCGGCTGCGGCGGGGTGGTCTATGCCGCCAACAACAGCGTCCAGGGCGCGAAGAAGGAAGAGGGCGGATTCGACGGCGATGCGCCGACCGCGATCCTGGTCGAGGCCTCCTCGGGCAGCGTGCTGTTCGAGAAGAACGCCGATGAGCTGCGCGCGCCCTCCAGCATGATGAAGCTGATGACGGCCGAGGTGGTGTTCGACGCCATCAAGAAGGGCGATATCAAGCTGACCGACGAGTACCGCATCAGCGAGAACGCCTGGCGGCGGGGCGGGGCGCCGTCCGGAACCTCCACGATGTTCGCGGCGATCAACAGCAAGGTCTCGGTCGACGACCTCCTGCACGGCGCCATCATCCCGAGCGGCAACGACGCCTGCATCGCGCTCGCCGAAGGCATTGCCGGTAACGAGCATACGTTTGCAACCGACTTCATGACCAAGCGCGCCCGCGAGCTCGGCATGACGAAGTCGACCTTCGGCAATTCCAACGGGCTGCCCGACCCGACCAACAAGATGACGGTACGGGAACTCGCGATCCTGGCGCGCCACATCATCCAGGCCTATCCCGACAGGTACAAGCTGTTCGGCGAGAAGGAATTCACCTGGAACAAGATCCGCCAGCAGAACCGCAATCCGCTGCTGAACGCTTTACCCGGCGCCGACGGGTTGAAGACCGGCTACACCAAGGAAGGCGGCTACGGCATGGTCGGCTCGGCCGTGCAGAACGACACGCGGCTGATCGTCGTGGTCAACGGCCTCGAGGATTCCGAAGACCGCGCCACCGAAGCCAAGAAGATGCTTGAATGGGGGTTCCGCAGCTTTGAGACCCGGGTCCTGATCGCGGCCAATCAGCCGGTCGGCTACGCCCGGGTATTCGGCGGCGAGAGCCGTTCGGTCAAGCTGGTCAGCCCCGATCCGATCAAGGTGATGGTGTCGAAGAACGGCAACGACAAGCTGCTCGCGCGCGTCATCTATAGCGGACCAGTCAAGGCGCCGATCACCGCCGGCCAGCAGATCGGCGTCGTCCGGGTCTGGCGCGGCGGCAATGTCGCGATGGAGACGCCGGTGTTCGCGGCGGATGCCGTCGGTACGGGATCGACGATGCGCCGCGCCCTCGACGGCGCCCAGGAGCTTGTGATCGGAATGTTCCGCGCAGGGGTCGAGAAGCTCTGACATGGCGGAAGCAGCAGTCCAACGGCCGAGCTTGCGCGGTCGCTTCATCACCTTTGAAGGCGGCGAGGGATCCGGGAAATCGACCCAGATCCGCAAGCTCGCCGAACGGCTCGATGCCGCCAAGCTGCGCGCGATCGTCACCCGCGAGCCCGGCGGCTCGCCCGGGGCCGAGATCATCCGTCACCTCGTGCTGTCGGGGATGGGCAAGCTGCTCGGGCCGGAAGCCGAGACGCTGCTGTTTGCCGCCGCGCGTGACGACCATGTCCGCACCGTGATCCTGCCGGCACTCAACCAGGGCATCTGGGTGCTGTGCGATCGCTTCTTCGATTCCACGCGCGCCTATCAGGGCCAGCTCGGGCAGGTGTCGCCCGGCCTCGTCAACGCCATGCAGCGCGTCACCATCGGCGATCTGAAGCCTGACCTGACTTTCATCCTCGATGTGCCGGTCGAGGTCGGACTGCAACGCGCCGCTCTGCGCCGCGGCAACGCCACGGCGGATCGTTTCGAGGCCGAGGGCCTCAAGTTCCATCAGGATTTGCGCGACGCCTACCGCCGGATCGCGGCTGACGATCCGCAGCGCTGCGTGCTGATCGACGCGACCGCCGATCCGGACACGGTCGCGGCGCGGATATGGGCCGCGCTGCGCGAGCATTTGCGCGCAACGCTCACCGCAGACACTCCCGCATGAGCGCTCGCAAGGTCGAACAGGAGAGCCCCGCTCGCCACCCGCGCGAAACCCCCGATCTGTTCGGGCATCGCGAGGCGGAGACCGCACTGCTCGATGCCTATCGCAGCGGTCGAATTCCGCATGCCTGGCTGATCGGCGGCGCGCAGGGCATAGGCAAGGCAACGCTGGCCTATCGCATGGCGCGGTTCGTGCTGGCGTTCCGCAATCCGAAGTCGTCCCAGGTTCAGGCGGCGCCGACGCTGCGGGTTGATCCGTCCGATCCGGTGGCGCGGCAGATCACGGCAGGCGCGCATGGCGGCCTGTTGGTGCTGGAGCGCGGCCTCAACGATCGCGGCGTGATGCGCACCGTGATCACGGTCGACGAGACGCGCGAGACGATCTCGTTCTTCGGCTCGACCGCAGCGGTCGACGGCTGGCGCGTCTGCATCGTCGACACCGTCGATGAACTCAATCCCAATGCCGCGAATGCACTGCTGAAGATCCTCGAGGAGCCGCCGCAGCAGTCGCTGTTCCTGCTGGTCAGCCACGCGCCATCACGGGTGCTGCCGACCATTCTGTCCCGCTGCCGCAAACTGCTGCTGCGGCCACTGGAGACGGACGATGTGGTGCGCGCGGCCGCGACCGCAACCGACATTGCACCCGACGATCCTGCGCTGGCGGAAGCTGCGGCAGTGTCCGAGGGCAGCGTCGGGCGGGCGCTGTCGCTGCTCGGCGGCGACGCGCTCAAGCTGCAGCAGCGTACCGCAGCGCTGCTGGCAACGCTTCCGAACGTCGATCCGCGTGAGCTGCACGCGCTTGGCGATGCGCTCGGCACCAGCGACCGCGTTGCGCTTGCGGCCTTCATTGACGGCATCGATCGCTGGATGAGCGAGCGCATGCGAACCGGCGATGCCAATGCCAATCTGCCGCGCCTTGCACGGCTGGCGGAGGTATGGGAAAAGATCGTCCGCGCCGCGCGCGATACCGAAGCCTACAATCTGGAGCGCAAGCCGCTGGTTTTCTCGGTGTTTTCGATGCTCGCGGACGCGACCCGATAGACGCCAAATCTGAAAACAATTCGTCTTACAACACATCCGTCCGAAAACACCTGTCCGACAACACTCCCGACAATCTCGTTTCGATCTGCAAAGGATTCCGTGGTGGCGACCGCTAACAAGAAATCGTCGAAAAAGGCCAAGAAGACGAAGAAGGCATCGCCCGCTCGCGCGACCAGGAAGGCCATTGCGAAATCGCGCGCGGCCAAGACCCGGAAGGGTGCGCGCGTCACCAAGAAGACGAAGAAAGCCGCCAAGGCCAAGACAGGCGCCAAGGGCGCCAAGGCCAAGACAGGCGCCAAGAAGTCGGCAGCGAAGAAGGTCGCCAAAAAGGCCGTCAAGCAGGTTGCGAAGAAGACGGCCAAGAAGGTTGTCACGAAGCCCACCAAAGCTGCGCCGAAGAAGGCCGCCGCGGCGGCCGTTGCTCCGGCCGCAAGCAAGCCGGCTGCGCCGAAAGCTCCGGCTGCCGAGAAGGCACCGAAGGCGGCAGTTGTCCGCGCGCCCAGGCAACCCAAACCCGCCGCGACCGGCGCTGCGCGCGCGTCCGTCCCGGCACCTGCCGCGGACCGCGGCAACGCCTACTACATCACCACCGCGATCGCGTATCCGAACGGCCAACCGCATATCGGCCACGCCTATGAGGCGATCGCGACCGATGCGCTGGCGCGCTTCCAGCGGCTCGACGGCAAGGACGTGTTCTTCCTGACCGGCACCGACGAGCATGGACAGAAGATGATCCAGACCGCGGCCGGCGAGGGGATGACGCCGTACGATCTCGCCACCCGCAACGCCGCGCGCTTCAAGGAGATGGACGAACGGCTCAACGTCTCGTTCGACCGTTTCATCCGCACCTCGGAGCCCGCGCACCACAAGTCGGTGCAGGAAATCTGGCGCCGCATGCAGGACAATGGCGACATCTATATTGACGCCTACGCCGGCTGGTATTCGGTGCGCGACGAGGCCTACTACGCCGAGGATGAGACTGCGGTCGGTGAAGACAATGTCCGCCGCGGCCCGCAGGGTACGCCGGTCGAATGGGTCGAGGAGAAGAGCTATTTCTTCAAGCTCTCGGCCTACCAGGACAAGCTCTTGCATCTGTACGAGAGCCAGCCCGATTTCATCGGCCCGGATTCTCGCCGCAACGAAGTCATGAGCTTCGTGCGGGGTGGGCTGAAGGACCTCTCGATCTCGCGCACGACCTTCGACTGGGGCGTCAAGGTCCCTGATGATCCCGAGCACGTGATGTATGTCTGGGTCGACGCGCTGACCAACTACATCACCGGCGTCGGCTATCCCGACGAGAGCGACAAGCGCTGGCGCTACTGGCCGGCCGACGTCCACATCATCGGCAAGGACATCATCCGCTTCCACGCGGTGTACTGGCCGGCTTTCCTGATGTCGGCAGGCATCCCCTTGCAGAAGCGCGTCTATGCGCACGGCTTCCTGTTCAACAGGGGCGAGAAGATGTCGAAGTCGGTCGGCAACGTGGTCGATCCCTTCAATCTTGCCAATCAGTACGGCGTCGACCAGGTGCGCTACTTCTTCCTGCGCGAGGTGCCGTTCGGCCAGGACGGCAACTACAACCACGAGGCCATCGTCGCACGCATCAATGCCGACCTCGCCAATGATTTCGGCAATCTCGCCCAGCGTTCGCTGTCGATGATCGCCAAGCAGCTCGGCGGCGTGCTGCCGGAGCCCGGCGAGTTCAGCGACAACGACAAGGCGATCCTGGCGCAGGCCGACGCCATGCTGGAGACGTCGCGGACCGCGATGGCGACGCAACAGATCCATCAATGGCTCAACACGGTCTGGGCCGTGGTCGCAGAGGCCAACCGCTACTTTGCCGGCGAGGCGCCGTGGGCCCTGGCAAAGACCGATCCGGCGCGCCAGAAGACGGTGCTGTATGTCACCGCCGAAGTGGTGCGCCAGATCGCGATCATGGCGCAGGCCGTGATGCCGGAGTCCTGCGGCAAGATGCTCGACAGCCTCGGAATCCCTGCGGATGCGCGCAGCTTCACGGCGATCGCGGAGCGGATCAAGCCGGGTACCGTCCTGCCGGCGCCGGTCGGCGTGTTTCCGCGCTACGTGGAACCGAAGACCGAGTGAGCGGTTCGAAAGTCATGCTGGTCGACAGTCACTGCCATCTCGATTTCCCTGATTTCGCCGACGATCTCGACGGGATCGTCGGGCGCGCCGAAGCGGCCGGGATCCGCCGCATCGTCACGATCTCGACCCGGGTGAAGCGGCTCGGCGGCCTGCTTGCAATCACGGAGCGGTTTCCCGACGTTTACTGCTCGGTCGGCACCCATCCGCATCACGCCGACGAAGAGGACGGCATCCCGGCCAGCGAACTGATCGAGCTCACCAAGCATCCGAAAGTCGTGGCGCTCGGCGAGGCGGGGCTCGACTATTTCTACGAGCACGGTTCGCGCGAGGCCCAGGAGCGCGGCTTTCGTGCGCACATCGCCGCGGCCCGCGAAACCGGCCTGCCGCTCGTCATCCATACCCGGGAAGCGGATGAGGATTGCGGCCGCATCCTGGAGGACGAAGTCGCGAAGGGCCCGTTCAAGGCCGTGCTGCACTGCTACACCGGCGGCCGCGAGCTGGCGATGAAGGCGATTGGGCTTGGGCTGTCGATCTCGTTCACAGGCATTCTGACCTTCAAGAAGTCCGAGGCCCTGCGCGCGCTCGCAGCCGAGCTGCCGGCCGACCGCATCATGGTCGAGACCGATGCGCCGTACCTTGCGCCCGGCAAATTCCGCGGCAAGCGCAACGAGCCGTCCTACGTCGTCGAGGTCGCCAAGGTGCTCGCCGAAACCCGGGGCGTCTCGCTGGAGGAGATCTCGCGGCAGACCACCGAAAACTTCTTCCGGCTGTTCTCCAAGGTGCCGGCGCCGAAGGTTGCTGCATGACGCTGACACTGACCATCCTGGGCTGCGGCTCATCCGCCGGCGTGCCGCGTCCGGCGCTCGGCTGGGGCGCCTGCGATCCCAACAATCCCAAAAACCGCCGCCGCCGTTGCTCGATCATGGCCGAGCGCACCATGGAGCACGGCACCACGCGTGTCGTGATCGATACCTCGCCCGACCTGCGCGAACAGCTGATCGACGGCGATGTCGAGCACATCGATGCGGTGTTCCTGACCCATGAGCATGCCGACCAGACCCACGGCATCGACGATCTGCGCTCGGTGGTGCTGCATCAGCGCCGCCGCATCCCGGTCTACTTCAACCAGTCGACCGCAAAGGACATCATGGCGCGGTTCTCCTACTGCTTCATCTCGCCGGAAGGCAGCGACTATCCGCCGATCCTGACCCGGCATTCGATCGAGGCGGGCGAGAGCCACACGGTGCAAGGGAAGGGCGGTCCGCTGAAGCTCGAGGCCTTCCTCGTGAAGCACGGTCAAATTCCCGCGCTCGGCTACCGCATCGGCGATGCCGCCTACACGCCCGACCTGCACGACATCCCCGAGGAGAGCTGGCCGGCGCTGGAAGGTCTCGAGCTCTGGATCGTCGATGGCCTGCGCTATGCGCCGCATCCCAGCCATTTCAGCGTTGCAGACGCGCTGTCGTGGATCGAGCGCTTCAAGCCGAAGCGCGCGGTCATCACCAACATGCATTCCGACCTCGACTACGAGGTGCTGCGGCAGAGCCTGCCGGCCGGCGTGATCCCGGCCTATGACGGCATGCGCCTGACGCTCGATCGGGCAGGCTGAAACCTCAGGCATCGCAGAGCTAGCCGGACTTGGGCGCCCGTCGCGGACGCACGGTTCCGCGCGTCAAGATGATCGCCCGGCGCTGCCATCGGGCATTGACCTTTGGCGCGCTTTCGGTATCGTTATGATCATAACAATATCGAGAGGCCTCGATGGCGAAAGCTGTGGCGGCGCGCGATTACACCGATCGCACGCGATATGACGCACTGATGGATGTCGTGAAGAACCGCCTGACGACCCGGGCGTTCGATTCCAGCTACGCGATGCCGCCGGAGCATTACGACATGATCCTGGAGGCCGCGCGGCACGCGCCGTCCGGCGCCAATGCGCAACCCTGGCACTTCATTGCCGTCACCGATCAGGATTTGAAGAACAGGATCACGGAATATTTCCGCGAGGAGCAGGTCGCGCGCGCCCGGCTCAAGATGAAGTTTCCAACGCCCGATTATCGCGGCCTCGCGTCGGCCCCAGGCTTCATCGTCGTCGCCAGCGACTTCCGCTGGGTCAAGGCGTTTCCCGTCCTCAACGACGGCTCCGAGCTCGACAAGATGTACAAGGAGAATGCCGAGCGCATCCTGTTGCAGAGCGTGGCGGCGGCGACGATGTCGGCGCATCTGGCGGCGGCCGCGCTCGGCTATAACGTCTGGTGGGTGACTGCGATCGGGCAGGAGAAGGCGCAGCAGGCGATGAAGCCGCTGCTCGGCATCCCCGACGAATTGTCCGTGCTCGACATCATGTGCTTCGGTCCGCCGGCCAAGCCGCCGTACAAGCGCTGGAAGAAGAGCCTGGCTGACATCAGTAACTGGAACAGGTTCGATGATCAGCACTTCATGACCGAAGCCCAGATCGACGAATGGGTTTCGACCACGCGCCACAAGGTGATGTACCGCGATGCCGAGAACGTCGACTAAAGCGGCGGCGCCGGTCCGGCGCGTTGCGTCGGACTACCGGCTGGAGGACCAGGTCGGCTTCCTGCTGCGCCGGGCCTACCAGCGCGCCTCGTCCAACCTGGTCGAGCGGATCGGATCCTACGATTTGACGGCCCCGCAATATGCGACCTTGGCCCGGCTCTATGAGCGCGGGGCGCTGTCGCAGAACCTGCTCGGGCGGCTGGTTGCGATGGAGCCGGCCAATATCCGCGACGTCGTGCTGCGGCTGAAGAAGCGGCGGCTGCTTGCGACCCGGCGCGATCCGACCGACAAGCGGCTGATCCTGATCGACCTGACCACAGCCGGCGTGGCGCTGGTCGAGCAGCTGATCCCGATCGAGATCGAATGCACCGCGACGACGCTCGCGCCGCTCAAGGCCGACCAGAGGCGACTGCTGTACGAATTGCTCGGTCGCCTTGCGGAGGGCTGAGCCCGCCGCTCAGGCCGAGATCGCCTTGGCCGATCCGACCTGGTTGCGGAGCAGGAATTTCTGGATCTTGCCGGTGGATGTCTTCGGGATCACCCCGAACACCACCGACTTCGGCGTCTTGAACCCCGGCATGTGCTCGCGGCAATAGGCGATGATCTCGGCCTCGGTTGCCTTGGCGCCGTGCTTCAGTTCGATGAAGGCGCAGGGCACTTCGCCCCATTTCGGGTCGGGCTTTGCCACCACGGCGGCGAACAGCACGGCCGGATGCTTGTAGAGAATGTCTTCGACCTCGACGGACGACACGTTCTCGCCGCCGGAGATGATGATGTCCTTGGAGCGGTCCTTGATGATGACGTAGCCGTGCTCGTCGAGCACGCCGAGATCGCCGGTGTGAAACCAGCCGCCGGCGAACGCTTCCTGCGTCGCCATCTCGTTCTTCAGGTAGCCCTTCATCACGATGTTGCCGCGGAACATGACCTCGCCGATGGTCTCGCCGTCGCGCGGCACCTCGCGCATGGTCTCGGGATCGAGCACCGTGACGTCTTCCTGCAGCGGGTAGGCCACGCCCTGGCGCCGCTTCAACTGCGCACGCGCGTCGGCCGACAGTTCGTCCCAGCCCGGCTGCTCGGCGCAAACCGAGGCGGGGCCGTAGACTTCGGTCAGCCCGTAGACATGGGTCAGCTTGATGCCGATGCGCTCGGCGCCTTCGAGCACGGCGACCGGCGGCGCCGCGCCCGCGATCAGGCCGACGACGGGCTTCGCCTTGCCGCCCATCGGCGCATCGGGCGCGTTGATCAGCGTGTTGTAGACGATCGGCGCGCCGCACATGTGGGTGACGCCGTGCTTTGGGATCAGCTCGAAGATTTTTGCCGGATCGACCTTGCGCAGGCAGACATTGACGCCGGCGGTCGCCGCGATGGTCCAGGGGAAGCACCAGCCGTTGCAGTGAAACATCGGCAGTGTCCAGAGATAGACCGGATGCTGGCCGAGATTGCCGGCGAGGATGTTGCTGACGGCGTTGAGATAGGCACCGCGGTGATGGGTGACGACGCCCTTCGGATTGCCCGTCGTGCCCGACGTATAGCTCAGCGCGATCGCATCCCATTCGTCGGCCGGCGGCCGCTCCTCGAATGCCGGATCGCCGGAGGCGACCGCCGCCTCATACTCGATCTCGCCGATCCGCTTGCCGCCACTGAAGGCAACATCATCGACGTCGATCACGAACGGCTTTGCGCCCTTCATCAGAGTCAGGGCCTCCGCGATCACGCCGGAGAATTCGGGGTCGACGAGGATGATCTTCGCCCCGCCATGATCGAGCTGGAACGCAATCGATTCCGCATCGAGGCGGATGTTGAGCGCGTTCAGCACCGCGCCGGTCATCGGCACCGCGAAGTGCAGCTCGTTCATCGCCGGGATGTTCGGCAGCATCGCCGCGACCGTGTCGCCATGGCCGATGCCACGGCCTGCAAGATAGGACGCAAAGCGCTTGCAGCGCTCAAAGGTCTGTTTCCAGGTGAAGCTGCGGCCCTCATAGACCGCGCTGACGTGGCCGGGATAGACCGCGGCCGAGCGCGCCAGGAAGCTCAGCGGCGTCAGCGGCACGTAGTTGGCGGGCGTCTTGTCGAGCCCGATCGAGTACTGGTTTTGAGCTGCACTCATGGCTCTATCCAATCCGCTAGGTTCTCAAAGGAAACCGATCGATATCCACGGGAAGATGGCGACGATGATCAGGCCGATCAACAGCGCCAGCATGTAACCCCAGATCGGCCGGATACCCTCGGCCGGATCGACGCGCCCGATGGCGCAGGCGGCATAATAGCCGACGCCGAACGGCGGCGCGAACAGTCCGATGCCCATCGCCAGGATGATGATCATGGCGTAGTGGACCTCGTGGACGCCGACCTGGCGCGCGATCGGAAACAGCAGCGGCCCGAACAGCACGATCGCCGGAATGCCCTCGAGCACGCTGCCCAGGATCACGAAAGCCAGGATCGAGACCGCAATGAAGGTCGCCGAACCGCCGGGCAGCCCGGCCATCGACGCGGCCAGCGCGCGCGAGAAGCCGGACTGGGTCAGGCCCCAGGCCATGCCGGTCGCGGTGCCGATGATGAACAGGATCGCGCCCGACAGGCACGCCGTGTCGATCAGCATCGGCACCAGCCGCCGCCAGTTGAACTTGCGGTAGATCAACAGGCCGATGACGAAGGCATAGACGATGCCGATGGTCGAGACTTCGGTCGCAGTCGCGATGCCCTCGACCACGGCGTAGCGGATCACGAAGGGCAGGGCCAATGCGGGCAGGGCGAACACCAGCGCCTTGCCGATCTCGCCGCCGGTGGCGCGCTGGACGTGGCTGAGGTCCTCGCCGCGGTAACGCCACCACACCAGCGCCGACAGCGTGATCGCCAGCACCACGCCCGGCAGCAGGCCGCCGGTGAACAGCGCCGAGATCGAGACGCCGGTGACCGAGCCGATCGTGATCAGGACGAGGCTCGGCGGAATGGTTTCGGTCTGCGCGCCGGTGGCGGCGAGCAGGGCGACCAGATCGCCTGGCCTCGCGCCACGCTCCTTCATTTCCGGGAACAGCACGGGAGCGACCGCCGCCATGTCGGCGGCCTTCGATCCGGAGATGCCGGAGACCAGGTACATGGCGCCAACCAGCACGTAATGCAGGCCGCCGCGGACATGCCCGAGCAGGCTCGCCAGGAACGCCACCATCGCGCGCGCCATGCCGGTCATCTCGATCAGCAGGCCGAGGAAGACGAACAGCGGCACCGACAGCAGGATCAGGTGGCTCATGCCCTCGTCCATCCGGCCGACCAGCACCATCAGCGGCGTCCGCGTGGTCAGCGCCAGATAGCCGAAAATCGCCATGCCGAAGGCAAAGCCGATCGGCACGCCGGCGAACACGCAGAAACCGACCACGCCGACGAAGAAGATGATCAGGTTGAGGTTGCCGAGCGGCCGCAGCATCGGCTGCGCCAGCCAGAATACGCCGATCAGCGCGACAACAGTCAGCACCGCCAGCAGGAAGGTCTTGAAATCGCCGACCCGCGCCAGCCGCAGCAGCGCAAACAGCCCCATCAAACAGGTGCCAACCGGCAGCGCCGCGGCGCGCCAGGTGTTGGAGATCTGCAGCGCCGGCGTCGTGATGAAGCTCTCTTCGTAGGCGTATTCATAGGCCGGCCGCACGATCAGGATCAGGAACGCCAGCGCGGCACAGGTCGCGACAACGTCGAGGTAGGCCCACAACTTCGGCCCGGCGCTTGCGACCAGCGCCGTCATCCGCATGTGCTCGCCGCGGCGGAACGCGACCGCCGATCCCAGCATGGCGAGCCACAGGAACAGGATCGACGCCAGCTCGTCCGACCAGATCAGCGGCGCATGCAGCACGTAGCGCGACACCACGCCGGCGAACAGGATGACGACCTCGGCAACGACGAGGATCGCCGCCGGGATTTCGACCAGCCATCCGAGTGCAGCCTCGATGGAACCGAGAACGGAGCGGCGGCGAGGGGGCTGTGACGCCGCCTCGCCGGCCACGGCCGGCGTCATCTCGACATGAGCCATGGCAATCCTCCTGGCAAGCCTCCCGCGTGATCGATCAGGACAGTTTGCCGACCGACTTCTCGAGCAGATCCCAGGCCTTCTCGCCGTACTTGCCCTTCCACTCGGCGTAGAAGCCGGCGGCGCGGAGCTTGTCGCGGAACGGTCCGACCTCGGGCTGGTTGAACACGAGGCCCTTGCCGGTGAGCTCCTGCTTCACGGTGGCGTTGAGCTTCTCGGTGTCCTCGCGCTCCTTGACGGCCGCCGCGTTGACGTTCTTGGCGACGATGGTCTTGATATCGTCCGGCAGCGCCGCCCAGGCCCGGCGGTTCATCAGGAACCAGAAGCCGTCCCACATGTGGTTGGTCAGCGAGCAGTACTTCTGCACCTCGTACAGCTTCGCCGCCGAGATCAGCGCCAGCGGGTTTTCCTGGCCCTCGACGATCTTGGTCTGCAGCGCCGAATAGACCTCGCTGAAATTGATCGAGGCGGGCGATGCATCGAACGCCTTGAACATCGAGGTCCACAGCGGCGACACCGGCACGCGGATCTTGAAGCCCTTGAGATCGTCCGGACCCGTGATCGGCTTGGTCGACGACGTGGTCTGGCGGAAGCCGTTGTCCCAGATCTTGTCCATGACCTCGAGGCCGGCCTTGTTGATCTCGCCGCGCACATAGGCGCCGAGCTCGCCATCCATGGCCTTCCAGACCGTGGGATAATCCGGGAATGCGAAACCAATGCCGTTGATCGAGGCGGCCGGCACCAGGGTCGCCAGGATCAGGCCGGACAGCGTGAAGAACTCGACGCCGCCGGAGCGCACCTGGCTCAGCATGTCCGTATCGGAGCCGAGCTGGCTGTTCGGAAACACCTGCAGGTCAAACCGGCCGTTGGTCTCGGTCTTGATCGCCGCGGCCATCTCCCGGGCGCGCGCCACGAACGGATGCGACTCCGGCAGGTTGTTGGCGAACTTGTACGAGAACTCGGCCGACTGGGCGCGCGCGACATACGGCGCGCCAATTCCGCCCAGGACGGCGGAAGCGGCGGAAACCTTCAGCAGCGTGCGTCGTGAAAAGCTCATTGGTGTTGCTCCCTCGAGAGGCTTGTTGTTGTTCTGAGATGCCATCCTATACGGACCTGATGCCGCGGGGTCACCAGCGATCTCTGCACAGCTGGCGCTTATTGCAGCGTCCGTACGCCGCGGCAATATCGGCTTTCTGACGAGACGCGTGCGCGTGGATCGCTGTGGTGTCTGGACGAGCCGGCCTCATGGTCGGGACAACGGCGGACAGCGCCAAGCTGCGGGCCGGTGCGAAGATTTCCCACTAAATATCTGATCCAATTGCAGATATAAATATTCCATAATATACCTTATGCGAATTACGGATATGGGAGTGGCCACGATCGCCCGGCGGCTATCCCATTGCTTCGCTCGGGCTCGGCCTGTTGGATTTTGTGACTCGGACCTGAGCTAATCGATCGTGTCAGACCTGCTCCCGCCGCCCGTACCCCGTGACGCATCGGATCAACCGCTCGAGCAGAACCCCGATCGCCGATCCCACGACGACGTCACTGGCCCAATGCGCCAGCAACAGCACGCGCGTCGAAATCAGACAAGCGCCGAGCGCCCGGACGATCCCACGCTCGCCCTCGGGAAGCTCGCTCGCCGCCGAACTGATGGCGCCGACCTGAATTGCATGTCCTGACGGAAACGAGTCCTCGGCCCTGCCGGAGATTGGAATGCCGTGCAGATGACCAACGACGGTGAGCCGGTCCGGCCGCTTCTGGTTGAAGACCAATTTGAGCAGGTGCGGAACTAGGGATGCGGTCAACGCCGTGACCAGAAGATGGTCACTCGCCAAGCGTCGCGGCTCTGGCTTGCTTCGACACCACAACCACCATCCAAGTGCCAGGGCGCAGACGACATGCTCGTCCGCCGCCCAAGTCAGGATTGAGGCGGCGCGTTCAGTTGGCGGGGTTGTGTTGCGCGAGATAGCGCGCGCAATGGCGATATCCGGCTGGGTCGGTCGGACCGTGATCGGCATGGATGCCCTTGCTTAAGGCGACGACGGCATCTTTCAAACGTTTCGTATTCGCACCTGTTCCAAACGGCGCAAAGCAAAGGGCCCCGCTCAAGCGGGGCCCCGAATGCCGTAGCGCTCACCATTTCTGGCGGCCGTACCAGTCATTCACTTCCTTCGTGGCTTGATCCTTGGCATAGCCGTAGCGCTGCTGCAGGCGGCCTTCGAGTTGATCCTGCTTGCCGGCAATGACATCGAGGTCGTCATCGGTCAGCTTGCCCCACTGCTCCTTGACCTTGCCCTTAACCTGCTTCCAGTTGCCTTCGACACGATTCCAATCCATCGCGGTTCTCCGTTGAAAGATGAGACCGTCCAACGGACGCGCCGACGCTTCGTTCCTCGAAAGGCTTGCGGCAAAGCTACGCAATCGCGATCCGCGGGTGAACCGTCGCAGATAGGAACGAGGTTGCAGAGTGCCCGTTGTGGGTACGGATCACCAAACTCACGGAGCTACCAATGTCGGAGAAAGACCTCAGCGCCCTCTTCCTCGATACCCTCAAGGACATCTACTACGCCGAAAAGCAGATCCTCAAGGCGCTGCCACGCATGGCCAAAGCAGCCGGGTCGGACCAGCTGCGTGCCGCCTTCGAGAAGCATCATGACGAGACCGAAGGACAGATCGATCGGCTGGAGCAGATCTTCGATCTGATGGGCAAGCCGGCGCGTGGCAAGAAGTGCGACGCCATCGAGGGTATCCTCGACGAAGGCAAGGAGATCATGGAGGAGTACGCCGACACTCCGGCGCTCGATCCGGGCCTGGTCTCCGCGGCGCAGGCGGTCGAGCATTACGAGATCGCACGTTACGGCACACTGAAGGCATGGGCCACCAAACTCAGCATGAAGGATGCCGTCAAGCTCATCGACCAGACGTTGGCCGAAGAAAAGAAGACGGATGAAGCGCTCACCAAGCTCGCCGTCAGCGCCATCAACGCCGAAGCGGCCTGAGGAGATTCGCAACGAAGCGAACCATTCTGGCAGCTGCCCCCGACTGTGCGCTGGCCAAGCCAGCGCTGGGCCGCCGACGGCGTTGGCCTATGCCGGCAGCACGATCACCTTGGTTTTGAGCGGCGTTCGCGAATAGAGGTCGATCATGTCCTGACTGAGGAGGCCGGTACAGCCGCTCGTAATGCCGTTCCCGATCGTTTCGGGGTCGCTGGTGCTATAGATCGTGTAAAGCGTGTACGCGCCGTTTTGATAGAGATAGAGCACGCGGGCACCGAGTGGATTGTCGAGACCTCCCGGCATGCCGCGAGCATATTTGCCCGCCTCCGGCTGGCGCGCGATCATCTCCTTGGGTGGCGTCCAGGTTGGCCATTCGGCTTTGCGCCCGACATAAGCCTCCCCGCTCCACCGGAAGCCGTCGCGGCCGACATTGGCGCCATAGCGGGTCGCGTTGCCCTCGCCTTCGATGCGGTAAACATAGTACTTGCCGGGATCTATGATGATCGTTCCGGGCGCCTCGTCGCTGTCGTAGCGTACTGTCTTGCGAAAATATTGCGGTTTGACCTTGCTGACATCGACCCCAGGGATCGGGAATTTCTCGTCAGGCACGGGCCCGTAGACTTTCTCAGCCTCGGCCAGGCTCATGTAGTCCGATGCACAGCCGGTCAGGCCGAATGCGGCAAGAGCGGCAGCGGAGCCGAACAGAAACGCCCGGCGGTTGAGACGCGGCGACCGAGGCCCAGACAGAGCGCCCTTGCCCATCGCGTCGGCAATTCCATGGTCCACGATCATGATTTCGGGTTTTCCGAGATTTTCCAGAAGGCGCGACAATCCGATGGCGGGGAACCACCCCGTTACGACACTCTTATGGAGGATTTCGCGCTTTTTTATGAAGGGAAACTTTCAAGAAAACGCTAAGGAAATCCGTTCTGTGGGGCGGTCTTATGCGGAGATTCAACAGCCCCCGAAGGCTTTGCCTGATAGTCTGCGCCCGACTCAACGACACCAGTTCGAGGCTTGGAGACCGATGGCCCGACGTACCGGCAGCGCTGATCTCCCGCTCCATGGTGGGCGCGTGCCGCCGTGGCTGGCGGCGCGCATGGCGACGCTGGGCGCGATCATCACGCAGGCCGTGGTCCATCATTACGGCCGCGACGCGTTCCTGCAGCGGCTCTCGCATCCGTTCTGGTTCCAGTCGTTCGGCGCCGTGATGGGCATGGACTGGCATTCGTCGGGTATCACCACGAGCGTCATCGGGGCGCTCAAGCGCGGGCTTGCGCCGCTGCAGGACGAGCTCGGCATCTATGTCTGCGGCGGCCGCGGCAAGCATTCGCGGCGCACGCCGGACGAGTTGACGGCGCTGGGCGAGCGAACCGGCTTCGACGGCGTCGCCCTCACCCGCGCCAGCCGTCTGGTCGCCAAGGTCGACAGCGCCGCGGTGCAGGACGGCTTCGAGCTCTACCTGCATGGCTTCTTCGTCACCGCGGACGGCAAATGGACCGTGGTCCAGCAAGGCATGAACGATCACAAGCGGCAGGCGCGACGCTACCACTGGCATTCCGAAGGGCTGCGCAGCTTCGTCGACGAACCGCACAGCGCGATCGACGGTCCGTCGCAGGGCGAGATCGTCAATCTCACCGATCACCGTGCCGACGCCTCGCGCCAGGCGCAGCTCGATCTGCTTGCCGCGCTCGGTCCCGATGGCATCGCGCATAAATATGCCGAGCTGACCGAGAATGTGGAGGCGCAGGGCGATCTCCTGCACCTGATCATGCCCGCTCATCACGACGTGCGCTCGAGCGATGTCTTCATCCGCCGCCTGCACGGCACCCTCGCCGCCGCCGCGGAACGCGGGCCGCTGGATTTCCCCGAACTGCTCCTTACGCCCGGCGTCGGTGCCCGCACCGTGGAGTCGCTCGCCATGGTCGCCGAGGTCGTCCACGGCACGCCGTACCGTTTCCGCGATCCGGCGCGCTTCTCGCTCGCGCATGGCGGCAAGGACCGTCATCCGTTCCCGGTGCCGATCAAGGTCTATGACGAGACCATCGGCGTGCTGAAATCGGCGGTGCGGCAGGCCAAGCTCGGCCGCGATGAGGAGTTGCAGGCACTGAAGCGGCTGGATGACCAGGCCCGCAGGCTGGAGCTGACCGCAACCGGCCCGTCGTTCGATGCCTTCGTCGCCAATGAGCGCGCGCGTTCGCCGGCGCTTGACGGCCGCTCGGTGTTCGGTTGGGAGGCCGACCTCGCCACGCGCGACCGCATCACCAAACGCTAGGCGTACCGGTCAGCGTCCCCTGAAGCGCGGCTTGCGCCGTCCGAGGAAGGCCGCGACGCCCTCCTTGTGATCCTCGGTCAGACTCGCCAGCGCGAACTGGTCGAGATCCATGTGGCTGGCGAGATCGTCGAGCGCATGCGCCAGCCGGTTGACGGTCAGCTTGGTCATCGCCACCGAAATCGGCGGCTGGGCGGCGACCTTGGCCGCGAGCGCCATCGCAGCGTCATAGGATTTGCCCGGATCGGTCACCTGCTCCACCAGGCCCCATTCGTAAGCCTCGTCGGCCGAGATCCGGTCGTCGGCCAGGATCACGGCCTGCTTGGTGCGCGCCGGTCCCATCAGATGCAGCATGCGTGGCACGCTCTGCCAGCTCATGTTCATGCCGAGCGCGATCTCCGGCACGCGCAGATGCGCATCGCGCGCCATGACCCGAAAGTCCAGCGCGACCGCGAGCGCCACGCCGCCGCCGACGCAGAACCCCTCGATCGCGCCGATCGTGACCTGTTCCATCTCCTGCCAGGCGCGCGTCAGCCGCGGCCCGAGCTTCAGGTGGCGGCGCAGCGTGCCCATATCCATGGTCTGGCGCGAACGGCCCTCGGCATCCTTGAGGTCAAAGCCGGCGCTGAACGATTTGGCGCCGCCGGTCAGCACCACCACCGAGGTCTCGCTATCGTCCTCGAAACTGCGCGCCGCATCGGTCAATTGCCGCAGCGCCGCCGGCGACAGCGCGTTGATACCGTCGCCGCGGTCGAACCGCACCACCGCGATGCGGCCCTCAGGTCCGAGGCCCTTCTCGATCGTCACATCGTCAACCACGCATACCTCCCAGCTCGCATTGTTGTGTACTGCTTGCCTCGACATAGCACGGCGATTTCGCCTATTCTGTAGGCATGAGCGAACATGATCATCACCACCACGATCACGACCATTCCGAACTGTCGGAGACCGAGCTGCGCGTGCGCGCGCTGGAATCGATCCTGACCGAAAAAGGCTACGTCGAGGCTGCGGCGCTCGACGCCATCGTGCAGGCCTATGAGACGAAGATCGGCCCGCATAACGGCGCGCGGGTCGTCGCCAAGGCCTGGACCGATCCCGCCTTCAAGAAGGCGCTGCTCGAGGACGCCAGCAAGGCGGTCGGCACCCTCGGCCATGTCAGCCGGGTCGGCGACCATCTGGTCGCGATCGAGAATACGCCCGGCCGACACAACATGGTCGTCTGCACTTTGTGCTCCTGTTACCCTTGGGAGATGCTCGGCCTGCCGCCGGTCTGGTACAAGGCCTCGCCGTATCGCTCGCGCGCGGTCAAGGATCCGCGCGGCGTGCTGGCCGATTTCGGCGTCAGCCTGCCGAAGGAGACGGAAATCCGGGTCTGGGACTCGACGGCCGAAACACGCTTCCTGGTGCTGCCGATGCGGCCCGCAGGCACCGAGGGCTGGAGCGAAGAGCAGCTCGCCGAACTCGTGACGCGCGATTCCATGATCGGCACCGGCTTCCCCAAAACTCCGGGAGCACCGTCGTGAACGGCGTCCACGACATGGGCGGCATGGACGGGTTCGGCAAGGTCGAGCCCGAGCCGAACGAGCCGATGTTCCACCAGGAATGGGAATCGCGGGTGCTCGCGATGGTCCGCGCGATGGGTGCGGCCGGCGCCTTCAACATCGACGCATCGCGCTTCTATCGCGAGACCCTGCCCCCGCAGGTCTATCTGTCGAGCTCCTATTACAGGAAATGGCTGCTCGGGCTGGAAGCCCTGCTGCTCGACAAGGGCTATATCTCCAAGGACGACGTCGCGGCCGGTCATGCCGTCGCGCCGGCGAAATCGCTCAAGCACGGCAAGTTCTCGATTCCCGACGTCGAGCGCATCATGGTGCGCGGCAAGTTCGGCCGCCCCGCCCCGGCGCCGGCGAAATTCAAGGCCGGCGATCGGGTGCGGGCGAAGAACATCCATCCCGTCACGCATACGCGGCTGCCGCGCTACGTGCGCGGGCACGTCGGGGTGGTCGAGCGCGATCACGGCTGTCACGTGTTTCCCGATACGGTCGCCAACGATGCCGGCGAGCATCCGCAATGGCTGTACACCGTCGTGTTCGATGGACGCGAGCTGTGGGGACCGGATTCCGATCCGACCATCAAGGTCTCGATCGACGCGTTCGAGCCGTATCTGGAGGCCGTCTGATGGATGCCGTCGCCGCCGCGCGCGCTACCAGCGCCGTGTCCAGCATTCCCCGCGATCAGGACGGCCCGGTGTTCCGCGCGCCGTGGGAGGCGCAGGCCTTCGCCATGGCGTTGACGCTGCATGACCGCGGCGTGTTCACCTGGCCCGAATGGGCCGCCGCCCTCGCCGACCAGATCAAGCGCGCGCAGGCGGCCGGCGATCCCGACACCGGCGAGACCTATTACCAGCATTGGCTCGCGACGCTCGAGCACCTCGTCGCCGCCAAGGGCGTCACGACACCCGAGACGCTGCACCGCTACCGCGACGCCTGGGACCACGCCGCCGACCGCACCCCGCACGGCCAGCCGATCGTGCTGACGGCTAAGGATTTCGGGTAGCGGCACTTCCGCCGTAGCACCAGATAGCGCCGCATTCACAGCTGTCGTCCCGGCGAAGGCCGGGACCCATACTCCGCGGCGGATATTTTGTGAACACGACTCGTCGTTCCACCATCGCTCAACAATAACCATTCGTGGTTATGGGTCCCGGCCTTCGCCGGGACGACGATGACGACGGGTTTGCGATCAAGCCGCACCCGCACAATTTCGGAATAATAGAAGATTACCGCTGAGTTGCCCGACGTGTCAAGTTGCCGTGTCGAACGCCGGCAGCCGCCGGCTACTGTGCATGGGGTTGTTTTCGATATTTTGGCAGCGGCGGGCGGCGATCCGCCCACGGTTACGGGCCATCCTGCGCGACATACTCCCGCCAGCCCTTGGCCCGCAGGCTGCAGGCCGGGCATTCGCCGCAGCCATAGCCCCAATCGTGCTGCGCGCCGCGTTCGCCGAGATAGCAGGTGTGCGAGTGCTCGCGGATCAGATCGACCAGCCCTGCCCCGCCGAGCTGGTGCGCGAGCCGCCAGGTGGCGGCCTTGTCGAGCCACATCAGCGGCGTGTGCAGCTCGAAGTCCCTCGCCATGCCGAGGCTGAGCGCGGATTGCAACGCCTTGATGGTCTCGTCGCGGCAATCCGGATAGCCGGAATAGTCGGTCTCGCACATGCCGCCGATGATGTGGCGGATGCCGCGCCGATAGGCCAGTGCGCCGGCGAAGGTGAGGAACACGAGGTTGCGGCCGGGCACGAAGGTGTTCGGCAATCCGTCCGCGCCCATTTCGATGGCGACGTCGCGGGTCAGCGCGGTATCGGATATCTCCGACAGCGTCGGGATCGCGAGCGTGTGGCTGTCGCCTAGCTTTGCTGCCCAATCCGGCCGCAGCGCCCGGATGCCGTCCAGCAGGCGGTCGCGGCAATCGAGCTCGATCGCATGACGCTGGCCGTAGGTGAAGCCGAGCATCTCGACGCGCGCGAAGCGGTCCAACGCCCAGGCCAGACAGGTGGTGGAATCCTGGCCGCCGGAAAACAGCACCAGCGCGGTGTCGGAATTGTTCTGATCGGTCATGTGAGGCGATTTAGCACCTGACGGCGCCGCGGCCAATCCGTGGACAGTGCCGTGTTTCCGGCGTGTTTTGCTGGGATCGGGAGGGGTGTTTTGGCATAAAGCCAGGACCTCCCTGATGCCGGTGTTCCATGACCCCTTCCCGCGACATTTCCCGCCTGATCGAGATCATGGCCGCGCTGCGCACGCCGGTGACCGGCTGCCCGTGGGACCTCGTGCAGAATTTCGAGACCATCGTGCCTTACACGATCGAAGAGGCCTATGAGGTCGCGGATGCGATCGCCCGCGGCGATTTCGAGGATTTGCGCGAGGAGCTCGGCGACCTCCTGCTGCAGGTGGTCTATCACGCAAGGATGGCCGAGGAGCAGAACGCCTTTGCGTTCGGCGACGTGGTCGAGGCGATCACGAAGAAGATGATCCGCCGTCATCCGCATGTCTTTGCCGACAAGGACGGCAACATCCAGCCCGCGGGCGTCAAGAGCGCCTGGGAGCGGATCAAGGCCGAGGAGAAGGCCGAGCGCGCCGCGCGGCGCCCGCCGGAGGAGACCGCACACAAATCCCTGCTGGCCAGCGTGAAGGCCGGCCTCCCTGCCCTGACCCGGGCGATGGAGTTGCAGCGCAAGGCATCCACGGTCGGCTTCGACTGGAACGACCCGCGCGCCGTGCTCGCCAAGATCCGCGAGGAGGCCGACGAGATCGAGGCCGCGCTCGACCGCAACGACAAAGCGGAGATTGCGGAAGAGACCGGCGACCTGATGTTCGCACTGGTCAACCTCGCCCGCCATGTCGACGCCGATCCGGAAACCGCGCTGCGCGCGACCAACACCAAGTTCGAGCGGCGGTTTGCCTATATCGAGCAGGCGCTGGCCGCGAAGGGCCGCTCGCTCGACGGCGCAACGCTCGATGAGATGGACGCGCTGTGGAACGAGGCCAAATCTGCGGCGACGCCGGTCGGCGCGCCCTTACGCTGACGAGGGGCTGAATATTCCGATCCGCTGACCGGTGAAGCTGCCGACCCAGATCTGCTCGCCAACCTGCATCGCCCCCGTCGCGCCGCCGAAGCCCTCGGCCTTCGCGCCAGCCTCGTCGATCGCGATCAGGGATTCGATCGCGAGGCTCGTCGGATCGAGCCGCACGACCTTGAAGGCCAGCGGGCAGCGATCGCCGCGCGCTTCGCAACCGAACAGAACCTCCGGCCGCGTGGATTGTCCCGCGAGCAGCAGCCGCCCGTCTGCAGTCCAGCGCAAATTGTCGGGCAGGAAATCCGTCTCGACGCTTGCGACCGCTCGGCCGTCGCGGTCGAGCCGCCAGACGCGGCGCGCGGCCCATTCGCAGGCGATGACGAAACCATCGCGCGACACCGCGATGCCGTTGGCGCCGGACATCGGCCGATCGCCGAACCGGCTCCAGCCCTTCGCCGGTGACCAACGCCATACCTGCCCGGTCGGCTCGGCGCGCGCAAACCGCGACACGAACTCGCGGTCCGTCGGATCGAACATGCTGGTCATGACGAAGCCGCCATCCGGCAGATACGCCACCGCGTTCGCCGACGTCCGCGGCGGCTGCACAAGGCGCTCGCCCGTTGCAACGAAGGGCCCCTCCTCGCCGAGCTCGATCACCAGGCGGTCGATGGCTTCGCCGCCGCCATGATCGACCACCAGCAGTTCGAACGTCTCATCGGCGAGACGCCGCGCGGCAATTCCGTGCGGGTCGAAGATTTGAGGTCCGAGCCGCGCCTGCTGCGCGGCAGGCGCCCAGCGCAGCTCCGTCGCGTGTGACGGCTGCGCCGTATCGACCTTGAACAGGCCGCCGGCATGGTCTGCCGATCGCATGCAACTGACGATGACCCACGACGTTCCCGGCAGTTCGACCAGGTCCTCCGGATGCCAGACGCCGTCGACAAATCCGCTCAATTGGTAGCTTGCATGATCCGTGTGGATGTCTCGTGCCATCGTTCGCGCCTCGGTGAGTTCGACTGAACCGAGGATAGAAAGTCGCGGGCCGCCGATCATCGGGCGGAAACTCGCGACATCCGCGACCGGAATTCGCTAATCTGCCGCCATGGAAGACCCGCCGTCACTCGTCACCTTCGTCACCGTCGCCGAAACGCTGAGCTTTGCGGCTGCAGCGAGAAGGCTCGGCCTGTCGCCGTCAGCCACCGGAAAGGCGATCGCCACGCTGGAAGCGCAGCTCGGCGTGCGCCTGTTCACGCGAACGACGCGGCGGGTCAGCCTGACGCCCGAAGGCGAATTGCTGCTCGGCCGCGCACGACGGCTGCAGGACGATTGGCGCGAGACCACCGCGCTGCTGTCGGCGTCGGCGAGCGAACCGCAAGGCCTGCTGCGCATCAGCCTGCCCGCCGCCGGCTATCGCTTCCTCGCGCCGCATCTGGCGGCCTTCGCGCAAACGCATCCGAAGATCCGGCTCGATCTGGATTTCGACGACCGCATCCGGGATCTGGTGACGGAGGGCTTTGATCTTGCGATCCGCAGCGGCGCCCTGCCCGATTCCGGCCTGATGTCGCGCAGGCTGCCGCCATTCCGTCTCTCGGTCTACGCCGCGCCGTCTTACCTCGCCGAATGCGGCGAACCCGCCGATCACGCGGCGCTGTCAGGGCATCGCCTGATCCGCTTCCGCCATCCCGACACCGACGTGCTGCAGGCGTGGCAACTGGCTAGCGGCGCGCAGGCCGCGATCGAGGAAGCAACACCCCACGTGATCTGCTCGAACATCGAGGCGGTCCGTGCGGCAGCGGTTGCAGGCCTGGGACTGGCCTGGGCGCCCGATTTCCTGATGCGCGACGCGCTCGAAACCGGTCAGTTGCAGATCGTGCTGCCGCAAGAGACGATCGAAGCCGCGTTCTGGATGCTGTGGCCCTCCGGCAGATACGGCTCGACGCGATTGCGCGCCTTCATCGATTTTGCCGCAAGCCATCTGTTTGCGGCATGACGCGGCTCACAGCAGCGTGCCGTGCAGGATGACCGCCGCAACGCCGAAATAGATCACGAGGCCGGTGACGTCGACCAGCGTCGCGACGAACGGCGCGGACGCGCTGGCCGGATCGAAGCCGATGCGCTTGAGGATGAACGGCAGCATCGATCCGGACAGCGAGCCGAAGGTGACGATGCCGACCAGCGCAGCACCGACAGTGATCGCCACCAGCATCCAATGCGGGCCGTAGTCGAACAGGCCCATCGTCTGCCAGAGCGTGATCCTGACGATGCCGATCAAGCCCAGGATCGAGCCGAGCACGACACCGGTCGGCAGTTCGCGCATGGCGACGCGCCACCAGTCGCGCAGACGGACCTCGTGCAGCGCCAGCGAGCGGATCAGGAGCGAGGTGGCCTGCGAGCCGGAATTGCCGCCGGAGCTCATGATCAGCGGGATGAACAGCGTCAGGACGATCGCCTTCTCGAGTTCGCTCTGGTACGACTGCATCGCGGTGGCGGTCAGCATTTCCGACAGGAACAATGCGCACAGCCAGCCGCCGCGCTTCTTGATCATTTCGAGGAAGCCGATCCGCAGATAAGGCTCGTCGATCGCTTCCATGCCGCCGAACTTCTGGGCGTCCTCGGTCGATTCCTCGACGATGGCGTCGATGACGTCGTCGACCGTGACGATGCCGAGGATATGGCCGGGGCCGTCGACGACGGCGACCGCGAGCAGATCGTAGCGCGAGATCAGCCGCGCCGCCTCCATGCGGTCGGCCTCGGGCGAGATCATCAGCGGCTTGCGCGCCGGTGCCGCGGTCAGCACATTGGCATGCGGATCGGCCGAGATCAGACGGCGCAGCGGCACGGCCTGGATCAGCGTCTTCTTGACCGGGTCGATCACGAAGATCGAGTAGACGGTCTCGCGGGTGCGCTCGACCATCCGGATGTGATGCAGGACCTCGGCGATGGTCCAGTTCGAGGGCACGCTGACGAATTCGGTCGTCATGATGCTGCCGGCGCTGCGCTCGGGATAGGCCAGCAGCCCGGAGATGACGTTACGGGTATCCGGATTGAGGCCGTTCAGCAGCGCGGTACGCAGCGGCTCGACCAGTTCCTTGAAGATGTCGGCGGCACGGTCGTCGGAGACGCCTGATAGCAGCGACACCGCGGTGTCCTTCGGCAGCTCGGCCAGGATCTCGCAGGTGTTGTCGAGCCCGGGCAAGTCGAGCACCTCGATCGCCTTCTCGGCCGGCAGCGACTGCAGCAGCTTCGCCGCATCCGCCGGCTCCCGGGCATTGAGGGCATCGACGATCTCGGGCGCCCGCACATGGGCGAGGTCCCCATTCTGGCCGGCGAGCGTGTCGTGGGTGATGGTTTCGCTGGTGTCCTGCATCGATCGGCCTCGGCATTGCGTCCAGCAGCGCAATGAACCAAGGCGGCGCAGATTTCAAACAGAAAGTGCGGCGGCACGCCGCAGGCGCGATCGAGTGAGGCCGCGTCACGGCACCGTCACATTTCGGGCGACGGCGAGGTGTCGTGCCGTGGGGCCGCTCAGGCCCGAGTGAACAGCTTCGCGGCGTCGTCCACCGCCTGGCGCGCGGCGGCGAGATCGGGCGTTTCGTTGTCGTCGTTGAAGCCGAAATAGTCGTTCTCGCCGACCGGCTGGACGACGATCCCGTCGCGTCGGCCGAGGACGCTGAGGTTGCGGTAGAAGACGCCGTAATTGACATCCGGCTGGGGAATGAGCCAGGCGATCTGGCCGCGCACCGGAACGATGCTCTCGTCGCGAAACAACGCACGGGCGCCGTAGCCGGTGCAGTTGACGATGACGGCTTCGCGGATCTTCGAAAGATCGGACGGCGCGTGCAACTCGATCGGCACGAAACGCCCGCCGGTGCGCTGAAACTCGGCTTCAAGCTGGCGGTAGAGATCGGTGACGTTGTAGGTGAGCGAGGCGCTCTTCCAGGCGTATGGCGCGGGAAACGGATTCGATCCGGCGGCCAGCAGGTCCCATCGCGGCGTGAGCGACCTGATCCGGTCGCGCAATTCGAGAAATTTCTTCTGGCCGTCGCCCGCGGCATGCTGGCGCCGGTGCGGACGGCCGTCGGCGTCGGGAGCGTCGTCGGAGAGCAGATAGCGATCGGTCCATTCGATCGGATTGCCGGCAAGGCCGAGATAGCTCTGATGGGTGGCAAAGGTCGTGCGCGCCATCCGCTCCCAGCGATCGGCAAAGTCCGGCGTGACGTCCGCTTCCATCGCGATCCGCGAATCCGGCGACCAGTCCCCGGTCGCACGCGCCGAGCGCACCTGCGGGAAGCGCTCCTTGGCGTAGATCGTGACGGTTGCGCCCATCCGCTGGGCGGTGATCGCCGTGGTCAGACCGATCGCACCGGCGCCGAGGACGGCAATGTTACGCGCGCTCAATTGCAAAGCGAGCGGCACGGCCTCCTGCGCGGCGCCCCAGGATAGCGACCAGCCGCTGCCGCCGTGCCCGTAATTGTGCACGACGTATTTGCTGTCGATCCATTCCGCCTCGATGCGCGGACCGGCGGCGCGAAACGGACGCAGGCATACCGTGACCCGAAACATGCGGTCCGAACGCGCAAGCACCGGCCGCAGCGCGGGTGCGTCGACGAAAGCGGCGTTGTCGGCAACCCCACGCGTTGAAATCCCTGCGACCGCAGCGCTCGCCAGGCCGCCGCCGAGAAATGCTCGACGATTGAACATCGATCCCCCTTCGATCCCCTCGCCGCCACGGATGTCCGGGACACTAGGTCCCGTGCGGCAGAGCATCGAATCGTGACATGACGATGTCGCGCTTGGTCTCGTCGACCCGCACCGTCATGTCGAAGCGCTCGCCATTGAGCTCCTTGCTCAGGACCTCGGCATTGCGATGCAGCCAGCTGATGCCGGCGCCATCGGAGGCGTCGATCGAAAGATTGAGCGTGATGCGCTTGGCCGCGAGGCGATCCTCGATCGCGGTCAGGAGCTCCTTGATCCCCTCGCCTGTGACGGCCGAGACCAGGAAGCACGGCCGCTCGGGCGGCCGGCGTGCGGCGATGTTGCGCAGATTGTCCCGCTCCTCCGGATCGAAACGATCGATCTTGTTCCAGACCTCGATGATGCGCTGGCCGCCGTCGGCGTCGGGATCGATGCCGAGCTGGTGCAGCACCGCCTCGACGTCGCGCTCCTGCGCCTCCGCATCCTCGTGGGAGATGTCGCGGACATGCAGGATGATGTCGGCCTCCAGCACCTCCTCCAGCGTGGCGCGGAACGCGGCCACCAGCTGGGTCGGCAGATTGGAGATGAAGCCGACCGTGTCCGACAGCATCGCCTTGCCGCCATGCGGCAGGTTGAGCGCACGCAAGGTCGGGTCGAGCGTCGCAAACAGCATGTCGGCGGCCTGCACGTCGGCGCGCGTCAGGCGATTGAACAGGGTCGATTTGCCGGCATTGGTGTAGCCGACCAGCGCCACGACACGGTACGGCACGCGCTGGCGGCCGGCACGATGCAACCGCCGCGTCGCCTGCACCTTCTTCAGCTCGTTCTCCAGCCGCGTGATGCGGTCGCCAATCAGGCGGCGGTCGGCCTCGATCTGGGTTTCGCCCGGACCGCCCATGAAGCCGAAGCCGCCGCGCTGGCGCTCGAGATGGGTCCACGACCGCACCAGGCGGCTGCGCTGGTAATTGAGATGGGCGAGCTCGACCTGCAGCGCGCCTTCCTTGGTCTTGGCGCGGCGGCCGAAGATTTCCAGGATCAGGCCGGTGCGGTCGAGCACCTTCGTGCTCCAGGCTTTCTCGAGATTGCGCTGCTGGATCGGCGACAGCGCGCAATCCATCACCACGAGCTCGACCTTGTCGCCGGCGACGAGCCCGTTGATCTCCTCGACCTTGCCCTTGCCGAGATAGGTCGCGGGCCGGATCTGGCTGACCGGCGCGACGATGGATTCCACCACGGTGAGGTCGATCGCACCGGCGAGGCCAGCGGCTTCCTCGATCCGCGCTTCATAGTCGCGGACAGAGGAATCCGTTTGCGCATCGCCGTCGCCACGGCGCGTGCGCAGGTACGGGCCGATGACGATCACCCGCCCGGTGCTCTGGTCCCCCGCCGACCCGGGCCTAGACTTGGTCCGGTCGGCGTCCCCTTCACGATTGAAGGGTTCCAATCAGTTCACTCTCAAGCCGGTGCGTCCTCACCACCTTCGAACAGCTGAATCGGAGCGCCGGGCATGATGGTCGAGATCGCGTGCTTGTAGACAAGCTGCGAGTGACCGTCGCGCCGCAGCAGCAAGCAGAAATTGTCGAACCATGTGACAATGCCCTGCAGCTTTACCCCGTTGACCAGAAATATCGTCAGTGGCGTTTTTGTTTTACGAACGTGATTAAGGAAGGTGTCTTGTAGATTTTGTGCGCGGTCTGCCGCCATTGTTTTTGTCCCGCAAGCTTGTGCTTCTTTTTATTGAACCGGTTGCGGCTCTCTGACGGAGCCTCCTCCGGCTGCCCGCCTGCCCTGAGATCCCCCTCTGGCAGACGTAGCGGTAGGATTAGAGGCTACGCGCGGTTTTTAGGCAAGCCGGTTCGCGCAGCAGTCGGTAGGAACACGGTGGCAATTCTAAGAAAGCGCGGGGAAAGAGACGAATATTCTCGTGGAGAGTGGATAATTCCCCCGGTTGCGCCGGACCTGCCCTCACCTCGCACGCCGGCCCGCCAGGACCCGAGCCGAGCCCTGCTTCCCCGGCGGGTGACCGCCGGGGCTTCGCGCCAAGGGGCCGGCGGTTGCCGGACCAGGTGTACCGGGGTCAACCGACCCCGAGCGCCTTCAGCTTGCGATGCAGCGCCGAGCGCTCCATCCCGACGAACTCCGCGGTGCGCGAGATGTTGCCGGAGAAGCGGCTGATCTGGGCGATCAGATAATCGCGCTCGAACACTTCGCGCGCCTCGCGCAGCGGCAGGCCCATGATGTGCTCGCCATTGTTGGAGGTCGGCATTGCCGGCACCATCGAGCCGACGTCCTGCGGTAGCATGTCGGCAGTGATGATCGCCTCCGGGCCGCCGCCGGCCAGGATCATCACGCGCTCGACGTTGTTGCGCAGCTGCCGGACGTTGCCCGGCCAGACATGCGATTGCAGCACGGCCATCGCGTCCTGTCCGATCTGCCGTTTCGGCAAGCCGGTGGCAGCCGAGATCTGGTCCATGAAATAGTCGATCAGCTCGGGGATGTCCTCGCGGCGCTCTGACAGCGGCGGCACCCGGATCGGCACCACCGAGAGGCGATGATAGAGATCCTCGCGGAAACGGCCCGCCGCGATCTCCTCCTCGAGGTTGCGCGCGGTCGAAGAAATGATGCGGACGTCGACATGGACCTTGCCGGTGCCGCCCTGGCGCTGGAAAGTCTGGTCGACCAGCACGCGCAGGATCTTGTTCTGGGTCTCGCGCGGCATGTCCGCGATCTCGTCGATGAACAGCGTGCCGCCATGCGCTTCCTCGAGCGCGCCGGCCTTGCGCTGCTGCTCGCCGTTCGATCCCTCGATGCCGAACAGCTCGATCTCCATGCGCTCAGGCGTGATCGCGGCCGCATTGATCACCACGAACGGCCCCTCGGCGCGCCCGGATGCATGATGCAGCGTGCGCGCGGCGAGCTCCTTGCCGGCGCCGGACGGGCCGACGATCAGGATGCGGCTGTTGGCCTTGGCGGCGCGGTCGATGGTCTGGCGCAGCTGGTTCATGCAGGCCGAGCGGCCGGTCAGGACGCTCGCCGCCGGCGCCAGCTGCTTGAGCTCCTTGACCTCGCGCTTCAGCCGCGAGGTCTCCAGCGCCCGGGTCGCCACCAGGATCAGCCGGTCCGACTTGAACGGCTTCTCGATGAAGTCATAGGCGCCGCGCTTGATCGCGGCGACGGCGGTTTCGATGTTGCCGTGGCCGGAGATCATCACGACCGGCAGATCGGCATTGTCCTTCTTGATCTGCTCGAGCAGCTGCAGACCGTCGAGCTTGGAGCCCTGCAGCCAGATGTCGAGGAAGACCAGGTTCGGGCGGCGGTTGGCGATCTCGGCAAGCGCCGAATCGCTGTCGCGCGCGGTGCGCGTGGAGAACCCCTCATCGTCCAGGATACCCGCAACGAGGTCACGAATGTCAGCTTCGTCGTCGACAATCAGAATGTCACTTGCCATGGGTTACACCTGCGTTGTCAGTCGCCCGTCGCGGCTTTGATTCTTGGCTCTTGGCTTGTTGGCTCTTGTGCATTTGGCTCTTGGTTATTTGGTTCTTGCTGATCGGGTTCTTGGATTCGTTCTTGGATTTTTGGTTCATTGTTGGTCGCCTGTGCCGGGCCGTTGGTCGGCTCTTGCGGCGGATTTTTTTCACTGTCGGGGTCGGATGATTTCACGTCCGGCTTTTGTTCCTTGCTCTCCGGCTTGTTCTCGGGCTTGGCCGCCTGACCGGTGACGGAAAAGCGCAGCCGCATCCAGGCACCGCGCTGGCCTTCGCGGAAATCGGACGCGTCCTTGAGCTCGATGCGGCCGCCATGGTCCTCCAGAACGCGGCCGACGATCGCCAGTCCGAGCCCGGTGCCCTTGGCCCGCGTCGTGACATAGGGCTCGAGCAGGCGCGCACGGGCGACCTTGGGCAGGCCGATGCCGTTGTCGACGACATCGATCAGGATGTCGTCGCCCTCGCGCTGCGCCACGACGTCGATGCGGCCCTTGCCGAGCTCCTCGCGCGGAACCTGCTCGATCGCCTCGGTCGCGTTCTTGATGATGTTGGTCAGCGCCTGCGAGATCAGCCTGCGGTCGAACTGCGCCGGCAGCGGCGACTGCTTGATGTCGGCCTCGATGTCGAGATCGGGATGCGCGACCTTCATCAGGAACACCGCCTGGCGCACCACGTCGGCGACGTCCTCGCCTTCCATCACGGGCTTCGGCATCCGCGCAAAGCGTGAGAACTCGTCGACCATCCGCCGGATGTCGTCGACCTGGCGCACGATGGTGTCGGTGCACTGCTCAAAGATCGACTTGTCCTTCTCCTCGGTGATGGTCTTGCCGAACTTGCGGCGGATGCGCTCGGCCGAGAGCTGGATCGGGGTCAGCGGGTTCTTGATCTCGTGGGCGATGCGGCGGGCGACGTCACCCCAGGCCGAGGTGCGCTGCGCCGACACCAATTCGGTGATGTCGTCGAGGGTGATGATGTAGCTGTCGCGCGACTGGCTGGTCTGCTCGGCGGAGACCCGAACCGACAGATTGCGCTCATTGCCGTCGCGCAGGATCGTGACCTGGCCCTGCACCAGGCGCTGCGTGCCCTCGCGCGCCGTCTTCATCATCTCGTCGAGCTCGGGCAGCACGTCCGAGAGCGGATGGCCGAGCGTCTCCGACTCGGCATGCCCGATCAGCTTCTCCGCCGAGCGGTTGAGAATGCCGACGCTGCCGGAGGCATCGACCCCGATGATCCCTGCGCTGGCCGACGACAGCACCGCCTCGATGAAGCGGCGGCGGCTGTCGATGGTCTCGCTGGCATCGACGAGCTCGTTGCGCTGGGTGCGCAGCTCCTGGGTCATCTTGTTGAAGATCTCGCCGAGCAGCGCGAGGTCGCTTGCCGATTTGTGGACCGGCACCTGGACATTGAGGTTGCCGGTCGAGACCTCGCTCGCCGCACCCATCAGCTGGCGGATCGGCGATACCAGCCCGTTGGCGAAGTTGAGGCCGATCAGCACCGAGGCCATCAGGATGGTCAGCGCGATCACCGCGAACATCAGCGCGAACGCCACCTGGATGCCGAGCCGGCGGGTCTCAAGCTGGGCGTATTCGGCGGCGCTGGTCTGGGTCTGCTTGAGCTGGGCGACGACAGCCGGATCGAGCAGCCGCGCCACGTACAGGAACATGTCGTCATAGGCCCGCAGCCGGACCACGGAGGCGACGTAGTTTTCGGGGAAGACCGAAATCTTCGGCTCGGTCTCGTTGATGTCCTTGAGGATATCAGGCGGCGGCGCCTCATAGTTCAGGCGGACGCCGGTTTCGGCGCTGGCTACGATCTTGCCGTCCTTGTCCATCAGCACCGCGACCGGCAGGTTGCGGGACTCGGCGCCGGCCGTCATCAGCTGCAGGAAGGTCATGCGATCCTGGTCGTAGAGCGGCCGCGCATGGGCGAGATCGTTGGCCATCGCCAGCGTATCGCCGTTGATGAGCTGCGCGTGCTCCTGCATGTAGGCGCTGGCAATCGTCAGCGAGTTCTGGATCACCTGTTTGGTGGGGCCCGAGAACAGCCGGTCGAGGCCGCGCTCGATGGTGACGTTGGCGACGATCGACACCAGCACGGCCGGCAGGACCGCGATCACCGAGAACAGGCCGACGATCTGGACGTGCAGCCGCGCCGCCGCCCGGCCCCGCCGCCTCGCCTGCACCATCTGCCAGACTTCCCGGACGATGATGCCGACCAGCAGCAGAATGGTGGCGGCGTTGATCATCAGGAAGGAGCGGACGACCTCCGAGGTCGGCTCGATCGGGGTCAGGCCGGTCAGCACCACGAAGGTCAGGAAGGCCGACAGCAGCGCGATCGCCACGGCGAACGGCGCCAGCCAGCGCCGCAGCGGGAAGCCCCGCGCCTCTGCAGTGGGCTCGGCCAGGGGCGCGTGTAACGTTGAAGCGGTGGTGTCTGCGCTGGTCATACCGGCAATTGAGCTGAGAGCGATCGCCCGCGGGAATTGCGAACTGATGCAATCATATCACAATGTTGCCGAATTGCGACATTTCCGCGGCGCAAACCGAGGTGCGGCGCCGTGTCCTCAAAACCATTTGTGACTACTCAAAAACGGTGACGGGGCTTCAAGCCAGGCTTGCGCCCCGCCCATCAGCCCTAGCCACCACTCCGGTAGACCTGGATATCGAGGTCGCGGATCTTCTTGCGCAGCGTATTGCGGTTCAATCCGAGCAGGTCGGCGGCCCGGATCTGGTTGCCGCGGGTCGCCGCCAGCGCGGCCGTCAGCAGCGGTATCTCGATCTCCTTGAGGATCCGGTGGTAGAGGCCCGGCGGCGGCACGCCGTTCGGGAAGCCGGAGAAGTGCGAGGACAGATAGGCCTCGACCGCGCCGCCGAGATTGTCGACGCCGACGGTCGCGGTGCTGCCCGAGGTGACCGCCGGTGGTGCCAGCTCGCCGTCGATCACGGAGGCAGTGATGACGTCCTGCGGATAGAGCGCGGCGAGCCGCCGGGCGAGGTTTTCCAGCTCGCGGACGTTGCCCGGCCAGCGGTGCTGCTTGAGCCGCTCCAGCGCCTGGGTGTCGAGCTTCTTCGGCGGCAGGCCGTCCTTCTCGGCGAGCGAGAAGAAGTGCCGGATCAAATCGGGCAGATCCTCGATGCGCTCGCGCAGCGGCGGCAGCCGCAGCGGCACCACGTTGAGGCGGAAGAACAGATCCTCGCGGAACAGGCCCTGCTGGATCAGGATGCGCAGATCCTTGTTGGAGGCCGCGACGATGCGCACGTCGGTCTTGATCGGGGTGCGGCCGCCGACCGTGGTGTATTCGCCCTGCTGCAGCACGCGGAGCAGACGGGTCTGCGCCTCCATCGGCATGTCGCCGATCTCGTCGAGGAACAGCGTGCCGCCCTCGGCCTGCTCGAAGCGGCCGGAGGCGCGGGTGTTGGCGCCGGTGAACGCGCCGCGCTCATGGCCGAACAATTCGGATTCGATCAGGTCGCGCGGGATCGCCGCCATGTTGACCGCGACGAACGGGCCGTTGCGGCGCCGGCCGTAGTCGTGCAGCGCGCGGGCGACCAGCTCCTTGCCGGTGCCCGACTCGCCCGAGATCATCACGGTGAGGTCGGTCTGCATCAGCCGCGCCAGCACGCGGTAGATCTCCTGCATCGCCGGCGAGCGGCCGACCAGCGGGATCGAGTCGAACTCGCCGTCGTCGGCAGGACTGGAGACCCGCTCCTTCGGCTCGGCCAGCGCGCGGCCGACGATGGTGATCAGCTCCTTCAGGTCGAACGGCTTCGGCAGATATTCGTAGGCGCCGCGCTCGGAGGCGCGGATCGCGGTCATGAAGGTGTTCTGCGCGCTCATCACGATGACCGGCAGATTCGGCCGCATCTTCTTGATCCGCGGCAGCAGGTCGAACGCGTTCTCGTCGGGCATCACCACGTCGGTGATGACGAGATCGCCCTCGCCCTGGCTGACCCATCGCCACAGCGTGGCGGCGTTGCCGGTCAGGCGCACCTCATAGCCGGCGCGCGACAGCGCCTGGTTCAGGACGGTCCGGATGGCGGTGTCGTCGTCAGCGACAAGTATGCTACCTGCAGGCATTGGTGTTCCTCATCGTGCGTCCTGAGAGGCAGGCGAAGACGTACCCGGAACGTCATCGCGGTTGCTTTGGTCGTGGTGTTTGGCGGCGCTGTACATCGGCATCAGCACGCGGAAGGTGGTCTTGCGCGGCTGCGACTCGCATTCGATGATGCCGCCGTGATCGCCGACGATCTTGGCGACCAGCGCGAGGCCGAGCCCGCTGCCGGTCTGCTTGGTGGTGACGAAGGGATCGAACAGGTTCGGCAGCAGGTCTTCCGGCACGCCTGAGCCGTTGTCCTTGACGCAGAACTCCAGCGGCAGCGAGACCCGCGATTTCTTGCCGGGCACCGACAGCCGCACGCCCGGCCGGAACGCGGTGGTAAGGTGGATCTCCGCATCGGTGCCGAGATCGGCGACCGCTTCGGCCGCGTTCTTCACGAGGTTGAGGAACACCTGGATCAGCTGGTCCTGATTGGCCAGCACCGGCGGCAGCGACGGATCGTAGTCCTCGATAAAGCGGACGTTGCGGGCGAAGCCGGACTGCGCCAGCCGCTTCACATGGTCGAGCACCGAATGGATATTGACCGGCCCGCGCGCCACCGGACGGTCATCGCCGAACACTTCCATGCGATCGACCAGCGTTACGATGCGGTCGGCCTCGTCGCAGATCAGCCGCGTCAGCAGCCTATCCTCGGAGGACGCCTGCTGCTCAAGGAGCTGGGCCGCGCCGCGGATGCCCGACAACGGATTCTTGATCTCATGGGCGAGCATTGCGGCCAGCGCGATCACCGAGCGCGCCGCGCTGCGATGGGTGAGCTGGCGATCCATCTTGTCGGCGATGGTGCGCTCCTGCAGCATCACCACGATATGCCCGGGCCGCTCGGTCAGCGGCGCGACGTGCAGGTCGACCTGGCGATCGCCGCCGATCCGCGGCGTGCCGAGATCGACCTTGTATTCGTTGACCGGCGAGCCGCTCGCCCGCACCTGCTCGATCAGCGCGAGCAGCGGGCTGCCGAACGGCACCAGTTCCTTCAGCGACTGCCGGCGCAAGAACTGCGTCGAGATCTCGAAGAAGGACTCGGCGGCGATGTTGGCATCGACGATCCGCCCATCGGGTGCGACCAGCAGCACCGGATTGGGCAGCGCGTTGAGGATGGCCTCGCCGTCGGTGGGCACGGGCCGGCGAAATTCCATGGCTGACGTCATGCGGCAGCACTCCAGGCAAAATCGTCGTAGGCGTCCGCGAGCGCGCGATGCACGCTGGACGGCTGCTCTGAGGTGAGGATTGCCTGCCGCCAGGTCTTCAAGGTTGCTGCAGGCGCGCAGCTGTAGACGGCAGCGGTCTCCAGCGCCCAGCCGAGATGCTTGCGCGCATGCTTGAGCCCGATGCGCAGGCCATAATGGCTGCAGACCTCGTCATAGAGCGCGCGAACATGCTTGAGCTGTTCGGCGAGCGACGGCGCAGCCTCGGCAACCCCGGTCTCGAGCCGGCGGCCGATCTGGCCGGGCAGCCAGGGCTGGCCCTGCGCGCCGCGTCCGATCATGACGGCGTCGGCGCCCGACATCTCCAGCGCGTCGAGCGCCTTGTCGAACGAGGTGATGTCGCCGTTGACCACGACCGGGATCGCCACGGCATCCTTGACCGCGCGCACCGCGTTCCAATTGGCCTCGCCCTTGTAGAACTGGCAGCGGGTGCGGCCATGCACTGTGATCATCTGCACGCCCGATGCCTCGGCGCGGCGCGCCAGTTCGGGCGCATTGAGCGAGCGATCGTCCCAGCCGAGCCGCATCTTCAGCGTCACCGGCACCTTGACCGCCGCCAGCGTCGCCTCGATCAGCGTCACCGCGTGGTCGAGGTTGCGCATCAGCGCCGAGCCGGACTGGCCGCCGGTCACGTGGCGCGCCGGGCAGCCCATGTTGATATCGATGATGTCGGCGCCGGCGCCTTCGGCGATCCGCGCGCCCTCCGCCATCCAATGGGTCTGGCAGCCGGCAAGCTGGACCACGTGCGGCCCGATCCCGGCTGCCTCACAACGCAGCTTCGACATCGGCTTGCCGTTCACCAGATCGTCGCTGGCGGTCATCTCGGAGACCACCAGTCCGGCTCCCAAAGTGGCAGCGAGTCGCCGGAAAGGCGCGTCGGTGATGCCGGACATGGGCGCGAGGAGAACCCGGTTGGCGACAGCAATATCGCCTATCTTCAATGGGTTACGAGGAGTACTTTGCACGCCGGTCACAGCCGTCTCGTCGTTCTGTCAGCCACGCCATTGCAGCTGACGTTGTCTATTCTGCGCACAATTCTTGTGCAGTCAAGGCTCATGCCTACGGTTTAGACATTCCTACCACCTGTGCAGGTGCACTGCAACAAAATCTGCTTTTCCCACAGTCATCGGCAAACGCTCTGTTTTTGCGCAGCGGTCATGCTAAGGGCTGTGCGCGGCGGTCCCCCGCCGTCCCCCTCATCCCCGATTTCGTTTGTCACTGGTTCAACATGCCGAAGCCTGAGCGTACCGCAGCCATCCTTGTCGCAGCCGGCCGTGGATTGCGCGCCGGCGCAGGCGGACCCAAGCAGTACCGGACGATCGGCGGACAGACGGTGATCTACCGCGCCATGGAGGCGTTCTCCGGCCACCCCGAAGTGTTCGCGGTGCAGCCGGTGGTCAACCCCGACGATGCCGCGCTGTTCGATGAAGCAGTGGCTGGCCTCCGCCATCAACCGCCGACCCCGGGCGGCGCGACCCGGCAGGCCTCGGTCCATGCCGGGCTCGAGGCGCTCGCCAGCGCGAAACCCGACATCGTGCTGATCCACGATGCCGCACGGCCCTTCGTCACGTCGGCAGTGATCTCGCGCGCGATCGCCGCGGCCGGCCGGACCGGCGCTGCGATCCCCGTGATTCCGGTCACCGACACGATCAAGCTCACCGGCGATGCCGGCGATGTCGAAGCAACGCCCGAGCGTGCCCGCTTGCGGATCGCGCAGACACCGCAGGCATTTCGTTTCGACGTAATATTGGAGGCGCATCGTCGTGCCGCGCGCGAGGGCCGCAGCGATTTCACCGACGATGCCGCGCTTGCCGAATGGGCGGGATTGACCGTTGCGACGTTTGAAGGCGATGCTGCCAACATGAAACTCACCACCCCCGAAGATTTCGTGCGCGAGGAAGCGCGGCTCGCGAGCCAGCTCGGCGACATCAGGACCGGCACCGGCTACGACGTGCACGCCTTTGGCGACGGCGACCATGTCATGATCTGCGGCGTCCGCGTGCCGCACACCAGGGGATTCCTGGCGCATTCCGACGGCGATGTCGGGCTGCATGCGCTGGTCGACGCGATCCTCGGCGCGCTGGCCGACGGCGACATCGGCTCGCATTTCCCGCCGAGCGACGCCAAGTGGAAGGGCGCCTCCTCCGACCAGTTCCTGAAATATGCGGTCGAGCGCGTCACCGCGCGCGGCGGACGGATCGCCAATCTCGAGGTGACGCTGATCTGCGAGCGGCCGAAGATCGGCCCGCTGCGCGACACCATGCGGGCGAAGATCGCGGAGATCTCCGGCGTCCACATCTCGCGCGTGGCGGTGAAGGCCACCACCAGCGAGCGGCTCGGCTTCACCGGCCGAGAGGAAGGCATCGCGGCGACCGCGAGCGCCACGGTCCGTCTGCCCTGGGATGAAAAAGGCTGGAGTGCCTGACATGGGCGGCAGCGACGCTCGTGCCCTCTCCCGCGCGCTGCTCGACCTGTGCCGGATGCGCAAGCTGACGATCGCGACCGCCGAATCCTGTACCGGCGGCCTTGTCGCCGGCGCGCTCACCGACATCCCCGGATCGTCCGACGTGATCGACCGTGGCTTTGTCACCTATTCGAACGAGGCCAAGCGGGTGATGCTCGGCGTCAAGGCGGCGACGCTGGAGACGTTCGGTGCCGTCAGCAAGGAAACCGCGACCGCGATGGCGATCGGCGCGCTCGAAAAGGCCGGCGTCGACCTCGCGGTCTCGATCACCGGGATCGCGGGCCCGGGCGGCGCGACGCCGGGCAAGCCGGTCGGCCTGGTGCACTTTGCGGTCGCCGCGCGCGACGGCCGCATCCTTCACCGCGAGCAGCGATTTGGCGCGATCGGCCGCAGCACGGTGCGGCAGCGCTCGGTGGTCGAGGCGCTGCGCATGCTGATGGAGCTCGCGCGCCCGCCGCAGGCGGCAAAGCCGCGCCGCGAGACCGCCAGCCGGTTGCGGACGCGGGTGGCGCGGTCGCCACGAAGCCATGCCGCGAAACGCCGGCGGCCGCCGCGCGGATAGGCCTAAGCAAGTCGAATCGCGCGAAGGCCAGCCTCGCACTACCCTCAAGTCAACTGCGACCCAGTGCCGCCTATCTCAGGTGGAACTGCGACGTCGCTTCGCCGTTTTCTATTGTTCCAACTCTGCCGTTTGAATTGTTTTTCCAAACAGCAAAATCCCACAACAAGGAGAAAATGATGAAGTTGGGAACTTTGGTCGTGGCCGCAATCACCTCTGGTGCCATGACGCTGTCGTCTGTTGCCCCCTCGTTCGCCGCACCGCTCGCGCCCGCCCGGTTGCAGGATCAGCCGACCTCCGTCGAGCACGTCCAGTATCGTCACTGGCACGGCGGCCCGCGTTACGGCTACCGCGGTGGCTATTATGGTCATCACCACCATGGTGGCGGTGGCAACGGCGCTGCGATCATCGGCGGGCTTGCAGCCGGTGCGATCATCGGCGGCGCCATCGCGGCAAGCCAGGCCAAGGCCAACAACGACGCCTATTGCTCCCAGCGTTTCCGCTCCTACGACCCGGGTTCAGGCACCTACATCGCAAAGGGCGGCGTGCGGCGTTCGTGCCCGTAGCGCCGGCGGACGCACCCATCGCATCATCCGTCATGCCCGGCCTCGTGCCGGGCATTTGCGTCCCGGGCAAAGGCAGCCTCCTCGGCGGACGAGACAGCGACGCTAGGTCGAGAGCTGAGGCTTGCCGTAGACTTGGTCGGCCCGCTTCTCGAACGCCGCGGCAAAGCGCGAGAATGCGGCGTCGAACATCGAGCCCATCAGCATCGCCAGCATCCGGCTCTTGAATTCGTAGTTCAGGAAGAAGCCGACGTCGCACTCGGTCTCCGACTTCGGCTCAAAACTCCAGCGGTTTTCGAGATTGCTGAACGGTCCACGCAGATATTCGACCAGGATCTTCAGATTGGGCCGGTCGAGCGTCACCCTGCTGGTGAAGGTTTCGCGCACCAGCTTGAAGGAGACCGTCATGTCGGCGACCACGACCTCAGTGCCGTCGTCCTTGGGCGTCCGCTGGCGGATCTTGAGCGCCTGGCACAACGGCACGAATTCCGGATAGCGCTCGACGTCGGCGACCAGATCGAACATTTGAGGTGCGGTGTGGCGGACCCGCCGCTTGCTTGAGAATCGTGGCATCAGTGGATACTCGCACGGTTTTGCTTGTGTGCGAGGCGCTTCAGATAGTCATCCGCTTGGGCCCGATCGGTGAAGCAGACCAGCGATTGATCGGCGCGCAAGCCCGAGCAATATTCGATCAGCTTCGGGCGTTGCTGCTGGCGATAGGTCCAGACGTAACGGAAGAATTCGAGGTCGATCTTCTCCGGGCAGCCTTCCGCCATCTCGGGGCGAACCTTGCCATAGCTGCCGGCAATGCGCCCCAGGATTCCGAGCATGCAGGTCAGCCGCGGCAGGTCGAACCAGATGATCGTATCGGAGAGCTGCCGGCGCAGCTCACCTGCACCGTTCCTCATATAGTTCCCATCCATGATCCAGCGCGGCGCTTGCGTGACCTCGATCATGCGGCGCTCGAATTCATCCTTGTCGGACTCGACCCAGCCCGGCTTCCAGAACAGCGCGTCGATCGACACGGTCGGGATGCCCGTCATGACGGACAACCGTCGCGCAAAGGTCGACTTGCCGGACCCCGACGATCCCATCACCAGCACGCGTTGCATTGGTCCAGTCCAAGATGCGGTCAAGGCCCGATCAGGCAACGGCGCGTTGCGACGCCGGCCTCCTGCCGTTACAAAATCTAGCGGCCGCGAGCCGTGCGCGCCGCCTGCAGTTTCGCGAAATCCTCGCCGGCGTGATGCGACGAGCGCGTCAGCGGGCTCGCCGACACCATCAGAAATCCCTTGGTATAGGCGACACGCTCGTAGCCGGCGAATTCATCCGGCGTCACGTAGCGCATCACGGCGTGATGCTTGCGCGTCGGCTGCAAATACTGGCCGATGGTCAGGAAATCGACCTCGGCCGAGCGCAGATCGTCCATCACCTGCAGCACCTCGTGCCGCTCTTCGCCGAGGCCGACCATGATGCCCGACTTGGTGAAAATGGTCGGGTCCAGCTCCTTGACCCGCTGCAGCAGCCGGATCGAATGGAAATAGCGCGCGCCGGGACGGACCGTCAGGTAGCGCGACGGCACGGTTTCCAGATTGTGGTTGAAGACATCGGGCTTGGCCGCGACCACGCGCTCGAGCGCGCCGTCCTTGCGCAGGAAGTCCGGCGTCAGGATCTCGATCGTGGTGGTCGGGCAGCGCGCGCGGATGGCGCGGATCACCTGCGCAAAATGCTCGGCGCCGCCGTCGGCGAGATCGTCGCGGTCGACCGAGGTGATCACGACGTGGGCCAGTCCCAGCTTGGAGACCGCCTCGGCAACGTGTTCGGGCTCATGGGCATCGAGCGCGCCGGGCATGCCGGTCTTGACGTTGCAGAACGCGCAGGCGCGGGTGCAGGTGTCGCCCATGATCATGAAGGTGGCGTGCTTCTTGTCCCAGCACTCACCGATGTTGGGGCAGCCCGCCTCCTCGCACACCGTGACGAGGCCGTTCTCCTTCACGATCTTGCGCGTGTCCGCATAGCCGCGCGTGTTCGGCGCCCGGACCCGGATCCAGTCCGGCTTCGGCGGCGACACGGCATCCGGCCGGTTCGCCTTTTCGGGGTGGCGCGGGCGGAGCTGAGCGGTGGAGATGGTGTCGACGATGGTGACCATTTGTGCCTGCAAGTCGCGAGAGGCCATAGCTAATCGGTGTTGACGCAGCTCGCAACCCGCCCTGCGACCCTAGCAGACCAGCCCATATATTGGCAGTGTCGAGGTCCGTTCCACGCCGATTCCCACCTCAAAATGGCTCAAAAACCCCGATCGACCACGGCGACCGCACCGCGCCTCGGCAAAGCTCTGAAACGCTCGTTCTTCGATCGCAGCGTCCACGAGGTCGCGCCCGACCTGATCGGCGCGACCTTCCTGGTCGGCGGCGTCGGCGGCATCATCACCGAGGTCGAGGCCTACCATCACACCGAGCCGGCGGCTCACTCATTCAACGGACCGACCCCGCGCAACCAGGTGATGTTCGGCCCGCCGGGCTTCTCCTATGTCTACCGCTCCTACGGCATCCATTGGTGCGTCAATTTCGTCTGCGAGGCGCCGGGCTCGGCCAGCGCCGTCCTGATCCGTGCGCTCGAGCCGACCCATGGCCTCGCCGCCATGCGCCGGCGGCGCGGGCTGGAAGACGAGCGCGCCTTGTGCTCGGGGCCCGGCAAGCTCTGCGAAGCGCTCGGCATCACGATCGCGCACAGCGAACTGCCGCTCGACCGGCCGCCGATCGCGCTCCACGCACGGCCAAAGCCGCCCGACATCGTCACCGGATTGCGGATCGGCATCACCAAGGCGGTCGAGCTGCCCTGGCGCTACGGGCTGAAGGGATCGAAATTCCTCAGCAAGCGGTTCTGAGCGTCACAGCGTTATCAGCTATGACGCCTTCTTCAGCAGCTCGATCGCCTCGAGGATCTTGGCGCGGCGCTCCTGCGCAGCCGCGCGCTTTTCCTTCTCTTCCTCGACGAGCTCTTCCGGCGCATTGGCCACGAACTTCTCGTTGGAGAGTTTTGCGTCGACCCGCTTGATGTCGGCGTCAGCCTTGCCGAGCTCCTTCTCCAGCCGCGCCCGCTCGGCGGCGAGATCGATCACGCCCTTGAGCGGCAGCGCGACGACTTCGCCGCGCACGAGCAGTTGCATGGCGCCTTCCGGGGCGGCGTCCGCGAAGGAAATGTCCGACAACCGCGCGAGGCGCTTGATGGTGTCGTTCCAGCGCTGGGCGCGGTCCCGCGTCTCATCGGAGGTGGTCACGATCACCAGCGGCGTCAGCGTCGACGGCGGGATGTTCATTTCCGCCTTCACCGACCGCATCGTGGTGACGAGATCGACCACCCAGCCGATCTCGGCCTCGGCCGCGGGATCGCTGAACTCGTCCGCGTCGAGCGCGGCAATCACCGGCGGAATGATCGGATCGACGACGGGACCTGCGGTCGCGATCGCCGCCAGCTGCTCCCCGGTCACGCCCGACTTGCGCGGCCAGGGCGCCAGCACCAGCAGACCATCGCGCTTTGCGGTCACGGCCCACAGCTCTTCGGTGATGAAGGGCATGAACGGGTGCAGCAGCTTGAGGATCTCGTCGCGGGTCCAGGCGATCATGGCGCGGGTCTCGGCCTTGGCGGCGCCCTCCTCGCCCATCAGCACCGGCTTTGCGAGCTCGAGATACCAGTCGCAGAACACGTTCCAGACGAAGCGGTAAATCGCACCCGCTGCATCGTTGAAGCGATGATCCTCGATCGTCTCGGTCACCTCGCGGGTGACGCGCGAGGTTTCATGCGCGATCCAGCGGTTCAAGATTTCCCTGGCGCCCTTCGGATCGAAGCCGTCCGGCTTGACGCACTCGTTCATCTCGGCGAAGCGGCAGGCGTTCCAGAACTTGGTCGCGAAGTTGCGGTTGGTCTCGACCAGATGCGGCGACAGGCGGATGTCGTGGCCCTGCGCCGCCTCGCGGGTCAGCGCGAAGCGCAGCGCGTCGGCGCCGAAATCGTCGATCACGCCGAGCGGGTCGATGACGTTGCCCTTCGACTTCGACATCTTCGCGCCCTTCTCGTCACGGACGAGACGGTGGATGTAGACGGTCGAGAACGGCGCCTCCTTCATGAAATGAAGGCCCATCATCATCATGCGGGCGACCCAGAAGAAGATGATGTCGAAGCCCGTGACCAGCGTGTTGGTCGGGTAGTAGCGCGCGACCTCCGGCGTGTCGTCCGGCCAGCCCAGCGTCGAGAACGGCCACAGCGCCGACGAGAACCAGGTGTCGAGCACGTCTTCGTCGCGCGTGATGAAGCCCTCGCGCTTGGCGGGATCGACCGCCATGTCGTGGCCTTGCTCCGGCGTGATGACTTCCTGCTCGACGTAATAGCCGAGCGCGTTGCCGACCGCCTCTTCCTCGGTCTCGGCAACGAACACCTTGCCGTCCGGCCCGTACCACGCCGGGATCTGATGGCCCCACCAGAGCTGGCGCGAGATGCACCAGGGCTGGATGTTCTCCATCCACTCGAAATAGGTCTTTTCCCAGTTCTTCGGCACGAACGTGGTTTCGCCCGAACGCACCGCCGCCATCGCCGGCTGCGCCAGCGTCTTGGCGTCGACATACCACTGGTCGGTGAGATACGGCTCGATCACGACGTTCGAGCGGTCGCCATGCGGCACCATGTGGGTGTTGGGCTCGATCCGCTCGAGGAAGCCGAACTCCTCCAGCCGCGCCACGATCTTCTTGCGCGCCGCGAAGCGCTCGATGCCGTGAAACTCCGCCGCGAACTCGTCGGCGCCAACAGGCAGGCCGCGCAGATAGTCCTCGTTGCCGGTGAGGCTGAGGCAGCCTTCCTGGTCGAGCACGCTGATCTGCGGCAGGCCGTGGCGCTTGCCGATCTCGAAATCGTTGAAGTCGTGCGCCGGCGTCACCTTGACGGCGCCCGAACCCTTCTCCGGATCGGAATAGTCGTCGGCGACGATCGGAATCCTGCGGCCGACCAGCGGCAGGATGACGTGCTTGCCGACCAGATCGGTGTAGCGCTCATCGTCGGGATGCACCGCGACCGCGGTGTCGCCGAGCATCGTCTCCGGACGCGTGGTCGCGACCACGATGAACGACTTGGGGTCCTCGGGATTGAACGTCCGCCCCTCGATCGGATAGCGCAGGTACCAGAGATGCCCCTTGACCTCGACCTGCTGCACTTCGAGATCGGAGATCGCGGTGAGCAGCTTCGGGTCCCAATTGACCAGGCGCTTGTCCTTGTAGATCAGGCCCTGGCGGTGCAGCTCGACGAACACCTTGACGACGGCACGCGACAGGCCCTCGTCCATGGTGAAGCGCTCGCGCGACCAGTCGCAGGAGGCGCCGAGGCGCTTGAGCTGGTTGACGATGGTGCCGCCGCTTTCGGCCTTCCACTGCCAGACCCGCTCGAGGAATTTTGCGCGGCCCATGTCGCGGCGGCCCGGCTCCTGCCGTTCCATCAGCTGGCGCTCGACCACCATCTGGGTGGCGATGCCTGCATGGTCGGTGCCGGGCTGCCACAGCACGTCGCGGCCGCGCATCCGCTCGAAGCGGCACAGGATGTCCTGCAACGTGTTGTTGAGCGCATGGCCCATGTGCAGCGAGCCGGTGACGTTCGGCGGCGGGATCACGATGGTGAAGGGCGCGGCGTCCTTGCGCTCGGGCCGGCCGGCCTTGAACGCACCGCTCTCCTCCCAGAGCCGGGCCATCCGGAGCTCGATATCGGCAGGCTGGTAGTTTTTCTCGATCATGACAATGCGCTGTGGACCATGGGGAAAGGGTAGAAAGCCGCCAGAACGCACCAAGTCAACCGGACCGGCCCGTCAAAACGGCGTTGGATGCGTTTTCGAGCGAGGTGGACACCGGTTCGCGTGAAGAAAACGCGTCAAAACAGGGAACTGGCGTTTCGGCTCGGATCCTATCAGAACCGAAACTCCGGGGCATTTAGGGGCTGAATGAGGGCTGCCAAGCCCCCTGCGGCAGGAGCGCCTGCGGCAGAGCTAGCGCCCGCGGGAGACCCGCTCGATCTCGGCCTTGACGATCCGCTCGACCAGCCCCGGCAGATTGTCGTCCAGCCAGGACTTCAACATCGGCCGCAGCATCTCCTTGACCAGATCCTCCAACGTCCGTGCATTGTTGCTCAGCACGGTGTTGGCCAGCGAGTTGAAGGCGGATTCGACCGCCCGCATCGTGGTTCCGGAGATGATCTGCTGCATCGGCGCGGTTTCGCTTGCTGGCGGTTCTCGCTCTCGAACCGGCTCTCGCAGTGGCTCAGGCGCCCGGGTGCGGGCTTCCGTGAACTCGACGTCGTCCTGCGGCTCGACCTTGCGGAACGACGGCGTGGCAGCCGGCTCCGGCAGCGCCATGTCGTCAGTGAGCTCGAACACGTCGGCTTCGGGCTGGGCTTCGGGCTGCGGCGACGGCCGGATCTCGGCCGCGGGCGTCGCCTCGTCGAGGCTCGCGAGCAGCGAGTCGATGTCGTCCTGACTGTTGCTGGCCGGCGCTGGCGCAGGCGGCGGTGATTTCGGCGCTGCCGCGGCGGGCTTTGCGGCCGGGGGTGCTGCGGGCGGCGGGTTCTTCATCGCAGGCTTGGCTGCTGGTGGCGGCTCGACCTTCGGCGGCGGCGCTGCGGCGGCCGCAGGTTTCTCGGCCGCGGCCGGTTTCGCCTCGTCGTCGGCAATGATGCGACGGATCGACGCCAGAATCTCCTCCATCGAGGGCTCTTGGACCTTCGCAGGTTGCGTCATCTCCGACTCCACATCGAAACTTATTTTACATCAAGCCCGAGAGGATTCGCCGGTTCCGAAGAAGCGCGCAGAGATTTTCATTGCTCCCGCCCGACTTGTCCCCAGATCAAGCCCGCCCGAGGCATTGTGCAAGCTTCGTGTCGCCCAATGCAGCGTGGTCCCAGGTGGCCTCGCACCTGTCATCACGCCATGCCGGCTCGCCGCGAATCGCCTTGCTGCCCGATAAAACGGTATGTCAGGCCATTTATCGATTGCAAGCAAACGCGCCAGTCTGTGGTCCTGATTAACTCAGAACCACAAACATGGCGCGACAAGCGATGCTGATGTGAAGGTGTTTAGCGGCCGTCGGGCGTGCGTACGCCGGCCCAGTTGTCGCGCACCTGCTGGTAGTGCACGGAGGCATCGTAGACGTTGGTCGAAAGGCCCATCACCTGCGGTGACAACCGGCCGATCGCGTTGAGCACATTGTAGGACGCAACGACGCGGTCGTGCTGCGCGGTGACGAGCGCATTGCGCGCATTGACCAGCGCTTGCTGCGCGTTGAGCACGTCGAGCGTGGTGCGCTGACCGGCCTTGGCCTCTTCGCGGACGCCGTTCAGCGCGATCTCGGACGCGGTCACCTGCGCCTGCGCTGACGCCACCTGCGACTTGCCGGCGACCAGCTGGCCCCAGGCGGTGACGACGTTGGCGCGCGCCTGATCCCTGGTCTGTTCGAGGACCAGACGCTGTTGCGCCAGCGATTCCTTCGACTGCCGGATCAGCGAGTATTCAGCGCCGCCCTGATAGATCGGCACCGACACCTGAACCTGCGCCGCCGCATTGAAGCTGCGGTTGACCGACAATTGTTGCTGGTAGCCTTCGGTCACTGAAGCCTGCAAGCCAACCGTCGGCAGCAGCGCGCCTTCGGCAACCTTGGTCTGCAGGAAGTTGACGTCGACGCCGTACATCGCGGAGGTGACGTTCGGATTCTGGGTCAGACTGAGCTCGACGGCGGCCGCAAGCGTCGCCGGCAGGAAGCGGTCGACCGGCGAGCCGGGCGCGAGATTCTGCGGTTCGTTGCCGATGATGCGGCGGAAGTTCGACCGGGTCGTCGTCAGGTTCGATTCCGCGGTGAGCTGCTGGGTCTTGCCCGCCGCGAGCTGTGCCTCGGATTGCGCGACGTCGGTCCGCGTCACCTCACCTACGTTGAAGCGATCCTGGGTCTGCTTCAGCGTCTGCTCCAGCACGCGCGTGTTGCTGCGCTGGACCTCGACGATCGCCGAATCGCGCAGATAATCCATGTAGATGGTGGCGGCGCTCAGGATCACGGTCTGCTCAAGCACGCGCAGACCTTCGCGGGCCGACGACACCTGGCTTTCGGCCGCCCGCACCCTGTTCGGGGTCTGCGCGTTGTACAGCGACTGGTTCACTGTCAGACCGGCGCTGGCCGGATTTTGGGTGCCGTGAATTGCGTCCTTGCTGCCCGTCTGCTGCTGGTCGGTGTACTGATACCCGCCGTTGACGGTCAGTGCGGCCCGCGGACGATAGCCTGACAGCGCCTGGGGAACGTTTTCGTCGGTTGCCCTCACCAGCGCGCGCTGCGCATTCAGCTGGGGGTTGTTCTGGTAGGACCGCACCAGCGCGGCCTCGATAGTGTCGGCGAGCGCGGGCACGGGGCCCATCTCCGCCAACAGAAGGACGGCAGTCGCAGCCGCGGTGATAGCTTTCACCCCTCGCATCCCCGGTAATCCAATCATTGTAGTCGCCGTCTCCACACGCAAGTCAGTTCCGGCGGTCGCTTCAGATGAAGTGAGTCCCGCCTCACCTTAGTCCGCAGCTAAGGGCAACGGAACTACCCCGCAACGGAACGCGGTGGAAACTCTTCACATGGGGCAAACGGGCCACACTTCTGATTCCGAACGGGATTTTATCAGGTGGCGCAGCGCGGTAGCGGTCAGAAGACGAAGGCCGGAACCCGCTCGAGCCCGGGCAGCACGGGGGCCGTGGCGTCGAACAGCTCGCGATGCCCGAAATCCCCGTGGGAATGAGTCACGAGGGTGGCGCGCGGCGGCGGCGTCAGGCCGAACACCCCGACCAGTCGGCCCCCCTCCTTGAGCTGGCCGAACAGCCCGGTCGGGATAATCTCGGTCGCACCGTTGAGGACGATGACGTCATACGGCGCGCCGGCCGCATCACCGTCGGCAGCTGCTGCGGACTTGATGACTACATTCTGGATGCCGAGCTGGGCGAACGTTGTGGAGGCCTTCCCGGCAAGCGCCGGATCGCTCTCGGTTGCGCTGACCTCTCCGGCAAAGCGCGCCACGATGGCGGCGGCGTAGCCGCTCGCGCAGCCGACGACCAGGACGCGGTCGGTCGCCTTGATCTCGGCGGCCTGCAGCATCTTGGCGAGCAACGCCGGCGTGATCAGGCAGCGCCTTGCCGCGCCGCCCTCGGCCACGTCGAGATCGAGGTCCAGATAGGCCAGCGCCTGTTTGTCGGCCGGCACGAACACCTCGCGCGGCACGGTCAGCATGGCTTCGAGAATACGATCATCGGTCACGTCGCTCGGACGCACCTGACCATCCACCATGTACTGGCGCGCGGTCGAAAATCCGGTCATTGGCGGGACCCTGCAAGTCGCGGCATTGCCGCTGGAGGAGCTAGAACAGGGCCATCTTTTGGAACAAGCTCCGCCAAAACGCAACACGCCGTTGGCGTGCAAGACGCGCTCCCGGAATGCCCGCCGCGGTGCGCCCTATTCGATCGTGACGGCGAGCCGCCCGATCAGGCGGGCCACTTCATCAAGATGCTCGGAATCATGTTGCTCGACGGCCTTTGCGAGCCGGCGGACACACTCATCGTCGCTGATGTCGGGAGCATCGCTCGGAACAAGGGTCGGCTGCGGCATCGACAGGTCGATCAGGGTTATGGCCATCAGAATCACCTCTCAAGACCCGGCACGACGAACTGTCGGCGGTTATTGAGTCGATTTGACGACGTTTTTTGTCTGCCCGTTACGGACCACAGGCTTGTGAGGGGCGATGAGGGTCTTGATGGGGCCAAAACTGGCTCCCCGGGCTGGATTCGAACCAGCGACCATTCGATTAACAGTCGAATGCTCTACCGCTGAGCTACCGAGGAATAGGCGAACAAAACGTTCGCGAGCGGGCAGCGTATAACAAAGCCTTTCGGCCTTGCAAAGAACCAAATGGGCCTCCGGCGAAACTTTAGCGGGAGACGGTAAACCTCTGCGGTGCAAGGCTTTGCCGGCGTTCCAGGGTGATGCAGGCCTGTCCCGGCTGTCCCGCTATCGGCGCTGCGGGCTCCCGGAAACACCATCAAACACCGTAGAGCGCGGCCATTCCGCCGCGCCGACGATTCTTCCGCGGGCACGCGCCGCCCCTGACGTCATTCCGCGATGAACGAAGTGGTCTTGGTGCCGGGGTCGCAACGCAGCCTCGGGACGTCCCAATCGAGCTTGCGAAGCGCCTCCCTCGAAAGCGCTCTATCGCATGGCGATGGCGACGATGAACAGCGTGGTTGCAGCAAGCGAGACGATGGTCCGCACATGGTTCCAGAAGGTCCAGTCGGTCAGATAGCGCGCCCAGACCGGTGCGGCCGCGGCGCTCGCGGGATCAGTGGCCGCAAGCTGATCGTTCAGCGGCACGTTGAAGGCGATCGTGACGACGAACATGCCGACGACATAGAGGCCGCCGCCGCAGATCATCGCAAGCGCCCCCGGCTCCGGCCATCGCAGCCCGCCGAGCACGACCAGCGCGGCGCAAGACAGCGTGGTGCCGAGGAACAGCGGCATGAACAGCGAGCGCACGATGTCGACATTGATCGCGTTCATCGCCGAGATGCCGGCGGCCTGATCGATCCGGCCGAGCGCGGTCATGACGAATGCCGAGAATGCGAAATAGACCCCGGCAAGCAGGCCGCAGCCGAGCGCGGAAAACCACAGCAAGCCCGAGGTCAGGATATTGCGCATCGCTCCACCTCCAAAAGCGAGGGATACTCGCATTTGTAAAATGCGATAAACTCTCGTATCTGTGACGTCAACCCCGATTGCGGAGGCGAGAGATGGCGAGACGAAAGGCCGCGCCCGGGACAGCGGCAAGGGCCGCGTCGGGGACAGCGGCAAGGGCCGCGTCCGGGACAACGGCAAGGGCCGCGCCCGGGGTGGAAGCCCCCCTGCCCGGGCTGGCGCGGCTTGCCCCGACGCAGCAGCGCAGCCGCGCGCGGTTCGAGCGCATCCTCGCCTGCGCGACCGAGATCATGGCAGAGAAAGGCAGCGAGGCCTTCCGCATGAGCGACATCGTCGAACGCAGCGGCGTCGCCTTCGGCTCGCTCTACCAATATTTTCCCGACAAGGCCGCGATCATCGGCACGCTGGCGGAACGGCATAACGCCGTCGGCCGCGATTGCGTCAGGCGCGATCTGGCCACGGTCTCGTCCGTGCGCGACCTGCACCCGGCGCTCTGCCGGATCGTCGACAGTTACTACGAGATGTTCGTGCGCGAGCCTGTGATGCGCGACATCTGGCAGGCGACGCAGGGCGACCGCGCCCTGCAAAAGCTCGATGCCGACGACATGGCCGTGCTCTCCGGCCTGTTGTCCGACGCGATCAGGCGGGTTGCGCCCGGCATGCCGGCCGCCACCCTCACGAGTTTCTCGGGACTGACGATGACGCTGATCGCGGCCGCCGTGCGTCACGCGATCACGCTGCCGCCGCGCAAAGCACGGCAGGTGCTGACGCAATTCAAGAGCATGCTGCCGGGAGACCTCACAGGGTTGGTATGACCGCGACCGTGCCGACGTCGGGAATTTGCCCGGCTTGCCTCCGCTGTCACGTCTCCCTAAAAATCCTGCGATATTTGACGGCTATGAATATTGCCGGGAAGTCCGGGAAGAGTTTTTCGCAAGATGTGATTTGTCCCACACGAGGTGCGGCCTTGCCGACCTAGGTTCCCCGAAAGGTCATCTGCGTTTTATTAACCAAAGCGGGCGCCATCGTTCTTTTCATAAAATTCGAACGAATCGCTCAATCCGGACCAAAGACAGTTTTGCGACCATGGCGCTCTCAAACCTCGGAGAGCGCGATGAGCGAAGTCGAATTTGATCTGCTGCTGGACGCCGTGCGTACGGCGATCGCGCCTATTGCTCAGGAGGATTTCGTGGCCCAGCCGTCACCCCGCATTCAGCCGCCGTCGCGCGCCGCCAATGACAACCAGGCGCAGTGGCCGCTGATTCCGTTTCCTGAAGGCTGGTACGCCGCGAGCTAATGCGGCTTCTCACTTGTCGGCTGCAAGCCATTGATGAGATGAGTGGAGGCCACGACCAGAATTGAACTGGTGTACACGGTTTTGCAGACCGTTGCGTAACCACTCCGCCACGTGGCCCCTTGCGGCGCACTTCATATACGCCCTCTCTGCGATAGGCAACCAAGCCGGGCCGCTAACGTCGGCGCTTCCGGAAGTCCCGCTTCTTCGGTTTTGGCGCCAATTCCGGCATTTCGGCCTGCACTTCGCGGAATCTCGCCAGCATCCGCTCGAAACTATCAGTTAACGCTGTCGCGATATCAGGCCGCTTTTCCAGCCCTGCCAGCAGGATCGCGGCCGCTTCGATGGTGGACAGGCCGTCGCGCCGCGGTTCCCGGCGCAGTTTGCCGTACAGCGAGGGCCGTTTCGGTCCGAGAATCACCCGCTGGCACTTCAGCATCCAGGCATTGCGCCACCACAGCGCCTTGGCCTGGCTCCAGGTGCCGTCGAGCAGCACGATGCCCTCGATGTCGGAGAGTATCCCGCGTTGGTGCGGCTCCAGCTCACCCTTGCGGTTGATCGCGACGATCTCGGCGTCGGTTTCGAGATCCTCGACCTTGGCCGAGCCGAGATAGAGCACGGCCCAGCGCGACGGGTCGGGCACCGGCCGGCCGAGTGCCTTGGCAAGGCTCGGCCAGGACAGCCCGATCCGCACCACGGCGTTCTCGAAATGCCGCGCCAACAGTCGCGCGGTGCCGAGCACCCTGTCCTGCTCCTGCGGATGGATCAGGATCAGGAGCTGGATCCGGCTCTTGATCGGCGTGACGCTGTCGCAGATGCACAGCGGCATCGGCTTGCCGCAATGCGGGCATTCCTCGACGACTTCAGGTGCCTGAACAAGATTCGACATTCAAAGGCTATACGCTTGGGGTGGCCAATCCAGCAACATCAATGCAACGCCCAACGGGCTATACCGAAGATAGCGCCAGCGATACCGCCCGCGATACCGAGCCATTTCCTTTTCTCCTGCCACGGCAAATCCTTGAATTGGTCGATAAGGAGATAGATCACCGGCGTGGTGTAGAGCGTCAGGATCTGCGACACGAACAGGCCGCCGATGATGGTGATGCCGAGCGGCCGCCGCAGCTCGGTGCCCGGGCCGGTCGCGATCACCAGCGGAATGCCGGCGAACAACGCGGCCATGGTCGTCATCAGGATCGGGCGGAAGCGCGCCCGGCAGGCCTCGAAGATCGCATCCCGTGACGGCAGGCCCTGATGCCGCTCGGCCTCGAGCGCGAAGTCGACCATCATGATGCCGTTCTTCTTGACGATTCCGATCAACAGGATGATGCCGACAAAGGCGATCACGGTCAGCGGTGTGTTCGTCACCTGCAACGCCAGCAACGCGCCGAGGCCGGCCGACGGCAAGGTCGAGATGATCGTGATCGGATGCGCCAGGCTCTCATAGAGCACGCCGAGCACGATATACATCGCAACCAGCGCGCCGAGGATCAGCAGTGGCTGCCGTCCGCTGGTCTTGTTGAAGTCGCCGGCATTGCCGTCGAAGCTGCCACGAATGCCCTCGGGCATGTGCAGCTCGTTGACCGCCTGCTGGATGTTGGTGGTCGCGACCTCCAGCGGCACGTCCGGCAACAGGTTGAACGACACCGTGGTCGAGGGGAAGCCCCCGGAGTGGTAGACCGCGAGCGCCGACAGTCCGCGCTGGTAGTGCACGAGCGCCGACAGCGGCACCTGCACGTCATTGGCGCCGGCGACGTAGATGCGTTCGAGGTTCGACGGGTCGCTCTGGAATTTCGGATCGATCTCCAGCACCACCACGTACTGGTTGCGCTGGGTGTAGATGTACGAGATCTGCCGCTGCGAGAACGCGTTGTTGAGCGCGTTGTCGATGTCCTGCACCCGGACGCCGAGGCTGGAGGCGATCTTGCGGTCGATCACGAGGTTGAGCTGCAAGCCGCCGGGATCGCGGTCGGCGGAGACATCGGTGATGCCCTCCACCGTCTCCATGCGCTTGGCGACGAGCGGCGCCCATTTCTGCAACAGATCGAGATCGGTCGAGGCGAGCGTGTACTGGTAGTCGGAGTCGCTCTGCCGGCCGCCGGTGCGGATGTCCTGGGCCGCGAACATGAACAGGCGGATGCCCGGCACCATGAACAGGTTGCGGCGCAGCCGGTCGATCACCTGCGCGGTCGACAGGCCTCCCCGCTCCTCCGGCGGCTTCAGGCTGATGAACATGGTGCCGCGGTTGGAAGTGGCGCCGCCCGGGCCGCCGCCAGAGCCGACCGAGGAGCCGATACCAGCGACCGCGGCGTCGGCCATCACGATGTCGGCGAGCCGCTGCTGCAGACCGAGCATCGATTGGAACGAGATGTCGGCGGACGCGCGGGTCGAGCCGATCACGAAGCCGCTGTCGTCGGTCGGGAAATAGGCCTTCGGCGTCTTGACGTACAGCACCACCGTCAACGCGACGGTGGCGAAGAACACCGCCAGGGTCAGGAACGGATAGCCGAGCACGATGCGCAGGGTCGACGCATAGAACGCCACGACCCGCGACAGCGTGCCCTCGATGACGCGATCGTACCAGGTGGCGCGGTCCGAGGTCGCCTCCTTGATGTAGTGCGCGCAGATCATCGGCGTGATCGTTACCGACACCAGGGTCGACACGATGATGGCGAACGTCAGGGTCAGCGAGAACTCGCGCAGCAGCCGGCCGACGATCCCATCCATGAAGATCAGCGGCGTAAAGGCCGCGATCAGCGACAGCGAGATCGACAGCACCGTGAAGCCGATCTGCTTGGCGCCTTCGACCGCGGCCGGATATGGCGCCATGCCCTGTTCGAGGTTGCGGTACATGTTCTCGATCATCACGATGGCGTCGTCGACCACGAAGCCGACGGAGATCGCGAGCGCCATCAGCGACAGATTGTCGATCGAGAAGCCGGCGAGCCACATCCCGGCGCAGGTGCCGGCCAGCGCCAGCGGCACCGAGACGCCGGCGGCGATCGTCGGTACGATCCTGCGCAGGAACACGAACACCACGACCATCACCAGCATGGCGGTCGCCAGCAGCGTGAACTGCATGTCCTCGACGCTGGCGCGGATCGTTCCGGTACGATCGACCAGAGTCGAGATCTCGACACCGGCCGGGATCCACTGCCTCAGTTCCGGCAGCATTCTGCGAACGCCGTCGACGGTGTCGATGACGTTGGCGTCGCCCTGCTTGGTGATCTGGATCAGCACCGCCGGTTGCTTGTTGAACCAGGCGATCGAGCGCGAGTTGCGCACGGAATCCTCGACCTCGGCAACGTCCGAGAGGCGGACGAAATTGCCGTTCGAGCTCTTGATGACAATGTCGCGGAACTCGGCCGCGGTGCGCATCTGCTTGTTGATCGAAAGCGTCTCGCTCAGCCGGTCGCCATTGAAGATGCCGACCGGGCCCAGCGGATTGGCATTGATGATCGCAAGCCGGACATCGTCCGTCGCGATCCCGGCGTTCGCCAGTGACACCGGATTGATCGCGATGCGCACCGCCGGCTGGTCGGCGCCGCTGACGGTCACCTCGCCCACTCCCGGCACCTGCGAGATGCGCTGCGCCAGCACGGTGTCGGCGACGTCGTACATCGCGCTGGTCGAGATCGTCTTCGAGGTCAGCGCCAGCACGAACACAGGCGCTGCGGCCGGATTGGCCTTGCGGAATTTCGGCAGCGACGGCAGGTCGCTCGGCAGGTCGGCGAGCGAGGCATTGATCGCGGCCTGCACGTCGCGCGCGGCGCGGTCGATATTGCGGCCGATCGAAAACTGGACCTGGATGCTGGTGGTGCCGAGCGAGCTCGTCGAGGTGATCTGGTCGACGCCCGAAATGGTCCCGAGCTTGCGCTCCAGCGGCGCCGCGACGGTCGCGGCCATCACCGAAGGATCGGCGCCGGGCCGCGACGCCGACACCCGGATGGTCGGGAAGTCGACATTCGGAACCGACGACACCGGCAGAAATTCGTAGGCGACGATCCCGACCAGGAACAGCCCGATCGCCAGCAAGGTGGTGCCCACCGGCCGGCGGATGAAGGGCTCGGAGATCGAGATCACTGCATGCCCTCGGTGGCGCCCGCGATCGGTGGGCCGCTGGGGCCTGCCTCCGGCACGGCCCGTTCGATCCGGCGGTTGAGCCGGTCGAGCGCGAGATAGATCACCGGCGTGGTGTAGAGCGTCAGCAGCTGGCTCAGCAGCAGGCCGCCGATGATCGAGATGCCGAGCGGGAAACGCAGCTCGGCGCCGGTGCCGCTTTCGATCGCGAGCGGCAGCGCGCCGAACAGCGCCGCCAGCGTCGTCATCATGATCGGCCGGAACCGCAACAGGCAGGCCTGCACGATGGCGTCATAGGACGACATGCCCTGGTGCCGCTCGGCCTCCAGCGCGAAGTCGATCATCATGATCGCGTTCTTCTTGACGATGCCCATCAAGAGGATGATGCCGATCAGGCCGATCACCGATAGATCCTGCCCGCACAGCATCAAGGCCAGGATGGCGCCGACGCCGGCCGACGGCAGCGTCGACAGGATCGTGATCGGGTGGATGTAGCTCTCGTAGAGCACGCCGAGCACGATATAGATCGTGATGATCGCGGCCAGGATCAGCCAGGGCTGTCCGGCCAGCGAGCGCGCGAATTCGGCGGCGTCGCCGGAATAGATCCCGACGATGCTGCCGGGCATTCCGATCCTGCTCTCGATCGCCTTCACCGCCTCGACCGCGTCGCCCAGCGCCTCGCCCGGCGCGAGGTTGAAGCTGAGCGAGACCGACGGGAATTGCGCCTGGTGCGAGATCGCGAGCGGCGCCGTGGTGCGGACCAGCGTCGCCACCGCGGACAGCGGCACCTGCGCGCCGTTGGCACCCGGCAGATAGAGCTTGTCGAGGATCGACGGGTCGCGCTGGTACATCGGCAGTGCCTCGAGCACCACGCGGTACTGGTTGGCCTGGCCGTAGATCGTCGAGATCTGCCGCTGCGCGAAGGCGTCGTTCAGCGTGTCGGTGATGCCCTGCAGACTGACGCCGAGCTGGCCGGCGCGTTGGCGATTGATGTCGAGCGCCGCGCGCAGGCCACCATCCTGCGCTTCCGAGGAAACATCGCGGAAGATCGGGTCGCGCCGCATCTCGGCGACCAGCTTCTGCGACCATTGCGAGACCTCGGCCGCATCTGTCGCAGTCAGCGTGTACTGGTATTGCGAGCGGCTCGACTGGGTCGAGATCTGCACGTCCTGCACCGGCTGGAAGTAGACGGTCATGCCGGGAACCGTCGCGATCTTCTGCTTCAGCCGCTCGATCACCTTGACGACACCGTCGCGCCGCTGGTCGAGCGGCTTCAGCGTCATCACCAGGCGGCCGACATTGGTGGTTGGATTGACCGAGCCGGCGCCGATTACCGAGACCACGCCGACCACGTCGGGGTCGGCCTTGATGAGGTCGGAGACCTCGCTCTGGCGGCGCTGCATCTCGGCAAACGAGACGTCCGGGCCGGCCTCGGTCACCGCCGTGATCGAGGACGTGTCCTGCAGCGGCAGGAAGCCCTTCGGCGCCAGCACATACATGACGAGCGTCAGCGCGATGGTCGCGAACGTCACCAACAGCGTCGCGCGCTGACGCCGCAGCACCCAGAGCAGCGTGCGATGGTAGACTTCCACCATGTGGTCGATGAAACGGCTGACCGCGGCAAGGCCCGGAACCGCCATCTCCTCATGGATGTTCTTGAGCAGCCGCGAGCACATCATCGGCGTCAAGGTCAGCGAGACGATCGCCGAGGTCACGACCGCGATTGTCAAGGTCAGTGCGAATTCGCGGAACATGCGGCCGACCAGCCCTGACATGAACAGCAGCGGAATGAACACCGCGATCAGCGACACCGTCAGCGAGATCACGGTGAAGCCGATTTCGCTGGCGCCCTTCAGCGAGGCCTCCATGACCGTCTCGCCGCCTTCCATGTGGCGGACGATGTTCTCGATCATGACGATGGCGTCGTCGACCACAAACCCGGTTCCGATGGTCAGCGCCATCAGCGACAGATTGTCGAGGCTGAAGCCCGCGAAATACATGACGCCGAAGCTCGTGATCAGCGACAGCGGCAGCGCGACGCCGGCGATCAGGGTCGCGCGCAGCGACCGCAGGAACAGCAGCACCACCAGCGTCACCAGCACGACGCTCAGGATCAGCGTGAACTGCACGTCGTGGACCGAGGCGCGGATCGTCACGGTACGGTCGGAGACGATGGTCAACTTGACGCCGGCCGGGACGGCCCGCTGCAGACGCGGGATTTCGCCGCGGATCTGCTGGACGACGTCGATGACGTTGGCGCCGGGCTGGCGCTGGATATCGATGATGACGGCCGGCGTGCCCTGGTACCAGCCGCCGGTGCGGTCGTTCTCGAGCCCGTCGACGATTTGTGCAACGTCGCCGATCGTGACCGGCGAACCGTTGCGATAGGCGATGATGATCGGCCGGTAGGCGTCGGCGGCGGCTATCTGGTCGTTGGCGGCGATGGTGTAGGATTGCTGGGCGCCGTCGAGCGAGCCCTTCGGCCCCGACACGTTGGCGCCGGCGATCGCGTTGCGCAGATCCTCCATCGCGATGCCATAGGCCGCAAGGCGCGCCAGATCGGCTTGCACCCGCACCGCGGGTTTCAATCCGCCGAGGATCGAGACCCGGCCGACACCGGAAATCTGGCTCAGCCGTTGTCCGAGGATGGTATCGGCGAGATCGCTCATTGCCCGCAGCGAGATCGTGTCCGAGGTCAGCGCCAGGGTCATGACCGGCGCGTCGGCCGGGTTCACCTTGGCGTAGACAGGTGGGTACGGCAGCGTCTTCGGCAGGATGCCGGCGGCAGCGTTGATCGCGGCCTGGACGTCCTGGGTCGCGCCGTCGATGTCGCGGTTGAGGTCGAACTGCAGCGAGATCTGGCTGACGCCGAATGAGCTGGTCGAGTTCATCGACGACAGCGACGGAATCTGGCCGAGCTGCCGCTCCAGCGGCGCCGTGATCAGCGAGGCCACCACGTCAGGGCTTGCGCCCGGCAGTTGCGTCGACACCTGCACAGTCGGGAAGTCGACCTGCGGCAGCGCCGAGACCGGCAACGCCCAATAGCCCAGCGCGCCGCCGATCATCAGGGCGATGCCGAGCAACGACGTGGCGATCGGCCGGCGGATGAACGGTTCGGAGACGCTCATGGTTGCGTGCTCGCTGTTGGGTCGGACATTACGAGGTCAGGATGTCGGTCATGGCTGCGCCTTCGGCGCGCCGCCCGACGCTTCGCCCCCTACCGCCGGCGCGGGCGCCGGTCCGGTCTGCCCCTTCTGATCGCCATCGCCGTGCTCGTGCCGGCCGCGATGCTCGCCGCCCTGCCCGTCCTGCTTGGCGCCCTTGCTCTGATCCTTGCTCTGGCCGTCGCCTTGCGCCCCGCGCTTGCCGTCCGGAGTGCGGCTGCGCTTGCGCGGCGCGAGATCCGCCGCCGGCGGCCCATCGTCCTTGCCGACCACGACCTTGGAGCCATCGGCGAGATTGGCAAAGCCGGTCGTCACGACCCGGTCCGACGTGGTCAGGCCGTTCGCGATGACGGCTTCATGCTCGTTCTGCTGCGTGACCGTGACTGGCTTGGCGGAGACGGTATTGTCCGCGCCGATCACATAGCTGAAGGTCCCGGCCGGACCGCGCTGCACGGCCGAGGTCGGCACCACGATCGCCTGCGGCAAGATCTCGACCTTGAGGCGGACATTAACGAACTGTCCGGGCCAGAGCTGATAGCTGGTATTCGGCAGTTCGGCCTTCAGCTTCAGCGTGCCGGTGGTCGGATCGACCTGGTTGTCGATGCCGGTCAGCTTGCCGGTATCGATCACGGTGACGCCGTCATTGCCGAACACATCGACCGCAAGCTGGCCCTTTGCGGCCGCGGCGTTGACTCGCATGATCTGCTGCTGCGGCAGGCTGAACCACACCGCGATCGGCTGCAGCTGGGTCAGGATCACGAGCCCGGTAGTGTCGGAGGCGTGGATGATGTTACCCTGGTCGACCTGACGCAGGCCGGCGCGGCCGGAGATCGGTGCGACGATCTTGGTGTAGCCCAGCGTGGCGTGCGCATTGTCGACCTGGGCCTGATCAGCCTTGATGATGGCTTCCTGCTGTGCGACCAGCGCACGCTGCGTATCGGCCTGCTGCTTGGAGCCCGCGTTGGTCGCAGCGAGCTGCTCATAGCGAGCGAGGTCGATCTTCTGATTGGCGAGCAGCGCTTCGTCCTTGGCCTTCGTGGCTACCGCCTGGTCGTATTGCGCCTGATAGATCGCGGAATCGATCTCGCCCAGCACGTCGTCCTTCTTGACGTCCTGGCCTTCGACGAAATTGACCTTGAGCAACTTGCCGTCGACCTGCGAGCGCACCGTGACGGTGTTGAGCGCCTTCACCGAGCCGACGCCGTCGAGATAGACCGGCACGTCATGCACCTGCGGCGTGGCCGCGAGCACCGGCACCGGCAGATCGGGCCGCGCAGCCGCGCCGCGCCCGCCGCCACCATTTTGCTTGGGCTGGAAAGCAAGCCAGCCGAGATAGCCGAGCCCGCCGAGGATCACGAGTGTGACGAGCAGCGACACCATGCGCCCAAGCAGGCGCGAGAGGAGGCTCCGCTTGCGCGGCGCAGTGCTTTTCTCATCGTCCGTCGAGTCAGGCTTAAAGAGCATCGACCGGTCTTTCCATCTTCGGTTCCCAGCCGCCCCCCAAAGCCTGATACAGGCTCACGATCGCCAATAGCCGGGCCAGCTGGGCCTGGGAATAAGCGTCTTCCGCCTGGAACAGGGTCAGCTGCGTGTTTAGCACAGTTACGATGTCGGCGGTGCCGGCCTTGAGCTGCTGCTCGGCCAGATCGAAGGCGCGCCGCGACGACGACAGCACGTCGCGCTGCAGCTGCAGCCGCCGCGAGGTCTCGCGGATCGCGACCAGCGCGTTGTCGACATCGGTGAACGACTGCACGACCGTCTTGCGATAGGTCTGCAGCAGCTCATCCTGCCGTGCCTTCGCGTTCTCGAAATTGCCGAGGATCCGGCCGCCGTCGAAGATCGGCTGGGTCATGCCGCCGACCAGGTTAAAGAAGGCCGCATGCGGCTGGAACAGCGAGACCAGCGCCTGGCTCTGGTAGCCGCCCGTCCCGGTCAGCTGGATGCTGGGGAAGAATTGCGCCCGCGCGCTGCCGACATTGGCGGTGGCCGACGCGAGCTGCGCCTCCTGCCTGCGGATATCGGGACGCTGGGTCAGCAGTTCGGACGGCAGCCCCGGCGTAACGCGCGGGACCGCAACGGAGTTGAGCGAGCCGCCGGCGACGCGCACGCTCTCCGGCGGACGCGACACCAGCACTGCAAGCGCGTTGACGTTCTGGTCGAGCGTCTGCCGCAACGGCGGCACCAGCGCGCGCTGGTTCGCGACCACGCTTTCCTGCTGCGCGACATCGAGATCGGAGCCGGTGCCGGCCTTGAAGCGATCCCGGATCGCGTTGAGGATGCGCTCGGCGCTGGCGATGTTGCGCTGTGCGGTGCGCAGCCGGTCCTGGGTGGCAAGCACCGTGAAATAGGCATTGGCGACGCTGGCGAGCGTCGTCAGCGCCACCACCTCGCGGTCGAACCGGTTGGCGACGGCGGTCTCCTCCGCCGCCTGCGCGGCGTCGCGATTCTGGCCCCAGAAGTCGAGCTGGTAGCTGGCGCTGAGCGAGGCGCTGTAGTTCACCACCTCGCGCCCGCCATTGGTGAGACCGCTGGCGCTGGAGCCGGAAGTGCGTGAATAGGTTTCAGACCCGTTGAGATTGAGGGTCGGCAGCAGTGCTGCGCCCGCCTGTCGCGCCAGCGCGTCGGCTTGCCGGAAACGCGCCACGGCCGCGGCGATGTCGAGGTTGACGGTCTGCGCCTCCTCCATCAGCTGCGTCAGCTCCTTGGAGCGGAAGCCGCGCCACCAATCGAGCGTCGGAAGCGCGTCGCCCGGCCGGCTAAGGCGCGCCGCCTTGTAGCCCTGCGGCACGTCGAGCGCGGGATCGGGGATGTCCTGGGTCAGGATGCAGCCGGCCGAGCCCGCGACAAGGCCGAGCGCGACGAGCGATCGTCCCGCGAGCCGTCGCATGCGGACGGCGAGGCCGAACCGGCCTCCAGGCTCCATCACAGACGCGGGCTGGGTCACACCCATTCTCCGCCAAAGCCAGACTTCGCCCGTGGCGTACGAATGACGCGATCAGCAATGGTCTGGGTGACGTGCACGGGGTGAATCTTCCAATGGAACCTGACTGTCCCATCCTATCCTTAGGACGATAGGGCGGACAGCCCTGTCACGATCGCGCGACGTCGCATCCACTGCGATTCGCCACCACCCGGACGGGCGACTTTTGCCCATTTTTGCAGCGTTTCCGCGCACCCGAAGCAGGATCAGGGCGTTCGGATTCTAACAAAGATTTCATGGGGATTTCTCGGCGCTGTTGCTCCGAATCCGCAAGATGCGCCGGGGCGACAGCGATCTCACCACGCCACCCTCCGCCTCGTCGGACCTCGAATTGGTCGATCACGCGCAACTGACGCAAAACCGCTGGTTACAGAACGATTCTGCCAGGCCGGCCGACCGCGGCAAAACAAGGTACTCCGCGTTGTCATGTGGTGCGCGTCAGCCGGCCCAGCGCGCTGAGCCCGCCATTTGCCGCAGTGCAAAAGCCCTTCCCTTTTTCGATCAGCACACTAGGTTCGCCGCAAGCAAGACACAGACCGGCAAAGAAATTCCCCGACATGGCATTCAACAAAGACGTCATTGAAGCGATCGGCAACACCCCCCTCATCAAGCTGAAGCACGCATCCGAACTGACCGGCTGCACCATTCTCGGCAAGGCCGAATTCATGAATCCTGGCCAATCGGTGAAGGATCGCGCCGGCAAGGGGATGATCCTGGAGGCCGAAAAGCGCGGCGATCTGAAGCCCGGCGGGCTCGTGGTCGAATCGACCGCGGGCAATACCGGCATCGGACTCGCGGTCGTGGCGAGTGCGCGGGGCTACCGCACCCTGATCGTCATTCCGGAGACGCAGAGCCAGGAAAAGAAGGACATGCTGCGGCTGTGCGGGGCCGAGCTCGTCGAGGCGCCGGCACTGCCCTACTCCAATCCGAACAACTATCAGCATCTCGGCAGGCGTCTCGCCGAGCAGCTGCGCAAGACCGAGCCTAACGGCGTGCTGTTTGCCGACCAGTGGAACAACCTCGACAATCCCAAGGCGCACTACGACTCGACCGGACCGGAGATCTGGCAGCAGACCAACGGCAAGGTGGATGGCTTCATCTGCTCGGTCGGCACCGGCGGCACGCTCGCCGGCATCAGCCGCTATTTGAAGGAAAAGAACAAGGACATCGTCACCGCTTGCGCCGATCCGCACGGTTTCGCGATGTACGAGCTGTTCAAGAACGGCCAGGTCAAATCGACGCCGGGCGACTCGATCACCGAAGGCATCGGCCTCGGACGCAAGACGCCGGTGATCGAGACCGCGAACGTCGACGATGCGTTCCTGGTCTCCGACGAGGAAGCCGTGACCCTCATCTACGAATTGCTGGAGCACGAAGGCCTGTGCCTCGGCGGTTCGACCGGCGTCAACATCGCGGGCGCGATCCAGCTCGCCAAGCAGCTCGGCCCCGGCAAGACCATCGTCACCATTCTCTGCGACTCCGGTAACCGCTATCAGTCCAAGCTGTTCAACCCGGCCTTCATGCGTTCGAAGAATCTGCCGGTCCCGGAATGGCTGGAAAAGCGCAGCAAGATCGAGCTGCCGTTCGTGTAGAGGACAACGTCATTCCGGGCGATGGAAGCATCGAACCCGGAATCTCGAGATTCCCCGATGTGCAATTGCGCACCTGCGGTCTGGTCCTTCGGACCATCCCGGAATGACTACAAACGTCACCGCAAGATCTGGCTCAGGAACAGCTTCGAGCGCGCGTGCTGCGGGTTGGCGAAGAATTCCTGCGGTGTGTTCGACTCGATGATCTGACCGGCATCCATGAACACGACGCGATTGGCGACTTCGCGGGCAAAGCCCATTTCGTGGGTCACGACCAGCATGGTCATGCCTTCCTTCGCGAGATCGACCATGGTGTCGAGCACTTCCTTGACCATTTCCGGGTCGAGCGCCGAGGTCGGCTCGTCAAACAGCATCACCTTCGGATTCATGGTCAGCGCGCGCGCGATCGCGACGCGCTGCTGCTGACCGCCCGACATCTGGCCGGGAAACTTGTTGGCCTGATGCGGGATCTTGACCCGCTCGAGGAACTTCATCGCAGCCGCCTCGGCATCCTTCTTCGGGATGTTGCGCACCCAGATCGGCGCCAGCGTGCAATTGTCGAGCACGGTGAGATGCGGGAACAGGTTGAAGCTCTGGAACACCATGCCGACCTCGCGCCGCACCTCGTCGACCCGGCGCAGGTTCGGACCGAGCTCGATGCCGTCGACCACGATCTCGCCTTCCTGGAATTCCTCCAGCGCGTTGATGCAGCGGATCAGGGTCGACTTGCCCGAGCCGGACGGGCCGCAGATCACGATGCGCTCACCCTTGCCGACCTCAAGGTTGATGTCGCGCAACACGTGGAAGTCGCCGTACCATTTGTTGAGCGTGGAAATGTTGACGATCGGGGTTGTGGACATGGTGACCTTTGTTCAGTGGCGGCGGTGAGCGTTGAGCCGATGCTCGACAAACAGCGAGTAGCGCGACATTCCAAAGCAGAACACGAAATAGATCATTCCTGCAAAGGCGAAGCCGGTAAAGGCCGTGGTCGGCGTCGACCAGTTCGGGTCGGAGAACGATGCCCGAAGCGAACCCAGGAGATCGAACAGCGCCACGATCGACACCAGCGAAGTATCCTTGAACAGCGAGATGAAGCTGTTGACGATGCCGGGAATGACGTAGCGCAACGCCTGCGGCAGCACGATCAGCGACGTCGTCTTCCACCAGGACAGGCCGAGCGCGGACGCGGCCTCAGCCTGCCCGCGCGCCACCGCGGCCAACCCGCCCCGGATCACCTCGGCCATATAGGCGCCGGTAAAGATCGCCACGCCGATCAGGGCGCGCAACAGCCCGTCGACGGCGAAATTACCCGGCACGAACAGCGGCAGCATGTAGGTCGCGAAGAACAGCACCGTGATCAGCGGCACGCCGCGCCAGAATTCGATGAAGGCGATCGAGAAGATCCGGATCAGCGGGATGCTCGAGCGGCGGCCGAGCGCGAGCGCAATCCCGATCGGCATCGAGGCAACGATGCCGGTGATCGCGATCACCAGCGTCACCAGGAGCCCGCCCCACAGCCGCGTGTCGACGATGGGAAAGCCGCCGCGATCGAGCCCCATCAGCTTGATGCCGACGGCGATCCCGGCAAACGTCAGCAGGCTGCCGATCAGCGCTCTGCCGCCGGTCCGCATGCCGCCTCCGAGCACGAACAGCACGGCTGAGACGATCGCGGCAGTGACCAGGAAATCGCCCCAGACCGGCAGCGACGAGAGCTGCAACTGGTCGCGCAACCAGGTCAGCGGAAAGATCAGCCAATGGATCAGAAGGCCGACCAGGACGAGCACCTTGCCCAGCGCCCATGGCAGCGGCGCGATCGCCGAACTCTTGCTGAGATTGACCAGCAGATCGCCGGCACCGCCAATGCTCTGCTCGAACAGCTGCAGCAGGCCGGCGGTCCAGCTCACGCCGAATCCCGCGATGCCGCCGCCATGCAACACGAAGAACGCCACCACCGGAAACGCGAAGAAGAACAGACCGGAGTTGATGCCCTTGGCCGGCAGGCGCGGCATCAGCAGCGGCAGCAACAGCGCAGCGCCAAGCCCATAGGTCAGATTGACCCGCCAGCGCTGGGCTTCCGGGTAGAAGCCATAGACCAGTTGAGTCAGCTTGGCCTGGATATAGGGCCAGCAAGCGCCGACCTCGTGTCCCGCCTTTTCGGCGAGGCAAGCCGTGCGCTCCTTGCCGGTCCAGACCGCGTCGACCAGCAGGAACTTGACCGTCGGCACGACGATGTACCAGGCGAGCAGCAGCCCGAGGATCGTGAGCAGGATGTTGCCCGGCGAATTCAGCAGGCGCGTTCGCACGAAGCCGATGAAGCCGGTGGTCTTGGCCGGCGCTGCGCGCTCGGCGACCAGATCCTGCCGGACAAAGGACGAGGCGGACAGATCGGTCATGCCGCCATACTCCGGTTGATGCGCCAGCCATAGACGCTCATCAGCGCGCTCGTCGTCAGCGAGAGCAGCAGATAGACGCCCATCGTCATGGCGATGATCTCGATCGCCTGCCCGGTCTGGCTCACCGCGGTGCCGGCGAACACTGAGACCAGGTCCGGATAGCCGATCGCAACGGCCAGCGACGAATTCTTGGTGAGATTGAGGTACTGGCTGGTCAGCGGCGGCACGATGACCCGCATCGCTTGCGGCACCACGATCAGCCGCAGCGTCGCGGCTCGGCTGAGGCCGAGCGAGGAGCCAGCCTCCATCTGCCCCTTATGGACCGACATGACGCCGGCGCGGACGATCTCGGCGATGAAGGCCGCCGTGTAAGTCGACAACGCGACCGTCAGCGCAACGAATTCGGGGATGACCCGCGCGCCGCCGGCGAAGTTGAAGCCTTTCAGCTGCGGCAACTCGAACTTCAATGGCCAGCCGAAGACCAGCATCGAGACCAGCGGCAGACCTAGCAGGCAACCCAGCAGATAGGGCCAGATCCGGATCATCTGCCCGCGCTGGAACAGGGCACGCCGCGCATGGTGCCGCAAGCCCAGCGCCACGACGATGCCGACCACGAGCGCGACCAGGAACGGATAGAGGCCGGGCTCACTGACCGGCAACGGCACGATCAGGCCGCGATTGTTGAGGAAGAACGTGCTGAAGATCGAGATGCTCTGCCGCGGCGCCGGCAGCGCCGCGAGCACTGCGAGGTACCAGAACAGGATCTGGAACAAAACCGGCAGGTTCCTGACGATCTCGACATAGATGCCGCCGATCCGCGACAGCAGCCAGTTCGGCGACAACCGGCATAGCGCCACGACGAAGCCGATCACGGTGGCGAAGACGATACCGATCACCGAGACCAGGATCGTGTTCAACAAGCCGACGAAGAACACCCGCCAGTAGGTATCGGAATTGTTGTAGGCGATCAGGCTCTGATTGACGTCAAAGCCTGCATTGTAATTGAGGAAGCCGAAGCCCGACGCGATGTGCTGGGTCTCCAGGTTCGTCCGCGCATTCGCCACGATCTCATAGGCGATCCAGGCCAGGATCGCGGCAAAGCCAATCTGGGCGGCCAACCCGTTCCAGCCGGTCTTGCCGCCAAGCGCACGCTTCAGCCTGAGGGCAAATTGCAGCGGTGGTTTGCGGGGCGCGATGCTCATCGCGGCAGCCGTTGGGCCGGACCGATCAGCGGATCGGCGGCGCGTACTGGATCCCGCCCTTGTTCCAGAGATTGTTGACGCCACGGGCGATGCCGAGCGGCGAGCCGGTGCCGACATTGCGCTCGAAGGTCTCGCCGTAATTGCCGACCGCCTTGACGATGCGCACCACCCAGTCCTTGGTCAGGCCGAGCTGTTCGCCCAGATTGCCGTCGGTGCCGAGCACCCGCTTCATCTCCGGCTTGTCCGATTTGAGCATCGTGTCGACGTTCTTCTGGGTGATGCCGAGCTCCTCGGCATTGATCATCGCAAACAGCGTCCATTTCACGATGTCGAACCACTGGTCGTCGCCGTGGCGCACCATCGGACCCAGCGGCTCCTTGGAAATGATTTCCGGCAGCACGATGTGATCGGCGGGGTTCGCGAGCTTCAGACGGCTGGCATAGAGCCCGGAGGCGTCGTCGGTGAAGACGTCGCAGCGACCGGATTCATAGGCCTTGACGGCTTCGTCGATGCTGCCGAACGCGATCACCTCGTACTTCATGTTGTTACCCTTGAAGAAGTCGGCGAGGTTCTGCTCCGTCGTGGTGCCGGTCTGCACGCAGACCGAAGCGCTGTTCAATTCGAGCGCCGAGTTGACCTTGAGCGACTTCTTCACCATGAAGCCCTGCCCGTCATAATAGGTCACGCCGGTGAAATTGGCGCCGAGCGAGGTATCGCGCGACACCGTCCAGGTGGTGTTGCGCGACAGCACGTCGATTTCGCCGGATTGCAGCGCGGTGAAGCGATCCTTGGCCGACAGCGGAACGAACTTGACCTTGGTCGGGTCGTCGAGCACCACAGCGGCAATGGCCCGGCAAACGTCGACGTCGATCCCGGTCCAGTTCCCCTTGTCGTCCGGTGATGAAAAGCCAGGCAGACCCTGGCTGACGCCGCAGGACAGCTGGCCTCGGTCCTTGACCGTCTTGAGGGTTTGCGCCGAGGCGGACTGGACCGACAAGGCAGCGACAGCGGCAAGGAGGACAGCCAGGGACACGCGTTTCATGGGTAGGCCTTTCAGGGTCGTCCGTTGGACGTTTTGCTTTGTGATCGCCTCGCGTTCACGGGCCATCCCAATGATCCCCTGCAGCAAAAGATGCTGATCTGACAGTCAGTTTGACGTGCAAACCGGCCAGGCAACGGATCGTAGGTCGCGGCAGGCCCCTCAACGTGCGGCGACTGGTAGTTGCGGCGCATCACATAGCGACTGACGAGCCGGGTCAAGGGGTTGACGCACGTCTTCTACCTCTTGTTAGTAACACCTCCCGGCCCGGCCCTGTCTTCCCGACGCGGTACCGCTGCGGCAAAAAGTCTAAAATCCAACGGCAGCACACCATGACCTCCTCCGACGGCTCCACGCCTTCCCGCCCGCAAGACGCCGCGACCCGCCTGGTCACGGCCGGCCGCGACACCAAGGCCCAGAAGGGCTTCGTCAATCCGCCGGTGTTTCACGGCTCGACGGTGCTCTATCCGACCGCCGAGGACCTCCACGCCCATCGTGCCGAATTTACCTATGGCCGCCACGGCAGCCCGACCACGCGGGCGCTGCAGGACGTGCTGATGGCGATGGAAGGCCCGCAATGCGCCGGCGTCGGCCTCGCTCCGTCGGGCCTCGCCGCGATCAGCACCACGCTGCTCGCCGTGCTGAAGGCCGGCGATCACCTGCTGGTGTGCGACAACGCCTATCGGCCGACCCGCAATTTCTGCGACAACATGCTGAAGCGCTACGGCATCGAAACCAGCTATTTCGATCCGCTGATCGGCGCCGGCATCGAGACGCTGTTCAAGCCGAATACCCGCGCGGTGCTGGTCGAGGCGCCCGGCTCGCAATCCTTCGAGATGCCCGATATCCGCGCCATCTCGGCCGTGGCGCATGGCCGCGGCGCGCTCGTGATCGACGACAACACCTGGGCGACGGCGCTCTATCATCGCTCGCTCGAACAGGGCGTCGACATCAGCATGCAGGCCGGGACCAAGTATATCGGCGGCCACTCCGACATCATGTTCGGCACCATCGCGGCCAACGCCAAGGCCTGGCCGCTGGTGCAGGAGGCGATCCGCCTGCTCGGCGTCTGCGCCGGCCCGGACGACGTTTATCTCGCGCTGCGCGGGGTCCGCACGCTATCGGTGCGGCTGGCGCAGCACCACCGCTCAGGGCTCGAGATCGCGCGCTGGCTTGGCGCGCGGCCCGAGGTCGATCGTGTGCTGTACCCTGGCCTGGAGACCGATCCGGGGCATGCGATCTGGAAGCGCGACTTCACTGGCGCCTCCGGCCTGTTCAGCATCGTGCTGAAGCCGGTGCCGCAAAGCGCGGTCGATGCGATGCTCAACGCGCTCACGCTGTTCGGCATGGGCTTTTCCTGGGGCGGCTTCGAGAGCCTCGCCATCCCGTTCGACTGCAGCGACTATCGCAGCGCGACCAAATGGTCGCCGGGCGGTCCGACGCTGCGGCTGCATATCGGGCTCGAGAATCTCGACGACCTCAAGGCCGATCTCGATCGCGGCTTTGCCGCGTTGAAGGCCGCGCTCTGAGCCTTCCGCACCGGCTTTGCGCATTAGGCGACATTAACCACGACCGACCGGCCAGGACGCTGCTGCCGCCGCCGCCGCGTTGCGACCAACGTCGCACGCGTCGCGCAGGCGCAATCTCCGGGATTCTGCGGAGATGCGGCGGTGCCCGATAACTCGCCGTTCACCATCCCCACCAATCCCTTAATTGTCCGGACCTTCCATCAAGTTCCCTTATACTTTTGCAGCCGTACTGATGCTCCCGGGAAGGGCTGTCAGTGCCGCAAGGACGTGACTGCCCTGCGTTAAGGGCATTCAGACAATCGCATGAAGACGGCACGCATCGTGGTCCTCGGCATCGCCGGCGTCGCAGGCCTCGCGGCCATGTATCTGGCGAGCATTGGCGATCGCAAACCGGCGCCGGTCGCGCCGCCAGTGGTACAGCTGCCGACCGTCGAGGTGCTGGTGGCGAAGTCCGACATCGGGCTCGGTCAGTCGGTCAAGCCTGAAGACGTGCAATGGCAGCGCTGGCCGGCCGAGACCGCGAGCAGCGCGTTCATCCGCCACGACACCAATGCCGACGCCATGAACGACGTCATCGGCTCGATCGCACGCGCTCCCTTCATCGTCGGCGAGCCGATCCGCGAGCAGAAACTGGTCAAGGCCAGTGGCAGCGGCTTCATGGCCGCGATCCTGCCCACCGGCATGCGCGCGATCTCCACGGAAATCTCGCCGGAGACCGGCGCCGGCGGCTTCATCCTGCCGAACGACCGTGTCGACGTGATCCTGTCGCGACGCGACAAGAATCCTGACCAGCAGCAAGGCGGCCGTGACATCGTCACCACTGAAATCCTGCTGTCCAACGTCCGTGTGCTGGCGATCGATCAGGCGCCGAAAGAGAAGGACGGCAACAACTCCCTCATCGGCAAAACCGTGACCCTCGAGCTCAAGCCCGAACAGGCCGAGACGCTCGCGCGGGCCCGGCAGAGCGGCACGCTGGCGCTGGCGCTGCGCAGCATCGCCGACGTCAACGAGAAGACCGACGAGACCAATGACCATGCCCCGAAGCGGGGCGAGAGCATCCGGGTGGTGCGTTTCGGCATCCCGAGCTCTCAGACGACACAGAAGTGATGGGGGCTTCGATATGACAATTGGTGCAAAACAACTGGCGACGCGGGCCACACTGGTCCGCGCGCTGTCATTCTCGGCGGTCACCGCCCTGATGCTGATCCCTACCCTCGCCGGCGCGACCGATCCCGACAAGAACGCGGACGTCGCGGTGACGAGCAGCATCGCCGCCAAGACGCGCTTCGTCTCGCTCGGCGTCGGCAAATCGGTGGTGGTCGACCTGCCGCGCGAAGCCAAGGACGTCCTGGTCGCCGATCCCAAGATCGCCAACGCCGTGATCCGCTCGGCGCAGCGCGCCTATATCATCGGCGCGGCGGTCGGCCAGACCAACGTGGTGTTCTTCGACGCCGACGGCAACCAGGTCGCCTCCTACGACATCGCGATCAAGCGCGATCTCAACGGCATGCGTGCTGCGCTGAAGCAGATGCTGCCGGGCGTCCAGATCGAGGGCGTCGGCGAAAGCGTGGTGCTGACCGGTACAGTGGCAAGCCCTGTCGAAGCCCAGCAGGCCGGCGACATCGCCGCCAAACTGGTCGGCGGCCCCGAAAAGGTCGTCAACTCCATCGTGGTGCGCGGCCGCGACCAGGTGATGCTGAAGGTCACCGTCGCCGAAGTGCGGCGAGACGTCGTCAAGCAGCTCGGCGTCGATCTCACCGCCAACATGAATTACGGCACCGCAGCCGTTGTCTTCAACAACGCCAACGCCTTCACCGCCAACAACGGACCGCTCGCCAACAACGTGCTGACCGGCGCGGCCCTGAACAAGCTCGGCGTGCCGACCGTCACTGCGACGCTGCGCGCGATGGAAAGCGCGGGCGTGGTGAAGACGCTGGCCGAGCCCAACCTCACCGCGATCTCCGGCGAGTCCGCGACCTTCGTATCGGGCGGCGAGTTTCCGATTCCAACCGGCGTCACCTGTCAGACCTCGTCGACGGGCACTATCGGGAATTGCGTCCAGACCGTCAGCTTCAAGAAGTTCGGCATCTCGCTCAATTTCACCCCGGTGGTGCTGTCCGAGGGACGCATCAGCCTGAAGGTGATGACCGAGGTTTCCGAAGTCTCGATGGACAACGCGTTGACCGGCGGCCAGGGCGGCACGACCATTCCCTCGATCAAGACCCGCCGGGCCGACACCACGCTGGAGGTGCCTTCCGGCGGCTCGATCGCGATGGCCGGATTGATCCAGGAGCAGACCAAGCAGGCCATCAACGGAATGCCCGGTGTCGACCAGATCCCGGTGCTCGGACAGTTGTTTCGGAGCCAGGACTTCGTCAACAACGAGACCGAGCTCATGGTCATCGTGACGCCCTATGTGGTGCGCGCGGTTGCGCAGAAGGAATTGTCGCGTCCCGACGACGGGTTCGCCCCGGCTTCCGATGCGCAGTCGGCACTGCTGGCGCGCGTCAATCGCATCTACGGCGTTGCCGCCCGTGCCGAGCCGATCGGCGCCACACCGGTCAATTTCGGCTTCATCATCGACTAAGGCGCTGAAGCGTTGGGGGATGCCATGATGACACGCAACACACGAGCCGCTCATGCCAGGACGCTGTCGCTGGCCGGCGCCCTTCTCGCCACCGCGATCGCGCTTGGCGGCTGCAATCTGACCGGCGATAATATTACGACCGGCACGGTACCCGACGACTACCGGCAACGGCATCCGATCGCGGTCACCGAGGGCGAGCAGTCGATCGTCGTGTTCGTGGGCCGCGCCCGCGGCAACCTCACCGAAACGCAGCGCGACGACGTCATGGGACTGGCTCGCACCTGGCGCCGCGAAGGCACCGGCGCGATCGCGGTCGACGTCCCCGCCGACACCTCAAATGCACGCTCGGCGCAGGCGGTGTATCAGGAGATCCGCGGCGTGCTGGCGTCGATGGGCGTGCCTGCCCACGCTATCACCCGACGTTCCTATCGCGTCGACGATCCGCGCGCGCTGCCGACCATTCGCCTCAGCTATCCGAAGATGGCCGCGGTCGCCGGGCCTTGCGGCTTGTGGCCGAGCGACCTCGGTCCCTCGATCTACAATCCCAGCTACAACGAGAACAAGCAGTGGGACAATTTCGGTTGCTCCACGCAGCACAACCTTGCCGCGATGGTCGCCAATCCGTCCGACCTCGTGCAGCCGCGGACCGAAACCGCAGCCTACACGCCGCGCCGGTCGATCGCGTTCCAGAAGTACGGCAAGGGTGAGTCGACCGCGACCTCCTACCCTGAAGCCGATAGAGCCAAGCTGAGCGACGCCGGGAAATGACCGAACAACACGACGAGCCACAGCACGCCAACGACCACATCGCGCCGGCGCCACGGATTTCCGTGCAGGCGTTCTGCGCCAGCGTCGCGACCGCCACGACGGCGCGCGCCGCCGCCGAAGACCGCCGGCTCGCCAAGGCTCACCTGTCCGTCCATATGGGCGGCATCGCCGCCGCCATCGACGCCTATCACAAGGCGCCGACGCCCAACGTCATCATGCTGGAGACCGAGCCGGACATTGATTTGCTCGCCGGCCTCGACGAGCTCGCCACGGTCTGCGATCCCGGCACCCGCGTCGTCGTGCTCGGCACGCCCGGCGAGACTGCACCGTATCGTGAGTTGGTCCGGCGCGGCGTCAACGACTACGTCATCGGGCCGGTGAAGGTGCTCGACGTCGTGCGCTCGATCTGTGGCCTGTTCTCGTCCTCCGAAGCGGTCTCTGTAGGCCGCCTGATCGCGGTCGCGGGCGCCAAGGGCGGCGTCGGCGCCTCGACGATTGCCCACAACGTCGCCTGGACCATCGCGCGCGACCTCGGGCTGGATTCGGTCGTTGTCGATCTCGACCTCGCCTTCGGCACCGCCGGCCTCGACTACAACCAGGATCCGACACAGGGCATCGCCAACGCGGTGTTCGCGCCCGAGCGCCCGGACAGCGCCTTCATGGAGCGCCTGCTGGCAAAATGCGGCGATCACCTGAGCCTGCTGGCGGCACCGGCCACGCTCGATCAGGTCTACGATTTCGGCGCCGAAGCCTTCGATGCCATCTTCGATACGATGCGCATGACGACGTCCTGCATCGTGCTTGACGTTCCCCATCAATGGACCGCCTGGACCAAACGTGTGCTGGTCGGCGCGGACGATATCCTGATCGTGGCCGAGCCCGACCTCGCCAACATGCGCAACACCAAGAACATGATGAACCTGTTGCGGACCGCGCGCCCGAACGACCGCCCGCCGCTCTATTGTCTGAACCAGGTCGGCATGTCGAAGCGCCCCGAGATCGAGGTCAAGGACTTCGCCAAGACCATCGAGAGCCAGCCGATCGCGACCATCCCGTTCGATTGCAGGTTGTTCGGTGAGGCCGCCAACAACGGTCAGATGATCGCGGAAGTCTCGGCGCGTCACCGCACCACCAAGACCTTCCTGCAGATTGCGCAACGCATGACTGGCCGCCCCGATCTCGCCGAGACGCGCGAGTCGTTCCTGTCGCCGATTCTCAGGAAGCTGCAATCGCGCCGGAACGATGGACGCCGCGCCGCCGGCTAGCCTCCCGGACTTCGCGTGAGAACGCTCTAGTCGCGGCGGCTGGCCGCGACCGGGATCTTGTCCGCATCGGTGCGGCTCGCGTCCCTGCGCGCCAACAGGCGCTTCAGTACGGCGACATTGGCTGAGCCCTGATCCGGCGGCAGATCGGCCTTCATGATGGTTTCGGCTTCAGCCTGGTGGCCCTGCAGGCCGACCACGACGGCGAGATTGGTGCGCACCCGCATGTCGTCGGGCGCGCGATCCCGGGCCCGGCGCAGCGTCTCCTCTGCCTTCGGCAGGTCTTTCGACAGCAGATAGGACAGGCCGAGATTGGAGAGCACCGATGGATCGTCAGGCACGATCTTCAGGGCGCTCGCATAGTACTGCCGAGCCTCGTCGTGGCGCTCGAGCTGATCGAGCACGGCGCCCTGCGCCGACAGGATGCGCCAGTCCGGGTCTTCGGGGGTGTGGGCGCGCCCGAGCACGTCAAATGCCTGCTGGAAATTGCCGTTGTCGGCGAGCGCCCGCCCGTAGCCCGCGAGCAGCGCCTTGTTGCTGGGTTGCGCCAGCACTGCCTGCTCCATGACCGCGACCGCCTGCGCCCGTTGGCCGGTGGCGCGCAGCGCCCGGGCGTATTTCAGCGCGGCGTCGGTGTCCTTCGGATTGGCGCGAACGCGTTCGTGGTAGGTCGCGATGTCGCGCCGTGGGTCGGCGGGGGCCGGCGTGGACTCCGCCGTATCGCCCAATGACCCAGTGATATCGGACGGACCCGAGGTCTGACAGGCAGACAGCCCGATCAGCAGGAGCGCGGCAAATGCCGAGCCGGCGAGACGGTGCAGGCGGCCTGAAGATCGGGATAGTTTGTCAGACATCAATGAGACTCGGAACAGCGAAGGTTCCGGAATGCTCACAGCTTAACCCTAAGTTCCGGTTAAGGATGTCATCATCTCGCCGTCATCCCGCCCAGAAGCAGTGCCGGATGCGGCGCGGACCGCCAACCTGGCGGCCGGATCAGTCGACGAACTGGGCGCCGAATTCGTGCCCGATCCGCCAAGCCAGTCGGCACTGACGCGGACTGCCGCTCGACAGGATGATGGTGAATTCCGGCGGAATCTCCAGATATTCAGCGATCACCTTGACCCCGCCGGCGGAGATATCGGTGATCATGCAGTCGCGTGGCAACGACCCTGTGCCCAATTGAATTTTGGCGACGCTTCGGCACTCACGGCGTTCGCTCTTGCGGCGATTGACAAACATCCTGATCCCCAAGCCCTTCTCTGGATAGCTTCTCGGCTGGACAGCTACTCGTTCCCACCGTCATAACCGGGAAACATTGGGAACTGCCTAGCGGAACCAATCGCAATTGAACGGTCATGTTCGAGATTCGTTTACCGGGCGCGTCTCGTCACCGTTGAACGGTGAGGCCCGCCCCGGGTTTCCAGGTGACCTTCAGCGCCTCAATTGGCCGCCGCTCGCGCTACGGACCCTTTCCGCCAGCCGGTTCCAAACGTGAACAAAAAGGGGTTGATCCCAGGTCATTTGGCGATAGCGTGACGCCTTCGACTCGAATTTGCCGGGATATCCAGGACGTATGGGAAGTCTTGTTCTGCTTGATCTGATGGGGGGCGTCGCGCTCCTGCTGTGGGGCCTGCACATGGTCCACAGCGGGATTCTGCGGGCCTTCGGGCCCGATTTGCGGCTGTTGCTGGCCCGAGCGCTGAGCAACCGCTTCACCGCCCTTGGCGCGGGCCTCGGCCTGACGGCCCTGCTCCAGAGTTCGACCGCGACGGCCCTGATCACCAGTTCCTTTGCTGCCGAGGAGATCGTCAGCCTGGTGCCGGCGCTTGCGATCATGCTCGGCGCCAATATCGGCACCACGCTGATCGTGCAGGTGCTGTCGTTCAACGTCGCAGCCGTGGCGCCGGTGCTGTTCATTGTCGGCCTCGTCGCATTCCGCAGCGGGCCGCGCTCCCGGATCAAGGATCTCGGCCGCGTCTCGATCGGCCTCGGCCTGATGCTGCTCGCGCTGCATATCCTGCTCGACACGATGGCGCCGGCCGAGAATGCCCCGGGCGTTCGCGTGTTCCTGAACGCGATTACCGGCGATCCCGTGCTCTGCATCCTGATCGGCGCAGCCGTGACCTGGCTGGTCCATTCCAGCGTCGCCAGCGTGCTGCTGGTGATGTCACTGGCCTATTCGCAGTTCATCTCGCCCTATGCCGCGTTCGCGCTCGTGCTCGGCGCCAATCTCGGCAGCGCGATCAATCCGCTAATGGAGGGTGCGCGGCGCGACAATCCGGCGAGCTACCGGCTGCCGGTCGGCAACCTCGTCAACCGTGTCGTCGGCATCCTCCTGGTGGTGCCGTTCCTGCGCCCGATCACCGAGCAGATTTACGCCTGGCAGCCGGATCTCGCCAAGGCGACCGCGCTGTTCCACATTGCCTTCAACATTGCGACAGCGGTGCTGTTCATCGGCGTGCTCGACCACATGGCGCGTCTGCTCGAGCGCCTGTTGCCGAAACGGGCGCAGGCGACCGACCCGTCACGGCCACGCTATCTCGACGAGAGCGCGCTGGAGACGCCCTCGCTCGCGCTGGCCGATGCCGCGCGTGAGGTGCTGCATATGGGCGACCATACCGAGGCGATGTTGCGCAAGGTGATGGCGGCGATGCTGACCAACGATCGCGCGCTGGTCGACCAGGTGTCGAAGATGGACAACACCGTCGACCGGCTCAACGAAGCGATCAAGCTTTACGTGACGAAGCTTACCCGCGGCAGCCTGGATGAGCGCGAGGGTCACCGCGCCATGGAGATCGTCGCATTCGCGATCAATCTCGAGCATATCGGCGACATCATCGACAAGAATCTGAGCGAGCTCGCGACCAAGAAGATCAAGCATCGCCTGCAATTCTCGGCCGAAGGCACTGTGGAATTGTCGGCGTTCCACAAGCGCACGATCGACTCGCTGCGGCTCGCGTTCGGCGTGTTCATGTCCGGCGACGCCGCCGAGGCGCGCAAGCTGCTCACCGAGAAGGCCGCGCTGCGCGCGGCTGAACTCGCCGCCGTCGAGCGCCATCTGGAGCGCCTGCGCGAAGGCAGGCCCGAGACCATCGAGACCACCTCGCTGCATCTCGACGTGCTGCGTGACCTTCGCCGCATCCATTCGCACATCTGTTCGGTCGCCTATCCCGTCCTCGACGCCGCCGGCGAGACCGCCGCCGATCGCGAGAATGCGGTGGACGCGGCCGAACTTCCGGCGCCCGGACGGCTTTGATCGAACCTGCCTTCCAGGCTATGTCGGCGGTCGGTGTTCGGAGCCAGGCTGCCGCATCGGCAACGCCGAGGCCGCCGCGAGCTGGTTGATGCTGTCCCGCTGGCGATCGAAAGCCCCAAGCAGATCGCCCTGCAGCAGCCGCCCGCCTGACAATTTCATCCGCAGTGGATCGACATTATGGCCGTTGATCCGCACCTCATAGTAGAGATGCGGTCCGGTCGAGAGCCCGGTCGATCCGACATAAGCGATCGTCTCGCCCTGACGAACGCGGTCTCCGATCTTCAGCCCGGGCGGGAAGCTCGCGACGTGGGCATAGGTGGTCTCATAGCCGCGATCGTGCAGCACGCGGATATATTTCCCGTAGCCGTGCTCGTAGCCTTCGGTCTCGACGACGCCGGCACCCGCGGCCGCAATCGGCGAACCATAGGGCGCCGCAAAATCGACGCCCTCGTGGAAGCGGCGGTCGCCGAGGATCGGATGGATGCGCCAGCCAAAGCCGTCGCCGAGGCGCCCCGTTACGACCGGCTTGCGCAACAGGAATTTGGTGATGGACTGGCCATCCTCATCGTAGAAGTCGGAGCTGCCGTCGTCCGCCGCCGTGAAGCGATAGTAGCGGCGCGCCTGCCCGCCGGCGGTCAAGTCGATGAAGACCAGCTCCGGCTGGCCGATCTCGTTGGGCGCATAGATGATGTTGGCGACGTCGGCATCGCCGAGAGGCTCGTCGAGGTCGAAATCGCGACCGCAAAGCCGCATCACTTCCGCAACGATCCCCTCGTCGACGTGATTGGAGCGTGCAAGCGCATTGAGGCCGTCACGTAGCGTCGCGCCGGGGACGGAGCGGGTGTCGATCGACCGGCGCAGCAATTTCCCGTTCGACACGGCGACATCCGGCTGTTCCGGCACGATCGCCTGGTACTGGCCGCTATCGGTGCGACCGACGGCGGACATTCCGGAGTCTGGCCGTTCGATCGACACCTTCGCGACATGGCCGCGCGGCGATCCGGCGTCTTCGCCCTGTTCGATGATCGTGATCTTCTCGCCACCAGTCAGCGTCTCGTGACCGCCAGGCGACGGGAAGGCAGCAAGGATCGCCGGAGCGTCTTCCGCAGCCGCAGCCAACGCCCGCAGAATGGCGGACAGTGTGTCACCCGCTCTTGCGATGACAACGTGTCGATGGTGACGCGACGAGGAAAGCGACTTCGGAAGGCTGGTGACGTTGACAGCCTCACCGATCGGAGAAGACGGCTGCGGCGCAGCTTCGCTGTCGGCATAGGCGCTGGTTCGGCCCGGCAGCCCGCGGCGTGATGGACCTGTCCGGATGATGGCGGGCAACTCCGACAGCGATTGCGAGTTCGCTCGCTGCTCGTCCTTACCGTCTGCCGGTACTTCGCGACGCTGGTGCTGTTGTGGTTCGGGATCGATCTCCGCGAGCCGCGCTGACACGCGGGTAAATCGACGGACTGAGCCGGCATCGCTCAACTGCTCGATCTTGAGTGCTGAGGAATTGCCTTGCGAGCCAGGTTGCCGATCCAGACGGTCGCCGCGCCGCGCCTCGTCAACCACCTGCCCCGTGAAACGCGGAAGTGAAACGACCGGCGATGCCGCGAATCGCGTGCGATCACCGAATGCTCCACGCAGCGCGCCCCCAAGGAGCACGACGGCTGCGGCCCCGATCAGAACCGTCCCCGCCATCCATCGGATGCTGACTGCGCGCCGGTCCGGCAGGCCGCGCTCGCCGGTCAACGGCGGCTCGTCAGGCAACCCGGCATCACGGACGCTCGATGGATAGCCACGCGCATTGGTGGGTTCGCCGTGGCCGGTCATCAACGCCCCTCGTCCCCTGGCGCATGGTCTCGAGATGCCGCCACGCCCACGACAAGGCGTAGATGCCATACGCCTTGGGGCGATTGTTTGACCGTCGTTCAGATTCGATCAATTGATGCCGACTGGAATCAGTCGAGATTGCCGAGGAGACTGGCATGCCGCTCGTCGCACAGGCGACCACGAAGATTAGTTGTCGAGCGTCTTCGACGCCTTACCGCGGTTCTTCACGATCAGCATGATGTTCCGGATGTAGATCAGCGTCGCCAGGCCCTGCCCGATGATGATGACAGGCTCGCGCTTGGCGAGCCCGTAGACCAGCGTCATCAGACCGCCGCCCATCGAGAAGAACCAGAACGCCATCGGCACCACGCTCTGGCCGGCACGTTCGCTGGATATCCACTGCACGAGAAAGCGGGCCGTGAACAACAATTGCGCAACCAGGCCGAACGCCAGCCAGAAGTCGAACTTGGCGATGAACACGTCGTAGAAATAGGCGCTCATCGCCTGGCCGAACTGAATCAGCATCACGTCACCTCGGTCACTTCAGTGACGACCGGCGTCGGCTTCTTGCGGCGGATCAGCCACCACACGCCACCGAGATCCATGATCCCGATCCAGAGCCGGTCGAAGAATCCATAATTCGACACCCCGGAATGGCGCGGGCGGTCGACGACATCGACATAGGCGATCGCGAGCCCCTCGCGGCGGACCAACGCCGGAAGGAAACGATGCAGCCCGTCGAAATAGGGCATCGCCAGAAACACCTCGCGCGGAAACGCCTTCAGGCCGCACCCGGTGTCGCGGGTGCCGTCGCGCAGGATGATGCTGCGCACGGCGTTGGCGATCCGCGATTGCAGTTTCTTGAAGCCGGTGTCCTTGCGTCCGACGCGCTGGCCTGCGGCGAGGCCGACCCGGCCATTGCCGCTCTCGATCGCCGCGATCAGCTTGGGCAGAAAGGCCGGATCGTTCTGGCCGTCCCCGTCGAGCGTTGCTACGATCGCTCCGCGCGCGGCGCGGACGCCGCTGCGCACGGCCGCGGACTGGCCCGACGAGACGGAATGGCGGAGTTGCCGGAGGTTGGGCCGCAGCGCCATGATCGCACTCAGCCGTTCGCCGGTTGTGTCGGTCGAGCCGTCATTGACATAGACGATCTCGTAAGCCCAGCGTCCGTCGAGCGCCGCCGCGATCTCGGCGATCAGCGGCGCGATATTGTCGGCCTCGTTGCGCACAGGCACGACGATGGAAACGGCGACCGGCGTCTGGTCGGAAGCAGGCAAATCGGCACTCTTGGTTTGGTGTTGGCAGGGGCTGGAACCCGCCCGATCCGGCCATCGGGCGACCGCTTTTATGGGGCGAAGGCGTTCCTCGCAACCCTTTTGAGGCGCCCTTCCGACGGTCCTGACAGCGCCAACACGGTGCCATCGCGATCAATGGCGAAACCAAGGCGGCGGGCGGCGAACCAGTAGCGTACCGTCATTGCGCCGATCACGCCGACCAGCGCGCCGGCCACCACGTCGCTCGGATGATGAGCCAGCAGCACGAGCCGCGTCGCGATGATGATCAGCGCATAGACCAGCATCGCGCCGCGTGCGCGTGGCCACACTGCCGACACGGCGAAGGCCAGCGCAAATGCGGTGATCGAATGTCCCGACGGAAAGCTCGAATAGGCCTCGGTGCCGGCGAAGTGCTGGAAGTTGAAAGCATTGGCCTTGCCGCCGACGAACGGTCGCCCGCGGCCGACGATCCATTTGAGCACTTCCCCCACTGCCACCGACAGCGCGATCGACAGGAACAGGTATTGCAGCCGCGTTCCGAGGCCGAGCAGAGTCGCGCGCGGCACGCCGCGCAGCGCAGCCGCCGCCAACGCGACCGCAACCAGCAGCAGGCCAAGCGCGCTCAGCACATACTCGTCCTTGCCGAAATCGGTGAGTATCTTCACCCACCAGAGACCCGGCGTGCCGCGTGGCGGCATCAGGCTGATCTCGGCGACATCGACCGCATACATCAGCGTGATGATCACGGCGCCGGTGACGATGACGAGCAGGAGCGCGTGGCGCGCGGAGCGTCGCGCCGCCTCGGCCCGGCGCGAATGCGACGGCGCACTCACGAGCTGGGCAAACGACAGCCAGACCAGCGTCAGCAATCGTCCGAAATAGTTGGCGGACTCCGCGGTGGCTGGCGGCGCCGGCATGTCACTCCGTCCCTTCGGAACGGAAGATCGCAATCGAGACCGCCTTGCCCTGCGAGATGTTGTAGCCCTCGATCCGCACCGGCGCGTTGTAGCGCAGGCCGATCGCCTCGGCGCGTTGCACGAAGGCGCGCTCGGAGCGCTGTTCGACCAGCGCGAAGCGGCAGGAGCCCTGCCCCAGGAAATCCGCGGCGCCCGATCCGTCGGTGAGCAGCGTCGAGGTATCGGTCATGAACACGAGGCTCGGCTCATGGAAGCCGGCGGCCGCTGCCTTCGGGCCGACGCAGGTCACGTTGCGCAGCGCGCGCGCGACCTCCTGGCTCGGAAACACGGTGGTGAGCCGCGGCAGCACCACGCCATAGGTGGCGGCCGCCATCAGCGCCGCGGCGATCACCGCATTGAGCAGCGAGCGCTCGGCGCGGCTGTCCTCGAACATCCACCACGCGATCAGGCCGAACACCATCGCCACCGCGAACAGCGGCCAGGCCGGAAAGACCGGCTGATGGATTGCCTTGATGGCGCCGACGATCACGAGCACGGCGCCGAACGCGGGGATGGCGAACCACCAGGCGGCGCCGCGTAACAGCCAGGGGGAGCGCGACAACACACGCCGCTCCAGCGCGCCGACGGTCAGGATCGCGATCGCCGGATAGAGCGGCAGCACGTAGTGCGGCAGCTTGGTCAGCACCGCCTCGAACACGATCCAGGACGGGATCAGCCAGGCCAGCAGGAACTGGGCGCCGGGCTCACGCCGCGCGCGCCAGACCGCCGGCGCCGCAAGGCCTGCGAGCGGAGCGCCGGGCCAGAACGTGATCCAGAACAGCAGCAGATAGACCCCGGGCGGCGCACCGTGCGACTCCTGTGCGCCGAGCTTGCTCAGCATGTCGCCGCCGACGGAGTCGGCAAAGAAGGTTTCGCCGGCGCGCAGGAAGATCAGCACGAACCATGGCAGCACCAGCACCAGGGTCCACATCAGGCCCCACACCGGGCGCATCCGCCAGAACCAGGCCGCTGATCGATCGAGGATCGCGAGCCCGGCCATGGCAAGGCCGACGAACATCAGGATCAGCGGACCCTTGATCAGGATGCCGACCGCAAGCGCCGTCCAGAAGATCGCAGGCGGGGCCCATGACGGATGCGCCGGGTCCTCGCCGCGTTGCCAGGACAGATACACCCGCGCCATCGCGCCCATCGCCGCGGTGACCGTCAGCAGCAGCATGGCGTCGGTCTTGGCGAGCCGCGCCTCGACGCCAAGCAGCACGCAGCTTGCCATCATCAAGGCGGCCAGCACCGCCCCTTGTCGCGTCACGAAGGCGAGCGCCGTCCAATAGGTCAGCAAAACGGCGCCGATGGCGCCGATCAGGGACGGCAGGCGGTAGACCCAGATGCGGACCTGGGCACGCGGCACCCCAAGCGCGGAGATCGTCTTCAGCGCCGCCGCCTGCATCCAGTAGATGCCGACCGGTTTCTTGTAGCGGACGTCGTCCTGGAAACGGATGTCGACGAAGTCGCCGCTCTCGACCATCTGCTTGGTCGCCTGGGCAAAGCGGACTTCATCGCGGTCGATCGGCGGGATGGTGAAGAAGCCCGGCAGGAACAGCACCAGGCAGGTCAGCGTCAGGAACAGGATCGAACGCCATTGGCTGGACGTCGCGAACTCGAACGCCATGAACAGCCTGCGGCTGGAATGCGCAGGTTTTACAGACTGTTGCCCCGCTCCGAAGCGCCGGGGTTGGAGGCTATCCACCATGGGTTTCGCATACGATGAAACCGCAGCGCAAACAACCGTGCTGTTCCGCTTTCCAACCGTGCCGCTCCGCTTTCCCGTGCGATCATTGCACGCGGATCACAACGGTATCCGCTGCCCCCGTGGCGTCGATGACGGTCAGCCGCGCGAAGCCCGGCCCCGGCGGATCGATCAGGCGCTGGCGCCGGCTGTCGATGTCCCCGGCTGAGACACCGTTCACGAGTACCGTCAGCGGCAGCACCCCGCCGGCGACCTTGACCGGCATCGGCGCTTGACGGCCATCCTCGGATTGATCGACGTCGATGCGTGAGCCGTTCAGAGGAAACTGGATGTGCGGCGCCCGGTCGTTGCCGCTGCGGACCAACTCACCGAGCGGCCGGAACCGGCGCAGCGGCGGCGGCAGTTTCGCGTTGGAGGCGACCAGCACGCCCCGCGGCGGCTTCGGCAACGCCGCCGGGATTTTGCCGGTGCGCGCAAAGGCGTCGAACAGGATCGGCGCCGCCGCCGTACGCCCAACCAGGCCCGGCACCGGCGCGCCATCCGGGCGGCCGACCCAGACGCCGATGGTGATGCGGCCGTCGAAACCGACCGACCAGGCATCGCGATAGCCGTAGCTGGTGCCGGTCTTGAACGCGATCCGGTTATGCACGCCGTTCTCCGGCGGCGGCGTGCCGAGCAGGACATTGCCGACCTGCCAAGCCGCCGCCTGATCCATCAGCCGCATCGTGTCGCGGCTGTCGTTCGCCTGCATGATCTCGCGCAATGGCTTTGTCGCGCCGAGCCGTGCCAAGCCGGAATAGAGCTGGGCGAGATCCTGGAGCGTGATGCCGACGCCGCCGAGGCCCATCGCAAGGCCCGGTGCCTCGTCCTTCGGCAGCACAAGGCTGGTGCCGGCCTGCTTCAGCCGCGACGACAGCCGGCTCGCGCCGACCCGGTCGAGCAGCGCGATCGCCGGCACGTTCAGCGACAATTGCAGCGCCTTGCGGATCGGCACTGTGCCCTGAAACGTCATGTCGAAATTTTCCGGCGCGTAAGTGCCGAACCGGATCGGCCGATCCTCGATCAAACTGTCGGGATGAACAAAGCCGTCTTCGAAAGCGAGGCCATAGATAAACGGCTTCAGCGTCGAGCCCGGCGAGCGCACCGCGCGCGTCATGTCGACCTGCCCCGCGCGCCGCTCGTCGAAATAATCTGCCGAGCCGACCCGCGCGAGCACGTCACCCGTTTCGTTGTCGACCACGACGATGGCGACCGAGACGTCGGGCCCCTGCGCAATGGCGCGGTCGCGCGCCAGCGCCTCCAGGTTCCGTTGCAGCGTGGCGTCCAGCGTCAACTTGATGACAGGCGCGTCCTTCATCGTCGCGATCGCCTGATCGGACGAATGCGGCGCCAGGATCGGGATCTGCTTGCGCAGCTTCGGCACGGGCGTTGCCCGGGCCTGCGCGGCGTCGTCCTTCGACACCATGCCGTCCTCGACCATGCGGTCGAGCACGCGGTCGCGCGCGGCGTGGGCGGCGTCCGGATAACGATCGAGCCGCCGCCGCTCCGGCGACTGCGGCAGCGCCACCAGCAGTGCGGCCTCGGCGAGCGAGAGCCGCTTCGGCTCCTTGCCGAAATAGGCAATCGATGCGGCGCGCACGCCCTCAAGATTGCCGCCGAACGGCGCCAGCGCGAGGTAGAGATCGAGGATCTGATCCTTTGAAAGCTGCTGCTCCAGTTCAACGGCGCGCACCATCTGCCGCAGCTTGGCGTAGACCGAGCGCTGGTGCCGCGGCTCGATCAGCCGCGCCAGCTGCATCGTGATCGTCGAACCGCCGGAGACGATGTGGCCGCTTGTGAGCAGCTGGAAGCCGGCGCGCGACAACGCCAGCGGATCGACGCCGTGGTGCTCGTAGAAGCGCTTGTCCTCGTAGGCGAACAACAGCTTCAGATAACCGGGATCGACCGACGTCTTCGCATCGACCGGCAGCCGCCAGCGCCCATCCGTCATCGCATAGGCGCGGAGCAGTTTTCCGTTGCGGTCGACGACCGTGGTCGAGACCTGCTGCGCCTGCGCAAGCGGCAGCGGCCCGAGAGAGACGACCCAGGCAGCGAAGGCCGCGGCGGCGACCAGCGTCGCGGCCGTGCAGATCGCCAAGGCCGTCCTGATCCGCCGCCAGCGCGATGGTCGTACCGGTGCTGTGCTCAACGTTGCACTCATTTCGCCGGCTTCACCTCGACCGCACCGGTACCGCTGCGGCCGTAGCGCGAGGGGTTATACATATCCTCGACATAGGCCTGCGGCAGCACGTATTTGCCCGGCGACACCGCACGCACGACATAGGCGACGGTGAACACCGACTTGTCGCTGGCGCCCCGATCGATCGCTGCGGTGAAGCGGTCATCGCGGAACTCGGTGTTCTTCGGCTCGACGCCATCCTCGATCCACTCGAGCGTGCCGGAATCGCCTGACGACACCAGGTTCGGGTTGTCGATCTCAAGCCCCGCCGGCAGATAGTCGGCCACCATGATGTGGCCGAATTCGGGTTTGGCTTCCGTGACCTTCAGGACAACCGCGAAGCGATCATTCTGTTTCGCCTTGGTGACGTCGGCCGGCTTGCCGTCGAGCGTGAAGTAGCTGCGCTCGATCTTGAAGCCGTTGGAGGCCGCGGGTTCCGGCGTCACCGGCGAGCCCGACACCGAAATCACCGCCTGCACCGTCGCATCGCCGGTGTTGGTGATCTTGAGCGGCTGACCTGTCATCTCTTCGGCCTTGTAGCTGCGATAGACCGCGGTCTTGACCGGTTGGCCGTTGATGTCGAGTGCCAGCGTCTCCCTGGCGAGCGCGCGCGCCGCCAGCACCATCCACGCATTCTCCTGCGTCGAGGTGTAGGGCGACAGCCCGCGCGCCGCCTCGACCCGCAGCACGGCCTGCGTCAGCGTGGTGCGCGGCGCATTGCCCTCGCCGGCGAGCGAGACCAGCGCCGCCGCATCGCGCAGCGCCGAGCCGTAATCGACCCGGCCGAACTCGATCACCGGTTTCGGGTTCAGCGCGTCGAGCGCGGCACCATAGACCCGCTCGGCCCTTGCCTTGTCGCCGACCAGCGCCAGCGCCGCCGCAAGCTGCGCCTTGGAGATCGGCGTCGCCAGATTGTTCAGCTTGGTGTCGGCAAGATAGCGCAGGTCGCCGATCGGCGCGGCCCCGTTGCGCGCGAGCACGTAGAGGCCGTAGGCCAGATCACGACCGCCGTCCTTCTCCGGCTCGTTGGCATTGACCACCGAATTCCTGATGCGGTCGAGTGCGTTCTTGAACAGCACGTCCGGCACCGCAAAGCCCTTTTCGCGGGCCCGGGTCAGGAAGTCGGTGACGTAGGCATCGAGCCAGGCATCGTCGCCGCCGGCCGACCACAGGCCGAACGAGCCGTTCGATCCTTGTCGAGCCAGCAGCCGTTCGATCGCGTCGCGGATGCGCTGGTCGACCGCGGTGTCCATCGCAAGATGCGCGCCGGCGGCGAGATCGTTGACATAGAGCAGCGGCAATGCGCGGCTCGTGATCTGCTCGGAGCAGCCATAGGGGTAGCGGTCGAGCGCCTTCAGGATGCTCGCGGCATCGAGCGCCGTCGACAGGCTCGCCGAGACCGAGACGCTGCCGGTGCCCGGCACCAGGTCGGAGAACATGTCCGAGGTCAGCGTCAGGCTCTCGCCCTTTGCCAGCGTGCGGATCGAGCGGCGCGCCAGCACCTGGGTCGCCGGCTTGACGTCGAGCGCGTAGTGCCGCGCCAGCGTCAGTCCGTTCGGCCCTGATATGTCGACGTCGAAATCGGCGCGCCCTGCGCCGCCGGCCTCGAGGCCGAGCGACAGCGACGTGCGCTGCTTGGCGGCGAGCTTCACCGTCGTGGTCGGGTTGCCCGAGGCCTTGATCGGGCCGCTCGCCTTGACGCTGATGACATAATCGCCGGCGGCGCCTTCGACGTTGTCGATATCCATGCTGATGGTGCCCTTGTCACCGGTCAGCAGGAAACGCGGCAATGTCGCGGTCACCACCACGGGATCGCGCACGGTCACGTCGACATTGGCGCGGCCGAGCTTGGTAGCGCTCCACGCCACCGCCATCACCCGCGCGGTGCCGGCGAATTCGGGGATGTCGAAGCTCACCGCGGCGGTGCCGTCGGGGCCGACCGTGACGATGCCGGAATAGAGCGCCAGCGGCTTCTGTGTCGGCGGTGAGCCCTGCAGTTCGGCACCGGCGGCATCACCGCCGCTGCGGATCTGACCGGTTGTGCCCTGCATGCCGTCGATCAGTTGCCCGTAGAGATCGCGGATCTCGGCGGTCAGGCGGCGTTGGCCGAGATAGTAGTCATCCGGCGCCGGCGGCTTGTAGTTGGTCAGGTTGAGAATGCCGACATCGACCGCGGCCAGCACCACCTTCGCGTCCTCGCCGGGATTGAGCCCGCCGAGCTTGACCGGGATCTTCAGCGCCGTGCCGGGCCGCACCAAGGCGGGCGGCGACAGCGCGACGGAGAGCGTGCGCGTCTTCTTGTCGATGCCGAACCATTTCAGCCCGATCGCGCGGCCCGGCATGCGCCCGGCGGCGGCATCGAGAGGACGGCGCAGCGTCGTCATCACGTAGGCGCCGGTGCCCCAGTCCTTGCCGACCGGAAGCTTGACCTGCTGGGTGCCCTCCTTGACGTCGACGCTTTGGGTGGTCAGCAGGCGGTCGCCCAGCACATAGACCGTGAGCTTGCCTGATGTGCGCGCGTTGACCGACACCGTCATGGTGTCGCCGGATTGGTATTCCGGCTTGTCGATCGAGGTTTCGAGCAGATCGGGCGTGTCGGCGCTGCCGTCGGAATACCAGCCGACATCGAACTGCACCGAGGTCACAGGACCGTCGGCATCGGTCGATTTCACATCAAGCCGGTAGCGGCCGGGCTGCGGCTGGAAGGTCAGGCGCATCGGCTTGTCGGAGGCGAGATTGACGTCGCCGTCGGCGACGCGGCGGGTCGACTTGACCGGCTCATACTGCCAGGACGAATTCTGACGGTACCATTGGTAACGCGACTCCAGCTTCAACAGCTCGTAGCGCAGCCCGTTGCGCGACAGCTGCTTGCCGTCGGGCGCGACGAACACAACGTCGAACTCGGCCTTGTCGCCCTCGGCCACGCTCTTGTCGCCAAACAGCGGCTTGACGCCGATCAGCGAGGCGCTAGGGGCCACCGGCAGCACGATCTTGCGCTCGACCGAACGGCCGCCGGACTCCGCCATGCGGATAAAGATCTGCGCCTCCTGCGGCCGGGTCGAGGCCGGGACCTTCTCGAGCCTGACCGGGAAGCTCGCCGCGCCGTTGGCGTCGGCCTCTGGCAGGTCCTCGATCGGGGTCCGCTCGTTGCTTGCGGTCTGCTCGTCGTCGACGCCGAACTGGTAGCCGGCATAGCCGGGCCGGCCGGCTGCGGCTGGCGCCACCAGCATGTCGCCTTCGAGCTGCAGGCCCGAGGCCGGCGCACCATAGAGGAAGTGGCCGGAGACCTGAAGTTCCACTGGAACTTCAGTTTTGATCACCTTCTCCTTGCTGGTCAGGTCGAATTCAATCCGCTCGGGGATGTAATCCTCGACCATGAAGGTGGTCTCGCCTACCGACGAGCCTTTGGGATCGGTAAAGACGCGCGCACGCCAGGTCCCGGTCGGCACCGCGGAGTTCAGCGCCACCGCGAGCATGCGGCCGCCGGCGCCCTGGTCGGGCAGCACGGTGCGGCGGAATTCGACGCCATCGGGCCGCTCGATCACCATGGTCAGCGGCGTCCCGGTCAGAGCGTTGCCCTGTCCGTCGCGCAGCAGCGCGGTCAAATACACGGTCTCGTTGGAGCGGTAGACGCCGCGCTCGGCGTAGACGAAGGCGTCCGCGCCGACCGGGATTGCGCGGCCTGCGACGCCGCGGTCGGTGAGGTCGAATGCGTTGGTCTTCAGGCTCAGGAAGGCGTAGTCGGCCTTCTCGCCGGTCACCGTCAGCAGCGCGGGCGACAATCCGCCCTCGCCGCGCGCCAGCCCTTGCTCGAACAGCACATGGCCCGCTGCGTCGGTCTTGCGGGTGGCCAGGATCTCGTTGTTGCGGGCGACCAGCTTCACTTCGGCATTGGCGACCGCTTCGGTGGAGGCCAGCGAATTGACGAAGACGTGGATACCGTCGTTGCCGGAGAACGCCGACAGCCCCATGTCGGAAACGATGAACCATTGCGTCGCCAACGTGCCGTCGTCATCGCTGCCGGGCCCCTTGGCCGCAGCGGTCATGACGTAGACACCCGGCTGCAGGTCGCCGAGCGCCTGGTCGACAGGAAACGCGGTGACGACGTCCTGGTTCAGCGTGGTGGCGGTGGCGAGCTCGCCGGACCACACCTTGACGCCGCGCTGGTCGCCGAGATCGGAGAGCTGATAGCGGCTCAGCGTGCTCTGGAAGTCGCTGTCGATCACGGTGTTGATCAGGTTGCGGTCGCCGATCCGGAACACGTCGACCGTGACCGCCGGCGTGTTGACGCTGACCACCGGGATACCGCGCTGGCCGGTCCGCGGCAGCACGTAGGAGCGCCCGGTGAACCGCACGAACGGCTTGCGGTCGCGGACATAGATGTTGAACTCGGCCGATTTCGGCAGGGTCTCCTTGACGGTCGACGGCAGACCTGCGCGCAGATTGATGTTGTAGCGCTCGCCGTGCTTCAGCCCGTCGACGCAAAGTTGCTGGCCTTCGGCCGACAGGGCCGGCTTGTCGGAGCCGGCCAGTGCGAGATACGGCGCGAAGTCGACGCGCTTGGCGAGCTCCTCGGAGAACTGGAAGCAGGCTCGCGGCGATGCCGCGTCGGAATCAACGGTATAATCGAGCAGCCGGAAGCCGTGCTCGTCGCGCATCTTCTCATACTGGCCGCGCACATCGGCGACCTCGCGCTGATCCAGCGACAGCCGCAACGCGTCGAGCGCCGGACGCCACAGCTTGCGCTCCGCGAGCGCCTTGCCGAGCACGGCCAGCGAATCGGCCTCCTCGCCCGCACTGCCGGCGCGCTGATAGGCGATGTAGGCGGCGGTGGAGGCGCGCTCCATCAGGAAGGTCTGTTCGCTTGAGCTGGCTGAGCGGATCTGGAAGACGGTTTTGGCAAGCCGCAGCCAGTTGGCGCCGTCCTCGGGCGCGGTTGCCGCGATCTGGCCGAGGATCGTGAGCCCGCCGCGGAAATCATTGCGCTTGAAGGCGGCGTCAGCGTCGGTCCGCAAGGTCGCAGCCGACTTGTTGACGGCGCCCGCCTCGCTCTTGATCTGGGCCTCCAGCTTGATCGCGGAATCGGCGAGATCGTCGCGCTTGAAGGCCTTGTCCGCGGCCTGGGCGCTCACCAGGCCGAGCGCCAGCGTGGCGCAAAGTGCGGCCGCACGAACCGATCCGATCATGATGGAGCTCCTGAACGCCCCGCGGTCGCCCGCCGCGTTGGGGTTAAAAAATGCGCGAAAAGGTGACAGAGTGAAGGCGCCGACATGAACGGACGAAAACGTCGCAGATTGCATTGCCGACATTCCTTCGACCGGCGCCGGCGGCAGCGTCATGCCGGCTCGGCGGGCTGGTCTGGCCAACACAGGGCGGGACCCCTGCTCGCCTTTGTCGTCCGACCACAAAAATCGGTTCGGACGGACTTGGCGGAAAAGCGGATTTTTCATATTGCGGATGCTACAAGGCGGCCACGGTCCCGTAGCTCAACTGGATAGAGTAGCGGATTTCTACTCCGCGGGTTGCAGGTTCGAATCCTGCCGGGATCGCCAGACGGCTTTTCTCGTCAAAGATTTCAACAACTTATCAGCGCTTTTGCCTAACCTCGGGCTTGGGTTAGGCAATTTATCGAAGCCGTTTTGCAATTTCGCCATGGCTGCAACGGCTAGTTTCCTCTTCGCTGCCTCGCGGCAATACCGCTCGATTTCGCGGATGTCGGTGTGACCCGTGATGGACATGATTTCGAGCGCGCTGCATCCCGCCTCGGCCAATCGACGGCATGCAGCCTTGCGGACTCCGTGCGGGCTCGAGCCTTCTGGCAAGCCAGCGTCTCCTGCAGCTTCGCTAATCCAACTGGAAAACGCCTTCTCACTACGCGCACGGCCATACATGGTGGCAATGAAAGCCGGGCCGTCATTCGGGCAGTCGGCAATGTAGCGCGCCAGATCCGCGTGCACCGGAATGCAAAGCTCAACGTGGCCTTGGCTCTTTTTGGTGCTGATAACGAAACCGTCTTTCGTGAAGTGCTGCCAGCCAAGGCGCACGGCGTCAGAGCGCCTGAGGCCCGTATGTAGCAGCACCTCAAAGGCCAATCGCAATGGTGTGCCAACTTTGTACTGCTTTCGGAATTTGGTGATGTCTTCCTCAGTCCAAGTGCGGTGGCCTTTGGTTTTGAGCTTCACGCGCTTGGCCACAACAACCGGATTGTCGCTGCGCAAGCCAGCCGAAACCGCGTAATCCATCACGGCCTTCAGGCGTTTGCGAAAGTTGGACGCGGCCGAAGGCGTGTCGGCCATCTCGTCAATGATGATGTTGATATTCTTCGGCTGCATGGTGGCAATCGGGCCGTCACCATGCTTCTCAACGAATCTGTCCAGCACGCCGCTGTAAACGTCCTGTGTCGACTTGGCCAAAGCCTTGAATTCGGTGGATCCGTAGTAGCCTTTGACGGCCGCAGCAATCGAGCCAGCCTTGACGCGCCTCACGGCAGGCGTCTCTTCACCGCCCATGCCCGCACGGTATGCCGTCCAAAATTCCTCGGTGTACAACGGCACAGGCAAGGCAATTTGCGGCTTGCCCGGCCTGCGCAAATAGATACGGGGCTGCCCGTGTCTATCCAGGTACTCATTCACATATTTCGGTTTGCGCTGGCGCAATGCTTTTCCCAGTAATCGTTTTCATTGGCGACAGCGGGTGCCTTGCCGTCAAACAACGAATCTAGCTCGTGTCGGTCCCACAGCAAAACGCCCAGCATTTGCCTGGGAGCCGGGATTGCGCCCGCTTCCCGCTGCTTATCGAAATGGCTCGGACTGATTCCGAGATATCGCGCCGCATCGGTACGGCGTAGGCCGCGAGGGACGATGCCCCCGCGTTGATTGTCGTTGGCTGGATTGGGCAAGAGCGCGCCCCTGAAGAAATTGCTCTGCTCTACTTCGCCAGCCGAGGCTAGCGCACCTGTGGGTGGTTGTCGGTCGGAGCCGACTCAAACAACCCGCCCAGCATTATACAGCACCCCTTCAGGCCGGCCCCTTAGCGCATGCCCAGCGGAATGACATCATCATCCGACGTTCGGTTCGCCCACGCAGCACGGGCGTGTTCTATGCGGAGCGAGCCATCCGGATCATGGCGCCCGCCCCACTCACCGGCCTCTCGCGCGAGAGCCGACTCTCCTTTCAAAAGATGCTGAAGAGCCCCACCACGAACAAACGGATCGCAGCCTGCATCCCGGAGGGCGATGTAATAGGCGTGCGCGGAAAAAGCCGTGGATGGGTCAATACTCGCGCTAGCATTAAGATTAAGATCAGACATTCATATTCCCCTGTCGAACCGGCTCATTTGACCGGCCCCGAAACTGTGTTAACACAGATTCCATGAAGCGTCAAACCGTGATAACACAGAAAAAGCGCGGGCCTCCCCCCACGGGAAAGGGCACGCTTATTGGCGTCCGCATGCAGCCAGACGACTTGTCGGCGGTGGACAAATGGATAGCAGAGCAAGACGCCGCACCGACGAGACCGGAAGCTATTCGCAGGCTAGTTGAGATCGGGCTGAAGGCGAACAAATGAGCCTGCCACCCGACATATTCGCTGGGTTAAAGCGGGTGGTCGGTGACTGGCCTGAGTTGGGCGCCAATAGTCTCCCAGAGCACGAACGGCGTGCTGGAAATGACGTCCAGCAAACGCTCCGCGCCCTATCATCATATGCAAGCGATTTTGGCGCGGCTGTTCGACTCTTTGATGAGAGCTTCAACGAGTACGCGCGCGCGACAATCACTAACACAACAAGCGATGGACTTGCGCGAATGCACATAGCGGCGCGCGATGGAGCTGTCACGATCTGGAATTTCGCCAAGGCGTTGGAGTCCACCGCGCGGCCAATCTTCACGGAATGCCCAACGTTGGCCCAATATGTCGATCGTAAACAGCTCAAGGCAGCCAACAAGCTGTTGCGTCAATTATTTCCCGACTTCGCTGAAATTCGTCACTCCGTGGGTCACGCGCAAGAGTTGAGAGAAGAAGCGACCAAGCATCAGGTAGATGGCACTGTCGGCGAGATGTTCCCAACGCTTCACGCGCATCCACTGGCAACCGTTCAGACCAAGATATTGATCCGCAATTCCCTGCACGGCCGAACGTTTCGCAATACGTTTGAGGGACGACTTCGCACATACGAAGTCAGCTCCGACTCCGTTGCTGGACTAAACCGGATCAAGGATGCCGCCTACGCCGCATTTGCCAACTGCCCGTCTGTTCATCAAGCGTAAGACTTGTCCCCTTCATCTCACTAGGTTACTCCGACGCATCTGCGTCCTCGCCAGCCGGCATACCCATGTGCCAAGTCTCTGTCGGGAAATCGCCGTGCCTGGCCGCATTGAGCCGCGCAAACATTACGGAACTAGAGATCTTGGTGCCGATGGCTTCGATGATCTGCAGAACCTCGGTCGGGCGAACTAGAGTGCCGCGCAGAAGTAGGCTTCCGTCTTCTTTGCTGACCACGGGATAGCGAAATAGATGCACCTTGTGGAAATCGGACAGCCTTTCAGTCATGGCCTCCGCGTGCTCAACATCGACCACCAGCCCGAGGCTCTTCGCTTTTTCGTAAGCCTTCAGAATGTGGTGTTGGAGGCCGAACACCTCGAGATAGGGGACATCGCGCGAGAGAAGATACGCCTTAAGCATTAGCTCAAGGCTATGGCTCATCATGAAATACGTTGGTGGGATTGTGTCCATTGCAGATGCGTCGCGAATGAGCGTATCCGCAGCGCGTAGGTATGCAACTGCCTCGTGCCAAAACTGGTTCGCCAATATCCCAAGAGGAACCTGGTTGTTCATTTCAGCCTAGCTAAACGAGCCCCCGCTCAACGGCCATGCGCCGCGCGCGCCGCATGCGATGGAAAAACTACGCCGCCGGGCTCGAAAATGAGCGTCCCGACGGCGCCTATCTGCTGGGCCCCTGAAATCCCCCAGCAACGCCGATGTAGCAGTTGTCGCGCGGCGGATTTGTGAACTGGTTCACAAATGGTGCCCCGTAAAACCACGGCCAACAATCCCCCGAAGCTTTCGCTCCGGGGGATGTCGAGAACGATCTGCTGTTTGCCACGGTACATAACAGACAGCGGTCGAGCGTAGTCTGCTCTCCCATCAACCGGAAGGCGACTAAAGGCTAACGGCCGTGCAGCCCTTAAGCCAAATCCACATCATAGTTGCCCAGCCCCGCCCCCGCGATCTACAGTTGCAGCTGGGCGTAGGGGACTTCAATGGCACTGTTCAAGCGCAAAGAGAATTGGGAACGCACATTCCGGTTGAGGAGCAACCATGGCGCTTCAAAGGGATTTCTTGCAGTATTGTTTTGGCTTTGGGGAGTCATCGGCTTGCTGTTCAACGCCGGCACGCTATTCGGACTCACCGGCAATATTGGCGTCGGTACGTCCGCATATTTGACGGCAACCTGCCTGGTGTGGATTGGCGGCATGGTGCTGTTCGGTATCGGCGCCCTACTTGCTCACACAGATTTTGATGGTGAGCGGCCGATGGAAGAGGATTACGGCGACGTTCGGGTGAGCAGGTAGACCGTCAGCAAATTTCACTCCCCCGGGGCATCACCGCATGAATCTTAGCACGTATAGTCGGTATCTCGAGTCGCTCGAAGCCGTTCCATTTTCAGGGCAGTACATGCCTTATGATTGGTGGCACATGCCCGACTCACCGACTTTTCATTGGTTTGCTTATCGTCCAATGATCGATGAATTCTCGCGAGAGATCGCGAACAGCATCAATGATCTGACGAACTATGCTCACAATCTCAAGGCTTGGCACAGAGTGCTCTCAGACATGACGGAGGACGAACAATTCGACGTACATCACGATGCCATAGATCCACTCGCCGTCACCGCGATAAATCTGCCGCACGTCATTCGATCCAGATTAACGCATGATTTTCGCAATGCTTACAACCATCGCTTTTCTCCGCGTATCGGTCATGGAATTACACAGGTTGTTAGCCGCAGCATCGACCCGACTTCCAAGCAAGTCACTTATACCTACACAATGCTCGACGGCATAAAACTGGACCCTTTAACCGACCTTTTGACGGGTCAATGCGAACGCGCATACGTCGCGTTCGCCGCGTTTCAGGATTTAGTGAACGATCAAATCGCTACTATTAAGTAGGTGGCTGCTACAAACCCTTCAACTACGAGCGATTCCCGTGTGGTCAACCAGCAGATTCCGCCGACTTCCGCTTGAGCTTCGCGTCGCCCTAGCAGCAACGCTCGCAATTTTTGCCCTCAATGTTGTATGGGCCTACACGCAAGCAGGCTGGAAGATTGACCCTGGCGCCGCGACGCTTTGCGGGGCGATCCTTGGCCTAGCTATTATAGGACACCAAGCCAGACGCGGCTTTGCGAATCTTATCCGTTCGCAGGAGCATCAAGCCAAACTCAACCGCGAGGCCAGGGTGCATGCTGCTGAACTGGAAGAGGCTGCGGCGCGCGCACAAGAAGAAAACGATCGCAGCCTGCTACGCGCCGCCATAAGGGCCGAGCTTGTTGGGTTGCTCAATGAGGCACAGAACTATCAAGGCGTAATGGACACCTTCTCTCAAATGTCGGGTGCGATGGCTCAATCGAACGTTCCGGCATTCAAGCAGGCACTACATTTTCCGACCTTCAAGACGCCGATATATGACACGAATATTTCGAAGATCGGACTACTCGGCATCTCGATAGCCGCTGACGTGGTCAAAGTCATGAACAGAGCCAAACGCCCCGAGTTGAGTATTCCAAACGAGCCTCCATTAGAGCACAAGTTCATGAAAACCATTTACGATACTGCTTCCGCAGCCTACAAAAATTGGGGAAGCGATATCTATCACGTCGCCATGCGTATACGCGCGACTGAGGAGGGGTGGAGAGATCCCGGCACACTAGTTGAGACAGCCGCTGCCCGCCAAGCGAATACCCAAGCGTATGAGAGTCCCAGCAATCCCAAGGTGGAGCCCACGGCTGAACTAGTCCATGACAACCCTGTCTAACTCTACGCCAACACCCGACGCGCCTTGGCGTCCTTAACAGCGGCCACAACCCGCGTGGGCAATTCCGCCTGCAGTTGCGCGATTTGCCCTTGCAGCCGGGCCAACCCAGCGGAGTCAGCTCCGCGCGCATCGATATTGATCGACACAGGGGCAGACACTCCGCCGCCAACTCCACCAGACTTGAGCACGTCATTTGGAATGACTTGCGCGCCGCGAGGCAGGTTCAGCAACTCTGGCCCGTTCTCGCCTACAAGCGACATGCCGCCAGGCGCGAAGTCCGTACCTGTTGCGAATGCCGGCACTGTTGGGCCAAATCCGCCTATTCCATCAGTGGCAATGCTGGCTTTACCGCCAAACAGACCACCAAACAGATTGCCAAGTCCGCCGCTGCCACCGAACGCTGCTGACCAAAGCTGATCAGCCGCCATCTGCGTTAGTTTGTCAGCAATCTTGCCGAGCGCATTGAGGCCGGCTGTCTTGAGCGCGTCCATCGCGGATGCGCCGTTGCGGATCTGGGTTTCAAAATCTACCAAGAAACCGCTGTTGACCTGTTGGCCAAGCGTGGCCAGTTCCTTGACGGTGGTATTGAACCTGAGGCCAGCAGCCTCGCTGCTCGCCAGCGCAGCCGGAATGTCGTTGCCGTAAATGCTCTTCAGCTGCTGGGCAATCGCCAGATCTTGCGGGGATAGAAATGCGGACTTGCCGCCAAACTGGATATCAGATGCAGTCTTGGCCTTGGCCAGAGCCTCGGCCGCCGCCCCAGCGTCCTGCGCAAGGTCTTGGATTTTGTCGCGGAGTGCCTGCGTCAC
>NZ_NWTG01000051.1 GCF_002532045.1 Bradyrhizobium sp. C9 | reverse complement strand
TGTGCCACGGGGGCCGTCCACATATGGGTCCCGGCCTTCGCCGGGACGACAGTTTTATGTGTTGCAGCATCCCTGCCTATTGCGGCGGCCCACCCTCACTCCAGATGGTTCACCTTCGCGACCCAGGCGCGGACGTCGGTCAGCACTTCGGGCAGCGCGGCCTTGACCTCCTGGACGTTCATGCCGGGCTTGATGCGGGGATCGTAGAGCAGGTTGAGCAAATATTGGTCGTAGACGTCGAAGAAGCCCATCGAGACGCTGTCGTTGAACATGGTCCACGGCACCGTCGCAGTGTCGTTGATCGGACCAAGCGACTGCAGCAGCTCCTCATAGGCGCAGTCGAGGAAGACGAAATCGCCATTGTCGACGGTGAGGATGACGTCGGAATGCTCGATCTCGTAGTTCTCGTTCTTGCGGAAGCCGGACAGGCATTGCGGGTCGAGCGAGGTGCGGATCTCCTTGGCGCGCTCCTGGCCGTAGAAGGTCGCGATGGTGCGGTAGAGCTCGCGGTCGCGCACCAGCTTGACCACGACATTCGCCGCGTCGTTGCTATCGGTCATCGCGATGTCGAGATGCTGCACCTTGGCTCGGATGTCGGCGATGACCTTGGCGAGCTGGACCTTGCGGTCGGCACGGTTGCCGTCGGCGAACACGCGCACCGGCTTGTCGTATTTGCGGATGCGGTCGACCCGGCCGGCGAGATGATATTCGGCGCCGAACGCGGTCTTCAGGAAGCCTTCGACGATCTCGGCGTCGGTGAAGACCTTCTTCTCGTTGCGCTGGCGCGAGGCGATGGCTGGCACCTCGGCGGCGGCAGGCACGGCGCTATCGGTGAGGCAAACCGCGAGCGCTGCGGCGAGAAGCAGAAGTATCGAAGGACGGTGCTGGGACATTGCGACGACGCTGCCGCAAGGTTTGCGGCAGCGCAAGGTGCGATTGACGATCTTGCCGGATGAAGCTGGTTCCGTCGAAATCGACGCGATCAGTTCTTCACCACGACGGTGGCGCCGACCGAGACGCGATCATAGAGATCCTTGACGTCCTCATTGGTCATCCGGAAGCAGCCCGACGAGACCGCTTGGCCGATCGTCTCCGGCTCGTTCGAGCCATGGATACGGTACAGCGTCGAGCCGAGATACATCGCGCGCGCGCCGAGCGGGTTCTCGATGCCGCCGGCCATGTGGCGCGGCAGATCGGGGCGGCGGCGCAGCATGTCCGAGGGCGGCGTCCAGGACGGCCATTCCTTCTTCGCGGAGATGCGGTGCACGCCGCTCCAGCGGAAGCCGTCGCGGCCGACGCCGATGCCGTAGCGCAGCGCCTGGCCGTTCGCCATCACCAGATAGAGCCGGCGCTCGGCGGTGTTCACCACGATGGTGCCGGGGGCGTAGTTGGTTTCGTAGTTGACGGTGGTGCGCGGGATCGGGCTTGCGCCGCCACCGCCGAAGAAGCTCGGGGCTTCGGACTGGTAGCCACGGGAATCGAAGAACTGGGCCTGAGCCTGGCCGGCACCTGCCAGGATCGTGAGCGCGGCAAACATCAAGGCAATCTTGCGCATCGTCGTCGTCCTCGCGAACAATCAAATATGCAGCCAAAAAGGCCATAATCGCCAGCGTTTCGCAAGCGACGAAGCCGTGACATCAGCCATTTTCCGACAACACGGTTTAAAAAGGCAACAGACCGGAAGCGATAGCTGCATTGTTCGGCCAAACCTTTGACGAAGCGGCTGAAGAATGGTTGATCTGGTGCGTTTTCAAGCCAAGTGGGTGCCGGTTCGCGTCAAGAAAACGCGACCAAACAAAAGGATGCGAGCATGATCCGATTCAATCGGATCGGATCATGCTCTAGAGCGACCTCAAGAACATCTCGAAACGGGAGCGTGAGCATGAACGGTGCGGAAAGTCTGGTGCGGACATTGGTCGCGGGCGGCGTGGACGTCTGCTTTACCAATCCCGGCACCTCGGAGATGCATTTCGTCGCGGCACTGGACAAGGTCCCCGGCATGCGCTGCGTGCTCGGCCTGTTCGAGGGTGTGGTGACCGGTGCGGCCGACGGCTATTTCCGCATGAAGGGAACGCCGGCCTCGACGCTGCTGCATCTCGGGCCCGGCCTTGCCAACGGCCTCGCCAATCTGCACAACGCCAAGAAGGCGAATTCCGGCATCGTCAACATCGTCGGCCAGCACGCGACCTATCACATCGAATACAACGCGCCACTGACATCAGACATCGAAGGCCTGGCACGGCCGATGTCGGCCTGGGTACGCACCTCGCCGGACGCCAAGTCGGTCGCCCGTGATGGCGCAGCCGCAATCGCCGCCGCCAGCGGCGCACCGCCGCAGGTTGCCACCTTGATCCTGCCTGCCGACACCGCGTGGAACGAGGCCGACGAGGTGGCCCAGGTGCCCGTGGAATCGCAGCGCCGGAACTATTCGCCGCAGGCCGTCGAGAGCGCCGCCAAGGTGCTGCGCAGCGGTGAACCGACATTGCTGCTGATGACCGGCAGCGCGGTGACAGAGGCGGGGCTGGCGCTGGCGGCGCAGATCGCCGGCAAGACGGGCTGCAAGGTCATGGGTCCGCTGGCGAGCCCGCGGATGGCGCGCGGACGCGGGCGGTTTTCGATCGAGCGGGTGCCTTACGTGGTCGAGCTGGCGCTCGCGGCGCTGAAGGGCTTTCGACACATCGTTCTCGTCGAAGCCAACGAACCTGTCGCGTTCTTCGCCTATCCGAACAAGCCGAGCCTGCTGAAGCCGGAGGGATGCGAGGTGCATCGCATGACCTCGAGCGGGGAGAATTCGGTGGCGGCGCTGCAGGCGCTGGCCTCGGCGGTTGGCGCCAAGCCGGCCGATGTGAAGCCGCAGGCGACCGTCGAACTGGTGAAGCCGACGGGTGCCTTGAACCATGCGTCGATCGCCCAGGCGATCGCGGCTGCGGTTCCTGACAATGCCATCCTGGTCGACGAATCCATCACGACCGGGCGCGGTTTCTTTCCGCTGACGGCGAGCGCCGCTCCGCACGACTGGATTCAGAACCTGGGCGGCTCGATCGGCTATTCGACGCCGGTCGCGACCGGCGCGGCGATCGCCTGTCCGGATCGCAAGGTGATCTGCATGGTCGGCGACGGCAGCGCGATGTACACGATCCAGTCGCTGTGGACCCAGGCGCGTGAAGGGCTCAACGTCGTGACCATCGTGTTCGCCAACCGCATCTACCAGATCCTGCGCGGCGAGTTCGACGGCGTCGGCGCCGGCGAGCCGGGCGAGCGGGCGCAGGACATGCTGAAGATCGATCGGCCGACGCTCGATTTCGTCGCGCTCGCGAAGGGCATGGGCGTACCGGCGGTGGCGGTCACATCAGCGGACGAGTTCAACAAGGCGCTGGCGAATGCCGTCGCCGAGCCGGGCCCGCAGCTGATCGAAGTGCAGATGTAGGCGTATGATCCGGACCGGAACGGCCGCGTTAGCGCAAAGTGCGAAGCGGTTTTCTCCGCGACAAATGCGAAGCGTTTGCGCGGAGGCCATGCGCAACTAGAGTGCAAGTTCAATGGCCGCGGCGGCGGCCCAGTCCAGTCGGAGGCGCCAATGCAGACCGAGCTGAACAGGCTGATCGCCGCGGTCGGGGAATTCTACGCGCAGGAGACCTTCCTGCTGGAGCGCGACCTCGGCGAGCGAACGCTTACTCACCGGCTTGCGGTCTATGTCGAGCGGCAGTTTCCCGGCTGGCAGGTCGACTGCAACTACGACCGGCTCGGCGAGCGCACGCTGCGGCTGCCGCGCGGCTCGGGCAGCTCGACCGACGACCATCTCGGCAAGTCGATCTATCCCGATATCGTCGTGCATCAGCGCGACATCCCGAACAATCTGTTGGCCGTCGAGCTGCGCAAGGACAGCAACCACCAGCCGCTCGATCACGATCAGCGCAAGCTGCAGGCGTTGACCGATCCGAATGTGTGGTTTGCCTATGCGATGGGCGTTCTGGTGATCGTCGGGCAGCACGGCGTGAGCTTTTCCGAAATCTATGCCGGCGGCGCCATCGACAGCGCCACGTCGCGCTGGTTTGCGGAGCGGATACGCGAGAGCGGGCTCGCAGGCGGGCGCGACGACGGCGCTCAGCATTAGGCCTGTCGATGAATCTTTCAACGCATCGCGGTGATAGCCCGTTTGGATCATGCGTTGCCGCTGCACGCGCGTCACAACAGAACGTGCGGGAGGTGGAGCAATTTCTGGAGCTGGTAGTCAATTTTCAGAACGATCCAATGGCGGTGCGGATTATCGGCTCTGCGCCTCTTTCGCTCCCTCTCCCGCACTTGAATTTTTGGTTCAGTTCTCACGGCCCGAACAATCACTGCCCTAAGCGGCCGGCGCATTTGATCGCGACGCAACGGGCGAGGCGGCATCCGCACCGAGACAGCAACAAAAAGGCCGCCTTCGGGCGGCCTTTTCCGTGATCGTCCGATTCGTGATCGGCTAACGCGATTGTTTCTGTTTATTGCTTGGCCGCATCGTCGCCGGTCGTGGCAGCGCCGGCCTTTGCGCCTCCCTTGGCGCTCGACTTCTTCTTCTTGGCTTTCTTCTTCGGCGCCATTTTGGTCGCCTCGCCCTTGGTCGCCGTGTCGCCGCTTTGCGCTGCGGGGGCCGGGCTGGCGGCCTTGTCCTGCGCGAGCGCGGTGGACGAGACGAAGGCCAGCGCCGTGGCGGCGAGGATCAGTGTTCGCATCGGATGGTTCTCCCAAGTTGGTTTCCGGCGCCCCTCAACGGGACAGAATGTCGCAGGTTCCGCGACGGCGATCAGCAGTCCGTGAGCTGTGCGTGAACGGCGCAGTCGGCGCGAAAACGGCCGGAACCGGGAACCGCGCGCCGCGTTATGTCGCTGGGCAGGAGTTCCGAGGAGAGACGCCATGCGCTGGCGGTCAATGACGGAAACTACCAATACGGTGCTCGACACCGCCCCCGAGGATACCTTCTACACGGTGGGCTGGACGATCAGCGGGCTGGCGACACTGGCCACCATCGTCGCGGTCTGGATGTTCGGGATCTGAGGGCAAGCGATCAGGGCAGGCAACCGGCTTGCCGGCGCCGGCGGGCGGTCGCGACCTGCGCCGCTCAGGCTATTTCCGCAAAATGGCCAGCGCTTCCCGGTAGAGCTGCGAGAAACCGAGCAGGAGTGCGCTCGACAGCAGGAACGTCGCGATGCTGTCATAATCGTCGGCCGTCGGCCAGGCGAACTCGAAATACGGGGGCATGAACACCCACCAGACGATCGGTACCGTGATGATGGTGGCGAAGGCGCCGGCCGGCGCGCCGCCCATCAGCCCGGCGATCAGGATCGCCGGCACGAAGGCCGCGAAATAGAACTGCATGCCGAAGCTCGCGAACATCTCCTGCGTCGCGGTGGCGAGCACCACGGCCAGCAGGGCGACGACGAACGTCGATAATGACCAAGGCCGCAGCTTCAGAATGTAGTCGTTGCCCTTGCGCATCGAGACGTCCCGGCCCCCGCGAGTGCCGGGAAGGTAGCCGAGGAGGCCTGCAAACAAAACCCCGTAGGACTCCGAGGGTCAGCATTGTGCTCGGCACAGTGAAAAGGAACCGGCCCGGTCAAGCCGCTGCCGCATTGTCGCGCTTATTGCATTGCGGCAGGGCGATGGTGGGACGACACAATGCTGGAATTGCTGATTGTCGTGCTGGTCACCGGGATCGGGTTCGTATCGGGGTACGGCGTGCGCGAACTGATCTCGCGCCGCAGACGGCGGTCTTCGCCGCGCGTGCATGCACCGATGGTCCGGGCCGCGAATGACGACATCTCCGCCCGCCGCTGGTATCGGCCGACCGTCACGCAATCTGCCGATCAAGCCACCCCGCCACCCGACGAACTCGACGGCGCGGTTCGCGATCTGCTCGGCGAACTCGGCCGGCGCAACACCAGGCCGTCATCCGCCCCGCACCGCCGCCGGCGGTGAGATTGGCCGCGGCCGCCGCCGCGTCGGCTACTGTGCATGGGGTTGTTTTCGACATTTTTGATGAGCCGGTCCCGAAGGGTTCCGGAATGTCGATAATCGTCCGTACCCGGCGGTTCAGGAAGGGAAATGGTGGACGCACAAGGGATCGAACCTTGGACCTCTCCCGTGTGAAGGGAACGCTCTCCCGCTGAGCTATGCGTCCGGGATCTGACGTACCAAGGGCCGTTGCCGGCCGATCGAAAATGGGCGCTTCGTCAGAGCGTGCGATTTACGAAGTGCCGGGTAGGGGTGTCAAGCCAAACCCTGCGGGAATCAAGACCTGCGGGAATCAGGCGCCTTGCTGGCGGGCGCGGGAGGCGTGTGACTGCAGCGCCCGGATGCGCTCGGCGAGCGTGCCGCCGCCTTCCGGCATCCCGCTGCCCGCCGGGACACCATTTGCGGCACCGTTGGCGGGCTTGGCGGTCGCCTTGGCCGGCACGGTCGGCTCCGCCGCCAGCATCGCCTCGATCGCCGAATTGGGGCCCTCGAGCTGGATCGCGAGCTTGGCCACCTCGGCGGCGATGTCGTTGATGCGCTCGCGCAGCAGCGCGTTCTCCATCCGCTCGGTCGCCCAGGAGCTCTCGGCCTGCTGCTGGATCGCGTTGATGTCGCGCTGCAGCTTGCCGCGATCGTCGCTGATGATGCGCAATTGCTCCTCGACTGCCGCCTTCTCCTGGCGCAGCTTCTCGAGCACGGACGACTTGCCGCCGCTCGTCGCAGCGATCTCCTCGCGCAGCTCCTGCACCGTCCGCTCGGCGGCGGCGTTGGCCTGCTTGAGCTGGCCGTTCTCGAATTCGCGCTCGGCAAGCAGCTTGCCCTGGGTCGCAAGCCGGGTCTCGAGGTCGGTGACGCGGTTGCCGAGCATTTCGGCTTCCTTGACCTGGACGATCAGCTGACGGTCGAGATCGGTGACCCGCTGGCTCAGATTCTCGACCCGGCCGCGCGCGTCGGTGAGCTCGCGCGTTGCGGTCTCCGACTGGTTGCGCTCCTGGGCGAGGCGGGCTTCGGTTGCCGCGAACTCCCTGGCGGCATCGCCGACACGGTTCTTCAACTCCTCGACCTGGGTCCGCACCGCGACCAGCTCGATCTGGCGGCTGTCAGCCGTCATCGAGCGGTCGCTGAGCTCGGCGTTGATCTTGCCAAGTTCGCCCTGCTTGTCGGTCAGTGCCTGCTCGGCGTTGCGCAACAGCTCGGTCTTGGCGGAAAACTCTTCCTCGGTGGCGCGAAGCTGCTCCTTCATCGCCTTCTCGCGCGCTTCCAGCGCGAAGATCGCGGCGTTCTTCTCGCCCAGCTCGATCTTCATGCGGTTGATCGCATCGGTCTTCTTGCCGAGCTCGGCGAGCTGGCTCGTGGTCTTGCTCTTGAGCTGGTCGACGCTCATCTCGAGCCGGCGGGCCGACATGGCGAACTCGGCGCGGAGCTGGTCCTTGTCGGCCTGGATCTCGGCCATCGACAGCGGGGTGGCCGCCTCCATGCGGCGCGTGGTCAGCCGCACCGCCCGGTTATGCACCAGCGGAACGATCATCAGGCCACACAGCATCGAGATCAGGAAACCGATCGCCGCGTACATGATCGGCTCGATCATGAAGGGTCACTCCAAAGAAAGCAGGAATTCGTTAATCACAATGCCACGGCGGGCCGGCCAAAGGCCAGCCCGTTTGCCGCGTTAACCTGAACAGCTAACCGTGCCGGAGCGCCCGGCACAATCACCCGATCGGCGCAGCGACCTAGAACGGGTTCCAGGTCGCGCGCGGGGTGAATTTGAGATAGCCGACGCTGGCGCCGAGCCGCAAGCCGATGCCCGAGCGAATCGGGACCAGCACGATGTTGTTGGCGGTCAGCGCCGTCATGCCGAAGCCGCCGACGATATAGGCCGAGCCGTCGATGCCGACGAAGCGCTGATAGATCGCCTGGGTCGAGGGCAGGTTGTAGACCAGCGTCATGGTGCGGGCGCCGTCGCCGCCCCAGTCGAAGCCGACCGAAGGTCCCTGCCAATAGACCCGGAGGTCGCCGGCGTTCTTGGTGTAGAGCGTGCCTTCGCCATAGCGCAGCCCGGCCACGAAAGCACCCGAGCCTTCCTCGCCGAGCACATAGCCGTTGGGCAGGCCCCATTGGCTGACCGCGCGCTCGATCACCGAGGCGAGTCCGCGCGAGACGTTGCCGAAGAACTTGTGCCCGGCGCCGACCAGTTCGTCGGGCCCGTAAGTATACGGTGTCGGCTCACGCTGCGGCGGTGGATATTGTGGTGGTGGGGGCTGCTGCGCGGACGCCCCTGCGCTCCAGCACATCAACGCGGCAAACGCGACCGCGGCAAGGCGTGATGCGAAAGTCATTAAGAACCCCTGCTATCGAAATCCGGGCGTTGCCCTTTAACCTGATGCCAACAGGCACGGCTCTAGGTTGCGCCCAGTGTCCCCTCGACTCGGATGTTATCGGTATCAACTATGACGGCACAACGGCAGGAAAGATATGGATCGTGCCGGGGCATGGCCTTTTTCGGCCTGTTGGCGGGCATTTTGACGGCCATCGGGCCCTCTTTGCCGGTTCAGGCCACGACGACCGAGCGCGTGGTGACGAACCGTTACTCGGGCCTTGCGATCGAGGGATTCGATCCCGTCGCCTATTTCACCGATGCCGCCGCCACCCAGGGGCGGCCGGAATACGAGGCTGCCGACAGCGGCGCGGTCTGGCGTTTCCGCAACGAGGGCAACCGCGCCTCGTTCGTGGCCCATCCTGAAATCTATGGCCCGCAGTTCGGCGGCTATGATCCGACCGACCTGGTGCGCGGCGTGACCTGCGCCGGCAATCCGCGCTTCTGGGCCGTCGTCGGCAACAGGCTCTATCTGTTCAACCGGGAACACAGCCGCGACGCCTTCGCCGCCGATCCCGCGCGCTTCCTGAAGGAAGCCGCGGCGCGCTGGCCGGAGCTGGAAGAAAGTCTCGCGCAGTAGTCACGCCGCCGCGGACGGGTCGCCCCACGCGATGAATTCCGGCACCAGAAAGTCCTGGCGGCCTAACCCAAAATGCAATGGGCGCCGGTTCGAATCGGTCACCTTGCCACCGGCGGCAACGACGACGGCGTGACCGGCCGCCACATCCCATTCTGATGTCGGCGACAGGCGGGGATAGATATCGACCTCGCCCTCGGCGACACGGCCGAACTTGACGGCCGAGCCCAGCACGGCACGGACCGCGCCGCCGCGTTCGTCGATGAAGGCTTCGGTGCGTGCATCGCCATGTGAGCGGCTGACCGCAACGGTCCAGGGCGCGCCGCGTGGCGGGCAGGGACGGCTCCTGATCGGCGCCGCCTGCGAAACCGCGCCTTTCTGCAGCGTCAACCGCTCCGCACCCTTGCCGACGATGCCGCGCCAGATCAGCCCCAGCGCAGGCGCACCGACGATGCCGAGCAGCGGCACGCCCTGCGTGACCAGCGCCACATTGACGGTGAACTCATTGCGGCCGGCGACGAACTCCTTGGTGCCGTCGAGTGGATCGATCAGGAAGAAACTGTCCTTGTAGGGCGGCGTCGCCAGATGAACGCGCTCCTCCGACAGCAGCGACACATGCGGCGTCAGCCGCGTCAGCCCTTCGACGATGATGTGGTCGGCGGCGAGATCAGCCTCGGTGACCGGCGATCCGTCACTCTTGCCGGTGACGTTCATGGCGGATCGGTTGACCGCAAGGATAGCCTCGCCGGCCTGGATCACCAGTTCGGTCAGCGATTCGAGCAGCGTGGCGGCAGCTTCGCAGCCGATCAGGGACGGCTGTGCCTTATTCATGGGCGGGTCTCATATCCTGTTGTGTTCCCTGAGATCGCGATGCGATGCAAGGCATCGCGTCATGATCTCATCTCCTTGTTTGAGCATGATCTTTTCGGAAAACCGGTTTCCGCTGTTCCGGATCATGCTTTATCAGTCCCGCCGCAAGCTGGCAGCATCCGTCTGCGCGGTGTATCAAGCCCACAGGCATGCGTGATTCGCACTCCTCCGCAGCGTGCGGCTTTCCAGGAAACAATTGATGTCTGGCACTTCGTCTCCCGGTCCCGCTCCCGATGCCCTCGAACTCGCGGCGCTGCTGTGCTCGCGGGTCTGTCACGATCTCATCAGTCCGGTCGGTGCGATCGTCAATGGGCTTGAGGTCCTTGACGACAATCCCAAGCCCGAAGACCGCGACTTTGCGCTCGATCTGATCCGCAAGAGCGCCAAGACCGCTTCGGCGCGGCTGCAGTTCTGCCGGCTGGCGTTCGGCGCGGCGGGTTCCTCCGGCGCGCAGATCGACCTCGGCGATGCCCAGAACATGGCGAAGGGGCATATCGAGGACGGCAAGGTGACGCTGACCTGGAATTTGCCGCGGCTGCTGCTGCCCAAGAACCGGGTCAAGCTGCTGCTCAACATGCTGGTCATCGCGCAGCAGACCATCCCGCGCGGCGGCACGCTCACCATCGATCCGGTCGGCGACGGCGAGACGATGAGCTTCCGCATCCTGGCCGCGGGTCTCAATGCGCGGGTGCCGCAGAACATCGTCGACCTGCTCAATGCCAGCTCGCCGAACACCGTCGATGCACATGCCGTGCAGCCGCATTACACGCGGCTGTTGGCCGATGCCTGCGGGTTGAAGGTGACGCTCACGCTCGACGGCGACAAGGTCATTATCCTGGCGTCCTGAACGCGGCCGCGGCAACATCATTAAGCAAAGGTTACGACAGGCCGCGCGATTCGATCGTGCGGCCTTATCTCTTTGTTGATCCCGTTCTTTTCCAATTACTCAACCAAACTTAAACGCTTTGCGGAGAAGCTGACCTAAGTTCCGGCCGGCGCGTTGATGTCGCGCGCCGCAGCGTTTTCGGCGTTTTTCGAAGGTTGGTTTCATGGACGATCTGTTGCGCGAGTTCCTGACGGAGAGCAGCGAGAGCCTGGA
>NZ_NWTG01000050.1 GCF_002532045.1 Bradyrhizobium sp. C9 | reverse complement strand
GGCGACTATGCCGACCTCGTCAAGAAGGGCATCATCGACCCGACCAAGGTCGTGCGCACCGCGATCCAGAACGCTGCCTCGGTGGCCGCGCTCCTGATCACCACGGAAGCGATGGTTGCCGAGCTGCCGAAGAAGAACGCCGGCGGCCCCGCGATGCCTCCGGGCGGCGGCATGGGCGGCATGGACTTCTAAGCGACGAAGTCGTCCCGGACGCGGTGCAGCGCGAAGCGGTGCACCGCAGAGCCGGGATTTCGCTCAACGACAACGAAATGCAGAACCCCGGCAGCGATGCCGGGGTTTTTGTTTTGGGGCACACCGGGTTACGTACTGCAGCGCGGCCAATGCGGGATGCTTCACACGTTATACACAGCACTCTCCGTAGATATACGTTGGTCTGAGTTGACAATCTCAAAAAAATTTTGCGCGAGAGTCGCAAACCGAACCGACAGCGTCATCTTCGTCCCGCACAGTAAGCTCGGGACAAGATCGAAGCTCACTCAAAAATCCGAATCGAGCACGGAGCGTCAGCTCCCGTGACGCGAGCAAGCGTTGCGAGCAATGCTTTCGCGCGAGAAGGGGACTGCGCCTTGAGTGAAAGTGAAATGAAAGTCACGGTGAACGGCACTAACATCTTCGGAATGCCGTTGTTGGGTTTCCCGAAGATCGCATTGCCCGGAGTGGTCGGCGATCTAGCTGCGGAGAGCTTTGCCCGCGCCCGCACAGCCTCTGAACAGATGACCGAGGCGTTGAGCGAAACGTACTCGCGCAACGCGGGCGTCGCGACCGACTACGGGATCAAGGTGCTCGAAATCTCTCACGCCAATACCGCCTTCGCGTTCGATTTGTTCGCCCATCTGCTTGGCAGCGGGTCGGCGTCCGAGGTCTTGACCTTGTCCACCGAGCAAGCCCGCAAGGCCCTCGACCAGAACAAGGAATTGTGGGAGCTCGGCCAGAGGCTTGCGACAGACATGCGCGGGCAAGTCAAGAAGCACTTCAACAGGGCTCTCCATCATGTCGCCTGAGTAAGGACGGCGGGCCGGCTGGCACAGGAGGCTTACGGCTCCCCGCAGCTCTAAACCTTGATATAGTTGAACATGAGGTCGGTTGATTGCTACAACTGTTTTCGCGTCTTCCTTGACCCCACTTGGCTGACGCACCTTCCAAGTTGACGGCCCTGGCCCGCCCCGCCGGGGCCGTTTTCTTTGAGACCGTCCAGATGCGACAGCGCCAAATGCGCCGAAAGACTAGCGAGCCTGCGATTCAACACATGCGGATCGGCGTTGGACGCGAGACAAACTCAATGGTCATGTTTTTGCTAGCCCCCTCTGGTCGGCGGTGAGCGCGGCCGCCCGATCGGTTTGCGACATTTTCAACTGAGACCCGCGTGTCGGACGGCAAAAAGGTGACGCCGTAGTATCCTTCGGTTTTGGCCCAGTCTCTATCGCCCCGAGATAGTCTGGGAGATGCGGGGCTCGCGGGTCTGGCTCAGCAGAGGCACATTCCAGTGGGACTACACGAAGCCGCCCCCGATATCCGGAGATAGCGGCATCCCCAATTCCAGGCTTACCTATCACGGCTTGGACGGCATTTCCGGCGAGCTGTTCGCACGCTTGATAGTCCCTGGGGGATAATCCTGAAGGGCAACGTTGGCATCGGACGCTTCAAGAAGGGAAGGATGAACGTCGAGGATTCGAGCATCGGCAGCACGCCCTATAGCACACACTGTCAGATCTGGCCAACGGAGGTTCATGTACTACACCGCCGATGTCGGTTACGATTTATGCGTGGTGGCACCTCCAAGCTGGGCGCATTTATCAGTGGTACTTACTTCGGCCAGAAGTCGGATTCGATCGCATGCGTGCAGACAGCCTCGCCATATCGGGCATGCGCGGCTCCGGTCCGGCAAATCATCGGCAGTCAAGATACCAATCGGGTTACGCTGCGCGTCGGGCTTAACGTCGAGACTATGCTGTTTGAGGACCGGCGCGTGAGCGCAGATGTTGCTTACCTGCCATGGGCCGACTTCACCGGTCGCGATAACCATCTCCTCCGTCCTGAAACAACTTTCTGCGATCAGCGCGGGCAAGGTGGCGAAGGCGTACAGATCGAAGGAACGCTGTCGTACTTCCTCAGCAGACATTTCAGTATCGGCGTCGGCGCTCGGTACTGGGCAATGTGGACCAAGAACGACAGCGACGTCATATTCAACTGCGGCGGCCGAGGCACACTCATCCAGATCCCTGCACTCGCGAAGTACAGCATGGAGCGATGGGGGCACCTTCTTAGAGGCGTCCTACAAGTTTGAGTGAATTGGTCTGCAAGCGCGTAAGCCCTATAGTTAACCTAATCGGTGCAAGATGAAAGCCTGCAACGCCTGGCTGCGCGGCGCCGCTGCCTCAGGGCGAACCGCCCATGGAGGGCGGGTGCCGAGTATCGAGCAGCCTCCATGCCTTCTTTTTGGGCAAAGATGAGTCCAGATGAATCGTCGGCAGCCAATTCAAATGCAGAGATGGTTCTCGTACCTTTGTTACTCCGCAATCATCTTCTCTTCGCCCCCGCCCGCAATGGCAGCCGATGTACGGCGGGCCAGCATGCCAATGATGGACTGCGCGACAGTGAAGAACAGCAAGCAACGCTTGCTGTGCTTCGATAAAGCGGCCCAAGCCCTAAAGACAACTCGCCTTCTTAGGAAGTTGGGGACAGCTCATCTTAAAGAGATAGTTGCCAACCCCGGCCAGACCGCTCTCAAAATCCGTGATCCAGATCATCTTGATGTCGCCCCTGGCACTTTCATTGATAGGCTTGTCGAGATCCGCAACGTGAGATGCCTCTACTCGGCGGATGGCTACCGCTGCATTGCACATCGGCGCGGAATGGCTCCTGTTGTTTTCGCCCAGGCTGTCGAACCAGCGGCAGAACAGGAAAGGCTGAAAACCGAGTGCGCCCTGCTCGATAGCCTCCTGTCTGCCGCCTGCAAAAGGAATATTCGGGTAGTCACGACTGGCTACAGAGGAGATTTCTTGCGCGATTTTGCAAAGGGCCTTGTCCTGAAGGTGCCGAAAATTGAAATAATAGCGGCGTCGCCACCGACGCGATAGCTGAAAGTAAAAGTCTCGTCGCACGCGCCGGCAATTCAGCCCGAAAAGCGGCAAGTCCGAGCGTTGTCACAAGGAAGCCGCCAAGACGGCACGAGCTATCCTCGCCGGTCCGCCCCTTTTGACAGGAACAAACGGTCGACTTCTAACGTAAGACGCGTAAGTGCGCGACGACCGGTGAAACTCTGACAGTCGCGAATTCTGCTCCAGCACTTTGCAGTGGACGGCCTGAACGACAATTAACTCTTACAGGCACGCATGGGAGCTGCAGACGGGACTGCACTCGCCCGGACTCTTTGGGCACTCCACAACTCCTATGCTTTTTCCCATCACGATCAACAACGAAACGCCTTACCGGCCCCGTCTTGCCGGCGGCGGTCTTTGCATACGCGCAGCAGCCGATCTCGTTTCCACTCGGGCCACACATTCCGACCGCTCTTCATTATCCCTGTACTTCTCGCATGTTTCTATCTTCTTGCCTATCGACTCGCGGTCGACATGCTCGCTCTAGAACCCAAATGCATGCGAGTAAAAGAACAGAGCCGACATCAGCGGAATAATTTGTAGAAAGGTTATCGCATGCGGATTTGCTTCGGACATTTGGTTGGACGGCTAGTCATCCGGCCGCGGACGATCTCCGCATTCCACACCGCTGCGTGTCATCTCCCATATGAGATATGAAGAGCGCGGGGCATGATCCTTTGTACGAAACGTACCAATTTGAAGCCGGCAGAGCCCACTCGGGTAAGAAGCGAGAAAGTTCGTTCGTCGCGTACCATGCTGGTAAGAGCGAGGCCCTCAATGTTGCCATTGTATCAGCGCGGGGCACACATTAATTCATGCAGGACCAATCGGGCGCGTAGGCCATGGTGGAAAGGCTGGGAACGCACTATTTTTCAAAATGTCCCCGTTGTGGAAACAGCGGCTCTGACGATGCTATTCATAAATGTCCGAGCTGCGGAACAGTTTTTTGCGAAGAATGCGGAAAGTCGCGGCTCGGAGATGTATGCCCGTCCTGTGATGATGGCTTCGCGCCAGAAGTCGGGCAAATAAGATAGAGCGCGATTCTGCAACTTTTCATGATCGAGGTGAAACGCAAATGCGCCATCCACGAGGATGGCGACCAGCCTAGGCTTACTTCTCAACAGTGAGGGCCCCAGAACTTGGGCGCCGGGAAGCTATTGAGTGCGCCGCGCGCCGTTGATCAGCAGCTTGACCTCAACATCAACGGCGCAGCTAGCACCTAGGCGAGCGGCCCTGCTGTGCACAGAACACGACAAGGCCGCCGCCAAGGCAACAGCGCCGAGGACAACAGCACTGCGAAGTCCACTTAACCTGCAAGAAGTAAATTCACACGCAATCGACAACCTCTAAGGTTGATCTTGATAGCGCAGGCGTATCGTTGAAGCTCCTCAGAGAAGTCTCGGTCCCGTTGAGCCAGATGGATCTACGTACGATCTGTACCGTATTTACTGAGCCGATGCTGCGGGATCTGATAGCCATCATACAAATCGCGTTCGCACGAGGTATTTCGTGCATACCTGGCATCTTCTGACGTCTCTCTGCCGATCTTTTCAAAGTGGTTGATCGCCTAATGGAGAGATCCGCACTGTTGAGGTCGATTTGGGAGAACGAGAAGATGGTCGTTTCCAAAGCGAGGACCTCCTGTTGGCAACGATCCAATGCCTCCACAAGCCCGCGTGGCAAGGGCAGCTCAATGAGTTCCGCTACCTGGTGGGCGATGTGTGTATTGACACGCGGGCAATCGAGTCCTCGCGCGCCACAAGGATCCGAAGTGCGCGGCGCCCACTTGCTCATAAAGAGCAATAGTACGCTTCGTCCTGGATACTTTCAAAGATCTCGTTGACCGGCAGCACGGCTCGTACCCCGATAGATCGCGCTGTTCGCACCGTGCTCTTTGACTTCGACAGATGCAAGCCGGCAACGCGGAGCAAGTCGCTCTGTCAGCAGCCACTTGCTCGCGATGCCGTAGACGTGCTCGGCAAACTTTTCGCAGCCGACAGCAGGTAGCACAACGATATCCGCCACGCCGCGCCGCGCCGCTTCGTGGAACCATTCAAGCTCCGGATCGTCCGCAGCTACGACGGTCTTATGGTCAAACGTGTCTTCGAGCATCGCTTTCAGCTCTTTGAGGCCGCCAAAATCGACGACCCAATTCTTGTCGTCCAGGGTGTCGGCCTCGAACTCGAAGCGAAATGACAGCGCGTAACCGTGCAGCAGACGACAGTGTGACAGCGCGCGCCACTGGCGAAATGTAGCGGACAGTCCGATTTCATGACCGTACGTCTTCGTCGATAGGTAGGTCATGGTTGATCCTTGATCAGTACCGTAAATTCGTTGCGCAATGTCCTGTCGTCGCGAAAATCACCGCGCATGATGCTAATTTTCATAGTGGTGTCAGTCTCGCGAACACCACGCCAGATCATGCATTGGTGCTGCGCCCTAACGATGACGGCCAATCCCTTCGGAAGGATACGGCGTTCCAGTTCGTCCGCCAGCATAACAGCGGCCTCCTCCTGGATGTGCGGACGCGACATGATCCAGTTGGCAAGGCGTACAAATTTGCTGATACCGATCACTTTTTCACCGGGCACCACGCCAACCCACATGCGGCCGGTTATGGGTAGGAGGTGATGCGAGCACGTCGAGCGCACGGCAATGGGACCCTGCGTAGAGTTCGTTCAGGCCGCACGCGTTCGGGAAGTCCGTAACCTTGGGCGCGGACTCAAAGCGCCCGGCAAAAACCTCGCGCACGTACATCCTGACAATGCGCTTCGCGGTCGCTTTGGTGTTGTGGTCGCGGCTGGTGTCGATAACCAGGGCTTCAAGCACAGCCTGCACGTGCTGCTCGACCTCGGCTTGGATCACCTCAGTGTCACCAGGCAGCAGGTATTCTGCGATATTGTCGTTTGCCGCAAACGTCGCGCCGGCGTCGCGCAGGCGTTCACGAATGGCTTGCGTAGAGCTCATCAGAAATCCTGTGCCAGGAGCTTGACCTTTAGCTTCCGTGAACGACATGATCTGCGGTCGTCGTGAAGAACCACGGAGGGACCCGCAATGGACAAAGCGTCAATTGGGGGAGGTGCCTTACCGGGGCAGTGTTTGGTATCAATTTGCATACGATCGAGAACTTTCATCTCTCCTGCGTCGGTGACCGAGAGACCACTATTGCCGAAACGGTCCTTTATCGTCTCCCTGCAATCAGCATGCCGCAAAAGTATCTGTGCGAGACTTGCTTGAGGAAGAAATAATCAATGCATTGTGCCGCGCCGGCCGATCATTTGCGCTTTCGTGTCGGGATCCAGACATAGACGCCGACAAGCGGACACGATTGAAGCGCCAGCAAAAGCGGCCAAATCTTACCCGCCCCGAAGCCATCAGACGGCTAATCGACCCCGTGACTGGCGCGAAGAAATCGACGAACGGAACGCCTGAACGCATCAAGGTCGAAGATGTCGCTCGAATAACAGGCGAGAACAAGAGAACTATACAGGCAGCTGCAGCTCGGGACGAAATTCTTGGCCCGGGAAAGCTATTCAAGGTTTGGACATTTGACCAGGTCAAATTGCGCACATGGATCGCCACCAAGGAACGCGAAGCGTTGACGCGGGCTTGCGAAACTCATGGCCGCATGAAGCCGCGGCAAGCAACGCCCTCCCTGGCCAGGACGCCTTTAGCTTAAAGAACGCGTCTCAAGTCGTCGTGAAATGCGCGAATAGGAGGTTATCGTCTCGACTCGATCGCTCTCGACGAACGAGAGGATCCTGTAATTGGCTAGCTGTCGAATCCTAACCCAGTGGCCCCCTTCTGGCCGCGGAATCTATGGCTACCATTCCGGAGAGCTGGTCTCCAAACATGGTGACCGGTAAAGGATTCAGCACCGAGGAAGGAGATGGCTAATATCTATAGACTAGGGTTTCAGAGCGATTGAGCTCGGTTCCCGAGAGTCAAAATGCGGGGGAGGCCATACGCCTCTGAACAGCTTCCTTCTACGTACTGACATCCATCGGCTTTTTGACCTGGGATACGTGACCGTCTCATCGGATTGTCGGCTCGACGTCGGCAGCCGCTTGAAAGACCGTTTCGACAGTGAAGTTCGCGATGATCATGGTCCTATCTTGGAGAGGCGAGCTTTAGCTTCGTGATGAAACCCTGCGACGTGAAAACCGTCGGTTGGATCGAAATTCAGTTGCGTACGCCGATTTACAGCGGAAATCGCAGGTCATCAGGCGTTTTCATATAACCAAGACCCACAGCAAAAATCAGCTGATTGGAAAGTGCTCCATTCGGCTCTGGTTCGAGGTGTTCGGGAATCTCAGCTAGCCTTGTCTCTATCTAGCGGATCACAATTGTCACGCTGACACTCGTGGCGCAGAATGAATCAATTCCGATGCGGAGCAGACAGGAGAGAAAGATGCCGGTCATATCCACACGCCGCGCTGAAGTCACAGATGGCGGAACCGTCGCCCGCTTCGTTTATGCTCTCCAAGTCGAGCTCTTGGGCCGGATGGCCCCGGGGATCGAAATCGTCACGCAAAGCGCGGCGGCAGTTCTTGCAGATGTCAGCGTCGTCGCGGTGATCGCCTACGGAGACGGCGAGCCGGTTGGCGTCATGGTTCTAAACGAATGCACCGCGATCTACGCGGGCGGCAAGTTCGGAGAAATCTCTGAACTCTATATTTGCCCCGACATGAGGTCGCAGGGCATTGCGCCTCGTCTGATCGCGGTCGCTCTGTCCGAAGGACGCGCGCGAGGATGGAAGCGGCTGGAGGTCGGAGCACCGTGGCAGCCGAAATGGAAGCGCACCCTCGACTTCTATCTGCGCAATGGCTTCGAGGAAGTCGGCCCGCGGCTTTGCCGCATGATATGAGCTCCTATCGGCCTAAATCCGTCTGCCCGTCAGCTTCTGGAAAGCTGAGCGCCACACCATGAAAGCGCGGATGCCTAGACGGCGATGCCGCCCAGCGGCCGCAGTGGGACTTGCACCTTTCGGGGTACTCGATGCCGGAAGCAGGTTGGCACCAGAGGATAGACAGGATGGATTTCAACCCAACAGACCCAGCGAACACGAGCCCACGGCCCGACGCACCACCGTCCCCCGATTCAGCGGGCTTTGAGCATGGGAGCTAAGCGCATTGCAGGCGCTGGCCGAAGCCCCCGATTGCGAGCAGGATCGGAATTGGCAGGAGATCGCACCCGCGCCATCGCGGGCAGGGCCATCCCGAGCTGCGATTTCGGCAGCGATTCGATCTGGCAACACCTTGAACCCGAACTGATGCGTTATGGGCCATCGCGACCCGGCCCGTCCCGAGCAGGGCCGTCGTCGTAAGCGGGCGCTGGGCGGCCAGAACTCGAAAACTTCGTCCTGCAAAACAGACGTCGCGCCAAGGAGTTCTTGCGCGACTATGACGCGTGACTTTGCGCCGCGACTCTCTGACTTCTGAACGCAGCCAACCATCCGGTCAAATGCGGCCGGTTTCCGCTCGATCAAGAAAGCCGACAATGTTTGAAACACTAAGCCGTAAACCCAACGACCCCCTGCTTGCGCTGATTGGGCTCTTTGACGCAGATCCCCGACCAGACAAGATCGACCTTGGGGTCGGCGTCTATCGCGACGAGGCCGGTCATTCGCCGATCTTTCGTGCCGTAAAGGCTGCCGAGCATCTGATTTGCGAGACCCAGAACACTAAGGCGTACGTGGCGCCAGAGGGTGATCAAACATTCCTTGATCTTTTGTGGTCGTTGGTTGGCGGGCATACGGCAACCATCCACGCCTCTGGTGTGCAGACACTCGGTGGCTCGGGTGCTTTGCGGCTCGCTGCCGAGCTGATTCGCGGGACCGGAACGGGTAAGATCTGGCTAGGTCAACCGAGTTGGCCGAATCATGCAGGAATTTTCTCGGGTGCCGGTCTCCCGGTGGAGACTTATCCATTCTTTGATGTTGCCTCGCAGACCATTCTAGTTGACAGCATGATGAATGCACTACAACGGGCCGAGCCGGGCGACGCAGTTTTGCTCCATGCTTGTTGTCACAACCCGAGCGGCGCTGTGCTGACGGCGGACGACTGGCGTCGGATCACCGCGATGATCGCTGCGCGCGGGCTTACGCCGTTGATTGATCTTGCCTATCAGGGTTTTGGTGCCGGCCTCGACGAAGACGTCGCCGCGCTTCGTTCGACAATTTCTGCCGTTCCAGAGGCGCTTATCGCGCTGTCCTGCTCGAAATCATTTGGACTATATCGCGAGCGTACGGGCGCGGTGTTTGCGGTCGCCTCTTTGCAATCAGCTTCAGAGACTGCTCGGTCCAATCTTGTTGCTATCGCCCGCGCCAGCTACTCAATGCCGCCCGATCACGGCGCCGCAATCGTGAAGACCATCCTCAGCTCCCCCGAACTATGCCGGGACTGGCGCGAAGAGTTGGAATCGATGCGTCATCGCCTCCTCGCGTTGCGAAAATCTTTCGCCGACGCATTGGGAGCAAGATGGTCGAATGCCGTCGCCATCGGCTCGCAAGAGGGCATGTTTTCCATTCTGCCCCTCTCTCAGACCGAGGTGCTGAAACTAAGGGAAAAGCACGGCATCTACATGCCGACATCTGGCCGCATCAACGTCGCCGGCTTGAAGCGCAACGATGTGGCGCGTGTCGCAAGCGCGATCAAGGGGCTGTGAGTTCCGCACTGGGACATGGACCTTGATAGAGGCCTCAGACCGCTGTCAAAGGTTCGATCCCTCCTGGCCCGCCTGCCAGATCATCTCTCCAGGCGTATCCACGAACTCCTGCCTTTGAACTGGCGCCCTCAGAGCATCGCTCACGCCGCCTAATCGCAATCGGCGATCCGCCCAAAGCGACCTGACCAGGGCCCTCGCCGATGCGTACGCCTGACTTCAATCCGATCGAGAATTCCTTCGCCAAGCTCAAAGCGCTCTTGCGTCAAGCCGCAAAACGAACCGTCGAAGGCCTCTGGAGCGCGATTGGTGGCATCATTGATCTCTTCACAGCAACCGAATGTCGCAACTACTTCATCGCCGCAGGATACGCTGTAACATGATCGGCGAATGCTTTAGCTTGCGCCGCGGTCTCCTCCACGTTGGCGAGCTTCAGCTCGAACTGCTCCAGCAATGCGCGTCGCTCGGAGGACTGTCCGAACTGCTCGTGGCGGAGCTTCTTGATCGTGAGTTTGAGCTTCTCGATCAGCAAGGCCCCCTGGGCTTCGGCTTCCGCGGCCAAACAGGCGGCTCGCTTGGGCGAGCCCCCGGTGTAGTGTCCGGGAGAGCCACTCCAGCCAGCTCCATTAGCCCAAGCCGGGATGAGCCAGTCGAATCTGGAGGGACCGCCGATTGGCGACGAGGTTGTCAAGGTGCAGTGGCTCGTGCGCTGGCCGCTCTCCTTGGGCCAATCGTCGAACCAGCGCCCGCGTGCCGTCCACCACAAAGACGCCGCAATCATAGCTGTTCCGCTGCTGGGCCATGCTGGGTGACTCCAGGCGGGCACGCAGCCGTCGTGCGAGCTGCGCTGCCGCCTCGTGGTTGTGTCCCCGGACAGAGTCGTAGTGATAGGCAACCGGCTCTCCTTGCGTGTGGCAATCAAGGAGCAGCAGTGACCAATGCGTGCCGGGGCGATTAGGATCCATAGCGTCGTTCACTGGCAGGAACAGGAAGTCGGGACCATTACCATTTGGATCGTAGCCGATGCGCTTCAACGCGCGGCGCATGTCGGGCTCGGCGCCGAAGCGCAGTTGATAGTGAGCTGTCAGGGGGTCTACGAACTGCATCTGGGCGGCGAGTTCCGGACGGCCCCGCCGCAACTCCTCCGCCAGGAGCTCGTAATCCCTGTGGATATGCTTATCGCCCAGCCATTCCTTGGCACCGAGCTCTAGTCCACTGCGGCCGTAGGAGGAGGCTGTCGGATCCATAGCCCCGATTTGAGCACCGGCGGATGTGCGCGGGAAAGGCGCAGAACGAGCATCATCACGCAGCTCTTGCAGCGTGGGCGGATTGAGATCAATCACCTGCGGTCTGGGCGCATCCCGACCAACAAATGATACAGAACCGGCGTAGGTGTCTGAGCGAACCCTGGCAGGATCGGCTGGCGCAAGGTGATCATCGTCGCGCAACTCGGACGGCGGTGGCGCATTCAGATCAACAAATGGCTCAAGACCAGCGTAGGAATTTGAGCGAGCCCTGGCACGATCGGCTGGCGCAAAGTGAGCATCGTCCCGCAACTCGGAGGGCGTTGGTGCATTCAGATCAACAAATGGCTCAAGACCAGCGTAGGTGTCTGAGCGA
>NZ_NWTG01000049.1 GCF_002532045.1 Bradyrhizobium sp. C9 | reverse complement strand
TGTGCCACGGGGGCCGTCCACATATGGGTCCCGGCCTTCGCCGGGACGACACCGGTTTTGTGGCGGCTGAATCGCCGCAGCTACTGGCTCGCCCACACCACGCGCGCGATCCACGTGACTTCCTCGGCATCGAGCATGCGGTCGGGGTGTTCGGGATTGAGCGATGCGAGCTCCAGCACCTTGCCGGTGCGGCGCTTCAGTTCCTTCACCATCACCTCGCCGCCGGTGGTGCGCACCACAACGCGATCGCCGCGGCGGATCGCGGTCGCGGGTGACACCACGATGATGTCACCTTCGCGATAGGCCGGCTTCATCGAGTCGCCCTCGATCTCCAGCGCATAGGCGTGCTCGTCTGATGTCGCCGGCAGCGCCACTTCATCCCAGCCCTTGCCGGCAGGAAAGCCGCTGTCGTCGAAATAGCCGCCGGCGCCGGCCTGCGCGAAGCCGATCAACGGCACCGACTGGCCGCCGCGCGGACCATCGCCGAGCAACTGCACGAAGGTCTCCATGCTGGCATTGCTCGCGGCCAGCGCCTTGGAGAGCGACTCGGTCGACGGCCAGCGCTCGCGTCCGTCGCCGGTCACGCGCTTGGACTTGTTGAAGGTGGTGGGGTCGAGACCGGACTGCTTGGCAAGGCCGGATGGCGACAGGCCGGCGCGTTCGGCGAGCCGGTCGAGCGCGGCCCAAACCTGCGCGTGGGTCAGCGGTCGGGCGGCTTTGGACTGTTTGGCCATCGAGGACACCCCGGATGGTAGGAATTATTACCTGAAACCTGGCGTTTCCGCAAATCTGACGTCGGATGTGCCCTGGCACCGCTTGAGTTGCGCCGCTGCCGCCGATACGGTCCCTCGCTCGCCAAATGGCGTGTGGGGCATTTCCCCTCCGATCCGGATAAAACCCCAAGAGACTCAAGGACAAAAGGGAAGGCCGGGCCGTGCCCATGATCTACAAAATCACTCCCGCTTCGGCCTGGCGCGAGGCCGAGCGGCAGGGCGTCTACCGGGGCAGTGCGGACGACAATCGCGACGGCTTCATCCATTTCTCGACCGCCGCCCAGGTGGCCGAGACCGCGCGCAAGCACTACCACGGCCAAACCGGCCTGTTCCTGGTCGCGGTCGATGCCGATGCGCTCGGCGACGCCCTGCGCTGGGAACGCTCGCGCAATGACGAACTGTTCCCGCATCTCTATGGCGAACTCGACCTCGGCGCGGTTACCGAAATCCTCAGCCTGCGCGCGCGCTCCGACGGCGGCCACGACGTTCCGGAGCTCAAGCCGTGATCCGTGCCTTCGACGCCTTCTCGCTGCCGCTGCTGCGCTGGTTCGATCCGGAAGACGCCCATCGCATGGCGATCCAGGGGCTGAAGCTGCTGCCGCCGATCCGGCAGCGGCCGGATGATCCCAAGCTCGCGGTGCGCGCCTTCGGGCTGAACTTTCCGAACCCGATCGGCATGGCGGCGGGTTTCGACAAGAGCGCCGAGGTGCCCGACGCGCTGCTGCGGCTTGGTTTCGGCTTTGTCGAGATCGGCTCGGTGACGCCGAAGCCGCAAGCCGGCAACCCGCGGCCGCGGCTGTTTCGCCTCGAGCGTGACGAGGCCGTCATCAACCGCATGGGCTTCAACAATGACGGCGCGGAAGCCGTGCTGCGCCGGCTCGCCGCGCGCGCCGGCAGCGGCGGCATCGTCGGGGTCAATGTCGGGGCCAACAAGGATTCGACCGACCGCGTCGCCGACTATGTGAAGCTGATCGAGACGTTCGCCCCGGTCGCGAGCTATTTCACCGTCAACGTCTCCTCGCCGAATACGCCGGGCCTGCGCAATCTGCAGCAATCGGCGGCGCTCGACGATCTGCTGGCGCGGGTGATCGATACCCGCGAACGGGTGCGCAAGAACGCCGGCGATTCGCCGGTGCTGCTGAAGATCGCGCCGGATCTCAGCCTCGCCGAACTCGACGATGTCGTGCATATCGCCCGCTCGCGGCGCGTCGACGGCATGATCGTCGCCAACACCACGCTGGCGCGTCCCTCGACCTTGCGCGAAGAGAACCGCGCCAAGGAGCAGGGCGGCCTGTCGGGCCGTCCGCTGTACCGGCTGTCGACGCGAATGGTGGCCGAGACCTACGTCCGCGTCGAAGGCGCGTTCCCCTTGATCGGCGTCGGCGGCATCGATAGCGGCGGCGCCGCGCTGACCAAGATCCGCGCCGGGGCCAGCCTGATCCAGCTCTATTCCTCGCTGGTCTACAAAGGCATCGGCCTGGTCGACGATATCAAGCGCGATCTGTCCTCGACCCTGCTGCGGACGGGGCGCGACTCGTTGTCGGAAATCGTCGGCGCTGATGCCGCGACGATTACGGCCGAGGATTGGCCGGTGCGGTAGTGTTCTTACCTCGCCCCGCCTGTGGGGAGAGGTCGGATCGCATCACAGATGCGATCCGGGTGAGGGGGACGCTCCGCGTATCCGGCTCTTACCGCCTTCTTGGAGACAGCCCCTCACCCCAACCCTCTCCCCGCAAGAGCGGGGCGAGGGAGCAGAGCGTCGCTTCGCTTCATCCGGGCTACGAAAACTATGCAGTCTTGAACGACTTCCTCAGCAGCGCCGGGTAGCGCAGGCCCTGCAGGCCGCCGCGCGCGACGTAGAAGCCGAGCAGCGCGATCCACAGGCCGGTGTTACCGAATCCGCTGAGCGCCCACCAGACGGCGAGGAAGATCGCGAGCGAGGCCAGCATCAGATTGCGCATCTCGCGCGCCCAGGTCGCGCCGACATAGATGCCGTCGAAGCCGAACGCGAACACGCCGGGCAGAGGTGCCAGGATCACGAACACCAGGAACTCGCGCGCTGAGCTGCGCACGTCCTCGCTGGTCGTCATCAAATTGATCAGCGCTGGTCCGAACAGCGCGAACAGCACCGACACCACCAGCGCAAAGCCGACACCCCACAGCAGCACCAGCCGGGTTGAATCGGCAAAGCCGCGGGCGTCGCGGGCGCCGAAGGCGCGGCCGCAGAGCTGTTGCGCGGCGTTGGCGAGGCCATCGAGGAAGAAGGCGCTCACCAGCAGGAAATTGTTCAGCACCGAATTCGCCGCCAGCGTGACGTCGCCTTCGCGCGCGCCCTTGGCGGTGAAGAACAGGAATACGACGATCAGCGCCGCGGTGCGAACCATGATGTCGCGGTTGACGGCCAGCATGCGCATCAGCTTGGCGCGGTCGAACAGCGTCGCCGCGGGAACTGCAAAGCCGCCTTGCGAGATCCGCCATGCCACGACGATGCCGGCAGCGAAGCCGCTCGTCTCGGCGAGCACGGCGGCGATTGCGGCCCCGGCGATGCCGGCGCCGTAGACCTGCACCAGCAGCACGGTTGCGGCCATGTTGATCAAATTGATCACGATCTGCAGGACAAGCGCCAGATTGGCGCGCGCCTGCCCAACCAGCCAGCCCAGGATGACATAATTGGCGAGCACCAGCGGCGCCGACCAGATCCGGATCATGAAATAGCTCTTGGCCGCGCGCGTGACGCCCTCGCTGCCGCCCATCAGCTGGAATGTGATTGCGGCCAGCGGCACCTGCAGCGCGATCAGCGCAGCGCCGATCAGGCCAGCGACGATGAAGCCGCGCACCAGGATCGCGGCATATTCCTGCGGCTCGCCCGCGCCCTGCGCCTGCGCGGTGAAGGCCAGCGTGCTCATGCGCAGGAAGGCGAACAGCCAGAACAGGCAGTCGAAGATCACCGAGGCCATCGCCACCCCGCCGAGCAGCGCGGCATCGTCGAGCCGGCCGATCGCCGTGGTCGAGACGATGCCGATCAGTGGCGTGGTCAGGTTGGCGACCATCGCAGGACCGGCGATGGCGAACACCTGGCGTGTGGTGATCTTTGGGTGGACGGGTGCGTGCATGGCTACGATTGCAAGGAATATGCGCTTCTATCGCGACATCCCTCGCGCGACCATGCCGGAATTGTACTCAGAGCAATGCGGTGGCGGAGGGGCGGCCGACAAGGTATGGCAGGTCAGAACACCACGACCATGCCGTCGCTCGCCGCCGTGTAGGGCAGGTTGTCGACGCGGCTGAGCATGTCGTCGCTCATATGCGTCAGCACCACGCGCCTGGCGTTGATGGCCGGCAAATGCGCTTCCAGCGTCTTCAGGCTGAGATGGTTCCTGACCATCTTGTCGTAGGTATAGGCCTCGGCAATGAAGAGGTCGGCGTTCTGCGCGGCCGGGATCAGCGCATCGGTCCACTCGGTGTCGGCGCTGTAGCTGACGACGCGGCCTTCCGCCTCCACGCGATAGGCGAGAAACGGCCCGCCGGATTCGCCATGCACGACAGGATAGGGCGTCACGCTCACCTCGCCGAAGCTGCGCCGTTGTCGCGGTGCGAGCGTAACCACGGACAGATCGAAGCGCTGTTTGGTTTTGGAGGAATGCTCGAACATCACCTCCATCACCTCAGGCAGTTTCGTCTCGATGCCCTGTGGCCCTGCGATCACGAGCGGCCGGGTGCGGCGGGTGAATTGCGCATCGAGCAGGAAGAACGGCAGGCCGGCCAAATGATCGCCGTGGAAATGCGTGATCAGGATCAGGTCGATCGCATCGCGGTCGATCTCGAGCCGCTTCAGCGCCGGCAGCGAGGAGGCGCCGCAGTCGATCAGGAAATTGGTGCGCGCGCCGGTGACATGGAAGCAGGTGTTGAAGCGGCCTCCGGAGCCGAATGCATCGCCGCAGCCGACAAATTGCAATTGCATCGGCTGCGGGCTTTCCTTGCGATCAGCGGCCGCGCGGCGCGCCGAACAGCCGCGACAACAGCCAGATCGGAATCACGATCACGGCGCCGAGCAGGAAGTAGCGCCAGGCCCAGTTGATCGCGTCGAAGCCGAAATCCCAGAGGCTCTGGAACAGCCGGCGGACGCTGTAGAGGATGTTCCACGGGTCGAGGCCGATCGCGGCGAGCACGACGCCGACCAGGATCGAGAGCAGGATCAGCCGGAACGCCACCGAGAGCGGCGATCCGCCGAGAAAGCGGTACAGGCCGTCACTCTGGCTCTGGCCGGCCGGCAAGTCCCGGATGTTGTCTGGCATTGCTGTCTCCCGCGGAATCGCCCGCATTATAGGTCACGGCGCAGCACATGGGAAACCCGCTGACCCCGATCAATGGCTGCCATGCGGCTTGCGGGTTTAACTTCCTGTCATGGAGATTAACATCCGTTCAAGTGTCTCAAGCCGGTCGGCTTCGCGCGGTGGCTTGTCCCAGCGCAAGCGGCTGATCCGGGGAAAGCGCATCGCGACGCCGGATTTGTGACGCGGCGAGCGTTGCAAGCCTTCGAAGGCGACTTCCAGCACCAGCCCCTGATCCGGCTCGTGCACGACATGCCGGACCGGACCGAACTTCTCGGTGGTGTTGCGGCGGACAAAGCGATCGATCTGCAACAGTTCCTCGTCGGTGAAGCCGAAATAGGCCTTGCCGACCGGCACCAACTCGTCGCCGGCATCGCCGCGGGTCCAGACCCCGAACGTGTAGTCGGAGTAATAGGACGAGCGCTTGCCGTGGCCGCGCTGGGCATACATCAGCACGGCGTCGATGATGTGCGGGTCGCGCTTCCACTTCCACCACGGGCCCTTCGGCCGTCCGGGCAGATAGGGCGCGTCGCGCCGCTTCAGCATCACGCCTTCGACCGCGTCGGCATCGTCGCCGGCGCCCGCGCTCTTGGGATCGGCGCGCGCCGCGGCCAGTTCTTGCCAACTCGCGAACGGCACCGTCGGTGACAGATCGATGCGCGGGTCGTTCAGCCTGGCGACGAAGGCTTCGAGATGCGCGCGGCGTTCGGTGAAGGGCCGCTCGCGCAAATCGTTCTCGCCGTCGCCGAGCAGGTCGTAAGTACGCAGATGGATCGGAAACTCCTTGATCAGCTTCGGCGAGACAACCTTGCGGTTCAGCCGCTGCTGCAGCACGTTGAAGGTCTGCACGCGGCCGTCGCGCAGCACCAGCAATTCGCCGTCGATCGCGCCGGGCAGATGCAGCGACGGCACGAGGTCGGGGAAGCTGCCGGTGATGTCCTCGCCGGTGCGCGAATAGAGCCGCGCCTGGACGTGGCCGCGCGCGTCGTGGCCGGCCACGGCCTGCACGCGGATGCCGTCCCACTTCCATTCCGCGCTGAAATCGGCGGCGTCGAGATTGGCGAAATCGCTGTCCTCGATCGCATGCGCCAGCATCACCGGGCGGAACGGCGTCGGATCGAGGTTGACCGGCTTGTCGCCGCGGCCTTCGAGCCAGGCGAACAGGTCGAGATAGGGCGGCGACAGGCCCGGCCACATCAGCTCGATTTCGTGCGGGTCCTTCTCGCCGAGCGCCGCCGCCGCGGTCTTGGCCAGCCGCGCCGAGATCCCGATCCGCATCGCGCCGGTGACGAGCTTCAGCAGCGCCCAGCGCCCGGTCTCGTCAAGCTCGTCCAGCCAGCGCGCCAGCTGCGCCGGCAGCTCGGCCTTGCCGAGCGTGCGCAACGTGGTGACGACATCGGTCAGCGTCGGGGGCGGCGGGTTGTTGTGGGTGCGGCGGTCGCGATCGTTGCGCGAGAGCAGATCATCGCTGGCGTCTCGCTCGCGGTACCCCTCTCCCTCACCCTCCCCCGCAAGGGGGGAGGGAACCCATCCACCGGTGCGTCCCTCACCCGCGTCAGTCACTTCAATATCGCCGTGAGGTGAGCACAATGGTTGGGCTCCCTCCCCCCTTGCGGGGGAGGGTTGGGGAGAGGGGTGGCCCAGGAAAGACTCGTTGTGATGCGCGCTAGACGACTTCGGCCACATCAGCGCGACCGTCTCGGAGAGATCGCCGACGTAATCATAGGAGTAGCCGAACAGCACCGGGTCGGCGCGTTCGGTGATCAGGTCGCGGATCAATCCAGGCTTGGCGTGCTTGAACGACAGTGCGCCGGTCAGTGCCGCCAGCGCGTAGCCGCGGTCGGGATCCTCGGTCTCGCGGAAATAGGCAACCAGCAGCTTGATCTTGTTGTTGCGGCCCGGCTCGTAGGCGAGGCGGTCAAGCAGCTCGGCAAAGCGGTTCATGGCTTCTTGGTCTCGCCGGCGGACTGTGCCTCGCCGGTGGGCTCCGCCTCGCCGGTGACCGCTGCCGGCTCGCCCTCATCCTCGTCGCCATAGCCGACCAGATCGAGCGGCCGCGCTGCAAGTCCCTTGCTCTTGCACCAATGCACTAGCGCGTCTTCCTGGCCGTGGGTGACCCAGATCTCGCCTGCGCCGGTCGCGGCGATCGTCGCCGTCAGTCCGTCCCAGTCGGCATGATCCGAGATCACCAGCGGCAGCTCGATGCCGCCCTGGCGGGCCCGGGCGCGCACCCGCATCCAGCCCGACGCAAAGGCCGTGACCGGATCGGGGAAGCGCCGCGTCCAGACATCGGAGGTCGCGCTCGGTGGCGCCAGCGCAATGGTGCCGGCGAGCTCGGCCTTCTTCATGCCGCGCGCGGGACGGAGCTCACCGAGCGGAATGCCGCGCTCCTGATAATAGTAAGTGATCTTCTCCATCGCGCCATGCAGATAGATCGGCGCGTCGTAACCGGCCTCGCGCAGCAGCGCGATCACGCGCTGCGCCTTGCCGAGCGAATAGGCGCCGACCAGATGCGCGCGCTCCGGAAACAGTTTCACCGAGGCCAGCAGTTTCTTCACCTCGTCGGCGGCATCGCCATGGCGAAACACCGGCAGGCCAAAGGTCGCCTCCGTGATGAAGACGTCGCACGGCACGAGCTCGAACGGCGCGCAGGTCGGGTCGCGCGCGTCCTTGTAGTCGCCGGAGGCGACGATGCGGGTGTCCTTGCAAGTGACCGATATCTGTGCGGAGCCCAATACATGCCCGGCGGGATGAAACGTCACCGTGACGTCGCCGAGCCTGATCTCCTCGCCGTAGGCGACCGCCTGCGTCGATCCGGCGAAATTCTCGCCGTAGCGCAGCCGCATCATGTCGAGCGTTTCCTGGGTCGCGAGCACAGCGCCATGCCCCGCCCGCGCATGGTCGGAATGGCCATGCGTGATCAGGGCACGTTCGACCGGCCTGACAGGATCGATGTGGAAGCCACCGGGCTTGCAGCAAAGCCCGGCCGGGACGGGCAGCAGGATGTCTTGCGGGCGCATCGTCCCTATATAGGCGCTCTCTCCGCGATGTTTAGCCGTCATGCGCGGGCTTGACCCGCGCATCCATCTCCGGAAAGAGTCGGTGCTTTGATGGATGGCCGGACCCCGGCCCAGATGGTTCCTTAGAAAGCGAATGGCCCCCCGCCTGTTTCTGTCCTCCGGCGACCTCGTTGCCGACCGCCGCTACGAGTTCGCGCGCGACCTGCAATTGAAGGGCGATCTGCCGGCTGCCGCCGAGCTGCTCGAACAGGCGATCGAGCTGGTGCCGCAATTCCCGTCGGCCTGGTACACGCTGGGCAAGATCCGCCTCGAGCTCGGTCGGCGCGAGGCCGCGATCGCCGCCTTCCGCGCCGCGCGCGACGCCGATCCCGAAGACCGCCATGGCGCCGGCCTGCATTTGATGCAGCTCGGCGTCGAGGCCGTCGGCGCGATGCCGCCGGGCTATGTGCAGACGCTGTTCGATCAATATGCGCCGCGTTTCGAGGCCGCGCTGGTCGGCGATCTCGGCTATCGCGGCCCGGCGCTGCTGTTCAAGGCGGTGCTGTCGGTCCGCGCGTCGGCGAAGAAGCCGGCGTTTTTCAAGCGCGCGATCGATCTCGGCTGCGGCACCGGCCTCGCGGCCGCTGCATTCGCCAAGCACGTTGATCGCTTCATCGGCATCGACCTGTCGCCGCGCATGATCGACAAGTCGCGCGCCACGGGGCTCTATGCCGAGCTCGAGGTCGATGACATGCTGAAGGGCATTTCGGGCAAGCCGGATGCCAGCGCCGAATTGATCCTCGCTGCGGATGCGATGGTCTATGTCGCCGATCTCGCGCCAGTGCTTGCTGAAGCCGCGCGCGTGCTGGTGGGCGGCGGCGTGCTCGCTTTCACCACGGAGACCCATGACGGCGAGGGTGTCATCCTCGGCGAAGGGCTGCGCTACGCCCACAGCGCAGCCTGCGTGCGCGCCTCCGTCGCCGCCGCAGGGCTGACGCTGGCGTTGCTCGACGATCTCTCGGCGCGCAATGAGGACAACATCCCGGCGCCCGGGCTCGTCGCCGTCGCCGTCAAGCCATGACGCTCCTTCCCTTCTCCCCTTGTGGGAGAAGGTGGCGCGGATGCAATCCGCGCCGGATGAGGGGTCTCTATCCGCGGGGGCAGACCCCTCACCCGGCTTCGATGCTTTCGCATCGAAGCCATCCTCTCCCACAAGGGGAGAGGATGCATGGTCATGCGTTGCGCGCCCCCCCAACTTGAGTCTACACGCTACGCATTTGCCGTGACGCGGCATTGCGCCGCAAAGCTGTGACTTCGCGCTTGCCCGGCGCAGGGCGGAATGCGAGAGCTTTTCGCCTCAGGGAGAGAAACAATGAAAAAACATACGCGGCGCGAGTTCGGCGCCACCGCATTGTCCGTGATCGCAGCGTCCGTGCTGCCTGCGCCGTTCGTCCGGGCCGCCGACAAGAAGTACGATCCGGGTGCGAGCGACACCGAGATCAAGCTCGGCCAGACCGTGCCGCATTCCGGCCCCGGCTCGCTCTATGGCGTGCTCGGCCGGGTCGGCGAAGCCTATTTCCAGATGCTGAACGACAAGGGCGGCATCAACGGCCGCAAGGTGAAATTCCTCACCATGGATGACGCCTACAGCGCGCCGAAATGCGTCGAGGCGACGCGCCGCCTGGTCGAGCAGGAAGAGGTGCTGGCGCTCTATGGCTCGCTCGGCACCGCGCCGCAGACCGCCGTGCACAAGTACCTCAATTCCAAGGGTGTGCCGCAGCTGTTGCTCAACACCGGCGCCTCGAAATGGAACGATCCGAAGAACAATAAATGGACCATGGCGGGCTTGCCGCTCTATCCGACCGAAGCCCGCATCCTTGCAAAACACGTCGTCAGCGTGAAGCCGAACGCCAAGATCGGCATCCTCTATCAGAACGACGATTTCGGCCGCGACTTCTTAGGGCCGTTCAAGAAGGTGCTGGCCGATGCCGGCGGCAAGGCACAGGTGATCATGGAGCAGACCTACGATCTCACCGATCCGACGGTCGATTCCCAGCTCATCAATCTGTCGAAGTCTGGAGCCGACGTCTTCTACAACATCACGACAGGCAAGGCGACGTCGCAGTCGATCCGCAAGGTGGCGGAGCTCGGCTGGAAGCCGTTGCAGCTGTTGTCGGCGGGCTCGACCGGCCGCTCGATCCTGAGCGCCGCGGGCCTCGAGAACGCCAAGGACATCGTCGCGATCCGCTACAACAAGGAAGTCGGCGTGCCCCGCTACGAGAAGGATGCCGATGTGGTCGCGTTCGAGGAGCTGCGTAAGAAGTACCTGCCGAACATCGATCCCGATAACACCATCGCCTTCGCCGGCTACGGCCAGGCGGCGACGATGGGTGAAATCCTGCGCCGCTGCGGCGACGACCTGACCCGCGCCAACGTGCTGAAGCACGCCACCACGCTGGCCGGTTTCCATTCGCCCTATTTCCTCGACGGCATCAATTACAGCTACACACCCGACGACTACACGCCGATGAAGACGCTCTATGTCTCGATCTTCAACGGCAAGGACTGGGACCTCTCCGGCGAGCCGATGACGGAGTAGGGCTCTCGCTATTCCTCAATCTCGCCCCGCCTGCTGGGAGAGGTCGGATCGCATCGCGAGATGCGATCCGGGTGAGGGGGTACAGGTCTCACGGTGTTCACAGCTTGCGGAAGCAGCCCCTCACCCCAACCCTCTCCCCGTGAAGTACGGGGAGAGGGGGCGAACAGAGCTCCACCCCTTGCCCCTGCCACCTGCTGCCACTTCTGCTCCGCTCTCGACGAACCCTGCTGAACCACCTACCTCTTGGGCGTGTCGACGCTCGATCTCTTTTCCGTCCCGCCGTGGGAAACGGCCGATCTCCTGCCGCGCCGGTTTCGCGACTGGTTCGCTTCGCGCGGCTGGTCGCCGCGCGAGCATCAGCTCGCGCTGCTGGCGAAGGCGCGCGAGGAGCGTTCCGCGCTGCTGATTGCGCCCACGGGGGCTGGCAAGACGCTGGCGGGGTTCTTGCCGACGCTGGTCGAATTGGCGGGCGAACCAGGTGGCAGCAAACCGCTCCGGCAAGCGAGTGAGGCGGCTGTCGCAGCCGATCCGAGGCCAAAAGTCGTCTCCACCGGCCGCGGCGTTCGCCGTTCCAGTGGGCTGCATACGCTCTACATCTCGCCGCTGAAGGCGCTCGCGGTCGACATCGCGCGCAACCTGGAGACGCCGGTGGCCGAGATGGGGCTGCCGATCAGGATCGAGACCCGCACCGGCGACACGCCGGTATCGCGGCGACAGCGGCAGCGGCGTTATCCGCCGGATATCCTGCTCACCACGCCGGAGCAGCTGGCGCTGCTGCTTGCCTCCGACGATGCGCCGTTCCTGTTCTCCTCGTTGAAGCGCATCGTGCTCGACGAACTGCACGCGCTGGTCACCTCCAAGCGCGGCGATCTGCTGTCGCTCGGTCTGGCGCGGCTCTGGACCATCGCGCCGCAGGCGCGTGCCATCGGCCTCTCGGCGACGGTGGCGGAGCCGGAGCAGCTCGCGCGTTTCCTGGTGCCGCAGCCGGGCGGTGAGAGCGTATCCGCCGACGTCGTTATCGCCGGCGGCGCCGCGCCGCCGGTGGTCGAGATGCTCGACACGCGGGAGCGGCTGCCATGGTCGGGCCACAGCGCGCGCCACGCGCTGCCCGAGGTGTATGAGCTGATCAAGCGCAACAAGACCACGCTGGTGTTCGTCAACACCCGCAGCCAGGCCGAGATGCTGTTCCAGGATCTGTGGCGCATGAATGACGACGGGCTTGCGATCGCGCTGCATCACGGCTCGCTCGACGTCGCGCAGCGCCGCAAGGTCGAGGACGCGATGGCCGCCGGCCGGCTGCGCGGCGTGGTCTGCACCTCCTCGCTCGACCTCGGCGTCGACTGGGGCGATGTCGACCTCGTCATCAATATCGGCGCGCCCAAAGGCTCGTCGCGGTTGATGCAGCGGATCGGCCGCGCCAACCACCGTTTCGACGAGGCCTCGCGCGCCGTGCTGGTGCCGGCCAACCGCTTCGAGGTGCTGGAATGCGCCGTCGCGATCGATGCCATCGCGGAGAATGCCCAGGACACGCCGCCGTTGCGCACGGGCGCGCTCGACGTGCTGGCCCAGCACGTGCTCGGTTGCGCCTGCGGCAAGCCGTTCCTGTCCGACGAGCTCTATGATGAGGTCAGGACCGCGGCGCCCTATGCAGCGCTGGCGCGAACCGATTTCGATGACGTCGTCGACTTCGTCGCGACCGGCGGCTATGCGCTGAAAACCTATGAGCGTTTCGCGCGGATCAAGCAGGACAAGCAGGGCCGCTGGCGCGTCACCAATCCCAAGGTGCGGCAAAGCTACCGCCTCAATGTCGGCACCATCGTCGAGGAGACCATGCTGAAGGTGCGGCTGGTGCGCTCGCGCGCCGGCGGCAGCGGTTCGACCGGCGCGATCGCCCGCGGCGGCCGGATGCTCGGCGAGATCGAGGAGGTCTTCATCGAGGGTCTCGTACCCGCCGACACTTTTGTCTTTGGCGGTGAGGTGGTGCGCTACGAGGCGTTGGTTGAAGATCAGGTCTATGTCTCCCGCGCCAATGATAAGGATGCCAAAGTGCCGTCCTATATGGGCGGCAAGTTTCCGCTGTCGACCTATCTCGCCGAACGCGTTCGCAAGCTGCTCGACAACAGCCGGGCCTGGAGCGCGCTGCCGGACCAGGTGCACGACTGGCTGTCGCTGCAGCGAAAATTCTCGCGTGTTCCGGCGGTGCGCGAGCTGCTGGTCGAAACCTTTCCGCGCGGCGGCAGCCATTATCTGGTCTGCTATCCCTTCGAGGGTCGGCTCGCGCATCAGACGCTCGGCATGCTGCTGACGCGCCGGCTGGAGCGCGCCCGCGCTCGTCCGCTCGGCTTCGTCGCCAATGAATATGCGCTCGCGGTCTGGGGCGTCGGCGATCTCTCCTTCATGATCCGGCATGGCAAGCTCGATCTCAATGCGCTGTTCGATCCCGACATGCTCGGCGACGATCTCGAAGCGTGGCTCGCGGAATCTGCGCTGATGAAGCGCACCTTCCGCAACTGCGCCATCATCTCCGGCTTGATCGCGCGCCGCTTCACCGACGAGGAAAAGTCGCGCCGCCAGGTGCTGTTCTCGACCGATTTGATCTACGACGTGCTGCGCAAGCACCAGGCCGACCATGTGCTGCTGCGTGCCGCGCGCGGCGATGCCGCCACGGGATTGCTCGATCTCCGCCGCCTCAGCGACATGCTTTCGCGCATCCACGGCCGAATCACCCACAAGGATCTCGACCACGTTTCTCCGCTTGCCGTGCCCGCGCTGCTGGAAATCGGCCGCGAGTCAGTTTATGGCGAAGCATCCGACGAGCTTCTGGCCGAGGCGGCCGAGGAACTCGTGCGGGAGGCGATGACGTAATACTGGCACTGTGGGGAACAGCACGTGGCGGCAAGCGCGCTAGCTTTGCGGGACGGTGACGAGATGCGCGTTTCGAGGGTCACGGTGGCGGATGTCGGCTTCGTGGCGGATTGCTCCGGCGCGCTGTTCTGGGAAGAGCGGAGCCTGCTCGTGGTGTCCGACCTGCATCTGGAAAAAGGCTCCAGCTTCGCCAGCCGCGGCGTGCTGCTGCCGCCTTACGACACGGTGGCGACGTTGAGCCGGCTGGCCGCCGTGATCGCGCGGCACGATCCGCGGCAGGTGATTGCGCTCGGCGACAGCTTTCACGACCGCGATGCGCACGCGCGCCTGACGGAGCCGGACCGCGATGCGCTCGCGGCGTTGCAAGTGCGACGCAACTGGATCTGGATCTCGGGCAACCACGATCCGGCGCTGCCGGCGAGTCTCGGCGGCGTGGTCGCGACCGAGGTCGCGATCGGCCCGATCGTGTTTCGCCATGAGCCGACCGGCGCTGCCGGCGAGATCGCCGGGCACCTTCACCCCAAGGCACGTGTGCCGACCCGCGGCCGCTCCATCGAGCGGCGTTGTTTCGCCTCCGACGGCGAGCGTGCGGTGATGCCGGCGTTCGGCGCCTACACCGGGGGGCTGAGCATCCGCGACGCCGCGTTCGCGCGGATCTTCGGATCGCCGGGATTCATGGCCCACGTGCTCGGCGACAACCGCGTCCACGCGTTCGTGGCGTCGCGGTGTTATTGACGATCGCCTTCACCCTCCCCTGGAGGGGGAGGGTCGGCTCACATTGAGCGCAGCGAAATGCGAACCGAGGTGGGGTGAAGGTCCCTCGTATCGGGCGCTGCCCGTGT
>NZ_NWTG01000048.1 GCF_002532045.1 Bradyrhizobium sp. C9 | reverse complement strand
GGGATCGGCGCGCTTTCCGGATCGTCCTCGGCCTCATCATCCGGTTGCCTACGGCCGATCGCACGTCCGATTACGCCGACAATCACCAGCAACGCGCCCACTGCGATGAGCCAGTGCGGCAGTTGCAATGATCCCATCGTCGCCTTGATGAAATCCACCTTACCATCCAGTGTAGCGACGATCTGGATTGTAGAACTGATCGAGATAGGCGATGCCGAACATCGCCAAATCCTCCTGCTTCGCCGCAGAGGCAAGCATCTCTAAGTAGGCCCTTGTTTTGCACAGAGCCTCCGTGTCCACGTCCCGGCCATACCGAGCAACAACTTCAGCCAAAATCTTACGCAAAAAACCGCCCCCGCATCGCAATCCGTACAGTGCAGCATCCGGTTGAGTTGTAGTCAACTAGCGTTCAATGGGAACGTCAGCGTTTGACGAGCCGCACGCCAGGCCCGCCGTCGATCGACTGGCCATCTCCGAGAAAGATGACGCCGGCAGATTCGAGGGACCGACCAATCCTGCTCAATCCTTGACCTCATATTCAAATGCGACGCACTCCGCGTCGTTCTCTTGAAGCCAGGCCTCGGCGGCCTCGCAGTAAACCTGCCGGCGGTGCCTTCCCACGCGGCTGAAGTGATCCGTTTGAGTTATTGACTTGGGTGCGCTCGAGGTTCTCAATCCTTGCTATGCGAGGTGTTGAGCCCCCCAAGCCCCGACACCTCCATGCCCCACGGCCCCAGTATCTCCAAGGCTGGGGCCGTGCCCGTCTTCATGTGTGGGCACTCTTCCAGCTCAAGAGCTGGCTCCCTCTTTCAATCCCTCCACGGCGGTCTTGCCACCCACGAGCATGCTTACTGTTACTGCCGTCGGGTTCCGGGAACCGCGACCGCAACTTGCGATTAACTGCGTCACGCGGAAACAGCAGACGGACATAATTGGTCCGCAATGATCCCCGAAACGGCCGTCGGATGTATGCTGCGTATTTTCATCAGCGACGAGCCGCATCCGTCGCAGGGGCGGTTTGACGGCTATCACCAGTTCGATGGTGCCTTCTCGCGACCGACGCAGAGTTCCCCAAAGACCGTAACCCTGGATCGATACAACCCGCCTGTGAGGCAGTCCGGTTCGCGCTCACCTAGGGGCTAGGCGGACGACGGTATCGATGCGCTCCGGGTGAGCGCCGTCAGCAGACTCCCTACACGCGAAACGAGCGCTAGGCTGGTTAGGCGAACGAGCTCTTTGCTGACTAGACGTCAAGTATCGTCATCGCGCCGACTTTTTGTCAGGCTTTGCTTTATTCGTTCTGCCTCTTCTTTCGTCAGCCTCTCGGCGAAGCGGCCATCTTTTCTTAACTGCGCGGGCCCCTTTAGCTTTCGATCATAGACCATCCAGTCAGAGCTTCCTCTCCGAACGATGAACCTAGCTTGTGGAGGCGGTGCGTCGATCATCGATACCTTCCCGATTTCGTCGGGCCCCGGTTTCAAATACACACACCGGGCGACAGTTTATTCCTGAACCGGGACACTGAAATCCCCGGCACCAGCTAAACTGCAAGGCGTATGCCGATACCCTATTGCCCTTAGCCGGGCGCCGGCGATGGATCGCCGTCTCGTGCTCGGGGTTAAGATCAGGCGGTGGTGTCGTTCCCGGCCTGCAGGATCCTCACGAACGTCCCGCTCTCATGGTACTCGAGCCAACCCTGATCCTTTGCGTATTGCAGGCCGGCCCAATATTCAGCCGGCGTCGCCTTGTCCTCGTCGATCATCGGACGGTTGATCTTCTCGATGTAGATCCTGCCATCTTGGATGAGCTCGAACGCCCGGGCGTGGTTCATGATCCTGCGGGCGGCTTTCTCGGGGTCGGAGTAGGGGCGGTCTTGTTTCATCATGATTCCATCGTGGCGCTGCGCAGCCAAAAGCCGAAAACGCGCATAGTTAGTTGCCACTGACTAAAGTTGTTAAACCGCGTCCGCCTGAGTAGAGTGAGCAACCATATTTCTGATCAGTAATTGCTTGTCGTTCAATTGAAATGAGGGCGCGCCATGCCCACCACGGAAGAATTCCGCGAAGAGGCCGAAGCTCAGATCGGTCGGGCCGCCCGACAAGGGCGTCCGCATATCAAGATCAACGCAGGCGAACTGCATCGGATCGTAAGCCCGGATCAGAATAGGCACCCGATGGCCTGCAACGCCATGCGCCAGCTTATGGGACCGGCAGACGTGGTGATCCACGAACCTCCAGCCGGGGACGGTCCATCGTTCACCGTCCGGTATGCTTTGCCTCGCTAGCATCGGCTTCGTCGGGCTTGTCCGGGCGGGCCGCCGCCATCGCTTCGACCGTTTCGACAGCACGTTGGCGGCGCGCCGGGTCCCGGATCGAGCGAAAGGCCCGAAGAAGCCGGAACGCGTCTGCAGCGTCTTTGCTCAATCTTTCCTTCGTCAAGCTCGCCCTCGCATGGTCCTCAGTGTAGCTAAATTTGGTAGCCCTATTCCAGCCGATGGCCCCGAGCAAAAGACTTGGCCTTCTCTAACGCTTGGTGGCTGTCATCCACCTGCCGGACGGACCGGCGGCCAGGGTTGTCATCCCAATAGAAATAGAAGCTCTTGTCAGGGAGTTTCACCTCGAAGCTGCCGCTGTCTGGGATGCGGTCAGTGGTGCGCTTGATGATCCGGACGGAGTCACCTCCTGTCATCCTTACGGCCTCCGGAACGGGATCACCTGACCGTCTGCTGCGCAGACCACGACCTTTGCCAGGTCCATTACCTTGAACCCACGGTCAGCCAACATATCCGCGACCCCCTGACGGTCCATCTCGCGGACGATCGCCTCGGCGACCTTCATCAGGCGAGCGGTCTCTGCGGTAATGTCGGTCATGGAAGCTGTCCCGCTAGGGCGGTGGTGGGTAGGAATGGTTCCATAGGCTGGCGATTTCTCTCATGTACGCCGCGTACAACGCGGGCCTTGCATCAGGAACTTGACACTACTACGTGAGTTACGTAGAAATGCATGGTACGTTAATTACGTAGTAACCCGAACCATGCACACCGTTGCGCGCACTAAACCCTTTGATGCGGCCGCAAAGCAGGCGGAACTGACCGAAGACGAGATCTTCGATATGATTACTTTCCTAGCCGAGAATCCCGAGGCTGGGGAGGAAATAGTCGGTACCGGCGGCTGTCGCAAGGTTCGTTTCGCTGGCCGAAGCAAGGGCAAGCGTGGCGGCTATCGGACAGTGACGTTCTACACGGGCGAGACGATGCCAGTCTTTCTCATTACCGTGTTTGCAAAAGGGGAGAAATCAACGTTGACTGGCAAAGAGGCGTCGGGGCTTAAAGCCCTCACCAAGCTCATCGTAGATGAGTACAAGAAGAAGGTTTCCAGCCTGTCGGAGCGGAGAGGTTTAGCAGGATGAGTAAGAAGGCATTTGAGAAGATCGCAGCTGGCTTGACCGAAGCGCTTGAGATCGCGCGCGGGAATGCAAGGCCTACCAAGCTCTATGTCCCTGCTGAGATTAATGTTCGTGGGATCAGAAAGAAACTCGGCCTTTCGCAGGACGATTTTGCGAAGGAGTTCGGTTTCACGATCAATCAGATTCGTGACTGGGAGCAAGGTCGGTCGCGCCCGCTTGATGGACTGCGCGCCTATCTCATGATTATCGAGAGGAATCCGGAGGCGGTTCTTAATCTACTTCGTAGCGGGACCAAGACGCCGCGGAAGACTCGCAAGGTCGCCTGACAGATGAGAGCCCCGCTTCGGCGGGGCTTTTTTGTTGTCTCGGAGAATGTCAGGTGGCCCTTCTTGCGAAGCTTCTATCTAAACATTAGCCTGACAGTCGGCAAAGTGGAGAATCATGATGCCTACCATTAAAGCTCGCGTCTTGAGATATGAGCCATCAGAAGAGGGATTACTGCGCCGCCTCGGAGCCGCGCTCGTGGTGCATTGGGATACGCTCTCTGAGGTTCAACAGGTAATGTTTCTGCACCAAGCAAACATGATGTCTGACAAAGATGAGACGGTTCAACTCAAGGAGCAACTCGAGCTGTTCATTAAGAAATATAAGGCGACTGGCGAGGACTAAGTACCGCGCGGACCTTGGAGCTTCGACTTGCTGAACTGGTCTGCCGCATCGGGCGCAGCATCTGTACGCCCGATGCGGCCATTCTAAGGTTTATAACTGCTCCCACAAGCTTTGCGACACGGTCTCACCTCGGAGCATTGTCCCGTCCATGTAGGCCGGCGCATCAAGCGATAGCGGGCTGCGGATGTCGCCGTAAGCCCGGCTTGGGTTTTCCCTGTTGTGCTTCCTGATGAGATCTTTCACCCGAGTGGGCACATCCTCCCGGCGCAAGCGACGCTCAGTCAGCTCGATCCAGATATCGCTCACGATTTCGTCGCGGTCGTGCCGGGGTAGATAGCGTGGCGTCAAGCTATAGAGCCATTCGTAATCGCCAGGCTCCGCTACATAGACGGGGATATCGTCAACGACGCGACGCGATGCAGTCGAGGCAAACTGCAGCGCTTCAGTATTCGTGATGAGTCGGCGGCCGGCTCCGTCTCTCGGGACTTCAATGCAATGTTCAAGGATGAACCGGTTAAACTCTGGGTTTTGTTGCCGGGCAGTTCGATAGGTGCCGTATGAGCAGATCGCCTTCCTGCCCGCGGCTGGCTTAATAATGTCACTGATCCGCATGTTCGTCAGGATCGCATTGCGAATGGCCCGATCTTGCTCTGGGGTCATTATCTTCCCGCGAGCCACGTTTTCGCTGTTGCACACTTTGCAATAGCGCGTCCCGTTGCTCATCTTGAAGCCGACGTTATCTGGGGTAAGCGGATGGCCCTTTGCGCAGTGCGTTCGGAAGGCGAATGATTTCCCATTTCCTCGTCTATTGAAGGCGATTAAGGCATTTCGATCCGCGAGCGCCTGAGCTTTCTTCCCCCACTCCGGGTGCTGTTCACAGTGCCTGAGGAAGGCCTTTCTCGAACAGATACTATCTCTGTGACTTGTGAGGATACGCAACGTTTCGCCGGCCTCCAAACGCTCGAGGAGGATCGCTGCCTCGGTCGAATTCATCGTGAAGACTTGGCCAGATGAGACCGCATGAGCGCATGGCTTGCAGAAGCGACTGACTCTGCCGTGCGCGGCAGGGTAGAAATTCGACAATGGAAGGTCTTTCTCGCAGCGGCGGCACACTTGGGAATGCTTGTTCGGCGCGGTTGATTTGTCGATTGGGCTAGTGAGCGGTGTTTTGAGGTCCTTTGCATACTCGAAGATCTGCTGCGCTGAAAATCGGCCGCCCTTTTCCCATTTTGCGCGGCACGTCTTGCATTCTCGATGCTTCCAAGGATTGCGCTCGTCAATGGCGACGTTATCGGGAGTGAGTGCATGACCAAAATGGCAATGTGTCCGAGACGCGGCATGTTGTTTTGCGGCCGCCACCACCCGTGACTTGGCATTAGTTGCAGCTAACGCCAGTGCCTTCTCGCCCCATTGTGCGTGAAGTTGGCAGTGCTTGAAGAACGCCTTGCGAGAACAGATCGGCTTCCCGCGGAATCCGCCAATGATCGTCCGGAGTGCTTCGCCGCTCTCAAGGCGCGCCATAAAGGTCGCGGCCTCGGTTGCGTTCATTGTAAAGACATCCCCGTTGCAGATGTCGCTTGTACATGCCTTGCAGATAGTGGCCTCGGCTTTCCCGTTGCCACGGTGAAACGAAGTCACCGGAAGATCTAACTCGCACTTACGGCAATGCCTGATCTCAGCAGCTTGTGGGATCGTCATGCGATCGCTCCGTTGCGCGGAATTGCGCACGCGGAGCCGAATCCTGAATCGAGTCGGCGGGGTGTTCAGATCGAGTCCGAATGATCGCGAAATTGGAGCGCCATTAAAGCGTGTCATCACGATCGGAGCAGGGGCTATTGTAGAGCCCGGATCGCCTGCCTGGATTTACGCGAGGGAAGTCTCAGTAGTGAAATCCAGTCCCTCGCTCGTCAACAAATAGGTTGAGAGCTCTGCCGTCTGGTTGCATGGATTTGGACGCACACCACTTTTTGAACTCGTCGGGGCGCACAGTGACTCGAACAGCAAAGAACCCGCGCTGCTTAAGATCTTGCTCTCGGTTCTTAGCGAGTTCGTTCCAGCGGGCATAGCTCCGGGACATATCGTCGGGGAAGTTCAAGATATCAAGAATGCCCGAGTAGTCCTCCGGCTCAAACCAGGCCAACGGAATTCTCAACTTTCCACCCTTGAGGGACTTGTTGCTGCGTCGCTTGAACGAAGGCATTTGTATCCTCGCAAAATCGATCGTTTGAAATTCGGTCAGTGACCAGCGCGATCGCCGTCACAACTAATAGGCAAATGCCCATGCTAGTGAAATGGACCGCGGCGGTGCCCGGGCGTCCCGTCGCGCTAGTTTGATTCCTTAATCGACTTGGCGATTGCCGGCATTGAGCGCAAGTCCTGGAAGAAGACCGGCTTCACCGGGATTGCGCTGGCAGTGTCAGCCTCCTTCCCCAGGCGGATCTCGCTCAGCTCGGGCGAGACAGCTATGTATATGCGTGTCGGGGCGCCCTCAGATTTGCCCCAACCGTTCAGGGTGGCCATATTGAGGGGCGACAGAAATAGGCGCGCTTTATCCGCCTCGTCCGAGATCTCGGCGAGTGTTGCAATCAAGCGGAGTTTCTTGATGATCTCCTTACGCTCGTCATGGTGCAGCGCCTGAGCATACTCGGGTCCAAAATTGATGGTGCGCACGACCTCGATCACCTTCTCCGCGCGCGGGGCTAGCTCGCTATGATCTGGCTTCAACATAATCGCGCCGCTGATAGGGCCGTATCGAGTGAGGTCCTGAACGGAAACTGCCGTCTGATTCCCGGAGCGATCAACACGCTGCTCGATACGAGTAACCTCAAGCTTCAGTGCATCGTCCGCTCGAACATGACGCCAGAGATCGAAACCTATGAGGCGGGGCACGTTCCGGGAAAGGATCGCCCTGATCCGATCTATCTCCCTCAGGACGGGCAGGTTCTCGGAAGCGGCACTGATAGCCGCTGGTACTGCGCCGATGTTATCGAGCAGGTAGCGTTCCGTGTTCTTGCGGTCTTGCTCCTCGCGGAATGACTGGAGAGCCGCCGCGTGTCCGTGAGCGTCGATTGCCTTGAAGCAGTCGGGCCCGATCAAACGGATAAGCTTTTGCTCCGGAAACCAAGCAATCTTGCCGTCCTTGTAGAACCAGGGCGATCGCGGCTTGCAACATGGGCAGGGCGACCACTTGTCTTTGTGCTTGGCCCCGGCGTGGGATGCCGGCAGGGTGAACTCACCCTTGTAACGGATGAGAGAGCCCTTCTCGGGCTTTGTGTGGGTGTGCCCTCGCCAAAGATAGGGCGTCCCAGTCTCACGAACGAAAGCCTTAATCTCGGAGATGAGATCGTCGTCCGGTTCCTCGGCAAACCATGGCTTTGGCATCAGCGCACCATCGGGAATATCAATGTCGTTCGGCAATCACCGGATTCCTCTTTTCGAAACGAAACAGGTACGCAATCTGTGGCGATAACTGAGGCGGTGCCATCCTGCTAATCTTCAGGACGCTCGTAAGCACTTGAACTCATTGGTGGGCCCGGCAGGACTCGAACCTGCAACCAGACCGTTATGAGCGGCCGGCTCTAACCATTGAGCTACAGGCCCCGCCGCCGCGGGCCGCGGGGCGCGGCCGGCAACGGTGCGGGCTCCGTTTACAGGGTACGCGGGGTTTCGGCAATGCCACCCCCAGGCCCTGCACCGCCGCCACGTCTCACAGGCGGCATCGCTGCAACACCCGCGGTAACCATCGCCCGGCAGCCATCGTCCGTGACCATCCGGCGCGTTCCGCGATCGGCGCCTCAGTCCACCGAGACACCGGCGAACTCCACCACCTTGCGCCATTTCTCGGTCTCGTCGGCGACCAGTCTGCCGAACTCGGCCGGGGTCATCGGCTTCGGGATGCCGCCGACCTCGGCGAGGCGCGCCACCAGCTTGGGGTCCTTGAGGGCCTCGCCGACCGCCTTGTTGAGGGTATCGATGACTTCCGGCGGCGTGCCCTTCGGCGCCGATATGCCGTAAAAGCCGACCGCCTCGAAGCCCGGCACTGTCTCGGCGATCGCCGGCACGTCGGGCACGCCCGGCCAGCGCTGCGGCGAGGTGACGCCGAGCGCGCGCACGCTGCCGCCGCGCGATTGCTCCAGCGCCGACGGCAGATTGTCGAAGATCAGCTGCACCTTGTTGGAGATGATATCGGGGAAGGCGATCGCGGAACCCCGATACGGCACGTGCTGCATGTCGCACTTGGTCATCGCCTTGAACAGCTCGGCCGACATGTGCACCGAGGTGCCGTTGCCGGACGAGGCGTAGGCGATCTTGCCCGGATTGGCCTTGCAGTAGTCGATGAACTCCTGAACCGTCTTCACCGGCATCGCGTTCGAGACCACCAGCATGTTGGTGAGCTGCATGATGCTGGCGACCGGGGTGGTGTCGCGCAGGAAGTCGTAGGGCAGCTTCTTGTAGAGCGAGGTCGAGATCGCATTGTTCGGCGCGACGAACAGCAGCGTATAGCCGTCCGCCGGCGAGTTGATCGCGGCGGCGGCTGCGATGTTGCCGCCGGAGCCGGCGCGGTTCTCGACCACGAATTGCTGGCCGAGATGATCCGACAGCCACTGGCTCATGATGCGCGCCACGATGTCGACCGGGCCGCCGGCGGCAAAGCCGATCAGCCAGCGCACCGGACGGTTCGGATAGTCGGATGCGGACGAGGGGGCAACGGAGCCAAGGCAACAAATCAAACCAAGCAACGCGGCACGTGCGAACCGGAACATCGTCTCTCCCGTCATTTTCTTGTGACTGTTGCCTTCATGGTTTCACAAAACGCTGGCTTTGCCTACGACCCCGCCCGTGCGACGATAGTCGCGCTCATGTGCAATGCTTGAGGCTCGGGATGAAATTCGCTGTTATGATCTGCGCCGGCGCGCTGCTGCTCGCGGGTGGCGCGGCAGCGCAGGAGGGGAGCAAGACCATTTCCAAAACCACGATCAGTTTCGCCACGGCGACGCCGGGTGGCGGCTTTCCGCTCTATGGCAATGCCTTCGCCGAGGTGATGAACGCGGCCGATGCGACGCTGTCGATCGAGCCGCGCAACACCAAGGGCTCCAACGAGAACATCCCGCTGCTCGAGGCCGGCGGCGTCGACATCGCAACCGTTGCGGGCGAGCCGTCCTACGAGGCCTTCATGGGCATCGGCCGGCCGAAGGCGACCAAGCTGAAGATCCTCACCGCGATGTATTCGAGCCCGGGCATGTTCGTGGTACGTGCCGACAGTCCCTACAAGACGATCCAGGACCTGGTCGGCCAGCCTGTCGCGTTCGGCGCCAAGGGTTCCGGCCTGCCGATCCTGTCGCGCTACATTCTCGACGGCATCGGGCTGAAGCAGGACGAGGACTTCAAGTCGATCTATCTCGATCGCGCCGGCGATGGCCCTGCGATGGTCGAGGACGGCCGCGCCGCGGCGCTGTGGGGCGCCGGCATCGGCTGGCCCGGTTTCAGCAAGATGGCCGACAGCGCGGCTGGCGCGCGCTTCATCGCGCCGACCGCCGACGAGATCGCCCGCATCCGCGTCAAGCACACCTTCCTGAAGCCGCTGACGATCCCGGCCAGCAGCTACCCGAAGCAGACCGCGGCGATTTCCTCGGTCGGCTCCTGGAGCTATATCCTGGTCCGCGAGAGCCTGCCCGACGATGTCGCCTACCGGCTGGCGAAGACGCTGCACGGTGTTGAGGCTGATTTCTGCAAGAGGCTCGCCCAGGCTTGCGAGACCACGGCAGCGAACACCGTCGCCGCCGCGCCCGACATCAATCTGATCCATCCCGGCGTGCTGAAGTATTTCAGGGAGATCGGTGTGGCGAAATGATCTCTGCATGGGCGCGTCATCGCGTCTATGCAGAGGTCATTCCGGGGCGCGCGAAGCGCGAACCCGGAATCTCGAGATTCCGGGTTCGATGCTGACGCATCGCCCCGGAATGACGACCTTCGGTCGTCACTTCTTGATCATCGAACACGCCGGGTCCGGCGGGCCGAACGCGTCTTCGCCCGAGATCTTGGCCAGGATCTTGTAATAATCCCACGGATACTTCGACTCGGCCGGGGTCTTGACCTGCACCAGCCAGAGATCGTGGACCATCAGATTGTCCTCGCGCAGTTTGCCGTTGCGGGCGAAGAAATCCTCGACCGGCTTCTCGCGCATCTTGGCCGCGACCTTGAGCGGATCGTCGGTGCCGCTGTCCTTGATCGCGTTCAGATAGGCGGTCACCGACGAATAGACGCCGGCCTGCCACATCGTCGGCATCCGGTTCATCTTGGCGAAATAGCGCTTCGACCATTCCCTCGTCTTGTCGTCCATGTCCCAGTAGAACGAGGTGGTCAGCAACAGGCCCTGCGCGGCCGACAGGCCGATCGAGTGGACGTCGGTGATCAAGGCCAGCAGCGCCGCCATCTGCTGCCCGCCGGCGAAAACACCGAACTCGGCGGCGGTCTTGATCTCGTTGGTGTTGTTGGGCGGGCCGCCGGCAATCCCGATGATCTTGGCCTTCGAGGCCTGGGCCTGCAGAATGAAGGACGACAGGTCGGGCGTCGCAAACGGCGGCCGCACCGCGCCGAGCACCTTGCCGCCGTTCTTGGTCACGATCGCGGAGGCGTCCTTCTCCAGCGAATGGCCGAACGCATAGTCGTCGGTGATGAAGAACCAGCTGTCGCCGCCGCGCTTCACGACTTCCTGCGCGGTGCCGACCGCGAGCGCGCGGGTGTCGAACACCCACTGCATCGCATAGGGCGAGCAGAACTTGCCGTGGAAGTCGGTCGCGCCGGTTGAATGCGTGATGAACAGCTTCTTCTTCTCGTTGGCGATGTTCTGCACCGCGAGCCCGACCGCCGACACCGGCACGTCGACGATCAGGTCGACCTGATCGACGTCATACCAGCGCCGCGCGATGGTCGCGCCGATGTCCGGCTTGAGCTGGTGATCGCCGACGATCACGGAGATTGGCTTGCCGAGCACCTTGCCGCCGAAATCGTCGACCGCCATCTGCGCGGCGGTGACCGAGCCCTGTCCGGTCGGCGTCGAGGCCGGGCCGTTCATGTCGGTCAGCACGCCGATCTTGACGATGTCATTGGATACCTGCGCCGACACGGCCGAGGAGGCCAGCAGCGCGGCTGCGAGCGTCCCGAACATGGCAAGTTTTGTGGCGTTCATTCTGTCTCCCTCCTGAATTGGCGCATTGGCCATTATGGTTGTGCCGGGCCTCCGGGACCCGGTCATATTGGTTTCTTTTGCAACTAGTTTGGGGTCCGCGTCAACGCGCCATCGGTCTAATGACGGAGGTCCGGACCGGCCCGAGGCGGTTTCTTTCGGGGCCGATTCAGTCCATAGCGGGCCATGGTCACCGCCCAGCGCCTTCCGGCTTCGCTCACCCCGCTCGATGCGGCGCTGGTCGCCGTGCTGCGCGATCTCGCGCCGGTCCAGCCGGTCGAACTGCCGCCGGCCGATGCGCTGGGCTGCATTGCAGCCGAGATGCCGGCCTTGCGCGCCTATCCGCCGCACGATGTCGCCGTCGGCGACGGCTGGGCGATGCGCGCCAATGATCTGGTCGGTGCGTCCTCCTATGCGCCGCTGCCGCTGGCCGGGCCGCCGGTCTGGGTGGCGGCCGGCGCGGCGATGCCCGACGGCACCGACTGCGTCGTCGATGCCGATGCCGTCGATACCTCCGGTCCGCTGCCGCAGGTGCTCGGCGAAGCCATCCCGGGGCAGGGCGTGCGGCGTGCAGGTAGTGACATTGCGGTGGGGCGTGCCGTGATGCCGGCCGGAGAGCCGCTGCTGCCGCGTGGTCTGCTGCTCGCGCGCGCGGCCGGACTGGAGCTGTTGCGCGTCCGTCGGCCTCGGCTTCGGATCGTCAACATCTGCAATGGTCAGCTGACCGCGCAATTGATCGCCGACACCGCGCGCTTCGCGGGTGCCGAGATCGTCTATGCCGAGGCGACCCCCGATGTGACGGCGATTGCTGACGCACTCGAGACCGCCGGCTGCGACCTGATCGTCACGATTGGCGGCACCGGCGTTGGCCGCACCGATGCGGCGGTGAATGCGCTGGCGAGCTGCGGTGTGTTGCTCGCGCACGGCATTGCGCTGCAGCCTGGGCGCACCGCAGCGGTCGGCCGGATCGATGCGACGCCGGTCGTTGCCTTGCCGGGCGCGCCGGATCAGGCTTTCGCGGCTTGGTGGGCGATTGCGCTTCCACTGCTCGACCGCCTGTCGGGCCGGCGCCCACGTCAGACATTGGCGCTGCTGCTGGAACGCAAGATCGCCTCCGGCGTCGGTATTGCAGAGGTCGTGCTGCTGACGCGTCGGCAGGGCTGCTGGAACCCACTTGCGATCGGCGACCTGTCGCTCGATGCCATCGCGCGCGCCGAAGGCCTGCTGATCGTGCCTGGTGCAGCGGAAGGCTTCGCTGCGGGCACGCTTGTCGATGCCTATATGTTGCGGGAGTGAGTTCCCGAGATGACCCATACGTTCACGCCGAAACCCAACCCATCCGTCGAGCAGGACCAGTTCCTGACCATCCTGTCGCGCGAGGAAGCGATCGCGCGCTTCGAGGCGGCGCTGTTTCCGCGCCAATTGCCGTCCGAGGCGCGGCAGCTCGCCGGCGCGCTCGGCCGTGCGCTGGCGGAGGACGTGGTGGCGCCGATCGACGTGCCGCCGTTCGATCGCTCCAATGTCGACGGCTTTGCCGTGCGCTCGGCCGATCTCGCAAGCGCAGCCGAGGGCGCGCCGGTGCACCTCGCGCTGAACGACGAGATCATTTCGTGCGGCACCGCGCCGACCCGGCCGGTGCTCCCGGGCACCGCGACCGCGATTGCGACCGGCGGTCCGGTGCCGCGCGGCGCCGATGCGATCGTGATGGTCGAGCACACCCAGCCCGCCGGCCATGATGCGATCGAGGTCCGCCGCGCGGCGTCGCCAGGGCAGTTCGTGTCCTATGCCGGCTCCGACATCGCGCGCGGCGAGGCGTTGCTGCGCGCAGGAACGATCATCGGGTCGCGCGAGATCGGCATGCTCGCGGCCTGCGGCATCGCCGAAGTTGCCGTGGTGCGGCGGCCGCGCGTTGCCATCCTCTCCACCGGCGACGAACTGGTGCAGCCCGGTGAGACGCTGCGGCCGGCCGCGATCTACGACACCAACGGCGCGATCGTCACCGCGGCGATCGCCGAGAACGGGGGCGATGCGTCGTTTCTCGGTGCGATCGCCGATAATGAGGCGATGCTCGAGGCCGCGATGCGCAGGGCGCTGGCGGACAGCGACATGCTGGTGCTGTCGGGCGGCACCTCCAAGGGCGCGGGCGACGTCTCGCACCGGATCATCACAAGGCTCGGCAAGCCCGGCATCGTCGCGCATGGCGTGGCGCTGAAGCCGGGCAAGCCGCTGTGCCTTGCGGTCTGCGACGGCAAGCCGGTGGTCATCCTGCCGGGCTTTCCGACCTCGGCGATGTTCACCTTCCACGACATGATCGTGCCGATGCTGCGGCGGATGGCCGGCCTGCCGCCGCGGCCGGATGCCAAGGTGGTGGCGAGGGTGCCGGTGCGCATTGCCTCCGAGCTCGGGCGCACCGAGTTCGTGATGGTGTCGCTGGTCGAAGGCGCCGACGGCCTGATCGCCTATCCCGGCGGCAAGGGCTCGGGGGCGATCACCTCGTTCGCACAGGCTGACGGTTTCCTGAAGATCGAGGCGCTCGCCGACCAGTTGCCGGCCGGCAGCGAGGCCGAGGTGACGCTGTTCACGCCGCATGTGCGGGTGCCCGATCTCGTGATCGTCGGCAGCCATTGCACCGGGCTCGATCTCGTCACCGCGCCGCTGGCGCATGCCGGCCTTGTTGTGCGTTCGATCGCGGTCGGCAGTCTCGGCGGGCTCGCCGCCGCCAGGCGCGGCGAATGCGATCTCGCTCCGATCCATCTGTTCGACGACAAGACCGAGACCTACAACACGCCGTATCTGGCCGATGGCCTCGAGCTCGTGCCGGGCTGGCGGCGCATGCAGGGCATCGTGTTCCGCAAGGACGACACGCGCTTCGCCGGCCTGAGCGCGGAAGGGGCGGTGCGCGCCGCGCTCGCCGATCCCGCCTGCATCATGGTCAACCGTAACCAGGGTGCCGGCACCCGCATCCTGATCGACCGCTTGCTGGCGGGCAGCCGGCCCGACGGCTACTGGAATCAACCGCGCTCGCACAACGCGGTTGCGGCCGCGGTGGCGCAGCATCGCGCTGACTGGGGCATGACGATTGCGCCAGTCGCCCGTGCCTCCGGGCTCGGTTTCATTCCGCTTGCCGAAGAGCATTACGATTTCGCGCTGGTCACGGCGCGCAAGCAGCGGCCCGCGGTGCAGGCTTTCCTCGACGCACTGGCGTCGGAGGAGGGCCGGGCGGCGTTGGTGGGTGCGGGGTTCAGGCCGGCGTAGGCGGTCCACGACATTCACCGCCGTCGTCCTGGCGCAGGCCAGGACCCATAACCACCGCATTCGATGATGAACGGGATTTTCGGCCCCCGCATCGCGCAACAATTGAGATTTGGGGTAATAGGTCCTGGCCTTCGCCAGGACGACAGTGAGTGTGCATTGCCAACATCTTCAATCGTCGTTCCTGCGAAAGCAGCGACCCATAACCACAGGGTTCCGTTGTTGAAGAGAGCTGTGGCTCCAGCGTCGCGCAACGACTGCCATTTGTGGCTATGGGTCCCAGCCCCTGTGCGCAATTGCGCACTAGGTCGGGACGACACTGAGTGTATCGCACGATCTGTGAGCCACGCATCCGCATTCTCGCGACATGATCTGCCCGAGCTTTGCTCTTTCATTTCGCCCTCCCTTGAAGAGGGCGCAGGGAAAGCCGGGTGCCGATCGCACCCATGGGCCCCGAGCAATGGGGTAGAAAGCTCGGGGGTAGGACCACAGGTGTAACCGGAAACAACCCGGCTTTCCCTGC
>NZ_NWTG01000047.1 GCF_002532045.1 Bradyrhizobium sp. C9 | reverse complement strand
CTTGATGTTCTTTTGGTTCCGACATTCGATTGAATGGCGCAAAGTTGAGTGAGGAATAATAGATACGGTTGATCTGGTTCGCAAATTTTCGATTTTGGCACAATCGCCGACACCTCGGACTGCCGCTACTTTCCCTTGAAGTTCGGCGCGCGCTTGTTGAGGAAGGCGTCCATGCCCTCGCGGAAGTCCTCGCTCATATAGGCGCGCAGGATCAAATCTTCGCCTTCGTCGCGCGAGAGCGTGCGGCGGATGCGGCGGACCGCTTCCTTGGTCACCTCCAACGTGATCGGCGCGTGGCCGGCGACGAGCTGCGCGGTCTCGGTGGCGCGGCGCTGCAGCGTTTCCACGTCGGGGACGACTTCGTTCAGGAGGCCAAGCGCCAGCGCTTCGGGCGCTTCGACCAGGCGCGCCTTGAAGATCAGGTCCTTGGTCCGCGCCGGACCGACCAGCGAGACCAGCCGCGAGATGTTGGACATCGAGAGGCAGTTGCCGAGCGTGCGCGCGATCGGGAAGCCAATCCGGGTCGCCTCGGTGCCGATGCGGATATCGCAGCATGCGGCAATGCCGGCGCCGCCGCCGGTGCAGGCGCCAGCGATCGCCGCGATCACAGGCACTCGGCACTGTTCGAGCGTGCCGAGCACGCGGTCGATCCGCGCCTCGTAGTCCAGCGCGTCCTGCGCGGTCTTGAACGCCCGGAACTGCGAGATGTCGGTGCCCGAAGCGAACGCCTTGTCGCCGGCGCCGGTCAGGATCAGCGCCTTGATGGAGTGATCCTGATTGATGTTCTCGCAGATCGAGGCCATCTGCTCGTACATCGCGAAGGTCAGCGCGTTGCGGGCCTGCGGCCGGTTGAACGTGATGCGCGCGATCCCGTCCGCGACGGAGTAGATCAGGTCTTCGGTCGGTGCGACAGGCGCGTTCATGTCTCGCTCTTTCTGTTCTTTGCGATAAGTTTTCAGGCCAGCCTACTCAAGCAACGGCTTTCGACGCCTGCGCGGCGTCACGCCCCTTCAGAACGTCCATCGCCGCCAGCACACCGCCGCTGCGATGCGGCACCTTGGCGAGATCAAGACCCATCTCGACGCCGGACAGCGTGCCCATCAGCATCAGGTCGTTGAAATGGCCGATATGCCCGATCCGGAACACCTTGCCCTTGACCTTGTTGAGGCCGGTGCCGAGCGACATGTCGAAGTTCTCAAGCACGACCTTGCGGAAGTGGTCGGCATCGTGGCCATCAGGCACCCGTACCGCGGTCAGCGCCGGCGAATGCGCCCCCTGTTCCTGGCACTGCGTCTCCAAGCCCCAGACCTTGATCGCGGCGCGCGTCGCTTCGCTATGACGCTTGTGGCGGACGAAGACGTTGTCCAGCCCCTCCTCCTCCAGCATCTTCACGGCCTCACGCAGGCCGAACAGCAGGTTGGTGGCCGGCGTATACGGCCAGGTGCCGGCCTTGTTGATGTTGATGACTTCCTGCCAGTCCCAGTAGGAGCGCATGCCTGGATTGGCCTTGGCCACCGCCAGCGCCTTCTCCGACACGGCGTTGAAGCCGAGGCCGGGCGGCAGCATCAGTCCCTTCTGGGAGCCGGCAATCGAGACGTCGATACCCCAGGCGTCGTGCTCATATTCAAGCGAGCCGAGGCCGGAGATGGTGTCGACCATCAAGAGCGCCGGATGCTTCAGGGTGTCGAGGATCTTGCGGACGTTGAGCGGATAGGTGACGCAGGCGGTCGAGGTCTCGTTATGGACCACGCAGACGGCCTTGATCTTGTGCGCCTTGTCAGCGGACAGTTTTGCCTCGATCTGCTCGAGGTCGGCACCATGGCGCCAGTCGCCCGGGATGAAATCGACGTCGAGCTTGAACTTGTCGGCGATGCCGTGCCACAGCACGGCGAACTGGCCGGTCTCGCACATCAGCACCTTGTCGCCGGGCTGCAGCGTGTTGACGATCGCGGCCTCCCAGGCGCCGGTCCCCGACGAGGGGTAGATGATCACGGGCTGCTTGGTGCGGAACACCCGCTGCATCGCAGACATCACTGCAAAGCCGATCTCGGCGAATTCGGCGCCGCGGTGGTCCATGGTCGGCATGTCCATCGCCCGCAGCACCCGGTCCGGCACGTTGGTCGGTCCCGGAATCTGCAGAAAATGCCTTCCAGTATGCACGGTCATGAGCGTCTTTCCCGGTCTTGTCTTGGTCGTGGTGAGCCGCTCGCATATCACTATCCGGAAATTGAAGCCAACCATATCAGCCCATAACGGCCCACATGGCTTACCTTTTCTTGAGATAGCTCAGTGAGTTGACCCGACGTCCGATCCCGCACATTCAGCCCGGGAAGCGCTCGAAGGCTGGAAGATCGTGAAGCGAACCCACCCATCCGACGCGTTCGGCCGTCTGCACCTGAACCCTGGGCGCGATCGCATTCGGATCGTCAAGCGCGGCGATCCTGACCTGCATCATGCCCATCTGGTCGAGAATTCCATTGCTGAAGAACAGCCCCGCGCCGCATGCCGGGCAGAACGAGCGCCGGCCACTCTCTGAAGACGAATAGACCTTCGGCTTCCCCTGGACCGAGACCGCGGCCCTCGGGACCATTGCCCATGCCAGTATCGGCGCGCCAGATTGCTTCCGACAATCGTGGCAATGGCAGACGGTACTGAAAGCCGCCTGATCGGGGATTTCGAACCTGATCTCACCGCAATGGCAGCCGCCGCGAAGCACACCCAAGCTCAATACTCCCGACCTCTCTTTAAGATCGCATCCATGTCACCATTTTCGCCGGGTTTGTTCTCCTCCCGGCGGGGGGCAGACATGCATATCCGGCGGCGCCCGGAGGCACCTGCAGCTGCTCATTCGGCGGCCACCACCTTCCCCGGCGTCGCCAGTTCGCTCGTGTCCTCGAACGGCCGCTCCGGATGCATCAGGAACGCCGAGAAGCCACCGAGCAGCAGCAGGCCCATCGACATCAGGAACGGCAGGTACCAGTTTCCGGTGGCGTCGATGACGAAGCCGGCGACCAGCGGCGAAACAATTGCCGCAAACGCCGAGCCGCTGTTCATGATGCCCGCGGCGGTGCCGGAATATTTCGCTGCGATGTCCATCGGGATCGACCACATCGGGCCGATCACGAGCTCGGCGCAGAAGAAGCCGGCCGACAGGCACAGCGCAACCACCGTGATGTCGTGGACGAACAGGATCGGCATCAGCGAGAGCAGCGCACCGGCGAAGCCCACGATCGTCACGCTGAGCCGCGCCAGCCGCACATTGCCTGTGCGCTCGAGGATGCGGTCGGAGATGACGCCGCCGACGCTGTCGCCGACGACGCCGGCGAAGAACACGCCGGATGCGAACAGCGCCGAGTTCTTCAGATCGAGGCTGTAGTTGTTCTTGAAGAACAGCGGCAGCCAGTTGAGGTAAAGCCACAGGCACCAGCCGTAGCAGAAATAGGTCAAGGTCACCGGCCACATCCGCTGCAGCAGCGGTCCCCACGGCACCTTCGGCCGCTCGCCTTTCGGCCGCGGCGGCAACGTCGCAAGCTCGGCCGCGGTGATGGAGCCGTGGTCGCCCGGCTCGTTGCGGAAATACCAGACCCACACAACGCCCCAGATCAGACTGACGATGCCGAGCGCGACGAATGCGCCGCGCCATGTCAGCCAGAGGATCAGGAGCGCGACCACAGGCGGGGTCACCGCGTTGCCGAGCCGTGCGAAGGCGTGTGTCAGGCCTTGCGCGAAGCCGCGGCGGTTCGCGGGCGTCCAGTACTGCATGGCGCGCGTCGCGGTCGGGAACGTCGCGCCTTCGCCGAAGCCGAGCGCGAAGCGCGCGACGAACAGCGCGGCGAGACCATGGACGAAGCCGGTCATGATGGTCGCCGCAGCCCAGATCATGCCGCACCAGAACAAGGTCTGGCGTGGCCCGAAACGATCGCCGACCCAGCCGCCGATCACCTGGAACAGCAGGTACGGATAGGCGAAGGCCGAGAACACCAGGCCGAGCTCGGTGTTGGACAGACCGAGCTCCTTCTGGATCTCGCTGGCCGCAGTGCCGATGTTCACCCGGTCGACATAGGTGATGAAATACATCACGCAGAGCATGGCCAACACGACATGGGTGGCCTTGAACCGAAGCCTCATATCCTTTCCCCTCCCTGACCCGCGATTTTTCTGAGCCGTTGGCGTGCGGGATGCCGTTGGTCGGCGCTTAAGTGCCGACCACCTTGAGATGCGACGACGCGTTACACTGATCGCGCTGCTCGAGCAGCCGCATCGCCGCCTCGACGCCGCCCGAGCGGTGCGGCACGCCGGCGACCGACAACCCCATCTCGACGCCGGTGAGCGCGCCCAGCAAGGTCAGCTCGTTGCACTCGCCGAGATGACCAATGCGGAACACCTTGCCGGCGACCTTCGACAGGCCGGCACCGAGCGACATGTTGAAATTGTCGAGCACGACCTTGCGATATTGATCGGCGTCATGGCCGGGCGGCATCAACACCGCGGTCAGCACCGGCGAGAATTCCGAGGGCTCCTGGCACAGCACCTCGAGCCCCCATTGGTTCACGGCGGCGCGCGTCGCCGCGGCCAGCCGCTGATGACGGCGGAACACGTTGTCGAGCCCCTCCTCCAGCAGCATCGCGATCGCCTCGCGCAGCCCGTAAAGCAGGTTCGTCGCCGGCGTGTAGGGGAAGAAGCCCTTGGCGTTCGGCTTCAGCATTTCCTCCCAATCGAAATAGGAGCGCGGCATCTTGTTGCTGCGGGACGCGGCGCGGGCCTTGTCCGAGATCGCGTTGAAGCCGAGGCCGGGCGGCAGCATGAAACCTTTCTGGGAGCAGCTGACGCTGACATCGACCTTCCACTCGTCGTGCCGGTAATCGACCGAGCCCAGCGAGGAAATGGTATCGACCATCAACAGCGCCGGATGGGCGGTGCGGTCGATGGCGGCACGGATGTCACCGATCCGGCTGGTCGCGCCGGTCGAGGTCTCGTTATGGACGACCATCACCGCCTTGATGCTGTGCGCGGTGTCCTCGGCAAGCCTTTGTTCGATCTGGGCGGGGTCGGCACCGCGGCGCCAATCGCCGGGGATGAAGTCGACCTCGATGCCGAACCGGCCGGCGAGCTGCCGCCACAGGGTGGCGAAATGGCCGGTCTCAACCATCAGCACCTTGTCGCCGGGCGACAGCGTGTTGACGATCGCGGCTTCCCAGGCGCCGGTCCCCGACGACGGGAAGATCACCACCGGGTCTTTGGTCTGGAAGATTTTGGCGCTCCCTTCGAGCACCGTCCGGCCAAGCGCGGCGAACTCCGCGCTGCGGTGGTCGATGACCGGCATATCCATCGCGCGAAGAATGCGATCCGGGACCGGGCTCGGCCCGGGAATCTGCAGAAAATGGCGCCCTTGATGCATGAGAACCTCCCTATCGCCGGATTCCGGCCCTTCGTGGAGCTATTTTGCATTCATTTTTTGTCTTTTCAATCCAATTTTGGTATTCGAATGAGGAGATCGACGCGACCGCGCCGGCAAATTATTGTTCAGAATATGAAATCCGCGATTCCCGAAACCGGGGTTCCGATCACCCCGCCGGCTGCCGGCAATGGCGGCGACCGCCAGGAGACCTCTCTGCATGGCGAGGTGCTACTGCGGCTCCGCGACTATGTGGTGGAAGGCAACATTCCCGAGGGTGCCCGCGTTCCGGAACGGCAGCTCTGTGACATGCTGGGGATCTCGAGGACGCCGCTGCGCGAGGCACTCAAGGTGCTGGCCGCCGAAGGCCTGATCGAGCTATTGCCCAATCGCGGCGCGCGAGTGCGCCAGCTCAGTCAGCGCGACCTCGAGGAATTGTTCGACGTCATGGCCGGACTGGAGAGCCTGGCAGGACGGCTGGCCTGCGAGCTGATCACCGACGAGGAAATCGCTGCGATCGAGCGACTGCATTACGAGATGTACGGCCACTACCTGCATCGCGACATGCACGGCTATTTCCGGATCAACCAGCAGATCCACGAGAGCATCGTCGCGGCTGCGCGCAACGAGACACTGAAGACGACCTACGCCAACTTCGCCGGCCGGATCCGTCGCGTGCGCTACTCCGCGAACTTCGCCCGCAAGCGGCAGCGCTGGGGCGAGGCAATGCGCGAGCACGAGGCAATCCTCGATGCGCTGCGGCGGCGCGCGGCAAGCGAGCTCAGCGACATCCTGTTCCAGCACCTGCGCAACAAGCGATCCGCCGCGATCGATCACCTCGCGGAAGGCCAGGACGCCGGTCTGGAAACGAAGCCTCAGGGCGACTAAAGGGTGGACGCAAGGGTTCGCGATGGGATCGCGCGCCTTGCCGATTTTGAATTCATAATGTAACTCTCACGCGAGAGAATGCATAATCCATGAGCGGGCACCCGCGTCGCGTCATGGATCACATCGGATCTGGGATGAAGAACGCCTCATCGCTCGAACAGCGCCTACGGTCCGAACTGACCGGCGACGTCTTCTTCGATGCCTTCAACCGCGGCCGCTACGCGACCGACGCCTCGTTCTACCAGATCATGCCGGCCGGCGTGGTGGTGCCTCGCACCGTCGACGAGGCGCTGCGGACGCTTGCGATCGTCCGCGACGCCGGGCGGATCGTGACCCCGCGCGGCGGCGGCACCTCGCAATGCGGCCAGACCGTCAATGACGGCATCGTGGTCGACCTGTCCAAGCACCTGAACCGCATCCTCTCGCTCGACGTCGAGAACCGCATCTGCGTGGTCGAGCCCGGCATCGTGCTCGACGATCTCAACCGCCAGCTGAAGAAGCATGGGCTGTGGTTTCCGGTCGACGTCTCGACCGCGTCGCGCGCCACGATCGGCGGCATGGCCGGCAACAATTCCTGCGGCGGCCGCTCGCTGCGCTACGGCACCATGCGCGACAACACGCTGTCGATGGATGCGGCGCTCGCCGACGGCACGCTGCTGCATTTCGGCGAGGTGCCGCGTGACCTGACGCGGATCAATGCCTCCGATAGCGGATCGCAGCTGTTCCGCGACATGCTCGACCTCGGCGAACGCGAGGCGGCCGAGATCGCGGACAAATTCCCCAAGGTGCAGCGCCGCGTCGGCGGCTATAACCTCGACGCGCTGGTGCCGCGCAATGCGCCGAACAACATGGCGCATCTTCTGGTCGGCTCAGAGGGCACGCTCGCCTTCACGACGCAGGTCGAGCTGAAGCTGTGGCCTGTGATCCGCAACAAGGCGCTCGGCGTCTGCCATTTCGGGAGCTTCTACGAGGCGATGGATGCGGCCCAGCATCTGGTGAAGCTGCGGCCGATCGCCGTCGAGCTGGTCGATCGCACCATGATCGCGCTCGGCCGCGAGATCGCGATGTTCCAGCCGATCATCTCGGCTGCCGTGCGCAGCGATCCGGACGCGATCCTGGTGGTCGAGTTCGCCGAGGAAGACCAGTCCGATAACCTCGCGCGCCTGAAGCAGCTCGGCGAGCTGATGGGCGACCTCGGTTTCGGCTGGGACAGGCCGCAGCGCAAATGGGGCGGCGTGGTCGAGATAACAGAGCCCGCGTTGCAGACCGGCATCGCCGATTTCCGCGCCGCCGGGCTCAACGTCATGATGTCGATGAAGCAGGAGGGCAAGCCGGTCTCGTTCGTCGAAGATTGCGCGGTGCCGCTGCCGCATCTCGCCGACTACACCGAACGGCTCAATGCGGTGTTCGCCAAACACGGCACCCGTGGCACGATGTACGCGCATGCCTCCGAAGGCTGCCTGCATGTGCGCCCGGTGCTCAATCTCAAGCTCGAGAAGGACGTCAAGGCAATGCGCGCCATTGCCGAGGAAGCCTTCGCAATGGTGCGCGAATACAAGGGCTCGCATTCCGGCGAGCACGGCGACGGCCTGGTGCGCTCGGAATTCCACGAGACGATGTTCGGGCAGCGCATCGTTGCCGATTTCCGCGAGGTCAAGCAGCGCTTCGATCCAGGCAACACGCTCAATCCGGGCAAGATCGTCGATCCGCCCAAAATGGACGATCGTTCGCTGTTTCGTTTTTCGCCGGACTATCGCGTCAATGATCTGAAGACGGTGTTGGATTGGTCGGCCTATCCGGGCGCCGGCGGCGGCTTCCAGGGCGCCGTCGAGATGTGCAACAACAACGGCGCCTGCCGGAAGCTCGAGGGCGGCGTGATGTGCCCGTCCTATCGCGCCACGCGCAACGAGAAGGACGTCACCCGCGGCCGTGCCAATACGCTGCGGCTCGCGATCTCGGGCCAACTCGGGCCCGACGCGCTCGCTTCCGACGAGATGATGGATACGTTGAAGCTCTGCGTGTCCTGCAAGGCGTGCCGCCATGAATGCCCGACCGGCGTCGACATGGCCAAGATGAAGATCGAGGTGCTGGCCGCCCGCGCCGCGAGACACGGCCTGTCGCTGCGCGACCGGCTGGTCGGCTATTTGCCGCGTTATGTCGATCTCGCCTCGCGCTTCGCGCCGATCGCGAACTGGCGCAACCGCAGTCCGCTATTGCGCGCGCTGTTCGAGAAACTCGCCGGCATCAGCGCCAAGCGCGCGCTACCGGAATTTCGCCGCGACACCTTCCGGCCTGACGCCGAGATGCTGGGTCCGGCGGATGGCCGCGAAGTGGTGCTGTTCGCCGATACGTTCAACCGCGGTTATGAGCGGGAAAATCTCGACGCGGCGGTCGAGGTGCTGGTCGCCGGCGGCTATCGCGTGCATCTGCCGAAGCCATCGGACGGTGCCCGGCCGCCGTGCTGCGGACGCACCTTCCTGTCGGCCGGACTAGTCGAGCAGGCCCGCGCCGAGCTCGACCGGCTGGTTGCAACTTACGCGCCATTCGCGGCGCGTGGCGTGCCGATCATCGGTCTCGAGCCGAGCTGCCTTCTCACCTTGCGTGACGAGTTGCTGTCACTTCGCTCGGATGACGCCGCCAAGAGCGTCAACGCGCACGCTTTGCTGTTCGAGGAATTCCTGGTGCGCGAGGCCGAGGCCGGACGGCTCGCTCTGCCGCTCGGCGCGGTTGCCGGGAAAGCGGTCGTGCACGGTCATTGCCACCAAAAGTCCTTCGGCGCATTCAAGCCGGTAGAAAAGGTGCTGCGGCTGGTGCCGGATCTTGATGTCAAAACCATTGAATCGAGCTGCTGCGGCATGGCTGGCGCGTTCGGCTATGGCGCAGAGACCTACCAGGCCTCGATCGAGATGGCCGAGCTGTCGCTACTCCCGGCGGTTCGCAGCGCCGATCAGGACACGCTGATCGTGGCCGACGGCACCTCTTGCCGGCACCAGATCAAGGACGGCAGCGGGCGCACGCCGCTGCATGTCGCCAGCGTATTGGCGATGAGCCTGAAACGTGCGAAATCGAATTCCGACAAATTGTTACCGACAAAGGAAGAGGCCCATGGCTGAGCTCACTCTCGACACCGCCCGCAAGATTCTGGATGCCGCCCTCGCCAAGGGCGTCGAGAAGAAGCTGAAGCCGCTGGTCGTCACCATCCTCGACGCGCGCGGCGCGGTGAAGGTGACGGCCGCGCAGGACGGCACCAGCCTGATGCGGGCCGAGATCGCCCACGGCAAGGCCTATGGCGCGCTGGCGTTGGGGATGGGATCGCGGGCGCTGTTCCAGCGCGCACAGGAGCAGGCCTATTTCATCGATTCCGTGAACACGCTGGCGCAGGGCCGACTGGTGCCGGTCCCCGGCGGCGTGCTGATCATGGACGGCGCCACCCTGCTCGGCGCCGTCGGCGTCAGCGGCGACACCTCGGATAATGACGAGATCTGCGCCGTTGCCGGCATCGAGGCCGCCGGCCTGAAGGCCAACGCGGGCTAGACCCGCCTTTGCTTAATCGTACCCTCGTCGGCAGCCATGGCGCTGGGCAGTGTCGTACGCACGGCATAAGGGCGGTCGCGGCTTATGTTGTCGGGGGATCAAGTCACTGGAACGACTTGATCCCTCGATGCACCGCTTCTTTTCACCCTGCGGCACAACACCGCCGACTGATAAGGTTTTGTATGAAACCTTATCAGTCCACAGCTTTCCCAAGCTCGTGCAGGCCGGCTCCGAGTGACGGCGTACCGAACCCGTAGCTAATTTCCGCAGCTACCACCGGCCGCGCAACGATGCATCGTAAATGGCGCGGACCAAATAAAACCGGTCTGAACGAAGTCCGAAGCGCTCGTACTGCGTGGGCGTCGCTCCAAAGAAGGCTTCATCAGGACATCCAAATCCGAAGATTGACGCTCATCCGGTCCGCCTCGATTATGTCGGTTCAATCATCCTGCCGCAGCGAAGCTCCGTACCGGAAGCGCGTCCCTGCCGATGTGCACGACGCCTGCTAGATTCTTCGTAGCCCAAGGCTCGCGAGCGAATCGAACAGAACAGCCGCATCTTGCTCCTAGAGAGTCACGACGCGGATTTCCGTGTACGACATTTGACCCCTCCCCATTCAATAAGTCGAACGCTCTCGCGAAAGGCCTACATGGCACAACTGATAGCTTTCGCATAATTCTTATCAGTTTGGTGAGTTGCCTCCGATAGTTCGGTCACGATTCGCCGAATTGTGTCGGGTGCGCCGGCATTTTCAAGGATTGCTGAAATCAGGCATTTTTCAACTGAAGTACGAGTAAGCGGTGGGCAAGCACGCGAAGCAGTAAGCCGGCGCATTGAGTCGATGATCGTGGCTGCAGCGGCTTACGTCCCGCTGAGCGTTGCGCCGGGCGGAGCGCGATGAACCCATTAATCGCCTCGTCGCTGGCGCAAATTAGCCTCGCCAGTTCGCGCGCCTGGTACAGGTCGTCAACAAGCGCCGCGGGTTCGTCGTCGAGCAGCATGCACTCCGCCGCCCGACCGGCCATGAACTCGATGCACTAAGTGTAGACACTGTTGAAAACATCTGCCACGGGCGATCCTCGCCCGCCAGCGGCATGATCGGGTCGGTCGACCGGCCTGCGCGCAGCAAAGATCACTCACCACTGGTATTTGACGGTGCCCTTTCCCGTATAGCTGTGGCTCGTTTTGGAGAACTCGCTCTCGAAGGAGGCCGCGAGCGAGAAGCCGCTGGCCCAACGCACTTCGGTGAACACCGAAACGAGTCCCGCATCGGCCGCCTGCGCCGTGCCGTTGACGATGAAGCCGGAAGCCGGCAGTGCTGCGAATGCGGCCTGGAGGCTGCGGTCGGTGTTGAAGTTGTGCGCCCAGGCGGTGCGGCCGCGCAGCGTCAGGGCCGCCGCGCCGTCGTTGATCAAAAAGCTGCGGTCGGCGCGCAGGCCAAGTTCGCTACGCGAGGCCGTGACGTCCTTCGCCGTATAGCTCAGTGCAAACAGTCCGCTGCCTCCCAACGCGTGTTCGGCATAGCTCGGCATGAACAGCGTGCTGAACTGCCCCGCCGCATACGGCGTCACCCCCAGCCACGACGTCGCGAACCGGTAGCCGCCTTCCAGCCGCCCGGACAGCGCATTGGCCTCAAAGCGCCCGCGCAGATGGGTGTCGAGCGCCGTTCGGTCGGTGGTCACGTCCTGCCAGCCATAGGTCAATGCGCCGGAGAGATAGGCCGCTCCGAGACCATGCCGCCCATAGACACCAGCCTGGAAGGCGTCCGACCGGCCGCTGCCGAGCCCACCGGCGAGACCATAGCCCGTGCCCGCACCGCCCATCGCAAAGCCGAGCACCGTATCCTGCAAGACATGATAGTCCGCTCCCACCGCCGTGCCATAGATCTGCGCGGTAGTGGCCGCCGAGCCGGTCAGCGCGTTGCCGCCTGTGGTCTGGCCCCCGCCATAGCCCGTCGCCCACACGTTCCAGCGGGGTTCGTAGAACGGGGCGACGCGCGGCGGCGCCTTGGTGATCAGCGCGGCATAGGCGCTCGCCGCACCGCTCTCCTCGGCATACGACGGCGCAACCGACGCCATCGCCACCCCTTGCGGCCCCATCCGGCCTGGGATGTCAGGATCGGTCAACAGCTCAGTGAAGCGATTCATCGCATCGAAGCTGGCCTGCTGGATCCCGGTTGCCGCCTCGCCCGAGGCCACCGTCAGGCCTCGTGGCGACAGCGCGCCAAACGCCAGCGGTATGCCGCCCACGCGATTGAACGAATTGACCAGTGCGGTCGACACGCTCTGCTGGTTCCGGCTCAACCCGGCAACACTCATCACCAAGTTGAGATAGGTGTCGTTGGCGTCGTAGCTGAGAGTCGCCGCGAAGTTCTTCGGCAGGTTGGTGTTGACCGGTCCATGAAAGGTGCCGCTCACGCCTCCGGCAGCATTGAGAGTGTTATATCTCTTCATCACATAACTGCCCGGCGACCAAGCCGCCAGTACGCTGGCGCCACCGAGCATTGCGGTGCCAGTCACGTTGGTGCGGTCGGCGTTGGTCGGCGACACCTGCACGAGATAGCTCGCCGCCGCTGTGAATACCAAGTTGCCCTGCACGCTGAGCAGGCCGATCGAATTGCCCGGCGACAGCGTGCCGCCGTTGATGGTGACGTTGCCGACAGTGCCGGTGCCACCGAGCAGACCACCGACGTTGACTGTCGTCATCGAAGACGAAGCAATCGAGCCGTTCACAATCAACGCACCGCCGTCGACCGTGGTCGCGCCGGTATAAGAGTTGATCCCCCTGAGGATCAACGTGCCTCCGCCCGACTTGGTTAGAGCCCCGGCGTATTCTGCATCTGTTTTGGCTTTGAGCGCTGCAAGGCGGACTAGAAGCACCTTGGCTGCGGGATCGCGGCCCCGAGCGGCAATTTCCCCGGTCAGATCGACGATCTCCTGCGCCTCTTCTCGCTTGCGCTGCCTCAGCGCCGCATCCGAAATGCTGTTGCTCCAGGCATCGGTAACACCGGACGGAAGATTGTAGTTTTCGGGACGCAGCAATTGGCCTGGACCATTCATCGCTGCCTTGAGATCGGGAATGCCCCAGCCATAGATCTCGTTGACGCCCGAATTGCCTTTGGGCTGGCGCGCCGTGGTCAGCAGCACGTCGCGTGCCTGCTCATTGGTCATGTAGGCGTACCGCTGCATGACCAGCGCGAGGGCGCCGGTCACGTGCGGCGCCGCCATTGAGGTACCGCTCCAGCGCTCATAGCTCGGCTTGCCGGCGCTAACCACAGTGCTGTCGATACCAACGCCCGGAGCCGCAAGACACCAGTACTTGGCCAGGCCACATTTGTTGTACCGTTGCTTCTCCGCCCGATTTATTGCAGTGACTGCGATCCAATCATGTTCAAGCTCCGGCCGAAAATAGGGCAACGACGCCCGCACCGACGGATTGTCAAAGCCGGCATTGCCAGCCGTGAAGACCACGATAACACGCCGTTGCGTGGCCTCGGCAGCGGCATCGAGCCAAGTCTTCTTCCCGACATAGCCCATGTAGGCGTTGAGCACGCCTTGCCTAGTACTGTAGTCGTCCTCATCAGGCGGGTTGCCCCAGCTTGAGTTGATGACCCTAACGCCGGCGGTGACCAGGTTGCCGTAGGCCCCCTTGAAATAATTGTAGTCCTCGTTCGGGCCGTAAATCATGTTGTCGGTGCCGCCTGTGTTCGACACATGAAGCTCACCGTCAAACGCCACGCCGTGCATCTCCTTGCCGTCGCGCGATGCGGCGATCGTTCCAGAGACATGCGTTCCGTGTGAATCATTCACGCCATCGATCCAGCTGCCTGTATCGGAATAGGAATCACCCTGCTTGTACGCGCCGTCGGTTGGGCCGTAGCGATACCCATCCGCCTCATATTGGCCCTGGTTCGATAGAACGTGAATCCTGGGATTCTGGAATTTTGGATGGGAGCTAAGGATGCCAGAATCGACGACTCCGATCAGGATATCCTTACCAGTGATGCGATTGGCATAGGCATATTGGGCATTCATCGTCTTGAGTCCCCAGTCGCCGTTGAATTCAGGCGTCAACCAGCTCTTGGCTGCGGCCTCAAGATCGCTGGTCGTCGTGCCGTTGGCGTTTAGGTAGAGCTGTTGAGCACATGCCTGCTGCGCCAGAGCCACTGCACAGATAGAAACGCCGCCGAGCCACAAAGCGTGTTTGATGAAGTTCCTGAGATTATCGGACATCGGATACTCCTTGTGTTCGATTTGCCGATGGGGACGCCTCAAAGCGCGGACACGTCCGGGACTGCACCCGTTAGGGCCGCAGCAACGCGGAGGGCCGCGACAGGTGCGATTTAGTACGGTGTGAGGGAGCGCGACCCCGGACAAATCGGGGTCGATGCGACCAATTTAGGGTCGATCAATACCGTCGACGTATTTCGCGAGGAACGTCGCAACGGGGAGCGGTTGCGGACCAGTGACCTGACTGCACCGTCATCAGTTCTTTCGATGAAGTTTGCAGCCGGCCTTGACCAAGCAATTGCGTTGTTGGTCGCGGACAAGCCGGGTGCCGGTGGCGGCATCGATTCTGCGGGAAACTCCTTCGGCTCCGAAACATCATCCCATTCCACTCTCGGGCGGCGATCGCAAAGCACTGAAGAAGGAGCTAGCGCGCGCCCGCGCAATGACATCGACTCTGGGCGAGCAGTCGGCCGAGAAGCGCGCGGCAGGCGAAGCGCTGATTCGCGAGGCGGACGATCTCGCCTGCCAGAGCTGGAACGAGAAGATCTGGGCGGATGGCGGACCGATCGACCTGTCGCCCTCGATCGACCAGGCCATCAACGGCGGGTATGCATGGCTCGAGATCCGGTGCTCGCGCTGCAAGACGCCGCGGGCGGTAGATCTCGCCGCTTTGCCCCATGTCGCGACGACCTGCGTGCACAACCTCGCCCGCCGGCTGCGCTGCGTGACGTGCCGCGGTATCGGCAAGCGGCCCGCCTCCGAGCTGCTGCAGCTCGCGCGCCGCCGGCTGAGCCGGATTGGGCGACGCGCCACGATTAGCTGGCAGATCTTCTACGGCGACGTGCAGGTCGACACCATCGCCGAGCGATCGGGGGTTTGACCGACAGCCGATCGATGGGGTTGGACTCTCGGGTTCACCCCGCCGTCACGCTTTGCGCCAATCGCGCCAATGGCACCGCCGCAGATTTCGAGGCCGCGCGCGCGGCCTTTGAAACCGCCTGGCGGACCTTCCTGCCGGAATGCACCGAGATGATTTCCGCGCGGGCCAAAAAGATGGCGACCGTCTTCGCGGCACGATCGGCCAGGAAGCGCGCCGCCGGCGAGGCACTGCGAGGCCGATGATCTCACCGCCCCAGAATTTGGAACAAAAAGATGGGACCATGAGGGCCGGTTTCTCCCTCCCCATCAATCGATCAGGCCATCAACCGAAGTCGTCCGTGGCTTGAGATCCGCTGCTCCCGCGGCCAGACACCGCGGGCGGTCGATCTGGCACCCGGCCCGTGTTGCGATCGCCCTCGTCCACGATCTCGCCGGTCGGAAGATGGCCGGCGCGCAGGCAACCGGCTCGGCTCACAGCTCCAGCCCGCGTTTCCGACCGAATCCCCATTCGATGCCACCACTGTCGCGCACCATACCGCTGATGTGCTGGCCGATGCGCTTGTCGAGCACGGGCTGCCACGGCACGAGCTGGAAGCCGAGGCCAACCTAGACGTCCATTCGGGCAGCACGCCGTGAACGACGTCCTCCCGGACGTCTTGAAGCGCGAGCGACGTGGACGCTCTCCGGACGACAAACAAGGACTCGTTGGCGGCAAAGGCCGGCGGGACGAAGCTGTGAGGACGCCGTGACACTGTCTGCATCAAAGAAGCCAGTTCTCCCTTCCGCGGATCTGCCGCACGGCCTCGCGCTGCTGCGCGATCCGCTGCTCAACAAGGGCACGGCCTTCTCGCTCGCCGAGCGCGACGCCTTCGGCCTGCGCGGCCTCTTGCCACCCCACGTCTCGACCATGGAGGAGCAGGCAGACCGCATTTTGAAGAACCTGCGCCGCCTGCCGGACAATCTGGAGAAGTTCGTTGCTCTTAACGCGCTGCGCGACCGCAATGAGACGCTGTTCCTGCGCGTGGTCTGCGACCATATCGACGAGATTCAGCCACTGATCTACACGCCGACGGTCGGCGAGGTCTGCCAGCGCTTCGGCGACATCTTCCGGCGTCCGCGCGGCCTCTATGTCAGCACCAATGACAGCGGCCGGATCGCCGAACTGATGCGCAACTGGCCGCATCCGGCACGGCTGATCGTGGTGACCGACGGCGAGCGCATCCTTGGCCTCGGCGACCTCGGCGCCAACGGCATGGGCATTCCGGTCGGCAAGCTCTCGCTATATGCGGCCTGTGCCGGCATCCACCCCTCGCTGTGCCTGCCGGTGGTGCTTGATGTCGGCACCAACAACGCCGAGCTCCTGAAGAACCGCCAATATATCGGCCTGCGCCAGCCGCGGTTGCGTGGCGGCGACTATGACGCAATCGTCGACGAATTCATGCAAGCGGCACAGCAGGCTTTTCCCGACGTACTTATCCAGTTCGAGGATTTCGCCAACCACAACGCCTTCCGGCTGCTGCAGCGCTATCGCGATGCTGCCTGCGTCTTCAACGATGACATCCAGGGTACCGCGTCGGTGGCGCTCGCAGGCGTGTTCTCGGCACTGCGGGTCACCGGAGGCCGGCTGACGGAGCAGAAGCTCCTGTTCCTGGGCGCGGGTGAAGCGGCGACCGGCATCGCCGACCTCGTAGTGGCTGCCATGGTGGCGCAGGGCATTTCGGAGCAGGAAGCGCGAAGCCGGATCTGGCTGGTCGACTCCAAGGGCCTGGTGGTCAAGGCGCGCAATGACCTCGCCGAGCACAAGCTAGGCTACGCCCATGAGCACCCACTGGTGACCGACTTTCTCGCGGCGATCAATGCGCTCCGGCCTACCGGCATCATCGGTGTCTCGGCGGTGGGCGGCACCTTCACGCAGGAGGTGCTGCGTACCATGGCCGAGCTCAATGCGCGGCCGATCATCTTCGCGCTATCCAATCCCACTTCGCAGGCGGAATGCAGCGCCGAGGAGGCCTATCGTCACACCGGCGGCCGTGCGCTGTTCGCCTGCGGCAGTCCCTATGCGCCGGTGACGTTCGATGGCCGCAGCTTCGTGCCGCGCCAGGGCAACAACTCCTACATTTTCCCGGGAGTCGGCCTCGGCGTAATCGCCTCGGGCGCCAGCCGGGTCACCGACGAGATGTTCATGATTGCGGCGCGGACTCTGTCGAACCTCGTCACCGAGGCGGATCTCGCGCAAGGCAGCCTCTATCCGGCGCTGCCGCGTATCCGCGAGGTCTCCAGCCGTATCGCGACGGAAGTGGCCCGCCTCGCCTATCAGCGCGGCCTTGCCAACGGCCGCGAGCCGGATGATGTGCTTGGCCACGTCCGTGCCCAGATGTTCGAAGCGGAATATCGCAGCTATCTGGCGCCGTAGAACTCGGCGCCCCAAACGAAACGTCCGGCCTCCCGGTCGCCTCACTACTCCCACGAGACTGCTGCCCTCCGAAGGCAAAGGTCACACGTTCGAATCCTGCCGGGATCGCCAAATCAAAAGGGTCCGTTCCGGACAGATGGGTTACGTTTCATTCCGAGGGCATAGGTAACACTTTGGGTCCGAATGGATTTGCGATGGGTTCGAGAGCCTGCACGTCTCATCGTCGAAGTATCCCAGATCATAATCCATGAAGCTGACGAGCCAAATCCGGTCATCGGTTTGTTTAATTCCGACGATCTGACCAGCGAATACCTGGCTGAGATTGATTTTCTGCCGGTTGAAGCGGATCCGACCGCAGGTCGTGACGGTGACGACCTTGTCATGCAAGGGATAGTTGAATTGCTCACCGAACGCGGCAGTGCGTTCTTGAAACGCGCATGGGGCCACCATCCAGCAGCGGTCGTTGCCGCGCTGGCGAAGCGCCAGGCTGTAGGGACGCAGATGCTCGTTCAGTTCGAGATCAAAGCGCGCAAGTGTGCCGCCGCCAGGTGGCGACGGGCGGAAGGATAGGATTCTCAAAGATGTGATTCGCCAATTGGGGTTGCCCTATCGGGCTGTGCACCTGGCCAAAGGGCCAGTCGTGCCTAGGTTGCGAAGTGCGCCACATCTCCAATCCGGGGAATCAGTATCTCGATCTGTATTATACAGTGCCGGCTATGCTGGTTTTCAGCAAAAAAGCCTTCTGCAATCTATTTGTAATATTTCGTGACCGTCCAGCCCAGCTCAACCCGCTGTGCGCGGGTATCAAAGCGCCGCGTCGGCATGGAGGCCGTCCGGCTTGTGTCCCCTCGTTGTCGAAGCCGAACGCGAAAAAGCCCCGGACAATGCCGGGGCTTCCTGTCTGCTATATTAGCAGGGATCAGTACTTCGCAACAACCGGACCGGTCCAATTGAAGCGATAGACCAGCGAGGTGCTGATGGTCTGCACGAACGGCTTGAAGGTGATATCGGTGCCGGCCAACGTATTTGTCACGTCGTTCACCTCGGAGATGTTCTTCTTGTCGTAGTAGGCAGCGCGATACTCGGTCTTCATGAACCAGCCCGGCGCAGTGATGCCGAAGATGTTCAGGTTGTTCTCGACGCCGCCGCCGACGAACCAGCCGCTGCGATCAAAGCCGTCGGTGTGCAGGCCAGCCGGAAGAGCGGACGCGGTATTGAACAGCGTTGTGCCCTTCCAGTGCGAGCTGGAGTAACCGGCGTTGACGTAGGACAGAACGTTCGGAGCGACCAAGTAGCCCAAGCGCGCACCGGCAGCCCAGCTGTAGTCGTTCTTGATGTTGCCGGCGAGGAACGCCGACTGATCCTGGATCGTGCCCTTCAGGCTGCCAAACTGACCGTCGGCGAACACACCGATGACCCAGCTGTTGGCGGTCTGCCAGTCGTAACCGGCACCGACGGTGCCGAACCAGCCATCGCCGCCCTGACGCTGGTTGAAGCCGAGGATCGGCGCGCCCGTGGCGGTTACCTGCGTGCCGGTGTCAGCGTCCCAGAGACCACCGCCGCCACCGCCGAAAATGTAGAAGCCGGTCCAGCTATAGACTGGCGCAACCGGCACGGGGGCCTTCGTATAGGGACGAGCTGCCAAATCGGCTGCCGAGGCGGTTCCAGCGAGAACAGTGCTTGCGGCCAGCGCGATAAGTAGCTTCTTCATAACAGTCCCCAATCGTTGGCATCGAATTTCGCTACAACATATCGGGATTCCACGAGAATGCTGTCACTACAAAGCCACAGCCAACGCCAAACAAGCCGAGTTTGACTCCATGACGGCGCCGGATCCCAAGGATGTCCTCCGATCTAACCCATTGAAAATAGCTGATTATCTTAATGAAGCCTTTGAAACGGACGATTTACCTAAGATCTTGGCAGCCTTGAAGGAAGCGCTGCGGGCGCAAAACGTTTCCGAACTATCCCGAAGAATGGGTTTACGACGGGACCGCCTCTATAAGACCTTTGGAGGCGAGATCGACCCTGATTTTGGCCGCGTCCTCAAATTGCTTGAGGGACTCGAAGTTCAAATCACCATCACACCACGAAAGGTCCGCAAACCGCAGGCCTTGCTGAAACTGGGTCGCCCGAGGAAGCATCCTCACGAGCACAAATAAAACGGCCTTCGAGTCAGCGCTTCGCGTTCTGAACACCCGAAGTTCTTTAGTGTCTTCAATGGGTGAACAGACCACGAAAATTCAGAATATTCGTTGAACCCACTAAGGTGACAATCGGATTTCGATTCCGAGGGTCGGGAGTTGGAATCTCCCATGCAGATTCCAACTGAGAAGCCGGAGATCACCGCAAAGAACTACCTTGCCGTTGGCCCCGGCGAGCATTATCCGCGCCGCGTTTGAAGCTGCCGGCGTCATCTTCCTTGCCGATGGTCAGTCGATCGACGGTGGCCCAGGCGTGAGGCTGATCAAACGCTAACGTGCCCCCTGAACGATAGTTGACTATCATTCAACCGAATGCTGCACTGCATGGATTGCGATACGGGGGCGATCTTTTGCGTAAGATTTTGGCTGACGTTGTTGCTCGGTATGGCCGGGACGTGGACACGGAGGCTCTGTCCAAAACGAGAGCCTACTTAGAGGTACTTGCCTCTGCCGCGAAGCAGGAGGATTTGGCGATGTTCGGCATCGCCTATCTCGATCAGCTCCACAATCCAGATCGTCGATACACCGGATGGTGAGGTGGATTTCATCAAGGCGACGATGGGATCATTGCAACTGCCGCACTGGCTCATCGCGGTGGGCGCGTTGCTGGTGATTGTCGGCGTAATCGGACGTGCGATCGGTCGTAGGCAACCGGATGATGAGGCCGAGGACGATCCGGAAAGCGCGCCGATCCC
>NZ_NWTG01000046.1 GCF_002532045.1 Bradyrhizobium sp. C9 | reverse complement strand
CCAGACGTCTCGCTATGCCCTGAATATCCTCAGCTCATTTTGAGTCAGACTCTAAGGAGCCTGCGCAGCAGGCGTCTCGAAGGATGCACGGCCCCCCTGGTGGCCGTCGATCCTTCGAGACGCGCTTCGCGCTCCTCAGGATGACGGGGGATAGATCGATGATCCGACATCGCCGAATGCGGCGCGTGTGGGACCATTACCGCGACAGATTCCTCAACAACAGCTCCAGCGCAGCCTTAGCGAACGCCTGCATGTTGGCCTGCCGGTCGCCGCTGGCGGTCTCCAGCGTGATCACCTGCTGCCGGGGGCCTGCGACTGCCATGCAGCTATGGCCGGCGGCGTCGCCGTAGCGGTTGCCGGTCGGGCCCGCGGCGCCGGTCTCCGACAAGCCCCAGTCGGTCGAGAGGCGCTCGCGGATCTGGCGCGCCAGCAACTGCGCATAGGGTTCCGATGATGAACGGAGGCCGCGCATCGCATCGTCGGAAATATCCATCAGCGCGCGCCGTGCGTCGCGGGTGTAGATCACGCCGCCGCCGAGGAAATAGGCCGACGCGCCGGGCACTGCCAGCAGCGATGCCGAGATCAGTCCGCCGGCCGATGATTCCGCGACCGCAATCGTCTGCTTGTTCGCGATCAGCTTTGCGGCGACTTGTTCCGCGATGGATGTGAGTGGGTTCATCGGCGCTCTTTCTCGTTGCTGCTCATGACAACTGCCATGAAAATCCCGTGGGGCGTCCTGCCTTCCTAGCACACCACATCGGCCTCTGCCGAGTTGCGGACCGCGGTCCGGGCTGCTTGAATGCCGATAACAACCATGCGTCGCCCCGACATTTGTTGCGAGAGCGTGCGCGGAGGAAACATCATGACGTCGCCGATTGCGGGTGGCGTGGATTGCGATCTGCATCCCGCCGTGCCGCACCTTACCAGCCTGCTGCCGTACATGAACGACTACTGGCGCGACCAGGTGACGACGCGCGGCATGACGGATCTGATCTCGCAATCCTATCCGACCAACTCGCCGATCGCCTCGCGGCCGGACTGGCGGCCTGCTCAAGGCAAGCCGGGCTCGAGCCTTGCCGACATGCAGCGCCAGGCGCTCGATCCGTTCGGCACCGCCTTTGGCATCTGCAACCCGCTTTATGGCGTGCAGATGGTGTTCTCCGAGGACATGGCCGATGCGTTCTGCCGCGCGCTGAACGACTGGCTGGTCAAGGAATGGCTCGACAAGGACGGTCGCCTGCGCGGCTCGATCGTGATCGCCGTGCAGAGCATCGACAAGGCGGTCGCTGAAATCGAGCGCTGCGCGCAGGACAAGCGCTTCGTGCAGGTGCTGATGCTCGTGATGGGCGACATGCCGCTCGGCAAGCGTCACTACTGGCCGATCTACGCCGCGGCTGAACGACTCGGCCTGCCGATCGGCATCCATGCCGGCAGTGCCTATCACAATCCGCCGACCTCGGTCGGCTGGGGCTCCTATCACATCGAGGACTATGTCGCGCAGGCGCAGGCATTCCAGACCCAGCTCACCAGCCTGATCGTCGAGGGCGTGTTCGCGCGCCATCCGAACCTGAAAATGGTGATGCTGGAGTCCGGGTTCACCTGGCTGCCGCCGTTCCTGTGGCGGCTGCACAAGTTCTGGCGCGGCGTACGCATGGAGACGCCGTGGGTCGACCGCTCGCCGCTGGAGATTGTGCGCAGCAACATCCGTTTCTCGCTTCAGCCGGTCGACGCGCCGCCGGAAGGAGACACCTTGAACCGGCTGTTCGACCATATGCAGTCGGACGAATTGATCCTATTCTCGACCGACTACCCGCATTGGCAGTTCGATGGCGACGAGGTGCTGCCGAAGGGGTTGTCGCAGGATCTGGTCCGCAAGATCATGATCGACAATCCGCACGCGACTTATCCGCGCTTGCAGGTGAAGGAGACGGTGCGATGAACATCCAGATTCGGGAACGTCCCGAGGGGACTGCGTCAGCCGGCATCAAGACCGCGATCGCCGATTGCGACATCCATCCGGCACGCGCGACCAAGGACGAGCTGCATCCTTATCTCGCCAAGCGCTGGCACAGCCATCTCGAAACCTTCGGCGTCCATCCCTATCAGGGCATGATGGAAGGGCCGCCCTATCCGAAGGCGCAGCCGAATGCCTCGCGCCGCGATGCCTATCCGCCGGAAGGCGGGCCGCAGGGCTCGTCGCTGTCCTTCATGCAGAAGCAGCATCTCGATCCCAACAATGTCGCGCTCGGCGTGCTCAACCCGCTCAACACCGGGCAGGGCATCCGCAACCAGGATCTCGCCGGTGCGATCTGCGCGGCGATCAACGACTGGCAGATCGAGAAATGGACCAGCAAGGATTCACGCCTCAAGGGCTCGGTCGTCGTCGCCAATGAAGACGGCGTGTCGGCCGCGGCCGAAATCCGCAGGCGCGCAGGCGACAGGAATTTCGTCCAGGTGCTGCTGCTGAGCCGCAATGTCGAGCCGCTCGGCCAGCGCCGCTACTGGCCGATCTATGAGGCGGCGCAGGAGGTGGGGTTGCCGATCGGCGTGCACGCCTTCGGCTTCGGCGGTAATCCGATCACCGCGTCGGGCTGGCCGAGCTATTACATCGAGGAGATGGTCGGGCATTCGCAATGCCAGCAGACCGCGCTGGCGAGCCTCGTGCTCGAGGGCGTGTTCGAACGCTTCCCGAAACTGAAGATGGTGATGGTCGAGGCCGGGTTCGGCTGGGCGCCGTCGCTGGCGTGGCGGCTCGACAAGGTGTTTGCGCGCCTGCACGCCGAGGTGCCGCACCTGAAGCGCAAGCCGTCCGAGTATATCCGCGATCACATCTGGTGGACGACGCAGCCGATGGAGGATCCGGAGAGCCGCGACCATCTGTTCCAGACCATCGAGTGGATCGGCTGGGACAAGCTGCTGTTTGCAACCGACTACCCGCACTGGGATTACGACGAGCCGTCGCGGGTGCTGCCGGCCGGCGTCAGCGACGCCAACCGCCAGGCGTTCTATCTCGACAATGCGAAGCAGCTGTACGGTATCTCCTAAGATGGCGCGTCATGTGATTGCCCCGGTGGACGAACTGCCGCCGGGATCGCGAAAATTCCTCGAGATCGATGGACGGCCGATCGCCGTCTTCAACGTCAAGGGCGAGTTCTTCGGCCTGCTGAACCGCTGCCCGCATCAGGGCGCGGCGCTGTGCGAGGGGCCGCTGATCGGGCTCGCCTCGTCGTCTGACCCCGGCGAGATTGAATACACCAAGCTCGGTGAGATCCTGCGCTGTCCCTGGCACGGCTGGGAGTTCGACATCCGCACCGGCCAGTCCTATTGCGACCCGCGCCGTTTCCGCGTTCGCGCCTATCCGGTCAGCGTCGAGCCGGGCACCAATGTGGTGAAGGGGCCGTATGTCGCCGAGACCATCAAGGTCGCGGTGGAAAGCGACTACGTGGTGGTGGATCTGTAGCCGCGATCATCCCGCAATCCTGTTCACCGGAGATGGCAAGCGGTGAGCCTCATGCGAAGCATTTTCCTGCGCGCGTTTGGGCGCCCTCGGGGTCTGCTGGGCAAGGTGGGCGGCATGATCATGGCGCGCATGAATGCCGACTGCGGCGAGTGGGTTACGGAACGCCTCGAGGTCGAACCGGATGACCGCGTGCTCGAAATCGGGTTCGGTCCTGGCGTCGTCATTCAACGCTTGTCCAAATTGGTGCCGGCGGGACGCGTTGCGGGCGTTGATCTGTCACAGGAGATGGTTCAGCAAGCTCGCTCACGGAACGCGGCCGCAGTCCAGGATGGTCGCCTCGACCTGCGGCTTGGATCGGTTGAACACCTGCCGTTCGATGCAGACAGCTTCGATCGGGCGCTCGCGATCAACTCGATGCAGGTTTGGCCGGATGCCATGGCCGGACTGCGAGAGATCCAGCGCGTGATGAAACCGGGAGGTCGGATCGCCCTCGGCTTTACGCGCCATTCCGGGCAGCCGAGGGGCGAGGTGGTGGAAAAGCTCGCGGTCGCTGGCTTTACGAACGCTAGCCTCGTGGAGACGGACGAGTGGTTCTGTGCTCTGGCGACAAAGCCTGACGGAGCATGAGATCGTCGGGTGCGCAAACCCACCCTACGTTGCCCGCCATTCATTCCGCCATCATCTGCCGTTCCCGTGCGTAGCGCACCAGCGCGACGAAGCGGTAGATGCCATGCACGAACTTTCCGTAGGGCATGGTGATGAACAGCGCGAACACCACGCCGAGATGCAGTGCCAGCAGCGGGCCCATCGCGGCGCTTTCGCGCCAGAGCAGCAAGGCAAGACCGGTGATGCTGGTCAGGAACAGCATCAGGATGAATGCGGTGTCCATGCCCATCTGCTGCGCATCGACCAGCACGCGGTCGCGTTTCCATTTCTCGCTGAGCAGCCCGATCGGGCCGACCACGAGGCCGATGCCACCGAGCGTGCCGAGCACCACGGGCAGGTCCCACCACGCATAGGGCGCCTCGCGCGCCAGCAGATAGTGGTACAGCGTGCCGACGCAGGTGGCGGCGAAGCACAGCGCAAAGCCGTAGAAGGTGAAGTGATGATACAGCTTGCGGCGGTCGGTCGGGTGATCGTTCTCGTTGAAGCAGCCGACGCCGCCGCCGTCGAGATAGCGCAACTCGCCGGCCTCGCGGATCGCCCGCAACAGCGCTTTTGCATTGGTCTTCATGCCGACGGGCTCGCCGATATCGCGCCAGAGCGCCCGCACGCCCATCACCAGCGCGAGGATCGCGTAGAGCAGGGCGGCGCCGAACAGCAGCGCCATCGCGTTGTGCGGCATCAGTTTGTAGAACGCGCCGGGCCCGGTGTGGATGCCGGTGAGCACGCCGCGGTCGTTGACCGCGGCGAAGCCGAAGATGAAGGTGGCGACGCTGATTGCTGCGATCAGGCTGATGACGAGGCCGTTGCGCGCGAACGCGCCCGCAAAGGCCCGCGGCCAGGCATGGGCGGCATAGGATTCGGCGCGCGCCACCGCCAGCGTCTTCGGCACGTTGACGTTGAATTCGTGCGGCGGCGAGAACTGGCAGTCGGTGTAGCAGGCGCCACAGGCATGGCAGAGATTGGCGAGATAGTTGAGGTCGCCGTCGGAGAAGGCACGGCGCATCTCCATCGCGGGAAACACCGCGCACAGGCCCTCGCAATAGCGACAGGAATTGCACACCGTCATCAGACGGTCGGCTTCCTGCAAGATCCTCGTCCCGTGCATCTCGTCAGTCCCGCCTTCAGTTCCGCGCATTCTTCGCCGCTTCCCGCCCGGCGACGCGGCCGAACACGCTGCCGATGGTCATGCCGATGCCGGCGGCGTAGCCCTTGCCGAGCACGTTGCCGGCCATGATCTCGCCGGCGGCGAACATGTTGGCGGACGGCTTGCCGTCCTTCATCAGCATCCGCGACTGCTTGTTCACGCGGGTGCCGAGATAGGTGAAGGTGATGCCGGGCCGCACCGGATAGGCGAGGTAAGGCGGTGTGTCGATCCTGCGCGCCCAATGCGTCTTCGGTGGCGTGATGCCTTGGGTAGCACAGTCGTCGAGCATGGTGTGGTCGAACGTGCCGGGCTGCACCGCGGCGTTGAAATCCGTGATGGTCTTTTCCAGCGCGGCCGGATCGAGCTCGAGCTTGCCGGCGAGCTCGGCGATCGTCGCGCCCGCGATCGGCGGAAACAGCGTCGGCATGAAGCTGGTCACGACGGTCGAGTCGAAGATGATGTAGGCGATCTGGTCCGGCTGCGCCGCGACCAGGCGGCCCCAGATCGCATAGCGCTTCGGCCAGATGTCCTCGCCTTCGTCGTAGAAGCGCTCGGCGTGCTTGTTGACGACGATGCCGAACACGACCGAGTCGTGGCGGGTGATGATGCCGCCGTCGAATTTCGGCGCACGGGCATCGATCGCCACCGCATGGCACTGGGTGGGATCGCCGATCTCCTGCACGCCCTTCGCCAGCAGCATCTTGAGGATCGCGCCGCGGTTATAGGGGGTGCCGCGGATCAGGAAATTGTCGGCCGCCTCGCCCCAATATTGCTTCAGCCACTCGATATTGGCCTCGAAGCCGCCGGCCGCCGCGACCAGCGTCGAGGCGCGCACCTCGGTCCTGCCGCCGACCGGCTGCTTCAGCTGCGCCGACAGGAACATGCCGTCCTCGATTTTCAGATCGATCACCTCGGCATCGTAGAGGACGTCGACGCCGAGCTCCTCGGCGGTGCGATAGAGCGCGTTCAACATCGCGCGGCCGCCGCCGAGGAAGAATGAGTTGGTGCGGCCAAGGCTGAGCGTACCGCCGAGCGAGGGCTGCCAGCGCACGCCCTGCTCGACGATCCAGTTCAATATGTCCTTGGACTCGTGGATCATGAAGCGGGCCAGTTCCTCGTCGGTCTGGCCGCCGGTCACCAGCAGCAAATCCTTCCAGAACTCCTCCTCGGTGTAGGGACCGGTGAGGATCTCGGTCGCCGCGTCATGGGCGCAGCGCATGTTGCGGGTGTGGCGGGTGTTGCCGCCGCGGTAGAATTTCGGGGCGCCTTCCAGCACCAGCACGGAGGCGCCGGCGCGCCGTGCGCTGATCGCAGCGCAGAGCGCGGCGTTGCCGCCGCCGATCACCAGGACGTCGAACCTGCGCGTCAGATCAACCATGCGCTCTTGTTATCGTTGTTCGCATGGAAAGCAACATGTCGGGGCAGGCGATCGGCCTGCCCCGAATGCATATGCCAATTACGCCGCGACCGTCTCGCGCTGCTCGATGGTCTGGCCGCCACGATAGACGATCAGCGCGGCGATGATGCCGAGAACCGCGCCGAACATCAGCCAGTACGCCGGCGAGGCCTTGTCCTGCCCGGTCATGGCGATCAGCTTGGTCGCGACGAAGGGAGTCGACGTGCCGAATATGCCCGCCGCCAACGCGAACGCGATCGAGAAGCAGGTGGTGCGGACATGCGCCGGCACGATCTCGACCAGGCATCCCAGCATCGTGCCGCTGTAGACGCCAAAGTAGAACGAGAACATCATCTGCACGGCCAGCAGTTTTCCAAGCGTGGGCTCATGCGAGAGCCACGACAGGGCCGGGTAGGCGGTCACGAACGACAGGCTCGCGATCGCGATCAGCACCGGCTTGCGGCCGATCCGGTCGGACAGCGCGCCGCCGACCGGATTCCAGATGAAATTCGTCACCGCGACGAGCAGGGTCACCAGCAGCGTCCCGGAGGCCGAAAGGTGCAGCTCCTTGCCGAAGCCGGGCGCATACACGGTGATGAAATAGAACGTCGTGGTGGTCAACACCGCGATCATCATGCCGAGGATGACGATGCGCCAGTTCTCGATCGCCGAGGCGAACACCTCGCTTGGCGTCGGATGCTTTTTCATGGCCAGGAAGGCCGGCGTTTCCTCGAGCGAACGCCGCAACATGAAGATCACGGGAATGATGAGGCATCCGATGAAGAACGGGATGCGCCATTTGGCGACGCCACCGCCGATCGCATCCAGGAAGGTGTCGCCGGGAATCGCCTCCCTCAGGACGAAGCCGATCACGGCTGCAACGAAGATCGCGACCTGCTGGCTGGAAGATTGAAACGAGGTGTAGAAGCCGCGGTTACCGGGTGTTGCGATTTCGGAGAGATAAACGGAGACGCCGCCCAGCTCGACGCCGGCGGAGAAGCCCTGGATCAGCCGGCCAATCAGCACGATGATCGTTGCGGCAATGCCGATCGATGCGTAGGACGGGCAGAAGGCGATCACGACCGTGCCCAGCGCCATCAGCGCGAGCGTCACGATCAGGCCCTGGCGGCGGCCGATGCGATCGATGTACGAGCCAAGCACGATTGCGCCTACGGGACGCATCAGCGCGCCGAGCCAGAACACGCCATACGCATTGAGCAGCGCTGCAGTCTCGTTCTGGGCGGGGAAGAATGCTTTCGCGATGTCCTGCGCATAGAAGCCGAACAGGAAGAAGTCGAATTGCTCGAGGAAATTGCCGCTGGTCGCGCGCAGGATGGCGCCAAGACGCGACTTGATCTGCGGGACTTGCGATGAACTCGACTGCGACATAACGCCCATTCCTCCCCGTGACACAAAGGCCGGCGCAAATTGTCTCGCCGGCCAAGGCAGTTAACTGCCATATGCGGCAATTTGGCACGGCTGTCCGGCGCGACCAACCCGAAATCACGCCGCCGCCATTGGAAAAAAGCCGTAGGTGGAATTTGCTGACGCGGCCGTGGGCAGCATCAAGGCGACGTATGTGCCGCAGCGCCGAGCCAGGAGCGGAATGCAGAGAGCTTCGGTGAATCGGCGCGTCCCTGCGGCGTGACCAGATAGAAGCCGGCGTCGGCGGGCAGCGCGATCCTGAAGGGAACCACGAGGCGGCCCTTGGCGATGTCGTCCTGCACATAGGAGGTGCGGCCCATCGCGATGCCGATGCCGTCGATCGCAGCCTGGATCGTCACGAACAGCAGGTCGAAGGTCACCCCCGGCTGTTTGGAGATGTCGGTCGGCAGTCCGGCCGCGGTCAGCCACAGCCGCCAGTCGTCGCTGTTGGCGTTGCTGGTGTGCAGCAGGACATGGTCCCTGAGGTCTTCAGGGCATTTCAGCGGCCTGGTTCCATCCAGCAGCGATGGACTGCACACCGGAAACAGTTCGTCCGCCATCAGCCAGTCCGAGCGCAGGCCGGCCCATTGTCCGCGGCCATAGCGGATCGCCGCATCGACCGTGTCGCGCTGGAAGTCGACCAGGCTGGTCGAGGTGGTGATGTGGACATCGATGCCTGAATGCGCTTCCTGGAACGCCGACAGCCGCGGCAGCAGCCATTTGGCGGCGAGCGATGCCAGTGTCGAGACGGTCAGCACGTGATCGTCGTCCCGGCGCAGCAGCCGGTCGGTCGCGAGCCTGAGGTCGTTGAAGGCGGCGCGGACGCCGGGAAGGTATTCGGCGGCCTCCGGCGTCAGGCTCAAGGAGCGGTTCTGGCGGACGAACAGACGAACGCCGAGCTCTTCCTCGAGGCGCCGGATCTGATGGCTGATCGCGGTCTGCGTCACGTTCAATTCGGACGCCGCGACCGTGAAGCTCATGTGCCGCGCGGCGGCCTCGAACGCCCTCAGGCCGTTCAACGAAGGCAGGCGGCTGGTCATCTCGGAATGGCCTCCAAATGCATGACTTTAATTCATGCGAAGCGGTACAAAGTGTCGTTTGTGAACCGACCGAATAGCTCAGATATTACCGCCAACAGGTTACCGATAGGAGCCGCAGATGTCCATTTTCACCCATGAATCGATGACAAATCATCATACGCCAGATCATCACGCATCGGGGCTGTTGAACCAGGTCGGCGAGACCCTGCATGTCTGGTGGGATCGTTATGAGCGCCGCCGCGAGCTGTCGCAGTGGACCGAGCGCGACCTGCACGACATCGGCATGTCCCGCAGCGACATCGTTTTCGAAACCGACAAGCCGTTCTGGCGGGCCTGAGAAGGACGCCATCGCCGGCGCCGCCTCGATCGAGGGGCGCCGGCCAATTCTTCACCCCGCGGGGCGTGCCATGACTGCGCTGCATCTCGACGATCTCAAGCAATACTCTGATGTGCTGCGCGCCAAGAACGGCAGCGAGATCAAGGTGCGCTTCGTCGAGCCGCGCGACCGCGAAGAGCTGCAGAATTACATCCGCTCGCTCTCCGCCGGGTCCCGTTACAATCGCTTCCTGGGTGCACTGAGCGAGCTGCCGAAGATGGAGCTCGAGCGCTTTATTCACGTCGGCGAGGCTGACCGGTTCACGGTGGTCGCGACGATGCTGGTCGATGGTTTTGAGACCATCGTCGGCGAAGCCCGCTACGCCTTCCATGCCGATACGTCGAGCGTCGAGTTCGGCCTGTCGATCGATGACCGGTGGCAGGGCCACGGCATTGGCAAGGCGCTGTTGAAGAATCTCGAATGCCGCGCGGCGTCCTTCGGAGCCGAGCGCATCTTCGGCGACACGCTGCGCTCCAATGCGGCAATGATCGGGCTCGCCCGCAAGTCTGATTACGCCTTTACCCAAAGCCCCGGCGATTGGAAGCTGGTGCGCTTTGCGAAAGAGATCCACGTCGAACCGCAAGACATTCCCTGTGCCAGCTGGCGGCTCGCCGCCACTTCCCGCTTGGCCACGATGTCCTCGCTTGCGGTTTGACTGACTAGGCCCGGTTCTGGCCCCTCCAGAACCGGGCCCTTTTCTTTTTGTTTGCTCGGAACCTGTAGCCCGGATTTCGCTGCGCTCCATCCGGGCTACGCGCTTGTTTCGCCTCCCACAAGGGGAGAGGTGACTTGAAGGGCGCTACGCGCTCAATTGCCTCTAAACACCGGCTTGCGCTTCTCGATGAAGGCCTGCACCGCTTCCTTGTGATCGGCCGTCGTGGTGAGGCGGATCAGCCGCTCGGCCTCGTGGTCGCGCGCGGTGGCGAAGTCGAATTGCAGCGCCTCGTCGAGATTGTCCTTCATGTAGCGCAGCGCCAGCGTCGGGCCTTCGGCCATCGACCTCGCCAGCGCGAACGCCTCGTCCTGCAAGGTCTCGTCCGGTACCACGCGGTTGACGAGGCCGATCCGCTCGCACCTGGTGGCATCGACCTTCTCGGACGTGAACATCAGCTCGCGGGCGCGCGAGGTGCCGACCAGGCGCGTCAGCAGCCAGGCCATGCCGTAGTCGCCGCTCAGCGCCACGCGCAGATAGCCGGTCGAGATGAAGGCGGATTGCGCCGCGATCCTGATGTCGCAGGCCATCGCGATCGCAAGGCCGGCGCCGACCGCAGGTCCAGGCAGCGCGGCGATGGTCGGCTTGCGCACCGAGGCCAGCGCGCCGGTGAGCAGGCGCTGGCGCTCCTGCAGGTCGGCGACCTTGTCCTCATAGGACATTTCGAGCTTCTTCGGGTCGCGATTGGCGCCCATGCCCTTGACGTTGCCGCCGGCGCAGAACGCCTTGCCGGCACCGGTGACGAGCAGCACGCCGACCTCGGGGTTCTCGCCGCAGGTCCGGATCATCGTGCGCAGCGCCGGCGTCAGCGTGTCCGACAGCGAGTTGCGGGCATCCGGGCGGTTCAGCGTGATGACCGCAACGCGGTCGCGGATCACGCAGAGCAGTTCGTCGGTGCCGGTCTCGATCTTGATTTCAGCGGTCATGTTTCCTCCCGAGGTCGGTTCTTGCGGTCATTGCGAGAAGCGAAGCGCCGAAGCAATCCATTTCGCCGTTCGTGGTGGCGTGGATTGCTTCGCTCCGCTCGCAATGACGGATGCGGCGGATGGTTGTCGCCGACGTTACGCCGCTTGCATGATCTCCGTCATCTCAAAACTTCTCAACCCAGGGCCGCAATTCCAGCTCCCAGGTCCAGGCGCTGCGCGGCTGTTGAAGCACGTTCCAGTAGCTCAACGCGATGGCGTCGGGATCGAGCATCGAATCCGGGCGGTCGGCGGGCTCGATGCGCGCGGCGCTGCGGATGCCGCCGTCGATCACGAAATGCGCGACATGGATACCCTGCGGCGACAATTCGCGCGCCATGCTCTGCGCCAGCCCGCGCAATGCGAACTTGCCCATCGCGAACGGCGCCGATTGCGCATAGCCCTTGACGCTGGCGGAGGCGCCGGTGAACAGGATCGCGCCCTTCTTGTTGGGCAGCATGCGTTTCGCCGCCTCCTGCGCCACCAGGAAACCGCCGAACGCCGAGACCGCGATCGCCTGCTCGACCTCGGAAGGGACGAGTTCAACGAACGGACCGCGGCTGCGGCCGGAGGCGTTGTAGACCACGAGGTCCGGTGTTCCGATCTCGCGCTCGACCAGGCCGAACAGGCGTTCGACATCCTCGACCTTGGTGGCGTCGCAAGCATAGGCGCGGGCGCCGGTCTCGTTGCAGAGCGCGCCGAGCTTCTCGATGCTGCGCGCGCCCAGCGCCACGCGAATTCCCTCCCGCGAAAATAACCGCGTCAGCGAGGCGCTGAGGCCCTCGCCGGCGCCGACGATCAGGGCGATCTTGTACTTCGGAATATCCATTGGGCTTTCCTTTGCTCGGCCGGAGGAGGATAGTCGTGCCCAAACAAATGAGCACCGCAGCCGGGAATTCAATGCAGCCGCACAAGCAGGATCCGAAGACGTCCGCCAGCCAGCCGGGCCTGTTGGCGCCCGATACGACGGGAATGAATTTCTACCGGGCCGATCCAGCGCTGACCGATCTTCTCAAATTGCATCTGCCCGAGGCGTTGTTCCGCCACATCGAGCCGCATCTCGACCGGCTCGGTGGTTTGGCTGGCGGCTACCTCGACGAATGTGCGCGGCTTGCCGACCGGCATACGCCGGTGCTGCACCAGCGCGACAAGTTCGGCCGCGACGTGCAGACAATCGAATATCATCCGGCCTATCGCGAGATCGAAAAGGCTGCGTTCGGCGAGTTCGGCATTCACGCGCTGTCGATCCGCAAGGGCATCATGGGCTGGCCCGACAAATATCCCGTGGTCGCCAAGCACGCCTTCACCTTCCTGTTCAACCAGACCGAATTCGGCATGGGCTGCCCGATCAACGTCACCGACGGTTGCGCCAAGCTGCTGGCGAATTTCGGCAGCGAGGCATTGAAGGCGAAATATCTCGACGGCTTGACCCAGACCGACATGAGCAAGCTCACGCAGGGCGGCCAGTTCATGACCGAGAAGGAAGGCGGCTCGGACGTCGGCACGCTGACCACGCGCGCCGTGCAGGAAGGCGACCACTGGCGGCTCTATGGCGAGAAGTGGTTCTGCTCGAACGCCGACGCCAAGGTGGTGATGCTGCTGGCGCGCCCCGAGGGCGCAGGGCCGGGCACAAAAGGTGTCGGCCTGTTCCTGATGCCGCGCTTCCTCGACGACGGGTCGCAGAACCACTACCGGATCGTGCGCCTCAAGGACAAGCTCGGCACCCGTTCGATGGCCTCGGGCGAGATCAAGTTCGACGGCGCGATCGCCTATGCCGTCGGCAAGCTGGACCGCGGCTTCGTGCAGATGGCCGAGATGGTCAACTCGTCGCGGCTCTCCAACGGCGTGAAGTCGACCGCGTTGATGCGCCGCGCCTGGCATGACGCGATCACCGTCGCGAGGGGCCGCGTGGTGTTCGGCCAACGGATCATCGACCTGCCGCTGGCGCGGCGCCAACTGATGAAGATCATGCTGCCGACCGAGCAGGCGCTGTCGATGAGCTTTTTGACTGCCGATGCGCTCGACCGCGCCGAGGCCGGCAGCCAGGACGCCGCGGCGCTGCTGCGCATCCTGACGCCGACATTGAAATTCCGCGCTACCCGTGATGCCCGAAAGGTCTGCGGCGACGCGATGGAGATGCGCGGCGGCATCGGCTACATCGAGGAATTCGTCACGCCGCGGCTGCTGCGCGATGCGCATCTCGGCTCGATCTGGGAGGGTACCGGCAATATCGTCGCGATCGATGCGCTGAAGCGTGCGGTCGGGCGTCATGGCGCCGACAATGCGCTCGCCGCCGATCTGCATGCGCGGCTCGACGACAGCCCGGACGTGCCGCAGGCCTGGCGCAACCGGCTGCGCGATCTCGGCGACCGTGCGATCGGGTTTGCGCGCGAAGTCGCAAGCCGTACCGACAATGAGGGCGATGCCCGGCGCGCCACCAGCCTGCTCTATCACGTCGCGAGTGCAGTGGCGCTGGCGTGGGAAGGCGGTCGCATTCACGAGATGCGTGGCGATGCGCGCCGGCTGCTGCTGTCGCGGATGGTGATCGATCACCGCGTGATGCCGGGCGATCCGTTCCGGCTTGCGGAAAATACCGTCCAGCGCAGAATGACCGAGCACCTGCTCGGCGATCGTGCCGTCGGCATGGCCGAGGTTGGCGAATTGCTCGTCGCGGCGTAGTCTGCCGCGCGAGCGCAACGCTTAATCAAAATAGAAACGCCAAGGGAGACCCCGATGAAGGCCGCCGTCCTGCATGAAGTCAATCAGCCGCTGGTGATCGAGGATGTCAGCGTACCCAATCCGGGGCCGCGCGAGGTCCTGATCCGCACCGCGGTAGCGGGTCTCTGCCATTCTGACCTGCATTTCATGGAAGGCCTCTATCCGCATCCGCTGCCGGCGGTGCTCGGCCATGAATCGGCCGGTGTGGTCGAGAAGGTCGGCTCCGACGTCAATTACGTGAAGCCGGGCGATCACGTCGTCACGTGTCTCTCGGTGTTCTGCGGCACCTGCGACAATTGCACCACCGGCCGCACCGTGCTGTGCACCGACACCACGGTGAAGATGCTGCCCGGCGCCTCCAACCGCCTGTCGTGGGGCCGGAAGGAGAAGCTCAACCAGTTCCTCAACCTGTCATCCTTTGCCGAGCAGATGCTGGTGCACGAGAACGCGATCGTGAAGATCAAGAAGGAGATGCCGCTCGATCTCGCCGCGCTGATCGGCTGCGGCGTCATCACCGGCTATGGCGCCGTGGTGAACACCGCGAAGGTGACCGCCGGCGAGACCGTGGCCGTGATCGGCTGCGGCGGCGTCGGCATGGCCGCGATCAACGGCGCGCAGATCGCCGGCGCCGGCCGCATTATCGCGATCGACACCAATCCGGCGAAGCTGCAACTCGCGACCAAGCTTGGCGCCACCGACATCGTCGATCCCGCGCGCGGCGACGTGGTCCAGCAGGTGCGTGAGCTCACCGGCGGCGGCGTGCATCACTCCTTCGAGGTACTCGGCCGCAAGGAGACCGCCGAGCAGGCCTTCGCCATGCTGGCGGCGGGCGGCACCGCGACCATCGTGGGCATGATCCCGTTCGGCCAGAAGATCGAGCTGCACGGTTTCGACTTCTTGCGCGAGCGCCGCATCCAGGGCTCGTCGATGGGGTCGAACCATTTCCGCGTCGACATGCCGCGCCTCGTCGACTTCTACATGCGCGGCAAGCTGCATCTCGAGGACTGGATCTCGGCCAAGCTGAAGCTCAGCGAGATCAACGAGGGCTTCGCCAACATGAAAGCCGGCAAGACCCTGCGCAGCGTGATCATGTTCGACAGCTAGTTGTCGTCGTCCCGGCGCAGGCCGGGACCCACACGCCGCGGCCTTGCTTTGGGCGCGTGGCTGGACGACTTTCTTTGCTCACCACAAACAGCGGTGGTTATGGGTCCCGGCCTGCGCCGGGACGACGGTTGGGGGTGTGTCCAGCCTACCGCGCGACGTGCGCAGACACTGCGAGCCATTTGCCGTTCTGCCTCGCCCAGCAATCGGTGTAGCGGCCGTGCGCGGGCTCACCGTCCGCGCCGGTGTAGCTGGTCTGGGCGTGGATGATGGCGAAATCGCCGAGGATGCGGATCTTGACGTCCTCGGCCTTCAACCCCTTGATCTTCACCGGGATCGCCGTCTGCTTCAGGAAGGCGGCGCGGTCGACCAGGCTCTTGTCGGGATTGGTGCAGTAGAAGTCCTGCGCCAGGATTTCGTCGAAGCGCTTGACGTCGCAGTTCTGAACCGAGTCGACGTAATCCTTGTTGAGCCTTGTCAGCTCTTCGAGGTCGTTGCTCATTGGTTTCCTCCCGGCTTCTCATCTCGTCATTGCGAGAGCGGAGCGACGAAGCAATCCATCGTTCCGCGCGTTGACATATGGATTGCTTCGCTTCGCTCGCAATGACGACAGCGACCCACCTAATCGTCGAACATCTTCGGCGGCACGAAGCCGCCGAACTCGCGCTCGATCAGCTCGGCGAGCTTGAGCGGCGTGCGGTCTTCCAGCATGGGACCGACGATCTGCACGCCGACCGGCAATCCGTCGGGTGCGAAGCCGGTCGGGATCGCGGTCGAAGGCAGGCCGGGCAGGGTCGCGATGCCAGGCCAGGCGAGCTGGTCGGTGTAAACGTGCGGCTCGCCGTCGATCAGGATTCGCCGCTGCTCCTGGTCGGGTGAATGATCGTGCGGATAGGCTGGCGTCGGCATGATCGGACAGATCACGGCGTCGAACGATTTGAACAGCTCGCGCCATTGCGCGCGCAGCCGCGCGCGGGCATAGGTCGCCTGCACCCAGTCGCGATGGCTGAGCGCGATGCCGCGCAACCGCTAGGCCCCCAGGCTGTTATCGCCGGCCGGCAGCGCGGCCGCCGCCGCGCAGGCACCGGCATAGACCTCCGCCGGGAAGCTCGCCGCGAGGAACGACAGCAGCATCCGCATATAGAGCCGCGAGGAGGCCGCGAAATCCGGCAGCAGCGGGCTCGAACGCGATACCTTCGCGCCTGCCTTGTCGAGATTGCTGGCGAGCTTGTCGATGCTGCCGCGAACCGCCCTGTCGGTCGGCAGCACCGGATCGGTGTCGATGACGAGGATGCGGAAATCCTTCAGGCTCGTGTGGCGCGCCGCGGGCAGCTCGAGGCGGTAGGCCTTGCCGGCGTCGAGCGGGTCGGGGCCGGCCATCACGTCGAGCAGCAGTGCGAGATCGGCCGCGCCACGCGCCATCGGGCCGATCACCGCAAGGTCGCGCTCATAGATCAGCGGCGGCGCCGGCGGCGCGGTGTGACCGCGCGACGCCAGCAGATTGAAGGTCGGCTTGTGCGCGTAGACGCCGCAGTGGAATCCCGGCACGCGCAGCGAGCCGCCGATGTCGGAGCCGAGCGATAGTGCGCCGTAGCCCGCGGCGAGCGCGGCCGACGATCCGCCGGACGAGCCGCCGGGCGTGCGGCCGAGGTCGTAAGGGTTGTTGGTGGTGCCGTAGATCTCGTTGTAGCTCTGCCAGTCGGCGAGGGCGACCGGCACGTTGGTCTTGCCGAGGATGACGCCGCCGGCGTCCTTCACCCGCGTAATCGAGAGCGCGTCCTCAGCCGGCACAAAATCCTTTTGCGGCGGGAAGCCCCAGGTGGTCGGCAGTCCCGCGACGTTGAAGGATTCCTTCACCGTCATGGGAATGCCAAGCAGCGGCCTGTGCTCGCCGCGCGCGATGGCAGCGTCCGCGGCGCGGGCCGCAGCGAGCCCGCGCTCGAAATCGCGCACGCAAATCGCGTTGACCTTGCCGTCGTGGCGCTCGATGCGGCCGATCGCGTCTTCCGCGAGCTCGACGGCGGAGACCTGCTTGTCGCGCAGGGCTTTCGACAGTTCGACGGCGGTCTTGAAACTGTATTGCGATTTGGCCACGGCGTGCTCCCTGACTTTGGCGGCGATCATGCGCAGAATGGAGCGGGCGGGCAAGACCGGCTTGATAGCAATTGCGCTCGCGCAACCTCCACGTCACGTATCGTCTAACGCGATCGTGATCATCGGGCTCTGCGTGAGCGGGCGAACCCGACGCGCGCCTAGTAAGGCGTGCTGCGCGCCGACAGGTGCGCCATGGGATTGCTGGGGCCGCTCGCGCTGGCTCGTTCGCTGCTTTCCTTGGTCCCGGGCACCGGGAAGGCGTATCCGATGATGGTCTTGACGACGAGCCGGTCCGATGCTCGCGTCAGGCCGTAGCCGACGCCGAAGTCGATATCGACATCGCCTACCTTGAAGTCGGTCACGGCGAACAATGTGTGCTGCTGCTCGGCGAGCGGGCTGAAGGCGCCGATCTTGCCGAAATCGGCGTAGTATTCGAGGCCGACATACACATCGTCCTTCAGCTTGCGCGCCACGCGCGCGGCGGGCGCGAAATCCGCCTCGCCATATTTGCCGAAGCCGACGTCGACGATCGGGTTGACGATGAATTCATAATCCGCGTTGCGTACGCCGATGATCGGCCGAATCTCCAGACCCCAGCGGGTCTGCGCGAATTTCGGCATCTCGTAGCTCAGCTCGAAATTGATGCCGTAGAACAAATTGCGCTTGTCGGCGTTCGGCGAGACGAACAGCGTGCGCAGCTTGAAGGCGTCGGACAGGAATTGCCGGTCTTGCACGGCAAACGGCAGATAGAGCCCGAGCTCCCACCAGTCGGTCATGCCGTAGGCAAACTCCGGCGTGCCGTTGAGGCTGTGGTTGGACGGAAAGCCGCCGGGGAAGGGTGGGTCCTTCTGGCCGATGCCGACATAGTTGAGGTGCTGCTGGATGGTGAACTGGCCGACCGCCGCGATGCCGGCATTGTAGACCTGGATCTCGTCGGTCGCCTGCGCGCGACCGCTGCATCCGAGCGCGCCCAGCATGGTCAATGCTGTGCCGGCCAGAACGTGATGTTTGCGGAGAAGGCACATCGGATACCTCGATTCCGCGCTACGCCGCGCCGATCAATATGCCGACCGCGAGCACGATTGCGCCGCCGAGCACGATCTGGAACACCGCCTGCAGGAACGGCGTGTCCATGTAACGCGAACGGATGAAGGCGATCGCCCACAATTCGAAGAACACCACGATCCCGGCGATCGCGGTCGCGATCCAGAATGCGTTCGGCCAGGCGTCGGGCACCAGATAGGGAATGGTGTGGCCGAGGCCGCCGAGTGTCGTCATCAATCCGCAGGTGATGCCGCGCAGCCAGGGCGAACCGCGCCCGGTCAGCGAGCCGTCGTCGGACAGCGCCTCGGCAAAGCCCATGCTGATGCCGGCGCCGATCGAGGCGGCGAGGCCGACCAGAAACGTCTGCCAGTTGTGATGCGTGGCGAAGGCGGCGGCGAACAGCGGAGCCAAGGTCGAGACCGAGCCGTCCATCAATCCGGCGAGACCCGGCTGCACATATTGCAGCACGAACATCCGCCGCCGCGTGCGGTCTTCCTCCGCGCGCACATCGGGCTTGAGGATCTCGCCGGTCAGGCGGACCGCGAGCTTCTCGTGGCCCTTCTCCTCTTCGGCGAGATCGCCGAGCAGCCGGCGCACGCCGACATCCTCGGCCTTTTCGGCGGCGCGGGCATAGAAGCGCTCGGCCTCCAGCTCCATGGTCTCGACTTCCTTGCGGATGGTGTCGAGCGGCAGGTTCTTGGTCAGCCAGATCGGACGCCGGCGCAGAAAGCCTTTGACGTCCTCGCGTCGGATCGGCGGCAGGTGCGGGCCGAAGCGCTGCTCGTAGGTTTCGAGCAGCCGATGGCGATGGCCGCGCTCTTCCTCCGCCATCTCCTCGAAGATCTTTGCGGTATCTGGATAGCGTTCGGTGAGGTCCTCGGCAAAGGACATGTAGATCCGGCTGTCTTCCTCCTCGGAGGCAATCGCGACCGCCAGCACCTCGCGCTCGGTCAAATCGGCGAAATTCTTCACGGCAACGCCTTGGTTACAAAGTTTAGAATTAGAATAATTCTAATATTGCTACCTTGCACTCGGGTCAATCTGTAATGCTGCGCCCCGAGCTGTTCATGATCACGATCAAGGGAACCAGAGGTTGCCGTGCTCGTTCGAGTTCCGGCTGCTCACGAGCGGAGATGTTATGGACACCGTCAAATTTCGCCTGAACGATCCGCGCCTGGCGCCGCGGCGAACCAAACTCGAGATCCCGGGCTGGGCGGGTCGACGCGAGCCGCGCGCCGACGGCTCGCGCGAGCAGGTTTGGCATTGCGTGCCGTTCTCGGAGGGCGCGCAATACGGCATCGAACTGTTCTACCCTTACGACTTCGAGCTGCACGTCACCACGCGGGATGGCCAGTTGCACCTCGATGCGGATTGGGGCGAGCCGCCGGACAGCGGAGTGCAGTGGCCACCGTTCCGTAATTTCGGCACCACGTTCTACACCTACCAGATCCTGCTCGACCTCAAGGTCGAACAGGGCATGGCGATCCGTACCGAGCCGCATCCGCGCTTCTACACCGACCGCACCGACAGCGTGCCGATCGCCGTCCCGGCGCTGATCCGCAACTGGTGGCCGATGATGTTCTTCTGCGTGTTCAAGGCGCCGGCCGAAGGGCGCACGCACATCTTCCGGCCGAACGAACCGTTCGCGCAGATCATCGTGATCCCGGAGGAGGCGAACTTTCAGCTCGAGCCGATGGGCGAGGAGGAGGCTGCCGAACGCGAGCTGCAGGCGCGCCGCATCTACAACAGCCGGCCGAAACTCGCCGCCGGCACCGAATGGACCTCGTCGACCGATACGGTGTTCGACGGCACCTACCGCCATCTCCACCGCGCCGCAAAGGAGAAGGCGCGTCAGGACTGAGGCGGCGCCGCATCATGGGCAAGGAAAACGGGGCCCGAGGGCCCCGCTGTCGCATCACCAAACTGCCGCCGCTCAGTAATCGCGCCGGTAGAAGCTGTGGTGATGATGATGGTGATGATGGTGATGATGGTAGCGCCGATAGCGCGGCACCACGACCACGGGGCCCTCATAGCGGCGATAGTAGCCGTGATGATGGTGATGGTGGTGATGATGATGGTGATGATAGAACTGCGCGAGCTGAACGTCGTCGCGGGCCTGCTGCGGCGCAGTCTCGTCGATCGCCTGCAGCTTTGCTGAGGCGTCCGGGATCGGCTGCAGCAGCTCGGCGTAGGAATTCGCCTGCAGAACGTCTGTTGGCGCCGGCGCGGCTTGGGCAGCGCCGAACGCGCCAAGCGATGCGACGGCTCCCAGCAGTCCGGCAATCTTCTTTTCCATGGTCTCTCCTCATGATCAGGTCGCCGGACGCAGAGCCGACTGACCGCAACGCCAGGTTCCACGGAATGTTCCCGGATATTTCCAGGACAATGTCCTATTGCGCTGCACGCGCCAGGAACTGAAGCAGCAACCGGCTCACTTCGTCCGGCTGTTCCTGCTGCACCCAGTGACCGGCGCCGTCGACCAGATCGCAACCGATCATTTTGGTACAGGCCCTGGTCTGCATCGCCTCGAACACGCCCGGCCGCTGATAGGTGCCCCAATCCTGCTTGCCAGAGATGAACGCGGACGGTTGGTCGATGCTGCGGCCGCTCCAGGTCTGCAATTCCGCCGTGAACGCGCCTGATGTACCGCAGCGATACCATTGCAGCCCGCCCTGGAATCCTGTGCGCTGATACTCGGCGCTGTAATAGGCGAGGTCGCTATCCGGCAACCATGTGTTGGCGGCAATCGCCTCGCGCGACGGCATTTCTTCGGCGACCGTCGCGGCCATGTCCTTGGCGAGATCCATCACATAATAAGTCGGCAGCTTGGCGAGTTCGCCCGCCGACCAGGATTGCAGCGGATACGGCCTGTTGTCCTTCCAGTCCGCACTCTTGTGATGATAATAGGCGCGCAGGAAGTCGTGCACGCCCTGTGGCGCATGATGCATGTCGGCATTGGCCGGGCGCGTCGAATAGTACCATTGGTAATGCTTGCGCGGCCGCGGCAGCGACGCCAGCTCGCGATGCACGGGGTCTTCGCTCGCGGGCTTCACCGGTTCGCTCGCGATGTTGAACGGCAGCGACGGCGGCCCCGCAAACGGCGCACTCATCATCACGACCGCGCGGAATACGTCGGGGCGGATCAGCGCACACCATGCCGCGACCGACGAGCCGAAATCATGCCCTATCACGGCATCGACATGCCGGTAGCCGAACGCTGCGACCAGCCCGAGCGCATCGCGCACCAGATTGGGCAGGCGGAACGCGCCGAGGTCTCCGTCATATTCCGCACTCCAGCCGGACGTGCGGCCATAGCCGCGCTGGTCCGGCGCGATCACGTGATAGCCGGCCGCGGCGAGCTTGGGCATCACCTTGCGCCAGGAGAACGCCAGCTCGGGAAAACCGTGCAGCAGCAACAGGCAAGGCCGGCCGGACGTTTCGAAGCCTGCCTCCAGCACATGCATGCGCAGGCCGTTGATCCCGTCGACATAACGCGAGCGGATGGCGTAGGGGAGCGGGACGTCGGGGAGCGTTTCCATCGTGCAGATCACCTGTTGGGCATCGCCGCACAACCAGCGCATTTGGCTGTATGCTGGCGGTCATTGATTCACGATAGCAACTTTGGCCACGGGATGCATACCGCATGCGCCACGCGAGGATTGCAGAGCTGCCCGGCTGGATGTCGCGCCTCGGCCTGATACTCGTCGCCGCCGGCCTGTTGCTGACGTCGGCGGCGCGGGCGGCCGATATCAAGGAGCTCACCGAAAAATTGCCGCGCGCCTATATCGGCGAATTCCTCTGGGATGGCGACAACACGGTGCAGAACGTCGTCATCACCTTCGACAAGGTGCAGGCCCTGAACGAGCAGAGCGCGGAAGCGCGCGGCTGCGGTTCATATGAGGTCGGCCGTCACGTGACCAAGATCGATGTGCGGATGTTCATCCGGTTGACCGATCTCGAGGTCGAGATCTTCGAACGATCGCCCGATGGTAACGGAGCGTTCGAGACCGACGGCAGCCATCGCGGCAAGCTGTCGGAGGATCTTCAGCAGATCGATGCGCAGTGGACCACCACGGCGTCAGGCAAGCACGGCCAACTGCGTCTGCGCGCCGCGGCGTCGGTGGCGTGCGGACCGGCGGAGGATTTGTAGCGCTGGATATGACCCGCGATGTGGCGGGGTTTGGCGGGTCTCTGACACGCGGTTGTCTTCATCCTCCCCTGGAGGGGGAGGATCGGTTCGCATGAAATGCGAACCGAGGTGGGGTGAAGGTCCCTCGTATCGGGCGCTGCCCGTGTTGAGAGATCACCCCACCCCGGCTCACATCTCGCTTCGCTCGCTGTGAGCCGACCCTCCCCCTCCAGGTAGGGCTATCGCATATGGCCAAGCACGGAGAGAAG
>NZ_NWTG01000045.1 GCF_002532045.1 Bradyrhizobium sp. C9 | reverse complement strand
ATCAGTGATCAAACCACTTGGGAATCCTGAATGTCGATCGGCCCTAGGCCGGGACGACATCGAGTGTGTTGCGTCACCGAGAGTCGTGCATTCACGGTCTCTCCGGAGGCGGGTCGAGATAACTACCTTGCATCCTCCAAAATCATGTCCGACGCCTTCTCCGCGATCATGATCGTCGGTGCGTTGGTGTTGCCCGACATCAGGTCCGGCATGACGGACGCATCGACCACGCGCAAGCCCTCGACACCGCGTACCTTGAGCCTGTTGTCGACGACCGCGAGCGCATCGCTGCCCATCCGGCAGGTCGAGGTCGGATGATAGACCGTGCTGCCGGTGCGGCGGCAGAACTCGAGGAGGTCGTCGTCGCTGACCACCTTGGCGCCGGGATCGACTTCGCCGACCGAGTATGACTTCAGCGCCGGCGCGGCCAGGATCTTGCGCAGGATGCGGATGCCGTCGATGAAGGCGCGACGATCGGTCTCGGTCGCCAGATAGTTGATGCGGATTTCCGGCGGCACGCTCGGGTCCGCGCTCCGGATCTTCAGCGAGCCGCGGCTTTCCGGGCGCAGCTGGCAGACCGACGCCGTGAAGCCCGAGAACGGATGCAGCTTCTCGCCCATCTTGTCGGTCGAGAACGGCAGGAAGTGGATCTGGATGTCGGGCGAGGCCAGCCGCGGACTAGTCTTGAAGAACGCGCCCGACGTGCCGGCCGCAATCGTCAGCGGCCCCTTGCGCAACGCCGCGTAGCGCAGGCCCGCCATGACGCGGCGCACCGGATTGTTGATGACGTCGTTCAACGTGACGGTCTGGGCGCAGCGCGTGACGATGCGCACCTGCATGTGATCCTGCAGATCGTTGCCGACGCCCGGCGCATCGAGCAGAACCTCGATGCCGTGCTGCTTCAACAGATCGGCAGGGCCGACGCCGGAGAGCTGCAGCAATTGCGGCGAGTTGTACGCGCCGCTCGACACCAGCACCTCCTTGCGCGCCTTGGCCGTGCGCAACTGGCCGTTCTGCCGGTACGCGACGCCGCTCGCGCGCTTGCCGTCGAACAGGATGCGCTGCGCCAGCGCCGAGGTCTCGACATGCAGATTGCCGCGCGTCAGCGCCGGCCGCAGATAGGACCGCGCCGTCGAGGCGCGCCGGCCGCGCCGCGTCGTGGTCTGGAAGAAGCCCGCGCCCTCCTGGGTCACGCCGTTGAAATCCGGATTGGTCGGGATGCCGACCTCGGCTGCGGCATGCACGAAGGCTTCCGACAGCGGATCGTGATGCCGCCAGTCCGACACCGGCAGCGGACCGCCGGCGCCGTGATATTTGTCGCCGCCGCGCTGCTGATCCTCGGCCTTCCTGAAATAGGGCAGCACGTCGTCATAACCCCAGCCGGCATTGCCGCGCTGCCGCCAGCGGTCATAGTCCTCGTGCTGGCCGCGCACATAGAGCAGGCCGTTGATCGAGCTGGAGCCGCCGAGCACTTTTCCGCGCGGCTGGAACACCTGCCGTCCGTTCAGGCCGGGCTCGGGCTCGGTCTGGTACATCCAGTTGACGGATTTTTCCTTGAACAGCTTGCCGTAGCCGAGCGGGACATGGATCCAGATGTTGGTGTCCTTCGGCCCGGCCTCGAGCAGCAGCACCGAATGCTTGCCGTCGGCACTCAGGCGGCTGGCAAGCACGCAGCCGGCCGAGCCGGCGCCGACGATGACGTAATCATACTCGGCGACATCGTTGGGCGACGCGCCATGATTGTTGTTGTTCATTGGTTTCCCCCGGCCATGCGGCGCGGCCGACAGGGTTGCGCCCCTGCCCAGCATTGGAAACAGACCTAGCGAGCGTGACGGATACGGTCAAGAAAGTTGGCCGGCGATCCGGAGCGGTACCACCGGACCTTCGCCCGCGGGAATTGGCGGGCCACAAACGCGACGGGCGCGTTCAGCTCTCCGCTTTTCGCCGCCGCGTAGCGGCGCGCTGCTGGTTCCGGCGCGCCGGCTTGGTCGTCGTCTGATCCATGCGGGAGCCGGACGGCAGGCCGTATTTCGCCGACGCCGCCTCCAGCGAGGTCTCCTCGTCGGGCACATGGAGGCTGGAGAGAAAATCCGCGCCGGCCCGCATCACGTGCTCGGCGGCAAGCGTCGCGGCGGCGCGCTCGTCGCCGGCGATGATGGCGCGCAGGATCGCGGCGTGCTCATCCCAGGTGCGCGCCTGGCGCACCGGATCCGATGGTGAGAACAGCATCGCCGTGCGTTCGCGCAGCCGCTTCAGCAGGTCCGCCAGCACGCGGTTGCGGCCGGCCTCCGCCAGTTCATGGTGGAATTGCTGGTTGAGATCCGACAACAGGTCGTAGCGCCGTCCCGCGACCGCCTCGTTGCCCTGCTTCAACACTGCCGCGATCCGCTTGATGATGCTCTCTTCGCGGCGACGCGCAGCCAGGCGCGCGTTTTGTCCCTCGAGCAGCGCGCGCACCTCGACCGTCTCGCGCGCTTCCTCATCGCTCATCGTGATGACGGAGGCCCCGCGCCGCGCGGTCACCTCGACGAGCCCCTCCGACTCCAGCACGCGGATCGCCTCGCGCACCGGATTGCGGGAAACCCCAAGCTCGTCGGCGAGGCGGCCTTCGACCAGCCGCTCGCCCGGCTTCAGCCGCCGGCTCAGGATCGCCTGCCGCAGCTCCTCGATGACCTTGCCATGGAGGGAGAGGTAGTCGTCGCCGAGACGTTTGGAGCTTCCGAGCTTGCCTGCCATGAACCGACCTGTCCGGCCGCGCCTCGCTCAATGCATGGACACCGGAGGTCCAGCGAGCTGCCAGAGTCCTGGCCGAATGACCGCTGCTCGGTATTTAGACCGCCGGCTGCATGCCATCAAGCCGCGCTCATTCGCCGTCAACAGCTACAGGTCGAGCCGCCGGCACCGCGGCTTTCGGCACCCACGACACGCTCACGCTGCCGGTGAGAAAGGTCTGGCACGCCATCCGGTAGCCGGCGGCGAACTGCGCGTCGGTGAGGTGCTTCCGCTCCTTCGGCTTGATCGCATCGGTGTTCTCGATGCCCTTCTCGATCAGGCATTTGCAGGTTCCGCACAGGCCGCCGCCGCACTTGAACGGAATGCCGCCCTGCTCGCGCAGCGAGACGCGCAGCAGATTGCTGTTCTCGGCGGCGGTGACGGTTTTCCCGCCATTGGTCAGAAAGGTGACTTCGATCATCCCGCCATCCGCTCAGCGCTTGCGCAGCTTGGTGTCCATGTGACCGAATGTGATGAGGTGCTCGAGTTCGGTCAGCGCCCGCTCGGGCGTCTCGAACTTTTCGAGGAATTTCGAGGGCACCTCATTCACGATCGGCGGCGACCAGGCTTCGTCGATCACCCTGACCTTGGTCTCTTCGACCAGCTCGGCAATCACGAACGTCGCTTTCCTGATGCCGTAGAACAGGTAGTCATAGGCCGCGAGCGGCCGCAGGCCGTCGGCGATCTCGGTGCGAAACTGCCCCGGCTTGCTCGTCAGTATCACATACATCGGTCACGTCCTCCCAACCGCGGCGCCGGCCGGCGCGACGACGTCGACCAGCGGGGTTGCCTCCTGCGACAGTTCAACGTCATGCGTGAGCCAGAGCTGGCAGGCGAGGCGATATCCCTGCTCGATCCTGGCGCCGAGGCGCTTCTTTTCCTTCCAGTTCGGCTCCGGCAAGTGCTCGCCGCCCTTGATGATCAGCGAGGCGCACTTCCCGCATTTCCCCATCCCGCAGCCGTAAAGGAAGTTGGGATAGGGAAACTGGCGGATGCCGGCGCGGACGACGAGATTGGTGTTCTCCTTGACCTCGCCGACAAAGGTCTCGCCGTTGCGGTGAAAGATGACGTTGGGCATCGCGCCGCTGCTCCCCGCGACTCAGGCCTGCAACAGCACGCGTTCTTCGGCGGAGACGCCGCTGGCAAGATCGAGCTCCGCCAGCGGAATGTCGCTTGCGACATAGTCGTGGTACAGCGCGGTGGTGTAGAGCAGCCGCATCTGCGCGCCGATCTCGCAGATCTTGAGGCAACGCTGCTGCAACTCGACCGTATTGGCGTGCTCGAGCACGATCTGGTAGCCACGCTCGCCGTGAATCTCGTCCGACACGATGTGAAGGTCGAAGAACTCGACTTCCTCGTCGGTGAATTTGTACTTCTCGCGCAGGGTCGGCGTCTGCTTTCGATAAATTGAAGGTACCTGCGACTCCAGGCCGACCACGAGGCCGGCCACGGCGACGATCGGGTCCTCGCGCATCGCGACCGCATAGCACCAGCTCTGCAGCCCGCGCGTCGTCGGCGTCATGTTGTCGGAATTCTTGATACGCGCCGCGGTCGTGCCGCAGGCCTCCGCGAAGCGGATCAGCAGATCGGTGTGACGGTCGCCGCCAATCTCTTCCTCATACATATTGGCGAGCAGGAAGTCCTTGGCTTCCTGGTACTGCTCCGGCATCCGCGCATAGATGTAGCCGAGGTAATCAGCGAACGGACCGACATAGTGGTAGTGGTTCTCGGCCCAGCGCGCGAGATGCGCGCGGCTGAGCTTGCCGCTCGCCCAGGCGACGCTGAACGGGGCCTTGTTGGCGCTCTTTCCCTTGATGGCATTTTCGAGGGCCGCTCGAAATTCCACGTGATCCATCAGCTTCTGCATCGTGGCGCTCCTGTGCCGTGAAGAAATCGCCGACCGGCAACGGGCCGCTGGCTGCATTTTGGCCGGCTATTTCGGTATACTGTATACTAAAATATCGACTGTCAACACCGAAGGCAGGGTTCCTTGCCTTCTATCTCACCCACTGCTATCGGCAGTGAATTGCCACGAATTCAGGCATTTTATGCACAAAACGCGGTCGAAGATGCTTCCACGCCGCTGCAACGAACGGATCGCCGGCTCGCAATTCACGCTTGCTATCGCGGAATACAGTATACATTATCCATCGCATTAGAGGGGGAAGCAACAGCCATGCAGCACGCTCCGATCGTCGCGGCACATTGGGTCTATTTGCTCGGCGTCGCCGTCATCGTTCTCACCATGATCTGGCGCGCCAACGTCGTGGTGCCGTCGGTGATCGCGACGCTCCTGGTCGCGCTTGCCTGGACGCACAGCCCGGTCGCGGCACTTGCCAGCGTGTTCAATGCGAGCTTCACCGCCGCCAAGGAGCTGTTCAACATCTTCCTGGTGATCGCGCTGATGACGGCACTGCTGAACGCACTCAAGGTGCTGCGCTCGGACATTCGCATGGTCGAGCCGTTCCGCGCCGTGATGAAGACCGGTCACACCGCCTACTTCGTGCTTGCCGCCATCACCTATGTGATCTCGCTGTTCTTCTGGCCGACGCCGGCAGTGCCGCTGGTCTCCGCGGTGCTGCTGCCCGCAGCGATTGCGGCCGGCCTGTCGCCGCTCGGCGGCGCCATTGCGATCGCGATCGCCGGACAGGGCATGGCGTTGTCGTCGGACTATGTGATCGGCGTTGCGCCCGGGATCAGCGCCAAGGCGGCCGGCGCCGCGGTCAGCGCCGCCACCGTCGCGGACCGCGCGCTGGTGCTGTCGCTCATCACCGGCGGCATCGCGTTGACCCTCGCCTACCTCTCGATCCGCAAGTCGATCACCAAGGCCGACGAGAAGCTGCTGGAGCGCTGGCAGGCGCAGTCGAGCAACGGCGAATTGGCGCGGCTGGAGCAGGAGGGCACCTTCGACAAGGCGGAGATCGCGCGCGGCACTGCCGGCTGCCAGCCGCCGCTGGCGACCCAGGCGCAGATCGACAAGGAGCTCGCCCGGGTGCCGACCCGCCGCGAAGGCTGGTCGAAATTCTTTGCGGTTGCGACCCCGCTCGCCTTTCTCTGCGTCATCGCCGTGATGGTGCTGGCCAAGCTCGGCATCGGCCACGACCTCAAGGGCGGCGATGCTGCCGCACTGGTTGGCGGCGTCGCCGCGATCCTGATGATCTGCGCATCCTTCATCACCGATGATCTGCGCAAATTCCTCGATACCAGCGCCGACCACGTCACCGAAGGTTTCGTCTTTGCATTCAAGGCGATGGGCTCCGTGCTGCCGATCGCGGGCTTCTTCTTTCTCGGCGCCGAGCCGGGCCTGTCCGCGCCGATCCTCGGGGTGCCCGCGGCCCAGGCGCCGAGCCTGCTGTTCGAACTGATCCAGACCGCGCAAGCCTGGATACCGGGCAACGAGTTCTTCGTCGCCTTCGGCATCCTGATATCCGGCATGATCACCGGCATCGACGGCTCGGGCTTTGCCGGCTTGCCGCTGACCGGCTCACTGTCGGGCGCGCTGGCACCGTCGGTCGGGATGGAGCCCGCGACACTCGCCGCGATCGGCCAGATGGGCGCGGTGTGGACCGGCGGCGGCACCCTGGTGGCATGGTCGTCGCTGATCGCAGTGGCAGGCTTCGCGCGCGTCCCCGTCTTCCAGATCGTGCGGACCGCCATGGTCCCCGTATTGACCGGGCTCGCGGTGTCGACCGTCTGCGCGGTGCTGATCTGGCATTGAGGAGAATCCTGTGACGATAGCTGAAACGACGATGCGCAACGCGCGCCCTCCCGCGGCGGACGGCGCTGGGATCGAGCAATTCCCGAACCTGATCGACGGCGAGCGGATCGCAAGCGCTTCGGGCAGACTGTTCGCGAACACCAATCCCGCCGACAACAGCGACCTGGTCGGACGCTTCCAGGAATCGACCGCTGCCGATGCGCAAGCGGCCGTCAATGCCGCAGCCGCCGCGTTCGACGGCTGGCGGCGGACACCGATCACGAAACGCGCCGCGATCCTGAACCGGGCCGCCGATCATCTCGAGACGCGTGCCGATCACATTGCGCGGGAGATGACGCGGGAAATGGGCAAATCGCTCGGCCTCGCCCGCGACGAGGTGCTGCGCTCGGCGCAGACCCTGCGGTTCTATGCCGTCGAGGGACAGTCGCTCACCGGCGAGGTGTTTCCGAACGACGATGCGGACATGACGGTCTACACGTTGCGCGAGCCGCTCGGCGTCGTGTCGGTGATCACGCCGTGGAATTTTCCGATCTCGATCCCGGCGCGCAAGATCGCGCCCGCCCTCATCACCGGCAATACGGTGCTGTTCAAGCCGTCGTCCGACGCGCCGCTCAGCGGCTATCGCCTGGCGGAGGCGCTGATTGCAGCGGGCCTGCCGAACGGCGCGCTCAACTTCATCACCGGCAAGGCCGGCGAGATCGGGCCTGCCATCACCGAACCGCCGGTCATTCGAGCGATCTCCTTCACCGGATCGACCTCCGCCGGCGAACAGATTTGCCGCGCGGTCAGCTTCACGACCCGCACGCAGATGGAGCTCGGTGGCAAGAACCCGCTGATCGTCATGGACGACGCTGACCTCGATCTGGCGGTCGATTTGACCGTCAAGGGCGGCCTGTCGCTGGCCGGCCAGGCCTGTACCGGCACCAGCCGGGTCCTGGTCATGAAGCAGGTGCGCGCCGAGTTCACCGCACGGCTGCTCGCCAAGGTGAAGGCGATCAAGATCGGTAGCGGCCTCGCAAGCGGGATGGAGATGGGACCGCTCGCCACGGCGAGGCAGCTCGAAACCGTGCTGCGCTACGTTGCAGTCGGAAAAGAGGAAGCGACGCACCTTTATGGCGGCGACCGGCTCACCGGTGCCGCCTATGACGGCGGATACTTCGTCTCACCCGCGATCTTCACCGACGTGACCCAGCACATGACGATCGCACGCGAGGAAATCTTCGGCCCGGTCATCGCGATCATCGAGGTCGACAGCTACGCTGGTGCGCTCGCCACGGCCAATGCCAGCGAATATGGGTTGTCGGCCGCGATCGTGACCCGCAATCCGCGCGCGATGCATGATTTCGCCAATGACATCCAGTCCGGCACGGTGAAGATCAACCGCACCACGACGGGCAATCTAATCAACGCACCATTTGGCGGATTGAAGCGGTCGAGCACCTCGACTTTCCGCGAGTCCGGCCGCACCGGTCTCGAATTCTACACCCAGATCAAGACGGTCTACCGCGGCACCTGAGCCGCGGTCGACCGCCCACTCCAATCCCGGACGATCGCGATGAGACAGTCTTTCAAACTTGAACTTGCCGAAGCCCGCCACATGATCGCGGCCGCGATCCGCAAATCCGCCGAGATCGGCGTTGCGGAGACGGTCTGCGTGACCGACGACGGCGGCTATCCGCTGGCGCTGGAGCGGATGGACGGCGCGCGGATCACCGGTCCCCAGATTGCCTGGAACAAGGCGTTCACGGCGGCCGGACACAAGCGCTCCACCCATCTGTTCAACCAGGTGCCGAACGGACCTGCCCTGCCCGGCAACGAGGCGTTCGGCATCCAGTGGAGCTTTGACGGAAAATTTGCCGTGTTCGTCGGCGGCTTTCCGATCGTCGTCGACGACGAGGTGGTCGGCGGCATCGGGCTGAGCGGCGGCAACGGCGAGCAGGACACCCAATGTGGCGTCGCCGCCCTGCAGGCCCTGCAGGAACTGCTGCACGGTCATCACGTGCTGGTCGCGGCCGACATCAAGAAGTGATCGATGTCGCCGGCAACGACTGATGTCTCGCACCGAGACCGTCGAGCAGCTGCCCGACGAGCATATTGAGCTCGTCGGCGGTGCCGGCGGCTCCGAAGACGTAACGGTCGGGCCGCACGATGACCGCCGCGGCACCCTGTTGCGTCATCCAGTCAGCGAACAGCCCGTCGCGCTCGACCACGCTCAGAATGCCGTTGGCATCGGTGCTTTCACCTGACGTCGTGATGACGACACGCTCGCCGGCGAGATGCTGCCAAGCGGCACAGGACGCGTCCGACAGCCACGCTATCATCTCCGCGGCCATTGTCACGATCGCAAACTCCGGCTTCAGCAGGTCGTCGAGCCGGCATGTCCGCCCGTCTGGCGCAAGCACATGCGGCTGCACGAACAGCCGTCCGGCTAGAGCAGCATCGCGCGCGATCAGGCCGGACACGAGATCGGGGATGAATTTCTGCCGGATGGTTTCGGCCTTGCCGGCCTTCAGGTCGGCGCGCAACCGCACGTCGCGTTCGGCGGCAGCCGCCGGATCGAGTTCGCCGATGATCTTGCCGAACTCCTTGGCGCTGGCGACGACGGCGCGGACATGCGGCTTGCGCTCGATCTCGTAACTGTCGAGCAACGTCCCGTCGGCGTCGCCGCGGAGCACCAGCCTCAGCTTCCAGGCAAGGTTCACGGCATCGCGGATGCCGGCGCACAGCCCCTGCCCGAGGAACGGCGGCGTCTGGTGCACGGCATCGCCCATCAGGAGCACACGGCGGTCGCGCCAGCACTGCCCAAGCAGCGCGTGGAAGCGATAGACCGCCGAGCGCCAGATCGTAAGGTCGGAAATGTCGGTGAAGCCCTTCAGCAGCCTCACGACATTGTCGGCTGCGCCGACCGTCTCGGGATCCTCGCCCGGCAACAGCTTGATCTCCCAGCGCCGCAGATTGCGCGGCCCCGGCACGAAGGTGCCGGGACGCGACGGCCAGCAATACTGAAAACTCCTGGCCGGCCGCTTGGCGGAATCGCTGGTCAGCGTGTCCACCACCATCCACCATTCATCGAAGGCAAGGTCGTCGAGGCCGATGCCGAGCTGCTTGCGCACAAAACTGTTGGCGCCGTCGCAGCCGATCAGATAATGCGCGCGGATCGGGAACTCGTCGCCTCCCTCGCGCCGCGCCGTCAGCGTCACCGTGCGCTCGTCCTGCTCGAGCGCCACGGCGGCGGTTTTAAGGAAAACGTCGACCTGCGGATATTGGACAAGCTTGTCGCGCAACGCCTGCTCGAGGTCGGGCTGCACGAAGGTCACGTTCGGAATCCAGCCGAGCGGATACGGCGGCGGCATCGGATCGAAGATCTTGATGATCTCGCCGTCGACGCCGAGATAATGCGAGCCGTTATGCGGGGCGATCGCCTGCTCCATGAAATCGCCAAGCCCGATTGCCTGCAGCACGCGCAGCGCCTCATGATCGAGCGTGATCGCGCGCGGCTTGTCGTAGATGTCGGCAGCGCGCTCGACGACCGCGACCTTCAGGCCGGCATTCGCCAGCAGGTTGGCGAAGATGGCGCCGACCGGCCCGAGGCCGACGATGGCCGCGTCATACAAGGGGTCATGCCCGGGGTTCGCTGCTGGCAATGACATGCTACTTCGCGAGGTAACTCTCGAGCGTCAACGGCTTTGGCTTCATTTGCGGCTCGCGGATCGCGACGCCTTCGAACGGCGTCGCCTCCTCGAACCAGGCCTGCCGCGCCGGCAGGCCCCATGGAAACGAGATCTTGTGGTCGGACGGATCCCAGCCGATCGGCTCGTTCTCGATGTCCATGATCTGGTAGTGCGTGTTGAACAGCTCGACGCGGTGCCCGTCGGGATCGCGCATGTAGACATACATCGCATGCCCCGGCCCGTGCCGCCCCGGACCGCGCTCGACCGCCGCACCGTAGCCGAGCTCGCCGGCGAGATCGCAGGCGTTCAGCAGATGATGGACCTCGGGTGCGAGGAACGCGAAATGATGCAGCCGCGGTCCCGCGCCGTTGAAGAACACGATGTCGTGCGGATTGCCCTTGCGCTGCAGGAAGACCCCGCGCAGATCGAACGTGCCGGCGGGCGCGATGTATTCACTGAGCCGAAAGCCGGCCGCGGTGTAGAACTCGCACGCCTTGCGCACCTCAGGCGTCAGCACCTGATAATGGTCCAGCCGCAGCGCCGAGCCGCCGGCATGGCGTGTGAATTTCGTGATCATCCGCGGCTCGACCGGCATGGTCGCGCAGAACTCCAGCGGCGTGCCGGCCGGATCGGTGGCGTGCAACGTGCGGCCCTGATGCGGCACCTCGGCCCAAGCGGCCTCGCAGCCATGCGTCTCGAAGAAAGCCTTGAGCCGGTCGAGGTCATCATCCCGAAACACCCGCAGGCCGAGCCGCGCGCAGCGGGCGCCCGCGCCCCTGCGCAACACAAGGCTGTGATGACACGCCTCCTCGACGCCGCGGAAATACAGCGCATCGCCCTCCTCCGCGGTCAGGATCAGGCCGATCACCTTTTCGTAGAACTGCCGGCTTGCCGCCAAATCACGAACGGTCAGGACGACGTGGCTGGCCCGCGTGATCCGGAACCCGGGATCGTGGTTCGTGGTCGGCAAGCTCATGTGCACCTTCTGGTTTTGCCGTTCGCGGGAACCCAACTCATTGCCAAAAACCGGCGGGCGATCAAGCCGCGTGGCGCTGGGCAATATCTGCCGGTCCGTGACATCAGTCACGGCCCGCCGTGACACCCGTCACGCATTTCCATCGATTTGTCGGCGATGCCTGCCGGTGGAACCAAAACGTGAGCCAGCCGTGGCACGGTTCGTTCCAATAGTTCATAGTTTGTCAAAGGTTTGCAGAGAATTCTTGGTCCCTGCGCATGGTCAAACCACGCAAGCGACGTGGTGACGCGCAGGCAATGTAGTGAGATGCGTATCGATCTCAGATCATATTTCGCGGCCTTGTTCGCGGGTGACCTCGCGGCCTTCGGCGCATCACCGACCGACGAAGCGCTTGCCGGCCACATCCGCGCCGAGCAGGTTTCGCTGGTGCTCGGCTATTCCTTCGGCATCATGCTGGCCAACGCCTGCAACGCGCTGGTGCTCGCGGCAGCGCTGTGGCAATCGCCGGATTGGGCCTTCGCGCTGGTGTGGGCCGCCGCCGTGAGCAGCGCGGCGCTGTTCTTCGGCCTGCAGGCGCGCGCCTCGCGCCGCATCGCCAAGCCGCAATTCGTGTCGCGCCGGACCATGTACCGGCTGGTGCGCAATGCATTCGCGCTCGGTGCCGCCTGGGGCGTCGTCCCGGTCGCCTTCTTCGCGAATGCATCGAGCGGCGCCCAATTGGTGATCACGTGTCTCTGCGCCGGCATGCTGGCCGGCGGCGCCTTCGCCTTCTCCACCATCCCGATCGCCGCGATTGCCTTCACCGCACCGATCTTCGTCGGCACCGCGATCTGCCTCGGCAGGGACGGCGACTTCATCTATCTGCTGATGGCCGTCCTCGTCCTGGTCTACGGCTCCGTGCTGCTGCGCGGTGTGTTCGTCAATGCGTTCGAGTTCAGGCGCCGCATCATCGCCCAGCACGAGGCCGAACGGACGGTGCGGCAGGATCCTTTGACGCATCTGCCGAACCGCGTCGCCTTCAACGAGGCGCTCAATGCTGCGCTGAGCCGGCTGGAGCGCTCGGGCGAGGAGTTCGCGGTGCTGCTGCTCGATCTCGATCGCCTCAAGGAGATCAACGACAGGTTCGGCCATCCGGCAGGCGACGAGCTCCTGGTGCAGCTGGCGGCGAGGTTGCAGCGCTGCACGCGCGCGGCCGAGCATGTCGCGCGGATCGGCGGCGACGAGTTCGCCCTGATCATGTCCAATTTGACGCGGCCCGAGGACGCACTCGCGATCGCCGAGCGGTTCGTCGCGGCCTTTGCCGACCCGTTCCCAATCGACGGATTCGAGATCACCAGCGCCATCAGCATCGGCATCGTGCTCGCGCCGCGGGACGGCAACACCTCCCACGAACTGCTCAAGCATGTCGACATCGCGCTGTACCGGGCGAAGAAATCCGGTCCCGGCACCATCTGCTTCTTCGAGGCCAGCGACGACCAGTCGGCGCGCGACCGCCGCGCCCTGCAGCGTGACCTGGAACAGGCCATCGAGGCGGACCAGCTGTTTCTGGTCTACCAGCCGTTCCTCGACATCCGCCAAGGCCGCGTCACCGGCTTCGAGGCGCTGTTACGCTGGCAGCATCCGGCCCGCGGATTGATCCCGCCCAGCGTCTTCATTCCGATCGCGGAGGAGAGCGGACTGATCCACCAGCTCGGCGAGTGGGTGATCCGTCGTGCCTGCGCGATGCTGTCGCGCTGGCCTGACGACATCAGGATCGCGGTGAATTTCTCCGCGGTCCAGTTCCAGAACGTCGGCATCCTGCAGACCATCTTCGAAGCGCTCACCGAGGCCAATGTTGCGCCGAACCGGCTGGAGATCGAGATCACCGAATCGATGCTGATCTCGAAATACGGCTCGGCGCCGGCGATCCTGAACGGGCTGCTCGAGCTCGGGCTAACGGTCGCGCTCGACGATTTCGGCACCGGCTTCTCGTCGCTGACCTATCTGCGCAAGCTGCCGTTCAGCCGCATCAAGATCGATCAATCCTTCATCCGGGACATGCTGACCCAGCCGGATTGCGCCGCGATCGTCAAATCGGTGATCGGCCTTGCGCAGGACCTGCAGATCGGCGTCGTGGCCGAAGGCGTCGAGACCGCCGATCAGCTCGAATATCTGCGCCAGACCAGCTGCGACGAGGTGCAGGGCTATCTGATCGGCCGGCCGATGTCGGGCAGCGATATCTCCGCGCTGCTCGATCGCAATCCGCAGCACTCGGTGCACGCGGCGTAGCGCCGATCGGGCACGTCACGGCGCGTCGGCGCGATGCAGGGTATCCACCGTGATGGTGCCGCGGGCACGCGAGACGCACGCGCAGATCTTGCGGCTCGCCTGCTTCTGGTGGTCGCTGAAGAAGACGTCGCGGTGGTCGATTTCGCCGTCGAGATCGACCACGTCAATCGCGCAGACGCCGCATTCGCCGCGCCGGCAGTCGCTCATCACCTCATGGCCGGCTTCGTTGAGCACGTCCAGCATCGAGCGGTCGCGCGGGATCACGAACTCGGTCCCCTCACCCCTGAGCCGCACGCGGAACGCCTCGGTCGGCAGCAGCCCGCTCGATCCAAAGGTCTCGTAACGCAGATCGGTCGGCGGCCGGCCGGACGCTTCCCACGCACGCCGCGCCGCATCCAGCATCCGCATCGGGCCGCAGAACAACGTCATGGTATCCTGCGGCAGACTTGCGAAGACGTTGTCGAGGTCGAGCCGTCTGCCCTCATCGCCGGCATGGACGATGAGGCGGTCACCGAGCAGACGCTCAAGCGTATCGAGATAGGCCGCATCGCCGCGCGAGCGCACGGCATAGTGCAGTGTCACGCCGGCATCGCGGCGAACCAGCACCTCGGCCGCACCGACGATCGGCGTGATGCCGACGCCGCCTGCGACCAGGCAGAATTGCCGCCGCGTCCAGTCGAGCTGCACCAGCGAGGCGGGCTGCGTGATGTTAAGCCGCGCCCCCGGCACAAGCGACCACATGTAGCGCGAGCCGCCGCGGGAATCCGCTGCATGCCGCACCGCGATCCGGAAACCTTGCGGATCGATTTCGCCGACCAGCGAATAGGACCGGCTCTGCGGCTGGCCGTCGATGGTGACGCCGACGTCGATGTGGCTGCCGACGGGATAGGGTGCGCCGGTGAAATCATCCGGCCGCAGCAGGAATTCGCGGATGCCGGGGGTGAGATCGCGCACAGCGAGCAGCGTGGCTGACGTCCAGGTGTCAATGAATCGCATGGCGCGCTCCGTTCAGCCGGCCGTGACCAGCGCCAGCGCCGGCAGCAGATCGAGGTGCGTGCGGTTGCGCAGCGCCAGCCGCAGATTGCGCGCCGCAAGCCGGGCATGCTCGCGCATGATCGCCTCGGCCCGCGCGCCCTCGCGGTTCTCGATGGCGTCGACCACCACGCGATGATGGTCCTGAGCGATCAGCAGGATCTGACGCGCCTCCGGCAAGGCCGATTGCGCCATCACGAAACCGCTCGGCGAAGCGAACGGCAGCGCAGAGGCGCGGTCGATCTGCCGGATCAGCGGCGGACTGCGCGACAGCTCCGTGAGCAGCGCGTGGAAGCGCGCATTGAGCGCAACATAGGACGAGAACGCTTCGACCGAGATCGGATCCTGCCGCACCAGGCCGTCGATCTCGTTGAGACATTCTTTCAGCGGCTCGAGATCGCGCGACGACACGCCGCGCTCGGCGGCAAAGCGCGCGGCGAGCCCCTCCAGCGTGCCACGCAGCTCGATCGAATCGAGAATGTCGCGCTCGGAAAATGCCTTGACCATGAAGCCGCCGGACGGGATCGCCTCCAGCAGGCCCTCCTCCTCCAGCCGGACCAGCGCCATCCGTACCGGCGTGCGCGACACGGCGGTGATCTCGACCGCCTGCAGCTCCGAGATGCGCTCGCCCGGCCGCAGCCGGCCCGAGAGCACCAGGTCGCGTAGCGCGAGCTGCGCCCGCACCGTGTGCGATACTGAGCGATCGGCTTCGCGTTCCGCCATGGCCCGGCCTACTCCGCCGCCTGCAACTGCTGTGGCGGAGTTTCCTTCGCCACCATGCGGTCGATGACGCGTCGCGCCCACATCGCACCGGCGTCGATGTTGAGGTTGTAGAACACGCGGTCCGGATTCTCGTCCATCGCGCGCTGCTGCGCCTCCAGGATGATCTCGTCCTCGTGGAAGATGCCGGCGACGCCGTCGCGGATTTCGCTGGTCAGGCGCTGCTCGGTGATGCGGTGATTGCGGACGAAGGCCCAGAAGTAATGGCAGGTCTTCTCGGTCTCCGGCGTGATGGTGTTGAGCACATAGCCGTTGACGCCCTGCGAGCGATCGCCCTCTGGCGCGCCCGATCCGGCCGGCGCGACGCCGACGTCGATATTGACGGTGCACGGCGCCTCGAAGCGGATGATCTGCCAGCGATCGACCGGGCCCGGCTTCTGTAGTTGTTTGGCCCAGAACGGCGGCGCCTCGATGCCCCTCATCCAGCGCGTGACGGTCACGGTCTTCTCGCCATGGGTGACGTCGAACGGCGCTTCGGCGACCGCATCATTGCCGATGCTCGAGCCGTGCACGAAGGTCTCGTGGGTCAGGTCCATCAGATTGTCGACGACCAGGCGGTAATCGCATTTGACGTGAATGGTCTTGCCGTCGCCGGCCCAGGCCGGGTCGTGATTCCAGTGCATGTCGGGCACCAGCGCGGGATCGGCAAGCGCGGGATCGCCCATCCAGAGCCAGATGAAACGGTGGCGCTCGACGACGGGATAGGCGCGCACGCAGGCCGACGGATTGATGGTCTCCTGCGAGGGCATGAAGGTGCAGCGGCCCTGCGCATTGTATTTCAAGCCGTGATAGCCGCAGACCACGGTATCGCCGTCGAGCCGGCCCTTGGAGAGCGGCACGAGGCGATGCCAGCAGGCATCCTCGAGCGCCACGACCTCGCCATCGCCCTTCCGGTACATCACGACATGCCTGCCGCAGATCGTCCGCGGCAACAGCGCGTGCTTGATCTCGGCATCCCAACCCGCCGCGTACCACGCGTTCATCGGAAAGGATTTTGGCATCGGTCGCCCTCTCAGGGTCATTTCGGATACCAAATGTATACAGAATCGAATTCATATTGGCAAACTACGTTACTATAATACCTATATGTAGTCATACCGTATACATACCATCTTCCGAAAGCCATGAGCTCTGTCGGCGTATCTCGCCGCGCCAACGGCGCATCGCCCGGCGCTTTCGCGCCCGAGGCGAAGAGACTCACTGAGAATTTGACGGGTTCGATGAGCCGGCCGCGCCGGCCGCGCGGCCTATGAGTTCGACGCCGCGCGGGTCGAGGCCGACTTGACGTCCTTGATGCTGACCACGACGGCGATGCGCCTGATCGAGCCGCTGCGATAGGCCTGCAGGAATTTGTCGTAATGCTTGACCGAGATGCAGCCGTTGGAGTCGCCGTTCGGCCCGAGCATGTAGCTGTGCACGAGCAGGCCGACACGCCCGAACGTATCGCTGCCATCGACCGGGGTCATGCGCAGCGCGGGTACGCCGTGGAACAGCTTCTCGCGCGGCTTCATCTCGTAGACGCCGGGCGGCGTCGCACCGGCGTTGCGGGCGGTCACATGCGACGGATCGTCGAGCAGATTGCCGAGCCCCGAATGCGCTTCGAACTTCGTGCCGTCGGGCATGTACACGATGCGGCCGGTGATGTCGTAGACCGCCGTGGTGCTGTCATAACCGAGCGCACCGAGATCAGGGCTCGGGCCGGACAACAAGCCATCATTCGGATCGATCGAAGCCAGCTGCAGCTTGCCCGGCATCATGTCGGCGATCTTCTGCAGGAACGTCCGGTTGTCGCCCTGCTGCACCGGCGCCTGTTGCGGCGGCAGCGGCTGATCGTTGCGCGCGAGCAGATTGGCCTCGACCGGCCGCGATCGCGGCATCGGCACGGCAGAGGCTGCGGTCGAGGTCGTGGCCGCAACCGATGCCGTCGCCGGCGGGCTCGCCGGCAGCTCGGTCTGGGTGTCACGCAGCTGGCCGGCCAGCGCGTCCTCGATCTGCCCGAACTCGGAATTGAAATCGCCGCGGCTCGAACGGAATCCGCGACGCAGAGGATAATAGAGCGAAGCCGTGTTGATCGTGGAGCGAGAGCCGAAGCGATCGTCGAAATTCAGCGAGGCGGTGGTGTTGGCAAGTGCCGGTCCATGCAGCCAAGCGGTAGGGTCGATGCCGACCATCCAGGCGGCAAGGCCAGACGACAGGACGAGCGCGCTCACGGCGAACGCCGTGCTGCCCACCAGAGACACGCCGCGGTTCGACTTACGCGCGGCTGCTTTCGTCGTACGTTGACCCATCATCCCCAAGTCGGTGCTCTGGGGCCTGTTACCCGGCCCACGTTGGATTCACCGTTTGCACATCATATCAGGGAATTAGAGTAAGGCATAATCGAGACGGAGTGGCCAACGACAGGATTTTTAAACGTTTTTCGGGTGGAAAGTGCCAGAGAATCGGCCCCGGGCGGGCTGAAATGACCGAAAAAGTCCCGATTCGGGACCATTTCGGCGACTCAGGCGATCTTTTCTTCCCGGAGGGTGAGCACCGGAACCGGCTTGCCGATCGCATACCCTTGGGCGTAGTCGACCCCGATCAGGCGCAGCTCGTCCAGGATCGCGAGGCTCTCGACGAACTCGGCGACCACCTGCTTCTGCATGATCTTCGCGGTCTTGGTGATCATCTCGACCATCGCGCGATCGACCTTGCTGTTCAGGATCTCCTTCACGAACGAGCCGTCGATCTTGATGATGTCGACCGGCAGGTGCTTCAGATACGCGATCGAGGACATGCCGGTGCCGAAATCGTCGAGCGAGAAGCTGCAGCCGATCTCGCGCAGCCGCGCGATGAATGTCTGAGCCTCGTCGAGATTGGAGATCGCGCTGGTCTCGGTGATCTCGAAACACACCAATGCCGGCGAAATATCATGCTGCGCAAACAGCCCGGCGACGAAGTCGACGAAGTCGCCGTCGCCGATCGTGGCGCCGGAGAGATTGATGGCGTAGCTCGCCACCCTGCGCGGGTGGTGCTTGCGCTCGGCGATGATCTCGAAGGCGCGACGAACCACCCAGCGGTCGATCAGCGGCATCAGCCCGTAGCGTTCGGCCGCGGGCAGGAAGCTGCCGGGCGGCACCAGCGCACCGTTCTCGTCGCGCAGCCGCAGCAGCAGTTCGCGCCGCTCGTTGCCCCTCAGCGCACCGTTGATCGGGCGGATCTCCTGCTCGTAGAGGCAGAAGCGCCCCTCGTCCAATCCCTTGCGGATGCGATTGACCCAGCTCATCTCGGCGACGCGCACCGCCATGCCGGTATCGGACGGACGGTGCTCCTGGACGCGATTGCGTCCCTTGTCCTTGGCGAGGAAGCAGGCGACGTCGGCAAGCCGCAGCGCGTCCTGCACGCCGGCGCTGTCGCAAAGCGCGACCAGGCCGATGCTCGCGCTGATCCGAAAGCTCGAGCCCTCATGGACGAAGCTCGACTGCTCGACCACCGCCCTGATCCGCTCCGCGACGTCGGCCGCAACGTCGTGCGTGACGGAGCCATCGTCGCGCAGCAGAATGCCGAATTCGTCGCCGCCGAGACGCGCAACCAGCCCGCTGTCGCCGACCTCGGCGGTCAGCATCTTCGCCACCTGCTTCAGCAGCCGGTCACCGGCCATGTGGCCGCAGGTGTCGTTGACGATCTTGAACTGGTCGAGGTCGATCAGCATCAGATCGGCGCCCAAGACCGGCGAGCCCGACATCGCCTTGTGCAGCTCGAACTCGAATTGCCGCCGGTTCGCAAGACCGGTGAGCGCGTCATGAGACGCAGCCCATGCCAGTTCCTCGACCAGCCGCCGCTCGGCGGTCATGTCGTGGATGATCATAACGCGACCGGCCGGTTCGCCGGCATGCACGATCGGGGTCTCGACCACCGAGACCGGCACGCTGGAATGGTCCGTCCGCACCAGCAGCCGCTGCTGCGGCCGGCTCTCGTCGTCGGCATCGGTGCTCTGGAACGATCCCCGCACCGGCTGCTCGGCAATGTTGAACAGCGATGAAAGCTGCCATCCGGTCACGTCCTGCCCCGGCGCGATCAGCCGCTGCGCGGCGCCGTTCATGTAGCCGACGCGATCGTCCTGCGTGGTCACGATCACAGCGTCGCCGATCGAGGCGAGCGTGAGCTGGGCCCGCTCCTTCTCGACCGCGAGCGCGGTCTCGGCAAGCCAGCGTCGCCACAGCATCCGCCTTGTGTGGAACAGCACGATGCCGGCAAGGCAGGCCGCGATCACGAGATTGACCAGCAGCAGCAGCGCGGAGACCTGACGCGACGCCTTCCCCAACTGGTCGGAGAAATCGACGGCGAGCGTGCTCAGCGCGGCATCGACCGCACCGATCCGCTCGGCCCAGTGTTTGATGGTCGCGGCCGAGGGATCATGCAGCGCGACGTCGTTCGCGGCCTCGTTCCTGATTTCGATCAGCTGATCGAGCAGCGCATCCGAATTGCGCCAGGCCGTCACCGCGCCGGCCACGTGATGCATCGTGCGGAAATATTTGAACAGCCAGATCAGGCCGCCGATGTCGTCGTCATGATTGCCCGCCTTGGCGAAGCCGGCCCTCGCCACGGCGTCATTGTTGCCGGGCGCTTCCAGTGCGCGCCGCGCCGTGCGATCGGCCAGCGGCACTGCGATCGCGTCATCGAACTTCTGCAGATAGAGCGGCGCGCCGGTGCTGACATAGGTCTGAAGGTAGTAGATGGCGTCCTTCTGCCCCTTCGACCACAGGCTCTCGCCCGCCACATAGGCGCGCACCGCGGACATCACCTGCAGGCTGCCGGCCGACAAACCGCCCAGCAGCAACACGATGGCGAGCAGCGGCCCAACCACCCGCCACAGTGACCAGCTTCGAAACGAAAAGAACATGCCCAATGCGCCCGACCCTGAAATGTCGGGTAAGCCTAGGAATGCCGGCTTAACCTCACGTTGCAAAACGCGATGAGTTTGAAACGACTTGGCTGTAACGTAATTGCGTCAAACTTTACCGACCGGGGATTTCGCTCAAGGACGCAATGTCGGCGACGTGTTCGGGGCCGGCGCCAGCTCCATTTCAGCCTCTTCGGGCAGCCTGTCGGCGTGGACGGCAAGCGGCGTGCCGATCCAGAGCGGATCGTCGCGATGATCGCGGCGCGGATTGGTGGTGTTGGGATGGACCAGGATGCTCAGGCTGCCGTGGTTCAGCATCAGCCACGGCACCAGGGTCGGAAACAGCTCGGCCGCAAACGCCACCTGGTACATCGCCTGTTCGTGCGGGCCGACCTTGACGTCGTGCCATCGCCCGAGCGTGACCAGGAAGCGCTCGCCCATCCAGTCGCGCAGGCGTTCGGCCTCGCCCCGGCTGGTGGCGGGGTCGTAATAGACATGGGCGTGATAGCTCGCGATCTCGCCGATCGTCCGTGGCCCGTCCGTCATCTCGCCTCTCCTTCCGCGGCTGGTCACCTGCGCCGCAGCACACTGAACTGGAACGACTGCGTCGCGCCCCAGGGCGTGACGTGCCGGTGCGCCTCATGCGCGATCAACTCGAATGCCGGACCGATGGTCCGGCTCAGCGTTGCGGGATCATAACGCTGCACCGGCAGGCCGCTGCATTTTTCCGGACCGTCCAGCGCGAAGGTGCCGATCACGGCGTGGCCGCCTGCCTTGACGCCGCGATGCAGTCTTTCGAGATAGGCCGCGCGGTCGCTTTCCGCGACGAGAAAATGAAACGCCGCACGATCGTGCCAGATGTCGAAGGCCTGCTGCGGCTGCCAGACCGTCGCATCAGCGGTGACCCAGCGCACCGCCGGGCCGGCCGCACCGATCCGTTGCCGCGCGCTCGCCAGTGCAGCTTCGGAGAGATCGAGCACGGTCAGGTCATGAAAGCCCCTCGCCAGCAGCGCATCGACGAGGCGCGAAGCCCCGCCGCCGATGTCGATGATCGATGCATCGCGGCCGGGCGCGACGGATTCGATCAGGCGCAGCGACGGCTGCGGATCGGCCTGCGACCAGCTCACCTGCTGCTCGCCCTTGGTCAGATAGACGGTCTGCCAATGCGACTGGCGATCAGAAGCGGTCACGGCGGTAGGTCCCGAAAGCGGCAGCAACCCGCGTTGCGCACCATTAACCAAGAGCTAGGCGCGCCGGTCTCCGGCGTCAACCGGCAGCGGCCGACACGTACGGCTGGGCAGCGGCAAATGCCGCATTTGCATCGCCGCATTTTCCATTTAACCTGATGGCGAGGTTGGGATCGGGGCGTCCGGGGATGGCCAATTTCGGCTGGACACGCGGCAACAGGCCTGCACAGACGGACGACGCCGCCAGCGATTTGCGCGGCCTCACCGATCCATCCGCGTTTCTCGCCGCACTCGACAAGGTGGTGCCGCGCTATCTCGATCTCGCCGACAACGGCGTGCTGGTCTATCCGGCCTGCAAGCGCAAGCCCGGCGACCTGCTCGGCGATATCAGAGCGATCTGGGAGCACACGCGGCTCGAGGCGATGCGCTATATCCCCATGGTACCGCGGAAAGACACCTCGCTGCTGGTCGATCCATCGCGCCAGGCGGAGATGATCGACGCCTTCCTGCGCCAGCGCGCGCACGACAACACCGTCGTCGATTTCACGGGAACGGCGATCGAGGATTACGGCATCGCGATCTATGCGGCGCTGAACTGGCTGAACCATTGCGGCGCCATCGTGGGTGCCGATCCGCAGAAATTCTCCGGCACGCTGCGCAGCTTCCGCAAGGTCATGGTCGTCGCCCGGCAATGGTGGGCGCTCGACGGCGCCGCCGAGCGCTGCCGGCAAATGCTGGAGGCGCGCGAGCGGCCGCCGCTGGTGTTCTTCCTGCTGTGGGCCGAATGCACCAATCTGGCGCGCGAGATCGCGATCGCCGCGGCAGGCACCGCGGCGACAGAAGACAGTATCGTGCGCATGCGCGCGGCCGAAGATCCGGAACAGCTGGCGTGATGCGCGAATCTGACGCGCGGTCGCAGGCTAGCGGTGCGTGCTCCTAAATTCAGGATGTCCGCTTTCGAGAGGTAAAGCGGACTCGCGACCCCGACCACAGGGATGTCGTCTTTTGACCCGAGGCGGACATTGCCGCGGTCGAACTCGAAGGAGTAGCATTGGAGAGATTTTGGCGCGGGACGCGTGTCAATCGAAAAGGCCGCATCTCGAAAAAGGAGGACGCAGCCGAAGTCAGCGAAGGCGTGCTGTACGCGAGCCTGCCGTCAACGAGGCGAAGGCGTGGGGAGCGACTTGATGTCTGACAAATATGCCGTGGTCGGCAATCCGATCGACCACACGAAATCGCCGCTGATCCATCTCAGCTTCGCAAAAGAGACCGGGCAGACTATCGACTACGTCGCCATTGAAGCTCCTGTCGGCGGCTTCAGCGACGTGGTGGACAGGTTTCGGCGCGAAGGCGGCCTGGGGCTCAACATCACCGCTCCGTTCAAGATGGATGCGTTCGCGTATTGCACCGTTCTCAAGGAGCGCGCCCGGCTCGCTGGTGCCGTCAACGCGATGAAGTTCGAGGCAGACCGGGTGACCGGAGAGAACTTCGACGGCATCGGCCTTACCAACGATATCACACGCAATCTCGGCTGCTTGATGCAGGGGCGCCGGGTAGCGCTGCTCGGTGCGGGTGGGGCTGCACGAGGCGTCGTGCTGCCGTTCCTCGAACAGGGGCCGGCGGAGCTGGTTATAGCAAACCGCACCGTAACCAAGGCGGAAGAGCTTGGCCGTAAATTTGAGCAATATGGGCCCGTTACTGCTATCGGCTATTCGGCCCTCGCTGACAAAAAACTTGGCCGGTTCGATCTAGTCGTGAACGCAACTTCTGCCAGCTTGCTCGGCGAGCTTCCGCCGATAAGCCCGGAGGTTTTTGGCGACGATTGCCTTGCCTATGAGTTGCTCTACGGAAAGGGCCTTACGCCATTCCTCCGGCTGGCGCGGAACGCCGGCGTGAAGCGGCTTGCGGACGGTGTCGGTATGCTGGTCGAGCAGGCGGCGGAGGCGTTTGTGTGGTGGCGTGGCCTGCGTCCCGACACCCGGACCACAATCAAAAGACTTACCGTGCCGCTCGAATAGTCCAATCAGAGAAACTTCGGAACCGATCCAGAAGTCGTCAGCCGATTGTCGGCTCGCGTTGATGTCGCT
>NZ_NWTG01000044.1 GCF_002532045.1 Bradyrhizobium sp. C9 | reverse complement strand
ACCAGACGTCTCGCTATGCCCTGAATATCCTCAGCTCATTTTGAGTCAGACTCTGAGGACGAAACCGACTTCTAAACTCGTCGCGGCTACTTCAGCTATTGGCCGATTTTGTTGCAAAAGTCGGTTGAGTGAGGCCTCGAACGATGATTCGGTTGTGTTGACGCGATTCTCGGCGAGGTCGATCCATGATGGGCCGTCTGAAGAACGACCAAGGTCAACTGTTCTCCGCGTTTCGTCTTGGCGACGCGGTCCCCGAAGATCATTTGGTGCGGAAGATCGATGCTGCTCTCGATCTGTCGTGGCTTCGCGGCGAGCTTGCGTCCCATTATGCGTCCATGGGGCGTCCGTCGATTGATCCTGAACTGATGATCCGGATGCTGGTGGTGGGGTATGTCTTTGCGATCCGCTCGGAGCGATTGATCTGCCGCGAAGTACAGGTGAACCTCGCCTATCGCTGGTTCTGCAGGCTTGGCATCGAAGATGCTATTCCCGACCATTCAGCGTTCTCGCGTGCCCGCAACGAGCGTTTCCGCGAGGGAGATGTTTTTCGCCATGTGTTTGAGCGGGTCGTCGAGGCGTGTATTGCAGCCGGTCTGGTTGGTGGTGAAGGCTTTGCAGTTGATGCGAGCCTGATTGCGGCCGACGCCAACAAGCGGTGCTCGATCGCAGGTCAGGATTGGCGCAGGGATCGCGATCCGGCGAGGTCCAGCCGCGCGGTGAAGGAGTATCTGGCGACTCTCGAAGACACGGCATGGGGTGCCGCTACGGAGGTTGTGCCGAAGTTCGTCTCGCCATCCGATCCCGCGGCCCAGTGGACCGGCGCACACAAAGGGGCGGCGTTCTTCGCCTACTCTGACAACTATCTCATCGACATGAAGTTCGGCGTCATCTTGGACGTCGAGGCGTCTCGTGCGATTCGGCAAGCCGAAGTCGGTGCCGCAAAGACAATGATCGAACGAACAGAGGAACGTTTTGGCCTCACGCCGGAGCGGCTCGCGGCCGATACCGCCTATGGATCGGCGCCGATGCTGAACTGGCTGGTCGAGAAGGACATCGCGCCACACATTCCGGTCATCGACAAGTCAAAGCGCGAGGATGGCACCTTTTCGCGCAACGACTTTCGATATGATCCGGCCGGCGACGTCTACCACTGCCCAGGCGGAAAGCGGCTCGGGACG
>NZ_NWTG01000043.1 GCF_002532045.1 Bradyrhizobium sp. C9 | reverse complement strand
GGCAACACTACTCCACAGCCATATGCGATTCCCCTACCCCTCCAGGGGAGGGTGAAGAGCGGCTACGCCTTCACTGGCGCCTTCGGCCAGTACCTGTCGCGCAGATGGCGCTTCACCAGTTTCCCGGTCGGCGTGCGCGGCAGCTCTTGCTCGAAGTCGATGCTCTTCGGGCATTTGATCGGCGACAGATGTTGGCGGCAGAACGCGATCAACTCGGCTTCGAGTTCCTTGCCGGCCTTGGTGATATCGTGCGGCTGCACCACGGCCTTGACCTCTTCGCCCATCTCCTCGTTGGGCACGCCGAACACCGCGACGTCGGAGACCGCCGGATGCGTGATCAGCACGTCCTCGGTTTCCTGCGGGTAGATGTTCACTCCGCCGGAGATGATCATGTAGCTCTTGCGATCGGTCAGATAGAGGAAGCCCTCTTCATCGAGGTAGCCGACGTCGCCGAGCGTCGACCAGCCTTTGGCGTTGTAGGCCTTCTTCGTCTTCTCGGGATCGTTGTGATAGGTGAAAACAGGCGCGTCGGCGAAATAGACCTGGCCGATCTGGCCGGCCGGCGCTTCCTCGTCGTTCTCGTCGAGAATCTTGACCTTGCCGACCACGGCGCGGCCGACGGTGCCGCGATGGGTCAGCCATTGCTGCGAGGTCGACACCGTGACGCCGTTGCCTTCCGAGCCGGCATAATACTCGATCAGGATCGGCCCCCACCACTCGATCATTTTCGCTTTCACGTCGACCGGGCAGGGCGCCGCGGCGTGGATCGCGCCCTTCAGCGATGACACCTTGTAGCGGGCGCGCACCTCGTCGGGCAGCTTGAGCATGCGCACGAACATGGTCGGCACCAGCTGCGACTGCGTCACCTTGTGCTTCTCGACCTGCTTCAAAAATTCCTCGGCGTCAAAATGCTCCATGATGACGGAGGTGCCGCCAAGCACGGTCGCCATCATGTTGAAGCGCAAGGGAGCTGCGTGATAGAGCGGCGCCGGCGACAGATAGATCGAGTCGGCGTTCATGCCGCACATGTCGGCGGTGAGAATGCGCAGGAACGGATTCGGCACGTCGATCCGGTTGCCCTCGAATTCTTTCTTGATGCCCTTCGGCCGGCCCGTGGTGCCGGAGGAATACAGCATGTCATAGCCGGCGACCTCGTCGGCAACCGGTGTGGTCGGCTGCGCGCTGGCTTCCTTGTCGTAGGAGCGGAAGCCCGGTGCCGGCTCGTCCATCATGTAGAACAGCGGTTCGCCTGGCTCGCCCTTGATCAGGCCCTTCACCTTGTCGGCGCATTGCGGCGTAGTGATAAACACCTTCGCTCCGCAGTCTTTGATGATGTAGGCGATCTCCTCTTCCGTCAGGTAGCGGCTGATCGCGGTGTAATAGAGCCCCGAGCGCTGCGCGGCCCAGCAGATCTCCATGAAGGCGAGGCGATTCTCCATCAGCAGCGCGATGTGGTCGCCGGCCTTCAGGCCGAGCGAGCGGAACAGATGCGCGCCCTGGTTCGAGAGCTCGTCGAGCTCGCGATAGGTGATCGCCTTGCCGGACGCCGCCATCTGGTAGGCGATCTTGTTCGGATGGTTGCGCGCGTGGATGGACGGATGGGTCAAAGATGTTTCCTCAGGTGATGCGTCGTCCCGGCGAAGGCCGGGACCCAACCACCGCTTTGTTTTGTTGAAATGAGTTGGGGCCGCAGCCCGGCACAACCACAAGCACCTGCGGTTATGGGTCCCGGCCTTCGCCGGGACGACACTTTTTCGTGGAGGTCCTTCGGACCTAATCGAACGCCTCTTACAGCCGCTCGACGATCGTCACGTTGGCCATGCCGCCGCCTTCGCACATGGTCTGCAGGCCGTAGCGCTTGTTGCGCTGCTTCAGGGCGTGCAGCAGCGTCGTCATCAGCTTGGTGCCGGAGCCGCCGAGCGGATGGCCGAGCGCGATCGCGCCGCCATTGACGTTGAGCCTGGCCGGATCGGCGCCGGTGGTCTTCAGCCACGCGGTCGGCACCGAGGCGAAGGCTTCGTTGACCTCGAACAGGTCGATGTCGTCGATCTTCATGCCGGCCTTCTGCAGCGCGCGCTGGGTTGCCGGCAGCGGCGCTTCCAGCATGATCACGGGATCGCCGCCCATCATGGTGAGGTGATGGATGCGCGCCATCGGCTTGACGCCGAGCGCCTTCAGACCCTTCTCGTTGACGACCATCACGCCTGAGGCGCCGTCGCAGATCTGGCTGGCGCTCGCCGCGGTCAACTTGCCATTCTCGGCGATCAACTTGACGCCCTTGATGCCGTCGAGGCTGGCGTCGAAGCGGATGCCTTCGTCGATATGGTGGGTGTCGGTCGAGCCGTCGGCGCGGGTGATCTTCACCGGCACGATCTCGTCCTTGAAGTGGCCGGCCTGCGTCGCCGCGATCGCGCGCTGATGGCTGTTGTAGGAGTATTCGTCGAGCTCATCCTTCGACAGGCCGTACTTCTCGGCCATCATCTCTGCGCCGGTGAACTGGCTGAAGACGATGTTGGGATACTTCGCCTCGATGCCGGGGCTCTTGTAATGGCCGAAGCCGTTCTTGGCGGGCAGCGAGGAGGCGAGCCCCATCGGCACGCGGGTCATCGATTCCACGCCGGCGGCGATCACGCAGTCCATGGTGCCGCTCATCACAGCCTGCGCCGCGAAATGCAGCGCCTGCTGCGAGGAGCCGCACTGGCGGTCGATCGAGGTCGCGGGCACGCTCTCCGGCAGCTTCGAGGCCATCACCGCGTTGCGCGCGATGTTGGTGGATTGCTCGCCGGTCTGCATCACGCAGCCCATGATCACGTCCTCGACCTGCGCCGGGTCGGCGCCTGATCGTTCGACCAGCGCGTCCAGCACGGTGGCGGCCAGATCGGCCGGATGCCAGCCGGCGAGCCGCCCTCCCTTGCGGCCGCCGGCGGTGCGAGCGGCGGCGACGATATAGGCCTCGGCCATGTCTGATCTCCCTGATGTTTCTGGATTGGGCGGTTTCAAAGTTGGGCCGGATTTAAGGGGCGGCTCAGCATTTAGTCAATCAATCAATTAACTCTTGAGTGCAGCCCCGCCATGGGCTTATGTGCGGCCTCGATTTACCGGCGGGCCAAAAAACAGCTAGGGAACAGCCGGGGACGAAGAGCGGGACGAGAGCGCAGTTGAATACCAGCGTACCGACGAAACTTCCGGCCGGCAAAAATGCCACTGCCGACAAGCTATTGGTCGCAGCCAGCGAGCTGATGATCGAGCGCGCCTCGATCGAGGTGTCGCTGTCCGACATCGCGCAGAAGTCCGGCGTCAACGCTGCGCTCGTGAAATATCATTTCGGCAACAAGGACGGGCTGCTGCTGGCGCTGCTCGCGCGCGACGCCGCCACCGAGATATCGCAACTCGAATATCTGATCAGCCAGCCGATCACGCCGTCCGCAAAACTGCGCCTGCATATCGGCGGCATCATTCGCGCCTATCACCAGTTCCCCTACATGAACCGGCTGATTCATTATCTCCTGCACGAGAGCTCGCCTGCCGCCGCGAACGAGGTGTCGAAATTCTTCGTCGCGCCGCTGCTGGATTTTCATCGCCGCCTGCTCGCCGAGGGCATCAAGGCCGGCGAATTCCGCAAGATCGATCCGGTGCTGTTCTACACCAGCCTGATCGGCGCCTGCGATCATCTGTTCTTCGGCCGCCACGCGATGTCGCGCGCGGTCGGCGTCGGTCCGGTCACCGACGAGGTCTGCCGCGAATACATCAAGCACATGGAAGCCTTGATCTTCGGCGGCGTGCTCAATCCCGATAAGGAAACGGCAGCGGCCGCTGCCGGATAACAAGTTCAAGTCTAGAGAAGAAACGCCCAAGGAAAGGTTGTTCTCATGCAGTTGAAAGACGTTGCCGTTCTCATCACCGGCGGTGGCTCCGGGCTCGGTGCCGCGACCGCGCGCGCCATGGCCGCCAAGGGCGCCAAAATCGGCGTGATCGACCAGAACAAGGAAAACGCCGAGAAGGTCGCCGCCGAAGTGAAGGGCGTTGCCCTGCACGCCGACGTCACCGACGAGGAAGCGATCAAGGCGGCGATCGCCAAGGCCGAGGCAGCGCATGGCGTTGCGCGCGTGCTGATGAACTGCGCCGGCATTGGCGGCTCGCAGCGCATCGTCGGCAAGGACGGCGTCTATCCGCTGGCGAAGTTCGTCCGCATCATCAATGTCAATCTGATCGGCACCTTCAACGTGCTGCGCCTGTTCGCGGAGCGCCTCGCCACCGAAGCCCCGATCGGCGAGGAGCGCGGCGTCGCGATCAACACCGCGTCGGTCGCGGCCTATGAAGGCCAGATTGGCCAGATCGCCTATTCGGCCTCGAAGGGCGGCGTCGTCGGCCTCACGCTGCCGGCCGCGCGCGACCTCGCCAGCCTGAAGATCCGCGTCAACACCATCGCACCCGGCCTGTTCCTGACGCCGCTGCTGATGGGTCTCAACGAGGAAGCCCGCAAGAGCCTGGGCGCCCAGGTGCCGCATCCGGCTCGCCTCGGCGACGCTTCTGAGTACGGCAATCTCGCGGTCCACATCGTCGAGAACCCGATGCTCAACGGCGAAACCATCCGCCTCGACGGCGCCATCCGCATGGCGCCGCGCTAACGGTGGACTCCGCCGTACTTCCCTTCTCCCCTTGTGGGAGAAGGTGGCCATAGGCGGCCTTTGGCCGCCGTCCCTTAAAAAAGGACGCCGATGCTTTGCATCGGCTACGGCGACGGATGAGGGGTTCTCTCCGCGGAGACAGACCCCTCACCCAATCGAATGCAAAGGCAATAGCGAACATGCCCTCTCCCACAAGGGGAGAGGGCACAGCAACGAGCATCGCGTTCGCTGAACGGTCGGGAGGACCATGCGCGTGTCTCAGCCGCTGCTGATCGAACATCATGACGGGGTCGATTGGGTCACGCTCAATCGCCCCGAGAGCCTCAACGCGCTCGATCCAGCGATGATCGATGCGCTCAACACCTACTTCCAGGGTTTGCAGCGCAATCGCGACACCCGCGTCGTGGTGCTGAAGGGCGCCGGTGCGAATTTTTGCGCCGGGCTCGACCTCAAGCACGCGATGGCCCGCCGCGGTGGCCAGACCGAACCGCCCGGCGTCACGGAGTCACTGGACTCGCAGCGCCGCATCGCCGACATCGTGATGCTGATGCGGCGCTGTCCGCAGCCGATCATCGCGCTGGTGCAGGGCGCGGCCGCCGGCGGCGGCTTCGCGCTGGCACTCGCCGCCGATATCCGTATCGCCGCGAAGAACGCGCGGATGAATTGCGCGTTCATCAAGCTCGGCCTTGGCGGCTGCGACATCGGTACCAGCTATTTCCTGCCGCGCCTTGTCGGCGTGTCGGTCGCCTCCGAACTGATCCTCACCGGGCGCTTCATCCATGCCGACCGCGCGCTTGCGGTTGGCCTGGTGTCCGAAGTGGTCGAGGCGGCCGATCTCGACACGGCTGCCAATCCTTATGTCGACGCGATGATGACGGCCTCGCCGGTCGGTCTGCGCCTTTCGAAGGAATGCATCAACATGAGCGTCGATGCCGGCTCGATCGAGGCCGTGATCGCGATGGAGGATCGCAATCAGGTGCTGTGCAGCCGTTCGGAAGATTTTCAGGAAGGCATCAAGGCCTTCCTCGAGAAACGAAAGCCTGTCTATATCAGGCGCTGAGAACAGATCCTCAAAAGGACAAGAATTCCGGGAGACGCAAAATGGATGGAGACGCGGCGATGCTGACGAAGCCTGCCTTTCGCAAGGTGGATTGGCTCGCGCGTGACATCGCGGTCGAGCGGCGCGGCGATGGCACCGTCGTCCTGAAGTCGCGGATCCCTTTGCAAGCTTACGAGACCCACATCCCGGCCTATCTCGCCAAATGGGCGGCGCAGGCGCCGGAGCGGATCTGGCTCGCGCAACGCGGCGGCCCCGACCGGCAGTGGCGCAAGGTCTCCTATGGCGACGCGAAACGCACCGTCGACGCGCTGACGCAGGGCCTGCTCGATCTCGGCATTGGCGATGGGCGGCCCGTCGCGATCCTCTCAGGCAACTCGATCGAGCACGCGCTGATGACGCAGGCTGCGATGCAGGCGCGGCTGCCGGCAGCGCCGGTGTCGCCGGCCTATTCGCTGATGAGCCTGGATCATCTCAAGCTCAAATACCTGTTCAACCTGATCAAGCCCGCCGTGGTGATGGTGCAGGACGGCCCGACCTTCGAGAAGGCGCTGAAGGCGATCGACCTCACCGGCATCACGGTCGTTCACGTGCTGCGTCCCTGCGACGGCATCAAGAGCGTGGGCTTCGCCGAGCTCGCGGCAACGCCGGTGACCGCCGATGTCAGCGCGTCGATCGCGAAGATCACGACCGACACCGTCGGCAAGCTGCTGTTCACCTCGGGTTCGACCGGCATGCCGAAGGCCGTCATCAACACCCAGGAGATGATGTGCGCCAATGCGGCGATGATGATGCAGGTGCGTCCGCGTGAAACGGCCGGCCCGATCCCGACCGTGCTCGACTGGATGCCGTGGAATCACACCATGGGAGGGAACGCCGCGTTCAATCCCGTGCTGGTCGATGGCGGCACGCTTTACATCGACGATGGCCGGCCGATGCCGGGCCAGCTCGAGGAGACCATCAGGAATCTGCGCGAGGTGTCGCCGACCTATTACGCCAACGTGCCGGCGGGCTATGCCGCGCTCGCGGCCGCGATGGAGAAGGACGCGGCGCTGTGCGCGAGCTTCTTCAAGAACCTCTCGATCATGGCCTATGGCGGCGCCCGGCTGCCCGACGATCTCTATGACCGGATGCAGGCGCTGGCGGTGAAGACCACAGGCGAGCGCATCGTGTTCTACACCGGCTGGGGCTCGACCGAGACCGCGCCGACCTCGACCGGCACCTATTGGGACACCGAGCGCGTCGGCCTGATCGGCCTGCCGTTCCCCGGCGTCGAGCTGAAGATGGTGCCGTGCGGCTCGAAATACGAATTGCGGCTGCGCGGCGTCAACGTCACGCCGGGCTATTTCGGTCAGGCGGACCTCACGGCCAAGATGTTCGATGAAGAAGGTTTCTACTGCATCGGCGATGCCGGCGTGTTCGTCGATCCCGAGGATCCGCTACAGGGCATTATCTTCGCCGGCCGCGTGGTCGAGGACTTCAAGCTGACCACAGGCACCTTCGTCCATGTCGGCTCGCTGCGCACCGATGCGATCGCTGCCGCGACGCCGGTCGTGCATGACGCGCTGGTTGCGGGGCAGGATCGCGAGTTCATCGGCTTATTGTGCTGGCCGAACCTGCATGCCTGCCGCCAGCTCGTCGGCAATGCGGACGCGAGCTATGAGGACGTAGTCCGGCATCCCGACGTGGTCGATTGTCTCAGGAAGGGCTTGCAGGCGCACAATGCATCCACCACCGGCAGCAGCATGCGCATCGCGCGTGCGATGCTGATGGTCGAGCCGCCGTCGATTGACGGCAATGAGCTCACCGACAAGGGCTACATCAACCAGCGCGCCGGTCTCGAACGCCGCGCCGCGCTGGTCGAGCAGCTCTACGCCGGCAAGCCTGGCGACGAGGTGATCATTTTGAACTGACCGTAGGATGGGTAGAGCGCAGCGAAACCCATCATCTGTGACCACGCCATCGATGGGTATCGCTTCGCTCCACCCATCCTACGAAGCCAACGAACAACAGCAACGCGGGTAAGCGCCATGAATTTCGATTTCTCCGACGAACAGAAGCAGATGCGCGACGAGGCGCGGAAATTCCTCAGCGAACAGTGCCCGCCGAAGGCGGTGCGCGAGGTGCTCGACGGCAAGGCGCCCTACGACAAGGCGCTGTGGAAGGGCCTCGCCGAGATGGGCTTCCTCGGCGTCGCGATCCCGGAGCAGTTCGGCGGCGCGGGTGCCGGCCATCTCGAACTCTGTGTGATCGCGGAAGAAATGGGCCGTGCGCTGGCGCCAGTGCCGTTCTCCTCGACCGTCTATCTCGCCGCCGAGGCGCTGCTGATCGCAGGCTCGGACGCCCAGAAGCAGAAGTGGCTGCCGAAGATCGCTTCCGGCGATGCCATCGGCACGCTGGCGCTGTTCGAAGGCCACGGCAATCCGTCGCCGAAGGCGATCAAGGTGACGGCCAATGGCGGCGTGCTCAACGGCGTCAAGAAGCCGGTGGCCGACGGCGCGATCGCCGATTTCGCCGTGGTCGCCGCGCGCACCGGCTCGAGCGGACGTGAGTCCGATATCTCGCTGTTCATCGTCGATCTCAAGGCCGGTGGCGTCGAGATCAAGTCGCTCACCAACATCGATCTGACCCGCGGTCAGGCCGCGATCACCTTCAAGGACGCTAAGGCCGAGCCGCTCGGTGCCACCGGCGAGGGCTGGGGTGTGCTCACCCAGGTGCTGGATCGCGCAGCCGTGCTCATGGCGTTCGAGCAGGTCGGCGGCGCCGACCGCGCGCTGGAGATGGGCCGCGACTACGCGCTCGACCGCATCGCGTTCGGTCGTCCGATCGGCTCGTTCCAGGCGGTCAAGCACATGCTGGCCGACATGTATGTGTCCGCGACCCTGGCGCGCTCGAACTGCTATTACGGCGCATGGGCGCTTTCGACCAATGCCGGCGAGTTGCCGGAAGCCGCCGCCGCCGCGCGCATCAGCGCGACGCAGGCGTTCCAGCACTGCGCCAAGAACAACATCCAGGTCCATGGCGGGATGGGCTTCACCTGGGAGTTCGACTGCCACATGTACTATCGCCGCGCCAATGCGATGGCGCTTGGCCTGGGCAGCCTGTCCTATTGGGAAGACGCGCTGATCGATCGCATGCGCAAGAAGAACGCGGCGTAAGCGAGGACCGTCATGAATTTCGACGACACCCCGCAGGAGGCCGCGTTCCGCGCCGAGGCGAAAGCGTGGATCGCGGCCAATGCGCCGAAGCAATATGAGGAAGAGCTGCGCAAGGCCTCGCTCGGCCGCGTTGCGCTCAAGGGCGCCAACATTCTCGAAGCGGCAAAAGCCTGGCAGAGGAAGAAAGCCGATGCTGGTTGGGCCTGTCTGCACTGGCCGAAGGAGTATGGCGGCCGCGGCTCGTCGCCGATTGAGCGCGTGATCTGGCAGCAGGAGGAGGGCCCGTTCGGCCGCCTCAGCTCGATGTTCATCATCGGCCACGGCATGTGCGGACCGACAATGATGGCGTTCGCCGGTGAGGAGCAGAAGCGCAAATATCTGCCGCCGCTCGCCTCCGGCGAGAAGATCTGGTGCCAGCTGTTCTCCGAGCCGGCCGGCGGCTCCGACGTTGCGGGCTTGCGCACCCGTGCCGAGAAGCAGGGCGACGAGTGGGTGATCAACGGCCAGAAGATCTGGACTTCTGGCGCGCATTATTCCGACTACGGCATCCTCTTGACCCGCACCGATCCGACGGTCGCGAAGCACAAGGGCCTCACCATGTTCTTCCTGGACATGAAGAGCCCGGGCGTCGAGGTCAGGCCAATCAAGCAGGCGAGCGGAGCGTCGGACTTCAACGAAGTCTATTTCACCGACGTGCGCATTCCGGACTCGCAGCGGCTCGGCAATGTCAATGACGGCTGGAACGTGTCGCTGACCACGCTGATGAACGAGCGGATGTCGATCGGCGCCGGCGTCTCGACCGGCTTCCCCGAGCTGTTCGATTTCTGCAACAACCTGATGCTGGAGGATGGCCTCGCGATCGAGAACCGCGCGGTGCGCGCCAAGCTTGCGAACTGGGCGGTGAAGGCGAGCGGCCTGAAATACACCAGTATGCGCGCGATCTCCGCGCTCTCCCGTGGTGAACGTCCGGGACCGGAGAACTCGATCGGCAAGCTGGTTGCCGGCTCGATGATCCAGGACGTCGCGACCTACGCGCTCGACCTGCAGGGTGCCGCCGGCGCGCTGAGCGGGCCCGAAGATGCCGAGGTCGCCGGCAAGTTCCAGGCAATGCTGCTGCGCGCGCCGGGCACCCGCGTCGAGGGCGGCACCGACGAGATCATGCGCAACATCATCGCCGAGCGGGTGCTGGGTCTGCCCGGCGACATCAGGGTCGACAAGGACGTTCCCTTCAACAAGATCCCGACCAAGGGCCGCGCCTGAGCGCGCGAAAAATCAAGAGAGGTTCGCCATGAATTTCGATGACACACAGCAGGAAGCCGAATTCCGCGCCATCGCCCGCAAATGGATCGCGGCCAATGCGCCGAAGGAGTTCGAGGAAGAGCTCTCAAAGTCATCGCTCGGCCGCATCAGGCTCGCCAAGCACGACATGGTCGAGGTCGGCAAGGCCTGGCAGAAGAAGAAGGCGGAAGGCGGCTGGGCCTGCCTGCACTGGCCGAAGGAATATGGCGGCCGCGGCGCCACCCCGATCGAGCGCGTGATCTGGCAGCAGGAAGAGGGCGTCTACGGCAAGCTGACGCAGCCGTTCCAGATCGGCGAGGGCATGTGCGGCCCGACCGTGATGGCCTGGGGCTCCGAAGACGCCAAGCGCCGTTATCTGCCGAAGCTCGCCTCCGGCGAGGAGATCTGGTGCCAGCTGTTCTCCGAGCCGTCGGCCGGCTCCGACGTCGCCGGCCTGCGCACCCGTGCGGAGAAGAAGGGCGACAACTGGGTCGTCAACGGCCAGAAGATCTGGACCTCCGGCGCGCATTATTCCGACTACGGCCTGTTGATTGCGCGCACCGATCCAAATGTGCCCAAGCACAAGGGCCTCACGATGTTCTTCCTCGACATGAAGAGCCCGGGCGTCGAGGTGCGGCCGATCAAGCAGGCCAACGGCATGCAGGAGTTCAACGAGGTCTATTTCACCGACGTCGTGATCCCGGATAGCCAGCGCCTTGGCGCGGTCGGCGAGGGCTGGAGCGTGTCGCTGACCACGCTGATGAACGAGCGGATGTCGATCGGATCGCGGCTCGCGACCGGCGTGCCCGAGATGTTCGAGTTCTGCTCGAATTTGATGCTGGAAGATGGCCTTGCGATCGACGATCCGGCGGTGCGCTCCAAGCTTGCGAGCTGGGCGGTGAAGGCGAGCGGGCTGAAATACACCAGCTACCGCGCGATCTCGGCGCTGTCGAAGGGCGAACGGCCCGGTCCGGAAAACTCGATCGGCAAGCTCGTCTCCGGCCTGATGCTGCAGGACATCGCGACCTACGCGATGGACCTTGAAGGCGCAGCCGGCAGCCTCACCGGCACCGACGAGGAGCAGGCCAACGGCCAGTTCCAGCAGATGCTGCTGTCGTCGCCCTCGATGCGCATCGCCGGCGGCACCGACGAGATCCTGCGCAACATCATCGCCGAGCGCGTGCTCGGGTTGCCCGGCGACATCCGCGTCGACAAGGACGTGCCCTACAACAAGATCCCGACCAAGGGCCGTTGAGCATGGATGCGAAAACACCAAGCGCGCGCTACGCGACGGAAGACCGCATCGGCGCGCTCGAGGAGCTGCTCAACGAGCGCTACTCCGTGCGCGCGTTCCAGCCGCGCGAGGTGCCGCGCGACGTCATCGAGCACATTCTGACGACCGCGCAGCGGACCGCGTCCTGGTGCAATAGCCAGCCCTGGGAAGTCCTGATCGTGTCCGGCGAGGCCAAGGAGCGGTTCCGCAAGGCGATCTACGCCGAGGCCTCGCGCGGCCTAGGCGAGGATTACGATTTCACCCCGCCGCGCGAATATGTCGGCGTCTATCTGGAGCGCCGCCGCGAGAGCGGCTTCCAGCTCTACAACACGCTCGGCATCGCGCGCGGCGACAGGGCGGCCTACGCAAAACAGGCGCTGGAGAACTACAATTTCTTCGGCGCCCCGCACATTGCCGTGATCCACACCAATGAGCCGCTCGGCATCTATGGCGCGATCGATTGCGGCGGCTATGTCTCGAACTTCATGCTGGCCGCGCAAGCGCTCGGACTCGGCACCATCCCGCAGGCGGCGATCGCGCGCCATTCCGGCCTGATCCGCCGCCATTTCAACCTGGCCGACGATCGCCGGGTTGTCTGCGGTATCTCGTTCGGCTATGCGGATCATGCGCACAAGGTGAACAGCTACCGCACGTCGCGCGCAACTGTGGCGGACACTGTCACATTTGTGGATGTATAGTTTCCTCAAGGCGGGAAGGTCGGTTCACCCTCCCGCCGAGGACAAGAAGAAACGACAAGAAGAACGACTAGAACAACAATGGCGAATAACGCCTCCCTGACGCCGGCGGAGATCGGCTGGCAACTGCACCGTCTGCCTGCGCTTGAACGCGACGCGTTCATCGCCGCGCATTATCTGGGACAGGCTGTTGCCTGGAAGACCCGCTTCTTCGACGCGATCGACTGGGGCGCGGGCTCCGTGTTGCAGTTCAGCTTTCTGCAACGCGGCTGGCATCGCCATTCGCGGCTCGACAACCCGATCTATGCCTATATCGACATCGAGCAACATCCGGAAACACGCGGCCTGCGCCGCGGCCGGCGGATCGATCTCGAGGGCACGATCAAGGGCGTCGACTTCGTGACCGGGATTACGCTCACGCTCGACCGGTTCGAGATCCTGCCGGTCAATTTTCTCGACCGCTTCGTCATCAGCTCCGACAGCCGGTATTAGCGACGGGCCGCGCGGCGCGGCGGCGCGTCCGCATAGCGCGCGGCCATCGCGCCCGCCAGCTCGGCCATCTTCTCGCGCAGCTCCTGCGGTTCGATCACTTCGGCCTCGGCGCCGAGCCGGAGCAGCTCGCTCGCCGCATGCCACACCGTCTTGCCGACCGGCATGGTGGCGGTCCGCCAGCCGTCGGGCTCAGTGCCATCGGCAAGCCGCATCCGCGCCTTCACGTAAGGATGGGCCAGCGCATCGAACAGCTGCAGCCCGAGCGGCGACAGCCGCACTTTGGCCTCGTTCGGATGCAACTCGGCCTCGAGCCGTTCGATCGAGGCGTGCCAATAGGCGGCGAGATCGAACTCCGCCGGCCGCGCGAAGGACGTCTCCAGTGCCGTGCAATCCAGCACCCGCGCGACGCGGTAGGTGCGGACATTGCCGTCGACAAGGCCGGCGAGATACCAGCTGCCGCCCTTCAGCACGAGGCCGAGCGGCGCCACGCGCCGGCGCTTCTCGGCTTTCCAGCTCTGGTAGCGGATCTCGATCAGGGTCTCGCGCAGCACGGAGCTTGCGATGGCGCGCAGATGCTTCGGCTCCTCGGTCGCGCCGAACCAGCCCGGCGCGTCCAAGTGGAAGCGCTGCTGCATGCCTCGCGCGTTGGGGCGCAGATTCTCCGGCAGCGCCGCCATCAGCTTGGTCTGCGCCGCGGTCATCGCGGCATCGAGGCCGAGCGCGGCGGCGGGGCCGGGCAGCCCGGCCATGAACAGCGCCTCGGCCTCGCCCTGCGACAGCCCGTTCAGCCGCACGCGATAGCCGTCGAGCAGCCGATAGCCGCCCTCGGCGCCGCGGTCGGCATAGACGGGGACGCCGGCGGCCGAGAGCGCATCGATGTCGCGGTAGATCGTGCGCACCGAGACCTCGCAGGCTTCCGCCAGCTCAGGTGCGGTGACCTGTCCCCGTGCCTGCAGGGTGGTGAGGATGGAAAACAGCCGGCTCGCGCGCATGGGAAGATCATACCTGACACAAGATGTCAGGTATAGGCGGACATAAGGAGGCCCTGCGCCCTGATGGCGCAAGGAGATCTGCTGATGACCACCGCTGCCACCACCGACCGCATCGCGCTGTATTACTCGCCGCAGAGCCGCGCCACCGGCACGCGCGTGCTGCTGGAGGAGCTCGGCGCGCCCTACGATCTGCACGTTCTCAACATGAAGGCGGCCGAGCAGCGCCAGGACGCCTATCTCGCGATCAATCCGCTCGGCAAGGTGCCCGCGATCCGCCATCGCGGCGGGCTGGTGACCGAGCAGGTCGCGATCTTCATCTATCTCGCCGATCTGTTTCCGCAGGCGGGCCTGACGCCCGCGCTGGACGACCCGCGCCGAGGTCCGTATCTGCGCTGGATGGCCTATTACGGCTCGTCGTTCGAGCCGGCCGTGATCGACCATTTCATGAAGCGCGAGCCGGCGCCGATCACGCAATCGCCCTATGCCGATTACGACACCATGCTGGGCACGCTCGAGGCGCAGCTCGCAAAGGGGCCTTATCTCTTCGGCGAAGAAATCACGGCGGCCGACATCCTCTGGGGCATCGCGCTCAGCTGGACCATGATGTTCGGCATCGTGCCCAAGAGGGACATCTTCGTCCGCTATGCCGAACGCATCGCCGCGCGCCCGGCTTTCGTGCGGATATCGAAGGCCGACGACGAGATGGCGGCGCAGCATGCGGCGGCCGCCGGAGTGTGATACGGATCGTGCCGATGGCAAAACCGCTGTACAGCACCAACTGCTTCAACACCCTGATCCGTGTCGCCGAGGATTGCCCGGCGCAGCGCGGTGAGGAGCCGCAGCTGCGTGGCGGCCAGCCGACGGTTGCCGTGCTGCAATTCCGGATGATCGCAGGCGCGCCCTACAAATACACCTCCGACGACGTGGTGTTCGCGACGTCGTCGGCCGGCCGCGCGCTCGATCCGAAAGCGGCGAAGAAGGCGCGCAGCCTCGCCCGCGAGACGTTCTTCTCGCGTGGCCAGGCCTGCATGCGCGCCTCGCCGCTCGGCAAGCGCTTCGGCTGGGGCGTCCACGCCGACGCCGAAGGCCGCATCGCACTCTACGCCGTCGACAGCAAGCGCTACCAGGCGCTCGCCCGCGACCCGGAGGTCGCGCAGACGCGCGCGATGCGGAGCAAGCGGGCGTGACGCTTCTTATCCCCCTAGAGGGGAGGATCTGTTCACATGTAATGCGAACCGAGGTGGGGTGATCTCTCCACTCGGGCGCCGTTCCGGCTGAGAGATCACCCCACCCCGTCTCACGTTCCGCTACGCTCCATGTGAGCCGACGGTCCCCTCCAGGGGCAGGACTATCGCATATGACTATCGGCCATGACGACGTGGAAACGTCGCTTACAGAAGCGCGCGAATGCCATATGCCCTCGGGGCGAGCGTGCGGCTGCGTGATTTCGGAATATTGGAAAATATCCGTGAGTTGCCCGACGTGTCAAGTAGCCTGGTCGAACGCCGGCCACCGCCGGCTACTTTGCATGGGGTTGTTTTCGATATTTTGGCAACGCGCCTCCCCGCGAGTGCTCCTCCAGGGAGGGTGAAGGCGCATGCCGTGATCGCTAAAACCGCGGTGCCCGCTTCTCGGCGAAGGCCTTGATGCCTTCCTTGATCTCGTCGCCGCGCATGCTGTCGCGGTGGCGCTGGTCGGCGGCGGCCTCATCCAGTTCGCCGCGTGCGAATTCGTTGATGGCGCGCTTCATGCCGGCCATCGCCTTGGGCGCATTGCCGGCCAGGATCGTGGCCAGCTTGTCGACCTCCTCGTCGAGCAGGTCGAGCGACACCATGGCGGTGAGGTAGCCGATCCGCAGCATCTCGGGCGCCGTGATCTTCTGCGCGGTCAGGAACAGCATCTTGGCGTTGTCGACGCCGAGCCTCGTGACATAGCGCTGGATGCCGCTCCTGTAATAGTGCAGCCCGAGCCGCGCCGCGGGCATGAACATCTCAGCGGTATCGACGCCGATGCGGAAATCGCAGGCCAGCGCGAGATCGGTCGAGCCGCCGTAGACGCCGCCGTTGAGCCGGCAGATCGTCGGCACGCAGAGATCCTCGAGCCGGTTGACCACGACCTCGAACGCCGAGCCCGCGCTCTGCTGCTCATTGGCGCTCACCGCGCGCTCGGCCACCGAGTTGAGGTCATAGCCGGCGGAGAATGCGCGGCCGGTTCCGGTCAGCACCAGCACGCGGATCGCAGGGTCGGCCTCGATCCGGTCGAACAGCCTGACGAGATCGCCGAGGTCTTCGGCCTGCAGGCGATTGAGATGCTTCGGCCGGTTGAGGCGGATCGTGGCGCGGGCGCCGGCGATTTCGAGCACGGGTCCGCTGGCGGTGTCGGCCAACTCGGCCATGTCAGTCTCCATCATTGATTCTCGAGTTCGCGCCGCTTCGCCTCGGCGTCGATGGTCTCGGCGAGATCGGGATGCCTTGCCATCAACAGGCGGAAATCGACGAGGTCAAGCACCAACAGCCGGGTCACCTTGCTGGTCGAGACGCTGGCGCCCCGCTTGGCGTTGCCGAGCAGCGCCATCTCGCCGAAAAACGCGCCTTCGCCGAGCTTCACCTTGCGTCCGGGCAGGTCGACCTCGACCTCGCCGGCGGCGACGAAATACATGCAGTCGCCATTGGTATCCTTGCGGATGATCATGGTGCGCGGCGGCAGGTCCATGGTCCGCAGCACCTGGGTGACGTCGGCGATCGCGGCCGGGCCGAGATGCGCGAAGAACGGTACCTTGCTGACGGTCTCCCAGGTTCTCAGAAAATTGTCGCGGCGGGTTTCGGCGGCAAAGCCGGTCGCCAGAATACCGGTCCACAGCCCGAATACGCCGAGGCCCGAAATCATCACCATGGCGGCAACGATGCGGCCGAGCGGGGTGATCGGCACCACGTCGCCATAGCCGGTCGTGGTCAGCGTCACCACCGCCCACCACAGCGCCGCCGGCACGCTGCCGAAGGTCTGCGGCTGGACATCCCGCTCCAGGAAGTATTCGGCGACCGAGGCCAGGAACACCACCATCAGGAAGATCACCAGCACGCTGAGCAGCGGGCCGGATTCCACCACAAGCACGCGCCGGAGCTGGCGCAGGCCGGGAATGCCCGGCACCACCTTGAGCACCCAGAGCACGCCGAGCAGCCATGCGGTCTTCGGCTCGATGCCGGCGAGCAGCGCCAGCGGCACCGCCAGTGCGCCGATCGCATCGACGATGCCGGCGCTGGACAGCGCGTAGAACCAGAGCTTGTCCTGCCGCCGCATGTGCCGCAGCCGCACCAGCCACTCGAACACGAAATAGGCAAGGCAGGCCCACAGCAGCGCATCGACCCAGTGCGGGGCCGCGTCATGGGCCGGCGCGACCGTCAGCAGCGTCATCATGGCGACACCGACCGTGACCGCGACATAGGCTGCCGTGGTCATGTTGCGGCCGGCGGTGGCGGAAACGAAGCGCGTCAAGGCCGGAAGGACGAGCGGCTTGGACATCGGAACGGAGCTTGCCTGTCGCTGAACTGCTGCAATTGAGGCCCCGCGAACGGCGGAGCCTATCGTCACAACGTGCCTCTCCCGGTTGAGGCCGTCAACGCGCAGGCGGTGGCGGGATGATCGCGGCGAACGTCTCAAATGTTGGACGAATGGCCTAACCATGTTGGCCCGTTTTTGCGCCCGCGAATGTGAGAAATCAGACAAATCGTCGCTTTTTCACCGTATATCAGGGATGCTGGTCGCTAATGCGACCTCGGCCGGAATGAAGCGACTAATAAGGCGATCTTGTTCACTTCTTGAGAAATTGGTTGGTTTCCGATGGATACCTCACATCTCGCGGAGCACGCCGGCGCCGCCGGCAGTTTCTTCGCATCGATCTTCGTGGTCGCCACGCTGTCGATGCGGACCATGATTCCGTTGCGGGTCTTCGCCATCCTGACCAACATCATCCTGATCGCGACCGCCGTCCCGACCCATAATTACGCAACGCTGATCCTGCATGCCGTGCTGCTGCCGGTGAACACCTATCGGTTGCACCAGATGCTGCAGCTCGTCCGCAGCGTGAAGAAATCGGTCAACAGCGATCTATCGATGGACTGGCTCAGGCCGTTCACGACGGAGCGCAAATGCTCCGCGGGCGAAGTCCTGTTCTACAAGGACGAGAAGGCCGACAGCATGTTCTACATTGTCAGCGGTCGCTTCCGCCTGGTCGAATCCGGCATCGAGCTGCCGGTCGGCGCCCTGGTCGGCGAGTTCGGGATGCTGTCGCCGTCGAACACGCGAACCCAGACGCTGGAGTGCGTCGAAGCCGGCATGGTGCTGTCGGTGACCTATGACCAGGTCGAGCAGCTCTACGTTCAGAACCCGGCGTTCGGCTTCTACCTCCTGCGTCTGTTCAGCGCCCGCCTGTTCGAGAATATCGCGACGCTCGAGCAGCGGCTCGCGCAGCACGCCACCCCACCACAGGTCGCGGAGCCCAAACCTGCATGAGCCCCGCGACGAGTTCTGGAGGTGCCGCAGTGCCGGATGACGACAGTCTGCTGGCTTCGCTTCGTTACCTGTTTGCCGATATCATCGGCGATGAGGACGAGGGCCCGCCGGTGCTGCCCGAAGCTTGCCCGGACCACCTCGGGCCTGCGGTCACCGACGCTATCCATCTCTTGATCGCCTATCAGAGCACCAGCTACGCCCAGCTCTATATCGACCGGCTCAAGCGCTTCGTCGGCCGCCGCGGCGTCGACGATGGCCTGCTTGCCGAGATCGCGCGGCTGATGGCGGAGCGCATGGCCTATGAGGACGCGATCCGCATCGCCCAGCTCAAGCTCGGCGAAGTCAATGCGGCGGGTGGCCTCGCCGCGCGCGCGGCTGACGACGTCAAGAAGCTCCGTCTTGACGAGTTGATCGACGCCCTGCCGGAGATGGTCGCCGATCCGGTGCTTGCCGTGCTCGACCAGTTCGGCTGGCGCCGCCGCCGGGTCTCGATCCGCTTCAGCGCCAACACCCGCTTCAGCGTTCGCCGGCTCAGGATCGAGGCCGGCCTGAAGCGCTGGCGGCTGTTCTCGGGGCGCTACGCCAAGGAGCGTGTCTGGGTCGAGCGCTGGCTGCACATGATCGACCGCAGCCTGGCCAAGCAGCCGGGCGCGGCCCCGGCGGTCGTAGAGACCGCGACCATGATCCAGGGCTACGGCGATCCCTATCGCCAGGGCATCGCGGACTGGCACGTGATCATCGACGGGCTGGTCAAGCCGACCTTCGACGGCGTGCTCGCGCTTCCCGATCTTGCCGCCGCCATCACCGAAGCCCGCGCCGCCATCATGCCGGATCCGCGGCAGGCCGCGTTGAAGCGCAAGATCGCCGAGATCCGCGCCCGGGTGCCGGCGAGTCCATCCCCGTCACCCTGAGGAGCGCGCTCGTGCGCGCGTCTCGAAGGGTCGACGGCCCGACTGTGGCCGTGCACCCTTCGAGAGGCGCTGCGCGCTCCTCAGGGTAGCGGGTCTGAAGGGCTTCCCGCGGCTCTGCTTCGCCATCCACTACCGCTTGATGTGCGGCGGCTCGTCGTAGCCGCGGCGGCTGGAATAGAACAGCAGGCCCATCAGGCCGACGCAGGCCGCAGCGAGAAGCACGATTCCGATCGAGAAGATGACAATTGCGTACGCCGGCGCCGGTGCGTCGGGTATGGCTAAGCCTTCATAAGCGTAGGCGCCGACAGCGGCCAGAAGTGCCAGCAGGCCGATGCTGATTGCAATGCGCATGCGTGATCTGCCTTTGCTGAAGGCCGAGAGCAGCTAGGCAGTGCGCTGATCATCCTGCCGCGGCGGTAACCTTGGCCAGCGCCTGTTGTCCGGCTTCGGTGAGCTCGGAGAGCGTCGTCCTGCCGCTCTTGGCACATTTGATGATGTATCTGGCAACGCGCCTGCGGGTGTCATGTTCCTCGCCATGAAGAGCGCCGGCGCAGACATGGTCGAGCGCAAAGTTCATGGCAGCCAGCGTATGTGAATCAAATCGTTCCTCGATCATCGCAGCTCTCCCGTCGCGGCCCTCTTTCGGGGCTTGCGGCTATTTGTTGGGCATCAGCCATTCGCTGACTTCCATCACGGTCTCGGTCTGTCTGGCTTTCTTCATCAGCGTTTCGCGCTCCCGTCCCGGCGGCAGCTTGCGTGCTGCGATGCGCGAATCCTCGGCGAATTTTTGCAGGCGGTCCTCGAACGATCCGGGAGGCCGCGACCTGTTGCGTTTCTTCTTGATCATGCCGCCTCCGCGCTGGAACCAGCAATTTTTGGCATGTTCCCAAAATGCCGTCGTTAACCCATGACATCAGTCGAACGAAATCGCCCTCAGAAGTGCAGGAACGATCGTCGGTGCCATGCGTAACACTCACGCGTTCGCTGCTTTGCTCCCCGAAAGGCAGTGGACCACTCCGGTGACGGGCCTCGGCGAATTTCATCGCTGGGGCCCGCATATCTTTTGAGGAGATGGACAATGGCACATTCCAATCAGGGTATCGTGAAGGATGAGAAGGGTCAGGAGCAGCCGGCCGACAAGGAGCGCGCGCGAACGGCTCACAAGACCGACACCCGAAAGCCGCCGGCGCGTGAAGCAACGCGTGATCCGAAGCTGAGCGATCCCGACAAGGCGCCGGGCTCCGGGATGGCGTCAGACGATCGCGGCGATCCTCCGGCAGGCTGAACGGTGTTTCGCTGTGGAGCTACTGCCGCAATGCGGCAGGAACGACGGTCTCGCTCCGCCGTTGGCCTTGGGAGATCAGTGGAGAACTGACATGGCGATGGACGAGAAAGAGCTCGGAAACCTGATCGGCAGCGACAAGGTCGAGGGTACCGCGGTCTATGGATCGGACGAGCGTAAGATCGGCTCGATCGAACGCGTAATGATCGATAAGAAGAGCGGGCGGGTATCCTATGCGGTGCTCGGCTTCGGCGGCATCCTCGGTCTCGGCAACGACCATTATCCGCTGCCCTGGCAATCGCTCAAATACGACACAAGGCTGGGCGGCTATGTCACCGGCGTAACCGAAGACCAGCTGCGCGGCGCGCCGAAATACGGCAGCGAGCGTGACTGGAATTGGGCCGATATCGGTACCGCCCGCGCGGTGAACGATTACTACGGCGTGCCGATCGTCTGAGCGGCGTCGGCCCGGAGTGCACCGCGCCTCCGCCGGTCTCCTTCAAAACCGAGATGTACGGCACTTGAGGACGTAACCGTCGCGTCTTCTGGCGTCTGTACACTAGTGAACATACGGCAATAGCTGTGCAATGTAACATACGTTATTGAAATCGGCCCGGCGGTTACCCGATTAAACATCCGGGGAGACCTATGTCGTTGGCGTCGCTAGTCCGGAAATTGGAGCAGTTCGTACGGCTTTCGCCGGTAGACCACGTTATTCTCAATCGGGCGTCGACCGAACGCGTTCGTCACTTCGGGCCGCGTGTCGATATCGTCCGTGAAGGCGAGAAGCCGAAAGACGTCCACCTGATCTTGTCCGGCTGGGCCTACCGCTACAAACAGCTCGAGGACGGCCGGCGCCAGGTGGTGTCGTTCTTCCTGCCCGGTGACATCTGCGATGTGAATGTCTTCATCCTGCGCGAGATGGATCATTCGATCGGCACCGTCACCGCGGTGTCGATCGCCGACCTCTCCCGCGATTTCTTCGACAGGGTCGCAGCCGAACACCCGCGGATCGTCACCGCGTTCTGGTGGGAAACCCTGGTCAATGCCGCGATCCAGCGCGAATGGACCATGAGCCTCGGCCAGCGCACGGCGCTGGAGCGGATGGCCCATCTGCTCTGCGAGATCTGGCTCCGGCTGCGTCTCGCCGGCCTGACCCAGGGCGACAGCTGCGATTTTCCGCTGACCCAGGGCGACCTCGCCGACGCCACCGGGCTTTCCAAGGTCCACGTCAACCGGACCCTGCAGGAGCTGCGCGCCGGCGGCCTGATCGTGCTCAAGGGAAAGACCCTGGCCGTCCCCAACCTCGACCGGCTGATGCGCGCCGGCCTGTTCAACCCGAACTATTTGCATATGGACCGCGAGGGACGGCAGCTCGACGCCGTCGGGGCGGCGGACGCCGCGGCGGGGTGACGGGGCGCCCGGCGTGGCAAGTCGCGAGCGCGCGGTGCATGATTCACAGGTCGCTGATCATACCTGGTGTCGTCCTGGCGTAAGCCGGGACCCATTACCCCAAATTTCAGTTGTTGCACGGTGCTGGGGCCGCGATCCCGTTCAACACCGAAAGCGGTGGTAATGGATCCTGGTTTCGCCAGGATGACAGCGGTGTATGTAGCGCGAGCGCGGGGACGACAGTGGTGGATGCGGCACTACCGCCTCACCCGTTCGCGGTCTTCACCACCACGAGATTGTCATCGACTGCCGGCGGGTGGCGCTTGAGATGGTCGCGGCGCAGCGCGATCTCGTCGCGGACCAGCTCGTAGCCCAGCTTGAAGGTGTCGAGGCCGTCGCTGGAAACGGTGCCGTCGCGCAAGCCGATCACCGCGCCGCGCAAGATCGCTTCGAGCTCGTCCTGCAATTCGTCGAGATGTTCGGCGCATGTGGTGTGCTCGACGCGCTCGCCGATGTCGAGGATCCGGCTCGCCAGTTCGCTGGCCTTCTCGGGCGCGATGCGGGTGATCTTGGTGTAGATCCCAGCGAAGATCGAGCCGATGATGCTGAGCGCGGCGGCGCCGAGATACATCACGTCGCTGTAGCGATCCATGAACGACTTGGTATCGTCGTTGATGTATTCTGCCGCGCCCTGGTGGGCGACGATGAAGGCGTCCTTGTCGGTCGCGGCCGGCTCGATCTTGGAGGCGAAGCCGTCGTCGAGCGCGAGTTCGGACTTGTTCTCGTAGACAACGCGCGCGAGTTCGGCCGCCGTTGTCGTGGACATCGAGGATTGCGCGACCAGCAGCCATTCCAGCCCGATCGTGTCGACGTCGTCGTCGGGGATCGCCGGCGCGGATGACAGCATGCCGGTCGAGACCGTCTCCTCCGAGATCGCCGGATATTTGCGCGCCAGCGCCTTGGCCTCGTCGATCGCGTTCAAGGTGAAGCCACCGGAGCGCTTGGCATATTGCTCGTAGGTCTTGTCCTTGACGATCTTCGAGGCATGCTCGATCGCGACCACGGCGCCAAAGCCGGACGCGAACAATCTGTCGAACGGCGTGTTCGGCGGCGCCTGCTGCACCCGCTGCGCCGCATCCGGGCTGTCGGAAATCTCCAGTGCGCTGCGGACGAAATTGACGCTATTCTCGCCGTCGCCGACGACTGCGATCTTCTTCCTCTTCAGTTCGGTCAGCGACTTGATCTTCTTGCCGCCGGGGCTCAGCACCAGCACCACGTCATGCTCGAGGATCGCGATGGCGCGGGCGCGCGGCGGCACCCTTGCATCGGTGCGAAGGATCGCGAGCGTTGCGGCGCGGCGATCGAACTGGGCCAGCGCCTTGGCGTTGTCGGGGTTCGGCGCGATCTTCAGCCGCAGCCGGGACGAATTGTTCTTCAGCACGGTGGCGAGGCGGCCGGCGAACTTGGCCTCCGGGCCGTTGGCGTCGCCGACCGCGAACACCAGCGTTTCCGAATTGCGCAGCCAGAGGCGGCCGCCGACCACGGTGATCGCGCTCAAGAACAGCGTCAGCAGGGTGAAGATGATGATCTGCGCGCGGTTGCTCTTGGCGACCGGTGGGCGTGGTCGCGGCGGCGTCGGCGAAGGCGCGGGGGCTTCGGCACTCATGGCTGATCACCTGGCTCATCACCCGTCCGGGACGGCCCGTTGCCGCAACGGCGCGGCGCTGCCCGGTGAATCCGTAAATGACTATAAAAGAAAGAAAATTTCCTGTGCGGCCGACGATATACCTCCCCGGCGCGAATGCAAACCGGCCGCCCGCCGTAACCTTAATCCCGGTTCGCCTGCGCCGCGGTGCCACATGACCATCGCCACTATCGACGGCTGAACCCAGATGTGATTTTCGAGGGGCCGCAGGTGCATTCCGCCGCCGGAGATGTCATAAATGAGACAAGCTTCGCTTTGCGGAATCGCGCTGACGGCCTGACCCGGATTTCTTGCAATCACATTCATCGAAGTAAAAGGGCGTCAGCTTGTTGTTTCCTTCCATGTCATCGTCGGTGTCGGTTGGTGCCCTGGTGGGATGGATGTTGCTTCTCACCGCAAAGCACATCATCGCTGACTTCATGCTGCAGAACGCCTGGATGGCGATCGGCAAGGACCAGAAGACCGGCTGGGCCATGCCTCTGCTCGCGCATTGCCTGGTCCATCTCGCGGTCGCGCTGGCGCTGATCCTGGTGGTGGCGCCGCGGTTCTGGTACGTCGCCTTCATCGACTTCGTGATCCACATCATCATCGATCGCTGCAAGGGAATCTGCGCCTCGCATTTCGGCGTAACGCTGGAGTCCGGCCATCCCTGGTTCTGGACCCTGATCGGGGTCGACCAGGCGCTGCACCACCTCACCGGATTCGCGCTGTCGATCTACATGGCCGCGAACTGAACGGCGCGCGGACGTCTTTTTCCTCATCCCATCCCTGACCACGTCCCTGCGGCTTGCTGCGGGCGGATGTGATTCGCGTGCAACGGGCAAGGGTCCCCGGAAGCGACCGGAGGCCGTGGTTAACCTTTCGTTAGAGGATTGCGCGGCATCTTCCCGATCGAGGGGGATTTGCAAATGTTTTCAAGCCGCGACGCGTTCGAGAACGATGCCTGCCCAGTTGCGGACGACTTGCTCGGCCAGATGTACCGCGCCAATCCGAACGGGCTTTCGCTGCTGGTTGCCAATGTCGCGCCCGACGTCAGGGCGATGCTCGCGCTGTTCTGCTACCGCCGCAGCCATCTGCATGCGCTTGCACTCGCGATTGCGTCGAGCTGCAGCGAGTGGGAGCTGGCCAATTGGGGCGGCCGTGTCGGGTCGACGCTCTACGCGTTGTCGCGCGAGCCGGCTCGCGTTGCGACCGTGTCGCATGGCGGCCGCAAGCCGATCACGCTGTCGACCAAGCCGCTGTCGAGTTTTGCGCCTGTTGTCGACGACGAGCTCGATGACGAGGACGTCGGCGAGACGGTGACTGTGACGGCTTAAGCATGATCGGGAAAAGTGGAAACCGGTTTTCCCTCGCGACAAACGCGGAATGCGTTTGCGCGGAGATCATGCGCAAATAAGAAGGCCGCGCTCAATCCGGCTGCGCGCTCGCGATGAGCGGCAGCCCGTGCCGGCGCCGCGCCATCGCGCATTCCGCATCGCCCGGCAGACAGGTTCGGCACACCTCCGGCCGCACCGCATAGACCTCGCAGCGCGTGGCCTCTCCGACCCTGCCTGACAGCGCCGAGCAGCGGTCACCCTCGCAGCGCATCCCCGACTGCCGCGCATTGACGAATTGCGGCGGGATCAGATCGAGCTGTGCGTCGTCCTCCACGGTGAAACGCGGCCAATTCGCCGAATAGCTGCAGCAGGCGCCGCAGGACTGGCAGGGGCTCACGTCCGCCGCGTCGATCGCGTTGCCGGTCATCAGGTGTCCCTCGGTGCTTCCCACACCAGGCTGCGCCGCCAGCGCGCCCTCAGCAGGTCGCGCCGCTCCGGATACTTCTCGTCGTGATAAACAGCGGTGACCACGCGGTCGGTGCGGAAGCTGCGGAAATCCTTGCGCAGCTCGCACCAGGCGGCGAGCAGCCGCACCGCCTCGTGATAGCCGACCGCGATTGGCCAGATCGTACGCTCAGAGTCGCGGCCATGCTCGTCGCGATAGTTGAGCGTGATCTTCTTGCCCTCGTGGATCTGGCTGCGGGTCCTCACCATGTCGATACGGTCGGGCTCCCGGTTCCAGGCGGAGCGGGCGCGGCTTGCCGGCTCCAGCACGAACGGCCGCAAGCGGTCGGGCACGGTCTCGGCGATCTTGGCCATCAGGTCCTCGGCCGCGCGCGCCAGCGCCGGATCGGCGTGGCCGACCACCCATTGCGCGCCGAGCACGCAGGCTTCGATCTCGTCGGGTGTCAGCATCAAGGGCGGCAGGTCGAAGCCTTTCTCCAGGATGTAGCCCATGCCGGCCTCGCCGCGGATCGGCACCCGCTGCTCGATCAGGCTGGCGATGTCGCGATAGATGGTCCGCTTCGATGTCTCGAGTTCGGCTGCGATCGCATCCGCGGTCAAAGGCTTACGGGTGCGGCGGAGCACCTGGATGATCTGAAACAGCCGGTCGGCGCGTCTCATGGCAATTCTCTCGGTCGCTCTGTTGGCAGTCGTTTTGGCAGCTGTCTTGACGAGTGTCTTGACGGGTCTCGAGGCTCTCGGCGCGTCGGCTTTTCGCGCCCCCTGTCACTGCTGCTGACAGCATGTTGGCAGCAGGTGGGGGCTATATCAGGACAACACCTCAAGTGAAGGGAATTTGTCCATGACGAATCTTGACGAACTCGGTTTCAGGCAGGCGCAGAGCTTCGCGCTGGAACAGCTGGTCACAGTCTACTCCACCTCCGGCGACCTGCGCTGGGCCCTGGTCGCGCTGGTCGCTCAATCCATCAGCGCAGCCTGGTCCTACGGGCGGGCACGGCTGGTCAAGCGCGTTCGCGAGGCGGTTCGCCGCCTCGCGCCCGTCGGCCCGCTCGACAGTGAATGCCACTACTGCTGACACCATGCTGGCAGCAGGGGGCGGCTAGCTTCAATTCACGACCACAGGCGATCTGGAGCTTCAGATGATTACGCTTTTTGGCTTTGGCACGGGCTTCGGCTTGCCGGAAATCAGCCCCTTCGTGACCAAGACCGAGGTCCAGCTCAAGATGGCCGGGCTTGAGTATCGCAAGGAAAAGGCGATGCCGCCGGCTTCTCCCAAGGGGCAGCTGCCCTTCATCGCCGATGACGGCGAGACGATCGCCGATTCGACCTTCATCCGCGCCCATATCGAGGGCAAATACGGCTTCGATTTCGACGCGCCGCTGAGCCTGCAGGCACGCGCGCAGGCCTGGGCCTTCGAACGCATGATCGAGCATCACGTCTACTGGGCGCTGGTCGGCGCGCGCTGGGTCGACGACACCAATTTTGCCAAGGGGCCTGCGCATTTCTTCGACGGCGCGCCCGATCACATGCGCGACAAGATGCGCGAGGACGCCCAGTTCCGCGTCGCCGAGAACTATCTGTTGAGCGGGCTTGGCCGCCACGGCCCGGACGAGGACGTCGATCTCGCGCTCCGCTCGCTGTTTGCGCTGTCGGTGCAGCTCGGCGACAAGCCCTATCTGATGGGCAACGCCCCGTGCGGCACCGACGCCACCGCGTTCGGCGCGCTGGCGGGAATCCTGACGCCGTTCTTCGATTCGCCGCTGCGCGAGCGCACCGAAAAATTCGACAATCTCACCGCCTATGTCGGCCGCATGATGCAGCAATATTATCCGGAGTTCGCTTGGGCGCCGCTGCAGCAGCAAGCTGCCTAGGTGGCAACAGGTGCGGGCTCGCCCTTCAAAGCGGCGAGCTCCGCCTCGAGCTCCGCAATGCGCTGGTCGCGTGAGGCGAGTGCGGTCGCCACATCGGCCGCATCGAATTTCTGCGGGATGTGCTGCGGGCAGTTGCTGTCCCACGCCGCGACCCTGAACAGGATCACCTGCTCGGGCCGCGCGCGATAGCCCTGCGGCATCAGCGAGCGCGTCAGCGCCGGATCGTCCTCCACCACCCGCGCCTCGCCCCAGATCTTCACCCGTTGCCGATGCGCGTAATTCATCACGAAGATGTAGGCCTTCGGGTTCTCCGACAAATTGCCCTGGGTGATGAATTGCCGGTTGCCGCTGTAGTCGGCGAACGCGATGGTGTGCTTGTCGAGCACCTTGATAAAGCCCTTCGGGCCGCCGCGATGCTGGATGTAGGGCTGACCGCCGGCCGAGGCGGTGGCGAGATAGAAGCTGTTGGTGTTGGCGAGGAAGGCCGCGAGGTTCTCGTCGACCTCGGTTTGCCAGCCGCCATGGGCTTCGACCTCGGCATAGGTCGCGCGCGAACCCTTGCGGGTCTGGATTTCCTTCACCGCCGGGGTGAAGCCGACATCGCTCGAATAGCTGTGAACCTCTGACATCTCAGCCTCCCGCCACGGGCGACAAAGCGGCCGTCCGCGGCCCCCAACATGGGTATTTCCGGATCGTAGGCAATCTGGTGCATTGACACTTCACTATTGCCGATTATGCAATAGTTTCATGGACCGGATCGACGCCATGCAGGCCTTCGTCGCGGTGGCGGACCTCGAGGGGTTTGCCCCCGCCGCCCGCAAGCTCGGCCTGTCGCCATCGGCCATCACGCGGCTGATCGCGGCGCTGGAGGAGCGGCTCGGCGCGCGGCTCCTGCAGCGGACCACGCGGCAGGTGACGCTGACCGACGCCGGCTCGCGCTACCTCGAGCGGGCGCGGCGGATCCTCGCCGACGTCGAGGAGGCCGAGGACGCGGTGGAGAGCGAGCGCACCCGCCCCGAAGGCCGCCTCGTGATCTCGGCGCCGTTCGGCTTCGGGCGGCTGCATGTCAGCCCCGTCGTATCAGCCTATCTGAAACGCTATCCCGACGTCGGCGTCGACCTGCGGCTGTCGGACCGCCGGATCAACCTCGTTGAGGACGGCGTCGACCTCGCGGTCAGGCTCGGGCACCTGCCGGATTCGACGCTGGTGGCGCGCCATGTCGGCCAGATGCGCCGCATCGTGGTGGCGTCACACGGCTATCTCAAGCTTCGCGGCGAGCCGAAGCGTCCGGCGGACCTGACCACCCATGACACCATCCAGTTCGGCGCGATGACCGCGACGCCGGACTGGCGCTTCATGGAGGACGGCCAGGAGATCCGCATCACGCCGACGCCGCGCTTCACCAGCAACAGTTCGGATGCCGCCATCCAGTACGCCGAGCAGGACGGCGGGCTGACCCGGGTGATGGCCTACCAGGCCGCCGAATCGCTCAAGGCGCGGCGACTCCGGATCGTGCTCGCCGAATTCGAGCAGCCGCCGGTGCCGATCCATGTCGTCTACCCGACATCCCGCCTGCTGTCGGCCAAGGTGCGGACCTTCATCGATCTCGTTACCGAGATCACCGACTGGCACTTCGCCTAGCGCGAAAGCGCTTAGTTCACCGGCGCCTTCTTCGGCACCACGCGGAACGTGCCGCTGGCGCGCGCGATCGTCACGCCGTCGGCCTTGATCAGGCTCTGCGCGAAGCAGATCGTGCTGCCGGTCTTGATCACATCGCTCTCGATTGAGAGCCACTGCCCGACATTGGCGGAGCCGACGAAATCGACCGTGAGCGAGATCGTCACATACGAGGTGGTCCAGCCGGTCGCCTGGCCGCAGCTATAGCCCATCGCATTGTCGGAGAGTGCTGCGATCAGCCCGCCATGGATCAGGCCGCGGCCATTGGTGTGCGGCCTCGCCAGCCGCAGGCCGATGATGACGGATCGCTCGGTCTTCTTTGCATAGAGCGGCTCCCAGGGCTCGGTGAGCGGGCTCTTGCGGAACAGCGGCTCGAAGCCTTCGGGGATGTCCTGAGGAATGTCGGGGGCGACTTGCGTATCGGTGGTCATCTGAATCTCGTGCATGACGTTGCGTTGACGCCATTGAACGCGATGTCGATCACGGTTTCACCGCCTACAAAGTTTTAAACGGGATTTGCGTGGGTGTTTGAAAGCGCGAACGCTGCGACTGGTCACGCCGGCAATTCGTAGCCGACCTCGCTCTCGATCTCGATCGTCTTCTGCACCGCCGGGCGCGCCATCATCTTCTCGTAATGCGCCATGAGGTTGGGGAACGTCTCCGGCGGCAGCTTCAGCGAATTGGCGAGCCGCCAGTACAGGCGGAACAGATGGATGTCGGCGACCGAATAGCTGCCGATCGCCCAGCCGTGACCGAGGCGGCGGTCGGCGACGCCCCAGACGGTCTTCGCGTGGTCGAGCCCGCGCGCCCGTGCCGGATGCAGCGTCGAGGCGATTAAGGACATCCACGACAGCGCCTGCGCCTCGGCCTCGATATCGTCGCGCGGCAGCAACTCGGCTTCAGGATAGCGCCGGGCGAGATAGAACAGGATCGCCGCGACCTCGGTCAGCGGCCGGCCGTCGATCAGGAGCGTCGGGACCTTGCCTTCCGGATTGAGCGCGAGATAGCCGGGCGCACGCATGTCGTTGCGCTTGAACGACATCGGGTGGGCCTCGAAGCCGGTGCCGATCTCGTGCAAGGCGATATGCACCGCCATCGAACTGGCGCCCGGTGCGAAGTAGAGGGTGAGCATGGGGGCTGCTCCTGCGTCGTTGTGATGCGGAAGCTGAACGTCAGGCGCGCCTGACGCAAGCGCGATCTCCAATTCCGTCACCCTGCGGAGGCCGCGGAGCGGCCGTCTCGAAGGGGCGACGGCCCGGCTGGTGGCCATTCATCCTTCGAGACGCGCTTCGCGCTCGTCAGGATGACGGGTCAGGAATCGTCTCCGTGCTTAGAACGGCAGCCCCACATAATTCTCCGACAGCGAGGTCGACGCCGCCTTCGAGCTGACGAGGTAGTCGAGCTCGGCGATCTGGATGCGCGCGGCGAATTCGCCTTCGTCCGGGAATTTGTGCAGCATCGAGGTCATCCACCAGGAGAAGCGCACCGCCTTCCAGACCCGCGCCAGCGCGCGTCCCGAATAGCCGTCGAGGCCGGCGGAGGATTTCTCGTCGTAATATTCGCGCAGTGCCTGTGACAGATAATGCACGTCGCTGGCGGCAAGGTTCAGCCCCTTGGCACCGGTCGGCGGCACGATGTGCGAGGCGTCGCCGGCGAGGAACATCCGGCCGAACCGCATCGGTTCGGCGACGAAGCTGCGCAGCGGCGCGATGCTCTTTTCGATCGACGGGCCGGTGATGATCTCGTCGGCGGCCTTCTGGTCGAGACGCCGCTTCAATTCGTCCCAGAACCGGTCGTCCGACCATTGATCGACATGATCGTCGAGCGGGCACTGCACGTAGTAGCGGCTGCGATGCGTCGAGCGCATCGTGCACAGTGCGAAGCCGCGCGCGTGGTTGTTGTAGATCAGCTCCGGCGAGACCGGCGGCGTTTCCGACAGGATGCCGAGCCAGCCGAACGGATACACCCGTTCATAGCTGGTGATCGCCGACGCCGGCACGCTGGCGCGGCTGATCCCGTGGAAGCCGTCGCAGCCAGCGATGAAATCGCAGGCGATCTCGTGGGTGACCCCGTCCTTGACGTAAGCGACGCGCGGATGATCGGTGTCGAAATCGTGCGGCTTGACGTCGGCGGCGGAGTAGACCGTGGTCAGGCCGGCCGCCTTGCGCGCGTTCATCAGGTCGAGCGTGACCTCGGTCTGGCCGTAGATGGTCACGGTCTTGCCGGTCGCCGCATGCATGTCGATGCGGTGCCGCGCGCCGCCGAACGCCAGCTCGACGCCGTGATGAACCAGGCCTTCCTGGTGCAGCCGGGCGGCGGCGCCGACGCTGTCGAGCAGCGACACGGTGCCTTCCTCGAGCAGGCCGGCGCGAATCCGGCCCAGCACGTAATCCGGCGTCTGCCGCTCGAGAATGACGTTGTCTACGCCGAAAGTATGAAGTAGTTGCCCAAGCAACAGTCCGGCCGGACCTGCGCCAATGATTGCTACTTTTGTCCGCAACACCTGCTCCTCCCGATCGGATAGGCTTCCAGCCGGGCGCTTGCGCCGGGCGGCCGTCATCAACTTGCCAAGGCAACTATATCATATAACAGTTTTGGCAAGGCGGATTTGCGCGGGACTAGCGTTCGCCGCAGCGCAAGATGCCGGAGGGACCGGGTGCGACGAGGCGTCGTCCCTGCGGATTTCGTCTTGAATATCTGCGCGAATTAGATAACATGTTAAGTAATGAGACCGGGCACCAAGCCCGTCCTGGAGAGGAGGAGAGGTGATGAGGAAGAGTTTGTTGGCGCTGCTGATGGCAGCCGTCGCCATCGTGCCGGCCGCAGGTCCTTCGCAGGCGCAGGACAAGACCGTCAATCTCAAAGTGTCGCTGTGGGTGCCGCCGGCGCATCCGCTGGTTCCGGCGACGCAGGCCTGGGCCGCCGATATCGAGAAGGCGTCGGGCGGCACCATCAAGGTCACCGTGTTTCCGTCCGAGCAGCTCGGCAAGGCGTTCGACCATTACGACATGGCGCGCGACGGCATCGCCGACGTCACCTACGTCAATCCCGGCTATCAGCCGGGCCGGTTCCCGATCGCGGCTGCAGGCCAGCTCCCGTTCGTGTTCTCGGACGGCAAGAAGGGCACACTGGCGCTCAACGAGTGGTACCACAAATACGCGCCGACCGAGATGAAGGACACCAAGCTCTGCTTCGCCTTCATCCACGATCCGGGCGCGCTGCACGGCAAGAAGAAGATCCTGCTGCCGAGCGACCTCTCCGGCGTGAAGGTGCGGCCGGCGCAGAGCACCATCGGCGAGATGGTGAAGATGTTCGGCGGCACCAATGTGCAGGCCTCCGCGCCGGAATCGCGCGACGCGATCGAGCGCGGCGTCGCCGACGAGATCACCTTCCCCTGGGGCTCGATCTTCCTGTTCGGCATCGACAAGGTGGTGAAGTACCACATGGACGTGCCGCTCTACACGACGGTGTTCACCTACAACATCAACCTCGCCAAATATAATGCGATGTCGGATGCCCAGAAGAAGGTGATCGACGATCACTGCACGCCGGAATGGGCCTCCAAGGTCACCGATCCCTGGACCGATTTCGAAGCCAACGGCCGCACCAAGATGAAGGCGCTGCAGGGCCACGAGGTCTATCCGCTGACGGCGGATCAGCTCGCCGAGTGGAAGAAGGCGGTCAAGCCGCTGCGCGACAGCTGGGCCGAAGCGGTGAAGAAGGCCGGCGGCGATGCCGAGAAGATCGAGGCCGATCTGCAGGCTACGCTGAAGAAGTACGAGGCGGGGATCTGATCCCGTTGCCCCTTCACCTCTCCCCTCTTGCGGGGAGAGGTCGGATCGCACCGTCAGATGCGATCCGGGTGAAGGGGTACAGGTCTCACCGCGTTCACAACTCGTGGAAGCAGCCCCTCACCCGACCCTCCAAGAGCGAGCTATGCTCGTCTCGGGCCCGCAAGAGCGGGACGAGGGAGCCAATCGAAGCAACGCATGACGCAATCTGCCGAAGTTTCCCAGGACGGCGCGATCACCGGTCCACCCGAGCCGGTGCGCAAGAATTTCATGGACCGCTTCATCGATTCGATCGAATGGGTGGCGGCCTTCTTCGTCGGCGTCGTCGCGCTCAACACCTTCACCGCGGTGTTCATGCGCAAGTTCTTCGCGGTGACGATCCCCGACTACTACAATTTCGGCCAGTTCCTGCTCGGCATCCTGATCTTCTGGGGCATCGCGGCGACGAGCTATCGCGGCACCCACATCACCGTGGATCTGGTCTGGGCCAATGCCGCGCCGCGCTATCAGCGCTGGATCGACATCTTCGCGACGCTGGTGCTGCTGTTCGTGGTGACGGTGCAGACCTACACGCTGGTCGACAAGGTGATCGACACCAGGAACAGCCACATCGTCACGATGGATCTCGGCGTTCCGGTCTGGCCGTTCTTCCTGGTGTCGTGGCTCGGCGACGTCTCCGCGGTGCTGCTGATTGCGATCCGGACCTACCGCCTGATCTTCCATCCGGAAGATATCCACGATGCCAAGATCAAGACTGCGGAGTAGACGGCCATGAGTCTCGATTTGAGTCCCGAGGCCGTCGCCGTCATCGGCTTCGTCAGCCTGTTCGCGTTGATGCTGTTGCGTGTCCCCGTCGGCATGGCGATGGGCCTCGTCGGCATCACCGGCTTTGGCTATCTCACCGGCTTTGCGCCGGCGCTGAAGCTGGTCGGCCAGACCACGATGCGCACGGTGACGGACTATTCCTTCGGCGTGATCCCGATGTTCCTGTTGATGGGCGCCTTCGTGTCCGTCTCCGGCATCAGCCGCGAGCTGTTCCGCGCCGCCAACACCTTTGTCGGCCATTGGAAGGGCGGGCTCGGCATTGCGACCATCGCCGCCTGCGGCGGCTTTGCCGCGATCTCGGGCTCGTCGGTTGCGACCGCTGCGACCTTCTCCGCGGTGGCCTATCCCGAGATGCGCCGCTTCGGCTATCCGCAATCGTTTTCCACCGGCGTGATCGCGGTCGGCGGCACGCTCGGCGCGATGCTGCCGCCGTCCACGGTGCTCGCGGTGTACGGCATCATCACCCAGCAGGACATCGGCAAGCTGTTCATCGCTGGCGTGGTGCCGGGCCTGCTCGCGATCCTGATGCACATGATCACGATCGGCATCATCGGCGTGACGCGGCCGGGGTTCCTGCCGGCAGGCAAGAAGGCGTCGTGGCATGAGCGCGCGCTTGCGATGCGCGACGTCTGGTCGCCGCTGCTGCTGTTCCTGTTCGTGATCGGCGGCCTCTATGGCGGCTTCTTCGTCCCGACCGAAGCGGGCGCAGTCGGCGCGGTCGGCGCCTTCATCATCGGCATCCTCCGCGGCAAGCTGACCAAGGACGGCATCCTGCAATCGCTGCTGCAGGCGACGCGCACCGCGGCAGCGGTGTTCACGGTGCTGATCGGCGCGCTGTGCTTCGGCTATTTCCTCACCATCACCCAGACGCCGCAGAACGTCACTGAGTTCCTCACCGGGCTCGGCATCGGGCCCTATGGCGTGCTGGCGCTGATCCTGATGATGTATCTGGTGCTCGGCTGCCTGATGGACGCGATGGCGATGGTGATCCTCACCGTGCCGATCGTGTTCCCGGTGGTGACAGCGCTCGGCTTCGATCCGATCTGGTTCGGCATCATCATCGTCATGACAGTGGAGCTCGGGCTGATCCATCCGCCGGTCGGCATGAACGTGTTCGTGATCAAGAGCGTGATCAAGGACGTCAACATGTCGACGATCTTCGTCGGCGTGCTGCCGTTCGTGATCACCGATCTGATCCGGCTGGTGATCCTGATCCTGTTCCCGCTGCTGGCGACCTGGTTGCCGCAGCGCATGATAGGCTAGATCAATGACACCCGAGCTTCAGACCAGATACGTCTTCACCATCACCGCCCGAATCGCCGAGGTCACCTCGGCCGGCGACATCGGCACCGGCGTCCGCCGCATCATTCCGATCATCGGCGGCGAGGTGAGGGGCGAGACCGTCAACGGCAAGGTGCTGCCCTTCGGCGCCGACTTCCAGATCATCCGGCCGAGCGAACTGATCGAACTGGAGGCAAAATACGCCTTTGAGACCGACGACGGCGCCGTCATCTATGTCGAAAACAAGGGCATTCGCTTCGGACCGCTCGATCTGCTCGAGAAGCTCAAGCGCGGCGCACCGGTCGATCCGAAGCTGATCTACTTCCGCACCGTGCCGAAATTCGAAACCGGCGCCGAAAAGTACCGCTGGCTGATGGAGCACATATTCATCGGCTCCGCCGCCCGCCACGCCGACCGCGTCGTGATCGACGTGCATCAGGTGTTGTGAGGCTCCGCGGTCATCCTCACCTGGAGGGGGAGGATCGACGCGCATGCAATGCGCGGCGAGGTGGGGTGATCTCTCCACACGGGATACTGCCCGGGTGGAGAGCCCGTCACCCCACCCCGGCTCCCATTCCGCTTCGCTTCATGTGAGCCGACCCTCCCCCTCCAGGGGAGGGTGCAAGGCTGCGTCGCACGACGCGCCCAGTCTTGACTCCTGCGATGATAGTTATAAAACATAACTATTCTGAATAGGAAACAATAACGCCATGGGAAACGCTGCCGACGCGGGTGATGCCTCGCTGCTCAGGATCGAGACGCGAGGAGCGGTGCTGACCGTCGGGCTCAACCGGCCCGCCAAGCGCAACGCGCTGAACGACGGCATCATCCTGGCGCTGCGCGATTGCTTTTCCGCGATTCCCGATACGGTCGGCGCCGTCGTCATCCATGGCGTCGGCGATCACTTCTCGTCCGGCCTCGATCTCTCCGAACTGACCGAGCGCGACGCCACCGAGGGGCTGGTGCATTCCCAGATGTGGCACCGCGTGTTCGACCGCATCCAGTATTGCCGCGTGCCTGTCATCGCGGCGCTGAAGGGCGCCGTGATCGGCGGCGGGCTGGAGCTTGCGTGCGCTGCGCATATCCGGGTCGCCGAGCCGTCGGCCTATTTCGCGCTGCCCGAGGGCCAGCGCGGCATCTTCGTCGGCGGCGGCGGATCGGTGCGGCTGCCGCGCCTGATCGGCGTACCCAGGATGGCGGACATGATGCTGACCGGCCGGGTCTATTCGGCGACCGAGGGCGCCGCCTACGGCTTCTCGCAATATCTCACCGAGGCCGACGGTGCGCTGCCGAAAGCGCTGGAGCTTGCCGAGCGCGTCGCCGCCAACGCGCCGCTGACCAATTTCGCCGTGTTGCAGGCGCTGCCGATGATCGCCGAGGCCAATCCGCAGACCGGCCTCTTGATGGAATCGCTGATGGCGACGGTGGCGCAGAGCGACAAGGAAGCCAAGAGGCGCATCCGTGCCTTCCTGGATCGCAAGACCGCCAAGGTGAAGCCGACATGAGCGCCAAGGCTAATATAACTGCGTCTGCGCCCACCGCGAGCGCGCACCCGCTGCGCCCGATCTCGTTCGGCAACCCCGACGTCACCGTCGAGCGCCGCGACGACGGCACGATCTATCTTCGCCCCAAGCTCAATCTCGCCGATTACCCCGTTCGTCTCACCGACCGGCTGCATCACTGGGCGAAGGCCGAGCCGAGCCGGGTGTTCATGGCCGAACGTGCAGCCGGCGGCGGCTGGCGTCAGATCACCTACGCGCAATTGCTGGAGACGACCCGGCGCATCGCGTCCGCGCTGATCGCGCGCGGGCTATCGGCCGAGCGGCCGATCGTCGTCCTGTCGGGCAATTCGATCGATCACGCGCTGATCGCGCTCGGCGCGCTCTATGCCGGCATTCCGTTCTGCCCGGTGTCGCCGGCCTATTCGCTGGTGTCGCGCGACTACGGTAAGCTTAGCTTCGTCATCAAGCTGCTCACGCCGGGCCTGGTCTTCGTCGACGACGCCGACAAATTCGCCGACGCCCTGCGCACCAATGTCGGCCCCGGTGTCGAGATCGCCGCAAGCCGCGGCACCGTGCCTGGCCGCGAGGTGACCCGGCTCGCCGATCTGATCGCAACGCCGGAAGATCCGCGCCTTGACGCGGCCCATGCCGCGATCGGTCCGGACACGATCGCGAAATTCCTGCTGACGTCGGGTTCGACCGGCAATCCCAAGGCGGTCATCAACACCCAGCGCATGATCTGCGCCAATCAGGTGATGCTGCGCGAGACGTTGGCGTTCCTGAAGGACGAGCCGCCTGTCATCGTCGATTGGCTGCCGTGGAATCACACCTTTGGCGGCAATCACAATGTCGGGTTGACGCTGTTCAACGGCGGCTCGATGTATCTCGATGAGGGCAAGCCGATGCCCGGCGGCATCGAGGAGACCGTGCGAAACCTGCGCGAGATCTCGCCGACGGTCTATTTCAACGTGCCCAAGGGCTATGAATCGCTGCTGCCCTATCTGCGCGACGATGCCGGCCTGCGGGCAAAGTTCTTCCACCGGCTGCATGCGATGTTCTTCTCGGGAGCCGCGTTGTCGCCATTCATCTGGAACAGCCTCGATGCGCTCGCAGTGCAGGAGAAGGGTTATCGCGTCCCCATGCTGACCGGGCTCGGCGCCACCGAGACCTCGCCGTTCTTCATGTCGGTGCGGCCCGATACCAGCCGCTCCGGCCATGTCGGGCTTCCGGTGTCGGGCAATGATGCGAAGCTCGTGCCCAACAACGGCAAGCTCGAGGTGCGCGCCAGGGGTCCGAACGTGACGCCCGGCTACTGGCGGCAGCCCGAACTGACCGCCAAGGCGTTCGACGAGGAGGGCTTCTACAAGTTTGGCGATGCGCTGAAGCCTGCCAACGCCGGCGATCTCGATGCCGGTTTCGATTTCGACGGCCGCATCGCCGAGGATTTCAAGCTGGCGAGTGGCACCTGGGTCAGCGTCGGGCCGTTGCGGGCGCGCTTTGTCGGCACCTGCGCGCCGCTGGTGCGTGACGTCGTGATCGCGGGGCTCAACCGCGACGAGCTGGCGGCGATCGTGATCCTCGATCTCGATGGCTGCCGCCTGATCAATCCAGCGCTGGCCGCTGGCGACATTACGGCCGCGGCCAATGATCCGCTGGTGCGTGCCGCCTTCCGCGAGCGCTTCGCGCGCGTCCTTGCGAGCGCCACGGGTTCGTCGAACCGGATCGCGCGAGCGATCCTGCTCGATACGCCGCTGTCGATCGATCGCGGCGAGGTCACCGACAAGGGCTCGATCAACCAGCGCGCGGTGCTGGAGCATCGCACTGACATCATCGAAGCGCTCTATGCGCCGGTGCCGCCGGCATCGGTGATCAAACTCGTCTGACCATTCAAGGAGAGAATGCCATGCAGTTGAAGAACCAGGCCGCCATCGTCACCGGCGGTGCATCGGGATTGGGTGCGGCGACCGCGCGCCGGCTGGCTGCGCTGGGTGCCAAGGTCGCGGTCTGCGACCTCAACGCCAAGCTCGCCGAGAGCGTCGCCGCCGAGATCGGCGGCATTCCGGTCGTCTGCGACGTGGCCGATGCAGCGGCGGCCGAAGCCGCGGTCGCTGCCGCCGCCAAGGCGCACGGCCCGGCGCGCGTGCTGGTCAACTGTGCCGGCATAGGCGTCGCCAAACGCGTGATCGGTCGCGAAGGGCCGATGGCGCTCGCCGACTTCGACAAGGTGATCAAGGTCAACCTGATCGGCTCGTTCAACATGCTGCGGCTTGCGACATCAGAGATGGCGAAGCTCGAGCCGCTTGCGACCGGCGAACGCGGCGTCGTGATCTCGACGGCGTCGGTCGCGGCCTATGACGGCCAGATCGGGCAGGCGGCCTATTCGGCCTCCAAGGGCGGCATCGTCGCGATGACGCTGCCGATCGCGCGCGAGCTCGCGCAATTCGGCATCCGCGTGCTGACCATCGCGCCCGGCCTGTTCATGACGCCCTTGCTGGCCGGACTGCCGCAGGAGGCGCAGGATTCGCTCGCCGCTGCGATCCCGTTCCCGCGCCGGCTGGGCCAGGCCGACGAGTTCGCCTCGCTGGCGTTGCACATGATCGACAATCCCTATCTGAACGGCGAAGTGGTGCGGCTCGATGCCGCGCTCCGGATGGCGCCGCGCTGACGCATGATCCGGAAGGGCGCAAAACGCCTTCCGGATCGCTCACGCTCAATCGAGGATACACCATGTTCGTCAATCGGCGCGACGTGCAGATCCAGTGGGGAGATTGCGACCCCGCCAACATCGTCTACTACCCGCGCTACTTCGCGATGTTCGACGACTCGACCTCGATCATGTTCGAGGCCGCCGGCTGCTCGAAGCAGGACCTCGTTCACAAATACGGCCTGGTCGGCATTCCGATGGTCGACACGCGGGCGAAATTCCACATTCCGTCGACCCATGGCGACTGGATTACCATCGAGAGCCGGATCGAGAGCATCAAGCGCTCGAGCTTCGAGGTGGTGCACCGCGTGTTCAAGGGCGAGGCGTTGGCCATCGAGGCGTTCGAGACAAGGGTGCTGGTCGGCCGCCACCCGGACGATCCCGCCAGGCTGAAATCGGCGCCGTTTCCGCAGGAGGTCATCGACCGCTTCATGAACGGCTGACGTGGTCGTGAAGGCCTGACTCGCAGCCTCATGACTCGACTTTCGGAGCATGATCCTCTCGGAAAACCGGTTTCCACTTTTCCGGATCATGCTCTAAAGAAGGGGCTGAATTGGCCCGCAAAACTGGTTTAAACCCAAAAAACTTATCTGCAGGGAGGAATGAATGAGGAAGGCCACTTTCGCCGCAACAGTGCTCGCAGCTGCTGTCGCGCTGCCGGTCGCACCCGCGCTGGCGCAGACCAATGAGATCACCATCGGCATCTCGATCTCGACCACCGGTCCCGCCGCGGCGCTCGGCATCCCCGAGCGCAACGCGCTCGATTTCGTGCCGAAGGAGATCGGCGGCGTGCCGCTGAAGCTGATCGTGCTCGACGACGCCGGCGATCCGACGGCTGCGACCACCAATACGCGGCGCTTCGTCACCGAGTCCAAGGCCGACATCATCATGGGCTCCTGCATCACGCCGACGACGATCGCGGTATCGACGGTCGCCAACGAGGCCGGCATCCCGCATCTCGGTCTCGCGCCGTTCCCGATCAACGACGCCCGCGCGAAATGGTCGGTCGACCTGCCGCAGTCGATTCCGATCATGGGCAAGGTGCTCTACGAGCACATGAAGGCGCACAACATCAAGACCGTCGGTTATATCGGCTATTCGGATTCCTACGGCGACCTCTGGGTCAACGACTTCAAGGCGCAGGCCGTGCCGATGGGCCTGACCATGACCGATGAGGAGCGCTTCGCGCGTCCGGATACGTCGGTCGCGGGCCAGGTGCTGAAGCTCGTCGCCGCCAATCCCGACGCCATCCTGGTCGGCGCTTCCGGCACCGCCGCGGCGCTGCCGCAGACCGCGCTGCGCGAGCGCGGCTACAAGGGCCTGATCTACCAGACCCACGGTGCCGCCACGATGGACTTCATCCGCATCGCGGGCGCGTCGGCGGAAGGCGTCATCATGTCGGCCGGCCCGATCATGTCGCCGGAGACTCAGCCCGACAGCGCGCTGACCAAGAAGCCGGGCCTGACGCTGAACGCGGCCTATGAAGCCAAGTACGGCGCCAACAGCCGCAGCCAGTTCGCCGGCCATTCCTTCGACGCCTTCGAGGTGCTGAAGCGCATCATCCCGACGGCGCTGAAGACCGCCAAGCCCGGCACGCCGGAATTCCGCGAGGCGATTCGCCAGGCCTTCGTCTCCGAGAAGGAGATCGTGGCGAGCCAGGGCGTCTACAACTGGACCGAAAAGGACCGCTACGGCCTCGACGACCGCTCGCGCATCCTGCTCACGGTCAAGGACGGCAAATACATCCCGGCGATGTGAGCTTGGGCGCTCGCTGTGAAAACGAACGAGCCGGCCTCCGATGCGGGGCCGGCTTTTTTCTTGACCCTCCCCTGGAGGGGTAGGGGAATCGCATATGGCTGTGGAGTAGTGTTGCC
>NZ_NWTG01000042.1 GCF_002532045.1 Bradyrhizobium sp. C9 | reverse complement strand
CCGTGCTCGCCCCAGAAGCCGTTGGGGTCCTTGACCGAGTGCGCATACATCTCGCGGTATTTGGCGTCGTTGACATAAGCGCGCTTGGCCCAGTCGGCCGGCACGTCATAGCTCGCTTCCGGCGAACCAGCATTCACGGACTTCGCATCCATGGGAATTCCTCCGAGATTGTCTTCTGTGTGACACCATTACCAACAACACCAGGGAAGCTGGCTCTCTCTTCTCGGAGGTCATGCGGTCCGCACGCGGCCAACTGGTTGCTTGTCCAACTCCCCACTCGTTCGCCATATATGGTCATATGATCGATGCCGGGTTGATCTCCATCAAGAATCACCCTCCGCAGTTTGCTTTCCAGACACCGCACCAGAGATGTCTTCGCGCTCGAGGCCGGCAGATCAGTGCGCACACGCGACATTTTGATCTGCATCAAGATCCCTCTTCTTCGATCGTACATATTCACATTGCTTCAACAGCGACTGTTGTGAGTCCGCCCGCCTCACGCCCGTACATGCCTGACGTTGAATACGCTGGAATTGAACGCCGCTCTGCGCGGCTAAACGTTCTTCCACTCATTTCTGAGGGAACCCAAACATTGAGCACTTACGAAAAAATTGAGCAGGACCCGAACTATCAAGAACTGGTTCGCCGGCGTTCGTCGCTGGGCTGGACGCTATCGGCGATCATGCTGATCGTATATTTCGGTTTCATCCTGCTCGTCGCCTACGCGCCACACTTCCTTGGCACACCGATGGGGACAGGCGTCACAACCATTGGCATTCCGATCGGACTGTTGGTCATCGTTTCGGCATTCCTGCTGACGGGCATCTACGTCAGCAAGGCGAACTCAAAATACGACCCTCTGATCCGCAAGATTGTTGGAGCGCGCCGCCAATGAAAAAGATACCCCACCTGTTGGTGACGCTGTTCATTTGCATTCCTTCGGTCGCACTTGCGGCCGGGACGATCGACGGCGGCACCAAGCAAGCGGTCAACTGGTCCGCTATTGGCATGTTCATCGGGTTCGTATCTCTGACGCTTGTGATAACCTACTGGGCATCGAAACGGACGGTATCGGCCGCGGATTTCTACTCGGCAGGTGGAGGCATCTCGGCTGGCCAGAACGGGCTTGCGATCGCCGGCGACTACATGTCGGCAGCATCGTTCCTGGGTATCTCAGGTCTTGTTTACACCTCAGGGTATGATGGCCTGATCTACTCGGTAGGTTGGCTTGTTGGATGGCCTGTCGTCACATTCCTGATTGCCGAGCAGCTCCGCAATCTCGGCAAGTTCACGTTCGCCGACGTCGCTTCATTCCGGCTCGGCCAGACGCGGATACGCATCCTGGCCGCGTGCGGCTCGCTGGTGACTGTCGCTTTCTATCTGATCGCGCAGATGGTCGGCGCCGGCAAGCTGATCCAACTGCTTTTCGGCCTGGACTATTGGATTGCCGTCATCCTGGTGGGTGGCCTTATGATGGTCTACGTGACCTTTGGCGGCATGAAAGCCACGACCTGGGTGCAAATCATCAAGGCTGTGCTGTTGCTGTTCGGCGCGACATTCATGGCAGGCGCCGTGCTTTACAAATTCGGGTTCAGCCCGGAAGCGCTGTTCGCCAAGGCAACCGAAGTACACCCCAAGAAGCTCGCAATCATGGAGCCCGGCAGCCTGATCTCAAATCCGCTCTCGGCCATTTCGCTCGGCTTGGCCCTTATGTTCGGCACCGCCGGTCTGCCTCACATCCTCATGCGCTTCTTCACGGTGAAAGACGCGCAGGCCGCACGCAAGTCGGTATTCTATGCAACAGGCTTCATTGGATATTTCTACATCTTGACCTTCATCATCGGATTCGGCGCCATCACGCTCGTCTCGACCGATCTGGCGTTCCTCGACGCAGGGATTCTCGAGAAGACCAAAAGCGGAATCGCCGCGATAAGGGGCGGGTCGAACATGGCCGCGATCCATCTGGCCGACGCAGTAGGCGGCAACCTGTTCCTCGGCTTCATTTCGGCCGTCGCCTTTGCCACGATCCTGGCCGTCGTATCGGGCTTGGCGCTCGCGGGAGCGTCCTCCATCAGCCACGATATCTACGCCATGGTAATCAAGGGCGGACATGCCAATGAACAGGATGAAGTTCGTGTCTCGAAGATCGCGACTCTGTTCCTGGGTGTGCTCGCGATCATACTTGGTATTATCTTCGAAAACCAAAACGTCGCCTTCATGGTCGGCCTTGCCTTCGCCATCGCAGCGTCCTGCAACTTCCCGGTGCTGGTGATGTCGATCTTCTGGAAGAACCTTACCACGAGAGGCGCCTTGATTGGTGGCCTGCTCGGCCTGATCAGCGCTGTCGTCGGCGTCATTCTGTCGCCGGCGGTATGGGAGGTGACGCTCGGCTTTGCAAAGGGATCGGCCCCCATCAAACTGGACAACCCTGCTCTGTTCTCGATGACAATCGCATTCGTGTCCATCTGGCTGATCTCGGTCCTGGACCGTAGCGCGCGTGCGGGCAAGGACCGCGACGGCTTCGACGCGCAATTCGTGCGGAGCCAGACTGGCATCGGAGCAGCAAGCGCCACCAGTCACTGAACCTTCCGCACGTGGAAAATAGGCACAATGGCGAATGCCCAAGGCATTTGATGCTGCTAATCCGCCGTTCGATCGTCTGACGCCGCATGAAGTGGAGACGCTTCGTGCGGCGCTGGACGTCGTCTACTTTCGACCCGGCGAACCGGTCATCGACCAAGGCAGCGCCTCGCAGGCCCTCTTCGTCGTCATCAAAGGCACGATAGAGGAGCGCGACGGGACCGATCTGCTGGCCCTGCTCGGCCCGAAGGACAGCTTCGACAGCCGCGCCCTCGTGCACGGCAAAAGCGGACACGCCTTCCGCGCCCGCGACGAAACGCTATGCTACTCCGCTCCGCGATCTACGGTGCTCGACCTGATCCAGAATAATCCGAGATTTGCCTCGTTCTTCTACCACGATATCGCGCGTAAACTGGATGAGTTCGTCAAGGACCAGGATGAGCAGCGACACGGATCAATGATGCGCGCTCGCATTTCCGAGCTTTTTCTGCACCCTGCCGCCTTCGTCGAAGCCGACGACACCGTGGAAACGGCAGGCCGCAAGATGCAAGAGATCAACAGCAACGCATTGTTTGTGCGCGACGGCCAACGGACCGGCATCATCACGGGCATGAACCTGTCAAAAGCCGTTGTGTTACGCCGCCAATCTATTCAAACATCCGTTCGCAATCTGGCGCACTTCGATCTGGTCACACTGCGGCCCGACGATTTCGTGTCGTCAGCGCTCGTGCTCATGACCAAGCTCAATAAGCGCCGCGTGGCCATTCGCGACGACGAACGTTTCGTCGGCATCCTGGAGGACATCGATGTCCTGGGCTTCCTCGCCGGTAGCGCTCAGGTCATCGCCGGACGTATTGAGCGCGCTGCGAACCAAGACGACCTGGCGGCCGCCGCTCGCCAAACAGCGGCCCAGGTGCGGACCCTGCGGCGCCAAGGGATCGGCGTCGAGCTGATCGGCGAAATCGTCTCCGATTTGAACCAGCGTCTGTTTTCCAGATTGTTCGATCTCGTGGCACCGGCTGAGATTCGCGCGGGCGGGTGCCTGATGGTCATGGGAAGCGAGGGCCGGGGCGAGCAGACCGCCCGTACGGATCAAGACAACGGCCTCATTCTGTTAGAGGCAATCGAACAAGCGGAGCTTGATAAGTTTCGCGCTGCATTCTCCGGCGCGCTGTCCGACTTTGGCTTTCCTCCCTGCCCCGGACACGTGATGGTGAACAATCCAGCATGGTCCAAACCACTGGCCGACTACATCGCCGACATACGCTATTGGCTCACATTGCCGGACGATGCCGCTCATCTGAACGTCGCCATACTTTTCGACGCACGGTGCGTTGCCGGCGACGCGACGCTCCTGGCCGAAGCGAAGACGACGCTGATCGAGACGGCACGCGGCGAACAGGCGTTCCTCGCGCATTTCGCGCGGGCCGTAGACCTCTTCGCGACGCCGATTGGCCTCTTCAAGAACTTGATCACCTCTGCGGGCAATGGCGACGCCATCGATCTGAAGAAAGGCGGTCTATTTCCGATTGTGCATGGCGTTCGCAGCCTTGCTCTCGAGCATGGGTTGATGGAAACCGCGACTGACAAGCGCATCGGCCGTCTACGCGAGATGGGCGTCTTGCACGCCGAATTCGCCCGCGAACTTCATCAAGCTTTCAATTTCATGCTGATGCTGCGGCTCGACGGTCAACTGGCGGAGTCAGCTGGCGCCACAGGCACGCTGGTACGACCATCATCATTGTCGAGCATGGAGCGCGACCTGCTGCGTGACGCATTCCACGTCGTCAAGAAGTTCCGCGAGTTCATTCGCCATCACTTCAATCTCGGTGTCTTCTGACGTGATTCCGCGCGCGATCAAACGCCTGTTTCACCAAGCTTCGATCGGCGACCAGTCATATCGATTCATGTTCAAGCGCGGTCCCGAGGACGAAGTTGTCGCCATCGATTGCGAGACCACGGGGCTAAACGTACGCACCGACGACATCATCAGCATCGGCGCCATCAAAATCAGAGGCAACCGCATTCTGACAAGTGAGCGCTTCGAGGGGTTCGTACGCCCCGATGCAAGCATGCGAACGGATGCGATCAAGATACACCGTCTACGTCAGGTCGACGTTGAGCATCAGGCCCCGATCCGGAAGTTGCTGCCCGACTTCCTGCATTTCGTCGGCGGGCGGCCGCTAGTCGGGTACTACGTCGATTTCGACATCGCGATGCTGGACAAATATATTCTTCCGTTTATTGGAATCGAATTGCCAAATCCGCGCATCGAGATCTCCAGCCTCTACTACGAGCGGAAGTACGGCGATGCCCCCCCAAACATCTCGATCGATCTGTCGTTCTCCGCAATTCTCGCAGATCTCGAAATCCCTTCGCTTCCTCAACATGACGCGTTCAACGACGCCTTAATGACCGCGATGATGTACGTCACCCTGCGTGACAAGAAGCAGCGAGGAACACGAATTCCACGGTCAAACAGTCAGGCCGCCACCGATCCATTCGGCGGTCAAGCGATCCTCGCATAGGGCTGTCGATGCCACGAAAACCACCGGTTGCTATTGACCGAGGGTCACCTGCATTTCGCGATTTGGTCGTAATGGCGTAGGTGCCTGCAAGCATGGCGGTAGCAGGCTACTTCAGCCAACACTAGGCGCTGATTTCGTTGGTACAGTTGGGTGGGCTCGAACCACCGACCTCCTGTTCCACAGACAGGCGCTCTAACCAACTGAGCTACAACTGCATCCTGACGCACGGCCCCGCAAAAAGGGGGGCGGCGATTTCGGCGGAAACTAGGTGCAACGCCCGCCTTTGGCAAGGCCGTAACGCGCTGATTTCCGCTCTTATCTCGGGCCAATCCACGGCCCCCGTCCAGCAAAAAGGCCCGGACCGCGATCGGCCCGGGCCTTTCGCTAAGTCGTGCAGACCGCGATCAGGCGGCCGGTTGCTGGTAGAACTTCGAGGCGCCGGCCTTGATCGGCTCGGCGGTCTCGCTGGCGACCTTCTGGCCGAGCTCGGCCAGTTCCTTGGCCTGCGCAGTGTAGGTCTCGAACTGCTTGCGGGCGTGCGAGGTCCACAGCTCGACCGCTTCGGTCGGCGACTTCACGCTGAACAGCTCCTGGGCGAAGTCGAGCGAGGAGGTGGTGTTGGCCTTGAAGAACTCGATCAGCTTGGCCGAATAGGCGGTGGCGCCCTTGTTCATCGAGGTGAACACGGCCTCGACGGTCGAATTGTGGGTCTCGGCAGCGTCCTTGAACTTGGCGTAGCTGTCGCGGGCCTGCAGCACGCCCTTTTCGGCGAACGCACGCACCTGCTCGGGAACTTCGAACGGGATGATCGAGGCGGAGAACGGATCGGACGGGTTGGTCATACGTGTAATCCTTCGCAACGGGTGAGTAGATGTGACCATTGCGGACGTCCCGGAGACACAAGGGCCGGGAACGTTGAATGGATCACGCTGCCTTGATTCACGGGAGTGCCCTTCGTCGGGCGCGCCTAATAAACACCCATATCATGTCAATTTTGTGCAACGCAACGTAAGATCGCGTGCAACGCCACATTTTTTATGCGACGGAATATGGGATTACCGCGCCCGACCGGGGTTGGCCTGCCACAGTTCGTCAGCGCTTCAGCTCTTGGGCTTGACCGCATCCATCGCGGCGCGGCTGACCGCCTGGCCCATTTCGCTGGCCTGTTCGGCGAGCGAGCGCATCTGGCCCTGCACATACTCGCTGTGCAGCCGCATCACCTCGCTGAGGTCCTTGGCCTTGAGCAGCGACTGGGCGTAGTCCAGCGACGACTGCACGTTCTTCTCCGCGTAGCCGAGCGCCTTGGCGGACAGCTCCTTGGCGCCGGCGCGCACCGTGGCGTTGCGCTCCTCGATCTTGCCGGCGGTGTCCCGCGCATTGGTCACGAACTGCTCGAAAGCCTTGCGCGCCTGGTCGAAGCTCGCTTCCGCCATCGACCGCATATCCTTGGGGATCTCGAATTTGGGGATCTCGAAATGGTCACGCCCGTTGTCGCTCATGGTCGCTCTCCCTTGCTTGGTGATCGGCCTGCCGGGTTGGCCCTGCGGGCCCCGGGTAGAATGGACGGCAGAATATATCGTGGCACTGCAATCGCAGGTGTGACGGCGCCGCCGGTTCCGCAACACGCTGTCGCAGCCGCCTCTCTCCGCCCGACAACGTCAAACGGCTGTGGATCGTTCAACCAAGTTAACGTTATCCCGGCTTAAGCCGGGGCACCCTGGCCGCGGACATGGACCTGCCGCCCCCCAGTTGCGATACTAACCTTCTGTTAAGGCTGTCGTCCTGCGACCGCCGGCGCGCCGGCAGCTTAAGGAAGAAGCCAAACGATGCGGTCAAATCTTGCGTGATGAGTGACGCGGAATTCCAGATCCTGGCGCTCGGCGATGTGCGGCTGGCGGACCATGCGTCGGGCGCCCTGCCGGCATGGCTGTGGTCGGCCGACGGCGCACGGATTCTGTGGGCCAATCCGGTCGGCGCGCAGGTATTCGGTGCCGCCAATGGCGCCGAGCTGGCGAAGCGCGCCTTCGGCCCGGCCGATCCGCATCGCCGCCAGGTTGCGCGGCTCGGTCCCAGCCTCGACGCCGGCGGCGCAATGCGGCTGGAGCGGCTGCGCGGTTTCGGCGCGGCGCCCGGCATGCTCGCGACCTGCGGCTGCAGGCGGATCGAGCTATCCGACGGCAGCCACGGCATCCTGATGACCTCGCTCAATGCGATCGGCCGCAACATGCCGCTCGCCGAGCGCTTGCTGCGGCTGGTGCAAGGCTTGCCGCGGCCGGCGGCCGCCTTCAACGGCGACGGACTTTTGCTCGCAACCAGCGAGGCGGCACGTTCGCTGCCCGGCCTGCACGATCTCAGCGAAGCCGGCCTCGATGCCGCGCGCAACGAGGCGCTGGCGCAGGGCCGCGCGGCGGCGAGCGTCGCGATCGGCCGCGTCGTGCTGCAGCGGATCGGCCACGGCGCCGATCGCGCGCTGATCGCGCTGATCAAGCCGGCGGCGCATCTCGCCGCCAAACCTGCAGCGCCGATCGTGCCTCAACCGGTTGAGCCGGAGACGGCTGCACCGGAAGCACCGGTAGCGGCAGCAGCGCAGCAAGACGCAGCAGCAGTCGAGCCACCATCGGCACCCGCCGCCGTCGAACCGCCAACGGCGCTTGCCGAAGCCGCCACGCCGGCAAGCGAAGCGCCGGCCACCTTCACGCTGTTCGATGCGCTGGATCCGCCTGCGGAAGAACAAGCCGCAGCCGAGCCGATTGTCAGCGTGACTGAATCCGAACCTGCGGGCGTTGCTCCAGCTCCCGCGCCAGAAGAGATGCACGCCGAGACTGCGCCCGTCGCGCCTGTCGCATTCGACACCACGCCGGACGAAACTGCCGCCGTCGAGGAGCCGTTATCGGAAGCGCTGATCGAGGTGCCTGCAGTGACGCAGATCGAAGCACCTGCGCACCTTGCTCCACCGCTCGCATCGGCAGAACTCGCGCACGACGTGCCAGCACCGCTCAAGACCTCATCTCTCGACACCACGCCCGACGAAACTGCCGCGGTCGAGGAACCGCTATCGGAAGCGCTGATCGAGGTGCCCGCTGCGCCACAGGTCGAAGCGCCCGCAGCTGAACCTACTCCCGATCTCGAAGAGACCGCACACGCGCCCGCTTCGGAAACATCGGCGCCACCGGCCGGTGGCGTGCCCTCGCCTTATGCGATCGCGGCTGCGCCGCCTGCCGCCGAGCCAGCACCCGCGACGCTCGCGCCCGTGCCACCGCCATCCTGGCTCGACGAGCCGTTGCCGGTACGGCGCCATCCGCTGCGCTTCATGTGGCAGATGGACCATGAGGCGCGCTTCTCGCTCGGCTCCGACGAGTTCACCCGCCTGATCGGCCTGCACACCGCGGCCGGCTTCGGCCGCCTCTGGAGCGACATCGCCGAGAGTTTTGGCCTCGATCCGGAGGGCCGCGTCCTCAAGGCGTTCGCCAGCCGCGACACCTGGAGCAGCATCACGCTGCACTGGCCGGTCGACGGCGGCGGCCGGCTGCCGGTCGAATTGTCCGGCCTGCCGGTGTTCGATCGCTCCCGGAATTTCGCCGGCTACCGCGGCTTTGGTGTGTGTCGCGACCTCGACGGGCTTGCGCGACTCGCCGCTTTGCGCCGCTATGAGTTCTTCAGCGGCTCGATCGCGCCGCGATCGCTGTCGGCCGATGTCGCGCCTGCGCCGCGCACCGCTGCGCCGCCCGGGCCCGCCGCACCACATGATGTTGCTCCGCCGCCCGACCCGACCGCAGCACCACCCGAGGAATTGACCGAGCCGAGCGCAGCAGAGACTTCACACCAAGCCGATCCGGACCACGCCGTGGAAACGCCGCAAGAAACGCAAGGAGGAACGCAGGGGGAAACGCACGACGTGCGTCACGACCCGCCGCAGAATGTGGTGCAGTTCCGTCTTGCCGGCGACAACCGGCCGCCGTCGCTGACGCCGGTCGAGAACAACGCCTTCAACGAGCTCGCGCGCCAATTGTCGGCGCGGCTCGAAAGCGAGGCCGGCCTCACCGCGACGACCAACGAGCGCGCCGCCACGGAGGCGGTAGCCGAAGCGCCGCCCGCCAGCGAACCGGAGGCGGAGGCGCCGCAGCAGCAGGAAGCGATCGCGCAACCGGAGACGCCGGCCGAGGCGCCAAAGGCCGGTTGGCTCGCCGCGAGCGAACCTGCACCACGCGGAGAGTCCCGCCGCGACCGCGCGCTGCTCGATTTGCTGCCGGTCGGCATCCTGATCTACCGGCTCGACCGCCTGCTCTATGCCAACCACGCCTTCCTCGCCCGCATGGGCTATGACAGCCTGCACGCGCTGGAAGCCGCCGGCGGGCTCGATGCGCTCTATGTCGAGCCCGGCGTCTCGCAGGCGAGCAGCACGTCAGGCACCGGTACGCCGGTGACGATCTCCGCGAACCAGAACGCGGACGACGGCGCGCAGTCGGTGTCCGCGGAGGCGCGGCTGCACACCATCAGCTGGGATGACGATTCCGCGCTGGCGCTGATCTTCTCGCGCACGCTGGACGAAGACGCCGCGGTCGCGGCCGCGCTCTCCGATCCTGCGCCCGATCCGGAGCCCGTTGCTGCCGCCGAGCCGGTGCTTGCGCCGCTACCGCCGCAGGCCGGCCACGCCGACGCCGAGGAGTTAGGTGCGATCCTCGACACCGCGGCCGAAGGCATCATCATGTTCGATGCCGAGGGCAACATCCATTCCTGCAACCGCAGCGCGGAGGCGCTGTTCGGCTATGATGGCGACGAGTTCGTCACGCGCAATCTCGCCGACCTGTTCGCGCCCGAAAGCCAGCACGGCATCTTCGACTATCTCACCAGCGTGAAATCGGCCGGCGTTGCCAGCCTGCTCGACCACGGCCGCGAGACGCTCGGCCGCGTCCGCCAGGGCGGCATCATCCCGCTCTCGGTGACGATGGGCCGCACCCGCGCCGACGGGCCTAATTTCTTCGCCGTGTTCCGCGATCTCTCGCAGGCGAAAAAGAGCGAGGGCGAGTTGCGCGAGGCGCGGCGGCTCACTGAGCGCGCCGCCAACGGCAAATCCGACATGCTGGCGCGGATCAGCCATGAGCTGCGCACGCCGCTCAACGCCATCATCGGCTTTGCCGAGGTGATGATATCAGAGCGCTTCGGCGCGCTCGGCAACGAGCGCTATGTCGAATACATGAAGGACATCCGCGCCTCCGGCGAGCGGGTGATCGCGATCGTCAACGACCTGCTCGACCTGTCGCGGATCGAGACCGGTAAGCTCGACCTCGCCTTCACCAGCCAGAACCTCAACGAGATGGTGGAGAGCTGCGTTGCCGTGATGCAGCCGCAGGCCAACCGCGAGCGCATCATCATCCGCACCTCGCTCGCGCACACGCTGCCGCCTGTCGTCGCCGACGCCCGCGCGCTGCGCCAGATCACGCTGAACCTGATCGGCAACTCGATCCATCTCGCCAATGCCGGCGGCCAGGTGATCGTCTCGACCGCGCTGTCGGATTTCGGCGAGGTGATGCTGCGCGTGCGCGACACCGGCCAGAGCCTCAACGACAACGAGGTCGCCGCCGCACTGGAGCCGTTCCGCGCGCCGACGCCGTCAGATCAGGCCGGCTCGGGCGGCGTCAGCCTGTCGCTGACCAAGGCGCTGGTCGAGGCCAATCGCGCCAAATTCCAGATCCGCACCGGCGGCCGCACCGGCACGCTGATCGAGATCGTGTTCTCGCATGCTGCGGCGAGGGCTTGAGGAGCGTCGCGCAAGCAGGTGCGCGTTGCTCGATGTAAGGGACGCGCCGGCGCGCCGGCTCCCTCCCCCCTTGCGGGGGAGGGTTGGGGAGAGGGGTGCCACACGGCGTGCCCTCTCGACCTAACGGCCAACACCACGCGGCCGAGATTGTAAGACCGACACTCATCTCAATCATCCCTCCCGGGGCCACCCCTCTCCCGTCGCAAGTCGGGCCTGCCCGACTTGCGCAAATCAATGATGCGCAACCGGGGTAAACCCCGGTTGCGTGGGAGAGGGAGCCTGACTGGTGTGCTCGCCTCACGTCGTTCGAGCGGCGCATATCTGCGCACTGCGAGAATCTGTCGCGCTTGCCCCGTGCGGCACGGCATAGATCTTGCTGCAATTCCGATTGTTTGAAATTCATTGTCTTGCGAACCCAGCCCGCTTTCCCGGGCATCTGGATCTGGCGGATGCGCTGCCTCGTCGTCGCCGACTTGCATTATTCATTGCCGCAGTTCGACTGGCTGCTGGCGGCCGCGCCGCAATTCGATCTCGTGATCTTCGCCGGCGACGCGCTCAACCTCGGCTCGGCGGTGGACTTCCGCGCCCAGATCGTCGTCGTCACGAAATACCTCGCGCGGCTCGCCGGCCTCACGCGCGTGATCTTCTGCTCGGGCAATCATGACCTCGACGAGCGCAACGCGGAGGGCGAGAAGGTCGCGCGATGGGTCGCTGCCGTCAGGGAGTTCGGCATCGCCTGCGACGGCGACAATCTGACCATCGGCGACACGCTGTTCACGGTGTGCCCGTGGTGGGACGGCCCGCTGGTCAAGGCGCGGATCGACGCCCAGCTGCGCGGGGCAGCCGCCATCCCGCATCGCCGCTGGGTCTGGGTGCATCATGCGCCGCCGGCGGATTCGCCGATCAGCTGGGGCGGCAAGCGCTTCTTCGGCGACGTCGAGCTGTTGCACTGGATCGAGCGTCACCATCCGGCGATGGTGATCTCGGGCCATGTGCATCAATCGCCCTTCATCCCGAACGGCTCGTGGTTCGACCGGATCGGGACCACCTGGGTGTTCAATACCGGGCTGCAGCCCGGCAGGCCGCCGGTCTACATCGTGCTCGATCTCACCCAGGAGAAGGCTTTCTGGCTCGCCGCCGGCGACGCGCAGATCGTCGATCTCGACGCGCCCCTGCATCGGCCGGCAACGCCGCTCAGCGAGGCGCCGGACTGGCTCACATCCTTGGATCAGATTGCCGATCCGAGCCTGGCGCGACCTGCATCGGCGGCAGGTTGATCATGCTCTGCAGCACTTCACTGACCATCGCCAGATGGGTGCCGTGATCGGAATATTGGTGCATCAGGTCGGCCAGATAGGTCGTGGCAACGTGCAGCCGTTGCGCCAGCAGCTGTGCGATCAGCAGCGCCACCGCAGGCTGCTCCCGCAGGAACGACGCCGCATCGTCGAATTCATAGAGGACGCAATCGGATGCCGCGCGTACCTTCGCGCTGTGCGGCTTGTCGAGCAGAACGCTCATCTCGCCGAACACCGCGCCGGGCTCGTCGATCACCGCGACCAGACTGTCGCCCTTCACGACCTCGACCTTGCCCTCGAGCAGCACGAACAGATGACCTGTCTTGCCGCCCTCCTCGATGAACTCCGTGCCGGCCGGCAGGCTGCGCCTGTTGCCGCCGGTGCAGTGCTCAAGGATCGCTCGCATGCTGTTTCATCTCCGTCTGCAGTCAGACTAGGCGGAGATGCGGCCGACGTGAACGGGATTAGCCGGGCGGTCTGCCCAAATTGTCGGCAGGCCGTGCGTCAGGGACGGAGCGGCCGAAGGGCTCCCTCTCCCGCTTGCGGGGGAGGGTCGGGGTGGAGGCTCTCTCCGCGAGTCCCGGTGTGGAGAGAGCCCCCACCCGCATCTCATCTTCGATGAGATGCGACCTCCCCCGCGAGCGGGAGAGGTGCACTGTTTCCGCCGCCCGAACGATCCAGCCGCCTTATTGCTTGATCTCCAGCGTCTGGCGCTTGCCGGCGGCGATCGAGAACGGCTTTTCCGCCTTCTGGCCGTCGGCATAGGTCGCGACCGCGACATAGTCGCCGGCGCTGAGCGCGACGTTGGTGGTCGCCTCGTAGCTCACCGAGACGCGCTTGCGCTCGTCATTGATGTCGCGCTCGGCGCCGTAGATGTCGATCTCCTGGGCGCCGTCGGCCTTGATCCCGACCACGCCGGCGTTGAGGTTGACGGTGATCCGGGTCGGAGCGCCGGACTTCACCTCCGCGTGCGCCGTGCCCTTGGCCTCGCCAACCGTCACCATCACCTCGTAGCTGCCGCCGGGCAGATCGAACTTCGATTCGGCGTCGTATTCCTGCGCGACCTTTTCGCCCTCGTCACCGTCGGCCTTCGCCGGCTGGTGCACGGCAACCACGAGGTCCTTCTCGACCTTGGGGCCGCCCTCGGCATAGGTGGTGGTGACGATCAGCTTGCCGACGTCGAGGGTGAGCTGGACATTGCTGGAGTCGCCCGCGGCGACCGCGAACGGCTTGCTGGTCTTCGACTGCCCCTTGGTCAGGGTCAGCGTGTAATTGCCCGCCGCGAGCACGAAGCGTGGCACCGCGTCATACTCCTGCGCGACCAGTCTGCCGCCCTTGTCAGTGACCTGCCAGACCACGTCGTCCACCTTGGCAGCCCCGCCCGCAACCGAGCCCTCGCTGGTGACGTAGCCGGCATCGAGGATGACGTCGAGCGTCGTCGGCTTGCCGTTCTCAACCTTGAGCGGAAACTCGCGCTTGAGCTGCCGGTAGCTCACTTCCACGATGTAATCGCCGGGCGCGATGTTGTCGGCGAACGGCGCACCGTAGAAGGTGTTGACGTGCTCGCCCTTCTCGCCTCCGGCGCGCTTGTAGACGCCCCAGTTGACGTCCTCGTCGCTGATCGGATCGAGCCCTTCGGCGAGCCGCGCCACGCCACGAAGGTTCTTGCCGAGATAGGGATCGGCGGCCGCCGGCTTCGGCGGCGCCTCGCTTGCGACCTTGGTGCCTTGCGTCGCCGCCACCGCCTTGGTCAGTGCGCCGGTGAGGCTCGCGGCGTTGCCGGCATCGAGATAGACGCCGCCGGTCGCGCGCGCGATGCATTGCAGCTGGCTCTTCGCCGCGGGATCGGCGACGTCGAGGCCGATCACGTGCGCGGTGAAGCCGATGCCGGCCTTCTTCAACTCGGCCGCGGCCGCGCACGGATCCGGCGCGCAGGTCTCGATGCCGTCGGACACCAGGATCACATTGGCCTTGTTCTCGGTCGAGTGCAGCGCCTCGGCGGCAGCACGCAGCGAGTCCGAGATCGGCGTCTTGCCCTTCGGGTTGATGCCATCGATCGCAGCCTTGATCCTCGCCGGATCGAACTTGCTGACCGGCACCATCAGCTCGATGTCCTTGCAGTCACCCTTCGAGCGATGGCCGTAGACCATCACGCCGAGACGATCGGCGGGATTCCATTTCGACAGGATCGCATCGACCGCCTGTCGCGCGGCGGAGATCTTGCTCTGCCCGTCGACCAGGCCCCACATCGAGCCGGATGCATCGAGCACGAGGATGGTGTCCGTCCCCTGCCCTTGCGCCTGCGCCTGGGCGCCATGAGGTGACAGCAACGCCAGGCCAAGCGACAGCAGGCCGGCAACGAACGAGCGGCGAAAAACCTTAATCACGGATCGATCCTCGATGATGGAGACAATCGGAGGGCAAAGACGGCTGCGACGGCGCGGCACATCGTGAGATCATCCGCGCCTTGCCGCAACCGCGCCCTCATTCGATCCGGATTTTGTTTTTTGTTGGCCGGATTGCCGATGCGATGCACGTGCGGCGCGCTTGCGACGAAACACCAAAATGTCTTTGATTGGCGTCACTTGCGTTCGAACATTTGGACTATTGCGACACGCGTTTGGACTGACGCGACACGCCAATCGCGATTAAATCGCTTCCAGAGTTGCGCGCATCGCAACCGACGGCGTGAGCGTCATCACGGATGACGCTGCTTTGCCCGCTGCCGTGCAATCAGGGCGTGGACGGATTGGCGCGGAGCCATAGAAGCGAACTGGACCAAGGCAAGGTCGCTGACGTCGCGGTGGTCTGATGACGTCTCGGCTTCCAACCGATAGATCTGCGGCGCTAGAGTAGGCGATCGACATGTGGGGCGTCGACGCGGACCACGGTGGTGATAGCCGACGCCCCAAGGAGGAGGTGCCCGTCATGCGAACGCTGACTCTTCTCACCTTCGCAGCCTCTATCGCCGTTCCGACATTTGTCGCGGCGCAGTCCATGACAGCACAGCGATATCATGAAGAGAAAGGTCCCTGCGCTTGCCCCGAGGACATGGACAAGGCCGGAAGCAAATGCGGAAGGCGGAGTGCCTTCTGCGAGGGCGACGGCATCGAAATTGAGAATTGTTATCTGAAGGACGTTGAGCTCCAGAAGAAGAAGGAGTGCTGGTTCATTTACGATCCGGCAAAACCCGGGCTCGCGCCGAAGAGGTAATCGAGTGGGACGACCTGCATTAATTCGCCGATGGCCCATCTCGGAGGTCAGGCAACGACCGCTTTTGCGTCGCTGTCGGGAACAGCGGACGTCGATTGATGCAGTCGATTTATGAGTACGCGGCCTAATCGACGCCGCGTCGCGCCGCATCGATCGCGCCACCCAGCAGTTCGAGCGCCTTGACGCGCCGCCGCCGTGCAAGGCGCTCTTCGCCGACCTTGCGTTCATGCTCGCCGGCGATGAAGGCCTGAATGTCCGGCAGCAGACGAATGACGCCGCGGCTACCCCACTGGCCATCCGGTATCTCGGTCGGAAACACCCATACCTGCGGCGCCACGTCCTCGTACGACCCGCCGTCGGCGCGGACCACGGCAGCGGTCACGTCCTTCACCAAAGCCGCGCGCGAGGCTTCGGTGTACTGCCCCTCGGGCACCGTCGGGACGATGCGATAGCGCGGCGACGGCGACGGTTCGCCCGCCACATAGACCGCGGCCGGCCGATGCAGGAACACGACGGTGACGCTTTGCGCAACCTTGCTTGCCGGGTCGAACCCCTCGTGACCGATCAGGATATCGCCGAGCTCCTTGATCAGCCGCGCTTCCGCGGCCGGCTTCAGGGCTCCTTCGGGAATTGTGACGTCGATCATCGGCATTTGAGAAACCTCCTGTTGTTGCAACAGGAGGTTTATGCGCGAGACGTTTCCGGCAGCAGTGGCAGTATCGCCATTCTCAGGGCAGATTCAGACACGGCGTCAGCTTGCAGGCGCCATGCGCGCGGTGACACGCGCAAACCGGCGCTGGTATTCGCGAGGCGAAAGCCCGGTTTCGCGCTTGAACAGGCGGCGAAAGGTCGACAGATCGGTGTAGCCGACGCGCGCGCTGACCGCGTCGAGCCTCAGCCGCCTGGATTCGATCAGCCGCTTGGCCACGTCGACGCGCAGCGCCTGCAGATATTGCAGCGGCGCCTCGCCGACCGCGAGCTTGAAGCGGCGGTTCAAGGTGCGTTCGCTGACCGAAAGGTCGCGGGCCAGCCTGGCGAGGCTGAAGCCGCGTTGCAGCGACTTCTCCATCAGGCTTTGCGCCCGCGCCACCAGCGCATCGGAATGCTGGGCGTCGTGCGTGCGGCCGGCATAGGGCGCCTGCGAGACGCGATTGCCGTCGATCAGCATCAGCTTGCCGGTCTCGGCGGCCACCTCAGTGCCGGCGAACTTCTCGACCAGCCGGAGCGCAAGATTGAGCGAGGTGGTCACCGCGCCCGAGCAGACGATCCGATTCTGCTCGGTGAGGATCTCGGCGACACGCAGATCCACCGCCGGATAGCGCATCGCGAATGTCCGCCCGTTCGCCCAATGGGTGGTCGCGACCCGGCCGTCGAGCAGGCCGGCCTCGGCGAGGATGAAGCTGCCGGTGCAATAGGACGCCAGCAGCGTGCCGCGCTCATGTTGCCGCCGCAGCGCGGTGAGCAGCGGCTCGACCGTCTCGAGCCGGGCGAAGAAGCGCTCAATATCGCCGACGAACGGTCCGGGGATCACCACCGCATCCGCCGCCGACCGCGCGCTGATCGGTCCATCGACGCCGACGACCTGGCCGGACGCGGTCTGCACCGGCCGGCCATCGAGTGACTCGACGCGCCAGCGCAGCTGGGACGGCTTGCCGTTGTGACGCAGCGGCCGCTTCGCCGCCACCGAATTGGCGGCAGTGAAGACATCGACGATGCCCGCAACGCCCGAAGCGAGAATGCCGTCATAGACCCAAATCCGGGTGAGTGGCATGGCCGTGTCCGATCTTGCACAAGATGGGGCAATTCTGCCATCGCGGGCGGGAGCGGGCAAGCGGTTGCCGAATGTCACGCGCTGTGTGACTGCTCGACGGCAACTCATGTCGTGAGGATGGGATGTCTGATTCACCGGCAGCGCAACACATTCGCTGTCGTCCCGGCGAAGGCCGGGACCCATTACCCCAAATGCTGTTGTTGCGCGTCGCTGGGGCCGCTATCCCGTTCATCACGGAATGCGGTGGTTATGGGTCCCGGCCTTCGCCGGGACGACGGGAGTGAATGCGGCGCCTGCCGCCCCTCACATCCCCCGCGCAAATCTGCGAAAGCCCGGCGCGCCGGTCAGGGCTTCGAAGGCCGCGTCGCGCTTCTCCTCGGCGAAGGCAAAGCCGGCCTTGGTGTAGCAGCGCTCGGCCGCGTGGTTGCCGATCACGAACGAGATCGATGCCCGCGAATAGCCGGCAGCCTTGCCGTCGGCGAGCGCACGGGCGATCAGGGCCTGCACCAGACCGCCGCCGCGATAGGATCCGAGGTTTGCGACGTGCTCGATCAGCCAGTCGCCCTCGCCGCCCTGAACCCAGCAATTGCGGGCATAGCCGCCGCGTGCGACGATGCCGTCGGCATCCGCGCCGGTCTCGGCCGCGACCTCCTCGATCGCCGCGCGTGCGGCGACGACCGTTCCGGATGCGGGCATGGCGCACAGCGCGGCAGCCGGCACGCCGTCGACCTCAGCGATCAGGAAATGGGCGACATGGTACCATGAGCGCACCCGCGCCACGGCGAGCCGCGTCATGAACGCGAGACACTCGCCCTCCGGCCGGTCGAGCGCGATGTCGAACCAGCCGCGCGGCAACGGGCCGCGCTGCGCGGCCAGCACGACGCGGGCGATGAAGCCGGCGTCGTCGGATCGTGCGGGACGGATCGAGGATCGTCCCGCACCAATCATCTCAGGTGTTCTTCAGCGCGACGCGGAATTCCGCTTCGGTCTTGGCCTTGACCTCGTCGAGCGTGACGCCGTCGGCGAGCTCGATCAGCGCCATGCCGTCCTTGCCGTGCTTGTCGATGGTGAACACCGCCAAATCGGTGACGACCATATCGACCACGCGCTCACCGGTCAGCGGCAGGTTGCACTGCTTGAGCAGCTTCGCGCCGTCCTTGGCGGAATGCTCCATCACGACGACGACGCGCTTGACGCCGGCGACGAGGTCCATGGCGCCGCCCATGCCCTTCACCATCTTGCCGGGAATCATCCAGTTGGCGAGGTCGCCGTTCTGCGCCACCTGCATGGCGCCGAGGATCGACAGGTCGATATGGCCGCCGCGCACCATGCCGAAGGAATCGGCCGAGGAAAAATAGCTGGTCGAGGGCAATTCGCTCACGGTCTGCTTGCCGGCGTTGATGAGGTCGGCGTCCACCTCGTCCTCATAGGGGAACGGGCCCATGCCGAGCATGCCGTTCTCGCTCTGCAGGTTCACGTCGACGCCATCGGGAATGTAGTTCGAGACCAGCGTCGGGATGCCGATGCCGAGATTGACGTAATAGCCGTCGCGCAATTCCTTGGCGGCGCGGGCGGCCATCTGTTCACGGGTCCAGGCCATGAGGCTCTCCTGAAGAGGTGTGATTTAAGCGGCGGGCCGCGGGCGGGTGTTGCGGAACTCGATCCGCTTCTTGCCGGTCCCGACCTCGATGATGCGTTTGACGAAGATGCCGGGGGTGTGGATGTGGTCCGGGTCGATCTCGCCGGCCGGCACCAGATGCTCGACCTCGGCAACGGTGACCTTCGCGGCGGTCGCCATCATCGGGTTAAAGTTGCGCGCGGTCTTGCGGTAGACCAGGTTGCCGGCGGTGTCGCCCTTCCAGGCGTGCACGATGGCGACGTCGGCGAACAGGCCGCGCTCCATGATGTACTTCTCGCCGTCGAATTCCTTCACTTCCTTGCCCTCGGCGATCAGCGTGCCGACGCCGGTCTTGGTGTAGAAGGCCGGGATGCCGGCGCCGCCGGCGCGGATGCGCTCGGCCAGCGTGCCCTGCGGGTTGAACTCGAGCTCGAGCTCGCCGGCGAGATATTGCTGGGCGAACAGCTTGTTCTCGCCGACATAGGACGAGATCATCTTCTTGATCTGGCGCGTTTCCAGCAGCCGGCTGAGGCCGATGCCATCGACGCCGGCATTATTGGAGACGACCGTGAGGCCCTTGACGCCGGATTCGCGAATCGCGTCCGACAGGGTCTCGGCGATGCCGCAGAGGCCGAAGCCGCCCGACATGATCATCATGCCGTCCTTGAGGAGACCATCGAGTGCCGATTTGGCGTCGGGATAAACCTTGTTCATGCAATGAATACCTGATGGAGGGCGCGGAACGGCTCTGTCCAGCGGATTATTAGGCGAAATCTTCGCAATGCGTCAATCACGGCCCCGGTGCGGCGACGGGCGGCGGCCTGCCACATCAACATGGCCTTGAAAGCGTCAAGAAAACCCTTCAAGTTGCGTGGGTTGGCAGGGGCCTCCGGAGCGAGCCCGCTGTGTCCGACGACGACCCGACAAAACTCAACCCGACCCGGATATGTCATTGACGATGGCCCAAGGAATTAAGCGCCTGGGGATGCCGATCGCGGCGCTTTTCGGCCTGGCGCTCGTCGGGCTGGTCGGAACGTCGTGGTTCCTCAACCGGGACGCGCTGCGGAGCGCGGTGGAAGCACAGATTCGCGCCGTGACCGGGCTCGAGCTCGTCGTCAACGGCCCGATCGATGTTTCGGTGTTTCCGGGCAGCTATGTCTCCTTCCATAATGTCGGGCTGAAGGGCGCCGATACCATCGGTCCTGCCCTGCAGGTCGATGTGCTGACCGCCAATCTGCGTCTGCTGCCGCTGTTGCTGCGGCGGTTCGAGATTGCCGACGTCATGATGCTCCGTCCGCATATCCGTGTGGTCCGCGACAGCGCCGGCGAGAGCAACTGGACCCCGTTCGTCGAGACCATCGCCAGGACGATGACGCCCGGCGCCGAGAACCAGGTGTCGTTCTCCGAAATCCGGATCCAGGACGGCGAGCTGAATTACCAGGATGGCACCAACAATATCTCCGAGCAGCTCGGCGACATCGACCTGTCGCTGGCCTGGCCCTCGATCTCGCGCTCGTTTGCCGCAACCGGCCAGTTCGACTGGCGCGGCGAGCGCGTCGACGGCTCGATCAGCGCCAGCGATTTCGTCGCGCTGCTGTCGGGCGACCGTTCCGGCCTCAAGGCGCGGCTGGCCAGCGCACCGCTCAAGGTTGCGTTCGACGGAACCGTCGCCAACCGCACCAGCCTGATGATGGAAGGCACCGCCACCATGGACTCACCGTCGCTGCGCAACGCGCTGCGCTGGATGGGACAGGCGCCGCCCGGCGGCGGTGGCGGCTTCGGCCGTTTCGCGCTGAAGGCCCGCGCCAATGTGGTCGGCGGCTCGGTCGCGCTCACCAATGTCAATGTCGAGCTCGACGGCAATGTCGCCGAGGGCGTGATGACCTACGCCAATAACGGCCGGCAGACGCTGCAGGCGACGCTTGCCGCCGGCAATCTCGATTTCACGCCCTACATCTCGACCTTCCGCCTCTTGGCCAGCGGCCAGCGCGACTGGAACAGGCAGCTGTTCGACCTCTCCTCGCTGTCGTCGACCGATCTCGACATGCGCCTGTCGGCCGCCAAGGTGACGGTTGGTCCGTCCAAGCTCGGCCGCACCGCGTTCGGCGCCAATCTGCGCGGCGGCGCGCTCGCGCTCAGCGTCGGCGAGGCGCAGATGTATGGCGGCATCGCCAAGGGCTCGTTCGCGATCGCGCGCTCGGATGCGGTCGCCGACGTCAGGGCGCAATTCCAGTTCACCGATGTCGATCTGCAGGCCTGCGCCAGCGAATTGTTCGGCATCAACAAGCTGTCCGGCCGGGGCAACCTCAACGTCTCGCTGACGGCCTCCGGCTCGAGCCCGTTCGGGCTCGCGTCGTCGCTGGACGGCACCGCGACGCTGAACGGCCACGACGGCGCGATCGCCGGCTTCAATGTCGAGCAATTGCTGCGGCGGCTGGAGAAGCGGCCGCTGTCCGGCGGCGGCAATTTCCGCTCCGGCTCGACACCCTATGACAATCTCAGTGTCTCGGTGAAATTCTCCGACGGAGTCGCGACCGCCGACGACATCCATGTCGTGAGCCCGGCGGCGAAGATCACGCTGACCGGCACCGCCTCGGTGCCGTCGCGTGAGTACGATCTCAAGGGCGTCGCCAGCCTGACCTCGGCGGCGGCCGGCGGCACCGCGTTCGATCTGCCGTTCGTGATTCAAGGCCCGTGGGACGATCCGCTGATCTTCCCCGATCCGGAAAGCCTGATCCGCCGCTCGCCGGCATCCGCCCCGCTGCTCGACGCGGTGAAGGATCGCAAGACCCGCGACGCGGTGCGTTCGGTGATCGAGCGCTTCACCGGCGGCGCCGCACGGCCCGCGGTCGCGCCCGATGCCGCTTCCGGCGTGCCCGGCAACGCACCGGCGACATCGGCCGAGAATGCCAAATCGAACTGACCGAAGTCGAACTGGCCCAGTTGAACTGACCAAGGCCGAACCGATCGATCCATTCACTTTCCGCATCGATGCAGCGGGACTGATCCACGCTCTCCCATGAGCCCCCTACAGAAGTCGTCGACGCGGCATCTTTATCGGGTCACGGGCATGCGCTAATGTTTTCTCCAACCGGTTAAAAAAAGCCGGCCTCATGAGGGGAGAAGAACGTGAGATCCAAGGTTATCGGTGCGCTATCAATTGCGGTCGCTGCGGTCGGCCTGTTCGCCGCAACTGCACCCGCTCTCGCCCAGGGCAAGACGATCACCGTCTGGTGGGGCAAGGGATTTTACAAATCCGAAGACGACGCGCTGCTCGACACGATCAAGAAATTCGAAGCCAAGACCGGCATCAAGGTCGAACTGTCGCAATATGCGATCCAGGACATGATTCCGAAGACGGTCGCCGCGCTCGATTCCGGCACCGTGCCCGACGTCGCCTATTCCGACACCTACGATGTGCAGGCCCAGGGCAAATGGGCCTTCGAGGGCAAGCTCGAAGACCTCTCCGACATCATGCTGCCGATGAAGGATGCCTTCGCGCCGAACACGCTGGAAGCCGCCCTGCTCTACAATGGCGTCGCCAAGAAGAAGTCCTACTACGGCTTCCCGCTGAAGCAGCAGAGCATGCACGTCCAGATCTGGAACGACATGCTGGAGAAGGCCGGCTTCAAGGCCGCCGACATCCCGACCAAGTGGGAGGACTACTGGACGTTCTGGTGCGACAAGGTGCAGCCGGGGATCCGCAAGGCGACCGGCCAGCGCATCTACGGCGTCGGCCAGCCGATGGGCGTGGAATCCACCGACTCGTTCCAGTCGTTCTACACCTTCATGGACGCCTACCACGTCAAGCTGGTCGACGACGACGGCAAGCTCTTGGTCGATGATCCCAAGGTGCGCGAGGGCCTGATCCACGCGCTGAAGGACTATACCGACACCTACACCAAGGGCTGCACGCCGCCCTCCTCGACGACCTGGAAGGACCCGGACAACAACGTCGCCTTCCACAACAAGACGATCGTGATGACCCACAATTTCACGATCTCGATCGCGGCGAAGTGGTTCGAGGATTCCACCAACCCGGCGCTGACCGACGCGCAGCGCGCCGCCGGCAAGCAGGCCTATGAGCACGACATCATCACCGCGTCGTTCCCGAAGGCTCCGGACGGCTCGACGATCCGCTACCGCTCCGACGTCAAGACCGGGCTGATCTTCGCCAACGCCAAGAACAAGGCGGAAGGCAAGCAGTTCATCAGCTTCCTGATGCAGGAAGACAACGTCCGGCCCTACATCGAAGGTGCGCTCGGCCGCTGGTTCCCGGTGACCAAGGCCAGCCAGGCGAGCCCGTTCTGGCAGGCCGACCGGCATCGCAAGGCGGTCTGGAACCAGTTCACCGGCGGCACCGCGCCGTTCGACTTTACCAAGAACTGGAAGTTCACCATCCTGAACAACGAGAACGTCTGGGCCAAGGCCATGAACCGCGTGGTCAGCGAGAAGGTGCCGGTGGACAAGGCCGTCGACGAGCTGATCACGCGCATCAAGCAGGTGGCGGGGTGATAATCTTCCCCCTCTCCCCGTCCTTCACGGGGAGAGGGTCGGGGTGAGGGGCTCCATCCGCGAGCAATACGCGCGGAGAGCCCTGTACCCCCTCACCCGGATCACATCTGCGATGTGATCCGACCTCTCCCCGCAAGCGGGGCGAGGTAAAGAGGGCCAAGAGACGAGACAGACTATGGCGATCACGCTCTCCGCATCCGATGTCCCCTCGCCGCCGCTGTCGGCGCGGCTGTCGCCGCCGCAGATCTGGGGCATCGCGCTGCTTGCGCCCTATCTGCTCGTCTTCCTCGCTTTCGTGGTCTATCCGGTCGGCTATGGGCTGTGGCTGGCGCGCCATCCATCGAGCTATGTCGCGCTGTACAACGATCCGATCTTCGCCCGCGCCGCCGTCAACACGCTGATCTTCCTGGTCATCGGCATCAACATCAAGATGCTGATCGCGCTGTTCCTGTCCGGCTTCTTCGCCCAGCAGCGGCCCTGGATCAGGTGGCTGTCGGTCATCTTCATCCTGCCCTGGGCGGTGCCGTCGATCCCGACCATTCTCTCTGTGCGCTTCATGCTCAATCCGGAATGGGGCGTGGTCAACCAGCTGATCTTCAAGTTCACCGGCGACGACGGCCCGAACTGGCTGAACGATCCGGCGGTCGCGCTGGCGATGGCGATCGGCGTGCACATCTGGAAGTCGCTGCCGTTCTGGACGCTGATCCTGCTGACCGGACGGCTCGCCATCCCGCACGATCTGTACGAGGCGTCCGACGTCGACGGCGCCAATTGGTGGCAGAAATTCCGCTACATCACCTGGCCGTCGATGCAGACGCTCTACATCACCTGCACGCTGCTCTCGATGATCTGGACGCTGGGCGACTTCAACAGCGTCTATCTGCTCACCGGCGGCGGACCCGCCGACCTCACCCACGTGCTGTCGACGCTGGGCATCCGCTATCTCAGGCTCGACCAGCTGTCGCTGGCGATGGCCTCGATCGTCTGCGCGATGCCGTTCGTGCTGCCGCTGGTCTATTACATGATGAAACGGTTGTCGCGATGAAGCTGCCCACCCTCCGCGAAGTCGGCACCGAAGCCAAGCTGCTGCTGATCGGCATCCCGGTCTTCATCTGGACCATGATCCCGATCTACCACATGTTCGTGTTCGCGATCTCGCCGAAGGAGGACGCGTTCACCGGCAAGCTGTGGCCGACGCATCCGACGCTGCATAATTTCTCGATCGTGTTCCACCAGCAGCATTACTTCCTGCGCGACTTCTGGATCCAGTTCTGGAATTCGGCCGTGATCGCGCTCGCCGTCGGCGCGCTGACGTTGTTCGTCGCCACCGCCGCGGCATTCTCGATCTCGCGGCTGCGCGTGCCGGGCGGTCGGGTGGTGATGAACATGGCGCTGTTCACCTATTTCATCCCGGCGGCGTTCCTCGCCGTGCCGATGTACCGCACCATGGGCACCTACGGCCTGCTCAACAATCACTGGTCGCTGATTCTGGCCATGGTGACGATCGCCGCGCCCTACGCGATCTGGGTGCTGAAGCAGGCCTCCGACAAGCTGCCGGTCGAGCTCGACGAAGCCGCGACGATGGACGGCGCCACCACGCTGCAGCTGTTCCGCCTGGTCTATGTGCCGTTGATGATGCCCTCGCTGGTCGCGGTCGGCACTTATGCGATCCTGCTTGCCTGGAACGAATATCTCTACGCGTTCCTCTTGCTGTCGAAGGACACCGACATCACGCTGCCGGTCGCGCTCGGCAACTTCCTCGCCGCCGACGACTCGCCATGGGAGCTGCTAATGACCACCGGCTTCATCTACGCGCTGCCGCCGGCCGCGGTGTATTACGCCTTCAAGCGTTACATGGTCGGTGGGCTGACTGCCGGCGCCGTCAAATCGTAACGCGCCTCACAGCGGTGCGGCGCTCTCGCCGCGCGCGCTCGACAGTTTCGAGGCGAATGAGGCGACCACGATGATCACGGCGATCAGCGCGATCACCAGCGTGCAGATCGCGTTGATCTCCGGCTTCACGCCGAGCCGCACTTCCGAATAGATCCGGATCGGCAGCGTCGCCGAACCCGGACCGGTGGTGAAGCTCGCGATCACGACGTCGTCGAGCGACAGCGTGAAGGCGAGCATCCACCCCGCCACGATCGCCGGCACGATGAGCGGCAGCGTCACCAGGAGGAACGCGCGCACCGGATCGCAGCCGAGGTCCATTGCGGCTTCCTCCAGGCTACGATCGAGCGTGGCGAGGCGCGACTGCACCACCACGGTGACGAAACACATCGTCAGCGTGGTATGGGCGATCGTCACCGTCCAGAAGCCGCGCTCGGCATTCAGCGCCACGAACAGCAGCAGCAGCGACAGGCCGGAGATCACCTCGGGCATCACCAGCGGGGAATACAGCATGCCGGAGAACAGCGCCCGTCCCCGGAACCGCTCACCCCGCGCCAGCCCGACTGCCGCCAGCGTGCCTAGGAGAGTCGCCAGCGTCGCCGACACCGCGGCGACCGACAGGCTCATCCACGCCGCATCCAGCATGGCGCGGTCGCTGAAGAACTCGTGGTACCAGCGCAGCGACCAGCCGCCCCACACCGTCACCAGCCGCGAGGCGTTGAACGAGTAGATCACGAGGATCACGATCGGCAGGTAGAGGAACGCCAGCCCGAGCGCGAGCGAGGTCATGTTGAAGCGCGTGAGGCGGGTCGCGGAGTGCGCCATCAGCGGCCACCCGCCAACTGGCGGCGTTGCAGGCGGTCGTAGAGCACCAGCGGCGGCACCAGCAGCAGCAGCAATGCGACCGCCGCAGCTGACGCCACCGGCCAGTCCTTGTTGGTGAAGAACTCGAGCCACAGCGTCTGCCCGATCATCAGCGAATTGGAGCCGGCGAGCAGATCGGGGATCACGAACTCGCCGACGATGGGGATAAAGCAGAGCAGCGCGCCGGCGCCGACGCCGGGCAGCGACAGCGGGAACGTCACCAGCCAGAACGCCTGCAGCGGCGAGGCGCCGAGATCGCCCGCGGCTTCCAGCAGAGATGCATCCATCTTCGAGAGCGTCGCATAGAGCGGCAGGATCATGAACGGCAGATAGGAGTAGACGATGCCGAGATACATCGCGCTGTCGGTCGACAGCCAGACCACCGGCGCGGACACGATGTGCAGCGCGAGCAGGATCTGGTTGAGCAGGCCGTCATGCTGCAGGATGTTGATCCAGGCATAGATGCGGATCAGGAACGAGGTCCAGAACGGCACGATCACCAGCATCATCGCCACGCCCTGCCAACGCTGCGGGAGCCGCGCCATGCCGTAGGCGATGGGATAGCCGATCAGCAGCAGGACCACGGTCGAGGTTACGGCGACGACGAGGCTGCGCAGATAGGACAGGATGTAGAGATTGTCCTGCAGCAGCAGGCGGAAATTATCGAACGACAATTGCGCGAACGCGGCCGCCAGCGCCGCGCGCCCCTCCGTGAAATCGAACACCGGCGTATAGGGCGGCTGCGCGATCGCAGTCTGCGACAGGCTGATTTTCAGCACGAAGCCGAACGGCACCAGGAAGAACAGCACCATCCAGAGATAGGGTGCGATGGCGGCGAACCGCGCCGGACGAGCGAAGATGCGGCGCGCGCTCATTGCTCGAGCACCAGGCAGTCGTCGGCGGTGAACCATGCCACCACGCGCTGGCCGGCGAGATAGGCGTCGACATCGAGCCGCGCGGTATTGGCCATCGACGAGCGCACCACCGCGCCTGTCTCCAGCTTCACGCGGTAACTGGTCACGCCGCCGAGATAGTTGACGTCGGTGACGACACCCTCCAGCCGGTTGATGGTCTGCGATGCGCCCGCATCCGAGGCCGGCGCACGGCGCGACAGCTTCACCTTCTCGGGGCGGATCCCAACGCTGACCATCTCCTTGGTCACCGGCGGCCACAGCTCGCTGACCGCGAGCGCGCCTGCTTCCGCGGTCGAGACCGTCAACCGTCCGTTCTCGCGGGCGGCAATCTGGCCGTTGAACAGGTTGATGTCGCCGACGAACTCGGCGATCCAGCGCGAGGCCGGCGCCTCGTAGAGATTGCGCGGGGTGGCGACCTGGACCAGACGGCCGGCATCCATCACGCCGATCCGGCCGGCCATCGTCATCGCCTCCTCCTGATCGTGGGTGACGATGATGAAGGTCATGCCGAGCCGGCGCTGCAGCTCCATCAGCTCGCCTTGCGTGCTCTCGCGCAGCTTCTTGTCGAGCGCGGCGAGCGGCTCGTCGAGCAGCAGCACCTGCGGGCGGCGCGCCAGCGAGCGCGCCAGCGCCACGCGCTGCCGCTGTCCGCCGGAGAGCTGGTCGGGCTTGCGCTTCTCGAGCCCCTCGAGCTTGACGAGGGCCACCATCTCCGCGACGCGGGTCGCGATGTCGCGGCGCGCCATGCCGGCACGCCTGAGGCCGAAGGCGATGTTGTCGCGCACCGACAGATGCGGAAACAACGCGTAGTTCTGGAACATCATGTTGACGGGCCGCTCATGCGGCAGCACCTGCGCGATGTCGCTGCCGCCGAGCAGGATGCGGCCCTCGTCCGCCGTCTCGAAGCCTGCGAGCATGCGCAGCAGCGTGGTCTTGCCGCAGCCGCTCGGGCCGAGCAGCGCGAAGAATTCGCCGGCGCGGATGTCGAGCGAGAGCTGGTCGACCGCGCGGAAATTCCCGAACGATTTGGCGACGCCCTCGATCCGCAGCAGCGGCATGTCCGAGACGGCCGGTTCAGGCAACGGCCTTGCCGCCTGCGCACTCGCTTCGCCCGATGTCACGTCCGCAAGCCCCGATTCCCCACAAGGTCCAATCCTGGCGGCAAGCTAGCGGCGGATCGGTACCGGCTCAACCGCTTCTCGGAACATCTCCCGCAATATTGTCGGCTTCCGCGCCTCTGCTAGACTTCGCAGCCAAACTCGGGAGGACAACCGATGATTCACGACCGCTACGGCCTGCCACTGACCACCACCTCGGACCGCGCCGCCGCGTACTATGTCGACGGCGTCGATCGCATGCTGGCGGCGCTGCACGGCGCCGACTCAGCGTTCGAGGCTGCGATCGCCGAGGACCCGGCGTTCGCATTGGCCCATCTCGGCCGTGCCCGCGTCCACCAGCTCAACATGGAAGGCGCCCAGGCGCGCGCCAAGGCGGCCGATGCGCGGCAGCTCGCGCCGACCGCGACGCCGCGCGAGCGTCAGCACATCGAGATCATCGCGTCGGTGATCGAGGGTCGGGGCAAGACGGCGATGACAGCGGCCGAGCAGCATCTCGCCGAATATCCGCGCGATGCGCAGATCCTCTCGCTGTTGCTCGGCGCCTTCGGCCTCTATGCCTTCTCCGGCCGGCCCGACCATGACGCCGCGCGGCTCGCAATCTCGGAACGTTATGCCGGCGACTATGGCGACGACTGGTGGTTCCTCACCTATCTCGGCTGGTCGAAGACCGAGGCCGGCGACCTCGTCTCGGGCCGCGCCATCACCGAGCGCGGCTATGCGCTGAAGCCGGAGAATGCCGGCGCCGCACATGCGGTGGCGCATGCGCTGTTCGAGCAGGGCGACGCGGCGGAAGGCCGCAGCTTCCTCTCCGCATGGCTGCCGGCGAATGATCGCACCAGCTTCCTGCAGGGCCACCTCGCCTGGCACCTCGCCTTGATCGCGATCGAGGAAGGCGACGCCGACGGCGCGCTCGCGATCTACGAGCAACACATCAAGCCGGCGGGCCGGCCCTATCCGCCGCTCAATATCTACACCGACACGGCCTCGCTGCTGTGGCGGCTGTCGGTCGCCGGCAAGACCGGCCTCGAACCGCACTGGAAGGATGTCGCCGCCTATGGCGACGGCTACTTCCCGAAGGCCGGCGCGCATTTCGCCGACGTGCACCATGCGCTGGTCGCAGCCACGACGGACATTGATGCGCTGGAGGCGCGATTGACCGAGATGGCGGCGCGCGACGCCGACGGCAAGCTGGCGCCCGGCCCTGCCGCAATCGGGCTCGGCCGCGGCGTTGCCGCCTTCGCCGCCGGCGACCATGAGCGCGCCGTGCGCATCCTGGCGCCGCTGATGCCCGAACTGGTGCGGATCGGCGGCAGCCATGCGCAACGCGAATTGTGGGAGGACACCTTCATCGTCGCCTGCCTCCGCGCCGGCCAGGGCCGGCAAGCAACGAACCTGATCTCGGATCGGCTGCATCGCCGTCCATCCCGGCGTGACCTCGCCTGGTCGCAGGAGGCGGCGCGGCAGTAGCCGAGCCTTAATCGCCCTTCGTCATGAACGCCGCGAGCGAATCCTGATCGGCTTGCGGCATGGTCAGGCCGAGCTTGGAGCGGCGCCACAGCACGTCGTCGGGAAAGCGCGCCCACTCCTTGCGCATGAGGTAGCGCACCTCCGCGCCGGTCAGTTCCGGGCCGAAGGCCGGCCCGAGATCCGCCTTCTGCTTCGCCTCGCCCAGGATGTCCTTCACGTTCAACCCATAGGCGGCCACCAGCCGCCGCGCCTCGTCCTCGCCCAGGAAGCGCCAGCGGTCGCGAACGATGTCGACCTCGGTCTCGAAGCGCTGCCACGCGAATTCGCCGCCCGGCAGCTGCACGGTTGCGGTCCAGCGCGGCGTCATCGGATAGAACCGCGTGAACTCCGACATCGCCCGCTCGGCGCGGTAACGCGCGGTGGTGACGTCGCCGCCGAAGATGGTGAGCAGCGGGGCCTTGCCGCGCCGATAATCGAGCGACGCGGCGCCATCGCTCATGCGCCGTCGCCGGGGGGCGATGACGGAATTGGCGCCGGAGATCGTGCGCAGCACATCGGCCGGAGTGATCTGCTCGCGAAAATAGCGATTGGCTGCGTCGCAGAGATAGGCCACTTCGCGCACGCCCATCGCCACAATGGCGGGATCACCCTTGAAGGCATGGCTGACGCTGCCGATCAGGGTGAAATCGCGCGCGTAGGGACTGGCGAAGATCAGTTGGCCGTCGCTGTTCTGGAACCCATAGACGTTGTCGCAGTCGAACAGGCGGCGGACCACGATCTGGCTGATCTGCACGGTCGCAAGCGGTGGCGCCGGCACGCGCAACACAGTGTCGGCGACGGAGGCGGTCCATGCGCCGGTCGCGTTGACCAGCGACCGCGCCGTGATCACCCGGCGATAGCCGCGGTCGATTGCGACCAGCCGCCAGGTCTCGCTGCGCTCGGCCCGGATCACGCGCGCGCCGGTGCGGATATCGGCGCCACGTGCCGCGGCATCGACAGCGTTAAGCACCACGAGCCGGGAATCGTCGACCACGCAGTCGGAATACTCGAACGCGGTTCCGAACGGCCGCTTCAGCGCATTGCCGACCGGATGGTGGGTGACATCCAGCGTCGTCGACCGCGGCAGGCCGCTGCGCGAGGCGAGCCGCTCGTAGAGCAGCAGCAACGACCGCAATTGCCAGGGCGGCCGCTCCTCGGCATGCGCCGGGATCGCAAAGCGCGCCGGCCGCACCAGATGCGGCGCGATGCGCAGCAACACGTCGCGTTCCCTGAGCGCCCTGCGGACGCGGAACAACGCGCGCCGTTCCAGCCCGGCCAGATCGCCGTGGACCAGCCGCGGCGAGGCCTGCGACGCGCCGGAGCCGAGATCGCCCTGCTCCAGCAGGATCACGCGCAGGCCGCGGCCGGCCGCATCACGCGCAATGCTCGTGCCGTTCAGGCCACCGCCGATGATCGCGACGTCATAGTCCGCCATGGCAACGCCTATCGCATTTCAATGCGAACGAAATACGTGTTCGCGCGAAAAATGCGTCAAGGCGTGGCGCACCTCTCCCGCTTGCGGCGACGAGCGTACGCTTGCACGATTTCGGAATATTAGAATAATGCTCCTGAGTTGCCCGACGTGTCAAGTCGCTTGCTGCAACGCCGACCGCCACCGGCTACTTTGCATGGGGTTGTTTTCGATATTTTGGCAGCGCTAGCCCGCACCGGCCGAAGCGAAGAAGCCTTCGGGGCCATCGGCCTCGATCAGCTTCTTGCCTTCGATCACCCAGAACCGGTTGGCGACCGTGCGCACGAACTGGCGGTCGTGCGACACCAGGAGGCAACTGGCCTGCTGCTCCATCAGTTCCTCCTCCAGCGTCTCCTGGCCCTCGATGTCGAGGTGGTTGGTCGGCTCGTCCAGCAGATAGAAGTTCGGCTGGGTGAGCCTTAGCACCAGCATGCCGAGGCGGGCCTTCTGCCCGCCCGACAGCCGCCCGATCGGACGGCACTGCATCTCGATCGAGAGCCCGGCACCGGCGAGCAGGCCGCGGGCGCGCTGATCGCCGACCGCAAAGCGCCGCGTCAGCATGCGCATCGGCGTGTCGCTATCCGCGAGATCGGCCAGCGCCTGGTCGCAATAGCCAAGCACCAGCGACTCGGTGGCCCTGATCTCGGCGGCTGCCGCCTCGGGGTTCTCCATCGCGAGCCGCAGCGCCGCGACGAACCGGGTCTTGCCGGCGCCGTTCGGCCCGAGCAACGCGATCCGGTCACCCTTGCAGATGAACTGCTGGCCGGTCCTGAACAACGGCCTGCCGTCCGGCGTGGCGATCGCGGCGTTGTTCAGCCTGATCAGAACCTTGGCATGGGTGTCGCGATTGGCAAGCCGGATCGTGCCGGCCGAACGCTCGACATGCGCCGGCTTTGCGGTCTCCTCGAGCTTCTCGGCGCGCTGCTTCAACTGCTTGGTCTTCGACAGCAGAAGGTCGCTGCCGGAATTGATGCCGAGGTTGTTGAGCTTGGCGGCCTGCTGCCGCAGTTGCCGGACGGCCTTCATGTCGCGCTGATAGCGCCGCTCGTCCGAGGCATCGAACTCGTCGAGCGCCGCGCGTGCCGCGGTGTAGGGCAACGCGAACAGCTGCGAGCGTTCCGGGCGCAGGAACAGCGTCCGGTTGGTGGTCGCATCGAGGAAGGCGCGATCGTGGCTCGCGATCACCACCGGCATCTCGCGCGGCAGCGCATTCAGCCAGGCCTCGAGCCGGGCGATTTTGGCAAGGTCCAGATGGTTGGTCGGCTCGTCGAGCAGCAGCACGTCGGGCTCGGTCACCAGCACGCGCGCGAGCAGCGCAAGCCGCAGCCAGCCCCCGCTCAATTGCTTGAGCGGTCGTGCCCACAGCTCGTCCGGGACATCGAGCGATTGCAAGGCGACATCGACCCGCCAGCTCTCGCTCGTGCGTTGCTCGGTGGGGAGCGCCGCGAGCACGGCGGCATGGAACGGGGTATCCAGCAGCCTCGCTGGCGCATCCTGCTCGACATGGCCGACGGTCAGGCCGCGCGCGCGGGTGATGTCGCCTGCATTGGGCTCCATGCTGCCTGCGATGCAGCGCAGCAGCGTGGATTTGCCGCGGCCGTTGGCGGCGACGAGGCCGATCCGGTCGCCGGCATTGACGACAAAGTTCAGTTCGGAAAACAGCGGCGCGTTCAGCGTCACGCCGAGATTGCGGACATTGATGAGGGTCACGATCGATTCTCTGGTCTTGCCGGCGATCACCACAGCATCCCCGGGCATGCCAGCATGCCCTTGGGCATCCAGCCATCATCGGATGTGCGTGTCGAAGCGCGGCGAGGGATTCATGTGCAGGCACGGACGTTCAAACGTTCGGCGCCGCACGGCCACGAAGGGCAGACCAGGAAGAGATTTTATCCGAGCTTCCGGTCAGCCCTGCAAACGCATCTGCAGGGCGTTGACGGGGCCACGCCTGAGGTGATGATCGATGAATGTCGCCACGACGCAGCCCTCCTTTCTCGGCAAGAATGTTGTGGTGGGCCGAGATTTAACCGGACGTACCGCGGATGGCAAGCACCGCCGGCCGGGCCGATCCGACGGCTCAGGCCGATTTTACCCGGCCCTGCGCACGGTTTCGGCAAGGTGGTCGCCGCCGACCAGCGCGGCAAATTGACCGATCGGGGCCGGCCGGCCGATCAGATAGCCCTGCACCGCGTCGCAGCCTTCCTCAGCGAGGAAACTGAGCTGTGCCTCGGTCTCGACGCCTTCGGCGACGATCGACATCTCAAGGCCGTGGCCGAGATCGATGACCGCACGGACGATCGCGGCCGATTGCGGATTGCGGCCGAGATTGATGACGAAGGCGCGGTCGATCTTGATCTTGTCGAACGGAAACGCCTGCAGGTAGCTCAGCGAGGAATAGCCGCTGCCGAAATCATCCATCGAGATGCGGACGCCGAGCGCCTTCAGCCGCCGCAGCAGCGACAGGCCGCGGTCGAAATCCTCGATCAGCACGCCTTCGGTGATTTCGAGCTCGAGCCGGTCGGGCGTCAGCCCGGTCTCGAGCAGGATCGAATGCACGAGGCCGACAAGGTCGCCATGGGTGAACTGCGCCGGCGACAGGTTCACGGCGACCTGCATCGGCACCGCCCAGGAGGCGGCCTCCCGGCAAGCTTCGCGCAAGATCCATTCGCCCATCTCGACGATCAGGCCGCTTTCTTCCGCGAGCGGAATGAAGTCACTGGGCGGCACGAAGCCGCGCACCGGATGGTGCCAGCGCGCCAGCGCCTCGAAGCCGATGATCTGGCTGCCCGCAACGCTCGCGCCGGTGGCCGCCTGCGGCTGGTAGTAGAGCGACAATTCGCCGTTCTTGATCGCGACCGACAGCTCCTGATGCAGCACGCGGCGATCGCGGATCTGCTGGTCCATCTCCGGCTCGAAGATCGAGATCGTGCCGCGCGACTTGGCCTTGGCGCGGAACAGCGCCGCGCCGGAATTCGCCAGCAGCGAGGCCGCGTCGGATCCGTTGTGCGGGAACACCGCGACCCCCGCGGTCAGGCCGGTGCGCACCGATTTGCCGTCGATCGCGAAATCCTCACCCAGCGCCTCGGCGGCCTGCTCGGCCAGCGCAATGCCGGCGGCCGGCTGCTGGCCGTCGATGATGAGGCCGAATTCGTCGCCGGACAGCCGCGCAACCACGCCGCCGCGCGCCACGGTCTGCAGGCGCTGCGCGACTTCGATCAGCACCTTGTCGCCCATCGCATGGCCGTAGACGTCGTTGATCTCCTTCAGCCCGTCGAGGTCGACGCAGAGCACGGCGAACTCTTCGTCGGTGCCATCGCAGGCCTCGATCATCTGGGTCAGCGCCTGCAGGAAGGCGGCGCGGTTCGGCAGATCGGTCAGGCCGTCATGATAGGCCATGTGCGCCATGCGCGACTCGGTCTGCCGCCGGTCGGTGACGTCCTCATGGGTCTTGATCAGATATTGCGGCTCGCCATGGTCATCGAGCACGGTCATGCGGCGGGTCAGGAACAGCCGCAGGCCGTCCTTGGTCGAGATCGGGTGCTCCTCGGCGATCATGCTGCGCTTGCGGATCGCAGCCTCGTCGCGAGCGACGATCAGCTTGGCCTCGCGCGCATTGAAGATGTCGGACGCGGTGAGCCCGGCGGCGTCCTCGCGGCGGCGGTTGAGGATCGTCTCGGCGCTGCGATTGGCCAGCAGGTAGCGGCCGTCGCTGACGCGCTGCACGATCAGCGAGACCGGGATGTTGTCGACCACGAGCTCGAGGAATTTCTTGTTGTTCTCGAGCTCGCGCGACAGCGAACGGCGATCGGTGACGTCCTCGAACAGCGCAATCAGGAATTCCGGATCGCCGGCCTCGTTGCGGGCGATCACGCGGTTCGACGCCAGGATGCGCTTCTCCGAACCACGTTCGACGAAGAATTCGCTGCGATGATAGCCTTCGGGCGCGTCCAGCGCCGCGCGGTCGGCGGCATCGATGCTGACCGCGGTCTCGGAACGGAAGATCTCGTCGGCGCGCTTGCCCACGATGTGATCGCGCGAGAAACGCGAGAAGCGCTCGAACGCGCGATTGGCGAAGATGTAGCGGCCGTCCTCGATGTTCTTGGCCGCGACGCAGACCGGGACGTTGTCGAGCACGGATTCGAGGAATTGCGTGGTCGAGGCGAGCTTGCGCGACAGCTTGCGCTGGTCGGTGCAATCGAGATGGGTTGCGACCGAGCCGCCGTTCGGCAGCGGAAAATATTTCACCAGCACCGACCGGCCGCCGGGCAGTTCGGTGACCAGCCCATCGGGCGCTGCGGCCCTGGCGAAGAAATCCTCGGCGCTTATGTCGAGCACGCCGCGGTCGCGGCGCAGTTCCAGCAGCTCGGTGCCGGTCATGTTGCGCCTGATGTCGGCGCGCGACAGGCCGTAGATGTCGAGATAGCGGTCGTTGCAGAACACGATGCGCTCGCGCGCATCGGTCATCACCACGCCCTGGTTCAGATGGTTGAGGGCGGACGACACGAAGGCGTTGCGACGCAGTTGCGCGCGCTTGGCCTTGCGCAGGGCCGAAAGGATCCACAGCCCGACCGCGCCGAGGAAGGAGGCAACCACCACGCTGCCGATCAGGAGCTCCCAGACCACGCCGGGATCGAGGTCACCAAGGTAGGTCGACGGTGCGAAGGCGGCCGTGGCGGCCTGGGCGACACCGAACGGCACGACGGCGGCGATCAGGCAAAGGACGGCCCTTGCCGGAATCGAATTCTTCCCGCCCGCCTGCCACTTCCTGCCAGCCATCAATCACCCGCGGATTTCCGGGGCGAGTGTCCGGCTCGGGCGGTTTGGATCGGGTAAACGCATAGGGACGCAACTGGAAAATGCCACTTAATGTACGGCAATTGCCCTGACATGATTAATGCTGCCCTAACAGAGCATGGCTCCCCAACTATTTGAGATGGCCCAAGCACTTGCCCAAATCGGCGGGATCGGCAGAACGATGGTGGCGGTAGCAGCACGCGCGTCGCTGCGCGGAAATGTTCGGACCTGAAGGACGAGATGGACAGGGTTGATTGCGTGATCGTCGGTGCGGGGGTGATCGGCCTCGCCGTGGCGCGCCGGCTGGCACAGGCCGGCCGCGAAGTGATTGTCATCGAGGAGGCCGAAGGGATCGGCACTGTGACCTCGTCGCGAAACAGCGAGGTGATCCACGCCGGCATCTACTACCGGGCCGGCAGCCTGATGGCGCGGATGTGCGTCAGCGGCAAGCGGGCACTTTATCGTTACTGCGCCGAGCACGGCATCCCGCACAAGAATTGCGGCAAGCTGATCGTCGCCACCACGCCTGCGGAAACCGAAAAACTGCAGTCGATCCGGGCCCATGCCGAGGCCAACGGCGTCGACGACATGCAGCTGCTATCCGGCGAGGCGGCACGCGCGCTGGAGCCGGCGCTGAACTGCGACGCCGCGCTGCTGTCGCCCTCCACCGGGATCATCGACAGCCATGCCTACATGCTCGCGCTGCGCGGCGACGCCGAGGCGGCCGGCGCGGCGTTCGCCTTCCATACGCCGCTGCTCCACGCCAGGGCCACGGCCAACGGGTTCGAGGTCGAGGCCGGCGGCGCGGCGCCGATGACGCTGGCCTGCGATCTCCTGGTCAATGCCGCCGGCCTCGGCGCAACGGCCGTCGCGCGCAACGTCGAGGGCATGCCGATCGGGTTGATTCCAACGGCCTATCTGGCCAAGGGTAATTACTTTAGTTGCAGCGCCAGGGCGCCGTTCTCGCGCCTGATCTATCCGGTGCCGGAGCCCGGCGGGCTCGGCGTGCATCTGACGCTCGACATGGCCGGACAGGCGAGGTTCGGCCCCGACGTCGAATGGATCGATCACATCGATTATGCCGTCGACCCCGATCGGGCCGAGCGGTTCTATCCGGCGATCCGCAAATACTGGCCGACCCTGCCGGACGGGGCGCTGATGCCGAGCTATTCGGGAATCCGGCCCAAGATCGTGCCGCCGGCGGTCGCGACCCAGGATTTCCTGATCCAGGGACCAGCCGATCACGGCGTCGCCGGCCTGATCAACCTGTTCGGGATCGAATCGCCAGGACTGACGTCATCGCTCGCGGTCGCCGACCACGTCGGCGAGCTGGCGGAGCTCTGAGCAAATGCAGCATAGCCTTCCCGGGGGATGCGCGCTGCGGCGTTCATCCCTCGGTAAAAGGCCAGACTATTTGCTAAATTTGCGGAGGAACCGGCTTAGTGGACCGTGTCGTCGGCGGAAAGTCTCAACCGCTCGATTTGATCCTTGACCATCAGCTTGCGGCGCTTGAGCTCGCAAATGTGGAGATCGTCTACGGAGGGGTGAACGAGTGCTTCGTGCAGTTCGTTCTCGAGTATTTTGTGCTTACGCTCCAGCTCAACGAGATGGGCCTGTATTGCCATTGCGAACACTCCTCGGTGCGTTAAACCTCAGGTTCGATCCGGACCAATAAGTCTACACGAGTGGACGGTGCTGTCGATAGGGGACGCGAAATGCCGCACGCACTCATTTCGGTTTATCTGTAACTAATCGTGACTATGGAACCGGTTCGGCTTGCGCCGCGCGCGCTCAGGGAGGATATTCCGGCGAGCGGCTGCTTCGGCCGCAACAACCTCATCGTGCTTACCAGTCAATACACAACCATGAACGATCAGGATGAGCGCGAACTCCTCGCCGAGCTTGCGCGTCTGCAACAAGAGCACCGCGACCTCGATGCCGCGATCGACGCGTTGCATCAATCGCCGGCGCCGGATCTCTTGATGCTGCAACGCTTGAAGAAGCGGAAGCTGCAATTGCGCGACCGCATCGCCTTCATCGAAGATCAGATCACGCCCGACATCATCGCCTGACGCCCGCCTCCGCGGTTTCGGCGGCCCGCCGGTTCAGATCAGGCGGCGGTTTTCCCCGTCATCCACAGCGCCTCATTGGCTTCACGTTCGCGGCAACGGACGCGGACGTGCTTTTCGGCGCTTGACTCCAAAAGAACAAAATAAGAACATGCCGATCCAGCCGCCAGCCATCAGAGGGAGTTTCGTTATGTCCGCACTGCCTTCCCTGCCCGACAACAGCCGCTACGAGAAGGCCTGCGATCAGGCGATCGCGATGTGCGACGGCAATCTGCGCAGCACCATCAAGGCGCTGATCATGGCCAACGAATATCTGGAAGCCGAACTCGAGGAATTGCAGGCCGCGATCGCGGCCGGCTGCGTGCCGGCGCGAACCCATGCGGCGAGCGATGCCGCCTGATCTCTGAGGGAGCACAGCAATGGCAGATGTGACCTACTACGTGGCGCTGCCTTTCATGCAGGACGACGACGGCACGCCGGTCGCCGGCAGTGCCGAGGAATGCCAGAGCTCGGCGGTCGCGCTGCGCCGGGCTGAGACGATGTCGCGGATGCCCGGCAGCATCGGCGCCGTCGCGTTCAGCCGCACCGGTGATCCCGCGATCGGCGAATTCGGCGATGCCAAGCTGCTGCGGGCCTACGGCAACGTGCCGGAGGATCTGAGCGCGCTTTAGGCCTGCTAGCTGCTGGATTACTAGCTGCTGGATTCATGGCGCCGCTGCGCCTTGCGCACATACATCGCACGATCGGCCTCATCGAGAACGCGATCGGCATCCGAATGCGCGGTGAGGATCGCAACGCCTGCTGAGGCGCCTGCGGTGACGCGGCTGCCACGGAACACAAAGGTCAGGCGGTCGATCGCCTCTTCCAGTGCAGCGGCCTTGGCGCGGGCATCGGTCTCGCTGAGATTCCACAGCAGCACCGCGAACTCGTCGCCACCGAGACGGCCGATCACGTCGGAGGCGCGCACCTGGTCCGATATTGCGGCGACGATCGTCTTCAGCACCTCGTCACCTGCCGCGTGCCCGAAGGCATCGTTGATCGGCTTGAGGCGATCGACGTCGAGCACGACCAGCGCGCCGGAGGCCTGATAGCGCTTGATGAAGGAGAGCGAACGGACGAGCTCGCGCTCGAAGCCGCGGCGGTTCAGGATGTCGAGCAGGAAGTCGGTCTCGGCGGAGGCCTGCAGCTCCTCGATCCGGGCTTGGGCCCGCGCCAGCTGCGCCCGCAACCTGCGGATCGTGGATTTGTCGCCGGACGCAACCGCGCCTCTAGTGGAAGCTTCGGTTCCAGCCGCCTTGGCTCCAGTCCCCTTTGCTGCCGTCCTGCCGGGGCCGGATTTGCGCGCGGCGGGCGCGCCTTTTCGTCGTTTTGCCGCCCCGGAGGCGGCCGCCGTCGTCTTCTTCTTCATGCGCATCCTTGTTGAGGCCTGCTTATGAAGGCTTGCCGGGATTCACCAAGACAGGATAGTCCATTCTAACTCCCTTGCCACGCCTTGGATGACGCCCGGGCCGCCCCTATAATCCGGCCTATGCTTTTGGATTCCTGCACAGAATTGAAGAGATGACCGCTCCGATCGCCATCATCATGGGAAGTCAGTCCGACTGGGAGACCATGCGCCATGCCGCCGAGACCCTGGCCGCGCTGGGCGTTGCCTGCGAAACGCGCATCGTTTCGGCACACCGCACCCCCGACCGGCTCTATGCCTTTGCCAAAAGCGCCAAGGCGGCCGGGCACAAGGTGATCATTGCCGGCGCCGGCGGCGCCGCCCATCTGCCGGGCATGACGGCGGCGCTGACGGAGCTTCCGGTGTTCGGGGTTCCCGTCGAGTCGAAGACGCTGTCCGGCGTCGATTCGCTGTACTCGATCGTGCAGATGCCGGCCGGCATCCCGGTCGGGACGCTGGCGATCGGCAAGGCCGGTGCGATCAATGCCGCGTTGCTCGCGGCGAGCGTGCTAGCGCTCAGCGATCCCGCTTTGTCGGCCCGTCTTGCGGCCTGGCGCCAGCAGCAGACCGATGCGGTCAAGGACCATCCGGAGGGCACGGCGTGACGGCTTCGAACCTCGTGAAGCTGAAGCCGGGCGACACCATTGGAATCCTCGGCGGCGGACAATTGGGCCGGATGCTGGCAATGTCCGCGGCGCGCCTCGGACTGCGCTGCCAGGTGTTTTCGCCGGATCCGGACTCGCCGGCCTTCGACGTGGTGCAGCACGCGACCTGCGCGGAATATGCCGACGTCGAAGCGCTCGAACTGTTCGCCAACGACGTCGACGTCGTCACCTATGAATTCGAGAATGTCCCGGCCGCGACCGCGATGGTGCTCGCGGCGCGCCGGCCGGTGCTGCCCGCGTACAAGATCCTCGAGACCACGCAGGACCGGCTGATCGAGAAGGATTTCGTCAGCAAGCTCGGGATCGGCACCGCCGATTATGCCGACGTCTCCTCGGTCGCGACGCTGCGCGCAGCGATCGAACGGATCGGCCTGCCCGCCGTGATCAAGACCCGGCGCTTCGGCTATGACGGCAAGGGCCAGGCCATCGTCCGCGCCGGCGATGACCTCGAGCAGGTCTGGCAGGACCTCGGCACCAAGTCGGCCATCCTCGAGGCCTTCGTGCCGTACGAGCGCGAGATCTCGGTGATCGCCGCGCGCTCGGCGTCCGGCGATGTCGAGTGCTTCGACGTCACCGAGAACGAGCACCGCGACCACATTTTGAAATTTTCCCGGGTCCCCGCCGCAATCCCCGAGCAGCTTGCCGCGCAAGCGCGGGCGATCGCCGAAAAGATCGCCACGGCGCTCGATTATGTCGGCGTGCTCGCGGTGGAGATGTTCGTGGTGCCCGGTAACGGCGCAGCGACAGTGCTGGTCAACGAGATCGCGCCACGCGTGCATAACTCCGGCCACTGGACGCTCGACGGCGCCTCGATCTCACAATTCGAGCAGCACATCCGTGCGATCGCCGGCTGGCCGCTCGGCAAGCCGGTGCGCCACGGCGAGGTCACCATGACCAACCTGATCGGCGACGACATCCTGAGCTACGAGCAGTGGCTCACCGTTCCCGGCGCCACCGTGCATCTGTACGGCAAGGGCACGCCGCGTCCCGGCCGCAAGATGGGCCACGTCACCGAAGTGACGCCGGCCCGCAAGCCGTAATTCCACACCCGCGGTCGCGGCCGCCTTCGCGGCATCAACGGAAATGGGATCGTGGCAACCACGATCCCATTAGCGCGCTAGCCGATCACGCAGTCTTGACGCCGGCGACGACGCCGGTCGGCTCATCGCTCAGCCAGCGATAGATCACGCCGCCGAGCGCGCCGCCGATCAGAGGCGCGACCCAGAACATCCACAGTTGCCCCAGCGCCCAGCCGCCGACGAACAGAGCCGGCCCGGTGCTGCGCGCCGGATTCACCGAGGTGTTGGTGACGGGAATGCTGACGAGATGGATCATCACCAGCGCGAGGCCGATGGCGAGCGGCGCGAAGCCGGCGGGCGCCTTGCCGTGGGTCGATCCCATGATGATGAACAGGAACATCATGGTCATCACCACCTCGGTGATGAAGCACACCACCATGCTGTAGTGGCCCGGTGAGTGCGCGTCATAGCCGTTGGAGGCGAAGCCCTTGGTGACATCGAAGCCGGGTGCGCCGCTGGCGATCACATAGAGCAGCCAGGCCGCGATGATCGCACCGGCGACCTGCGCGATGATGTAGGGCAACACCTGGCCGCCGGGGAAACGCCCGCCGGCGGCGAGCCCGACCGTCACGGCCGGGTTGAGGTGGCAACCCGAGATATGGCCGATCGCATAGGCCATGGTCACCACACTGAGCCCGAACGCCAATGATACCCCGACCAGGCCGATTCCGACCTGCGGAAAGCCGGCCGCGATCACCGCGCTGCCGCAGCCCGCGAATGTGAGCCAGAACGTACCGATCAGTTCGGCCGCGTATTTCTTCATGTCCATGTGGCATCTCCCCTATTTCCAATGTCCGGGTTATCTGAAACGCCGGGAGCGGCCCCGATCCTGGCGCCAAACCACCCAAATCAGGGCCGCACAAAGGCATTTTCGCCCCATTTCGTGGCTTTACTAGGCCCTAAAGTCACTCGACCGGTGGACATCTGCGCGTTTGTCTGATACATGCGCGCGCCTAGGGTTAAGAGGCAGGCCTTTTGCCGCCCCTTTACCTCGCCAGAATTCCGAACCGATCAATTCAAAAGAGGATGCCGCGTGCAGGTTCTCGTCCGCGATAACAATGTCGACCAAGCCCTGAAGGCGCTGAAGAAGAAGATGCAGCGCGAGGGCATTTTCCGCGAGATGAAGCTCCGCGGTCACTACGAAAAGCCCTCTGAGAAGAAGGCCCGCGAAAAGGCTGAAGCCGTGCGCCGTGCACGCAAGCTGGCGCGCAAGAAGCTGCAGCGCGAAGGCCTGCTGCCGATGAAGCCGAAGCCGGTGTTCGGCGCTGGTCCCGGTGGCGACCGCGGCGGCCGTCCCGGTGGTGCAGGCGCTGGTCGCGGACCGCGCTGAACCGTTTTACCGATCTGGAAGTCTAACAGCGCGGGCCACGGGCCCGCGTTGTTGTTTTGAAGCCAGCCGTATTCCGGGGTACCCATGCAAAACGACCGGCAAGAGCATTTTGCATGATGGCCGTTCCGGCGTCCCGCCCCCCGCTCCCGGACACTGCGCACCGCCGTCGTGCGGCGCAGTTCGTCATCATGGCCGTGGTTCTCGGCCTGCCGCTCGGGGGCTGCTCCTTCGACTTGGGATCATGGGGCTCGGACGACAAGCCGAAGCAGGCCGCCGCTGCCGACAAGCCTGCTGCCGACACCATCACCCCACAGGACATCAACAGCGCCAAGGATCACGCCACGCGCGGCCAGGTGCTGGCGCATTCCGGCAAGGTCGATGAGGCGCAGGCAGAGTTCGAGCAGGCGTTGACCGCCGACCCCTACAACATCCAGGCGCTGTACGGCCGTGGCCTGATCTATCAGGGCCGTGGACAGCATCAGCAGGCGATCGACGATTTCACGGCGGCGAGCGGGTTGTCGCCGCAGAAGGCCGAGCCGCTGATCGGCCGCGCCACCAGCTACCTCGCCCTCGACAAGGCCAAGCAGGCCGCGACCGACCTCGACGAGGCCGTGCAGGCCGATCCCAGCAATGTTGCGGCGTGGAGCACCCGCGGCCAAGCCTATGAGCGGCTCGGCGACAAGGCCAAGGCGGCGGCGTCCTACAATCGCGCGCTCGCGCTGCGGCCGAATGACGGCAGCGCGCGCAGCGGGCTGGCGCGCACCGGCGGCTAGAGCTTCGGGTTACTTCGGCAGAACGGCGTGGAACATCGACTTCATGCCGGAGAACATGTCGTCGGTCACCGACGTACGGTCGTTCTTCGGCGCCGGCATGGCGGCGTCGGCGCGCAGATCGAGCGGGGCCTGCAGCACCGGGACCGGAATGTCGGCCGGCGGCGTCAGCCGATTCGCATCCTGGGCATTGGCAGCGTAGGGCGGACGCGGCTGCGCGGCTTGATCGGCATTGTCGGTGGACGGGTTCGACACCATGATCGGCGGCGGCAACGGCCGGATCGCCGGGGCTGCCGCCGGACGCTGCTGGTCAGGCAGGCGGGCGAGATCGGTGCTGCGAGCGTCCTGGGAACGCGCAGCGTCCTGGGAACGCGCAGCCTCCTGCGGGCGCTCCTTGCGCAGCCGCTCGATGGCGGCACGCGCAAGGTCGTTGGCATCGCGGGCTTCCTCCGGCGTGACGGCGGACTCGACCGGCGCGGCGGCGGGCGCAACCTTCGCGACCGCCTTCGGCGCCGCCGGATGATGGCGCGCGTCGGCCGGGATGCTGGCCGTCTCGGCCGGCGCATCAGCTTTGGTGTCGGCGGATTTGGGATCAGCCGATTTGGGATCGGCGGGCTTCTCGGTGACGGTGGCCTTCTCCGACGCCGACCGCTCGATCAGGGTGCGCTCGGACATGCCCTTGGCCTTCACACCGGCTTCCGGGAGGCTGCTGACGACGGTGGACTTTTCGGCGGGCTTGGCGGCGGCTTTCGGATCCGCCTTGGGATCCACGGCCGCGGTCACGGCTGCGGCATCCGGCGCTTGCGGCTTGGCCACGATGTAGTGATTAACGATGTACGCCCCGATGATGGTCGCTGCCACCGAGGGTAAGATGTCCATCACGAATTTCTTCAGGTAACTCAGCATGACCTGCCACTCCCACCCCGTTATTTCATGCTGGAACTTTGAGGCACATTCAGGGATCAACTGCGACGGATCGGTGGCAAACCCCCGTTCCGACGTCACCTTTGGTGTCACTTTGGTTTCAGCGGAGGCGCCCCCTGCGTAGGCCGCATCCGCCTTCTAGATCATCGTGCAGCCGTTAACGGGTTATGAATTTCCACAGCCTCGCGGACTCGGACCTGCCATTCGGCGCACGCAGGGTTCCTTGTAAGGTTCTCTGCAGGGCTCTTGCACTACGTCAGGGCTTGAGTTCGACCTCGAGGAATACGATCTCGCTGGCCGTCTCGTTAAGCACGTCGTGCTGGACCCCGGCCTTGCGGAAATAGGACCTGCCGGCCCCCAGCTGCGCCTTCGAGCGCTCGCCGTTCGGCGCCACGATCGTCATCTCGCCTGCCGTGATCGGAACGATGACGTAGTCCATCTCATGGGTGTGGTGGCCGGTGGCGCTGCCCGGCGCGAGCCGCCATTCGGTCACGCGGACCTCCGCGGTATCCACCTGAACATCCGATTTGGCACTGAGCATCGTCACATCACCTCTCCACGAAAGCGTTTTCAAGCGAAGTCGGTACCGGTTCGCGTGAAGAAAAACGCGTCAAAGCAGGAATCCAGAGCCGCGTCCCGATTCGATCGGGACGGTAACGGCTCTAGGGCACGAAAACCATGAACACGAACACGGCGAACACCACCATGTGAACGAGCCCGAACAGGATGTTGGTGCGGCCGGTTCCGAAGGTGAGCATGCTGACCATGAAGGTGAGCAACAGGATCAGCATATGCTGATTGCTGAGCCCCAGCACCAGCTGCTTGTCGAGCACAGAGGCGGCAACCGCCACCGCGGGAACCGTGAGCCCGATGGTCGCGATCGATGAGCCGAGCGCGAGGTTGATGCTCTTCTGCAGGTCGTTCTTGCGCGCCGCCGAGACCGCCGCAACGCTCTCCGGCAGCAGGATCAGCGCCGCCACCACCAGGCCGGCAAAGGCCGGCGGCGCGCCGATCTTGACGGTGACAACGTCGACTACCAGCGAAAATTTCTTCGCCAGCAGCACCACCGCCAGCAGCGACACCAGCAGCAGGGCGACGCTGATCGCGGTCTCGCGGTCCGACATCACCTCGCCATGCGCAGCCGCCTCATTGGCGCCGCTGACGAAGTAATCGCGGTGGCGGATGGTCTGGGTGTAGAGGAACACCGCATAGAGCAGCAGGGTCACGATGCTGATCACGGCGAGCTGGGCCGTGGAATAGATCGGTCCCGGCGCGGTGAGCGTGAAATTCGGCATGTCGAGCGTGATGGTCGCGAGCACGAACAGCACGCTGAGGTAAAGGTTGGCGCCGGTGATCTGGAAATCCTGCTCGCGGTAGCGGATGCCGCCGATGAAGATGCAGAGCCCGACCAGGCCGTTGCAGACGATCATTACCACCGCGAACACGGTGTCGCGCGCCAGCGTCGGCGCCGGGGTGTCGCCCAGCATGATGGTCGAGATCAGCGCCACCTCGATGATCGTCACCGCCAGCGTCAGCAGCAGCGTGCCGAACGGCTCGCCGATCCGCTCCGCAATCATCTCGGCATGATGGACGGCCGCAAACACGGTGCCGAACAGAATCACCAGCAGCACGGCCGCGAACACCCAGCCCCCGGCCGATGGCGCGAAGCTGTAGCCGGTGGCGGAGACCGCGGCAAACAACAGCACCGCCAGAACGGGATACAGCCAGGCCGACCGCGGCATCGGTCCGTGTGCGCTCATTGTGGGGGTCCCCTCACGTCATTGGCCCCGATTATGCGACAGACAATCGCCGCCGTCAGCCTCTTGCGGCGTCGATAAACCGCCTCGCGGGATCCATCGCACCGAAATTATCGAGATCGTCGTGCCCGCCGCCGGGCAGGCGCACGAACTGCTTGGGCTCATGGGCGAGGCCGAACAGCCGCTCGCCGAAGCCGATCGGGATCACCGGATCGTTGGTGCCATGGATGATCAGGAGCGGCGCCGTGACGCCTGTGATTCGTCGATTGGAATGGAATTGATCCCGCATCAGCAGGCTGATCGGCACAAACCAGAAGTGCTCACCGGCGACGTCGGCCGTCGAGGTATAGGGTGCCTCCAGGATCAGCCTGCCGACCGGATGTTCGGCGGCAAGCGCGACCGCAACGCCGGTGCCGAGGGAGAATCCCCAGGCCACGATCTGCTCGGCGCGGTAGCGCGCGGTGGTGAAGGCGTAAGCGGCTGCGGCGTCCTGTAGCAGCCCCTGCTCGCTCGGAGCTCCGCTCGAGCCGGCGTAGCCCCGGTAGGACAGCGCGACCAGCCCGGTACCGTCGGCCGTGATGGCCTTGAAGCGCGCCACACGGCCGGCCAGGAAATCGCCATTGCCGGGAAAGAACAGCACGACCGGCCGGCCCGGCTTCGCCGGCACATGCCAGACGATGACCTTCTCGCCATCGGCCGTGGTGAGGACATGCTCTTCCGCGTCGGGAAGGCCCGCGGCTGCGGGCGCCGTCCGCCCGACCGGCGGGATCGGAAACAGCAATTCGCGCTGCTTGACGTACAGCACCGCGAGCCCGCCGAGATAGATGGCGACCGCGGCGATCACGAGCCATTTCAGGATTGCGAGTGCCAGCCCCATGATCGGTACCGCAGCTATGTCTTGCCGCGGGGCTTCCGCTGCTTCTCGACGTCAACCTTGATGCTGTCGGGGACCGGCCGGCACGCGCACGCCACCGCATGCGCGACATGCCACTTGATGCGCTGCTCGCGGGTGGCCCGAGGCGGCATGCGATGGTCTCGATGCCACTCCCGGTTCAGCGCCATCCGCCGCCTGCCCTACATCGCCTTGACGATGTTCTCGGTGACCTTCTTGGCGTCGCCGAGCAGCAT
>NZ_NWTG01000041.1 GCF_002532045.1 Bradyrhizobium sp. C9 | reverse complement strand
TCGACGTCGGCCGCCGCCGGCTACTTTGCATGGGGTTGTTTTCGATATTTTGGCAGCGCCCCCTGCGACGGCCCGGATGACCTCATAAGCGCTCGGCCAGGCGATCGATCCGGCGGTCTTCGCTTCACGCGAGCCTCCGGTCATGCGAAGGTTCGACCTGGATGCGGCGGCCGGCTCCGTGCCGTCTGCTCGCCAGGTCGGCGCCGACGATGGGCAGGTGCAACCGATATGGATTGCCGCCCCATCGACAGAAGCGACCCGATGACCGCTGCCGCCGACGCGCTCCGTGACTACGCCCAAAGCATCCTGACTGCCCGCGTCTACGACGTGGCGGTCGAGACGCCGCTCGACCCGATGCCGCGGCTCTCGGAGCGCTTGTCGCGCGCCGTCCTGCTGAAGCGGGAAGACTTCCAGCCGATCTTCTCCTTCAAGCTTCGCGGCGCCTACAACAAGATCGTCAGGCTGCCGGATGCGCAGCGAAGACAGGGCGTGATCTGCGCGTCGGCAGGCAATCACGCGCAGGGTGTAGCGTTGTCGGCGCGCAAGCTCGGTATTCCCGCGACGATCGTGATGCCGCGGACGACGCCGGCCATCAAGGTCGAAGCCGTTCGGCGTCTGGGCGGCGACGTCGTGCTGCATGGCGACACGTTCGACGACGCCCAGACCAAGGCCAGGGAGATCGAGGTCGCGCGCGGCCTGACCTTCGTGCATCCGTTCGACGATCCGGACGTGATTGCAGGCCAGGGGACCGTCGGGATGGAGATCCTGCGCCAGCATCCCGATCCGGTCGAGGCGATCTTCGTGCCGATCGGCGGCGGCGGGCTGGCGGCCGGCGTCGCCGCCTTCGTGAAGTTCCTCAACCCCTCGATCAAGGTCGTCGGCGTGGAGCCGGCAGACGCAGCGTCGATGGCGGCCGCGCTCGCCAAGGGCGACGTCGTCGCGCTGGATCAGGTCGGACTGTTCGCCGATGGTGTCGCGGTCCGCAAGGTCGGCACGGAGACGTTCCGGCTCTGCCGCGACCTGCTTGACGAGGTCGTCACCGTGGATACCGACGCCATGTGCGCGGCCATCAAGGATATCTTCGATGACGTGCGATCGGTGGCCGAGCCCTCCGGGGCATTGGCACTCGCCGGCCTCAAGGCCTACGCCGAGCGCGGCGCGCTGAGCGATGGCAGCCTGATTGCCGTCAACAGCGGGGCCAATCTGAATTTCGACCGGCTGCGCACCATCGCCGATCGCGCCGAGGTCGGCGAACACCGCGAGGCGCTGCTTGCGGTGACCGTGCCGGAGAAGCCGGGCAGCTATCGCCACTTCATCCGCATCCTCGGCTCGCGGGCGATCACGGAATTCAACTACCGCTTCGCCGAGACGACTGCGCCGGCGCAGCTCTTTGTTGGTATCGCGCTGAGCCGCGGCGAGGCCGAGAAGCGAGAGGTCATGGAGCTGCTGCGGCGCGAGGGCTATCCGATCATGGATCTGAGCGAGAACGAGATGGCCAAGGACCATGTGCGCTACATGGTGGGTGGTCGCGCGCCGCTGCTCAAGGACGAGGTGATCTACCGCTTCGAGTTTCCGGAACGCCCCGGCGCGTTGCTGAAATTCCTCGAGAGTCTGGCGCCCGACTGGAATATTTCGCTGTTCCACTACCGCAATCACGGCGCCGACTACGGACGCATCCTGGCAGGCATCGAGGTCAAGCCGCAGGAGCGCGCGCGGTTCGTTCAGGCGCTGGATGCACTGGGCTATCCCTACTGGAACGAGAGCGAGAATCCGGCCTATCGACTGTTCCTCTCGGCCGAGAAGGGATGACGCGGCGCACGTCTCGCGTCAGCGGTCGGCCGTCAGCTGTTGGCGATATCGCTCGGCATCCCAGTTCAGTAACGCGTGCTCATTCTCTGCCGTCAGATAGTTGACGCGTGCGATCAGGGGCAGGCGGCTGGTGACCAGCGCGAGACAGCTCAGCATGGCTTCCGCGCCGTCGCTCGCGTCTTCGCGGATGAGGCTGCCGATATCAGGGATGAGAAGCGCAACCGGCGGCGGCAGCCTGCTCGCTATGGTCTGCGCGATCATGGCGCTCAGCTTCTCCCGATGCTCCAGCACCGGCAGGCCCGGGCCAAGGAAGACGACGTGATCCGGATAAAGCGAGCCGCTGGTCGCGATCGCGCGGCTGTAGCGGTCGGTGGCCGTGTCGTGGGCACGCGGATCTTGGGGCAGGCGATAGCTCGTGCCTGCGCTGATGTTGCGGAGCGCATCGTGATCGGCAGCCGGCGCGTGACGCTGCTCCAGCGCGAGGCGTTGCTCGACGTCGGCAACCAAAGCCTCCGCCGCGTCGCAGGTGTCAGCACCAACCACCAGGCCGTGATTGCCGAGGATCAGGACATCGACCGCATCCCCTGCGATCGCCTCGCTGACCGCGCGCGCGAGCGGTAGCCCCGGGTGGTGATAGGCGAGGTAGCGCCAGGCCAGTCCGTCCATTCGCCGGGCAAATTCGGTGCGGGCGTCGGTTCGCACCGCCCATGCAATGGTGTTGACGGAATGGACATGCAGCACGATCCGGTGCGGCATCAGCGCATGCAGCGAGGTCTCGATCGAGGCGCGCAGCGACGTTCCGGCATTCGGCGCAAGCGGCACGCGTTCGTCGCCTTGCGTCAATGCCGCGCGCGCGGCCGACAGGGCGACCGGCACGAAAATGTCCTTGTCCTCGGCGTCGGCCAGCCAGGTGCCTGACGCCTTCACCCACAGCACGTCGCCATCCTTGACCGACGAATTGCCGCCGGCGCCTTGCACCAGCAGGATGTTCCGGCCGACGCGTGCCGACATGCGGCGCAGTTCGTTCAGCGTTTGAGGCGGTCGCATCGGGCTGTTCTCACCAGGTCAGATGATCCATCGTCCAGTGCGGCATCCGGGCCGCGTCGCCGGCGGCGGTCTTGATCGCCTGCGGCAGATCGCTCGCCTGCGACAGCGTTGCGCGGTGCGCACCGGATCCGATCAGCAAGGTCAGCATCCCGGCGGCACGTCCGCCGGCGATATCGTGTTCGAGGGAATCGCCGATGACGAGAATCCGTTCCGGCGGCGGATGTCCCAATTGCTCGCGCGCCGCCGCGAACATCGGTGGATACGGCTTGCCGACGAACAGCACCGTGCCGCCGAGTGACTGGTAGAATGCGGCGAGCGCGCCGGGCGCGGGGATCAGGCCCGCAGCGCCGAACATCACAAGGTCCGGATTGGCGCACAGCATCGGCAGTTGCCGCGCGGCGGCGGCCGTCAGCAGCGCGCGCCAGCGCTCGGGCTCCGCCGTATCATCGTCGAGCCCGCCGAGCAGGATGAAATCAGCCTCGTACACCGTCGAAGCCATCGTGAGGTCGGCGCCATCGACGATCGAGCGGTCGTCGTCGCGCGAGATCAGGAAGCAGGCGCCTCCGAGATCTGCGAACGGGGCCTGCTCGCGCGCATGCAGCCCGCGCCAGGTGACTTCGCCCGACGATAACACGCCGTCATAGGCCTCCGGCGGCAGGCCGAGCGCCGCGAGCCGCCGCTGGTTGCTACTGGCGCGCTTGCCGGAATTGGAGAGGATCAGGATCCGTTTGCCCGCTTCGCGCAGCCTGGCCACGCAGTCCAGCGCTGCAGGGAACACCGCCAGCCCCTCGTGCAGCGTGCCCCATTGGTCGAGCAGCACGTGATCGAAGCGGTCGACGATGGCGTGAAGGCCGGCGATTGCGGTCGCATCGGCCCTCATGGCGGACCTCCGTTCAGCGCGAGCAACGCAGCGCCGTAGCTCGCCTCGGTCTGTTCGGCGACCGAGACCGGGACGCCGAGCACGCGGTGCCTGATCCTGGTCCATGCATCGTTCTTGGCGCCGCCGCCGATGCCGATGACGCGCCGCAAGCGTGGTGCGCCGAGCCGCGCCAGCTGCCGGTAGGCGAGGGCTTCGACCGAGGCGATGCCTTCGAGCAGGCCCTGGAAGAAGCGGCAATCTTCCGCCGGGCGCGGTGTGATCCGCGCGGCAAGCTGCGGATCGGCGATCGGGAAGCGTTCCCCGGGTTTCGGAAGCGGATAATAGTCGAGCCCGGTCGGCGCATCCGGCTTCACCTGCCGTGTCAGGCGCTCCATCTCGTCGGCGGTGAAATGCACCAGAAGCGCGGCGCCGCCGGAGTTCGAGGCGCCGCCGGCGAGCCAGCGTTCGCCGAGCCGGTGCGAATAGACGCCCTGATCGGCTGCGAAGATCGGCTGGGTCGCGAGCTGCTTCACCACCAGCGTGGTACCGAGCGAGGTGACCGCATCGCCCGGCTGATCGGCCCGCGTCGCGATGAAGGCCGCAACACCATCGGTGGTGCCGGCCGCGACCTGCGCGGTGGGCGGCAACCCGAGCGACCGCGCGATCTGCGGATCCAGCTCGGCGAATGGCGTTCCCGGCTCCAGCACCTCGGGAAGCAGATCGTCACGCACGCCGAGCTGATCAAGCCAGGCCGGCCAGGCGCGCGCGACCGGGTCGTAGCCGAGCTTCAGCGCGTTGTTCTCGTCGCTGATGCCGTGATGGTTCGCGAGCCGCCCCGCGATCCAGTCCGCCTGGTGCACGGCGTGGCGCGCATCGCCGATATAGCCGTGATTGAGAAGATAGAGCAGCTTGGCGAGCGCACTGCTCGCGCCATGCGCGCCGCTCTCGAGCGGTGCGACCGCCGCGACGCGCACGGCCTCATGCGTCGCGCGCGCATCGTTGTACATCAGCCCGGGCGAGCAGGGGCGGCCGGCCGCGTCGACCAGCAGCAGCGTGCCCGACGTGCCGTCGACGACGATGCGCGTGATGTCGCCGAGTCCGACGGTCTCGCCGAGCTTGCGGATCGCAGCGACTGCCGCCTGCCACCACAGCTCCGGTGTCTGGTCGATGGCGTTGCCGTCGACGCGCGGTGCGGGTAGCGCGACTGAGGCGAAGCCGCGAATGCCGGCCTGCGGATCGATCGCACAGGCGCGGACGCCGCCGGTTCCGACATCGATGCCGAGATACAAACCTCCCATCCGACTTCACCGTTCTCTGGTGCGCGCGCTTCGACATTGGTTGCGCTGCAGCACGTTTGGGGGATTGACGCCCCGTTCGGCCTCTGCAATTTTTTGCAGGACGTGAAGAATTTTGCAAGCGGACTTTTCCGGACATGGCCACACCGCCCGACAGGCTGCCGATCATCGACGGCGAGGCGTCGCTCGCGACCCGCGCGGCGTGGCTGTACTTCGCGGCCGGGCTGACCCAGTCGGAGGTCGCCGACCGCCTCAACATCCAGAGCACCAAGGCGCATCGCCTGATCGCGCGCGCCAGCCGCGAGGGCATGATCCGTGTTTTCGTCGAGGGGCCGGTCGCCGAATGCGTCGCGCTGGAGAACGACCTCACGCAGCGCTTTGGCCTTTCGTTCTGCCGTGTCGCGCCCGATCTCGGCGAGAGCGACCTGCCGCTGAAGGCGCTGGCGCTGGAAGGCGCGAGCTTCCTCCGCCAGACCCTCGAGCGCGGCGATGACAAGGTGATCGGCGTCGGCCATGGCCGCACGCTCGCCGCTGTGGTCGAGCAGATGCCGCAGACCCCGGCGCGCGATGCGCAATTCGTCTCGCTGCTCGGCGGATTGACACGGAAATTCGCCGCCAATCCGTTCGACGTGATTCATCGTCTCGCCGAGCGCACCGGCGCGGAAGCCTATCTGCTGCCGGTGCCGGTGTTCGCCAATTCGGTCGCCGATCGCGCCGTCCTGATGCAGCAGTTCGGCATCGCCGACGTGTTCGCGTTGGCGCGCAAGGCCTCGCTGCTGTTCGTCGGCATCGGACAGGTCAGCCGCGACGGCTTCCTGGTGTCGAGCGGCATGATCAAGCCAGACGAGGTCGCCGAGCTGAAGCGGGTCGGCGCCTGCGCCGATCTGCTCGGGCATTTCTTCAGCGCCGACGGAGCGGTGCTGGACACCGATCTCTCGGCCCGCGCCACCTCCATGAGCATGGCCGATCTCAGGAAGCACCGGATCGTCGCCATCGCCGGCGGGCCGGCCAAGGTGACCGCGCTGCGCGGCGTGCTGCGCAGCGGCGTGCTGCATGGCCTCATCATCGACGAGGTGACTGCAAAGGCGCTCGCAACCGACAAGCCGGAGACCACATCCGGCAAGCCAAGAAGCAAGACCCGGAAGGACACATAAAACAAGCGTCAACAAGGAGAGGAAATACATGTTCGATCGCGAGAAGAATCTGTTCGACTCCTATGCTGCCAAACGCATCAGCCGCCGCGATCTCCTCGACGGCGCCGCCAAGCTCGGCATCGCGGGTATCGCCGCCAACGCCGCCTTCGCCTCCTCGATGTCGAAGGCGATGGCCGCGGACTTCAACTGGAAAGCCCAGAGCGGCAAGTCGGTCAAGCTGCTGCTGAACAAGCACCCTTACGTCGACGCGATGATCGGCGACATCGAGGCGTTCAAGTCGCTCACCGGCATGAACGTCGCCTACGACATCTTCCCGGAGGACGTCTATTTCGACAAGGTGACGGCAGCGCTGTCGTCGAAGTCGGACCAGTACGACGCCTTCATGACCGGCGCCTACATGACCTGGACCTACGGTCCGGCGGGCTGGATCGAAGACCTCAACACCTACATCAAGGATCCCGCCAAGACCAATCCGGCCTTCGCCTGGGATGACGTGCTGCCGGGCTTGCGCGCCTCCACCGCGTGGGACGGCGTCGCCGGCTCCGAGCTCGGCTCGGGCAAGGCCAAGCAATGGTGCATCCCCTGGGGCTATGAGCTCAACAACATCACCTACAACCGCAACGTCTTCGACTAGGTCGGCGTCAAGCCGCCGAAGAACCTCGACGAGATGCTGGACGTCGCGGCCAAGATCACCAAGGACGCCGGCGGCCCCTACGGTGTCGGCGTACGCGGCTCGCGCTCCTGGGCGACCATCCATCCCGGTTTCCTGTCGGCCTATTCGAACTTCGGCCAGAAGGATTTTGTGATGGAGGGCGGCAAGCTGAAGGCCGCGATGAACACCAAGGCCTCGAACGACTTCCACGACAAATGGGTCAAGATGATCCAGACCTCGGGCCCGAAGAACTGGTCGACCTACACCTGGTATCAGGTCGGCACCGATCTCGGCGCCGGCGCGTCCGGCATGATCTTCGACGCCGACATCCTCGGCTACTTCATGAATGGCGGCGACAACAAGGAGAAGGGGCATCTCGGCTACGCGCCGTTTGCCGCCAATCCGGCCGCCAAGGCGCCGACCCCGAACGTCTGGATCTGGTCGCTCGCGATGTCGACCTTCTCCAAGCAGAAGGACGCCGCATGGCTGTTCATGCAGTGGGCGGCGTCCGTCGAGCATGACCTGTTCGGCGCGCGCAAGATGGACTTCGTCAATCCGGTGCGCACCTCGGTGTGGAAGGACAGCGAGTTCCGCGACCGCATCGCGAAATCCTATCCCGGCTATCTGGAGCAGCACGACATGTCGTCGCCCGGCGCCAAGATCTACTTCACGGCGCAGCCGCTGTTCTTCGACCTGACGACCGAATGGGCCGCCTCGCTGCAGAAGATGGTTGCGAAGGAGGTCAGCGTCGACGAAGGGCTCGACAAGCTCGCCGACAGCATCAACCGCCAGCTCAAGCAGGCCGGTCTCGGCTGACGATCAACTGTGCGGTGCTTGATCCCCCGCACCGCACCCATCCGCCGGCTCGGAGCCTTGTCCCATCCGAGCCGGCGGCGTTTGCCAGCCGAATGTGATCTCTTATCATCATGAGCATGGTCCAACTTCTCCAGACGAACGCGCAGGCGACGCCGGCCAGACCAAGGCCGCGCGTGCGCCTCTTGCCCTATCTGCTCAGCCTGCCGGCGTTGCTGGTCTGCGTGGCGATCCTGGTTCCGTTCGTGACCGCGGCGGTCTATTCGCTGCAGCGCTACCGGCTGAACCTGCCTTACCTGCGCGGCTTCATCGGCGCAGGCAACTACATCGACTTCCTGTCCGATCCGGCGTTCTGGAATACGCTCCGGATCTCGATCACCTACACCGCGGTGACGGTCGTGGTCGAGCTGCTGCTCGGCCTCGGCATCGCGCTGCTGCTACGCCGGCCGAGCCGCTTCCACAATGCGGTGTCGATCATGCTGCTGCTGCCGCTGATGACGGCGCCGGCGATTGCCGCGCTGATGTGGAAGCTGATGACCAATCCGAGCTTCGGCATCCTGTCCTATCTGGTCGGCCTGTTCGGCGTCACCGACTTCAAATGGGCCTCCGATCCGTCGAGCGCGCTGTTCACGGTCGTGCTGGTCGACGTCTGGGTCTACACGCCCTTCATCATGATCCTGCTGCTGGCGGGGCTACGCTCGTTGCCGCGGCAGCCGTTCGAGGCCGCGGCGCTCGACGGCGTGCCGGCGAGCTTCGTCTTCTTCCGGATCACGCTGCCGATGCTGGCGCCCTACATCATCACGGCCTCGCTGTTCCGCCTGCTCGATTCGATCCAGCAGTTCGACATCATCTATGCGATGACCCAGGGCGGCCCAGGCGACCGGCTGATGGTGTTCCAGGTGCAGGCCTATCTGGAGTTCTTCCAGTACACCAATGTCGGCAGGTCGGCGGCGCTTCTGATGATCCTCTGGCTGATCACCAACATCCTGTCGAACATCTTCATCAAGAACTGGCTGCGGCTGCGCGCGCGTGCGCACGGCCACGCCTGAGGGGGAGCGGCGCGATGGAACATTCCAGCCTTGCCGGTCGCATCTTCCGCGGCGTGGCGCTCTCGCTGATCCTGATCTTCTTCATGTTTCCGATCGTCTGGATCTTCCTGATGTCGTTCCAGAGCAACGATCAGATCCTGCGCATTCCGCCGCGGATCCTGTTCGAGCCGACGCTTGCGAATTACGAGGCGCTGATTTCCGGCCAGCTGCGCACCGCGGCCGGCAATCTGCAGATCTCCTTCATGCGCAACCTGTTCAACAGCGTCGTGCTGTCGAGCGCGGCGGTGCTGCTGGCGCTGCTGCTCGGTGTGCCGGCAGCCTATGCCTTTGCGCGCTTCAAGTTTCGCCTCGGCGAGACCATCGCATTCACGCTGCTCTCGTTCCGCTTCGCGCCGCCGCTGCTCGTGCTGCTGCCGCTGTCGCTGTACTATCAGGAGCTCGGCCTCAACGATACCTATCTCGGCATCGTCTGGGTCTACCAGCTGATCGCGCTGCCGTTGATCCTGTGGATCGTGCGCGGCTATTTCGAGGATATCAGCCCTGATATCGAGCACGCCTACCGGCTGGCCGGGCATTCCTGGCGCGAAGCCTTCACCCGGATCGCGGTGCCGCTGGCAGGGCCGGGGATCGCCGCGGCCGGGCTGCTGTCATTTATCTTCTGCTGGAACAATTTCGTCTTCGCGCTGATCCTGGCCTCCGCCGACAAGCAGCCGGTGACGGTCGGCGCGCTGGCCTTCGTCACCGCGTCGGGAATCCAGTACGGCCAGATCGCGGCGGCGATCGTGCTGTCGGTGACGCCGACGCTGTTGCTCGCGCTCTACGCGCAGCGCTATCTGGTCGAGGGTCTCTCGCTCGGCGCGGTGAAAGGCTGACCGGATGGCACGTCTCGAGATCAATTCGGTGAGCAAGGCATTCGGTGCGGCGCGGCCCGCCGACCGGCTGTCGCTGGCGGTCGAGCCCGGCGAGATCGTGGCGGTGTTCGGGCCGTCCGGCAGCGGCAAGACCGTGTTGCTGCGTATGATCGCGGGCATGTTCGAGCCCGACGACGGCGACATCCTGGTCGGAGGCCGCTCGGTGGTCGGCGCTCCGCCTGAGCGGCGCGGGATCGGCATGGCGTTCCAGAATTTTGCCCTGTTCCCGCACATGACCGCCCGCGACAATATCGCGAGCGGCCTGCGCGCTCGGGCCGGCGGCGGCGATGTCGCGGGCCGAGTTGCCGCGATCAGCAAGCTGCTCAAGATCGAGCACGTGCTCGGCCACGCGCCGCGCGAATTGTCGAACGGACAGAAACAACGGACCGCGTTGGCGCGGGCCCTGATCGGCAATCCGGATGTGCTGTTGCTGGATGATCCCTTGCGTAACGTCGACGCCAAGCTGCGCTACGAGATGCGGCTCGAACTGCCGAACCTGCTGCGGCGCGGCACCGCCGCGGTGCTCTACGTGACCCAGGACTACCGCGAGGCAATGGCCATCGCCGACCGCATTGCGGTGCTGATCGACGGCCGGCTCGCGCAGGTCGCAGCACCTGCCGATATCTATGCCCAACCCGCGTCGGTCGCGGTCGCGCGACTGTTCGGCGATCCGACCATCAACCTCGCCGAGGTTTCGCCGGTCGTGGAGCACGGCATGCTGTCGGCCATGGTCGCCGGCGCCAGGATGCGGCTCGGCGCGGCCGATGGCGCCGCGCCTACCGGTGCATGCTGGCTCGGCGTCCGGCCGGAGGATCTCGCGGTCTCGTCCGGATCCACGGACGACGCCATCCCGGCGCGCATTCTCGCGATCACGCCGATGCATGAGAAGGCGGTGCTGCTGCTCCGTCTTGCCGACGGGACCGAATGGCTGGCGGCGCTGCCGCCGGATGCGCCGCAGGGGGCGGCCGACGATGCCGTCTTCGTCCGCTTCGCGCCCGATCAAGCTATGCTGTTCGATCGCGCGACCGGGCTCCGGATCGGGCCGTCGCAGCGGCTCAAGGCGGCATAGGAACAGATGGTCATGGACATGCTCGAGCTTCGAGGCATCGACAAGGTCTACCGCAGCCGCGGCAAGCCGCCGGTGCATGCCGTGCGCGCGCTCGACATGGCGGTCGAGAAGGGTGAGATCGTCGCGCTGTTGGGATCGTCCGGTTGCGGCAAGACCTCGACCTTGCGCATGATCGCGGGGTTCGAGGATGTGTCGGCCGGATCGATTGCACTCGGCGGGCGACGGATCCACGAGCTGCCGCCGGCGCGACGCAAGGTCGCGATGGCCTTCGAGGGCTATTCGCTCTATCCGCCGCTCACGGTCCGCGAGAACATAGCGTTCGCGCTGAAATCCGCGCAGCTATCACGCAACGAAGTGTCGCGTCGCGTCGACGAGATCGCCCGCCTGGTCGAGATCGAAGACATCCTCGACAGCTATCCGCGCGCGATCTCCGGCGGCCAGCAGCAGCGCGTGTCGCTGGCGCGGGCGCTGGTGCGCGACGCCGATCTCTATCTGCTCGACGAGCCGATGGGGCAGCTCGAACCGCAGCTGCGCGCGGTGCTGCGCGGCCGGATCAAGAGCCTGCTCGCCGAACGCGGCATGACCGCGATCTTCGTCACCCACGATCAGACCGAGGCCAGTGCGCTGGCCGACCGCATCGCGGTGATGGAAGGCGGCGTGCTGCAGCAGTTCGCCAGCGAAAAGGAACTGAAGGGAAGGCCCGCGAATCTGTTCGTGGCGAGCTTCATCGGCGAGCCGCCGATGAACCTGCTCGACGCGGACGTGACGCGGTCGGATGGCGGATACCGCCTGTCGGTCGGAACGGATATGCGTTTCGGTATCGATGGCGCCGGGCTCGACGGCGAAGCGGCAAAGGCGCTTGCCAGCACGCCGCAGGTGCGGATCGGCATTCGTCCGCAGAAGATCGCGGTCGGAACCGGTGACGTCAGGGTCAAGGTCGTCTCCAATCAGTGGCTCGGCGATCAGTCGCATGTCGCCGGTGATTGCGGCGGCCGCATGCTGATCGCGGTCATGCCGGGGCGGGTCGTCGCGCGGCCGGGCGATAGCGTCCCGTTCGCGCTGGAGCCGCGTCACCTGCACATCTTCGGCCGCGACGGAACCTGCATCCGCCATGCGGAGGTGTCGTGACAATGACCGCATCCGCAAGCCGCGACGTCATCATCGGCATCGATGCCGGCACCTCGCTGATCAAGGCGGTGGCATTCACCTTGGCCGGCGAGCAGCTTGCCGATGTCTCGCAGCCGAATGCGTATAGCAGCCTGGCCGGCGGTCATGTCGAGCAGGACATGGCGCGGACCTGGACCGACACGGTCGCGGTGATTCGTGCCTTGGCGACGTCTGTGCCTGACATGCCCGCGCGGATCGCGGCGATTGCGGTAACCGGGCAGGGCGACGGCACCTGGCTGATCGACGACGATGGCCGGCCGGTGGCGCCGGCGCTGTTGTGGCTCGACTCGCGTGCCGGCCGGCTGGTGGAGGAAATACGCGCCAGCGAGCGCAACACGCCGCTCTACCGCCGCACCGGGTCCGGGCTCAACGCCTGCCAGCAGGGGCCGCAACTGGCGTGGCTGCAGGCGCATCGGCCTGAGGCGATCGCCAGCGCGACGACAGCCTTCCATTGCAAGGACTGGCTCTACTTCCTGCTCACCGGCGAGCGCGCAACCGACCCGTCGGAAGCCACGTTCTCCTGCGGCGACTTCCGCAAGCGCGGCTTCGATGCGGAGACCGCGCGGTTGATCGGTATCGCCGACCTGACACGCCTGTTCCCGCCGGTCGTTGACGGTGCGGTGATGACGCATCCGCTCACCACAGCTGCTGCGATCGAGATTGGCCTGCCGGAAGGCGTACCGGTCTGCCTTGGCTATGTCGATGTAATCTGCAACGCACTCGGGGCCGGGCTCTACGATCCGTCACCTGATGTCGGCTGCACCATCATCGGCTCGACCGGCATGCATATGCGGCTGGTCCCGACCGCAGATGCGGTGACGCTGAATCAGGAGGCGACCGGCTACACCATGCCGTTCCCGGTACCGGGTCACTATGCCCAGATGCAGTCCAACATGGCGGCGACGCTGAACATCGACTGGATGCTCGACCTTGCATGCGACTTGCTGGCGGCGGAGGGCGTGACGCGCACGCGCACTGAGCTGATCCGCCGGCTCGACGACCAGGTGCTGCGGGCCAGGCCCGGCGAGGTGCTGTTCCATCCGTTCATCTCCGATGCCGGCGAGCGCGGTCCGTTCGTCTCGCACGAGGCCAGCGCGCAATTCTTCGGCCTGCGTTCGCGACACCGCTACGGCGATCTGATGCGCGGGGTGATGGAAGGGCTCGCCTTCGCCGCGCGGGATTGCTACGCCGCGATGGGGTCGCTGCCGCGCGATGTCAGGATCACCGGCGGCGCGGCGAAGAGCCGTGCGCTTGGCGTCATCCTCGGCGCCGCGCTGGATTGCGACGTCCGGATCTGTAGCCGCGGCGAGGCCGGTGCCGCAGGCGTCGCGATGATCGCTGCCGTCACCATCGATGCCTATCCCGACATGCGCGCCTGCGCAGAGCAGTGGGTTGCGCCGCATCTGAGCGCGCCGCAATCGCCTGACGCCGGGCTGGCGAAGCGCTACGCCAGCATCTTCCCGACCTATCTCGATGCAAGGCTGGCGTCGCGGCCGGTCTGGAAGCAACTCGCCGCGCTGCGCGCTGGAGGCGACCATGTCTAAGTCCATCGCTATCGTCGGCGACCGCTTCATGCTGCCCTCGGTATTCGCCGAGCATATCCGGGCCGCCTGCGGCAATGGCGTCGATATCCGTACCCTGGAGCAGCCCTGGCCGGACGAGCCGATGGAGCACGGCTACGCCGGCTCGAAGCTCGACGGCCTGAAGGAATTCATGGGGCAGCCTGACGAGATCATCGGCTTTGTCGGCGATGCTCAGCTGCTGGTCACTCACCTCGCGCCGATTTCGCGCTCGATGCTGGAGCGGCTGCCGAATCTGAAGTTCATCGCGGTGTCGCGCGGCGGGCCGGTCAACATCGACATGCAGGCGGCGCGCGACCACGACGTGCTGGTGGTCAATACGCCTGGCCGCAATGCGAGTGCGGTGGCGGAGTTCACCATCGGCGCCATTCTGGCCGAGACGCGCCTGATCCGCAGCGGCCATGAGGCACTGCGCGGAGGGGAATGGCGCGGCGATCTCTATCGCGCCGACCGCACCGGGCGCGAGCTCGGCGAGATGACAGTCGGCATTGTCGGCTACGGCGCGATCGGCAGCCGTGTGGTCAAGCTGCTGAAGGCGTTCGGCTGCAGGATCCTGGTCGCCGATCCGTATGTCCAGCTCAGCGCCCAGGACCGCAATGACGGCGTCGAGCATGTCGCGCTCGGCGAATTGCTGGGCCGCGCCGACGTCGTCACGCTGCACGCGCGGGTGACGCCCGAGACCACCCGCTTCATCGGACGCGACGCGCTGGCGCGGATCAAGCCGGGCGCGCTCCTGATCAACACCGCGCGCGGCCCGCTGGTTGATTACGAGGCGCTGCATGATGCGCTGGCATCGGGGCATCTCGGTGGCGCCATGCTCGACACCTTCGCGGTCGAGCCGGTCCCGCCGGACTGGCCGCTGCTACAGCTTCCCAACGTCACGTTGACGCCGCACATCGCCGGCGCTTCCGTGCGTACCGTCACCGTGGCCGCCGAGCAGGCGGCCGAAGAGGTTCGCCGCTACCTGGCCGGCGAGCCGCCACGCAATCCGTGCTGAAGAGGCAATCTGTGCTGAAGAGAAAGGCAGTCCGTATGACCCGTGAGGAACGACAATTGCGCGAGGCGATCATCGCCAAGTGCCGATGGATGAATGCGTCGGGTCTCAACCAGGGGACATCAGGCAACATCTCCGCCCGCTACAAGGACAGGATGCTGATCACGCCCTCGGCGACCCCGTATGATTCGATGAAGCCGGAGATGATCGCGTCGATGCCGCTCGAGGGCGACTATGGGACGTGGGAGGGGCCGTTGCAGCCGTCCACCGAATGGCGCTTCCATCTCGACATCACGCGCGCCCGACCCGATGTCGGCGCCATCGTCCACACCCACTCGACCTATGCGACCGTGCTCGCGATTGCGCGCAAGCCGATTCCGGCCTGCCACTACATGATGGCGGCATTCGGCGGCACCGACATCCGCTGCGCCGGCTACGCGCGCTACGGCACCAAGGAGCTTTCGGATCATGCGATATCAGCGCTCGAAGGCCGCAACGGCTGTCTGCTCGCCAATCACGGCATGATCGCGCTCGGCGCCAATCTCGACAAGGCGATGTGGCTCGCGGTCGAGCTCGAGACCATCGCGCGGCAATACTACCTCTCGCTTGCGCTCGACTCGCGGATCATCCTGAGCGACGAGGAGATCGCCGACACCGCGAAGGGGTTCTCCACCTACGGCTTGCAGGCGCCGAAACCGAGCAAGGCCGGCGCGACGGCAAAGGCGGCGCCGCGCCGCGCCGAGAAACGGCGCAGCAGCAAGCGATGACGGGCACTGCGCCGGTCGCAGGCACCGATCACGGGCTGGTCGATATCGCGGTCATCGGTGGCGGCATCAACGGCGCCGGCATTGCCCGCGATGCGGCCGGCCGCGGGTTGAAGGTCCTGCTCTGCGAGAAGGACGATTTTGCCGAGGGCACCTCGTCGCGCTCGGGGAAGCTGATCCATGGCGGGCTGCGCTATCTCGAATATTACGAGTTCCGCCTGGTGCGCGAGGCGCTGATCGAGCGCGAGGTGCTGCTCGCGTCGGCGCCCCACATCATCTGGCCGATGCGCTTCGTGCTGCCGCATTCGCCGGAGCAGCGGCCAGCCTGGCTGGTCCGCACCGGGCTGTTGCTCTACGACCATCTCGGCGGCCGCAAGCAGCTTCCGGCGAGCCGCAGCCTGGATCTGGCGCGGGCCTCCGAGGGCGCGCCGCTGCATCGAGAGTTCCGGCGAGGCTTCGAATATTCGGATTGCTGGGTTGATGACGCGCGTCTGGTGATCCTCAATCTGATCGATGCTGCGCAGAACGGTGCGCGCATCCTGCCGCGCACGCGGGCGGTGCGTGCGCGCCGCGACGGCGAGGTCTGGCTGGTCGAGATGCAGGGTGACGACGGCACGACGCAGATCGTGCGGTCGCGCGCGCTGGTCAACGCCGCCGGGCCGTGGGTGCAGGATGTCATCCAGGGCGTGGCGGGACTGAACTCCGCCCAGAGCGTGCGGCTGGTCAAGGGCAGCCATATCGTGGTGCCGAAATTCTGGAACGGGCCGCAGGCCTATCTGCTGCAGAACAGCGACCGCCGGGTGATCTTCGTCAATCCCTATGAGAACGATCTGGCGCTGATCGGCACGACAGACATTCCCTACCACGGCCGCGCCGAGGACGTCGCGATCGGCGAGGACGAGACCGATTATCTGTTGCAGGTGCTGCGCCGCTATTTCCGGACGCCGCCGCAGCCAAGCGAGATCGTGCACGCCTTCTCCGGCGTGCGGCCGCTCTACGACGACAACGCCGACAATCCGTCGGCCGTGACGCGCGACTATGTGTTCGAGGTTCACGGCGCCGAGGGCGCGCCGCCGCTGCTCTCGATCTTCGGCGGCAAGATCACGACCTATCGCCGATTGGCGGAGCAGGCGATGCAGCGCCTCGCGCCGTGGTTTCCAAAGCTGTCGCCGGCCTGGACCGCGCATCAGCCGCTGCCGGGCGGCGACATCGGCGGCAGCTTCGATGATTTCTCGAAGAGGATGGCGCGCGACTATCCGGATCTGCCGCAGCGGCTCATCCATCACTATGCGCGTCTCTACGGAACGCGTGCGCGCGAGCTGCTGGGCTCGGCCCGCAGCTCGGTCGATCTGGGCCGTCATTTCGGCGGCGATTTCTATGAATGCGAAGCGGTGTATCTGCGCGACAAGGAGTGGGCTCGGAGGTCGGCCGATTTCCTGGATCGGCGCACCAAGCATGGCCTGCATTTGACGCGGGCCGAGCGGCTCGCCTTCGAGAACTATGTCTAGGACGGCATCTGCCTAGACCGTGAGCCCGGGCTCTTCGAGTTTCGATTGCTCGAACGCGCCGCGTTGCGCATACCAGCGCGCCATCGAGACCTTGACCGCAAGCACATGCTGTCGCATCTGCTGCTCCGCCTCGCGTGGTTCCCGGCAAATGATCGCCTCGTAGATGCGCCGATGCGCGGCATGGCGCTCGCGCATGTCGGACAGGTCGAAGGCGACGATGTTGTGAGAGGAGGTCTGCGGCACGCGCTGGCAGATGCGCAGCACGTCCTTCACCAGTGTGGACTGTGCCGCCTCGTGGATCGTGCCATGAAATGCCTCGTTCGCCGCTGCATAGAGGCCGCGGCGCTCGCGCTCGTCGGTGCTGGATGCGAGCGCATGGTCGCCGGCGCGAAGCGCGGCTTCGAGGCGCAGGCGGACCTCTTCGCTGAGCCCGCGTTCGGCGGCGAGCCGCGCAGCCAGACCCTCCGCCAGCGCACGCATCTCGTAGGCATCGATGATTGCGTTCAGCGACTGCTCCGGCACCGTAAAGCCGCGGTTCGGGACGTAGTGCAACAGACCCTCTCCGGCGAGCGTCTGCAGCGCGGAGCGCAGCGGCGTCCGGGAGACCGCCAGCGCACGCGCCAGGTGCACCTCGTTGAGTCTGCTGCCGGAGGCAAAGGCGCCGTCCAGCAACGATTGCCGCAGCCGCTCGACCAGCAGGCGCGGCTGGGTCGACGCGTTGGACTGTTCGGGCTGGGAGGTTGCCATGGGCCAGGCCTTAAGTGTGTACATTGAAAACTTCGGATTCAGCTCTATTAGCAGGCATTCCGCGAGGTTACGAGCCATTCGCGCCGCAATGCACAATGTTCTAGCCAAAAATGTATACACTTTGTCATTGACGAGGAATGATTGTACTCACTTAATGCGCCAACCAATCGAGTTGAGGAGCGCAAATGCAGGTGGCCAATCGTTCGGTTCGACCCACGGCTATCCAAGTGCCTGTCGTGGGAGCCGATGAAGCGTTTGTCGTCCGCCGCGTCTATTGCGTCGGCCGCAACTATGTCGACCACATCAGGGAGATGAAGGAAGGCGACGAACGCGATCCGCCGTTCTTCTTCCAGAAGCCCGCCGACGCGATCGTGCGGGACGGCGACACGGTGCCATACCCGCCGCTCACCAGCGACTTCCAGCACGAGATCGAGCTTGTGGCCGCCATCGGGCAGGGCGGCGTCGACATTCCAGTCGCGCGCGCGCTCGACCATGTCTTCGGTTATGCGATCGGCATCGACATGACGCGGCGCGACCGGCAGCGCGAGGCCCGCGAGCGCGGGCTGCCCTGGGAGATCGGCAAGTCGTTCGACGCCTCGGCACCCTGCGGGCCGCTGTTCCCGGCAAGCCGCGTCGGTCATATCACCTCGGGCGTGATCTCGCTGTCGGTCAATGGCGCGACGCGCCAGCGCGGCGACATTGCCCAAATGATCTGGAACGTTGCGGAGATCGTCGCGAACCTGTCGCAGCACTACGCGCTGGGGAGCGGTGATCTGATCTTCACCGGTACGCCGGCCGGCGTCGGCCCGGTGGTGCCCGGGGACCGCATGGTCGGCAACATAGCCGGCCTCGGCGAGATTTCGTTCACGATCGGCGAAAGGAACGCGCGATGATCATGCTGCCGACCGACAGACTGCCCTATTCGCCGATCGCCGATCGCCCGTCGTTGCAATTGCCCGGCGGCGCGCGCCTCGCGGTGTGGGTGATCGTCAACGTGGAGGAATGGGATCCACGCGAGACCATGCCCCGCACGGTGCTGACGCCACCGGCCGGCGGTTCGCCGAGCCCGGATATCCCGAACTGGGCATGGCACGAATACGGCAACCGCGTCGGATTCTGGCGCATGCTCGAGGTGTTCGACACGCTGCGCATCAAGGCCGTGCTCGCGATCAATGGATCGGCGATCGCCAGCTACGAGCCGATCGCCCGCGCGGCACGGGAGCGTGGCTGGGAATTCATCGGCCACGGCTTCACGCAGAAGAACATGCAGAAGGTGGCGAACGAGCGCGAGGACATCGTCAAGACCACGAAGGCGATCGCGGATTACGTTGGGCGCCGGCCGCGCGGCTGGCTCGGACCCGGCCTCACCGAAACCTGGGAAACTCCGGACATCCTGGCGGAGGAGGGCTACGACTACGTCTGCGACTGGGTGCTCGACGATCAGCCGGTGACGCTGAAGACCCGTCAGGGATCGATCGTCAACATTCCCTACACCCAGGAATGCAACGACGTCGCGATGATGCTGATCCAGCATCACAAGGCCTCGGAGTATCGCGATCGCGCGATCGACCAGTTCGAGCAGCTCTACGCCGATTCCAGCAGTTCCGCGCGCGTGATGGCGCTTGTGGTTCATCCCTACATCATGGGGGCGCCGCACCGGCTGCGCTATTTCCGTGAGGCCCTGGAACACATCGCGGCCAGAGACGGCGTGCTGTTCCGCACCGGCGAGGAGATTCACGACTGGTACCGCGCGACGGCAAGGCCGTAGCGCTCCGTCCACGCCGGCGGCGCGAGGCCCGCCCAATCCAGTACAAGATTCCACGGAGGGCCGATTGATGAGCACCCAAACTCCGGCCATGGCGGCCGCACCTGCGAATCCATCGGCCAATCGTCGCATGTTGCTGATGTTCGGGATTCTGCTCGTGTCCTATGTCGTCAACGCGATGGACCGGCAGATATTCCCGCTGCTGGCGGCCGATGTGCGCAAGGAATATGGCTTCTCGCTCGCCGATATCGGGCTGCTCTCCACCATCTTCACGCTCGGCATGGCGGTAGCCGGCTGGCCGACCGGTTATCTGCTGGCGCGCTTCAGCCGCAAGACCGTGCTGCAGATCGGGATTGCGATCTTCTCCGTCGGCACGCTGCTCACCGCGTTTGCGGTCAGCATGTCCGACATGTTGCTGTTCCGCGCCGCGACCGGCATCGGCGAGGCGATGCAGCTGACCGCGCTGATCGCGATCGCGACCACTGCCTTCGTGCGTTCGCGTGCGATCGCGGTCGGTGCTGTGAACGCCTCGTTCGGAATCGGGGCGATCATCGGACCTCTGATGGCCCATCCCGCGCTTGCCGCCTACGGAAGCTGGCGCGCGCCGATCATCCTGTTCGGTGCGATCGGTTTCGTCGTCATGATCATGATCACGTTCACGGTGGACGCCGCGCTGACCGAGGTGGAAGGACGCGACAATGGCGCGAAGCTCGTCGGCGGCGCCACCACCCTGATGAACCGCAACACCATTGTGCTGACCGTGCTCAGCATGATCGGCGGGCTGATCATCTACGGTTATCTCGGGATGTACCCTGTGTTCCTGCGCGAGCAGTTGCATTTCACGCCGGCCGATACCGGCCAGGTGATGAGCATCTATGGTCTCGGCGTACTGTGTTCGCTGATCGGCGGATGGCTTGGCGACCGGTTTTCGCCGCGCGCCGTGCTCGGCTTGGCGTTTCTCGCCGCGACCGGGCTCGGCTATCTGCTGTTCTCGTCCGCCGCGAGCTTCACCGCTCAGGCGAGCCTGTCGTTCGTCTGGGGCTTCATCGTCAGCGGAACGATCTACGTCAATCTCGCCGGCTTCCATGTCAAGTCGGTCTCGAGCCAGCTGGCCGACCGCGCCTCGGGCGCGTTCGTGACCAGCCTCTACGGCGCTGCCGCCATCGCCGGCTATCTGATCGGATGGTTGGCCGGTCTGGGCGGGTGGGGCCAGGCCGGATTGCTCCAGGTCACATTGCTCTCGGCTATCGCAGCGCTGCTTTCGCTCGCGATCAGGCCGGAGGCGATGTCGGTGCGAGCCGTCACGCAATAGTTGCTGCGAGGCGGGGGCTTTGGAGGTGCCATTGAACGGAGCCACGGCAGGACGAGTAGCCGACAGCCGGGTTATTTGACGGCACCGGCAGCATCGGCAAGACTGATCGAAGTCAAACTGTGCTTGCGGGACATTTCCGGTGCTCAATTCGGATTCTGCGTTGCCTTCGTCGATTAGCTGGTCAGGTCTGCGCGCTGCCATGGCGGCGCTTTTCATCGCGTCGACGGCTACCTTCAGCGTACCTGCGTCCGCTCAGGTGACGTGGCAAATGGCGACGGAATATCCCCAAAGCAATATCTCCGGTGTCGGCTTGGCAAAATTCGCGGAGCTCGTGTCCGCGCAGACGAGCGGATACGTTACGGTCCGCAATGCGTTCGATAACGAATTGAAGATCAGCTCCGGCGATATGTTGCGCGCGGCTCAGGAGAACCGGATTGCCGGTGGCGATGCATTTGCAGGGCCGCTCGAAGCGTCCGATCCGGTGTTTGGCCTGCCGTCGCTGCCGTTTGTTGTCCAGTCCATCGAGGCGGCGCGGACCATCAACGAGCGGGCGCGGCCACTCTATGAGAAGGCGTTGGCCACGCGCGGCCTCAAGCTCCTGTACATCACCATTTGGCCGGCCACCGGCCTCTGGAGTGCCCAGCCGATCTCGACGTCGGCGGACCTGCGATCCATTGCCGCGCGGACGTATGACTACAATTCGGCCGAGGTGATGCGCGCGGTCGGTGCAACGGCGGAGTATCTTCCGTTCAACGAGGCGATCGCCAAGGTAAAGCAGCATGCGCTGAATGCCATCCTGACGTCGGGCGACGGCGGGGCCGGCCGAAAGCTCTGGGAGGATCTCACTCATTTCACGGCGATCAACTACGCGATCCCGATCTCGATTGCCTTTGTGAGGACCGATGCCTTTGAAGCGCTCCCGGAGGCGGTCCAACGCCAGGTGATGCAGGTGGCTGCCGAGACGGAACAAAGCCAGTTCCAGCTTCTGGCCAATCGGACCGCCGAGAATTACGCGCGCATGCGCGCCAATGGGGTTCAGATCACTGAACCGGCGCCGGCTCCCGTTCTCGCCGCGCTCAAGCAGGCTGCGTCGGCACCCATCACAATGTGGAAGGCCAAGGCTCCTCCGGAAGCAGTGGCCATCGTTGAGCGGGCGTTGCAGCAGCAATAGTCGGTGGTGTCATTGCGCTGCTGGCGATGAGCCAAGGCGCTGTGCGCGGCGCGCAGCACTAGTTCGTGCGGCGGCCGCGGCCTTGCGGTGCATGCGTATTGACGATCGATGAGCCGACCGACGCGGATGCGGTCTCGACCCGCGGGGTCGCAAGATGCAGATTGCGGCGAATGTGAAACTCGAACGTGCCGGCGAGTGCCGTTTCGATGGCGGAGAGCTGCGCATTTCCATCGTCGAGCAGCGCGTGGCCATGCCCCGCCGAGAACAATGCGCCTGCGACGAAAACTGGCAAATAGGCGGTGCATCCGACGCCGAGATCCCTGTTGTCGATGCGCCCGCTGAAACCATTCGCTTCGTTCGGCTTGCGGGGGTCCCAGTTCGCCGGCGGCGCGACACCAAGGTTGCCAAAGCACGGCGATAACCTCAGCTCCCGTCCCCAGGGCAGGTGCGCGATATTGCGTGTACGATCGAGCGGGACATGCCGGCAGCAGAAGTCCAATGATGCAGCGCTCGTCGGAGCCCTCATGTTCCAACCCCAATCCGATCGCAGCCGGACATCGAGGACATGAACCTCGAGCACGTCACCCGGTTCGGCGCCCTCGATATGGATCGGTCCGGTCAATAGCCGCGGTGCGGCTGCGTGGGGCGCGAGGGTGTCGCTGTAACCATGCGGCTCGACCAGATCGCTCACGTGATCGAGTGCTTCATCCGGCTCGGCCGATAGCGTTTCGATCGTCACCCGATCACCCGAGGCAATTCTGATGACGGGATTGAGCCGATCATCCCCCAGTCCCCAATGAAGATGATCTGGTGTCGAGGTAAGATAATGCTCCACGGTCCATCCTTTCTTATTGGTTCTTGTTGACGCCTCTGCGCTCGTTGCCGCACCACGCGGCGGTGGCAGCCGAGTGATCGTTGTCGAACAGGCGCCCCATGCCGACGCTTTCGAAAGTGCCGCCTCGCTCATAAGCATGATTTGCATAAGCATGATTTGTGCCAAGCACCGTGATGTTTGGCGGGACATCCTATCTATGGGTTCATGGTCATTATGCTCGCCTGACAAGGCCTGCTATCGCCAAGCGGCACAAATGATGCCGTGGCGTCTTTCAAGCGCTCCAGCTGAATCCATCACGATGGTCGTCGCAAAAATTCTGCTAGACGTATGGGACTAACATTAGTACGATAGGTCCAATTGGCAGGAAGGGCCTGCGGTTCGCTCCTCAGCCGCTGCCGGTTGCCGACAAGGAGGATGTTTTGCCGGATACCCTGGTGGAGCCGTACACGCGGCTCAGAGAGAAGATGGCGCAGCGCGACCGCAGCCTGCGCGAAAAGGTGGTGTCGCTCGAGGAAGCGGCAGGCTTCGTCCAAGACGGCATGAAGGTGGGTATTGGCGGGTCGACCATGTCCCGCACGCCGATGGCGATGCTCTGGGAGCTGATCCGCCAGCATCGCAAGGATCTTTCGATTTCGCGCTGCATCGTCTCGACGGACGGCGACCTCGTGTTCGGATCCGGGATCGCGAACCACGTCGTCACCAGCTGGTTCGCCCAGGGGATTCTCTGGGGCTTGTCCAAGGTGATGCGGCATCACGTGGAGAATGGCGGCAAGCGCTATGAGGAATGGAGCCATATGGCCGTCGGCATGCGCTTTCGCGCTGGCGGCATGGGCGTTCCGTTCCTGCCGACCCGCGCCATGCTGGGGTCGGATATCGTCGGCCAGCGTCCCGAAGCCAAGCAGATCGATTGTCCGTTCACCGGCGAGAAGCTGCTGCTGGTTCCTGCGCTCAACCCCGACGTCGCGCTGATCCACGTCCAGCGCTGCGACCCCTACGGCAATGCCCAGATCGACGGCCTGCAATTCATGGACATCGATCTCGCGCTGGCTGCCAACAGCGTGATCCTCACGACCGAGCGGATCGTCTCGAACGACCAGATCCGCCGCGCGCCGGACCAGACGAAGATCCCGTTCTTCTGCGTCGACGCGGTGGTCGAGGTTCCCTACGGATCGGCGCCGCACGAGTGCTACGGCCTCTATGAGCCGATGATGCGGCACATGGAAGCCTATGTCACGCAGGTCAACGCGGATCCCGTGAAGGGCATGCAGGAATATCTCGACCGCTATTTCTACAGCCCGAAATCCTGGAACGAATATCTCTCGCTGATCGGCATGGATGAGGTGTTGGAGGCAACGCAGAAGGGCAGGAGCATCTATAATGACTGAGGCGCAGCGCTACACCGCAAGCGAAATCCTCGCGATCTTGAGCGCGCGCCAGCTGCAGGACGGGCAGGTGGTCTTCGCCGGCATCGGCGTGCCGCTGCTCGCTGCAACCCTGGCCCAGCGCACCCGCTGTCCGGCCCTGACCATCCTGTTCGAGGGCGGCGTGGTCGGCGCCTTCGTCGAGCCGGGCAAACTGCCGCCGTCGACCAACGACCAGCGCTGCACCAAGCGCGCCAACATGGTCCTCGGCAGCGCCGATGTCTTGCTGCTGCTCCAGCGCGGTTACGTCGATGTCGGTTTCATGGGCGGCGCCCAGATCGATCAGTTCGGCAATCTGAACTCGTCGTTCATCGGCGATCCGGCGAAGCCGAAGACGCGCCTGCCGGGTACCGGCGGCGGCAACGACATCTCCAGCCTGACCAACATGATCGTCGCGATGAAGCACGAGAAGCGGCGCTTCGTCGAAAAGGTCGACTTCATCACCAGCCCCGGGTTCATCCGCGGCGGTACCAGCCGGCGCGATTCCGGCCTGCCCAGCGGCGGCATGTGGCGCGTGATTACCGAACTCGCCGTGTTCGGCTTCGATGACAGGACCCGGCGCATCAAGGTGCTGGCGCTCAATCCCGGCGTCAACCGCGAGGAAGTGCAGGACAATACCGGCTTCAGGCTCGACTTCGACGAGAAGCTCCACGTCACGTCGCCGCCGACCGATCACGAACTCGAGACGCTGCGGATGCTCGATCCCGACCGTCTCTTCACCGCTTAAAGCTACACCAAGTCCGGAGATCTATTGATGACCACGCTCGCCAACACGTTTGGTATTGCCGCGCGCAACTTCACCGCTTATCCCGAAATGCCCAACGCCCGGGCGCTCGTCGAGTATGGCGTTCGGGTCGAGGAACTCGGCTACGATTCGGTCTGGGTCTGGGATCACATGCTTCTCGGCGTGGATCCGAACTTCCCGATCATCGATTCCCTGACGACGCTGACGGGCATCGCCGCGCGCACCAAGCGGATCAAGATGGGCACCGGCATCCTGGTGCTGCCGCTCCGCAACGCGGTGGCGCTTGCCAAGCAGCTCTCGAGCATGGATCAGCTGTCCGAGGGCCGCCTGATCATGGGCATGGCGTCCGGATGGTACAAGCGCGAGTTCGACGCGCTCGGCATTCCCTTCGAGAAGCGCGGCAAGATCATGGATGAAAATCTCGAGATCATGCGCCGGCTGTGGACCGAAGAGTCGGTCTCGGGCGAATACATGCGCCACAACATTTCCAAGGCCGTGATGTACCCCAAGCCGGCGCAGCCGCAAATTCCGCTGCTGATCGGCGGATACGCCGATCCCGTGCTGAAGCGCGCCGCACTGAACGGGGACGGCTGGCTGACCTACTTCTATCGTCCCGCCGACTTCAAGAAGTCGTGGGACAAGATCATCAACTTCGCCAAGGAGGGCGGTAAGGATCCGTCGACTTTGAAGAACGCCTCGCAATTGCCGATCATGATCGGCAAATCGCGGCAGGCGGTCGAAGCCGACATGATGGACTGGCTCAACAAGGAGTGGGATTTCCCGGCTCACAGCGATTGCAGCCGCGAGAGCGCCATCATGGGTTCGGTCGACGAGTGCGTCGCCCAGCTGCGCGAGCACATTGCGCTGGGCGTCCAGAAGATCATCTTCGTCCCGTACAAGTATCAGGCGGACCAGGTCGAAACCATCGCGCGTGAGATCATCCCGCGCCTGCGCGCCAAGTAACCAACCCAGAAACGCTCAACACAGGCGACAAGCAGATGACTGACCCCGTACGCAAGAAGATCATCGACAAGGTCGACGCTTCGAAAGATCACGCGATCAAGTTCCTCCAGGATATGGTCGCGATCCCGAGCGTGACCGGCGACGAAGCCGCGATCCAGAAACACATGCACGGCTACCTGACCGAGGTCGGTCTTGAGGTCGACATGTGGGAGACCAATTGGGACGAGCTGAAGAAACATCCCGGCTATCGCCCGGTCGACCGCGGCTACGAGAATCGTCCCAACATCGTTGCGACCCTGAAGGGCACCGGCGGCGGCCGCTCGCTGCTTCTCAACGGTCATACCGACGTGATCCCCGTCGGCAACGGCGAGGGATGGAGCGACAATCCGTGGTCGGCTTCGATCAAGAACGGGCGCATCTACGGTCGCGGTTCGTGCGACATGAAGAGCGGTGTCGCCAGTCACGTGCTCGCGGTCCAGTACCTGAAGGAGCTTGGGCTCACTCCGAAGGGCGATGTGATGATCAACATCGTCATCGACGAGGAAGTCAGCGGACACGGCACGCTCGACACCGTCATCCGCGGTTACAAGGCGGACGCCGGTATTTCCGGCGAGACCAGCGACCTGTTCGTGCAGCCGGCCTGCATCGGGCGCATCTGGTTCCAGATCGACATCGAAGGCAAGCCCGCCGGTATCCAGCAGCGCTACCTCGGCATCAGCGCCATCGAGCTCGGCAACAAGATCGTGAAAGCCGTGCAGGAGCTGGAAGACGAGCGCGTGGCGACCGTCAAGCACGCGCTCTACCCGAGCGCCATCGACTCCTTGCCCTGTATCATCGGCAGCTTCCAGGCCGGCAACTATCCGAGCGCCTTCCCGGCGAGCGCCGTACTGAAGGGATCGATCGGTACGGTGCCGAGCGAGGACCACGAGGGCGTCAAGCAGAGCCTCGTCAAGAAGATCGCCGAGGTTGCGGCTCAGGATCCCTGGATGAAGGACCATCCGCCCGTGGTGAAGTTCGTCGGCTACGACGCCGAGGCTTCCGAGATTCCGGTCCAGCATCCGATCGTGCAGACCGTCTGCGATGTCTATACTGAAGTGACCGGCAAGAAGCCGACGATCTCGGGGCGCCAGGGTGCGGCGGATACGCGGTTCTTGAACAAGTACGCGAATACGCCGACCGTGATCTTCGGACCCGGTTCGACGGCGGTCATGCATGCGAACGACGAGTATGTCTCGATCGATGATTACCTGACGGCCATCAAGGTCATGGCGCTCAGCATCCACGACTGGTGCAATTCCGCCCCAGCCAAGTGATCAAGGGCCGGATCGATCCAGGAGGGGCCCATGGTTTGGGCCCCTCCTTTTTTGGCGGCGTCGGTGGTGCGAACTCGCTATTGTCGCACGCGGGAGGGTTCTCGAGACTCGACGCTCAATCGTAGTGATGCTATCTTTGCGATAATAGAATGAATTTGTGTTCGAGCTGCCGATCGCCCGGACACCGACGACAAGAGGGGAGACGGAGTGGCAAGGCAGGGCGTTGGAGCTTCCGTTCCCCGAAAGGAAGATGATCGCTTTCTCCGCGGACGAGGCGAATATGTCGGCGATATTCGCTTGCCCGGCATGCGCGACGTCGCGTTCGTCCGTAGTCCGCTTGCACATGCGCGGATCAGGGATATCCGCATCCCGCCGCATCTCCGCAGCAGCGTCTTCATTGCGTCGGATATCGCAGCCGATACGCGTCCGATTCGCGCGGTGTCCGGACTGCCGGGCTTCAAGCCCTCCGATCAGCCGATCCTCGCATTCGAGAAGGTCCGTCAGGTCGGCGAATTGATCGCGATGTGCGTCGCCGATACCCGCGCGGAAGCCGAGGACATTGCGGCTGCGGTCGAAGTCGATTTCGAGGAATTGCCGGCCGTGCATGACATGCTGCTGGCGCGACGTCCGGACTCGGCCCTGGTGCACGAGGAGTGGGGCGACAACGTCTTCCTCGAGACGTTCGTCGACATCAACATGGAAGCGGCCTACGACGCCCCGATCAAGATCACGCGCGAGATATCGACCGCGCGGCAGAGCATGGCGCCGATGGAAGGCCGCGGCACGGTTGCGGTCTGGCACAAGCGGATGGACCAGCTCGTCCTCTACACCGGCAATCAGCAACCGCACATCGTGCGCAACGGCCTGTCGGAGTGCCTCAATCTCGAGCAGCTGAAGATCCGTATCGTCTCGCCCGATGTCGGCGGCGGCTTCGGCTACAAGGGTATCGTGCTGACGGAGGATGTTTGCCTCGGCTGGCTCGCCATGCGCTGCGGCTATCCGGTGCGCTGGATCGAGGATCGCCGTGAGCATTTGACGGCAGGCGCGAATTGTCGCGAGCATCACTATAACATCACCGTCTATGCCGATCGCGACGGGAAACTGCGCGGTGTCGAGTGCGAGGCCTCGGTCGATTCCGGCGCCTATTCGTCCTATCCGTTCTCGGCCTGTCTCGAGGCAGCGCAGATCGCCAGCATCCTGCCTGGCCCGTATGATTTCCCATCCTATCGCTGCCGCACCTGGTCGGTGTCCACCAACAAGTGCCCGATCCTGCCTTACCGCGGCGTTGCCCGAACCGGCGTTTGCTATGCGATCGAACTGATGATGGACGCGATCGCACACGAATGCGGTCTTGAGCCCTACGAGGTGAGGCTCAAGAATTTGGTGCGGCCGGAGCAGATGCCGTTCGACAACATCACGAAGAAGCATTTCGACAGCGGAAATTATCCGGAATCGTTGCGGCAGGCTCTGGCAAAGATCGATCTGGCCGCTCTCCGCGCACGCCAGAAAAAGGGCGAGCCGGACGGTCGGTTGATCGGGGTCGGTCTATCCGTCTATTGCGAGCAGGGCGCGCACGGCACGTCGGTCTACGCAGGCTGGGGCATCCCGATGGTTCCCGGGCACGAACAGGCAACCGCCCGTATGACCCCCGACGGAGGCCTCGAGCTGCGCATCGGCGCGCATTCGCATGGTCAAAGCATGGAGACCACGCTTCCGCAGGTCGCACACGAGATCCTTGGCATCGACATCGCGCGCATCAAGCTGGTTCACGGCGACACCGAGTACACGCCTTACTCGACGGGTAGCTGGGGATCGCGCTGCGCGGTGATGTCCGGCGGCGCGGTTGCGACCGCCTCGCGTGAACTCGCCAAGCTCGTCAAGGGCATTGGCGCGCATCTGCTGCAGACCGAAATCGAGAACGTCAAGCTCGAGAACGGCGCGGTCGTTGGTCCGTCCAACAGCGTGAAGATCGATGAAATCGCGCACACCTGGTATCGCAGGCCGCAGGATCTGCCGGCAACCGTCGATCCGAGGGGCCTGGAGGTCACCATCGGTTACAAGCCGGCGCGTGATTCCGGCACGTTCAGCTATGCGACCCATATCGCGGTGGTCGCCGTCGATCCGGAGCTGGGCGATATCGAGCTGATCGACTACGTGGTCGTCGAAGACGGCGGTCAGCTGATCAACCCCATGGTTGTCGACGGGCAAATCTATGGCGGGCTGGCGCAGGGCATCGGCACCGCAATGTATGAAGAGATGAACTTTGATACGTCGGGGCAGCCGCTCGCATCGACCTTTGCCGACTATCTGCTGCCGGGCCCGACCGAGGTGCCGGCGCCCAAGCTTGGCCATATGGAGACGTTGGCGCCGTATACCGAGTTCGGCGTCAAAGGCATCGGCGAGGGCGGCGCCATTGCGCCTCCGGGAGCAATCGGCAATGCGGTCAACGACGCCTTGCGGCCTCTCGGTGCCCAGGTCTTGCACACACCGATGACGCCACGGCGCGTCCTCGAGGCCATCCAGGCTGCAGCCGAGCGTCGCAAGGCGAAGGCGCCCGAACTGGCGGAAGGGTTGCCGGCGTGAAACCTGTCAATTTCGACTATGCGCGCCCCGATGCGGTCGATGCGGTGATCAGGCTCATCGCGGACGACAGCCGGACCGTCAAGATGATGGCCGGGAGCCAGTCGCTCGGGCCGATGTTGAATCTCAGGCTCGTGCAGCCCGATCTGATCGTCGACCTGACCGGGATCGAAGAGCTGCGTTGTTTCAGTGACGGGGCGGACGAAATCTCGATCGGGGCTTGCGTCACGCATGCCGATATCGAGGATCTCCGCGTCACCGACGTCACGCGCGGTGCGCTACCGACGGTGGCCAACGGCATCGCATATCGCGCGGTGCGCAATCGCGGCACCATCGGCGGAAGCCTGACTCATGCTGATCCGTCGGCTGACTGGCACTCGATCCTCGCCGCGGTCGGCGCGAAAGTCGTGTTGCGCGGCCCGGCCGGTGAGCGGACCGTGGCCGTTGAGGACTACATGGTGGGCGCGCTTGAAGCCGACCTGCGCCCAGGCGAAGTTCTCGTTCGCGTCGTGGTGCCGCGACTGAGTAAATCGGCGCGCTGGGGCTATTACAAGAGCTGCCGCAAGACCGGCGAGTTTGCCCACGCGATCGGCGCGTTCATGACCGACCCCGATCGCGGCGTCAGCCGTGCGGTGATTGGCGCAACGGAGAGCCGTCCGGTCGTCATTGCCACGGCAAGCGATGTGATCGGTGACGGCCGCGCGCCGCGGCCGAGCGACAGTTTCGACGGCGGGGCCGTCGGCGAGATTCTGGAGAAGGCAGGGATGGTCGATCCCCTGGATAAGCAAACTCATGTCGCCGCGCTGCGCCGTGCGATCGAGCAGGCGCGGCCGCAATGAGCACCTGCAACCTCAATGTCAACGGGAGCGCCGTCAGCGCGGAGATCCAGCCGCGGACGCATCTAGCGGACTTTCTCCGCGAGAAGCTCAATCTGACCGGCACCCATCTGGGCTGCGAGCATGGCGTCTGCGGCGCATGCACGCTGCTTGTCGATGGTGTGCCGACGCGCTCCTGCATCACCTTCGCGTTGGCCTGCCAGCAAGCCGACGTCACGACGATCGAGGGGCTCGACGACGACGAGATCACGCGCGAACTGCGTGCGGCTTTCACAAGGGAACACGGCCTTCAATGCGGCTACTGCACGCCTGGGATGGTCGTCTCGGCGCGCGACGTCGTGCTGCGCATGCAGGACCCCAGCGAGCGCGATATCCGGGTGGCCATGAGCGGAAACCTTTGTCGCTGCACCGGCTATGTCGGCATCGTCCGCGCCATCCAGGGTGTGATCGCGGACCGCAGAGGACGAGGGATCGCGGCGATCCCAAACGGAAACCGGACGCGTCTTGGACCGTCGGGCTCCGGCAACGCGACCGCGGTGACCCCAGCCTCCGTTCGGCCCAAGGCAAACGCCGCCCCAACTGCGAAAAAGGCGGAAGCGCCGGCAGCGTCTGCGGTCTCGCTCAGGGATACGAGCTGGAAGCCGCAAACGACCTTCACGCAGAGCTTCACTGTCGGGCATCCGGTCGACGACGTCTGGAATTTCTTCGCCGACATCGGCGCGGTCGCCGCCTGCCTGCCGGGCGCATCGCTGGCCGGAGAGCCGGTCGACGGTCATGTCGACGGCCAGATCAAGATCAAGGTCGGGCCGATCTCTGCCGAATTTCAAGGCATCGCCGATGTGACGCGCGATGATGCGACCCGCACCGGCACGATCGTCGGCGCAGGCAAGGACAAGCGCAGCAACTCCTCGACCCGCGGTTTGATCGGCTATGCCGTCAAGCCGGGTGAGCTGGCAGACCAGACCCGGGTCGATCTCACCATTGGCTTTACTCTGACCGGGGCGCTGGCGCAGTTCAGCCGCTCCGGCCTGATTCAGGACGTGGCCGGACGAATCATTGCCGTCTTTGTCCAGAACCTCGAGACGCGGCTCTCCCATCGATCGGGGGGAGGCGAGGGTGAGCCGGCCATGGTTGAGGAATTCGACGCCGGCGCGCTCATGCGATCGATGGCGTTGGATTATGTGAGACGAGCGCTTCGATGGCTGTTGCGACGATCCTAGTTGTTCGGCGATAAAAACTCGCCTTCAGCGATGAAATGGACTATCTTACTATCATGAATAAGCTAGTCCCAAACTACGAGCGCAGCCGGGTCCCCCTCTACGTGCAGGTCGCATCGGTGATGCGTCAGCGGGTCGAGTCCGGGCAGTGGCAAGAGGGCGACAAGATCTCGACCATCGAGGAGCTCGAAACCGAATTCGGCGTCGCGCGCGTTACGGTCCGGCAGGCGATCGAGATGTTGCGGAACGAGGGACTCCTCGATGCGCAGCAGGGGCGCGGGACCTTCGTGTCCGGAAGACCCAAGAATCGTCACTGGCTGAACCTCGCCAACGATTTCGAGTCGATGGTCGATTCCGTCAGGAACAACGTCCTCAAGCGCGTCTATGTCGAGGAGAATGCGGAGCCGCCCCGGCTCGCCGCGCATGAAGGGAAGCCCGCTGCCGGCTACGCCTTTCTCAGAAGCGTGCAGTACAACGAGGACGAGCCGTTCTCTGTCGTCAACCTCCATCTGGCGCGCAATCTCTACCTCAAGGACCGCAAGCGCTTCACCCACACCGCCGCGCTGACGAAGATCATGGAGATGGACGACATCACGCTCGCCCATGCTCATCAGGTCGTGACGATCGGCGTGGCTGATCCCGAGACGGCCGAGCTGCTCAAGATCGGCCTCGGTGAACCAACCGCCGATTGTCGCCTGGTGCTGGTCGACAGCAACGACATCGCGGTCTATGTCGCCAACATCCACTATCACCGCAGTTGTTTCGCGCTTCGTTCCGATCTTCTCGAAAAGTCGAAGAAGCGAACGAAGGCCTGACGAAGGAGCGGGCGCAAGGCCCGCTCCGTATTGTCGCTAGGCGAGGACGCTCGCCGGCGAAGCCCCTACGATTTCCGTGTAGCGCTTCTGGTCGGTCGCGCCTTCAGTGTTGATCAGCAGCACACGCGATGCCTGGTTCAGGCCCAGCGATTCACGCGCGGTGCTGCTCTTGGCGGCGCGCCAAAGGCCGGCCAATCCGGCAGCGCCGCTTTCGCCGGCCACAATGGCCGGATCGTTGCTTGTCGGGTGTGCGAGCCGGCGCATCGCTACCGCGGCCCCTTCCTCGCTGACCATCATGAACGCGTCCGCCTTCCGCGACAGGATGCGCCACGCAACCAGAGAAGGCTCGTAGCATTCGAGCATCGCCATGATCGTCGGCTCGCCATGGGCGATCTTGATCGGCGCGCCCGCGATGGCGCTTTGATAGAGGCAGGCAGCCCGTTCGGGCTCTACGACTACAAATTTTGGCCGGCTCTTGCCGAAGACGACATCAAAGTAACCCGCGACTGCGGCTGCGAGGCCGCCGACGCCGGCCTGGATGAAGACGTGGGTCGGTGCCTCAGGCTGCTGCCGGAGGATCTCGTTCAGCATCGCCGTGTAGCCCTGCATGACCAGTCCGGGGATGCGCTCGTAGCCGGGCCAGGACGTATCCGAGACGACGATCCAGCGATTGTCCTGGCAGACCTTGTCGGCGACCGCGACGGAGTCGTCGTAGGTGCCGGGCACCCGAACGATTTCCGCGCCGAAGCGGGCAATCGCCTGTACGCGCTCGTCCGTGACGCCGGAATGCACGAAAATGACCGCCTTGGCTCCGACCATCTGCGCGCCGGCCGCGACCGATCGCCCGTGATTTCCGTCGGTGGCGCAGCCGACTGTCAGGCCGCGCGCGATCTCGCGTATCGCAGGCGTCCCGATCTCGCTGATGTCCACCGCGCGGCCCAGCTTGTTGCCGGCATGCTCCAGCAGTAGCCTGACAACAGCGTAGGATCCGCCCAGTGCCTTAAAGCTGCCGAGGCCGAGTCGATGCGATTCGTCCTTGATGTGGATGGACTTCACCTCGAATTCGCGGGCGAGCGCCGGCAGCGATCGCAGCGGCGTTTCCGCGTGGTTCGGCCGGAAGCTTAGCAAGCGCTCGACTTCGCGGGCTTCTTCACGCGACAGCGTGGCGGCATCCGCCGGGTCGAGCGGTTGGTCGTGGGATGAACTTGTATTCGACAGGAACATTCGAACCGGCCTTCGCGATGAGTTGTTTGGTGGGGCTGCCGCCGCTGATCGGACGTGGAGTCATCGGGCAGCGTAGCTTGCCAGGGTGGGGGATACATACTATCATTGGGATGATGGTTCAATACGGATATCGTGAGGCGACCGCCTGCCGTGGTCGCTGCCAAAGGCGACCTTCGGAAAAGCGGGAAAAATTGTTTGCAAAAGGGATTGTCGTACTAATGATAGGACATTATAGCTCAAGCAGACGAGGTGACGGATGACCATATCGATCAACTTGAACGCCGACATGGCCGAAGGGTTCGGCGCCTACGACGTCGGTGACGATGCGGGAATCCTTGAGATCATCGGATCGGCGAATATCGCCTGCGGCTTTCACGCCGGCGACCCGCGGGTGATGCGCAACATCGTGCGCGAAGCCAAGCGTCTCGGCGTCACGATCGGTGCGCATCCCGGTTTCAACGATCTCTGGGGCTTCGGGCGCCGGCGCATCGATATGCGCCCCGATGACCTCGAATACATGGTCGCCTACCAGATTGGCGCGCTGCAGGCGATGGCGGCGTACGAAGGCGAGCGGGTCACCCACCTCAAGCCGCACGGCGCGCTCAACAACATGGCCGCCGAAGACGCGGAATACGCGCTTGCCATCGGCCGCGCCATCAAGGCCGTCGATCCGCGCATCATCTATGTGGCTCTCGCGGGGTCCGAGATGGAGAAGGCCGGCCGCAAGCTCGGACTTCCCGTCGCAATCGAAGGCTTCTGCGATCGCCAGTACGACGACGACGGCAATCTGACATCGCGCAAGATTGCGGGCTCGGTCATCAAGGACGCGGCGGTCGCCACCCGGCAGGTGCTCGATATGGTGTTGAACAACACCATCACCTCCCGCAACGGCAAGAAGATCACATGCAAGGTTCACTCGCTGTGCGTCCATGGCGATGAGCCCACGGGCGTCGCGACAGCCCGTGCCGTGCGCGAGGGCCTCGAAAAGGCCGGCGTCAAGCTCGTGCCGCTCACCGAAATGCCCCTCGACTAATCCTGGAAAGGCCACCGAGACATGAATACGAAACCGACGATTGCCATCCTTGGAGGAACGGGTGACCTGGGGTCCGGCCTCGCGAAATGCTGGCTTGCGGCGGGCTACAAAGTCATTCTCGGTTCACGCTCTGCGGAGAAGGCCAGGAGCACGGCCCAGACCATGACCGGCGACGTCTCGGGCGACGACAATTCCGCCGCCGCCAAGGCTGCCGACATCGTGGTCGTTGCCGTGCCGTTTGCAAGCCATGATGCGACGTTGAACGAAGTCAAGGACATGGTTCAAGGCAAGATCGTCGTCGATGCCGCGGTCCCGCTGGTGCCGCCGAAAGTGTCCGTCGTCCAGCTTCCGTCCGCCGGCTCGGCCGCGCAGATTGCGCAGCAGTTGCTCGGGCCCGGCGTGCGGGTCGTCTCCGCTTTCCACAATGTCGGCGCAACCAAGCTGCATCAGGGCAGCCGGGCGGATTGCGACGTTCTGGTCTTCGGCGACGACAAGGCGGCGCGCGACGTCGTCATCGGTCTCGCGAACGAAGTCGCATCGGCCGGCATCGACGGTGGCGTGCTGGCGAATTCGGCGGCGGCCGAGGCGCTGACATCCGTACTGATCGGGATCAACCGGCGCTACAAGGTGCCCGGCGCCGGCATCCGCATCACCGGCCTGTCCGCCAGCCCGGGTGTCTGATCGATGCCTGTGGGGACGCGAGTCGAATACATCGCCCTGCAGGACATTCGGCGCGTCGAGCCGGGCGAGGATCTTGCCGCGCTCGTCAGGCAGGGCCTGGCGGCGATGTCACTCGAGTTGCAGCGCGGCGACATCCTCGTCATTGCGCAGAAAATCGTCTCGAAATCGGAAGGGCGGTACGTTCGGCTGAGCGACGTCGAGCCGTCACCCGAGGCGCTCGAACTCGCGGCGACGGTCGGCAAGGACCCGCGCTTCCTTGAGGTCGTGCTGCGCGAATCCGCCGAAGTCGTCAAGACCCGGCCGAACGTCGTCATCGCCGCGCATCGGCTAGGCTTCGTCATGGCCAACGCCGGCATCGACCAATCGAACATCGAGCATCGTGAAGGCGAAGAGCGCGTCCTGCTGCTGCCCGAAGATCCAGACGGATCAGCGCAGAAGCTGAAGAGCGCGCTGGACGTGGCCGGCGACCTCAATCTTGGAATCATCATCAACGACAGTTTTGGTCGTCCCTGGCGCAATGGTGTCGTCGGCGTGGCGATCGGCGCTGCCGGCATTCCCTCGCTGTTGAGCCAGATAGGCGTCCCAGACATGTTCGGCCGGGCGATGCGCGTCACCGAGGTCGCCATAGCCGATGAGATTGCCGGCGCGGCCTCGCTTCTGATGGGACAGGCGGGCGAGGGGGTGCCGATCATCCTCGTCCGTGGCCTCACGCTTAGCGGGCCGGTCTCACCCGCGGCCGCGCTCGCGCGGCCCAAGAGCCAGGACATGTTTCGATGAGTGGCGCTGACTTCAACGTTGTTGCGCTTTGCGGCGGGGTCGGCGGCGCCAAGCTGGCCTATGGCCTCAATCGACTGGTGGGCGCCAAGCTTGCCGTCATCGTCAACACCGGCGACGACTTCGAGCATCTCGGTCTCACGATCTCGCCGGATATCGACACGGTCGTCTATACGCTGGGCGAGCTTGCCGACGAAGAGCGTGGCTGGGGACGAGCCGGCGAAAGCTGGAACTTCATGGAGGCGCTCGGCGGCCTGAAGGGCGAGACATGGTTTCGTTTGGGAGACCGCGATCTTGCCATGCACGTCTTGCGCTCGCGTGCGCTGAGCGCCGGCGTAACCTTGACCGATTTCACGGGCATGATTGCATCGCATCTCGGCATTGAAGCGAGCATCCTGCCGATGACTGACGATCCGTTTGCCACGGTCGTGGTGACGGCCGATCAGAAGCTCGCGTTTCAACGCTATTTCGTCGAGCTGCAGGCGCGGCCCGAGGTCAGGAAGATCGAATTCCAGAACCCCAACGGTGCAACGGCGACCGGCGCCGCATTGCAGGCCATCGGCGCCGCCGATGCCATCATTGTCTGCCCGTCGAACCCGTATCTCAGCATCGATCCGATCCTGGCTGTGCCCGGTATCCGGACCGCCCTGGACGCGACCAAGGCCCCCATCGTTGCCGTCTCGCCGCTGGTCGGCGGCCGTGCCATCAAGGGACCGACCGCGAAGATCATGAACGAGCTCGGGGTTGCGACGAACTGCGCCTCGATCGTCAGGCACTATGGCTTCCTCGATGGTCTGGTGATGGATCGCGAAGACCGGGCCGACGCCGACGCGATCGGCATTCCCGTGCATGTGACGAACACGGTCATGCGCTCGAAGGATGAACGCGTTGAGCTGGCGCGCGAGTGTCTCCGATTTCTCGATCGACTACGAAGCTGAGCGACGCGATGGATGAGTCCGAAACCTGGGCCCTGGTGCCTGTCAAACGGTTCAGTCAAGCAAAGAGCAGGCTGGGCGACATCCTGGTGGCGACCGAGCGCGCAAAACTGGCGCAAGCCATGTTGTGCGATGTTCTCGGAAACCTCCGCGATACGCGCTCTCTGGCCGGCATCGCCGTGGTGAGCGCCGACCCGGAAGCGTTTGCGATCGCCAAGCGCTTTGGCGCGGCCATGATCTTTGATGAGGTCGAGATCGGCGTTAATGCCGCGGTGCAGCGCGGCCTCGATGCGTTCCAAGCGTGCGCGCGGCGGGTTCTCGTTGTCCCCGCCGACATTCCATTCGCCCGGCCGGAGGATTTCGAACACGTCATCCGGTTGCTGGACCACACGCCGATCGTGCTCGTACCGGCCCTCTACGATGGTGGCACAAATGCTCTGGCGATGCGGTCGCCCGGCATGCTTGAGCCTCGATTTGGCGAAGAGAGTTTCCGCGCGCACCGTGCCCTGGCGCGCCATCGGCAACTGAGCTGCAGCGTATTCAAGTCCCATGGCATCGGGAAGGACATCGACTGCCCAATCGATTTTGGTCCGTATCTGATCTCGTCGCAGAACCTCGGAACGACAGGTTCGCTTCTTGATGAGCTCAAGATTGCCGAGCGCTTCTGCAGCGACGACCATCCTGTTCCCGTGAGGCTGTTCTGATGACGTCTGTCTTGAATCTTCCGTTCGACCGTCGCCTGTCCCGAAGCGAAGCCTACCAGCTCATCGATCTTGCTGACATTGGCGAACTCCTGACGGCCGCCGCCAGCCGAAGGGATGCCGCGCACGGCGATGTCATCACCTATTCGCCCAAGGTATTCATCCCGCTCACCCAGCTTTGTCGCGATGTCTGCCACTACTGCACGTTCGCTCACGCGCCGCGTTCGAACGTCAAGCCGTATCTCTCGATCGAGGAAGCGGTCGCCATCGCCAAGGCCGGCAAGGAGGCCGGCTGCCACGAGGCGCTGTTTACGCTCGGCGACAAGCCGGAGCTTCGCTATCGCGTCGCCCGTGAAGAACTGACCAGGCTCGGCCACGAATCCTCGCTGTCGTATCTCGCCGAGGTCGCCAGGGCGGTTTTCGAGCAGACCGGCCTGCTGCCTCACGTCAATCCCGGGATCATGAGCGAGCTCGACCTTGCCATGCTGCGCAAGGTATCGGTCTCGCAGGGGATCATGCTGGAGTCCGCGTCCGATCGGCTTTGCGCAAAGGGGGGCCCCCACTTCGGATCGCCGGACAAGGTGCCGGCCGTCAGGCTGCAGACGATCAAGACTGCCGGTGAGCAGGCCATTCCCTTCACATCCGGAATCCTGATCGGCATCGGAGAGACCAGGGCCGAACGGATCGATGCATTGCTCGCGCTGCGGGACCTGAATGACGCGCATGGCCATCTGCAGGAGATCATCGTCCAGAACTTCCGGCCGAAGGTCGGAACGCGCATGGCCGATGCGCCGGCGCCTTCCGTGGACGATCATCTCTGGACCATCGCTGTCGCTCGCGTGATCTTCGAGCCGGAGATGAACATTCAGGCGCCGCCGAACCTCAGCCCCGCAGCACTGGGGCGTGTCGTTGCGGCAGGGATCAACGATTGGGGCGGCGTGTCGCCTGTCACGCCGGACCACGTCAATCCTGAAGCACCATGGCCGCATTTACGGCTCTTGGAGGCTGCAACGCGGTCAACCGGCAAGCGGCTCGAGAAGCGGTTGCCGATCTATCCGAGCTTCGCACGCTATCCGTCGCGCTGGCTCGACAACAAGCTGTTGAAGTCGGTCCTCGATCGCGTCGACGGGGATGGATTTCCGCGCACCGACGACTGGCACCCCGGCCACATCGGCGGGGTTCCGTCGCGCGAGCTCGGATGGCTGAAATCCGCTCCGCCCATCGCGCATGGCGGCGAGGTCGCATCGGTCATTGCCAAGGCCCAGCGCGGCGATGAGCTTTCCGAGGGCGAGATTGTCAGGTTGTTCCGCGCTCACGAGAGTGATTTTACCAGTATCTGCCGGGCCGCCGACGAACTGCGGAGCAGCGTCAACGGCGACGTGGTGTCCTACGTCGTATGCCGTAACATCAATTACACCAACATCTGCTCCTTCAAATGCCAGTTCTGCGCCTTCTCAAAGGGGAAGATGAGCGAGAACCTGCGCGGGCGGCCCTACGACCTTGAAATGTCTGAAGTCGCGCAGCGGGTCACCGAGGCCTGGGACCGCGGCGCCTCCGAGGTGTGCATGCAGGGCGGCATCCACCCTTCCTACACGGGGCAGAAGTATCTGGATATCTGCCGGGCCGTGAAGGGCGCCGTCCCGACCATGCATCTCCATGCGTTCTCACCACTCGAGATCCATCAAGGAGCGAAGACACTTGGCATCTCTGTCGCGGAGTTCTTGCAGGAGCTGAAAGCGGCCGGCTTGGGCACGTTGCCGGGAACCGCCGCTGAGATCCTCGACGACGAGGTACGCGAGACGCTCTGTGCGGACAAGATCAGGACCCAGCAGTGGCTCGACGTGATGCGCACAGCGCATTCGATCGGGCTCCGATCGACGGCCACCATCATGTTCGGCCATATCGAGCGTTACGACCATTGGGCACGGCATCTGCTCCGGCTGCGGCGCTTGCAGGCGGAGACCGGTGGATTTACCGAGCTCGTGCCGCTGCCGTTCGTCCACATGGAAGCGCCGGTCTATCTCAAGGGTCGGGCCCGTCCGGGACCGACATTCCGCGAGGCGGTTTTGATGCATGCGGTGTCGCGCCTCGTCCTCAACCCACACATCACCAATATCCAGGCGTCCTGGGTCAAGATGGGACCGGAGGGGCTGCGGCATTGCCTTTCGGCTGGCGTCAACGATCTCGGCGGCACGCTGATGGATGAGAGCATCTCCCGCTCAGCCGGCGCGTCGCACGGCCAGGAAATGACGCCGCAGGCGCTCGAATCGATCATCGTTTCGGCGGGCCGTGTGCCGCGTCAGCGCACGACGACGTATGGCGTCGCAGACGACGTTCGGCGGCAGCGCTCATTTGACGCGGTCTGCGAGCGGCAGACCAGCACGGGGATGCGATCCGCGGGGTGCTAAAGGACCCGGAAAGCCGCGAGAGCAGAGAACTCTCCAACAGGGATGTTTGAAAATGGCGTTTGTAATTGAGCCGAATGTCGTCGACAGGAAAGGCTGGCGGCAGGCCGCGGCGCAAGCGCGCAAGCTTAACCTGACGCTGCCGACCTTCTCGCAGCTCGCGCATCCACCGCTTCCGTCGGCCAAGGTGTGGGAGGACATCGCGGCGGTCGGACCGGATGAGCCGAGCGCCGCCAACCTCTGGCGCATGCACTGGTACAATGCGGAAAACCGCAGGAGCAGAGACCTGGTACCGGGCCATCTCGTGCTGCCAAAGGAGATCACCGGCGTCGATGCCAAGATCATCGTGCTGCTCGGCAATCGCTTCCCGATGATCGGCGCGCACAAGGTCCTGCCGGCCTATGCCGCCTTGATCGAGCAGCTCGTGACCGGGCGCTTCGATCCGTCCAAACAGAAGGCTATCTGGCCTTCCACCGGCAATTATTGTCGCGGCGGTGTCGCCGTTTCGCGGATCCTCGGCTGCCGCGGCGTTGCCGTTTTGCCCGAAGGGATGAGCCGCGAGCGCTTCGAATGGCTCGAGAAATGGGTGACGGATCCGGCCGACATCATCCGGACACCCGGCACCGAGAGCAACGTCAAGGAGATCTACGACAAGTGCGCGGAGCTCAAGCGGGACGACAGCAACGTCATCCTCAACCAGTTCTCGTCGTTCTCGAACTATCTAATCCACTATGAATGCACGGGGCGCGCGGCGGAGGACGCCTTCAAGGCGTTCAATCAGGATGATAGCCACGAATTGGCGGCCTTCGTTTCGGCAACCGGGTCGTCGGGAACGATCGCCGCGGGCGATTTTCTCAAGAGGCGCTGGGGCTCAAAAGTCGTTGCCGTCGAGGCGCTCGAATGTCCGACGATGCTCAACAATGGCTATGGCGAGCACAACATCCAGGGGATCGGCGACAAGCACATCCCGCTCATTCACAATGTCATGAACCTCGATTTCGTCGTCGGGGTCTCGGACCGAACCACGGACCAGCTCAACCTGCTGTTCGGCTCGAAGGCGGGCCGGGATTATCTCGAGACGCGCCGCGGTCTCGACCCCGCGCTGGTGCACGCCTTTGACCATGTCGGCATCTCCGGGCTCGCCAACATCATCGCCTCGATCAAGCTCGCAAGGCAGATGAATTACGGGCCTGAGAAGGCCATCGTCACCGTGGCGACGGACAGTGCCGCCATGTACGGCAGCGAACGCAGGCAATTCGAAGAGAAGCACTATGCGCGCGGCCTTGATCAGGTGAACGCCGCCGAAATCTTCGGCGCCTGCCTGCTCGGCGCCGCCTCCGACAATGTCGTCGAGCTGACGGAGCTGTCGCGCCGCGCGGTCTTCAACCTCGGCTACTACACCTGGGTCGAGCAGCAGGGCGTTTCAGTCGCCGATTTTGAGCGGCGCCGTTCGCAGTCCTTCTGGAGCAAAATTCAGGACAGCCTGGGCGAATGGGATCAACTCACCATCGAGTTCAACAAGGAAGCGAATTTGGCCAACGCTTGATCGGCATGCGCGGCATCGTGTCCGTCGAAGGAGTTTCGAAATTGGTCTAGGCGAAAGCAAACGCGCAAATGATGAGCGGCTGCGTCAAATGAGGGCACTGCGAAAACAAAAATAGAGCAGGGCGCCTGCTTGACGGCAGATTAGAAGTATCTTTAAGATACTAAGAATAGGATGATAGGATCATCCCGGCGGTGACGAATGGCCAGCACCCATAAGCTGGCGCGCTGCACTGGTGTTTCGTTCCCTAGGCATGGCTCAAGCGAGCACAGGAGGAAAGATGAAGCGAGCACATGGATTGATTACGGGCGCGGCCCTTGCCGCGGCAATGTCGACCGCACTGGCGACGGGCGCCGCGGCGCAGACCATCAAGATCGGTGTCAATGAGCCGTTGACGGGACCGTTCGCCGCTTCCGGTACCTATGTCGTGAACGGCGCCAAGATTGCCGCCGACGAAATCAATGCCAAGGGCGGCTTGCTCGGTCGCAAGATCGAGCTGGTCATCGAAGACAACAAGAGCAATCCGACGGAGGCCGCGGCCGTCGCCGAGAAGTTGATCACCGGCGACAAGGTGCCCGTGATCATGGGCGCCTGGGGCTCGAGCCTGACGCTCGCAGTGATGCCGAAGCTCATGGAATACAAGGTTCCGATGGTGGTTGAGACTTCGTCCTCGAGCAAGATCACGACGTCGGGCAACTCCTACATTTTCCGCATCTCGCCGCCGTCGTCGGTCGAGGCGACCGAATTCAAGTCCATCATGCCGTCACTCGGCATCAAGAAGGCGGACTTTCTCGTCATCAACAATGACTGGGGCCGCGGATCGGCCGAGGACTTCGGCAAGATCATGAAGGCCCAGAACATTCAGGTCGGCCTCGTGGAGATCATGGATCAGGCCGCCCAGGACATGAGCGCGCAGCTCGCCAAGATCAAGGCAACCGACTCGGACACGATCATGGTGACGACCGCGGTCGAGCAGCTGACCCTTGTGTTGAAGCAGGCCGCAGCGCTCGGCATCACCAAGCGGATCGTCACCACCGGCGGCTCGCAGAATCCGGATCAGCTGATCGAGCAGGCCGGCGCTGCAGCGAACGGCTCGATGCATTTGACGACCTTCGCGCCCTGGTATCCGGACAAGACCCCGGACCCGGCTGCAACGAAGTATTTCCTTGGCGAGTGGAAAAAGCGTGGCTATGCGATCGCCGGCGCGACTGAAAGCTTCCGCGGCTATGACGGTATTCGCACGATCGCCAATGCGATCCAGCGGGCCGGCAAGGCAGAGCCCGCGGCGATCACCGATGCGCTTTGGACGACCGACTTTGCCGGTCTGAATGGTCAGATCAAGTTCCAGAAGCAGGGGCCGGCTGGCAAGGAAAGCGGCCAGAGCATGCCCAACCTCTATCTGATCAAGATCGAGAACGAAAAGATCGTCCTGTCGGGCTCCTGAGCTCGACGATCGCAGAAGGCGCCACCATGATTGGTGGCGCCTTGGCATTGCCTCGCCCATTGTACATGCTCTGAAGAGAGGATCAGCGGTCTTTCGACCGAAAAAATCAGCATGACCGAGCTTCTGCAACACATCGTCAACACGCTCATCCTGGGCAGCACCTACGCGCTGCTGGGCATTGGGCTCACGCTCATCTTCGGCATCATGCGTGTCGTCAATTTCGCGCACGGTGAGCTTTACTCCTTCGGGGCCTATGCGCTGTATTTCGTCGGCGTGATGCTCGGCCTCAACTTCTTCCTTGCGCTGATCGTGGCGGTGGTCCTGGGCTGCTTTGCTGGTGCTCTGATCGAGGTCGTCCTGCTGCGTCCGATGCGTGGTGCGGATATCGATACGACCATGCTGGTCATGATCGGCGCCATGATCGTGATGCAGAATGGTGAGCAATTCGTCTGGGGTGGTGTCGCGAAGTCGGTTTCGACGCCGTTCCCGGAACTTCCACTCGTCATTGGTTCGATTTCGGTATCCTGGTTGCGCCTGTTCGTCTTCTGCGCGGCCCTTGCCCTGATCGGCGTGTCCTATCTCCTGATCAACCGCACGAAACTCGGAAAGGCGATGCGCGCCACCTTTCAGGATCGCGACGCTGCTTCGCTCATGGGGGTCAACATCCAGTTCATCTACATGGCGACGTTCGCGATCGGCTCGAGCCTCGCGGCAGCGGCGGGTGCATTGCTCGGGCCCGTCTACGTCATCTCCCCGCAAATGGGCAATCTCGCTTCGCTGAAGGCTTTCGCCATCGTCATCCTGGGCGGCCTCGGCAGCATCGGAGGGGCCACCATCGGCGGCTTCCTGCTGGCGTTGGCCGAGGAACTCGGCGCCGGATACGTTTCGTCGGGTTACCGCGATGCCATGGGCTTTCTGATCATCATCGTCGTTCTCCTCTTCAGGCCGACCGGTCTCTTTGCACGCGCGGAGCGGATCGGATGAAGCGTCTGGTCCCCTATATCGCGCTCGCAGCATTCGCGTCCGTCCCGCTTTGGCTGCACGATCCGTATCTGCTGAACGCCTTCATCACGACGGGTATCCTGATTATCGCCGCGATGAGTCTCAATCTCCTGCTCGGGTACACCGGCCAGCTGAGCCTTGGTCACGTTGCCTTCTTTGGCATCGGAGCCTACACCAGCGCGCTCGTATCGCTGGGCTTCGACGTCGAGTTGATCGGCGGTATCCGTGTGGTTCACGAACCCTGGCCGGTCTGGACCGGATTTGTGATCGGCACCCTGGTTGCCGCGCTCTGCGGCTATGCCGTCGGGAAGCTCTCCTTCAAGGTGCGGGGCGCCTACTTCGTCATCGTGACCATCAGCTTTGCGGAAGTGGTCCGGTTGGTCGCGCTGAACTGGGTCGAGTTGACCCAAGGCCCGCTCGCCCTGACCTCAATCCCGCCGATGACGCTGGGATTCCCCGGAGTTGGCTATCTCGACTTCTACAGCAAGCAATCCAACTACTATCTCGTGCTTGCCGTCCTTGTGGTGTCCTACGTCGTCATCCAGCGTCTGGTTTACTCCCGCGTCGGGCGCGCAATGATTGCGCTCAAGGAGAACGAGTCGCTCGCAGTCTCGGTCGGGATCGACGTGACCCGCTATCTGGTGCTGGCTGCTGTCTTTTCGGCGGGCATCGCGGGGGCCGCGGGCAGCCTCTACGCCCATTACCTCAAGATCATCGATCCCGACGTGTTTGCGTTCCTTTACACGGTCACGATGGTGATCATGGTGATCTCGGGCGGCAAGGGCACCCTTGCGGGGCCCATCGTTGGCGGCCTCATCTTCGGCTTCATTCCGGTTGCCGCCCGTTCGTTCGCCACGCCCGAGATCCAGTGGATCCTCTATGGCCTGCTGATGATCATCATCGTCTTCGTGTTGCCGAAGGGAATTGTCCCCGCCATCGAGAAGTGGTTCTCCGCGCCGAATACCAGCGTTGATCCGGAGCCTCTCCAAGCCAAGATGCACGACACGCCATGAGCACCATGCCCTCCAACGCTCCGCAGCCGGTTTTGTCCGTTGAACATATTGCCGTGCATTTCGGCGGACTGATTGCGATCACCGATATGAGCTTCGTCGTCAACCAGGGTGAGATTGTCAGCCTGATCGGACCGAACGGCGCCGGCAAGACGACGGCCTTCAACGTCATCACCGGCTTTCTGCGACCGACCAAGGGCGAGGTGCGCTATAAGAATACCTCGCTCAGCAACCTCAAGCCGCATGAAGTCACCTCGCTCGGCCTCGCGCGGACCTTTCAGCGTACCAGCGTGTTCCAGAGCGTGACCGTCTTCGAGAACGTGATGATCGGCTTGCACCGACGGAGCCGGTCGACACTGCTGGATACGCTGCTGGCGCTACCGCGCGAAGGGCGGGCCGAAGCGGAGCTGAGGAATCTAGCACATGAGCTGCTCGAGATCGTTGGGATCGCGCGCCGTGCCGACGAACTGGCCGGATCGCTGTCTTATGGCGACCAGCGTCTGCTCGGCGTCGCGCTTGCCCTTGCGACAGACCCGTCGATGCTTCTGCTGGATGAGCCGGTGTCGGGCATGAACGCGACGGAAACCGCCCGGTTCATGGAGCTGCTCGACAAGCTGCATGGTCGCGGCATGTCGATCCTGCTGGTGGAACACGATGTGCCGATGGTGATGGGCGTCTCCGATCGCATCGTCGTGCTCAATTACGGCCGCATCATCGCCGAAGGGCCGCCCGCGGTGATCCGCGGCAATCCCGAGGTCATTCGTGCCTATCTGGGTGAAGGAGCCAGCCGGCATGCTGCACATTAATGGTCTGGTTTGCCGGTATGGCAAGGTCGAGGCCCTCAAGGGCGTCACCTTGTCGATCGGGCAGGGGCAGCTGGTCGCGCTGATCGGAGCGAACGGTGCCGGAAAAAGTACGACGCTACGGGCGATCTCCGGAATTCTGCCGTCGGCCGCCGGACGGATTACGTTCGACGGGCACGACATCACGAAGTGCTCGGCGCGGGAAATCCTGGGTAAGGGGATCGCACATTGCCCTGAGGGGCGGCGAGTATTCCCGGACATGACCGTCGACGAAAATCTCGACATGGGCGCGTATCTGCGCTCGGATCGTCGGGAGATCGCGGCGGACCGGGAGCGGATCTTCGGGATGTTTCCGCGGCTGGCCGAGCGCCGGCATCAGGTTGCCGGGACACTATCCGGCGGCGAGCAGCAAATGCTGGCGATCGGGCGCGCGATCATGTCCAAGCCCAGGCTCATGATGTTTGACGAGCCATCGCTCGGCCTGGCGCCCAACATCGTCGAACAGGTGTTCTCGATCATCGATGGCATCAGGAAGTCCGGAACGACGGTCCTGATGGTCGAACAGAACGCCTACTCGGCGCTCGAGATGTGCGACTACGCCTATCTTCTGGAGACCGGTTCGATCGTTCTTTCCGGCAGCGGCAAGGATCTGATCGACGATGAGCACGTGCGATCTGCCTACTTGGGCGGATGATCGTAGGTGAGCAGGGGCGACAAGACTCTCATGAGCGGTGCGGCGCGAGCGAGGCATGAGGTGAGTTCCGACGAATGCCTTGTGCTTCTCGCGTCGTTCATGAGGGTGCGGGATCGCAAGGCCCGCGCCGAGATCGTCAAGTTGGCGCAACGATGCGCCGACTTCGAATCCGGCGGAATTGTCTCCTTTGGGCTCGGGACGCCGCGCGATTGATGCGCCGGCGTTGGAAAGCCGGAAAATCCTGCGACGCAGGCGGCCACCCTGGGATCGAGGACGATCCTCTGGGCAATGCCGTGCTTGCGTCGCCGATGTGGTGAATGACCTCGTTGGTTCTCAAGAGTGGTGCTGTGAGTGTGAAGATCGCCGTTGCCAAGGAAATCGATGCGTCCGAGCCGCGGGTTGCGGTCTCGCCCGATACCATCAAGAAGTTCAAGGCGATCGGCGCCGAGGTGGCCGTCGAGCCGGGCGCGGGCGTCAAGTCGGGCT
>NZ_NWTG01000003.1 GCF_002532045.1 Bradyrhizobium sp. C9 | reverse complement strand
CCTGCTGCTCGCCATCCTTCCGGCGCTCAAATCAAGCCCGGGGACAGAAAACAACAAAGCAACCCAACGCTGATGATCGGGCGCGATTCGCGCAAGGAACAAGGGTGCGTGGAAATAGTAATATATTCCTTGACGCGAATCCGAATCGGCTTCATTCGCGCAGCGAATCGCCCGCTTTCGTGGGCGATGACAGCTCGGTTTGTGATGTGCAGCCCGGCCCGATGGTCGCGCTGACTTACCCCGGCAGGTCGGTCTTGCCCATCAGGAAGCTGTCGATCGAGCGGGCGCACTGGCGGCCTTCGCGGATCGCCCAGACCACGAGCGACTGGCCGCGGCGCATGTCGCCAGCCGAGAAGATCTTCGCGCGCGAGGTCTGGTAGTCGTGCAGCGAGGCACGGACGTTGCCGCGCTGGTCGAGGTCGACGCCGAGCGTCTTGAGCAGGCCCTCGTGCACCGGATGCACGAAGCCCATCGCCAGCAGCACCAGCTCGGCATCGAGCGTGAACTCGGTGCCGGGCAGCGGCTTGAACTTGTCGTCGACCTTGACGCAATGCAGTTTCATCACCTTGCCGTCGGCGCCTTCGAACTTGGTCGTCAGCACGGCGAATTCGCGCACCGCGCCTTCGGCCTGGCTCGACGAGGTCCGCATCTTCAGCGGCCAGTTCGGCCAGGTCACGCCCTTGTTCTCGTGCTCGGGCGGCGCCGGCATGATCTCGAGCTGGGTCACCGACTTGGCGCCTTGCCGGAACGAGGTGCCGATGCAGTCCGAACCGGTGTCGCCGCCGCCGATCACGACGACATGCTTACCGCCGGCGAGGATGTCGGCTGTGCCGTTCAGCGGCTCGCCGGAGACGCGGCGGTTCTGCTGCGGCAGGAAGTCCATCGCGAAGTGAATGCCGGCGAGGTCGCGGCCGGGGATCGGCAGGTCGCGCGGGGCTTCCGCACCGCCGGTCAGCGCCACGGCGTCATACTGCTTGGCGAGCTCCTGCGGATCGATTGCGCCGGGCGTCGCGCCGCCGACGGCCTTGCCGTAGTGGAAGGTGACGCCCTCGGCTTCCATCTGCTTGACGCGGCGGTCGATGATGCCCTTCTCCATCTTGAAGTCGGGAATGCCATAACGCAGCAGGCCGCCGGCCTTGGCGAACTTCTCGTAGACATGCACCTCATGGCCGGCGCGCGCGAGCTGCTGCGCGGCGGCGAGGCCGGCGGGGCCGGAGCCGATCACGGCGACCTTCTTGCCGGTCTTCTGCCCTGCGATCTCCGGCTTCAGCCAGCCATTGTCCCAGGCGCGGTCGACGATCGCGCATTCGATGGTCTTGATGGTGACCGGGTTGTCGTCGATGTTCAGCGTGCAGGACGCCTCGCACGGCGCCGGGCAGATCCGGCCGGTGAATTCGGGGAAGTTGTTGGTCGAGTGCAGGTTGCGCGAGGCTTCTTCCCAGTTGCCCTGATAGACGAGGTCGTTGAAATCGGGGATCTGGTTGTTGACCGGGCAGCCCGGCGTGCCCGGCGCGGTCGAGCCGGTGCCGTGGCAATAGGGAATGCCGCAATTCATGCAGCGCGCCGCCTGGTCGCGCGTGTCCTTCTCGCTCAGCGGAATCACGAACTCGTTGAAGTTCTTGAGCCGATCGGCGACCGGCTCGTACTTGCGGTCATGCCGCTCGATCTCGAGAAAACCTGTGATCTTACCCATTGAAACCCGATGCCCCTGCATCTCAGTTGTCCGTCATTCCGGGCTCCGCCGCGAGGCGCAGACCCGGAGGTCTCGAAGTGGTTCGGCGAGATTCCGGGCTCGCGCCGATGGCGCGCCCCGGAATGACGCCCGGTGATACTACGCGCCGATCGCGATCTTCGGCTCGGCGTCGGCGTTGGCCTTCATTTCCTTCAGCGCGCGGCGGTACTCCACCGGCATCACCTTGCGGAATTTCGGCAGCCAGCTCTTCCAGTCGGCGAGGATCTCGGCCGCCTTCTTCGAGCCGGTCAGCTTGGCGTGACGCGTGATCAGGACGTGCAGCCGCTCGACGTCGGACTCGAGCAGGTTCTGGAATACGTCGACCCGGCCATGCGCCTCGAGATCGCCGGAGTGGTGATAGGTGTCGGCGTTGATCATCTCCTCCGACAGCACCGGCTCCAGCTCGACCATCGAAAGGTTGCAGAGCTTATCGAAGTCGCCGCTCTCGTCCAGCACGTAGGCAATGCCGCCGGACATGCCGGCCGCGAAGTTGCGTCCGGTCTTGCCAAGCACCACCACGATGCCGCCGGTCATGTATTCGCAGCAATGATCGCCGGCGCCTTCGACGACCGCGACCGCGCCGGAGTTGCGCACCGCGAAGCGCTCGCCGGCGATGCCGCGGAAGTAGCATTCGCCCGCGATCGCGCCGTACATCACGGTGTTGCCGACGATGATCGATTCCTCCGGCACGATGCCGGAGTTTTTCGGCGGCTTGACGATGATGCAGCCGCCCGAGAGGCCCTTGCCGACATAGTCGTTGCCTTCACCCTCGAGCTCGAAGGTGACGCCCTTGGCGAGCCAGGCGCCGAACGCCTGTCCCGCCGTGCCCTTCAGGCCGACATGGATGGTGTCGAGCGGCAGGCCGGCATGGCCGTAGATCTTGGCCACCGCGCCCGACAGCATCGCGCCGGCGGAACGGTCGGTGTTGTTGATCTCTTCCTCGATCTTGACCGGCGCACCGCGATCGAGCGCGGCTTGCGCCTTCTCGATCAGCCGGCGGTCGAGCACGGCCTCCAGATGGTGGTTCTGGCCCTCCGAGTGATAGATCGTCTGGCCCTTCTCCTCCTTCTGCCGCACGAACAGCTTGGAGAAATCGAGGCCCTTGGCCTTCCAATGCGAGACCAGCGCGGTCTGGTCCAGCATCTGGACCTGGCCGACCATCTCGTCGAACGACTTGTAGCCGAGCTGCGCCATGATCTCGCGCACTTCCTCGGCGACGAAGAAGAAGTAGTTGATGACGTGCTCGGGCTGGCCGGTGAAGCGCTTGCGCAGCACCGGATCCTGGGTCGCAACGCCGACCGGGCAGGTGTTGAGGTGGCACTTGCGCATCATGATGCAGCCCGCCGCGATCAGGGGCGCGGTGGCGAAGCCGAACTCGTCGGCGCCGAGCAGCGCGCCGATCACGACGTCACGGCCGGTGCGGAAACCGCCGTCGACCTGCACCGCGATGCGGCTGCGCAGCCGCTGGCGCACCAGCGTCTGATGGGTTTCGGCAAGGCCGATCTCCCACGGCGAGCCGGCATGCTTGATCGAGGTCAAAGGCGAGGCACCGGTGCCGCCCTCGAAGCCCGCGATCGTCACATGGTCGGCGCGTGCCTTGGCGACGCCGGCCGCAACCGTGCCGACGCCGACTTCCGACACCAGCTTGACCGAGACCTGGCCGTCGGGATTGACGTTCTTGAGGTCGTAGATCAGCTGGGCGAGGTCTTCGATCGAGTAGATGTCGTGATGCGGCGGCGGCGAGATCAGGCCGACGCCCGGCGTCGAATGCCGGACGCGGGCGATCGTCGCGTCGACCTTGTGGCCGGGCAACTGGCCGCCTTCGCCGGGCTTGGCACCCTGCGCCATCTTGATCTGCATCATGTCGGAGTTGACGAGGTATTCCGTCGTCACGCCGAACCGGCCCGAGGCGACCTGCTTGATCGCCGAGCGCATCGAATCGCCGTTGGGCAGCGGCTTGAAGCGGTCGGATTCCTCGCCGCCTTCGCCGGTGTTCGACTTGCCGCCGATCCGGTTCATCGCGATCGCGAGCGTGGTGTGCGCCTCGCGCGAGATCGAGCCGAACGACATCGCGCCGGTCGAGAACCGCTTGACGATGTCCTTGGCCGGCTCGACGTCCTCGAGCTTGACCGGCTTGCGCTTGTCGTCCTCGGCGCTCTTGATCCGGAACAGGCCGCGCAGCGTCAGCAGACGCTCGGACTGCTCGTTGAGGATCTTGGCGAACGCCCGGTAGCGCTCCAGCGAGTTGCCGCGCACGGCATGCTGCAGGGTCGAGACCGATTCCGCGGTCCAGGCATGGTCCTCGCCGCGGGTGCGGTAGGCATATTCGCCGCCGACGTCGAGCGCGCTCTTGTAGATCTGGCCGTCACCGAACGCATCGGTGTGGCGCCGCACGGTCTCCTCGGCGATCTCGCCGAGGCCGACGCCCTCGATCCTGGTGTGGGTGCCGGCGAAATACTTGGCGACGAAGTCCGCCTTTAGGCCGACCGCGTCGAAGATCTGCGCGCCGCAATAGGACTGGTAAGTCGAGATGCCCATCTTGGACATCACCTTGAGCAGGCCCTTGCCGATCGACTTGATGTAGCGCTTGACGATCTCGTAGTCGTCGAGCGCGCCGGGCAGCCGGTCCTTCATCGCGAGGATGGTCTCGAACGCGAGATAGGGGTTGATCGCTTCGGCGCCGTAGCCGGCGAGGCAGGCGAAGTGATGCACTTCGCGCGGCTCGCCTGACTCCACCACGAGGCCGACCGAGGTGCGCAGGCCGGTGCGGATCAGATGATGATGCACGGCGGCGCAGGCGAGCAGCGACGGGATCGGAATCCGGTCGGTACCGGTCATGCGGTCCGACAGGATGATGATGTTGATACCCTCGCGCACGGCGCCCTCGGCGCGCGCGCAGAGCTCGTCGAGCACCTGCTCCATGCCCGCCGCGCCGAAGCCGGCGTGGAAGGTGGTGTCGAGCGTGCGCGACTTGAAGTGGGTCTCGGGAACGTCGGAGATCGAGCGGATCTTCTCGAGGTCCGCATCGGTCAGGATCGGCTGCCGCACTTCGAGGCGCTGGGTCGAGGCGACGCCCTGCAGGTCGAACAGGTTCGGCCGCGGCCCGATGATCGAGACGAGGCTCATCACGATCTCTTCGCGGATCGGGTCGATCGGCGGGTTGGTCACCTGCGCGAAGTTCTGCTTGAAGTAGGTGAACAGCTGCTTCGGCTTGTCCGACAGCGCCGAGATCGGCGTGTCGTTGCCCATCGAGCCGGCTGCTTCCTCGCCGGTGGCCGCCATCGGCGTCATCAGGATCGTGATGTCTTCCTGGCTGTAGCCGAACGCCTGCTGGCGATCGAGCAGCGGCAGGTTGGAGCGCACGCCCTTGGCCGGCGCATCCGGCAGCTCCTCGAGCTGGATCTGGGTGCGGTGCAGCCAGTCATTGTAGGGATGGCTCTTGGCGAGGTCGGCCTTGATCTCGTCGTCGGGAATCAGGCGGCCCTGCTCGAGGTCGACGAGCAGCATCTTGCCGGGCTGCAGCCGCCACTTGGTGACGATCTGGTCCTCCGGAATCTTCAGCACGCCCATTTCGGACGCCATCACGATGCGGTCGTCCTTGGTGACGAGATAGCGCGCCGGGCGCAGGCCGTTGCGGTCGAGCGTCGCGCCGATCTTGCGGCCGTCGGTGAAGGCGATCGCGGCCGGGCCGTCCCACGGCTCCATCAGCGCGGCGTGATATTCGTAGAACGCGCGGCGCTGCTCATCCATCAGGGGATTGCCGGCCCACGCTTCCGGAATCATCATCATCACGGCGTGCGGCAGCGAGTAGCCGCCCTGCACCAGGAATTCGAGCGCGTTGTCGAAGCAGGCGGTGTCGCTCTGGCCTTCATAGGAGATCGGCCACAGCCGGCTGATGTCCTTGCCGTAGAGCTCCGAATGCACGGAGGCCTGCCGCGCCGCCATCCAGTTGACGTTGCCGCGCAGCGTATTGATTTCGCCGTTATGGGCGATCATCCGGTAGGGATGCGCCAGCGACCAGGTCGGGAAGGTGTTGGTCGAGAAGCGCTGATGCACCAGCGCCAGCGCGCTGTCGAAATCCGCTTCATGCAGATCGGGATAGTACTTGCCGAGCTGGTCGGCGAGGAACATGCCCTTGTAGATCACGGTGCGGCACGACAGCGAGCACGGATAATAGCCCGCCATGCCGCGGTCGCGGCGCTGATAGATCGCCTGCGAGATCGACTTGCGCAGGATGTAGAGCCGGCGCTCGAAATCGTCCTCGGTCTTGACCGCATTGTTGCGGCCGATGAAGACCTGCATGTGATACGGCTCGGTCGGCTTCACCGTGACGCCGAGCGAGGAGTTGTCTGACGGCACGTCGCGCCAGCCGAGCAGCTTGAAGCCCTCGTTCTTGATCTCGTCGGCGATGATGCTCTTGATCACGTTCCGCCACGCGGCATCGCGCGGCATGAACAGCGCGCCGATGGCGTATTCGCCGGGCTGCGGCAGCTTGAAGCCGAGCTCGGAGGTCTTGCGCGCGAAGAAGGCGTGCGGGATCTGCACCAGGATGCCGGCGCCGTCACCGGCGCGCGGATCGGCGCCGACGGCGCCGCGATGCTCGAGGTTGCACAGGATGCTCAGCGCGTCGGAGACGATCTGATGCGACTTCTGGCCCTTGATGTTGGCGATGAAGCCGACGCCGCAGGAGTCTTTCTCCAGGCTCAGGTCGTACAGGCCTTCGGCCTGCGGGCGCCAAGTGTGAAGCTCGGGGGTGTGCGGTCCAAAGGATGCATCATGCGCGGCATCGGCGGCTTTCGAGTCCGCGGTCGCCGACAGCATGCCTGTCACGATGGTTTCGCGCTCGAATTCCGACCCGCTCATGTGTCCTCTCCCTTTCGTAAGGGGCCTCACCGTATTTGGCGCACCTTGGACGTTGCGGCACCCACCGGGCCACCGCTCGTCCGCCGCGAGCCGCATTTTCCTAAATTCAGGCGATGGGCGTTTCAACGTCCCCTAGGGGACGGCCCTGCCTGCAGCATTCTCGGAGCCCGGGGCGCCGAGTTTTCGTTGCAATCCCTATGCCGGAATGGCCCCGAAATTGAGACAGCTTTGCTGTCCTAACCTCGACCTTGCCAAATTTTTGTCTATCACACAAGCGCGAGGAAGTCCTCGCCCGCATGCTTGGATCGGACAGCTCGGTAGGCGCCCGGGCGCCCCTGATTCGAAGCAAACACGCCGTGATCCGGCCCAAGGAGGGACCAAGGACCGCCGGAATTCAATCCGAAATTTTGCCCGGCAAGCCGGCAAGAGAGCGGGAAGCTCCCAGAGGGCGGGCCAGACAGGAGTTACGGCGATGAAGTTGTTCACAGGTTCGGTCGCAGCTGCCGCCCTCGCGCTCAGCGCAGCCTCCGCCCAGGCGCAGCTGGTGACGTCAGCCCGGATCGGCAGCCCGGCCCTCGTCAGGGTGTCCGACATGGACGGGCCCTACGCTGCCATGCCCGAGGTTCCGCCGCCGCCGCGCTTCGGCCGCGTCCCGAGCCTGCTGCCGCCGGTCGAGGTCTACACCGTGCTGCGCGAGAACGGCTATCTGCCGCTCGGCGCACCCCAGCAGCGCGGCTTCGTCTACACGATCTCGGTGATCGACCAGGGCGGCGACGACGGCCGGCTGGTGATCGACGCCCGCGATGGGCACATCGTCCGCTTCACCCCGGCCTACCGGCTCGGCGACAATTACGAAGAGGAGATGAGCGCGACCTACGGCCCGGTTGGCCCAATGCCGCGCGCGATCCAGGCCCGGGTACCGAGGCCGCCGCTCCCGATCCCGCATGTCGCCAGCCGCGTGCCGGTGCCGAAGCGGAGCCCGCTCGCGGCCAAGTCGGCGCCAGGTCCGGCGCCGGCTTCTCCGCCGGCAGTGGCTCAGGCTCCCGCTCCGGCAGCCCAGGCCGCCGTCTCCCCGACCGTCGCGCCACCGCCTGCGCCGGCCCAGGCAGCCGCACCCGCGCCGGCGGAGCAGGCCGCGGCCGCACCGAAGCCGGCCGAAGCCCAGGCGGCCGCACCGCAGGCCGTTCAGCAAGCCGAGGCTCCGACCGTCGGTCAGGCCGCTTCGCCGCCGCCGCCCGCGCCCGCAATCCTGCCAACCCAGGAAATGCCGAAGGTGCAGGGGCTGGAGTAGCAATGACAGCCAACAAAAAACGCCCCGGTTTCCCGGGGCGTTTTCGCGTGCAGCCAATATCTGCTGACGCGGGACGTGTCGCTTAGGCCGCGACCTTGCCGGCCGAGCCGTCAACCACCTGCGGGGCCTTCTCGCCGCCGCCGATCGGAATGCTGCGGGGCTTCTTGGCCTCGGGAATCTCGCGGACAAGATCGACGTGGAGCAGGCCGTTCTCGAGCGAAGCGTTCTTCACCTGCACGAAGTCGGCAAGCTGGAAGACGCGCTCGAAGGCGCGGGAGGCGATGCCGCGATAGAGCACTTCGGAGCCGTTGCCGGAGTTCTCGTTGGCGGATTTCTCACCCTTGATCGTCAGCGTGTTCTCTTTCGCGACGATCGAAAGCTCGGCCTGCGAGAAGCCGGAGACCGCAACGCTGATCCGGTAAGCATTCTCGCCGGTGCGCTCGATGTTGTAGGGGGGATAGCCGGGGCTGCCGTCCGAGGTCACCTGATCGAGCAGGTTGAAGAGGCGGTCGAAGCCGACGGTGGAACGATAGAACGGTGTGAGGTCGTAGCTACGCATGGGGTAGTCCTCCAATGAGCGACTGTTTCAGTTACCCGCCCGCCATCGGGCCGGGCTTAGATGTGTGCAGCCTCATGTTCCGGGTCCGAAACACTGGTAGCGGCCTGCACTGAGGTGATATGGGAGGGGGCACGTCGCGTTCAAGAGGCGGAAACCGCGCAGCTTATTTCGGCGCCGGCGTGCTTGATCTCCATCCTGTCCCACCACCTCGGTCTCCTGCATGACGCTCGTCTCGATCCCCGCCAACCCGGTTCCGGACGACGTTGTCAGTGGCACCATCAAGACACCAGACGGGGCCGAGCTGCGCTTCGCGCGCTGGGCGCCGCCGCCCGGCCGCAAGGGCACGGTCTGCGTGTTCGGCGGACGCGGCGAGATGATCGAGAAATATTTCGAGACCGTGCGCGACCTGCGCGACCGCGGCTTTGCGGTGGCGATGATCGACTGGCGCGGGCAGGGCCACTCGTCGCGGCGGCTACGCGATCCACGCAAGGGCTATGTGCGCGACTTCGCCGACTATGAGGTCGATGTCGAGGCTTTCGTGCAGCAGGTGGTGCTGCCGGATTGCCCACCGCCCTATTTCGCGTTGGCGCATTCGATGGGCGGCGCTGTCCTGCTGCGGGTCGCGCATGCCGGCAAGCGCTGGTTCGACCGCATGGTGCTGTCGGCGCCGATGATCGACCTGCCGCGCCGCCGCGTCTCGTTCTTTCCGAGCGCGCTGCTCAGGATCATGCGGCTGACCGGGCAGGGCGGCAACTACGTTCCGGGCGGCAACGATGAACTGGTCGGCCTTGCACCCTTCATCGGCAATCCCGTCACCAGCGACCCGGTGCGCCACGCCCGCAATGCGGCGATCCTGGAAGAAGACCCGACGCTCGGCATCGCGGCGCCGACGGTCGCCTGGGCCGACACCGCGTTCACCGCGATGCGCACCTTCCGCGGCATGTCGTATCCGACCGAAATCCGGCAGCCGATCCTGATGCTGGCGGCGAGCAATGATGAGGTGGTGTCGACGGCGGCGATCGAGGAATTCGCCTACCATCTGCGCGCCGGCTCGCATCTGGTGATCGCCGGCTCCAAGCACGAGATCCTGCAGGAGCAGGATCGCTACCGCGGGCAATTCTGGGCGGCGTTCGACGCCTTCGTGCCGGGTACGCCGCTGTTCAAGTGAACGGTCTATCGGTGTGGGGCTCGCGGCTCAGCCGTTGAGCAGCGCGACGATCCGGTCGGGAAAGCGCTTTTCCACGAACAAGGTCCTGACCTCGGCGACGCTGAGATAGCGGTCCTGGCCTTCGCCCTTGCCCATGATGTCGAGCAGCACCGGCCACTCGCCGAGCATCAGCAGCGGATAGTAGCAGTGCAGGATCGCGTAGGACGGAGGATGCTCGTCCTTGGCGCGCTGGAAGTTTGCCGCCATGAAATTCTTGATCTCGGAAGCCGACAGCCCGCGTTCGACGCTGCCGTCGGGGGCCTTGTGGTCCGTGCCGAAGGTCGCGAGCCGCGCGATCTCGTCCTCATGCACCACGGCATGCTGATCGAGGATGCGCGAGCCGGCGCCGTGCTTGTCGAGCGGGCCGTTGCGCAATTCGTCGAGGATGGCGCCCTGCAACAGGCTGCGCACCTGGCTGAACGGGCCGATGCCGTTGGCCATCTGCGCAACCATGAAGATCTTGGCGCCGGCGCTGAGCGCCGGAAGGCCGGTCTTGCCGGTGGCGCGGTCGATGGTTTCGGTCAGCTTCGGCAGCGGCACGATATGGCCTCCGACATAGTCGCCGGCGACCAGTGCACGCAGGAACGGGCACGGATTGTCAGGGGAAACCTGCGGGGCGGGTGCCGCGCTTGCAGCCGTATCGGACATCAAACCCCATCCTGAAAAGCTTCAGCTTAAAAAGCATCCGTTACTCGTGGATGAATTCGCTCAGGAATCAGCGGCGAATTTCGAGTTGGATGCAACCAGAGCGAGTTTGCCGAAGGGGAGGCCGGCTTTCAAGAGGCCATCGCGATAGAGCGCGATATCGGCCGGGTTCTTCCAGTGGAAATTGCGCAGGTGACGCTCGACCGTGAGGTCGGGATGGTTGGCGAGCAGCGCTTCGGCGGCCTGCGCGGCTTCGTCGGCGCGGCCGAGCTGGGCGAGTGCCGCGGCGCGCACCGCAAGACCCTGCAGGTGGTTCGGGTTGAGGTAGAGCGTTTCGCGCGACCATGACAGCGATGCGTCGTATTGTCCGAGCAGGTAATGGCTGAACGCGTTCAGAGCTCCCCATTGGTAGCGCGGGTCGCTGTTGCCGCGCTGGACCGCGGTCGAGAACAGATCGACCGCCTTGCGATGATCGCCGATCACCATATGGCAGATGCCGAGCACGCCGCGGGCGCCCATGTCGTAGGGGTTGAGCTCGATCGCCCGCTTGATGGCGTCCATCGCGGCTTCGTAGTGGCCCTGCATCGCATGCAGATAGGCCAGCAGCGAAAATGCGAACGAGGAGCGCGGGTCGAGCCGGACGCTGCTCTCGGCCAGGCTGACCGACGAGGCCCACAATTCGCGCGTGCTCGGAATCCAGCCGAACTGCACGCTCTGGATCTGGATCAGCGCGAGATAGGCGCGCGCGATCGAGAGCGCGGGGTCGAGCTCGATCGCCTCCTTGAACAGCGCGATCGCGGTTTCGCAATCGTCCTTGGTCTGGTGATAGTAATGCGACAGGCCCTTCAGGAAGCGGTCCCACGCGGTCAGCTCGGCATTCGGCGAGCGCGCCGGTGCCGAGGCCTCGGCACGGTAGATCTCCTGGGCCACCGCGGCGGAGAGGTTGGCGGTGATCTCGTCCTGCATCGCGAACAGGTCGCCCATGTCGCGGTCGTAGCGGCCGGTCCACAGCTGTTCGCCCTTCTCGGGCGCGATCAGCTCGGCGGAGACGCGGATCTTGTTGCCGGCGCGGCGCACCGAGCCCTGGATCAGATAGGTCGCATCGATCTCGCGCGCGATCAGGCGGGTCGAGACGTTCTTGCCCTTGTAGGCGAAGGTCGAGTTGCGGCTCAGCACGCGGTAGAAGGATTGCAGCGACAGCGCGTGGATCAGATCCTCGGTCAGGCCGTCGGAGAAATATTCGTCGGCGCCGCCGCTCAGATTGTCGAACGGCAGCACACCGACGATTGCGGTCCGGTATTGCCCCGGCAGATGCGGGCCGTCGTCGGGAACCTGCTCCTGTTTGTCGGAGCCGGCCGGCGCCCAGGTCCAGACATGGACCGGCTCGGTGATGTTCTTGAAGCGGTGCGGGCCGGCATCGACCAGGCTGACGGCAAGCCGCCGCCCTGACTCGGTGCGGGCCTTGTCCGACACCGCGATGCCGCCCGGTACGGCGACGGTCTCGAGGCGGACCGCGATGTTGACGTCGTCGCCGAACACCTCGTCCTCGTCGGCCATGACGTCGCCCATGTGGACGCCCATCCGGAAGTGCATGGCGCGGTCGGCCGGCAGATGTTCGTTGCGCTCGGCCATCAGGGTCTGCATCGCGACGGCAGCCTCGATCGCGCCGATGATGCTCGGAAATTCCAGCAGGAAGCCGTCGCCGGTGTTTTTGACGATTCGGCCGCCATGGTTGAGGATGATCGGGTAGATCGCGCTGCGGTGCGCCTTGAACGAGGCATGCGTCCCCGCCTCGTCGACACCCATCATGCGGGAATAGCCGGCGATATCAGCGCAAAGAATGGCAGCGAGCCGTCTTTCCATGTCTCCTGTGCCCTGGAATTGGCCACTTAGCCGAGGTGACCGAATCCGGTACTTACAAGACAGGCCGGGTCCGGCGGAAGCTCAGTTTACGGGCACCTATAATGCATAGTAGCAGGAATTGGCATGCGACCAACGGATCGTACAGTCCATTTCTCTACTGAATTCGTGTGTCGCTGCGATGGCGCAGGTTGGCTGACCGTCCTTTCGGGGTCGTTACTTACATAGGTTAATGTGGCCGAGATGCTGGGAATTCACGAGCTTTGGCTATTTGTCCTGTCCGGGCTGCTGCTCAACGTCACGCCGGGGCCGGATACCGCTTATATCATAGGGCGCACGATTCAGCACGGATGGCGCGGCGGAGCCGCTGCGGCGATCGGTATCAGCTGCGGCTGCCTGGTCCACGTGCTGGGCGCGGCGATCGGGCTGTCGGCGCTGCTGATGGCGTCATCGACCGCGTTCCTGGCGGTGAAGCTGATCGGCGCGGCCTATCTGGTGCTGACCGGCCTGCAGATGCTGCTGTCGCGCGCCAAGCCGATCGCTGACATCGCCGGGCAGGGCGGCGAGACCTCGATCTCGCGTGTGTTCTGGCAGGGGGCGCTGACCAACATCCTCAACCCCAAGGTGGCGCTGTTCTTCCTGGCATTCCTGCCGCAATTCGTGGCGGCGGACTCGGCCCACAAGACGCTCGCCTTCCTGGTGCTCGGGCTGATCTTCATCACCGGCGGCACGCTGTGGTGCCTTGGCCTCGCCGCCTTTGCGGCACGGGCTGCCGGCCGCATCCGGCAATCGACCGGCGTGATCGCCTGGATCAACCGCTCGCTCGGCGCGCTCTTCATCTATCTCGGCGTCCGCGTCGCCATGCTGGAGGCGCGCTAGTCGTCACTAGAGCGTTTTCGAGCGAAGTGGCTACCGGTTCGCGTGAAGAAAACGCGTCAAACAAGAATCTCTAGCCGTGGATCTTGAGCAGCGCGCTGCCGGCCAGATAGATGCCGAGCAGGATCATCGAGATCAGGAACCAGCGGCGGAAGACGTCCGGCTGCATCCGCGTGCGGACCGCCTGGCCGACGAACATGCCGATGAACGACGCCACCATCGCGACCGCGCCCGGCAGCGCGGTGGCCGCGGTCAGCAGGCCCGAGGCGGTGAGATTGAAAGCGAGCGCCACGGTCGCGGTGGTGAAGAAGACGCCGAGCGCCTGCACCAGTTCGTCCCGCTCCATGCCGATCGCCTGCATGAACGGCATCGAGGGAATGACCTGAACGCCGGTTGCCGCCGAGATCAGCCCGGTGATGACGCCGACGATGCCGCCGATCCATTTCTCGTCGCGCCGCCTGACCTTAAAGCTGAATCTGCTCAGGCCGACGATCGCATAGATCACCAGCAGCGCGCCGAGCACGACGGTGCCGTAGGCTGCGTAAGGACCGGTCAATAGCCCGGCATTGATCCAGATTCCGACCACGGTGCCGAGCATCAGCGGCCACAGCCGCTTGAGAATGTCGCGCAGATAGGGGCCGACGAAGGTCTGCCAGATATTGGTGACGATCGCCGGTACGATCACGATCGCAATTGCCTGACCCGGTGCCATCGTGGTTGCCAGCAATCCCATCGCGACCGTCGGCAGACCGAGGCCGAGCGTCCCTTTGACGAAACCGGCGAGCAGGAAGGCGAAAGCGATGAAGATCAGGAGTTGGTCGACCATGGCTGCACATTGACCGATCGCGCCGATCGGCACAATCTGGAGGTTACGGAGTTAGCCTTCGGGCGACCCGAAGGGCGGGGACGGGAAATGTCATGCGGTTCGACCTGATCGACTTGCAATTGTTCATCGCGGTTTCGGATGCACGCAGCATCACCCAGGGCGCGGCGCGCGCAAACCTTGCGCTAGCCTCGGCCAGCGAGCGGATCAAGGGCCTTGAGGAGGCGCTCGGCGTCGCGCTGCTCAAGCGCGGCCGCCGCGGCGTCGATCTGACGGCGGCGGGCGAGAGCCTGCTCGGGCACGCGCGGATTGTGATGCATAATGTCGAGGCCTTGCAGAGCGATCTCGCCGCCTATGCCAGCGGCGTCCGCGCCAACGTGCTGCTGCTTGCCAACACCTCGGGCCTGTCGGAGCATCTGCCGCGGGCGCTGGCGGCGTTCCTGCACGAGCATCCCGATATCAGCGTCGACGTCGAGGAGCGCGAGAGCACCGACATCGCGACCGCGATCGCCAGCGGCGCCGCCGATCTCGGCTTCGCCGCCGAACACGCGCTGCCCGACAGCGTCGAACGCTTCCTGTTCAGCGAGGACCGCTTGATGCTGGTGGCGTCGCGGCGCAGCGATCTCGGCGGCCGCCGCCAGATCGACTTCCAGGAGGTGGTCGGCCGCGATTTCGTCGGCCTCACGGCAACGTCGGCGCTGCAGGTCCATATTTCGCGGCACGCGGCAAAGCTCGGGGCGCGGCTGCGCTTCCGCGCCCGCTTGCGCGGCTTCGACGCCATCTGCCAGATGGTCGCCGCCGATGTCGGCATCGCGGTGATCCCGGAAACCGCGGCGCGGCGCTGCGCGGCGGCGATGCCGATCACAACGATCAGGATCCGCGACGCCTGGGCCAATCGCCGGCTGACGATCTGCGCGCGCAGCTTCAAGGCGCTGCCGCGTGCGGCCAAGCAGCTCGTGGAATATCTGCGGGCCGAAGCGCAGCGCTGACGAAGCCGAGGAGAGTGCGATGCTCAAGGTCTGGGGACGGCGCAGTTCGTTCAACGTGCAGAAGGTGATGTGGCTGATCGGCGAACTCGATCTGGCGCACGAGCACATCGATGCCGGCGGCGCGTTCGGCGGGCTCGATGCGCCCGCGTTCCTCGCGATGAACCCGCATGGCCGCGTGCCTGTCGTCAGGGATGATGACGCGACCGTCTGGGAATCCCACGCCATCCTGCGCTACCTCGCCGCGCGCCACGGCGACGGCCGCTTCTGGTCCGACGATCCTGTCATCCGGGCGCGGGTCGATGGCTGGATGGACTGGTCGCAAACCGCGCTGCAGCCGGATTTTCTCGGCGGCGTGTTCTGGGGATTTTTCCGTACACCGGAGAGCCAGCGCGACCAGCCGGCGATTCACAGGGCGCTCGCCCGTTGCGAGCAGCACTTTGCGAAACTCGAGCAGCTCCTCGAAGCCACGCCGTTCCTGCTCGGCGAGACGCTGTCGCTCGCCGACATCACCGCAGGAACTTCGCTCTATCGCTATTTCGGGCTCGAGATCGCGCGCCAGCGCTGCCGGCGGTCGAGCGTTGGTATCAGCGGCTGCAGCAGCGCCTGCCGTTTCGTAAGCACGTCATGATTCCCTTCGAGGAACTGCGCGGCCGGCTCGACTACTAATCCTACTTCGCCGTCACCACGCCGGCGTCCTCGATCACCTTCGCCCACCGCTTGATGTCGGCGGCGATGAAGTCGCGGAAATGTTCCGGCGTATCACCCGCCAGTGTCAGGCCTTGCTCGGCGAGTTTTGCTTTGACCGTCGGATCAGCCATCGCGTCGGTGGTGATCTTGTTCAGTTTGGTGACGATTGCCGGCGGCGTTCCGGCGGGCGCGACCATGCCGTACCAGTTCTCGACGATCAGGTCGGGCATGCCGGCTTCCGCCGTGGTCGGTACGTCGGGTGCGGTCGGGGCGCGCTCGCGGCCGCCGAGCACGATTGGCCGCAGCGTGCCCGCCTTGATCTGCGGCAGGATCACTGGCAGGTCGAGGAAGGTCATCTGCACCTGCTGGCCCAGGAGATCGTTCACCGCCGGCGCTGCGCCGCGATAGGGCACATGCACGATGTCGATCTTCGCCGTCAGCTTGAACAATTCGCAGGCCAGATGCGGCAGGCTGCCGGGGCCGGAGGAGGCGAAGTTGAGCTTGCCCGGCTGCGCCTTGGCGAGCGCGACCAACTCGCTCATGTTCTTTGCTGGCACGTCGGTGGCGACAACCAGCATCTCCGGCACGGTCGCGACCAGCGTCACCAGCGCAAGATCCTTCAGCGTGTCGTAGGCGACCTTCTCCATGCTCGGGCTGATCGCCAGCGCGCCGGCGCTGGCGATCGCAACCGTGTAGCCGTCAGGTGCGGCCTTCGCGACCGCATCGGTGCCGAGCACGCCGCCTTGGCCGGCGCGGTTGTCGACGACGATCGGCTGCCTCACCAGTTCCGAGATCTTCTGCCCGATCACCCGCGCGATGATGTCGTTCGGCCCGCCGGGCGGGAACGGCACGATCAGCCGGATCGGCTTGGCCGGGAACTCCTGAGCGCTGGCGGCGACGGGCGCGAGAAGCAGGAGAATGGCTGCCAGCAGCCTGCCGCAAGTCGTCATGTGCGCCGATCTCTGACTTTTCTCGTTGCCGTCAGGATGGGCGCAGATCAGTCGCCCGGCAACTCAAGAAATCAGGCGGAGCAAAGTTCAGGCGTTGAGCAGCTTCATCGCGGCTTCGTGCACGCGCGGATCGCCGGCTGCGATGATGCGGCCGCCGCCTTGCGCCGGCTTGCCGTCCCAGGTGGTGACGACGCCGCCGGCGCCGGTGACGATCGGGATCAGCCCGGCAATGTCGTAGGGTTTCAGTTCGGTCTCGACCACGAGGTCGAGATGGCCGGCCGCGAGCATGCAGTAGGAGTAGCAGTCGCCGCCGTAGCGCGACAGCCGCGCCGCATGCTCGACGCGGCCGAAGCGGGCGCGGTCATCCGGATTCATCAGCAGCGGGCTCGTGGTGAAGACGGTCGCCTCCTTCAGCGAGGCGCAGCGCCGCACCGAGAGCCGCCGCTCGCCCGACGGCCCGGCGTAGTTCGCCGAGCCGTTGTCGCCGGAGAAGCGCTCGCCGATATAGGGCTGATGCATCATGCCGAATACCGGCGTACCTTTATGCAGCAGCGCGATCAGCGTGCCCCAGATCGGAAAGCCGGCGATGAAGGACTTCGTGCCGTCGATCGGGTCGAGCACCCAGACATAATCGGCGTCTTCCCGCTCGTTGCCGAACTCCTCGCCGACGATGCCATGCTGGGGGAAGTTCGCCTTGATCAGCCGCCGCATCACGGCTTCCGCGGCCCGGTCGGCTTCCGTGACCGGATCGAAGTCGCTTGAGCTCTTGTTGTCGACCGAGAGCGAGGTGCGGAAGAAGGGCAGGATGGTTTCGCCGGATGCGGTCGCGAGGCGGCCGATGAAGGCGGTAAAGTCGATGACCGTCACGGCATGTCCCTGAAATGCGCAAACGACGCGTTAGAAACTGGATGCGTTCTTGCCTAGAGCCTTTTCCGTTCCGATGAAATCGGAACGGGGCTCTAGATTCTTAGTTTGACGCGTTTTCCTCACGCGAACCGGTATCCACTTCGCTCGAAAACGCTCTAGCTCAATCCGATGCGGCGCGCACGATTAACGGAGTGTTATCCCAGCCTATGGCGCGGTTCCGGACTTTCGATTTGGCTTCGATTCGAAAGTCTCCCTGGCTTCGGGGCGGATCACGAAGTTGCGAGTTCTGGTATACAAGCTATGCGCTGAACGCCGTCCGATCTCGATTTATCGCGTAAGATATTGATATTCAATATCTTAATTTGGCGCACTGGCCATGTTGCAGTTTCGCCAGACTTACCAACATTACCCAAGAAATGTTTCGAAAGTTCTTGCGTTTTGTGCAGCGCGGTCGCATATTGTTGCGGTGCGGTAGCGCCTCGCGCTATCGCTGCCCTCCTTGGGCGTTTCCTCCCTAGACTTGGGCCGCTTGTTCATTCAAGCGGCCCTTTTTTCTTGGAGCCGTCTTTCCGCGAATGAACTGAGAATCCAATTCGGCGCTTGTCTCACCGCCAATCTGAATTCCTGGTTCATGGCTTCATCGGCGTCACGATGCCGACGAAGGATTTACTCCGCTGCCGCCTGGAACGGGCCGAGATCCCCGAACGGAATCTTCGCGAGCGCATCAGCAAGCGTCGCGAAGTCGGCCGCCACCTGGGCGAAGCGCGGTGCGCGCTCGCGTTGGCGCTCATCCATATAGACCGCGCGGTTGAGCTCGATCTGCACGGTGTGCAGGCCGCTTGCCGGATTGCCGTAATGCTCGGTGATGAAGCCGCCGGCATACGGCTTGTTGCGGCCGACCGAATAGCCGAGCAAGCTCATGATCTCCTCGACCAGGTCGGGCAGCAGCGGCGCGCAGCTCGTGCCGTAGCGGTCGCCGATCACGACGTCGGGCCGGCGCGGCTCGTCGCGCGATACCCCGACCGACGGCATCGAATGGCAATCGACCAAAATCACGGTACCGAACGCCTGGTGCGCCTTGTTGATCAGCCGGCGCAGCGCGCGGTGATAGGGCTTGTAGAGCACCTCGATTCGCCGCAGCGCCTCGTCGACGTCGAGCCGCTCGCGGTAGATTTCCTGCCCGTCGCCGACCACGCGCGGGATGGTGCCGAGGCCGCCGGCCACCCGCATCGAGCGCGTGTTGGCGAAGCTCGGCAGCCGCCCGGTGAACATCCGCGGGTCGAGCTCGTAGGGCTCGCGGTTCACGTCGACATAGGAACGCGGGAAGTTGACCCGGATGATCGGAAAGCCGCGATCGCTCACGCCTGCGATCAACTCGTCCATGAAGGAGTCTTCGGAGCGGCGCAGCGAGGCCACGTCGATTCGCGACGCCTCGAGGAATTCGGCCGGGTACACCGAGCCCGAATGCGGGGAATTGAAGATGATCGGCGCGCGCCAGGCTTGCGGCTCAACGATCTCGAACGGGGGCGACAACTCGCCAGCAAATTCGGTCATTCCCTTGGCGCCGTCCCTTGCGTCCGCCTCGCCCCGCAAGAACTGATTCTGCCGGAAAAGCGGAGATTTATGGGCGGGCATTGTCGGTAATCGCGATCATTCTGCCAAGTGAAAAGAGTGTGCCGCCGCCTGGAACGCGTCTTAAAGGCGGAAAAGCCCGTACAAGGTTGATTCGATGCGTGGTTCGGTCCACAAGTGACTGGCGCGCATTTGCCGCTGGCTTGACGCAAATTTCACCCGAAATTTACCGTCTGTCGGGCTTACTGTTCGGACTGCTCCTCAAGCCGGATTCGACGATCCCTGCCATGCCGAAAATTCTTCTCGCCGAAGACGACACCGATATGCGCCGCTTTCTGGTCAAGGCGCTGGAAAACGCCGGTTTCAAGGTCTCGCCGCACGACAACGGCATGTCGGCCTACCAGCGGCTGCGTGAGGAGCCGTTCGAAATGCTGCTCACCGACATCGTGATGCCTGAGATGGACGGCATCGAGCTGGCACGCCGTGCCTCGGAACTCGATCCCGATATCAAGATCATGTTCATCACCGGCTTTGCCGCGGTGGCCCTCAATTCCGATTCGGAGGCGCCGAAAAACGCCAAGGTGCTGGCCAAGCCCGTGCACCTCAGGGAATTGGTTAGCGAAGTGAATAAGTTGCTGGCGGCCTGATTCGCCAAAAAACCTTCGCTTTGTATCCTTGCCTGCCCCGCCGGTGTCCGTTATAGGGACCCGATCCAAACACGGCTTTGGGTGCGTAGCTCAGCGGGAGAGCACTACCTTGACATGGTAGGGGTCACAGGTTCGATCCCTGTCGCACCCACCATCCTTCGTTCGCGCAGCGAGAGAAGGATGCGGCGCCGAGGCCCAATGGGCGCAGGCGGGCCTGTGGCCGCGAGCTGCGGCTCGGCGAGCCACGCTTCGCCGTGACGGCGGGCTTCTGATTCAACCTGCTGACGCTTGTCCGACTCCACGTCGTCGTCCTGGCGAAAGCCAAGACCCATAACCACCGCATTTAGTGATGAACCGGATCGTGGCCCCGGCGTCGCGCAACAATTGAGATGTGGGGTAATGGGTCCTGGCTTTCGCCAGGACGACACCGAGTGTGTTGCACGATCTGTGAGTCACACATCCGCGTTCTCGCGACACTCCTTGTACGAGCTTTGCATCTCGTTCCGCCCTCCCCATCAGTTGAGGGCGCAGCGAAAGCCCGATGCCGATCGCATCCTCGCGGCGATGATTCAGTGCTGCAGGTTCCTGCCGCTCCAGGGTGAGGGCCGCGCCGGGGCGGCCGCGGCGCCGACCAACGGACGCCGATTCCAGTCCAGCACGGAGTCGCTGTGCAGCTGCTCGACAACCCAGAGGAAATAGACCGAGGCGGGAATGCCGATCAGGTCGAAGACGAGCATCGACCCGCTGCCGTGCGTCGTCGCGTCAATGAGATGGATCAGCGCGCAGGAGAAGAAGACGCCCGCCAATGCGGCCCCCGACAGCGACCAGACGCCGGTCGCTAGATAGCGGCGCACCTGATGGTCAGCCAGGTACCAGCCGACCAGGCCGTAGGTCACAGTGACGAACACATTGGCGTAGAACGTGGTCGAGGCAACATCGATCCAGTTGCCCGGAGTCGCCACGCGCGCGGCAAGTTCGGCCGACGTGCAAAGGAACGGGACGTTTGCGCCGGGCTGGGCCATCGCCCAGGCCGCCAGCCAGCCTGCCGTGATGGCGAAGCCGCCGACCAGTAACACCGCGCGATGCGGCGAGAGCGCGATCAATCGCTCGCCCTGGCCACCCAATATCGTCTCGAACCGCAGGTACACAAATGTCAAACCTGCCGGCAGCCCGAGCAGGGTGACGGCGAGCATCGACCAGGACACGCTTTCGCCCTGCAGCACCTGGAAGCCGTGCACCAGATGATGCGGGCCGCAGCTTGCAGCCATCATCGAAAACCCGATCCCGAAGCGGGACCAGCCGCGGTAACGATGCAGGCTGACCGTTTCCCAGGCCGACAATAGCCCGAGGCCCGCGTAAGCCAGCCCGATCGCCAGATTGCTGAGACCGATGACGAGATACATCATCGCGAGACCGTCGCCTTGGTGCCCATGGGAGCCCCGATGTGATCAAGAAATTCGTCGATGAAATAATGATGGCCGCGCCGCACCGGTCCTTCCACGGGCTGCGCGGCGTGCAGCGCGCGTCCCGAGCTCGGATGCCAGAGTGCCCTGGTCAGCATCGGCGCGATCTGTTCGGCGGCAACCGGCCGCGAAAAGAAATAGCCCTGGGCAACGTCGCAACCCATGCGGAGAAGCATTGCGGCCTGCTCACCTCGCTCCACGCCCTCGGCGATGGTGTGCTTGCCCATCGCGTAGGCGAGGCTCAGGATCGACGATACGATCGCCGTATCGCCGGGCTCGCTGCTGAGACCGTCGATGAAGCTGCGGTCGATCTTCAACACTTCGGCCGGCATGTCGCGCAGACGCGACAGCGATGAGTGGTCGGTGCCAAAATCGTCGATCGCGACGAACACGCCGAGCTGCCGGATCTGATCGAGCACCTGGACCACCTCTTCCGGGGCGCTCATCATGACGCTTTCGGTGATTTCGAGACACAGCGCGGTCGGATCGACATTGGTGCCGGCAAGAACCTGGCAGAGCTCCTGGATGAAGGTCGGCTCCGCGATCTCGCGCGGCGACACGTTCACGGTCATGGCGAGCGGGCAGCCCGGCATCAGCCTTGCCCACTCGGCAAGCTGGCGACAGGATTCCTGCAGCACTTGCCGTCCGATCCTGACGATGAGCCCGCATTCCTCGGCGACCGGGATGAAGTCGGCGGGCGAGATGATGCCGCGCTCGGGATGCCGCCAGCGCACCAGCGCCTCGACGCCGACGACGCGTCCATCCTTCAGGCGGACCTGCGGCTGATACTCGACGAACAGCTGCGATTCCCGCAGCGCCGCCCGCAAGTCGGATTCGATTTGAACGCGCTTCTCGGCGCGGGCATGCAGCTCGTCGTTGAACTCGGCCAATCGCGCACGGCCGCGGACCTTTGCCGCATAAAGGGCGGTGTCGGCCTCGCGCAGCAATTGTTCGGCGCCCTTCGTACCGGGCTTGCAGTGCGCGAGCCCCACGCTTGCCGATACCACGACTTCCTTGCCGGAGAGCAGGATCGGTTCCGCCAGCGCCGCAAGCATCCGCTTGCCGAGGTCCGCTCCGGAGCGGTCCGAGGCACGCGGATGGAGAACCACCATCTCGTCGCCGCCGAACCGGCTCGCCGTATCTTCCGGTCCGAGACAGCCAAGGATGCGCCGGGCCATTTCGGTCAACACCTCGTCGCCGCTGCTATGGCCGAGCGAATCGTTGACGAGCTTGAAGTTGTCGAGATCGACGAACAGAACCGCGATCCGCGCGCCGTCATCGGCCTCGCGCGCCAGTTCAAGCTCCAGCCGTTCGAGCAGCAGGCTGCGCGTCGGGAGACCGGTCAGCTGGTCATGCGCGGCCGTGTGCATCAGGCGTGCAATGACGCCGCGCAGGCGCTCAACCTCCGAGCTTGTTCCGACCGATGGAACGGCGGAATCACGCTCAACGCCCGAATGCTGTTCCCTGAATGCAGTCCCGAGCCGTATTGGGATATTCGGCCGCAGCCCAGCCATTCCCGTCCCCACTATCACTATAATATCCGGTGACGGTAGGCAGTCTGGAGTTTGCAAATGGTTGCGTGAAGGCTGCCCGCGACTTTTGCGCGATAACGATTTGCAAGATGGTTACAAATCTACGACAGGCGCGCGGCCCATTTGTTGCGACTTTCGTCGAGGGCCGGATTGCCGCCGTGCCGATCACTGGCTGTTCGGCGCCGGCCGAGGGTCCTGGAATCCGCCTCGGACGGTCGACCTGCGCCGTCGGGCAAATCGGTAATCCGCATCTCGACGATCACGGCGCCCAGGGGCAATAAAGGGCGAGGAGCACAGCTCGGGGCTCCTGGCGCGATCACGGAAGGTCGAAGGAGACATCGTAGTGCTCGATCATATCCTGAAGTTCATGACGCTCGGGACCATCATCGTCGGCATCACCGCGATCTACACGGCGCTGCATACCAACAACCGGCGTCTGGGAGCCGACATCTTCCTCAGATACTCCGAGCGCATATCCGATCTGCGGCGTCGCCTGCCCACGGCAACGTTCCATGACGAGAGCGCCGGCGGCGGCATCGAGATGACGCCGGACGAGCGCCGAATTGTGCATGAAGTCATCTTCTCGATCTTTGAGCTCTACGAGCTCAAGGTGCATGGCTTCGTTCCGCCGGGAATCTGGAAGATCAGGGAGCCCGACATCGAGCGGGTACTCTCGTTGCCGGTCTTCCAGCAGGAGTTGGCGGTCGTGCAAGGCAGGTTCGCAAAGCATCCGCGCTTTGCGGCATGGCTCGACCAGATCGGGCAACACGACCAGATCGGGCAACACAAGGCATAGCCGGGCGGCGCCCGATCGAGGACCGCATGCTGCGTCGCTGGTGTTGCCGGTGCCGGCGATCGGGCGCGCGACGCCGGCTCCGCGGGCATGTTCACCGACGAATATGACGAGCCGCTATTACTTTCGTCATCTCGACGTTCATATGAAAATGCCGCAGCGTGCAACGACATGTGCGCCTCGCGCGCGCGTGTTCCGTTCCCATCGATCTCATTGACGTCGCACGTGGTGGAATGCCGCATGATTAGGCAAGCGTCTTCAGGCGCGGTCGACGCGAACCCTGTGCGCGGGATTCGTGATGTGTCATGTACCGTGCTTAAGTTGCCCCCTCGCGACGTTCATATCGTCCCGGCACGAAGATCGAGAAAATTTTCTGAAGACTCTGCGATGATGCGTTGCCCGATCGCATCGCACGAATGCAATCTCGGATTTCTTCACGGCGCGCGTTGCCGCCGCTCTGGTTCTCGCTCAGATTGTTCTCTAGATCAGTCAGACCGACTCGGTGACGGTGCTTCCGGACTGGGTCCGGCAATGACGCGACAACGATGAATGCCATGTGTGAGCACGACTGCCGCAGGACCCGTCGGCCCTATCAGGAGCGGCCGGCGTAAGCGGGTGATGTCCGCATCCAAGATGATGCTGCTTCCTTGTCCGCCAGAAATTCGCCTGCCCGTCAGCGGCCGGCGACGCAACCTTGGGAATGCGCCCCCGTTGAGACGACGTTCGTCGTTTGCGACCACGGGGGACGGAATGACATGCCAGAAGACGACAATGCGCCGGCGAGTGCCGCCAAGCTCCTCGAACAGGTTCCCCTGCCGCGCGAGCCCCGTAACATCAGGGACATAGCCCCGGCGGCACCGCGGCTCTTCACGACACGGTCCTATCCGCCGTCGGAGCAGTTCGAGGTGTGGAAGACCCGCATGGCCTCGCTGGTCGATGTGGCGCCGTCGGAAGGCCACAGCCCGGCGCAGGGATTCGAGGTGGAGTACCTGACCTGCAACATGACCGATGTCGTCTTCACGTCAGGACGCGTTGCCACTCAAACGTTCGCGCGCGCCGTCGAGCCCTCGCAGGGCGCGCCGGTCGATATCTGGTGGCTGTTCCGGGTGCGGTCCGGCGAAGCCCGCTTCGAAACGGCAGAGCGGCGGGTTCACGCCGGGCCCGGCGCGATGTTCCTGATCTCGCTCGACGACGATTTCCGCGGCAGCATTACCGACTATGACGGCCTGGTGCTGGCTTTGCCGCGCCGGTCATTCGCAGACGTGGCCGATCAGCTTAACGATGCGTGCACCATTCTCCTCTCGGGCAATCTGATCGAACTGCTGTCGGACTATCTCGACAGACTCGAAACGCGCCTGATCCTGATGTCGCCGGACGAGTTGAGGCAGGCGGGGCGAGCGACCGCGCAGATGATCGCCGCATGCATTCAGCTGTCCTCGGACCGGCTGGAGCAGGCGCGCGGCGCAATCGAATCGGTGCTGTTCGAGCGTGCACGTCTTTATATTGAAACGCATCTCGGCGACTTCGACCTGACGCCGGATCGCATTGCGCAGCAATTGCGGATCTCGCGCTCTGCCCTCTACCGTGCATTCGAGAGTGTCGGCGGCGTCGCCGGATACATCCTGCGCAAGCGGCTGCGCGCTGCACATGCCGAACTCGTCGCGTCCACCGACAGGCAGGTGCAGGAGATTGCCTATCGTCACGGCTTCAAGCTGGCGTCGGATTTCACGCGCGCGTTTCGCCGCGAGTTCGGCGTCAGTCCGCGCGAGATGCGTGAACGTGTGCGCCGCAGATCAACTGCCGGTTGAAATTCTACGAAATACGCCACGGTGCATTGAGCAAATCATTCAACTTGTGAGACGATCTGCGCGCTATTTGGACGGGCTGCTGAGTGACGTTGTCAAATATGTGTCTATCATTTTTGACATGACGACTCGGGGCACATTGATGGGGCAGTCGAGCGAGCGCTGGGTGGCAAGATGCGCTCGTTGAGTTCGACACATCGTTGGTCAGGACCGGAAGGCCGGCGCAGGTCGCGCGGTTTTCATATTTCCACATGCGTTCCCAAAGGACACGCATGTCGGCACAGTCCGCGCCATGGCACCCCCGACGTCTGGACAAGATGTCACGAAGGGGGCGCACCATGGTTGTCGCACGCAACTCATCCGAATCGCTGAAGCGTCAAGGCCGCACCGGCTTCGTCCGGAGTTGGGTCGCATCGGGCGATGCGGGGAGCCGCTCGCTGCGACGTCGGCTGTTGGCGGTGCTGCGTCAGGCGCACCGGACACTGGGTGTGAGGCGCGACCGGCTCGGGCTTGGTTCGCTGAGCGCCGGCGGGGCGGTCGGCGCGCTGCTTGTCGCCATGGGGATCATGATCCCGCAGGCGGCGTTCGCGCAGGTTGCCATCGGCAATGGTGTTGTGAGCAACCCCGCTAACTGCACCAATCCCACCGCTGCAACCGCCGGCAGCACGGCTATGGGTTGCGGCGCCCACGCTGCCGGCGCCAATGCAACCGCCATTGGCGTCAATACCAATGCGAATGGCCAGAACTCCCTGGCGATAGGCGATTCGAACAGCGCGACCGGCGATGGTTCGATCATCGTCGGCTATTCCAACTCCGTGAACGGCCTGAATGCGATCGGCATGGGTGTGTTTGCGAACGCGACCGGCACCAACGCCCTCGCCATAGGCGGGAACGCGCATTCCACCGGGGACGGATCCTCATCCTTCGGCGTCAACACCACTGCAAATGGCGTGGGTGCGTTGGCGCTGGGCTCGACGGCCAGCGCCTCCGGTGGCGCCTCGATCGCCATTGGATTGTCGTCCGCTGCCTCATCTTCTAACGGCTCGGGCACCGCCATCGGCGTCAGCGCCAAAGCAAACGCCGGAGCCGGCGGCGGGTCTCCAATCGCCATCGGCACGAATGCCAATGCCAGCGGGACCGCGCCTGCCGGCTTCACGTTCGAGGCTGTTGCGCTCGGCACCGGTTCCACCGCGACGGGGGCGTGGTCGACGAGCGTGGGTCCGAGTTCATCCGCAACGGGGACGGGGGCCAGCGCCTTCGGCACGTCCGCCGCCGCGACGGGAAACCAGTCGACAGCAGTTGGCAATGGGGCGACCGCTTCCAATGTCGGGACAGCAGCCGTGGGATACCTTGCCAACGCCTCCGGCACCAACACGCTGGCGCTGGGCGTCAACACCGTCGCGTCGGCCGGAAGCTCCATGGCCCTTGGTAACTCCGCTCAGGCGACGGGCGCATTCGGGATCGCGCAAGGCTTCTTCGCGAAGGCGCAGGGACAAAGCGCGGTTGCCATTGGCTCGACCTCCGTGGCATCGGGCGATTTCGGCGTTGCCTTGGGCAACCAGGCGCAGGCGCTGAGCACCGGCGGCTCGGTCGCAATCGGATCGGGCGCAATCGTCAACAGTGCAGCGACGGGTGGCATTGCACTCGGCAACAATGCGGCATCCGCCGGCATCAGTTCGATCGCGACCGGTGTTGGAGCCAGCGCCGCCGGCACGAGTTCGCTGGCGATCGGCACTTCCTCAAATGCGAGTGCCGCCGCCAGCACTGCGGTCGGCAACACAGCCGTTGCCAGCGGCCAAAACGCCTCCGCATTCGGGTCTGGAGCGAGCGCGGCAGGAGACAACTCTCTCGCGGCCGGCGTCAGCGCCAGCGCCAGCGGAATCACGAGTACCGCCCTCGGCATCGGCGCCAAGGCGTCGGCTACAAGCGCCATCGCGATCGGTAACAATGCGGCGGCGAGTTCTGCCAACGCGGTGGCCTTGGGCACCAACTCGGTGGCAACCGGCGGTCAGGCCGTCTCGATCGGCGCGAACAACACCGCCTTCGGCAACGGCGCCGTGGCGATCGGCGATCCCAGCTATGCCAGCGGCACCGGCGCCTTCACCGGTGGCGCCAACAACATCGCCAACAGTGACGGCACGGCGAGCGCCACCGCCGCCAACCAGGCCAACGGCGCGGTCGCGATCGGCAACAACAACAAGGCGATCGGGCAGGGATCCGTGGCGCTCGGCAATGGCTCCACCGCGGGCGCCGCCGGTCTTGCCGGCAATATCGCACTGGGCAACGGCGCCACGGCGGCAGCAAAATCCGGCGATGTCGCGCTCGGCTCCGGCAGTGTCACCGTCGCCGCGGTCGGCACGCCAAACGCGGTGATCAACGGCATCACCTATTCGGGCTTCGCCGGCACCACGCCGGGCTCGACGGTCAGCGTCGGGGCGGTCGGCGCGGAACGCACCATCACCAACGTCGCGGCCGGGCGGATCAGCACGTCGAGCACGGACGCCATCAACGGCTCGCAGCTCTACAGTGTTGCCAATACGCTCTCGAGCCAGATCACCGCCGGCGCGATCCACGACTACAGCGTCAACAGCACGACGCCGGGAACCGATACCAACTACAACAACGCCGGTGCCACCGGCGCCAACGCGCTCGCGTCCGGCGTCAGTGCGAGTGCCGCCGGCGCGAGCAGTGTTGCGGTCGGCACGGGCGCCGCGGCACGGGCATCATCCGACACGGCGCTCGGTTCGGGCGCGCTTGCCGCGTCGCTCAGCAATTCGCCGCTAACCGGGGCCGTTGCCGTCGGTGCGGGGCAGGCCACGAATGATGGTGCCATCGCGATCGGCGACGGCTTTGGCGGCGGTCCGAAGGCATCCGGTCGCGATTCGATTGCGCTCGGCACGCAGACCACTGCGTCAGGCGCCGCATCCAGCGCCGTTGGCGCTGGTGCGACAGCGTCGGGCACCAGCTCCTTTGCCGGCGGTACCTCCGCGACGGCCAGCCAGGCCAATTCGCTGGCGCTCGGCGCCAACGCGAACGCCGCCAACGCCGGCGCCGTTGCGCTCGGCGCGGGCAGCGTCACCGCTGCCGCGGTCAACACGCCGAACACGGTGATCAACGGCACCACCTACAGCTTCGCCGGGACGACAGCGGTCTCGACCGTCAGCGTCGGCGCGCTTGGCGCCGAACGCACCATCACCAACGTGGCGGCGGGGCGGATCAGCAATAGCTCGACCGATGCGATCAACGGCTCGCAGCTCTGGGCCACCAACCAGGCGGTCGACGGCCTCGCCACCACCGTCAACAACATCAACACCGGCGGCGGCATCAAGTATTTCCACGCCAACTCGACGCTGGCGGATTCGTCCGCCGTGGGCACCAATTCGGTTGCGATCGGGCCGGTGTCGACCGCGACCGGCAGCGGCTCGGTGTCGATCGGCAACGGCGCGACCGCCGCGAATGCCAACGATATCGCGCTCGGCTCCGGCAGCCAGACCACCACAGCGGTCGGCACGTCAGGCATCACCATCGGCACCACCGCCTACAGCTTCGCCGGCACGACGCCGCTCTCGACCGTCAGTGTCGGCGCCGTTGGTGCCGAGCGCACCATCACCAACGTCGCCGCGGGACGGATCAGCAACGGCTCGACCGATGCGATCAACGGTTCGCAGCTGTTTGCCGCGACGCAGGCGATCGACAGCCTGTCGACCGTCGTCAGCAACGGCCTGACGCATTATTATAGTGTCAACGACGGTGGCACCCAGCTGGCGAACTACACCAACAACGGTGCGACCGGCGCGAATTCGATGGCCGCCGGCATCGCAGCATCGGCAACCGCGGCCAATTCCACTGCGCTCGGCTTCAACACCCAGGCCTCGGTCGCCGACGGCGTCGCGATCGGCTCGGGCTCGATCTCCAACCGCGCGCTCGCGCCGGCTTCCGGCACGATCGGCGGCACCATCATTCCCTACAACACCACCGATCTCGCGCTGCTCGGCGCGGTGTCGGTCGGCAACGCGACGAGCTATCGCCAGATCACCAATGTCGCCGACGGCACCCAATCGAGCGACGCCGTCACCGTGCGACAGCTGACCGGCGCGCTGACGTCGTTCGCGACCACGACGACGAAATACTTCCACGCCAATTCGACGCTCGCCGACTCGCTCGCAGTCGGCAACAATTCCGTCGCGGTCGGACCGCAGACCGTGGTCAATGGCGACAACGGCATCGGCATGGGCTTTGGCGCAACCGTGCAGCAGACCGCGCCCGGCGGCATCGCGATCGGCCAGAATTCGGTATCGAACTTCGCCGATTCGATCGCGTTCGGAACCAATGCGCAGGCCAGCGGCATCCAGTCGGTGTCGATCGGCGCAGGATCGCAGACCTCCAACCCGACCAGCGTTGCGCTCGGTCCGAATGCCAAGGCGACGGCACAGGCCGGCGACGTCGCGCTCGGCGCCAATTCGACAACCTCGACGGTGGTCCAGACCAAGAGCACATCGATCGGCGGCACCACCTACGCCTTCGCCGGCACGGCGCCGACTTCGACCGTCAGCGTCGGCAGCGTCGGAGCCGAGCGCACCGTCACCAACGTCGCCGCCGGCCAGATCAGCGCGACCTCGACGGATGCGATCAACGGCTCGCAGCTCTGGGCCACCAACACCTCGCTCGACGCTCTCTATACGACGGTCAACAACATCTCGACCGGCAGCGGCGGCATCAAGTACTTCCACGCCAACTCCACCGCGGCGGATTCGTCGGCAACCGGCGCTGAGAGCGTCGCGATCGGCCCCCAGTCGGTCGCAAGCGGCGCGAATGCAGTATCGATGGGCAATGGCTCGGCCGCATCGGGCGCCAACTCGGTCGCGATCGGCGCCGGCGCCAAGGCGACGTCGGCCAATTCGCTGGCGCTCGGCGCGAACTCGACCACCACGGCCAATCTGAGCGATGCGGCCTATACGCCCGTCGTCGGCAAGAGCGTCGCCGGGGTTGCGACCGGCGAAGTGTCGGTCGGCTCGTCCGGGGCCGAACGCCGCGTCACCAATGTTGCCGCCGGTTCGGCCGCGACCGACGCGGTCAATGTAAGCCAGCTCCAGGCGGTTTCCAGCGGCTCGATCCGCTACGACACCGATGCCTCAGGGAACACCACCAACAAGGTGACGCTGAACAGCGGCAGCACCGGGCCGGTGACCATCAGCAACGTGGCGGCGGGCGTCGCCGGCACCGACGCGGTCAACGTCAACCAGCTCAACAGCGCGTTCCAGCAGCTCAACGGCCAGATCGGCGAGGTGCGGCAGGACGCCTGGCGCGCCGCGGCGATCGGCATGGCCGCGGCATCGCTGCGCTATGACGACCGGCCCGGCAAGATCAGCGCATCGGCCGGCGGCGGCGTCTGGCGCAGCCAGGGCGCGCTTGCCTTCGGCATCGGTTACACCAGCGAGAACAGCCGGCTGCGCAGCAATTTGGCGGCGACCACCGCCGGCAGCGACTGGGGTGTCAGCGCCGGCGTGAGCCTGACGCTCAATTGACCCTGACGGCGACGAGGCGGCTGGCGTGTCTGGCTTTGGCGATTTGGCTCTGCGCGGCAGCGAGCGCGGCCGCGCAGGGCGCGCCGCCGCCTGCCTACAGCGTGAAGCCGTCCGACGTCATGGTGCCGGAAGGCGAGACGCTCGGCGAGTTCAGGCGGATGATCCAGCCGTTCAAGAACTGGACCTTGATCTGCGACGAGAGCCTGAAATCGAAGCGCCGGGTCTGCAACATCACGCAGTCGATCGTCAACGCGCAGGGCGCGGTCGCCTTCAACTGGTCGCTGATTGCGACCGCCGACGGCAAGCCGCTGATGGCGATGCGGATTCCCGCAGCCGCCGGCGTCGGCGCCCAGATCGAGCTCGCGATGGGCAATAGTCCGGACCGCATCGTCGCGCAGACCGATCGCTGCGACGCCAATTTCTGCTTTGCCACGATCGCCATCGGCAATGTGCTGAGGCGGCACATCCGCGCGGCGACGCCGTGCCTGGTGTCCTATCCGCTTCCGCAGGCAGGGCCGATCGTGCTGGAGGCGCCGCTCGACGGACTGTCCGGCGTACTGGCGAAGCTGAAATGAAGCGGGGCCGGACATGCGGATCTGGAATTCCGACGTCCGGCTCGAAACTGATGTGCGAAGTGAAAAGGACGGATTGTCGATGCGGCGCACCCTTGGATTGATCTTTGTTGCGGTCGTCGTGGCCGCGCTCGGTGCCGCCGGCGTCGTGGTCTACGCGCAGCAAACGCAACCTGTACCCTTGCAGCCGGCCGTACCCGCGCCGGCCAAGAAGCCTGCCGCCGCTGCAAAGCCGCAGCCGCACAAACCGCGTCCGCAAGAGGCGCAGACGCCACCGGCTGCCGCGGCATCCGTTCCGCCGCAGCAGGCCGGGCAGCAACCGACCGTGTTCGACGATCATGCTCGCCAGGGCAACATCGCGACCTGCGCCAATCTGTTCGGGTTGCTCGGCCGCGGTCTCGCGACCAACTCCAACTACACCGCGCAGTCGCAGTGGGATGCCAAGGCCGGCAATTCGCATTCGGTGCAGTCGCTGGTCGCGCTCGCACCAAATCAGGCGCCCCAGGGCAGCGCTGCCCAGCGCGCCGCCGGCATCGTGTTTGCCGCGCCGGTCGGGTCGTCCTGCGAAGGCAATCTGGTGCGGGTGACGCCGAGCCCGGAAAGCTGCCCGACAGTTGCAGCCGAGCTCGCCAAGCTCAGCGGGCAGAACGGTACGCTCGGTGACCTCGCGACGATCGCGCTGCCGAACGGCGCGCAGGTGGTGCTGATTCCGTTCGGCAACGCCTGCGTCGCGGTAACCGCGCTCCGGGTCGCGGGATAACGCGGCCCTTCTCGTATACGTGACGCCGCTCGATCAGAGAACGTAGCCGCCGTCGATGGTGATGCTGGTGCCCGTGATCAGGCTCGCGCCGGTGCCTGCCAGAAAGCAGACCGCCGATGCGACGTCGTCTGGACTGTTCAGGCGGCGCAACGGAATCCTCTCCTTCAGCCAATCGGCCATGCCGGCGGTCATGTCCGTTGCCGTCGGCCCCGGCTGCAGATTGTTGACCGTGATCTGCCGCGGGGCCAGGTCGAGCGCTGCGGTCTTCACGAGTGAGGCAACCGCCGCCTTCGTCATTGCATAGGCGCTGCCGCCGGCGGCGCCGGTCCTGATGGCCGTGTTGCTTCCGATCGTGATGATCCGCCCGCCGTCGCGCATGGCAGCCGCGGAGGCTTGCATCGCCAGGAACACGCCGCGAATATTCACATTGAGCAGCAGATCGAGATCGTCGAGATTGAATGACTCGATCGATCCGAGGCGAAGCACGCCCGCATTGATGACCACGATATCAAGCTGTCCGAGTTGATCGGTGGCCTTCGCGACGGCGCGGCGGATCGCGGCGGGATCGCCGCTGTCGGCGTGGATCGCGATTGCCTTGCCTCCGGCCCGGGCAATCCCATCGCACACCTCGCGTGCCTTGTCGGGCCTGCTCACATAGGTGAGGGCGACCGAGAACCTCTCCTCCGCAAGGCGCTTGGCAATCGCGGCGCCGATCCCTCGCGAGCCACCGAATATGAGGGCGGTACGTGGTCTCTCCGATGTCGTGTCGATCATTTCCGTATCTCCTTTTTATTGGAATGTTCACTCCAAAATTGGCCAAAAAAATCATGTCAGTGCGCGCAGCGCCAGCTGTCCGAGTGCTCGTAATCGCCGCTGGCCGGCGCCACCGCGGGCGGCGACCCGGATCCCCGCGAAGGATGCGTGGAGGAATTCGGTTGCGCTCGACGGGTCGATGTCGGCCGCCACATCGCCCTCTGCCTGAGCCTCGCGAATTCTCCCCACGATGGCCCTGGTGAGCGCGCGTCCCGCACTGTCACGAATAGCCGCAAGCTCAGGCTTGCCGGTGCCGAATTCGCAGATCGAATTGACGCCAAGACACGCCTCCGCTGCGTCATCCACCACGCGCTCGACCATGACGCGGAGGCCGTCGACCGCGCGCCGCTCGCTTGCCAAGGCTGACAAATGGGCCTCGGTCTCCCGCGCGGCGTAGCGCTGCACCGCGGCGAGATAGAGCTGCCACTTGTCGCCGAACGTGTCGTAGAGGCTCTGCCGGCCGATCCCGAGCGTCCGCACCAGCATTTCCGCCGACGTGCCCTCATAGCCGTGCTCGCGGAATACGCCGATCGCGGCATCGAGCGCCTCTTCCGCAATGAATTCCTTCGGTCTTGCCATTGCCTGAACATGGCGGATTTGGAACGATCAGTCAAGAATGACTGACGTCACGGTCGCGTGCGCATGCCCCCGATGACCTCCGTAACGGCCCGCTAACATCTTGGCGATCAGCCATCAAAGGGCTGGATTTCTGGCCGCGAATAGTCAATTCTGATTTGGAACTTACCATCCGTGCCATACGCGGAGGAGATGTCCCATGGAGGAAGCGCGTCCGGAGCGGTTTGTCCGCAAGGTCGGCGGTGAGCTGGTGTCGTCCGTCATCGCTCGATCGGAGCCGATCAGGGTCGAGCTGCTCAGCCGGACCTCGCGGCCCCGCATGAACTGGCACTTCCGCCAGCCCGAACTGACGTTGTTCTGGTTCCGCAACGGCTGCTCGCGATTGCAGGCCACGATCAACGGCCGTCCGGTCGAATATGAGTTCTCCAGGGCGGCCAATCTCGCGCTGTTCCCGGCCGGTACCGAGATCGAAGGCGAGTGGTCGGTCGGGCCGGCGTTCGACTATGTCGTCGTCTTCCTCGACCCGAAGTTCGTGCAGAATCGTCTCAACGGCTTGATCGAAACGTCGGCGATTGCGTTCGGCCACGACCAGCTCTGTCGCGGTCTCTCCGAGCTTTGCCAGGAAGCGACCACGCCGGACAATCTGTTCGATCTGTTCGCCGAAGGCTGGGCCAGCCAGGCACTGGCCCACATGGCGCGGCTGTCGCGCAGCGCGGAACCGGCGAAGGCGCCGAGCCGTGGCGGACTGCCGGCGCTCAAGCTGCGGCGGATCGAGGAGTTCATCCGGGCCAATCTTGGCGAGACGATCTCGTTGTCGGCACTGTCCGATGTTGCCGGCCTGAGCAAGCGGCATTTCCTGCGCGCGTTCCAGGAGAGCACGGGCACCAGCCCGCATCGCTATGTGCTCGGCCTGCGCATCGAAACCGCCAAGCGTCGCCTCAGCGACACCGACGAGAGCTTGACCAGCATCGCGCTGGCATCGGGGTTCAGCCACGCCCAGCATTTCTCGTCGACGTTCAGGCAAGTCACGGGTGTCAGCCCGTCGGTGTTCCGGCAGCAGGGCCGGGCGTGAGTTTCGGCGCTTTTTTGCAAGTCGAGGCGCTTTCCCGCAAGCACCAGTGGACGGTCCATCGTATGCCGAGGTTGCGCTCAGGGTTTGGTCGCATCCGCGCATTGGAGAAGGAAGCAAAGCATGCCAGGGCCATTGGCGGGAGTTCGCGTACTTGATCTGACCGGTGTCGTTTCGGGCCCGTTCGCGACGATGTTTCTGGCCGATCAGGGCGCCGATGTTCTGAAGGTTGAGCCGATCGGCGGCGACATCACCCGCCGCAGCCGGGCCAATGTCGACAAGACCGGCGAGTTCTCGGCGCTGTTCATCTCGTCGAACCGCGGCAAGCGTTCGCTCTCGATCGACATGAAGACCGACGCCGGCCGGGATGTCTTGGCCAAGCTGGTCATGCAGTCCGACGTGCTGGTGCAGAATTTCCGGCCCGGCACGATGGAGCGTCTCGGGCTCGGTCCGGACGAGGTGCGCAAGAAGAATCCGCGGCTGATCTATGTCTCGATCAGCGGCGTCGGCGAAGACGGGCCTTACGCCAAGAAGCGCGTCTACGATCCCATCGTGCAGGCCCTGTCGGGGTTCTGCGACATCCAGGCGCAGCCGGTGACCAACCGTCCACAGATGATCCGGACCATCGTGGCCGACAAGACGACGGCGGTCTATGCCGCGCAGGCGATCACGGCGGCACTCTACGCGCGGGAAAAATCCGGCAGCGGCCAGCATATCCAGGTGGCGATGCTCGACGCGATGATCGCCTATCTCTGGCCGGAAGGCATGATGCAATACACCGTGGTCGGCCGCGAGCAGGCGACGGCCGATCCGAACGACCGGCCCGATCTCGTGTTCCAGACCTCGGACGGATACCTCACCTGCGGCACCATCTCCGATTCCGAGTGGCAGGGCTTCTGCAAGGCGACCGGCGACCCGGAGCTGGCCAGAGATGAACGCTTCGCCACGCCGGCTTCGCGCTCGGTCAACGCAACGGCGCGCATCAACAAGATGCAGGACTATATCGGCAGGCACACCACGGCCGAATGGCTGGCGCGGCTAGATGCGGCTGACGTGCCCTGCGCGCCGATCCTGCGGCGCGGTGAAATCATCGCCAACGAACAGGTGGTCGCCCGCGGGCTGATCGCCGAGCTCGAGCAGCCCGGCGTCGGCACGGTGCGGCAGCCGAAACCTGCTGCGCGTTTCGAGGTCGACGCCGCCGCGATCGGCGGCCCAGCCCCGCGCATCGGCCAGCATACGAGACAGGTGCTGTCCGACCTCGGCTACGGCGAAGCCGCCATCGCAGAGATGATCGAGCAGAAGGCCGTGCGTGCGGTTTGAGCAACCGCGCGACGCAACGTCACCATTGCTGAACCAAAACAACTGCCGTCGGTGGGAGATGTCCTATGGCCGAGACGAACAAGACTGCCTTGCTGGTGGGCGCGGGCGATGCGATCGGCGCTGCAGTAGCGCGGCGCTTCGCTGCCGGCGGCTACACCGTCTGCATCGCGCGGCGCGATGCGGCGAAATCGGGCGCGCTGGTGGAGGAACTGACCGCCGCTGGAAGCCGGGTGCGTGCGCTCAGTGTCGATGCGCGGCGCGAGACCGAGGTGCAGGAGCTGTGCGAGCGGGTCGAACGCGAGATCGGGCCGATCGAGGTCTGCCTGTTCAATGCCGGCTCGAACGTCAAGAAGGAGCTGCATGAGACCAGCGAAAAACTGTTCTTCAAGGCCTGGGAGCTCGCCTGCTTCGCCGGCTTCCTGGTCGGACGCGAGGCGACCCGGCACATGCTGCGGCATGGCCGCGGCACCATGCTGTTCACCGGCGCGACCGCGAGCGTGCGGGGCAGCAGCGGCTTTGCCGCATTCGCGTCCGCCAAGTTCGGCCTGCGCGCGGTCGCCCAGGCGATGGCGCGCGAGCTCGGGCCCAAGAATATCCATGTCGCACATCTGTTGATCGATGCCGGTGTCGACAGCCCGGCCATCCACCAGCGGATGAAGGCCGCCACCGGCGTCGACGCATCAGAGATCCCGCCGGACACGCTGACACGCACGTCCTCGATCGCGGAGGCCTACTGGTTCGTGCACCAGCAGAGCCGCGACGGATGGAGCCATGAACTGGATCTGCGTCCCTCCGTCGAGAAATGGTGACGTCATGCCGGAGATGCTGACGCTATGGGGAGTGGGGACATCACGGACGATCCGGGCCCATTGGGCGTTGCACGAACTGGGGCTGGACTATCATTGCAAGCCGATCCTGCCGCGTTCGGGCGAGACCAAGACGCCGGAATACACCTTGCTCAATCCGCGGCAGAAGATTCCCCTGCTGCAGGACGGCGACTTCACGATCGGGGAGAGTGCGGCGATCGTCGCCTATCTCGCGCGCCATTACTCCAACCCGAACATTTCGCTCGTTCCCATCGAGGAGCGCGACTTTGCGCGATGGCTGGAATGGTGCTTCTTCATCGTGGCCGAGCTCGACTCGACCAGCCTCTATGTAATGCGCCGTCATGACGTCCAGGGCCTCGCCCACATCTACGGCCATGCTCCTGATGTGGTCGTGAAAGCGGCCGAGTATTTCCGCCAGCAGCTCCGCCATGTCGAAGTCGCTTTGTCGGACGGCCGCCAATATCTGATGGGCGATCAGTTCACCAGTGCGGATATCCTGCTGACGACCTGCCTGGTCTGGGCCATCGACTACGGTGTCGGTGTGTGCGAGGTCGCAACGCCCTATCTCGACCGCGTCACGGCACGGCCGGCCTACAAGGAAAGTGTCGCGATCAATACCGTGAAGAGCTGACCGGTCACGCGCGTCAGAGCCTGGTCCTCGCCGGACCGTCGACATCGCATCGCGGCGTCAGGCCGTAGCGGCCATGCAGCCCGCGCCAAAGGGCCCTCAAGAGCATCCGCATCGAACATCCCCTCGACATCAGCGATAGCAGGCATCCTGCTGACGCCGGTGACGGAATGACAGAGCCAATTCTGGGCAGGCCTGCGCAGTTTTTAAGCAGAGCGCTTTCGCGGCCGCGCCGCACGCGCCGAAAAATCTCATGAGATTCAAACGTCGGTGCTGTGGCACGCCTCGTGCATCAATGGCGCTGAGTTGGCCGCTAGGGTTCCGACCTTGCGAAGCAAGGTGCTGGTCCGAGAGCAGCCGCTTGCGGGGGAGACATCCCCGCAGGTGCACGGCGGGATAAAAGCCCGGGAGACCTCGTTAGCCAAGGGATTGGCGGAGCGATGGTCTTTTCGCCAGTCCCTTTTTGTGAAGTTTCGCAAGAGGGATCGGCAATGAACAAGTTCTCTATCTTCCTCCGCTCTGTTGTCACCGGCTGCGCGATCGTGCTCGCGGCCGCATCCGTCGCCGACGCCGCACCGAAGAAAAGCTTCAAGGTCGCCTGGTCGATCTATGTCGGGTGGATGCCGTGGGGCTATGCGGCCGACACCGGCATCGTCAAGAAGTGGGCCGACAAATACGGCATCACGATCGAGGTCAAGCAGTTCAACGACTACGTCGAATCGATCAACCAGTACACCGCCGGCGGCTATGATGCCGTCACCATCACCAACATGGACGCGCTGTCGATTCCGGCGGCAGGCGGTGTCGACACCACCGCGGTCGTGATGGGCGATTTCTCCAACGGCAACGATGCCGTGATCCTCAAGAACAAGTCGGATCTCGCCGCGATCAAGGGGCAGACGGTCAACCTGGTCGAGTTCTCAGTGTCGCACTATCTGCTGGCCCGCGCGCTGGAGACCAGCAAGCTGAGCGAGAAGGACGTCAAGGTCGTCAATACCTCCGATGCCGATATCGCGGCGGCTTACAAGACGCCCGACGTCAACGCGGTCGTGACCTGGAATCCGATCGTGACGGAAATCCTCGGCTCGCCCGATGCGAAGAAGGTGTTCGACTCCTCGCAGATCCCCGGCGAGATCATGGACCTGATGGTCGTGAACACCGCGGTCGCCAAGGACAATCCGGATTTCGCCAAGGCGCTGGTCGGTATCTGGTACGAGACGCTCTCCAGGATGACAGCGAACGATCCCGCCGCGAAGGCCGCCAAGGAGGCGATGGCCAAGGCCTCCGGCACCGATCTCGCCGGTTTCGACAGCCAGCTCTCGACCACCAAGCTGTTCGACAAGGCAACCGACGCCGAAGCCTTTACGCGCAGCAAGACCATCGGCGTGACCATGGACCGCGTCCGCAAGTTCCTGTTCGACAAGGACCTGCTGGGCAAGGGCGCAAAATCCGCCGACGCCGTCGGGATCGAGCTCGCCGACAAGTCGGTGCTGGGCGACAAGTCGAACGTCAAGCTGCGCTTCGACCCGACCTATATGGACGAAGCCGCCAAGGGCAAGCTCTGAAGGCAAGCTCTGACCCGCACAACGCCGTCCTCAGACAGGAGCCGACGATGCGACTTGTGAACATACGGCCGGGACGGCAGACGCGATTCTATCTGCTCGCGCTGCCGTTCCTGTTGGTCGCAATCGCCTACTTCGCCGGCTCCAGCGCGCGGCTCGCGCAGAACCCGAACGACAAGCTGCTGCCGGCGCTGCCCAGCATGGTGCAGGCGGTCAAGCAGATGGCGTTCGAGGTCGATCCGCGCACCGGCAGCTATCTGATGGCGTCCGACACCGTCGCCAGCCTCGGGCGGCTGGGGTCGGCGCTGGCGATCTCGACGGTGGCGGCGCTGGTGCTCGGCATCGTGATCGGACTGTTGCCGGGCGCCAATGCCCTGCTCGGGCCGTTCGTGTCGGTGACTTCGATGGTGCCGCCGCTGGCGCTGTTGCCGATCCTGTTCATCGTGATGGGCCTCGGGGAGAATTCGAAAATTGCGCTGATCGTGATCGGGACGCTTCCCTGTATGATCCGCGACCTCGCCATGAAGGTGCAGGAGCTGCCGCGTGAGCAGATCGTCAAGGCGCAGACGCTCGGCGCCTCGACCTGGCAGATCGCGCTGCGTGTCGCGATGCCGCAAACCCTGCCGCGGCTGATCGACGTGCTGCGGCTGCAACTGGGGCCCGCATGGCTGTTCCTGATCGCGGCCGAAGCGATCGCATCCGACTCCGGGCTCGGCTACCGGATCTTCCTGGTGCGCCGCTATCTCGCGATGGACGTCATCATCCCCTACGTCGCCTGGATCACGCTGCTGGCGTTCCTGATCGATGTCGGCCTGCGCGTCCTGCAACGCAAGGCGTTTCCCTGGTTTGCCTCGGTGAGGGCGGAATGAGCGCGATCCGGTTTGACGACGTCTGGAAGGAATATGGCGACCACATCGTGCTCGAGCGCATCACGATGGAGGTCGAGCCGCGCGCCTTCATCGCGCTGGTCGGTCCGTCCGGTTGCGGCAAGACCACGCTGCTGCGGATGCTGCTCGGAGAGGAGCAACCGAGCCGCGGGCAGATTTTGGTCGACGGCAAGCCGTTGCCCGGCGAGCCGGATGCCGATCGCAGCGTGGTGTTCCAGCGCTACTCGGTGTTTCCGCATCTGACCGTGCTGCAGAACGTCCTGCTCGGCCGTGAACTGCGTGACGCAAAATTCATGGCCCGGCTGTTCGGCGCCGCGCGCCGCGCCGCCACCGACGACGCCATGGCGCTGCTCGCGGAAGTCGGGCTCGCCGGTCAGGAGGGCAAGTATCCGTCCGCGCTGTCGGGCGGCATGCAGCAGCGCCTCGCGCTGGCGCAGGCGATCATGCGTGGGCCGAAGATCCTGCTGCTCGACGAGCCGTTCGGCGCGCTCGATCCGGGCATCCGCGCCGACATTCATCTGCTCATGAAGCGGCTCTGGAACGAGACCCATTTGACGGTCGTGATGGTCACGCACGACCTCAGCGAAGCGTTCGGGCTCGCGACGCGGGTGATCGCGCTGGAGCGGTCGCGCAACCGGCCCGAAGAGCGCGAGCGTTATGGCGCCACCGTGTCGCGCGACCTCGAGATCTTCCCACGCCGCAGCGCGGAGCCGCGGTCATCAGTTCAACCAGCTCCGATCGGGACGACCCGGTCAGACCAGGAGCATCAGCCGGGACGGCCCGGCGCTCTCGTCTTGAAGGAGCAACCATGATCCTCACAGAGGAACAGAAGGCCGAGATCGCGGCGCATACAAGGCGCTACAACGAGCTGAAATCGGCAGGGCAGGAGCACGCGCCGCGGGCGCTGCCGGCGCCGACCGCACGCGACGCGGCGCCGATCGCCGCCGATGCGATCATCCATCGCGAGGTGATTCCGGCCGGCTGGTACTGGACCACCCGGCTGAACCGCGGCGACACGCTGCGCATCGTCAATACGTCGGGGACATCGACCGTCAGCCTGCTCGCCTGGAACAGCGCCGACGCCACCGAGCGGCTCAACCACGCCGACACCATCAAGGTGCAGTGGGCGGCGCGGCTTCAGAAGGGCCGCGTGCTGCTATCGGATATGGGCCGCGCGCTGCTTGGCATCACCGAGGACAGCAGCGCTGCGCATGATGCCGTAGTGGGCGGCTCGACGGCTGCGACCAACCTCGCGAAATACGGCGAAGGGAATCACCGCAACACGCGCGACAATTTCATCCTCGCCGCGGCCAAGCTCGGGCTCGATCGCCGTGACGTCCATCCCTGCGTCTGCTTCTTTGCACCGGTCGCGATCGACGCGGACGGCAAGTTTGTCTGGTCCGGCGCGCGCCGGCAAAAGGGAGATTTCGTCGATCTGCGCGCGGAGATGGACCTGCTGATTGCGCTGTCGAACTGTCCGCATCCGCTCGATCCAGCGCAAGGCTATCCGCGAGCGAGCGTGGAAGTCGTGCGCTACCGCGCAACCAAGCCCGCGGCCGATGATCTGTGCCGCACCGCGACGGCCGAGGCGATCCGAGCCTATGAGAACAATGCGCTGTATCTCGGCGAGACGAGCGAAGGAGCCGTGCGATGACCGTGCAATCCGCCCAGACCCGCGGCCGGATCGTTCTGGACGCGGAAATTCCCGCACGCAAGCCGTGGTCGGCCGTTATCCGCAAGGGCCAGACGCTGCGGATTACGGACACCCATGGCCAGCAGGCGGTCGATACACTGTTCTATCGTGCGGACGACTATCAGGAGCGCTACAGCGGGCAGGATACGCTGCGCGCGCAGGGCTCGGCCTATGTCGGGCTCGGCACCCGGATCATGTCCAACGAGGGCCGGGTGATGTTGCGCGTCACCGCTGACAGTTGCGGCCTGCACGATACGTCGGCGGGCGCCTGTTCCTGCGAGAGCAACACCGTGCGGTTCGGGCACCAGACCCGCTACCAGCACGCCTGCCGCGAGAATTTCGTGATCGAGGCTGCGAAATACGGCATGTCGAAGCGCGACATCGTGCCGAATTTGAACTTCTTCATGAACGTGCCGATCGATCCCGCCGGCAATTTCACCGTGGTCGACGGCGTCTCCAAGCCCGGCGATGCAATCGAGCTGGTCGCCGAGATGGACGTGCTGTGCCTGATCTCGAACTGCCCACAGATCAACAATCCCTGCAACGGCTTCTTCCCGACGCCGGTACAGGTCACGATCTTCGAGCCGGAGGCGTGAGGCATGTTCAGCAAGGTCCTGATTGCCAACCGCGGCGAGATCGCCGGGCGGATCGGAAAGACATTGCACCGCATGGGTATCGGCTCGGTCGCGGTCTATTCCGACGCCGACCGCTTCACCCGGCCGGTGCTGGAGGCTGACGAGGCGGTACGCATTGGCCCGGCGCCGGCTGCCGAGAGCTATCTCAACGCCGATGCGATCATGGCGGCGTGCCTCGCGACGGGCGCCGAGGCGGTGCATCCGGGTTACGGCTTCCTGTCGGAGAACCGCCGCTTTGCCGAGCGGCTTGCCGAGCATGGCATCAAATTCATCGGGCCGCGGCCTGAGCATCTCGACGCCTTCGGCCTCAAGCACCGCGCGCGCGAGATCGCCGAGCGCAGCGGCGTGCCGCTGCTGCCCGGCTCCGGCCTGCTCGAGACCATCGACGAGGCGGTGCAACAGGCCGAAGCGATCGGCTTTCCCGTGATGCTGAAGAGCACGGCGGGCGGCGGCGGCATCGGCATGCAGCTCTGCCACGACATGGCAACGCTGCGCGAGCGGTTCGAATCGGTGCAGCGCACGGCGCGGGCGAGCTTCGGCGATGCCCGGGTCTATCTCGAGCGGTTCGTTGCCCAGGCCCGCCACATCGAGGTGCAGATCTTCGGCAACGGCAAGGGCGATGTGGTCGCGCTCGGCGAGCGCGATTGCTCGCTGCAGCGGCGCAACCAAAAGGTCTTTGAGGAGACGCCGGCGCCCGGACTCTCCGCCGAGATCAGGCGGCGGCTGCACGCGGCCGCGGTCTCGCTCGGCAAGGCAGTTGCTTATGAATCCGCCGGCACGGTGGAGTTCATCTATGACGTCGCGCGCGAGGACTTTTACTTTCTTGAGGTGAACACCCGGCTCCAGGTCGAGCATCCCGTCACCGAGCAGGTCACTGGCGTCGATCTGGTCGAATGGATGATCCGGCAGGCAGCCGGCGAGGACGTGCTCGGCCAGGCCGGCACGCTGGCGCCAAAGGGCGCGGCGATCGAGGTGCGGCTCTATGCCGAGAATCCGGGCGCGGGCTTTCGCCCGAGCGCGGGCCGGCTGACGCAGGTCAGTTTTTCGACGGACGCGCGGATCGACGGCTGGATCGAGACCGGCACGGAGGTGTCGCCGTTCTACGATCCGATGCTGGCCAAGATCATCGTCTCGGGCGAGACGCGCGAGGCCGCGATCGCGAAGCTCACGCAGGCGCTGGATGGCACTGTCGTAGCCGGCATCGAGACCAATCTGGATTATCTGCGTGCGATCGCCGCATCCGACGTGTTCCGCAGCGGTCAGGTCGCGACCAGCGTGCTCGGCGCGTTCGCCTATCGTCCACGCACCATCGACGTCGTCGCACCGGGTGCGCAGAGCGGGGTGCAGGAATTGCCCGGCCGCCTGCATCTCTGGCATGTCGGCGTGCCGCCGAGCGGGCCGATGGACGAGCGCTCGTTTCGTCTCGCCAACCGCGTGGTCGGCAATTCGGAGACCACGACCGCGCTGGAGCTGACGGTCAACGGACCCACCTTGCGCTTCAACACCGATGCAATCGTCGCGCTTGCGGGTGCGCAGATGAAGGCGTCGCTTGACGGCGTCGACGTCGCGTATGACGAGCCGGTTGCGGTGCGCGCCGGCCAGACGCTCGTCATCGGCAGCATCAGGGGCCCGGGCCAGCGCGCGTATCTCGCCGTGCGTGGCGGCATTGACGTGCCCGAGATTCTGGGCTCGCGCGCCGTGTTCGCGCTCGGCGCGTTCGGCGGCCATGCGACGGGCTCGCTCAAGGCCGGCGACGTGCTGCATGTCGGCGCCGAGCCGCCGAGCCTTGCCGCGCCGCGGCGCGCTGCGGAGGACGAGCGGCCGGAGCTGACTTCGGCGTGGCAGATCGGCGTGGTCTATGGCCCGCATGGCGCGCCGGATTTCTTCCTCGACGAGGACATCGAAACGCTGTTTGCGTCGAGCTATGAGGTGCACTTCAACAGTGCGCGGACCGGCGTGCGGCTGATCGGTCCGAAGCCGCGCTGGGCGCGCGCCGATGGCGGCGAGGCCGGGCTGCATCCGTCGAACATCCACGACAACGCCTATGCGGTCGGCTCGATCGACTTCACCGGCGACATGCCGATCATTCTGGGGCCGGACGGACCGAGTCTCGGTGGCTTCGTCTGTCCGGCGGTCGTCGCGCGCGACGAGCTCTGGAAGGTCGGCCAGCTCCGGCCCGGCGACACCGTCCGCTTCGTTCCGGCTCGACGCGACGATCCTGTTGTCGGCCCCACCGTGTTGCGCGCGCCCGAGCTCGGCTCGGCCATCGTCGGGCGCCATGATGACGGCCCGATCCCGGTGGTCTATCGGCGCGCCGGCGACGACAATCTGCTGGTCGAATACGGTCCGATGGAGCTCGACATCGCGCTGCGGCTGCGCGTCCATGTGCTGGCGCAGGCGCTCGAGGAAGCAAAACTCGGCGGCTTGATCGATCTGACGCCCGGCATTCGCTCGCTGCAGATCCATTATGACGGCACGGCGCTGTCGCGAACGAAGCTGCTCGACGTGCTCAGGCGGATCGAACGCGAATTGCCGCCGGTCGACGCCATGCGGGTGCCGAGCCGGACCGTGCATCTGCCGCTGTCGTGGCGGGATCCAGAGGCTGAGCTGGCGATGCGCAAGTATCAGGAGCTGGTCCGCGCCGATGCGCCGTGGTGTCCGTCGAATGTCGAGTTCATCCGGCGCATCAACGGGCTTGGCGGCGAGGACGATGTTCGCCGCATCGTGTTCGACGCCGATTATTTCGTGCTCGGCCTCGGCGACGTCTATCTCGGTGCGCCGGTGGCAACCCCACTCGATCCGCGGCATCGCCTCGTGACCACGAAATACAACCCGGCGCGGACCTGGACGCCGGAGAACGCGGTCGGCATAGGCGGCGCCTATATGTGCATCTACGGCATGGAAGGGCCGGGCGGCTACCAGCTGTTCGGCCGCACCATCCAGGTCTGGAACACATGGCGCACCACGAAAGTGTTCGAACCGGGTCATCCGTGGCTGCTGCGGTTCTTCGACAAGATCCGCTTCTTCCCGGTCGATGCCGATGAGCTCTTGGACGCGCGCGCCGCATTCCCGCACGGGCAGTACGACATCAGGATCGAGCAGGGCGAGTTCTCCTATGCCGACTATGCCAAGACGTTGGCCGACGTGCGGCCGTCGATCGCGGCATTCAAGGCGACGCAACAGGCCGCGTTCGATGCCGAGCGCCAGCGCTGGCGCGAGATGAAGCTCGACGAGGCGCCCGCAGAGTTGATCGACGCGAGTGCCGTCTCGACCGGCATTCCCGACGGCCAGGTCGGCGCGTTCTCGGAGGTGCCCGGCAACATCTGGAAGATCCTGGCCGAGGAGGGCGCCGTGGTCGCAGCCGGCGACGTGCTCGCCATCATCGAGTCCATGAAGATGGAGATATCAGTGCATTCGCCGCGCGCGGGCCGCATTGCGTCGGTGCCGGTCAAGCCCGGCCAGACCTTGCGCGCGGGCGATGTCGTGGCATTGATCCGGCCGGAGTAGATTCGGCCGCGTCACGAGCCTCTCGTGCCGATCTGCTGCGGTCCTGTCCCCGTGATGGCGCTATGGAGGACGATCGGACGGGAGCCGACAGTGCCACGCCTCGTTGGCAAGGAGCCGGCGCTGTCGGTCGGCGATGGCAGGCCATCCGGCGCGTACCACGCCGAGGACGGCAGCGTCGGCGGATGGACCTTGATCGCAGGCAAAATAGGCGCGAAGCCGTCCTTCGCAGCGGAAGCCGAGGCCGGTGTAGAGCTCGAGCGTACGCCGCTGCCGCCAATCCAGATGCACCTCGGCCCGCTCGACGGCGAGCACCTCGAAGGCATACCGCGTCATGAGATGCACGACGTGGCTGATGAGCAGGACCTCGTCCAACCGTCCGCTGCTCCAGATCGGCGCAAGCCTCGCCCGCTTTTCGTCCGGCTCGAGCGCCGCGAAAGCGGTAAGGCCGATGATGTCGCCTGACCCGGCGTCCTCGATCGCGAATGCGGCCGTGTCGTTCGCACAGCTCAGCGTGGCTGCCATGCGCGCGGTCGCCGCCTGGCCGGAGCCGCCGCGATCGAGCTGCCGAAGCATGCCGGCGTCCCCGAGCAGCTTGACCCGCGAGATCTCGGAACCGTGGATCCTGGCCAGCAGGATGCGGTCGGTGGCCAAGGCGGCATGACTGTCTACGAATTGCATGCCCTATTGACGCATCGAACCAACATGCCGTCAAATGACCGGAATGGCAGTTCATATGCAGATTGGTCATGTCCCTGAATCCGAGACACGTTGACCTGTTTCGCGAGGTCGTGCGTCACAACGGAATCACCAAGGCCGCCCTGAGCCTGCGGATCGGGCAGCCCTTCGTCAGTCGCGCCATCGCGCGACTGGAGCGCGAGATCGGCTTCGCGCTGTTCGAACGCGGACGCGGTGGCGTCACGTTGACGCCGGAAGGCGAGATCTTCCTGCATGAGGTGGAGCGCAACCAGGCCGGGCTCGAGTATCTGGCGCGTGCGGCGCGCGGCATTCGCGCGCGGGGCAGCGGGACGCTGAGGATCGCCTGCCTTCCGGCATTCACCTATTCGTTGATGCCGCGGATCGTCAGCAACTTCTCCAGGAAAAACCCCGGCATCATGCTGTCGGTCGCCGTGCATAGCCCTGAACGGGTCTGGAGTCTCGTTGCTGCGGGCCAGTGCGATGTCGGGCTGGCGCGACCCCAGTCGGGCTTTGCAGCGGTCGACGACGAGCTGCTGATGACGACCGACGCCATCTGTGTGCTGCCGCGCCAGCACCGGCTGCGCTCCAAGCGATTGATCATGCCAAGAGACCTGCACGGCGAGGCGATGATTGCGCCGGCCCCGGGCGCGCCGCACCGATCGCGCCTCGAACGCGCCTTCGAAGACGCCGGGGCCGAGGTCAGAACGGTGGCCGAGATTCAGTACAGCATGCAGCGCTGCGCGCTGGTTGCGCAGGGGCTGGGCTTCTCGATCGTCGATCCCGTCGTGGCGCGGGATTTTGCCAGCACCCGGATCGTGCTCAAGCCGTTCAAGCCGCGGCTGGAGCTCACCACCGTGCTGCTGTTTCCGTCGCAACGGCCGCGCAGCCGTCTTGCGCTCGAATTCTGCGACCTGGTTCGCGCCGAGACCGCGGAATACAGGAAGCCCGCCCGCGCTCCGGCCTGACCCGATCCGGGCCGCATTACCCGGATGTCGCGTTGTCCCGTGACCAGCCGCCGTTGGTTGCTAGCGGGGAACCCCGCCTCACACCTCCAGCCATTCCTCGCGAATGGCGGCGTTGGACTTGAGCTGGTCGGGGGTGCCTTCGAACACCACGCGGCCGTGGCCCATGATGTAGACGCGGTTCGAGATCTTCATCGCGATCGACAGCTTCTGCTCGACCAGCAGGATGGCGACGCCGGCCTTGGCGATCCGCGCGATCAGCTCGCCGACCTGCTGCACGATCAGCGGCGCGAGGCCCTCGGTCGGCTCGTCGATCATCATCAAGTCGGGGTCGCCGAGCAGCGTGCGGCAGGTGGTCAGCATCTGCTTCTCGCCGCCCGACAGCACGCCGGCCGGCGTGTCGGCGCGGCGAGCGAGGTTGGGGAACATGTCGAGCATCTCCTGCAGCCGCCATTTGCCGGGGCGACGCGGGTCCTTGATACCGAGGATCAGGTTCTGGCGCACCGTCAGGCTCGGGAAGATGTCGCGATGTTCGGGCACATAGCCGAGCCCGAGGCGGGCGATCTTGTGGCTCGGCAGGCCGGCGATGTCCTTGCCCTTGAAGCGGATGGTGCCCTGCGGCGGCACCTCGCCCATGATCGCCTTGACGGTGGTCGAGCGGCCGACGCCGTTGCGCCCGAGCAGGCTGACCACTTCGCCGGCGGCGATATCGAGATCGACACCCTGCAGGATGTGGCTCTTGCCGTAATAGGCGTGGAGATTCCTGACCTCGAGCATCAATCGACCTCCTCGCCGAGATAGGCTTCCTTGACCTTCGGATTGCCGCGGATCTCCTCCGGCGTTCCGGAAGCGATGATGTGGCCGTAGACCAAAACCGAGATGCGGTCGGCGAGGCCGAACACCACGCTCATGTCGTGCTCGACGATGACGAGCGTGCGTCCTTCGGTGAGACGGCGGATCAGCGCGACGGCGCGCTCGGTCTCAGCGTGGCTCATGCCCGCGGTCGGCTCGTCCAGCATGATGACGCTGGCGCCGCCGGCGATCGTGATGCCGATCTCGAGCTCGCGCTGCTCGGCATAGGTGAGCAAGCCCGCCGGCACGTCGCGGCGATGGCTGAGATGAATCTCGTCGAGGATCTGCGCGGTGCGCTGCTTCACCTCGGGCAGGGTGTCGACGTTCTTCCAGAACGCGTAGCGGTGGCCGGTCGCCCACAGCACGGCGCAGCGGACATTCTCCCACACCGTCATGCGGGCGAACACGTTGGTGACCTGGAACGAGCGCGACAGCCCGCGCCGGTTGATCTCGAACGGCCGCAGGCCCGAGGTGACTTCGCCGTTGAGCCGGATCTCGCCCGAGGTCGGCTTGATATGGCCGGAGATCAGGTTGAACGTCGTCGACTTGCCGGCGCCATTCGGGCCGATGATGGCGTGACGCTCGCCCTTGGCGACGCTCAGGTTGAGGTCGCGGATGATCTGGACATTGCCGAAGCTCTTCTCGACGGCGTTGACTTGGATGGCTGCGGTCATGCCAGATACCCCCGATCACGGGCCACCGTCGCGGCGCGATCCCAGGCTTCGGCGATGCGCCGCCAGGTGATGCGCGCGACCAGGAAGCCGCCGACGAGCAGAACCGCAGCAGTCACCCAGGTCGTCGGCGCCGTCGCGGCGAACGGAATCCCGAACAGATTGATGGCGTCGCCACCGGAGAAGCGCGCGACGGTCTCGATGGTCAGGATGATGCCGAGCGCCAGCGCCAGCGTCGGGATCGCCGCGACCAGATAGGACGGGATCACGAAACGAAGCGTGCCGGCGCGGATCAGCGGACGGTGCTTCATCAAAATGCCGGCGATGCCGCCCGGCGCGAACATCACGATGGCGATGAAGATGATGCCGAAATAGAGCTGCCACACCGAGGTGACGTTGGTCAGTCCGAGCTGCAGATAAGTCACCAGGATGGCGCCGAGGATCGGCCCGAAGAAATAGGCGGTGCCGCCGATGAAAGCGGAGAACAGCACGAGGCCCGACTGGGTCGCGCCGAGATAGGCGGAGTTAGCGATCTCGAAATTGATCGCGGTCAGCCCGCCGGCGATGCCGGCGAAGAAGCCGGCGAACATGTAGGCGAGGTAGCGCACCACATGCGGATCGTAGCCGATGAACTCGACCCGTTCCGGATTGTCGCGCACCGCGTTGCAGATGCGCCCGAGCGGGGTGCGGGTCAGCGCGTACATCGCGATGGCCGAGATCATCACCCAGAACGCGATCAGGTAATAGACCTGGATCTGCGGCCCGAAAGTCCAGCCGAACAGCGGCATCAGCGAGGTGCGGTCGGTGGTGATGCCGGATTCGCCGCCGAACACGCTGCGCAGGATCAGCGACGACGAGGCGACCAGTTCGCCGATGCCGAGCGAGATCATCGCAAACACGGTACCGGCACGCTTGGTCATGACCCAGCCGACCAGCAACGCGAAGGCCATGCCGCCGATGCCGCCGACCAGCGGGATCACCGGCAGCGGGATCGGCCAGTTGTGGCTCGCGACCGCGTTCATGGCGTGGACGGCAAGGAAGCCGCCGAGGCCGTACTGCACGGCGTGGCCGAACGACAAGAGGCCGGTCTGGCCGAGCAAAATGTTGTAGGACAGCGCGAAGATGATCGCGATGCCGATCAGGCTGAACGAGGTCAGCGAGCCGCCGGAGGAGAAGATCAGCGGCAGCACGACGAGTGCGGCGGCTGCGATCAGCCAGATGCCATAGAAGCTGAGGGCGCTGGCGGACTCTTCCTTGGCCGCGGCGGAGGTGGGGATAGCGGCGTTGCTCATGACTCGCGCGTCCCCAACAGGCCCATGGGGCGGAAGATCAGGACCAGCACCAGCAGCAGATAGGGCAGGATCGGCGCGATCTGCGCGATCGTGACGTTCCAGATGTCGGTGAGCGGCGAGGCGCCGAGGCTCGGATCGAGCGGCCCGAACACGCTGGCGAGCGAACCATTGAGTGCGACCGCAAAAGTCTGGATCAGCCCGATCAGGAGCGAAGCGATGAAGGCGCCTGGCAGCGAGCCGAGGCCGCCGAACACGATGACGACGAACAGGATCGGGCCGAGCAGCGCCGCCATGTCGGACTGCGTCACCAGCGAGGGACCGGCGATCACGCCGGCAAGGCCCGCCAGTGCGCTGCCGACGCCGAACACCAGCATGAAGACGCGGCCGACATTGTGGCCGAGATGGCCGACCATGCTAGGATGGGTCAGCGCGGCCTGCACGATGAGGCCGACCCGCGTCCGCTTCAAGGTGACCAGCAGCGCGATGAAGATCACGACCGAGACCACCAGCATGAAGATCTTGTAGGCGGGGTAGTTGGTCGAGAACACGGTGATGGCAGGAAAGTCGAGTGCCGCCGGAACCCGATAGTCGACCGGGCTCTTGCCCCAGATCATCGAGACGATTTCCTCGATGGCGAAGGCGAGTCCGAAGGTCAGCAGCAGCTCGGCGACATGGCCGTGCTTGTGGGTGTTGCGCAGGCCGTAGCGCTCGACGCCCATGCCGACCACGCCGACCAGGAGCGGTGCGATCACCAGCGCCGGCCAGAAGCCGATCCAGCGGGTGAGCTGAAAGCCGAAGAACGCGCCCAGCATGTAGAAGCTCGCATGCGCGAAGTTGAGCACGCCCATCATGCTGAAGATGACGGTGAGCCCGCTGGACAGCAGAAACAACAGCATGCCGAACAGCACGCCGTTGAGTGTCGAGATGACGATGAGCTCAGCCACGGCGCACCCGCTTGAGACTGGAACGGTTCACGTGATCAATAACCTGTCGATGAAATGAACTTACCGTCATTCCGGGGCGCTCGCATCAGCGAGCGAACCCGGAATCTCGAGATTCCGGGTCTGGTGCTTGCGCACCATCCCGGAATGACCGAAGAGCCGATCAGGGCCGCTTCATGTTGCAGGTGGTCGGAAGCACGGTCTGATCGGTGTCGATCTTGGAGACGATGTGCCAGCCCCAGCCGGTGTTCTCTTCGTCGAACGGCTCCTTGGCCTTGTCGGTGAGCGAGCCGAACGAGGAGATGATGATCGGCTGGAAGAACTGGTGGTCGTCCTTGCGCATGAAGCCTTCACCGCCGTCGAACACTTCGAACTTCATGCCCTCGAGCGCGGCCGCGACTTTCACCGGATCGATCGAATTGGCTTTCTCGGCGGCGGCCTTGAACATCCGCATCTCGTTGACGGCGCGCGGATACCACACGGAAATGCCGGTCTTGGCGCGGAAGTCCTTCTCGAATTCCATCGCCGCCTTGTTGCCGGAGTTCGGGACGCCTTCGCTGATCTGGAACACCTGGTTCTCGAGACCGGTCTGCTTGATCGCGGTCGGTCCACCGGCGCCGCCGGCATAATAGGTGTACCAGTTGACCTTGAGGCCGGCATCGGCCGCGGCCTTGAGCAGCAGCGCGAAGTCCTGTCCCCAATTGCCGGTCACGACGGTGTCGGCGCCGGACGCCTTGATCTTGGCGATGTAGGGCGAGAAGTCGGTGACCTTGAGCATCGGGTGCAGCTCGTCGCCGACGATCTGGATATCCGGACGCTTTTCGCCCAGCATCTTGCGCGCTTCTGAGCGCACCGACTGGCCGAACGAGTAGTCCATGTTGATCAGATAGACCTTCTTGATCGACGGCTGGCCCTTCATGTAGTTGGTCAGCGCGGCCATCTTGATGTCCGAGTTCGCATCCCAGCGGAAATGCCAGTAGCTGCACTTCTCGTTGGTCATGCTCGGATCGACCGCGGCGTAGTTGAAGTACAACACTTCCTTGCCGGGGTTGCGCGAGTTGTTCTTGGTGACGAAATCTTCCAGCGCCGCACCGACCGACGAGCCGTTGCCCTGGGTGATGTAGTGGATGCCGGCGTCGACCGCCTTCTGCGCCTGCACCAGGCTTTCCTGCGGATTGGTCTTGTTGTCGAGCGGAACGATTTCGACCTTGTGGCCGAGGATGCCGCCCTTGGCGTTCAGCTCGTCGGCGAGATACTGAAACGTCTTCAGGCCGCCCTCGCCAACGCTGGCGCCGCCGCCGGAGAGCGGATCGATATAGCCGATCTTGAGGGTTTCCTGCGCGGACGCCGCGCCTCCCAACACCGTCAGCGCTGCCGCAGCGGCAACGATCAGTCTATGCATCGCGCGTTCTCCCTTGCTCGTGTTTCTTGATCTTCAGCGATCGAGGCCGTCTCATAACCTCAATTGCCGCGCCTTCGCAACTTTCGCTTTGAATATGGCGTCAAGTTTTACCGGGAGGTAGTATGATGTTATAGGCTATATGTCTTCGGAATTGGCCGCTGTTTTGAATTAGCAGTAAACTTTCGGATGAGACCTGCGCCCGCCCCGGATTTTGGAACCGATGCTCAGGCCGGATGCCGGCGCGGCTTGAGACCTGCGAGAAACAACCGCGCGAAATGATCGGCGATCTCGGCGGGAGACCAGTCGCGCCTGGTCTTGAACCAGACCGGATACCAGTGGCCCATTCCGGTCAGGATGCGCTCCGCGAAATAGGTATCGATGCGGCGGAAGCGGCCCTCGTCGATCCAGCGCTGATAGCTGTCCTGGTCCTGCCGGATCGTCGCCAGCACATCTCCGACATAGGCCTTCCGGTCGGCGTCGTTGAGATAGTTGATGTTGTGGTAGGTCGCCTTCGGACCGCAGGGCGTGTCGTGCAGCATCAGCAGCAAGCGGATGCGCTGCACGATGTGATCGAATGCGCCAAGGCTGTGCTCCTGCAGGTGCTCGCGGATGCTGACCTCGCCGGCGAGGCCGCGTCGCAGGCACGCCAGCAACAGGCTCTCCTTTTCGCTGAAGTGATAGTAGATGCCGGCGCGGGTCATGCCCGCATCCACGGCGATGCTCTCGAGCGACGTGCCCGACGCGCCCCTGCGGTTGAAGCTGTCGGAGGCAATCGACAGCATCCTGTCGAACTTTGCGGCGCGCTTGTTCAATGCCGCGCGCGACTCCAGGAATGGCGCAAGGCTGAGCGGTTCGGGCATCTCGGGCACCGCGATCTCGCGCCGGTAGACGCCGTGCGTGATGATGTCATCGATGGCATCGATCGCCTGCTGGCGCGTGTAGTAGTCGCGTTCGGACAGCCAGAACGGCACCCAGTCCAGGATAGAGATCAGCGCCACCGCGGTGAGCAGCGGTTGGTCGCAGGCGATCGAGCCGTCCGCCACGCCCCGATCCAGAATGTCCGCAAGCCAGGCGGCATTCTGCCAGCGCTTGGCATGGACTTCGCTGCTGTAGGGCCGAGCCAGCGCATCGATATCGGTGAACAGGATCATACGCTGGGCTTCAGACCGCAGCCTGCCGCGCACAAAACGCCTGACGATCTCGAGCCCGTCGATGCCGGGCTCGGCGGCCGCCTCCATCTCGCGCCTGTAGATCGCGAGGCCGCGCAAATAGCAATGGAAGATCAGGTCTTCCTTGTCGCGGAAGTGATGATACAGCGCGCCCGGCACGGCCTGCACCGCCGCCGCAACCTGTTCCATCGTGACATTGGCATAGGAGTGGCGGGCAAACAGCCGGGATGCAGCGACCAGAATCTCTTCAGCTCGATCTGTCAGCGCAGCGACTTGCAAGCTCCGATGCCTTTCCGGTTGCCGGATGCCAATCCAGACGGGAGATAATCCTCCCCGCATGGGACTTTCAATCGCCGATTTGGTTCGACGAACGTCCTATCGCGCAATCCGGAGCATGAGATCACGACGCGGGCGCATCATGATCCCGTCTCGTTGCGTGAGGACAGTCCCTTCGCCGTCTACTCCTGCGCAAAGGCCTTGTCGAAGAAGGCGGGCAGATCGTTGCGCAACTGCGCGAGCAGCGCCTCGCGGTCGAAGCCGGGTGGATCTGCCGCGGCGTCGCCATCCAGCGTCAGGATCGGTGTGCTGGGGCGGTCCATGAAGGCGAAGTGCCACGCGTTGGGGATCATGTGAAATTCGGCGTGCGGCACATTCTGTGCGACCCATTCGGCATGGAAGCGCGGCACCAGCCAGCGGTCGCGTTCGGCTGCATAGACCGCGGTCGGTATCTTGATCGCGGCGAGCGATGCGGCGGTGAAGACCACGCCGGCCGGCGCCATCGCCACCACTGCGCGAACCCGCGGATCGGTCGCCGTCGGCAGCAATGTCACGGCGGGCGGTGACTTGGAACCGCCTCCCATGCTGCAGAACAAGGGATCGTCCTTGCTATCGGTCTTGCAGTGCTCGCCGATGCGCGACAGGTCGACCTGGCCACCGGCCAGCGCGATCACGGTGTAGCCACCGGCCGAGTGTCCGGCCGCCCCGATGCGCGGACCCTGGGCATCGGCTGCGATCTTGTCCTTCCATTCGGGGTCGGCCAGCAGCGCATCGATCACCCGTGATGCCTGGCGCGGCCGTTCGGTGAAGAATGTCCCAGGCGGTTGCTGCCAGATCGAATGATCCTCCCAATTGTCGCCGGGATGCCGCAAGGCCGCGACCAGATAGCCGTGCCGCGCCAGCGCCTCCGCGAGGCTGGTATGCCCGATCTCGGAGCCGCCCGTGCCGTGGCTGAGGATGATCAACCCCTTGAATTTCGGATCCGGCGGCGCCCCGGTCGCGACCCGGACCGTGAACGCACCCATCGGGATGGCGCGGGCCGGCGTTTGCGTCGGGTAATAAAGTGCCACGGGGATGGCCGCCGGATTGGTGGCGGAGACCGGGACCGTGATCTGGCGCCAGCCCGCCTCGGTGGCCTCGGCCGCAGAGAGCGGCATCAGGACCGGGAGGGCCAGCAAGCCAAGACAGGGCCAGAGCAGCCGGAGCCGAGCCGCCGGAACCAACGAAAATTTCATGAGCGCGTCCTCGAATGATCGACCGTCCGGCTGCTATAGGAAGGGGCGGTCCCGGGTCCACGTCCACTTCGCGAACGGCAATCCTTATTCGCCAATGACCATCACCGAACTTTTACGCCAGGATTCGATGGCCTTGCCGCGGCGCCACGCCGCGCTGGTGCTGCCTGTTGTGACCGGTGTCGGGCTCGCGATCGTGGGCGCGTTCGGCACCTATGTCGGGATGGGATTGCTGACGCGGCTGGTCCATTTCGTTGCGGGCGCGTTGTTGATCACCACCCTGATCATTGGCGTGACGGCATTGGTGCGGCGCTATCTGTTCTCCGGCGCCGAGCCGTTCTGGGCCGCGATCGGCGTCGCGTTAGCGGTTGCGCCGGCCGGCGGCTGGATCGTGCACCTGTTGTTATGGCTGCTGGCGCCCCAGGTGCTGCCCTACGTGTCTTATCGCGACCTCACCCTGCAGGTGCTGACGATCAACCTGTTCCTCGGCCCGCTGGTCTGGGCGGTTCGGCGGGTACCCGCCGGAGCCGCAGATACTGCCATCGCCCCGGCACATCCGACGTCCCCGCCGGCCACAGCTTGCTCGTTCCGATCGAAATTGCCGTTTGCGGTCCGCCACGCTGCCATCCTGTCCCTGAGCGCGGAGGACCATTATGTCCGCGTGCGCACCGATCGTGGCGAGGCCCTGATCCTGATCAAGCTGGCCGATGCCATCGCCGCCCTGGGACCGGAGACCGGGGTGCGGATCCATCGGTCGCACTGGGTCGCCCACGCCGCCGTCCGCGGACTGACGCGTCAGTCCGGCCGGCTCGGCGTCAGGCTCGACGACAATCTGGTGCTGCCGGTGAGCCGCGCTGGACAGAAACTGTTGCGTAATCAACAAGATAAGATGCAGATCGGCGCCTGAGCCGACCAAGTCGCATCATCGTGCCAAGGTGCTTGGCCGGATCGCCGGAACATCGTAAAGACTAGTATCTGGTATACCACGGGCCGCCGGTAAGAGGCCCGGGATTGTCTTTGAGAGAGGAAACATGGCGCGCAACATTCTGATCCTTGGGGCTTCCTACGGCTCCCTGCTGGGGACCAAGCTTCTGATGGCGGGGCACAACGTGTCCCTGGTGTGCCGGAAGAACACCGCTGACCTGATCAACCGCGACGGCACCGAGGTACGCATCAAGCTGCGGGACGAGAAGCAGCATCGCTCGATCTTCTCGCGCGACCTGCCGGGCAAGCTCGACGCCGTCACGCCCGCCGATGTCGACGTGTCGCGCTACGACATGGTTGGCCTTGCGATGCAGGAGCCGCAATACACCAACCACACGGTTCGCGTGCTGATGATCAAGATCGCGGCGGCCAAGCTACCCTGCCTGTCGATCATGAACATGCCGCCGCTGCCGTATCTGAAGCGGATCCCCGCGCTCGCCGGCATGGACCTCGAGGAGGCCTACACCAACGCCCAAGTCTGGGAGCGCTTCGAGCCAGGGCTCGTCACGCTGTGCTCGCCGGATCCGCAGGCGTTCCGTCCGCCAGAGGAGAAGGCCAACGTGCTGCATGTCGGCCTGCCGACCAACTTCAAGGCTTCCGTCTTCGCCGACGACAAGCACAACAAGGTGCTGCGCGAGCTCGAAGCCGACATCGACGCGGTGACGCTCGACGGCCAGGACGTTCCGGTGAAGCTGAAAGTATTCGACTCGCTGTTCGTGCCGCTGGCGAAATGGTCGATGCTGCTGACCGGCAATTATCGCTGCATCACGCCGACTGAGCCGCAATCGATTCGCGATGCCGTGCACGGCGATCTGACGCGCTCGCAGGCGATCTATGACCATGTCGACGGCATTGCGCGCAAGCTCGGCGCCGATCCCGCCGATCAGGTGCCGTTCGCGAAATACGCCAAGGCGGCGGAAAGCCTGCTCAAGCCGTCGTCTGCGGCACGCGCGGTCGCCGCCGGCGCGCCGTTCATCGAGCGCGTCGACCTCTTGGTGAAGCTGATCTCGCACCAGCTCGGCACGCCGAGCGCCGAGATCGACCGCACCGTGGAGACCGTCGACCAGAAGCTGAACGAGAAGATCGTGCAGGGCGGCTCCGGCGCCGAGTAACCCAACGACGTGTTGGCGGGGGCGGCAAGCGCCCTCGCCATGCATCGGCGATCAGCAAAGTATGCAATCGCGGCTGCCGAACGCATGGCTCGACCGCTCCAGCTGGGCTAGGCTCGCACAGTTGCGGTTGGGAGCCACGCACATGTCGATCAAAACGCTTCCTCTTCTTGCAATCTACGGCGACCTTGATCGCGCGCGCGACATCATGCGCGCCTGGCAGCCGCTCGACCATCTGTCGCCCGATGATGCCGAGATCGTCGTGAAGGCGATTGCCGAAGGCATCGCGCGCGGCCGCTGCCACGGCCTCGAGATGGGGCAGTGCCATTTGGCGGCGTAGGCCGGCTAGCTCTGTTGCTTCACCGCCAAAATCGTCACCGCGCGCGTCCGATGGCTCGGCGTCTGGAAATCGATCGTCTGCCCGACTGAAAGCCCGATCAGCGCGGCGCCGACCGGCGTTAGCACCGAGATCCGTCGCAGCGCGATGTCGGCTTCGTGCGGGTACACCAACACGACTTCCCTGACGTCGCCGGTCTCGTCGTCGCGGTAGCGCACGCGCGAGCCCATGCGGACCACGTCGGGCAGCTCGGAATCGTCGGCGACAACCCGGGCGCGGTCGGTCTCGCGCGCGAGGAACTGGGCCACGCGGGGAAACACCGCCATGCTGGAATCGGCCAGTGCGCTGAGGCGATGCGCCTCGCTCGCGGTGATGACGATCGGCGGCAATGCGGGAGCGTTGAAGTCGTTCTGAATGGTTCGGGTCATGGCGGATGATCTTTGCGGTTGATCGCAGGTGCGGCGCCGCCGGCGCGCAGATGTCTCGCGCGACGCGACAGGCCGAATGATTTGATGGTGTTATGAATTGACGACGACGAGAATCCGGACGGCGCGCGATCGCCGGCCGGCTAAGTGCCTGCGTGCAGACGTCCGGCGCGCAAACCAAGGCGCGCAATGCGGGTGTCGATGCTCAACATGTCGATCATGGCTCCATCAACATAGCCGCTCATGACGTTGCATCCATTGCGGCGAAAGCGCGCACGCGCCGCGGGCCGTAACAGCCGTCAGGGCTGGCCGATGCCGGTGAGGCCGAGCACCGCGCCGGCGGCAAGCGCGAGCAGCGGATGGATCCGGGTCGTGGTGGTCGCGATCGCGACCATGGCCGCGATCAGGATGGTGCCCCAGCTCGAGGTCGACGAATGAGTGATGACGATGGCGCTGGCGGTGACGAGGCCGGCGGTCACCGGAACCAGCCCGGCCTGCACCGTGCGGCGCCACGGCCGGTCCTTGAAGCGCTCCCAGAGCCGCAGCGCGAAGCCGGTGACGAGCGATGACGGCCCGAACTTGGCGAGCGAGGTCACCACTACGCCGGAGAAGCCGGCGACATGCCAGCCGACCAGCGGGACTACCATCATGTTCGGTCCCGGTGCGGCTTGCGCCAGCGCGAACAGCGCGCCGAATTCCTGCGCCGTCATCCAGTGATGGATGTCGACCACCTGGCGCTGCATCTCCGGCAGGATGGTGTTGCCGCCGCCGAAGGCGAGCAGCGACAGCTCGGCGAAGATCAGGGCGAGCGTAACGAGGGTTGCGGTCATGACGCCTGCCTCGACCGGAGGAATATGCTGAGCGGCGCGAGCGTCAACAAGGTCGGCAGCAGCGGCAATCTGAACACCGCGATCGCGAGTACGCAAAGCGCGCCGATGACGAGGCCGAGCACATCGCGCCGCAACGGCCAGGCGATCTTGATCGCGGTCGAGATCAGCAGCCCGGCTGCCGCGGCGGCGAGGCCGCCGAACAGATGACGCACCACCGGGTCGTCGGCGAAGCGGCCATAGATCACGCCGAGGCCGATCACGACCGCGGTCGGCACCGCGATCAGGCCGAGGATCGAAGCGAATGCGCCGGGAATGCCGCGAAACTTCAAGCCCACCGCCACCGACATGTTGATGATGTTGCCGCCGGGCAGGAACTGGCAGAGCCCGAGCAGGTCGGTGAACTCGGCGCCGGTCAGCCAGCGGCGCTTCTCCACCATCATGTGGCGCGCCAGCGGCAGCACACCACCGAAACCGGTCAGTCCGAGAATGAAGAAGCCCGTGAACAACTCGCCGACATCAGGTGCGTCATGCTTGGCGGTCTGTGCGGCGGGTACGGCGTCCATCGGCGGGGCGGCTCCGGTTCGTTCGTTGTCGAGCTGAGTCTAGTTGGCCGCGTGCCAAATATCCAATATATGGATACGGGAATTTGCATACCTATTGCATATGGATCGCCCTGATGATCGAGCTGCGCCATCTCCGCTACGCCGTTGCGGTCGCCGAGGAGGGCCATATCACCCGCGCCGCCGCGCGGCTCGGCATCCAGCAGCCGCCGCTGAGCCAGCAGATCCGCGCACTGGAAACCGCGATCGGCGCGCCGCTGTTCCGCCGGCAGCCGCGCGGGGTCGAGCTGACCGCCGCCGGGCGTGCCTTCGTCAGCAAGGCGCGCGCGATCCTGCGCGATACCGAGCTCGCCGTGGAAGCCGCGCGCCGCGCGAGCCGCGGCCAGGAGGGGCAGCTCGCGATCGGCTTCACCTCGTCGGCCGCGTTCCATCCCTTCGTCACCGGTGTGATGCGCGAAATGCGCGAGCGCGCGCCGGCGATCACGCTCTCGCTCGAGGAGGCCTCGACCGGCGAGCTGATCGAAGCCGTCGAGGCCGACCGGCTCGATGCCGCTTTCGTGCGCTCGCCGAGCGAGCGGCTGGAGAATCTCACGATCACGCATCTGCTCGACGAGGAGATGCTTGTGGCGCTGCCCGACCATCATCCGCGCGCCCGCAAGGACCCGCGGCGACGGATCTCGCTGGCCTCGCTCGCCGACGAGCCGCTGATCCTCTACCGCCGTCCGACCGGGCCCGGCCTCTACGACAGCATCATCGCCGCCTGCCGCGCGGCGGGCTTCAGCCCGAAAGTGGCGCAGGAGGCGACACGGATGGTGTCAACGCTGAGCCTCGTCGCGGCCGGGCTCGGGATTTCGATCGTGCCGGAATCGATGGCGCGGCTGGAGACCGCAGGCGTGTCCTATCTCCGCCTCGACCGCGCCACGGGCCTCGTCGCGCCGCTCGCATTGGCCCGCAAGAAGGGTCCCGCCGGCGGCACGCTCGGCCGCCTGATCGGGATCGTGACGCGGCGGGTGAAGGACCGTGCTGGGGCGTAGCGTAGAACGCGAAAGCGACGGCAGCAGGAGCTCACGGTCTCAGAAGGCAGGTTGCGAGCGGCGCCAGCAACGCAAGCGGCAAGGGTGCGATCAGTGCCACGGCGATGCCACCGGCGCGATGAAGCGCGAGGACATGGTCTCGCGGCGCGACCGTATCCGCCAGACCTCGCGTCATCAGCACCACGAAATTCGCAGTAATTGCGCCCCAGATCGCGCCGGCGCTGAAATGGCTCGCCAGCATCTGAAGGCGACGGGACCACGGTTGACCATTGAGGGCCCATCGATCCAGGCATAAAGGGTCGATCGTCATGTGATAGAGCTGCGCCACGATTGCCGAGACGACGCTGCCGGCGACCGACGCGCTGAGAAATGTCAACGTTGAGCCTCGCCGTCCGGATGCCCTGCCGAGCACGCAGGCAGGAATCAACGACGTCAGCGCACCGATCACGATCGTCCAGACCAGGAACGGTCCCCACGGCAAATCGAGAATACCTGACGCGGTCAGCGTGCCGTGGACGCGCTCGGCCAGTGCAGCCTTTTGCAGCCGGAACTCGGACTCGAAGCTGATCGCGAGCGGCCCTCGGCCAGTGACGTGCAGCGCCGTGACAAGCCACAACGCAGACGACAGCAGCGCGCCCAGGAACCAGACCGCGATGCTCAGCCGTGGCAGGATGCGCTTGAGCACGATCCCTTGCGTCAGCGGTGGGGCCAGCGTGGCGAGCACGACAGCGACGAGCAGGCCATACATGATGAGCCCGCGGTGTTCGGCGGTTCGCGCGACTTGTTTGCCGATGGCCGTTGCCGATAGCACGGTGAGCACGGGGATCAGGGCTGAGACGAACACCCAGGCGAGCCAGGTGGACCAGGTCAAGGGCTGCAGGCGCGAGAGGCGGGGTTCTTTTGTGAGGTTCATGTCGTCAGTCGGAATTGATGAGGTGAGCGCGCAGAACGTCGGCGACAAGCCGATCTGCGGCAACGGTCAATCCCTGCAAGCTTAGGCACACCACCGATGGGGCTGTGTCGACTTGTCCGCGTTTGTGCGCATCCGTGCGGCTCGTGGAGCGAGCCGGCCGAAAGGGATGGCGTGGAATGTGGGGAATTTGGCGAACGCGCGCGTCAGCGCGCGGCTAGATAGCCCCATCGAACTCTGATGCCGACGCGTCGATCGCAACAGTTCCGTTGCATCCGGCGGCCTCGGGTTCAATCACCACAGTGAAAGGCAGTTCAATGGCACGTTTTCCTGTCCATACGCTCGACTCCGCGCCGGAAGCCTCGAAGCCCGCCTTGCGTGACGTCGAGGCGCGGTTTGGCATGGTCCCGAACCTCGCGGCGACGATGGCGACGTCACCGGTGCTGATCCAGAGCTTCATCGGCATCTTCGATAAGGTTCACGGCGGCAGCTTCACCGAGCAGCAAATCCAGACCGTGCTGCTCACCGATGCGGTGACCAACGGCTGCACCTGGGCGGTCGCATTGCATTCCGCGCTCGGCCTCCAGGCCGGCCTCGATCCTGAAGACGTCGACGCGATGCGGGCCGGCCGCTTGCCTGCCGACAAGACCCTCGGCGCACTCTCGACGCTGGCGAGGTCGCTGATCGAAAAGCGCGGGCGGCTCGACGAAGAGGAGATCGAACGCTTCCTGGCAGCCGGGTTCTACAAGGACCTCGTGCTTGAAGTAATCACCATCGTGGCGGCATCGACCATCACGAACTACACGGGCAGCGTGACCAATCCACCGCTCGAGGCGGGATTGCAGCCGCATGCCTGGAAGGGCTGACCCGGTCTCAGCCGGCCGGTTGATCACGAACGAGGCGCTCCACTTCACCTCGCCCCGCGTGCGGGGAGAGGTCGGATTGCATCGTCAGATGCAATCCGGGTGAGGGGGAGCCTCCGCAAACGCAGCTATTGCGGTATATGCGGAGACAGCCCCTCACCCCAACCCTCTCCCCGTAAGAACGGGGCGAGGGAGTGCAGCAACCGTCGCAGTCGCCTTCGACCCGATCTCATCACACTTTAACGCGCAAACCTGGCGCGGTAATCCTGCGGTGTGGTCGACAGCACGCGCAGGAAGCTGCGGCGCATGGTCTCCTCGGATCCGAAGCCGCAGCGCTGCGAGATTCGCTTGACCGGCAGGCGCGTCTCCGAGAGCAGGTGCCGGGCGCCCTCGACCCGCAATCGCTCGATCGCGCGCGCCGGCGTCAGCCCGGTGGCATCGGCGTAATGCCGGCTGAAGCTGCGCTCGCTCATGCCGGCCTGTTTCGCCAGCGTCGAAAGCGAGAGGTCGTCGGCGAGATGGCCGCTGATCCAGTCATGCAGCGCGCCGAACCTGTCGTCCGTCGTTTGCAGCGACAGGATTTCGCTGAACTGCGCCTGTCCGCCCGGCCGTTTGAAGAACACCACGAGATAGCGGGCGACGGCAAGCGCCGCCGCGCGGCCGAGGTCTTCTTCCAACAATGCCAGCGCGAGATCGATGCCGGAGGTGACGCCGGCCGACGTCCAGAACGATCCGTCGCGCACGAAGATCGGATCGGACTCGACACGAACATCGGGAAAGCGCTCGGCGAGTTCCGAACAGAATTGCCAATGCGTCGCGGCACGACGACCGTCGAGAACGCCAGATGCGGCGAGCAGGAACGCGCCGGTGCAGACCGATGCGGTGCGGCGCGCTTGCCCGGCGCGTCCGCGTACCCAATCCACCAAAGCGCGATCGGCTGCCGCTGCGTTGACGCCGTCGCCGCCCGGAATCACCAGCGTGTCGACCGCGGTGCTGATGGCCGGCAGCGGGTGCACGGCGAGACCGACGCCGGCCGATGCTTCGATCGTCGGGCCGTCCTTGGCGACGACGCGGACTTCGTATGGCTCGGCATTGCCTGCCCTGGCCGCCAGCGCGTTGGCGGATGCGAACACCTGCAATGGCCCGGTGACATCGAGCAACTGCACCGCCGGATAAGCCAGCACTTCGATCAGGCGGCGGCCGTTTGGCGAGAAACGTGGGCTGGTTGGCGTCATCGCTGAAGCGTGCCGCGCTAGATTCGCTTTGTCCATAGTGCAAGGAAAGTTCACGCGAAGTTTGAGGGAAGTTCGATGATTGCTCACGATGTCCACTTGCGGATCGGATCACTGCTGTTCGAAGGCGTCGATCAAATCGATTTGACCGGGCCGTTCGAGGTGCTGTCGCGGATTCCGAATTCGACCTATCGCATCTACGGCAAGACCGCCGAGCCGGTCCGCGACATCAAGGGATTGCGGCTGACGCCGGATGCGACGCTGACTGAGGCGCCGCCGCTCGATGTGCTGCATGTGCCGGGCGGCTTCGGTCAGCAAGCCTTGATGGATGACGCGGAAGTGCTCGGCTGGATCAGCCGGCAGGCGGCGGGGGCATGCCGCATCTTCTCGGTTTGCACCGGCGCGCTGATCTGCGGAGCGGCCGGCCTTCTGAAGGGGCGCAGGGCGACGACGCATTGGGCGTCGTTTCATCTGCTGCCGTTTTTCGGTGCGACGCCGGTGAACGAGCGCGTCGTGGTGGACGGAAGCTTCGTCTTTACCGCTGGAGTCACGGCAGGCATCGATGGCGCATTGCGGCTCGCGGCCGAATTGCGCGGCGACGATGCCGCGCGCGCGATCCAGCTCTATATGGTGTATGCGCCGGAGCCGCCGTTCGACAGCGGCACCCCGGAGACCGCGCCACCCGAGATCCTGCAGCAGTCGCGCGAGGCCGTACGCGCGATCACGGCACAGCGGGAGGAAACCGCACGTCGCGTGGCGGCCAAGCTGGGCGTCGTGGTGGGGGCTTGAGCCCTGACTAATTCCCCGGCTCGAAACTGCAGTCGGCGCCGCCGCCGGCCTTGTCCTTGATCACGGCGGGATCGAGCGTGCAGGACAATTTCGACAGCGCTTCGTAGATCGTCCCGGCGGCTCCGTCGCCGGGAACGCCGGCCAGTGCCACGGTCGCGTAGATCGCGTTGGCTTCGCGGCCCTTCACGGTGTGGGTCCTGCTGCCGAAGGTCAGCGCGCAGGAGCGCGAGGTGATGTCGACATTGCTGGCACGGCAGACGACCTTGTCGGCGGTGACGGTGATCTTCCTGGTGATGCGGACATTGCTGTCGCCGCCAAAGAACGCGGCGACCGCCTTCTTCTCCCTGGCCGGCAGCGACGAATAGGGCGCCACCACGCCCGCGAGCGCCAGCGCGACCGAGCCGGACGTGGTCGCGGGCGCGGCCCACGCGGTGGACGAGGCCAGCGACAATGAACATGCGAGGATCGCCAATCGGCCAAGCCTCGTTCCAAGTCTCATTCCAAGCCTCATTTCCGTCTCCTGTCTCTGCGCTTTTCCGCGGCGCGGAATCGCTAGCATGTCTGACGGTGCCCAAGGGTGATGCCGTTCACATGCCATTCTGCAACTTCACGTGAGGGCGCTGCGCGCACAGGGCAGGGCGGCCCCGCGTGGACCCGCTTGCACGATCGCGCCGTCGGCGTCACAGTCCGCTCCGCGGCAGCGATGCCGCCAATAACCACGACAAGAAGTCTAGTCCGAGGAACGGAACATCTAGGGAGCATCATGGCGGCCACGCGCATCGATTGCGACATCCATCCCGCGGTGGGGGGAACGCGCACCACGCTGCTGCCTTATCTCAGCGATCACTGGAAGGAACAGGTGGTCAGCCGCGCCATCGACGGGCTCGACCTCAATTCCTATCCGCCGTCGATGCCGCTGTCCGGCCGCGCCGACTGGCGGCCGGCCGACGGCCGCAAGCCCGGCAGCGATCTCGCCATGGTGCAGCGCGGCGCGTTCGACCAGCTCGGCGCCAGCCACGCCATCTGCAATGTTGTCTACGGCGCGCAGGCGGTGTTCGATCCCTACATGGCGGCGGACTTCTGCAAGGCGATCAACGACTGGATCGCGGCCGAGTGGCTTGCCAGGGACACGCGGCTGCGCGCCTCGATCGTGGTGCCGATCCAGGCGCCGGATCTTGCGGTCGAGGAGATCGAGCGCCGCGCCGGCGATAACCGCTTCGTCTCGGTGCTGGTGCCCTCGCAGGGCGAGATGCTGCTCGGGCGGCGGCACTACTGGCCGATCTATCAGGCCGCGGAGAAACACAGACTGCCGATCGCGATCCACGCCGGCAGCGCCTACCGCGGCGCGCCGAGCTCGATCGGCTGGCCGTCCTATCGCTACGAATATTATCTCGCCGAAGCGCAGGCGTTCCAGGCGCAGACGTTGAGCCTGATCTATGAGGGCGTGTTCGGGAAGTATCCGGGCTTGACGGTCGTGCTGATGGAGTCGGGCGTCAGCTGGCTGCCGGCCTTCATGTGGCGCGCCAACAAGACCTGGCGCGGCGTGCGCGTCGAGGTGCCGTGGGTGGAGCGCGAGCCGGCCGCGATCATCCGCGATCATTTCCGCGTCACCATGCAGCCGTTCGATGCGCCGATGGATGCAACCGGCGTCGCAGACATCATCGACCAGATCGGCTCTGACAAGATGTTCCTGTTCGCGTCCGACTATCCGCACTGGCAGTTCGACGGCGACGATCCGGTCCCGCCGCATCTGCCTGATAGCCTCGTCAAGCGGATGTGCGAGGATAATCCGTTGGAAACCTTTCCGCGTCTCAAGCTGAATTAGGAGGAGGATCGCATGAGTGACGTCATCGACCGCCCGATGCTCGACCAGGAAACCACCGCGGCGACGCGGCTGAAGATCATCGATTGCGACATCCATCCGAGCATTCATGCACACAGCGACCTCAACGAGTTCCTGCCGAAGCGCTGGCAGCAGCATCTGAAAGAATACGGCAGCCATCTGCGCACGCCCTATATCGGCACCACGCCGTATCCGCGCTCCTCGCCGCTGATCGCGCGGCGCGATGCGTGGCCGCCGACTGGCGGCGTGCCCGGCTCCGACCTCGATTTCATGCGCAAGCAGCATCTCGATCCGTTCGATGTCGAGTTCGGCATTCTGCAGGTGCTCGACCTCTTCATCTTTTCGCAGCAGAACCTGGAATTCGGCGCCGCGATCCAGCGCGCCATCAACGACTGGCAGCTCGCGTTCTGGGCGCATCGCGATCCCAGGCTGAAGGCCTCGATCCTGGTCGGGCAGGACGGCTCCGACCTCGGCCTCGCCGAGATCGACCGTTGCGCCAAGACCGGAGAGTACATCCAGATCAACGTCTCGCCGCGCGCCAACGAGCCGCTCGGCCGCCGCCGCTACTGGCCGATCTACGAGCGTGCGCAAGAGCTTGATCTGCCGCTCGGTATCCATGTCGGCGGCTATGGCGGGCATGCGCCGACCGGCGGCGGCTGGCCGTCCTATTATTGCGAGGAGCATCAGTCGAACGCGCACACGGTCGCCTCGAACCTCACGAGCCTCGTGCTGGAGGGCGTGCCCGAGCGCTTCCCGAAACTGAAGATCGTGTTCATCGAGGGCGGCTTCGGCTGGATCCCCGCGACGATGTGGCGGATGGACCAGCACTTTGAGCGCTTCCGCAGCGAGGTGCCGCATCTGAAGCGCAAGCCGAGCGAATATGTGAAGCAGCATTTCTGGTTCACGACCCAGCCGATCGATGAGCCGGATGAAGCGAGGCACCTGCGTCAGCTGATCGAATGGGTCGGCATCGACCGGCTGCTGTTCTCGTCGGATTATCCGCACTGGGACTATGATGACGCCCGCTATGCCTTCAAGACGCCGCTGACGGAGGCCGAGCGGCGCAAGATCTTCAATGCCAACGCCCGCGCGGTCTACAAGTTCTAGGACAAAGATGGCCCGTCACATCGTCGCGCGCACCAGTGAGATTCCTGCCGGCGGCAACAAGGTGTTTGGCCTCGAGGGCCGCGACATCGTGGTGTTCCACGTCAATGGCGCGTTCTTCGCGCTGCTCAATCGCTGTCCACATGAGGGCGCGCCGCTGGAGAAGGCGGCCTGCGTCGCGCGCCTGACCTCGCCGGAGCCCGGCGTCTATCAGCGCGACCGTGTCGGTGAGATGCTGCGCTGTCCGTGGCACGGCTGGGAGTTCGACATGCGCAACGGCCAGTCCTGGTTCGACCCCAAGCGGTTCAGGATCCGCTCCTATCCGGTCGCGGTCGAGAGCGGTGCCGAGTTGCAGAAGGGGCCGTACGTCGCCGAGACGTTCCCGGTGCACATCGAGGACAACTACGTGATCGTCGAGGTGTAAGGGCTGCGTCGTAAAACCCATCGTGCCGAATAAGCCCCGCCATGACGGTACATAGTGTTATTGCAATATATGCAATAATGAAGTTCCACCGGCGATAATTATAATATCCAATGCAATGGGCCACGTTGAGGTCGCGGTCGGGATCACCCCGACCACGACATCAGGAACGGCACCATGAAGCTCTATCACTTCGCTCTCTCCGGCCACGCACACCGCGCCCGCCTGTTCATGTCCCTGCTGGGCATTCCGCACGAGGTGGTCGACGTCGACCTCAGGTCCGGCGCGCACAAGACGCCGGAATTCCTCTCGCTCAATCCGTTCGGCCAGGTGCCGGTGCTCGATGATGACGGCACCATCGTTTGCGACTCCAACGCAATCCTGGTCTATCTCGCGACCAAGCTCGGCCGCACCGACTGGCTGCCGCAGGATGCGAAGGGTGCCGCGACGGTGCAGCGCTGGCTGTCGGTTGCCGCCGGCGATCTCGCATTCGGGCCCGCCGCTGCGCGGCTGATCACGGTGTTCGGCGCGAAGTTCAATCCGGACGACGTGATCGCGCGCGCGCATGTGCTGCTGAAGCGGCTCGATGCCCATCTTGCCGATCGCGACTTTCTGGTCGGCGCACAGCCGACCATCGCCGATGTCGCGCTCTACAGTTATCTGTCGAGCGCGCCCGAAGGCAACGTCGATCTCTCCGCCTATCCGCGCGTCAACGCGTTCCTGCGCCGGATCGAGGCGCTGCCGGGCTTCGTGCCTTTTGCGAAGACGCGCGCCGGTCTGGCGGCCGCTGCGTGACAGGTCGACCGGGCGTGCCCAAAGGGCGCGCCCGTCCAACCCCGCAAGGGAAGGCGATGCGATGAGCGACAGGCGAACCAAGAGCAAGCTCGCGACCTGGCATGCCGGCGAGATGGCGATCCAGCAGGAGGTCGGCGTCGCCGAGAAGATGGCGGCCGTCGGCCAGCGCGCGGTGCGGGACTTCATGCCCGACCAGCATCGCGATTTCTTCGCGCAAATTCCCTTCATCGTGGTCGGCAGCGTGGACCGCAGCGGCGACGTGTGGGCCTCGTTGCTGGCCGGCCGGCCCGGCTTTATCTCTTCGCCGACGCCGCGCAGCCTCGAGATTGATGCGCGGCCCGACCCCAGCGATCCCGCAAGCGAGGGCATGCGCGAGGGCGACGCGATTGGACTGTTGGGCATAGAATTGCACACCCGGCGTCGCAACCGCGCCAACGGGCTGCTCCGTGCGTCGTCAGGCAAGGCGCTCAGCTTCGAGCTCGATCAGAGCTTTGGCAATTGTCCTCAGTATATCCAATTGCGCGACTTCGCGTTTGTGCGCGAGCCGGACGCGGCTTATACCGGAGATGTCGAGCAGGGCACGACGCTCGATCAGGCCGCGCGCGACGCGATCGGGGCGGCGGATACGTTCTTCGTGGCGTCCTATGCCGAGCGGGAGGATCGCCGCCAGGTCGACGTTTCGCATCGCGGCGGCAGGGCCGGCTTCGTTCGCGTCGCCGCCGACGGCACGCTGACGATCCCCGATTTCGCCGGCAATCTGTTCTTCAACACGCTCGGCAACATCCTCGTCAACGGCAAGGCCGGGCTGCTGTTCGTCGATTTCGAAACCGGCGACATGTTGCAGCTGACCGGCGATGCCGAGGTGATCCTGGACTCGCCGGAGATCGCAGCGTTCCAGGGCGCCGAGCGGCTCTGGAGCTTCCGCGTCCGCCGCATGGTGCGCCGGCGCGGCGCGCTGCCGCTGCGCTGGGCGTTCCGGGCCGAAGGCTGGTCGCCGAATGCCTTGATGACCGGCGACTGGGCGCAGGCCGCCGACCGGCTTCGCGCAGCCGAGCGCGCGACGCACTGGCGTCCGTTCAAGGTCAGCAAGATCGTCGACGAGAGCCGTTCGATCCGCTCGTTTCATCTGCAGCCGGACGATGGCGCGGGGCTGCTTCCGCATCAGGCCGGACAGCATCTGCCGATCCGCCTGTCGCTTCCGGGGGCGGACAAGCCCGTTATCCGCACCTACACGCTGTCGGTCGCACCGTCGGACGGCATGTACCGCATCAGCGTGAAGCGCGACGGCCTGGTGTCGCAGCATCTCCACGACACGATTCATGTCGGCGACATCATCGAGGCACGCGCGCCGAGCGGCGGCTTCACGATCGACGCACGCGAGAAGCGCCCCGCGGTGCTGCTGGCCGGCGGCGTCGGCATCACGCCGATGCTCGCGATGCTGCGCCACGTGGTCTATGAGGGTCTGCGCACCCGCGGCATCCGGCCGACCTTCCTGTTCCAGGCCGCGCATACGAAACAGGACCGCGCATTCGATGGTGAATTGCGGCAACTTGCCGACAAGGCCGGCGGCGCCGTGCGCATCGTCCGCGTGCTCGGAGATGTCGATGGCGCCGAGCAGGGTACCGACTACGACGCCGCGGGGCGGATAGACATGGCGCTGCTGTCGCGCGTGCTGCCATTCAACGATTACGACTTCTATCTGTGCGGGCCGCCGCAATTCACCCAGTCGCTCTATGATGCCCTGCGCGGCTACAACGTCGCCGACGGCAGGATCCATGCCGAGGCGTTCGGCCTGTCCTCGCTGCTGCGGAAGCCGGATGTGGTGACGACGGCGCCGCCGCGCCGGCCGGCCGCGACCACGCCGGTCCCGGTCGCCTTCACCGCATCGATGAAGGAGGCGCGCTGGACACCGGAGCTGGGTACGCTGCTGGAACTGGCGGAGGCACGCGGCCTCAGTCCCGCATTCAGTTGCCGCGAAGGCAATTGCGGAAGCTGTCGGACGAAACTGCAGGCAGGCGCTGTCACCTATGTGAAGCAGCCGACCGCCGAGATTGCCGATGACGAGGTGCTGATCTGTTGCGCGGTCCCGGCGCAGCCGGGGGACGATAGCGAGAATCGGATCCAGCTCGATCTCTGATCTGCTGCATTCAGCCGGCGCAGCACTTTCGCCGCTCAGCCCATGCTGCCCGGCATGAAGCAGCGTGGCCGCGGATGGCCATTCAGGTAATACGGCCAGACCATGGTGTGGCCGGCGCGGTTCGGCCCGGGAACGACGGCCTCATCGGGAACGTCGACCCATTCACCCCCCAGGCGCACACGGTAGTGGCCGTCCTTGGTGTCCCAATCGGCGTCGTCGACACGCGTCGCGTCAGTGCCGTCGCAGCAGGGCCCTTTGCCGCTATGCAGACTCTCATACCAGCCGTTTAACTCGGGATGATCGTGATCATGGGCCTGGGCCGGGCCGATCGCGGGCATCGACAGCAGGGCGGTAAGTGCAGTGAGCGTCGCGCGCCAAAACGATGTGTTCATCTGGTTCCCAGTTCCGGGCGCCCATGTAGGCCAATCCGGAGGTGGTCACCGAGTTCCTTAGATCAATAGAATGATAGAAATCATATAATCACATTCGTGAGAGGGCGCGAAGCCCGATCGGGAGGCCAAACTCAGGCGAGCAGGCTCATCACCTGGTCGATCACGGCCTTGACCCGCTTCGAATCCGGCCTTTGGTGCGCGAGGGCCAGCAGGCCGGCATGCACGACCATGATGGTGTGCGCGGTAACGTCGGGGTCGAAGCCCTTCCTGAACTCGGCGCGGTCGGCGCGCAGCCGCGTTCGCAACAGCTCTTCGAGCCGCCGGTTGTAGCGCTCGATGCTCCTGCGGAGCTCGGCCTGGTCGAGCGAGCCGTCGGTCGCGGAATTGATCGACAGGCAGCCGCGCTGTCCCTTCTCACCCGAGCAATACGGGATGAAGCCGGTGAGCCATTGCCTGATTGCCTCACGGGCCGGCACTGGCTGCGCAAGGGTGCGCTCGGCCCAGCCGAGGATGCCGTCGTGATAGCGGTCCAGCACTTTCAGGAACAGCGCGTTCTTGTCGCCGAACGCCGCATAGAGGCTGGGCTTGGCGACGCCGCTCGCCGCCGTGATCTCGTCGAGCGAGGTCGCCTGAAATCCCTTCTGCCAGAATACCTGACGGGCGATTTCCAGGACGTCGTCCGGATCGAAGCTGCGCGGCCTTGCCATATCCCTGTTTTATGTACTCTCGCGTCGGATGTGAAGCCTTCACCTTGCCGTGAAGACAATTCGGACCATTGACGTCATCCTTATTCTGTACTTACTAGTACACAACGAAATCGGGAGATAGTTCCATGAAGGCTGTTCAGGTCGTTGCGTTCGGACGTGCCCAGGACGTGGTCAAGCTCAATGAGGTGGCCGACGTCGGCAGCCCTGGTCCCAACGAGGTCGTGGTCGCGGTGGAGGCCGCGCCCATCAACAACTCGGACTTCATGATCATCGCAGGGCGCTACGGCTACCTGCCGACGCCGCCGGCGACGCTCGGGATCGAGGGCGTCGGGCGGGTGGTTGCCGCGGGATCGCAGGTCAAGAACCTCAAGGTCGGCGACCGCACGCTGATCCCGTTCACGGTGCCGACCTGGACCGAACGCGTCAAGTTTACGGCGTCCTGGCAGCGGCCGTTGCCGGAGCAGGCGGATGTTCAGCAACTGTCGATGATCGGGGTCAATCCGGCGACCGCCTATTTGCTGCTGACCGATTTCGTGAAGATCCCGCCCGGCGGCTGGGTGATCCAGAACGGCGCCAATTCGGCGACCGCGCGCGCGGTAATCGCAGTCGCCAAATCGCTGGGGCTGAAGACCGTCAACGTCGTCCGGCGCGAGGAGGTCGTGGACGAGGTCAAGTCGGCCGGCGGCGATATCGTGCTGGTCGACGGACCGGACCTCGCCAAGCGTGTCGCCAGGGAGACTGGCGGGGCGCCGATCCTGCTGGCGCTCGACGTCGTCGGCGGGACGTCGGCGCTCAACCTGATGAACTGTCTCGCGCCGAAGGGTGTACTGGTCATCTACAGTGCGATGAGCGGACAGCCGTTCTCCGGCTCGGCCTTGAGCGTGATCTTTAATGAAGTGTCGGTGCGCGGCTTCTGGCTCGGCCATTGGGGCAAGACCGCAACCGACGATACGCTGGCCAAGATGTACGGCCATCTGGTGCCGATGGTCGCGTCCGGCCTGATCAGCGCGCCGGTTGTCGGGACCTACGGCCTCGAGGGATTCCCGGAGGCCATCGCGCAGGCGGCAGCATTCAAGGGCAAGGTCATCTTCGCGCCGAACTAGCGCGTGATCGAGCGAAGCCGCAGGCAGCTAGACGATGGTCGTGAGCACGAATGCGTGCCACGCGCCCCAGTCGATGCCGTCGAATGCGCGCACATACATCGGCTCTGTTCCGGTAACGGCGCCGCCGCGGACCCAGACGTCATCGACAGCAGCGGCGCTGACGTCGACGACTGTGGCGGCGGGCCAGTGCGAATTCCCGGAGGTCCAGAAATAGCCGCTGTTGGCGCCGGTGCCGGCATCCCAGAACTGATACTCGGTCGCGGGATTTCCGTCGACGTCGGAATAGGACAACAAATTGCTGACCTGGCTCCACTCGTTGACGTGCAAGGTCTGATCGCTGATCGAAGCGACCGGCGCGTGGTTCGGCAGCGACGTCAGGGTAAAGCTGTCCCAATTGCTCCAGGCGGTCCCGTCGAAGGCCCGCACATACATGGTTTCGGAGCCGCCGGCGGTGCCGCCTTGCACCCAGATATTGGCCAGATCGGACGCTGCAACGTCGATGGGGGTGCTGGCTGCCCAGTGTGAATTGGCGGGCGTCCAGAAATAGGCGCTGTTGGCGGCACTGCCGCCGTCCCAGAACTGGTATTTGGTGATCGCATCGCCGTCGGCGTCGGATGCCGTCGTCCAGTTGATGAGCTGCGCCCACTGCGCGGCGTTCAGCGAATGATCGCTGATCGTAACCGTCGGGGCCGTGTTGGTGGACGTCACGGTAAAGGGGTCCCAATTGCCCCACGCGGTGCCGTCGAAGGCCCGCACATACATGGTCTCGGAGCCGGTCGTCGAGCCGCCCTGAAGCCAGAGGCTGTCCAGGTCGGACGCCGAAACGTCGATCACCGTGCTGGCCGCCCAGTGCGCATTGGTCGGTGTCCAGAAATAGGCGCTGGTCGCGCCTGTACCGCCGTCCCAGAACTGATACTTGGTGATCGTATCGCCCTCGGCATCCGACGTCGTCAACCAGTTGCCGACCGTGACCCACTGGCCCATGTGCACGGAATGGTCGCCGCTCGTCACGACGGGGGCCGTGTTCGTCGACGTCAACGTGAAGGTATCCCAGTTGCTCCAGTCCGTTCCGTCGAACGCCCTGACCCACATGGTCTCGGAGCCGGTCGTCGAGCCGCCCTTGATCCAGACATTGGCGAGATCGGCGGCCGAAACGTCGATGACCGTGTTGGCCGCCCAGTGCGTATTGGTCGGCGTCCAGAAATAGGCGCTGGTGTCCGACGTTCCGCTGTCCCAGAACTGATACTTGGTCGCGGCATCGCCGTTGGCGTCGGAGTAGTTCAGCCAGTTCGTCACCTGTGCCCATGTGTTGGTGTGCAGCTGCTGGTCGTTGATCGTCGCGACGGGCGGCGTGTTTGGAATCGTCGTGAAGGTGAACGAGGTCCAGGCGCTCCAGTCCGTCCCGTCGAAGGCACGTGCCCAGAGCGTCTCGGAGCCGCCGACCGAACCGGCACGCACCCACACATCGGAGAGGTCGGACGCTGCAACATCGATGACCGTGTTGGCATCCCAATGGCTATTGCTGGGAGTCCAGAAATAGCCGCTGGTCGCGGACGTGCCACTGTCAAAGAACTGAAAGCTCTGCGCGGGATTGCCATCGGCGTCGAAATAAGTCAGCCAAGGCTGTATCTTCTGCCACTGATTGTATAACAGGCTGTGGTTGCCAATCGTGACGACCGGTGCGGTATTGGCCATGGGGTTGCGTCCTCGTGGTGCGCCGGTCGAAGCCGGCTAATGTCCAAGGTGCAAGGCAATCAATCTTGTGCTCGCGAAGGGTGCTGGTGCTGAACCAGCGTCATTGGGCCGAGAGCAGCGCATCAAAAAAGCAGACAGTATCCAGATCAGGATCGCAGAATTCGCGCGCGTCATCTATGACGGGCGTCACACCCGCCGGCCGAGCCAACTGCGGCAAAACGTCCTAGACCTCGCTTCGTAACCACGTCACACAGAAGGTCTCCGTTCATTCAGTTCGCGGCGGATCATCGACCGCGAACGGATCGATCGCGAGACGATGATCGCGATGCGCCAAGCTGCCCGCACTCGGAGAACGATGTCCGGTGCAGGCAGAGGCTTGACGTTCAAGCGTGCTCACCTGCTCGCTGCGGCAGGATGAAGACCAGCGCCGCGATCGCGACGGTGAGGACGATCGATGCCGTGTAGCGGCTGAGCGCAAGGCCGCCGTGATCGAGCGGCTTGTCGAGGAAATCGCCGACGGTGGCGCCGAGCGGTCTGGTCAGGACGAAGGCGATCCAGAACAGCACCGTGTGCGACACCCGCGTCCAGAGATAGGCGGCGGCAACGATGGCGATGCCGGCGGCGAACACGATAGCGCCGCCGCCATAGCCGAGACCGGTGGAATCGGCCATCCAGTCACCGAGCGCGGTGCCCAGCGTCTGCGAGAACAGGATCGTGATCCAGTAAAAGGTTTCGGCCGCCTTGTTGTCGATCGACGCGATCGAGACCGTGCCCATGGTGCGATGCCATGCGGCAAGGGACACCACGAGCAGGCCGGCGAGCAGCGATGAGCCACCGAGATATCCGATTCCGAGCGATCGGTCGACGAAATCGGCAAAGGTCGTGCCGACGGTCGTCGTCGCGATGATCACCGTCCAGTAGAGAGCCGGGTGAAAGCGCTTCGCCGCCATCTGCGCTGCGACGGCGGCAGCGAAGATCACCGCGAAGATCGCGGTGCCGACGAGATAGCCGAGATTCATCGACATCGTGACGGCGTCGCCGCCGGTCTCGCCGAGCGTCGTGGCGAGAATCTTGATGACCCAGAAGCCGAGCGTGACGGCGGGGACTTTTCCCGCGCGCTCGTCCGCGGCGGTGTCGCACAATGATAATTCCATGGGTTCTTCACTCCGGGAGGCCGGGTCGCCGGCGGACGATGCCGCCGGCGTTGGTCGAAATGATGGATGGATCAGGCCTTCATCGAGTCCATGATCGACAGCAGCTCGGCGAGCGCCTTCTTGCATTTGGCGGCATCCGGATTGCTCTCGCGCACCGCCTCGAGCGCGCGATCGATCGCCTTGTCGACCGTGTGCCAGTCCGCAGCGGCGCGCGGCTTCAATCCGGCTTCCGCTTCGTCCCATTTTGTCTCGAGATCCTTGATCCGCGCCTTGGCGCCGACGAGGTCACCCTTGTCGACCAGTGCCGCGACATCGGCGGCGATGCTGCGGAATGGCGCCAGGTCGCCGAGCCTGGAGGCGGCCGTCTGCGTGTGCGGCAGCAGCCTGAGGCCTGCGTTGGCATCGGGGAGCGGCTGGATCACTGCGAGCGCAGCAATCGCCGCCGCCAAGCTGAGTGTCGTCTTGTTCATCGTGGTTCTCCTGTGTGGGGTTGCTTCGATTGGTGTCCGTCGGGACGCAGTTGAATTCACGCGCCGGGCGACGCTTCGGGCTTGCTGCCCGCGTCGCCTTCGAACGACAGCCAGGCGACCAGCGCGACGATCACGGTCAGGAACGCGAGGCTGGTGTAGATCGTGCCGAAGCCAAGCCCGCCATACTCGCGGGCTTGCGACAGCAGGTCGCCGAACGATGCGCCGAGCGGCCGCGTCAGGATGTAGGCGAGCCAGAAGGTCAGCACCGCATTGGCGCCGAGTGCGTAGGCCGCCGCGATCGCGGCGATCAGTGCTGCGAACGCGACCACCCCGACGTTGAAGCCAAGGCCGAGTGCTTCGGTCGCCAGATCGCCCGCAGCCGTGCCGAGCGCGAATGTGAAGAGGATCGCGGCCCAGTAGAACAATTCGCGCCGCGTGGTCACGATGCTGTGGATCGACAGCGTCCGCTCGACCGCGAACCAGATCGCGAAGGTCGCGGCCAGAGCGATCGCGAAGACGGCCGTGCTGACGTAAAGGCTGATCTCGAGCTTGTCGGTCAGCGCATCGGTGATCTGGGTCCCGACGATGCTGACCAGCACGACCGTCAGCCAGTAGACCCATGGCACGTAGCGGTCCGTGCGCAGCTGGATGGCCAGCACTGCGGCAAGCAGCGTCATCATCAGCAGCCCGGTCACGCTGGTGCCAAGGCCGACATGGACGGCGAGGTAATCCGCGCCGGTCTCGCCGACCGTGGTCGACATGATCTTGATCAGCCAGAAGACGAGGGTGACTTCGGGGACCTTGTTCAGCATGCTGCGGCCGATGGGTCTGATATCCGGCACGGTGTGAAGCTCCGATTTGCCAGGGCGGCGGTTCCGCCGGGTTCGAAAGCGAGCGTGCACGGCGAGACTTAGCCCCGGCTTAGGTGGGCGGAGCGGCCTTCATTTGGGCGCCGAAAGCCCCTAAGCCGCGGCTAAGTCGAAGCTGATATGATCGCGGCAGCGTCGCCGGCTGATCGGTGCGACGCAGATTCACTGGGGCGTATTGCGGATCGGGATGGATTGCAGGCGATGCGGGTGCTCGTGGTGGAGGACGACAGGATGATCGGCGCCGCCGTCGTCGAGGCGCTGCGGGATGCCGCCTATGCGGTCGATTGGGTACGCAACGGCGATCTCGCCATCGAAGCCAGCCGCAGCGAGACCTACGACATCGCGCTGCTCGATCTCGGCCTGCCATTGACTGATGGTCTCGACGTTCTCAAGGCGATCCGGGAGCGCGCCCTGCGCCTTCCGGTGATCATTCTCACCGCACGCGATGCGCTGAACGATCGTATCCGGGGGCTCGATCTCGGCGCCGACGATTACCTGGTCAAGCCGTTCGAGATCGCCGAGTTGCTGGCGCGGATGCGCGCGGTGCTGCGACGCGAGGGCAGCGGGGCGCCGCCGGTGCTGACCAATGGTGAGCTTCATCTCGATCCGGCCACGCGGGAAGCCTCGTTCTGCGAAGAGAAGGCCGTGCTCAGCGCACGCGAGTTCGCCCTGCTCCAGGCGCTGCTGACGCGGCCGGGGACGATCCTGTCCCGTGCCGAGCTCGAACGCCAGATCTACGGCTGGCGCGAGGAGGTCGAGAGCAACGCGGTCGAATTCCTGATCCACGCCGTGCGCAGAAAACTCGGCACCGCGGCGATCAGGAACGTACGCGGCGTCGGATGGATGGTGGATCGTTCGAGATGATGGGATCGCTGCGCGGACGCCTGTTCGTCGGACTCACCGCGATCATCCTGTTGACGGGCGCCGTCGGCGGACTCCTGGCGTACCGATGGGCCTACAGCGAAGCGATCGAGATGCAGGACTCCGTCCTGATCCAGATCGGCAGCTTCGTGCTGAGCGCTCCGATCCGGCAAAGCCGCCCGGTCACCGGCGTCGACGCGGAAGCCGAGGTCGCCGTCGTCGAGCTCGGTGAGGCGCCGCGCGGCTCTGCCGACGATCGCCGGCTTTGGGGACTGAAGGATGGGCTGCACAACGATGTCTATCATGGCCAGCCGGTCCGCCTGCTGCTGCGGACCCGGCCGGACGGCAGCCGCTTCGCGGTGACGCAGCAGACCGAGATCCGCACCGAGATCGCGGGCGATATGGCCGTGCGCACGCTGTTGCCGATCGCTGCGCTGGTGCCGTGCCTTTTGCTGATGACGGCATTCGTGATCGCCCGATCGTTCCGGCCGATGTTGCGCCTTGCCGGCGATCTCGACGCGCGCAAAGTGGATGATGTCGGTGCGCTTCCGGCGACGGGCGCGCCGAGCGAGCTGCAGCCGTTCCTTGGCTCGATCAACGGCTTGCTGGAGCGGGTGCGCGTCATGATGGACCAGCAGCGGCGTTTCATCGCCGACGCGGCTCATGAACTTCGAACGCCGGTCACCGCGCTCAGCCTGCAGGCGGAAAATCTCGCCTCCCTCGACATGCCGGCGGAGACGCGCGACCGGCTCGATGCGTTGAAGAGCGGCATGCGGCGCACCAAGCATCTGCTCGAGCAACTTCTGGCGCTGGCGCGTCAGGACGCTGCGCCGTCCATCGCGACGGTAGCGGTGGAGCTGGACAAGATCGCAAAAGGCGTCGTCGCCGACCTGCTGCCAGAGGCGGCAGCGCGCAACATCGATCTCGGTTTCACGACGGTCGAGGCGGTCGCGGTGAACGGTGATGAGCTGTCCTTGATCTCGGCGGTCCGGAACCTGGTCGAGAACGCAATCAAGTTCACACCCAACGGAGGGGCCGTCGATCTCGCCGTCGCCAGGGAGGACGGGATGGCCGTCATCCAGATCCAGGACACCGGACCGGGGATTCCGCCGCAGGATCTGGCGCGGATCGGCGAGCCGTTCTTCCGCGGCGGTCAGCCGAGCGGAGAGGGCGCCGGGCTCGGGCTCTCGATCGTGAAGCGCATCGTCGATCACGCCGCCGGTTCGGTTCTGTTCGAAAATGTGACGGGCGCGGGGCGCTCGGGCCTGCGCGTGACCCTCAGGCTGCCGGCGAGCACGGATGAGGCTTAGCGACAGGCAATATGCGTGCCGGACGCGCGGCATCATCGCCATTGCATCTTGAGACCCGCCCCGACTATCGCTACCAGTGCAGTTCGGATGCGGGCCTTGCGCGCCGCCGGTGGAGACCGGTTCGGATGTCGCGGGCCGACGGAAGCAATGCCGGGCGCATTGGAGATAAGGACGTTTCTCATGGCAAACACGACGGCGGAGCTTGAAGCGCTCCTGATGCAGCGGTCGCTGACCGATCCGCAGCTTTTGGCGACGGCAGAGGCGGCGTCGGACTTTCGGATCCTGCCGGATGCCTCGGTGATCAAGATCGGCGGGCAGAGCGTGATCGACCGCGGCCGCGCCGCGGTCTATCCGTTGGTCGACGAGATCGTCGCAGCCCGTAAATCGCACAAGATGCTGATCGGAACCGGCGCGGGCACCCGTGCCCGGCATCTCTACTCGATCGCAGCCGGGCTCAAGCTGCCGGCCGGCGTGCTCTCGCAGCTCGGCGCTTCCGTTGCCGATCAGAACGCGGTGATGCTCGGCCAGTTGCTGGCGAAGCATGGCATCTCCGCGGTCAGCGGCGCCGGGCTTTCGGCCGTGCCGCTCTATCTCGCCGAGGTGAATGCGGTGATCTTCAGCGGCATGCCGCCTTACGGGCTATGGATGCGGCCTGCACCTGAAGGCATGATCCCGCCCTACCGCACCGACGCCGGATGCTTCCTGGTCGCCGAACAGTTCGGCTGCAAGGCGATGATCTATGTGAAGGACGAAAACGGCCTCTACACCGCGAACCCCAAGACCGCGAAGGGCGCCACCTTCATTCCGAAGATCTCGGTCGCCGAGATGAAGGCGAAGGGATTGCAGGATTCGATCCTCGAATTCCCGGTGCTCGATCTGCTCGCCACCGCACGTCATGTCCGCCAGGTGCAGGTCGTCAATGGCCTCGTTCCCGGCAATCTCACCCGCGCGCTCGCGGGCGAGCATGTCGGCACCATCATCACCGCGAACTGAGCAGGGACACGACCATGGATGACACCATCAAGCACGTCGCTTCGCCGCTCGCGCGCCAGACCCTGCTCGACAGCGATCTCACCCGTCCCGTCGCCGGCGGACGCCCGCTCCCGCTGCTGCCCTGGGTGCAGGTGGTGAAGATCGGCGGCCGCTCGATCATGGATCGCGGCCACGAAGCGATCCTGCCTGTTGTCGACGAGCTGCGTGCGCTGCTGCCCGAGCACCGCATGCTGATCCTGACCGGCGCCGGCATCCGCGCCCGCCATCTCTACAGCGTCGGCCTCGACCTCGGACTGCCGGTCGGCTCGCTGGCGCCGCTCGCCGCGAGCGAGGCCGGCCAGAACGGCCACATCCTCGGCTGCCTGCTCGCGCCGGAAGGCGTGTCCTATATCGAGCATCCGACCATCGCGAGCCAACTCGCGATCCATCTCTCCGCGGCCCGCGCGGTGGTGGGCAGCGCCTTCCCGCCGTATCACCATCATGAATTCCCGGTCTCGCGCATCCCGTTGCACCGCGCCGACACCGGTGCGTTCCTGATCGCCGATGCGCTCGGCGCCGCCGGCCTCACCATCGTCGAGGACGTCGACGGCGTGTACAGCGACGATCCGAATGGTCCCGACGGCAAGAAGGCGCAGCTGCTGCGCGAGACCAGCTTCGCCGATCTCGCCAAGCTGAAGGGCACGCTGCCGTTCGATCCCGCGCTGCTCGAGGTGATGGCGAACGCACGGCACATCGAACGCGTGCAGGTCGTGAACGGCCTGGTTCCCGGCCGGCTCACCGCGGCGCTGCGGGGCCAGCACGTCGGATCGATCGTCCGCACCGGCGCGCGGCCGGCGTAAATTGCGCCGCCGACTCCGCTTTGCCTCGCCCCGCGCGCGGGGAGAGGTCGGAATGCATCGATAGATGCATTCCGGGTGAGGGGGAGTCTCCACGGACCCAGCTATCACCGTACGCGCGGAGATGGCCCCTCACCCCAACCCTCTCCCCGTAAGAACGGGGCGAGGGAGCACATCTACATTGCGATCACTTGATCGTGGCGTGCAAGGTAATGACCGAGGTGCCGGAGGCCTTCGGTCCCTGACCTGTCGCCTTGATGGCAAACGTATCGTTGCCCTTGTATTTGGCCTTCGCCCTGTACTCGAAGGTCGATGCGTTGATCTTCTTCAGTTTGCCATAGGTCGGCTTTTGCGAGATCGACGAGTCCGTCACCGTGCCGCGGATCCCGATCGGGATCTGGCAGCTTTCGCCTGCTGCGAGGTCGATATCGCCGGTCGAATTCTCGCCCCAATCCGCCAATGTCACCGACATCGAGCATTCCGGCACGGCCTGCGCCGCCGACGCCGGCGTGACACTTGATGCCGCAAGGATGAGCGCCAGGGCGGCTAATCCCGACAATCGCGTCGTAACGATGCTCGTTCTCATGCAAGGCCCACTGCTGAAGGTTTCGGCGGTGGAATCCTGCAACGCCGGAGCAGGGGTGGCAAGGACTTCGGTTCAGATGTGTTGCACGGATTGAAATGGCCGCGCACCTTGTTGCGTCGTTGCGCTTCCATAGTCATCGCTCTGCGATGTAATCAGAACACAATCGTTCGCGAGATGAGAAAGGGTTCCAATGGCTGAAAGTAACAACGGCCAGGCCAACGCTCAGCAAGCCGGCTTTGCCGGTGTCACGCGCAAGACCCTCGAGCGACTTGCGCTGCCCGGCGATCAGCGCGAGCTTGTCGTTGCCGAGGTGACTTACCCGCCCGGCGGGGTTGCTCCGCTGCACCGCCATCCGGTCGGCGGCGTGATCTTCATCGTCGAAGGTGTTGCCGAGTCCGCCTATGGCGACGAGGCGCCGCGGCAATATCGGGCAGGCGAGACCTTGCAGGATCGCCCCGATGTTCCGCACACGCTGTTTCGCAATTGCGACCCGGAACGGCCGTTGCGCTTTCTGACGATCTACGCGCTCGAACCCGGGCGCGACTACACGATGGAGCCGTGAGGCTCGGGTGTTTCCGTGGGCTGTTCAGATCATCACGAGCCTGATCCGGCCGCCCTCAATGGTCCCCGCCGTGAGGGCATCGCGTGCCCTCTTTTCAATGGCCGGCCAATTCGCGAGCAGATATTTGTGCGCCTGCATGTTGGTCGGGAACGTGGTTTGCAGGGTGCAGTCCTGCCGCGCGTTTCCGTTCGCGATCTGAAACGACACCGCTTGGGGTCCCTCATTGATCTCTTGTTCGGTCGGCTTGGGACACTTGCGCATGCTGCTCCTTAACGAGGATTCTCGCGCTCGTCGCGAATGGAATTCGGTCGCATCGAGAGCCGGGCGATCCGGTCGCCCAGCGCGCGAGGCTTAATCGACGTCGGCGGCCCCGGGCGCAGCCTTTTTGGCTTTTGCCGGGCGCGGCTTCGACGTCTGGTCCGGGCTCGGCGTGTTACGCACGGCCTCGGTCAGCATTTCGCGTAATTCGGCCTTGGTCTTGGGTGCTTCGCGCTTGCCCGGTTTTTGCCAGTTGGTCATCCCCATCATATGGGGATACCCAAGGCAAAATGCTACCGCTCTCTCAAGCTTTCGGACTTGCGCCGGCCACCGGCGGCGGAACGGCGAGAAGGAAGCAGACCGATTCCACCAGCAGCTCATGTGCACGGTCGACGATGTCGTCCAACGATGGTGTCTTGGCGAACATGGCCTGGGCTTCGGCGAACAGCTGTTCACGGGTCGGCATGCTGGGCAGATGCAGGTCGGCGCGGTGCTGCAACAGAAAAAGCGCGTCCCGCACCGACATTCCGGTTTCATGGACTGACGATTTGATCGCCTGCGCGATGTATTCGGGATTGAAACGGCCGGCGAGCTGTTCGGCCGTCCGCTTGATCACGCGCGATCCGAGGCGCTGCTCGTTGCGGAGAACCTGGGCGGGCGGTGCCTTGAGATCCCAGACGATACCGAGCCAGGACAACGCCACCAGGATGTAATAGGTCGCATCGATCTCCCACCAGCGGAAGCCTTGCCGCGCACTGCTTTGGTAGGCGTGATGATTGTTGTGCCAACCCTCACCCATCGTAACCAGCGCCAGCAGCCAATTGTTGCGGGAGTCATCGCCCGTCACGTACCGCTTGCGTCCGTGAACATGTGCGAGCGAGTTGATGCAGAACGTCGCGTGATAGAGCAGCACGGTGCTCCAGAAGAAGCCGGCCAGCAGTCCCGGCCATCCGGCAACGAGGAAGCACAGAACTGCGACCGCGACCGCCGGCACAATCTCGAATTTGTGCAGCCACATCAACTCCGGATACGCGGCAAAATCCGCAACCTTCGTCAGATCGGTCGCATCGTGCTGTCGATAGAAGATCCAGCCGAGGTGACTGTAGACGAAGCCTTTGTGCCGGGGTGAATGCACATCCTGCTCGGTATCCGAATGAAGATGGTGATGCCGATGTTTCGCAGCCCACCACATGACGCTCTTCTGGGCGCTGCTCTGGGCCAGGAATGCGAGGATGAATTGAAACGCCCGACTGGTCGAATAAGCCCGATGCGAGAAGTAGCGATGATACCCGGCCGTGATCGCAAACATGCGCAGCCAATACAGCGCGACGCAGATTGCAATCGCCGGCCATGAGACGCCCGACCAGATCGCCGCCAGACACCCGACATGGACCAGCACGAACGGGAGCACCTGCGGGTACATGATGTCGTCGTGCTGCGGAGCCGGATCGATCTTGGTGGGCACGCTCGCGACCTCAGCTGCTTCGATGCGCAGGCCGCTTCGCCGGCAGACGGTTCAAGTCCGGATCCTGGCGGGCATCGCGCGCGGTGTTGATACAGAAAACCCCGCGGCCGGGTGACCAGTCGCGGGGTCGCGTAACCAGAGGCTTTGCCAGTTCATCCGTGGTCAAAGCAGCATGGCTAATTGCCGCAGCTTACACCGCGCGCAGATTGTCCGCAGCAGATTTGCCGGTCCGGCGGTCTGCAACGATTTCAAAAGACACCTTCTGACCCTCGTTGAGGGAGCTCATGCCGGCGCGTTCGACGGCGCTGATATGAACGAAAACGTCCTGGCCGCCGTCGTCCGGCTGAATGAAGCCGAAACCCTTCTGGCCGTTAAACCACTTCACAGTTCCCATGCTCATGGAACGTCGTCCTTTAGTACAGATGCGTGTTTGGAGCCGCACCCGAGGGCACAGCAGGCGGATTCGAAGTTCAGGGGGTGAGGGTCGTCAGTCAGGCACGCTGTCAGCGGCGAGGCCAAGTCGTTCGGCCGAAACTCGATCCGAGGTAGTTAACTACTGTTCGATCATTCCGCAAGTGGCCTTCCCCCTTTCTCCGCCTGACCGCCGCACGGCGGGGACACCGTGCGATTACGGGCCCTGCGCTAATCCTTCTTCGCCGTCAGGCCGTCGACCATCGCGCGCGTCAGGGTCGAGATCTCGCTGCGCAGCGCGCCGATCGGCACCGCGATCAGCTTGTGCTCCAGCCCGAGCGCGACCATGCCGTGGACGGCGGAGAACAGGCTGCGCGCGGTGACGCCGAGCTGTGCCGGCGAACGCTGCGGAAACAGTGCGGCGAGGGGCTTATAGATGTGGCGGAACAGCTCCATCTGCTCGGTGATCGCCCATTCCGGCACCGGCTTGCCGGGCTGCATGCGATGCTCGAACAGCGCGCGCCACAGTTCGAGATTGTCCGCGGCGAAGTCGCAATAGGCGACCGCGATCCGCACCAGCATCTCGCGCGGCGCAGCGGCGCCGCGGATCTCGGCCAGCGACAGCGAAGCATCGAGCCGGGCCAGGGTGCGGGAGCCGACGCGCAGGATCAGCTCGTCGACATCCTCGACCAGATTGTAGACGCCGCCGTTGGCGACCCCGATTTCCTGGGCCAGTTCGCGGGTTTTCAGGCCGCCGAGACCTTTTGCCGCAATTGCCCGTTCCGCCGCCTCGATCAGCGCTTCGCGCAGTTTCGCTCGTCGTTCCAATGCTTTGGACATGTTTCACCCGTCGTTAACCAGATGCGTGAGCGACGCTCAAATAATTCTTGAGCATCGCTCATTATGTGGTACAAGAGATTCATGAGCGATGCTCATATCAGGGAGCGACCAAATGTTCAAAACTGTTTTGACGATTTTCCGCGGCAGCGTGGCGGCAGCCGAGGAGGAACTGCAAGATCGGACCGCGCTGGTCGTCCTCGACCAGCAGATGCGCGATGCCGCCGCCGCGGTCGACCGCTCGAAGCGGACCCTGGCGCTCGCCATTGCCGGCGACGCCCAGGAGGGCCGGCGGCTCGAGGCGACCAATGCCCGGATCGCCGATCTCGAGGTGCGGGCGTCGGCGGCGCTCGAGGGCGGCCGCGAGGACCTCGCCCGCGAAGCCGCGCAGGCGATCGCCAACCTCGAAGCCGAACGCGACGCCGCGATGACCGCGCGCACGCTGTTCGCCACCGAGATCACCCGCCTGAAGCGTCACGTCGCCAACGCCGAGGCGCGCATTGCCGAGCTCGATCGCGGCCGGCGCCTCGCCCGCGCCTCGGAAGCGGTGCGTTCGTTGCGCCGAAGCGGCATCGAGGCGGCGCGGCCTTACGAGTCGACGCTGCCGGAAGCGGAAGCGACGCTGAAGCGGCTGCGCGAGCGGCAGATGGAGATCCAGGCGGCGGACGACGCGCTGTTCGAGATCGACACCGCCTCGGGTCCATCAGCCACCGCCGAGAAGCTCGCCGAGCAGGGCTTCGGCCCGCGGATGAAATCGACCGCCGACGACGTGCTGGCGCGCTTGAGAGCCAAGCGCCCGCCCGCCGCCTGAGAACGCAAGCCTGAAACCTCGAGCCTGAAACCATGCCAACTTCAAATCACGTATCATCAAGGAGACGACCATGAACCAGACCATCCAACCCCACAGCGGCAGCTGGGTTGCCTTTACCTACGCGTCCTTCGCAGCCTCCGCCTTCCTCGTCGCGGTCGGCGTGTTCTTCCTGCCGATCAGCATCTGGATGCAGGGCTATCTGACGATGGGCATCGTGATGCTGGTCCAGACCTGCATCACGCTGACCAAGACGGTGCGCGACAATTACGAGAGCGGCAAGTTCGTGAACCGCATCGAGGACGCCAAGGCCGAGCGCCTGCTGATGGAAGTGTCCAAGGCGGGGTGAGCCGAGCCAGACGAAGCGGCGGGTGTTTTGCACCCGCCGTTTTGTCGTTCGCAGCAACTTTGTTCCGTTTCCGGAAGGCCTTGTTTACCCTGCGGCAAACAGCGCCAGGTTGCACTCATGGCTCTTTAACAGGCCAAAGTGCAGAGATCGCGCCCGAGGGACAGAGAAATGGCGTCCACCGACAATCGCACGCCCGCTTCGCGCGGCAGCAGGAGCTTGGCGAAGGCGCGCGCGGCCTTAGACGGCCTGCGCAGCCATGGCGGCTTCTGGCTGAAGGCGCTGTCGCAACCGACCATCGATCTCACCCTGCGGACCCAGGCCGGCCAGCGCACGCGCATCGTCGAGGCGCCCGGCCTGTCGCTGCCGAAGGACGAGCTCGACGCGCTGGTCGAACAGCTCCGCATCGTTGCCGCCAAGACGCTGCCCGAGGAGAGCCTGACCTACGGCATCTTCTCCGGCGAGCCGGAGCGACTGTCGCGCGCCGTTGTCACCTTGATCTCCGAGGAAGACAGCGGACGGCCGATCGCCTTCAATGCGCTGTCGGTGATGGACGTGCCGCTCGACGGCGAGCCCGCTGAAGTCACCCACCTTGGCCTCGTCATGGTCGATCCCGATGTGCGCGGGCAGGGGCTGTCCTGGGTGCTTTACGGCCTGACTGCGCTGGTGCTGTTTGCCCGCGATGGGCTGCGGCCGAAATGGATTTCCAACGTCACCCAGGTGCCGGCGGTGGTCGGCATGGTCAGCGACACTTTCTCGGACGTGTTCCCGTCGCCGCTGCCGGGGGCGCGGCAGAGCTTTGCGCATCTGCAGCTGGCGCGCGGCATCATGGCAAAGCACCGCGCGGTGTTCGGCGTCGGCGAGGAGGCCGGATTCGACGAGGCGCGCTCGGTCATCACCAATGCCTATACCGGCGGCTCGGATGCGCTGAAGAAGACTTTCGAGATTGCACCGAAGCATCGCGATGCCGTTTACAACGAATTTTGCGAGCGCGAGCTGGATTACGGCCGCGGCGATGACGTGTTGCAGATCGGCCGCGTCGATCTTGCCGGCGCGCGTCGCTATCTGATGAGCGAGGTGCCCTCGGGCTCGCTGCCGGCGCTGCTCGCGGCGTCCGCGATGCTGGCGTTGCAGCGGCTGGTGCTGCCGGTGGTCTACTGGATGGACGACAGCCGCGCCTTCGGCACCTTGCGGCCACGCCAGCAGGAGAGCGGGACCGCGCGATGAATTTCGATTACTACTCGTTCACCGGCCGCAACATCGGCTTCATCGACGAGCATGAGCAGCAGCTGCTGCGCCGGGCGCGGGTGTTCGTCTGCGGCGTCGGCGGCATGGGCGGCGCGGCCTTCATGGCGCTGGCGCGTGCCGGCGTCGGCAAGTTCGTGATCGCCGACATCGATCGCTTCGAGGTCTCCAACCTCAATCGCCAGGTGTTCGCCTTCGCCGACGAGGTCGGCCGTGAGAAGGCCGCGGTCGCCGCCGAAGCCGCCAGACGCATCAACCCGACCATCGAGGTCGAGGTGCTCGGCGAGAACTGGACCAGCGAGCTCGCGGGCATTGCCGAACGCTGCCCGGTCATCGTCAACGGCATGGACGATATCGCCGCCGGCGTGCATCTGTACCGGACCGCAAAGCGCGCGGACGCAACCGTGATCGACGCCTATATGTCGCCGTTGCCGTCGGTGATCGTGGTGCGCCCGCACGATCCGCGGCCGGAGGAGCGCCTCGGCTTCCCGACCCTGGCCAAGGACTGGACTGAGATCAGCGAGGACGATCGCCGCGCCGCGATGCGTGCCGAGATCGAGCACGTCATGCTGCATTCCTCCTCGCGCAACTATGTCGACCTCGCGATCGCCGGTGAAGTCGCGGCCGGCCGCCGCAGCCGGATGTCGTTCGCGCCGATGGTGATCTCGACCGGCATGCTGATGGCCTATGAGGCGGTCGCGCTGATCCTCGGCCGCACCTCCGGCACCGATTGCCGCGGCTGGTTCCTCAACCCACATCGGCCGGCGATCGAGAAGCCGCGCAATGCGCTGATCGCCGCCCTGATGCGCCCGCTGGTGCGGCGGGCGATCGATCAATTGACGGGCGTCGCATGACCTCGGGGGTGATCGCCGATTCCATCGTCAATCTCTGCGGCGCCATCGGCGTCGCGGTGGCGATGATGACGTTCTACCGGCGCGATCCAAGGAGCCCATTGACGCGCCGCCTGCTGCTCGCGCTCGGCGTGATCGCGACCCTGTTCCTCGATCGTGGCCTGGCATGGTGGAGCGGAAGCTGGCTGCTCGATCGTCTCTCGGTGATCCCGGCCGCGCTGATCCCGCTCGGTGCGCTGATCGTCACCGAAGGCATCCTGCGCCGCCACGCGCCACGCGCGGTCAAGATCGCGGCGCTTGCAGGCGGCATCCTGCTCGGCCTCGGCGGCACCTTCGGGCTGCAACGCCTGGTGATGCCCTATGCGATCATGCTGGCGCTGTTCCAGCTCCTGGGCTTCGCCACCTGCGCGCTGCTGCTGGCGACGCGCGACCGCGCCTCGCTGATGGCTTCGGAAAACCGCAGCATCGGCCGCATGGCGGTCGGAGCGCTGGTGGTGATCCCGTTCATCCTGACCGACTTTCGCACGTTATTCCCGGACATTCCGGTCCGGCTCGGCGCGCTGGGGGCGCTGCTCACGGTGACCGTGATGCTGATCGCCGGCGGCGGCGCCGAGACGCGCCGCCATGGGCTCGCGATGATGGCGCTGCGGCTGATCTCCTCGGGCCTACTCGGGCTCGCCGCCGCCTTCATGGCACCCGACGTCGATGCCGCGCAGATGGTCCGGTTCGTCGCGGTCGCGATCGCCGGCGTGCTGACCATCGGCCTGATGACGGACGCGCTGCGGGCGCTGTTCGAATCGCAGGAGCCCGGCGTACTCAACTCGGTCGCGGCGTCGCCGGCGCAGACGCGGGAGCAGTTGATCGCCGAGCTCGCGCGGCATCCGATCTTCGAAAGCGCGCGGCGTTTTCGCGAAGACGAGCTTGGACCCTACGATCCGCCGTTGCTGCACGACTTCCTGTCGGCAAGGCGCGTGCTGCGCCGCTCCGAGGCGCCGTGGGGACTGGCGCCGACCAACCCTGCCGCCGAGCGCATGGTCTCGCTGATGACTGCCAACAACGCCTCCCATGTCATCGTGCTCGCGCATGATCCACTCGACCTGATCGTGCTCGCGGTGCCCGTCACCGCGGCTGATCCCGCCACCGAAACCGCGCTGGCGCTGGTGCGGCGGCTCTTGGCGCTGACCCCGGAGGCCAAATGACGCTGGAGATCCGGGAGGGCGACCGCAAAGCGGCGTTCGACGCCGTGCTCAACGCTTATGGGCCCGACAGCCTCTACGTGCCGCCGCTGTGGAGCGATTTCGACCGGATGTTCGATGTCGCGAAGAATCCGTTCGTCACCGAAGGCCACGGCCGCTATGCGCTGTTCTCCGCGCATCGCGGCGGCCGCGCGGTCGGCCGCATCGCCGCCTCGATCCACGACGCCTCCAACCGCAAGCACGGTACGCGGCACGGCGCGTTCGGTTTCTTCGACTGTATCGACGACGTCGAAGTGGCCGATGGGCTGCTGCGCACCGCCGAGCAGTGGCTGTCCGCGCGCGGCATGACCCGGATCGCCGGCAATTTCAATCTCACGGCGATGCAACAGATCGGCGTGATGACCGACGGGTTCGATCATGCGCCGTTCACCGACATGATGTGGTCGCCGCCGCATATCGCGCGGCACCTCGAGCGCGCCGGCTATGCGGCGACCTTCCCGATGACGACGTTCGAGATCGCGCTCGACGGCGGCAAGCCGGAGCAGCTGCTCGGCGACAAGCAGCGCGCGGTGCTGGCCGATCCGGATTTTGTCTGGCAGCCGATCAAGCGCTCCGCCTTCAGGGTTCGGCTGGAGGATGCGCGGTTGATCCTCAACGACGGCTTTGCCGACAATCCGATGTTCGTGCCGCCCACAGCGGCCGAATATCTGTTCCAGGCCGGCGACATGATGTGGATCATCGACAAGCGGATTTCCACCGTGGTCTATCACCGCGGCCGGCCCGCCGGCGCGATCACCGCGATCCCGGATCTCAACCCGCTGATCAAGGCGATCGGCGGCCGGATCGGGTTCACTGCGCCGTTCAAATTCGTGCAGCACCGCATGTTGAACACCCGCGCCGTGCTGATCTATCAGTCGGTCTGCCGCGACCTGCACAATCGCGGCCTCAACGGCGCCATGCTCTACCGCACCGCGCTGGCGTTGCAGGAGGCCGGCTACCGCACGCTCGGCGGCACCTGGATCGCTGACATCAACGCGCCGTCGCTGCGCCAGGTCGAGAAGGCCGGCGCCACGCCGCTGCACCGGCTGCACCTGTTCACCAAGCGGCTGTCCGCAGCATGAGCGAGCTGACGCCGGATTTGCTGCGCGAGCTGGTCGCCGAGGCGCGGCTGGCGCCGAGCATCCACAATATCCAACCGACCCGCTGGCGCCTGCTCGATGGCGGGCGGCTGGCGCTGGTCGACGACACCTCGGTCCGCGCGCCGGTCGCCGATCCCGCCGGACACGACGTGTTGGTGTCGCACGGCGCGGCGCTGGAGGGCATGAGTCTTGCGCTCAACCGCCGCGGCCTGGCGATCACGGCGATGACCACGATCGAACAGCCGCTGTCGTCGCAATTTACCGCGCTCTGCAGCTTTGCGATCAGGCAAGGCGTCGCGCCCGATCCGTTGGCCGGCCATGTGACGCACCGGATGTCGTGGCGCGGCAAATTTGCGGCGTCGCCCGATGAGCCCGCGCCGCTGGTGCAGCTCGCCGTCGCGCGTGACGATCTGGTCTGCATCGGGGATCGCCGGGCGATTGCCGATATCGCAGGGTGGGCCGACCAGGCCGAGTTCTCCTTCGTGCGCGGCGACGACTATCGGGCCGAACTGCTCGAATGGATGCGGTTGTCGGGCGACCATCCGCAATATCTGCTGGATGGTCTCAATCGCGATGCGCTTGCCATGAATGCGGTCGAGGCCACCGCCGCCCGCTTCGTGCTGGGCAGCCTGTTCAGGCCGCTCGATCGTCTCGGCTTCGCCGCATCGCTGCTGTCAGACCGTGCCAAGACCGCTTCGGCTGCGGCGATCGTCCTGTTCTGCCGTCCGGTCGGTGAGGATCCACTCACGACGGGGCGGCATTTCTACCGCAGCTGGCTGGAGATCGATCGCGCCGGGTTGGTGGCATGCCCGATCTCGGCGATGGCCGATCACCCCGATTTCAACGACCGGCTGCGCAAGCTCGGCAGGATCGGCACCGATCTGCGCCTCGTCAACGTGTTCCGCATCGGCCGGCCCGCAAAACCGCTGAAACCGCGGCATTTCCGGCTGCCGATCGATCGGCTCATCGTGTAGATTTTTTGTATTGACGCGTTTTCTTCACGTGGACCGGTATCCACTGCGCTCGAAAACGCTCTAGGATATACTCACAAATAGAGCTCGATATCTGCTGTCAAAGCTTCACGGGGTCGTGCTATGACGCCGCCCGCAAACCAATGACCGGTGGGGTTAATGTCGAAGCAATCGTTGCGCGAAGAGGCGGAACGCCTGATCCGCGAGACCATGGAAAAGCGGAACCTGGTCATCAAGCAGGGCACGACCCGGATCGAGGCGGTCTGCGGCAAATGCGGCGCGCCGAACCGGGTGCAGGCGGAAAAGGGCCAGTCCCGCGTCAAGTTCACCTGCAAGAACTGTGACCACAAGCAGGAAACGCTGTAAGCGGGCCTCGCTTCCGTCATCCTGAGAGAATGCGAATGTATTCGGCGTCGTCCTGGCGAAAGCCGACCCATTTACCCCAATCGCTTGTTGTTGTGCGACGCTGCGGCGACTATCGCACTCTCAATCGAATTCGGTGGTTATGGGTCCTGGCTTTCGCCAGGACGACGGCGTGGGAAGGCCGCTCGCTACAATTCGCACCCCGTCATCCCCGCGAAGGGTGAAGCCTTTGCGGGGATGACAGTGATGGTCCGTAGGTGGGATGGCCGAGAGTACCCACCCCACAAAGCACCTCTACTTGAACGCCTCGCAGACCGTGGTGTGATTCGGCGCGATTCGGGCCGCGGTCCGCAGCGAGACGTTACGCCACCAGGCATCCAGCGCCTGGCGGTCGCAGGCGAGCTTCACGCTCATGCCGCCGGCGAATTTGATCCAGTCGGCAAAGCCTTGGCGGGAGACCGCGATCACGACGGGAATGTCGGCGTCGAGCGCGCGCTCGATCACGAAGCCAAGACCCTTGCCGTCGCGTTCCCGCTTGCCGAAGCGGTTGACGATGACGAGGTCGGCGCCTTCGGCGAGCGCATCGGCGACGCGGATGCCGGCGGCCTGCAACCGCGACAGGTCGAGCTTGCAGCCGGTCGCACCAGAACTTGCAGTGCTCGGAGCCGGCGGCTGCGCCAGCAGCAGCGTCTCGCCGCTGTGGACCAGCACCGCCGACAGGCTGGAATCCGCGCATTGGCCTGATTGCACCATGCCGACCACACGCGCGCCGTGCGCCTTCAGGTCGCCGGGGAAGTCGCGCAGGATGGCGTCGGGATCGTCGTGATCGTCATAGACCAGGGCGGCAAGGTCGCATTGGGCATCGAACATGTTGGGCTCTGTTCGTTGTGGAGGAGAGCGGCGGCCGCGACGCCAAAGGGGGCGCCAAGGGGTACCAAGGCGTCGCGGCCGCATGTTTTCCGATCAGGCGGCCGGCGGGCCGTTGATGATCTGCAGCTGGGTGAATTCGGCGAGGCCTTCCTCGGCGAATTCGGTGCCGATGCCCGACTGCTTGGCGCCGCCGAACGGAATGTTCGGGGCCATGTCGAGGTGCTTGTTGATCCACACCGTGCCGGCCTCGATCTGGGTCGCGACCTCATGCGCCCGCTTGATGTCCGACGACCAGACCGACGCGCCGAGGCCGTAGGTGGTGGCGTTGGCGCGGCGGATCACGTCATCCTTGTCGGAATATTTGATCACCGGCAGCACCGGGCCGAACTGCTCCTCGTCGACCAGCTTGGAGCCTTCCTTGATGTCGCGCACGATGGTGGGCTCGATGAAATAGCCGGGACGGTCCATCGCGGCGCCGCCGGCGATCACATTGCCGTTCTTGCGGGCGTCGTCGAGGAACGCCTTCACCTTCTCGTACTGCATCTTGTTCTGCAGCGGGCCGAGCTTGGTGCCCTGCTTGGAGCCGTCATCGACCACGGTGTTCTTCGCAATCGCGACCAGCTCGTTGCAGATCTCGTCATAGACCGACTCATGCACATAGAGCCGCTTGATGGCGAGGCAGACCTGGCCGGAGTTCTGGAATGCGCCCTCGAAGATGCCGGGCGCCACCTTCTTCGGATCGACGTCGTCGAGCACGATGCCGGCGTCGTTGCCGCCGAGCTCGAGCGTGATCCGCTTCAATGTCTGCGATGCGCTCGCCATCACCTTCTGGCCGGTTGCGGTCGAGCCGGTGAAGGAGATCTTGCGGATGTCAGGGTGCTTGGTCATGTGGTCGCCGAGATCGTTGGCGTCGGCGATGAAGTTGAGCACGCCCTTCGGCAGGATGTCCTTGACCAGTTCGGCAAAGCGCAGCGAGGCCAGCGGCGTGGTGGGTGCAGGCTTCACCACCAGGGTGTTGCCGGCGAGCAGCGCCGACGGCAGCTTGAACGCCAGGATCAGCAGCGGATAGTTCCAGGGGATGATCGCGCCGACCACGCCGAGCGGGCGGCGATAGGCCTCGACCTTGCGGTCGCCGGAATTCTCGACCACGCGCATCGGCAGATCGAGCGAGCCGAGATAGCGGAAGAAGCCGGCCATGCCCATCACTTCGCCGGTGGCGTCCGCGAGCGGCTTGCCCTGTTCGCTGGTCAGGATGTGCGCGAGCTCGTTGGCGTTGGCCTCGATCGCCTCGGCCATCTTGATGATGAGCTTGCGGCGCTCTTCCATCGGCGTGGCGGCCCATGCCGGGTAGGCGGCCTTCGCCGCGGCGACGGCCTTGTCGAGCTGCTCCTTGGAGGCGCGGGGGCATTGCGCCACCACCTCTTCGGTCGCCGGATTGAGCACCGGCATGGTCTGGTCGCCGGGTACCATCTTGCCGTCGATGAGAAGCTTGTAATCACTCATAGGCTTTGCTCTCCCTGGTCAAACGGGTCCTTCGCGGACCTCGCTATATCCTATCATATATCACGGTTGCGGCGGGCGGGCCACGGCCAAAGCGAGGTCTGCAATAACGGCTGGACGCCGGTTACCCGAGCGATATATCTTTACAAATATAACGAAGAAATGATCCGGAGTGCCGGTATGCAGATCGAAACCCAGGAGCTCACCACCTGCGAAGTCGCACCTGACGGCTGCGCCATTTCGCTCGGATTCGTCGACGGCAAGGGTGAGCCCGCAACCATCCGCCTGTCGATCAACCAGGTCGGCGCACTGGTGATGACGCTGCCCGGGCTGATCAGCAAGGCGTTGCAGACCCGTTTCGGCGACCAGAGCCTGCGCTACGCCTATCCGCTGGCTTCATGGGTGCTCGAGCAGTCGACCGATCCGGCCCATGGCATGATGACGCTGAAGACGTCGGACGGCTTCAGCGTCTGCTTCTCGATCCCGCGCGCCCAGCAGAACGAGCTCGGCGAGGCGCTGGTGTCGCAGCCGGAGACGCCAGTGCAGGTGCGGGCGAATTGAGAGTCTGTAGGATGGGTAGAGCGAAGCGAAACCCATCATTCGGGCCGCGGATATCGAGTTGATGGGTTTCGCTTCGCTCTACCCATCCTACGATCTGTGTCGTTTCCACGTCATTGCGAGCGAAGCGAAGCAATCCATCCCTCCACATATGCGGTGCCATGGATTGCTCCGTCGCTTCGCTTCTCGCAATGACGAGGAGAGACCTCACTTCCCCTTCACGAACGCCGCGAACGCGTCGCCGAAATCCGGATGCCAGCGCGACAGCGGCGGGCGGTTCTCGACGATATCGCCGGCGGCCCACAGGATGCGGCGTTCGTCGAGCGCGCGCGGCACGTCGTTGTCGGGGCAGAGGATGTAGAAATCGCCTGCAGAAAGGTGTTCGATCATGAAGTCGACGGTCTGCTCCGCTGTCCAGGCGCCGGCCGGCTTCTCGATGCGGCCGCGCGCGGTCAGCCCGGTGAAGACAAAGCCCGGAATCAAGAGATACGCCGAAATCTTGCAGCCGTCGGTGTTGCGCAGCTCGTGCTGCAGCGCCTCGGTGAACGCCTTCACGCCGGCCTTGGAGACATTGTAGGCGGGATCGCCCGGCGGCGTGGTGATGCCCTGTTTGGAGCCGGTGTTGATGATCAGCCCGGGCCGGCCGCGCTTGATCATGTTGGGCGCGAACGCCTGCGTGCCGTTGATGACGCCCCACAGATTGACGCCCAGGATGCGCCGCCAATTGTCCGCGGGCCCGAACATCGCGCTGCCGGGCTGGATGCCGGCATTGTTCATCAGGATGTCGGTGCCGCCGAACTCCTTCGCGACGGCGGCCTCGAGGCCTGCGACCTCATCGGCGCGGCTGACATCGACCGCAGCCGTCATGATGTCGGCGGCGCCACCAGGTGCGGCAGATGACAGTTTTGTCGCAGCCGCCTTCAGCCTGTCATCGCCGAGATCGGCGATGCAGACCTTCATGCCGGCTTGGGCAAATCGCGTCGCGGCGGCAAGCCCGATGCCGGATGCGCCTCCGGTGATCACGGCAACATGATTGGGTGACATCACGGGGTGGGGCATCGTCGCTCTCATTTGTGGCTGAGTTGGAAAATCAGTATATCGCACCCGGCATGCACGCTGGTGCATGGGAGGTTTTCATGCGCGCCACCCTCGACAACGCTTGCTTCGCTTTACGGTTTCGCGCCCGCGCTGTAGAATCGCCGATATAACGCTTCCAAAACACCTCAGCCGACATTTACAGGGAGTGCAAACATGGCTGTTTCGCAGGCTATTCCGATCACGCGCCATCCTTATGCCGACGGCTCCTACAAGCAGATGCTGATCGACGGCAAATGGGTCGACGCCGCCTCCGGCAAGAAATTCGAAACCCACAACCCCGCCACCGGCGAATTGCTCGCCTCCGTCGCCGAAGGCGATGCCGAGGACATCAACCGTGCGGTTGCGGCGGCGCGTCGCGCCTTCGAAGGGCCGTGGAGCAAGGTCAAGCCGTTCGAGCGGCAGAACATGCTGCTCAAGCTCGCCGAGTTGGTTGAAGCCAATTTCGAGGAACTGTCCCAGCTCGATACGCTCGACATGGGCGCACCGATCAGCCGCACCCGCGGCAACAGACTGCGGGCGCTCGGCATGCTGCGCTACTACGCCGGTCAGGCCACCGCGATCCATGGCGAGACCATCGAGAATTCGCTGCCCGGCGAGATTTTCTCCTACACGCTGAAGGAGCCGATCGGCGTGGTCGGCGCCATCATCCCCTGGAACGGTCCGCTGACCGCCTCGATCTGGAAGATCGGTCCCGCGATCGCGACCGGCTGCACCGTGGTGCTGAAGCCGGCCGAGGAATCGCCGCTGACCTCGCTGCGCATCGGCGAGCTCTGCATGGAGGCCGGCATTCCGCCCGGAGTCGTCAACGTCGTGCCGGGCTACGGCGAGATCGCGGGTGCCGCGCTTGCCTCGCACCCCGATGTCGACAAGGTCGCCTTCACCGGCTCGCACGTCACGGGACAATCAATCATCCGTGCCTCGGCCGGCAACCTCAAGCGCGTCTCGCTCGAACTCGGCGGCAAGTCGCCGGACATCGTGTTCGCCGACGCCGACCTCGATGCTGCCGTGCCGGGCGCTGCGATGGCGGTGTTCGCCAATTCCGGCCAGATCTGCAGTGCCGGCACCCGGCTGTTCGTCGAGCAGAAGGTCTATGACGAATTCGTCGGCCGCGTCGCCGAGTTCGGCAAGAAGCTGCAGGTCGGCAACGGCCTCGATCCCAACACCCAGATTGGGCCGCTGGTGTCGAAGGATCAGCTCGATCGCGTCTCGGGCTATCTCGATATCGGCGCGAAGGAAGGCGCCAAGGCCGTGGTCGGCGGCGGCCGCCTCACCGAGGGCGCGCTGTCGAAGGGCTATTTCGTGCAGCCGACCGTGTTCGCCAATGTGCAGGACAACATGCGCATCGCCCAGGAGGAGATCTTCGGCCCGGTGATCTCGGCGATCTCGTTCAAGGATCCGGACGAGCTGATCAAGCGCGCCAATGCCACCACCTTCGGCCTCGGCTCGGGTGTCTGGACCACCAATGTCAGCAAGGCGCACCAGGTCGCCAAGGCGCTGCGCGCCGGCTCGGTCTGGGTCAATTGCTACCAGGCGATGGATCCGGCGGTGCCGTTCGGCGGCTACAAGATGAGCGGCTACGGCCGCGAGTCCGGCAAGCAGCACGTCGAGGAATACCTCAACGTCAAGGCGGTCTGGATCAAGACCGGCTAGGATCCGACTTGCTCCTCACCTCTCCCCGCCTGCGGGGAGAGGTCGCCGCGCCCTTGCGCGGCGGGTGAGGGGGTACAGGTCTCAACGTTCGGCGCGCTAGCGGAGGGAAGCCTCCCACACAACGCCTGCGCTATTTCTGAATATTAGAAATATATCGCTGAGTTGCCCGACGTGTCAAGTCGCCTCGCAGGCCGCCGCCGGCTACTTTGCATGGGGTTGTTTTCGATATTTTCGTAAGCGCCCCTGTAACGGCCGCCGGCTCTTGCCTTTACCGCCCCGCGGCCTTCTTCGGCTTGCCGATGTCGCTGCGCAGGGCCTCGAGGTCCTTGCGCACGGCGGTCGCCGCATCGCGCTCGATCTTGCGGTAGCGTGCCACCAAGGAGAGACCGAACGGGGTCAGCACCGCGCCGCCGCCGTTCTTGCCGCCGGTCTGCCGTTCCACCGCCGCCTGCCGGCAGATGCGGTTGATCTCGTCGACGAGGTCCCAGGCGCGCTTGTAGCTCATGTCCATGGCGCGGCCGGCGGCGGAGATCGAGCCGCATTCCCTGATCTGCTCGAGCAGCAGGATCTTGCCCGGTCCGATGCGGTCTTCGGCATCGAGATCGATGCGGACGCTCAACGAGGGGAGCGATGTGGCGCTCGTTTTCGACATGGCAAGCCTGCTTGTCTGTTCGCTAGATTGCCACTACCTGCTTTTGCGAACAAGATGAACCCGTGACATAACGGGACATCACAAAGAATAATCGGGGTAGGCATGAGTTCTCCGTCGCTGTTTTCGCCGCTCAAGGTCGGTCCCTATGAGCTGAAGCACCGTGTCGTGATGGCGCCACTGACGCGCATGCGGGCGGCGCGGCCGAGCCTCGCGCCGCGGCCGATGAACGCGGAATATTACGCGCAGCGCGCCACACAAGGCGGCCTGCTGATCGCGGAAGCCTCGCCGGTGGTCGCCACCGGCTTCGGCAATCCCGGCGTCCCCGGCATCTACAACGAGGCCCAGATCGCGGGCTGGCGCGAGGTGGTGGATGCCGTGCACGCCAAGGGCGGGCTGATCTTCCTGCAGCTCTGGCACGTCGGCCGTGTCTCGCATTCCTCGTTCCAGCCGGATGACGCGCTGCCGGTGGCGCCGTCGGCGGTCGCGATCCCCTCCGAGTTCAAGTGCATGACGGCGGACGGCAAGGTGGTCGACTACGAGACGCCGCGTGCGCTTACGACCGGTGAGGTCGCGCTGATGGTCGAGGCCTACCGGCAAGGGGCGAAGAACGCGCTTGCCGCCGGCTTCGACGGTGTCGAGATCCACGGCGCCAATGGCTATCTGATCGAGCAGTTCCTGCAATCGCGCAGCAATTTGCGCACCGATCAGTATGGCGGCTCGATCGAGAACCGCGTCCGCTTCCTGCTGGAAGTGGCGCAGGCGGTGACCGAGGTGTGGGGCGCCAACCGCGTCGGCGTGCGGCTCTCGCCCTACGGCATTGCCAACGGCAGCGGCGAGGCCGACCCGATGCCGCTCTACAGCCACGCCATCAAGGCGCTGGACAAGTTCGGGCTCGCCTATCTGCATTTCATCGAGCCGCGCGCCTCGGGCACCGGCCGCGCCGAGGTCGACTGGCAGAACGTGCCGTCGGCGATGGTGCTGTACCGCCCGATGTGGAGCGGCGTGCTGATATCAGCCGGAAATTTCGTCGGCGACAGCGCGCAGAGCGCGGTCGCGGAAGGTCATGCCGATGCGATCGCATTCGGCCGCTACTTCATCTCCAATCCGGACCTGCCGCGCCGCCTGCAGCGCGGCTATCCGCTGACCAAGTACAACCGCGCGACCTTCTATGCCGGCGAGGAGAAGGGCTACACGGATTATCCCGTGCATGACGAGATGGCGCAGGCCTGAGGGCCTCGTCGCTCGGATAGTCTCGTAGCCCGGATGCAGCGGAGCGCAATCCGGGGGCTCTGTATCGGCGGATCAACCGTTCCCGGATTTCGCTGCGCTGCATCCGGGCTACGATAGCTCGGCCAGCAAAACCGGGAGACCCCGATGTTTCCGGACGACGAATTCGAGCCGACAAAGAAATCAAAACCGGTGGCGCTGGCGAAGCCCGCGGCCGGCCAGTGCCTGTGCGGCAAGGTGCGGTTCGAGATCGACGTGCCGGCGCGCTGGGCCTGGCACGATCACACCGCCGCGAGCCGCCGCGCCCATGGCGCGGTCTATGCGACCTATGTCGGCAGCTGGAAGAAGCGTTTCCGCATCACGCAGGGCGAAAGCGAGCTCTCGCGCTATGAGGACACGAAAAGCAAGACCGCGCGCAGCTTCTGCGCCAATTGCGGCACGCCCATCATCTACGAGCGCGCGCGGTCGCCGCACATGGTGAACATTCCGCGCGCGCTGTTTTCGGGGCGCACCGGCCGGCAGCCGCTCTATCACATCGCGATCGAGGAATTGCAGGAGTGGGCCTACACCGGCGAGCCGCTGGTGCCGCTGAAGGGCTATCCCGGCGTGGTCTGGCAGCGTTCGAAAAAGAAGAAGCGCAGCGAGCGCGAGGGCATGTTCTAGCTCATTTTCGGTGCTGATTGAATCAGGACCGATGCTCTGGCTGCGTCAGTGCTTTGCGTAGATGACCTCTTCCGACCCTACGTATTCCTCGGTCCACCCTCTCTTGTCCACGAGGAACCGCTTCAGCGGTTCGTGCGCCTTCACCCAGAGCACCGTATCGATCTTGTACTTGGCGAGCACGGCGTCCCAGGCGGCCTCGTCGATCTCCCATTTGATCAGGCTGAAATAGTCGCGCAGCAGCTCATCGGGATAGGCGGTGGCCGACCGGCCGTCGACGAACACCGGCACCGCGCCCCGCGTGTAGAAGATCAGGAGCCCGCCGACGTTCCAGTGGTTCAGCAGCCGTGCATGCGGAAAATGGCTTTGAAGATAGCGCGCATCCCGTTCCGAGAGCAGCTGCGGCATCGCGAGCGCCGGCTTGACGTACATCAAGGTCAGCGGCAGCGCGCACATTCCGACGATGCCGACAACCAGGAGCGAGCTCTGGACCTTGAGGTCGTTCAGCTGCTTGGGCAGCACCCGGTCGATGTGGAGCGCCAGCGGCACCGTTGCGAACATGAAGAAGAACGACATGTACCGGTACTGATAGAATCCCAGCAGCAGGAACAGCCAGGACAGCAGCCGCGACTCCAGAGGAGCGGGCGAGGCAGCCGGATGGCGCAGCTCGAACGCGGCGAATATCGCGATGTAGACGATGCCGGGAATGCTTCCGGGCACGCTGAAGTTCGCCGAATAAGACCACCACTCGGTGATGTTCGCCTGCGCAAAATGGCCCAGCGTGGTGGTGACGCCGTCGTAGATGTGCCAGCCGAGCGGATTGATCAGGATTGCGACAAGACAGCCGGCTGCTGCGAAACTGTAGATCCTCACGCCGGCCCAGTCCCGCCTGAGCACGGACATGGCGCCAAAAAAGCCGATGACGAAAAGCCCGAGCACAAAGCCGCCATGCAGATTGGCCCACAGGACCATCATCACCGGCAGCAGGAACCATCTGGTTCGCTTCAGGCACTCTGCGTAGAAAACGACGCAGAACAGCATGGTCGGGGTGTTCGGCGAAGCGGCGAGATAGGAATTCGGCGCGGTCACGAACGCCGGGTAAAGCAAGCACGCGGCGAGAACGGAAATGCCGACCGCGAGTGTCGAGGCGCCGCTGCGCAGGCAGATCGATGCAAGATATCCGGTGATGACGGCGCCACATGCAACGACTGACAGCGTGAGTCCGATATACCCCGTGTATTGAAACACCACGCTGGCGAGCACGTCCCAAAGCCAGGACAAATTGTACCATTGCCTGTCGCCGAGGGTGAATGACCATGGATCCTGAAAGGGGACGTTGCCGCGTTCCCTGATCAGGTCTCCGGCGGCGAGGTGCCATCCGAGATCAAGGTGGCCGAGCAGGAGCGGCCCGTTCGACAGGTAGTACAGAGACGTGGCTGCGATCAGGAAGACATAGAGACCCGGCTTCTCGAGCCCGATCGTTCCCGGTCCTCTATCGAGCCTGGTTCCGTTCCAGGCCGCCAGCGCGTCCATGACTGAACCCCCGCGATCGAAACGAGCCGCCTGCGGGCCCTGCATGCTTGTCTGTGTGCTTGATGAAGGCAAACCATCGTCGCTTTAGGACACTCTGGCTAAAGTAGCGTTAAAGCCGGCCGCGCAATTCGATGGCTCCCGTCGAGGTTCACGTCTGCCAACGCCGGCTTTCGAGGGACCGGCCAGCGGAGTGAAATGATGAGCCCGGAGTGCCAGGCGCGCGCCGGGGGAATGCGGCCATGACCGACCGCTCGATTGCTCCCCCGGCGCAAGTTTGGTCATCTCCCCCGGCGCCGTCGGCCAACGCGCCGGCAGGCCTGGAGGGAACATGAAGAATCGCATAACCGGCCGCTCGGCTTTCCTGGCGCTGTTGAAGGACGAGGGCGTCACGCATCTGTTCGGCAATCCCGGCACCACCGAATTGCCGATCATGCATGCGCTGAAGGATCATCCTGACCTCACCTATGTGATGGCGATGCAGGAGAGCCTGGTCGTCGCGATGGCCGATGGTTTCAGCCGCGCCTCCGGCAAGCTGGTCGCCTGCAACGTCCATGTCGCGCCCGGCCTCGGCAATGCGATGGGCTCGCTCTACAATGCGAGCTTCACCGGCACGCCTTTGATCCTCACCGCCGGCCAGCAGGAACAGGGCCACGGCCTGACCGAGCCGGTGCTCTATGGCCCGCTGGTGCAGATGGCCACGCCCTTGGTGAAATGGGCGGTCGAGGTGACGCGGCTCGAGGACCTGCCGCGCATCGTGCGCCGCGCCGCCAAGATCGCGACCACGCCGCCGATGGGACCGGTGTTCATCTCGCTGCCCGGCGACATTCTCAACGCCGAGGCCGGCATCGAGCTCGGCCGCTCCACCCGGATCGACACGCGGGTCCGGCCGTCGGAAGATTCCTTGAAGGCGCTGGCCGCGCGCATCCTGAAAGCCGAGCGCCCGGTGATCGTCGTCGGCGACGAGATCGTCAAGAGCGACGCGCTGCGCGAGGCCGCCGATCTGGCCGAGACGCTGGGCTGCCCGGCCTGGCAATCGCCGACGCCTTATGGTTCGCATTTCCTCTCCGAGAGCCCGAGCTTCATGGGCGCGATCGCGCGGCTGCAGAAGGTCGCGCGCGATGTGCTGGCGCCGTATGATCTGTTGATCGCGCTCGGCGGCGACCCGCTGCGGATGTCGGTCTATAGCGAGGTCGACCCGCTGCCCGACGGGCTCTCGATCGTGCAGGTCGGTCTGGTCGACAGTGATCTCGCCAGGAACTATGGCGCCGAGATCGCGGTGAAGGCGGACGTGAAGGAAACGCTGCGCGCGCTGGTCCCGGCATTGAAGGAGCTCGGCGGCGGCGCGCTGGAGACACGTGCGAAGCAGGGCCTCGCGGCGCTGTCGACGAAGAACTGGGCGGCGAAGCGCAAGGCGCTGGTCGAGCAGATCTCGAAGGCGAGCCAGACCTCGCCGATCGATCCGGATTGGTTGGCGCTGCAGGTCGTAGAGGCGATGCCGGATAACGCGATCCTGGTCGACGAGGGCCTGACCTCGTCGCGGCAGATCCTCGGCTTACGCCCGCATCGCGACCGCTTCGGCTATCACGCGCTCGCTTCCGGCGGCATCGGCTGGGGCCTGCCGGCCGCGGTCGGCGTCAGTCTCGCCAATCCGCAGCGCCCGGTGGTGTGCTATTCCGGCGACGGCTCGTCGATGTATTCGATCCAGTCGCTGTGGACCGCGGCCAATCACAAGCTGCCGCTGACCTTCGTCATCGTCAACAATGGCGGCTACCGCATCATCAAGCAGCGCCTGCTCGCCTTCCACGGCGACGACAATTATGTCGGCATGGATTTCATCGATCCACCGGTCGATTTCACCGGCGTCGCCCGCTCGCTCGGACTCGAGGCGATCAAGGTCACCGACCCGCAGGAACTGAAGGGTGTGATGAAGTCGGCATTCAGCCGCCCCGGTGCGAAGCTGATCGAGGTGATGGTCAGCAATTCGGTGAATTGACGAACTCAGAACCGTAGGGTGGGTTAACCGAAGGCGTAACCCACCGCCGGTCTCTCATCCGCACCGGTGGTTGCTGGACGAAGATGGTGGGTTACGCTTCGCTAACCCACCCTACGCACCTACTCCGCCGCACTCTTCACCCGATATCGCCCCGCCGGGTGCGTGTCGTCGAGTCTGGCGCGGCCGGCGCCGAACAACTTCTCGCGCAGCGTGCCCTTGGCGTACTCCCGTTTGTAGCGGCCGCGCTTGACGAGCTCCGGCACCAGCATGTCGGCGATATCCTCGAAATCGCCGGGCGAAATCGCAAACGCGACGTTGAGGCCGTCGACGTCGGTGTCCTCGAACCATTGCTCGATCTTGTCGGCGACCTGCTCGGGCGAACCGACCACCACGGGGCCGGCGCCGCCGATGCCGACATGCTCGGCGACCTCGCGCACGGTCCAGACCCGATCGGGATCGGCGCGGGTGACGTTGTCCATCGCGGAGCGGCCGGCATCGTTCTGCACGTGGCGGACTTCCTGATCGAGCGAATAGGTCGAGAAGTCCACACCCGTCCAGCCCGACATCAGCGCCAGCGCGCCCTCGTGGCTGATATGGCTGCGATACTCGGCGTATTTCGCCTTGGCCTCGGCTTCGGTCGGCGCCACCACGACGCACATCATCGAGAACATCAGGATCTCGGCCGCGTTGCGGCCTTTCTCGGCGGCGAGCTCGCGGATCGCCGACACCCGCGGGCCGATCACCTTCGCCGACGGGCCCGACATGAAGACGCATTCGGCGTGCTCGGCGGCGAACTGCCGGCCGCGCGGCGAGGTGCCGGCCTGGTAGAGCACCGGCGTGCGCTGCGGCGACGGTTCGGACAGATGGATCGCGTTGAGGCGGTAGCTGCTGCCCTCGTGCTGCACCCGATGGACCTTCGCAGGGTCGGTGAAGATGCCGCGCGCGACGTCGCGGATCGCGGCGTCGTCCTCCCAGCTGCCTTCCCAGAGCTTGTAGACCAGCTCCATATATTCGTCGGCGAGCTCGTAGCGGTCGTCATGCGCGGTCTGCTTGTCCTTGCCGGCACCGCGCGCGGCACTGTCGAGATAGCCCGTCACCACGTTCCAGCCGACCCGGCCGCCGGTGAGGTGATCGAGCGTCGACATCCGCCGCGCGAACGGGTAGGGCGGCTCGAAGGAGAGGTTGCTGGTGACGCCGAAGCCGAGATTTTCGGTTACCGCGGCCATCGCCGGGATCAGCATTAGCGGCTCGTTGGCCGGGGTCTGCGCCGCGTTGCGCAGCGCCGCATCCGGATTGCCCGCGTAGACGTCGTAGACGCCGAGCACGTCGGCGAGGAACAGCCCGTCGAACCGGCCGCGCTCCAGTGTCTTCGCCAGATCGGTCCAGTAGGACAGCTTGTTGTAGTCCTTGGTGCGGTCGCGCGGATGGGTCCACAGCCCCGGCGACTGATGCGCCACGCAGTTCATGGCAAAGGCGTTGAGCCGGATTTGTTTTGTCATTGTCGAAACCCTGGTCGAAACCTTGAGCGCTGCTTCGAATGCTGCTGCCCGGTCGGATGCCGGGCGTCCCGCAGCAACTTGTTGCGACTTCCCTCGTTTTGGCAAGGCCCCTTCGCGATTCACACCCTTCCGGTGGCGCGCCGATCCCGATAGGTTGCCGGCCATCAGAGCATGACCCGGCTGTGCAACGCAGCGATCCGGCGGGTTCATGCCAAGACGCGACCTGACGAAGGAACAATCATGGCGACACGGGCCGACGCAATCGCAAAGGTGCGAGAGCATTTTCAATCGGGACAGTTCTTGCAGGAGCTGGACCGCAGGGTCGGCTACCAGACCGAGAGCCTGAATGCCGACAAGGCCGATGCGCTGCGCGCCTATCTGGTCGAGAATCTGCAGCCGGCCTTCGCCGAGCTCGATTTCAAGACCCGGCTGATCGAGTCGCCGACCGGCCGCGGGCCCTATCTGATCGCCGACTACCAGGAGGATGCCGCGCGGCCGACCGTGCTGACCTACGGCCATGGCGACGTCGTCGACGGCATGGTCGGCGAATGGCGCGACGGGCTCAATCCCTGGCAGACCACGGTCAAGGGCGACCGGGTCTATGGCCGGGGCACCGCCGACAACAAGGGCCAGCATTCGATCAACATGGCCGCACTGCGCGCGGTGAAGCAGGCGCGCGGCGGCAAGCTCGGCTTCAACGCCAAGTTCATCATCGAGACCGGCGAGGAGATCGGCTCGCCCGATCTGCGCGAGGTTTGCGGGGCGCATCGCGACGAGCTGAAGGCCGATCTGTTCATTGCCTCGGACGGGCCGCGGCTGTCGGCGGACCGGCCGACCATCTTCCTCGGCTGCCGCGGCGGCAACCGCATCCATCTCGACGTCAATCTGCGCGAGGGTGGCAACCATTCCGGCAATTGGGGCGGCGTGCTGGCCAATCCGGCGACGATTCTGGTGAACGCGATCGCGAGCCTGGTCGACGGCAAGGGGCGCATGAAGCTCGAGATCCTGAAACCGCCGCCGATCTCGAACCGCGTCCGCGCCGCGCTCGCCGACGTCGAAATCAAGCCGACGGCGGATGAACCGGCGCTGGCGGAGGATTGGGGCGAGGAGGGCCTGACCGCGGCCGAACGGCTCTACGCCTGGAACACGCTGGAAGTGCTGGCGATGTCGTCAGGCAATATCGACAAGCCTGCCAACGCCATTCCGGGCAAGGCGAACGCGGTGCTGCAGCTCCGCTTCGTCGTCGGCACCAGGTATCTCGAAGTGATCGATGGGGTGCGCGACTATCTGCACAAGAACGGCTTCCCGATGGTCGAGGTCTCGGGCGCGCAGCGCTTTGGCGCCTCGCGCACCGACATGGACAGCCCGTGGATCGACTGGGCGGCGAACTCGATCCGCACCACCACTGGCAAGGCGCCGGCGGTGCTGCCGAACTTCGGCGGCTCGCTGCCGAACGACGTGTTCTCGGAAGGGCTGGGCCTGCCGACGATCTGGGTGCCGCATTCCTACCCGGGCTGCTCGCAGCACGCGCCCGACGAGCACATCCTGCTGCCGGTGACCGAGGAGGCGCTGACCATCATGGCCGGCCTGTTCTGGGATCTCGGCGAGGCAAAGCGCAAGGGGTGAAGGACGGGCCCGCTGTTTACCCGTCATCCTGAGGAGCGGCGTCAGCCGCGTCTCGAAGGATCGACGGCCACCAGCGGGGCCGTGCATCCTTCGAGGCTCGCTCCGTTCGCACCTCAGGATGACGGGCGATACATGGATGTCCGGCAAGGCCGGGCATGACGAGCGGACAACTGGCGTCCGACGCCGGCAAGGAAAACGGAATGACTTTATCAACTTCGGCCGACTCTCAACATGCAACTGCGGTCGACAAGAAAAACATCACCCGCCTGATCGTCGCGACCTCGGTCGGCAATGCGCTCGAATGGTACGACATCTCGGTCTACGCCTATTTCGCGGTCTACCTCTCCAAGGCGTTCTTCCCGGCCAATGATCCGACCACCTCGCTGCTGCTGACCTTCGGCAGCTTCGGCCTGTCGTTCCTGATCCGCCCGATCGGCGGCATCGTGCTCGGCGCTTATGCCGACCGTCACGGCCGCAAGGCCTCGTTGATGCTCTCGATCGTGCTGATGACGTTCGGCACGCTGGTGCTGGCCTTGATGCCGACCTACCAGACCATCGGCATCCTGGCGCCTGTTGCGGTGATGCTGGCGCGGTTGGTGCAGGGCTTTTCCGCGGGCGGCGAGTTCGGCTCCTCGACCGCGTTCCTGGTCGAGCACATGCCGGAGCGACGCGGTTTCGTGGCGAGCTGGCAGTTCGCGAGCCAGGGCGTCAGCGGCCTGCTCGGCGCGGGCTTCGGCGCGCTGCTGACCTCGCTGATGAGCCCCGAGGATCTGCAATCCTGGGGCTGGCGGCTGCCGTTCCTGTTCGGTGTGCTGATCGGCCCGGTCGGCATCTACATCCGCAACCATGTCGACGATGCGACGCCGCCGCCGGCAGCCGGAACGCAGGACTCGCCGGTGAGGGAAGTGTTCGCGCGGCAGAAGCTCGCGACGATCCTTGCGATCGGCGCGCTCGCGGTGTCGACCGCGGTCAATTATCTGATCGTCTATATGCCGACCTATGTGGTGAAGACGCTCAACCTCGCGCCCTCGGTCGGCTTCATCGCGGCATTCGCCGCGCAGACGGCGGTCGCGCTGCTGGCGCCGATCGCAGGCCTCGTCTCCGACAAGATCGGGCGCACCACCCACATGATCCTGTTTGCGTCGCTGCTGCTGGTCTCGATCTTCCCGGCCTTCCTGCTGCTCACGGGCAGGCCGACGCCGACCATCATCCTGATCGGCGTGCTGTGGCTCGGCGTGCTCAAGTCGCTGTATTATGGACCGCTGGCCGCGCTGATGTCGGAGCTGTTTCCGGCGGCGACGCGTGCCACCGGGCTCGGCCTCAGCTACAATATCGGCGTCACATTGTTCGGCGGCATGGGCCCGGCGATCATGACCTGGATGGGCGGCTTCGCGCCGATCGGCGAGCTCGCACCGGGTTATTACCTCACCGGTGTCTGCCTGCTCAGCCTGTGGTCGCTGTTCACCATCCGCCGGCTGCGGCTCGCATAGAGCAGGATCCGAAAAACTGCGAAGCGGTTTTTCGAAAAGATCACGCTCAAAGAGTAATTGATTTCGTAAAGCGAAATTCAAATATCCTTGTTGCTGCAGAGCAGCGTAGATAGTCGCAATCAAAGTTTCATCTGACGAAAGTATACGATGTCCGGCGCGCGTCATCCGTCTTAGGATGATGTCCGCCGGGCGCGTCTCTCGTCGTGCCCGGTTCAGGATTTGGAATTGAGGCAAGGAAGACCAAGGCATGAACGCCTCCACGACTGCGACCGCACGGACCAGCCGCAAGAGGCCGCCGCCGGAGCCGGGCCAACCCGACAAGTTCAACGCGATCCAGAAGGTCTGCGCGATCCTGCGCGTGCTGGCGCAGCGCTCGCCGCTGCGGCTGACCGACATCGCCGACACCACCTCGCTGAACAAGGCGACCGCGCTGCGCATCCTCAACTCGCTGATCGAGGAAGGTTTCGTCAGCCGCGTCACCGGCGCCAAGACCTATGAGCTCGGCCAGGAGGCGCGGGTGATGGCGGTCGGCGCGCGCCGTTCGGTCGACATCGCCGAACTGGCGCAGCCGAGCCTGCTGCGGCTGTCGGAGCGCTCAGCGGACACGGCGCTGCTGTCGGTGCGCTCCGGCGTCGAGGCGCTCTATCTGGCGCGCTCGGTCGGCAGCCATCCGCTGCAGCCGAACTATCTGCAGATCGGCAGCCGCCGACCGCTCGGGGTCGGCGCCGGCGCGCTGGCGCTCCTGGTCTGGCTGCCGGATGCCGAGATCGAGGCCGTGATCGAGGTGATCGTGCCGCGGCTGGCGAAATCGCCGCGCATCACGCCGAAATTCCTGCGTGAGCGGATCGCGGTGGCGCGCAAGGCCGGCCACACCGTGCTGCTCGACGCCGCATTCCCCGGCATGGGCGGCGTCGGCGTTCCCGTCCGCGACGATGCCGGCGAGGTGGTCGCCGCGCTCTCGATCGGCGCCGCCACCGATCGCATCCGCCGCCGCGAAAGCGAACTCGCCGACATGCTGAAGAAAGAAGCCCAGGTGCTGGCCCGCGCGATGGCCCAGGCGCCGAAGAACGGGCGTCCGACGAAGGTGGGCTAAGCCGCCACTTCGCCTCTCCCCGCGCGCGGGGAGAGGCCGCAACGCATCGTCAGATGCGTTGCGGGTGAGGGGGAGCCTCCGCGAACTCAGCTATCACCGTTTCCGCGGAGGCAGCCCCTCACCCCAACCCTCTCCCCGTAAGAACGGGGCGAGGGGGCTAGCTGCTCGCGCGGCAGCAGATCGACAGCTTCCTACGCCCCCTCATCCAGCGCCACCAGCTCGCGCTTCCTGCGCAGCGACGGCAGCAGCGGGCCGACCAGCAGCACCAGCGCGAAGGCGAGGCAGATCGCCGAGATCGGCCGCTCCACAAAGGTCATGAGGTCGCCCTGCGACAGGATCAGCGACTTGCGCAGATTGTTCTCCAGCATCGGCCCGAGCACGAAGGCCAGCACCAGCGGCGCCGGCTCGTAGCCGAGCTTGCGCATGAAATAGCCGATCACGCCGAACGCGATCATGACGTGGACGTCGAACACGTTGTTGCTGGAGCAGTAGACGCCGATGATCGTGAACAGGATGATCAGCGGGAACAGCACGTTGTAGGGCAGCCGCAGCAGCTGCACCCACATGCCGATCATCGGCAGGTTGAGCACCAGCAGCATCAGGTTGCCGATATACATGCTGGCGACGATGCCCCAGAACAGCGTCGGGTTCTGCGAGATCATCAATGGTCCCGGCTGCAGGCCGTGGATCACGAAGGCGCCGAGCAAGAGCGCCATCACCACGTTCGGCGGGATGCCGAGCGTCATCAGCGGAATGAAGGCGCCGCCGGCGGCGGAATTGTTGGCCGATTCCGGCCCCGCGACTCCCTCGATCGCGCCATGGCCGAAGCGCTCCGGATGCTTCGAGAGCCGCTTCTCCAGCGCATAGGACGCGAACGACGCCACCACGGCGCCGCCGCCGGGCAGGATGCCGAGGAAGAAGCCGAGCACGGTGCCGCGTGCCACCGGTCCGCTGCTGGCCTTCCAGTCCTCCCTGCTCGGCAGCAGCTGGGTGATCTTCGTCTTGATGATGTCGCGCTTGATCGCCTGCTCGGTGTTGAGCAGCACCTCGGCGACGCCGAACAGGCCCATCACGACAGGCACGAGGCCGATGCCGTCGATCAGCTCGATGCGGCCGAAGGTCAGTCGCGGCTGCGCGGTGATGCTGTCGAGCCCGACCAGGCCGAGCACGACGCCGATGCAGGCCATCAGCAGCGCCTTGGCCATCGAGCCTTGCGTCAGGAAGGTCAGCACGACGAGGCCGAGCACCATCAGGCTGAAATATTCGGCGGGGCCGAACGCGATCGCGACGCTGGCGAGCGAGGGCGCGACCAGCATCAGGGCGACCAGCGAGAAGGTGCCGGCGATGAACGAGCCGAATGCGGAGATGCCGAGCGCGGGGCCGGCGCGGCCCTGCTTGGCCATCTGGTGGCCGTCGATGCAGGTGACGACGGAGGCGGCTTCGCCGGGAATGTTGACCAGGATCGACGTGGTCGAGCCGCCATACATCGAGCCGTAGTAGATGCCGGCCATCATGATGATGCCGGACTCCGGCGTGCCTGACAGCGTGACGGGCAGCAGCAGCGACATCGCCGAGATCGGGCCGATGCCGGGCAGCACGCCGACCAGCGTGCCGATGAAGACGCCGATGAAGCAATAAAGCAGATTGACCGGCAGCAACGCGACGCCGAGGCCGTGGGCGACATTGACGAGAGTATCCATGAGCGCTCAACCGATCTCGAACATGCCGCTCGGCAGCTGGATCGCGAGCAGGTGCTTCAGCACCCACCACATCCCGAGCGGGGCTAGGATGGACAGCGGGATCGCCAGCGACCAGCGCACCGGATCGATCACGCGCAATAGCAACAGCATCAGCGGGATCGCCGACAGCAGGAAGCCCAGCGGCTCCAGCGCAAAGGCGAACGCGGCGAGGCAGACGATGACGAGGACCGGCTTGCCCCAGCGCGCATTCTCCCAGCGCGAGGCGAAGGTCGGGCCGCCCTCGGTGATCGCGGCGAGGATGATCGAGATCGCGAACACGCACATCAGGATGCCGGTGTAGAACAGCACGTAGCCGGAGCCGGGATCGTTGATGGTGCCGAGCTTGAGCTTGAGCCCCGACCAGATCACGAAGCCGCCGAGCGAAAGCCCGATCAGGCCGCCCCAGAGCTCGGAGTTGTTGAGGCGGAGTTTGACGTTGGTGTTGTTGTTCATGGCAAGCCTCGCTCTTAGTTCACCGTCACCCCCGCGCAACGGCTTTGCCGTTGTCGCTGGAGGTGGCGACGCGCAGCGACGCCCTCGAAGGGCGACGGTGCCCGTGTCCATCCTTCGAGGCGAGCCGCAAGGGCGGCTCGCACCTCGGGATGACGCTCTCGCTCGTGGTGAGCTCAGTTCTGTGTCATTGTCTCTTACTTCTTCGTCAGCCCGAGCGTGTCGATCACCTTGCGTTCGGACTCGGTGACCTCGACCACGAACTTCCTGTAGTCCTCGGTGTTCTTGTAGTTCGGCACCATGTCGTATTTGGCCAGTGTTGCGATCACGGCCGGATCCTCGATCGCCTTCTTGAAGGCGTCGTGCAGCTTGGCGACGATCTTGGGATCCATGCCCTTGGGGCCGGCGATGCCGAACGGCGAGTCATAGATCATGGGATAGCCGAGCTCCTTGAGCGTCGGCACGTCGGGATAGTTCGGCGAGCGCGTGCCGGTCCACACCATCAACAGGCGGAGCTTGCCGGCGTCGACCAGCGGCCGCCAGCCGGTGGAATCGGCCTGCAGCATGGTGTGCTGGCCGAGCACCGCGGCGTTGGTCTCGGCGCCGCCCTTGAACGGCACCTGCGTCAGCTTGATCCCGCCGGCCATCAAGGCGATCTGCTCCATGCCGATATGCAGCGAGGTGCCGGTGCCCGGCGTCGCGTAGGTCACCTTACCGGGATTCTTCTTGGCGAAATCGACCACGTCCTGCCAGGTCTTGAACTGCGACTCTGCATTGGTGGTGACGCCGAAGGTGTAGCCGGTGAGGTGGACGATGTAGGAGAAATCCTTCGCCGGATCCCACGACACCTCCTGCATCAACGGCAGGCGGAACACGGTGATCGGAATCTGCGCGATGGTGTAGCCGTCGGGCTTGGCGCCGGCCGCCATGGTCGCGGGGCCCACGGTGCCGCCGCCGCCCGCCTTGTTGTCGACCGCGATCGGCTGGCCCAGCACCTTCGAGGCGCTCTCGGCGATCGCGCGCATCGAGATATCGGTCGAGCCGCCCGCCGGCCATGGCACGATCAGCGTGATCGGCTTGGTCGGATACTCCTGCGCCTGCGCCGCCGTTGACAGCAGCATGCCGGCGGCGGCGAGCAGGACCATCCAGGAATTGCGGTGCGACATCTCGATTTCTCCCGTGCGGCCGCGTTCGATCGCGGCCAAGTCTTGTTCGGTGTTGGCAATGATCGTCCCTGTCGTCGCAGGGACGTAAGAGCGCATTGGACAGAACGCGGCGGGCAACGGAAGAGCGAAGGCGCCGGCTGCGACAATTGGCCTGTCGCGGTCTGGCGCAACCTGCCGAGCCGCGGAATTCAATCGGCCTTTGGTCTGACGGATTGGCAGCTATTGGCAGCTCCCGGCAGCGTGCGAGGAGGGGGGCGCCGCCCCGCGCCCTGACCGGCAAGCCGCGTTTGGTCAAGCGTATAATCCGGGGAACCCAAGGGCATCGGCGCCTTGCGGGATGGCGCCCTTCCGGTCATCATGGGGCGTCCGCCGCAGGAAAACCTCCCCGCCAGATGATGCTATCGCCCGACGCCACCGACGACGCTGTGACGACGGCGTTTGCCGGCATTCCCGCATTGCTCGACCAGGCGCCTTTCTTGGTCTCGCGCGGGCGGCTGCTCGATTGCGACTGCCTGCTCGGCCCGATGGCGCGGCCGTTTCATGCCGCGATCCGCGCCGGGCGCATCGTCGAGTTCGTGCCTTCGCCGGTCCTGATGCGCTCGTGGCGCTTTGCCTATCGCGCGACGCCGCAGGCCTGGGCGGCCTATTGGCAGGCAGAGCCGAAACCCGGCTGGCACGATCTCCTGGCGCTGACCAAGCGCGGCGAGGCGGTGCTGGAAGGCGATCTGCATCCCTTCATGGCGCACCTGCAATACTTCAAGGACCTGCTGGCGCTGCCGCGACAGCATTTTGCGGCGGCCGTAGCATGAGCGGCACGCTCACGAACGGCCATATCGAGCCGATGGTCGGCCGCTACGTTCACGTCGAGATCGGCGGCGAGCTGCACCGCATCTACTTCGAGGAGAACGGCAAGGGCATTCCGCTGGTCTGCCTGCACACCGCGGGATCAGATGCGCGGCAGTGGCGGCATCTGCTCGCAGACGCGCAATTTGCCGAAAATTTCCGCGTCATTGCCTTCGATATGCCCTGGCATGGCAAGTCGAATCCGCCGAAAAGCTGGGCCGGCGATGAATACCAACTCACCACCGCGCGCTACACCGAGACCATCCGCGCCTTCTGCCGCGCATTGCGGCTGGAGAAGCCTGTCGTGATGGGCTGCTCGATCGGCGGCCGCATCGTGCTCAACCTTGCGATCGAACATGCCGCCGAGTTCCGCGCGCTGATCGGGCTGGAGGCGGCCGATTTCCAGGCGCCGTGGTATGACACCGACTGGCTGAACCGCCCCGACGTTCACGGTGGCGAGGTTTGCGCCGCGCTGGTGTCGGGGCTGATTGCGCCGCAGAGCCCGGCGCCTGCGCGGATGGAAACGCTGTGGGCCTACAAGCAGGGCGGCCCCGGCGTGTTCAAGGGCGACCTGTATTTCTACCGTGTCGACGGCGACCTGCGCGGCCGGGTCGCGTCAATCGATACTAAAGTATGCAGGCTCTATCTCCTCACGGGCGAGTATGATTTCTCCTGCACGCCTGAGGACACGAGGCGGACGGCAGCGGCAATAGGGGGCGCCAGCGTCACGATCATGGAAAGGCTCGGTCATTTTCCGATGAGCGAGAATCCGGAGCAGTTTCGCCGCTATATCGCACCCGTCCTCGCCGACATTCTCACGCAGTAAATCGACGTTTCCACGAAGGAGTAGACGTATGACATCCAAATATCTCATCGGCTTCGCGCTCGCCGCCGCCCTCGGCGTGAGCCAGGCGCAGGCCGAGGAGCTGACCGGGACGCTGAAGAACATCAAGGAAACCGGCGCGATCACGCTCGGCTTCCGCGATTCCTCGATCCCGTTCTCCTATCTCGACGACAACCAGAAGCCCGTCGGTTATGCGATGGACATCTGCTACAAGATCGTCGATGCCATCAAGAAGGAGCTGAAGCTCGACAAGCTCGAGGTCAAGCTCAACCCGGTGACCTCGGCGACGCGCATCCCGCTGATGGCCAACGGCACTGTCGACCTCGAATGCGGCTCGACCACCAACAATGCCGAGCGCCAGAAGCAGGTCTGGTTCACCAACACCCATTTTCTGACCGCCAGCCGCTACGTCTTCAAGAAGTCGAGCGGGTTGAAGTCGATCGACGACCTCAAGGGCAAGACCGTGGTTTCGACCGCCGGCACCACCAACATCAAGCAGCTCACCGAGGCCAATGTCGCGCGCGGCCTCGGCGCCAACATCATCCCGGCCAAGGACCATGCCGAAGCCTTCCTGATGGTCGAGACCGACCGCGCGGTCGCCTTCGTGATGGACGACATCCTGCTCGCGAGCCTCGTCGCCGGCTCGAAGTCGCCGGGCGACTATGTGATCTCGAAGGATGCGTTCTCCAAGCCGGAGCCCTACGGCATCATGCTGCGCAAGGATGACGCGCCGTTCAAGAAGGTCGTCGACGCCGCCACCGCCGCGCTCTACACCAGCGGCGAAGGCGAGAAGATCTACGACAAGTGGTTCATGCAGAAGATTCCGCCGAAGGGCCTGACCCTCAATGTCGAGCTCGGGCCGGAGCTGAAGCACGAGTTCGCCAAGCCCTCGGACTCGCCGGATCCAGATTCATACAAGTAAGCTGCTGAGCCCTCATGGTTCGGGCGGCGCAATGCGCCTCCTCACCGTGAGGGACCAGAGGACTAGGAATGTCCGGCCATTTTTGGAGGAAAATGGCCGGACATTTGCATAGACGCCGCGCGTGATGTCGGCGTAATGCGTGATCGGCGCGAGAGCGCGGGGGACCCGTGAACTACAATTGGAACTGGCACATCTTTCTTGAGCCGAACCCGATGGGGACCGGCACCTATCTCGACCTGTTGCTGGCGGGACTGGTGGTCACCATCAAGGTGTCGGTGCTCGCCTGGATCATCGCGCTGGTCACCGGCACGGTGATCGGCGTGCTGCGCACGCTGCCGTCGCGGATGGCGTCGTGGATCGGCTTCTGCTGGGTCGAGTTCTTCCGCAACATGCCGCTCCTGGTGCAGCTGTTCCTGTGGTTCTTCGTGCTGCCCGAGCTGCTGCCGAAATCCGCCGGGCTGTGGCTGAAGCAGTTGCCGAACGCGCCGTTCTGGACTGCCGCGGTCGGCGTCGGCCTCTTCATGTCGGCGCGTGTCGCCGTGCAGTTGCAGGCCGGCATCGGCTCGCTGCCACGCGGCCAGAAGCAGGCCTCGACCGCGCTCGGCCTCACCACGGTGCAGACCTATCGCTACGTGCTGCTGCCGATGGCGTTCCGCATCATCCTGCCGCCGCTGACCTCCGAGTTCCTCAACACCATCAAGAACAGCGCGGTCGCCATCACCATCGGTCTGATCGAATTGACCGGCGAGGCGCGCTCGATGCAGGAGTTCTCGTTCCAGGTGTTCGAGGCGTTCACCGCGGCAACCGTGCTCTACCTTCTTCTCAATTTCGTCGTGGTCACCGCGATGCGCTTCCTCGAGCGCTATGTCGCGATCCCCGGCTACATCACGGGCAAATGACGATGCTCGGCAATCTCGATTTCGACGTCATCCGCCGCTCGCTGCCCTATCTGTTCCTGGAGGGTATGCGCTTCACGCTGACCTTGACGGCGCTCGCGGCATTCGGCGGCCTCGTGTTCGGCACCCTGATCGCCCTGATGCGGCTGTCGAGCTACAAGGTGCTCGGGCGCATCGCGGGCTTCTACGTCGACTTCATCCGCTCGCTGCCGCTGGTGCTGGTGATCTTCTGGTTCTACTTCCTGGTGCCCTACATCGGGCAGTGGCTGACCGGCGCATCGCGGCCGATCTCGGTCGGTGCCTTCGCTTCCTCGCTGATCACCTTCATCGCGTTCGAGGCGGCCTATTTCTCCGAGATCATGCGCGCCGGCATCCAGTCGATCTCGCGCGGCCAGCCGGCCGCGGCCAGTGCGCTCGGCCTGACCTACGCGCAGTCGATGCGCTACGTCGTGCTGCCGCAGGCGTTCCGCAACATGCTGCCGGTGCTGCTGACGCAGACCATCGTGCTGTTCCAGGACACCTCGCTGGTGTACGTGCTGTCGATCCCGGATTTCCTCGGCGCCGCCAGCAAGGTCGCGCAGCGCGACGGCCGTCTGGTTGAAATGTACCTGTTCGCCGCGCTGGTCTACTTCGTCATTTCCTGTGTCGCGTCTTTCGGCGTCCGCCGCCTGCAGTCGCGGATCGCCATTGTTCGCTGAACAACAAGCTGAGCCATCATGATCGAGATCAATCACGTCAATAAATGGTACGGGCCGACCTTCCAGGTGCTGAAGGACTGCACCACCAGCGTCGCCAAGGGCGAGGTGGTCGTGGTCTGCGGCCCGTCCGGCTCGGGAAAGTCGACGCTGATCAAATGCGTCAACGCGCTGGAGCCGATCCAGGACGGTGACATCACGCTCGACGGCATCAAGGTCAATGATCCCAAGACCGACCTGCCGAAGCTGCGCTCGCGCGTCGGCATGGTGTTCCAGCACTTCGAGCTGTTCCCGCATCTACGCATCATCGACAATCTCCGCCTCGCGCAGGAGAAGGTACTGGGCCGAAAGCATGACGATGCCACCGCCAAGGGCATGAAGCTCCTGGAGCGCGTCGGGCTGAAGGACCACGCCAAGAAGTTTCCCGCCGAATTGTCCGGCGGTCAGCAGCAACGCGTCGCGATCGCCCGCGCGCTGGCGATGGACCCGATCGCGATGCTGTTCGACGAGCCGACCTCGGCGCTCGATCCGGAAATGATCAGCGAGGTGCTCGACGTCATGGTCGACCTCGCCCGCGAGGGCATGACCATGATGGTGGTGACCCACGAAATGGGCTTTGCCAACAAGGTCGCCGACCGCGTCATCTTCATGGACCGCGGCGAGATCGTCGAGGACGCCAAGAAGGCTGACTTCTTCGGCACGCCTCGCAGCGACCGCGCGCAGAAGTTCCTGTCGAAGATCTTGCAGCACTGAGGCGCTGCACCGGCCAGACCCGTCATCCCGAGGAGCCGCGGAGCGGCGTCTCGAAGGATGCACGGCCGCCAGCGGGGCCGTCGACCCTTCGAAACGCGCGCAAGGCGCGCTCCTCCAGCGACAAAGGCGAAGCCTTTACGCGGGGCTGACGGTGGAGGGTTTTCCCCCGTTAACAATTTGCGTATACGAAGGCCTGAAACTCCCCTTCGTCCGCAGGAGAACTCGCGTGGAAAAGATCGCTTACGTCAACGGCTCGTTCGTGCCGCATTCGGAGGCCAAGGTCTCGGTGTTCGACCGCGGATTCCTGTTCGCCGACGGCATCTACGAGGTGGCGGCGGTGCTCGAGGGCAAGCTGATCGACAATGCCTCGCATCTGGCGCGGCTGAAGCGCTCGGTCGGCGAGATCCAGCTCGCGCTCCCCGAGACGCTGGAGCGGATCGAGGAGATCCAGAAGGAGCTGGTCAAGCGCAACGACCTCGTCAACGGTATGGTTTATCTCGAGGTCACCCGCGGCGCCGACAAGGGGCGCGACTTCGCCTTCCCGAAGGCCGACGTCAAACCGACCCTTGTGATGTTCACCTCGGAAAAGGACATCATCAACGCCCCGTCGGCGAAGACCGGCATCAACGTCATCACGGTGCCCGACATCCGCTGGGAGCGGCGCGACATCAAGAGCGTGGCGCTCTTGGCGCAGGTGCTGGCCAAGCAGGCGGCGGCCGCGGCCGGCGCCGGCGAAGCCTGGATGATCGAGGACGGCAAGGTCACCGAGGGCGGCTCGTCCTCGTCCTTCATCGTCACCCAGGACGACGTGATCGTGACCCGCCAGAATGGCAACGAGATCCTGCCCGGCTGCACCCGCAAGGCGGTGGTCAAGCTCGCCGAGGAGCGTCAGCTTCGGATCGAGGAGCGCGCCTTCACGGTCGAGGAAGCGCTCGCCGCCAAGGAAGCCTTCATCACCAGCGCCTCGGTGTTCGTGCAGGGCGTGGTCGCGATCGACGGCAAGAAGGTCGGCAGCGGCAAGGTCGGCCCGATCACCGACCGCCTGCGCGAGATCTATGTCGAGTTCGCCCGCGCGACGGCGGTTTGATCCGTCCCCATCCGCGCTGTCATCGCGCGGCTCGACCGGGCGATCCAGTATTCCAGAGACCGCGGTGCTTGAGCCGAAGGGCCGCGGCGTACTGGATGCCCCGCATGAAGCGGGGCATGACAGCGGAGAATATGGCGGACAGTATCGTCCTCACGCCGCGACCTTCACCTTCACCGGATGCACTGCGCGGAAGCCGATCGCGATCCGGTTCCAGGCATTGATGGCGCCGATCAGCGTGGTCAGGTTGACCAGCTCGCTGTCCGTGAACTGCGCGCGCACCGCCTCGTAGTCGGCGTCGGGCGCATGCGTCTCTGCAATCAGCGTCAGCGCTTCGGTCCAGGCCAGCGCGGCGCGCTCGCGTTCGCTGTAGAGCGGCGACTCGCGCCAGGCGTTGAGCAGATAGAGCCGCTGCTCGGTCTCGCCGTGCTTGCGGGCGTCCTCGGTGTGCATGTTGATGCAGTAGGCGCAGCCGTTGATCTGCGAGGCGCGGGTCTTGACCAGCTCGATCAGCGATTGCTCCAGACCACTCGCCGTGATCTGGCCTTCGACTGCAACCAGCGATTTGATCGTCTCGGGGGCTGCCTGGTAGAAATTCATGCGGGGTTTCATGGTCATTCTCCTTGGTTATGGGTTCGGTAAAAAGGGCTAGTGTGCACCGCCGCCGCCAGCGAGTTGGCCCGGCTTCTTCAGGAACAGCGCCGCCACCAGTGCCACGATCAGCGCCACGCCGAGCAGATAGAAGGTGTCGCTGAAGGCGAGGATGTAGGCCTGCTTCTGCACGACGTTGCCGATCGCAGCGATCGCGCGGTGGGTGGCGGCGGCCGGATCGGCGACGCCGTGGTTCAGGAAATACTGGGTCAATCCCTCGATCCGCGTCCGGGTCGCCTGTTCCAGCATGGAGACCGACTGCATCAGCACGTTGGAGTGATATTGCTCGCGTTTGGTCAGCAGTGTCTGCAGCGCGGCAATGCCGATGGCGCCGCCGAGGTTGCGCATCATGTTGAACAACGCCGACGCCGATCCGGCATTCTCCGCCTCAATTCCAGCCGTCGCAACCGCCGACAGTGGCGCGAATGCCAGCGCCTGACCGACGGCGCGGACGACGTTGGGCCAGAGCAGCTGATCGGCCGCATAGTCGTTGGTCATGTAGATGTTCATGAAGTTGGAGCCGGCGAACAGTGCAAATCCGACACCGATGACGATACGCGGGTCGAAGCGCCGCATCAGCCGCGGCACAAGCGGGATCAGCACGAGCTGCGGCAGGCCGGTCCAGGCCAGCACCATGCCGATCTGCTCGGCGTTGTAGCCCTGGATGCGCGACAGATATTGCGGCAGGATGAACACCGAGCCGTACAGCGCGATGCCGAGCAGGAAGTTGGCCAGCATGCCGAAGCCGAAATTGCGGCGGGCAAGCAAGCGCAGATTGAGCAGCGGCTTCTCGACGGTGAATTCGACGATCAGGAAGGCGACCAGCGCCACGGCTGCGATCACCGACAGGCGGACGATGAAAGGCGAGCCGAACCAGTCGTCCTTGTTGCCCTCTTCCAGCACGGTCTGCAGCGCAGCGAGGCCGATCGCCATGGTGATGATGCCGAGCCAGTCGCCCTGGCGGATCAGCGACAGCTTCATCGGGCTCGGATCGAGCGAGACGTACAGCATCGCGATCATCACGGCGCCGGGCACCAGGTTGACATAGAAGATGTACTGCCAGCCCCAATTCTCGGTGAGATAGCCGCCGATGGTCGGGCCGATCGCCGGCGCGAACGTCGCCGACAGCGCGAACAGCGCCAGCCCGATCGGCTGCTTTGCCTTCGGCAGCAGCGTGATGATCAGCGTGAATGCCATCGGGATCAGCACGCCGCCGGTGAAGCCCTGCACGGCGCGCAGCGCGATCATCTGCGGCAGGTCCTGCGCCAGCGCGCAGGCGCCTGAGAACACCAGGAACAGGAACGCATTGGTGAGCAGATAGATGCGCACCGAGAACACCTGCGCGAGCCAGCCGGAAAGCGGGATCACCACGATCTCGGCGATCAGATAGGAGGTCGAAATCCAGCCGCCGTCATCGATGCCCGCGCCAATGCCGCCTTGGATGTCGGCAAGCGAGGCGTTGACGATCTGGATGTTGAGCACCGCCATGAAGGCGCCGAGCGTGGCGCCGACCACCGCGATCCAGGTCCTGGTCGGGATCGCGGGTGTCGCAGGCGCAGCGGGGGAGGGGAGATCGGCAGCGTTGGCTATGGATTGGAGCGTGGTCATCGGGATCGTCCTTGCTTGCCCGCACAACATGGATTAGGCGGCCGGTTTCGATAATCTGGGAAAGACTGGAAGGATTGTCCGGCAGAAATTGATAATCCGCCGTCGGTTCGTGAGGCGGGCATGCTTGCCAGGCTCCCTCTCCCGCTTGCGGGGGAGGGCGGGGTGGGGGCTCTCTCCGCGAGTCACATCGTGGAGAGAGCCCCCACCCGGATTGCATCTGCGATGCAATCCGGCCTCCCCCGCAAGCGGTAGAGGCGAAGAGGGGTTCCGGACAGCAAAACGCGATCGATCTTCACGATCGATCGCGTCAAACCAGTCGAAGCTGTTGGGCGCTAGCCGCCGCTCGGCCGCGCCGCCGACGCCAACTGCCGCTTCTCTTCCCGCTCGGCCAGCACGGTCGCCTTGGTGTTGACGGTCGGGATCGCCGACATGCCGGGCCGCAGCAGGCCGGTGAGGCTGTGATCGTCGAGCACGATCTTCACCGGCACACGCTGCACGATCTTGGTGAAATTGCCGGTGGCGTTGTCGGGTGGCAGCAGCGCGAATTCGAGGCCGCTGGCCGGTGACAGGCTGTCGACATGGCCCTTCAGCGTGGTGCCGTGAAAACTGTCGACGGTGAGCTTGACCGGCTGGCCGTTGCGCACATGGGTCAGCTGCGTCTCCTTGAAATTGGCGACCACATAGACCGCATCGAGCGGCACTACCGCCATCAGCTGGGTGCCGGCCTGCACATATTGGCCGACCCGGAGCGTGCGGGCGCCGACGGTGCCGTCGACCGGCGCGGTGATCCGTGCGTAGGACAGGTTCAGCTCGGCCTGCTGTTCGACTGCGCGCGCGCGATCAGCCTGAGCTGTGGCCTGAGCGCGCTGTGTGATCAGCACGTCGACCTTGCGCTGCGCCGCCGACAGTGCCGACTTCGCGTGCTGCAACTGTGCGGTGTTGCTGCGCAGCGCCGCATCGGTCTGCTGCGCGCGTTGAATGGTGCCGGAGCCGGACTTCATCAGCCCGTCGTAGCGGCTCTGCTCCTCCTGGGCGAATTTCAGATTGGCCTCGGCGGCGGTGACGTCGGCAGTGCTCTGGTCGATAATCGGCTGTTGCAACTCGAGTTGGGCATCGAGGTTGCGCACGGAGGCGTTGGCCGCGTCGACATCGGCCTTGGCCTGACCGAGCGCGGTGCGGTAGTCGCGGTCGTCGATCTCGGCCAGCAGCTGGCCGGCCTTCACCGGCTGGTTGTCGGTCACCAGCACGCGGGCGATGTAGCCCGACACTTTCGGGGCGATGATCGTGGAGTCCGCCTTCACATAGGCGTCGTCGGTCGATTCGAGATAGCGGCCGGTGGTGAGGTAGTCGTAGCCGAAGTCGCTGGCCACGGCGACGCCGAGCACGGCGGCCAGCCCAAGCGTCACCCGCTTGACCGTCCGCCGCGACAGGCGGAGGCCGATTTTGGTTGATTCTTCAGGAACATAGGTTGTGGTCGACATGATTGTCTCCTGGCCGAACATTCGCGTCCTTCCAGAAAGGGCGCCGGATACGGCCCTTAGATGCAATGTCCTCCCCGCTGTGATAATCCCGATAAAACTGGAAGCATTATCAAGCCAGCGCTGATAATCCGGACCTTGTTACATGGATCGCCTGACCAGTTTGACCGCCTTCGTCCGGGTCGTGGATTCCGGCGGCTTTTCCGCCGCCGGCCGCAAGCTCAATATGTCCACCACCATGGTGAGCAACCACGTCCAGTCGCTGGAGGACCGGCTCGGCGCCCGGCTGCTCAACCGCACCACGCGCAAGGTCAGCCTCACCGAGGTCGGCCAGGCCTATTACGACCGCTGCATCCAGATTCTCGCCGACATCGAGCAGGCCGACGAGGTCGCGGGCGCGCAGCAATCGGTGCCGCGCGGCACGCTGCGCATCTTCACCAACACCCATCTGGTCCAGTTCCTGTCATCGACGGTGGCCGAGTTCCTGGCGACCTATCCTGAGGTCAAGGTCGACCTGATGATCGGCGAACGCTCGGCCGACCTGCTCGACGAAAATTTCGATCTCGCCGTGCAGATGATCCCGCCGCGCGATTCCGCGCTGATCGTGCGCCGCATCGCCACCTGGCGCCACGTGCTGTGCTGTTCGCACGACTACGTCGCGGCGCATGGCAAACCGGAACAGCTCGCCGATCTCACGACCCGCAACTGCGTTCGCCATATCAACTACCCGTTCGGTGACGAGTGGCATTTCGTCGACCGCAAAGGCGCGCCGGCAGCGGTGAGGGTGGCGGGCAATCTGGTCTCCAACAGCGGCGAGACGCTGAAACTCGCGGCGCTCGCCGGCGTCGGCGTGTTCCTCGCGGCGGGCTTCCTGGTCCGTGACGAACTCGAATCGGGGAAGCTGGTTCGGCTGCTGCCCGAATACCGGCCGGTCGAGCTCACGATGAACGCGATCTACCCGCACCGCCATCACCTCTCGGCGAAGGTGCGCGTCTTCATCGACCTCCTGGTGCACCACGCCACCGAGCAGCAGAAGCTGATCAATCCGTATTCGTGATGGGCGCGGAAATAATATCGCACGTAAATCTATCACCATCATCCTGAGGAGCCGCGCAGCGGCGTCTCGAAGGATGCACGGCCCGGCTGGTAGCCGTCGACCCTTCGAGACGCGCTTCGCGCTCCTCAGGGTGACGGGACTGGCAGCGCAGCGCTTGGCTCGTCATGACCGCCTGGCATCCGTTGCATGGCGCCAACGTGTATGAAGGTCACCTCACTCGCCGCCGGGGCCTGCCATGCCGCTTCGTGTCTTGACCGCCATCCTGTTCGCGATCGCAGCAAACATGCTGCCGCAGGCGCCGGCGCATGCCGGCTATCCCGATCATGTCATCAAAATCGTGGTGCCGTTCGCGCCGGGCGGCGGCACCGATGTCGTGGCGCGCACGCTGGCGCAGGAGATGCAGAAGGATCTCGGCGTCACCGTCATCATCGAGAACAAGCCGGGGGCGGGCACCATCATCGGCACGCAAAGCGTCGCCGCGAGCCCACCCGACGGCTACACGCTGCTGATGGCGACATTCGCCAACGCGGTCAATCCGAGCCTTTACGCCAAGCTGCCCTACGACGCGCGCAAGGACTTCGCGCCGGTGGCGCTGGTGGCGCGCTCGTTCAATGTCGTCGTGGTCAATCCTTCCTCGCCGATCAAGTCGATCGCCGATCTGATCGCGGCTGCGAAGGCCGATCCGGAAAAACTGTCCTACGGGACCTATGGCACCGGCACCTCGGCGCATCTGGCCGGCGAATTGTTCAAGCACATGGCGGGCGTCAATCTCACCACCGTGCCCTACAAGGGCGCGGCGCCTGCGATCACCGACCTCTTGGGCGGCCAGATCCAGGTGATGTTCACGACGGTGGCAAGCTGTGCGTCGTCGGTCGAGGCCGGCCAGCTGCGCGCGATCGGGGTGACCTCGGCGGAGCGTTCGGCGTCGTTCCCGCAATTGCCGACGGTGTCGGAAGCCGGCGTGCCGGGCTACGCCGCGGAATCCTGGTACGGCCTTTACGCACCTGCGAACACGCCGCCCGACATCATCGACCGCCTCAACAAATCAGCGGCCAAGGCCGTGCAGGCCGAGGCCTTCAGGAAGCTCAGCGTCAACGAGGGTCTCGTGATGGTGGCACGGCCCCCGGCCGAGCTCGACCGCTACTTCACGGCTGAGGAGGCGCGCTGGCGCAAGGTGATCCAAGACGCGGGCATCAAGGCCGAATAAGCCACCAGTCCGATACAGCGATCACATCTTTTTGCATCGCCATGCCGCAACCGTGATTCTAGACGCAACGAATGGTTCCTGGGGTCGTTGATGACGGGACGCCGGCACCCCGCCGGTTTGGATCACACCCCGGGCTGGGAGAGAGCCATGTGGATTCTGTTGCTGCTGCCGTTCATCGGCTTGCTGTGGGTGCCGTTCTATAATTTCGCCGAGCCCTCGCTGTTCGGCTTTCCCTTCTTCTACTGGTATCAGCTCGCTTGGGTGCCGATATCCTCGCTGCTGATCTGGCTGGTCTATCGCAGCCGGCGGCTTGATGCCGACGAGCAGCGGTGAGGGGGCAGCCATGACCGATCATATCGCCTGGGTGGCGCTCTCCGTCTTCATCTTCTTCTTCGCGCTCGTCACCGTGATGGGCTTCTTCGCCGCGCGCTGGAAATCCGGCCCGGTCAGCGAACATCTCGACGAATGGGGCCTCGGCGGCCGCCAGTTCGGCACCTGGATCACCTGGTTCCTGGTCGGCGGCGACTTTTACACCGCCTACACCGTGATCGCGGTGCCGGCGCTGGTCTATGCGGTCGGCGCCTACGGCTTCTTCGCGCTGCCCTACACCATCATTGTCTATCCCTTCGTATTCGCCGTGATGCCGGTGCTGTGGAAGAAGGCGCATGCCAACGGCTATGTCACCGCCGCGGATGTCGTCCACGGCGCCTATGGCTCGCGCGCGCTCGAGCTCGCGGTGGCGCTGACCGGCCTGGTCGCGACCATGCCCTATATCGCGCTGCAGCTGATCGGCATGGAGGTCGTGATCAAGGCGATGGGCCTCACCGGCGAGCTGCCGATCATCGCTGCCTTCGTGATCCTCGCGCTCTATACCTACAGCTCCGGCCTGCGCGCGCCGGCGCTGATCGCCTTCGTCAAGGACATCATGATCTACATCGTGGTGCTGACGGCCGTGGTCGTGGTGCCCTCGAAGCTCGGTGGCTACGGTGCGGTGTTCTCGGCCGCCAACGACGCCTTCACGGCCAAGGGCGGCGCCACCGGACTGACGCTGAAGCCTGCTCAGTATCTGCCCTACGCGACGCTGGCGCTCGGCTCGGCGCTCGCCGCCTTCATGTATCCGCACACGCTGACCGGCATCTTCGCCTCGAAGTCGGCGGATACGATCCGCAAGAACGCGATCCTGCTGCCGGCCTATACGCTGCTGCTCGGCCTGATCGCGCTGCTCGGCTACATGGCCTATGCCGCCAACATCAAGGTGACCTCGCCGAACGACGTGGTGCCGATGCTGTTCAAGACGCTGTTCCCGGAATGGTTCGCGGGCTTTGCGTTCTCGGCGATCGCGATCGGCGCGCTGGTGCCGGCGGCGGTGATGAGCATCGGCGCCGCCAATCTGTTCACCCGCAATGTCTGGAAGCACTATGTCAATCCTGGCATCTCGCATGCCGGTGAGGCCTCCGTGGCGAAGATCACCTCGCTGGTGGTGAAGGTCGGCGCGCTGGCCTTCATCCTGTTCCTGCCGACGCAATATGCGCTCGACCTGCAACTGCTCGGCGGCCTCTGGATCGTGCAGACGCTGCCGGCGCTGGTGTTCGGCCTGTTCACCGTCTGGTTCCGCGCCGAGGGCCTGCTGCTCGGCTGGGCCGTCGGCATCGGCTGGGGCACCTACACGGCATGGAGCAACGGGCTGAAGCCGCTCGCCAGTATCTCGCTCGGTGATGCCAGCTACACCTTCTATGTCGGCCTCGGCGCGCTCTTGCTCAACATCGTGGTGGCCGTGATTGCGACCGTCGTGGTCGGCTTGATCTCACCCGCCAAGCGCGGCGCGGCGGCCTGAGCCGTCGTTGGTGTCTGACGGGGCGGAGGTGAGAAGCGCGGTCAGCCGCGCCACCTCCGCCCTGGTCTTTTCGATTGCAGCGTCCTTCACCGGCCCGTAGCCGCGGATCTCCATCGGCGCCTTTGCAATCGCTGTGAGATCGGGCAGCCGCGCGGCATCGAGCCTGCCGAGCAAGGTCTCGATCAGCGCCTCGTACCAGGTGATCAGCTCGCGCTCGGCGCGCCGCTCAGCGGTGTAGCCGAATATGTCGAACGCCGTGCCGCGCAGTCCTTTCAGGCCTGCGAGCAGCCGCAGCGGCGTCTGGATCCATTGCCCCAACGCACGCTTGCGTGGCCGACCGCGGGCATCCCGCCGCGCCGGTAGGAAGGGCGGCGCGAGATGGTACTGCACCGTGAAGTCGCCATCGAAGGTGCGCTTGAGCTCATCGAGGAAGCCCGACTGCATGTGCAGCCGCGCCACCTCATACTCATCCTTGTAAGCCATCAGTTTGAACAGCGACCGGGCGACGGCATCGGTCAGCGGGAGGTCGGCCTCGCCACGGATTCGCTTCGCCTCTCCCGCGTGCGGGGGAGGCCGTAACGCATCGCCAGATGCGTTACGGGTGGGGGCTGTCTCCGCGATGTGACTCGTGGAGATACCCCCACCCCGACCCTCCCCCGCAAGCGGGAGAGGGGGCGCACCTTCTTCGAGGTTGGCGCCGAACGCGGCCTCGGCGCGGCGGACGCGCTCGACCGTGGTCCGGTAGCGGGCTGCATAGGCCTCATCCTGATAATCCCGCAGGAAATCAGCGCGCCGCGCGATCATCTGCTCCAGCGTCTCGGGCGCACTGGCCGCCGCGGCCTCGGCCTTCGGCAGAAAATCCGGATCGGCAAAGGCGAGCCGGCCCCAGGCAAGCGCCTGCTTGTTGCGCTCGATCGCGACACCGTTAAGTTCAATTGCGCGGATCAGCGCGTGCAGCGACACCGGCACCAGGCCCTGCTGCCAGGCGAAGCCGAGCATCAAGATGTTGGCATACACACTGTCGCCGAGCAGCCGCTCGGCCAGCGCGTTGGCGTCGATTGCGGTGAGGTTGCCTGATCCGATCACCCGCTCGATGGCGCGCAAGCGAACCGGCGAAGCGAGGTCGGCGTCGCGAAAGCGAACCACGTCGCCGGTCGGCATCTCCGCGAGGTTGACCGCGGCGCGCATCCCCTTGCGGTAGGTGCCGGAGGCCTTGGCCGACGAGCTGACCACGAGATCGCAGCCGATCAGCGCGTCGGCCGCGCCTTGGTCGATCCGCACCTGGTGCAGCGCGGCGGGCTCAGCCGCCAGCCGCAGAAAACTCAGTACCGGGCCGAACTTCTGCGCGAAGCCGGTGAAGTCGAGCACCGAGACGCCGTGGCCCTCGAGATGCGCGGCCATCGCGATCAGGGCGCCGACCGTGATGACGCCGGTGCCGCCGACGCCGGTGACCAGCAGATCATAGGGTTTGTCCAGTGCCGCAAGCTCGGGCGCGGCAAGCGCGGCGGCGCGCGCCAGCGGATCGATCGCGCTTGCACCCTTCGCCCGCCGCTTGCCGCCCTCTATGGTGACAAAACTCGGGCAGAAGCCGTTGAGACAGGAAAAGTCCTTGTTGCAGGTCGAGAGGTTGATCTTGCGCTTGCGGCCGAACCGCGTCTCCTTGGGCTCGACGCTGAGGCAATTGGATTCGACCGAGCAGTCGCCGCAGCCTTCGCAGACGAGATCGTTGATGTAAGCGAAGCGCGCTGGGTCTGCGATCGTGCCGCGCTTGCGTCGCCGCCGCTTCTCGGTGGCGCAGGTCTGCTGATAGATCAGCACGGTGACGCCGGATATTTCGCGCAGCTCGCGCTGTACGGCGTCCATTTCCTCGCGCGGATGGATGGTGACGCCGATGGGCAAATCCGCCGGCGAGAACTGCGCGGGATCATCCGACACCAGCGCGATCCGCGCGACGCCCTCGGCGCGGACGCTGTGGGCGATCGCCTGCACGCTGACCGGGCCGTCCACCGGCTGGCCGCCGGTCATCGCCACTGCGTCATTGAATAGGATCTTGTAGGTGATGTTGGCTTTGGCGGCGATCGCCTGCCGGATCGCCATCGAGCCGGAGTGATAATAGGTGCCTTCGCCGAGGTTCTGGAACACGTGGCTGTTGCCGGTGAATTTCGACGACGCCGCCCAGTTGACGCCTTCGCCGCCCATCTGGATCAGGGACGAGGTCTCGCGGTCCATCCAGCTCGCCATGAAATGGCAGCCGATGCCGGCCAGCGCCTTCGAGCCCTCGGGCACTTTCGTCGATGTGTTGTGCGGACAGCCCGAGCAGAAATACGGCGTGCGCGTCGCGCCAGGCACCGCGATCGTGCGGTCCTGCTCGGGCCTGAGCGCCGCGACGCGGCGAGCGAGCTGCAATTCCGGAAACATCGGATCGAGCCGCCGCGCCAGCACGTCGGCCAGCATCCGTGGCGACAATTCGCCGGTCCAGGAGATCAGCCGCGCGCCGCTTTCGTCATGCTTGCCGACCATCCGCTCCGGCTTGGCGCCGGGATAGTCGTAGAAATATTCCTTGAACTGGCTCTCGATGATGCCGCGCTTCTCCTCGACCACCAGGATCTCGCGCTTGCCCTTCACGAACTCCATCGCATCATGCAGTGCGAGCGGCCACACCATGCCGACCTTGTAGATGTCGATGCCGAGGTGGCGGCACGCGGCCTCGTCCAGCCCGACCAGCCGCAGCGCCTCCATCAAATCGAGATGCGCCTTGCCCGTGGTGACGATGCCGTAGTTCGCATCCCTGATGTCGTAGATGCGGCGATCGATCGGATTGGCCTTTGCGAACGCATAGACAGCGTGCTTCTTGGCTTCCAGCCGCTCCTCGATCTGTGGGCCCGGCAGATCCGGCCAGCGATAATGCAGCCCGCCGGGCGGCGGCACGAAATCCGGTCGCACGAACGCGCGCGGCGGCGCAAGCTCGACCGAGGCGCCGGACTCCACGATCTCCGAGATCGCCTTGAAGCCGACCCACATGCCGGAAAATCGGCTGAGCGCATAGCCATATTCGCCGAACGCGAGATATTCGCCGACATCGGCCGGATGCAGCGTCGGCATGAACCAGCTCATGAAGGCGACATCGGATTGATGCGGCATCGACGACGAGACGCAGCCATGGTCGTCGCCGGCCACGACCAGCACGCCGCCATGCGGCGAGGAGCCATAGGCATTGCCGTGCTTCAGCGCATCGCCGGAGCGATCGACGCCCGGGCCCTTACCGTACCATAGCCCGAACACGCCATCGACCTCGCGGTCCCGTTGCGTCTCGACCTGCTGCGAGCCGAGCACGGCGGTCGCCGCGAGGTCTTCGTTGACCGCGGGCAGGAATTCGATGCGGCTCTCCTTCAGCCGCTCGCCGATCTTCCACAGTTCGAGATCGACGCCGCCGAGCGGCGAGCCGCGATAGCCGGAGATGAAGCCCGCGGTGTTGAGGCCGCTCGCACGGTCGCGCCTCACCTGATCGAGCGCGATGCGCACGATCGCCTGCGTGCCGGTGAGGAAGACGCGGCCGCGCTCGCGGCTGTAGCGCTCGGACAGCTGGTAGGCATCGAGCGGCGGCATCTGGCCCATGACTGACCCCTCCGGGAATCGCAATGTCTGACCGGACAAGGCTACGCCCGAGGGGGTTGGTAGGTCTTACCTATCTATTCGGCAGACGAACCATAATCGGTGGTAAATTGCCACAAATGGCATATTCTGGTAGAATCTACCAAATTGGAGCTACGTCATGGTGGAAGAGCAAGACGAGAAAATTCTCGCCGAACTGCAGAAGGACGGCCGCGCCACCAACCAGCAGCTTGCGGAAACCGTCGGGATGTCGACCTCGGCGTGCTGGCGGCGGGTCCGCGCGCTGGAGGAGTCCGGCGTCATCTCGGGCTATTCGGCGATGGTGGCGCGCGAGCGCGCAGGCTTTGCGACCTCGGCGATCCTGCACGTCTCGCTGGAGCGGCACGACACGAAATTCGTCGACGAGTTCGTCGCGCGGGTAACGCAGCGCCGCGAGGTGCTGGAATGCTTCGCGACAACAGGCGATGCCGACTATCATCTGCGCGTCGTCGTGCGCGACATGGACGCCTACAATAGATTCCTCGACGAGTTCATGTTCCGGATTCCCGGCATCCGCCACGTCCGCACCAACGTGATCCTGAAGGAGATCAAGACCGGCGTTGCGCTGCCGTTTTGATGGAGATGCCGTCGCGAAGACGACGACGGAGCCGCGCGCTCAGTTTCTCCTCCGTCACCCTGAGGAGGCCGCGTAGCGGCCGTCTCGAAGGGCGAACGGCCACCGGCCGGGCGGTGCATCCTTCGAGGCTCGCTCCGCTCGCACCTCAGGATGACGGGTCATTGTGCTTGTTCCGCCCACTTGGCGCGCATCAGAATCATGAACACCATGACATGACTGACCAGCAGCAGCGGCACGTAGAGCGCCGGGATATAGATGCCGGCGCCGAACAGGCCGGGATCCGCGTTCTTGGTCGCGCCCATGAAGTAGGCGTTGAGGAGATCCAGCGTGCCCCAGATGTTGAAGAACCAGACGATCGGAATCGCCGCCGGCCAGCGCCACGACAGTGCCGCCATCGCAAGCAGCGCGAGAGCTGCGGCGGTCAGATCGCCCCAGCCGACCGCCCCGGCAAATACCGGGTTCACCTCCGGCGAGACGAAGCCGATGACCAAGAAGTTCATCCCGAGAAACCGAAAGGCATGGAAAGCCGCAAGCAGCCGGAGCGCATTATGCCGCGGCATTGTGCGGAGTGCGGGCCAGACGTAGGTGACGGCCACCACCGTACTCGTCAGAAATGCTCCGGCGACGCTGAGCAGGAATGGAATGTTGAGACTGACTGGCACGGTCGGCTCCTGTCTGACTGTCGATCCGGCCGGACCTAGCGATCGGGTCCGACTTCGGCGAGGCGCTCAGGGCTTGATGCTCAAGGCTTGCCGAGCAGCAGGCGCAGCGGCAGCAGCGGGCCGACCGCGATGTAGTCGTGGTCCATGATGTCGAGCTTGGACAACGGCAGCCCCTCCATGATCGCGTGCGCCTCGGATGTATCCTTGGCGTCGAGCAGGAAGACGACACCGCGCCCGTCGGATCGCGAATACCATTCGCGAACCTTGCCGTTGAGATAGAGCTGCACGGTCTGGCGGATTTCATCCGGCATCACGGCCATCACCTGTTCGCGGGTGACGCCTTGCTTGACGGTCAGAATGACCATCACGCCGGTGGTGATGGTGGAGGGGGCTTGGGCCTGTGTTTGGGCCTGAGCAAGAGAGGGAGCGGTCATGGAGGTTAAGCCTGTCGAAGTGAGGGTGAGGGCAAGGAGGGTGTGACGGACTGTTTTCATCGGTCGCAGGTCTCCGTTCACGACTGCCGTCGTGATGTCGGGTGGAGCAGCGCACGTGGCGCGGCCTGTGGCTCCGATGTAGGGCGGCTTCCCGCGCGCGACTATTCGCGATAATGTTGACGGGCCATGAAGCAGAGCTTCACAGTCAGGCAAGGGGCGCTCGACGGCGTCGAGGCGTTCCTGGCCGTCGCCCAGCACCGCAGCTTTCGTCGCGCGGCGACCGAGCTCGGCGTGACGCCGTCGGCGATCAGCCAGGCCGTGCGCGCGCTGGAGGCCCGCCTCGGCGCCGCGCTGTTCATCCGCACCACCCGCAGCGTCGGCCTCACCGAGGCTGGCGAACGCTTCCTGACGCGCGCCAGGCCCGCGTTCGAGGAGCTGATCGCCGCGAGCGGCGCGGCGCGCGAGCTCGGGCAGAAGCCTGCCGGGCTGTTGCGTCTCACCGTGCCGCGCTCGGTGGTGCCGATCCTGCTGGAGCCGCTGATCGCGTCATTCTGCAAGGCCTATCCCGAGATCGAGGTCGAGCTCGCCGCCAGCGAGGAGCTGGTCGACCTCGCGGCCGGCGGTTTCGATGCCGGCATCCGGATGGGCCAATTCATCAACCCCGACATGGTCGCGGTGCGTCTGACCAAACCGTTCCCGTTCGCAATCGTCGGCAGCCCGGACTATCTCGCGCGCCGCGGCCGGCCCAAGCGTCCGGACGATCTGCGCGAGCACACGTGCCTCAGGCTGCGGCGATCGAACGGTGGGCTGGCGCCGTGGTCGCTGAACGACAACGGCCGTTCGATCGAACTCGCCGTCTCTGGCTCCTTCATCGGCCACGACTTCCCGACGCTGGTCGGCGCGGCCATCGAAGGTGTGGGCCTTGCGCAAGTCCCCGCGCCGCTGGTCGCCGGCGCGGTGAAAGAGAAGAAGCTGGTCCGCGTGCTGGAGCCGTTCGCGACGACGACGCCCGGCGTATTTCTCTACTATCCCGGCCACCGCCAGATCATGCCGAAGCTGCGGGCCTTCATCGATCATGTGAAGAACAGGTCGGCGGCGGCGCCCTGAGCTCGGCCCGGAATGACGGCGAGGCCTACGCCCGCTTCTGCGGTTGCCAGTCCGGCACCGTCTTGACCATGTGCCAGACCAGAAGGTCGAGGGCGCGGGCCATGCCGTCGCGCGACCTGGTATTGGTGAACGCGGACCAGCAGAAGTCTCCATCGGTCCGGACCGAGATCGTCGTCGTTCCGTCGAGCAGGCCGCTGTGCCACCAATTGTTGTTGGCGGTGATGAAGAGGCCCTTGGCATAACGGGGGTTGACGGCGCTTGGCGTGCTCATGACGCGGAGGCTGTCGTCGGTGAGTAGCTGTTCGCTGTCCTTGAAGCCGTCGATATGGACGAACAGCGTCGTCAGATCGCTCGGTGTCGCAATCCAGCCGCCGTGCGAATCCATTCGGGCGACGTTCATCCGGTACGGATCGCCGCCGGTTTGGCTGTAATATTTCACCTCGTTGCTTGCCCGCTCGCGCAGCGTGTTGCCGGCGATCTGCATGTCGGTGATGCCGCATCGCTTCAGGACCGCGTCCTTGACATACTGCTCATAGCTGCGGCCGCTGAGCTTCTCGATCACGCGCCCGAGGATGCAATAGCCGAAGTTCGAATAGGCATAGGACTGGCCCGGTGGACTGGTGAGCGGCATGTGCTCCAGCGTCCAGTTGATCAGCTCGCGATGGTTCATGTCCTGGTTCATGAACATCGGGTCGCGGGACTGGTTGCCCCAGGTCCCGGTGGTGTGGGTCAACAGATGCTCGATCGTGATCTGCTCGACGAGCGAGCGGGATGAGCCTGACGGCATCAGACTTTGCAAGGTTGGCGTCGTCGGGTAGTCCTTGCCGAGAATGGAGCTTGCGCCGAACACGTAGTCGCCGAGCCGCAGTTTGCCCGCTTCGACGAGGGTGAAGATGCCGGTCGAGGTCACCGGCTTCGATATGCTCGCGATGCGGAAGCGGTGCTGCGGCGTCAGTGCTTCGCCGCTCTCCCGGTCCGCAACGCCGAACGCCTCCACATAAGCCGGCTTTCCCTTGATCGAAACCGCGATGGAAAGACCGGGGACGTCGTACTCTTTCATGAAGTCGGCGGCGAGGCCCGCCATCTGCTTGCGTTGCTCCGATGTCGGCAGCTCCGCGGGCGGGTCGGCAAGCGCCGGCGATTGCCTGCTGGCGATCCCTGCGGCTGTTAGCAGCGTGCCCTGGAGCAACGTTCGGCGTGAAAGCGGCATGGTTGTCTTGCCTGTGCTGGAGCTAACGGCCCGCACGGTATTGCGGTTCTCCAGCTTCTGTCACGTTACGAAAGTGGCTGTGTGATGACGTCACGATGGCCCGATAGGCAATGTTGCGAGAATGCGAATGTGTGACTCACACGCCGTGCAACACACTCGCTGTCGTCCCGGCGCAGGCCGGGACCTATAACCACCGATGGTTATTGTTACGCTACGCTGAAACGACGAGTCCCGTTCCCAACTTCCGCTGCGGAGTATGGGTCCCGGCCTGCGCCGGGACGACATCGAGAATGAGGCGCGAGCGTAGGCACACCCTCACACCTTCTCCCTCACGAACCGGTTCCGCAATGTCCCGATCCCGGTGATGTCGATCTCCACCACGTCGCCGTCCTTCAGGTCCGGCGAGGCGCCGTCGGTGCCCATCCAGATCACGTCGCCGGGCGACAGCGTGAAATATTTCGAAAGCTCGACGAGGAAGGGCACGATGCCGAAGATCATCTCGTTGGTACGGAAGCGGCCGGTCTCCTTGCCGTTGACGCGGATCGCGGTCTCCATGCGGTCGAGATCGACATCGGTCTCGATCCACGGGCCCATCGGCTTGAAGGTGTCGGCGTTCTTGGACCGCCACAGCCCGCGGTCGGCCTTCTGCCAGTTGCGCTCGGAGACGTCGTTGCCGATCGTGTAGCCGAATACGCAGTCCAGCGCGTTGGCTTCGGTGAGGTGCTTGGCTTTCTTGCCGATCACGACGACCAGTTCGCCCTCGTAATGGATCTTCTCGGTCGCGCTCGCGGGGATCACGACGTTCTCGTCATGGGCGATCAGCGCGTTCTGCGCGCGGTAGCCGATTTCGGGACGATCAGGCACGTTCGGCACCGTGCCGGCCTTGTCGGCGGCTTCCTTGAGGTGCTTCAGATAGTTCAGCCCGACGCAGTAGAAGGTACGCGGGATCAGCGGCAGCTCGATCTTGACGTCCTTCAGGGCGTGGGTCTTCGCCGTCTTGCTCCATTCCCCGAACGGATCGCCGTTCACGGTGATGACGGTGTCGCCCTCGACGAGGCCCCAAGACGTGGTGCCCGCGGCGGTGAATTTCAGCCAGCGCATGATGATGTCCTTCTATTCCGCAGCCTGCGCGCCGGTCTTCCAGGCGCCGGCAGCCGGGCGCTTCAGCCCGAGATTCTCGCGCAGCGTCGTGCCGGCGTAGTCCTTGTGGAACAGGCCGCGCTTCTGCAACTCGGGCACCACGTGATCGACGAAGTCGACATAGGAGCCCGGCACATAGCTCGCGGCGATGACGAAGCCGTCGCAGCCACGGCCTTCGAACATTTCCTCCAGCCGGTCAGCGATCTCCTTGGGGCCACCGACCATCGCATCCTGCACCTGGCCGCGGCCGGAGAAGGTGATGAAGTCGCGGGTCGAGGGATTGGTCTTGCCGGAGGTGCGCAGCACGCCGTCGCGGATGCCGAGCATGCCTTGCATGCCCTGTAACTCTTCCGTGGTCAGCGGTTCGTCGATCGGTTTGGCGCCGAAATCGAAGTTGAGGCCTTCGGCGAGCAGCGACAGCGCATCGATCTCGAGCGGCAGCTTCTGGATCACGGCCATCCGGTCCTCGGCCTCGGCCTTGGTCGCGCCGGTGACCGGCGTGATCAGGTTGCAGAGGAACATCTGGTCGGGATCGCGGCCGGCCTTGGCGGCTTCGCCACGGATCGCGTCATAGCCCTGCTTGGCGTTAGCAAGGTTACGCGCCGCGGTGAAGATCACCTCGCCCCAACGTCCCGCAAAGCGCTGGCCGCGGCCGGATGCGCCGGCCTGGATCACGACGGGATGGCCCTGCGCCGAGCGCGGCACTGTGAACGGGCCGCGCGAGGTGAAGAACGCGCCCTTGTGGTCGAGCCGCTTCACCTTGGTTGGATCGGCGAACCGGCCGCTTTTCTTGTCGATCACCAGCGAGCCGTCTTCCCAGGCGTCCCAATGGCCGAGCACCACCTCCATGAACTCGTCGGCGCGATCGTAGCGGAGATCGTGCTCGAGATGCTGTTCGCGGCCCATGTTGAGCGCTTCGCCGTCATTGACCGACGTCACCACGTTCCACGCGGCACGGCCGTTTGTCATCAGGTCGAGCGTGGCAAAGCGGCGTGCGACGTCGAACGGTTCGAAATAGGTGGTGGACGCGGTCGAGGCGAGGCCGAGCTTGGTCGTGACCATACCCATCGTGGTCAGCACCACGATCGGGTCCATCTTCACGCAGCGGATGCCGTACTCGACGGTGTGGGCGTGATCGTTGCCGTAGCGATCGGGCATCGCGAGGCGATCGTCGAAGAACGCCATATGGAACTTACCGCGCTCCAGGATGCGCGCAATCTCCTGGTAGTAGTCCGCCGACATCGAATCGTCGCGCGACTCCGGGTGACGCCAGGAGCTCGGCAGGTTGGTGCAGTTCTGCGCCTGCAAAAAGCCGACCAGCGCCATTTGCCGTGTCATGTCGTTCTCCTGTACCTGAATGCGTCAGCGAAGATCGAGGTCGTCGGTGAGCTTGTAACCGGCCGCGAGCGCCTTCAGCTTGTCCCAAGTCGCATCCTCGATCTCGATGCCGTTCTTGCGCCGTTCGACTTCGCGCAGATGTTCGACCTCGCCCGGATAGAACACGCCGCGGCTCCCTTCCGAGGGCGGCGTCGATTTCAGGTAGCGGGCGAAATCGGCGACCTCGCGTCTGAAGTCCTTGAGCGGGCGGAACGCGGCGACATTGAACACCGCCATGAAGCAGCCGTCGTTGTGCCGGCCGGTCGGCTCGACGCCGAAGCCGAGGCCGGTCAGCAGGCCGCACAGCACCTCGACCATCGCGGCAAGGCCCGAGCCCTTGTAGCCTTCGCTGCCGCCGAGCGGCAGCAGCGCGCCGCCCTTGCGGTAATCTGCAGGGTCGGTGGTGTCGCGCCCTTCGGCATCGATGATCCAGCCCTTCGGGATGCTCTCGCCGCGCGCGACCGCGAGCTGGATCTTGCCGGCCGCGACCGCCGAGGTCGCCATGTCGAGATAGAACGGCGCCTCGAGGTCTGAGGGCACCGCGATCGAGAGCGGATTGGTGCCGAGCCGGGCCTCGCGGCCGCCGAACGGGGCGACATGTTTCGGCGAGCGGCCGGAATCGGCGGCCGCAATCCCGATCATGCCTTCGCGCATCGCCATCAGCGGGTAATGTGCCAGCCGGCCGACATGGCTCTGCCGGAACACGGTGCAGGCCGCGACATTGGCGGTCTTCGCCTTGTTGATGGTCATCTCCATCGCCTTGGCGTTGACGTGGAAGCCGAACCCCCAATGACCGTCGATCACGGTCGTGGTCGGCGTCTCCTGCACCACGGTCCATTTCGCGCCGGGAACGATATGGCCGGCCTTGATGCGGTCGATATAGGTCGGGATCGCGATCACGCCGTGGGAGTCATGGCCGGCGAGGTTGGCGTTGACGCAGCCGGAGGCGACCGCGTTGGCTTCCTCCTCCGATGCGCCGGCGCCCCGGAGCAGCGCCGCGCCGATGCGTGTGAGACGGTCGGCCTGGACGATCGGCATGGGATTTTCCTCGCGGTTCGCCCGCGTGATGCGCGGGTCTTGCTTGCTGTTGTCAGGCTCATGCTCTCAAAGCGCCGCCCGCCGAGCAAGGGCGGAAAATCCGGTCCGCCATACCGCCAGCAGGGTGCTCCCGGCCGGGATTTCACTGAATGGAACGGGCGCGGTCGCGCTGCGGAATTTGGCGGCTCCGGCGGCGCAACCAGGCCGGCGATCCGCGCCCTGCAACCCTTCGCCTCAGGCTGGTACACAGCGTCCGTATTATCCCGGAAAATGGCCACCGGGATTCGTCAGCCGTTTACTTTGTCTCACAACTTGCCGGATACACTAACCATCACTTAGGCCTCTCGCGGGCAATGTTCCCCGGCAGATTGAAGGGGATGGCCCTGGGGCCTTCAGGGATCGTGCAGTCGAGCATCGGACGTACATTCGCGGCGTTGAATGCCACCAACGAAGCGATCCTGTACGCGAAATCACCAGAAGAATTGTACGGAAAGGTCTGCGAAGCCGCGTTCTCGAGCGGGAGCTTCCTGGCCGCGACCGTCTTTTTGCTGGAGCCGGATACCGGTCGGCTGACATTCGCCGCCGGTTGCGGTGACGATGTCGCGCGCCTGCGCAGCATCAGGATCTCCGCCCTCGCCAACATCCCGGAAGGTGAGGGGGTCGCCGGCCACGCGTTCCGCGATCAGAGCGCCAGCGTCAGCAACGACTACATCAACGATGCCCGTTCGGCGGCGTGGCGCAGCGGCCTCGCGGCGGCCGGCGTCGGTGCGGCGGCGGCGATGCCGCTGGTCTGCAACGGGCGCAGCGTCGGCGTCTTCATGGTGACCCGGCGCGAGGTCGACTCGCTCGGCGAGGAGATCGTGTCGCTGCTGGAGCGCATCGCGGCGAACGTGTCCTTTGCGCTCGACAATTTCGACCATGAGGCGTCCCGCAAGAGCGGCGAGCGGGCGATGCGCCGGCTCAACCGCATGTTCGGCGCCATCAGCGCAACCAACGAGGCGATCCTTCGCGCCAAGACCGAGCACGATCTCTATCAGCGGGTGTGCGACGCCGCGGTGTTCAGCGGAAAATCCTTCGCCACGGTGGTGCTGCTGGCCGAGCCCGACACGCACTGGCTGGAACCCGTCGCCGGCACCGGCGAGGCGCTCGACCTGATCACGCAGACGCGCTTTTCGACCGATCCGGACAATCTCTACGGCAAGGGGATCTGCGGCGAGGCGTTCCGGACCAAACGGCCGTGCATCGAGCACGACATTCCGATATCGACGGGTGCCTCGCAGGCGCAAGCGGGCGAGAGCGGTCTGATGGCCTGTGTCGCGCTGCCGCTCACCCGGTTCGGCAGGAGCATCGGCGTCCTGATCTTCTTCATCGGCAATTCCTGGGCCCGCGATGAAGAAATCATCGCGCTGCTGGCGGGCATCGCCGAGAACGTCTCGGTTGCGCTCGACACGTTCGGCCGCGCCACCGAGAAGGCCAAGGCCGACGCCGAACGCGAGCGGCTGTCGCGGATGTTCGCGGCGCTGAGCGCGACCAACGAAGCGATCATGCGTGCGCGGTCGCGGCTCGAGATGTTCGAGCTGGTCTGCGCGGCGGCGGCGCATGGCGGCGGGTTCAACTCCACCAGCATCCTGATCGCAAAGCCCGGCGACGACTTCCTGGAGATGATGGCGGTGGCGGGGCCGACTGCCGAGAATGCGCGCCGCCTCAATGTCTCGCGCAGCGAGGCGCGTCCCGAAGGGCGCGGGGTTTGCGGCAGGGCATTCCGCTCCCGGCGCGCCTGCGTCAACAACGATTTTCTCGGCGACGTCGCCAACAGCCCGTTCCGCGACGTCATCGACCGCGAGGATGCGCGATCGGGTGCGGCATTTCCGTTGATCGTCGACGACGAGCCGGTCGGCGTGATGCTGTTCATCTCGGCCAAGCGCAACACCTTCTCGGCCGAGTTCGCTGAGCTGCTGCAGCGGCTCGCCGACAACGTCGCCTATGCGCTCGGCAGCTTCGATCGCGCCGACGAGAAGGCGCGCACCGAGGAGCAGAAGGAACGGCTGAGGCGGATGTTCGCGGCGCTGAGCGCGACCAACGAGGCCATCATGCGGGCGAAATCCCGCGGCGAGCTGTTCGATCTGGTCTGCGATGCCGCCGCGGTCGGCGGTCAGTTCATCTCGGCCACGATCAGGCTGGTGCGCCCGGGTGAAGCCTTCCTGGAGAACGTGGCTGCTTCCGGCCCCGACAGGGTACGGGCTCGCGAGGTCCAGTTGTCGGCCGATGCGACGCGCCCGGAAGGACAAACGCTGACCGGCGTTGCGATCCGCACCCGCAGGCCCTGCATCAGCAACGATTATCTCAGCGACTTCGGCCCCGAGTCGCATGTCTATCCGGTCGTGCGCGACAGCGGCAGCAAGTCCGGCGCAGCCCTGCCGCTGCTCAAGAACGGCGAGGCGATCGGCGCGCTGGTGTTCCTCTCCGGCGAGTTCAACACCTTCAGCCCGGAGATGATGGCGCTGCTGCAGCGGCTCACCGAAAACGTGTCGTTTGCGCTGGCCAATTTCGACCGCGCCGACGAGAAGGCCCGGGCCGACGAGCAGAAGGAGCGGCTGTCGCGGATGTTCGCGGCGCTGAGCGCGACCAACGAGGCGATCATGCGGGCGAAGTCCCGCGCCGAGCTCTACCAGCTGGTCTGCGAGGCGGCAGCGACCGGCGGCAAGTTCACCTCGACCACCATCGCGCTGGCGCAGCCCGGCAGCGACTATCTCCGCATCGTCGCGATCGCAGGCCCGGCAGCCGACGGCGCGTGCCAGGTGACACTCTCGACCAGTGAAGCGCACCCCGAGGGGCGCGGCGCCTGCGGCAGGGCGTTCCGGTCCGGCAAAGCCTGCATCATCAACGACTATTTTGCGGATACCGAGACCGCGGCCTTCCATGAGCGCGCTCGTCTCGATGGAACGCAGTCCGGTGCCTCGTTTCCGCTGATCGTCAACGGATCGGTCGTCGGCGTCATGATCTTCGTCGCGATCGAGAAGGATACGTTCACGCCGGAATTCGCCGAGCTGCTGCAGCGGCTCGCCGACAATCTGGCGTTCGCGCTCGAGAGCTTCGACCGTGCCGACGAGAAGCACAAGGCCGATGAGCGGATCGAATATCTTGCCTCGCACGACAGCCTGACCAATCTGCCGAACCGCGAGACTTTCAACGAGATGCTGCGTCACGCGATCTCGGCGGCGGACCGCCATTGCCGGCAGCTCGCCGTGCTGTTCATCGATCTCGACCGCTTCAAGGTGATCAACGATTCGCTCGGCCACGACGCCGGCGACATGCTGCTGGTGGCGATCGCCGAGCGGCTGCGCGGATCGTTGCGCGCGAGCGACGTGGTGGCGCGGCTCGGCGGCGACGAGTTCGTGGTCATCCTGGATGACACCGCCGAACGTCACGACGTCGAGCGCATCGCCGGCGATCTCCTGGTCGCGCTCAGCCAGCCGATGCAGCTCAGCGGGCACGAGTGCCACACCACGGCCTCGATCGGCATTGCGACCTATCCGACCGACGGCTCCGACGTTCAGACGCTCACCAAGAATGCCGACATGGCGATGTATCTCGCCAAGGAGGACGGCAAGAACGGTTTTCGCTTCTTCTCCAACGAGGTCAGGGCGCAGTCGATCGAGCGCCTGACGATGGAAAGCGCGCTGCGCCGCGCGCTGGAGCGCGACCAGTTCACGCTCGAATATCAGCCCAAGGTCGACATGGCGAGCGGACAGATCAGCGGCGTCGAGGCGTTGCTGCGCTGGACCCATCCCGAGCTCGGCAAGGTCTCGCCGGGGCAGTTCATTCCGCTCGCCGAGGAGATCGGGCTGATCGTGCCGATCGGCCGCTGGGTGCTGAAGGAAGCCTGCGCGCAGAACATGGCGTGGCAGCACCGCGGCCTCAAGGCGGTGACGATGGCGGTCAACCTCTCGCCGCGGCAGTTCGGCGATCCGAACCTGCTCGACGACATCGACGAGGCGCTGGCGGCGAGCGGCATGTCGCCGGCGCTGCTGCAGCTCGAGGTCACCGAGAGCATGGTGATGCGCAACGTGACGCGTGCGGTCCGCGTGCTCGACGCGATCCAGCACCGGGGCATTCGCCTCGCGATCGACGATTTCGGCACCGGCTATTCGTCGATGTCGCTGATGAAGCAGTTCCCGATCGACACCATCAAGATCGATCGCTCCTTCGTGCGCGACCTGCCTGACGATTCCGAGGACGTCGCGATCGCGCAGGCGATCATCAGCATGGGCAAGGCGCTCGGCATGACCATCGTGGCCGAGGGCGTCGAGACCTCCGAGCAGCAGGAGTTCCTGCGAGCCCATGCCTGTGACGAGATGCAGGGGTTCCTGTTCAGCCGGCCGCTGCCGCCGCGCGATCTCGCCGAATTGTTGAAGACGTCGCCGGTGCTGACGTCGCCGCCGTTGCAGCCGTCGCTGGACGACGAGGCGACCAGCGACGCCGGGCCGGATCTAGGGCGGAAACGCGCTGTCGTCTGACGGCTGCACGGGCAGGTCGCGGACGTCGGAATCGGTGGATGCGATCACGCGCGAGAAATCATAGGGCCAGGACGGGATCGCCTGGCCGGCCAGGGTCTGGCGCAGCGCCGCCGACGCCTCCGCAAAGCTCGCCCCGTCGGGCAGGCGGAACCGGCGCGACAAGGCGGAGGGCAGCGGCTCAGCGGCATCGCGCATCTCGAATGCCGGTCCCCACCACCACGCCGGCGCCGGCGGCCGTTCCGGTTCGGCAATGGCGCGCCATCGCGCGAACTCGTCGGCGATGCGGGCAAATTGCAGCTTGGCGGCGGGATGCATCGAAGGCTCTTCCTCAGCGCCCGGATGATAGCATCGCCCCCGCCTCGCGCAACGCGGCTACTTCTGTTCCACCTCGGTCGCAGTGGCCGGGCCTTCGCCCATGATCAGCAGCACGGCGTCCTCATCCTTGGCGCCGTCCCAATGCACCTGCTTGCCGAAATGGGTGACGAAGCTTCCCGCCGGCATTGCGACAGTGCCGTGATCGGGATCGAATTTCGGACCCGAGCCGACCCACCAGGTGCCCTTGAGCACGACGATGTAGCGGTCGTTCGGGTGGAAATGCGGGCGGCTGAAATGATTGCCCTTGGTCCATTTGGTGTAGACCATGTAGAAGCCGGGCTTCGAGGGATCGCCGACCACGACGGCATTCTGCGCGCCGCGCGCGTCGACCGGGCTCCAGGGAATCTGGTCCGGCAGCTTGTAGGTGACGGCGGCCGGATTGAGTTCTGCCGCGGAGCTGACGCTCAGCGTGCCGGCAAGGGCCAGCGACATCATCAGGTATCGCCAGGACCGGTTCGACGCCGTCATCGCACTCTCCCAAGTGAGTTCGTTCGGGCGACTGCCGCGCCCGTATATCGCGTGATGCTAGTCGTTCTCGCTTGCGCCGGACAAGACGCACTCGCGCATGTCTGCTCTCAAGATTGCGGCATCGGGTCGTGACACAACGCAGTTGCAATATGAAAAACGCATTTACGACGCTGCGGACGATGATAGGTTGCGCGCCAAACAAAAGACGGGAGGATAACCTTGAAGAAGCAACTGTCGATACTGGCGGCGGGACTCGTGATCGGTGCGGCCGCGCTGCAATTCTCCACCGCCGCATCGGGCGATGACGGCTGGGTCACGCTGCTCGACAGCTCCAGGAAGGGCGACTGGGACGAGGTCGGCAAGGCCAATTGGGCCATGAAGGACGGCGCGCTGGTCGCCGACAAGCTCGACGGCAAGGATCTCTCCTATCTCGTCAGCAAGACCCAATACAAGGATTTCCAGATCCGCGCGGAGTTCTGGACCGACGAGGACGCCAACAGCGGCGTCTTCATCCGCTGCGAAGGCAACAAGGTGATCGACTCCAAGGTCTGCTACGAGGTCAACATCTTCGACAAGCGGCCCGATCCGACCTACGGCACCGGCGCGATCGTCGACGTCGGCAAGGTCGATCCGATGCCGAAGGCGGCCGGCAAATGGAACGTCTACGAGATCACGGCGCAGGGCCCGCATTTCGTCGTGACGCTGAACGGCCAGAAGACCGTCGACGCACAGGATTCCAAGCACGCCAGCGGCTACATCGCGCTTCAGTACGGTTCGGGCGTGGTCAAGTTCCGCAAGGTACAGATCAAGCCGCTCTGACAACGCACGCCGAGGAGAGCCCGGTCGCGCTGCGGCCAGGCTTTTCGCGTGCCATGTGCTATCCGCCGAAGGTGGTCAGATCGTCGCCTCGCGTGCGCAAATGATGACCGAGCACGAGGCCGGTCAGGCACAGCAACAACCCGAGCGCCGGCGGCGCAAACAGCGCTTCTTCCTGGAAGATGCCGTTCACCAGCACGACCATCGTGCCGAACGCAGCGAGCCCCTGGATGAGGATTCCCGACGAGGCGTAGAGGCGCCAGGCCTTCAGCGCCACCGCAAAGAAGAAGCCGAGCGGCACCACTGCGCCGATGCCCATCTGGTAGAGCAGGACCCCGACGGCGCTCTCCACCGCGCCGTCCATGGTGCCGGCCGCTTGCGCGGCGTCCCAGTCGATCGAGAAGTAACCTTCGGAGAGATTGCCGCCGACGCCGAGGCCGCGGCCGATCGGATTGTGCAGGAATCCATCCCAGCCGCCCATGAAGCCGATCACGTGAAAGTCGCCGATCTGGAGCCCGATGTGGATCGCGGCGATGGCGTACACCACGAGTCCGACCAGCGCGACGGCAAGGGTGATGGTGGCGCCGAGCAGCCAGGTCGCTGTCCAGGCCAGGGCCACGAAGATGACCAGGATGAGCGCGCCCTTCACGCTGCAGAAGATCAGCAACGGGATCGCGATCAGCGCCAGCCAGCGATATCCGACCGCAAACAGGAACAGGATGGAAAAGGCGATCCCGTAGCCGAAACTGATCGGGCTCATGTTCGGTCCGAAGATGCGCAGGATCGACGACAGTCCGAGATCCTCGAACAGCGGGCTGTTGAGAAAGCTGAAACGGAAGCGGTCGATCAGATCCACCGGGACATTTCCGGTTTGGCGCATCTGGGCTTCCCAGGCTCCGGAGCGGGTCGCCTTCAGCTCGTCGAAGTGCCAGAACGTGTAGCCGTTGGTGATCTCGAGCCAGAAATCGCGAAACAGCAGTTCGACATAGCCGCAGACGATCAGCATTGTGGCGACGGTCACCAGGAACGGCGTGATGCGGATCTCGAAGGTTGCGGCCGTCAGCAGCGAGAGCTGAAACAGGAACAGCGGAAATGCGATGTTGCGCAGATAGACGAGGGCCGCATGCGCGTCCTGTGTCGCGCCGAGCAGGAAATACACCCCTACGACCGCGAGGGTCATCAGCCCCCAATGCATGATCCGGTCGATCTCGGGCGAGTGCTTGCGCTCGCGCAGCAGGTACAGTGCCAGCGTCACCAGCCACATCACCGCGCAGATCAGGAAATTGTAGCCCTTGACGAAATCCATCTCCTGCTCGGTCGTGATGTAGGACGACAGGATCGAGACGAACAGGTTCTGGAAGAAGATGATGAAGATGGCAATCGACGGCGCGTAAGCCGGCGCCGCGAGCACGATGGCGCAGCCGATCAGGCTTTCGACGACGATCGCGAGCCCTGCATTGGCCGCCTGCATGATCGGCGCGAAAGCGATCGATGCCACGGCGATGCCGAGCGCAGGAACGAGGTCGCCGGCCAACAGCGGCCGCGGGGCTATGTCTGCTCGCACAGGCTCTGACCTAAATGACCGGATGTGTGGCGTGCCACACCCGCATCGCCGATCTAGCCGCGCATTGTGTAAGAACCGGTTAACCAGATCGGTCAGCGGCTCCCGAGCAGCGCGTTCAGCACGTCGCGGTCGGCCTTGCCGGTGACGGCGTCGGCCAGGCCAAAGCCCTGCGACAGTTCCCAATGGGTCCAGCCCCAGCACTGCTGCCGGGCGTAGGTCGTGACGCCGGCGAGCCAGCGTAACCGGCTGTCGCGCGGCGCGCCGGCCTTTAGCACCCCGAACTCATTGATGACAATGGGGCGGGAATACTGCCGCTGCCAGGCAGCCGCGGGCTCGAGCCATTGGTCGATGCTGCGGCCCTGGATGGCGCGGTCGACCATCGCAAGCGCCTTGGGCTTGTCCAGCGCGGTCAGCTGCTCCCGCAACTTCTCAACCTTCGGATCGTCGGCACGGATTGGATAGGGTAGTCCGACGACGTCGTGGAGCGGCTCGTTCCGATCCCAATGGGCCTGATGGGTGAATACCATCGGGTCGTAGAAGTGGATGGCGTAGACGACGTTCGGATCGTCGAGCGGCGTGAAGCCCGGCAGCGAGTCCGCGCGCTGCCAGTTGACTGGACCCGTGATCAGCGTGGTCTGCGGCAGCAATTGGCGAATGAAGCCGGCCAGTTCCCGGACCTCGCGCTGCCACTGCGCGGCATCGACGTCAGGCTCGTTCAGCAGTTCCGCAAAGACCCGATCGGAAGGATAGCGCCGCATGACCTGCGCGAGCCCGGTCCAGGCGCTCTTCATCTCGGCCATCGCGCCGGGCGGGTCGTCCTTGTGCAGCGGGTTGAAGTGCTGGCCCGAATGCAGGTCGATCGACACGGCAAACCCGAGTCCGAGCAGGGTCTTTAGCGCGGCATCGACGGTTTGCAGCCGGCTGTCGATCTCCGCCTTGGTGGCGAAGCGCGGCATGACGAAGTCGGCGGGCACCGGCAGCCGGATGTGGGTCAGGCCGGCCTTGCGCAGTTCAAGCAGCAGGCTGCGCGGCGGTGCCGACCGTGGATCGACGATCCAGCCATCGGCATTGACGCCGCGCGACAAGGCCTTGATCCGGTCCGGGGCAACGCCCTCGATCAGGGCAGGGCAGGCCCGCGCGGCGACGGACAGCAGAATGAAAGCGGTGGCGATGATGGCGGGGATCGATAGCCGGGCCATTGGAGGGTCAACTCGCGATCGCTGTCGTAGCAGCACGCCAGAACGCAGCACGCTGGCGCGTCGCTCACGCATACTGCTTGTCGCGTTGCGGACTTGCGACGGTGGACCGGAGTTCGTTGACAACGACACCGGCGAGCTTGCGCTCGGCGCCGCCGAGCGCGGTGATGATGTCTTCCATCGACGCGTTGATGTCGCGATCCACCGGCAGCGCCGCGATTATCGCGTCGGCCATGTCGAACAGCTGCCGTTCATCCGCACCCCACGGCATCGGCGGCCCATCCAGGATCACGAGGTCATGGCCGCCGGCGGAGCGCGCCTGCGCGATCGCCTTCTGGATCGCCTCGCTGGCCTTGGCGGGATGGCCCTGGATCGCCGGCAGGATGGCAATGCCGTTTGCGGTATTGATGGCGCGGGACGCCTTGCTGCCGATGGTGAGCCAGTCGAGCCGGCTCGGCCGGCTCTGGACGGGATGCGCAACTCTGTCGGTCAGGGCGTGGACGGCAGCGTCGGCGTCGATCAGCAGGACGCGGGCGCCGTCGCGCGCGGCGACGAGCGCGATGTTGAGCGCGACAACGCTGCGGTCGGGATCGTCGGCGGTGCCGATCACGGCCAGCACAGGGACAGTCTCCGGGCCGGCGCCGGTCGCCAGCGCCGCATGGATCTGCCGCATCGTGTTGGAGAACGGCCCCAGTGCGGAACTGGTCCGCAGCGTCGGCCAGCCGAAGCGCGTGACGTCGGCGGGATTGTCGCCGGTCAGGATGCCGCCGAGCGTGCGCATGACGTCGGATTCCTGCAGCTCGGCGATCAGCGGCTTCTCGATCACGGGCTGGTCGATGAGCGCGGCAGCCGGCTGCACCGCGGGCGGTGTTTGCACGGGCGGCTTGGCCTTGGCGATGACGGGCTGCCGCTCCGGTGCGGCATCCTGTTTCGGCTGGACCCTGGGACGGATCGGATCGGCCCCGGGCGCCAGCTGGCCGGCCGCAACGATCCAGGCTGCTGCGGCAAGCCCGCCGAACATGAAGCCGATCATCCCGAGCAAGGTCATCGGCGGCGGGAACGTGCGCTGCTGCGGGATCGTCGCATCGCCGATCACGCGCGCGCTCGAGGTGTTGAGGCTCTCCTGCTCCTCGGTCTCGCGCGAGCGCTTCAGGAAGGACTGATAGACGTCGCGGCTGGCATCGACCTCGCGCTCAAGCTCGCGCAGCCGCACCGATGCCTGGCTCATCTGCACGCTCTGGTGCTTCTGAACGTCGAGCGCCTTGTTGAGCGAGGCTTCATAGTCGCGCGCCCGGGTCAGATCGTTCTTGGCGGATACCGCAAAGCGGTCGATCTCCTCCTTGATGGTCCGGCGCAGGTCCTCGACCTGCTGCTCGACCTGGCGCAGCGCCGGATGGCGCGGCCCGAGCTCGCCCTGCAGCTCGGCCTGGCGCTTCTTGGCATCGGCATATTGCGAGCGCAGATTGGCGATGGTCGGCGACTGCAGCGCTTCGGCGGTCGCGCCCGCGTCCATCGCACCGCGGCGGCTGGCTTCGATCTGGTCATACTTGGCCTGCGCATCGAGCGTGAGCGCGCGCGCCGCGGCCAGTCGCTGGTTGCCGACCGAGAGCTGCTGGTCGGTGAGCAGGTTGTCCTGCGAGCCGACGAAGTTGTTCTGCGCCTTGTAGGTCGCGAGCGTCTCTTCGGCGTTGCGCAGGCGCTGCTGCAGCTCCTTCAGCCGGCCGGACAGGTCGCGGGTGGCGCGCCGCGCGGCCTCGGCCTGCGACTGCTTGGACTCGGTGAGATAGGCCTTGGCGATGGCGTTGGCGAGCATCGCCGCCTTGACCGGATCGTGCGACCACACGTCGATGTCGACGATGAAGGTGCGATCGGTCTTCTTGACGTTGATATGCCGGTTCAGCGTGTCGAGCGTGGTCATCTCGATCTGCTGTTGCTGCTCCGCCGTCGTGCGCGGCTCGATGCCGAACAGGCCGAGCAGCGCGGCGAGCAGGCCGCGGCTCGCGGCGCCGCCGCCGAACTCGGGATCCTTCACCAAATCGGTGTCGCGGATCACCTGCAGCAGCACATTGTTTGACGTGATCAGGCGCGACTGGCTCTCGACCACCATCGCGAGGCCGGAGACATCCTGGGCGCGCGGGGTCAGCTCGCGCTCGACCAGCTGCAGCTCGCGCGGATCGACATAGAGCTGGGCGCCGGCGGTATATTTCGGTGTCAGGCTCTTGCCGATCGCGACCGCGATGCAGGCGCAGAGCAGCGCGGCTGAGACGATCGCGACCTTGCGCGCCCACAACAGGCGGACCAGCTCGAGCAGGTTGAAGCCGGCCGGGATTGCGGCCCGGCGCGGCTCCGGCTTGGCCCGGTTGATCGGCTGGTCATAGCTAAGCATCGACCCCAGCTTCCGTCTGAATGGCCGCACGCATCGGCTGAGGAGCACTCTTTCGGGCCACGCAACGCGCACGAGACGACGCGACAAACACGCAACACGAAAAATTAACCATACTCATTCGCCGACTATTCACCAGAAAGGCAAACAAAGGGTTTAAGCGCGGGCGCATCGGAACGCCTCCGCCATGGTCAGCACCGGGACATGGCGCCGCGCCGCCGCCTCCAGCGCGTAGGTCATCAGATCAGGCGTGCAGCCATAGAGGCTCGGTGCCTCGGCAACGTCGTGGCTGTAGAAAATTAACCAGCCGTTCACGTTTGCCGTCTCGGCGAAGGCCATGTCGATCCGGTCGCGGGACATCTGGCGGTCGATCAGCGGCATGGCGCGGAGGAATTGCAGGTCGACCTCGCCGCTGTTCACGCCGGGCACGATGCTGCGGCAGGTGCGGAATTCGGACCTCAACTGGTGCTTCCGCGCGTAGGAGCCGTAGCCGAACGGGTAGGCGAAGCTCTCGACCGGCATGGTCGGGTCGAGCGAATGGAAATAGGTCCGGTTGCGCGCGATCTCCGCGGCCAGCGAGGTCTCGTCGAGATCGCAGGCGCGGCGGTGCGAGAACGTGTGGCAGCCGACCTCATGGCCACGGCGATGCAGCGAGACGACGTCGTCGGCGCTGCCGCTGATCCAGTCCGGTGCGTCCAATCCAACCAGTCCGCCCGATACGTAGAACGTGCCGCGGGCGCCGTAGGACTCCAGGATGTCGGCGCCGAACGTCGCCGCGCTCTTTGGCAGATCGTCAAAGGTGAAGGTCACCATCGGCGTGGCATTGTTCAGGCGGAATCGCTCGACCTGCACATGCATCGCCAGCCGGTGGCTGACCTTGACCCTGGCTTCCGACCACAATGCGTTCATGAGCCAAGCTTCCGCAAGATCACGTGGTAGTCGCCGTGCCGGACGTCGATCTTGCCCGGCAGCAACGCGTTCATCGTCTTCGCTGCCGCGTCGATCAGCGCGGCGAGCAGCGGCTTGCGCCGGCGCATCTCGGGATAGCGCGGGCTTTCGTATTTCTTGCGGTAGATCACCTGCAGCCCGCGGCCGGCCGCAAACGCCTCGAGGCTGCCGAGGGTCACCAGCGGATGGAAATGGGTTGGGAACGGCGCCTCGCCCGGCAGTCCGGCGTGCTTCTCGCCGCGCACATGGCGGTAGAACCAGACGTGAAACCAGTGCGGGGAGTATTTCGTGACGATGCCCGACAGCGACTTCGGGTTCGGTGCACCGATCAGCAGCAGCCCGTTCGGCTTCAGCGCCTCGCAGAACCCGCTCAGCACGGCCTCCACATCGGGGACGTGCTCGATGACGTTGTAGCAGATGATCAGGTCGAAACGCTGCTGCGGCGGGAAGCGATGGGTCTGGATGTCGCCCAGGATGGCTTCCTGCGCATAGCTGTTGTTGCGGATCTGATCGGCGTCGATGTCGACGACGGTCACATGCGAACGGCGCAGCACGCCGAGCGGCAGATAGCTGGTCGAGCCGCCGCCGGCTTCGTAAATCGCGAGCGGACCGGCCGGCAGCCGGGCCTCGAGGATGCTGTGAACCGTGAGCAGGCTCTGCTTGGCTTCGCCGGGCGGCAAGGCTAGCAGTGATTCCGGATGGATTTCAGCGGGGACGGGCATCGGCAGTTCGGTGAGCGGGGCGGGACGCGTAGCAAGCGCGAGGGATCTGTTCATCGGCTCATCCAACGTTGCTGTTTGCGGATCTGGTGTGGAACATGACGAGGCCCCGCTTCAGCCGGCCGCGCAGCCGCGCGATGTCGAACAACCAGCAGAGCGCGGCGTAGACGGCGAGCTCCGCTCCGATCAGCACGATGCTGGCAGCGAGATCGGCGAGGGCGAGGACGCGGTCGAGCGCGCCGACGCCGAGCGCCATCGCGAGCGCGGCGACCATGATCAGCGCGAGCCGACCGAGCGAGATCGGAATCCGGAAAGCGAAGCGGCTCAGGATCAGGGCGCAGACAAAGCCCGTGATGTCGGCGCCGAGCCGCGCCCACGCCGCGCCGATCGTGCCATAGAGGCTGACCAGCACGTAGGACAGGATCACATTCGCGGCAATGATCGAGGCGGTGTTGATCAGGTAGAAGGAGTTGCGTCCCGACAGCAGGAAGCTCGCATGCAGATATTGCTGCGTCAGTACCTGGAACAGCACGGCGATCGCGATGACCGGCATGATCTCGCTGGCAACCGCGCGGAAGTCGGCGCCGAGGACGATGTTGGCGATATGCGGGGCGATCAGCGCGAAGCCGAAACAGGCCGGCAGCGTGACACCGGCAAGCAGCTCGAGGCAATCGGCGAGATGGGTCCTGACCGCGGCGTCGCCTTGCCGGGCATGGATCTGCACGGCCATCGGAAAAAACGCGGCGGCCATGCTCATCGCCGGCATCATCAGGGTCTGGCGCACCAGGTCGAGCGCCGCAACATATTTGCCGGCATCTGCGGCGCCGACCAGGTTGGCGATCATGAAACGGTCGGTCACGCTCGAGATCGCGAGCAGCGTCAGCGACAAGGTCAGCGGCAGGCCGGTGCGGGCGAGCGACCGCAGGTCGGCCCGGTCGAAATTGACGATGGTGCCGCGCCATGCGCCGCGCGATTGCACGAGCACGGCGACGAGATAGGCCGTGGCGGCCGCGAGCAGCAGCAGCACGCCGGTCGGGCTGACCAGCGCAACCACGACGCCAAGGCCGAGCAGGGCGGCCGCGCGGACCAGCGTTGCCTTCATGACCGAGAGCGCCTTCAGCCGTGCCCGCAGCAGATCCTGCGTCAGCTCGAACAGGCCGATTGCGATTGCGAGAACCACGGCCGCGAGCGCGGCGGCGCCATCGAGGCCGACGAGGCGGGCCAGCAGATAGGCGATCGGGGCGGTGAGGCAGCAGATCAGGTAACCCGACACGACCAGGCCGCGGACGTCGGTGCCGTCGTTGCGGGCGTGGCCGCTCAGGATCAGGTTGCGAAACCACCCGACCAGGAAGACCGATATGACCGAGGCGAAGCCGACACCGAGCAGATAGATGCCATAGTCATGCGGCGCGAACAGCCGCGTGAAAATGAACACGCTGAGCAATCCAAGCAGCGCCGAGAGCACGTTGGCGGTCAGGTTGATGCTGGCCTGTCCGATCAGCATGATGCGGCGAGCTCCGAAAGCCTTGTGGCCGCCGACGATGCCAGGATGGCGTCGCTCTCGGCCACGACCTCGCGAATCGTCGCGACCGGCGTTCCCGAGAACGATGCGATCGAGAACGCGACGTCGTCCCGATTGGCGCGCAGCAGCAGCCGGGTGAGCTCGTCCTTGCTCAGGGTCGGATCGTCCCAGTAGCTGACGCAGGGCGTCTTCGGCACGTCGGAGTGACGCAATGCGGCGGACCCGTCGTTCTCGACGAAGAAGCCGTACAGCAGATATTCGGAGAACTCGCGGGTTCGGCACAGCGCCTCGATCCAGCTCATCCCGGAGACGGCCTCGATGCGCTCAGTGAGCGCGCGCGTGGTCTGCTTGTCCCAGAAGATGATGTGTCCGATGAAATCCGGTGCCGGGAACGGCGGCGTCGGCAGGCCGATCAGCTGATGGCTGGTCTCGAGCCAGCGCGAATGGCGCGGCTGGTCGGCGGTGACGGCATCGGCCATTTTCAGCAGCGGGATCGAGTTCGGATACTGGAAGCGCGAAAGGTCGAAATCGCGGAAGAACACGATGTCGGAATCCAGGATGCAGAACCGCTCATAGGGCAGCGCGATCGTCGCCGCGATCTTCAGGATCTGCTGGACGTGCCAGCCGTTCACCGGCTTGGCGCGCAGCGACCACCAGAACTGGCGGCGCTTGCGCTGGATCATGCGCGGCAGCGGCCGAAGCCAGTCGGGCAGGAAGGAGGAGGCCGGAATGACGATGCGGCGCTCGCTGGCCAGCGGCGCGAACAGCGGCAGGTCGCAATCCGGGACCAGCAGATAGTGCCTGGAGAACGACGTGACGTGACGATCCACGCTCTCGCAGAGCAGCGTGCAGATTTCCAGATCGCGCCCGTAGGTCGGGGTCAGCAACGCGACAGGGTTCATCTCGTAACTCTCTCCGGCGACACCGTTTCACGGCGGCACATCGTGGTCGCCGGACTTTGTCCTGAACCCCAGTTCAGCAAGATCGGTGCCGGAGAGATTTGATGACCCTATCGGCGGCGTTGATGGTTAAGCAATGGTAAATGATCGCCCGCTGCGGTCGGTAGCGGATCGTCAATCATCGTTCGGTTGCGCGATTTTGACGCTGGACCGGGATGTTGCCCGGATATTGCAGTGCTGCCGTCTCGAATGCCGACGAGGTCGGCGCAGGTGAGTGCACATGCAGATTCGGTGGTATTTCCGGCGGGTAAGCGGCACGGCCGAATGGCGGGCTGCACCATCAGTCCATTTCGAGACATCCGCCCTGTCGGCGCTGTGTGCTTTTGGCACGCGCGCTTCAAGCGAGCCGGCTGGAGCGCGCGATGCCGACTGATCGCGGAATCACGCGGCGCGGTGCCCTAGTAGTCGCGGCGCTTGCCCTGAGCGGACTGTCGACTGCGCGGGCCGCGCCGTCAGCCCGATCGCAGCTCGGTGCGAATTCGGCGCGGTTCGCCGGCGCCTTCGTCAATTGGGGCGAGACTGGCCGCGAGCATGTGTTGCAGGCCTGGGAGACATGGCTCAATCGGCCGCGCTCGTCGGTGCTCGGCGTCGACTTCTACGGCCAGAGCAGCTGGGACGACTTTCACAAGCTCGATTGGGTGCCGGGGCTCTGGAAGAAGCTCAATCCGGCGCGCAATCTGGCCTGGTCGGTGCCGCTCAGCATGCCGGGCACGCCGCTCGCCGATGTCGCGGGCGGCCTGCACGATGCCGAGTTCGAGGCGGCCGCGCGCGCCATCGACGCGGCACATCCCAAGGCGATCATCCGCCTCGGCTGGGAGATGAACATCTCCAACTCGGGCTGGTTCGCGAAAGGCCATGAGGACGATTACATCCAGGCGTTCCGCCGCGTGGTTGGAATCTTCCGCCGACATTCCCGGAGTTTCAAGTTCGACTGGTGTCCGGGCTGGGGAGCGCAGGACATGCCGGCCGACGCCGCCTATCCCGGCGATGACGTCGTCGATTTCATCGGTCTCGACGTCTACGATTTCAAATCCGAAGGCAGCGCGGCGGAGCGCTGGACCAATTCCTGTCTGAAGGCGCCGTTCGGTCTCGAATGGCAGCGGACGTTCGCAGCGAAGCACGGCAAGCTGATGAGCTATCCGGAGTGGGGCGTCGGCCAGTCCGGCGACAACGCGTTCTTCGTGCAGCAGATGCACGACTGGTTCGCCGCCAATCAGGCTGCGATCGCCTACGCGGCCTATTTCGATGTCGACGGACTATGGCCGACGCAGATCGACAACGGCCGGTTTCCGGAATCCGCCAGCCTGTTCCGCAAGCTGTTCGCGGGCTGAGCCCAAAACGATCGAGCAAAGCCCGGTCTGTCCGTGGACCGACCGGGCTTTGCTGTTTCTCTCTTGCTACGTCAGGCGGCCTTGGTGTTGGTCAACAGCGTCAGGCCCATCTTCAGCTTGTCCTGCAGCGTGCGCTGAGCGAGGCAGGTGAACAGGCAGAGCTTGTCGCAGGCGACGGTCTCCTTGCGGCGGGCCCGGGCTTCCTCGCTGTACCAGATCTCACGTGCGGTCTGGGTGCGCACGTTGCCGATCGGCTTGAAGAACCAGCACGTTTCCAGGCGGCCGTCGGAGCGGATGAAGTAATTGCGCATGCCGACCCGGCAGGGCATCACTTCCTTCGGCGCCTTTTCGCGGCGGAAATGGTTCGGCCAGGCCCGCAGCACGGCCTCGCCGTTGAGGATCGGCGCGCCCTCGCGCTTCATGCGCAACAGCTCGTCGCGGACCTTGATGAGATCGTCCAGCTCGCTCTCGCCGATCCACAGTTCGTCCTCGACCTCCTGCGTGCCCTGCTCGACCGGCTGGAAGCTCAGCGCGGTAGCGCCGATCTCTTGGATCCAGTCGACCATTTCGGGCAGGCGGCGGAAGTTCAGCCGGTGCACGACCGGCTTGATGATGATCGGGAAATCCAGGCCTTCGGCACGGCGCTGCTCGGCGACGTTGCGGATGCCCTGCATGATGTCGCTCAGCGAGTTCTCGACGCCGCGCGAGTAGTTGTGAATCTTGGGATCGGTGGAATCGATCGAGATGTTGATGTTGAACGGGTGCGCCTCGACGGTTTGCGCCACGATCTTCTTGTTGAGGTAGGCGCCGCCATTGGTGGTGACGCCCCAGTGGATGTCGCTGTCGCGGCAGAACCGCAGCAGGTCGAGGAAGCCCTTCTTGATATAGGGCTCGCCGCCGGCGAACTCGATGTGATAGGCGCCGATGAATTCCTTCAGGCTCGCGAGCGCGCGCTGCCATTCGTCGATCGACATCTCGTCGCGATAGTTCGGGCGGCGCCAGTAGTCGCAGTAGCGGCACTTGTAATTGCAGCGTTCGACCACCTCGGCGAAGATCGCGGCCGGGCGGGTGACGTCCCGTCCGGTACGCAAATAGAGCTCTTCCGAGAGGGCGTTGCGGACATGCTTGGTGCCGAGCGAGACGAGGTCGAGCGCTTTCAAGGTGAACCTCAGGCAGTGTTTTGCGTTGTTGCGACCGGATCGATCGAGGATTTATGGGGCGATCAGCAAATTGAATGCCAACTGAAGCGCAAGGCGCGCTGCACGCGCGCGTGACGGCTCTTAACCCTAAGGATCAGCTAACGGCGTGGCGCCGATCGTGAGGCTGCGCGCCCGACGCGATCGGCAATCCCCGCAAATCGCTTCGTTCGACTTCAAATTAACCTTGCGACGAAGTTGCGGTAACGCGGGTTTCGTCTGGAGCGGATTTTGCCATGAGGTCCCCGTAACGTTCGCGCCGCGTCCGTATTGCCGCCGGTGTCGGTCACTTTGGGACGGCCATGTCCCATTCCGATCCGTGCCGGGACGATGCGTCGTGCGAATCGCGATTGCCAGGAGGGCATGGAGATGTCGACCGAGCTTGCCGTAGCCGACCGCGCCTGGGTCACCACCTCGCCCGCGCTGGATTGCTCCATCGAGACCGTTATCTGTATTCCGAGCTTCCGGCGCCCCCAGCACCTGCGGCTGACGCTGCAGTCCGTGGCGGCGCAGCGCACCGAGCGCAGCTTTGCGATCGTCGTGGTCGAAAATGATGCGGCGCGCTGCGAGAGCGCGCCGGTCGCGGCCGAGTTTCTCAATTCCGGCAAGCTTCGCGGCGTCTGCATCGTCGAGCCGCGGCAGGGCAATTGCCAGGCGATCAACGCGGCATTCGAGACCGCGCTCGAGACCTTCCCGAACGCGCAGAACTTCCTGATGATCGACGACGACGAGGTCGCTTCGCCGGATTGGCTGGAGCGGATGGTGCAGGCGGCCGAGACCTCCGGCGCCGAGATCGTCGGCGGGCCGGTGTGGCCGAATTTCGACGATGAGCACAAGCGCAGCCTCAAGCGGCATCCGGCGTTCGCGCCGGCCTATCACGCCAGCGGTCCGGTTCCGGTGATCTATGGTTGCGGCAATTGCCTGATCCGGCGCGCGGTGTTCGACAGGCTCGGACAGCCCGCCTTCGACCTGCGTTTCAACTTCCTCGGCGGCGGCGACCACGATTTCTTCGCGCGGGCGCGCCGCGCCGGCTTTCGCTTCTTCTGGGTCACGGACGCGGTCATCAGCGAGACCGTTCCCTCGACCCGTACCAATCTCGGCTGGATCGTGCGGCGCGGATTGCGGATCGGCGCGATCAACTATCACATCGAGCGCAAGGCGGCGCAGACGATGTGGTCACGCGCGGTCGTCAAGGCCAAGATGTTCGGCCTTGTGCCGTTCTCGCTGTATCGCTTCACGCGCATCGTGCTGCGCGAGCAGCAGGCCGTGATTGCGATGCACCCGATGGTGGTCGCGGTCGGCAGTGCGCTTGCGGTGCTCGGCATCGAGCCGCAGCCCTACGCAGCTTCCAAGATCGCGTCGTGAGTGAGTTGTCCGTCACCGCGGAGAGCCGGGCGCTGATCGCCGACATTGCGCGCCGGCCGGTGATGGACATCGTCCGCGCCGCATTCTTTGTCGGTATCCTCCTGCTGGTCTGGATATCGCTGCGGCCGTTCGCGGACCTGAGCGGCTTCTATGTCGGCGACGTGGTCACCGGCAAGGACGCGGTGCTTTACGCGCTGTTCGGCGTGCTGATGGTCGCGATGCTGGCGTTGACCCTGCGCGACAATCTGCCGGCGCTGAAATCGCTGCTGACGCCGGCCTTCCTGCTGTTCGCCGGCTGGATCTGCGTCACCGTCGTGCTGTCGTCTGATCCTGCCACCTCGCTGCGCCGCCTGGCGCTGTCGGTGTTCGTGATCGTGGTGACCGCGACGCTGCTGCTGCTGCCGAAATCGCAGGGCGAATTGATGCGCTGGTTCGGCATCGCCGCGCTGGTGCTGCTGGTGACGTGTTACCTCGGCGTCTTCCTCGCACCGCATCTGTCGATCCATCAGGCCACCGATCCGCAGGAGCCGGCGCTTGCCGGCAACTGGCGCGGCGCGTTCGGCCACAAGAACGTGGCGGCAGCGATGATGGCGATGCTGATCTTGCTCGGCATCTATCTGATGCGGGCCGGCGGCTGGCTGTCGGGCATCGCCGTGACCACCCTCGCCGCGGTGTTCCTGTTCTTCACCGCCGGCAAGAGCGCGATCGTGCTCTGTGCCGCCGTGTTGATGCTGACCGCGCTGATGCCGGTGATCGGCTCGTTGTGGGGCCGCGCGTTGCTGCTGCTGACGCCGCTGCTGCTGCTCAATCTGTTCAGCGTCGGCACCGTGATGAGCGATACGCTCGCCGCGATCGCGGACCGGATGCCGATCGACACCTCCTTCACCGGCCGCGCCGACATCTGGGCCTTCGCCCTCGAATCGCTGCATCAGCGGCTATGGACCGGCTACGGCTTCGAGTCGTTCTGGGGCACCAGCGCGGTCCAGAACCTGCAGGAAGGCAAGGAGTGGGCGGGCTATGCCTCGCACAGCCACAATGGCTATCTCGATACCGCGCTCGGGACCGGTCTGCCCGGTCTCGTGCTGTTGATCGCGGCTGTCGTCGTCAAGCCGCTCCGCGACTTTCAGGCCGCGGATCGCGGCGGCAACGATGCGCCGCTGACGATGCTGTTCCTGCGGATCTGGCTGTTCGGGCTCTATCTCTCGTCGATGGAGAGCTTCTTCCTCGATCGCGCCGACACGATCTGGGTGACGTTCCTGATCGCGGTGTTCGGGCTGCATTATCTGGCCCGGTTCCGGATGCGGGACGAGGTCTAGAGCTGCGCGCGGACTGCGTTGGCAACGTCCGTCCACCAGCCGTCGAAATCGAACGGGGGCACGGGCACAGTCGGCCGCTTCAGCGCCGTGACGATCCGGTCGGCATAGGCCGCACTGTCGGCGTCGCGCGGCACCAGCAGGATGGCGCCGCGATCGATCAATTCCTTGAAGCGCGGATGGTGGTCGAATTCGTCCGGCAGCGCCGGGCCGGTGACGATCAGCGGCCGGCCCGACTGCACGCAGGCCAGGATACTGGAGCGCCGCGCGGTCAGGCCCTCGGCCAGCGAGTAGCAGAACACATCGATCTCGCCGAGCAGGCCGAACACTTCGTGATCGGAGGCGACGTAGCCGGAAACGATCACATCGCCCTTCAGCCCCAGCTTGGCGACGCGGGCATAGAACTTCCGCTCGATGTTGTCGGTGCCGCGGATGAAGGAGCCGACATAGACGATCAAGGGCTGCAGGCCCCGCTGCTTCAGGATCGCGCCGATCTCGAGCAGCCCGTTCGGCTGCTTGCCGGGGTAGATCGAGCCGAAATGGCCGACGATGAGTTGGCCGTTGCTGCGTGCCGCGACGAGCCGCTGCAGCAGCATCGAATCCGAAAAGCCGGCCGGCGCGGCGATGTTCGGCGGCAGCGGCGCCAGCACGCATTTCCGCACCATGCCGCGCATGATGCGGTCATCGGCGAGCTCGCGGCGCACCAGCGGCGAGAACATCACGATGGTGTTCGCCAGCCACAAAGCGGGGATATAGGTCAGCCTGCGGATGCCGTTGAGGCCGGCCCATTCGTGCTGGATCAGGACGACCTTGCGGCGCCGCAGCCGGGCAAACAGCAGCGCGAGCAAGGGCCGCGCGATCACGCGCTTCCAGGCCACGATCGGGAAGTTGCAGACCACGCTGTCCGCGCTGCCGACCGCGCGCCAGATCTCGCCGATCCGGCCGTCGGTCTGGGTCAGGGGTAACGCCTTGCTTGCACCGGGCTCGATCTTGTCGATCGTCTCCTGCAGCAGGCGGGTGAACTGCCCGACGCCGCAGTGCATCTGCGGCCCGGCGCCGAGAAACAGCGCGCGATATCGGGGTGGTTCAGTCATTCAGTCCTGTCGGCTTGGGCGGCCGGCTCCGGAAACGTCGCGGTTAGCCATATCGGCGAGACCTTAGCGATGCGTAACCCTGCGCGCATACGCGACGGCACCGTTCTTGCCAATCCCTGCTCAAGAGCTGCCAGCTCGTCCCGGAACGGGACATCGGATGAAGCGAAACGGCGCAGCAGCCAGGAGCGCGACCATGACGACGGGCAAGATCTTCACGAATTGGAATGACAACCATTCCAGGCTCTGGAGCCATCAGCCGATCCGGCTCGAGCACACGATGCACCGGCAGCCGGCGTTCTCGATGGACGATCTCGCCAAGCTGATCGAGCACTATCCGCGCGAGCATTACAGCCTGGTCAAGACCGGCGCCAAGGGATCGAGCCGGGTGTGGCGCGAGGGCGAGATCGGCAGGCTGCGCGGTCATCAGGTGATCGAGGCGATTTCGCGCGGCGGCCTGTGGCTGAACCTGCGCAACGTCACCGCGATCGATCGCCGCTACCGCGACATGATCGAGCAGATGTTCGGCGAGATCGCAGCCAAGGTTCCCGGTTTCGATGCGCCGACCCATCAGGCCGGCATCCTGATTTCGTCGCCCGATGCGCAGGTCTATTACCACGCCGATCTGCCGGGGCAGGGCCTGGTCCAGATCGCCGGCCGCAAGCGGGTCTACATCTATCCCAGCACGCAGCCGTTCATCCGGCCCGAGCACCTCGAGAACATCGCGCTGTTCGACGTCGAGGTCGATATCCCCTACGAGCCCTGGTACGACTGGCATGCGCAGGTGATCGATCTCGAACCCGGCCAGATGCTGAACTGGCCGCTCAATGCGCCGCACCGCGTCGAGAACCTCGACACCGTCAACATCTCGATGACGATCTCCTATGTGAACGACGATATCCGCCGCGCCCAGATCCTGCATCTCGCCAACGGCATGCTGCGGCATCGCTTCGGCTACACGCCGCGTAGTCGCAGCATCCGCGGCCCGACCTTCTTCGCCAAGCAGGTGATGCAGAAGCTGCTGCGCGACGGCAAGTGGGTGAAGCGTGAACGCGCCGTGCGGCGTGCGATCGACTTCCGCCTCGACGAGAGCGATCTCGGCAAGATCGTCGACCTGCCCAAGGACTCGCCCAAGGCGGCGTTGGAAGCAGCGTAAGCGGGCTTGCCGGTAGCAGGTGCTGGAATGACGGTCTTGACGACTGCGGTTGAGAAATTCGGGGCGCGGGTCGCTGCCTATGCGGTCGGCTATCGCGTCGAATTGGTTTCCGATTGGGCGCAGGCGGCCGCCCGCTGGGGCGCGTTCGAGCCGCTTACGGCGTTCCAGCATCCGCAGTGGTATGCATCATGGTACCGCGCTTTCGCGTCGACCGACGGCGTCGAGCCGCTGATCGCCCTTGTCAGCGATGCCGCGACCGGCGAGCGGGCGGCGCTGCTGCCGCTGATCCGTCATCGGCAGGGCAGCCTGCGCATCGTCGAATTCGCCGACCTCAACCTCACCGATTTCAACGCGCCGGTACTCGGGCCGGCCGCGCCGCGCGACGACGTCGCCGCATGGCAGTTCTGGCGCGATTTGCAGGCCGCGCTGCGCAAGGCGCACGGCGGGGCTGATCTCATCCGGTTTCGCAAGATGCCGGTCAAGCTCGCGACGCGATTCAATCCGCTGGCGCTGCTCGATGGCATCGGACCATCGGTCGTCAACGGCAATCTCTTGACCATCGGCGACGACCACAACGCCTGGCGCTACGAGCTGAGCCGGAAGGTCCGCAAGGAATTGGGACGGAGCTGGCGCGTGTTCGCGCGCGAGCCGTCCGCGACGTTCAGGGTCGCCACGGATACCGACGAGGCGCTGGACCTGCTGTCCGTCACGGAAGTGCAGCAGGGCGTGCGGCTGAACAGTCTGGGGCTCAATTACGCGCTCGACAATGCGGATTGCGCCGCCTTCTATCGCCACCTCGTGCGCGAAGGCACCAGTCGGGGCTATGCTGTCATGACCGCGCTTGCGACCCACGACGAAGTCGTGGCGACACTGCTCGGCATCCGCACCGGCTCACGCTACGTCATGATCCGCATCAGCAATGCGGGCGGGAAATGGTCGGCGTGTTCGCCGGGCCGGCTGATCGTCGATCGCACCATCGCAGCGCTGCACAAGGATGGTGTGCGGGAGTTCGATTTCTCGATCGGCAACTACAGCTACAAGCGGCGGTTCGGACCGCAGCGCACGCCATTGGTCGACCTCAGTGCACCCTTGAGCTGGCGCGGGCAGCCCCACGCGCTGCGTGACCGTGCCGTGCTGGCGCTGCGTCATTATCCGGAGCTGACCGCGCGGCTGAAGCGGGCGCTCGGCAAGGCGCCGCCCTCGCGCGAAGATGACTGAGCCGTTTGTACGGCGCGCCGGCGTTAGACCCCTCTGACCACGCCCGGCTGGCCCGGTGTGCACTCCAGCGCAGCACGGTCCCAGTTCGCATTGATGGCCGCTGCCTCATAGCTTGATTGCAGGAACTCGAGCAGCGCCTTGTCCGGGTCCGCAGCCATTCGCACGGCGTCGTAGGGCAGGATGAATTCGCCGAGGGCTTCGCTGAAGAATGCAGCATCAGGTCGCACCGGCGTGCTGCGATAACCGGCGGGTTCCGGATAAGCATAGGAATAGAAAGCGGGATAATCGATCGCGCCGCCGCCCGGCCAGAAGCCGGCGCTGCTGACCTCGTGCGAATAGGCTTCGTGCGCCACCTCGTCCGGCAAATGGGGCACGCCGCCGGGGTGCCGCGGTGCCGTCCTGCCCGAGAAGCGCGTCACCGCGAGATCGAAGCTGCCCCAGAAAAAGTGCACCGGGCTCGCCTTGCCGAGAAAGCCGGTCCGGAATTGCTTGAACACGCGGTCGCAGCTCACGAGGATCTGGTGAAAGCGGCGCACGGCGTCCGCATCGTAGGCTGCATGTTGGGTGTCCTGCGAAAACCGGATCGGGTCGGGGATTTCGTTCGGCGTCTCATCGATGACGACGTCGACGCCGAGCTCGCTCAGGTTCGCCATGATCGCCGCGTAGAAGCTCGCGACCGATTGCCCGGCCAGCGCGAACTGCCGCTCGGTGCCGTCGCTGGTCGCGATCCGGAGCAAATGATCGATGAAATCGAAGTCGATCTGGAATGTGCGGTCACCGTCGGGGATCGGCGAGGTCGTCAGTCCGCGCGCTGTGACATAGAGCGTGACGTGCCAGGAGTGATTGAGCCAGGGCGACTTCGCCAGCCGGATCTTGCCGGCGATTTGGGTGAAGAGCTGAAGCGTGGCAGAGCTGTCGCGCCACGCCGCGGTCGGCAGTTCCGGCCAGCGGGTCTTCGGTGCGTTGGTCATGGCAAACCTCAGGGCTGCGCCGACAAGAAGCCTTGCGGCATATCACGAAAATAGTCCCGATGATCTCGGAAACCGTTGCAGTGGATAGGGCGGCAATCGTCACCGAGTGCCGCCCCATCGCGCATGTATCCAGCCGGATGTGGAACCCGGCCGTGCAGTTTAGCCGTGCAGCTTTCTGGCTGCCTCCGCGATCGCTCGGCCCTGATAGCGAGCGCCGGCGAGTTCGTTCTCGCTGGGCTGCCGGCTGCCGTCGCCGCCGGTGATCGTGGTGGCGCCGTAGGGCGCGCCGCCGGTGACCTCGTCGAGCTTCATCTGTCCGGCAAAGCCATAGTTCAGGCCGATCACGGTCATGCCGAAATGCAAGAGGTTGGTGATGATCGAGAACAGCGTGGTCTCCTGGCCGCCATGCTGGGTCGCGCTCGAGGTGAAGGCGCCGCCGACCTTGCCGTTCAGCGCGCCCCGGGCCCAGAGCCCGCCGGCCTGGTCGAGGAAGTTCGCCATCTGCGAGGCCATGCGGCCGAACCGGGTGCCGGTGCCGACGATGATCGCGTCATAATTGGCGAGGTCGTTGATCTCTGCGATCGGCGCAGGCTGGTCGAGCTTGTAGTACGAGGCTTTGGCGACTTCGGCCGGCACCAACTCGGGCACGCGCTTGATGTCGACGGTGGCGCCGGCTTCGCGCGCGCCTTCCGCGATGGCATTGGCCATCGCTTCGATGTGACCGTAGGCGGAGTAATACAGGACGAGAACCTTGGCCATGACGGCCTCCTTTAGGGGTTGAGGTAGGGGAAGATGATTGGGGGAGGGGCATGCGCGGACGTTTGTCCGCGCATGAAGAGTGAGTGGTGATCAGGCCGCGTCGACCAGCACGAGCTCGGCATCCTCGAGCGCGGTGATCTTCAGCTTGGCTTCATCGCGGATCGCGGCGCCGTCGCGCGCATTGACGCGCACGCCGTTGACCTCGATGCTGCCGGCCGCCGGCACCAGATAGAGGTGACGGGCCTTGTCGGCGGCGTATTCCGCGCTTTCGCCGGCCTTCAGCGTGGTGGCGAGCACCCGCGCATCGGCGCGGATCGGCAGCGCGTCGTTGTCGCCGGCGATGCCGGAGGCGATGGTGACGAGCTTGCCGGAGCGGTCCGCCTTCGGGAACGGCTTCGAGCCCCAGGTCGGGTGACCGCCCTTCGTCGTCGGCTCGATCCAGATCTGGAAGATCTTGGTCTTGGACGGCTCCAGATTGTACTCGGAGTGACGGATGCCGCTGCCGGCGCTCATCACCTGCACGTCGCCGGCTTCGGTGCGTCCCTTGTTGCCGAGCGAGTCCTGGTGCGTGATCGCGCCTTCGCGAACATAGGTGATGATCTCCATGTTGGCATGCGGATGCGCCGGGAAGCCCGAATTGGGCGCGATCTCGTCGTCGTTCCACACGCGCAGCGCGCCGTGGCTGACATTGGCGGGATCGTAGTAGCTCGCGAACGAGAAGTGGTGCTTGGCCTTTAGCCAGCCGTGGTCGGCGCCGCCAAGCTCTGCGAATGGTCTGAGTTCGATCATGCGTTACTCCGTTTGATAGGTTGGTTTCGATCTCGTTGACCCCTTGGATATGCCTCTGGCTGTGGTATAGAAATAGAAACTATTGAAACTCATTGTTTCCAAATTTAGCGATCAGGACAGCTATCCATGTCGAAACTGCCGGACTTCGAGGCGCTCGCGATCTTCGCAAAAGTCGTGGAGTTACGGTCGTTTGCGGCGGCTGCGGCCGAGCTCTCGCTGTCCAAGGCGACGGTCTCGAAGGCGGTCAGCCGGCTGGAGGAGCGGCTCGGCGCGCGGCTGTTCAACCGCACCTCGCGGCGGCTGGCGCTGACCGATGCCGGCCAGAAATTGTCGGAGCGCGCCGCGCGGCTGCTGGCCGACGGCGAGGCCGCCGAGAGCGAGGCGTTGGCGCAATCGACCACGCCGCGCGGCTTGGTGCGGTTCGCGGTGCCGATGAGCTTCGGCATCAAGACCGTGGCGCCGCTGCTGCCGGAATTCATGGAAGCCTATCCGGAGGTCGCGATCGATCTGCACCTGAGCGATGCCACGGTCGATCTGATCGGCGAGGGCTTTGATGCCGGTTTGCGCATCGCGCGGCTGCCGGATTCCTCGCTGATCGCGCGGCGGCTGTGCGGCATGCCGCGCTACACGGTGGCGGCCCCGTCCTATTTGAAGCGCTACGGCCGGCCGACCCATCCGATGCATCTCGCCGAACACAAATGCTTCGGCTACGCCTATCTCTCGACCCAGGGCGTCTGGCACTACACCAATGCATCCGGCGAGCAGGCGAGCGTGCGTCCCGCCGGCCAGTTGCGGGTCAACAATGGCGAGGCCGTGATGCCCGCGCTGCTCGCCGGCCTCGGCATCGCCGATCTGCCCGACTTCATCGTCGGCGATGCGATCGCGCGCGGCGAGGTCGAGGTGATCCTGAAAGGCTGGAAGCAGCCGGAGGGCGCCGTGCATCTCGTCACGCCGCCCGGTGGCCCGCGTCCCGCCCGCGTCGAGGTGCTGGCGGATTTCCTCGCCAGCCATTTCGCCAAGGGGCGTGCGCCGCGAAAGTAGAGGGCCGCGTCCAGCGGAAATCGGAGACGTTCGCACGCAGGCTCGACGCCGCGTGACCCGTCACATTCGTGTCATCCCTTTTAAATTGTATAAGTTGTGTGAACTAACCCATGATCGTGGGCTGCCGCGATCGTCTATTCCTGCGTCCTGAACCTGTTGCCGCAAAGCGCATTTTCGGAGGAACCAGATGATTGATCTGACCAAGCACGATTTCACGTCATTGTCGGTGAAGGATCTGCTCGATGCCCGCGAGGCCTATCACGTGCATCTGGCCCATCTGCAATCGGTCTACGCCACGGCGATCGGCCGCTATCTGATCCGGGACAACGACCGCAACGCGACCGAACGGCGGCACCATTCCAAGCCGCAGGCGCTCGGACCGCGCACGCTGTTCAATTCGTCGGTCAAGGACTGGTCGTGGCCCTGCATCCTCGTCTTCGTGCGGGACTGGATGAAGCGCTCCGAGCTGAAGAACCATCCGGAGAAGCAGGACCAGCTGGTGCCGCCGTTCCTGTATCTGCCGGACGGGCGCGTCGTGCCCACCTGCGTCGTCAAGGTCGACCCGAACGAGGAAAGCCCCGGCGTCGTCGATCCGCCGGTGTTCAAGAGCGATCTGGTCGGCGGCGGCTTTCCGGTCCAGACCATGATCCAGGGCAAGATCCATCGCGGTTCGATCGGCTGTCTCGTCACCAATGGCGAGACCGTATTCGCGCTCTCCAACCGCCACGTGGTCGGCGCGGCCGGGCGCGAGATCTTCGCCGGCTTCAAGAACACCGACCGCCGTCTCGGCGTCAGCGATGCGCTGCAGCTCGGCAAGCGCGCCTTCAGCGACGTCTATCCCGGCTGGCCCGGCGCGCGCGTGGTGGCCAATCTCGATGCCGGATTGATCCGCGTCGACGACGTCAAGGGCTGGACCGCGCAGGTCTACGGCGTCGGCCAGGTCGGCGACGTCGTCGATCTCAATGTCGGCACCTTCCGCCTCGAGATCATCGACCAGCCGCTGATCGCCTTCGGTGCGACCAGCGGATTGATGAAGGGCAAGATCATTGGCCTGTTCTATCGCTACAAGACCGTCGGCGGCATGGAATATGTCAGCGATTTCGTGATCGGTCCGCGCGACGGCGACACGCCGCTCAACAACTATCCCGGCGATTCCGGCACGGTCTGGTTTCTCGACGATCCGGACGCGAAGAAGAACGCCGGCGGCGCGCGCATCCTCAGTCCCCTGGCGCTGGAATGGGGCGGCCAGGAATTGTTCGGATCGGGCGGCAAGATTCCGATGCAGGTCGCGCTCGGCATCTGCATGGCGACGCTGTGCCGCGAGCTTGATGTCGAGCTGATCGGCGACTGGAACGCCGGCCACACCGAGTATTGGGGCGAATGGGGACACGTCAAGATCGGCGCCTATGCGACCGGCCTGATCGATGCGAAGCTGCCCAAGCTCTCGGCCATGATGGACGCCAATTCCGACAATATCGGCCTCGACGACAAGCTGCTTGCCGATCTCAAGCCTTATCAGCGCGGCGCATTCGCGCCGCTGGCCGACGTCGCCGACCTGGTCTGGCGCTTCACCCGGCACACCGACGAGAGCAATCATTTCGCCGACATGGACAGACCGGGCAAGGACGGCAAGACGCTGCTGGATCTTTGCGCCGAGTCCACGCGGAACGTCGATCCGAAGGTCTGGAACGACTATTACGAAGGGATCGGCGAGGACCGCCGCGGCGCGTTGCCGTTCCGCGTCTGGCAGATCTTCGACGAGATGGTCGACTATGCCGCCGCCAACAAGAAGCTGGAATTCGTCTGCGCCGCGGGAATCGTCGCCCATTACATCGGCGATGCCTGCCAGCCGCTGCACATCTCGCAATTCCACCATGGGCTCGATCCGAACGACAAGAAGCACGCCAAGGTGCACAGCGTGTACGAGACCACGATGATCGGCCGCCACGGCAAGGATCTCATCAAGATGATCCCGGACGCGCGGACCAGCGACGTCGCGGAGATCGCTGCGGGCGGCACGCCGACCGGTCGCGATGCTGCGGTCGCCGTGGTCGCGCTGATGCAGCGCACCGTGAAGCGGCTGCCGCCGATGACGATCGTCAATCTGTTCAACTCACATATGGGAAGCGGGCAGGTCGATGTGCTGTGGTCGAAGCTGAAGGATGCCACGGCGGCTTGCATGCAGGACGGCGCCAAGACACTCGCGCGCGTCTGGGAAGCGGCCTGGCGCGCCGGTGCGGGTGAGGACCGCGGGCAGGGCGGCAAGTTCGATCAGGCCAGCTTGAGCAAGCTCTACAACGATCCGAGCTTCCTGCCGGCATATCAGCTCCAGCAGCTCACGCTCGATGCCGACGATCACATCGTTCCGATCGGGGGAGGCGGCGCGCGTCGCCGGAGTGCGTCGACGGCACGGCGCGCGCGCCCGCAAGCCGCGAAGAAGACAGCCAAGAAAGCGGCCAAGAGTTCGGCGAAGAGTTCGGCCAGGAAGGCGGTCAAGAAGGCGGTGGCGCGCAAGCGTCCGGGAGCGGCCGCCCCGGTCCGCCGCGCCGCTGCCAACAAGAAGACCGCGACCAAGCGCGGCGCGGCGAAGAAGCGGCCAGTCGCAAAGACGCGCAAGGCGACGCGCAAGCGCTAGATGGATTTACGTCGAACGGGTAACGAACGCCGCTCCGACCTCTCCCCGCGCGCGGGAGAGGTCGGAACGCGTCGTGAGGTGCGTCTCGGGTGAGAGCGAGTCTCCGGCCCTGGTCGCCCATCAGAACGCGCCGGAGTTCTCAAAATTTGTTGCAGCCGATAGCGCCCGCTTGATCGCCGCTGTGAAGAAGATCGGCGAGGTCGAATAGGGAACTCAGGTTCATTCGCCTTCACATTTAGTTGTCTGCGCGAACGATCCTTGGCCGCATTCATTTGCCACCTTTGAAGCAAGTCGCCGCGCGGAACTCATGCGTGCGGATGAAATCGAACTCTTATTGAATAAAGGCACTGGGCATGCAGACGCAGCGGATTGTCCTGAGCTTAGCGATCGCGATCGGCCTTGGCGCGGCCGCGCCTGCGTTGTCGCAGGAGTATCGCGGAACCTGGGAACAGCAGATGGCGTGCACGCCGGACGTGATGCGGCTGTGCAGCGATCAAATTCCCGACACCAACCGGATCGTCGCTTGCCTGCGGCAGAACACGGCGCTGCTTGGCAGTTCCTGCCGTGCGGTGTTCGAGTCGAATGCGCAACAACAGGCACAAACGCAGGGACGGGCACCGCAGCCGCAGACGATGCAGCGGCCGCATGCGCCGCAGCAGATGCAGCCGGCCCCGGTTGCGCCGCCGCGGCCCGATGACGATGAGGATTAGTCTCTACGGACTAGCCTCTACCTGAGACCTGAGTTCACAGACATCGACCCATTCGGCCGCGGTCAGCTCGGCCATCCGGTCGGGCGTGATGCGCACCGCGCTGTGGGTCGAGCCCGCGGCCGGCACCACGATGTCGAATGCCTTCAGCGACACATCGCAATACACCGGTAGCGGTGTCTTCAGCCCGAACGGACAGACGCCGCCGACCTCGTGGCCGGTGATGTCGGCAACCTCGTCGAGGCCGAGCATCTTCGGCTTGCCGCCGAACGCTGCCTTCACCTTCTTGTTGTCCATCCGCGACGTCCCGGCGGCGACGATCAGCACCACGCGGTCGCCGACCCGCAGGCTCAGCGTCTTGGCGATCCGCGCCGGCTCGACGCCATAGGCCTCCGCCGCCAGCGCGACGGTCGCGGAGCTCACAGCGGATTCGATCACGGAGATATCGGGCGCCTTCTCGGCGAAGAAGGCGCGGACGGACTCGAGGCTCATACTGTTCAGGACCTTGCTAGTCAGGATCTGGCAGACACCAGGGCAGGAAGTTCGGACAGGCCGTGGATCCGGTGATCGGGCACCACGCCGAGCTCGTCCATCTGGGTACGCAGGGCCTTGAACATCGTCAATGGGGCCACCGTCTCACTCTCGACGCAGGCCAGCGCCATCGCCTCCGGCGTCACCCGTTCGATCCAGGCGACATTGAGTCCGAATGACTTGGCGCCGCAGGCGTCCCACGGATTGGAGGAGATGAACAGGACCTCCGCGGGCGGCACGTTGAGCACCTCCTCGATCAGCGAGTAGGCCTCGGGCGCCGGCTTGAACACCTTGTGGGCATCGACGCTGATGGTCGCATCGAGCAGGCGGTCGAGCCCGGAATTGCGCACCAGCGCATTCAGCATCTCAGGGCTGCCGTTGGAGAGGATCGCGAGCTTCTTGTCTTTCATCGCTTCGAGCGCGGCGACGGCATCCGGATACAGCGCAAGATGCTGATACTTGTCGATGATGCGCCCAAAGGTCGCTTCGTCATATTGCAGGCCGAGGCAACGCAGCGTGTAGGCGAGGGAATCGCGGGTCGCTGTGGCGAAATCCTGGTAGCGCCGCATCAGCGTGCGCAGCCAGGAGTATTCGAGCTGCTTGATGCGCCAGACCTGGGTGATGATGTCGCCGTAGCCGGGGAACGCATCCTCGGTGATTTCAGCCACAGACTGGACGTCGTAGAGCGTGCCGTAGGCGTCGAAGACGATTGCTTTGATGCTCATTGAGTTTTCTCTTGCCCGCCAATGGTCGCATACAGGAATTTCCTGAGAGCGTCGATGGACTGATCGCGGACCCGCTCGTTGAATTCGAGGTGATGACCGAGCAGTTGCCCCGGTATTCGATATTGCGGCTCGTCAAAATCGTGATGGGCGCCGGGATAGACGATCAGCTCGATCGGATAGCCAAGGCCCTGCTGCCGGGAGATGCCGTCATCGTCGCGGCCCTGCGCCAGGTTCCGGCACTCTTGCGCGGGCGTCCAATCGTCGAGTTCGCCGACCATGATCAGGGTCGGCACGGTCATGTTGCCCTTGATGCCGAGGCAGCGCGGATAGAAGGCGACGGCGGCGCGGAATTTTTCCGTTGAATTGACCTCGATTGCGCCGCGCTCGACCGAGAGCAATGCGAGCCATCCGCCTTGCGAAAAGCCGATCACGGCAATGCGTGTCGGATCGACCAGGGATTGCCGGCTCAGGAAGCTCAGCGCGCGATAGGCGTCGTGGACTGTTGCGGCCGGGGCATCGCCGGTACAGGTGTTGCTGATGCCGCGCGGACCGAACCGGTCCACCGTGAGCGTGACGTAGCCCCAGGCCGCGAGCCGTTTGCCCCAACGCTCGTCGAGTTCCCGCCAGTGCCCGCTGCAGCCGTGCAGCAACACCACCGCGGGCAGGAGGCCGGGTCGCTCCGGCCGGCGCAACAGGCCCTGCAACGGTTGCGCGTTGTTGAGCGGGCTTTCGAACTCGACCAGCACGGAAGATGTTTCGGCTGCCGCCGCAAGCTTGCCGCCCGCGCTCCCGACCAGGAGCACGGCGAGAAGGATGGCAAGTCCGGCCCGGTTGTTCATCGGCCGCCCCGCAAGCGTGCGGCCGATGATACTCCCTTAGATGCCCAAAATCTTGCGCGCGTTGGCCTTCAGGACCTTGGGGCGGATCTCCTCGCGGATGTCGAGCTTGGCGAAGTCAGCGAGCCAGCGATCCGGCGTGATGACGGGCCAGTCCGAGCCGAACAGCATCTTGTCCTGCAGGATCGAGTTGATGTAGCGCACCAGGATCGGCGGGAAATATTTCGGCGACCAGCCCGAGAGGTCGATATAGACGTTCGGCTTGTGGGTCGCGACCGACAGCGCCTCTTCCTGCCAGGGGAAGGAGGGATGCGCGAGGATGATCTTGAGGTCGGGAAAATCGGCCGCGACGTCGTCCATGTACATCGGGTTGGAATATTTCAGCCGCATCCCCATGCCGCCCGGCATGCCCGAGCCGACGCCGGTCTGACCGGTGTGGAACAGCGCGATCGCACCGCCTTCGTTGATCGCCTCATAGAGCGGATAGGCCATGCGGTCGTTGGCGTAGAAGCCCTGCATGGTCGGATGGAATTTGAAGCCACGGACACCGTAATCCTCGATCAGCTTGCGCGCCTCGCGGACGCCGAGCTTGCCCTTGTGCGGATCGATCGAGACGAACGGGATGAGCACGTCGAGATGGTCGGAGGCGATCTCCAGCATTTCCTCATTCTTGTAGCGGCGGAAACCGGTCTCGCGTTCGGCATCGACCGGGAAGATCACCGCGGCGATGTTCTTGGCGCGGTAGTAGGCGGCGGTCTCCGGCACGGTCGGCGGATGCTTGTGCGGCGACTTGAAATAGTCGGCCATCTGCGCCTGGAAATCGTCATAGCCGTCGTCGCCATGCATGCCGCACGGCTCCTCGGCATGGGTGTGAATGTCGATCGCTGTGACCTTTTCGATGTCGGGCAGTTTGAGCTTGGGCATTCGGCTTCCCCGGCGGCGTGTTTGTTGGTGATGGAAAATAATTATATGACATAACAATTTTCGCAAGCCGTCTGAGACGCATGACCTGCGAGTTCGGTTCGGCCGTGAAGTCGTCCTTGGGTGGAGCGAGGCCACCACGCGAAGCACGATTCGCCGGCCTTGCAGCCATGATGAGCGCGCGGCGGCTCGACCAGGCCTTGGCGTGGATATCGCGACGATCGCCGTTTCCGATGCGATCTCAATGGCGTGGCGGGGTGACCGATACCGGTTCCAGGCCTCGATAGGGCCGAAAATCGGCCCATCTCGGTTGACATTTAACTGTCCGATGGCTTAGAACCCGGCCGTCCCGCGCGGTAGGCCGCTTGTCGGGATAATCCCATTTCGCCAACTATTGGCTTTTGCCGACGATTGGCATTGATCAGGTACGGCCTCCAACACGGGCCTTTCGAAGTAACAGGATTGTCCCATGAAGGTCCGTAACTCGCTGAAGTCGCTGCGCGGCCGCCATCGCAACAACCGTCTGGTCCGCCGCAAGGGCCGCGTCTACGTGATCAACAAGGTCCAGCGCCGCTTCAAGGCGCGCCAGGGTTGATCCGGCGCGGGTCGGCCGATCGCGCCGATCCCAACGCATCTCTTTCACAGGTCTTTGACGCCGTGCTGCTTTGCAGCGCGGCGTTGTGCGTCTAGACTTCGGCCATGGGATTCAACTTCCTTGGACTTGGCAACCGCCGGCTGGCGATCCTGATCGCCGCGCTGCTTGCCGTGCCGGTCTTGGCCATCCCCGTCGCGGCCGCCGCGCAGGACGATCCCCACGTGGTCCCGCCGCCGAAGGCGCAGAAGAAGCTGCCGGAAGCTCCGACCAAGCTGCCGAAAGTTCCGGCCGACCGCACCCGCGGGCTGGATTTCCTGTTCGGCGCGCTGAAGGCCGCGCCCGATGAGGACAGCGCCCGCCATGTCGAGGCGCGGATCTGGGCGCTGTGGCTGCAAACCCCGAGCGATACCGCAGCGCTGTTGATGGTGCGGGCCAAGGCTGCGCTCGACGCCCAGAATATCGATGTGGCGCTAAAGCTTCTGGATGCGGTGATCAAGCTCCGGCCCGACTATGTCGAGGCCTGGAATCGGCGCGCGACGATCTACTATCTCAAGAACGATTACGTCCGTTCGCTGGGAGACCTGCAGCAGGTGTTGACCCGCGAGCCCCGGCATTTCGGCGCGCTGGCGGGTGTCGGCATGATCATGCAGGACATGGGCGACGACAAGCGCGCGCTGGATGCCTTCCGCAAGGCGCTGGCGGTCGATCCCTACCTCGAGAAGGTGCCGCAGATCGTCAAGCAGCTGACCGAGAAGGTCGAAGGCCGCGACATCTGATTGCCTTCAATTGATTGCGTGCGATGGGTCGCGGGCCGATGGCCGCGAATGGGCACGTTGCTCGCGAGCTTGATGCTTGCTCGCGATACGGTCCGGCGCAGGAGACTAGTGCAGGAACTTGCCGCGGGAGGCGCAGTCCTCGGCCACAGCAGCATAGAATTGCTGAAGTTCCGCCTCCAGGTGCTCATTCACGAGCAACAGTGCCTTCAGGGCGCCGCGCAGGTCGCCATTGCAGCTCGCCACGATCTGATCGATGGCCACATCGCTAGGGTCGGAAATCATGGTACTCCTCCGATTACTTCCCGTTGAACTCGCCGTGCGGACGCAGGTTCCTGTGGATTCAGTGTACAAGCCAAGAGGCATCCCGGGTGCGTCCCGGTTTCGATGAAGCCTCGCCTCTGATGGCGAAATTGCCACCGGCAATCTATGGAATTACTAATGACGGTGGGATGAACCCGCTATCCACAGGCTGGGGGCATTGTGGACAACTCCGCGCCCCGGCGCGAGCCGGAAATCGACAATTGGCTTTCCGAACAAGAGCATGCCCGGGCAGGGGGCAAATCGACGCGAAACCAGGCTTGGGCTTCGTCGTAATTTTCAGGTGCCCAAGACACTTCAAATACCCAAGAGCTTTCGGACCCCCTCGATGTTGACCGCGATCATTGTGCTGGCGGCCGCAGGGCTGACGCTGGCCCTGGCGACGCAAATCGGCGTCGTCCTTATCCGGGGAGCCTTTCCGCCTCGGGGCCGCATGATCGATGTGGCCGGCGCGCGGCTGCATGTGGTCGAGCTCGGCCCGCGCGATGCCGCGGGGCCGCCGGTCGTGCTGCTGCATGGCGCAAGCTCCAATCTGCGGGCGATGCAGCCGCTCGGCGAGCGCATTGCGAAAATGCGCCGGGTGATCCTGATCGACCGGCCGGGCCATGGCTGGAGCACGCGCGAGCGCGTGGCGGATTCGACGCCGGCGATCCAGGGCCGGATGATCGCGGAGGCGCTGACCAGGCTCGGAATCATCAGGGCGATCGTGGTGGCGCATTCCTGGGCCGGCGCGCTCGCGCTGCGCATAGCGCTCGACCATCCGGACCGCGTCGCGGGCCTCGTGCTGCTCGCCCCGGTCGCCTATCCCTGGCGCGGCGGCGCCGGCCGCTACAATGATCTGATCTCGGCGCCGCTGATCGGGCCGTTGCTGGCGCACACCATCACGTTGCCGCTCGGCTATCTCGTCACGCCATCAGGCGCGCGCGGCGTGTTCGCGCCGCAGCCGATGCCGGACGATTTCGTCCGCGACAGCGAGACATTGCTCCTGCTGCGCCCGAGCGAGTTCATCGCCAATGCGCGCGACCTCGTCACGCTGAAGGCCGCCGTGGTCGAGCAGGCGCCGCGCTATGCGGAGATCAACGCGCCGCTGTCGATCATTGCGGGCGACGTCGACACGACGGTCACGACCGGAATCCATTCGCGGCCGCTGGCAGCGACGGCGCCGAACGCCAAGCTCATCGTGCTGTCGGGTGTCGGCCACATGGTGCAATACGCCGCGCCCGATCTCGTGGCGTTCGAGATCGAGGCGATGGCTGACCGGATGGTCCAACCGGCAGCAACCGCGGACAAGATTGCGCCCGCGAATCTGTGATCCGGTGAGGCTTGCGCGGTCGCAGCCTGCCGAACATCATGCGGCTGCGCGGCTCGACAGATATCACCCAAAGGACAAGCCCCATGCGGATCGACAACATCGCCGACCTCATCGCCGAAACCCTTTTCCAGGCCGGGGTGAAGCGCATCTACGGTGTCGTCGGCGACAGCCTCAACGGCTTGACCGAGGCGCTGCGCAAGCGCGGGACGATCGACTGGCTGCATGTGCGCCACGAGGAGGTCGCGGCGTTCGCTGCGGCCGCCGAATCCCAGATCACGGGAGACCTCGCGGTGTGCGCCGGCTCCTGCGGCCCGGGCAATCTGCACCTCATCAACGGCCTGTTCGATGCACATCGCAGCCGCACGCCGGTGCTGGCGATCGCGGCGCAGATTCCGTCGGCCGAGATCGGCGGCGGCTATTTCCAGGAGACCCATCCGCAGGACCTGTTCCGCGAATGCAGCCATTATTGCGAGCTGGTGTCGGATCCAGCGCAGCTGCCCTACATGCTGGAGAACGCGATCCGCGCCGCGGTCGGCAAACGCGGCGTCGCGGTGCTGGTGCTGCCGGGCGACGTCGCGATGCGGCCGGCGCCGAAGCGCGACATCGCGCCGAACGCAGGCCTGCTGCCGCCGATGCCGGTGGTGCGTCCGGCCGCTGCCGAATTGAACGCGCTCGCCGCACTCCTCAACGGCGCGAAGCGCGTCACGCTGTTCTGCGGTCGCGGCTGCGCCGGGGCGCATGACGGACTGCTCAAGCTTGCCGAGACGCTGAAGAGCCCGATCGTGCATGCGCTCGGCGGCAAGGAATATGTCGAATACGACAACCCCTACGATGTCGGCATGACCGGCTTCATCGGGTTCTCCTCCGGCTATGCCGCAATGCATGGCTGCGACGTGCTGCTGATGCTGGGCACCGACTTTCCCTACAAGCAGTTCTTCCCGACCGGCATCGGCATCGCGCAGGTCGATCTCCGCCCGGAAAATCTCGGCCGCCGCTGCAAGCTCGATCTCGGCATCGTCGGCGACGTCGGCGAGACCATCGCCGCGCTGTTGCCGAAGCTCACCGTCAAGACCGAGCGCAAGTTTCTCGACGCCAGCCTCGCGCATTACAAGGACGCCCGCGCCGGCCTCGACGATCTCGCCCGCGGCAGACCGGGGCAGAAGCCGATCCATCCGCAATACCTGGCGCGCCTGCTCAGCGAGCAGGCGACCGAGGATGCGGTGTTTACCGCCGACGTCGGTACGCCGACGATCTGGGCCGCGCGCTATCTGAAGATGAACGGCCGTCGCCGGCTGGTCGGCTCCTGGGTGCACGGCTCGATGGCCAACGCGATGGCGCATGCGATCGGTGCGCAGGCGGCGCAGCCGGGGCGTCAGGTGGTGTCGATGTCCGGCGACGGCGGTTTTGCGATGCTGATGGGCGATTTGATCACGCTGACCCAGGCGAAGCTGCCGGCGAAGGTCGTGATCTTCAACAACAGCGTGCTCGGCTTCGTCGCGCTGGAGATGAAGGCCGCGGGCTTCATCGAGACCGGGGTCGACCTGAAGAATCCGGATTTCGCGGCGATGGCCCGCGCCATGGGCATTCACGGCGTCAGGGTGGAGGATCCCGGCGAGCTCGAGGGCGCGATCCGCGACGTGCTCGCGCATGACGGCCCGGCGGTGCTCGACGTCGTCACCGCAACGCAGGAATTGTCGATGCCGCCGACCATTACACTGGAGCAGGTGAAAGGCTTCAGCCTGTGGGTGCTGCGCGCCGTGATGAGCGGCCGCGGCGACGAGGTGGTCGATCTCGCCAAGACCAATCTCCTGCCGCGCTGATCGCCGCGGCAGGGCATTGTCAGATCAGAGAGCAAGAACGGGATGGCGCTTCGAGGAAAGCCATCCCGTTCTAACGTCCGATACCGCCGATTACTGCTTCTGCTTGCCGTCCTTGTCGAACGACGACACGTAGGCCCACAGATTGTTGGCCTCGGTCTCGTTCTTGATGCCGGCGAAGGCCATCTTGGTGCCGGGGATCTTGGCCTTCGGGTCCTTGATGTATTCGAGGAACTGATCCTTGTTCCAGGTGATGCCGGAATTCTTGTTGGCATCGGAATAATTGTAGTCCGGCGCGGTGCCGGAGTGGCGGCCGTCGAGGCCGTTGAGCTCGGGGCCGACCTTGTTCTTGGCGCCTTCGCCGATCGCGTGGCAGGCGAGGCATTTGTTGAACGAGGTCTTGCCGGCGGCGGCATCCTGCGCCAGCGCGGAGGATGCGGTGGCCAGCGATGTGACGACCGCCAGCGCGCTCAAGGTCTTTAGGTTCATGGGTTTCTCTTCGTTTCGTCCCGGGGGGTAGTGTTTGGTTTGTGGCATGTCCGGCTTGGACAGGACAAGCCACGAAACCTTGACAGGTTTCATGACCGTCCGCTTGTCCGAGAGAGAACTCGCCATTGCCGGGCGGGGCAATCCGACCTTCGGCCGGTTGACCGAAACAGGTGCAGACCTGCTTGATTTGTCGTAACAAATCCGCAAAGCGCGCAGAGCGCACCGAGGGAATAGCGATGTCCATCATGATGCCGGCGGCCGATCAGGCCGTCCTTGCCCGCCGCGCCGAAATCGTCGCCGCCTTGCGCGCCATCGTCCCGGGCGAGGGCGTGATCGACAGCGCCGCCGAAATGCTGGCCTATGAATCCGACGGCCTGACCGCCTATCGGCAGCCGCCGATGGTCGTGGTGCTGCCCGATACCACCGAGCAGGTCGCAAAGGTCCTCAAATATTGCCAGGCGCAGGGCATCAAGGTGGTGCCGCGCGGCTCCGGCACCTCGCTGTCCGGCGGCGCCCTGCCGCTCGCCGACGGCGTCTTGCTCGGGCTCGGCAAGTTCAAGCGGATTCGCGAGATCGACTTCGACAACCGCGTCGTCGTCACCGAGCCCGGCGTCACCAACCTTGCGATCAGCCAGGCAGTCGCCCATGCCGGCTTCTATTACGCTCCCGATCCGTCGTCGCAGATCGCCTGCTCGATCGGCGGCAATGTCGCGGAGAATTCCGGCGGCGTGCACTGCCTGAAATACGGCATGACCACTAACAACGTGCTGGGCTGCGAGATCGTGCTGATGTCGGGCGAGATCCTGCGCATCGGCGGCAAGTCGGCCGAGAATGCCGGCTACGATCTGATGGGCATCATCACCGGTTCGGAGGGGCTGCTCGGCGTCATCACCGAGATCACGGTGCGCATTTTGCAGAAGCCCGAGACGGCGCGCGCGCTGATGGTCGGCTTCGCCGAGGTCGAGGCGGCCGGCGAATGCGTGGCCGCCATCATCGGCGCCGGCATCATCCCGGGCGGCATGGAGATGATGGACAAGCCGGCGATCCACGCCGCGGAAGCCTTCGTCCATGCCGGCTATCCGCTCGATGTCGAGGCGCTTCTGATCATCGAGCTCGACGGGCCCCAGGTCGAGGTCGATGAATTGATCAAGCGGGTCGAGGCGATCGCGCAAGGTTGCGGCTCGACCTCCTGCCAGATTTCGACCTCGGAGGCCGAACGCAATCTGTTCTGGGCCGGCCGCAAGGCGGCATTCCCGGCGGTCGGGCGGATCTCGCCGGACTATCTCTGCATGGACGGCACCATTCCCCGTGGCGCGTTGCCGAACGCGCTGGCGCGGATCCGCGAGCTCTCGGAGAAATATGGCCTCGGCGTCGCCAACGTGTTCCACGCCGGCGACGGCAATCTGCACCCCCTGATCCTCTACGATGCCAACAAGCCGGGCGAGATCGAGAAGGCGGAAGCGTTCGGCGCCGACATCCTGCGCTGCTGCGTCGAGCTCGGCGGCGTGCTCACCGGCGAGCATGGCGTCGGCATCGAGAAGCGCGACCTGATGCCGGAAATGTTCACCGAGATCGATCTCAACCAGCAGCAGCGGCTGAAATGCGCGTTCGATGCAGGGGGCCTGCTCAACCCCGGCAAGGTGTTTCCGACGCTACATCGCTGCGCCGAACTCGGCCGCGTCCATGTCCACGCCGGCAAGCTGGCATTTCCGGATATCCCGCGGTTCTAGGGCGATCGATACATTTCGATCGATCGTCCTAGCCGGCCGATAACCTTAACCGATGCTTGCCGTGATGGCCGTGGCAGGTCGTCACGGCTGCCGTTGCGCGTCGCTGCAACTGCGGCGGCCACCCGTTTACACGGCCTTCAACTGTTGCTCGGTATTTTCCCAGGATGCATGTCTTCGGGAACAGATCGATGCCCAGCCTGGCTGATCAGCTGGCGCTTTCGCGCAATCGGCCCGCCGGTTTCGACTACATGCGGATTGCGCTGGCGGTATCGATCATCGGCCTGCACAGCCTCAACGTGACGCTCGGGCTGGGCCGGGCGCTGGAAATATTGAGCTCGTTCCGCATCGGCATCGCGATGATCCTCGCGCTGTTCTTTGCGCTCAGCGGCTTCCTGGTGACGGCGAGCCTGCAGCGGTGCAAGAGCCTGATTTCCTTCCTCGGCCTGCGCGTGCTTCGGATCGGGCCCGCGCTGGCGGTCGAGACGACGCTGTCGGCGGTCATCATCGGCTCGGTCTTCACCGAACTGCCATTGGCGCAGTACGTCGCCGACCCGAAATTCCACAGCTATTTTCTCAATATCGTCGGCGACATCCATTACGAGCTGCCGGGCGTCTTCCTGCGCAATCCGATGCCGGACGTGGTGAATGCCCAGCTCTGGACGGTGCCGTATGAATTGTGGTGCTACGTCATTCTGGCGCTGCTCGCGGTGACCACGATCTGCTTCAACAGGGTGGCGTACCTCGTGTTCCTGGCGATCGTTCAGGTCGGGCTGGTGAGCTACGACGTCTACCGCTGGGAGGAGGTGCCGATCCAGCTGCACCCGCATCTTCTGGTGTTCTGCTTCCTTGCCGGTGTCGGCTTCTACCTGTGGCGTGACAAGGTGCCGTTCAACCGCACGGCGTGCCTGGTCGCGCTGTTGCTGTGCGCCGCCGGCATGGCCACGGGACGCGGCGACGCGCTGGCGCCGGTGCCGGCGGCCTATGTCGCGTGCTATCTCGGCCTGACGAATCCGCGGCGGAGCTGGATCGTGTCGTCAGGCGATTACTCCTACGGGCTGTATCTCTATGGGTTCGTTATCCAGCAGTGCGTTGCCGTGTTCGGCCCGTCGGTTCAGCACTGGTATCTGAATATCCTGATCAGCCTGCCGCTCGCCTTCGGCGTCGCCGTCGCGTCCTGGCATCTCGTCGAGAAACATGCGCTGCGGCTCCGCTGCCACGTCGAGACGTTCGAGGCCGCGGTGTTGTCGCGGATTTCGATCGTCGGCTTCTGGCGCAAGTCGCCTGAGCAGGCCGAACGACAGGCCGTCGTCCAGCCGGGGCCGATCAATTCAGTTCGACCGATCGCCCTTTCCGGTCGATAACCATTACCGGCTGTGAATTCGGTGGCGTGCCGCCAGGATTGCGTCTGCTCTGATATGCACGTTATGCATTCATCCCTTGTTAGTTTGTTGCTGGATAGTTTTCGATGATGTCGTTGTCCCGGAAGCGCAATGCAACCTATGTTTAGCCTGGCCGATCAGTTGGCCCTTTCGCGCAACCGGCCCGCAGGCTTCGACTATCTGCGGCTCGCGCTGGCGGCGACCATCATCTGCCTGCACAGCGCGAACGTCGTCTTTGGGGTCGACCGGGCGATGGAGCTCCTGGGCCATATCCGCATCGGGTGCGCAATGGTCCTTGCGCTCTTCTTCGCCTTGAGCGGGTTTCTGGTGACGGCGAGCTTGCTGAGGTGCAAGAGCCTGATTTCATTTCTCGGCCTGCGCGTGCTTCGCATTGTGCCTGCGCTTGCGGTCGAGACGACACTCTCGGCCATCATCATCGGTCCGATCTTCACCGCGCTTCCCCTCGCGCAGTATTTCGCGGATCCGAAATTCCATGCCTATTTTCACAATATCGTCGGCGACATCCACTATGAGCTTCCGGGCGTCTTCCTGCATAATCCGGTCCCTCTTGCGGTGAATGCGCAGCTGTGGACGGTCCCGTATGAGCTGTGGTGCTACGTGATCCTGGCGCTGCTCGCCGTGACCACGATCTGCTTCAACAGGGTGCTGTATCTGGCGTTTCTGGTGTTCGCCCAGATCGGTTTCGCCTGGCACGATATCTACAATTCGGACGTGCATTATCTTCACCTTCGTCCGCCGCTGCTCGTGTTCTGCTTCCTTGCAGGTGTCGGCCTCTATCTCTGGCGCGACAAGGTCCCGTTCAACCGCACGGCGTTCCTGCTCGCGCTGACGCTTTGCGCGGCCGGGATGGCCACTAGATGCACCGATGCGCTTGTTGTTGGACCCGCCGCGTATGTCGCGTGCTATCTGGGGCTCACGAACCCGCGGCGAAGCTGGATCGTGTCATCCGGCGACTACTCGTACGGGATGTATCTCTACGGGGTCGTCGTCCAGCAGAGCGTTGCGGCGTTGGGGCCCCCGGTTCAGCATTGGTATTTGAACATCCTGATCAGCCTGCCGATTGCCTTCGGCGTCGCGTTCGTGTCCTGGCATCTGGTCGAGAAGCATGCGCTTCGGCTGAGGGCGCAGGTCGAGCAGATCGAGGCAGCGGTGCTCTCCCGGATTTCGATCGCAGGCTTCTGGCGCAGATCGCCCGAGCCGATCGAGTTGGGTGCGACGCTTGGCGGCAGCCGCGCATCGGTCTGATATTGCAGCGGAGTGGGAGGACCTGCACCACAAGCCCTCCCACGGCGCTGTCGATCACAGCAGCACGTATTGCGTCCGCTCGCGCTTGGCCAGCAGCGGCAGTGCCTGCTCCGCGATGTAGGTCTTGAAGTAGGCGCTCTCCGCATGCGCCTTGAACGCCGCCTCGTCCTGGAACAATTCGTAGAACAGGAACTGCGCCGGATTGTCCTTGCCGCGGCCGATCAGGAACAGCTTGGTGCCGGGGTCCTTCTGCGCCTCGGGCAGGAAGCCGTCGAGAATTGCCGCGACCTTGTCGGCCTGGCCCTCCTTGGCTTCCCATTGCGCCACCACCAGAAGTCCTGACGTGTTGATCGCATCGCTGATGGTTCTCGTGCTCATCGCATAGTGCTTCATTTGCATTCCTCCGTTGCTTTGCTCCGATCGAGCTTGCGATCCGGCCCAGGGCGAGACGCCGGCGATCGTCATGATCGCGGCGAACGAGCCGATGGCCGATCGTCGGGTGAGCATCATCGTCGTGGTCGTGACTTCCGAACGTTTCATGATCGCCTCCGGATGATTTGCGCCAACCGTCTTGCCGGCCGAACCGCGATGCGACAGTTAGTGGTTCGTTCGATGCACTCGGTTAGGTGATGGTCGAAATGTCGATGTCGTGAAAATGGTTCGACATTGGTCGAAGTGTTGCGTCTCCGCCTCCGCACGGCGCGCGATGTGGCCAAAACCTCGAGCTGGGTGGCCCGACCGCCGTTCCCACCGTTGTCGGGCGGCAAGCCCCGCTCCCGGGCCATTCCGTCGGCGTTGCGACGATGGGATTCGTCGCATTTGATCTCGGAGCCAAATTTCGTTACCGACTAGCCTGTGGAAACGCTGAAAGTCAGAGACGTCCAGGACGTCGAAGAGGTGGTGCGCGCCGCTATCGCGAGCGAGCAGCCGCTTGAGGTCATTGGTCACGGATCGAAACGGGCCATCGGTCATCCGATGGCGACCAATGCGGTGCTCGACGTCTCGGTGCTGAACGCGGTCAGCGCCTATGAGCCGAACGAGCTGATCATCACCGTGCAGGCCGGTGCGCCGCTCGCCGACGTGCAATCGCTGATCGACGCCAAGAGCCAGCAATTCGCGTTCGAGCCGATGGACATGTCCGTGCTGCTCGGCGGCGCGGGAGCCGGCACGATCGGCGGCATGATCGGTGCCGGCCTTGCCGGTCCGCGCCGCATCAAGGCCGGCGGCGCCCGGGATCACCTGCTCGGGGCGCATGCGGTGTCCGGGTTCGGCGACAGTTTCAAGACCGGCGGGCGGGTGGTGAAGAACGTCACCGGCTACGATCTCTGCAAGCTGCTCACCGGTTCCTGGGGCACGCTCGCGGTCATGACCGAGGTGACGCTCAAGGTGATGCCGAAGCCGGAAGCCGAGCGGACGCTGGTGCTGCGCGGGCTCGATGACGTCGCCGCCAACAAGGCGATGACGGCAGCGCTGGGTTCGCCGTTCGACGTGTCGGGCGCTGCGCATCTGCCCGGTTCGGCATTGCGGTCCGGGACCGGCGCACTCGCCGGCCTTGCAGCCTTCGGCCAGCCGGTCACGCTGGTGCGGCTGGAGGGGATTTCGGCGTCGGCGGCGCACCGGGCGGCGTCGCTGAGCCAGACATTGTCGTCCTATGGACCGGTCGACAGCCTCGCTGACGACGCTTCGGCTTTGATCTGGAGCGCGCTGCGCGACGTGGTGCCGTTCGCGGCGAACGGCGCGCTCGGGGCCTTGCCGGTGTGGCGCATCGTTTGCCCGCCGGCCTCAGGCGGCGCGCTGGGCCAGGCGCTGTCGCGGGCCACCGGCGGCGAGGTGATCTACGATTGGGGCGGCGGTCTGATCTGGGCCGCGGTGCCGCAGAGCGCTGACGCGCAGGCCGCGCTGATCCGCGGCCAGGTCGAGGCGGTCGGCGGGCACGCCACCCTGATCCGCGCCACCGAGGACGTGCGCCGTGCGATCGACGTGTTCCAGCCGCAGCCGGCCGGGCTTGCCGCGCTCGGCGAACGGGTCCGGGCGAGTTTCGATCCGAGGTCGGTGCTCAACCGCGGCCGGATGATGCGAGGCGGGGCTGCATGAAGACCGAGTTTACCCTGGCGCAGCTTGCCGATCCCGACATCAAGGAAGCCGACCAGATCCTGCGCGCCTGCGTGCATTGCGGCTTCTGCACAGCGACCTGTCCGACCTATGTGCTGCTCGGCGACGAGCTCGATAGTCCGCGCGGCCGCATCTACCTGATCAAGGAGATGCTGGAGAAGGACAAGCCGCCGACGGCGGACGTGGTCAAGCATATCGACCGCTGCCTGTCGTGCCTCGCCTGCATGACCACCTGTCCGTCGGGCGTGAACTACATGCACCTCGTCGACCAGGCCCGGGTCAGGATCGAGCGGGATTATGAGCGGCCGCTGACGGAGCGGCTGCTGCGCTCGGTGCTCGCCTACGTGCTGCCGCGGCCGGGCCTGTTCCGGATCAGCATGATCCTGGCCGGGCTGGCCCGTCCGTTCACGGCTCTGCTGCCGACGCCTTCGGTCGGTGCGGCGAACCCCGGCCTGCTGCGGCGGATCAAGGCCATGCTGGCGCTGGCGCCGCGCGGCCTGCCGCCGGCGGGGCCGGCTGCGGGAACCGTGTTTGCGGCGACCGGCCGTCGGCGTGGCCGGGTCGCGCTGCTGCAGGGCTGCGCCCAGCAGGTGCTGGCGCCACGCATCAATCAGGCCGCGATCAACGTGCTGACCCGGCACGGCGTCGAGGTGGTGCTGGTCAAGGACGAGCAATGCTGCGGCGCGTTGACCCATCACATGGGACAAGACACCGACGCGCTGGCGCGTGCACGGGCCAACGTCACGGTGTGGCAAAGGGAAGCGGACCAGAACGGGCTCGACGCCATTCTGGTGACGACCTCGGGCTGTGGGACAGTTGTCAAGGACTACGGCTACCTGCTGCGCGAGGACAAAACATTTGCCGAGCCCGCCAAGCGAATCTCCACGCTGACAAAGGATATCACCGAGTATCTCTCAGCTCTCGAGCTCGCGCCTTCAACGCAGAAAGGCGACATCACCGTCGCCTATCACTCGGCTTGTTCGTTGCAGCATGGACAGAAAATCACTCAACTTCCGAAAGAATTGCTTTCCAAGAATGGATTCGTGGTGAAAGATGTGCCTGAGAGCCATTTGTGTTGCGGTTCGGCGGGGACCTACAACATTCTCCAGCCCGACATTGCGAGCAGATTGCGCGATCGCAAGGTCGCCAATATTGCGCTTGTCAAACCGGACATGATCGCTGCGGGCAATATTGGTTGCATGGTTCAGATTGCCGGCGGTACGTCAGTTCCTGTGGTGCACACGATTGAGCTTCTCGATTGGGCGACAGGAGGTCCCCGGCCAGGATTGAATTGATCGACTGCCATTCGAGCATGATCCGGACCCCAGCCTTGCCCCGACGCAAAGTGTCTGACGCAATGTGAAGGACCGGCGCTTCCCTGCCACAGACGCGAAGCGATCGCGCGGCCATCATGCCCGACAAGCGAAGTGGAGGGTGCCTCTCCCCGAGGTGCAGCTGCTGACCGGCAGGCGATCACTTCAATACGCGGTGGACTCAAATCAGCGGCAACAGGAGGACCACGATGGCGAAGTCGAAGAAGGCGAAGAAAAGCAAGAAGGCCAAAAAGGCCAAGAAGGCGGTAGCGGCGAAGAAGAAGTCCGCGAAGAAGTCGGCCAAGAAGGCTGCGAAGAAGTCTGCAAAGAAATCGGCGAAGAAGTCAGCCAAGAAGTCAGCCAAGAAAGCTGCGAAGAAGGCTGCTCCGAAGAAGGCCGCCCCCAAGAAGGCCGCGAAGCCGGCTGCGAAGAAGACCGCCAAGAAGGCCGCTCCGAAGAAGGCTGCTGCGCCGAAGCCAGCCGCCCCGGTCGCAGCACCCCCGGCGCCCGAGCCTGCGCCGCAGCCGGCCCCGAGCTGGGCCACGCCGAGCCACGAGCCGGCGCCGAGCTGGGGCACTTCCGACAGCGAGCACCACTAACCGAACCTGCGCCGGTTCACCTGATCGAAGCCGCAGCGGATGCCGCTGCGGCTTTTTCCGTATCTGCCGTCCGTAGTTTTGCGGATACGCGATTCGCGTCGGTGCTGACCGCAGCGTGTCGAACTGTTGCTCGAATCCGGTTTTGCGTGCCGCTCAACCGGGGCGAGAGCCCTGAGTCTTGTGGTGCAAATGCAACACCCGTCGACCAACATGTGGCGAAGCTGCCAGAACGCCTAAAAAGTCGGCAGATGCATGTCTTTTCGCCTTCACGGTACCGTGCACCGGCCTCAGATTGATCCCACGCGATTTAGTTGCAGTCCGTTATCGCGCGCCCTGGGGGCCACCGGAGCTGGGCTGTCTGGAAAAGTAGATGGGGATCGTCATGAAGAAACTGGCTTTGTTAGCAACGGCGCTAGCAATGATTTCGAGCTCGGCAATGGCAGCTGACATGGCGGTGAAGGCCGTCAAGGCGCCGCCGCCGGCTCCCTTCGATCCTTGGGACATCGCCTTCGGCGCCGGCATCATGAATGACTACATCTTCCGCGGCGTCACCCAGTCGAACCACAATCCGTCGGTCACCGCCTATTTCGAGCCGCGCTACAACGTCAACAAGGACCTGCAGCTCTACATCGGCACCTCGACCGAAAGCATCTCGTTCGCCAACCGCGCTGCGGCCGAAGTCGACGTCTACGGCGGTATTCGCCCGACCTTCGGCGCCTTCGCCTTCGACATCGGTGTCTGGGGTTATCTGTATCCGGGTGGAACCTGCTACTTCGGCGCACCCACCGACACCGCAGGCAAGCCGCTCGGCGCGGAGTGCGCCACCAACTTCCTGGCGAACGGCAACGTCATGAAGAAGGACGTCTCGTTCTTCGAAGTCTACGGCAAGGCGACCTGGACCATCAACGACAACTGGGCGTTCACCATCAACGAATACTACTCGCCGAACTTCCTCAACACCGGCGCTTGGGGCAACTACTCCTCGATCATCGGCAAGTACACCGCACCCAGCACCGTGTTCGGTTCGAGCGGCGTCGGCATGTACGTGTCGGGTGAGTTCGGCCGGCAGTGGCTCGGCACCTCCGACAGCTTCTATGGCGTCCCGGCGTTCCCGAACGGCATCAAGTATGCCGACTACAACACCTGGAACATCGGCATCGGCTTCACCTACAAGGTGTTCACGCTCGATCTGCGCTACTCCGACACCGACCTGTCGAAGGGCAATTGCAGCGCCTTCACCAGCGACTTCACCGCGGGCGGAACCACCAACGTCACCCCGATCAATCCGGGCGGCACGGGCTCCAACTGGTGCGGCGCGGCGGGTATCGCCAAGCTCTCGGTCGACCTGACCGCGATGTCCAATCTGAAGTAACTTCCTCGTCCGAGGATCGCAGGGGGCGGCAGAGCAATCTGCCGCCCCCTTTGTTTTGCGGGTACTGGTCGGTGCTTGGCTGGCCGCCTTCGCCTGTGGCTGACGCCGCGAGCCGCAGGTCGTACCCGTGGCTGCCTCCGTCACGCAGTTACGACGCGGCGGCCTCGACCTTGTCGCGCAGGGTGAAGCGGTCGCCGTCGCGGACCAGCGACACGTTGCGCTGGTGGAAGGCGTCGAGCGTCGCGCGGTGACCGATCGAAACCACCGTGGTGTCGGGCAGCTTGTCGGCGATCAGTCGGTAGAGCGCGGCCTCCGACGGCTCGTCGAGCGAGGCGGTCGCCTCGTCCAGGAACAGGAATTGCGGCGCATGTAGTAGCGCACGGGCGATGCCGAGCCGCTGCTGCTCGCCGAGCGACAGCATCCGGTTCCAGTGTGCCTGTTCCTCGAGCCGCGCCGCGAGCTGCGGCAGTCCGACAGCGGCGAGGACCTCGCGGACCCGTCCCGCATCGTAGCTCGCAGCCTGGCCTGGATAGACCACCGCATCATGCAGCGAGCCGATCGGCAGATAGGGACGTTGCGGCAACATCATCAGGCTGGCACTGGCCGGGATCTCGACCGCGCCGCGGCCGAACGGCCAGATGCCGGCCACCGCGCGGAACAGCGTGGACTTGCCGGCGCCGGAGGGACCGGTGACGAGGGTGCGTTCGTTGTCGCGAAGGCTGAAGCCGTCAGCCGCGAGCAGCGGCTTGCCGTCCGGCAGGGTGACCAGGAGATCGTCGAGATCGATAGCCTCGCCGCCGGAGGGCTTGACGCGGATGATGTCCTGCCGTTGCGCGAGCGCATCGCCGCCGCGGATCGAGTTCTCGAAGCCATCGAGACGTGCGACCACAGATTGCCATTCGGCCAGCGTCCGGTAGGCCGTGACGAAGAAGGATAGTGCATCCTGCACGCTGCTGAAGGCGGACGCGGTCTGCATCATGCCGCCGAGCTGGATCTTGTTGGCAAAATAGGCCGGTGCGATCAACACGTAGGGGAAGATCACGGCGGCTTGCGAATAGGTCGCGGTGAACGCGGTCAGCTTCTTGGTTCGTTGCATGATGTCGAGCCAGTTTCCGACCACGAAACCGAAGCGGTCGAGCAATCGCGTGCGCTCGGCCGGTTCACCGCGGAGCAGTGCGATCTGCTCGGCGTTCTCGCGGGTCCGCACCAGGTTGAAGCGGAAATCGGCTTCGAACCGTTGCTGCCGGAAGTTGAGGTCGACCAGCGGCCTGCCGATCAGATGGGTCAGGACCGTTCCGAGGATCGCGTAGATCAGCGCGCCCCACACCAGATAACCTGGAAGCGCGATCTCCTTGCCGTACAGATGCAGCGGCGCCTGGTTGGAAAGGCCCCAAAGGATGAAGACGAAGGAAGCCAGCGTTACGACGGAGCTCAACAGATTGATCCCGAGCGCCAGGGTCTGTTCGACAAAACGCTGGGTGTCGTCGGCGATGCGCTGGTCCGGGTTGTCGGCGGCGTCGCCGAGCAACTGCATGCGATAGTGGTTGGCATCGTGCAGCCAGCCGCCGAGATAGCGCGTGGTCATCCAGCGCCGCCAGCGGATCTGCAGCCATTGATTGAGATAGAGCTGGTAGACTTTCAGGCCGATCCAGAATGCCGCGAGCACGCAGAAGTAACCGATCTGATAGGTGAAGACCGCCTGATCACGCTCCTGCAGCGCGTTGTAGAAAACATTGTTCCAGCGGTTGAACAGCACGGTCAGAAAGACGGCTGCGAGCTCGAGTATCACCACCGCGGCCAACAGCCCGCGGCCTGCCCATTTGTCATCGGAGTTGAAATAGGGCGAGGCGATGCGCCACACCGTTGCGAGCGTCGAGCGAATGTTTTTCACAGATTATCGTCTCCGGGGAAGCGGCCGCAACGGCCTGAAGAATCGGGACAATCGCAGTGCACCTCGACTAAAGTCGTAGGTCTGGCATGCAAGCGTTGGCTTGTCCCGGCAAGCGAGTCAACCCTAGCATGACGATAACGGCGAGGGGCGGGGGACCTTCGATTTTTCGCGAGGATGTGAGCGATCCTTACCGATCGTTCATTCGCGAGCCGGGGCTGCAAACTTTCCGACGGACTCCCGCAATCGCACCAGCGCGCCTGCCTGCAACGAGGCGAGGGCGCTGCATAAGAATGTGGGAAGGACCCCGAGATGAGCACCTGGAATCAAATCTACAATCCGCTGGGCAATGCTGGGCTGTCGACGCTAGCCGCCGCCATTCCGGTGGTCACGCTGCTGGTCTTGATCGCCAGCGGCAAGGTGAAGGCGCATATCGCAGCCATCATCGCCGTGATCGTGACCAACCTGATCACGATCTTCGTGTTCACGATGCCGGCCGGGATGTCGATCCGCGCGTCGATCCTCGGCATCGTCACCGGGTTCTTTCCGATCGGCTGGATCGTGCTCAACGTCATCTTCCTCTACCAGGTCACGGTGAGGTGCGGGAAGTTCGAGCTGTTGAAGCGCGCGGTCGGCGGCGTCACCGAGGACCGCCGTTTGCAGCTATTGCTGATCGCGTTCTCGTTCGGCGCCTTCTTCGAGGGCGCCTCGGGCTTCGGCACACCGGTCGCCATCACCGGCGCGGTGCTGATCGGGCTTGGCTTCTCGCCGCTCGCAGCCTCCGGCCTGTCGCTGATCGCCAACACCGCGCCGGTCGCCTTTGGCGCGCTGGGCACGCCGATCCAGGGCCTTGCCTCGGTCACCGGGCTCGATCCCTACATCCTCGGCGCCATGGTCGGCCGGCAGCTGCCGCTGTTCTCGCTGATCGTGCCGTTCTGGGTGGTGTGGGCGTTCGCGGGCTGGCGCGGCATGAAGGAAGTCTGGCCGGCGATCCTGGTCACCGGCGTGTCGTTTGCGGTCCCGCAATTCGTGATCTCGAACTACATCAATCCCTGGATCGTCGATATCGGCGCCTCGCTGATTTCGATGGGCGCGCTGATCCTGTTCCTCAAGATCTGGCAGCCGCGGCAGCTCTGGCTTTCGCCGGCGCTGCGCGGCCGCGATGAATCGGCGGCGACGATGGCTGCAGCACCGCCGCTCGACAAGACGCCGCTGACCCAGGGCGAATTGTGGAGCGCGCTGCTGCCATGGATCATCGTCTGCATCCTGATGCTGATCTGGGGCAATGGCGCCTTCAAGACCTGGGCGAATGCCAACTTCGTCTGGAACTATGCGGTGCCCGACCTCGACAAGCTGATCTTCAAGGTGCCGCCGGTGGCCGCCAAGCCGACGCCGGAAGGCGCCGTGTTCAGCTTCACCTATCTGTCGTTCACCGGCACCGGCATGCTGATTGCTGCGATCATCTCGGGTCTGCTGATGGGCTTCTCGCCTGTCAAGCTGATCGCCGAGTATGGCCGCACCATCCGCCTCTGCGCGATCTCGCTGATCACGATCTCGGCGATGCTGGCGATCGGCACGCTGACCCGGCTGTCCGGCGTCGACGCCACGCTCGGCCTCGCCTTCGCGGCGACCGGCGTGCTGTACCCGTTCTTCGGCACCTTGCTTGGCTGGCTCGGCGTGGCGCTGACCGGATCGGATACCGCATCGAACGTGCTGTTCGGCAATCTGCAGAAGATCACCTCCGAGCAGCTCGGCTTGCCGCCGATCCTGATGGCGGCGGCGAACTCCTCGGGCGGCGTGATGGGCAAGATGATCGACGCGCAATCGATCGTGGTCGCCTCCACCGCGACCAACTGGTACGGCCACGAAGGCTCGATCCTGCGCTACGTGTTCCTGCACTCGATCGTGCTGGCGTGTCTGGTCGGTCTGTTCGTGACCCTGCAGGCCTATGTCTACCCGTTCACCGCGATGGTCCTGAAATAACGAGGCGAGGCGTCGCCCAAACGGAGATCCCCGCGGGTGCGAGCCCGCGGGGATTTTGCTTTTCAAGCACTTTTTCTCGCGCCGCCATTCTGGCCAATCGTAGCCTCGTCCCATACAAGGGCGGCGTCAGAGCATGATCCGGAAAAGTGGAAGCCGGTTTTCCGAAAGATCATGCTCAAAAGCGACCCTGGGAATGGCATGATCTCGATGAAGCGGATTCTGAACGGCGGCATGGCCGCGTTGGCGCTGGTTGCAACGGCTGTTGGCGCGAGGCCGGTGCAGGCCCAGGAAGATTTCCCGTTCGGTTTCGTGATGACGCTCGATGCCGCGCGCATGCCCGGCTCCAAGCGGATTCCCTCGATCGAGGTCGGCGACAATGGCGAGGTGATCCTCGAGCTGTGGTGCGACGGCGGCAAGGGCCAGTTCTCAGTTGCCGGCAACACCATCGTGTTCGTTCCCGGCGCGATGGAGAACCGCACCTGCACGCCGGACCGGGCGCAGGCCGACAAGGATCTGCTCGCCGCGCTCGGCGACATGACGAGCTGGCGGCGGCAGGGTGATCAGGTCACGTTCGTCGGAAGCAAGTCGCTGCGTTTCGTGATCAACAGCAACTGACGCGCATCGCGCGGGGCGCTCAGGGCGTCGCGACCAATCCGCTTGCGGTGGCAACGATCCAGCGATTGCCCCAGCGCACGATGGAATCGACGCGGCCGAGGCCAGGGACGACGTCGCCGCGTGCAGCCATCTTGACGCCCTCCGGCCCCTCGAGCACGGCGGTGCCGTCGCGGACTTCGACGACCGACCAGCCGGGGACCGTGCTTGGCCGCGTCTCGGGGGCTGCTGCCGCGGGCTGCTTTGGGCCGAGCGCCATGGCTTGTGCGTTCAGCGTCGTCGGCGCGGCGCCGAGCACCTGCGGGCGCGGATTGGCTACCGATTTGGGGATGCTGCCGGTGACGGCGGGGTCGGCGTTGGACGCGATCCGGCGCGGACTCTCGCTCTTTCGGCTCGGTGGCGCCTCCGCGACGTGCGGGACAGGCGCTTCCTTCTGGGCCACCGGGACGGGCGCCGTAAAGTCATGCCAGTTGGCGCCGCCGGTCCATCCCAGCACGAAGCTTGCGGCCAGTGCGGTCGCTGCCAGCAGCGCGGTGCCGATCCGGTCGGCGAACGGCTCGCGCAGCAGCAAAGCGGCGTCGTGATTTTCGCCTGAGACGTCCCAGAGGTCCGCCGTCTGCGCCGGCGAATGACCCTCCGTCACATCCGTTGGCCAGATGCTCCCAGGACTGATCGGCTCGCGGTCTTGCATGGCGTGACCTGTGTTCGGTGACGCAAAGGATGATCCTCGAAACTAAATCGAGCCTTAATTTTCGGTGACCGAACTGCGGCAGCACGAAGTCTTTTGGTCGCAGGCCCCGTAAATTGACGGAGCGGCGAGCGCGGCCGACAATCGCGACGACGACCCTGCATTGGGCCAGAGATGCACAAACCTGACATCAGCATCGCCCCCGAAGACCCGCGGCAGGCGGACGTGAGGCCGCTGATCGATCTGTCGGACGCCCACATGCAGGCGCTGTATCCGCCTGATAGCAATCACCTCGCCACCGTCGAGGCGCTGGCCGCCCCGGACACGGTCTTCCTCGTCGCGCGGCGCGATGGCGAGGTGCTCGGCTCGATCGCCTTCCGTCTCATCGGGCCCGGTCATGCCGAGATGAAGCGGATGTTCGTGCGTGCCGATGCGCGCGGGCAGGGGCTCGGCCGCCGCCTGCTCGACGCGCTGGAAGACGCCGCGCGCAGCCGGAAGATCGCGCGCATCAGCCTGGAGACCGGGATCCGGCAGCCGGAGGCGATCGGGCTCTATCGCGCCGCCGGCTATCAGGAGTGCCCGCCGTTCGCCGACTACGCGCCCGATCCGCTCAGCCTGTTCATGACCAAGCATCTCTAGCGCCAAGCGGTCGTTTCCGGACGCGGTTACCGCAAAGCGGGTCGTCGCGGCGCGCGGGCGTCGCTATAGCGGTTGCATGCTCGATTTCGCCGCACAATACGCAGCCTTTCAGCGTCGCGACCCGGCCTGGGACGGCGTCGTGTTCGTCGCGGTCCGGACCACCGGCGTGTATTGCCGTCCGGTGTGCCGGGCGCGTACGCCGCTCGCCCGCAATGTGCGGTTCTATGGCAGCGCGGCGTCGGCCGAACGCGCCGGCTACCGGCCCTGCCTGCGCTGCCGCCCCGAGGCGGCGCCGTTCTGCCCGGCATGGAAAGGCACCAGGACGACAGTCGAGCGCGCGCTGGCGCTGATCGAAGCGGGCGCACTCGACCGCGGTAAGGTCGAAGTGCTGGCCGATCGGCTCGGCATCGGCGCGCGGCATCTGTCGCGGCTGTTCGCCGAGCATCTCGATACTTCGCCGCTCCAGGTCGCGCTCTCGCTGCGCGTGCAGCGCGCCAAGCGCCTGATCGACGGGAGCGATCTTCCGCTCTCCGTGGTGGCGCGGCGCGCCGGCTTCACCAGCGCACGGCGCATGAACGCCGCATTCGCAAAACTCTACGGCCGCTCGCCGGTCTCGCTGCGACGGAAGCGGCCGCGAAACGTCACGATGCAATGAGCCTGAAGGAGATCAGCAATGGCCAAGCGCTACGGCACCGTCGGTGCCGAACAGAAACTTGCGATGACCGGCCTCGAATTCGTGCAAGGGCTCGCCTCTGGCGTACTGCCGCTCAACACCATCGCGCGGACGCTCGGCTATGACGTCACCGAAGCCGAGCACGGCCGCGTCGTCGTTACGCTGCTGCCGACGGATGCGCATCTCAACCCGGCCGGCACCGTGCATGGCGGGCTCACCGCCACGCTGCTCGACAGCTGCATGGGGCTTGCCGTGCAGTCGACGCTCGATGCCGGAATGAACCAGACCACGCTCGAATTCAAGATTTCGCTGGTGCGGCCGATCACGCCGGACACCGGCCCGATCCGGGCCGAGGGCCAGGTGCTCAATTGCGGCCGCCGCATCGGCACCGCGGAGGGCAGGGTCACCGACGAGAAGGGGCGATTGCTCGCACATGGCACGACGACGTGCCTGATCTTTCCGGCTTGATGCACAATTGTTGCGGAGAGATTGCGCCGGTGCCGCATCGGAAGATGCCAAGCCGGCGCGGCAACATTGGAATGCCTCCAGCGAGCCTGTGGCTTAGAGACCTTCAAGTTCACCGCGCCGGTCGATTGCGTTACCCGAACGCGCAGCAAGCGCGTTCGGGTAGTGATGATGCGATCGTCGATACAGCGCCGGTTCACCCGGCGTAGCCACCCTGTTCAGGCAAGCGAATGAGGCCGAGCTGCAGCATGGCGGTCAGCGCATCTTCCTGTCCGAGCTCCTCGGCGATCCGTCCGTCCCGCACGCGCAGCACGGTCGTGCCGGCGAACGTCATCTTGCGGCCCGAGGCCGCCGGCAGCGAGCCGAGGCGGAAGTCGCTGAAGGCAGGCCCGGTGTGCGTACCGCCACCTTCCCAGCGGCCGACGACGAGATCACCTTCCGCGACGAGATCGCCGACGCCCCAGAAATTAAGATCCGGAAACGCTTCGCGAAACTCGGTGATGAACTGCGTGACCGCAGCGCGGCCCTTCTTCGGTTCGTGCATCGGGTAGTGCACGACAATGTCTGGTGTCGCGAGCTCATCGATGATGCGCGGATTCCATGGGTTTCCCCAAAAGCCCTCGAACCACCGGCCTACGATGCTCTTGTTTTCCTCTGACATCGGATCGTCTCCATTTGCGCGTTGCCGGTATCGCGACCGGCACTGTGTCGATGAACGCATTAGGCATCTTGAGACGGGTATCGTGCCACCCGATTCCAGATCGGGCGTGGCGTCGGCGTTCAGACGAGATTCCGCTTTGTCGATATGGCGCTTAGCGCTGCTTCTCGGATGTCACCGCGCAATCGGGAAGCGGGTGGCTCGCGCAACACGAACACGAAACCTCTTCGCGATCACACAGGAGAACATCATGTGCAACTTCGATGCGATCGCCGCGTTGCGCGGCGACGGACTTCGCCCCGAGCTGCGGGCGCTGCTCGATCGCGCTGCGATCGATCTTCGTTCCGAATTGTCCGTCAGAAGCGACGGGATGCTGCAGTCCGGTCCGGACGCAGCTCCCGAGATGATGCGCAACAACGTGGTGCCGCTGAAGATGAGGGCAGCCTGAATCAGTGTCGCGCCTACTTCAGCGCCACACCGACTTGTCGGCGTCCCAGCGCTGGCCTTTGAACTCCTTGAGTAGCGCGTCGATCGCGCCGTTGTCGTCCTTGGCCTCGCTGCCCTCTTCGTCGCTGCTGGAATCGTCGGACAGATTGAGCTTGGCGCCGGCGTTGTCGTCCGATGTCGAGACGGTGGGGCTCGAGACCCACAGCATCAGCCTGTCGGAGCTGCCGGGCTTGTCGGGCGAGACGAGCGCAGTGACTTCGTAGTTCTGGGTGAGGCCGAGCGCAGGATAGATCGCGCTGGGCCGCTTCAGCACCAGCTTGAGCTTGCCGGTGTTCGCGTTCCAGGTCGCAGAGGCGGGCTTTGCGGCAAGCGTCTTCGCCAGCACGCCCGCGATCGCAGTCGCGAGCTTGTCCTTGTTGATCTTGTCGCCGTCGCGCCAGTCGGCGGCCGCGAAACGGATGGTGCGATCCATCTCGACCACGCCGCTGGTCCAGCCGGCCGCCGTCACGCCGGGCGCTGATTTCGCCTTGGCGAGCAGCGCGCCGGCGTGCTCGGGATCGACGGTGAGGTTGAGGGTCTGCTCGCCGGAGCGCATCGCGTCGCAGGTCACCGCGAGGCTGGAGGTGCCGATCTCGGCGGCCTCGCCCTTCAGGCTCTTGAGGAAATCGGCCGCCGCGTCGAGCTTCACCCGCACCCCGATCGATTCCGGTGAGACGTCGGTAAAATCCTTCGGCTGCGGCGTGATGCCGTCCTCGGTGGCCTGGTTGTCCTGGAATTCCTTCTCGCTGAGATCGGAATTGTCCGTCGATGCCACCTCGGTGACGGTCTGGCCGATCGTGATCTGGCCGCGGAACTCAAAACTGTCGCCGGTCTGCTTGCGGTTCAGCTTGATCGTGATCGGCTGCTTGTCGGCGACGCTCGTGGTGGTGCCGTAGAGCGTCTGGCCGTTGATGGTCAGGTTGGCGACGAAGCGGTCCTTGCGGTCGGAACTCTTGTCGGCGGGATAGCAGACGTCGAGCACCGCCGCGGTCACGGTCTTGCCCTGGCGGGTTTCCTTCAGCACCACGTCGGCATTGCCGTCCATCAGGCCGTCGATCGCGGTGAAGTAGCGCGTCTCGGGGCCGCCCGTCGGCGCGGGCTTCGTTTGCAGCTTCATCTGGGCGAGGGCAGGTGCCGAGACGACGGCAAGACCGAGCAGCAGGAGCGGGAGCGCGCGCATACGATAAGTCCTCGAAGGGCAGAATCGGTTCCGTCGTAACTAGCAAACCTCCGTGTCATTGGCCAAAAAAGAAGGCCGCCTAACGGCGGCGCTTGCAGAATCGCCGTCATGCACGGTCGTCAGGTTCCTGGCTGCTCTCCAGCCTGCCGCGCAGCGTGCTCACGACGCGGCCGGTGGCTTCGAGGTCCTTGATCGACAGCCCGTCGGAAAGGCCGTTCACCCAGGGCAGCTGCAGGCGCATCGCCGCGTCGAAGCTTTGCCGCCCCTTCTCGGTCAGCACGACGAGCTGGGCGCGGCGATGATGCGGATTGGTCTCGAAGGTGACGAGCCCGTCCCGTTGCAGGTCGTTGACGATCCGCTGCACGTTCTGCCTGGCGGCGCCGAGGTCGCGCGCGAGCCACGCGACCGGCTGCGCGCGCTCAGAGGCGACGATGGCGCCGAGAATCTGCCAGCGCGCGCTGGTCAGGCCAAGTCCGGCCACCATCCGGTCGCCGGCGGTGAACAGCAGGCTGTTGAGCCTGAACAGGTCGAGAATCAGCTCGCTCAGGGCTTCGCCGGCCGGCGTTCGCTTGGTTTGCGGCATTTGTCACCATAAGTTGATATTGACATCATGATGTCAAATATCATATGTATCCATCAGATCGAAATGACATCATAGCACCATATTAACGGAGCCAGCCATGCCGCAGATGCGCCCCCTCGACCCCGCATTCCCGATCGACCGCCAGCTCGCGGTCGAGGTGACCAATGTCGTGCTCATCAACGTCTTCACGCTCGATGCGGCCGATGAGGACACCTTCCTGAAGGCCTGGCAGGCCGACGCCGCCATCATGAAGCGGCAGGCCGGCTTCATCTCGACTCAGCTGCACCGCGCACTCGGCGACAGCCCGGCCTATCTGAATTACGCGGTGTGGGAATCGACCGCGGCGTTCCGGGCTGCTTTTGCGAACCCCGAGTTCAGGGCCAAGCTTTCGGCCTATCCGGACTCGGCGGTGGCGTCGCCGCATCTGTTCCAGAAGGTGGCGGTGGCAGACATTTGCGTGGCTTAGGCGGCTGTCGGACTTATGGCCTCGTCGCAGTCAAGGGTCGCCCAACCCTAGATCACCATCAGAATGCCGAGCGTGGCAAGCGCAGTCAGAAAGGATATGTTTAGAGATCGCAACGGCGCTTTCGGACGATGGCCGGTCGAACTAGCAATGACGCAATAGAGGTAGTATCCCGCGCCTAGGACGACGGACGTTAACGTTTGCTTGGACCACAACGTCAAAATGACAGCGAAATCGTCGACCCTGTCCAACGCATAAGCGCCTAGCGCGAGGACCGTGCCGATCCCGTAGAACAGCACGAGCGTTGTCGTCAGTGATCTGGCGTCGCGGGACATGCGATGATCCTTACATCCTGATCGTCATCAAATCGCAAAAAAGAAGGCCGCCCGGAGGCGGCCTTCGATCTCGATGCGGATGTGGCGGGAGCTTAGAAGCCGCCCATGCCGCCCATTCCTCCCATGCCGCCGCCGCCCGGCATCGCCGGCGCCGCGTCCTTCGGCACTTCGGCGACCATGGCTTCGGTAGTCACCAAGAGGCCGGCCACCGAGGAGGCGTCCTGCAGCGCAGTGCGCACCACCTTGGCAGGGTCGATGATGCCCTTGTCGACCATGTCGACATAGTCCTCGGTCTGGGCGTCGAAGCCGAAGGTCTCCGACTTGTTCTCGAGGATCTTGCCGACCACGATCGAGCCCTCGACACCGGCGTTCTCCGAGATCTGGCGAACCGGAGCTTCGAGCGCCTTGAGCACGATGTTGATGCCGGCCTGGACGTCGGCATTGGGGTTGGTGAGACGGCCGACCGCCTTCTTGGCGCGCAGCAGTGCGACGCCGCCGCCGGGCACGATGCCTTCCTGCACCGCGGCGCGGGTCGCGTTCAGCGCGTCCTCGACACGGTCCTTCTTCTCCTTGACCTCGACCTCGGTCGCACCGCCGACCTTGATGACGGCAACGCCGCCAGCGAGCTTGGCAAGGCGCTCCTGCAGCTTCTCACGGTCGTAGTCCGAGGTGGTTTCCTCGATCTGCGCCTTGATCTGGCCAACGCGGGCGTCGATGTCCTTCTTCTTGCCGGCGCCCTTGACGATCGTGGTGTTCTCCTTGTCGATCACGATCTTGCCGGCGCGGCCGAGCATGTTGACCGTGACGTTCTCGAGCTTCATGCCGAGGTCGTCGGAGATCAGCTGACCGCCGGTCAGGATCGCGATGTCCTCCAGCATCGCCTTGCGGCGATCGCCGAAGCCCGGCGCCTTGACGGCGGCGACCTTGAGGCCGCCGCGCAGGCGGTTGACCACCAGCGTCGCCAGCGCCTCGCCCTCGACGTCCTCGGCGAGGATCAGGAGCGGACGGCCCGACTGCACCACGGCTTCCAGCACCGGAAGCATCGACTGCAGGCCGGTCAGCTTCTTCTCGTGCAGCAGGATGTAGGCATCCTCGAGCTCGGCGGTCATCTTCTCGGCGTTGGTGATGAAGTAGGGGCTGAGATAGCCGCGGTCGAACTTCATGCCCTCGACGATGTCGACCTCGGTCTCGAGCGACTTGTTTTCCTCGACGGTGATGACGCCCTCGTTGCCGACCTTCTGCATCGCCTGCGCGATCATCTTGCCGATCGCGGCATCGCCATTGGCCGAGATGGTGCCGACCTGGGCGACCTCGGCGGAGGAGGCGACCGGCTTGGCGCGCTTCTCGATGTCCTTGATCACGGCGGCGACCGCGGTGTCGATGCCGCGCTTGAGGTCCATCGGGTTCATGCCGGCGGCGACCGACTTGGCGCCCTCGCGGACGATGGCCTGCGCCAGCACGGTCGCGGTGGTGGTGCCGTCACCGGCGGTGTCGTTGGTCTTGGAAGCGACCTCGCGCAGCATCTGCGCGCCCATGTTCTCGAACTTGTCGTCGAGCTCGATCTCCTTGGCGACGGTGACGCCGTCCTTGGTGATGCGGGGAGCGCCGAAGCTCTTCTCGATGACGACGTTGCGGCCCTTCGGGCCGAGCGTCACCTTCACGGCGTTGGCGAGCACGTCGACACCGCGCAGCATGCGGTCGCGGGCGTCTCCGGCGAATTTTACGTCCTTGGCAGCCATTGATTTGAACTCCTGGAATGATTGGATGCGGTTGTTTGCTGCTTGATGGCCGGGTCCTCTTCTCCTCTCCCCTTGTGGGAGAGGGTGGACGCGATGCAGAAGCATCGCGGACGGGTGAGGGGTCTGTCTCCGCGGATGGAGACCCCTCATCCGGCGCGCTTTGCGCGCCACCTTCTCCCACAAGGGGAGAAGGAAAGAGGTGATTGTGCCGACGGCCGGTACAGCGGCTCTCGGGTTAGCGGATTACGCCAGCACGCCCATGATGTCGGACTCCTTCATGATCAGGAGCTCCTGGTTGTCTAGCTTGACCTCGGTGCCCGACCATTTGCCGAACAGCACGCGGTCGCCGACCTTGAGGTCGATCGGGATCAGCTTGCCGGCCTCGTCGCGGCCACCCGGGCCGACGGCGACGATCTCGCCCTGGGACGGCTTCTCCTTGGCCGAGTCCGGAATGATGATGCCGCCCTTGGACTTCTCCTCGGCATCGATACGCTTGACCACGACGCGGTCATGCAGTGGGCGGAAGGTGGATTTAGCCATGACGTTCCCTCTTGGAGGCTCGGTTTCAGGTCCGGTTCATCGAGACCGGCGTTGAATGCCGGTCCGGTCGGCGCCAGGCAGGACGCCCGGCGCATTTAGCAATCGTGGAGCAAGAGTGCTAATTGTGCGCCGGGAAATATGGCTTGGCGCAGTTTCTGTCAAGCAAACGGGTTAAGGCCTTGGTGAGGCCAATATAGGATGGTGGACCGGAAACCAAATCGTAGCGATGACGTAATTTTGTCAGACGTCATTGCTCCGCCTTAAGTTTTACGCTTGGCTGCAGGACGGGTGCGGCCGGGAGATAGTTCGGGGGATGCATATGATCAGGTCACTCAACGCGCGATTGGTCGCACGGTTCGCGGCTGTCTCGGCGCTGACGACACTTTTGGGGGCGTGCGGCAGCATGAGCCTGCCGTCGCTGTCGTCGAACCCCGAGCCGGGGCCGGTCGAGCCGGGGGTGGCTCCGGAGATGCCGGCGAGCATCCGCGCCGACGAGATCGTCGGCCGCTGGGGCCTCGCCTCGTTCCAGAATCCCGCCGACCGCGCCCGCACCGAGGCCGCCGCGCGCGGCCAGTGCAAGCAGCCTTACGTAATCGGCGCCGGCCAGAACGGCGGCGTGGTCATGCATCTGGCCGACCAGGCAACCCCGCAGGAACTGCGGCTGAAGGGGTCCCCGAGCGGCAAGAACTATATCGGCCCGCCCGGACCGGTGCCCGGCGAGCAGGACCGCGAGATCATCTCGTTCGACGGCCGGGTCATGATCACCCGCTTCGTCGACAAGGACGCCGCCACCCGCTACGGCAACATGGTCTACGTCCGCTGCGCCCCGAGGGCGTGACGGCGAAGCCTGAATTTCAGTCCACCCTCAAGCCACGTCGGCAGTACACCTCTCCCCTTGTGGGAGAGGTCGGATTGCATCGCCAGATGCAATCCGGGTGAGGGGTCTCTCTCCGCGGGTGAGTCTCTTAGACGTGTGTCCGCGGATAGAAACCCCTCATCCGGCGCGCTTTGCGCGCCACCTTCTCCCACCAGGAGAGAAGGGTAGAGAGACCATCGATGGAACAAACAAAAACGCCGGCCTTCGAGGCCGGCGTTTTGTATTCTGCCAATGCGATCGTTCAGTTGAACATCGCGTCGATGTCGTCCTGCGAGGCGTGGCCGGCGTCGCCGTCGAGCTTCGGGCCGTTGAGCAGGCGGGCATCGCCCTCGCGGGTGTCGACGATCGGCGGGACATGGGTCTTGATGGCGTCGACGCCGCCCCAGATGTTCATCATCTCGTTGATGTGCTGTTCGATGAACTTCATCGTCTGCATCACCTTGCTGATGCGCTGGCCGGTGAGGTCCTGGAAGTTGCAGGCCTCGAAGATCGAGACCACGCGCTCCTGAATATCTTCGCTGAGCCGCTTCTGCTGGTCGGGCGTCACGTTGTTGGCGAGCGCGGTCGCGGCCTGGTCGATCGCCTCCACCGCCTCGAGGATCTGCTGGGTGGCCTGTTCGGTGCCGCCGACCACGGCGCCGAGTTCGCCATTGACCTTGGCCATCTCCTCGCCGTTGAAGCTCTTGCCGTGCAGCACGGCGATCTCGCGCTTGGTGCGGCTGATCGCGTCGTGGATCAGGTCGAGCTCGACCTTGAGCTTCTCGCACTGTTCGACCTGCGCGCGGTAGGTCTCGAGCAGCGCGTGCGTCTCGGCGACTTCGCGGGCGACGGCGGCATCGACGCTGTCGCCGGTGCGCTGCGCGGGTGTCGCGGCCATCTGGGCGCGGATCGAGCGAAGCTCTGACATGATCTCCCGATGCATCGGACCGAGGTCGGCACCGCCGGCAACTTCCGGCTCCGGCATCACGACTTCGCCCATGGCCTGCTCGACACGAAAACGCTTACGCTTCACTGACATGATTTCATTCCCGCCCCTTCACTGCCGTCCGTTCTAGCGAGAGGTGATTTAACGTCAGGTTCACGCGGGAACAGTTTGCGCCGCGCGCGCGCAACCGCAGCGATACCGGCGATTAACCATGTCGCCGCGGCGTTCACGCAAAATAAACGCTGTCAGGGAAAACCGCGCTGCATTGCCGACGTGGTGAATCCAAACCGCGATTCCGTTTACCAAACCGATGCGGTTTTCATTGCTTATTGACCACGTGCAACGGGGCTTGTGCGCTCCGTCCACGTCACTCGTCACGACGAAACCAGTACAGAGTACGTCGATGTTCAGGAAAACCACGCTTGCGCTGCTCGCCGGCGCTTCTTCGCTTGTTGCCGTTCCCCATTATGCCATGGCGATCGACGCATCGGCTCAGCCCGAGCCCACCGTGATCTACGCCAATCAGGGCGCGCCGCAGCCGCCGATGCGCACCGCCTATGTGCAGCCGCAACGCTCCAACATGGGCGGCGGCTTCATCGAATTCCTGTTCGGCGATGCGCCGTCGTCGCAGGGTTATTCGCGAGAGCCGATGTATCAGCAGCAGCCTGGCTATTACGGCAACCGCCAGGGGCTGCCGCCGATGGATCCGCAGCAGCAGATGATCCGCCAGCAGGAAGAGGCCGCGGGCGATCCGACGCAGCGTCCGTTCGATCCCCGATATGAGAAGCAGCTGGTCGATTACAGCGGCAAGGAAGGCGCCGGCACCATCGTCGTCGATACGCCGAACAAGTTCCTCTATCTGGTGCAGGGCGACGGCCGCGCGCTGCGCTACGGCATCGGCGTCGGACGCCCCGGCTTCACCTGGGCCGGCGTCAAGACGATCTCGGCTAAGAAGGAATGGCCGGCCTGGACCCCGCCGCCGGAAATGCTGGCGCGCCGTCCCGATCTGCCGCGGCACATGGAAGGCGGCCCGGAGAATCCGCTCGGCGCCCGCGCGATGTATCTCGGCTCCTCGCTCTACCGCATCCACGGCTCCAACGAGCCCTGGACGATCGGCACCAACGTCTCGTCCGGCTGCATCCGGATGCGCAACGAGGACGTGATCGACCTCTACGGCCGCGTCAATGTCGGCGCCAAGGTCGTCGTGATGTAAGATTGGTTTTGAAGCAACTGCCCCAAAGACGGTGTCGTCCCGGCTTTCGCCGGGACGACGGAATCAAAACGGCCGCTCGATGGAGCGGCCGTTTGCGTTCAGGCGACATGCATACGCTTACGCGTAGTTGCTGTCGTCGCCGCCACCATCATCGAAGCCGCCGTCGTCATTGTCGAAGTCGTCGGCGTCTTGATCATCGTCACTGTCCCGGTCGGCCTGCGCCTGGTCGAACGCGCTGGCGCGCGAGCCGGAATCACTGTCGCGACCGGACGAATTGACATCGTTGATCCCGGCGTCACGGGCAAGGTTGCTCGACGACTGGTCGCCGCCCCACGGACGTGAGCCGCCCAAGCCGCCGGCGTCCGCCAGCGACTGGTGGCCGCCGCCACCCATCATGCCGCGGATGCTGGAGAGCAGCAGCCCGCCGCCGACCACGCCGGCCGCGGCTGCAGCCGCGGTGCCGAGGAACGAGCCGCCACCGCTGCCGGGCGCGCCGCCCCCGAAGGGCGGAGGCTGCTGGCCGCCGTAGGGCTGGCCGTATTGGGGCTGGCCGTATTGCTGCGGCGGCTGGCCATAGCCGCCCGCCTGCTGCATCGCCTGGCCCGAGTTCCAGACCGGGCGGCTGCCGCCAACATCCGGCGGGCGCACCGGCGGCACCGAGCCGTGCGGCTGCTGCTGGCCCTGTCCGAAGATTGCATCGCGCATCGAATCGAGGAAGCCGCCGCCCTGCTGCTGCGCACCCTGTTGCTGGCCGACCGCGGCCTCGAGCTCCTGGATCCGGTCGTGGGCGCGCTTCAGCGCCTCGTCCTGCACCAGCGCGGTTTGCACCAGCGTGTAAACCGCATTCGGCGCGCTACGTAGGCCTTGCATGATCGCGGACATGGCCTCGCCGTCGCGCGGGGCATTCTCCAGCTTGGCGAGGCGGTCGAAGAGATCGTCGATCAATTGGCGTTCTTGCGGTGTCATGGCGTTCTCCATCGCGTCGATCGAATCGGCGCGCGGCTGATGTAGGACGGGCTTTGTGGCGCAAGGAGTGGGGGCCAGAATTAAATTTATGTATGCGACAATCCGACCGGCGGTTTTTCGTGAACCTTATCAGGCCAGTGTAACTTTATTCAGGGCCAGCAGCGCGGGGAAATCGTCGCCTGCAAGATAGGCGTGCTCGGTCTCGCGCTGCGTCGTCAGCGGGTCGAGGTTCTTCAGGGTTTCATCGACGAAACCGGGATGGCACATCACGAGCCCGTCCTCGGGCAGGCCGTCGAGGAAGCCCTGCATCAGCGCGGCGAATTCGCTGCCGCGTGTAAAATCGTAGGCGCCGGCGAAGGCCGGATTGAAGCGCAGGCCCGACCGCTGGGCCTTGATCCGGAATTGGGTGCTGAGCACGTTCAGCACCAGCGCCTTCGGCGCCGCCAGCTGGCGCGCCAGCGGACCTTCGCGTCCGCACTGCCGCACCCAGGCGTTTGGCGCGCGCTCCTTCACGGCGCGCAGGAAGCCGTCGCGCACCTGCGGGAACAGCTGCGCATGTTGGTGGCCGTCGACGAAATCGGGCACGCGGCCGAACAGATCGTGGAAGGCGTCGAGCTGCGCCAGCACTTCGGCATGGACCAGATCGGCATCGAGCCGGTGCATCAGCCCGGCGCGGAGCAGTTTTGGGAAGGGCAGGAACATGTCGCCGTCGAGCGGACGGAAATGCATCGTCAGCGGGCGGAACGGCGCGGTCAGCGTCACATGCAGCCCGATCGCGCAGCGCGGGCTTTTCGCCACCGAGGCCTGGAGCGCGGACGCAGCCTCGCGGCCGATCGCCGGCGTCACCATCATCACCGACGTCGCATTGAGACGGCCGCGCTCGATCAGGTCGCGGATCGCGCGGTTGACGCCATCGCTCAAGCCATAATCGTCAGCACACAGCCAGATCCGGCGCGGCGAAACTTCGCTCATTCGGCGGCGGTCCGCTCGGTGGCGCTCTGCGCCGTTCCGCCGTCGGCGTGCTTCTCGGTATGCTCGGCGACGAAGTAGATCGGCCGTGCCTTCAATTCGGAGAGGATCTTGCCGATATATTCGCCGACGATGCCGATCATGATCAGCTGGACGCCGCCGATCGTCATCACGCCGATCATCAGCGACGGATAGCCGGGCACCTGCTTGCCGGTGGTCAGGACTTCCCACAGGATCGAGAGACCGAACAGGAACGCCGCGCCGGCGAGCAGCGCGCCGAGCAGGCTGGCGAAGCGCAGCGGCGCCACCGAGAACGAGGTCAGGCCCTCGATCGACAGGCCGATCAGCCGGCCGGCGTTGAAGGTGGTGACGCCATGCGCGCGCGGCGCCGGCTCGTAGTCGACGCGGATCTGCTTGAAGCCGATCCAGCTGGCGAGGCCCTTGAAGAAGCGGTTGCGCTCCGGCAGTTGCCGCAAGGCGGCGGCCGCACGCGGCGACAGCAGGCGGAAGTCGCCGGCATCCTCGGGTATCTGCTGCCGCGCGCCCCAGTTGATCAGCGCGTAGAAGCCGCGCACCGCAAGCCGCCGGAAAGCCGATTCATTGTCGCGATGCGCCTTCGCCGTGTAGACCACGTCGTAGCCGTCATCGATCCAGTGCGCGACCAGCTGCTCCACCAATGTCGGCGGATGCTGGCCATCGCCGTCCATGAACAGCACCGCGCCGCGGCGGGCGTGGTCGAGGCCCGCCATCAGCGCCGCCTCCTTGCCGAAATTGCGCGACAGCGACACCACCTGGAGGTCGAGCCCGTCGGCGGGCAGGCCGCGCGCGATCGCCAGCGTGTTGTCCGCGCTGCCGTCGTCGACATAGACCACTTCGCAATTGAGCCCGTAGCGGGCGCGCAACGAGCCGGCGAGGTCGATCAGCCGTTGGTGCAGCGCCGCAAGCCCGGCCGCCTCGTTGTAGACGGGCACGACGATGGACAGACCCTGCGCGGCGGCGGTCTTGGCGGTCGTGGTCAGGCTGGAAACGTCAGAGCCCAGCATCATCGGTCAGGTTCCAGAACTAGAGCGTTTTCCAGCGAAATCGGGTTCGCCTTCGCGTGAGGAAAACGCGTCACGACGAGAGATCATGAACACAATATGGTACCGGCGGCCGGCTGTCGCCAACATGAACGGCGACACCGGCTCATTGTCGCAGGAACGCCTCGAGCTTGGCGAACAGCGGGTTCTCGCGGTCGAACACATAGTCCAGCGACACCACCGACACGGTTTCGGCGCCGTGCTCGCGCAGGAAGCTGCCGAGCGCGTAGAGCTTGCCCGGTGGGCAGTGCAGCGTAAGCATGCCTGATGAGGTCGGCCCGCCGAACGGGGCGACCACGCCGAAACGGGTATGCGCCTCGGACAGCAGGGCGTCGTTGCAGCCGGCGAAGCGGGTGCGGACCTCGCGGTACTTGGCTGCGCGGGCGCGCGCGGCGATGTGGTCGAGGATGACGCGGGCGGTCTCGCGGGCGCCGGTCGACCAGTCGGCATCGCGGGAGGCGACGAGGTTGGCCTGGCTGCGCAGCATCACGCCGTCGTCGAGCACCTTGAGCCCGTTGGCGGCGAGCGTCGCGCCCGTGGTCGTGATGTCGACGATCAGCTCGGCGGTGCCGGCCGCGGGCGCGCCCTCGGTGGCGCCGGCGCTTTCGACGATGCGGTAGTCACCGACGCCGTGCTTGGCAAAGAAGCCTCGCGTCAGGTTGATGTATTTGGTCGCAACCCGCATGCGGTGATTGTGCTGCTCGCGGAAGCCGCTCGCGACGTCGTCGAGGTCGGCCATGGTGCGGACGTCGATCCAGGCCTGCGGCACCGCGACCACGACATTGGCATAGCCGAAGCCGAGGCCCTCGATCATCAGCACGCGCTTGTCGGCATCGGGAATGCTCTCGCGCACCAGATCCTCGCCGGTGACGCCGAGATGCACCGAGCCGCGCGCCAGGTGGGCCGCGATCTCGCTCGCCGACAGATAGGCGATCTCGACATTGTCGACGCCGGCGATGGTGCCGCGATAGTCGCGCGCGCCGCCGGCCTTCGACAAGGTCAGCCCGGCGCGGGCGAAGAAGCTTTCCGCGTTTTCCTGCAAGCGTCCCTTGGAGGGAACGGCGACGACGAACGGCGTGCTCATTGGGCGCCTCCGGTAGCGCCGGCCTTGCCATGCCGGTTCATCGCCTCGATCCAGACCGAGAAGCCGACTGCGGGGATCGGACTGGTCGAGCCGAGCTGCGACATCAGCCCGTCATAGCGGCCGCCCGCGACCAGCGGCTCGGCGCCGTTGCCCTTGGCGTGGAGCTCGAACTCGAAGCCGGTGTAGTAGTCGAGGCCGCGGCCGAACGCGGTCGCGAACCGCGTCTTCCTGATGTCGATGCCGCGCGCGGCCATGAAGCCGACCCGGCTCTCGAACTGGTCGATCGCCGCGGCAAGATCCAGCCTGGCGTCGACGGCGAGCGCGCGCAGCTGCGCGACCGCGTCGTCGGGATCGCCCGATATCGCGAGGAAGCGCTTGATGGTGGCGAGCGCATCGCGCGGCAGCGCGCCACCCTTCAGCGTCGATTGCTCGAGGAAGCGGTCGGCGATCTCGGCGACCGTGCGTCCGCCGACATTGGTGGTGCCGGCGATCGACATCAGGTCGGTAACCAGCGCCAGCGCCGCCTTGCGGTCGGAGCCGGCCAGCGCCGCGAGCACGCCTTCATATTCGTTGCGGCCCGGCGCGGTCGCCAAGGTCAGCTGCTCGATGTCGTCGGTCAGCGAAACCTTGCGGTTGAAATCCTTGATCAGCCGGCGCCGCCACACCGGGTAAAGCTCCAGTGCATCGATCAGCGCGTTGAACAGCGCGACGTCGCCGGTGCGGATCTCGACATCCTTCAACCCGAACGCCGTGGTCGCCTCCAGCGCCAGCGCCAGCATCTCGGCGTCGGCCGCGGCGCGGTCCTGCCGCCCGAACGATTCGATGCCGGCCTGCAGGAACTGGCTTGGCTGGCCGTCGCGATAGCGGAACACGGGCCCGAGATAGCTGAAGCCGGCCGGCTGGCCGGCGCGGGGCGAGGCGAGGTAGTCGCGCGCCACCGGGATCGTGAGATCCGGGCGCAGGCAGAGCTCCTCGCCGCTCGGGTCGGTGGTCAGATACAGGCTTTTGCGGATGTCTTCGCCGGACAGGTCGAGGAACGGCTCGGCCGGCTGCAGGATCGCGGGCTCGGACCTCAGATAACCGGCCTGCGCGAACGAGGCCAGCAGCGCATCCGCCCATAAGGCGGATCCGGCGGCGGTTCGTGGTGCGGCAGCTTCGGTCATCTCGACGTCCAATTCGCTCCGAAATCGCGCTTCAGAGCGGGTTCCGTGGGTGGTGTTGGCGGAGCCCTTAGCATGGCCGTATCAGGGTTTCGACAGGGATCAGCCAAGTGGCTTAATGATTGGGTTCGTTAACGATTTTGCGACGGCTTGGCTAGGGGAAGATGTTTCCCACAGCCGGGCTACGCGCTCACCTGGTCCCCCAATCCCCCAGCGCCGCCTGCACCAGCGCGAGCGCCGCGACGGCGGCGGTGTCGGCGCGCAGGATGCGCGGGCCGAGTGCGAGGCGGAGGATGGCGGGCTGGCGCAGCAGCAGCGTGCGCTCCTCCTCGGCAAAGCCGCCCTCGGGGCCGATCAACACGTCGATCCCGCCGTTTGCGGCAGTCGCCGCCTGCAGCGCCTGCACCGGGCTCGCCACTTCGGCCGCCTCGTCGCAGAACACCAGAAGCCGCGCCGGATCGCGTCCCGCCAGAAAACGTTCGAGCGGGAGGGGATCGGCGACCTCGGCGAGCGAGATGATGCCGCATTGCTCGGCGGCTTCGACCACGTTGGCGCGCATCCGCTCGCTGTTGACCCGCGACACCTGGGTGAAGCGGGTCAGCACCGGCACGAGCCTTGCCGCGCCCATCTCGACCGCCTTCTGCACCATGTAGTCGAGCCGCGCATGTTTCAGCGGCGCGAAAACGTAGGTGACATCGGGCAGGCGGTCCTGCGGGCGGGTCTGCGCCGTGATCGTCAGCGTGTCGGCCCGCTTGCGGCCGGAAATCTCGGCGCGCCATTCGCCGTCGCGGCCGTTGAACACCAGCACGGTGTCGCCGGCACCCAGCCGCAGCACGTTGCCGAGATAGTTGCTCTGATCGCGTTCGAGCGAAACGGTCGCGCCGGCACCGAGCGGGGCATCGACAAACAGGCGGGGGCTGCGAAAATCGAGTTCAGGCATGTCCTAGGTTCCTGAGCCGCGTTCTAGCCCAAAGGTGCTGCCAAGTATCGCCCGCTGCTGTTGATTGCGATCGGAGGGGATCGTCAGATTCCGTGACCGGCATCGTGTGCGCCGGCGTGAGAAGGCTTCCATGCGGCGGGGCAAGTTAACCAAGCCGGGCGACACCGTAGTCCCGCGGACTCGTCAGGAACGCTCCGGCCAACTAGTACAGGGGTGTCGATATATTGCTTCTGTCACCAAGTCATTTTTGAAGTCCGAGGGGTCGCTTGCACGCGGCCCCTTTTGTCGTTCGGACAGCGCGCGGAAGCCGCGGATTCAAACCGAGGCGTGACCGAAAATCCCGTTCAGGCACATTTGATGCCCCGGTTTTACCGCCGTTCGCAGCCTAAAGGCTTCAAATCGGGGAACAATTTAATGTGGCCGGTGTGGCCCTACGCCGCGCTGTCGCCCAAATCCACGGGTTGTTAAGGGCTCACAGGAATCGTAAAACGCCCCCAAATTTCGTTGCTTCGTTTTGTTGCGCTGGGGTTGCCTGGACCTTTTGCCGGAGAAACACCCTCGATGATCCGCCGTCTGATCGTGCTGACCGTTGCCGCGACCGCCCTGTCTGCTGGGCACGCCGCGGCCCAGAGCGCCTTTCCGGCGCCGCTGCCCAATCAAGGCCAGGCCGGCACCGCGTCGGATCCCGCGTTCCCGCCGGTGAACGGCACGCGTGCAAGCCCAAGCCGGGCAGGCACCGCTTCAGATCCTGCGTTCCCGCCGGTCAACGGCGCGCCGGCGGCCAGGGTCGGCGCCACGCCGTCGGCATTTCCGTCCAATGGAGCAGCTCCGATTGCCGGCGGCGGCCTGTCGTCTCCCCCGCCCCCGCCCAGCGCCGGTGGTGGCGCTGCCGGTGATGCCTGCATGAAGGATTTCGTTCCGCTGCGCGAGGAGACCGAGAAGCGCGGCAAGGCGATCAAGGCGGCGAGCGACCGGCACGCCAGCCCCCAGGAGGCCTGCAAGCTGATCGGCAATTACAGCCAGGCCGAAGTCAGGATGATCAAATACGTCGACACCAACGCGGCGAAATGCGGAATCCCGCCGCAGATCTCCGATCAGCTCAAGACCGGTCACAAGAATACCGAAGCGCTGCTGAAGAAGGTCTGCAACGTCGCGGAGCAGGCGGCGGCGCAGCCGCGCGGGCCCGCGGGACCGTCGCTGAGCGACGTGCTCGGCTCGTCCGCCTCGCTGCCGGAAGCGACGCCGACCAAGAAGGGCGGCAGCACCTTCGACACGCTGAACGGCAACGTTCTGACCCGATGATCGGGCGTCCGATGATTGACCAACCAATGATTGCGCATTCATGAGCGATGTCTCCGCCCGCGTTGCCGACTCCACAGGCAACTGGGTGGATACCCACGCGCCGGTCTGGTCGCGGCCCTATCTGCGGCTTGCGCGCTACGACCGGCCGATCGGCTCCTGGCTGCTATTGATGCCGTGCTGGTGGTCGGCGGCGCTCGCCGCCGGCGTCGCACATGATGTTCGCTCGCTCCCGCTCGTCGTCCTGCTGTTCTTCATCGGCGCCTTCGTGATGCGCGGCGCAGGCTGCACCTGGAACGACATCACCGATCGCGATCTCGACGCCAAGGTCGAGCGCACCCGGTCGCGGCCGATCCCGGCCGGGCAGGTCACGGTGGCGCAAGCCGTGGTCTTCATGGTCCTGCAGGCGCTGATCGGGCTCGCGGTGCTGCTGCAGTTCAACCGCTTTGCGATCATGACCGGCATTGCCTCGCTGGTGATCGTTGCGATCTACCCGTTCATGAAGCGGATCACCTGGTGGCCGCAGGTCGTGCTCGGCCTCGCCTTTTCCTACGGCGCCCTGATGGGATTTGCGGTGACGCTCGAGCGCATCGACGCGGCTGCAATCGCGCTTTACGCCGGCTCGATCGCCTGGGTGATCGCCTACGACACCATTTACGCCCATCAGGACGCCGAGGATGATGCGCTGATCGGCGTCAAATCCACCGCGCGCCTGTTCGGCGCACGCACCCGTCGCGCACTCGTGATCTTCTATGGGCTCGCCGTGCTACTGATCGGCATGGCGTTCGCGCTTGCGGACGCGCGCTGGCCGGCCTGGATTGGGCTAGCGGCGTTCGCGCTGCATCTCGCCTGGCAGGTCCGCCGGCTCGATACCAGCGATCCCGCGCTCTGCCTGCGCATCTTCAAATCCAACCGCGACGCCGGCTTCATCCTGTTCGCAAGCCTCGTCGTCGATGCGGTGCTGCGGGCGGCTTAGGTCGCGAGAATGCGAAGCTGCGTCCTCGTTCTCGGCTGTCATCGCCCGGCTTGAATCGAGAACCATCCTCATCGTCGTCCTGGCGAAAGCCAGGACCCATTGCCCCAAGTCTCGATTGTTGCGCGACGCTGGGGCCGCGATCCCGTTCATCACCGAATGCGGTGGTTATGGGTCCTGGCTTTCGCCAGGACGACCAAGAGGTGAGAGGCGTGGAATGCGACGAAGCGAACTCAGTCCCGCGCGATGATCTCGCGCTCGTCGCGATGCACGCTGGTGCCGTTCAGGCTGACGCCGGCGCGGCGGCGGACCAGGAATTTCGGGCGGCGCGCGCGGATCGCGTTGCGGCGGCGGCGGCGCGCGGCAGGCTGGCGCGGCGCCGGCTCGGTCAGTTGCGGGAGACGGAAGATGTCGCTCCAGATCTGCCAGGCGGAGGCGATCTCTTCGACATCCGAACTGGTGCCGAGCGGAATGGTGAGCGCGGGATCGCGGTGAACCAGCACCAGCATCTGCGCGTCGTCGATGCCGCGCAGCGCGACGCCGAGAAAATCGCTGACGCGAACATTGACCGCCATCCGCATGCCGAGAACGGCGCGGCGCAGCACGACATGTTCGCGATGAAGCTCGACCTGCCGCATGCCGCCATCCGCGCGCGCATCCTGCGCGTGGAAGCTGAGCGGAAGGGAAAGTGGGTCGAGCCGCAGTGCGCGGCTCGACCCGGCGGAATTGATTCCGCTTGTTGGTGTTTGACGCCTCAAAGCCTTAGTCTCCCCGCCGGGATTATGTTCCCGGTCGATGTGTGAGAGCCTAGCCGAGCGATGGCCGTTTCGGCTTAAAAAGCCTGGTTAACCGCTCCTCACCTGGCGCCATGATTGACAAGAGGTTGGCCCGCATGATTGACGAAGCCTTGCGCCGATCACTCAAATCTTTGTTGCCCGCCGGTGCAAAGTGCTTGAATTCCCTGTGAATCCGGCACATCTGGTTAGGTCTGTCGACGCCATTCCGGGCCCCCCTCAATCCGCAGGAATTCGTTCGTGAACTCTTCACCATCTGCATCGCGACACGGCGATACCTCCGATCTGTTCGATCAGTCCGGCCTGAGCGACCTTGCGCAGCGTCTGGTCGAAGCCGCAAAGCGCGCCGGCGCCGATGCTGCCGACGCCATCGCGGTGCGCGGCGTCTCGCAAGGCGTCGAAGTCCGCGACGGCCGCGTCGAGGAAACCGAACGCTCTGAAGGCGATGATGTCGGACTTCGGGTGTTCGTCGGCCAGCGCCAGGCGGTGGTCTCGACCAACGACGTCAGCGGCGACGGGGTTGCAAAGCTCGCCGAGCGTGCGGTCGCGATGGCGCGCGTGGCGCCCGACGACAAATATGTCGGTCTGGCCGATCCCGCGCTCCATGCGCATGATTTCCCCGATCTCGATCTGCTCGACCGCAATGTCCCGACCACGGCCGAGCTCGAGCAGCGCGCCATCGAAGCAGAGGCTGCAGCGCTCGCGGTCAAGGGTGTCACCAAGTCCGGTGGTGCGTCGGCCTCGACCGGGATCGGCGGCATGGTGCTGGTGACCTCGACCGGCTTCCACGGTTCGTATCTGCGCTCCAGCCACGGCATCTCGACGACGGCGATTTCCGGTGAGGGTACCGGCATGGAGCGCGACTATGATTTCACCAGCGCGCCGCATGCGTCCGATCTCGACTCGCCCACGGCCGTTGGCCGCAAGGCCGGCGAGCGCGCGGTGGCGCGGGGAAATCCGCGCAAGGTCGAGACCTGCAAGGTGCCTGTGGTGTTCGACCCGCGGGTTGCCGGCTCGATCGTCGGCCATCTGGTCGGCGCGATCAATGGTGCTTCGATCGCGCGCAAGACCAGCTTCCTGAAGGACAAGCTCGGCGAGCAGCTGTTCTCCCGGGATATCCGCATCATCGATGATCCTTTGCGCGTGCGCGGCCTGCGCTCGCAGACCTTCGATGCCGAGGGCGTCAAGGTGAAGAAGATCGCACTGATCGACGAAGGCGTGCTGACCAGTTGGGTGCTGGACTCCGCGACCGCGCGCGAGCTCGGCCTGGTCACGACCGGGCATGCGCATCGCGGCGTGTCGTCCTCGCCGTCGCCCGGAACCTATAATCTGCATCTCGAGCCGGGTGCGGTGACGCCGAAGGAACTGATCTCCGACATCAAGCAGGGCTTCTATGTCACCGACCTGATCGGCTCCGGCGTCAACGGCGTCACCGGCGATTACAGCCGCGGCGCCTCCGGCTTCTGGATCGAGAATGGCGAGATCACTTATCCGGTCAGCGAAGTGACCATCGCCGGACACCTGCTGCCGATGTTCAAGTCGCTGGTTGCCGCCAACGATCTGGAATTCCGCTACGGCGTCAATTCGCCGACATTGCGCATCGAGGGCCTGACGCTTGGCGGACGCTGATACGGACGACTGGACCAAGGCGCGCGACGCCGCCTTGCTGACCAGATCGGTGCAGGAAGCAGGCCGGCTCGCATCGTCGCTGTTCCGCACCGAGTTGAAGAACTGGATCAAGGGCGCGTCCTCGCCGGTCTCCGAGGCCGACATCGCCGTCAACGACCTGCTGGAGCAGCAGCTGCGCTCGGCGACGCCGGGTTACGGCTGGCTGTCGGAGGAGAGCGCCGACAACGCGACCCGGCTCGACAGGCGTTTCACCTGGATCGTCGATCCGATCGACGGCACCCGCGCCTATCTCTCCGGCCGCGAGGATTGGTGCGTCAGTGTGGCGCTGGTTGAAAATGCATCGCCGGTGCTCGCGGCGGTGTATGCGCCGGTGACCGAGGAATTCTTCTTCGCCGCCCGCGGCCAGGGCGCCACGCTGAACGACAGCGGCGTGCATGCGACCGCGGGCACCGAGTTCGATTTTCCCCGCATGGCCGGACCGAAACCGCTGGTGCAGCGGCTGAGCCCGACGCCCGATGAGATCACGCTGTTTCCGCGGATCGGATCGCTCGCCCTGCGATTGTGCCGTGTAGCACAAGGTCGACTTGACGCCGCTTTTGCCGGCGGGCAAAGCCGCGACTGGGATCTTGCCGCCGCGAATTTGATCGTGCAGGAAGCGGGTGGTAAGATGACCGCGCTCTCGGGGGAAGCGATTGAGTACAATCGCCGGGAGGTAACGCATGGGGTGCTGGTGGCAGCAGGACGCGAACGTCATGCACGCATTGTCGAGCATTTTCGCAACCGTCCATTGCCGTGAGGCCCCGCCGATCCGCACCGCGCTTCCGATTGTGACGAACTGACTTGTTACGACAGACTTGTGACGACCAGACTTGTAGCGACCAGACCTGTGACGACCACGACTTCATTTGCTTGCCGGGCATCTCGTTAGGAAAACCATCATGTCAGACAATGCCCAGCCACAGCTGCTCCACCTCGTGATCGGCGGCGAGTTGACCGATCTCGAGCACAACACCTTCAAGAATCTGGACGAAGTCGAGATCGTCGGCGTCTACCCGAACTATGCGACCGCCTATGCGGCCTGGAAGGCGAAGGCGCAAGCGACCGTGGACAACGCCCAGATGCGCTATTTCGTCGTTCACCTCCACCGGTTGCTCGATCCCGAGCAGGACGCAAAGCACTCCCATTGAAACGACTATTTCGCGATCTGCTGCGCAGCGGCTTCGTGCAGCGCGCGCTGGGTGTGCTTGCGGCCGAGTATCTGCGGCTGGTGTGGTACACCAACCGCTTCATCTATCAGCCGCATGACGTATACGGGATCGTCGAGCCCTTGATGCCGGCGATCTTCGTGTTCTGGCACGGCCAGCACTTCATGACGCCGTTCATCAAGACCAAGGACAGCTACCGCGCCAAGGTCTTGATCTCCCGCCACCGCGACGGCGAGTTCAATGCCCTGGCGGTCGAGCGGCTCGGCATCGGCACGATCAGGGGTTCCGGCGATCATTCCGGCGCGTTCCATCGCAAGGGCGGCGTCGGCGCTTTCCTGGAGATGGTCCGGACGCTGGAAGACGGCTGCAACATGGCCACCACGGCCGATGTGCCGAAGCGGGCGCGGGTGGCGGGCCTCGGGGCCATCATGCTGGCGCGGGAAACCGGCCGGCCGATTATTCCCTTTGCGATGGTCACCAGCCGATTCATCCGGTTGAAAAACTGGGATTCCACGACCATCAATTTGCCATTCGGGCGCGGCGCAGTGGTAGGTATTGAGCCGGTCTATGTGCCGCCGGACGCCGATGCCGCGACGATGGAAAAGCTTCGGCAGCACGTGGAGAATCTGCTCAACGAAGCGACCCGGCGCGCCTATGCAGCCGTCGGGCGGCCGGAGGCAACGCTTGGCTAGCTCGCTACCGATGACGTTGCGTGTCTATCGCAAGCTGTCGTCCGCGATGGTGCCGCTTGCGCCTGCGCTGATCAAGCGGCGGCTCAAGCTCGGCAAGGAAGACCCCGAACGGGTCGGCGAACGGCGCGGCGTCAGCGCCGATACCAGGCCGCAGGGGCCGCTGGTGTGGATTCACGGCGCGAGCGTCGGCGAGGTGCTGGCGGCGGTGGGGCTGATCGAACGGCTGCGCGCGCTCAATCTGCGCATCCTGCTCACCTCGGGCACGGTGACCTCGGCCGCGATCGTCGCCAAGCGCTTTCCGCCCGACGTGATCCATCAATACGTGCCGTATGACTCGCCGCGCTATGTCGCGCGCTTTCTCGACCACTGGCATCCGTCGCTGGCGCTGTTCATCGAGTCCGACCTGTGGCCGAACCTGATCCTGTCGAGCGCCGCGCGGCGGCTGCCGATGGTCTTGATCAACGGGCGGATGTCGCAGCGCTCGTTCCCGCGCTGGCGCCGGGTCTCCAACACCATCGGGGCGCTGCTCGGACGGTTCGACATCTGCCTCGCGCAGTCGAAGACCGATGCCGAACGCTTTGCCGCGCTCGGCAGCCAGAATGTCATGGTCACCGGCAACCTCAAGCTCGACGTCGCGGCGCCGCCGGCTGATCCCGCCAAGCTGGAGCGGCTGATGTCGGTGACGCGCGGCCGCGCGATTGTGGTCGCCGCGTCCACCCATCCCGGCGAGGAAGAGATCCTGATCGAGGCGCACAAAGCGCTTGCCGGATACTTCCCGGGGTTGCTCACGGTGATCGTGCCGCGGCACGCCGCGCGCGGCGAGGCCGTGGCGCGGCTCGTGACGGAACGGGGCCTGCGCCCCGGGCTGCGCTCGCACGAGGATCTGCCGGTCGCGACAACGGATATCTATGTCGCCGACACGATGGGCGAGCTCGGCCTGTTCTATCGGTTGGCACCGATCGTGTTCATGGGCGGTTCGCTGGTCGCGCATGGCGGCCAGAACCCGATCGAGGCGATCAAGCTCGGCGCTGCGATCGTGCACGGCCCGCACGTCTTCAATTTCACCGAAGTCTATGAGGCGCTCGATCGCGCAGGCGGCGCGCGGCGCACCGACGATCTGGACGCGCTGGTCAAGCAGCTCGGCCAGTTCCTCGCCGATCCCGCGGCGCGCGATACGTCGCTTGCGGCCTCCGAGCGCGTCGTCGAACAGCTCGGTGGTGCGCTGGAGCGCACCGTGACCGCTCTCGAGCCCTATCTGTTGCAGCTGCAGCTCGAGATGGGAGCCGCCAATGCGTGAGCCGGCCTTCTGGCACCGGCCATCGTCTTGGACATCGCAACTGCTCCGACCGCTTGCCGTGCTCTATGGCGCGGTGGCCGCACGGCGGATGCGGCAAGCCGGCATCGATGCCGGCATTCCCGTGATCTGCGTCGGCAATTACCATGTCGGCGGCGCCGGCAAGACGCCGACGGTGCTGGCGCTGGCGAAACTGTTGCGCGAGCTCGACGAGCGGCCGGTGGTGATCAGCCGTGGCTATGGCGGCCGGCTTGCCGGGCCGGTCAAGGTCGATCCGGAATTGCACGATGCCGCCGATGTCGGTGACGAACCGCTGATGATGGCCGCGACCTTGCCGGTCGTGGTCTCGCGTGACCGTGCCGCCGGCCTGGCGCTGGCGCGCGCGCAGAACGCAAGCGTGATCCTGATGGATGACGGCTTCCAGAATCCATCCGTGCTCAAGGACGCCTGCCTGATCGTGATCGACGGTACGCGCGGCATCGGCAATGGCCGCGTCATTCCGGCAGGACCGTTGCGCGCACCGCTGTTGCCGCAGCTGGAACGCACCGATGCGCTGATCGTGGTCGGCGAGGGGAGTGGCGCGAAGAACATTGCCGCCGACCTGGCGTCCCGCGGCAAGCCGATATTGTCGGCGCATCTGAGGCCCGATGAGGCCTCATTGAGTGCGTTGCGCGGTCGGCGCGTACTCGCCTTCGCCGGCATCGGCGATCCCGCGCGCTTCTTCAACACGCTGCGCGCAAGCGGCGTCGACGTCGTGCGCAACATGGCTTTCCCCGATCATCATGCCTTCACCAAGGATGAGATCGCGCAGCTCGTCGCTGACGCGAGAGGTGACGGCTTGACGCTGGTGACGACGGAAAAGGATCTGGCGCGGTTGCGTGGTCCGGCCGGGATGCCGGCCTGGGCACAGGCGATCGCACCGTTCGCGGTGACGCTGCAATTCGAGGATGCTGCCGCGCTGCGGCGTCTGGTGAGCGATCAACTGTTCAGGGCGCGGAACAGGAGGCTGGGCGCATGAGCCCGGTCTTGAGCCTAAGCCTGCGGCTTGAGCACGCCGGGATGATGGCGCTGCAGCACGGCGGTCGGGGTGGCGTAGGCCTCCTGCAGGTCGACGCTCCAGTATTTCAGCTCGTCGAGCGGGATCCGGACGTCGGTGATGGCACAACGCACAAAGGTGCCGGGCGAGATCACGCGAAAATCGCCGTCGAGATATTGCACCTGCGCTTCGCCATGGCCCGAGGGACCGAACTTGTTCAGCACGTTTGAGCTCTCCGCCTTGCCCCCGATGAGGCAGCCTTAATGTTCATGAAGCCGTCTATCACAGATAGGGGGTCATGTCCGCCCGTTAAACCACCGACTTGTGATGATTTGGCGGCAGACGCGCATGGTAGCGTTGCAGGCGTGGTCCGCTGTGTTTACAGCGCCATAACGAGCCGGCCGGATCGGATGCGCCTCAAGTCAGTCTTCATGTGCCTCGCCATGCTTGCCGTGCCGGCCGCAGCTGCGGCGCCGCTTCCGGCGCCGCGTCAGGTCGAAATTCCCGAAGGCAACGTCACGCTGCACGCGCAGCTCTACCGGCCCGATGGCGATGGCCCGTTCCCGACGGTGATCGCGCTGCATGGCTGCGGCGGTCTTGCCGGCCGCTCCGAGCCAGTCCTGCCGCGCTATCGCGACTGGGCGGAGCAACTGCTCACGTCAGGCCATGCGGTGCTGCTGCCCGACAGCTACGGCTCGCGCGAGCTCGGGCCCCAGTGCCGCATCAGGGAGCATCAGGTCCAGACCCGCCGTGCGCGGGTCGCCGACATCAATGCCGCGCGGCAATGGCTGGTGCAGCAGAAATGGGTGGCGAAGAACCGCATCAGCCTGATCGGCTGGGGCAACGGCGCGGCCGCGTTGCTGTGGGCGGTGCGGCCGCAGATGTGGTCGCGCAACGTCGAGCCGGACTTCCGCTCGGCGGTCGCGTTCTATCCGGATTGCCGCACCTCGTCCGGCCTTGGCTGGAGCGCGCGGGTGCCGACGCTGGTCCTGATCGGCGCGCGCGACGATGTGACGTCGTCGTCGGCCTGCCACCAGATGGTCGACGGCGCGCGCGGCCGCAGCGCGCTGGCGCGGATCGTGGTCTATCCCGAGGCCTATCACGATTTCGATCGCGCCAACCTGCCGCTGCATGCGGTTGCAACCTTGTCCGATGTCGACATCACCGAGCCCGGACACATCGGCACCGATGCGAGCGCACGCAAGGACGCGCAGAAGCAAGTCGCCGAGTGGCTGTCGCGCTAAAACAAACTGCCCTGATCGACCGGCTTGGTGACGCGCTTCGGCGCTGCCGGTTTCGCATCGCGCTGCGGCTTCGGCTGGCTCTCGGGCGTTGCCGTCGCCGCGGGCTGATCGGCATTCGTGGTGGCGGAGACGCGGCCGTCGGCGAACTCGATCGACAAATTGGCGTTGGGGCCGACCGCCGCGGCTGAATGCAGTGCGTGTCCGTGCGCGTCGCGGACCAGGGCAAAGCCGCGCGCCAGCACGCCGCGATAGGACAGCGCCGACAGCAGCTGGCTGCGATGGGCGACCCGTGCCTCGAGCCGCTGCAGCGTCGTCAGCAGCGCGCGGCGGGCGCGCTCGGCGAGGCGGTGGGTGCGCTCGAGATCGCGCGCGATCGCGTTGCGCTGGGCCTTGGCGTTGGCGAGCTTGGAGGCCTTGAGCCGGATCTCGAGCCCGCTGAAGCGCTCCTGCCGGCGATGCAGCAGCGCCCGCGCCGACAGCGTGATGCGCTCGCCGGATGCGGTGAGCCGCTGCCGCGCATGCGCGACCTGGCCGCGCAGCACGCCGATGGTGAGGCGCGAGCTCGACGCGGCAAAGCGGCGGAAGTGCGCGTGCGTATTGGCCTTCAGCCCGCGCGGCAGCCCGGCTGCGAGATGATCGAGCCGCTGCCGCGGGATCGCCAGCAGTTCGTTCGCCGCCGGCAGCGCCCGCGCCGCGGCACGCAGCTCGTTGCGGCGGGCCTCCTGGCTGCGCTGCCAGCACACCATGGTACGGCGGGCGAGCCCCTGAACCTCGACGAACAGCTCGCTGCGCACTGGCACGGCCATCTCGGCGGCCGCCGTCGGTGTCGGCGCGCGCTTGTCGGCGACGAAGTCGATCAGCGTGATGTCGGTCTCGTGGCCCACCGCCGAGATCAGCGGGATGTGGCTCTCGGCCGCGGCGCGGACCACGATCTCCTCGTTGAACGACCACAAATCCTCCAGCGAGCCGCCGCCGCGCGCGACGATCAACAGATCGGGCCGCGGGATCCGGCCGCCCTCCGGCAGCGCGTTGAAGCCGCGGATCGCGGCTGCGACCTGCTCGGCCGAGCCGTCGCCCTGCACCTTGACCGGCCAGACCAGCACGCGGCGGGGAAAGCGGTCTTCGAGCCGATGCAGGATGTCGCGGATCACCGCACCGGTCGGCGAGGTGACGACGCCGATTACCTCGGGCAGCCAGGGCAACAGCTGCTTGCGGGCCTCGTCGAACAGGCCCTCGGCCGCGAGCTTCTTCTTGCGCTCCTCCATCAGCGCCATCAGCGCGCCGACGCCGGCCGGCTCCAGCGAGTCGATGACGATCTGGTACTTCGAGGAGTTCGGATAGGTGGTCAGCTTGCCCGTGGCGATGACCTCGAGCCCTTCCTGCGGCTTGAAGCGCATGCGGGCGTGGGCGAACTTCCAGATCACCGCCTCGATCTTGGCGCTCTCGTCCTTGAGGGCGAAATAGCAGTGGCCGGAGGAGTGCGGGCCGCGGAAGCCGGAGATCTCGCCGCGAACGCGGACATGGCCGAACCGATCCTCCACCGTCCGCTTCAGGGCGGAGGAGAGCTCCGAGACGGTGAATTCGGGCGCGTTGACGAGATTCGGCGCGGCAGCGGTCATTTGCAGGTGATTCGGCTGTTTGTGAGCTTCAGCGCAACGTAGGGACTTTTGCCCGCCATCGCCAATGCGTGGGCTTGTTTGTCCATATACTCTGTGATACAGAGTTCTCTGTACTATCGCTGATGGTGACCTGGCTGGAGGGCTGACCAATGATCCCGCAGTTGACCTTGGCAAGTTTCGTCCATTCCGCGGCGGGCGCGGTCCATGCCGTCGTGGCTGTCCTGTGCATCGGGATCGGGCTGATCCAGTTCCTGCGTCCGAAGCGCGGCGCCGGCCACCGGGCGCGCGGCTATTTCTTCGTCTATGCCATGCTGGTCGCCGACGGGACCGCGATGCTGGTCTATCGGTTTACCGGCGCCCTCAACCTGTTCCATGTCGGTGCGATGGTGAACTTCGCCTGCATCGTGGCGGCGATCGTTCCGCTGCTGCGCAGCCCGCGACCGGCGAACTGGCGATTGACCCACTACTATTTCATCTCGTGGTCCTACGTGTCGCTGATGTCGGCGGCGGCGACCGAAATCATGGTGCGCGTGCTGCCGCTGGCGACGCGCGGGCAGGTCGGGCTGCTGGCATTGGCGCTGTCGATCACCACCATGACGATCGCCTATGTCCTGATCGGGAAACATCGCCCGCCGGCCGACGCCCCACCGGTTTCTTCCAGGCTCGCCGAGCAAAATGGAGTGACGTCATGATCGACAGCCAACAGGCCAGCGCGGCGCTGAACGACATCAACGACGTCGTGCATCGCGTCCGCCAGTCGCGAATCTATCAGAACGCCAGTCTCATCATCGTCATGTGGGGCGCATTGGTGTTCGTGGGCTACCTCGCCAATTACACCTGGCCGCCGCAGGGCTATACGATCTGGGCCGTCGTCGATCTCATCGGAATCGCAGGCTCGATCGCAATTGCAGCGTTCAGTGGTATCGGTCCGGGGGCCGGCGCCTACGCGCTCCGGCTGCTGGTGGCGTTCCTGCTGTTCATCGCATTCGGCATTTTCTGTTCGGCGGTGCTCGGCCATTTCGGGCCGCGCCAGATGCTGGTGTTTTGGCCGCTATTCACGATGCTGTTCTATGCGCTCGCCGGCCTGTGGTTCGGCTACGCCTTCATCGTGATCGCGCTGTGCAGCAGCGCCTTGATCGTGACCGCCTACTTCTACGCCGGTCCGGCGCTGCTGTTGTGGATGGCAGTGGTGCACGGTGGCGCACTCATCCTCGGTGGGCTCTGGATGCGCCGGATCTGATCGATGGCCGAACTCGACGAGATCATCCACCAGCCGCTGCGGTTGCGGATCATGGCGGCGCTCCATGCGCTGCCGGCTTCGACCGGGCTCGAATTCGCCCGGCTGAAGAAGCTGACGGGCGCCACCGACGGCAATCTGGGCGCCCATATCGAGACCCTGGCCAGGGCCGGCTATGTCGCGGTCGACAAGGCCTTCGTCGGCAAGAAACCGCAGACCACCGTGACCGCCACCGCGGCCGGCCGCGGCGCCTTCGCCCGCCATGTCGCGACCTTGCAGGAGATCATCGCCGGCAAGCAGCCGTAAGCCGGAATGACGGGGGAAGCGGCCCGGTCGCCCCTTGCGGGCGAGCGGGGATTCGTGCGACCGACACAGCTCTTGGACCCTTTTGAGCCTGTGTCTGATGAACATCCTCCTGCTCGGTTCCGGCGGCCGTGAACATGCGCTGGCGTGGAAGATCGCGGCATCCCCGCTGGTGACCAAACTCTGGTGCGCGCCGGGCAATGCCGGGATCGCGCGCGAGGCCGAATGCGTCGCGCTCGATGTCGCCGACCATGCCGCAGTGATCGAATTCTGCCGGCGCAATGCGGTCGACCTGGTGGTGGTCGGGCCGGAGACGCCGCTCGCCGCAGGGATCGTCGATGATCTCACCGCCGTCGGCATCAAGGCGTTCGGGCCGAGCAAGCAGGCCGCGCAGCTCGAAGGCTCCAAGGGCTTCACGAAAGACCTCTGCAGCGAGTTCGACATTCCGACCGGCGCCTATCGCCGCTTCGACAATGCGAAGGACGCGGTGACCTATGTCCGCGCCCAGGGCGCGCCGATCGTGGTCAAGGCCGACGGGCTTGCCGCCGGCAAGGGCGTCGTGGTGGCGCAGACGCTGTCTGAAGCGGAAGCCGCGATTGCCATGATGTTCGAGGGCGCGTTCGGCTCGGCCGGCGCCGAGGTCGTGATCGAGGAATTTCTCTCGGGCCGCGAGATCAGCTTCTTCGCGTTGTGCGACGGCGAGACCGCGATCCCGCTGGCGACCGCGCAGGACCACAAGCGGGTGTTCGATCACGACAAGGGACCGAACACCGGCGGTATGGGCGCCTATTCGCCGACGCCGTTCGTGACACCTGAGATTCACGACCGGATCATGGCGCACATCATCCTGCCGACGGTGGCGGGGATGAAGAGCCGCGGCATTCCGTTCAAGGGCGTGCTCTATGCCGGCGTGATGCTGACCGCACAGGGCCCAAAATTGTTCGAATACAATGTCCGCTTCGGCGATCCCGAGTGCCAGGTGCTGATGCTGCGGATGATGTCGGACATCGTGCCGGCGTTGCTCGCCTCGATCGACGGGCAGTTGAAGAATTTCGACCTGCGCTGGTATCCGGAACCGGCGCTGACGGTGGTGATGGCGGCCAAGGGTTATCCCGGCGACTACATCAAGGGCACGCCGATCGACGGCCTCGATGACGCCGCCAAGGTCGACGGCGTCGAGATCTTCCACGCCGGCACGGTGGCCAAGGACGGCGCCGTTCTGGCCAACGGAGGCCGCGTGCTGAACGTCTGCGCGATGGGCAAGACGGTGACCGAGGCGCGCGACCGCGCCTATCAGGCCGTCGATCGCATCAAATGGCCGGAGGGTTTCTGCCGCCGCGACATCGCCTGGCAGGCGGTGGAAGCGGAAAAGCCGACGGGCTAGCTCGCCACGTCATTGCGAGGAGCTCGCGACAAAAAGCAATTTTGCGCTGGAGCGACGAAGCAATCCACGTCTCCGCTTGCGGCGAGATGGATTGCTTCGCTTCGTTCGCAATGACGGTGGACGTTACAGCAAATCCCCGCCCGCAGCGCTCGCGGTGGTGCCGTGCTCGCGGAACGCCTTGATGACGTTCTTGCCGATCTTCCACTTGTGCACCTCGTCGGGACCATCCACCAGCCGCTGCGAGCGCACCTGGGTGTACCACTTCGCCAGCGGCGTATCCTGGCTGAAGCCGAGCGCGCCGTGCAGCTGGATCGCGGTGTCGATCACCTTGTGCACCATGTGGGCGTGGAAGATCTTGGCGATCGAGTTCTCCTGGCGGATGTCGAGGCCCTTCTCCGCCTTGTAGGCGATGTGCAGCAGCATCAGCCGGCCGATATAGAGCTCGCTCGCGCAGTCGGCGAGCATGAACTGCACCGCCTGGCGGTCGGCCAGCAACTGCCCGAAGGTTGAGCGCTTGGTGACGTGGGCGGCCGCCATGTCGAGTGCGCGCTGCGCCTTGGCGACGTTGTGCATGCCGTGGCGCAGCCGGCCATAGGCGAGGCGGTGCTGGCCCATGTTGAAGCCGTTGCCTTCGCCGCCGAGCAGGTTATCGGCGGGCACCTTGAGGTCCTTGATCTCGATCTCGGAATGGCCACCGTGGATCACGTCATCGTGCGGTCCTTCGATCGCCATGTTGGCGACGTTGCGCTTGATGCGGTAGCCGGGATTGGGCAGCTCGACGATGAAGGTCGAATACTGCTTGTGGCGCGGCGCGTTCGGATCGGTCTTCGCCATGACCAGCGCCATGTCGGCAACGCTCGCCGACGAGGAGAACCATTTCTCGCCGTTGAGGATGTAGTTCTCGTTGCCGTCCTTGACCGCGGTGGTCTGCATGCCGGTGGCGTCGGCGCCGGCGGCCTTCTCGGTCATCGAGAAGCAGATCCGCTTCTCGCCGTTCAAGAGGGGCTTGAGGAATTTCTCCTTCTGGTACTCGGTGCCGTGCGCCAGGATCGTCATCATCGAGGCGTCGTCCGGCCCCTGCGTGTTCATCGAGAGCGCGCCGAGCATGCTCTCGCCGAGCTCCATCTGCACCAGCGCGTTGGCGAGCGGGCCGAGGCCCATACCGCCATACTCCTTCGGCACGAACGGGCACCACAGGCCCTGCGCGCGGGCCTTCTTGCGCAGCGGCGCCAGTACCTCGGCAAGCGGCTTGGTGTCGAGTTCCTTTTCCGCCGGGATGCACTCGTCGTGGACGAATTTGCGGACCTTCTCGCGGATCGCCTTGGCCTCGGCCGGAATCTCGAAATCGATCGACATGGCACTTCCTCGTTTCGTGTTGTTGTTGGTTGGGCTTGAGAATGGCATAAACCCCGCTTGGGCCAGCGGCAACGCCGAACAAAGTTTGAAGCACGGCGCACGCGACCGGGGAGCCACCGATGCCTGATCTCGCTGATCTTTTTCCCGGCTATGAGTCGAAATGGATCAACTCCGCGCAGGGCCGCATCTTCGCCCGCGTCGGCGGCAAGGGCCCGCCCTTGCTGTTGCTGCACGGCTTCTCCTCGACCCATGTGATGTGGCACACGGTCGCGCCGAAGCTCGACGACGCATTCACGCTGATCATCGCCGACCTGCCGGGCTACGGCTGGTCCGACATGCCTGACAGCGACAAGGACCACACGCCCTACACCAAGCGGGCCTGGGCCAAAACCATGGTCGAGGTGATGGAGCAGCTCGGCCATGTCCATTTCGCACTCGCCGGCCACGACCGCGGCGGCCGCGTCTCATACCGGCTCGCACTCGATCATCCCGGCCGGCTGTCGAAGCTCGCAGTGCTCGATATCGCGCCGACCTATGACTACTGGCAGAAGCTCAATCGCCTCTCGGCGCTGAAGATCTACCACTGGGCGTTCCTGGCTCAGCCCTATCCGCTGCCGGAGACGCTGATCACGAGCAATGGCGAATTCTTCCTCAAGGAGAAGATGGCGAGCCAGATCAGGACCAAGACGCTGGACGCCATCGATCCGCGCGCGCTCGCGCATTATATTGCGCCGTTCCGCGATCCCGCCCGCATCCACGCCATGTGCGAGGACTACCGCGCCGGCGCCTATGCCGACTACGAGATCGACAAGGCCGACGTCGATGCCGGCAACAAGATCACGATCCCGATGCTGGCGCTGTGGGGCGATGCCGGCGTTGCCAGCGCCGCAACCACGCCGCTCGATACCTGGAAGAACTGGGCGACCAATGTCAGCGGCGCGCCGGTGGCATCGGGGCATTTTTTGCCCGAGGAGAATCCGGACGCAACGGCGAAGCTGCTGCGGGAGTTTTTCCTGGCGGGGTGACTCCGTCATCCGAAGAGACCGTGAAGCATGACTCTCGACGATGCAACACACTCGATGTCGTCCCGGCTTTCGCCGGGACGACGAGGGGAGAGATTGCGCTGCGCTTCGTCCGCGTTACGGATGCATCACCGCCGCTCCCTGAAGAACTCGCGCAAGAGCCGCGCGGACTCGGTCTCGCCGACTGCGCCGTAGATCTCCGGGACGTGGTGGCAGGTCGGCTGTGCGAAGAACCGCACGCCTGACTCGACCGCGCCGCCCTTGGGGTCGGCGGCGCCGTAGTACAGCCGGCGGATCCGGGCAAAGGAGATCGCGCCGGCGCACATGGTGCAGGGCTCCAGCGTCACGTAGAGGTCGCAATCCACCAGCCGCTCGGTGCCGATGGCCTCGGCAGCCTGCCGGATCGCCAAAATCTCGGCATGGGCCGTTGGGTCGCGGTCGGTCAAGGTGCGGTTGCCGGCGGTGGCAATGACCTCGTAACCCCGGACAATCACGCATCCGATCGGAACTTCGCCGGCTTTTCCGGCGTTTTCGGCCGTTTTCAGCGCCAAATCCATGAAAGAAGGGGCTGACATGCCTCGTATCATCGGAAGAAACCTGCTAGTAGCTTCGCCTTCAGCAAAAGTGGATGCCGGTTTTGCGTCAAATGCGCTGCCAACAGGCGCGTACGGCCGGCTGCCCTTGCACCCCAATTGAACGCCCAGGCGAGATTATTCATGCCCCGCGATAGCGACAAACACAACGATTCCCGCGGCCGGCGTGATCGGCCCGGCGGCGGCAAGGGCCGCTCCGGCGCCGCCCGTGGACCGGACAAGAAATTTGCCAAGCGCGGCTTCGGCGACAAGACGTTTGCCGGCAAGCGCGATGGCGAGAAGCGGCCCTACCGCGGCGATCGCGAGGACCGTCCGCCGCGCCGCGAGTTCGGCGACAAGCCGAGGTTCAACCGCGATGATGCCCGTGGCGATCGGCCATTCCGCGATCGCCCGGCCCGCGACGGCGATGGCGAGAAGCGCACGTTCAAGCCGCGTGGCGACCGGCCGAGATTTGATCGCGGCGGGGATGGCGAGAAGCGTTCGTTCAAGCCGCGCGAAGACCGCGGCGGCGAAAAGCGCCCCTACACGCCCCGTGGCGACCGCCCGAACTACAATCGCGACGACCGCGCGCCGCGACGTGATCGCGATGACGCCCGTCCGGCGGGGCGGTCTTCGGATCGGAAGTTCGGTGACAGGAAGCCTTACGCGCCGCGCGAACGTGACGGCGAGAAGCGGCCCTATACGCCGCGTGGCGAGCGATCGTTCGGCGATCGTCCGTCGCGCGATGGCGACCGGCCCGCACGGAAATTCGGCGGCGACAGCAAGTTCAAGCGCGGTGGCGATCGTGATCGCGGCGATCGCGGCCCGCGCAAGGATTTTGGCGACCGGCCGCCGCGCGGCGAATCCAAGCCGTGGCAGAAGCGCGAGGGCGGCTCCGATCGTCCGGAGCGTGGTTCGCGTCCGTTCCGCGACGGCCCGCGCAATTTCGACAGGCCGCGCGATGATCGCGGCGGCGGCGAGCGGCCGCGGTTCTCGCGTTCCCGCGACGATCGCGAGCAGGGCGATCGCCACGAGCGGCCGAAGTTCAGTCGGCCGCGCTGGAATCGCGATGAAGATGGTGGCGACAATCGCCGCCGTGAGCGTCCGGAAGGACGCGCCGACTGGCAGGAGCATCCGCGCAGCGAGGGCCGCTTCTCGGATCGGCCGCGCCGCGACAATGAAGACGACAGCAAAGTGTTTGCCAAGCGCCCGGCCTTCGGCGGCCGCGGCGCCTATCGCGAGCGTTCCTACGACGATCGCCGCGAGCGTCCCGAGCCGAAGCCGAAGAAGTCCGGCGAACGCATTGCCAAGGTGCTGGCGCGCGCCGGTCTTGCCTCGCGCCGCGATGCCGAGGAGATCGTCACCCAGGGCCGTGTCACGGTCAACGGACGCGTGATCAACTCGCCGGCGCTCGATATCACCGACAACGATGTCGTGGCGGTCGACGGCAAGCCGTTGCCGCCGCGCGAGCGGACCCGGCTGTTCATGTATCACAAGCCGCGCGGGCTGATGACGACGCATGCCGACCCGGAGGGCCGGCCCACCGTGTTCGACAATCTGCCCGAGGGCCTGCCGCGGCTGATCTCGATCGGCCGGCTCGATTTCAACACCGAGGGCCTGTTGCTGCTGACCAATGACGGCGGGCTGGCGCGGACGCTGGAGCATCCCGACACCGGCTGGCTGCGTCGCTACCGCGTGCGCGCGCATGGCGAGGTGACGCAGGGCCAGCTCGACCAACTCAAGGACGGCGTCGAGGTGGACGGCGTCAAATACGGGCCGATCGATGCGACGCTGGAACGCGACCAGAGCTCCAACGTCTGGGTGGTGTTCGCGATCCGCGAGGGCAAGAACCGTGAGGTGCGCAACGTGATGGCGCATCTCGGGCTCGAGGTGAACCGGCTGATCCGGATCTCCTACGGCCCGTTCCAGCTCGGCGAGCTCGAGGAGGGCAAGGTCGAGGAGGTCAAGACGCGGGTGCTGCGCGAGCAGCTCGGCGAGAAGATCGCCAAGGTCGCAGGCGCCGACTTCACGCGGCCGGAGCAGCGTGATGCCGCCGACGGCGACGATGCGCCCGCCAGGAAGCCGAAGCCCAGCAAGCGCGAGACCATCAACGATCGCAAGGGCCGCCGCGTGCTGGTGCAGCGCACCGGCAGCGAGGAAGCCCGCGCCCGCAACGAGGACGAGGCCAACGGCTACGGCCCGCCGCGCCGTCCCAAGCGCGGCTACCACGGCAAGCGCGATCTCACGCCGAAGGACGAGTAGGGCGGTCGCGACGATGGATGTGTCGTCCTTACGCGCTGTGACGCGATCAACGCTCTCTCCGTTCCCTCCCCCCTTGTGGGGGAGGGCAAGGGAGGGGGGTGCCACACGGGTGGTCTGCCCGTGGGGCACCCCCTTCCCCAACCCTTCCCCACAAGGGGGAAGGGAGCGCACCGGCCGCGCGGCCAATATCGGGGCATTCTAATGCGCGTTGTCGGGGGCAGGCTGAAGGGCCGCAATCTCGCGTCACCGTCGGGCCGCGAGATCCGCCCGACCGCGGACCGCCTGCGCGAGTCCGTGTTCAATATCCTGATCCACGCCTACGACAATCCGATTGAGGACGCGCGCGTACTCGATCTGTTTGCCGGTACCGGTGCGCTCGGCATCGAGGCGATCTCGCGCGGCGCGAAGTTCACGCTGTTCGTCGACAATGGCGCCGAGGCGCGGGCGCTGCTGCGCAACAATGTCGAGGCGCTCGGCCTTGGCGGGACCACCAAGGTCTATCGCCGCGATGCCACCGATCTGGGTCCGGCGCATCCGGTCGAGCCGTTCTCGCTGGTGTTTCTCGATCCGCCCTACGGGAAGGGTCTCGCCGACAAGGCGCTCGCCTCGCTGCGCAACGGCGGCTGGCTGACGCCGGGCGCGCTGCTCGTGGTCGAGGAGGCGAAGGCCGCGGCATTCTCCGCGCCCGAAGGCTTCGAGGAGCTCGAGCGGCGCGCCTATGACGACACCGAGTTCGTGTTCCTGAAGATTTTGAATCCGTAGGATGGGTAGAGCGCAGCGAAACCCATCACTTCCGCGGCACCATGATGGGTTTCGCTTCGCTCTACCCATCCTACGCGATACTGCTTCATCACCGTTTGCGGAGCGCGAACCATGGCCGACACTCTCGCCGGGCTGGCCGGCCAGCTGGAGACCCGTGTCAAGGCGTTGCGCGGCGCGGATGATGACGCGGCACTGCTTGCGGCCGCGCGCGATGCCGCCGACCAGATCGAGCGCCGTTGCGGCGCGCAGGATGCTGACGCGCGTGAAGCGCTGATGATGGTTCAGCGCTGGACCTTCAACGCGGCGGCCGATTGCTGGCCGGGCTGGAGCGTTTCCGACAAGCCGATCAACCCGGACAATCTGCTCGCCGCGCGCGAGCTTGCAGAGCGCTCGCTTCGGCTGGTTCGGGTCCTGGAGCTCGGACCGCTGCGCGAGGCAACGGGCGTCTGGATGGTGGGGGCGTTCGATCTGGCGCTCGGCCGCTACGACGACGCGTCGCAGTTGCTCCGCGAAGCGCGCGAGCAATATCTCGCAGCGAGCGCGCCGGGTCTGGTGCTGCTGACGGACGGCTATATCGCGATTGCGCGGCGGGTCGGCAAACACGCAGCCGATGGCGATGATCTCGATCAGATCTGCGCCCGCATTGCGGCTGGAGGTTTCAAGGACGGCGATGAATGGGTCGCACAGCTTCGCACGGCGTTGCAGGTGTTCGCGCGGGAAGTGAGTTCGTAGGATGGGTAGAGCGAAGCGAAACCCATCATGTCTCCGCGCGGAAGAAAGTTGATGGGTTTCGCTTCGCTCTACCCATCCTACGGGATCTTCACCGCCGCCCGAACAGCTTCTCGATATCGCTCAGCTTCAATTCGACATAGGTCGGCCGGCCGTGGTTGCACTGGCCTGAGTTCGGCGTGTCTTCCATCTCGCGCAGCAGGGCGTTCATCTCTTCCGGCTTGAGGCGTCTGCCGGCGCGGACCGAGCCGTGGCAGGCCATGGTAGCGGCGACGTGCATCAGCCGACGCTCCAGCGGCAGCGCCTCGTCCCACTCGGCCATGTGTTCGGCGAGGTCGCGGAGCAACCCGGCCGCATTGGCCTTGCCGAGCAGCGAGGGCGTCTCGCGCACGGCGACCGCGCCGGGGCCGAAGGATTCGATCGCGAGCCCGAACGAGGCCAGCTCTTCGGCGCGATCGAGCAGCTTCTCGACGGTCGCCTCATCGAGCTCGACGATCTCCGGGATCAAGAGGATCTGCCGCTGCACGCCGTTCTTCGCCAATGACGCCTTCAGTCTCTCATAGACGATGCGTTCATGCGCCGCGTGCTGGTCCACCACGATCAGGCCATCGCGGGTCTGCGAGACGATGTAGGTCTCGTGGATCTGGGTGCGTGCGGCGCCGAGCGGCCGGTCGAGCAGATCGGGGGCGGGTGCAGCCTCGAAGCGGACATCGGCGGTCGGTGCGCCGACGTCGAAGGCGGCCTGTCCGGGCTCGGCGAAGGCGGGCGCCGCTGCGCCGTCGAACGTGCGCATCGGATTGACCGGATATGACGGCGAACTGCGCCAGTCCCAATTGCCCGGGCGCGGTGGCGTGAAGGCGGGGCGGAACGCCTGTAACGTCGCGCCGTCGGCGGTGTTGGCCGCGGTGCGTCTGCCCTCGCGCGCCAGGCCCTCCTTCAGCGCGTGCACGATCAGCGCGCGCACCAGTCCGGCGTTGCGGAAGCGCACCTCGGTCTTGGCCGGATGCACGTTGGCGTCGACCTCTTGCGGGTCGCAGGTCACGAACAGCGCCACCACAGGATGGCGGTCGCGCGGCAGATAGTCGGAATAGGCCGCGCGCACCGCACCTAAGATCAGCTTGTCGCGCACAGGGCGGCCGTTGACGAACAGATACTGCCCGAGCGCATTGGCACGGGTCAGCGACGGCGCGGCGGCAAAGCCCTCGACCGTGACGCCCTCGCGTTCGGCGCGCACCTCGATTGCGCTGGCGCGAAAGTCCGCGCCCAGGATATCGCCGAGCCGCGTCAGGCGGCCGGCTGCGCCGGGCAGCGCCGCGGCCCAGGTGACGGGCGCGCGCTCTTCGCCGGCCAGGGTGAAGGCGATGTCGGGCCGCGCCATGCCGAGGCGCCGCACCACTTCGCGAATCGCCTCCGCCTCGGTGCGGTCGGTCTTGAGGAATTTCAGCCGCGCCGGCGTTGCATAGAAGAGTTCGTTGACCTCGACGCGGGTGCCCTGGCCGAGCGCGGCCGGCATGACCTCCGACTTCTCGCCGCCCTCGACCGACAGCGACCACGCATGCGGTTCACTGGCATGACGCGTGGTGATGCCGAGCTTTGCGACCGCGCCGATCGACGGCAGCGCCTCGCCGCGGAACCCGAGCGTGCGGATGCGCAAGAGGTCTTCGTCGTCGAGCTTGGAGGTGGCGTGACGGTCGACCGCAAGCGCGAGATCAGTGCGCGTCATGCCGCCGCCGTCGTCGGTGATGCCGATCCGGCGCCGGCCGCCGCCGTCGGTGAAGACGTCGATCCGGCTCGCGCCGGCGTCGATCGCGTTCTCGACCAGTTCCTTGACCACGCTCGCAGGACGTTCGACCACCTCGCCGGCGGCGATGCGGTTGACGAGCTGTTCGGGAAGTTGGCGGACGGGCATGGATTTGCGCGATCGGACAGGGATTCGAGGTTCGGCGGCATTCTAGTCGGCTCGCCGGCCAAATGCATGGGGCGGCCCGCGAATGGCTGCCTTTAGCTGGGGATGGAGCAGGCCTATCGCCTTGAAGACACTCACCTTCGCGTGTGGAGCGGCTACGCCCTACGTGGCGATTGTGACGCCGCACGCGCGGGTATATCGTTTAGAAAAATTATAATCCGATCGGGAGGATAGCCATGTGCCATTTGTTCTCGCACCAGCCGCAGCGCAATTATGAATCGCAGACCCGGTCGCTGCGGATCGGCGGTCATTGCACCTCGATCCGGCTGGAGATGTCGTTCTGGGACACGCTGGAGGAGATCGCCGCCAAGGAGGGCATGAGCGTCGCCAAGTTCGTCACCACGCTCTATGGCGAAGTCCTCGATCACCACGGCGAGGTCAATAATTTCGCGTCGCTGTTGCGTTGCTGTTGCTTGATCTATCGCTCGCAGAGCGCAGCTCCGGCCGCCGAATTCCAGCGCCAGCCCATCCTCGACGCCGCGGAATAGGCTTCTTTCACCTCTCCCGCTTGCGGGGGAGGTCGCTGCGCGTAGCGCAGCGGGTGGGGGCTCTCTCCACGATGTGACTCGCGGAGAGAGCCCCCACCCCAGCCCTCCCCCGCAAGCGGGAGAGGGTGGGCAGTTTCCTTGGGGTTGCTATTCAATCCGATCGCATCAATCTCTCAGATCTCCTTGCGCTGCATCGCGCCCGCGATCGTGTCGGCCTGCCGGATCGCCAGCGACACGATCGTCAGCGTCGGGTTGCACGCCGCGCCTGACGTGAACTGGCTGCCGTCGGAGACGAACAGGTTCTTGATGTCGTGGCTCTGGCCGAACTTGTTGACCACGCCGTCGCGCGGCTTCTCGCTCATCCGGTTGGTGCCCATGTTGTGGGTCGAGGGATAGGGCGGCGTCGGATAGGTCACGGTGGCGCCGACCGCCTCATAGACCGCGGCACCCTGCTTGTAGGCGTGATCGCGCATCGCGACGTCGTTCGGGTGATCGTCGAAATGCACGCTCGCGACCGGCATGCCGAACTTGTCCTTGATGGTCGGATCCAGCGTGACGCGGTTGGTCTCCTGCGGCAGGTCCTCGCCGACCAGCCACATGCCGGCCATCCGCGGATAGCCTTCCATGGCGCTGGTGAAGCTGCGGCCCCAGGCCCCGGGATTGAGAAACGCCGCCATGAAGGGCAGGCCGAGCGACAGCGTCTCCATCTCGTAGCCGCCGACGAAGCCGCGCTTCGGATCGTTCTTCGCCTCGTCGCGGATGATGCCGGCCATCGTGGTGCCGCGATACATGTGCACCGACTTCTCGAAGGTCGCATACACGCTGCCGGTCATGTGCCGCAAATAATTGCGGCCGACCTGGCCCGATGAATTGGCGAGGCCATCCGGGAACATGCTGGAGGCGCTGTTGAGCAGCAGCCGCGGACTTTCGATCGAGTTGCCGGCGACCGCGACGACGCGCGCCTTCTGGCGCTGCATCGCGCCGCTCTCATCCGCATAGACCACGCCGGTCACCTTGCCGGATGGGTCGTGCTCGATCTTGATCACCATGCTGCCGGGGCGCACCTCGAGATTGCCGGTGGCTTCGCCCTTCGGGATCTCGGTGTAGAGCGTCGACCATTTGGCGCCCGACTTGCAGCCCTGGAAGCAGAAGCCGATCTGCTGGCACGAGCCGCGGCCGTCGCGCGGCTCGCTGTTGATCGCCATCCGCCCGGTGTGCACCTCCTTGTAGCCGAGCTTCCTGGCGCCGGCTTCCAGCACCTTGAAGTTATTGTTGCCGGGCAGTCCGGCAATGCCGTTGGTGCGGGTGACGCCCATCTTGTTCTCGGCCTTGGCGTAATAGGGCTCCATCTCGGCGAGCGTGATCGGCCAGTCCAACAGGTTGGCGCCGGGGATGTTGCCGTAGGCCGACTTGATCTTGAATTCGTGCTCATCGAAGCGCAGCGAGGCGCCGGCCCAGTGCACGGTGGATCCGCCGACCGCCTTCACGATCCAGGCCGGAATGTTCGGGAAATCCTTGTGGACGCGCCAGCTTCCCGACGTCGTGCGCATGTCCGACCAGGCGAGCTGGCCGAAGCTGTCCCATTCATCGTTGATGAAGTCCTGGTTCTCGATGCGCGGGCCGGCTTCGAGGATCACGACCTTGATGCCCTTCTGCGCCAGTTCGTTGCCGAGCGTGCCGCCGCCGGCGCCGGAGCCGACGATCACGACAACGCCGCTGTCATTCAGATCGAATTTTGCCATTGTTTCCTCCCGACGTTGTCCGGTTCAAGCCTTCGGCAGCCAGTCGATATCGGCGAAGCCGCGCTTGATGTAGCCGCCATGCTCGGCGGAGGAGCCCTCGTAGCCGAACCGCGGCCACACCTCCTTGTTGTTGTAGAGCGATGCGATGAGATCGCCGCGGATCTTCTGGAAGAACGCGCTTTGCTCGATCTGCTGCAGCAGCGCGACGCGATCGTTCTCCCAGGCGATCTGGGCATAGGGCACCTTGTGGCGGTCGTTGGCCGCCTGATCGAGTCTCGCGACGCCCTCATTGATCAGCGATTTGACCGCCGGATCCTTGGCGGCCTTGTCATCCCACGGCTTCACTGCGGTGATGTAGTAGCTGTCGCCGAGGAAATCGTGCGGATAGATGTCGCGCGCCACCTTCAGCAATGTCTTCATGGTGGCCGGTGTCAGCGTGCCAGCCTCATCGGCCCACGCATCGGTGATGCCAAGCCCGGTCGATGTCGCGATCGCGACGGCGGGTGCGGTGACGGCCGCGCCTTTGAGAAACACACGCCGGTCATATTTGCTGCGTCGATCGATTTCTCTCATGGGTTTCCTCCGTAGATTATTTTCTGATGCTTTGTTATTTGAGCATGATCTTTTCGGAAAACCGGTTCCCACTTTTCCGGATCATGCTCTAGCCGAAGCGCCCGCCGCGCTGGATCACCTCGATCTTGTAGCCGTCGGGATCGGAGACGAAGAAGAAGCGCGCCAGCGTCTTGCCGTCATGCTTGAAGTCGCGCAGCGGCCCGGGCGACAGTTTCTCCTTCTCGAAGCGCGCGTGCTCGGCATCGAGGTCATCGACGACGACAGCGAGATGGCCATAGCCGTCGCCGATCACGTAGGGCTCCTTGCGGTCGAAATTGACCGTGAGCTCGACCTCGAACGGCGAGGAGGGATGGCGCAGATAGACCAGCGCGAAATCGCCAAATCGCAGATTGTCCGCGATCTCGAGCCCGAACGCGCGCTGATAGAAGTCGAGCGCCTTGGCCTCGTCGAGCACGCGGATCATCGAATGCACGGGTTTCGCCATTCAGTTCAGCTCCTTCAGATAGGCGATGATCATGGCGCGGGTTTCCGGCTTGGCCTGCCGATAAGCCATCACGGCGCCGGGGATCACCTGTTGTGGATTGGTCAGCCAGGCATCGAGCCTGGTGTCGTCCCAGACGAAATCCGCGTTGGCGAAGCCTGCGGAATATTTGAAGCCGTCGGCCTTGCCGGCATGGCGGCCGACGATCTTGTAGAGCGACGGTCCTTGCCGGACGGGGTCCGAGGTGTTTGACGTGTGGCAGGTCGCGCATTGCTGCTTGAACAGTGTCGCCCCGTCGGGCGGCTTGGCGGCAGGCAAGGGCATTTGCGCAGCCGTCATTTGCACTGCAAACATCGCGCTGCAAAATCCCAGCGCCAACGTCCACTTTGCCGTCCATCTGGCGCGCAGCTTTGTCATATACATCACCGCCTCTGTGCGGTGACTGTAGGAGGCTGAAATCGGCCGTTGGTAGTAGCGGGCTGTTTCACGGCAGAACAAAGCTGGGCGTTGATCTGGCGCGGAACCGATCCTTGCCGCATATGCGGACGACAAATCCGCAAAATGACCGCGAAATCCCTGCACGATCACCACACCACGAAGCTTGCATGGCGCGTGCGCCGTTTGCGGAAAATTCAGTCTCGCGCGATGGGGTTCAGGGTCGGCGCTGCAAACGGCGCACACCTGCGCCGCTCCGTCCATCGTCAATCAAAGTCCTGGAGAAATGGATGACGTTTGCAAGAACCAGCGTGCTCGCCCTTGCCATCTCGGCCGTGATGGCCGGCCCCGTCCTGGCGCAGGGGGCGGCTACGCCGAATACCCAGCTTCGCGGCGGTGCAGCGGGCAGCGGGACCGTGCAGCAGGGCGGCGGCATGTCCGGCAGCGGCGATGAGGAAATGGCAGCGCAACCGACTTCGCCGACGCAAAAAAGCGGCACCAGCGCCAAGTCGGGCAGCAAGGGAACGGTCGGCAGCGGCCACGCCACACCGAAATCGGGCGGCGGTTCCGAGATGGCGCCTGCGACCAAGAAGTACTGATCCGCGATGGATCCCGGATACAGCGTCGCGTGTGCGCTGTGTCCGGTATTCCCTAATCGTCGAAACGTTGACTGCCGCGACCGGCCTTGATGTCGCTGCGGCGTTTCTTGCCTTCGAGCCGGCGTTGCTTGGAGCCGAGCGTCGGCCTGGTCGGGCGCCGCGGTGTCGGCCGCACCATCGCTTCCTTCAGCATCTCGAACAGCCGCTCGATCGCATCCGCGCGATTGCGCTCCTGGGTGCGGAAGCGGAACGCCTGGATCACGATCACGCCGTCCTTGGTCATGCGGCTGCCGGCGAGCCGCGCCAGCCGCTGCGCCGCATCCGGCGGCAGCGCGATCTTGTTCGTGTCGAAACGCAGCTGGGCCGCAGTCGAGACCTTGTTGACATTCTGCCCTCCCGGACCGGAGGCGCGGACAAAGACGATCTCAATGTCGTTCTCGTCGATCGTAAGGTCGCGGGACAGCCGCAGCATGACATCACCCGTGGAGGGAAGAATCGGCGGCCGCAGGATAGCGGGTTTGCGATGGGCGTGGTTGGGCGGTGTTGATGCAGTGTTCGTTACGTCAACGCTCGGAGTGCGCGGCCACCCCTCTCCCCACCCCCCCCCCTTTGCGGGGGAGGGTGGGGAGAGGGGTGGCCATAACGGTGGTGTGGATGAAGGAGCCGCGCGCCGAACCGTGTCAGTTCGCCTTCGGCGGCGCCGAGACCGGCTGCGCTGCGGCTTGCGGGGCGCGGCCGACGATCACGGTGAGCAGGCCGTTGCCCCACAGCCTCTTGGAAACCCGCTTGACGTCGTCGAGCGTCACCGCATCGACGATGGCGCTGCGCTTCTCGATGTAGTCGATCGGCAGCTTGTCGAGCTGGTATTGCAGCATCGCCTGCGCGAGCTTGGAGGAGGTGTCGAGCGCCAGCATCTGCGAGCCCTTCAGATAGGACTTCGCCTCGTCGAGCTCCTGCTGCGTCGGACCTTGCTCGGCGATGCGGCGGATCTCCGCCTCGATCGCATCGACGGTCTCGCCGGCGCGGTCGGCCCGGGTGCCGGTGTTGCCGATGAACAGCGCGGAATGATCCATCCAGAGCAGCGCTTCATAGATCGAATAGGCCAGCCCGCGCTTCTCGCGCACTTCCTTGTACAGCCGCGACGACAGCCCGCCGCCGCCGAGAATGTGGTTCATCACATAGCCGGCCATGAAGTCCGGGTCGTGCCTGTTGATGCCGGGGCCGCCGAAGGTGACGACGGTCTGCGGCACGTCGAGCGGGACGAAGGCGCGCTGCGGCGGCTTGGTCGCCACGACGTCGGGAATCGGCGTCAATTCGGCCTTGGCCGGCAGGCCGCCGAAGGTCTTGTCCAGCAGCTTGCCGAGCGTATCGGGATCGACATCGCCGACCACGGCGATCCGCAGCGTGTCCTTGGCGATGATGCGGCGGACATAGTCCTTCAGGTCGGCGATCTCGATGGTCGGCACGCTCTCGAGGGTACCGGTCGCCGTCCTGCCATAGGGATGATCGCCGAAGGCGAGCTCGAGGAACTTGCGGCCCGACAGCGAGGACGGGTTGGTCGATTCGCGGCGCAGGTTCGAGATCACCTGGGCGCGGATGCGTTCGACGTCCTTCGGCTCGAAGTGCGGCGAGGTCAGCGCCATCCGCAACAGGTCGTAGGCCTCGTCCTTGTTGTCCTTGAGCATGCGCAGCGAGCCGCGGAACTGATCGCGGTTGGACTGGAAGCTGAGCTCGATGGCGCGGCGCTCCAGCCGCTCATGATAGGTCTTGGAATCGAGATCGCCGGAGCCCTCGTCGAGCAGGTCGGCGACCAGATTGCCGACGCCGGGCTTGCCGGACGGATCCTGGCTGGCGCCGCCGCCGAAGGAATATTCCATCGCGATCAGCGGCACGGTGGCGTCCTGCACGAACCACGCCTCGATGCCGCCGGGCGACACCAGCCGCTGGATCTTGGCCGCGGCCTGCGAGGGCACTGACGTCAGCGTCAGCATTGCGGCGCAGGCGCCGCCGATCAGCGCCGCGCGGCGGGTGATGGAATAGCTCACGAGCGCTTCTCCTCGCGTTTCGGCGCAGTATCCTTGATCAGATAGCCGGTCACCGACCGCTTCTTGTCGAGCCAGGTGGCGGCAGCAGCGCGCACCTGCTCGGCGGTGACGGCGCGAATGCGGTCCGGCCAACTCCTGATGTCGTCGATGCTGAGCCCGGTGGTCAGCGCGCCGCCATACCAGCGCGCCAGCGTCGCCTGGTTGTCCTGGGCGTAGATCGCCTCCGCGATCAGCTGGGTCTTGACCCGTTCGAGATCCTCGGCGCGCGCGGGGTTCTGCGCGAGATCGGCGATCACCTTGTCGATCGCGTCCTCGATCTGCGCGAACTCGACGCCGGCCTTGGGCGTCACCGCGATCGAGAATTGCGACGGATCGAGCGCGGTGCCCTGATAGCCGGCACCGGCCGAGATCGCGATGCCCTTGTCGATCACCAGCGAGCGATAGAGGTAGGAGTTGGCGCCGCCGCCCATCAATTGCGCGAGCACGTCGAGCGCCTGGCTCTCGCCGGCCGCCGCCGTGGTCGCCGACGGCACCAGATAGTAGCGGCGCAGGTTCGGCTGTTCGACGCGGGGGTCCGACAACGTCACGGTGCGCGGCGCGGCCGGGGTCGGCTCCTGCGGCCGGACCCGCTTCTCGGGGATCACACGTTGCGCCGGGATCGGGCCGAAATTCTTCTCGACCAGCGGGCGGATGTCCTTGACGTCGACATCGCCGGCGATGACCAGGATCGCGTTGTTCGGCGCATAGAAGCGGCGGTAGAAGGCGAGCGCATCCTCGCGGTCGAGCTTCTCGATCTCCTGGTGCCAGCCGATCACCGGCCGGCCGTAGGGATGGTTGAGATAGAGCGCGGCCATGATCTGCTCGGTGAGCCTTGCATCCGGGTTGTTGGCAACCCGCATGTTGAACTCCTCGAGCACGACATCGCGCTCGGGCAGCACATTCTCATCCTTCAGGATCAGGCCGGTCATGCGGTCGGCCTCGAACTCCATCATGGTGGGCAGTTGCTCGCGCGGCACGCGCTGGAAATAGCCGGTGTAGTCGTTGGAGGTGAAGGCGTTCTCGTTGCCGCCGACGCGCAGCACGGTCTGCGAGAACTCGCCGGCCGGGTGCTTGGCGGTGCCCTTGAACATCAGGTGTTCGAGGAAATGTGCGAGGCCCGATTTGCCCGGCGTCTCGTCGGCGGAGCCGACCTTGTACCAGATCATCTGCGTCACGACCGGCGTGCGGTGATCGGGAATCACCACGACCTGCAGGCCGTTGTCGAGCGTGAAGCTCGCAGGGCGTTCCGAGGTGACGGTGGTCTGGGCGCGGAGGCTGGTGCCCGACAGCGGGATGGTTGAAACGAAGGCGGCAGCGAACAGGGCAATCGATCGGCGTGAGGGCATCATCGTCCTTGTGGAAGCCTGAACAGACGGCCGGGCATGAAAGACGCCATCGTACACGGTGCAGTCCGTGCCAGTCGTCACGAAGCGGAGAGACGGATGTCCCTCCGCATTAAGCTTTGCTCATGTCAGCCTTCGCCCAAACAGGCCAAGCGTCACTGGAGCGGTTTTCCGGTCATGACGTCGTATTGGCCTTCCAGCCCCTTCGGCTTCATCGGGCCTGTGCCATAGTCAAAGCCCGCGGATGGCGTCTGGTAGCCCGGAGGGGGCTCGGTGAGGGATTCGCGCGTCGGCTCGCCCGGGAACGGCTTGGACTCGCTGCTGTTCCCCTTGAAGATGCCGAGCAGGCCACCATTGTAGCCGAGCTGGCTCGGCATCAGCGACGGATTGGTGTTGGTGCCCGGCTCAAGCGGCTCCCTGCGGCCCTCGGTGGCCGTCTGCTGCTTGCGGCCCGCCTCGATCTCGGCCGGCGTCAACGCCACCGCTGACTGCCACGGCTCCTTCTTGACTTCCTTCTTGCGCGCCGCGATCGCGGCCTTGCGCGCGGCGATGTCGGGGTCCTTCGGCCAGTTCGGCGCGTTGACCTGGGCGGCTGTGGCAGGCGGCGGCAGGTCGAGCTTCGGCGGCACCACCAGCGGCGAGCGCTCGCGATAGTCGATGCCCTTGCTGGCGGCGCTCTTGGCGCCGAGCCCGGTCATCAGATTGTCGATGATCCGCTCTTCGAAGGTCAGGCCGTCATCGCCGTCATCGTCATCGTCGCCGGCACGCACCGGGCCGGCCGTCATGACGAGGCCGATCCCGGCCGCAACGAACGCCAGCCGCAGGCCGCGCAGCAGCGACAGGGAGGACGTCTCGATCAGGTAACCGCGGACTTTGGTGTTGCGCATCGCGCTATTCCCATCTCAAAATTCGCCAAAGCGATCACTGGCTTAGCGCTCAGTTCCGCTAGCTGCAGGTCGGCCGCCGACCGGCTCGTATCGGCCGGGATCAGGGCGCTTTTACGGCGGGGGTCCCCATGACGGAATCATACAATAGGGCCGCCACGCCAGCAACGATCGCCACATCGGCGAGGTTGAATACGTACCAATTGAAGGTTTTTCCCCCGATCTCGACATGAAACAGGGCAAAATCGACCACCGCGCCATAGGCGAAGCGGTCGATCCCGTTGCCGATCGCACCGCCGATGATCAGGCCGAGCGACATCGTCGAGAGCCAGGTCCGCGACCGCGCCATCCAGATCGCCAGCGCGATCACGGCGGCGGCCTTGATGACCATCAGCAGGATCTGGGCCGCCGGGGTCTCGCTTTGAAACCAGCCGAAGCTGATGCCGGGATTCCAGGCCAGCACCAGGTCGAAGAACGGCGTCACCTCGACCGCGCCGCGGTGGGCGATGCCAAAGACGAACAGCAGCCAGAGCTTGGAGGCCTGGTCGGCGATCAGGGTGATGACCGCCGCCAGCACACCGGCGCGAACGGGAGAGGTCAAGCCGTGACCCCCAGCGCCTTCCACTCGCGCAGCGCTTGCGCGTCGCGCGGCGAGACGTCGGGATATTCGGGGTCTTCGCCGATCGTTGGCAGGATCTTCCACGAGCGCGCGCATTTGGTGCCGACCGCCTTCTCGACCACGACCGCAACGCCGGGCACGGCATCGAGGCGGAAGGCGCCCGCCGGCGCCTCGCCCTCGCGCACCTCGTAGTTCGAGGTGATGCAGACCTCGGCGAGATCGATGTCGAACAACGTGGCCAGCATCTGCCGGTCAGCGATGTAGATCACCGGCGAGGCCTCGAGCGACGAGCCGATCCGCTTGGCGGCGCGTTCGAGCTCGAGCGCACCGGTGACGACGCGGCGAACGTTGCGGATCGTCTCCCACTTCGCGGCGAGGGCATTGTCGCGGAACTGCTCGAGACCTTCGGGGAACAGGGTGAGATGCACCGAAGGTTCGGCGTTCGGCCGGTACATCCGCCAGGCTTCGTCGGTGGTGAAGCTCAGGATCGGCGCCAGCCATTTCAGGATCGCGTCGCAGAGCAGGTCGATCGTGGTCAGCGCCGCCTTGCGCGCCACTGAGGACGGCGGGTCGCAATACAGCGTGTCCTTGCGGATGTCGAAGTAGAACGCCGACAGCTCGGAGTTCATGAAGGCCGCGAGCGTTGCGACCACGGTCTTGTAGTCGAACGCGGCATAGGCCTTGCGGATGGTCTCGGTGTGGCCGGCCAGTTCGTGCAGCATCAGCCGCTCGAGCTCGGGCATCTCGGCGAAGGCGACCTTCTCGCTCGGCTTGAAGTGATGCAGCGTGCCGAGCATCCAGCGGATCGAGTTGCGCAGCTTGCGGTAGGTCTCGATGGTGTTCTTCAGGATCTCCGGGCCGATGCGCTGGTCGTCGGCGTAATCGGTGGCGCAGACCCACAGGCGCAGGATATCCGCGCCGGAATCCTTGATCACCTTCTGCGGCTCGACGGTGTTGCCGAGCGACTTCGACATCTTGCGGCCGTTCTCGTCGAGCGTGAAGCCGTGGGTCAGCACGATGTCGTACGGCGCGCGCCCGCGCGTGCCGGCGCTTTCCAGCAGCGACGAGTGGAACCAGCCGCGGTGCTGATCGCTGCCTTCGAGATACATCACGGTGTCGTTGCCGCCGTCGATCTTGCGGACGATGTTGCCGAGCTGCGGGAAGTTCTGGCGGTCTTCCAGCACGAAGGCGTGCGTGGAGCCGGAATCGAACCAGACGTCGCAGATGTCGTCGACCTTCTTCCAGTTCTCCGATGCGCGGTTCCCGAGGAAGCGCTCGCGGGCGCCGTCCATGTACCAGGCGTCGGCGCCTTCCTCCATGAACGCCTCGGTGATGCGCTGGTTGACGACCTCGTCCTGCAGGATCTCGGCCGAGCCGTCGCTGTTCTCGCGCACGAACACGGCGATCGGCACGCCCCAGGCGCGCTGCCGCGAGATCACCCAGTCCGGGCGGTTGGCGATCATGCCGTTGATGCGGTTCTCGCCGGCCGGCGGCACCCATTGCGTGACCGAGATCGCCTGCAGCGCGCGGGCGCGCAGCGTGTCGCCCTTCCTGGCATGGCCATCCTCCGCGATGTCCTTGTCCATCGCGATGAACCATTGCGGCGTATTGCGGAAGATCACCGGCTTCTTGGAGCGCCAGGAGTGCGGATACTGATGCTTGAGGCGGCCGCGCGCCAGCAGCTTGCCGGCCTCGATCAGCGCCTTGATCACGGCCTCGTTGGCATCGCCCTTCTCGCCCTTGTCGTTGAGCACGCGCTTGCCGGTAAAGCCCGGCGCCTGCGCGGTGTAGGCGCCGTTCTCGTCGACCGTGTAGGGGATCGCCGTCGGGATGCCGCGCGCGTCGAGCTCGCGGGTATTGGCGGTCCAGACGTCGAAGTCCTCGCGGCCGTGGCTCGGCGCGGTGTGCACGAAGCCGGTGCCGGTGTCGTCGGTAACGTGCTCGCCGGCGAGCAGCGGCACGGTGAATTCGTAGCCGCCGCCAAAGCCGCGCAACGGATGGGCGCATTCGACCGCGTCCAGCGTGTCGCCGGGAATATCGCGGACCTTCTCATAGGATGCGACGCGGGCCTGCTTGAACACTTCCGCGGCGAGCGCATCGGCCAGGATCAGGAGATCGCCGGTCTTCGCCCAATTATCGGCGGGCGCATCGGTCACCTTGTAAAGGCCGTAGGCGATCTTCGGCGAGAACGAGATCGCGCGGTTGCCGGGCAGCGTCCACGGCGTGGTGGTCCAGATCACCACCGAGGCATTGGCCAGCACGCCATGCGCCGGCGAGGTGACCGGGAATTTCACCCACACCATGTCGGAGGTGTAGTCCTCGTACTCGACCTCGGCTTCGGCCAGCGCGGTCTTCTCGACCACGCTCCACATCACCGGCTTGGAGCCGCGATACAGGGTGCCGTTGGCGGCGAACTTCATCAGCTCGCGGGCGATCTGCGCCTCGGCCGGATAGCTCATGGTCTGATAGGGATGATCCCAGTCGCCGATGATGCCAAGCCGCTTGAACTCCTCGCGCTGCACGTTGATCCAGTGCGTCGCATAGGCGCGGCATTCCCTGCGGAACGCGACCATCGCGGCGGAGTCGCGGAAGTCGGGCTTCTGCTTGCCTTTGGAGCGGTAGTTCTCCTCCTCGATCTTCCATTCGATCGGCAGGCCGTGGCAGTCCCAGCCCGGCACGTAGTTGGAGTCGAAGCCGAGCATCTGCTGGCTCTTGGTCACGACGTCCTTGAGGATCTTGTTCAGCGCATGCCCGATATGGATGTTGCCGTTGGCGTAGGGCGGGCCGTCATGCAGCACGAATTTGGCGCGGCCCTCGGCTTCCCGGCGCAGCCTGTCGTAGAGGCCGATGTCGTTCCAGTATTTCAGGATTTCCGGCTCGCGCTGGGGCAGGCCGGCGCGCATCGGGAATTCCGTCTGCGGCAGGTAAAGGGTCTTGGAATAGTCGTTAGCGTCGGTCTTTTGCGGCTTGTCGGACATAAAAGCTCTGATTTGGCAGGTGCGGGCGCGGAAACGCGATCAATCGCGGGTGAAACGACGAAGTCCCGGTCTTGCGCCGAGCCTTCAAGCTCAGGCGGAAGCCGGGCCGCTAATCCGTATGATGCGCCGCGAAAACATGGGTTTTCCATAGCAGCCAAGCGGAGAAATCGCAAAGCCCCCCGCCGCTAGCAAATCCGCCCCGCCGGGTGCCCTAAGCCTGCCGCGGACGGGCCGGATTTCCGGCCACGGTCGCACCTCGGGCGACGTCCCGCGTCACCACGCTGCCGGCCCCGACCAGGGCGCCGTCGCCGATTGTGACGCCAGGCAGGATGATGGCACCGCCGCCGATCCAGACGTCGCTGCCGATCCGGATCGGGCGGCCGAATTCGAGCCCGGCGCGCCGGGTCGCGGCGTCGCGCGGATGGTCGGCGGTATAGATCTGCACCGCCGGTCCGATCTGGGTGCGATCGCCGATTGTGACCTCGACGACGTCGAGGATGACGCAATTGAAGTTGAGGAACACGCCGTCGCCAAGGCTGATATTGGTGCCGTAATCGCAGAAGAACGGCGGGCGGATCACGGCGTCCTTGCCGACCTTGCGGAAGCGCGCGGAGAGCTGGGCGTGCAACTCGGCTGCGGACGATGCGCCCGAGGCGTTGTAGCGTGTCATCCAGTGTTCCGCCGCGGTATGGTCGGCGGCGAGTTCGGCATCCGGGCGATAGAGCTCGCCCGCCAGCATTTTCTCTTTCTCTGTCTTCAACCAATCACTCCGAGCTGCGGAAACGCGCCCGGCGCTGCGGCCAATGCCGCGCGCGCCTTGGCGCTGTCGTCATCCATCTGGCGTATCAACGCGTCGATGGTGTCGAATTTCAGCTCTTCGCGAATGAAACTGATGAAGGCGACGTCGAGCACCGTGTCGTAGAGATCGCCCTTGAAGTCGAACAGGAACACTTCGAGCAACGGTGCGCCGTTGTCGAAGGTCGGGCGGCGTCCGAAGCTTGCGACACCGTCGAACCGCACTTTGTCGTTTCCGTGAGCCTTGCCGACCCGCACCGCATAGATGCCGTGCTTCAGGCCGCAATGCTTGTCGAGGCGGATGTTGGCCGTGGGGTAGCCGAGGTCGCGGCCGCGCTTCTCGCCGTGGACCACCTTGCCGGTGGCAAACCACGGCCCGCCCAGCATCGTGGTCGCATCGTCGACCTGGCCTTCGGCGAGCGCCATGCGGATCGCGCTGGAGGAGACCGGGCGCTCCTCGATGTCGACATGGGCCTGCACATCGACCTCGATGCCGAGCCGCGGCGCTTCGCTGACCAAGAGGCTCGGCGAGCCGACCCGGCCCTTGCCGAAATGGAAGTCGTAGCCGACTGCGATGCCGCTGATGCCGAGCCGGCCGATCAGGTCATGGTGAATGAAGTCCTGTGCCGTGGTCCCGGCGCGCGCCTTGTCGAAGGTCATGACGACGGCGCCGGCGAGGCCGGTGGCCGCGAGCAGCCGCAGCTTGTTGGTCTCGTCCGTGAGACGGAATTGCGGGGTGTTCGGGCTGAAGAAACTGCGCGGATGCGGTTCGAAGGTCACGGCCAGCGCGGGCACGCCGTGCGTCTTGCCCATTGCCAGCGCCGCGCCGATCACGGCGCGGTGACCGAGATGGACGCCGTCGAAATTTCCCATCGCGACCACGGCGCCCTTCGGAATGACGCTTTCGGGCGTGTTGTCGCGGATAACGGTAAAGCCGGTGCTCATGTCAGGTATTCTTCAAGGATTCTTAAGCATGATTGGTGCGGGCCGGACCGTGACGCGGCGGCGGCGTGGAAGTCAAGCATAGCGAAAATCGCGTCAAATCCGTAACAATCCGGATTCAGCCGGTTAACGCGCTGTTTAACGCCTGCTGTTAGTCGTTGGCGGAAAGCTGCGTTCGTGCAGAAGCCAAGTTGCGTCAGGCGTTTTGGGGGAAAAGATGGCGGTTGATTTGTCCATGCCGGTTCTGGTGGTTGATGATTACAGCACCATGATCCGCATCATCCGGAATCTTCTCAAGCAGCTTGGATTCGAGAATATCGACGATGCCTCCGACGGCTCCGCGGCGCTGAACAAGATGCGCGGCAAGAAGTATGGCCTCGTGATTTCCGACTGGAACATGGAGCCGATGACCGGCTACGACCTGCTCAAGGAAGTCCGCGCCGATCCCAATCTCGCGACCACGCCCTTCATCATGATCACGGCGGAATCCAAGACCGAGAACGTGATCGCGGCCAAGAAGGCCGGCGTGAACAACTACATCGTCAAGCCGTTCAACGCGGCGACGCTGAAGACCAAGATCGAGGCGGTCTTCCCGGACATGGCGACCGCGTAAGCGCCGTTCATCTCGTTGGAAATTCTCGTCATGCCCGGGCTTGTCCCGGGCATTTGCGTTTGATCGCGTTTCCCTTCACCTGGCCCCGCTTGCGGGACGAAGGGAATGGCGCTTGCACGATTTCGGAATATTAGAAGAATATTCCTGAGTTGCCCGACGTGTCAAGTCGGCAGGTCGACCGTCGGCCGTCGCCGGCTACTGTGCATGGGGTTGTTTTCGATATTTTGTCTGCGAAGCGCCGCTACCACTTCAGCTCGCGCATCAGCGCGCGCGGCGGATGGCCGAACAATTCCTTGATCGAGGCCGCATCGAGCTGCTCGATGCCCTCGAACTGTTCGGAATGGATGCCGCGGGTGACGAACAGGAGATCGATGCCGAAGCCGTGTGCGCCGGTGAGGTCGGTGCGCACGGAATCGCCGATCGCGAGCACGCGGCTGAGTTCGGTCGGACGCCCGCGACGTTCCGCGGCCAGCGCCATCGCGCGCTCGTAGATCGGTCGGTGCGGCTTGCCGTAGAACACCGACTCGCCGCCGAGCTCGCGATAGAGTTCGGCAACCGCGCCGGCGCAATAGATCAGCCGGTCGCCGCGCTCGACCACGATGTCCGGATTGGCGCAAACCAGCGTCAACTTGCGCTCGAGCGCCTTGAGCAGCGTGTCGCGATAATCCTCGGCGGATTCGGTCTCGTCGTCGAACAGGCCGGTGCAGATGATGTAGTCGGCCTGCTCCAGCGGCACCAAGGTGGCGTCGAGGCCGCGATGGATCGAGCTGTCGCGCTCCGGGCCGATCCAGAATATCTTCTGGCCGGGATGATCGGCGACGAAATGGCGCGTCAGGTCGCCCGAGGAGACGATCGCATCATAGGTCTCGTCGGCGACGCCGAGCTTGCGCAGCTGGCGCTGCACCGAATCGGCCGGACGCGGCGCGTTGGTGATCAGGATGACGGTGCCGCCCTGCTGGCGGAAGGTGTGCAGCGCCTCGCAGGCCTCCGGAAAGGATTCGAGCCCGTTGTGCACGACACCCCAGATGTCCGACAGCACGACGTCGACGTTGTCAGTGAGGTCGCGCAGCCGCTCCACGAAACGCAGCGATGTCATGATGCGAACCGCCGGTCAGTTGGGCCCGAGCGCACGGCGCGCCAGCGCGGCGCTGCCGGTTGCGCGCGGTGGCGCTGCGGGGTTGGAGACGGGTGCGGAAGTGCCGGCGCCATTGAGGTCCTGGGGCTTGGTCTGCGGAGCCTCGGCGGTAGCAGATGCCCCTTCCGGCCGCAACGGCCGCGGCGGGGCGAACAGGAAGCCCTGGCCGAACCGGACATCGTAATCGAGCAGGTCGACCACCGAGCGCTCTCCCTCGATCCGTTCGGCGATCAGGTCGATGCCGTAGCGGCCGAGCAGGTCGGACAGATCGGAGGGATCGATATCTGACGTCGCGCTCTGCCTGGCGTCGAGCAGCAGGGCGGCCGGCACCTTGATGAAGCGGACGCCGCGATCGGCGAGCTCGCGCGGCTCGAGGCGGAGGTCGCTGACGTGGTCGATCGAGAACCGGTAGCCGCGCTGCGACAGCGCCGCGAGATTCTCGCTTTCGACCGGGCCGAGATTACGGAAGGTCGCCTGCTTGAACTCGAGCACGAAGGAGGGCGCCAGCGCGCGGTTGGCCTCGAGGAAGTCGAGACACTGGGTGAAGTGCTGCGGGCTCGACAGCGTCGCCGCCGAGACGTTGCAGAACACGCCGACATCCTTGCTGCGGATCATCAGGCGGCGCAGCACCTGGACGCAGCGAAGCATCACCATGTGGTCGATGCGGCCGATCAGGCCGCCGACCTCGGCCGCCTCGATGAAATCGTCGGCGGCAAGCACCTGGTCGCGCTCGTCGCGCAGCCGCGTCACCGCCTCGTAGTAGCGCACCTTGCGCTGCGGCAGCGTCACCATCGGCTGCAGGTAGATGTCGAGGCGGTTCTCGTCGATGGCGTGCCTGATCGCGCCGATGAGCTGGGTCTGGCTGCGCGAGATCGCGGGTGGAGGCGCAACCGGCGGCGGGGGCGCAAACACGACGGTTGGCGCCGGCGGCACCGGTTGCAGCAGATCGTCGCGCGGCGGGGCGACCGGCGGCGCTACGGGAGCCGCCGCCAGCAAGTCTTCATGATGGGCAACCGACGCCGCAAGCTGCCGCACCAGGCCGCCAAGCTCGTTGATCTCGCCGGCCATGCCCTGGATCCGGTCGGCGCCGGTGGAGTTCGCCGAGGCGACGCGGCCTTCGACCGCGGCCAGTCGGCGGCCGAATTCGGCGACCTGGCGGGCGAGGTCGGCGGTGCCGCGCGACAGATCCGCGATCTGGCCGCCGACATCGCTGCGGTCGCGCAGCCGCATCGAGACCGCGTTGTAGAGGATCAGGCAGGTGAGGGCGGTGAGCGCGACGATCGCCGATTCCGATCCGCTGATGCCCGCCACCGAATACAGGACGAAGCCCAGCGAGGCTGCGACCAGCACCATGCAGATGGCGATGAAGATCGTCGAAATGCGAATCATGTCGCGCGCCCGCGCCCTCTCTCCGAACGTCCCCGGAGCGCAAGCTTAGCACCATTGTTGATTCGACGGGCCAGCGATCTTCCGAACCGGCTGGAACTGCACACGATTTTCGCTTCGTCTTGGTCGGCCTCGAAGTCGGACTCCGTAATAGACCGGTGCCGGCCGTGGCGCGCCGGTCAGAGGTCGGCGGCAGCGATCCAGAACACCTCGCCCTCGGAATCCTCGGTGTCGAGCCAGAGCAGCGGCAGGTTGGGATAGGCGGCCTCGAGATTGTCGCGGCCGCGGCCGATCTCGCACAGCAGCCCGCCATGCGGGGTCAGGTGCCGCTTGGCCTCGTCGAGCAGGCGGCGGACGATGTCGAGCCCGTCGGCGCCGCCGTCGAATGCGATCTTGGGCTCGGCGCGGCACTCGCGCGGCAGCGCGGCCATGCCCTCGGCATCGACATAAGGCGGGTTCGAAATGATGAGATCGTAGCTGACGTCGCCGAGCGGCTCGAACAGGTCGCCGCGATGGAGTGTGAGGCGATCGCCGAGGCCGTGATCGGCGACGTTGCGCGCGGCGACCTCGAGCGCATCCTTCGAAATGTCCACCGCGTCGACCGCGGCGTTGGCGAAATGCCGGGCGGCCAGGATCGCAAGGCAGCCGGAGCCGGTGCAGAGGTCGAGCACGCGTTCGACGTCGGCGGGATCGCCGATCAGCGAGGTGCCGTCCTCGTCGCCGCCGAAATGCGAATCCAGCAACTCACCGATGAAGGAGCGCGGCACGATGGTGCGCTCGTCGACATAGAACGGCAGGCCACGCATATAGACCTTGTTGACGAGATACGCGGCCGGCTTTCGCGTTGCGATCCGGCGCTCGATCAGGTCGAGGATCTGCTTGCCTTCGGCGACCGTGACGCGCGCGTTCGCGAAGCTCTCGAACTGGTCGGGATGCAGATGCAGCGTCTCGCAGATCAGGAACGCCGCCTCGGCCACCGGATCGGTGGTGCCGTGCGCGAACACGAGCTTGGCTGCGTTGAAGCGGCTGACCGCATAGCGCAGGAAATCGAGCAGGGTGTGAAGCTCGCCGGCGCCGACCTTCGGCGCTTTCTCGGGCGCGTTCTTGGGCGCTTTCGACGCGGCGGGGCTGCGCCTGGCCGGCACTTTGCTGCGCTTCGCCATCAGGATTTGGTCCAGCGCGCGGCGGCCGCGTCGTCGTGGTCCTGCGCCTCGATCCAGTTCGTGCCGCGCGCGCTTTCCTCACGCTTCCAGAACGGGGCGTTGGTCTTGAGATAGTCCATCAGGAACTCGGCCGCCTCGAACGCGGCCTGCCGGTGCGCCGAGGCGGTCACGACCAGCACGATGTTCTCGCCCGGCGCGATGCGACCGAAGCGATGGATGATGGTGAGGCCCTGCAACGGCCAGCGCGCCAGCGCATCGTCGGCGTGGCGCGCAATCTCGGCTTCCGCCATGCCCGGATAATGTTCGAGCGTCAGCGCGGCGATCGGCTCGCCCTGTTCGCTGCCGCGGCAGATGCCGCTGAAGCTGACGACCGCGCCGACATCGGTGCGGCCCTTGCTCAAGGCTGCGATCTCCTGCGCGACGTCGAAGTCGGCTTGCTGGATCCGGATGGTCGCTGTCACCGTCATGACGAGACTTAGCCGCCGGTCATCGGCGGAAAGAACGCGATCTCGCGCGCGCCGGAGATCACGGCGTCCGGCTTGACATGGGCGTGGTCGATCGCGGCGCGGATCACCGTCGGCTTCTCGAAGGCATGGGCGTAGCCGTCGTCGCGCGCGGCGAGCCAGCGGATCAGCTCGCCGACGGTGCGCACCTCGGCCGGCGGCTCGACGATCTCCTCGGCCTTGCCGATCCGCTCGCGCACCCAGGCGAAATATTTCAGCTTCATCCCTCATCCTCCTTGATGAGGTGATGGATGCCGGCGCGGAAGTAATCCCAGCCGGTATAGATCGTGAAGATCGCCGACATCCAGAGCAGCACAATGCCGATCAGGGTGGTCGCCGGAAACACCTGCTCGCCGGCTTCGCCGGCAATCAGGAAGCCGATCGCCACCAGCTGGATCGTGGTCTTCCATTTCGCAAGCTTGGTGACGGGTACGCTGACCCGCAGGCCTGCGAGATATTCGCGCAGGCCCGAGACCAGGATCTCGCGGCACAGGATCACGATCGCCGCCCACAGCGTCCAGCCGTGGATCGAATTGTCGGCGGCCAGCATCAGCAGGCTGGAGGCCACCAAGAGCTTGTCGGCGATCGGATCGAGCATCCGGCCGAAAGCGGACTGCTGGTCCCACATCCGCGCGTAATAGCCGTCGAGATAGTCGGTGATCCCGGCCGCAATGAACACGGCCAGCGCCACCCAGCGCAGCCACAACGGGCCGTCCAGGATCGACTGCCAGTAGACGCAGCCGATCACCACCGGGATCGCGGCGATCCGGGCGTAGGTCAGGATATTCGGGAGGGACATAGTCTTGCCCTGTCCCCGGGTCGTCGCGATGTTCATCCGTTCTACCAATACCGCTGAAGCGAGAAGGTCAACCGTGCGGGCGCCAGCGCGCGGCGAGATTAGGCTGAATCGTCACGGCGCCTTAGCCCCTTGTTTATGCATGATCTTTTCAGAACGTTGCTTGCCACTTTTCCGCATCATGCCCTAGATGCCCTGTCGCAGGCGACGCCCTGATGACTCGCCTTTGGTTTAACCCGGCTGGGCGTGGAAAAACTCGAAAATCTTGCGGGCACTCTCCGCGCTGACGCCGGGAACCTTGCCGAGGTCGGCGATCGAGGCCCGCTCGATCTCCTTGAGCGTTCCGAAGTGATGCAGCAAGGCACGTTTGCGCGACGGGCCGATGCCCGGGATTTCCTGCAATCCGGCCTCGCGGATGTCCTTCTTGCGCAGCTTGCGGTGCGAGCCGATCACGAAGCGGTGGGCCTCGTCGCGCAGCCGCTGGATGAAGTAGAGCACCGGGTCGCGCGGCTCAAGCTTGATGGCCTCGCGGTCCGGCATGAACAGGGTTTCCCGCCCTGCATCGCGCTCCGGCCCCTTCGCCACCGCCATCAGCGAGACCTGGGTCAGCCCGAGGTTCTCGAAAATCTGCCGGACCGCGTTGAGCTGGCCGCGGCCGCCGTCGATGATGACGAGGTCGGGCCATTGCGGGAACGAATCATCGTCCGCCTTGTCGCTTGCCTTTGCAGTGTCCTTGCCGGCCTCGCCTTCCGGCGGCTTCAGCAGCCGCTTGAAGCGGCGCTCCAGCACCTCGCGCATCATCCCGTAATCGTCGCCGGGCGTCAGCCCCTCGGACTTGATGTTGAACTTGCGGTACTGGTTCTTCATGAACCCGTCGGGTCCGGCCACGATCATCGCGCCGACCGCGTTGGTGCCCTGGATGTGGCTGTTGTCGTAGACCTCGATGCGCTTCGGCGTGTGCGGCAGGCCGAGCGTCGTGACCATGCCCTCCAGCAGCCGGCTTTGCGTCGCGGTATCGGCGAGCTTGCGGCCGAGCGCCTCGCGCGCGTTGGTGAGCGCGTGGCCGATCAATTCCTTCTTCTCGCCGCGCTTGGGCACGGAGACCTCGACCTTGGATCCGGCCTTCACCGACAGCGCGTCGGCGAGCAACGCGCTTTCCTCGATCTCGTGCGACAGCAGGATCAGCTTCGGCGGCGGCTTGTCGTCGTAGAATTGCGCGAGGAACGAGGACAGCACCTCCTCTGGCGTGAAGGTCTTCTCCGCGCGCGGGAAATAGGCGCGATTGCCCCAGTTCTGGCCGGTGCGGAAGAAGAACACCTCGACGCAGGAATAGCCGCCCTCCTGGTGGATCGCGAACACATCGGCCTCTTCGACGGTGCGCGGGTTGATGCCCTGCTGCGACTGGATCGCCGACAGTGCCGCGAGGCGGTCGCGGTACAGCGCCGCGGTCTCGAATTCGAGCTCGCCGGAGGCCTTCTCCATCTCGGCCGCGAGCAGTTGCTTCACGGCGTGGCTGCGGCCGGAGAGGAATTCGGTCGCTTCGCGCACCAGCTCGCTATAGCCGGGGAAATCGATCTCGCGCGTGCACGGGCCGGCGCAGCGCTTGATCTGGTAGAGCAGGCAGGGCCGGCTGCGGCTTTCGAAGAAGCCGTCGGTGCAGGAGCGGATCAGGAACGCGCGCTGCAGCGCCGTGATGGTGCGGTTGACCGCGCCGGCGTTGGCGAACGGGCCGAAATAGCGCCCGGGCCGCGACTGCGCGCCGCGATGCTTGAGGATCTGCGGCGCCCAGTGATCGCCCGATATCAAGATATATGGAAACGACTTGTCATCGCGCAGCTGCACGTTGAAGCGTGGGCGGAGCTGCTTGATCAGATTGGCTTCGAGCAGCAGCGCTTCGGTCTCGGTCATTGTCGAGACGATCTCGACATGCGTGGTCGCCGCGATCATGCGCAGGATGCGCGCCGGCAGCGGTGCGTTGGCCCGCGCATAGGACGACAGCCGCTTTTTGACGTTCTTCGCCTTGCCGACATAGAGCACGTCGTTGGCGGCGTTGAGCATGCGGTACACGCCGGGCGAGGTCGGGGCGAGGCGGACCGCGTTCTCGATCGCCTCATGCCCGATCGAAAGCGTCCCCTCGGCGACCGGCTCGGTGGCATCCTCCGACACCTCGGGCAGACGCGCCTCGTCGTCCTCCTCGGTGGCGGAGCTTTCGGGATCGACGTCGCTCGTGTCGAGCGTCAGGTCGTCCTGCGGCAGATCGGACTTTGAGCTGCGCCGTGGCTTGAGGGCCGCCTTGGGATCCTTGAGATCAGGCTTGGGGGCCGGCGTCGGGCGTTCGGGAGAATCGTGAACCATGGGCCGTAAATTAAGCGCTTGGGGGACCGGTCGCCAGCGCCGGCGGCGCAGGAAAAACAACCCGATTGCAGCAGGTTATTGGCCCTGCACGGTCGCCGGGCCGAGGCGCTAACGCTTTGTTAAGACTGATGAGCGGGCCGGTAACCGGGCTTAACAACCCTTTAACTTAAAACTCTCGATAAACCTTAGCGAAAAAAGTGGAATTCCGTAACCACGCCGGCCCTGGGCCTGCGGGCTGCGGCAGTTGCGTGGTGGAGAGTACCCATGACCCGGTTTGTTGCGCGTGCGCTGGCACTGATCGTCGCAGGCTGGACGACGTCATCGGCGGCGGCCGATCTCAACTATGGCTCGCCCTACACCGTCTATCAGCCGCTCAATGCCTATAGCTGGGCCGGTCCCTATCTCGGCGGCAACGTCGGCTATGGCTGGGGTTCGGTCGAGAACAACCCGACCAAGCCGTCCGGCTTCGTCGGCGGCGTGCAGGCCGGCTACAATTTCCAGAACGGCTCTCCGTGGGTGTTCGGCATCGAGGCCGATATCCAGGGCACCACCGCCGACGATCGGTTCGCGCCCTGGAAGTTCTCCAACCCGTGGTTCGGCACGGTGCGCGGCCGCGCCGGCTATGCGGTCAACAACGTGCTGTTCTACGCGACCGGTGGTCTCGCCTTCGGCGAACTGCGCGGCGAGACCTTCGGCATCTCGGAGTCGCATACCAATGCGGGCTTCACCGTCGGCGCCGGCGCCGAAATGGGCTTTGCCCCGAACTGGAGCGCCAAGATCGAGTATCTCTACGTCGATCTCGCCAACAGCAACTTCACGATCACCGGCGGCGCGTCGAACGGCTACAGCTTCAGCCTGGTGCGTGCCGGCATCAACTATCACTTCTGAGAACAAGAAAACGTCCAACATCAACTCCCGGCCGCGCCTTGCGCGGCCGGGTTTTTCTTTGGTGCTGATCGCCTGGACATGACGCATGCAGCGTGCGCGCGGCAGCGTTTGCGAATCCAGTCGGTGAGCCGCACGCACCGGATATGCGGCACCGCCAATCGCGTCCGCATCATGCAGAAGATCATGCAGCGGGCGCGAGCCACGCGCCCGGCAATCAACTCACACGCAACGCTTCATTCGCCGTTCACGACAAGCCGCGCACTGCGCGCGCTCGTTATGAAACCACCAGGTTGACCGCTTTCGGGCCCTTGCCCTTCTTGTCGGGTTCAACCTCGAACGTAATGCGCTGTCCTTCAGTCAGGTCCTTCAACCCTGCACGCTCGACAGCCGTGATGTGAACGAACACATCGCGGCCGCCATCGTCAGGCTTGATGAAGCCATAGCCACGCTCTCCGTTGAAGAACTTGACTGTCCCAGTCATGGCCATCGGGAAACTCCTCCCCCGTATTGCTCCACCGCTACGCGCACGCCGCGTAGCGGTTGACCGACATTCGCTTGTCGGAAGCTTGGCCACCTGAACAGGCCGGCGTCACGCCGCCGGTCTGCCTGGATTTTATTTCGGCCTTGTCACTCCGCCGCAACCATTCGCGGAAGCGGAACGTAAAGCCAGTCGTAACAGGATGAGCATAATACGGTTCCGCGCGCGTTGCCTATGCTCAAATAGAACTTTTCAGTGGGTGCTACCGATCAAGGTTTAGGCGTTTCGAGTCTGAAGCGTCCGGCGGCGCCTTGACCAAGCGGTCTCTCGAGTTCGGGCAGGATGATCTTCAGCTCGGCCGCCAGCGTCCACGGCGGATTCACTATCAAAAGGCCGGTGGAAACGAGGCCGGCGTCCGCTTCTTGCGGCGCCACACTGAATTCCAAGCGCAAGCATTTGCCTGCAGGCCGGCTGGTCGCGGCTGCTGCTGCCACGCTGCGCGCGAGCTCGTCGGAGGCTCTCCGGGATTTTACGGGGTACCACAAAAGGTAGGCGCCGGTCGGCCACTTCGCGAACGCCGCCGTGAAGGCGCTGGCCAGTCGCTCGAACTCGTCCTTCGCTTCGAATGGCGGATCGATCAGCACCAGGCCGCGCCGCTCGTTCGGCGGCACGAATGCGGGCAGTGCCATCCAGCCGTCGAGATCGACGACGCGCGCCTGCGCATCGCGTCGCAATGCATCGATCAATTGCTTGCGTGCCGCGGGCTCGATCTCGCAGGCCGTCAGACGGTCCTGCGGACGCAGCAGCGCCCGCGCGATCAACGGCGAGCCGGGATAGGCTTTCAGTTCGCCTCTCGGATTGAATGCCCTGACGATGTCGAGATAGGGCGCGATCAGCGGCAGCGCCTTGTCGGTGAGTCGCGCCTGCATCAGCCGCGCGATGCCGGTCAGCCATTCACCGCCACGCTGCGCTTCGCTCGACGTCAAATCATAGAGGCCGGCGCCGGCATGGGTGTCGATGACGCGGAACGGCGCCTGCTTTTCCTGCAGGTAGGTGAGCATGCGCACCAGCACGATGTGCTTGATGACGTCGGCAAAGCTGCCGGCATGAAAGGCGTGACGATAGTTCATGCGATGACGCTGCGCTCCAGAGGGTGCGCATGTTGTACTGCGTCATGCCCGGCCTGTCCCGGGCATCATGTCTTATCTCGCTAGTTTCGTGATCGCGTCGATGGCCGGGACACTCGGCGCGACGACGCGCGTCTGCCCGGCCCCGGTGTGGACGAGACTTCAGCTGCCGCGAACCGGCGGCATCAGCACCTGATCGCGGCGGCAGGCGCGGCGATCGATTTCCTCGCAGGAACGGAATTGCAGATCCTTGCTGAGGCAGATCCGCACCTCGCTGAGCCGCTTGCTGTCGCAGGTCACCGAGATCGCGGAGTTGCTGAGCCCCGGATTGGCCTTGATGAATGCCGTCTCCAGCTCATCGGGCGCGATCGTCTTCGGCTCCGTCAATTGCAGGAATTCCTCGGGGATCTTCACCGCGGCGCGGGCCTTGCGGATGGCTTCGAAATAGGCCCGTTCGCCGAGGCCGGAGCAGGTGCCGTGCTTGTCCCATTCGTTGTAGATCAGCCCGGGCGCCGGCATCAGGTCGAGCATTGAGGTCATGATGTTGCGGGCGAGTCGGGGCGAAGGCCGCTGGCAGTATTCCGGAAAGCCCCGCTCATATTGCGGCCACAGCCCGTGCACCACGAAGGAATAGGGCCGTCCGCCGCACTGTGCCTGCGTGCCGCGGCCATTGTTGCCGCGCTCGCTCGCCGCCTCGCAGAACGAGGGCGACCACGACAGCGACAGCACATAGAAATCGAACTCGCCAGGCGCATTCTGCCGGCGATCCTGGGCCGAGGCCCCGATCGCACCACACAGGACAAAGGCAATCGAAATCAGAAATCGGGAAATTGTGACCAACCGAGGCATCAAACGCTCCCCTCACGCGACCATTCAGAGCCTAGCAGCACGTCAGAACATTTCAAGAACAAAAGCCGCCGTCTGGATGGCGGCGGCTTCCGTTTTAAACGAAACTGGTCGGAGATCAGGGCCGGGCGGCCTTGCAGGACGGGTTATAGGCCCAGTTGCGGTCCAGCCCGGCGACGCACCATTCGACGCCCTGGTTGGTGCCGGCAAAGCCGCCATCCTCGATGATCGAATAGTGCACCTTGCGCACCTTGCCGTCGCTCAACACTGCGTCCCCCGAGCAATAGCGGCGCGGAATGTTGTCGGACTGCCAGGGGCGGAACGCGGTTTCGTGGATCCGGCTGAAGCCGGTGATGACGAGCGGCGAATTCCAGAAGGTGGCTTCTTTCTCATGGAATTGATCACTGATGGCCGCCAGGGCCTTCTCGCACGGCGCCACATTGCCGTCATAGCGCGGGCCGGACAGCCAGAAATTCAATTCGAACGGATTGGCGGCCTGAGCCGTGCTCCCGAACGCCAGAAGGCCGACCACGAGCGCGGCGCCGAGGCCGAGGCCGAGCTTATGGCTGAGTTTATTGGGGGAGTTGAACAGGTTGCGCATGGGAATCCACCCGGCTGATCCGATGCGGCGGACGGTGCCGTGAAGCCCCGGCAAGGTCAAGTGCAGCGCGGCAACACCTGCGGAGAAGTCCACCTCCAGTGGCAGGCTCGTTCTTTCCATGGTCGCCGGCGCACTCTATGTTGGTCTCAAGCGAAATGGAGTCTGCGATGCGAAGGAAATTGGCCGCGTGCCTGGTTGCCGTTTGCGGGATACTGGCCGTTGGTCCGGCGCAAGCCGACTGGATGCAGCCGGTGCCGCCGTTCAAGGGCAATGATACCGGCGGTATCATCGCCTATTCGCTGGCGGCCCAGACCGACGCGCGGCAACTCGCCGTCGATCACTGCGCTTCCTACGGCAAGGTGGTCAAGTTTCTTGCGATGCAGCGCTACCCAGGTGGCTACATCTCGTTCGCCTGCCGCTGGGTGCCCTACGGTTCGGCCCAGAGGCCGGTGCGCACGCTCTACTGAGCGCACTCCAATCCTTCGATCGTTCAGCCGGGAGCTCACCGCATGACCCGACAGCTTGCCTTGCTTGGTTCTGCTGTTTGCCTTGTCCTGTCCACCGGTGCCGCGAGCGCCGTCGACCTGCCGATCCGCAAGGCGGGTCTGTGGGAGATGAAGATGGTGCGTACCGGCGGGCCGATGCCGGAAATCACCATGCAGCATTGCACCGACGAGACCACCGACAAGGAGATGAGCGCGGCGGCCTCGCCGATGGCCAAGGAAGTCTGCTCCAAGCAGGACATCCAGAAGACCGCGACCGGCTATGTCAGCGACAGCGTCTGCAGCGTCGCCGGGATGTCGATGAAGAGCCATGCCGAGATCGTCGGCGATTTCAATTCCGCCTATACGGTCAAGAGCACCTCGCACGCGGAGGGCGGCGCGGCGGGCTCCCGCGACACCACGATGACCATCGAGGCGAAATGGCTCGGCGCCTGCAAGAGCGACCAGAAGCCCGGCGACATCATCATGCCCGGCGGCATGAAGATGAACGTCAAGGACATGGAAAAGCTGAAGGGCCTGCTGCCCAAGCAGAAGTAGGCGCAGCGCGTTCGATCGCCGCCGCGCGCCCGAGCACGTCCTCTCTCATGTTGAGAGGATGTGATGTTTTGCAACACCATCATTGCGGGCAGCCCGCGACAAGATTGCCAAGCGGTTTTGCGCTGCCTGTCTTCGGGCGTGCGTTCGCGCGACCGCGTCAGTTTGCAATGATGCCGTTGGATCGTGTGCGCCGACTCCGTCACGTCGGCGCATTCGCTTTACCGTTGTCGCTGAAGGCTGACGCCAAGCGCGCCGCGACGCACGGCGGTCACCGGTCTTTCACCTTTCAATAGATCTGATGTCAAACATGATGTCCGGTGTTGGTCGGGGCCACGCGCAATGCGCGACGGCATTGCAAGGCGACATCAACATCGTTGAATGATCGCTGCGTGCCGCGCACGCGAGACTCTCCGAGAGAGTGAGGACGTGCAGCGAATTCCTCGCGCTGAAAGGCTTGCTGCGACAACATGTCTTTTTGAATCGCTCCAGTGTTGCGCATCTTGAATCGTTCCAGTGTCGTGCATCGCGCGCTTCAACGGATTCTAGTTTGCGCGTGTGGAATTTCGCGCATCCCGCCGATAGAAGTCCGCCCCAATCGATGTCCGCTCAATGAAGAACACGCGGCTCGATCAAGATCGGCCTTGCGGAAGTGTGGGGATTGCTTGGTGGGAATGGCTTCGTCGCGGAGCAAGCGCAGCTTGCTTGCATCAACGGCTGCGATCAACGCAGCGTTTCTCGGTTCGGTCATGCTGCTGCCGACGGGTACGAATGTCGCCAGCGCTCAGGCGCAAACCAGTTCTGCACAGAACGATGCCAGCGTGCTTCCCGCAGTTACGGTGGATGAACCCAGCGCTGCAAGCAAGCGCAGTGCCGTCGCTTCAAGTCGGAATGCCAGGTCTTCGCGCGCCACCGTATCGAACCGACGCCGCACTGCTGCGGCGCCCACTCAGAACCAGGCTCCTCGATCGCAAGGCGCTTTAGGTGCGATCGGTACGACGACCGGCTACGTCGCGACCGGCAGCACGGCCGGCACCAAGACCAACACGGCGCTGATCGAGACGCCGCAGTCGCTTTCGGTGGTCACGCAGAAGGAGCTCAGGGATCGTAACGTTCAGACGCTCAAGGACGCCGTCAATTACACGCCCGGCGTCACGACCACGGCGTTCGGCTATGATCCCCGGTTCGATAGTTTCTACATCCGTGGCTTCGACGCGACCTATACCGGGATCTATCGCGACGGCCTGCGCCAGGGCGGCGGCAATTTCGCCATTCCCAAGATCGAACCTTACGGTCTCGACAGCGTGTCGATCCTCCGCGGACCGGCCTCGGGGCTCTACGGCCTCGGCTCTCCGGGCGGCATCGTCGACGTCACCACGAAGCGGCCGACCATGACGCCGTTCGGCGAGGTGCAGCTGCAGACCGGCAATTATGATCGTTACCAGGGCAGTTTCGATATCGGCGGCCCGGTGCCCGGCAGCGACCAATTGTACTATCGCCTGACGGGTCTGCTCCGTGACGCGAAGACCTGGTATCCCGGCAACGACGACGATCGCGCCTATATCGCGCCTGCGCTGACCTGGCGGCCCGATGTCGATACGTCCTTCACGATCCTCAGCGAATATCAAAGCAGCCGAACCGCCGCGAGCATCGGCAACTTCCGCACGCCCGACGGACAATTGACCAACATCTATTCGAATGATCCGGCCTTCAGCGCCATGGATCAGAAGCAGTATCGCATCGGCTACTCGTTCGAGCACAATGTCGACGACGTCTGGACGGTGCGGCAGAACTTCCGCTTCTATCAGGTCGACACCGACGCGAAATACACCCAGATCGATTCCATCGACAGCAGCACCAATCTCGCGTCGCGCTCCGCCTGGCGAATCCTGGATAGCTTCAATACGGTGACGCTCGACAACCAGGCCGAGGCCAAGTTCATGCTTGGCGCGATCAAGAACACGGCGCTGTTCGGCGTCGATTACGGGCACTCCTACTACAACGACAAGATCGGCTACGGGGCGGCTCCCGATCTCAATCTCCTGACGATGAACTACGGTGCCCAGGCGATCGCGTCGCCGGCATTCTCGATCTTCAACAAGCAGTCGACCGACGAGGTCGGGGTTTATGCGCAGGAGCAGGCCAAGCTCGGCGGCTTCGTCCTGACGCTCAATGGCCGCCAGAGCTGGGTCTCGCAGACGACGACCGCAGGTCTCGACGGCGTGCCGTCAACGCAGAAGGCCACCGCCTTCACGGGCCGCGCGGGGCTCGCTTACGTCTTCGACAATGGCATTGCGCCTTATGTCAGCTACGCAACGGCATTCGCTCCGCAGGTCGGCGTCGACGCATCGGGATCGCCGTTCAAGCCGACCACCGGCGAGCAGAAGGAAATCGGCATCAAGTACCAGATGCCGCAGGTGCCGGTGCTGTTGACGGCGGCGGTGTTCGACATCACCCAGGACAATGTGCTGCGCACCGATCCGAGCAACATGGCGTTCCAGGCGGCAACCGGGCAGGTCGAATCGAAGGGCGTGGAGCTCGAGGCGAAGCTGGCGCTGAAGCAGGGATTTGATCTCACCGCGGCCTACACCCATCTCAACGTCGTGATCACGCAGGGCAATCCGGATACGACCGGCAATGAGCTCTCCGGCATTCCGCGGAATTCCTTCGCCGCCTTCGGCAAATACACCTTCCAGTCCGGCGTTCCGGTCGAAGGGCTCGGGCTTGGCCTCGGTGTCCGTTACATCGGGTCCAACTTCGGCAACGACCAGAACACGTTCCAGAACGCGGCGAGAACGTTGTTCGATGCCGTGATCGACTACGATCTCGGCAAGCTCGACAGGCGCTTGCTCGGCGCCACCGCGCGCGTGAACGCGACCAATCTGTTCGACACGCGCTACCAGACCTGTCAGTCCGGCTACTGCTATGCCGGCGAACGGCGTCAGGTGATCGGCACCTTGTCCTACCGCTGGTAGCTACACCGGAATCCGCACCGCGGCGCGCAGGCCGCCCATCGGGCTTTCGCCGAGCATGATGTCGCCGCCGTGCGAGCGGGCGATGTCGCGGGCGATCGCAAGTCCGAGGCCGCTGCCGCCTTCGTCCTGGTTGCGGGCGTCGTCGAGCCGCAGGAAGGGCTTGAATACTTCCTCGCGCATGGCGGCGGGGATGCCGGGGCCGTCGTCGTCGACCGTGATGTTGAGATAGCGATGGTCGCGCTGGCCGGTGATCGAGATCGTGTTGGCGTGGCGCGCCGCGTTGGAGACGAGGTTGGCGAGGCAGCGCTTGAACGAGGCCGGTTTCACCGTGACGACGGGCAGGCCGTGGAACGCGACGGTCGCAGTGTGGCCGTGGCGTTCGGCGTCGCTGCGCAACTCCTCCAGCGCCATTGCCATGTCGGTCGGCTGCGCGACCTCGCCGGAATCGCCGCGCGCGAAGGCAAGATAGTCCTCCAGCATCATCGACATCTCGTCGACGTCCTTGCGCATCGCGTCGATCTCGGGGCCTTCGCCGATCAGGGCGAGTTCGAGCTTGAAGCGGGTCAGGATGGTGCGCAGATCGTGCGACACGCCGGCGAGCATCGCGGTGCGCTGCTCGATCGAACGCTCGACGCGCGCCTTCATCTCGATGAAGGCCTGCGCTGCGCGCCGCACCTCGCGCGCGCCGCGCGGCCGGAAGTTCGGCGCCTCGCGGCCCTTGCCGAAGCTTTCGGCGGCATCGGCCAGCCTGAGGATCGGCTTGATCTGGTTGCGCAGGAACAGCACGGCGACGATCAGCAGGATCGACGAGGTGCCGACCATCCAGAAGATGAATATCTCCGAATTGGAGGCGTAGGCCGCGCTGCGCTGGGCGAAGATCCGCATCACGGAATCGTCGAGCTGGACGCGGATCTCGACCAGGTTGGATTTGCCGACGGTGTCGATCCAGAACGGACGGCTGATCTGGCGGCCGAGCTGCACCGACAGGGTCTGGTCGAGCAGCGAGAAGAACGGCTTCGGTCCCGGCGGCGGCATGTCGCCGGCGGGGAGGAAGTCGACCACCAGCTGCAGCTTCTGGGCGATGCCGCGCAGCTGCGCGCGGTCCTTGTCCTGCGGATAGATCTTGTAGACGTCGATCAGCGCGGCGATGTCGGAGACCACCGCGGCCGACAGGCGGCGCGTCACAGTGTTCCAGTGCCGCTCCATGAACACGAACGCGACCACGGTCTGCAGGATCACCATCGGCACGATCATGATCAGCAGCGCGCGCGCATAGAGGCCGGTCGGCATCCAGCTCTTGAACGCATTGCCCATCCAGCCGTTCGCCTTCGAGACGCGCTGCGAGGCGTTCTTGATCAGGGTCAGGCCGGTGTCGAGCGTGCTCATGGCTGCATCTTACGGCGAGGCGACCAGGCGATAGCCGATGCCGCGTACCGCCTGCAGGAACAGCGGATTGGCGGGATCGTGCTCGATCTTGCGGCGCAGGCGGTTGATCTGCACGTCGACCGCGCGCTCATTGACGGTGCCGCCGCTGGTCAGTTCGCCGCGCGGCACGGTCTCGCCGGGCGCGCTTGCGAGGATGCGCAGCATCTCGCGCTCGCGGTCGGTGAGATGGATGATCTCCTCGCCCTGGCGCAGCTCGCTGCGCTCGATGTGGAAGATGTAGGGGCCGAACGCGATCTGCTCGACCACCGTGACTTGCGGCGGCGCAGTGCGCTTGAGGATATTGCCGATGCGCAGCACCAGCTCGCGCGGTTCGAACGGCTTGGCGACATAGTCGTCGGCGCCGATCTGCAGGCCCTCGATGCGGGCTTCCGCCTCATGGCGGGCGGTCAGCATGATGATCGGCACGGTCGAGGAGGTGCGGATGAAGCGGGCGAGGTCGAAGCCGTTCTCGCCGGGCATCATCACGTCGAGGATGAGCAGGTCGAAATGCAGCCCGAGCAGCTTGGCGCGCGCGTCGGTGGCGCTCATGGCCGTGGTGACGCGATAGCCCTCGCCGGAGAGAAAGCGCGACAACAGGTCGCGAATGCGCCGGTCGTCGTCGACCAGCAGGAGATGCGGCGCATCGTCGGCCGGCTCGACCGGCGTGCGCACCAGGGTTGCAGCCTGCACCAGGTTCACTCCCTTGTTTTTCTGCCGCCGCCGAAGATCGCTTCGAGCACCTTGTCGGGATCGTCGCGGTCGATCATCGCGCGGAGGAATTGGCGAACCGTCTCGACGCCGGCCGGATCGATGCCGGCGATGGCGCGGTTGATGCGGTCGGTCTGCAGCCCCGCGAGCTTGGCGACCAGCGCCTCGCCCTTCGGCGTTGCGTAGAGCAGGCGCTGCCGGCGGTCGTTGTTGCCGGTCTTCTGCACGATGTAGCCTTCGTCCAGCAGCTGCTTGAGCACGCGTCCGAGCGACTGCTTGGTGATGCGCAGGACGTCGAGCAGGTCGGCGACCTTCAGGCCGGGATAGCGGGTGACGAAGTGGATGACGCGGTGGTGGGCGCGGCCGAAGCCGAACGCCTCCAGCTCCTGGTCGGCATCGCCGACAAAGTCGCGGTAGGCGAAGAACAACAGCTCGATGATGTCCCAGCGCAGGTCGCGGCCACCCGCCGCAGGAGCGTGATCATCTCCCTGCGAATCGGGCTTGGCAGCCATGCCTGAGAAATTTATGTCAGCCATATTGACGTATCTTGGGTTCAATGTTACAAAACTGCCAGTCACGACGAAACATTAGGTCGTTTCGTCCCCGACAGCGTTTGAGGCGGCCTGAAAGAGCCTGTGTGGCGGTTTGGGCCGCAAATTGGACTACCGTGCGATTGTCGAGCGGCATTTCGGCAAACATACTGGACTTCAGCACTCGGCAAAAGCATGTCTAACCGGCATGTTGGCGATGGAAACCGGCCGGGTTGCCGGCGGTGGTGAAGTTCGCACCAGCCGAGCCGGATGGCTCCGGAGGAAACAGGCCGTCGCCCGGTATGGCGCCGGTTCCGATAGCGGAAAGCAAGAAAAATGACTTTGAAATTCGACATCCAGCCCTCGCCGAACGCCACATCCGACAAGGATCGTGCAGCGAAGCTCGTGGACCCGGGCTTCGGCCGCGTCTTCACCGACCACATGGCGATCGTCCGCTACAGCCAGGGCAAGGGCTGGCACAGCGCCCGCGTCGAGGCCCGCGCGAATTTCCCGCTCGATCCGGCCGGCGCGGTGCTGCACTACGCCCAGGAGATTTTCGAAGGCCTCAAGGCCTACCGGCGCGACGACGGCGGCGTGAACCTGTTCCGTCCCGACGCCAATGCCCGGCGCTTCCACGATTCGGCCGAGCGCATGGCGATGGCGCCGCTACCCGAGGAGGTGTTTATCGAGGCGGTCGAGCAGCTGGTGCGGATCGATCGCGCCTGGATCCCGGGCGGCGAGGGCAGCCTCTATCTGCGGCCGTTCATGATCGCCAGCGAGGTCTTCCTCGGCGTCAAGCCGTCGGCGGAATACATCTTCTCGGTCATCGCTTCTCCGGTCGGCTCCTACTTCAAGGGCGGTCCCGCGCCGGTGTCGATCTGGGTGTCGGAGAATTACACGCGGGCAGCGATCGGCGGCACCGGCGCCGTCAAGTGCGGCGGCAATTATGCCGCAAGCCTGCGCGCGCAGGCGGAGGCGATCGAGCGCGGCTGCGACCAGGTCGTGTTCCTCGATGCGGTCGAGCGCCGCTACATCGAGGAGCTCGGCGGCATGAACATCTTCTTCGCCTTCGACGACGGCTCGCTGCTGACGCCGCCGCTCGGCACCATCCTGCCCGGCATCACCCGCGACTCGATCATCGCGCTTGCCAAGGATGCCGGCACGCGCGTGCGCGAGGAGCCCTACACGATCCAGCAGTGGCGCACTGATGCCGCCAGCGGCAAGCTGAAGGAAGCTTTCGCCTGCGGCACCGCGGCCGTCATCTCGCCGATCGGCAAGGTGTGCTCGGCGAGCGGCGACTTCCAGATCAGCGGCGGCGTGGCCGGCCCGGTCGCGATGGGCCTGCGCAAGAAGCTGGTCGACATCCAGTACGGTCGCACCAACGACCCGCATAACTGGATCAGGAACGTCGCCTGACGCAGCGGTTCCACAGCTGACTTCGATTTGGCGCCTCTCCTTTGCAAAGGGAGAGGCGCTTTCGCTTTGGAACTCCAGCAGCATGCCGACGCTTCGCTTCGGCCGTCATTTTTCCGTGTGATCGGCCGTCATCGCATGAACGGCCTGCCGCGAGCGCGCGACAAAGTCTCGCTTCCCGCTTCAATCAATCCCCATTCGCGTGATGATATGACCAAAACTCCCGTAACTCGCCTGACCTGTGCCATGCTGATCGCGGCTGCGTTCGCGCTCACCGGAGCCAGCACGGCGCGCGCCGAGGACCGCTCGCCTGTGATCGATGTCCGCACCGCCGACCCCGAGATGAACGCCGCGATCGGCCATGCGCGCGAAACGCTCCCGGCGTTCTGGGCCTCCTATGAGGCGCCCAAGCCGTCGGAGACCCAGCACTCGCTCAAGGTCCGCTTTCCGACCCATCGCAACGAGGGCGAGCACATCTGGATGCGCGAGGTGAAGAAGCTGCCGAGCGGCGGCTATTCCGGCCGGTTCGCCAACCAGCCGCGCGATCTGCCGGGCAAACGGGCCGGCGACCTCGCCGAGTTCAAGGAGGCCGACATCTCCGACTGGATGTTCATGCGCAACGGCAAGATCGTCGGCGGCGAGACCATCAAGCCGCTGCTGAAATCGATGCCGAAGGCCGACGCCGCCGCGCTTCGCGCGCGGATGGAGCAGCCCTGAGGACCGGTGTTCGGCCGCGGCGGCGGCGCAGTGCCGGGTTGCCGCCTTGCGCGTCCGCTGGTAAACGCCGCCAATGGCCGAGAAACCCAAAAAACCCCAGAAGCTGAAGGCGCGCCTGCCGCGCGGGCTGGAAGATCGCGGCCCGGCCGCGATCAATGCCACGCGGGCGATGGTCGAGAAGATCCGCGCCGTCTACGAGCTCTACGGCTTCGAGCCGGTGGAGACGCCGGCGATGGAATATACCGACGCGCTCGGCAAATTCCTGCCCGACCAGGACCGCCCCAACGAAGGCGTGTTCTCGTTCCAGGACGATGACGAGCAGTGGATCTCGCTGCGCTACGACCTGACCGCGCCGCTGGCGCGCTATGTCGCGGAAAACTTCGACGCGCTGCCGAAGCCGTATCGGTCGTATCGGTTCGGCTATGTCTTCCGCAACGAGAAGCCCGGTCCTGGCCGCTTCCGCCAGTTCATGCAGTTCGATGCCGACACCGTCGGCTCGGCGACGCCCGCGGCCGACGCCGAGATTTGCATGATGGCCGCCGACACGATGGAAGCGCTCGGGATTCCGCGCGGCTCCTATGTCGTGAAGGTGAACAACCGCAAGGTGCTCGACGGCGTGCTCGAGGCGATCGGCCTCGGCGGCGACGACAATGCAGGTCGCAGGCTCACGGTGCTGCGCGCGATCGACAAGCTCGACAAGTTTCCCGCCGACGAGGTTCGCAAGCTGCTCGGCCCCGGACGATGGGATGGCGGCGAAGAAGGCAAGGGCGATTTCACCAAGGGCGCCGAGTTGAGCCCGGCGGATGCCGATATCGTGCTGGCCGTCACGCAGCAGCGCGCGGATTGGCGAGAGGCCATCGCTGCGGCCGAGACCTACCTGGCGAAGAGTGAAGTCGGTCGGGCCGGGGTGAGCGAGCTGGAAGAGATCGCGAAACTGGTCGCAGCGTCCGGCTATGGCGCGGATCGCATCCGTATCGATCCCACCGTCGTTCGCGGTCTCGAATACTACACCGGCCCGGTCTACGAGGTTGAGCTGCTGCTCGACACCAAGGACGAGAAGGGCCGCCCGGTGCGGTTCGGCTCGGTCGGTGGCGGCGGCCGCTATGACGGCCTCGTCTCGCGCTTCCGCGGCGAGCCGGTGCCGGCGACCGGCTTCTCGATCGGCGTCTCGCGCCTGCAGGCTGCGCTGACGATGCTCGGCCAGCTCGACACCAAGGCCGAATTCGGGCCCGTCGTCGTCACCGTGTTCGATCGCGACCGCGTCGCCGACTACCAGAAGATGGCCACTCAGCTGCGCCAGGCGGGCATTCGCGCCGAGCTCTATCTCGGCAATCCGAAGAACATGGGCAACCAGCTCAAATATGCCGACCGCCGCAACTCGCCCTGCGTGATCATTCAAGGCTCCGATGAGAAGGCGCGCGGCGAGGTGCAGATCAAGGATTTGATCGAGGGCGCCAAGGCGGCGGCCGCGATCGCCTCCAATCAGGAATGGCGCGAAACGCGCCCCGCCCAGTTCTCCTGCGCAGAGGCCGATCTGGTCGCCAAGGTTCGCGAGGTGCTCGCGCGCCACGACGTGAACTGGGGATAGCTGGTTTGTCATGCGCGGGCTTGACCCGCGCATCCATCTTCAAAAAGATGGCGCGCCAGCAAGAACCGGCAGACGACGCGGTTTGCGCAACAACAACAAGGGAGTTATTCCGATGCCCGAGATCACCGTGAGCATGGCCGCCGGCCGCACCGACGAGCAGAAGGCCGGCATGATGCGCGACATCACTCAGGCGCTGGTGAAGAACCTCGGCGTCGACGCCGATGCCGTCGTGATCCAGATCAACGAAGCGCCGCTGCATCACAAGATGAAGGGTGGCAAGACCTTCGTCGAGCGCGCTGCCGCGGCGAAGAAATAGCGCTAACCCTTCCGCGGGTGGTCCCGGCGAAAGCCGGGACCCATAACCACAGGGGTGAGTTGCTGCAGCGAGCTGCGGCCCCGGCATCGCGCAGCAAAAGTCTTCGGTGGTTATGGGTCCCGGCCTACGCCGGGACGACAGTCTTTCTGAGGCGCCAATGGACGCACGCGACTTCATCAAGATCGGCATGAGCGGCGAACGCATGCTGGTGGTGCCGCCGGAGCGCACGGTCGGGCATTTCGTGCCGGGCATGCCGATGGTCTATGCGACGCCGATGATGATCCTCGAAATGGAGATGGCGTCGGGCGATGCCATCCGCGGTGCGTTGCAGCCCGGCTGGGTCACGGTCGGGACCGAGGTCGATATCCGCCATCTCGCTGCCGCGCTCGTCGGCGCCACGGTGCGGACCACCGCAAAGGTGATCGCGGTCGAGCGCCGCGTGATCCGCTTCGGCGTCGAGGCTTTTGAGGGCACGCGCAAGCTCGGCGAAGGCCGCCACGCTCGCGGCCTGATCAATGTCGAGAGCTTCAACAAGCGGCTCGCCGGGACCTCGGGCCAGGCGCAGTAGGCGAGAGGCTACTTCGCCAATTCCTTCGAGCGCCGCGTTGCCGCTGCGATCGCGCGGGTCATCAGCGGCTGCATGCCGTCGCTCGCCATCAGCACCTCGAGCGCGGCGGCGGTGGTGCCGCCGGGCGAGGTGACATTCTGCCGCAGCGTCGCCGACGGCAGATCCGAGCGATGCAACAATTCGCCGGAGCCGGCGACGGTCGCGCGCGCCAGCGTGGTCGCGAGCTGCTCGGGCAGGCCGGCTGCGACGCCGGCGCGGGCGAGCTCCTCGGCGAGCAGGAAGACATAGGCCGGGCCGGAGCCGGAGACGGCAGTCACTGCGTCCATCAGGTTCTCATCGTCGACCCATTCGACCAGCCCGGTCGCCTTCAGCAGCGCATCGGTCATGGCGCGCTGCGCGGCGGTGACGCGCTTTGACGGCACCGCGACCGTGATGCCGCGGCCGATCGCCGCCGGCGTGTTCGGCATCGCGCGCACCACCGCGCCGCCGACCACCTCTTCCAGCGCTGCCATCGTCGTGCCGGCCATGATCGAGACCACGAGCGTCGACGGACCGACCAGCGCCTTCAGCGCGGCGCCGGCGTCGCGGAACGATTGCGGCTTCACCGCGACGACCAGCGTGTCGACCGTGCCGAGCTCCGTCGCCTGCGGATTGAGCCGCACGCCCTTGGCGGCGAGCGCGGATATCTCCGGCGAAAGATGCGGATCGATCACCGCGACATGCTTCGGCGAGAGGCCCTGCGCGAGCCAGCCGGTCAGCATCGCGCCGCCCATCTTGCCCGCGCCCGCAAGCGCGATGGTGCCGGTGGTATCAGTCAATGCGCTGCTTGTGTTCACAGGTGTCACCGCTCGTCGTCCCGGCGAAGGCCGGGACCCATAACCACAGGTGGTTCTAGTAAAGCGAGGCGGGAGCCACAAGCAGTTTGCTCAAGCCTAGGGGCCGCGGAGTATGGGTCCCGGCCCCCGTGCGCAATTGCGCACTAGGCCGCGACGACACTGAGGACGCGCTTACGCTTCGCCCTCGGTATCGAACATCGCGGCCGCCATCGCCTCGGCGGTCGACTTGCCGGCCCACACCACGAACTGGAACGCCGGATAGTAGCGCTCGCAGGCGTGGATCGCGTTGACCACCATGGCCTCGCATTGCGCGGTTGAGGCGGTGAGGCCGCCGGGCAGCACCAGCGCCTGACGATGCATCACCATGCCGGTGTGGGTCCACAGATCGAAATGGCCGACCCACAATTGTTCGTTGATGGCGGCGACCAGCCGCTGCACCTCGGCGCGCCGCGCTTGCGGCATCTTCATGTCGAAGGCGCATGCGAGATGCAGCGCCTCGATCTCTCCCATCCAGGTGAAGGAGAGCTGATAGTCGATCCAGTCTCCCTTGGAGACGATCGTCACCTCGTCTTCGCCGGAACGCTCGAACGCCCAGTTGTTGTCGGTGGCGATATCCTCGACCACCGCAAGCGGGTTGTTCCGGGAATCGATAATGCTTTCGAGGAGGGACATGCCGTCTCGGACCTTGTTCTTATGATCGCTTGATACGCACACGGAAGCCGGCACTTGCGACATACTGCGTCGTGGCCGAGTGCAGTTCCTGATGCGGGCTTCCGGATGCCCCTGGACCTGACGCCGATGAAGTGATGTGATTTGCGGAATCCGCGCAACCGCACGCCGAGTCCGTCCACAGCCAAAGCGCGCATCGTCCACAGCTGATCTCCGCCACACTTGTGATTTTGCGAACAAATCGGAATCTAGGCGTTCGCGTAACGGTTTATTAACCATTTGCCGGCGCCTTGCCGCGCGCGTGAATCAGCCTTTCGAGCGCTCACATCTCTGTGCAAGAGCCGCGGCGCGCTCATGGGGACATGCCGTTTCCCCATGCCAAAGGTGCTTGCCCCGCTGTCGCGGTTTGGTCATATTTCGCCTCAGGCACGTCCATCCCGGGCGTGCCGATGTTCTCAGGGCGGGGTGAAAATCCCCACCGGCGGTAAAGGGCGATGAGCCCAAGCCCGCGAGCGCCTTCTTCCGTGAAGCCGGGAGAAGGGTCAGCAGATTCGGTGCAATTCCGAAGCCGACGGTTACAGTCCGGATGAAAGAGAACGGTTGCGGCAGCCAACGCGATTTTCGCGTGGGCTCGTGTCGTTGTCCGTGTGCCCTGATTCTGGTCCTGAAAGAGGAAAGCCATGAATCAGATGTTGCAAGACCAAGACGTTCAAGCTTCTCAAGTCCAAACCTCCGAAGCAGCAAGCGCTCCCGATACGCCGGCTCATCCGCCGACGCCGGAGCATCCGCACTTTGCGAAGCCGCAGCGCGTTGCGTTCGTGCAATCGTCCTGGCATCGCGATGTGGTGGAAGAGTGCCGCATCTCCTTCCTGAAGGAGATCGAGGCGCGCCACATCACCAATGTCGACGTGTTCGAGGTGCCGGGCTCGTTCGAGATCCCGCTGCACGCGCAGCTGCTGGCGAAGACCCGCCGCTACACCGCGATCGTCGCGGCCGGGCTGGTCGTCGATGGCGGCATCTACCGCCATGAATTCGTCGCCGATACCGTGATCAAGGCGCTCATGGATGTGCAGTTGCGCACCGAGGTGCCGGTGTTCTCGGCGGTGCTGACGCCGCAGCAATTCCACGAGACCGAGGTGCATTACGACTTCTTCCGCAAGCACTTCGTGATCAAGGGGATCGAGGTCGCGGAAGCCTGCGCCAACACGCTGCTCAGCCTGGAACGGCTGCGCGGTCAGGTCGCGGCGGGAATACCTGGCTAGTTCAAGGCCCGGCGCAAAAGCGATTCCGGCATGCGTGCCGGGATCGCTCTCGCAGCCCGCGCGTTCGGTTATGCTTGCCGGCATAATCAGAACGCGCGGGAGGCGCCCATGACCGAACAACAATCTTCCGACTGGCTTGGCCTGTCGGGCCGCGTTGCCGTCGTCACCGGCGGAGGCGGCGGCATCGGCCGCGCCACCGCAATCAGTTTCGCGCGCGCCGGCGTCAGGGTCGCAGCCCTCGATCGCGACGAGCGTGGGCTGGCCGAGACCAAGGCAAAGCTGCGCGAGTTCGGCGACGGTCATCTCGTCGCAAGCTGCGACACGACCAGCGAGGACAACGTCGCGGCGGCCGCCGCCGCCGTCGCGCACACGCTTGGTTCTTGCGACATCCTCGTCAACACCGCAGCGGTGCTGCGCCCCGGCGGGCTCGACACGTTGCCGCTCGCCGAATGGAACGCGGTGCTGGCGGTCAACCTCACCGGCTATTTCATCTGCGCCCAGGCGTTCGGTCGCCAGATGCGCAAGGCCGGACGCGGCAGTCTCATCCATGTCGCCTCGATCGCCGCCAGCAATGCGCAGGGACAGAGCGGCGCCTACAGCGTCAGCAAGGCCGCGGTCGTGATGCTCTCGCAGCAGCTTGCCGCCGAATGGGGGCCGCACGGCATTCGCAGCAATGTGGTCAGCCCCGGCCTCGTCGTCACGCCGATGAGCCAGGCGTTCTACGATACGCCCGGGGTTACCGAGCGGCGCACCGCCGTGGTGCCGGTGCGCCGGATCGGCGCGCCGCAGGACATGGCGGACGCAACCCTGTTCCTGGCGAGCGACCGCGCGTCCTACATCAATGGTGAGGAGATCATCGTCGATGGCGGCTATGCGCGCACGCTGATGAGCCACGTGCCGCGGCCGGGGTTTTGAGGTGGTGGCCGCCGCGGCATATACAGTGTCGTCCCGGCCTAGTGCGCAATTGCGCACGGGGGGCCGGGACCCATAACCACCGCTCCAGGGAGTGAAAGAGATTATCGCCCCAGCGGAGCAAAACAAGTTCCGGTTGGGGTAATGGGTCCCGGCCTTCGCCGGGACGACAGCAAGCTCTAGTCGAACAGGCTGGAGACCGACTCTTCCGCCGCGGTGCGGCCGATCGCTTCGGCGATCAGGCCGGCGATCGAGATCTGGCGGATGTTCGGCGCCTTGTTGACAGCTTCGGTCGGCAGGATCGAGTCGGTGATGACCAATTCCTTCAGCCGCGACGAGGCAATCCGCGCGGCGGCGCCGCCGGACAGCACGCCGTGGGTGATGTAGGCCGAGACTTCCTTGGCGCCGTGGGCGATCAGCGCCTCGGCTGCATTCACCAGCGTGCCGCCGGAGTCCACGATGTCGTCGACCAGAATGCAGTTGTAGCCGGCGACGTCGCCGATCACGTTCATCACCTCGGACTCACCGGGGCGCTCGCGGCGTTTGTCGACGATCGCAAGCGGAGTGTTGATGCGCTTGGCGAGGCCGCGGGCGCGCGCCACGCCGCCGACGTCGGGCGACACCACCATCACCTTGGCGAGGTCGAACTTCTCCCTGATGTCGCGCACCATCAGGGGCGCTGCGAACAGATTGTCGGTCGGGATGTCGAAGAAGCCCTGGATCTGGCCGGCGTGCAGGTCGAGCGTCATGACGCGGTCGACGCCGGAGTGCGAGATCAGGTTGGCGACGAGCTTGGCCGAGATCGGGGTACGCGAGCCGGACCTGCGGTCCTGCCTGGCGTAGCCGAAATAGGGCACCACCGCCGTGATGCGGCGCGCCGAGGAACGGCGCAACGCGTCGGTGATGATCAAAAGCTCCATCAGATTGTCGTTGGCCGGATACGACGTCGACTGAATGATGAACATGTCCGAACCGCGGACGTTCTCCTGGATCTCGACGAAGATCTCCATGTCGGCGAAGCGCCGGACCACGGCCTTGGTCAGTTCGATGCCAAGTCCCTTGGCGATGTCCTGCGCCAGCGCAGGATTGGAGTTGCCGGCGACGAGCTTGATTGATCCGTTCTTTGCCGACATCGATGCTTCCCCCCGCGCCTTGCTGGATACGACGTTCAGCATCTCAAGTCCTTACAGAACCGGCGGGTTTTCGGTGCGCGAGGGAATATCAGGCAGGCGGCGCCGCTGGCAACCCATTAGGCGCTTCGGCCCACCTTTTCCTGGGCAAAAAACGCCCTTCCCCGGGAGATTCCGGGGGTTAGTTGGCGGAATAGCTGAGTGCCACGGTCTCTGGCGCGGCGGAGGCCGGGGCGCTGACCATCGCCGGCCCTCGGAGCTCCGGTGCCGGGGCGGGCGCCGGACCATCCGCCGGGCCGCCATTGATCATGCTGGACAGGCCGCTGAGGCCGGCCTGGGCGATCCTGCGCAGCACCAGATCGTCGGCGGCGGCCCAGGCGTCGCGGCCGGCCTTGCCGGCGGGCTCTTCGCCGGACAGCCGGAGCGCGCGTTGCTGGTTGCTGTCGTAGACGTCCCACACCCACGCTATCATGGTGCGGCCGCGCACCACCTGCGCTGAGAGATAGCTGCGCACGCGATAGGCCGCGGTGCCCTGGCGCGACACGATCGACAGGCTGCGCAGCTTGGATTCGCTGTCGAGCACGCCGACCATGCGGTCGAACACCTGGGGCGGCGGACCGTCGATCGATTCGAACGCGACGGTTGCGCCGCCGCTCGCCGGCGTCGCCATTGCATAGGAGTCGGCCACGTTGCCGCCGGCCGCGCATCCGCCGAGTGCGGACGCAATCGCCAGCCATGTGGTTGCGATCGCGACACGCACGACTGTCCCAGTTTGAAACTGGTGGTTTGACGCTTCCCTCATTGCGTCCTGCGATATCGTTAAAACGGCTTAACGTCTAGGGCAGGACGGCCACAGCGCTTAACAGTCGACCGGTCAAGCGCCGCGCGGGGGCAGGATCGAATTCCTCGTCAGTCAGCGAGATGATGCCGCATGGCATCGACGATCCAGGCCCATTCCCGGTTTGGGCTGCTGTCGGGCCGCTGCCCCCGCATGATCGCGACCAACTCCCAATAGCGTGCGGCGCGGTCGTCATGCTGGGCGTATTTGGCGCGAAGCCAGTTGCGGAAATCCAGGTCGGGCTGCCGGCCCATTAATCGGGCCGAGGCTTCCAACCATTGTCGCGCGATCGCGCTGCCGGCGTCAGACGCTGGTTCGAGCCCGTCGTCGATCGCCTGCTTTGCCTCGCGCACAATCGCGTCGCTTGCAGCCTTGCAGGCCTCCATATCGAACGCGTCGCGATCCCAGGCGTCGCTGGCGTTCGCGCGCATTTGGGCGATGAAGGAGGGATCGTTGAGGATCGACGACAGTTCGATCCAGGCATCGCATTGCTCGGGTGTCGGCTCGTCGGGCAATTCGGGCACCGTCGTCTCGATCATCTGCCGGACCCATTTCCGGTCGATGTTGATGCCGTCGGACACTCTCTCGAAAAAACTTTCGACGACGTTGCGGCGCTCGGTGCGGGACAGCTGCGTCATGGTCAGGAATCTCCGTAAGTCTGCTTCGGTGAGTTGCGGTGAACGCAACGCAGCCCTGAGGGCCGAGGCGACGCGGCGCTGTGCCGCGATCTCCGCTTCCAGCGTCTCGAGACGGAGCTTCAGCGCCTCGACCAGCGAGAGTTCCTTGCTCAGGACCTCACGGATGGCGTCCAGACCGAGCCCCGCATCGCGCAGGCAGCGGATCAGGTCGAGGCGAACCAGTTCGTCGTCGGTGAAGACGCGATAGCCGCTCGCGGTGCGGCCGGCCGGCGGCAGCAACCCCTGGTCCGCATAGAAGCGGAGCCTGCGGACGGAAATTCCGCTGAGCCGCGCCGCCTCGCCGATGCTGTAGGTGCGTTGTGTCATGCGCCGCTTGTCCGGTCTCCAGCAGGTGGAGAGTCAAGACGCTTGTCGCATAAAAACGAAGATGTCGCCCGGCGTCAGCCTTCCAGCGCGATCGCGTGAACGAGCCGGCCGTAATCGGCTTCCTTGCGGTGCAGCGAGCGGCGATAGCTGAAGCAGCGCTCGTCGGAATAGGTGTCGATGCCGAGATCGTCGATCATCAGCACGCCGGCATTTTCCAGCCGCATCCGGATGAAGGCAGGGAGATCGAACATCGCGTGGCCGTCGCGTTCGGCAGGCGTGAAGAACATCCCGTTCTCCGCATCGGTCTCGATGAAGCGTTCGACGAATTCGCGTCCGACCTCGTAGGATTCCTTGCGGATCAGCGGGCCGATGGCGGCGACGATGCCGCCGCGCTCGGCACCGAGTCTCTCCATCGCATCGATGGTCGATTCCAGCACGCCGGTCAGCGCGCCCTTCCAGCCCGCATGCGCCGCGCCGATTACCCGCGCATGGGGATCGACGAACAGGATCGGGCCGCAGTCGGCTGTCGTGACTGATATGGCAAGCCCGTCGGTGCGCGTGACCAGCGCGTCCGCCTTCGGGCGCGCGGCGCCATTCCATGGTCCGGTTACGGCCACGACGTCGGGCGAATGAACCTGATGCACGCTGATCAGGTGGTCGGACGGCACGCCCAACTGCTCCGCCATCCTGCGCCGGTTCTCCGCGACCTTGGCCGGATCGTCGCGCGAGCCGAGCCCGCCATTGAGGCCGGCATAGATGCCCTCGGAGACGCCGCCCTCGCGCGAGAAGAAGGCGTGGCGCAGGCCCGGTATGGCCGACAGCAGCGGTGATCCCAATGTCATTGTTCGGTCTCGTCAGGCTGATCGCTGAGGCCGGCGATCGAGGTGAGGCGCGGGTCGGAGATGGCCATGACCTTGAACATCGAGCCCATCCCGCCGCGCCCGGAATCGGTCAGGCGCTTCAGCGCGCCGGCAATGTCGGCGGAGACCTCGGGTGAGGCTTTCGCCATCAATCCCGCGGCACGCGCCTCGACGCCGAGGCGCTTGAGGAAGTCACCCTGCGTCGCCGGCCCATGGACGCGCGCGCCGACATCCTCGGCGGCGCGCGCCAGGGCCTGGAAATCGACATGCGCCGTGATGTCGGCCTGTCCCGGATTCTTCAGCGGGTCGGCGAAGCTATGGCGCGCGATCGCCTGGAAGGTGTCGCCAGCATCGCTGCGCAGATGGCCGTAATCGATGATCAGCGCGGCGCCGTCCTGGTCGCGCAGGCGCGTTGCGAGCTTCATGATCTCGCTGTCGGGCCGCCATTCGAACACCGCACCTAACGGGGCGGCGCGCACCAGCGGCGGCAGCAGCACCTCGAAATGCGGCGTCGGCTCGGCGGCGGGCGCGAAATACAGGCTGCCATTGGCGTCCATCCCGACCGTGCGCTCGTGCCAACCGGTCTCGCGTCGGACCATCTGGTGGATCGGCAGCACGTCGAAATATTCGTTGGCGAGGATCACCGCCGGTCCCTCCGGCACGTCGTCGATGCTGTCGTGCCAGGTGATGTTGCGCACGCCGGTCAGCGCGGCGTGCTGCTTCTCGCGCAGCACCGGATTGACCTCGACGAGGTGGATGCTGAGCGACTGGTAGAGCGGCGGCAGCACGCGCAGCGCACGCAGCGCATCCGACATCATGGTGCCGCGGCCGGGCCCGAGCTCGATCAGGCGGAGCGTGTCCGGCGAGCCGATCGCGCGCCAGATCGAGGCGCTCCACAGCCCGAGCAGTTCGCCGAACATCTGGCTGACCTCGGGCGCCGTGGTGAAATCGCCCTCGCGGCCGAGCGGGTCGCGCGACAGATAGTAGCCGTAGCGCGGATGCATCAGGCACAATTCCATGTAGCGCCAGACCGGTATCGGCCCGGACAGCTTGATCAGCTTCCTGATCTCATCCAGCAGTGGGGAGGGTTCGCTCACGGCCTTCCTTGGATTGCACTTGCTCTACATTGAAGTCGGCGCGGGCCCGTTCGCCCTGCGGCGAACGGCGGCCGTGATGATGATAGCGCCCACGATGATCATTGGCACCGACAGCAGCATTCCCATGGTTAATCCGCCCCACAGGAATCCGAGCTGCGGATCGGGCTCCCTGAAATGCTCGCCGATGATCCGGGCAATGCCGTAGATCGTGATGAAGCTGCCGAGGATCAGGCCGGGTCGCTTGAGCGCGCCCATCCGGATCATGATCGCCAGCGCCGTGAACAGCACGATGCCCTCGAGCCCGGCCTCGTAGAGCTGGCTCGGATGGCGCGGCAGCGGTCCGCCATTGGGGAAGATCATGGCCCAGGGCAAGCTCGGATCGGCGTAACGACCCCACAATTCGCTGTTGATGAAATTGGCCAGCCGGCCGAGGAACAGCCCGATCGGCGCGACCGCGGTGGTGATGTCGCCGAGCGACAGGATCGGGATGTTGTTGCGGCGGGCAAACAGCATCACGGCGGCGACGCAGCCGAGGAAGCCGCCGTGGAACGACATGCCGCCCTTCCACAATTCCAGGATCTCGGACGGGTGCGCGATGAAGAAGGGCAGGTTGTAGAACAGCACATAGCCGGTGCGGCCGCCGACGATGATGCCGATGGTGACCCAGAGGATGAAATCGTCGAGCTGCGGCAGCGTGATCGGCGCCGGGCCGCCCCACAGCCGCTCCTTCTTGATCAGCGAGCGGGCGTAGATCCAGCCCAGCACGATGCCGACGATGTAGGCCAGCGCATACCAGCGGATCACGATCGGCCCGAGCGCAAGCGCGACGGGGTTGAACACCGGAAAGTCGATCAGCAGGAACGGCATCGGGATCAGAGCGCTTTCGTGTAGACGGCGTAGGGCACGCCATGAATGGGCGGAGCGTCATGCACCTTGCTGAAGCCCATCCTGAGATACATCGGCAAGGCGACCGTCATGATGGGGATCGTGTGAAGCGCAATGGTCCGGCACCGGTCATGCCGCGCCCTGGCGAGGCATTCCGACGTCAACGCATGCCCGAGTCCCGTCCCCCTGTCGACAGGGTCGACGACCAGCATGCGAATGACCGGCCATGCCTGATCGAAGAATGCGGCCTTTTTGACGCCGGGCCGAAAATAGCGCCGGCCGGCCGGTCGCCGAGCCCGGCGACGAAGATCTCGCCGCCGGCGCTCAGCTCGGAGGTTTTCTTCGGGCCTCAGACCAGGTTGCGGCGATAGAGTGCGAGCAGCCGCTCCCAATGCCTTTCGGCGGCGTCGCGGTCGTAGACCGGGCGCTTCGGGAAAGCGAACCCATGATGCGTGCCGGGGTAGATCTCGACCTCGTTGTTCGAGCCCTTCATGCCCGCCTTCACCTGCTCGATGATCTCCGCCGGGGCGTAGATGTCGGTCTCGGCGCAGGCGAAATAGAGCTCGGCCCTGGTCTTCTGCGCGGCGAGATGCGGGCTGTCCGGCTGATCGGTCGCCAGATGCGTGCCGTAGACCGAGGCGGCGGCCCTGACGCGATCGCCGAAATGCGTCGCCGCGTTCACCGCATAGCGGCCGCTCATGCAATAGCCGACGGTGCCGATGATCCCGGTGTTGGCGGCCTTCTGCGTCTCGGCGTAGGCGAGCAGGCCCTTGGTGTCTTCCATCACCAGCGGGATGTTGAGCGAATGCATCAGCTCGAACATGCGCTTGCGCTCGGGCGATTCCGGATCGGGATTGATCGGGCCGAGCTCCATCACGCCGGCGCGGTAATACATGTTGGGCAGCATCACATAGTAGCCCGAGGTGCCGAGCCGGCGCGCCATGTCGCGCAGCTCTTCGCGGATCGCCGGCGCATCCATGTAGAAGATGACGACAGGGAAGGGGCCGCCGCGCTCGGGATGGGTGATGAAGGTGGTGGTCTTGCCGTCCTTGGTCGGGATCTCGACGGTCTGCTCGATCATGGCGTTTCTGCTCGCGTTATGTGTGCGATTTCTGTTGTGAGTTCATACGATTGCAAGGAAACCGGAGCATGACAAGGCAAGCCCGCGCGAGGTCTGCCATTCGCGGCGGACTTGAACCGGATGGCCGACATCGCCATTGTCTTTTGCGCAAGCCAGTGAACGCGGAGAGTTTTGCCAGATGACCCAGACCAGCAACCGGTTTTTCGACGAGATCGGCCGTCTGATGAACGATGCCGCGGGCGCAGCCCAGGGCGTCAAGCGCGAGGTCGACACGGTCATGCGCAACCAGGCCGAGCGGATCCTGCGCGACCTCGATGTGGTCAAGCGCGAGGAATTCGACGCGGTCAAGGACATGGCCCGCCTGGCGCGCGAGGAGAACGAGGCGCTGAAGGCGAGGATCGCCGCACTGGAAGCCAAGCTGGGTGGTTCGGCGGGCTAGGCTCACCCTCCCCTGGAGGGGAGGGTGAAGAAAGAAAAATCCCTTCATTTCCTTGTCATTTCGGCCCTTTGGGGCTAAAAGCCCGCCACGTCCGCGGCCCCCGCACCCCTGGAGGCTTGCTGTGGACTTGAGCATGGGCCGCGCTGCGGCCTTTAACTTTTTAAATACAAGGACTTAACGCTATGGCGACCGTCAAGGAATTGAAGGCGACCGCGCGTCCGAAGAGCGGCAAGGGGGCCGCCCGGGCAGAGCGTCGCGCCGGGAGAGTTCCCGGAGTGATCTACGGAGACAACCAGCCCCCCGTCACCATCTCGGTCGACGATCGTGAACTGCGTCAGCGCATCCTGGCCGGCCGGTTCCTGACCACGATCTATGACATCGACCTCGAGGGCAAGAAGCACCGCGTGATTCCGCGCGACTTCCACCTCGATCCGGTGAAGGACTTCCCGATCCATGTCGACTTCATGCGGCTCGGCGAAGGCGCGACCATCCGCGTCAGCGTGCCGCTGCACGTCGTGAACGCGGAAACCGCCCCCGGCATCAAGCGCGGCGGCACCGTGAACATCGTCACCCACGCGCTCGACCTCGAGTGCGCGGTCGACAACATTCCGCAATACATCGAAGTCGACGTCGGCGGCCTCGAGATCAGCTACTCGCTGCATCTCTCCGAGGTCACGCTGCCCAAGGGCGTGAAGTCGCTGACCCGCGAGGACGCGACGCTGGTCACCATCGTGCCGCCGTCCGGCTACGCCGAAGAGCAGAAGGCCGCAGCTGCGGCGGCTGCTGGTGGCGCTGCTCCGGCCGCGGGTGCTGCGGCTCCTGCGGCGGCTCCGGCTGCCGGTGCTGCGGCTCCGGCCGCGGGTGCCAAGGCTCCCGCCGGCGGTGGCGACAAGAAGAAGTAATCGATCAGGTCGGCGCGCGATCGTCTGATGGCGCGCCGACGTGGGATGCCGCGCCATGCGCCTTTTTGTCGGTCTCGGTAATCCTGGCGCGAAATACGCCAGCAACCGGCACAATATCGGTTTTCTGGCGGTCGACGAGATTGCACGGCGTCATGGTTTCGCACCATGGCGCCGTCGCTTTCAGGGCGAGAGCTCCGAAGGCGTGGTCGATCGTGAGAAGGTCGTGCTGCTGAAGCCGACCACTTTCATGAACGAGTCGGGGCGCGCGGTGCAGGAGGCGGCGAACTTCTTCAAGCTCGCCCCCGCCGACATCACCGTGTTCCAGGACGAGCTCGAACTGCCGCCCGCCAAGGTGCGGGTCAAGATCGGCGGCGGGATCGCCGGCCATAACGGGCTGCGCTCGATCTCCGCGCATATCGGCAATGAATATCGGCGGGTGCGGCTCGGGATCGGTCATCCCGGCGTCAAGGAGCTCGTGCACAGCCACGTGCTGTCGGACTTCGCCAAGGGCGACCGGTCGTGGGTGGAGGCCTTGTGCCAGGCCGTCGCCGACAATGCCGGCCTGCTGGCTGCGGGCCAAGACGCCTCGTTCGCCAACAAGGTGCATCTGACGATGCAGGCCAAGGGATTTTTCGACACCAAGGACGAGGGCACGAAATAGACCCTCGTCATCGCCGGGCTCGACCCGGCTATCCATTCAAGTGGGATGGATACGCGGGTCAAGCCCGCGTATGACGACTTCACTCAGTTCAGCCGCGCTGCGTGAGCGCGAGAGATCGGGACGAACATGGGATTCAAATGCGGGATCGTCGGGCTGCCGAACGTCGGCAAATCGACGCTGTTCAATGCACTGACCGAGACGGCGGCCGCCCAGGCGGCGAACTATCCGTTTTGCACCATCGAGCCGAATGTCGGCGAGGTGGCGGTGCCCGATCCGCGGCTTGAGAAGCTGTCGGCGATTGCGAAGTCCGCGCAGATCATCCCGACCCGGCTGACCTTCGTCGACATCGCAGGTCTGGTGCGCGGCGCCTCGCAGGGCGAAGGCCTCGGCAACCAGTTCCTTGCCAACATCCGCGAGGTCGACGCCATAGCCCATGTGGTGCGCTGCTTCGAGGACTCCGACATCACCCATGTCGAAGGCAAGATCGCGCCGCTCGCCGACATCGAGACCATCGAGACCGAGCTGATGCTGTCCGACCTCGACAGCCTGGAGAAGCGCGTCGACAATCTGTCGAAGAAGGCCAAGGGCAACGACAAGGAAGCCAAGGAGCAGCTCGAGCTCGTCAACCGCGCGCTGGTGCTGCTGCGCGACGGCAAGCCGGCGCGTGCGCTGGAACGCAAGCCGGAGGAGGAGCGTGCCTTCCGCATGCTCGGGCTCCTGACCTCTAAGCCCGTGCTCTATGTCTGCAACGTCGAGGAAGGCTCGGCCAAGGACGGCAACAATTTCTCCAAGGCGGTATTCGAGCGCGCGAAGGAAGAGGGCGCGGTCGCGGTCGTGATCTCGGCCAAGATCGAATCCGAGATCGCAACGCTGTCGCGCGAGGAGCGTGTCGACTTCCTGGAGACGTTGGGCCTCGAAGAGGCCGGGCTCGACCGGCTGATCCGCGCCGGCTACCGGCTGCTCGACCTCATCACCTATTTCACCGTCGGCCCGAAGGAAGCGCGCGCCTGGACCATCGACCGCGGCACCAAGGCGCCTGCCGCCGCCGGCGTGATCCATACCGATTTCGAGAAGGGCTTCATCCGCGCCGAGACCATCGCGTATGAGGATTACATCGCCGGCAACGGCGAAGCTGGCGCGCGCGATGCCGGCAAGCTGCGGCTCGAAGGCAAGGACTACGTCGTCGCCGACGGCGACGTCATGCACTTCAGGTTCAATACCTGATCACCTTGTTCAGCCGCGCATAAGCACCGCTCTCTCCCCACGTCGTTCCGGCGAAGCCGGGACCCATAACCACCGGCCCTGGTTATGAAGCACGCCGGGGCCCCAGCCCGCACGAACAACCACTCCCTGTGGTAATGGGTCCCGGCCTTCGCCGGGACGACACTGAATATGCGGCAAGGCCGCTGATCATCCTGTAAGAGCGAGCGGAAGAAGCGAGACTGTGCTCGCTTCACCTATCCGCGCGGCCGATCACATCCATCAGCTCGGCGATCTTGCGCCGCTGGTCGGCCTTGTCGCCGGACGAGATCGCATGCTCGACGCAATGGGCGACATGATCGCGCAGGACCTCTTCCTCGACGCGGCGGAGCGCCGCGCGCGCCGCGGCGATCTGCGTCACCACGTCGATGCAATAGCGGTCTTCCTCGACCATGGCGGCCAATCCGCGGATCTGACCCTCGATCCGTTTGAGCCGTTTTAAACAGGATGTCTTGACGTCGTCTCTCATAGGTCTCATATACCCCCCTAGGGTATACAAATCAAGAGGCCGGATCCCGGCCGGGAAGAGTCTTCGTGGCAGACGCAAAACACGACCATTCGCACGCCGATCATCACGATCACGGCGCGGCCGCGCATTCCTGCTGCGGCGGCAAGCATGATCACCACACGACGCCGGCCGAGGCGACGTTTGCGATCGATCCGGTCTGCGGCATGAAGGTCAACCCGGCGACCGCCAAGCACCGCTTCAGCTACAAGGGCGAGGAGTACCTGTTCTGCAGCGGCCGTTGCCGCGAGCGTTTCGAGGCCGAGCCGGAGAAGTATCTCAAGCCGCGCGAGGCGGAGCCGCCGATGCCGGCCGGCACCATCTACACCTGCCCGATGCATCCTGAGGTGCGCCAGGTCGGACCCGGCAGCTGCCCGATCTGCGGCATGGCGCTGGAGCCGGAGCAGATCTCGCTCGACGATGGGCCGGATCCTGAACTGATCGATATGGTCAGGCGCTTCTGGATCGCGCTGGCGCTGACGCTGCCGGTGTTCGTGCTCGAAATGGGCAGCCATCTCGGGCTGATGCATCTGGTGCCGCAGACCTGGTCGAACTGGATTTCGTTCGTGCTGGCGACGCCCGTCGTGCTGTGGGCCGGCGCCCCGTTCTTCGTGCGCGGTTGGCAGTCGGTGGTCACGCGCAACCTCAACATGTTCACGCTGATCGCGATGGGCGTTGGCGTCGCCTATCTCTACAGCGTGGTCGCGACATTGGCGCCGCAGCTGTTCCCGCCGGCGTTCCGCGACATGCATGGTGCAGTCGCGGTGTATTTCGAGGCGGCGGCCGTGATCACGGTGCTGGTGCTGCTCGGCCAGGTGCTGGAATTGCGTGCTCGCGCGCAGACCTCGGGTGCGATCCGCGCGCTGCTCGGCCTTGCGCCCAAGACCGCGCGGCGCGTCACCGATCACGGTGACGAGGATATCGACATCGACGCGATCAAGGTCGGCGACCGCCTGCGCGTGCGCCCCGGCGAGAAGGTGCCGGTCGACGGCGTCGTCATCGAGGGCAGCGCGGTCATCGACGAATCCATGGTCACGGGTGAATCGATGCCGGTCACGAAGGCCGAAGGCGCGAGCGTGATCGGCGGCACCGTCAACCAAAGCGGCGGCCTTGTGATGCGCGCCGAGAAGGTCGGCCGCGACACCATGCTGTCGCGCATCGTCGACATGGTGGCGAAGGCGCAGCGCTCGCGCGCGCCGATCCAGCGGCTTGCCGACCGCGTCGCCGGCTGGTTCGTGCCGGCGGTGATCGCCGCGGCCGCGCTCGCCTTCATCGCCTGGACGGTGTTCGGTCCCGAGCCACGCCTGACCTTCGCGCTGGTCGCCGCCGTCACGGTGCTGATCATCGCCTGTCCCTGTGCGTTAGGGCTGGCAACGCCGATGTCGATCATGGTCGGTGTCGGCCGCGGCGCGCATTCCGGCATCCTGATCCGCGACGCGCAGGCGCTGGAGCGGATGGAAGCGATCGATACGCTGGTGATCGACAAGACCGGCACGCTGACCGAGGGCAAGCCGAAGGTCGTGCGCATCATTGCCTCCGAAGCGGTCGACGAGAACGATTTGCTGCGCCTTGCCGCCAGCGTCGAGCAGGGCAGCGAGCATCCGCTAGCGCAGGCGATCATCGCGTCCGCGAGGGAGCGCAAGCTGGCATCGGCGGCCGTCAGCAATTTTGCCTCGCCCTCCGGCAAGGGCGCGACCGGCACTGTCGAGGGCAAGCAGGTCGCGCTCGGCAATGCCGTGCTCATGGACGAGTTGAAGATCGCAACGTCAGCGCTGGACCAGGCCGCGGAAGCTGCACGGCGGGATGGCGCGACGGCGATCTATGTCGCGGTCGATGGCCGCGTCGCCGGCGTGATCGCGATTGCCGATCCGGTCAAGCCGTCGGCAGCCGGCGCGCTGCAGGCGCTGCGCGCCGAGGGCCTGCGCATCGTGATGCTCACCGGCGACAATGAGACCACCGCGCGCGCGGTGGCGGAGACACTCGGCATCGACGAGGTCGAGGCCGGCGTGCTGCCGGAGCGCAAGAGCGAGGTCGTGCAGCGGCTGCGCGGCGAGGGCCGTGTCGTCGCGATGGCGGGCGATGGCGTCAACGATGCGCCGGCACTCGCCGCGGCCGATGTCGGCATTGCGATGGGCGGCGGCACCGATGTCGCGATCGAGAGCGCCGGCATCACGCTGCTCACCGGCGACCTGACGGGCCTGGTCCGGGCGCGGCGATTGTCGGTCGCAACCATGCGCAACATCCGCCAGAACCTGGCGTTCGCCTTCGTCTACAACGCCGCCGGCGTGCCGATCGCGGCCGGCGTGCTGTATCCGCTGTTCGGCATCCTGCTGTCGCCGATGGTCGGCGCCGCCGCGATGGCGCTGTCCTCGGTCAGTGTGATCGGCAATGCGCTCAGGCTTTCGAGGGTGAAGCTGGATTAGGCGTTTCTGACCTCGCCCCGCGTGCGGGGAGAGGTCGGATCGCATCGCAAGATGCGATCCGGGTGAGGGGACTCTCCGCGAGTCTGTCTCTCACCTATGTTTGCGGAAGCAGCCCCTCACCCCAGCCCTCTAAGAGCAAGCTTCGCTTGTCTCGCCCCCGCAAGAGCGGGGCGAGGGAGCAGAGCGATCACGCCGGCAGCAGAAGCTGGGCGCGGCGCTCCATCTCGGCATCGAGCCAGGTTGCGAGATCCTCGCTCACCTCGACCATCGGCAGCCGCACCTCGGGGCTGTCGATCAGCCCCTGCCGCCACAGCCAGTGCTTGGCCGGCGCGGGGCTCGGTTCCGCGAACAACAGCCGGGTCAGGCCGACGACGCTCTGCCAGGCGGCGAGTGCCGCGTCGCGCTTGCCCTGCTTCAGCAGCGTGCGGATCGAAGCGAACGTGTCCGTTTGCAGATGCGCGGACAGCAGGATCGCGCCGTCGGCGCCGTCCGAGAGCGCATCGAAGGTCTGTGCGTCCTCGCCGGTCAGCACGCGGAAGCCGGTGGGCCGGCGGTTGAGGAAGTCGATCGACTGCGCGCGGTCGGCACAGCAATCCTTCATGCCGGCCATGTTGGGATGTTCCGCGAGTGCCAGCAGCGTCTCGTTGGTCAGGTTCACCGCCGTGCGATACGGAATGTTGTAGAGCACCACCGGCCACGAGGCGTGATCGGCCAGTGCATTGAAGTGCTGCACGAGCCCGCGTTGCGAGGGCCTGATGTAATAGGGGCTCGCGATCAAATAGCCGTTAATCGGCCAGTCGGCCGTATCATCCAGCGCATCCTTCATCCTGGCCGTTGAGGCGCCGGAGAGCCCGAGGCAGACTGGCAGATGGCGGGAGTTGGCACTGAGCTCGTCGAGCACGACGCTGACCAGCCCCTCCAGCTCATCGGTGCTGAGCGCCATGCCTTCGCCGGAGGTTGCACCGAGGATGAAGCCGTCGACGGGGCCGCCGGCATAGTGCCGCACGAGGCGTCGCAGCGATGTGACGTCGAGTTCGCCGTCGCGGAACGGCGTGATCAGGGGCAGCCAGAGGCCCTGCAATTGCTGGTGTAGCTCAGTCATGTTCCATCTCCTTGAGGGGGCAAAGCCGGAGACGGGACCAACAAAAAACCCCGTCCAGGCGGCGGGGTTTCGGGATCGGTAGGATGCGAAAGTGATCTTATCGCGCGCGATCTCGTGTCCCCGGGAGGGGAGCTTTTTTCGACGACAGAACGGCGCACGAAGTCGTGATCATCGGATAATGATGCTGCGCTGCGAGGTTGTTGTCAATCCACATGCCGACCGTGACGTGCAAGGTGAAAAGACAAGCGGATGAAAAAAAGCCGGGCTCGAGTGAGCCCGGCTTAAGGTATTGGCCACGTGAGGCCGACACAATCACCTTCCAAGAGGGATTACTGAACTTCCGCGCCACTGGAGGAGGGGGACATATGCGCGACGCGACCGCTCAGCGTGCAAGCACTATGATCCCCAAGGACGCCTTGCAGCAACTATCCAGCTCGCATGTCAGTCATGCGGAGATTCAGGGGCCTCTACGGGCAGCGCGGAAAGCCTATAACCCAGCCCATAAGGCTGGCTTAATCAGGACGGCCAGCGCTGCGCCTTGCTGACCACGAAGTCGCGGAACACCTGCACCCGGGCCACTGTCTTCAGCTCTTCCGGATAGACGAAGTAGGTGTCGAGCGCGATCGAGTCGGACTCGCCGAACAGCTGCACGAGGTTGTTCTGTTCGACCAGATAGTCCGGCAGCGCGGCGATGCCGAGGCCCTGCTGGCAGGCGCGCACCAGGCCAAGGATGTTGTTGACCTTGAAGTAGGGTTCGCGCGGCCCGGAGCCGTTGCGGCCGGCATCGATCAGCCAGCTGCGGTTCTGCAGATGCGGCGGCACCTGCGAGTCGCCGAGCATGATGATGCGGTGTGAGTCGAGATCATCCAGCGTCCGCGGCGTGCCGAAGCGCTTGATGTATTCCGGCGAGCAATAGGCATGGAAGCCGATCGAGAACAGCTTGCGCTGGATCAGGTCGGGCTGGGTCGGCTTGCGGGTGCGGATCGCGACGTCGGCCTCGCGCATCGACAAATCGAGATCCTCATCGGTGACGATCAGCGAGATCCGAATATCCGGATAGAGCGCGACGAATTCGTCGAGCCGCGGGATCAGCCAGTTGATGCCGAGTGCCGGCGGCGTCGTGATCTTGAGGTCGCCGCTGGGGCGCTCGCGGCTGTCAGTGAGCTTGGCGCGCGCCGCCTGCAGCTGCATGAAGACGTCATGCGCGGTGCGGAACAGCAGGTCGCCCTGTTCGGTGAGGATCAGGCCGCGGGCGTGGCGGTGAAACAGCGAGACCGAGAGCTCCTGCTCCAGCGCGCTGACCTGACGGGAGACTGCCGATTGCGACAGGCCGAGCTGCTCGCCGGCATGCGTGAAGCTGCCAGCCTCCGCCGCCGCGTGAAAGACCTTCAGCTTGTCCCAATCCATGTCCGTAAATCCGTCGCGAGATCGTGCCATGATTATTCCGCCGCTGCGCGATCGCTCGCGCGAAGAGCAATGAAGCGTTCGGCCTCGAGCGCCGCCATGCAGCCGAGACCGGCGGCGGTGACCGCCTGCCGAAAGGTTTCATCCGCCACGTCGCCCGCGGCGAACAGGCCGGGCACCGAGGTCGCCGTGGAGTTCGGCGCCACCTCGACATAGCCCGACGGTTTCAGCTTGATCTGGCCTTTGACGAGCTCCGTCGCCGGCGCATGGCCGATCGCGATGAAGACGCCGTCGGTCTTGAGGTCGGTCAGCGCGCCGGTCTTGACGTTCTTGAGCCGCACATGGGTGACCTTGTTCGGATTCTCGGTGCCGCAGATCTCGTCGATTGCGGAATCCCACACCACCTTGATCTTGGGATGCTTGAACAGCCGCTCCTGCAGGATGCGCTCGGCGCGGAAGTGATCGCGGCGATGCACGATGGTGACCTGCGAGGCGTGATTGGTCAGGTACAGCGCTTCCTCGACCGCGGTGTTGCCGCCGCCGACCACCACGACCTCCTTGCCGCGGTAGAAGAAGCCGTCGCAGGTCGCGCAGGCCGACACGCCGCCGCCCTGGAATTTCTCTTCCGAGGGCAGCCCGAGCCAGCGCGCTTGGGCGCCGGTGGCGAGAATCACCGTCTCGGCGAGATAGACGTCGCCGGAGTCGCAGGTCAGGCGAAACGGGCGCTGGCCGAGCTCCAGCTTGTTGACGAGATCGGTGACGATCTTGGTGCCGACATGGGCCGCCTGCTTCTCCATCTGCTCCATCAGCCAGGGGCCCTGGATCACGTCGGCGAAGCCCGGATAGTTCTCCACGTCGGTGGTGATGGTGAGCTGCCCGCCCGGCTGAATGCCCTGGATCAGGATCGGTTCGAGCATCGCGCGCGCCGCGTAGATCGCTGCGGTGTAACCGGCGGGGCCGGACCCGATGATGACGACCTTGGCATGGGTAGGCGCGGGCATTGTGAGATCCCTCTGTTTTTGGGGATTTTGATCAAGGACTTGTGCGGGAAGCGCCCCGGAAACGCGTCACGGCGGCGCCAAAAGTGTCAAATCCAAGTCTAGGATATCTGGGAAGCTATGCAAGATTTGCAATCCATGGCAGCGATTTTTCCCCGGAACTGAAGTCACATTTGCGAAATCGTGCGCTGCACGCGCAATAAAATTGCGCAATGCCGGCTGCCTGCGCTATGAGAGTTGCCGGCAGACCTGCCAAGCCTTCCGAACCCTGAGGGGAACCCAAGTCGCGTGTCGAAGAACCTTGACGAGATCGACCTCAAAATCCTCGCCGAGATCCAGGCCGATGGCCGAATCACCAATGTGGAACTCGCCAAACGCGTCGGGATCTCGCCGCCACCCTGCCTGCGCAGGGTCCGGGCGCTGGAAGAGGAGGGCTACATTCAGGGCTACCGCGGCCTGCTCGATCCCCGCCGCCTCGGCTTCGACGTCACGGTGTTCGCCTCGGTGCATCTGTCGAGCCAGGCCGACGCTGATCTCCGCGCCTTCGAGAGTTTTGTGCGCGCCGAGCCCTTGGTGCGGGAATGCTGGATGCTGTCGGGAGAAGTCGATTTCATCCTCAAATGCGTCGCCCCCGACATGGCGACGTTCCAGGATTTCGTCACCCACCTCACGGCGGCGCCGCATGTGCGCAACGTGAGGACATCGCTGGTGCTGCACAATTCGAAATACGAAGCCGCGGTGCCGTTGGGCGTGAAGGCGGCGGGCTGACGCGCCGCGAGCACCTGCCTAAGGCGTTGCGTTAGCATCGAACCCGGAATCTCGAGATTCGGGGTTCGACCATTTCATTCGCGCTGCGGATATGACTGCGATTACCTCTTGCGCATCGCGTCGACGCTGATCGGGCCTGGGCCCGAGGTCGCGAGATACAGGCAGGCGAAGCAGAACGCGATCGCCAGACTGCCGTTGTTGAGCAGCGGATAGAAGCCTTTCGGGAAGTGCCCCATGAAGTAGGCGAAAGCCATTTCACCCGCCAGGATGAAGGCCACGATCCGTGAAAACAGGCCGATCATCAGGAGACCGCCCAGGACCAACTCGAGCGTGCCGGCAGCTCCGATCAACGAGAACAGTTCGACCTTCTCGAACATTGTCCCGGGCGGGAACTTGAAAAGCTTGGCGACGCCGAACTGAAACAGCAGCAGTCCGGTGATGAACCGGAACAGGCTGAGTGCCACCGGCTGAAACTTGGATAACATCTGGTCCATTGTCATTTGCCCCCTGTTTGACACACTGGAACGTTGCACGAAGCAGAAACACACGGTGTTCGCCACCAGAATGTGATGTCAACACCTTGCACCTGGAATCATTCCTCGCCCGATGGATGTTGCGAGAGAATGCGACAGTGACACGGTGACCGCGCCACGATGCGTGTTGCGACGCAATCTTCGGCTCCGTCCCCGGTCCCCGACATGATTATACTGCATAAACATGTCACGGCCTCACTAGTATGCCGCCTTGCCGCCCTCCACTCACATTGCTGTCAGACGTGGGGAAAACGCGGGCACAAAAAAAGCCGCGTGCAACACGCGGCCTTTTTGCACCAGTCACGTCAGGGTAACTACCGCCATTCGACCTTGGTGATCTCGTAGGCCTTGGCGCCGCCCGGCGCCATCACTTCGACGGTGGTGCCCTTCTTCTTGCCGATCAGCGCGCGCGCAAGCGGCGAGGTGATGGAGATGCGGCCCTTCTTGGCGTCGGCCTCGACTTCGCCGACGATCTGCCACACCGCTTTCTTCTCGGTGTCCTCATCGATCAGCGTCACGGTCGCGCCGAACTTGATGGTGTCGCCGGACAGTTTCGAAATGTCGATGATGTCGGCGCGCGCGAGCTTGTCCTCGAGCTCGGCGATGCGACCCTCGTTATGCGACTGCTCTTCCTTGGCGGCGTGATACTCGGCGTTCTCCGAGAGGTCGCCGTGTGAACGCGCTTCCGCAATGTGTTCGATGATGCGCGGACGATCCTCCGACTGTCGCTTCTTGAGCTCGTTCGTCAGCGCGGCGTAACCGCCCGCGGTCATCGGAACCTTATCCATCATCTTCGTCCTTCATCGTGCGCGCCCGACGGCCGTGCACGAATATCCAGTTCAGCTAACGCAGGAATCAGGACGCGAATGCGCCCGGAAGCCCAGTGATTTTCGGCCCCGCTAAGGGCCGTGACAACATCCAATCGCGCGGTGAGTTCCAGCCATTCGGCTAATTGACCGCTTCGGGCCTTCAGCCCGGGCAGCGGTCAGCTTTCGGAAAAGTAACTCTGAAGCGTGCGGACCTCAAGGTCTCCGTCCCGATAGGCCCGGATCCCCCGCGCGGCCGCCACCGCGCCTGAAAGAGTGGTGTAATATGGCACTTTATGCAAGAGGGCAGCCCGCCGCAGCGAGCGGCTGTCAGCCAGGGCCTGCGGACCTTCGGTGGTATTGAAGACCAGCTGGACGTCGCCATTGGTGATGGCGTCGACGATGTGCGGACGGCCTTCGAGCACCTTGTTCACCTTCTCCGTCGGCACGCCGTTGTCGCTGAGATAGCGCTGCGTGCCCGAGGTTGCCATCACCTTGAAGCCGAGCGAGTGCAACAGCCGCACCGCATCGGCAATGCGCATCTTGTCGTCGCCGCGTACCGAGACGAACACCGTGCCCTGGCGCGGCACACGCGTGCCGCCGCCGAGCTGGCTCTTCGCGAATGCGACCTCGAAGGAGCGGTCGAGCCCCATCACTTCGCCGGTCGAACGCATCTCCGGTCCGAGCACGGTGTCGACGCCGGGGAAGCGCGCGAACGGGAATACCGATTCCTTGACGCCGACATGGTCGAGCTTCTTCTTCTTCAGCTTGAAGTCGGCGAGCTTTTCGCCGGCCATGATCCGCGCCGCGATCTTGGCGACCGGCGTGCCGATCACCTTGGCGACGAATGGCACGGTGCGGGATGCGCGCGGGTTGACCTCGAGCACGTAGATCTCGCCGTCCTTGATGGCGTATTGCACGTTCATCAGGCCGACCACGTCGAGGCCGAGCGCGAGCTCGCGGGTCTGGCGCTCCAGCTCGTCGATAGTCTTGGCGTCGAGCGAGTGCGGCGGTAGCGAGCACGCGGAGTCGCCGGAGTGAATGCCGGCTTCCTCGATGTGCTCCATGATGCCGACGATGAAGGTGTCCTTGCCGTCGGAGAGGCAGTCGACGTCGACTTCGGTCGCATCGGACAGATAGCGGTCGAACAGCAGCGGGTTCTTGCCGAGCACGGTGTTGATCTGCCCGGTCTTGTCGTTCGGGTAGCGTGCCTTGACGTCGGCGGGAACCAGCTCGGGCAGGGTGCCGAGCAGATAGTCGTTGAGCTGGGTCTCCTCGCGGATGATCTGCATCGCGCGGCCGCCGAGCACGTAGGACGGGCGCACCACCAGCGGCAGATCGAGATCGGCGGCCACCAGTCGTGCCTGCTCGACCGAATAGGCGATGCCGTTCTTCGGCTGCTTGAGACGCAGCTTGTCGAGCACACGCTTGAAGCGGTCGCGGTCCTCGGCGAGGTCGATTGCATCCGGTGAGGTGCCGAGGATCGGCACTTCGGCGGCTTCGAGCGCGCGCGCAAGCTTCAGCGGGGTCTGGCCGCCGAACTGCACGATCACGCCGTGCAGCGTGCCGTTCTTGCGCTCGGTCGCGACGATCTCCAGCACGTCCTCGGCGGTGAGCGGCTCGAAATACAGCCGGTTCGCGGTGTCGTAGTCGGTCGATACCGTCTCCGGATTGCAGTTGACCATGATGGTCTCGTAGCCGGCGTCCTCGAGCGCGAAGCAGGCGTGACAGCAGCAATAGTCGAACTCGATGCCCTGGCCGATGCGGTTCGGCCCGCCGCCGAGAATGATCACCTTCTTGCGGTCCGACGGCGCGCTCTCGTCGGCAAGCTCGCCGGCGAACGGCCGTTCATAGGTCGAATACATGTAGGCGGTGGGCGAAGCGAACTCGGCCGCGCAGGTGTCGATGCGCTTGAACACCGGGCGCACCCCGAGCGCGTGGCGCTTGGCGGTGACGTCGGCCTCGGTGGTGTCCGTGAGCACGGCGAGCCGCGCATCCGAAAAGCCCATTGCTTTCAGGGTTCGCATTGCGAACGCGTTCGGCGGCAGGCCGTTGCTGCGGACCTTGTCCTCCATCTCGACGATGGCGCGCATCTCCGCCAGGAACCAAGGGTCGATCTTGCAGGAGTTGAAGATCTCCTCGTCGGTCCAGCCGAGCCGCATCGCCTGCGCGACCTGCAGGATGCGGTTCGGTGTCGGCGTGCCCAGCGCGGCGCGAATCGCGTTCTTGTCGTCGCCGCGGCCGAGCCCCTCGATCTCGATTTCGTCGAGACCGGTCAGGCCGGTCTCGAGCCCGCGCAGGGCCTTCTGCAGGCTCTCCTGGAAGGTGCGGCCGATCGCCATCACTTCGCCGACCGACTTCATCGAGGTGGTCAGCGTGGAGGAGGCGCCGGGGAATTTCTCGAACGCAAAGCGCGGAATCTTCGTGACGACGTAGTCGATGGTCGGCTCGAACGAGGCGGGGGTGGCGCCGCCGGTGATGTCGTTGGCGATCTCGTCGAGCGTGTAGCCGACCGCGAGCTTGGCCGCGACCTTGGCGATCGGGAAGCCGGTGGCTTTCGACGCCAGCGCCGACGAGCGCGACACGCGCGGATTCATCTCGATCACGACCATGCGGCCGTCGACCGGGTTGATGCCGAACTGGACGTTGGAGCCGCCGGTCTCGACGCCGATCTCGCGCAGCACCGCCAGCGAGGCATCGCGCATGACCTGGTATTCCTTGTCGGTCAGCGTCAGGGCCGGCGCGATGGTGATGGAATCGCCGGTATGCACGCCCATCGGATCGAGGTTCTCGATCGAGCAGATGATGATGCAATTGTCCTTCTTGTCGCGCACCACCTCCATCTCGTACTCTTTCCAGCCGAGCACGCTTTCCTCGATCAGGACCTCGTTGGTCGGGGAGGCGTCGAGCCCGCGCTCGATGATGTCGAGGAATTCTTCCTTGTTGTAGGCTATGCCGCCGCCGGTGCCGCCCATCGTGAAGGAGGGCCGGATGATCGCAGGCAAGCCGATCTCCGACAGCGCCATCAACGCCTCGCCGAAGGCGTGCTCCTGATAGCGCTTGCGGCGGTCGTTCTCGCCAAGCGTCCACTGCCGCTCGAGTTCTTCCAGCGCCGCGCCGGACAGCTTCTCCCGCTCGGCAAGATATTTGTCGCGGTAGGTCTTCTTCAGCGCCGAGGCGTTGGCGAGGCGCGATTTTGGCGTCTCCAGCCCGATCTTGGTCATGGCCTCGCGGAACAGCTGGCGATCCTCGGCCTTGTCGATGGCGTCAGCGGTGGCGCCGATCATCTCGACGTCGAACTTGTCGAGCGTGCCCTGGCGGCGCAGCGAGAGCGCGCAGTTCAGCGCGGTCTGGCCACCCATGGTCGGCAACAGCGCAAAGCCGCCCGGGATGACGTTGCGCTCCTTCTCGATGATCTTGCCGACGATCTCGGGGGTGATCGGTTCGATATAGGTCGCGTCCGCCAGTTCCGGATCGGTCATGATGGTGGCCGGATTGGAATTGACGAGGACGACGCGGTAACCCTCTTCCTTCAGAGCCTTCACCGCCTGCGTGCCGGAATAGTCGAATTCGCAGGCTTGGCCGATCACGATGGGACCGGCGCCGATGATCAGGATGGTGGAGATGTCGGTTCTTTTGGGCATCAGCTCTCGCGGACTGGAATTTGGGCACAAAAAAAGGGCGCGCGTCCCGCGCGTCCCTCGAGCCATGCGCCACGTCTTGTAGCGCCGGAAGCGCGATCCCTCGCGCGCGGGAGGTCTTTAGACCAGTTTCCGCACCTGCGAAACCCCCAAAAACGCCCAATCAACTGCGATTCTGGGGGAAATTCCTCATTCGACCCATGCCCGGCTGGGGGTGCTCAGGACGCGGGGCTGGGTCATACAGGCCCGGCTTCGCCCTGCGGGCTCGCCGCGCGGTAGCCTTCGCCACAAAAGGCTTACCGAGCCGAAGCTGCGTGAGCAGCGAAGGCTGGAGGCCCGGCCTGGAGTTGAACCAGGATAAACAGTGTTGCACCACTGCCGCGTCGACGCTTCCGCCACCGGGCCGAGTGGATCATTGCTGATTATTTCAGCGGCCGCTACGTTTACTTTTGGTTAACCCTAATATCTTGCACAACCTCTGGTCAGTGGTGCGCCACGAACGTCATCCGCCACGGATTGTGCCCGATGTTGCGCGGCGCGCGTGCGGCGTCAAAGCCGGCGGCGGCGAGCTTTGCGATCATCTCGTCCTCGCGGTAGCGCTGCAGCCCGATCTTGGTGCGCAGTTGCCGGTAATCGGACAGCGCGGTCGAGGCGAGCCCGATCAAGGCATCGCGCAGGAAGCCATGGGTCGCGGCAAAACGCAGCAGCGCGATGACGTCTCGGGCCATGCCGACTTCGGGCCGCAGGATATCGCCGAGCACGAAGCGGCCCGAGGGTTTCAGCAGGCGGTGGATCACGTCGAACGCGGTGTCGAGCTCTTGCGGCGTCATGTATTGCGCCACCGAGTTCATCACCACGAGGTCGATCGAATCCGCCTCCATGTTCTTCAGCTCGTCGAGCGAGCGGACGCGGATCTTGGTGTCGGGCGCAAAGCGCGCGACCAGGCGGCCGCGCACGCCGGGCGCAGGCTCCGCCAGATAGAGCTGGGCGCAGGCATTGGCGACCTTCGCCGCCGACAGCGCCTCACCGCAGGCATAATCCAGCACCACGGCGCCGGGCGAGGTGATGTAGCCGATGATGTCGTTGGCGATGACCTGGAAATGCAGGTCGCGGTGCAGTCGGCTCGCATAGATCGTATGCGTGGAATCGTAATAGTCGATCCATTCATCCATCGCGCTTGGTATCCGGCAGCATGGGTTCCTGACTTCCAGGAACAGGTGGGCTGATGATGCGTTAGCGGTCCGGCGGCCAATGTTCAATGCGCCGAAATACGGGGGTTCCTAACAGGAAGGTCCAACGTGAGCAAAGCCAAGAGTGAAACCAAGACTGAAAAGATATCGCCCGATCTCGACACGCCGAGCGATCTGCCGCAAGCGGCGGTGGACACGATCTCGGCCTCGCTCAACACGCTTCTGGCCGACGCCTTCGCGCTCTACCTGAAGACCAAGAATTTTCACTGGCATGTCAGCGGCCGGCATTTCCATGATTACCATTTGTTGCTGGACGAGCAGTCGGACGCGATCTTCGCGACCACCGACCAGCTCGCCGAGCGGGTGCGCAAGCTCGGCGGCGCGACACTGCGGTCGATCGGCGACATCGGCAAGCACCAGACCATCAGGGACAATGACGAGCACTATGTCCCGCCGCGCGAAATGCTGCGCGAGTTGATGGAAGACAACAAGCACATGGCGGCGGCGATGCGCAAGGCGCACAAGCTCGCCGACGACCATGAGGATTCAGGCACCGCCGGCCTGCTCGAAACCTTCATCGACGAGACCGAGCGCCGCACCTGGTTCCTGTTCGAGGCAAGCCGCCAGGAAGGCAGCAACGCGGCGTAAAGCGAGCTGCCCTGCCACGCCGGCCGGATAGCCTGCAGGCGATAGCGGGACGGCGCTCGTCCGCGGCCACTAGCCGGAGTTGGCGGCTTTTGCCGGCGGCCCCGCCGGTGAGCGCAACGCGATGTAAATCGCGGGGATCACCAGCACCGTGAGCAGGGTCGACGACGCCAGGCCAAACAGCAGCGATATCGCCAATCCCTGGAAGATCGGGTCGAGCAGGATCGTTGCGGCTCCGATCATGGCGGCAAGCGCAGTGAGCAGGATGGGCTTGAAGCGAACCGCACCGGCCTCAAGCACGACCTCGCGGAGCGAAGCGCCGCCTTTGCCGCTATGGCGAATGAAGTCGACGAGCAGGATCGAGTTTCGCACGATAATGCCGGCCAGCGCGATGAAGCCGATCATCGACGTCGCCGTGAACGGTGCGCCCAGCAGCCAGTGTCCGATCAGGATGCCAATCAGCGTGAGCGGGATCGGCGTCAGGATGACGAGCGGCAGGCGGAAGCTCCCGAACTGAGCGACGACCAGCACGTAGATTCCGAGGATGGCCGCGCCGAAGGCGGCGCCCATGTCGCGGAAGGTCACATAGGTGATCTCCCACTCGCCATCCCATAGCAGCGTCGGACGTGACTCGTCCGCTGGCTGGCCGTGCAGGCTGGTCGCGGGCTTCGGCAAATTGCCCCAATCGTGGGTGTCGATGCGGCTCGCAACCTCCATCATGCCGTAGAGCGGCGCCTCGAAGCGGCCGGCGAGTTCGGCCATCACCATGTCGGCGAACCGGCCATCCCTGCGGAAGATCACCGGCGATCCCTGTTCGACCGTAGCTTTCACCACCTGTCCAAGTTCGACGACCGTCTTGCTGCCAGGCAGCGTGTTGGCCGGCACGGGTGTCGATGCCAGGGCCTCGTCCCAGGCGAGGCCACGTTTCGGCAACCGCACCACGATCTCGATCGGGTTGCGGTCTTCGCCGCGGTGCGAATAGCCGATCGGGGTGCCGCCGAACAGCGCCTGGATCGTATCGTAGACGTCGCGCTGCTCCACGGCGAAGAATTCCAGCCGATCCTGGTCGATCGACAACCGCAACCGGGGACGTTTCTCGCCGATCGAATCGTCGATGTCGACGATGAACGGCACATCGGCAAATATTTTCTTCAACTCGGCAGTGACTGCGCGGCGCGTCGCAGCGTCGGGGCCGTAGACCTCGGCGAGCAGTGTCGCCAGCACCGGTGGTCCCGGTGGAACCTCGACCACCTTGACGCTGGTTCCCTTGGGTGCGTCAAGCGCCTTGAGCCGTTGCCGGAGTTCGAGCGCAATATCGTGGCTTGCGCGTTTGCGGTCACCGCGCGCGGCCAGATTGATCTGAAGCTCACCCAGCTCGGGCTTTTCGCGCAGATAGTAATGTCGCACCAAACCGTTGAAATTGAAGGGGGCTGCGGTGCCGGCGTACGATTGCAACGAGGTCGTTTCCGGCAGCTGTCTCGCAATGTCGGCCGCAGCAAATAGCGTTCTCTCCGTGGCCTCCAGGCTTGCGCCCTCGGGCAGATCGACCATAACCGCGATCTCCGATTTGTTGTCGAAGGGCAGCAACTTGACGGTCACCGACTTGGTCGCGAAAAGCGTCATCGAGAGCAACGTCGCCACCCCGACGCCGAGCAGGAAGATCCAGGCCGCACGCTTGCTTCGGACGACCGGCGTCGCAAGGCGGCGGTACAGTCGGCCGAGGCGCCCCTCCTGGTGCAGGTGCGCGCTCGCCACGTCGTTCCTGGGCGCGAGCTTCAACATGAGCCAAGGCGCGACCACCACCGCAACGAAGAACGAGAACAACATCGCTGCCGACGCGTTGGCCGGAATCGGAGCCATGTAGGGGCCCATGAGGCCGGACACGAACAGCATCGGCAACAGGGCGGCGACGACCGTAAGCGTTGCGATGACGGTGGGATTTCCGACTTCGGCGACCGCCTCGACCGTTGCCTGCAATCGCGACCGCCCGTCATGCATCGCCCAGTGGCGGGCGATGTTCTCGACGATCACGATCGCATCATCGACCAGGATGCCGATCGAGAAGATCAGCGCAAAGAGGCTGACGCGATTGATAGTGTAACCCATCAGGTTGGCGGCGAACATCGTCAGCAATATCGTCGTTGGTATGACGACGAACGTCACAACGGCTTCGCGCCAGCCGATCGCGATCGCGATCAGCACAACGATCGAGACGGTCGCGAGTCCGAGGTGAAACAACAGCTCGTTGGCCTTCTCGTTGGCGGTCTCGCCATAGTCGCGCGTCACCGTGACCTGGATGTCGTCGGGGACGAGCCGCGCCTTCAGCTGGTCGAGCCGGCGGGCGATGTCGGCCGACACCACCACGGCATTGGCGCCGGCGCGCTTGGCGAGCGCGAGGCTGACTGCCGGCACGCGCCGCCATTGCCCGGCGCCATCACGCGCGTCGTTCCAGACGCGGTGCTCGACCGTGTTCGGTCCGATCACCACCGACGCGACATCCTTGACGTAGACCGGCCGGCCATCCCGGGTCGCGATCAAGAGCAAGCCGATGTCGGGAATGCCGGAGAGCGTCTGGCCGGCGGCCACGTTGCGCACGAGCCCGGAATCGCGGACCTGGCCTGCTACGAACGAGCGGTTGGCTTCCTTGACCTTAGCGACCAGCTGCTGGAGCGTGACGCCGAAAAGCGACAGCCTCTCCGGATCGGGTTCTACCCGGATCTGCTGTGCGGAACCGCCGGACACATAGGTCAGCCCGATATTGTCGATCTTGATGAGCTCGGAGCGCAGTTTGTCGGCGAGTTCGAACAGATCCTTGTCACTCCAGCGCTCGGCTGCTTCCGGCTTCGGCGACAGCGTCAAGACCGTCACCGCCACGTCGTTGATGCCCCGGCCGACGATCAACGGCTCGGGAATGCCGACAGGGATATGGTCGAGATTGGCCCGAACCTTCTCGTGGACGCGCAGGATCGCGTCCTCGAACTTGGTGCCGACCAAGAATCGCGCGGTGACCATTACGCGATCATCCTCGGTCTGGCTGTAGACATGCTCGACGCCGTCGATCCCCTTGACGATCGCCTCCAGCGGCTTGCTGACGAGCTCAACCGCGTCGGGGCCGCGCAAGCCGTCCGCGTTGATGCGGATGTCGACCATGGGCACGCTGATCTGTGGCTCCTCCTCGCGGGGAATCACCATGACGGCGATCAGGCCGACGGCAAGCGATGCAAGCAGGAACAAGGAGGTGAGCGGCGACGTCAGGGTCGCCCTGGTCAGCCGGCCGGACAGCCCGAGATTCATGGTTGCACCAGTTGGTCGCCGTCGCGCAGCCCGGACAGGATTTCGAGCCCGTCCGGAAGCGCAGGCATAGGTACATTGCGGCCACGCTGCACCGGCACTTCGACGGTCCGGTCGGCCTGGCGAAGCTGGACGTAGTCGATTCCGAATCTGGTCCTGACATAGCTTGCCGGAATCACGAAGGCCGGTCGCGTGCCGGCCGAGATCCACACCCTCAGTCGGTCGCCCACGAAATATTCGCCGAGACCTTCGACTGTGGCGTCCGCAATCACGCGCCCTTCCTCGATCTGCGGGTAGACGAGGTCGATGACGCCGCCCTTGGGAGCTTCCTCGCCGAGTTCTGCGGCATCGATACGGATGCTGTCGCCCGGCTTGAGGAATCGGGCGTGCCGTTCCGGCACGCGCAGCCGCAGCTTGAAATGCTGTTGCGCGACGGTGACGATGGCATCGCCGGGCAGCACGACCGAACCCACGGTCACGAGCTTCTTCAGGACCCGGCCATCGGAGGGCGCCAGTACGCGGCCCTCGCTCAGTTGCTGGCTGATCACGGCCCGCTCGGCCGTCCTTGCGCGCAGACCATTGTCGGCGACGTTCAATGCGGTCCGCGCCTCGTCGAGTTTGACGCGCGGCAGCGTGCCGCGTTCGACAAGTCCTTCGATCCGCGTGAAATCGATCTGCGCCTGGTTGGCCTGCGCCTGCAAGGCCTCGATCTGTGCGTCGAGCGACTTCATCTGCAGCACGAGCTTTTCGTCGCCGACCGTCGCGATGACCTGACCGGCCGCTACGCGATCGCCCTCGCGGACATTGAGCTGGGCAACCGTACCGCTGATGCGTCCGCGGGCGGGAGCCACGCTGATGCTCTCCACCGTTGCGAACACGGCCTTTTCGTCAGCAACCCGATGCTGCGCCACAGTGAGCGTGTCGGCGCGAGCCGGCGCCAAAGAGAGCGCGAAGGCGGTGAGGGCCGCTGGCAATATCGAAATTCGCATCGGAAATATCCGTCTCGTCATGGAAGTCGTGACGTCGCGCGCGGGTTCATCCCTTATCTTCGCCGCCGGCGCGGAAGTGTTGATCCTGCTCAATGGATGACCGTCGCGAGATCATAAAGTTCGCCTTCGTCTGCCGCCGGCCGGAGCGCAATAGGCTTCATAGAGCGCTTGCAGAACCTTCCGCGCGGGCTCGCTTGCGATCGAATAGAAGATCGTCTGCCCGTCGCGGCGAGCGGAGACCAGGCCATCCTTGCGAAGGAGCGCAAGATGCTGAGAGACCGTGGAATCCCGCAGATCGAGGAACTCGGCGAGCTCGCCCACAGATCGCTCGCCGTCGATCAACTGGCAGATGATCAGCAGCCTGTGGCGGTTGGAGAGAGACTTCAGGAGATTGCTCGCCTGATCGGCCGCGCTTTGCATGTCGTCGATATTTATATTCATACTTGCGTATATACGAACAATAGAATATATCGTCAAGCATTATCGATGACCGGGACGACCGGCGGAACGTTCAACCAAGGGAGGTGAGCATGGCGGAAGTTGTCGTGATCGGGGCCGGTCTGAGCGGCACGCTGATGGCCTACGAACTGTTGCCGCAGCTTGGCAAGGACGACCGCCTCAGCGTGATTTCGCAGGGGGCTCTCTACCACTTTGTCCCGTCAAACCCCTGGGTGGCGGTCGGCTGGCGCAGGCGCGACGAGATCGAGATCGATCTCGAGAAGGTCATGAAGCGCAAGAATATCCGCCTGCTCGTGCAGGGCGCGAAGCGCGTGTACCCGACGGAGAACCGCGTCGAGCTCGGCGACGGCACGTCTGTCGGCTATGACTATCTCGTGGTCGCGACCGGCCCGGAGCTTGCCTTCGACGAGATTCCGGGGCTCGGGCCGCAAGGCCATACCCAATCGGTCTGTCACGTCGACCACGCTTCGCATGCAAGGGAGGCGTTCGACCGGCTGGCCGCCAATCCAGGCCCCGTCGTGATCGGCGCGGTCCAGGGAGCGTCGTGCTTTGGGCCCGCGTACGAATTCCTGTTCATCCTGGAAACCGAACTGCGCCGCCGCAAGCTGCGCGACCAAGTGCCGATGACCTTCGTTACCTCGGAACCCTATATCGGTCACCTCGGGCTCGATGGCGTCGGCGATACCAAGGGCCTGCTCGAGAGCGAGATGCGTGCGAAGCACGTCAAGTGGATCACCAATGCCCGCGTCAACGCCGTCGAGGCGGGCAAGATGCTGGTCGAGGAACTGGCCGAAGACGGCTCGGTTCGCAAGACCCACGAACTGCCCTTTGCCTATTCGATGATGTTGCCGGCGTTTCGCGGCGTCGAGGCGGTCCGCGGCATCGACGGGCTGACCAATCCGCGCGGCTTCGTCGTCGTCGACAAGCATCAGCGCAATCCAGCCTTTCCCAACATATTCGCGGTCGGCGTCTGCGTGGCGATCCCGCCGATCGGGGCGACCGCAGTGCCGGTCGGCGTGCCGAAGACCGGCTTCATGATCGAGTCCATGGTGACGGCAACAGCGATGAACATTGGCGCGCTGCTCAAGGGCAGGGAGCCGACGACTCAACCGACCTGGAATGCGATCTGTCTTGCCGATTTCGGCGATTCCGGCGTCGCCTTCCTGGCGCAACCGCAGATCCCGCCGCGCAACGTCAACTGGTCCGCGAAGGGCGAGTGGGTCCACTACGCCAAGGTCGCCTTCGAAAAATACTTTCTCCGCAAGATGCGGCGCGGCGAGAGCGAGCCGTTCTATGAGCGCTTCGTGCTCGACAAGCTCAACATCGCCAAGATCAAGGAGGTCCGTACCGGAACATGAGCGAGACGTGTCAGATCGTGTGTGGGCATTGCGGGCGGACCAATCGTCTGCCGGCGGGGCGCGCGCCGGACGGTGCGCGCTGCGGCTCCTGCCATCAACCGATGTTCACCGGCCATCCGATCGAGGTCGACGAAGAGGGTTTCGCGCGTCATCTCGCGAACAGCGACATTCCCTTGCTCGTCGACGTCTGGGCTCCCTGGTGCGCTCCGTGCCGTGCCATGGCGCCGATGTTCGAACGTGCGGCGGGGCAGCTCGAGCCGAAGGTGCGGCTGCTCAAGCTCAACTCCGACCGCGCGCCTGCCACCTCGTCTCGTCTCAATGTCACGGGGATTCCGACCCTGTTGCTGATGCGCCGCGGGCGCGAGATTGCCCGTCATTCCGGGGTGATGGACGCACGCGGCATCGTTGCCTGGGCCGAGGCTGGTCTTACCCGTTCCTGATGTCACTGAAACTGAGGAGTTTGCCATGAATATCGACAAGGCCGTTCTTGCCTTCGCGGGGTGTGTCGTCTTGCTCGGCCTCGTGCTCGGCACCTACGTCAACGCCTACTGGTACCTGCTGACGGCCTTTGCCGGGCTGAACATGGTCCAGGCATCGTTTACCGGGTTCTGCCCCGCTGCGATGGTGTTCAAGAGGCTCGGGCTGCCCGGCGGATGCGCGTTCAGCTAGCCCTTGCAGTTGTTGACTTCGCAGCGCGAATGCCTGCTCTTCTCCGGAGAGACCTATGACATACCATTTCTCGAAAACCGTCGACATGCCGTTCGACGCAGCCGTCAGCGCCACGACGGCTGCGCTGAAGAGCCACGGCTTCGGTGTGCTCACGCAAATCGACGTCAAGGACACCCTCAACAAGAAGATCGGAGCTGAATTCCGGCCGTATCTGATCCTCGGGGCGTGCAACCCGAAGCTCGCCTACGAGGCGCTCACGCTGGAGGACAAGATCGGCACCATGCTGCCCTGCAATGTGGTGGTGCAGCAGCACGAAGGCGGCAGAGTGGAGATTTCGGCGGTCGATCCCGTTGCTTCGATGAGTGCGATCGAGAACCCCAAGCTCGGCGCCGTCGCCGGCAAGGTTCGCGACCTGCTCCGGCAGGTTGTCGCCGAGATCGCCTGAGACAGGCGCAGCGGATCGCCAAGCAGTGATGTATCTCGCCCTCGGTGACAAGATATGGAGGTCGCTTGCTGCAGGACTGTGCGGCAACGCCGCGCACTCCGGTGTGATGTATCTCAAGCGGTGGATGGGCTGGCTTCCGACCTTCCATCCCTACCGGGACCTGCAGCACGGTCTGAGCGAATGGCTCGGAGGCGCGGTGCATCCGGCGGTGCCGTGGGCGATGTCTTTCGTCAACGGCACCTTGATTCTCGGGATATTGTTTCGCGTCAGCTACCATTTACTGCCGGGCCACAGCGGGATCGCCAAGGGATTCGTGTTCGGCATTCTGGGCTGGATCGCAATGGGGCTGCTCTACTTTCCGGTGCTCGGCCGTGGCCTGTTTGCGTCCCAGCTCGGCCTCGGCAGCCTTCCGGCCGGATTTTCCCTCGTCATGGTGCTTGCGTACAGCGTATTCCTCGGCGCCGCGTACTCGGCGCTGCATGTGAGCGACGTGCATTGATCGGTGGGGTCAGGTGCGCCTCCACAGCCGCACCAGCGGCCCGTTCTTGCCCATCACCGGATCGGTCACGGGGATCGCCACCAGCGGGATCGTCTTCAGCGCCCGGACGTGGTTCTCCGGCGTCGGTCGTTGCAGGTCCATCGGCGGGCCCGGGGGATAGGCGCCGACCACGCTGAAGTCGCCGCTCGCCGACAGGCATTGATGCCCGGTGCCGGCCGGCAGGATCGCGACGTCGCCGGCTGTGATCTCGAGCGCACGGCCGCGCTCGCCGCCGAACTGCACGCGCGCGCCGCCGCGGGCGACGCCCAGCACCTCGTGCACGGTGGCGTGGTAATGCGCGAAGTCGTAGACGCCGTTGCGCCACATCGCGCCCCAACCATTGCTGCCGAACAGCTGCTCGATCGTGGCCTCGGGATTCTTGCCGACGCCGACCGCGCCCTTGTAAACCAGGAACGGCATCGGATTGTTCGGCACCAGGCCGTCGTCCTGAAAGACGATGCTCAGGGGTTCGGCATCCTTACTCAGCACCGGCATGGCGGCTCTCCAGCGTTGCGAGGGGCGGTGATATCAAACCGTCGGTCCGGGAACCGTTCCCGCTAGATTTTGAACTTCAACACCTCGTCCTGGAATTTGAGCCCATGTCCCGGCCGCTCCGGCGCGGTGATCATGCCGTTGGCAATCTTCGGCGGATCGACCCAGAGGTCGTCGATCAGGGCCATGTTCTCGCACCAGATGCCGTTCGGAATCGAAGCCAACAGGTGCACATTGAGTTCGGGGAACAGATGCGGCGCGATGGTGATGCCGAACGTGTCCGCAAGCGCCGCGATCTTGCGCAGGTCGGTCATGCCGCCGCGCATCGGGTCGGGTTGCAGGATCGGCAGGCAGGGATTGAGAAAGAACGGCCGCAGATCGTAGCGCGTGAAATGGGTCTCGCCGCCGACGACGCGCATGTCGAGCGCCGCCGCGATGCGCTGATAGCCGGCGAAATCATCGGCCGGCACCGGCTCCTCCAGCCAGTAGATATCGTATTTCTCGAATTTGCGTCCCATCTCGATGGCGACATCGGCACTCCAGCCCATGTTGACGTCGATCATGATGTCGATGTCGGGCCCGACCGCCTCGCGCATGCGGCGCACATTGTCGAGGTCCTGCGCGGGGGTGTGAACATGGGCGACCTGCATCTTGATCGCCTTGTAGCCCTGCTTCACGAAATGCAGCGCCTTCTCGATCATGCCGTCGCCGCCGGCGCCGCGGAAACAGCCGGAACCATAGATCGGAATCTCCGAGCGATAGTGCCCCCACAGCCGGTGCAGCGGCAGGCCGGCGCGCTTTCCGACCGCGTCCCACAGCGCGATGTCGAGCGCCGACATCGCCATCGCGGCGATGCCGCCGCGGCCATAGGTCATCGTCGCCGTCCACAGATCGCGCCAGATCGCCTCGATCGCGGTGGCATCCTTGCCGATCACACGCGGGATGATGCACTCGTCGAGACAGGCCGCGATCGATTGCATCGCCGGGCGGAACACGAATAGATAGCCCATGCCGGTGATGCCGCCCGACGTCTCGACGTCGCAGATCAGGATGTCGCGCGTCGCGCCCAGCGCTGCGCCCTTGAGCCAGCGGTCGTCGGCCCAGGGCAGCCGCAGCATCGTGACGCGGATGTCGCGGATGGTCATGTCTGGATTGGCTGAGGTCATCGGGCGTTTCCCTTCGCAGGCCGGATCATGTTGCCTGATCTCGGACAGGGAGACTCAATCACAGAGCACTGGCGCCAATCCAGCGCTGTAAGTCATGCCTCCAATGCGCGAAGATGCGATTGCATTCAGGCGCTTTTGGGAAGCTCGAACACCATGCAGGTCGTGGTGGCGTGCGCGATCAGCTTGCCGTTCTGATCGGTGATGCGGCCTTCGGCGGTCGCGGCGCGCCGGCCGGCGTTGAGCACCCGGCCCTCGGTGCGGATCTTGCCGGTGTCCTGGCTCATGCTGCGGACAAAGGAGATCTTGAACTCCAGCGTGGTGTAGCCCGAACCTTTCGGCAGCGTGGTCTGCACCGCGAGCGCCATCGCGGAATCGAGCAGGATCGCGACATAGCCGCCGTGCACCGAGCCGATCGGGTTGTAGTGGCGCAGCCCGGGGATGCTGTGGATCACCACATGACCCAACTCGGCGGTGCAGTCGAACGGCTCCACGTTCTCCATGATCGGCGGCTCCGGCAGCGTGCGGGCGAAGATGCCGCGCACGAAGTCGAGCCCCGGCATCGACGCCATCACCTCGATCGAGGAGACGCCGTAGACGGGCTCTGGGGTGGCGCTGTCGGTCATGTCGGGCAATCCTGCTGCTTGATGATCGTCATCATATGACGAGTAGCTTGGCAGAGTCCGCTCATGCAAGGCGTGACAAAAGATCATGCCCGGACCAGATGGTCCGGGCATGCGGTATTCCATGAAGGGCTGCGCCGACGGCCGCGATCTACGCCGCCTGCTTCTTTTTCCGCATCAGATCGGCAAACCGCTGGAACAGATAGTGCGAGTCGCGCGGGCCGGGTGAGGCTTCCGGGTGGTACTGCACCGAGAACACCGGCTTGCCCTCGAGCGCGATGCCGCAATTGGAGCCGTCGAACAGCGAGATATGGGTCTGGGTCGCACCGGCAGGCAGCGTCGCCTGGTCCACCGCAAAGCCGTGGTTCATCGAGGTGATCTCGACCTTGCCGGTGGTCTCGTCCTTGACCGGATGGTTGGCGCCGTGGTGGCCCTGATGCATCTTCATGGTCTTGGCGCCGACGGCAAGGCCCAGCATCTGATGGCCGAGGCAGATGCCGAAGGTCGGCGTCCCCGACGCGATCACCTTCTGGATGACGGGCACGGCATATTTTCCGGTCGCGGCGGGATCGCCGGGGCCGTTCGACAGGAACACGCCGTCCGGCTTCATCGCCAGGATGTCCTCGGCCGCCGTCGTCGCCGGCACCACGGTCACCTTGGCGCCGACGCCGGCCAGCAGACGCAGGATGTTGCGCTTGATGCCGTAGTCGATCGCGACCACGTTGAATTCCGGCGCGGTCTGCTGGCCAAAACCCTTGCCCCACTCCCAGGGGGTCTCATCCCAGGTGAAGCGCTGGCCGGAGGTGACCATCGGCACCAGGTCCATGCCCTCGAGGCCGGGCCATTCGCGAGCCTCTTCCTTCAGGCCGTGCAGGTCGAACTCGCCATTCCTGGCGTGCGCGATCACCGCGTTGGGCATGCCCTTGGAGCGGATCAGCGCGGTCAGCGCCCTTGTATCGATGCCGGACAGGCCGATGATCCCGCGCGCCTTCAACCACTGGTCGAGGTGGCGGGTGGCACGGTAGTTCGAGGGATCGGTGATCGCCGAGCGCAGGATCACGCCGCGCGCGCCTGGCGTCGCGGCCATGTTCACCGTCTCGATGTCTTCCTCGTTGGTACCGACATTGCCGATATGGGGGAAGGTGAAGGTGATGATCTGGCCGGCATAGGACGGATCGGTGAGGATCTCCTCATAGCCGGTCATCGCGGTGTTGAAGCAGACCTCGCCGACGGCGTGGCCTTCCGCGCCGAGACCGAAGCCTTCCAGCACGGTACCATCGGCGAGCACAAGGAGCGCGGTCGGTTTGTGGTCCGGCCAGGCGGGAGCGTTTTCGGGGGTTGTCATGAGCCCTTTAAATAGTCGCCGCACCCTGCGGCGTCAAAGCGAAAGGGCACGGATTCACACGGCAGTGTCCGCCGATTTGACAGGCCGGAACGGCCTTTTAATCTAAAGTTCCCTGAAGCGGCCGTTTGCTTGCCGAAAATGACCCGGTCCGGAGCTCCCGCATGGACAACACGATGCCGATCCTGCTCGTCCCGGGCCTCATCTGCTCGCCGCGGATTTTTGCCCCGGTCATCCCGGCGCTGTGGCGGTGCGGGCCGGTCACGGTCGCCAACCATGTCAGGGACGACAATATGGGGGCGATCGCCCGCCGGATCCTGGCCGAGGCGCCGCCGCGCTTTGCGCTCGCCGGGCACTCGATGGGCGGTTACATCGCCTTCGAGATCATGCGTCAGGCGCCCGAGCGGGTCGCGAAATTGGCGCTGATGAACACCCAGGCGCGGGCGGACACCCCGGAGGCGACCGCACGCCGCCGTGGCATGATCGAACGTGCCAAAACCGGTCAGTACCGGAACGTGGTCGACGAGCTGTTTCCGGGCTTCGTGCATCCGTCGCGGCAAGGGGATGCAGGCCTGCGGAAGATCGTCGAGGACATGAGCGAGGACGTCGGCGCCGAGGCCTTCATCCGCCAGCAGAACGCCGTGCTCAGCCGGCCGGATTCACGACCGAGCATGGCCTGGATCAAGTGCCCGACGCTGGTGCTGACGTCGGATACCGACAACACCGTGCCGAACGCGTTGTCAGACGAGATGGCCAACGGCATCCCCGGGGCCAGGCTCGTGGTGATCCCCGATTGCGGTCACCTGCCGCAGCTGGAGCAGCCGCAGGCCTGTGCCGATGCGCTGGTCGAGTGGCTGCGAAACTGAGGTAGAGTGGATATCGCACGCGCACATGCCGGCCGCGTCACGGCACCAGCCGAGAGGCCGCGGGGGACGCCGCTGATGGCTGCATGGCCCGCACCAGCTTGATGAATTCGACCGTCGCAGGCGACAGCGTGCGATGGCGCCGCGCATACAATGCGAAGGTCGCGCTGATGGTCAGGTCCCAGACCCTGAGCACGGTGAGGCCCCCGTCCTTGGCATGGCCGGCGAACAGCGAGTCGGGCGCCCAGCCGACCGCATCGCTGTGAAGAACCGCCTGCACCATCGCCGAGAAGCTTCCGACCGAAATGCGCGGCGTGAGCTGCTCGTGCGGCGAGACGCTCAGTGCGATCTTGCCGAATTTTCCGAGATTGCGGCGGGCAAGCGCTCTGGAGAGCGGCGGGCCGGCGAATGGATAGCCGAGAAAGTCTTCCGGCCGGAGGCTCTTGCGCCGCGCCAGCGGATGGGTGCTCCGACAGAATAGAGACATCGGCGTCGTCGCCAGAATCTCGCTGTCCAGATTCTCCCGTCCCTCGGCCTCGGTCGCGTCGGCAATGGCGATGTCGGATATTCCCTCCGATACATCGTCGACCGCCTGTTTGCTGTCGAGCGTGCGCAGCACGCATGTGAGCTTGGGGTGCGCTCCCGCCAGCCGCCCCAGCGCCTGCGGCGCCCACAACTCCGCCGGAAACACGCTGGCGCTGACCGTGATCCCGCCGGTTTCGAGGCCCCTTGCGAGATCGATCTCTCTGACCAGCTCGGACATTTCCCGAAGGACTGTGCGGCCCTGTGCCAGCACGATCGCGCCGAACATGGTCGGTTCAAGCGTGCCGGCGCCGCGATCGAACAGGCGTACCCCGAGTTCGTCCTCGAGCGCCTGCACGCTCTTGGTGAGGGCGGATTGCGTGACGCCGAGACCATTCGCGGCGCGGGTGAAATGACGGTGCTCGGCGAGGGCGCGAACCATCTGGATCTGTCGGAGCGTCGGCACGATGAAATACACTCATATGATAAGTAATATTATGAATTTGACATATATCGATACCGAGCGCTACCGCGGGCGAAACCAACTCATCCAGGGAGGGAGTTTCGATGACCGGACGTTCGACGATGGTCGGTATCATGATGGCCGCGACGATGGGGCTCGGCACGGAAGCCGCGCTGGCGCAACAGCAGCCGCCGCTGAACGCCGCCGATTCCGATCCCGTCAAGATGGGATGGATGATCGGCTCGCCGCCGCCCGCGGACAAGCTCATCCAGTTTTCCAACGGCTCGCATTTCGCCTTTCCGCAGACGCGCTGGTCGTTTGCGAATTTCCGTCGCTTTGTGCCGACGAGCAATATCTGGCGCGGCGACAGTGCCGCATCGCCGCTGCCGCGCGCCGAGCTCGCCGACATCGACACCATCACCTTTCAACCGCTCGGCCAATCCGGGACCATGACGTGGGCGCAATCGCTCGCTGCCAACTACACCGACGCGATCGTCGTGCTCCACAAGGGCAAGATCGTCTACGAGCGCTATTTCGGCGTGATGAACCAGCATGCCACGCACATCGCGATGTCGGTGACGAAGTCGTTCTTCGGCACGCTTGGCGCCACGCTGGTCGCCGAGGGCAAGCTCGACGAGAAGGCCCCGGTTTCTCAATACATTCCGGAGCTCAGGGACACGGCCTACGGCGATGCGACCGTGCGGCAGGTCCTGGATATGACTGTCGGCGTCAAATATTCTGAGAACTACGCCGATCCCAAGGCCGAGATCTTCGACCATGTGAGGGCCGGCGGTCTCGTGCCGCGCCCGCCCGGCTATAGCGGGCCGACCAGCTTCTACGGCTTCCTCGAGACATTGAAGAAGGAAGGCCAGCACGGCGAGGCGTTCGCCTACAAGACCGTCAACAGCGACGTGCTCGGCTGGCTGATCCGTCGGGCGTCCGGCAAGACCGTCGGCGAACTGCTCTCCGAGCGCATCTGGCAGAAGCTCGGCATGGAGCAGGACGCCTACATGCTGATCGACAGTGAGGGGACGGAATTCGCCGGCGGCGGGCTGAATGCGGCCGTCCGGGATCTGGCGCGTTTTGGCGAGATGATGCGGCTTGACGGAACCCATAACGGCCAACAGATCGTGCCGAAGGCCGTCGTCGACGACATCCGCAATGGCGGCCGGAAGTCCGATTTCGAGAAGGCCGGCTACAGGACGCTTCCGGGCTGGAGCTACCGCGACATGTGGTGGGTCAGCCACAATGAGCACGGCGCCTTCATGGCGCGTGGCGTCAACGGTCAGGCAATCTACGTCGATCCCAAGGCCGAGATGGTCATCGCCCGCTTCGGCTCGCATCCGCTCGCGGCCAACGCCTACAACGATCCGACGACGCTGCCGGCATTCGATGCGCTGGCCAGGCATCTGATGCAGTGAAACTGCCCGGCGCGCCGGCGTACCGGCGGCGGCGCCAATGCCGGCCCGAGGCCGGCCGTCCCGGTCCTGGGGAGGCCAGAACCGGGGCTTAACTGTTGTTCTGGCCGGGCGAAGGGCTTAGATCAGCATCCTGTAGGACGAGAGGACATCAGGATGCTGCGCGACGATATCAATACTGCGGTCAAGGAAGCGATGAAGGCGAAGGACGAGCGCAAGCTTTCCACGCTGCGCATGGTCAATTCGACCATCAAGAACGCCGACATCGACGCGCGCGGGCAGGGCAAGCCGCCACTCTCCGATGCCGAGCTCCTGAGCGTCCTGCAGAAGATGATCAAGCAGCGCCAGGAATCGGTCGAACTCTATGACAAGGGCGGCCGTGCCGAGCTCGCCGCCCAGGAGCGCGAGGAGATCGCCGTGATCTCCGCCTACCTGCCGAAGCAGATGTCCGAGGACGACGTGAAGGCCGCGATCGCGGCCATCATCGCCGAGACCAATGCTGCCGGGATCAAGGACATGGGCAAGGTGATCGGCGCCCTGAAGGCGAAATACGCCGGCCAGATGGATTTCGGCAAGGCCAGCGGCCTGGTGAAGGCCGCGCTCGCGGGATAGTGGCGGAGGCTTCCGATGTTTCGTGTCGCGGCGGACAGTCTGGAAGCTTACCTCGCCTTCGATCCGGGCCGGACCGCGGATCTCGAACAAGTCCATGCGCTGATGCGAAAGGCCGCGCCTTCGCTCAAGCGGCACTTTCATGCGGGCACACCGGCCGGCGAGGCCGGCATGCGCATGAACATGATCGGCTACGGTCAGTTTCGCTACGCGATCAAGTCCGGCAAGACGGCGGTCTGGCCGGTGATCGGGGTGGCGCTGCAGAAGAACTACATCAGCATCTATGTCGCGGTCACCCGTAACGGGAATCCGCTGGTGTCCTGCTACGCCGGTCAACTCGGCGAATTGCGGGCCGGTGGCAACAATTTCAGCTTCGAGGCGTTTGTTGATCTGAAGGCAGCTGCCGTTGCGGCGCTGTTCGCCGAGGCCGCCGATATCTTCAAGGCGGACAAGGAGAACCCGGTCCGCTACATGCAGGGAAGCTGAGATCGGCTTGCCGAGAGCCGGCGCCGGCGCCTTCGGGGCGAAGTTCTGGATAAACTGGAGACAGGCCATGGCCGATCAGCAAGCTCCTTCCGGTCCGGATCTGACACAAGGTGTGGCACTCTCGGACGTCCCGGGCACGATGTTGCTCGGCCATGTCGGCGACGCGGACGTGCTGCTGGTGCGTTCGGGGGCGGATATCTTCGCCATCGACGCGCATTGCAGCCATTACCACGGTCCACTCGCCGAAGGCCTGGTGGAGGGCGAGACCGTCCATTGCCCCTGGCATCACGCCTGCTTTGACATTCGCACCGGTGAAGCGACCGCTGCGCCCGCCTTCAGCGCGCTCGCGGTCTGGAAGGTCGAGCACGACGGCGATCGCATCGTCGTGCGCGAGAAGCGCGAGCAGCCGAAACCCCGCGTCAAGGGATCGGTCGATTCGCCCAGCAGGATCGTGATCGTCGGCGGAGGCGCGGCTGGGTTCGCCGCCGCCGAGATGCTGCGACGGCAGGACTATCGCGGCGGCATCGTCATGCTGAGCGGCGAGACCGCGCCGCCGGTGGATCGGCCGAACCTGTCGAAGGACTTCCTCGCCGGCAGCGCGCCGGAAGACTGGCTGCCGCTGAAGCCGGACAATTTCTATCCCGATACGACGATCGATCTCAGGCTGGGGACCGAGGTCAAGTCGATCGACATCGGCCGTCGCAACGTCGTGCTGGCCGGCGGCGAAACAATTCCATATGACCGGCTGCTGCTGGCGACCGGCGCGGAGCCGATGCGGCTGCCGATCCCGGGCGTGGATCAGCCCCACGTTCACGTGCTGCGCACGCTCGACGATTGCCGCGCGATCATCGCCTCGGCCAGTGGAGCGCGCCGCGCGGTCGTGATCGGCGCAAGCTTCATCGGGCTCGAGGTTGCGGCCTCGTTGCGCGCGAGGGAGATCGAGGTTCACGTGGTCGGGCTGGAACAGCGGCCGCTGGAGCGCGTGCTCGGGCCTGAGATGGGTGATTTTGTCCGCGCGCTGCACGAAGAGCATGGTGTCGTCTTCCACCTCGGCGACACGGTGAGTGCGATCGAGGGCAAGCGCGCGCACCTGAAGAGCGGACCCGTGCTCGATGCCGATTTCGTCGTGCTCGGCGTCGGCGTGAAGCCGCGGCTGGCGCTGGCGGAGGGGGCCGGGCTCGCGATCGATCGCGGCGTGAAAGTGGACGCCTATCTGGAGACCAGTGTCTCCGGCATCTACGCGGCCGGCGACATCGCGCGCTGGCCCGATCCGCACAGCCGCGAGGCGATCCGGGTCGAGCATTGGGTGGTGGCCGAGCGCCAGGGCCAGACCGCCGCGCGGAATATGCTTGGACAGCGCGAGGTATTCGATGCGGTGCCGTTCTTCTGGAGCCAGCATTACGACGTGCCGATCAACTATGTCGGCCACGCTGAGCAGTGGGACGAGATCGCAGTAGACGGCAGCATCGCCGGCAGGGACTGCATGCTTCGCTACAAGCGCGGCGGGCGTGTGCTCGCCGTCGCGTCGATCTATCGCGACCGCGAAAGCCTCGAGGCCGAGTTCGCCATGCAGCGGGCGGCAGCCTGACGGCTTCCCCGCAAGGAGGGGTTTGTGGTCGGGCGGCGATGGTCTAGTCTGCTGCCATGCTTCAGGAAGCCAAAACCTACGACGAACTCTACCGCAACTTCCGCTGGGACGTCCCCGCCCGCTTCAACATGGCTACCGCATGCTGCGACCGCCATGCCGACGGTACCGGTCGGCTCGCGCTGGTCTATGTCGATGAGGATGGCGGCGCCACGCGCACCTCGTTTGATGAAGTCGCCGACGCCTCACGCCGCTTCGCCAATGTCCTGACTGCCGATGGCCTCGTGCGCGGCGACCGCGTCGCGGTGTTCCTGTCGCAATCGCTCGAATTGCCGGTCGCGCATCTTGCCGCGTTCCGCGCGGCGCTGATCTCGATCCCGCTGTTTGCACTGTTCGGCGAGGATGCGCTCGAATTCCGCCTGTCGAACTCGGCGGCGAAAGCCGTCATCACCGATGAGGCCGGCTGGGAGAAGATCGCCAAGATCCGCGATCGCCTGCCCGAGCTGAAGAGCGTCTACATCGTCGGCGAAAAGACGCCAGCCGGTACGAAGTCATTCTGGAGCGCGATCCGATCGGCGTCCCCTGAATTTGCCACTGTGGACACGTCGGCCGACGATCCCGCGTTGATCATCTACACCTCGGGCACCACGGGCAATCCGAAGGGCGCGCTGCATGCGCATCGCGTGGTGCTCGGCCATCTGCCCAATGTCGAGATGTGCCACAACTTCCTGCCCAAGCCCCGCGACTTGATGTGGACGCCGGCCGACTGGGCCTGGATCGGCGGCCTGATCAACGGCCTGTTCGCGTTCTGGTACCACGGCATCCCGATGGTCGGTCACCGCGCCCGCAAATTCGAGCCGCAGGCCGCGATGCAGATGATGGCCGAGCTCGGCATCCGCAACGTGTTCCTGCCGCCGACCGCGCTGAAGCTGATGCGGCAGGCCGATGTGAAGAATTCCGGCGTCAGGCTGCGCAGCATCTTCACCGGCGGCGAGTCGCTCGGCGGCGAATTGCTCGGCTGGGTGCGCGAGACCTTCGGCATCGATGCCCATGAGGTGTTCGGGCAGACCGAATGCAATTTGGTGATCGGCAGCAATTCCAATCTGTTTCCGATCCGGCCGGGCTCGATGGGCCGCGCCACGCCGGGCTTCGACGTCCGCATCGTCAACGACAGAGGCGAGGAGCTGCCGCGTGGCCAGCGCGGCATCATCGGCGTGCGCCAGCCGTGCCCTTGCACCATGCTCAAGTATTGGCGCAATCCGGAGGCGACCGCGAAGAAGTATGCCGGCGAATTCCTGCTGACCGGCGATCTCGGCGTGCAGGATGACGACGGCTATTTCTGGTACGTCAGCCGCGAGGACGACGTCATCACGACTGCCGGCTATCGCGTCGGCCCGTCCGAGATCGAGCATACGCTGATGAAGCATCCGGCGGTCGCGATGTCGGCGGTGGTCGGCATTCCCGATCCGATCCGCACCGAATCGATCAAGGCCTGGATCGTGCTGCGTCCGGGCCATGCGCCGAGCGACGCGCTGGCGCGCGAGATCCAGGAGTTCGTCAAGGTCCAGCTCGCCGCCCACGAATATCCGCGCTTCGTGCAGTTCGCCGACAGCCTGCCGATGACGGCCACTGGCAAGGTGCTGCGGCGCGAGTTGCGGGCGCTGGGGTAGGCCCGCGACACAATATTGATCGGCGTCAATGCGGCTCTCGCCATTGCCTGCATCGATGCAGGATCAATCATTCGCGGCAGGACTGATGTCGGTTTCTGGCAAGTTCGATCCGGTGGTGCGCAAGATTCGCGTGGCTGACATCGCGGAGGCGCTGGGGCAGGGACTGCGCGATTTCCAGGCCGTGCCGCTCTACGGACTGATGTTCGGTGCGATCTACGTGCTCGGTGGCAATGCGATCCTGCTGTGCCTGACCGCGCTCGGCATGGTCTATCTGGCCTATCCGCTCGCGGCGGGGTTTGCGCTGATCGGCCCGTTCGTTGCGGTAGGTCTGTACGAGATCAGCAGGCGCCGCGAAGCGGGCCAGCCGATTTCGCTCGGCGCGATCTGGTCGAAGCTGCGCTCGCGCGGCGAAATCGGCTGGATGGCGTTCGTCACGTTGTTCGTGTTCGTGATCTGGATGTACCAGGTGAGGCTGCTGCTCGCGCTCCTGCTCGGGCTCAACGTTTCCTTTTCCAGCTTTCGCGAATTCCTGACGGTGGTGCTGACCACCAATGAGGGCCTCTTGTTCCTCGCCATCGGCAATGCCGACGGGGCGGCGCTGTCGCTGATTCTGTTCTCGCTGACCGTAATATCGTTCCCGCTGCTGCTGGATCGCGAAGTCGATTTCGTGACTGCTATGATCACGAGCGTGCGTGCCGTCGTGACGAGCCCGCTGCCCATGATCGGATGGGCCGCGGTTATCGTCGTGCTGCTGATCGTCTCGGCGATCCCGTATTTCCTTGGCCTGCTCGTGACAATTCCGGTGCTTGGGCACACGACCTGGCATCTCTACCGTCGCGTCGTGGTCCCGGTCGGTTCCTTTGCGGATCCGATGCTGCGGCGGGAGTGATCTTCACGACGGCATCGGGATTCCCAATTCCTTCAGCGCGGCCATCATGCGCTGTGGCGGCTGCATCGGGATCGCCATGGGCTTGCCCGTCTCCATGAGGCTCTTCAGGCTGGAAAGGATCGCCGGCCAGCCGGTGCGGCCGCCGGACAGGATGTCGTCGCTGATCGGGCGATCATGCGATTGCAGCAAGGTCAGCTTCACGCCGTCGCCGGCCGGCTCGATCTCGTAGGTCACGAGCGTCGGCCCGAGCTTCTCGACGAGCTGCGGCCAGTTGACGTTGAAGGTGATGGTCAGCCGCCTCAAGGGATCGCACTCGATCACCTCGCCGGAGATGTGCAGCGCACCGTCGGGCGTGCGCACGATGTAGGCGCCACCGACCCGAAGATCGACTTCGACCGCGTTGCCGGAGAAATACTGCCGGCTGAACTCAGCATTCGTCAGTGCTTGCCATACCCTCTCCGGCGTGGAAGCGATGTAGATCGCGTAGATGATCGCCGGTTTGAATTTCTCGATATTCATGTCCGCACGTATCCTTCGATAGATTTTCATTGTCACTCGAAGCCGTCGATCGCGAGCGCGGCAGGCGGGATCGTGACCGCCTTGCCGGTCTCGAGCAGGCTCTTGAGCCCGGACAGGATCGCCGGCCAGCCTTTGGAAATGCCGTCGAGCAGCTTGCTGCCGACGCCGAAGCCCTCATGTGTGACGGTCAGCTTCACGACATTGCCGAACGGCTCGAGCGTGAACACAACTTTCGTTGCCGGTTCCTTGCGCATGTCAGGGTCGGCCTCGTGCTTGAACGTGTAGGCGAGGCGCCGCGGCCGGTCGGCCTCGAGGATCTCGCCGGTGTCGGTGGTCTTGCCGCTCATCACCAGCGCGAGCGGCGAGCCGACCTTCCAGTCCGATTTCAGCTCGGTGTCGAACCAGTACTGCCGCGTGAAGCTACTGTTGGTCAGCGCGTCCCACAGTCTGTCCGGCGTGGTCTCGATGTAGGTAACGTAGACGAATTCGGGCTTAGGCATGGTAGGCCTCCCTCGCGCCGCTGGTGAGCAGGTCGGCCGGCAGCTCGCGTCCGGTCTCCAGGAAGCTCTTCAGGCTTGCAATCACCATCGGCCAGCCGCCGGAGATGTCACGCAGCGTCTTCGGACCGAGATTGTCGTGCGTCACGGTCAGCTTGACCACCCCGCCGTGCGGTTCGATGTCGAAGGTCACGCGTGAGACCTGTTCGCGCGCATGACCTTCCTTCACCACGTCCCAGCTGTAGGCGAGCTTGCTCGGCGGATCCGCGATCAGCACTTCGCCCTGCACGGCGCGGCTGCTGTCCTTGGACAAGTGGTAGGGCGAGCCGACCTTCCAGTCCGAGCTGACACGATAGCCGAACCAGAAGCGTTCGGTGAACTCGCTTGATGTCAGCGCGTGCCACAGCTTGTCGGCGGTGGTCTCGATATAGGTGACGTAGACGTAGTCCGGCTTACTCATCACGCTTCTCCAATTGTCTTTTCAGTTCACTGAGCGCGGCGAGCTTGCCGCGCTCGAACTTCTTGATCCACCGCTCGCCGATCTGATGGATCGGAACCGGGTTGAGGTAATGCAGCTTCTCGCGGCCATGCTTGATCGTGGTGACGAGGTTGGCCTCCTCGAGAATCACAAGGTGCTTGGTGACGGCCTGACGCGTCATGTCGAGGCCGTCGCAGAGCTCGCCGAGCGTCTGCCCGTTCTGATCGTGAAGCCGGTCAAGCAGCGTCCGCCGTGAGGCATCCGCGAGGGCTTTGAAGACTTCATCCATGGGTCGGATAATATGCAACCAAATGGTTGCATGTCAAGAGCGTGTGTTTGGGCACCGGTATGGCCGTGCTAGCGTTCCGCACAGCCAACGCAGATTGGCCTGGGAATTCGGGGTGGTGCACATGGGTGGTCGTGCTACGGCAGTTTGCTGCGCGTTCATTTTCGTCCTGCTCGCGAATGCTGCGAGCGCCCAGCAGCAGAAGATCGGCGACCCGCCTGAAGCCTCCAACATGCGGCTGGTTGGAACCAGCGACCTGCAGGCGCGCAGCGCCTATCAGCCGACCATCCATCACCAGGGCGACCGGTGGATCGCCTATATCGGCCATCACGGCGGCACCGACGACATTCCTGATCCCGTCAATCCGATGACCGGTAAGCCTGAACCAAATGGCACCTCGATCGTCGACGTCACCGATCCCGCGCATCCGAAATATCTGCGGCACATTCCAGGCCAGGAAGGCAAATACGAATCCGGCGGCGCGCAGATGGTGCGGATCTGCGACGGCAAGGATCTGCCGAAGGGCGATCGCAACGCGGTCTACATGCTGCGCACTTTCGGCAGCGAGGCACATGAGATCTGGAACGTGGCCGATCCCGCTAATCCCGTGCTGGTCACCCGGATCGGCGGGCTGAAGGACACGCACAAGAATTTCTGGGAATGCGACACCGGCATCGCCTTCCTGGTGTCGGGCGCACCGGACTGGCGCACGCGGCGCATGACGCAAATCTACGATCTCTCCGATCCCGCGCATCCCGTGAAGATCAGGGACTTCGGCCTGCCCGGGCAGGAGCCGGGCGCGACCGGCGCGGTGCCGACCGAATTGCACGGGCCGATCTCGACCGGGCCGAAGGGCAACCGGGTCTATTTCGGCTACGGCACCGACAAGGGCGGCTTCCTGCAGATCGTCGATCGCGACAAGCTTCTGAATGGGCCCAAGGAGCCGACACCGGACAATCTGAAATTCCCGGAGATCGCGCGGATGCCGCTGTCGGCGATGAACGGCGCGCACACGGTGTTTCCGATGCCTGGCATGCCGATCGCGGAATTCGCCCATGACAAGGACGGCAAGAGCCGCGACATTGTGATGATCGTCGACGAGGCGATCCAGAATGAATGCGGCGAGGCGCGGCAGATGGTGTGGTTTGCAGACGTCACCACCGAAGCGCGGCCGATGCTGATCTCGAGCTACACCGTGCCCGAGGCTTGGGGCGCGTTCTGCGAACGCGGCGGCCGGTTCGGCTCGCATTCGTCGAACGAGAGCATGGCGCCGGTCTATTACAAGAGGCTCGCCTTCATCGCCTTCTTCAACGCCGGCGTCCGCGCACTAGATATCCGCGATCCCTATCATCCAAAGGAAGTGGGCTACTTCATTCCCTCGATCACGGCGGCGACCGACAAACGCTGCGTCACGATCGACGGCAAGGACCGTTGCAAGGTCGCGATCCAGACCAACAATGTCGAGACCGACGCGCGCGGCTACATCTACGCGGTCGACCGCGCCAACACCGGCCTGCATATTCTGGAACTGACCGGCGCGGCGCGGGCCGCCGCCGGCCTGCAGTGAGCGGACGATGACGCGCCCGTGGCCGGTCATCGCGGCGATGTTCCTGGCGCTCGCCGGCCTTTCCGCCGTGGCGGGCTACGAGATGGCGCCGCCGCGGCCCGCGCAATGGCGCGAGATCGCCTGGCCGTTCCCGCGTGATGGCTGGCCCGCCGGCCGCGCCTTCCATTGCGGTGTAGCGGAGTGCGGCGCCGACGTAGAGGTCTACCTCAGGCCAAAGCTCGGCTTCTGCAACTGCGACAGCGGCGTCGCTGATGACGACGAGGTCGACCGCGTTTCCGATGTCGACATGATCAGCCCGCGCTTCGTGCCGTTGAAGGCCGGCGATGTCGTCGATATCGCCGAGATGCGCGGACGGATCAGGGCGTATGATCTTGATGGCAAGCGCACCGCGGTCGGCATCGCTGTGTCGCATCGTTGCGATCTGATGGCGGTGGCGGCGCAGGGAAAAGGCGATACTGCGAATGTGCAGCGCGAGGTGCTGGCGTTGCTGGGCTCGCAGCAAATCGTCAAATGGATGACTGCGGCTGTACAAGGGCGTTGAGGAGCCTGTCTCTCGCGCGGGAAAAATGAACGTGCCGCACACACCGCCGTCGTCCTGGCGAAAGCCGGGCCCCATAACCACCGCATTTGACGATGAATGGGATCGTGGCCGCAACATCGCCCGACTATTGTCATTCGGGGTAATGGGTCCTGGCTTTCGCCAGGACGACATCAGAATGGCCGTCAAATGGCAGCGGCGCACTGGATACACCATTCTGCGGGAGCGACCGGGGCGAGCAGGAACTGGTTTCCTCTTCCGGCTTCTACGTGCATAATTCGAACTCAACTCAGAGAGCCCCCATGTCCCTGCAAGCCTATTTCGCCTTCGTCGCCGCCTGCATTGCGCTGGCGCTGTTGCCCGGTCCGATCGTCACGATGGTGATCGCCAACGGGCTGCGCTACGGCACGCGCGCCGCGCTGACCAATGTGCTGGGCGCGCAGGTCGGCCTCGCGATTGTGATCGGCATCGTCGCCGTCGGGCTGACCTCGCTGATGGCGACGATGGGCTACTGGTTCAACTGGGTGCGCTTTGCGGGCGCCGCCTATCTGGTCTGGCTCGGCATCAAGCTGATCCGTTCGCCGGTCGAGGGCGTCGGCACCGACGATCGGCCGCCGCCGCCGCGCGGCGGGTTCTTCCTGCAGGGCTTTCTGGTGCTGCTCTCGAACCCGAAGGTGCTGGTGTTCTTCGGCGCCTTCATTCCGCAGTTCATGGACATGGACAAGCCGCACCTTCCGCAGGTGGCGCTGCTCGGCGTCACCTTCATGGCGACCGCCGTGCTGACCGACGCCGCCTACGCCTTGGCGGCCGGCCGCGCCCGCAAGTTCTTCTCCAAGGAGCGGACGCGGCTGATGTCGCGCATCTCCGGCGGCTTCATGATCGGCGGCGGCATCTGGCTGGCGCTGACGCGGGCGCGCTGAGCCCGGCGCCGGAACGGTCGCCCGCGCTACACCGCGAGCCGCTCGACGAGGTCGCGCACCAGGCCGGTCAAGAGGTCGAGCTTGTATCCGGTCATCGGCAGCGGCTTGGCTCCGGATGTTGCCAGCTCGGCGGCTTGCGCGATGGTCGCCGCGTCGGCCGGCTTTCCCTGCAGTGCCGCCGCGCTTGCCGCAAGACGCAGCGGGACCGGGGCGATGCCGCCGGCGGTGATGTGGACCTCGCGGAATACGCCGCGCTCTATCACGGCCCGCACGCAGATCTCGACCAGCGGCCATTCCGCATGCGTCCGGCTGATCGCGCGCTTGTAGAGCGCGCGCTCGCCGGCCAGCGGGGCAGGGAGCTCGATCCGCTCGATCCGTTCGCCCGCTGCGAGCAGATTGTCGGCCGCCCCGTCGCTGCCGTCGCCGAGCAGGTCGGTGATCGACAATCTGCTGCGCCGGTCGGTGACGATCTTCGCATCATAAGCCAGCAGTGCCATCGCCATGGTCGACGGATGCGGCGCCACGCAGGGGCCGAGATCGAACGCGACGTGATAGAGATGGTTGCCTGCTCGCGCCGGACAGTCGGAGCCGCCCTTCTTGAGACAGGCGATCTGCGGATTGCGGAAATACCAGCAGCGCGAGCGCTGGGCGAGATTGCCGCCGAGCGTTGCCATGTGCCGGATCTGCGGCGTGGCCAGGCCCTGCGCGGCCGCGGCAATGCCGGGATAGGCTTGCGCGAGCCGCGCATCGGATGCGATCGCGGCGATCGCGGTCAGCGCGCCGATCCGCGCCGAGCCATCCTCATTCCAAGCGATCCCGATCGTGTCGGGGCTGGCGGTGAGATCGATGATCGATCCGCACGACAGGCCGCTGCGGCGGCGCTCCGACAGGTCGGTGCCGGCGGCACGGAATTCGGGCGCGGACAGTACTTCTGCGGTTGCGACACTCATGCGGCATCCCTCCCTTTCAGCGCGGCGACGATGCGGTCGGGCCGGATCGGAATCTCGGTGAGGCGGACCCCGATCGCGTCGTGGATCGCGTTCGCGACCGCGGCCGAGGTCGGCACCGTCGAGGCCTCGCCGATGCCGACACTGTTGCCGAGCACATGGTCGAAGCCGGCTTCGTCGAAATGCACATCGATCTCCGGCGTGTCGGCGATCCCCGGGATGCGATAGTCCTCCATCCCCGCGGTCAGCACGTCACCGCTGGTCGGATCGAGCTCGCGCGCTTCGTAGAGCGCGTAGCCGAGGCCCTGGATCACCGCGCCGCAGGCCTGGCTGTGCGCCAGCGCCGGCGCTGCGATCTTGCCGACCGCGATGCCGGTGTGCACGTTGATCACGCGGACATGGCCGAGCCAGGTGTCGACCTCCACCTCGATCACCTGCACCGAGCTCGGTACGCCGGCGCCGACCGCGATGTTCGAGAAGCGGCGCATCATCCAGCCGAACACCATGCCCATCAGGCCGACCTCGCGCAGCGGCGAGCGGATGCCGGGCGCGGTGTTCTTGCCGTCCTCGCCGCGCGTCTCCGTCACCGCGATGTCGGGCGAGCGCGCGATCAGCTCGCGCCAGGGCGCGTTCGAGCCGGGCGCGGGCTTTCGTGTCGCCTGTTCGAGGATCGCGGCCTTCAGCTTCCGCACCGCCTGCAGCGTCGGCGGCATCACCGAGGCGGTGACGCGGCTGCCGCCGGAGCCCGGCCCCTCGGGCAGCGATGAATCGCCGATCCGCACGTCGATGTCGGCAGACTCAAGATCGAACTCGCGCGCGATCGTATCGGCGAGCACGCTGCGGCTGCCGGTGCCGATGTCCTGCGTCGCGGTGCTGGCGACGATGCGGCCGCCCTTGACCGCGACCTCGACCTTCACGTTGGGCTGCCAGAGATAGAGCCAGTAGCCGGTCGCCATGCCGATGCCGCGGCGATAGCGCCCATTCTGCGCAGGCTTGCGGTTGCGCCAGAGTTCGAGCCCGGAGGCCCAGTCATAAAGCCGCTGACGATTGGGATCGGGATCCCATCGCTTGCGCAAGGCGATCGGGTCGACCTTGAGCCGCAGCGCGGCCTCGTCGATCGCCTGCTCCACTGCGAACGCCATCGGCGGACCGCCGGGGCCGCGGAACGCCGCGCCGGGTGGCAGATTGCTGATGACGTCGAAATCCGAAAGATCCTTTGCCTCGGCCGGATAGATCAGCCGCGCCAGGCCCGCAATCGTCGAGTTGGTCGCGGCGCCCGTATCGGCATGCGCGGTGACGGAGAGCGCCTTCAGGCCGCCCTTGTCGGAGGGCAGCAGCGCGACCTTCAGCTCCGCGGCCGGCCGATAGCCGGCGACGGAGAGTTCTTCCTGCCGATCATAGGCAACTCTGACAGGCGCCTTCGCCTCGCGCGCGAGCTCGATGGCGGCGATGGTCTCGGTGCCGAGGCTCGCCTTCGATCCGAAGCCGCCGCCGACGTGCTCGGCGATCACGCGGACCTTGTCATGATCGAGCTTGTAGCGCTTGGCGATCTGCTCCTTCAGGTGGAACACCTGCTGGGTCGAGGCGTGCAGGGTCAGCCGGTCGCCGTCGAAGCGCGCCACCGCGGCGTGCGGCTCGAGACATGCATGCTGCTGCGTCGCGGTGCGGAAGGTGGCCTCGACGAGCAGCTTGTTGTTGGCCTGACGCGCCTCGTCGACCCAGTTGCGGGCCTTCTTGGCGCGGGTCGAGAACACCGCGGTCGGCCCGCGGATGTTCTGCTTCCATGGCGCCGGCCCGCCGGCCGCTTCCGAGACATTGCCGGCCCGCTTGCGGCTGGCCTTGTCGAACACCACAGGCGCGCCATCCTTGCGCCCGGCGTCGAGCCCGACCACCGCGGGCAACCGTTCGCTGCTCAGCTTGATCGCAGCCAGCGCGGCCAGCGCCGTCTTGCGGTCCTTTGCGGCGACCGCCGCGATCGGCTCGCCGACATAGCGCACGATCCGGTCGTCGCCGAGCAGCGACACGGCGGCGACGCCGGCGATCGCGCGCGCTGGAGCGAGATCAAGCGCGGTGATGCGGGCATGCGCCTCGCGCGAGCGCAGGATCAGGCCCTCGAGCTGGCCATCGTGGTTGATGTCGACGGTGTATTTCGCCGCGCCCGTCACCTTGTCGCGCGCCTCGATGCGGGGAGCTGCGACATTGTCGCCGTCGAAGCGGCCGGCGCAGGCATCCGCCACCGCACGGAAGATGCCGTCATAGGCGCCGCAGCGGCAGAGATGGCCCGACAGCGCCGCGCCGATCTCTTCGCGCGAAGGCACCGCCGTCCCCCTGGTTGCGCGCCAGCGGTCGCAGAACGCGGTCGCCTCCACGATGAAGCCCGGCGTACAGAAGCCGCATTGCAGGGCGTCATGCGCCATGAACGCCTTCTGCACCGGATGCAGCCCGGCGGCGCCGATGGCTTCGACCGTCGTCACCGCTTTGCCGGCCGCGGCGTGCGCTGGCATCAGGCAGCTTGCGACCGGCGCGCCATCGACCAGCACCGTGCAGGCGCCGCAGACGCCGGCGCCGCAGACGAGCTTGGTGCCGGTGAGCTTGAGCTGGTCGCGCACGATGTCGATCAAGAGCGCATCGGGATCATCGGGCAGCGATTCAACGCGGCCATTGATGGTCGTCGTGCTCATGGATGTTCTCCTGTCTTGCTGCGTGTCGGCTTTTGCCTGATCGCCGCCTTCTTGATGGGCGGCCTTGCGGATTTCGGCGAAGATTTGGACAAGACGCCGGCGCAGAGCGTCCGCACCATCACGGCCATGTCCCTCAGGAACGCATCGGACGGCTGCATCGCCGGATACTGCGACTTCGATGCGTACACTGACATTTCGACCAGCCGCGCGAATTCGGTCGGCGAGAGGCCCTGCGGCAGCTCAAGCTGCTGCTTGCGAACGATCTTCGAAATCGTCGCGACCATGCGCTCCGCATAGCGCGCGGCGTAGGTCTGGTAGAGGTCGCGCGCGTGCACGAGGTGCTCGGAATACAATTCCTCGAGATGCGGCGAGCCGTCCAGCGACGCTATCATGGTCGACATCCGCGCGGTCATGCCCGCGGCAAGGATGTCGCCGAGATTGCCACCTGCTGTCTCTGCCTCGGCAACGGCAATCTCCTCGGCCGCGATCGCGGACTCATGCACGCGCTCGATCACGGCGCGGAACAGCGCTTCCTTGGATTCGAAATGATGATAGAGCGCCTGCCGCGTCAGGCCGGCCGCTTCGGCGACCTGCTCGATCGAGGAACGGCGAAAGCCGTGCCGGCGGAATACCAGCATGGTCGCATCGAGTATGCGGGTTTTCGGTCCCATTTGACGAATTTGACAAATATAGTAGAATTGTCAAATCGCGATTTGGTGAGGGCGCCGCCGCAGCCTGGCGGCGGTGTCTCGCGCCAGTGTGAGCCGTATCACGGATCGGCGCGCGCTGCCCGCGTAAAGCTTCGTCATGCAAGGGCACCCGATCGCCCGGAGCTTGCGAGGATACGCAGATGGCCCAGGACATGACACAGGTCTACTTCCACTGCTCGAATACGCGCGGCGTGCTGATGGATCGCCGCGGCACCTCGGTGACCAGCCTCGCCGAGGCCTGCGAGGCGGCGACCCGCATGATGCGCTCGCTGGTCGCAACGGTCAGTCTAGAAGATTGGCGCGACTGGGCCGTGCATGTCAGCGACGAGGACGGCGAGGAGATCGTCATCCTGCCATTCGCATTCGTTCTCGGCAAACCGCACTAAGAGCGAGCCATGTCGTCGCTGCTGTCATTGCTACCTCTGCGCCGCGGTCTGAATGCGATCACGACCGGCTGGCAGAATTTGATCGAGCGAATGTGCGATCCCTACCGGCCCGAGCAGCACTACATGCGCGGGCCGGGCCCCAAATGGCGTGCGAAGCATCCTGTCCACGCCGGGTCAGCGGGTTGAGCGCGGCAATCCAGATTTAGAACGATCCTAAAGGATTGCGCTGCAAGCCGGACGCATCGTCGCAGGTCCCGGACGCGCTCGTTGCGAGAGCGCAACACGATCAACGATAAGTCCAACACTGGATGGGTTCTAATCGCTGCGCGACTGCTCGCATCTCTCATCGTGATAGTGACGACGGGAATGGAGACTCCCGAAATTAGGTAGCGAAGTTGACTGCGACGACCAAATCCCTGCGGCGGTGGGGCGCCGTCCACAAATGGACCAGCCTGATCTGCACCCTGTTCATGCTGTTATTGTGCATCACCGGCCTGCCGCTGATCTTCCACGACGAGATCGACGATCTCCTGCACAGTTCGGTCAAGCCGGCCGAGGTGCCCGCAGGCACGCCGCCGGCCAATCTGGATCATCTGCTCACCAACGCGCTCGCGCACGCGCCGGGTAAGGTGCCGCATTTCCTGATCTGGGATCGCGACGAGCCCGGCGCGATCTGGGTCAGCGTCGGCCCGACGATCGACGCCGATCCGACCAACAATCTCCTGATCCGGATGGATACGCATACCGGCGCCTATCTCGATTCCCCCGACGTGACCGGCCGCTTCACCTACATCATGCTGAAGCTGCACACCGACATGTTCGCAGGGCTTCCCGGAAAACTGTTCCTCGGATTGATGGGGATCCTGTTCTGCGTCGCGATCATCTCCGGCATCGTGGTCTACGCGCCGTCGATGCGAAAGCTTCGGTTCGGCGCCTATCGCGCGCAGCGGACCCGCGTCGTGCGCTGGCTCGACGTGCACAATCTCGCCGGTATCCTGCTCGTCGCCTGGACGCTGGTGGTCGGCTTTACCGGCGTCATCAACACCTGGGCCGACCTCGTGCTCAAGATGTGGCAGTTCGGCCAGCTTGCCGAGATGACCGCGCAGTACAAGGACCGGCCGGTGCCGACGAAGCTGACCTCGCTGAACGGCGCGGTTGAAGTGGCCCGGCACGCGGCGCCCGGCATGACGCCGAGCTTCGTCGCGTTCCCGGGAACCCTGTTCAGCAGCAAGAGCCACTACGCGGTGTTCCTGCACGGCGACACGCCGCTGACTTCGCGGCTGCTGAAGCCCGCGCTGATCGATGCGGAAACGGGCACGCTGACCGACAGCCGCGATATGCCCTGGTATGTGTCGACGCTCTACGTCTCGCAGCCGCTGCATTTCGGCGATTACGGCGGCATGCCGCTCAAGATCGTCTGGGCGCTGCTCGACATCCTCACCGTCTTCATCCTGGTCACCGGCGTGTATCTGTGGCTGCGCCGGCGCAAGGCGGGCGTGAGCGTGGAGCGCGCCATCGCCAACGCCGCCTCGATCGACAACCCCGCGCTCACGTCGTGACATCAGCATGGTCGCACATCGTTCATTGACCCGGATCTTCGCCGCCCCGCTCGTGATCGCGATCGTGAGCACGGTGGGATTGATCAGCGCGCTGGTCGGCGACGGCTGGTGGGATGCCGTCTCCTGGGTGGCGCTCGGCCTGCCCGTGTTGCTCTACCTGCTCTTCCTCTGGCGGCGCCGGCCGAATTGATCGGAATATGCGCATCCCTGCGGTGTCTCAACCGCGGAGATGCGGCAGAATTCGGAATGGCAATCGAACAGGCGGTCACGAGCCGTTATTCGGCTGGCAAGATGATATCGCCATTTTCCGCGCTCACATCGAAGAACCCTATTCGATGTTTCGCAGCCAGCTGTCGTACAACGCTGTACGCTTGCTCTGCACACGACCATGTAAATGCGGAATAGATTACATGTCGCCCCACGCAATGATCGGTGACTTTGGGGTCGTCAAAATCGTCAGATCGGAATGGTCCGTTCATCGCGGGGAAAACTTTTATTATGTCTTGGAAATAAGCCTGAAGTGAAGGTGTCGACACGCTTGGATCGTTGTAACTATGGCCCTCAGACCATTTTGTCTGTTGCCCGTACCACTCAAGAAAGCTCTTTCTTTCTTCCGGGGCGACGGATGGCTCGAACACCATCAAGTCATAACTCATAGGAACCTCGCAACGTTGGGGAAGCGCCCTAGCTGCGCCCTGAAATCCTAGATCAGTGCTTCCTTGCGCAGCGTCGCCTCGATCTCGCCGAGGATGCGCGCCAGCCGCTCGGCCCATGCGGTCTCTCCGGCCGGGTCGGAGATCAGGTCCTGGCGGATCTCGATGCCGGAATTCATCAGGCCGCGCTTCTCGCCATGCACGGGGATCGTGTAGTCGGTCTCGTCGCTGACTGCATAGGGCTCGTTGTCGCCGACCACGAGATCGCCCTCGCTGCGCAGATGCTTCAGCAGCAGCGGCGGCAGCATCGTGTCGCGGTGATAGAGCGTGCCGATGTGCCAGGGACGCGCGATGCCGGCATAAACCGGCGTGAAGCTGTGCAGCGACACCAGCACCGTCGGCATGCCCCGATGCGCACGCGCGTCGATGATCGCGTCGATGCGCTGATGATAGGGATCGAAGATCTGCGCGCGGCGCAACTCGGCGGCTTCGCGCGACAGGCCTTCATTGCCGGGAACGGTGGTGGCTTCGCTGATCAACGGAACCGAGCTTGCGACATGCGGCGGACGATTGCAGTCGATCACGAGCCGCGAGTAGCGCTGCGCGATCAGATGTGCGCCGAGCAGGTCGGAGAGCTGAGTTGCAACGCCGGCGATGCCGATGTCCCAGGCGATATGCCGGACGAGCTCGCTTTCAGGCAGGCCGAGGTCGCCGAGCGGCGAGGGAATCAGCCTGCCGTAATGATCGCAGGTGAACAGGAACGGCGAGCTGCCATCGGAATTGTGTTCAAGAACCGGTGAAGCGTCGGTGCTTGCGAGCAGGAACGATGGGCCACCGCCGTAATTCAAGGGCCTTTTCCTCAACTTTGCCTATTCAAGCGGCATGCTGGTCTGGAATCGAGCAGCTTTCTCTATAGATTAAGCGATCCGAAATCACGATGATTGTTTGAAGATGCCGCTCCTGACTATCCATCACAAGACCGTTTATCGCTATGCGCGCCCGGTGGCGTTCGGCGAACACCGCATCATGCTGCGCCCCCGCGACGGCCATGATCTGCGCGTGCTCGACAGCGCACTTGTGATCGACCCGCAGCCGATGTCGCTGCGCTGGATTCACGACGTATTCGGCAACAGCGTCGCGATCGCCACCTTCGACGAGCGCGCCGACACGCTGTCCTTTGTCTCGACGGCGACGGTGGAACACAATGCGGCGGATACGTTCGCGCTGACGCCTGACGACGCCGCCTACTTCTATCCGTTCCTCTACGACGATGAGGAATTCCCCGATCTGCAGCAGTTCATCACGCCGCAATATGGCGATCCGAACGGCGAGCTGTCGGCCTGGGCACGGCGCTTCCTCGACGTCGAGGCGCCGACACTGACCTTCAAGATCCTGAGCGACATGACGCATGGCATTCGCGAGGCATTCAGCTATCGCAAGCGGTACGAGCAGGGTACCCAGCATCCGCTCGATACGCTGCGGACGAAGTCCGGCACCTGCCGCGACTATGCGCTGTTCATGATCGAAGCGCTGCGCCGGCTCGGCATCGCTGCGCGCTTCGTCTCCGGCTATCTCGCGATGCCCCCCGGCAGCGCGCATGGTTATGTCGGCGGCGGCTCGACCCATGCCTGGGTGCAGGTCTATCTGCCGAGCGCGGGCTGGATCGAGTTCGATCCGACCAACGGCATCGTCGGCACGCGCGACCTGATCCGCGTCGCGGTGGCGCGCGATCCGCGTCAGGCGGTGCCGCTGCACGGCGTCTATCTCGGCGCCGCTGATGCGTATCTCGCCATGGATGTCGACATCAAGGTCGTCTCGGTCGGCGAGAGCGCGGCGGAGCGGGAGACGGCCTGACGATGCAGATCAAGGTCGGCTTCGAGATCACCTACACGGCTCCGCAGCCGACCCCGATGGTGATCATGCTGTCGATCCATCCGTCGCGCTTCGCCGACATCGTCGGCACCGAGAGCATCTCGGCCGAGCCGGATGTTCCGATCGGGCTCTATCGCGACGGCTTCGGCAATGTCTGCGGGCGTCTGGTGGCGCCTAGCGGTGGCGTCACCTTCCGCGGCAGCGCGCTGGTGCGGGATTCCGGATTGGCTGACGTCGTCAACCCGGCAGCGCAGCAGGTTCCGATCGAGCAATTGCCTGACGATATGCTGCTCTACCTGATGCCGAGCCGCTATTGCGAGACCGACAAGCTGACCGACATCGCATGGTCGCTGTTCGGCAACACGCCGCAGGGCTGGGCGCGGGTGCAGGCGATCACCGATTTCGTGCACCATCACGTGACGTTCGGCTACGAGCACGCCCATCACATGAAGTCGGCGCACGACGTCTATGAAGGCCGCGCCGGCGTCTGCCGCGACTTCGCGCATCTGGCGCTCACCTTCTGCCGCTGCATGGGCATTCCGGCGCGCTACTGCACCGGCTATCTCGGCGACATCGGCGTGCCGCCGGATGCCGCGCCGATGGATTTCTCCGGCTGGTTCGAGGTCTATCTGTCGGGCCAGTGGTACACTTTCGATGCCCGCCACAATGTGCCGCGGATCGGCCGCATCCTGATGGCGACCGGCCGCGACGCCGCCGACGTCGCGCTCACCACGAGCTTCGGCCGCATGACGCTGACGAAGTTCGTCGTGGTGACCGATGAGGTGGTGGCCTAGCGTCCCCCGGGTTTTTCTGTCATTCCGGGATGGTGCGTCAGCACCAGACCCGGAATCTCGAGATTCCGGGTTCGATACTTCGTATCGCCCCGGAATGACTCGTTAAACACATGATCTCCGACCTTCTCTTCGTCTATGGCACGCTGATGCGCGGCTTCGACCATCCGATGGCGAAGCTGCTCGCGGGCAATGCCGAATTCCTCGGACCCGCGCAGTGCCGCGGCCGGCTTTACCTCGTGAAGCACTATCCGGGCCTCGTCGTGTCGGACGATTCCGCCGACATCGTGCACGGCGAATTGTTCCGCTTGCGCGAGCCTGAGGCCATGCTGCGCGAATTCGACATGTACGAGGCCTGCGGCGAAGGCTTTCCGCCGCCGACCGAATATGTCCGCGAAATGCTCAAGGTCACGCGCGCCGACGGTAGCGTGACCGAGGCGTGGACCTATCTCTACAACTGGCCGGTCACCGAGCTGCCGCGGATCGCGTCAGGGAAGTTTCTGGAGCCCTAGCCATTAGCGCTCGGACGCCGACATGCCTTGTAGACAAGATGGCATATCGAAAAAAAGATGAAGAGCGGAATGCCCCAGAATACGACCAGTAGGCTTCCGATCACTTCGAAGGAGTTCCAGTCTTTGAGGCCACCAAAACAGATTGTGAGCACAACGATCGAGATGGCCGCCATGATTGCGATGCGCACGAACGCTCTCATCAGACCAACTCCGCCGGTTGCCGAGGTGCCACGGATCGCGCCAGGAAAATTCCTCGAGCACTGACCGCTTCAGATTTCCCGTTCGACGCGAATGTCGACCTCACGCTCGACATAGCTCCATTCCTCGGTCGCGCGCAGCATGCCGACCAGCTCGTCGAACAGGGCGACGTGCTCAGGGGCGAATTCGAACCAGGTCAGGAAGTCGAAGGGCATGCCGAGGTCGCGGGCGTGAAACAGCTGGCGGGCGATGGCGGGGAGGAATTTCAAGGTGCCGGCGATATGGTGCGACTTGTCCTCGAAGATCTCGCGGCGCTCCGGCTGCGTCAGCTCCCACCACGCTACGGATTTCCTGATCGGGATCAGCGCCGCATGCGTCGCCTCGCTGCGGCCGAGCCCGGCCTGCACGGCGGCAAGCTTCTCGCGCTCGTCCTTGTCGGTGTAGCGCAGATGGCTGGCGACGCCGGCGAGCCGCCAGGAGGTCTGCGCCGGCAGCAGCGGCAGCGCGATCGCCTCGCTCGCAACGATCGACAGCGCCGCGACCTTCGGCAGCGTCTCGCCCTTCACCCGCGTGATGGACGTGACCTGCCAGCCGCCGCTCTGTCCGCCTCTGAATGTCGTGAACATGGCGCTATCCAATCCCGGAAGCGGGGAGGGGGCAAGCTCGCCGTGCAGGCTCTCCACCGTGGATTCGGGGGTAGCCCGCTCGACGAGCCGTGACGGACCAGGCCTGTGAATAGCCCGGAAAAGCCCCACATTGTTCGGCATGCCCTGGCGTGCCGCTATATGGCTAACCGGTTGTCCGCGATTCGTCGCCCGAGCCCTGAATCACCCTGATGCGTTTCACGCCCGAATTCCTCGATGAGCTGCGCGCCCGACTTCCGGTCTCGGAAGTCGTGGGCAGGCGCGTCAAGCTCAAGAAGGCCGGGCGGGAGTGGAAGGGCCTGTCGCCGTTCCAGCAGGAGAAGACGCCCTCGTTCTTCGTCAACGACCAGAAGCAGGCCTGGTTCGACTTCTCGTCCGGGCTGAACGGCAACATCTTCGACTTCCTGATGAAGACCGAGGGCGTGACTTTCCCCGAGGCGGTGGAACGTCTGGCCGCGATGGCGGGTGTCGCGCTGCCGGCCGTGACGCCCGATGCCGCGCGCCACGAGCAGCATCGCCGCACCCTGCACGACGTGATGGAACTGGCGACGAAGTTCTTCGCCGACACGCTGGCCTCGCGGGGCGGCGCCAAGGCACGCGGCTATCTCGCCGACCGCAGCATCTCGCCGGCGACCCAGCTCCAGTTCCGCATGGGCTATGCGCCGCCGGATCGTTTTGCGCTGAAGGAGCATCTCGGCGCGCAAGGCGTCTCGACCGAGGATATGGTGGAGGCCGGGCTGCTGGTGTCCGGCGAGGACAAGCCGGTGCCGTTCGATCGCTTCCGCGACCGCGTCATGTTCCCGATCACGGATGTCCGCGGCCGCGTCATTGCGTTCGGCGGCCGCGCGCTGGAGAAGGACGTTCCGGCCAAGTACCTGAACTCGCCGGAAACCCCGCTGTTTCACAAGGGCGACAATCTCTACAATCTGTTCACCGCGCGCCAGGCCGCGCATGACGGCGCGCAGCTGATCGTCGTCGAGGGTTATGTCGACGTCATCGCGATGGTCACCTCGGGCTTTCCCGGCGCCGTCGCGCCGCTCGGCACCGCGCTGACCGAGAACCAGCTGGCGATGCTCTGGAAGATGGTGGACGAGCCGGTCCTCTGCTTCGATGGCGACCGCGCCGGCAAGAAGGCCGCCTATCGCGCCGCCGACCTTGCCTTGCCCCAGCTCAAGCCGGGAAAGAGCCTGCGTATCGCGCTGCTGCCGGAAGGGCAGGACCCCGACGATCTCGCACGCTCCGGCGGCCGCGGCGCGATCGAGGATGTGATCGGCGCCGCGCGGCCGCTCGCCGAAATGATCTGGTCGCGCGAGATCGAAGGCGGCAATTTCGACACCCCCGAGCGCCGCGCGGCGCTGGAGGCGCGGATCGGCGAGCTCACCAATGGCATCCGCGACGAGGTGGTGCGGCGCTATTACCGGCAGGATTTGCAGGAGCGGCTGCAACGCAATTTTGCCCCGGACGGGGGACGCGGCGGTTACGGCCGCGGCGGCTACGGCAACCGCGGCAATTTCGGCGGCGGACGCGGCGGCGAATCACCCCGCCAGTTTGCCCCGCGCGGCCCGGGCCAGGGCGGCCGGTTCGGCGTCAAGGGCGGCGCCACCCCCGGGTTTTCACGGGGCCCCTATCAGGCCGCGAGCCAGCAACTGGCCAACAGCCCGATCATGCGCGGCCAGCGCAGCGCGATCTCGAGCCGAGAGGCGCTGATCCTGCAATCTCTGATCAATCACCCCTGGCTGCTGCACGACCATCTCGAGGAGGTGGCGGCCCTGGAGCTCGCCCATCCCGAGGCCCACAAGCTGCGGGCTGCCATCATTGCGGCCTTTGCCCACGACCATCACCACTCTCCTGATGTCGAGGAGCAGGCCGAGAAGATGCGCGCCGATCTCGAATCAAGCGGATTATCACAGATACTTCAAAGGGTTGAGCGGGCGATCACAACCCAGGCGGTGTGGGGGGCGCAGATCGGCGCGGCGCGCGAGGATGTTTTATCGACCTGGCGTCAACTCGTTGCCTTGCATCAGAAAACCCACGCCTTACTTAGGGAAAGAAAAGATGCGGAAGCCGCCTTGGCTGAAGACTCCAGCGAGGCCAATCTGGCATGGTTGCAGGATATCCAGGCCCGGATGGCAGAAGCCGACGGGACCGAAGCCCTGATTGAAGGGTTCGGCGAATTATCGGGCCGGTTCCAGCGTAACGTCTGATAATAAAAATGCTGCGGACGGCGCTGGCCGAACCCGCAAAAAGACTCGCCAAATCCATGGTTTGGCTGCAAAAACAGGGTTAAGCGAAACTTAATAGCCTCGCGGCTATTTCAAGATGGAAACCGTCGAGACGGATCAGAGGGGTGGCGAGATTTTGCGCCGCCCTTTGTGCGTCGAGAGAGTAAATCTAGATTTTGTGCGGATGCGCGTGCGTGGCGCCATTCTGCATGACCGCGTTTCGGGAGCTTAGTGAATGGCCACCAAGGCAAAGACGCTGCAGGTTAAGGACAAGGAAAAAGACGACAAGGCAGCGGATACTCCTGAGAAGGATGCCGCTGACGCGCCGTCGCCGTTGCTCGACCTGTCGGATGCCGCGGTGAAGAAGATGATCAAGCAGGCCAAGAAGCGCGGCTTCGTGACCTTCGATCAGCTCAACGAAGTGCTGCCCTCCGACACGACCTCGCCCGAACAGATCGAAGACATCATGTCGATGCTGTCCGACATGGGCATCAACGTTACCGAGGCGGATGACAGCGAAGGCGAGGACGAGAAGGACGACGGCGACGACGAGACCGATAACGAGCTCGTCGAGGTCACGCAGAAGGCCGTCACCGAGGTCAAGAAGTCGGAGCCCGGCGAGCGCACCGACGATCCCGTGCGCATGTATCTGCGCGAGATGGGCACGGTGGAATTGCTCTCCCGCGAGGGCGAAATCGCCATTGCAAAACGCATCGAGGCCGGCCGCGAGGCGATGATCGCGGGCCTCTGCGAAAGCCCGCTGACCTTCCAGGCCATCATCATCTGGCGCGACGAGCTCAACGAAGGAAAGATCTTCCTCCGCGACATCATCGATCTCGAAGCCACCTATGCGGGCCCCGAGTCGAAGGGCGGCATCAATCCGAACCTGATCGGCAACAACGGCGCCGAGGGCGCCGCCGCTGAAGGCAATGGCGGCGACGTGCAGGCCGGCGCGCCGGCCCATGTTGCGCCGCCCGCAGCGCCGCCGTCGCCGACCCCGTTCCGCGCCGCGCCCGCCGGTGGCGAAGCCGGCGTTGAGGAGAAGGATCCGGGCGAAGCTGCCGCCGAGTCCGACATGGACGACGACGAGTTCGAGAACCAGATGTCGCTCGCCGCCATCGAGGCCGAGCTGAAGCCGAAGGTGGTCGAGACCTTCGACAAGATCGCATCCGAGTACAAGAAGCTGCGCCGCCTGCAGGAGCAGGACATTGCCAACCAGCTGCAGAGCGAGTCGCTGTCGCCCTCGCAGGAGCGCAAGTACAAGAAGCTGAAGGACGAGATCATCGTCGAGGTGAAGTCGCTGCGCCTCAACCAGGCCCGCATCGATTCACTGGTCGAGCAGCTCTACGACATCAACAAGAAGCTGGTCTCGTTCGAGGGCCGCCTGCTGCGCCTCGGCGACAGCCACGGCGTCGCGCGCGAGGATTTCCTGCGCAACTACCAGGGCTCGGAGCTCGATCCGCGCTGGCTCAACCGCGTCTCCAAGCTGTCGGCCAAGGGCTGGAAGAACTTCGTCCATCACGAGAAGGACCGCATCAAGGACCTGCGCCACGAGATCCAGTCGCTGGCGGCGCTGACCGGGCTCGAGATCGGCGAATTCCGCAAGATCGTGCACGGCGTGCAGAAGGGCGAGCGCGAGGCCCGTCAGGCCAAGAAGGAGATGGTGGAAGCCAACCTCCGCCTCGTGATCTCGATCGCCAAGAAATACACCAACCGCGGCCTGCAATTCCTCGACCTGATCCAGGAAGGCAATATCGGCCTGATGAAGGCGGTCGATAAGTTCGAATATCGCCGCGGCTACAAGTTCTCGACCTACGCCACCTGGTGGATCCGGCAGGCGATCACCCGTTCGATCGCCGACCAGGCCCGCACCATCCGCATCCCCGTGCACATGATCGAGACGATCAACAAGATCGTCCGCACCTCGCGCCAGATGCTGAACGAGATCGGCCGCGAGCCGACCCCGGAAGAGCTTGCCGAGAAGCTCGGCATGCCCCTGGAGAAGGTCCGCAAGGTCCTCAAGATCGCCAAGGAGCCGTTGTCGCTCGAAACCCCGGTCGGTGACGAAGAGGATTCGCATCTCGGCGATTTCATCGAGGACAAGAACGCGATCCTGCCGATCGACGCCGCGATCCAGTCGAACCTGCGCGAAACCACGACGCGCGTGCTGGCCTCGCTCACCCCGCGCGAGGAGCGCGTGCTGCGCATGCGCTTCGGCATCGGCATGAACACCGACCACACGCTGGAAGAAGTCGGCCAGCAGTTCTCGGTCACCCGCGAACGCATCCGCCAGATCGAAGCCAAGGCGCTGCGCAAGCTGAAGCACCCGTCACGGTCGCGCAAGCTGCGGAGCTTCCTGGATAACTGATGCTGTCATTGCCGGGCTTGACCCGGCAATCCATCGAAACAAAAGCGGCGGGCAAAGGCCCGCCGTTTTTTTGTTGGTTAGTGCATAACTCGCCCGTCAACGCCCGTGGCTACCCCTCTCTCCAACCCTCCCCCACAAGGGGGGAGGGAGCCTGACGAGCGTGCTCGCCTGACGTTGATCCACCAATCTTGCCATCGCGTCACAACGGCACATCGCGCGCCGTATGACAGTGACAATGTGAGTGAAGCACAGGCGGAAGGGCTCCCTCCCCCCTTGTGGGGGAGGGTTGGGGAGAGGGGTGCCGCTTGCTCCGATGTCGATGGGGCGCGAAGACTTCGCGCGCCGCTACTTCTTCTTCGCGCCGACGCGCTCGATGGTCTTGATTTCGAGCGGCGGGCGGCCGCCCTTTTCGGCGATCTCGCGGTCCTGCTCGCGCAGGAAGGCGCGCGCGGGCTCGTCGCCGTCCAGCCCGCCCAGCAGCTCCGAGGGCACGCGGCGGTTGGAGCGCTGCGAGCCGTCTTCATAGAAGACGTTGAAGAAGGCGAATTCGCCTTTGGGATTGGTCCCGGGTTTTTTCGGCATGGGCGGCTTGTCTCCGATCAGGCCGCCGCTGTCAAAGCAAATTACCTGCCGCGCGTGCCGATCTGCCCTGCACCATAGGACCCTTGCGCAGCGTCCGGTGCAATTCGGCCCCGCGATGCGATCGCGGCGGCCTCCGGTCACATCAACGACACATAGGCCTTAGCCCTCGAACAGCACGAACGCCGCCCACACGCTCGCGTCCTTGGCGCCCGCGACCTTGCCGTCGCGCGCATCGCGCCGGGTCTGGCGCAGCGCGTCCGAATAGGTCAGGCCCTCGGCGAGGTGCTCGTAGAAGCGCACGGTGAAGTTGGCGGTGCCCTCGTCGGCGACCGGCCACAGCGTCAGCAGCGCGCGGCGCGCGCCGGCGATGCCGAGCGCGGTCGGCAGGCCGCGCAGGCCGCTGACGAAGCTCTCGTCGCCGCGGCCGGTCTCGCAGGCCGAGAGCACCAGCAGATCAAGCCCGGACAGGTCCCAGTCCATCACCTCGAAGGCATAGAGATAGCCGTCCTTGTCGTCGTGCAGCGGAAACCTGCTGTCACCCGCGCCGGACAGCACGATGCCGCTCTGCCAGAGCGTGTCGAGGCCGGACGCCGTGCTGTCGTGATAGAAGCCGTGGGTCGCCAGATGCGCGATGCGCGCCTTGCTGATTGCCTCGCGCAGTGCGGCTTCGCTGACGCCGCGCCCGGTCAGCATCTCGACCGGAGCGCCGCGCGCGCGGGCGAGCTTTGCGATCGCCTCGATCTCGGTCTTGGTGCCGGGCAGCGGCATCGGCCCCGGCTGGCCGTATTCGATGCCACCGGCGAGCAGCATCGCGCCCGTCCGGTCGAGCTTTTCGCGCGCATGGATCGCGATCAGTGCGTCGGGGCTGGTCAGCATCCGGATCGTGGTGCGATCCTCTAGCAGGCCGCCGTCGGCGCCGGGCAGCAGCGAGAACGGCACGGCAAACAGGAAGCCGTCCGGTACCACATAGAGCGTGGTCTTGTCCTTCAGCAGAGGCTCCAGCGGCGCGAACAGCCGCGTGCGGAGGTTCTGGAAGCGGCCTTTGCTGCCGAGCGCCCTGTCGTCGGGCGTCCTGTCGTCGCGTTCCTTGGCGTCTGGATCTGGCGCGGCGGTCCGTGTCGTGCGCAGCCGTGCGATCTCGGTCCGCACGCCGCTGTCGACCATCCGGCCGGGATCGCCGAGATCGACCACGCGCGGTTCGCTCGTTGCGGTCTCGACGATGGCGTAGAGCACGGTCGCGGACAGCGGCTCCTTCGACTGGCGATCCGCCTTCCATTGCCGGGTGATGAAGTAGTTGATGACGGCTTCCTGCGGCGCGAGCAGCTGCGAGGGACGGATCGGATCCTGCGGCAGCTTCGCGCCGATCGCGTCGAGCCGCTTGTTCAGCGCCTTCTCGGCCGCGTCCTGCCGCTGCCACACGGATCTCGCCCAGTCGTCGATATTGCCCGACGAGAACAGCTCCTGCTTCTCGCCGTTGAGCCGCAGCGACGCGCGCAGCAGCGTCGCGGTCTCCTCGTCCTTATCAGCCATTTGCGTCTCGAGCCGGCGCAGCGCGGTGGCGTCGCCGCCGCCGAGCGTCTTCCAGCGCAGCACGGCGGCGGCAAAGGCCGGCTGTGCCACCGACGATCCGGCGCCGGTGGCGAAGCGACCGAACGCGAACAGCAGATGGTCGGCATGGGCGCGGATCGCCTCTGCGACCGCGCGATCGCCGGCGGTGCCGACCTCGCGCTTCATCCAGTCGAACATCTCGCGGTCGAGCGCGGTGAACGCGCGCACCGCGCGGTTCGGATCATCAGCGATCAGGGCTGTCGCGATGCCGAGCTTGATCTCGAAGCTGAGCGGATGCTGCGCGGTGAAGGCGCGGGTCGAAATCGCCAGCGCGGTCTCGCGCAGCTGCATGCCCGCATCTCGCTCGCCGCGGCGCTCGCGCTGACCGGCAGCCAGCACCGCGGCCTTGATGCGCAGGAAATCCGCAAAATTCTCCTCATTGGCGACGATCGCCTCCAGCCGCGCCAGGTCGGCTGGCGGCATCGCGGCGTCGCCTGAGGCGAGCATGTCGGTGTAGAACAGCCAGGCATCGGCCTGTCCGGCGAAGCTCGGATCCTTCGGCGCGAGCACGGTCGCTATCGCGCGATGCCGGCGGAAGTAGCGGCGGGCATCGTCGAAACGTCCGAGATTGAGGAAATCCTGTCCGGCGTTGTTGACCGTCACCAGCGTATTGAGATGGTTCTCGCCGTAATGCCTGGCGCGCTTCTCGATCGCGAACAGATCGAGCTCGAGCGCCTTCGCCGGCGCGCCGATCTCGCGCAACATGTCGGCATAATTGTTGGCGAGCTTCCAGGTGGTGCGATGGTCGGGCCCGAGCGCCTTCTCGGAAAGCTCGAAATTGTGCCGGCCCAAATTCGTCGCCGACGCCGCCGAGCCGTTGGCCGACAGCGCAACCGCGAGCTTGTCGTTGGCGATCAGCGATTCCTCGGAGCCTTCGCCCCAATAGGCGTTGAAGGCGGCGATCGCCTTCATGTAGAGCGGGACGGCTTCCGCGATCCTGGCGTGGTCGGATATCAGGATCGCGTACATCAGCAGCACGTCAGCACTGCCGGGCGGCGATTGCGCCGCCGCCTTGCCCTTGAACGCGCGCACGAACAGTTTTTCGGCCAGATCGTCGCGCTTGACCGCGCGCAGCGCGGCGGTCGCGTCGAAATATTGCTCCATGACGAATTGCGCGTCGTCGAGTCTGTCTGCCGCATCCAGCGCTGCAAGCAGCTGCGCATAGCCGGCATCGAACTTGCCGCCGCGCGTCAGCGCGATGGCGTTCTTCATCTGCGCGCCGATCGCCTGGGTGCCGCCGGCGCCTTGCGCCGGCGTGCGCTTGGCGGGGGAGTTCTGCGCTGCGGCGCTTTCGATCGGTCGGGTCAGAACAGCGCCGAACACGAGGATAATACTGAGTGATGCTGCTATCCGACGCGCGCGTGCGAGTCCCCCGGTGATCGTCATCGATTGCGTATCCTCATCGTATCGCGTTCCCAGCAAATGACGGCTTGGTCGCTGGCAGGCTGACGACGCTTTAGCGGCGCGCCTTTGTATGAACAAGACACGGCGGCCGGTCGCGCGTGGCGCGGAACCGGCGAGCCGAATTAGTGCTTCTTGGTCGCCGCCGATGCCTGTGGCGTTCATGCGTCGCACCCCGAATTGCTGCCATGCCATGTGCCGCGGGCTGTCGTCGGCGGCCGCTTGCATGCCACCGGCATGGCCGAGCCATCGGATGATGTTACCGTCGGCATGCCGGCCGGCTGTGCCGCAGCGATCGGCCGGCCTTTTGGACCGGCAGGCCGCGCGCGCGTCGGCGCAGTTTCCGGGCGACCGCCTTTCGCTTCGCAATGCAAACGCGCGCGGGTCGAAAGCGGCGGCTTTTTCTGACCATCGTCACTTGCACCGTCCCGCCCGATTCGCGTATGAGGCGCATCCTTCCTCTTCTGCAACTTTTCCTTTCATCGAAGGCGCCCCGCCGATGTCCAACGCCACCCTCGACGCCAACAAGGCGCTGGTGCTCGCGCATTGCGACGCCGTGACCAATCGGCTCGATCCCAACGCGATCCGCGTGCAGCTGGCGTCCGACTTCTTCGATCATGCCGCCGGCAAGCGGATGAGCGCCGAGGAGGTGATCGCGCATGCAACGGCCATGCACGAGACCTTCGCCGATCTGTCGGCGGTGGCGGAATGCCTGGTGGCCGAGCGCGACATCGTCGCCGGCCGCTTCGTCTGGCGCGGCCGGCACCGCAGCCCGTGGCGCGGCATTGCCCCAACCGGCCGCCACGTCGAATTCCGCGGCATGACGTTCTGGCGGATTCACGACGGCAAGATCAGCGAGCGCTGGGCCGAGATCGACTTCGTCGATCTGGAGCGGCAGCTCAAGGATTGAGGGGAATCTGCACAACTCCGCCGTGCTGCGACCGTGATCCGCGGCGATCGTCCGCGGTGTGCATCACAGGCTGACACCGACCAAGCCGATTGCCAGCGCCGCGGCCAACTGGCCGCCGCTGCGCCGCTTCATCGCCGGCGAGCATCGCCTCGGCCTGTTGATGGCGCAGCGCCGCTGGACCGCGGCGGCTCACGAATTCCTGCGCTTCGGCGTGAAGCAGGCATGGGCCTGCCTGTTCGGCGGCATCGCGGTGGCGCTGATGATTGGTACCTGGCGCTTCTATCCGCCGGACGCGCTGCTTGCGCGCTACGATTTCCTGTTTCTCTGCATGCTCGCCGTGCAGGCAGCACTGCTGGCAGGAAAGCTCGAGACATGGGAGGAGGCCAGGGTCATCCTGATCTACCATATCGTCGGCACCGCGATGGAGCTGTTCAAGACACACGTCGGCTCCTGGATCTATCCGGAGCCCAGCATCTTCCATATCGGCGGCGTGCCGCTGTTCTCGGGCTTCATGTATTCCTGCATCGGTAGCTACATCTGCCGCTGCTGGCGGCTGTTCGATTTCCGCTTCACACAGCATCCGCGCCGCCTCAGCCTGATCGCCCTCAGCGTCGCGATCTATGTCAACTTCTTCAGCCACCACTACGTCATCGACCTGCGCTGGCTGTTGTTTGTCTGGGCGATCTGGCTGTTCGGCCGCACCCGCGTCCATTTCAAGGTCTGGACCCGCTATCGCGCGATGCCGCTGCTGCTCGGCCTCGTGCTCGTGTCGCTGTTCATCTGGTTCACGGAGAACATCGGCACCTTCACCAAGACCTGGCTCTATCCCTCGCAGCGGCTCGGCTGGTCGATGGTCGGAATCGACAAGCTCGGCTCCTGGTTCCTGCTCCTGATCATTAGCTACACGCTGGTCAGCCTGGTCAATGCGCCGCTGGAGTGGAGGAGCGAGAGCGCGGCCGCGGATGCGCCGCGGCGGGACGCCGAGGCCACCGGTCAAGTGTCGGTGCCGACGCTTTGACTGCCTCGTTTGCTCCGTGGCATGATCGGCCGTTCGAAGCAGGAGGGATTGTTGCATGCTGAGGTGTCGTTTGGCGGTCGTGTTCGGCGCCTTGCTGCTTGCCACCCCCTCCTATGCCGCCCGCTGCGGCGGCAGTTTTCCGGCCTTCGTGCAGTCGTTCTCTCAGGAGGCAGCCAGCGCCGGCATCCAGCAGGACGTGATCTCGCAGGCGCTCGGCGGGGTGCAGCAGGACGGCGGGGTGCTCGCCTTCGACCGGCGGCAGCGCTACACCTTCAACAAGACCTTCGAGCAGTATGTCGCAACCCGCGTCGGCTCGGGGCGCATCAATGGCGGCCGCGCGATGTTGCAGCGGCACGCCGCGCTGCTCTCGAAGATCGAGCAGCAATACGGCGTGCCGCGCCAGATCCTGGTCGCGATCTGGGGGCTGGAGACCGATTTCGGCAAGGGCGACATGGGCAAGCTGCCGGTGTTCCGCGTGCTCACGACGCTGGCGCATGATTGCCGCCGCACCGACCTGTTCCAGGGCGAACTGCTCGCCGCGCTCAAGATCCTGCAACGCGGCGACCTCAGGCTCAACGACATGATCGGCGCCTATGCCGGCGAGATCGGCCAGACGCAATTTTTGCCGTCGTCCTACATCAAGTATGGCGTTGATTTCGACGGCGACGGCCATGTCGATCTGCGCCACTCGGTGCCCGACGTGCTGGCCTCGACCGCGAACCTGTTGCACTCGAACGGCTTCAAGATGGGCGCGCCCTACGGCGAAGGCAGCGCCAACTTCGAGGCGATGCGCGAGTGGAACAGGGCGGTGATCTATCGCAAGACGATCGGGTATTTTGCCGATCAGCTCATCGGGCGGTAAGGGCTCTTGTAGGGCGGATTAGCGTAGCGCAATCCGCCGCCATCGGATGCGCGATCGGCGGATTACGCCTTCGGCTCATCCGCCCTACGTTCTGACCGCTCGACGCGGAGCCCCCAATGGAAACCATCGGCAGCCAAAAAATCTGGTCGTTCTTCGACCGCCGGGGATGCCATCACGAAGAACTCGGCGGTGCGGGAGGGGCCGGGGCATCGCGTCGGCTCCTATCTCGAACTCGCGACCAAGATCGCCGAGCTGCAATTCCTTAACCGCGACCATGTGCTGCTGTTTCGCGGCCAGGGCGCCGACTTCAGGAACGTCAAGCGCAACTCGTCGCTGAAGCCGACGCTGTTCCGCGGCGGACGCGGCAATCCGGACCGCGAGACGCTAGCGTCGCGGTTCGCGGCGCTGGCCCGCGCCGAGCGGATCCTGATTGCGGACTACGCGAAAGCAAAATTGCTCGGGCTGGAGCGACTGAAGCGGCATCGCATCCTGCGCTGGTCGATCCTGCAGCATTACGAGGTCTGCACCACGCCGCTGCTCGACGTCACCCATTCGATCCGCATCGCGGCGTCGTTTGCCTCGCTGGCGGAGACCAGCACCGCGTTCCTCTATGTGCTCGGCGTGCCGAACTTGAGCGGCGCGATCACGGCGAGCGCCGAGGCCGGCCTGCAAATCGTACGTCTCTCCAGCGTCTGCCCGCCGGCGGCGGTGCGGCCGCATATCCAGGAGGGCTATCTGCTCGGCGAATACCCCGAAATGTCCGGCACCGAGCAGAAGGAAAACTATTTCCCCTACGAGATGGATTTCGGCCGGCGGCTGGTCGCAAAATTCTCGTTCGCGCCGGCCTCGTTCTGGAAGAACGACAATTTCCCGCAGGTGACGAAGAGCGCGCTCTATCCGTCGGAGAAAAGCGATCCGCTGTTTCGGCTGGCGCTCGGGGTGAAGAAGCAGCTGGGGTGATCAGCGCTTCGCAGCGCGATTCGTGGGGCGGATTAGCTGCGGGCGCAAGCGCGCGCCCGTGCTGAAGCATGGATTGCTTCGCTTCGCTCGCAATGACGAAGTTGTAGTGGCCGTGTAATCGCTTCACCCGTCACCCTGAGGAGGCCGCGCAGCGGCCGTCTCGAAGGGGCGACGGCCACCGGTCGGGCCGTGCATCCTTCGAGGCTCGCTCCGCTCGCACCTCAGGATGACGGGACTGATGACGTTCGCAGGGACGGCGCTATCACCTGGCGACGTCGCGCATTGAGCCGGCCCGCGCCGCCTCGCGCGCGATCCGCCGTGCCGCCGTCTTCTCCATCATCCGCTGCATCACCTTCCAGTAGGTCGCGGGACGGAAGCGCTGCAGCAGGTCCATGAAGCGGGCGTCCTTGCCGATCAGGATGCGCGGCTGGTTCTTCTCGATGCCGGCGATGATGCGCTGCGCGGCTGCGGTCGGCGTGGTCCTGGCCAGCGCGTCGAAACGCTCGATCGATTCGGAGCGGCGGGCATTGTCGGTGATACCGGTGCCGGAGCGCGAGTTGCGCGCGATGTTGGTGGCGACGCCGCCGGGATGCACGACGGAGAGCCGGACCGGACTGTTCGCCACCGCGAGCTCGTGGCGCAGGCTTTCCGAGAAGCCGCGCACCGCGAACTTGGCCGCGCAATAGGCGCTCTGGCCGGGCGGGGCGAGGATGCCGAAGATCGAGGAGATGTTGACGATGTGCGCCTCGCGCTGCCGCGAAAGCAGCGGCAGGAAGGCGCGGGTGCCGTGCACCACGCCCCAGAAATTGATGTTGAACAGCCACTCCATCTGGGCCTGCTCGATCTCGTCGAACTGGCCGAGCAGCGCGACGCCGGCATTGTTGACGACGATGTTGAGCCCGGGATGGGCGGCGCCGGCGGCCTCGGCGAATGCCGTGATCTCGCCGGGCTCGCTGACATCGAGGCGATGCACCGTGACCTTGCGCGGGCTCGCTTTGGCGATCTCGGCGGCGGCGGCCTGCAGGCCGGCCTCGTCGCGGTCGGCGATCGCCAGATCGCAGCCGCGCAGCGCCAGTTCATGCGCGAGAGCGCGGCCGATGCCGCTGGCGGCCCCGGTTACGGCGGCGGCAGATCCAGAGATCGCGGTCATGTCAGGTCAGCTCCATCTGAAAAGAGCATTAGATGAAAAGGGGGTTGGGCATGCTGTACGGGCACACGGCTGGTTTTCCCACTTTTCTCAAATTGGAACCGAACCATCCAGCGATTTTAGGCATTGACCCCGGCTCGCTCTGCAAAACAGCGATCCTCAAGGAGGCCCAGCCATGGGACAATCGAGACCCTGTCGTGCGAAGGCCCTGGTCGTCGAAGACGACCCGCTGCAGCGCGAGATGATCGAGCTGCTGCTCGCGGAGAGCGAGTTCGACGTCATTTCCTGTGAGAGCGCGGAGGCCGCGGAATTGGTCCTGCAGAGCAACGGCGACCATGTCGTGCTGATGCTGACGGATGTCGAGCTGGCCGGAAACATGACCGGCGTCGAGCTCGCTTATGCCGCCAAGAAATACAGCCCCGATCTCGATGTGATCGTGACCTCGGGCAAGCCGCTGCGGCAGCGCCTGCCTGACGGCGCCCTGTTCTGGTCCAAGCCCTGGGCGCCGCTGGACGTCATCCGGGTTGCCGAGATGAAGGCGTCGGAGCTGTCCGGCGGCGGGTCGCGCAGATCCTGACAAGAGCAGGATCCCCTAACGGAGTTGTCAGCGCGGGTCGGGTGCCGGCCGGGCGCTGGCTGCTTCCGCCCTGGGGGAGGGACGTGATATGGGCGGCGGACGTCCCCTTGAGGATTTGAAATGACCTGGTCCTTCCTGCTGACCACCCTGATCGTGGTCGCTTCCCCCGGCACCGGCGTGCTCTACACCCTGGCGGTGGCGCTGACCCGCGGCTCGCGTGCGAGCGTGGCGGCGGCGTTCGGCTGCACGCTCGGGATCGTGCCCCAGATGATCGCGGCGATGCTCGGCCTTGCCGCCATCCTGCACACCAGCGCCATGGCCTTCGCCGCGCTCAAATGGGGCGGCGTGGTCTACCTGCTCTACATGGCCTGGCAGGCGCTGCGCGAGCGCGGCGCGCTCGCCGTCGACACCGAGATCAAGCCGCGCTCGAGCGGGCGGGTGATCGTGACCGCGATCCTGATCAACATCCTCAATCCGAAGCTGTCGATCTTCTTCCTGGCCTTCCTGCCGCAGTTCATCGCCGTCGACGAACCGCACCCGCTGGCGCGGATGGTCGAACTCAGCTGCGTGTTCATGGCGATGACCTTTGCGGTGTTCGCGGTCTACGGGCTGTTCGCAGCGTCGGTGCGCGACCGCGTCATCACCCGGCCGAAGGTGATGGCCTGGCTGCGGCGGAGCTTTGCCGCGGGCTTTGCCCTGCTCGGCGCCAAGCTCGCCTTCGCGGAGCGTTGAGCTCGTCCTCGCTCGCGGCTTGCGGCAGGCAATAAAAAAGCAGGCCTTGCGCCTGCTGCCTTGCGTCCCTGCCTGGGCAGGTGGTCCGGATCGGGTGCCCGGGCAGGGCAGGAGCCGCTACCCGGGCTAGAAATTGGTTACTTCTTGGCGGCCTTCTTCTTGGTGGCCTTTTTCGCCTTCGCCTTCTTCGCCTTCTTCGCTTTCTTAGCCATAGTATCCTCTCAGGGTTTCATGGATTGAACGCGACTCCGAGGCATGCTTGGCGGAGGGCCAGCCTCGCAACATCCTCAGTATCAAACTCAGCAGATTCGGAGGCTGCTGCCGCGTGCTGTCACCGCGCTGTCATCGTGTTATCCACAGCTGTTACGTGTTTTCGCCAGTTTTTCGCCAGTGTGCGCGTGTCACGCATCGCTGCGTCGTCGCATCCGTCATGCTTAACGACACGCAAACGGCCGGTTCGGGAATCTTCATCAATTCAAAACCACAGCACGGATTGGGGCGCGGCGGGTGAGAGTCCGTTAAGCGGCGCGGCCGCATCCTGTCCCTAAGGCAACGGGGATTGCCATTGGGAGAAAACGCCTCAAGGGGCGGACGGTCATTTCAGGAGAGGCGAGGCCGATACGGGTCTCGAACAGGGGCGATGTTGAGCGTTCCGACGCTTTGGACGGTATTCATTATCAATTTTCTCGCGCTCGGCCTGATCTGGGCCTATGTCGCGCGAAGCTATCCGGCTTTCGGCGCCGCGCGGTTCTGGACCGCGTCCGCCTTTGTCGCGTCCGCCGGCGCCGCCTGCGCGATGCTCCGAGTCATGATGACGGACTCGCTGCTGCCGCTGCTCGCGGCGGGCACGCTGATGGTGTTCGCCGCCGGCCTTGCAGCGATGGGCATCGAGCGTTTCTACGGCAAGCCGGTCGGCTGGCGCAGCACCGCGCTGTCCACCGCACTCGCCTTCGCCGGCCTCGGCTTCTTCATCTTTGCTTATGACAGCATGCCGATGCGCATCCTGGTCTACACCGTCGCCCAGGTCATGCCGCTGGCCTTGACGCTGAAGCTGTTGCTGTCGCCCGAGAACGGCCGCGTCAGCCCCGGCGCGCGGCTTGCCGGCATCGTCGCCTCCGTGCTGATCGGCATCTATGCGCTGCGGCTCGTCGGCGCCGTGCTGGAGCCCGGCGCGTTCAACTTCGTTCGCTTCAATGCGGGCCAGTCGCTGGTGATCCTGCTGATGGTATTCCTGTCGATGGCGCTGAATTTCGGCTTCCTGCTGATGGCGATCGATCGGCTGCGCAACGAGGTCGCCGACCTCGCCCTGCTCGACGATCTCACCGGCGTCGGCAACCGTCGCCATCTCCTGCAGCGCCTGACCGAGGAATGCGCGCGCTCCGACCGCAACGGCGAGGCGTTCGCGCTGCTGGTGATCGACCTCGACGGCTTCAAGGGCATCAACGACACCCATGGCCACGCCGCCGGCGACGCCTGCCTGCAGCACTTCACGCTGATGGCCCAGACAAGGCTGCGCCCGGGCGACATGCTGGCCCGCACCGGCGGCGACGAGTTCTGCATCGTGCTGCCGTCCTCGACGCTGCGCGAGGGTGCGATGATCGCCCGCCGCGTGCTGGAGGTCTGCCGCGCCGACGCCGAGCAGTGCACCGGCAACGACATTCCGATCGCGGTCTCGATCGGCATCGCGCAATGGACCCGCGAGATCGGCATGCATCCCGACCGCCTGATCGCCGCCGCCGATCACGCCCTCTACGACGCCAAGAAGGGCGGCAAGAACGGCTATGCGACCTATGAGCCAAAGCTGCCGCCCGAGATGGTCGATCTGGTGAAGGCGAGCCTGCGCCAGCGCGCCTGAGCGTGCTACGAGGGGGCGATACTGGATATTTCCGTGATGCCTCGCCTGCTCGCCGTACTCCTTGCGCTCGTCCTGTCGTCCGCCGCATCAGCCGAAACTGATCTTGCGGCGATCGCGCGATCGCAGGGCACGCCGGAGATTCCCGGATTGAAGATGGTGTGGCTGTCGCCCTGGGGCGACGTCGCCAAATCCCATCCCTGGCGCAACATCATCGTGCACCAGACCGAGGGCCCGGCCGGCTCGGCGCGAAATGGCGCCGCCGAGCAGCACAAGAACCCGACCCGCCGCGGCGTCATGGTCTGGGTCGAATCCGACGGCACGGTCTATTGGGCGGTCGCCGACAATCTGGTCCCGACCCATACCGACGGCGCCGACCGCAACGACAACAAGTACATCGACAACAGCAAGACCTATCGCCAGGTCAACAAGGACACCTCGATCGGCGTCGAGTTCGCCGGCAATTATCCCGATGTCACGAGGGGCCCGACCGACGCACAGATCGCCGCCTGGCGCGTTCTGGTGAAGGTGCTGCGCGCGCGTTACGGCATCCCGCTGGAGCGGGTCTACGCGCACAACTGGATCGACTTCAAGGACGCCCGCTACTGCGAAGGCTGCGCGCTCGCCACGATGGCGCGAGAGTGGGGCGAGTAGGGCGCGTAGTCGTCATGACGAGGACACTCGGCCCAGCATACAGTCGTCATCGACCGGCTGGACGCCGCCGCGTACCGGTTCCCCGCTTTCGCTGAGCCATTCCCAAACAAGCGCTCGCGTTAACGACGCTTGGCGATTTCCGGCCTGGGCGAAATCGCTTCGAAGCTTGTTAAAATTTGCTGGGTACCTGTTCGAAGCACAGGGATCGGGGAAGGACATGGCCAAGCGGGCGAAACGTAGGAAGGCTGAGGCGGCGCTCGCGCTGCCGGTGGCGGGAAGAGTTGCAATTGGCGCCGTGGCGGCTGTCGCATTGGGGTACGGCTTGATGTGGCGGCCGGCGAGCGTCCAGCCGACGCGGAAGCAGGCCGCGCACCAGGTCCCGGCGCCATCCAGTCCTGCGCCATCTAGTCCTGCACCATCGGCTCCTGTTCGCGTAGCCGCACCGGTTCAGGCTCCAGCGCCAGCTCCTGTTCCGATCCCGGTCGTCCCAGCGCCCGTCCGGATCGAAACACCAAAAGCCGCTGACGCCCCCGGAAAATTTGTTCGGCAGGTGGTCGACTACGCCAGTCACCAGACGCCGGGCACCGTCGTCATCGATACCGGAAACACATTCCTTTACCTCGTTCTGAACGACGGACAGGCGATGCGCTACGGCATCGGTGTCGGCCGCGAAGGTTTCACATGGTCCGGTGAACAGGTCGTGGCCCGCAAAACAGAATGGCCGGATTGGCGTCCGCCGGCAGAGATGATTTCGCGCCAGCCTTATCTGCCGCGGTTCATGGCAGGAGGTCCCGGCAATCCGCTCGGTGCCCGGGCGATGTATCTCGGCGAGACCGAGTATCGAATTCACGGCACCAACAAGCCCGACACGATCGGCAAGCGGGTGTCGTCCGGCTGCATCCGGCTGACCAACGAAGACGTCATGGACCTCTATGATCGGGTGAAGGTCGGCGCGAAGGTGATCGTGCTTCCGGCACAGGCTGCCCATCGACCGTCGCAGGGAGCGCCGCCCTACACCGCCTCGACGCAGGGCCCGGCGTCGCCGTCGAACCAGCCCTCGGCAACGAACGTGCAGTTGCTGTCACCTCGACCGAGGATGGCCGACGCCCAGTAGTTCAATCCGAGCATCATGCCAAATGCCAGTTTCGCAGGATGGGTGGAGCGAAAGCAGGCGGCCCGGACTTTATTGAGTATGCGCGCTTCTCGCACCGCTGCCGCGCCATGGCCGCGAGCGCACGGCGCTCGCAATAGCGGGGGCGTCGTTACCCGTACATCCGCAAGCCATCGCTGGTTTCTTCTGCGTGGAGATGGATGATTGCCTTGCTACCAGAGCTTGATCCACAACCGCGTTGCTCGCAACGGGGGGCTTGCAATGTGGTGGAGGGTTATCGCGTTTGTTTACGCGCTTGGTTACTTGTGGGCTTTCTTTGATGCCGCGCATGACGAGACGGCATTTCGCCTGATCACGACAGCACTACTGCTCCCCGCGCTCGTGAGTCTGTTTTTGCTGGCCTTCAACACGCATCTTCTTCCGAAACTGTTTTGGAGAATCTACGCCATCGTATTCGTGGCGTACTGGGCGGTCCCATTGGTCTTGGGCGCGAAGACGCTGATCAACGCAAGCGGCATTCTGATTTACGCAATCATCATCGCGGTCTGCGTGGTTTTCACGTTGCCTGTAGTGCGGAGCTTGTGGTGGCTTTCCTTCGCGCACACTGAACCCGGCTCGGAGCACCTTGGTGACCCGGCCGCCCGCTAGATCGGTGTCTGGTCCGCTTTCAGATCGAGTGAATGGAAGAACAGCCACCTAGCGGCGTTCGGCCAGCAACAAAAAAGCCGGCGTTGCCGCCGGCTTTCGTGTCTCTTGGCTCAATCGCCGCCGTGCGATCAGTGCGCGGCTTCGAGTGCGGCTTCCTGCCGGGCGATCGTGCCCTTGACGGCCGACTGCACCTTCTCGAACGCGCGGACCTCGATCTGCCGCACGCGCTCGCGCGACACGCCGAACTCGGCGGCGAGGTCTTCCAGCGTCATCGGCTCATCCGCCAGACGCCGCGCCTCGAAGATGCGGCGTTCGCGCGGGTTGAGCACGCCGATCGCACCGTTCAGGGCCTGGCGGCGATGATCGAACTCTTCGCTCTCGGCCATCAAGGCTTCGGCGTTGGGAGAGTTGTCGACCAGCCAGTCCTGCCATTCGCCGGCTTCGCCGTCGTCGCGGATCGGGGCGTTGAGCGACGCGTCACCGCCGAGGCGGCGATTCATGTCGATCACGTCCTGATCGGTCACGCCGAGGCGCTTGGCAATCAGCTTCACCTGGTCGGGGTGGAGATCACCCTCTTCCAGCGCGGAGATCTTGCTCTTCGCCTTGCGCAGGTTGAAGAACAGCTTCTTCTGGTTCGCGGTGGTGCCCATCTTCACGAGCGACCAGGAACGCAGAATGTACTCTTGTATTGACGCCTTGATCCACCACATGGCGTATGTGGCGAGACGGAAGCCCTTCTCGGGCTCGAATCGCTTCACCGCCTGCATCAGGCCGACATTGCCTTCCGAGACGACCTCGGAGATCGGCAAGCCGTAGCCGCGATAGCCCATGGCAATCTTGGCCACGAGCCTGAGATGGCTGGTGACAAGCTTATGCGCCGCGTCGCGATCGTCATGCTCGCGCCAACGCTTGGCGAGCATGTACTCCTGCTGGGGCTCCAGCATGGGGAACTTGCGGATCTCGGCGAGGTAACGTGAAAGGCCGGATTCTCCATTGAGGACCGGCAACGTAGCTGTACGGGCCATTACTTGCGCCCTCCAGTGGTTCAGACCCCCGATAGCGGCGGGCCCGGCAGGTGGCCGCTGGGTTAAAGCCGGCCATGCTGCGATGTTCCGCGTTGGATATTCAACGCAGGTGCAACATACACCAAACTGTCCGTGATAGGGAAGGATTGCTGACGTCACGTCCCCGTGTGGCAGGTATAACCTGTTGTCATAACGGAGCTTTTCCGGGAGGGGTGCGTCATACCGCCGCTGCCAGCGCCCGCTGCAGGAGAAGCAAATCCTCCGGCAAAGCCGACTCCCAGTGCAAAAGTTCCCCGGTGCGGGGGTGTTCCAAAGCCAGCAGATAGGCGTGCAGGGCCTGCCGGTCGAGCGCGGTAAGTGCGTGCTTACCTTCCGGACCGAGCTGTCCGGCCTTGGTCTTGAAGTGCGCGCCGTAAACGCTGTCGCCCATCAGGGGATGGCCGAGATGGGCGAGGTGCACCCGGATCTGATGGGTCCGCCCGGTCTCGAGCCGGCAGGCCAAGAGCGAGGCGACCGGCTTACCGTCGCGGCCGGCAAAGCTCTCGCGCACCTCGAAATGGGTGATCGCCTCGCGGCCGCCCTGGCGGACGGCCATTTTCTCGCGGGCATGCGGGTGGCGGTCGATCGGCGCGTCGATGGTGCCGTGGGGCCGGTTCGGCACGCCCCAGGCGAACGCCATGTAGCCGCGCTCCATCGCCCCGGTGCGGCCGTGGTCGGCGAATTGCGCGGTCAGCGACTGATGGGCCTGGTCGTTCTTGGCAACCACCATCAGCCCCGTGGTGTCCTTGTCGAGCCGGTGCACGATGCCCGGCCGCTTGACCCCGCCGATGCCCGACAGGCTCAAGCCGCAATGCGCGATCAGCGCATTGACCAGCGTTCCCGAGGCGTGGCCGGCCGCGGGATGCACGACGAGCCCCCTGGGCTTGTTGATGACGATGATGTCGTCGTCCTCGAACACGATGTCGAGCGCGATGTCCTCACCCTGAGGCTCGGCGGGCACGGCCTCCGGCACGTCGATTATGATCGTATCGCCGTTGGCGACATGATAAGCGGGGTCGCGGACGACGGCGTCCTTGACGGTCACGGAACCGGCGAGGATCAGCGCCTTCAGCCGGGACCGCGACAGCTCCGGAGTGCGCTGCGCGAGCACGCGGTCAAGCCGGGCCGAGCCTTCGTCGCCCGCGACGATGACCTCCAGCTTCCGACCGCCATTCGAAGAAACCTGATTCAAATCGACCTGTTGCAAAGATAGAGCCTTGTGATGACCGACACCGCTGTGACCGAACCGACCCCCGACCAGGCCGCGCTGATCGCGCGCGTGCGGCGCATGATGCTGATCGCGGGCCTGACCTCGGCATTGGCCGTGGCCGTCGTGTTGATTGCCATCGGCTACCGCCTTTATCGCAGCGAGGGAAGCCCCGTTTCCGTATCCGACGTCACTGCTGCGCTGCCGAAGGGCGCCCGTATCGTCGCAACCGGCATCGCCGGCGAACGGCTGGTCCTCACGCTTGATATAGGCGGTGCAACAGAGATCCGCACATTTGATGCAAAGACACTGAAACCTGTCGGCAGGCTGAGCTTCGTCAACGAGCCCTGATCGCAGCAATCGCGAAGCCGCGCAGGCAATAAGCCAAATCCGCAACCAAAAGCTGCAGCATGTTTTTTGCGCATGCGTTCGTGCATCGAGAATGTGTGCCGCCATCTTTTCGGCTGAGTTGCACGCTCAGCTTGCGCCATGTCGCGATCCAACCCCAGCGCTTCCAGCGAACAGAGAGTTGAATCCGATGCATCGGGTTCGTACGCGGACCCGACGCGTCGCTCGGTGTTGACCGCGCTTGCGGGCTGCGCCTGTCTCGCCGCGATCGAGCCCGCAACCGCCGACGATGACGAGCAGCCGGGCGCCAGTGAGCGACCGCAAAAAGCCGATTTGCTGGTCCGCGCCGAAGGCGACAAGGCCGGCCAGGTCATCAAGTCGGATGATCTGACCTTGGGCGGACCGCCCATTCGCGCCTGGCCGCAGGATCCGAAAACCTCGGTCGTGCGCAAGGGTTCGCGGCTCAACGAGGTCGTGCTCGTCAAGCTCGATCCGAACGAACTCGACGACGCCACGCGTGCGCGCGCGCCGGACGGAATCGTCTGCTACTCGATCATCTGCTCGCATGCCGGATGTCCGATCACCGCCTGGGTGAAGCAGGATCAGGGCGACAAGAACGTTCTGAAATGCCTCTGTCACAACTCCGAATACGATCCGCGGCAGAATGCGCAGGTCGTGTTCGGGCCGGCGCCACGTCGCCTCGCGGCCTTGCCGCTGACGGTTGCCGATGGCGCGATCACGGTCGCAGCGCCATTCGTCGGGAAGGTGGGTGCTCAGCAGGGAGGATGAGGCCGCACCGGGAGTTCTGCATGACCTAAAGCATGATCCGGAAAAGTGCGAAGCGGTTTTCCGCGCGACAAACGCGGAACGCGTTTGCGCAGAGATCATGCTCAAAGCAAAAACTGAAAAAACAAAACAGAGCAGGGAGGTAGCATCTCATGACAAGCAAGCAGTGGTTACTGTCGAGTTGTGTCGCATTCACGTGCCTCATTTCGACCTACGCCGTCGCAGGGCCGATCGAAAACTACAGTTCCGTCACCTCTGCGCGTCTCGAAAATCCCGAACCCGGCAACTGGATGCTCTATCGCCGGACCTATGACGGACAGGGTTTCAGTCCGCTCACCCAGATCAACACATCCAACGTCAAGGACCTCAAGCCGGCCTGGACCTTCTCGACCGGCGTCATCGAGGGCCATGAGGCGCCGCCGATCGTCAACAACGGCGTGATGTTCGTCGCGACCCCGATGGGGCAGGTGATCGCGCTCAACGCCAAGACCGGCGACGAGTACTGGCGCTACAAGCGGCAGCTTCCCGACGATCTGTTCCAGCTGCATCCGACCAGCCGCGGCGTCGGCCTGTGGGAGGACAAGCTCTATCTCGCCACCACCGACGATCATGTCGTCGCGCTCGATGCCAAGACCGGCAAGGTGGTCTGGGACACCAAGGTCCAGGACTACAAGAAGGGACAGTACCTGACGCTGATGCCGCTGGTGGTCGACGGCAAGGTGATCGTCGGCGGCTCCGGCGGTGAGTTCGGCGTGCGCGGCTATGTCGTCGCCTACGACGCCAACAGCGGCAAGGAGCTGTGGCGCACCTTCACCATCCCCGGCGAAGGCGAGCCCGGTCACGAGACCTGGAGCGGCGACGACTGGAAGTCGGGCGGCGGATCGGCCTGGATGACCGGCACCTACGACAAGGATACCAAGACGGTCTATTGGGGCGTCGGCAACGCCGCGCCATGGCCCGGCTCGATGCATCCCGGCGACAATCTCTACACCAGCTCGGTGATCGCGCTCGATCCCGACAGCGGCAAGATCAAGACCCACTTCCAGTATCACCAGAACGATTCCTGGGACTGGGACGAGGTCGATGCGCCGATGCTGATCGACATGCAGCGCGACGGAAAGTCGTTCAAGAGCCTGGTTCATCCGGGCCGCGATGCGATCTTCTGGGTGCTGGAGCGCAAGCCGGACAAGATCAACTACGTCGCCGGCTGGCCGTTCGTGAAGACCAATGTCTGGAAGGGTGTCGAGGCCGAGACCGGCCGGCCGATCCTCGATCCCGACCACAAGCCGGTGCTCGGCAAGCGGGTCGAGTTCTGCCCGTCGCTGTGGGGCGGCAAGGACTGGCCGTCGGCGGCCTATAGCCCGAACACCAAGCTGGTCTACGTTCCCGCCAACGAGAACTTCTGCGGCGGTTTCACCGGCGAGAAGCAGCCGCTGGTTCCCGGCCAGCTCTGGCTCGGCACCAAGCCGGAGGACATCGGCCTGATACCCGCACCCAATGCCGATCATTTCGGCGAGTTGCAGGCGTGGGATCCGGCCACCGGCAAGAAGGTCTGGCAGCACGACTACAAGACCTCGCAACTGTTCGGTGCGGTGACGGCGACCGCGGGCGATCTCGTTCTCGCCGGCGGCACCAACGACCGCGCCTTCCGCATCTTCAATGCCAAGACCGGCGAACTGTTGTGGGAGCAGAAAACCAACTCCGGCATCATGGCGATGCCGATGTCCTATGAGGTCGATGGCACGCAGTACATCGCGGTCCAGTCGGGCTGGGGCGTCGACGCGCAGCGCATCCAGGACGCGCTCGCCGGCAAGGTCGCGGGCTTCGAGAACAACGTCCCGCAAGGCGGCGTGATCTGGGTGTTCGCGCTCGACAAGAAGTAAGGCGCAACCAAAGCTTCGGTTCTGTTGATTCAGAACCGAAGCTTCAGGAAACGCTTCTCACCGATAGGGGGCGATGCGATCGGGAAGCGGCGAGGGGGCAGCCCGCCGCTTCCCGGTCCGCTTTTGCGCCATCGCATGATGAATGAGAGTTCGCTTTTGGCCGCTAGTTCGATGCACCTCTCCCGCTTGCGGGGGAGGTCGGATCGCATCGAAGATGCGAGCCGGGTGGGGGCTCTCTCCACGAGATGACTCGGGGAGATAGCCCCCACCCTAGCCCTCCCCCGCAAGCGGGAGAGGGGACGCAGGTTCCTTGTGGCTGCTACTGCCTCACGTCTCCAGCTGCTTGCCGATCGGAAGCGCGCGGATGCGCTTGCCGGTGGCGGCAAAGATCGCGTTGCTCAGGGCCGGTGCGAACGGCGGCACGCCGGGCTCGCCGACGCCGCTCGGCGGGGTGTCTGCCCCCGGCGGCACGATGTAGACGTTGGTGACGACAGGCGACTCGTCGATCCGGATCACCGGGAAATCGTCGAAATTGCTCTGCTGCACCTTGCCGTCCTTGAAGCTGATCTCGCCGTATTTGGCCAGGCTCAACCCCATGATCGCAGCGCCCTCGATCTGCGAGGCGATCCGCTCCGGATTGACGTAGGTGCCGCAATCGATCGCGGTGTCGACCCGCGGCACCGTGAGCTTGCCCTTGTCGTCAACGGCCACCTCGACGATGGTCGCGATGTAGCTGACGAAGGAACGATGCACGGCGATGCCGAGACCATGGCCTTTCGGCACGGTGCGGCCCCACTCGCCCTTTTCGGCGACCAGCTCGACCACCTTGCGTAAGCGCGCGGTGTCGATCGGATAGCTGTCGTAGGGCTCGCCGTAGTTCCAGGGATCCTTCACCGAGGACAGGTTGACGATCCGCGGGCTGCCGATCAGCTCCAGCAGCATCTCCTTCTGGTCGCGGTTCGTCGCATGCGCGATCTCCCCGACCATGGATTGCACCGCGAAGGCGCGCGGGATGTTCGACACCGAACGGAACCAGCCGATCCGCGTCATCGCCGCCGCTTCCGGATTCTCGCACTGCAGATTGGCGATCTCGAACGGGTTGTCGATCAGGCCCATGCCGAGCTCGAACGGCGCTTCGTGGTTGGCGCCGGCGGCGAAGGTCGAAGCGATGGTCGGCGCCACGCTGCGGTGCCGCCACGCAATCACCTTGCCGCTCTTGTCGAGACCGGCCTCGATCCGTTCCACGGAGACGGTGTGCAGGAAGTCGTGATGGACGTCGTCCTCACGGGTCCACTGCACCTTGACCGGTGCGCCGAGTTCCTTCGACAGCAATGCCGCCTCGAGCGCGAAGTCGCATTTCGACTTGCGGCCGAAGCCGCCGCCGAGCAGCGTCACGTTGACGGTGACATTGTCCTCGGGGATGCCAAGCGTCTTGGCGACATCCTCGCGGGTGCCGCCGGGGCTCTGCACCGGCGCCCAGATCTCGGCCTTGTCGCCCTTGACGTCGGCGACCGCGACCGGCGGCTCCATGCTGACATGGGCGAGATGCGGCAGATAGTATTCGCCGACAATGACCTTGTCGGCGTTCTTCAGCGCCGCATCGACGTCGCCCTCCTTGCGCACCACCAGGCCCGGCTTTCGCGCGGCCTCCTCAAGTGACGCACGATACGTGACGGAGTCGTACTTGGCGTTGGCGCCGTCATCCCAGACGATCTTCAGCTGGTCGCGGCCCTTGATCGCGGCACCGGTGTTGCGCGCGATCACGGCCACGCCGCCGAGCGGTTGGAATTTCGACGGCCAGGGCCAGCCTTTGACCTCCATCACCTTCTCGACGCCCGGCACCTTCATCGCTGCGCTGTCATCGAACGACTTGACCTTGCCGCCGGTGACCGGTGGGCGGGCGATGACGGCGTATTTCAGGCCGGGCAGGCGGGTATCGGCGCCGTAATGCGCCTTGCCGGTGGTGATGTCGTGCAGGTCGACGATCGAGACCTGGCCCTTGCCGAGATAGCGGAAGTCCTTCGGGTCCTTCAGCTTGAGGCCTTTGATATCAGGCACCGGTTCCTTGGCGGCATCGGCGGCGAGTTCGCCGAAACCGATCTTGCGGCCACTTGAGCTGTGGACCACTTCGTGGTTCTGCGCCTTCACTTCGGTGACCGGCACGCCCCATTTCTTGGCGGCGGCGGCTTCCAGCATCGCGCGCGCCGAGGCGCCGATCTGGCGCATCGGGATCAGATAATGTCGCGTGCTGCGGGAGCCGTCGGTGTCCTGGTTGCCGAACTTGACCTCGTCGCCATGCGCCTGCTGGACATGGACGCGCGACCAGTCGGCCTCCATTTCCTCGGCGACGATCAAAGGCAGGCTGGTGCGGACCCCGGTGCCCATCTCGGAGCGGTGCGCCAGGATCGTGACGATGCCATCGGGGGCGATCGCGACGAACACGCGCGGATCGACCACGACGCCATGCGGCATCTTGCCGGCGCCGGTCTCATAGGCGAACGCCTGCCGTGTCATCACCGGCGCGGCGAGCACGAAGGAGCCGGCGATGCCGAGACCCTTGAGGATGCTGCGGCGCGACAAGTTCTCGACTTTGACGTGCTTCTCGAAGCCGCGAAGCTTGCGAGAATTGGTGGGGATATTGGTGCGAATGTTCATGTCACACCCCCGTCGATGCGAGGTGGACGGCATTCTCGATCCGCTGGTAGCAGCCGCAGCGGCAGATGTTGCCCGACATGGCCTCGCGGATCTGGTCGTGGTTGGGTTTCGGATTCTGGTCCAGCAGCGCCGCGGCCTGCATGATCTGGCCGGCCTGGCAGTAGCCGCACTGCGGAACATTGACCTGGCGCCACGCCTTCTGCACCGGATGGTCGCCGGTCGGGTGCAGCCCCTCGATGGTGGTGACCTCGCGGCCGGCCGCGTCGGAGACCGAGGTGATGCAGGCGCGCACCGCTTCCTTGTCGATGATCACGGTGCAGGCGCCGCAGAGGGCCTGGCCGCAGCCGAACTTGGTGCCGGTGAGGCCGGCTTCGTCACGCAGATACCACAGCAGCGAAAGATCCGGGTCGCCGTCCCAATTCTGTTCCTGGCCGTTGATTTTTAGCTTGATCATGGTCTGTCCTCGCTCTGCTTAAGCTATTGACCGGTGCGGGCAGGGCGGAACGTCTTCCATGGCCTGCGGCCGCGTTGATGTTTGTTTTTGCCAAGATATTCGTGAGCCAAATTGTCGTGCCTGCGGGCTTGCGCTTTGTTCCAAGCACTCCTCTCGCGTCTCGAGCGCCTTGCCCGGCGCAGCATGGTGAAGAGCTGCGATGCTAGCAGAGGCAGGCGGCCGGGTGACTTCACAGGGCGGTGTTTTGCATTTCCGTTTGGCGAAAGCAGGGCCGTGCAGGATGCAGACATGACATCCGGAGGTGGCCATCATGCGTGCGGCGCGGCCGCATCGCGGGTCCATGCGGGTGCGGCGCGCTGAGGCCCAGAAGGGCGCAGGGGACGTTCCGGGGCTGCTTCGGTGCCGAAACCGCCGGCACGCCATGGTAAGCATGGATGACAAAATCCCCGCCGCAATGCACAAGCCATCTTGCGGCAGGCCGATTTCGAGGCTATTGCCTTCCCTCTCAACGCTCCCTTCGTCTAGCGGTTAGGACGCGGCCCTCTCAAGGCTGAAACAGGGGTTCGATTCCCCTAGGGAGCGCCAGATATTTCAATCACTTAGACCAGATTTGAAAAAGTCGTTGAATATCCGTCGAATAAGCGATGGCGGACATTGGCGAACGCTGCCAGGCAAACAGTAGACGCAATCTCATTCTAGTTTTCATCGCACGCCCAGCGTTGCTTCCGACGTACGACCGGAGACGATCGACAAGCAAAAGCCTGACCTGCGCTTCAAGGCGCGCCCCGATCTACCAGCCAAAGCGACACGCATCCTCGGGATGTGGGCAAGGCGCCCGCTCCACGTTTTCCTAGTGTGCGCGGCGTACCTGCAGCACGCAGAGATTGCAGCGGGACAAGCACACCAAATCCAAAACCATCCAATAGAGCGGCCTCTTTTTCCTGCATCGCTCGGCTGCGCAACACGTAGCCGTTGGGACCGACGGAGGAGACGAGGGCACACTTGCGACGGAAACGCAGTGGACGCTTGCGCAGCGCGTTAGCTGCCTATCGGTGCGATCGCGACGCACGCGAGTGGTGCAGCATGGAAAAGGACTAGTGTCTCCGTTCGGCCAGTTAATTGCATTCCGCGATGGGACCAAGGGAGGTGTTTTGTCCCGTGAGTGCGTTGCCGAGTTGCGTGGTAGCAGCGGCAAATGCGCCACTAACTGTCAAGGCTTGGCTGTTGAGACTTCGCTTTTCACCGCAGACTGAAACATCTTCGGTGGTGGACACGCCGGCCTGCGCCATATGATCCGGCGTTCCGTATACGGGCACGCCGTTCACGATCGTCAAGCTCACATCCGATGGGGATGCCGTCACGAGGTTGGAGTAAGCATCGGGTGAATGACCACTCATCATAAAGATATCGGCATGTCTGCCGGCTTCGATCGTACCAATCAACTGATCAACATGCGCCATGCGAGCCGGGATAGAGGTTGCCATTTCAAAGAGCTGCTTTGCTGAAAATAGCCCATTAAGCTTTGTAGTCGAGTAATCACTGGCGAACTTAAGCTCGGCCAGCATGTTGCTACTTCCGGTCGGGGACCAGTCCGGCGCTATCGCAATTGTCACGCCCTGTTGAGCCGCAGTCTCGACATCGGTTGTTTCGCCGTAAAGAACCAAATTGCTACGTGGCGACCAGACAAGCGATGCGCCGGCTTTGCTCATGTCTGCAAAATCGGATGCAACGAGGCCAACGCCGTGGATGATCACGGTGCTGGCTGTGAGCAATTTGTCATCCTTGAGGAGGCCAAATTCACTCTGTGCTTCCGCATCGGTGCGCTTGCCTTCCGCAAGATGGATGAAGAACGCCTTAATGGAGCCGTCCCTTAGACCGCTCTGATATTTTAGAAGATCGGCAGGCTTCATGTCACCCGGCCAATCCTGAGCGATAAGCGAATAGTTCGGTGGCGTGACACCGAGCGGGTTCGCCACCGGCTCGTGCCCGATGTTCGTTCCGTAAAATCCGCTGTACCAGTCGAGATTGCGCGCAAGGCCCTTGATGCAATCGTACATTGGCTTGCCGAAAGCCGGCGGAGATATACCAAGAAGCGTTGTCGTGCCGCCAATGAGTTGCTTGATCTCAGCGAACTCGTCCATGTCGCAAAACTCGGCGGCAACAATGTTTCTTTCGGGTACCTGAACCTCATTCTGATAAACTGGATCCCTGCGCCACTCATACCGATTGTTGTAGAGATGCGGCGGCGTCCAGCGCGGCAGCGTGTCGTAGATCGGGTGATTGTGCAGATCCACAAGGCCTGGATAAATGTAGTCACTCGACCGAACGATCTGGCCCTGCACGTTGGGTTGGGTCGCTGTCACCGAGACGATTTTGTCGTTTTTGATAAAGACCCAGCCATCTTGCACGACGCCTGACGGCGTCACGACATTTCCATTGAGCAAAAAATTTTGCGCGGCAGCTGATTGGCTGAACGCCGTGATTATGACTGCGAAGCTAAGAGCGCGAAATTCTGCACTCAGGGTCTGTTGCGTTTGCATATTTGCCCCCGACGGTTTGAAACCCACTCGGCCATTGGTACAATCGTCAGTTGCAGAAGGCGAGACCCAAAGCCGAAAAAAGTCGGCCTTTTGAGCGCTTTTATTCGAAGAGAGTTCAGGTGCGCGGCGTTCCCAAGTCGTCTCTTACAGCTGGGGCCATTCGAGCGAGAGCTTGTGTGCAAGCGAACGAGCTAACCCCGTTCGATGAATGTGGACGCCGATTTCGCCTAGCGGGAAATGGGGCGGAGACGTCCATGAGCACCAGTTGATGCTTGTGATGACGACATCGTCATCTCCCCAGAGCAGAAATTTCGCATGAAATCCTTCGGAGATCCGCAGCAATCGAACTCCGCGTTCTCTTACGTCGGCTGTGAGTCCCGCCGCGCCGATCCCGCTCACCTGACCTGTTGTGCTGCCATAAATAACGACCGGCTCGGTTCGGGCTGTCGCTGCGGCAACCTCGGCGGGGATGATCGCCCCAGGGAAAGCAGAGTTCCCGAACTTGTCGCTGGCCACCAGGAAACGACTTGGCTGACTTCCGCTGGCCTCCCTGAGAACCGCGTCGTGCGATGAGCCGAACACGAATCTCGCGAGGTGGGGACCGCCAATCGGCGGTCGCCGCGCAAGAGTGGATGCCCGTGTGTGCAGCTCCACCGCAGTCTCGGCACGCATACCCGGACGAGAGACGAGCGACGCAAGGCTTTCCAGCGTCTGCGCAACCAAAGCCGGTTCACGAAGAACCACGGACATCTCGAACCTGTTGAAATTCGTGTAGAGCCAGTTGCACGATCCGACGACGGCGAGAAAGTTTTCCTGGCCGTCGTCGGCGACGAGCAGTTTGGCGTGCGAACCGGTAGACCTCAGATGGATGCGAACGCGGTCGCGCAACAATTCGTCGGCCGCGATTTGTTGCGCCAACGCTGTCGCATGTTTCATGGTCTTCTCGCCCGGATCATCGGGGGTCCCGGATCCCCAAAAGATGTCGATCTTCGCCCCTTTGCGCACGGCATCCTTGAATTCGCGAGACCACGCGTTGAACCCATCGGCGCGAAGAAAGGTCGAGTGAATAAATATGCGACGCGTTGCCTGGCCTATGATTTTCCTAAAGATCGCGCGGTGCTCCTCACCGCCGAAAACCACATCGTCGTCCTCGATCCTGAGCGGTGTAGGCGGAAGGAGCCCGTGCCCTTCGTCCTCATCATGGATCATGGAGTCGACGAGGATCGGCCGAGCCTTCTCGGAGTACTTCGAAACACGCGCGATCTCCGCCACGAGCGCCTGCGGCGCTGTGTCGGGAAGTCCTCGCATGTCATCGCCGTCCACGATGACCATCATGAATTCGTCCTGCCGTTCGAAGAACGTGTCCCCGTCAAAAAACAGCAAATTCTCGTCTTCGCGAAGAACCTTCTGAATGCGGGAAAAATTTTCACGTGGCGTTGTTTTCGGAAGCGTTCCCCGCACGCGAATATCGCGTACGTCGACGCCGTTCTCGCGTAACTTCTGGATCATGATGTCCGACTTGGTCTGGACGTCGCGGCGCCTGTAGACCGTTCCTGAGATGGTGTCGTAGACGAACGCCACGTTCCGCGTTGCCCGCTGCTTGGCCGTCGGAATCTCCGAGCCGCTCGCAACGACCGCTCTTCCGTAATCGGTGGTTCGGAATGCGGGAAGACCGTCGATGATCGTGGATTCGACCAGGCGGAAACGCATCATGCGCAGGATCATGACCAGGACCACGCGTCGCGGCAGGCCGAGATCGTCCGCGAGCTTGCTCGCGGATTGATCTTCACGCGACAGGGCCCACAGCACGAGTTCGTCGAGGGCGCTCCATCCACGGCCCTTTTCGATCACCGCGCGGGCCGAGGCCCGCCTGATCGGCACTGCGACAAGCACACTCATCGCCCCGCGCCCTTTATTTGGGTCGGCTTGACGATCTTGGCGGCCGGTTCTCCGCGCGCGCTTGGCGCCTTGGTGAGTTGATCCAATGTCTTGAGGAAACGTACCACGAAGGATAGCTCGTCTTTCGGATCGGCGGTTGCATGCCGCGTGGCCTCCTTGAGAAACTCGAGGGAGCCGACGATGACGAGCTGCTGCCGCGCCCGGCTGAGGAGCACGTTCATCCGCCGGGGATCCCGCAAGAACCCGAGAGCCGGAACCCCGGTTCGAGGATTGTTCCTGACAAGCGAAACAATGACGAGATCGGCTTCGCTCCCCTGAGAGGAGTCGACCGTTCCCCAAAACCTGTCGTCGCTGTTGAAGCTATCAAATCCGGAGAGGCCGTCACCTTTTGCCTTTACGACGTCGATCTCGTGCGTGAGGTGACGCACCTGGGCGCGATAGGGGGTCAGGACGGCGAGCGAGGGTTTCATTCCGTCTTGCTCGCTCGAGAGCCGTAGATTCCGTAGCATGGCTCCGATCACTCTCGCTTCCGCGCGGTTGTTCCAGCGTGGCCGATCAGACTCGACAGGTTGAGCCTTGCCGGTTCGACTGACATACGGCATGTCGACGATAACGATCGGCGAAGAGGGGAAGTCGGAGCCAAACGAAAATGGAAGTGGCTTGGCGGCGTCGGCGATCCGCTCGTCACTTGTGGTCAGGCGATCGTTGTAGAAACAGGCCGATACCAGCCGGGCAATGTTCGGGTCCATTCGGTGCTGAACGAGCAACTCGCTCGACGCGCGCCCCCCACGATCGCCCGGCGAGATTCGTCCTCCACCACGAGAGCTCGGAACGGTTCAAAGACCCGGATGGCCATGGTGCGGACACGGTTGAGCTGACTGTCGTCTGCGGCCACTGCAGTCAGCTCCTCCAGGCCCGTATCATAGAACGCCGATCCGATGATCCGATCTGCGCCTTTGAGAAGCGATCGAACGACCGAGCCATCGGCCAGGATGGCATTTATCCGCTCGCTATCGAAGGGCGGCAGCTGCTTGTGATCCCCAATGAAGAGCCGGCGCCCCGACAGCGACAGCGGTGCAAGCAAGTCCGGACCTGCAGCTTTCGCGGCTTCCTCTATGATCGCCCAGTCGAACTGCGAGCCCTCGTCGACCAGTCTTTCCACATCCGAGGATGTGGACGTCGAAAAGACCAGGTTCGCGGAGTCGAGCACAAGGGCCGTGTGGGCACGCATCCCTTCATTCTCGCGCTGCTCCGTATTGACAGCGTCGGGCCTTGCAGCCTGCTTGAAAGCATCCAACAGCTCCCGCAAACCGGACTGAAGGCCGGCCGGTGAGTTTGCTGCCAATGTCGATGGCGATGCCTTTTCGAGATATTCGATCGCCCGGAGCCTGATATCGGCGTCCGTCGAGATACTTCCTTCTGCTCCTGGTGATCTTACGACGATAGCGTCTGTGCCGTATTTATTGAGTACTCGATCGGTAGCCCGAAGGACGTGATCGAGAGCCTGATGGCTCTGGGAGCTGATGAGGATGCTTGCGGCTGGCTCATTGGCAAGTTTCCGCCGAATAATCTCGCTCACGAGCTTGGTCTTGCCGACCCCTGGAGGGCCCACAACCAGATGAGTTGGAGACGTGGACCACAGTGCCTCGAGCGCTTCACGCTTGGCGGGGTCAAGCTCTGTAAAGTGACCGTCCTTTTCGAGAAGGTCGCTGGATGGCTTTAGATTCCGACGCGGATCGACAAACATGGTCACGAGATCGCGCTGTTCGCCGATTACGCGGGAAGTCCGCAGCCTTCTTTTGATCAAGCTCTCCGTGCCATGATCTCCCTTCTTGCGAAGGAACAGCGAGTCCTCGCGCCTCGGTAAGTCGAACGCCGAAAATTCGTAGATGCGTTCTCCGGCGTCGCCCCTTGTCGCCGTTTCAAAGCGGGCCGGTACGTCACCCGATCCGGTTCCCCCGAGCCCGCCAGAGGTGCTGATCCGCCAGTCGACGTCGACGCCCTGATCGTCCTTGTCGAACAGCTTTTCCATGACATCGGCGGTCGCGCGATCTCCGATGCTTGCCGCAATTTCGTCGCGCTCCGTGCTGCGGGGCATTAGCTGAACGATGATCTTCCCCGATTCTCGGCGTGTGCCGACAATCTCGATTGGAAGAATTTCGAGCGCCCTCAATATCGCCTCGACTGATTGCACGAGAAGGAACGCTTGACGCAGAGTTCGCGTCTCGGGATCTTCTTCAGTAGTCGCCTCCTTCACGAGCGGGAGTGTCCACTCCAGAATGTCGTCACTCGCCTTGGAAAGGGTTCTGACGACGACCTCCTTGTTCGGAAGAACTTCGATGCTGTGCCTCACCGGAAAGACGTCGCACTCTCGAAGCGCAAAATCTTCGTCGCGAGCCTTGATTGCCGTCACCACGCCGACCTGCCAGGTCTCGGTCCCGAGTTCCGTAAAGCGCTGTACCCGATAAGAAGTCGTGTCCGTCAGGACGAAAAGGTGATCCGGGTCGTCCTCACCGGAGGCGGCCGCTATCCGCGCGCCGGTCGCGAGATCGCTTTCCACGAACAATCGCTGCGAAGGGACGTCGGCCGAATCGATCGTCTGCTCGCTGAGATCGTAGATCGTCTCCGACATCTTCTGATTGGGCCGAAACAAAAGAAGAAACTTTCCCGATCGAGAGTTGCCGTGTCCGGATAGTTCCCGGCCTAACGCCGCGACGGCTTTGACGACGGCGGACGCCTCGACCACTTCATCGCGATCCGGGTCGATCATCATACGAAGAAAATCGATCTCACCTTCGATCAGTTCGATGGCCGTGCCGGCCGTAAAAGGATCCTCCTCTCGCACCTTGGCGGGATCGACTCCGACCAGGCTCGCGAAAAGACATCCTAAGGCCTTCCAGTCATGTGCATAGGAGTATGTCAGGCTTTCAAGCCGGCCTCTTGCCGCCTGAAGGGTCTGTGGCGCGGCGGCCCGCTCGCCGAGAACGAGACTCCATTCGAAGCCTCCGAGCCGGAAGTCAGGATCGGAAGTTCCCTCGGTGAAAACGGCGTATTCATCGATCCTGCCGTGCAGAAGGCCTCGTGAATGCAGGATGCTGAGCGCTCGCGACAGCCGCGCCAAATTTCGCCAGAGAACGATTCGATTTGCGGGAATATCGAGCGCTCTCATCCAGGAGCGGCGTGGCGCCGTGCGGAGCTTACCCGCCAACGGCATCGGCCCCGGCTCGTGTACGATGCAAAAGGTGTCCGACGTCTCGATCATAGCCACGACGCCGGCGAAGAGGTCCTCCGCACCGGGGTAGCTCATGATCCGATCGACTTGCAGCCGCTCGTGACGCCAGATTTCCCGCAACTCATTGTCAGCTTCTGTCCCGGTCTTGGGCCAGTACTTCAGCAGGCGATCTTGGCGGCTCTCCCGCTCGGTCCCCTCGATGAGGGCGGGGCGGAGACTCTTGCTCTGGGGTCCTTTTAGGTAATCGTCAGGAAGATCGAACAGGTCCTCCAACGAAGGCAGATGCGATTTTCGGGCCATGGGCAATCCTAGACGCGGCCGCGATTCGGTGACAGCGCGAAAGGCATTGCTTCAACGGACTAGGGACTTCCCCGCCCAGGACCAATGGAAGCGGGGAAGAAACGAAGTTTGGGTTGACTCTTCAGAGACGCTGGAGCGCCATTCGAATGGCGAATCATCGAATCTTCCGGATAGATGGATTTAAGCGTATGCGGTTTCGTAACCTTGAAAAATACCAGCGGGGCAAGTCCGGCAACACGATGGAATTAGGCATCCCCTTGCCGCAAACGCCCGATGGGCGGGTTTACCGATACTCGCCGAACGAGAACGCGCACCCGCGACATTTTGTACTCGGCAGCCGCGTTCCGGAATTCGCCCTGCCGGAAGCCATGACCCCGCGCATGTCGCACCGACCGGGCATTCCAGAAACGGTTTGTCCCTATAGCGGAGTTGTCGCGGCCGATAACGACTTCACCCATCCTGACGATCTCGCCGCGGCGAAGAAAATCGTCGAACATGCCGCGCATGCAGACATGCAGGAGGCGATCCACGGGATGTTTGAAGATCTCGGGCGAAAGCTTTCGGGAAGCAAGTTTATCAAGGTCAAGACGGGCGGCCGGTCTGCACCCAAACCGGTGCCGCGCTTCCTCCGCAGTGACCTGCTGCGTGAACTGGTCTGCGACGAATGCGGCCGTGACTATGGCGTCTTCGCCATCTCGTTGTTCTGTCCCGACTGCGGCGCCCCGAACATTCATCTCCATTTCGCTCGCGAAGTGGCGCTGGTCCGGGATCAGGTCAAGCTCGCGGACGGTCTCGGGGAGGACCAGAGCGAGCTCGCCTATCGGCTCATGGGAAACGCGCACGAGGACGTGCTGACCGCCTTCGAGGCGACGCTCAAAACGGTGTATCTCTACAAGGTCGCAATGCGCCCACCAGAGTCGCCAGAAGTAAAGGCTGTCGGTAACGCATTTCAGAACATTGGGCGTGGCCGGCAACGCTTTGCGGAATTCGGCTTCGATCCCTATGCCACGCTATCAGCGGAAGCGCTTGCGGTTTTGACACTGAACATCCAGAAGCGTCACGTCATCGGTCATAATCTCGGCGTCGCGGACGCCGCTTTCGCCGAGCATGCGGCCGATGCCCGTCTCGGCGAGACCGTGCCGCTGGTCGGCGACGACATCCTGCAATTCGCGGAGATCGGGCAGATGGTCGTGAACGGCATTGACGCGTGGTTGGCAAACGGTTCGCCACCGCCAGTCGGAAATGCGACGACCAACCCGATCGTAGCACCTCGGGCGAGGGAGCCCGCCGCTGTGAAGATCGGAGAATTGGGGCCGCTCGCTATCAAGATTGGGCTATGGATCGCCAGAGAATCGACTCACGGTTACAGTGATTTCATACCTGAGGAAGAGCTCCTCGCTGCCTTCCCGGAGGCCTCGGTTGACGAAGTGGCTTTTGCCGTCGCTGAGCTGTCGACGGACGATTTTATCAACACGACCTCATTCATAGCCAAGCGACTTCCGCGCATGACGAGCAATCCCAGCCTCTACATCACGTTCGACCCGTATGCCCTGAAGACAGATCCCGCTGTCGACGTCGTTACGCTCGTGGACATGGTCTTGGCGAAGAAGGAAACAGCCCAGGTCGAGGAATTGCATAAGGAAACAGGCTGGCCGCTTCGGCGCTTTAACCCGGCTTTCGCCTATCTTATTTCACAAATCGATGAGCGTCGCGTCCTAAAAGGCGGCACGAATGAATATCCGGCGCGTGGCTTCTATCTCGTGGACCAGGATCGGGTGGAGTTGCATCGTTTCGGTTCTCGTCTGCGTCGATAACCGATCGTCCATCACTCCGGCGTCGAGGGAAGACAGAAAGCCGTCCTTCCGGCGCTTTGCCCGCACGCGGGCATAGCTATATTAATCGAGCCCCATCGACTAGTGAGCGCGCCTATGAGCGAACCTAACGCTATCGAAGTATTTCAGGATCTCATACTCCGTGCGCCGGCCGGAGATATCTCTGTTATCCGGTCTGCCTTGGTCGGACATGTCTCCGGGCCCTGGCAGCATGCGCCTGAGGCCGAGAAATCGTTGAAAAGAAACACCTCACTCGATGGCGATGTGATCGCTTTCCAGCGCGCGTCGGATGCGGTGCTGCCGGCGGCAGGCTTGACCTTGTGGTCCCGCCCGGACGGCTATGAGGTCTCAAACATCGTTCCGCGCGAGACGGGTAAACTTGGCTACGGGACGTACAATGCGCTTCTGCGGGAGTTTGCCGATTTAATCGCTCGGCCCGCCGCCATCGGTGGTGGATTTTTAGTCGAGGTTACATCTGACAGCCAATCCCTCCAGGACGTGTCCTCTCCCGATGTCGCCGCCGCCCTGAGGCGCTTCTCTGGTGCCGCGAACAAATCGACAGGGGCGACACATCCGGCAGATCGCAAGCGATGGATGCACTTTCTTATCCTCGCACATCAAAGCGGAGGCGCGCTTAGTGCCGATTTTCTTACCCGCTGGCTGGTCGAGGCCGAGGGCTGGGACGACGAGTCGGCGCACGATCTGGCTATCCAATATGAGTTTGCGCAGGATCTGCTGCAGGCCTATGACGACGAGCGGACCTAAACCTCATGACGCCGCAAGAAGTTGCGCGCATTGCGGGGCTGGGTTTGCCGGTGCTTTGTACTGACACGTGCTCCGTTCTCGATATCATGCGCGATCCAACACGAGATACAGCCCGCGCGCATGAGCGAGTTGCCGCGCAGGCGCTGCTGGCGGCGATGACGACGGGGCCTCAGCTCGTCGGCCTCGTCGCAGACCAGGTGCGGCGAGAGTTTGCTGAAAATGTACCAAAGGTCGAACAAGAAGCGATCCAAGCGCTGACGAAGCTACGTGAGCGCATCATCCGCGCGAACGAAATCGACAAGGTTTTCGGCGGAACGGGCGTCGTCGATCTCTCCCATTTGGATGATCATGTCCAGCGCGCGCATGCCGTTGCTGATCATTGGATGGCAGCTTCGGAGACGGTAAGGCCATCACCCGCCATCGCGGATCGGGCCTTTGCTAGGCTGATGGCGCCGCATACCCCGGGGAGGCGCGGGCAGTCGATGAAGGACTGCGTCGTGATCGAAACTTATTTGGAAGTCATCGCCGTGCTTCGCGCAGCCGGGCTTACCTCACCGATCGTGTTCGCGTCTTCCAATACCGCGGATTACGCTAACGAGCAGCGAGGCATATTGAACGCCGATCTACAGGCCGAATTTAGCCCGATCAACGTACAATATGCGCCAAATCTTTCAGCCGCAAAACATTTGCTTGGGGTGTAATCGAACGAGAGAGCATCCGTTCTGCCCGGTGACTGTGGGGCGGCGGTCAGACCGCGCGCCCAAGTTTGATTACGAGCCTGGATCCTCTAATCATGCCATGTTATTGGGCCGGACCCGATGGGGATGTTCATCTCTGGCTGCTGATAATGTCAGGTCAGCAGTGTCTAATATTCGAGACAGCGGATGACTATCGGGCCGGTTCAAAATGTTTGCATCGGCACGGCCGAGCTGTGCGAGCGCAACCAATAGCCAAGCGTCAAAGCCTCGTGACGATTGAAGAACGTCTCGAAGTCGAAGACATGCCGATCGCCATTTAGGTCCGCGAGCAGCACCTCGCTGCGGCCAAGACTACCGCCGCGCTGCGAACCACAATAGCCAACGATCGTCGCGAACAGATCGGTCTCGCGCACAATACCGAACCGCTCACGGAATGGAGGAGATTCCACGCAATACCGGCACGGGTTGGCAGGATCGAAATCAGCCTTGCGCCGCGTGCGATGCGGATGGCCGGTGACCAGCGCTACGATTGGCCGGCCGCCATGGCCTTGTTCGACAAAGCGCCAGAGCGTGGATGTCATGGTGTTGCCGAACCCTCTGCTCAGGCTCTTGACGAAGGCAAGGCTCGGAACCGAAGAGGTGGCCTCTTCCACAAAACGGCCAGCGAGAAAAAGCAGCTGGCCGGCGGCGTAGTTTGCCTCGGCCTCCATGATCTGGTGACACGCGGGTGTGAGCGTCTGCTCTGTGTCACCCAACATCATGCCAATGTGCCAGGGGATGATGTCGTGGCCGATCTCGTGGGCCTCGTTCCAGCGGTGCTTAAGGATGGGCAGATCCTGGTCGAGCAGGATCCGCTTCTGGTCGGGCAAATAGAGGGCCTTCAGACTAAGACTTTGGACCGCATCGCGCAGGATCGTCGGGCGCAAGAGAACTTGAAGGCCCGCGACCTTCAGGCGCGAGAAAGTCTCCCGCAAAAGGCTGTCGTCCGTGGTCGAGTAGTAGCCGCGGTCGAGCTTCAACAGGTCCCGAACCAAGCGCAGGTCGACCGGCGGCTCGGGATTGCCAAGGCCCCGCAAGACCTTGTCAACCTGTCCGTCAATGTCGGCGATCGTCCGATCTTTGAGGCTGACGTTTTTCACTTCACTCGCTTGGGATCCTGCTCGCTCAAGACAGCTACGAACGCTTCAAGAGCGGAATTTTCTTCCGGAGTGAGCTTCTGCACAGCCTCGGAGCGTGCGGCAAATCGTACGGCTTCCTGCCGCAAGCCGGTGTCATTTGCCGCGGCTAGGCCTGCGAGCTGCATCAAGCGCCGCTGCGACACCTCAAAGGTCTGCGCCAGTTTGAAGACCGTTCGTGGCTCTGGAACATAATGGACGTCGTCCTCGATCACGAGGAGTTCGCTGGCGTCGAGGTCGGCAACCTCAGCCAGCCTCTCCATCGAAAAGCCGCGGCGACGGCGCATCAGGTTCACGAATTTGCCAAACGCGATCCGCGTTTCCTCGACGACGGTAGTCTGCCCGGTCGCAGTAGGCCGCTCCTCCGACACCGGATCGAACGCAAGCAAGCCGGCGCCGATGACGGCGTCGCCTTCACGACGTGCCCGAGCCATCCACCACTCTTTGCTTCGTTCAAGTTTCATCGTTCTCCTCCTTTTCGAAGAACGCGCGAGCCTGCTCGCTGGTCATCTCAAAGTATCTTAAATTCTGGTACGCCGCGTCCTGACCCAGATCGGTCATCCCGATCTTGCGGTAGAAGTTATCGGCCTGAGGCAGCGAATGCAGCCCCAGACGTCCCTTGAATCCCTCGTCTTCGCTGAGCGCGACGGCAGCCGTGATGAGAGCCGTACCGACGCCGCGCAGGCGCGGAGCGTTCCCGAGGTCTGGCCGGTTCCAGGGAGCGACCTCAAGGTAGTCCAGATAGACGAGCGGCTTGCCGCGCTGGTTGGCTTCCCGGCCCATTTTCGTGAGGTCGATTTGTGCGAGTCCTTGCGTCTCACCGAGGGCGACGACGCTGAAGCCGCGGAAGGCCAGCAGCCCTTGGACACGGGCTGTCTTCTTGTTCCAATCCCAGTGCCAGCTTTGCGGCCACTGGTCCATCGGCACGCCCTTGCGCGCGAGCTCCTGAAGTATGCTCAGCAGGGCAGGCCGCCACTTCGTCTGCCAGTCGTTGAGTTGCACCTGCTCGATCGCATCGCGCAGCTCGGCTTCGACGCTTCCACCGCTCGCGACGTCGAGAAGATAGATTTTCGAGACGTCGACCGTCATAGAAGCATCAACTCCGCCTTTTCCTTCGTCGCGTCGTTCTCGAACAAGAGCTTTTCGCCCTTTTCGACCCGAGCATCGATCGTCTGATAGAGGCGCAAGGCCTGCCGGAGCACGGCAGTCTTGGTGATCTCCTTCCGGGCCGACAATTCGTCCAGAACCCGCATCTCGGCGTCGGTGAGGTTCAGCGTCATGGTTCGCTTCGCCGTCATCTCATCCTCCGTCGTTGTCCGCAGCATATAGAGAATCAACGGATTTTGTCAACGTGAAATAGCTGTTTTACATAGCTTGAATAGCCAAAATTTAGCTATTATATCCTGATCTCAACGCCGCCGCCCCCGGGCTGCCGGCCAAAATGGAGCAGGATATGGGACGGCAACACGTCGGCCATGACGAGATCGCCGCCTTTGCGCAGGACAAGGTGAACCTGCCCAAAGAGACGGCGGATGAGTACCGGGCTCAGGCCCGGCGGCTTCGCGAGAAGCTCGAGGGTTATCTGTCCGAGCATCCGGACTTCACCCTGAAGAAGATGCTGCTCTCGGGCAGCCTGGCGAAGGGCACGGCGCTTCGCTCCCTCAACGACATCGATGTCGCCTGCTACATCAGCGGCGCCGATGCGCCGAAGGATGTGCGGGCGCTGCTCGACTATCTCGCCGAGCGGCTGCGCAAGGCTTTCCCCAACTTCAACCCCGACCAAGTCAAGCCGCAGACCTATTCCGTCACCGTCTCTTTCCGGGGGACGGGCCTCGATGTCGATGTCGTGCCGATCCTCTATGACGGCGATCCCAAGTGGTACGGCAACCTCGTCAGCCAGGACGACGGCTCGTTCCTGAAGACGAGCATTCCGCTGCATCTGGACTTCGCCGCCAAGCGCAAGCGCGCGCAGGAGAAGCATTTCGCCCAGGTCGTCCGGCTGGTGAAGTTCTGGGCGAGGCGCGCGAAGCAGGAGCGGGACGGCTTCCGCTTCAAATCCTTCATGATCGAGATGATTCTGGCAAAGCTCTGCGATGATGGCCTCGATTTCGCCGACTATCCGGATGCGCTCCAGCACTTCTTCACCTACGTCGCCCGTACCGACATGCGGTCGAAAATCGTCTTCGGCGACTACTATCCGGCGTCCTCGGTCGGCACCTTCACCGACACGGTGCAGATCATCGATCCCGTGAACGCCACCAACAACGTCGCCCGGCTCTACACGACGGCGAATGCGGATGCGATCGTCGATGCCGCGCTCGACGCCGGCGACGCTATCGATGCGGCGCTTGCGGCTCCCAATAGACAACTGACCGTCGCCTATTGGCAGAAGGTCTTCGGCTCCTCCTTCCAGGCGTGAGGTCGACAATGTCCTATAGCTACAGCTTTACCGAAAGCACGACTTTCACGGTCACCCACGCGCGCCACATGGCAGCCAAGGTCGCGACCGACCTGAAGCGCATGCAGCGCTTCTATGGCAAGCCGTCCGACGAAAGCATCGCGGACTACGAGACCGAAGCGACCGAGATGCTGCGGGCCGGCTATCTCGACACGGTGACCTACGGCTTCAAGAAGGACGGTAAGTGGATCGAGCCGACCCTGCGTTACACCTCCCGCGACCTCGCTGGCGCCTCGGCTAACGACGACGACCCCGGCAAGATCCGGCCGGGCGCCGACGTCGGCGGCGCCTCCTTCTACAGCTACATGACCTACACGGCGGCCTGGGACCGCCTCAGCCAGACCGAGCGCGACGCCTTCAAGGCCAGCCTGCCGTTTTCGCGAGGCGGTGCCCCGGAGCCCGGAATATCTGGCTATCTGTCGAACGACCGCACCTATTCGTCCGGGGGCAGAGCCCTCGACCGCGCCACCGTCAGGAGCTTCTAATGAACACCAAGCCGACCCTCGACGAGCTGTTCGAGCGCCGCATCACCTATCCCGACATCGATCCGCAGGCGCGGTTTGCTCGGCTGGTCGGGCTCGACGAGCAGAAGAACCGCCTTGCGAAAATCCTCGGCCTGCTCGTCAATCCGGGCGGCCTTGCCGATTGGGCGAAGAAGTACCATCCGGGCGCACAGGCGCTGCTCGACACGGTGCTGCGACGCCCTCCGCTGATCGTGCTCGCTGGTGACGTCGGCTCGGGCAAGACGGAGCTGGCCGAGACGATCGGCGATGCGGTGGCGCGACAGGAGAAGATCGACATCACCCTGCTGCCGCTCAGCCTGTCCACCCGAGGCCAGGGCCGGGTTGGCGAGATGACGCAGCTGCTTTCGGCGGCGTTCGACTATACCCTGGCGGAGGCGACCAAGCTCAAGTCGGCGTCTGGCCGCTCGCGCGGGGCCGTGATCTTGCTGGTCGACGAGGCCGACGCGCTGGCGCAGTCGCGCGAAGCGGCTCAGATGCACCACGAGGACCGCGCCGGCGTGAACGCCTTCATCCGCGGCATCGACCGGATCGCCAATGCGAAGCTGCCGGCGGCCGTCCTGATGTGCACCAACCGCCTCAATGCGCTCGATCCTGCGGTGCGCCGCCGCGCGGCCGACGTGGTGAGCTTCGCACGGCCCAGCGACGAGCAGCGCCGCTTCGTGCTGTCCAGCCGGCTGGAACCCATCGGTCTCGGGCGTCATCATATCGATGGCCTGGTCTCGGCGACCGGGCCGCAGCGGGGCGGACGCGATTACGGCTTCACCTTCTCCGACCTGACGCAGCGGCTGCTGCCGACGATCGTGCTGGACGCCTATCCGACCAGCGCGGTCGATGGCGCGCGCGCGGTCGAGATTGCCCGGTCGATTGTTCCAACGCCGCCCTTCAAGGACGGCGAGATGCCGAGGTAAGATCTCCATGACCCAGGCCGTAACCGTCCGGCGCGACGGAGACACCTTCCAGGCGCGACTGTTTTGGCATCACGCGGCGCGCCTGCTCGATCCCGATAGCCCCGTCGTGCGCGTGGGCTTCGAGATAGGACCGAAGAGCTTCGACGACATCTGGGTCGAATACGATGCTGCGCGCAGCGCGGTCGACCACTATGGCGACCCACTGCGGCGCGAGCACATGCAGTGCAAATGGCATGTCACGCCCGGCACCTATGGCTACTCCCATCTCGTGGACCCGGAGTTCATCAACGCCAATGCCCGATCATTGCTGCAGCGGGCGCGAGAGGCGCAGCTTGCCCATGCCCCCCAGGGCTGCGGCGTGCGGTTCAAGCTGGTGACCAACTGGCGCCTCGACCGCGACGACCCGCTGCGCGAAATGGTCGGCACCCGTTCCGGCGCGATGCGGCTCGAGCGGCTATATGGCTCGGTGACCGACAACAGCAAGGCTGGCGCCGTGCGCAAGGCTTGGCGCGAGCATCTCGGCATCGATGAAGCCGAGCTTCGGCTGCTGGCACGCACGCTCGCCTTTGGCGAGGCGACCGACACTCTCGATGGGCTGCGCGATCAGCTTGACCTGTTGTTTGCCTATGTCGGCCTGCAGCGCATTTCCGCCAACCAGAGCGCGTTCCCCTATGACGATGTTGTCTTCCAGTGGATGGCGCAGGGTCGGCTCGAATTCGACCGCGCCGGCTTCCGCGCCGTCTGCGCTCGGGAAGATCTGCTGGGCGCTGCGCGAGGCGGACCGCGGGTCTTTGGCGTCAAATCCTTCGAGCACGCCTTCGATCGGCTCGAGGAGCGTTGTCATGCCGTGCTGGACATGATCCCGTCCTTTGACGAGCGTTATATCCGCAGCGACGGGGACTGGGAAACAAAGCTCTATCCCGCGCTGCGAGGCTTTCTGCTCGCTGCTGCCAAGGACCAGCCGCGCCTGCGGCTTGCGCTTGACGCCCACGTCACGCTGGCCTTCGTCGCCGGCTCCATCATCAACATCAAGTCGGGCCGCCAGGTCGAGCTCGAGCAGCGCAGTACCGGCCGTCGGCTCTGGTCGGCCGGTGACGCAATTTCCGATCCGAGCTGGCCGGCCCTCGTCGCGGAAACAGTGGAGCTTCGGAGTGACCAGCCGGATCTCGCTGTCGCGCTCGGCCTGACTCATGACGTTTCGGCCGATGCGCGCCGATACTGCGAAACCGCGCTTCCGAGTGTCGGCCGGCTTTTGATCCTGAAGCCGAGTTCTGGCTCAGGTGCGCAGTCGGTCACCTGCGGGCGCCACGCTTTCGAGCTCGCGGACGCTGCGACCAGCGCGGTTCGGGCGGTTAAAGCCGATGTGATCGGCATCACCCATCTATTCATCGCTGCGCCCAATGCCTTCACGTTCTTTCTTGGCCAGCGCCAGACGGCGCTTGGCTCTGTTCGGCTCTATGAGTTTGATTTCGACGGCGGACGTGGCCGTTCCTACATGGCCGCTTTGACGCTTCCGTTCTCCAAGGCAAACGCATGAGGCAAACCCCAAGAGCGGCGCTGACCTATGATCCGCTAGGATCCAGCGCCACGCGACCGCTTCCGTTGCGGGGGCCCGGCCGCTTTCGTCTTCAGCTGCGCGATCTCGCCCATCATCTCTTCTATCCGCTTGCGTCCGCGCGATCCCGCAACATTTCTGTCAAAAAGCGCACACTCGCTTGCGCGTCGCAGTGAGAAGGCAAGAATCTTGGAGCAGGGAACGCGATCCGATGCATGAGCGAAAGTAGCGTCACCTCTGCCGGCGGGATCACGATCACGGAACGCAGCCTGGTGGTCTTGTTAATTAAGCGCGCTGCTCCACGGATGCGTCCATATCGACATGATTTTGCGCCGATGCGGTGCGGCCCCGTTTGGTAGTCAGTCTCGTCGGTCACGCAGTTGGCCCTGTTAGGTCTTCCTTGACGCCGCGAGCGACGATCCGGAGCGTGCCGTCCGGAAGTGGCCGCTGCAGCTTCAGGGCCTCGTCCAGAGGGGCCGTCATCCAGGTCTCGACTTCGTCCGGCGTCGTCAGGACCACCGGCATCGCCTTGGGGTGAATGGCGCCGACCTCTGCGTTCGGCAGCGTTGTGAGGAACGCGAAGAGGTCGTTGGTCGTCTCTCCTTCCTTGACCTTCCGGACAGACGTCCAGTTGGTCCAGATGCCGGCGAAGCAGACGAGGGGGCGTGTCTCACCGAGCGCGAACCAGATATCACCGCCCTCAGCCTTGTTGAACTCGCTGAAGGAGTTGAAGGGCACCACGCAGCGGTTTTCGGCTCCCAGCCATCGCGTCCAGTGCTTGCTCTTCACGTTTCGGATGTTAGTTGTGCCGCCGTCCGGCTCCATCCGTAGCAGTTCCTTAAAATCGACGGTCTTGCCCTTGGCCTGCAGCTTTTCGGCCCGTTTCTTCGTGGCGTCCATCAGCGCCTTTGACGACGACGGCATTCCCCACCGCGCACTGGTGAGTTCGCGGCCTTCGGCCCCGTTGCGCACGATCGGTGCCGTGTAGTCCGGGAAAACTCCCGGCATGGGCGCCAGATTGCCGACATACCGGTTCACAACGCGAAACAGCGCGCTGATCGCGGCCTGGTTTGTCGTGATCGAATAAAGATTGCACATCGGTCAGGGTTCGGTTCGAGGATGGCGCGGCTGCCACGTCAACTGTAGCAGAGTCGCGGATGGACGCCGGCCCGCCTTGGCGCATTGGCGGCAGCGCAGCCGGCTGGCGAGATCGTGCACGAAGGTGGTCGGCGGGTGCTTCATCGCCGCGAGGTCCACGTCGCTCGGCGTCTTGCAACGCGCGCACCTGATCTCGAGCCAAGGGAAGCCTCCATTCACGGCCTGATCGATGGTTGGCGACGGATCGATCGGTTCGCCATCACTCCACATCCGCTCGTTCCAGCTTTCGCAAAGCAGCCTATCGGCTTGCTGGATCATCGCCTCGCCTTTGGCCCGCATCTCCGCCGATTGGGTAGCCAGGATGTTGGCCATCGCGCGTGCCTTGCCGAGCTCTTTTGCCAGAGCCTTGCGATCGCCGCCCGACAGGGGCGTAGGGTGATACTTCGGGGCCATCCGGGCATCCAGACGCAAAGAGATCGGATCGGCAAATCCTGAGCGACTACGGCGTCTCGAATGCCGGCCAGCACCCGTCTTCTTCATGCCTGCCGGTGCGCTGCTGGCAGGTGTTGTCGAGCAGCCGCTGCGCGACGTCCTTCCAGAGCGCGTTGGCGCCATACAGTCGAACGGCATCGGCGGTCTGGATTTCCACGGTCCGTTGGCAACGGCGGCAGGAGGTGCGGAGTACGTGGCGCTGAATTTCGGAAAGACGCCGCTGCCGCATTTGGACCTCGGTCGTACCGACGCGAGGGTCTTTGAGGACGGAGGCCCAATATTCAGCCGGGAGCGGCGCATCTGAACCAGCAGCGGAGGGGCTCGGCCTACGGGCGGCTTCAGCGGCCAGTTTTTCCATCTGCTTTGGGGTCGGCATGCGCCAGCTCGCGGGTCGGTCGGTCATGCCTGAATTAGAACATAACAAGAACAAAAGTCGAGTCCGTTCAGGGGCCTGGATGAGAAAAATCGGCCTGCTGGACGGGTCGCGGTGTCGGAACCAAGGCGGTTCGTTCGTCTTGAATCCGGCATCAGTAATGGAGTTCCCCGCGATGGCCCCCCGCGCCAACTGGAAAGGCTTCCTTCGTCTTTCCCTCGTCACCTGTCCGGTTGCGCTCTATCCGGCCACCTCGGAATCCGAAAAGGTCTCGTTCAACCAGCTGAACCGGAAGACCGGCCATCGGATCAAGTACGCCAAGGTCGACGCCGACACCGGCGAGGAGGTCGACAACGAGGACATCGTCAAGGGCTACAAGGTTGATACCGATACCTTCATCGAGGTGACCAAGGAGGAGCTCGAGAACGTCGCGCTAGAATCGACACGAACCATCGAGATCGACGAGTTCGTCGACCGCAGCGAGATCGATCCGCGATATCTCATTCGCCCCTATTACCTGCGTCCCGACGGTAAAGTCGGGCACGATGCCTTCGCGGTCATTCGGGAAACCATCCGCGAGATGAACAAGGTCGCAATCGGCCGCGTGGTGCTGACCAATCGCGAGCACATCATCGCGCTCGAGCCGCTCGATAAAGGGCTTATGGGCACGCTACTCCGCTACCCCTATGAAGTCCGTTCCGCGGACGAGTATTTCGATGACATTCAGGATGTCAAAGTTACCAAGGACATGCTTGATCTCGCCAAGCACATCGTCAATCAGAAGGCGGGCCATTTCGAGCCGGATAAGTTCGAAGACCAGTGCGAGACCGCCCTCATCGATCTCATCAATCAGAAGCGCGCCGGCAAACCCATCACCGCGAAAGCGCGTCCTCGAGGTGAGAATGTCGTGGACCTGATGGACGCGCTGCGCAAGAGCATCGGACGAGACGCGACGGGCCCGACAGAGGCGCCGAAGAAGACGGCCAAGAAGCCGCGCACGGCGGCGGCAGGGCAGAAGGAAATGCTGATGCCGATTGCCGGCAAGAAGCCAGCGAAGGAAGCCGCGGCAAAGAAGCCGGCGACCAGACCGCAGCGGAAGTCAGCCTAGCGTGTCGTGAAGCGTCCCGTGATGCCAGACGGCCGTTAGTTCGTCGTCCGCGGCAGAGAGCGATATGGCTGCGCTGAAAAAGACTTCCAGGAGATCGATGTTGAGTGCGGGCATTCTCGCATACCGCAAGGGCGCTCGCGGGCTCGAGGTTCTGCTGGTTCATCCCGGCGGTCCGTTCTGGCGCAAGAAGGATAATGGCGCTTGGTCCATTCCGAAGGGCGAAATCGATGGCGCGGATGCTCCGGAGCAGGTCGCGCGGCGCGAGTTTGCCGAAGAACTCGGCCCGAGTGCTTCGATTGGTCCACTCCGGGCGCTGGGGGAGGTCCGACAGCGAGGAGGGAAGCGCGTTATCGCATTCGCCGGCGAAGGCCATTTTGACCCGGCGGCGCTGACCAGCAATACCTTCGATATCGAATGGCCGCCACGAAGCGGTCGACGGCAGAACTTTCCCGAAGTCGACCGCGCGGAATGGTTCAATATCGAGTTCGCGCGGACCAAGATGCTGTCCGGGCAGGTAGAGCTTCTGGATCGTCTTTTGGCGATCGCGGTTGAGAGCGCCGGGAAATGACGTTCAGGATTGGAATCATTTCGGACACGCACGGCCTGTTGAGGCCCGAGGCGGAACGAGGCCTGACGGGTGTCAATCACATCATCCATGCCGGCGACATCGGGCGCCCCGAGATCGTCGACGCACTTCGGCGGATCGCGCCCGTCACGGCCATTCGTGGAAACGTGGACAGCGGCGAGTGGGCCCACCAATATCCCGACACGAAACTCGTGCGCTTGGCGGGAAAGTCGATCTACGTGCTGCACGACCTGAAGACGCTGCAGATCGATCCCTGCGCCGGCATCGACGTCATTGTCTCCGGGCATTCCCACGTGCCGAAGATCGACACGGTCGGTGGAATTCTTTATCTGAATCCCGGCAGCGCGGGACACCGGCGCTTCAAGCTGCCGATCACGCTTGCGACGCTCGAAGTCACGCGTGAGGGCGTGCGACCGGAAATCCACGACCTTGGAGGCGACTGAGCGCACCACTACGGAATTCACAGCGAAGGAGGCGAATGCGTTAATTCGTTCCGTTGGCCGGGTTACGCCCGAACGGAAGCGCTATTTGCGCGAGCGTTCTCGCTCGCGCACGACATCCTTGGCCCGCTTGTCGGACCTGAGCCCGAGATAGACCGGCTGGCGCAATTCGCCTTTGCTTGTCCACTCCGCGAATTTGACCTCGGCAACCAGCGAGGGCCTGACCCAGGTCGTGGCGGCCTCGTCCTTCACTTTGGCAGGAAAGGGTGACTTAGAGGCCCTCAGCTTCAAGAGCTTGGCATGGAGGTCTTCTAGGGCCTTGTGGCTGAAGCCAGTGCCGACGTGTCCGATGTAGCGCCATGCGTCGTCTTCCCGCACGGCGAGGACCAGGGCGCCGAAGAACGGCCTGGTGCGCCTGGGCGCCGTGAAGCCGACGATCACCACTTCCTGTCGCTTTGCCGTCTTGATCTTCAGCCAATCCGGGGTCCGGCTTCCGGACGCATACGAACTGTCGGCGCGCTTTGCCATGATGCCTTCGAGACCCTTCCGCTCGGCCTCGGCGAAGAATTTCGTACCGTCCCCTTTGCGGTGAGGGCTGAAGGCGATCAGCTTGTCGCGCGGCAGAATTGCCTTCAGCCGCTTCTTGCGCTCGAGAAGAGGCCGGTTGCGCAAGTCTGCTGCGTTCTCAAACATGAGATCGAAGGCACAATACAGGAGCTTCGCCTCATGGCGCAGCGCGTTTTGAAGCAACTGGAAATGCGAGACGCCGTCCTTTCCGATCGCGACGAGCTCTCCGTCGATCACGGCATCGCCCTTCACGCCCTCCAGCGCTTTGGCGACCTCGATATAGCTGCGGCTGATGATCTTGCCGTTGCGGCTGTAGAGCGCAACCTTGCCCCGCCGGATTTCCGCGATCATCCGGAAGCCGTCATACTTGTCCTCGAAAACCCAGCCGGGGTCGTCGAACGGCGCGTCGGTGAGCGTAGCGAGCATCGGCTGCAGGCGCTTGGGCAGGGTCGACGTCCGGCTCATTCGAGGCCAATCCTTAAGAGCACGTTGCGAAATGCGTGGACGTCCTTCAAGGATTAGGGAACGCTTCGGGGCCGCGTCGTGTTCCGCGGGCTCCGTGGCGTGCGTGACGTTGACGCTCGATTGAGGAGGGCGGACCGGACCGATGGCGAGAAAACTCAAGACCTACCAGACTTCGCTGGGCTTCTTCGATCTGGCGATTGCCACTCCCTCCATGAAAGCGGCCCTCGAAGCCTGGGGCGCCAACAGTAATCTCTTCCACCAGGGCGCAGCGAGGGAAAGCGACGATCCGGACATCATCGCTGCGGCCATGAAGAAGCCTGGCGTCGTTCTCAGGCGCCCGGTCGGATCCGACGGATCCTTCAGCGAGCAAGCCGAACTGCCCTCCGATCTCGGTGGGGATAGGAGATCGACGAACGCCCCGCGCAAATCGAAGGGGCAAATTGCGAAGGAGCCTTCCTCACGTCCCGTCGACAAGACGGCCGAGCGGAAGGCTGCGCTTGCCTACGAACGGGAGGAGAGGCGCCGGGAGAGTGAACGGGCGAGGGAGGAGGCCGCCAGGCAGAGAGAACGTGAGCGCCGTCAGCAGGCGGTCGACAAGGCGCAGGCTGCGCTGGACAAGGCGGAGCAGGAGCACGCGAAGCGGGCTGCCGCCATCCAGGCCGAGGTTGAGGCTCTCGCGAAGAGATCGCAAACCGAAGACGATCGCTGGAATAAGGAAAAGGAGCGATTGGAAGCTGCGCTGCAGCGTGCGCGGAGTTAGTTTCTTGGCAGTTCTTGCTCGGCGGCACCGAGGGAAGGCAAAGGGTTGCCGTCAAGCGATCATCGTTCGGGGTCTGGTGCGCGCGCTGCGGCTCGGTTCACCGTGGTGCGGTCCCCTCGGTGCTCGGGAGCGAGCTCCATGACCGCTTGATGCAGCTCGCCGAAATCGTCAGCGGACTTTCGGGGGGCTTGTTCGCCCACTGCCAGAAGCGATCGAACCGCATCCATCACAGGTCCTCCCGCAGGCCCCGGAAAAACGGGTGCCGAACCTTTCCCTCGGCCGACTTCGCGCGATACTCGATCTCGGCCAGAAGCTTGGGTTCGACCCAGATGCCCTTGTGACCGATGCGCTTGGTATAAGGCTGGGTCTTTCGGATGAGGGGTTTAAGCCGTTTCTGGAGATTGGCGGCGGAGGCCTTGTCGAAGCCGTGGTCGACTTTGCCGGCGTAGACCAGATCGTCGCCCTTGCGCCGGCCGACGTAGATGCCGTCCCACTTCGTCCCATCGAGTGCGAAACCGGCAATGGTCAGCGTCTCACGCTGTACGCAGGTCTTCTTGACCCAATCATTCGTCCGTCCCGTCGGATAGGCGCTGCCCCGGACCTTTGAGACGACACCCTCAAGGCCGAGCTTGCAGGCGTGCGCGAACATCTCGCGGCCGTCTATCTCGAAGCTTTCGCTGAACTGGATGTCGGTGCCGCCAAGGATCTTCTTGAGTTCGGCTTTGCGCTGAGAGAGCGGTAGCTTCCGGATATCCCGGCCGTTCAGATAGAGCAGATCGAACGCGACGAGCACGATGCTCTTCGATTTGCCCTTGAGCTCGTTCTGCAGGACCGAGAAGTCGGTCGTGCCGTCGGCGGCAGGTACCACGATCTCGCCGTCCACCACCGCCGAGTTCGCCTTGATCCGCCAGGCATCATGAGCGACCTTCTTGAAGCGATGCGTCCAATCGTGGCCGCGCCGGGTGAAGATCTTCGCCGTCTCGTTGGCCAGATGGACCTGAACACGGTAGCCGTCGAACTTGATTTCGTGAATCCAGCGCTCTCCGGATGGCACCTTCTCGATCGAGGTGGCCAGGGCCGGTTCGATGAAGCCGGGGAAGGGCGCCTTGACGCCGATGGCCGCCGGCATTTTACGCTGAAACGCCACTGAAGAACTCCACGCTACAGGCGATTCAAATTGGCACAGTTCGAATCGTTCCGGAACCTGCGAATCCTTGTCGCGTTGCCTCGACGCCACGAACAGGAGGTATCCATGGCGGCAGCGAAGAAGTCGAAGACGGCGCGCGGGCGAAAGCAGGACCGGGCACGGGTGGCCGGCGGGCAGGACTATGAAGTGCAGTACGAGGCGAAGAAGAGGCGAAAGTCGGCGTCGGCGGTGAAGAAGGCTGTCAAAAAGGTCGGCAATACGCGGAAGCGGGTGGAAAGGCGGCTAGGCCGCTGAGGTCGAGGAGGGGTGGGCGTCGGTGTTTAGCGCCGGCCCTCCTCGTCGGGGGAGCATTCTGGGCAGGTATCACCAATCGAGTCCAGCACATCGCGAACCGCGGCCTCCGCTGCGTGAGGGGAGACGTCTGCTGGCGGGTCCTGGCGGGCGATATCGAAGGCGCGCTCTCGTGCATGCGGATCGGCGCGGTCCTGCATCCAACCGTGCTCCTCGCACTCGCGGATGGCGCCCGCTTCCTGGAGCACTTGGATCGCCCATCCGCGCAGGGTCCGTGTTGTCGGCTTTCGCTCAATGGTCATCAGCATTGAAATAGACTCCGAATACGACGAATCCTGTGGCCCGTCGTTTGTTCCGGCTGCTAGCACAAGGCTGGGATTCCCAGTCAACAGAGGACAAGGTTTCCCCTATTTTGCGACTACCGTGAAAATGCCAGGCGTTCTCGCAAGGTTGCCTGCATCACGTGCACACTCAGGTCTCTCACTGTGTCGGCGCGTGCGGCCGGAGCCGCACCGGGCTCTCGTGAACCGAGCCGCTTTGCGTATCGGCCGCCGTGCGGCTTCGATCCCTCGCGCAAAGAGATGCGGAGCTCCTCGCCGGGGGCACTCGGGAAAGGGGCCCGCCGTCATGAAGTATGCCGGCGTCGCTATCACTGCCCCGTTCCCGGGTGACCTTTTAACCGGTCTCGTCGCTGCACTCGGTCCCGCGTGCCGCCTTCGGCGTCGCTATGCTCACGCTCCTGCGGGAGCCATTTCTCTTTAAGGCGATGCGCCCTGGCGCGCCTGGTCGGGCCTGCGGCCCTATGACCGAGCTCTAAGAGCGAGTCTCGTCGCGCATCGAGATCAAGTTCACAAAGAGATAGAAGGTAATCCCGTCCGATGGTAAGAGCCAATATGCGATGCGGCGAAGTTTGTTGCCTTGAGCGGAAATCAACGTGCAAGTAACCGGCTATTGTTCACTTGGGAAACAGCTTGTCCCGAATGTAGCGGGACGTCGGCGTTAGCCTGATCCGTCGCGGCTTGCGCCAGACCGCCTTGTCGATCTCCTTTGTGTCACCAATCTTCAATTGGCCGGACGCTTTCTTAGCCACGAAAACAGCATCGCTCATCTTGCGCCCAGATCGGCGGTTCGTGCCCTTCACTTCCTTCCAGAGCTTCAACGGTCCGAGTTTGATTTTCGGAAGTTCTTCCGCAACCTCTCGACGAAGGCACGCCCTGTCACTCTCACCGGCACGCTTGCGGCCGCCCGGAAACATCCAGAGCCCGTCGCGACGGCGTCTGACAAGAAGCGCACGCCCGTTCTTCGCAACGACAAGCTTTGAGGATTTCGCCATAACCCCTCAAATCGGTTTCACAATCCGAGATCTGTTTAGGCCGCTTGGGCCGCTAAGAGCAGTGACGCGGACCGCGTTCCTTCTCTTCACAAAAGGACTATCACGATGTGGGGCCGAGCTTGCATGATCCTGAGCGATCTATCGCGCAAACGTTCGTATGTCTTGGAGAAAGATCATTGAGCAGTTAAGTTTTGAACTGCTTTAAGGAACAGCAAGCTGGCATCGGCCAGGCGTTCTCGGTTGGGCAAGCCGCTCGCCTCTCATTCGGCGACGGCGATAGATTTTCTCTACCTCTCGTATCGGACATGGTCTTCAGGTACTCTCGATGAGCAATTTGATCCGACTCCGCTACAACACAATGGCAGACGAAAGCCCGGGCGGGGAGTGGAAATGGCGCGTGATCTTGGAGAGAGATGGTGGATACGAGGAAGTTCTCGTAAAGAAGCTCTCGATTAACGTGCCTTCATTCTCTCAAGCGGACGAGATGCCTATTGTGGGACGCAAGTATCACATTGCTTGCTACGGCGAATTAACGATAAAAGACGGACACGGAACCATATGCAAACCCAGGTAAGGTCGCCTTGGTTCGGGCTGCTCTCCTTATCACTTATGTTTTCCGGTTTGGCTCCGGTACAGCGAAGGTCGCCGCGGTTACGCGGATCTGCTTACCGCACAGCCGCGCGGCGATGCTGTTCATGGTGGTCATCACGGCATATATCGGATTTGTGAAAACGTCTCATTTCGAGCCCCAGCCGGTGCCGTAATGGGCCCTGCTCCGAACAAGGTCTGATGACGGTAACTGTCCCTCATGGACGATGAGACAAAGACACGACTTTGAGTCGAACACATGGACTTCGATGCTCAAGGGACTTTCTGGCTAAGATGCAGGTCGGTCCAACAATGCGGAGATCACCCGCAATTAAACTGAATGACTGCCCAGGAACACCTTCACTCAAGCAAATTCAACTGCACACAGGTTCAGGCTGGCACGTATGACGTCGTCGGATAGGCTGAGGACGATAAGGATCGTTCAATTATTTGTGCAATCCGTCTGCTCTAAATAGAACGGCCCGCGGACACCCGCGCTGAACGTCTCGGCGGCGCCCAAAGCTTCAAGGAGGCGTGCTTTGGGGTCATTCCAGTCGCGTGTTGATCTCAGCGAGCCGAGCGCTATCGCATTACCGCATCCGCACGCATCGAACCCATGGACCGATTCTCCAACCTGGTAATCGTCCGAGATATGGAACAGCCGGGCGGCGTAGCCGACAAGGAACGTCCCGCCGTATTCAGCAGAATCCCTCGTCCTAGCAAAGCCGCCATACTTCATTCGAGCTCTCACGGCGTCGATGAAGTCGGTGACCATGTAAGTCATCACATCGACACCCACGCGCGGCCTGTTAGGATGGAAGCCAAACGCCAAAAGCTGTCCCATCCGGAATGAGCTGGTAAAGCCCATGACGAAATCACCGCTCCGGAATACCTTCCTGTCGTTGCGGACGACGAGAGAGTAGTTCGAGTCCAAACCGGCGCTATCGCCACCGATGTAAACAGTGCCTTTATTAACCAGTCCAACAATACACGTCATTGCGCCCCAATCTCCTCAGCTACGCTCCGGAAGCAAACTACGGTTCATCGTGAGAACGAATCAGGTCCCTTCTGACGCACTAAAGAACGACCTGATTTCATTTCAGTGGCTGGTCGACCACCGCGCCACGCCTTTGCATGTTCTACCTCATCATTCTAGATCAGAATCAGACGTGAAGTTTAATGAGGTCGTGCGCGTGAAATGACGGGGTCAATGGCGTTATCGTGTACAACGATGGACTTACCAGAAGTCACGACGGCCTTTGCAACGGCTCCCCTCGACTGGCAGTTCAGCATCGCCACCTTTGCGCTGCAGTCTGCTATTTAGACCGACACCCCGGTCTACATCGGTTCCATAGTTTCGCCGCACGGCGATCTCCGGGCTGACTTTGCATTTGCAGCGACGCAGGTCCGCTCAGAAGATAATCGTGGATGATGAGGTCCTGAACAAAGCAAGCAACGTACCAATCTGAATACGCATGTTTAAAGAAATTCGTAGAAGTTCGTCGCGTCAAAATCAAAAATAGCTCGCGATGTCGCCTCATCGCCCATCACCGACATGCCCTGATCGCCCGGCGATGACTGGTTTTAGTGGTAAAGCGAACACGGCGAATTATGAGTAGGCGCGCTAGCGCCGATACAGATCCGGCTTGAATTCTTGCGGTGAGGGCGGGACAAAGCCGTGATCGTCGGGTTTGCAACAGACCGGACGCGGCATCCTGACAGTGCGAAGCGCATGCAGGCGTGTGGTCTTTGTATGGCTGAGCCGGATTCACCTCCCGGAGCCAGCGGGTATCATTGCAGAAGCTGCAGCGCGGTGAGGTAATGATGGATCCTCCCCGACACCATGAAAGAGCTGAATGTCGCCCCTTACCTTCGGCAGTTGACAAGATTACTCGATTTCGACGAACAGCTTCGGCGCAACCTAGATCGCCTCATGCTCGATGCGTTTGGTGTGGGCCTGGGTCTTGCGGATCAGCGGCGTCAGTAGTTTGTGGAGATCGGTGGCCGAGGCCTTGTCGAAGCCGTGGTCGACCTTGCCGGCGTAGAACATCTCGTCACCCGCACGCCGGCCAACATAAATGTCGCCACATTCATTGCCGTCCAGCGCAAAGCTCTCAATGATGCGTGAGCATATCGCCTGCACGCGGACTCTCTGAGTCAATTCTGTGCATGTCGGCTTTTACAACCCGATCGTGTGGGCGGATTAGGTCCTTCGAGATGAGATTTGCATCACGCCTCGAGCAAAACGAGTGGCGCAGTCGATCGCTTCCGAGCCGACCTAAGGATGATGAGAAAGCCCAAGAGGAAGCTTGAGTGGCACGAGGCCGCGTACAAGACGGGACCGTCGCCCGACCCGCCTGGGGGAATACTGTGGAAGTTTGAGTCGGACCGAGAACAAACCTTGGTATAGGCTTTGCAGCCCATGCGATATCACCCGCTTACCTTTGTAGAGTTGAGCATCTGCCAGGTTTTCCATACTTTCGATTTCAAAGCTGAATCATTCGATCGAACGGGTCGAAGCCTTGAACTGACGCGATTCACCTAGACGGTTTTGCGCTCCATTCAGACTTGAGCACGAGAGTAAATGGAAGCACGTGAGCCCACCTCCACATCCTGAGGCGGACCTCAGGCTGATTACGCGCAAAAAGGACTTGGGTCTTATCTTGCGAAGGCGCTCCCTATTCGAGATCGCACTCAGCCAAGCGGGGTCGGCGTTCATCATAAGCAGCGAGAATGGAAGAAGCGGAAGGCTGAGCCTCTGCTTGGGAACATACGAGTCTTTAGAGCGGCCACTTCAGTTTCGCTTATAGCAGGGGCCTGGCCGCAGTTGCCGCTTTAATAACGATGGCTGTCGCGCGACTCGCTAGCGAGTTTGCGTCACCCTCTTTGAATGCGAGTCGAGATGACATTTACAGAGCTTTTCATCAAGCGTCCGGTTTTATCTATCGTCGTCAGTCTACTGATCTTGCTGATCGGCCTTCGCGCGGCCGCTGTTCTGCCAATCCGGCAGTATCCCAAACTGTCTAACACGGTCGTCAATATCACGACCTCCTATCCTGGCGCCTCCGCCGACATGATCCAGGGGTTCATCACCACTCCTCTGGAGCAGGCGGTCGCTTCCGCAGAGGGCGTCGACTATGTCACTTCCTCATCTGTGCTCGGTGCGTCGACGATCCAAGTCTACATCAAGCTCAATTTCGATCCCAACGAGGCACTCACCGAGGTGCTGTCTAAGGTCAATTCAGTCAAATCGTTAATCCCGAAAGAATCGAACGATCCGGTCGTCACTAAGTCAAGCGGTCAGGCTACCGCTGTCATGTACATCGCCTTCTCCAGCGAGGAACTGACGGCCAGCGCGATCTCGGACTATCTCTCGCGCGTCGTGCAACCGGTTATGTCGACCGTCGACGGCGTTGCGGCGGCTGACATCCTGGGCAGCCAAAGTTTTGCGATGCGGCTATGGCTCGATGCTGCGAAAATGGCGGGGCACGGCGTGTCGCCGGCAGATGTTTCGGCCGCAATCGCCGCCAACAACTTCCAGGCCGCGTCCGGTCAGACCAAGGGCTATTTCACCATCTCCGACGTCACGACAAACACCGACCTGCGGAGTGTCGATGACTTCAAGCGCATGGTCGTCAAAGCGAATGACGGCGGCTTTGTACGCATGGAGGACATTGCGGCAGTCGAGCTTGCCGCGCAGACCACAGACGTCAGCGTCTCCATGAACGGCGAGCACGCGGTCTTCATCGGTGTCCAGGCGAGCCCGCAGGGCAATCCGCTAAACATAGTGCGAGGTGTTCGGGCGCTGTTTCCAGAAATGGAACGTAACCTGCCGCCGGCACTGAAGATGAAAGTGGCCTACGATTCCACCAAATTCATTCAATCGTCGATCGATGAAGTGGAGAAGACGCTCATTGAGGCCGTCGTGATAGTGGTGGTGGTCATCTTTCTATTCCTGGCCTCGCTGCGGTCGGTAATCATTCCCGTCGTTACCATTCCGTTGTCGCTCGTCGGTGTCTGCAGCATGATGCTGGCGCTGGGATTTTCATTCAATCTCCTTACCCTCCTTGCGATGGTACTCGCGATCGGTCTCGTGGTCGACGACGCGATCGTCGTGGTGGAGAACGTTCATCGCCATCTGGAAGAAGGTGCGCCGCCCCTCCAGGCTGCTGCGAGAGGCGCGCGCGAGATCGTGGGCCCCGTCGTCTCCATGACGATTACGTTGGCCGCCGTATACGCGCCCATCGGTTTTCTCGGGGGCGTCACCGGCGCGCTGTTCCGCGAGTTCGCGTTTACGCTGGCGGGGGCGGTGATCGTGTCGGGCGTGATCGCTTTGACGCTGTCGCCGATGATGTGCTCGGTCTGCCTGAAGAGCGCTGAGAAGGGGCGGTTTGCAAGAGTTGTGAACCGCGTGTTTGGCGCCACGACACGCTGGTACGGACGCAAGCTCGACCGCTCGCTCGACTATCGTCCGATTACCGGGCTGTTCGCCCTGACCATGCTGGGTCTCGTCGGTTTTCTCTATATGCACACTTCCAAGGAACTCGCGCCGGAGGAAGATCAAGGGATTGTATTCGCGCTAACCAAAGCGCCGAAATACGCCAACATCGACTACCTCAACTATTACGGCGCCAAGCTCGAAAAGGCGTTTCAGAAGTTTCCCGAGACCGATTTGAGCTTCGTGCTCAACGGCACTAGCGGCTCGCGGGGAGGGATGGCCGGCATGTTGCTCAAGCCTTGGGATGAGCGCAAGCGGTCATCGATCGCGCTAAAGTCCCTTGTCCAGGTCGAGCTGTCCAAAATCGAAGGTATTAACGCATTTGCGTTTAGCCTGCCGTCGCTTCCGGGAGGCACGGACGGGCTACCAGTGCAGATGGTGATCAATTCGACGCTAGGTTTCCAATCCGTCTATGAGCAGATGTCGAACCTGAAGGATGCCGCGCGCAAAAGCGGTCTGTTCATGGTCAGCGATTCTGACCTCGAGTTCAATCAGCCCGTGGTACGAATCAAGGTCGATCGATCGAAGGCCAACGATCTTGGCATCACCATGCAGAATATTGGTAACGCGCTCGCCACCCTACTTGGCGGAAACTACGTCAATCACTTCAATCTGCAAGGCCGTTCGTACCAAGTGATTCCGCAGGTGCCCCGCGAGCAACGCCTGGCCCCGGAAGCGATCGGAAACTATTATGTGAAGACCGCGAAAGGTTCGATGCTTCCGCTGTCTACCGTAGTCTCGGTGGAGACTGCGACTGATCCGAACGCACTCACGCACTACAACCAGCTCAACTGCGCGACCTTTCAAGCCGTGCCGATGCCCGGCGTTACGATCGGTCAGGCCGTGGACTTCCTGGAAGCGCAGGCAAAGAAACTGCCCGCAGGCTTCAGCCACGACTTCCTTGCCGACGCCCGGCAATATGTGCACGAGGGTAACCAACTGGCCATTACCTTCGCGTTTGCCCTTATCGTCATATTCTTGGCGCTTGCGGCGCAGTTCGAAAGTCTGCGCGATCCCCTCGTTATTATGATCAGCGTGCCGATGGCAATCGTCGGCGCCCTGATACCGCTATTTTTGGGCTGGGCGACGATCAACATCTACACCCAGGTCGGACTGCTAACGCTGGTCGGGTTGATTTCCAAGCATGGCATCTTGATGGTTGAGTTCGCCAATGAACTGCAGCTCAAGGAGCGACTTGACCGTCGCTCGGCTATAGAGATGGCGGCGCGCGTCCGGTTGCGTCCAATCTTGATGACGACGGCGGCGATGGTCACGGGCCTCATACCCTTGTTGACCGCAACGGGAGCTGGCGCCGCGAGTCGCTTTTCGATCGGGCTGGTGCTCGTCGCTGGCATGTCTATCGGCACGCTCTTCACTCTCTTCGTGCTGCCGGCGGTCTATGTCGCAATCGCGTCCGATCACCGAGCCGACGCGAGCGCCGGTCACGGGAAGAACGGCACAGAGGTTGAACTCACCGGCGCTGCTGATGTCCAGCTGGCCAAATAGTAACGATTAATCAATCCGCGTTCGCTCGATTGCTGCTCCGGATAGGGCGTTGTTCGCCGACCGCTGCGTCAGGCGGCCGGCGAAGAACTTGTCAACGCTGAAAAGGTGATGTTGCTATTATCCCAACGTCTCTGGAGCGAATTGCTTTACTCCCGTCTGAGCGCCTCGCATTGCTAGTTGAAAACGACGACCTCTGGGTTGCAACGACCTTAGGGTTTAGTTGCCGACAGTTCAAGTCCACTGGGGACCGTTCGGAACTGGTCGTCAGGGGCCCCTCGCATCTACGACCGCCGCAGTCATGGCTTCGATACGAAAACCAGCGATCGACAGCCGAAAAATAGACTGACACGTATTAGCTGAGTGATCGCGGTCGGGTAGGGGAAGTACAACGCAGCTTCATACAACCGAAGTCGATAATAAGAGAAACTAGCGCGCTTGGCCACGGCCAAAAGCCAATGTGAAGGTCGCCGGAGCTGCGAAGCGAGGGCGGAATCTGCCGCAATCCTGATGACCAATGTCCACGTCTGATTCGCTGACGTGTGATCGGACGCGCTCCGGACTAGGAAGGTTAAGTAAATGCCTGAGTTTGATGGTGCTATGCTATTTTTGGCCGCAACAACTTGTTTTGCGGCCTTTGTAAATGGAGCCATTGGCTACGGTTTTTCGTCGCTCACTGTACCCCTTGCGCTGGTTTTCTACCCCAATCGCATTCTCAACCCGGCCATTGTTATCATCGAAGTCTTCGTCAACGTTTACGTTCTCTTCATCAATCTGAAGGGTGTGCCGGCGGTTTGGAGACGAGTGTTTCCCATCTTGCTTGGGCTCTTGCCAGGCATTGCGCTCGGGGGCTATGCGTTGGCCTCACTGCAGCCGGGCTGGATCAAATTCGCCACGTACACGATCATTTTGCCCCTGATCTTGTTGCAAGCCGCGGGCTGGCGCCGCCCTATCGAAGCGAGCTGGCTGATCGGTCTGCCATTCGGGTCGATGCTGGGCATCCTCTATTCGGTGACGACTATCTCTGGCCCGCCTTTGGCCATGCTGTTTAACAACCAGGGCCTCGTCAAAAACGAATTTCGCGCCGGTCTTGCCCTGGTTCGCGTAGTGGAATCGAGCGCGACTGCCTTTGTCTACTACAAGCTCGGCCTTTTCATTTCCGAAAGCGGCAGCCTGCTTTATGCCTTTATACCCAGTGTTTTGCTCGGCATCCCGCTGGGATCCTACGTCATTCGGCGGCTTGATCCGGAGATGTTTCGACGCATTTGCATGAGCTTTGATGCTTGGATCGTGGGATTCGGTCTGTCACGGGTGTTGATCGAGCTCGATCTCGTGCAGAACGGCTGGGCTTACAGCGTGATGACGGCGACAATACTGATCGATTTTTGCTTGCTATACTCATTCGTTACCACGCACAGTCCGACCTGGTCAGAACGACAGTCGCGGCGCTCCGCGGATATAAGCGCTTGAGGGATGCCGGCGACCAGCTCGCTATCGAACGCACGCTTCCTGGACCTAACCAGATAGCAAAGGTAATTGATGACTGCACGCGACGCCGATGCTGCCCTTCTGGCGCCAACATAAATGGCAGGGAGGATTTGGTTGATTGCTCCATCACAACCCAGCGCTCCGACACCGGGAATTTGGAATCGCAGCTCTGATTTTCCGTCACGTTCGGATGATCTGCCGCGATCCGATGCCCCGGTATAGCGTAGAAGTTCCCCGCGGTCAGCTCCGGTCCTCCATGAATGTTCGTGTATTGAGCTCAGGCGTAGCGCAGCGCCTTTGCGTTTTGTGAGAGCTTCCAGATTGACAGCAAATGCTGCCGGGGAGCTGACGGCCGTGTTCACGCGAGCTGTGGTGTTCTTCTCGAAGTAAACGCAAGGTCCGGGTGCCGTCGGCTTTGTGCGCTTTGCGACAAAGGCAACTCGAGCTGTTGCGCCTCTAACCGTCGGAAACAAGCAAAGACTAGTGTCCTTCGTACGGCTAGCTATCCGAGAAAGATAGGCCAAACCGGTGTCCGGGGCTTGACGATCATTCCGCGTTGACGCTTGCCACTCCGGGAGTGGCTCGAGCTTTTGCGATGGCATCGCATTTGCAGGGATGAAAAATGTCAACGTGAGGCCATCATCGGACCGCTTGCAGGCGGCGCACACAGGATGAGGGGCGCCGCGCTCACCAGCCCGTTCTCTCAGGAGTGCCTGTGATACCATCTGCCAATTGGGCAGCCGGCCTGCTTGGGACGCGGCTTGCGTTTTTTGTTGCCGGATTTGGCCTCGCGGCGTGGGCGCCTTTGGTGCCGCTCGCCAAGGAGCGGCTCGCGGTAGATGACCGCATGCTCGGTCTTCTGCTGCTCTGTCTCGGAATGGGATCCGTTCTCGCTATGCTTTTGACCAGCGTGTCGAATGCGCGGTACGGCAGCAAGCCCATTATCTTCGTCGGTGGACTCGGCCTCGCGCTTATCCTGCCGTGGCTTGCTATCGCCGGAACACCTCTTGCGCTCGGTGCCACGCTGTTTGCGTTCGGCGTTTCACTGGGGGCGATCGATGTAGCCATGAACATCTATGCGATTGAACTGGAGCGCGCCACCGGCCGTCCATTGATGTCCGGCTTCCATGCCCATTACAGCATCGGCGAATTCACCGGCTCTGCCGCCGTGACTTTGTTCCTTTCGCTTCAGCTTGGTCCGCTTTTTTCGACGTTAGTCTGTTCGATGTTTATGATGATCGCGATTGGGTCGGCCTGGCCGCGGTTGACCGCGACGAGTGTAAGGCAGCAGGGGCCAGTGTTTGTCTTGCCCCATCGCAGCGTGGTGCTAATAGCTGCGCTCGCGGCTATTACGTTTCTTGTCGAAGGTGCAATGCTTGATTGGAGCGCTTTGCTTCTCGTTGGGCAAGATCTTCTCGCTGAGGCGCATGGAGGTCTTGGCTGTATGCTCTTCGCCATCGCGATGACTGCGGGACGTCTCGGCGGAGATGCCGTAGTGGAGCGAATCGGCGACCGTGCCACATTGATGCTCGGAACTCTACCAATCATGATAGGCTTCCTGGCTGTGGTCGCCGCGCCGGTTGCGGTGATTGCCATGGCGGGGTTCCTGCTTATTGGATTGGGTATTTCAAATGTTGTACCTGTGCTGTGTCGCCGCGCCGGCAAACAGAAGGTGATGCCGGTGGGCGTTGCAATCGCGGTCATCACGACAGCTGGCTACGCCGGTATACTGATGGGTCCCGCCAGCATCGGGCTCGTCGCACACATGACCGGCTTGCCTTTTGCGTTCGGCATGTTAGGCGCGCTCATGTGCATCGTCACGCTGTCGGCGCGGATGGTTATGGCCGAACCTCGCTAGGCCGCCGATCGAGAGGAAAAGGACACCGGCACGTTTCGAGCCAATGATCGGCTGCGGCGCCGGCGTTCAAGGCTGAGAGTCGATCAGATCTCAACCTGATAGCAGCAAAACGGCACTCTCGATCACAACCATTCCTCTGTTCCTGCGAGTTGGCTCGCTGAACCGTAGCTAGGATGTGCGTGTCACTTGGATGAATCGAACGTCCAACCGAGCGCTGCTGACGAAGAGCGTTGGGCAACGCGGGGCAAAGTTAATCGTTACGCGAGCGACGGGGCCAGCTAGGTGATACCCGTGCACGGATCCTCGGATGGGCCTGCTTACGCCACTTGTCGGGGACAAGCAGTGCCGTCCATTTGCTGTCGGCGAGATATGCCCGATACGCTAGCTGAATGCCATCTTCCAGCGAGGTCTGGGCATGCCAGCCGAGCCTGGCCAGACGACTGATGTCGAGCAGCTTGCGCGGCGTGCCGTCCGGGCGCGACGTGTCGAAGCTGATCTCACCGCGAAAACCGACGGCGGCCGCGACCATGAGTGCGAACTCGGCGATGGTGATGTCCTCGCCGGTGCCGATATTGACCAGTTCGGGCGATGAATAGGTCTTCATCAGATGGACGCAGGCGTCGGCGAGATCGTCGACATAGAGGAATTCGCGGCGCGGCGTGCCGGTGCCCCACACCACGACGTTGCCGGCGCCCGAAACCTTGGCCTCGTGGAAGCGGCGGATCAGCGCGGCGACGACGTGGCTGTATTCGGGGTGATAATTGTCGCCGGGACCGTAGAGATTGGTCGGCATCACGCTGATGAAATCGGCGCCGTACTGGCTGCGATAGGCCTCGGCCATCTTGATGCCGGCGATCTTGGCGATGGCATAGGGCTCGTTGGTCGGCTCCAGCGGGCCGGTCAACATCGAATCCTCGCGCAGCGGCTGCGGCGCCAGGCGCGGATAGATGCAGGACGAGCCGAAGAACATCAGCTTCTCGCAGCCATTGGCGTGAGCCGCCTCGATCACGTTGCTCGAGATCGCCAGATTGTCGTAGAGGAACTCGGCCCGCAGCGTGTTGTTGGCGACGATGCCGCCGACCTTGGCGGCGGCGAGGAATACAGCCTGAGGCCGCTTCGCGGCAAACCAGGCGTTGACCGCGGTTTGGTCGCGCAAATCGACCTCGCTGCGCGACACCGTCAGGAGATCGGCCTCCTCGCGCGCCAGCCGGCGCATCAGCGCCGAGCCGACCATGCCGCGATGGCCGGCGACGAAGACCGTCTTGCCCTTCAGCTCAAACGCCGTGCTTGCCATTGGCCGCGTCCTGCCTGGCCTCGACGAGATCGCTGGCGACCATTTCCTTCACCAGCTGCGCGAACGGCGTCTTCGGCGTCCAGCCGAGCTTGGCGCGCGCCTTGCTGGCGTCGCCGATCAGAAGATCGACCTCGGTCGGGCGGAAATAGGTCGGATCGATCTGCACCAGGGTGTTGCCGGACGCCTTGTCGATACCGACCTCCTCGACGCCCTTGCCACGCCATTCGATGCTGCGGCCGACCTCGGCAAACGCCAGCTCGACGAACTCGCGGACCGACCGCGTTTCGCCGGTCGCGAGCACGAAGTCGCCGGGCTCGTCGACCTGCAGGATCCTGTGCATGCCCTCGACATAGTCGCGGGCGTGGCCCCAGTCGCGCTTGGCGTCGAGATTGCCGAGATAGAGCTTGTTCTCGAGGCCGACCTCGATGCGGGCGACGGCGCGGGTGATCTTGCGCGTCACGAAGGTCTCGCCGCGGATCGGGCTTTCATGGTTGAACAGGATGCCGTTGCTGGCGAACATGCCATAGGCCTCGCGGTAGTTCACCGTGATCCAGTAGCCGTAGAGCTTGGCGACGCCATAGGGCGAGCGCGGATAGAACGGCGTGGTTTCCTTCTGCGGCACCTCCTGCACGAGGCCGTAAAGCTCCGAGGTCGAGGCCTGGTAGAACCGCGCCTCCTTCTCCATGCCGAGGATACGGATCGCTTCCAAAAGGCGCAATACGCCGATCGCGTCGGCATTGGCGGTGTATTCCGGGCTCTCGAAACTGACCTGGACGTGGCTCTGGGCGGCGAGGTTGTAGATCTCGGTCGGCCGGATCTGCTGCACCAGGCGGATCAGATTGGTCGAATCGGTCATGTCGCCATAGTGCATCAGGAACGGCACGTTGCCGGCATGCGGGTCCTGGTAGAGATGGTCGACGCGCGCGGTGTTGAACGAGGACGACCGCCGCTTGATCCCGTGCACGGTGTAGCCGAGACCGAGCAGATATTCGGCGAGATACGCGCCGTCCTGCCCGGTGACGCCGGTGATCAGCGCAACGCGCCGCTTTGAGTCCTGAGCCGCCATTGTTTCTCTTAGTTCCGCCGGAACGAGGGCGCCCTTTCGAAACGCGATTTGCGGAGCCCCTTCTCGATCTAGATGCGCAAGCGCGCACCACCCGCAATAAGAGGAAAGCGATCGCAACTCTAGTCATACACCTCACGTAGAAATGCGCACTATATACATTGATTTATTCTCGACCGTACCATTCAGCGCGTTTGGAATGTCAACTGGTAGCATGACTGCTGCGCAGGTCACGACGATTGACATCGTCGGTCCGGCGAAGTCGCGCCATAGTCAAAAAGAACGTCAGCTAACACACGCGACCCACTTGACACCCGCGCAAACGAGCTGGACGAAAACGCCGTGCACGCAAACCAAGTTAGACGCGCTGCTCCAGCGATGTTTCCTATGAGGCGGATGCCGACGGTCTGTGTTCCTTATCCATCTCCAGGTACATGCTGTATCCATTTGCATGGTTCGGTTATGGCCGAATAGAGCGATGTGCTGAAGCGCGGTTGTCGACGCATTTATAGAGAATGACGGCATGCAAGCCAGCACACAGTGAAGCTACACACCAATATCGTATTCTACAAAGCGGCCCCGCCTCCGAATAGAGCACGCGATCTGGTCGCTAGGGGCATCGACCTCTGCGCTTCTGCCAATAGTGCAGCTCGCGTAGGAAGTGCACGGGAGACGCAAGACGAAATGAGGAAGAGTAGCAAACGTCGGTATAGTTCTTCGAACGTTTCGATATCGAAAGCTTACGTTCGTACAATAGAGTGTTCGATGCCAATCGTATAGCTTACATCCAAGTATGATGAGCGTCTTAAGCCGGCCTAGAGCGGATGCGTAAATACGTCGACACCCGGCCATGTGAAGAGTGTTGTGAGGCTGCATCCTTCTGTCCAATGGAGCGCGGCCGGTGCAAGCCTCTCGTGGAGACCCTCGGTGAGGTGAGGGGACTCAGTGCCCCCACACCAGCTGCTAACCGGATCGGCCGCGTCGCCGCGCGTTTCTCGGGAGTTTGAGCTGAAGAGCCGTGAATGGCTCATTAGTGACGATGAGCCAAATAAGACATGACGTTTTACTGTGAGACAACGGGTCTGTCGATCTGGTTCAAATGTCCTCAATCTATGAAGTCTGACGCCCTGCGCGATATATCCTCGCACTGGGCTTGTTGCGACGCCGGTTGTTATCGTCGCCATCGAGCAACGGATCTGTTTGTGCCGGGGTTAGATGCCGCACCAAGCCGCGCAAGCGCGCCTGCATATAGAGCCCACCTCGAAGCAGTCACGCCATTCGCGGCCGCATCGCAGCTTGCACTCGATAGCGGACAACCAAAGACGGAGTGTGGCTGGGCGAGGCGATGATGGTTGAAAGACATAGAACTCACGCCTGTGAATGCGACGGTGACAGGCAACTCAACCGGGCGCGCGAATTTCGTGAAAATGCTCCTTTAGGGGACATTTGGCTTCTTGAACGTGGGCTGCATTGATCGATATGTGTGGAATAGTCGGCATCTTGGGACGTGGTCCGGTCGCTGGGCAATTGGTCGCTTCGCTCAGACGATTGGAATATCGTGGCTATGACTCCGCGGGCGTCGCGACGCTCGAAGGTCTCCGTATCGAGCGCCGGCGCGCTGAAGGTAAGCTGAGAAACCTTGAGGAGCGGCTGCGCGATTATCCGCCGTCGGGTCATAGCGGTATTGGTCACACTCGCTGGGCGACGCATGGAAAACCGACCGAAAGCAATGCTCACCCGCACGCAACGGAAAATGTCGCGGTCGTTCATAACGGGATCATTGAGAATTTCCGCGAACTGCGGGCCGAACTGGAGCGGAATGGAGCTCATTTCAGCTCAGAGACCGACACCGAGGTGGTGGCGCATCTCGTCGAATCGTATCTCAAGAATGGTTACTCGCCGCGGGATGCGGTACAAGCCTCGCTGCCACGACTGCGCGGAGCTTTCGCTCTGGCATTCCTGTTCAAAGGCCATGAGGATCTTTTGATCGGGGCGCGCAAGGGGTCGCCCCTTGCGATCGGACATGGTACCGGCGAAGTTTATCTGGGATCGGACGCGATCGCACTCGCGCCCTTGACTGATGCCATCACCTATCTTGAAGACGGCGACTGGGCCGTGCTTACCCGTACGATCTGCATGATCTATGGCGAAGACGGGGCTGTCGTGCATCGGGAAACATCAAAGTCTGGCGTGTCGTCACTCCTGGTGGACAAGGCGAACTATCGCCACTTCATGGCCAAGGAAATCCACGAGCAGCCGACAGCGGTCGGGCAGACATTGGCGCATTATCTCGATATGGCAGCCGAGCGCATAGCCCTGCCGCTCACACTACCGTTCGACTTTAATTTCATTCAGCGCATCTCAATTACGGCATGCGGCACGGCAAGTTATGCCGGTTATATCGCCAAATACTGGTTCGAGCGGCTGGCGCGCCTGCCTGTCGAAATCGATGTTGCCTCCGAGTTCCGCTACAGGGAGGCGCCTCTGCGCCACGGCGATCTCGCGATCGTCATCTCGCAGTCGGGGGAAACCGCCGACACGCTGGCTGCGTTGCGCTATGCCAAGAGCCAGGGTCTGCACACGATATCCGTGGTCAACGTCCCGACGTCGACGATCGCGCGCGAGAGCGAATCCGTGCTGCCGACACTGGCGGGTCCAGAAATCGGCGTCGCCTCCACCAAGGCATTCGTCTGCCAGCTGGCGGTGATGGCGGCGCTTGCCGTCGCAGCAGGCAGGGAGCGCGGCATACTGTCCGAGATCGATGAATCTAAGCTCGTACGCGAGCTTATCGAAGTGCCGCGGCTGATTGCTGCGGCGCTGTTGGTCGAGCCACAGATCGAGAAGCTCGCGCGTGATATCGCAAAGTCGAGCGACGTGCTCTATCTCGGCCGAGGCACATCGGCGCCCCTGGCGTTAGAAGGCGCGCTCAAGTTGAAGGAAATCTCTTATATCCACTCGGAAGGTTATGCCGCCGGCGAGCTCAAGCACGGACCAATCGCATTAGTCGACGAGACCATGCCCGTGGTGGTGATAGCGCCTTACGACGACGTCTTCGAGAAAACAGTCTCGAACATGCAGGAAGTGGCCGCTCGAGGCGGCAGCATTATTTTGATCACCGATGCGAAGGGCGCCTCGGACGCGACGGTGGATACGCTCATGACCATAGTGTTGCCAAACATGGCAGCAAGCTTTACGCCCATGGTTTATGCCATCGCGGTGCAACTGCTGGCCTATCATACCGCCGTGGTTATGGGGACGGACGTGGATCAGCCGCGTAATCTTGCAAAATCGGTCACTGTTGAATAGACACCGCAGCAACGTCGACGTGCTCTCCAGCGGCAGTTCTGCGATACAAGAACATGACAGATAATAGTCTGGCTCGCCACCGCGTCCTGGCGGAGATTATGGAGACTACGATCTGGGTAGGCTCTGTCCGGCGCCAACTGACCCTCGGAAGGAGGGCGATCCGATGGCCCGAAAAGGCGAACTTTCGGCCGCCTTCATTCGTGATGGACGTCTAGCATGACAGTTGCACTTTTCGTTTGAGGTGAGCGGGCCGTGCGTCGGCCTGGTGAGCTCGCCGCCAGAGCGACCATGCGAGAACACGGTCGATCGAGATGCGCCGTTGAGCGAGCTTGATAGCGATGCGACGGATTTCCTGGATCGACCAGCGATGCCGCGCACGATCGAAGAGCCCGGATCGAGGCAGTGATCGTCCGCACCCTTGAGACGAAACCGCCCGACGCCACTCACTGGAGCTCGCGCAGAATGGCGAGGGCCAGTGGACTGTCGGTCTCGACGGTACAGTGGATATGGCGCACCTTCAGCCTGCAACCGCGTCGGTTGGAGACCTTTAAGCTTTCAAACAATCTTGACTTCGTCGCCAAGGTTCGCGGCGTCGTCGGCCTCTACGTGGCCCCGCCCGAGCGAGCCATCGTGCTGTGTATCGACGAAAAGCCGCAGATCTAGGCGCTGGATCGGAGCCAACCCTCGTTCCGCGTGCGGCCTGGTCAGGTGGAACGCCGCAGTCACGACTACAAGCGCCATGGCACGACATCGCTATTTGCCGCTCTCGACATCGCAACCGGCCGGGTCATCGGCAAGCGTTACGGGCACCACGCGCCACAGAATGCAGCAAGTTTCTGATGAGATCAAAGTCGCCGTGCGGACGATATGGATGTTCATCTCGTCATAGACAATAACGCAACCCATAAGAGGCCGCTGATCCCAAACTGGCTGGCCAAGAGACCGCGCTGGCACGTCCACCTGACAGCAATCAGCTCATCCCTGGTCAATCAGGTCGAACGTTTCGTTGCCCGCATCACCGAGCGCAAAATCAGGCGCGGCATCTACCGCAGCGTGGCGGAGCTACGTGCTGAGATCACGTCCTTCATCGAACAGCACAACGCCGACCCCAGCCCATTCCGATGGACCAAATCAGCCGACGACATTCTCAGCTCCATCGAACGCTTCTGCGCTTACAATGCGTCAGCCAAGGCCTAAAACGCCATGAACTTCTGGTTTAGGACACTAGATTATGCGCGATGTCCCGCATACGGGTTTTCGCCTGAAACGTCCGCGCGCGCATTGCTGCGCCGATCGCGGGCAATTTCCAGAGGAAAATGCCCCCCCAATGCAAGGCTATCGAGTGGCGGGGTGCTGCCCCCAGCGCGCTCGCGAAAAATTCGCGCTTCAGGCTGCGGTCATGTACTGCAGGTGATGATCCCGCAGCTGAGGCGGTCATCCCGGCATCGCTGTCTTCAGCAACACAGCGGCTGCGACGGAAGCGGACCCGAGGCGACATGGGCTTGCGCATCCGGAAAAACGCTCTTGGTCAGCTACTCGTCAGCGAAGCGGTCTAACCAGGAAGGCTGCGCATTCTCGACTCTTCTATCGGAGATAAAATATGACGGGCATCGGCCGAGCTGGCAAATCGCACGTTGGAGCAGGAGCCGACAGCACTGGGGTATCGAGCAGTTCGAGCCTGGAGTTCGGCCTCGTCCCTGGGGAACGCAGTCAATCTTTCGACGCCGTCGTGGAGCGGATGCGCTCCGGGCCTCAAGATAGAACCGCGCCGATCGTGAACCGGCAACCAACTTCGGATGTCGCGGCGCCAACACGAGATGAGGTTAAGGCAGCAAAGCGAACGTTGGGCAGCCTGCTTGAGGACCTTAATACTTGTCGTAGGGCAGCCACGCGCGGCCGGACCTTGTCCGAGAGGCAAGAGCTGATCGATCAAGTCGTCAAGGCAGGCTTAGCAGTTCTGGACTACTACGCTGCTCTGCCCCCAGGTTTGGCGGGGCGCATTCTGCCCGACGATCGGGCTCGCCAGCTCCGCGATGAGACGCTGGGCGCGGCCGACGAATGTAACGCCGTGGCTGCTGCGATTTTCGATGACCTGGAGAAGAGCAGACATAAAGCAGCAGCCCTGCTCGGCAGGATCATCCGCACCGCTTCGCCTGACCAGCTGAACCGCGTGCTTTCAGGCGTGGAGCCCTACTATGAGCACTGCATGGAGTGGTGGAGAAAGAGGGCATTGCGCTCGGAGCGGATGCAGTCCGTCTGCGCGGCTACTGCCGACCTACCAAGCAGCACGCCCGAGTTGCGGAAGTCCGAAGAGGCCGCGCTACGACTGCATACCGGCTATGCACTCAATACGAAGTACAAGTATCTGGAATCGCAGATCACTCTCGCGCAGCTCTCCCTAGCGAGCAGGTTGGGACCAGCCGTGCGAGACGCCCTTATCGATGGAGACGGGCGGGTGCGTCTGCTCGGGACCTTCATCGAGGATGTTGTTCCGGCATTCGCCTCGACGGCCGAGGCCGTGATGAACCGCAACGGAGCGCCGCTTGACGCTGAGCACCGCGACGTTCTGGAAGGAGTCATGGAGCGGCTTTCGGAATTTGCGTCAGGAGTGAGCGGCATGGTTGCCAGCCTGACGGACGCCGGAGCGGGAGCCGATCTTCGGTTAGAATTGCTGGATCAGATAGTGGAAGGTGCGTGGCTTACAGCGGACGAAGTCATGCGGCTGCTGGCACTTCAGCCAAAGACGCCAGCCACGATTGAACCGCCGGCTTGGGCTGTGCTGCCGGAACATACTGCCGGGGTGGGCGAAGGCACTGCAGCGCGCAGGAAGGGCAAAGGCAGGCGCGCAGCGGCCGCAGGCGAGGGGAGTTCGACAGCTGGGGGCGCTGAGCCGCAGCTCGCCGGGTCCGACGCTGGCACGGGCTCAACACGCAAGGTTATCGTACTCTCAGATCTGGGTACAAAGAAACTCACGAGCGCGGAGGAGGCCCGCGCGCGGGCGTCATCGTCGGAGAGCGGAAACCTGACGATGTGGCAGGCTCCGCCCTCCAGAGAAGCGCTGACGGGACTGCTCAAGCGATTGGACGAACTTTTGCAGTTCGATCTGCCCGCTCAGCAAAGCGCCGTCTCGCAAGCGCGTCAGATGAAACCCGAGGACGCCGACCACGTCCTAAATATCGTCGTCGAGCGCCTCCATAGACAGGCCGCCGAGATCGAAGCCTGTGCAGCCGCGGTGGAGGAGCCTCGTCGAAGTGGCTTGCTCACGCCCGCGCAAGTGCCCGAAGTGCACGACAAGATAGTCCGGCTCAAGGCGATGTATTCCGAGGTGCAGGGACAGGCAAACTCATTGAAGAGGCAAAGAGCCGCGATCATGATCGATTGCATGAAGAGCTACGGCTTTCCCTCGCAGAAATACCTTGAACGGTTGCGGGCGGCCGGGGAGTTGGAGCCTCCGGATCCACCGCGCGCGTTGAGCGGCGATCCGGGGACGCTGTTCGAGATTAAGCTGCGGCCCAAGGCACTGCGCAACGGTGCGGCGGCGAATCCGATGTGGGTGCACATCCATACGAAGCGGCCGGTACATGCGTGGCAGTTGGCGACGGCGGCTGACGCCGACTTCGCCGCTTGCCATGTAAAATCCAATGAACAGCGCGGCTACAATCGGCACTGGCAGAGCGCGCGAGCCGCGATGGGGCACGAAAACGTCGTGATCCACCGCGGCAAGCTCACGCCTGCATTCTGTAGGTCCTTGTTGAACAACGCAGTTGGTGGCCTGTCCGACGTCAGATAATTTGAGACTGATTAGGCTTTTCGCGAAGAGTGGCTCTGGCTCATCTAGGTCAGCATTACAGTTGCATGTTCCTGAGAACTCTGAATCCATGGCGACCATGATTCGGGATCTGATGATTGCTGGCACGTCGGTTGAAGATACGCTGACGCTGTGGGCTTCGTCGTTGGCGACGTGACGGGTCCAATGAGCCCTATTGGAAAGCGCCAACCCGACTTCATGGAATTTAACGACAGGGCAGCGCGCTTAGCTTCCAAGAAGTTGATCGGGATCGTGTCTCGCGCGAAGCGCTCAGATCAGACATAAGGTTGGCGGCCGGTCGATCGCTTCAAGTGTTTCCGCCGCCGCCGTTCTCCTCCAGTGCGGCATCGAGGTACTCGATCAGCGTATGTCCGGCGAAGGGCTTGGCCAAAAAGCCAGCCGCTCCCGCGCTCAGGGCTGAGGCGCGCACGCGGTCGTTGGGGAAGGCAGTAATGAAAATGAATGGCACACCGTAGCCACGGGTCCGCATTTCCGCGAGCAAGTCCAAGCCGCTCATAACCGGCATCTGCACATCCGTGATTACACAAGAGGTTTCGTTCAACCGCGGCGACCTCAAGAACTCCTCGGCGGACACAAACGTTTGAACGACGTAGCCACGCGATTTCAAAAGGTTCTCTGTCGCCGCACGGACCGATGCGTCGTCATCAACGACAGAAATCAAAGGCGTGGACAAGACAGGCCCTCCTGACGCGGGACTAGCGACTGCCGAGGCATTAGCCATCCCTGGGCGAAAAGTGGGCTTGCGCGGTTAAATTGTAAAATCATACTTAGGTTTGTTCGGGACGGTTAGCACGGAGTCCCAGCGTCTCAGTCATCCTGATCAAATCCGCCAGCGACCGGGCCCGCATCTTTTTCATCACGTGTCCCCGATAGATCTTGACCGTAATCTCGGCGAGCCCCAGCTCGGCAGCTATCTGCTTGTTCATCAAGCCGGTAGCGACTAGTTTCATAACCGCCTGCTCGCGCGGGCTTAGGGTCTCAAATAGGGACTTGAGATTCACGACGGTCTGCTCGGCTGCCCGTCTTTTGCGATCGCGTTCGGTCGCCGCGATCACAGCGTCCAGTAGTTCCTGATCGCGAAACGGTTTTGTGAGAAAATCGACCGCTCCACCCTTCATGGCCCTGACGCTCATGGGAATGTCGCCATGGCCTGTAATGAAGATGATGGGAATATGAATGTTCGACTTGGCTAGCTCAGTCTGGAACTCAAGGCCGCTCAAGCCGGGCAGTCGGACATCAAGAACCAGGCAGCTAACGACGTCCGGAAGTTTGCTCTGCAGCATTTCTCGGGCCGATCCGAATGCAACGACGTCCAGGCCGACGGATTGAAAAAGGTTTGTAAGCGACCGACGCATCGAGACATCATCTTCGACAATGAAGACAATCGCATTTGCCGATGCCTCGGCTCTGCTGCCTTCGCGCTGGGAGTTTGAGCGTTCGTTCACGACACCACCTCCTTGTGCAACGGCAGGTCAAACCGAAAGCTCGCTCCGGGTCCCTGCCTGTGGACGATTGAAAGACGCCCTCCGTGAGCTTCCACAATCGAGCGGCAGATCGAAAGGCCCATGCCAAGGCCGCTCGATTTTGTCGTGAAGAAGGGGTCTAACACCCGATCGGCGTCATTCTCCGAGATGCCGACGCCATTATCAGTCACCGCAAGCCGCACGTGTTCCATATCGTCCCTAGATGACTGGATCACCAGTTCGCGCGTCCTGTCCGTAACTGCGTCCATAGCTTCGATCCCGTTCATCACCAGATTGATCATCACCTGCTGCAGCTGAATCCGGTCGCCCAGAACCGCCGGCAGCGCTGCCGTCAGCTCGGTTTTCAGTGTCACTTGGTGGCTAACCAGCTCACGATTCACCAGCGCAATGACATCCTTAACGACGTCATTGATGTCGAGCGGAAGCATTTCGATCTCGCCCTTCTTCGCAAGCGCGCGAACGCGACGGATCACCTCGCTTGCCCGGATTGCGTCTTCGATTATCCATTCAACGGATGAGCGCGCAGCGGAAAGATCAGGAGTTTTGCGGCCCATCCAACCTAGGCACGCGTCGGCGTTGCTGATAATCGCGGCGAGTGGCTGGTTGATTTCGTGGGCGATGGAGGTGGTCAGCTCTCCTAACGTCGTCACGCGCGTCACATGCGCGAGCTCCGCCTGTGCCTTCCGCAGCTCTTGTTCAGCCTGGTCTGCGCGGATAATAGCGGTGATGTCGGTGCTGACGCCACGGTAGCCAAGAAAATTGCCGCTTACGTCAAAAAATGGCTTACCGCTCGTCCGGACGTAGATCGGACATCCCATCCGGTTGACAGTGCGATAGACCAAATCACGAAATGGCAGATGTGCCTCTAGCCTTGCACGATGTTGCCGCCATTTCTCAGGTTCGTCTTCCAAGTCGCAAGCAATGTCCCAACGCGGCAGACCCAGGAGGCCTGTGGCAAGGATTCCCGCAGCGCTGGTATGTTCCGATAAGTGAGTGACTTTATGGTCTGGCCCGGTCTCCCAGAGCCAGTCGGAAGCTGTTTCAGCGTAGTCGCGAAAGCGCTGCTCGCTTTCGCGCAGCGCAGCAAGTGTGCTTTCCAGGCGTTCTCTGGCCGCGTATTGCTCAGTGACATCCATATGTGTCCCAATGAGCTCGCCGATATTGCCGTCGCTGCCAACCACGACATGGGCCACAGAATGTATGTGCCTCATCGAGCCATCCGGGAGCAAAATTCGAAAATCATATTCGAAGCGGTTTTGCTTGCCGTCTCTCGCAAGTCGCTGCACGTCCTGAAGCCGCGGCAGGTCGTCCGGATGTATCCGCGAACGAATAGTCTCTATGGACACGGTCTCTTGCGGGTCGAAGCCGAAGAGACGATTCACTTCGGCGGAGCGATACACAAAATCGACTCCGTGGACGTCCCATGACCAACTGCCAGTATGACTGAGATGCTGGGCTTCGGCCAGATAGGCCTCGCTGCGGCGTAGCTGCTGCTCTACTTGCTTTGTAACTGTGATATCCGTCGCTGCCCCGACAAACTCGATTTCGCCAGAGGCGGTTGTCGTCGCTCGCGCCCGCGCGCGGATGTGCTTCACCGAGCCGTCCGGTAGCAGCAATCGGTATTCATGCTCGAACTCCTGCGGGTCTTGCATCGCTCGATCGATCGTCTGTTGGACGGAAGCTCGATCTTCCGGGTGCGTGCGCTCGACGACGAGTTGCGGGCTCGGTATCGTCTTCGGATCCAACTGGAAAATTCGAAAAAGCTCTTTTGACCAAAAAACCTCGCCAGTGGCGAAGTTCCAGCCGAAGCTGCCTGTGTGGCTCAACTCCTGCGCTTGAGCCAAATGGGCTTCGCTGCGCTGTAGGGCAAGCTCCGTCTGCCGTTTTTCGGTGATATCTTCGCAGGATATCAGGACAACCGGCTTGTCATCGGCCCAAAGCATGGCTTTGGCATTTTCTCGCACCCACAGGACCACGCCGTCTTTTCTGACTTTTTGGGCGTCCCAGGTTTGCGATTGACCGATATCTTCAAGGCATCTGCGAATGCATGTGCGTGCGAACTCGCGATCCTCCTCCAGAAAGAGCCTCAGAACGGATTGACCGATGAGTTCGGAGCGCGCATAGCCGAGGTGTGTCGCGCCGAACGTATTGACGTTGAGGATGGTACCGGCTTCGTCGACCATGACGTACATGGCCGGATTGTGCTCAAAGATTGCGCGCCACCGCTTTTCACGGTCCTTCAAATCGGCCGTGCTGCGCCGGAGTTCGGCCGCAGTCTCATGCGCAGCCTCTCTTTCCTGGCGGATTTTTCCAATCAGGTGTGTTCCGACAATCGAGACGGTAAAGAATGCGACAACCACCAGAAGAACTTGAGGGTCATCGATCCGCAGACTAAACGCCGGCGGTGCAAAGTAGTACGCCAAAGCAGCGATAGCTAAGACCGAAAGCGCGGATGAGGCGATAAAGCTGCCGATCAATGAAAACAGCAATATAACCAGCAAATAGCCGAACGCCGTCGCAGCGAAATGTGTTTGAAGGTACAAGGAAGCTAGCGTCACCACCGCCAGCGTTATGCTGCCGAAAGTAAACTGCGTGGCAGAACGTTTGAAGTTATTGATCTGGTTATACATTCTTGGACCGTCCGGCCTTTCTCCGGCGGGAGAGTTATAACATTTTAGGCAAAAATGGGGCAATTCTTTCCGCTCCACGCTCAAGAGCGGTTCCGGGTAAATTGCTTACAGCTGAACTCAGCACGTGCCGAAGAAACGCGCATTACAAACGTAGGTATAGTTGTTCTAAACCTTTCCAAATGGCGCGCCGACGTGCGTACAATCGAGGCTCAGATGTCTGTTTTCTTTCACTGCGATAGCCCTTTGGCAGGCGCGCGCGGCTGTGGAGGCCGCGGCCGAGCACAACTGTATGCGGCCAAGGCACGTCCAGCGGCGGGGTAGCTGCGAGCCGCGGGTCTGCCAGGACGTGACGCTGAACAATGAGACGCCCGTCGTTGAATATCTAAAGAGCGCCGACAAGCAGTGGAGCGCCGTGAGTTTGCTCAATGCGATCCATCTCGACCTGGTGAAGGTGCCGATCTGGTTCACGAGTCATCACTGCCGCAGCATCGGTGGACGAGGCCAGTTCGCTGGCCACGCGCCAAGCCGTTTCATGGATAGATCCAGTAACTTTGCCCGTCAGGCCCGGCCAGGTTCGGTCGGAATCGTATGGTCTGCCCCGGCCGACCTTACGCCGTCATCTGGATCGCGTTGGGGCACGACACCGAGTCGTGGTACGACCCGCAGATTCCGCGAGAAGAACTCCGGCTCGCAGTTCATTCGGCTGTGCCGATTTGAACTGCGAAAAATTCGGAGTTGGCTACGCTCAGTTCGAGCGTGCCTTGAAATCACGGACAGGACCTGGAGCCTATATCCTTGAGCTTCGTGTATCGGCACCGGCGGTGGGCTGCTCGAGCCGGGCATGTAGGGTCGCGTCGTCGAGCTCGCCTTCCCACCAGGACACGAACACAGCGGCGATGCCATTGCCAGTGATGTTGGTAAGGGCTCGCACCTCGCTCATGAACTTGTCGATCGAAAATACGATCGCCATGCCCGGCACCAATGCCGGGTTGACCACCGACAATGTCGCGGCGAGTGTAATGAAGCCTGCGCCGGTGACGCCGCTTGCTCCCTTCGAGGTCAGCATTGCCACGAGCAAGATCGTGAGCTGCTGGCCAAAGGTCAGATCGACCCCGAGTGCCTGGGCAATGAACAATGTCGCAAGCGTCATATAAATGTTGGTGCCGTCGAGGTTGAAGGAGTAGCCGGTTGGCACCACGAGGCCGACCACGGGCTTTGAGCAGCCCAGCCGCTCGAGCTTCTCCATCAATTGCGGCAGCGCGCTTTCCGAGGACGAGGTGCCAAGCACGATCAGAAGCTCATCCTTAATATAGATAATGAACTTGAAGATCGAAAAGCCGACGATCCGCGCGATCAGGCCGAGCACGACGACCACAAATATCGCGGCCGTCGCATAGAACAGTACGATCAGTCCGATCAGATTACCGAGCGCCGCCGGCCCGAACTTGCCAATTGTGAAGGCCATCGCGCCGAACGCGCCGATCGGGGCGGCTTTCATGATGATGGCAATCACGCCGAACACTGCGTGCGCGACGTCGTCAATCATGCCGCGCAGTCGTTCTCCACGCTCGCCCAGCGCCATCAGCGAAAAGCCAAACAGAATCGCGAACAGGAGCACTTGCAGAACATCGCCGCGGGCGAGGGCGCCGACCACCGTATCGGGAATGATATTGAGAAAAAAATCGACGGTCTTCGAGGCTTCCGCCTGCTTGACGTAGTTGGCGACCGCCGCAGCGTCCGGTTTGACCGCAAGACCATGGCCGATTTGGACCAGATTGCCCATGACAAGGCCCAACACCAAGGCAAAGCTCGATACGATCTCGAAATAGACCAGCGCTTTAACGCCGACGCGCCCGACTTTCTTTGCATCCTGGATATGTGCGATCCCGGATGCGACGGTGCAGAAGATGATCGGTGCGATCACCATCTTGATCAGCTTGATGAAGCCATCACCAAGCGCCTTGACCCAGTCGTTGGTCGCGACCGACGGCCATAGCCAGCCGACGATGGCGCCAATCACGATCGCGATCAACACCTGAACGTAGAGAATTTTATACCAAGTCTGCGACGCGCGTGCGGGCGCCGCAGTTGCCATGGTGGTCATGACGCTTCCTTCCCGAATACACTCGAATGCGAGCCGCTGCGTCGTTAGAGGCGACGGCATCATACGAGGCTGTCATTTTAGCCGTGTCCAATTGAAGACGATTCCGGGAGCCGGCGCGTCATTCCAAAGGCAGGCGTTCAGTTACGTTATCTTTTTTCGTCAAGCAAGATCCGCACCAGAGCCAACCTGCAGTCGATCGAGTCGCGATCGGATAAGTACCTGTCTTCTGACAAGGTCTTTGAATCTTCGAACGGCATTTGTGAGGTCGATCGAGAAGGCGTTGCTCAGCGTCATGCCGCATTTTGCTGGCAAGTGTCCCGAGGCACCTCTTGGCATAGAAATCCTAGAGTGATCAGTACCCTTCAAGTGCGCGACTTGATGCAACAGTACGTTACATTGGTAAAATTGATTGTTTGGATCGTAGGCATCCAGGCGATGGAAGCGTGCGACATCTAGAGGGCCGGTCGATGTGAGGTCGTATCGGCATCGGCGCTCGCCGAGCCGATAGCGTTACGATGGGGTTCTCGACTCGATCATTCTGCTCTGAACTCTTTGCCAGGCAGCACGAGACCAACTTATTCTTGCTGCAGATATACGGGCGAGCTCGAATCGAGTTACGACAATCGGATGGCGGTGAATGTGCTCCAGTATGGTCCGGTAAGACCGATGGTTCGGCAGAATTTCTGCGCATCATCCGCATTGTGAAGGTCGCCCGATCAGCTTGCCATGTCCATGATTGTCCAAGGTCGTAGGCTGGACGGTCGCTAGATAATGGACGAGCGCTAGATAGGAGTGAGCTTTGCCACCACGAATAGCGCTTTCTACTTGGGGTGCCGAAAGTCGCTTCATCGATATTCGGTATCCCTCCAGGGAGCGCGCTTCTCCATGATGATGGCGCGATAGTGCCGCCGTTCGCGGCCGGCCTCTCACCTGGAGCTCTCAAATGCCTATTTGATGTCAGATCCATCCACCCGGTTCCTGTGTACGCCGGAGGCTGCGCGTTATCTTAGCCTATCCGGCCGCACGCTCGAAAAGCACCGCACGTATGGCACGGGGCCAGCGTATCGAAAGATCGGCGGTCGCGGTCGCGTCATCTACGCACTGGATGGTTTGAGAGCATGGGCCGATCTCGGCACCAAGACGTCGACGTCTGATCCCGGCAAGGGAACTGTGCTGCCGGCCAAGAAGCCCCAATCCGGCGTCCCTTCGCAGGCCAGGAATCTCGCCGATAGCCGAGGCTGCGACAGTGCAGGGACTAGATGCAGCGGGTGTGCACGATGGCGAGCTTGGATTCATCCGCTAGCAGTTTTGGTGCGTCGCAAAAAATCTTCACCGAAGCGGAGCCCGACCGAGCCGCTTGGGACCATTGCTGTATACAGAAATTCCATTGTAAGCCCGAATATTCGTCACTTTTTTGGCCCCTTTCAAATTTATGTATACAGTCGGTGTCCCTAAGCGAGGAATCGGCACATGAGCCATTGCTTTCCGACGAATGTCTGGTACGCGGCCGCTTGGGATGCAGAGGTGAAGCAGGCGCTGTTGCCGCGCACGATCTGCGGCAAGCACGTTGTGATGTATCGGCGCGCCAACGGGGAGGTGGCGGCACTGGAGGACGCCTGTTGGCATCGGTTGGTGCCGCTCTCAAAAGGGCGTCTTGAGGGCGACAGCGTTGTCTGCGGCTATCATGGGCTGAAATTCAACGCGCAGGGCCGCTGCACCTTCATGCCCTCGCAAGAGACGATCAACCCCTCCGCCTGTGTGCGTGCCTATCCTGTGGTCGAGCGCGATCGCTTCGTCTGGCTGTGGATGGGTGATCCGGCGCTGGCCGACCCGCGCTTGGTGCCGGATATGCACTGGAACGATGATTCCGCTTGGGCCGGTGACGGTGACACCATTCACCTGAAATGCGATTATCGTCTGGTTGTCGACAACCTCATGGACCTGACGCATGAAACGTTTGTGCACGGTGCCAGCATCGGCAATAACGCCATCGCGGAAGCGCCGTTTGACGTCACCCATGGTGAGAAGACCGCTACCGTAACGCGCTGGATGAAGGGGATTAGCGCCCCGCCGTTCTGGGCCAAGCAATTGCAAAAACCTGGTCCGGTGGACCGCTGGCAAATCATTCGTTTCGAGGCGCCGTGCACCATCAATATCGACGTCGGAGTGGCGCCCGCCGGAACAGGCGCGCCGGAAGGCAACCGATCGGCCGGCGTCAATGGTATTGTCCTCAACACCATTACGCCCGAAACGGAAACGAGCTGCCATTATTTCTGGGCCTTCGTGCGCAATTATCGCCTGAACGAGCAGCGCCTGACCACCGAACTCCGTCAAGGCGTTTCTGGCATCTTCCGCGAGGACGAGGTCATTCTCGAGGCGCAGCAGCGCGCAATCGACGAAAATCCAGACCGGGTCTTCTATAATCTCAACATCGATGCTGGCGCGATGTGGGCTCGCCGCTTGATAGATCGCATGATCGAGGCCGAGAATCCCTCGCAAGGTCAGCAGGCCGCGGAGTAGAGCATGGTCGAACGCGACAGCGATCGTTCAGTCTCGCAAACAGTACGCGCCCAGCTCAGCTTGCGCGACCTGATCCTTTCGGGTGACTTGCGGCCAGGCGAGCGGATCTCCGAGTTGCAGGCTGTGGAGACGACCGGCGCATCGCGCACCCCGGTGCGAATGGCATTGGTTCGGCTGGAGGAGGAAGGACTTCTGGAAGCGATCCCTTCTGGCGGTTTCATGGTGAAGGCATTCTCCGAGCGAGATGTCCTGGATTCAATCGAACTGCGTGGTACGGTGGAGGGGCTGGCCGCGCGCTTTGCCGCCGAGCGCGGCGTTCCGTCGCGCGATCTTGAGCCTCTAAAAGGATGTCTTGACGAGATCGACGGCTTGGTGCGGCAGGATCCAATCTCCGTCGAGGCATTTTCCTCCTACGTCGCGCTCAATGCGCGTTTTCACGCGCTATTGACCGAATTGTCGCGCAGTCCTCCCTTGATCCGGCAGGTCGATCGCGCGTCGGCGCTCCCATTCGCCTCGCCCAGCGGCTTTGTGATGACTCAATCGACACTGCCGGATGCGCGCCACACACTCTTGATTGCACAAGATCAACATCGCGTCGTGATCGATGCAATCGAAAATCGCGAAGGCGCACGGGCCGAGGCAATCATGCGCGAGCACGCCCGAGTGGCGGCGCGCAATCTGCGCCTGGTGCTCAGGAACAAGACGCATTCTGACCTGCTGCCAGGACTGGCGCTCATCAGGATGGCAGGCGATTAAAGGAAATCTCCATGCGGTTCATTGAAAGCTGGACACCCGCAACGCTCGTCGCGACGCGCGATCTGACACCTTCGATCCGCGAGTTCCTGATCAAACCGGAAAACTTTGATGGCGCGGCTTATCCGGTCGGCAGCCATATCAATATCGCCGTCACTATCGATGGGCGCCCGGATACGCGATCCTATTCCTTGGTCGGCGAACCCGAGCGAACCGGCTATCGTATCGCCGTGCGGCGCGCGGAGGACTCCCGCGGCGGCTCGCAGTACATGTGGTCGCTCGCGCCGGGCGCCCGACTGACCATTACATTGCCGGCCTCTTTGCTGCCGATTGACTGGGCGCGCCGGCACTACTGCCTAATCGCGGGCGGCATCGGCATTACGCCACTGATCGGGGCAGCTTTGGCGTTGGCGCGCCGCGATGCCGACTTCACTCTGCATTATGCCGTTACTTCTCGTGAGCAAGCCATCTATTTGGATGTTCTCGCTCCCCTGCTGAACAAGCGGCTTATTGTCCATGCGGGCAACGAAGGGCGCAGGCTCAATTTGGATGACTTGTTCGCTTCGCTGCCGCGCGACGCCTTGACCCTCTTGTGCGGTCCGATCCGGATGCTCGATGCCGCGCGCCGGGCCTGGACTGGTGCAGGACGCGCACTATCCGACCTACGTTACGAGACCTTCGGTTCGAGCAGCTCACTGCCGACCGAGGGGTTTCGGGTGCGCCTTGCAGATCAGGCCATTGAGATCGAGATTCCGCGCGATCGCTCGTTGCTGGACGTGCTCAATGGGGCCGGTTACGAGGTGATTTCGGATTGCCGGCGCGGCGAGTGCGGCGTCTGCGCCATCGATCTCGTCAAAATCGACGGTGAGCTTGACCACCGCGACGTTTTCTTCAGCGAGCAGCAAAAGCACGCGAACGAAAAGATCTGTGCATGTGTTTCTCGCGCCCGCGGCATGATCACCGTCGATATACTGCACCGACCGGACGCGCTATAGGTTCACTGCGACTCCTTGTTTTAGGTAGCAGATCGTTGCCTCAGAACTCGGCAACTAACGTATGCTTATGGTTTGTTACGTTCACAGAACAGTGGCGCATGATTGCCGGATGGCGGTCCGCGGCCCGTCTTTCTCCTCGACAAGGCGAAAGTTGAGCACGGAATGAACTCCGAGAGCCGGTCTCGTCCATTCTCGCAATGGGGCTGTGACGGGAGTTCTGCGCTTATACACGCCGGCCCTTGAGCGACACCAACAAACAACCAACATGTCGAAGCAGCATCCACGTCAGGATTTGCATCGAGACATTGCGGATGCGCATCTCGGGCGGCCGCTCTGCCGTCTCATTCTGCCGTCGCTGTCTGCTTGAGAACAAAGATGCCGGAAACTTGACAGCGCGTTAGGTTCACCCCGCAGTATCTCTGGCAGTTATGCGCGTTTTTCTCACGCTGGACACAGAGCCCACCACATTTCGCAAGCGGCACGGGGATTGCTGGATGGCGAGCTGAGAAGCGGCCGCCGTCAGGCCGGTCGAAGCTGCCCTGTCACAGGAGTTTCCGATGAGCCTTGCGATTCTGCATTTGCTCGCAGAAACGACGCGATCGCTGCGCCGGTATGGCGACGTGCTCTCGCCGGTGGGCTGACGCACATGGATGCCCTTTCGCCAGAAATCTGGCAATCCGTTGCGCTCACGGTCGAGCTCGCCAGCGTGACGACAATGATCCTGCTGGTGATTGGCGCGCCGCTCGCGTGGTGGTTGGCACGGTCAAAAACGGTTTTGAGCGAGGCGGTGGCGACAATGGTCGCGCTGCCGCTTGTGCTGCCACCCACGGCGCTCGGTTTCTGCGTACTCGTCCTGCTCGGCCCGAACGGACCAGGTGGGCTTCTCGCCTCTTTCTGGGGCGAGCACACGCTCGCCTTTACCTTTGCGGGAATCGTGGTCGGATCGGTCCTCTCGGCGCTCCCTTTGGTGGTGCAGCCTATCCGTAGCGCCTTTGTTGCGATGGGTAACCACCCGCAGGAAGTTGTGGCGAGTCAGCGCGTTTCTGCGTTGTTCGCCTTCATTACCGTCGGCCTGCCGCTGGCACGGCTGGAGTTCCTCAAGGCTGGTTTGGTTGGCTTTGCTCATACGATCGGCACATTCGGTGTCGTGATGATGATCGGAGGCAACATTCCCGGGCGCACCAAAGTGTTGTCAGCTTATGTCATTGACTACGTCCAAGCATCGCGCTGGCGCGAGGCAGGTTGGGTTGCCGGCGGTATGGTAATGTTCGCCTTTGCGGTCATGTTCACTTTGACTCTCATCGACAAACGATGTGCCAGGAGAGGCACGTGAGGGGCAGGCGCACTAAGCCGGATCGAAGCATCTTCGGCGTACTGGCCAAGCTGGCCGGTCATAACCGAGCAGCAGTATTGCAAGTCAGATCCGTCCATTCTTAACGAGGACACAATGAATAAGCTCGTTGCAGCCGCGGCGGCCGCTGGTATCAGCTTCAATTCAGCACACTCCGCGCCTTTGCCCGAGGCGAGGGCCGATGACGTCGGAGTTTCCAAGCAGCGCCTTGCCAAACTGGACGAGTTCTTTGCTAGCGAGATCGCAGCCAAGCGCGTGCCGGGCGCAGTGGTTGCAATCGCCAGAGACGGCAAGCTCATTCACTACAAGGCGTACGGGCAACTCGATCCTGAAAAAGGAACCTCGATGAGGCTCGATGCGATGTTCGCGCTCGCGTCTATGACCAAACCGATGGTGGCGGTTGCTGGGCTTACCCTCATGGAACAAGGTCGCCTGCCTCTGAGGGCCAGACTTACGGATTACTATCCCGAATTTGCAAACATGAAAGTGGGAGTATCGCAGCCTGACGGTTCGTTAAAATTCGAAGCGCAGAGTTCCCCGATCTACGTCCACGACCTTTATCGCCACACATCAGGTCTCACCTATGGCGCGCCGCCGGACAGCTCAGACCAAGTGGCGCGTCTCTATCCGGATTTCGCAGCGCCACCGGTCAAGGGCGATAAGAAGGCTTTCATCGAAGGCATTACCAAGCTGCCGTTGGCGCACCAACCGGGAACGGAATTCGAATACGGCTTCTCGACCGACGTGCTTGGCGCTGTCGTGGAACAGGTTAGCGAGCAGCCACTAGGCGAGTATCTTTCCAGCAACCTGTGGAAGCCGATCGGAATGCTGGATGCCACTTTCCATTTGTCGGGATCGCAACGCGAGCGGCTCGCGCGTCCATTTAAAGACGACCCACTGACGGGAAAGCCACAGGGCATCGAGCTCCTCGAAAGTCCGACGAAGTTTGACTGCGGGGGAGCCTGTGCATTCGCGACAGTTGGTGATTATGTTCGCTTTGGGCAAATGCTGCTAAACGGCGGGGAACTCGATGGCCAGCGCATTCTCGGTCCCAGGACGGTGCATCACATGATCTCCAACCACCTTGGGCCAGAGATCAAAAACAAGGTCGCTAATGTGGAGCCGCACCGTGCCGGCTTTGGGTTCGGGCTCGGAGTGGCTGTACGCATAAGCGAGGGTCTCTCGGCCGTTCCAGGCAATCCAGGTGAGTTCACCTGGACCGGCGCTTACGGAACACAATTTTTCTGTGATCCAAAGGAGCGCCTGGTCGTGGTGGTTGGAACGGCTGCGCCCGGAGAGATCCGCAAGTACTACCGCGAGCAAGTCCAGAATATCGTCTATGCCGGCATAGTTCGCTAGCTCGCTTGCCGCCGGCAAAGCGCGATGAACAGATTGGATGATCAGCAAGTGATGTTTGCTGCTGCGGATCGACGTCAAACTAAAAATACCACACCGTCGTCTGCTATCCGCGTTGCGCGAATCGGACCCAGTACATGGAAACGGCGAGATCGCCTCTGCCATCGCTGCGAAGCTCACCGGAGAAAGGTGTGGTTTCGTGATGCGCCAAGCCATCGCCTCGCTAGCGCTTGGCTCGCGCGATGAACGATGAACGTTTCTGGATGAAAGCTCTCAAACGCGCCCCGCCTTGCGCCCGCAATCCCGGCGGGCTTGGTACCGCGCGTCATTGACCCAAGGCAGATTGGATCGATCCGCCCTGAAAGGTGAAGGCGGTGTACTGCGGCGCGGAGGGCTCGCTATCGCGCCGTTCTTGGTCGCCGGTTCGGGTTGTTGGTGACTGCCACTTTGGTGTCGTTGCGCAGTTGCGACGATCGCGGCCTCCATTGCATCTGAGAATGGCGAACAAGTCCCATTGAAATCGGTGAGCAGTGCGGTGCCGCGTGAACTGCGGCAATTGCCGTGTCGGCCGGTGTCGGGACCGTGCTTAAAGAGCGAGTATAACGCATTGGCCGCGAGGGACGAGCCATTGTGCTGCATTGTTGGAGTTCTGACATCGACGGTCAAAACCGGACACCATTGGCACGGTGAGCGCGCTCAGTTGCGCAGCTTGCGCTTAGCTCGCCGATCCCACTGCAAATCACGGAGTGGCGGCTTGGTAACCGTCAGATGTTTGCCGGGCAGTGGCCCATTTTTTGCTGCTGAATGTGAGCAATTCGTCAGGGCCGACGAGAAACTTGGAAGGGGTTCATGAGTGGGGCAACGGAAACTTTCTACAGCGTGATCAGACGCCAAGGTATCACGCGTCGCAGTTTCCACAAGTTTTGCAGTTTGACGGCCTCGAGCTTCGGACTCGGCCCGCTCGCCGCAAGCAGGATTGCCAATGCCCTAGAGACCAAACCGCGTATGCCCGTCATCTGGCTGCACGGGCTCGAGTGTACCTGCTGCTCGGAAAGCTTCATCCGCTCGGCCCATCCGCTAATTAAAGACGTCCTGTTGTCGATGATTTCGCTCGACTACGACGATATGATCATGGCCGCGGCAGGTCACCAGGCTGAAGCCATCCTCGAGGAAGCCCGTCTCAGGTACAAAGGCAGATATGTGCTTGCCGTCGAAGGCAACCCGCCGCTGAATGAGGGGGGCATGTTCTGCATTGACGGCGGCAAGCCGTTCGTCGAGAGGCTCAGGTGGATGGCGGAATCATCCATGGCGGTCATTGCCTGGGGGACCTGCGCATCCTGGGGCTGCGTGCAAGCGGCCAAGCCCAATCCGACCGGCGCTGTACCGATCGATAAGGTGATCACCGACAAGCCGATCGTCAAGGTTCCCGGGTGTCCCCCCATCGCAGAGGTCATGACCGGCCTAGTGACCTTCATCACCACGTTCGGAAGGCTTCCTGAGCTCGATCGCCAAGGACGCCCAAAGATGTTTTATTCCGAGCGCATCCACGACAAGTGCTATCGACGTTCGCATTTCGACGCCGGCCAATTTGTCGAGGCGTGGGACGATGAGTGCGCCCGCAAGGGCTACTGCCTGTACAAGATGGGATGCAAAGGGCCGACCACCTACAATGCCTGTTCTGCCCTTCGCTGGAACGGCGGCGTTTCATTCCCCATTCAATCAGGCCACGGCTGCTTCGGCTGCTCCGAAGACGGCTTTTGGGACAAAGGTTCGTTTTACGATCGGCTCACGACCATCCAGCAGTTCGGCATCGAGAAGAACGCCGATCAGATCGGCATGGCCGCTGCCGGCGCGGTTGGGCTGACCGTCGCCGCACATGCGGCGATCACGGCCGTGAAGCGATTGACCCACAAGCCGGATCGCGCAGTTCGCAAAGATAAGCCGACTTAAAGGGGGCGACGGTGGTGGTCCAGACACCGAATGGGTTCAACCTCGATCGTTCCGGCAAGCGAATTGTGATCGATCCGCTGACCAGGATCGAGGGCCACCTGCGCGTCGAAGCCAACCTCGATGCGGACAACGTGGTCCGCAATGCGGTCTCGAGCGGGACGATGTGGCGTGGAATCGAAGTCATTCTGCGCGGGCGGGATCCGCGCGACGCCTGGGCGTTCACCGAGCGGATTTGCGGTGTCTGCACCGGCACCCATGCGCTCACCTCGGTGCGTGCCGTTGAAAACGCGCTAGGGATCACCATTCCGGAAAATGCGAACTCGATCCGCAACATCATGCAGCTTTGCCTGCTTGTGCATGATCATCTCGTGCATTTTTATCATCTGCACGCGCTGGATTGGGTCGACGTCATCTCTGCGCTCAAGGCCGATCCCAAGTCCACTTCGGCGCTGGCGCAGTCTATCTCGCCCTGGCCGCTTTCGTCCCCTGGTTATTTCAAGGACCTGCAGATCAGGCTCACCAAATTCTTCGGATCAGGGCAGCCCGGTCCGTTCAAGAACGGCTATTGGGGTCATCCGGCATACAAGCTGCCACCTGAGGTGAACTTGATCACCGTGGCGCATTATTTGGAGGCGCTCGACTTCCAGAAGGAGATCGTCAAGATCCAAGCAGTCTATGGCGGCAAGAACCCGCATCCGAACTGGCTGGTCGGCGGCGTGGCCTGCGCGATCAATATCGATGGAACTGGTGCGGCCGGTGCGATCAATATGGAGCGGCTTAACCTGGTGTCCTCGGTCATCGACCGTTCAATCGAGTTTGTCGAGCAGGTCTACCTGCCCGACATTGCGGCGATCGGCTCGTTCTATAAAGACTGGCTGCATGGCGGCGGACTTTCCAGCAAAAGCGTGATGTCCTACGGCGACATCCCTGAAAACGCTAACGACTGTTCCGCGAAAAGTCTCAAGCTGCCGCGCGGTGTCATTCTTGGCGGCAATCTTGAGGAGATTTTGCCGATCGACCATGGCGATCCCGAGCAGATCCAGGAATTCGTCGCGCATTCATGGTATAAATACCCGAGCGAGTTCAGCGGACTGCATCCCTGGGAGGGCATCACCGAGCCGAACTTTGAGCTGGGGGCAAAGGTCAAAGGCAGCAGAACCGATATCAAGGAGCTCGACGAAGGCGGCAAGTATTCCTGGATCAAAGCGCCGCGCTGGCGCGGCCACGCCGTCGAGGTCGGACCATTGGCGCGATACATCATCGGTTATGCGCAAGGCAAAGCCGAATTCAAGGAGCCGACCAACAGACTGCTCAAGGGGCTCAATCTTCCCCTGAGCGCGCTGTTTTCGACATTTGGCCGTACTGCGACGCGGGCACTCGAATGCCAGTGGGCGGCACATCAGATGCGTTATTTTCAGGACAAGCTGGTCGTCCACATCAAGGCCGGCAATAGCGCGACCGCCAACGTCAGCAAGTGGAAGCCGGAAAGCTGGCCTAACGAGGCCAAGGGCTACGGTTTCACTGAGGCGCCGCGCGGCGCGCTCGGGCACTGGATCAAGATCAAGGACACCAAGATCGACAATTACCAATGTGTCGTGCCGACCACGTGGAACGGGTCTCCTCGCGATTCCAAGGGCAATATTGGCGCCTTTGAAGCTTCGCTGATCGGTACCCCGATCGCGGACCCGCAGCGGCCCCTGGAGATCTTGCGTACGATCCATTCCTTTGATCCGTGCTTGGCCTGCTCAACCCATGTGATCAGTCCTGACGGCCAAGAAATGGCTTCAGTCAATGTTCGGTAGGGACATGGCCGACAAGGCTCCGCAAAACCCTACCGCCGTCGATGCGCCGCCAACTGTTAGCGGCGGCGGCGGTGGCGCCGCTTACGTCTATGAAGCGCCGGTGCGACTGTGGCATTGGGTCAATGCGGCGGCCATTCTGGTGCTGGGCGTAACCGGCTATCTCATTGGAACCGGGACACCGGCGACGCCGGGAGAGGCTAGCGGCAATTTCTTGTTCGGCTATATCCGCTTTGCGCATTTCTCTGCGGGATATGTGCTTGGCGTCGGCTTCCTGCTGCGCATCTACTGGGCCCTGATGGGAAACCCGCATGCCATGCAAATATTTCGCGTGCCGCTCTGGCGCAGCTGCATTTGGCGCGAAGTGTACGATGAGATGCGCTGGTACGCGTTTCTCGCAGTTGAGCCCGACAGGCGCGTCGGGCACAATCGGCTGGCTCAACTTGCGATGTTCTTTATGTTCACGCAGACGATCACGTTCATGATCGTCACAGGCTTTGCACTTTATGGACAGGGTGCGGGCCGTGACAGCTGGCAGTACAAGCTGTTCGGCTGGGTATTTGCAATCTGGCCTAACAGTCAGGACGTCCATACGTGGCATCATCTCGGGCTGTGGATCGTCGTGACCTTTGCGCTGGTTCACATCTACGCGGTGATCCGGGAAGACATCATGTCGGGGCGGAGCATCTCCTCGATGATTTCGGGTCAGCGTCAGTTCCGCGATTGACTGGGAAGCGGATGCTGACTCCGGAGAGCAAGAAAAGGATCCTGGTGCTCGGCATCGGCAATATCCTATGGGCCGACGAGGGATTCGGCGTGCGAGTGGTAGAGGAGTTTCATCGTCGCTACACCATCGATGACAACGTCTCCATCCTCGATGGTGGCACGCAGGGGCTCTACCTTGTCAGCTTCCTTGAGCAGGCCGATTGCCTGATCGTGTTCGATGCCATCGACTATGGACTTTCGCCCGGGAAGTTGATGCTTGTGCGGAATGACGAGGTGCCGAAATTTACCGCTGCCAAGAAGCTGAGTCTGCATCAGACCGGCTTTCAAGAGGTCTTGAGTGCAGCCGACCTGCTTGACCGCTGCCCGCGAGAGCTCGCTCTGATCGGCTGTCAGCCGCTGGACCTGGAGCGTTGGGGCGGTCCGCTGACTGCACCGGTGCGCTTTCAGATCGCGCCCGCGATTGAACTGGCTTGCAAACTGCTGGCCCAGTGGGGCTCGCCGGCGAAACTGCGGGCTTCGCCGCTGCCTGTATCAGAACGGCTGTTGGGGAACAATATCGACCATGTCAATTATGAAACGGAGCGGCCGATCTAGCGGCCCGCGGCTATTCATGTGCCTTGGCTTACCAATGACGATTGTTGAGACCGACGGCATCACGGCGCTATGCGAGTATGGCGATGAACAGCGGCGTGTCTCAGTCATGCTGCTCTCCGGCGCGTCGGTCGGCGCCAAGGTCCTCGTCCATATCGACACAGCGGTGCGGCTCTTGGAGGAGGACGAAGCAAGGCGGATCTCGGAAGCACTCGACGGGCTCGAGGCCGGCCTCAGTGGCGAGGACTGCGATCGCTTCTTTGCGGATTTGATCGGTCGTGAGCCGCAATTGCCCGACCACCTGCGGTAGCGGCGCCGCGCACAGACATCGCGCTACCGCGCCTTGCTCGCAAATCGAATCTGCATCGTAGGCAACCTATGCACAGCAGATGTCAAGCGCTTACACCTGCTGATCCGGGCGCGCACGCGATTGCAGCGAGACGATGGATTGGCATGTGCCTTGCTAATAGCTCGCCGAGCAGAACCAAAGATTATCGGAAAGGCGTCTGATGAAATTCCAGCCGGCGCAGCATGATTTGGCGCGGCCCGCTCTGTCCGAGGTAGCGAGAGCGAACGCCGGTGCACATCTGACCGCGCAGGATCCCGGGAGTTGGGGCGTGGAGCTGCTGTCGGCAGCGGGTCCCGTAAATTCGCTGTGGGCCAACCACGTCGCAAACGCGCTTTCTGAACAGATCAAGGCGCACCGGCGGCCCATGCAAGGGGGCGCAACCGCGCGCGGCGCCGGTAGCGAGCTGGGTGGGCGGCTCGGCCTGCGTGGCCCGCCGACGCAGATCGAGTGCCATCAGCGCGGCACACTGCGCCGGGTCGGCAAGAGCCAGATCCGTTTGGTCAAGGTCGACCGCATCTCGGCACCGATCGTCGGACCACACGCCGGCGGCGACTGCACCGCCGATAGCATTGCCTCTCGGCGAGCCCCACGGAACTTCGCATCATGAAAACGGCGGCGCGTATTCGATACGAAGCCGCCGCTGCGGCGGTGGGCGGGTTTCCCGTGAATGCGGATAGTCGCGACATCGTCCATAGCGAGCCAACGGCTGTGGCGACGCTGGCCAGGCGCGCTTGGCGCGATGCCGACGAGCTTGCAAAAAACTGTCCGAATGCCATCACGCTGCTATCGAACACAGCTGCCGCCGCTCGTGGCCAGAAGAGTAGCGCACGCACGCAACTGTACAGGCTTTCGAATCTCAATGATCTCGAGCGCAACCTGATTGCCGAAGTGCTTGGAGAAGGCGAGGTCGCCGGCGTCGTTGCGCTGCCAGATGGCTCTCAGGCGGAAATCCAGGAGTCCGTACTTGCGGGAATCTGGCGCGTGCGCATCGGGACGGATCCGGCACACGAATATGTTGAAGTCGGGGCGATCCCGCAGATCGTGCAGCGCGCCGCAACGGACCTGACGTCGACCGATCTGGCGATCGGCACCGCGCCGGATGGGGCGATGAACGTGCTGCCGGTGCTCGCCGAAACACGCGAGCGGGCCCGCGCCTGGCGGCCTGGCATGCGCACGCATGTCATCAATCTCACCCTTTTGCCGATGAACGACATCGACCTGGCGTTTCTCCAGCAAAGCGTGGGCAATGGTCCGGTCCAGCTCGTCTTTCGCGGCTACGGCGCATGCCGAGTGCAGGCGACTGCGACACGGAATGTGTGGTCGGTGCAGTTCTTCAATTCTATCGACAACATCATCCTGGATACGCTTGAGATCGGCGGCGTGCCAATTGTTGCGTTGGCTGCCGACGAGGATTTCGAGGATTCCGCCGAACGCCTGCAGGAAATCATGAAGGCTTACGTCACGTGAAGAACTTGGAGAATATTTGGCATTCGGCCGGTTCTCACGGACGGCGCCCGACGTGGCGTTGGCTGGATCGTGCACAATCGACCAGAGAGCGATGGCGACACAGACTGCTGCGCGAGTGCGTTGCGTCCCAAAAATTGAAAGCGTCTTCGGCTTTCGCACGTCGATGTCCGGCTTCGGGTCGGTTGAAAATGATGCTTGAGCGCGAACAGGACCTTCGCAGGAGCAAGAACCCCGATGTGTCGGCACCTGAGGAGATGCTCGTAGCAGCCGACTGCGATATCGCCGGTCGAGCCGTGCGCACGCGACCGACCTTGAACGATCCGTGTTCAGGGTCCAAGCGATCGGGGTTTCGCACGTGCAGAGGGCAGGGCCCGTTAGCATGATGGGCGCGCCTTGGGCCATGAAGTTGGTCGCCTTCTTGCGCAAGAGCAACCGCCAACGGCATGCTGGACCGAAATCGAACCTGCGCTTGCGAGTTCGATTCCGCAACATTGAGCTTGGTGGCAGCGAAATCGCATCATTGGGCTCGATTGCCTGTTGCTCCCTGCTTTCGGCGATCTCACGCAACGACATGGGTGGCGCCCGCGCCGAAGCAGCGGTCCTTGCCACGATGTGGCCGCCCAACCGCCGAGCGCTAAATCATACCGAAGCGCCACGTCTCTGTCCGATCGACCGCTGGCATTTCTTGCGCGAGATGATGACGGAGCGGTGCGCATGAGCCTCGTCGCTCGCAACAAAATCGATGTCACCATATCGCTTGCTGCCGACGTCATCGCCGCGGTCGAGATCCTGCCGCGAGCCCGGCCGCCACTGGCACGGCTGTTCGCCGGCAAACCGGCCTCGGCGTTGCTCAAGGCGCTGCCGCATCTCTTCCCAGTATGTGCCGCTGCGCAACAAACCGCATTGCTGTCCGCGATCGAGGCGGCACGTGACGAAAAGATCATCCTCGCGACGACACAGCGTCGTATGCTCTTGGTCGTTGCCGAGCGCATCTCAGAATTGCTGCGGGGCCTCTTGGTCGGGTTTCCTACGCCGAATGTCAGTGCGGCGGCGATCCGGTCCCTCATACGAGGACTGTCAATGCTTGTGGGCGGCGCACGGCCAGCACGCGGCTCTATTCGGCGTGAGGCTATAGCGCAGATTGTGGCTTCGCTCGCGGCACTCGGCATGCCGGATGAAGATGGCGCGCCGAGGCCCGGTAGCCCGTTCGCGCTTTGCATTGCAGCGCTTGACGAAGTCGACCTGAGGTCCATCTCGATCGCGCACTCGTTCCTGTCCGTTGCCGACGACCGCAACATCACTGAACGGCTGCTCGGCGATGACCCGACATTTTGCCATTGTCCCGATCTTGGTGGGCATGCGCCCGAGACGGGTCCATGGGCGCGCCAAATGACGCGTGATCGGCTCTGGCTGGGTCGGTCGGGTGCGGTCGCGCGGCTGAAGGCCAGAATTGCAGAAATCCGGCAGCTATGCGATTGGCTCAAGTCCGGTGCTCATATCGAATCGGCCGAGCCTGGGATCATCGAAAGCTACAGGTTAGGTCCTGGACGAGGAGCGGCCGCGATCGAATGCGCCAGGGGCCGGCTCTATCACGCGGTCGAGCTTGATCCTCAGGGCCAGATATCCCGCTTCGAATGTCTTGCGCCGACGGAATGGAATTTCCATTGGCGCGGACCACTTGTCCGGAATCTGCAGGGCGCGGGGCTGACGACGAGACGACATCAGAAAGCGGTTCGTGCGGTGATTGAATCGCTTGATCCCTGCGTCGGATTCACACTCAAGTTTCGCAAAGTTGACGATGCATGAAATGGCGCTTTGTCAAAGCATCGTCGAAATCGTCGAGGAGGAGGCGCATCGCCGATCGTTTTCCCAGGTGCGGAGCGTCTGTCTGGAGATCGGGGCGTTGAGCCATGTTGCGCCTGAAGCGATCAGGTTCTGCTTTGCTGTCGTTGCAACGCGGACCATTGCCGAGGGCGCGGCTGTTAGAATCATCGAATGTCCCGGCGTGGCCTGGTGCATGACCTGTTCGAAGAGCATCGAGATTGCACGGCGCGATGAGTGCTGTCCATGCTGCGGCAGCTATCAGTTGCAGGTAACAGCAGGCGAGGAGATGCGAGTGAAAGAGCTGGAGATCGATTGATGTGTAGCGTATGCGGCTGCAGCGGACAGGCGTCTTCAACTGAACGCGCCGAAGTGCATGATGCGCAAGGTCGCGTTCGCGGCCGTCCCGATGTGCAGGACAATTGCGATCGCCATGAGGTGCATCTGCATGGCGACCAGGGCCTGCAGCATTCACACCATGCCGGCCATGGCCATGATCACCCTCATCATCTTGGCCATCATCAGGCGCATGATGGGCAGGCGTTTGTGAGCCGCGGCGCCGACCCGGCTGCATTGAAGGTCGCGGGTAAGAGCTGCGAGCATATCATTCAGGTCGGGCGCGACATCCTTGGCAAGAATAACAGGATCGCGGCGGAAAACCGCGCCCTCTTCATGGCCCACGAACTGCTCGTATTTAATCTTATGTCCAGTCCTGGTGCAGGCAAGACCTCGCTGTTGGTCCGCGCCGTGTCCGAGCTCAAGCGCAGCTGGACGATCGGGGTCATCGAGGGCGATCAGCAGACCTCGAACGATGCCGAACGCATTCGCTCGGCCGGCGTGCCAGCTATTCAAGTCAATACCGGCAAGTGTTGTCATCTCGATGCTGCCATGATTGGTGAGGCCTATCGCCGCTTGCCGCCGCTCACGCGCGGTATTCTCTTCATCGAGAACGTCGGCAATCTGGTCTGTCCCGCTGCCTTCGATCTAGGCGAGGCCTGCAAGATCGTGGTGTTGTCGACCACCGAAGGCGAAGACAAGCCGCTCAAATATCCGGATATGTTTGCCGCTTCTTCGCTCATGCTGATCAACAAGATTGATCTGGCATCGCTGCTTGAGTTCGATTTGGGCAGGACCGTCGAATACGCAAGACGCGTCAATCCCAAGATCGAAGTGCTCACGGTCTCGGCGCGGACCGGCGAGGGTTTTGGCTCACTCTACGGTTGGATCGATGAGCAGGCAGCGCATCAAAGGCGCGCCTTGGAGGACACCAGGCGATGAGCGCCGCCGCCATCTGCGACCGAACACGGCTGCGCGTGCGCGTGAGCGGGGCCGTGCAAGGAGTCGGCTTTCGCCCCTACGTCTATGGCCTTGCCAGGCGATACGGATTGGCGGGATTCGTCGTCAATGGCCCCGAGGGCGTCACAATCGAAGTCGAGGGTAACCGGGCGTCCGAGTTTGTCGCTGCTTTGCCGCTCGAGCCGCCTCCACTTGCACGTATCGACCACATCTGCGTTCAGCGGACCGGGGCGCTCGCGGCACAAGATTTTTCGATTCACACGAGCGAAGGCGGCAGGTTGTCAACTCGGATCGTTGCCGATGCCGCGACCTGCCGGCAATGCCTGGGCGAGCTATTCGATCCAGAAAATCGCCATTACCTTTATCCCTTCGTCAGCTGCTCCCATTGCGGCCCGCGCTACACGATCGCCGAACAGCTTCCGTATGATCGCCGCAACACGGTCATGAAGGCTTTCAGGCTGTGTGCCGCCTGCGCGGCCGAATATGCCGATCCAGCGAGCCGCAGGTTTCGCGCGGAGGCGATCGCGTGTCCGATATGCGGTCCTCGGCTTAGCCATGGGGTCAACGCCATTGCTGCGGCGATTGCCGGCGGCCAAATCGTGGCAATAAAGGGGCTCGGCGGGTATCAGCTGCTTTGCGATGCGCGCAACCAGGACGCCGTGCAGCGTTTGCGCAGCAGAAAGCAGCGCCCCCAGAAGCCGTTCGCGGTCATGGTCGGTTCCATAGAGCGTGTCAACGAAATCGCGGAAGCGAACGCGGCAGAGCTTGCGCTGCTCGAATCCGTAGCACGTCCCATCGTGCTTTTAACTTCGCGCAATGATTTGGCGCCCGCGACGGCTCCTGGCTTATCGCGCGTAGGTGTCATGTTGCCGGTAGCGCCACTGCATCACCTCATCTTTCATGCGCTTCACTCGACAGGAACATGGCTTGCGGGGGCAGCCCCGGTCATCGTCGCAACCAGCGCCAATTCTTGCGGCGAACCGCTCGTGATCGACAACGCGCAGGCGCTGCGGCGGCTCAAGGGGATTGCCGACCTTGTCGTGACCCATGATCGAGATATCCTGACGCGCGCCGATGACACCGTGCTGTCGGTGGTGGCCAGCCGGCCTCAGTTCGTTCGCCGGGCACGTGGCTATGTTCCCGAACCGATCCGGCTTGCGAGGTCTGTGCCGGTCGTGCTCGCCGTCGGCGGCGCCCTGAAGTCAACCGTCACCATCACGCGGGGCAACGAAGCCTTCGTCTCCCAGCATATTGGCGATCTTGATACGGCCGAAGGGATCTGTGTGTTCGAGCAGACGATCCACCACCTCACATCGACCCTTGATGTGGAGCCTGTCGTCATTGCCCATGATATGCATCCCGATATGGCGTCGACCCGGTTTGCGCAAGCAAGCGGCCGGGCGCTTGTCGCCGTCCAGCATCACCACGCCCACGCTGCCGCTGTCATCGCTGAGCACGGGCACGCCGGACCTGCGCTTGCCTTGGTGCTCGACGGCCATGGCTTCGGTTCCGACGGCGGTAACTGGGGTGGCGAGCTATTATTGTGCGAAGGAACGAGGTTTCGACGCATCGGGCATCTCGCGCCCCTGCAAATGCCTGGCGGCGATCGCGCAGCCCGCGAGCCGTGGCGTATGGCAAGCGCAGTATTGCAGGCGCTCGGCCGGGGTCATGAAATCGCGCCTCGCTTTGCTGCGCAGCGGCAGGCTGGGCGTGTGTCAGCATTGCTCGATCAAGCGGGCGGAGCCACGACGACCAGCGCGGGCCGGTTATTCGATGCCGCGGCGGCGCTGCTGGGGGTTGCAAGTTTGCAGAGTTATGAGGGCGAGGCCGCGATGAAGCTCGAGGCGTTGGTACGGCGGACTGCAATTCTCGAAGCGGGCTGGACCATCGACCGCGACGTGCTGTCGCTTCGCCCGCTGTTTTCGCGGTTGATTGCAGACAACATCGACGCCGCGGACGGAGCCGGGCTGTTTCATGGCACCTTTGCCGTCGCCTGCATCGACTGGGTCAGGCGCGCTGCGCGGAGAACCGGCGTCAATACCATCGTTCTAAGCGGCGGCTGTTTTCTGAACGCGGTGCTGGCGGATGAAATTGAGCGCGGTTGCTGCAGCGCAGGCCTCAACCCGCTGGTGCCACGGAAACTGCCGCCCAACGATGGTGGTTTGAGCCTTGGTCAGGCCTGGGTTGCCGCTCTGCAGACTGCCGAACAGTCGTCAGCCCTGGAAGGAGCAACCTGATATGTGTCTTTCGGTCCCGGCAAAGATTTCGAAAATTCTTCCCGACGATATGGCGATCGTGTCCATCGATGGGGTCAGCTTGGAAATATCGATCGCTCTCGTCGAGGAGCTCGATGTCGGCGACAACGTTCTTGTCCATGTCGGCTACGCGCTATCCAAGATCGACCCGACAGAAGCCAAGCGCACGTTGGAGCTCCTGCAGGAACTAGGCAGTGCAGGGCGGGAACCCCGATCATGAAATATGCCGATGAATTTCGTGACAAGACCATCGCACAGGGGCTCGCGCGGGCGATTGGCGCCGAAGCCGGTCCGCGACGGGCTTACCGGTTCATGGAATTCTGCGGCGGGCACACTCATGCGATCTCCCGCTACGGCCTCGAGGATTTGTTGCCTGCGAATGTTCGCATGATCCACGGGCCCGGTTGTCCAGTCTGCGTTCTGCCCGCGAGCCGGATCGACATGGCGGTCCGGCTCGCCGAGCGTCCGGAGGTCACTCTGTGCGTGTATGGCGACCTGATGCGCGCGCCCGGGTCGCAGGGGCAGTCCCTGATGCGCGCCAAAGCGCTCGGCGCAGACATTCGGATGGTCTATTCGACGCTCGACGCTATCCGGCTCGCCGAACAGGTGCCAACCAGGGAGGTGGTCTTCTTTGCCATCGGATTTGAGACCACGACGCCCCCGACGGCGGTGATGGTCCGGATTGCCGAAAAGAAGCGGCTGAGGGGCCTCAGCGTGTTCTGCAACCACGTGCTTACGCCCTCTGCGATGCACAGCATTCTCGAGAACCCGAAGATGCGCAACATCGGTGGGGTCGCAATCGATGGCTTCGTCGGTCCTGCACATGTCAGTACGATCATCGGTACGCAGCCTTACGAGCCCCTAGTGGAACAATTCGGTAAGCCGATCGTCATCGCGGGATTTGAACCGCTCGACGTGATGCAGGCAATCCTGATGCTGGTGCGGCAGGTGAACGAAGGCCGCTACGAGGTGGAGAACCAATACAGCCGTGCGGTGACGCGCCAAGGCAATCGTCGCGCCAAGGACGAGGTCTCGCAGGTATTCGAACTGCGTGAACAGTTCGAGTGGCGAGGGCTTGGGCTCGTCCCCAACAGCGGACTGAAGCTGAAGCGGGCTTATGCCGGATTTGATGCCGAGGCGCGCTTTGCGATGCACGAACTGCGTGTCGCCGACAATCCGGCATGCGAGTGCTGCGCGATCCTGCGCGGCGCCAAGCGGCCGGTTGACTGCAAGCTGTTTGGAACCGTCTGCACGCCGGAAACACCCGTTGGGTCCTGCATGGTTTCCTCGGAAGGCGCCTGTGCTGCGTATTGGACCTACGGCCGAGTTCGCGATGATCAGGTGAGGCGGTTGTCATGAGCGTCAAGGATTATCATGGCAAGCTCGACGTCGAGAACGGACGCGTTGATCTTTCCCACGGATCTGGGGGGCGCGCCATGGCACAATTGATCTCCGGCCTTTTTCACCAAGCCTTCGGTAATGAATGGCTCGCCCGCTGCAATGATCAGTCGGCGTTTGAGGTTGCGGCAGGCAGGATGGTGATGACGACCGACGGCTATGTGGTCTCGCCACTGTTTTTTCCTGGCGGCAATATCGGGTCATTGGCTGTGCACGGCACGATCAATGATGTCGTGATGGCCGGCGCGCGTCCGCTCTATCTGTCAGCTAGCTTCATCATCGAGGAGGGTTTTCGGTTTTCGGATCTAAGGACGATTGCGCAGTCGATGGGCGCGGCGGCGCGCGGTGCCGGCGTTTACATCATCACTGGGGATACCAAGGTCGTCGAGCGCGGCAAGGCGGATGGGTTGTTCATCTCTACGACCGGGATCGGGGTTCTGGCCGATGGGCTCGATCTGTCCGCCGACAAAGCAAGGATCGGGGACCGTGTGCTGGTGTCGGGCAGCCTTGGCGATCATGGGGTGGCGATCATGTCAACGCGCCAGAACGCCGCTCTTCAAGTTGAGATCGTCTCGGATTCCGCATCGCTGCATGACTTGGTGGCCGTCATGGTGGCGGCTGGCGGGCGCGGCATCCACGTGATGCGTGACCCCACGCGCGGCGGTCTTGCCGCCACCCTCAACGAGATTGCGCATCAATCTGGCCTCGGGTTCCGTCTGCAGGAAGCGGCCATTCCGGTAAAGCCCGCTGTTGCGGCAACCTGCGAACTCCTTGGGCTTGATCCGATCCATGTCGCTAATGAGGGCAAGCTCGTTGCGATCGTCGCGCCTGGTGTGGCTGATGCCGTGCTTGCGGCCATGAAGGGGCATCCGCTCGGATGCGATGCAGCCGATATTGGCGAGGCCGTAGCTGACGATCACAAATTTGTGCAAGTGGCGACCAGTTTTGGCGGCGGAAGAATTGTCGATTGGTTGTCAGGCGAACAATTGCCTCGGATCTGTTGAACACGCCACGCGCATTTGCGGGGAGCATGAGGGAACGATGATTAGCTCAGCGAGCATGCTCGTCTCAATACGCTTCGCATCTGCTTGTTTGAAATCCTGCGTAGCTAGTCCAAGATCGCTGAATTCCTGCGCCATTTAGGCGCCGGCCTCGCAATATCGTTGCGCTCTTGCGATTAAAAAACCCCTCTAGGCAGGGAGCGTTCAAATGAAGGTCGGAGTCCCCAAGGAAATCAAGGCGCACGAATATCGCGTGGGCCTTACCCCTGGAGCCGTCCGCGAATATGTGGCAGCGGGCCACCGCGTGATGATCGAGGCCAATGCCGGCGCCGGCATTGGTGCAACCGATGACGATTATCGCGCCGCCGGCGCAACGATTCTCGATTCCGCAGGCGAGGTATTTGCATCGAGCGAGATGATCGTAAAGGTTAAGGAGCCTCAACCGTCCGAATGGAGCCAGCTGCGGGAGAGCCAGATCCTCTTCACTTACCTGCATCTGGCGCCGGACCCGGAGCAGGCCAAGGGGCTCCTGAAATCTGGGTGCACCGCGATCGCTTATGAGACCGTAACTGATGCCCATGGTGGTCTTCCACTGCTGGCGCCGATGAGCGAGGTCGCGGGTAGGCTTGCGATCGAAGCTGCGGGTAGTGCGCTGAAGCGCAGTGCAGGCGGACGAGGGCTGTTGATCGGTGGAGTGCCCGGTGTTCAGCCGGCTCGGATCGTGGTGATCGGAGGCGGCGTCGTCGGCACGCACGCCGCACGCATGGCGGTCGGTTTGGGCGCGGAGGTCACCATCATCGACCGTTCGATACCCCGGCTCCGCGAGTTGGACGAGCTATTCGAAGGGCGCGTTCGTACCAGATTTTCCACCATCGAATCCGTGGAGGAGGAGGTATTTGCGGCCGATGTGGTCATTGGTGCGGTGCTCGTTCCAGGAGCGAGCGCGCCGAAGCTGGTCCGCCGGAGCATGCTGAGCTCAATGCGCAAAAGGGCGGTCATCGTCGATGTCGCTATCGATCAAGGCGGCTGCTTTGAGACATCGCACCCAACCACTCACGCTGATCCAACTTACGAAGTGGATGGCATCATTCACTACTGCGTCGCGAATATGCCCGGCGCTGTGCCGCTAACCTCGAGCCAGGCACTGAACAACGCCACGCTGCCGTTTGGTTTGGCTCTGGCCAACAAGGGCTTTTCCGCCGTGCTCGATAATCCGCACCTGCGCGCGGGCCTCAATGTCCATCGGGGCCGGCTGACTTACAAGGCGGTTGCCGAGAGTCTCGGGCTCCCCTTCTCTCCGATCGAACAGGCTGCGGCCTGATTCCCAGAGGCCCACACGGGCGTTTCCTCCCTGACTTGGGCCACCCTTCGGGGTGGCTTTTTTTTCGGCAATTTCGATCTGCCGAGCCCCGCTGGCGTCTCTTCGGAGTACGGACCGAAGCCGAGGGGGCATCAGACGATCGCGCTTGGCTTTCGGTCGTCCCCGTGATGCCAGCCGAAGTAGTTCCGTCCTCTACAGGGAAAGCAGATTTTCCGGTAATCCGCGGGGATTAACATTGCCTGCCGCGGCTCGCCCAGAAGGACCGCGATCATCGAAGCGACCTTTATCTGCGCGATCGGGCACGACGTTTTTTGGCTGTGCTGTGGAGAGGCGAGCCGGGCTGACGAACGTGGCCTGATCGGCCGACCGCCGCCGGATCGACCCTGCGCTCCAACTATGCGTCGCGATCAAGCTGCCGTGAGGCCGATTGTAGCATTTGCGACAATCGTTGAGGCGGCGACATGCCTTGGAAAATAGCCGAGACAAATCAAGCCCAAGCTCTTTGGCATAAGACTTGAAAGCAAGAAGCGGTCCGCACTTTGCTTATGGAATCGCAGTAATGGCCTACAAGATAATCGCGTCCCAGTGCACCGTCTGTGGCGCGTGTGAGTTCGAATGTCCCAACGCGGCGATCAGCCTGAAGAACGATATATATGTGATCAATCCAGCCAAGTGCACTCAATGTGAGGGTCATTTTGACGCGCCGCAATGCGCTGTCGTTTGCCCAGTGCCCGACACCTGCGTGCCGGCATAAGAGGTCGCCGATGAGGGGAACTCCGGCGCAAAGCAGGATGAAGACTCTAGCGACGGCTCTCTGGGTTGGGGACCTGATTCTCTCACCCGCTGATCCCGCGTTGGCCATGACTTGCACGATCAGCTTGGAGGGTCGCGCTGGGCAATCGTCGTCGGCTAGAGTTTTCCGTGTGGGAGCGGAGTAGACAATGGTAGCTGTACAAGAGACGGTCGAGCGCGTCCGGCGCATCGACGTCGACCAGTATCGATATGGGTTTGAGACGCTGATCGAGTCCGACAAGGCCCCGAAGGGGCTGTCGGAAGACACCGTCCGCTTCATCTCCGCAAAGAAGAATGAACCGGCCTGGATGCTGGAATGGCGCCTCGAGGCGTATCGCCGCTGGCTGACCATGACCGAGCCGACCTGGGCGCGCGTCGACTATCCGAAGATCGACTACCAGGACATCTACTACTACGCGGCGCCGAAGCCGAAGAAGACGCTGTCCTCGATCGACGAGATCGATCCGGAAATCCTCAAGACCTACGAGAAGCTCGGCATCCCCCTGCGCGAGGTCGCGATCCTCGAGGGCGTCGAGCCGCCGCCTGGTGGTGAGCAGACGCCGAACCGCAAGATCGCGGTCGACGCCGTGTTCGATTCGGTCTCGGTTGCGACCACCTTCCAGAAGGAGCTGAAGGCGGCCGGCGTGATCTTCATGCCGATCTCGGAGGCGATCCGCGAGCATCCCGAGCTGGTGCAGAAATATCTCGGCACCGTGGTGCCGACCTCGGACAATTACTTCGCGACATTGAATTCGGCTGTGTTCTCCGACGGCTCGTTCGTCTACGTGCCGCCGGGCGTGCGCTGCCCGATGGAGTTGTCGACCTATTTCCGCATCAACGAGCGCAACACCGGCCAGTTCGAGCGCACGCTGATCATCGCCGACAAGGGCTCCTACGTCTCCTATCTCGAGGGCTGCACCGCGCCGCAGCGCGACGAGAACCAGCTGCACGCCGCCGTGGTCGAGCTCGTCACGCTCGACGATGCCGAGATCAAGTATTCGACGGTGCAGAACTGGTACCCGGGCAATTCGGAAGGCAAGGGCGGCATCTACAATTTCGTCACCAAGCGTGGCGACTGCCGTGGTCGCAATTCGAAGATCTCCTGGACCCAGGTCGAGACCGGTTCGGCGATCACCTGGAAATATCCGAGCTGCATCCTGCGCGGCGACAATTCGAGCGGCGAGTTCTACTCGATCGCGATCTCGAACGGTTTCCAGCAGGTCGACAGCGGCACCAAGATGATCCACCTCGGCAAGAACACGTCGAGCCGGATCATCTCCAAGGGCATCGCCGCCGGCAAGTCGCAGAACACTTATCGCGGCCTGGTCAGCGCCCATCGCAAGGCAACCGGCGCGCGCAACTACACCGCCTGCGACTCGCTTCTGATCGGCGACAAATGCGGCGCGCACACCGTGCCCTATGTCGAGGCCAAGAATTCCTCGGCGACGTTCGAGCATGAAGCGACGACGTCGAAGATTTCCGAGGACGTGCTGTTCTACTGCGTGCAGAGAGGCTTGAGCGAGCAACAGGCCACTGGCCTCGTCGTCAACGGTTTCGCGAAAGACGTGCTGCAAAAGTTGCCGATGGAATTTGCGGTTGAGGCGCAGAAGTTGATCTCTATCTCGCTCGAGGGATCCGTCGGGTAACTAAACGTTTCCGCGAGCCCTTGCGATTGCGGCTTGCGTTCTGGATGACGCATTTCAGGGGCAGGTTAAATGGCGCTACTCGAAGTCCGAGATTTGCATGTTGGTATCGAGGGCTGCGAAATTCTTCGCGGCCTCGATCTTGCGGTCAATGCGGGTGAGGTGCATGCAATCATGGGGCCGAACGGCTCCGGAAAGTCCACACTCAGTCACGTTATCTCCGGCAAGCCCGGCTATCAAGTTAGCGCTGGCCAAATCCTATTCAACGGTGAGGACCTGCTCGCGATGGAGGCAAGCGAGCGCGCGACTAGGGGCGTATTTCTTGCCTTCCAATATCCGGTGGAAATTCCCGGGGCGACCACCATGAACTTCCTGCGCGCGGCGCTGAACGCCCAGCGCAAGGCGCGAGCACAAACGGAATTCTCCACCCCCGATTTTATAAAACGCGTTCGCGAGGTTGCTAATTCGCTCAATATACCGCAAGGCATGCTCAAGCGCGGCCTCAATGTCGGATTTTCCGGCGGCGAGAAGAAACGCAACGAGATTCTGCAGATGGCGCTGCTCGAACCGAGCCTGTGCATCCTGGACGAGATAGATTCCGGTCTCGACATTGACGCGCTGCGGATTGTCGCGGGTGGCATCAACGCTCTGCGTTCGTCGGAGCGCGCGATGATTGTAATCAGCCACTATCGGCGGCTTCTCGACTACATCGTGCCGGACGTTATCCACGTGATGTCGAAAGGGCAGATAAGAAAGAGCGGCGGAAAAGAACTCGCGCTGGAGCTTGAGGCTTGTGGCTACGCACAATTCGAAGACGCGGCGTGACCGCGCACGAGATTTCCCGATGAAGCAGGTTGTGACCAAAACCGCCGCCGGGCGCGCAACGGACAATGTCTTTGCCGCGGCGCATGGACGGTTGCCTGGCTCCGGGCTCGTCGCTCATATCCGTGCGAGGGCGTTCGAAGCCTACGAGCGTGCCGGCCTCCCGCAACGCATCGAGGCCTGGAAATACACCGATCTGCGCGCGCTGATGGGCGCGGTCCTGCCGCTCGCTCCGCGACCCGATGCGGCTGCGCTGGTGCGCGCAGCGGCGTCGGTTAAGCAAACAGCAGTCGATCGGGCGGTCAAACTCGTCTTGGTGGATGGTGTATTCGTACCGGAGCTTTCTGATGTGGACAGTCTGGAAGACGGGGTCGCTGTGCGGTCGCTCCGAGAGGTCCTGGAAGATACGACCGACAGTGCGATGGCCGGCCTGGTGCTGTCGACGACGACTGATGCGGTGATCTCGCTCAATGCGGCAATGGCGACCGATGGCTTCGTGATTACGATCGCTGACGGCGAAGCGGTGAAGCGTCCGATTCAGATCGTTCACGTCACGACCGGATCGTTGGTGTCCAACTTCACGCGTTCCTATCTGCAACTTGGCCAAGGCGCGCATGCGGCCTTAGTGGAGAGTTTCGTCTCGGCTGAAGGCGCGAGCGGCTATCAGACCAACGATGCGACAATTGCCCTGGTTGGTGACGAGGCGAACCTGTCGCATATCCGACTGGCGGCCGACGCCGCTGACGCCGTGCATATCTCATCAAGCATCATCGCGGTCGGCGCAAAAGCGAAGCTCGATTTCTTCAGCATGACTTGTAGCGGCTCCGTCAGTCGCTACCAGGGATTCGTCACGCTGACTGGCGAGGGATCCAAGCTCTCGGCGAACGCCGTCAATCTCATCAGGCACAAGCAGCATGTCGACACGACAATGGTCGTCGATCACGCCGTGCCACATTGCACCAGTCGGGAGAAGTTCCGTGCGGTGATCGACGAATGCGGCCGTTCGGTGCTCCAAGGCCGGATTGTCGTTCGTCCTGGCGCGCAGAAGACGGACGCCACGCTGACGACGCGGGCGCTGCTTCTGTCCGACGAGGCCCGGGCCGACAACAAGCCCGAACTCGAAATCTTGGCCGACGACGTGACTTGCGGCCACGGATCGACGTCAGGTGCGCTGGACGGTGCACTCGTATTTTATCTGCGTGCTCGCGGTCTATCCGAAAAGGACGCGCAGGCGTTGCTGATTGGAGCATTCCTGGGCGAGGCGATTGAGGAAATCGTCCCCGAGAGCCTGCGCGATTTTGTGACCGCGCAAACTGAACACTGGATGCAGGCGCGGAGATGAGCGTGCATCCCGCGATGAGCAATGGCAGGTACGAGGTCAACCGTCTGCGTGCGGACTTTCCTGCGCTGAGCATGACGGTTTATGGCAGGCCGCTGGTCTATCTCGACAATGCCGCCTCGGCTCAGAAGCCGAAGGCGGTACTTGACCGCATGATGCAGGTCTACTCAAGCGAATATGCCAACGTTCATCGCGGTTTGCACTACCTCGCTAACGCTGCGACCGAGGCGTATGAAGGCGCGCGTGCCAAGCTGGCGCAATTTGTGAACGCCCGTCTAAACGAAGAGATCATCTTCACCCGCAGCGCCACCGAGGCAATCAATCTGGTCGCCCAGACCTTCGGCCGTGAACGCGTCACCCCGGGGGATGAGATCGTTCTCTCGATGATGGAACATCATTCCAACATCGTGCCGTGGCATTTTCTCAGAGAGCGCCACGGCGCGGTGATCAAATGGGCACCAGTGGATGATGACGGCAACTTCCTGCTGGATGCCTTTGAGCAGCTCCTGACCCGGCGCACCAAGATGGTTGCGATCACACAAATGTCGAATGCTCTGGGGACCGTCTTACCGGTAAAGGAGGTGGTGAGGATCGCTCATGCTCGCGGTATCCCGGTGCTGATCGATGGTTCGCAAGGATGCGTCCATCTGAACGCCGACGTCTGCGACATCGATTGCGATTTCTACGTGATGACGGGCCACAAACTCTATGGTCCGACCGGCATCGGCGTGCTCTACGGCAAATCTGAGCATCTGGCGTTGATGCCACCCTTCAATGGCGGGGGCGAAATGATCCGTGAGGTCTCACGTACCGGCGTCATCTATGGTGATCCGCCGCACCGCTTCGAGGCGGGTACGCCACCGATCGTCGAGGCGGTCGGTCTGGGGGCGGCTGTGGACTACATCAATTCAATAGGCAAGAAGCAGATCCGCGAGCACGAAAGCGCACTGCTTGCTTACGCTCAGCAGCAGCTGGCGGACATCAACTCCGTGCGCTTGATCGGCACACCAGCCGAGAAGGGGCCGATCATCTCCTTTGATATGAAGGGTGCGCATGCGCATGATATTGCCACCGTCATCGACCGCGCAGGTGTGGCGGTGCGGGCAGGGGCCCATTGCGCGATGCCGCTGCTCAAGCGCTTCGGTGTTCTGGCGACATGCCGTGCGTCCTTCGGCCTCTACAACACACGTGAAGAGATTGATACGCTCGTCGGTGCGCTCATCAAGGCGCGGCAGCTGTTCTCGTGAGACGGCGAGTGGGCCACGTCTAAGTGGCTAGGGAGCTTGCATCGAACTCGGCGGGCGATGACGTCATCCACATGACCATCATCGTCTTCGCTGAAGGTAAGCATCCGTCGTGCCCGGCAGCATAGATGGTATTGGCAAGCCGGAGCCGCCAGCCACCCACTCGTCCATGTTAGCGGCCGTCCCGCCGCGCGCGATCGCAAAATCTTGCAATCGGCGGCAACTGCGCGTCTTCGAGAACTGCGCGGCGCAACTTCGCGCATAGCCGGCACTTGTTCCATTTCGAACAGGGTCAACGAAGAAGTCTCCGCGCAAAGCGCGATGTCGCGTTCGCAACAACAACCAGCCTCATCGGACGGGCCGCGCTAACTGTGTCTATTTGTTCTGGTTTTTGCGCTCCCGACGGACTGGCATGCTCGTTGCAAAAGTCTTTATCAGCAAGAAGCACTTCCAACCGCTAACCCTTGAAGGACATCAGCATGAGTCTCGCCACGACCCAGAGCATTGCAGAAATCAGGGCTCGTAACAAACAGCTGATCGACGAGGTGCTGAAGGTCTATCCAGAGAAGACCGCGAAGCGGCGTGCCAAGCATCTCAACGTTCACCAGTCCGGGAAGTCCGATTGCGGAGTCAAGTCCAACATAAAATCCATACCTGGTGTGATGACAATCAGAGGCTGCGCCTATGCAGGATCCAAGGGGGTGGTCTGGGGGCCGATCAAGGACATGGTCCATATCAGCCACGGCCCGGTTGGCTGCGGCCAGTATTCGTGGGGCTCGCGTCGTAACTATTACGTTGGCACAACGGGCATCGATAGTTTTGTAACCCTGCAATTCACCTCCGATTTCCAGGAGAAGGACATCGTATTCGGTGGCGACAAGAAGCTGGTCAAAGTCCTTGACGAAATCCAGGAGCTTTTCCCGCTCAACCACGGCATCACCATCCAATCGGAATGCCCGATCGGATTGATCGGGGACGACATCGAGGCCGTGTCAAGGTCGAAATCCAAGGAATATGGTGGCAAGACCATCGTGCCTGTCCGCTGTGAGGGCTTTCGCGGCGTGTCGCAGTCGCTTGGCCACCACATCGCCAACGACGCGGTGCGCGATTGGATCTTCGACAAGCTCGACCCCGACGGCAAACCAAAGTTCGAGCCGACGCCCTACGATGTTGCGATCATTGGTGACTACAATATCGGCGGCGACGCCTGGTCATCGCGAATTCTGCTGGAGGAAATGGGCCTGCGGGTGATTGCACAGTGGTCCGGCGACGGTTCACTCGCCGAGCTCGAAGCAACGCCGAAGGCGAAGCTCAACATTCTGCATTGCTACCGTTCGATGAACTACATCTCGCGTCATATGGAGGAGAAGTTCGGTATCCCCTGGTGCGAGTACAACTTCTTCGGACCTTCAAAGATCGCAGAATCGCTGCGCAAGATTGCCGGCTATTTCGACGACAAGATCAAGGAGGGTGCCGAGCGGGTGATCGAAAAGTACCAGCCGCTGGTGAACGCCGTGATCGCAAAATATCGCCCGCGCCTGCAGGGCAAGACGGTGATGCTGTACGTCGGCGGGCTTCGTCCGCGTCATGTGATTGGCGCCTACGAGGACCTCGGCATGGAAGTCGTGGGAACCGGATACGAGTTCGGTCATAACGACGACTATCAGCGCACTGCCCAGCATTATGTAAAGGACAGCACGCTCATCTACGACGATGTCAACGGCTATGAGTTCGAGCGCTTCGTGGAAAAGCTCCAGCCTGATCTGGTCGGCTCGGGCATCAAGGAAAAGTACGTTTTCCAAAAGATGGGTGTGCCGTTCCGGCAGATGCATTCCTGGGACTATTCGGGCCCATATCACGGCTATGACGGCTTTGCGATCTTTGCGCGCGACATGGACATGGCTGTCAACTCGCCGATCTGGAAGAAGATGAAGGCACCTTGGAAGGAAGCCTCGAAAGCCAAGCTCTTGGCTGCAGAGTAACAAGCACTTGGTTTCACAATAGAGCAACCGATCCCGCTCTCTGCGGAGAGTTGGGCGATATCAATTTCGATAGTGAAGGATCCTAACATGGCGCAGAGTGCAGAACATGTGCTCGATCATCTCGAACTGTTCCGCGGTCCAGAATACCAACAAATGCTGGCCGACAAGAAGTTGTTCGAAAATCCCCGCGATCCTGCCGAGGTCGAACGTATCAAGGAATGGACGAAAACCCCCGAATATCGCGAAAAGAATTTCGCGCGGGAGGCGCTTGCGGTAAATCCGGCCAAAGCCTGCCAGCCGCTTGGCGCCGTTTTCGTCTCAGTCGGTTTTGAGGGCACGCTGCCCTTCGTCCATGGCTCGCAAGGCTGCGTGGCCTATTACCGCAGCCATCTGTCGCGGCACTTTAAGGAGCCGAGCTCCTGCGTGTCTTCGTCGATGACGGAAGACGCCGCTGTGTTCGGGGGGCTGAACAATATGATCGACGGCCTCGCCAACAGCTATAACATGTACAAACCCAAGATGATTGCGGTCTCGACGACCTGCATGGCTGAGGTAATCGGCGATGACCTCAACGCCTTCATCAAGACGTCGAAGGAAAAAGGCTCGGTTCCGGCAGAGTTCGACGTGCCGTTCGCACATACGCCGGCGTTCGTCGGCAGCCACGTCACGGGCTACGACAACGCACTCAAGGGCATTCTCGAGCATTTTTGGGACGGCAAGGCCGGAACGGCGCCGAAGCTGGAGCGCAAGCCAAATGAGGCAATCAACATCATCGGCGGCTTTGATGGCAATACCGTTGGAAATCTTCGCGAGATCAAGCGAATCTTGGCATTGATGGGCATCGAACATACGATTCTCGCCGATAACTCTGAAGTCTTCGATACCCCGACCGACGGCGAGTTCCGGATGTATGACGGCGGCACCACGCTGGAAGACGCGGCGAACGCGATTCACGCCAAGGCGACAATCTCCATGCAGCAATGGTGTACGGAAAAAACGCTGCCGTTCGTGTCCGAGCATGGCCAGGACGTCGTGTCTTTCAATTACCCGGTCGGTGTGTCCGCAACAGATGATTTTCTCGTGGCGTTATCACGCATCAGCGGCAAGGAGATTCCGGAGGAGCTCGCGCGAGAGCGTGGCCGCTTGGTTGATGCCATCGCGGACTCCAGCGCGCATATCCATGGCAAGAAGTTCGCGATCTATGGCGATCCTGATCTCTGCTATGGGTTGGCTGCCTTTCTGCTCGAACTCGGCGCCGAACCGACCCATGTGCTGTCCACCAATGGCAACAAGGCGTGGCAGGAAAAAATGCAGGCGCTGTTTGCAAGCTCGCCATTTGGTCAGGCCTGCCAAGCCTATCCGGGGCGGGACCTCTGGCACATGCGCTCGCTCTTGTTCACAGAGCCGGTTGACTTTCTGATTGGCAATACACACGGCAAGTACCTGGAACGGGACACTGGAACGCCACTAATCCGAATCGGGTTTCCAATTTTTGATCGACATCACCATCACCGCTCCCCCGTGTGGGGCTATCAGGGCGGCCTGAATGTGCTGGTGAAGATCCTCGACAAGATCTTCGATGAAATTGACAAGAAGACCAATGTTCTTGGCAAGACTGACTATAGCTTCGACATCATTCGTTGATGGCGGAGAGTGCGCGTGCCATCGCCGGAACACTCGCCGATGGCGCGCGTGCAACATGGTCGGCAGAGAGTTGCTTTCGCAGAGAGGAATAAACTGATGAGTTCGCTAGCGGCCACGGTCCAGGATATCTTCAGCGAGCCGGGCTGCGCCAAGAATGGCAATAAGTCGGAGGCTGAGCGCAAGAAGGGTTGCACCAAGCAACTGCAGCCGGGCAGCGCTGCGGGCGGGTGTGCCTTCGACGGCGCCAAGATTGCGCTGCAGCCACTTACCGACGTCGCTCACCTCGTGCATGGTCCGACCGCATGCGAAGGCAATTCTTGGGACAATCGCGGCGCGGCGTCATCCGGCTCTAGTCTGTGGCGCACGGCGTTCACAACCGATATGAACGAAACCGATATCGTATTTGGGGGCGAGAAGCGGCTCTGCAGAGCGATTAAAGAGATCATCGACAAGCACGACCCGCCCGCAATATTCGTCTATCAGACCTGCATCCCGGCCATGATCGGCGACGATATCAACGCGGTCTGCAAGGCGGCGTCTCATAGGTTCGGCAAGCCGGTGATTCCGATCAATTCGCCGGGGTTCGTTGGTTCCAAGAACCTCGGTAACAAGCTCGCCGGCGAGGCCTTGCTCGACTATGTAATCGGAACGCAGGAGCCGGACTACGCCACACCGTACGATGTCAACCTGATCGGAGAATTTAATCTCTCGGGAGAACTCTGGCAGGTAAAGCCGTTGTTCGAAGAGCTTGGCATCCGGATTCTGTCTTGCATCTCGGGCGATGGCAAATATCGCGAAGTCGCTTCATCCCATCGCGCACGGGCGGCGATGCTGGTTTGCTCGAAGGCCATGGTCAACGTCGCACGCAAGATGGAGGAACGCTACGGGATCCCGTTCTTCGAAGGGTCGTTCTACGGTATTCAGGATTCGAGCGATTCGCTGCGCCAGATTGCCCGCCTATTGGTTGAACGTGGCGCGCCGCAAGAGCTGCTCGGGCGCACCGAAGCGGTGATCGCACGCGAGGAGGCGAGAGCGTGGGCTGCGATCGAGCCGTACAAGCCACGATTCAAAGGCAAGAAGGCTTTATTGATTACCGGCGGCGTCAAGTCATGGTCGGTCGTTGCGGCGCTACAGGAAGCCGGCCTGGAAATGGTCGGAACCAGTGTGAAGAAGTCAACGAGGGAGGACAAGGACCGCATCAAGCTGCTCATGGGGCAAGATGCCCACATGATCGAGGATATGACGCCGCGCGAAATGTACAGAATGCTGAAGGACGCCAAGGCGGACATCATGCTCTCGGGCGGCAAATCGCAGTTCGTTGCATTGAAGGCGGCGATGCCTTGGCTCGATGTCAACCAGGAGCGTTGCCACGCCTATATGGGCTATGTCGGGATGGTCAAGCTGGTGGAGGAGATCGATAAGTCGCTCTCTAACCCGATGTGGGTGCAGCTACGTCGACCGGCGCCATGGGAGGCTTTGGCCAAGGCGATGGTGCATATGCAATCGCCGGTGGCGGCGATCGCGCGCGATCCGGCGCTCGCCGAAGCGGCGCGGCGCGCGAGAAAGATCTGCTCCTGCAACACGGTCGATCTCGGCACGATCGAAGATGCGATCTACGCGCATGGCCTGAAGAGCGTCGAGGCAGTCAGAAATCACACCAATGCCGTCGGTGGCTGCTGCAAGCGACGCATCGAGGACGTCCTGGCGTCCGCGCCGCGCGCCGGGCTGCAGGCCGCCGAATAGGAAGGTGTCATGGCCATCGCGACGTTGCCGACAAAAGCATGCGCGGTTAACCCGTTGAAGATGAGCCAGCCGATCGGCGGCGCATTTGCGTTCATGGGGCTAAGCGGGGCGATGCCGCTTTTGCACGGCTCACAAGGTTGCACCTCCTTCGGGCTCACCCTCTTTGTGCGGCATTTCAAGGAGGCTGTACCGCTGCAGACCACTGCGATGAGCGAGGTCGCGACCGTGCTCGGCGGCTATGAGAATCTCGAGCAGGCGATACTCAATATCTACAATCGTACCAAGCCAAAGATCATCGGAATCTGCTCGACCGGTGTCACCGAGACCAATGGAGACGATGTCGATGCCTACCTCAAGCTGATCCGGGACAAGCATCCGCAGCTTGCGAAATTACCGCTGGTTTATGTCTCGACGCCTGATTTCAAGGGGGCGTTCCAGGACGGCTGGGAGAAGGCCGTGGCGAGCATTGTGGAGTTGCTGGTGGAAGGGCCAAACGTCAATGGCCTGCGCGATCCATCGAGGGTGAATGTTCTTCCAGGATGCCACCTCACGCCGGGTGATCTTGATGAACTTCGTGCCATCCTGGAGGATTTTGGGTTGCGGCCGTCCTTCCTGCCTGATCTGGCGGGGTCGCTCGACGGGCATATCCCTGATGACTTTACCCCAACGACCATCGGCGGCATCGGCGTGGACGAAATCGCGAGCATGGGCCGCGCAGGGTGGACTATCGCGATAGGCGGGCAGATGCGGCGAGCAGCAGAGGTCATGCAGGCCAGGACCGGCGTGCCATTTCGCCTGTTCGAACGGTTATGCGGTCTCGGTCCGAACGACGAATTCGTGACTTTTCTGAGCGAGATCAGCGGCCGCCCCGTGCCATCGAAATATCGGCGCCAGCGCGGCCAGCTCACCGACGCAATGCTGGACGCGCACTTCCATATTGGTGGTCGCAAACTTGCAATCGCGGCCGAGCCAGACCTGCTGTTCGACCTGTCCAGTATGCTGCACGAGATGGGCGCGCAGGTGAGCGCGGCGGTGACGACCACGCAGTCGGCGGTGATCGAGCGGATCAAGACCAAGGAGGTGCTGATCGGCGATCTTGAGGATCTGGAAGAGCTAGCCAGAACAAAGCATTGCGACCTGCTGATCACGCATTCGCATGGCAGGCAAGCGGCGGCTCGGCTGAAAATCCCGTTCTATCGAGCCGGTTTTCCGATGTTCGATCGGCTTGGTGCAGGGCACCAGCTATCCGTCGGTTATCGTGGTACGCGCGCTCTGATCTTTGATATCGCCAATCTTGTGATCGCGGACCGCGAGGAGAATCATCAGCCGACGCCCGATAGATGGAGGCCTTTGGCGGCACTGCCGCTAACGTCGGGCCACCGCAGCGCAGCTGAGAGGTCGACTGCATGAAGGTCGCATTCGCCACGCAAGACCTAAGACGCGTCGATGCCCATTTTGGGTGGGCAAAGAATATCGCTATCTACGATGTCGCGCCAAACGGGCACGTGTTTCTCAAAGCGGTTGAGTTCGAGGGAGATCTCAAGGAAGACGGTGACGACGATAAGCTGGCGCCGAAGATCGAGGCAATCAAGGATTGTGCAATCCTGTATGTTGCCGCCATCGGCGGTGCCGGTGCTGCGCGGGTGGTGGCCAACAACATCCATCCTATCAAGGTGAATAAGCCAGAGAACATCCTGGCGCTGCTCGAAAAGCTCGAGCGCGTATTGAAGGGCACGCCGCCGCCGTGGCTACGCAAGGCCTTGGCGAAGGACCAACGGCGCACATTCGAGTTCGACGAATGAGGTGAGATGACCGAGGCCACAGAAATGGCGCAGCAGGGCGACGCCCTCGATTCCCCGTTCCTCAAGGAACTGGTCAAGATATGGCGTGCTCAGGATACCAACGGAGCCTGGGAGGCCAAGAGCGATTTCGAGCTGCTTGAACCCTATATCTTGGACAAGGAGAAGCGACGGGCACTGCCGATTGTCGGCGATCCTGATCCCGACACGCTGTGGCGGCTGGAGCTGTTCTTCAATGCAGTCGCACTCTCGATCGAGAGAGCTACCGGCGTGATGATCCAGCCGATGCTGAAGATGCACCATGAAGGTTTTGGCCGCATGGTGCTGATCGGGGGGCGGCTGATCGCCGTGAACAGGCAGCTGCGCGATATGCATCGCTTCGGCTTCGATAACCTCGCAAAGCTCGCGCAGGAGGGTGACAAATATGTCGGGGCCGGAATTGACTTGATTCGGAAATTTCCGGACGTGGCAAACTATTGAGGGCATTCATGAGCGATCGTGAACTACTGAAGGCGGAGCTAAAGAAACTTTCGGCCAAAGCGCTCCAAGCCAAAATGGATCTGCACGACCTCTCGGAAGAACTTCCCATCAACTGGACATCGATCATGGTGGTGGCGCAGAAGGCGCATGATGCCTATGCCGAACTCGAACGCAAGAGCCATGATTTGAAGGCGCTGGAAGTTAATTAGAGGAGGCCGATTCATGTCATTTGCAACGCGTGATGGCCGCGACTGGACGCCGGACTACTTGATTTCGATAGATGCCAACAAGTGCATCGGCTGTGGCCGGTGTTTCAAGGTGTGCGGTCGAGATGTCATGACGTTGAGGGGGATCAACGAAAGTGGCGAACTTGTCGACCTCGACAATGACGATGACGATGAAATTGAAAAGAAGATCATGGTTTTGAATGATCAGGGCGCCTGCATCGGCTGCGGAGCCTGCGCCAGAGTTTGCCCGGCCAGTTGTCAGACCCACGGATCAGCCGCAACCGAAGCTGCGTAAGCCGAAGGCCGGGTCTGTCCCTACGGCAGGCGTGCGGCATGTAGCGGGCGAGAGCCATTGCTGGTCGCGTGCAACACGGGCGTGAAGATCAGGCCGGCCTGCGCTGATAGTCTCGATGGTCTAGACGACCTGCCGCGGCCCGACGATGCCGCTGCACCGAACGGCGGGGACAGCGCAACAGCGCGTCACGAAATGGTCGATATCGGCAGCACACGACTAAAACGCACAGAACTGGAAAACGAGAGCGTAAGGGCGGGCCGGTCCTCGATAGACGTGTGCATTTGTTCAAGTATCTGATCAAACCCCCAGCCTGCAAGTGCTCTAATGAAAGGCGATCGTGCGTGTGGCGATGAGTGGCCAGTCCTTGAGGGATGGACCATCGTCAATGTGACGTAATGTGCACTCACCGAATGCAATTCGATGAGTAGCGCGTGCGGCGCGAATGCGCGCGGAGCGCCTGGTCGTAGCGTGCGAGGCGGACAGAGGCTTTGCGCTATCTGGGTCAGCTTGCGGTAAGCTAGGCTGTGTATTCTAGTCGGCAGAGCTTGCGCGGCACGAGCTCAACAGCGTGCAAATTTGCCGATAGGAGAGCGATCTGATGTATGGCAGAATCGTTGGCTCATCGAGCCCGTCCACAGGCGCCAGCCAAGCTGATGAAGCGGGAGAGGCGGGGGACAGCTCGCATTTTGCGGAAATGGTTGCAGGCGTCGGTTCAAGTGGGGCGTCGCCGGCGCGATACTCTCTGGAATCCAATCCGCCCATTTCCGAGATCGATCGCTCTTCCTTCAATGACGGACTGTGGAGATTTCTGGGTTCTGATATCCAGAGCATCGCAAGTAGCCGGGAAGAGTACTCGGATTTCGTATCCAAGAAAGCTGAGCGCGCAGCAACGGTCGCTGGAAGCTATCTCCACACCTACGATGATCTGTCCAGGCCAGCGAAATTTTTCAGCTATAAATTGGGTGACGAAACGGTCGGCCTCTTAAGAGTGGGAGGTCCGGTTCGGATCAAAGGAGACGCCTTCCGGAACCAGTTTGGCCGCAACGATCTGACGTCTGTGGTAGACCTTCGGGTGACACATCCCCTGGTCGAGAATGCGGGCGATATTCTGCTGGAACATCAACTGAGAATTGATGCGCGCAACGGCGCTGAGCCGCTGATCTTGTCAAAACCAGCCTTAGGCGGGATGGAACCCCGCCTGGTGGAAATGGGTTTTGTTCACGTGGGGCGAAACCACTGGGTGCTTGATCCTCACCAGCATCCGGAAGTGTGGACCAAGAATGAGAACGACGAGTGGCAGCGAGTAGGCAGGCCTACAAAGTACCTCGCCAAGGCAGGGGATGGTGATAGCGCTACCCAAGCGCCTCGCCAGTGTGACTCTTCTGACGAAGATGAATCGACAGCATACTACTACTTGGAGCGCGCCCTTGCGGGGATGCACACAGAGTAGAGCAGCTGTAAGTCGCGGGAGCCGGCAGGAAATGGCTGGCGTTTCGTGGATTGCGCGCGCCAGCGAAGGCTATGGCCTGATGAGGCGCACGCTCCCGGTGTGCGCCCAAGGATGATTTTGGCGGTGACCGCGGTTACCGCCAACAGCGGGCACGCCGACTTTAAGGCGTGCCTCGCTGCGAGCTATTAGATCGACTGCAGCAACGACGCGTGCGGCGTTGTTAGCTGGCGGTCAATGCGGCGTCTGCGGAGCATTCAGCAGTCCCTGCATTTTCGCCAGTCTTGGTTGAAATGCATCATTCTCATCAGTCAAGCTGCGCAGGCCCGCAAACGCAAGCACATCTATGCACATGCGAAGATCGAGAATACAAAGAGACGGTGTGCTTCGTCACATACCGTAGACAGCCACACCATTCCGCAGTGCGATGCGACTCGCCTGACTGTGGACGAAAGCGGAACCTTCGAAAGGCTAGAAGATCAATGCTTGCGCGGGATTCGTCTCATCATGCACCAACGCGAGTGAGTTGTTGTACAGGCGAGCTTTTACGTCTCGAGTGCTACAATGCGGAGCCAATCTGGCGAGCTCCTACGGTTGTCGCATTGTTGACACAGGTGATATGAAGCGTGTCGTCGTATTCGACGAGCAATGAATGCAGTCAGACGCCATTTACGCGATTTGCGGTCTTAGCGACATTCCAAGCCGCCGGGCCATGGGATTCCGTCTTATGATCGTCGATCACGACGGCAATCAGCGGCCGTGGTCTATCGTTGTGGTGCGCTGGGGCAAGACGGTGCTCGGTTATCTCAATAGATGCCCGCACAACGGCGTTAATTTGGACTGGGAGCGGAACGAGTTCCTCGATCCATACGGCGTCCGGCTGATGTGCGGTAAACACGGATCGACCTTCGAACTTGGCACTGGCCGGTGCGTCGAAGGTCCGTGCAAGGGCAGAGCGCTCACGCCGATCGCCTTGACAGTTCTGGATGGTGATATCTGTGTCGTCGGCGTGCGTCTTGTCGAAGACGATACGCCTTTTGATGAATGAAGCCAGCGCTCAGACCGGCCGATTTTCGTTTCGATTCTTCACGGGTTCCATCCTCTTCAGCCCATCTTCGTACGAGATCTCATCACAGGACAGATCCAGATTCTTTGCCGCATCGAGCAGGTAATCCAGCTTGCCACCTGAATCGAGCTTCTTGATGTCGTCCTTGTTGATTCCGACCAGGTCCATCATCTCCTTCCAAACTGTGGACTCGTCGCACGGAAGGACGTGGAAAGTGGCATCGCCAAGCCTGACTCGGTATTTCGCCAGCAGATCTATGTTGTTGCAGAACATGAAGTAGCTGCCGTCGGGGCTTAACGCGCCGTCCAGCACGCCTGCAACGTCGGCAAGATAGGCGAAGGAATGCAGATAGCCGGCTAGCACCGGAATGGTTCGCTCTCCATCATGGGCGATGGTCAAAACTTGTTCGATCGAATAGTCCGGCGGCCGCTTCTCGTCCGCGACCTGGGTTTGGAATTTCAGTGCGACGTCACCGCGAAAGCCGAACCGCCCAGGCTTAATGGTCCCGCCTTTGAATACGGCATTGAGCAGGCGACCCTCCTTCTCAAGTCTGCCGAGTGCGGTGTTCTCGATTGCAGTCATTAGAACGTTCCTCGATCTAAGCGTTTCACCAACGCTTCGGCGTCGGTGCGAGATGCAATGCAAATTGCTTGCCGCCCATGTGCAGCGGTCTGCGGCATAGCCGGGAAGGAAAAGGCGTGAAATGGGCACCGACAGCCTGAAGCAGCCTTGTCCGAAATTCGACACGAGTACCAAAGTCAACAGGCGTGGCCCGAAAAGGCAAGCATCATCAAATGTCTGCGCGCTGGCACATGACTTGCCAAGAGCACGCAGTCCTAAGCAGATGAAGGATAAGCCATGATCAACCTGACGGATAGCGCGGTGAATGCGGTCAAGAGTGCGATTTCATCATCGACACAGCCAGCTGGCGGCCTGCGCATTATGGTCGAGGCAGGCGGCTGCAACGGGTTCAAATACACGATGGGTCTGGTTGAGGAACCGAAGCCCGACGACAAAGTGATTGAGTGCGGTGACCTGAAGGTGTTTGTCGACGACAAGAGCCATCAACATCTGGTCGGAACAACCATCGACTTCGTGATGGCGCTGGAGAGCGCAGGCTTCACCTTTCACAACCCGAACGCCACCTCGAGCTGCTCCTGCGGAAAATCGTTCAGCTGATATGGAAGAGACATCGAGCATGTCGGCCGAATCAGAGCAACTCAGGCAATTGCAGGCCGCCGTGAACGGCCGAAGACCGCGCATTCGCGCCGTACTCGAGAAGATCCGATCCATTCTGCAACGGGGTGACAGCAGTCGAGTGATCCGGATCGGTGGCAGCAGGAACATGGTCTGCGTTGGTGGCAGCGCGTTTTGCGAGCTTTTGAGCGGATCGTTGGAAGGCGTTCAGGCGCGGCTTGTCGAGAGACTCGGCGAATTCGTCCGTTTCATCCCGGTTGCTGCAGCAGCCAAGGCGTGAGATTGAGTGGGGGATCAGGTGCCGATTTATCTCGATAACAACGCGACGACGCGGACTGATCCGTCCGTCGTGCAAGCCATGTTGCCTTACTTCACCGAGCGATTCGGCAATGCCTCATCCAGCCACGCCTTTGGCGGCGAGGCCGCAACCGCGCTGAAGCAGGCGCGCCGTAGCTTGCAGGATCTGTTGGGGAATGCCGACGATCATGAGATCATTTTTACCTCAGGTGGGACCGAGGCAAATAATGCTGCCATCCTCTCGGCGCTTGCGAGCCAGGAAGGCCGTGACGAGATCGTTACCACCTCGGTTGAGCACTCCGCCATCCTTTCCCTGGTCGAGCAATTGGCGCCGAAAGGCGTCAAGACACATATCATACCGGTAGATTCCCGCGGCCGGCTCGACATCGAGGCGTTTCGCTGCGCGCTCGGGCCCCGCACGGCGATCGTCTCGACCATGTGGGCCAATAACGAGACCGGTACGATTTTTCCCGTGGAGTTTCTGGCCGGGTTGACCCGTGAGGCAGGCGCGCTGTTTCACACCGATGCGGTCCAGGCCGTCGGTAAGGAACGCGTCGACCTGAAGGACAGTGCGATCGACATGCTGTCGCTTTCGGCGCACAAGCTGCATGGCCCAAAAGGGATTGGCGCGCTCTATCTGCGCAAAGGGACAAAATTCCGGCCGCTGATTTGGGGCGGATCACAGGAACGTCGACGCCGCGGCGGTACTGAGAATATCCCTGGCATCGTTGGTCTTGGAAAAGCTGCGGAGCTGGCGGTGGAGCGGCTCGAGCCGGAGCGTGTTCGCATTGGTGCGTTGCGCGACCGCCTGGAGCAGGGGATTTTGCGCAGCGGCGAGTGCGCGGTGCTCGGCGATACTAGCAACCGGCTAACCAACACGGCCAACATCGCGTTCGATGATCTTGAAAGCGAAGCAATCGTCCATCATCTCGATCGTGCGGGCATTGCAGTGTCGCTGGGGGCAGCCTGCAAGTCCGGCTCAATGGAGCCATCGCATGTTCTGCGCGCCATGCGGGTGCCGGAGCGGAGTATGCGCGGCGCGGTGCGCTTTTCTCTGTCGCGTGAAACCTCTGTTGCGGAGGTCGATGAGGTCGTGTGCGTACTATGCGACATCGTGGCTCGCCTGCGCGCCAATTTGCGGGGATCGGCCAGTCTGGCCAGCTATGCGCGGCAGTCGAGGGAGTTGAGCTCGTGAAGATCATGATTCGCCGCGCTCCGGACTCGGGCCTGTCGATCTACGTGCCGAAAAAGGATCTCGAACAGTCGATCGTGGAATCCGAGCACGAGACGCTATGGGGCGGCTGGATCAAAATAGCCAATGGCTGGGTGCTCGATTTGCCGCAGATGGCGACCGATACGCGCTTACCGGTGACAATCAATGCCAAGAAACGAGGCGAAAACGGTGACGATCCGTGAATGCGCCCGTGCAAATCGATTTTGTCAACGCAACCGATGCTAAGGCCATTCTCGCGGACGTTGCTGCCGGGCTGAGGGCCGCGAGCATTGTTCCCTATATCGGTCCTGGCCTTGCTGAACTGTCCAGACCCGATGTGCCGACGACGCCTGAGGCGTTATCTGCTTTCTTCGCCAGCAAGGTCGCGCTGCCGCGACGGGCCAAGAGCAATGCATGGGCCGCGGCGCAGCACATCGAAATCAGCAAACATCGCTCCACCGTGACGGCATTGATGGCGCAGGCCTTCGCTCGGCCGGTCGAGCCGACCGCCTTGCACGATCATCTTGCGTCTCTGTCGCTGCCCATCATAGTCGATACATGGTATGATGGCGCGATGCGCGGGGCGTTGGATAAGCGCGATGGATGGGGCGAAGTGCAGGGTATCACCCGCGCCAGCATTGGCGAGAATCGCTGGTATCGCTTTTATGACTCGATTGGCCAAGCGGTCGACGGTGTCGTGGCGGATGGCTGGGCGACGGTGCTGTACAAGCCGCATGGCGGTGTGCAGCCGGCAAAGAACTTCCTGATCTCCGACGCGGACTATGTCGAGGTGCTGACCGAAATCGACATCCAGACACCGATTCCGGACATCATCAAAGAAAGGCGGATCGGACAGAGCTTTCTCTTCATCGGCTGTCGGTTCAACGACCAGCTGTTGCGTAGCTATGCCCGGCAAATCATCAAGCGTACAGCCAAAACCCACTATGCGATCGTTGATCTAGATGCGCTCTCACGCAATGAGCTCCGCTTTCTGCGCGAGCAGGGCCTGACGCCGCTTGCGATTGGATTGCCTCGCGCAGTCGAGATACTGCTCACCCATTAGGGCGTTGCGAAGCCAGACCACCAGGTCGCATCGGCCTATTGTCAGATGCCGCATCGCATCAAGGTCAACGGGGAAGGAGCCGGGATCGCGCATGCGTGGCGTTTGAATGAATGCACCCGCCGTGGAGCTCGGCGGCAGGAACACGACGTGCTTGTTGGCTTTCAAACACGCGCATGGTTGCTGTTCTTGCATTCGGTTGCGTTGCTGTTCCAGCTAACTGTTTGGCGCATGGCTACAATCGCATCGACTCTACCATGGCATATGAGTTGCTACTGCTCTTGCTGAGGCTCTCGGGGCTGGTCCTGAGATCATTGCCTGCAGGGAGACATGGGAAATGAACGCGGTCGTCGGGCGCGGAAAATGTGCCAAAGCTGCGGTAGGTGCCAGCAAGATGGTGCAGGCCGCCGAGCATAAGGGCTGCCGCACCTCGTCCAACTCCGGGCAGGCGAGTTGCGGCTCGCGGGCAGGGCAAGCCGATCTGCCGACCGAGATCTGGGAAAAAGTGAAGAGCCATCCCTGCTACAGCGAAGAGGCGCATCATCATTACGCGCGCATGCACGTCGCAGTAGCGCCAGCCTGCAACATCCAGTGCAACTACTGCAACCGCAAATACGACTGCGCCAACGAATCACGTCCGGGCGTGGTGAGCGAGAAGCTCACGCCGGAGCAGGCGGTAAAGAAAGCGCTTGCGGTCGCGGCCACTATTCCCCAGATGACCGTGCTTGGCATCGCCGGTCCCGGCGATCCGCTGGCCAATCCAGAAAAGACGTTCAAGACGTTCGAACTCGTCGCCAAAGCGGCTCCGGACATCAAGCTGTGTCTATCAACCAATGGGCTGAGCCTGCCAGATTATGTTGACGTCATCGCCAAGTCCAAGGTTGACCATGTCACGATCACCATCAACATGATCGACCCCGAAATCGGCGCCAAGATCTATCCTTGGATCTTCTTCAACCACAGGCGCTACACCGGCCTCGACGCGGCAAGGGTACTTGCCGATCGCCAGCTGCTAGGCTTGGAGATGCTTAGCGAACGGGGGATCCTGTGTAAGGTCAACTCTGTGATGATCCCGCATATCAACGACGGTCACTTGGTCGAAGTGAACAAGGCGGTGAAGTCGCGCGGCGCCTTCCTCCACAATATCATGCCGCTGATCTCCGCACCCGAGTACGGCACGGTGTTTGGCCTCAACGGTCAACGCGGGCCGACAGCGCAGGAATTGAAGGCGCTGCAAGATGCTTGCGAAGGGGAGATGAACATGATGCGTCACTGCCGTCAGTGCCGTGCCGATGCTGTGGGTCTACTCGGAGAAGATCGCAGCGCAGAGTTTACGACCGACCGAGTCATGAAGATGGACGTCAAATACGATCTCGAGATGCGCAAGGCTTACCAAGACCGGGTAGAGGATGAGCGTGCTGCCAAGGCCGCGGCCAGCAAAGAAGAGCTCGGGGAATTGGCCGGAGCGGCGAGCGAGATCTCGCTTCTGGTGGCAGTCGCAACCAAAGGCTCCGGCCTGATCAACGAGCACTTTGGACATGCGAGGGAATTCCAAGTCTACGAACTTTCCACATCCGGCACTAAATTCGTCGGCCACCGCCGCGTAGACGTCTACTGCCAAGGCGGTGATGGGGAGAAGGATAGGCTTTCGACTATCATTCGCGGCATCAATGACTGCCACGCGGTGTTCGTGGCCAAAATCGGCGGCAGCCCGAAAAGCAACCTGATCAAGGCCGGAATCGAGCCGGTTGATCAATACGCGCATGAGTTGTTTGAGAAGTCGGTGATCTCCTGGTTCCGATCTTATCTCGACCGGGTGAAAAGCGGTGAGATCCAGCACGTGAAGCGCGGCGACGCGTCGATTCGGCAGAAAGCCGTGATCTCTGCGGCGTAGGGGGGGATGTGCCATTCAAGATCATTGCTTCGCAGTGTACGAGCTGCTCAGCCTGCGAACCCTTGTGCCCGAACGTTGCAATCTCTGAGAAGGCGGGGAGCTTCGTCATTGAACCGGCAAAATGTACCGAATGCATTGGCTATTTCGACGAGCCGCAATGCGTCGCCGCCTGTCCAGTCGACAATACCTGCGTTGTTGACACATCCTTGGCGCGATACCAGGCGCCAGCCTAAAGGTGAGCCCAGTGAACGGATTGCCGCCGCTTGATGATGCGAACCGTGCCCAGGAATGAGCCCATGCGCCTGCTCCTGCGAAGCGAGCCCCATCGCAGCCTCGCCGTCTGGCCCGGATCTTCGCTTGATGTGCGAGGAATGGCGCCGATGCTGGCCGGCCAGCACAATGAAGTTGATCGCGCCGTTGCGCGCCGCATCGCTGCAGCTGTTCTACCGATTGATGAGTCATGCGGAGGTCGAGTGCCGCCACTCTCTGGCATGGGTTGTCCGCGATGAGTGGCCGTTAGCCATGGCGAACGACCCGAACGCCTCCGTGCGATTCGAGAATATGCAGGGACTGTTGCCGAGGGTGCGAACTGCACCGCAGCACGGTCCTGACCGGTATCTCCGCCTTGAAATGGCGTGCGGCATTGCCGCTGGTGAATCGCGGGATGTCTTCGAGAATGAGGACAAATCGATGCAGGACCTCGCTTGCGCTGGTATGGCGGCGGCCCTGCGTGTCCATGAGGAGCGCTGCATGAATAAAATCGTTCGCGATAGCGACGTCGTCGAGCTCAGCGGGCCGCCTTTCTTCAGCTTTAGCGAAAAGGTACGGGCCAATCGCACCATCCGTAATGATGGCACCTTTCGCGGCAAAGAGATTGGCGAGGTGTTGGTCAAGAAGGGAGAGGTGGGTTACGTCGTTTCGATCGGAACGTTCCTGCAGCAATTCTACATCTACGGCGTCGAGTTTCTCGAACGTGGCTACCGCGTTGGCATGAAGCGCAAGGAGCTTGAGTCGGTGGACGCGTGCGAGGAGATCGATGATTTGCCATTGCCGGAAGAGGCTGTGTCATGACTGAGGACCGCTTTCCGAAATATCGGCGGGGCCAACGCGTTAAAGCGGCGGTCGACCTCATCAACGATGGCTCTTTTCCCAATACGGAACCCGACGGGATCGTGCTCGGCGCCGGAGCAACCGGCGAGATCGTCAGAGTCGCTATCCATACCGAAGCCGACGTGCCGATCTATACTGTCGATTTTGGTGTGCAACGGCTCATTGGCTGTTTTGAAGAAGAAATCACGGTGCTCTGAAGGGGGGCTTTCGCGATGACTGCCGCGCTGATGAGGAAGGTAAAAACCGGGTTGGTTCCTCACCCAAACGAGCTCGATCGCATGCGGATCGAGCGCGGCTTGAGCTCGCGCAAGCGCTATCTGTATGTCTCGCCGAACGTGACGCCAGTGAGGGGTGGTTATCTGATCGAGAGTCCCTGTTGCTCGCGCAATATCGACCAGGATGGTGGTCTCATTGATGTCGCGCTGATTCTTTACGACACCGTCAGTGGGATCTGGAAGCTGTTTTGCAAGAACCACGCGCAAGGGATCTGGGAATTTTACAGCCTTTACCACCACTTGACTTCAGCAATCGATGAGTTGAACGCGGATCCGGAGCGCCTGTTCTGGCAATGACGACCACCTTAGGGAGTCCTAGAGGAGCCACGATGGCGCTTACTGCGGAGGAATTGATTGAAATCGAAGGGCTGCTTGCTGTCGACGGCGCGGACATGGGCCCCCTTGTCGAGCTGCGGCGCCGCTTTCCGCAGCTTGCATGCGTTCGCTGCGATGCGTCGGATGTGACGGATCAGCCGTCCCGGCGGTTCCCTCGTTTCGACCTGCATTTGCTCGACGGGTCGGATCACTGCGTGCAGATTACGGCCGATCCGAAGCGGGCGACCGGCATCGTGTTGGCAAGAAGGAATGTTGCGCGGTGAGCGGGATTGAACTGGCAGCGCATCGGCCTGATGGTGCGGACAGGATGGAGGCAAATACGTCCTTCATTCCATTGTCCGATCCCGATATCACCTTCGCCGAGCTCTCCGCCGTGGAAACGATTCTGTGCTCGCCGCAGATCTCCAATGGGTCGGTCACTGAGGCGTTCGAGCACGCTTTTGCAGCCTATCTTGGCCGCAAATATGCCGTTGCGGTCTCGAGCGGCACCATTGGGCTCGTGCTTGCGCTCAAGGCGGTCGGCATCGGGCCAGGGCAGGAAGTCATCGCTTCGCCCTATTCCCTCCGCGAGACCGTCCATGCGATCGGTCTTGCAGGCGCGCGGGCGGTATTTGCCGACATCGACTATTGGTCGGGAACATTGGTCCCAGATAAAGCCGAAGAGCGCATCACGGCCCACACGCGGGCGATTGTCGCCGGCAATCCCAACGGCCATCCCGCGCCGTGGTCGGAATTGCGGGCGATCGCGCAGCGCCACCATCTGGCGCTTCTAGAGGATTCCACCGAAGCAATCGGATCGCGCTACAAGGGCGAACTCGTCGGCCGGTTTGGCGACCTGGCGGTCTTCGACTTTGCCCAGCCCTTGGCCCTAAGTTGTGGCGAAGGCGCAATGGTGGTAACGGACGATATCGACATCGCGGTTGGCTTGCGTCGCTATCGCGCCCACCGCCTGGACGAACGCTCCTCCGTGATCGTCGGTGCCGCAGCACCATACCAAGCCGGCATGAGCGATGTCACGGCAGCCTTGGGTCTGGCGCAGCTTAAGCGTCTCGATGAAATCCTGGAGCGTCGTCGGCTGGTGGAGCAGCTCTACAACGCGCATATGCAATCATTTGAGGGCATCAAGCCGCCTTACGTTGGTCCCCATGTGACCGAGGTGAATTGGTTGCTCTATCTCGTCCATCTTGGAACACGCTTCACGCGATCCGGTCGCGATGCCATCGTCGATGATCTGCGAGTCGCCCAAATTGAAGCCGTCGCTTATAGCCATCCGCTGCACTTGCAACGCCACTACTTCGAACTCGGCTATCGACGTGGCGATTTCCTTGTTGCCGAAAAGATCGCCGATCGCGCCCTGGCGCTGCCGTTTCACACCCATCTCACGAACGACAGGATCGAGTTCATTGTCGAAGCCGTAAAGGATGCCTCGATCAACGTGGGCGCAGGGGCAGCGATCTACTGAGATGCGCGTCATCCACTACATCGACGGACCACGATCGAATGCGATGATCCCACTTGCGACGTCGCGCGAGATGAGCGGGGCGACCGAGGGGGGCCGTGGGCACGAAGAAGACCTGCTCGAAAGTAGCGAGGCGCGGTCTCCAAGCCGCGGCTGGAGGCCACGCAAGCTTCCGGAAACGGAGCACGTCGCAACAGAGATCCTCAGTTTCGGCTCGGGTCTTTAAAGTCGGCCAAATAGGGGTTGCCATGACTTCTCAACAGGTCATCATTCACGTCCGCTTCGCTCCAAACGGGAGAGTGATCCAAATCAGCGAGCGCCCGGCGAAGCTCACGCCGAACCAATGGTTTGATGTCCTCAATACCCGTGCCGGCTCGACCTATCGGCCGCTCGCTCGTGGCCGCGGCGTTTTTCGGCTGGCCCGGGCTGCAGTCGAAGCTTTCAAGCAGGAAACTGCGAGGCCTGGATAAGCAAAGGGATGATCGGCCCGATGTGTGATCAGATCGAGGTGTTTGCCGTCTGTCCGGTCGATGCCATCGAGCGGTGTGGCGCCAAGGCCTTTAGCTTGTCGCAGGTAGACGACAGCGGCGAGAGCCGGCCGTTTCCAATTGTTGTGGTTCGCACTTTTGACGATGACTATCTAGGCTACGTCAATCGTTGTCCGCATGACAGCTTATGGCTCAACATCGGCTCCGGCGAGTTCTTCTCCTCCGATCGCTCCTTTCTCAGATGCGCACGGCACGGTGCGAAATTTGAGATCGACACCGGGCTGTGCATCGATGGTCCCTGCACTGGACAAACACTTGAGCCGATCGCACTCGCCGTCATCGAAGGTGACGTCTGCCTGTGTGGCATCAAGCTACTTGAGGATGATCGGTTTTCCGAGCCGTTCGAGGACAGCGACGAAACCATGGATATAACGATCCATCCCGATTAGCAGGCGTCACTTGGCTGTTGCTCAACACGTCTCCGGCGCGTTGTCGCCGAATAATGCCATCGTACCAGCGAGTGCTGGGCGCGGACGCGCGTCAATGCTTTGGCGTTGAGAGGCGAACAGCCGAACCTCGTGCGACCGCGACCTTCGCGGCACCTAGGAGGTGCTTTGGCGCTAGCGCACCAAATCGAGCCAGCAGGCCATTGCCGCCGCTGGATACGATGTCTTTGAGAAGGAAATGCCCTCGGCGGTTACGCCGAGGGCACCGTCTGGGCTGGTTGAAATGGGGGGACCCAGACTGACAGGACCGTTTGGTCTGGAGGAATGACGATCCTGTGTCACAATTCTTGGACGACCGCCGAAGCGGGCGTAGCAATTGCAATGCCAAGCTTTCGTTCATGCGATGCCCTTAGCGAGTGCCGCACCATAGTCAGCCGGTGGCGGCCGCCAAGGTCGAATGCACGAACGGGCGCGTTGGCGTGGTCCGGCTATTGTGCGTGCGAACGGTGCGCAACGCGAAATGCTGAAGCGGGAGCGTACCAAACGCGATGTGCCATATGTCACGCATGGAACAAGGGAGGGTGACAATGTTGCAACCTCGGCATAATTGTCAGTCGCGCCGGATAATCGTCAATCGCGCCGGAGCATAGAATGAGATCGCTGAAGAAATGATCGCTACGCATCTGGTGCGGAACTTGCTTGGAAAAGTTGGATGGTTGCGTAAGTAATGCGGAGGGAGACACCGCGAGGTTGAAGCTGATCAAGGAGGATATTCTAGATGTCGAGTATCGCTGATCGTCAGCGATCATCATCGGCATGTCGCCCGCTTTCGCAAGCTGGAGTGGGAATTAGTAGGATCAATTGGTCGATGCGGCGTTCGACTGAGGAGCAGGTTGTTCGGGCGGATGCGCTCGGATCTTGTCTCTTTTCAGATGACGGAGGCCGTTGATTTCAGGATAGGCGCATGAACGCAGAAACCGAATTCGAGCTTCCTCAACTTTATAGGCATCACGTCTTTGCCTGCAACACGCAGCGACCGCCGAATCATCCGCACGGCAGTTGCGGCGCTTCTGGGGCGCAGGCCCTCTGGGATCGGATGGGCAAGGCGATCGAAGCGCAAGACCTCACTGATGTCGGTTTCACGGTGACGGGCTGCCTTGGCTTTTGTAACTCCGGTCCTTTGATGGTCGTCTATCCAGACGGAATCTGGTATCGCGCCACCACGCCTGAGGACGTTGATGAAATCGTAGACTCTCATCTCAAGCAGGGCAAACGTGTCGATCGCCTCGTGATGGTGCTGAGGCGAAGCTAAAGGCGTCGCTTGAGCGCCGCTCGCCCTTTGTATCGAACATCGCAGGCCTATCCGCCCAGTAGCTAGCATCTTGGAACGTTCGACAATGATCGGGTGCCCTAACGCTTCCAGTACGTGCCCAACACGGGACTGCTTACTTGTCGCTATGGCGTTGGTTTCAAGAACATGCGCTACAAGGTAAGCCTTGATCGGATTCTACTCATGATCGGGGCCGAAGAGCCCTGAGCTCATGTCCTTGCAAGTGCGGTCGTTCTCTCGCAGGGGGCGACCGCCTTGAATTCTTGGCGCCGATAGGCAGGCGGCCGCTTCTGCTAATGCCGGGAAGCACGAGCAGGAGCCTATCACTAGTGGCTCGATTTGATTGTTTTCCACCACTTACCGACACATCCGTGACGCACAGCGCGAGCAATGCTGGGAGTGGCTCCTGGTCACCGGCGAGACGACGCGTCTTTACGCATCATCTCGCTGGCGTTTGTACTGTATTATAACGGAGAGACGCGTCCGGCGACCCGGCGCGTCCGGGAAGTTCACTGAAGCGTGTTTCCAGCCTCAGAACTTGTAGGTGATGCCACCGCTGACGAGCCATGGGTCGATATTGGCGCGACCAGTGACGGCAATCGCATTGTTCACGGTCGCCGAATAATCCGGCCGCAACCACAACTTCTTCACGTCGAAGTTGAGGCCCCAATGGCGGTCAAGCATATAATCGAAGCCGAATTGGACCGCGGCGCCGAACTGGTTGGCGATGTGCAAATCCGTCACGGCAAGGCCGGCGAGCGACGTATTGGCAGCCGATTGGTTGAAGAATACGGTGTAGTTGATGCCCGCGCCGATGTAAGGCTTGAGCGGGCCGAAATCGGTGAAGTGATATTGCAGAGTCAGCGTTGGCGGCAACAGCCAAGCCTTGCCGATATCTAGTCCATTTAGCTTACCTGTGCCGTTGATGTGATGGCGGCTCACACCGAGAATGAGTTCGGCGGCAACGTTTCTTGTGAAGAAATAGGTGATATCGAGCTCCGGTACCGCTTGGTCGCTGATCGATAGCCCGGAGGCTGGCGAGGATAGCGGCGACGCCCCGGCGACATTGACGGAGCTGCCTGCGGTATCCGGTAAAACGCCGAGAACGCGCAGGCGGATCATCCACGGATTGAAGGGTTCGATTGGGGGGGCTTTGTAGTAGATAGGGGCCTGCGCCAGATCGGCGGCCTGAACCGACATGCTGGCCAACGAGCTCGCGAGCGCGAGCAGCGATGTCGTCGTCAGAATTGCTTTGATCCTCATCGAATTCTCCATTCCAAAGTTCGCGCGAAGAGTCGCGCGAGACCTCTGTCACACATGGGAGACGGCGATTGATTTGATGCTGATCAAAATGGCGGCGCACGTAGCGCAATTATGCAGCCACGTTGCATAAGGATCACGACCACGAAGCTCCGTGGTTCTGTCCGTATCGTTTATTCAGTTTAACATTCCGTCTGAGCCGAATCTATTCAATAACCGTGTCTCGGCTCAAAGCTCTGATCAAATCCCGGCTGCAGGAATCTTGTGCGCGATAGAACTGCGGTGGTTTCCCACACCGCAGGCGACGACATGTCTTATTCAAACCGAGCAATCTGAGCGCCGCTGGTTACGAAGAGCCACGCACGTCGGCCGTCTCGCCGAACATGCCGTCGGCCATCCTGACAAAGCGATAAGGCAGGATCGTTGTTCGCATTGGTTGGCGGCGCAGTCGTATGATCGATCGTATCCTCACATCTGCGGGCAGTGCGTGCCCTGTTGTTCGTGGGAGCATCCCTCAAGGTCACCTTGCGCGTCCCGGCCAAGCAACGACAGCACGGCTTCATGATCGAATCCGGCGCATCTTGCACCATCGACGTCGATCAGCGGACGTCTGATCAGGAGCGGATCTGCCAGCATTAACGTCAGTGCGCTCGCTGCGTCGATTGCGTCAGGATTAACTTCGCCTGACCTGATACGAGGCGCGGCTCGGTTGAACCAGGATGCAATCGGCGTCCTGCCGAAGAAGTGTCGCAATTCCTCCGCAGCCCACGGCTCCTTCAATATATCCTTGGCTATCACGTCATGGCCAGCGGCCTTCAGCGCCAGCATCTGACGTGCATTGGTGACGCAGCCGGGTTTTTGATAAAAGACGATTGTCGCCATGGTCTGCTTATGTGGGTTCGCTGAGCTGAACGATCGGCGACGGGTTCCGCTATGTCGGAGAGCGCATTTGACGCTCGTGCAAATGATCACACATAAGCGGCTTGAGCACCGTACCGTGCTTGCGCCCCTTCTTAACGTCTTCGTTGGACGATTAACTCATCAACGAGAATTGGCCTTTCATGTCTCGCAAACGAAGCGCGGGGCAGAACCGCAGCTAGTTTCGATCCGAGGCACCCTTGTAAGTCGCTTCTTGCTGCCTTCAGGCTCAGGCGCGTCGTTCTGATCAGTTGGATCAATTGGTCGGTGAGCCGCACAATTTACCTCGCATCATCGACCACGAACCCCATCGCCGGTCACATGCCTTAGAGATGCCAACCTCGACTGCATCTCGCTCTGCCAAAATTGCCGACCACTGGCTTGCAAGAAGAGGAGCAAGTCCCGTTCCATTTGAGAGCATTGGATCTGGTCATGCCAAGCTGCCGTTTTCCAGCCTGATTGGTTGGCCGGTGTTCGTTTTCTGACAGCCGAGCGGATCCTGTCCGGTGCAAAACACTCCGGGGTTATTCAACGGCTCGTTGGCTTTTTAGAATGCAATCAGAAGCTTAATGAGCGCGGACAGTGTTGGCATGACGGTTGCTATTAAGCGGCAGCAACACTGAGTGAGGGCTGAGTGCACGCCGACGCGTAAGGCGAGCGATGCGCTCCTTCCCTTGAACCCGTGTGCCCCGTTTCTGAGAGAGAAACAAGCTCGCGTGTAGGAAGCGCGCAACTTTTGGCAAATCGGTTGATGGAGAACAACATGTCTTCACTGAGACAAATCGCGTTCTACGGAAAGGGCGGCATCGGCAAGTCGACCACTTCCCAGAATACGTTGGCGGCACTGGCCGAGATGGGTCAGAAAATCCTGATCGTGGGATGCGATCCTAAGGCGGACTCGACCCGCCTGATCCTGCATGCCAAGGCGCAGGACACGATTTTGAGCCTTGCAGCGAGCGCCGGCAGCGTGGAGGACCTCGAACTCGAGGACGTGATGAAGGTCGGCTACAAGGACATCCGCTGCGTGGAGTCCGGCGGTCCTGAGCCGGGTGTCGGCTGCGCCGGCCGCGGCGTCATCACCTCGATCAATTTCCTGGAGGAAAACGGCGCCTATGAGGACATTGACTATGTGTCCTACGACGTGCTCGGCGACGTGGTTTGTGGTGGCTTTGCGATGCCGATCCGGGAAAACAAGGCGCAGGAGATCTATATCGTCATGTCCGGAGAAATGATGGCAATGTATGCCGCAAACAATATCTCCAAAGGCATCCTGAAATACGCCAACTCTGGCGGCGTGCGGCTGGGCGGCCTGATCTGCAACGAGCGGCAGACCGACAAAGAGCTGGAACTGGCGGAGGCGCTGGCCAAGAAGTTGGGCACTCAGCTGATCTACTTTGTGCCGCGCGACAATGTGGTGCAACATGCCGAGTTGCGCCGCATGACGGTGCTGGAGTATGCGCCCGAGTCGAAGCAGGCCGATCACTATCGCAATCTTGCGACCAAGGTTCACAACAATGGCGGCAAGGGCATCATTCCGACCCCGATCTCCATGGACGAGCTCGAGGACATGCTGATGGAGCATGGCATAATGAAGCCCGTCGACGAATCCATCGTCGGCAAGACCGCCGCCGAGCTCGCGGCCTCGTAAGGTCGCGGGTCGCGGCCTTGTGAAGGCGCGCGACGGATGCCGGTCTCCCTCACCCCCCATCCGGGGAGACCGGCATTCTGACGATCACCCGGCCAGCTAGAATGGGACGGGGCAAACGTGACGCTGTAAAAGATTCATGCCCAAAGCGAACTTCCATCCGTTTGCAGCTGTTTGCGCCGACGCGGGCAGCGAGGTGCAAAGAGGAATTGCGACCTATCGAGCGCTCACTGGTGTGCCTCCCGAAGAGGCCGACATTACGACCGACAGCAATTTCGATTGCCATGTCCTGGCGTCAATTCTGGCGGCCGCCTCGATGGATGGTGGCCCGCTTCCCGAGAAGGCCGGCCTGTCCGGCCACGAGCTGGCGGCCCTGCTGGACCACCATTTTCCATCGATCGGGGTCAAGGTGTCGGAGCAGCTCCTGGCTTTCAAGTGCGATGAGAACGACGAAATCGCAATGGTGCGCGATCTCTTGCTCAAGCAACGCTCAACGGAAGGACGTATCGGGGGTTGGCTGGCCGCGATGATCGCACGCCGCGCCATAGAGCCAAACCACTTGTGGGAAGATCTCGGATTACGCAATCGTGGCGAACTCTCTCGGCTGCTAAGTCGCCACTTCGCGCCGCTCGCCGCGCGCAATAACAACAATATGCGCTGGAAGCGCTTCTTCTACCGCTCGCTGTGCGAGGATGAAGGCCTCGTCATGTGTACAACGCCCGTTTGCACGCAATGTAGCGATTTCAATCTCTGCTTCGGCGAAGAAAGCGGCGAGAGCCGGATGGCAGAACGTCGGCGTGACGTTCTGTTGCAGACGGCTCGCCCGGTCATCGGCGTCGACTGGCCCATTTAAGCCGTTGCAAGGCTCGATCGCTCAAGTCAGCTAGAACCCGCGCGCGCTTTGGCGAGTTCAGCAGGAACTGGAGGGCGCGGCCTAACGCCGTTTCGATGCGCGCGCGACCATGGGTCTAAGGCGGGCGGGCCACAAATACTCCGCGACATTCGTGCCTGCCGGCGTGTCGCAATCGCGTTAACATTCGAGCTCGGTGTTGCGAGTGGCAGGATGAGCCGTCCGCTTCATAAGCCTGTCGCGTTTGCGACAATCAATTAGCGAAGGCAAGCTAGCCGCTGAAGTAAGCATATTGTTTTCAACGGGTTAAAAAGCGTGGCGGGCTGGCATGGGGGTTGCTGAAGCGCCTGTGGGTCAAAAGCAATGAGGAGCCCTTTCGTGATGGCCGCTACCAAGACCGCCAAGCCGGCTTGGCCCGAGCAGGCGAGCGCCAAGCCGACCGTGCTCAACGACACGACATTACGCGACGGCGAGCAGGCGCCTGGCGTTGCGTTCACCACAGAGGAAAAGCTGGCGATCGCGCAGGCGCTGGCGCGGGCCGGCGTGACGGAGATCGAGGCGGGAACGCCCGCGATGGGCAACGAGGAGATCACCGCCATCCACGCAATCGTCGAAGCAGAGCTTCCGCTGACCACCATAGGCTGGTGCCGGATGCGCGAAGCCGACATCGACGCGGCGATCGAAGCGAAGGTGTCCATGGTCAATGTGTCGATCCCGAGTTCCGATATCCAGATCGCGGCCAAGCTTGGCGGTCGTCGCGACCTGGCGCTGGAACAAGTGAAGCGAGTGGTAGGTTATGCACGTGAGCGGGGACTTGAGGTTGCCGTCGGCGGCGAGGACTCCTCCCGCGCCGACATCGACTTTCTCATCAGACTGATAGCCGCGGCAAAATCGGCGGGAGCGCGTCGCTTTCGTATTGCCGATACGCTCAGTGTGCTCGACCCGGACACAACCTCCGCTCTGGTCGGAAATTTGCGGGCGACCACCGATCTCGAACTTGAGTTTCATGGTCACGACGATCTCGGCCTCGCAACCGCCAACACGCTCTCCGCCATCAAGGCCGGCGCGAGCCACGCCTCGGTAACCGTTATCGGCCTCGGCGAACGGGCTGGAAATGCACCGCTCGAGGAAGTCGCGGTCGCGCTCAAGCAGCTCTACAGGCGCGAGACCGGCATCATACTTCCGGAACTCGAGAAGGTCGCCGCAGTGGTTGCAGCGGCAGCCGCACGTGCGATTCCTCTGAACAAAGCCATCGTCGGAGAGCATATTTTTACGCATGAATCGGGCATTCACGTGGATGGCCTTTTAAAAGATCAACGTACCTACCAGTCGCTTGATCCGGTTCTGCTTGGGCGCCGCAACAGTTTTGTGATCGGTAAGCATTCCGGGCTGTCGGCGATCACCGCGTTGCTCAATGAATTACAGCTCGTCGCCAGCGCCGACCAAGCCAGACAGATCCTGACGCAAGTCCGCAAGCATGCCATAAAGCACAAGGTGCCGGTCGAGCGCGAAACAGTAGCAGCGATCTGGCGCGATGTGTGCGGATACTTGTCGCCCCACCCGGCCTGAAGAGGCGTACCCAGCAAGATCTGGACAGGCTATTCGAAAACCAAGCGCCGCGAGGACGGTATCGGGCATCGTTAATCGACGGCCACGACGGCCTGCCTCAGCATGGTCGCGCGAGGTTGGCTGCAGCAGGATCACCAGGCGGTGCCGCGCTGTCGCCGATCGTCCACGTGCCAATTCAAAGGGAGTTTTCGATGAGTAACTCGCACCCATCAGCCGGTATCCTGGATCGGCTCAACAAAGCCTCGTCCGCGGAAGAGTTTTTTTCACTGCTAGGCGTCGAATACGACCCCGGAATCGTCAATGTCGCGCGCCTTCACATCCTAAAGCGCATGGGACAATATCTTGCCAAGGAGCAATTCGCTGGTGCCGCAGAACCGGATATCAGAGCTCGTTGCAAAGCGATGCTGGAACAGGCCTATGCCGACTTCGTGGCATCGTCGCCAATCGACCAGCGGGTGTTCAAGGTTTTGAAGGATGCTGTTGCAGACCATGACAAGCCGATGGCCTTTGTCCCATTGAGCGAGCTGAAGTGATCTCGCGCTTTCAAGGTTTGTCACCAAGTGTGGCGTGGTGATGATCCCTCGTGCAACCTTCGTCTTCTTCCGGATCGACTCTCCGCAGCCATGGCTCGCGCGGCGCTGTCGTATTCCCGACCCATGTTCGGAGTGGTCGTGTCCTGGGGATTAGCAGCCCTTCCAAGTGTCCCCTAAGTCATTGCGTTCGCCTAATCTTCCCCGAGTTTTGCAACTGGTACGACACTTGCTGTTGTCGGGTCGATCCGGTCATCGATGCAGACAAATGGTAGCCGTTCGAGATGAGATTTGAAGGAAGACCTTTCACGCTACGTCTACTGCCGGCCGAGTTGTGCGGCATCATCTCGTGGTTCACGCTCGCGCAGTGGCACCCCAAATGGCTTTTGACGCAATTGAAACTGCCATCGAGCCCGCGATGGGAGGCAATGGGTAACTCGCCCGTCAGCGCCACACCTCGGAAACGTATGCATATCATCGTCCAAATCAGGCGGGTGCCCACTTGCGCGCAGATCCACAGCTACCTCAGAGCCGATAGCAACATGCGCCAGGAAAAGAGCCAAACCTCCCCTGCGAGTCGGCGGCGCTGGCGGCCGAGCACTCATCGCATGAAAGTGCGGTGGCATCGACCGAGTCGTCATGGCCGATGCGGAGCGCTAGGCCGAAAGCAAGGTGCAGCTATTGCGCAGCAAGCGGACCGGCGTAATCAGCCATGGAGAGAGTCAATTAGAGTGACCGCAGTGGCCAGGCCGCCTTGCTGGCGCTTGTCGAATAGAGCGCGCAATGAACCTGTCTTGGGGCCATCTCGGAACTTGGCCAGCCAGATACGTTCACCCCGTGCGACGCCTCTCGTTGCGCGGTCGGGCCGCGCCGAGCAAGCGGAAACAACGAGCAGCAAGCCATCTGCTGATCAAAAGTGATCTCCAGCCAGCCGAAGTAGAAACCAATCCTGTGGCGCGGGCGCGCGCATTTTGAGGGGAATTTAAAGCATGAGCAATGTCACCAAAACGGCCGCGCCGGCGGCCGGCCGCGCGGCGGCCAAAAAGGAACTTCCGGAGCACTTCAAGGCCTACAAGCATGTCTGGGTTTTTGTCGAGCAGGAGCGTGGCCAGGTGCATCCGGTTTCCTGGGAGCTCATGGGAGCGGGGCGCAGGCTTGCCGACAGGCTGAAGGTGAATCTCGCCGCGGTCGTTATCGGTCCGGAGGGGCAGCCGACGCGCAACGCCGCGCTGGAGTCATTTTGCTATGGCGCCGATCTGGCCTATCTCGTGAGCGACAATGTATTGTCGGATTACCGCAACGAATCATACACTAAAGCGCTAACCGAACTCGTCAACACCTACAAGCCTGAGATCCTGTTGTTAGGCGCGACGACACTCGGTCGCGATCTTGCAGGTTCGGTGGCGACCACCTTGTCGACGGGACTCACAGCCGACTGTACTGCGCTCGACGTCGACGCCGACGGTTCGCTTGCGGCGACGCGTCCGACCTTTGGCGGCTCGCTGCTGTGCACGATTTATACCTTGAACTATCGTCCACAGATGGCAACCGTCCGCCCGCGCGTCATGCCGATGCCGGAGCGCGTCGTACGCGATGCCGCTCGTATCATCATCCATCCGCTTGGCCTTGTTGAAGACGATATCGTCACGAAGGTGCTGACGTTCATTCCCGACCGGGATTCCGAAACGTCAAATCTAGCCTATGCCGATGTTGTCGTCGCCGGCGGCCTAGGACTGGGATCGCTCGAGAATTTTCGGCTGGTGCGCGAGCTAGCAACTCTGCTTGGCGCCGAGTATGGCTGCTCGCGTCCTCTGGTGCAGAAGGGATGGGTGACGTCTGACCGGCAGATCGGCCAGACCGGCAAGACCATTCGGCCAAAGCTCTATATTGCGGCCGGCATTTCCGGCGCGATCCAGCACAGGGTCGGCGTGGAGGGGGCGGACCTGATCGTCGCCATCAATACCGACAAAAACGCGCCGATCTTCGACTTCGCCCATGTCGCGATCATCAGCGACGCCATGCAGTTGCTCCCGTCGCTGACGGCCGCATTTCGCGCCAGGCTTTTGCCGGATTCGCGCGCCCGGCTCGCGGTCTAGAGGAGATGCCGTGATGATCGAAGAGAGGTTTGATGCGATCGTGGTCGGAGCCGGTATGGCTGGAAACGCAGCGGCGTTGACCATGGCCAAGCGCGGCATGAAGGTGCTGCAGCTCGAGCGAGGCGAATATCCGGGATCGAAGAATGTGCAGGGCGCAATTCTCTATGCCGACATGATGGAAAAGCTGATCCCCGAGTTTCGCGGGGAGGCGCCGCTCGAGCGCCATCTGGTCGAACAGCGGTTCTGGATGATGGACGATCGCTCGCATGTTGGCATGCACTACCGCTCGGATGACTTCAACGAGGAGCGGCCGAACAGATACACGATCATACGCGCGCAGTTTGACAAATGGTTCTCCTCGAAGGTGCGGGAGGCCGGCGCGACCGTGCTGTGCGAGACGACAGTCACCGAGCTCGTACGGGACGACCGCGAGAGGATCGTCGGGGTTCGTACTGATCGCCGCGACGGCGAAATACACGCCGACGTCGTCGTGCTGGCCGAGGGTGTCAATGGCCTGCTCGGGACGCGCGCGGGCCTGCGGTCGCGGCCGAAACCCGATAATGTGGCACTCGCGGTGAAGGAAATGCACTTTTTGCCTCGCGAGACTATCGAGGCCCGTTTCAATCTCAAGGGCGACGAAGGCGTTGTGATCGAGGCGGCCGGTACCATTTCTCGCGGCATGACCGGAATGGGTTTCATCTATGCCAACAAGGAGTGCATTTCGCTCGGCATCGGCTGTCTCGTCGCTGATTTCCAGCGCACCGCCCAGACGCCCTACGGCATGCTCGATCATTTCAAGCAGCATCCGTCCGTGGCGCCGCTCATCGCAGGTTCCGAAGTCAAGGAATACGCGGCGCATCTCATTCCTGAAGGCGGCTACAAGGCAATCCCGCAGCTCTACGGCGAGGGCTGGGTGGTGGTCGGGGACGCGGCACAGCTCAACAATGCCATTCATCGCGAAGGTTCCAATCTTGCGATGACTTCAGGCCGCATCGCGGCCGAAGCGATCGCCCAGGTAAAATCGCGCCGCGAGCCGATGACCGCGACAAATCTGTCGCTCTACAAGAAGATGCTCGACGAGTCCTTTGTCATCAAAGATCTAAAGAAGTACAAGGATATGCCGATGCTGATGCACACCCATTCGCAAAACTTCTTCCTTACCTATCCGCAGCTTATTTCCAAGGCGCTGCAGAACTTTGTACGTGTCGATGGCACGCCGAAGGTTGAGAAGGAGAAGGCGACCTTGAAATCCTTCGTCAAGGCGCGGTCATGGACAGGTCTGTTCGGCGATGCGTGTCGTTTTACCCGGGCCTGGCGCTGACCGGCAACAGTGTGAAGTCCAGCAATGGAAGATCAAAGCATGAATGTCGAGCCTACAGTACGCGTCGAAGACAAGCTGTACTACAACCGCTATCTTGTCGACGTCGGTCGCCCTCACGTCACGGTGCGCGCGCACACGACGCCGTCGCCACAGCTACTTGCGCTTTTGAGCGCCTGTCCCGCGCGATGCTACGAACTCAACGACAACGGCCAAGTTGAGATAACCGTCGACGGCTGCATTGAGTGCGGCACCTGCCGTGTGATCGCCGAACCCACCGGTGACATCAAGTGGAGTTATCCGCGCGGCGGTTACGGCGTGCTGTTCAAGTTTGGGTGAAGTGCAACAAAGGGCCGCGATGTGATCGCCATGAGACGGGGGATTTCACCGCCTTTGCGGGCATTCTGGCTCATCTGCACTGCAGGTGGATTCGAACGAGGCGCGCAGCCGTGGGGGACGCCCGGCGAGGCACAGCTTGAGGATATTACACCCGCTCTGGACCGGCGAAGGATTGGTTGTGGCACCATTGAGTGGTGCCACAAACGGAGTCGATTCGACGGCGCAAAGGATATTTAGCCCATCGCCGTGGAAGGAGCCGGGCCGGCGGCCTCGATCGCAACCGCCACTGATTGCACAATCGCAGCAAAGCGCACGGCAGTCTGGATCACTCCGGAACTGACGCCCTCAGCCCGCAGCGTCTTCTCGTGAGCGTCGACACAGGCACCGCAGCCGTTTATGGCCGAGACTGCTAGCGACCACAGCTCGAAATCGGACTTATCCACGCCGGGATTGCCGATCACGTTCATGCGCAGCCGTGGCGGCATGGTCTTGTATTCCGGGTTGGATACGAGATGAACGAATCGGTAGTAGACGTTGTTCATCGCCATCACAGAGGCTGCAGATTTCGCTGCGGCGATCGCCGCAGGCGTCATCACGGCGGTGGCTGCCGCTTCAATCGCGGTAATCAGGGCTGCATTGCGAGTGGCAATGGCGCTCGCCAGCAGCAGGCCGTATTGTCGCTGCGGCGACAGCGTATCATCGGCCAGCAATGACGCAAGGTTAAGCCTGACGTCCTTGGCGAAATTGGGAATCGTCTCATTCAACTGCTCAATCGACGACATGCCGCCTCACGCAACCTTCAGTGTTTCGCCGCCGACTTCGCGGTTACAGGGACAAAGTTCGTCGGTTTGTAGCGCGTCCAGAACGCGGAGCGTGTCCTTGGGGCTACGCCCGACATTGAGATTGGTCGCATAGATGTGTTGGATTGTGTTCTCGGGATCGACGATAAAGGTGTAGCGATAGGCGACGCCCTCGGGCGAACGCACGCCAAGGCCATCGACTAAGGTCCCTTTTGTGTCGGCAAACTGCCAAATCGGTAAATTGTGCAGGTCTGCATGCGAGCGCCGCCAGGCAAGCTTGCAGAACTCATTGTCAGTCGAACCACCCATTACGACAGCATCGCGATCGGCGAATTCCTTGGATAGCCGGCCGAACTCGGCGATCTCGGTCGGACAGACGAACGTGAAATCTTTGGGATAGAAAAAGATGATCTTCCATTTTTCGGGGAAGCTCGTTTCGGTCAGCGTCTCGAACGCGCTGTGTCCTTCTTCTTCATGCGCCTGAAAGCCGGGCTTCACGCCAGTGATTTCGAACGGCGGCAACTGACTTCCAATTCCGAGCATGCTGACCTCACAAGTTTGCTTTGCGTTTGTGCCATCACTGGTGAAGCAAGCTATATGCCATCCGTTCTCAAGATCGGATTGTCAGCGGCCCGGGCGCAGGCATCTGATCGTGAGGTCCGATGGCTCTCACATCCGCCTCCATTGCGCCGCGTGGAAACGCGATGCTCGATCGCTTGGAACCGTCGGTGAGCGCGTGCGTATATCACGAGTGGGGTACCGCAGTTAAAAAGTCGCAGCCAGATTCCTCGACCAGCGATTGAACCGCTGGTCGAAACGGCTACTTGCCTACCGAGAATGGACCTCGGCGCTGGCGGCACAGCATCCGGATATCTCACGGTGTGAAACGGCTGCGAAGCTAGGGTTGTTTTTGTAGGCCGTGAAGGAGCGCAACCGGCGATTCCGGAGCCGACCTTGGCATTATTCTCGCAACCGTCATCAAGCTGTCCGGTATCATAGTCCCCAAATAGCTCCAGCTGGGATTGAAAGCGCGGCGTCGCGCCGGGCGCGTGGCGACGTCGCGCCACCATTCCTCTACGGCTTGACGATCGCAAGGGAGCAGCATGCCACCATCACCCGTAAAAGCGCTCCAATCGACAAGGGAATTTCTTGGAACAGCTGTCAGGAGCGGCACACCCCGAGTGATCGCGTCAACAAATTCAGCTCGCAGGCCGCGGCCAACCGCTTCTTGTTTGGCGAATTTGCTGATCACGAGGAGATCGACTTTGTCGCGAAGCGCTTGGGAAACGACAACTGCGGCCTCAGCTAGTCCGTTTGTATCGAGCGTACAGGACGCTGCCCCGCTGCCGAGTAGCTGGGAAATCGAGATCTCTCGCCCTGTCGCAACGTCGACGGCGAGCATAACGTGCGTGCCGTTTGTATTTATAAAGTGTCGCTGGACGATGCCGCCGACGCGTACGTCATGCCGCGCGAGATCCTGGACGAAATTGGCGAGCAGCCCATCGGCGTCGTCCTCTGGCTGGTAGAGAATCGCCGCCAAAGCTGTCGCATCGACGTTGTCAAAATTGTCGATCATGGCCGTGATCCGATTTCTGATCGTTTCGGGTGTCGGCGCGCCGCTATAGAGCATCTTCGAGTGGTATCGCAGGCGTTATGAGCAACCGCTCGGGGGGTGAGACCGGCAGGGCTCGCGCGACCTCGGCGAATACGTCCATTCCGTTGCTGAGCCCTAGCGCGTCATAGGAGCGGCGTGGGATGCGGGACAAAAGCGGCACGCCCGAACGGCCAGTTTCGAGCGCTAGAACCAACGTGATCTCCGATTCGTCGAACGGAAGGGAGGCTTTGATGCGTGCCGGAAAGACATTCAGGAAGGAGCTTGCGCGTGGAGCCTCGCGCGCGATGCTGACATCGGCGGCTGCAATGCGCAGCCGTAGCTGCGCGCCAGGTCTGAGCGGCGGCCCAGGTATTAGCAGACGCGCGCCTCTGAGGCGGACGATGATGAGTCCATAGCGCCCGTCGTAGCCGCCGACCACGGTATCAACGCAAACCGCCGCTTCCCCACGCGCGGCAAGCACTGGATCACTTTGAACGACTTGAAGCGGTCCGGCCGCAGTCACCATGCCATCTTTCATCATGACGAGATGATCGGCGAAGCGCTCGATGTCAGCCATGTCATGGCAGATATAGATCATCGGCAACCTGAGCTCTTCACGCATGCGCTCGATAAATGGCAGAATCTCGCGCTTGGCGGCACGGTCGAGCACAATGAGCGGGTCGTCCAGCAAAAGTAGCCGCGGTTGGGCTAGTAGCGCGCTGCCTAGGGCAAGTCGCTGTCGCTCGGCGCCGGAAAGATGTGACGGAGAGCAGTCAAGCAGCGACGCCAAGTCGAGCAACTTAACCACACCATCAAAGTCGATCAGTGTCGCCCTCGATTTCGATGCATTGTACAGAAGAGTGCGCTTGACAGACAAATGAGAAAAAAGAATGGGTCGCTGAAATACATATGCGACAGGACGCAGATGAGGCGGCCGAAACGTCGTCTCGTTCTGCCAAATTTCACCATCAACGCCGCAGAATCCACTCGGTAGAGGCTGGATGCCGGCGATGCAACGCGCGAGTGTGGTCTTGCCGCACCCCGGAGGACCGAAAATTGCCGTGACACCTTTGGCCGGCACCATGAATTGCGCATTCAGCGGGATGCTTGCGGGAGCACCGTTGAAGGCGACTTCGATATAGCCCGGTCTTGCTTCTCTCACCTGCCCGCGCCTATGCTGTATCTTGCCGTCAAATCATGAGGAGAATGGCCGAAGGCGATGATCACCATGCCGCCGACAATCCATTCTGCTTGGCTCCAGCGCGGCGTCTCCGCCCCGAGGAAGCCAAAAGGCGCGGGGGCAGCATTGCAGATCGACGGTGTTACGACAGCCGGCATCTTGAGCGTCTCCGTGCCATTGAGGATCGTGGCAATCGAACGCTTCCGGGCGCGCATACCAATCACACACGCAAGGCGAGAATCCGATAACGCGAAATCCTCAGCCAGCTTGGCTGGGCGCCGGTTGTCCGCTGGCTGAACTGGCAAGGCTTGCGTCGTTTGGCTGTAGAGGTGTCGGCTACCGCCAGAGCTTGATGCCGCTTCGGGGCCGGCAATCGGCGTGAAAGACGCCACAGCGTTGGTGACCAATGTGAAGTGTGCGCCGGTACCCACATTCATGGCTTCCGCAACGTCAGGCGCAAGCAGCATCAAAGCCAGGTCGAATAGGATCAACCGGATAAACCTCATTGGGACCCTGAACATGGACCGCGGCGACTGCTTTCGTCGCGGTAGCTCCTTGCTCCTCACCCAGCAATCTGCGTGCCGGTTCTAAAAAATGGCGCACAGCGCGCTTTGGCTCGTGGTGAAACTCTTATGTGTCCCACCCAGTGTGTGGAATGGCCGCCTCGTGTCGTCGGGTTTCAGACGTTCGCGTCGCCAATCGGCCACGCAGGACGGACGAAATAGATCCTGAAGATGATGCCGTCGGCTCTGGCGTCGAGAACGACGTTGCAGGCGTCGCTACAATTTGTCGTCCGTCTGATCTGCGCCGACAAAAGGGGTGCTCATCGGCTGCATTTGGTTCATTTAGCAAGAAGTTTAGTGATATCTTGGATTTCGAAAATCCGCCTTACCTTGAGCTCACCAGCATCACGATCCAGCCCTCGTCTACCCCTAGCGCGATCGCCCTTGCAACCCTCAGACGACGCCTCACGCGCGAACTCACGAATGATCTCCTGATCTCATCACCAGCACGCAGGTGGCTTCGTCTGCGAACAATCGCTTGCGCTCGCTGCCTGGACCGCTCTCGCGTCCTGCTGCGGGCGCATAGGAGAACGCAAGAAGCCATGACTATCGCCCGACTCCGTATTAGCGCTCCGCAGTCACCGTATCGAGTGTGCGACATCGTAGTCTTGGAGACGGACCCGACGCCGACAAGCGCCAGATTTGCTTCGGGCCGTTCCAAGTGTGCGCGTTAGTTCGTCAGAAACACCATCGAAAGCCTGCAATGTATCCTACGATATCGCCACATGCCATAAGCTCCCAGCGCGTTCATTTCGCCGGCGGTCGGCCGCCAAGGTGTCGAGGATGATCTGCGATGGATTGCCGCGAATGTCTCCACGGCTTATCGCGTGAGTTGTGGTCAGATTGACCCAGCGTCGATCTATAACTCGGCACGGTCCGCATTGTCCGAAGTTCCAGAGGCTACTTATTCGAGCGGGTTGCCAATAGGCGGGACAAATAGTTCCGAACGCAATGGCATTCGTCGACGTCATTCGCCAGAGGTGACCACGCGCAGATGCGTGTTGTACTCGGCCTCAAACGCCCACCTCGTTTCGAAACAATCAGCGAGTCTGTGCGCGGAGGAAGCCGCAGCGATATACATCAGTTGGCATAGATTCTGCTCAGCATAAGCAGCACTGAAGTAATGCGAGAATGTCGGCGCTGCAGCGTTTGTTGTAAATGGCGCGCGGCGCTTTCTCATGTCGCTGTGTGAGGATTGTTGGAGGCACTTGCGGCTGCTGGCGAGCCGCCAAACCGAATGTTCGTCAGGTACGAGTCCGCCAAGGCTGAGCAGAAGGGGGACGTCGCTTTAAGTGCAAGAAGGCCAGCCGCACCGAAAAGCCGCGCATCAATCGCGAAGTGACCTCGCATCGGGGTCCACGCACTAGGAGGAGAGGTGAATCATAATGTACAGATTGGTTGCCTTAATGCTAGCGCTGTTGGCTCAGCAGGAGTGCAAAACCGCGCAGGCGAACGCGGCGGAGGATGTCGTGAATGCGCCCCTCGCGCGGTCGGATTACGAGCGTGCACTGACGACCGCAGACCGATATGGCCGGCTTACCGTGAATGTCCCAGACGTGCCGTTTTGGCTGGGCGAGCGCGAGGCGTTCGTCTATCGGCGGACGACCCATGGCAGGCACCAGTTTATCCTGGTTGATGCCGAGAAAGGCGTAAAGGAGCCCGCTTTTGATCAAGCTAGACTCGCGGCCGCACTGAACAAAGCGAGCCACCAGAACTATCAGCCCGAGGATCTTCCCTTCGACCATTTCGAGCTGACCGACAAGGGTGGCAGGATGAGCTTCGACCTCGAGAATACGCGTTGGAGCTGCGAGCTTGCAAGCTATACCTGCACCGCCAATGCAACGCACTCGGGCGCCAATCAGCAGAGCCCCTATGACGACACGCCGCGGGCAGACAACGATCCAAACAAGAAAGGCGCATCACCTGATGGCACATGGCTGGCCTACATTCGAAACTACAATCTCTTCCTGCGCAGCCAAGACGGTTTGCAGGACTTCCAGTTGACCTGGGACGGAGCTGAGGGTGACTATTATGCTCTCTCGACACTAAGATGGTCTCCAGCCTCAACTCACCTGGCCGTCTACCGGATCCGTCCAGCCCACCAACGGGAAGTCCATTACCTCGAATCGTCGCCGGCGCACCAGCGTCAACCCAGACATTTCACCTTGGTGTATCCAAAACCAGGTGATGCCTTGGCATTGCTCCAGCCCGTGCTGTTTGAAGTCAGCAGCCGACGCGCGGTAACAATCGATAATGCCGCGTTCCAGAATCCTTACGGCCTTTCGGCGATCCAGTGGTGGAAGGACGGGCGGGGCTTCACCTTCGAATATAATCAGCGTGGCCACCAGCTCTATCGCCTGGTGGCGGTCGATGCCGCCACGGGCCAAGCGCGCGCGTTGATTGATGAGGCAAGCAAGACCTTTGTCGATTACCAGCCATTGGTGATGAAGCAGCTGAATAGTGGAAAAACGTTTCGCTATGACGTCGATGATGGAAAGGAGATCATCTGGGCCTCGGAGCGCGATGGTTACGAGCACCTCTATTTGTTTGACGGCCGAACAGGCGAGCTCAAGAACCAGATCACCAGAGGAGATTGGGTGGTCCGTGCGGTGTATTGTGTCGATCCAGTGAAGCGTGAGATCTGGTTTGGCGCCAGCGGAATGAACCCTGATGAGGATCCCTATTTCGTCCATGCCTATCGGATCGGCTTTGATGGAAAAGGACTCACGTCACTGACGCCTGAGCCAGCCAATCATCACATCGAGTTCTCGCCTAGCGGTCGATACTATGTCGATCCGTGGTCACGCATCGGCGTTCCGCCCCGCATGGTGCTGTACCGTGCCAGTGATAATGCCGAACTGATGCAGGTTGAGAGCGCGGAGATCTCCGAGCTCACTGCCGCTGGCTGGCAGCCGCCGCTCAGCTTCCACGCCAAGGGGCGCGACGGCGAGACGGACATATGGGGTATCATTCACTTGCCGACTAATTTCGATCAGCGCAAGAGATATCCAGTGGTGGAGCACATCTATGCAGGCCCCACTGGTTCCTTCGTTCCCAAGTCCTTCTCAGCTTCAATCGAGCCGCTCACACAACTCGGCTTTATCGTTGTTCAGATTGATGGAATGGGTACCAACCATCGCTCGCGCGCGTTCCACGACATTGCCTGGAAAAATCTGAGGGACGCCGGCTTTCCGGACCGGATCCTATGGCACAAGGCGGCGAGTGCGAAGTACTCCTGGTATGATATATCCAACGTCGGTATCTTTGGCACTTCCGCCGGTGGGCAAAACGCGGTGAGCGCGTTACTTTTCCATCCCGATTTCTATAAGGTCGCGGTCGCGAACAGTGGCTACTACGACAACCGGCTAGACAAGATCTGGTGGAACGAACAGTGGATGGGGTGGCCGGTCGGCGTCGAATATTCGCAATCGTCCGCCATCGACAATGCGGCCAAACTGCAAGGTAGATTGCTTCTCATAGTCGGCGAAATGGACCGCAACGTCGATCCTTCCGCCACGTTCCAGCTTGCCGATCGGCTCATCAAGGCGGGAAAATACTTCGACATGCTGTATGTGCCAGGCGCAGATCACGGAACACCGGGCAGTTATGCACAGCTCAAGCTCCTGGAGTTCTTGGTCCGTAACATTCTCGAGCAAACACAGCCAAACTGGAACACCGGCTCAATGGAACTGCCGAAGAGCAAATCAGGCCATGATGGCTGACAATCCATCGGGATCCAGGCCCCGGTGCGTGGCGCTCCACGATCGCGTTCTCGAAATTGAGAAATGCTCGTTGCCATCTACGAGGTCTCTCGCACATGCTGTCATGCGTACCTCCATCCTGATCGGCGCACGTAGCTGCTGATGCCGACAACGGCTTCATCAATTGGCCCCAAATCAGGGCGCGAATGCTGCGCGCGGCGGTGGACTGCGAAGCCCGCGACGTCGCGCCCGATCCTCGCTTTAAGTGAGAGTCGAGAAGCGGGGGCGCTCAAGCAAGCCGGAAGAACTCAGTGCCGGATTCGCTTCATTGTGAGCTCCAGCTTGACACGGTGCAATTTGACGTCGCTGCGGGAGGCTTTGGTGCTCGCACCATCTTCCCTTGGCAAGTTGACGAGCCTGGCTCTGTAAGCCGGCAGCCTATTTCTCTATAGAGGGCTTTGGCGTTGTGTCGGTGCGCGCGGGTAATATCGGATAATCGATCTTAGGCAGCTGCCCGGTAAGTGAGTTTAGAAACGCGACGATGTCGTCTTTTTCTCTATCGTTGAGCTTCACTCCGAGTTGTATCTCGCTCATCACGCCAACAGCTTGCTTGAGGCTCCAAACTTGGCCCGAATGGAAGTAGGGAGGACGCAATGCGACGTTGCGCAACGGCGCGGAGCGGAAAACATACTCGTCGTTAGGTACCTTGGTGACGGCGAAACGGCCCTTGTCGTCCCTCGGCAGCAGGCTTGCAGTTGGCCGTTCCGTCACGCCGAACGGGAAGTAGTCTTGGCCGCCGACGTTGATACCATTGTGGCAAGATGAGCATCCCTTTTCTATGAACAGCTTTAATCCTGCTTTCTGCTGAGCACTGAGAGCATACGCATCGCCCTCAAGGTATTGATCGAAGGGAGCGGCGGGCGTGATCAAGGTCGCCTCGAAGGCCTCGATGGCCTTGGCGAAATTGTCAAAGGTAATGGGCGTCGCGTCGTTAGGAAACGCCTTGCTGAACATTACGATATAATCGGTCATTGAATTCAACGTATTGAGAAGGCGAGCGGGCGTCGCATTCATTTCCGCGCTGGCCTGGACGGGGCCTACGGCTTGCGCCTTGAGGTCAGCCGCGCGCCCGTCCCAGAACTGTGCCACATTGAAGACTGCGTTATAGACCGTTGGCGCTCGACGTGAACCTAGCTGCCAGCGATGACCAACAGACCTCGGGCCGGCATCTGCTCCGCCGGTCCCAAGATTGTGACATGTATTGCAGCTAATGACCCCGCTCGCCGATAGCCTCGGATCGAAGAACAGGATCTTGCCGAGTGTAACCTTTTCGTGGGTAATAGGGTTGTCCCTGACCGCAGGTACGATAGAGGGGATCGGCTTGAAAATCTGCCTCGCTGCACTCATCAATTCATCGTCGGCGCCTGCTGTTGACGAAGCCAGGATCCCAGCGGCCAGAACACATGACTTGGCTGCGATGTAAAGCGTTCGTGCCGCTGATTTCCTCATCCTTGGCTTTGCCTTTGTCGTAGTTCGTGAAAGCCGCGAACAGAGTGCTAGGTCGCAGCTAGCCTGTCTATCATCGAAATGACTCCCAGCGATCAAAGACGAGCGACATCCATTGGGGTACTCATCCAAGTCTGATCCGCTGTTGCTGCGTAGTAGCAACCGCCGTGCCAATGGAGTTCAAGGGGGGCCGTTGATTTGGTCTTGAACAATTGCAGGAATGCCAGCAGTCGGCTCGAACCTTTGGGATCAACCGGCGTTCCACACGCGACGATGGCCATGCTGACGAAGTGTATTTCGGCCTGCTATCTCAACCGATAGGCAAGCCATAAAGCTGTCGGTTTCGCGATTTTAGACGCGTAGGCTTACAACTAGATCGGACGCTAAGCAAAAACGCGGAGCATCGACGCAATTCGTCGCGTCATTGATGCGACTAAATCGTGTGACCTTGCGAATCCGTCAACTATGCGTTGCGTTCCAGCGTGGCCGAGCAGTTATCGGCCGTCGTTGGATAAGGCTTCGTATGCGCTGCGTCCAGTGAAGCGTGCAATTGCCGAAGAACTCTCCTTGCGAGCTCCCGTCGATATATGGATATGCCTATCTTGGAGCGTATTGACACTTGTTCGACGATCAAAGTGCTTGAATCGACCGTAACGTCAGGTTGTAGGCAGTGCCATGCAGGATCGGTCGCCTTGCAGAAATGTCATGTTGGGAACTAACATCGCGAATGTCACAAGCCTAGACACAATACCTACAGCGGGCTGCGTCCGCTGCATGCAGCCAGCCTGCGTTGCGCTTTGATCTTGGCAACAAGGTTTGGCGCGCGATGCAACGATGATTCGGACCGCAAATGACGCCGGCCGCTCCTGCCGATGCGGCGACCTGCTTTCCTAGACAAACGATACTCGCGAGGCAAAGAGCAATAGTGAAGATTGTGCAACTTAAGAGAGTTATGTTGAGCCAAAAGCGACGAACCGGTTGGGCTTATCGCGCGCCTCGCCATGTCACCGCCCTTGTTGCGATCGCAGCTACGTGGTTCACGGGATACGCTAGCGCGCGAGAACGTAGATCGGAAGAGATCTTGACGTCTTGCAGACCAGACGTGATGCGATTCTGTGACCGTTTTACAGGGCGTGGCGATATGGACGCGGCCATGTTTTGCCTTAGGGACAATTTCAAAGGCTTGCGCGTCGAATGTCGCCGCGTGATGCCAACCGCGGCGGAGAGAAACGGTGGGTCGAAAAGACGAGGCGTCAAAAACGTTCCGATCCTGCATCGAGAGTGAGGCACCGGAGCGGGGGGATTCTTAAGCACCGGAATGCTCGCATTAGCCTCCGATCGAGGCCCGGAAGGAACCGGTTGATGCCGTTGCGGCGTTCTCAACGAGCTTTTCAGTGGATTCACTTGAACCGATGGGACTGCTTTTGGTTGAGTTCGCCGAAGGGCTCAAGACCAGAGGAAACGCGGTCGTCAGGAGCCGCTCAAAGGCTGCAAGCTGTTCAAGCAGACGCTTCTCAACGGCAGCACTCTCCTCGCGAGGCAGTTCCGTCTTAAGCAATCGACGACAGCGCCAGATCTCGTTTCTCACCCATCTGATCTCACTTAATCTATCGTCAATCGAAGTCATCACAAATGCAGGTTCACTTGAGCATTGGGGGTGCAACGCGTACGCTTCAGCACTGCGTAGTCCCTCCGTCCGCATTCATGCCGATGGAGTTCGTCGCCATTGCTCGGCGGATGTGGCGAGCGGTTCGATGTATTCAACACTGCTATCAACCGATATCACCTTACGCTGGGCGTGCGAGCGGAATTTTCTGCGGATTGCTGCGGGTTTTCGGCGCTACGATCATCTGGGTTGAGGAATTTCTGCGCTCCACAGGGTCGATCGGCGCGCAGTCACGTGCAAACGCAGGGCAGCAGCTCACGACTGGAAAACGGAGCGATGTGTTCCCCCGACGATGATCAGTGTTGCCGTCGGACCATCACATTCGTTTCCCGATGGGCATGTCCATGAGTAAGGTGCGCGCGCTTCACCAACATCCTGGAAAGGCATGGCGGCGGTGTTTTCCCCTATAGATAAAAACGAGCGTTACCGCGATATCCCGGGCGTGGCCCGATCGAACGAGCGCAGGAGCGGGCGTGGGACCTCACTGGGTGAATGTCACTCGAAATCGTGTCGAACTGAATGGACGCCCCATTGGTAGCCGCTGCGATAGTCGGCTGTGCAACGCCACGCTTCGATACCAATTTAGTAGCTTGAACCCCACGTTGCGTCAGGTTGTAGTCTCGCAAAGACAAAGGCAGGCGGGACGGTCGTCGAATGGTTCAGCATGATCGGACAGGGATGGCTTCCTTATTGCCGACATTGTCGCTTGCGGGCCATGGGCAAGACCTTGGGTCCATCGGCGGGAGACGGCTGTGCTGGCCGTTGTTAATCGCGCTGCAACAACCGGAGTCGTGATATGTCATGAGGTGATGGAGTGATGCGCGCAGCAGGATGTCGCTGACAACTGCTTTAATCACGTTCCTCGCTGTGCAGTGAGGGCCCCGCCGAGTGAACCGCCGGTCCTCGCAAGAGATGCTTCAACTGCGTAGGCGGTTAACATTCAGCCATAAGCGGTGACTAGTCGCATTGAGCTTGTGGCTGAACAAGGCGCCGCAGTGAAAGCTCGGAAGATCCCATGTCTACTCAAGCCAATCTGACGACGGCGCTAAGCGAGATCGATTGTGCTCGCGACATCGTTGAATTCTCAACTGTGGTGGTTGCGCGCGACAAGCAGCTGCGCAAGGCGGACCATCCGGTCTTTCTGCAAAAGGCTGCGCTTGAGTTTCAGTCTAGATTCCTGCCGAATTTCGAGGAAAGCATCCGTGCCGGGAGATCGTGGGGATATGCCACGACATGCAATGCGGTGAGCCGGAAGGCCGGAGGTCAGGTCGGCCGGGACGTTTGCGAAAGAATAGCTTCTCGCGTGTCGCTGCTTGACCATGCGCTGATTGGAAAAATCGGGATAAGAGCCCTTTCCATATTCGCCGCATCATTCGGTCGGCATTCCAACAGAGCAGAATGTCGCAAAGGGGCGATCAGAATAGCGAAGTTTTGTCGCGAGGAAAGCAGGCCGCTTCAAGAGTTGAACAATCTGAGCCTGGCGGCGCTGATAAACGGCTTCAGCAAATGGCCGGAAGAAGCAGACTTTCGCCAGGCGGCGGTTGCAATTGCGGGCGATGTCATTCGGCGCGCAGGCCGCCATCACCAACTCTCCGACTTTACACAGCAAGGATTGGTGAGCCTGGTCAACGGATTCAGCAAGTGGCCGGATGAGGCGGCTTCGCGCCAGGCAGCAGTCACGCTTGCACTCGAAATTCTGCATCGTTTCGGCAGGCTCTGCGAGTTTCCTCAGCAGGGATTGGCCATCCTGGTGAACGGTTTCAGCAAGTGGCCGGAAGAGCTGGCGTGTGGTCAAGTCACGATTGCGATCGCAGGCGAAGTTCTTCGTCGGGTCGCCCGGTTTCATGAGTTTGGCGAGCAGGATCTGGCAAATTTGGTGAATGGCTTTAGTAAATGGCCGGATGAGGCAGTCTCTCGTCAAGCCACAATCGCGATCGCAAGTGAGCTCCTGCACCGTGCTGACCAACTTCCTCACTATAGCCAACAAGGATTGGCAAACTTGGTGAACGGGTTTTGCAAATGGCCTGAAGATGCGACCTGTCGTAAAGCTGCAATTGCGATCGCTGGTGAGGTACTTTGGCGTGCTGTCCAGCTCCCCGATCTTACCCAACAGGGCCTGGCGAACCTGGTGAATGGCTTTAGCAAGTGGCCGGAAGAGCCGGCGTTTCGCCGAGCAGCGGTCGCACTCGCTCGTGAGGTTCTGCGCCGCGCCACTCAGCTCTACGATTTTTCACAGCAGGGGCTCGCGAACCTAGTGAACGGCTTCAGCAATTGGCCGGAGGAGCTGCCGTGTGGTCAAGTGACCGTTGTGCTCGCGGACGAGGTCCTTCGCCGTGCCGGCCGCAGGACGGGACTCTCAGACTTCACTGCCCAGGATCTCAGGGGCCTGGTGATCGGTTTCAACAGATGGCCGCTGCAGAGCGCTGCTCGCCAAGCCACGATCGCGATCGTCAATGAGGTCCTAGGCCGCGGTATCCGGTTCTTTGACTTTACCAAACCGGAATCGGAGAGTCTGATGGATGGCTTCAATAGGTGGCCGCAAGGCGAAGCAGGGCATGGGGCGATAGCGAAGATCATCGAGGAGCTGCAACTGATACAAAGTGAAGCCACTCAGCTCCGGTCAGGGGAGAAGTGGTCCCACCAAACAAGGCAATCGGCCAAAGAAGCCTCTTCCTAGCGGTGTTCATGCGTAGGATGCGGCGAGGTCACAACACGACAATCCCACGCAGCGACCCTCTTGGGATGCAGTCGGAGGCGTGCACAGCCACAGAATTGAGTAAACAATCGGAAGGACGTAGTTGTTGATCCAGGCTGAGAAGGATGTCGTCGAGCAGATGCTCTCATCATTGGCGATCAGCTTGTTGCAGAATCGTGTTGCGCCCTCCTACGAACAGGTGATGCATCATTTCGGATTAGCCTGCGAAAGAGCGGGGCTGATCGCGACGGAAGAGGTGGCAGTTCGGATATTGAAGCGCGTTTCAAGCGAAATCAACGAGGCGCAGTCGGTGCTCGAGTTTATCGGACGCGGGGCGGATCTATTGCATTGATCTCGAAGTTAAGAATATTCTCTCGAATCAGTGTCAGATGCAGCCGGGCGCGCGTTGTTCGACTGAGAAAGCGCCCCGGCAAGGGCCGAGTCGTCCGCTTTTGCTGGCCGAAACCTGCGGCAGTCTGAGCCGATCTGGCAAGATCGATCCTTGCCGCCAATGTCAGAATAGGTGGGAACTCGCTATCCGGGAGGTTATGCCAGCCTTTGCCGATTGCGCCGGGGCGTATCGCCTAGCGTCCCAACGTGGCCATCTGAATGAGCAGGGGGCGGTTTGTTGCCTCGGGAGTAAAGGAGCCGCAACTCGCCGGCTGTCAGCGCCGCGCCGCCGGGGCGCCGTAAACAGCGAGCATTTTGCCAAGCTTAAAACTCGGTTGATCCTCGTCTGCTTTTCGTCGGTCCGCTATCTACGCCTAAGCTTCGGGAGAGGCTGATGGCCAGCCGTCCGCCCAGTGTTCGTCGCTCCGAAGCCCGTCAGCTTATCGACAGCTACGTCTCGTAGCAGGAACGTCTTTACTGGCTGGTCCGGCTTGATGTTCTCAGATCGGCAAGAGAATTGGATGGTATCCATCAAGGGATTTACCGCCGAGGCTTTGGCTGTGCTGCGGTGAGCTGCAGTTGCTCGCCTGCAGGCCGGTAGGTGTGCGCGCCAGCCGTGGGCGGTGATTGCGCCGTATGACCGCCAGCTTTGTCATCAGCCGATCAGCGCGCCAACCCTGGTGAGGCTGACGGCTTAAAGGTGCGGCTGCGGACGCGCTTGGTTTGGATACGGAGAGACGGCGATGAATACAGAGCAGCTTGGCTCAGGCACTCCTTCCGGAACTTCCGATTCGGAAACCTCCGAGCCGGCATCTGCGACTGCCACGCAGTGGGGCGAAGCCCTGACGGATGCGCTGGCGTCCGCCGGCGAGGCGTCCAGCTCGCAGCTCGAGGTCTTGTCGACCTGGGCTGCCGAAGGCGGGCAGGGGCAACACGAGGACCGTCGAGAAGCGGTAAGTCGTACGAGGGCTTGGCAGGACAGAGGCGATGTCAATGAGGCCCTAGATCTGTCGTCCCTGTCCCTGACCGGCTTGCCTGCGCCGACCCTGGCAGGGCTGCGTCGGCTGAATGTCGACGACAATCAGCTGAACAGCCTTCCTGGGAACCTTCCGGCCAGTCTCCAGTGGCTCTCTGCCAGCAATAATCGGCTGACCGGCCTGCCCGAGCTTCCAAATGGCCTGCTGCAGCTCGATGTCATCAGCAACGGGCTCACCAACCTGCCCGCACAGCTACCGCCCGGGTTGCTGCGGCTGAGGGTCGATAACAATCAGCTAACCAGTCTGCCTGATCGCCTTCCGGCGACGCTTGAGGAACTGGACGCCAGCGGCAACCGCTTGACCAATCTGCCCGACCTTCCATCCCGGCTCCAGCGCCTCAACGTCGACCACAATCAGCTGACGGACTTGCCCGAGCCTCTTCCGGGCGGGCTCCAATGGCTCAGCGCTAGCCATAACGAACTGACCAGTCTGCCCGAAACGGCGCTTCCCGACCTAATTTGGCTCGGCGCCAGCAACAACCAGCTGACCAGCGTACCCGAGACCCTCCTGACACAGCTAAGCGGTTATTCTAGCGTTAATCTGGAGAATAATCCGCTCCCCGATTTGGTGCAGGCTGGCCTGACGGCAGCGATACATGCAGCAGGCGATGCAGGCCCGCAGGTCTTTTTATCGACGGCCGAAGGCGCGCTGCGAGTCCAGCCGCGCTCCCTGCAAGAGGTTGTGGCGCACTGGCTCGAGGCCGAGCCGTCGGTAATGGCCACTTGGCAGCGCTTCGCCCAAGAATCGGGTGCGCAAGACTATGCACGCTTCCTCGACCGGCTCCGGGGTACCGTGAACTATGGCAACGACGGGTTCCGGCAGGCGGTCGTCGAGGATCTGCGGCAGGCAGCCGTCAGGCCGCGTTTGCGTGAGCAGTTTTTCCAGCTGGCCTCGGGAGCGAGCGAGCGCTGCGAAGATCGGGTTACCTTGACCTGGAACGGCATGCAGAGCGCACGTCTGAACGCTGACGTTGAAGACGGCGTCTATGACGGGCGGTTGGCCGAGCTGCTTCAGCAGGGCCGTGTCCTGTTTCGGCTGGAGGCGCTGGACGGGATCGCACGCGAGACGGTCAACTCGCTTCGTCGTGCCGATCCTGACGCCGACGTCGACGAGATCGAGGTCTACCTTGCCTACCAGACCCGGCTGCGCGACCCGCTGCAGCTGCTGCACATCGCTCCGGACATGCGCTTCTTGAATGTCTCTAACGTAACCGAGGACGATATTGTCAGGGCCGAGGCGTCGGTGCGCAATCAGGAGGCAGCGGAATTTCCGGACTACCTGGCAACGCGCTGGCATCCATGGGAGAGCGTATTGAGGCGCATCGCACCAGAAGACCATGCTGCAATGGAGAGGCGGCTCGTCGACGCGATGGGGGATGAATTCCAAGCCCGCTTGGATCGGCGACTGGCCGAGAATAGTCTGACGGGCGATGCCGATGCAGAGCGAGTGCTTGGCGCCCAGATTCGCAAAGAGATCGCCCTCGAGATCAAAGGCCCGGTTATGCACCAGGTCCTCGAAAGATTCGGATTTGAGCTTTGAAGCGCCCTCGAGCGGGAGCCGTCGATCCGGCCAGCTGCGCGCAATCTCAGGCGGCTATCGATCCTTATCGAGGAACGAATGGAGAAGTTTCGTCGAGCGAATGAGTTGCCGGCAGGTCTTGGTCGCTTGGTAGTGCGGACGATCAAGAGAAATACTTCTCTCGGCTGCTCGACCAGGCGAGCATTCTGTCGAATATCACTCGTTCATCTCTGATAGCGAAATGGATAGTGAGCCGGTCCCTCAGTCGCCCTTGTGCCTCGTAGGCTCTCGATATTCGTTGCGCGAGACCGATAGGACCCTCGCTGCATCACGCTCGCCTCCAAATCACGAAACATGGTGTAGTTTCGACGAATCCACTGATGCAGTTCGGTGGTCCAGTCCTTTTCGTCGCGCAGATACCCGGTGAAGGAAAAGCTCAGTCGATCGACATATCTCTTTAGAAACAACGGCAGCGCGGAAATCCGGAGCACTCGCTCACAATCCATCGCTTCAGGTAGTCCTCCGCGCAGCACGAATTCATTGTGGACGGTGACCAGCGCCGCCGGTGGAATCTGTCGCCGCAGCATTTCATAACCACGGAAGGAATGGCGGTCAGCGCCCGCGACGAAGAGGATGACAGGCGCGACATAGCAGCGCGCGGTTTCCTTCATGAAACCGATCTCCTCGCACATCTTGAAGAACTCGTCGAAGGCGTGGAAGCCGAGGTCGATCACCTTGGCTACCCGATCGTGGATGATCAGTGGATCCATCAGTTGCATCTTACCGCAAGTGTCAATTACATCTGCGGTCTCCGTGATACTTGGAAGATAATCGAGCAATGACGGCTCCTTCAGATTGACATCGAAGGAGAGCGCCGTGCCATTTTTCAGCAGCAGGTACTCGCTCACGAGGCGAGCGACGAGAGTTTTTCCGACCTGCGGGCTAGGAGAGCAGATGATGTAGATGGGGGTCGCTAACATAGCCAGCAGATCAATCTCGCTTCGTCCTTGGGCTCAACCCGTCGCTCGCCGATAATGCGACTACTTTTCGTCGCTCCGAGTCGCTGACTTGGCGCCGGCCAATTCCGTCAAGTTGATGCGATCAAACTCGCTCCAGACATTTGCCAGCCAGTGCCGTACATAGCCGCGCAGAACGAAGGAATTGTTCGCCGGCTGATCGTTCCGCCCCTTGTTTGCGACGAAATCTACGAATGGGACAGAAGCGACTTCGACCTGCTCATAGGCCATCTCGTTGAGCTTCGGGATGGTCAACTCGGTCGCATGCTTGATGCGGTGAAAATAGGAATTATAGGTCGACTGGTCCCACTGGAAGAATTGAGTATCGTTGATGAAGTTCTTCACCAGATAGTACTTTGCGCCGGCCATGTAGGTCGCGGTCTCGGCGATCTCGTCCAGCGAAGCGATGGATGATCCCAGAATATGGAATACGGCAAAAGTAATCTGGCCGGATCGCGCCGAATCCAAAAAGCCGATGTCGCGCAAGGAGGCCAGTGCTGTGGATAGTAAGCCGGCGCGAGCATCGATAACGGTGACGGATAGCCCTGAGTTCAGGGTATCGAAGATCTTCATCTGGTCCGCCGTCGTCGTCATATCGACGATCTCGGTGATTGCGGGATAGAATCGCTTCAATGTTCCCCGCGGCGACTCCGTGTCGAATGCGCGTGTTTGCACGTTATTGACGTTGAAGTAGTCCAGAAGCGTTCGTGATACGGTCGTCTTGCCGACGCCTCCTTTGTCCGCGCCCACTACAATCACAACCGGCTTCACCATGGAATTCTCCTGAGACACTCGCTATTGCCGCGCGCGACGTGCGCAATCGGCGTGTCTTTGCTTTGGATGCGAACATGGCAGAAAGAAGGGGCTATTGAATCTTCGACGCGGGTGCGGCCCGATTGATGAGGTTTTCCAGTGCCGAGCCATCGGAGCTCTTTGATTGCGACGACGATGCAATTCGATGACAATAACTAATCTCTCGTGATCGCGTTTCACGTGAGGTTTGTGGTGAGCTGAAAGGACAAATTATTCGAGCAGTCGACCATGCGCGCTGATGATCGCGATCACCATCGTGCTCATTCAATTTGATCTTTGATCAGCGCAAACAATTCGAGAGTCTCACGTACGTCAGGAAAGTCGCGCTTTGGCGTGGGCATGACCGAGGTGTTCCGCATCGGTGCTTAAGACGCTTCGGCGCGTTGGGTCGCACGGCCGTGTTGATCCAGTCGATCGTCAGACATCTAACTCGACAATCATAGCGGCCGTCTCATCCGGCAGGCAACGTGACGAGCGAGCACAATAAGAAAAGCATCGAGCAGCGGCCTGTTTAAAGCCTCGTTGCACATTCGAATGTCAAAGCGCCGAGCTGAGCGCTCGGCCCAGAACCTCGACCCTGTGGACCTGTTCGACGGCGGGAAGCGGTATCCGACGGGCCTTCTGCAGTTGCTTGATCGGCGAGCCTGATGACCATCTCAATTAGGGATCGTCCTTTGAACATGGGCGTCACCGACCACCCCCGTGCTTGCATCTAGCGACACGGAGGTTGGTCGCTCGGAGAGTCGCCCGTTCGCTACGCGAAACACGTCGAAAGCGATAATTTTCACGTACATACAATCGGGTCCGCCACAATGCGGCCGATCAGGTGGCATCCCAGGCGGCGCCGTCGAGGGAACCCGCCATTATGTCTGCCACTGCCACGATGGGCCGCTGCTGATCATCGCCACAGGTATTCAGGATCGAGCCGCGTGACATCACAGAACATAACGCCAGTTCGCCACGGTCGCAGCAGCTGAGCACACCTGTAACGCGCAAGCCAGCTAAAAGCAGATATTCGCCGGCAAATCGGGTAAGGAGCGGAAACAAGAAGCGTCGACTTCATAGCTCATGGTTCTCTGCCCCGGAGTCCGCCGACAGGAGCAAACTCTAGCTCTGCGAAGGCCCCAGGGCCAAGAATCCCGCTCAGGCCAGCAGTCAGAGATTAGCAACGATCGGCAAGCGGTTAATGTGTGATTACGCCGCTAGTGCGAGAATTTGAGCGCAGTTTTTTCTGCTCCGCCGCAGCCAACTGCCGGTTCTTTACCGGAGGACATGGAGAGCGAGCCTCGCTGCCTGCGGCGCTGAGGGGGGCCTGAGAGTTAATTGGGTTTTTTCGGTAAAGCGGGTGATGGTGTGGCGCCTAGCTGCTCGGCGTGTGACGGGGGCGTCGTGCCCGATGGGACAGTTGCCGACTCGGCCGCGACCGGTGGGGAGCGGCCGACGATAACGGTGAGCAGACCCTGGCCCCACAGCCGCTGCGCGATCCTCTTGGCGTCTTCCAACGTCACCGCATCGACCATGGCATTGTAGTTTTCGATATAGTCGATGGGTAGCTTGTCAAGCTGATGCTGCAGCAGCGTTCGCGCTAGCTTCGATGAAGAATTGAGAGCCAGCATCTTCGAGCCCTTCAGGTAAGACTTTGCATCGTCGAGTTCTTGTTGGGTCGGCCCCTCGTCGGCGATATAGCGGACCTGCTTCTCAATCTCTTCGAGCGTCTCGCCGGCACGATTGGCACGGGTGCCGCTATTGCCCACGAACACGGCGGAATGATTCATCCAGACCAACTGCTGACGGACGGAATAGGCCAGCCCGCGCTTATCGCGAACTTCGCGAAACAGCCGTGACGACAGACCGCCGCCGCCGAGAATTTGGTTGACGATATTGGCGGCCATGAAATCGGGCTTACTGCGGCAGACGCCGGGACCACCGAAAGTCACAGCCGTCTGGGCCACATCGAGCGGAATGAAGACCCGCTGCGGCGGCTTTGCTGCGACGACGTCCCGAATCGGCACCGAGTCCGCCTTGGCCGGCAGGCCGCCAAAGGCCTTGTCGAGCAGTCCGCAGAGGACGTCTGGCTGAATGTCACCGACCACAGCGATCTTGAGGGTGTCTTTTGCTAGCACGCGCCGGACATAGCCCTTGAGATCGGTGACGCCAATCTTCGGGACGCTCTCGAGCGTGCCTCCGGCCGGTCGAGCATAGGGATGATCGTTAAAGGCGACTTCGAGGAACTTGCGATTGGCGAGCGATGAAGGATTGTTTGAATCATTCCTGAGGTTCGCAAGCAAGCTGGCACGAATCCGTTCAACATCCTCCGCGTCGAAACGGGGTAAGGTTAGTGCCATCCGTAAAAGGTCGAAGGCCTCATCCGCGTTTTCCTCGAGCGTGCGCAAGGCACCGCGGAACTGATCGCGGGTCGATCCAAAACTCAGCTCAATGGCGCGACGGTCGAGCCGCTCGTGAAAGCTCTTGGAGTCGAGATCGCCGGAGCCTTCATCGAGCAAGTCAGCGACCATGTAGCCGACGCCGGCTTTGTCCGCGGGGTCCTGTGTCGCGCCGCCGTCGAAAGCGAATTCCATCGCAATAAACGGGACAGTTGCGTCCCTGACGAACCAGGCTTCTACCCCACAGGGCGAGACCAGGCGCTGGATCTTGGTCGCGGGAACGGTCTTGGCGGCGGCGAGCGAATCTGGCGAAACAAGCATCCCAATTGACAATGAAGCTCCGCCGATGAGGAAGGCACGCCGTGTAAAGGAACAGGTCATGATCGTTTCTCCGTGTGCTTTGGTGTCGCTTTGATGAGATAGCCGGTTACCGAGCGCTTCTTGTCGAGCCATTTGCGCGAGGCCTCGAGTACCTGCTCCGGCCGCACGGCGCGGATGCTGTCCGACCAGCCTTGGACGTCGTCGATGCTCAATCCGGTCGTCAGCCCGCCGCCATACCAGGTCGCGAGCTCTTCCAAGTTGTCGTGGGCATAGATTGCTTGCGCGATCAGCTGTGTCTTGACCCGCTCGAGATCCTCTGCCTGCGGGGAATTGCGCGCAACATTGGCGACCGTCTCGTCAATGGCGCACTCGAGCTGCCCGAGCTTAACGCCCGGCCTCGGCATGGCATAAATCTCGAATTGCGAGGGATCGAGCGCGGTGGCGCGGTAGTGCGTCCAGGCGCTGATCGCGAGCCGCTTGTCGATTACCAGCGCGCGATAGAGATATGAGTTGATGCCACCACCCATCAATTTGTCGAGCACCTCCAGCGCTGGACTCTCCCCGGCTGCCGCGGTGCGAGCCGAGGGTACGAGATACCGGCGGCGCAAGGCTGGCTGCTCGACGCGGGGATCTGCCAACGTCACGGTGCGCGCCGCGGCCGGCGTTGGCTCCTGCGGTCGCAGGCGTTCCGCAGGAATCGATGGCTGCGGGGGAATGCCGCCAAAATTCCTCTCCACCATCGGGTGGACCTCGTTGACCTTGACGTCACCCGCGATGATCAGGATGGCGTTGTTCGGCGCGTAGAAACGCTTGTAGAATGCGAGCGCGCTCTCGCGGTCTAGATTTTCAATCTCCTGCCGCCAGCCGACCACAGGGTGGCCGTAGGGATGATTGAGGTAGAGCGCCGCCATCATTTGCTCGACAAGCCGCGCATCCGGCCTGTTGGCGATGCGCATGTTAAATTCCTCCAGCACGACGTCGCGCTCCGACAATACGTCCCAATCGTTGAGAATAAGACCGGTCATGCGGTCGGCTTCAAATTCCATCATCTTGCCGAGCTGTTCGCGCGGCACGTGCTGGAAATAACTGGTATAGTCCCTCCCGGTGAAGGCGTTCTGGTTGCCGCCGACACGCAGCACGGTCTGGGAGAATTCGTTCGCCGGATGTTTGGTTGTGCCCTTGAACATCAGGTGTTCAAGGAAATGCGCTAGCCCCGATTTGCCCGCCGGCTCATCGGCGGAGCCGACCTTATACCAGATCATCTGAGTCACAACGGGAGCGCGATGATCCGGAATCATCACTACTTTCAGGCCGTTTGGAAGCGCGAGGGTAGCCGGTCGGCCCGATCTGGCCTTGTTCTCAGCAAAGATGCTCTGTTCCTCAGAAGAGTATAGGTTACGATCGGTGCCATCAGCCGTCCTGTGCTCGACCGTCGAGGCCGTCTGTGTCACTGAATTGATTGCGCCAGTAGCGATGCCCGCCGACATGGCGCTGACGGAACTCTGGTCCTTCATGGGCTTGCCTTCGCTCCATAGAGATCCATGTTTTGTGGCAGATAGACCGACAAAACAGGAAGCTGCACACGGTTTGGCAAGGAGCAAAGGTCGGGCCAATTGCCCGCTGCGCGGCACGGCCGCACGGCGCGCCAACCGGACGCAAAACCGATCCGACGCGCGTGTTCTGGTCAACGGCCGGCAGGTCGTGAACACGACATTGCGCAAGGTAGCGCACGACAATCTGGCACAAACCTTGGAATGGGAGTAGAGAAAGACGAATTTGAGCCGCGACGCCGGATCAAATCCCTCTCGCTTGTTACTGTCTCGTTCTACGCCACGGGAGTGGCTTGGCGATGTTTCTCATGGTCGCGAGGCGAGCGTTGGCGAGAAGCTCCTTGGAGTACGCTGTGCCGAAGTAGTCGAGGACGAAGGTGCCAGAATAGCGTAGATTATCGCACGCGCGGATGAGGCTATCGAGCATTGCGCCGACTTGCCCAATGCGGTCGCGATAGCGCGCGCGAATAACATTAACAGCGTTCATCGAATGAACCGCCTCGTCGGCAATTACCTCTCGCAGCCAATGATGAAACGTGTTGTTGCCAAGAGCGTCGTAAAACGGCTTTTCTGCCGCGTAGGCGCGGCAAGTGCACATTTCGTCAAACGCAATCATAACCAGCAAGGAGAATTCGTCCTTCAGGAATTCGGTGATCGGACCAAAGTCAGGCGATCGAGCGCCCAATCTCTCGCGAAGATCCTTTTCGGATCCGTTCGCGACAAGCTCAATGATGCGGATGAAGCCATTGGTGTGTCGCTCTTCATCAATCGCCCAGGCGTTGAGAAATGCCGCAGCTTCATCGGTCGCGATGAGATTTCTGGCGGCAAGTTCTTGTTTCAAAAACCGGGCGTCATATTCCGTGTATAGATCAGGCCACAATTTATCCCAACGTGCGCATACAGCTGATGGTTCGGCGCAGAACATCGCAGGTGTAAGAGCGCTGAACAATTCGTTTGGATTCCAGTCCCGTCGAACCGGCGTGATCATCCTTGGCCCCTAGCCGCGAGTGCTCGGGCGAACGTTTTTGTCTTCCCGAACCTTGCCAAATATTAGCTGCATCCGAAACGGCCGTCGCCTCATAGTTTTGGTGGGGTAATTCCGGGTCGTACTGTTCTCGGCCCAATCTGAGGTCCCGGTCAATGGCCAGCGAAAGTTCACCGCGGTGAGAAGCAAGTCAAGAATAAGCGGAATACGCGCGACTACTGCTCGGTGGGTCGAACGCCGCCTCCGTGAAGCCGACCGGTTCCGTCGTACTGATCGACACGCATAGCATCGTCAGTCCACCATCGACCGGTGGCTCGGACAGCACGACACCTTTGCCGCCACTATCTGATGCCGCGACTTCGAGCGATTGGTCATGCGCCAAGCAACGTGCTGTGCGAGCTAGTTGAGCAGACTCGGAGCATTGGAGCGGTTGGCAATGCTCCCCGATCCATCTTCGTCGAACTTTATTCTTGTCGCACTCTGCCCTGTCCGGTGTGATACTTACATGTCCAGAGTCCGACGCCGCGGAGCAGGGCTGCGAGAGCACTTTATCAAGCACATGGTTTTCCTGTTTGTGGACGGCAAGCCCTCACGATCGTTTGTGGCACGTCACTTGCTCGGTCGAGAAGTGACAATAGTGGCCTCACAATTGTAAGCTGGTGTGCAGACACGCCAATTGGTGATCATGGGAGACATGCAGGAGCTCTGCTCAGGCATCGTCTCGTCTATATACAATCACACAGGAGATGGTGATGACAAAAGAAACTGGGATCAACGATGACATCGGCATTGCAGCCGGCGCATTTCAGGACTTCACAAAGCGAGCCATCGGAGCGCAAAGCGAGTTTGTGAGAAAATACTCAGAGGCTTATTGGCACTGGCAGGAGCGCATTCAAATCGAATCGACACAGTTGGCGGAGTTCTTCAAGGATGTCTCCTCGACATCGTCAGCGCCCGACCAGATCGGCATTCTTCAGGGGTGGATGAAAGGCGCCAAGCAGCGGTTCACGGAGAATGTTGTCTATTCTATCGAAACCGCGAAAGCTCTCACGAATGTCGGACTGCAGGCATAATTTGATCTCTGCCGATGCAAGGTGGCAGTGTAGCAAGCATCTGCAAGGTAAGTGATGGATAAGTTGCACTGTTATTACACGTGGCGATTCGTATAATTATCGACCACATGGCTTATCATTCTTGAGGTTTGGCGGCGGCGTGCAGTGCGGCCGCTTCGGGCGAGCCTAGCTATCGAAAAGCCGGCCACTCAGGCGTCAAGCTCTGCACGCTATTGTTCGCCGCGCCACCTTGCTCGGGTCAAGGCGTTATCCGTCTGCGGTTGTGGATCCTCGGTCTCCGTCTTACTTTCTAGCGCAAGCGACAGTTTGAGATTGTTGCGCAACATTGCATTTGAGGGTTCTCTTTCGAGAGCTTTGCGGTATAGCCCTTGTGCCTCTTGATGGCGGCCCTTCTGATCGAGGACAACGCCCTTGGCGTTCAGTGTTCGCAGATCGCCGGGAGCCGCCAAGAGGACATTATCGAGTACCTCAAGCGCTTCATCGGGCGATTTGCGGGCCAGCAGGACCCGCGCAAGTGGGATTGCCGCATCGACATTGTTTGGTTGTTGCTTCAGCGTATCGCGCAGAGCTTGCTCATCAGCATCCCGACCGAGGCTGTATGCAATTCGTTCACGCACGCCAGGATCGATCGCCTTGGCGTTAGCTAGCTCTGACGAGAGTGTCTGCCGCGGTGAAAGGGCCGACCTATCCGGGTTAGCGCAGCCTGCCAGCAGAACGATAGCGAGCGAGCCTGAGCACAAGGCTGAGCGAAAGAAGCGAGCGTGTCGCCAGAAGCTTATCCCGTGGGAATTCATAGGCTATCTCACGACGAGCTGCTGTGCTCTGTTAACTTGCGGCGGGAAGCAGCCCGCCCCGCTCCGAGGACGGAACCCTTTCCTTGGCAGCCGGAAGTTTCACGGACCCAATCGGCTGGACTGTGAAATCCGAGGCGAGATCCTGATAAGACAGAACGGGCAGATCGATCCCGTTGCGGGTGAGAAAGCCGCGTACGAAGCGCCGGATATCCATCGAGCCGAGAATGACGGGCTGGCTTTGGCTTTGTGCGATGGTCGAATGGATCTGACGAAATTGTGAGAGCAGTTTCTCGCTCTGCCAATCGTCCAGAACGAGATATGGTCCGACAGCGGTTTCGCGCACCGAACCGCGCACTATCTCTTCAGTCTCACGCTCGATGATAAAGGCGGCCACAACGCGGTGGGCATTGGCATAGCGAAAGCAGATCTGCCGCTTCAGCGCGGCGCGAACATATTCAGTGAGCAGGACGGCGTTCTGCTCGCGTTCACTCCATTCTGCAAGGCCCTCCAGGAGGAGGCGAGTGTTGCGAATGGGTATCCCCTCATCGAGCAGGCGGCGCAGGACCTCTGCGATCCGAGGAATGGTCGCCGTACGAAGCACTTCTTTCACCAGATCTGCGTACTCCTGCTCCATTCGGGCAAGCAGTTGACGAGTTTCTTGAATGCCGACCAGGCGCTGTGCGTAGCGCGTCAATGTGGAACGGAGACGTAAAGCAAGAATTTCGACCGGACGGTGGTGTCCGATCCCGGCGGCTTTGAGCGCAGCTGCATGGCGTTCTTCGATCCATACGCGAGCCGTCTCCGGGTCTTGCCGAAATGGAATGCCGCTTAGTTCAACGTTCGCAATATCATCGTTGAGCGCGAGCTGCGTCGGATCGATCACGTCCCGTTCAACCGGCACGCTATCGACATCTATCCTGAACTGCGACTTGGACAAGTTCTGGTCAATCTGGGCCGGGATACGCGGAACCGTGATTCCAAGGTCAGCCGATACCGACGTTGAAACGCGCGCGATGCTTTGTTCCAACTCGTCTTTGTCGATTGAATGTATCAGGTTCGGCGCAAGGAATAACGCGATCGGAAGTGCTTCCGCGTGAGCTGCTTGCTTCTGTGTCTGTGCTGGAGCCGGAGCCGGAGCCGAAGCGGTGACATTTGCGCCTGGCTTCGCGGCAGGCTTGTCGCCTTTCGCGCCGACCTTGACATAGCTTGCGGCAGCGAAGAGTGCGGCCAAAATGACGAACGGGGGCAAGGGGAAGCCAGGAACGAATCCCATTAACAACAAGACGCCGGCGGCCAACCGAAGCGCTTGCGTGCTCGCCGTAAGTTGGCTGACAATATCGGCCCCAAGCTTGAGCTTGGAGGGCCCGTTGACGCGCGTGACGATGGTCGCGGCTGTAATCGACAGCAACAGTGCCGGAATCTGCGAAATGAGCGCGTCACCTATTGTCAGCAGCGTATAGTGATGCATCGCGGCATCGAGCGACATACCCTTGGAGAGCAGGCCGATGCTGATTCCGCCCAGCATGTTGATGCAGATGACGATCAGTCCGGCGATCGCGTCGCCTTTCACGAATTTCATGGCGCCATCCATTGCACCATGAAGTTGGCTTTCTTGCTCAAGCGCCGCGCGCCGGCGACGTGCTTCGTGTTGATCGATATGGTTGTTGCGCAGCTCCGCATCTATCGCCATCTGCTTGCCCGGAAGTGCATCGAGCGTGAAGCGCGCTGACACCTCTGCGACGCGCTCGGCGCCTTTGGCAAGGACCATGAACTGCACCATGGTCACGATCAGGAATATGACGATTCCGACAGCGATGTTCCCCGAAATGACGAAGTCGCCAAAGGTGTGGATGATGCTGCCGGCGTCGCCCTCCGCAAGAATTAGGCGCGTTGTTGCGATGGTCAGCGCCAGACGAAAAACCGTCGAAATCAGAATGACGCCCGGCAGCGACGAAAAATCAAGCGGCGTGCTGAGATAGAGGGCAACCATCAGCAGCAATATGGCAAAGCCTAGGTTGAAGCCGATAAGCATGTCAATCACGATGATCGGGATCGGCATGATCATCATGCCGATCGCTAGGAGCAGCATCAGTGCGACCATGATATCCGGATGGGCCGGTGCGCGGGCGACGAGATTTCGTAGGTGCCTGGCCATGCAAAGCCTCATTGTTTGACCGGAGGCGGACTGCCCCGCAAGGAAACATAGCGCTTGAAGGTGGCCTGCGCCTCGGCCATGCGGCCAGCCTGGCGCAGAGCATGGCTGCGCAGCAGCAGCAGTGGCAGACGCGACGATGGCTGATCATCAAGCATGTCCAGCCTGTCCAATACCGATAGCGCTTCCTCCCCGAGGCGCTGTGAGATGAGAGCATAGGCGAGGAGGCGAAGCAGCTCGACGTCTTGAGAATGTTCGTGAACGACGAGCCGCAAGAAAGCCAGACTGTGTGCGCTCTGCCCGCACGCAAGGTGGACATAGGAAAGCGCGCAGAGCAAATCGCGCTCGGGCCCAGAGATCGGAACTAACCGATCGGTCTTGGAAACATTCGACGACTGGGTAGGTGTGAAGTGCTGCACGTCGTGCGGATCTGGCATTGCTAGCCTTGGATCAAGCTGTTGTGATTCTGCCGGAGCAGGATCAACCGCCGCAGCTCCAGCCGCAGAAGCGCGGCCCCTTCGCCGGCCACGGAGCCCTCTGGCGCGGCTGACAGCGCATCGGCCAAGCGCTCGAGGACAAGGCCGTGTTGCTCTGGACGTACAACATGCGAATGACGCAGGCGGGGCGTGACGAAGGAGAGCAGGCTATGCGCGAGATTGGGGCCCGTCAGCCAGGCAAGTTCCGAACTTGTTTCGATCTTACCTACGTGCTCGGTGGCATCGGTGGGATTGATCCGCGAGATTGGATCGATTGACTTGAGTTCGAGCGCGTTTTCGATCGTGCTGGCAGCCAACCGCTCCTGCGCTTGGCGCTGTTGGACAACTGACGTGTGGCCCTTGCCGTTTCCATGGACCTTGTCGATGCCGATGCTGCTGGCCTGAGATGTGGCCGGGGCGATGACAGCTGCATGATGCTCGTTGTTAATTCCCTGAAAGCCGGTGCCAGGCTCTACGGACCGCTGCGGCAGCCTAGTCATGAAACGTTCCTTCGTTGGCCGCGGGCTAAAACTCTAATAAGACAAAGCAGCAAGCTGGCCATTGCGTGTCAGCAGCACACGTCCGTCCTCGATCTCCTTTACGGTCCATCCATTGCTCAGGAGTGCACCCGCGAAGTACTTTTGACCAGCAATGACCAGATAAGGGGCGCTTCCGCGCCAAACTGCCTGGACGGCAATTGCGGGGGGCGCCTTCTCCTCCTTGATGGCGACCGCACTGACGAGCGTATAAGCACCATTGCTTTGGACATCGAACCGCTGCTGGACTTCCCGCCATTTAGCGAGCGAGGCAGGCGTAATAGTGCCATCGGCGGTCACAACGCCCGGCCCGGAACTGACTTTGATGCCGAGCAGGCCCGCCGCGTCAACTTCCCCTTGCAGCCGTTGAGCCGCTGCGTCGGTGGCCGGAACATCAGGGGTCGCGAGCGCGATTTTGGGGACAATGTCCGTGGCGGAGGACGAGGTGCTCAGCGCTGCGGCGCTGTCGAACTGGACAAATCTCGTTGAAAGGGTGCCAACTGCGGCAGAGCTGATGAGGACCAAGGCAAGCGGGATAATCGGTACATGCCAGCGCCCGGTAGAGCCGGCTTGCTGAGTGCCTTCGGTCGAGCAGCGAATGGACATCGCGCCCATATGGATGACGGCAGGAAGAGGGACAACAACGGTCTCATTTGGCGAAATAGGGCCGCGACCCTCGATCGCGACGTCCGCGGCAAGGGCCTCGATCTCGATCGAGCTGATATGCCAGCTGACGCGAAGATGGTGCGGTTCGAGGCCTTGCTCGATGAAGACCAAATCAGCATCGAGGCTGCTGCCAATCAAGCAGGAGCCGCTCCCCGCTTTGCCGGTCAACCCGGAATAACACCCCGACAACACTTCGAATAGCGGGGAAGCTGGTTCATTCACGATCGTCTCCTGAATGAAGAACGAGACCGTACGGCAAAGCCGTACGGTCTGTTGCGACTTCACAGATCATGCGGCCGGCAAAAGCGGGAGGATATAATTTCGTCCCGCTTCATCCGTTACTGCACCCGCTCGTCGGCCACTTTCTTGACGGTCGAGAGTTCTGTCGAGACGACGCGAAGTTCTACATCCCTTTCAGCAGCCTTCGTGCTGCTGGCAGTCAGGGCGGCGAGCTGCCTGTTGAATGCCGCTTCTCCCGCAGCTTCAGCTGCGGCGGAACCCGCGGCTGCAGTAGCAGTACCAGCTGCGCCACCCGCCGTCGAGGAATGAGAAGCACCAACCTTATCAGCCATATTGTCTCTCCTGTTTATTTGAAGATTGCCGCGCCTTGCGGCTCCGATTTTCCTGACGCCGCAACATGCGAGGTCAGGAATCCTCCTCTGTCTCGGCCATGGCGTCGTCGAAACGACCCATTGCACTACTTACAAACTGCATAGCGACGGCGCCGAGAGCGACGTTGAACGCTTGCTGCATAGCAGCGGCTTGCGAGTCAGCGTCTGGACCAGACGCGCCGCCATTTAAGGGAGCGCCTGCACCATGCGATTGGCCATGATCATCGTGCTCGCCAGGCGCCCGAGATCCTTTTTTGCCGCCGCCAGTCGCGTGGAGGTCGGAATCAAGGTGCCCAGCGGCGCTAGAGCTGGAAATGCGCATCGGGTTCTCCTACTTCAAAACTTCGTTCGTGCGGAGGGAGCGGTCGCCGTCACAGCTACTATGGAAGCATTAGCTTTCGACAAGCTGACGAGCCTCAGAAATTCTGTGAGCCGATCTCTTTGATGTTGCCTCTGGACAGGCCGCCTCATATTTCGGCAGTGTGTCGGCGAAAGCTGCAGATCACAGGGTTGGTACAAGACCTCGCCTATGTGGCACTTGATCAGGCAAGCCGTTGTTCATCAAAGCGCAGCGTTGACAAGCGGAATGTAAGCGCCGGACGGATAAAATGGGCTTAAGCTTTGACGTGGCCCATCTCGGGGCTCGCCCGGCTTTGGACCCCTCGCAGCTCGTTCGGCAGTTTAGGTACCTCGAACCACGCAGCGATTTGTCTAGATCCTGTCCCGGGCTGCTGCGCCAGGATAAAGTTGCTCATGCGAGTCAGCGATGAAGAGCGATCTTCCATTCCCGCTCGGAGCAGGCCCATAAAAATGGATCACTTTCGTGGACAGCGATCAGGAGGCGCTGAAGACAAGGACCTTGAGCGTCACCTCCATTAATGTGCTCTCGATCCGACGACGTAAACCGGTCAGGCACGCCACTCCACCGGTTCCGTCGCGGCGTGAAGGCATCAACAAGTTTACCGTCCGCGATGGGTGGCGCAATCGGCCCGGCGAAATCTTCGCGGTGGCGCACGCGATGTGAGAACGCCCGTCGGGTGCTCGAGTGCAGCCGACAAATGCGCTGGTTTAGCTAGCGACAAGCACGCTCGTCGGTGTAAGCATCGAATATGCTTGCGCGACCTGCGCGGCGGGGACGACCCTACCGCGCAGGCCGCGCAAGCTGGCCTTTCGTCCAGCTTTATCCGGTGTCGATAGCGCCGCTACGACTAGGCGTAGGTACCTGCAGCTTGCGTGCGCTCGGATTCAATCCGTGCCTTGAGGTTATTCAGATAGTCCTCCGCGTAGGACTGGGCCATCGACACCGGCAGGTTGATGCCGGCCGTCGCCGCTTCTTGAATTGCCTGCTTCACCAAGCCTTCTCGAATCGCTATCTTGACCTCGGGGCCGGCGATGCAGCCCACGGCCTGCGCCGCAAGACTCAGCCCGGCTTCCTCCAGCGCCTTCTTCATGTTGCCGCCGCTGATCGCGGTGTGCAGAAGATTTGCAGCTTGCGCTTCGGCCTCGATCACCATTGAAGCAAGATCGGCCAGTTCGCCCAGCCCTGGAATGAAGCCGAGTACACCAACGGCCGTCGCTGTCCAGTCGAGTACCTTCGAGCCTACCTTGAGCACGTCATTAATTGCGTGCATGAGGGCGCCACCGTTCTTCTTGGGAGACTTGATGTCGGGCTGATCCGCCGCGCCAATCATCATGTCTGCGGTGGCCTCCTGTTCGGCCGGCGTTTGAGCGGCATGCGTTTTCAATTGCGGAGCGGCGCGGTTCGCACCAGACATGTTGTTGAAGAACTGGTTGAAATCGTTTCTGCTGATGTTTCCGGAATCGACCGTATGGCCGCCGCCGAAGTCGAAAAACTTGTGGTGGGTTTTGTAACCGGTAATCGCGTTGTTCATCAACCCGAACAGCACAGGATCCGAGAGCAGCTGGGAAGCCGCGCTTCGCACCTCAGGGGAAAGGCTCTTGTCGTCCACCATACTCACGAGCTTTTCCCGGGTCAGATCGCCATTTCCAAAAAAAGCGTCCTGGTTCTTGTTGATCGTGTTTAGTGTGCTCAGCTCGGGTCGAGTGAGACTCATCGATGACGAAGCGACCTGCAGGAAGTCCTCTTTGTGGACCTTATCTATCGAGCCGCCGTACAACTGCTTCCATTGATCCGGGTGGTCGAGAAAATATTGAGCCGCCGCGAGGACCTGTGGGGGGCATTTGCCAATGTCGGCGTTGCCGTCCACGATGCGCCTGAAATCCGCAAGGCTCAAGTTCTTGGGCAGGTTATCGGAATAGCGGTAGAGTTCGCGCAAGGCATCGGTCAGTGTCATTACCGATGGCTCACCGTTCCCGGTACCGTCGGATGGCATGTAGTTCTGCTCGTAGGTCCGCGCCCGCTGCTCCTGAAACGCGGCGACTTGAGGGTGATGGTCGGAAAAGCCGCTGAGATCGCCCGCTTTGATCCTGCCGCCACAGCGGCCGTCGCCTTGCGAACCGATCGCATAGAAGAGCTCCGGGTCCTGTTGCAGTGCCTCGATCGCCGCCTTTAGATCCGGCGGTGTCGAGGGATCGTTGGCCAAATCTCCCAGAGACTTCCAATCAAGCGGGCATTTGTCCTTGTGGCGGTTCAGCACAGAGACAATCTGCAGTTCCGCATTAGTCAGCGTGCCACCGTTCCAGGTGATCCTTGAGCTTTGTACGGGCGCTTCCGCAATGATTGGGCTGCCGGCAGCACAGGACGGCTGTGGGTCATCCTGATATGCATCCAATGCTGCCCTTATCTCTGGTGGCAGGATACTCCGCGCCTCCTGCGTGAGTTCCTCAGTCAGTTGCTTGGTTGGTTCTGTGGAGGCCGCCACTTGCGAGGTCGTGTCTTTCGAGGAGAGGCTGGCCAGCATCGCCTGAAAGCTGGAAAAGTCCTGCGCCGAGGAGGGAGGGGCGGGCATTCCGGAGAAAGCCACAGTTGAGTTGGCGGTTGGCGATAGGTCGACTGACATTACACGTCCTCCGATGTAAGTGTGCACCACAAGACGGTCACCGGCGCGGCCCGAGATCGCGACGAACAAGGAGTGTTGATCGGCAGAGTTCAACAGGTCCTACCACTTGCATCCTGTTGCTCAGTGCGCCTTCAGCGCTCAGTTTCGCGACTATCCATGGGAACGCCGCCGTCTAAATATTCACGCCGTATGGTAAAACAGACAACCTTTCGAGAAGCTGACGGCGCTCAGACGATTTCAAGGTGATTGGTGAAATAGCCTCGCCCGCAAGGGACCTGGACGTATTTGAATGCCGGTGCCAGCTTTGTTTGGTTGCGTTCGCCTGGCCTGGTGCCATGTCAGCGAGTTAAAGCTTTACGTCTGCCTATCGGGAGCATTCGTTGATTTGGTCCAACAATCTCGCAAGAGCTCCGGAATACCTTAAGGTGGGCGCTGATTTCGCAGTAGCCACCCCCGCGCCTGCGCCGGAAAAAGTGCTGGCGCCCTTCTGAGCTGCGCATCCAGCATGGTCGGCTCAGATACCGGTCGTCGACCAAGTCCTCGAAAAACTCCATCGTCAGACGCGTTGAGCGGACCCAGGTTGCACTGACAAACATCAGAGCTCGGCCGCGCCGCCCTCTGTCCTTTTATTCGTCCTTGGCCGCCGCGCTCTTCGACTCTGCATCGAACCCACGTCGCGAGCTCAGTACGAGATAACAGTTGGATCACGCGGTTACGAAGGGCGGACGCAAACTGGCCGCAAGAGCAGGTTTAGCGACTTGTGAGACGAATAAGTCATCTCCTCGCCATTCGGCCGTGTGCGGCACACCCGCGATGGCGAAAATTGTTGTCCGGAAGTGCCTGCCTGACATTACATTGCAGTTTCTCAGCATGTCGATCTAAGGAATGAGGCAGCTTGGCGAGTGAAGACCAGTGTCCTTGGCGGCACGTCCGGGAATCCGCCGCTTCACCTCGGTACTTACATTGACCGGGATATTCCGATTGCGATCGAATTCCTACCGTGCGGTCGCGAGGTCCTGATCCAGAGCCGTTTAACTGTAGGGCGTCGATGGCCAGCGTCAGCGGCGCGCCGAGCGTCCTGGCGACGTCAGGCAGGTGAAAACAGGAACATTTAGCACTTTCTTCAAGATGACAGCCTCCGAGATCGGATGAGTATACCTGCTGCTATTTTCACGACAGGATCGACACCAAAATTCGTCCCAAATTTGGGGGCCGATGCTTCTTCCTAAATGGAAACCAGTCGCGGTCATCAGGTAACGAACGCTCGTCAGCTTTCGGTCAGCTCGCTTCTCTAAGGTGCTGGCCCATTCGCGCTCACGAATGCTGCCAATTTTGTCACGCGACATAAACGGTTCTTCTCATGTTGCCTGCCGTTGCCTCGACCGCTCTCAACTCGGCCGAACGTATCTCCAGCGGCTGTTCATCGGTGCGGGACCAGTTTCATGATAGTCTTACGCAGGCGGATGCTCTTGTCCGCTTGCCGCTTCTGCTGTCGCATCGGCGGGTGTAAGACCGACCTGTATACCAAAGTGCGGGCGAGCACGAAGGCACCTGTCGTCGACTCGCTTGCAAATGAGATAGGAGAAATTGCGTTGCGGATGGAGTTTTCGCGTATTAATCGGTCTAAAGCTATATTCCATGATATTTATGCTTCGGATGATCCGAGGGCATATTTCTCGATCCTCGGGGACTTGGATTATATGATCCCGGACGTGGCTGAGCCGGTTGTGCGCCAAATCCTGGCAGCGAAAGCTTCGGCAACCGGCCTTAAGCCCGTCGTGCTCGATGTTGGATGTTCATACGGCATCAACGCAGCGGTGCATCGCTTTCCGCTGACCTTCGGGGGCTTGCGTCACCGCTACGCCCGGCGTGAGATGAGGGCGATCAGTTCAGAGACACTGGTGAGTCTCGATCGCAGTTTTTATGCAGCCTGGCCTGATGTCGGGTTGGCACGCTTTATTGGCCTCGATGTGTCGGCACGGGCGATCAGCTATGCAAAGAGTGTTGGCCTCTTGGAGCATGGCATCGTCGCTGACCTTGAAAAAGAGGCGCTATCGACGGACAGCGCGCGCATTCTCCGCTCCGTCGATGTTATCATGTCAACCGGATGCATCGGCTACGTTACCGAGAAGACGTTCAGCGAGATTCTCGATGCGACAGAGAAGCAACCATGGATCATCTCCTTCGTGCTACGCATGTTCCCATTTGAATCGTTGGCCGAAGCGTTTGCAAAGCGTGGTCTTGTGACAGAACGTCTTACCGGCGCGACGTTTATCCAGCGTCGCTTTCGCGATGCTGAAGAGTTTGAAAGTTGTTTGGCCAGCTTAGCTGCCCTTGGCGTGGATGCGACCGGCCTCGAATCAGAAGGGCTGTTGCATGCGGATCTGATCTTGTCTCGCCCAGAGGCGGATGCGCGGGCCATGCCTCTGGAAGACGTTGTCACCGTCGCCAGCGGCAGAGGACGACCGATTGGACCCCGTTACGTTCATGTTGAAAGCAACGAGGGCTTGCAGGTTGCGCTGGAGCCCTGACAGTTAGGGACCACTGTGCAGCGCGCGAGTCCCTTCGGCGCTGGATCAAGACGTCGAAAAACAAGGCCATTCTGGTCGAAGGCGCGCCAGAGCCAATGTTGTTTCGCCGACGATGGATAACAACTCGTCCAGATGCCATTTGTCGCGGCGAGCGGAAGCGCTGCGGTTCAGATCGGAGAGCGCCTTGCCGAATTCCCTCTCTACTGACGCGCGGTTTCATAGATCGCATCAATGCGATACCTGGGTCAGAATGTTCTCGACTATGCGCAAGCTTAACGGAAACTGGAAAGGCAGCCCAACCGCGTCTCCAATCATCTGCAGCGGAAGTGACAGCGGCGATAGAGTGGTCCGGGCGGTCGGTATGTTTTTGCCTTCTAAATCTTGGTCTCTCCAATTGACGAATCCCGGCGCGTAGTGCCTATCTATAGTCAGTCACGGTCTTCCGTTCCCCACACCTTGTAGGGCGGAAGCTAAGAGGGAACCCGGTGCGCCAAAACGGCAACTCCGGGGCTGCCCCCGCAACTGTAAGCGGCGAGCGGTTGTCATCATGGTCACTGGCGCGACACAGCGCCGGGAAGGCCGACGGCCGCAGTGACCCGCGAGCCAGGAGACCTGCCGCGACCGAATGAAAGTCCTCGGGCGGGGTGCCCCGGTGGGTCGCTTGCAGCCGGGGACATTTGCCCGGATTCCTCGCAAGTCGTCCGCGCGGCCCGCGCCTAACATCGCGGGGTTGCCGATGTCGCCGTCTTACAATTTCGATCAGCAGGGTCATCTCACTGAGCCGCCGCATGTGCAGCCGCGCCCAGCGCAGGCAAGGCCTACCCCGCCTGAGTCGGATCTTGTGTTGCCATCGCCGGCTCCGCTGCCGCGCCCCCTTGCGCCATCGCCAAGGCCGGCCGATCTCAAGCTCGATCGGACGCGCGACGACCTGTTGACGCCGTTCGGCAAGCTGACGGTGACCGACCGTTACCTGCTCGCCGGCGAATTGCTCCAGGACATGTTCGCGCGGGTGTCTTGCGCCTTCGCGGATGATGTTGCGCATGCCCAACGTCTCTATGATGCGATGTCTCGGCTGTGGTTCATGCCGGCCACACCGGTACTGTCCAACGGCGGCACCACGCGCGGTCTGCCGATCTCTTGCTTCCTTAACTCGGTGTCGGACTCGCTCGAAGGCATCGTCGGCACCTGGAACGAGAATGTCTGGCTTGCCTCTAACGGCGGCGGCATCGGCACCTACTGGGGCAACGTTCGCTCGATCGGCGAGAAGGTGAAAGGCGGCGTTACCTCGGGTATCATCCCGTTCATCCACGTTATGGACGGCCTGACATTGGCGATCAGCCAGGGCTCGTTGCGGCGCGGCTCTGCGGCGGTCTATCTCGATATACACCATCCCGAGATCGAGGAGTTCCTCGAGATCCGCAAGGCGTCCGGCGACTTTAACCGCAAGAGTCTCAACCTGCACCACGGGATCAACGTTACCGACGCGTTCATGCGTGCCGTGGGCGCCGGCACCGCGTTCGCTCTGCGCAGCCCGAAGACCAACGATGTCATCCGCGAGATCGACGCCCGTCAGCTGTGGCAACGCATCCTGGAGAACCGGCTGCAGACCGGCGAGCCTTATCTGTTGTTTATTGACACCGTGAACCGGTCGCTCCCCAAGCACCAGCGCGAGCTCGGCCTCAAGGTCTCTACCTCCAACCTGTGCAGCGAAATTACCCTGCCGACCGGCATCGATCATCGCGGCGAGGAGCGCACCGCGGTGTGCTGCCTATCGTCGCTCAACCTCGAGACCTGGGACCAGTGGAATGAGAAGCCAGGCTTCGTCGAGGACGTCATGCGCTTCCTCGACAACGTGCTGACCCACTTCATCACGGTGGCGCCGGACGGCATGAAGCGTGCCCGCTACGCCGCCTTGCGCGAGCGCTCCGTCGGCCTCGGCGTCATGGGCTTCCATTCGTTCCTGCAGGCCAAGGGCATTCCGATGGAAAGTGTCGTGGCCAAGTCGTTCAATCTGAACATGTTCCGAAAAATCCGTCGCGATGCCGATGCGGCATCCGTGACGCTCGCGCGCGAGCGCGGGCCGTGCCCGGATGCACTGGAACGCGGTGTGATGGCGCGCTTCAGCCATAAGATCGCGATCGCGCCAACCGCCTCGATCAGCATCATTTGCGGCGGGACTAGCGCTTGCGTCGAGCCGATCCCGGCCAACATCTACACCCATAAGACCTTGTCCGGTGCCATCTCGGTGCGTAATCCGCATCTCGCCAAGCTGCTGGCCGTCAAGCGCGCCGATACTTCGGCGACCTGGCAGTCGATCATCGCGCACGAGGGTTCGGTCGCCCATCTCGACATCCTGTCGGAGCACGAAAAAGCGGTCTTTCGTACCGCCTTCGAAATCGACCAGCGCTGGATCGTCGAGCTTGCCGCCGACCGCGCCGCGTTCATTTGCCAGAGCCAGTCGATTAACCTCTATCTGCCGGCTGACGTCGATAAGTGGGACCTTCACATGCTGCATTGGACGGCATGGAAGCGCGGGGTGAAGAGCCTCTACTACTGCCGTTCAAAATCGATCTCGCGCGCGGCGTTCGCCGGCAACATCGCTGACGGCGACAAGGCGGCGCCGCCGCAACCGCCGCAGCCGCACACTGACTATGAGGAGTGCCTCGCATGTCAGTGATCGATCTCTCATCCGTCGATCCGCGCACACTGATCGGCAAACGGTGCGTCGGCCTCCTCGACTCGACCGGCAGCTATGACGTCGATCGCTACGCCTGGGCTTATGAGTTCTGGAAGCGCCAGCAGCAGACCCATTGGATGGGCGAGGAGGTGCCGCTTGGTGCCGACCTCAAGGATTGGGCATCGGACCGCGTTACCGACAGTGAGCGCGCGCTGCTCACTCAGATCTTCCGCTTCTTCACCCAATCGGACATCGAAGTCGGCGATAACTATCTTAAGCGCTACATCCCGATCTTCCAGCCGCTCACCGTCCAGATGATGATGGCGGCCTTCACCAATATGGAGACGGTCCACATCGATGCCTATGCGCTGCTGCTCAAAACGCTCGGCATGCCCAAGACCGAGTTCGAGGCATTTCGCGGCTATTCCGAGATGCGTGCCAAGGCGGACTACATGCACGAGTTCGGCGTCGACACAGTAGCCGATGTCGCCAGGACCTTGGCGATGTTCGGCGCCTTCACCGAAGGCATGGCGTTGTTCGCGAGCTTCGCGATGCTGCTCAATTTCCCCCGCCACAACAAGATGAACGGCATGGGACAGATCGTAAGCTGGTCGGTTCGCGACGAGAGCCTGCATTGTGAGGGCATTATCAAGCTGTTTCACGAATGGAACCGCGAAACCGGCGCGGTGACGCGCTCTGTCCGTGACGATATCGTCGAGGTCGCCAAAACCATGGTGAAGCTGGAGGAGAATTTCGTCGACCTCGCCTTCGGCCTCGGCAAGATCGAGGGCATGAGGCCCGAGCAGATTCACACTTACGTCCGCTATGTTGCCGACTGGCGACTGACCCAGTTGCGGATTGCCCCGGTCTTCGGCTTCTTCGAAGCCAAGGAGGGCGGGTTCACCCAGCTCAAGGCGCATCCGCTGCCTTGGCTCGTCGAGATTCTCAATGGCGTCGAGCACGCCAATTTCTTCGAGCAGCGCGCCACCGAGTACTCCAAGGCGGCGAGCCGCGGCAGCTGGGACGGCGAAGACGGGGTGTGGGCAGCTTTCGGCCGGACGTAGCCAGACGGAACAGCGCTTTGGAGCGCCCCCGAATTTTCCGACGTTTGCGAAAGTCGGCTCTGCCGCTGCTTGCGGGGCCGCAGCGGACCTCAAGTGGCATGGTCTATGCCGCTCGAAATCATGGTCGCGGGCCTTTGGGATGGACGTGCCAAAGTGGAGGTGTTGAGCACACCTAAGGTGTCCGCCAGTATCTGAGTTTATCAAAAACGCTCCGGCTGGGATGAGCAGAGGCAGCGCGGTATCGGGCAACCGATCGAAGAAAACTGCGCCCGTTGATGTGCCGATGCGCAAATGAACTCAATCCCGGTTTCACGAGGCCCGTGAGGCAATCTCCACGCGGTTTTGCGTTAAGGCCGCCTGCAATGCGGCTTGAGAAGATTGGTTGCACACGCTCGCCGTCCTGTTGGGGAGGGCGGACGGAAACTGTTTTACGCAACTTAGCCAAAGGGACGGGGTAAAACCTGACTTGAATGATGCGAGCTCTCATCGGGGCGGCTGTGTACGTGACAATCGCGCGTGATGGTCAAGGCGGCGACTCCGTGGCGTCGGTCCATGTAAAGCGCAAGGCGGAGAAGGCAAAAGTGAGAAGAGGCGCATTGGTGATCGTTTGTCTCGCGCCGTGCAGCGATTTTGACGCGACCAGCTCTCTGCACTGATCGATTGGGCCTTAAAGAGGGAGCTTGGCAATTTTTCCGCCGGCCGGGGGCCGTCACCAACTGCTGTTGCCGTCCGCAATTTCAATCTATCGGCGCCAGTGACATGGCCCTGCCGAGGCACGGGCCATGGTCGCTAGCGGGGAGGCGGATCTTCCCCACAGTCCGCACGTCGATCTTCAGCCGGGTCTTCGAGCCAAAGGGTCGGGTCCAGCGACGGTGCGAGACGAATGAAGCCCTCTTCTCTGCATTCGGCTGTGTGAGGCACCCCAAAAAAGATTGAAAACCTTTGTGGGGTGGTCCTTGCTCGGCCTCACTCCGCTGCGCGTCAGCATATCGATCTGAGCCTGTGACTGTTTAGCCAATGAAAACCTAGTAATCCTTGGAGAGATGTCCGTCCAGCATACGCAACTCGGAACGTTCTGGTGGTGCGGCGTCGGAAGGACCTGGCTCGGACGGCCCGGCCTGCAATGGTCGAGCGTAGGAGGGGCCGGCGTGCGATGGCCCGGCGTGGGACGGTCCGGCCTGCAATGGTCCGGCGTACGATGGCCCTGCAAGCGATAGCCCGGCATGCGAAGGCTCGGCATGCCACGGCCCTACGTGCGAAGGGCCTGCATCCAAATCCTGCCATATCAGATCCTGATCGACACCAGGATGAGCCTCGATCGCCTGAGCGATCGTCTGGTGGGAGGGATACTGCGGGGGCTTTCCGGTTCTGGCGCGGCGTGCAGCCGGCGTATGCGCATCGTCTTCCCAACCCAAGTGGCGATGGATGCGCTAAATCCAGGTGCGGCGAATAGGGATGGCCTGCGTCCAGATATGGCGAATAGGCATCACCCTGCGGACCGGCGGGGCGGCATATTGTGGCGGAGCACTAGGGCGCTGGCGGAGTTCACGTCTAGGACCGTCCGGGCGTTCCCTATTCGCTGGCACGTCAGACCCCAATCCAGTGCGACTTGCTCGGAGCCAGAAGCATCCACAGAAGACAGACGCCTCCACGCCCGGCGAGATCATCCCGGAATGGTGGCGAAATCAATCTCGGAATGCGCAGGCCGCAGGGTCGTGTCCCAACTGATGGTGTAGCTCGGTAGAGCAAAGCCGCCTGCACGCGCGAGATCGTCCGAATTCGCAGTTTCGCTGCCATGGGATGTTGGGCGCATCGAAACGAAGAACTCGGGAACTCCCAGCCAAAGGCGTTCTTCAGTCACTTTGAGGATGATAGATGAGATAAACGACGTGGCCGGACCCCAAGATCGCGTTACTTTGCCTGCTCCTCAACTCGGCCGTGTAGAGCTCACCGTTTATGGTGAACTGTATGCGCGGGTTCTGCGGGGTCGGAAGTAGATTCCAGGTGTTCAGTATGTACATCATGCCGCTGTGCGAGACCTCTCGGCCCTGGCCTTGATTGTCCCAGCGGCTGTGGTTCCAATCGTCGCCGAGAAAAGGTCCGATATCCGGTAATTCCGCTCCGCGGCGATAGGCCTCTGATGATCCGGGAGACGACGAGCCGGTGCCCCGCACGGGCTGAGCATGGTCACGCAACTCGAACCGTGTGATTGGATTGAGAGCAACCAGTGATTCAACACTGTTATAAATATATGAGGGAGCGCTGGCTGACGACGATGACGCAGGCTCGTGGAGCGGCTGACGGGCTCTCCGGAATTCACTCATCTGGCTAGCGCGCGGATGATGGACGAGTTGAACGTCCCTGCGTCCACCCGGTCCCAATGTGGCCGAGTAAAGCTGACTCTCGATGGTGAACTGTGCTGGGCCGAACTGATTCGGCAAGAGACCGACGTTACCGAGTATGTCGATCAGGGCGTCCGAGGCAGGTTGGGAACGGTGGCGCCAGTTGTCGACCATATGTCCGATTTCCGGTAGCTCTTGAGGGGGCAATGATGGCCCGATGAACGACGGGGGTCTTGCGATACCACGCGCCGGCGCAGAGCGCGCATAGTCACGCAACTCAGACACTGTGGATGCATTCGGATGAGGCACTGGCTCAAGGCCACCGTAGATATTTGACGCCGCAGCCCTGGTAGACGACCGTGACTCGGGTTGTTGCACCTGTTCGCTAAGCCAGTTCGAATAGCTGGGCCGCGAGCCAGGATACGGCGTAGGCGACGTCGGAGTGGGCTCTTGCATCTGCTCTCTGAAGCAATCCCAAGCTCCCGTGCTCGGGGTAGCCGGCGTTGCCGGAAGCTCCCGATACGGGCTGGGTTGCAGGCCATGATGTGGTGTGGACGACGGAGTGGGTTCTTGCATCGCTTCCCTAAACCAATCCCAGGCTCCCGCGCTCGGGGTGGCTGGCGTTGCCGGAAGCTCCTGATACGAGCTGGGCTGCAGGCCACGGTGTGGTGCGGACAATGACGGAGCTGGTTGTTGCATCACTTCCCTAAACCAATCCCAGGCTCCCTCGCTCGGGGTAGCGGGCGCTGCCGGAAGCTCATCAAGCGAACTCGGCTGCGGAGCGGCTTGCCCGTCGAGCGAGCCCGCTTGTCCCGGTGGACCCAACCCCAGCGCTCGATTCGCCTCGACAGCTTGTTGATATTGCCAGAGCCTTGGCAACGCCGTCCTGAGAAGATTCCGCAAGCGAACGTCATCGCCCGCAAACTCGTCGGCCTCGGCACGTAAAGCCTCTAGATTCTCAATCCGACCGGTGATTGGGGGCTTCTGTGTCGCCTGAAGCCAGGCGCTGAACTGGCGAAGTGCCCACAGGTTCACGCCGATTTTCGGGGCCACCTCGTTGAAGCCGAGAAAAAGCGCCTCGTCATCCGCGCTGGCGGAAACTTCCTGAGGCGGGAACGGCTGGGGCACGTTGGCGCGTTGTCGGTAGTTCTGAAGAAGATTCCATGCGCGTGGAAACTCTCTAAGATAGGAGCCCTTCCCAGAGTTAATATAGCGGTCTCGCTTCTCGGGATCAGCCTGAGTAATACTTACCCCGCGCTTGTTGAGCCACCTACCGAAGCTGTTAAGAGCCCTACGGTACTCCTGCATGGTTACCGGCGCAAAGCCGCGCTTAACGCCTTCGTCACACGCAGCGTTGATGAGCGCCTCGTCTTCGGGGAAGAGAGCCTCGACCCGCCGACCGCCCCGCGGCAATGTCATCACCGACGCTCCGACTGCGGTGACCGGAGCCTCAACTGGCCGGCCGCCTCGCGTCAACGTGGTCACCGGCGCTCCGACTACGAATTGCTCGAGCCTTGTCAACGCTGCCTCGATACGAGCGCCCAAGTGAACATCATTGGCCGCAAACTCGTTCCCCTCGGCACGCAATGCTTGAAGATTCTGTAGTTGGCTGCTGATTGGTGGCTTCTGCTTCGCCTGAAGCCAGACGCTGAAGTTGCGCAGTACCTCTAGATCCCTCCGGATCGTGCGATCGCTTGGTCCGCTTTTCTTGGCTTCCTCGCGGATAGTGCCATCGCTGGCTCGGCGTTTCTTTGATGCCTCGCGGAATCTAGAAAAAAGCTCCTCGTCCGGGCCATCGTTCTCGCGGCTTCGCTTGGACGGCACTTCAGTCGAACGGCCGAAGGGGGTATGGGGTATGTCCACGCTTTGGCGCGTGCTGCTGAATGAGTGGCTCTCAATGGACGGCACCTGCATCGAACCGCCGGCATCAGCGCGCCGAATCGCTTCACCGCCGTCTGCGGTTTGCCCATCAGGCGAACCCGCTTCTGCGGAGCTCTCATAAAACGCACTGTGTTGCAGCTCGCTCAGCTGCCGCTCAAACCTCGCTTGCTGGCTCGTATTGCCCGGTTCTTGCTCCTGCTGCTCCAGCGGGGCGTTGTACGCCTGAAACTCACCAGGGCTGAATGGGTTGATGTTGTTCCGGTCCACTCTAATCGTCCTTGAGAATGTCGATTGTGCGCAAATCCGCCACTCGGACGTGTGCACGGCTCAAGGTGAGAGAAGTTTCAGCAGCAAAGCTCGTTGTCCACTCGAAACAGCAACAAACAAGAAATTGGCGCAGCTGCAAGCCGCGATCCTCCGGTTAATCGAGCCCGCCCGACCACACGAACCGCGCGCTGCCACGTCCATTCCATTTGCGCTCGCTAGGCCGCCTCGCCCTCGAGGTTCCGGTTCTCATTTTAGGATGGTTAGCTTTCTAGAAGCTGACGAGTTCTCAGGATGGTTCAATTGTGCGGTTCTGCTTCGTCTGTACTGAAGAGCGGTGACAGCGAAAGGCATAACGGTTTACCCGCGACGAGCCAATGCGACTCGACGATGGGCCAATGCGCGATTGTCTCGCCTGGCGACATATCTATGACGGGAGCTCGCTTTATCGATCAAGCTCCATCACCAATGGGCGTACCAAGTAAGTGTCGCGTCCTTGGACGCACCAAAGGCGATCTTTAGCGCGCCGATGCTGATGGCGGCTTTGGGAAAAACTGGCTGGTATCACTCGGTCCGAACCATCCAAACCGAGTTGCGGGCGCAGGAGTTTTCCTTTGCACCGGGGCACTCACGGCGTTTGGGACTCTGCTCTCGCTCTCGCTGCCTTCGGCACCTTATAGCTACACGGTTTGATCAGGACCTGTCGGCCGCACTGCTGGAATTCGGCGACAACCTCAATATTCCAGTAAACGTCAGCGCCGAGGTGAAGGGGCAGATTAGTGGGCGCATCCAGATCTGCCACCGCGCGAGTTCCTCGAACGTTTGACCAAACTCTACAATCTTCAATGCTACTACGATGAGCTCGTGCTGCGTGTATCAAATGAGGCGCAAAGTCGTCTGCTTGTGTTGAAACCGATCAGCTTCGATGCATTCAAGGCGGCCCTCGATGCACTCAACATCTCCGACATCTTGTGAGAACGTCACCCCGAGATGGCCTCGTCCTGGTTTCTGGTCCACCACGTTCATCGCGCTCTTGGACCAGACGCTAAACGGCCTGTAGCGGAGGCGCAGACGCGGCCGCACGCGGCCGTCTAAAAGCAGTTCGCGGGAGTCGGTCCTGAAGCTATTTCGTGGATCCTCAACCAAGATCGGTCGCGACGGACGGCCGGCAGCTCCCTATTCTTCCGACGGGCCGCGTCAGGACAGCATCGTGCGCGAGCCTGCGCCAAGCAGAGATGAATTGAAAATGCGCAGCAGCTTTCGGCGGAGGTCAATGCCTTCTCCATTGGCTCATTGCGAATCCTTTTGACGCTCGTCAGCTTCTCGAAAGCTAACTCTCTTAGCATGAGAGAGCGGATGTCTAGAGGGCGATACCGCCTATCCATCTTAATGGAGATGCACGTCGAGCACCCGATGCTCTGCCGGCAGCTCGGAGGCTGCACTCCACACGAGCCTTCGAAACGGTTCTCTGGAGGTCGCAATGCAAATGGCCTTCGTCGAACTATGGCTCGAGCCAAACTTTCAAAGGCGGAACAGGATGAATTTCAACTCAATCAGTCCAACGAGCACAAGCCCGCAACCCGATTCACCATCAGCGCCTGCGGGTCCTGCGGGCTTTGAGCACCAGCTGCGCGAGGTTGAAGATAGTGCTCTGCCACCTGCTGCGGGATCTCCCGTGCAGCAGGGCAAAGCCTACTCGCCATATCTGGACGCCCGGCATCCCTATTCGCAATATTTGGAGTCGGGGCATCCCTATTCATCACCGTTGGATCGGGACGATGATCTATATGCGCCGGCTGCGCCCTCCCCCGGGCCATTGGTGGCCGCCAGAGAAAGCTCTCCGCAGCCCGGCTCGCAGCAGCCGATTGCTCAAGCCATCGCGGAACTCCCAGAGTTTGATCCTGATCTGATTTGGCAGAATGTGGAAGCCGGGCCATCGTATGCTGGACCATCGCAAGCTGGACCGTCTCAGGCCGGACCTTCGCAAGCCGGGCCGTCCTCGTCCGCCGGGGCTGCGCTGTTGGAGCTCACAAATTTCATTCCCGAGAACGAGCGTCTCATAGCCGACCACTGGGTCTTCGTTCCCCATACGGCCTCGGATGCCCAGATCAACATACTAAGGAGGGCCGGCCTCTTGCCTAGCAAGACCTCCCGGACCACAACTTTCACCATGCTGGGTATGCCCCACACAGCCGAATTTCGACAAGAGGGGTTCGTTCGTATCAAACCGTCGATGGACGCGGGCCCTTGGCCTGGACAATCGCACGGCGACGCGCCCACTGGGTAAGCATTCCATAGCCCAGCCCACGGAGCGGGCTTACTCGCGCCGCCAGCAGACCTTCGCGACGTCGCCGACGGCAGGAGCACTTGGCGACGTCCTTTCTGGCCGGCGTCGACTATCTTGGCCATCTTGGCCTCCCGCCAAGATGAATGTACACAATCATTAGTTATGCGTCCTTTCAGAGAATTGGTCAGGCATTGGCGGCTCAACGGAATACCAAGAGTCCACACGACCTAGCTTGCGCCACTGAGCCGCTGCTCAAAGCCGGCCGCGTCCCGTAGACGGTTCCGGTGAGTCGGGCTCTCGGCTCGTATTCAGCCGCAGGGCATGAGCCTTCGTATCGTTCGATCCGCTCCATTATGGGAAAGGAGTGACAGGATGGATTTCAATGCAATCGGTCCAGCGCTCCGACGCAGTTGGTTCGGAGGCTCGCGTTGACCCTTAAGCCCTCGAGCTGCCGTCAAAACTGGCGCTTACCAACTTCCGCTCGCGCCTAGGTGGTTGGTTGCCCACGTCCGTTGCGGTCGGTAGCAGGCGCCGCCGTCCAGACATCCGCACGTTCATGCTGGGCGCATTAGCTTTCGAAAAGCTGACGATCGGACGGATTTGAGCCAATGCAGATCGGATCTACTTCGGCTGAAGATGTCTCGCATCGGTTGGTCATCTCTGGCCCGTGCCAGCTTCGCGCACAGTGCCGTCCTGGTGCGGCGCGTCGGGCGAATAATGCCCTTCCGGGTGTCCGTCCCGAATAACCACGCTCGAGGAGCCGCGAAACAACATCAAAACCGAATCCCGCGGCGGCCTTTCGGCGGCGGCAGGATTGCGCCGCGCCTGCGCCTCCGCCACAAGGCCCTTCAACGTCTGGTCCACCAGCGCGATGAAGCGTGGCGGGCCCGAAGCCAGGACGAGGCCATCGCCCGGGGCCGGTTTCACGATATAGCGTTCATCAGAGATGTTGAGCGCATCGAGCGCAGTCTTGAACGCATCGAAGCTGATCGGGTTCAACACCACCAGTCGGCTTTGCGCCTCGTGGGCCGCGGATATGTAAAGCACTAGGCCGTCGTAATACCATTGAAGATTGTAAAGGTTGGTCAAACGCTCGAGGAACTCGCGCGGTGGCAGGTCCGGCATTCGTCCGCGAATCCGGCCCTTCACTTCAGTGCTGACATTGACCCTGATATTGAGATTGTTGCCAAACTCCTGCAGCGCGGCAGAAAGGTCCTGATCCAGAACCGTGTAGCTATAAGGGGCCGACGGCAGCGAGAGGGGGGCGCCAAGCGCGCTGACCATTCCAAGACAGATGAAACCTCCGGCGTAAAGATTTCTCTTCAATACCATCGTGGACCGGACAAACATTCCTGAAGGCCTTCTAAGGATTAAACTTGGAATTTCGGTCCAGCCTGGACGCCAAACGTGATCTTTAGATGACGCAAGGCGGCGCATCCTCGTCAGGTTTTCGTCAGCTCACCGCTCTACGATCTTGATCCGTTCAGTGTCAGACAACGCCTGGTTTCATCAACGAGCGCAATGACTCCCTATATGATGTTAGGCGCAACGCCGATCTCGCCCAATTCAGCCGACTGTCTTGCCGGCGCCTGCTCGCCGGCAGCTCCCGGCGAGCAGGCGCACTTTGAGCAGTCTCTTGCGCAAGCGGCCTCCAATCAGGGGGGCGTCTCATCGGTCGCAGATAGCGCCGCAGTCGTTCCGCCCATATCGGAAGTGCAGCGCGCGAACACGCTGGCGAATCCGCCGGGCGATCGCATCCTTCAAGCGCTTTCTACCATGTACCACAGCCATGTCGGTGCTCCGGCCGTCGGCGGTGTGTCGTCTGCGCCGAGCGTCATCCAGCCTGGACCTGCCGCGCAGCCGCTATTGCAGCCGCTCGACATCGGTGCACATGCGACTGTTAAACCGGTAGCGACAGATTTCGATTCGATGATAGTGAATCTGCGGGATGTCTACCGGGACGTCGTTCAGGTATCACTTGTCTCTAAGAGCACCGGCGCCGTGAGTTCGTCGCTGAATAAGCTGCTATCGGCGGGCTGAATGAAGCTGATGCCTGGTGTGATGTGCAGTGCGGGCAGCGGTGGCCGTCAATCGTGGCGACGGCTTCGCGTTTGCCTTGCTCTACCCCTTCTTGTTCCGTTGATCGGCTGCAAAGCTGATCTCTACAGTAAGATTCAGGAGCGTGAAGCCAATGAGATGCTTGCGCTTCTCCTTGGCAAGGGGGTCGATGCAGTTCGTGTTGTCGCCAAGGATGGGACCAGCACGATCCAGGTCGAGGAAAGGCAGCTCGCCTATTCGATTGACTTGCTGAATGTTGAGGGGCTGCCGCGCCAATCTTTCAAGAATCTTGGCGAGGTGTTCAAGGGGTCGGGCCTCGTTGCCTCGCCGATCGAGGAGCGGGCCCGTTACGTTTATGCCCTCAGCGAAGAATTGTCGCGCACCATCAGCGATATAGATGGCGTCCTTTCCGCCCGGGTCCACGTGGTCCTTCCTAAAAACGATCTGTTGCGGCAAGATGCGACCCCGTCCTCAGCGTCGGTTTTCATCCGACATGGCTCCAACGCAAAGCTCTCGGCGCTGTTGCCTCAGATCAAGATGCTCGTAGCCAACAGCATAGAAGGGCTGTCCTACGACAAGGTGGCTGTGGTCTTCGTGCCGGTTGAGCGAACTCCGCTTGAGCAGTCAGCGTCGCCGGCAGCCGCTTCAGCTCAAAGCGCAAAATCGTCTTCAACGCCATGGCTTGCGCTTGGGATTGGAGGCGCTGGCGCCGTATTTGCCATTGCATCTTATGTGTTGCTCGGTGCGCGTCTTCGTCAGTTCGGGCAATCATCGCGCAACCTGATCATGTTCAGCAGGCGTTCGAATGTGCCCGCCGTTCAGGCTGCTGATAAAAAGATCATGTCTGATGCGACATAGCCAGGACACTCATGTCGGTATCAACGTCTCCCACCGAACCCAATCGTTCGTTCACGCTGGCTTCCGATCGATTGCGCGAGCTTGTTGCCTCGATTCATCCGAGCCGTTTTGCTGCCTGTTTTGATCCGCTGCTGTCGCCTGCCACGTTGCTCCGACTACAGCAGTGTTTTAGGCTGCAGCCAAGACTGGCCGCACTGCTGGTCGGCCACGAAGTCGATTTGAGCGGAGCTGGCTGGAACGAGGATCCTTTGCTCGGGCATGATCCGCGGCGGGCTGCCCTGCTCGCCGGCGGTCTCTGGCATGCACGCTCCGTCCTGAAGCTGGTTTCAAAGCACGATCTATCAATTTTGATCAAAACGATCGGTGCTGAAGCGCATGCTTTCGCCATCCGGCATTTATCCAGTGCGGTCGCAACAACGCCCATTGCCGATCCGGAGCACCTGTTGCGACAGATTGAACATGATGGACATGCCTGTCTTGGCGCCTGGCTCGACGAGGCTCCAGCGCTCGACCGTATCCGCGTGCTTCTACGCCTGCCCGTTGGGACTGCTGCGGAGAATCCGGCGGCTGAGCACCGTTGTGCCGCAGGCTCGCTGCTCTCCTTGGTTATGGCCCATTTTCGGGCGGAGGCTGCCACGGTATGACAGTCGACGTCCCAGCATTGCCCGTGACCCCGCAAATCTGCCCGCTTGGACCCCTGATCCCGGCAGCCGAGCTCAAGATCTGGCATGACGCCGTAAACGCACGGGCCGCTGCCGAACGGCACCTGCAGCGCGTTCGCAGCTGGGGACGCAAAGCTTATCAGCGGGAACGGGGGCGCGGCCATGCCGAGGGAGTCAAGGCGGGCGCAGAGGAAATGACACGACTTATTGCGCAGGCTGCGTGTGAACTCGCGCAGCGAAAGGCCGTTCTGGAGCAGCAATTGCCCGAACTGGTCATTGAGATCGTGCGCGATTTGCTTGGCGCCTTTGATCCGGGCGAGATGCTGGTGCGCAGTGTTCGTCACGCGATCGAGCAAAAGTACAAGAACACGGAAGTTTGCCTTCACGTATCGCCCTTAAAGGCCGATCTGCTTGCTAGTGAATTTGCAGCCTACAATGGACAGGGTGGCCGGCCCAAGGTCAGGATCGAGCCGGATCCGGCGCTCGCGGCGGACCAATGCATTTTGTGGAGCGAGTTTGGCAATGTCGACCTCGGACTTGCCGCGCAGCTCCGCGCGCTTCGTTTGGGGTTTGGCTTGCCTTCGCACGAAGGTGAGCCATGACCACGCAACGACCGACCCACAATGCTGCCGCTGAAGAAGGGGCCGTCCACGCCGCACTCTCATCCTTGAGATATTCCGCTAAGCATATCGACACGCGTGCCGTCCGCGGTCGGATCACGCGGGCGATCGGTACACTGCTCCATGCCGTCCTGCCGGAGGCCCGGGTTGGGGAACTATGCCTCTTGCAGGATCCCCGCAGCGGATGGTCGCTCGAGGCCGAGGTGATCGGTTTGTTGCCGGACGGGGTGTTACTCACGCCGATCGGTGACATGGTCGGCTTGTCCAACCGTGCGGAAGTCGTCACGACCGGGCGAATGCAGGAAGTGCCGGTCGGCCCCGATTTGCTCGGCCGCGTGATCGACAGTTTCGGTCGTCCGCTCGATGGTAAGGGCCCCATAAAGGCTGGCGAAGTGCGCCCGCTGCGCGGTAAGGCGCCTAACCCCATGAAACGACGCGGTATCGAACAGTCTTTTCCGCTCGGCGTTCGTGTCCTGGATGGACTCCTGACATGTGGAGAAGGCCAGCGGATCGGAATCTATGGAGACGCCGGTTGTGGCAAGTCGACACTGATGTCGCAGATCGTCAAGGGTGCAGCCGCCGACGTCACGATTGTCGCGTTGATCGGCGAACGCGGCCGAGAGGTGCGTGAATTCATCGAGCGCCATCTTGGCGATGCGCTCCGCCGCTCGGTCGTCGTTGTTGAGACCTCCGACCGTTCGGCCATGGAGCGGGCTCAGTGCGCCCATATGGCGACGGCGCTGGCCGAATATTTTCGTGATCAGGGGCTGCGTGTCGTTCTGATGATGGATTCCTTGACGCGCTTTAGCCGCGCGATGCGCGAAATAGGCCTTGCCGCGGGAGAGCCTCCGACCCGGCGCGGATTTCCGCCCTCCGTCTTTGCACTGCTGCCGGGCCTGTTGGAGCGGGCCGGCATGGGCGAGCATGGCTCCATCACGGCCTTCTATACCGTGCTTGTCGAAGGTGACGGCACGGGCGACCCAATCGCCGAAGAATCTCGCGGCATTCTTGACGGGCACATCATTCTCTCGCGCGCGTTAGCCTCGCGAGAGCATTTTCCGGCAATCGATGTGCTGTCGAGCCGAAGCCGCGTCATGGATGCCGTCGTGTCTGTTCAGCATCGCAAGGCCGCTTCCTTGTTCCGTGATCTGCTCTCGCGCCACGCCGAAGCCGAGTTCTTGATCAAGGTCGGCGAATACAAGCAAGGCTCCGATCCGCTGACCGACCGGGCGATCGCCTCGATCGAGGAGTTGCGCACGTTCCTGCGTCAAGGCCAGGACGAAGCATGCAATTTTGGGGAGACGGTGGCATGGATGTCGCGTCTGACCGCATGAACTGTGTTCATGCGTCGAAATTGCGGCTGGTGAAGGACATGAGGGAGCGGAGTGCCCTTCGTGAGCTGTCCAACATGGAAGCCAAGCGCCGCGTCACAGATGAAGCTGTCGCACAGGCTTGCGAGCAGCTTGCAAATGCCGAAAGCCACCGCGCAAGGGTCGAAGCCGAGCTCTATCGGCAGATGTTATCGGAGAACGCGATATCCGTCAGCGAACTCGAGCGCCGCCATCATCTTATCATCGGTCGACTCGCGGAGGACATCGCGGCAGCCCAGCGGGTTCTTGACGAGGCGCGCTCGGCTCAAGATCAGGCCGAGACTGCAGTCCTTGAGGCGCGGACGCTTTGGGCCAAACGTTCGGCGGCGTCCCACAAATGGCAAGAGATCGAGCGTGACGTTGAGCGAAGCACCAATGCTCATGTTGAAGCCGCGACGGAAATCGAAGCCGATGATGAGGTGTTGCTTCGCTACCGCAGAGGCGCGTCCGCCCAACGGGGAGACGAGCCGAGCTGATGGCCGATACTTCTACCTTAACGCCAGCATGCCGTGAGGAGCAGGTGTCGCCTGCGACCCAGAGGCCGGACAGATCGGTGCCATTCAGAGCGCAGCTGGCCCTCTCGCATGCTGTGGTCTCGTGGCTCAATGAGATCGCGGTTTTCCGCGGACCTCTGCAAAGCCGTCTCGGCGACAAGCCGCTATCGCTGCGTATAAATCGGCTTGTCTGGCAGGTCGAGCCGACTGAGACATCGATGCTTGATTGTGTCTTTGACGCGGGCGGCGAAATGCTCGTCCTGTCCTTGCCCGTCCCGCTTGCTGAAGCGCTGGTTGCAACCATACAGAACGGCCTGAGCTTACCTTCCGAGCCGACGCGTTCGCTGGTCCTTGAACTGGCGCTAGAGCCGTTGCTCGCTCCACTGGAGCGACTGATGCAGCGGAATTTGCAGCTTCTCCGCACCGATGAAGCGGCGAAATCAGGTCCATACCTGGAATTCGACGTTGCCTATGGTCAGCTCGCGACTAAGGTTCGCCTGCTTTTATTCTCGTCTCTTGACGCTCTGGTTCCGCCCGCGTTCAGCGTCCTGGGCGAAATGCTTGGCCGATTGCCGCGACAGACGCCCAAGCTTCGTTCTGAACTGCCTATCATTGTCGCAGGCCAGGTTGGCTCGCTCCGCATCACGATCGGCCTTCTTCGTCAGGCGCAGCAAGGCGATGCGCTGCTGCCAGATGCTATTCCGCTTGCTCGAGGCCAGGTCATCCTCACTGCGAGCGCATTGTGGGCTCCTGCCGAGATCGCCGACGAAAGGCTGGTCCTGCGGGGGCCATTTCGCTCGCAATCCCACCCCCTGAAAAGTGGACACATGACGACACAACCCCAAGCACAACAGCTCCCTTCCGAGGCCGATATCGACAGTCTCGAGATCACGCTCGTATTCGAATGTGGCCGCTGGCCGATGTCGATTGGAACCTTGCGGAGCATCAACGAAGGCCATGTGTTCGAACTCGGCCGGTCGCTTGACGGCCCCGTCGATATTCTTGCCAACGGCCAGCGTATCGGCCGCGGCGATATCGTGCGGATCGGCGAGGAACTTGCCGTCAGGTTACGCGGCAGGTTGGCGGTCAATGACTGAGATTCAACCCAGCATCCTGGCGCTTCTTGCGATCACGGTCGGCCTCGGCCTGCTAGCCTTCGCAGTCGTTACCACGACCGCTTTCATAAAGGTCTCCGTTGTGCTTTTCCTGGTGCGCAACGCGCTCGGAACCCAATCGATACCGCCCAACATTGTCCTGTATGGGGCGGCGCTGATCCTGACGGTCTTCATCAGCGCGCCGGTGTTTGAGCAGACCTACAACCGCCTGACGGATCCGCAACTCCGCTACCAAACGTTCGATGACTGGGTGACGGCCGCCAAGGAGGGGCAGGAGCCGCTGCGCGCCCATCTGAAGAAGTTTACCAATGAAGAGCAGCGCCGGTTCTTCCTATCGTCGGCCGAACATGTCTGGTCGGAGGAGATGCGCGGCAGTGCCACGGCTGATGATTTTGTGATTCTTGTGCCGTCGTTCCTGATCTCGGAGCTCAAGCGCGGCTTCGAAATCGGCTTTCTTCTCTATCTTCCCTTTATCACCATCGATCTGATCGTCACGACGATTTTGATGGCCATGGGGATGTCGATGGTATCGCCGACAGTAGTATCTGTTCCATTCAAGCTCTTTCTATTCGTCACCATCGACGGCTGGTCACGTCTCATGCACGGGCTGGTACTAAGCTACACGACGCCCGGAGGTTGACAATGAACGAAGCCAGCATCCTCATGCACCTGAGCCAATCGCTCGTGCTTTTCATGATCTGGGTTCTGCCGCCGCTCCTCGCGGCTCTGATTTCGGGATTGATCATTGGCCTCATCCAGGCGGCAACCCAGCTCCAGGATCAAACCTTGCCCCTGACGGTGAAGCTTCTGGTCGTCGTCGCCGTGCTCGCCGGCTTCTCTCCTGTGCTCAGTGCTCCGCTCATCGAACAGGCCGAGCGCATTTTCAGCGAGTTTCCTGCACTCACCGCAAGATACTAGCGGGACCTGGATGGCTGGCCTGTCACCCACCGATGCGCACGCTCTCGTCCAGGGCGGCATCGAACTTGTCGCGGCAACCGGCCTAAGCGCGGCCCGCGCCTTAGGCATCATGCTTGTGCTTCCCGTTTTTACGCGGCCGCGTATCAGCGGCCTGATTCGGGGCAGTCTGACGATTGCGATCGGACTACCGTGCCTCGCGCAGATCAAGCTGGGCCTGGAGACGCTCGACCCGAACACGCGCCTGGTCAGCGTCACCATGCTCGGCTTGAAGGAGGTCTTCGTCGGCCTTCTGCTCGGCATCCTGCTCAGCATTCCCCTATGGAGCATCCAGGCCGTCGGCGACATCATCGATACCCAGAGAGGAATCTCAAGCCAGGTCGCGGCGGAAGATCCTGCGACGCACAGCCAGGCGTCGGGAACCGGGCTTTTTCTCGGTGTCACTGCGGTCACGATCTTCGTTCTGGTCGGCGGCCTTCAGACCATGGTGAGCAGCCTTTATGGCAGCTATCTGATCTGGCCCGTGTATCGGTTCCTGCCTGCGGTCACGGCACAAGGGGCAATGGAATGCCTCGCCCTTCTCGATCATATCATGCTGACGACGCTATTGGTCGCCGGGCCCGTGCTGGCCCTGCTGCTGCTGATCGACGTGTCGGTCATGATGCTCGGCCGCTTTGCATCGCAGCTAAAGCTGAACGATCTTTCGCCTACGATCAAGAATGTCGCCTTCGGCGTCATCATGGTCAGCTACACCGTCTATCTCCTCGAATATGCGGGAGCTGAAATCCTGACGTCGAACAACGTACTCGAGCATTTCAAGAAGCTCTTGAAATGAGCGGCACGAGCGAGGAGAAAAAGCTTCCTCCGACACCCAAGAAGCTGCGCGATGCACGCAAGAAGGGGCAGAGCGCGCGCAGTTCGGATTTGGTGAGCGGGGTCAGCGCCTGCGCCGGTCTTTCCTGTCTGTGGTGGAGAGCGGGAGCGATCGAAGACAAGTGGCATGAAACGGTCCGGCTGATCGACAAACTGCAGGAGCAGCCTTTCACGAGCGCCGTTCCGCAGGCGCTCAGCGGCTTACTGGAACTTTCGATCGCAACGGTCGGGCCTTTACTCGCGGCGGCCGTGGCAGCTGCCCTTCTGGCCAATGTTCTGGCCAATGGCGGCTTCATGATTGCTTTGGAGCCACTCAAGCCGAAACTTGAGAAACTGGATCCCATCAAGGGCTTGACGCGGATCGCATCGAAACGATCGGCCATCGAGCTTGGCAAGACTCTGGTTAAGGTAGTGCTCCTCGGGACGTGCTTTTTCTTCACCGTGACCGCTAGCTGGAAAGCGTTGGTGTACTTGCCGGTCTGTGGCATGGGCTGTCTCGGATTGGTCTTCACCGAGGTCAAGCTGCTGGCCGGGATTGCGGGCGGGGCGTTTCTCGTCGGCGGATTGACTGATCTTCTGATCCAGCGCTGGTTGTTCCTGCAGGAGATGCGCATGACCGAAACCGAGGCCAAGCGCGAGAACAAGGAACAGCAAGGCAATCCGCAAGTGAAACGCGAACATCGGCGTCTGCGCCAGGAGTCCGCGAACGAGGCTCCCCTTGGCGTTCATCGCGCCAACCTGATCCTAACGGGATCCACAACCCTGGTTGGGCTGCGCTATGTTCGCGGCGAAACCGGCGTGCCGATCCTGGTCTGCCGTGGCGAGGGCGAAACTGCTTCCAAACTGCTTGGCCAGGCGCGCGCGCTGGGCCTCAAGGTTGTGGATGACGACGTCCTGGCGCGACAGCTGCTCGGCACAGCAAAGCTCGGCAACCCGGTTCCTTCGCAATATTTCGAGGCGGTCGCAAAAGCGCTTTACGCTGGCGGCCTGGTCTAGAGTGCTTCCGGGCGAAGCGGGTCCCGGTTCGCGTGAAGAAACGCGCCAGAGCGAGAATCTATAGAGACCCGTTCCAATTCAATCGGAACGAAAAAACCCTGGATCATCTTGACGGTGGCGCCAGCCCCTCATCGAGGGGGCTGTACGTCCCTCGTCGTCGCCGCGGGGGCTTCCGGTGTTGCCCTGTTGCTCCCTCCATCTTCCTCTTTGCTCTTGTTGGGCGGGGCAAAGGTGCCGTAGCTGGCAAGAGGACTGACGGCGCGATCGCCACTACTTGTCATGACAGATCGATTGTCCAGCAAGTCGATCGGATCGTTGACCATGACTGCCAGATTGTTTCTGGTCGAGCAGCCAAGGGTCGGATCGAATGAATTGTCGTTTACCGCAGGTCCGACGAGGGAAAGCGATGGACAAACGGGAGGATGGGCCTCAAAGGTGATGGCCTCGATCCGCACCCCGAAGCGGGCGGGCAGATCGATCGGGGAGGCGGCCAGGCGGATGTTATAGGGGGCGATGCCCATCGCACGGGCCTCGTGGGCCACTTGTGCAATGAGCCGGGGTGAGCCGGTGACATCAATATGGAGTGCATCCCGCCGACCGCCACTGGCATGCGCAATGAAACTCCGCAGCCGATGCCTTTCAGAGCCACGAAGGCTCTGCAAGAAAAAGACGCTGCTCTTCTGTTCCACCTGGATCGCCTGCTCAGCCGGCTCGGAACGGACCGAAGCACTATTTGCGCATCCACCCAACGTTGCCGCCATAACGATCAAATGGCACAGATGTCGCAGAGTCATTTGACGATCCTCATTCGATGATAAAGCCGGCGCTGCCGGTCAATCCTGGTGCGCTGGTGCGGGGCGCATTGCGGTCTTTTGGCGGTCGCGCCAGCGTATTCGTCAAAATGCGGCCCGCGTCCGACGGCGGTGCGATGCGATCGCTCGGCGCACTCATCCGGCCCGGGTTCGATCCGGGCCGCACGATGTAAGGCGTGACAATAATGACAAGCTCGGTTTCGCGCTTTTGAAACGATGAGGAGCGAAACAGCGCGCCAAGGATCGGCACGTCGCCGAGCCAGGGAAATTCGCCGATGTCGTTGTTGAAGTTGCGCCTGATCAAGCCGCCGATTGCAAAGCTCTGACCGCTGGCGAGCTCGACCACGGTGCTGGCCCGCCGCGTCGAGAGGGCAGGGACTTCCATGCCATTGATCTTGACTTGGCCTTCGCTCGACAGCTCGCTGACTTCGGGCTTCACACGGACATTGATCTGATTATTGTTGAGAACCGTCGGAACGAATTCGAGGCTCACGCCGAACTGGCGGAATTGGACCGAAACCTGCCGATTATCCTGCATCACAGGAATTGGGAATTCGCCGCCGGCAAGGAAGCTCGCGGACTCGCCGGACATCGCTGTCAGATTAGGTTCAGCCAGGATCGAGGCGAGGTGTTCGCTGGCGAGTGCGTCGAGAACAGCACTGAGGTTGGTATTGCCAGCGCTAAACCCGATGCCGATCGTGCCGCCGCCGGCCGCGCCGGACCCGCCATCTTTGCCGCTGATCAAAAAGGCACCGTTCGGGCTGGATGCGGTGAAATGGATATTGAGATCCTTGACGGCGCTGCGGGAGACTTCTGCGACCCGTACGCTGAGATTCACCTGCAACGAGCCGGCGACCTGGATCTTGTTGACGACCAGTGACCCGGCCCCAAGAAACTGCTCGGTAACTTTCTTGGCGGTCTCGACAACCTCGGCATTGGGCGCCGTACCGCTTAGGATAGCGCCGCGTGGGGTATAGCTCACCTGGATCGGATAGTCGCCAACCTCGGCTCGAAGCGTTGCTCGCAGGTCCTCGATCGGCTGTGTAACGACCACGCGCAGCTCGGCGAGAGCCTCGCCGTTTTCGTTCAGCGCAAAGAGGCTGGTCCGTCCGGATTTCTTGCCAAACACGAAGATCGTCGTGTTCGACGGCGCCTGATAATCCGCAATCGTCGGGTCAGCAACAAAGATGCTGGTCGCCGCAGCGGTCAGATGAACTGTCTTGCCTTGTGAAGAAGTCAGGTTCAGCGTGCCGGAGGTGCCGCCGGGCGCCGCGCGTGGCGGTTCTCCTTTGCTATCCCGCTTGATCTCGGCTGCCGCAGCAGATGAAAACAGCAGAGCAAGTCCGCACAGGACGTAGCAGAGGCGAGACAAAACGGCACAGCGCGACGTCCTGACGAGCATCGACGGCCCATCAGTGCCGGCAGCATTGTAAATGACCTTCAAGGGATTGTTGCTTTCGAGTTCGATTTAGTCAGGCAGCCGAGGCTGCCTCAATGAGTTCAAGGGTGTAACCGACGCCGCGCGCGGTCTTGATCCTGAGCGTCGCCCCCGACTGGCTCAAATGCGTGCGCAGGCGATAGATTCCGACTTCCAACGCATTGGCCGAGACCTCATCGTCGAACGCATAAAGGCTGTCCTCCAGCGATGCGCGCGGCACGGTGCGGCCGGCACGGTTGAGCAAATGTTCAAGAATGCACACTTCGCGGCGAGCAATCTTCAGTATCCGACCACCGACCGCGACTTGCCTTGCAATGGGGTCGAAATGCAGATTGCCGAATGTCACGAGCGGCGCCGTCATTTGCGTCGACCGCCGCAGAATGGCCCGCATGCGTGCGATGAGTTCTTCGGTAGATACGGGTTTGGGGAGGAAATCGTCCGCGCCCGCATTGAAGATCGCAATCCGCCGGCCGAGATCGTTGAGACTGCTCATCATAATGGCCGGCATTGAGCGTCCCTCGCGCCGCAGCTGCTTCAGCCAATCCAAGCCGTCTCCATCGGGCAGAACCAATTCGAGCAAAAGAATGTGGTAGTTGGCGCAATCCAGCGCGGCCGCCGCCTCATCCAGCGTGCGTGTCACGTCAACGGCGAACCCGCAATAGGGGAGCGCTTCCTTCACAGCACGGGCAAAGTCCGCATGATGATCAACCAGGAGAATTCGCATTTCATCGCCTCTCGTCCATCCACGCCAAGACCTTAAGCGCGTCACGGTTGACCAAGAGGTTCGACGAAACTGACAGACGTCCGTTTTGACATGAGCGCAAAGGTGCGGCAGCGACGATGCGTAGCGTGGTGGTGGGCGATCAATCTCGGTGACGTCCTTATCATGAGATTGTAAAATGCGATGACCCGACGGTGACTGCATGCGTCGTCGGCGATGCCGAGCGGGCCCTTTGTGCCGGGAAAAAATGCGAAATCATTTACAAGGCCGCAAGCGGTTGCAGCCGATTGGCGGATCTGAGCATCGATCGCAGCGATGTCTGCACGCACTGAGTAGCCGGCTTCGATCATGATGGCGCTAGAGCGCGCAATCGAAGCCAATGCCCAGGAACGAGCCGATGGATTTGTTGCTGAACAGCCTGGTGAAACCGACATTGTTGGAACTCCCCACCACTCCCACATTGCCCCGGCCCCGCGGTCAATCTTGCTATGCTGTCGAGCCTGTGGCGTCGCCAAGTCCCGATGACGCAAGCTTTTCCGCGTGAATGACAATTTCAGGCCACGCATCTGGACGATGCCTCCGGCGCAGCGATGTACGACGAACAGATCGATGTGCCTCCGAACTACTGAGAAAACCGCTCCCTGGCCGATGATAGACTTGCAGGGCGCCAACGATCTCGATGCTTTGGCGCGTCCGATGCTGCGCCCCATCGACAGTAGTGAATGAGGGGCAGATAGGGGAGCCGCTCGTCGGGGCTACGACGCCTCTGATCGAGGTCATTGCGCCAGCTGCATCTCATCTTGGATGAGCCGCGGCGGAATGATCGGAGCTCGAGTTTTTGGTCGCGTGTTGCATGGACAGCGCGAGGTAAACAGAGCCCGCTTTCGGCCCGCATGCTAAATCTTGATCCGGCAGGGGCGGCGCTGCGTCCTTCGTGCTGCACATAGGCGGAGTAATCGATCCGTGTGACGGAGCGAAGCGGCGCGGTGTTGAGTTTGGAAGACGTTCGCAATTCTTGCCGCCTGTCAGGAAGTGTTCGCGCGAGCGTGGTTTTGTGTCGCGAGGTTGTCGGAAATCCTACAATCTGACGTTGGGTGAGATTCAAGTGTCTTTAACAATTGGTTACAACGTACCCTCACACTTACGCGCGTCTTGAAGCGATAGCGAGGAAGTCTGGATACGGTCATAGCTTTGAGGATTGCGGTCGGTCTTACTTTCTCCAACGTCGTGAGCATTTCGTATCTCCAAATTCTATGACGCGCAGCCTCACCTGCAAGGATGGCATGAGGCAGTCATCGTTGCTGCGCGTTAAGGGGGAAGCCGTAGCGCGCGTGGGCGTGCGATTGCCAGATTGCCTCACACGTGGCGATTGGCAGGCAGACTGTGGCTGGCCGCAAGAAGCGTTGATCTGACGCGTGAGCTTAACGTCCTGGATGCAGACGCGCGATTGCCGAGGTGGAATTGACCGGCAAGGGATTGAACAGAGAATCGATTGTTACACCACATTCCTGAATGCTGCCTCCAAAGACCGCAGCCGACTATGGAGGCTTCATGCAGGATTGGCAAAATCAATTGTTTTGATGGAACACATTCAAGCGGCGGATATGCATCGGGCGGCTGCGCCGCTTGCCGTGGCTGATGCGGCGTCTACTGCGCTCAGTCATGCGATCCTGTTGAGGTCTTCGGATCGAACGTGTCCCGCATCAGACGGAAGGCGTTCTCCGGCTCACGACATGAGTTCTATCTCGGAACGAACGCGGCGACCGGATCGATGTCAGGCAATAGCCAAAGCCCGCCCGAATGAGTGACGTCGAAGAACACCTTTGAAGGGGCGGTCGAATGGGCACCACGCGCCGGATCGCGCTCTCGCGATGTCGGCGGCGATTGAGCCTTTAATGGCCGCGTGATGCGTATGCTATGCTGGCCATTGTTCGTGATTGTTTGCGCGTATTCTCAAGCCCTTCCTTGGCTTGCTGTTTCGGTGTTTGCACATGGATGAACGTTTTCGCAATAGAGCACGTCGGTAGGTTGTCTATTCAGTGCCATCACGCCTGTACGGATTTGCGTCGCGGGCGGTCCGGTAGTCGTCGAGATTGCCGTCTAGAAACAGGCGTTCGGTCTCTCTAGTTGGCGCTCAGCCCAGCGAGCACATCAGATCCACATCTGCATCGATGTTGTCCTGATCCTCGACATTCATTCCGAGCCCGATACTGCTCAGAACGTCGTCTGGCGTCCAAACCGAGGACCTCGGTACGGTGTATGTGTGCAACGTGCTCGCATTCGATTGCTCGCGCCCAATGGTCGCGCGAAACGACCAGCTTTGACGGATCCTCAACTAACGACACGGAAGGAGAAGCTGTTGTCTTGCCGCGCATATGCCATCCAGCCGGGCGCGCAAGGTCCATAGGATATCGTTCCAGAGGATCTCCAACCGAAGAGTGGTCCCTCGCCGCGTTACGCACATGCGATATTGCGCTCGTGTTGACTTCCGTGCGCGGCTTGGAATCGCTGCCCTGGTTCTGGAAGCGCCGTGACATATGATGACCCCGCCACTTCGTTGAAGATGCGGTCCCGATCGACACTGTCATCGAAAGTTGTAGCCGCTGGCGACCAACGTGCTGATTGCTGGTCGGCGAGGTCGATCTCATTTCTGAGCGCATCAAGCGTGGCGCCTGTCAGCGTTGCCGCAAGCTTAGCGCGGGCGCTGACAAATGATGTGGCTGGATAGCGACCGGTTACCGTGGCGACCTCGTTCGGCGCAGACCTGGCCGTCCCGGGATTTGCCATAAGGGAGACTGAATCGCTCGCGGGGTAGACCGAATCCAAGTCATCTAGCTGCTGCTCGAAGCTTGCTTGATCCTCGGACCTGTGCGTCGGCGCGTCGGTGTGTGCGCTCGGCTCGTCTGGCTGCCGGTCCACCCTGCTGCCCGACGTCGTGAGCTCCAAGGGGAGTATCTGCGGGATTCCGTGGATCAACATTCATTTCTCTTCGAGCTCTCCTCGAGTGCCGGTCGTTGGCATGGAGTGTTGCAGGTGCAGCTTTCGAGAAGCTGACGAACCGGAAAGCAAGCCAGTATCCGTTTGAGGGGTGCCGGATGAATTCAGTTCGGTGAGGTGAGCGGTCAGCCAGACGGAAGCCACGCAAAGCGATATATTAGAAGTCGACACTTCTTTGTGCCATCTGGGTTCCTGTTTCGACGAGGGCGAGATCGGGTGCCTTTACTGAGCTTGTTCGCCCAGCCACCCATTGCCGGCTTATCGTCCGGTGGCAGAGAGACCTTGCCAGGTCTCAACGTGGACAAGCTGGCAGATGCGGTTGGTCGAAGTGTTCTTTCGGAAGTCGCCCGCTTAGGCACATTTGGGGCCGCATTCCCTCGGTCGTATTGGCCTCCGTTGGATTGGCGCGACCGATTGCCGTCTGTAGTTCTAAGCGGCCGGCGCTCGGTCGAGTCGTTCCAGCGATGTCGCACGAGGTCGTGCCACTTTAGCAAACCTGACCTACGAGGTTGTGACGTCCGAATAGCCGTCACAACCACTTGTGCCTGGTCGCGACAGGCTGTTTTTGTCGCAGGCGCGGCGTGCTTGATGTCTGGAATCCGCCAAACGGCTTGCGGGGACGACGTCTTGCAACGTGCGATCTGTGGTACTTATCGAGGGAGATGAGCATATGAAGTTTACTGGCAAAGGGCTGACGATCCTGTTGTCCTTGCTTTCGGCCGCAAGCATGAGCGCGATGGCGAGAGCCGACGAGCCTTCGCCGAAATACACCGAGGTACTCAATGCCCTGCAGACCGGAAAGAACGTGAAGCTCATCCTGGACATGAGCCGCTGTGCCAACGCGGAGGGTAGCAAGCCTGCGTCGGCGACGCAGGCCGGTCTGGTCATCAATGCCTTCAGGGTGACGCCCCAGAACGGCATCAGCTTCGCCAATGCGCACCAAACGGTGGACAGCGCCGGACATGCCGTCACCGAGTACATCCGCCATAGCCTCAGCCGCGAAGGCAAGCTCACGGTGCGGGCCTCGAAGCTTGTCGTCGGGACCACCGAACTCGTGAACCAAGGCGAATTCATCTGCGACTTGCCTGATGGCGCGAAGTTCATCTGGTAAACGAAGAGCACTGCGCTGGGACCGCACTTCGAAGCCGTTTCCTTAACGCGTGGATGCTTCACCGAACATGGTACGATAATCTAGATCGTGAAGACGGCCAGATTGTTTCTGACCGTCTTTCGCCCGGGGTCCGAGTTGTACGAAGTTGCGCCAGTTCGCTCAAAGCTGCCATATGAGGGCTGACCATGCTCATCGGATCTTTGTGATCGGAAGGTCGGCAGTTGCGGCTATGCTCGCACTATCAGGGAGCCAAGGAGCCTCACTAAACCAAAAAAACGGGTCGCCAAAGTACGCTCGCATCCTTGTCCGCGACTCTTGTGAGACATTCCTTCCAATGCGATTAATCCACCGGGCCGCGATAATTCGCGCTTAATCCTCGGCCAAACCATCGTCATTTAGCGCCTTCTTATCCTGTATCCCGACTGTTCTCGGGTCTCGTCGTCTGGGAGTACCGGTGCTGCCGAATGCGATCCTGCTTGAGATCATGCTTGAGATCATGCTGTGACTGGTATGGTCGGGTTGGGCTGATAGCCTTGGAGCGCAGTTTTAAGATCTCTGGAAGCAAAAGATCTGGCGTGGCGTCTGGAGTCCGTTCGGAAGCTGTCCCAACGTGCCGACGAGCCCCTCGTTCAGCCAATTGGAGGCCGATGGAAGAGAAGAACGCGGCCTCCGGGTAGACGTTCAGCCGTGTAGGGCTGACCGTGGATCAAAAAACGGGTCATTGGGACATCCTGGCTCGGCAGGAGACCAAGGTTTTGCAGCATGTCGATCACGACGGGCGAAGCCTCTTGGAGGCTGTGCCTCCAATCGTCGCCGAACAACTCCCCGAGTTCAGGCACTTGCGGGCTTGGCTGATGGCTCGATGCGGGTGCGGTAGACGGCACGGGACGGTTTGGCGCCAGCGCCGAAGGAGTGTCCCCGCGCCATTCGAAAGTTGCCAACGCATCAAACCCTGGCGCAAGGCCGACCTCCACATCTGGGGAAACCCTCCCCACCCCTGGCCTAGCTTCACCCGGCAAAGCAGGCCGAGGATGGTGAATGAGTTGAACGTCGTTCGGTCCTCCCGGTCCCAACATGGCCGTGTAGCGTTCGCCGCCAATCTCGTAGTTCATGACCGGATGTTCCACAACAGGCAAGAAGTCCCACTTGCCCAACGTGGACAGCATCATGTCGGGAGCCAGCTGGGTGCGATGCGAAAAATCCTTGGGAACGGCAAACGACACATCGAAGGTATCGCCGACAGCGGGAGACCGCAGATGGATGAGCTGAACATCATTGGGCCCTCCGGGTCCCAACACGCCCGTATAGCGTTCACCGCGAATGTCGTAGGCCTTTACCCGCTGTGCCGCATCGGGCAACAGACCCCATCGGCCCAGCTTGGAGCGCATCATATCCGGCGCAGGCTGGCTACCGTGAGAGAAGGCCTCGGGAACGACCAAAGAAGCATCAAAGCTTTCGCTGGCTGGGAGGGACGTCTGCTCAAGTGCGCTCTGGGCCGCAGCGCCTTGGTTTATTATCCGTCCAAAATGGTCTTCAGGGGCGGAATTCTGCGGCGGCTGCCAGGTCGCATCGAAAAGCCCTTCCTGAGCGACACTTTGTACCGGCAAGTGGGCGGTCGAACTCATCGTTAGCCAATGCGACGGTGCATTGAAGATCGTCGCTGGCGGCAGGCCCTCGCGATCCGCGGCATCGAAAAGCTCTTCCTGAGTGAAACTTTGCACGGGCGATGAAATCGCTGAGTGCATTCGTTGCCGACCGGTCACGGCATCGAAAAGTTCTTCCTGAGTGACACTTTGTACCGGCGAGTGGGCGGTAGCACTCATCGTTGGCCAAGGCGCCGGTGCATTGAAGGTCGTCGCTCCCGGCCGACCGTCGCGATCTGCGGCATCGAAAAGCTCTTCCTGAGTGAAACTTGGCGCGGGCGATGGAGTCGCTGAACGCATTTGCTGAAAAAGTACTGGTGCATCGAAGCCAGCAACTGGAAGCTCGCCGCTCTGCTCCGCGGTATCGAAAGGCACATCCTGGGAAACGTGCAAAGTATTGAAACTATCAGCCGGTAGTGAGGCGTCGTCGCGATCCGCAGCGTTCCCCAATCGCTGCTCATCGACCGGCCGTATGGGCGAAGGAGCGGGCGGTTGAATGACCTGGCGCGAGCTGCCTCCTTCTGCGCCCAAATTGCCCCGCCCGATGGTCGCGCGATAGTCGCGGAGAGCGTTCAAGGCGGCGATGATCGTCTTGTCATTTCGAAACAAACGGTCCGCGTGGCCGAGCAGTTTGTCATCACTGAGCTTGGCAATGGACGAGGGACGAAGCGCTACCGCCAACTTCCGCAGCCCGCTCGCATAGCTCCCGGCCGTTCCCTCGGCGATCCGTCGACCAAAACGTGCCTCGGCAGCCTCCCTGATGAGACGCTGATCTTCCCTGGAAGGACGATAATGCGTTGTGAGGGGGAGAGCGTCTGCGTCAGGATCGCGATACCGACTGATCATTAACAATGCTGGGACGATGACCTTGTCGTTTTGCAGCAGCTTACTGGCGTAACCGAGTAACTTATCGTCATCCAGGCTAGCCATTGATTTGCCGGACCGCTTCAGCTCCTCAGCCAATTTGCGAAGCCGACGATCATAAATACTGATGGTGGTAGAACTCGGCGGTGGCCCTCGCTTGAGAGCAGCGGCGGATGCTGCCTGGATGAGGCGATCGTCCTCCTCAGTGACATCATAGAGTTCTCGATGGGGATATGTCGAGCCGCCCCCGGGAGCATCCAGCAGGTGCTGCTCGAACTCCGCTTGCGGCTGTTGCTGTTGTTCCTCGGCTGCGTTGGTTGCAGCCTGATCATGATCGGCTTGGTTGATAGTGTTCAATCGGTCCATGATCTCGTCCGTCAGCATAGCTCTCTGGTTCCTCGCTAGCGATGTCAGCTTTCCAAAACCTGACGTGGCCTTCCGTCAGGTAGAATCAACGAGGTCCGGCACGCGGCTGCTCGGAGGCGCTGCAGCATGGGGCGGGCCCATATAAAGTTTGTAACAAAAGAGGGGGAGGGTTGAGAATTTGAGCGGCAAGAGGGGTGTGCTGCCGCTCCATTGATGATCGTGATCCATCAGCTCTCGATTGAGGCAATCCGGGCTATGATCGCGACGACGGGTATGCCATTCGGCGAGTTTCGATTGAGCCGGGGCCAGCGCAGTGCGAAGTAGCGCTCCTTTAGATCCGCTAGATAGTCATTTGGGCGGCATCAAAATCGTTAATTGAGCGGAGTCTTGTCCGTTCCTGACGCGCTTTCATCGAAACGTGAATTCTAAAAGACCGTCGAAATTCGACTGCCCTGAAACTTGCCGGGATAGAAGCCATACGTACACCAACTCGGTCATACGTGTTCGGAGTCCGACACCGCCGCTGACCATCATCGGGGCGGCAGAACATCAGAGCTGCCGGCGATCGTTTTCCAAGGAAAATCAGAAGCCGAGCGCCTTGAATTCCGATGGCACGGCCGTTGCTTATTGGGAGGCAACGATAGTCGGCGAAGGCGCAAAGCGCATTCAGACACGTTGGGACAAACCTGCTCGAAACTCATTAAACCGGTAGGCCCTGTACAGTGCAACAGCTGCCGCACTTGCTCAATAGGGCGTTCGATCGATTGGATGGCAGGACGATGAGGCAAAGCGCGCGCTAGCGAACTGGAGAGTTGAATGACTGCCCCCCAACCCATATTGGCGCGGCGCCAAACGACCGATGTAGACGCTATGATCGCGGATCTGCGGTCATGCGAACACCCGCACGACGTGGAAGTGTGCGGTATGCTCTTGCACATTCTCCCCGGCGTTCTGTCGCCACGCCTAAGTCACGCTCCCGACGCCTTGATATCGAAGTGGCACATCCAATCTGGAGCAACAGTATTGGATCTGGGATGCGGATCAGGCGTCCTGGGGCTGGCGGCACTTCGCGCTGGGGCGGAACACCTGGTGGCTCTCGATATCAATCCGCAAGCCGTTCTCACCACAAAGTTAAACATCGAGCGATTAGGTCATTGCAAGCAGGCAGAAGCGCGTCTCAGTGACATCTATTCTGCGCTGCAGCCTGAAGAAAAGTTCGACCTTATTTTGTTTGCCGCCCCGTACTGGAACCGAAAAGCAAAGGACGATTTGGAGCGCTCTTGCTTTGACGAAGATCACAGCGCCATGGCCTCAGCTCTCGGGGGAGCGCATAATTGGCTCAACGCCAACGGCCTGATGTATGTCGTCTTTTCCGATCAGGGGGATATTGGGCGCGTCCTGAACTTGATCGATAACAGTAACATGCGTGTTAGAAACATGCATATTTTCCGACCATCGATTCATGGGGGCCATATCCGGATCATCTGGGAGCTAACGGTTCGGTGAAGCCTCTTCGGCTCCTGGATCCCGCCAAACGCTGCTGCTGGTCAAACTGCTAAAGTACCGGTTCACGGCTCGTTTGGATCGGTAGTTCGATAACGAAGACCGCCGGCCGAGCTTGATGAGTTGCAGAACGAGTTCGTCGGATGAAAGGCAATCGCAAGTCGCACGGCTTATGGGAGCTGACGGCGCCAGCGCCACCGTATACCGGTCCTCTCGTGGGTGATTTGCAAGCCGATGTCGTTGTGATTGGCGGGGGATATACTGGACTCTCTGCGGCTATCCACCTCGCGGAGGGCGGCGTGCGCGTCATCCTGTTGGAGGCATCCGAAATTGGATTCGGCGGTTCCGGGCGCAACGTCGGGCTCGTCAATGCGGGCATGTGGGTTATGCTCGACACGCTCTCAGTCACGCTCGGCTCTCCGTTTGGAGAGCGGCTCATCGAATTACTGGGTGGAGGACCGCAAGAGGTTTTTGCGTCGATCGAGAGACATGGGATCGACTGTGAAGTTGAGCGCGCGGGGACCCTACATTGCGCGGCCGGCCGCAGGGGCTTGGAGGAAATCCAGATCCGTTCTGAACAGTGGCAGAAACGCGGCGCTCCCGTCGCGGTGCTTGATGCGAAGGAGACGCGCAGAAAGATTGGCGGTGGCAACTATACCGGCGCGCTGCTCGACACGCGCGCCGGTACAATACAGCCACTGGCCTATGCGCGCGGCTTGGCGCGCGTTGCGCTTGCAGCGGGCGCGAGGATATTCGCTCAGACTGAGGTCCTCACAGTCCGCGACATGGGGTTGCGCTGGAGGGTCGGCACGGCGATGGGATCTGTGCGTGCTGAGTGGGTAATCGTCGCTACCGACGCCTACGGCAAACGACCTTGGCTGCGGGTTCAGCGAGAGCAGATCCGTCTACCTTACTTCAATTTGGCAACGCGGCCCTTACCAGATCGTCTCAGGACCTCAATCTTGCCCGAACGACAAGGAGCATGGGACACCCACGAGGTCCTTTCCTCGTTTCGCTTCGATCAGTCCGGCCGTCTGGTGTTCGGCAGCGTTGGCGCTCTAGAGGGTATCGGCGCCCTGGTTCACCGAGCCTGGGCGGTCAGGTCGCTACGTAGGCTGTTTCCGCAGCTCGGCGACGTCGAGTTCGAAGCCGGCTGGTTCGGGATGATCGGGATGACTTCCGACCACCTGCCGCGCTTTCACAAGCTCGACCGTAACCTCGTGTCCTTCGGCGGTTACAACGGGCGCGGGATTGCACCTGGGACCGTCCTCGGCCGCGTGTTGGCGTCCTACGTCCTCGGCCGCCTTGCGGAAGAGGATTTACCACTTCCAGCCGCGCCGGTTGAATATTGGCGGTTTCGTGCCGCCCGCGGGGCCCTCTACAGAGCAGGCTCTCAACTAGTTCACCTCACTGAAGCGCGGCTCTGATCCGCCTCGTGTCAATCGCATATCCGATCCGGCGGGTTTCCATCGGTTTGGCCATTTTCGGCACGTGGCGAGCGAATTGGCTTCGGTCGCGTTCTTCAGAGAGAGTCTTGACATCTGCACTCGTGCAGGCCGGCCGTCACGTCTGTTGGTCGGCATCCATATAACATCCCGACGTCTGCGGGTGAGCAAACTCGCACATCCTGCAGAGCAGAAAGCCATCCATTCCGTTCATGCGATCGGCGATTTCGTGAAAAATTGAGCTTTCGAAGAGATATGCGTATTCGTCGCGCAAAAGATTGCCCAGGACATGACGCCGCTCAAAATCCATCCCGCACAGAGTAACGTCGCCGTTTGGGAGAAGGACATTTCGATGTTGTTGGTTGCCAATACACGTCAAAGGTCCGACGACCGGCTGTCGCGGTTTGATGATATTCGACTCTAGACGTCCTCGCCTGCTACTCAGCGGACGCAAGCGCTCCAGCGCTTTTGCGGGAATGATGTCGGCGAGGTCGGGATGGACTTTGCCCAGGACAACGAATCGAATTGAGGGAATGTTCGCCTCGACGAGCCGGCGCATGACATTGAGATAGGACTTTCCGATAAGTCGGCTGTTCATATAAGTGCCGTTATCAGGAACGTGGACGATGAAAGCCCTGAACTGCAGCATTTGCAAGCGCCGAATGTCACTCCCGTTCATTCCGACGAGGGTCGTGAAAATTCGGATGTCATGCCCACGTGTGTAAGCATGCTCAACCATCTTGGTGCACTTCGGATGGAGCCAAGGCTCCGAGTAGCCGGCAAAACTGATGTCGGTAGCCCTCGGCACGCGTGCAAGACACCGCTCGAAATCCTGAAGACCTAGGTACTTCGCTTGAGACACAGGTCTTTGCCGATCGGCGAACTTGTCTTGGGGGCAATAAGTACACCGGACGATGCATCCTGCGGTCGTCGTTATCTCCAATACCCGGCGACCAGGACTGGCAGCGCGTAAGTTTTGTAACACCATGGGATATGCCGTCATTCTGTCTGGTCCTTTCATGCGCCGGAGCAAGAAACTGCTGGAGAAGGAGCGCAGCGTTCGATGAGGACCCGCTTGCTTTGCTCCTCATGGATTGCAAATACAGGATATGCCCGTTGGCGAAATGACCTAGACCAAACTCCTGTCTCATTGCTAACAATGCGCCGAGCTCGACCATGCGCTACCGAAGGTGGGATAGGCCTGGCGTGCCAACCGGCTCTCTATGCGTCGGCCGTTGCGTAGCACCCATTGGCTGTCATTAACATCTTCGTTCCGCGTCGGCGCACGCCAGATGCTGGGCTCGGTGTCCTCGCTAGAAGGGTCTGCGGAGATGCTTCCGCAGCCGTATCGATGCGGAACCAGCGCCGGATCCGCACAACCGGGACATCCTAAAGCCTCCCGATGGCAGCGCAGGTTCTGGACCATCTTTCTATTTGTCGCGCAAGCGATTGCGCTCGCGAACTGTTCGAGCGCCATGAATGCGATGGACAAGCGGTCGAGCATCGCAAGCTCTTGGCGGCGATCGTCCGCGAAAGTGTCCTTTGCCGGTTAGATGGCAAGTTGCTGGTCAGGATGATGGATGAAGCACGCTTATTGCCATGTTGAGGACCAAATTGGCCTTCTCGGCGGAGCAGTGCTAACTGATTTCGCCCGACGACCAGCGCGGCTCGTGGTCACCGCACGATCCCAGCGGCCGAGGTGCGGCCGTGAGGAGCCAAAAAAGTCGCATCTGGCATCCTAAAGAAGTGGGAGGCTAACCTCATATTGCACTGTCTGGTGGCTCGAGCAGCGATCTAGCCGGCATTGGGCGATGCCTGTGGAGAATCGTTCTCATCGATCCACTGGTGCAGATCGAGTTGAAAAGTCAATGCGATCTTTACCTGCCGGAACGGGTAGCGGTAACTGCCCGCGCTTTGGGATATTCTGTTGGAGGCAACGATCCGCTCGCAACAAAACGTCACGGCAGCTCGAAACGATGGATCGCGACCTGTGGATCCGCAAGCTCTCAAGAGAGAAAAATCTGCGGAGGCGATCATGAAGACACAATCTGCAGACTACAGAACCGACGGCGCGGGTAAGATCCCGCTGAGCAATCTGGATGTAAGCGAAGGCAAGCGCTTTCAAGATGATAGCATATGGGGTTACTTCGAGCGGCTGCGAAGGGAAGATCCCGTTCACTACTGCCAAGATAGTCCCTATGGTCCATATTGGTCCGTAACGAAATACCGCGATATCGTAGAGGTAGATACTAATCACAAGACATTCTCGTCGGAGCAAGGCGTCACTATTGTCGACGTGCCTGTCAAGCACTGGACACAGAGTTTCATCAAGATGGGGCCGCCTAAGCATCGCGAGCAGCGTGATACTGTAAGTCCGATAGTCGCGCCGGAAAACCTGACCAAGCTCGAAAGCTTGATCCGTCATCGCGTCAGGACGATTCTGGACGGCTTGCCGCGCAACGATGACTTTAATTGGGTGGATAGGGTCTCCATCGAGTTGACGACGCAGATGCTTGCAACGCTATTCGACTTTCCATTTGAGGATCGGCGTCTCCTGACCTATTGGTCGGACGTAGCTGTTGCAATGCCGAGAGCTGGCCAGCCGATCAATAGCTGGGACAAGCGAAGTGCGATCTTGTCCGAGTGCTTGGCGTGTTTCGCGCGGCTTTGGAACGAGCGCATCAACGCCAAACCGCGTCTCGACCTGATTTCCATGATGGCGCACTCGCCTGCAACTCGATACATGGAGCCGAGCGAGTTTCTCGGCAATCTGATTCTGCTGATCGTCGGTGGGAATGACACCACGCGCAATTCGATTACCGGCGGCCTCCTGTTCATGAACCAGCACCCCTCCGAACTGCGAAAGCTACGCGATAATCCCAAACTGGTGTCGAGCGCGGTATCCGAGATTATTCGTTATCAAACGCCCATCGCACATATGCGCCGCAACGCCGCGGCCGATACCATCGTCGGTGGGAAACAAATCAGGAAGGGCGACAAGGTCATCATGTGGTACATCTCAGGAAACCGCGACGATGAAGTCATCGAGAACGCCGACCGCTTCGTCATCGACCGCAAGAACGTGCGGCAACATCTTTCGTTCGGGTTCGGGATCCATCGCTGCGTTGGTCGACATCTTGCGGAGCTGCAGCTGAAAATCCTCTGGGAAGAAATCTTGAAAGCGCGACTGGAAGTCAAGGTTGTCGGCGAACCCGAGCGAATTGCGTCGAACTTTGTGCACGGTTATTCCGCTCTTCCTGTGCGGATTGCAGTTTAGGTCGTGATGCTCCGGCTTGGTAGCCGCCAGCTGCGCGGTTTGGTCTCCCCCTTTGACCTCTCTCGTCGCTGCATAGTCCGCGAAAGCGGCTGATCGGCGTGAAGGAATTTCCATCTCAGGAACTAGGCGGCATTCAGCAGGTGTTGAGTGCCCGCGAGGGGGATGAACGGGGGGGGGGCGGCCGAGCTCTTTGCGTTTCCGGCTGTCAAAGGCAGCCAGATGGATTCCAATATTGGAAGTGACCTTTGACCTAGCGTTTCGATACCTCAGGCGATGAGCTTAACATTGAAGATTGTAGCGGTGGGGGCGATTTTCCTTGGAGAGGCGCTTTCGATCATCGCAGAGTTGATTGCCTCAAAGCGGTTTGGAAAGGCCGGCGGGGATCTGGCAACGCTCTTGCCGATGTGTCTGCTGATATCCTTCGGCGGCATCCTGCTCGTTTTCGGATATGCACTGGGCTACATGTATCTCGAGAACATCTGGATCATCATTGCGATATCAGTGGGAGCAATTTTAGTGGTGGAACCGATTCTAACCCTGCTGCTGTTTCGAGACGTGCCGACGGCAGGCTCGCTGATCGGGTTGGCGCTCGGTGCACTGGGCACGCTCGCTGCGATATTTTTATGAGTGTATTCTATGGACGGCGTCTTCAGCGAGATCCTATTTGGAGTTTCGCGACGTCCGTTCTGCTCAATTTGAATGTAAGAAGAAGATGTTGTTTTGACGAATTGTCCACATCCAGCCGGGATTCGTGCATCGTTGGATCTGTGAACTTCGAGCGAAGACCAGCATCTTTTGCCCGGAAACAAGACGCTTGCAGCTGCCGAAGGTCTGCAAATCGACATCCGGCGGTACTTTCCTTCACCATCATTCTCCAGTCCGCTCCACGATGCGGGCATGCTTGTGACGGTCCTTCAGTATACGGGATGGCCCTTGGCAAGTCTGTTAGACAAAGCGCCGGCATCGGCCGGAGTTCTTAAGGATCGCCAGCACGGCCGATGCTGCGCGGCTGACAGCACACTCACGGCGAGGCAACGCCAGGCTGTGGCCCCGCGCGGCACTAACTATCCTGCGGCGTCGCGTTCTTCGCTGCATCGCAATCTCCAGCGCGACAGCAGTTTCCATGGAATCGGAACTCGGGCGACTCGGATTCTCTTGTGCATCCGAAGAGCGCCCTTCGTCAGCCAGTCGTCAGCCAGGCGGTCTATCCAGCTAGGCTGCGCATTGTTGATTGCATCGGAGATGGAACATGGCGGGCATAGGCCGACCTGGCGAACCGCACATTGGGGCTGCAGGAGCCGACAGCACGTCGGGATCGAGCAGTTCGCGCTCGGAGACCAGTCTCATCCCTGCTGAAGGCAGCCAATTTTTTGACGTCGTCGTGGAGCGCATGCGCTCCGCGCCTGAAGATGAAACGGCGGTGCTCACGAGCCAACCGTCCGGTTCGGGTGCGGCAGTCCCCATTTCCTCTGGAGGTGAGGGGATCGAGCCAGCGATGCGAAAAATGAACGGCCTGCTTGTGGAACTTGATACATGCCGCAATGCGGCCGTGAACGCCCAGAATTCGCCAGAGGAGCAAGAACTGATCGATCAGTTCGTCAAGGCGGGCTCAGCAGTTCTGGACCATTACGCGAACCTGCCCTCACATGTAGCGCGCAGCATTCTATCTGACGATCAGGCTCGTCGACTTCGTGACGAGACGCTCGAGGCAGCGGACCAGTGCAATGCGCTGGGCACCCCGACCACCTACGCCCTGGAGGAGAGCAGGAAGAATGCGGCAAAGGTGCTTGAGCGGATCCGCCTCTCCAACGCTCCGCCAGACCAACTGACCCGAGCGGCGTCCAGTGTGGCGAAACACTATTTGGCTTGCGTGGAATGGTGGGGAAAGAAGGCATTGCGCTCGGAACGGATGCAGTCCGTCTGCGCGGCCACGGCCAACTTGCCAAGCACAACGGCCGAGATGCGGCAGGCCGAACAGGCTGCACTACGGCTGCATACCGGCTGGGCGCTGTTTACCAAGAACATGCATCTGCAATCGCAGGTCGCTCTCGCGCGGGTCATGATTGAATCGCAGACGAGCGAACCAGCCGTCAGGCAAATTCTCTTGGGTGAGAACGGTGGGACGCGTCTACTCGGAACCTTCATCAAGGACGTTGTTCCGGCATTTCTCTCGACGGGCGATGCTGTTCTAAACAGCGAAGGACGGGCCCTCGACGCACAGAACTGCGCCGTTCTGGAAGGGGTTATGGAGCGGCTATCGGAATTTGCGTCGGCTTTGCACGACATGGTTGGCGAGCTAAGGAATGTCGGAGCAGGTGAGAATCTCCCGCTGGAACTGCTGGATCAGATCGAGGAAGCCGCGTGGGTCACTGCCCATGAGATCATGCGCCTCCTGGCAGTACAGCCGAAGATGCTGGCCATCATTGCAGCTCCAGCCGAGGCTGAAGCTGCGTTGCCTGTCAACACAACCGGCAGCACTGCGGTGGCCGAAGGCACTGCGGCGCGCAGGAAGGGGAAAGGCAAGCGCAGGCCGGCCGCTGGCGCGGCGAGTTCGGCCGTCGGGCGGCCGGAGCTGAAGCCCTCTGGGCTCGACGCCGACACGGCGCCACCAGCCAAGGTTATCGTGCTTTCGGATCTGGGCACCAAGAAACTCGCGACCGCAGAGGAGGCACATGCGAGGGCGTCATCGTCGGCGGCGGAACATTTGGCGATGTGGCAGGCCCCTCCATCGAAAGAGGCACTGACACGACTGCTCCAGCGATTGGACGAACTTTTGCAATTCGATCTGGCCGGTCAGCAAAGGGCCATCTCGCAAGCGCGCCACATGAAACCCGAAGATGCCGATCACGTCGTGGACACCGTCGTCGAGCGCCTGCAGAGCCAGGCCGCTGAGATTGAGGCCTGTGTAGCCGCGCTGCAGGAGCCTCGTCGACGCGGCCTACTCACGCCGGTGCAAGTGCCCGAAGTGCACGACAAAATCGTCAGCCTCAAGGCGATGTTGTCCGAGGTGCAGGGGCAGGCAAACGCTTTGAAGGCGCGAAAGGCCATGATCAAGATGGATTGCATGAAGACCTATGCCTTCCCATCTCAGCAGTACCTTGAACGCTTGCAGGCGGCCAAGGAATTGGCGCCCCTGGAGGCACCGCGCGCGTTGAAGGGCGTGCCAGGGACGCTGTTCGAGATGAAGTTGCAGCCCGAGGCACTGGGGAATGGTGCAATGCCAAGTCCGATGTGGGTGCATATTCATACGAAGCGGCCGCTCTATGCGTGGCAGCTGGCGACAATGGACGACGCCGAATTTGCCGCTTGCCACGTGAAATCCAATGAACAACGCGGCTACAATCGCCTCTGGCAGAATGCTCGAGCTGCAATGGGCCACGAAGACGTCGTGATCCACCGCGGCAAGCTTACGCCGGCGTTCTGCAAGTCCTTGTTGAGCACAGCTGACGGCAAGTCATGGTATCCCCGTCTCGAGGCGGAGTTCGGCTCAATGCAACTGGCTCGACATGGGATGTAGTGCGCGTATCTCGCGATAGAGTGCCGCTTGCGCTGACACCATCAATAATGCCTCCGATTCCGAATTCCATGCGGGCCGCTGATCCGCTCCAGGACGTCCGAGACTTCGACTCGGGCGAGGATGGAGCCCCGGTGAGGAGACCACGCTTTCCGTCCACTGCAGAAGGCGAGCACGTCTTCCGCGATGAGGAAATTCGGTCGATTGCGGCGAGGTCGGCCGCTGGACGAGAAACTGTGCACCACTGAAGGCAGCAGGCGGAGCGCGAGGTGTCGCTCGCTCCTGGACCGAAGCAGGCGCACCTCGTCCTGCTTAAGCTCGATCAGGAATTCGCGCCAACATTGGTGCAAGTATGCGAGCATGTCCATTCGGCTCGCATAGGCGGACCACTGCACTGAGTGGTGGGTCGACTGGCCGAAGCTGGCGAATCTCGAGCGATTTCCGAGTGATCGGCATCCCGCGAGAATACGCTCCTTGGGCCGATTTGACGAATCGAATTGACGATGCTCAATAAGGCGGCCTGTCCGTTTGCTACCCTGGGATATGGCCACGACGGTCCCAGCATCGGCCTCCATGGCCCCCAGAAGGTGCTGGGACCTGTTCGTTTCGTACCCTCCATCGGGTGAACAGTTCGCTTATCGCTTGCCGGATTCTCTCGTAGGCCGCGTCCTCGTGTGTTCTTTGTTGCGCTGGCCGGGCTATTCCGCTCATCCTGGTTGGCAATCCGAGCGTAGGCTCGAAGGGTAAGGCAGAACGACAGGTCGCGGGCTGAGATCGAGATGCACATATGCGTTGTAAGACTGTGCCCGGCGTCTGCCCGCGTCGCCTAGACCTCCGAACCAGCCCCCACCAGGTGGGACGCGATGGACCACTCAGACGCGCGCACCGACTGCGAAGGTCAGGCGGAACGAGACTTGACTCGGAGATGGTCGTCTCGGACGTGGCAGATGCGGCCCGCGGTTTTATCTCCGTTCTTCGACCTTCGTCAGCTTCTCGAAAGCCGGCTTTTTTAGCATGCGAACTTGGCCTCTCGATGACGAAGCCGCACATGCCTGAATTCGTGGTGAACTCCAGGGCACTCGCCGGGGAGATACTTCAAGAGGCCATTGTTCTCATAACAGAAAGGAGAGCTGTATGGATCCCAACCCGATCGATAATACCCGCTCACCAGGATCACCAACGGCGCACGTCTGGACACAGGAAGATCGTGATTTGTTCAGTCAGATCATGAATGAAGCCGGACCATCATCATCTGCCGCGCCTGAAGAAGCGGTAGATGTCTCATTTGCCGCTCCCCACAGATTTTCCCATGGTTCGCAAATCGCTCCTGACTCAATGGTCGAGCGGCTGTTCCATCATGGTCTCTTGCCGGACGCGGACCAGCCAACGATGACCTATGAAATCCAAGGTCACCGCTACACGGCCGGTCGGGACGATTCCAATCGCGTTCGTCTTTTTCATAACCCTGCGGAGGACCAAGTGGTTGGGGCAGGCCGGGCGGGGATACCGGACTTCGGAGCATTCTTCACGGAGCATCGGCGCTTCGGAACGCCGCTAGCACAGCAATGGGCCACACCTGCCCTCATGGACAAGTTGCGCGAAGAAGGTTTCATGCCGACCGCGAACACCCCCACAACAATCCAGCTTAACGGAAGAACATACCAAGCCGAGTTGGCCGAAGGAGGGTTCGTTAAGCTTACGCGGGTATGAGACCCAACCCGATGTGACCGATCGCGCCGGGCTAGAACCCTGATCGCTTCGGTTGTCGTTGCCGAAATAGGCAATTCATCGCTCTGCAGTGAATTGTTCGCGCCGCCAGTGGGTACGCATCGTCGGACCCGCTGGCAGGCTGCGAGACGCCGATCGACGCGCGATTGCGGTAAGCTGTGTCGTTGCACGGGGCCGGCATCGAGCATCATCTCGACAATGCTTTCAACATTGCTATCCGCTCACGGCAAGGTAACCGCAACCGCGTGCTCCTAGGCGACGTGCGAGTGACTAGCGCTATCGCCGAGCGAGCGGAATGCAGTATAAGCTTTGCCTATGCGTTCGATCAAGCCATTAGCTCGCGGGGCTGAGCCGGTTTAGCTTCGTCACCAGCACCACGTTGGGTTGGAGGCTGCGATCATCAACCGTGTGACTTGCGGCCGATCGGCGCGAAGACCGCTGATCTTCTTGCGGTAGATCGCGGTCGCGCCGGCCGCCGTTAGGGTGTCGAACTGGCAGGTCCTGGATGCTAACGCGGCATATCCGTGAATGGTCATTTGGCGCTTCTACTTTCGCAAAAGCTATCGCCATGGTGATAATCCGTTTGGGCCATGATTCTTCCCGTGGCAGTGAGCACCATGTGGACCTTGTAGGGGGCAGCCGCGATCGGGAGCTTCGAGGAGGTGTCCGCTGATGGCTGCAGCCAGTGCCGCCGTCGCTGCGCGACGAAGTCGGCCGCGCTCGCAGCAACCATATCGCCCTCGGTGGCAAGTTGAGGAATGGACTCTCGCTTCATTGGCAGCATGCCGCCGTACTTGAACGGGTCGAAGCCCTGCGGTGTAGCCTGTGGCGTAGCCGAACAAACGAATGGAATTTCAGCGATCGCCGCAGTCGTCGCATCCGTCATAATGAGTTCGCTTGTGACGGGCCCCTCGGGCAGCACACGTCCAGACTCCAAGCAGTGCACGTCATTGGGCTGAGACGATGCAGTTACCGCGTTGTCCGATTGCTCAGATCGATGCGGACCGCTTCGAGCCCGGCGAGAAACCGACCATAGACGGCTTCTCCGAGCGACTCATAACCGAGCCTGCGCAGATGTCCGAACTCATCCATCCCGTAGATAGGCCTGATCAAGAAAATCAATTTTACCACTTGTGGCAACGTCATATATCCATGAGGACGGCTTGGGGCCGATCTAAAGGAGCGACTCTGGAATGAAAAAATTGCTGTTTGTAACTGCGAGCGCGATCGCGCTTGCAACGGCGGCAGTGCCGGCCTTTGTTGCTGAAGCCGGCGCTCAACCCGTCGCTGCCAAGGTGCAGGTAGCCGACACGTCATATCCTCAATGCGCGGACGACCCCTTGAATGGTATCTGCGATCTATTTTTTTGTTTGACCGATCCGGCGTGCGTACAGCACTAACCACCGGATACCAACCAAGCAGAAAATGAGGATCAGGCCTCGCAGCGCGGCCGCTCGTGGGAACAGCGGCCGCGTCCTCTAGCGTAAAGAAGTTTGCGGACAGCCGCTGAAGCCGTTCCAGTTTCGCCGCTGGAGCATGATCGCCCGTGGAGCGGACAGAGTGGCCATCAAGGATCATGCAAAGCACACCGCGGAGCCGCACGTTATCATCCGAGTGCGGGGCAAGAATTTGAAGCGATTGCAATCTGTTGATTCGATCAAGGCCTCGACTCTCGATTGGCAACGCGCAGTAACCGCGCTCGGGGCATCGCAGGTCCGTCTGCCGCCTAGTTGTGGGCCGACCAAGGCAATTCAAATGCATTCCCCTATAGAGTCTGTTAGTGGCGCAGCGCTAGGTTGAAACCGAAGAGTCCTATCCTTAGACTTGCCGAGATCGGGGAGAGAGTGCGCGCGCGGATAGCACCTCTCTTCGCGGGCGACCAGCCTTAAAAGAACGAATCTATCTAACGGTAAGCGCGGCTAAAACGACATGACGGAACAGGGGTAAGCAGTGGCGTCTAGTGTCGCGTTTTCTGCCGAGAGCCCCGCCGTTGCGCGCCGACACTGTCTCGTTCCATCGTGCCGATGAGCGAGACCGTCCACTTCTCACCTCTTTCTTGCTTAGCAAGTGTTGTGACAGGTAATTGTCGATGGTGGCGTGCTCAACAGAGTTGCCGAACGAAGCGTTCCGCCCACAGGAAGCGAACAAAGGCGCTCGTTGCGGAAAACTCGTGCGTTGTTAACACCCTATTCAAGAGCGCCATAACGGACTCTTGCGCAACCAAGCCGAAGTCGGCCAGCGCGCAACAGGAAAGCTGCGACGAAATTGTGTCTGCACGCGCTGCAATCGCCTTTGGGAACACAAGCGCGAAAGTCTCCTTTACATAACCGCGCGGAAACGCATCGCAGCCCAGCCGATTGCGCAGGTAAGAACGGAGTATTTCCTTGTCCGCGCGAAGTGCAAGTGGAAGCTTCGCTGCAGTATTGATCAATCTCCGATCGCCTAGCGGCCGAACGGGCCAAAGTCCTCGCTTTGCAAGCGGACGAGCATGACATAGGCTTGCGAGCAGAAATGTGGATACGGTCGCGCTAAGCGGCGCGCTAAAAAGGAAAGATGAATGAGCGGCGTCGAGCGCGCGCTTTGTCAACAGGCCTTCTGCAAGTTCAACGGCGATCTCCAGGTGACGTGAGGATGAAGATCTGGGGTCCCCCTCTTCGGCGGTAGAGCAAGCGCAAAGCTCGTCGCCGCCTATGCCGGACCAGACGATTTCGCAGCCGTCAGCGCGAAACCTGTCCCAGAGTGCCTCAAACGCCTCAAGGTAATACTCTGACGTGAGGGGCAGGCGTCGTTCTGGGGCAAGATTCAGGTCGATCGCCGGCATGTGGGTGTGCATTTCAAGGGAGTGATCGCGGCAATTCAGTGCGCTCAAAATGCGCGCTCGCCGATCAGATTGCCTGGGGCTACTCCCGTCGCCCAGCAGTATGCCGCCACATGTTAGCGTTTCCACGCTTTTGCTGACAGCAATCGCGACCGAAGCGGAATCCATACCTCCGCTCAGTTCCACAGCGCTTGCACAAATGCCGGTTGGCCGCGAGAGAACAACCTCCTGCAAAGTATCCGAAAACTCAAGGAGATCATTGCTCTGGTCCCGCCCAGAGAGCTCGTCAGCGAACGGATTTAATGAGCCGTACTCAAAAGAAGTCTCCGATCTGGCGACGTACAAGGTTGCGCCGGCAGTCAGCAAGTTAATTCCCACGCAGGCCTGCCGCGCAGAGTAAAACGTTCTCATCGACAAATGATGAGCCATAATCTCTCTATCAAGCGCTCGCGATGTACTCAAAAAATCGACGAAATCCCAGGAGAGCGTAACCGTACGAGTGCGTTCCTCCACTTGGAAGTAGATCGGCAGGCTGCCGATATGGCCAGCTCGTACCCGCAAGCGAGGACCTCGACGGGCGGCCTCGATCACGACAAAGTCGAGCGGCCAGTGCATGCATTGTCGGTAGTGCTGACGAAGCTGATCCGCAGTAGCGCTAGCTGTGGCGATGGAATGGGTGCCGAACTCGTCTGCTATTCGTTGACGCTCCCGTATGACGAAGAACCATTGGTCAGAGTTCTTTAGCAAAAGGCTCTCAAGGCTCTTATGCTGGAAAGGCCGGATGTAGCTTTCACCAATTGCTATTGAGCAGTCTTTAACGGCAGGATCGAAGTTTTCCAGATCACCTATTCTCAGAGTAGCCTTGAGCATTGTTCTTGATGCAAACTCAAGCGCCCCTCGTGTGAGGGGCGGCAACAGAGAGTGAAGAATGATACAATCAATCTTAAAGCCAGCCCTCCGTGGCGCTATCGTTAGGCAGAGGTCCCTTTGGCGTCTTAATGGTGGGGGGCGGCAGAACCGGTAGAGGAAGGTCAGTTGCATCAGACGCGGGCCGTTTGCGCGTGTCTGCAGTTGCACTTTTCATGTCGTATTCCTTGCGGATCGGGCTTCTCATCATCTCGACATCCTATGCTTCAGTAAGAAGCTGGATAGTGTGGCGTGGCAGCGTGTCGGCCGCAAAATGAAGTATTTCATGTGAGAAGCCGGGCGACAACCTACGAGGACTGGCGGGCTTAATGACAGCGCTGGACGGAGCTCATTTGAAGCCCACTGGCGGTAAACGATAGCAAATTCCGGTGAGCACGCATCGAGCGTCTTTACGCGAGTTCGTTTCAAATTTAGTTCGTGCGTGCGAACAAGGCCATCCACCCTCTGCGCACAGCAAAGCGCCGTTCCCTCGACTCGTCGCAGATATGTCAAAATACACAGCGTTGTCGCCGATTTTCGAAATCTTGCATGCGTACTGGCGGTCCGATCGGTGCCTGCTTCTCGTCGTTGCCACGGTGGTGCTGATCTCAAGCGCGAGCAGCGTCGCAGCCCCCTATGTATTTTCGTCTCTGATTGATCGTCTGCCGCGGAGCGAAGGCGCGTCGGTGCTCGCCTGGGGACTCGCTGGCTATGCGGTCCTGCTTGGCATTGCGTCCGCATTTCAGCGTATGCTGCAATATCTTTCCTTTATGACAGCAGAGAACCTTGGCTTCATCGCTGCAACTCGCTTTTTCGATCGAATCCTGAGAAAAACCGCAGCCTTTTTTCTTGAGCACAATCCTGTGGAAATACAGAGTGCGGCCGCGCGCGGCCGCAGCGCGTTGATCACGATGGTCCAGCTTGGAACTACGATCTTCTTCCCTGCTGCAACGCAGCTCCTGCTTACGATCGCTACTCTAGGTGCGCTCGTCAATATTCAGATCGCTGCAATCGTCGTCGCCTATGGAGCTGTCGCGATTACATTGACCTGGAGTTCGACGCGTCGGGCGCGCGTATTTCTGGACCGGGCCGTCGACGCCGGACAGGAGAATGCGCGTTTCGTCGGCAACGTCATGAACGCCGTGGACACGTTGCGCCATTTTGGCAGCCATGCCTGGCTGAGCCAGCGCTTTACGATGAAAGCGAGGGAGGTACGCGATAACTGTCGAGCCTACGTGCTTCAACGACTGCCCTACATCGCCGTGCTTGGCTTAGCCGTCGCGCTACAATTTGCCGTCACTCTTCTCCTTCTAGTTCCTGACTACCAGGCCGGCAGGGTCACGATCGGCGACATTGTGCTATTCAACACGCTTATACTCCAACTCAGTATGCCCTTCGAGATGGTCGCGCGCGCGATCTCTGACGCATCGAGGTCGCGCGCCGACCTCATTCCTCTCACCAGACTGTGGGGCGCACCAGAAGAGCGGCGAACGTCCCATACTCATGATTTCACGCCCTCCGCTGGCGAGCTATCTTTCGAGGACATTGGTTATGCCTACGAAAACGGTCGTGGCGTTACGAACGTCTCGTTTTCGGCTGGACGCGGCGGGATTACCTTTCTGGTCGGCGAAACGGGATCGGGGAAGTCAACAATCTTTAGGCTCGTCCTGAAATCAATCGAGCCGGATTGCGGCCGTATTCTGGTCGATGGAACCGATATAACGGGTATCGATCGCACGGATTGGTATGCCGCAGTTGCTGTCGTGCCGCAGGACGTGATGTTGCTCAATGAGTCGCTGGCCGACAACATTCTGCTAGGTCGGCCCCGCGATGAGGTACGCCTTCGCACCGCGTCGGAAAAAGCCGCTATTCTCCCTTTCATCGAGGCGCAGCCGGAAGGATTTGAAACAACTGTTGGCGAACGCGGTTTGAAGCTTTCAGGCGGGGAGCGCCAGCGTATTGCTATTGCCCGTGCGCTCTATGGCGAGCCCGCGATCCTTCTTCTCGACGAGGCCAGCTCCTCCCTTGACGAGCGAACCGAACGGGACATCATGGACCATATTCGTAGCCTGGCGGAAGATGTGACCGTGCTGGCGATTACGCATCGCAGAGGCGTCATCTCTACAACCGACGTCGTGGTCGATCTGACCCCCTGCGCTTGTCAGGCATAGGCGAGGCGGATGCTCAGCCCGCACGTCTACCGATCTTAGATTGCCGATTACGGAATGTCTGCAAGTTAGACGAACCAAGCCATTGCCAACAGCGGGCCGGCGAATCTAGTGGCTAAAGCCGGACAGAACGGGACGTTCCTGCTGTCACGTCGTCTCGGGAATTCCCATCGCGGCTCGCGGCACGGTGGTCGCCACTACTGGATCTAGTAGGTTTGTAGTTCCCCGGCACGAGTTACTGGTACGGCAGTTTTGACAGCACGTCTCGCGTACCAAGGTGCGCGCCGGACCAGGAAAACCTTATGCAGCTGATCGCACTGTACCGTACTTCTCTTGCACTGATTCTGTTTGCCTGCGGGGTAATGGGGAGCGCGCAAGCCGACGATCCGCCGCGGCCCGCCCAGGTCACGATGCCGTCCGGCCAAAAGACTAGCGGCGGCCAAACGCCGAGTATGCCGTCTGCTGCTGAGCCGCATCGCCTGCCGCCGGACCGCAGCACCAGGCACACGCTTGAGCTCCCTGGACGGACGCTTGCTTTCGTCGCGACCGCCGGCTCCATCCGCCTGTTCGACGACAAGGGCGAGCCGCAGGCTGACATCGTCTATACCTCCTATCAGCTCGACGGCACCGATCGCGGCATGCGCCCGGTAACGTTCTTTTTCAACGGCGGACCGGGGTCATCATCGGCCTGGCTGCAACTCGGCAATGCCGGACCGTGGCGGCTGCCGATCAATGCTGACGAGGTCACGCCATCGACAAATCCGGAGGCGAGGCCAAACGCGGAAACCTGGCTCGACTTCACCGATCTGGTGTTTCTCGACCCCGTCGGCACCGGCTACAGCCGTTTCGTGGGGACCAGCGATGACGTGCGCAAGCGATTCTTCTCCGTTGAGGGCGACGTCAACTCGCTCGCGCTGGTAATCCGCCGTTGGCTCGAAAAGCATGACCGGCTGTTGTCGCCGAAATACATTGTGGGTGAAAGCTATGGGGGCATTCGCGGGCCAAAGGTTGTGCACCAGTTGCAGATGCGGCAGGGCATAGGTGTCAAGGGCCTGATCATGGTCTCGCCAAGATTCGACTTCAGTCAGTTTGCCCGCATGAGCCTGCTGCAGTACGTCGCAAGACTGCCGAGCTATGTCGCTACCCTGCGTGAAGCAGAAGGCCCGGTGAAGCGAGCCGATCTCGCCGACGTGGAAGCTTATGCACGCGGGGAGTATCTGGTCGACCTCATCAAAGGCCAGGCGGACAAGGAAGCAACCATGCGTCTGGCCGACAAGACTGCCGCGCTGACCGGCATCGACCAAGCGGTCAGTCGCCGGCTCGCGGGTCGCTTCGACCTAGCCGAGTTCCGCCGCGAATTCGATCGTAAGAACGGAAAGCTCATCGGCAATTATGACGCCTCGGTGCATGGCATAGATCCATATCCGGATTCGGATCTTCACCTTTCAGGGGATCCCTCGAGCGATACACTGCTGGCGCCTCTGACTAGCGCCACTGTCGATCTCCTGACTCGCAAGCTTAACTGGCGGCCCGACGGCTCCTATGAGCTATTGAACGGCACCGTCGTCCAGGCTTGGGACTTCGGCCGCAGCCCTCCCGAGTCGCTCTCGGAGCTACGTCAAATCCTGGCAACGGACCGGAACATGAAACTGCTGGTTGGGCACGGCCTGTTTGACCTCGTCACTCCGTATTTCGAATCACAAATCCTGCTCGATCAATTGCCGCCATTTGCTTCGGCTCCGCGCATCAAACTTGTCGTTTTTCCCGGCGGCCACATGTTCTATTCGCGGGACAGTTCGCGGCAAGCTTTTCGTACAGAGGTCGAAGCGATGATGAAGTAGTGCCGGCGACGAACTTGATCGCAAGCAAGCTCGTGTTCCGGCGCGCGCAGTCACATTCTCTCAGCGAGTGCAGAAGAAGTCCTAACGCCCGCTTCGAGGTGCGAGACGCCGGCTATGATTCGTCGTCTGCGTCGTCACTTGCGATGGGGCAAACACAACGAGACGAGACGGTATTTCGGACAACAGGCTCTGGACTTGGCCGGAGATTGCACTTTGGGCTTCTATCGCCAGCATTCTCGCAGCCGCAATCGGTTTTTGCCGGAATGAAAATCCGCTCGCGCAAGCGTTCGCGGCAATCTTCATCGCCTGCGCTCCGATCCGCCGCTCTTGCCTATGATCCGCGCCGAGCCTCAATCCTGTTTGCTTCGTGCAGCACGATTGCGCTCACTATGGAAAGCCTCGGCACCGCTACGGGCTTTCCATTCGGCAGCTATCATTTCGAGCTGGGCGCGGATCTCCCCATATCGGCCTCGTTCCACTCATCATCGGACCGTTCTGGTTCGGGCTGGCTATTTTTCGTGGACAGTGACGCGCCGATCCTACTTGATGGCGCCGATCGTCAGCTCGATTGGCCTTTCAACTTGATCGCTCTGCTCGTCGTCGCTGCGTTCGTCGTGAGCCAATTGGACATATTGACCCGTCGCGCTCGCGGAAAGTTTGGCTCGGGTTTTGTTTTGGCGCCATCAAGCGACCGGGATGGCTAACGGGATCCCCCGGGCTCGGACTCGGGCGGGCACGGCCTGCGAGCTTGCTCCAAGCAGGATTGGACATGAGGCGCACTCCTGTCCCTGCAGGTTCTTAGAAGACGCCTAGATCGATATTCTCGGCAAATACCTTCCTTGAAGAAAGTTCGGCTGCTGTGCGAGCAATGCGAAATGGCCCAGTCCAGGCGGCTGCCTTAGTGACTTGTCGGATGCGGTGCACGCTGGCTTCAACGCTTCCGCGTCGTGCGGATTCGAGCCATGAAGAAAATTCTCGATCTGGCGTCCATTCACCCAGCATCGCTCCAGTGCGAGATGAAAACCGTTTTGCACAGTACTTTCAGGCATCGCCATTGATATCTGCTTGAGTGCGGCGGGTTCGCAGATGCGGCCAATGCGGATTTTACGACGCGTCCCTGCCTTTAGGCGTCCTGGCGAATCCTGCTGCATGCGAATGCGAACTCGTCCGTGCGGTCAAGCGAGCGTCGTGAGCATTGCGGCGATAGCAGCTGTGAAGTCCTGTCTCTTCGGGGGCGGTCTCGGTGCAGAGCTTATGGTTTGTGCCATTCAGTTTTCTTCTTCATCGGCTGGCCGAGCCTCCAGGTCCTTCGAGGGAAATTTTTCAGTAGGCCGCGCTTTCTTGTGCCGCTTTTTTGGCGCTCGGGGATTTCGGCGGCTCGCTGGATCCGGACACATCTTTTGCTTGCGCGGCTTGGCGTCCCTCGGGGCCTCGGCGCCGCATGATGCCGACGAGGCCGACAAGCACCAGCGCGAGGCCGGCAACGATCACGAGAATCGGGACTGCGTTTGCCCAATTGAGGCTCAAGGATTTGACCCTTACTAGATTGCGGGCGCCAACCGAGCACCAGGACAACGAAGGACTAAGTGTGGTCGTTGCCCCGAGTGTTCGTCAGGCTCTCTTTTATGTGTTCAGCCTGTTGCCTTGTCAGTTTCTCGGCCAGGCGGCTGTCCTTTATCAACGCTGGTCCCTTGCGTTCTCGATCATAAACCATCCAGCCAGAGGTCCCCATTCGAACGATAAATCTGGCCTGCGCAGGCGTTCCAAAATTCACTGGTTCTCTCTATAAGCCTTGCAACCCACCAATTTGGCTCGCCATTGGCATGCAAGTCAATTGTACTATGTGAATCTGCGCATGGGATTGAGCGAGCAGTCTCCCGAGACGTTCGTTGCATCCCTCATTGCTTGAAATTCCGCACCGGGTTGGAACGTCCTGCCGATCGATCCAATGAACGAGAATGGTCGAAGGACTTAGATTGCACGTGGCGTTCGCGGTCGATGCGGCAGGAGCCGCGCGGGTACCTATGAATTCACCAGCCATAGTGACGAAGAGGCCAAGAAGCGGGCCGAGGGGTATCTAGATGCCCGCGATGTCATCGAGACTAGGATCGACCTAGGTTGGTCGGCAGCCTGAAGCGGGGTGAGGTGACCGGTCAATCGTCCTGCTACCGTCACGCCTTACCACGTCTGGACTGAAAAAGCGGCCGCCCTCGTGAATGCCCTCGAGCTCCTTTTGCTGGCAGCAGTTGGAAGCCCATAAGGCAAGTATGAAGTGAGTTGGAAACCGAGTTTCTGGCTAGCTGCCGTGGCTAAGCTGCGGGCCGGAACTTCTGATGACACAATCCTATCAATGAACCAGGCACAGGGCAGGCGTCGAAACATGTAACCGGAGATCCTCGGCGAAATCGACCTTGCCAGGACCCGTCTTTGAACGCGCTGAGAACCGCGGCGCGAACTAGCTTGGTACTTCGGACAAGCCGGGCGTCCTCGCTTCTCAGCTCCGGGCGCTCCGTCGATCGCGTCGTGTCAGCGCTGCGAGCGCTCGGCAGTATGATGAAGCCGGTGACCATCGACGCAATCTCGGGTGCTCTCGGGGTCGTCGTGCCGTCCGTGCTGTCGATGGCCCGCGCGAACGACCACGTCAAAGGCGGAGACCTACATTCTTGCAGACCGGCGCGAGCGCGCGACATCAGGCGGAAGAGACCCGCAATAAAATTGTCCAGTGCTATGATGGACTTTACCTGAGCGCAGCGTTCTGAATCTTGAGCGGAGCGGTCTCGGGAATCATGAGCATGGCGCAGAGCCCGGCCGCGCTCGCGACAAGCATGTACCAGGCCGGCGCCAGCGGGCTCCCGGTCAGGTGGATCAGCCAGGTGACGAGGGGTTGGGCTGTACCTCCGAAGATCGCAATGGCAAAAGCGTAGATCGTCGCGAAGGCGCCGCCACGAATATTCTTGGGCAAACCCTCGGCCATGCTCACATAGAAGGCGCTATACGGAATCGTTCCGATCAGGGTGAGCGCGCCGAGGCCTCCGAAAAGTGCGAGAGCACTGCGGCTCTCCGAGATCCAGAAGAACACTGGATAGGTCATCAACAACGCAGCGGTCTGCGGCCAAATCATGATGTGCCGGCGGCCCGCGCGGTCAGCGAGCCAGCCGCCCAGCAGTGCGGCGGCAATTCCTACCGTATTGCTGATAAGTGTGGCGCCGAAGGCGAGAGGCGCGGAAACCTGCAAGGTGTTCAGCGCATAGGTGGTCATATATCCCGTGACATAGGTGATGATCGTGCAGCTGGCCAAAATGACAAATCCCAGACTCATGATGCGGCGAGCGGTTGGCGATCTCCTTACAGGCTGAACGCCGGGAGCTGACGTGTCGGCGCGGTGCAACGTTTCGGGCAGGTTGCTCCGCAACCAGAGTCCGAACGGCAGCGTAGCGGCGCCGAGCAAAAGCGCGATCCGCCATCCGTAAGCACTGAGCGCTTCGCTTGTCATGGTAAGGGAGAGTATTTCTCCCACAAGCGCTCCGGCCGTCGCAGCAATCTGTTGGCTGGCGGGCTGGAACGAGACAGCAAGACCGCGCCGTTCGGCCGGGGCCGCTTCCATCAAATAGGCGGTCGTCGGACCAACTTCACCGCCCAGTGCGAAGCCCTGCATCAAACGTGCGAAAATGACCAGCAACGGAGCGGCAACTCCTATTGTCTCGTACGAGGGCGTAACCGCCAACAAAAGGATTGCGGCGCTCATCATTGCAAAGCTGGCGGTCATTGCGGGCCGGCGGCCGGCCCGATCCGAGTACGAGCCGAGCACGATGGCCCCGATCGGCCTGGTCACAAAACCCGCGCCAAACGTCGCGAGTGACAGCATGAGGCTCGCGAACGGGTCGCCCGCCGGGAAGAACGCCTGACCGATCTGGATCGCGAAAAAGCTGTAGGTCCCGAAGTCGTAGAATTCGAGAATGTTGCCGATCGTTGCGCCCAATACGGCGCGGCCGGTCAAGCGTTGGCCTGCCGCAACGAGGACCGGCTCCAGCCTCTTCCGAGTAAATTGCCTGGCCATCCTCGATCCGTCTCGAGCGCGATCGCTGGCCCGAACATTTAGATCGGCCAAGTCGCGCCCGTTGCATTCCACCTTCTCTACACGTCCTCTAGCTTGAGGTGGCCGGACACGCGCCCCGGTGCTCCACATGTGCCTGACGCGGGCCAGGACGAGCTCAGGGCGTTGAGTGCAATAAAAATGCCTGTCTGCTGCAGCTCCTTTCAAATCTTGAACTGATCGCGGCAATCGCCAGCGAACATGAATAAAGGAACGCACTGCAATTTGTCGGGCGGGTCCGTCGTTGTACTCCCGTGCAATGGCGCGTTTGCGACAACATTGGCGGGCGCCGAACAGGCGGTGACCGCTTTTCACACCGAAGGACCGCCGCGTGTTGCTGCGTTCGGCTGGTTGCTCACGGCGGACGCATCAGGCGATTTGGCCCGGCTTTTGCTCTGCTGCTTGTTAGTTGCGCGCAGCCGCCGCCAGGGGGCTGTGTTATGACTGCGCATCCTGGCTTCGCCGCCAAATTGGCGCCACCAGATGGTGAAAGACGCGCGCTTGAAGCAGCACTCGGGTGGAGTAAACGCCTCGTTCTTGGCATTTTAATCGAGTCCGGGTTTCCTTGTATTCGGCCTCGAACACGTCGGATGGCTTGTGAGGGCCTATTGCGGCGAGGTCCCCGAAAAGGTCTCCAGGTTCTTGTATTCACCAGCTAGCCGCACGGCCGTCGGCAGATGCTCATCCAGCTTCAACGCCGCGTAAACCGCCGGCACGATGCCGGCGACCAGCGCCGTGGTGGCCGTGAGGTATTCGTACTTGTTGTCGCCTTTTAAGATTTCCCAACTTGCAAGCGCGCCAAAGATGATCGGCATTACAAGGAACACAATGCGCGTAGCGCCAGCGCGCGCTAGACTATGAGGGTGTTTGACGTATAGGCACCCTATTCCTAGTATTTGCTGCACGCCCCACTTCGCGGCGAAGCGCTCAAGTGCCGCCGGATGAAGGACAGCCTAGCTCTGCACTTGACGGAACCCTTCCGTCCACTTGACTTGCCCCCGCAAGCGACCAGGTTCGCACTCGTCGTGCAATGGACCAAGCGGATCCGGATCCAGGTTCAGGAATCTATCGTCGACCTCGATGCCGAAGCCGTCGGGCGTCTTGCCGTCGGTAAAGTTCTCGGCCGCATGCGCCATCCAACCCAACGAGATGTCAAAGAGGCGGGCTTCGTTTTCCGGATAGCTACCGCTGACATCGGAGTGGTTTCCGGCGAACCACACCTGCTGCAGCCAATCCGGATGCTTGAAATATCGCGCAAGGGCTGCCCCGCACATTCAGTGCGGGAGCGGGCCTTTGTCGGCACTTGCTGCGCCGATTGTCGGTATTGAGACTCAACGCCAGAAACCTGACACTACGCGCCGCTACGGAGTGCCTGCTGGGCCTGCGAATTCACTTCGGCACGCGATTTGCTCTGTTCACGCATCATCACCAATCGCAGTGCGATGGTCTTCGGGACGGACACGGCGCTGGCGCTGGTCAAGCTGGAGCTCAAGGCGGTGTTCGGTTCGATCTTCCAGCGCGTTTCCGCGCTCCGTCTGACCGTGGCGCCTGAAGAACTGAAGTTGCGCAAGGAGATCATCCTGGCGGGTTCGAGGAGTTGCCGGTGCTCTGGTGATGTGGTGGACGCCCCCGGAAATCGCGATCTTCTCCGCAATTTGCCGGCGCGCATGGCGCGCGCCGATCAGCCAGCCAACAGGTAACCAGGATGGACGTGCAAGAAACCACGGCAACATGCGGGGACGCATTCGCTGAACTAGCGTCGCCAGCGTGCATGCACGACCCGTATCCGTTCATGCGCTGGTTGCGCGAGCACGATCCGGTGCATCGCGCGGCATCGGGCCTCTTTCTGTTGAGCCGCCACGCCGACATCTATTGGGCGCTCAAGGCCACGGGCGATGCGTTTCGGGCTCCGGCGCCGGACGAACTGGCGCGCTATTTCCCGCGTGCGGCGACCAGCCTGTCGCTCAATCTGCTGGCGTCCTCGCTGGCGATGAAGGACCCACCGACGCATACGCGTCTGCGCCGGCTGATCTCGCGCGATTTCACCATGGGCCAGATCGACAACCTGCGGCCAGGCATCGCGCGCATCGTCGCCGCGCGCCTGGACGGCATGGCGCCCGCGCTGGAGCGCGGGGAGGCGGTGGACCTGCATCGGGAATTCGCGCTGGCGTTGCCCATGCTGGTCTTCGCCGAACTGTTTGGCATGCCCCATGACGACATGTTCGGGCTCGCCGCCGACATCGGCGCCATTCTGGAAGGCCTGCGCCCGCATGCCAGCGATCCCCAGCTCACCGCGGCGGACGCGGCCAGCGCCAGGGTGCAGACCTACTTCGGCTGCCTCATACAGCGTAAGCGCACCGACCCGCGCCACGACATCGTGTCGATGCTGGTCGGCGCACATGACGATGATGCCGACATGCTGTCGAATGCGGAGTTGATCAGCATGCTGTGGGGCATGCTGCTGGGCAGCTTCGCCACCACTGCTGCGACCATCGACCATGCAGTCCTGGCGATGCTGGCGTATCCCGAACAGCGGCACTGGCTACACAAAGACGCCGTGGGGGTGAAGGCATTCGTCGAAGAAGTCCTGCGCTGCGACGCGCCCGTCATGTTCAGCTCCATTCCGCGTATCGCCCAGCGCGACATCGAACTGGGCGGCATGGTGATCCCGAAGAGCGCGGACGTGCGCATGCTGATCGCGGCCGGCAATCGCGACCCCGACGCCTTCGCCGATCCCGACCGCTTCGATCCCGCGCGATTCTACGGTACCAGTCCTGGCATGTCGACCGACGGGAAGATCATGCTGAGCTTCGGCCACGGCATTCACTTCTGCCTCGGTGCGCAACTGGTCCGGGTGCAGTTAGCCGAGAGCCTGCCGCGAATCCAGGCGCGCTTCCCCACGCTGGTCTTGGCCGAGCAGCCGACCCGGGAGCCCTCCGCGTTCCTTCGGACGTTCCGCGCGCTGCCGGTGCGGCTGCATGCGCGGGGGAGCTGAGATGCGCGTCGTGGTCGACCAGGACCTGTGCGGAACCAGCGGGCAGTGCGTGCTGACGCTGCCGGGCACCTTTCGCCAGCGCGAACCGGACGGCGTGGCCGAAGTGTGCGTGGCGACGGTCCCGCAGGCGCTGCACGCCGCCGTGAGGCTCGCGGCGAGCCAGTGCCCGGTCGCCGCCATTCGGGTCATCGAAAGCGACGCTGGCGATGGCGAGCGCGCCGGCGCCGACCCTGCGCCTTCTCCAGCGGAGGGCCGAGCGCCATGCCGCGAGAGACCAATGCCATCCAGGAGGACACGATGGGACGGTTTGCAGACAAGGTGGCCGTGGTGACCGGCGCAGGCATCGGCAAGGCATGCGCCCTCGCTATCGCGCGCGAGGGAGGCAGAGTGGTGGTCGCCGACATTGATGGCTCGGCGGCCATCGCCTGCACTGCGCAAATTGCATCCGAAGCGGACCGCGCGCTGGCCTCGGCCACAGACATCGCCGATGCACACGCGGTGGCAGCGCTGTTCGAAACGGCGGAGTGCCGCTTCGGTGGGGTCGACCTGCTGGTGCATCTGACTCCGCGCGACCGCGGGATCCTCGACCTTGACCCGGCGGTCTGGAATCAGACAATGGCGACCAATCTGCGCGGCACGTTGCTCTGCTGCCGGCAGCCCATCCCACGGATGATCGGCCGCGGTGGTGGCGCGATCGTCAACACGTCGTCGTGTCAGGGGCTCAGCGGTGACACCGCGCAGACGTCCTACGCCGCGTCGAAGGCGGCGATGAACATGCTGTCCGCCTCGCTCGCCACCCAGTACGGTCATGCGCAGATCCGCTGCAACGCGGTTGCACCGGGTCTCATCATGACCGATCGTCTCCTCGCCAAGCTGGACGAGTGCACGCAACGGCATCTGCGGCGGCACCAGCTCCTGCCGCGCGTCGGCCGCCCCCACGATGTGGCTGCGTTGGTGGCGTTCCTGCTCTCCGACGATGCTGCGTTCATCACCGGACAAGTCGTGTGCATCGACGGCGGCATGCTGGCGCATGTGCCGACGTACGCCGACGGTGGCAACAGCCGCGCCGCGCGGCCTTCCGGCGAGACCGCCGAAGCGGACGCGTCGCCGCGCTGCTGATGGACATGATGCTCAACCCGCTGAACCGTCGGCATCGGCTACGGCACGACATCCCGGTCGTGCCCGGCGCTTTCCCCTTGGTCGGTCATCTTCCCGCCGTCGTCTGCGACCTGCCGCGCCTGCTGCGGCGCGCGGAACGGACGCTGGGCAACCACTTCTGGCTCGATTTCGGCCCTGCCGGACACCTGATGACCAGTCTGGATCCGGATGCTCTCGCACTGCTCCGGCACAAGGACGTATCCTCGGCGCTGATCGAAGACATCGCGCCCGAATTGTTTGGCGGAACGTTGGTCACCCAGGACGGCATCGCGCACCGGCAGGCGCGCGATGCGATCCAGGCGGCGCTTCTGCCCAAGGGGCTGACCCAGGCCGGCATCGGCGAGCTATTCGCGCCCGTCATCCGGGCGCGCGTGCAGAGGTGGCGCGACCGCGGCGACGTAACCATCTTGCGCGAAACCGGCGATCTGATGCTTAAGCTGATCTTCAGTCTCATGGGAATCCCCGCGCAGGACCTGCCGGGATGGCGTCGCAAGTACCGGCAACTGCTGCAGTTGATCGTCGCGCCCCCGGTCGACCTGCCCGGACTGCCCTTGCGGCGCGGCCGCGCCGCCCGTGACTGGATCGATGCGCGGTTGCGCGAGTTCGTCCGCGCCGCGCGCGAACATGCCTCGCGCACCGGGTTGATCAACGACATGGTGAGCGCCTTCGATCGCAGCGACGATGCGCTTTCCGATGACGTCCTGGTCGCCAATATCCGCTTGCTGCTGCTTGGTGGTCACGACACCACCGCCTCGACGATGGCCTGGATGGTGATCGAGCTGGCGCGGCAGCCTGGGCTGTGGGACGCCCTGGTCGAGGAGGCGCAACGCGTGGGCAGGGTGCCGACCCGGCACGCGGACCTGGCGCAGTGTCCGGTCGCCGAGGCGCTGTTCCGCGAGACGCTGCGCGTGTATCCGGCGACGCCGCTCCTAGTGCGTCGCGCACTGCGTGAATTGCGACTCGGCCAACGGCGCATTCCCGCGGGCACCGATCTGTGCATCCCACTGCTGCATTTCTCGACCTCGACGCTGCTGCACGAGGCGCCTGATCAGTTTCGGCTGGCGCGGTGGCTGCAACGCACCGAGCCGATCCGGCCGGTGGATATGCTGCAGTTCGGTACCGGCCCACACGTCTGCATGGGCTACCACCTGGCGTGGCTGGAACTGGTGCAGTTCTGTATCGCCTTGGCGCTGACCATGCACGAGGCCGGGGTGCGGCCGCGGTTGCTGAGCGGCGTCGAAAAAGGCCGGCGCTATTACCCGACCGCACATCCGTCCATGAAAATCCGCATCGGATTCTCATGAGCTGGCATCGCATGCCCTGTGGCGAGACAGCGGCGCCGGCGCCGCGCGGCATTGCTGCACTCGGCGCGCGCGCCCGGTGCGAGGCCGACAACACCCTGGCGGCGCGCCGCTCGCCGTGGCGGTGTCCTGTCAGGGACAAGAACATGAACAACATGCAGACCAGTTCCACGCCGCAGGACGACAGAACTGATGATTCCGCGCCCGGCGGATCGCGCACGCCGGCGCGCGGCGCATCCGGCGCGCTGCTCCCCGAGATCTGGATGCAGGACGGCGCAAAGCGGGTCGAACTGGAGCTGGCGCGTCTTCTCTGCGCCGAACATGACGATGAGACCGAGCTGATGGCGGCGATGCGCTACGCCACCTTGCATGGCGGGAAGCGTACCCGCGCCTTGCTCTGTCTGGCTGCCGGCGCACTGGCCGACACACCGGCACACATGCTCGACGTCGTCGCCGCCGCCATCGAGATGATGCACGCCTGTACCCTGGTTCACGACGATCTACCCGCGATGGACGACGACGTGCTTCGCCGCGGCCTTCCGACCGTGCACGTCAAGTTCGGCGAAGCTACTGCGATCCTGGTCGGCGATGCGCTGCAGGCGCACGCCTTCCTGACCCTGGCGCGCCTGGATGCGCCGCCCGACAACCGTATCGCGCTCGTGCGTGAACTGGCGCAGGCGGTATCCGCCGAGGGGGCCGCAGGCGGGCAGGCCATGGATCTGTCGCTGGTTGGAAAGCACGTCGAGCTGGACAGGATCGTGGCGATGCACCGGATGAAGAGCGGAGCGCTAGTGCGCGCGTCCGTTCGCATGGGCGCGCTATGCGCAGTGGCGGATGATGCCGCGCACGCTGCGCTGTACTGTGCGCTCGATCACTACGGCGCCTGTTTCGGCCTGGCGCTGCAGGTGATCGACGACATTCTCGACGTCACAGCGGATACCGCGGCGCTGGGCAAGACCCCCGGCAAGGACGTGGCGGCCCAGAAGCCGACCTGCGCGTCGATCATGGGACTGCAGGCAGCACGCCAGTTCGCGCTGGATCTGTTGCGCGATGCCGGGGAGGCTATCGCGCCGCTGGGGCCGCGTACGGACCGGTTGGCGCAAATCCTACAGCGGGCCAACGCGTATCTGTTCAAGCACGCGCCGTCCGCATGAGCGCGCCCGTCCGCATGGCGTCGCCCCTGTGGCGTTGCGATCGGCCGGCGGCAGCGGTGCATGCTGCCGTGTCCCAAGTCCGCGCCGCTGATCGCAGCGGTTGCCCAGCATTACTGCGGCGCACGTGGCGCGCTGCGCGCAAGCCTGTGCGGCCGTCCGGCGCCGCACAGGCGCCGGGCCGCGACGGGCCTGCGGCGACGTGCGCGGCGTCTGCCCGATCCTCGTTCCCGTCAATCGTTTGCAGAAGGAACATCCCACGTGAATGCGCTGTCCGAACAGATCCTTTCCGAATTGCGCCGCCTGCTGAGCGAGATGAGCGATGGTGGCCGCGTCGGTCCGTCCGTCTACGACACAGCGCGAGCGCTGCGCTTCCACGGCAACGTCAGCGGTCGGCAGGACGCATACGCCTGGCTCGTCGCGCAGCAACAGGCCGACGGCGGTTGGGGAAGTACGGACTTCTCGCGGTTCCGCCACGCCCCCACGTGGGCGGCGTTGCTGGCATTGCAGCGTGCCGATTCTCTTCCCGGCGTTGCCGACGCAGTCCAGGCTGCAACCCAGTTCCTCCAGCGCCAGCCCGATCTCTACGCGCATGCGGTGCCGGAAGATGCGCCCATCGGCGCGGAGCTGATCCTGCCGCAGCTTTGCGGCGAGGCCGCATCCTTGCTGGGCGACGTGGCGTTTCCGCGCCACCCGGCGCTGTTGCCGTTGCGGCAAGCGTGCCTGGTCAAGCTGGGGGCTGAGGCGACGTTGCCGAGCGGCCATCCGTTGCTGCACTCCTGGGAAGCCTGGGGGACGTCGCCGTCCACCGCATTCCCGGATGACGACGGCAGCATCGGCATCAGTCCGGCGGCCACCGCCGCATGGTGTGCGCGCGCCGTGACGCAGGCGAGCACGCCGCAGCTCGGCCGCGCCGATGCGTATCTGCAGATGGCATCGCGGGCAACCCGCAGCGGCATTGAAGGTGTCATTCCCAACGTCTGGCCGATCAATGTGTTCGAGCCATGCTGGTCGTTGTATACCCTGCATCTGGCCGGGCTGTTCGCGCATCCCGCGCTCGCCGAGGCGGTGCGCGTGATCGTCGCGCAGCTCGATGCCCGCCTGGGCGTGCGCGGTCTGGGCCCGGCCTTGCACTTTGCGGCCGATGCGGACGACACCGCCGTTGCGTTGTGCGTCCTGCGCCTTGCAGGCCGCGACCCGGCGGTCGATGTGTTGCGCCAATTCGAAATCGGCGAGCTGTTCGTCACCTTCCCCGGCGAGCGCAATGCCTCAGTGTCGACCAACATCCATGCGCTGCATGCGTTGCGACTGTTGGGAAAACCCGCCGCGGGCATCGGCGCCTACGTCGAGGCCAATCGCAACCCGAACGGTCTGTGGGACAACGAAAAATGGCACGTTTCGTGGCTGTATCCCACCGCGCATGCGGTCGCTGCGCTGGCGCAAGGCAAGGCGCAGTGGCGCGATGAGTGCGCGCTGGCGGCGCTGCTGCTGGCGCAGCGCGACGATGGCGGCTGGGGCGCGGGTCGCGCGTCAACGTTCGAGGAAACCGCCTATGCGCTGTTCGCGTTGCACGTGATGGACGGGAGCGAAGAGCCGACAGGGCGCCGGCGCATCGCGCAGGCAGTGGCGCGTGCGCTGGAGTGGATGCTCGCCCGCCATGCGGCGCACGCGTTGCCGCAGACGCCGCTGTGGATCGGCAAGGAACTGTATTGCCCCACTCGGGTCGTGCGCGTCGCTGAACTCGCCGGGTTGTGGCTGGCGCTTCGTTGGGGACGGCGCATCCCAGCCGAGGAAGCAGGAGCGACGCCATGATCCAGACCGAACGCGCGCTGCAGCAGGTGCTGGAGTGGGGGCGTTCCCTGACCGGGTTCGCCGACGAGCATGCCGTGGAAGCGGTCAGGGGTGGCCAGTACATCCTGCAGAGCATCCACCTGAGCCTGCGCGACACCAGCGCCCGCACCGGCCGCGATCCGCGGGACGAAACGCTGATCGTGGCATTCTATCGCGAACTGGCGCTGCTGTTCTGGCTCGACGATTGCAACGATCTTGGCCTGATCGCGCCGGAGCAGCTCGCCGCGGTAGAGCAGGCGCTGGGGCAGGGCGCGCCGTGCGCGCTCCCCGGATTCGAGGGCTGCGCTGTGCTACGCGCTTCGCTGGCCGCGCTCGCCTACGATCGTCGCGACTATGCTCAGCTTCTCGACGATACCCGGTGCTACTGCGCGGCGCTGCGCGCCGGACACGCGCAAGCGGCGGGGGCGGAACGCTGGTCTTACACCGAGTACTTGCACAACGGCATCGATTCGATCGCCTACGCGAACGTGCTATGTTGCCTGTCGTTGCTGTGGGGGCTGGACATGGCGACCTTGCGCGCGCGTCCGGCGTTTCGCCAGGTCCTGCGGCTCATCTCCGCGATAGGGCGCCTGCAGAACGACCTGCATGGACGCGACAAGGACAGGTCGGCCGGCGAGGCCTACAACGCGGCGATTCTCCTGCTGCAGCGCTATCCGGCTATGCCTGTGGTGGAGTTCCTCAACGACGAGTTGGCCGGCCTTACGCGCATGCTGGACCGGATGATGGCGAAAGAACGCTTTCCCGCGCCCTGGGGAGCGTTGATCGAGGCCATGGCGGCCATCCGCGCGCAGTACTACGAGACCTCGACCAGCCGCTACCGCAGCGACGCCGCCGGGGGAGGCTAGCGTGCGCCAGCTTGAACGCGGGAGGTGGCGGCGTGCGCGCGCTGCCGTCGGTCCGATCCGACGCAACACCGTCGCCCGATGCGACGGATGCCCTCGCTGTCCACCGTGTAATATGCTGTGGTAGAGGGGAAGCGGATAGTCGGCCTACGGATTGCCGATGAAAGGGGCTGCATCGCTCATCGCGAAATCCCAAAGATGCGGCTTCAGCAGCAGCAGAACTCCGCTTACGTTCTTGTGCGCGCTGTGGTTGGATGCCGCAATACGCGTTGACGATAGGCCGACAGCCATCATCAGCAGCAGCATCGGGGCGATGCCGATCCTGGCTGCCTACTACGTCAAGAGGCATCGTGAGCACTTTACACACAGGGTGGTCGGGGCTTCCTACTGTATTGCGCGGGCTCTTCTGGCTCCTCATAGGCTTCGCCGTGCTGGGCGGAATCGGCTATCTGTTCGTCCGGTTCGGAGGCCCCGGATCGTAGGTTTTCGCTGGACCGAGATCGGTCAGGTTACAGCCGTGGAATCGACGAGTTGCTTTGCTGCATCGAGCGGATCCGTGAACCATTTCTTCAACGACCCCGCGTGCACTTCATGCGCAACGCCCCGGCGCACGCCGGCAAGAGCGGCCGGCGCATCGTTTCCGCCTTCATCGCCGCCGCGTTTGCCCGGGACGACGCTGAAGCAGCGCGTGCCCAATGGCGAAGGGGCGCCGACCAACTGCGGCCCAAATTGCCCAAGCTCGCCAGCTTCCTAGATGAGGCCGAGACCGACGTGCTCGCCTATATCAGCTTCCCGGCCGCACACCGGGTCAAGCTGCACTCGACCAATCCGCTCGAACGCGTCAACGGCGAGATCAAGCGGTGGACCGAAGTGGTCGGCATCTTTCTCAATGAGGAGGCCATCGCCCGTCTGGTCGGCGCGATCCTGCTTGAGCAGAATGACGGGTGGGGCGTCGAGCGTGGACGCTACATGACACTGGAAACCATCGCACCCCGTTGGGCGCCGTCAGCCTTCCGGCTATCGCCAGCTGACCGATCCGGCCCATGCCGGCGAACGTGGTGACCCGCACTCAGCTACACCACGCCACGGGGCGCGATCATACAACAAGGCTCAAGAACGCCCATAGAACCGTTCTTCGGGAGGTTCCTTATCATTTCCGGCCATGGGGGCAGCCTGCGTGTCCGCTGCAGGAAATCGGCGGCTCCACGTCAGGTTCTCGACAGATATCGCACATAGAGCAGGGTTTCCAGAGGCGATCATAGCTGGCGATCGCTGCAAGAAGACTGAAGCGCGCGGTCGGGGTGCTTCGACGCGCCATTTTTGGGACGTTCACGATAGTTTTCTGCTGGGTTCGATGCTGCCGAGTCGATTCCGTGGCAAATCACAACCGACCTCAGGCTTCAAATTGGCCTATAGTCCGAAAGTGAGAACGAATGAAGTTCGAATCCACCAACTGGGTGCGTCAACAATCGGGCACCGCGGGCCCGCAAGAGAGCTCACCGGCTCCGTCCACAGATGCGGCGGCCTTTGAGCAGCAGCTGAGCGAGATCGCTGTCCCGTCTGCTCCCGTGCTCATGCAGGTCCGCGCCCATCAAGCGGAGGCATCGCGATCTGAGGCGAATGCCGGAAAGGATGAGGCGGTGCTGGGCGCCGTTCAGTCAAATTGGGTCTTGGTAGGTCGCAGCAAGGAGCCGCTTTATGCTAAGGATGCGCGCCTTATTTCCAGCCTTAAGCAGGCGCTACTGGGAGCCGCCGGGAGCACCGCCACGAGCTACGTCGGTTATCTGCTCAGCCTGAGCCGCTGGCTCTTTGCAAAGGACAAGCCGGGCATTGCTGATCGGCTTCATGACGAGTCGATGGACAAGGATGTCGAGGAGTTCATAACCAAAGGTGGGACGGCGAACGTCCGTTGGGCACTAGCTCATCTGCGGACCTCTCAATTGACGGGGGGAGTCGTACCGATCGCAGGCCGCCCTGACCTCACTCCTTATCCCAGGGATGGACTTCTCATCAAAGAATACAGACAGCAAGCAGTGGCTGCCGGAACTTCAAGTACCGCCAAAACCTATGCATCCATTCTCACGGATTTCAGCCACTACCTTCGTGCAAACAACAAGCCTGGCATTGCTGCTCGGCTTCAGGACGAGAAATGGAACGAGGACGAACCGCTCAATGAAGAGATCAAGCGCTACAAGGACGCTGGGGGTAACAAAAGTATCGGCGCGGCACTTGATCATCTGCGTAATGGAGCGAGAAAACTCAACGGTCCGCCTTTTCATCCCGAAGACGCGCCCTTGATTTCCGGACTTCAAGAAGCACTCGTTAAGGCTGGGTATGAGGAGATCACCGTTAAGACGAATTATGTTCGTCCTCTTCGCAGATTCAGCCAGTGGCTCTTTGCAAAAAACGAGCCGGGAGTGGCTGCTCGGCTTAACGACGAATCGCTCAACAGCGACGCTGCGATCTTCGATCAAAGTCGCAGGCACCTCGTTCTTACGGCACTAGATCGTCTCCGCGCCTCTCAGTCGCCGGGCGGAGTCGCGTCAATCACTGCCCGGGCAGGGAGCATTGAAGCCGCGGCTAAGCAGGGCGGGTCGCAGCCCGCCTTCAGTTGGCCAGCGGCACTCGCTGAGGGGGATGATCGAGATTTATTCTTTGGGACGGTCGACGAAGCCGCTGCATCGTCGTGTCTTCAGCCACCGCGGCATGGCTCGGCATTGAATCCTACAGAGTCCCCTGATCCCGTGAACTGGCGCCACCAGGACGACGAGCTGACAGATGAACGTTACCGCACCATCCTCATGCCAGGCGAGCAGATTCCCATCATGCGGTCGAGTGGGCACCCATCTCCGCCGCCTCCGCACGGTCAAGGCGGTGGAACGATGCTGAATGCCTCGGCGCTACCGCCCGGCCATGCAAAATTGGTTTTCGCAGGTAGCAGCCTGGATCCTGTTTATTGCGAAGATGCCTCTCTTATTGAGGGGCTGAGGCCGGCACTCATCAAAGCCGGGGCCTCCGAGAGCACGGTCGGTCGCAATCTACGTGGTCTCCTCAGCCTGGGGCATTGGCTCGTGAAGAACGACAAGCTGGGCATTGCTTCCCGGCTTTACGACAAGTCGCTGGACAAGGATGCCCAGGAGTTCGCCGAGAAGGAGGAGCAGGCCATCGCTACCCCACTGGATCATCTTCGAGCCTCCCAATCGCCGGGCGGCATCACGCCGTTTGCAAGCCGGGTAGAGCGGAATCCCTATCCCCAGGATGCGGATCTCATCAAAAGGTACAAGGAAGAAGCACTCCCAAGCACCGCCAACACCGCCAGGAGCTATGCAACTCTTCTTATCGATTTCAGTGATTACCTCCGTGAAAACGATAAGCCCGGCATTGCTGCCCGGCTTGGCCACGACTCGCTGGATGAAGATGTCAGTCGGTATAAGGAGGCGGACCCCCATGGCCGCAGAAAAGCCGGAGCCGCACTGGCTCATCTCCTGAGGTCGCCGGCGGGTGCTCGAGCGATCGAACTCCTGCGCCATATTCGCCTCCTTCCTGATCTCGAAGACGCGGTTCGCGCCGAGACGAAGCCGACCCTCACCGCGACTGCGCAGCACAGCGGGTCGAACGAAGCTGTCAGCTGGCCGGAGACTCTGCCTGCGAACCAGCAGGATCTGCTTTTGGAGACGATGGACGGACCCGGCTCCTCGCCGCCTCCGCAGGGCGACGCGGTTGAGCGGCAGCTGATGCAGACTTCATCCCATCAACTAGCGACGTCACCATCGCAGAGGCAAGCTCCGGTCTCGTCGCCGGACGAACTGATCGGCGAGCAGCTTCCGGCCGAAGACGCGGAGCTCTTGGCGAGGTTTCGTGTAGACGCCGAGGGGCGCAAGCTCACCCCAGGGGCCATCAACAACAGTGTTTCCGGGCTTGGGACTTTTGTCCGCTGGGTCAACGCAAGTCATAGGGGCCCTGTAGCTTCTCGGCTGCGAGACGGTTCATCGCTCGATGAGGAATTAGCGAAGTACAGGAGCTTGGGCCGTGACCCCCAGAACCGCATTAGATCGGCTCTGGATCATCTCCGGCGGCTGCTGCGTGGGGGTGAAGACGTGGACGCACCCGAACCCCGCGTCCTCGGTGCCCCCCGTCGCCTAGTTCCTCATCCAGAAGATGCGCCCCTCATCGAGGGCGCGCTGAGCCAAGCTCTGGAAGATCTTAAAACTCCGACTGCGAAGCTGAGGCAGTCTGCGCAACAGCGGGCGAGGCGTCTTCGTGCGCTGAGTGCGTGGCTGAGAGGGAATGGCAAAGGGAGCATCATCGGGCGGCTAAACGGCTCCAGCAGGGAGCAGGTATCCCTCGACAATGACGTGGTAGCATTCCAACGGACTGGAGGCAGAGTACACGGTTCCGATTTGTCGCATCTTCGCAGCTATTTGACACTCATCGAGGCGAACCGAGAGCTGGGGCTGCCAGGCCCTGAGCAGCCGAGCTCGCCGGCCGTGCAGGGCGATCGGTTTTCCGGCTCTTCGCAGGATCTTCCCTCAACGCCGGCCAGCCTAAGCGCTGGAGCTTGGGTTTGGTTGAGTGAAAAGCTGCAAGAACCAGGATCACCATCCTGGCCCGCGTCAAATGCTAAGGGCAGGCTTGAGCCATTTGTTGATCTGAATGCGCCACCGCCGTCCGAGTTGCGCGA
>NZ_NWTG01000040.1 GCF_002532045.1 Bradyrhizobium sp. C9 | reverse complement strand
CTCATTCTGGCACACTGATGCCGTAGGGGGCCGTCCACCCCATCAACCACCGCATATGATTGTGAACGGGATCGCCGTCCGCAGGGGCGCGCTGCCAAAATATCGAAAACAACCCCATGCACAGTAGCCGGCGGCCGCCGGCGTTCGACACGGTGACTTGACACGTCGGGCAACTCAGCGGCATTATTCTATTATTCCGAAATCGTGCGACTGTGGCCAGCCGAGACGACGGCGTGCGAGGCGCCCACGCTCCCGCACGGCGTCACGGGGCTTGCCAACAAAGCGGATTAGCCGCTTTAATCGAGGCATTGCATAACGTGATCATTTCAAAGCGTGGATTTCCCATGAAGGCCATCGAGCAGATCATTGCCGGCTACGTGTCGCTGAAGAATCGTCAAGCGCTTGAACAGCTCCGAGACCATCGCCAACACCTGCTGGACGATGTTCGAACCCACAGCGTTCCGGGTTTCTGGCCATCGGTCGTGAGTGACACCCTCTCCGAGGAAATCGAGCTCATCGAGGGAGCATTGGCTCGCCTCGACGAGGACGGATAGCGCGCGACCGGGACGTAAAGGCCGGCGGTTCATTTGCCGGCAGCGCTCAGAGAGCGATCACCCGCAGCACGGCTGCTTGGCTTTGGGCGCGCAGCACGACTGCTGTTCCTGCAGCCATCGGTCACGCGGCTTGCAGCTCGACGGACGCGCCGAGAGATAGACGCGGATTGCGGCGTCGCCCGTATCCATGCGTTCTGCGCGATAGATTTGCATCGGCCGGACGCCATCGCTGACCTCAAAAGTCAGCTTGGCTTGCGGATCGAAACCGACGGCCTCGTCGACCTTGCGAATGATCGCGAGAAACTTCCCGGCCGGCATATGGCCCCGGTTTTCCTCCTCGATGTCCCAGAGCTGAATGAAGGTCTCGCTCCAGCTCTCGGGGTTCGCGCCGCAATCGAGCCCTCTGAATGAGCCGGTCTTGACCTCGGTCACATGGTAGCTGGGGCGGACATCGCGGCCGTCGTAACTGAAGATCAGCGGCTTCTCCTTGTGCGCTTCGAGGCTGGAAAGCAGCGCCGCGGACGAGAGCTCGTCCACCGCGAGCAGGGCGCCGACGGTCGATCGGGTATTGGCAAGCGTGGTCATGGCTGCTATCCTCATTTCAATGATTCTTGAATTGTAGGATTATCGAAAGATGGAGGAGCGTCAAGCCCGAACCGCCTTCGCCGCGCTGTCGCAGGAAACGCGGCTGCGGATCGTGCGGCTGCTGGTGCAGGCCGGTCCCGATGGTATGGCGGCAGGGGCGATTGCCGAGGCGGTCGAAGTATCGCCATCCAACGTGTCGTTCCATCTGAAGGACCTCGAGCATGCCGGCATGATCGTGCCGCGCCGCGAGGCGCGTTCGATCATCTACTCGGCGGATTTCACTGGCCTCCGCGATCTCATCGCTTTCCTGATGAAGGATTGCTGTGCGGGCCACCCCGAAATCTGCGCGCCGGCGCTGGCCGATGCCGAGTGCAGGCCTTCGACGGCCAAGAAGAAGGCGCGTGCCTGATGCGCGGCTTCGACATGCCACGGCGCCTTGTTGCCGAGGGGCTCGGCACCTTGCTTCTGGTCGCGACCGTCATTGGCTCCGGAATCATGGCCGAGACGCTGACCAAGGACGTGGCGTTGGCGTTGCTCGGCAACACCCTTCCGACCGGCGCCATTCTGGTGGTGCTGATCACGATCCTCGGGCCAATATCCGGCGCGCATTTCAATCCTGCGGTCACGCTGGTGTTCATGCTCAAGGGCGAACTCCGCCCACCGCATGCCGCGCAGTACATCGCGGCGCAGGTGCTCGGGGGAATCCTCGGTGCGATGGTCGCGCATGCCATGTTCGGCCTGCCGCTCCTGGAGATCTCGGCCAAGGCAAGGACGGGATTTCCGCAATGGTTTGCGGAATTCATCGCCGCGTTCGGGCTGGTCGCAACGATCATCGGTGGCCTCCGGTTTCGTGAGACCGCAATTCCATGGCTGGTCGGGCTTTACATCACGGCCGCGTACTGGTTCACCGCATCCACGTCGTTCGCCAATCCGGCCGTCGCTATCGCCCGATCGTTCACCGATACGTTTTCCGGCATCCGCGCGCAGGATCTGCCGGGATTCATCGTCGCCGAGGTTTTGGGGGCCATGGTCGCGGCGGCATTCATGACCTGGCTCGTGCGGGGCGCCGAAGCCACCAAGGAAGCAGTCCGATGACGATCACGATCTACCACAATCCCGATTGCGGCACGTCGCGCAACACCCTTGCCATGATCCGCCAAAGCGGGGAGGAGCCCGAGATCGTCGAATATCTCAAGACGCCGCCCTCGCGCGACACGCTGATCGCGTTGATCGCTGCGATGGGCACGACGCCGCGCGCGCTGCTCCGCGAGAAAGGCACGCCGTATGCCGCGCTCGACCTTGCCAATCCGAAATGGAGTGACGACGAACTGATCGATTTCATGATGGCGCATCCGATCCTGATCAATCGGCCGATCGTGGTCTCGCCGAAAGGCGTGAAGCTGTGCCGACCTTCCGAGGCCGTCCTTGATCTTCTCGCCGTTGCCGACATCGGCCGGTTCGTCAAGGAAGACGGCGAAGTGATTCCGCCGAGGACGCCGGGTGCGCGCGCTGAATGAGCCGGCATGCGGATAATGTCCTGATCGTTGCGCTCGGGACCACGCAAACCCTGGCCTGGGCGTCGAGCTACTATCTGCCTGCGATTCTCGCGGACCCGATTGCGCGCGACCTCGGCATCTCGACGAACTGGCTGTTCGCCGCGTTCTCGATGGCGCTCGTGATCTCAGGATTGCTCGGTCCGCGCGTCGGTCGCCAGATCGACCGCATGGGCGGGCGCGAAGTGCTGTGCGCGTCCAACCTGATCCTGGCGTCCGGCCTGATCCTGCTCGGGCTCTCGCAGGGTATGATTCTGATGGCCGCAAGCTGGCTGTTGCTCGGCGTCGGCATGGGCCTTGGCTTGTACGATGCGGCGTTCGCGGCGCTCGGGCGCATCTACGGCAACACCGCGCGCCGCTCAATCACCGGCATCACCTTGATCGCCGGGTTTGCCAGCACGATCGGCTGGCCGCTCACCGCGTGGGGCCTTGCGACGATCGGCTGGCGCTGGACCTGTTTCGGCTGGGCGGCGGCGCACCTTCTGATCTGCCTGCCGCTCAATGCCTTCCTGATCCCCAAACTGAAGAGCGAGCATCGGATCGCAGCTGACACGCCAAAGCCGCATATTCCGATCGACCGCGCGATGCTGCTGCTCGCCTTTGCCTTCGCGGCGGCCTGGAGCGTCACGTCGGCGATGGCAGTGCATTTGCCGCGAATTCTGGAGGCGCTGGGCGCGACGCAAACCCAGGCGATCGCGGCAGGCGCATTGATCGGCCCGGCGCAGGTGGCGGCACGGATTGTCGAAGCGAGCCTGCTCAAGCGCTTCCACCCGCTATGGTCGGCGCGACTGGCCTGCATCACGCATCCCTTGGGCGCCTGCGTCATCGGTCTGTTCGGCGGGGGCTTCGCCGGCATCTTCGCGCTGCTGCATGGTGCCGGCAACGGCATCCTGACGATTGCGCGCGGCACGCTGCCGCTGGCGATCTTCGGTCCAAAGGATTACGGCTACCGGTTGGGGTTGCTCGGCGCGCCATCGCGATTGTCGCAGGCCATCGCGCCGTTGGTGTTCGGATTCCTGATTGCACCGCTCGGTGGCTATACGTTCGCGGTCACATCGGCGCTCAGTCTCGCTGCGCTGCTGGCGCTGTTCGCACTCAAGGCCGAGCCGAAGACCCCCTCGCAGTAGCATCGCGACCCTTCATTCGCCGAACCGTCTCGATGAACGCCTTGATGATCGGGGAGTGGCCGCGACCGCTGTGATGGGCGATGCTGTACTGGGTCTTGATGGTGCGGTCGCTGATCTCGAGCGCGCGCAGGTTCGGGTGCGGCACGAATTCGAAGTCGGCGACGACGCTGATGCCGAGCCCGCGCTCGACCGCCTTCCACACACCCTCGCGGCTCTCGATCTCGAACACCGGCTCGATCCTGATGCCCTCGGCCTGCATCGTCGCCTCGAACGCGCGCCTTGTGGTCGAGCCGCGCTCGCGCAGCACGATGGGCTGGTTGGCGAGCTCGCGCAGCCTGACCGACTTCCGCTTGAACCAGGGATGATCCCGGTTGACGAATACGATCACGCGGTGCGTCCGGTAGGGGATCATGGTGACGCGCGGGTCCTCCGGCACCTCCGCCAGGATCGCGACGTCGGCTTCGAAATTGACGATGTGGCGGAGGGTGCGTTCGGAATTGCCGAGCAGGGTCGAGATCTGCACCTCGGGGTGATCGCGCTTGAACGCGGCAATGATCTCGGTGGCGTGAAACGGCCCGACGGTCGCCACCCGCAGATGGCCCTTGGTCGCCTTGCCATGCGCGGCCAACAATTCGTGCGCCTCGTCGCAGAACGTCATGATGCCGCGGGTGATCTCGAACAGCGCGCTGCCTGCTTCGGTGAGCTCGGTGTGCCGCGGCTTGCGGATCAAAAGCTCGACGCCGTAGGTCTCCTCCAGCTCCTTGACCTGGATGGTCAGCGTCGGCTGCCCGACATTGAGCACGCGCGAGGCGGCGGTGAAGCCGCCATGGGCGGCCACCGCATGGAAGGCGCGGAGCTGGCTGAAAACTATTGACATAATCAATAGAACGCATCCGAAGAATGAATTTGTCAATAGCAACCGGCACCGTACCTTCGCGCCAGATGGAGGACGCGCGAATGGACTGGACTTATTCCAACCCGGTAAGGATCGAATTCGGAGCCGACAGCTTCGACAGGCTGCCGGCGCTGATCGGCAAGCGCGCCTATGCGCTGGTGACCTATGGCGAGCCGGTCTTCGAGGGGCTCGAGCGGCGGCTGCGCGCCGCGGCGGGCCCGTCCGTCCTGACCATTCGCGACGTCGCGCCGAATCCGGATTACCGCCTGCTCACCGAGCAGGCCGCGCGCTTTGCCGGGCTCGCCAGGCAGCCCGAGGTGATCGTCGCGCTCGGCGGCGGCTCGGTGATCGATTCCGCAAAAGTGTTCGCGGCCGCCGGCGGCGACTTCGCGACCGTCAAAACCTATCTGGAGACACAGCAGGGCGCCGAGCACCTCGCAGCCATTCCGATCATCGCGGTGCCGACCACTGCGGGCACCGGCAGCGAGGTGACGTGCTGGGGCACGGTGTGGGACGAGGCCAACGGCAAGAAATACTCGCTGGCGCGGCCGTCGCTCTATCCGACCCATGCGGTGATCGATCCGCGCCTGATGCTCGGCAAGCCGCAGCTTCTCACCATCAGCACCGGCCTCGACGCGCTGTCGCATGCGCTCGAGAGCATCTGGAACGTCAATAACAATCCGGTGTCGGCCAACCACGCAGTGGCGGCGGCGCGCGGGGTTCTCGACGTGCTGCCGAGGCTCGCCAACGATCTCGGCAATCTCGAGCTGCGCAGCCGGATGGCGCAGGCGGCGCTGTTCGCGGGGCTTGCGTTCTCCAACACCAAGACCGCGATCGCGCATTCGCTGTCCTATCCGATCACGCTGCGGCACGGCGTGCAGCACGGCATCGCCTGCTCGTTCTCGCTGCCGATGGTGCTGCGCAGCGTGCGCGGGGCGGGCGGGCTTTGCGAGGACAGCCTCAAGCAGATCTTCGGCACGGATCTCGCGCGCGCGGCCGACGATCTCGAGGACTTCATGGCCCGTCTCGGCATCTCCTGCAATCCGGCCGCCTACAGGATCGAGCGCAGCGAATGGCACGCGCTGATCGCGGACTCGCTCGAAGGCGAGCGCGGCCGCAATTTTTTGGGGTCGAAGGAGCGGCTGATCGAGGCATCGCAGACGCTGCGGATGCCGAGCGCGGCGAGCGCGTAACGACGGCGCAGTGACACGGAGAGATATCATGCAAGACAGTCGCAAGACCATCACCGTCAACGGACGCAGCTACGACGCGCCGGCGCGGCCGACGGTCGTGATCTGCCTCGACGGTTCGGAGCCCGGCTATATCGAGCAGGCGATCGAGGCCGGCGTCGCGCCGACCTTCGCGCGCTTCATGAAGGAGGGCGCGCATGTGCATGCCGCGAGCGTGATCCCGAGCTTCACCAATCCGAACAACCTTTCGATCATCACCGGGCGGCCGCCCGCGGTGCACGGCATCGCCGGCAATTACTTCTACGACGCGGCGAACGACGTCGAAGTGATGATGAACGATCCGAAATTCCTGCGCGCGCCGACCATCCTGTCCGGTGTCCATGACGCCGGCTACAAGGTCGCCGCCGTCACCGCCAAGGACAAGCTGCGCACTCTGCTCGCCTATGGGCTCGACTATGCGAGCGGCCGCGCCATCGCCTTCTCGTCGGAGAAGGCCGATCAGGCGACCAAGGCCGCCAACGGCATCGACAACGTGCTCGACTTCGTCGGCCTGCCGCTGCCCGAGGTCTATTCGGCCGACCTGTCGCGCTTCGTGTTCGCGGCCGGCGTCAAGCTGGTCGAGCGGCATCGTCCCGATTTGATGTACCTGTCGACCACCGACTACATCCAGCACAAGGTCGGGCTCGGCACCAAGGTCGCCAACGATTTCTACGCGATGATCGACGGCTATCTTGCCAGGCTCGATGCGCTCGGCTGCAACATCGTGGCGACCGCCGATCACGGTATGAACGACAAGTTCCTGCCCGACGGCAGGCCCGACGTGATCTACCTCCAGGACGTCATGGACGACTGGACCGGCAAGGGCGCCGCGCGGGTGATCCTGCCGATCACCGATCCCTACGTCGCCCATCACGGCTCGCTCGGCTCGTTCGCGACGATCTACACGCCCGATGGCGCCGACGTCGACACGTTGCTGATGCGGCTACGCGATATCAAGGGCGTCGAGGTGGCGCTGCCGCGCAACGATGCCTGCGCCCGGTTCGAGCTGCCGCCGGACCGGATCGGCGACATCGTCGTGATCTCGACCAGGCACAAGGTGCTCGGCACCAGCGAAGCCCGCCACGATCTGTCCGGCCTGACCGAGCCGCTGCGCTCGCATGGCGGACTGACCGAGCAGCGGGTGCCGCTGATCGCCAACCGCAGGATCGTACTGCCGGCCGGTCACGCCTTGCGCAACTTCGACGCCTTCGACGTCGCGCTCAACCGCATCCAGTGACATCCGGACTTGAGGACACCATCATGAACATCCAGAGCCCGGCTGTTCGCCATGAGCAGATGCGCATCGCAGGCAGCCTCGTCGATACCGACGAGCATGTCGAGGTTTTCAATCCCTACACCAACAAGGTGGTGGGCACCGTTCCGGCCGCGCGGCCGGAGCATGTGCGCAGCGCGTTCGCCAGGGCCGCCGCGTTCAAGCCGAAGCTGACACGTTACGAGCGCCAGCGCATCCTGCTGCGCACCGCCGAGATTTTGGCAGGCCGCAAGGAGGAGTTCGCGCGGTTGATCACCGCCGAGTCCGGCCTCTGCTGGAAGGACTCGCTCTACGAGGCCGGCCGTGCCTACGACGTCTACTCGTTCGCCGGGCAGCTCGCGATCCAAGACGACGGCGAGACGTTTTCCTGCGATATCAGCCCGCAGGGCAAGGCGCGCAAGATCTTCACGACGCGGACGCCGCTGCTCGGCGCGATCTCGGCGATCACGCCGTTCAACCATCCGCTCAACATGGTGAGCCACAAGATCGCGCCGGCGATCGCCACCAACAACCGCGTCGTGCTGAAGCCGACCGAGCTGACGCCGCTGACCGCGCTCGCGCTCGCCGACGTGCTCTATGAAGCCGGGCTGCCGCCCGAGATGCTGTCGGTGGTGACGGGCAATCCGCATTCGATGGGTGACGCGATGATCACCGATCCTGACGCCGATCTCGTCACCTTCACCGGCTCGGTCAGGGTCGGCAAGCACATTGCCGATCGGGCGGGCTACAAGCGCCTGGTGCTCGAGCTCGGCGGCAACGATCCCCTGATCGTGATGGAGGACGCCGATCTCGAAAAGGCGGCCGAGCTCGCGGTCACCGGCGCGACCAAGAATTCCGGCCAGCGCTGCACGGCGGTGAAGCGCATCCTCTGCGTCGAGGCGGTCGCCGACGATTTCGCAGCCCTGGTGCTGCAGAAAGCGCGCAAGCTGAAGTGCGGCGATCCGATGGACCCGACCGTCGACGTCGGCACCGTGATCCATGAGGGCGCGGCCAAGGAGTTCGAGCGCCGGGTCAGCGCCGCGGTCGCCGACGGCGCCGAGCTGTTGCACGGCAACGACCGCAACGGAGCGCTGTACCCTCCGACGGTGGTCGACCGGATTCCCTACACGAGTGAGCTGGTGATGCAGGAGACCTTCGGTCCGGTGATCCCGATCATCCGCGTGCCCAACGACATCGAGAGCGTGATCCGGATTTCGAATGCGACGGCATTCGGCCTGTCGTCCGGCGTCTGCACCAACCGGCTCGACTACATCACCCGGTTCGTCAACGAGCTCGACGTCGGCACCGTCAACGTCTGGGAAGTGCCGGGCTACCGGATCGAGATGTCGCCGTTCGGCGGAATTAAAGACTCCGGCCTTGGCTACAAGGAAGGCGTGCAGGAGGCGATCAAGAGCTTCACCAACGTCAAGACCTATTCGCTGCCCTGGCCGGTCTAGGGACGCGCGTCGATCCGAGGGAGGGCCGCACGCGCACAACAACAGCGCGGCGGCCGAGGGTGAACAACAAAACAATCATCAGGGGAGGCTGCAATGTCGATCACGTTCAGTCCGTCGAGCGTCGGCTCGGTCGGAGTCCAGAATCCGGAGCTTGCGACATCGTTCCGCCGCGCACAGTGGCGAATGCTGTTCGCGGCGATGTTCTGCTATCTGTTCTTCTACACCGGCCGGCAAACCTTCGGCTTCGCCATTCCCGGCATCCAGGCCGAGTTCGGCGTCACCAAGGAAGCGCTGGGCTGGGCCAGCGCGGCGCTATTGTGGTGCTATGCGGTCGGGCAGGCCATCAACGGCAATCTCGGCGACAAGTTCGGCGGCCGCCGCGTGATGAGCGCGGGCGCGATCCTCTCCTTCATCATGAACTGGGCCACCAGCCTTTCGACCGGCATCGTCAGCCTCACCGCGTTCTGGGGCATCAACGGCTATTTCCAGTCGATGGGATGGGCGCCCGGCAGCCGCCTGCTGTCGAACTGGTGGGGCCGCCACGAGCGCGGCACGGTCTACGGGCTCTATACCTTCGCGGCCGGTCTCGCTTCGGTGCTGTCGTTCGTCACCTCGCTGGTGGTGGTCGGCTATTTCCAACTCGACTGGCGCTGGATCTTCCGCATTCCGGTGGTGCTGCTGCTGCTCGGCGGCATCGCGTTCTATCTGATCGCGCGCGAGAAGCCCGAGGACATGGGTTTTGCCTCGCCGCACGACGAAGCCGACGACGTCACCGCAACCGAGGCCGCGGTCGACGCCAACGAGGGCTCGCTTGCGCGCTACAAGGCGGTGCTGTCGAACTGGCGCCTGCTGGTTGCCGGCGTCTCGATCGGCTTCCAGAACGCGGCGCGCTACGGCCTGCTGGTGTGGGTGCCGGTGCACTTCCTCGGCAGCAACTGGGCCAAGGCCGGCGCCACCTCGGTGATCGATCCGCGCTGGATCAGCATCGCGCTACCGGTCGGCATGGCGGTCGGCGCGTTCAGCAACGGCTGGGTGTCGGACAAGGTGTTCGGCTCGCGCCGCTACCTCGCCATCGTGCTCTATATGGTGCTCGCCGCGGTCACCGCGCTGTGTATGTATGCGATCCCGACCACCGAGGTCTATCTCGGCATGACGGTGTTGTTCCTGTGCGGCTTCTTCACCTATGGCCCGCAATCCTCGTTCTGGGCGCTGTGCCCGGATCTGGTCGGCCACAAGCGGGCAGGGACCGCAACCGGGGTGATGAACTCGTTCGCCTATCTGTTCGCAGGTCTCGGCGAGCCGATCATCGGCCATTTCATGGACAAGCATAACCAGACCTCGTTGGTGTTCCTTGTGGTCGCGGTCTGTGCGACCTCCAGCGCGGTGGTGGCGGCCTTCATCCGGCGCTGACGGGCGATCCGCATCACTGGCGCACGACAGGTCCGCGCTTCCTAGGGAAGCGCGGACTGCTCTTTTTTTGGAATGAGCGGAACGCCGTTGCGCGCGGTCGCTGCAGCCGCAACGCCGGGCCAATTCCCTGAATTTGGCTGGCTCGGGCGTATGACCCAACGCCCAATTTCTCACCAGTGGCTGGTCAAAAACGAGGCCGAAAACAAATAATCGTGATAAATATCAATATGATATGTAAAATTGCATGCAGAATTCAAAATCTGCTTGTCGTGCCGGCCGCCTTGAAGCAGACTTCGCGCGGGGCAGGAGAGGGCCAATGACCTTCGATGACGAGGGTCGTGCCAGGGCAAAAACAATCTGCCGGCAGAGGAGCGAGCAATGAGCGATCAGGTGTCCACCATCGCAATGGCAGATGCGGCGAAGCCTTCCGGCGTGCGCTGGAAGATCTTCCTGCTGATGCTGTTCCTGATCTCGATCAACTATATCGATCGCGCCTCGCTCTCGGTCGCAATGCCCGTCATCGCCAAGGAGTTCGATATCGATCCGGCGATGCAGGGTCTGATCCTGAGCTCGTTCTTCTGGACCTACGCGCTGATGCAGGTGCCGGGCGGCATGCTCGCCGACCGCTTCAAGCCGCGGATCGTGATCGCCCTCGCAACGCTGTTCTGGGGTTTCTTCCAGGCGCTGGCGGCGCTGTCCACCAGCTGGATGCTGCTGCTCCTGACCCGGCTCGGGCTCGGTGCGTCGGAAGCGCCGATCTATCCGGCCGGCGGCAAGCTCAACGCGATCTGGATGACGCAGACCGAACGCGGCCGCGGCGCCACGCTGCTCGACGGCGGCGCGCCGCTCGGCGCTGCGCTCGGCTCGATCGTGATCGCCTGGCTGATGGCGGCGTTCAGCTCCTGGCGCGTCGCCTTCGTCGTCGCGGGCGTCGGCACCATGCTGTGCGGGCTGTTGGCCTGGTACTACATCCGCAACGTGCCGCGCGAGCATCCGTCGGTCAATGAAGCCGAGGCGCGCTATCTCGAGGAGGCCCATGCGATCGAGGACGCGGCGACGCCGCCGTCGTCGGGCGCCAGCGGCATGGCCTATTTCCGCTTCCGCTCGGTCTGGTGCATGTGCCTCGGCTGGATGTTCTTCAACACCACATTCTATGGCCTCCTGACCTGGATGCCGACCTACCTGTTCAAGGTGCACGGCTTCGATATCAAGGCGCTCGGCGGCGCATCCTTCATCATCTTCTTCGCAGGCTTCGTCGGTGAACTGGTCGGCGGCTGGATCGGCGACGGCTGGCGCGCGCGGGGCGGGTCGCCCAACACCGTGTTCCGCACCCTGTTCGGCATCGCGGCGATCATGGCGACGGTCTCGATCTTCCTCGTCGCCTACGTCACCAACGCCGTCGCGGTCGTGGTGCTGCTGTCGACGACGCTGTTTTTCCTGCGCTGGTGCGGCATGTACTGGGCGATTCCCTCGGCGCTGGCGGGCCGCGGCAAGTCGGGATTCCTCGGCGGCTGCATGAATCTCGGCGGCAACATCGCCGGCATCACGACGCCCTTGATCGTCGGCTTCATCGTGCAGGCCACCGGCTCCTACTTCCTGGCCCTGATGTATTTTGCCGCCGCGGGCATTGCGCTGTTGATCTGCTCGACCCTGATCGATTACAGCCGCAAGCTCCCGGTCTAAACGAGGACGGCCGAACCCTGCCAGGGGTTCGGCCGCTTGATGAGGCAAGCGAATGACAAGTCACGTCCGGCTCGGCATGCTGACGCCGTCGTCGAATACCGCACTCGAGCCGATCACCTGCGCGATGCTGGCAGGCGTCGAGGACGTTTCGGCGCATTTCTCGCGCTTCAAGGTGACCGAGATAGCGCTGTCGGAGCAGGCGCTGCGCCAGTTCGACGCCAGCGAGATTCTTCGTGCGGCAGAATTGCTCGCCCATGCCAAGGTCGACGTCATTGCCTGGAACGGCACCTCGGCCAGCTGGCTCGGCTTCGATCGCGACGAGAGCCTGTGCGAGCAGATCACCAAGGAAACCGGGATCAAGGCCTGTACGACGGTGCTGGCCTATCGCGACCTGTTGCGGCGGATCGGCGCCAAACGCATCGGGCTGGTGACGCCGTATCGCAGGGATGTGCAGGACAAGATCATCGCCAACTGGAATTCGGCGGGGTTGCACTGCTTCGCCGAGCGGCATCTGTCGCTGCAGGACAATTTCTCCTTTGCCGAGGTCAGCGAGGCCGAGGTCAAAGGCCTGATCGAGCAGGTGGTGCGCGAGGGCTGCGATGCCGCCGTCGTGCTCTGCACCAACATGCGCGGCGCCGGCGCTGCCGAACGGCTGGAACGCGGTTTTGGCGTGCCGGTCCTGGATTCGATCGCGGTCACGCTGTGGGCGTGTCTCACCGCCGTGGGCTGCGACCCGTCGCGGGTGCACGGCTGGGGCAGCCTGTTCAGCAACCCCGATCTGCGCGCAGCGACAGCGATCTCCGATCATGACGATGAAGGCGTGTGGTGACTGAAGCAAAAACCAAAGCCAAGACCACCAGACGCAGCAAGGAACCCAAGCGCGCCATCACGGCGCAGCAGCGGCGCCGCCTGCGCGTGCCGCGGGTCGGACTGCATGAACAGGCGGCTGCGCGGCTGCGCACCATGATCGTGCGCGGCGAACTCGCGCCGGGACAGTCGTTGGGCGAGGCGGACCTGTCGGATGCGCTCGGCATTTCGCGGACCCCGCTGCGCGAGGCGCTGAAGCAATTGGCGAACGAGGGCCTGGTTGAACTCAGGCTCAACCACAGTGCCGTGGTGGCGCCGTTCCGCCGCGCCGAGCTGACCGAATTGTTCGAGGCCGTCAGCGGCATCGAGCGCTGCGCGGCCGAGCTCGCCGCGCTGCGCATGGAGGATGCCGACTTCGAACGGCTCGACGCGCTGCAGGACAAGATCGAGTGGCATCACGGCCGCGGCGAGCTGCGCGACTATTTCCAAGCCAATCAGCAGATCCATTCGGCGATCGTCGGCTTCGCTCGCAACGCGGTGCTGAAGGCGACGCACGAGGCGTTGCTGGCGCGGGCCGAGCGGGCGCGTTTCTTCGCGCTCTCGGTGCTCGGGCGTTGGGATGAATCGGTGCGCGAGCACCAGGATATCCTGGCCGCGCTCAGGCGCCGCGACGCAGCGCGGGCCGGGCAGATGCTGGCCCACCATGTGCGTCGCACCGGTGAAATCGTCGCCGAGACACTGGATGGCAAAGGGGATGACGTGGCCGTGCCGGACGCTCCCGCGAAGCCGCGCGCCCGCAAGACGAGGAATGTTGCGCCATGAAGATCCTGCTGCTCAATCCCAACACGACAGCTGCGGTGACGGGTCTGCTCCATGCCGCCGGCAGCAAGGTGGTCTCCGCCGGCACCGAGCTGGTGCCCGCGACCGCCTCGCGCGGCGTGCCTTATATTGCGACGCGCGCCGAGGCACAGATCGGCGGCGCGATCGCGCTGGAGATGCTGGCCGAGGCCGGCCCGGGCATCGATGCCGCCATCATCGCCGCCTTCGGCGATCCCGGCCTGTTCGGCGCGCGCGAGCTGTTCGCGTTTCCGGTGGTCGGCTTGGCCGAGGCTGCGATGCTCACCGCCTGCATGCTCGGGCGGCGGTTCTCGATCGTGACCTTCGCCGGCGCGCTGGCGCCCTGGTACGAGGAGTGCGTCGCGATGCATGGGCTGGGTGCGCGCTGCGCCGGCATCCGCGCGCTCGACGGCAGCTTCCAGTCGATCTCGGAGGTCCAGGCCGAGAAGGAAGAGCTGCTGGTCGCGCTCGCCAACAAGGCGGTCGAACAGGACGGCGCCGACGTCGTCATCCTGTCGGGCGCGCCGCTCGCCGGCCTTGCCGCGAAGGTCCGCGACCGCATTCCGGTGCCCGTGATCGATCCGGTCGCGGCCGCCGTGCGCCAGGCGGAGACGCTTGCCGTGCTCAAACCGCGCAAAGCGGTCGCCGGCACCTTCCGCCGGCCTGATGCGAAGCCGACGATCGGACTCGCCGAGCCGCTTGCCGCCATCATCGAACATCGCTCACCGAAAGAGGGGACGGACTGATGTCCTTCGACACCATCATCCGCGGCGGCACGGTCGTGACCGCTGCCGATACCTTCGCCTGCGACGTCGGAATCCGCGACGGCAAGATCACGGCGCTGGGTCATGATCTCGGTGATGCGGCCGAGATCATCGACGCCACCGACCGCCTCGTGCTGCCCGGCGGCATCGACAGCCATGTCCATTTCGCCCAGCCGTCGGGCGACGGCATCGTGATGGCCGACGGCTTTGCCAGCGGCACCCGCTCGGCGGCGTTCGGCGGCAACACCACCGTGCTGCCGTTCTGCCTGCAGGAGAAAGGCCAGACGCTGCGCGAGGCGCTGAAGCACTATCATGCGCTGGCCGAGGGCGAATGCCATGTCGACGTCGCCTTCCATCTGATCGTCACCGATCCGACCGAGCACGTGCTGGGCCAGGAGCTGCCGGCGCTGGTCGAGGACGGCTACACCTCGCTGAAAGTCTTCATGACCTATGAGGGGCTGGCGCTGTCGGATCGCGAGCTGCTGGAGACCATGTCGGTCGCGCGCGAGACCGGCGCGATGCTGATGGTGCATGCGGAAAACTTCGACGCCATCCGCTTCCTGACCGACCGGCTGGAACGCGCCGGCAACACTGCGCCGCGTTTCCACGCGACCTCGCGGCCGATCCCGGTCGAGCGCGAGGCCACCCATCGCGCGATTTCATTGTCGGAGCTCGTCGACGTGCCGATCATGATCGTGCATGTCTCGAATCGCGAAGCGATGGACGAGATCCGCCGTGCCCAGCAGCGGGGCTTGCGGGTGATGGGCGAAACCTGTCCGCAATATCTCATGCTGACCGAGAGGGATCTCGATCAGCTCAACATGGAAGGCGCCAAGTACGTCTGCTCGCCGCCGCCGCGCGACGTCGCCAGCCAGCAGGCGTGCTGGCAAGGCCTGCAGCAGAAAGTGTTTTCGGTGTTCTCGTCGGACCATTGCCCGTTCCGCTATGACGACCCGCAAGGCAAGCTCGCGCCCAAGGGGCGCACCAGCTTCCGCTGGGTGCCGAACGGCATTCCCGGTGTGGCGACGCGGCTGCCGATCCTGTTCTCCGAGGGCGTGGTGAAGGGCCGCATCGACCTCAACAGCTTCGTTGCCTTCAGCGCCACCAATCACGCCAAGATCTACGGGCTCTATCCGCGCAAGGGCACGATCGCCGTCGGCTCGGATGCCGACATCGCGCTGTGGGATCCGAAGCGCAAGGTGACGATCCGCCACGAGCTGATCCACGACGGCTCGGACTATACGCCCTATGAAGGGCTCGAGGTCACGGGCTGGCCGGTGCTGACCATGGTGCGCGGCAAGGTGGTCGTCGACGACGGCACCCTTGTCGGCAGCAAGGCGCACGGCACATACTTGCCGCGCGCCAAACCTCCGGCGGGGGCGACCATCCCGTAACGCGCGAAGGACGTCACCCGCGAAACAAGAAGGCAGGAGACCACCATGCCCTTTGCTGTAACAGATGACGGCGTGCGGCTGTATTTCGAGGAGACCGGATCCGGCCATCCGGTGATCCTGGTCCATGAATTCGCCGGCGATTTGCGCAGCTACGAGCCGCAGATGCGGCATTTCGGCAAGCGCTTCCGCACCATCGCCTACAATGCACGCGGCTTTCCGCCGTCTGACGTGCCCGAGCAGGTTTCGTCCTATTCGCAGGCGCGCGCCGCCGACGATATTCTTGCCGTGCTCGATCACATCGGCGCGCCGAAGGCGCATATTATCGGCCTCTCGATGGGTGGCTTTGCGACCCTGCATTTCGGATTGCGTCACCCGACGCGGGCGCTGTCGTTGTGCATCGGCGGTTGCGGCTATGGCGCCGAGCTCGACAAGCGCGAGACGTTTCGCGCCGAGGCCGACGTGATCGCGGCGACCATCCGCAAGGAGGGCATGCCGGCCTTCGCCGAGCGTTACGCCTACGGGCCGACGCGGGTGCAGTACGAGAACAAGGACCCGCGCGGTCACGCCGAGTTCAAGGCCATGCTCGCCGAGCACTCGGCGGTGGGATCCGCCAATACCCAGCAGGGCGTCCAGAAGGAGCGTCCCTCGCTGTACACGCTGGTCGACGAGATGAGGCGCATCAATGTGCCGACGCTGATCATCACCGGCGACGAGGATTGGCCGTGCCTGCTGCCTGGCATCCTGATGAAGCAGAACATTCCGTCGGCCGCGCTCGCGGTGATGCCGAATTGCGGCCACGCCATCAACATCGAGGAGCCCGACGAATACAACCGGATCGTCGGCGATTTCCTGTCGCAGGTCGAAAGCGGCCGCTGGCCACAGCGCGATCCGCGAGCGGTCAGTGCATCGATCACGGGGATGAAGGATTAGAGGTAGTTGCGTCCACGGAGCCGGAATATGGATCATCATACGCTGGCATGACGTTGAACGAACGGATCGTCGTTTCCGGGCGGCTGGCAGAATGGGACAAGGCAGTCACTGCAGCGGATCGATCGAAGATGATCGAGATTTTGACGCAGCTTGACCTGGAGAGCCAAGCAGAGTCGCTGGTCAATCAAATTTTGGCGAACCCAAAATTCTACGGATCTGACGATATCAAGCTGTTCAAGTGAATGATCTGACGATCGTGCTTGCCCGTGTCGTCGACACGGCCTCGCTTCCATGACATCGATGCAACGTCCGTTCGCGCGCGCCGCAACCGCCGTGTGAAATCGAGCGCGTAACGATCACGTTGCGATGATGCGTCAATCGCAAAACCGACACAGAGCTGTTACGCGCGCTGGATAATGTGTCGCATGTCGACGTCATAAATCCTTAAAAAATGGGGCACTACGGTGAAAGCCAAGTTTCTTTCGACGGCCGGAGTCTGTCTGGTCGCTGCTGCTGCAGTTGTGTGCAGCGCCGCCGCTCACGACGATGATAGGGATCACGATCATCGTCATCCGCGCGACATTCACACCGCAACGCCGATCAAGCATCTCGTCGTGATCTTCAACGAGAACCGCTCGTTCGATCATTATTTCGCGACCTACCCGAATGCGGCCAATCCGACCGGCTCGATTCCGTTCACGGCGAAGCCGCATACGCCGAAGGTCAACAACCTTGTGAGCGCCGATCTGCTGACCAACAACCCGAACCTCAATCCGGCCAACGGCACCGGCGCGACCAATCCGTTCCGGCTTGACCGCACGCAGGCCAACACGCGCTCGCAGAACCATGCCTATACGCCCGAGCAGCAGGCGGTCGACAACGGCAAGGAAGACCTGTTTCCGGAATTCACCGGTCGCGGCACTGCCGGCGGCGTCGGCGCCTTCGGCACCAACGGGCAAGTGATGGGTTATTTCGACGGCAACACCGTCACCGCGTTCTGGAATTACGCCCAGAACTTCGCGATGAGCGATAATAGCTGGACCGACACCTTCGGTCCGTCGACGCCCGGTGCGCTCGAGGTGGTGTCCGGCCAGACCAACGGTGCGCAGAACATCGTCGGCACGTCATCGTCGATCGCCGACGGCCAGGGCGGCCTGACGCTGATCGGTGATACCGATCCGGCCTACGACGCGTGCTCGAGCACGACCAGCCAGGTCCTGATGACCAGCAAGAACATCGGCGACCTGCTCAATGCCGAAAAGATCAGCTGGGGCAGCTTCATGGGCGGCTTCGACCTGACGCTCAAGAACAGCAACGGCACCACCAACTGCGGCCGCAGCACGTTCTCGAGCAACGTCAACGGCACCATCGTGGACTACATCCCGCACCACGCCTGGTTCCAGTACTACAAGTCGACCGCCAACCCGACCCATGCGCGGCCGAGCTCGGTGAGCGCTGTGGGCCACAGCTACGTTCCCGGCAGCAAGATGCTCGATCCGGCCAATCATGCCTACGATCTCGAGGACTTCTACGCTTCGGTGAAAGCCGGCAACCTCCCGGCGGTCTCTTACATCAAGATGCCGGCCTATCAGGACGGTCATCCCGGCAACTCCGATCCGCTCGACGAGCAGGCCGGCAATGTCGAGCTGATCAACTTCCTGCAGAAGCAGCCGGAGTGGCGCGACACCGCGGTCATCATCACCTATGACGACTCCGACGGCTGGTACGACCACCAGTACACCGCGCCGATCAGCGCCTCGTACGATCCGACCGCCGACCAGGTCAACGGTCCCGGCCAGTGCGGCCGCGGCATCGGCAAGCAGACGCAGCCGAAGGGCCTCAACGGCCAGCCGGTGAACGGCCGCTGCGGTCCCGGCACGCGGATTCCGTTCATCGTGATCTCGCCCTACGCCAAGAAGAACTTCGTCAGCCACACGCGCATCTCGCAGGCGTCGGTCGTGCGCTTCATCGAGGACAATTGGCTGCACGGTCAGCGTCTCGGCGGCGGCGCGTTCGACGACAGCGTCGAATCGATCACGGACATGTTCGATTTCGATCATGGCCACGATCACGATCACGACGGCGACGATCGGCAGAACAAGCTGTTCCTCGATCCGACGGCCGGCACGGTGATCGTCAGCCCATCTGACGATCATCACCACCACTAACGCTCTGGGATCACTGGACGTCATATGAACGGCCGCATGTTGTGGCTTCTCGGCGCCGGCCTGCTCTGCATGGCCGGCGCCGTTGCGGCAGTCGAGACGACAGGGCTTCCTGGGACGCAAGGGCTCCCGGGGACGAATCCGCATCCGGTGCAGCTCCGGCGCCCGCCGGTCGCCCCGCTGTCCGGCATGGCGCAGCTCGGCCAGAAGATTTTCTTCGACGCGTCGCTGTCGTCGTCGGGCGCGTTGTCCTGCGCCTCCTGTCACAGCCCGGACCACGCCTACGGTCCGCCCAATGATGCGGCTGTCATGTTCGGGGGCCCCGCGCAGTCGCGGCAGGGGACGCGCGCCGTTCCCGGCCTGACCTATCTGGAACGCCAGCCGAATTTCAGCATCGGACCGGAGAAGGACGAGGACGACAATCTCGTCGACTTCGCGCAACTGGCCGCGGCGGGCCGGCAGGCCGCGCGCGCGAAGAAGGTTGCGACCGGGACCGCGGCGTCGGCGGTCAACATCGTGCCGCAGGGCGGACTGTTCTGGGACGGCCGCGCCGATACGCTGCAGGACCAGGCGATCTTCCCGCTGCTCGATCCCAATGAGATGGACGGCGGCAGCATCGAGGTGGTGGCGCAGAAGCTGCGCCAGGCAAGCTATGCGCCGCGCTTTGCCGAACTGTTCGGCGCTCAGGTCTTCGACAATACGCGGTTGCTGGTCGCGGAGGCGATGTTCGCGGTGGCGCGCTATCAGGTCGAGGAGCCGAGCTTCCATCCCTACACCAGCAAGTTCGACTACTGGCTCGAAGGCAAGGCGCGGCTGAGCGAGAGCGAGTTGCGTGGCCTGCAATTGTTCAACGATCCGGACAAGGCCAATTGCGGCGGCTGCCATACCTCGGCGCCGACCCGCGACGGCCTGCCGCCGCTCTTCACTGACCACCAGTATGAGGCGCTCGGCGCGCCGCGCAACGCCGCGCTCGCCGGCAACCGCGACCCCAATCATTTCGATCTCGGGGTCTGCGGTCCGTATCGCACCGACATTGCCGAGCAGACGCAATATTGCGGGATGTTTCTGACGCCGACCTTGCGCAACACAGCGACCCGGCGCGTGTTCTTCCACAACGGCGTCTTCACGAGCCTCGAGCAGGTGCTCGATTTCTATAACTTCCGCGATACCAATCCGGAGAAGGTGTATCCGCGTGCAGCCGACGGTACGGTGCGCAAATACGACGATCTGCCGGCGAAGCATCACGGCAATGTCGACGTCAGCGATCCGCCGTTCGAGCGCCATCTCGGCGACACGCCTGCGATGACCGCGCAGGATGAAGCCGACATCGTCGCCTTCCTGAAGACGTTGACCGACGGTTACCAGCCGGAGCGGTGAGCCGTCGCAACGGGGCAGGCGCGGAACTGATACGTGAGTTGGCAGGTCCTCGTGATGCGCGCATACTGGGCCCATGAATGTGGTCGAAGGCAACGGTGCCAGAATCCCCGCGATCGGGCTCGGCACCTGGGAGCTGCGCGGGCGGACCTGCGCCCGCATCGTCGAGCAGGCGCTGCGGCTCGGTTACCGGCACATCGACACCGCCCAGATCTATGACAATGAGCGCGAGGTCGGCGAGGGGCTGCGCGCCTCCGGCGTCAAGCGCGACGATGTGTTCCTGACCACCAAGATCTGGACCACGCATTTCATGGCGAAGGATCTCGAACGCTCCGCCAAAGAGAGCCTGGCGCGGCTGCGCCTGACCGAGGTCGATCTGTTGTTGTTGCACTGGCCGCATCCGCACGTGCCGCTTGCCGAGACGCTCGGCGCGCTGGCGCGGGTCAGGCAGGCGGGACTGGCGCGGCATATCGGGGTCTCGAACTTCAACGCGGCGCTGATCGAGGAGGCGGTGGCGGCGTGCCCCGAGCCGCTCGCCTGCGATCAGGTCGAGTACCATCCTTACCTTGGCCAGGCCGATGTGATCGAGGCGTGTACGCGCCATGGCATGGCGTTCGTCGCCTATAGCCCGATCGCGAAGGGACGCGTCAAGGGTGACCGCGCCCTGGCACGGATCGGCGACCGCTATCGCAAGACGGCTGCCCAGGTCTGCCTGCGCTGGCTGGTGCAGCAGAATGTCTCGGCGATCCCGCGCACCTCGAAGCTCGAGCGGCTCCAGGAAAATCTCGACATCTTCGACTTCGAGTTGTCGGATGAGGACATGCGCGAGATTTCGGCGATCGGAAACGCGGCCGCGCGCTGACGGCCCATTGGACGGCCCATGGCACATCGGGTCCTTGGCTGTGAATCGCCGCGCGGAAAATGGCTGGGCAGCGGTCCGGATCATGCTATTGCGCTGGCCGATTGCGGTTTTGGACCGAATGGGGATTGAGGCAGGCAGGTTCCGGCCGGTATTGTGACCGGCGGGGAGACGACACTGATGTGATCGAGCGGGATGAAGTTTCGGCCAAACGCGGATCTGCTGGCGTCGGTGTTCGTGCACCTGATGCTGCTCGCGCTGATTTTCCTGTATTCGGAGGTGCATCAGTTCGATCCCGTCGCCGCTGACACGGTGCCGGTCGAGATCGTGACGCCGCAGGAGGTCGCCAAAACCGAGATCAAGCCCGATCCGGTGCCGAGCCCGTCGCCAACGCCCGAGTTCCAGTTGCCGTCGCTCGACAAGCCCGTGGACACCGCCAAGTCCGAACCATCGGCGCAAGCGCCGGCAGCACAGCCGCAGCAGGCCCAGCAGCAGCCGCCGCAGAAGCAGGCGACGCCGCCGGAGCCCAAACCCAGCCTGGCGCCGCAGCACGCCGCGGTCGAGCAGCCCACACCGCAGACGCCGGCACCGCAGACGCCACCGATGCCCCAGCAGGCGGCGCCGCCGTCGCAACCTGCCTATGCGCAGCCCGAGCCTGACCTGTCCGTCAAATACAATGTCATGCTCGGTTTGCCGCCCGACATCCCCGTCAAGCTGCCGGCCGAAGCGCCGCACGGCCCCGGTCCCGGCAAGGACAATTTCGACGCCGCGGCCACCGAACAGGCCGACGTCGGCTCCAGCGTGGTCGCCGAATTCCGCCGTCATCTGAAGAGCTGCATGAAGCTCCCGGCGACGCTGAGCACCGGCGATGACGTCAGGATCAAGCTCCGGGTGTTCATGAAGCCCGACGGCAAGCTCGGCGCATCGCCGTTGCTGATCGAAGCCACCGCGTCGGAAAAGGGACCGCTGCTGCTCAAGAGCGCGACCGAGGCGCTGCAGGCCTGCCAGCCCTACGCGATGTTGCCGCGGGATCGCTACGGCGAATGGAAGGTGCTCGACCTCGACTTCACGCCGCGCGATTTTGCATCGTGAGCGGAGGCAAGTCTCAGCTTCCCATCGCCTGCCAGGCATTCGAGGCGAACTGCCGGCGCCAGATCACGATGACGACCGCGGCTGTCGTGGCGAACAGCACCCAGGGGCTGACGAACCAGCCGAGATAGCCGAGCGCGAAGAAGAACGCGCGCTGGCCGCGGTTGAAGTGCCGGCCCGCGGTCTCGAACAGCCGCGTGGTGCGGATCACATGGGCCTCCGCCTCCGGCGTGTCGCGCTGGCCGGCCGGCGGCATCGCACCGAACAGGATCGCAACATAGTTGAACAGCCGATAGGCCCAGGCGAATTTGAAGAAGGTGTAGATGAAGATCAGGATCAGCCCGATGCACTTGATCTCCCACAAAGCCGGCGAGGGCGTCAGGTTGACCGGCAGCGCACCGAGCACCGCGAGCGCGTCGCTGGTCGCGCGCAGCAGCGCCAGCGCACCGCCGATCGCGATCAGGCTGGTCGAGGCGAAGAACGCGGTGCCGTTCTGCAGGCTGGCCATGATCTGCATGTCGACCATCCGCGCGTCGCGATTGAGCAGATTGCGCACCCAGATCTCGCGATAGACATGCATTCGGGCCGACAGGCTGTCGCGCCCATAGGCGGTGTGCTCCAGCGTGATGGCGTAGACCAGCCATTCCAGCGCAAAGAAGCCGACGGCCAGGATGTCGACCCAATAGCCGCTCATTGGTGCCTTCCTTCGTCAATGCGCGGCGATCCGTCCGCGCCGCTGCATCCCGCGTCATGTACAGGTTGAACGTGTGCAATGCACTATGGCAAACTGGCGTGGCAACAGGATTCACAGGCATGCTCAAGCTCGTCATCGGCAACAAGAACTATTCGTCATGGTCGATGCGGCCCTGGCTGGCGCTGCGCGCCAACGACATCCCGTTCGAGGAAATCTTCGTTCCGCTCTACACCGACCAGGCCGACAAGGACCGCATCCTCTCCTTCAGCAAGGCCGGCAAGGTGCCGACGCTGATCGACGGCGACGTCACGGTGTGGGATTCGCTGGCGATCATCGAATATCTCGCCGAGAAGGTTCCCGAGGCGAAGCTGTGGCCGTCGGATCGGGCGGCGCGCGCGCATGCCCGCGCGATCTCGGCGGAGATGCACTCAGGCTTCGTGCCGCTGCGCAGCGAATGCGGCATGAACCTGCACCGGCCGATCCGCGCCGTCGCGCTGTCGGACGATGCACGGGCCAATGTGGCGCGGATCGAGGAGATCTGGGCCGATTGCCACGCGCGCTACGGCAAGCATGGTCCGTTCCTGTTCGGGGCATTTTCCGGGGCGGACGCGATGTACGCGCCCGTGGTGCATCGCTTCCGCACCTACGCGATCCCGGTGAAGCCGGAGGCGCAGCACTATGTCGATGCCATGATGCAGCTGCCGGCGTTCCAGGAGTGGACCCGCGACGGCCTGGCCGAGACGCTGCGGATCGAGCGATTCGAGCACGCCTGACCTAGATTCTTGTCTTGCCGCGTTTTCTTCACGCGAACCGGTGTCCACTTCGCTCGAAAACGCTTCTTGCGCTGCCGAATTGTGACAGCGGCGGCAAAGATCGCGGCTTGACGCCGCGGGGCCGAAGGCGTCGAATCCGAAACAGCGGTTTTGCAAGTCGTGAAAGGACTTAGACCATGGGCATTCTCGATTCCCTGGAGAACTCGCCGGAGCTGAAAGGCATGCTTGGCCAGCTCGGGGCGGCCGTGATCCCCGTCGTGCTGGGCCAGGTGATGGGCAATGGCGGGCAGGGCGGCCTGTCGGCGATCGTCGCCAAGCTGGAGCAGGCTGGGCTCGGCGAACAGGTCAAATCCTGGATCGGCACCGGCCAGAACCTGCCGATCACCGCCGAGCAGCTCCAGCAGGTGCTGGGCAGCGACACCGTCAAGCAGCTCGCCGCCAAGTTCAACATTCCGGTCGACCAGCTGTCCAAGGTGCTGGCCCAGCAACTTCCGGCTGCGGTCGACGGCGCGAGCCCCGATGGAAAGTTGCCGCATACCGCCTGAGCCGGTGGAACCGGGTTCCGGCTGAGGTCGGGGGGCAATTTCCGGCTGGCACGTAAATTGCTGCCTATCGCCCTGAAAAACCTGCAAAATCGCACCTTCGTCATGCCCCAATCTTGCTGGATTTGGGGTGGTGCGATGTGCTAGCTTGCCGCAGGGTTCTCAAAATGCCGGCTTGAGCTATCGGGACTGTCAGCTCAGCCAGCAATCTCTAAGAAAATGGAGAGGGCGTTGAAGCATAAGTACTCGATTGGCGAGATCGTCTATTTCACGGCCAGCAACGTGGCGCGCCCCGCTGCGAGCGGCACCTATGAGGTGATCCGCCTGCTGCCGACCGATGGTGACGATTGCCAGTATCGCATCAAGAGCTCGACTGAAGCTTTCGAACGGGTGGCCAAGGAGAGTCAGCTCGCGCTGTCCTGAACGCGTTGTGCGCAAGCCGGTGGCTGGAGCGGGTTCCGCGCCGTCGCCGTCAAAAGGCCCTGTTCGCAGACCCATTGTGCTGAAGGTTGGACGTCGTGATGGCGGCGTTCGCCGTCGCCGGTTGTGCTTACGCCGCGTTGAGGGACATCGCGCATGAATTGGGCTTCCTCGCTGGATCAGATCTGGCGCTCACCGACCTTCCCGATGTGGCTGACCCTGGCCGCAGCGGGCTTCTTTGGGATTGTCGTTCTGGTCACGCTGCTGCGCGCGGAAAAGTCCGTCGCCAACGGCGCGCTGACCGTCATTACGCTGCTGTCGATCGCGGTTGCGGTCGCCGCGACGATCCGCGGCTTTGGGCCGGGCGGGCAGGCGGCGCCCGCCGACACACGGACGGCCCAATTCAGCAGCCAGACCGCGCCGGCGCTGGCCTGCATCGACGACCTCGCCGGAGACGCCGTTCTCAATGCCTGCGAGAAGGTGCTGTTCGGTTCGTCTGACACGGCTGCAGCGGCGGTCAGCTATGCGGCGGCGCAGATCTCGCGCCTGACCGCGCTCGGCGACCTCGCGACCGCGGAGCGCAACACGACCACCGAGCTGCAGGCGCTGCGCCGCGCCATCGAGCACGACCGCTACGGCCTCGTGGCCTACGCACTGATGGCGCGGGACCACTGCACGCCGACCGCGTGTCCCGCGTTCCGCTCGCTGGGCGACAACCACCAGATCATCAACAACATGAACGAGCGGACCTACGAGAACCTGGTCACGCGCTATGCGGCATCCTGGAACGCACCGGCCGGCGCGCAGGCGTCGGCTGCCAACGGCCTGATCGCAGCGTTGCCGCCGTCGATGCCCACCGGCAAGCCGACCAATGCGGAGTTTCCGAGCGCGTCCTCGACGCCGCCGGTCAGCATCATGTCGCCCGAACCGGCGAAGCCGGCTGCAGCGGCCCCGCCGCCGGCTGCACGCGCCGCCGCCGCGCCCGCTGCCCCGAAGCGGCCGCCCGCACCGAAGCGCCCGGTCCAGATTGCTCCTGCTCCTGCACCGGCGTCGCCGCCACCTGCCGCGGCGAGTGCGCCGGCGGCCGCGAACCAGGAATGAGCTGATGACGGCGGCGCAAGCCGTCGTCATTGCACCGTTCCGGGCAGTAAATCCCGATATCCACTGCCGCTGATATCGCTCCCTTTCCAAAGCCCGCGCCGGCCGCTACATCCGGCGCATGCCGCTTCATCTCATCAAGCTTGCCGTCGGTTGCGACTCGGTCAAGGAACTCAAGGGCTGGGTCGCCGAACGCATGGCGACCGCGAAGAAAAAGGGCCTGCCGCTCCGTCACGTCCACATCACGCGGATGACGCCGAAGCGCGAGGAGGAGATCCTCGCCGGCGGTTCGCTGTATTGGGTGATCCGTGGCGAGATCGCCGCGCGCGAGAAGATCATCGCGATCGAGCCGTTCCGCGACAAGGACGGCATCGGACGCTGCCGGCTGGTGATGCAGCCCAAGGTGATCGCCGTCTCGCCGCGGCCGATGCGGCCGTTCCAGGGCTGGCGCTATCTGACCGCGGACTCCGCGCCGGTAGACCTCACCAAGTCGAGCGCAGCCAGCGTGGCGTCGATGCCGGAGCCAATGCGCCGCGAGTTGCGCGACCTCGGATTGCTCTGAGCAATCGGATTGCTCTGCGCAATCGGAAGGCTGGCGCGGATCACTGCGTCACGAGATGCAGCCGGCCCCATTCGGACGCTGGGATCTCGACATAGCGGCCGCCGCCCGCGTTGCTGACGGCGACGTCGAGCAGTTCATGGTCGATCCCCATCTCGCCGAGATAGCGCCGGAACTGGTCGGTGAAGATCGAGGTCAGGCTTTCGCGATGCTCGGCCGAGACGTTCGGGGCGAGCCGGTTGTGGATCGCCATGCCACTCAGCACCACGCGGCTGCCCGCCGGCAGGCTGCGATGCACGCCGCCCGACAGCACCAGCACGCAGGCAAGATCGCAGGCAATGCTGGACGGCTTCTCCTTGGCGTCCAGCGGGCCGCCAGGCCGCTTGAGCGCAAAGCATTCCTCCTCGGGCTTGCCGCTGCAGGCCTCGACCTCGGTCGCCGCGACCGCGGTATCTATCCCACGGTCGCGCAGGATCCGGCCGAGGCTGGAGGCGACATTGAGGTTGGATTCGCCCTTGATGTTGATCACCACCGGGAGCTTGCGTCCGGCCTGCCGGTCGAGGATCGCCAGTAGGCGCTTGTAGGTGTCCCATTGCACGGAGCCCTCGGCGGCGATCCAGTCCGAGCAGCCCGGGCCGCAGGCATCGGGCGCGCCATGCGCAACGTAGAAGATCATCGCGCCGGGGGTGGAATTGACGCCGCCGACCGGCGGGCGGGTCTGCGCCTGCGCCTGCGCCGCGCTGGTGGCCAGCAGCGCGATGCCGAGGAGCATGCCTTGCCTGAAACGTTTGATCATCCCGATCGCCTCTGAAGGGGGCGATCATCCCTGCGTCACGGGCGGGGCGCAAGCACGACCCGGCCGCAAGGATGAGGCCGGGCCCTCATTACAGGTCCGCATGTCGTTTGCGCGTGAACCGCTTCACACTTTTCGGATGCTGCCTCAGACCGCGATGTTATCGATCAGGCGCGTGCTGCCGATCCTTGCCGCCACCAGCATCCGCATCGGGCCGTCCTTCAGCGAGCCGATCGGCGCCAGCGAGGCGGCGTGGCGGACCTCGAGATAATCCAGCGCGAAGCCGGCCTTGGTGATCTCAGCGGCGCCCGTGGCCATGGCGGTTGCGGCGTCCTCGCCGGCGCGCAGGCGGCTTGCCGCTTGCTTCATCACCCGGTTGAGCTCGGGGGCCGCGCGCCGTTCCTCCGCCGAGAGGTAGACGTTGCGCGAGGACATCGCGAGGCCGTCGCGTTCACGTACCGTCTTCGACCCGATCACCTTGACGCCGAGATCGAGGTCCGCGGCCATCTGGGTCACCACCCGGAGCTGCTGAAAGTCCTTCTCGCCGAAGATCGCGACATCGGGCCGGACTTGCGTGAACAGCTTGCCGACCACGGTGGCAACGCCGCCGAAGAAATGCGGCCGGAAGCGATCCTCTAGGCCGGCGGTGGCCGGTCCCTCCGGCACGATTCGGGTGGCGAAGCCGTCCGGGTACATCGCCTTCACCTCGGGATGCCAGATCAGGTCGACGCCTTCGGCGGCGAGCTTGGCGACGTCTTCCTTCCAGGTGCGCGGATACGAACCGAAATCTTCGGTCGGCGCGAACTGGGTCGGGTTGACGAAGATCGAGACGACGACGCGCTTGGCGCGGCGCTTGGCGAGCCGCACCAGCGACACATGGCCGTCATGGAGCGCTCCCATGGTCGGGACCAGCGCGACGGTCGCCTTCCTGGCGCGCAGGGCGTCGACGGCGCGACGAAGGGCAGGGACGGTGCGGACGACGGTGGGATTTCTCGGCATCTGGTCTCGACTCGTGGGGCAAGCTGGGTGGGGGAATCCAGGTGGAAGGTTTGGCGCTCGAGCGGAGCTTACCAAGTCCGAACCGCTATCAGCAAACCGCCGCGCAAGCATTACCCGATCTCGCACGCGCATGGATCGCAGGCCGCGTGCCGCCGATCGACGCAGCCGGCTTGCGCGTGCGATTCATCATTAAGGGCGGCTGCAATTGATTTCCTTGCGCAGTGATGCATTTCACTTGACCGCAGCCGTGCGCGATTTGAAGATCATTGTCGGGGTTTGAATCATGTTGGTGCAGGCTAGTCAGGGTCAATCCGGCTCCGCACACGTCGTTGTGCTGGGCAACGAGAAGGGTGGTTCGGGCAAGTCGACCACCGCCCTGCATATCGCGGTTGCGCTCCTGAAGGCCGGACAGCGCGTTGCCAGCATCGATCTCGACTGCCGGCAGCAGAGTTTCACCCGCTACATCAGCAATCGCCAGGCCTGGGCGCGGCGTTCCGGGCTCGATCTCGAACTCCCCGCGCATTATTGCATCAAGTACGGCGAGACGATGCAGATCGAGGAGAACGAGAACGCCGAATTCCAGCAGTTCATGGCCGCGGTGAGCGCGGTGGAACGTGCCTATGATTTCATCGTCATCGATACCCCGGGCTCGGACAGCTACCTGATGCGGCTCGCGCATTCGATGGCCGACACGCTGGTGACGCCGATCAACGACAGCTTCCTCGATTTCGACGTGCTGGGCACCGTCGATCCCGCGACCTATGCGGTGATCGGCGAGAGCCATTATGCGGAGATGGTGCGCGACACCAGGCGCAAGCGCCGCCAGCTCGACGGCGCCTCGACCGACTGGATCGTGGTGCGCAACCGGCTGTCGATGCTCGGCTCGCGCAACAAGCAGCTGGTTGCCGACGGCTTGAAGCAGCTATCGCTGCGGCTCGGGTTCCGTGCGGTGGACGGCTTTGCCGAGCGGGTGGTCTATCGCGAGTTCTTCCCGCGCGGGCTGACGGCGCTCGACGACATCGACGAGGTGACGCTCGGCACCCGCCCGAGCCTTGGGCACGTCACCGCGCGCGAGGAGGTCATGGGCCTGTTGCGCCAACTCAAGCTTCCGCTCGACGAGCGCGGCCGCCGCCGCGCCGCCAACCGGGCCGAATGGTTCAGCCAGGTCGACAAGCCGCTGGAAGTCGACGACATCATCGGCAGCTAGGCCTCGACCGCGGGATACTACCAGGACTACAGCCCGCAGGCGTTCAATTGCAGTACGGCGTCTTCAAGGACGTCCTGCAAGGAATTCCGCCTCGGGTTTAGTTCGGCGTCAGCACCGTCATCCTGAACGGTCCGCCATTGGCGGCGGCGTGCGCCACGGCGTCGTTGGCGTGATCGAGATCGAACGTCACGACCTCGAACTGGTCGAGCCGCAACAGCCCGGCGCGGGCGAGATTGACGAGGCCGAACGTCGCCTCCGGCGGATACATCCAGACGCCGTGAATGCTGATGCAGTCGCGCATGATCCACGGGTAGGGCAAGTCGAGCCCCGGTCCGCCCTGCATCCCGACGCCGCCCATCAGCACGACCCGGCCATAGGGACGTACGGTCATGATCGCGGCGCGGACCGTTGTCGTCGTGACCGACGGAGGCATCAGGTCGAGCACGCAGTCGATCGGACCGGGCGCGGCACGCCGCATCCGCTCCCGATCGTCGTCCTCACTGCCGCTGAGCCTGACCGGGCGCACGCGCGGCCCGAACCTGCGGACCAGATCGGCCAGCACCTTTTCATTGCGGCCTGGCGCGACGACGCAGGCCGCGCCCATCGCGAGCGCGACCGCGACCGCGGCGCTGCCAAAATTGCCGGTCGCGCCGCTCACCAGCACGGTCTCTCCAGGCTGCAGCCGCGCCGCCAGCAAGCCGCCATAGGGCACGAGGCAGGTGCCGAGCGCGCACCATGATGGCGCGTCGGCCGGATCGATCGTGCCGATCCGCTTGACGTTCTCGGTCGGCACCAGCGTCTGCTCGGCGAACGAGCCGTGGCGGAAGTGGCGCTGCAGGCGCAGCCCGCCTTCGCCGCGCGCGCTCCAGCCCTGCAGGGTGATGTCGGGCGAGATGCTGTCGTCGCGTGAGCGGAAGGTCGGATCGCAGTACACCCAATCGCCGGCGGCGAGGTGGGTCGCGTCCGGCCCGACGGCGCGCACCCGTCCGATGGCGCCGGGGCCTGGAACGGCCGGCAGCTCGAGCAGGTAGTTGCGCGCGCCGCTGAAGACCTCGTTGGCGTAGGACAGCACGCGCGTCGCAACGACGTCGACGAGGACTTCACCCGTGCCCATCGCGGGTGTGGGGATTTCCTCGATCACGAGCGGCGAGCCGAACGATTTCAGGATTGCTGCTTTCATCTGGTCTGGTCCTGGTTGAGAGCGGCATCATCCCGCGCTCCGTTGCGGTCAGGAAGACCTGGTATTATCCTAGGACTGTCAAACCCACTCAGGAGCCCCTGTGATGGCCACTGCGCGGCAAAGCGAACTAGGTGATTTCCTGCGGTCGCGGCGGCAGAAGCTGACGCCCAAGCTCACCGGCGCCCAGGCCGGGCGGCGGCGCCGCACGCCCGGCTTGCGCCGCGAGGAGGTGGCCGAGCTCGCCGGCATCGGGGTCGACTGGTACATCCGCCTCGAGCAGGGCCGTTCCGTCAGCCCATCGGTCACCACGATCGACGCGCTGGCGCGGGCGCTGCGCCTCAGCAAGGCAGAGCACGCGCATCTGCGGGCGCTCGCGAAGGACGGCGACCGCCGCCCGTTCGCCGCCGAGACCGTGCCGCCTGCGATCCGGCGCGTCGTCGAGAGCCTCAACCAGCCGGCCTATGTCACGGGACGGCGATGGGACGTGTTGGCCTGGAACGCGGCCGCGGAGGAGGTCTTCGCCTTCGGCCGCCTGCCGGAGGACGAGCGCAATACGCTGATCTATGTGCTGACCAACCCCAAGAGCCGGCGGCTGTTCGGTGCAAGCTGGCCCGAGGAGGCGCGGCGCATCGTGACCCAGTTCCGCCGAACCCACGACCTCTGGGCCGGCGATCCGGCCTTCCTCGACCTGCAGGCGCGGCTTCGCAAGGGCTGTCCGGAGTTCGACGGCTGGTGGGGGACCCACGACGTCAGCGTCAGCGTTGCCGGACGAAAGGTGTTCAACCACCCCAAGCGCGGCCGGCTGACCTTTGAATACGCCACCTTCCAGGCCAATGACGATCCCGGCCTAAAGCTGATCATCTACACCGAAATCGATTGAAATCCGTGGTTTCCCGGTGATTTCGGCCACACCACGGCCAAAAAGCCGGAACAAAGCAGCCCAAATCCAGTTTCTCCTCAGCGTCGATCCAAAGGCGATCCAAGGCTCGAACTCAACCTTGGGAACTCGCGTCTAAGGAGAGAAGAGAGCACGAGCCGTCGCGGTGAGACGTGTGCAACTGCACAAAGTATAGGTGCGGCGCACAACGTTATGCCACCGAAGCCACAATATTTGGACTTCCTGTCACGGCGCTGTGACATATATTCTTAAAAGGAGGCCGAAGAGCCTCCGCCAAAATCGCCCTGTAAAGGCTGGCACCTCGAGGACGTCATGAAGCGTGGAATTCTCGTTCTGCTTTCGCTCTCCGTCGTAATCACGGGTGCGTATTTCACCGCGAGCAAGTGGGCGATCCGTCACGAAACGCTCATGTTCAAGGATCCGACCCGCGATGAGCGGCCGGTCGCGGTCGACGTTGCCGTGCGCTTCGACAAGGAGATGCAGGCCGACGCCGGCATGATCAAGCTCCCGGTTGCGATCCTCAATCATGGCAATACCGTCAAATTTACCGAATATTCCTTCCTCGCGAACGTGTTCGCGGCGCGCGGCTATCTGACCATCAGCATTCAGAACGACCTGCCGTCGGATGGACCGATGGTGACCAAGGTCGGCGAGCTCTATGTCGGGCGCCTGCCGCAGTATCAGCGCGGCATCACCAACATCAAATTCGCGATCGAGGAGATGAAGAAGCGTCAGCCCAACGCCGACTACAGCAAGCTGACGATGGTCGGCCATTCCAACGGCGGCGACATCGCGATGTATTTCGCCAAGCAATATCCTGACGAGATCAAGAAGGTCGTCACGCTGGACAATCTGCGCGTGCCGTTCATGACCGACGGCAAGTTCAAGATCCTCTCGTTCCGGTCGCACGATCAGCACTTCAAGCCCGATCCCGGCGTGGTGCCGGACGAGGAGGAGTGTGAGAAGGCCGGCATCACCGTCGTGAACACCAACTTCCAGCACAACGACATGCGCGATACCGGACCCGAGAAGGCCAAGGACTCGATCCAGGCGATGCTCGATAAATTCCTGGCCGACACCGACAGCGATGTCGCGGCGGTCGACACCAGGAATGCGCCGCCGAAGATTCTGGAGCCGGGTCCCGTCTCGCTCTACGTGCCGGTCGAGAAGCCGCAGACCTTCGGCGAGAAGGTAAAGAAATCGCTCTCGCTGACCAAGACCGAGACAAAGAAGGATCCGTCGGTCACGAACTGACAGGGCTGCCCGGGATACGATCCGGGCCGGTGGGCGCGTCACGTTGACCAATCCGATGCCGCGGCCCACATAGTGTTTGCTGTACGAGGCAAGCGCTGATGGCTGGCAAGACGATCAAACCGACATCGGGAAGCGACGTGCGCCCGGCCGATACGCCTGGCGTGCCGGCGTCGAGCGCCAATGACATCGCCGCGTTCGTGGCCAAGGCGCGCGCGATGTCGCCGCATCGCGCCGGCGCACGCGGCCGGCTGGTGTTCGCGCTCGATGCCACGATGAGCCGGCAGCCGACATGGGACATGGCGTGCACGCTGCAAGCGGACATGTTCCGTGAGGCCGGCTCGCTCGGCAGCCTGGATATCCGCCTCGTCTATTATCGTGGCTTCAACGAGTGCCGTGCGTCGGGCTGGATCTCCGACAGCGCGCAGCTCGCGCGGCTGATGAGCAAGATCGATTGCCAGGGCGGCAACACCCAGATCGGCAAGGTGCTGTCGGAGACCCGCCGCGAGGCGGTTGCGGCAGGCGTGCGCGCGCTGGTGTTCGTGGGCGACGCGATGGAGGAGAATGCCGATGCGCTGTGCGCAAGCGCCGGTGAGCTCGGCTTGCTCAAGGTGCCGGTCTTCATGTTCCAGGAGGGCGCGGACGCCACCGCCGAGCAGACGTTCCGCGAGATCGCGCGGCTGACCGGCGGCGCATGGTGCAGGTTCGATCCCGGCGCGGCGGCGCAGCTCCGCGAGCTGCTGCGCGCTGCCGCGGCCTATGCTGCCGGCGGCCGCGAGGCACTGCTGCAGTTGGCGAAGACGACGAGCGGGGCGGCGCGGCTGATCGGCCAGATGAAATAGCCCGCCCGCCGGGTCAGGCTCCGCCCGACGTCACGGCTTTGGCAATCGCGCCGAGCAGCGCCGACATGTTGGCCGTGACCCGTTGGGTCGCTTCTGCGACGCCGTGCCGCTCAGTGAGCCAGGCCGGGTCATTGTAGGAGAACCAGCAGGCGCCGGCTTCGTCCTGCCAAACCAGCGCCTTGAGCGGCAGATCGATCCCGACGGTCTGCGCAGCCTGCATCAAGGGCGTGCCGCCCTTGGCGTTGCCAAACACGAACAGCTCGGTCGGACGCAGCGCAAGACCTGCGCCTGCGGCGCCCGCGGCATGATCGATCTGCGCAAACAGCGTCAGGCCGCGCGCCTGCAGTTCGGCCTTGAGCCGGTCGGCCGTTTGCTGCGGCCCGACATGGCTGCGAAGGCTGATCAGTCCGTCAATCGCCATCAAGCTTGCTCCAACGCGATTGCCGCAAGCTATTCAATCGCAGGGGACGGCGCCACGCCAAAGCCGGAAAAGTGCGAAGCGGTTTTCCGAAAAAGATCATGCTCAAACAAGGAGCTAAAGCGCGATGACGATTCTACCGGATCTTATCGCGCTTGAGGGACCTTCACGCTCCAGTGAGACGAAGCTTCGCATGCTTTTTGTCGCCGGGCCGCTTATATTCCGCGCATGCCAACCCTGATCGCCGGCGTCGTCGCCGTTGTCGTCCTTTATTCCGCGCTGCAGATGTTTCGTGCGGCCAACCCTGCCGTGCTTGCGCGTGCGATCAAGATCGTGGGCGGGGTGCTTGCACTCGCCGTTGCGGCCTTCACCGGGGTGCGGGGCGAACTGGCGGTTGCAATCCCGCTCGGCATCTTCGGCGCCGGACTGCTCGGCTGGTCGCCGTTCGGGAGCACCGGCTTTCCCAATTTCGGCGGCATGTTCGGCGGTTCGCGCAATCAGGGACAAAGCTCGCGGGTGCGCTCGCAGTATCTCGACATGAGTCTCGATCACGACAGCGGCGTGCTCAAGGGGCAGATCGTGGCGGGACCGCAGGCCGGCCGCATGCTCGACGAGTTCGACCTGTCGCAGCTTCTGGCGATGGTCCCCAGCTTCGACGCCGAAAGCGTCGCGCTACTTGAAAGCTATCTGGACCGCCGCTTTCCCGCCTGGCGTCAGGACGCTCAGGGCGACCGGACAGGGGGGCAGGGCCGTGCGGCGACGAGCGGTAAAATGACGAACGAGGAGGCCTATCAGATCCTTGGCCTGCAGCCGGGAGCGTCGCGTGACGACATTGGCCGGGCTCACCGCACCCTGATGAAGAAACTCCATCCCGACCAGGGGGGCTCGACGTACCTCGCTGCCCGTGTGAACGAGGCCAAGGATACTCTGCTTCGCACGCATCTCTAACTCCGGCTACGCTACTGACGCCACAGCCGAGAGCTGCCTTCCGCTTCTGATTGATGCCCCGTATGTGGCCCGCCGCTGTCCGGCGTGACCGATCATTCTTTCGGGAAAACTTAACCGTAAAATCTTGACGAGAAGTTTCATGGTCGCGCCACGCGCGGACAGGCCGGCCGCTCGCGCGGCGGCGCGCAAAGCAAAAGGGCCGGCGCTTGCGGCGCCGGCCCTTTGAAATCAAGCGATCGGGTCGATCAGTTGCGAACGGTGATGCAGGAGATCTCGGCGCGCTTCAGCGTCTTGCACGCAGCTTCCGCCTGATCGCGTTCGAGGCCGGCAAAGCGGGCGCGGTAGAGCTTGCGATTGTCCTTGGCCACGACCTCGGTGAACGGGTCCGCCTTGCTGAGCAGGCCGCGGGCCGAGCTGCGGGCGAGGTCGATACGCTTGTTGGCCTCGCCTTCGGACTCGAGCGCGCCAACCTGGATGATCCAGCCGGAATGCGGGGCGCCTGGCTTGAGGACGCTGCTTTGCGGGGCGGCCTGCAGGCTGCGGGTCGGTTCGATCGAGGCCACGGCCTGCGGCGCCGGGGCAGCGGCCGGTGCATGGACGGCCGAGGCCGGCAGCACGCCGAGGATGCCGTTGCCGGTGCCGAAATTGGCCGGCTGCGGCGGCATCTCCGGCCGAGAGGTCTCGGCAGCCCGCGCCATCATCGCATTGGAGGTCTCGGGCACTTCGCCGCGCGACGGGATGGTGCTGGTGATCGGGGGCGCGGACTGTGCCGGGCCTGCGGCGGCAAGCCTGACCTGGCCGGCCTTGACCTGCACGGTCTTCACCTTGACCGGCTTCATCGGTTCGGCCGAGCCAGGGATCGCGGCAATCGGCTGGGTCTGGATCACGCCTGAGGTCAACGGGGCCGGCTCGGGTTTGGCCTGCGGCTCAGGCTTCGCCGGGGGCGGCGGCAGGGCGGCGGCGACGGCCGCCATCAGCGAGGGCTTGCTGGCGGGGCGCGGCGCCTGCACCGCGACGGCTGCCGCGGCGGGCTCCGACGCTGCGACCGGCACGGTGTCCGCGCTGCGGGCGTTGTCGGCATCGGCAACCTCGACATTGGCGTCGGCCGGGTTGCGCTCGGTGATCGCGGCGGCGGTGCGGGTGGTCGCGCCCTTGCCGATGTTTTCGGCCAGCAGGTTGCGCATGATGGCGTCGCGGGAGCCGCCGCTGCGGCCGCCGAGCACCACGCCGACCAGGAAGCGGTTGCCGCGGTGGATCGAGGTCACGAGGTTGAAGCCGGAGGCGCGGGTGTAGCCGGTCTTGATGCCGTCGACGCCTTCGACGCTGCCGAGCAGGCGATTGTGGCCGGTGATCGTGTGGCCGCGGAAATTGAACGCCGTGGTCGAGAAGTAGCGATAGTAGCGCGGGAAGCGATCCTGGATGGCGCGGCCGAGCGTCGACTGATCGCGCGCGGTGGTGATCTGCTCGTCGTTGGGCAGGCCCGAGGCGTTGCGATAGGTGGTCCGGCTCATGCCGAGCGCGCGGGCCTTGCGGGTCATCATCCGGGCGAAGTCGTCTTCGCTGCCGCCGATCGCCTCGGCGATCACGACCGCGGCGTCATTGGCGGAGCGGGTGACGAGGCCCTTGATGGCGTCTTCGACCCTGATGGTCTGGCCGGGCCGCAGGCCGAGCTTGGTCGGGTCCTGCTCGGAGGCGTGCTCGGAAACCGGCATCTCGGTGTCGAGCTTCATCTTTCCGGAATCGAGGCGCTCGAACAGCAGATAGAGCGTCATGATCTTGGTGAGCGAGGCGGGGTGCCGCAGGCCGTCGGGACTGTTCGACGTCAGCACCGAACCGGTGTTGCCGTCGACGACGATCGTCGCGAATTGCGGGCTGTAGCTTTCGCGCGCGGCCTCGCTGTGATGGTGACGGGCGGTGTGGCGCCGGTGACGGCGCGCCTCCGCGCTATCACTGGTGATCAGGATCGCCGTCGTGACGGTAACGAGCCCAAGAACGCCAACTCGCAGCGCCCGCGAGGAGGCCAAGGTTGTTCGAAGCATCTACTTCCCCGTCCCAATTTCTATCTAGATCACTGGCTCGTGAGGCGAAATTGTGCCCGGCGGCCGTCGATCCTTGCCTGCGCAACAGACCACTTCGGGCAGAACCATCGGCCCTCGTGGCGGCTCAGGTCGCTCTTCTAGCTAAGGTGTTGTTCACAAACAGCTTTCAAGGCTGTCTGTCGGAAGGCGAACAAAGTCCGGGAATCAGGTTAGGCGGACCGAGTTTCCAAAAGATTAAGCAACCGTTGCGTAGTCCCCCGGGGTTTATCGCAAATGCCCAGGATTCGGGCAAATGTCGTTGTGCGTCGCACAATATTTGTTGACTTTATTGTGCAATGCGATATTTCAATCGTTGTCAGGGGGCCGGGAGCTTCCCGGCAATGGGAATTTGCGCCTTCAAGTCTGGGAAAAGGAATTCCAATCCATGGTCAAGATCGAAGACATTCAGAACTACGGCAAAGAGCATTTCGAGTCCGTCACTGCGTCTGCGAACAACCTGCAGAGCGGCGTCCAGGCGATCGCCACCGCCTATGGCGACTACGCCAAGAAGTCGTTTGAGGACACCAAGTCGTTCGTCGAGAAGCTGTCGGGCGTGAAGTCGCTGGACAAGGCGCTCGAGGCGCAGACCGAGTACCTGCGCTCGTCCTACGAGACCTTCGTCGCGGAATCGCAGAAGATCGCCGGCCTGTACAGCGATTGCGCCAAGCAGACCTTCAAGCCCTACGAGGGGCTGGTCTCCAAGTTCGCGCCCGCTCAGTAAGCGCTGCTGATCGAGACAAACGAAAAGCCCGGCCGCTTGGCCGGGCTTTTTTGTTGCGTTGAAGCAGGCGGTTATTTCGCCAGCCGCAGCTTGCTGAGCGCCGTGCCGATCGTGTTGAACGTCGTCAGGATCTGGGTCGAACTGGTCAGCATGTAGAATTTGTCGGGGCTGCTGGCGCAGTTCTTCAGGACGGTCGAGGTCGGATCGGCGGGCGAGCTGGTGTTCACCTGGATGGTGTAGATCGTGTACATCGGCGCACCGTTGGCATCCTTCGCGTTCTGCAGATTCTGGCACTGCAGGGCCTGTCTGGCATCGATTGGATTGCCGGAGGCCTGCGAACTGCCGTCGCCGTAATCGGGCCAGCGGTCCTCGGTGTTCAGACCGTCGGACAGCAGGATGATGACCCGGTTGTAGGTCGTGTTGGAGTCCTCGGCCGGCGTGTTCAGCGGACCGCCCACGAGAAGGGACTGCCACGCCCAGGCGAGGCCGACCGACTGGTCGGTGCCGCCGGTCGGCTGCATGGCGTTGACCGCCGTCTTGAGCGCGCTCCAATTGTAGCTCAGGGGGATGATCGGCTCGAGCGGCGTCGAGACGTTGCTGTTGCAGTAGGCGGTGCTGTTCTCGAAATACTCGTAGGCGGGAAACAACGTCGTGACATCGGACGACGTCGGCAGTGCGCCGGTCGCATCGTTGGGTTGGGTGCGGTCTGTCAAGCAGCCGGTCCAGGTGCTGATCGGGTTGGTCGAAGGTTGGCGCCAGTCATTTGCAACTCCGACCGCGTTCGGAGTCCAGATGTGGTCCTTGTTGGTGGTGCTCGTATTGTCCTTGAATCCGACCATGGCGGACACCCTCGGTTGACCGGGATTGTCCGTCAGGTCGTTGGGACCGGGCTGTGTCCAGTTATGAACATAAGTCAGTCCAGTGCAGGACTTGCTGCTGCCGGTGCCGCTGCAAGAGCAACCCGAGACGTTGGAGCCCGAGGAGTTCTTTGGGCAACTGCAGTTCGAGCTTCCGCTACAGAATGTTTCGGTCAGGCCGGTCGGTTCGCTGCTCCAGCAGCCATTGTACTTCACAAAGGTGTAGGAAGAGAGGAACGTCTCGGCAGTCGGGCAAATCGGATTTTTGACGCTTGCGCCGTTGACCGTAATCGTCGTCGACGGAATCGTCGAGGTCGTCGAACTGTCGCTTGCGGTCGGACTCGTTTTGCAAACGAAACCACCATTTGCGGCGCCATTGGTATTGCCGAAGCTGTCGGTGAATGGGCACCTCGCGCCTGGTCCCACGGCATGCCAGTTGATGGGAAGTGTCGCCAGGAAACCGTTGTTGTTGGCGGGCTGCGTTGTCGGCGGATTGAGCCAGTCGGTCCAGTCGATGTAGCTCTGGGTATAGTTGCTGGCGCCGAGGTTGACGACCTTGGCGAACGGGATGACGGAAATGTAGACGTCGCCGTTGTTCTTGCTCAGCGCGCTGAGCTGGTCGATCAGGCCGCCGGTTCCGGCCACCGCGTTTCGCAGGGCGGTAATCTTGCCGTTCTGGCTCATCGATCCCGTGTTATCGAGGGCCAGCGCGACGCGCATCTTGACGTTGCCCCAGGTGCTGGTCGTCGAGGAGCCAAAATTCAGCGTCTGGAAATTGCCGCCAGACGGCAGGAGATTGGCAAGCTTCATGAAATAGGTGTTGATGTAGCCGGACCCGGTGAGCAGGATGGTCGCCGCCGTGTTCGCGGTCGGGGTCGTATAGGTGGCCGTGACGGCAATGCCCTTGCCGTCCTTGTTGGTGAAGAGACTGTTGAAATAGGTCTGGGCCTTGCTCGGGATCTGCGCGGCCGTGATGTTGCCCATGGTCAGATCCTTGGACAGCATCAGCGCGGTGGAATCGAGGGCCGCCTGCATCGCGGTGCGGGCGTTGTTGGCCCGCGTATAGTCGACCGCTGCACCCACAAAGGCGAGGATCGGCAGGAGTGCGAGGGTGAAGATCACCGCGACATTGCCGTCGGTCGCCCTGGAAAACCGGCGGACGGCCGCGCGCACGCGATTGGAAATGGCTGAACCAAGCATGGAGCTCTCGTCAAAATGGATTGCGCGGCCATCTCGACTTGCGCGGCTAAACAGATGGTGAATCGGGCAACGGAAACCCGGCGTACGGCCCCGGCAGACGGTCAAAAGCGGGGCAAAAGCACGCACTATCCTCAACGCCGGCTAAATTGGATGCCCTAGTCCTTTGTCAAACCAGGCAGAAATGATTAACCTTCCGGGGGTTGCCGCGCCGGGAATCGGACCGGTGGGCTACGGCGGGTCTGCGCTTGCGGCAGGGCGTCGTGAGGCCCATATTCCGGAGGTCGATCCGGCCGCCGGATCGGACCGGGAGCGGCAATCTGGAAAGCATTGCTGGGGGTTCCGCGATTAGTCTTGCGGCAATCGCGACCACCTTCCAATCGCCAACCGGTTTCCGCTGGGGAATTCGAACGCCTGAGCCATGCTGCGATACACGTTGACAGTCCCGATCTCCGAGCCGGTTTCGGCCATGCCCGCGGTGTCCGCCGCGCCGGTGCCGAAAATGAGCAATGACGACAACCGCAATGGAACGGGCAGCGGCCCGTCGACCTCGGTCATCACCAAGGTCAAGCCCAAGACCAAGCGGCCGAACCTGTATCGTGTCCTGATCCTGAACGACGACTACACGCCGATGGAGTTCGTGGTTCACGTGCTGGAACGATTCTTCAACAAGGACGCCGAGGCGGCGACCAAGATCATGCTGCATGTCCACCATCACGGGATCGGTGAGTGCGGCGTGTTCACCTATGAGATCGCGGAGACCAAGGTGACACAAGTCATGGACTTCGCGCGCAAGCATCAGCATCCACTGCAATGTGTGATGGAAAAGAAATAGTTCGCGGGAACGATTGACCTGCCGCGGGACGCGGAACGGGTCTTGCATCGTGTTTCTGGCGGCGGTGAACGGCGTTCCCGTATGATCACGGGGCGCCCCCGGACGACGTTCCGGTGCCCCGAATTTAGAAGAAAACCATCATCGCGGGACCGGTCTTTCGCCACGATCCGTCGTAACTATATCAATGGCGATCACGAAGGTTGTTATTGCCTGACCCGGTAATGGCGATCATGATGGCCGGGGGCCATAGAGGACGCGAATGCCTACTTTTTCCCAAAGCCTAGAACAATCCTTGCATCGTGCATTGGCGATCGCGAACGAGCGTCACCATCAATACGCGACGCTCGAACACCTTCTGCTGTCGCTGATCGATGACTCGGATGCGGCGGCGGTGATGCGGGCCTGCAGCGTCGATCTCGACAAGCTGAGGACCAGCCTCGTCAATTATCTCGAGACCGAATTCGAAAACCTGGTGACTGACGGCGCCGACGACGCGAAGCCGACCGCCGGGTTCCAGCGCGTGATCCAGCGCGCGGTGATTCACGTCCAGTCGTCCGGTCGTGAGGAAGTGACCGGCGCCAACGTCCTGATCGCGATCTTCGCCGAGCGCGAGAGCCACGCCGCGTATTTCCTGCAGGAGCAGGACATGACGCGCTACGATGCCGTCAACTACATCAGCCACGGCATCGCCAAGCGGCCCGGTGTGTCCGAGGCGCGGCCGGTGCGCGGCGTCGACGAGGAAACCGAGACCAAGGGCAACGAGGACGCCAAGAAGAAGGGCGAGGCGCTCGATACCTATTGCGTCAACCTCAACAAGAAGGCGCGCGACGGCAAGATCGATCCGGTGATCGGCCGCAATGCCGAGATCAACCGTGCGATCCAGGTGCTGTGCCGCCGCCAGAAGAACAACCCGCTGTTCGTCGGCGAAGCCGGCGTCGGCAAGACCGCGATCGCCGAAGGCCTCGCCAAGCGCATCGTCGACAGCGACGTGCCGGAAGTGCTGGCGGCCGCGACCGTGTTCTCGCTCGACATGGGCACGCTGCTTGCGGGCACCCGCTATCGCGGCGATTTCGAGGAGCGGCTCAAGCAGGTCCTGAAGGAGCTGGAGGCGCATCCGAACGCCATCCTGTTCATCGACGAGATCCACACCGTGATCGGCGCCGGCGCCACTTCCGGCGGCGCGATGGATGCGTCCAATCTGCTGAAGCCTGCGCTCGCCTCGGGCACGATCCGCTGCATGGGCTCGACCACCTACAAGGAATACCGTCAGCACTTCGAGAAGGACCGCGCGCTGGTGCGGCGCTTCCAGAAGATCGACGTCAACGAGCCGACGGTGGAAGACGCGATCGCGATCCTCAAAGGCCTCAAGCCCTATTTCGAGGATTACCATCGGCTGAAATACACCAATGAAGCGATCGAGGCGGCGGTGCAGCTGTCGTCGCGCTACATCCACGACCGCAAGCTGCCCGACAAGGCGATCGACGTGATCGACGAGTCCGGCGCGGCGCAGATGCTGGTCGCCGAGAGCAAGCGCAAGAAGACGATCGGCATCAAGGAGATCGAGACCACGATCGCGACCATGGCGCGGATTCCGCCGAAGAGCGTGTCCAAGGACGATGCCGAAGTGCTGAAGCATCTCGAGCAGACCCTGAAGCGCACGGTGTTCGGCCAGGACAAGGCGATCGAGTCGCTGGCGGCGTCGATCAAGCTGGCGCGTGCCGGCTTGCGCGAGCCGGAGAAGCCGATCGGCAGCTATCTGTTCTCGGGGCCGACCGGCGTCGGCAAGACCGAGGTGGCCAAGCAGCTCGCGGCGTCGCTCGGTGTCGAGCTGCTGCGCTTCGACATGTCCGAATACATGGAGCGGCACACCGTGTCGCGCCTGATCGGCGCGCCTCCCGGCTATGTCGGCTTCGACCAGGGCGGGCTGCTCACTGATGGCGTGGACCAGCATCCGCATTGCGTGGTGCTGCTCGACGAAATCGAGAAGGCGCATCCGGACCTGTACAACGTGCTGCTGCAGATCATGGACCATGGCCGGCTCACCGACCACAACGGCAAGCAGGTCAACTTCCGCAACGTGATCCTGATCATGACCACGAATGCGGGCGCGGCCGATCTTGCGCGGCAGGCCTTCGGCTTCACCCGCTCGAAGCGGGAAGGCGACGACCACGAGGCGATCAACCGGCAGTTCGCGCCGGAGTTCCGCAACCGGCTGGATGCGATCGTCTCCTTCGCGCACCTCAATGCCGAAGTGATCGGCATGGTGGTCGAGAAGTTCGTGCTGCAGCTCGAGGCGCAACTCGCCGACCGCGATGTCACGATCGAGCTGTCCGAGCCCGCCAAGGCCTGGCTGATCGAGCACGGCTATGACGAACAGATGGGCGCGCGTCCGATGGCGCGCATCATCCAGGAGCACATCAAGAAGCCGCTCGCGGATGAAGTGCTGTTCGGCCACCTCAAGGGCGGCGGACACGTCCGCGTCGTGCTGGTCAAGGACGAGGCGACCGCCAAGGACAAGATCGGCTTCGAATATGTCGAGGGCCCGGTCACCCCGAAGCCCGAGAACCTGCCGCCGCGCAAGCGCAAGCCCCCGAAGGGCGGCCCGAACAACGGCGGCGGAGGCGGCACCAAGGGGCCGGCTTCGAAGGGGCCGATGGTCAAGGCCTGAGGCGCAAGCGAACAATCAAATGAAAAGGCCGGCTGAACAGCCGGCCTTTTTGTTTGTTTGGCGTCGATGGAGTCGCGCGTCGTGTGCGCGCAGTTTCACTCGCCTTTCAGCCGCTGGCCCTCGTGGACCCGCACCTGGTCGGCACCGCGGCTGCCGGCCGAGGACAGCCGCAGCGTGCTGAGCACAGCGCCCACCATCGCAAAGCCGACGCCGACCATCAGCGAGATCCGGGTGCCGTCGGCCGGATAGCGCGCCAGCAGCATCGCCACCAAAGCCGCGCCGACGGTTTGTCCGAGCAGGCGCGCGGTCCCCAGCATGCCGCTGGCGCCGCCTGAGCGCTCGCGCGGGGCGGCGGCGATCATGGTGCGGTTGTTCGGGGTCTGGAACAGGCCGAAGCCGGCGCCGGCCAGCGCCATGCGCCAGATCACGTCGATCGGCGCAGCGTTGGCCGGCATCAGCGCCAACGAGCCCAGTCCGGTCGCGAAAATCAGCAGGCCGATGCCGCCGAGCAGGCCGGCGGGATAACGCTCGACCAGCCAGCCGGCGAGCGGGGCGGCGAATGCGACCGCGATCGGCCACGGCGTGATCAGCAGGCCGATCTGCACCGCCGAATATCCGAAGTGGTTCTCAAGATAGAACGGCATCGCGACGAAGGCCAGCATCTGGCCGCAGAACGAGGCAATCGAGGTGCCGATCGACAGCGCGAAGATCGGGATCCGCAACAGGTCGACCGGTAGCAGCGGCGAGGGCAGATGCTGTTGTCGACGGTACAGCAGATGGGATGCGACCGCGGCAATCGCGAACTCCAATGCGCAGAGATACAGCGCCTCGCCATGGCCGGCGCTGTCGATCGCGCTGATGCCAAACCCGAACGCGATGGCGCTCATGGCAGCGCTCTGCCAGTCGAAAGCGTGAACCGCGGGGCGGGTATGCGGCAGGAAGCGCCAGCCCAGTGCCAGTGTGACGATGCCGAGCGGGACGTTGATGGCGAACAGATATGGCCAGGTCCCGACCGCCAGGATGAACGAGGCGATGGTCGGGCCGACCGCGGCTGAGATGGCGACCACCAGCGCGTTGACGCCGATGCCGCGGCCGAGCTGCGAATGCGGGTAGATGAAGCGGACCAGCGCCGTGTTGACGCTGAGGATGCCGGCGGCGCCGAACCCCTGCAGGATACGGGCGACCGTCAGCAGCGGCAGCGTATGCGACAGCGCGCAGAACAGCGACGCCAGCGTGAACAGCAACAGCCCCGCCAGATAGACGCGGCGATAGCCGATGATCTCACCGAGCGAGGCCAGCGGCAGCAGCGAGATCGTGATTGCGAGCTGATAGCCGTTGACGATCCAGATCGAGAAGGCGGGGCTGGCGTCAAGATCCCGCGCGATGGTCGGGAGCGCGACGTTGGCGATCGAGCCGTCGACGACGGCCATCACGAGGCCGAGCGCGATCGTGAGAATGGCCCAATTGCGCTGCGGCTGCGGCAGCCCGTCGGGATGCTCGATGATCGCGGACGACATGTCGTGAAATGGCTCTCGGTTCCAGCATTGGCGGGCTTACCGGATGCTGGATTAACCTGGCCTTTGCAACCCCCGAAATGACAGATGCCGGCCGCGATCGAAACGCGGCCGGGGAGCTGCGAGGGACGCTCAGCCCTGGCCGAGCAGTTCCTTGATCCGTCGTTGCAGCTGCCGTTTCTTGATCTCGCTGCGGCGGACCCGCTCGTCGAGATCGCTGACCGGGGTGTCCGAGGTCATGATCCGGAAGGCGAGGCCGACCTTGTTGGCCTGGCGCCAGATCATGCGCGCCAGGAACGAGCGGCCCTTGCGCGCGACGCTGAGATTCATCTCTTCGGGCAGTCGCGTAGCGTCGCCAAATTCGACGCAGGCGCCGCCTTCACTGATGTTGCGGACGACGCAATCCATCGTCGAGCCGCGCTCATTGATCTCCGCAACCGCACCGTAAAACACCTTGTCACGTGGGCTCTGGCGCCGGTCCTGCATGGGAAATCCTCCTAAATCAACGGCAGGACTGTACCGGTCCGGACCCGCGAAAAGAAGGGTACCAACGGAACCCGTTGGAGTTAGTGTAAATTGTTTGCATCTGTGAAGGTCGGGATTCCCGGCTATTTTGCGCCGCAAACGACCCGAGAAGTCAGTTCGGCACCCGGCTGTGCCGCCAATCGCGCGGCGACAGGCCGTAATGGTCGCGGAACACGCGGCCGAAATGCGAGAGATCGTTAAAGCCCCAGGCGAAAGCAATCTCGCCGATATGGCGATGCGCGTGCGCGGGCGAGGCGAGATCGCGCTTGCAGCGCTCCAGCCGTTGCGCCAGCACGAAGCGCTGGAATGAAGTGTCCTCGTCGGCCAGCAGGCTGTTGACGTAGCGCGGCGAGATGCCGAGCGCCGCGGCGGTTTCGGTGAGACTGAGCTCGGGGTTCGGCAGATGCGCGAGCACATGCGCCTTCAGCCGGTAGAGCAGGGCGGAGCGGTGCGTCGAGGCCGGTAGCGTCGCGCCGCCGAGCCGCTCGCTGATCGCCATCGCGAGCAGATCGGCGGCCTGGTCGGCGAGGCGGATCGCATTATCAGGATCGAGCTTGTCGGCGATCTCCGAAAGCCCGCTGATGAACTGCCAGGCGAGCCGCTGCACCGGGCGATCCGATGTGAACGTGGTCGCCGTCAGGCCCTGGGTGCCGGCGAAGCGCCGGTGCAGCATCGCGCGCGGCACCTGGAAGATGGTCTGCGTGAAGTCGTCGTTGAAGCGCAGCTCATACGGGCGCGTGGTGTCGTAGAACGCAAACTCGCCCGGCCGGATCACGGTCTCACGGCCGTCCTGCACCACGCCGCCCGTACCACTTTGGCCGAGCGCGAACAAAATAAAATCCTCGCTGGTGCGCGCGATCCGCGACGGCGTGCGCAGCACGCGCTGCCGGCCCGACGAGACGACGGAGCATTTCACCGCGCCGAGCTGCGCGCTGGTGATGGCGCCGTGAAAGGCGGTGCCGAGATCTGACTTGCAGTCGAGTTGCACGAACACGTCGCAGACGATGTCGCGCCAGAGCGCGAGGCGCCGATGCGTGGGCGCGGCTTCCGTGGTGAACAGGGCCGGCATGATTTCCTCCCTTCACGAGTGCAAACGCTGGCCACGCAAACAAAGCAAGCTTCGTACCGGGGACGGCTGGGGGAATCTCCTCCGCAGTCGAATTTTCCTTCCGTCCTGGTCGAACGGTGTTCCCGGTCCCGGGGCAGCATGATGTCAGAGGCCACTGGGCCCGATCAAGTACGAACCGGCCGCCATCGCCGGCCACGAGGAGGACATCATGGGCATCGAACATCCGAAATATCGCGTTGCGGTGGTGCAGGCCGCGCCTGCCTGGCTCGACCTCGACGCCTCCATCGCCAAGAGCATTGCCTTGATCGAGGAGGCCGCCGCCAAGGGGGCCAAACTGATCGCGTTCCCCGAGGCCTTCATCCCCGGCTATCCCTGGTACATCTGGCTGGACTCGCCGGCCTGGGCGATCGGGCGCGGCTTCGTGCAGCGCTATTTCGACAACTCGCTGAGCTACGACAGTCCGCAGGCCGAGAAGCTGCGGCTCGCGGTGAAGAAGGCCGGCATGACCGCGGTGCTCGGCCTGTCCGAGCGCGATGGCGGCAGCCTCTATCTCGCGCAATGGCTGATCGGGCCCGACGGCGAGACCATCGCCAAGCGGCGCAAGCTGCGGCCGACCCATGCCGAGCGCACGGTCTATGGCGAGGGCGACGGCAGCGACCTTGCGGTGCATGACCGCCCCGGCATCGGGCGGCTCGGCGCGCTGTGCTGCTGGGAGCATCTGCAACCGCTGTCGAAATATGCGATGTACGCCCAGAACGAGCAGGTGCATGTCGCGGCCTGGCCGAGCTTCTCGCTGTATGATCCGTTCGCGCCGGCGCTCGGCTGGGAGGTCAACAACGCGGCCTCGCGGGTCTATGCGGTCGAAGGCTCCTGCTTCGTGCTGGCGCCCTGCGCCACCGTCTCGCAGGCGATGATCGACGAGATGTGCGACCGCGACGACAAGCACGCGCTGCTGCATGTCGGCGGCGGCCACGCCGCGATCTATGGGCCGGACGGCAGCATGATCGCCGAGAAGCTGCCGCCCGATCAGGAGGGGCTGCTGTTCGCCGATATCGATCTCGGCGCGATCGGGATCGCCAAGAACGCCGCCGACCCGGCCGGGCATTATTCGCGGCCCGACGTCACGCGGCTGCTGCTGAACAAGAAGCCATCGAAGCGCGTCGAGCATTTCGCGCTGCCGCTCGACATCGAAGAGATCGACGCGGCCGCGAGCTGAGCGCCTGACAACCAACCGGAGGCGACTGCCATGGAATCCGCTATTCCATCTCATCTGCAGACGGCCCGCTCGCGTCATCGTCGCGTACCCGACGATTACGCGCCGCCTTATCCCTCGTTCGTCGCGCGCCACAAGCCCGCGGTCGCACGCGTCATCATGGCCTATTTCGGCGTGCAATATCGCGGCGAGCCGACCGCTGCGGTGGCCGAGGCACTGGCATCGATCGCAACGCGCTTCGCCGGCGAGAACGGTCCGACGCATTGGGATCGCGCGCAATATGTCGACCAGGCCGGCTACGCCAACGTCGTCTCGGTCGCCTATTGGGACGATGCCGGGCGTTTCGACGCCTGGTTTGCGGGGGCGCGCGAGGCCTGGACCGGCAGCGGCGCCAGCGATGGTGTCGGCCGCTTCATCGAAGTGCTGCGGCCGCATGTCGAACGCTACGAGACGCTGTTCTCGTCGCTCGGCCGCCCCGAGGGCGTCGCGGTGCTTGCCGACGGCATGAGCGGCGAGGTGCAGGAGCACGCCTATTGGGGCGGTATGCGCGACCGCATCCCGCTGTCGCAGACCGACGCGATGACGCCGGGCGGCGAGCCGCGCGTGATCCGCGACGGCGCGCGCATCCGCGTGGTCGCGCATGACAATCTCTGCCTGATCCGTTCCGGGCAGGACTGGAGCGACACCGAGGCGTCGGAGCGCAAGATGTATCTCGACGATGTCGAGCCGGTGCTGCGCGAGGGCATGGATTTCCTGCGCGACGACGGCGTGCCGATCGGCTGCTACGCCAACCGCTACATGCGCGTCGTCGACGCGGAGGGACGGGTGACCGAAAAGTCCTACGGCCAGAGCTGGTGGAAGAGCCTCGCGGCGCTGGAGCGTTGGGCGGAATCGCATCCGACCCATGTCCGGATCTTCGGCGCGGCGATGAAGTATCTGTCGACGCTGGGACCGGCCGCAAAGCTCAGGCTGTATCACGAGGTCACGGTCGCAGCTGCCGATGAGCAGTTCTTCGAATATCTCGGCTGCCACGAGCGGACCGGCATGCTGGGCGCGGTGCAGGTGGAGGCAACGCCAGCCTGAGGGGGCCTCCTGATGGGCGTCCGGCCAAAATATCGAAAACAACCCCATGCACAGTAGCCGGCGCTGCCGGCGGACACGGCAACTGTCCGTAGCGGGTGAAGATGTCGTGTTTTTGTAGCTCGTGATCTGTCGCC
>NZ_NWTG01000039.1 GCF_002532045.1 Bradyrhizobium sp. C9 | reverse complement strand
CTCATTCTGGCACACTGATGCCGTAGGGGGCCGTCCACCCCATCAACCACAGGATCGCGTTGTTGAAGCGAGCTGTGGCCCCAGCGTTGTGCCACAATTGACGGTCGTGGTTATGGGTCCCGGCCTGCGCCGGGACGACGTGGGGAGAGAGTTCGTTCACTTCACCCTGAGCGCATCGAGCAGCGAGCGAAACGCGCGCGCGTAATCGGTGCCGGTCTTGCCGATGTCGGGGCCGGCGGAGACCGCGACTGCGGCTTCCGTCACCGCGCCGAGCAGCAGCCGCGCCAGGGGCCCGACCGGCTGCTTGGCGATCACACCGGCATCCATCGCCGCCGTCAGCGCGCGTGGAAACTTGCCGCCGAAATGTTTGGCGTCGATTTCGCGCCAGCGTTCCCAGCCGAGCACGGCCGGACCATCGCGCAGGATGATCTGGCCGGTCGGGCCCTTTGAACACGCCGCGAAATAGCCCTGCGTTCCCGCCGCCATTGCCGCGAGCGGATCGTTCTCGGCGCGCGAGATGCGATCGAGATCGGCGACGAGGTCCATCGAGACCTGCTCGAATACGGCCTCGAACACCGCCTCCTTGGTCGCGAAGTGATGATAGACCGCGCCCTTGGCGACGCGCGCACCACTGGCGATGTCGTCCATCGTGGCCGCCGCAAAGCCGCGCTCGCCAAAAATGCGCCGCGCCGCCTTGACGATCGCGGCTCTGGTCTTCTCGCGCCGTTCGGCCTGGGTTGCCATCATGCATCTCTACCTCAGGTTCCGCAGCCGCGCCAGTTGACTTACCGACTCTCAGTCGATAAATACCGACCATCAGTCGGTAAACGGAGAGTGCCCATGCCCTCGCTCAAGACGCTGCAAGCCTTCGCTGACACGGTCGAGTCCAACGACCATGTCGGCGCCATCAGGAACTTCTATACCGCCGATGCCCGCACCCAGGAGAACGACGGCGAATGGCGCGTCGGCCGCGAGGCCTTGGCGGCGCGCGAGGCGGCGGTGCTGGCCGCGGTCTCCGGCGTCAAGACCACGCGGCTCGGACCGCTGCTGCTCGACGGCGATCATTCGGCGATCTGCTGGCGCTTCGAATTCACCGGCAAGGACGGCAAGGTCCGCAGCATGGAGGAGGTCGCCTGGCAGACCTGGCGCGGCGAGGAACTGGTCGAGGAACGCTTCTTCTACGATCCGCAGCAGATGGCGCGGTGATCGCGCACGAACGCTCTCACCTCCCCTTGAAAAGGGGAGGTCGCTTTGCTCGTAAGAGCAAAGCGGGGGATCTGCTCTCTCCGCGGACACCATCACCTGCGGCTGCCTCCCATTCCGACCTTCCCTTTTTCAGGGGGGAAGGGGAAAGAAAAATGGCCGGGATCGCTCCCGGCCATTTCGTATCGTGTGTCGCGACGGCTCAGCGCGGCGGCGCTGCGGAGGCAGTGCCGCCGTTGAGCAGCGGGGTGATGCGGCGGACGGTGACGCGCCGGTTGATGCGGCTCGGTCCGTCGGTCTGCTCCTTCAGGTACTGCGAGCCGTAACCCTGCGAGGTCAGGTTCTCGGCCGGCACGCCGAATTGCTGCGTCAGCAGCTCGGCGGCGGATTGCGCACGGCGGTCGGACAGCGACAGATTGTCGGTGTCGTTGCCGGTCGCATCCGTGTGACCTTCGATCAGGAACACCTCGCGCGGATTGCGCTGGATAGCCCGGTTGAGGCCGTCGGCGATCACCTGCAGCCTTGCCGCCTGATCCGGCGGGATGGTCCACGATCCGGAGTCGAAGTTGATCGTGTTGAGGTCGATGCTCGGCATCTGCATGCGGACATTGGGGCTATAGCGGATCTCTTCGAGCGAGTAGCGTCGATCGATCCGCTGCACCGGTGGTGCCTCCATGGTCTCGTAGATCACGTCGGGCGACGCTTCCTGAGCGTCGACGATGTAGCGATCGTAGGGAATGTTGACCACCGGCGGCGGCACGTCGACGTAGAAGCCGCCGACCGCCCGCGGATCGCGATAGCTGTTGTCGATGATGACGAGCTCGCGCCCGCCGGGATCCCTGCGGATCCGGCGCAGCATCTGGCCGTCGGCACCAACCACCGTGATGATCTCGCTGCCATCGGGACGGACCACAATGGTGCGGGTTTCGCCGCCGATCGTTTCGGTGCGGATGTCGCGCGCGCCATAGCGGAAACGATAGACGTCGTCGCCGCGCACATAGGCCTGGCCGCTCGGGTCGCGGATGATGACCCGGTCCGGCTCGGTGTAGATGGTACGGCCGCCTTCGACCACCTCCTGCCGCTGGCCGCGCAGATCGGCGATGCTGCCGCCGATGATGGCGCCAGCCACCACGCCCGCACCGACCGCGGCACCGATCGCAAGCGGCGTAATGTTGTCATGCCGCGGCGGCGGCGGCAGCGGCGCTGCGACCGCTGGCGCGGCCCGGAATGCCGGCGCAACCGTCGGCGGGGCGTATTGCGCCTTGCCGGGCGGAGGTGTTGCAGCCGCAGAGCCGGGGACGACGGTCGGTGCCGCGGGCGCGCCCATGGCGGCTCCCTGGGCTGGTGACACGCCGGGCGCAACGCCCGGACGTGCTGCCTGACCTGGAGCCGGCGACGGTGCAGCGCCGGGGGCGCCCATTGCGGCGCCCGGGGCCGGAGGCGTTCCGGGCGGTGTGGCCGGACGTCCCTGCTGACCTGGCGCTGGTGGCGTCGGCGTCGCGCCCGGGGGCGTGGTCGCGGCGGGCGGAGTGCCGGGGGCGCCGGGCCGTGCTGGCGGCTGTCCGCCGGCGGCCGGAGGCGTCGTTGTCGAAGGCGTTGCGGGTGACGTCGCGCCGGGCGGGGTCGTGGGCGGAGTGCCCGGCGGTTGCTTGGCGCCGCCAGGACGTTCACCACGCTCGCCGCGCGGGCGTTCGCCCGGTGCGGCTGACGGTGCTGCCGGCGTTGCAGGTGCGGCCGGCGTCGGCGTTGCGGCTGTTGGCGGCGTGCCGGGGCGTGCCGCGGGAGCGGCGCCCGGTGCTGCAGGTGCGGCACTTGGTGCTGCACCTGGCGCCGGTGTCGGCAGTGTGTGCGCGGGTCCAGCGCCGGGCGGCGGCGTGGTCGGACGTTGCGGGGCTGCGGCCGGCGGAGGCGGAGGAGCCGGATGTGCGGGTGCAGCCGCCGGCGGCGGCGTTGCCGGCTTCGCGGCAGGCGGCTCGGGCCGCACAGGCGCGGCTGCCGGCGGCGGCGGAGCCGGGCGCGCGGCGGGCGGTTCGGGCCGTGCGGGAGCGGCCGGCGGAGCAGGGTGCGCAGGTGCGGCCGCGGGCGGCGGAGGCGGAGCGGGGCGCGCAGGCGCGGCTGCGGGCGGAGCCGGCGGCGTCGGATGCGGCGGAGCAGCGGCCGGTGGCGGAGGTGGCGGTGTGGGACGCGCGGGTGCTGCGGCCGGCGGCGGAGCCGGATGCGGCGCGGCTGCCGGAGGCGGCGCTTGCGGATGCGGTGCGGCAGCCGGAGGTGGTGCCTGCGGATGCGGTGCAGCGGCGGGCGGAGCCGGATGCGCGGGAGCGCCCGGCGCGGGCCGTGGCTTCGGCTTTCCGTCGGGTCCGAGCTCTTCCTTTGGCTGCGCCTGTGCGACGACCAGCGGCGAAGTTTGTGCGTGCGACGCGGAGGTGGCGAACTGCATCACCGTCAGCGCAGTCGTGGCAAGCAGCACGAGACGAAGCTTTGTCATGATCTTGGAGTCCCCGGGCGGAAAAGTCTGGGCAGGAAGGAAAGGAAGTCAGAGCCGAACAATTCGGCAGGACGATGAATTGCCAGCCGTTAGGCCGGATTGTGGCGAGCCACGAATCATCGGCGAAGTTTATTTCGACATTATAACGGGTTGCATGTGCGTTTGTTCACTGGACATTCAGAAGAAACGCTTGGACACAGTCGCAATCGATGGGGAACCAAGGCGCGCGCGTGAATCACTGCGCTGCGGGGCGATCTGTCGCAGGCGGCGGGCCCGATGGTCCGGGCGGTCCGCGCACCGGTGATTCGTCGGGAGTCTTGCCCGGCAATTCGTCAGGTCGCGGCGGCTCGCCGGGTTCGCGCACCGGCGGCGGCACCTCCGGCTGCGGACTGCCGGGCGGAATTCCCGGCGGAGGCTCGCTCGGCGTGCCCGGTGTCGCCGGCGGAATCTCGGGTGGCTCGATCGGCATCAGATCGAGACCCTGTTGCCGATATCGGGTCCGCCGATGTCAGGTCGCGTCGCGCGCATCGATCGCTCCATCGCATTTCGAATGCGACAACGAATTGCGCGTCGCGCCGTTCCTGCGCGCGCTATCCGGGCGTGTGGCAGACCGCTTCGATGTTGTGGCCATCGGGATCGAGCACGAACGCGCCGTAATAGTTCGGGTGATAATGCGCGCGAATGCCGGGCGCGCCATTGTCGCGGCCGCCGGCCGCCATCGCGGCCCTGTAGAAGGCGTCGACGGTGGCGCGGTCCTTGGCCGTGATCGCGATATGCACCGGCTTGTTCATCGCGCCTTCGCCGCCGATCCAGAAATCCGGCTTGCCGTTGGCGCCGAAACCCGCCGCAGGCGCGTGCCCGGTCACCTCCGCCGGCACTTCCATGATCAGGTCGTAACCGAGCGGCGCCAGCGCCGTCTGGTAGAATGTCTTCGCTCGTTCGTAGTCGGAGACCGAAAAGCCGATATGGTCGATCATTGCGAGCTTCCCTTGTTGTGCCGCGTTGGCATCCGCGCTTTCGTTTCGCTTCCCTTGGAAAGGCGAAATGCAGATGTAGCCCGGATGCAGCGAAGCGCAATCCGGGGCTGCTCTCGCCGATGATGGTCTGGTCCCGGATTGCGCTGCGCTTCATCCGGGTTACGACCCGTTGTGATGCAATTGCGTCCGCGCTCTCGCTTCGCCTTCCCTTCGAAAGGGGCTATCGCTCGGCGAAATGTCGTTACTGGGGATCACGCATGGCCTCATCGAATGCGGCGCATGCATAGCTGGTTCTGACGGGAGCGGTAACGCCCGTTATGCCGCCTTGTCCGACATCTTGGCCGAGGCTCGCCGTTGCCGCAGGAAGCGTCCGAGCAGCCTTCGCTTGCCCTTGCGCGGAATCAGGTCGACGTCGCTGACCAGCTTGGCTCCGCCCTTGCGGCGCTCCAGCACGATCTTCCGGCTATGGAATGCTTCGAGCTCGACGCGATGGGCGACGCTGACGATGGTCGCCTTCGGCAATTCCGTCGTGACCATCTCCATCATCTTGTCCTGGCTCTTTTCGTCGAGCGCGGAGGTGGCCTCGTCGAGCACGACGATGTCGGGGCTGTGCAGCAGCAGGCGGGCAAAGGCGAGCCGTTGCTTCTCGCCGCCGGACAGCGTCTGGTCCCACGGCGCGTCGTCCTCGATCTTCTCCTTGAGATGGTCGAGGCCGACCTTGTGCAGGGCGTCGCCGATCTCATCGATGCTCCAGTCCTCCGCGGCGCCGGGATAGGCTACCGCGCGCCGCAGCGTTCCCGAGGGCACGTAGGGCTTCTGCGGCAGCATGAACAGGCGGCGGTCCGCATGCAGGCTGACGCTGCCGCCGCCCCAAGGCCACAAGCCGGCGATGGCGCGGACCAGCGTGCTCTTGCCGGTCCCAGATTCGCCCGCGACCAGCAGCCGTTCCCCGGCCTCGATCGCGACTTCAGTCTCGCCGACCACAGCCGTGCCGTCGTCGAGCGTGACGGAGAGGTTGTTGAGGCTCAGCATGGCATCGCCCCCGGTCTCGCCGCGCTCAATGCGGCCGAAGCCGTCGCCGGTCTCGGCGCGTTCAAGCCCGTCGAGCGACATCATCAGCGATGCGATGCGCCGCGCGCAGGCGTTCCAGTCGGCGAGCCGCGGATAATTGTCGACCAGCCAGCCGAACGCGGTCTGCACGATGGTGAAGGCGGAGGCTGCCTGCATCACCTGGCCAAGCGTCATGCTGCCCTCGAGGAATTTTGGTGCGCACAGCAGCAAGGGCACCACCGGCGCAATGAGATTCGATCCTTGCGACACCAGCGTCGTGCGCATGTGCTGCCCGGCGAGCCGCGCCCATTGCCGCAACACCTTCGAGAACGCCTTGTCGATGCCGTCGCGTTCCTCGGTCTCGCCGCCGAGCAGCGCGATGCTTTCGCCGTTCTCGCGCACGCGGGTCAGCACATAGCGGAATTCGGCTTCAGCCTGATTCTTCTCCTCCGAGATATGCACGAAGCGGCGGCCGATCGCCATGATCGAACCCGACGCGATCGCGGCATAGATGATCGCGGCAATGACCAGGAAGCCCGGAATGCTGACGGAGGGGCCGCCGAGCGTCACCGTCAGCGCGCCGCCGATCGTCCAGAGCACGACGATGAACGTGACGGCGGACAGCAGCGCCGACGTCACGCCGGCGATGAAGTCGACCGGCGAGTCGGTTGCGATCCGCAGGTCCTCGGCGATGCGATATTCCGGATTCTTGTGATCGCCGTCGACGAGGTTGAGCTGGTAGTAGCGGCCGTTCGTCAGCCAGCGCGAGACGACGGCATGGGTCAGCCAGGCGCGCCAGCGCCGCTGAATGCCCATCCGGCCGAACACTTGGACAACACCCAAGAGCACGCTGCCGATCGCGAGCGGAAAGAAGATCGCGGTCAGATGGAAGACGGTGGCCGAATCGCGCTTCTCGATCGCATCGAAGATCGCGCGATTCCAGACATTGATGCCGTATTGGACGGCGACATTGGCGACGATCAGCAGCAGCAGACCGATCGTGAACAGCCACGCCAGCCGGTCGCCGCTCCGGCCCCAGTAGCCGCAGGCGGTGATCCAAAACCGCGTCAGCAGATAGTCCTTGCGTGCCTGTTCGGCCTCTTCGGGCGACAACTCGGGATCGGGCTCGATCATTTCCGGCGGCGGTTCGACATGGTCGCCGTCTTCCGCAATGATCTCGACGAATTCGGATTTGTCGTCAGCTTCGTCTTGTTTGGTGTCGCTGCCGGTGCGCTTCGTGCTCGCTTGCCGAGGTGACGCGGCCTTGGCCGAAGATTGCTTGTGCGAGGGATCTGATTTTGACGCCGCTTTGGCCATGTCACGACAACGCCAGGCAAATCAAGCGGTTCCATTCCAGTTCCGGCAACTCATCCTGGATACATTCCGGCCGGGGCTAGGAAAACAGCCAGTCCCGCAGCCTGGCGGGCAACAATCCGTGGGCGCCTTGCGCCTGAATGCGCCGCGCCGCCTCAGGATCGTGCCGCGCAGCAAACAGCCGCGCGACGAGCAGCAGCGAGCCAAGCAGCAATCCGCTCCAAACCAGGATCGTCCACACGATGCGCACGTAGCCGACCGCGCCGTCCAGCTTCATCGCTGCACCAAACAGCACGATGAACAGACAGAACGTGACAACACCGCGCGGTGAAACCCGAAAGTCCTGCATTCTTGCAAGATGGGGCAACATCCTGCCGATTTGAAGGCAGAGCGGACTCGATGTCCCCGGACTAAACAATGCGCAGGTGATGACACCGGTGATGTGGTGAAATCGGAAAACCTACGTCCATCGTTACGAAGCCGGCGCCTGATCCCGCTTCAGCCGGCGCGAACGCGTGGCCTTGTGCAGCACGCGGGCCAGCTGTTCGGCCGAATACGGCTTCTGCAACAGCTCGAAGCCGCCGCTGCCCTGCTGCGACAGCACCTGGCTGTAGCCGGAGGCGAGCACGATCGGCAGATCGAGTCGCTGCCGGCGGATCTCCTCCGCAAGCTCGATGCCGCTCATGCCGGGCATCACGACGTCGGTGAACACCAGGTCGAACCTGTCGGAGCCGATGGCCAGCTCCTCCAGCGCGTGGGTGGCGTTCTCCACCAGCACGCAGGTGCAACCGAGCTGGGTCAGCGTGTCGGCGGCGAATTTTCCGACCTCGGCATTGTCTTCGACGATGAGGACCGACGCGCTGGTCGGATCGACCGAAGGCGCATCCTCCGTGAGCGGCGATTGCGCGCTGTGTTTGCCGACGACACGCGGGAGATACAGCGTGAACGTCGACCCCTTGCCGACCGCGCTGGTCACCGTGACCTCGCCGCCGGATTGCTTGGCGAAGCCGAACACCTGCGACAGGCCAAGGCCGGTACCGTGACCGACCTCCTTGGTGGTGTAGAACGGCTCGAAGATGCGGCCGAACAGCTCCTGCGGAATGCCGACGCCGGTATCGGTCACCGACACCGCAACATGGCCGTGCGGGCTCGGCGGCGTGATCGCCTCGGCGGGCAGATTGCTCACGGCGCGGACCGCGATCGTGAGCCGGCCGACGCCGTCCATCGCGTCGCGCGCATTCACCGCCATATTGATGATGGCGGTCTCGAACTGGCCGGCATCGGCGTTGACGAGGCAGGTCTCGTCCGGCACCTGCGCCGTGATCTCGATCCGCGAGCCGATCAGGGTTGTGATCATCTCGCTCAGGGTGCGGACATTCTGGCAGACGTCGAATACCTCGGGCTTCAGGGTTTGCCGGCGCGCAAACGCAAGCAGCTGGTTGGTCAGCTTGGCGGCACGGTTCACGGTGTTGGAGATCGCATCGATGTAGCGCTGCCGCCGCGGCTCCGGCAGGTCCGGCCGCCGCAGCATGTCGACCGACGCACGGATCACGGTGAGCAGATTGTTGAAGTCGTGCGCGACGCCGCCGGTGAGCTGCCCGAGCGCCTCCAGCCGCTGGCCATGTCGCAGCGCGTCCTCGGCCTCGATGCGCCGGTCGGCCTCCTCCTCCAGACGTTCGGTTCGCTGATAGGCGAGCATGAGCAGGCCGAACAGCAGCGCAGTCGCCGGTATGCCGAAGATCAGGTGCTGCGCCATGGTCGAGATCCAGCGCGCGTGGATCGCCGAGGTCTCGAGCCCGGCGCTGACATAGATCGGGTATTCGGCCAGCCGCTGATAGCGCATGCGCCTTTCGATGCCGTCGGCCGGGGAGCGGATGGTCATGCCGCCGGTCTCGGGATTGGCGACGACCTGTTGCCCCAGCGGCCCGCTCGGCTCGAACCTGGCGTCGTGGTCGATGACCGGGAAATGCGCCAGTATCGAGCCGTCGGTCCGGATCAGCGCCAGGAAGCTGCCGGGCTCGCGGCCGATCTTGGCGTAGAAATTCTCGAAATACTCCGGAAGCACGGAGGCCTGGATCACGCCGCCAAAGCTGCCGTCCTCGTTGTTGCGGCGGCGGCCGACGCTGAAGAACCGCGCCCCCTGATAGGGCGGTCGCGGCGTCAGCACCTCGCCGATATAGGTGCCGATGTCGCGATCGGCGTGGATGCGGAAGTAATCCCGATCCGAGAAATCGATGTCGGGGGCCGGTTGCACCAGGCTGTTGACCAGGGCATGGCCGCTGGCATTGAACACCCAGATAGATTTCACCTGGGGGAGCGTGTCGGCGATCCGGCGCAGCCGCTCGTGCAGGGTCTTCTCGCGCGCGACGATCTCGGCGTCGCTCATGCCGCGGACGACCTCGGTGACCTCGGCCAGGCTGCGGTCGATGGTCTCGAACACCTTGAGCGCGTGCTCATGGGCGACGTCGAGCGTGCGCTGGATTTCCTGGTCGGCGGCCTCCCTGGTCGAGATCCGGGACATCGCGGAAGCGAACATGAACAGCGCCAGCGGAAGGGCCAGCGAGGCGGCCATCATCCATTGCAGCAGTCTCAGCGAATTGCGTTGTGCAGCGGTCGGCACGGGCGCTCCGGCTTCTTGCGAACCTTAACGCAAACCGTCGCGCCGGAGAAAGCGAATCCCGATTCCGCCGCCTGCTGCGCCGGCGGCCTCGTCATCCGGCCGCCGGTCAAGGTTACCGGAGGCCAAATCGGATCGATCGATTGGGAGGGCTCTCGTCCGGGGCGGCGCAGGGCGGATGCTGCCGGGCGTCATCACGACCCCGTTAGCGCCGCCGCCAGTCAAGCGGAAAATCGACCGGGATGACGCTTCCCGGCGCTGTTTTTAGGAGTTCTAAAACCTCTCACGGGCAAATGCTTGACCCTGTGACTACCTGCTGAAAAACAGGCCGCATGACAGGCGATCCAAACTGCTCCCAGGACAATTTACAGGACATCCGGCTCGGACATGCGGATCGCGGTTTTGTCGGAAAAATCATCAGGCTCGATGCGCTCGTGACGGGCTCATCGCTCTCTCCGCAGGAGCTCGAGCAGCGCCTGGTGGAGATGGGATTTGTCGAGGGCGCGCGCGTGGAAATCCTGCATGAAGGTACGATCCGGCGGGATCCGATCGCGGTGCGCGTCGACAACATCACGATCGCGCTGCGCCGGAGCGAAGCCATGGCTGTGATCGTCGAATGACAACTGCATCCCTGCGCCTGGCGCTGGTCGGCGCGCCGAACACCGGCAAGACATCGCTGTTCAATCGGTTGACCGGCAGCAGCCAGAAGGTCGCGAACTACCCCGGCGTCACGGTCGAGCGCAAATCCGGCGGTTTCGTCACGCCGGAGGGCCGCAGCGTGACGGTGCTCGACTTGCCCGGCACCTATTCGCTGCGCGGCCGCAGCCCGGACGAGGAGATCACCCGCGACATCGTGCTCGGCCGCTTCGACGGCGAGGCGGTGCCCGATCTCGTGCTCTGCGTCGCAGATGCCACCAATCTGCGGCTGACCTTGCGGCTGGTGCTCGAGCTGAAGCGCGTCGGCCGGCCGATGATGCTCGTGCTCAACATGATCGACATCGCGAAGCGGCGCGGCGTGACGATCGATCTCGATCGCATGTCGCAGGAACTCGGCCTGCCGATCGTGACCGCGGTTGCGGTCCGCAAGGGCGGCGTCGACGAGCTCTTGCAGCGGACCGACGAATTCCTGGCCCGGTCGCATGAGGCGACGGCCAGCGAGTGGGCGACGCCGACGATCGCCGATCTCAAGGCGGCGCAGCGCGAGGCCGACCGCATCATCGCGGCAGCGGTGACGCTGCCGACCAAGCCGGACACGCTGACCAACCGGATCGATTCGGTCGTGCTGCATCCGGTCTGGGGTCTCGTGATCCTTGCCGTGATCCTATTCGTGATGTTCCAGGCGGTGTTCACCTGGGCGCAGCCGGCGATGGAATTGCTGTCGGACGGTTTCTCCGCGCTCGGACAGCTGATCCATGATTTGCTGCCGGAAAGCTGGAGCCTGTTGCAGAGCTTCCTGCAGAACGGCCTGATTTCCGGCGTCGGCAGCGTCATCGTGTTCCTGCCGCAGATCATCATCATCTTCCTGTTCATCCTGCTGCTGGAAGATTTCGGCTACATGGCGCGGGCCGCATTCCTGATGGACCGCATCATGGGCGGCGCCGGGCTGCATGGCCGCGCCTTCATTCCGCTGCTGTCGAGCTTTGCCTGCGCCATTCCCGGCATCATGGCGACGCGGGTGATCGATAACCGGCGGGATCGCCTGACCACGATCCTGATCGCGCCGCTGATGACCTGCTCGGCGCGGATTCCGGTCTATACGCTGATCATCTCGGCCTTCGTTCCGGCGACCTCGCTGTGGGGCTTCGTCAATCTGCAAGGGCTCGTGATGTTCGGCCTCTATGCCGCCGGCATCACCAGCGCGCTGACGGTTTCGGCGATCGCAAAGTTCTTCCTGTGGCGCGACCATGCGCCGGCGCCGTTCATGCTGGAATTGCCCGACTACAAGGTGCCGCGGCTGCGCAGCATCGCGATCGGCGTGCTCAATCGCGCCAAGATGTTCCTGTATCGCGCCGGCACCACGATCCTCTCGATGATGGTGCTGATCTGGTTCCTGGCCTCGTTCCCGACCGCGCCGGCCGGCGCCGAGGGCCCTGCGATCAACTACAGCTTCGCAGCGATGATCGGCCATGCGCTCGAGCCGCTGCTGCGGCCGATCGGCTTCAACTGGCAGATCGCGGTGGCGCTGATCCCGGGCATGGCGGCGCGCGAGGTCGCGGTCGCAGCGCTCGGCACCGTTTACTCGATCGAGGGCGGCAAGGAGGCGGCGGAGCAGATCGGCCAGGTACTGGCGCAGAAATGGACGCTGGCGACCGCGCTGTCGATGCTGGTCTGGTACATCTTCGCCCCGCAATGCGCTTCGACGCTGGCGGTAATCCGCCGCGAGACCGGCGGCGCGAAGTGGATGGTGGTGACGTTCCTCTACATGCTCGCGCTGGCCTATGCCGCGAGCTTCCTGACCTTCAATCTGGCACAGGCGCTCGGGCTGCATTAGCCGGGCCGTCGCGTCGTGTCGCGGCGGCATTGGGTGCAATGCGGCGGGCGACGAAGTAGAGTTCGCTCGGGGCGCCTCGCGCGCACCCACGGGTTCCCTGCGAGACCACGCAATGTCGACGTTCGGCCTGGAGCGGGTATTTTCGCCTCGAAGCATCGCGGTGGTCGGTGGCAGCCCGCGGCCGTCGTCGCTTGGCGCGGCGGTGCTGCGAAACCTCAAGGCGAGCGGCTTCGCCGGCAGGCTGGGCCTCGTCAACCGCAACTATGCGGATGTTGACGGCGAGACGACCGTCGCCGATCTGAGATCGCTTCCGTTCATTCCGGACCTCGTCGTCATCAGCGCACCGGCGGCGGCGATTCCGGAGATCGTGGCGGAGGCAGGGCTCGCCGGGGTTGCCGGTGCCGCGATCCTGTCAGCCGGCCTCGGCTATGGCGCAGGCTCGCTCGCGGAGATCGTGGAGCAGACGGCACGGCGACACGGCATGCGCCTGGTCGGGCCGAATTGCCTCGGCATCATGGTGCCGCGCGCGAAGCTCAATGCGAGCTTCGCCTCGCATCAGCCGTCGGATGGCCATGTCGCGCTGATCTCGCAGTCCGGCGCGGTCGCGTCGGCGATGATCGAGTGGGCGGCGGAACGGCGGCTCGGCTTCTCCGGCATTGCCTCGATCGGCGACCAGCTCGATGTCGACGTCGCCGATCTCCTGGATTATTTCGCGCTCGATGATCATACCGGCGCGATCCTGATCTACCTCGAAGCCGTCAAGGACGCGCGCAAGTTCATGTCGGCGGCGCGCGCCGCGGCGCGCATGAAGCCGGTCATCATCGTCAAGTCGGGGCGGATGGCGGAGGGGGCAAGGGCCGCCGCGACCCACACCGGCGCGCTGGCCGGCTCCGATGCAGTCTATGATGCCGCGTTCCGCCGCGCCGGCATGCTGCGTGTCTACGACCTTCGCCAGCTGTTCGACTGCGCCGAGCTGCTTGGCCGCGGTTTCGTGCCGCGCGGCAACCGGCTCGCGATCCTGACCAATGGCGGCGGGCTCGGCATCCTCGCGACCGATCGGCTGGCGGAGCTCGGTGGCGTTCCCGCGACGCTGATGCCGCAGACCATCGCGCGGCTCGACGAGTTGCTGCCGCAGGGCTGGTCGTGCGCCAATCCCGTCGACATCGCGGGCGATGCCGACGCCGCCCGCTACGTGGTGGCGCTCAACGCGCTGCTCGATGACGCCAACAACGACGCTGTGCTGGTCGCGAATGTCGAGACCGCGGTGGCGCCGGCCGAGGGCATTGCCGAGGCGGTGGCGCAATGCGTGCGTGATCGCCGGACCGAACGAAGCGCGGTCGCGGCACTGGTGCTTGCGGCGTGGGTCGGCGCCGACGAGCGTACCGGCGCGATCTTCGAGGCGGCGCGGATTCCGCACTTCCCGACCGAGGACGATGCGGTGCGCGCCTTCATGTATCTGGTGCGCTATCGCGAGGCTTCCACAGCGCTCGCCGCGACCCCGCCGGGTGTCGCATCGGTGTTCACGCCGGAGACGGCCGCGGCGCGGCATGTGGTCGTGAAGGCGCTGTCGGAAGGGCGCGCCTGGCTCGATCCAGCCGAGATCGTCGCGCTGTTCGAGGCCTATCGCATTCCGATCGTGACGACGGTTGTCGCTGACAGCGCGGAGGACGCTGCCGAGAAGGCGGCGCCGTTCCTCGCCGAGGGGCACGCGATCGTGGTCCGGGTGTTCTCGCGCGACATCAGGCACGCCTCCGATGTCGGCGGGGTCATCCTCGACCTGCGCACCAAGGACAGCGTCGTCGAAGCAGCAAGGGCGGTGCTGGAACGCGCACGAAACGCGCGGCCGGATGCGACGCTGCAAGGCGTGACGATCCAGCCGATGATCGTGCGGCGCGCGGCGCGCGAACTGATCCTCGGCATCGCCGACGACCCGACCTTCGGCCCGGTGATCGTGTTCGGCCGCGGCGGCCCTGCGGTCGAGGTGATCAACGACAAGGCGGTGGCGCTGCCGCCGCTCGACATGAATCTTGCCCATGAACTGGTCGGGCGGACGCGCGTCTCGCGGTTGCTCGGCGGCTATGGCGATGTGCCGGCCGTCCCATCCGAACTGGTGCCGCTCACCCTGGTCAAGCTGGCGCAGATGGCGGCCGACATTCCGGAGGTCGCCGAGCTCGATATCAATCCGATGCTGGCAGACGAGGCCGGCGTGCTCGCGCTCGATGCGCGGGTGGCGATCCGCAAGCCGGCGCGGCTGTTCGCCGGTCAAACCAGACTGGCGGTGAGGCCTTACCCGTCACAATGGGAAGGCGAGCTGGCGTTACGCGACGGCTCGCGCGTCACGGTGCGCCCGATGCGGCCGGAGGACGAGCCGATGGTCGCCGCGTTCTTCAAGCGCGTCACCGCCGAAGATCTCAGGCTGCGCTTCTTCCATGCGATGAAGGAATTTTCGCACGCCTTCATCGCGCGACTCACCCAGCTCGACTATGCGCGCGCGATGGCGTTCGTGGCACTCGATCCGGCGACCGGCGAGATGATGGGAGCGGTCCGGCTGCATTCGGACTCGCTGTACCAGAACGCCGAATACGCGATCCTGCTGCAGTCCGATCTCAAGGGCAAAGGGCTTGGCTGGGCGCTGATGCAGCTCCTGATCCACTATGCGCGATCGGAGGGATTGAAGCGGCTGTCCGGCCAGGTGCTGACCGAGAACACCACGATGATCGGGATGTGCCGCGATCTCGGCTTCACCGTCACGATGGATCCCGAGGATCACAGCATCGTCGATGTCGTGCTCGACCTCGATCGATCCGTGGTCGATGCGGTCGGCGCTGATATCCTGATCCGATCCGCGGCGGCTGGCCGCTGATAACAGCGCCAGCCGCGGCTGCGTCGGATCAGATCTGGCGTTCGACCATCTTGAACTTGAGCTCGGCGATCGCCTCGGAGGGATTGAGACCCTTCGGGCACGCCTTGGCGCAGTTCATGATGGTGTGGCAGCGATAGAGGCGGAACGGGTCCTCGAGATTGTCGAGCCGCTCGCCGGTCGCTTCATCGCGGCTGTCGGTGACCCAGCGCGTCGCCTGCAGCAGCGCGGCGGGTCCGAGGAAGCGCTCGCTGTTCCACCAGTAGCTCGGGCACGAGGTCGAGCAGCAGGCGCACAGGATGCACTCATAGAGACCATCGAGCTTCTCGCGGTCTTCGTGGCTCTGCCTCCACTCCTTCTGCGGCGTCGGCGTCGTGGTCTTCAGCCACGGCTCGATCGAGGCATACTGGGCGTAGAAATTGGTCAGGTCGGGGACGAGGTCCTTCACCACCGGCTGGTGCGGCAGCGGATTGACCTTCACCGCGCCGCCGGCGCCGACGTCGTGCATCGACTTGGTACAGGCCAAGGTGTTCTGGCCGTCGATGTTCATCGCGCAGGAGCCGCAGACGCCTTCGCGGCAGGAGCGGCGGAAGGTCAGCGTCGGATCGATGTGGTTCTTGATCCAGATCAGGCCGTCCAGCACCATCGGACCGCAATCATGGGTGTCGACATAGTAGGTGTCGACGCTCGGATTCTTGCCGTCGTCCGGGTTCCAGCGATACACCCGGAATTCGCGCGTCTCGGTGGCGCCGGCCGGCTTCGGCCAGGTCTTGCCGCCGGAAATCTTCGAATTCTTCGGAAGTGCGAATTCAACCATGCTTGCTCGCCTTCGTTCTCAGTAGACCCGCGCCTTCGGCGGGATGTACTGCACATCATTGGTCATCGTGTAGTCGTGGACCGGACGATAATCGATCGTGGTCTTGCCGGCCGGATCGATCCAGGTCAGCGTGTGCTTCATCCAGTTCTTGTCGTCGCGCGCCGAGAAATCCTCGCGCGCATGCGCGCCGCGGCTCTCGGTGCGGTTCGCCGCCGAATCCATCGTCACGATCGCCTGCACGATCAGATTGTCGAATTCCAGCGTCTCGACCAGGTCGGAATTCCAGACCAGCGAGCGGTCCGACACCGAGATGTCGCCGACGCCGCCATAGACCTTGTGGATTAGGTTCTGGCCTTCATGCAGCACGTCGCCGGTGCGGAACACCGCGCAATTGTTTTGCATCACATGCTGCATGCTGTCGCGCAGCTTCGCGGTCGGCGTGCCGCCGGAGGCGTGGCGGAAGTGATCGAGCCGGCCGAGTGCGAGGTCGGCCGAATCCTTCGGCAGCTCCGGCTGCTTGGCGTTCGCCGTCAGCTTGTCGGCCAAGCGTAGCGCCGCGGCGCGGCCGAACACCACGAGGTCGATCAGCGAGTTGGAGCCGAGGCGGTTGGCGCCATGCACCGAAACGCAGGCGGCTTCGCCGATCGCCATCAGGCCCGGCACCACCGAATTGTCGTCGCCGTTGCGCTTGGTCAGCACCTCGGCGTGATAGTTCGTGGCGATACCGCCCATGTTGTAGTGCACGGTCGGCACGATCGGGATCGGCTCGCGGGTGACGTCGACATTCGCGAAGATCTTCGCCGATTCGGAGATGCCCGGCAGCCGCTCGTGCAGCACCTTCGGATCGAGGTGATCGAGGTGCAGGAAGATGTGATCCTTCTTCTTGCCGACGCCGCGGCCTTCGCGGATCTCGATCGTCATCGCGCGCGAGACGACGTCGCGCGAGGCGAGGTCCTTGGCCGACGGCGCGTAGCGCTCCATGAAGCGCTCGCCCTCGGAGTTGACGAGATAGCCGCCTTCGCCGCGGGCGCCTTCGGTGACGAGACAGCCCGAGCCGTAGATGCCGGTCGGATGGAACTGGACGAACTCCATGTCCTGCAGCGGCAAGCCCGCGCGCAGCACCATGCCGCCGCCGTCGCCGGTGCAGGTGTGCGCCGAGGTGCAGGACGCATAGGCGCGGCCATAGCCGCCGGTCGCCAGGATCGTGGTCTGGGCGCGGAAGCGATGCAGCGTGCCGTCATCGAGCTTGAGCGCGATCACGCCGCGGCAGACGCCCTGGTCGTCCATGATCAGGTCGATGGCGAAGAATTCGATGAAGAACTCGGCCGAGTGGCGCAGCGACTGGCCATACATCGTGTGCAGCATGGCGTGGCCGGTGCGGTCGGCCGCCGCGCAGGTGCGCTGCGCCTGGCCCTTGCCGTAGTCCATGGTCATGCCGCCGAACGGACGCTGATAGATCTTGCCGTCCTCGGTGCGCGAGAACGGAACGCCCCAATGCTCGAGCTCGTAGACCGCGTCGGGCGCGTTGCGCACCATGTATTCGATCGCGTCCTGGTCGCCGAGCCAGTCCGACCCCTTCACGGTGTCGTACATGTGCCAGCGCCAGTCGTCCGGATGCATGTTGCCGAGCGAGGCCGAGATGCCGCCCTGCGCCGCAACGGTGTGCGAGCGGGTCGGGAACACCTTGGTGATGCAGGCGGTGCGCAGGCCCGCTTCCGAACAGCCGACCACGGCGCGCAGGCCTGCGCCGCCGGCGCCGACCACGACGACGTCGTAGGTGTGGTCCTGGATCGGATAGGCCTTGCCATTGGTGGCCGGGCCACTTCCGTTGGTGGCCTTGCCGTTACCTTCAGCGGCCATGGGTTATACTCCCGACGACAATTTGAGGATTGCGTAGATCGAGGCCAATGCGACCGCGACGCAGAAGAAGTTGTTCGCCATCACGCTGGCGATCTTCAGCTTCTCGTTATGGATGTAGTCCTCGATCACGACCTGCATGCCGATCTTCATGTGCCAGGTGCTGGCGACGATGAAGAGCAGCAGGATGATGGCGATCGGGATCGAGCCGAGGATCTGCGCCGCGCCGGCATGGTTGCGGCCGATCAGCATGATCACCACGACGATCACGGGAACGATCAGCAGCGTCATCGCAACCGCGGTGAGGCGCTGGCGCCAGAAATCGCTCGTGCCGGTATGGGCGGAGCCGAGGCCGCGGACGCGCTCCAGCGGCGTACGCATCGAAGAGGGGCCGCTCATCGTCCACCTCCAACCGCGTAGGCTATGATCCAGACCAGCACGGTCAGCGCGATGCCGGCGACCAGCGCGCCCCAGGTCAGCGCTTCGCGCTCATTGGCCTTGAAGCCGTAGCCGAGGTCCCAGACGAAATGCCGGATACCGCTGCACAGATGGTGCATCAGCGCCCATGTGTAGCCGAACACGATCAGCTTGCCGATCGCGCTGCCGGTGAAGGCCTGGACGTTGGCGTAGGCGGTCGGGCCGGTGGCGGCGGCGATCAGCCACCAGGCCAGCAGCAGGGTGCCGAAATAGAGTGCCAAACCTGTGGCACGGTGGACGATGGACAGCGCCATCGTCAGCGTCCACCGGTAGGCCTGAATATGGGGTGAAAGCGGTCGTTCGATCCTGGCGGTCATCGGCGGGCTTTATGATGTGAGGGGCCGCGCCCGGCCCATCGGGGAACGCGGTAGAGGAGTTCTATTTACGGAGTCGGATCCGCCCGCGCAACGGCCAATTAGCCTTCGGTCGAACCGAAGTTCATTGTTAGAGTTGCCGAATTCTAGTTGATCCGCAGTGTGGTATACCGCATGCAAGCTCGAGTGAACCAAAGAATGAATTTGAAATCCGAATATCGGCCGGCACATTTAACGGCGCGCGGACGGGTCCCGGAAGGCGTCGATTTTGCTCCATTGCTCCACCAGATAATCGACGAATGCCCTGATCTTAGGCGATGCGAGGCGTGACGGCTGAAACATCAGATGCAGCGGTGTAGGGGCGGGTTCATGATCGATCAGCAGGCGTTGTAGGCGGCCGTCGGCGAGATCGGACTGCACCTGCCACGACGGCACGCGGACGATGCCCGCGCCCTCCCGCGCTGCACTAATCAGTGCCTCGAGGCTATTCATCCAGAGCCGACCGGATATGCGGAATTTGCGACCCGTCTTCGTGCCGTCGGCGAAGCGCCACTCGGCGCTCCCTGGCGAATCGGAGAACAACAGGCAGTCGTGCGACGAAAGCTCGTCCGGTGTCCGGGGCTCGCCGCGCCGCGCGAGATACTCGGGTGCCGCGCACACGATCAACTGCAGATCGGTGAGCTTGCGCGCGATGAGCTGCGAATCCCGCAGGCGACCGATGCGAATAGCCAGATGGATATCCTCCTCGACCATATCGACGGCACGATCGATCAACAGCAGGTCGACGGAGAGTGCCGGATAGCGGCGCAGAAACTCCACCAGCAACGGTGCGATCACAAGCCGCCCGATCAGGCTAGGAGAGCTGACGCGGATCCGGCCTGACGGTTGACGCGGGTCGCGCGCCAGCGCCGCCTCGATCTCCCGGATGTCGCCGAGAATCGATTTCGCGCGCTCGTAGAGAATTCGGCCGTCATCGGTCAGTGCGAGCCGGCGGGTGGTGCGCAGCAGCAGGCGGGTGCCGAAATGCTCCTCAAGCGCGCTGATCTGGCGGCTGACCGAGGTCAGCGAGCTCGGCAGCGAGCGCGCCGCCGCCGACAGGCTGCCGGTCTCGACCGCGCGGACAAAGGCCGTCATCGCCGCCAGCTGGTCCAAGCTCGATCCTTCCGCATTTCGCAAGAGAGCCTGCTCACGAGCATAGATACTCCCGAATCCCAAAAGGGGCTATTGGTCTCCGTAACGGCGGCTCCCGGGGAACGTGGTGCGGCCGTACGCTGACACTGCGCGAAGGACATGATGGCCGGCCTCGATCCCAGGGAATTGCTCGAGCTTGCGCTGCTGCTGATCGCGGTTGGCGCGCTGTCCGGCTTTCTCGCCGGGCTGTTCGGCATCGGCGGCGGCGCGATCCTGGTGCCGGTGTTCTACGAATGCTTTCGCCTCGCCGGTGTGCCGCTCGAGGTTCGGATGCCGCTGTGCGTCGGCACCTCGCTCGCGATCATCATCCCGACCTCGCTGAGCTCGTTTCGCGCTCATTATCGCCGCGGCGCGGTCGACATGGAGATCCTGAAGCGCTGGTGGCTGCCGATCGTGATCGGTGTCGCCGCCGGCAGCGTCACCGCGCGCTTCGCGCCGGAGCGGCTGTTCAAGATCGTGTTCGTCGTGGTGGCGTGGTCGGCGGCGGCGCGGCTGCTATTGGCGCGCGAGACCTGGAAGTTAGGCGACGACGTGCCGAAGGGATTTTTGATGCGCGTCTATGGCTTCTTCGTCGGCCTGTTGTCGACGCTGATGGGCATCGGCGGCGGCCTGTTCGCCAACCTGTTGATGACCTTCTATGGCCGCCCGATCCATCAGGCGGTCGCGACGTCTTCCGCGCTCGCGGTGCTGATCTCGATCCCTGGCGCATTGGGTTATGTCTATGCCGGCTGGCCCGCCGCCGCGCGCTTTCCAGATGTCACGGCACTGCAGCTCCCGTTCGCGCTCGGCTACGTCTCGTTGATCGGCGCGCTGCTGGTGATGCCGACCACGCTCGTCACCGCGCCGCTCGGCGTCAAGGTCGCGCACGCACTGTCGAAGCGCGCGTTGGAGGTGGCGTTCGGGGCCTATCTCTTCGTCGTCGGCGGGCGGTTCGTGATCAGCCTGTTGGGCGGGCACTAACCGCAGGGCTACGGACCGAGCTACTTCGCGTAGATATCCTTATACGTATCCCGCAGAATATTCTTCTGCACCTTGCCCATCGCATTGCGCGGCAATTCGTCGACGACGAACACGCGCTTGGGCATCTTGAACTTGGCGAGCCGCCCGTCGAGCGCCCTCAGCACCGACGCCTCGCTGATATCGGCGCCCTTGTTGCAGACGAGGACAGCGGTGACGCCTTCGCCGAAATCGGCATGCGGCACGCCGATCACGGCGGATTCGATCACGCCGGGCATGGCGTCGATCTCGCTCTCGATTTCCTTCGGGTAGACATTGAATCCACCGGAGATCACGAGATCCTTACCGCGGCCGAGGATGTGGACGTAGCCCTTGTCATCGATCTTGCCGAGGTCGCCGGTGATGAAGAAACCGTCGTCGCGGAATTCGGCCTTGGTCTTCTCCGGCATCCGCCAGTAACCCCTAAACACGTTCGGGCCCTTGACTTCGATCATGCCGATCGTCTCCCGCGCCAGCTCCTTGCCGGTTTCGGGATCGGTGACCCGCACCGAGACGCCGGGCAGCGCGAAGCCGACCGCGCCGGGCACGCGGTCGCCGTCATAGGGGTTGCTCGTATTCATGTTGGTTTCGGTCATGCCGTAGCGCTCGAGCACGGCGTGGCCGGTACGCGCCGACCATTCGCGATGGGTGTCGGCGAGCAGCGGCGCGGAGCCCGAGATGAACAGCCGCATGTGCTTGGTCGCGTCCTTGTTCAGCCCGGGGTTCTGCAACAGGCGGGTGTAGAAGGTCGGCACACCCATCATCACGGTGGCGCGGGCCATCAGCTTGAGGATCGCGTCCGGATCGAACTTCGGCAGGAAGATCATCGAGGCGCGCGAGAACAGCGTCACGTTGCTCGCCACGAACAGGCCGTGGGTGTGATAGATCGGCAGCGCGTGGATCAGCACGTCCTTGTCGGTGAAGCGCCAGTAGTCGACCAGCGAATACGAGTTCGAGGCCAGATTGTCGTGCGACAGCATCGCCCCCTTGGAGCGGCCGGTGGTGCCCGACGTGTAGAGGATCGCGGCGAGATCGTCATTGCCGCGCGGCACGGTGGCGAATTCCTTCGGCGCCTTGTCGGCGGCCTCGGTCAGCGAGCCCTTGCCGGTGGGGTCGAGCGTCTCGACCTTGGCGCCCACCTTGGCGGCGATCGCCTTGATGCCGTCGAGCTTGGAGGGATCGCAGACCACCAGCGACGGCTCAGCGTCGGTGATGAAGTATTCGAGCTCGTTCAGCGTATAGGCGGTGTTGAGCGGCAGGTAGACGCCGCCGGCGCGCACGGTGGCAAGATAGAGCACCAGGGCCGAAACCGACTTCTCGGTCTGCGCCGCGACGCGGTCGCCCGGCTTGACGCCGCGCTCCACCAGCACATTCGCCATCCGGCCCGCGCGCGCGATCAGGTCGCCGTAGGAGATGCGGCTGCCGTCGAGCTGCTTGATCGCGAGCCGGTTCGGGTCGTCGAGGCCGTCGAACAGGCGGGAAAACAGGTTGGCGTTGGTGGTCGTGTTCATGCAACATCCCCTGAGGGGCGAAAGCGCCGGTAAGAGTCCGGTTGGATTAGCAAAAACGCCCTTCGGAAAGCAACGGAGACAGTTTGCATGACAAATAATGGGAAACGCGTGGCCTGGGTCACCGGCGGCGGCACTGGAATCGGTGAATCCGGGGCGGAATTCCTGGCTGCGGAGGGCTGGACGGTGGTGATCTCCGGCCGCCGCAAGGAAGAGCTCGACCGCGTCGTGGCCAACATCACGAAAAAGGGCGGCAAGGCCGAGGCGATCCCGCTCGATGTCAGCAACAAGGCCGACGTCAACAAGGCCGCCGAGGCGATCGTCGGCAAGCACGGCCGCATCGACCTTCTGGTCAACAGCGCCGGCATCAACGTGCCGAAGCGCAGCTGGGCCGACATGGAACTGGAAGGCTGGGACAAGCTGGTCGAGGTCAACCTCAACGGCGTGCTCTACTGCATGCGCGCGGTGCTGCCGACGATGCGCAAGCAGCAGGATGGCTGCATCATCAACGTCGCGTCCTGGGCGGGCCGCCACGTCTCGAAGATGCCGGGCCCGGCCTACACCACGACCAAGCACGCGGTGCTGGCGCTGACCCATTCCTTCAACATGGACGAATGCGTCAACGGCCTGCGCGCCTGCTGCCTGTCGCCGGGCGAGGTGGCAACGCCGATCCTGAAGCAGCGGCCGGTGGTGCCGAGCGAAGCCGAGCAGGCCAAGATGCTGCAGCCGGAAGATTGCGGCCGTACCATCGCCTTCGTCGCCAGCATGCCGGCGCGGGTCTGCATGAACGAGATCCTGATCAGCCCGACGCATAACCGCGGGTTCATTCAGACCCCGGCGAACAGGGATTAGGCATAACTCTCTCAGCGGGTCGTCCCCTCGAATGCAGGGACCCATAACCACCGGTGTTGTTTGTCAGCAAGGGTTGGAGCCACAGCCTTCGTAAAACGACCACTCGTGGTTATGGGTCCCGGCCATCGCCGGGACGACGGCGTGAACGGTGCAGGGAGCGACGTCACTCACTGATCTCGTTCAGCTCCTTGCCGGAATGCTCCGGCACGAACAGGAACACCCCGATCGCCATCGCGATCATCAGCACGGGGATGCAGAGGAACGCCAGCGCGAACGAGCCGGTGTGCTGTTGGAGCGCGATCGAGACGAAGGGGAACAGCACGAAGCCGACGAAATAGGCGATCGCCCAGACCACGCCGTTGGCGGCGCCGCGAATCCGGGTCGGGAAGATTTCCGCCGTCAGCGTCGTGCTCGGACCCCAGAAGCCGAGGAAGCCGAGACACCAGGCGAGCCCGAACGCCCACAAGAGGACGCGGTCCTCGGAATAGACCCAGAGCGTCATGAAGATCGCGCCCTCGATCAAGGTCACGATAAAGGTGCGGCGGCGGCCGATCTTGTCGATCAGCCAGCCGACCGCGCACAGGCCAAGAAAGCCGCACAGGCCGTAGAACACGTAGAACAGGCTGTATTCGGCGGTCGACCAATGCTTCTCGGTCGAGAGGTACAGCGGCATCCAGGCGCCGACCGTGCCGTAGATGCAGGTCGAGGCGCAGGCGACGAACAGCGCGACCAATGTCGAAGGCAGCACGTCCGGCAGGAACACCTGGCGGATGCCGACCGACTTGGCCTTGCCGAACCAGTTGCGGTCGTCGTCGCTGACCGTGCCGCCGCGCGCCAGCGTGTCCGAGATGCGCCGCTTGCGGTCCTGCGCGCGCACCCAATGGGGCGATTCCGGACAGGTGGAGCGGATATAGATCGCGAGCAGCGCGATCATGCCGGGCACCATCACGGCGATGCGCCAGCCGAAATTGGCCGCGACCAGGCCAGTGATCGCGCCGGCGAGCGTGGCGCCGATGCACCAAGCCGAGCGCGTGATGCTGATGACGCGGCCGCGCAGCCGGGCCGGCCAGGTCTCGGCCACCAGCATCGAGCCGAGCGACCATTCGCCGTTGAGCGCGAAGAACAACAGCGAGCGCGCGATCACGAACACCGTGAAGGTCGGCGACAGCGCCGCGACCGGCATCAGAAGCGAGAACAGCGCGATGTTGACCGCGAGCAAGGTGCGGCGGCCGTAGCGGTCGGCGAGCCACGGCCAGAAATAGAGTCCGGCGATGCCGACGAACAGCGCGATCTGCATGCCGGAGCGATATTCCGGCAGGCTCAGCTGGAATTCCTTGATCACCATCGGCGAGATCAGCGCGAAGATCACGCCGTCCATGCCGTCGAAGCCCCAGCCGAGCGCATTGGCGGTGGCGATGTGCCAATGGGTTTTCGTCAGCTCGGTGCTGCCGGCGACAGCGCGGTAGTTGGCGTATTGCAGATGCTTCTGCTCGAGCGGGCCGACATCGTTGTCGGCATCGTTCACGACAGGCGCGGCGCGCCCATCCGCCGTAATGCTGCTCATGATCGGCATCCCCACGACCGCCGCGGCGAAGCTGCACCGCAATCTCAGGCTGAACCAATCGAACAACGGCGGCAAGCAAATTGCTCGCGGCGGCGCACCCGTCCATTCCGCTGAATGGAATGCGCGGGCGCGCTGCGCAACGTGTACGAAGCGCGCGCCAACCGGTTTCAGGAATCACAAAGAGTTATTTCCGGAAACCGCCCGGAACACCTCCCGTAGCTCAGGCCAACGACGACGCGCACATCAATCAACACGCGCCGTTGTTGCCCCTTCATCGCCGGCGGAGACCAAGCCGGCCGGATACCCCATCGGGAGACGAACCATGTCGAAGCGTATTGCCTATCTCGCCGCCGCTGCCTTCAGCGCCCTCGCGATCACTGCCACCGTCGTGGCGCCGGTCCGCGCCGAGGAAAAGACCGTGATGGTCGGCGGTGCCGCGATGTTCCCGTCCAAGAACATCATCCAGAACGCCGTCAATTCGAAGGACCACACCACCCTCGTCGCCGCGGTGAAGGCCGCCGGCCTGGTTGGCACGCTGGAAGGCAAGGGCCCGTTCACGGTGTTCGCGCCGACCAACGCCGCGTTTGGCAAGCTGCCGGCCGGAACCGTCGACAATCTGGTCAAGCCCGAGAACAAGGCGACGCTGACCAAGATCCTCACCTACCATGTGGTGCCCGGCAAGCTCGAGGCCTCCGACCTCACCGACGGCAAGAAGCTGAAGACCGCCGAGGGCGAGGAACTGACCGTGAAGAAGCAGGACGGCAAGGTCTGGATCGTCGATGCCAAGGGCGGCACCTCGATGGTGACGATCTCCAACGTCAACCAGTCGAACGGCGTGATCCATGTGGTCGACACCGTACTGATGCCGGCGACGTGACACCCCGTGGGCCGATTTAATCCCTGAACGCCTTATGAAACAGCGAGCCGGAGCCTCGCCCCGGCTCGCATTTTTGTGACCAGATGAGGTGGCGTATATCGAACTGATGATGCGCGACCCCGTAACGGAACGCCGGTTCCCGGCGTATAAGCTGGTAACGACCACGAGCAGAGACATTCCATGACGAGCCTTGCCGTCAGCGACCACCAGGCAGAGACCGCGACGCCCGCGAAGGTGATCCAGCCGGTCTGGGTGCGGATGGTGCACTGGATCAACGCATTCGCGATGCTCCTGATGATCATGTCCGGCTGGCAGATCTATAACGCCTCGCCGCTGTTCGGCTTCACCTTCTCGCGGAGCATCACGCTCGGCGGCTGGCTCGGCGGCGCGCTGCTCTGGCACTTCGCCGCGATGTGGCTGCTGATGGTCAACGGCCTCGTCTATCTGGCGCTCGGCTTCGCCACCGGCCGCTTCCGCAAGAAGCTGCTGCCGATCACCCCTGGCGGCGTGATTGCCGACACCAAGGCGGCGCTGACCTTCAAGCTCTCGCATGACGATCTCAGCAAGTACAATTCGGTGCAGAAGCTGCTCTATGCCGGCATCATTACCGTCGGTGTCGTCATCGTGCTGTCCGGCCTGTCGATGTGGAAGCCGGTGCAGTTGCATTGGCTGGTCTCGCTGTTCGGCGGCTACGACATCGCGCGCTATGTCCACTTCACCTGCATGGCGCTGATCGTCGCCTTCCTGGTGATCCATGTCGCACTCGCGCTGCTGGTGCCGAAGAGCCTGCGCGCCATGATCATCGGGCGCTGAGGGAGGTCACCATGGGTCGTCTCAGAAAACTCCTGATCCCCGGCGTCGACAAGAAGCTGCTGGTGCGCGACGCAGTGAAGACGATGCCGGAGCTGACACGCCGCCGCTTCATCACGGCAGGCACCAGCCTCGGTGCGCTGACGCTGCTGACCGGCTGCGACGTGGTCGATTCCTCGTCGGCGGAGGAGCTGCTGAAGAAGGTCTCGAAGTTCAACGACGCGGTGCAGGCCTGGATGTTCAATCCGGATGCGCTGGCGCCGACCTTCCCCGAGAGCATGATCACCAAGCCGTTCCCGTTCAATGCCTATTACGACCTCGACGATGCGCCCGAGATCGCAGGCGCGGACTGGAAGCTCGAGGTGCGTGGGCTGGTCGAGAACAAGAAGTCGTGGACGCTCGACGAATTGTACAAGCTGCCGCAGGAGAAGCAGGTGACGCGCCATATCTGCGTCGAAGGCTGGAGCGCGATCGGCAGCTGGACCGGTACGCCCTTGCGCGATTTCCTCAAGCTGGTCGGCGCCGACACCCGCGCCAAATATGTCTGGTTCCAGTGTGCCGACAAGGACGGCTACAATTCACCCTTGGACATGCGCACGGCGCTGCACCCGCAGACCCAGATGACGTTCAAATTCGCCGACCAGATCCTGCCGCGCGCCTACGGCTTCCCGATGAAGATCCGGGTGCCGACCAAGCTCGGCTTCAAGAACCCGAAATACGTGCTCTCGATGGAAGTCACCAACGACTACAAGGGCGGCTACTGGGAAGACCAGGGGTATAATTCGTTTAGCGGGAGCTGACTTACTGTCGTCCCGGCGAAGGCCGGGACCCATGCTCCGCGGCCGAAGCAATGGGCAGGCGGGGAGAGACTTCCCTCCACAACGCCCACCTGTGGTTATGGGTTCCGGCCTTCGCCGGGACGACGTCAGGAGGGGACCTTCCTCTGAAACGCCGACAGCACCGCCCCCAGCGCCAGCATCGCGGCCGAGACGTTCAGCGCAAATGACAGGCTGCCGACCGCGTCGGTGATGGCGCCGACCACGATCGGGCCGAGCGTCTGGCCGATGCCGAAGGCGATGGTCATCGCCGCAATTGCGGTCGGCCAGGCTTCCGGCGGGTAGTTGAGGCGCACGAAGGCGGTCGTTGATCCCACCACGGCGAAGAACGCGACGCCGAACACCAGCGCCGAGATCGCGAGCAGCAGCGGCGAATGCCCGAAGATCGGCAGAGCCGCGCCGAGTGCGTTGACGCCGAGGATGATTGTCGTGGCGAGCCCGCCGCGGTCGAGCGCCAAAACCCGCCGCCAGACCCAGGGCGTCACGAACGCGCTGACGCCGATCAGGCTCCAGAATGCGCTCTGTGCAGCCGCGCCGCCGCCGCCGTCGCGGACATAGGCGATCATGAAGGTCATGTAGGCGATGTAGCCAGCGCCGAACAGGAAGTAGGCGGCGAGGTAGATCAGGACCGGCATGATTGCGAATTTGGTCCGCACGATGCCGCCGGCGGCAGTATTGGCGTGCAATGGCGCAAGCAGCAGCGGCGCGGTCATGATCGCCGAGAGCAAGGTCATTGCCCACCACACGATCCACCATGAGCCGGCGCCGAAACTCTGCAACACGAACGGCGCGATCAGGCCGGATGCCAGGATGCCGACGCCCGGCCCGGCATAGAACAGGCTGAGCAGGAAGTTGGCGCGCTCCGGTCGTGATTGCGCGATGGTCGCCGCAAGCGCGCCGCCGCCGACGAAGCCGATTGCGGCGGCGAAGCCGACCAGGAGGCGGGCGAAGCTCAGCACGGCGAAATTGCTTGTGAGCGCGCACAGTGCCAGCGACAGCGCGCAGGCCAGCGTCGACCAGCGCACCGATGCGGCGAGCCCGAAGCGCTGGATCAGGCGGGACGCGACCAGCGCGCCGGCCAAATAGCCGGCGGCATTGATCGTGTTCATGAAGCCGGCGGCCGAATACGACCAGGCCAAGGAGTCGCGCATATCGGGCAGCACCAGCGAATAGGCGAAACGGCCGATGCCGAGACCGACCGTCGGTGCGAGCGACAAAATAAGGATCAGCCGCGCGGGATGCGGGTAGGACGGGGAGGGGGCTCTCACAATTTACTCCGGCAAGGCCGCCATTGTGGCAGGCCGCGCCGGTCCTGCCCAGCGCCGCACGTCGCAACACTGTCTTGCGGATCGGGCAATCAGGCGATCAGGACCAGCGCGATGCCGATCACGGTCAGCAGGGTTCCGGCGACGATCCGCGCGGTGATCTCGACATGCTTGAGCATGACAGCGCTCAACGCCACGGTCACCAGCGGGTAGATCGCAGCGAGCGGCGCCACCAGCGTGATCGGCCCGTTGCGGACCGCCGCGAACAGGCTGAGCGCGCTGAGCCCGTTGCTGATCCCCGTCAATGCAAACCAGAACCGGCCGTCGCGCGGTGCGTGCACCATGAAGCTGCCCTTGCGGACGCGCTGCACCGTCAGCACCACCAGCGAGGACATGATGTAGCCGACCAGGCAGGCCCATAGCGGGCTCGGCCAGATCGCCAGCCCGAGCTTGGCGATCGGGGGCACGATGCCGCGCACCAGCGCGCTCGCGAGCGGCAGTAGCAGCGCCCAGCTGCGCCAATGACCGAGGTCACGCGGCCGGGTCACGGTAATGATCGCGGCACCGGCCACTGCGACCACGAGGCCGATCAGCTGTTGCGGCGCGAGCGGCTCATGCAGCAGCACCACGGCGGCTGACACCGCAAACAGCGGCGCCAGATTGCCCAATGTCGAGGTGATGACAGGCCCGAGCGCCCGGTTCGAGGCGAAGGTCAGGAGCGTCAGCGAGGCCGGGAAGAACAGGCCGATCGCCATGAAGATCGGCAGGCCGCGCCAAACCACCGGCTCGCCATGCAGGATCAGCGGCGACAGCACGAGGAACAGCAGGGTGAAGGATGGCACGCTGATCGCGGCGCCCGACAGCGGCTCGACGGTGCGCAGGCCAAGCTGCGCCAGCACGACGCCGGCGCCGAGGAAAATGGCCGAGGCGAAGGCGTAGACAATGGCTGCGGTCATGAGGTCCGTCTTGTTGGCTTCTTTTCGGGCGCGGTTGGCTCTTTGCGGGTCATTTTGACCCTGTCCGGGGTGCCTTGCCAATCCGTGCGGGGCGTTTTAGCACTCGCGCGGAATGATGGCGGGCATGCCCGATTGAGCGAGGTAACGACCATGGCGACCCATAAACTGCTGCTTCTCCCCGGCGACGGCATCGGCCCCGAAGTGATGGCCGAGGTGCAGCGCCTGATCGACTGGCTGAATGCGCAGGGCATCGCGAAATTCGAGACCGAGCAGGGCCTGGTCGGCGGCTCGGCCTATGACGCGCACAAGGTGTCGATCTCCGAAGGCGACATGGCCAAGGCCACCGCGGCCGACGCCGTGATCTTCGGTGCGGTCGGCGGTCCGAAGTGGGACAGCGTGCCCTATGAGGTGCGCCCGGAGGCGGGCCTGCTGCGGCTGCGCAAGGATCTCGAGTTGTTCGCCAATTTGCGTCCGGCGGTGTGCTATCCGGCGCTGGCCGATGCCTCGAGCCTCAAGCGCGAGGTGGTCGAGGGCCTCGACATCATGATCGTGCGCGAGCTCACCGGCGGCGTCTATTTCGGCGAGCCGAAGACCATCACCGATATCGGCAACGGCCAGAAGCGCGCGGTCGACACCCAGGTCTACGACACCTTCGAGATCGAGCGCATCGGCCGCGTCGCCTTCGAGCTGGCGCGCAAGCGCAAGAACAAGGTGACGTCGATGGAGAAGCGCAACGTCATGAAGTCGGGCGTGCTCTGGAACGAGGTCATGACCCAGGTCCACGCGCGCGAATACAAGGACGTCACGCTGGAGCACCAGCTCGCCGATTCCGGCGGCATGAACCTCGTCAAGACTCCGAAGCAGTTCGACGTCATCGTGACCGACAATCTGTTCGGCGACATGCTGTCCGACATCGCGGCGATGCTCACGGGCTCGCTCGGCCTGCTGCCGTCGGCTTCGCTCGGCAAGGAGGACGCCAAGAACAAGGAACGCAAGGCATTGTATGAGCCGGTGCACGGCTCGGCGCCCGATATCGCCGGCCGAGGTCTCGCCAATCCGATCGCGATGATCGCCTCGTTCGGCATGGCGCTGCGCTATTCCTTCGGCATGGGCGATCTCGCCGACAAGGTCGATGCCGCGATCGCCGCCGTGCTCGCCAGCGGGTTGCGCACTGCCGATATCAAGTCGGCCGGCACCACGTCCGTCAGCACGGCGCAGATGGGCGAAGCGATCCTGAAGGAATTGCAGAAGCTGCACGCGTAACGGCTCGCGCCGTCGTTCCGGGCGCGATGCTTCGCATCGCCCCGGAATGACGAAGCCCAAAACAAAAAATGCCCGGCCGGAGCCGGGCATTTTCGTATCGGCCATCAGCCGAAATTCTCAGTACAGCGGGAAGCTCCGCGGATAGCCGCCGAGATCGGCCGGCGGGCTGAGCGGCTGGCGGTCGATCGGGCGGTTGTTGTTCTCGCGCGCGAACGACGGGTAGCCGACATCAGGCGGATAGGCGTAGTCGTTGAACTTGCGGTCGCCCGGCAGCACTTCGGTGCCGGCATCGAGCCACGAGCGCGTGGTGACGTAAACGCGGGTGCGCGGCCCCTGCTGATAGACCCGGTTCGGGCCCTGCGCGCCGTAGTAACGGCGGCCGTCACGGTCATACTGCTCTTGCTGCTTGCGCTTGCTCGGGGTCTGCTGCGCGCTGGCCGCGGTCATGCCAAGCGCGGTTGCGGTGACGGCAGCCGCGGCAAGCAACACCACGAGCTTGTTCGCGGCAGGGAATTTCAAGGTCATCGCATCCTCGTCATTACGGCCCCATCGGGGGCTGGCGCATCAGCCAAAATCACTCGGAACACATTGTAGCCACGGAGGGTGGGGCGTCACTAGGTCAATTGCGCCACACCACCAGAGATAATGCGTGTCCAAGCGCAAAAGTTTCATGAAAACCAGTGCCTTGCCACGGTCTCGCCATCAAAGCGCGCCGCGCAGAAGCGGGTTCTCGCTGCCCATCACCCAGTCGGTCGACAGGGCGGGCGGGCCGGAGGTAACGCAGTCGGTACGCCGTAGCTCGGCATGCGCGAACAGCCCGGCGAGCCGCGGGTCGTTGCCCGCGGCCAGCAGGGTCAGACGGTTCAGTATGCAGACGATCGCGGCGCGCTGGGCCGGCAGGCTGGCGCCCTGGCAGGTCCAGCCCGAGATGCGCAGATCGGGGGCGTCGGCCTGCTTGAGGAAGCCGAGGCAGGCGCGGCTGCCCTCCTGCCGCGCCGGGCGCAGCAGGGTGACGCCGCCGAACTTGCTGTCGACGATGCCGGCGGCCTCGAGCTCGCGGACGCCGCCCGGGTCGAGCCGCCCGGCAATATCGGTGACCGCGGACCCCATGGCCTCGCCGCCGGGGCGGTAGATTTCCAGCTCGGCTGCCGGCGCGCCATTGGCATCAGTCCAGCGGAAGACGTCCTTGCGGCCGCCCTCGGGATGCCTGAAAACTTCATAAGCCTCTGTTTTATCTCGCGGATCGCGCTTGCTGATGGCGAAGGCCGGTCCCATGCGGCCACCTGCGCCCCAGCCCGCGGCGGCGGGTGCCGCCGTCGCCGTTGCGTCCGGCAGTTGCTTCCATAGATGGATGCCGAGGGCGGCGAACAGCGCCAGCGCGGCGACATAGGCAAACAGCCCGGAGAGCGTGGCGTACACCTCATCGACGAAGCTCGTCAGTGCGGACGGATTTCTCGTATGATGGGGCGCGGCCGGATCGGCCCGAAATAAACGCATCAAAACGCTCAAAAGGCTACGCAACGTTGTCTTGACGGGGTTTCTCGCATAGAAGCGCTGCCTCTTCCCTTTCCTTGAGTTGCGGGGGAACGGGCATTTTTCGTCGGAGAGTGAACGATGGGTTACAAAGTCGCGGTGGTCGGAGCGACCGGCAATGTCGGGCGCGAAATGCTCAACATTCTCGATGAGCGCAAATTCCCCGCCGACGAGGTCGTCGTGCTGGCCTCGCGCCGCAGCGTCGGCATCGAGGTCTCCTATGGCGACCGCACCCTGAAGGTGAAGGCGCTCGAGCACTATGACTTCTCCGACATCGACATCTGCCTGATGTCGGCCGGCGGCGCGGTCTCGAAGGAATGGTCGCCCAAGATCGGCGCCGCCGGCGCGGTCGTGATCGATAATTCCTCGGCCTGGCGCATGGACCCGGACGTGCCGCTGATCGTGCCGGAGGTGAACGCGGACGCGGCCGCCGGTTTCACCAAGAAGAACATCATCGCCAACCCGAACTGCTCGACCGCGCAGCTCGTCGTGGCGCTGAAGCCGCTGCACGACAAGGCGACGATCACGCGTGTCGTGGTCGCGACCTATCAATCGGTGTCGGGCGCCGGCAAGGACGCCATGGATGAGTTGTTCTCGCAGACCAAGGCCGTCTACACCAACGACGAGCTGATCAATAAGAAGTTTCCGAAGCGCATCGCCTTCAACATCATTCCGCAGATCGACGTCTTCATGGAAGACGGCTTCACCAAGGAAGAGTGGAAGATGATGGCGGAGACCAAGAAGATCCTCGATCCCAAGATCAAGCTGACCGCGACCTGCGTGCGCGTGCCGGTCTTCGTCAGCCACTCCGAGGCCGTCAACGTCGAGTTCGCCAACCCGATCACGGCGGACGAGGCGCGCAACATCCTGCGCAATGCGCCGGGCTGCCTCGTAATCGACAAGCACGAGCCGGGCGGCTACGTCACGCCGTATGAGGCCGCCGGCGAGGACGCGACCTATATCAGCCGCATCCGCGAGGATGCGACGGTGGAGAACGGCCTGTCGTTCTGGTGCGTGTCGGACAATCTGCGCAAGGGCGCGGCGCTGAACGCGATCCAGATCGCGGAAGTCCTGATCAACCGCAAGCTGATCACCGCGAAGAAGAAAGCGGCCTAAGGGCGGGGACCAACGGGGGGGCGCGACCATGTCGGAACAGTTGGCTCCCACCCCATCGAGTCCCCCGACGCCGCGCATCATGCGCGGCTTCGAATATGTGCTGTTCAACAGCCGCTGGCTGATGGCGCCGTTCTATGTCGGCCTGGTGGTGGCGCTTGCCGTGCTGCTGCTGAAATTCGCGCGCATGCTGTGGGAGTTCGTGCTGCATGCGTCCGGCTACAAATCGACGGAAGTCATCCTCGATGCGCTGGCACTGATCGACGTCACGCTGGTCGCCAATCTCATTCTGATCGTGGTGTTTTCGGGCTACGAGAACTTCGTCTCGCGCATCGACACGTCGGGCAACCCGAACTGGCCGATCTGGATCACCAAGATCGATTTTGCCGGGCTGAAGCAGAAGCTGCTGGCGTCGATCGTCGCGATCTCCGCGATCCACGTGCTGGAAGCGTTCCTGAACATCGATGCCGCGTTCGACGCGACGCGGATGACCTGGCTGGTTGCCGTGCACCTGGTGTTCGTGATCTCGGCGCTGTTGCTGGCGCTGTCCGATCGCTGGGGCGCCGATCACGGCGGGGAGTAGCCGATAGCGCTACGCGCCGGCCTTCACGGCGTCGGTGACGCTGATGAATTCCTTCGCGGCTCGGTCCAGCACGAACAGCGAGCCCTCGGCGACGCCGAAATAGGCGCCGTGCAGCTGCATCTCGCCGCTCTCGACCCGCTCGCGCACGAACGGGAAGGTCATCAGGTTTTCCAGCGAGCGGAACACCGCGGCCTTCTCGATGCGGGTGACGAAGTCCTGCATGCTCTCATGGTCGCGCTGCTCGACCACCTCGCCCGGCTTGATGAACATCTGCATCCATTTGCCGATGAAGTCGCCGGGCGTCAGCGGCTTGATCTTGTCGACGAAGGCGCGGATGCCGCCGCACTGGGCATGGCCCAGCACCACGATGTTCTTCACCTTCAGCACGGTCACGGCATATTCCAGCGCGGCCGAGACGCCGTGGGCGTTGCTGTCGGGCTGATAGACTGGAACCAAATTGGCGATGTTGCGGACCACGAACAATTCGCCCGGGCCGGCATCGAAGATCACTTCCGGCGAGACGCGGGAATCGCAGCAGCCGATCACCATGGTCTCGGGGAACTGGCCGCGTTCGGACAGGTCCCGGTATCGCGACTGTTCAGTCGGCAACCGCTGGGTCGCGAAGGTCCGGTAGCCGTCGATCAACTGCTTCGGAAAGAATTTCATGGCCTCTGCCTAACCACATGCCGGTGACGGGAACAAGACTTTCGGCGTGCATCCTGAGATGATACGGCAGCGTTGAAGGATGGTTCCGCCCGATGCCCAAACAATGGACAGTGGCGGAGCCCGAGCCCCAGGAGAATGCCGATGACCCGTCCGCGCCGCAGCCTGTTGTTCATGCCGGGATCGAATGCACGGGCGCTGGAGAAGGCCCGCGCGCTGGCGGCCGACGGCATCATCCTCGACCTCGAGGATTCCGTTGCCCCCGACGCCAAGGCGGTGGCCCGCGAGCAGATCGCCAAGGCGGTCGCGGCCAGGGGCTTCGGCAAGCGCGAGGTCCTGATCCGCATCAACGCGCTCGACAGCCCGTGGTGGGTCGATGACATCGGCATGGCCGGCAAGGCGCAGCCGGACGGGATCCTGGTTCCCAAGATTTCCACCGTCGACGATCTCAACGCTGTCGCCGATCGCCTCAGCGACATCAATGCCCCTGCTTCGATCCGGGTCTGGGCGATGATCGAGACCGCGCGCGCCGTGCTCGATGCCGACAAGCTTGCCGCGGCATCGAAGGACTCCGAGGTCCGGCTCGCCGGCTTCGTGTTCGGGCCGAACGACATTGCGCGCGAGACCCGGATCCGGATGAAGCCGGGCCGCGCGGCGATGATCCCGATGATCACGCACTGCATCCTGGCGACCCGCGCGCACGGACTCGAGATCCTCGATGGCCCCTATGGCGACATCAGCAATATCGACGGCTTCGCGGAGGAATGCGCGCAGGGCCGCGATCTCGGCTTCGACGGCAAGACGCTGATCCACCCGAGCCACATCGACGCCTGCAACGCGATCTTCACGCCGCCGGAGGCCGAGGTCGCCGAGGCCCGCAGGATCATCGCCGCGTTCGAGCAGCCGGAGAACGCCGCGCGCGGCGCGATCCAGCTCGACGGCCGCATGGTCGAGCGCCTGCACGCCGAGATGGCGAAGCGCACCATCGCGATCGCGGACGCGATCGCTGCGATGGGACAGTGAAAACCATCGACCTGTTGCGCTCTATTCGCGCTTCAGGCTCATGATGTAGTTCGCGAGATCATCGGCCTCGCTTGGCCCGATGATGATGTTCGGCATCGTCGGGTGACTCGTTTTCAGGAATACCTTGAGCCAGAGCACGGTGGTTGAGGGCCGGTTGGCGACGGTGACGAAGTCCGGCGGGACTTTCTTCGCGCCCGTCGCGAGCGCGCCGACGACATGGCACTCCATGCACCAGCCTTCCGCCAAACGATGCCCGGCCGTGATGCTATTCGAAGGCTGTTCCGCGCCGTTGGCCTGATGCAGGCGCAGCAGCAGGAGCGCGGCCATCCCGACCAGCAGGATCAGCAATGCGCGACGCCAGACGGCGTGCTGATTCAGCATCGATGTACCTTCAAGACGATGATCTGCCGTGGCCTGCAGCCTCACCCAGCGCTTCGATCGTGGGGGCGTTCGGACAGTATTGCTGATAGCACGCACCGGAGGTACCGGCAGCGAGATCATGGTCGCACTGCCGCTTGTGGCCGCACAGGCTGCAGACTCGCTCCATGTCGCGCAGCACCAGTGTCTCGGCGCGGGCCAGCTTCTCCCGATCGATCCCGAGCGCCTCGAGCAGCATGGGCAGCTCGTCCGCACTGTGTGGCCCCTGGCGCGCCAACGCCATGAGGTCCTCGGGGCTGATCCGCAAGTCGCTCGCAATCTGGCTGAAGCTTGCGTCGTCCAGTTCGCGCAGTTCGCCAAGCTCGCGCTGATGCTTCAGCCAGTTGCTAAACAGATCGATCAGATACTCAACGACGGGGTACTGGGCTTCGGTGGTCATGGGCGCCTCCGATATAGAGCGGCTGCCCCATATGACGCCTTCTGCGCAATCCAGCCTTGCGGCAGATCAAATCGGCTCAGGCCTGGCCAAAGCGCTCCGACGCCCAGGCATAGAGACTGCCGGGGATCGGCGCATCCTTGCCGCGTCCCTTCGGGGAGATGTGCAGGCCGATGATCCCGGGATCATCAAGGTAGCGCGAAACATCCGACGGCTCGAAGAATAGTCTTGGTTCGGCGTGCACCGCGTAGAACGAGCGCTTCGGCAGCGCGTGCTGCAACTCGCCTTCACGGCGCGCGAGCGCGGTGAGCGCAGCCGGGCCAAAGATCGCGACGCGGATGTCGGACAGGCGATTGGATTTGCCGCGCAGCTTGCGCATCGCGAAGGTCAGGCGGTGGCGCAACGCCAGCCAGTCCGGCGTCAGCTCGTCCTGCTGCATCAGCGCTTCGAATGCGCGTACGATCGGATCGTTGTATGGCAGGTACAGCACCGAGTTGCCAAGCTGCCGCGGCCGCTCCCAGGCGAAATAGGGTTTTGCCGGATCGATCTCGACGCCCTTCAAGAGCAGCACATCGGCGTCGAGCCAGAGCCCGGCGCGTTGCTTCATCAGCCGCATGCGGAAGAAGTCGCTGAACTGCAGGATGGTCCAGTCACGCCACGATCCGTCGCGCTCGGCCGGACGCAGCCGCTCCGAGAATGAATGCGGCAGCACCGCCTCGGCCTCGGCGTTGCCGATGCCGTCGGGCAGCCCGGGGATTGGATCGAAACTGTAGACGGTGACCTTGTGCCCGGCGGCCAGCTGTGAGCGCAAACAGGTCCGGCGCAGCGCGTCCATCGAGCCGTGCCAGAAGGTGACGATGTCAGGCAGCATGCGCGTCAGCCATCAGCAGGTTCGTGAGAAGACAATTTCGCAAAGAAAAGCCCCGGCACCTGAAGGCACCGGGGCGCGATGATCGGTTGCACCTCAGGCCCAGGCGCGTTCCTTGAGCTTGGCCTCGAAGGTGTCGATCGACGATTTCTTCTCCATCGTCAGGCCGATGTCGTCGAGGCCGTTGATCAGGCAGTGCTTGCGGAACGGATCGATCTCGAACTTCACCGTGCCGCCGTCGGGACCGCGGATCTCCTGGTTGGGCAGATCGATGGTCAGCGTCGCATTGGCGCCGCGCTCGGCATCGTCGAACAGCTTGTCGAGGTCCTCCTGCGACACGCGGATCGGCAGGATGCCGTTCTTGAAGCAGTTGTTGTAAAAGATGTCGCCGAACGAGGTCGAGATCACGCAGCGGATGCCGAAGTCGAGCAGCGCCCAGGGCGCGTGCTCGCGGCTCGAGCCGCAGCCGAAATTGTCGCCGGCGACCAGCACCTTCGCGTTGCGATAGGCGGACTGGTTGAGGACGAAATCGGGGTTCTCGCTGCCGTCATCCTTGTAGCGCTGCTCGGAGAAAAGCCCCTTGCCAAGGCCGGTGCGCTTGATGGTCTTGAGGTACTGCTTCGGAATGATCATGTCGGTGTCGACATTGATGATCTTCAGCGGTGCCGCGACGCCTTCCAGCGTGGTGAACTTGTCCATCGGTGCTCTTCCCGGGCAAAAATAGGGGATAGGGTCCGGGTGTTTATCGCGAATGTGACAGCGGTAAAAGGGCCATTTCCGCAGGGCTAGCCCGCTTCTGCCTCAATCGCCTCCATATCGGCGTCGGAGAGGCCGAAATGGTGCCCAATTTCATGGATCAGCACGTGGCGGACGATGTGGCCGAGGGTTTCGTCGTGCTCCGCCCAGTAGTCCAGGATCGGCCGCCGGTAGAGCCAGACCAAATTGGGCAGCCGGGCCACGTCGCCATGGCTCTGCTGCGGCAGGCCGATGCCGTGAAACAGGCCGAGCAGGTCGAACTCGCTCTCGGCCTGCATCTCGTCGAGCACCTCGTCGGCCGGGAAGTCGTCGACACGGATGATCAGGCCCTCGCAGAGGGCCCGGAACGTCGGAGGCAGGCGCTCGAAGATTTCGTGCGCCACGGCCTCCATCTCGGCGAGCGAGGGAGCTTTTTCTGTGGTCCACATGACACTCCTTTAGCGCGAGTGCCTCAGCCGGCGCCAGCGCAGTTGACCTTGGCGGTGCAATGGGAGACCGTGCGGCCCAAGATTGAGGCTCAAGAACGGGGCTTGGGTGGCGTGATGAAACGGATCGTGGCGGCAACACTGTTGGCGGTGGCAGTCGGGCTTTCGCTGCCGGCGGGAGAGGCGCGGGCACAGAGCGCGGCGGCCGAAGCGCGCATCGGTGAGCCGGCGCCGGTCGTGCGCGAGCGGGTCGTCGAGCACCGCCGGCTCAGGCGGGTGCCGATCTACCGGTCGCGGCCCGATCATTGGGAGCCGGATGTCATCCCGCGCTACAATCCCGGTCCGAACGCCGTGCGCGATTGCACTGCAACCTATGTGCAGGAGCACCGGCCGAGCGGCACCGTGATCACGCCGCGCATGAACTGCTTCTGGCGCCCGGGCTAGCTCGTCTTCGAGCAACGCGGCAGCTAGAGTAGACGCTGGCGCAAAGCGCCGATCAGTCCAGCTGCGACAACCGCTCCTGCCGTTCCATAGACCGCGAGCGCCATCAGCATTTGCGTGAAATGGCTTGCCGTTCCCATGCCGCCGCCCGGTCCTTGCGAAGCGAGCGCGACATCAATTGAAATCACGGAACCAGCGAGCGCTGCCGCGCCGAGCGTGAACCATTTGTGCGAGCCATGTTGGGTCATCGGTGATCTCCTGCGAGAGGCTCCTCACAAACATACGACCATCGTCTAAGCCGGTTTTATGCACAGACATGAAAATTCCAGCGGCTGTGCCGGAACCTGCGCGCGCCAGCGGCATTCACCCTCGTGGCGCAGTCATTCATATCCCATTCACGTCGCCCGCATTCTGCTTGCGATCTGCGTCGCGGCAACGGGGGTCGATTCGAATGCCAGGGCGTTTTCGAGCGAGGCGGATCCCGGTTCGCACGAAGAAAACGCGTCAAGGCAAGAAGCTCGAGTCGTCGTTGCAAGGCGTGACATCAAGGGATCAAGGAGAAAACTCATGAAGGTGATGAAAGTTCTGGGGCTCGCGGCCGTCGGTGCCGTGCTGGTTTTGGCGGCGCCGGCCGAGCGCGCGAGCGCGATGTCGCTCGCGACTCCGGGCACTGCCGCAGTGGTTCAGGACAACGCGAACCAGACGACCACCCAGGTACGCTGGGGCCATGGACATCACGGTGGCTGGGGTCGCGGACATCACCGTGGTTGGGGTCGCGGACACCACCGCGGCTGGGGCCATCGCGGCCACTGGCGCCGCTGATCGCGCGGCGTATCAGCGCAGTTGAGACACAGGCCCGTGAGTAGCGGGCCTGTTGTCATTCGCAGCCATCAATCCGGCAGATTCGCACGCCCGAGATGCGATCAATCGCAATCTGCAGGAGTTGATCATGATGAAATGGATCGGTGTTGCCGCGGTCGCTTGCGCATTCGCATTGACGGCGCCGGCATCGGCAGGTGCCGCGGCATCAGCCAAGCCGCACGCCGCGGCACAACAGCGGCAGGCAGGCCAGGCGACCGACTTCAGCGCGCAGCGCCATCATCGCCATTACCATCGTCACCATTATCACCGCGGCTACCGGCCTTATTACCGGCCGTACTACCAGCCCTATTCCTATTACCGGCCGTACGGCTCCTATTATTACGGGCGGCCTTATTACTATCGGCCGTATCCATATGCTGTGCCGGCGCCGTTCACCTTTGGCTTCGGGTTCGGCCCGTTCTGGTGAGCCGCGCAGCCGCGCTGTGCGCGGCTCTGCTGGGCAAGCGTAGGAGCGGCTCCGGTCGCCGGGCCGCCCTTTGCAGGCAAGCTGAAATGACAGCGGGCGCCTCACGGCGCCCGTTTGTCAGGTCGCTCTCGCTGGAGAGCGCTAGTCCCAATTCTTCAGCTTCCAGGACTTTATCTTCCACGGCGTCAGGTTTTCCATCCGCCATTGCGTCCAGCGCTCCGGCGGCCAGTGGCTGAGGCGCGAGGTTTCCTTCACCTCAGGTAGCGGATCGATGATGCGTGGTGTGGCGCGACGGCGCTTCTGCCGTGTCGCCTCACTGATCATGTCGACGAATTCGCTCTTGTCGGCCACGTCCGGCTCCCACGAAACCTGTCTTCGCGGGGGCCAGTGTGCGTACGTCACGTTAACGAGCCGTTTCCACAACGGCTCGAGCTTGAGACAAGCCATAGCGTTTTCGAGCGAAGTGGAATCCGGTTCGCGTGAAGAAAACGCGTCAAAGAAGAGAATCGGGCCTCGGTTCTGATCTGGTCAGAACCGAAGCTCCCGCGCTTACCTTACCGCCAGTCGCGGACGTCGACGAAGTGGCCGGCGATCGCGGCGGCCGCGGCCATCGCGGGCGACACCAGATGGGTGCGGCCCTTGAAGCCCTGACGGCCCTCGAAGTTGCGGTTCGAGGTCGAGGCACAGCGCTCTTCCGGCTTCAGCTTGTCCGGGTTCATCGCCAGGCACATCGAGCAACCCGGCTCGCGCCATTCGAAGCCGGCCGCAATGAAGATCTTGTCGAGGCCTTCGGCTTCCGCCTGTTCCTTCACGATGCCCGAGCCCGGCACGATCATCGCGTTGACGTTGGCGTTGACGGTCTTGCCCTCGGCGACCTTCGCCGCGGCGCGCAGGTCCTCGATGCGGCCGTTGGTGCAGGAGCCGATGAAGACGCGGTCGAGCTTGATGTCGGTGATCTTGGTGCCGGCGCTCAAGCCCATATATTTCAGCGCGCGGTGCTTGGAGAGCCGCTTCGCTTCATCCGCGATCTTGTCGGGATCGGGCACGAAGCCGGTCACCGAGATGACGTCTTCAGGGCTGGTGCCCCAGGTGACGATCGGCGGCAGTTTTGCTGCGTCCAGCCGCAGTTCGTGATCGAAATGCGCGCCCTCGTCGGAGCGCAGCGTCTCCCAGTAGCGCATCGCGGCGTCCCAGGCGGCGCCCTTCGGCGCCTTCGGGCGGTCGCGCAGGAAGTCGAACGCCTTCTGGTCGGGCGCAACCAGGCCGGCGCGCGCGCCGCCTTCGATCGACATGTTGCAGACCGTCATGCGGCCTTCCATCGAAAGCGCACGGATCGCCTCGCCGGCATATTCCAGCACATAGCCGGTGCCGCCGGCGGTGCCGATCTCGCCGATGATCGCCAGGATGATGTCCTTGCCGGTCACGCCGTCGGGCAATTTGCCGTCGACGATCGCGCGCATGTTCTTGGCCTTCTTCTGGATCAGCGTCTGCGTCGCCAGCACGTGCTCGACCTCAGAGGTGCCGATGCCGTGCGCGAGCGCGCCGAACGCGCCATGCGTCGAGGTGTGGCTGTCACCGCAAACGATGGTGGTGCCGGGCAGCGTGAAACCCTGCTCCGGGCCGATGACGTGGACGATGCCCTGACGCTTGTCGAACTCGTTGTAATATTCGATGCCGAATTCCTTGGCGTTCTCCGCCATCACCCGCATCTGTTCGATGCTTTCAGGATCGGGGTTCGGCTTCGAGCGATCGGTGGTCGGGATGTTGTGGTCGACGACGGCGAGCGTCTTCTCGGGCGCGTGCACCTTGCGGCCGGCGGCACGCAGGCCTTCGAACGCCTGCGGCGAGGTCACCTCGTGCACCAGATGGCGATCGATATAGAGCAGGCAGGTGCCGTCCTCGGCCTCGTGAACCAGATGGTCGTTCCAGATCTTGTCGTACAGCGTGGTCGGTTTGGACATGAGCTTCAGCTCCAGAAGAAATTCAGTGGTGAATGGCGTTAAGCGCATCTCGGCGCGCGAGCAGGCGACAGCGTCCAGGCAGCGTTACGCTGCGCGCGTAAGCTCTGATGTTGCCGACGTCGCAAAACGTCCGAAGAAGCGGCCGGGCAGCCGCGAGCGATCGTCGATCACGACGCGCTGGCAGGGCTGGCTTGCTTGATCCGGAACCATTCTAAATTTCTAACACAGGGCTTGCGCCCGCGACAATCGATCGATGCGCGGGCCTGCTCGTCAGATAGGTATGCCGCAACGAAAAAGCGCGGGGCAAGCCCCGCGCTTTCGACCACGATCCCTGAAGGGAAGAGTTATTCGCCGACGGCGGTCTGGCGGTCCTGCTTCTCGACGATGCGGGCCGACTTGCCGCGCAGGCTGCGCAGGTAATAGAGCTTGGCGCGACGCACCTTGCCGCGACGCACGACCTTGATCGAGTCGATCATCGGCGACATCACCGGGAAAACGCGCTCGACGCCCTCGCCGTACGAAATCTTGCGCACGGTGAAGCTCTCGTTGAGGCCGTGGCCGGAACGGCCGATGCAGACGCCTTCATAGGCCTGCACGCGGGTGCGTTCGCCTTCGACCACCTTCACGTTGACGATGACGGTATCGCCGGGGCCGAATTCCGGGATGGTCTTGGTGGCGGCGAGCTTGTCGAACTGCTCTTTTTCGAGCTGCTGAATCAGGTTCATCGAAATCTCCATCGGCGGCGCGCCCAGCCTGTGCGGGCTGCGCAAACGTCCATCTATCCTGCGCGTGTGCGGATTAGGCCGTGCCTATAAGGCAAAGCGCAGGGTTTGTCACCCGTCTGTCGTGTTTTTTGTCCCTCGTCGGGCGGCTTTTTGGCCGGCCTTCCGGGCCCAGAGATCGGGCCGCCGGGCCTCCGTCAGGGCCTCGGACTGGGCCAGCCGCCAGGCGGCGACCTTGGCGTGGTCGCCGGAAATCAGGATTTCCGGGATCTGGCGGCCCTCGAACTCCTGCGGACGGGTGTATTGGGGGTATTCCAGTAGTCCTTCGGAAAAACTCTCCTCGGTTCCCGAGGCCAGCTTCCCCATCACGCCCGGCAACAGGCGGACGCAGGCGTCGATCAGCGCCATCGCGGCGATTTCGCCGCCCGACAGCACATAATCGCCGATCGAGACCTCCTCGAGGCCCCTAGCCTCGATCACCCGTTGGTCGATGCCCTCAAAGCGGCCGCAGACGATCAAGGGGCCGGGCCCCGCCGCCAGCTCGGCGACGTGGGTCTGGGTCAATGGCCGACCCCGCGGGCTCATCAGGAGCCGCGGCCGGTCAGGTGCGGCGCCAGCGGCATCGATCGCCGCTGCCAGCACGTCGGCCCGCAGCACCATGCCCGGGCCGCCGCCGGCCGGCGTGTCGTCGACGCTGCGGTGCTTGTCGCTCGCCGACGCCCGGATGTCGCGCGCCTCCAGCGCCCAGAGACCTGTGGCCAGCGCCTTGCCGGCCAGGCTCACGCCGAGCGGTCCCGGAAACATGTCCGGGAACAGGGTCAGCACGGTGGCGCGCCAGGGTGTCGCTTGTGGTGTCGTCATGGTCTCTGGTTACGGCACCACGGCCGTAAGGTCGAGGCTCTGCATCATCGCAGCCGCATCGACCGCACGGCGGAAGTCGGCGAGCTTGAACGTCGCTACGTTGATCTTGCGCAGGTCGAGCAGGCCTTCGGCGGCGAGGCCGGCGAGTTGGCCAGGCGCCGTGCGATCGTACATGAACTGCCCGACCACTTCCCAGTCGTTGGCCAGCATCTCGCGGAACGAGAGTTCGAGCGGCACCTCGGAGCTGCCCATCAGCACCATCCGGCCGCCACGCCTGAGCGCGCGCAGCGCGGACAGCGTGGTCGAGGTGCTCTTGGCGGCGCCGAGCAAATCGAGCGCGACATCGGCGCTGCCGCCGGCGGCGCGGCGGATAGTCTGAAGGTCGGCGGCGGCATCGCCGGTGACGACCGCGGGAATGACGCGCGGGCCGAATGCATCGCGCAATTGATCGAGCGCGGCCTCTTTGCGTCCGACGGCGACGACGCGGCCCGCGCCCATCGCGACTGCGAGCATCACGCCGCCCGAACCGAAATAGCCGGTCGCGCCGTTGACGATGATGGTTTGTCCGCCGCGCAGGCCGGTGCGCTGCAAGCCGCCGAACGGCACGATCAGTTTTGCCAGCCCGATCAGCTCGGTCGCCGGCTTGTCGTCGAGATTGGCAAGGGGCGTGACGCAGGCGGCAGGCCAATGCGCGATCTCCGCAAACACGCCGTCGCGCCAGCGCGCCTGCAATGCGAGCGCCTCTGGGGTCATCACCGTGGCGGTGAGGCCGATCAGGATCTGCGGCGGATCGCGATCCGGCACGTCGCCACGCAGATGCGGGCTGAGGAATACGCGGTCGCCGCTCCGAACATGCGTGACGTTCTCGCCGGTGGCGACGATTCGCGCGATCGCGTTGGTGCCCGGCACGAACGGCATCGGTGGCAGGCTGTAGGGCAGCGCGCCCGACAAGAGCTTGTTGGTATAGGACAGCACCATGCCGGCTTCGATCCGGACCACGACGCCATCGGGCGCGGGCCTCGGCGTTGCGACATCCTCGAAGCGAAGATCATTGTGGGCGTGCAGCCGCCAGGCCTTGTGCGTGCTTGTCATTGGGATGCTCCGTGAGACCACTGCTTAAGTAGCCCGGATGGGGCGAAGCGCAATCCGGGAATCGCGCCAGCAATGAGGAGCGGCCCCGGATTTCGCGGAGCCTGTCGTCGAGCGCGCATGCGCGCGACCCGTCGGCTTCATCCGGGCTACAGACCTAAGCTAATCAAGCGTCACGCTGCCGTTGGACGATCGCCAAGGTGCCTCGCGAGGGCGACTGCAAGCGGACAGATCGCCAGTGCCGTAAGTGCGGTCGCCGTGGTGGCGAGCGTCGGACCGAGCGCGTCGCCAAGCACGCCATAGATAACCGGCGCGATCGCGCCCGATCCGATCGTCCCCGTGTAGAACAGCGCGAAGGCGCGCTCGGTCTGATGCGCCGGCGTCAGCTCGGGCACCGTGCCATAGAGCACCGAGGACGTGCCGTTGAGCATCACGCCGAGCAGCGGCAGCAGCACGATGGCCGGCGCCAGCGGCAATACCAGCACCGCAAGGATCAACGCCGTCGTGCCGCCTTCGGTGATCAGCACGGTGCGCAACGTGCCGACGCGCTCGCCGAGCCAGCCGCAGGTGAATTTCCCCGCGGCACCGCCGATGAAGACCAGCGCCAGCGCGAGGCCGTTGGTCGGCAGCGAGGCGCCCTTGTCGCGCAACAGGAACGGCAGGAAGGTGAGAAAACCCATCCTGACCGCGGTGTCGAGAATTCCGATCGCGAGCAGGCAGTGAAAGCCGCCGCCGGCGCTTGAGCGGCGCGACGCTGAGGCTGCCTTGTGCTCGGCACCCTTGCCGACCGAGGGCATCCAGAGTGCGATGCTGATCGCGACGAGCAGGCCTGCGAGCGCGACCACGAGCAGCGTGTGCCGCCACGACATGATCACGAGCAGGATCGAGGTCGCCGCCGGGATCGCCGCCTTGCCGAGATCGCCCGAGAAATTGTAGATGCCGAGCGGGCCGCGCGCCGCCGCGCCATAGGCGCGCGACACCGCTGATGATGCGATCGGATGCTGCGTGCTCGAACCCGCACCGGAGAGCGCGAGCGCCAGGCCAAGCCCGATGACGCCGCCGGATAATCCGGCGAACACATAGCCGAGCGCCGACAGCGCCGTGCCCGCGATCAGGATGATCTTGCCGTCGATCCGCTCTGCGATGCGTCCGACCGGTATCTGCAAGCCGGCCATGGCGCCGGCATAGAGCCCGCGCAGCAGCGCCAGCAGCCCGTAGCTCAGCGCGAACTCCGCCTGCCAGACCGGCAGCAGCACGTAGATCAGGTCGGTGTAGCCGTCATGGAGGGCGTGGTTGAGCCCGGTCACCGTGAGTGTGCGCGTCGCCTGGGTCTGGCCGAGTCGGGATGCGCCGGCTTCCGTGGATGCGCTCATCGTCGCCATCCAAAGCAAGAAAAACTAAAGACGGAACGGCGGCGCATCGGAGAAGGCCTTCGAAAAAGATAGGTGCGTTAGTGGTTTGCTGCGCAATATGCGCCCGAATGATTGCTGTCACAAATCAGTAATAATCGGGTCATGCGTTAGAAAATCTGATATTGAGGGATCATGTTCGTTCCACGCCGCAGCCTGCCGCCGCTCAATGCCGTTCGCGCCTTCGAGGCCGCCGCGCGGCTCGGCAGTTTCAAGGAGGCCGCCGCCGAACTCAGCGTGACCCATGGCGCGGTCAGCCAGCAGATCCGGCTGCTCGAGGAGTGGCTGGGTGCGCCGGCGCTGTTCCGGCGATCGGTGCGGCGCGTGGTGCTGACGCCGGCGGGCGCGGCGCTGTTGGCCGAGTTCGCTCCGGCGCTCGACCGGATTTCCGCCGCCGTGCAGCAGCATCGCGAGCGGCGCGGCGACGCCGCGGTGGCGGTGTTGCGCGTCAACGCGCTCGCGACCTTCAGCCTGCGCTGGCTCTTGCCGCGGATGAGCCGGTTTCGCGCCGAGCATCCGGACATCGAGGTGCGCTTGAGCACGTCGAACGATCCGGTGGATGCGCTGCCGGAATCATTCGACGTCGTGATCCGCGGCGGTCCGGATACGTTTCATGGCTTCTCGTCGCGCTTCCTGGTGTCGGAGCGGCGATTGCCGGTGTGCAGTCCGTCGCTGCTCGAACGGTTGCCGCTGCGTGAGATCGCGGATCTCTCCCGGCATACGCTGCTGCATGTCACGTCGATGCCGCGGCTGTGGCGCGACTGGTTGACCGAGACCGGGCAATCCGCGCTGGAGCCGGCAGCTTCGCTTACCTTCGACCATTTCTATCTGACCATCCAGGCCGCGCTCGATGGTCTCGGCGTTGCGATGGGTCCGACCGCGCTGATCTCGGACGATCTCGCGGCGGGACGACTGGTGACGCCGTTTCCGAACGTTAGCCTGCCGGCACGAAGCTACTTTGCGTATTTCCCCGCAGGCCGCAGCAACGATCCGCACAGCGCGGTATTCTGCGACTGGCTCGAGCAGCAGGGTCGGATGACTGGCTGACGAAAAATGTTTTGATCAAGCTGCCGACGGATCATCGCCGTCGACTTCCTGCGGCAGGTCGATCACGACGCGGCCGCCAGCGATATCGACAGTCGGCACCACGGCGTTGGTGAAGGGCAGCAACATCGTCGCGCCCAGCGGCGGGGCGATCTCGATGATGTCGCCGGCGCCGAAATTATGGATCGCGATCACCTTGCCGAGCGGCTGATCTGTCGTCGTCACCGCGGCGAGCCCGATCAGGTCGGTGTGGTAATACTCGCCGTCGTCGGTTTCCGGCAGCCGGTCGCGCGGAACGTAGAGCTCGAGCCCATTGAGCCGTTCGGCGTCATCGCGGCTGGCGACGCCCTTCAGCGTCACCACCAGATGGTCCTTGGCCTCGCGCGCATGCGTGACCTCGAACTGGCGCGCGCCGTCCTTGGTCATCAGCGGGCCGTAGTCCTTCACGGCCAGCGGATCTTCGGTGAAGGTCCATAGCCGGACGGCGCCGCGCACGCCATGCGCAGCGCCGATGCGGGCGACACAGACCGGTGCAGTCACCGTGGTCGCCGTTCAGTCTATGCCTTGGCGGCGGCTTCGGCCTGCGCCTTGCGCTCCTTGCGCGGCACGGCCTTTTCCGGGTTGTTGCGCGCGGCGCGCTTCACGACGCCAGCGGCGTCGAGGAAGCGGCTGACGCGATCCGACGGCTGCGCGCCCTTGGCGAGCCAGGCCTTCACCTTGTCCATGTCGAGCTTCAGGCGGGCCTCGTTGTCCTTCGGCAGCAGCGGGTTGAAGTGGCCGAGACGCTCGATGAAGCGGCCATCGCGCGGGAAGCGCGAGTCGGCGACGACGACGTGATAGACCGGACGCTTCTTGGTGCCTGCGCGCGCGAGGCGGATAACAACGGACATTTAGTTCTCCTTCAAAAGTCGATGTGTTCGATTGATTGGCATTCCGCGTCGCGCCGGCTGCATGTGAGCCATCGCGACGAATTCCTCATTTTTTCTTGCCCGGGAAACCGCCGAGGCCCGGCAGCATCGGCTTGCCGGAAAGGCCGGTCAGGCCCGGCACGTTCGGCAGGCCGCCGCGCAGCCCGGCAGGCAAATCCTTCGGCAGGCTGGGCAGACCGCCGCCGGCGCCGCCCTGCATCTTCTCGGCGAGCGCCTTCATCTCCTCGGCCGAGGGCGGCTTCATGCCGCCGCCAAAGCCCATCGCCTGCGCGATGCCAGCGAGCGGGCCGCGCTTGCCGCTTCCCATGGCCTTCATCATGTCGGCCATGTTCCGGTGCATTTTCAGCAGCTTGTTGACTTGCTCGACGCTCTGGCCGGCGCCGGCCGCGATGCGCTTCTTGCGGCTCGCCTTCAGGATGTCCGGATTCTTGCGCTCCTGCCGCGTCATCGAATCGATCACCGCGACCTGGCGCTTGATGATCTTGTCGTCGATGCCGGCCGCCGCGATCTGGTTCTTCATCTTGGCGATGCCGGGCATCATGCCCATCAGGCCGCCGATGCCGCCCATATTCGCCATCTGCTGCAGCTGTTCGCGCATGTCGTTGAGATCGAACTGACCCTTGCGCATGCGCTCGGCGGTGCGCGCGGCCTTCTCGGCGTCGATGTTCGCCGCGGCCTTCTCGACCAGCGAGACGACGTCGCCCATGCCGAGGATGCGGCCGGCGATGCGGTTCGGATGGAAGTCTTCCAGCGCGTCGGTCTTTTCGCCGGTGCCGAGCAGCTTGATCGGCTTGCCGGTGACCGCGCGCATCGACAGCGCGGCGCCGCCGCGGCCGTCGCCGTCGACGCGCGTCAGCACGATGCCGGTGAGGCCGACGCGTTCATCGAATGAGCGCGCAAGGTTGACCGCGTCCTGGCCGGTGAGGGAGTCGGCGACCAGCAGCACTTCGTGCGGGTTGGCGGCGGCTTTGATCTCGGCCGCCTCCTTCATCATGTCTTCGTCGAGCGTGGTGCGGCCGGCCGTGTCGAGCAGCACGACGTCGTAGCCACCGAGCTTGCCGGCCTCCAACGCGCGCCGTGCGATCTGCGGCGGCATCTGGCCGGCGACGATCGGCAACGTCGGAATGTCGAGGTCGCGGCCGAGCACCGCGAGCTGCTCCATCGCCGCCGGACGATAGACGTCGAGCGAGGCCATCAGCACCTTGCGCTTGTCGCGCTGAACCATGCGGCGCGCGAGCTTTGCGGTGGTGGTGGTCTTGCCGGAGCCTTGCAGGCCGACCATCATGATCGGCACCGGCGGCACGGAATTGATGTCGATGGTCTGGCCGTCGGAGCCGAGCGTGGCGACCAGCTCGTCATGGACGATCTTCACCACCATCTGGCCCGGCGTGACCGACTTGACGACGGTGGCGCCGATCGCCTGCTCGCGGACCCGGTCGATGAAGCTGCGGACGACCTCGAGCGCGACGTCGGCCTCGAGCAGCGCGCGGCGCACCTCGCGCATCGCGGCATCGACGTCCTTTTCGGTCAGCGCGCCGCGCCCCGTTAGACGATCGAGAATGCCACCAAGCCGTTCCGACAGATTGTCGAACAATGCCGTTGTCCTTCGTTGCGCCCGTGAGCGCGCTTCACTCGCTTCTGGTCAGGACCCGCTCTCGCGCGTGATGACCACATAGTCCGCCTTGGCACCCTGCCAAGAAGATGGTCCAAACACTTTCGCGCCCGAGGGCGCATCGCGCTGTCGGGCGTTGGCCTCCGGCCTCCAGGACCAGTCGGCGGGTCGAAAAGACGGATCTTTCCGAGAAAGTCGCGGCGTTAAACGCCGCCGGGGCGGCAAAGTCAAGGAAAGTTTCGCCGCAATAGGTATGGCCTGGATCCTAAGGCATTGAAATTACGGCAATTTGCCATGCTGGTTCCGAATTCAGCATCGTCACCCATATAAGCGGAGCCTGCCTCCTGTTGGGAACCCGCGTGCCCATCGTCACCCGCCGCCGCCTTCTTGCTGGCCTGACCGGAGCCGTCGCCGCGCTCGGCGTGCCCTCGATCTGGATGTCCCTGATGAAAACCTATGACGGCCCCGTCTCCGATCATTTCGACGGCCTGCACTTCTTCGATCCGGATGGCGCGCCGCCGAAATCGCTCGGCGAGGTGTTGCGCTGGCAGTTCGGGGGCAGACGGCAGCGCGCGGTCTGGCCGGAATGGGCGCCGAGCCCCTATGCCGATACGCCGCCGCCCCGCGTCGACGGCGACAGAGTGCGGCTCTGCTTTGTCGGCCACGCCAGTTGGCTGATCCAGACCGGCGGCCTCAACATCCTGGTCGATCCGGTGTGGTCGATGCGGGCCTCGCCGTTCGGCTTCGCAGGTCCGAAACGGCACAACGATCCCGGCATCGCTTTCGAGAAGCTCCCCACGATCGACGTCGTGCTGGTGTCGCACGGCCATTACGATCATCTCGATGTCGCGACGCTGTCGAAGCTGACTACAGCGTTTGCGCCGCGCGTGATCACGCCGCTCGGCAACGATGTCACGATGCGCGCCTCCGATGCCGCGATCAAGGCCGAGGCGTTCGACTGGCATCACCGCGTCGAACTCGGCGGCGGCGTTGCGGTGACGCTGGTGCCGACGCGGCACTGGTCGGCGCGCGGCCTGTTCGATCGCAACAAGGCGCTGTGGGCGAGCTTCGTGCTGGAGACGCCGGCGGGCAAGCTCTACATCGTCTGCGATTCCGGCTATGGCGACGGCCGCCACTTCCGCCGGGTGGCCGAGGCGCATGGCGCGCTCCGGCTCGCGATCCTGCCGATCGGCGCCTACGAGCCGCGCTGGTTCATGCAAGACCAGCACATGAACCCGGAGGATGCCGTGAACGCACTGGCCGATTGCGGCGCCGCCCAGGCCCTGGCGCATCACCACGGCACGTTCCAGTTGACCGACGAAGCGATCGATGCACCGGCGATCGCGCTCACTGAAGCGCTCGACGCGGCAAAGGTGCCGCGCGAGAAGTTTTTGACGCTAAAGCCGGGACAGGTGTTCGAGATTTAGCGTCGTCCCGGCGAAGGCCGGGACCCATTACTCCAAATATTGATTAATGCGCGATGCTGGAGCCACGATCCCGTTCGCCACCAAACTCGGTGGTTGATGGGGTGGACGGCCCCCTACGGCATCAGTGTGCCAGAATGAG
>NZ_NWTG01000038.1 GCF_002532045.1 Bradyrhizobium sp. C9 | reverse complement strand
CTTCCTTCTCTCCGTGCTTGGCCATATGCGATAGCCCTACCTGGAGGGGGAGGATGTAGACATGCGCGACCATCGACATCACTTCACCAGCGAGCATCCGCCATCGGCGATCGGCCGGAACGCCTGCTCGGCCGGGATGGTCGCGATCAGCTTGTAGTAGTCGTAGGGGTACTTCGACTCCTCCGGCTTCTTCACCTCGAATAGATACATCGGGTGGATGACGCGGCCGTCCTGGCGGATCGTGGTGTCGCCGAACAGTCTGTCCTTGCCCTTGAAGGTCTTCATCTGCGGCACCACGACCTTGGCATCGTCGCTGCCGGTGGCCGCGACCGCGTTGAGGTAGGCGAGCGTCGAGGCATAGACGCCGGCCTGATTGCCGCTCGGCATCTTGCCGTTCATGCCGGGACGCGCGGCAAAGCGCTTCGCAAACGCGCGGGTGTCGTCGTTCATGTCCCAGTAGAAGGCCTCGAGCAGTTGCAGGCCCTGCGCGACCTTCAGGCCCATGCCGTGGACGTCGTTCACGAACAGCAGGAACGCCACCATGGTCTGGCCGCCCTCCTGGATGCCGAACTCGGCTGCCTGCTTCACCGCGTTGATGGTGTCGCCGCCGGCATTGGCGAGCCCGATCACCTTGGCTTTCGAATTCTGCGCCTGCAGCAGGAAGGAGGCGAAGTCCGAGGTGCCGAGCGGATGCTTGCTCGATCCCAGCACCTTGCCGCCGTGCTTGTCGATGTAGTTGGTCGCCTCGGCTTCAATGCCCTTGCCGAGCGCGTAGTCGACGGTCACGAAGTACCAATCCTTGCCGCCACGCTGCATCATCGCGGCCGCGGTGGTGTTGCCGGTCGCCCAGGCGTCGTTGACCCATTGAATGGTGTTCGGCGAGCAGGCCTTGCCGGTGAGATCGGAGCTCGCGGTCGACGACGCCAGGAACGTCATCCTGGAGTCGCGCAGCACGGTGTTGATGGCGAGGCCGACCGCCGAGTTCGGCACGTCGACGATGGCATCGACGCCTTCGACATCGAGCCATTTGCGCGCGATCGCAGAGCCGACGTCGGCTTTGTTCTGGTGGTCGGCATAGACGATCTCGACCTTGATACCCTTGCCGCCGCCGCCAAAATCCTCCGCCGCCATGCGCGCGGCTTCCACCGAACCCATGCCGTTGGTGTCCTGGAAGATGCCGGAAATGTCGTTGAGCACGCCGATGCGCACGACATTGTCGGATATCTCCGCGCGTGCGCTGCCGGCGGCGCAGGCCAATGCCAGCGCAAGCCCAACCCCAAATCGCCCACCCCCAAAGCCCCTCATCGTATCCCCTCCCATGTTTCCTTAAACCAACCATGTGCCGGTATTGAGCGCCTCGTCAGGCCGGCGTGATCTCGACCGGCAGGCTGCTCAGCCCGCGCAGCGTATTGTTGAACAGCCGCTTCGGCTCGCCAGTGATTTCGATCCTGGCGACACGACGCGCCAGCGCCGCCATCATCACCTCGCCTTCGAGGCGGGCGACGAGCTGCCCGACGCACATATGGATGCCGGAACCGTAGCCGACATGCCCCGACGTGCGACGCGTGATGTCGTAGCTGTCGGGCGCCTCCCAGCGGCGCGGATCGCGGTTGGCCGCGGCCAGGAACATCAGCACCTTCTCGCCTTCGGGAATGCTGGCCCCGCTGAGTTCGACGTCGCGGGTCGTGGTGCGGAAGAAGGTCTGGACCGGGCTTTCGAACCGCACGGCTTCCTCGAAGGCGTTGCGCGCCAGCGTCGGATCGCTACGCAGCCTCTCGAATTGATCGGGGAAGCGGGCGAGGCAGTAGACGGCGGCGCCGATGCCGTTGACGGTGGTGTCGAGACCGGCCGACAGCAGCGAGCGCACCAGCAGCGGCGCCTCGGTCGCGGTAATGGCACCGCTATCGACATGGGCATGGATGCAGGCGCCGATACCACCCGGCGTGAGATTGTCGCGCTGACATTGTTCGGAGATATAGGCCTGGTGCGGCGCGGAGCGCTCGATCGCCCGCTGGCGCAGCTCGTTCGGCGGCCCGAAGGCGTTGAACACCAGGCTCGCGTAAGGCAACAGATGCTCGCGGCCCTCCGGCCGCAGGCCCAGCGCATCCGGGAAGATCGACAGCGGATAGGCTTCGGCGAGGTCCTCGATCGCGTCGAACCGGCGTTTCTCCAACAGGGCATCGACTCGGGCCTCCGCGGCGGCGGCAAATCGGCCGCGTAGCTGCTTCATCACGGTCGCCGACAGCACGCTGCTCAGCACGGTGCGGGTGCGGGTATGCGCCGGCGGGTCGGCCTCCAGGATCAGGCTCGGCGGCCGCCACGGCTTCTCCCTGGAGAAGTCGCTGAGGCCGACGCCGCGGCTGGAGCAGAACGTCACGGGATCGTTCAGCACCGCATGGACCTCGGCATAGCGCGCCACGCCGTAGACATTCCACTTGTCGAGATAGACCACGGGTGCGGCCTCGCGCAGCCGCTCATGGGTCGGGAACGGGTCGGCGAAGAACTCGAGCGCGAACGGATCGACGTCGAGATGCGGGACGGACGCAGCTTCTGTTGCAGTCATCGGGACCTCCCGAGGTTTGATCTTGTCAACACGGGCCGCATGTCACTTGCTCCCGAACAGTTTCGCAGCGATGATTTGAGAAATGAGCAGCCAGCCCCTCCCCCGAAAGCCCCGCCGGCCAAGACCGGCCGAACCCGCAGACGCCATTGATGGCCCGCTGCTGGACCTCAATCGCTATGTGCCGGCGTTCATCACCTTCATCGGCAACAAGCTGTCGAACAGCGCCACCGCATTTTACCAGAAGAATTTCGGGGTCAACGTCACCGAGTGGCGAATCATCTCGCAACTGGCGATCGAGCCGGGGATTCCGGCCTCGCGGATCTGCCAGGTGATCGGCTTCGACAAGGGACCGGTCAGCCGCAACCTCGCGGCGCTGCAGAAGCGCGGCCTCTTGACGATCCGCACCGCGCCGGACGACGGCCGCACCCATTCGATCACGCTGACCGCGCGGGGCCGGGCCGTCCACGACAAGGTCATCGTCGCGGCGCTGGAGCGCGAGCGGCGGCTGCTGTCGTGCCTGAAGAAGGACGAGCGCGAGGTGCTGATCGACCTGCTGCGCCGGCTCCACGAGAATCTCGGCGCCGTGACCGGGCAAAGCACGACCTGACCGCACGACCGGGCCACGGCCGACGCCCTGCGCAACCACGGTGTTCGCCCGGACTTCCACGCGTGCCGCTCGCGCGCTGCTGCGCAACATTGTCCTCCCAAAAGCGCGGCCGTTGACCGGCCCTGTTCCTATGGGCGAAAACTCGCACAGAGTAGTTGCCGTGGCAACTAAAAACGCGAGGGTGTGCGGCACGAGACCCCAGGGAACCGGTGCGGACGGATCCAATGGGGTCCGCCAGACGTGCCACAAATCTGGTGTCGTCCCGGCCTCCGAGCCGGACCCATAACCACCAATGTTGATTATTGCGCGCCGACGGAACGACGAGCTTTGCACACAACGCCGGCCGCGGAGTATGGGTCCCTGCTTTCGCAGGAACGACAGCGGTGTACGTGGTGGCGTCCTGCCAACGCAATGCCGGTACAAATCGCGTCACGAGCCCGCGCAGCCAATCGGCTCGGACGACGCGTCGTCCTCCAGCACCGCCATTGCTGCGGCGCGGCGCGTCAGCACGGCGCGCTGGTTGATGTAGCCCTTGTCGGTGATCTCGCCGCCGTCGACCGAGGCGGGCTCGGCGAGCAACAGCGCACGGGTGGCGTGGCCGGAGGAATGACTGCCCTGCGCCTTCAGCCGCGCCAGCCCCTGCCCGATCGCGGAACGGACCGCCGGATGGCCGATCGCCTCGCGCGCGTCGGCTGTCTCGGGCAGGCCTGCCAGCGAACGGCAGGCGGCCAGATTCGGGAACACCAGGAAGCGCACCTCGTCGCGGCCGTGGCCGGTAACGACGATATCCTGCGCCAGCGGCGCCAGCGCGGCGATGCCGGCGACGCGTAGGGTGCCGACACTGACCCAGGTGCCGGAATTGAGCTTGAAGTCCTCGGCGACGCGGCCGTCGAAGAACAGGCCGAGATCCGGCCGGTCAGGATCGGCGAAGGTGACGGCGTCGCCGATCTTGTAGAAGCCCTCGTCGTCGAAAGCCTGCGCGGTCAGCTCAGGCGCCTTCCAGTAGCCCGGCGTGACGTTCGGCCCGCGCACGCGGACCTCGAGCTTGTCGCCCGACGGCACGAGCTTCAGCTCGGTGCCTGATATCGGCACGCCGATATTGCCGGATCGCTTTGCCAGGAAATGACAATCGGTCGCCAGCGGCGAGGTCTCGGTCGAGCCCCAGGCCGACACCATCGGCAGCTTGCGGCCGACCGTTTGCAGCGACAATTCCTCCAGCGCATCCCAGAGATTCTGCGGCAGTGCCGCGCCGGCGTAGAAAGCGAACTTGGTGCCCTCGAAGAACTTGCGGCGCAATTCGTCGTCGGTGCGCAGCGCCGCGATCAGCATGTCGAAGCCGCGCGGCACGTTGAAATAGACCGTCGGTACCACGCTGCGCAGATTGGCGAGCGACGTGGCAAACAGGCCTGGCGCCGGCTTGCCGCCATCGACATAGAGCGTGCCGCCGTTGCGCAGCACCAGATTGAAATTGTGATTGGCGCCGAAGGTGTGGCTCCAGGGCAGCCAGTCCAGAATGACCAGCGCTTCGCCGGCCTGCTCCAGGAATGTCCAGGTCTGTGCCTTGGCCTGCTGGCTCGAGGTCAGCATGCGCTGGGTGTTGATCACGGCTTTCGGCGTGCCGGTCGACCCCGAGGTGAACAGGAATTTTGCGATCGTGTCCGGCGTCACCGCGGCGAAAGCCGTGGCGACATCAGGCGATTCAGGCGTCGCCACGACAGTGCGGAACGGCAGCGCATCGGCATCATCGGGATTGCCGCTGACGATGGTTGCCCGATGCAGCGGCGCGATCGCGGCGAGCGCGGCCGCGAACGGCCTTGTGCCCGTGACATAGATCGCGCCGGGATCGAGCAGGCTGATCATGCTCTTCAGCTTGTCGAAGTCTTTCGACATCAGGGAATAGGCTGGCGAGATCGCGGCCGAGGGCACGCCGACATGCTGGGCGGCGAGCGCGAACAGCGCGTGGTCGATGCCGTTGTCGGCGAGGATGACGAGTGGTCGTTCCGTGCTCAGCCCTTGCGCCAGGATCCAAGATGCAGCCCGCCGCACGATTCCGAGCGCATCGCGATAGCTGACGGTGCTCCAGGGCGCTTCGGCGCTGGTGCGCTCGCCAAGGAAGATGCGATCCGGCGCCTGCCGCGCCCAGTGCTCCAGCCAGTCGCCGACGCAGCGGGCGCTGTCTTGCAGCGGCGCGGTGGAGCGGACGAGGATGCTGCCGTCGTCGCGGCTGACGGCAACGATCGCGGGCGTCGCGAACAAGGTGCTCGGATTGTCTCCGCTGGCGGCCGTCATGGTTTCCTCCTCGCCCGCATCTTATCAGGATCGCGCTGCAACATGGTGCGGTGGCGCAGTCCCGGCCAGGCTCTTTGGACATAATGTTGCGGACATCAATTGTTGTCGTCAACAACAATCTTTCCATCCTATCTCGGGCGCGCTAGCCTTGGGGCATGGCGAGCAAGCAACAGACGTCGCGCAAGGCGGCAGGAACTAGAGCGGCCATCCGCCGCCCGCAGGCGCGCGCGGCGAATGGCCGGACGCAAGGCGATGCCGGCGACGACATCGGTCTCGACGCGCTGGTCGGACACGCCGGCTATGCGGTGCGGCGCTTCCAGCTCTGGATCTTCCAGGACTTCATCAAGACGCTGGCGACGGTCGACATCCGCCCGACCCAATATTCGGTCATGACCGTGATCGGGGCCAATCCGGGCCTCAGCCAGATGGCGGTCGCGAAACGGCTCGGGATCGAGCGCGCGCGGCTGGTGCATCTGCTCGACAGCCTGGAAGAACGCGCCTTCGTCAGCCGCATCCCTTCCGCCACCGACCGCCGCTCCCACGCGCTGCATCTGACCGGGCCCGGCAAGACCGCGCTGGTGCAGTTCAAGCGGCTCGCCGCCGAGCACGAGCGGCATGTCGCCGACAAGATCGGCAGGGAAAACCGCGAGCAACTGCTGCGAATCCTCGCCTGCTTCACCTGATCGATCGACCGGATTTCGGCTGGGTCACGCCTGCCATAAAATTGAGCAGACAGGCACGCAAGCCAGTTCGCGTCAGCCGCCAGCGACCATTTCAAGCAACTGATATTGTGCAATAATCCGTCGCGCCGCGGGCGCAGGCAAATTGTACACAATGGCACATTGCTTGCTTCGATCAGGCTGCAATTCCCTCGCGGCAGGCATCCGATGCCTCACCGCGCCAGAGACGAGGCCAACCACGTGACTGAAACTGTCGCCGCGATCGTTGCTGCACACCGCGCCGGGACCATGACGCCGGCGCAAACCGTGGCGCGCAGCTACCAGCGCATCCGCGAGCACAACGACCCCGCCATCTTCATCAGCCTCCGCGACGAACAGGACGCGCTCGCCGAGGCCGCGCGGCTCGCTGATCCGACGCTGCCGCTCTACGGCGTGCCGGTCGCGGTGAAGGACAATATCGACGTCGCGGGACTGCCGACCACCGCCGCCTGCCCGGCGTTCTCCTACATGCCCGCGCAGGATTCCACGGCGGTGGCAAGACTGCGCGCGGCCGGCGCCATCATCATCGGCAAGACCAATCTCGACCAGTTCGCCACCGGCCTGGTCGGCGTGCGCTCGCCCTATGGCATTCCCAAAAATCCGGTGCGCGATGATCTCGTGCCGGGCGGATCGAGCTCGGGCTCTGCGGTCGCGGTCTCCGCGGGCCTCGTGCCGCTGTCGCTCGGCACCGACACCGCGGGCAGCGGCCGCGTGCCGGCGATGCTCAACAACATCGTCGGGCTCAAGCCGAGCCTCGGGCTGATCTCGAACGCGGGGCTGGTGCCGGCCTGCCGCACGCTCGACTGCATCTCGGTGTTCTCGCTCACCGTCGACGACGCATTGGCCGCGCTCGCGGTGATGGCCGGGCCGGATGACGCCGATCCGTTCTCGCGCGACCGGCCGCTGGCAGCTCTCACACCGTTTCCGGCCAAGCTGAAGCTCGGCATTCCCAAGAGCGGCCAATTGATCTTCTTCGGCGACCGCGAGGCCGAGAAGGCCTATGGCGAAGCCTGCAGACGCTGGCAGGCGCTCGGCGCCGAACTTGTCGAGTTCGATCTCGAGCCGTTCTACGAAACCGCGCGGCTGCTCTATGAAGGCCCGTGGGTCGCCGAGCGCTATCTCGTGATCCGCGACCTGCTGGCGTCGTCGCCGGACGCGATCCATCCGGTGACCCGCGAGATCACGATCGGCGGCGCGCGGCCGACCGCGGCCGATACTTTCTCCGCGCTCTATCGCCTGCAGGCGCTGCGCCGTGTCGCCGCGCGCACCTTCGCGCAATGCGATGCGATCGTGCTGCCGACCGCGCCGACGGTCTACTCCACCGCTGACGTGCTGGCCAACCCGATCGAGCTCAACTCGCGGCTCGGCACCTACACCAATTTCGTCAATCTGCTCGATCTGTGCGGCCTGGCGCTGCCGGCGGCGATGCGGCCCGACGGTGCGCCGTTCGGCATCACGCTGCTCGCCCCCGCGGGCCGCGACGCGGAACTTGCCCGCATCGGCCGCGCCTTCCACGCCGACACCGGGCTTGCGCTCGGCGCCAAGGCGGTGCCGCAGTCGCCGCTGGCCGCAGTCCCGGCGCAGGCCGGCGCCGACGAGATCACGATCGCGGTGGTCGGCGCACATCTCTCCGGCATGGCGCTGAATCACGAGCTGACCACGCTCGATGCGCGCCTGCTGGAAGAGACAGTCACTGCAGCGGACTACAGACTCTACGCGCTCGACACCACGCCACCGAAACCCGGCATGCTGCGCATCGAGGCGGGTGCGGGTCATGCGATCAAGCTCGAGCTGTGGGCGATGTCGCCGGCCGCATTCGGGAAATTCGTCGCAGCAATCCCGCCGCCGATGGCGATCGGCACGCTCCGGCTCGTCGACGGACGGCAGGTCAAGGGCTTCATCGTGGAGCCCGCCGCGATCGCCGGCGCGAAAGATATTTCGGCCTATGGCGGCTGGCGCGCATTCATGGCGGAGAAGGCGAAGAAGTAGCCTGCCTGAGAGCGGGCGCTACACCGACACCGCGTAGGTCTCGTATTCCCCGCGCACCTGCTCGATATGGGCGCGCATCGCCGCCGCAGCGCCGATCTTGTCGCCGCGCAGGATGGCGACGACGACGCGGTCGTGCTCGGCGTGGGATTTTGCCAGGCGCCCGAGGTTGCGAAATTGGGCGCGACGGAACGGCTGCACGCGCACCCGCGTCGCGAGCGTGATCTCGGCGATATAGGCGTTCTGCGACCCGGCGTAGATCGCATTGTGGAAGCGCTCATTGACCTCGTGGAAGCGCTCGGGATTGCCGGTGTAGCTCAACACCCGCAACTCCTCATGGACCGCCTCCAGCGCGTGACGATCCGCCGGCGTCATCCGCTCGGCGGCAAGGCCGGCGCACATCGCCTCCAGCTCGGCCATCGCCTCGAACATGCCGGTGAGCCTTTCAAGGGACGGCCGCGCCACCACCGCACCACGGTGCGCGCGCGCGTCGATCAGGCCGCTGGCGGCGAGCTGCCGCAGCGCCTCGCGCACGGGCGTGCGCGAAACGTTGAAGCGGCGCGCCAGATCGGTTTCATCGAGCCCCGCGCCCGGAGGCAGCGTGCCGCGCACGATCTCGTCGGCGAGCTGCAGCCGCAATTCTTCGGCGCGGGTGGTCTTGTCGACCAGCGACGACGGACGGTCGATGCGGCGCACCGTCATCTCGGATTCTGCGCCCTGCGGCAGATCGTCCAGGCTCATCTTCGAGCGCCCTTCAGGCCCCTTTAGGTTCATCGATGACGCTGACATGGGCGGCGACGATTCTCCAGCCCTCAGGGAAGCGAATCCATGTCTGCATCTGCCGCCCCACCCGGCCGGGTGCGCTGTCCCGATAGAACAGTGTCGAGGCGATCGCGGTGTCGCGGCCATAGGTCGTGATCACGGTGCGGTCGATCCTGCGCATCAGCCCGGCCGCCGGCCGCCCGGCACGGAACGCCGCGATCTCGGCGTAGCCGTAAAGGTTCTCGCCGATGCCATAGCGCAGCGTCCGGCTGTCGCTCCGGAACAGCTCGTCGAGCACGGCGACATCGTTCGAGACCAGCGCCTGCTCGTAACGCTCGAACTGCGCGGTGACCTCGGCGAGCACGTCGGGAAGATCGATTTCCATTTTAGAGTCCTCTTGGCGCGGGAGCCGCGACGACACCCATCCGTTCCAGCGCGTAGGCGACCCGCAGCGCGATATCCTCGCGCCAGGGCGCGGCAATGATCTGCACGCCGATCGGCATCGGTTCAAGCGGCACCGGCACGGCGGCCACCGGCAGGCCGATAAAGGAGATCGGCTGGGTGTGGATCCCGATATTGGGGCGAACCGGAAGCTCGACCCCGTCGAGCGTGAAGGTGGCCTGGCCGATCTTCGGCGCCACACATGGCGTTGCCGGCGCCAGGATCACGTCGACCGACTGGAACAGCTCCAGCACCCTGGCGCGGTACCAGCGGCGGAATTTCTGCGCCTTGTCGACATAGACCGCCGGGATCATCGCGCCCGCGATCAAGCGGTCGCGCACCGGCGGATCAAAGTCGTTGGCGCGCTTGCGCAGCCGATCGAGGTGCAGCGCGGCGCCCTCGGTGGTGGTCATGATGAATGCGGCCGCACGGGCGCGCGCCGCTTCGGGCAGCTCCACGGTCTGCGTGGCGCCGAGCGCCTTTGCCACGCGCGCGACCGCTTCGACGGCCTCCGGCAGCAGATTCTGCTGGAAATATCCGCCGGCGATCGCAACCCGTAGCCGGCCGACATCATTGGCAAGCAGCGGCACGGTCGGCTCGACCGACTGCACACTGCAGGCGGGATCATCGGCATCAGGTCCCTGCATGGCGTCATAGGCGAGCGCGAGATCTGTCACGCTGCGCGCAAACGGACCGAGATGATCGAAGCTTGCGACGAACGGAAAGGAGCGCGCGCGCGACAGCCGGCCATAGGTCGGCTTCAGGCCGAACGTGCCGCAGAATGACGACGGCACCCGGATCGAGCCGTTGGTGTCGGAGCCGAGTGCGATCGGCACCAACGCGCCGCCGACGGCGCTGCCGGAGCCGCCCGACGAACCGCCGGCCATCCGCGTCGGATCATGCGGATTGCGCGACGGACCGTCATGCGCGTTCTCGCCGGTGAAGTCGTAGGCGTATTCGCCCATGTTGAGCGCGCCGACCAGCACGGCACCGGCCGCTTCCATCCGCTCGATCAGCGTGGCATCGCGCGGCGACGGCGGCAGGTCGCGATTGATCTTGGAGCCGGCGCGGGTCGCAAGGCCCTGCACGTCGAACAGGTTCTTCACCGCGAACGGCACGCCGGCAAGCGGGCCGGCCGGCTGGCCCGCCGCGATCGCGGCATCGACCGCCTTGGCCCGGGCCCGCGCGCGATCGGCGGTGACGTCGGTGAAGGCGTTGAGGACCTTGTCGTGCACAGCAATGCGCGCAAGCGCCGCTTCGGTGGCGGCAAGGGCCGTGATCTTGCGGCTCGATACCGCCTGCGCGATTTCGGCGGCAGTCATGGAAGTGGGAGTGTCCGACATCGCGATCTCAGGTCGAATAGACGGCGGCCGACGCGAGCTCATCGGGCAGCGGGAAATCATCGACCAGCCGCGCCAGCCGCAGCGCGACCTCGAGATTTGCGCGCACCGCCGGACGCCAGGCGTCTTCCAGCGGCAACGCCATCGTCCGGGCGACGGCGGTCATGTAATCGTCGAGATGATCGTCCATTTCGCTCCCAACAAGTTTTTTTCAGGACACCGGCAACGGCGGATGCGGGATCGCCGTGAGCAGCTCCCTTGTATAGGCATCCTGCGGATTGCCCAAGACGTCATCGGATGCACCCTGCTCGACGATGCGACCGCTGCGCATCACGATGACGCGATCACACAGCAAGCGCACCACGTTGAGATCGTGCGACACGAACAGATAGCTCATGCCCATCGACTGCTTGAGGTCCTGCAGCAGATTGAGCACCACCGCCTGCACCGAGACGTCGAGCGCCGCGGTCGGCTCGTCGAGGATGACGAGCTTCGGGTGCAGTGCAATCGCACGCGCGATACCGACGCGGGCCTTCTGGCCGCCGGACAGCTGATGCGGAAAGCGGTCCAGCAGATTGACCGGCAGGCCGACCAGCCGCGCCAGCTCCTCGCAGCGGTCGCGGAGCGCGTCACGGCCCCTGATATCGCCGAGCTGCATGATCGGGTCCGCGATCGCGCGCGCCGCGGTAAAGCGCGGGTTGAGGCTGTCGGTCGGATCCTGGAACACCATCTGGATCTGGCTGCGCCGCGGCAACCGCGCGAAGGATTGCGGCATGATGGCGCCGATGTCCTCGCCGTCGAACACGATGCGGCCGGAGGTCTGGTCCAAGAGCCGCATCACCATCATCGACGTCGTCGACTTGCCGCAGCCGGATTCGCCGACCAGCCCGACGCTCTCGCCGTGGTCGATGGAGAAGCTGATGCCGTCGACCGCGCGGAAGATCTCCTCCTCGACCGGCGGCTTGCGGCCGAACAGTTTTGCGAGCACCGAGCCCGCGCCCTGGCGGGGATATTCTTTCACAAGCTTTTCGACTGATAGAAGCGGCTGCCCGCGCTCCACCGGCGCGGGCTCGGCCGCGGTCGCGACAGCCTTGGGAGCCTCGGCATCCTCGGGCAACAAGTCCCTGAGCGACACCCCGATCCGCGGCGTCGCGCGCATCAGCTTCTTTGTATAGTCGTGCTGGGGCGCGGCGAAGATGTCGGCCGACTTTGCGGTTTCGACGACACGGCCCTTCTCCATCACCACGACGCGATCGCAATAGGCAGCGGCGAGGCCGAGATCGTGCGTGATCAGGATCGTCGACATCGATCGGCGCCGGGTCAGCTCGACGATCAGGTCCATCACCGCCTTCTGGGTGGTGACGTCGAGGCCGGTGGTCGGCTCGTCTGCGATCAGAAGCTGCGGGTTGCAGGCCAGTGCGAGCGCGATAACGACGCGCTGGCACATGCCGCCGGACAGCTCGAACGGATAGGCGTGATAGCGCTCGCGCGGACGCGCGATCTTGACCTGCTCCAGCGCCTCGATCGCCGTCTCGCCGCGATCGGTGACCTGCGCCTGCTGCACGTGCTGGCGCAGCACGTCCTCGATCTGGTGCCCGACCTTGCGGATCGGATTGAGGGCAGCGCGCGGATTCTGGAAGATCATCGAGACTTCGCGGCCGCGCAGGTCGCGCATCTGGCTCTCCGAGGCCGACTTGACGTCGATGCCGGAGAACATCACCGAGCCGTCGGCGATCCGCCCCGCCCGATCCAGGATCCGCATCACGGCATAGGACGTCACCGACTTGCCGGAGCCGGATTCGCCGACGATGCCGACGGTCTCGCCCTTGCCGACGGAGATGTTGACGTGCTGCACCGCCTTGATGATGCCGCGCCGGGTGGTGAACTCGACCGTGAGGTCCTGGACGTCGAGCAAGGGCCGGGCGGTCATGCGCGGCACCCCTCACGCGGGGCGTCATCCAAAAATCCGCAAAACAACCCCATGCACAGTAGCGAAACGGTAATAAGACACCACGCCGAGACAGTCATCACGTCCTCCGCTTGTTCAGTGCGCCCCCTCGCCCCGCTCTTGCGGGGAGAGGGTTGGGGTGAGGGGCATCTATCGGCACACACAACTGGCTGAGGAGTGCGCGAAGAGCCCCCCTCACCCGGTCCGCTAACGCGGCCCGGCCTCTCCCCGCACGCGGGGAGAGGCGAGGAAAGCGCGCATGCGTTAGCCACGTCCACATCATTCACGTCCTCCGCTGCGGATCGACGATGTCGCGCAGGCCATCGCCGAGCAGGTTGAAGCAGAACACCGCGATCATCAGCGCAAGGCCCGGAAACAGCGCGATCCACCATTCGCCTGAGACCATGAAGCCGGCGCCCTCGGCAACCATGATGCCCCACTCCGCGGTGGGCGGCCGGACACCGAGGCCGATGAACGAGAGACCCGCGGCGTTGAGGATCGCATAGCCCATGGTCAGCGACATCTGCACGATCATGATCGGCATGATGTTGGGCAGGATGTGTCCGAGCAGGATCCGGTACTCGCCATTGCCGGACAGCCGCGCCGCCTGCACGAAGCCGGCGTTGCGGCGGACGTTGGCTTCGGCGCGTGCGACGCGGGCATAGAGCGGAAAATTCACGATCGCGGTCGCGATGATGATGTTCTGCACGGTGTTGCCGAGCGCCGCGACGATGCCCATCGCCAGCACGAACAGCGGAAAGGCCATGATGGTGTCGGCGATGCGTCCGACGATCCGATCGGTCCAGCCGCCGAAATAGCCGGCGGCGATGCCGGCGAGCCCGCCCATCAGGAACACCAGCACGACGGAGGCGACCGCGATGAAGGTGTCGAGCCTTGTCGCCACGATGACGCGGCTGAAGATATCGCGGCCGAGCTGATCGGTACCGAACCAGTGCGCGGCGGACGGCGGCTTCAGCGCGGCCGCGGTGTTCGAGGCAAGCGGGTCATACGGCACCACGTAGGGCCCGAACAGCGCGGCGAACATGATCAGGATCAGCAGCGCGAAGGCAAAGCCGGTGACCTTGTTCTCGCTCAGGACATAGCGGGCCTGCTCGATGATTGCGGCGAGCCCGGATGTTCGCGCAGGACCGACAGGCTCGACCGTTGGCGCAACGGAGCTCATGGTTTCAACCCTCCAGCCGCACGCGCGGATCGATCACGCCATAGAGGATGTCGATCAACAGATTCAGCAGCACGTACATGACCGCCATGGTGAGGACAAAACCCTGCACCGGCGCAAAGTCGGACGCGATCAGCGCCTCGACCGCATAGGAGCCGATGCCGGGCCAGGCGAACACCTTCTCCACCAGCACGTTAGCCCCGAGCAGGAACGAGAACACCATGCTCAGCGTGGTGATGACCGGCAGCATCGCGTTGCGGAACGCATACGTCACGATCACCTTGCCGGGCGACAGGCCGCTGGCCCGCGCGGTGCGGACGAAATCGGACGCCAGCACCGCCAGCATCGAGGCGCGCGTCATGCGCGCGATCGGCGCCAGCGAAAAGATCGCGAGCGTCACCGCCGGCAGGATCAGCTGGCTGAACGCCGACCGGAACGCCTCGAAGTCGCGCGCGATGAGCGTATCGATGAGATAGAAGCCGGTGACGGTCGGCGGCGCGCTGTAGAACACGTCAAGCCGGCCGAGCGGCGCCGGCGCCCAGCCGAGCCGGAAATAGAACAGATAGACCAGCACGAGCCCGGTGAAGAACACCGGCAGCGACACCCCGGCCGTCGTGGTGACGCGGCAGAGGTGGTCGATCCAGGAACCCGGTCGCGTCGCCGCCAGCACGCCGAGCGGGATCGCGATCACGATCGAGACGACGAGGCCGAGCAGAGTGAGCTCGGCGGACGCCGGCAGGCGATTGCGCAACTCGGCGGCGACCGGCTGCCCGGTGGTGAGCGACGTGCCGAGATCGCCATGGGCGAGATCGTTGGTGTAGCGGACGAACTGCTCGATCAGCGGCTTGTCGAAGCCGAGCTTCTTCCTGATCTGGTCGACCGCCTCCTTGGTTGCCGCAGGCCCTGCGAAATACGCCGCCGGATCGCCCGGCAGCGCGCGCGTCAGCAGGAACGTCACGATCACGACCCCGATCAGCGACGGAATCGCAAACAAGAGGCGCTTGCCGATCAGGGTCAGCATGGCGTGCTCCTGATGGCATCAGGCAAAGCCACAACGGGACTGGCAGGGCTCCCTCCCCCCTTGTGGGGGAGGGTTGGGGAGAGGGGTGCCGCTTGCTCCGATGCCAGACAGAACGCCCCGCTGATCCGCGCGTAATGCTGAGAATGGTCGGGCACGATCTCGCCTGACGTCGTCCTTGCGCGTATGCGGCGCACCCCTCTCCCCACCCTCCCCCACAAGGGGGGAGGGAGCCTGAGAGATGTGGCCACCTCACTACGAGGCAAACACGCGAGTGCGTCGCGCGCGCTCATCATGACCTCAGCCCTTCGCCATCGCGCGATAGTCGAGGCGGCGGTGGAACCAGTATTGGTAGCCCGAGATGTTCTTCTGCATCGCGACGTTGACGAACGGCTGATACAGCGGGATGCGCGGGATATCGGTGTAGGCGAGATCGACGAAGCCCTTGACGTCGGAATCGTAGGCTGCGGTGTCGCCGGTGGCAGCAGCGATGCGCGCGCCGTCGATGAGCTTGTCCATCTCCGGCGACTTGTAGCTCATCGTGTTGAAGATCGAATTGTTGCCGTGATAGCACCAGTAGAAGAAGTACTCGGGGTAATCGAGCCAGCCCGAGAACACGTTGGTGAACAGCGGCATTTCCTTCTTGGTGAGCTCGGTGCGCCAGTTGGCGCCGGGTACTTTGTTGATGGTGGTCTTGATGCCGAGCTGCGCGAGGCTCTCCTGCACCAGCACGCAGAGCGGCTCGTTGACCCCGGCGAAATTCAGGTCGAACGAGATCGTGGTCTCGAAGCCGTTGGCGTAGCCGGCCTCGGCGAGCAGCGCCTTGGCCTTCTCCATGTCGGTGAAATATTTGGTCGGCTGCGGCCACGCCACCTCGGTCGGCTTGTCCTTTGGTGCGCCGAACATCGGGTTGGCGAGACCGAACAGCACCGCATCCATGATTTTTTGGTAAGGCATCGCGTAGGCCATCGCCTGCCGCACCTTCGGATTGTCGAACGGCGGCTTGGTCACGTTCATGCCGATATACTGGATGCCGTTGGAGAACGGCAGCGAGACCACGTTGAGCTTGCCGTTCGCCTTCATCTCCTGGAAATCCTTGAACGGCAGTTCATAGGAGATGTCGGCATCGCCGCGTTCGAGCAGCGCACGGCGGTTGCCGGCCTGCGGCACCATGCGCCAGATCACGCGCTTGATCTTCGGCATCGGACCAGAGACCCAGTCGTCGTTGCGCTCCATGACCACTTCGGTGCCGGCGGTCCATTTGGTCACCTTGTAGGCACCGGAGCCCGCGGTCTGCTGCTTGGTGAATTCGAGACCCCAGGGATCCTTCTCGCTGGCGTTCTTCTTCACCAGCTCGGAGTTGACGACGCAGGGCACGATGACCGCGAGATCGGGGATCGTGAGCTTGTCCTTTTTCAGGAAGTCGACGCGCACGGTGCTGTCGTCGACGACGACGAACTGCTCGGGCTTGGTCAGCGAGCCCGCGCTCATCTGGAAGGTCGGGAAGCCGCCGACGCTGACGGCACGGTCGAGCGACCATTTGACGTCCTTCGCCGTCACCGGCGCACCGTCGTGGAATTTGGCGTTCTTGCGCAGCTTGAAGGTGACCGACATGTCGCCGATGTTGAAATCCTCGGCGAGCTCGGGCTTGAACTTGTCGCGGTCGTAATAGGGCACGCCGCCCGGACCGCTCTTCATCTCGTGGCTGATCAGCCGGTCGTAGCAATTCCACGACACCTCATAGCCGGGCACGTTGGTGCCGACGCCGTGGATATCGAGATTGTTGGGACCGCCTTCGGAGACGATCAGCAGCGTCTCGGAACGTGCGTCGGCCTTGGCCGGCGACCAGATCGCGGGCGCGGTCGGCGCCAGCGCCCCTGCTGCCAGCCCAGACACCGATTTGAGGAAATCGCGACGCTTCATGTGATGCTCCAACGCCCTTGGGGAACAGGCCCTGAAACTCAGATCGCAAGGATTGTGCCAACCCTTAACGAAACCTTATGAGGCGCTAACGCGCTGGAGATGTTTAAAAAATCGTCGGAGGTATCTCGTTCGGACGTCAATCAGCATGGCATGCATTGCATACAAAGAAAGGCCATTTGCTTAATATATAAGCAGATCATGGGCACTGCTCGCTTTCTGGCCGGCGACCGATGTCAGTCGGGCCAGATCAACTCCTGCAGCTGCACGAGATCGTCGACCCGGTCCGGCCAGCCCGCGATGCAGATGTGCCGGAGCGGATCGCTGGCCGAGTGCAGCAGCATCAGCGCCATCAGCCGCCGCTTCAGCGTGAACGTCACCTCGCTGCGCGGGATGCCGTAGCCGTCGAACAGGCTGCGCACCCGACGCGGGTGCCCGGCGGCCATGAAGGCGCTCGGACCGAGCAGATCGTACTCGCCCCACCCGGTCCGGACGTCGCCGAAGTCGAACAGGCCGGTGACGTGCCAGCCGTCGGCGCGGCGGCCGAGCAGGAAATTCTCCGGAATGTACTCGCCGGTCAGGATCACCGGCGGCGCGTGCATCGGGATCAGCTCAGCGGCATCGCGCAGGAGATCGTCGAGCGAGGTGAGGAATTTCGCCGGCAGGCCGAGCCGTTCGTGCCGCGCCCGGCACTGCGCGATCTGGCCGCGCATGAAGGCCTCCCAGCGCGGCTCGATCGCCAGCAGGCCGCCGGGCGGCACGCGCTGCACCTCGGCAATCACGGCGCCGATCTCGCCGAGCACGCGCTCGCGCTCGGCTTCCGGCAGTGCCGGCCATGCCTCCGAGCCGACGGTGCCGGCGAGGTGCGTGATGACGAGATAGGGCCAGCCGTCGCGTTCGCCCTCCGCGACAAGGTCGGGGATCGGAATGCCGAGCCGTCCACGCAGCTGTGCGAGCGCGCCGCGTTCGGACGCGAATTGCGGCCGCAGAAACGGCGGGAACAGTTTCAGGATCAGCTCACCATCGAGCCCGACGACGAGATTGGTGCCGGTCGAGAACACATGCGGATCGTCGCAGCGCAGGCCGTGGCCGTCGGCGATGTCACGCGCGACAGGCAGCCAGCGCGACGTGTCGCTGCGCCAGGCGCGGTAGGAATCGTAGTCGGTGAGGGAAGGAAGATGCATTCGCGCGCGGCTCTCAACACTGTCGTCCTGGCGAAAGCCAGGACCCATAACCACCGAATTCGATTGTAAGCGGGATCGCGGCCCTAGCCTCGCGCAACGATGAGCGGCCGGGGTAATGGGTCCTGGCTTTCGCCAGGACGACCCTGAGTGTGTGGCGCCGCTTATGAGCGATACATTCACATCCTCGCAGGATGCAGTGAAGTAACGCAGACGGCGCCATCCTCACCGGTCCGGATTGGCGCGCTCGAACTGGCGCAGCAGGCGGTTGCCGCGCTCGACGGCGTTGTCCATCGCGGCCTGTGCCGAGCGCTTGCCGGCGAACACCTGCTCGAGCTCCTCCTCGATCACGTCGCGGATCAGGACGAAGGAGCCGAGCCGGATGCCTTTGGAATTGTCGGTCGGCGGCTTCAGCGTAACCTCCTCGATCGAGATCGAGGCGCCGGGATTGCGCTCGTAGAATCCCTGCGTGCGACTGAGATCGAACGCGGCGCGGGTGATCGGCAAATAGCCGGTGTTCTGGTGCCAGGCGGCCTGCACCTCGGGCTGCGACAGATAGGCGAAGAACTTTGCCACCCCGGCATATTCGGCGCGCGGCCGGTCGCGCAGCACCCACAGCGTCGCACCGCCGATGATCGAATTCTGCGGCGCGCCCTGCACGTCGGGATCATACGGCATCATGCCGTAGCCGACCTCGAATTTCGAATTGGCCTTGATGTCGGCACGCGTGCCGGACGAACCGATGAAGATGCCGCACTCACCCTTCTGAAAGCGCGGCTCGGCGGTCTGGCCGCGGCCGCTATAGTCGAAGGTCTTGTCGGCCTGCCACTGCGCGAGCTGCGCGATGTGACGTACCACCAGCGGGTTGTTGAAAATCAGCTGCGCGTCGAGCCCGGAGAAGCCATTGGCCTTGGTCGCGATCGGCAGATTGTGAAAGGCGGAGAAGTTCTCGACATTGATCCAGGACGGCCATGACGTGGTCACGCCGCACATCGCACCCGCGGCACGCAATCGCTTGGCCACGATGCCGAGCTCCGGCCAGGTCTTCGGCGGCACGCTCGGATCGAGCCCGGCGGAGCGGAACATATCCTTGTTGTAGTACAGGATCGGCGTCGAGGCGTTGAACGGGAACGACAGCATGTTGCCGTCGACATCGGCATAGTAGCCGGCCACCGCGGGCAGATAGGCCGACGGCGCGAACGCCGCCGACTGATCGCGCATCAGCTCGAACACCGGATAGATGGCGCCCCGCGCCGCCATCATGGTTGCGGTGGCGATCTCGTTGACCTGAACGATCGCCGGCTGGCTGCGCGAGCGGAACGCGAAGATCGCCGCGGTGACGGTCTCGGTGTAGTTGCCCTTGTAGGCGGGCACGATCCGGTAGTCGGATTGCGCGGCGTTGAAGTCGGCGGCGAGCTTCTCGAGCTGCTTGCCGAGTTCGCCCGACATCGCGTGCCACCACATGATCTCGGTCGCCGCCTGCGCGGGTGCCACAAGCAGAAGGGCCGCGACGGCGAGATACAACAGCTTCAAGACGAACTTCACGACGAGTCGTTCCCGGATGCCAACACGCGGTCATACGGCGCTACAACCGTAAATTCAATCGACACCGCAGGTTGCAGCGCGGTTCTAGCGTTTGGCCGATGGGCGAGCCAGCGCCATTCTGCTAGAATGCGTTGAACCTTTTGCTCCCGCCCTGGACACAAATCACAAGGGGAATTGTAACCAGTGTACCGCCGCGCCGGCCTTTCGCGGACAATAACGCTTGCCGTCGCGCTGTTATGCACAGCGATCTCGGCGAGTGCCTTTGCGCGCGAATTCCGCACCGCCGATACCCAGAATGAAGACTATCCGACGGTCCAGGCGCTGAATTACATGGATCGCCTGATCGCCGAACGCACCGGCGGCCGGCACCGCATCGTGGTCTTCCACTCCCGCCAGCTCGGCGAGGAAAAGGAAACACTGGAGCAGACCCGGGCCGGCGCCATCGATCTGAACCGGACCAATGTCGCGCTGATCGGAACCATGGTGCCGTCCGTGAACGTGCTGGCGATGCCGTTCCTGTTTCGATCCCTTGAGCACCTGCAGCATGTGCTGGATGGACCGATCGGCAACGACATCCTGAACAGTCTCGAGGCCCACGGCTTCGTCGGCCTGACCTTCTACGATTCCGGCGCCCGCTCGATCTACAACAGCGTCCGCCCGGTGCGTACGCTCGACGACCTGAAGGGGCTGCGGCTGCGGGTGCAGCAATCCGCACAGATGTCGGACATGATCCGCGCGCTCGGCGCCCAGCCGGTCGAGATGGCCTACGGCCAGGTGCTGACCGGGCTCGCCAACCGGCTGATCGACGGCGCGGAGAACAACTGGCCGTCCTTCGTCACCACCGGCCACTACAAATACGCCGGCTACTACACCTTGACCCAGCACACGGTGAGCCCCGAAGTGCTGGTGATGTCGCGCAAGGCCTGGGCCAGCCTCACGCCGGACGAGCAGACCATCTTCCGCGAGGCCGCGCAGCGCTCCAGCCTGTACATGCGCGAGAAGTGGCGGGAGCTCGAGGAGCACTCGCGCAAGCAGGCCGAGCTCGCCGGCGTCAAGGTCGTGACCGATTTCGACCGCAAGCCGTTCGAGGCGGCGGTGGCCGGCATCTATGCCAAGGCGGAGCGCGATCCGGCGATTTCGGCGCTGATCGAACGCATCCGCAACGTGGAGTGACCGGATCTTGGACGCACCCAAACAGGACGGGACGAAGCGACGGCGGGCGGCCTTTGGGCCGCAGGGCCGTTTCCGCATCGTCCAGTTGCTGCGCGCGGTGCCGATCCGCTGGCGCATTCTTTCGATCGCGCTGCTCAATTCCGCCGTCGTGATCGTGCTCGCGGTGCTGATCTGGAACGGCGCGAAGGTGCTCGGCTCTGCCTGGGACGATGTCCGCCAGGTCCGGGAATCCGACAAGATCCTGGCCAAGCTCGAGAGCGAGACCAGCCGTCTGCAGAACCTGATCCATCGCTACATCAACCAGCCGAGCCCGGACCTGTTCGCGGAAATCCTGCTGCTGCGCGAGGCCGTGCTCGGCACGCTGACCAACCGGGCCTCGACCGACCCGATGCTGTCGGGCTCGGTCGAGCAACTGGAGCGCGTCACCAGCCGCTTCCTCGACGGTTTCGGTGAACTGCGCACCGTGCAGACCAAGATCGCCAAGACCTACGACGAAGAGGTGCTGACCCCGACCAAGGACATGGCCGGGCTCTATTCGATCATCGAGGGCGCCACCGGCCATCGCGACGCGCTGATCTGGCCCGCGCTCGGCAAGTCGCGCGAAGCCTTCACCTCGCTCCTGGTCGCCGCCAACGCCTACTATCTCTCGCTTGCTTCGTCGTCGGCCGAGGAAGCCCGCCGCAACATCGACACGATCGAGAAGACGATCCCCGTCATGACCGATATGGCGGAGAACGATCTGCAGCGCATGGCGCTGGCGCGGCTCAAGGTCAAGACCGCCGAGCTGCGCGACGGGCTCGGCAAGCTCAGCGAACAGCTCACCAACCGCACCGACCTGTTGCGCAACTCGATCGACGCCAGCCAGGCCGACGCGATCGGCGCGATCGACGATCTCTCGGTGAAGATGCGCCAGCGCGAGCAGAAGGCGCAGGAGACCTTCGACAAGACGCTGACGTCGATCTCGCGCCGGGTGCTGTCGATCGCCGTGATCTTCCTCGGCGTCATCATGTCGGCGGGCGTCATGATCGCATTGTCGATCCGGCTGCCGCTGGCGCAGATCATGGCCGCGATGCGCACCATCACCTCGGGCGACCTCGACCGGCCGGTGCAGGGCACCTCGGCCAAGGACGAGGTCGGCGCGATGGCGCGCGCGGTCGAGGTGTTCCGCGAGAACGCGATCGCCAAGCGCAAGACCGAGGACGAGCTGCGCAGCGCCAAGGAGAAGGCCGAGAGCGCGCTGCTCGAGCTCAACGCCGCGCAGCAGAACCTGATCGATGCCGAGCGCCTCGCCGCGCTCGGCGGCCTCGTTGCCGGCGTCGCTCACGAGGTCAACAATCCGATCGGCATCAGCCTGACGGTCGCCTCGAGCTTTGCCCGCCGCAGCGAGATGTTCGAGAACGACCTGAAGTCCGAGCCGCTGCGCCGCTCCAAGCTCGACGAATTCGTGCGCGCCTCGCGTGACGCATCGCAGCAACTGGTCTCGAACCTGCAGCGCGCCGGCGAGCTGATCCAGTCGTTCAAGCAGGTCGCGGTCGATCGTTCGCACGCCGAACGCCGCCAGTTTGCCCTGAGCGAATCCACCGACCAGATCGTCGCGAGCCTGCGGCCGGTGCTGAAGAAGGCGGCGATCGCGCTGTCCGTCGATGTACCCGACGGGCTCCTGATCGACGGCTATCCCGGCGCCTATGGGCAGATCTTAACCAATCTTTTCCTCAACGCCGTCAATCATGCCTTCGCCGGCGGCCGCTCCGGCAACATCACGATCTCGGCGCGCGGCCGCGGCGCTGATGATGTCGAGATCATCTTCGCGGACGACGGGGCTGGCATGACGCCGGACGTGCAGCGACAGGCGTTCGACCCGTTCTTTACGACGCGCCGCAACGAAGGTGGCACGGGCCTCGGCCTCCATATCGTCTATAACCTCGTCACCCAGCAGCTCGGCGGCCGCATGATGCTGGAGTCAAGGGTAGGACAAGGCACCACTTTTCGCATTATCATGCCCAGGATCGCCAAGGGGGCTGCCAAGGGCGAGCCCACGATCACTGACGCAGCAGCCGACGGAACCAGTCAATGGCCGAACAGGACGATGTCCTCCAACTGATCGACGACACCGAGAGCCCCCCGGAGGACTCGCCGGTACGGAAATGGAAGATCGCCGTGATCGACGACGATCACGCCGTCCACGAAGGCACCCGTTTTGCGCTCAGCGACTACAACCTGAACGGCGCGACGCTGGAGATCCTGTCGGCCTACTCTGCGGCCGAAGGCCGCACGCTGATGCGGGACAACCCCGACATCGCAGCCGTGCTGCTCGACGTCATCATGGAGACCGACGTCGCCGGTCTCGAGCTCGTCGAATACATCCGCAACGAGATCAGGAACGAGACCGTCCGCATCATCCTGCGCACCGGCCAGCCCGGCCAGGCGCCGGAGCGGCGCGTCATCGTGCAGTACGACATCAACGACTACAAGGCGAAGACCGAGCTCACCGCCGACAAGCTGTTCACCTCGCTGACCGCCGCGCTGCGCAGCTATCAGCAGCTCGAGCGCATGGTGCAGACACGGCGCGGGCTCGAGATCATCATCGACGCGGCTTCGACGCTGTACGACTTCAAGTCGATGCAGCGGCTGGCCGAGGGCGTGCTGACGCAACTCGCCTCGCTGCTCAATGTCGATTGCGCGGGGATCCTGGTGCTGCGCGACGACGGCAACGCCGCCGCCTGTGATTTCTCGGTGCTGGCCTGCTCGGGCTGCTACAGTCGCTTCATCGGCACGACCTCGTCGAAGGCGCTCGACGCCGACCTGCGGCACATGGTGGAGGAAGCCTTCCAGCGCCGCAAGAACGAGTTCGCCGACCACCGCAGCGTGCTCTATTCGCGCACCGGCAGCGGCCGCGAGGTCGTGGTGCTGCTGCAGGCCGAGCGGCAGCTCTCCGACACCGACCGTGCGCTGGTCGAGATCTTCTCGAGCCGGCTGTCGATCGCGTTCGACAACGTGATCCTCTACCAGCAGCTTCAAGAGGCCAACACCCAGCTCGAGGACCGCGTCGTGCAGCGCACCCGCGCGCTGATGCAGGCCAACCGGCGGCTGTCGGCGCAATGGCTGCGGCTGCAGCGCGCCAACGGCTTCAAGAACGAGATCCTCGGCACCGTCGCCCACGATCTGAAGAATCCGCTCGGCGTGATCCTCGGCCGCACCGAGATGCTGACCGAATTGATCGGCGCCGGCTCGCCGAAGGAAAGCGTCACCGCCCAGGTCGAGCACATCAGGGACGCCACCAAGCGGCTGACCTCGATGGTCGACCATTTGATCTCGGACGCGATGGCCGACGCCTTCGACATCACCATCCGCCGCGAGCCGGTCGACGTCGCGGCGCTCGTCAACGAAGTCACCGAGGCCAATCTGCCCTCGGCCGTCAACAAGCAGCAGAGCATCTCGGTCTCGGGGCCGCAGCAGTTCGTCACGATGTGCGACGCCGACCGGATCCGCGAGGCGATCGACAATTTGGTCAGCAACGCCATCAAGTACTCGCCGATCGGCGGCAAGATCACGGTCGCGGTCAGCCACGAGGGTGACGACACGGTGATCCGGATCGCCGACCAGGGCCCCGGCCTCAGCCCCGAGGATCTCGGCCGGCTGTTCGGCCGGTTCCAGCGGCTGTCGGCCAAGCCGACCGCCGGCGAAAGCTCGACCGGGCTCGGCCTCTCCATCGTCAAGCGCATCATCGACATGCATGGCGGCCATGTCACCGCCCAGAGCCCGGGCCCCGGACAGGGGTCGACCTTTACGGTTACACTGCCGGCGACAGAGACATCATGAACCAGAACCCGCATATCTTCATCGTCGACGATGAGGCGCCGGCCCGCGAGATGGTCGGCGATTACCTCAAGATGCACGGCTTCGGCGTGACGCTGTGCGATGGCGGCAAGAGCCTGCGCAAGGAGATCGAGAGCAGCACGCCCGATCTCGTGGTGCTGGACCTCAACATGCCCGAAGAGGATGGTCTGTCGATCATTCGCGACCTCAAGAGCAAGATCAACGTCCCCGTCATCATGCTGACAGCTACTGCCAGCCCGATCGATCGCGTGGTCGGGCTCGAGCTCGGCGCCGACGACTACGTGGCAAAGCCCTGCGAACTGCGCGAGCTGATGGCGCGTATCCGCTCGGTGCTGCGGCGGAGCGGGCCGGCGAAATCGGCTGCGCCGGAACCTTCGAGCGCCAAGGCCGAGAAGGAGCAGCTGGTGCGGTTCGGCACCAAATGGCTCGATCTCGAGGCCCAGGCGCTGCGCGACGACGAGGGCAATGAGCACCCGCTGACGGCCTCCGAATTCGGCCTGCTCAAGGTGTTCGCGGCCAATCCGAAGCGCGTGCTGTCGCGCGAGCGGCTCTTGGAACTCGCCAATGCGCGCGACGCGGAGGCCTTCGACCGTGCCGTCGACCTGCGCATCATGCGCATCCGCCGCAAGATCGAATTCGACCCGACCAAGCCCTCGGTGATCAGGACCATCCGCGGCGGCGGCTACCTGTTCTCGCCGACCGGGGATAAGGCGTAGCGTCGCGAAAGCTGTCCCGCCCCTCGATGTCGTCCTGGCGAAAGCCAGGACCCATAACCACCGTTTTTGATTGCGAGCGGGATTCACGGCCCCAGCGTCCCGTTACGATTGACATCTGGGGTAATGGGTCCTGGCTTTCGCCAGGACGACAAATCGCTGTGTGGCACGAGCGGATTCAGCGACACAAAGGCTGTCAATCCGCGCAAAAATCCCTAAGTTTCGGCCATGCCGAAAACAGCCTCCAAAGACCCCGCCAAGCCCGCCCCGAAGACCTCAGCAAAGCCCGTCGCCGCCAAGCCGGTTGCGAGCAAGCCCACGGCCAAGGGGGACCACGTCTTCCTGGTCGATGGTTCGGGCTACATCTTCCGCGCCTACCACGCGCTGCCGCCACTGAACCGCAAATCCGACGGGCTGCAGGTCAACGCCGTGCTCGGCTTCTGCAACATGCTGTGGAAGCTGCTCCGCGACATGCCGGAGGACAATCGGCCGACCCATCTTGCGATCATCTTCGACAAGTCGGAGATCACGTTCCGCAACAAGCTCTATCCCGACTACAAGGCGCACCGGCCGCCGGCGCCCGACGATCTGATCCCGCAATTCGCGCTGATCCGCGAGGCGGTGCGCGCTTTCGACCTGCCCTGCCTCGAGCAGGCCGGCTTCGAGGCCGACGATCTGATCGCGACCTATGCGCGGCTCGCCACCGAGCGCGGCGCGACCACGACGATCGTGTCATCGGACAAGGACCTGATGCAGCTCGTCAACGACAACGTCGTGATGTACGACACGATGAAGGATCGCCGCATCGGCCGTGATGAAGTGATCGAGAAATTCGGCGTGCCGCCGGAGAAGGTGGTCGAGGTGCAGGCGCTGGCCGGCGATTCCACCGACAACGTTCCTGGCGTACCCGGCATCGGCGTCAAGACCGCCGCCCAGCTGATCATCGAATATGGCGATCTCGATCAGCTGCTGTTCCGCGCCGGCGAGATCAAGCAGCCGAAGCGGCGCGAGGCGCTGCTCGAGAACGCCGAGAAGGCGCGCATCTCGCGCCAGCTGGTGCTGCTCGACGACAAGGTCGATCTCGAGGTGCCGCTCGACGACCTCGCGGTGCACGAGCCCGATTCGCGCCGACTGGTCGCCTTCCTCAAGGCGATGGAGTTCTCCACCCTCACCCGCCGCGTCGCCGACTATGCGCAGATCGATCCGGCCAACGTCGATGCCGATCCCGGCAACAAGAGCGGCGCCAGCGTGTTCTCGCCGCTGCCGCCGTCGGACGTGACGCCGGCGCCGGGAGACGCGCCGACATCGGCCGCAGCACCGCTTGCGAAGGCCAAGCCGACCGGTGCACGCGACGACAAGAACTCCAGCCTGAAGGGCACGCCGGCAACGCTGGCCGAGGCCCGTGGCGAAGCGATCCGCAAGACCGGCTTCGATCGCAAGGCCTACCAGGCGATCGGCAGTCTCGACCAGCTCAACGCCTTTGTCGCGCGCGCGCACGACACCGGCTACATCGCGATCGAGGCGATGTCGGAATCGATCGATCCGATGCAGGCCGAGTTGTCGGGACTGGCGCTCGCCGTTGCGCCCAACGATGCCTGCTACATCCCGCTCAGCCATAGAGAGCCTGGCGGCGGCGCCGGGCTGTTCGATGCCGGCCTCGCGCCCGGCCAGATCAAGACCGCCGATGCGTTGAAGGCCTTGAGGCCGCTGTTGGAGTCCGCCGGAATCCAGAAGGTCGGCTTCAACGTCAAGTTCACCTCGGTGACCTTGGCGCAGCACGGCGTCACGCTGCGCAACATCGACGACGCGCAGCTGATGTCCTACGCGCTCGATGCCGGCCGCGGCTCGCATGCGCTGGAGGCGCTTGCCGAACGATGGTTCGGACATGCCGTCGTCAGCTACGGCGGCCTCGTCGGCAGCGGCAAGGGCAAGCTGACCTTCGACCAGGTCACGATCGACAAGGCGACCGAATACGCGGCCGAAAGCGCCGATTTGATCCTGCGGTTATGGCGGGTGCTGAAGCCGCGCCTCGTCGCCGAGCGGATGACGACGGTCTACGAGACGCTGGAGCGGCCGCTGGTGTCGGTGCTGGCGCGGATGGAGCGCCGCGGCATCTCGATCGACCGCCAGGTGCTGTCGCGGCTGTCGGGCGATTTCGCCCAGACCGCGGCACGGGTCGAGGCCGAGATCCAGGAAATCGCCGGCGAGCCGGTCAATGTCGGCAGCCCGAAGCAGATCGGCGACATCATCTTCGGCAAGATGGGATTGCCCGGCGGCACCAAGACCAAGACCGGCGCCTGGTCGACCACCGCGCAGGTGCTCGACGATCTCGCCGAGCAGGGCCACGACTTCCCGAAGAAGATCCTGGAATGGCGCCAGGTCTCGAAGCTGAAGTCGACCTACACCGACGCGCTGCCCAACTATGTCAATCCGCAGACCCACCGCGTGCACACCACCTACGCACTGGCTGCGACCACGACGGGCCGGCTGTCGTCGAACGAGCCGAACCTGCAGAACATCCCGGTGCGAACCGAGGACGGCCGCAAGATTCGCCGCGCCTTCATCGCGACGCCCGGCCACAAGCTGGTGTCGGCCGACTATTCGCAGATCGAGTTGCGGCTGCTCGCCGAGATCGCCGACGTGCCGGTGCTGCGCCAGGCATTCCGCGACGGGCTCGACATTCATGCCATGACGGCCTCCGAAATGTTCGGCGTGCCGATCAAGGACATGCCGAGCGAGGTGCGACGCCGCGCCAAGGCGATCAACTTCGGCATCATCTACGGCATCTCGGCGTTCGGCCTCGCCAACCAGCTCGGCATCGCGCGCGAGGAAGCCTCCGCCTACATCAAGAAGTACTTTGAGCGCTTCCCCGGCATCCGCGCCTACATGGACGAGACCAAGGACTCTTGCCGCCGCAACGGCTATGTGACGACGCTGTTCGGCCGTAAGATGTACTACCCGGATATCAAGGCGTCCAACGCCTCGGTGCGCGCCTTCAACGAACGCGCCTCGATCAACGCGCGCTTGCAGGGCACCGCGGCCGACATCATCCGCCGTGCCATGATCCGGGTCGAGGACGCGCTCGCCGAGAAGAAGCTCTCCGCGCAGATGCTGCTGCAGGTGCATGACGAGCTGATCTTCGAGGTGCCCGACAACGAGGTCGCGGCGACGCTGCCCGTCGTGCAGAAGGTGATGCAGGACGCGCCCTTCCCCGCGGTGATCCTGTCGCTGCCGTTGCAGGTCGATGCCCGCGCCGCCAACAATTGGGACGAGGCGCATTAGAATCCACCTCGCCCCGCCTGCGGGGAGAGGTCGGATCGCATGGAGCGAAGCGGAATGCGATCCGGGTGAGGGGGAGTCTCAACGAATTCGAATCCCACCAACATTGCGGATGCAGCCCCTCACCCCAACCCTCTCCCCGCAAGAGCGGGGCGAGGGAGCGCACCACCACTGTCGCCGCGACATTGCTCCGAGAGCAATTCCAACATGGCCGCGCGGCGGATGACACGCTAGAAGTGCGTGTATCCCCTTGCGAGACCGGTCATGCCCCACACATCCGCGTTGCTCGGCTTTGCGCTCGTCTGCCTCGGCATGGTGCTGACGCCGGGGCCGAACATGATGTACCTGATCTCGCGCTCGATCACGCAGGGGCCGGCGGCCGGCATCGTCTCGCTCGGCGGCGTCGCGCTCGGCTTCGTGTTCTACATGCTGTGCGCGGCGTTCGGCATCACCGCGCTGCTGTTCGCGATTCCCTACGCCTATGACGCGCTGCGCTTTGCGGGCGCGGGCTATCTGCTCTGGCTGGCGTGGCAGGCGCTGAAGCCGGGCGGCCGCTCACCGTTCCAGGTCAAGGCGCTGAAGGTCGACGGCCCGCGCAAATTGTTCGCGATGGGCTTCCTCACCAACCTGCTGAACCCGAAGATCGCGATGCTTTATCTCGCGCTGCTGCCGCAGTTCATCGATCCGGCCGGCGGCAGCGTGCTGACGCAGTCGCTCGCGCTCGGTTCGATCCAGATCGTGATCAGTGTCAGCGTCAATGCGATGATCGCACTCGCCGCCGGCTCGATCGCGGTGTTCCTCGGCACCCGCCCGACCTGGCTGCTGGTGCAGCGCTGGCTGATGGGCACGGTGCTCGCGGGGCTGGCGATGAAGATGGCGCTCGAGGCAAGGCGGGCGTAGGAAGTACCCTCTCCCCTTGTGGGAGAGGGTGGCGAAATCGAGCGGAGCGAGGTGCAGCCGGGTGAGGGGTCTCTCTCCACGAGCTCACTCGCGGAGACAACCCCTCATCCGTCGCTTCGCGCCACCTTCTCCCACAAGGGGAAAAGGGGAGAACGCTCCGCCGCTCTTCAATCCAGCTTCGCGTCCATGCCGCGCTTCGTCGCCGGGCGGGCCATCAGCGTCTCGTACCAGCGCTTGACGTTGGGAGTGTCTGATAGCTCGACCTTGTGGCGCGGATGGCGCCAGGCCCAGCCGAGGATGGCGAAATCGGCCACCGACAGATCGCCGGCGACGAAGTCGCGCCCCTGAAGCCGGCGGTCCAGCACGCCGTAGAGCCGCCGCGTCTCGGCCATGTAGCGCTTCAGGCCATAGGCGCGGTCCTGCTCGTTCTCGAGCGCGATGAAATGGTGCACCTGGCCCGGCATCGGGCCGAAGCCGCCCATCTGCCACATCAGCCACTCATAGACCGGGATCCGCTCGATGAGCGGTTTCGGCAGGAACTTGCCGGTCTTCTCGCCGAGATAGAGCAGGATCGCGCCGGACTCGAAGATGCTGACCGGCTTGCCGCCGGGGCCGTCCGGATCGACGATCGCCGGGATCTTGTTGTTCGGGCTGATGGCGAGGAAGGCGGGCGCCATCTGCTCGCCCTTGCCGATATTCACCGGGATCACCTTGTAGGGCAGCCCCATTTCCTCCAGCGCCACCGAGATCTTGCGGCCATTCGGCGTGTTCCAGGTGTGCAGCTCGATGGTCATTTCCGCTTCCCTCGCAAGTGTTTGGCGCCTGCTTTAGGGGGATTGGAACGGGCGCACAACCCGCGCTTTCGGCACACGGCTGCGCTGAAATGGCGGCGCGGGCACTGTTGACGGCGGGGTTTCCGCGCTGGAATGTGCGCCGGACCGCCGATAGATTGCCGGCCGCCTCAAAGCCCCCAAAGAAACCCTCAAGGGAAAAAGCCTTTGTCCAAATCAGCCTCCCGCGCCCGCCTCGCCGAGATCATCCGCAAGCGCTCGTTCGGCCGCGGCGAGATCACGTTGGCGTCGGGCCGCAAGAGCGATTTCTATTTCAACCTGAAGCCGACGATGCTCGACCCCGAGGGCGCAGCGCTGCTCGCCGAACTCACCTATGAGGCGCTGAAGGACGACCGGCTCGATTTCGTCGGCGGGCTCGAGATGGGCGCGGTGCCGCTCGCCGGCGCCATCGCGCAGCTGTCATGGCTGAAGGGTCATCCGATCGCGGCGTTCTTCGTGCGCAAGAAGCCGAAGGAGCACGGCGCACGGCTCGCCGTCGAAGGGCTCGCCAAGGGCGAGAGCCTCGCGGGCAAGCGCATCGTGATCGTCGAGGACGTCACCACGACAGGCGGCTCGGCGCTGAAGGCGGTGGAAGCCGTGCGCGAGGCCGGCGGCGAGATCGCGCTGGTCTTCACCATGGTCGACCGCGAGGAAGGCGCGACCGAGACGTTCGCCGAAGCCGGCTTGCCGTTCCGCGCGCTGTACAAGGCCGGCGAGTTTTTGAAGGACTGACGGTCTCTCTTCACCTTGCCCCGCTCTCGCGGGGTCGAGACGAGCGAAACTCGCTGTTAGAGGGTTGGGCTCTCTCCCCGCTTGCAACTGTTGAGAGACCTGTACTGGATCGATCCGCGAGCTCGCTTCGCCTCTCCCGCTTGCGGGGGAGGCCGGATCGCATCGCTAGATGCGATCCGGGTGGGGGCTCTTTCCACGAGTCCCATCGCGGTGAAACCCCCACCCCAACCCTCCCCCGCAAGCGGGAGAGGGAGCGCAGTACCGACGCAGTTGCACCTCAAACCGCATATGCGATAGCCCGCCGCAAGCGGGGCGAGGTAAGCGCGGTTCGCGCCGCCTCGCCTTCGTGTGACGCCGTCACCCCAAATCAATCGCTCGTTTACCATCCCGTCTTAAGGTGAATCCGCCGGGGCAGCTTGTCGCCGCGGCGTGGCGCGTCGGGTGGAGTTGGCGTTGCGTACAGAGTTGAGTGATCGGCGCATGCGGCGCCGCGTGATGCTTGCCGCCGCTGCGTTCGCGGGTTCCGTCCTGGTCGTGCCCGCTCCCGTCTCGGCCGAAGGGCTGTTCGACTTCTTCTTCGGCGGTTCCCAGAAGCAGCAGGGCCGGCAAGCCCCGCCGCAGGCCAATTTCTTCGCCGATCCGTTCGGCCTCAACCAGCAGCCGGAACGGCAGACGTCCGCACCGGTCTCGGGGACGCGCGTGGCCGGTTCCGGACCGGCATATTGCGTGCGCAGCTGCGACGGCAAGTATTTTCCGCTGACGATGCGCGGCAACGCGACGCCGGCGCAGCTCTGCCAGGCGTTCTGCCCGGCGAGCGCGACCAAGGTCTATTACGGCAGCCATATCGACAGCTCCGCCTCGAGCACAGGCGAGCGCTACACCGACAACGAGAACGCCTTCGCCTATCGCAAGGCGCTGCGCGCCGACTGCACCTGCAACGGACGCGACCCGGCCGGGCTCGCGCCGGTCGACCTCGCGCTCGATGCCTCGCTGAAGGCCGGTGACGTGATTGCAACCACCGACGGTCTCGTCGCCTATACCGGCGTTCGCGTCGGCAACGAACAGTCCTTCGACTTCACGCCGATCGCCTCCTATCCCGGGTTGACCGCGGCGGTCCGCGCGCGGCTCGGCGAAATGAAGGTCGCACCGGTCAGCGCCGAGATCGCCAGCGACGCGCCGCTGCCGGAAACCAGAAGCGATGTCGCGCCGGCGACACCATCGTCGGTGGTGCCGAAGGGCCATGCCGCAAAGCCCGCCAAGCGGGCCGAGGCGAACTGACGGCGTAAGCCCGTCAGCGCGCCACGATCACGCCGATCACGTTCGGCGCGGCCATGTATTTCTCCTCGATCGCGACCCGCGCGGCGGCGCGGTTCTCCGGGGTGAGGAGGCCGCGCTTCTCGGCGAGGATCATCCAGCAATAGCCCCACCAGTCGGTCAGCATGCCGTGATCGTCGACGAGGTCGTAACCCTGCTCGCCGGCGAAGATCCGCGCATGCGCCTCATCGAGCGTATCGAGCCAGGCGTGATCCTCGTTCGAGAACAGCTCGTCGCTGAAATCATCCGTGGTGTAGCCCCAGATCGACATGCAGACCGCATTGAACTCGCGGTCGAGCTGGTCGTCGTCGATCGGCTGACGCCGCGAGGCCTGATGCAGCCGCGACAGCGACCGCGCGAAATCGGCGATCCGGGTCAGAGCGAATTGATCAAAGGCGATGGTGGACATGTAGTCCTCGCGGAGACTGGGAGACCATAGATATTGTGTCGGCGTAGGCGCCGAATCACAATGATATATCAAAGACTTGCTAAAGTGTTCTTAATTCGTTCTGATGGGTTAATAGATCATCCCCGGACGTCGTCCTGGCGAAAGCCAGGACCCATTACCCCGGCTGGTCGACCCATTGCGAGCTTGGGCCAAACCATGAGCGCTGCAAGCAGCTACTACGTCTACGTCCTCGCGAGCCGCCATCACGGAACGATCTACGTCGGCGTTACGAACGACATTCGCCTGCGGCTCGAACCGCATCGTTCGGGTCGCGGATCCAAGTTCGTCTACAAGTACGGCGTATTTCGTCTCGTTCATGTCGAAGAATTCGCCACACCACAGGAGGCCATCGCGCGCGAGAAGCAGCTGAAGTTCTGGAAGCGCGATTGGAAGATCAAGCTGATTGAAGCGGACAACCCGGATTGGAACGACCTCTCGGGCCTCATCTGATTATTGGGGTAATGGGTCCTGGCTTTCGCCAGGACGACGAAGGAGGCATCGTCGCTCCGTCACGCGGATGCCTGCCCACAAAGCAATTGGGCCGCTGACTAGGTCAGCGGCCCGTTGAAAATTGCTTCGGAATGAAATGCGTCGGAGCTGAAAAATGTGCCCGCCCCACGAGCGACAGGAGTGTTTGTAAAGATCTCGTTAAGCCTTGGAAATCCGTATCACTCCGGTGTTCCCGATCGCGCGTGAAGGCGCGTTGTGCGGCCGCTCAATTCGCTGCGGACAGCAGCCTGTCACCGCAGGCATTCGCGTAGAACTTGCCGCCGCATTGCCGCTTGATGGCGGCGCAGCGCGCGGCCGGCGAAGCGTTCTGCGCCACGCTGAAGCCGCAAGTCAGGCCGTCGGCGCTGCGGCCCGGTTTGCCCGCCGCATAGGCGGCGCTGGTCGCCGTGATGCACACCATGAGCAACGCCGCGGCCGCGATCTCGATCAGGAGTCTCATCGCGCATCCTCCGTCAAATGGTCGCAAAATTCCGGCTTTCACCGCCGATCGTAGCACCGGCAATGGCGGTTCCGAAGGCTCCCAAATCGGCCCGGTCCTTGCATAAAATATCGGCAGCGCCATGCACGGCAACGTTCCCCGCGGTTCCGGTTGCCACGCAACGCGCGTATCATCGACCTGGGGCATGATCCGGACACTATGATCGCATCATGATCCGGACCTCTGAACGGCAGGATTGGGCGCTTTGCACGAACAAACAAACTACCCGGCATTGAACCAGCCGATCGACGAGCTGGCGCTGACCGAGATCAAGGGCGCGATCCTCGCCAAGCTCCGGCTTGCGATCGGCAAGGACGCCACCGTCGCGACCAGGCGTGACTGGTACAAGGCGGCGGCGCTGGCGCTGCGCGACCGCATCGTGCACCACTGGCTGACGGCCGAGAAGCAGACCTACGACGCCGGCTCCAAGCGCGTCTATTACCTCTCGCTCGAATTCCTGATCGGCCGCCTGTTCACCGACGCGCTGAACAATATGGGATTGCTGCCGCTGTTCGAGGCGGCGCTCGGCGACCTCGGCGTCGACCTCTCGGACCTGCGCAAATGCGAGCCGGACGCGGCGCTCGGCAATGGCGGCCTCGGGCGGCTCGCGGCTTGTTTCATGGAGAGCATGGCGACGCTCGCGATCCCCGCCACCGGCTACGGCATCCGCTACGATTTCGGCCTGTTCCGCCAGATCATGAACCAGGGCTGGCAGCAGGAATATCCCGACGAGTGGCTCGCCTTCGGCAACCCCTGGGAATTCCAGCGCCCGGAGGTGGTCTACAACGTCCACTTCGGCGGCCATGTCGAGCATGTCGACGAGCGCGGCCGCGACCGCGCCACCTGGCATCCGGCGGAAACCGTCGAGGCGATGGCCTACGACACGCCGATCGTCGGTTGGCGCGGCCAGCACGTCAACGCGCTTCGGCTGTGGTCGGCGCACGCGCCCGATCCGCTCAAACTCGACGTCTTCAACACCGGCGACTACGTCTCGGCCAGCGCCGAGCAGGCGCGCGCGGAAGCGATCTGCAAATTCCTCTATCCGAACGACGAGAGCGCGGCGGGCCGCGAGCTCCGGCTGCGCCAGGAATATTTCTTCGTCTCGGCCTCGCTGCAGGATCTCGTGAACCGGCATCTCGCCTCCGACGGCGGTCTGCGCAACCTCGCGCAAAAGGCCGCGGTGCAGCTCAACGACACCCATCCTAGCCTGGCGGTCACCGAGCTGATGCGCATCCTGGTCGACCTGCACAATTTCCGCTGGGACGAGGCCTGGAAGATCACGGTCGCGACGCTGTCCTACACCAATCACACGCTGCTGCCGGAAGCGCTCGAGACCTGGCCGGTCGAACTGTTCGAGCGGCTCTTGCCGCGGCATCTCGAGATCATCTACCGCATCAACGTGGCGCATCTCGCGCTGGCTGAAGAACGCTTCCCCGGCGACATCGAATACCGCGCCTCTGTGTCGTTGATCGACGAGCGCAGCGGCCGCCGGGTGCGGATGGGCCAGCTCGCCTTCGTCGGCTCGCATCGCATCAACGGCGTTTCCGCGATGCATTCCGATCTGATGAAGGAGACCGTATTCCACGACCTCCATCATCTCTACCCCTCGCGCATCACCAACAAGACCAACGGCATCACCTTCCGCCGCTGGCTGATGCTGGCCAATCCGCGGCTGACCGCGCTGCTGCGCGAGACCTGCGGCGAGGCGGTGCTCGACGACTTCTCGCTGCTCGAGCGGCTCGAGCCCCACTCGAGCGACCTGGAATTCCAGAAGCGCTTCCGCGACGTCAAGCATCACAACAAGCTGGCGCTGGCGCGGCTGATCGGCGAGCGCAACCACATCAAGGTCGACCCGTCGGCGCTGTTCGACGTGCAGATCAAGCGCATCCACGAATACAAGCGGCAGCTGCTCAACATCCTGGAGACGATCGCGCTCTACCACGCGATGAAGGACGATCCGGGTGCGAACTGGGTGCCGCGGGTCAAAATCTTCGCGGGCAAGGCGGCAGCGAGCTACCGCTACGCCAAGCTGATCATCAAGCTGATCAGCGACGTCGCCGAGATCGTCAACAATGACGCTTCGCTCGGCGGCAGGCTGAAGGTCGCCTTCCTCGCCGACTACAATGTCAGCCTCGCCGAGGTGATCATCCCCGCCGCCGATCTCTCCGAGCAGATCTCGACCGCCGGCATGGAGGCCTCCGGCACCGGCAACATGAAGCTCGCGCTGAACGGCGCGCTGACCATCGGCACGCTCGACGGCGCCAACATCGAGATCCGCGACAATGTCGGCGAGGAGAACATCGCGATCTTCGGCCTCGAGGCCGGCGACGTCATGGTCCGCCGCAAGCAGGGCCTCGATGCCAGCGACATCATCCGCAAATCGCCGCGGCTCGAGCGCGCGATCCGCGCCATCGAGAGCGGCGAATTCTCGCCGGGCGATGCCGCGCGCTTCGCCTCGATCGGGCACGCGCTGCGCTATCTCGATCACTACATGGTCTCGGCCGATTTCGATTCCTACTACGACGCGCAGCGCGGCATCGACGCGCGCTGGCGGGTGCCCCCGGCCTGGACCCGGGCCTCGATCCTCAACGTGGCGCGCATGGCGTGGTTCTCCTCCGACCGCACCATCCGCGAATACGCCGAGGACATCTGGCACGTGCCGGTGCATCCGAGCGCATCGCCGCAGCTCGGCAGCCAGCGCGAGGCGAAGGGGTAATCCCGAGATACGGAAATCGATTACGTCCGACGTCATTGAATTCGGCATCCTTGCCGAGCTATTGCATGTCGAGCGTCATTGCTCCTGGCGATGACGGAAGTGCCAGCCAATATTGAAAGATCTGCATGCTCACCAAGGCTCCGCACCTTTTCGATGAAGCCACCGCCGTGACTGCCGGCGACAGCCGCTGGCAGGGACGGACCAGCCCGGACTACTGGGCGTTCGTCGGCCCGTTCGGCGGCTGCACCGCCGCGACGATCCTGCGCGCCCTGATGCAGCACCCGCAGCGCGCGGGCGATCCGCTGGCGCTGACGGTCAATTACTGCGCGCCGGTCGCCGAGGGCGTGTTCGATCTCGATGTCCGCCTGGTCAGAAGCAACCGCTCGAGCCAGCACTGGTCGGTCGAGATGACGCAGGGCGGCGGCGAGGTCACGACCTTGGCGACGGCCGTTTTCGCCGAGCGCCGCCCGTCCTGGTCGCACCAGCCCGCCGAGTTTCCCGGCGCGATCCCGTTCGAGCAGCTCAGGCCTTATCCGAAGCTCGCGATGACCTGGGCCAACCAGTATGATTTCCGCTTCGCCGAGGGCGAACCGAAACTCGGCGGCGGCGCTGCGAAGCAACCATTGAGCCCCTACTCCAAGCTCTGGATTGCCGACCGCGTGCCGCGCAAGCTCGATGCGCTGTCGCTGATGTCGATGTCCGATGCGTTCTTCGGCCGCGTGTTCCACGCGCGGCAGGAGCTGGTGCCGTTCGGCACGGTGTCGCTGACGACCTATTTCCACGCCGACCTGGCCGACATGGATGCGGAGGATACCACCCGCGTGCTCGCCACCGCCGACGCCAAGACCTTCCACAAGAGCTATGGGGACCAGCACGGCGAATTGTGGTCGCCGTCCGGCCGCCTGCTCGCCACCACGACGCAGATCGCCTATTTCAAGGCGTAGCGCGTTTTCGAGCAAAGCCTGTCCCGCACTTGATGCGGGATGGGCCGCCGGTTCGCGGTGAAGACAACGCGCCAAATCTGGACGCACAGCTCAACTATCCACATGGCCGGATTGGACCGCCTTGCCTATTTCAAGGGTTGAGGGAACAGTGGCGCGTCGCTTCTGTTCCACCCCTTTGGGAGCCCTGCCGCATGTCCGAAGCCGACAATTCCAAGCCCTCGCGCATCGCCTTGCTTGGCGTTCCCATCGAGATCGGCGCGTCGCAGCCCGGCCCGCTGATGGGCCCGGACGCGCTCCGCACCGCGGGCATCGCGCGCCTGCTCGAGCAGCTCGACTTCCACGTTGACGATCACGGCAACCTTGCGATCCCGGCTGTGGTCGCCGACGGCCCGGTGCCGGCGAACACCAGATTCTACGACGAGGTGAAGACCTGGACCCGCGCCCTCTCCGAGCGCGCCTACTGGCTGGCGCATTCCGGCGCGATCCCGATCTTCATGGGCGGCGATCACTCGCTGTCGATGGGGTCGATCAACGGCGTCGCGCGCTACTGGCAGGAAAAAGGCCGGCCGCTGTTTGCGCTGTGGGTCGATGCCCATGCCGACTACAACACGCCGGCCACCACCATCACCGGCAACATGCACGGCATGTCGGCGGCCTTCCTGTGCGGCGAGGACGGGCTGGACGAATTGCTCGGTGGATTGCCGCGCGCCTCGATCCCATCCGATCAGCTCGCGCTGATCGGCACCCGATCAGTCGATCCGCTGGAGCGCAAGCTGCTGCGGCAGCGCAACGTCTCGATCGCGGACATGCGCCAGATCGACGAGTTCGGCGTCGCCGTGCTGACCCGCCGCGTCATCGACCGCGTCAGGGCCAAGAACGGCGTGCTGCATGTCTCGTTCGACGTCGACTTCCTCGATCCGGACATCGCGCCCGGGGTCGGCACCACCGTGCCGGGCGGCGCGACCTATCGGGAAGCGCATCTGATCATGGAGCTGCTGCACGATTCCGGACTGGTGCGCTCGCTCGATATCGTCGAGCTCAATCCGTTCCTCGACGAACGCGGCCGTACCGCGCGCGTCGCGGTCGAATTGATCGGCAGCCTGTTCGGCCTGCAGATCACGGATCGGCAGACGCCGAGCAACGCGGTGTTGCCGGAGATGGGCGAGTAGCAGGCAACACATTCGATGTCGTCCCGGCCTGCGCCGGGACGACAGGGGAGTATGTGGCGCCGTTCGCTGCTCGGCTTGAGGGACTGAGCCGTCGCCGAGCCGACTTGGCAAACAAAAAAGGCGGCCACGAGGGCCGCCTTTTCAAATCGCGTATCGCTTGCGCCGACTACTCCGCTGCGAGCTTCACTTCCGGCGCGGCGGCGCGGACCTCGGCGTCGACCTGCGCTTCGAACTTGGCGAAGTTCTTCTGGAACATGCCGACCAGCGCACGCGCGGTCTTGTCGAACTCGGCCTTGTCGGCCCAGGTCTTGATCGGATCGAGGATGTGCGGCTCGACGCCCGGCAGCGAGGTCGGCACCGCGAAGCCGAAATACTTGTCGGTGCGGAAGTCGGCATTGCGGAGCGAGCCGTTCAGCGCCGCGGTGAGCAGCGCGCGGGTTACCTTGATCGGCATGCGGCGGCCGGTGCCGTACTTGCCGCCGGTCCAGCCGGTGTTGACCAGCCAGCAATCGACATTGTGCTTGGCGATCAATTCGCGCAACAGGTTGCCGTAGACCGACGGATCGCGCGGCAGGAACGGCGAACCGAAGCAGGTCGAGAATTCCGGCTGCGGCTCGTTGCCGAGACCACGTTCGGTGCCGGCGACCTTCGCGGTGTAGCCGGACAGGAAGTGATACATCGCCTGCGCTGGCGTCAGCTTGGCGATCGGCGGCATCACGCCGAAGGCGTCGGCGGCGAGCATCACCACGTTCTTCGGATGCGGCGCGCGGCCGGTGCGCGAGGCGTTCGGAATGAAATCGAGCGGATAGGCCGAGCGGGTGTTCTCGGTCTTCGAGCCGTCGTCGAAATCGGGCACGCGATCTTTCGCGCCGAGCACGACGTTCTCCAGCACCGCGCCGAAGCGCTTGCTGGCGGCAAAGATCTCCGGCTCGGCTTCGCCCGACAGCTTGATGCACTTGGCGTAGCAGCCGCCTTCGAAGTTGAAGACGCCGTCCTCGCTCCAGCCATGTTCGTCGTCGCCGATCAGCGTGCGCTTCGGATCAGCCGAGAGCGTGGTCTTGCCGGTGCCGGACAGGCCGAAGAAGATCGCCGTGTCGCCGTCGGGGCCGACATTGGCCGAGCAGTGCATCGGCATTACGCCCTTCTCGGGCAGATAGAAGTTCAGCGTGGTGAACACGCTCTTCTTCATTTCGCCGGCATAATAAGACCCGCCGATCAGGACGATCTTGCGGGCGAAATCGATCGCGACGACGTTCTCCGACTTGCAGCCGTGACGTTTCGGATCGGCGCGGAAGCTCGGCAGATCGATGATCGTGAGTTCGGGCACGAAGCTCGCGAGCTCCGACGTCTCGGGGCGAATGAGCAGCGTGCGGATGAACAGCGAATGCCAGGCGAGCTCGGTGAAGACGCGCGTCCTGATGCGATGCGTCGGGTCGGCGCCGCCGTAGAGATCCTGCGCGAACAGCGTCATGCCTTCGGCATGCTTGAGGAAGTCGGCATGCAGCGTCGCGAACTGCTCCGAAGTGATCGACTGGTTGCCGGCCCACCACATGCTCTTGTCGGTCAGCCCGTCGCGGACCGTGAACTTGTCCTTCGGGCTGCGGCCGGTGAACTCACCGGTGTCAGCGCAAAGCGCGCCATCGGCCGAGAGCACCGCTTCGCCATTGCGCAACGAGTGCTCGTAGAGCTGCGGCGCACCATAGTTCCAATGCACGCCCTTGAGATTTTTTAAGCCGAATTTGTCGGCGCCGAAGGCACCGTTATGCACGCCCGTCTCTTGCACGAAGAACCTCCTCGAACCCGCGTATCCTTGTTCGCGCGAATGTCGCTAGTCGCGCCCCGTCGCGGTGATGACCGTCATCAGAATATAGCCTCTCGGCCCCGGTCCGGCGACCTAATAGTGGGGATCGCCGGGCTTGCCAAGCCGGTCGGACGGCTTTTGGCTTATTCCAGGTCAGGTACATCATCGGGCGCAAATACCGCAGCGCGAAACGCTTTCGCTTTGCTTTCGCTTTCTCGTTGTTTTCGCGGCGATCGGGCGACGTTTCGTCGCCTTTCCCGCTGCGAGCAGGGCATTGCGATGCACAAAGGGTGCCAGCGGTTGGCGTGTATCCGCGCCGCGCAACGCAGCCGGCACGTAGAATGCCGGGTATGCGTTTCGCGCTGAGGATGTGTCGTTGAGATGGACCGCCACGAGTTGACGCTGCGCTACGGTGCCAGGCAAGTCGTCCACGATCATGTTGCACGCGGATAGCACCACTGGGTCGGCATTGAGCTGCATGCGATCGAGCCCGATACGCCGTCGTCGAAGCTGGATGCTTTCAATGCCCGGCAGCGTCGAATGTTCCGCAGCGGGCTGCGCTCGGCGGCAGCAAGATCACTGACTGCGACGATTGATGGTAACGCAATCACCGCGACGCACGTGCACGTCAGCGCGATGGGATCTCGCGATGCGGGCGATTTCCCGAAGCTGCAGCGCCAGACATTCTCGCCACCCGCATCGCGCCGATCGGCGATGATATCGGCGGGGGCGCGAAATGATCGCGCTGTCAGAGACGCTCCACCCGGCCTCCGCAACTGCACCCGGAGCCGCACTCTGCGACACGATGCCTCTATCCCTTGGCGCGCGCCTCACCGGCGAGGCGCACCAGCATCTTGCGCAGCTCGGTGCCGTTGCTGACCCTTTCAGGGAAATCGAGCCGCAGCGTGTTGCGGCCGGCCTGCATGTCCATGCCGTAGGGGTCGCAGCCGGTGCACAGCCAGTCGGCGCTTTCCGCAGCCAGCAGCCGCGTGGCGTAGAGGTTCATGGCCTCGCGGTGATCCTCGTTCATATGCGCCACCGCGCCCGGCTCGGCCTCCAGCAGCGCTTCAGCACCACTGAGCATGGTCAGAAACTGTGCAGGCTTGAGGTCGACGATCCGGCCGAACCCGGCGACCAGATGGGCGGCGCTCGGCCGGATCACGAAAAACGAGAAATCCTTAAATTCTACAAAGGTTTCCGCTGATGGATGTGCGCCGAGATAGCGCCGGCGGACGAGCTCCTGCTCGGACTGTGCGACCTCCTCCGCCCGGCCGGCCAGCATGATCCGGGCGCCCTCCAGCGGATCGCCCTCGGTGCGCTCGTCCAGCATCAGCGACACCCTGTCGTCGGCCAGGATATTCCGGGTGTGCAGCGCCAGCCTGGAAATCAGCAGGATCGGCGAGCCATCGGGGTGGCTGGCCAGATTGACCAGCGAGCAATAGGGATCGCCGGAGCCGGTCATCAGCGTGGCGAGCGCGCCCTGGCGGCTGCGGCGGAGCAGCGAGCGGGCAAGGTGGGCAGGATCGAAGTCGGCGGTCGGTTGCATGGGCCTATCGGGTCGTTTTGGCGGCGAATCGGGCGGTTCCCTTTGAAAAAAGGGCCTTTTCTCAAAGTCTCAGGGTGCTATATGGGGGTCCAACGCGTGGGCCGCAGAGCGTTTTTTGCGGAACTCGGTCACACTTCAGCCCAGCTTGCATTGCTCGTTGACCGCGTTCGAAGCCCATATTCTACGGCGAGTCGCCAGAGTGCCCGCCGTCCAAGCCACTCTCATTGTGAAAGCAGCTCATGCCCACAATCGCCTTGGTCGACGACGACCGCAACATTCTCACGTCGGTCTCGATCGCGCTCGAAGCCGAAGGCTATCGCATCATGACCTACACGGACGGTGCGTCGGCGCTGGATGGGTTTCGCACGTCACCGCCCGATCTTGCGATCCTCGATATCAAGATGCCGCGCATGGACGGTATGGAAACGCTGCGCCGGCTGCGCCAGAAGTCCGACCTGCCGGTGATCTTCCTCACCTCGAAGGATGAGGAGATCGACGAATTGTTCGGCCTGAAGATGGGCGCCGACGATTTTATCCGCAAGCCGTTCTCCCAACGCCTCTTGGTCGAACGCGTCAAGGCCGTGCTCCGCCGCGGCCAGCCGAAGGATCCGACCGCCGCGCCGAAGGAGCCGGACGCCCGCGCGCTCGACCGCGGCCTGCTGCGGATGGATCCCGAGCGCCACACCTGCACCTGGAAGAACGAGCCGGTGACGCTCACCGTGACCGAATTCCTGATCCTGCAGGCGCTCGCCACCCGCCCCGGCGTCGTGAAGAGCCGCAACGCGCTGATGGACGCGGCCTATGACGACCAGGTCTATGTCGACGACCGCACCATCGACAGCCACATCAAGCGGCTGCGCAAGAAGTTCAAAGTGGTCGACGACGATTTCGAGATGATCGAGACGCTGTACGGCGTCGGCTATCGCTTCAAGGAAGCCTGATCTGCGTGCCCCAGGCGGCTTGTTAACTGACAGGCTCCGCACGGCTGGGGTAAGCTCGGGCGACTGTCTGCTTCGCGGGACGACATCCATACCAACCGGCAGCTTTGCCAGTGCTTGATCGAACGCAGCTCGAGCAGGGACTGAACACCGAGGACGCATCGCAGCTCCTCGATCAAGAGGCCGTGGCCGACGATCTGGCGCAGGACAAGGGCTGGCGCCGTCCGCTCGGCTGGGTGCGCCGCGCCGGCCAGTTCTTCTTCGCGCTGTCGTTCTCGAGCCTGACGCGCCGCATCGTCTCGCTTAACCTCGCCGGCCTCGTCGCGCTGGTCGCCAGCATCCTCTATCTCTCGCAGTTCCGCGCCGGCCTGATCGAGGCGCGCACGCAGAGCCTTCTGGTCTATGCCGAGATCATCTCGGAGGCGATCGCGGCATCCGCGACCGTCGAAGGCAATACCGTCACCATCGATCCCGACCGGCTGCTCGACCTCAAGCCCGGCGAGAGTTTTGGCCAGCCGGATGAATCGGCGGATTTTCCGATCAATCCCGAGCGCGTCGCGCCGACCCTGCGCCGCCTGATCGCGCCGACCAAGACGCGGGCCCGCATCTTCGACCGCGACGGCGGCCTGATCCTCGACAGCCGCAACCTATTCGCGCGCGGCGACGTGCTGCGCATGGAGCTGCCGCCGCCGTCCGAGAAGCCGTCGCTGTATGAGAAGACCAGGGCCACGATCAAGACCTGGCTCAATCGCGGCGACCTGCCGATCTACCGCGAGCTCGGCCCCGAAGGCGGCAAGGGCTATTCCGAAGTCGCGCAATCGCTCGAGGGCATGAAGGGCAGCGCGGTGCGCGTCACCGATCGCGGCGCGATCATCGTGTCGGTTGCCGTTCCGGTGCAGCATTTCCGCGCCGTGCGCGGCGCATTGATGCTGACCACGCAGGGCGACGACATCGATCAGCTGGTGATGTCCGAGCGGCTCGCGATCCTCAAGATCGGCGGGGTCGCATCCGCCGTCATGATCATGCTGTCGCTGCTGCTGGCGAGCACGATCGCGGGCCCGGTGCGGCGGCTCGCCGAAAGCGCCGAGCGCGTCCGCAACCGCATCCAGACCCGCGTCGAGATTCCCGACTTCACCGGACGCCGCGACGAGATCGGCCATCTCTCCGGCGCGCTGCGCGACATGACCAACGCGCTCTACAGCCGCATCGAGGCGATCGAGATGTTCGCCGCCGATGTCGCCCATGAGCTGAAGAATCCGCTGACCTCGCTACGCTCCGCAGTCGAGACGCTGCCATTGGCGCGCAACGAGAACAGCCGCGCGCGGCTGCTCGCCGTGATCGAGCATGACGTCAGACGGCTCGACCGCCTGATCTCCGACATCTCCGACGCCAGCCGGCTCGACGCCGAATTGCAGCGCCAGGATATGGCGCCCGTCGATCTGCGCCGGCTGCTGACCACGTTGACCAGCGTTGCCAACGAGACCCGGCTCGGCCACGACGTCGCCGTCGAAGCCCGCTTCGAGGGCCGCGGACCGACCGACACGCTCTCGGTGCCCGGCCATGATTCCCGGCTCGGCCAGGTGATCTCGAACCTGCTGTCGAACGCGCAATCGTTCTCCAAGCCGGGCGACAAGGTGCGCATCGTCTGCCGCCGCACCCGCGGCGAGGTCGAGATCGTGGTCGACGATGACGGCCCCGGCATCGGCGAGGACGCGCTGGAGCGGATCTTCGAGCGCTTCTACACCGACCGGCCGCACCAGGGTTTTGGCCAGAACTCCGGCCTCGGGCTTTCGATCTCCAAGCAGATCATCGAAGCGCATGGCGGACGCATCTGGGCCGAGAACCGCGCGGGCCCTGCGGACGAAGACGGCAAGCCCACCGTCGCCGGCGCGCGTTTCGTGGTCAGGCTGCCGACACTATGAGCGACAATTCAAGCGTGCACGCATCCGCCGTTCTGGTCGGCGAGCGTGCGGTGCTGATCCGCGGTCCGTCGGGCGCCGGCAAGTCGCGCCTCGCCTTCGATCTGATTCTCGCCGGACGTACCGGAGCGCTTCCGCCGGCCATTTTGGTGGGCGATGACCGTGTCCATCTCGACACAGCCGGCGAACAATTGTGGGTTCGCCCGGCACAGCAATTGGCAGGTCTGATCGAGATCCGAGGCCTCGGAATCCGCCATTGTCCGTTCGCAGGCGAGGCCGTGGTCGGCCTGATCGTCGACCTTGCTGCCGACGATGCCGAGCGGCTACCGCCGCCCGAGGCGCTCAAGATCAGCCTTAATGGTGTTTCAATACCGCGAATTCCCGTGCCGGCAGGCTTCCAACCCCTGCCGCTGGTTGTCGCTGCGCTGACGACAACCTGAAAGTTCATCCTCCCGTAATCTTGCGGCCAATTGTGGGAAGGGAATTGGTAACCATATCACATCCACTATCGCGTCGGATTTTGCCGGCGCAGCCTCCCCTCTCTACCGCCAGGAACCGGGAGACTAGCCAAGATGCCCTCTTGCGCAGGGCCTCTGGATGGTCAAAGTGGCGCGTTCGTGCGGTGCACCAAAGGGCGCCCGCGAGGAGTTTCCGATGATTGGTCTAGTGCTGGTGACCCATGGGCGCCTTGCCGACGAGTTCCGAGCCGCGCTCGAACACGTCATGGGTCCGCAGAAACAAATTGAAGCAATTACGATCGGGGCCGAGGACGATTCCGATCTCTGTCGAAGCGACATCATCGAAGCGGTGAACCGCGTCGATAGCGGCGACGGCGTTGCGATCCTCACCGACATGTTCGGCGGCACGCCGTCGAACCTTGCGATCTCCTGCATGAGCCGCCCGAAGGTGGAAGTGCTCGCGGGCATCAATCTTCCGATGCTGGTCAAGCTCGCCAAGGTTCGCGAAGAGCGTTCGCTGCCCGACGCGATCGCGATGGCGCAGGAAGCCGGCCGCAAATACGTCACCATCGCCAGCCGCGTTCTCGCAGGCAAATGAGCGGCGCGGCCCCGGGCGAAAATCATGTCGGCCCGGGCGTGCCAGCGGGCGCCATCTCGCGTGAACTCCTGATCGTCAACAAGCGCGGCCTGCATGCGCGGGCATCGGCCAAGTTCGTTCAGCTGGTCGAGCGCTTCAACGCTGAGATCTGGGTGACGCGCGGTGGCGAGACCGTCGGCGGCACCTCGATCATGGGCCTGATGATGCTGGCCGCAGGGCCCGGCACCACGGTCGTGGTTTCCGCGAAAGGCGACGAAGCACAGCAGGCGCTGGACGCCATCGCCGAGCTCGTCGCCAGCAAGTTCAACGAAGAAGGCACGTAACGGCGGGCCTCGCGCCGCTACGCCAGGCCATCACCGTCACCCTGAGGAGCGCGCATCGCGCGCGTCTCGAAGGGTCGATGGCCCCGCCGGTGGCCGATTCATCCTTCGAGGCTCGCTCCGCTCGCACCTCCAGCGACAAAGGCGAAGCCTTTGCGCGGGGGTGACGGAAACCGCGCTGGCGACTGATCAAGTCAGTTGGCTACAATGCCCCAGCGCTACTTCGCCGGCGGCACCAGATAGACCTTCCACATCGTCGACGGACCGGGATGGCCGTTGAAGAAGCGCATGGTGTTCATCACCATCGGCTCGGCGTTCTTGGCATGCTCGGCCATCCACGCCTCGCATGGCTGCAGGAACACCGGATCGGTGGTGTCGCAGACGCCGATAAAGCCGAGGCGCTTGGCTTCGTCGAGCGACGTCAGTCCTGACGACCACGCTTCGCCCGGCACCAGCGAGGCCGGATGATCCGGACTGTAGAACGTCATCGGCTCGCCGATGTCGGAGCGTGCGACGACCACCGCCCAGCGCGAATGGAATCTGTCCTGCCAGGTCTGGGTCAGCTCGCGCGCCAATTCGGAGCGCGCGGCGTAGGTCGAGCCGCCGACACGGTTGGACGCGATCTCTTGCGTCGCGATGCTGGGCGCGGCGATCAGCGTGGCGATCGTGGCCACGAACCAGACCGCCGTGATCGAGAACAGCGCCATGCGCGGGAAACGCAGCGAAGGGATCGCAACCAGCGCAAGCGGCACCAGGAAGAACAGCGGGATGCCCCAATCGGTCTTGATATAGACGGTGAAGGCCAGCGCGCCGAGCGGCGGCCCGATCGCGACGATCGACTGGATGATCCAGATGTTGAGCGCCTGAGGAAGATTGACGGCCGGATTGGGACCGCGCGACCAGATCCGCGCCAGCACGTCCGACGGCCGCCATGGCACCGACCCGAGCAGCAGCGCCACCAGGCCCAGCACGGTCGGAATCGCGAGCAGCCCGAGATTGTGTATGATGTAGCCGATCACGAGCTGGACGTTGAGCTCGCGGCTCGACAGCGCGTAGACGTCGCCGGCATAGGTGAACGGCACGAAGTTCACCTCCTCCAGCCACACCAGATGCGGGATCATCGTCACGACCATCGTGCCGATCGCAACCCACGGCGCCGGCGAGCGCAGGAATTGCATGCGCTGCGGATGGATCAGCGCGGCAAGCCCGATCGCGCCGATCATCGTCACCACCCAGTACTTGGTCATCAGCGCCAGCATGCCGGCAAAGCCGAGCAAGAGCCCCGATTTGAAGCTGCGCTTCTCGAACGCGTTCAGATAAGCCAGCACCAGCAGCGGCAACGGCACCAGCTGCGCGAGGTCGGCGTTGTATTTGAAGCCCTTGAAATTGAAGATCGGGTAGAGCGCGAGCATCACCACCATGAAGAACGCACGGCGGCGATCGACGACGCGCAGTGCGATCAGCCAGCACACCACCAGCGCGAAGCTGACGGTTGCCATCGCAAGCGCGTAGGTCGACCAGTTGGTGACGGGGAAGATCCTGAACCAGACCCCGGCGATCCAGCCCGACAGCGGCGGATGCTTGCCATAGCCGAGCAGGAAGCGCTGGCCCCAGGCATAGGCCTCCGCGACATCCATATGGACGTCCTGCGCAGCCTTGAGCTTGACCAGGATCAGCGTCCACAGCACCGCGTGAACCAACGCGAAGCCGATCACGAACCACAGGCTGGTCCTGGGATCGACGGCGCGGGAGGCAATCCAGGCGGCGATCCGCCGGATCGTCAGTCTGCGGGTGGTGCGCCTTGCGGCAGGGAGAGCGGTGGCGGTCGACATGGCCTGTGCCTGAGGCATGACCCGGAAACGTGGAAAGTGGTTTCCTGGAAAGATCATGCCGAATGGAAGCGGAAGGAACGATGAGTGATTGCTCACCAGCGTTTCATCGCGCTTTAGCGCGTTTTTGTGGCCAGTGTAATCAGCTTGGCGTGAGAACGCCTCCAACCGGCCCCTTCACTTCTCGAGAAGCTCCGGCCGGTACTCGAAATGCATGGTATCGTAGTGGTACCACTTGCCGCCCCAGATGAAGCCATGGCGCTCGAAAATGTCGACGATCTCGCGCGGCATCCGGTTTTTATAGGGAATGGTCCCGCTGCCCTTGCCCGCCCATAGCCAGTAATCCGAGACCTTCAGGTTGAGGTCGATCGCGGCCGCGTAGCCATGCATGCTCATCCGCCCGGTATCGGCGACGGCGCGACAAGATAGCACACCCGCGATCGGGAAGGCCGCGGCGCGCAGCGCCGGATCGAGCGCATCGATCTCGGCGGAGACCTGCTTGAGACGCTCGGCGACGCCGTTGACCCGGGTGACCTGAACCGGCTTGCCCCAGGACCGCGGTAGCCAGGTGATCGTCACCAGGTTCCGCCTGACCTCGGCCGTGTTGCAATCGCCATACATCTTCTTGAAGAAGGCCTCGTTGCGGAAGCGGCCGGGATCGACATTCGTGGCCGGTGGCGCCGCCGGCCCGGACGGATAAGGCTGCCGCATCTGGTCGAGGATCGAGGCATTACGCAGCAGCTGATCGAATGGCTTGCCGGAGACGCCGTCGTCGACCGGCATCACGGTGCCGTCGCGCCAGGTGATCGTGGTGTCGTCATGGGCGGACAGCGCGTCGGGATAGGCGCGCACCAGGCGGTCGAGCAGTTCGCTGTTGCTCTGAGCATGCGCAAGCGGCGGCAGCAGCGCCAGCAGAGCAACGATGCAGGCGGGCCAGCGCGCGGCCATTCAGCGCTTTCCGGCCTGATCGATCAGCGCGACATTGGCCTCCTCGATCGCATTCAGCTTCGGATTCCAGCTGTTCGGCGCATACCAGGGGAAGCGGGCGAAATACGCCTTGAGATCGGCGGAATCGAAATAGCGTCCCCTGCGGGCGAAGATCTCGTTGCGTGCGATCCGCAACTCGTCCCGCGACAGCCGCCGCAGATCGGCAGGCGTCAAGAGACGCCGATCGGAATCCGGGAAGATGAAACCGCTTTGCGTCGCGCCGCCACCGGATTCGAAGCGATCGATCAGCGCGACATTCGCACTCTCGATCTCATTGAGCGGCGGATCCCATGAGCGGGGCACATACCATGCGAACCTGCTGAAGCGCGCGGTCAGGTCTGGCGCGTTGAAGTAGCGCCCGCGCCGCGCGAAGATTTCATTGCGCGCGATCCGCAGATCGTCCTTGCTGAGCACCCTGAGATCGCTCTCCGACAGCAGGCGGCTGTCGGAATCCGCAATGATGAAGTCCGATTGCGTGCGCACCACCGGCGGTGCCGACGGCGGCACGTTTTGTGAAGGCAGAGCTGGCGGCGGCAGGCTTTGCGTCGGTGGGATCACCGTCGCCGGCGGATCGGCGGTCGCGACCTGAGCCGGCGCGTTGCCGGCGAAATAGAACGAGCCGTCGATCGGCGAGGTCGAGACCCAGGGCTGCTGCGCGCTGCCGGTCGCGCGCTTGACGACGAGGCCGACCTGATTGAAGGCCTGCAGCACGTCGAGCCCGGGCTTCTGCATGGTGTCGACGAGCGCGCGCGTGTAGGGGCTGTGACCGTCATCGCCGTCGAGCGCGACGTTGCCAGGCTGGGTCGCATAGGACAACAGCGTGCCCTCGGGCGCGCGGATCTGGGCAAGGCCACCATCGGTGGCGCGCAGGCCGCGCCCGCCGAACGGATTGTTCCGGCAGGCATCCAGGATGACGATGTTGAGCCGCGTGCCCGCGCCTTCCATCTGCCGCAGCACGAGGCCCACATCGACCATCTGGAAATCGACATCGGCCTCGCGCACTGGATTCGCCGAGACCGGCACCAGATAATTCGTTCCGCGCACCTGGATGCCATGGCCGGCGTAGTAGAACAGCGCGACGTCGGCGCCGATCAGCTGGCTGCCGAAGCGCTGGATCGCAGCATCGAAACCGGCCTTGTCCAGATCGACCTGGGCCTGCCCGCCGACCAGCGCAAAGCCCAGCCGCTGCAGCGTGCCGGCCACGAGCTCTGCATCGCCCTTCGGATTCTGCAACCGCGACACGTTCTGATAGGTCGAATTGCCGACCACCAGCGCGACGCGCTTGTCGGCGACCGCCGGCGCGGCGAACAACATTGCGAGCAATCCGGCGGCGAGAAGGGTCCAGCGCATCGTCAGATCCACGGTTTTGGGCCGAAACACCTAGCAGAAACATGCCCGAAAATCGATCACGGCGGATCTGACTGAAACACGGCCGTGATTCGCCGTCACACCCCTGCAAAATACCGCAATATGGTTGCCCGTGCGGGGGTGCGGATGCTATCCCGCGCCCCATGACAACTGCCCCGATTTCGAACATCCGCAACTTCTCCATCGTCGCCCATATCGACCATGGCAAATCGACCCTTGCCGACCGCCTGATCCAGATGACGGGCGGCCTGTCGGATCGCGAAATGGCGGGCAAGGAGCAGGTGCTCGATTCGATGGATATCGAGCGCGAGCGCGGCATCACCATCAAGGCGCAGACCGTCCGGCTGAATTACCGCGCCAAGGACGGCAAGGATTACATCTTCAATTTGATGGACACGCCCGGCCACGTCGACTTCGCCTACGAGGTCTCGCGGTCGCTGGCGGCCTGCGAGGGTTCCCTGCTCGTGGTCGACGCCAGCCAGGGCGTCGAGGCGCAGACGCTCGCCAACGTCTATCATGCGCTCGACGCAGGTCACGAGATCGTGCCGGTCCTGAACAAGGTCGACCTGCCCGCGGCCGAGCCCGAGAAGGTCAAGCAGCAGATCGAGGACGTGATCGGCATCGACGCCTCCGACGCCGTGATGATCTCGGCCAAGACCGGCCTTGGCGTGCCAGATGTGCTGGAGGCCGTCGTCACCCGCCTGCCGCCGCCGAAGGGCGACCGCGACGCGACCTTGAAGGCGCTGCTGGTCGACAGCTGGTACGACGTCTATCTCGGCGTGGTCGTTCTGATCCGCGTCGTCGACGGCGTGATGAAGAAGGGCAGCCGCATCCGCATGATGGGCACCGGTGCTGCCTACGACATCGAGCGCGTCGGCTTCTTCACGCCGAAAATGCAGCAGGTCGACGAGCTCGGCCCCGGCGAGATCGGCTTCATCACCGCGGCGATCAAGGAAGTCGCCGACACGAGAGTGGGCGACACCATCACCGACGACAAGAAGCCGGTCACCGAAATGCTGCCGGGCTTCAAGCCGGCGATCCCGGTGGTGTTCTGCGGCCTGTTCCCGGTCGACGCCGACGATTTCGAGACGCTGCGCGCTGCGATGGGCAAGCTGCGCTTGAACGACGCCAGCTTCTCCTTCGAGATGGAAACCTCCGCTGCGCTCGGCTTCGGCTTCCGCTGCGGCTTCCTCGGGCTGTTGCATCTGGAGATCATCCAGGAGCGGCTGTCGCGCGAGTTCGATCTCAACCTGATCGCGACCGCGCCGAGCGTCATCTACAAGATGAAGCTGACCGACGGCACCGAGCTCGAGATCCACAACCCGGTCGACATGCCGGACGTGGTCAAGATCGCCGAGATCGAGGAGCCGTGGATCGAGGCCACCATCCTCACCCCGGACGAATATCTCGGCAGCGTGCTGAAGCTGTGCCAGGACCGCCGTGGTTCGCAGAAGGAGCTCACTTACGTGGGCTCCCGCGCGATGGTGAAATACGATCTGCCGCTCAACGAGGTGGTGTTCGATTTCTACGATCGCCTGAAGTCGGTCTCCAAGGGCTACGCCTCGTTCGACTACCATCTGACCGACTACAAGCCGGCCGACCTGGTCAAGATGCAGATCCTGGTCAACGCCGAGCCGGTCGACGCGCTGTCGATGCTGGTGCATCGCACCCGCGCCGAGGGCCGCGGCCGCGCCATGGTCGAGAAGATGAAGGAGCTGATCCCGCCGCACATGTTCCAGATCCCGATCCAGGCGGCGATCGGCGGCAAGGTGATCGCGCGCGAAACCGTGCGCGCGCTGCGCAAGGACGTCACCGCGAAGTGCTACGGCGGCGACATCACGCGCAAGCGCAAGCTCCTGGAGAAGCAGAAAGAAGGCAAGAAGAAGATGCGGCAGTTCGGCAAGGTCGACATTCCGCAGGAAGCCTTCATCGCCGCGCTCAAGGTGGATAGCTGAGACGCGGTCACGGCCCGTCGCCAGCCTGACGACATCAGCGCCGGACCGGTCCTGATCGAAAATCTCGAAAACAACCCCATGCACAGTAGCCGGATAGCTGACACGCTGTCGCAGGCGCACTTGTTGCCCATTCTTGTCCCGGCAACAAAACGCACCATGATTTGAATCGCCACGGCGCGGCGGCCCGACTAAGCTCCTCGCATGTTGCGTATCCTGTCTCTCTCGATCGTCATCCTCGCTTTGCTGCAGCCGGACCTGAGCGCGGCCGCTTCCTCGAAGAAGCGGCACGGCTCTACCCGCTGGCATGGCTACGGCTTCCTGCCCGGCTACCGCCAGCCGCCCAACGAGACCATTCCGGTGCTCGGCCCGCGCGGCGCCGCCCGCGGCTATCCGGACTTTTCGCCGGAATATTACTATGGCGGCGATTGGCACTATTTCGGCCGGCCCGGCTTCCATGGCGGCGGGCGCTACAATGGCGGCAGCTACGGCCCGTGCTGGGTCTGGACGCCGATCGGCCGCGCCTGGCAGTGCGGCTAGCCACGCGTCGCCGCGACATCTTGCGCATGCAACGCACAATCCGCTGATCCCGGAATGAGAGGCATGTTGCCCGTCATATTGCCCCCGGACCCCGGATAGGCCACCATCCTCGCTGCGCGCACCACAATAAACAACAGCGCCGGGGAAACGCATGAGCAAGGACGCTCGGTTCGACTATGGCTGGGTCGTCGTCGGCGCGGGCGCGCTGATGACCTGCGTCGGCTTCGGCACCATGCTGTCGCTCGCGGTGTTCCTGCAGCCGATCTCGGATGCGATGGGCTGGTCGCGCGCCGGTGTCTCGGCGGCCGCGACGCTGGATTTCCTCTGCATGGGATTTGCAGCGTTCGCCTGGGGCGCGCTGTCCGACCGCTTCGGCACCCGCGTCGTGGTGCTGGCGGGCAGCCTGCTGCTCGGGCTTGGCCTCGTGACGGCAAGCCAGGCAAAGACCCTGTGGCAATTCCAGCTCTGCTTCGGCGTGCTGATCGGGATCGCCGCCGGCAGCTTCTATGCACCGATGATGGCGCTTGCTAGCGCCTGGATCGACAAGCATCGCAGCCTCGCCGTCGCGCTGGTGTCGGCAGGCATGGGCGTATCGCCGCTGACGGTCGCGCCATCCGCCAGCTGGCTGATCACGGCCTATGACTGGCGCTTTGCGATGTTCGTGATCGGCATCGCCGCATGGGTGCTGCTGATCCCCGCATCGTTCCTGGTGCGCCCGGCGCCGCAGGGAACGAACGTTGCGATCGCAACGGCCGGCAATGCGCCGCAAGCGGAATGGACCGTGGCGCAGGCGCTGCGCACGCCGCAATTCATCACGCTGGCACTGGCGCATTTCGCCTGCTGTGCGGCGCATTCGGGCCCGATCTTCCACATGGTGTCCTACGCCATGGTGTGCGGCATCGCGCCGCTCACCGCGGTCACGGTCTACAGCCTCGCCGGCTTCTCCGGGCTCGGCGGACGGCTGCTGCTCGGGGTGCTGGCCGACCGGCTCGGCGCCAAGCCGGTGCTGGTCGGCGGCCTCCTGGTGCAGGCGCTGTCGATCGCGACTTATCTGGCGGTGGCGCAGCTCGGTGAGTTCTACGCGCTGTCCGTCGTGTTCGGGCTCGCTTATGGCGGCGTGATGCCGCTCTATGCCGTGCTGGTGCGCGAGTTCTTCGGCGCGCGCATCATGGGCACCGTGTTCGGCGCGGTGTCGGCCTTCGCGAGCCTCGGCATGGCGCTCGGGCCGTGGGCCGGCGGTTACGTGTTCGACACGTTCCATGGCTACACGTGGCTGCACGCCGGTTCCTTCGCGATCGGCCTTGCCGCGGTCGCGGTGGCGCTGAGTTTCTCCACCAAGCGCCAGCCCTCGCTCGATCTCGGCCGCGCCGCCGCCTGAGCGCGGCTGCATGCATCGCGCGGCCGCGATGGATAGCTGATCTGCATCGGCGCCGCCCCGCCTTGCCCTCCTTTGCCGGATGGGCCACCATCGCCTCAACCCGCCCAACAAGAACGTCGGAAGGGGCCGAGGACACGCATGAACAAGCCGCAGGGAGTAGACCTTGTCGAGCGGGCGCGCGCGCTGGCGCCGCTGATCATTGCTGAAGCCGACGAGATCGAACGGACACGGCGGCTGACGCCTGCCGTCACCGCGGCCCTGGTCGAGAACGGGCTCTATCGTGCGCTGCTGCCGAAGCGTTTCGGCGGCGCCGAGGCGACGCTGGACGCCTTCATGCAGATGCAGGAGGAGATCGCCAAGGCCGATGCCTCGACCGCCTGGTGCCTCGGCCAGTGCAGCGTCTGCGCCATGACCGCGGCCTATCTCGCGCCCGACGCAGCCAACGAGATCTTCAACACCGCGCCCGGCATCCTCGCCTGGGGCGCGATCGCCCATGAGGTCCGCGCTGAGCCTGGCGGCTACCGCGCCACTGCACGCTGGGATTTCGCCTCGGGCTCGCGGCAGGCGAGCTGGCTCGGCGCCCATGTCCGCGTCGTCGAGGCGGACGGCTCGCCGCGCAGGAAGGCCGACGGCGCGCCGGAGATCCGCACCATCCTGTTTCCGGTGTCGCAAGCCGTGATGTACGACGTCTGGGATGTGATCGGCCTGAAGGGCACTGGCACCGATTCCTATTCGGTCGACAATCTCTTCATCCCGGACAAATTCGCCGCGCTACGCGACGACCCCAGCGCGTGCCGCGAAGGCGGCCCGCTCTACAAGCTCTCCACCAACATGGTGTTCAGCATGGGCTTTGCCGCGACCTCGCTCGGCGTCGCGCGCGCCATGCTGGATGCGGCGACCGAGCTCGCCCGCGGCAAGACCCCGCAGGGCGTCAAGGCGATGCGCGACAACAACGCCGTGCAGGGCCAGATCGGCCGCACCGAGGCGAGCCTGCGCGCCGCGCGCGCTTATCTGTATGCGACGGCGAACGAGGTCTGGAGCGATCTCACCCGCGGCGATCCGATCAGCGAGGCACATCGCATCGCAATCCGCATCGCCTCGACCTGGACCATCCACCAGTCGGCCGCCGTGGTCGACATCGCCTATCACATGTCGGGCGCAACGGCGGTGTTTGCGAAGAATCCGTTCGAGCGGCGGTTTCGCGACATGCATGCGATCGCGCAGCAGATCCAGGCCCGCGACACACAATATGAGGACGCAGGCAAGGCGATCCTGGCGGGGAATCTGGGCGCGCCGCCGACGTCGCGGTAAGCGCGTCAGGTTGGACGCGGACTCATAAATCCGCCATGTCAGCTGTACCCTCTACACCGGATATCGCCGGGTGACCGTGGCACGTCGCCTCTTGACCGATTTTGTTGCAAAAGTCGGTTGCTCGCGATGGATCGTTCGGTCATGTCGC
>NZ_NWTG01000037.1 GCF_002532045.1 Bradyrhizobium sp. C9 | reverse complement strand
CCGTGCTCGCCCCAGAAGCCGTTGGGGTCCTTGACCGAGTGCGCATACATCTCACGGTATTTGGCGTCGTCGACATAAGCGCGCTTGGCCCAGTCGGCCGGCACGTCATAGATCTTCTCGGACATCGCTTTCCTCCACTCATTGCCGATCGCAAACGACGCGACAGCAAGCCGTCTTGATCATTGCCGCGATTATGCGTTGCCGCATTCCGGCCCGGCAAGGAAAAATGACTGTCACTTTCGTCGCGTCGAAGCCGCCGGATAGTCCGACGGCTTCTCATCTGATTGGGCGGTTTACCGCGCCTCGTTGACGAGTGAAACCTATGCTTCATCGCGTGCTCGAGGTCACTGGTCTCTTGGTCGTAGTGGTATCGTTCTCTGCTCCGCTTGCCGGCGTCTCACGCCGTCGGCGCGGACGGTGGCTGTCGCGAAAGAGTTGCCGACCGCGATCCGCCTGATGCGGAGTTGGGAAAGCCTCAAAGCCATGTTCAGGCGCGAGCTGACGCCGCGACGCGACGCCTCGACGTCAATTCTGCTGGACCACCAGCAGCGCATTTCGAAGAACAATCGCAGGGCCGCCGCGGCGATCTGCGCCGACGATTTCGTCTGAACCGCCTGTGCGGCTGGATCGCTGTCCAGGAGAGCCGGGTGGATCGTGAGGGGCCGCCCGGACTTGGCGCGAAACGGCACCATCCCTGACCTGTCTGCTGTGGCCGGGTCGTGCTGGCCGCGCTCAAAACCCGGTTCCCAGGCCGGGCTCCCGCCATTTTGACCGATCCTGGAGGGGCCAAAATCAAGGTTAGCGGGCGAATGGCACCCATGAAAGGTAATTAGAGACCGCCGATAACCGATTCACGACTCGCAATGTCAGGCCCGACGCCCTAAATCGCGAAACCGAGGCCAGATGGCCAACCGGAACCAAGCCCGAAGCAACGGCATTACCGGGAGAACAGCGGAACAAGGCGTCCTGGAAGTATGATGGATCAGCAGAACATCGCGGCTGTGCGGCCCATGTCCGCCGATCCCGCTGTCGCCCTGGCGAAGGCGCTGGGCCAATGGCCCAAGCAGCCGCCCCGGGCAAAACTCAAGCTGGACGCGCCGATCAAGACCTCCGTTGAGGATCTGGCGCGTGATCTCGGCCTGCGACTCGGCGACCAGAACGAGCTGACCATCCGCCGCATCAAGCGCGGCAAGAATTATTCGTTCGTGCGCGCAAATGGTTCGCGCATCCGCGACGCGCGGACGATCCGCCGGCTGCATGCGATGGCGGTTCCGCCGGCTTATCGCCAGGTGCGCTATTCCAGCGATCCGAGCTCGCATCTGCAGGCGGTCGGCCGCGATGCCGCGGGCCGGTTGCAGTACCGTTATCACGCCGACTGGGAGAAGGTCCGCGAGCAGCGCAAGGCGCATCGCCTGGCCAAGCTCGTCGCCGCGCTGCCGAAGATCCGGCGCAAGGTCTCGGCGTTCCTGTCCGGCGACGAGCCGACGCGCGAGTTCGCGTTGTCGGCGGTGATCGAACTGATCGCGCGCACCGCGATCCGGCCCGGCAACGAATCCTATGCCCGCCTCAACGGCACCCGCGGCGCCACCACGCTTTTGAAATCCAACGTCACGCTGGAAGACGATTCGCTGGTGCTGACCTTCAAGGCCAAGGGCGGCAAGGCCGTGCGCAAGGAATGCGACGCGGCCAAGCTGGTGCGTGCGATCGGCATTCTGCGCGCTGTTCCGGGCAAGCGCATGTTCCAGTATTACGACCGCTCCGGCGTCGTGCGCGCCGCCTCCACCACGGCGGTGAACGCGTTCCTGCGCGAGCTCGCCGGCATCAAGATCTCGCTGAAGGATTTCCGCACCCTGATGGCCTCGGCCGTCGTCGTGGAATCGCTGTCGCGGATCACGCCGGCCGCCAGCCAGCGTGGCCGCAAGCGCCAGGTGCTGGACGCGATCCGCGCCGCCGCCGACCAGCTCTCCAACACGCCGGCGATCTGCCGCAAGAGCTATGTCCACGACACCATCGTCACTGCCTTCGAGGACGGCATCCTCGAACGCTTCGCCGCGACGATGGGCGGTTACCGCACCCAGTCCAAGCGCGAGCAGTTGTTGGCGCAGGTGGTGATGGCGGCCGGGGCGTAGGCTCGCCGCATCCTCTACTGTCGTCCCGGCGAAGGCCGGGACCCATAACCCCAAATGGTGATTGTTGAGACGAGCTGTGGCCACAGCGCACTTTAACCATGCCCGCCTGTGGTTATGGGTCCCGGCCTTCGCCGGGACGACGGTGAAGTTCGTGGAACGCTACAGCCCGCCCATCTTGCAGACGTATTTCCATTCCTCTGATGTCACCGGCTGCACCGAGAGGCGTGAATATTTCACCAGCGCCATGTCGGCGAGCTTCTTGTCGGCCTTGATCGCGGCCATCGTCACCGGTGCCTTCAGCGGCTTGTCGGCCTTGATGTCGACGCAGACGAACTTGCCGGTCTTGTCGGTCGGGTCGGGATAGGCTTCCTTGACGATCTCCGCGATGCCGACGATCTCCTTGCCCTCGTTGGAATGATAGAAGAACGCCTTGTCGCCCTTCTTCATGTTGACGAGGTTCTGCCGCGCCGTGAAGTTGCGCACGCCGGTCCAGGCTTCGCCCTTGGCGCCCTTGGCGACCTGCTGGTCCCAGGACCAGACCGACGGCTCGGATTTCACCAGCCAGTAGTTCATCGCAACTCACCCCGTTCTCGATCGCTGATCGCGCGGCAATCTACAGGCACCCGGGCGCCCGCGACAAGCGCGGGCATCTAATGCCTCACTCACTGCTTCAGATATCGATCGAAGAATTTGGCGATGTCGGTGAAGGCTTCCTTGGTCTCGGGCGCATCGATGTTCATCTGGTACTGCGCGTGGGATTGCCCCTCGTAGACATTGAGATCGGCGATCACGCCGGCGCGCCGCAATTTGCGGTGTGTGCGAACCGTGTTGCTGAGGAACAGGTCGCGCGTGCCCGATGTCAGGATGGTCGGCGGAAACCCCTTGAAGTCACCATAGATCGGCGAAATGTAGGGATTCTTCAGGCTGGTCCCGTTGGCATAGAGCTTGGCCGCGCGGCCGAGCCACCCGTCCCAGGTCACCAACACGTTGTCGACCCACTCGTTGCTCGCGTAGCTGTCGCCGATCTTGTCGATGTCGGACCAAGGCGTGCCCGGCGCGATCGCAGCCGGCAGCGGCAGCTTCTCGTCCCTTGCCCGCAACACCATCGCAAGCGTCATTGCGCCGCCGGTCGAGGTGCCGAAGATCGCCAGCCGGTGCCGCTCGTGCGATTTCAGGACCTCCTTCCAGACCGCCATCGCGTCGTCCATCGCGGCCGGATAGGGGAAGTCCGGCGGCATCCGGTAGTCGACCGAGATCACCTTGTAGCCGCCAAAGCCGGCCATCATGATGGCTTCCGGCAACGCGGCTTCGCCGGGGCCGAACACGTAGCCGCCGCCATGCACGTGAATCAGCAGGCGCCGCCGGTTCTCGAGCGCGATCTTGTTCGGCGTCACGACGTAGCAGTGCACGCCGGCAATCCTGGTTTCCTCGACCTTGACGCCGAGCTTCGCCTTCATGGCCGGAATGCCCGCGATCAAGAGCTTGGCGCGGCGGTCGATCAACTCCTTCCACTCCGCAGGGGTCTTCGGGTCGGCGTTGAAATGCGGCGGGTAGGGCGCACCGATCATCGCCTGCATCTCCGGTGAGACATCACTTGAGGGATTGCCGATCGATTTAAGCGGGGCGACCCGCTTGCCATCCTCGGCGTTGGCCGCAGCCTCGCGCTTGGCGAGTTCGTCGTAAGGTGCGACCGTTTGCGCGCGCGTGGTGGCGCAGGAGGTGGCGACGGCAAACAGAATGCCGATCGAAGCGATAACGTGACGCGGTTGACGCATGTACTTTCCCCAAGTTCGGTTTCTTGTTGTTGGAGCGGGATCCGACGGTCGCCGCTACGCTAGCACAGCGCGCATGATCTCTGCGCGGAAGTCTGCCCCGTCAAGCGCGACCGGCGCAGACCCGCTATGGGTGCTCGAATGCCGTCTGGGGTAGCTCACCCGCGGCAAAGTCCAGGAAGCTGCGAATGCGCGGCGCCATCAGGCGTGCGCTGGGATAGACCAGCTGCACCGGGATCGGCGCGACTTCATAGTCCCGCAGCACGCGGACCAGGGACCCCGCCGCGAGTTCATCCGCAACCTGGTAGGACAGCACGCGGGTCAAGCCCATGCCGTCGCGCGTCAGTCCGATCGCCGTCTCGGCGCGGTTGACCTCCATGCGGCTCGATACCTTGATCTTCTGCGGACCGCTTTGCTTGTGCTGGAACGACCAGGTCGCGGGGCTCGCCTGATTGACGAAGGTTACGGCGTGATGCTGCGCAAGATCGTCGGGTCGGCGCGGCCGGCCGTGCCGCTTCAGATAATCGGGGCTGGCGACGACAATGCGCCGGACTTCACCGACGCGCCGGGCCCTCAGCGACGAGTCCGTCAGATGGCCGATCCGCAGCGCAACGTCGATCCGCTCGTCGATCAGATCGACCAGACGATCCTCGAGTGTCAGTTGCAGCGTGATGTCCGGGTGACGTTCAAGGAACCCGCGCACCAGCGGCGCGATGTGACGGCTGCCGAACAGCGTCGGCGCCGACAGCTTGATGTTGCCGCGCAGGCTTGCGGCCTCTCCGATCGCGCCATCGATCGCGTCGTCATAATCGGCGAGCAGGCGGCGCGCCTGCGCGGCAAGCCGCGCGCCGGAGTCGGTCAGCGACAGCTTTCGCGTGGTCCGTTGCAGCAGCCGGGTGCCGAGGCGCCGCTCGAGCTCGGCGACGATCCGTGTCGTCGAGGAGGGCGAACGTCCGAATTTGCGGCCGGCGGCCGCAAATTGTCCGCTGTCGACGATCGCGAGAAACAGGCGGAGCTCATCGAGCCGGTCCATCGTCATCCCCTCCCCGATTGTTCTGAAACGCGGAATGATCTCTGCTGAAATCGGGCGATTGTGCCAACACGCAATTGTGTGAACGGTGGCGGCACGCAATGCGGGGAAACGACATGCTTCTGGATCGCCGAACGTTTACGACCATGGCCGCGGCTTCCGTCACGGCCGCGACGGTATTGTCCGGTCGGACGCGCGCGGCAGACCGCCCGCCTTTCCGAGCCGTCGCTTTCGACGGCTTCCCCGTGATCGATCCCCGTCCGGTGTCCGCCCGGCTGGACGAGATGTTCCCCGGCATGGGCGCGGAGCTGGGCGCCGTGTGGCGAACCCGGCAATTCGAATACACCTGGCTCAGGACGCTCGGCGGGCAATATGCCGACTTCTGGCGCGTTACCGAGGACGCGCTGGTGTTCGCGGCGAAGGCGACGAAGATCTCGCTCTCGCCCGAGCAGCGCGACCGCCTGATGCAGACCTACCTGGAACTCAAGGCGTGGCCGGACGTCGCGCCGGCGCTCGTGCAGCTTCGCGCCGCCGGCCTGCGCCTGGCGTTTCTCTCCAACTTCACCGCACCGATGCTGGACGCGGCGATCAAGAATTCCGGACTCGAGGGGCTGTTCGAAGAACACCTCAGCACCGACAAGGTCGCTGCCTTCAAGCCGGATACGCGCGCCTATCAGATGGGTATCGACGCGTTCGGACTGAAGAAGGAGGAGATCGTCTTTGCCGCATTCGCCGGATGGGACGTGGCCGGCGCAAAATGGTTCGGTTATCCGACCTTTTGGGTCAACCGCACCAACGCATCAGCCGAGGAACTCGGCGTGACGCCCGATGGAACGGGGGCCGGGTTGCATGACCTCGTCGCCTTCGCGATGGCCCGGTGATCAGGGCGTCTTCGCGCGAAGCGGTTCGCGTGGAGAAAAACGTCAATACGACAAGCTCTAGCCTTCGGCCTTGAATGGCCGCGTCAGCAGGCCTTCGATCGCGTCATCGATCGTCAGCCGGTCGCTCAGGATCGCCGCGACCGCGTTTGACACCGGCATATCGACCTTCTGCGCAGCGGCGAGCTCGCACAGCACCGGCGCGGTGAACGCGCCTTCGGCGAGCTTGCCGATCGGCGCCGCTTCGCCGCGACCGAGCGCGAGGCCGAGCGCGAAATTGCGCGATTGCGCGGTCGAGCAGCTGAGCAGCAGGTCGCCCAATCCCGACAGGCCGGAGAGGGTTTCGGTGCGTGCGCCGCAGGCACGGCCCAATCTTGCGAGCTCGCTGAAGCCGCGCGTGGTCAGCGCCGCGAGCGCGGAGGCGCCGAGATTTTTGCCGACGACGATGCCGGCGGCGATCGCCAGCACGTTCTTGGCCGCGCCGCCGATCTCGACGCCGCGCACGTCTGACGTGTGATAGGGCCGGAAGGTCGCCGAGCCGAGCGCCTGGACGAGCGCGCGTGCCAGCGTCTCGTCCCGGGTGGCCAACGTCACGGCCGTCGGCAGTCCGCGCGCGACGTCGTCAGCAAAGCTCGGTCCCGACAGGATCGCGGGCACCGCGCGCGGCGCTGCTTCAGCGATCACTTCGGTCATGAATTTGTGCGTGCCGTGCTCGATGCCCTTGGCGCAGGCGATGACAGGCGTATCGGGTGTAAGGTATGGCGCAAGATGGCTGACCGCGGCGCGCAAATGCTGCGCCGGAGTGACGGCGAGGACGATGTCGGCGCGCGCGGCAGCCGCAATATCCGATGTCACCGCGATGCCGGGCTGCAGCTGGACACCAGCCAGCTTCGGATTGACCCGCGTCGCCTGGATCTGCGCGGCATGCTCGGCATTGCGCGCATACAGCGTCACCTTGCGCCCGGCGCGCGCCGCGACCTCGGCCAATGCCGTACCCCAGGCGCCCGCACCGATCACGCTGACTGACATATGCGCGGGCATCGGATCCCTCAGTTCAATATCCGGCGCGGCTGTTGGTGTGGCCCGCCGGCGCCTTGGCGTTGGCATCGAGCAGCCAGCGGGCGCGCGGCGGCGCTTCCAGCGTATCGGTGAGGCCGAGCGCCAACCGCTCGGCGCCGGCCCAGGCGATCATCGCGCCATTGTCGGTGCAGAGCGCCGGCGGCGGGATGATCAGCGTGGTCTGCGCTTTCGCCGCGACATCCTGCAGCGCGCTGCGGATGGCATGGTTGGCGGCAACGCCGCCGGCCGCGACCAGCGCGCGCGGCGTGCCGAACCGCTCCTGGAACAACCGCAAGCCGACGGTCAGCCGATCCGCGGTCGATTCCAGCACCGCGGCCTGGAAGCTCGCGCAGAGATCGCTGATGTCCTGCGGCTCCAACGGTTCAAGCCGGCTGGCTTCGTTGCGTACCGCCGTCTTCAATCCCGACAGCGAGAAGTTCGCATCGGGACGGCCGAGCATCGGGCGCGGAAACGCAAACCGCGTCGGGTCGCCGCCGGCCGCGGCGCGCTCGACTTGCGGGCCGCCGGGATAGGGCAGCGACAGCATCTTCGCTACCTTGTCGAACGCCTCGCCCATCGCGTCGTCGACCGTGGTGCCGAGCCGCACATACTCGCCGACGCCGACCACGGCGACGATCTGGGTGTGGCCGCCCGAGGCCAGGAACAGGCAGTAGGGAAACGCCAGCGCGCAGGTCAGCCGCGGCGTCAGCGCGTGCGCCTCGAGATGGTTCACCGCGATCAGCGGTGTATCATGCACCATCGCGATCGCCTTCGCGGTGGTGAGACCGACGATCACGCCGCCAATCAGGCCGGGGCCGGCAGCGGCCGCAACCGCCGATAATTGTCCGTAGCCGAGGCCGGCCTCCTTCATGGCGCTATCGACGATCCCGTCGAGCAGGTCAACATGGGCGCGCGCCGCGATCTCCGGCACCACGCCGCCGAAGCGAGCGTGTTCGTCGATCTGCGAGCGCACGACGTTGGAGAGGATCCTTGCCTGTCCGTCAGCCTGGCGCTCGACCACGGCGGCTGCGGTTTCATCGCAGGTGGTCTCGATCCCCAGCACCAGCATCGGTGGTTCGTGTCCCAATTTCGGCCCTTGTGCTACCAGCATGATCCGGACAGGCCGGAACCGGTTTCCGGCAAGATCATGTTCATCAGAATGTCCCCTCCGGGGTAGCATTGCGAGGTCTTAAAGTGCAATCGGTCGGCAAGGTCCAATTCGCAAGCCGGGAGACCTGATCCGTGACCATCCTTGTCACACGACCGCATCCGGACAACGAAGCGACGCTCGCGACGCTGCGCCAGCGCGGCTTCGAGGCGCTCGCGGCACCGGTGTTGCGCTTCGAGCCATTACCGTTTCATGACGACGACGCGGATTATGACGCGGTCATCCTGACCAGCGCCAACGCGCCGCGCGCGATCGATCTCGCCGGCAGCCGGCTGCTGCGGCTGCCGCTGTTCGCGGTCGGGGCACACACCGCCGACGCCGCGCGCGCCGCGGGCTTCGACAAGGTGATGGTGGCCAAGGGCGATGCGGTGAGCTTGCGCGATCTGGTGCTCGCGCAGGTCAAGGCCGGCGAACTAGAGGCGTCGGCCACGCTGCTCTATCTCGCCGGCGCCGACCTGTCGCGCGACCTGGCGGGCGAGCTCAGCGAAACCGGCTTGAGCGTCGTCACCCACACCACCTACCGGATGGCGCCGGTGGCCGGCTTCCCGACGGAGGTCAGTGACGCCTTCCTGGCCAGCCGGATCACCGCGGTGCTGCATTATTCCCGCCGCAGCGCGCAGGCGTTCCTGGACACCATCCGGGCCGACGGAATCGAGATTTCGGCGCTCGCTCTGCCGCAATGCTGCATCTCGGCCGCGGTCGGCTCGGTGCTCCATGATGCCGGCGCGACCAAGGTGGTGGTGGCGGCGCGGCCGGACGAAGATACCCTGCTGGAGGCGCTGGTGCGCGCCCTGCGGCCCTGAGCGGAATAATTCTTTCGTCTGCCCATGATGTTAGGCAATGCTCCGTTTTTCGGATCGTGCTCTAAGAACCTCGGCCGATTCTGCTACAATGTGCGGCCAGTAGTTTTGAGGACCCCGCGATGGCTGAAGAAAGGCCCGACGACCCAGGACCTTCGCCGGATTCCCGGCCCAAGCGCGCGCCGCCGACCATCGATCTTCAGGCGACCGAGATCTCCAGCGAGCCCCCTAAGGCCGAGGGGGGCGAGGAAGCCGCCAAGGATGCCGATAAGGCAGCGGAGGCGCCCGCGCCCGAGGCGGAGCCCCAACCCGATCCTGCTCCCCACGCAGCGCCGCAGCCCGAGGCCGCCTCCGCGGCGCCCCAGGCCGAGCCGTCGCGGCCGGTGTCGCCCTGGGTGGTGGCGCCGGTATCGGGCGCGGTCGCGGCGGCGCTGGTGATCGGGGTCGGCTGGCTGCTCGGCTGGCCCGCGGTGCCGTCGGCGCCGCAGCCCAGCGCCACAACGGTGGATGAACTCGGCACACGCCTGACCGCGCTTGAATCGAAAGCCAGCAGGCCGGTGGCCGCGGCCGCTGATCCCGCGGCCACCGCGCGGCTTGAGGCGCTCGACAAATCGATCGCCGCGTTGCGCACCGAGCTTGCCGCGACGCGGGCGCAATCCGACAAGCTTGCCGCTGCCGTCAATGACGCGAAAGCCGCGCCGCGCGATGGCGCGGCTGCGCCCGATATCTCCGGCATCACGGCGCGCATCGATAAGGTCGAGGGCGCGGTGAAGGCGCAGGGTGCGGCGATCGCCAGGCAGGACAGCAAGATCGCCGATACCAAGGCCGAGGCGAAGGCGGACGACGTGCCGCTGCGCCGCGTGGTCGCGGCCGCGCTGCTCGATAGCGCGGTTCGTCACGGCGATCCCTATGTCTCCGCGCTCGAAGCCGCGAAGGGGCTGTCGGATGATGCCGCGGTGCTGAAGCCGCTCGAGACGTTCGCGACGTCGGGCGTGCCGAACCCAAACAAGCTGTGCCGCGAGCTGATCGAGATCGTGCCGCAGCTCGCGCCGCCGTCGCCGGACGCTGCGGCCGCCAGCGCCGGGCTTGTCGATCGCTTGAAGGCCGGCGCCTCCAATCTGATCCAGATCGAGCGGACCGACGGCACCGGGACCGATCGCGGCAGCATCGTCGCGCGTGTGACATCGGCCGCCGTGCATAATGACCTCGCATTGACCGAGCGCGAATTGAAGTCGCTGCCGCCGGCCGATCGCACCGCGGCGCAAGCCTGGCTCGCCAAGGTGGACGCACGCCGCGCCGCGCTCGACGCGTCGCGTAAATTCGCCGACAACGCCATGGCGGCGCTCGCCACGGTCAACCAGTAAGTCTTTGCAAGGTTCTCGATGATCCGGATCATTCTGTTCCTGCTGCTGATCGCGCTCGCTGCAGCGGGTGCGGCCTGGTTGGCCGATCAGCCCGGCGATCTCGTGCTGAACTGGGGCGGTTTGCGCTTCACGTCCAAGCAGCCGATGTACCTGCTCGGCCTCGTCATCATCGTCGCGATGGTCGCCGGCGTGATCCTGCGCTCCTTATGGAAGATCCCGGGCCACATCCGCCGCGGCCGGCGCGAGCGGCGCCACGCGCGCGGCCGTCACGCCATCACGCAAGGCCTGCTCGCGATCGGACACGGCGATTCGTCGTCGGCGCGGGCGCATGCCGAAACGGCACGGCGTCACGCCGGAGGCGATCCGCTGGCGCTGTTGCTGCACGCGCAATCGGCGCAGCTCGACGGTGACCGCGACGGCGCGCAGCGCGCCTTCCGCGCCATGGCCGAGCGCGCGGACACGCGGCTGCTCGGCCTGCGCGGCCTGTTCATCGAGGCGCAGCGCGCCGACGATCCGGTGGCGGCCGTGATGATTGCCGAGGAAGCGCTGAAAATGTCGCCGTCCTCGTCCTGGGCCTCGCATGCGGTGCTCGGCTTCTGCTGCGCCAAGGGCGATTGGGCCGGTGCGCTGTCGATCATCGACAACAACCAGGCTGCAGGACTGATCGACAAGGCGACCTATCGGCGGCAGCGCGGCGTGCTGCTCACGGCCCGTGCGCTGGAGTTCGAGACCGTCGACCGCGACCTGTCGCGTTCGAGCGCGATGGAGGCGCTCAAGCTGGCGCCGACGCTGATTCCGGCGGCGGTGCTGGCCGCCAAATTCGAGAGCGAGGCGCATCAAGTGCGCCGTGCGATGCGGATCGTCGAGACCGCGTGGCTGGCGCAGCCGCATCCCGATCTCGCCGATGCCTATTCGCATGTGCGGCTCGGCGATGCCGCGCGCCAGCGCCTGGTGCGGGTCGAGACGCTGGCGGCGAAAACGCCGGGCCATATCGAGGGCGCGCTGGCGATCGCGCGCGCTGCGATCGATGCGACCGAGTTCGCCAGGGCGCGTGCGGCGCTGGAGCCGTTCACAGCGGCGCCGACGCAACGGGTCGCGCTGCTGATGGCGGAGATCGAGCGCACCGAACATGGCGACGGCGGCCGGGCGCGAGCCTGGACCTTGCGCGCGGTGCGCGCGCTGCACGATCCGGTGTGGACCGCGGACGGCTACGTCTCCGACCGCTGGCGTCCGGTGTCGCCGGTCACCGGCCGTCTCGACGCCTTCCAGTGGCAGACGCCGGTGGCGGCGCTGCCGTCCGACAAGGGCCATGCGATCGAGCCCTCGCCGTTCGAGGAGGCGATGCTGGCGCCGCGGCGGGTTGAGCCGCCAAAGGAAGCGGTCAGCGAGCCGCCCGAGCCGGTCGAGGTCAAGCCGGTCGAGACGAAGTCCTTGGAGCCGGTCGCGCCGCCTGTGCAGGACAACGCCCCGGAGCGAGCGGCGATCGAGGCCGACCCGGCCCCTGTTCAGGCCGATCCGCCCGCCCCGGAGCCGGAACCGGCCGCCGAATCGGCTCCCCCGGCCCCTGCCCCGCTGTTCCGGTCCCGGACCGACCTGCCGAAGGCGGCGCCTGCGCCCATTCCGGCCGTGATCCCGATCGTCCGGGCCCCTGACGACCCCGGGGTCGACGAGGACGGCGTCGTGGACGAATTTGCGGAACAAATCGGCCCGGCCAGGGCCCAGATCGGCGGTTGGCGCGGATTTCTGGCACGTTTGGGAAGCTAATTGGCGGTTAGATAACCGGTGTGCGGTTCAATAGCCGCGTTTTCCTTGCCAATCAGGGTCATGCCCGATATCAGGTGGCGCGCTGTCAGGCCGTTGCCGAACGGTTCGCCGCAATAGCTCAGTTGGTAGAGCACGTCATTCGTAATGACGGGGTCGGGGGTTCGAGTCCCTCTTGCGGCACCACTCCTCAGGAACATCTCCCGTCTGGATGCGCAGGCGCGATTCACTCGCCTGGATTCTCGCACGGCACAATCTGCATATGATCGCAATCGCGACCGGTCCGCCTGCTGCGAGCTCGCTTGCGCGGATACGATTGGAGACTCCGGTGGCCACGAGGTGCGTCAGTACGCTGTACAACTCCGGAGCGAGATGCCAAAACACGAAGACGACGCCGAATGCAGCGCGGCGCGAGGCGAATGCTTCAGGCGTCGTGGATCAGGCCAGTTGGTGCATCCGACGCTCAGTCTCAATTGGTGTCGGTGCAGTCTACAGCCGCGTCGATACGAACGCGGTATTCAGATGGGTGACGACGAACGTGGCGAGGTCAACGCCCGAGCCGATCTGCAACACCCGGAACGCATCCTCAGGTCGCGAACTCCAGTGCAACACCAGCCGCACACAATGCGCAAGCCGACTAAATGATTGGTGAGATGAGGCGCGACATGGAGCAGAATAAACGCTGCGGAATCGGTGTTCGTTGATTGTGCGTTTTCGCGCGGAAGCCTAATACCTGAACTACGATTGCCGGGGAATGACGTTGGTGCCGAAGGATCGTGATAGCGACTTTCAACGACAGCTTGCCTTCCTGAGGGGGTTCCAGCGCGCCCACGATCGTCCGCTCCGCGTCTTGCATATCGGCAATATCGCGAACAACGCCTACAACAATGCCTTGATTCAGCGGCGCTTTGGAATCGAAGCGGACGTCATTTGCTATAACTACTATCACGTCATGGGTTGCCCGGAATGGGAGGCCGCAAGCTTCGACGGCAACGTCGACAACATGTTCCCGGATTGGTGGGCCACCGAGTTAGGCGGTTGGCGGCGACCGGATTGGTTTGTGCAAGGCCCCGTTCTCGATTGCCTCTCGTACCTTCGTGCAAAGAACACCGGCGACGCCGAAGCCGCCGTATTTTTCTGGACGCTGCTGCAGGCAAGATATTGGGAGATGCTTGATGGCATCGCTGCCGCGGAGAGCCGGGTCCGCCCACCGATGCCGGAGCATCTGGCAGATACAATTTCAATTGCGCGCGAGTTTCAGGACTTCCAGGCAAGCAAGGTAACTCCGCAGCCGCCCGATCAGCCGACCATCGTCTTGCCAGAGGCGACCGTGGCGCCTGAGCCTGTACGCTCCCCGATTTTGCCAACCTCATCAAAGGCGGACTCGCCGGATCCGCAGACTGAGCAAAGCCGAACCCTCGCCAACGAATATCCAAATTCCGAAGGACCAGGCCGCTTCGTATCAATCTACCGCTCCCTGCTGGCGAAGTACGTATTTGTTCATTTGCAGCGTGAGGCGGAGACCGGCGTTGTCGACGGGTCGAGCTTGGCGGTCGCAATCTGGCGAAGTCAGAGACGCAGCCGCGGCTTGCCGCGTTTTGGCTTCGAGTTTCCTGCTGATGTCTTCACGACCTCGAATCCCGACACCGCGACGTCGGCTGCAAGCGATAGCAATCAAGATGGGACGTTCGGCGCTTCGCGGTCACCAGATCCCGAAGGGCCAGGCCGCCTCGTATCAATCTACCGTTCCCTGCTAACGAAGTATGTATTCGTTCATTTGCAGCGTGAGGCGCAAACCGGCGTTGTCGACGGGTCGAGCTTGGCAGTCGCAATCTGGCGAAGTCAGAGGCGCAGCCGCGGCCTGCCGCGCTTTGGCTTCGAGTTTACTGTCGATGCCTTCACGACCTCGAAGCCTGACATCGCGACGTCGGCTGCAAGCGACAGCAATCAAGATGGGACGTTTGGCGATCCGCGGTCACCCACTCCCAAAGGAACTGGCCGCCTTACATCGATCTATCGCTCTCTGCTGACGAAGTACGTATTTGTTCATTTGCGGCGTGAGGCGGAAACCGGCGTTGCCGACGGGTCGAGCTTGGCGGTCGCAATCTGGCGAAGTCAGAGACGCAGCCGCGGCTTGCCGCGCTTCGGCTTCGAGTTTCCCGCTGATGCCTTCATGATCCCGGATCCTGACGCCGCGCCGCCGGTTGCAAGCGAACGCGATGTCTTCACGATCCCAAATCTTGACACCGTGACGCCGGCCGCAAGCAACGGCGTGGCCGCCGACGTCGGTTCATCAGGCATTGCCGTGGTGACTAAACCGGACATCGTCGACCGTCCGGAGTTTCGCTATTTCGAAAAATACGGCAAGGGCGAGGATCGAAACGCTTCGCAACGTGCGGCACTTCTCGGTGACTTGTTGCGACAGTTCACGGATTATCCGGCAGAAGCCCTGGTCTTGGTCGAAGCCTTTGCATCCACCATCGCCAATGAATTCGCTGACGTATTGGAGCACTATGACATCATTCAGGGTTACTCGATCGACGGGTTCATTCCGTTCATCAATGGACTCAAGAATTACACGTGTTACGAGCATGGCACGTTGCGGGAACTGCCTTTTGAGAAGACCTACAATGGCATTCTTTGTTCGGCGTCGTACCAGAATGCGGCTTTCTCCTTCGTGACCAATTCGGACGTGCTGCCGTCCGTGGCACGGCTGAAATTGAAGAGAGAGCGGACCGTTTATCTTCCACACGCCTTCGACGATGAAAAAATCTCGACCTTTCGAGCAGGACTCAAGATTTCGAAGCAGGACTCCAAGGTCACCACATTCTTCAGCCCGACGCGCCATCACTGGCACTCAGCGCCCGTTTCGATGCAGAAGGGTAATGATCATTTCTTGAGGGCGGCCGCGCAGGTTGCGCAAGCGGATCGCGATTTTCGTATCATCCTGGTCGAGTGGGGCGTTGACGTTCACCGAAGCAAAGAACTCATCCAGGAACTTGGAATCGAGGATATGGTTTCGTGGATGCCGTCGTTGAACAAGGCGGAGCTTCGACAGCTCTACTGCTCGAGCGACGTCGTCGTCGATCAGTTCAGGATACCGGCGATCGGCGGAGTTACCTTTGAGGCAATGGCGCTCGGACGCCGCGTCATAACCAATCTTGATGAAGCGCAATCGGCAGAGTTCTTTGGAGCGGCGCCGCCCTGTCTGGTCGCCGACAGCGTGGAGACCTGCGTAGCGCGGATTCTCGAGGTTCTTGCCGATCCGCTGGACGGCAATGGCCGCGGCGATGCCGCGCGTCTGTGGTTCGAGAAGTGTCATTCCGCGCAACGCGTTGTCGCGCTTCAGCTGGCCGCCTATCGAACGATTTGCGCCGCCTAGAGCATTTTCGGTTCTGATTGAATCAAAGCCGAAGCTCTAGATTCTTGTTTCGACGCGCTTTCTTCACGCGAACCGGTGTCCACTTCGCTCGAAAGCGCTCTAGATCCGCGCGCCGCACAGCCCGCTCATGATCGCAATCGCGATCAGCGCGCCGGCTGCAAGCCCGGTTGCCCAGACCCGGTTGGCGACCGCGGTGGTCACGCCGTGCGCGATCAGGATGCCGCGCAATCCCGAAGCGAGATGCGCGAGGACGAAGAACACGCCGAGTGCGTAGTGCGGCACCAGGCGGATGCTCCAGGCGTCGTGGATCAGCCCGGTCGGCGCGCCCGACGCCCAGTCCCAATTGGTGTCGATGTGATGCACGGCTCGCGCCGAGACGAAGGCGGAGTTCAGATGGGTGACGATGAACGCCGCGAGATAGACGCCGGAGCCGATCTGAAACACGCGGAATGCGTCGGCCGGCCGTGAGCTCCAGCGCCAGGCGAGCCGTACGCCGATGGCGACCTGGAACAACATCAAGGCGACAAGCACAGGCTCGATCACGGGCGATCGATAGACCGTGCGGCCCAGCTTCATCACGGCGCCATGAACCTCGGGTCCGAACAGGCCCAGAAGGTGATTGGTGAGGTGAAATGCGACATAGAGAAGGATGACCGCCGCGGCGATGCCATGCGTGACGCGCCATCTGGCAATGGATGGAGCCATCGCAGCTGATGTTGGCGGCCGCTCTTGCTCGCCGCCGAGCAACACGTAGAGACACGCGGCGAGCCAACCCGCGACCCAGACGAGCTCGTCGCTGACATGGATGTGCAGCAATCCAAGGCCGACGCCGGTCAGCACGAACAAGGGCGGCGCGGCGATGCTGACATACGCAAGCCGCCGGGCGCGCAACGCGAACGATGAAGACGCTGGCTTGGTCATCCAATAGGCGCAGGCCAGACCGAGCGACGGCGCGGCCGTCGCGGCCAACAGGCACAACGCCGCCACGGCCAGTCGCCCAAACGACATCGGACCGTCAGCGGGCGAGACCACGAGATGAAATCCATCGAGCAGGAACGGGTAGGCGATTGCGCCGGCCGCGGGTGCCAGCCCTCGAAGCCTGTCCGCGACCGTGGTCACGAGACCGTCGTCGCCGGGCTGAATGCTGCTCTGCTCGATTGCGCTCATCGATCTCTCCGGAAGGCTCGAGTTGCGACCGCTGAAGTGCCGCGCGGCCAAGGCGCGTACACGCAGCTTTGTGCTGCGCCCGCGCGCCGGCTCGGGCAATGTTGCTGCGCCGGGATGTCGGTGCATGAGCTAATCGCGCCGTGGCCCGGCAGACAGAGCCATTTTCCATCTATCCGATTGGGCCATCAGAGGGTTGGCATTTGAACGCCATCGAGATCGAGAAGAGTTCGAGTACGTCGATTCAGCAGCAGCTCTATGATCGCATTCGTGCGGCCATCGTCGAGGGGCGGATCCAATCGGGAGAGCGCGTGCCGTCGACGCGCAGCCTTGCGGTGCAGCTCGGCATCGCGCGGGGCACCATCGACATCACATACGCGCGACTGACCAGTGAAGGATATCTCGTCGCACGCGGTCAGCGCGGCACCATCGTCGCGCCCGAGTTCCGCTCCGGCGCGAGGCCGGCCGAGCTGCTCGCGGCGCCGATGTCGGCCAATGATCCGGCACCGACCGAGATGCCGCCGCCGCTCCGGCTTGGCGTGCCCGCACTCGATCTGTTTCCGCGCAAGGTCTGGGCCCGGCTCGCCGCGCGGGAAGCGCGCAAGCTGTCTGCAGCGCGGCTTTTTCACGCCTACCCGATGGGCGTGCCCGCGCTGCGCGAGGCGATCGTGGCCTATCTCGCGGTTGCCCGCGGCATTGTCTGCCGGCCGGATCAGGTCGTCGTCACGTCAGGCTATCAGGGCGCTTTGAGTCTGGTCGCGAGCCTGCTGCTCAAGCCCAATGATCAGGTCTGGCTGGAAGACCCCGGTTACGTCTTCGCACAGCAGGCGTTCGAGCAGCTTTCGATGCGCATCGTTCCGATTCCCGTCGATGACGAGGGGCTTCGGGTGGATGACGCGCGCGCGAGCCATCCGGATGCACGGCTCGCGGTGGTAACGGCGACTCACCAGTTTCCACTCGGCATGCCGTTGTCGCCCCGGCGCCGCGCGGCGCTGCTGGCCTGGGCCGCCGATCGCGATGCATGGGTGCTGGAGGACGACTACGATTGCGAGTTCCACTACAGCGGCCGCAAGCCCGCGGCGCTGAAGAGCGTCGATGCCGCCGATCGCGTGTTCTATGCCGGCAGCTTCAGCAAGACGTTGTTTCCGAGTTTGCGGCTCGGATATCTGGTGCTGCCCGCCGCGTTCGTCGCGACCGCCGAACGCACCTGCCGGATGCTTCATCGCGGAGCGGCGGCGTTTGAGCAATCGGTCGCGGCGGCCTTCATGTCGGAGGGTTATTTTGCGCGGCACCTGCGGCGGATGCGCTCGCACTATCGCGCGCGGCGCAAGGCGCTCGCCGACGAGCTGGAACGACAGTTCGGCGCCGACGTGCGCATTTCGCTGCAGCCCGGCGGCCTGCACATCCTGGTGCGCTTTCCGAACCACGGGCCGGATGTCCGGCTGGCCGATCAGGCGCGGCAACATGGCCTCGCGCCGGTGCCGCTGTCCGAGCGCTCCCTTGCGCATCACGCGGGCGAGGGGTTGCTGATGAGCTTCACCAATATCGCGGAGCAGGACGCCGCCGAGGTGGTGGCGTTGTTGCGGCTGACGATCACGGGGAGATGAATGCGGCAGGCGAGGGCTGCGTGAAGCAGCTCACATAGTCGTTCGCACGGCGTGGCTAGTTTCCCGGCCACCAACGGGAGAGCAACGATGCGCAAACTCATCCTGATCACGGCGATGGTTTTGGCTTCCGCTTCCGCGCAGGCCGGCGAACGAAGCCTGTCGTTGGGCGGGGCAACCTCGCTACCGGCCGCCGCGTCGAATTCGGTCAATACGGCGGGCCAGACCGCCGATGCGCCGGTGACGCCTGCCGTCGAGCCGCCGCCGAAGCCGTCGGAAGCGCCAAAATATGTCGAGCGCGCCGCGCCCGCCGCGGCGCCGGCTCCCGCTCCGCAGCCGCAAGTCCAACCGGCCTTGCAGCAGGCGCCGGTGCAGCAACAGGCCAACGTCCAGCCGTCAGCGGCGCCGGAGCCGCAGGCGGCCTGGCACCGGCCGAGCCATCGCCGTCACGCGCGGCGCTGGACCGAGGGCCGCATCGTCGGCGAGCTGCATCGCCACGGGATTTACTGGTAGCCACGCCTTGCCGAGCACAGGTACCCGCCAGCTACTTTGCATGGGGTTGTTTTCGATATTTTGGTGGGAGCCGCAGCCGCCGGGCGCGATGGTGCCACGCTCGAAGGTGCATCGGCGTTCAAGGTCGTCTGGCCGTCTCGGACCTGCGGCTGCGATCAGAATACGAAAGCGCCCCTGGATCGGATCCAGGGGCGCTTTGCATTGAGCCTGTTGGGTGCGTTCGCGGCGTTACTCGGCGACCGTCTGCACGACGTTGCCGATCGGCCGGCCCGTTGCGATCGGCTTCTCGGTCTTCGCCATCATCGCGTCGTATTCGGGCAGCGTTTCGATCTGGGTCTTGGCCTTCATCCAGACCACCTTGTAGCCGCCTGCCTTCAGCTTGCGCAGCAGCGTCGGCAGTGCCTGGGCGGTGTGCTTCTGCAAGTCATGCATCAGGATGATGCCCTTGTGCTCCTTGTCGAGCTTGGTCATCACGTTGTTGATCACTTCGTCCGAGCTCTTCGACTTGAAGTCGTTGGAATCGACGTCGACCGAGAACATCGCGATGTTGCGAGTGCCGAGATAGGCGGTCGTCGCCGGCGTGTGCGCCAGCGCCGGGAAGCGGAAGAACGGTGCGGGGTTGCTGCCCAGCGCCAGCTTCACCGCGCTGAAGCCTTTCTCGATCTCGTCCTTGGCCTGCTGCTCGGTGAGCTTCTTGCTCGCCAGATGTGCGTGCGACCAGGTGTGGGCGCCGATGGTGTGGCCGGCGGCGGCGACCTGGCGGAGGATGTCCGGATGATAGGTGGTGTGCAGGCCGATCGGGAAGAACACCGCCTTGGTGCACTCGTCCGCCAGCGCCTTGAGCACGGCGGGCGTGGTCGGCCACGGACCGTCGTCGAAGGTCAGCACGACCTCGTGGTCGGTCAGGAAGTCATACTGCTTGTACTGCAGGAAGCCGAAGCCCGGGCCGCCGGTGGTGTCGACGACGACGGTGCGGGTGATGCCGAGCGCATCGGGATTGGCGCATTTGGGCATGGCCGCGACCGGGGCCGGCGCCGGGGCGGGGGCTGCGGCCGGGGCTGCCGGCTGGCTGGCATCGGCGCGCTTCGACAGCGCGGCGGTCGTCTCGACATCGTCCCTGGCGGCCTGCTTTGCCGCGGCCGCAGGAAGCGGATCGGCCTTGGCTGCGGCCGTTGTCTGCGGAGGAGCCGCGTCGGCACGCGGCGAGGAGGTCCAGAACCACACCCCGGCGATCACGATCGCCGCTACAACACTGGCCAGCATCAGGCCCAACGCACTACGCATCGCTACACTCTCTCGGAACTCAAGGATACGCCACACCCGTAACGAGCGATTAATGCCAACAAGGTCTTAACGCGATCCCAACACGGCGCCGGAAGGACAAGAAAAAGTGCGGCTTACGCCTGCGTGATGACCATCACAGTCGGCCGGCTCGCTCCCCTGCAGGATCGTACCCATCAAACAAAGGGCCCCGCCAGTTGCGGCGCCGATGGGAGCCGATCATGACCACCGTCTTGAAGAGCCAGGTTCTGGAGCGTGCCGTTCGCAGAGCCAGTGTCACGTTGGCCTTTGCGGCCGCCGTTTCCGTGCTGTCGTCGACCGTGAGCTTTGCGTTCAGCGCCGAGGCGCAGCAGATGTGCTCGGGCGATGCGTTCCGCCTGTGCAGCGCGGAGATCCCGAACATCCCGAGGATCACCGCTTGCATGGTCAAGAATCGCTCCCAGCTGAGCAGCGGCTGCCGCGTCGTGCTGGACCGCGATCTTGCCGCGCAGCGCAGGGCCGCCGCGGAGTGACTTGCGTGGGGCAGACCTGCGGTGACGAGACGCAGGCCCTTCTCCGATGGTCATCTCGAGGCGGAACCCGGCGCTTCGCCCCCGGTTTCAAGCTTCTTCGCGGCCCTGAAACGCTATAGAACCAGCGTTGCATTCCTTAGAGGCTTTGAAGATGACCCGATTTCTGTTCGTCGTCGTTCCGCTGGTTCTGCTGACGTCGGCCGCGGCGGCACAGCAGCAGGGGCGTGATGCCTGCTCGCGCGACGCCTCGCGGTTCTGCCGCGCCCATCTCAGCGAGGGCGATCAGGTCGTGCTGGCCTGCCTGAAGGAGCATCGCAGCCGCCTCAGCAAGGCCTGCCAGCAGACCCTCACCGACAACGGGCAGTAACGCGCTTCGTCACGTGCTGCTCCCCGCGGCGGTCGCGACCACCGGGATCACCTCCTTGGCGGCGCGGTCCGGGGTCTCGTCCTTCCAGCGCACCGAGCCGAACGGACGCTCCAGCATCCGGCGCACGCGGATCGGCTCGGCGCCGATGTGGAAGTCGGCCGCCTTCTGATGCAGCGCGCGCTCGATCTGGGTGGCACGGTTGCGCTGGCGCAGGAAGTCGAGCCAGGTCGGGCAGTGGTAGCGCTCGGTCCACAATTCGGGATCGGCGATGTCGCGCGCGATCGACCAGCCATAGGCGCCGTTGCGCTGGCGGCTGAGCTGCACGTCCTGCATCACATTGTGGAAGGCGCGGGCATTGTCCTGCGCCACCCGGTATTCGATCTCGACCACCAGCGGCCCGCTGCGCCCGGTCAGTTGCAGCCGCACCTCGGGATCGGCCAGCGTATCGGTGGCGTCCTCGTTGCGCGCGCCGATTGGCGGCATCCTGAGCCAGATGCCGAGCACTGGCGACAGCAGCATCAGCCCGGCGGAGATCAACAGCGCCATCTCGACGCCGCCGAGATCCGTGATGCGGCCCCAGCACCAGCTTCCGATTGCGATGCCGCCGGCGATCGAGGCCTGGAAGGCCGCCAGCGAGCGCCCTGCGACCCAGCGCGGCGCCGACAGCTGCACGCCGATATTGAACAGCGCGATCGCGAGCATCCACACCGCGCCGGCAACCACCAGCGCGGCGGCGGTGATCACCGGCTGCCTGCTCACGGCAACCGCGGCGATCGCCGCGCCCATCGTCAGCGCGCAGACGCGGATCGCGGCTTCGCCGCTGAGCCGGCTGCGGATCTCGCTGATGTTGAGCGCGCCGATCACCGCGCCCATGCCGAAGGCGCCGAGCATGATGCCATAGGTTTGCGCGCCGCCATGCAGCAGGTCGCGCGCCACCAGTGGCATCAGCGCCGAGACCGAGCCGCCGATGATGCCGGTCACCATGGTGCGGGTCAGCACGATCCTGATCGACGGCGAATTGGTGATGTAGCGCACGCCGGAGACGATGGCGCGGTTCAGCCGCTCGCGCGGCAGCCGCGACGGCTCGCTGACGCGATTCCACAGGAACAGCACGACGAGCAGCGGCAGGTACAGCACGGCGTTGGCCGCAAATGCCGCCACGGCGCCTGCGGACGCGACCACGATGCCGCCGATCGCAGGTCCGAAGCTGCGTGCGATGTTGTAGCTGATGCCGTTCAGCGCGACCGCGGCGGGCAGCGTCTCCGAGGGCACCTGCTCGCTGACCGAGGACTGCCAGGCCGGGCCGAACAGCGCCATGCCGCTGCCGACGACGAAGCACAGCGCAAGCAGGATGTTTGGCGTGACCAGATTGAGCCAGGCCAGCACCGTCAGCGTGGTGGCGCCTGAGAGCGCGATCGCCAGCGATACCAGCGCGACGATGCGGCGGTCATGCATGTCGGCGATGGCGCCGGCCGGCATCGCGATCAGCATCACCGGCAGCATCAGCGCGGTCTGCACCAGGGCGACCTTGTCGGCCTCCGCGGTCATCTGGGTCATCGCCCAGGCGGCGCCGACGCCCTGGATCAGGATGCCGAGGTTGGAGAGCAGGCTGGCGAGCCAGATTCGCCTGAAGATTGAGTGCCGCAACGGCGCGGTGATACTGTCGGGTCGATCAGGCGGTGCGGTCATATCCGGTTCCGGTTGGCCTGCTATGGCTTGTTGAATGATTCCGGCTCATCAACTGATGCCCGCGAAACGCGTGTCCTGTCCAGCGTTTACGGTATCCTTACGCGCTGTAGGACACAGCTAAAGCACTGAAAGACCTGAGGAAGGTTTTGGGAAGGGGACCAATGGCGCTGTCGCGGCGAACATTCTTGCAAGGGGCCGGCGCGCTGTCCCTGCCGGCCGGCCGTCTCGCCGTCCCGGGCCTGGCGCAGGCGGCCTTGGTTCAGTCGGCGCTGGCCCAGCCGGCGCCTGCCGGCGACATCCCGCCGATCCTGTTCGTGCACGGCAATGGCGATCACGCAGCGCTCTGGTTGACGACGCTCTGGCGCATGGAATCCAACGGCGTGCCGCGCGAGCGGATGACCGCGATCAATTTCACCGATCCCTTGGCGCGCACCGACGACAAGGTCGAGCAGGCGGGCCGTTCCTCGACCGAGGACCAGCGCCGCGAGCTCGCCGATGCGGTCGGGGAGCTGAAGCAGAAGAGCGGCGCCGCGCGCATCGCGCTGGTCGGAAATTCGCGCGGCGGCAATGCGATCCGCAACTATGTCAGGAACGGTGGCGGCGACATCAGCCACGCGGTGCTGTGCGGCACACCCAATCACGGTGTGTATGCCTCGGACGATGGGCTCGGCAACGAGTTCAACGGGCGCGGCCCGTTCCTGCGCGGGTTGAACGATGGCGACAGCGAAGTGACTGCCGGCACCGCCTTCCTGACCTTGCGCAGCGATGGCCTCGACAAATATGCCCAAGCCGACGGCCGCTTCATCGGCAAGCCGGGCACGCCGACCAACGTCACATCCGAAGGTCCCGCGCTGAAAGGCGCGACTAATCTGGTGCTCGGCGCCGTGGATCATCGCGAGACCGCGTATCATCCGCGCGCGTTCCGCGAGATTTACAAATTCATCGCGGGGCACGAGCCGTCGCGGATCGAGATCGTGCCGGAGACGGTGGTGAGGCTGAGCGGCCTCGTCACGGGCACGCCCGGCGGCGTGCCGACCAACCGGCCGGTGCAGGGTGCAACGATCGACATCTATCGCGTGTCGGCGGAAACCGGCGAGCGCTTCAGTGGCCCGCTGCACAGCTCGCAAACCGGCGCCGACGGCCGCTGGGGGCCAGCGCAGGTCGATCCGTCCTGGCCGCTCGAATTCGTCCTGACCTCGCCGGGTGCAGTGACGACGCATATCTATCGCTCGCCGTTTCCGCGCTCCTCCGAGATCGTGCATCTGCGCGCGGCGCGGCCGCTGCTGCCTGCCGACGCCGGTGCGGGGGCCATCATGCTGATGTCTCGGCCGCGTGGCTATTTCGGGCTACCGCGCGATATCGTGCTGTTCGACGGCAAGGAACCGGCCGATGTCAAATCCGGCGTGCCGACCGACGCGGTGACGACGTTGCGTCTACCCGCGGCTGATCTCGGCCATCCGGTGGTTGCGATCTTCAACGGGGAACGCATCGTGGCGCGGGCCTGGCCGGCGTCGGAGAATCGGATTGCAGTCGCCGAGCTGACTTATTAGGTCTTGTGCAGGGTCCGCGCGCCTTCATGGCGCCGGGATCGCATGGCCGGATCGGCCGTTGCGTGAGGCAGGAAGCGAGGACCATGAGCATAGCCGAAGTCTACGACATCACGGTCACGCGGCGTCCCCTGGTCCCGCCGGCGCCGCCGCGCGCCCCCGACGACATGGGTGCGTTCCAGCGGATGCGGGTGATGCGCAACTCGCCGATCGAGACCTGGGGCCAGCGCGCCTATGAGGACGACATCGTCCAGGGCCGCTTCCTCAACCACTCGAGCTTCATCCTCAATACACCGGATGCGATCCGCCATGTGCTGGTCGACAATTACGAGAACTACACCCGCACGCCCGCCGGCCTTCGCGTGCTGCGCCCGATGCTGGGCGAGGGACTGCTGATCGCCGAGGGTCGTGCGTGGAAGCATCAGCGCCGCACGCTGGCGCCGGCATTCACGCCGCGCGCGGTGACGACACTGGTGCCGTACATGATCGCGGCGGTCGACGAGACCATCGCCAAGCTGAAAGCCGCGAGCGGCGGCCCGGTCGATCTGCGCGAGGTGATGCAGCGCATGACGCTGGAAATCGCCGGCCGCACCATGTTCTCGTTCGGCATGGATCGCCACGGCGCCGCGCTGCGCGACTTCGTGATGGAGTATGGCGACACGCTGGCGCGGCCGCACATGCTCGACCTGGTGCTGCCGTTGAGCTGGCCGACCCTGCAAGATTTCCGCCGCGCCCGCTTCCGCAAGCGCTGGACCGCGTTCGTCGGCATGCTGATGGCCGAGCGTCGCGCCGCCGGCAAGGACGACAACGCGCCGGCCCGCGACCTGTTCGACCTGATGGGCGCCGCGCGCGATCCTGAATCCGGCGAGGCCTTCACCGACGCCCAGCTCGGTGACCAGGTCGCGACCATGATCCTGGCTGGCCATGAGACCACCGCGACCGCGCTGTTCTGGGCGCTCTATCTGCTCGCGCTCGATCCCGAGACCCAGGAACAATTGGCAGCAGAAGTCAGGAGCGTGACGACATCGGGTGCGCTCGACATCGAGCGGCTGAAATTCACCCGTGCGGTGGTCGATGAAACCATGCGGCTTTATCCGCCGGCGTTCCTGATCGCGCGTGCGGCAGCCGGTCCCGACACCATTGCGGGCCGTCCGGTCAGGAAGCATGACGTAATCCTGATCGCGCCGTGGCTGTTGCATCGGCATGAAAAGCTGTGGCGCGAGCCGAGTGCGTTCGTGCCGCAACGTTTCATGACGGAGACACCGCCCGATCGCTTCGCCTATCTGCCGTTCGGGGTCGGCGCGCGGGTCTGTATCGGCGCGCATTTCGCGCTGGTCGAGGCGACGCTCGCGCTCGCGAAGATCGTCGACGCATTCCGCGTCGCGCTGGCGGACAAGGAGCCGGTGCTTCCGATCGGCGTGGTGACGACACAGCCGAACCGCTCCCCGGTGTTCACGATCAAGCCGCGCTGACCTTGCGCGGCGGTGTCCCAATCCTCACTTAAGGGCTCACCATGAGCGATACGCAAGCCCACTTCGCAGTCCTCAGGCAGACGACCGATCCGGCCGTCGTCGATGCCATGCAGCAGCTGATCGTGGACGGTCACGATCGCGAGCTCAATCGCATCAACGTTCTGGATTTCTCCAGCCGCACCGGGCTCGACCAGGAGAAGGTGATCTCCGGCTTCCTGCATGCTTCCCGCCTCGGCCTGTTCGACATGAGTTGGAACGTGCTGTGCCCGGGCTGTGGCGGCGTGCTCGATGCCCACACCACGCTGAAGTCGCTGCGCCATGACGACTACAATTGCGCGCTGTGCGCGGCCGGCTACGAGGCCTCCGTCGACGAGTTGGTCGAGGTTGCCTTCACCGTCAGTCCGCGGGTCCGCCGCATCGCCGCGCACGATCCGAACACGCTGCCGATCTGGGAATATTTCCGCCAGATGTTCTGGAGTTCCGGGATCGAGTTCGACGAGAGTTCGGTGTCGACCCTAATCAACGAGGTGACGCTGGAGGGGCTCGAATTGCCGCCCGGCGAAAAGGCGATCCTGTCGCTCAATCTGCCCAATCAGTTCGTCATCGTGTTCGAGCCGGTGACGCATTCGGCGCACTTCTTTGCCATCGAGGGCGAGCCGACCACCGAACGTCAGCAGTTCTCGATCGCATTCAACAAGTCGCATGCGCCGACCGGCACCTCGACGATGCGGCCGGGGCCGTTGCGGCTTTCGCTGGAGAATCACGCCGACGTCCGCGTGTTGCCTTCGGTGTGGATCGCGGGCGATCCGCTGCACAAGCTGCTCGGCAAGCGCAAGCCGATCCTCACCGCGAAGCGGATGCTGTCGAACCAGACTTTCCGCGACGTGTTCAAGGCCGACAACCTCACCGTCGACCAGCGGCTGAAGATCACCGCGCTGACCTTCCTGTTCACCGATCTCAAAGGATCGACCGCGCTCTATGAGCGGGTCGGCGATCTCGCCGCGTTCGACCTGGTGCGCGCGCATTTCCACGCGCTGCTCGAGATCATTGCCTCCGAGCACGGCGCCGTCGTGAAGACGATCGGCGATGCGGTGATGGCGACCTTCATCCGGCCCGAGCATGCATTGTCGGCCGGCTTGCGCATGCGGGCCGCGATGAAGCAGCTCAACACCGAGCGCGGCAAGGAAGATCTGGTGGTCAAGATCGGCATCCATGAGGGGCCGTGTCTCGCGGTGACGCTGAACGAGCGGCAGGATTATTTCGGCCAGACCGTGAATATTGCCGCGCGGGTGCAGAGCCTGTCGACGTCGCAGGAGATCCATTTGACCCAGCCGGTGATGGAATCGGCAGAGGTCGCGGGCATCCTCGATCGCGCGGCGATCAAGCCGATCCAGAAGGAAGCGGCGCTGCGCGGCATTGCCGACAAGCTCGTGGTGTACGAGATACCTTAGTCACATTGCCGACATGTAATGCTTGCTGAAACGTAATGCCGCAGCGGGAACCCGCGCGGATTGCGCCGGTTCTGTTTCCACGCCATATAGATTTCAACAGCGCAAGGTCCGGAAAAGCGCGTAGCTGTCTTCCGGACAGATGCTCAATCAAGGCCTCCAGGCTTCATCCCACAGAGAGAGCGATGCTCGACGGACTCCGCCAATTCATTGCCGATATCGTCTCCCCCGATGCCCAGGCTGACCGCGCCTTCGATGACGGCGACTACCGCCTGGCGGCGACCGCGCTGCTGGTGCATGTCGTCTCGCTGGACGGCGAGCCGACGCCGGCCGAGACGCGCAAGCTGCACAGCCTGATCGAGAGCCGTTTCCAGCTCGATCCCGGCACCGCCGACAAATTGATCGCCTCCGCGATGCGCGTCGAGGGCGAGGCCGTGGATCTCTATCACTTTACGAGTGTGATTATGCGCTCGGTGAATGAGGAGGGACGGCTGCGCATCGTCGAGATGATGTGGGAGCTGGTCTATGCCGACGGCCAGGTCAGCGAGTTCGAGGACAATGTGGTCTGGCGTGCCGCCGATCTGCTCGGCATCTCCTCGCGTGACCGCATCGATCTCAAGCACCGGGTCGCCGAGAAGCAGGCGGAGCTGCCAAAGGGCCCCTGGGGCACGGCAGACGCGGCAATCTGACACGTCTGCCGGCGCAGGCGGACGCCCCCCTGCGGGCATGGCGGATGACGAAATTTTAATGTCAGCCGCGATTGTGGGCGATCCGACTGAAAATCGGTCGTTTCGTCTCGAAACCAGCGGCCCCGCCGCTATCCACAAGCCCATACGCGGCTTGCGTCACACCGCATCCCTATGCTCTCGTCGCCCCGTTGGGGACCTCACTAGAATTTGCAGTAAGAGTTTGAAACGTGACTGAGCGTGTGACGCTGATAACCGGGGCATCGGCGGGCATAGGCACCGAACTGGCGCGCGTGTTTGCATCGAATGGTCACCGCGTGGCGCTGGTGGCGCGGCGCGCCGATCGCCTGAAGACCCTCGCCGACGAGCTCGGGGCCAAGGGCGGCGCGGCGCCGATCGTGATTCCCTGCGATCTGCAGCAGACCGATGCGGGTGATCAGATCGCACGGGCCCTGACCGAGGCCGGGGTCGAGGTCGAATACCTGGTCAATAATGCCGGCTTCGGGCTGTTCGGCCTCGCCGTCGAGCGCGACCGTGCCGAACAGCTCAACATCATCAACCTCAATATCCGCGCGCTGACCGACCTCACGCTGCGCTTTGCCGACCAGTTGATCCGCAACCGCGGCGGCATCCTCAATCTCGGCTCGATTGCCGGATTCCTGCCGGGCCCCGGCATGGCCGTGTACTACGCCAGCAAGGCCTATGTGCTGTCGTTTTCCGAGGCGTTGCGCTGTGAGCTGGCGCCGAAGGGCGTGCGGGTCACGGTGGTGTGCCCTGGGCCGGTGCCGTCCGAATTCCAGGACCGCGCCGGTTTTGCCCCCGGATTCGATTCCGCCATCCTCAACGTCGCGCCGGCCGAGGTCGCCCGCCAGGCCTATCGCGGCCTGATGGCCAACAAGCGCGCCGTGCTGCCCGGCGCCTTCATCAAGCTGGTGCCGTTCCTGCTCCGGCTGTTTCCGCGCTCCTTCATCCTGACGGCGGTCGGCGGCTTTCAGCTCCGCAAGCGCTAGCTTCTCCCGAATCGCCGTTAAGCCTGTTTCTGGCCCGCGATTTGCTTCGCACGGGTGTGCGCAAACTCACACGATGTTAACGACCACTTAGTTATGATCGCGCCTTACGTGCCGAAACTTTAAGCAGAGGCCAAACCTTCAAGCGCAATGCTGTTCCGGTCCGACCAGAGCCGTGTCGTGGTGCCCTTCGCGAGCCGAAGGCCGGCCGCGGTCACGCCCAAGGATCGAATCTGGGACCAGGCTTCGCTGCGGCCGGTGCTGGTCGTCCTGCATCAGGAGACGTCGACACCCGGCCGGATCGGCAACGCCCTGCGCGCGCTCGGCTATCCCCTCGACATCCGCCGTCCGCGTTTCGGCGACGCGCTGCCCGACACGCTAGACGCACATGCCGGCGCAGTGATCTTCGGTGGCCCGATGAGCGCCAATGATCCCGACGACTATGTCCGGCGCGAGATCGACTGGATTTCAGTTCCGCTGCGCGAGCAGCGTCCGTTCCTGGGCATCTGCCTCGGCGCGCAGATGCTGGCGCGGCAACTCGGCGCCAGAGTCGCGCCGCATCCGCAAGGCCGCGTCGAGGTCGGCTATTACCCGGTCCGGCCGACCGAGGCCGGCCGCGCGTTGTGCCCTGACTGGCCGGCGCGGGTTTATCACTGGCACGGCGAGGGCTTTCAATTGCCTGATGGCGCGGACCTGCTCGCGGCGGGCGATGATTTCCCGGTGCAGGCGTTCCAGTTCGGCAATGCCTTCGGCCTGCAATTCCATCCCGACGTGACCTACGCGATGATGCATCGCTGGACCACGCGCGGCTGCGCGCGGATGGATTCGCCGGGCGCGCAACCCGGCCATCTGCACTTCGCCGAGCGCGCCGTGCACGATGCCGCCGAGCGCGCCTGGCTAAAGCATTTCATCGACGGCTGGATTGCGCGCGTGCCGCGGCCGGTGATGCTGCAGGCTGCGGAATAGCCGCCGCGCGGAATTTCGCGCCGCCCTTTCATTTGCAGGGATGTGCTAGTCTTGCCGCGGCTGCTGCGCGCCGCCCGCATCGCTGCGCGTATCAATAACAACAAGGCACAGGGAGATCGCGATGAGCTACGAACACATTCTCTATGAGGTCAGCGACAGGATCGCGACCATCACGCTCAACCGCCCCGACCGCATGAACGCGTGGACCGCGATCATGGAGCGCGACGTGCGCCACGCGATGGAGGCGGCGGCCAATGACGACAATGTTCGCGTCATCGTGCTGACCGGCGCGGGCCGCGGCTTCTGCGCCGGAGCCGACATGGAAGCGTTGAAGGGGATCGATCCCAACGAGGTCAGGCGCGGCGAGAATATTCCGTTCGACATGAACCGCCGCGCCGACTGGCAGACGCGCTACGCCTATTACCCCGCGATCAAGAAACCCTTGATCGCCATGCTCAACGGCGCCACCGCCGGCATCGGCCTGGTCCACGCGCTCTATTGCGACCTGCGCTTCGCGGCCGACAGCGCGGTCTTCACCACCGCCTTCGCGCGGCGCGGCCTGATCGCCGAGCACGGCATCAGCTGGATGCTGCCGCGCATCGTCGGCCATGCCAACGCACTCGATCTCTTGATGTCGGCGCGGCGCGTGTCGGCTGCGGAGGCGCTGCGCATCGGCCTCGTCAACCGGCTCTCGTCGCCGGAGAAGCTGCGCGAGGAGACTTATGCCTATGCCCGCGATCTCGCCGATTTCGTCTCGCCGAGCGCGATCGCGGTGATCAAGCGCCAGGTCTACGACGTGCCGTTCCAGACGCTCGCCGAAGCCACCATCGACGCCAATCGCGAGATGCAGATCGCGCTGAAGGGCAATGATTTCCGGGAAGGCGTCGCGAGCTTTGTGGAGAAGCGGCCGCCGCGGTTTACGGGGACGTGAGGGGGAGGATTGGGGCCTGGCAAGGTCCGCCTTCGCCCTTTGGGCTTCGCCGGACACCACGCTTCACCCTTCAGGCTCTGCGCGGCTGCGCCACGCGTAGCCCGAAGGGCGAAGCGTGGTGGAGCCAGGCGGGATCGAACCGCCGACCTCGTCATTGCGAACGACGCGCTCTCCCAGCTGAGCTATGGCCCCATTGCGGCCGGGTGTTGCTGAGTATCCCGGCCGTCAGTCGGGCGCCATTTACAGTCCCGCCCAAGGCCAAGTCAAGAACGCTGAAACAACGGTTTTCGGCCTTTCCCGCCGGGAACTTCCCTTGTTTGCGGGGGGATGAACCGATATTTAGAGCATGATCTGGACCCGGCGGGCCGCGCCAGCAAAAAGTGCGTCGCGGCTTTCCGAAAAGATCCTGCTCAAACGAGAAGCGCGCTGGCGGCCCAGTCCGGTCCCGTTGCGCTTCACTTGGTCGTCCCACCCGCGAGCCCCCATCATATGCGCGCTGTTCTCGACATCGTCATCATCGTCCTCGACCTCTATGTCTGGCTCCTGATCGCCTCCGCCATCCTGTCCTGGCTGGTCGCTTTCAATGTGGTCAACACGCGCAACCAGTTCGTCTCCGCGGTGGCCGAGTTTCTGTACCGGATCACCGAGCCGGTGCTGCGGCCGATTCGCAACGTGATGCCGAGTCTGGGCGGGCTCGATATCTCGCCGATCATCGTGATTCTGATCATCATGTTCATCCAGCGGGTGATCGCCTATTACATCTATCCCAACGTGATCTGATCCTACGCGAGTGCTGATGGATCCTTGGCGCTATTCCACCGGGGGCATCAGCATCGCCTTGCGCGTGACGCCGCGCGGCGGCCGCGACGATATCGACGGGATCGAAACGCTGGCCAACGGCCGCTCGGTGGTGAAGGTACGAGTCCGCGCCATTGCAGAAGGCGGCGAGGCCAACCGCGCCGTGACCGAGCTGCTGGCCAAGGCGCTCGGCGTGCCCAAGGCCAGGGTGAAGCTGCTGTCCGGCGCCACCTCGCGGCTGAAGCAGGTGGCGGTGGACGGCGACCCGAAGGGGCTTGGCGAAATGTTGAGGAAGCTGACCCAGCAGGAAACAAGGGACTGACATGACTGCCCGCATCATCGACGGAAAAGCCATCGCCGCCGAGCTTCGCGCCCGCGTCGCCGACGAGGTCGCCCGCGTCAAGCGCGACCATGCACTCACGCCGGGGCTCGCCGTCGTGCTGGTCGGCCATGATCCGGCGAGCGAGGTCTATGTCCGCAGCAAGCACACCCAGACCCAGGCCGCCGGCATGGCCTCGTTCGAGCACAAGCTGCCGGAGGACGTGTCGCAGGCCGATCTCTTGGCGCTGATCGCACAGCTCAACCGCGATCCGAAGGTGCACGGCATCCTGGTGCAGCTGCCGCTGCCGAAATCGCTGCACACCGAGACCATCATCAACGCGATCGACCCGGCCAAGGACGTCGATGGCCTGCATCCGAACAATGCCGGCCGGCTCGCCGGCGGCCTGGCCGCGCTGTCGCCCTGCACGCCGCTCGGCTGCATCATCCTGACCAAGAGCGTGCACCCCTCGCTCGAGGGCATGAACGCGATCGTGATCGGCCGCTCCAATCTGGTCGGCCGCCCGCTGGTGCAATTGCTGCTGAACGAGAACGCGACGGTGACGATCGCGCATTCGCGCTCGCGCGATCTGGCAAAACTCTGTGCCCAGGCCGATCTGGTCTATGCCGCAGTCGGCAAGCCCGAGATGGTACGTGGCGACTGGCTGAAGCCGGGCGCGACCGTGATCGACGTCGGCATCAACCGCATCCCGGTCGACGGCGGTAAGCCGAAGCTGGTCGGCGACGTCGCATTCCAGGAAGCGCTTGGCGTCGCCGGCGCGATCACGCCGGTGCCCGGCGGCGTCGGGCAGATGACGGTGGCGTGCCTGTTGGTCAACACGCTGCGCGCCGCCTGCGCGATTGTGGGCCTGCCGGCGCCGGCGGTGTAGTTTCTTCCTTACCTCTCCCCGCAAGAGCGGGGCGAGGGAGCATTGAGAGCGAGCTCGCTACTTCTTCTTCGCGCGCTCGATGCCTTCGAGGATCAGCTTGCGGGCTTCTTCGGCGTCGCCCCAGCGCAGCACCTTCACCCACTTGCCCTTCTCGAGATCCTTGTAGTGCTCGAAGAAGTGCTGGATCTGCTGCAGCGTGATGTCGGGCAGGTCGCTGTAGTTGTGCACCTTGTCGTAGCGCTGGGTCAGCTTCGACGACGGCACCGCGATGATCTTCTCGTCACCGCCGGCTTCGTCCTCCATCAAGAGCACGCCGACCACGCGGACGCTCATCACGGCGCCCGGCACGATCGCGCGGGTGTTGACGATCAGCACGTCGCAGGGATCGCCGTCGCCCGACAGCGTGTGCGGGATGAAGCCGTAATTGCCGGGATAGCGCATCGGCGTGTAGAGGAAGCGGTCCACCACCAGCGTGCCGGCCTCCTTGTCCATTTCGTACTTGATGGGCTCGCCGCCGACGGCAACCTCGATGATGACGTTGACTTCGTGGGGCGGATTTTTTCCGATCGATATGGCGTCGATACGCATGGATTGCTCCGCGTGGCCTTTTGGAAGTTGAGAACGATGTGATTTTTTGCTTGGCGCCACCAGGCCGCGAAACAGCTTCAGGCCCGGCCTTGGGGCCGGGCTGGCCGTCGCGCGCAAGCGCTCAGGCTGTTTAGCCTCGCTGCAGCTGCGAGAGAAGCAGGATTTTCAGTTGGCCCAGGCGAAAGCGACCTTGTCGAGCGACTTCGGCCCGAACCGCTCCGAGGAACGCGCCACCATGCGGCCGCCCAGCGCGCGGTAAAACTCGGTCGCCGGCTCGTTGTCGGAGAGCGCCCAGATCACCATGGTCTTCAGGCCGCTCTGCAGGAGATCGCGGCGGGCTGCGGCGAACAGCCGCCGGCCGAAGCCGAGGCCCTGGAATTCCGGCCGCAGATAGAGCTCGTAAATCTCGCCCTCGAAGTGCAGGCTGCGGGCGCGGTTGCGGCCATAATTGGCGTAGCCCGCGATCCGGTCGCCGAACACCAGCACGCTGACGCGGCTGCCCTTGCGGATGGCGCTGTCCCACCACTGCGGGCCACGGCGATTGATCAGCTTTTCGAGTTCGGCGCCGGGGATGATTCCCTGATACGCCGAGCGCCAGGCTTCGTCATGGGTAGACGCCACCGAGGCTGCGTCTGCAGCTTTGGCCGGCCGGACCTCGATTAGCGTTGTGCTCATGCGTCCAATCAAAGCAAGTCGGAGGGCCGCCTTCAAGGTCCATCGTTAATTATCGGTTAACCTGTGGATTTTTTGCATCAGTGTCATGAAAACTTGTACCGAAAGAGGACACTCGCCCGGCTCGCGCGACCCGATCGCCGATCCCGGCCTGTACAAAGCGTGGATCGTGAGCGCTGGATGACAATGCCGCAGTTCGGGCTAATGCCGTTCGGTGCTGATTCGGTGCAGGAATTTTGCGAGCGAATCCAGTCGCAACGCGGATGCATGCCGCGTTCTGCGTCCGCGCCGCCGCAGTGGATTTCCGCGCGCGACCAGCCTATGGCAGCGGCGGTATTTGTACGCGCCGAAACCGGCCCGATCACGAGCGGACTGCGATGACGCTCTACTTCCTGATCAAATATCTGCACGTGCTCGGCGCCATCGTGATCCTCGGCACCGGGACCGGGATCGCCTTCTTCATGCTGGCCGCGCATCGCACGCGCGATGCGGCTTTCATCGCGCGCACGGCGGCGACCGTCGTCATCGCGGACATGATCTTCACGCTGAGCGCCGTGCTGCTGCAGCCGGTGAGCGGCGGACTGTTGATGATGCTGTCGGCCACAAGCATCACCGAACGCTGGCTGCTGGTGTCGCTGGCGCTCTACGCGCTGGCTGGAATGTTCTGGGTTCCCGTCATCTTCATGCAGATGGAGATGCGCGACCTCGCGCAGGCGGCCGCCGACAAAGGTCTCCCGCTGCCGCCGCGCTACTTCGCGCTGTTTCGCGGCTGGTTCCTGTTCGGGATTCCCGGCTTCGGATCGGTGATGATCATCCTGTGGCTGATGATCGCAAAACCGTTTTAGAGCATGATCCGGCTCCCATGAGTGACGATGCATCACACAATATCCTCGTGCTCGGCGCGTCGGGCCTGATCGGTCGCTATGTCACCGACGATCTGAGGGCGCGCGGCTTTCACGTGATCGGGATCGCGCGGCGTTTCACGCCAGCGCAGAAGGTGAGCGCGGCCGACCTCGAGCTGCCCGTGATGTCGATGGATGCCGCGGCGCTGACGCAGCTGCTCCGCACCCACGAGGCGGACATCGTCGTCAATTGCCTCGGCGTGCTGCAGGATGGTCCGGGCAGCGACACGCGCGCGGTGCATCGCGACTTCGTGGCGCGGCTGCTGCAGGCTGTCCGCGACAGCCACCGCGCCATCCGTCTCGTGCACATCTCGATTCCGGGCGCGGATAGTGAAGATCGCACGGCCTTCAGCACCACCAAGCGCGAGGCTGAACGGCTGATCGCGGCGTCAGGGGTCGCCTACGCGATCCTGCGCCCGGGCTTTGTCATCGCGCCTTCGGCCTATGGCGGCAGCGCCATGCTGCGCGCGCTGGCGGCGCTGCCGGTCGATCTGCCGGCGGACGAGGCCGCGACGCCGTTCCAGCCGGTCGCGGTCGAGGATATCGCCGCCACCATCGCCTGGCTTGCGGCGCGCGACGTTGCCGATGAAACCGTGCGATCGGTGACATGGGATCTGATGCAGACCCAGCCGATCTCGCTCGGCGGCGTCATCGCCCAGTTCCGCTGGTCGTTCGGCACGGCAAAGCATTTTCGACTTCCGACGCCGTCGTTCCTGATCGATCTCGGCGCCCGCCTCGGCGATCTCACCAGCCGCTTGGGGTGGATGCCGCCGCTGCGCTCCAATGCGATCGCCGAGCTGCGCCGCGGCGTCACCGGCGATCCCACAGCCTGGATGACCGCGACCGGCATCGTGCCGAAGACCATCGCACAAGCGGTCGGCGGCCGCCCCGCGACCATTCAGGACAAATGGTTCGCGCGGCTGTTCCTGATCAAGGCGCTGATCTTCGCAAGCCTGGTGCTGTTCTGGGTTGCGTCCGGCGTCGTCTCGCTGGTCATCTCCTATGACGCCGCAGCCGGCATCCTGAGTGCGCACCATTTCCCGCCTGCGCTGGTCGGGCCGGTGACGGTGCTGACCAGCCTGATGGACATGAGCATCGGCGTGCTGATCGCGATCCGCCGCACCGCGGCGTTCGGTCTGGTTGCAGGCATCGTCGCCTCGCTCGGCTACATGGCGGGATCGGCGATCCTGACGCCCGATCTCTGGATCGAGCCGCTCGGCGCGCTGGTGAAGACCGGGCCCGCGATCGTGCTGATGCTGGTCGCGCTCTTGATGCTGGATAACCGATGAGCAAGTGGCCCGACGACGACGTGATCCTCTACGACGGTGTCTGCATCTTCTGCTCGCGCTGGGTCCGCTTCGTCATCGCGCGCGACACAACGCGCCGCTTCCGCTTCACGCCGATCCAGTCCGGCTACGGCGCGCGGCTGGCAAAAACCTTCGGCATCGACCCCGAGGATCCCGACACCAACGCCGTGGTCCATGGCGGCGTGGCCTGGATGAAATCCGACGCCGCACTGACGGTGCTGAGCCATCTCCCCGGCTGGAGCTGGACCCGCGTGCTGTTCGGCGTGCCAAAACCGCTGCGCGACGCGGTCTACAGCCTCATCGCGCGCAACCGCTACAGGATCTTCGGAAAGTACGAGACGTGCTTCGTGCCGGATGCCGATATGCGGGCGAGGGTGCTGGAGTAGTTTCGGCCGTCATTGCGAGCGAAGCGAAGCAATCCATCTCTCCGCCTGCGGTCGCACGGATTGCTTCGTCGCTTCGCTCCTCGCAATGACAGTCGGGCTATTTGCGCGCCAACTCCGCCACCACTTCCTTCGCCGCCCGCTCGCCGCTGTCCCGTGCGCCATGGGCGGTCGAGAAGAAATGCGGTGACGTCGCCTCTCCGGCGAAGAACAGCCGGCCGTCGACCGGTGCGGCGAGCACGGCGCGCTTGTCGGCGTGGCCGGGCAGCGCGTGCGAGTAGGAGCCGCGGGCGAACGGGTCCTGCGCCCAGCGGGATTCGCTGAGCGGCTTCAGCTTGCGGCGGAAATCATTGCCGAGGAAGGAGACGATCTCGTCGATGCTGTGCGCGGCGATGGCGCCGTCGCCGGCGTCTTCAAGCTCACGTGCGAAGCGGCCGCCGAAGAAGCCCTCGATGCAGGGCTGGCCGAACGGGCGGATGTGATAGGTGCCCATCTCGGTGCGCATGGTGGCGCCGCGCAGATTGCCTTCCTTGGGCAGCGCCTCGGGCTCGGCGAGCGCCAGCGTCACCTTGTCGGCGAGGCCGAGCGGCAGACCGCGCGCGGCGTCGAGCTTGTCGGGCAGCGCAGGCACAAAGCGGATCGCCTCAATGGCGATCAGATCGGTCGGCACGGTGACGATCACCTTGTCCGCCTCCAATGTGCCGCGCGAGGTTTCGATGCGGACGCGCTTGCCGGAATGATCGATCAGCCGGACCTCGCAGTTGCGCGCGACCGATACCTGCTCGCCATAGGCCGCGACCAGCGCGCCGTAGCCGCGCCTGACGCGCCAATTGACGTTGCTGTCCTCATAGGCGTCGAAGTCGAGGATCGAGAGCTGGTCGAGCTCGCAGCCGTTCACATAGGTCGAGATCGCATCGATCATCGGGTTCCAGCGGTTGCCGGGCTCGAGATAGCGATCGGCGGCGCCGTCCTTGCCGCCGCGCGCGGCCTGCTCGATGCGGTCGTAGAACTGGTCGAGCGCGAGCATGAACGCGTCGCGGTCGGCCTGCGGGAATGCCTTGCCATAGGCGCGCTCGCGCCAGGGCGGCAGGTCCGTGTTGAGCTCGAAGCCGAGCTGCTCGGCGATGCCGACGAAGCCGTTCTGGTCGGCCGAGTGTAGCCAGCCGCAGCCGACGTCGAACACGACGTCAGGCGCAGCCTGGATCGTATGGGCGCGGCCGCCGAGGCGGTCGCGGGCTTCCAGAGCGATGCTGGAAAGGCCGGTGCCCTTCAGCGCATGCGCGGCGCCGAGGCCCGCAGCGCCGGCGCCGATGATGGCGACATCGACCGTGGAGGGAAGGGAACTCATGTCCCGGCTCTAGCACGTCTGGAAAGACGCCTGAAGTCACCACGCGCATGACTGTCATCACCCGCGCATGCGCATGCGGGTGATCCAGTATTCCAGAGATAGGGAGATTGAGCCGATAGGCCGCGGCGTACTGGGTGCCCCGGTCAAGCCGGGGCACGACAGATGAGGCTTACGCCACCGCTTCCTTGGCCTTTTCGGCGCGCTTGCGGTCGTTTGGATCGAGATGCTTCTTGCGCAGCCGGATCGACTTCGGCGTCACCTCGACGAGCTCGTCGTCCTCGATATAGGCGAGCGCCTTTTCCAGGGTCATCCGGATCGGCGGCGTCAGGCGTACCGCTTCGTCCTTCGAGGTGGTGCGGATGTTGGTGAGCTGCTTGCCCTTCAGCACGTTGATCTCGAGGTCGTTGTCGCGGGTGTGCTCGCCGACGATCATGCCCTTGTAGACCTTCCAGCCCGGCTCGATCATCATCGGGCCGCGGTCTTCCAGCTTGAACATCGCATACGCCACCGCTTCGCCCTGGTCGTTGGAGATCAGCACGCCGTTGCGGCGGCCCTGGATCTCGCCCTTGTAGGCGGCATAGCCGTGGAAGATGCGGTTCATGATCGCGGTGCCGCGGGTGTCGGTGAGCAGTTCGCCCTGGTAGCCGATCAGGCCGCGGGTCGGCGCGTAGAACACCAGCCGCAGGCGGTTGCCGCCGGACGGGCGCATCTCGATCATCTCGGCCTTGCGCTCGCTCATCTTCTGCACGACGACGCCGGAATGCTCCTCGTCGACGTCGATCACGACCTCTTCGATCGGCTCCTGCCAGGCGCCGGTCGCCTCGTCCTTCTGCAGCACGACGCGCGGGCGCGACACCGAGAGTTCAAAGCCTTCGCGGCGCATGGTCTCGATCAGGATCGCGAGCTGCAATTCGCCGCGGCCGGAGACTTCCATCGAATCCTTGTCGGCGGCCTCGACGACGCGTAGCGCGACGTTGCCCTCGGCCTCGCGCATCAGGCGGTCGCGGATCATGCGCGAGGTCACCTTGTCGCCTTCGGTGCCGGCGAGCGGCGAGTTGTTGACGATGAACGACATCGACACCGTCGGCGGATCGATCGGCTGCGCCGGCAGCGGCGTCTCGACCGAGGGATCGCAGAAAGTGTCGGCGACGGTGCCCTTGGTGAGGCCCGCGATCGCGACGATGTCGCCGGCCTCGGCTTCCTCAAGCGGAGTGCGCTCGAGGCCGCGGAAAGCAAGGATCTTGGTGAGGCGGCCGGTCTCGATCAGCTTGCCGTCGGCGGACAGCACCTTGACCTGCTGGTTCGGCTTGATCGAACCGGAGGAGATGCGGCCGGTGATGATGCGGCCGAGATAGGGGTTGGCCTCGAGGATGGTGCCGATCATCCGGAACGGACCTTCCTCGACCTTCGGCGGCTCGACGTGGCGCACGATCAGGTCGAACAGCGGCTGCATGCCGAGGTCCTTCGGACCCTCCGGGCTCTCCGCCATCCAGCCCTGCTTGGCCGATCCATACAAAATCGGGAAGTCGAGCTGTTCCTCGCTGGCGTCGAGCGCCGCGAACAGGTCGAACACCTCGTTGATGACTTCGGTCGGGCGCGCGTCGGGACGGTCGACCTTGTTGATCACGACGATCGGCTTGAGGCCGATCTTGAGCGCCTTCGACACCACGAACTTGGTCTGCGGCAGCGGACCTTCGGCGGCGTCGACCAGCACCAGCGCGCCGTCCACCATGTTGAGGATGCGCTCGACCTCACCGCCGAAGTCGGCGTGGCCAGGGGTGTCGACGATGTTGACGCGGATGTCCTTCCACTGCACCGAGGCGGCTTTCGCCAGGATGGTGATGCCGCGCTCACGCTCCAGGTCGTTGGAGTCCATGGCGCGTTCGGTGACCTTCTGGTTCTCACGGAAGGTGCCGGATTGCTGCAGCAGGCGGTCGACGAGGGTGGTCTTGCCGTGGTCGACGTGGGCGATGATGGCGACGTTGCGAAGGTTCATGGCTCTTCTTCTGGTCGTGCAATGGTCAGATGCGCGATCTCGCCGGACCAGTTTGGCCGGCCGCTCGCTCGCGTGGCCCAATCGGGGCCCGGATCACGCTCATACCCAAGAAATTTGACGGGGACGCATCACCCCAAAAAGGAAGCCCGGTCGTCAGGACCGGGCACCTTGCGCGTTGCGGCGCAATATAGTCAGAAAACGCCAAAAAACAATGATTTATTGGTGGTTTGAGGGCCTGATTTTCGCTCTGGAAGCCGGTTTTGAGAGGCTTTTAGGGCCTTACTTCCGGGATGGGGTCTCCGCCAGCCCAGCGCCCATCTTGGCGTTGAGAATGGCGCACAGGACCCCCGGGATCAGCAGGATCACTCCCGCCACGAGCATGAAGGCGGTCAGGCAGCCGTTGCGTCGGCGCGGTTCCAGAGGCCTGTGCGGCGGCGGCGTGTCGGGATTGCTCATCGGTTTGGACTGTTCAGTATTTCCGCGGCCGGGTCGCCAGCCAAACCAGCCAGGCACCAACGAAGCCGATCGTGCCGATCACCAGCAGAATGGGCAGATCGGCCGCCCTGAACCTGATGTCCGATTTGAGGCTGCCGAGGACCGTGCAAACAGCCGGCAGCAGCATCAGCGCCCCGGCCATAAACGTCAGGAACGGCAGACAGCCACTCGCCACCGAGGAAGGCGGCGGCGGTGACGGCGGAGGCGTGTCGCCGGTCTCGCTCATGTGCTGTCGAACCGCCCGTCAGCGCTGCCCCGTGATCGCGGCACGGATCAGCATCACGCCGGCAAAGCAGACCGTGAGCCCGAGCAGGATCAGGAAGAGAATGGAGGGATCGGTTCTCGACTCGCTCAGGACGCCGAAGCCGAACAGCAGCGCGCAGAGCCCGGGCAGCAGCAGGAACAGCCCGAACAGCACCATGAACGCGGTCGCGCAGCCGCCGCGTTGCGGCGGGAGTGGCGGAGGGGGTGCCTGCGCTGGTGCAGGCGGCACGGGAGGAGGATTGGTCTCGCTCATGGCTGTTGGTCCGCCCGTGGGTTCATGATGCGAGCCGTCCCTAGGAGCCGGGCCTGCGGATGGCCCACCAGATCACGGCCACGCCGACGCACGCAACAAGCAGGCAGGCGGCGACGAACTGAAGATCATCGGACGCCATCTTGGCGACGCCGGCAAATACGAAGAGCAGCGCGCAGAGGCCGGGCAGCAGCAGAATGACGCCGGCGACGATCATCAGCGCGGTCACGCAGCCGTTGCGCTGCGCCGGAGGGCGAGGTGAAAGCGGTGCGCCGGTCTCGCTCATCTTGGCACCTCCTCGCTTTGCCGTGCCTCCCGATAGGTCTGGCCGGTCATCGCAGCGCGGATGCCATCGATTTTTCCGTCGCGATAGAACAGATTGTAGGTGTCGAACGGGATGATCGTGCCGCTCTCGGTGACGAAGTGGATACAGCTTCGCTTGACGTTGCCGACGCAGAAATTGAAGCGATCGAGAAACTGCACGATGGTGACGCGGAACACGTTCTCGTAGCTGAGGCCGTCCGGCACCTCGAAGCTCGGCAGGCAGCACAGCAACTCGCAGACCCGCTCCGAGGTGTTCAGCGGCCCCGACGACAGCGAGAACAAATCGACGAATTTTTCCCGCAGCACCGGATATTTTTCCGGGCTGATCGTGTTCGGCATCACGGCGACGAGCTGCTCCTGCGGGATCAGCGAGGTCAGCGGCAGCACCCTGTCGCCGTTGCGCAGGCCGTAGCCGATCGAGATGCTCTCGGGATTGCACGGCAGCGGGATCATGTCCTTGTCGCCGAACACCCCGGTCTCGATCACGCGCTGGCGGATCTCCGACAGCATGATGCGATCGGTATTCTTGTCGAAATTCTCGTTGCGGCCGGCGTCCTGCACCGGCTGCAGCGTGACGCCGCGGACGCACTTCCACGTCAACGCGTGGCGGACGATATCTCCGATCTCGGCATCGTTGACGCCGCGCTTGACGGTGGCGACCAGCGTGGTCGAGACGCCCGCGCGCTCGAGATTCTCCAGCGCCTGCTGGCGGATCTTGCGCAGGTCCGCGCCACGCAGATTGACCAGCGCCTCGCGCTTCAGCGAGTCGAACTGCAGATAGACCTCCAGCCCGCGCTTGTTCTCGGCGAGCTTCGCCACGAAGTCCGGCTCGCGCGCGATTCTGAGGCCGTTGGTGTTGATCATGACGTGACGGATCGGGCGGGCCCGCACCGCGTCCAGAATGGCGAAGAAATCCGGATGCAGCGTCGGCTCGCCGCCGGAGATCTGCACGAGGTCAGGCTCGCCCTCGCTCGCCACCAGCGCGTCGAGCATCTTCTCGATCTTCGCCAGCGGCGTGAAGCTGGTACGTGCCGGCGAGGAATCCGCGAAGCACACCGGGCAGGTCAGATTGCAGTGCTCGGTGATCTCGATCAGCGCCAGGCAGGAGTGCTGCTCGTGGTCCGGACACAGTCCGCAATCATAGGGGCAACCGAATTCGGTGTGGCGCTGGAAGGCCAGCGGCCGGTCGCCGGGCTTGATGAAATCCTTGCACAGCCGCCAATAGGCGGAATCGGTCGAGACCAGCGTCGACTGCACGCCGTGCTGCTTGCAGCGCTTCTCGTACCAGACCTCGTTGCCTGATATCTGGATCTTGGTCGGCACCAGGGCCAGGCAGGCCTCGCACAACGATTGGGTCTGGCCCCAGAAGATGTAGGGGCGGGACTTACGCAGCGGCGCGTTCATGCATCACACTCACATTCGGGGCCGTCGCCAGCATGACGGCGGCATAGACCATGACAAACAGCGACAGCAGGTGGAACAGCGAGAACGGCCCGATCAGCGCGCCATAGGGCTTGATGAACTCCCACACGAAGCGCTGCAGGCCGTAGTAGAACAGCACGAGGTAGAATCCATTGGTGATGACAGTGGCGTTGCGGTTCAACACGGCCCAGACATAGAAGGCCGCGAACGCCGCCATCGCCAGGCTCTCGTAGAGCTGCACCGGATGGCGCAGGACGCCGTCGCCGAAATCGTGGCCCCAGGGCAGCGTGGTCGGCGTGCCGTAGGTGAAGTCCTCGAGGCCCGCGAAATAGCAGCCGAGCCGGCCGACCGCGACGCCGATCGCAAGCGGCAGCGCGAACCGCGCCCCGGTGCGCAGCGAAATGCCGTGCCGCCATTTGTAGAGCTCGATCGCGACGATGCCGCCCGCGAGCGCACCCTCGACCGAGCGGGCGATGCCGGACATGCCGGAGAACCACAGGTTCAGCGTACCGAAGATGTAGGCGCCGATGCCGGCGCCGAACACCAGCGCGGCGATGTACGTCAGCTCGAAGGATTGCCGCGGGAATTGCAGCCCGCGCACCCGGGATAGCCACCACATCGCGACGGCGGCTGCGCACCATGCTGCAACGTCGAAAATGGCGTGAAGTTCAGCCCCACTCATCAGGCGAGTGTAGCGTGATTTTCGCGGTGGGCGATAGCGGGTTCCCGATTGCGGCCGGCCGTCTAGTTCGCCGGGTTGTCCTCGCTTGGATACACCCCGCGCAGCACTTCCTCGAAGTGATCCTTCACCGCCTCGTTGCACAGGCAGGAGCGCAGCTTGAGCTTGTCCGGGTCGCGGATCACGATCGCGCCGCGGCGCGTGTCCAGCACGCCCTCCGCCTTGAAGTTCTGGATCACCCGGCTGGTGTAGCTGCGGCCGACGCCGAGCAAGGTCGAGAGCTGCTCATGCGTCAGCGGCACCACGCCGTTGCCATTGGTGCGCTCGATCGCCGAGATGATCCATTTCGCGGCGCGCTGCTCGATCGAGTGGATCGCATTGCAGGCGGTTGACTGGAAGATCTGCGCCAGCATGCAGTCGGCATAGCGCGCGAAGATGTTGCGCACCGAGATCGAGGTCAGCTTGGCGGCGTCGAGCTTGCTGATCGGCAGTCGCACGAACGGCCCGCCGAACTTGACGGTGATGCGGGTATAGGCCGGCAGGAATCCCTGGCTGACGATGCCGCCGACCGCGCCCTCGCGGCCGACCAGGATGGTCTCGACGTCACGGCCGTCCTCGTTGCCCACCATGTAGGACGCAAGGCTCGGCCCGCATGGGAAATGCACGATCTGGACATCGTCGCCGGGATTGTAGAGCAGGTCGCCGGCCGCCGCCTCGACCACCGCAAGATGCGGTGCGATCAGCTCGTAGTCGGCGGCGTTCAGCCGGCGCAGCAGGTTGTTGAACGGCCGGTCGTTCGTCCCGGCCACATCGGTCCGTTTCGCAATCATTGGAAAATCCTGAAGACCCAACGCCGACCATACTGAAGAAGTTCCAACTTTTATGTGCACTAGTGAACAGACGCGGCACCTTGCGATGTGATGGGTTTCATCCCGGGAACAGCCGGCGTGCTTTCGGGCGCCGGTCGCGGGCCATCCGGCCGGACTGATCCGGTCTCTCATCCATCATCGAAGAAATGGACCCTGAGCAATGGAATCCGCCCCCAATGCCGGCATGCCCGGTGATGTCCTTGTGGTCGAGGACGATCCGATCATCTCGCTCTATTTCGAGGACACCATCCTCGGCTTCGGCGCCCGGACGGTGCGCACCGCTGCGAATGTCGCCCGTGCGCTTGAATTGATCGCCGAGCGCGCGCCGGATTTCGCGCTCCTCGACGTCGGCCTCGTCCGGGGCGAGAAGACCTTCGCGATCGCCGAACGGCTCGATGCATTGAAGGTGCCGTTCGCGTTCGTCACGGGCTACGGCGCGGACATCAGGCTGCCGGAATCGTTCGCCGGCAAGCTGCGGCTGACCAAGCCGTGTTCGAGCGAGGCGCTCGAAGCCGCGCTGAGAAACGGGCACTGACCGATCGCCGGGCTTCGGCCTCGCCGTCGGTGCATCTGTCGTCTACCATCCGACCTATGGATTCGGCGACGCACAGGCATCGGGAAGCCATCATGGCGATCAGGACATCTGCCGCCGCGCGCGCAGCGGCGCTCTCTCTCGGGCTGTTGCTCGCGCCGCCGCTCGCTGCGACCGTCGTCGGTAGCTTGGTGTCTCCCGCGGGTGCTGAGCCAGCTGCACCGACGAGCGAGCAATCGGCCGCGCTCAAGACTTACGACAACGCCCTGAAGAACTTCGTCTCGATCCTGCGCCAGCGGCGCGCGCAGATCGATGCCGGGCAGCCGCTGCCGAACCTGCCGGGCCAGGCGATCTATCTGGCCCGCGTCGAGATGATGAGCGCCTACAAGGATCTCACCGATGCGCTGCCGTCGCGGATCGGAAGGTCCAGCAGGCTGGGAATCCCGCCGGCCTATTTCGACGCCGACAATGAGCCGCTGCTCGATGAGTACCGGAAGCTGTTCGACCTCATGGAGGCGCCGCCCGCCGGTGCGCAAACATCCGATACGCCATTCAAGGACGTCGTCGACCTGGCGACGGTGATTGCGCGCGCCAAGGGGCTCGATGCGACAGGCGCCGCCACCGCGGGCCGCATCAGCCTCGGCCTGTTCTTTGCCGAGACGAACGGCAAGCAGAATGCGGGAAATGCGCGGTCGAACACCTACAAGGGGAGCCTGCAGACCGGCCCGTCCGAAGATCGCAACGGCCAGAAGAAATGGGCCGCCATCAAGGGATCGATCGCAGCCCTCGATCCGGCACTAAGCCGTCGCGACGACAGGGAGGAGGCCCGGGCCGGCAATCTCGACCATCGGTTCAATCACTGGACCGCGGTGCGCGATGCGCTCATGAACGCACATGCAGATGTTTTCCCACAGGTCCCGGCGATCGCAAAGGCGCTGCCCGATCCAATCGATCAAATGAAGCTCTTCGAGCTGATCCAGATCATTCCCAGCCCGACTAAGGCCGCGCTGAAGTCGGGCAATCTCGTCGGCTACAGGATTTCCGATCCCAGGATCATGGGGTATCTGCGCAACAACAGCGTCTTCGCCTTCGGCCGCGCCGACCGGGCCAAATCATCTGCGACCTTCCGCGAAATCCTCGATGCGATGTGGTTGTTCAACGCCAAGTTCGAACAGGCGCTGGCCAAGCTCAGCGAGCTCAAGGCGGGCAAACCGGGCTGAGCGGGCAAGTGCCGATCGCTCGGCCGTCAGAGCGGACCGAACAGGGCCCATCGCGGGTCGCAGAATTCCTTCACGGCCGAAGCGACGCCGCCGGCGATGCTGTTGCGGCGCTCTGGCGAGCCCATTTTGAGCTCTTCGTCCCGGTTTATGATCGAGCCCGCCTCCAGCAAGACGGCGGGCATCGCGGTCTTTCTCAGCACGATCAGCTCATCGTAGCTGTAGACGCCGGTTTCCTTGTTCAGCAGCGGATGCTGGTCGCGACCCATGATTGCCTGGCTGTATTGCTCGGCATAGCGAAGCCCCTGGGCCTTCATTTCGCCGGCGACCAGTTCGGCGAACCGCAGGCTCGTCTCGAAGTCCGGGTTCTCCCGGGAGACGAACACGGAGTAGCCGCTGAAGCGGTCGCTGAAGTGGCCTTTCCTGCCCTCGAATTCCCAGTCCTCGAGCATCTTGTTGGGCACGGAATCGTGGTGGATCGACAGCAGGAGATCCGCTCGCAGATTGTTGGCGCTCGCGACCCGCCTGAACAGGCTGGGTCTTGCCTTGCCCTCGGTCAGAAGCAGCCTGGTTTCGGCAAAGCCTTCGGCCTTCAGCTTCTCCTCGATCAGCCGCGCAAGGCGCAGGTTGAAGGCGAACTCGGCGACGTTGCGGGCGCTGATCGCGCCTTCCGATTCAGCGGTATGTCCGACGTCGAGCACGATCCGGAATGTCGCGGGATCGCATTTCCCCGCGGCCGGCTTGGAAACGGAAGGCGGCAGGGCGACCGGCCCGAGGGCGGCAAGCCGCGTGGCGCGAGGCTTTGATGGCGCGCGGTGCCTTGCCAATCGGGCCGGCTTCGCCGATTTCGCGCGCTTTTGCGATTTGGGATGCTTCGATGAGATCTTGAAGAGATCAGGCAGCCAGCCGGCATTGCCGGTTTCGATCGGCAGCAGCGCGAACACAGCGATCGCGACGACAAGCAAGCGGTGCGGCCGAAGCCCCACGACGATGCCACCGAGCACGCGAATCAATTCGCAGCGCCTCATGCTCCGCCCCTCCGGGCCCCCAGCATAACGGCTGTGATATCGGTACCGGAAGAGGCTGGTCGCGTCCATCCCCCGTCAATCGCGGCGCCCTTGCTTTCGGGGCAAGGGCGTCGAGGACAGGGGCGTCAGGTTCCGTCGTGGCCGCGACTACACCGGCTTCGGATCGAGCGTGATCGCCCACAGCTCGGCGTCGACGCGGTCGCGCAGGCTCACCGTCATCTGTCCGCTCTTGCCGTCGATCTTGACGTGGCCGAAGAACTGCATGCCGGCCGACGGCGGCAGGTTCTGGTTGGCCTCGCCCGGCGCCTTGACGAACTTCACCTCGGGTCCAAACGTGTTGTCGAGCTCGTTCGGACCGAACGTGCCGGCATGCAGCGGGCCGGAGACGAACTCCCAGAACGGGTCGAACTCCTGGAACTGGGCCTTGTTCGGGTTGTAGTAGTGCGCGGCCGCATAGTGCACGTCGGCAGTCAGCCACACCGTGTTGGCGATGCCGGCGGTCTTGACGAAGCGCAGGATGTCGGCGATCTCGAGCTCGCGGCCGCGCGCCGGTCCGTCGCTCTGCGCAAAGGCTTCCGAGCCCTTCTTGTTCGCGGCATCGTCATAGACGATCAGCGAGAGCGGCATGTCGGAGGCGATCACCTTCCAGGTGGCGCGCGAGTTGAGCAGCGCGCGCTTCAGCCAGGCCATCTGATCGGGCCCGATGAAATAGGCGTCGGGGCCGTAGGTCTCCTGCAGGTTCGGACCGTTGGGGCCGCGATAGCTGCGCTCGTCGAGCATGAACACGTCGAGATGCGGGCCGTAGCTCAGTGTGCGATAGACCCGGCCCGGCTCGACGATGCTCTCGCGCATCGGATACATCTCGTGGAAGGCCTTTGCCGCGCGCGCGGCGAGTACGTTGATGTCGCGCTCCTTGTAGGCCGCCGGCAGCTGCTTCGACAGCGACCAGTTGTTGGTCACCTCGTGGTCGTCCCACTGCACGAAGATCGGCACCTCGGCATTGAAGGCGCGCAGGTTGGAGTCGAGGAAATTGTATTTGTGCGCGGCGCGGTATTCGTCGAGCGTCTCGGCGACCTTGGCCTTCTCAGGGATCGTGATGTTCTTCCAGATCTTGCCATCGGGGAGCTTGACCTCGGACGGGATCACGCCATCGGCGTAGATGGTGTCGCCGGAATGCAGCAGGAAATCCGGATTGTGCTTCTTCATCGCCGCGAAGGTGATCATGCCGCCGTCGTCGGGGTTGATGCCCCAGCCCTGGCCGGCGACGTCGCCGCCCCACACGAAGGAGACGTCGCGGCGGTCGCTCGGCGCAGTGCGGAAGCGGCCGACCACGGGCTCGCCGACAACATCGACATGGGCGAGGTCGCGGAACCGGACGCGATAGAAGATGTCCTGGCCGGAGGGCAGATTCTCCAGCAGCATCTTTGCGGTGAAGTCGCTCTCCGGCAGCGCGGTGATCGGCGGCAGCGCGCGGGCATTCTTGAACGAGTCTGACGTCGCGACCTCGACCATCATCTGCGATGGCCGGTCGGCACGCGCCCACACCACGCCACCGTCGACGCCGACATCGCCGGACTGCACGCCATGGGTGATCACCGGGCGATCGGCTGCGCGCGACAGATAAGGCATCGCGATCACGCCGGCGCCGGCCGCAGCAGCTGTCGAGAGAAAGCGTCGGCGGGTCAGATTTCGCGAGAACCGGATCGTCATGGGGAGCCTCCTCAGGTCACAGCGACAATGCGCCGCGGGCGAGCACAGACCTAGAAAAATTCCATGACGGAGAGATTACAGGGGCGGGTGCGCGGGACGGGACAGCGCGAATCGTAAGGTGAGCAGGCCGGTCACTCCCTCTCCCGCTTGCGGGGGAGGGCGGGGTGGGGGCTCTCTCCACGAGTCATTGCGTGGAGAGGCCCTCACCCGCCGCGCTCGGCACGTCGGCCTCCCCCGCAAGCGGGAGAGGTGAAGGAAAGCTCGTGGAAAGATTGCGGGTCGCGTAAACCTTACGCCGTGCCCGCGGCCCTGAACTGGCTCGCAGTCCGCTGCAAATTCTGCGGCATGCTGAGCAGCAGCGCCTTGCGGTCGGCGACGGCGTTGTGGAACTGCTCGAGCGCGATATTGAACGCGGTGAGCGTGCCTTCCTCGATGGCGCCGTGCTCGAAGCAGTCGAGCGTGTGGCGCAGGATGTCGTCGGCTTCTGCCTGCAGCTGGTCGAGCTCGTCGGTCGAATCGCTCTGCCGCGCGGTCTTCAGCATCTCCAGCAGGCGCTCGCGCTGCGAGGTGTTGGTGTTGCGTTCGTCCTGCTTGAGATAGCCGGCGAACCATGCACCGGCCGAGCCCATCGCCGAGAACGCCATCAGGCTCCACCAGATGTAATCGCTGTAGCGGTCGAGGAAGGTCTTTTCCTCGCCGTCGACGAAGGCGGCAGCGCCCGGATGCACCGGAATGGTGGCGTCCTTGTCGGTATCGGGCGTCTCGATCTTGGCGGCGAGCGGGAAGTCGTTCTTGAGCGACTGCCGGATCGCGAACAATTGCCGGGTGAAGGCCGCGACCGTTGCGTCCGACAGGCCCTTTCGCGCGACGATATGGTGCGAGAAGCTGATCGTCTTCACCTCGTCGTCCGGCCGATCGGCCGAGCCGAGCGAGCCGGCGGGAATTTCCGCGGCCTCATAGGCCGGATGGTTCTGCGCGATCGCCTCGGACGCATCGATCGGCAGGAAGGTGGGTTCGCCGCCGTCCTTGGCCGACGCCGTGATCGCATCGATCGTGAGCTTGCTGTTGGCCGGACCGACCGCGAGATAGGCATCGGCCTTCAGGTTCTTGATGGCCTCGACCGCCTCATTGGCCGGGAACTGCACGATCTCGACCTTCATCGGGTCGACGCCGTATTGCGTCAGGATCAGCTTCAGCAGATTGACGTTGGCCGGCGTGCGGCCGACGACGCCGATCTTGCGGCCGGCTAGCTGTGCGATCTTGGTGATCTTTGCCGCCTTGCGGCCCTTGCCCTTGGCTGCGGGCGGCACCCACATCACCACGACATTCTTGCGCAGGACCGCGACCGCCTGCGCGTTCTTCGGCACATCGAGGTCGCCGCGGATGATCGCGAGGTCGGCCTTGCCGTCGGCAAGCGTCTGCGCGCTGGCGCTGGCGCCGTCGGTCTGCACCGGTCTCAGTTTGACCTGGGTGTGCTGCTGGTTGTTGAAGGCCTGCGCCAGCGCCTGCACGACCTTGAGGTCATCGCTGTTTGCCGGGCCGACCGCGATCCGCAGCGTCACCGGACGCACCGCGAAATAGTAACCGGCGATCGTCGCGCCGATGATGGCGAGCGCGCCCGCGATCAGGACGAACATCAGCCGTCGCTTTGCAGAGCGCAGCGGCTTGGGCGATATGCTGGCGGAGCCGTCTGTCATCGATCTCGCAAACAATCGTCGGGGCTCAATCTCGCAAAACTACCAACGCGCACACATGAAGCATTTGTAGCAAATTCCTGGAGCCACAGATGTTACATCTGCGTCATGGTTACCAGCGGCGATAGGACGCTATTTCGGCCTTATTTTCGGCATGGATCCACCCTGGAGGCCGGTTGTTAGGCTAAGGTCGGCGCCAAACGGGAGGGTTACCATGGTCGAAAGGCTGTCAGCGGAAGCAAGGAAGGCCGCGCTCTGGGAACTGGCCGGCTGGTCGGAGCTGGCCGGCCGCGAGGCGATCGCAAAGACGTTCGTGTTCAAGGACTTCAACGAGGCCTTTGGCTTCATGGCGCGCGCCGCTTTGGTCGCCGAGAAGAGCGATCATCACCCCGAATGGAAGAATGTCTACAAGACCGTCGAAGTCGTGCTGGCGACCCATGATGTCGGCGGGGTGACCAAGCGCGATATCGACCTCGCCAAGGCGATGAACGCGATCGCACGGCAGCTCGGGGTCAGTTGACCCGGCCGCGCGCAACCTTGCGCCGGTTGGCCGACATCCCCAGATTCGCAACGTCCGCCGCCGATCCGTCGCGCGGCGCCAAAGGGAACCTGGCGATGCCATCGACCGACACCGGTGTGGGATTCGGGCCTGCCGACCGGCTCGCGCAGGACCCGGAAAGCGTGCGCCGCCGCTTCTGGATCAAGTTCAAGAAAGTGGTAGCGCGGCTGCCGTTCGCCGAGGATCTGCTCGCGGCCTATTACTGCGCCTTCGACCGGCAGACGCCGCGCCATGTCCAGGCCGCACTGCTCGGCGCGATCGCCTATTTCATCCTGCCGTTCGACTTCATCCCGGACATGCTGCCGGTGCTCGGCTTCACCGATGATGCCGCCGTGCTCGCAACCGCGATCCGCATGGTGGCAAGCCACATCACCCCGGAGCACCGCGAAGCCGCACGCGCCGCGTTGAAGCGCGGAGTCCCGGAAAACGCGGAGTAAGACGCAGCCCGGATTTCGCTGCGCTCCATCCGGGCTACGCGATCTCAGCTCAGCTTCCCGGATGCAGGATCACCTTGCCCATCGCCTTGCGGCCGGCGAGCACCTTCAGCGCTTCTGCGGTCTGCGACAGCGGGAAGGTGCGGTCGACATGCGAGGAGATCTTGCCTTCCGCGGTCCACTGCACGAGCTTTTCGAGGTTCTTGCGGTTCTTCTCCGGGTTCAGCCGCGCCCAGGCGCCCCAGAACACGCCGCGGATGTCGCAGCCCTTGAGCAGCGCGAGGTTGAGCGGAATCTTCGGTATGTCGCCGGCGGCGAAGCCGATCACCAGGAAGCGGCCTTCCCATGCGGTCGAACGCAGCGCGGCCTCGGCATAGGCGCCGCCGACCGGATCGAACACGATGTCAGCGCCCTTGCCACCCGTCAGCTTGCGCAGGCCTTCTTTGAGATCTTCCTTGGCGTAGTTCAGCGTCAGCTCGGCGCCGTGCTGCTTGGCGAACGCGAGCTTCTCGTCCGACGATGCGCAGGCAATCACCTTCAGGCCCATCAACTTGCCGAGTTCGCACGCGGCAAGGCCGGTGCCGCCGGCGGCGCCGAGCACCGCGAGCGTCTCGCCCGGCTTCGGGCTCGCGCGATCTTCCAGCGCATGCAGCGCGGTGCCGTAGATGATGATGATGCCGGCGGCGCGGTCGTAATCGAGATTGTCGGGAATCTTCACGATCGTATTCGCCGGCAGCGCGATCTTGTCGCGTGCGCCGTTGTGGCCGCATGACGCAACGACGCGGTCGCCGACCTTCAGATCGGTGACACCGGCGCCGACGCTCTCGATCACGCCGGCGACTTCGGCGGCCGGCGAGAACGGGAACGGCGGCTTGATCTGGTACTTGCCCTGGATCATCAGGATGTCGAAGAAATTCAGCGCCGCCGCCTTGATCGCGATCACGGCTTCGCCGGGACCCGCAACCGGATCGGGCACGTCAGCCAGCACGAGATCGTCGGGTTGACAGTATTGCGAGCAGAGGATGGCTTTCATGGACACACCTGAGTTTCGGACGCAAAAAGAGCTGCAAGATCTTTGACTACAAGCTTCATGCCGGATTTGCGGCGGAGCGACAATACAGTGCGGAGGGATCAAACTATGTTTGAAAAAGGCCTGCTAGCAAAAAAGCGCATCCTGATCACCGGCGGCGGCTCCGGCCTTGGTGCTGCGATGGGCCGACGCTTCGCCGAACTCGGTGCCGAATTGATCATCTGCGGACGTCGCGAGGCGCTGCTGGAGGAAACCGCCGCGAAATTCCGCAGCGAGCTCGGCGCCAAGGTGTCGACCGCGCGCTGCGATATCCGCGACGGCGCCGCGGTCGAGGCGATGATGGATCAGGTCTGGCAGGACGCGCCGATCGACGTACTCGTCAACAATGCTGCCGCAACCTTTATTGCGCAGAGCGAACATTTGTCATTCCGTGCGGCGGACGCGATCCTCGCGCCGACGCTGCATGGCACGATGTACTGCACGCTCGCCGCCGGCCGCCGCTGGATCGAAGGCAAGCACAAGGGCGTGGTGCTTTCGATCCTCTCGACCTCGACCATCACCGGCCGCGCCTTCACGGTGCCGTCGTCGATGGCCAAGACCGCGGTGTTGGCGATGACCAAGAGCCTTGCCGTCGAATGGGGCCCGAAAGGCATCCGCACCGTGGCGATCGCGCCGGGCGCGTTCCCGACGCCAGGCGCGACCGGACAATTGCGTCCGGAGGGGCGCGGCGAGACCTGGTCGCATCGCAACCCGCTCGGCCGCGCCGGCGAGCATTCCGAGCTTGCCAATCTCGCGACCTTCCTGATCTCGGATCAGGGCGGCTACATCAATGGCGAGATGGTGGTGCAGGACGGCGGCGCGCATTTGCGCAGTTCCGGTGCCGAAGACCTGCTGCAATGGACCGATGCGCAATGGGAGAGCCAGCGCGCGGCGCGCGCCAAAGGCTGATGAAGGGGTGATCAAGCGCTGATGCGCGACAACAAGCGCTGAGCAAGAATCGAGAATCAATCGGCGTGCGCGGGGCTATCGCCGGCGCGCGCGTTCGGACCTGACTGCCTTCCCAAAAAAGCGTTTCCCGGTTATCCATCCGAGCCGGCGGAGGGGAATCGCCGAGCCATCTTCCAGTCACAATGATGGGGAACCAGTTGGCCGTGCGGCAAATTCTGACATCACTGGCTGTTTGTGTCGTGTGCGGGATCGTCTCCCTTGCGCAGGCGCAGGCTGCACCCAAAAAGGAAGCGGCCAAGCCGGCGCCTTCGGCGGCTGCGGCTGCGGCCGGCGGTGCGGAGCCGACGCTGATCGGCCAATTCGGGACCTGGGGCGCCTACACGGCATCGCCCAACGGCAAGAAGGTGTGCTTTGCGCTCGCCAAGCCGTCGTCGTCGAAGACCAACCCACCGAACCGGCCGCGTGACCCGGCCTATGCCTTCATCTCGACCCGTCCAGCCGAGAAGGTCGTCAACGAAGTCTCGATCATGATCGGCTACACCGTGAAGCCGGGCTCGGAATCGACGCTCCAGGTCGGCGGCGGCACCTATGCGATGTATACCCAAGGCGACGGCCTCTGGATCAAGAATGCGGCCGAGGAGGAGCGGATGGTGGAAGCCATGCGCAAATCGGCCGATCTGACCGTAAAAGCCGTCTCGGCGAAGGGCACCGAGACGATCGACAGCTTCTCGCTGAAGGGCCTGGCGCAGGCGCTCGACCGGCTTGGGCAGGACTGCCGGCGCTAGAGCATGATCCGGAAAAGTGTGAAGCGGTTTTCCGGAAAGATCATGCTCCAAAATCGGCCCAGAGGGATAAAATTGAGGTATTTGGCGGCTTTCCAGCACCGGCTGGAAGGCCTATTTGAGGCTTCATGACCGACACCGTGACCACGACAGCCGTGTCCGGCGCCAGCGCGCTGGTCGAAAAGGTTCCGCTCGAGACCTATGTGCCGCCGGCCAAGCCGTCGCTGATCGGGCTGTCGCGCGCCGAGATCGCCGATCGCCTTGGCGAGATCGGGGTGCAGCCGGCGCAGCGCAAGATGCGCACCCAGCAGCTCTGGAACTGGATGTATTTCCGCGGCGCCAAGAACTTCGGCGAGATGACCAACGTCTCGAAGGACATGCGCGCCGAGCTCGAGAAGCACTTTACCGTCGACCGTCCCGAGGTGGTCGCCGAGCAGATCTCCAATGACGGCACGCGCAAATGGCTGCTGCGGCTGCCGAGCGGCGACAAGGTCGAACGGCCGCACGAGGTCGAGTGCGTCTACATTCCCGAAACCGATCGCGGCACGCTGTGCGTTTCCTCGCAGGTCGGCTGTACGCTGAATTGCTCGTTCTGCCACACCGGCACGCAGCGGCTGGTGCGCAACCTCACCGCCGGCGAGATCGTCGGCCAGGTCATGGTGGCGCGCGACCGGCTGAATGACTGGGCCGATCGCGAGGACGGCACGCGGCGTGTCACCAACATCGTGATGATGGGGATGGGCGAGCCGCTCTACAATTTCGACGCGGTGCGCGATGCGCTGTTGATCGTCGGCGACAATGAAGGCATCGGCATTTCCCGCCGCCGCATCACGCTGTCGACCTCGGGCGTGGTGCCGAACATCCAGCGCACCGGCGAAGAGATCGGCGTGATGCTCGCGATCTCGTTGCATGCGGTCCGAGACGAATTGCGCAACGAGCTGGTGCCGCTGAACCGCAAATACCCGATCAAGGAATTGCTGCAGGCCTGCCGCGACTATCCCGGCGCCTCGAACGCGCGGCGCATCACCTTCGAATATGTGATGCTCAAGGGCGTCAACGATTCGCTCGATGACGCCAAACTCCTGGTGAAGCTGCTCAAGGGCATTCCGGCCAAGATCAATTTGATCCCGTTCAATCCGTGGCCGGGCACCGCCTATGAATGCTCGGACTGGGAGCAGATCGAGAAATTCTCCGAATACATCTTCAACGCCGGCTATTCCTCGCCGGTGCGCACGCCGCGCGGCCGCGACATCCTCGCCGCCTGCGGCCAGCTCAAGTCGGAGACCGAAAAGCTCTCCGCCCGCGAGCGCCAGGCGCTGCGCGCGATGGCGATGACGGATTGAGCGTTGTGAGCGATCACGCTCTCCGCGACGTCATTGCGAGCGAAGCGATCCATGTCCGAGCTTGCTGAGCCATGGATTGCTTCGTCGCTATCGCTCCTCGCAATGACGGGGAGCTCGTAGCATGGCCTTGATCGGCCGCCTGTTCGTCGTCGCCTTCGGCTTCCTGATGGCCTGCTTCGTCGCCGGGATCATCGTGGTCGTCGCGGTGCTGTATCCCGAGATCAGCGATTTCGGCGGGCAGATCGACCAGAGTGCAATCAACGTCGTTCTCGGCTTCGGCTTCATCTTCATATCCGGCTTTGCGTTGTTGCCCGCGCTGATCGTGGTGCTGATCACCGAGGCGTTCTTCATCCGCAGTGTGCTGGCCTACGCGGTCGGCGGCGCGATCGTCGGCGCGGCCTGCTATCTCGGCCTGGTTCCGTTCGATCCCGACATGATGCAATTCCACGGCATCGTGCGCCGGCACATGGAGATCATGACCGGCGCCGGCATCGTCGCGGGCCTGGTCTACTGGCTGATCGCCGGCCGCACCGCCGGCGCCTGGCGCGAGCCACAGCGCCCGTTGCCGCCGCCCCCGCCATTGCCGTCGCAATCGCCGCGGCCGTGATGCTTCCCATGCCCCATCGCCTCGGCTAAACCGCGCGCCATGAACCGGACCGGACTTTTCATCGCACTGGCGCTCGCGCTCATCATCGGCATCCTGTTCGGGATCTATCCCGAGCTCGACCTGAAACTCGCGGCGCTGTTCTACGATGCCGCGGAAAACACTTTCCCCGTGAAGCTCGACGCGGTGGCGTCGTTCGCGCGCGATGCGGCGATGTGGATCGCCTGGGCGCTGGTGCTGCCGGCGATCGTGACCATTGTCTGGAAGTTCATCCGGCCGGATCGGCCGATGCTGATGTCCGGCCGCGCCGCGGTGTTCCTGCTCACCACGATGCTGCTGTCGGCCGGAGTGCTCACCAACCTCACCTTCAAGAACTATTGGGGCCGGCCGCGGCCGGTGTTCGTGACCCAGTTCGGCGGCGACCTGCCATTCAAGCCGTGGTGGGACCCGCGCGGCGGCTGCCCGCGCAACTGCTCGTTCTTCTCCGGCGAGGGTGCCACCGCGTTCTGGACCTATGCGCCGGCGGCGCTGGCGCCGCCCGCCTGGCGGCCGCTGGCCTTTGCCGGGGCGACCGTGTTCGGCATCGTCACCAGCGGGCTTCGCATGGCCTTCGGCGGCCACTTTTTCACCGATGTGGCGATCGCGGGCCTGGTGTCGTTCTTCACCGTCTGGCTGTTCTATGCGCTGATCTACCGCTGGGCCGCGACCCGGCTGACCGACGAGGCGGTCGATGCCGCGTTGACGCGGCTGGCGATGCCCGGTTACCGGCTGATGCAGCGCTGGCGCCGGGGCGGCCAAGCGGAGCCGAGCCAGCCGGAAGCCTGATTAAAGGCGTGCCCAGGCTCCGGAAATTTGATATTCGCCCAGCGTAATCATCCCGATTTCGACCGATTGGACCGTCCCATGAGTACGATTCTGAAAAGCCTGCCCACCGGCGAGAAAGTCGGCATCGCGTTCTCGGGCGGGCTCGACACGTCAGCGGCGCTGCTCTGGATGAAGCTGAAGGGTGCCAAGGTCTTCGCCTACACCGCCAATCTCGGCCAGCCCGACGAGGCTGATTACGACGCGATCCCGCGCAAGGCGATGGATTTCGGCGCCGAGAAGGCCCGCCTGGTCGATTGCCGCACCCAGCTGGTGCATGAGGGTATCGCCGCGATCCAGTCGGGCGCGTTCCACATCTCGACCGGCGGCATCACCTATTTCAACACCACCCCGCTCGGCCGTGCGGTGACCGGCACGATGCTGGTCGCCGCGATGCAGGAGGACGGGGTCAACATCTGGGGCGACGGCTCGACCTTCAAGGGCAACGACATCGAGCGCTTCTATCGCTACGGCCTGCTGACCAATCCGAGCCTGCGCATCTACAAGCCCTGGCTCGACCAGCAGTTCATCGACGAGCTCGGCGGCCGCGCCGAGATGTCGGCGTTCATGACCGCGCAGGGCTTTGCCTACAAGATGAGCGCGGAGAAGGCCTATTCGACCGACAGCAATCTGCTCGGCGCGACGCATGAGGCCAAGGATCTCGAGAGCCTTGCGAGCGGCATCACCATCGTCAATCCGATCATGGGCGTGCCGTTCTGGCGCGCCGATTGCGACGTCAAGCCTGAGAAGGTCGTGGTGCGTTTCGAGGAAGGCCAGCCGGTCGCGCTGAACGGCAAGACGTTCGCCGATCCCGTCGCGCTGTTCCTCGAAGCCAATTTGATCGGCGGCCGCCATGGCCTCGGCATGAGCGACCAGATCGAGAACCGCATCATCGAGGCCAAGAGCCGCGGCATCTACGAGGCGCCCGGTATGGCGCTGCTGCACATCGCCTATGAGCGGCTCGTCACCGGCATCCACAACGAGGATACCATCGAGCAGTACCGCATCAGCGGCATGCGGCTCGGCCGCCTGCTGTACCAGGGCCGCTGGTTCGACTCGCAGGCCCTGATGCTGCGCGAGACCGCGCAGCGCTGGGTGGCGCGCGCCGTCACCGGCGAGGTGACGCTCGAGTTGCGCCGCGGCAACGACTACTCCATCCTCAACACCGAGAGCCCGAACCTGACCTATGCGCCGGAGCGGCTCAGCATGGAGAAGGTCGAGGACGCCGCCTTCTCGCCGGCCGACCGCATCGGCCAGCTGACGATGCGCAATCTGGACATCGCCGATACCCGCGCCAAGCTCGGCCTCTACAACAAGACCGGCCTGCTCTCGAGCGGCGAAGGTTCGCAGATCTTCCAGCTCGAGAACGACAAGGATTGAGCGTCAACGCTAATTCGGGGTCGTCCCGGCGAAGGCCGGGACCCATATGTGGACGGCCCCCGTGGCACAAGA
>NZ_NWTG01000036.1 GCF_002532045.1 Bradyrhizobium sp. C9 | reverse complement strand
GACGGACAGCTCATGGTCGTCCTCGATATCGATCGCGTGCTCGAACTGGTGCCTGATGCCAAAGCGGCCTGAGACGGGCCGACAGAATCGAAGAACTGAACATCCCACCGGGGATGAGGAAGTAGAGGTCGCAGATGAGAACGTGTCTTGTTGTCGATGACTCAAGCGTCATTCGCAAGGTTGCCCGCCGTATCCTGGAAGGGCTTGATTTCCAGATCATCGAGGCCGAGGACGGCGCCAAGGCGCTCGAGGCCTGCAAGCGCGCGATGCCCGAGGCCGTGCTGCTCGACTGGAATATGCCCGTGATGGACGGCTACGAGTTCCTCGGCAATCTCCGCCGCATGCCCGGCGGCGATCAGCCCAAGGTCGTGTTCTGCACCACCGAGAATGACGTCGCGCATATCGCACGCGCGCTGCATGCCGGTGCCAACGAATACATCATGAAGCCGTTCGACCGGGACATCGTCACCGCGAAGTTCCAGGAAGTCGGTTTGATCTAACCCTACGTTCGATCCGGCGGCAGAAGCCTTCGGCTCAACGGTTGTTGTGCGTCGTGTTGCGTTGCTGGTGAAGTCATGAGTGTTGCGTTGACAAGTGCTGCGGTCCCGACATCGACCCGTTCCGACAAGGTGCGGGTGATGGTCGTCGACGATTCCGTGGTCATCCGAGGGATGATCTCGCGCTGGATCGGCGCCGAGCCCGACATGGAGGTCGTGGCCTCGCTGCGCACCGGCCTCGATGCCGTCAACCAGCTCGAGCGCTTCAACCCCGACGTTGCGGTGCTCGATATCGAGATGCCCGACCTCGACGGCATCTCGGCGCTGCCGCAGCTCTTGGCGAAGAAGCGCGACCTCGTCATCATCATGGCCTCGACGCTGACCCGCCGCAACGCGGAGATCAGCCTGAAGGCGCTGTCGCTCGGCGCGTCCGACTACATTCCGAAGCCGGAGAGCACGCGCGAGGCGACCGCGGCGGAAACCTTCCGCCACGATCTGATCCAGAAGATCCGTCATCTCGGCGCCAAGGCGCGGCGCAGCCCGGTGCATACGACGGCGAGCCCGCCGCTCGCGCCTGGGCACGACAAGCCGCGCACGGGGCTGGCGCCCGCCGCAGCGCCTGCGGCGCCGACCCAGATCGCACGCCGATCGTTCGGCCTGCTGCAGCCGAAGGTGCTGCTGATCGGCTCCTCCACCGGCGGCCCGCAGGCGCTTATGTCGCTGGTCGCAGAGATCGGCCCTGTGATCGATCGCGTGCCGGTGCTGATCACCCAGCACATGCCGCCGACCTTCACCACCATTCTCGCCGAGCATCTGGCGCGCACCAGCAAGCGGCCGGCGCATGAGGGGATCGACGGCGAGAGTATCAGGCCGGGTCAGATCTATCTGGCGCCGGGCGGACGCCACATGCGGATCGCCCGTCACGGCATCGATGCGACGATCGCGCTCGACGACGGGCCGCCGGTCAATTTCTGCAAGCCCGCGGTGGATCCGATGTTCACCTCCGCGATCGACGTCTGGCAAGGCAGCATCATGTCGGTGATCCTGACCGGCATGGGCTCCGACGGCATGCGCGGCGGCAAGGACATCGTCGCTGCCGGCGGCAGCGTGATCGCCCAGGACGAAGCGAGCAGCGTGGTGTGGGGCATGCCTGGTGCCGCGGTCCATGCCGGCATCTGTGCGGCCGTGCTGCCGCTCAATCAGATCGCACCGAAGCTTGTTCGCGTGTTTGCGGGAGACCGTTCGTGACGCCGCTGGACTACGAGTATCTGCGTAAGCTGCTGAAGGAACGTTCCGGCCTCGATCTGTCGGCCGACAAGCAATATCTCGTCGAGAGCCGCCTGCTGCCCCTGGCGCGCCGGTCGAACCTCGCCGGCATTCCCGAGCTCGTCCAGAGGATGAAGGGCGGCGCCAAGATGCTGACGTCGGAGGTGGTCGAGGCGATGACCACCAACGAGACCTTCTTCTTTCGCGACAAGATCCCGTTCGATCATCTGAAGGACGCGGTGCTGCCGGCGCTGGCGCAGGCCCGCGCCGCGCGCCGCAGTCTGCGCGTCTGGTGCGCGGCCTCGTCGACCGGGCAGGAGCCGTATTCGATCGCGATGCTGCTGAAGGAAATGACGGCGCTGTTCACCGGCTGGCGCATCGAGATCATCGCCACCGACCTGTCGCAGGCGGTGCTGGAGAAGTCCAAGGCCGGCCTGTTCAGCCAGTTCGAGGTGCAGCGCGGCCTGCCGATCCAGTTGCTGGTCAAGCACTTCGTGCAGAAGGGCGAGCTCTGGCAGCTCAACGCCGATATCCGCGGCATGGTGCAGCACCGCCAGCTCAATCTGCTGCAGGACATTTCGCATCTCGGCACCTTCGACGTGATCTTCTGCCGCAACGTGCTGATCTATTTCGATCAGCAGACCAAGGCCTCGATCTTCGGCAAGATCTCCCGGATGCTCGAGCCTGACGGTGTGCTGGCGCTTGGCGCGGCGGAATCCGTGGTCGGCATCACCAATCTGTTCAGGCCCTATCCGGACCGCCGCGGGCTCTATCAGCCCAGCACCGCGCCGGTCGCGCGCGCCGGCGCCACGCATGTGCTGAAGGCGGTCGCCTCCGCGGCGCGCTAAGCTGGATCTTCCGAATTTGCAGGCGCGAAGCTGCCTGGCCCGTCACCCTGAGGAGCCGCGAAGCGGCGTCTCGAAGGGTCGACGGCCACCAGCCGGGCCGTGCATCCTTCGAGGCTCGCTCCGCTCGCACCTCAGGATGACGGGGAAGTACAGCGCGCTTCTATGCCCTCATAAAATCGCGTGCGGCAGGAAGCGCGAGGTGTTGCCGGTGATCGGGTTCTCGTCCTCGCGGATCGAGAGGCCGCAGGGCGTGCCGTCAACCAGCCAGCTGCCGAGCACGGGGTATTGCCCGGAGAAATTCGGCAGCGGCGCGAGGGCCTGCCGGATGAAGCCCTCGGCGCCGTAGGGGCCTTCCTCCGCGACCAGCGTGATGCCGGCGCTGACCAGTTCGACATTGGCGCCCTCGCGCGAATAGATCGGTTTGCGCACGAACGAGGTGCCGAGCTGCGCGGCCTGCGGGTCGTCCTCGAAATACGCCGGCAGCAGATTGGGGTGGTTCGGGAACATCTCCCACAACAGCGGCAGGATGCCCTTGTTGGACAAGATCGCCTTCCACGGCGGCTCGATCCATTGCGTCGGCGCCGAGCTGAGGTTCTTGCCGAACGCGTCGTGAAACATCCATTCCCATGGATAGAGCTTGAACGCGAGCGCGATCGGGTTTTCGTCGAGGTCGACGAACTGGCCGTCATTGCGTAGCCCGATCTGTTCGATGTCGAGCAGCGTGGTCTTCAGCCCGGCCTGCGCGGCGGTGTCCTCGAGATAGGCGAGCGTGCCGGCATCCTCGGCATTGCCGGTCAGCCCGGTGAGGTGCAGCGCCCGGGTCGCGCCGATCGTCTTCCAGGCCTCGATCAGCGCCTCGTGGATCGAGTTGAACTGGTCGGCGCGCTTCGGGATGATGTTGCGTTCGATCGCCTGCTCGAGCCAGGTCCACTGAAACACCGCGGCCTCGAAGATCGAGGTCGGCGTGTCGGCATTGTATTCGAGCAGCTTGGCCGGGCCGCTGCCGCTGAATTTGAGGTCGAGCCGGCCGTATAGGCTCGGCTCCTTGCGGCGCCAGCTTGCTGCAATCAGGTCCCAGAACGCTTCCGGTATCCTCAGCCGGCGCAGATATTGTTCATCCTTGACCGCGCGTCCGGCGAGCTCGAGGCACATCGCGTCGATCTCGCCGGTCGGCACCTCGATATCGCGCTCGATCTCGTCGAGCGTGAAGGCGTAATAGGCGCGCTCGTCCCAGTAACGTTCGCCGTCGATGGTGTGGAAGGTGAAGCCGACGCCTTCGGCGGTCGCCTGCCAATCGTCGCGCTCGGAACATGCGATGCGTTGCATGAAGGGGTCCGTGATCTTCAGACGATGCGTGTCAGTTCGGTGTCAGCCGCCGCCATGCGCGAGACCGTTGTCGTAGCGGGCGATGCTGCGCGGCGCGTCGCCGAAGCCGCCGGAGGGTGATATCTGCTCGGGCTTCCGCCTGGCTTTGTGCCCCGCATGGTGATGACTGCTGGCCTGGCTTGGCGACAGGCCGATCGAGGCTGCGCTGATCGCGACGCTTCCCATCAGTTTCAGCCAGACCCGTCGCGAGCGTTTCATGGACGCGATCCTTGCCTTCTGCGGCGCCGCGCCGAGTGTCCATCAGCTCCGATCGCCGGGCAAGCGAAAGCGCATGACGACACGGCAAAGTGCGTGTCAGCTGCCGCCGAAGCCGAACGCATGCGCGAACGAGCCGAAGCCGCCCCGGCTGACCGACGAGCTTGACGATGCACCCGACGAGGATGAAGAGCCGCCGGACGAGGAGCTGCCGCTGTAGAAGCTGCTGCGCGACGAGCTGCCGCCACCGCCGCCGCCCGACCCGGATGACGAGCTGTGCGGCGCGCAATCGGCGCCGGGTTGCACGGGGGCCGGCGCGGTCACGCCCGGAGGCGGCGGCGGGACGGGCTGGCAATTCTGCCGCGGCATCAGCGCGTAGGCGCCGCCGCCGACCGCGAGTGTGCCCATCATCAGCAGCGCGACATGGTTGGAGCGCTTGGAAGGCGGCTCCGGCCGCGTCGCCACTGCCGGCACGCTTGGCCGCCGCTTGCCGAATTCCGGGTTGGGTTTGCGCGCCATGGTTCGGCTCAATGGCTCAGTAGATCATGCAGGCCGCGTTCAGGGCGCCTGCGGCCAGCGAGGACAGTCCGAGCCAGATCGCCGCCGCCATCTCGCCGGAGGCGATCCGCGCCGACAGGTTCGGCACCGGAATTTTGACGATGTAGAAGACGATGATCTGCACGATCAGCGCGATGATGCTCCAGATCATGCAGTCGATCACATTGGCGGAATGGGCGATCGCGCTGACAACAGGCAGCACGAAGCCGAGCAGGCTTAAGCCCAGCGCGATCGCCGCCGCCGGATCGTTGTCGCGGATCAGCTGGAATTCGTCATGCGGCGTGACGCGCGTGTAGACGAAGAGGTAGGCGACCACGGCGATCAGCGCCGTGCAGAAATAGACCAGGAACGCCGGCAGGCCGGCGAGGGATTGCAGGATCATGTGATGCGCCCGAACAGCCCTAGATGGTCATCCTATAGCTGATTGGTCGCGGTTCGCGAAGCTTCGGTTCGATCTGAGCTGTGGGCTGCGGTGGCCGCGGACTGCCGGCGGAAAATTGCTGCGTGGCGGTGTGAGCCGCTTCACAGCGGCCCCCGCGATAGTCGCATATACGATATGCAACCAGAAGTGAAGTCGCGAATGGGTTCGGTGATCCCGATGACGACCAGTTTTGGCAACGACATCCTGCCGATGTTTCGACCGGGCGACATCGCCTGCATGACCCCAAAGGGCGTTCGGCTCGGTGACGCCGGCTGGATCTGCGACCCGGCCGGCAATGATGACTTTGCCGATCACGCCAACGCACGCCGTGTCTTCGCTGCGCTGTCGTCCGGCTTCATGCCGCCCGGTCACCGATGGTCGCAGGACGCGCTCGATACCTATGCGAGCTGGATGGGGGACGGATTCCAACCTTGAACGGATTGCAACCTTGAACCCCAACCTTGAATCCAATGTGGAGAGCAAGATGAGAAGGTCGATCGACACGCTGCTCGTCTGTGGTCTGCTGGTGCTTCCCGCGCTTCCGGCCGCGGCGCAATCGCCGCCGAATCCCGCGATGAGCGCGCCGGATCAGGTCGCCTGGCAGATCTTCATCCAGGCCAACACCCGCGCGGGCGGCAGCAATTCGACGTTCGAGACCTGGGCGAGCGATACCGATCTGTTCCAGCCCAATCCGCAGTTCCCGGCCGCCGCAACGCCGCCGTCGCTGCGTGCGCCGATCCTGCCGCAGGTGGCGCGAGAAGGCGTGCAGGAGAGCGGCGGTTTGCTGCCGGCGCTGCCGCCCGGAGCCGCGCAGGGCGAGATGGAGGAAGCGCGCCACAACAAGGCGACGTTCGACTTCATCGTGCAGAACAATCTCTACAAGCGCTCAGGGCTGAAGGCCGCCTTCGGCAAGCAGCTGTCGTTCCCGGTCGATTCGATCGAGGTGAAGGGCAATTGGATGCCGGTCAGCGACATTCCGCAATTCACCAACAACAAGGTGACGGTGGCGCAGGTGCCGCAGCTCTATCACGTCAACAGCGCGGCCGGCGTGCAATACGCCCTGGTTTCGATGCATGTCATCAGCAAGCAGGTGCCGAACTGGACCTGGGCGACGTTCGAGCACCGCTTCAATCCGAGCCGCTGCGACATCATCGGCTGCCGCGATAATTTCGGCGCGCAGACCGCGTTCGTGCCGTCGAACCGGACCGCCGGCCAGGGCTATCCGGATTGTGTGAAGACGGCCGCACTGACCGCGATGCTGTCGAGCGCGGACATCGATCCGGTCTACAACAACTATTGCCTGAAGGGATCCCAGGCCGATTTCGTCGACAATGTCGGGCTCGACATCAGGGTCGGCAATTCCGTCACCGAGAACGGCTTCGTCGCGACATCGTCCTGCATCACCTGCCACGGCCGCGCGGCCTTCAAGGCGGACGGCACGCCGGCGTCGCAGGCGGGATTCCTGTCGTTCGGTCCGAATGGCCCGGTCGCTCCGCTCGGGCCGCTGCTGCCGGAATGGTATTGGAAGTTCTCGGGCCAGCCGCCGATCTTCGAAGGCAAGCCCGGTCTCACCCGCATCGCGACCTCGGCCGATTTCGTGTGGTCGATCCCGTTCTGCGCCTACGACGATACGCAAACTCCGGTGCAGCCGACGCCATGTAGCGGCAAGTGAGATCGCAGCGATGGCGGCCACCTCCGAGCGCAGGGTTCCGCTCGCCGGCAGCAACCGCGCCGCGCCTGATGGTGCGACGCTGGTCGGCGATGTCGATCCCGACGAGCGGATTCCCATCGTGGTCTATGTGAAGCGGCGCACCCCCGACAAGTTTGCGCCGGGCAGCGCCGGGGATCTGGCCCGGTTCGCAGGGCCGATCACGCGGCATCAGCTCGCAACGCAGCGCCATCGCAGCCATGCCCGCGCCATCGCGCGCGTGGTGCACCTGGCCGCGGAGCGGGGCTTGACCGTCGGCCGCAGCGATCCGCTCGCGCGAACGGTCGAGCTGGAAGGCACCGCGCGGCAGATGGCAGAGATCTTCGGCGCGACGCTTCGCATCTACCGCGACGGCGCGCGCGCGTTTCGTGCCCGCGTCGGCGGCTTGACGGTGCCGACCGAGATCGCGCCATGGACCCGCGCCATCCTCGGCTTCGATCAGCGGCCGCTGCGGACCAGGACGCCGCTGGTGCAGGCCGAGGCCGACGCGGGCAGCGGCAACGGACTGTGGCCGACCGACATCGCGGCGCTCTACGGCATTCCGCTGGATCGCGACGTGTCGTCGACCTGTGTCGGCATCGTCGCGCTCGGTGGCGGCTATCTCGCGAGCGATCTCGCCATGGCCGTGGCCGGCATGAACCGGCCGCCGCCGGTTGTCGTCAACGTGCCGCCGACCGGCAATGATGGCAGCTTCGGCAGCAACGATGTCGCCGATCAGGAGATCGCGCTCGACCTCCAGGTGCTCGCCGGCCTGCTGCCGAAGGGCAAGATCGTGGTCTACTTTGCCGAGAACTCCGCCGCCGGTCTGACGGACGCGATCCATCAGGCGGTGTTCGATGAAGAGCATGCGCCGCAGGTGGTCTCCGTCAGCTGGGGCAGCGCGGAGAAATACTGGACCGAGCCGGGGCGCGATGCGATGCAGGCGGTGCTGGCCGATGCCGCGCGGCTGCGCGTCAGCGTGCTGTTCGCCTCGGGTGATCAGCTCGCGACGAGCGGCCTGACCGACGGCAAGGTCCATGTCTGGTTTCCCGCCTCGAGCCCCTATGCGACGAGCTGCGGCGGCACCCAGCCCGTGCTTGCTGAGGGCAATGGATCGGCTGCAGCGGAGGCGGTGTGGAATGCCGGCGCGGTCGGCACCGGCGGCGGCATCAGTGACGCGTTTCCGGTCCCCGATTTTCAGTCGCATGTGACGCTGCCGAAATCGCAGAACGACGGCGCTACCAGGCGCGGCGTCCCTGATGTCGCCTGCGCGGCGTCGGCGAGCCCGGGCTACCGCATCATCGTCAACGGACAGGCGATGGCGATGAGCGGGACCAGCGCCGCGACACCGCTATGGGCCGCTTTGGTCGCAATTGCGATCGCCGCGCGCGGCGAGCAGATCGGCCTGCTCAACGCCGCGCTTTACGCCAACCCCGGCGCATTCCGTGCGGTCGTGCAGGGCAACAACCGCGTCGGCGGCAAGGGCTACGATGCCGGCCCCGGCTGGAGCGCCTGCACCGGGCTCGGCGTTCCGAAGGGCGCGGATCTGCTGGCCGCCCTGACCGCGATCCCGGTGGCGTAACCTCCCAAAACAAAAACCCCGCCGTTTGCGGCGGGGTTGAGGAGGTTTGCTGCAGAAAGCGACGCGTCAGGCGGGAATGCGCTCGTCGGCCTCGTGCGGCTCGCGCAGCACGTAGCCGCGGCCCCACACAGTCTCGATGAAATTGCGGCCCTCGGAGGCGTTGGCGAGCTTCTTGCGGAGCTTGCAGATGAAGACGTCGATGATCTTCAGCTCCGGCTCATCCATGCCGCCGTAGAGATGGTTGAGGAACATTTCCTTGGTGAGCGTGGTGCCCTTGCGGAGCGAGAGCAGCTCCAGCATCTGGTATTCCTTGCCGGTGAGGTGCACGCGCTGACCGCCGACCTCGACCGTCTTGGTGTCCAGATTGACCACGAGATCGCCGGTCTGGATGACCGACTGGGCGTGACCCTTGGAGCGGCGCACGATCGCGTGGATGCGGGCGACCAGCTCGTCCTTGTGGAAGGGTTTGGTCATGTAGTCGTCGGCGCCGACGCCGAGACCCTTGACCTTGTCCTCGATGCCGGCGAGGCCGGAGAGGATCAGAATGGGGGTCTTGATCTTCGAAACCCGGAGCTGCTTGAGCACGTCGTAGCCGGACATGTCGGGCAGGTTGAGGTCGAGCAGGATGATGTCGTAGTCGTAAAGCTTGCCGAGATCGACGCCTTCTTCACCGAGATCCGTCGTGTAGACGTTGAAACTCTCGGATTTGAGCATCAATTCGATCGACTGCGCGACGGCGCTATCATCTTCAATCAGCAAAACGCGCATGCCAGTCCCCTATAGTCGCCGCTCCGGGCGTCAGGTCGGCCGCACTTGCGGCACTCACAAAACGCCTTTGAACAACTGATTCGGATCCTGACGAGATATGGTTAACAAAAACTGATTCCTCGACGCAAGCTCTAACCGTGCAATTTTTGTCGAATCGCCCTAAGATATTGCGTAGAAGAAGCTTTTCCTAACCGCGCTCGTTCAGTTTCCACATTAAGAGCCGGGCCTAACCGACTCTCGCGACTCGCCCTTCTTCTGATGGGCGAGCGACCTCAGTCACCAAAGACAGTGACGCAATGATTAATGATGCGGGTAAACACGAAGTTAAGCGGCCGGAGCAAAATTGCGGAAACTTAAGGTTTTCGCAATGAAGGCGCTCGCGGAGCAGATCGGGGACATCGACGGCGTCAATATTTATGGCCGTGTGGTCGGCGTCCGCGGGCTCATGGTCGAGATCGCCGGCCCCATTCACGCAATGTCGGTCGGCGCCCGCATCGTGATCGACGTCGGCGCCGGCCGCTTCATCCCGGCTGAGGTGATCGGCTTCTCCGGCGAGAACGCGGTGGTGATGCCGTTCGGCGGGCTCGAGGGCGTCAGGCGCGGCTGCCGCGCCGTGATCGCCAACGCGGCGAGCCAGGTGCGGCCGTCGCCGGCCTGGCTCGGCCGCGTCGTCAATGCGATGGGCGAGCCGATCGACGGCAAGGGGCCGCTGGTCCAGGGCGCCTCGCCGATGTCCTACCGCAACTCGCCGCCGCCGGCACATTCGCGCAGGCGCGTCGGTCCGCCGCTCGACCTCGGTGTCCGAGGTCTCAATACCTTCCTGACCTGCTGCCGCGGCCAGCGGCTCGGCATCTTCGCGGGCTCCGGCGTCGGCAAGTCGGTGCTGCTCTCGATGCTGGCGCGCAATGTCGATGCCGCGATCTCGGTGATCGGGCTGATCGGCGAACGCGGCCGCGAGGTGCAGGAATTCCTCCAGGAGGATCTCGGGGAGGAGGGGCTGGCGCGCTCGGTCGTAGTGGTCGCCACTTCGGACGAGCCGGCGCTGATGCGGCGCCAGGCGGCGTATCTGACGCTCGCGATCGCCGAGTATTTCCGCGACGAGGACCAGGACGTGCTGTGCCTGATGGACTCGGTGACGCGCTTTGCGATGGCGCAGCGCGAGATCGGTCTCTCGGCCGGCGAGCCGCCGACTGCCAAGGGCTACACGCCGACCGTGTTCACCGAATTGCCGAAGCTGCTCGAGCGGGCAGGGCCGGGCACCGGCGTCGGCACCATCACCGCGATCTTCACCGTGCTGGTCGACGGCGACGATCACAACGAGCCGATCGCGGACGCGGTGCGCGGCATCCTCGACGGCCATATCGTGATGCAGCGGGCGATCGCCGAGCGCGGCCGCTATCCCGCGGTCAACATCCTCAAATCCGTCTCGCGCACCATGCCGAAGTCGGCCAACCCCGACTTCCTGCCCTACATCAACAAGGCGCGGCAGGTGATGGCGACCTATGCCGACATGGAGGAGCTGATCCGGCTCGGTGCCTACCGGCCGGGTTCCAGCCCCGAGGTGGACGAGGCGATCCGGCTGCACGAGCCCTTGGAAAGCTTCCTGCGCCAGGCCAAGGACGAGGCGACCAGCCTCGGCGACGGCTACCGGCAACTCGCTCAAATCCTGTCGGGTTTGGAAACGGAACGCTAACTTTGTCAGGCCATCATCCCCGGCACACCATAGCTATGCCGGCGGGGCCCAGGGGGGAGCCGGTTCTGTCCCGCGTTCAGAATTGGGACTTCTGGGGAGTATGAGTCGATGAAGTCACGTGAAACGCTGATCCGCCTGAAGAAGTTTCAGGTCGATGAAAAGCGCCGTCGGGTTACCCAGATCGAGGGCATGATCGCGGACTTCCAGCGCATGTCCGTCGAGCTCGAGCGCGAGATCCAGACCGAGCAGGAGCGCGCCGGGATCAATGATCCCTCGCACTTCGCCTATCCGACCTACGCCAAGGCCGCGATCCAGCGCCGCGAAAACCTGACCCGTTCGGCCGACGAGCTGCGCGCCCAGCTCGACGACGCCAAGGCGCTGCTGTCGGAAGCCTTCGAGGAACTGAAGAAGGTGGAGCTGCTCGACGAGCGCGACCAGGCGCGCGAGCGCGCGGAGGAGACCGCCCGCGAGCAAGCCGACATGGATTCGATCGGCCTGATGCGGGCCCGCCTCGGCGTCATCGCCTGATCCCTCGCTCCCTCCGCTGACGATCTTTAAGAGCCCGGGCCGATCGCCCGGGCTTTTTGTTGAGCGCTGTCCACAAGGCGGTCAGCGGTCGGCCACTTGTTAGCCCCTTGGCGGATCGCGCTGTCCCAAAATATGCTACCACCTGTCCGGACCAGATGATGATCGGCGGCGCGGCGGCAATGGGGCGATTGGGGATGCAGGCTTGGAGGGCGCTGAATGCTGACGCCGGCTGAGCTCGTCTGGCTGATCGCCGCCGTCGCGAAGGGGGATCAGGCCGCCTTTGAGCGGCTGTACGCCGCGACCCGCTCGAAACTCTTTGGCGTCGTGCTCCGTATCTTGCGGCGTCAGGACCTCGCCGAGGAGGTCATTCAGGAGGCCTACGTCAAGATCTGGAACAGCGCCGGCCAGTTCAACCCGGCCCTGTCGTCCCCGATCACGTGGATGGCGTCGATCGCGCGCAACCGCGCCATCGATGTCGTACGCAAGCGAGGCGAGTCCTCGCTGGAAGACGAGCCTGCGGCGATGGAAGTTGCCGCCGACTCGCCCGATCCGCTGGCGCGGCGGGAAATGACGGAAGAGTTGAAGCGGTTGCTGGAGTGCGTCGGTCGTCTGGAGCCCGATCGTCAGAAGCTCGTGCTGCTCGCCTATTACAACGGCTGGAGCCGCGAGCAGCTCGCCGCAAAGTTCGAGACACCGGTCAACACGGTGAAGACCTGGCTGCGCCGCAGCCTGATGGATATCCGGGAGTGTCTTGGACTCTGATTGATGGCCTATAGCGAAGACCATATCGCGCTCGCCGCGGAATATGCGCTCGGTACGCTCGATGCCGACGAGCGCACGCAGGTCGAGACCATGATGGCCGTGGACACCGAGTTCGCAGCCCTCGTGCAGGCCTGGGAGTTCAGGCTTGGGCCGCTGAACCAGATGGTCGGCCTGGTCGAACCGCGTCCGGTGGTCTGGGAAAATATCAAGGCGGCGATCGGCCATGCCGGCGCGCCGCAGGCGCCGCTGGTGCTGCCCGAGACGCCGGCCGCGACTGTGACCCCGCCGCCAGCGATAACCGACGATCCTGAATTCGGTTCGGCGTTCGATCCGGAGCCTGCTCAGCCATCAGAAATCCCACAGCCGGCCGAGATTCGACGGCCACCAATCCAGCCACGTTTTGGCGTCAACGACAGCACCAACATGATCGCGCTTGCGAGCCGCGTGAAGCGTTGGCGCGGTATCGCCTCAGCCGCGACCGCGATCGCGGCCGCGCTGTTGGTCACGCTCGGCCTGCAGATCTACCGGCCCGACGCGTTGCCGAATGCGATCCGTCCGAAGCCGCGCATCCAGACCGTCGAAGTGAAGACGCCGGCGCCGGCGCTCGCGCCTTCGGCGCAATATGTCGCGCTGTTGCAGGGACAGAATGGCGGGCCGGCCTTCATCATGACCATCGACGGCGCGACCAAGAATTTCACCGTGCGCAAGGTCGGCGCGCCGTCCGAGCCCGGCAAGAGCTTTGAGCTCTGGCTGATCTCCGACAGACTGCCGCAGCCGCGTTCGCTCGGCGTGATCGGCGCCGATGATTTCACCGCGCGCCCGGTGCTGTCGGGCTACGATCCTGATGTGATCAACGGCGCCACCTACGCGGTGACCGTCGAGCAGGCCGGTGGTTCGCCGAACGGCCAGCCGACCTCGGCGCCGATCTTCACCGGCAAGCTGATCGAGACCGTGCCGCCTGCGTCGGGCTCGACGCCGCGATAGGCCAACGCGCCTCGTCATCAGAGGTGGACCCGTCATTGCGAGCCATTCCGGCGGCGCGTCCCGCCGACCGGGTGGCTCGCAATGACGTGGACAGAGCCGTGGCGTCGATCCACCATCCGCACAAAAAGAAAACGCCCGTGGGGAGCGGGCGTTTTCGATAGTCAACTTGGGGGTAGTTGGGGGTCTTAAATATCCACGCAGCGACTTTGGGGGGCTGTAAAGAACACTACGTGAATTCGTGAAACTCTCCTGTTAGCGGACCAGCGAGGTGCTCGTGCTCGTGATCGCGACCGGCTTGCCGGCCTTCATGACACGTGCCGTCTGCGTGTAACCCTCGTCCGACGAATTGTGCGCGGTGGTGCCGAAACCAGCGACCAGGATACCGGCGACCAAGGCCACGACCACAATCTTCAGGTGCGTCGTACGATCAGCGCTGTAGATCGAGTGGTTCATGGAAGTCTCCTGCCGCCTTCCTGCTCTCAGTAGATCTGTCGGTTTGGTCCGTTGCCCGGTTCAACGTCTCGTGCCCCACCAACGTAGGATTTGTCGATTCCGTTCCCTAGGGATCATCACAAGGGCGTGATGAGACGTGATCGGGCGCGATCAAAACCCGTCTCTGGCACCCGAAATGCACATTAACTGGATGTAATATCAGTATCTTGCCGGGGCACCGGATCATGTTACCCCAGATAGGGCCGTTTCGGACTGTTCCACATAAATCAGTTGCCTGTGGCGAGAAAGCACAGGCGAAAACGCAAATGATTTGCGACGGCTACAGCGTTTTTCGAGCAAAGCTTGTCCCGCACTTGATGCGGGATGGACGCCGGTTCGCGTGAAGAAAACGCGTCAAACAGGAAGTTCTACACGCTGCCGACGGTCTTCAGCCGGGCCCGCGGATGGATCTCCGCCTGCGACAAAACGGTCGTCTGCGAGCGGAACCGTTCCACCAGCGAGCGAACGAACGGCCGGATCGCGGCCGAGGTCACCAGCACCGGCGCTTCGCCCTCGCGCGCCGCCTGCTCGAAGGCGTTGCGCACGGCGGTCATGAATTCCGACAGCTTGGAGGGCTGCATCGCCAGGCTGCGATCGTCGCCCTGACCGACGATCGACTCGGCAAACGCCTGCTCCCAGCGTGCCGACAGCGCGATCAGCGGCAGATAGCCGTTCGGAGAGGTGTTCTGAGCGCAGATCTGGCGCGCCAGCCGGGCGCGGACATGCTCGACCATGGTGGCCGGATTGCGCGAGAACGCGAGCGCGTCGGCGATGCCCTCGAGGATGGTCGAGAGATCGCGGATCGAGATCCGCTCGGCGAGCAGCAATTGCAGCACGCGCTGGATGCCCGACACCGTGACCTGGCTCGGCACGATGTCCTTGATCAACTCGCCCTGCTCCTTCGGCAGGTCCTTCAGCAGCTTCTGCACCTCGCCGTAGGACAGCAAGTCCGACATGTTGGTCTTGAGCAGCTCGGTCAGGTGGGTCGACAGCACCGTCGCGGCATCGACCACGGTGTAGCCCTTCAGCGCGGCCTCTTCCTTCAGGCCGGCATCGACCCAGGTCGCGGGCAGGCCGAAGGTCGGCTCGATGGTGTGGATGCCGGGCAGCTGCACCTGGTTGCCGGCGGGATCCATGACCATGAACTGGCTCGGCCAGATCTTGCCGGTGCCGGCGTCGACTTCCTTGATCTTGATGGCGTAGCTGTTGGCCTCGAGCTGGACGTTGTCGAGGATGCGCACCGCCGGCATCACAAAGCCCATTTCGATCGCGAGCGAGCGGCGCAGCGCCTTGATCTGCTCGGTGAGGCGGTCGGTGCCGTCGGGGCCGTTGACCAGCGGCAGCAGCGCGTAGCCGAGCTCGATCTTGAGGTCGTCGATCTTCAGCGCCGCGGCGATCGGTTCTTCCGCGGCGGCAGCGGCGGCGGCCGCGGCAGCAGCGGGGGCGGCAGCGGCGGCGGCCTCGGCGGCGTTCGCGACCCGCTTCTTCTTGCGCGCGTTCCAGGCCAGCGCCGCGGCGCCGGAGCCGAGCGCCAGGAACGGCAGCGTCGGAATGCCCGGCAGCAGCGCCAGCACCAGCATGACGCCGGCCGACATGCCGAGCGCCTGCGGATAGCCGGAGAGCTGGCGCATCAGCGCCTTGTCGGCGGCGCCGGTGATGCCGGCCTTGGAGACCAGGAGGCCGGCGGCGGTCGAGACGATCAGCGCCGGCACCTGGGTGACGAGGCCGTCGCCGACCGTCAGCACGGTGTAGGTGCGGGCGGCTTCGCCGAAGGAGAGGCCCTGCTGGGCGACGCCGATGATGATGCCGCCGACGATGTTGATGCCGACGATCAGGAGGCCGGCGATGGCGTCGCCGCGAACGAATTTCGAGGCACCGTCCATCGCGCCGAAGAAGCCGCTCTCGTCTTCCAGCGCCTTGCGGCGCTCCTTGGCGGTCTTCTCGTCGATCAGTCCGGCGGACAGGTCGGCGTCGATCGCCATCTGCTTGCCGGGCATCGAGTCCAACTGGAAGCGCGCCGCGACTTCGGCGATGCGGCCCGAACCCTTGGTGATGACCACGAAGTTCACGATCACCAGGATCGCGAACACGATGATGCCGATCACGAAGTTGCCGCCCATCACGAAGTTGCCGAACGCCTCGATGACGTGGCCGGCGGCCGCGGTGCCCTCGTGGCCGTGGCTCAGGATCAGCCGGGTCGAGGCCATGTTCAGCGACAGCCGCATCATGGTCGAGATCAGCAGGATGGTCGGAAACGACGAGAATTCCAGCGGCGCCTGGATGAACAGCGAGGTCATCAGGATCAGGATCGAAATCGTGATCGAGACCGCCAAAAAGAGGTCGAGCACGATCGAGGGCAGCGGCAGGATCAGCACCACCAGGATGGTGAGGACGCCGAGCGCCAGCGCGAGATCGCCGCGCTTGAGGATGTCGCCGATCTCGCCGAGACCAGGCAATCCGCCCTTGCCTGCCGTGCCCTGACCCGCCGTGACGTCGACCATGGTAGCCGCTCTCCCCCGCGACTGGCGGCTACGGCCGCCAAGCGTCTGCGCGACGGCCGCAGGGCCGCCGTTCCGAAAGTGAGGCACCGCGCTGGCGTCCACGGGGATCTCCACCCGTCATACGCGTTCGACGACACTCGACTTCACTCGGCAATTCTTGCCGGGTGTATGGTTAGCAAAGGGTTAATAAGTGCGTTTTGCGGGGGTGTGCGGGTCGTCGCAGGCGCCGGGCATCGGGGATTCCCGGCCGCGAGGGGCGGCGGGACCGCCCGGCCGTTCCGGCGGCGGAGGTCGCGCAGCCTCTATCTGAACGCACCGAGCACGACGCCCGATGCGGCGATGAGGCCGAGCGTGATGACGCTGGCGCGCCACAGCAATTGGTGCCGGGCGGCGCGCTGGTCATGAAACGCCAGCCAGTCGCGAACGAAGCCCGCGGGAATGTCGAACACCACGGCAAGCTCGTCGCGATGGTGCGTCTCATGCTCGCAATACATCGTGCGGACCGTGGGCACGCCCAGCCGCTCGAGCTCGCAATGCCACTCCCAGGCACGCTTGCCGTTGGTCCAGCGATTTTCGAAGGGGACCACGTGTGATTCCATGACGAGCCTCCTGGCCCACCCTTGAACCTCACGTGGCAAGTCTAGCTCAATATCCGGACCGGCGCGAGATCGGCGTCGGCCGCCCGGGACCGATCATGGCGGCGTCAATTGGCCGATAACATCCATTTGCGCCAATGCGTCGGCTGGATGTCGAGATGCCTGCTGCCGGCATGGTCGACCCATTCGGAACCGTCCCGGTGGCACGGGAACATCAGCGCGTGCACCATGCCGTCATAGTCGAGGACACAGACCTCGAGCTCCCGGTCCGACGGCGCTGACGCAACGGGCAACCACTCTGCTGACGACGAATGCATGGCGATCCTCCGACGATGTGCGCTTCGATCCTTCAACCTTGCGAGCTGCGCGCCATCCGGGCGGGATGATAGGTCCGGACGGCGAGCCGCCGATGTGAACCGGCTCGCATTGTAGCAGTTTTCTCATCAGCATGGATCACGGCTCGACGGACGATATTCCCGCTCGATCGGTCGGCTGCGATCGCTGCGGTGCATGACGCGGATTGAACTTTCGCGGCCCGGCCTCCGACCAAACGCCAGCAACGCCACTCAACCACCAGAGGCATCGATGTCGAACCGGACAGGTCGAACCATGACAGCAGGCCTTGCTGCTGCGATCGCGTTGCTGTCGGTGCCGGCGTCCGCCGTGACGCTGCCGGACGACCGGGCCTGGATGATCCGCATGATCGCCTGCAAGGGTAACGGTGTCCTGATGGAGGTCTACCTGCCGCAATCCGTCGTCTTCGCGCCGCATGGCGGCATGGCCGCGGGCAAGACGGCGGACGGCTACTACACGCTCGATCTGACCGAGCTCAACAAGGGCAAGGACCTCGAGCCGGTGCATGTGACAATGAGCGCGGACAAGAAGTCCGTCACCGTCGACCAGTACACGCGCGGCTTGCCGCCGACCCGCATACCGGTCGGCGGCGGCACCGTGGATTTCGATCAGCGCTTCGGCATCGGTGCGAAGTGCGGTCCGTTCCAGGCGCAGGATCCGAACTACGGCAACTGAGATGCCTCACGCGCCGGCGAGTTCAGCACGTCCCCTTGTTGCTGCATGCCTAATCTCTCGGCAACGCGCTTGACCTTGAGGCAAATGCCGACGAAGTTCCGCGTGCCGTGGTAATTTCTTCTGAATATTCCCCTGAAGCTGCAGTGTTCATTCCCGACTCGCGCCGGGCATGGCTGCGTCTTGCCGTCGCCGTGGTGATCGGTTCGCTCGGCAGCGTCGGCATGTGGTCGGTCGTGGTGGCGTTGCCGGCGGTGCAGACCGATTTCGGCGCGACCCGCGGAACGGCCTCGCTCGCCTTCACGATGGTGATGCTCGGCTTCGGCCTCGGCCAGGTCGTGACCGGCAAGATCAGCGATCGCTACGGCATCGTCTCGGCGATTGGCGCCGGGATCGGCATTCTCGGCCTCGGCTATATCTGCGCCGGCTATGCGCCGTCGATCTGGGCCTTCATCCTGCTGCATTTCGCGATCGGCCTGTCGTCGGCCGCGACCTTCGGTCCCCTGATGGCGGAGGCCTCGCACTGGTTCGAGCGCTACCGCGGCCTGGCGGTCGCGATCGCCGCCAGCGGCAATTATGTCGGCGGCACGGTGTGGCCGCCGCTGGTCAATTTCGGCATGCAGAGCGTCGGCTGGCGCACCACCCATATCGCGATCGGTATCTTCACCGCGATCGCGATGGCGCTTGCGCTCGTGGTGCTGCGTTTGCTGATGGGGGCGGCGACCCGGCGCAGCCATGTCAACGCGGCGCCGCCGCGGGTCGACATGCGGCTCTCCACCAATGCGCTCACCGCGATCCTGTCGCTCGCGTCGATCTCCTGCTGCGTGGCGATGTCGATGCCGCAGGTTCACATCGTCGCCTATTGCGGCGATCTCGGCTACGGCGTGGCGCGCGGCGCCGAGATGCTGTCGCTGATGCTGGGCTTCGGCATCATCAGCCGGATCGGCTCCGGCTTCCTCGCCGACCGGATCGGCGGCATCCGCACCCTCTTGATCGGCTCGATCGCGCAGGGCGCGGCGCTGCTGTTCTACCTGTTCTTCGACAGCCTGACCTCGCTCTACGTCATCTCGGCGATGTTCGGCCTGTTCCAGGGCGGCATCGTGCCGAGCTACGCCATCATCGTGCGCGAGGCGATGCCGGCCGCCGAGGCCGCGACCCGGATCGGCATCGTGATCTTCGCTTCGGTGTTCGGCATGTCGTTCGGCGGCTGGATCTCGGGCGTGATCTTCGACGCCACCGGCTCCTACGCCGCGGCCTTCGCCAATGGCCTCGCCTGGAACCTGCTCAATGTCAGCATCATCCTGCTGCTCATGATGCGGTCGCGGCAGCGGCTCGCCATGGCCTGATCCGCTAGAGATCGACCGAGATTCTCGCGATCGCCTTTTCCAGCCGGCTCTTGATGGAATCCATCTTGCCGGTCAGTTGCTGCAGCTCCCGCAGATCGAGGTCGGCATAGACGAACTCGTTGAGCTCCTTGCGTTGCGCGGACAGGTTCGCCATCTGCTTCTTGGCGTGCTCGGTCAGCGACAGGTTCACGACCCGGGCATCCTCGGTCGAGCTCTTGCGGCGCAGCAGGTTCTTCTTTTCGAGCAGCTTCGACTGCGTCACCACAAACGACTGGTCGACGCGCAGGGCCCTCGACACCGCGCCGACCGGCAGGCCGACGCTGCGGTCCTCGGCATTCGCCAGCACCGTCATGATCATCCATTGCGGACCGGTGATCCCGATCATCTTGGCCCAGATGCTGCGCAACTCGTCGAGGCGGATGCTGGTCGACACGATCTCCCAAGCCAATCGCTCAGCCGCGTCCTGCAGTTTGTCGGTCGATTTGCGCTCGGTCATGACGTACCTTAACAAAAATTCATCTTCACAGATATCGAGCAATTTTTGAAGCGGGCGTCCTGACGAAATGTTCGTCGGTGCGTTGCCTGAATGACACATGGCTGCGCAAACATAGAATGACTAACTAATATAAGTTGAATATGTGACTACCTAATTGCATTGTTCCGCATCGTAGATGGGGGGCATCCACCATCTCACGCCTGCAGTGGCCGAGTTGACCACGAGCATCTTGAAAATGGCTGCGCCGCAGCGGTTTTCGGGAGGGGAACGTTTGTCGCTTTGCCAGCAGTGCAAGGCATCACTTGGAGGATAGCATGAAAATCGTAAAGGGCCTTTTGTTGGGCTCGGCGGCAGCTCTCGCCGCGAGCAGTGGAGCCATGGCGGCCGATCTTCCGGTCAAGGCCAAGGCAGTCGAATACGTGAAGGTCTGCTCGCTCTATGGCCCGGGCTTCTACTTCATTCCGGGCACCGACACCTGCATCAAGCTGGGCGGTTACCTGCGCATGGACGTTCTGGCGAACACCAACTCGGACCACACCGGCAACTACGCCGGCGCGGGCGGCGCACAGAACCGCTTCACCAACGGTTACACCTGGCGTTCGCGTGAAGACCTCAACGTCGACACCCGCACCGCGACCGAATACGGCGTGGTTCGTACCTTCTTCGATGCGACCTTCAGCTGGACCTCGGACAGCTATGGTGCGGGCGCCGCAGCAGGCTCGACGGTCTACTCGCCGATCGGAACGTCTGCCGCCCCGAACAACGCAAGTGCGGGCGGTGTCGCCGCCGGCACGGTCGGCGTCTACTACGCCTTCGTCCAGTTCGCCGGCTTCACCATGGGCAAGGCGGTGTCGCAGTTCTCGGCGCCGTGGGCCAATTATCCGGGCAACAACTTCGACGGTCTCGTCGGCGGTGGCGGCACGATCACCGGTGTGAACCAGTTCACCTACACCGCGCAGTTCGGCAACGGCGTGTCGCTGGCCCTGTCGGCCCAGGATCAGTCGGCCTACTATCAGGCCGGCGTGCAGAATCTCGGTGTGCAGGGGACCGGCGCGCTCGGTCCTTACGGTGCGAGCGACTATGCCGGCACGATTGCTCCGGATCTGGTCGCGACTCTCCGCGTCGACCAGGCCTGGGGTCTGTTCCAGGCGTCGTTCGCGGCGCATGACAACCACGCGGCCTACTACGGCGCCACCGAAGTCACCGGTCATCCCGACGACAAGTGGGGCTGGGCGGGTCAGCTGGCCCTGTCGATCAAGAACATCCCGACCGGACCTGGCGACACCATCAACGTCCAGGGCGTCTATACCAACGGCGCAACGCGCTACAACATCCAGGATCTCTCGGGTGCCGGTGCGTTCACCTACTTCGGCAACACCAGCGTTCCCGGTGCCTACCAAAGCATCGGCTTCGGCATCGCGCCGGACAGCGTGTTCGTCAGCGGTGGCTCGCAGCAGCTGATCACGACCTACGGCGTCCGCGGTGCATACGTCCACAACTGGAATCCCTATTGGAACACCAGTGTCTACGGTGCGTGGGCCCAGGTTAACTACAACGGCACCGCCAAAGGCTACATCTGCGGCCCGGGCGGGACTGGCGTGGGCGGATCGTTTGGCGTCCTGATCGGTGCTACCTCGAATCTGACCTCGTGCAACCCCGACTACAGCATTGCTCAGATCGGTACGCAGACCCAGTGGACCCCGGTGAAGAACCTGACCTTCTCGGCTGACTTCACCTACACCCATCTGGATCAGAACTACGCGGGCACCATCACCTACCCGGGTAGCGCTGCGATCGGCAAGCCGGCCGCTGTCTACTCGCTCAGCAACCAGGACACCTACATGTTGCTGCTGCGCGCGCAGCGTAACTGGTAATGCCGGGTTGATCCGGACTTGATCGCGACCCAAAGCCTCGACGGGAAACTGTCGAGGCTTTGATTTTGAAAGAAGAGTCTGTTGTATGATTTACTAACATTAGTCTATCATGTACAAACCAAGCGTCGGTTGCTCTGCCGACCATGACGAGGAGATATCAGACTTCTTCATGAACTAACCTCCAGAACCTCCGGCAATGCCCTGCCGGAGGTTTTTCATTTGCGGCGGCGACAGCGCACCCATTTAACGGTGCGGGGATAAGCTAGCGCGCGCTCAAGCCGTCCATCTTCGCGAAGTCACGGCCGGGTGAGTAGCTGCATGCCGGTTCTCGCGATTCCGTGAGCGCGCAGTTCGCCACGCGGGACAGGCAAGTTGGCGGCATCCGGAACATTTCCGAGCATTTGCTCGGCAACGATTGCTGCAGCAACATTCGGCCCTCAGGCATAAGCGCAACGCATTCCTGCGCCGCCATATCAACATTTGCCGCCGCCGAATTACTTCAATTATATGAAGCGCAATTGGAATAATTTCTCGGGAGAGCCGCGTGATTGGCGTTTGCGATTTCGGCGCCAGTTCTTTCGCGGCGACCGAAGCGGCGGCTCGTCGACCCCAACGGACGGACTCGTACCTTTCACGCGTACCGGCAGCGGAGCCGGGTGCGAACGAGTTGACGAAACATGCATGACCATTGTGGGGCGCGTGGAGCCTCGTCAAGCAGCGTCGAGTTCGATGACAAGGGCTGGCCTGCCTGGCCGGATCGCGAGGATTTGTCGGCGGAGTTCATCAAGCTGCTGGCGGCCGCCCAGGAAGGCGGTTCGACGGTCTCCGAATGCTGGCTGACTTTGAGCAAGATCAACCTCGCCTCGGAGCGCTCGTGGTCGGAAGAATGGATCAAGACCGCGGAATTGAACGAGGCGAGGGCCGAGCATTCGCTGCTGAACAACAATCTGGTCACCGCACGCCGCAACTGGCTTCGGGCGACGACTTACTTTCACGCCGCCGTAAGGCCTCCCGGCTACGCCAACGATTTGCTGGACCGTGCCGTCGCCGGCATGCGGCGATGCGCGACCAGCTTTCTGAGGACCCGTCTTCCGGCCGGCCAGGTGTTCTCGATTCCCTGGACGGAAGACCTGTCGCTTCAGGCCTACTACCTGCCGTCAGCGTTTCGCGATGATGGACCCGTCATCGTGTGCATCGGCGAGCCGGGTTCCTACAAGGAAGAGTTGATCACCAAATACGCCGGTCATGCCAGCGAGCGCGGGTTCTCGCTGCTCGCCGTGGATCTGCTGGGGACTGAGACGGCCTTGTCGCCGGAACGGCTCGAGGGCCACAAGTTCGAAGCGGCGATGAGCCGCGTCCTCGACCTTCTTTCGGAGAGGCCCGGTGTCGACAGCACGCGGATCGCCATCGTGGCGGACGCCTGCAGCTCGTCCCTGGTCGCCCGGGCAGCCGCAAGTGATGCCCGGTTTGCCGCGGCGGTCTGCGACGCGGGAATTTGGGACTTGCACGAGAGAAGCTTCTTCCATCGGCAGGTAGGCGACGACACGCAAATCTGCTGGATTGAAGAAGCCAACGCGATTTCACGAAGCATCGAATGTCCGTTGCTCGTCACTGCCGGCGAAGCCGGCTGGCTTCTGCCAGGTGCCTTGACCAAATTCGGCGACCAGTTGAGTAGCATTCATCGCGACGCCAGCCTGATCCTGTTCCGGCGCGCCGAAACCGCTGCGATGCAGGGGCATATCGACAACCCCACATTGGCGAATGAAGTCATCTTCGACTGGCTTGAAGACAGGCTCCGGCCGAGAAAGGGCTTGTCCTGAAGCGACCGTCTTCAAGTGACCGTTGCGGATCCGGTCCGTGCGATCACACCGCCTGACCGGCCTTCAGCAATGAGCAGCCGGTGATCTTCAAGCTGCCGTCGGCCTGCCGCTCCAGCGTGTAGAGCGCCTCCCACGCCTCGCCGTTGGCGTCGACGATGTGAACACGTTGCGCGATCCGGTCGCCTTCGCTGCGCGCCTCGCCGAACTCGAAGCTCCTGTGGCGATAGACCGGCGCGTATTGGTTCTGCACCATCGACATGAAGATATCGGCCTGCGGAAAGATCTGCCGGATCGCGGGTGCGGCATAGGAATAGGCCGCCGCGGCGTCGTCGCGGCCGAACGCCTGCTCCTGGGCGCGGATCACCTCCTGCGCGGCGCCAACGTCGTCGGCTATGGCCGGCGAGGCGAGGGCGAACAGAATGGCGGCAATGAGGGCGATCGCGCGCATCGGAAGGCTCCCTGGTCGATCCCTTGAGCTTACGCGGCAAATCCAGCGTGGTTTCAGCGCGATCGATTCCCGGCGAAAATTGATCTGCCGCAAGGCTTCCTCCGACCGGCGCACTAACCTTGTTTTGCCAATCTTGGAGGATGTCATGACCCTGGATACCATTCTCGTCGTCATCGCCGTGACCATGATGTTCGCGACGGTCGCGTTCGTGATCGCCTATGGCGACCACCAGACCCGCAATCTGTGATGGCGCAGCCGTCCGTCCGCGCCGCTACCTGATCGAGCCCTTGAAACTGTCGATGTCGGGCGAGGGGCGAGCTGGAAACAGCCGCGCGGTCGAGGAGTTGTCGAGCCGGCGCTTGCATTTGGCCTCGTCGGCGCTGTCTTCGGTGCCATCCTTCCCGGTGCGCTTCTTGGCGAAGGAATCGTCCTGCCGGTTGACGATCAGCATTGTGTGATCACGCTCGAGCGTATCCGGATTCTTGCGCTGCTCGTCGGAGCGGAACGCGCCGCCGGTGATTTTGCCCATCATCTCGTAGTCGCAGCCGGCCTTCCAGTCGCCCTGGTCCCACTTCCATCCGGCAGCCTTCAGCGTGCCGTCTTTCTCAACGGTGACCTTGATGATGGCGTTGTACGCCAGCCAGACGCCGGCAAGCCCGCTGCGCTTGTCGTCAAAGCCTTCGAGCAGCGCCAGGCGTTCGCGCTGCAAGCCGTCGACGTGATCGCGCGCATCGACGGTGAAGTGGACCTGCGAGCTCTGCTTGTTCCAGGCCGGATGCAGGAATTCCGGGAATTGTTCGGTCTGGCTTTTCACCCAGTTGCGCTGGTCGTCGATCAGCGCGCGCCGCGTCGCCTCGTCGAGCCGCGGCTGTAGCGTCTTCCAGGCGCGGTTCAGCCGCTGGTCGTTGTCGGCAAGATCGGGATCGGCGCAGATCTCCTCGTCGGTTGCGGTCTCGGGCCTGGTGCAGTCGAAGGTCGGCGCGACGAACGCGGTGTCGGCCTTGTCGGATGCCGCATCCTTGCCGACGGCAAAATAGCTGCCGGTGACCTGCCACATCGACGAGCAGTCGTTGAACCCGTCCCAATCCTCGTCGTCGATGCTGCCGACGATCCGCAACGTCTCGCCCTGGCGGCGGAGCTTGATGGACGGCGGCTTGGCGGGAGTGGCGGCCGTGTCTGCCTTGGGCTTGTCGGGCGGCGTCTCCGCCTCGATCACCACGGGGCCGGAGAGCCAGCCAGCGCCCGAAGGCTTCAAATCGGCGCTCAGCTTGCAGGTTCGCCGGCGGTCGCCGCCATAGTCGCCGCGCAGATCGGCGGCGAGGTGGTAGGCGCCGCCCTCAGTCGGCGTCAGCGTGATACTGCCGAAGGCATTGACCCAGTTGCCTGACATGCCCGGGCGGCCGGATGCCAGCCCGCCGAGCGCCGCCGCGCGGCGGCGCAAGGCCGCGGCAAAACCAGCTTTCAGTTCGTCCCCGTCGGTATCGGCGAGCACGTCCGCGGCGTCGATGATCATCTCGTTGAACCAGGCCTGGTCGCGCTTCAACAGCGGTTTGACGTTGGCCGGTAGCCGGCCGAGCGCGGCGTCGAACGCCTTGTCGATCTGCGCCACCAGTCTGTCGGTGCCGGCCTTCTTGCAGTCCGCGGTCTTGATCCGGTTATCGCCGCCATCGCCGCACAGGCTGATCGCGGTCGGCGCGCTGCTCGATGCGCGCAGGAAATCGTCCATCGCAGCCGACGCGCCGGGCGCAAGGACCGAGATGGCCGCGACGGCGGCCGCAAGCCGTGGGAAGCAAGGCATGAACGTCACCCCGCAAGGCCGCGACATGCAGCCCTTGCGGCTTGGGTCGCGCACCGCCCGCGCCGGGTTCAAAATGTCGGCGGCGTGCAGGCCGAAATCACCTCGCACGGCTTGGCGCCGATGCAGCGGAAGCGGTGCGGGCGGCGGCTTTCGAAGTAGTAGGCGTCGCCGGCGTTGAGCACCCGCCGCTCGTCGTCGACCGTGACCTCGAGCCGGCCCGAGACCACGATGCCGCCTTCCTCGCCTTCATGCACCAGCGGCACCCGGCCGGTGTCGCTGCCGGGCTCGTAGCGCTCTTTCAGGATCTGCAACGCCCGTCCGAACAGGCTGTCGCCGATCTGCAGGTAGGAGATCGGCTTCTTGCCGATCTCGGTCAGCTCGTCGGCGCGGTAGAATGCCTTGCGCGGCCGCTCCGGCTCGATCGCGAAGAACTCCGCAAGTCCCATCGGAATGCCGTCGAGGATGCGCTTGAGCGCGCCGACCGATGGGTTCATCTGGTTGGATTCGATCAGCGAAATCGTCGAATTGGTGACGCCGGAGCGCTTGGCGAGCTCGCGCTGCGACAGCTTGTGCCGCGCGCGGATGAATCGAAGCCGACCGCCGATGTCGACGCTCATGACAGATCCCTGTTGCAGGTGTTGCGGATCGAACAAATCTTGGCAGACCGCCTCAGCAAGATCAATGGCTTGCGCTGCGACAGAAAAGGACTTGTTGAGTGCCCCGAAGAGTGGTCCGACTACCCATCCCCAGCCCATGGAGTGCGCCGTGACCGTTCATCAGATTCCGAACACCATCAAGACCGATTCGTTCTGGATGCCCTTCACGGCCAACCGGCAGTTCAAGAAAGCGCCGCGGCTGTTCTCCTCCGCCAAGGGCATGTACTACACCTCGGTCGATGGCCGGCAGGTGATCGACGGCTCCGCCGGTCTCTGGTGCGTCAACGCCGGCCATGGCCGGCCGCAGATCGCGGCCGCGGTCGAGCGCCAGCTCTCCACGCTGGACTTCGCGCCCTCCTTCAACATGGGTCACCCGCTGGCGTTCGATTTCGCCGAGCGCCTCGCCGAGATCGCCCCGAAGGGGCTGGACCGGATCTTCTTCACCAATTCGGGCTCTGAATCGGTCGACACCGCGCTGAAGATCGCGCTGGCCTATCATCGCGCCAACGGGCAGGGGACCCGCACCCGTCTGATCGGCCGCGAGCGCGGCTATCATGGCGTCGGCTTCGGCGGCATGTCGGTCGGCGGCATGGTCGCCAACCGCCGCCAGTTCGCGACCCATCTGCCGGGTGTCGACCACATCCGTCACACCCATGATCTCGCCCGCAACGCCTTCGCCAAGGACCAGCCGGACCATGGCGCCGAACTCGCCGACGACGTCGAGCGGATGGTCGCGCTGCATGGCGCGGACACCATCGCGGCGGTGATCGTCGAGCCGGTGCCAGGTTCGACCGCGGTGCTGCCGGCGCCGAAGGGCTATCTGCAGCGCCTGCGCGAGCTCTGCACGAAGCACGGCATCCTGTTGATCTTCGACGAGGTCATCACCGGCTTCGGCCGCCTCGGCGCGCCGTTCGCCGCGAACTTCTACGGCGTCACGCCGGACATGATGACGACCGCGAAGGGCATCACCAACGGCACCGTGCCGTGCGGCGCGGTGTTCGCCAGCCGCCAGGTCCATGACGGGCTGATGGTCGGCCCGGACAACGCCATGGAGCTGTTCCACGGCTACACCTATTCGGCGCATCCGGTGGCCTGCGCGGCGGGTCTTGCCACGCTCGACATCTACAAGGACGAGGGTCTGCTGACCCGCGGCGCCTCGCTCTCCGATTACTGGCGCGATGGCCTGCATTCGCTGAAGGGGCTGCCGAACGTCGTCGACATCCGCAATCAGGGCCTGATGGGTGCGGTCGAACTCGCGCCGCGCGATGGTGCCGTCGGTGCGCGCGGCTATGACGTGATGGTCGACTGCTTCAATCGCGGCCTCTACTTCCGCATGAGCGGCGACTCGCTCGCGCTGTCGCCGCCCTTGATCGTCGAGAAGTCGCATATCGACGACATCGTCTCGATCCTCGGCGACGCCATCAAGCGCGTGGCCTGATAATTGCTAGCTGAACTTTAGCTAGCTCTACAAATTGCTGTCGCCGTTGCGAAGCAGAGTGGTTTCGCAGCGGCGATTGCATTTTCGCTGCAGGATGTGAGGAAAAGTGAAGGTCCTTGTTCTCGGCAGTGGCGTGATCGGCGTCACCTCGGCCTATTATCTTGCACGTGCCGGCCACGAGGTGACGGTGATCGACCGCCAGCCGAAGCCTGCGCTCGAAACCTCCTTTGCCAATGCCGGCGAGGTATCACCCGGCTATTCGTCGCCCTGGGCCGGACCCGGCGTGCCTGTCAAGGCGGTGAAGTGGCTTCTGATGAAGCACGGCCCGCTGGTGATCCGCCCGAAGCTCGATCCCGTGATGTGGCTCTGGCTCTTGAAGATGCTGCGCAACTGCACCACGTCGCGCTACGCGGTGAACAAGAGCCGGATGATCCCGATCGCGGAATACAGCCGCGATTGCCTGCAGGCGCTGCGCAGTGAGATCGGCATCAAATACGACGAGCGCGCGAAAGGTACGTTGCAGCTGTTTCGTGAGCAGGCCCAGCTCGACCACACCGGCGACGACATCGCCGTGCTGAAGCAATATGGCGTGCCCTTCGAGGTGCTCGACCGCGACGGCTGCATCAAGGCGGAGCCGGCGCTGGCCGGCGTGAAGCAGAAATTCGCCGGCGGACTGCGGTTGCCGCATGACGAGACCGGCGACTGCCACATGTTCACGCAGGCGCTGGCGCTGGAAGCCGAGAAGATCGGCGTGCGCTTCAACTTCAATGTCGGCATCGACGGCCTGAACGCGGACACCACCCGCATCACCGGCGTTGCGACCAGCGCCGGCCTGATGCAGGCCGATGCCTATGTGCTGGCGCTCGGCAGCTACTCGCCGCACCTGGTGCGGCCGCTCGGCATCTCGCTGCCGGTCTATCCGGTGAAGGGCTATTCGATCACGGTCCCGATCAAGGACGCATCCGGCGCGCCGGAATCCACCGTGATGGACGAGAGCTACAAGGTCGCGATCACCCGGCTCGGCGATCGCATCCGGGTCGGCGGCACCGCCGAGATCTCGGGCTATTCGACCAAGCTCTACGACGCGCGCCGCGCGACGCTGGACCATTCGCTGACCGATCTGTTTCCGCGCGGAGGCGACCTTGCCAAGGCGACCTTCTGGTGCGGCCTGCGCCCGATGACGCCGGACGGCCCGCCGGTGATCGGCGCGACGCGGTTTGCCAATCTGCACCTCAACACCGGCCACGGCACGCTCGGCTGGACCATGGCCTGCGGCTCGGGTCGGGTGCTGGCCGACATGCTCTCCGGCAAGAAGCCCGAGATCGATACCAAGGAGCTGTCGATCAACCGCTACGATCACCGCTTCGGGTAAGTCGCGTCTCGCACGCGAATGGCTATTCGGCGGCGTTCTTCACGGACGGTTCGACTTCGTCGGGCGGCTTCGTCGCCGTCCAATTCGAGAGCGCGTTCGAGAATCTGTCGAGATAGAGATACACGACCGGCGTCGTGAACAGCGTCAGCGCCTGGCTCACGATCAGGCCGCCGACCATCGCATAGCCGAGTGGCTGACGGATTTCAGATCCCGTTCCGGTGCCCAGCATCAGCGGCACGCCGCCGAGCAAGGCGGCCATCGTCGTCATCATGATCGGGCGGAAACGCAGGAGCGCCGCTTTCCGGATCGATGCGCGGGGCGACAGATGCTCCTCGCGTTCGGCGGCGATCGCGAAGTCGACCATCATGATGCCGTTCTTCTTCACGATCCCGATCAGGAGGATGATGCCGATCAGCGCGATCAGGCTGAAATCGAACCCGAACGCCATCAGGATCGCCAACGCACCGACGCCGGCCGATGGCAGGGTGGACAGGATCGTGAGCGGATGGATGTAGCTTTCATAGAGCATGCCGAGGATCAGATAGACCACGACCAGCGCGGCCAGGATCAGCAGCGGCACCGAGCTCAGTGATTGCTGGAACGCCTGCGCGGTGCCCTGGAAGCTCGAACTGAGCGTGGCCGGGGCGCCTAGATTGGCCACCGCGTCCTGGATCGCATCTGTGGCCTGGCCGAGCGCCACGCCCTGCGCCAAGTTGAAGCTGATCGTGGTCGCAGGAAACTGCCCCTGGTGGGCGATCGCGAGCGGACGCACCGGAACCGTCGTCCACTTGCAGAACACCGAGAGCGGCACTTCGTCGCCCGTCGTCGGCGACTTGATGTAGAGCTTGTTGAGCGTGTCGAGCTTGCCCTGCAGTTCGGGCAGGATCTCCAGGATGACGTGATAGCTGTTGAGCTGGGTGAAGTATTGGGTCACCTGGCGCTGGCCGAATGCGTCATACAGCGTGTCGTCGATCAGTTGCGGCTGGATGCCGTAGCGCGACGCGGTGTCGCGATCGATGGTCATCGTCACCGTCGTCCCCTCGGTCTGCTGATCGGTGGCGACGTCGCGCAGTTGGGGCAGCGTCTTCATGCTGGCCAGGATCTTCGGTGCCCATTGGTTCAGCTCGGCGAGGTTCGCATCCTGCAGCGTGTATTCGAACTGCGTCCGGGTGGCGCGGCCGCCGAGCCGGACGTCTTGCGACGCCTGCATGTAGAGGCGTGCTCCCTCGACCGCCTCGAGCTTCGGCCGCAGCCGCGCGATGATCTGTTGCGCGTCCGCGTCGCGCTTCTCGTGCGGCTTCAGCGTGATGTACATGCGGCCCGAATTCAGCGCGGTGCCGCCGCCGCCGATGAACTCGGCCATGCTGTCGACCGCGGGATCGGCCCGGACGATCCGGCTGAGTTCTTCCTGATGCTGCTTCATGTCGGCAAACGAGATGTCCTGGGCCATCTCCGACACCGCGTTCAGGAAGCCGTTGTCCTGTTGCGGGAAGAATCCCTTGGGAATGATCACGAACAGATAGACCGACAGTGCCAACGTCGCAAAGAAGACGCACAGCGTGGTCCGGCTCCAGCCGAGCGCCAGGTCGAGGCCGCGCTCATAGCCACGCAGCATCCGGTCGAATGCCGCCTCGCTCCATTGGTAGAGCCGGCCGTGCCTGGTTTCGCCATGCGCGCGCAGGAAGCGCGATGCCATCATCGGCGTCAGCGTCAGCGACACCACCAGCGAGACGAAGATCGCCATCGCGAGGGTCACCGCAAACTCGCGGAACAGCCGGCCGATGACGCCCCCCATCAACAACAGCGGGATCAGCACCGCGACCAGCGAAATGCTGATCGACAGGATCGTGAACCCGATCTCGCCGGCGCCCCGCAGCGCCGCGGCAAGCGGCCGCTCGCCCTGCTCGACGTAGCGCGTGATGTTTTCCAGCATGACGATGGCGTCGTCGACCACGAAGCCGACCGCAATCGTCAGCGCCATCAGCGACAGATTGTCGAGCGTATAGCCGAACACCCACATCAGCGCGCAGGCGCCGAGCAGCGCGAGCGGTACGGTGACGGCGGGAATCACCGTGGCCCAGAAGCTGCGCAGGAAGACGAAGATCACCATGACGACCAGAACGATGGTGATCAGCAGCGTGATCTGCACGTCCTCGACGGCGGCGCGGATGGTCAGTGTCCGGTCGCTGATGATCTTGATCTTGATGGCGGGCGGAATCGCGGCAATCAGTCTCGGAAGCTGCGCCTTGATCCGGTCGACCGTGCCGATGACGTTGGCGCCGGGCTGCTTGAAGATGACGAGAAACACGCCGCGCTTGCCGTCCGCCCAGGCGGCCTGCTTCATGTCTTCCGGCCCGGCGATGGCCCGGCCGATGTCGCGAATCCGCAACGGGCCGCCGTTGCGGTAGGCGACAATGACGTCATTCCAGTCGTTGGCATCCGGCAGCTGATCGTTGGCGTAGATCGTGTAGGCGCGGCTGGCACCGTCGATGTTGCCCTTCGGGCTGTCGACCGTCGTGATGGCGATCTGGCTGCGGATATCTTCCAGCGAGAGCCCCTTGGCGACCAGTTTCGCGGGATCGATCTGCACGCGGATCGCGGGCTTCTGCTGGCCGCCGATGAACACCTGGGCGACGCCGGAAATCTGGCTGATCTGTTGCCCGAGCTGGGCGTCGACCGCATCGCTCACCCGGATCAGCGGCAGGGTGTCGGAGGTCGCCGACAGCAGCAGGATCGGCGAGTCCGCCGGGTTGACCTTGCGATAGGTCGGCGGCGACGGCAGGTTCTTCGGCAGCTGGCCGCCGGCGGCGTTGATCGCGGCCTGGATGTCGTTGGCGGCGCCGTCGATGTTGCGGTTCAGGTCGAACTGGATGGTGACCGCGGTTGACCCGAGCGAGCTCGTCGAGGTCATCTGCGCAATGCCGGGAATCTGCGCGAACTGCCGCTCCAGCGGCTGCGCCACCGAGGAGGCCATGGTTTCGGGGCTGGCGCCGGGCAGGCTTGCCGAGATCTGGATGGTCGGAAAGTCGACCTGCGGCAGCGGCGCGACCGGCAGCAGCGGATAGGCCACGATGCCGACGAACAGAATGCCGGCCATCAGCAGCGAGGTGCCAATAGGGTAGCGGATAAACGGAGATGAGATGCTCTCGTTCATTTCTGCAATCCAAATGAACGGCAGGCGCATCTTTTCCCGAATGCCGGGAGTCGTCCTCGAAAAGCTCGAGCGCGAACGCGCGTTTCCTCGCCATGGCCAATCGGCAGATCGCGGAGTTCGCGTCTACCTGTTTTTTGCCAGCATACTCACTCCCGGGGACGGCGCGCGAATGGAAACGCCGCATCGCCCATTCGACCTTCGTTCAATGGCCGGAATCCGCGCCCAAAACAGGTCTTCCGCGCCGAATATATCTGATTACGATATATCTGCGGCAGCTACGGCGAACGCGGCCCGCTTACCTTCTTCTTTGCCGGCTTTGCTGCGGATGCCGCTGCACCGGTCGGGTGCACGCGCAAGCCATCCACGAACACATCCAGGAGCCGCAGCGCCGTGGTCTGCCAGCCCGGCTGGTCGTGCATGTAGCACATGCCGATCAGCGCGCGCAGCACGTCCTCGGCGCTGATGTCGTCGCGGATCGCGCCGGCGGCGACGGCGCGCGCCAGCAGGGTGCCGATCGCCTTGGTGAGGCGATCGAACGAATAGGCGTGCAGCTCGGTCGAGCCGTGCGCGACCAGCGCGAGCGCGGCGACCATGCCCTTCTTGGTGGCGACGAATTCAACATTGGCGCGCAGCCAGCGCCGCAGCGCCTCGACCGGCTCGGGCGCGCATTGCAATTGCTCGGCAAGATCGCCCAGCTGCTCAACCTCGCGGCGATAGACCGCCTCGTACAACGCCTGGCGGGTCGGGAAGTGGCGATACAGCGTGCCGATGCCGACGCCGGCATGGCGCGCGACGGCCTCCAGGCTCGCCTCGCTGCCGCCGGCCGAGAACACGGCCTTGGCCGCTTCCAGCACGCGCTCGCGGTTGCGCACGGCATCGGCGCGCGGCTTGCGGACAATTTCTGGTGATGAGGTGGTCATTCCTTTTTCTTTTTACCCTCCCTTGTAAACGGAGGATGCCTCCGTATATGGCGACCAGCACCGGGCCTGACAAGGCGCGCCGATCATGCATCGGCGGCCACGGGTTCGCGTTGCCTCGATTCAACCCGACCATACACGGATCGGAGCGCCTTGCATGAATCTCCCACTCAGTCTCACCATCAACGGTGTCCGCCGGGACATTGTCCTCGACGACCCCCGCGTCACCCTGCTCGACCTGTTGCGTGAGCGGCTCGACCTCACCGGAACCAAGAAGGGGTGCGACCGCGGCCAATGCGGCGCGTGCACCATCCTGGTCGACGGCCGCCGCATCAATTCCTGCCTCGCGCTCGCCGTCAGCCATGACGGCGCCGAGATCACCACGATCGAAGGCGTCGGGAGCGGCGGCGAGCTGCATCCGGTGCAGGCCGCCTTCATCGCCCATGACGGCTTCCAGTGCGGCTTCTGCACCCCGGGCCAGATCATGAGCGGCATCGGCCTGATCCAGGAGGGGCAGGCCGGCGACGACCCCGAGCGGGTGCGCGAATGCATGAGCGGCAATCTGTGCCGCTGCGGCGCCTACCAGGGGATCACCGAAGCCGTGCTCGAGGCACAATCCGACATGACCGCCAGCAAGCAGAGGCGCTCCGCATGATGAACTTCGATTATGTCAGGCCGGCCAGCGTCGCGGATGCGATCGCGGCGGGCTCCGAGAAGGGCGCGAGCTATCTCGCCTCCGGCACCAATCTGCTCGACCTGATGAAAGGCGGCGTCAGCCGGCCGAGCCGCCTCGTCGACGTCACGCGGCTGCCCGGGCTCGATCGCATCGAGCATCTCGCCGACGGTAGCCTGCGCATCGGCGCGCTGGTGCGCAACGCCGATCTCGCGCATGACGCCGAGTTCGCGCGCAACTATCCCGCGGTCGCCGAGGCGTTGCTGTCGGGCGCATCCGCGCAACTGCGCAATGCCGCGACCGTCGGCGGCAATCTGATGCAGCGGACGCGCTGCGCCTATTTCTACGACGCTGGCAGCGCCTGCAATCGGCGCTGGCCGGGCGCCGGCTGCGACGCGCTCAAAGGCGAGAATCGTCTGCACGCGGTGCTCGGCTGGAGCGAGGGCTGCATCGCGACCCATCCGTCGGACTTCTGTGTGCCGTTGGTCGCGCTTGATGCCATCGTCGAGATCGAGGGCAAGGGCGGCCGGCGCGAGCTGCCGCTCGAGGCGCTGCATCGGCTGCCCGGCGAGACGCCGGAGCGCGAGACCGCGCTGGAGCGCGGCGACCTGATCGTTGCACTCCGCCTGCCGTCCGAGGCGCAAGGTTTTGCCAGGCATGCCCGCTACATCAAGGTGCGCGAGCGGACATCCTATGCCTTCGCCGTGGTCTCGGCCGCAGCGGCCTTGCGCATCGTGGACGGCAAGATCCGCGAGGCGCGGCTCGCGCTCGGCGGCGTCGCGGCAAAGCCGTGGCGGGCGCGCGAGGCCGAGCAGGTGCTCGCAGGCGCCGCGCCCGATGCTGCGGCCTATCGCGAGGCGGCACGCGCCGCGCTCGCCGGCGCAAAACCGTCCGGCGACAACGCCTTCAAGATCGAGCTCGCGCAACGCATCCTCGTGCGCGCGCTCACCCTTGCTGCCGCAGGCACGCCGGACCGGATTCCCGCGCTGCCCGGCTCTCCCTTCTCGTCCGTTGCAGGAGCGTAACGCATGACGGTTGAACTCAGTCTGACCCGCGACCCCGCTCATATCAGGCATGGCTCGAACATCGGCCAGCCGATGACCCGCACCGACGGCGTGCTGAAGGTCACCGGCAAGGCGCGCTATGCCGCCGACAATCATCCGCCCGGCATGGTCTATGCCGTGATCGCGACCAGCTGCATCGCGCGCGGCCGTGTCACCGCGCTCGACGTCGCCGCCGCCAGGCGCCATCCCGGCGTCATCGACGTGATGACGCCGGCGCACAAGCCTGAACTTGCCGAAGACCCCGACGCCAAGGGCAACCCGTTCGCGTTCCGCATGGAGCTGTTGCAGAGCGACGAGGTGCGCTACGCCAACCAGGCCGTCGCCGTCGTGATCGCCGAGACGCTGGAGGCCGCGACCGAAGGCGCGGCGCTGCTGTCGCCGCGCTATCAGGTCGAGATCGCGCGCGTCGGCCTCGACGCCGGCGAGGCCTATGCGCCGCCCGTGGTCGGGATCGGCAACCCCGCCGAAGTCCGCCATGGCGATATCGATGCCGGCATGGCTGCGGCCGCGAAGCTGACGGATTCGACCTACCAGACGCCGGCGCAATATCACAACGCGATGGAGCCGCATGCGATCGTCGCGGTGTGGGACGGCGACCGCCTGTTCATCGACACGCCGAGCCAGGGCATGGGGTTCGCGCAGATGCGCATCGCCGGGCTGTTCGGCATCCCGCCCGCGAATATCCACATCAACAGCCCGTTCCTCGGCGGCGGCTTCGGCTCCAAGGGGCTGATCTCCGGACCGCAGGTGCTCGGCATCATGGCCGCCAAGCTGATCGGCCGTCCGGTCAAGCTGGTGCTGCGGCGCAGCCAGATGTATGGCCCGGTCGGCCATCGTCCGCCGACCCGCCAGCGCATCCGGATCGGCACCGACGAGTCCGGCGCGCTCACCGTGATCAATCATGAGGCGCGCGTCACCACGTCGAGCTTCGACGATTTCTACGAGCCGGCAGCCGACGCCTCGCACACGCTCTATGCCAGCCCTGCGATCCGCACCGCGCATGAGGCGGTGCGCGTCGACACCGGCACGCCGCTGTTCATGCGCGCGCCGGGCGAGGCCACCGGATCGATCGTGCTGGAAAGCGCGATCGACGAGGCGGCGTTCGCCTGCGGCATCGATCCCTTGGAGTTTCGGCTGAAGAACTACGCCGAGGTCGAGCCGACCACCGGCAAGCCGTTCTCCTCCAAGGCGCTGCGCCAGTGCTACGCCAAAGCCGCTGAACGGTTCGGCTGGGCGGGACGTCCGTTGCAGCCGAAGCAGATGCGCGACGAGAACGGCTTTCTGGTCGGCTGGGGCGTCGGTACCGCGACCTTCCCCGCCATCATGTTCCAGGGCAATGCGCGCGCGGTGATCCGTGCCGATGGCAAGGGCGTGATGGAGACCGGCGCGCACGACATGGGGCAGGGTGCCTGGACCGCGCTGGCGCAGATCTCGGCCGACTCGCTCGGTCTCGATTTCGACCAGCTGACGTTCCGCTCCGGCAGCTCCGATCTGCCCGATGCCGGCATCGCCGGCGGCTCGGGGCATACCGCAACCGTCGGCGCCGCGATCCACAACGCAGGCGCTGCCGTGATCGCCAAGCTCGCCGAGCTCGCGACCTCGGACCAGCGCTCGCCGCTGTTCGGCGCCGGCAATGCCGGCGTCGTTGCGCGGGCCGGGCGGTTGCATCGCCGCGACGACGATGCGCGCAGCGAAGGCTATGCCGACATCCTGGCGCGCGCCGGCCTCGCCGAGGTCGACGCCACCGGCAGCGGCGCAGCCGATGCGGCGGCGCAGTCGCAATATGCGATGCACGCGCATGGCGCCGTATTTGCCGAGGTCAAGGTCGATCCGGAGCTCGGCCAGATCCGTGCCACGCGGCTGGTCGGCGCGTTCGCTGCGGGGCGCATCATCAATCCGTTGATGGTGCAGAGCCAGCTCTACGGCGGCATGATCTGGGGCCTCTCCTTCGCGCTGCACGAGGAGGCGGTGATGGACCATCGTTCGGGCCGCATCCTCAATGCGAACCTCGCCGAATACCATGTGCCCGTGAATGCCGACGTGCCGCCGATGGATGTCATCACGGTCGACGAGCACGATCCGCACGTCAACCCGCTCGGCATCAAGGGTGTCGGCGAGATCGGCATCACCGGCAGCGCCGGCGCCGTCGCCAACGCCGTCTTCCACGCCACCGGCATCCGGGTGCGGAATTTCCCGATCAAGATCGAGGAGATCGTGATGGGGTTGAGCTGACGCGGCTCGATACGATCATGGACTAGCCATCATCGTCGTCCCGGCGCAGGCCGGGACCCATAGCCCCAGGGTTGTGTTGTTTAGAAGGCTGGGGCCGCAGCGTCGCGCAACAACTCGCATTCGTGGTTATGGGTTCCGGCCTGCGCCGGGACGACGGGATGAGAGAGCGAGGCTTTATCCCGCCGCCGTCACGCAATTCACCCACAGCACCACCGCGTTGGCATCGCGCGCTGGATTGGAGAATCGGTGCGGGCGGCGGCTGGCGAAGCGGAAGCTGTCGCCCTGCTTCAGCGTCCAGGTCTCGGTGTCGACCGTCAGGGTCATCTCACCTGACAGCACGAGGCCGGCCTCTTCGCCGTCATGGGTATAGAACTCGTCGCCGGTGTTGCCGCCGGGCTCGAGATGCACCAGGAACAGATTGAGTCGGCTCTCGCTGCCCGCGGGACTGAGCAGCTGCTTTGAAATGCCGGTGCGCCACAGTTTCAGCTCGGCGCGCTGCACCTCCCGGGTGACAACACCATTGGTGTTGTCATCCCGCGGCGTCGCGCCGAACAGCGCGGCGATGCCGACGCCGAGCACGTCGGCCAGCGTTGCCAGCACGCGCAGCGAGGGCGACGACAGGCCACGCTCGATCTGGCTGATGAAGCCGATCGAGAGGTCGGTGCGCGCGGCGACCACCTCCAGCGACATCTGCTTGGTGCGGCGCAGGTCGCGGATGCGGCGTCCGACCGCGAGATCCATCGCCGGCTCGGCCGGTTTCTTCACGGGCCTTTTGGCCGCGCGGCGTGGCGTCACGGGCTTCGCTGCCGCGCCTTTGCGCATTCTCTTGCCGCCGCTCACGTCAGTCCGCTTCCTTCATGTGCATGAAAACCGCTTGCATTGGCCGCGGTTTCGTGACCACAATTTCATATTGGTGAAAATAGGCCGGAACGGCGTCGCCCGCAACATCTAGCTCGAAAAGCAGGGCGATGCGGCGTCGAGGTCAGCTTCGGGAGGTGTGCGATGTCGTTTCAGCGTCTCGTTCAGGCCGCAGTCGCGGTGCTTGCCCTTGCCGTGAGCGCACCGTCGGGTGCGCAGCAGGTGCTCAAGGTCGGCTCGACGCCGACCGGCATCCCCTTCACCTTTCTCGACACCAAGACCAATTCGATCCAGGGCATCATGGTCGATCTCGCCACCGAGATCGGCAAGGACGCCGGCTTCTCCGTGCAGATCGAGCCGATGCAGTTCTCGGCGCTGATCCCCTCGCTGACCGCGAACAAGATCGACATCATCGCGGCCGCGATGTTCGCCACCGCCGCGCGCAAGGAGGTGATCGACTTCTCCGAGCCGGTCTACACCTATGGCGAAGGCCTCGTGGTGCCGAAGGCGGACACCAAGGCCTATGCCTCGCAGGAGGACCTGAAGGGCACCGTGGTCGGCGCCCAGGTCGGCACGGCGTTCGTCGACGCGCTGAAGAAGACCGGGCTGTTCAGCGAGGTCAAGGTCTACGACACCATTCCCGACATCCTGCGCGACGTGAATGCCGGCCGTCTCAAGGCCGGCTTCGCCGATTATCCGATCCTCGCCTACAATCTGCAGCAGGGCAATTTCGCCGATGTCCGGCTGGTCGACGGCTACAAGCCCGTCACCGTCGGCACGGTTGCGATCGGCATCCGCAAGAGCGATACCGAACTCTTGGCCAAGATCAACACGTCGCTGGCGAAGCTGAAGGCCAACGGCACGATCGCCAGGATCCTGGAGAAATGGGGCCAGAAGGCCAGCGCGTCGTGATGCGGGTGTGTTGCTCCATTCCGCCCCAGGTTACGTAAGAGTGATCCGTCACCCTGAGGAGCGCGTAGCGCGTCTCGAAGGGGCGACGGCCACCGGCCGGGCCGTGCATCCTTCGAGGCTCGCCCAGCGGCGCAATTGCGCCGCAAGGCTCGCACCTCAGGATGACGGGGAGAGTATTCGAGTGTGTGTCGCGACTAGATGCGTTTGAGCCGATGCAAAAATTCTTCCATGACGCCGTCGAGTTCGTGCCGATCCTGTTGCAGGGGTCTGGCTGACCATCGTCGTCACGGTCGGCTCGCTCCTGCTCTCGACCGTGCTCGGGCTGGTCTGGGCCTTGATGCGGGTGTCCGGAATTCGCATCCTCACCGGCCTCAGCGCCGCGCTGATCAATGTGATCCGCGGCATCCCGATCATCGTGCTGCTGTTCTACATCTATTTCGTGATGCCCGATTTCGGCATCGCGCTGTCGGCGCTGCAGGCCGCGATCATCGGGCTCGGGATCGCCTATTCGGCCTATCAGGCGGAGAATTTCCGCGCCGGCATCGAGGCGATCGACAAGGGGCAGATCGAGGCGGCGCAGACCATCGGGATGGGCTGGTGGCTCACCATGCGCCGCGTGGTGCTGCCGCAGGCGGTCAGAATCATCCTGCCGCCCTACGGCAACATCATGATCATGATGCTGAAGGATTCTTCGCAGGCTTCCACCATCACGGTCGCCGAGCTTGCATTGCAGGGCAAGCTGATCGCCTCGTCGACCTTCAAGAACACCAGCGTGTTCACCCTGGTGGCGCTGATGTACCTCACCATGAGCATTCCGCTCATCCTGCTGGTTCGGCACTTCGAGAACAAGGCGAACCGCAAATGATCGAGCTCAACGACGTCCACAAGAGTTTTGGCAAGGTCGAGGTGCTGAAGGGAATCACGGCTTCGGTCGCCAAGAGCGAGGTGGTTTGCATCATCGGCCCGTCTGGCTCCGGCAAGTCGACCATCCTGCGCTGCATCAACGGGCTCGAGAGCTACGATCGCGGCGAGATCAGCGTCGAGGGCGCGCGCGTCGATCAAGGCAATCGCTCGATCGTGGCGATCCGCACCCAGGTCTCGATGGTGTTCCAGCGCTTCAACCTGTTTCCGCATCGGACCGCGCTCGAGAACGTCATCGAAGGGCCGCTCTATGTGAAGAAGGAGCCGCGCGAGGCGGCGATTGCCCGCGGCCGCGCGCTGCTCGCGCAGGTCGGCCTCGCCGACAAGGCCGAGGTGCATCCGCCAAAGCTTTCCGGCGGCCAGCAGCAGCGCGTTGCGATCGCGCGGGCGCTGGCGATGCAGCCGAAGGCGATCCTGTTCGACGAGCCGACCTCGGCGCTCGATCCCGAACTGGTCGGCGAGGTGCTCTCGGTGATGCGCAAGCTCGCCGACGACGGCATGACCATGGTCGTCGTCACCCACGAGATGGGCTTTGCCCGCGACGTCGCCGACCGCGTGCTGTTCATCGACGGCGGCGTCATCGTCGAGCAGGGCGCCGCCAAATCCGTCCTCAACCAACCGCAGCACCCGCGCACCCAGGATTTCCTGCGCCGCGTGCTGCACCCGCTGTGATCATGACGTTGTTCGATCAAGCTGCGGCCGCATCGGCACTCCGCCCCCTGTCCCGCTTGCGGGGGAGGGTTGGGGTGGGGGTCTATCCACGAGTCGTATCGTGGAAAGAGCCCCCACCCGGATTGCATCTGCGATGCAATCCGACCTTCCCCGCAAGCCGGAGAGGTGAGTGGAGTCCGCGGACGCGCCAAGGCACCCGCATCATCTGCTGTTAGTCCGGTATCTCATGACCCCAACCACGCGCCTTCCTCTTCCACCGAGCCTCTACGCCGACACCGCGGTGGAGGCGACGCCGACGCCGCCGCTGACGTCGGACAAGAGCGTGCCGGTCGCGATCATCGGCGGCGGCTTCACTGGCCTGTCGACCGCGCTGCATCTTGCCGAGCAAGGCGTGCTTGCAACCGTGCTGGAGGCGCAGGAGCCGGGCTGGGGCGCCTCCGGCAACAATGGCGGGCAGACCAATCCGGGGTTGAAGCACGACCCGGATCAGATCGAGCAGGATTTCGGCGCCGATCTCGGCCGCCGCATGATCGAATTCTCCTACGGCACCACCAATTTCACCCACGACCTGATCCGCCGCTACCAGATTCCCTGCGAGGCGCGGCAGAACGGCACGCTGCGCGCCGCCTACAATGAGGCCAGCGCGGCCGCGATCGAGACCACGGCGAAGCAGTGCATCCGGCGCGGCATGCCGGTAAAACGGCTCAACGCCGCCGAGATGCGCGCGATGACCGGCAGCGACCGGTACCTGTGCGCCATGCTCGATGCGCGCGGCGGCGACCTGCATCCGCTGAGTTACGCACGCGGCCTGGCGCGCGCCGCGATCGGCGCAGGTGTCGCCGTCCATGGCGAGACACCGGCGCTGTCGCTCCGCCGTGACGGCGGCCGCTGGCGGATCGAAACCCCGCGTGCGGTCGTGCATGCCGACAAGGTGCTGCTCGCGACCAATGGCTTTACCGATGATCTCTGGCCCGCGCTCCGCCGCACCATCGTGCCGGTGTTCTCGTCGATCGCGGCGACCGCGCCGCTTTCCGAGGAGGTTGCGTCTTCGATCATGCCGGGCCGTCCGGTGCTCTACGAGAGCGGCCATATCACGGTCTATTATCGCATCGACCAGCACAACCGGTTGCTGATGGGCGGCCGTGGCCCGATGCGCTGGATCAGCAAGCCGACCGACGTCGCCTATCTGATCCGCTATGCCGAGCGGCTGTGGCCGCAGCTCAAGGGCGTCAGCTGGACCCACGGCTGGAACAGCCGGCTCGCGATCACCGCCGACCACTATCCGCATGTCCACGCGCCCGCGGAGAACCTGCTGATCTCGCTCGGCTGCAACGGCCGCGGCGTCGCGCTCTCGACCGCGATGGGCGCGCAACTCGCCCGCCGCCTGATCGGCGGTGCCAACGCCGAGATCGACATGCCCGTCACCGGCATCAAGCCGATCCCGATGCACGCCTTCTGGCGCGTCGGCGTCACCACGGCGGTGCTGACCGGCCGGGTGCGGGACAAGCTCGGGGTGTAGCTGCCGCTATCGTGTCCCGGCCTCGCCAAGCTGCGTTTTGAAGAACGCGATGGCCGCGGCGTGGAAGCGCTGATGAAAGGCGAGGCGATCGAAGCCCGGCGCGTCGGTGCAGATGGCAGGCATCTTGGCTGTCTCCGCCGGTGTGCAGGTCGCGAGGAAGGAGAAGTGCTTGGCATCCTTCACCAGGTGAAAGTCCGGTCTGGACGGAAGCCTGTCGTTGATCGCGGCCGCACAGCACCCGGACAGACCGTCGCCATTCTGCGCGGGGTCGGAGCTCCACAATTGAATCGGGATCGTCACGGCTTTCAAATTCTCCGCCGCAAAGAACAGCACAGGAAAGGGATCGACGATGATCGCGGCCTTGATCCGCGGATCGTGGACGACCGGTCCGCTCGGCTTTTCTCCGCTCTCGAGCTCCTTGCAGGCCCGCAAGCTCGACGTCTGGCAGTTCGGCAGGCCCTTGCGGAGATCGGGCTCACCGCCGATCGCCGCGAGGCCCGTATAGCCGCCCCAGGAGAAGCCGTAGAGACCGATGCGTTCGGCATCGATGTGAGCCGCATCGGGCCAGCCTTGAAGCGCGTAGTCGATCGCGCGCTTGATGTCGGCGGGCCGCTCGACCATGAGGGCAAGGCTGTCGGTGCCGCTGGTGTCGCGCTCGGTATCGGTCGGATGATTGATCGACACGACGATGAAACCGGCATCCGCCAGCGCTGCGGCCGTATCATGGTGGCCGCCGAGCCAACCGCGCCGGCCATGCGAGATCACGATCAGCGGCAGCTTGTCTCCCACGATAGCGCAGTCGTTGGTGCCGAAGAACGTTCGGCCGCCGCGGGCATCGATCTCGTGCGAGGGCTCGGCGCAGGGGTGCCAGGCCACCCCTCTGATCGCAGGCCCGTCGGGATCGGCGGGAACGTCGAAGTGCCGTAGTCCGGCTGCGTGCGCCGCAGAGACCGCAAGCAACAACAGGGCTGACAACACGAAGGGAGCACAACGCATGGCTATCGCTTGTCCAGAATCCGCAATTCGGCCGTGGCGCTGGCAACCGTCACATTGTCGGCGTCGATCAGATCGGCCTCGACGATCATGTCGCGTTCGGTCTGCGAGACGATCTTGGCCTTGGCCGTGATCGGACCGACGCGCGCCGGCTTGAGAAACCGTGTGGTGAGGGTTCTGGTCACCACTGTCTTGGTTGACGGGAGCGCAGCAAGGGCGCCGAGACCCGTGGCCGAATCGAGCATCGCCGCGAGGAAGCCCCCCTGGATCGTTCCGTGCCGGTTGGTGAATTGCGGCTGCGCCACGAAGCGGATCGAGGCAATTTCGCCGTCGAAGCCGAGCCACTCGCGTCCAAGCAGCTGCGCGCCGGGCGGCACGTCTGCACTTGTATCTTTCAAGCCGGTCACCATCGTCCGTTGTCGCTGCGAAATGTATCAGCCCGTTTGCGTCCCGCAATGTCCCTCGGCGCGCCATCGCGAAAACGTCAATCACTGCATGCGCGGGTGATGACACCGCGTGGTGTAACAACTTGGTCGAGAACCATCCTCATCGTCGTCCCGGCGAAGGGCGGGACCCATTACCCCAAATCTCAATCGTTGCACGACGCTGGGGCCGCTATCCCGTTCATCACCGAACGCGGTGGTTATGGGTCCTGGCTTTCGCCAGGACGACGATTGGGAGATATCGTCCTCGTCTCTATCACTGTCATGCTGCGAAGGCAGTGCAGCGGCCGGCTCACAGCACGACGGTCTCCGCGCCGCGATTCCGCGTCATTTTGCGGGTGTCCACCACGGATACTGGCTCGGCATGTCCTGCGAGACCTTGCCCGGAAAGGCCGGTTTCCGCTTCTCGATGAAGGACTGCACGCCCTCGCGCACGTCGGCGTGGCCGCCGCGCTCGACCGACATCGGTTTGTCGATCGCGAGCAGTTCGAACGGATCAGGCGCGCCGGCGAAGCGCCAGAGCATCTGGCGGGTCAGTGCGACCGACACGGCGGAGGTCTCCGCCGTCATCTCGTGGGCGATCTGCCGCGCCCGCTCGAGCAGGACATCCGGCTCGACCACCTCGCTGACGAGGCCGCCCGCCAGCGCCTCGTCCGCGTCGAAGGTGCGGCCGGAGAGGCACCAGCGCAGCGACTGCGGCAGGCCGACGAGCTTCGGCAAGAACCACGCGCTGCCGGCCTCCGGCACCAGCCCGCGGCGCGCGAAGATGAAGCCGATCTTGGCGCCGCGAGCGGCGATGCGGATATCCATCGGCAAGGTCATGGTGATGCCGACGCCGACTGCAGCGCCGTTGATCGCAGCGATCGAGGGCTTTCGGCAGTTGAAGATCGCTTCGACGAAGCGGCCGCTGCGCTGGCCGGCGCTTGCGAACACGCCGGCGCCGTGGCTGCCCGATGTGTCGAAGCTCTTGGCGCCGCCGGAGACGTCGGCGCCGGCGCAGAACGCGCGACCCGCGCCGGTGACGATGATCGCGCGGACGCTGTCGTCCGCATCAGCGCGCTGAAACGCGTCCGCAATCTCCGCGCCCATGGTGCCGGTGTAGGCATTGAGCTTGTCGGGCCGATTGAGCGTGACGATCATCAGCGAGCCGTCGACGTCGCACGTGATGTGTTCGTAGCTCATGACGGCCTCCCCGGGATGCTTGTCGTTATGCGCGCCGTGATCGGTTCACGCCTCCGCGATTGCATCGCTCCACGGATGAAACGGCTCGGTGGCGCCGCTGTTTGTGGTGCCATCGCGCAGCACGATGCTGGGGCAGGCGAACTTCTTTGGCTGGGTCTGGATGCGCGCCTCCGCATAGTCGAAGCGGCCGCGCAGCACCTCACGCACGGCTTGCGGCAGGCGGACATCGCCGATCACGACATTGCCTTCGCTGGCGTCGATGCGGGGCTGATGGATCGCGGCGTCGAGATCCATGCCGAAATCCATCACGTAGGAGAGCAGCTGCGACACCGCGGGCAGGATGCGGCGGCCGCCGGATGCGCCGGCGGCAAGACGGCGGCCGTCGGCTGTCTCAGCCACCACGGGCGTGTAATTGGTCAGGCAGCGCTTGCCGGGGGCGAGCGAGTTCGGATTGCCTTGCGTCGGATCGAACCACATGATGCCGTTGTTCATGGTGAGGCCGGTGTTCGGCGTCACGAATTTGGAGCCGAAGGTCGACAGCAGTGTCTGCGTCACCGCGGCCATGTTGCCGTCGCGGTCGACCGCCGAGAAATGCGTGGTGCAGGATGGCGCGATCGCCTCGGCACCGAGCGCGCGGCGGCCGTCGACATCGCCCATGTCCTTCAGCCGCTCGCGATAGGCGGCCTGCAGCGCCTCGGCGTAGGCGGTATAGGCGGCCGCATCCGGACCGCCCTGCATGGGTACGAGCGCCTTCTGCAGCAGGCCGAGCGTGCGCGCCATGGTCGGACCCGCGGTCAGCTCCGGGGTCGCGTAGACCGTGCCGCCGCGATAGGGAATCTTGAGCGGTTCGCGCAAATGGGCGCGGAAGGCGGCGAGATCGCGCACCGACAGTGCGCCGCCGGCGGCCTGGATATCGTCGGCGATGCTGCGGGCGAGATCGCCCTCGTAGAAATCGCGCGGGCCGGCTGCGGCAAGCTGCGCCATCGTCGCCTGCAGCCTGTCCTGCGGCATGCGGACCACCGACTTGATGCCCCATTGCGCATTCGGCGGCAGGCCGTCCAGCAGATACGCCGCGGCGCTGGCCGGATAGCGCCGCAGATCCGCGGCCGAGCTAGCGACCATGTCGGTGGTCCACCAATCCACCAGCAGGCCTTCGCCGGCGAGCTTGACGCTCGGCGCCAGCAGGTCCTTCCACGGCATTTTGGCGTGGCGGCGATGCGCCTCTTCCATGCCGGCGACGACGCCGGGCACCGCGATCGAGCCCGGGCCGTGCAGGTTGCGGTCATCCTTGACCCGCGCCCAGGGGAACAGGTCGGAGGCCGCGCCCCCGGTCAGCGGATAATCCTCCAGGCGCAGGCCGTCGGGCGCGCGCATGCCGTAGTCGATCACCTCGACGCGGTTCTCCTTGGCGCGATACAGCACCATGGCGCCGCCGCCGCCGGCGCCGCTCATCCACGGCTCCAGCACGCCGAGGGCGAAGGTGGTTGCAATCACGGCGTCGACGCAATCGCCGCCCGCTGCCAATACCTCGGCGCCGACTTCGGCCGCCTTGCGCGACTGCGCGGCGACGATGCCGCCCTTGGCGCTGACGGCCGGCTTGCGGATCACTTGCGAGTTGGAGAACTGATCGGACATGGCGTTGCTTTCGCTGTTCTTGTTGCGGGCGGGTCACGTTGGCGTAGCATGCCAAGCTTGGCACTGTCAGTGCAACAAGAACCAATTTCGGGGAGCGGAAAATGAGCAGTGTGAAGCGTGAGCGGGACGGCAAGGTCGGCATTCTGACGCTGAACGATCCCGCCAGCCTGAACGCCATGACGCCGGAACTGCTCGGCGATCTCGCTCGCGCCATAGGCGAGATGGGCGTCGAGCCCGGCATCCGCGCGCTGATCCTGACCGGGGAGGGACGCGGCTTCTGCTCCGGGCAGAATCTCAAGGCGTTCAACTCGCTCGGCGACAATATCTATACCGGTGTCATGAAGCATTACTGGCCGGCGATGCAGGCCTTGCGCGAGTGCCGGATGCCGGTGGTGGTTGCGGTCAACGGCGTCGCAGCCGGCGGCGGCTTCAGCCTTGCGATGTCCGGCGACATCATCCTGGCCGCGCGCTCGGCGAGCTTCATCCAGGTGTTCAGCCGGATCGGCCTGGTGCCCGACCTCGGCTCGACCTGGCTCTTGCCGCGCCTGATCGGACGCCAGCGCGCGCTCGAGCTGATGCTCCTGAACGAGCCGCTGTCGGCCGAGCGGGCGAAAGAGTGGGGACTGGTGCGCGACGTGGTCGATGACGAAAGGCTGCTCGACGAGGCGAGGGCGCTCGCCGGCCGTCTCGCCGATGGCCCGACGCGCGCGCTGGTCGCGACCCGGCAGCTGCTCGAGGAGAGCGAGCACGCCAGCTACGCCGATCAGTTCCGCCGCGAAATCGAGTTGCAGATGATAATCCGCGAAAGCGCCGACGCGAAGGAAGGCCGTCAGGCCTTTGTCGAGAAGCGCAAGGCCCAGTTCACGGGGCGCTAGGCAAGCATGCTAGCCGATCGCAATCGCGATCTTGCCGAAATGCGCGCCGCTCGCCATGTGGGCGAACGCGTCCTTGACCTGGTCGAACGCGAACACCTTGTCGATCACGGGCTTGACGCCGTGCATGCTGATGCCGTCGCACAGCGCCTGCAGATCCTCGATCGAGCCGACGGTGACGCCCTGCAGCCGCTGCTGCTGCATCACCATCAGCGGCAGCCTTGTGTCGGACGAGGCGGGACCGGCGAGCACGCCGATGAAGGCGATGGTGCCGCCGATCTTCGTCGCGCGGATCGACTCGTTCAGCGTGCCGACGCCGCCAACCTCGACGACGAGATCGACGCCGCGCCCGGTCAGCTCGCGCGCCTTCTTGCCCCAGTCGGGCGTGGTCTTGTAGTTGAGCGTGACGTCGGCGCCGAGCTGCTTCAGTCGCGCGATCTTGGCGTCGCTGGACGAGGTCGCGATGACGCGGGCGCCGCACATCTTGGCGAATTGCAGCGCGAACAGCGAGACGCCGCCGGTGCCCTGGGTCAGCACGGTCTGTCCCGGCTTGATGTCGCCGAGCTTGACCACCGCGCTCCATGCCGTGAGGCCGGCGCAGGGCAGCGCCGCGGCCTCGACGTCGTTCAGATGCTCCGGCGTGCGCACCAGCGCGTGCGCCGGGAAGACGCGATATTCGGTCAGCACGCCGTCGACGCTGCCGCCGAGCGCCGCGCGCATCCGCGCCTCGCTGGGCTCGCCGCCGAGCCAGCTTTCGAAGAAGCTGCCGATCACGCGATCGCCGGGCGCGAAACTCCTGACTCCGGCGCCGACCTCCTCGACGACACCGGCGCCGTCGGACACCGGCACCAGCGGAAACTTCTGCCGCGAACCGTAGCCGCCATTGACCGTGAGCAGGTCGCGATAGTTCAGCGTCGCCGCCTTCAGCCGCACCAGCACCTCGCCGGGACCGGCCTGCGGAACCGGCTTGTCGACCAGCGCAAGCGCGTCGACGCCGCCGGGGCCTTGCAACTCGTAGCATTTCACGGGCCGTCTCCTGCTGGCTGTTCTCGTCGTGAGCGGCGCGCCGCGCGCCGCCGCGCATCCACCCAGCATATGCCAGGCCCGCCGCGCGTGGCCATAGCGTGCAGTGCGGCCGATGGAATGGCGCCCATGCCCGAACCGATTGGCGCTGGCGGAAAATACCGCCAATGTACCGTCGATGACGTGAGCGAGCGGAGGTGACGATGGCTGCCTTGCTTGGGACGAAGCGCAATCTGATCGCTGCGTTCGCGCGTGGTGTGGTCCGGACGCTTGCCGCTGCATTGATCTGTTGCAGCGCTGCGATGGCGGCGGATGACGACCTCTATCGCGCGCAGACCGTCGTCACCGGCCAGGGCGAGCCGAACCGCATCATCGGCTTCGGTGCGTGCCTGGAGGACGTGCTGATCAAGGTCTCGGGCCAGCCGATGCTGGCAAGCGACCGTCGTCTCGCAGGCTACAAATCCAGGGCGCGCGAATTCGTCGGCAGTTTCGACTATCACGACCAGTATGCCGGCAAGGCGCATCATGACGAGCAGGGCACCCGCGACCGGCCTTACGACCTGACGGTTGCTTTCGACCAGAGCAAGATCGACGGCATTCTCGCCAAGCTCGGCCTCAAGGCGTGGCGATCGCAGCGGCCGATGCTCGGCGTGTTCGTCGAGATGCTGCACGGTCCGAAGGACTACATCGTCACATCGGACGGGACGCAGTCCGATCTGCAGCGCGATGCGCTCGCGGCTGCCGCCGGCAAGCGCGGCATGCGCGTCGTGCTGCCCGATGCGGCCGCTCTGACGCGCGCCAACGTCACGGCCGCCGGGCTCCTGAAGATGCCGCCCGCACAGCTGAGTGCGATCGTGGCGCCGCAGGGCGGCGAAGCCATTCTGGTCGGACAGCTGGTCTGGGATGACAAGGATCTCGGCTGGACCACGCAATGGCGGATGGCGTGGGGCGGCAAGGACTACAAATGGCAGTTCCGCGGCGTCACCTTCGATGAGGCCTTCCGGCGTGGCGTCGGCGGCGCCGCTCAGGTGCTGTCGGGCAATGGCGATCCGGGGCGATCGAAATGAACTTGCTCTAGCCGGCGTAGCCGAGCGTCTGCGACGGGTACTCCCCGAACATCGCGCGATAATATTGCGAGAAGCGCCCGAGCTCGATGAAGCCCTGTTCGATCGCAACCTTGGACACGGTGGTCTGCTCCGGCGTGCTCTCGCGCAGGATCGAACGAATCACGCAGAGCCGCTTGTAGCGCAGGAACGTCACCGGGCCGACGCCGAACACTTCGTGGAAGGCGCGGTGCAGGCTGCGTCGCGACAGCCGGAGCTCGGTGCAGATTTCCGAGACATGGACCGGGCGGGCGCCCGCGGCGTGCAGATAGTCCTCAACGTCGCGCACCAGCTTCATCGCCGACGGCAGGTAGCTGGTTCCGTCTGGCGGCAGCGATGTCATCGCCGTCGGCCTGACGCAATCGATGATCGCGCGCTTCCAGAACTCTGACGAGGTGTCGGACAGCGCGTCCGGATAGCGGGCGAGATGCGCGACGATCTGCGGCAGCCTGACCGCCCCGGCCATGCCGAGCGTGGGGTCGGCGCGAAAGTGGTTCTTGGCGTGCCATGTTTCGGCATCCGCGAGCCGGGGCTCATCGCCGAATATGTCGGGCAGATCGGCCATGTCGAAGCGAATGGCGGCATAGGAGGAGGCCTTGTGAAACACGCCGTCATGCTCGACCGACGGAGGGATCACCAGCACGTCGGCCGGCTGCATGTCGAATGCCCAATGCGTGACGCGATCCGTGGCGTTCAGCAGCATTCCGATGATCAGCTTGTCATCGGCCGAAGTCCGCTGGGTGCGGACCCCGACATTGAATGCGCCGATGCTGAGCGAGAAATCGCCGATCCCGACATGGGACAACGTCCCGCGCAGCTTGCCGCGCTCAAGCTGCATGACCTCGACATGCGAACCCTTGACGGCGTCGTGGAGTCCCTCGAAGCCGTCAAGCTCGCCGCTGTGAACCATCAGGTGCTGGCCCATATCCACGCGTCCCATGGCGGAATCGTGGGCGGGATTCTTGCCGGTTTTGCCCGGGAAGGCAACGCGGACGACGGCACGGGATCGACGGGCCGGGACATCGACTTGTCAGACCGCGCGTCGTGGGCGCGAGACTGGCACAAAGTGCATATGCGCCCGCCGCATGGCGGGCAATCATTTGATCTCAAAGCGAAATGCCAGCCGTTCGCCGTCCGACGCCGGTGGCTAGGCCGCCATCAGGTGCTCAAGCGCAACAGCCTGCTCGCGGTTCTGGAATGCGATGGCGGTGTGCGTGAAGCCCGTCGAGGCCTGGGTCTGCGCGATGTGATTGAGAACTTCGGTGCCCTTGACCACGTGAAGGTCCATTCCGGGGCCGGCCGGGAAGATGCCGAGAACGACGTCGTAAGCGTCGACGATGGCCTTCAGCGCGCCACCCTTGTCTTCCGAAGCATCGATAAAGATACGAACATCCGCGGCGATACTACGAAGTTCGTCAAAGTCGATCACTGGAAGTCTCCTATACGCAACTCACTGATCGACTCTAGCTACAACTTGCTTACTGAAACATAAATTACGCCCGGTTCCGTCATGTGCTCACCGCACCGTGAATCGAATCTCGATCTGCGCGAGCGGCGTCTTCCCGGCCTGCCGCGTTCAGGCGCCGGTCGATCTCCGCTTCGCAATGCGCTTGACCGGCGCATGGGCCGGTGCGGCACGTCCGGGCTGGTCGGCCATATGAGGAATGCGGTGCTCGATGTGATCAACGACACGGAAGAAAGTATCGAGCGCCTTGGCGTCGAGGCCGGCCGTGAGGTTGCTGTGCCGGCGCAGGATTTCGTCGAGGCTGCGGTCGAGCAGCGCCACGCCCTGTGCCGTCAGGCGGATCTCGCTCCGGTTCCGGGCGCTGCCTCTGACCGGCGTCAGCGCGATCAGCCCCTTCTTCTTCAGCGACGTCGTCTCGCGGCTGACGACGGCCTTGTCCAGTTGCGCGTTGGTCCAGATGTCGTAGGCGCTGGCGGGCTCATGCTCCCGGAGAAAGGACAGCACCCGCCATTCCGCGAGCGACACGCCGTAGGCCTGCGGGAAGAACGCGTTGGCGTTGGCGCGCAGCTTCGCGACCAGGCTCGACAGCACCGTCGGCACGTAGCGTTCGAAATCGATCACCAGTTCCGATCCCGCGTCCTCCTGCGCGGCGCGGTGCGGATCAGCGACTTTGGTACGATTTGGTGCAGTCCGGCTTTTCATTCTTTCACGAGTCGTGTGCGCGCGATCAAGACCAGGACCGCCGCGACGAGGAGAACGCCTGTGACCACGAGGAATCCGGTGGTGAAGCTGCCCGAGGTATCCTTGGCGCGTCCGATCACGATCGGGATCGTCGCGCCTCCGATGCTGCCGATCATGCCGACCAGGCCGATCGCTCCCGGCGCGCTCTGCCGCGACATGTAGGACTGTGGGATGGTCCAGAACACGGCCTGCGTACCATAGACGCCGACATTGGCAACCATGAATCCGACGATGATCCAGGCCGGCGAGGTGGAGAACGCGGCGATGGCAAAGCCCACTGCTGCGATCACGAAGGTCGTCGCGGCATAGTAGAAGCGCTCACCGACATGATCGGAGTGCCGCGACAGTGCAATCATGCCGATCAGGCCGGCGATCGGCGGGATCGCGGTCACGAAGCCGACCTGCGAATTCGGCAGGCCGAACGACTTGATGATTTGCGGCAGCCAGGGAAACAGCGATGCCAGCCCGCAGAACAGGCCGAAATTGCACAAGCCGAACAGCAGCACCATCGGCTTGGTGATGGTCCTGAGCACGCCCTCGGCATGCACAACCCCGGTTGCCCTGGCGTCGCGCTCCAGCGCGCCGGTCAGCCAGTTGCGCTGCGCCGCCGACAGCCAGCTCGCCTGCTGCGGGCGGTCGGTCAGATAGAAGATGCCGACGATGCCCAGGATGATGGGCGGCACGCCTTCGAGGATGAACAGCCACTTCCAGCCGGAGATGCCGAACGTGCCGTTCAGCTCGAGGATGGCACCGGAGATCAGCGAGGCGAAGATATAGGAGATCGGCACCGCATAGTTGAACATCGCGTTGTAGCGGGCGCGGTAGCTGAACGGAAACCAGAGGCTCAGCAGCAGCATGACGCCGGGAAACAGGCCGGACTCGGCAAAGCCGAGGAAGCCGCGGAATGCATAGAGGCTCAATGGCCCCTGCGTGAAGGCCATCAGCACGGTGGCGATGCCCCACAGGATCGCGATCCGCGTCAGCGTGATGCGGGCGCCGTATTTGCTGAGGATGAGATTGCTCGGGATCTCGAAGATCGAATAGGTGAAATACATGATCCCGACCGCGATGCCGAACATCTCGGCGTTGAGCCCGAGCTCCTTGTTCATCTGCAGCGCGGCAAAGGAGATATTGCCGCGGTCGAGAATGGCGAGGAAGTACATCGCCATCACGAACCACATCAGGCGCAGCGCGACCTTGCGGACCGTGCTGCGCTCGATCTCCGGATCGGCGGTCGCACTCGCCGCCTTGTCCATCACGACTTCGGTCATCCCGGCTTCCCCGATTCTTGATTATTTGACGGTCGCGCTATGCGGGCAGGCAGACTTCCAGCCGGTCGCCAACCACGCGGACCGGATAGGTCTGGATGTCGATCTCGACCGGACTGGTCAGCGCCTCGCCGGTCTGGATGTCGAAGCGGCCCATGTGCAGCGGGCATTCGATCTCGCAGCCGTCCAGCATGCCGTCGGACAGGAGCGCCTCCGCATGGGTGCAGATGTTGCTGGTGGCGTAGTACTCATTGCCGACGCGATAGAGCGCGATGTGATGGCCGGCGATTTCGATGCCGTGGGGCTCGCCTTCGCTCAGCGCGCCGAGTGCGGCAGCTTCGTGCCAGCTTCCGTCGTCCGTCATGTCCCCTCTCAGATGCTGTAGAAATCGAGCACGGTCGGGACCCGGTCATTGACCAGCGTGATGACCTTGCGCGCGATCTTCCAGGTCTCGCCTTCGCGCTTCAGCGTGTGCTGATAGCGCCCGTGGCGCAGATGCTCCTTGGCGACGCGCGGGTCGTAGACGTGCACCGAGAACACCGACTGACAGATGATCTCGTCAGGTCCGCTCTCGGACGCCTCCAGGTTCGAGATCTGGTGCACGGTGCGCGGCAACGGCAGCGCCGTGATCGATTTGCGCGACTCGATGCGCGCGATCCGCTCCTCCAGCCCGCGCCGGGCATCGTGGTAGAGCAGCGAGACCTGCGTATCGGGATCGCTGGTGGTGGTGTATTCGTCGAGCCATCCCGGCACCCAATAGACCGCATCCTCGCTGTACATCGCGACCCAATCGGTCCATTCGCCGGTGTCGAGCAGGCGGGCTTCGCGGAAGACGGTCGCGGCGGCGACCGCGTGCGCATCCGTTTGCTTGATTGCGCTTTCAGCCATCACGCCGTCTCCCCCGCGGCGTGCTGCAACAGCCTGCGCCACTCGCGATAGCCGGGGTGGAAGTTCGTCTCGCCGCCAAAACTGGTGGGGCCGAACGACCATTCGGACGCGGTTATGCCGAGCTCGCGCGTATGCGCGCTCTCGTCGTGGCCGACGTCGGCAACGCCGCGCAGATAGCCTTGCGTGGGCGCGGCCGATGTCGCCTCATAGCCGGTCTGGCAGAATTCATACATCACGTTGTCGTCGGAGCTCGCGAGCCCCGAGGCGTTGAAGAAGTCTTCGTAGTTGCGGATCCGCAGGGTGCGGGCCGCAGCGCTTTCGCCGACCGGCGCGAGACAATGCGACACCATCTCGGTCTTGTCGGGCGCCAGCGGCCGCCAGGTCCGCACCTGCGCCGACAGGATGTCGATCACCTGCAGGTTCGGAAAGATCGTGAGGTTGCGCTGGCGAAGCATCCACTTGGCGCGGGTGCTGCCGACGCGCTGCCGCACCGCATCGAGGCGCGCCGGGTCCATGCCGAGCGGACGGCCGTAGAGCTGCGTCCGCTTGATCGACCAGTTGACGGCGTGGCCATAGTCGAAGCTGAAGCTGCCCTGTCCTTCCTGCTCGCCTTCCGGCTCGACCGTGAAACCGGCGTCCGGTCCGGCGGTGGCGTTGCGCTTCTTCAGGATATCGACGTAGGAGCTGTGGGTGGTCGCGAAATGGTAGTAGTCGAGACCGTTCTCGAACTGCAGCTTCCAGTTGGCATCGAAGGTATAGGTGCTTGCGCCCGGCACGAACTCGACTTCACCGCTGTCACTCTGATCTATGATGAGGTCGAGGAAGGCGCGGGTGTCGCCGAGAAACTCTTCCAGCGGCGGAACGTCGGCTGAGAGGCTTGCGAACAGGAATCCGCGATACGAGCCGAGCCGGGCGACCGGGAGCAGGTCGTGATTTTGGTTCGAGAAGGACGGCGGATACTGCCCGCTGGCTTCCTCCGTCACCGAGATGTTGCGTCCGCTCGAGTCGTAGGCCCAGCCATGATAGCGGCAGACGTGAAACTTCTGCCGGCCCTGCTTGAACGGGCAGACGATCGTTCCGCGATGCCGGCAGGTGTTGAGGAATGCACCGACCTTGCCCTCGGCGCTCCGCATCACGAGAATCGGATGCCGGCCGATATGGGTGGTGACGAAGTCGTTCGGCCGGGCGACCTGGGACTCCAGGCCGATGAAATTCCACGTGGCCTCGAAAATATACCGCAGCTCGGCGTCGAACACGTCCGGATCGCTGAAGATCCGGCGATCGACTTGGAAGATGCGTTCGCTGGGGCGGTCGTCAATGAGCCGGGAAATCTCGCGCAGCCGTGCCGCGTGGTTCTGCGAAGCAGCGTTCATCACGTCCTCCCTACGACTTGCCGTCGGCTGCAAGGCGCGTTCCGCGGCGGGAACAGCCGGCTTGATCGCCAATCTTGGAATGACTCTATAGTTGTCATGACAACTATGGTCAAGGCGATTGGTGGACCCAGGGCGGACGCGGTGAGGCCGGGCCGCCTGGAACGGGCGGGATGCCGCGAATGGAGCCCGCGCGTGCGGCGCGGAATCTTGCTCAGCTCTTGCGCGCCGGCGCGGTCAGGATAATTCCGTCATCGATCAAAGCGCGGCAGATCTTCTTCAACGTTGCAATCGTTTCACGCGTTGCCCGGCTCACCGGCCGTCCGCGCGGCAATGCCAGGACGCGGTCGGCGCGCATCCACGGCAACAGCGCTGCCGCTAGCGTACCGGCAGCGACTTCCTGGTGAATGCCGGAGAACGGCAGCAATGCGTAGCCGAGGCCTGCGGCCACCATGCGCTTCATCGGGGTGCTGTTGTCGACGCGAACCGCGCAGAGCGTTGTCGACGGAAACGGGTTGCGGCTGAGCGGGCCCACGGCGGACGGCAGGGCATCGAACTCCTTGCGGGTCAGTCTGCCGCGCTTCAGCAGCGGATCGCGCGCCGGCCCGATCAGGAACACCTGTTCGACCATGAGCAGTTCATAGTCGAGGTGATCGTTGGGAGGCGGCGTCGTCACGATCGCCAGATCGAGCTCACCGCGCAGCAGGCGCTCGGATGCGTTTTCCGTCAAGACTTCATTGAGCTCGAGCCGCACGCGTGGAAATTGCTTCACGAATGTCTGGGCGAGCGGCGGGTAGAGGATATCGCCGAGGCTTGGCGGCGCGCCCATCCGGACCGTACCGCTGGGCTCCCGATTTTCGGTGCGCACCTCGGCCTTGATGTCGTCGATTGTCCCAAGCAGCCAACGCCCGCGCGCGAGCAGTACCCTGCCGGATTCCGTGACCGAGACACCGCGCGCGCCGCGTTCGAGCAGGGCGCCGCCCAACTCGTCTTCGAGTTCCTTGACGTGGCGGCTGAGCGCCGATTGGGCGACATTCAGCGTGCTCGCGGCGGCGGCAAAGCCGCCACGCTCGGCGACGGCGACGAAATAGCGGATCTGTCGCAGGTCCATGACGGGCGCTCCATCTCAATTCGAGATGGATACCATATCAAACATATTCTTGTGAGATACCAAAAAGGGAGCAGTCTCTCACCAACGATCAAACGGAGGAGAGACGAGGATGGGCATCGCCACCGATGAGGCACGCCAGACGTCCGTATTCATCGCCGGCGGCGGGCCGGTCGGGCTTGCGATGTCATTGCTGCTCGATCGCTTCGGCATCGATTGCGTCGTGGTCGAGAAGAGCCCGACGACGACGGATCATCCCAAGTCGCGCGGCTGCTGGGTCCGCACCATGGAGATCTTCCGGCAATGGGGCATCGAGCAGGCGATCCGCGACCGCGGCCTGCAGGACAACTCCGACATGTTCGTGTTCCTCGACAGCATCGCCGGTCGCGAGTTCGGCCGCACCCGTCCCGAGCCGAATATCGGACATACCCCCGCCTGGAAGAGCCTGGTCGCGCAGGATGCCGTCGAAGAGGAAATTCTGCGGGTGGTCGAGAAGTCCAAACACGCCACCGTCCTTTTCAACACGGCCTGTGAATCGTTCGAGGAGACCAACAGCGGCGTCAACGTCACGACGCGTTGCGAAAAGTCCGGCGAGGTGACGCAGTGGACGGCGACCTACCTGATCGCCGCCGATGGCGCGGGCAGCCAGACGCGGCGCAGCGCCGGGATCGAGATGGTCGGACCGTCCACCCTGGCGGTGATGTCGAATGAATATTGGCGGGCCGATCTGTCGCGGTTGCCGATCGCACGCGAGGCTGCCGGCTTCATCATCGTCCCGGACAGGCCCGATCTGCCGCGCGCCGGCATCCTGAACACCAACGGCCGGGACCGCTGGCTCACCGTGACGCAAATCGGCCTGACCAAGGACGATCGCGAGCGGCCGTGGACCGACCAGGAGTTCATCGAGATCGCGCGCGGCCATGTCGGCATCCCGGACCTCGATGTCACGCTTCTCAACCGTTCGATCTGGCGCGTCAGCATGCAGGTGGCCGAGACCTTTCGAAAGGGCCGGGTATTTCTGGTCGGCGACTGCGCGCACCGCTTTCCGCCCACCGGCGGCTTCGGCCTGAACTCCGGCGTTCAGGACGCGCATAATCTCGCCTGGAAGCTCGCCTTCGTGCTGAAGGGCCGCGCGGACGAAAAGCTGCTCGACAGCTATTCCAGCGAGCGCCGACCGATCGCGCAATCCAACGCCAATTTCAGTTACGGCAATCGGCTGCGATTTGGGCTGACCGACGACGCCGTGCGATCGCGCAATCCGGACCGGATCAGGTTCTGGATCAACGATATGGACAATCACCTGCACAGCATCGGGCAAAACCTCGGACACAATTACGAGGAGGGCGCGGTGATCCCCGATGGCACCGTCGCGAAGGCGTTGAACTCACGCTACTACACGCCGTCCGACCGTCCAGGCGCACGCTTTCCGCATATGTGGCTCGAGCCTTCGCGCAAGAAATCGACGCTCGACTGGTTCGACAAGGCATTCACCGTCGTCACCGGGCCGCTCGGCAGCGAGTGGCTGGAGGCGGGGAAGCAGGTGTCGGAGAAGACCGGCCTGCCGCTCTCGTTGAAGCAACTGCCGTCAGCCGACCCGGCCGATGGATTCCAGTTGGGCATGCGGGGCGCCGTGCTGGTGCGCCCTGACGGACACGTGGCGTGGCGGATGCCGTGGGTGCCGTCGGATCCGGCGAAGGAATTGGCCGGCGCGCTCTCGACGTTGCTGCACTAGCGGAGACCCTCATGCAATCGTTCGAATCTGGCGGCGTCGTCACGGCGTTCGAGAAAACCGGACGCGGCGAGCCGATCGTGCTGCTGCACGGCGGCGAGGCCGATCACTCGATGTTCGACGGCCTTGCGCCTGCGCTGGCGGCGAACTTCACCGTGATCGCCTATGACCAGCGCGATTCCGGCTCCACCAGGAATCTTCTGTCGTCCTATTCGCTGGCCGATCTGGCTGACGATGCCGCGGCCTTGATCGGAGGGCTCGGTTACGATCGTGCCCATGTCTTCGGGACCTCGCTCGGCGGCCAGATCGCGCAAGTGCTGGCGGCACGCCATCCCGGCAGAATCGATCGCCTGATCCTGAGCAGCACCTGGAAGGTCAACAGGAGCCCGCTCGACGTCAACGCGGATGTCTTCCGCAAGCTCGCGTCGTACCGCGCGGACACCGCAGGCAACGCGCCGAAGATCGCGGAGTTCTTCTTTCCGCCGGACTATCTGCGCGCGCGGCCCGAACTGATCGACATCTTCCGTGGCTCGAACCGCGACGACGGCCAGAAGACGCGGCGTGGTGCGTTGCTCGCGCAGCCCGTCGCCGCTGATCTGACGGGCTTTGATCGCCCGACCTTGCTGCTCGCGGGCGGCGACGACCGGCTGATCCCGAACGCGGAGACGTTTGCGCTCGCGCGCGATCTCTCGTGCGTCGAGACCAGGACCATCGCTGATGTCGGCCATGTCGCATCGATCCAGGCCCCCGAACGGGTGGCGGAGGCGGTGACGGCGTTTGTGAATTCAAAAAAGAAGGCGGCTTGACAACAACAGGGGGAGACCATGGCTGAGCAAGCGAACGCCGTGCCGTTCGACGAAGCGCCGGTGACGACGCGCTATTGGCTATCGATCATCATCTTCGCCATCTCGGGCGTGGTCGATTTCTTCGATTTCTTTGTGGTGGGGTTTCTGGTCTCGGTGCTGGCGCCGAAATGGCACCTGACGTTCGGCCAGACCTCGATCATGCTGATGAGCGCCGGCGTCGGGGCGATGCTGGGGGCGTTCGCCGCTGGCGTGCTCGCCGATCGCTTCGGGCGCAAGCCGCTGGCGGTTGCCGGCGTTCTGCTTTGCGGCCTGACCTCGGGCGCGATCGCGTTCATTCCGGAGGACGGCTGGGTTGCGTTTGCGATCCTCCGCTTCTTCGTCGGCTTCGGCCTTGCCGCGGGCGCGGCGGCGGCGGTTCCCGCCATCGTCGAATTCGCACCGACCCGGCATCGTACGCTGGTCACGAGCCTCGTGGTCGTTCCGGTCGCCTTCGGCGTGCTGTCGGCATCAGTGACGGCGAGCTTCCTGTTGCCGCTGGTCGGCTGGCGCGGCCTGGCCGCGGTCGGCTTCCTGCCGATCATCCTCGCAATCCTGACCATGATCATCATGCCGGAATCGCCGCGCTGGCTGATCAGCAAGGGCCGCGTGCGCGAGGCGCAGGCGAGCATCCGAAAGCTCTATCGGGTCGGCGGCGATGCGTTCGCCCTGCCCACGCTGCCGCCGGCGAACCCGGCGACATTCGCCGATCTCTTTGCAGAACAGCGGCGCTTCTGGCTGACGGTCCTGATCTGGTTCGGCGCCAGCACGGCAAACTACGGCGTTTTCCTGTGGGGACCGACAATCGTGGCGCTGCTGCTTGGCGTCGCGCCCCAGGATGCGGCGAAGATGTTCATCTATGTCAGTCTCGCCGGCGTGCTCGGCCGGACCGGCTTTGCCTTTCTCGCCAATCGGATCGGCCGCAAGCCGTGCGGCCAGTTGATGGGCTATGGCACCGCGATCTCGCTGGCGCTGGCCGCCTATTTTCACAACGACTTTGCCGGCTCGGTGCCGCTGTTCCTGGTCTTCCTGATCGTCGGCGCGGTGTTCTTCGACGGTGGGTTCTCCAACATCGGGCCCTATCCCGCGGAGATCTTTCCGGTCCAGCTTTCGGGACGCGCGGTCGGCCTTGCCCAGCTCTCGAACGGCGTCGGCAAGATCGTGGGTCCCCTGTGCCTCGCATTGATCGCGGGTGCGGACAATGTCGTGCATCCCAGCGCGACCGCGTCGGCGGTGATGCCGGCGTTCTTGTTTCTTGCCGGCGCGGGCCTCCTGATCGGACTTGCCTTTACGTTCCTCGGCGTCGAGCCGCATGGACGCCCGGTGGCGCTGTTCGGTGAAAATGCGGGCTCGAGCGCCGCATCGAAGCCGCTGGCCGCAAAAGCGGCAGCGGGACAGTGAAACACGGAAAGTTTATCATGGACAATGCGCACGACACGATCGCAACGGCGGCGCCGTTCGATGCTGCAAAACTCGATCGGCTGATGGAGGAGGCGGGGCTCGACATCCTGATCGCCACCTCGCGTCACAATGTGCAGTATTTGCTCGGTGGATATCGCTTCTTCTTCTTCGACGTCATGGAGGCGATCGGCACCAGTCGCTATCTGCCTGTCTTCGTCTATCAGAAAGGGCACCCTGAAAATTCCGCCTATATCGGCAACCGCATGGAAAAGTTCGAGCATGAACTCGGACGGATATCGGCGCCGATCGTCAAGGCGGGCGCATGGGGAACGATCGATGCGATCGGCCTCGCCGTTGATCATGTGAAAAAGCTCGGGGGCGTCGCCAGGCGCGTCGGCATCGAGGCTGGCTTCCTGCCGGCCGACGCCAGGGATCAGCTGCTTTCCGGTCTTGGCAACGTCGAGGTCCGCGAGGCCCATTTCACGCTGGAACGGCTTCGTGCCGTCAAGTCTCCGGCCGAACTGGACCTCATCAGGGAGGCTTCCGAGCGGGTCGTCAATGCGATGATGGCGACGTTCAAATGCTGCACGCCGGGCATGACCAAGAACGAGGTCGTCGCCCGTCTGCGTCGTGAGGAGCAGCAACGCGATCTCGTCTTCGAATATTGCCTGATCGCCGCGGGCAAGAGCCACAACCGCGCGCCGTCGGACCAGCTCCTCGTGGAGGGCGACGTGATCTCGATCGATTCCGGCGGAAACTACCGGGGCTATATCGGCGACCTCAGCCGCATGGGCATTCTGGGCGAGCCCGACAGCGAGCTCCGCGAGTTGCTGCAAGAAATCGAGGACGTCCAGCAGGTGGCGCGGCGCGCGATCCGGCCGGGCGCCATGGGAGGCGATATCATTGCGGCGGGCGAGGCGTCCGTCAAAGCCTCCCCGCATCGCGCCGTGCTCGACTTCACCGCACACGGCATCGGGCTTGTCAGTCACGAAGCGCCGCGCCTCACCGCGACCGGCCCGGTACCCTACGCGCCGTATGACGCCGACCGGCCGCTCGAATCCGGGATGGTGATCTCGATCGAAACCGCGCTGCTGCATCCGGCGCGCGGCTACATCAAGCTCGAGGACACGCTGCTCGTCTCCGAGGTGGGCTGGGAAGCGCCCGGTGACCATGGCAGGGGATGGAATTCGTCGCATCTCATGGCGTGAACCGGTCAACGCCAGGGCCGCATTTTGGGCTGGGTCACCGATTCAGCCTGCGGTGCCTGAGGCGCTTGTGGTAAATTTCGGAATACTAGAAGTGTATCCCTGAGTTGCCCGACGTGTCAAGTGGTGCGGTCGACGTCTGTCAGTAGCTCGTGATCTGTCGCCTGTTTGTAGCTCGTGAAGTGTCGTGTTTTCGGTGCTCCGGAACAAAGGGGGCACGATGGGCACGGCATCCATTCACGAGGGTGTACGACGGATGCGGTTTTCAGATTTGCTGGAACGGACGGAAGCGAGGGAGCTGACGCAGGAGGCTGCTTCGGAGCTTCTCGGGATCAGTGTTCGGACCTTCCAACGCTGGGCGGAGCGTTATGAGGCGGAGGGCGATGACGGGTTGGTCGACCGACGCATGGGACGGCGATCGCCACGGCGGGCGCCAGAGGAAGAACTGGAGCGGATGCTGGGACTGTTCCGGGACCAGTACGCGGACTTCACGGTGAAGCACTTCCACGAGCAGTTGCAAAAGCGGCATGACTATGTGCTGGGCTACACGGTGACCAAGCTCGCCCTGCAGGCGGCGGGCCTGGTGCGGAAGGCGCCGAAGCGTTCGGCG
>NZ_NWTG01000035.1 GCF_002532045.1 Bradyrhizobium sp. C9 | reverse complement strand
CTCATTCTGGCACACTGATGCCGTAGGGGGCCGTCCACCCCATCAACCACCGCCGTTTGAATTGTAGCGAGCTGGGGCCACAGCTCGCTTCAACAACATGACCCTGGGGTAATGGGTCCCGGCCTTCGCCGGGACGACGGTGAAATTTGCGGCGCGGACCCGACGCTTACGTCGCGTAATCCGGCTCCTTGCGGTCCAGCATTCGCTTCAGCGCATCGAAATGCCGCTGCGACGGGCTTGGGCCGTCGTAGAGATGGTCGTCACGGAAATCGCGTTTGGTCTTCTCCACCACATGCTGCGGCAATTGCTTGAGCGGCTGCTGGGTCCACATCGCATAGATCTGCACTTGCGCCGCGCGCTCGATGTAATACAGCCGGTCGTAGGCATCGGCGACGGTCTCTCCGACGGTCGAGATGCCGTGATTGGCCATGAAAAGGATGGTCTTGGTGCCGATCACCCTGGCAAGCCGTGCGCCCTCCTCGGGATCCAGCGCGGGGCCGGTGTAGAGATCGTCATAGGCGATCGCTTCCGACAATCCGACCTCGGTCTGCCCGATCTCCTTGATGCGCGGATCCTCGAGCCGCGTCAGCGCGCTCGCATACGGCATGTGGGTGTGGAACACCGCCTTGGCCTGCGGCAGCGCCTTGTGGATCGGCGCATGGATGCAATAGCAGGAGCGCTCGACCTCACCCTCGCCGCGCTTCACCTGCGCATCGTCGATCCCGACCTCCATGAAGGACGACGCGGTCACCTCCGACCAGTGCATGCCGAACGGGATCTGGTAGTAGCGATCGGTGCGGCCGGGCACCACGAAGGTGAGATGATTGAAGATGCCTTCCGAAAAGCCGTGGATGTAGGCGAGCCGATGCGCGGCCGCGAGATCGACCCGCGCCTGCCATTCCTCGGCGCTCGTACTGTCCTGCAGCGATGTCGGCGAAACCCTGAACTGCATGCGCATGCTCCCATCTGTGCCGGCCTCTTAACGAAGGCCGTGCTGATTTTATGGGACGGAGTGTAGCGCAATCCGGCGCAACCCCGGCTGAAATTGCCGGGGATCAGCCATCCGGATTTTGCGGCCTTTTGTCCCTCTCCCCCTGTGGGAGAGGGTGGACGCGATGCGAAGCATCGCGGACGGGTGAGGGATCTGTCTCCGCGGAGAGAGACCCCTCATCCGGCGCGGATTTCATCCGCGCCACCTTCTCCCACAGGGGGAGAAAGAAGCCTACGACGACCGCGCCAGCGCGCCGTCGATCATGTTGACCGCGTTCTGCACGCCGTAGACCGCGACGAAGGAGCCGAAGCGCGGGCCCTTCTCCTGGCCGAGCAGCACTTGGTAGAGCATGTTGAACCAGTCGAGCGAGACGCCGGGACGGCCGTCCTTGCCCTTCTTGACCGTGTCGAGGAACGGCTCGCGGCGGCCGATTTCGTAGACCACGTTCTGGATGTCTTCCGCGGTCGCATCGGCCGGCATGTTCGCAAGCGCATCGCGCAGGTCCTGCAGCGCGGCGCGCTCACCTTCGGTGGGCTCGCGGAACTGCTTGGTCGGCGCCACGAAGTCGCGATAGTAGTTGATGGCGTAGCCGACCATCGCGTCTAACTTCGGATGCGTCTCGGGCGTCACGCCCGGACGATAGCGGCCGATGAAGCCCCACAGCGTCTCGGCATTCTCCGCATTCGACGACGACACCAGCGTCAGCAGCAGCTGGAAGGTGACGGGCATGTCGGCCTGCGGCGGCTTGCCGGAATGGATGTGCCAGACCGGATTCTGCAGCTGCTGGCGCGCTTCCTGCCGCGTGAAGCCGTCGAGGAACTGCTGGTAGTCGTCGACATTGCGCGGGATGACGTCGAAATAGAGCCGCTTCGCCGCCTTGGGCTCGCGATACATGAACAGCGACAGCGATTCCGGCGAGGCGTAACGCAGCCATTCGTCGATCGTCAGGCCGTTGCCCTTCGACTTCGAGATCTTCTGGCCCTTCTCGTCGAGGAACAGCTCGTAATTGAAGCCTTCGGGCGGCGTGCCGCCGAGCGCCGCGCAGATCTTGGCGGACAGCTTCACCGAGTCGATCAGGTCCTTGCCGGCCATTTCATAGTCGACGCCGAGCGCGTACCAGCGCATCGCCCAGTCCGGCTTCCATTGCAGCTTGCAGCGGCCGCCGGTGACGGGAACGGTGACGCTCTCCTTGGTCTCGGGATCCTCATAGGAGATCGTGCCGGCCTTGGCGTCATGCGCCGTCACCGGCACGTAGAGCACGAGGCCGGTGCGCGGACAGATCGGCAGGAACGGCGAATAGCTCGCCGCCCGCTCCTCGCGCAGCGACGGCAGCATGATCGCCATCACCTTCTCGATCCGCTCCAGCATGCGCAGCAGAGCCGCATCGAACCGGCCGGAGGTGTAATACTCGGTCGAGCTGGCGAATTCGTAGTCGAAGCCGAACTGGTCGAGGAAGGCGCGCAGCCGCGCATTGTTGTGCTGGCCGAAGCTCGGATGGGTACCGAACGGATCGGGCACCTTGGTCAGCGGCTTGCCGAGATGCTGCGCCAGCAATTCCTTGTTCGGCACGTTGTCCGGCACCTTGCGCAGGCCGTCCATGTCGTCGGAGAAGGCAAGCAGGCGCGTCTTGATCTTGTCCTCGGTGAGCACACGAAAGGCGTGGCGCACCATCGTGGTGCGCGCGACTTCACCGAAGGTGCCGATATGCGGCAGGCCCGAGGGGCCGTAGCCGGTCTCGAACAGCACCTCGTCCTTCGGATTTTTCTTCAGCCGCGCCACAATCGCTTTCGCCTGCTCGAACGGCCAGGCGTTGGATTGTTCGGCGAGCGCCCGCAGGTCGCTCGGGCTGGCAGCAAGATCAATCACGGACATTTCTTCAGGCTTTCTCCAAAACGGCCGCGAAAACTAACGCTTTCGCGGCAAAATGCAAAACGACGCTCCCTCCCCGCAAGCGGGGCGAGGTGAAGGTCACAGCGTCAAAACGGGCTGATCGAGAAATAGCGCAGCCACAGATCGGTGTAGCGGCCTTTTTCCCAGATCCGGAACAGCGCCCAGTTCAGCGACTGTCGCAGCAGATCGTTGCCCTTGCGCACGGCGATGCCGACACCCTCGCCGAAATAGCGGCTTTCGACAAAGGGGCCGCCCGAAAACGCGCAGCATTCGGCGGAATCGGTGCCGTTGATCCAGAACGCGAGCGAGATCGCATCGCCAAAGATGAAGTCGACCTCGCCGCGGCGCAGTGCCGCGCGCAGCGCGTCGTTATCCGGATAGGAATGGATCTCGGCGTCGGTGAACATCGCCTTGAGGTAGGCCTCGTGCGAGGTGCCGGCGATGACACCGACCTTCTTGCCCTCGAGATATTCCGGGCGGATTTCCGGCATCACGTTGTCGCGGCGCGACACGAAGCGTGCCGGCGCGCGGTAATAGGGATCGGTGAAATCGACCTTGGCGCGCAGCTGCGGCGTCACCGCCATCGACGCGATGATGGCATCGCCCCGGTTGGTGGCCAGCGCATCGATCAGGGTCTCGAAGCGGCGCATCTGGATGGTGCAGGTGACCTTGATCTCGTCGCAGAGCGCGCGCGCCAGGTCGACATTGAAGCCGGCCGGATTGCCGTCGGGACCGGTGAAGTTGAACGGCGGATAGTCGGTCTCGGTGAGGAAGCGGATCACGGTGAGGCGCGACAGGTCCGGCCGGTCCGGCCGTCGCCGCGGGTCCCAGAAGCCCGGCACCGCCTGCGGCGCAGCCTCGGCGGCCTTGGGCGGCTGGTTCGGAGGCGACGGAGCGGCCGCCGCCGGGGGCGTTGCTACCGGGGGCGTCGCCGGTGCCGCTTGTGCGGGAGCCGGCTTGGCGGGCTGGGCCGGTGCCGCCTTGGGCGCCGGCGGTACGGGAGGCGTCTGCGCCGCCGCGGGCCCCGCCATGGTCAGCACGACGGCCGCCATCATTCCCGCAGCCAGGCGAAGCTGGCGCGAGCGAATGACAAAGGGCTGAGCTGACAAATTCGGCATAACCGGCAATTTCAGGAAATTGAACGGCTTATAGACCATTCGACGCCCGAATCGAGCGCCGAATGGGCTAATTCTGAACGGGAAAAGCGATCAGAGATACCGTTTGAGATCGGTCGCCGCCTCTTCCGGCGTGCGTTTCAGATTGAACGGCGCGACGAAATGGCCGTCGCGGTCCATCAAATAGATCAGCGCGGTGTGATCCATCGTGTAGTCGCCATCCTTCAGCGGCACCTTCTTGGCGTAGACCCGGTAGCTCGACAGCACCTTGGCGATCGCGGCCGGATCGCCGGTCAGGCCCTTGAGGTGCGGATCGAAGCTCGAAAGGTAGTCCTTCATCGCCGTGGCGGTGTCGCGTTCCGGGTCGACCGAGACGAAATAGGCGTTCACGCGATCGGCGTCCTTGCCCATCGCCTTCAGCACCTCCGAGATCTCGAACAGCGAGGTCGGGCAGATGTCCGGGCAGTGGGTGAAGCCGAAGAAGATCAGCGTCGGCTTGCCCTGGAGGTTCTTGTCGGTGACGGTCTGGCCGGCCTGGTCGGTGAGCTGGAACGGGCCGCCGATCGCGGCCGGCGCTGCGACGGTGCGCAGGCCGCCGACCGCCCACAACATGAGGAACAGGCCGACCGCCAGACTGCCCGCGAAGGCAGCGAAGATCACCAATGGGCGCGTGGTCCGGGGCATGATGCGAGGGCGTCCTTGTCAGAAGCAGGCGGCGATGCCGGCCGTGATCATTTCGAAAAACACCGCGGTCCCGTAGTGGAACCAGAGCGCGGCAGCAGCGAGCAAGGCCAATCCGCCGATTCCGGCAGCGCCCCACAGGATTGCAGACGCCACCCGGCCCTGCGGAGCCGTCACGAGCTCGGATCGGGTGGAGATCGGCTGAACCATGCGGTTGAGATAAGCCGGGTTCCCCCAGGCAGCAAGCGCAATGGCCACAGCTGGCCGTCAAATGATAGCGAGGCGATGCCCGGCACGCGCCTCGCCCTGCCTGCCGGCTATCACCAGAGAGACCGCTCGCCGAGGTCAGCAGCTCAGTGTGCAGGCTCGGCGGGTTTCGGCGCAGATGCCTGGGCGTTGAGGTAGCACGGCTTGTACAGCGCCTGCAGTTGCTTGCCGCGCAGGAAGATCATGTGCCGGGTCAGGCCACCGCGGTCCGTGATCCATTTGCGGACCGCCGGCGGGTACATCAGGTACAGCATATGGGTGGCTTCGGGATTGGGGACCGGGCGGCCGTTGTCGCCGTAGTCCCAGGCGGCATGGAAGCCGAGGCTGGCGTGTGAGGTCACACAGATTCGGTCGTGCGGGACCTTGCCGAGCACGATGGTGCAGGCAGAGGCGCAGAGCCCGTCGATGATCACGGTCTCACCGGATGTGCGCAGGTCCTGATACTTGTCGACATAGATGCCGATCTTGCCGCCGCGATCGTCGGCGATCCTGACCACTGCTTGAGACGCCCCCATTCCCGCCAGCAGGAGAACCGCAGCGAGCAACCCCGTCATCAACTTCATTTGGCCAGCCCCAGTCGAAACCGAATCTGTTGGTCTGTGATGCAAGACAATCGTGAGCGTGTTGCGGCCGGGGATTTTTGTCCAGACGAGCGAAGCCCGTCAAAACAAATTCAAATTGGGTGTTGCGCCCACGCTGCACTGACGCGTGGAAAAGGTCCCAAACTGGAACAGCTTGTCGCAACCGTTTGGTGCCTCGCCGCCACAGGCAAGGTCCATTTGGCGTTGACCACGCGCAACGACACGGTTTTGAATCCAACCCGGGACGGGGGGAAGCAAACATGGCTGACGATGCAGATGTGATCGTGATCGGCGCCGGACTTGCCGGTCTGGTCGCCGCAACCGAGATCGCCGACGCCGGCAGACGCGTCATCGTGCTCGACCAGGAAGGGGAGCAGAGCATCGGCGGTCAGGCGTTCTGGTCGTTCGGCGGATTGTTCCTGGTCGATTCGCCGGAACAACGCCGGCTCGGCATCAAGGACTCCGCCGACCTCGCGATGCAGGATTGGATGGGCACCGCGGGTTTCGATCGCGAGGAGGATCACTGGCCGCGCAAATGGGCCGAAGCCTATGTCGCGTTCGCAGCCGGCGAGAAGCGCGACTGGCTGCGCGCGATGGGCCATCGCATCTTCCCGGTGGTCGGCTGGGCCGAGCGCGGCGGTTACGATGCGATGGGCCACGGCAATTCGGTGCCGCGCTTCCATGTCACCTGGGGCACCGGCCCCGGCATCGTCGAGCCGTTCGAGCGCCGCGCGCGCGAGGCCGCCAGGAGCGGACAGCTGGTGTTCAAGTTCCGCCATCGCGTCGATGCACTCAGCATCAGCAACGGCACAGTCGATGGCGTGAGCGGCGCGATCCTGGAAACGTCTGATGTCGAGCGCGGCAAGAGTTCCTCGCGCAACGTCGTCGGTGATTTTTCGCTGCGCGCGCAGGCGGTGATCGTCGCCTCCGGCGGCATCGGCGGCAATCATGACCTGGTGCGACAGAACTGGCCGAAGCGGCTCGGCGAGCCGCCGAAGTTCATGATCTCGGGCGTGCCCGAACATGTCGACGGCCGCATGATCGGCATCACCGAACAGGCAGGCGGCCGGCTGATCAACCGCGACCGGATGTGGCACTACGTCGAGGGTATCCAGAACTGGAACCCGATCTGGCCGCGTCATGGCATCCGGATTCTGCCGGGACCGTCCTCAATGTGGTTCGACGCGACAGGCAAGCGGCTGCCGGCGCCGCTGTTCCCGGGCTCCGACACGCTCGGGCAGCTGCATTACATCATGGGCACCGGCTACGATTATTCGTGGTTCATCCTGACCCAGAGCATCATCAAGAAGGAGTTCGCGCTGTCGGGCTCCGAGCAGAACCCCGACCTTACCGGCAAGAGCTGGCGCATGACGGTCAAGCGCGCCACCAACAAGGGCGCGCCGGCGCCGGTCGAGGCCTTCAAGCAGCACGGCGCCGACTTCATCGTGCGCGACAATCTCACCGACCTCGTCGGCGCCATGAACAAGCTCGTCGGCAATGATCTCTTGAGCCTCGAGGCCATCAAGACGCAGATCGAGGCGCGCGACCGCGAGATCACCAACCCCTATGTCAAGGACGCGCAGGTGATGAACCTGCACAATGCGCGGCGCTATATCGGCGACCGGCTGATCCGCACCGCCAAGCCGCACCGCATCCTCGATCCCGACCACGGTCCGCTGATCGCGGTGAAGCTCAACATCCTCACCCGCAAGACCCTCGGCGGCTTCGAGACTGACCTGGATTCACGCGTTTTCGGCAATGATCACCAGATCATCCGCGGGCTCTACGCGGCCGGTGAAGCCGCCGGCTTCGGCGGCGGCGGCATGCACGGCTATCGCTCGCTGGAGGGAACATTCCTCGGCGGCTGCCTGTTCTCGGGCCGCAACGCCGGGCGCGCGGCCGCGAAGGCGGTAGGCTAGCGCGCGCTGTTCCGAGATGCAGCAGGCCCGCCGGCTGGAACCGGCGGGCCTTTGTTGTTCAGTCCGAATGTCTTCAGGCTGCGAAACTTCGTCAGGCGAGCTTGGTGAACAGCGTCAGGATGCCGTTGGAGAGATTGACTGCGACGACCTGCGCAGAACTCAGTCCCTTCGCCTTGAGCGCGGACGTCGCTTCCTGGGAGGCGTCGATGGAACCACGCAGGTTCTTCAGGTCGTCCTCGCTTGCCTTGGCGATGACAGCCTCGACCCTCGACCGGACTTCGGGCTTGAGTTCCTTGACGTCCACGACCTGTATGGTCCGGATGGTGGTGGATTCCTCAGATTGAGCCTGCGGCGGCGCCTTAGGTTGCGTTCCCTGCGTTTGCGCCCAGGCAGGTGTTCCGAGCGAAAGTGCAGCAGCAATGATGGATGCCGTCGAGATGCGGATGCGCATGAGCATTCCTTGTGTTGATTGCCCCCAACATCCCGCGACAACGACCTTTCCTTGCGTAAGGTTCCGGCCGGAAATCAGTTCGTCGCAGGGGCGTTGCCAAAATATCGAAAACAACCCCATGCACAGTAGCCGGCGGTGCCCGGAGCGATCAGGGAACTTGACACCTCGGGCAACTCAGGGGTATATTTCTAATATTCCGAAATTGCGCGAATGTCCCGCCACAGCTTGATCTCACCTTGCGCCAAACCGTGTGCCCATAAGCCCGGCAGGTAACACATCCGCTTTGCTCTTATAGCGACCAGGTTCGTGCCGCAGGCAACGGTCACGACGGGCCAACAGCAGATGTGATAGCCAGATCAGTTCGCTCGTTTCCAAATCACGTCGACGATATCTCCCGCCGGGGGACGAACGGTCAACGTCAGTTGGTCCGCTGCAATCGCGACAAAGCGCTTCTGTTCGGTGCCATTCCAGTTTGGAAAAGAGCTGCCTTCGACGTGGATTGCGATGCTGCTATCTGCCTCGTTGGCGGAATACGTTCCGAAGTAGGTTATCGTGCCGTCGGCGGTTTCCTTGTTTTCCGCGGGTGTACCCTGCCACAGGGTATTGCTCGCGTACTTGGCTCGATCCGAGCGCATCACCGTGATGATGTATCGCCCACCCGCATCAAAGAACGCGGTGCCTTTCGGAGCGGCCCCATAACGCTCGATCTTGGTGCCGTCGCCTTTCTTCTGCTCCCACGAGAGCAGCGTCCACGTGCCCACCAGCTGATCTTTTAGCGATTGCTTCTGACCAGGTGCGTCGATCGTCATCATCAACAATCCAAAGGCCACAACAGCGCATGCGGCTAAAATTGCCCGCAAAGTCATTGGTCTATTCCAAAGCGAGGATCGATAGCATCGGCCGAGCAGCCCGGATGGTACCATGCGCGGGCGAGACGGGTAAGATAGGCCGCCAAGTCCGCACCCGGGGCCAATACCGAACCTGCTTCCACTCCGCGGCCCGAAGAATCTGGCGTGGCGGGACCAGGAGGCAGTCGTCGCGGGGCTCGCAGGTTTCATTCCCCGTGGTTAGTATGGCCATACTCGAAGTCTGTTCCTTCATAGGAGGACAGCATATGCGCTTCTTCGCCCTCGCTGTTGTCGTGTATTGCTATTTTGCGCCTGGATTGGCTCTCGCGCAGGACACAGCGAGGCGATTGGCCGGCAGCTGGAAGCTGACTTCGTGGACCATTCAGATCATCGGTGGAGACGTCACCGAACCGTTTGGTCGCAATCCGAAAGGCAGGGCGCTCATCACGCCGGACGGATACGCGGCATTCGTCATCGCGGCGGCAAATCGCAAGCCGGCGGCAAACGATGCAGAGTCAGCAGCTCTCCTCAAGACGCTGATGGTTTACACCGGCCCATTTACCATCGAGGACGACAAGTTCACGACCAAGGTCGATATATCCTGGAACGAGCTTCTGACCGGGCAGGACCAGGTGAGATTTTTCAGGTTGCAGGGTGACAAGCTGATCATTCGAACGGCTGAGCAAGCCAGCGCCGTTTATCCCGGCAAGAAGGTAGTCGGAACCCTCACCTGGGAGCGCGAACGCTAAGACCGGCCGGGCCGGTGTTCGACGTTCGTGCACGCTGAAGCGCTGTGACATCCGCTTCACCCCCGACACCGAACTTTCGATAGCAAGCGCGGCATTTCCGAAAAAGGCCAGAAGCTGACTCAAGTGCCGACCGGTTCTCCGCGACGAGCAGCAGTCGTGTTCCAATCGCCAACAGATAGTGTCGCGGGAATATTACCCCTCGGCTACGAATACGTACCTGCTGCCATCCTTGGCCAGCGTGCCGACGTTCGGCATCAACCAGTGAGTACCCGAAATGGTCAGCTTGTCGGCGACCGCGCGATCGAAGATCTTCCTTCGCGTTTCGACGGCCATTTGCGGATCCTGGTCGATGGCAAGCTGCCATTCCGGATTTGTTTGAATATGGGGCGAAAGATTGACCACATCGGCGCTGATCAGGAACTGTTGGCTGCCGGATGACACCAGATGCGCCACCATCCCCGGGCTGTGGCCGGGCGCCTCTACGGCGCGTACGCCGGGCAGAAGCTCTGATTCTCCCTCAAAAGGTCTGACGTTTTTCCACGTCGCCACGGTAGCTTGAATGCGCCGGGCAAGGCCTTTGCGCGTCGGTCCGAGATCGATCGACTCCACTCCCGGGCGTGTCCACCATTTCAACTCCGCAGCGGGCACCACGATCTCGGCATCCGGGAAGACTTGGGCATTGGTCTCATTATTCATGAGGCCATAAATATGGTCGCCGTGGAGATGGGAGATGAGAATCGTCTTGACTGCCTTGGGGTCAAGGCCTGCCGCCGCCATGCTCTCGAACAGCCGGCCGTTCCCCTCACCATAAATCGGATGACCGCCCGTGCCCGAGTCGATCAGGACCACTTGATCGCGCAGCTTGAGCGCCATGACGATAAACCGTAGCGGCGCCTGATTGTCGGGAAAACCGGCACCACGCAACACGGTCTTGACCTGGTCGATGCTGACATTCCTGACCATGCCCTCCCGCAGCGGAACGTCACGCATGCCATCGATCAGAGAGAAGATTTCAATGTCGCCGACCTTGTATTTGCGGAAAGGTTGCGTGACGGACTGTTGAGCGTGAGCCGCGTCGACAAACGTGATCGGCTTGTCGAGTCCAAACGCAGCGTAAGCACCGGCTGCGCTAAGTATCAGGTCGCGACGCAAGATTTCGAACATCGTACGCCCCCAGATTGTTTGATTGATCAAGCGTATCAGGGGGGCGATCACCGGACAACGTCGGCTTTGGGTCAAACAGAGAAGAGCCCGGCATGAGCACCTACCATCCGGGATACCCCTAAAAGCTGACATCGCTCGGTGCAGTTGGCATGTCTCGGACGAGCCAAAAGCGAGCTTAGGTCTTCGTCGTGTCCGGCTATTTCGAGACGACGTTCACACCTTTGAGGCCCTTCGCGTCGATCGCTTTCTGCACCACGCCGCTCTGTCTTGCTTCTTCGACAAGCGTCGCGAGCAGAGCCTGCGCCGCCGGAGAGCGGCCTTTCGGCAATGCGGCCGCCACCAGAACCGTCCCAAAGGCGCCGGGCACGATCTTGGCGCCGGTCAGGGCTTCGGCGGCGGGATACCCGACGCCGGAGTCTGCGCCAAAGACGTCTGCTTTGCCGGAGCGCAGTAGGTCGGCTGCGTCAGCCGCGATGGTCGGGCTTAGAGGGATACGGACGATCTCAGCGGCCTTGATCTCCCGCGTCAGCACGCGGTCGGACGGAGCGCCACGGATGGTGCCAATCCGTACACCTGTCTTGTCCACGGAGGCGATATCAGGAAATTCTGTTCCCGGCGCGGCGACGTAAATGAGACTTATGGCCCAAAGGTTTGCAGTTGAATCCGCCTTGTCCGCCGGAGCAAGGACACGTGGCCCTATGGCGATGTCCCATTCAGCCTTGCCGAAGCTTTGTAGATAGGCTTCCGGGCTCGGGTACATCACCGGCTCAACGGCGGCACCCAACCTCTGCCCGACGAAACCCGCGACGGGTTCGGCCACACCTCCGAGCACGGTAATGGCAATCATGCCGACCCGCAGCTTTCCACCCGGCGCGATCTCCGACACAAGCGAAGTCTGCCCGAATAACGCGCCGGACATCCCCAGCAATGCAGCAATCGATAAGAGAAGCCGTTTCATGTGCATCCCTTCCAAAAGGAACACGCAGTGCAATTCTACCAACCGATGATGAGGATTGCATTGGTCCTGATGTCCGAGTCGGATCACGACGGTTTCAGCGGAGATTGTCGGCTGGCTGACGTCCGCTTCGTCAGCGTCCAACTGCGGACTACCTCTGTCCGGCTATGGCTGGCCGCGCGCCATGAGCCCATGCTCTAATCCGCCTCCGCGCTGAGGAAGCGGACGCCGAACGTGTCGGCGTTGGCCTCGCCCCAATCATAGAGCGCCTGAAGCATCGGAGCCAGCATCTCGCCGCGCTTGGTGAGGCAATAGCGCGAGGTACCACCGCCGCGTTCCTGCTTGACGAAGCCTGAATTGCAGAGATCGCGCAACCGTTCAGTCAGCACCTTGTCGCTGAGTTGCGGGATGTCGTGGCGCAGCTCGCCGTAGCGCACCGGCTTAACCTTCAGCCGGCTCAGGATCACGGTCTTCCATTTGCCGTTGAGCTGATCGATCGAGAACTCGACCGGGCAACCATATTTGCGCTTGGTCTTGCGGATCATCGCAACTCTCCCGCGGCACTTTCCATCTGGTTCGTTGAGCGCCGCCATCGATCCATCTAAGCACGCTTCGCACGGGTTGGGCGAGCTTAGGGATCAATGCAAGGCATGACAGAAGACAGTTCCGCCCAAGCCCCAAACGACAAACAGCAGCCGCGCAAGCGCATCATCGTCAGACGCAACGGCCCCTACGAACCGGAGCCCGGCATTCCGATCGTCGATCATCTCGGCGTGCGCGTTGCAGCCGAAGCGCCGGTGCGGCTGTGCCGCTGCGGACAATCGCAGACCAAGCCGTTCTGCGACGACAGCCACGTCGCGCGCGGCTTCACCGACGCCAGGTATCCGCGGCGCGTGCCCGACAAGCTCGACATCTACGCCGGGCAGCAGGCGCATGTGTTCGACAATCGCGGCACCTGTGCGCATTCCGGCTTCTGCACCGACCGGCTCAACGCGGTGTTTCATCTCGGCGAGGAGCCGTTCGTCGCGCCGAGCGGCGCGCGCCTCGACGATCTCATCAATGCGGTGCGCCGCTGCCCGTCGGGCGCGCTCGGCATCGGGATCGGCCCCGCGCGGGACGCCAACCTGTCCGACGTCGACCGGCCGCCGCAGATCGAAGTGTCGAAGGACGGGCCGTATCGCGTGACCGGTCGCGTCGAGCTGGTCGACGAGGATGGCGCGCCGGTCGCGCGCAATGCGGGTGCGTCGCAGGAGCATGTCAGCCTGTGCCGCTGCGGCTCGTCGCTGAACAAGCCGTTCTGCAGCGGCATGCACTGGGATGTTGAATTTCACGATCCGGTTCCGGATCCGATGCGCGAGCCGACGCTGTTCGAATGGGCCGGCGGCTATCCCGCCCTGCTCGACATGACCCGCATCTTCTACAGCCGCTACGTGCCGGAGGATCCCCTGCTCGGCCCGCTATTCGCCGAGATGTCGCCGGACCATCCCGAACGGGTGGCGGCCTGGCTCAGCGAAGTGTTCGGCGGCCCGCGCTTCTACACCGAACGCTATGGCGGCTATCGGCGGATGGTGTCGCAGCACATCGGCAAGGAGATCAGGCCGGAGCAGCGCGCGCTGTGGGCCACCTACATGGTGCAGAGCGCCGACGATGCCGGGCTGCCGTCCGATCCGGAATTCCGCGCCGCGTTCGTGGCCTATATCGAATGGGGCTCGCGGATCGCGGTGGAGAATTCCGGCGCCGGCGCGAAGCCGCCGCCGAACATGCCGGTGCCGCGCTGGTGGTGGGTCTGCAACGCGACCCCCGCCGCGCGGCCGTCCGCAATCGCGGGCGATGCGGAAACCGCGAACGAAGCCGGTATCGCGCTGCCCGGTCCCGGCGAGGCCGTTCAGTTCGAGCAGCACATCCGGCCGCTGTTCCGGCCGATGGATCGCAACTCGATGCTGTTCGCCTTCGATCTCTGGAAGGAGGCTGATGTCGCCAAGCACTGCCGGCAGATCCTGGCCCGGCTGGAAGCCGGCACCATGCCGTGCGACGGCGCCTGGCCGGCCGAACAGATCGCGCTGTTCGCCCGCTGGGCCGATACGCGGGATGCACCGACCGGATCGTGAAGCCACGCTCGGGACGGACTGGTTGAACCCGCCTCGCCGGCGTGCTGCAATCGCCGCAAAGGCGGGTTTCAATGCGACGCTGTTCAATCGACTTGCTGGTACTGGCCGGCGCACTTGCATTGAGCAGTGGGCCGGCGGCTGCGGATTCGCTCATCGTCAACGGCACGACGCGGACCTTCACGCTGCAGGCCCCGGCCGCGAAGCCGGCGCCGCTCGTGATCGTGCTGCACGGCAAGACCCAAAGCAGTGCCGACATGATCACGCGGACATCGTGGCCATTGATCGCCAGGCGCGACGGCTTTGCAGCGGTCTATCCCGACGGACTGAACCATGCCTGGGCCGACTCCCGGCCGGACGCACGGCGCGCCGGCAATCCGCCGCCGGAAGGCACCGACGACGTCGCCTTCATCACCCAGTTGATTGCAAAGCTCGTGGCCGACGGCATCGCCGATCCCAAGCGGGTCTATGTCACCGGCATCTCCAACGGCGGCGCGATGGCCATGACGCTGGCCTGCGAACGCGCCGACCTGTTCGCCGCGGCAGCCAGCGTCGTCATGAATTTGACCGATGAGTCCGCGGGGGCCTGCCGGCCGGCACGTCCGGTACCGATGCTCCTGATGAACGGCACCGTCGATCCCCTGATCCCCTATCAAGGCGGCCGCGGCAGAAGCTATTTTGCCGTCGACGGGTTCTGGTCGACCGAACGCACACTGGAATTCTGGCGGCGCATCGATGGCTGCGAGACCAAGGACGCCGCAACCACCGATCTGCCCGACCGCAATCCGTCCGATCAATCGACCGTCACGCGGATCGACTCGACCTGCCCGCAGGGACGTGACGTGGTGCTTTACCGCGTCAATGGCGGCGGTCACCGCATGCCCGGCCACTTCCCGGACGCGCATTTTACGAAATTGGCGGCGACACTGCTCGGGCCGCAAAACGGCGACATCGACGGCGCCGACACGATTTGGGCGTTCTTCGCGCGCTTTGCGTGAAATGTACGTCTGCAAAATGCGCAGTAGCGGTGGGCTGCACGGCGCGGTAGACAGTGCCTGCCATTCAAGTGGAGACCCAAATGAGCATTCAGCGTTTCGAAACCGGCCCGCGCATGAGCCAGGTCGTCGTGCACGGCAACACCGTCTATCTCGCCGGCGTCGTCGCCGGCAAGGCCGCGGGCGGCAGCGTCACCGACCAGACCAAGGACATCCTGTCGATCATCGACGGCCACCTCGCCAAGGCCGGCACCGACAAGTCGAAGCTGCTCAGCGCGACGATCTACATCACCGACATGAAGACGTTCCCCGAGATGAACGCGGCGTGGGACTCGTGGGTCTCGGAGGGTAACACCCCGGCTCGCGCCACCGTCGAGGCCAAGCTCGCGGCGCCGCAGTACAATGTCGAGATCATGGTCGTCGCGGCGAAGTAAGCGCGGCGCAGGTCATCGCGACTAATCTCCGATGCCCCGGATTGCAGAGCGCAATTCGGGGCATTTTCATTTTTGCACTCACGCGCTGATCCGCGATCGCTCACCCGCAGCCTCACCGAGATCGGACTGAAGCCAGCGCGCAATCCGGCGCCAGGAACCGGCCAAAGCCCTGCGGCCCATGAACAGGCCGAGGTGACCACACCGCTCGGTGTCGCATTGCAGCCAAGCGGGCGGGGTCCCCAGCAGTCGTAATGTCGCAAGTGCCTGGTCGGGCGGAACGACGACGTCGTTCTCCGCGGCGAGCAGGAAGACAGGCTGCTCCACCGCAGCAAGATCGATCCTGCGACCGAGCGCGACGAAGTCTCCGGCCGCGATCCGATTCTGGCGAAAGATCCAGTCGGTCACTTCGAGGTAGTAAGTGCCCGGCAGATCGAGCGTCTCGCTGTTCCAGCGAATGAAGCGATCGAGCAGCGTCCGTGCATCATCCGATTTCCCGTCGAGCCGACGCTGCAGCGCCGCTTCGACGTCCAGCATGCGAAGTGGGGCGCTCCAGATCTGCAGCATGTGCTTGCCACTGACGATCCCATCGCCCTGGCTGACCAGCGCCTCGAAGCCTTGCTGGGGAAGCGAGGCGACCATCCTGGAGAGATCCGACGGCACCGAAATGTCCACCGGGCTGCCCGCCAGCACCAGCCGCCGCACCTTGCCGGGAAAGCGCGCCGCATAAAGCAACGACAGCCAGCCGCCCTGACAGAGGCCGGCAAGGTCGACCGGCGGCCCGATCGTGTCGACGGCCACGTTGAGATCGGACAAAAAAGTGTCGATGGAGAAAAATCGCATCTCCGGGCCCGCCGAGCGCCAGTCGGTGAGATAGAGGCGTGCAATACCCGCCTTCTGTAAAGCCTCCATCAGGCTGTGGCCGGGGGCAAGATCCGCTATCTTCGCGCGGTGCAGCGCATAGGGCGCGCAGATGAGCAGCGGGTGGCCTTCTGCCGCGCTCGAGAAATCCAGCAGGCTCATCGACGCCAGTTCAAGCGCGACCGTGTGAGCCGTCGTCCAGGGCAGCGCCGCCGCTTCACCGGGCGAATCCGTCGGCTCGGGCGCACGATTGGGATACCAATGCGCGTAGAAGTCCAGCGCCAATCGCGCGGCTTCAAACGGCCATAGCCAAGCATCCTGCGGCCAGCCGGTGCTCGCACGTCGTTCCGATGGGTCCACCTTTTCGGGCAAGCTCGTTCACCGATCGATCGTTACCGAAATAATCTGGCCAGCGCGGGTCAAAACCTTGACCCTGATCAAGAACCGACAAATTCAGCTTAGATGAGTCTACGCCAAACCGGCCGGAGCGGCAGCCACGCCGAAACGTCACGATCTCGCGATCCCGGCGCGGCTTGCCGCCAAGCGGCAACAGCCATCGATTCACCCAATCATGCGGCCCGCGCCGCGCCCTTCTCCGCTTCGAGCCGGCGTGCGAACAGCCAGCGGAAATAGGTCAGCGGCGCATCGGCACCGATCGCAAGCAGCTGATAGTCCGGATCGACGTCGAGCACCTTCTGCTGCGCCTCGATGAAATCCTTGTCCTCGTTGAAGGCCTCCTCGAGGGAATGCCGCAGCGACAGCGCGATGTTCGGATTGTCGATGTCAAAATCGTGCAGGTAATTCCAGAAGAAGTGCGTCGAGGAACGCGTCTCCGGCGTCATGAACTGCGCGTTGCGGTATGACCGCGTGCCCGGAACTTGAACGCCCTTCTCCGCGCCCTGCCCCGCCGGCGCAAACGTGGTGTCGAGGGTGAAGATGCCCGGCACGATCATGCGGCCGATATTGCGACGATCGACCTGGTCGTCGCGGTTGGAAATCACTTTCTTGTGGTACGGCGGCGCATCGGCGCCCATGTGCCAACGCTCGACGCGGAAGCCGTCGTCCAGCTTCTCGATCGCGACCGGCTTGGTCTTGTAGGCGTATTCCTCGGATCCGCCGAGCGTGTTGGTGTGCACGAAGGCGAGATGCGCGAAGTCGCTGAGGTTATCGACGATCAGCAGCCAGTTGGCCTTGTAGTGCATGTAGCCCGGCAGGCCGCGCCATTTGGGATCCTCGAGCGGCGGATAGTCGAGGATCAGCTTCGGATCGGCCTTCTCGGCATCGCCGGTCCAGATGAAGATCATGTTGTAGCGCTCGACCACCGGATAGCTGCGCACGCCGAGCTTGGCGGGGATCGCATCCTGGCCGGGGATCTGGATGCACTTGCCGTCGGCCGCGAACTTCATGCCGTGATACATGCAGCGGATGTCGTCACCCTCGACGCGCCCCATCGAGAGCGGCGCGGCGCGATGGCAACAGCGGTCGTCGAGCGCGACCACCTTTCCGCTGGCGCCGCGATAGATCACGATCGGCCGCTCCAGGATGGTGCGCGCCAGCTTCTTGCCGTCGATCAGCTCGTGATTCAGCGCCGCCACATACCAGGCGTTGCGCAGGAAAATTCCGTCGTCGGCCAAGTCAACTGCCATGTCAGCCTCCCAATGCAATGTTGCTTGCAATCAGGTTTAAGTGATCCCGGTCATCGGGATAATCCGATTTGGCTGGACACACTGTACCGCTGGATGGACAATCGGCCATGGAGTGGCGCGACTGGGAGCTGTTTTGCGAGGTTGTCGAGCATGGCGGCTTCACCGCGGCCGCGCGCGTGCTCGGGCATCCCAAATCGAGCCTCAGTGCTGCGGTGCAGCGTCTCGAGGCCAATCTCGGACTGCGGCTGATCGAGCGGACCACGCGGCATCTGCGGCTGACCGATTCCGGCGAGACCATCTATCGCAAGGTGCGCCCGCTGTTCGCCGCGCTGCACGACACCCACAGCGAGGCGCTGGCGATGTCCAGCGCGGTCGCGGGCACCTTGCGCATCAAGGCGCCGTACGAATTCGGCGCGCACCACGCCGGGCCGGTCGCCTGTGCCGTGATGGGCCGCTATCCGGAGCTCGCGATCCGGATCGACGTCGAGCACGACATCGTTAGTCCGATCGCCGAGAACTACGACATCGTGTTCGCGATGCTGGAGGCGCCGCTGCCGTCGGCCGGCATCGTGATCCGCCGCGTCTTCACCCTGGAGCGCGGCCTGTTCGCGGCGCCGGCGCTGCTGGAGAAATTCGGCGAGCCGCGCACGCTGGACGAATTGAGAAAGCTGCCGCTGTTGACCGGTCCCAGCGATCCGCCATGGGCGATCACCGCACCCGGCGGCGCGGTCGAGCATCTCGCGGTGGACCACGCGCGCCTCACCAGCTCGAACGCGCATGTCCGCCTGCAGGCGGCGCTCGCCGGCCATGGCGTGCTGCGGGTCACCGCAAGCTACACCCGCGCCGCGGTCGCGGCCGGCGAGTTGCGGCGGCTGCTGCCGGACCATGCCTGCGAGCCGCTCAACGTGCATGCGCTGCTGCCGGCGCGGCAATTTGTCCCGGCAAAAGTTCGCTGCTTCCTCGATGCGATGGAAGCGCACGCGCGCGGCGATCCGGAGGCCTATATCAGGCCGTAGCCCGCCGACTGGGTCTTTTTGGCCGATCGCCATTTTCTCGGGAACCTGTCCGGCCCACCGGCATCCAATGGTAGTATACCGCCAACAGTGAGGGCGATCCCGCCATGCGCCAGGCCCATGTCACGTCCCTGCCGCCGATCCGCTCAGGCGATGCCGAGCTCGTGCAACGCGCGCTCGCCCGCGACGAGGCCGCGATCCGCACCATCATGCAGGCGAATAATCGCCGGCTGTTCCGGCTGGCGCGCGGCATCCTCCGCAACGACAACGAGGCCGAGGATGTGGTTCAGGACGCCTACGTGCGCGCCTTCACCCGTCTGGACCAGTTCCGGGGCGACTCCAGCCTCTCGACCTGGCTGTCGCGCATCGCGATGAACGAAGCGCTCGGCCGCCTGCGCAGCAAGCGCGCGAGCGTGGAGTGGTCCGAGCTGCCGAACGGCGCCGCAAAAGCCCAAATCATCCCGTTCCCGCTGTCGTCAGCGGACGATCCGGAAAAATCTATGGCCCAGCGCGAAATCCAGCATGTCGTCGAGCACGCGATCGACGAACTGCCCGAGGCGTTCCGCCTCGTCTTCATCACCCGTGTGATCGAGGGCATGAATGTCGAGGAGACCGCGGACATCCTCGGCCTCAAGCCGGAAACCGTGAAGACCCGTCTGCACCGCGCCCGGACCATGCTGCGCGACAATGTCGAGCGGAAGATCGGCCCCATCGTGATGGAGGCCTTTCCCTTCGCGGGCCGGCGTTGCGAGCGATTGACCGAGGCGGTCCTGAAACGGCTCGGCGTCACAGCATAGTTTTTTGGGAACCTCTGGCTGTCAGCACCATCCAACTCCTGTGCAAGCAACGACGTGCCGTGCGCTACGCCCGGCTCAACAGGAGTGTCAAACCATGTTCGTTCGATTGAGCATCGCGGTCGCCGCGCTCGGCGTTCTCACCAGCGCTGCGCTGGCCCAGGGCGCAAAGCTGACCGATCCGCAGATCGCGCACATCGCCTACACGGCAGGTGTGATCGACATCAACGCCGCCAAGCAGGCGGAGAGCAAAGCATCCAACAAGGACGTCAAGGCGTTCGCCAAGGACATGGCGCGCGACCATGAGGCGGTGAACAAGCAGGCGCTCGACCTCGTCAAGAAGCTGAAGGTGACGCCGGAGGACAACGACACCAGCAAGGCGTTGTCGAAACAGGCGGCCGACAAGCTCGCCGAACTCGGCAAGCTGAAGGGCGCAGCCTACGACAAGGCCTATATCGACAACGAGGTCGCCTACCACAAGACCGTCAACACCGCGCTGGAGACGCAGTTGATCCCGTCGGCCAGCAATCCCGAGCTGAAGAGCCTGCTGCAGACCGGCCTGAAGATCTTCCAGGGCCACGAGCAGCATGCCGAACATGTTGCGGCGGGCATGAAGTAGGGAGACGCGCGATGTCGCCCGGACGCTATCTCGTAACGCTCGCGTTGTTCGCGCTCGGCGCGATGGCTGTCCCGGCGCATGCAGCTACCATCCAGATCGTGATGGAGAATATGGTGATCTCGCCGGCCGAGGCATCGGCCAAGGTCGGCGACACCATCGAATGGGTCAACAAGGACATATTGGCGCACACCGCCACGGCGAAGAATGGCGACTTCGACGTGACGATTGCGCCGAAGAAGGCGGCCAGGTCGGTTCTGACCAAGGCCGGGACCGTCGACTATTACTGCCGCTTCCACCCCAACATGAAGGCAGTGCTGACCATCACTCCATAGCTCGCGCGATGACCTGCGAGGTAATCGATCGGTGCACGCGAACCTTCGATAGTCCGGACAGCCGCACAGTCCGGCCCATCAGATGGAGAGCAGCATGACCGACCACACCACCGTCGCCCGCCGCTATATCGAGCTCTGGAACGAGCGGATGCCGAGCCGGCGGCGCGAGATGCTGAGCGAGAACTGGACCGCCGACGCGCGTTATGTCGACCCGATGATGAGCGGCGACGGCCATGACGGCGTCGACGCGCTGATCGCGGGCGTGCAGCAGAAGTTTCCGGATTTCACCTTCAAGCTGATCGGCGAGCCGAACGGGTTCGGCGACCATGTCCGCTTCTCCTGGGGCCTCGGGCCCGACGGCGTCGACAGCCCGATCAAGGGCACCGACTTCGCCACGTTGAAGGAGGGCCGGATCCGGAGCATCACCGGCTTCCTCGACCAGGTGCCGGGCGCCTGAGGCGATCTCCGTCATTTCCGGGGCAGCCCGAAGGGCTGAGCCCGGAATGACGAGGAGACGGGGCCAGAATGCCAACCGCTTCCACCCCCGCGATGTCGCTGCTAGTCTTCCCGAAACACAGGGAGGACGCCATGAAGGCAGATTTCGCCTTCAAGACTTCTGTTATCAGCGACATCACGCCGGCGCTGCTGGCGATCGGCCGCGACGGCTTTCCGCAAGCCTTGATCGGCGCGCTACGCCGCGTCGCCGGTGTCGGTCACTGCATGGTGTTCTCGTTCACGGGCCCGCGGTCCGCCGCGTGCCTGCTCGACGTCGGCAACATCCCGACCGGCCGCGACCTCGGGATCGCCTACTCCGAACATTTCCATCAGGCTGACCCGAACCGCGATGCGGTGTTCGAGGGGCAGGCGCAGGCCGTGCCGATCGTGTTGCCGACCTTTGCCCGCCGGATGTACAGCGACGGCTACCGCAAGATCTTCTTCGACGATTCCGACATCGTCGACAAGTTCGCCGCTGCGATCTGGACCGGCGATACCTGTTTCTACGTCAATTTCTATCAGATCACCGCGCAAGGCCGCTTCAGCCGCGAGCAGATCGCGCGCCTCGCCGCGGTGGCGCCCGCATTGACCGCAGCGGTGGCGCGGCACTTCCAGCGTGACGCGGAAGCGGATGCCGATCCGATCGCGCGGCTGAAGACGCTGTTTGCAACCGCCGAACCGCTGGCCCGGCTGACCGGCCGCGAGAAAGAGGTCTGCCTCGGCATCCTTTCGGGCCTCAGCTCGGAAGCGATCGCCGCCGAGCTCGGCATCGGCCTGCACTCCGCCCTCACCTATCGCAAGCGCGCCTATGACAAGCTCGGCATCTCCTCGCAGAACGAGCTGTTCGCGATCGCGCTACGCCTGATGGCATCGGCACGCCAGCTGAACTGAAGGGGTCTGAGCACCTCCCGCTGTCCCCAACGGTAGGGACAGACCGGCCACGGCTGCCGGCCTATGCTCGGTACGAACCTCAAGGCCAACGTGAGATCACGTCGTGAGCACCGCTCCCCATTTCGACATCGACGTCCCCGCCTTCTGGCAGGATCCCTATCCGACGCTGGCGCGCATGCGCAAGGAAGCGCCGATCGCCTTCGTGCCGCAGCTCGGCAGCACGCTGCTGTGCAACCGCGACGACATCTTCGTCTCCGAGAAGCAGATCGACGTGTTCTCGTCGCACCAGCCCGAGGGGCTGATGAACAAGCTCATGGGCCACAACATGATGCGCAAGGACGGCGACGCGCACATGAACGAGCGCAAGGCGATCTTCCCGGCGGTATCGCCGAAGACGGTGAGATCGCACTGGACCGCACAGTTCGCAGCACATGCAACGCGCATCCTCGACGAGTTGAAGCCGGACGGCACGGTGGATTTCGTGCAGGCCTTCGCGCTGCCATTCTCGGCCGAATGCCTGAAATCGATCACCGGCCTCACCAACATGCGCTTCCAGGACATGAACGCCTGGTCGCAGGGCATGATCGACGGCATCGCCAATTACACCGGCGATCCCGCGATCGAGGCGCGCTGCCATGCGGCGACCTCGGGCATCGACGCCGCGATCGACGAGATGGTCCCCAGGCTGCGCAAGACGCCCGACCTCAGCCTGCTCGGCGTGCTGCTGCAGACCGACATGCCGATGGAGAGCATGCGCGCCAACATCAAGCTCGCGATCTCAGGGGGCCAGAACGAGCCGCGCGACGCTATCGCCGGCACGGTGTGGGCGCTGCTGACCCACCCCGATCAGCTGGCGCTGGCCGTGAGCGGCGCGATCCCGTGGCTGCAGGTGTTCGAGGAATATGCGCGCTGGATCTCGCCGATCGGGATGTCGCCGCGGCGGATCGCAAAGCCCTGGACGATCAGGGACGTTGCATTCGAGACCAACGAGCGCGTGTTCCTGATGTTCGGCTCGGCCAACCGCGACGAAAAGCACTTCGAGAGGCCTGATGCATTCGACGTGCGCCGCGACGCCAGCAAGAGCATCGCGTTCGGCGCCGGTCCGCATTTCTGCGCCGGCGCCTGGGCCTCGCGCGCCATGGTCGCGGACGTCGCGCTGCCCGCAATTTTCGAGAGGCTGACGAATCTGCGCCTGATCGAGGACAAACCGCCCCGGATCGGCGGCTGGGCGTTCCGCGGCCTGCTGGATCTGCCGGTGACGTGGGATGCGTAGCGTCTACTTCGCATCGAGCGACGGGCTCCGGTTCACCTCGCCCCGCTCGCTGGAAGAGGTCGGATTGCATCAAAGCCGCAATCCGGGTGTCTGGGGCTTCAGATCCCCAGATGCCGTTAAGCTCAGAATTGTCAAATACCAGCTCCATCAAGTCTCAACATAACTCGACTACCACCGATTACGAAAGCCAATTATGCAACCAGAAGGTTTTCTGGCGAGCGCTGATGGGCATCGCTGGATATCCTCAATCCGCCGAGACATGCCCGGCGCTCCTCGCTCTCATAGAGAACGCCCTCGCAGAAGCAACCTGCCCCGCAAGCGGGAGAGGTGCAGCGAGTACGCCGCTTGAGCCGATTCAGCGCTCAGCGCCCCCAGCGCAGCACGACCGGATCGAGCGAGCGCGCGATCTCGATCAGGCCGGCGCGCGTCGCCGGATGCAACGGCTGCAACGGGTGCCGCACTGCGTCCGACTTGATGACGCCACCCTCGCGCATCAACACCTTGCAGGCAGCCAGCCCGCATTGGCGGTTCTCGTAGTTGATCAGCGGCAGCCAGCGCGCATAGGCCTGCACGGCCTCGTCGCGGCGGCCGGCGAAGAACGGATCCATGATCTGGCGGATGCCGTCGGGATAGCCGCCGCCGGTCATCGCACCGGTGGCGCCGGCATCGAGATCGGCCATCAGCGTGATCGCCTCCTCGCCGTCCCACGGCCCTTCGATCACGCTGCCGCCCTTCTCGATCAGGCCGCGCAGCTTGCCCGCGGCCATCGGCACCTCGATCTTGAAGTACCTGACGTTGGCGAGCTCCTTTGCCATCCTTGCCAGGAAGTCCACCGAGAGCGGCGTGCCCGCGACCGGCGCATCCTGGATCATGATCGGGATCTTGATGGCATCCGACACCACCCGATAGAACTCGTAGATGCCCGGCTCGCCGACGCGGAAGGTCGCGCCGTGATAGGGCGGCATGATCATCACCATCGCGGCGCCCGCGGCCTCCGCCTCGCGGCTGCGCGCGGCGCACACCGCCGAGGAGAAATGCGTCGTGGTGACGATCACGGGAATGCGGCCCGCGACGTGCTTGAGCACCGCATGCATCACGGTCTCGCGCTCGGCGTCGGTCAGCACGAACTGTTCGGAGAAGTTGGCGAGGATGCAGATGCCGTGCGAGCCGGCATCGATCATGAAATCGATGCAGCGCCGCTGCCCGTCGAGGTCGAGATTCCCGTTGGCGTCGAAGATGGTCGGCGCCACCGGGAAGACGCCGCGATAGGGACGCTGTGCCGAATTCGTCATGTCAAATCCTCCCTCGTGAACTATCGCAGCTTGGTCCGTCACACCTTGCGGAACGGCAGCGGCGGACCTTCGAGCCTGCGCAGGCCCGGCTCGCGCCGCTCCAGCCACCAACCATACTGCTTCGGCCAAGACGCGAACACCTCGCCGCCGCCGCCGCCAAGCGCAAGCTCGGCATGCAGCGGCCAGTTCGGATCGAACAGCGCCTCGCGGCCGATCGCAATCAAATCGGCCTGGCCGTTGGCGAGCACATCCTCCGCCTGCTGCGGATGCAGGATCAGGCCGACCGCGATGGTGGCGACCTCGGCGGCGCGGCGGATCTCCTCCGCATACGGCACCTGGAAGCCGTAGCCGCGTGGAATCCGCGCCGCGGTTGCCGAGCCGAGCAAGCCGCCCGACGAGCAATCGATCAGATCGGCGCCGCGCGCCTTGGCTTCGCGGGCGAATGCGACCTGATCTTCGAGCGTCAGGCCACCTTCTACACCATCGACCGAGGAGATGCGCACCGCCAGTGGCCGCTCCGCGGGCCAGGCGGCGCGCACTGTCTCGATGATCTCGAGCGGATAGCGCATCCGCCCGGCGCGGTCGCCGCCATAGGCGTCGCTGCGGCGGTTCGACAAGGGCGAGAGGAATTCGTGCAGCAGATAGCCGTGTGCGCAATGCACCTCGACGAATTCGAAGCCGGCCTCCACCGCGCGCAGGGTGGCGCGGCGCCATTGCTCGCGCAGTGCGGCGAGCTCGGCCGCATCGAGCGCGTGCGGCATCAGCCAGCCTTCCTCCATCGGGATCGCGCTCGGCGCAACAGTCCGCCACGGCAGATCGCCGCGGGCGCAGTCGGCCGCGTCGAGCGCGGCATTGCCGTACCAAGGGCGTTGCATGCTGGCCTTGCGGCCGGCATGCGCGAGCTGGATCGAGGGCACCGCGCCGTTGTCCTTCAGGAAGGCGGCGATGCGTTCGAGCGGCGCAATCTGCTCGTCGTTCCAGATGCCGACATCGCCATGGGTGATGCGCCCCTCGGCGGCGACCGCCGCGGCCTCGACCATCACGAGCCCGGCGCCGCCCTGGGCGAACTTGCCAAGATGAACAAGGTGCCAATCATTGGCGAGGCCGTCGGTCGCCGAATACTGGCACATCGGCGAAATCAGGATACGGTTTCGGGAGGTCACGCCGCGAAGCGTGATCGGCTGAAACAGAAACGGCTGCGACATCGGGTCCTGCGGGAACGTGGTGGCGGGAGAAATGGTGGCCGAAAGCTAGGCGGCGCGCGAGCTGATCGCAAGCCGCACTGTGGCGCAGGCGGCAGGACCAGCGCGCATGCAGCGCGTCCACAGCGGCGCGATCGGCAAACCCGCAACACGTGCTGCAGATATTTTTCCCGGTTGGTAAACATTTTCCGTCATCGCCGGGTCACGCCACCATTCGCAATTCGCGCCTGACATGCCTACATTGCCGATATGAAAAAAATCGGATTCCTCTCGTTCGGGCACTGGACGCCCTCCCCGCAATCCCAGGCCCGCTCGGCCGCGGACGTGCTGCTGCAATCGATCGACCTTGCGGTCGCCGCCGAAGAGCTCGGCGCGGACGGCGCGTATTTTCGGGTCCATCACTTCGCCCGCCAGCTGGCCTCGCCCTTCCCGCTGCTGGCGGCGGTCGGCGCCAAGACCAGCCGGATCGAAATCGGCACCGCCGTGATCGACATGCGCTACGAAAATCCGCTCTACATGATCGAGGACGCCGGCGCGGCCGACCTGATCGCGCGGGGACGTTTGCAACTCGGCATCAGCCGCGGCTCGCCCGAACAGGTGATCGATGGCTGGCGCTATTTCGGCTATCAGCCGGGCGAAGGCGAGACCGACGCCGACATGGGCCGCCGTCATGCCGAGATCTTCCTCGATATGCTGCGCGGACAGGGTTTTGCGCAGCCGAATCCGCGGCCGATGTTTCCCAACCCGCCCGGCCTGCTGCGGCTCGAACCGCTCTCCGAAGGCCTGCGTGAGCGCATCTGGTGGGGCGCCGGTTCGAACGCCACCGCGGTCTGGGCGGCGAAGCTCGGCATGAACCTGCAGAGCTCGACGCTGAAGAGCGACGAGACCGGAGAGGCCTTCCATATCCAGCAGGCCGCGCAAATCCGCGCCTACCGCGCCGCCTGGAAGGAGGCCGGCCACACCCGCGAGCCGCGGGTCTCGGTCAGCCGCAGCATCTTCGCGCTGGTCGACGACCGCGACCGCGCCTATTTCGGCAATGGGCAGGAGGAAGACCAGATCGGCTTCATCGACGAGCGGACGCGCGCGATCTTCGGCCGCGGCTACGCCGCCGAGCCGGAGAAACTGATCGAGCAGCTCAAGACGGACGAGGCGATCGCGGAGGCCGACACCCTGCTGCTGACCGTGCCCAATCAACTCGGCGTCGCCTACAACGCGCATGTGATCGAGAGCATCTTGACTCAAGTCGCACCCGCCATGGGATGGCGCTGATCACCACCGAAGGATGACGAAAGCTCGGCCACTTTGGCCGCTCTCGGGTTCCGGCGGAACTCCGTTCTCAAACGCGGAGAACTACGGAAACATAACTGCGCCTTGTGAGAAGAACAGGTCGGGTACAGTGCGTTAGGCGCGCACGTTGCGTGAACAGACCGCCGTAGGATCCCGGGATCATTCCGGGAGCAGGTCAGGAATCCCGATCGCGATTGCGGCGCGTGAGATCGAGGCGATCGACGCGCTCATCGATCCGCCGGTTCAATTCCTCATCCTCGATCGAATTACCGCCGCGACGGGCGCGAACGGCAAATACGCATCCGATCACAACAATCGCAAGCAGCGCGTAGTACCACCATTCCATACATTGATCTCAAATGAACGCTCGCGGATACAAGCGGAAAAGGTCATCGTTCAGGCTTGCCGGGACGCACCGGCCTTGGCGCATTACTTGGCGCATAAAAGGGGTTAACCAGGCAGGTTGCCGGATTCCCCGCAGCGCTGGCCTGGCACTCCTGCATCGACATGAAGATACAATCCATTCGATCGCCGACCAGTTCCCCGTAAACACGCATGCAGACTGGATAGCGAGGATCATACATTTGTGCCGACGCCGGCTTCGTCGCGCAAAGCGCGCCCAGCGCGAGCAGCAGCGCTCCAAGCAACCTCACGTCTAGTCTCCCGCTATTGCCGAGAAATACATCGTCTCGCCGACAAGATCGTCCCTTGCAATATAGCTTTGGGACTGGAGCGGGCGAAGGGAATCGAACCCTCGTATGCAGCTTGGGAAGCTGCCGTTCTACCATTGAACTACGCCCGCGATCTCAATTGCTTGAGGTCGCCCCGTGGGTGCGACCGCCGGACCATAGCCCGGCCCGAGGCAGAGGATCAAGCGCGCATTGACACCGATCGCCGCATCGCCGCCCGCTACCAGCCCATCCTCACGAGCACGTCATTGATGACAAAGGGCGCAGCGGTGGATGCGTCGCAGCTTCCGCCGCGTGCATAGATGCAGGCGTCGCTGAAGCCGACGCGGGCACAGCTTTGCCGTGAAAAATCCGCCGGCAGATCGCCTGCGGCCTCGGGCCGCGCAAGGATGCGGTTGAAGGCCGGCTGGGTCGCCCGCAGCAGCAGCGGCGGCAGGATCAGCTCGGCGAGCGGATCGGCGGGCTGCAGCGCATAGAGCGGCACCGGGCCGACCAATCGCTCCCGCCCCGGCAATTGCTGGAAGCGAACGTCGTAAAGCGCAAGGCCGCACATCTGCGGATCGCGGCGCAGCTCAGCCGCAAGCCGCGCTGCGCCGACGCCGCGGGTCCAGTACTCGCGCATCTCGTCGCTGGTGCCGGCCAGCGCCACCGACAGCAGCGCCCAGCCGCCGAGGACGATCGGCAATGCCCAGCGGCGCCATTTGTGTCTTGCACGCAGCCATTGCACCCAATCGGCCGATCCCAGCGCCGCGACGATGGTGAACAGCACCACCGACAGGAAGATGAAGCGGTATTCCTTGTGCGCGATCAGGCTGTGGAAGACGAGGTTGACCAGCGCCGCCGTCGCGAGCAGCGGTGCGTGCCGCCAGCCACGCCAGATCGCAGCGAGCGGAAGCAGGATCGCCACCGACCACACGGTCATGAAGTCGATCAGATAGGCCGACGGCGGCGACACGCCGAATTCGATGGCGCGATCGTGGACAAGGTTTTCCCTGATATTGGCGATCAGCCACGCGAACGGCACGCTGCCATGCGCAAGGTCGATCGCGGCCGCGATCAACAGCGCAACCAGCCCGCCGGCGACCAGCGGAACCAAGTTTCGCCAGCGCGTCCAGCAGGCCCCGAGGGCCAGCACGGCGATGGCCGGCGCAAACTGGAAGCGGCAGACAAAGGCGAAGGCGAGCAAGGCGCCGCCGATCGACAGACGCCGCGGTGACGGACCATCGGTGATGAGCAGCGCTGCCGGAACGATGAGCGCTGTCGCCAGCGGCTCGCCCAATGTATGCGGCGCGAGCATGATCAATTCAAACCAGATCGCGGCCGCGAAGGCCGTGACGACGGCATGGGTGCGCGAGATCCGTGCGCCGAGGAACCAGGCGCTTGCCACGATCGACAGCGACGCGCATGCGGCGATCAGACGCGGCACCAGGAACGCACCTGCGCCGGCAGGGGCAATCGCATCGCCGAGGGCAACCGGCCCGGCCATCAAGGTCGGCAGCAACCAGCCGCGAATGCCGTCGCGCCATTCCCACGTCAAGATGCCGTCATGGCCGAGCATCCGCCACGCCGGCTCGAGATACTGATAGGTCTCGTCGGGATAGATCACGTTGGGCCAGACCGCGGCCGCAACGCGCAAGACCAGCGCCAGCAGCAGCAACGCGAAGAGCGGGTGAACACGCCCGCTGGCGCGGCCGACCATGCCTGCGCTGCCGGCCGCGGCTTCGGCGCTCGTGCTGGTCATCGTTCCGCTGATCGTCTTTTGGAGCAGCATGCCGGCGACCAGATAGCTGGCAAAGCCTTTAAGATGCGTGACCGGAGGATGCGTGACCGGACGTTGTCGAGGTCACACAGCGCCGGCCGCAACATGCTTAACCAATCGTCAAGATTCCGGATGCGCCGGACCGCGACGATGTTATGATCGTTGTGGGGGTTGGTCGCGTCATGGCGGGGCGTGGGTATACCATTTTCGACACGGCAATCGGCCGATGCGGCATCGCATGGGGCGAAGCCGGCATTGCCGGGGTCCAGCTTCCCGAGCTCCGCGAAATCGAAACCCGCAAACGGTTGTTCCAGAACTACCCCGACGCGCGCGAGCTGCGGCCCCCCGAGGAGATCGAGGTCGCGATCGAGGGCATTGCGGCGATCCTGCGCGGCGGCAACGCCGATCTCACAAGCGTTGCGCTCGACATCAGCAGCATCCCGGCCTTCAACCAGCGCGTCTACGAGGCGGTGCGCCGCATTCCCCGCGGCGAGACCCGGACCTATGACGAGGTGGCGAGCGCCCTGCGTGCGTCCGGCGCAGTCTATTCGGTGGCGCAGGCGCTCGGCCGCAATCCCTTCATGATCATCGTGCCCTGCCACCGCGTGCTCGAGGCGGGCCACTATGCCGACCGGATCTCGCAAAACGGCGGCAGCGTCTCCAAGCGGCGGCTGCTCTCGATCGAAGGGGCCCAGCCGACCACCAGCAAGACCTTGTTCGACGTGCTGCTGCCCGTTGCACGGCCCCGACCGCAAGCCTAAATCTGGAGTATGACCCGGACCACGCTGTTGCAGCGCGATCGCATCACGGTGAACGAGTTTCGCTGCACGGCGGAGCCCGGCGACAAGCCGTTCGTCGAACAGTTCGCCTGCCATTCCGTGTCCTATGTGCGCAGCGGCAGCTTCGGCTGCCATTGCCGCGGCCGCTTCCATGAGCTGGTGGCCGGCTCGATCCTGGTCGGCCATCCCGGCGATGAATACACCTGCACGCACGACCATGTGGTCGGCGACGAATGCCTGTCGTTCTTCCTCGACCCGGAGCTGGTCGAGACCATCGGCGACCGCACCTCGGTCTGGCAGGTCGGCTCGGTGCCGCCGCTGCCCGAATTGATGGTGATCGGCGAGCTCGCCCAAACGGCGGCAGCTGGCAACAGCGACGTCGGCCTCGATGAGGTCGGCCACCTGCTCGCCAGCCGCCTTGTCGAGCTGGTGTCCGATCGCAAGGCAAAGCCCCTCACCGCCGGCCTGCGCGACCGCCGCCGCGCAGTTGAAGCGGCGCTGTGGATCGACGCCAATTCACACCACCAGATCGATCTCGACGATGCCGCGGAGCAGGCCGGCCTGAGCACCTTCCATTTCCTGCGGCTGTTTTCCGCGGTGCTCGGCGTGACTCCGCATCAATATCTGGTGCGCTCGCGGCTGCGTCATGCGGCAAGACGGCTGGTGGACGACGACAGCCCGGTCACCGACATCGCCTATGAGGTCGGCTTTGGCGATCTCTCCAATTTCGTGCGCAGCTTCCACCGCGCCGCCGGCGCCTCGCCGCTGAAATTCCGCCAGGAATTCCGCGGAGACTCCCGCGGCGACCGCAAGATTTTCCAAGAACGCCTTGCGCTGCAATAGTTAGGTTCTTCCGGTCCGCGCGTCCGTCGACGCGCCCAACGACTGGAGACCCCATCATGTACGATCACATCGGATTGCGCGTCGCCGACCTCGACGCCAGCGTGCGCTTCTACACCGCGGTGCTGGCGCCGCTCGGCTTCGTGCTGTGCTCGCGCGACGACAGCGGCGCGGGCTTCGGCCCGAAGGGCGAGCCCGCGCTCTGGCTGCATCTGCACAAGGGCAAGGCGCAGGGTGGCGCCCACATCGCGTTCCGCGCCCCGAGCCACGACGCGATCAAGACGTTCCACACCGAGGGCCTGAAGGCCGGCGGCAGGGACAACGGCGCGGCAGGCCATCGCAAGGATTACAGCCCGACCTACTACGCGGCGTTCCTGCTCGACCCCGACGGCAACAATGTCGAGGCGGTGTCGAGCTAAATCTCAATCGTCATTCTGATCAAAGGACCACATTCCATGGCTTCGATTCACAAGGACATCCCGATCGACGCGCCGGCCGATCATGTCTGGGACGCACTGCGCGATTTCGGCGCGCTGCATACGCGGCTGGTGCCGGGCTTCGTCACCGACACGCAACGCAACGGCGACGTCCGCACCGTCAGCTTCGCCAACGGCACCGTGGCGCGCGAGACGCTGGTCGATTGCGACGACACGCGACGTCGGCTGGTCTATGCGATCACCAGCGAGCGGGTGAAGCAGCATTCCGCCTCGGTGCAGGTGTTTGCCGAGGGTGACGCGCGCTGCCGGGTGGTGTGGATCGCCGATGTGCTGCCGCACGAGATCGCGCCCTACATGGACGCGCAGATGGACCTCGGTGCGGCGGCGATGCAGGCCGCACAGGCCCGGTCGGCCAGGGACAAGAACGCGGCGTGATCAACCCTATCACCGTCACCCTGAGGCGCGCGCACTTGCGCGCGTCTCGAAGGGTCGACGGCCCGACTGTGGCCGCCCATCCTTCGAGGCTCGCAAGAGCTCGCACCTCAGCAGGGCGGGGAGAAACAGGATGACCGGTCCAATAGCTTAAGACAACGCCGGCTGCGCCTCGGCGACCGGTGCAGACTTGCCCCAGCGTGTCAGGATCACGCTGAGGCAGGACAGCACGCCGAGCACGCCCATCGATGCGGCGGCGAGTGTGAAGAAATCCTGCGCACTCGCCTCATGCGTGGACAGCCACCAGCCGCCGGTGCCGATGAAGATCAGCCGCGCGGTCTGCGCCAGCACCGGACCCAGCACCTTCGCAGCGCCCTGCGAGGAGAAATACATCGACATCGCGAGGCCGATGAAGGCGTACATCGGCGCGGCGGTCGACAGGTACTGATGGCTGGTCGCCCGCACATGCGGATCGTTGGTGAACAGGTTGACCCAGAGGTCGGGGAAGACGGCGATGAAGCTGCCGACCACGCCGACCGCGAGGAACGACATCGTGCCCGCAGTCCAGGCGATGCGCCGGGCACGCGCGACGCGCTCGGCGCCGACGGCCATGCCGATCATCGGCACCGAGGCGATGCCGACCGCGAACGCGACCGAGGTCAGCATGAATTCGAGCCGCGCGCCGATGCCGTAACCGGCGAGCACCGCGGTGCCGAACTGCGCCAGCATGTGGGTGAAGATCGAGATCGTCAAAACCGATTGCAGCGGCGAGAAGCAGGAGACCGCGCCGACCCTGAGGATGTCGATGAACATCGCCCATTGCACGCGCAACCCCTTGAGCTTCGGCTTCACGCGGGCGCGGCCCGAGAACAGATACCAGCTCATCACGCTGATGCTGATCGAATAGGCGATCAGCGAACCCGCCGCGACGCCGCGCATGCCGAATTGCGGCACAGGCCCGAGGCCGAGCCCGAGCGTGCCGCCGAGAATGATCTGGCACACCGCCGAGGACAGGATCATGGTCGACGGCAGCTTCATGTTGCCGGTGCCGCGCAGGATGCCGGCCATCGTGTTCATCAGCCAGGGCAGGATCGCGCCGCCGAAAAAGATTTGCGAATAGGCGATCGCGTTCGCCAGCACGTTGCCGCGGCCGCCGAGCAATTCAAGCAGGCGCGGGCCGAAGATCAGCATCCCCAGCATGAAGGTGGCGCCGAACGTCAATCCGATCAGCAGCGCATGCATGGCAAGGGTCGAGGCGCGCTCGATCTCGCCGGCACCGAGCGCGCGCGCAATTGCGGACGCGACACCGCCGCCCATCGCGCCGCCGGACATCGTCATGGTCAGGATCACGCAGGGAAACACCAACGCCATCGCCGCGAGCGATTCGACGCCGAGCCGGCCGATATAGGAGGTCTCCGCGATCACCACGCAGGTGCCGGCGGAAAGCGCGATCACGTTCGGCCACGCCAGCCACAACAGCGTGCGCAAGATCGGCCCGTCGAGCAGCGCGTTGCGCGCGGGTCTCGTGACCGGCGGCGGCAGCGGCCGTTCTTGTTCGTCGACAGGTATTTCGGCGAGGCCGAGATCGGACATTTCTACTCCCACGCGCGATCTTCGGGAGCCGCGCCATGGTGTTTCCCTACCATGGCGAACGCGGATTCCACGTGCGCGGGACGCAAGGGGGGCCTGCGCGATTGCAGGTGAATCCGGATGAACCTCTGACCTAGCCGATCGACCACACGAACGGCTAGATACAGGTCATCCTCCCCTGGAGGGGGAGGATCGGTTCGCATGAAATGCGAACCGAGGTGGGGTGAAGGTTTCTCATATCGGGCGCTGCCTGAGTGGAGAGATCACCCCACCCCGCCTCACATCTCGCTTCGCTCGCTGTGAGCCGACCCTCCCCCTCCAGGGGAGGGTGATCTGTGTCTAGCCGATCGACCAGACGAACGGCGCGCCGGCGGCGCCATTCGGCTTCAGATGCACCGGAATATGCCGTCCGCAGCCGGCCGCCAGCCCTTCGAACAAGCCTGTCAGGGCGCTGGCGCAGGCCGGGTGATAATCGGACACGTCGGCCATCAGCTTCCAGCCCTGCTGGCGGATCTCGAACTGGCCCTCGGACGCGCTGATCTCAGCGACATCATCCTGCGACTCGAACAGCGCGAGCAGGAATGCGGCAAATTCCGCCGCACGGCCGCGGCGGCCGCCGAGCGCCGCTGCGACCTCGTCGAAATACTGCATGCCAATCAGCTTGCCGGTGAGGTGCAGCAGATAGCTCGCATCCTCCGGGCCGAACACCTGCACGATGACGGGCGCGGCCGTCTTCACATATTCCATCGCGTAGTTGCGATAGGCCTTTTCCAGCCGCGGCTTCGGCCAGCTGTCGACCGGCAATGCCGGCGCGGTCTTCGGGTCGAACAGCGGCGCCTCGAGATGGCGCGCGAACACCAGGCGCTGGTCGAGCTCAAGCGGATGATCGTATTCGCAGTAATAGCCCTCAAGCCCGTCCTGGCCGTCGACGCTCTGCTTGGTGCAGACGAAGCCGAGCCTGAGATCGCCGAGCGCGACGCCGTTGTTGGCGTGCCAGCCGCGCAGCATCGCGCGCGAGACCTCGCCGGGCACGCCGCAGATCGCGGTGCCTTTCCAGATCCAGCGCGGCGGCGGATAGCGGATCCAGGCCTTGCGGTCGGTCTCGTACATGTATTCGACATGCACGCCGCCGATCCAGTTGGAGAGATAGTGATATTGCGCGGCCGCGACCGCAGGCGGCAAGCCGTCGAGGCCGAGCTTCTTCAAGCCGGGCAGGAAGCGCTCCTGCTGCTGGCGGCGAAACACGCGGAAGACGAACTCGGCGGCATCGGCGGTGCCGCGCCGCGTCACCACGGTGAGGATCAATCCGGTGAAGAAGGCGTGATAGAGATCGGCGACGCTGCGCCACTTCCGCCACTGCGCTTCGCGCGCGTCCTGCTCCTGAGTCATACGTGCTCCCGATCTCTTGTTTTGCAGGAGTTTGTCATCGCGATAGATGCGACGCAACCAGACACATGTTCGCTGTCATCGCCCGACTCGGGACCGGCGGTGGCTATTGAGAAGCCGCGGCGTACTGGATTCCCCGCTTTCGCGGGGAATGACAGCGGAGAAATTCCGCTACACGCGAAAATGCTTGGAGAGCTTCAGGCCCTGCGCCTGATAGTTCGAGCCGATGCGCTGGCCATAGAGCGCATCGGGACGCTCGAGCATGCGCTCATAGACGAGGCGGCCGACGATCTGGCCATGCTCGAGAATGAACGGCACCTCGCGCGAGCGCACTTCCAGCACGGCGCGCGCGCCCTTGCCGCCCGCGCCCGCATAGCCGAAGCCGGGATCGAAGAAGCCGGCATAGTGGACGCGGAATTCGCCGACCAGCGGATCGAACGGCACCATCTCCGCGGCGTAATCCGGCGGCACCTGCACAGCCTCTTTCGACGCCAGGATGTAGAACTCGCCGGGATCGAGGATCAGGCTGCCGTCGGGCCGCGCCTTGATCGGCTCCCAGAATTCCTCGACCGAATAGCCGCCGCGGCGATCGACATCGACCACGCCGGTGTGGCGCTTGGCGCGATAGCCGACGAAGCCGCCGGAGTTCTCGCCGGACAGATCGACCGAGAGCGCGACGCCGTGGGTGAGATCGGCATCGTCGGCATCGACCAACCGCTCAGCGGCGTGCAGTGCGTCGAGTTCGTCGGCGGTCAAGGTCGCCTCGCCGATCCGGAAACGGACCTGGCTGAGCCGCGAGCCCTCGCGCAGCAGCACGGGAAACGTCTTCGGTGAGATCTCGGCATAGAGCGGACCGTGATAGCCGGCGCCGATCATGTCGAAGCGGCGGGTGCCGTCGGCGATCACGCGGGTGAAGACATCGAGCCGTCCGGTCGAGCTCTTCGGGTTGGCCGCGGCGACGATCTCCGGCGGCAGCGCGAGGCTCTCCAGCAGCGGCACGATGTAGACGCAATTGGTCTCCAGCACCGCGCCGTCGGAGAGATCGATCTCGTGCAGCTTGAGCTGGTCGATCCGCTCCGCGACGGTGGCATCGGGCCCCGGCAGGAAGCTGGCGCGAACGCGGTAGGCGATATCGCCGAGGCGGAGGTCGAGGCTCGCCGGCTGGATCTGGCTCTCGACGAAGTCGTAGGCGGGCAGAATGAGGCCGGCCTCCGCCATCTCCGCGATCATGCGGTCGGGCAGGATTCCGTTGGATTCATCTTCCAGCGTGAACGACACGATGTGGTCCCTCAGGATGGCCCAAAATCATACTCCGAGCGGCCACCAAGCCCCAAATTATGGGCTTTTACGGGTTATCCGATGACCGTCTTGACGGAAAGGGCGCGAGGGAATATCAGCTGCACTTATCCCGTGGTGATTTGAGCCGGCCGGCTTGCAGCCACGTTAAATAAGTCGCTAAACAGGCCGGGGACAGTGTGATCCCGGCTTGTGGAGGTTTCTCCAGGCCGGTTTTTTTGTGGCCAGTTTCCGAGGGAAATGGCCACTTCGGAGGTCACATGTCTGAATCCAAGTCTTCTGAATCCAAGTCTACTGCCCACCTTCGTCCCGAAACCCGCCTCGTCCATGGCGGCACGCTGCGCTCGCAGTTCGGGGAGACGTCGGAAGGGCTGTTTCTCACCCAGGGCTACGTCTACGACACCGCCGAGCAATGCGAGGCGCGCTTCAAAGGCCAGGATCCCGGCTTCATCTATTCGCGCTATTCCAATCCGACCATTGCGATGTTCGAGCGCCGCATGATCGAGCTCGAGGGCGCGGAAGCCGCGCGCTCGACTGCGACCGGCATGGCCGCGGTGACCACCGCGATCCTCGCGCCGCTGAAGGCCGGCGATCACGTGGTGGCGTCGAAGGCCCTGTTCGGCTCCTGCCTCTACGTCGTGCAGGACCTGTTGCCGCGCTACGGCATCGAGACGACGCTGGTCGACGGCCTCGATCTCGACCAGTGGCAGCGTGCCTTGCGGCCAAATACCAAGACCTTCTTCCTGGAGAGTCCGACCAATCCGACGCTCGACGTGCTCGACATCGGCGCGATCGCCAAGATCGCGCATAGCGGCGGCGCCCGGCTGATCGTCGACAATGTGTTCGCGACGCCGATCTGGCAGAGCCCGCTGTCGCTCGGCGCCGATGTCGTGGTCTATTCCGCGACCAAGCATATCGACGGCCAGGGCCGCTGCCTCGGCGGCGTCATCCTGTCGTCGGAAGCCTTCATCGCCGAACACATCCATAACTTCATGCGCCAGACCGGCCCGTCGCTGTCGCCGTTCAACGCCTGGGTGCTGCTGAAGGGCCTGGAGACGCTCGGCGTCCGGGTCCGCGCCCAGACCGAGAACGCGGCCAAGATCGCCGAGGCGCTGGCAAGCCATCCGAAGATCACGCGGCTGGTCTACCCCGGCCGCCCCGATCATCCGCAAGCCGCGACGGTGAAGAAGCAGATGGGCGCCGGCTCGACGCTGGTCGGCTTCGAGGTCAAGGACGGCAAGGCCGGCGCCTTCCGCTGCCTCAACGCGCTGAAGATCTCGCGCATCTCCAACAATCTCGGCGATGCCAAGAGCCTCGTCACGCATCCCGCGACCACGACGCATCAGCGCCTGGCGCCGGAGGCCCGCGCCGAACTCGGCATCAGCGAAGGTTTCATTCGCTTCTCGGCCGGGCTCGAGCATCCCGACGATTTGATCGAGGATTTCGAGCGCGCGCTGGAGCAGGTTTAAGGCGAAGGTAGAGGCCCCAAGCGGGCTGCGCCCCCTCTCCCGCTTGCGGGGGAGGGTTGGGGTGGGCTCTCTCCACGAGTCGTTTCGTGGAGAGAGCCCACCCGCCGCGCCCCCGACGACGCTTCGCATCGCTCGTCGCGCGTCGGCCTCCCCCGCAAGCGGGAGAGGCGAAGAAAGCCGGCCTTAAGTCGCCGCCGTCGTGACGCCGCCGTCGACCACGATGGTCTGGCCGGTCATGAAGGTCGAGGCATCGGAAGCGAGATAGGCCACCGCGCCCGCGATCTCGTCGGGCTCGCCGATGCGGCGGAGCGGCGTCGACGCGGTGCGGCGCTTCAGATTGTCCGGATCCTCCCACAGCGCGCGGGCGAAATCGGTCTTCACGAGGCCCGGCGCCACGCAATTGACGCGCACGCCCTTCGGGCCCCATTCGCCGGCGAGGCTGCGGCACAACGCAAAGTCTGCTGCCTTGGAGATGCCGTAGGCGCCGATCACCGTAGACCCCCGAAGTCCGCCGATCGAGGAAATGATGACGACCGAGCCCTTGCCGCGCTCGGCCATCTGCGGGATCGCCAGCGCTGACAGCCAGATGTTGCTCTTGACGTTGGAGCCCATGATCTTGTCGAAGGCCTCGTCCGTGATGTCGAGCAGCGGGCCGTAATAGGGATTCACCGCCGCGTTGCAGACCAGGATGTCGATCTTGCCGTAGTGCTTCATCGTGCCGGAGATCAGACCCTCGACCTCCGCGCGGCGCGCGATGTTGCAGGGGATGACGAGCGCATCGCCGCCGGCCTTCTTGATGCCGTCGGCGACTTCCTGGCAGGCATCAGCCTTGCGCGAGGAGATCACGACCTTGGCTCCGAGTTTTGCCAGCAGTTCGGCCGAGGAACGGCCGATGCCGCGGCTCGAGCCGGTGACGACCGCAACCTGGCCGGTGAGATCGAACGGGGTGTTCTTCATTGTTGTTGCCTCCCTGTTATTGACGCGTCATTCCGGGATGCGCCGTAAGGCGCAGACCCGGAATCCAGAAGTTATGGCGCGAGATTCCGGGTTCTCGCTTCGCGAGCCCGGAATGACGATCAAGCCAACAGGCCGCCGCTCTCGCTGACGCGACGGAGGTGGTAGTCGGTGTCGCCGAGCGTGTTCTCGATCATGGTCAGCCGCTTGAAGTAGTGGCCGATCTTGGCCTCCATGGTCATGCCGATGCCGCCGTGAAGCTGGATCGACTGCTGGCCGACGAACTTCAAGGATTTGCCGACCTGCACCTTGGCGGCCGCGACCGCGGACGAACGCTCCTTGGCATCGCTGAAGTCCGACGCCATGGTCGCGAACATCGACATGCTGCGGGCCTGCTCCAGCGCCACGAACATGTCGGCGGCGCGGTGCTGCAGGCTCTGGAACGAGCCGATCGCAACGCCGAACTGCTTGCGGGTCTTGATGTACTCGACGGTCTCCTTCAGCGACTCGTCCATCGCGCCGACGGCTTCCGCGCACAGCGCAATGCGGGCTTCGTCCGCCACGCGCTCGATCAGGGGCAGGCCGTTCTCGGGATCGCCGATCGCAGCATCCGCACCGACCTCGACATTGGTGAAGGTGATGTCGGCCGCGTGCAGGCCGTCCTGGGTGGGGTAGCCCTTCCTGGTGACGCCCTTGGCGTCCGCCGGAACCAGGAACACGCCGATGCCGGCCTTGTCGCGCTGGCCGCCCTTGGTGCGCGCGGTCACGATCAAGGTGTCGGCGTTCTCGCCGTTCAGCACGACGAACTTCTCGCCGTCGATCACCCAACCGTCGCCCTTCTTCTTCGCCGTGGTCACGACGTCGAACAGGTCGTAGCGCGAGTTCTTCTCGAGCTGCGCAAAGCCGAAGGTCTTGCTGCCGTCGATGATGCCGGGAATGTACTTGGCCTTCTGCTCGGCCGAGCCGCCATGGCGCAGGAAGCCGCCGGCGACCACGACGGTGGCGAGATAGGGCTCGACCACCAGTGACTTGCCGAGCGCTTCCATCACGATCATGGTCTCGACCGCACCGGCGCCGAAGCCGCCGTCGGTCTCGGCGAAGGGCAGACCAAGCAGGCCCTGCTCGGCGAGCTTGCCCCAGAGCGTTTTGCTCCAGCCGCCCTTCTCCTTCATGTACTTCTTGCGCGCATCGAAGTCGTAGGCATCCGCCAGCAAACCGTCGACGCTTTCCTTGAGAAGCCGCTGCTCCTCGGACAGATCAAAATCCATGTTCGTTCCCTATTTTCAAAGTGCTATCCGCGGCGTCATTCCGGGATGACCCGAAGGGGCAGGTCCGGAATCCATACTCACGATGGTGGTTATGGATTCCGGGCTCTTCGCTACGCGAAGCCCCGGAATGACGATAATGGTGAGGCTTACAGCCCCAGCACCGCCTTGCTGATGATGTTGCGCTGGATCTCGTTGGAGCCGCCGTAGATCGAAACCTTGCGGTTGTTGAAGTAGCTCGGCGCGATCTGCGCGGTCCAATCCATGCTCTCGTTGGAGCCGGCGTCGCCGTGCTCGTCATAGGGCGCGGCGAACGGGCCTATGATCTCCATCAGCAGCTCGGTGGTGGTCTGCTGGATTTCCGAGCCCTTGATCTTGAGCACCGAGGAAGCCGGGTTGGGCTTGCCCTTGCCGTGCTTGCCCTCGTCGGCGACGACGCGGAGCTGGGTCAGCTCGAGCGCCTTCAGCTCGATCTCGCAGGCCGTGAGCTTCTCGCGGAACGCCGGGTCCTCGATCACCGGACGGCCACCGGACTCGACCTTGGAGGCCAGCGCGCGGATGCGGCGCAGCCGCTCCTTCGAGACGCCGACCCGGGCGATGCCGGTACGCTCATTGCCGAGCAGGAATTTGGCGTAATCCCAGCCCTTGTTCTCCTCGCCGATCAGGTTCTCGACAGGAACTTCGACGTCGTCGAAGAACACTTCGTTGACCTCGTGGCCACCGTCGATGGTCTGGATCGGGCGCACGGTGACGCCCTTCGACTTCATGCTGAACACGATGAAGGAGATGCCCATCTGCTTCTTCGCATTGTTGTCGGTGCGGCAGAGGCAGAAGATCATGTCGGCGTGCTGGGCGAGCGTGGTCCAGGTCTTCTGCCCGTTGATGATCCACTTGTCGCCACGGCGCTCCGCCTTGGTCTTCAGCGAGGCGAGGTCCGACCCCGAGCCCGGCTCCGAGAAGCCCTGGCACCACCAGTCGTCGACATTGGCGATGCGCGGCAGATATTCCTTCTTCTGCTTCTCATTGCCGAAGGTGTAGATGACCGGGCCGACCATGCTGACGCCGAAGGCGAGCGGTTGCGGCGCGGGATAGGACTGCAGCTCTTCGTTGAAGATGTAGTGCTGCACGGTGGTCCAGCCGGTGCCGCCATATTCCTTCGGCCAATGGGTGACGCCCCAGCCCTTCTTGTTGAGGATGCGCCACCAGGTGACCATCTCGTCCTTCGACAGATGGCGGCCTTCCTGCAGCTTGCGCCGGGTCTCCGGCGGCACGTTGTTCTTGAAGAACTCCCGTACCTCCTCGCGAAACGCTATCTCTTCCTTGGTGAAAGCGAGATCCATCGGATCCTCCTTTTAAGGTTCAACTGCTTCTTTCCTGGTCGTCCCGGCCTTGCGCGCGATTGCGCACTGGAGCCGGGGCAACGGATTCATTGCACCATATCGTCCATCATGAGCGCGATCCTGATGCGGTTTGTTGCGCGGCCTGAGATGTCTTCGGTTGCTGCTGGCGCAATTCGTGACGCGACAGCTTGCCGACCGGGGTGCGCGGCAATTCAGCCACGAACTCGACCGCGGCCGGCAGCTCATGCTTGCCGACCTTGCCGGTGAGGAACGCGCGCAGCTCGTCGATCGAGAACGCCTTCTCGCCGTCGCGCAGCTTGATGAAGGCCTTTGCCGCCTCGCCGCGGTAATCGTCGGGAATGCCGATCACGATCACTTCCTGCACGGCGGGATGCGTGTAGATCGCCTGCTCGATCATCTGCGGATAGACGTTGAAGCCGCCGGAGATGATCATGTCCTTCTTGCGGTCGACCAGATAGAAATAGCCGTCTGCGTCCATGTAGCCGATGTCGCCGGTCAGGAAGCGGTCGCCGACGAAGGCCTCGGCGGTCTCCGCCGGCCTGTTCCAGTAGCCCTTGGTGACGTTCGGGCCGCGGATGCGGATTTCGCCGACCTCGCCGACCGGCATCACCTTGGTGGAATCCTCCAGCGACACCACGTCCATCTCGATGCCGGGCAGCATCAGCCCGATCGAGCCCGGCTTCTCGGGCCCTTCCTTGGGATGGCCGGTGCCAGGCGAGCAGGTCTCGGTCATGCCCCAGCCGCTCTTCAGCTTCATGCCGACGCGGCGCTCGAAGATCTTGGCGACCTCGACCGGCAGCGGCGCGCCGCCGGAGCCGGCGACCACGAGCGAGGACAGATCGCGCTTGTCGAGGTCGGGCAGCGAGGCGATCGCGATCCACATCGTCGGCACGCCGGGAAACACCGTCGCGCGCTTGACCTCGATGTCGCGCATCACGGCCTCGACGTCGAAGCGCTGATGCAGCGAGATCAGATGGCCGCGCCGGATCACCGACAGCAGCACGACGGTCAGCGCATAGATGTGAAACAGCGGCAGCACGCAGATCACGCGCTCGATCGCGTTGCGTTCGAGCCGCCCCGGCTTGCCCCAGACATCATAGATCGACACCGCGGCGGTGAGATTGCCATGGCTGAGCATGGCGCCCTTGGGCAGGCCCGTGGTGCCGCCGGTGTATTGCAGCAGCGCGACGTCCTCGACGTCGACGGCGGGCCATTGCGACGGCTTGACTGCGCCGTCGATGAATTGCCGGTGGGTGATGATCGCGGGATTATCAGGCAACGCGGTCTGCGGTGTGCCGACCTTGCCCCAATGATCATCCTCGCAAACGATCAGGCGATCGAGCAGGCCCTTGGCGAGGAATTTCAGCGCGGTCGGCAACAGCGCCGACAGGTTGCTGGTGACCAGCACACGTGCGCCTGAATCGGAGAGCTTGTGCGACAGCGCGATCTCGCCGTCGAGCGGCGACAGATGCACGACGCGTGCTCCGGCCTTCAGCGCGCCGAAGAAGTTGATCGGATGGTCAGGAGAATTGCCGAGAAACAGCGCGACCGAAGTGCCCTTGCCGTAACCGGCCCGCATGAAGGCGGCCGCCGCGGTCTCGACCAGTGCTTCCAGCTCGCTGTAGCTGATCTGCCGATCGCGGAATTCGAGCACCGGACGCGCGCCGAACTCGGCGGCGGCATTCGAGAGCAGGTCCGGTAGCGTGCCGCGCGTGATCTCGTCGCTCCACTGCACGCCCTTGGGATAATATTGTTCGCCGGGATAGGTCATGGATGTATCGACTGATGTGAGGTGAGCACCGGCGCGATGGCTCCCCTCCCCCTTGTGGGGAGGGGTTGGGAAAGGGGCGGCACACGGGCAACGCCGATGCGGCCAGCCCTCTCCCTCACCCACTCCCGCAAGGGGAGAGGGAACCCTGTCACTGCCGTTGTATCGCCGAAGGTGATCACGCCGCCTTCGACGCTGCGGCGAGCGAGGCGAAGGTCTTGCCTTCGTCCGCGAGCTTCTTCAGCAGCGGCGCCGGCTCGAGCGAGGGATCGTTGGTCTCCTTGGCGTAGAAGGCCAGGCGATCGGCGATGTGCTTGAGGCCCACGGTGTCGGCCCAGAACATCGGGCCGCCGCGATAGATCGGCCAGCCATAGCCATAGAGCCAGACCACGTCGATGTCGGACGGACGCGCCGCGATGCCCTCGGCGAGGATCTTCGCGCCTTCGTTGATCATCGGGTACATCATCCGCTCGAGGATCTCGTCGTCGCTGACGACGCGCTTCTTGCGGCCGAGGCGCGCCAGCGTCTCGTCGATCAGCTTCTCGACTTCCGGATCGGGCAGCGCCGCGCGCGAGCCCTGCTCGTACTTGTAGTAACCCTTGCCGGTCTTCTGGCCGAAACGACCGGCTTCGCACAGCGCGTCCGCGATCTCCGACTTGATGCCGCGGTCCTTGCGCGAGCGCCAGCCGATATCGAGGCCGGCCAGATCGCCCATCGCGAACGGACCCATCGGCATGCCGAACTTGGTGACGACGGCGTCGACCTGCTGCGGCAGGGCGCCTTCGAACAACAGCTTTTCGGACTGCTTGCCGCGCTGCGCCAGCATGCGGTTGCCGACGAAGCCGTCGCAGACGCCGACCACGGCCGGCACCTTTGCAATCTTGCGGGCGATTGACACCGCAGTCACCAGCGCGTCGGGCGCGGTCTTGTCGGCGCGCACGATCTCGCACAGCTTCATGACGTTGGCCGGCGAGAAGAAGTGCATGCCGAGCACGTCCTGCGGACGCTTGGTCGACCGCGCGATCTCGTCGATGTTGAGGTAGGAGGTGTTGGAGGCCAGCACCGCGCCCGGCTTGGCGTATTGGTCGAGCTTGCCGAACACTTCCTTCTTGACCGCCATGGTCTCGAACACCGCCTCAATCACCAGATCGGCGTCGCCGATGTTCTCGATGCCGACGACGCCGTTGATCAGCGCCATGCGCTTGGCGGGCGCGTCCGCCGGGATACCGCCGCGCGCGGCGGTCGCCTCGTAGTTCTTCTGCATGATGCCCATGCCGCGCTTGAGCTGCTCCTCGCCGGTCTCGATCAGGGTGACCGGGATGCCGGCATTGGCGAACGACATCGCAATGCCGCCGCCCATGGTGCCGGCGCCGAGGATGGCGACGCGCGCCACGTTGCGGCCCTTGGTGCCCTCGGGAACGCCGGAGATCTTGGCGGCTTCGCGCTCGGCGAAGAACGCATAGCGCTGCGCCTTGGACTGTTCGCCGTTCATCAGCTTGAGGAAGCCTTCGCGCTCCTTCTTCAGCCCTTCGTCGAACGGCAGGTCGATCGCGGCGCCGACGGCATCGGCGGCGGCGAACGGCGCCTCGAGGCCGCGCGACTTCTTGGTCAGCGCGGCGACCGCATTGGTGAAGATCGAACGGTCGGCCTTGGCCGCGGCGAGCTTGGAGTCGTCGTCGCGCAGCTTGCGCAGCGGACGCTTCTCGGCGACCACCTTGCGCGCAAATGCCTCACCGCCCGACGCCGGACCCTCGACGATCTCCTCGATCAGGCCGGCCTTCAGCGCGGCATCCGCGCTGATCGGATCACCGCCGACGATCATCTTGACCGCGAGCTCGGGACCGACCGCACGCGGCAGGCGCTGGGTGCCGCCGGCGCCCGGCAGCAAGCCGAGCTTCACCTCGGGCAGGCCGAGCTTGGCGTCCTTGGTGGCGACGCGATAGTGGCAGGCCAGCGCGACCTCGAGGCCGCCGCCGAGCGCGGTGCCGTGGATCGCGGCAACGATCGGCTTCGGCGAGCTTTCCATCAGGCTCAGCACTTCGGCGAGGCCGGGCGGCTTCGGCGGCTTGCCGAATTCGGTGATGTCGGCGCCGGCGATGAAGGTGCGGCCGGCGCAGGTCAGCACGATGCCCTGGACCTGCGCGTCATCGATCGCGCTCTTGATGCACTCGAAGATGCCGCCGCGCACGGCAGCGCTCAGCGCATTCACAGGCGGACTGTTAACCGTGACGACGGCAATATTGTCATGACGTTCGAGCTTGACGACTTCACTCACCGGGACTCTCCCTGGATGCTTGTTCTTGAACTTGCGTTGAGTAGCTGCACGACTTGCGTCGAGCCGCTAGATTAGACCAATTTCGCACTGCGAAATTTAATTCCACATCTTGACACGGAGGGTTATTTTGAAGCACGAGCCTTGTCAACGAGCATGACAAGGGCAGGGAATGAAGCGCGCCAGCAAGAAAGCAGCGACCGATCGGAATTTCGTCGTCGCGCTTTCCCGCGGACTGGATGTCCTGCGTGCATTTCAACCCAATGACGGGCTGCTCGGCAATCAGGAGATTGCAGCCCGCACCAAATTACCGAAGCCAACCATTTCCCGGCTGACCTACACGCTGACCAAGCTGGGATACCTTACACCTGTACCGAAATTCGAAAAGTATCAGCTCGCACCGTCGGCGATGGCGCTCGGCTACGCCGCGCTCGCCAATCTCGGCGTTCGGCATTTGTCCGAGCCGTATCGAGAAGAAGTGATGCGCGCGACCGGCGGCGCGGTCGCTGTCGGCGGCCGCGATCGTCACAGCATGATCTATTTCGGCCAGAGCCGGAACGGCCTGGCGCTCGGCGTGCAGCTCGACGTCGGCTCGCGGGTGCCGATCGCGACCACCGCGATGGGGCGTGCCTATATTTGGGCATTGCCACCCGAAGAGCGTGCGGCTCTACTGCGTGAGCTGCGGGATCACTATGGCAGTCGCTGGGCCAAGATCCGCGACGGCATCGAGCGCTCCGGCGAGACGGTGGCGAAGCACGGCTTCACACTGTCCACCGGTGACTGGCAGAACGACGTCGCAGCAGCCGGCGTTGCATTGAAATTGAACGACGGAACCGGTCCTTACGCCTTCAATTGCGGCGCGCCGGCATTCCGCTTCACGGAAGACAGATTACTCAACGACATTGGACCTCGCCTTGTCGCGATGGTAAGGAACATCGAGCAGGCGCTCGGTGGAATAGCGCCGCAATCCAAAAAAGAACAAAGCAAAAAGTCTAGAGTAGGAGGGAAAGTTGCACGTTTGGCCGAGGGGATCAGATAGCCTCCATCGCGTCCGGCGAAATCCATCGCAGGGCTGCTCGCACCGCTCAGAGATGGCGGGCGAGACGAGATGACGCAGGCACAGCTCGCGCAGGGGAATGATCCCCTGCTCGCGGTTCGCGACGTCAGCGTCGTGTTCGGCGGCATCATCGCACTCAATGGCGTGTCGTTCGACATGCGCCATGGGCAGATCCTCGGCCTGATCGGACCGAACGGCGCCGGCAAGACGACGCTGTTCAATTGCCTGTCGCGGCTCTACCAGCCGTCGTCCGGCGATATCCTGATGGAAGGCAAGAGCATCCTGTCGCGGCCGCCGCACCGGATCGCCGAGATCGGCATCGGCCGCACCTTCCAGAACGTCGCGCTGTTTCCCAATCTGTCCGTGATCGACAATGTGCGCGTCGGCGCGCATGCCCGCACCTCGAGCGACATCGTCAGCGACTCGCTGCGTCTCGCCTGGGTTCGCCGCGGCGAGAGCGACATGAACAAGAAGGTGCACGACATCCTCGGCTATCTCGATCTCGAGGACGTCGCCCACACCGTGGTCTCCGGACTTCCGTTCGGCACCCAGAAGCGCGTCGAGCTGGCGCGCGCCCTGGCCGCCGATCCGAAGATCCTGCTGCTCGACGAGCCGGCCGGCGGCCTCAATCACGAGGAAGTCTACGTGCTCGGCGACCTGATCCGCAAAATCCGCGATGACCGTAAAATTACGGTGTTGCTGGTCGAGCATCACATGGGTCTCGTGATGTCGATCGCCGACCACGTCGTCGCGCTCAATTTCGGCCGCAAGCTGGCCGAAGGCACGCCGGCCCAGGTCCAGGCCGACCCCGACGTCATCAAGGCCTATCTGGGGAGCAAGGACCAATGACCGCGATGCTCAACGTCAAGGACCTGCGCGCCTATTACGGTCAGGTCCAGGCCCTGCACGGCCTCTCCTTCTCGCTCAACGAGGGTTCGCTGACCACCCTGCTCGGTGCCAACGGCGCCGGCAAGACCACCACGCTGCGGGCGATCTGCAACATGGTGCGTTCGACCGGCGCGATCGAGTTCGAGGGCAAGCCGATCGGCACCCGTTCCACTGAAAATGTGGTCCGCCTCGGCATCGCCCATGTGCCGCAGGGCCGCGGTACCTTCACCAACATGACGGTGGAGGAAAATCTCCAGCTCGGGGCCATCAGCCGTTCCGACAAGAACGCCATCGGCTCCGACATCGAGCGGATGTACGAACATTTCCCGGTACTGAAGCAGCGCTACACCCAGCAAGCCGGCACGCTGTCCGGCGGCGAGCAGCAGATGCTCGCGGTGGCGCGCGCGCTGATGCTGCGGCCGCGCCTGATGCTGCTCGACGAGCCGTCATTCGGCCTCGCGCCGCTGATCGTGCGCGACCTGTTCCGCATCCTCGGCAAGATCAATCGCGAGGAAAAGGTGACCATCCTGGTGGTCGAGCAGAACGCGCAGCTCGCGCTCGAGCTCGCCGACCAGGCCTATGTGATCGAAACCGGACGGATCGTGATGTCGGGCAATGCCAAGGACATCGCGAACAACGAAGACGTCCGCAAATCCTATCTCGGCTACTGAGGAGCTGGCACAATGGAGCTTTTTGCCAACCAGGTCCTGGCCGGCATCGCCACGGGCGCGATCTATGCCTGCATGGCGCTCGCGGTCGTGATGATCTACCAGGCCATCGACCATTTGAATTTCGCCCAGGGCGAAATGGCGATGTTCTCGACCTTCGTGTCCTGGCAGCTGATGCAATGGGGCGTGCCATATTGGGGCGCCTTCGTGCTCACCGTCGCCTTTTCGTTCGCCGCCGGCATCATCATCGAGCGGCTGCTGTTCAAGCCGCTGGCCAAGGCCCCGATCCTGACCAACGTCGCCGGCTTCATCGCGCTGTATGCGATCATCAACTCGGTCGCCGGCCTGATCTGGGACTTCACCATCAAGCAGTATCCGACGCCGTTCGGCTCCTCGCCGTTCCTCGGCAGCCAGCTGATTTCGACCCACCAGGCCGGCATGATCGGCATCACGCTGCTGATGCTGCTCCTGCTGTTCTTCTTCTTCCGCTTCACCCGGGTCGGCCTTGCGATGCGGGCGGCCGCCTCGCTGCCTGAATCAGCGCGGCTGGTCGGCATCAACACCTCCTGGATGATCGCGCTGGGCTGGGGCATGGCGTCTGCGATCGGCTCGATCGCCGGCATGATGATTGCGCCGGTGGTGTTCCTCGAGCCGAACATGATGCTCGGCGTGCTGATCTACGGATTTGCCGCAGCCGTGCTCGGCGGCCTGACCTCGCCGTTCGGCGCGGTGATGGGCGGCTTCCTGGTCGGCATCTTCGAGAACCTCGTCGGCACCTACATCCCCGGTGTCGGCAATGAGCTGAAACTTCCGATCGCGCTTGCGCTGATCATCGTCGTCCTGGTCGTTAAACCGGCAGGCCTGTTCGGCCGCGCCATCGTCAAGCGAGTTTGATCATGAGCGCCGCTGAAGAAATCGTCACAGAAGCCGCCGCCGTCGAGGCTGTGCCCAAGCGTGCCATGACGCTGGGCTACGGCACCTCGCTGGTCGTACTTGCCGCGCTGATCCTGATCCCGCTGTTCGTGAAGAACTTCATCATCTTCCAGATGACGATGCTTCTGATCTACGCGCTTGCGGTGATGGCGCTCAACATCCTGACCGGCGGAAGCGGCCAGTTCTCGCTCGGCCAGAGCGCGTTCTATGCCGTCGGCGCCTATACATCGGCGATTCTGATGGAGCATGCGGGCATGAACTATGCCCTGACGCTGCCGATCGCTGGCATCGTCTGCTTCGGCTTCGGCTTCCTGTTCGGCCAGCCGGCGCTGCGGCTTTCCGGCGTCTATCTGGCGCTCGCGACCTTCGCGCTCGCCACCGCAATGCCGCAGCTGCTCAAGCTCGGCTATTTCGAGCACTGGACCGGCGGCGTGCAGGGCCTCGTCGTCACCAAGCCGGATGCCCCGTTCGGGCTGCCGATGTCGCAGGACATGTGGCTCTACTACTTCACCCTGGCGGTCTCGATTGGAATCTACATCGCCTCGGTCAACCTGCTGCGCTCGCGCTCCGGCCGCGCCTTCATGGCGATCCGCGACAACGAGATCGCGGCCTCCGCGATGGGCGTCGACGTCGCGCTGTACAAGACGCTGGCGTTCGGCGTCTCGGCCGGCATCACCGGCGTTGCCGGCGGTCTCGGCGCCATCGCGGTGCAGTTCGTGGCGCCCGACGGCTACACCATCCAGCTCGCGATCTCGCTGTTCCTCGGCATGGTGGTCGGCGGCGTCGGCTGGCTGCCCGGCTCGATCGTCGGAAGCGCCTTCATCATCTTCGTGCCGAACATCGCCGAAGGCATCTCGAAGGGTCTTTCCGGCGCGGTGTTCGGCGTGTTGCTGTTCCTCGTCATCTTCCTCGTGCCGCACGGCGCCAGGCAGGTTGCGATCGTTGCCCAGCAACTGGCCGCAAAGCTCAAGAAGAACTAAGAATCTTTAGAACCAAACCAGGAGACATTATGCTTTCTACCGTTCGGATCGCCGCGATTTCCGCGGCGATCGTCGCTGTTGCCGCGACGTCCACTGCCGCATTCGCCCAGAAGAAATACGACACCGGCGCGAGCGATACCGAGATCAAGGTCGGCAACATCATCCCGTATTCGGGCCCGGCCTCCGCCTACGGCGTGATCGGCAAGACCGAAGAAGCCTACTTCAAGATGATCAACGACCGCGGCGGCATCAACGGCCGCAAGGTCAATTTCGTCAGCTATGACGACGCCTATTCGCCGCCGAAGGCGGTCGAGCAGGTGCGCAAGCTGGTCGAGAGCGACGAAGTGCTGCTGGTCTTCAACCCGCTCGGCACGCCGTCCAACACCGCGATCCAGAAGTACCTGAATTCCAAGAAGATCCCGCAGCTGTTCGTCGCCACCGGCGCCACCAAGTGGAACGACCCGAAGAACTTCCCGTGGACCATGGGCTGGCAGCCGAGCTACCAGAGCGAAGCCCAGATCTATGCCAAGTGGCTGATGAAGGAGAAGCCCGACGCCAAGGTCGCGATCCTCTATCAGAACGACGATTTCGGCAAAGACTACCTCAAGGGCACCAAGGACGGTTTTGGCGCCAAGGCGGCCTCCAGCATCATCATGGAGGAGAGCTACGAGGTGTCCGAGCCGTCGATCGACGGCCACATCGTCAAGATCAAGGCCGCCAATCCCGACGTGCTGCTGATCTACACCACGCCGAAATTCGGCGCGCAGACCATCAAGAAGACCGCCGAGCTCGGCTGGAAGCCGCTGCAGATCATCACCAACGTGTCGGCCTCGGTCGGCAGCGTGATGCAGCCGGCCGGCTTCGACAACGCCCAGGGCGTGCTGTCGGCGGCCTATGCCAAGGACGGCGCCGACTCGCAGTGGAATAACGACCCCGGCATGAAGAAGTGGTCGGAGTTTCTCGACAAGTACATGCCGGGCGCCGACAAGACCGACGGCGGCTATGTCTACGGCTACGGTGCCGCGCAGACGCTCGCCAAGGTGCTGGAAATGTGCGGCGACGATCTGACCCGCGCCAACGTCATGAAGCAAGCGGCGAGCCTGAAGGACTTTACGCCCGACACCCTGCTCCCCGGCGTCAAGATCAACACCTCCGCCACCGACTTCGCCCCGATCGCCCAGCTTCAGATGCAGCGCTTCAAGGGTCAGAAGTGGGAACTGTTCGGTGACATCATTTCCGGCGACGTCCCCTCTGAGTGACGTTGCACTGCGGGAATAAAACAACAGCCTCCGCGATCTCCGTCGCGGGGGCTTTTTGTTGACGCCCCGCGCCGATGGTATTGAATACTGCAAACTAAGAACTCGAGGTGGGGAAACCATGACTGCCGCACGTCCGTCCCTGACGGCGCTGTTGTCCGCATTGGCTCTGATCCTGACGAGCTGCAATGTCGCGCTGGCGCAGAAGAAATACGACACCGGGGCCAGCGACACCGAGATCAAGATCGGCAACACCGCACCCTACAGCGGCCCCGCCTCGGCCTATGGCGTGATCGGCAGGACCGAGGCGGCCTACTTCAAGATGATCAACCAGGCCGGCGGCATCCACGGCCGCAAGATCACGTTCATCTCCTATGACGACAACTACTCGCCGGCCAAGACGGTGGAGCAAACCCGCAAGCTGGTTGAGGACGACGAGGTCCTCCTGGTGTTCGGCTCGGTCGGTACCGCAACCAACGCTTCGATCCGAAAGTACATGAACGAGAAGCAGGTGCCGCAGCTGTTCGTCGGTTCCGGCGGCTCCAAGTGGAACGACCCCAAGAACTATCCCTGGACCATGGGCTGGCAGCCGTCGTACCAGGACGAAGCGCGGGTCTACGCAAAATACATCATGAAGCACAAGGCAGACGCCAAGGTTGCCGTGCTTTACCAGAACGACGATTTCGGCAGGGACTACCTCAAGGGCCTGAAGGACGCTTTCGGCGACAAGGCCTCGATGATCGTCGCCGAAGAGGCTTACGAGACGTCGGAGCCTGCGATCGACAATCACATCGTCAAGCTGAAGGCCGCCGGAGCCGATACCTTCATCAGCATTACGTCACCGAAATTCGCGGCGCAGGCGATCAAGAAGGCCGCCGAAATCGCGTGGACACCGTTGCAGTTCGTCGCCAATGTCTCGGCCTCGGTCGGCGGCGTCATGCAGCCGGCCGGCTTCGAGAACGCGCAGGGCATCCTGTCCGCGTCCTATCTCAAGGACGGCGCCGATCCGCAATGGGACAAGGATCCGGGCATGGAGAAATTCCTTGCCTTCCTCAAGAAGGATTATCCCGACGCCAACAAGCTCGACGGCGCCACCTCCTACGGTTACGCCGCCGCACAGACCATGGCGCAGGTGCTGGAGATGTGCGGCGACGATCTCACCCGTGCGAACATCATGAAGCAGGCCGCGAGCCTGAAGGACTATGTCCCCGGCACGCTGCTGCCGGGCATCAGCATCAACACCTCCGCCACCGACTTCGCGCCGATCAAGCAGTTGCAGCTGATGCGCTTCAAGGGCGAGAAGTGGGAGCTGTTCGGCGACATCATCTCGAGCGGGCTCAGCAACTAGGACGACGCACGATCTCCACGCAAACGCTTCGCGTGTGTCGCGAAGCGATTCCGCAGCGCCGGCTTTCCTCGCAACGCGTTCGACTAAATGACGCCCTCCGCGGCAGCGCCGCGGGGGGCTTTCTGTTGCTGGCACCAGACGAAAGGTATTCAATGTCGGAAGGAGCCGCAAAGTGCTCCCACTCCAAAAATCGTGACACACATTCACCGTGATCCAAGGGAGATCAAAATGCCTGCTATCCATTTGCGGTTGGGGGCCATTTCGGCTGCCCTCGCATTGCTCGCAGCGACCACGAGTCCCTCCGCCGCGCAGAAGAAATACGACATCGGCGCCTCCGACAGCGAAATCAAGATCGGCAACATCATGCCCTACAGCGGAGCGGCTTCCGCCTATGGCGTGATCGGCAAGACCGAAGAGGCCTATTTCCGCAAGATCAACGCCGAGGGTGGCATCAACGGCCGCAAGATCACCTACATCAGCTATGACGACGCCTACACACCACCGAAGACCGTCGAGCAGGCGCGCAAGCTCGTCGAGAGCGACGAGGTGCTGCTGATCTTCAATTCGCTCGGCACGCCGCCGAACTCGGCGATCCAGAAATACATGAACCAGAAGAAGGTGCCGCAGCTGTTCGTCGCGACCGGCGCCACCAAGTGGAACGACCCGAGGGAATTTCCCTGGACGATGGGCTGGCAGCCCAACTACCAGAGCGAGTCCATCATCTACGCAAAATACATCCTGAAGAACAAGCCGGACGCCAAGATCGCCGTGCTCTACCAGAACGACGATTACGGCAAGGATTATCTGAAGGGCTTCAAGGACGGGCTCGGCGCCAAGGCGGCATCGATGATCGTCGCCGAGGACAGCTACGAGGTGACGGAGCCGACCATCGACTCCCACATCGTCAGGCTCAAGGCCTCCGGCGCCGACGTGTTCTTCAACATCACGACGCCGAAATTCGCGGCGCAGGCGATCAAGAAGAACGCCGAACTCAACTGGCATCCGCTGCATTTCCTCAACAACGTCTCCGGATCGATCGGCAGCGTGATCAAGCCCGCGGGCTTCGAGAATGCCCAGGACATCATCTCGTCGCAATATTTCAAGGATCCAACCGACCCGCAGTGGAAGACCGACAAGGCAATGATCGCCTGGAACGAGTTCCTCGATAAATACTATCCGGAAGCGAACCGCGCCGATGCCTCCGTGATGTACGCCTACATCGTCTCGCAGGGCCTCGTGCACGTGCTCAAGGCGTGCGGCGACGACCTGACCCGCGAGAACGTCATGAAGCAGGCGGCCAGCATCCGCGATTACGAACCCGGCGGCCTGTTGCCGGGCGTCAAGGTCAACACCTCGGCGACCGATTTCGCGCCGCTCTCGCAACTGCAATTGATCCGCTTCAAGGGCCAGACCTGGGAGCGCTTTGGCGAGATTTTGAGCGGCGACGTCGGCGGTTAACCCGAAATTGTCGACTAAAGACCAGAGCCCCTGCGGCATTGTCGCAGGGGCTTTCATTGAGACGGGCCGCCCGAAATGCTAATCATTGCAGTCAAATAACAGAGCCGTCGAAACAAGAGGGCCGCGACACATTCGTCTGACAACAGGGAGAGAGACATAGATGTCCGCTACCACAAGACTTGCAGTCCTCGCCGCCGCGCTCGCGATCGTCGCGACATCCAGCAGCGCTGCGCTTGCCCAGAAGAAATACGACACCGGCGCCAGCGACACCGAGATCAAGATCGGCAACATCATGCCCTATAGCGGACCGGCCTCCGCCTACGGCATCATCGGCCGCACCGAGGCCGCCTATTTCAAGAAAATCAACGACGCCGGCGGCATCAACGGCCGCAAGATCAACTTCATCTCCTACGATGACGCCTACTCGCCGCCGAAAGCCGTGGAGCAGGCGCGCAAGCTGGTCGAAAGCGACGAGGTGCTGCTGATTTTCAACTCGCTCGGCACGCCGTCGAACTCGGCGATCCAGAAATACATGAACTCCAAGAAGGTGCCGCAGCTGTTCGTCGCCACCGGCGCCACCAAGTGGAACGATCCGAAGGACTTTCCCTGGACCATGGGCTGGCAGCCCAACTACCAGAGCGAGACTCAGATCTACGCAAAGTACATCCTGAAGAACATGCCGAACGCCAAGATCGCCGTGCTCTACCAGAACGACGATTACGGCAAGGACTATCTGAAGGGCCTGAAGGACGGCCTGGGCCAGAAGGCCGCCGGCATGATCGTCGCCGAAGAGAGCTTCGAGACCTCCCAGCCGACCATCGACAGCAACATCGTCAAGCTGAAGGCCAGCAACGCCGACGTCTTCATCGACATCGCGACGCCGAAATTCGCGGCGCAGGCAATCAAGAAGGTCGCCGAGATCGGCTGGAAGCCGACGCACTTCCTCAACAACGTGTCGGCCTCGGTCGGCAGCGTGATCAAACCGGCCGGCTTCGAGAATGCGCAGGACATCATCTCCGCCGCCTACCTGAAGGACGCATCCGACAAGCAATGGGACAATGATCCCGGCATGAAGGAATTCTACGCCTTCATGGCCAAGGACTTCCCCGAGGGCGACAAGCTCGACGGCGGCACCGTGGTCGGCTACGGCGTGGCGCAGACCCTGGTTCAGGTGCTCAAGCAGTGCGGCGACAACCTCACGCGCGAGAACATCATGAAGCAGGCGGCGAGCCTGCAGGACTTCCGCACCGAAGTGCTGCTGCCCGGCATCAAGATCAACACCGCCGCGAACGATTTCGCCCCGATCAGCCAGTTGCAGCTGATGAAGTTCAAGGGCGAGAAATGGGAACTGTTCGGCGATATCATCAGCGCCGACGTCGGCGGCTGATTTCCTGCCGACAATCGACCGACAATGGCCCCCTGCGATACCGTCGCAGGGGGCTTTTCATTCACCATGGGCAGGCCCGCCCGGGCGATGCCTGCTTACACTTTGCCCGGCAATGCGCTAGGAAAACCGGCAACAACCGCAGAGAACCCGGTGCCCTTGCGCCGGCAACAACAAGGAGTTTTCGGGAAATGCCGAAGCCGATCCGTCACCGTGTCGCAACCGCCCTGCTCGGCCTCGCCATCGCCGCCGTGACCGGCAATGCCGCATGGGCGCAGAAGAAATACGACACCGGTGCGACCGACACCGAGATCAAGATCGGCAACATCGTGCCCTATAGCGGCCCTGCGTCGGCCTATGGCGTGGTCGGCAAGGCGATGGCGGCGGTGTTCAAGAAGGTCAACGACGACGGCGGCATCAACGGCCGCAAGATCAATTTCATCTCCTATGACGATGCCTATTCGCCGCCGAAGGCGGTCGAGCAGGCGCGCAAGCTGGTCGAGAGCGACGAGGTGCTGTTCCTGTTCGGCACGCTCGGCACCGCCTCCAACACCGCAATCCAGAAATATCTCAACGCCAAGAAGGTGCCGCAGCTGTTCGTCGCCACCGGCGCCACCAAGTGGAACGATCCGAAGGCGTTCCCGTGGACCATGGGCTGGCTGCCGAGCTACCAGAGCGAGTCGCGGATCTACGCGAAGTATCTGCACAAGGAGAATCCCGCCGCCAAGGTCGCCGTGCTCTACCAGAACGACGACATGGGCAAGGACTACCTGAAGGGCCTCGAAGACGGCTTCGCCGGCAATCCCGCGGGGATCGTCGCCAAGGAAAGCTACGAGGTCGCCGAGCCCACCATCGATTCCCATGTGGTCCGGCTGAAATCCGCCAACCCCGACGTTATCATCTTCTTCACCACGCCGAAGTTCGGCGCCCAGGCGATCAAGAAGCTCGGCGAGATGAACTGGAAGCCAATGACGATCGTCTCCAACGTCTCGGCCTCCACCGCGACGGTGATGCGTCCGGCGGGCCTCGACAATGCGCAGGGCGTGATCTCGGCGGCCTACGCCAAGGACGCCAGCGATCCGCAGTGGAAGGACGACGCCGGCATGAAGGCGTTCGACGAATTGCTCGCCAAGTACCTGCCCGACACCAACCGCGTCGATGCCTCGGCGATGACCGGCTACAACATGGCGACCACGATGGTCGAGGTGTTGCGCCGCTGCGGCGACGACCTCACCCGCGCCAATGTGATGAAGCAGGCGGCGAGCCTGAAGCAGTTTGCGCAGGGCGGCCTGCTGCCCGGCGTCACGCTGTCGACCGGGCCCGCCGACTTCCAGCCGATCGAGCAATTGCAGCTGATGCAGTTCAAGGGCGAGCGCTGGCAATTGTTCGGCGACGTCATCAGCGGCGAAGTCGGCGGAAACTGACCGCGTAACGAAAGCACAGCCATGACCGACCGTCGTCCTTTCCTGCGTTCGATCTTCGATGCCGCTGTGGCGGCTGCGCATCCCGATGTCGTGCTGGCATCGCGGCTGCGGCCGGCGCCGAAGGGACGCGTGATCTGTCTCGCCGCCGGCAAGGGCGCCGGCGCCATGGCCGCGGCGGCGGAGCGGCATTATCTCGACACGCTCGGCCTCGAATCGTCGCGGCTGGTCGGCATCGCCACCACCCGGCACGGCCATGGCGTGCCGACCCGCCGCATCAAGGTGGTCGAGGCCGGCCATCCGGTGCCCGATGAAGCCGGCCTGCGCGCGGCCGACGATACGCTGCGGCTGGCAGCGGAAGCCACGTCCGACGATCTGCTGCTGGTGCTGCTGACCGGCGGCGGCTCGGCGAACTGGATCGCACCCGTCGAAGGCGTGAGCTTTGCCCAGAAGCAGCAGGTCAACCGCGCGCTGCTGCGCTCCGGCGCGCCGATCGGCGAGATGAACATCGTCCGCAAGCATCTGTCGCGCATCAAAGGGGGGCGGCTGGCACGCGCCGGCCAGCACGCCGCCGAGATCGTCACACTGGCGATTTCGGACGTGCCGCATGACGATCCCTCCGCGATCGCCTCGGGGCCGACGGTGCCGGATCCGACCACGCTGGCGGACGCCCGCGCGCTGGTCGCCAAGTACAATCTCTCGGTCGACGACGCGGTCCGCCGCGCCCTTGACGATCCCAGGAACGAGAGCTGCAAGCCGGGCGATCCCGCCTTTGCGCGCGCGACGTTCGAGCTGCTGGCAAAGCCCAAGGCCTCGATCGACGCCGCGGTGAAGGTCGCGCAGGACGCCGGCTACGAGACCATCGCGCTCGGCGCCGATCTCGAAGGCGAGGCGCGCGACGTCGCGGCCGGGCACGCCCGGCTCGCATTGAAGGCGCGCAGCGAGGGCAAGCGCGTTGCGATCATCTCCGGCGGCGAGCTCACGGTGACGGTGCGCGGCAATGGCCGCGGCGGCCCCAACCAGGAATACGCGCTGGCGCTGGCCGACCTGCTCAAGGGAACGCCCGACATCTCGGCGCTCGCCGCCGACACCGACGGTGCCGACGGCGGCGCCGGCAGCGCGACCGACCCCGCCGGAGCCGTGATCGATCAGGCAACCTTCGCGAAGATGAAATCGATCGGCCTCGATCCCAGGGCCTACCTCGAGAACAACGACGCCACCGGCTTCTTCGCCCAGACCGGGGATCTGCTGCTGACCGGCCCGACGCTGACCAACGTCAACGACGTCAGGGTGATTTTGGTGGACTGATTCACGTGTCATTGCGAGGAGCGTAGCGACGAAGCAATCCATGCTTCCCCGAGCGGAGGAATGGATTGCTTCGCTTCGCCCGCAACGACGGTGGAGCGACTATCGTCTCTCAAAACTCCTGCGCGAGCTTGGCCAGCATTTCCAGCAGCGCGGCGTGGTTGGCCGGGCCGAGCACCTCGATCAGCCGCGCCTCGTGCTTGTTGGCGACCAGCTTCTTGGCGCGCGCCAGCACGGCGCGGCCCTTGTCGGTCAGGACCAGGATGTGGGAGCGCCGGTCGTTGGTGGAGCGCATCCGCGCGCAAAGGTCGCGGCTCTCCAGCGCGTCGAGCATGGCGACGAAATTCGGCCTGAGGATGCCGAGCGTGTTGGCGATCTCGGTCTGGTTGCGGCCCGGATTCTTGTCCAGCAGCAGCAGCACCGAGAACTGCGCCGGCGTCAGTTGCAGCGGCGCGACGCAGCGCAGGAAGTCCTCGAAGACCTTGAGCTGCGCACGCTTCAGCGAATAGCCGAGCAGTCCGGACAGTTCGCCCAGTTGCAGCATGCTGTCGTCCCCGGCAGGATCGACCGGTTCCCGGCGCAGGGCACGCGACGATCTGACGGCATCGGAGGCGGTTTTGGAAACAGTCATCGCTCCAGGCTCGCAATCCCGGTACAAAAACCCCGCGGGACGCTCGGGGACCTTGAGATTATATCTAATAATCGTTATGCACCATATCAAATATCGGCGGCTATCAACAGCCGGCATCGGCCGACCCGACCGGCACAGCCGGCTGCGGCCGCCCGACGCTTAAGGGGGAGCGCTCGGCCTTGAACACGACGATCATGCTGTTCCTGCTGCAGGACGGCATCACCAACGGCGCGATCTACGCACTGCTCGGGCTGGCCCTGGTGCTGGTGTTCGCGGTGACGCGGGTGATCCTGATCCCGCAGGGCGAATTCGTCACCTACGGCGCGCTGAGCTACGCCATGCTCGCGACCGGGCAGGTACCCGGCACCGTACGCCTTGCCGTCGCGATGGGCCTTGTCGCGTTCGCGCTCGATCTGTTCTTCGCCCGCAAGGCGCTGCATGCCCGCCTGGTGATGCGCTCGGTCGCGCTCAACATCGTCTTTCCCGTCGCGCTGCTCGGCCTCGTCTATGCGCTGGTCGGTCCCAACACGCCGATCGCCATCAACATCGCGCTGGCGCTCTTGATCGTGGCGGCGATCGGGCTGTTCCTCTATCGCATCGCGTTCCAGCCGATCGCGCACACTTCCGTGCTGGTGCTGCTGATCGCCTCGGTCGGCTGCCATCTGGCGCTGCAAGGCCTCGGCCTGGTGTTCTTCGGCGCCGAGGGCCTGCGCGCCCCGGCGCTGTCGAATGCCGCGGTGACTGCGGGTCCGCTGCGCTTCACCGGCCAGAGCCTTGCTGTGTATGCCCTGACGGTCGGCTTCATCGTCGCCTTGTGGCTGTTCTTCGGCTACACCAAGACCGGCAAGGCGCTGCGCGCCACCGCGGTCAATCGCCTCGGCGCCCGCCTGGTCGGCATCCGCACTACGCTGTCGGGCCAGATCGCATTCCTGCTCGCCTCCGTGATCGGCGCGATTTCGGGCATCCTGATCGTGCCGATCACGACGCTCTATTACGACACCGGCTTCCTGATCGGCCTTAAGGGCTTCATTGCCGCCATCATCGGCGGCCTGGTCAGCTATCCCCTGACCGCGGTCGCCGCCATCGTGGTCGGCATCGTCGAGGCCTTCTCGTCGTTCTACGCAAGTAATTTCAAGGAAGTCATCGTGTTCACGCTGATCCTTCCCGTCCTGGTGCTGCGCTCGCTCGCAGCGCCCCAGGTCGAGGAAGAGAAGGATTGAGCGCGATGACGCAGCGGCTTCCTCTCATCATCTTTGCGCTCGTGATGGCGGTGATCCCGCTTCTGCCGGGCATCCCGCCGTTCTGGATCGTGCTGCTCGACAATATCGGCCTCGCCGCGCTGGTCGCGATGGGGCTGGTGCTGCTCACCGGCGTCGGCGGCCTCACCTCGTTCGGACAGGCCGCATTCTGTGGCTTCGGCGCCTACACCACGGCGGTGCTGACCACCGCCTATGGCGTCTCGCCGTGGCTGACGCTGCCGGCTTCGCTTTTGGTCAGCGCCATTGCGGCGGTGCTGCTCGGCCTCGTCACGGTGCGGCTGTCGGGTCACTATCTGCCGCTCGGCACCATCGCCTGGGGCATCGGGCTGTTCTATCTGTTCAGCAAGCTCGAGTTCCTCGGCCGCAACGACGGCATTTCGGGCATTCCGCCGCTCTCGATCGGCTCGTTCAGGATGCTGAGCCCGGACACGATCTATTACGCGATCTGGGTCGCGGTGCTGCTCTCCGCGCTCTTGACCATGAACCTGCTGGATTCCCGCACCGGGCGCGCTATCCGCGCGTTGCGGCGCGGGCATATCGCGGCCGAGGCGTTCGGCGTGCAGACGCCGCGTGCGAAGCTGTTGGTGTTCATCTATGCCGCGGTGCTGGCCGGCCTGTCCGGCTGGCTCTACGCGCATTTCCAGCGCGCCGCCAACCCGACGCCGTTCGGCGCACAGGCCGGCATCGAGTATCTGTTCATCGCCGTCGTCGGCGGCGCCGGTTACGTCTGGGGCGGCGTGCTCGGCGCCGGCATCGTCGTGATCCTGAAAGAGGTGCTGCAGAGCTACCTGCCCTACATCTTCGGCGGCCAGAGCCAGCTCGAGACCATCGTGTTCGGCATCATGCTGGTGCTGTTGTTGCAGCTTGCACCGCAGGGCGTCTGGCCCTGGCTGATGTCGCACCTGCCGTTCAAGCCGGCCCGAAAGACGCCGGACACGTCGGTGAAGCTGGAACACCGTGAGCGGGCGGCGGGGACCTCTCCGATCCTGCTGCACATCGACAAGGCGCGCAAACAGTTCGGCGGCGTGCTCGCGGTGAACGACGTCTCGTTCGACGTCAACGCCCGCGAGATCGTCGCGCTGATCGGCCCGAACGGCGCCGGCAAGAGCACGACCTTCAACCTGATCACCGGCGTGCTGCCCGCAACCAGCGGCAAGATCGCCGTGCTCGGCAACGAGGTCGCAAACGCCCCGCCGCAGGAGGTCGTCAAGCTCGGCGTCGCCCGCACGTTCCAGCATGTCAAGCTGGTGCCCGACATGACCGTGCTCGAGAACGTCGCGATCGGCGCGCATCTGCGCGGCAATTCCGGGGCGATCTCCAGCATGCTGCGGCTCGACCGCGCTGACGAGGCGAGGTTGCTGGCGGAAGCCGCGCGGCAGATCGCGCGCGTCGGCCTGTCCGAGCAGATCGACCAGCTCGCGGGCTCGCTGTCGCTCGGCCAGCAGCGCATCGTCGAGATCGCGCGTGCGCTGTGCGTCGACCCGATGCTGCTGCTGCTCGACGAGCCGGCGGCCGGGCTGCGCCACATGGAGAAGCAGCGGCTCGCCGCGTTGCTGCGGCAATTGCGCGACGGCGGCATGTCGGTGCTGCTGGTCGAGCACGACATGGGATTCGTGATGGATCTCGCCGACCGCATCGTGGTGCTGGATTTCGGCACCAAGATCGCCGAGGGCACGCCGGCCGCGATCAAACGCAACCCCGACGTCATCAAGGCCTATCTCGGAGCCGCCGCATGAGTGCGTTGCTGACGGTTGCCGACGTTCATATCGCCTACGGCAAGGTCGAGGCCGTGCGCGGCGTCTCGCTCGACGTTGGCGAGAACGAGATCGTCACCATCATCGGCGCCAACGGCGCCGGCAAGACCACCTTGCTCAACGCCATCATGGGCGTGCTGCCGCTGCGGGGCCGCACCACCTTCGCGGGCGTCGACATGGCACCGCTCGACATCGAGGACCGCGTCGCCACCGGCCTGAGCCTGGTGCCCGAGCATCGCGAATTGTTCGGCACCATGAATGTCGAGGACAATCTCGAGCTCGGCGCCTTCCGGATCGCGAAGGCAACCGCGGCCGTTTCGCTGGAGCGGGTCTACACGCTGTTTCCGCGGCTCAAGGAGCGCCGCAAGCAGCTCGCCGGTACGCTCTCCGGCGGCGAGCAGCAGATGCTGGCGATGGGCCGCGCGCTGATGGGCGCGCCGAAACTGCTGATGCTGGACGAGCCGAGCCTCGGCCTCGCCCCGATCATCGTCGCCGACATCTTCCGCATCGTCGGCGAGCTCCGCGCCGCCGGCGTCTCGGTGCTGCTGGTCGAGCAGAACGCCCAGGCCGCGCTGCAGATCGCCGATCGCGCCTATGTGATGGAGCTCGGCGAGTTCGTGCTGTCCGGCACCGCGAAAGATATCGCCGCCAACAAAGGCGTCGCCGCGAGCTATCTCGGCTTCCAGCACGAAGGCGAAAGCGCGATCTAGAACGCGCAGTTTCGTAGCGGAGAGACTGTCACCCCACCCCGCTTCACATCGCTGACGCGCTGCGAAGCGACCCTCCCCCTCCAGGGGAGGGTAACAGCCGTCCATCGACTTGCATTCGCGCAAGGATTGCGCTCCACTTCACCCTCCCCTGGAGGGGGAGGGTCGAGCGCGCGCGGCGATGCGCAGCATCGTCGGGTGCGATCGGGGTGGGGTGAAGCCACACAAATGGTCTCGGCATCGATCCGAAGAGCGACTGCGAAGAAGCTGCGCGCGAATACCACGCCGCACGAGCGGATTCTGTGGCGAGCTCTAAAGGAGCTGCCGACCGACGGCACACACTTCCGACGACAGGCGCCAATCGGCCCGTAAATCGTCGACTTCCTTCTCCCGGCGAAACGGCTGATTATCGAACTCGACGGCGGACACCACAATGAGGACGAGACCGCGAAGCACGATCGCGAACGACAGGAGTGGCTGGAGAAAGAGGGCTATCGAGTCATCCGGTTCTGGAATTCGGAGATCACGGCTGACCTCAACGCCGTGCTGGAGCGCATCTATGTCGAGATCTACGGCGCTCGCGGGGTCGAAGCCGTGCCGCTGAAGCACCATCGACGACGATAGACCGTCACCCCACCCCGCTTCACATCGCTTACGCGATGCGAAGCGACCCTCCCCCTCCAGGTAGGGCTATCGCATATGGCCAAGCACGGAGAGAAG
>NZ_NWTG01000034.1 GCF_002532045.1 Bradyrhizobium sp. C9 | reverse complement strand
CAACCTCAGCTTCCTCGGTTCAGACCAGATGGACAACCTCCTGAGAGAGCAAACCTAGCCCTGCCGAAAACCCATCCGGAAGGCGCCCCAGTGGCGGCCGTTCACGACGATCGGCGACGAGACGTCCTTCATCAGCACGAAATTGCCGCCGCCCATGTCGCGGCGGTAGGTCTGCAGCAGGAACGGTTTTGTATTGGCCGCGACCTTGCTCACCGCGCGGTCGTTGAACAGGCGGCGGTTGCGGCAATTGGCGTTGTTCCACACCGGGTCCGGTCCCTGCGGCAGCCGGTAGTTCGGATTGTGGGTCGGCAGATAGCCGCTGCGCGCCCAGGCGACGCAGAACACGATGCGCGGATCGGTCTTCTGGATCGGATCCTGGATCGCAGGCAGCACGCGGTCGGTGAAGCCGACATAGTCGGTCAGGTACTGCTTCGGATTGGTGCCGGCGATCTCGCGGTAATTCTCGTCCATCAATTGCGCGAGCGTGATCTCGCCGCTTGCGATGGCCTTCTCGAACAGCTCCGAAATCTGTTTCGCGGTGTCGATCACGACGCGGATCAGCGGCGCATCGCTGGTCTCGACGCCGCTGTCGGCAATGGTCACGATCAGGCTCTCGGAGAGCTCGAGCAGCTTCGCGACGCGCCCGTCGGCGTGCTTGAGGTCGCGCGAGGAGAGGTCGACGCCCTTGGCGAGCTCGTTCAGCTCCGCGATCACGGTGTCGCAATGGCCGAGATTGGAGGTCGCGGCGCGCGCCACGCTGCCGATCTCAGCGCCGACCGATGAGAAGCCCTCCTGCACCCGCATGATGATGCCCGAGATCTGCTGGGCGCCTTCGCCGGCGCTCTTGGCGCGCAGCGAGGCATCGCTGCTCTCGTCGATCAGGCTGCCGATCTGGCCGTCGAGGTCGCGCACGGTGTCGGAAATCTGATGGGTCGCCTGGCGGGTCGCCTCGGCAAGGTTCTTCACCTCGCTCGCGACCACGGCAAAGCCGCGGCCGGCATTGCCGGCGCGCGCGGCCTCGATCGTGGCGTTGAGCGCCAGCAGGTTGGTCTGCTTGGCGATCGCCTCGATCGAGCCGGAGACCTTGGCGACCTGGTTCAGCGCGGAGCCGACTGCGGCGAGCCGCGCCTCGATCCGTCCGACCGCGGCGACGAGCTCTGCGATATGGCTGACCGCCGTCTCAACCGCGTTGCGCGATTCCGCGATCTGGCCGACCGCGGCGGATGCGGTCGTTTGCACCGCCTGCGATGCGTTGGCGATGTCGTGATTGGCCGAGACCATGATCTCGGCGGTCTCCTGCAAATGATGGAACCGCTCCGACTGGCTCGAGACGCGGTTCGCGACCTCCTGGACGTTGCCGGCGATGTCGGCAAGCTCGACCCCTAGGCCGCCGATGCGGTCGGCGAGCTGGTCGACCAGCCGTTCGGCCAGCGTCCGGTCCGATGATGTATCCAGCACTGCAAGCTGCGCGGCCGACATGTCGCGTTTCCTCCGTTACAGCAGCCCGTCGAACCGCTGCAGCATTCCCCATTCTCATTCAAAGCGTGATTCGCTCGGGCGGTCTTGCCTGAGCGTGCACTGTGTAGCCCGGACGGAGCGCAGCGAAATCCGGGATCGCTGCCCGTGGAACCACGTGTCCCGGATGGCGCTGCGCTGCATCCGGGCTACGAAGCCATCAAAGCTTGTACGCCGTGCGGAAGGCGCCCCAGTGCCGGCCGCGCACACGGATCGGCACGTCGATCTCGCGCATCATCACGGTGGTTCCGTTGCCCATGTCGCGCGCGTAGCTTTGAACCAGGTAGGCGCGTTCATTATGCGCGGCGGCAAGGCCCGCGGGATCGTTGAAGATGCGGCGATTGCGGCAATTGGCGGTGTTGTAGGCGACGTCGCCCGGCCGCTGCGGCTGCGAGTAGATCTTGTTATGGACCGGCAGATAGCCGTTCCGGTCGACCGTCGCGCAGAATGCCAGGCGCTTGTCCTTGGCGAGGAACGCCTCGAGCAGAGCGGGCAGCGCGCGATCCGCCCAGTCCAGCATTCTGGTGCGGTACTGCACCGGATTGGTGTCCGGTATCTCGACATAATCGGTGTCGAACATGTCAGCGATGGTGATCGCGCCGCTTGCCAGCGCGTTCTCGAACAGCTTGCTCAGCGCGCTGCCGGCTTCCATCGCACGGGTGACGAGTTCGGCGTTCTCCTCGTGGATCGCCCACATCCGGTCTTCGATCTTCTCGCGCAGCTCGGCGGTCGCCGCCTCGAAGCGCGCCTGGCTGCCTGCCTTGGTGCGGTCGCCGATCCTGATCCGGCAGGCGCCGATATCCTGCAAGGTTGCATTCAGGGTCTCATGGGTCGGCAACCTTTCGGCATCGGGTCCACCGATCAGGATGCCGTCCATCGCGATCTCGTAGACCGGCGCGGTAACGATGCCGCGCGCGGTCGTGATCTCGATCGTGAGGCTGCAGGGCAGGCGCTCGTTCTTGCGCGGATCGCCGCGCTCGTCCTGGCGCAGCAGCACCGCGCAGCGCGCCTTCAGCTTCCGGGCGAAGGCGGTCACCGCCTTGCCGGCCTTTGCGACATTGTCGCCATGCGCGGCGGCTTCGCGCGTCGCACTGTCGATCTCGCCGGCGCTGGTGCCGACCGAGACGATGAAATGGGAGGCGGAGGCCGCGTTCTGGCCCATCTCGCCGGTGATCTGGTTCTGCTCGGCGACCGCGCCGTTGACGTTCTCGAACACCGGGCGGATCTTTTCGATCGCCTGCGAGATGCGGTGGACGGCGTCCGCCGATCCGGTGGCGTCCTTCTGCAACGCCTCGATCTTCCTTGTAATCTCTTCGGTCGCGCTCTGGGTCTGCACCGCCAGCGCCTTGACCTCGGTGGCGACCACCGCAAATCCCTTGCCGGCGGCGCCGGCGCGCGCCGCTTCAATGGTCGAGTTGAGCGCCAGCAGCGTGGTCTGCCGCGCGATCTGCGCGATCAGATTGACGACGTTGCCGATCGCGGCCGAGGATTCGCGCAGCCGATCGACATTGGCCGTTGCCTCGCGCGCCGCCGCCGCGGCGTCGTCGGCGAGCTGGCTCGCGCTGCGCACCTGCGCGCCGATGCCCTCGGCGGAATGGGTGAAGCGGTCGGCAGCTTCCGAGAACGTCGTCGCGGTGCTCTGTGCATCGCTGCTGCGCCCGGTCAGCGCATCGGTGCGGGCGCGGATGGTCGCGAGCTTGGCTGCCGTCGCCTCGGCGCCGTCGGCCACCGAGCCTGCGGCGCGTTCGAGCTGGCGGATCATCGCCCCGAGCTCGAGTTCCAGCAGCTCCAGGATCTCCTTTGACGAATCCTTGGCCGAATCAGTCTCGGTCGAGACTTCAGCCGCGGTCGGAACCTGCGCGGCGGCCGACGCAGCCGGATCCGGCACTTGCTTGCGAAACAAACCGAACGCCATGGGGGGCTCTTGGAAGTTGCCTTGGAAAGTTGCGGCGGGACGGGGCGATCCTCGCATCCGGGCATGAAGTCATGGTTAACAAGTGCCTCATATTCCGGCATGCGGTAGTATTCGTCCGCCGGACGGCCCCTGCCGACCTTTGATTTTGACCGCCAGGGGCCTATAAGGCCGCGTTTTCCACCCCTGTTCAGACCCTACGCTCGAAGAGACGTCGCATGGCCGGCCATTCCCAATTCAAGAACATCATGCACCGCAAGGGCCGGCAGGATGCCCAGAAGTCGAAGCTTTTCGGCAAGCTGGCCCGCGAAATCACCGTGGCGGCCAAGCTCGGCACCCCGGACCCCGCGATGAACCCGCGGCTGCGCGCCGCCGTGGTCGCCGCCCGCGCCGAGAACATGCCCAAGGACAATATCGACCGCGCCATCAAGAAGGCCCTGGGCAGTGAGGGCGAGAACTATGACGAGATCCGCTACGAGGGCTATGGCCCCGGCGGCGTCGCCGTCATCGTCGAGGCGCTGACCGACAACCGCAACCGCGCCGCCTCCGACATCCGCTCCTTCTTCACCAAGTCGGGCGGCAATCTCGGCGAAACCGGCTCGGTCGCCTTCATGTTCGACCGCACCGGCATCATCGAATACGACGCCAAGGTCGCCTCCGATGATGCGATGCTGGATGCCGCGATCGAGGCGGGCGCCGACGACGTGGTCTCCAGCGAGGCCGGTCACGAGGTCTACGCCTCGCAGGACACCTTCCGCGAGGTCGCAAAAGCGCTGGAAGCCAAGTTCGGCGAGCCGCGCAAGGCGGCGCTGACCTGGAAGCCGCAAAACACCGTCGCGGTCGACGACGAGACCGGCGAAAAGCTGTTGAAGCTGATGGACCTGCTCAACGAGCACGACGACGTGCAGAATGTGTACGCCAATTTCGAAGTGTCCGACGCGCTGCTCGCGAAGATGGGCGGTTAAGAGCCTCGTTTATCGCCCAAAACTCCGCTGTCATCGCCCGACTCGATCGGGCGATCCGGCATTCCAGAGACCGGTATTTGATCCGAGAGGCGGCGGCGTACCGGATTCTCGCTTTCGTGGGGATGACGGGCGAGGCCGGATGGCGGGCACGGCGCGATGACACGCGCGGCAGGGGACGAGCGTCCGTTTGTGTTTCGTTCTCGCAGGCTAGGCGGTATCACTTCCCCATGACATCGCAGCCGATTCGCTCTCCCGTCCGCATCATCGGTATCGATCCGGGTCTCCGCCGCACCGGCTGGGGCGTGATCGAGACCGAAGGCAACCGTCTGGTCTATATCGGCTGCGGTTCGGTCGAACCGCCGGACGATCTGCCGCTGGCGAGCCGGCTGCTCGCGATCCATGAGGGGTTGGCTGCCGTGCTCGGCGACTACAGGCCGGCGGAGGCGGCGGTCGAGCAGACCTTCGTCAACAAGGACGGCGTTGCCACGCTGAAGCTCGGCCAGGCCCGCGGCGTCGCCATGCTGGCGCCCGCAATGTTCGGTATCTCGGTCGCCGAATACGCACCGAACCAGGTCAAGAAGACCGTGGTCGGCGCCGGTCATGCCGAGAAGAACCAGATCCAGGTGATGCTGAAGATCCTGTTGCCGAAAGCCGAGCCGCCGTCCGCCGACGCCGCCGACGCGCTCGCGGTCGCGATCACGCATGCGCATCATCGCCAGAGCGCCGCGCTCCGGCTCAGGGTGGCGAACCTATGATCGGCAAGCTGAAGGGCCTGATCGATTCCTACGGCGAGGATTACGTGATCCTCGACGTCGGCGGCGTCGGCTATCAGGTGCATTGCGCGAGCCGCACGCTGCAGGCGCTGCCACAGCCGGGGGGCGCGGCCGTGCTCTCGATCGAGACTTATGTCCGGGAGGACGCGATCAAGCTGTTCGGCTTCCGCTCGGATCTGGAGCGTGAGTGGTTTCGCCTGTTGCAGACCGTACAGGGCGTCGGTGCCAAGGTCGCGCTGGCGGTGCTCGGCACGCTGCCGCCGACCGATCTCGCCAATGCCATCGCGCTGCGCGACAAGGCGGCTGTGGCGCGGACGCCCGGTGTCGGGCCGAAGGTCGCCGAACGCATCGTCAGCGAATTGAAGGACAAGGCGCCGGGCTTTGCCGATGTCGATCCTGCGGTGGTGCAGCTCTCGGGTGCGATCGACAACAACCGCGCGCCGCGCCCGGTGACGGATGCGATCTCCGCGCTGGTCAATCTCGGCTACGGCCAGCCGCAGGCCGCCGCCGCGATCGCCGCCGCCTCGCGCAGTGCCGGTGAGAGCGCCGAGACCGCGCAGCTGATCCGGCTGGGGCTTAAGGAATTGTCGAAGTGAACACGCCCTCGCGCATGGTCTCGCCCGAACGCCGCTCCGACGATGTCGGCGACACCGCGCTGCGTCCGCAGTCGCTGACGGAGTTCGTCGGCCAGGCCCAGGCGCGCAAGAATCTCTCGATCTTCATCGAGGCCGCCAAGAAGCGCGGCGAGGCACTCGATCACGTGCTGTTCGTCGGGCCTCCGGGCCTCGGCAAGACCACGCTGGCGCAGATCGTCGCGCGCGAGCTCGGTGTCGGCTTCCGTGCCACCTCGGGTCCTGTCATTGCGAAGGCCGGCGATCTTGCGGCGCTGCTCACCAATCTGGAAGAGCGCGACGTGCTGTTCATCGACGAGATTCATCGCCTGAGCCCGGCGGTCGAGGAAGTGCTCTATCCCGCGATGGAGGATTTCCAACTCGATCTGATCATCGGCGAAGGTCCGGCGGCGCGCTCGGTGAAGATCGAGCTGTCGAAATTTACGCTGGTCGGCGCGACCACGCGCGCAGGCCTGCTCACCAATCCGCTACGTGATCGCTTCGGCATTCCGATCCGGCTCAATTTCTACACCGTGGAAGAGCTGGAGAAGATCGTCACCCGCGGCGCCCGCGTGCTCAACATCGGCATGAGCCCCGACGGCGCCAACGAGATCGCGCGCCGCGCCCGCGGCACGCCGCGCATCGCCGGCCGCCTGCTGCGCCGCGTGCGCGACTTTGCCTCCGCCGCGGATGCCGACGCCATCGATCGCGGCATTGCCGACCGTGCGCTGAGCGCGCTCGAGGTCGACAGCGCCGGGCTGGACGCGATGGACCGGCGCTATCTCACCACCATCGCGTTGAACTATGGCGGCGGACCGGTCGGCGTCGAGACCATGGCGGCGGCGCTGTCGGAGCCGCGCGATGCCATCGAGGACATCATCGAGCCCTATCTGATCCAGTGCGGCTATTTGCAGCGCACCCCGCGCGGACGGCTGCTGACCTCGCATGCCTTCCGCCATCTCGGCCTTGCCGAGCCGAACCGCGATCCCTCGCAGTTCGGCCTGTTCGGCGGCAATGGCGACGACGACTAAGCATGATCCGGAAAAGTGCGAAGCGGTTTTCCGGAGAAGATCATGCTCAAACAAGAGCCCCGCTCTCGAAGACGTGAAAAGACGTGTTGACGCAGCGCATCGCGCCGCGCGGTAACCTTGCCCGCTAACCATTGCGACGTCTCTGCAGGCCGTCTGCACAAACGCGGCCCAATTTCGCTCCAATCAAGGGGCCTATCATGGATCAGGCATCACCGATCACAGGCCCATGATTTCACGTCGTCACTTTCTTCGCGGGTTCGGCGGAATGACCGCCGCCACCGCCTCGACCGGAGCCTACGGCCTGAGCGAGCCGGTCGTCCGCCTCACGCTGACGCGCTACGATCTGTCGCCGCGGCAATGGCCTTCGGACTTTCCGCTCAAGATCGCCGCGATCGCCGACATTCACGCCTGCGATCCCTGGATGTCGCTCGATCGCATCGCTGAGATCGTCGAGCGCACCAACGCGCTGAACCCCGACCTCATCGTGCTGCTCGGTGATTATGTCGCCGGGCTGCGCCACGTCACCCGCTTCATTCCGGCCTCCGAATGGGCCGCGGTGCTGAAGGACCTGAAGGCGCCGCTCGGCGTCCATGCCGTGCTCGGCAATCACGATTATTGGGAAGACAAGACGGTGCAGCGCCTGGGGCACGGCACACCCGTCGCGCGTCGTGCGCTGGAGCGCGTCGGCATTCCGGTCTACGAGAACGATGCGGTGCGGCTCACCAAGGATAACCGCTCGTTCTGGCTCGCCGGTCTTGGCGACCAACTCGCCTTTATGGCGGCGCGGCGCTATCGCGAGGTCCGGCGCATCGGCGTCGACGATCTCAATGCGACGCTCGCAAAAGTCACCGACGACGCGCCGGTGATCCTGCTCGCGCACGAGCCCGACGTCGCGCTCCGCGTGCCCTCGCGCGTCGCGCTGCAACTGTCCGGCCACACCCATGGCGGCCAGATCCGGCTGCTCGGCTGGTCGCCCGCGGTGCCGGTGAAGCACGGCATGCGGCTCGCCTATGGCCACATCAAGCTGAAATGCGACGTCGTCGTCTCCGGCGGCCTCGGCTGCAGCATCATGCCGTTCCGCCTCGGCGTGCCGCCCGAGATCGTGCAGGTCTCGCTCGGTGCAAAGGCGCCGGTGGTGTCCTGATCGCGCTTGCGTGATCGCGCAATTTGCGCAAAACGGTTGGTCTCACGAGGCAATCGAGGGGCCGCAATTGACCTTACCCCATATCGACGGCGCGATCCGCGATGGCCGACATCATATGCAGGTCCGTGTCTATTACGAGGACACCGATTTTTCCGGCATCGTCTACCATGCCAATTACCTGCGCTTCATGGAGCGTGGTCGTACCAATCATCTCCGATTGATGGGCGCCGAACAGAACGCGCTGTTCGAGGAGGCGCAGGAGGAGACCGGCGGCTTCGCCTTTGTCGTGCGCTCGATGACGCTGGACTTCCTGAAGCCCGCGCGGATGGACGACATGCTCGACGTCGTGACCTGGCCGATCGCGGTGAAGGGCGCCTCCATCATGCTCGCGCAGGAGGTCAGGCGCGGCGATGACGTGCTTGTGAAGGCGCAGGTGCGCGTCGCCTTCGTCAGTCAGGGCCGGGCACAGCCGATTCCGAAGTCTATCCGCGCGCTGATGAAGGCCGATCTGGCTTAACTATCGGCCGATAGGAAACGCCCCATCGACTCTGCGCGGGCTGGCGATAGATTTGCGCGTGGCAAGACAACTGCAAGAGATCGCCGATGTCACGCCCACCGCTGCCGCTTTCACTCGCGAGTTAAGTAAGCTTCGCGGCGAGCGCGTCTAGTATTGCGCCAGCACGCTCTCGGAAAGCCGGACCCAGATCATCAACCTTCGACATTGCCAGTCGCTCTTGAAAGAAGCGCTTAATCTGCGCTTTAGTCGGAGACTTGGCTAATTTGAGTTCCTTCTCAATTCGATCTAGTGCGTCCTTATCGACTAGATCTTCAATTTGGGTCACTTCAGGCCGAAGTTCGTCGATCGTTCCGATGCGGTCAGGTGGAATTCCGTATTCGGCGATGTACCGCTTCTTTTCTTCCTTTCCTTGACGGTCGCCATCGAGGAGGAAGAAAAATTTTAGATTCCACCCGATGTGCATCGAGATCAATGCACCAAATGTGCCGGCGCCAAGTCCCGGCAAAATGGGCAATTCGTCGCGACTAAGAAGGTTTGCGGCGTATCTCAGAATGTAATAGTCGGACCTTTCCGAATACAAGGCGGCTTAAGACCTACGAAGGCGAAGACTGAAGCGCCCGCGAGAGCGCCGAGTTCAACGGTCGTGTCTTTGATGCCTTTGAAATTCTTTATTCTAAATGACTTGTATCGCAACGAGTTAACCTCCCAAGCAGTTCAGGCTTGATCTCAATCTTTGATCATTGCTCGGCTTTTGATGCAACTAATCGTTAGGCATAAGGTGTGCCTTGGTAAGAATTTCCTGTGCTCTGCATTTGTTGCAGTGCCGAAGCGTCTTTCTCGGAGAAGGGTGGGTGTGATCTCGAGGAAGAGGACGACTTGAAGTTCTGCTCCGGCCAAGACAACCTCTTGCAGTGCTCCTGCTGTTGAAGCGCAGGTTGGGCACAGCCGATTCCGAAGTCTATCCGCGCGCTGATGAAGGCCGATCTGGCTTAACTATCGGGCGATAGGAAACGTCCCATCGACTCTGCGTGGCGCGGCGATAGATTGCGCGCGACCAACCAACCGCGAGGGATCGCCGATGTCACGTCCGCCGCTGCCGCCCTTTACCCGCGAGACCGCCGCGCAGAAGGCGCGCATGGCGGAGGATGCCTGGAATTCGCGCGACCCGGTTCGGGTCGCCGGCGCCTATACCGAGGACAGCCGCTGGCGCAATCGCGCCGAGGTGTTTCAGGGGCGCGAGGCGATCGTGGCCTTCCTGACCCGCAAATGGGAAAAGGAGCGGGAGTATCGCCTGATCAAGGATCTCTGGGCGTTCGACGGCAACCGTATCGCGGTGCGCTTCCAGTACGAATGGCACGATGCCGGCGGCAACTGGTTTCGTTCCTACGGCAACGAGCAGTGGGAGTTCGACGAGCACGGCCTGATGCGCCGCCGCGAAGCCTCGATCAACGACATCGCGATCGCAGAGAAGGACCGCCGCTTCCACTGGCCCGCGCCCGGTCCGCGTCCGGCCGATGTGCCCGGGTTGGGGCAAGAGCCGTTCTGATCGCCGCGTAGCCCGGGCTACGGGTCGTTGTGGGGACTCATCGAAAACGTTTGCGCGTCTCGATGGGCACTGGTTTATGCTGGTTGGCGTTGCAACCTCACCGCGTCCGCCGGACCCATTCCATGCCATCTAAACGTTCTACAGCCATTGCGCTCGCAGGCTGCCTTCTCGCGACCGCCCTCATAGCCGCCCCTACCCAGTCGAGCGCGGCGAAAAAGAATATACGCGGGCCCGAAATCTGGGCGCCGATGTTTAGACATCAAGTCGAGAGGTGTTGGAGGAAACCAGCAGGCGCCGGAAGCGATGCAGCAAATATGAAGGTTGAGATCAGGATCGACCTGACGCGAGAGGGCAGGCTCGACGGGCAACCCGTCTTGGGGCCGGGGAGCGCTGCTGCCACAACAGATTTTGCTCGGGCCTATCAGGAGAGCGCGCTCCGGGCGATCACAGAATGCCAGCCCTACAATTTGCCGGTCGAATACTACGATCAGTGGAAAAAATTTACGTCGGTCTTTCTTGAGACTCCACCTGGACAGACAGGGAAGCCTGCGGCTGGGGAGCTCGATACTCGCAAGCTTTCGATTTGCCGAGGCTGCTGACCGCAACACTTTACTTCCCGTAGCCCGGATGGTGCGAAGCGAAATCAGGGGCGGTCTCTGATGCGGCGAGATCGTTCCCGGATTGCGCTGCGCTCAATCCGGGTTACGAGTCTCAAAGTGAGGTGCGAGCCGGCCGTCGTGCTTCGAGGCTCGCTGCGCTCGCACCTCAGCATGACGGTGACAGATTTTCGCGCCTGGCTCGAGTTACCGTGCGCGTAGCCCTATCCCCGTCATCCTGAGGCGCTCGCGGAACGCGAGCCTCGAAGGATGGACGGCCCCCGCTCGCGGGGCCGTCACCTTGTGCGCTAATCCTTACGCCGCCGCCTTGTGCCGCGCGATCTCGGCCTTGTAGAGCTCGAACTCTTCCGCGACCGCCTTCGCAACCGACGGCCGCGTGCGCAGGCGCTCGTAATAGGCCTTCAGCGCCGGCCATTTCGAAAGCTCGATCGGAGGCGTCGCCATGGTCCAGTTGATGACCGTGACGAGATAGGCGTCGGCGACGCTGAAATGATCGAGCAGGTACTCGCGGCCCTTCAGGTGATCCTCGACATAGTCGAGCCGCGACACGTATTTCTCCAACGCGTAGGTCTTGGCATCCGGCGGCGCCTTCTTGTCGAGCAGCGGCAGGAACAGTCCCTTGTGCAACTCGGTGCCGATGAAGCACAGCCATTGATGCAGCTTCGAACGCTCGGCGTTCGACGCGGTGCCGAGGCCGGCGCGCGGGAACTGGTCGGCGACATACTGCAGGATCGCGGCGTTCTCGGTAAGCACGACGCCGTCGTCGGTGCGCAGCGTCGGCACCAGGCCGAGCGGGTTGACCTTGTTGAAGTCGGTGCCGTCGTTGCGCACCTGTTTGGTCTTCGGATCGACCTCGAGGTAGTTGGCCGGCTGGCCCGCTTCGTAGAGCGCGACGCGGGTCGCCATCGAGCAGGCGAGCGGCGAGAAATAAAGGTCCATAGGTGCCTCCTTGGGGCGGTCTGGCGCGGATGTTCCGGCCGTTATTGATTTTTGTACTGTCTTGGATAATATTGAGGGCGTCAAGGAATTAAATGCGAAATGGTACAAAAAAGTAGGAAGCCGCCATCTGCTGCCAAAATCGAGGCGCCGGTCGCGCCGAAGCGGCGCGGGCGGCCGCGCGCCTATGAGCCTGACGTCGCGCTCGGCAAGGCGCTCGATCTGTTCCGCCGCGACGGCTTTGCCGCGACCTCGCTCGACGATCTCAGTGCTGCGACCGGCATGAACCGGCCGAGCCTCTATGGCGCGTTCGGCGACAAGCGCGAGCTCTACATCAAGAGCTACCAGCGCTATCGCGACGACGCGCGCGCGGCGATGGTCGACATCTTCCGTGCCGATGCGCCGCTGCGCGAGCGGCTGGAGCGCATCTATCGCATTGCGCTCGACATCTATCTCTCCGGCGAGTCCGGCCCGCGCGGCTGCTTCACGGTGATGACCGCGGCGTCGGAGGCGGTGTCGGATCCTGGTATCCGCAGCATGGTGGTGGAGGGACTGACCGAGCTCGACAAGGCGTTCGGCATCTGCTTCCGCGATGCCAAGGAGCGCGGCGAGTTGCCGGAGGGCGCCGATCCTGCAGCGCTGGCGCATCTTGCCTCAGCGACCATCCACACCATCGCGATCCGTGCCCGCGCCCGCGTGCCGCGCCGGGAACTCGAGGCGATCGTGAAGGGCGCCGTCGACGTGCTGTGCGCGGCCAAATAGAAGCGGCGAAATTTCTTCCGCAGCAAATGTCGGGCGCTGTTTTTCCCGCCCGTCTTCCGTAAGGTCTCTCAACCTACGGAAGCGGAATAGCATGGGAAAAGTCAGGACTTCAGCATTCTCGGTCTCGATCGATGGATTTGGCGCGGCACCGCGTCAGAGCCTCGAAAATCCATTCGGCGAAGGCGGCATGGTGTTGCCCGGCTGGTTCCTCCAGACGCGGACGTTCCGCCAGACCTTCGGCCAGGACGGCGGCAGCACCGGGCTCGACGACGAGGTCGCACGCAAGTCGATGGAGAATATCGGCGCCTGGATTCTGGGCCGTAACATGTTCGGCCCGATCCGCGGGCCGTGGCCGGATCATGCCTGGAAGGGCTGGTGGGGCGCCAATCCGCCGTATCACACGCCGACCTACGTGCTGACCCATCACGCACGGCCTGACATCGAAATGGAAGGCGGCACCACGTTTCATTTCGTGACCGACGGCATTCACGCTGCGCTCGAGCGGGCGCGCGCCGTTGCGGGGGACAAGGACATTCGGGTCGGCGGCGGCGTGTCGCTGGTGCGCCAATTCCTTCAGACACGCCTGCTCGACGAGGTGCAACTGGCGCTGTCGCCGGTGCTGCTCGGCGCCGGCGAAAATCTGTTCGCCGGCATTGATCTGCCCGCGCTCGGATATGCTGTCGTCTCGCATGTCGCGAGCCCGAATGCCACGCACGTCACTTTCGCGCGCAAATCGTAGATCGTTCACACCCGCGTCAGCGGCCAAAATCGGCCGTTGACGCGAGCGCCGTTCGGTCGTATTTAACCCGCAGGTTATTTAACCGATGAGCTAAGTAAATGCCGCTCGATCCCCTCAGTTCGACCTTCGCCGCGCTGGCCGATCCGACCCGGCGCGCGATCCTGGCGCGGCTCGCGCTCGGGGAGACCTCGGTGATGGAGCTGGCAAAGCCGTTCGACATGAGCCTGCCGGCGATTTCCAAGCATCTGAAGGTGCTGGAGCATGCCGGGTTGATCTCGCGCGGGCGCGAGGCGCAGTGGCGGCCGTGCCGCATCGCGCCCTCTTCGTTCAAGCAGGTCGACGGCTGGCTCGGGAATTTCCGCCGCTTCTGGGACGAGAGCTTCAACCGCCTCGACGGCCTGCTCGAGGAGATGAAGGCGGAGGAGGCCGCGAAGGCCCCGCCGCACACCACCCGTAAAGTCAGAGTAAAGAAGGAGAAGCAACGTGGACGCACGCGTGGATAAGACGCTGAGGATCACGACCCCGTCGGATTTCGAGTTCGCCATGACGCGCCAGTTCGACGCGCCGCGGCGCTTCGTGTTCGACGCAATGACGAAGCCGGAATATCTGGTGCGCTGGCTCGGCTGCGAGCAACTCGCGATGCCGGTCTGTGAAGTGGATCTCCGGGTCGGCGGCGCCTATCGGTTCGTGTTCCGCTCGTCCGAGGGTATCGAGCATGAATTGACCGGCACCTATCGCGAGGTGGTGCGCCCGGAGCGGCTGGCGTTCGGCGAAACCTTCTCGATGCCCGGCTTCACCAGCGACGAATATCTCGTCATCTCGACCTTCATCGAGGCCGGTGGCACCACGACGCTGACGACCACCATCCGCCATCCCACCAAGGAGGCGCGTGACGGCCATCTCAATTCCGGCATCGACAAGGGCGTCGAGCCCGCCTACGACCGGCTCGCGGAGGTGGTTGCCGAGATGGGCTGAAGCTGCGGCCGCTCCACTTGTCGTCCCGGCGAAAGCCGGGACCCATAACCACAGGACATCGTTGCTGTGCAGGGGGCCTCTCCGCGTGCTCCAATGAGGGGCCGCGGAGTATGGGTCCCGGCCTTCGCCGGGACGACACTCTGTGTGGTGTGACGGCTCAGCCTAATACCCTCGCTTGCGATCGACGAGATTTTCGAGCGCACCGCCTTGCTCAAAGCGCGCGATCTGCTGCGCGACGTATTTTGAGATCTCGTCGGCGTCGGTGTCGGCGGCGTTGTGCGGCGTCAGCACCACCTTCGGATGGCTCCAGAACGGGCTGTCTTGCGGCAGCGGCTCGGTCTCGAAGACGTCGAGCGAGGCGGCGCCCAGCGTGCCGTCGTCGAGCGCACGCAAAATGTCCGCTTCGTTCTGCAAGCCGCCGCGCCCGGCATTGATGATGACGGGCGCGCCGAGCGGGCTGTTGCGGTTCAGCTTTGCGAACGCGTCGCGGTTCAGCACGTGGCGGGTATCCGGCGTCAGCGGCAGCAGGCAGACCAGGATGTTGGCCTCGCGCAGGAACGCGTCCAGCCCCTCAGTGCCGTGATAGCAGGCGACGCCGTCGATCCGCTTCTCGCTGCGGCTCCAGCCGACGACGCGGAAGCCGAGCGCGCGGAGCGCGTGCGCCGAGGCCGCGCCGAGCGTGCCGAGCCCCATCACCCCGACGGTGATCGCGCTTGCCGCCCATTGATAGTCCGGCGCCCAGCGCCTCAATCGCTGCGACTCCCGCAGATAGAGCTCCTGGCGGTGATGCATCAGCACATGCAGCACGACATATTCGGTCATGCGATCGGTGAGATCGCCGACCGCGACCCGCACCAGCGGCACGTCGGGCAGCGAACGGTCGGCCATCAGCGCGTCGACGCCGGCGCCGAGGTTGAAGATGACGCGCAGGTTCTTGAACGCCGCGAGCTCGCCCGGCTTCGGCTTCCACACCGCGGCATAGTGCACCTCGGCGGGATCGAGCGCGCCGTCCGGCAGCAGCACCACGCGGCGGTCCGGGCAGACCGTGTCGAACCGCGCTTTCCAGCGCGCCGACGACCAGTTTTCCGAGCCGCCATTGATCAGCAGCGCCAGTGCGCCCTTACCCATCCGGATACCTCCAATTTCAGTGTGACCGATGTCACAGAGCGGGCCTGGCCCGCTCCCTAGTCTCCTGCCATCAACCGGGGAGAACTTCCATGCGCAAGCTGATCCTGATCGCGGCTTTCATCGCTGCCACCGCCACCACCGCTCACGCCGGCCAGAGCCGTGGCCTGGTGCTCGCAAACGCCGACGCACCCGCTCAGGCGCAACCGGCCGTTGCGCCCGCTCCGGCCGAAGCCCAGCCGGCCCCGTCGCAGGCCCAGCCGGCCAATGCCGCGCGGCCGCAGGCGTCGCGTCCGGTGAAGCGGAGCCAGGCCAGCCGCCGGGAGAGCGACGAGGCCAAGGCGCGCCGGATCGCCGCTCGTTACGGCGTCTATTGGTAGTCGCACCATGAACGTCGAGGCGATGGCATGACACGCCGTCGCCGCGTCCCAAGACATTGTCGGTCGCGGCGTGCCATGAACGCGTCGGCTCAATCCATCGCCTGCATCCGGAACCTAAATTTCTTTCGCGCCGCCTGTCGGCAGCGGGCATAATCGTTCGTTCTTGCAATGAACGGAGATGCCTTTTCGATGCTGTACGCCATCCTCTGCTATCATGACGAAGACATGGTCGGTTCCTGGAGTAAGGAGCACGACGCCTCGGTCATGCAGAAATTGTCGGCCGTGCAGGACAAGCTCGCCAAGCAGGGCCGGCTCGGCCCGGTGGCGCGGCTGCTGCCGACCACCGCGGCGACCACGCTGCGCAAGGAAAACCCGCCGCTGGTGCTCGACGGCCCGTTCGCCGAAACCAAGGAGCAGCTGCTCGGCTTCTACCTGGTCGAGGGCAAGAATCTCGACGAGGTGCTCGACATCGCGCGCGACCTCGGCGAGGCCAATCCCGGCGGCACCTATGAGATCCGCCCGGTCGGCTACTTCAATCAGGGGGGTACGAAGGCGTGAGCATGACCGATACCGCCTGGATCGATGCCGCGCTGACGTCGGCGCGTCCCCAGGCGGTTGGCGCGCTGCTGCGCTACTTCCGCAATCTCGATACCGCCGAGGAAGCCTTTCAGAACGCCTGCCTGCGGGCGCTGAAGAGCTGGCCGCAGAACGGCCCGCCGCGCGATCCCGCGGCGTGGCTGATCATGGTCGGCCGCAATGTCGCAATCGACGACATCCGACGTGGCAAGAAGCAGGAGGCGTTGCCCGACGACGACCAGGCGATCTCCGACCTCGGCGATGCCGAGGAAGAGCTCGCCGAGCGGCTCGACGGATCGCATTACCGCGACGACATCCTGCGGCTGCTGTTCATCTGCTGCCACAAGGACCTGCCGGCGACGCAGCAGATCGCGCTCGCGCTGCGCATCGTCTCCGGCCTGTCGGTGAAGCAGATCGCGCGCGCCTTCCTGGTCTCGGAAGCCGCGATGGAGCAGCGCATCACGCGGGCCAAGACGCGCGTCGCCGATGCCAATGTGCCGTTCGAGACGCCGGGCGCAGTCGAGCGCAGCGAGCGGCTCGTCTCGGTCGCGGCGATGATCTATCTGATCTTCAACGAGGGCTATTCGGCGAGCGGTGACACCGCTCAAATCCGCTCGCCGCTGTGCGAGGAGGCGATCAGGCTCGCCCGCCTGCTGCTGCGGCTGTTCCAGAGCGAGCCGGAGATCATGGGGCTGACTGCGCTGTTGCTGCTGCAGCATGCCCGCGCGGCCGCGCGGTTCGACGCCGATGGCGCGGTGATCCTGCTCGACGACCAGGACCGCAGCCTGTGGAACCAGAAGCTGATCGCAGAGGGCCTCGCGCTGATCGACAAGGCGATGCGCCATCGCCGCAGCGGGCCTTATCAGGTGCAGGCTGCGATCGCGGCACTCCACGCTCGCGCGGAAAAGCCCGAGGATACCGACTGGACCCAGATCGACCTGCTCTATGGCGCGCTCGAGATCATGCAGCCGTCGCCGGTGATCACGCTGAACCGCGCCGTTGCGGTCTCCAAGGTGAAGGGGCCGGCGGCCGCGCTCGAGATGATCGAGCCCTTGGCGCCGCGGCTTTCCAACTACTTCCATTATTTCGGCGTGCGCGGCGCCTTCCTGATGCAGCTCGGCCGCAACGAGGAGGCCCGCGTCACCTTCGACCGCGCCATCGCGCTCGCCAACACCACCGCCGAAGCCGCCCATATCCGCATGCATATCGACCGCCTGATGCGCGACAGCCAGCCGCGCAATGTGAAGGCGAAGTAGCGGCCAGGGCTTGCCTCGTTCAAAGGGCTTGCCTCGTTCAAGTTCAAGTCGAGAGACCTCCCGTGTGAACCCCTCTCCCTAACCCTCCCCCGCAAGGGGGGAGGGAACCCTTCCGCCGGTGCGTCCCTCACGTGAGAGCCCGAACATCGCCAGCCATTAGCGTGCGGTGAGCGCGCTGGTCGGACTCCCTCCCCCCTTGTGGGGGAGGGCTGGGGAGAGGGGTAAGCCCCGGGCGAGGCGATCAAGGTGCGCATCGCTCCCGCAACTCTTGTTGCGCTCCTCAAAAAAATCTTCACCCCCGGTGTCGACCTTGCGTCCTGCCGTTCGTCATGAAGGCAGAGCATCACCAAGCGTTACGGAGCCTGCCATGCAGACGATCGTCGACACCGAAATCTCGAAGCCCGCCCGCATCACCGGCCGCGTCGTCAGTGGCGTGGTCGTCCTTTTCCTGCTGTTCGATGGCGCCATCAAGCTGCTGCCATTGCCTGTCGTCACCGAGACCATGGACAAGATGGGCTTTGGTGCGAGCGATACGCTGGCGCGCAGCCTCGGCATCATCACCATCGTCTGCACGCTGCTGTACTCGGTGCCGCCGACCTCGATCCTCGGCGCCATCCTGCTCACCGGCTATCTCGGCGGCGCGATCGCGTCCCATGTGCGGATCGGCAGCCCGCTGTTCAGCCACACCCTGTTCGGGCTCTATCTCGGCCTGATGGTGTGGGGCGGGCTCTATCTGCGCGACGGCAATCTGCGCGCGCTGCTTCCGTTCCGCCGCTGAGCCATCATCTTAATTGATCTACCTGGAGACCATCATGTTCGAGACCATTGCCATCATCGCCGTCATCCTCGCGGTCGCCATTGCCGTCATCCTCGTCCTCGCGGCGACCAAGCCGAGCACATTCCGCGTCACGCGTGCGACCAGCATCAACGCGCCGGCCGAACGGATCTTTCCGCTGATCGACGACTTCCGGCAGTGGACGGTCTGGTCGCCCTACGAGAACCGGGATCCGGCCATGAAGCGCAGCTATGACGGCGCCGGGCGCGGGCAGGGGGCGGTCTACGCCTGGGACGGCAACAAGAATGTCGGCACCGGCCGCATGGAAATCCTGCAATCGTCCGCGCCGTCGAAGGTCGTCATCAAGCTCGACTTCCTCAAGCCGTTCGAAGGCCACAACACCGCCGAATTCACAATGCTGCCGCAGGGAGATGCGACCAGCGTCACATGGACCATGTATGGTCCAGCCGCCTTCATGTCGAAAGTGATGCAGGTGTTCATGAACCTGGATCACATGATCGGCAAGGATTTCGAGGTCGGTCTCGCCAATCTGAAGAAGCTGACTGAAAAATAGCGAAGCGTTTTCGAGCGAAGTGATTTTCGGTTCGCGCGAAGAAAACGCCTCAAAACGAGGATCCAACCCAGGGAGCATGTGATGCAGGTCAACCCCTATCTCTCCTACGACGGCAATTGCGGCGCCGCGCTGAACTTCTACCAGAAGGTTCTCGGTGCGCGGATCGAGGAAAGCTATCCCTACGGTGAGGGCAATCCGGAGATGCAGACGCCGCCCGGCTGGAAGGACAAGATCATGCACGCCAGGGTCTCGATCGACGGTGAGGTCATCATGGCCTCCGACGCCCCGCCCGGCCACTTCCAGAAGCCGCAGGGCTTTCACGTCTCGCTGCAGGTCGAGGATCCCGCGGAGGCTGAACGCCGCTTCAAGGCGCTGTCCGAAGGCGGCACCGTCACCATGCCGTTCGGCAAGACCTTCTTCTCCAACGGCTTCGGCATGTGCGTCGATCAGTTCGGCATCCCCTGGATGGTGAACTGCCCGCAAGGGATGTAACACCCGGGGCAACCCGATGGGCCGTCATCCTGAGGTGGCCGCTTCTTCAGCGGCTCTCGAAGGATCGACGGCCCGGCTGTTTCCCCGTACGGGCTGAGCCATCCGGGCCGTACATCCTTCGAGGCTCGCAAGGGCTCGCACCTCCAGCGACACAGGCGAAGCCTTTGCGCGGGGATGACGGGATCGATAGCTTGGGTCGTCGGGGCCGCGATGGTCGCAGCCTACCTGCACCGCGGATAGATCGCGGACAGCTCGCGGCCGCGCAGCAGCAGCAGGCGTGAGGTCAGGCCGCCGCGGCGCACGATCCAGCCGCGCACCGGCGCCGGATAGGCCTCCAGCACCGCCTCGGATGCTTCCGGCTCAGCATAGGTCCGGCCGCGCCGGTCGATCGAGCGCGCGGCGTGGAAGCCGAGCACGGCGCGCCGCGTCACGCAGATGCGGTCGCCCGGCACCATCGAGAGCACCAGCGTGCAGGCCGACAGGCATGGCCCGTCGATCACCACGCGCTCGCCTGACTCGCGCACCTTGTCGAACAGTTCGATGAATGGGCCGACCTGCCCGCCGGGGCTGGCGAGGATCCGGACGTCGGCTTTTGCGCAGCCGATCGTTGCGCAGAGGGCTGCCGCCGCGGCAAACATTTTCATCAGCGCAATCCCTGCCGACGATGCGGTCGAGGTCCCGCCGCATCCGATGCCGCAAGGCTCGCGCCGGAATGGGGCATCGTCAAGACCGATGCCCCGTCTCGATGACAGGCGGGCTCAGGCTGCCCGGTTCTTCAGCGCGCCCACGATCGCCGTGAGCACCGCGCCGGCAACGCCGCCGCCGGCGACCTGTCCGATGATGCTGCCGATGTCAGGCGTTGCGCCGGAATTGGCGAGCAGCGGAATCAGCATGCCCAGAAGCTGTCCGCCCGCGCCACCGCCGATCGCGCCTGCGATGGTGTTTCCGAGCGTGCCGAGGTCGATGTTCTTGGCCGCTCCGGCGGCGACATTGCCGCCGACGGCTCCGCTGATGATTTGAATGATCAGATTGATGAGGACTCCCGACATGACGCGATTTCTCCCCGGTATCTGGTTCAGCACGGCTGAGACGCCGGCGGCGCCCCACCGAGGCAAAGGTTAGGCCTCCGGCGCGCATGGGTCATGCTGCACACGCGAAGATTGTCGATCTGGGTGAACGATATGCACCGCCTTCTTGGGTGTTGTGCGGTCGTTCCGAGGCCTCAGCCCGCGCCGGAGACGCCGGCCTCGGCAAAGGTCGCCATGCCGCCATGACAGGCGAGCGCTGCGCGCAGCAGCAGGATCGCAATCCCTGCGCCGGAGGCTTCGCCGAGCCGCATCTCGAGATCGAGCAGGGGTGCAAGCTGCAGTTCGCGCAGCAGCTGGCGATGGCCGAGCTCGGCCGAGACATGCCCGGCGCGGCAATGCGCAAGGCCGTTGGGCGCAAGCCGCGCCAGCGGCAGCACCGCCGATGTCGCGACGAAGCCGTCGAGCAGCACCGGGATCGATCGTGCCCGTGCTGCCAGCACGGCGCCCGCGATCGCCGCGAGCTCGCGGCCGCCGAGCGCGACCGCGACCGCGAGCGGATCGTCGAGCAGGCTGCGATGCAGCTTCAGTGCCGTATCGATCACGGTGCGCTTGCGCAGCAGGCCGGCATCGTCGACGCCGGTGCCGCGGCCGGCCCAGCGCGCACCGCGTCCGCCCATCAGCGCCGCGCACAGCGTCGCGGCCACCGTGGTGTTGGCGATGCCCATCTCGCCGACCACGAGCAGATCGCATCGCTCCGGCACCGTGCGCCAGCCGGTGTCAAAGGCGACCAGGAAATCGGCGCCATCCATCGCCGGGGCCATCGTGAAATCGCGGGTCGGACGCGCGAGTTCGAGCGGCTCGACGCGTAATTCGGCCCCGGCAAGCCTGGCGATCTGGTTGATCGCGGCGCCCCCCGCGGCGAAATTCGCCACCATCTGCGCGGTGACTTCAGAGGGAAAGGCGGAGACGCCGCGCTCGGCGATGCCGTGATTGCCGGCGAACACGGCGATCGTGACCTGGTCGAGCCGGGGCATCTCGCGGCCTTGCCAGCGCGCCAGCCAGATCGCGACCTCTTCCAGCCGGCCGAGGCTGCCCGGCGGCTTGGTCAGGTTCTGCTGGCGCAGCGTGGCCGCCGCAGCGCTCGCCGCGTCGCCCTCGGGCAGCTCGCGACAAAAGCTGCGGATGTCGTCTAGAGTACTGAACTGCATGCGATTCCCTCGTCGAGCGGGCCGCAAACTAAAGCATGATCCGGAAAAGTGTGAAGCGGTTTTCCGACAAGATCATGCTCAAACGAAAAGCTAAAGCGCGATGAGATTCAGCCCGATCTCATCGCGCTTTAGTTCAATTTTCAGGCCTTCACCATGAATCAATGGCTCGACGATCTCAGGACCGCCACCGCCTTTCTGACCCGCCTGCCGATGCCGCATCCGGACGGCGCGCGGCCGGAGGGGTTTGCCCGGGCGCAGCGGCTGTTCCCGCTGGTCGGCGCGGGCATCGGGGCGGCGATCGGCCTGTTCTGCCTGCTGCTGCGATCGATCGGCGTGCCGGATCTCGCCGCGGCGGCGCTGGCGCTCGGCGGCGGGGCGCTGTTGACCGGCGCGCTGCATGAGGACGGGCTCGCTGATGTTGCCGACGGCTTCGGTGGCGGCCGCGATGTCGCGGCGAAGCTCGAGATCATGCGCGACAGCCGGCTCGGCACCTACGGCGCGCTGGCGCTGCTGGTGAGCTTTGCCACCAGGCTTGCGGCGCTTGCGGCGCTTCCCGACGGCATGATGGTGCAGAGCCTGATCGCGGCGCATGCGCTCGGCCGCGGCGTGTTGCCGTGGATCGCGATCAGCCTGCCTTACGCGCGCAAGGATGGGCTCGCCGCCAATGCCGGCCGGCCCGACGGCACGATCGCGGCGGTCGCAGCCGGCATCGCGCTGCTGATCGCAATCCTCGTCTTGCCGTTCGGCAGCGCGCTGCTGGCGGCGATCGCAGCAGGCTCCAGCGCGTTGATCATGGCTCTACTGGCAAGGCGGCAAATCGGCGGCCAGACCGGTGATGTGCTCGGCGGCGCCGAGCAGGTTGCGGAGACCGCGATCCTGGTGTTGCTTGCGGCGCGGCTCGGCTAGAGCATTTCGAGCGAAGCGGAGACCGGTTCGCGTGAAGCTGATGCGCCCCCATGTAACAGCGGGCGCGAAATTCGGCTATCGGCCAGAGCTGGAAGCCGCGCCGATCGAGGCGTCGTTGCGGGACGAGGCATCGATGAGCGTTGCATCGACCATCACCAGTCGTCGTAGAGCCACTCCCTGGGCATTGGCGGCCGCGCTCTTGCATACGGGGGCTGGGACGGCCGCTCGGGCTTGCGCACGCTTGGCGCCGGCGCCGGTGGCGTCGGAAGCGGTAACGGCTTCGGCTCGGAGACCTTCGCCAGCGTCCGTTTGATTTCTTCCTGGCTCGCCCTGAGGTCCTCGATGGCTTTGGAACTCGTGCGGGCCGTCTGTTGCTGGTCCGCCTTGAGCTGCTCGATACTTCGCTCCACGTTTTCGAGGTTGCGGGCGATCGTTTGCAGCAGCTCAGCCTGGTCGGGAAGCGCTGTATTGGCTGTCGGCGCGGTGACCTGCGGCGGTGCGGTCTGAACCGGGGGCGTCGCTTGGGGCGGCTCTCGGGGCGGAGCGGCGTCTGCCGCTGCGACCTGAACGGTGGGTGGAGCGGGCCGCGCCGCAACCGGCGGATGATCCGGGGGCAATGATGGAGTTGAAACGAGCTGAGGCACCCAACGGGCGACGACCTGCTTGGCGCCTCGACCATACGACGACTGCAAAGCCAGTGCAGCGACAACGATGCATGCTGCCAGCGACAAGGCGGCGAGAGCACGGAAGCCCGGCATTTGGCGCGGCGATCGCGAGCGAGGTCCGGAAGCGGCGGGGCCGGGCTCGGAAACGGCAGGGCTCGGTCCGACCGAAGGCGGGGCAGGTTGCGCCGGAGCCGGGGACGCCGCTTCGCGCTCCATTCTTGCAAGCTGTTCGCTCAAACGCGCGAGATCTTCGTTGGCGCGCGTGATCTGCTTGTGGGTTTCTGCGAGTCTTTCGTCGGCGCGCGTGGTGGGGCTATCGTTCGATTCGACTGGGTTCGGGGTGGGGGTGGAGTTCACTGCCGCTTCCCTTTCCATCCAATGTCACCCAAGAGCGCCGACTGGGTTATCCGTTAGGGTCGATCAGCCTCAGCACTCCCGCCAGTCTTGTCCAAAAAATGGCCGGATGATAGCGGGCTTGAGGTCTCGTGATAATGAGGGGGACCAGCTCGTGCAGTGCGCGTTGACGCATTTCCGCCTTGCCCGATAAATCAGGCATCAACTGTCTATGAGTACATGCCCGGATCAGAATGGAAGGGCTCCTGCCGCGATGGGCCGCGAAACGCATCTCTGGCTGATCCGCCACGCGCCGGTCGACGGTGCGCGCGGCGTGATCCATGCGCCGGATGCGCCCGCGGACCTCAGCGACGCCACGGCCTTCACGGCGCTGGAGGCGCGGCTGCCGGCTGATGCCTTCGTGGTGTGCAGTCCGGCCCTACGCACAAGCGAGACCGCAGCCAAACTCGGCCTCACGGCGACAGCGGATGATGCCTTTCGCGAGCAGGATTTCGGCGACTGGACCGGCCGGCGCCACAGCGAGATCGAGGCCGAGCTCGGCGCAGTGGCCTATCGCGCGTTCTGGAATGCACCGGGGACCAACCGGCCGCCGGGCGGCGAGAGTTTTGCCGATCAGATCGCACGGGCGCGGGCAGGATTGGCGCGCCTGCCGGCCGGCGATGTCGTGCTGGTCGTGCATTCCGGCACCATCCGCGCGATCCTCGCAATCGCGCTCGAGCTGGCGCCGGAGCTTGCGCTGCGCTTCGTCATCGATCCGCTGTCGTTGACGCGCATCGACCGGCTGGCTGGCGGTTGGCGCGTCGTTGCAGTGAATGGGCGGTAGGCCAACTGCGCCGCTGCCTGTCCCGTCACCCCCCCCGCGCAAAGGCTTCGCCTTTGTCATTGGAGGTGCGAGCGGAGCGAGCCTCGAAGGATGCACGGCCCCAGCCGGGGCCGTCGACCCTTCGAGGGCCGCTGAAGAAGCGGCCACCTCAGGGTGACGGTGATGGAGTGAGGTTGCTTCTACAAAAATGCCCTAGCCATTCTGCCGCTGGCCGCGCAGGGTCGGCAGGCCGATGCCGGCGGCGTCGAAGCCGCCGTCGACGGCGAGGATCTGGCCGGTGATGTAGCTGGCGCGATCCGAGCACAGGAAGAAGATCGCTTCCGCCAGCTCCTCTTCCAGGCCGTAGCGGTTGAGCGGGATCGCGTCGTGATAGTCGGCGCGGATCTCCGGCGTGTGCACGGCTTTGGCCATCGCGGTCTCGACCGGCCCGGGTGCGACGCCGTTGACGCGGATGCCGAGCGAGGCGAGTTCGACCGCGAGCTGCTTGGTGAGGTGCGCGAGCCCGGCCTTGCTGGTGCCGTAGGCCGAGCGCAAGGTCGATGCGCGCACCGCCGAGATCGAGGTGATGTTGACGATCGCGCCGCCGCCATGCTCGCGCATCACAGGCGCTGCCGCCTTGGTACACAGGAACGGGCCGGTGAGGTTGACCGCCATGATCCGGTTCCAGTCGGCGTCCGAGGTCTCCAGCACCGGCGTGAACACGGCGATGCCGGCGTTGTTGACCAGCGCGTCGAGCCGGCCGAAGCGGCTCATGATCGCAGCGATCGCGGCTGCCACACCATCGGCGTCCGATACGTCGCAGGTCAGCGCCAACGTTGTGTCGGGCTGCTTCAATGCCGCGACCGCGGCGCGCAGCAATTCGCCCTCGATGTCGAGCAGCGCGACGCGCCAGCCTTCAGCGAGAAAGCGTTTCGCTGCGGCAAGCCCGATGCCGCGCGCGGCGCCGGTCACGAGAGCGACTTTGGGGGAAGCGGAATTCATTGGATGGTCCATCGGTTCGGGCAGCAAGCCCCGACCGTCTGCGACCTTTACTCCGACGTGTCAACCCGACGGGGATTCTTCGTCATTCGGGCGCGTCTCGAAGGATGTACGGCCCCCAGCCCGGGCCGTCCATCCTTCGAGGATCGCACCGCTGCCTACGCCGCGAGCTCGGCGGAGGCGCGCTGCATGTTTGTCGACATGTCCTGCGTGACGATGCTCTGCTCCTCGACCGCGGCGGCGGTGGAGGTGATGTATTCGTTGACGCCGGCGATCGCCGCCTTGATCTCGGACAGCGAGGTCACCACTTCGGCGGCGATCGAATTCAGCGCATCGATCTCCGAAGAGATCGTATCGGTCGCCTGCTTGGCCTGGTTGGCGAGGCTCTTCACCTCCGAGGCGACCACTGCGAAGCCGCGGCCGGCTTCGCCCGCACGCGCCGATTCGATCGTGGCGTTGAGCGCGAGCAAGTTGATCTGCCCGGTGATGCTCGAGATCATCTCGACGATGCCGCTCATCGCCTGAGCTGCGGCGTTGAGCTTCTGTGCCTGACCGTCGGCAGCGTCGACGCGGCCCGTCGCGACCGCGGCGTTCTGCTTCGACTTGGTCATGGTCTCCGAAATCTCGCGGATCGAGGCGCTCATCTCCTCGCTGCCGGCGGCAACCGCCTCGATCAGGCCGCGCGCGCTGTCGGCCTTCTTGCGGCCGATCGCCTGCGCGGTGATGTCGGTGGCGTACTTCACCACCTTGTAGGGCTTGCCGTTGAGATCGATGATCGGATTGTAGGAAGCCTGGATCCAGATCTCGCGGCCGCCCTTGGCGATGCGCTTGTATTCGGCGGCCTGGAACTCACCGCGGTTCAGCGCTCCCCAGAACTCGCGGTAGCCCGCCGAGCTCGCCTCGACCGGCTCGACGAACATGCTGTGATGCTTGCCCTGAATCTCGGCGAGCAGATAGCCCATCGCGGCGAGGAAGTTCGGGTTCGCGGTGCGGATCGTGCCGTCCATGTTGAACTCGATCACGGCCTGCGACTTGCCGATGGCGTCGATCTGGCCGTCATTGTCGGCGGCCTTCAGCTTCTGCTGTGTGACGTCGGTCGCGAACTTGACGACCTTGAACGGTTTGCCGCGATCGTCGAGGATCGGGTTGTAGCTGGCCAGGATCCAGATCTCCCTGGCGCCCTTGGCGAGCCGCTTGAACTCGCCGGTCTCGAGCTCGCCGCGGTTCAGCCGTGCCCAGAAATCGCGATAGGCCGGGCTGTCGCGGTCGGCCGGCGGCATGAACATGCTGTGGTGCTTGCCCTGAATCTCGGCGAGCGAGTAACCCATCGCGCCGAGGAAGTTCTCGTTGGCATTGACGATAGTGCCGTCCATGTTGAACTCGATCACCGCCTGCGCGCGGCCGATCGCTGCGATCTTGCCGGCGTCTTCCATGCTGTGGATCTTCTGCGCGGTGATGTCGGTGGCGAACTTGATGACGCCGACCGGCTTGCCGTTCTTGTCCAGGATCGGGTTGTAGGAGGCCTGGATCCAGACCTCGCGGCCGCCCTTGGCGATGCGCTTGTACTGTGCGGCCTGGAATTCGCCACGGTTCAGGTTCGCCCAGAACGCGCGATAGTCGTGGCTGTCACGATACGCCGGCTCGACGAACATGCTGTGGTGCTTGCCCCTGATCTCGTCGAGCGAGTAGCCCATCGCGTTCAGGAAGTTCTCGTTGGCGGTGACGATGGTGCCATCGAGCTTGAACTCGATCGTCGCCTGCGACCTGCCGATCGCTGCGGCTTGCGCCAGCGCACTGTCGATGTTTGCCTTGTTGCTGAAACTGAACATCAGGGCTCCGTGAAGTTTCAAATGAAACGGGATGGGAAATAGGATCGACGCAACTCACGGAAAGGTTGCAGCGAGCCGTTTAGCATCGGTAAAGCCTGCGGGCTGGCACGGACTGCATAATGCAGCGCGGCGCGCACGCATCTATCTCAGATTGCGAAGTAATTTTCCGATCTGCACGCTATCATCCATAGTCGTGATGCGATGTTCACCGTAATCTTACGGGCGAAAATTGCCCGACAACTTTGGTCTGATGCGGATGATCGCAACGCGCCTACTTCATCGGCGCTGATAGACCTATTACGATCGTTGATATTGCTGACTGTTTCACGGATCGATTCAGCACCGCGATTCGCGTCCTCGACGAATGCGCGGCGCGTCGATGCCCGCTCTCAGCGTCGCGCGACGGGCAAAATAATTCCGCACGAGATGTCTGCTGAGCGGTCTCCGGTTCGTCGTCCGGATACTGGTCCATGATGGAGTTCTAATGTCGCTCACACTGCATTACCACCCGCTGTCGTCGTTCTGCTGGAAGGCGCTGGTCGGGCTTTACGAGAACGGCGCGCCGTTCACGCCGAACATGGTCAATCTCGGCGATCCCGCCGAGCGTGCGGCGCTGCTTGCACTGTGGCCGATCGGCCGCTTCCCCGTGCTTCGCGATGAGAAGCGCGGCGAGACGGTGCCTGAATCGAGCATCGTCATCGAATATCTCGACCGGCACTATCCCGGCACCGTCAAGTTGATTCCCGACGACCCGGAGCTTGCGTTGCAGACCCGGCTGCGTGATCGCTTCCTCGATCTCTACGTCCATCTGCCGTTGCAGAAGATCGTCGGCGACCGGCTGCGTCCAGCGGGCAGCAAGGATCCGCGGGGCGTCGCCGAGGCGCGGGCGCAGCTCCGCACCTCCTATGCAATCCTGGATCAGCAACTGATCCTGGATCAGCAACTCGCGCATGGCGGCTGGATGATGGGCGATCAGGTGTCGCTGGCCGACTGCGCCGCCGCGCCGGCGCTGTTCTATGGCAACAAGGTCGAGCCGATCGGCGAGGGCCACCCGCACCTCGGGGCCTATCTCGAGCGGTTGAAGGCACGGCCGTCCTTCGCGCGGGTTCTCAAGGAAGCCGAGCCTTATTTCGGCATGTTCCCCAAGGAAAACTGAAGAGAACACCTGAACGGGGAACCTGAGGTCCGGCCAGGACCCGAAAATAAATCGCGGCGCGGTGTCGCTTTCGCGCCGCTCCGTTCGTCTTCTCCCTGAAGCCCGGGTTCTGGAGCGCCGGTCGCGCCCCGGGGCTCGGGCGAGATCTGTGTGGAGACGACATGGCTGCAGCTGGCAACAGGGCGGAGATCATCCGCGGGCTCTTCGCCGCCTATCTCGCCAATGACCGCGCGAGCGTCGAGGCTGCGTTCGCGGAGGATTTCCGCTTCTCGACGCCCTATGGCGAGAACATCGACAAGCCGCGCTATTTCGCCGAGTGCTGGCGCGACCCTGGCTGGATCGGCCGCCACGAGATCGAGCGCATCATGGTCGACGGCGTTGAGGCCTTCGTCACCTATCGGTGCGTCGCCCGCGACGGCAAGAGCTTCCGCAACACCGAGTTCTTCGTGTTCGACGGCGACAAGGTGTCGCGCATCGATGTCTATTTCGGTCCGTCGCATCAGGATGGCGAACTCGTCAGGCTGGATCGATAAGGCAAGCTCGGTGATACCGCTCGCGCGATCGTCGCAGGCGAGCACGAATTCTGCGAAGGAAACCCGGAAAATGTCCATTGCGAGTGAAAGCAGCGGCCTGTCGCGGGCACGGCTCGGACGCATGCGCGAGGTGCTGGCGCGCCATGTCGATGGCGGCGACGTTCCAGGCCTCGTGGCGCTGGTCAGCCGTCGCGGTGAGATCCATGCCGATGTGATTGGCCGCATGGCGGTGGACGGGCCGCCGATGCAGCGCGACACCATCTTCCGCATCGCCTCGATGACCAAGCCGGTGACGGCGGTCGCCGCGATGATCCTGGTCGAGGAATGCCGGCTGAGGCTCGATGATCCCCTCGATCGCTGGCTGCCCGAGCTTGCCGATCGCCGCGTGTTGCGCCGCATCGAATCCGAGATCACCGACACGGTGCGGGCCAAGCGCGCGATCACGCTGCGCGATCTTCTCACCTTTCGTCTCGGGCTCGGCATGATCCCGGTGTTTCCGGCGCGCCATCAGATCCAGATGGCGATCGCGGATGCCGGCTTCGCGCCCGGGCCGGTGTTTCCGTCGTTTCCGCCGGACGAATTGCTGCGTCGCTACGGCACGCTGCCGCTGGCCTACCAACCCGGCGAAAGCTGGCTCTACGACACCGGGAGCCAGATCCTCGGCGTCCTGATCGCGCGTGTTGCCGGAACCTCGTTCGCCGGCTTCCTGCAGGAGCGGATCTTTGGACCGCTCAGCATGAACGATACGGCCTTCCACGTGCCGCAACACAAGCTGTCGCGGTTTGCGACTTGCTATGCGCGCGATCATGCGACCGGCACGTTGAAAGTGTTCGACGCACCTGCGACCGGCAAATACGCGGCGCCGCCGGTGTTCGAGAACGGCAGCGCCGGGTTGGTGTCGACCGCAGACGATTTCAACGCCTTCGCGCAGATGCTGCTCAATGGCGGGCGGCTCGGCACCGAGCGCATCCTGTCGCGTCCCTCGGTAGAGCTGATGACCTCGGACCAGCTCACGCCAGAACAAAGGGTGGGCTCCGAGCTGTTGCTCGGTGCGTCGCGCGGCTGGGGTTTCGGGCTGTCGGTCGTCACGACGCGCGACGATCTCTGTGATGTGCCGGGTCGTTACGGCTGGGTAGGCGGCTATGGCACCTCATGGTATTCCGACCCGCGCGAGGCGATGACCGGAATCCTGCTGACCCAGCGCGTGATGGATTCGCCGCAGCCGCCCGCGATGTTCGCCGATTTCTGGACGCTCGCCTATCAGGCGATCGATGACTAGCGCAGAGCCTGCGTCAATGACGTCGAAGATAATTTCAATGGTCGTGTCGGGAGCGCAAACCGTCCGTCGTCTTTCAACCGAGCGCCGGTGCTGAGATCGGCAGAGAGACAACGGAGCACGACGATGAAGTTCATGGTGATCGTGAAGGCGAACAGGGATACCGAGGCCGGCGTGATGCCGAGCACCGAGATGCTTGCCGCAATGGGCAAGTTCAACGAGGAGATGGTCAAGGCCGGCGTGATGCAGGCCGGGGAGGGGCTGCATCCGACCAGCAAGGGCGCGCGGGTCAGATATGCCGGCGGGCAGGGCACCGTGTCGCGCGGACCGTTCGGGCTGAGCAGCGATCTGGTTTGCGGCTTCTGGCTGATCGAGACCAAGTCGCTCGATGAGGCGATCGACTGGATGAAGCGCGCGCCGTTCGACAGCGGCTCCGAGATCGAGATCCGCCAGGTGTTTGCCGCCGAGGATTTCGGCGAGGCACTGACACCGGAGCTGCGCGGGCAGGAAGAGCGCTTGCGCGCGCAGGCAGGCAAGAAGTGACACCCGACGTCATCCCGCGATATCGCGCAGGCGGTGCGACCCGACTACACGACCTCCGTCGCAAGTCCTGGATTCCGGGTCTGTGTCTGGTGGCACATCGGGGAATGACAAGGGTGAAAATTGCGAGTGCTTCAACAGATAGGGAAATCCGACCAATGCGTTTCATGATGCTGATGATCCCGCTCGGCTACGAGTCCGCGCCGGCCAAGCTCGAGCTCGACCCCGAACGAGTCGCCGCGATGATGCGATACAATCAGGCGCTGAAGGACGCCGGCGTGCTGATCACGCTGGAAGGCCTGCATCCGCCGGCATCAGGCGCGCGCGTCAAGTTCGACACCGGCGAACCCATGGTGGTTGACGGCCCCTTCACCGAGGCCAAGGAAGTGATCGGCGGCTTCTGGATGATCGAGGTCGCCTCGCGCGCCGAAGCGATCGCATGGGCCAAGAAGTGCCCCGCCAGTGCCAACGAGATGATCGAGATCCGCCAGGTGCAGGAGATGGCGGATTTCTCCGAGGAAGTGCAGCAAGCGGCTTCGACCTTCGAGCATCCGCAGGGCGGCTGGGGCAAGGCGCTGCGCTGAATCTCAAACGAGATGCGATGCCGCGGCAAAGCGGCATCGTGTGACCGACCGATCGTCAAACCACCACAACGGAGAAGCACGATGAGCAATGACACCTTCCTCGCGGTCTATCTCGGCGGCGGCAAGACCGGCTCGCGCATGGCTGCCTGGAACGCGCTGCCGGAAGCCGAACGGCGCGCCAAGGAGCAGCAGGGCATGGCCGCCTGGGGCGCCTGGGTCGAGAAGCATCACGACGTGATCGTCGAGATGGGCGGACCGCTCGGCAAGACCAAGCATGTCGGGGCCGGCGGCACTGCCGACATCGCCAATCTGATGACCGGCTTCACCGTGGTGCGCGCGCCCTCGCATGAGGCGGCGGCGAAGCTGTTCGAGAACCACCCGCATTTCGCGATCTTCCCCGGCGAGGCCGTTGAGATCATGCCGGTGCTGCCGATCCCGGGACGCTAGGGCCTAGGTCGATAGGGGAGCGAAGTTCTCGAGGCACCGAACGGCAGGTTCGGTGCAACCTCTCCCGCTTGCGGGGGAGGTCGGCGCGCAGCGCCAGGTGGGGCTCGTTCCACGATGTGACTCGCGGAAAGAGCCCCCACCCCAGCCCTCCCCCGCAAGCGGGAGAGGGGGCGCACTTTCCCCGGAGGGCGCCCTCGATATCGCGACGGCACGCAGGCGGCAGCGGTCCGTTAATCTTGATGAACCCGTGATGGCCCCGCTAGTGACCTTTACCGCCGGCTCATGTAAAAGCCGTTCACATGAGCTGGCGCAAGGACCAAGGCCGCGCCGAGCGCGGCTATCATCACGGCAATCTCAAAGAGGCGTTGCTGCAGGCTGCCCTCGATTTGATCTCGAAGAAGGGGCCGGCCGGCTTCACCTTCGCCGATGCCGCGCGGATGGCCGGCGTCAGCCCCGCCGCGCCCTACCGGCACTTCCGCGACCGTGACGAGCTGATTGCCAGCATCGCGCAGCGCGGCTTCGAGCAGTTCGAGTCGCTTTTGACGCAGGCCTGGGACGACGGCCGCCCCGACACCGTCTCGGCGTTCGAGCGGGTCGGCAAGGCCTATCTCGCCTTCGCGCGCGAGGAGCCCGCGTTCTATTCCGCGATGTTCGAATCCGGCCTGCCGGTCGATTCCAATCCGACCTTGATGGCGGCAAGCGAACGCGCGTTCGCGATCATCCGCGCCGCCGCCGAGCGGCTCGCGGCACTGGCGCCACCAGGCACACCGCGCCCGCCGGCGATGATGATGGCGCTGCATATCTGGTCGATGTCGCATGGCGTCGCCTCGCTGTTCGGCCGCGGCGATGCCGCGCGGCGCAAGCTGCCGATGTCGCCGGAGGATCTGCTCGAGGCCGAAGTGCTGATCTATCTGCGTGGCCTTGGCTTCCTCACCGATCGCAAGCCGGGAGCCGCGGCAGCCGACGAAAAGCCTGCCGGTCCGTGGGGCAAGCCGAAATAAGGTTCAACGGCTGGCCCAAAAATAATCCGAGGGGTGCGTCATCCGCGCTGCTTGACTTTCCCGAGGGCTCGGCTATCTATGTAAATGTTATTTACATTCACAACGGCGTGATTGCCGTCATGGAGAAGGAAATGGCCTACACCGCTGATGTCAATCGCTGGCGCGGCCCCGTCGAAGAGCCCTACCGACCGCACTTCTACGCGACGCCCTGGCATCCCCTGAAGATCGCCGGGATCATCCTCGGCTTCATGATCTGGTGGCCGATCGGCCTCGCCCTTCTCTTTTTCACACTCGGGAGCAGAAAAATGGCCTGTTGGAGTCACTACGATCAGGATCGTTGGGCGAACAAGATGGAGCGCATGCAGGACAAGATGGAGCGGATGAAGAGCCGCATGGAGCGCCGCGGCTTCCCGTTCGGCGGCTTCGGCCCGCCCTCCAGCGGCAACCGCGCCTTCGACGAATACCGTCAGGACACGCTGCGCCGGCTCGAGGAGGAGCAGGTCGAGTTCAAGAACTTCCTCGATCGCCTGCGCCACGCCAAGGACAAGGAAGAGTTCGACGCCTTCATGGCGCAGCACAAGACGCGTCCGACCCCGCCGAACGATCAGCCGCCGCAGAGCTGATCCCGCGAGGCAAGCACTGAGCCTTCAGGCGATGTGCCCCCATAGCACCTGATGGCCCCGAGCCGCCCGTTTGCGACAAGCAAGCGGGCGGTTTGCATTTTGGTGGGGCCATGCCCACTCTATCGTCCTGACGCGGGGCGACGAGGTGATCATGGCGGTGCAGACGACGGCTGACGACCTCTGGATTGCGATCCGGCGCGAGGTGGAAGCTGCCGTTGTCGCCGATCGCTTTCTCGAGGCGTCGGCCGCCTTCATCCTCGATCAGGGCGATCTCGGCGGCGCGCTCGCTTTCCTGATCGGCCGGGCTATCTGCCGCTCGGAAGCGGATCGCGCGCAGTTCATGCGGACCGCCCGCGAGGCGTTCGCGGCCGAGCCCGCGCTGGTCGAGGCCGCGGCCATCGATCTCACAGCCATCGTGCGCCGCGACCCGGCGATCACGGGCTTGCTGATACCGCTGTTGAACTTCAAGGGCTACGTCGCGCTGCAGGCTTGGCGCGTGACGAACTGGCTGTGGCGCCACGATCGCCCCGACCTTGCGCTGTTGATGCACAGTGCCGCGGCGGACCAGTTGCAGATCAGCATTCACCCGTCGGCCCGGATCGGAACGGCTGTTTTCCTCGATCACGGCACCGGCATCATCATCGGCGCGCTGGCTTCGGTCGGTGACGAGGTCACGATCCTGCAGAACGTCACCATCGCGCGACATCAGGACGATCCGCGCCATGCCCCGACGATCGGCCGCGGCGTGCTGCTCAGCGCCGGCGCAACGCTGATCGGGCGTCTCTCTGTCGGCGATTTCGCCAAGGTCGGCGCCGGCGCGCTGGTGACGTCGGATGTGCCGGCAGGCTGCACTGCGGTCGGCGTGCCCGCGCGGCTGACAAATTGCGCGGAAGCCAGTGCGCCGGGAGCATGATCCCGGAAAAGTGTCGCTACACCGGGACGAGTATGTCGGCGAGTTGCGTAAAGCTGTCGGCGTGGAGGTCGATCCAGGTCTCCGGCGCGACGTCGACCTTCGCCGCAGGTCCGAACTCGAGCGGACGGGCGACGAACGCGGTGCGCATGCCGAACGCGCGGGCCGCCTTCAGGTCGTATTTGTGGCAGGCGACCATCAGGATCTTGTCGGCGGGATAGCCGAGGTAGTCGACGGCGAGCTGATACACCGCGGGTGACGGCTTATAGCTGCGTGCAAGCTCCGCGGTCAGCACGGCGTCGAATGGCAGCCTGGCGTGCTTGACCACCGCCACCACGGCGGCCATGCCGGCATTCGACAATGTCGAGGTTACGAACCGGCTGCGCAGGCGCGCCAGGCCTTCGACGCTGTCAGGCCATGCGTCGAGCTTGCTCCACACCGTATTCAATTCGTCGCGTTCGTCGCTGGAGAAGGCCTCCGAGAGGCCGTGGCGATCGAGCAGCACATCCAGCGCTTCGCGATAGATGCGGTCGACCCGAATCCACCCGCGCTTGCCGGCGATCACGTCGTCGAGCGCGGCACGATAAAGATCGCGCCACTCACTCGAGAGCCTGGCCCAGTCGAGCGCCAGCCCCTTCGCAGCGTTGACGGCTTGTCCCGCGCGCAGGATCGGCTGATAGAAATCGACGCATGTCCCCTGGACGTCGAACGCGATGGCGCGGATCTCATCGCGCCATGTCGCTGCGCCTGCCGGCTGCATCCCCGTCATCGCGGCCATGATCGATAGTCCTCCTGCGGTCATGAAGTGTCGTCTGTTCAGATCGGGTAGCACGGTTTGTTCCCCGGTTGCGGTATCGGAAGGGGCGCACGGAATCTCTCGTTAGGTGAGCACCCCGCTCAGGCTCCCTCTCCCCTTGTGGGAGAGGGTGGGGTGAGGGGCGGCCCCGGACGGGATGCGAGAGATAGGTGATCGTTGGTCAGCGTGTGGGGCGGGCGTCGCTAATCCTCTTGGTCAGCGGAGCGAGCGGCACCCCTCTCCCCAACCCTCCCCCACAAGGGGGGAGGGAGCCCCGCCGGTGTGCTCGCCTCACTGCATGATGAGAGAGCGACCCCAGCTAAACATTCGATCCATGGATCGCGTCGATCACTGCGTCGGTCACTTCCTTGGTCGTCGCCTTGCCGCCGACGTCGGGCGTCAGCACGCCGGCTGCGCACACCTTCTCGACCGCGGCCATCAGGCGCGCCGCGGCGTCCTTTTCGCCGAGATGCTCCAGCATCTGCGCCCCGGTCCAGAAGGTCGCGACCGGGTTGGCGATGCCCTTGCCGGTGATGTCGAACGCCGAGCCGTGGATCGGCTCGAACATCGAGGGGAAGCGGCGCTGCGGGTCGATATTGCCGGTCGGCGCGACGCCGAGGCTGCCAGCCAGCGCGCCGGCGAGATCCGACAGGATGTCGGCGTGCAGGTTGGTCGCCACGATGGTGTCGAGGCTCTTCGGATGCAGCGTCATCCGCACCGTCATGGCGTCGACCAGCATCTTGTCCCAGGTCACGTCGGGAAATTCCTTCGCCACTTCGGCGGCGATCTCGTCCCACATCACCATGCCGTGGCGCTGCGCGTTCGACTTGGTCACCACGGTGAGGAATTTGCGCGGCCGCGACTGCGCGAGCTGGAACGCGTAGCGCATGATCCGGGTCACGCCGACGCGCGTAAAGACAGCGACTTCGGTGCCGACCTCTTCCGGCAGGCCGCGGTGCGCACGTCCGCCCATCCCGGCATATTCGCCTTCGGAGTTCTCGCGCACGATCACCCAGTCGAGATCGCCGACGCCGACATTGCGCAGCGGCGAGGCGACGCCGGGCAGGATTTTTGTCGGCCGCACATTGGCGTATTGGTCGAAGCCTTGGCAGATCGGCAGGCGAAGGCCCCACAGCGTGATGTGGTCGGGCACATCAGGCGCGCCGACCGCGCCGAAATAGATCGCGTCGAAATTCTTCAGGTCCTTGAGCCCGTCGGCCGGCATCATCACGCCGTGCTTCTTGTAATAGTCCGAGCCCCAGTCGAAGGTCTTGACGTTGAAGCTGATGTCGCCGCTGCGCTTCGCCAACGCCTCCAGCACGCGGACACCCGCGGAGATCACTTCGGGGCCGATGCCGTCGGCGGGGATGGCGGCGATGGAATGGGTACGCATGGGTTCTCTCCGGATGGATGGTTAGCGGGTTCGCATGGGATTGGGTTGCGGTTCGGCCGGCACGGGCGCGCCTTGCGCGCGCGACAGCAGCAGTGTGAGCACGGCCGACAGCACCAGCAGGCCGGCGACGAAGTAGAGACCGCCGTCGAAACTGCCGGTGCGCTCCTTGATCCAGCCGATCATCGCCGGGCCGACGAAGCCGCCGAGATTGCCGATCGAGTTGATGGTGGCGATCCCGGCCGCGGCGGCCGAGCCTGACAGGAACATGGTCGGCATGCTCCACAGCGGCGGCTTCGACGAGGAGATGCCGATATTGACCAGGGTCAGCGCCGCGATCACGGCCGCGAGGCCGGTCCACAATCCGGCAAGTGCAAGTCCTGCGGCCGCGATCAGGCAGGCGATCACGACGTGCCAGGTGCGTTCGCCGGTGCGGTCGGAATGCCGCGCCCACAACACCATGGCGATGACAGCGACGGTCGCCGGCACCGCGTTGAGGAAGCCGACTTGCAGCGACGACAGGCCGAACGCCTTGATGATTTGCGGCGCCCACACGCCAAGTGTGTAGAGCCCGGCCGAGGTGCCGAAATAGACCAGCGCCAGCGCCAGCACGCGCGGGTCGGCAAGGCCGCGCCAGATGCTGTGGCTCGCGGTTGAGGCCTTGCCGTCGTTCTCGGCCTTCATGGTCTTGACCAGCCAGGCGCGCTCGTCGTCGGCGAGCCATCTGGCCTGCTCCGGCCGGTCGGTCAGGAAGCCGAGCACGACGAAGCCGAGCAGCACGGCGGGTATGGCTTCCAGCACGAACAGCCATTGCCAGCCCTTGAAGCCGAGCAGGCCGTCCATTTCCAAGAGTGCGCCCGACACCGGCGAGCCGAGCACGGTCGACAGCGGCGCTGCGGCCATGAACAGCGCGGTGACGGCGGCGCGCTGCCGCGCCGGGAACCAGTAGGACAGATAGAGGATGATGCCGGGGAAGAAGCCGGCCTCCGCGGCGCCGAGCAGGAAGCGCAGCACATAGAAGCTGGTCGCGCCCTGCACCAGCGCCATCGCTGCCGAGACCAGGCCCCAGGTGATCATGACGCGCGCGATCCAGATCCGCGCGCCGATCTTGTGCAGTATGATGTTGGAGGGCACTTCGAACAGGAAGTAGCCCCAGAAGAAGACACCGGCGCCGAAGCCGTAGACCGTCGGCGACAGGCCGATGTCCTTGTTCATGGTCAGCGAGGCGAAGCCGATATTGACGCGGTCGATGAAGGCCACGAAGTACAGCAGCATGATGAACGGCACGATGCGCAGTGAGATCTTGCGCAACACGCGCGTGCCAAGCTCGCTTTCCATGGGCTTCCTCAGGGTTCGTCTTGTTTATTGGGACGGCGCATTTCGCCGCGCCATTGGGAAGCTAGAGGCTTGCGCCCTTCCGATTCAATCCGCGCCGGTTTATACAAAAAAATGATATAATCGAGCGCGGGCCGTTACTCGTCATTGCTTCGCTTCGCTCGCAATGACGGCGAGCGGATGTGGAAGGAACCTAGCTTGGAACTGCACCAGCTTCGCTGCTTCGTCGCCGCTGCCGAGGAACTGCATTTCGGCCGCGCCGCGCAGCGCCTGCAGATGATGCCGTCGGCGCTCGGCCGCCACATCAAGCTGCTGGAGGAGGATCTCGGGGTGCGGCTGTTCGCGCGCACCACGCGCGCGGTGTCGCTGACCGAGGACGGCGCGGTGTTGCTGCGCGAGGGGCGGGCGCTGCTCGGCCGCGCCGAGGCGATCGAGAACGGTTTTCGCCGCCGGCTGCGCAAGCCGCAGGCGCGGCGCTTCCGGATCGGCGCGATCGACAGCGCCGCGGCCGGCCTGCTGCCGCCGCTGCTGCGCGACCTCCGCGCCGCCCATCCCGACGTTGCCGTACAGCTGCTCGAGGAGAAGACGATCCGGCTGCTGCCGAAGCTGTTGTCGGGCGCGCTCGATCTCGCCTTCGTGCGCCCGCCGGAGCGGCCCGACCGGCGCATCGAGTTCGTTCCGCTGCTGCAGGAGACCGCCGTGGTGGCGTTGTCGCACAAGCATGCGCTGGCGCGGCGCAAGCAGATCGTGCTGCCCGACATCGCCGATCAGCCCTTGATCGTGCCGGAGCGGCGCTCGCGGCCGCACAGCCACGATCTCACGACCAAGCTGTTCGACGAGGCCGGGCTGACGCCGCGCATCCAGGAGATCGCCGACGAGAAGCAGACCATCGTCAACATGGTCGCAGCGCGGCTCGGCGTCGCCATCGTGCCGCGCTGGACCGCGCGGATGGCGATCCCGGGCGTGCGCTTTGTGCCGCTGCGCCTAAAACGCGGCAGCAGCACCGGCCGCCTGCCGCTCGCCGCCGCCTGGCTGAAAGGCTCCCGCGATCCGGTCCGCGACCAGGTGATCGCCGTGCTCGAGGCGAGATTGAAGAGTTACGCAAGAGTGGCGTGACGGCGCCTGGTCGCCCTGGTCCGCTTCGCTGCACCAACGACCATCCTTTTGCGCAGGTGCGGCAGATGACGCGATGGGCTAAAAGGCGTGTCCGTCCTGCAGAGGACTTGCAAAGCAAGTGTCATATTGGCCTGCTAGCGCTTCCGTTGCGGCCTGCCCGCGCGCCCCCGCGCCGGATGTCGCCCGACGCTTCGCCGGCATTCTTTGACCGGAGGGATCATGCTCCGCATCGTCACGTGTCTGACGCTCTTGATTTCCCTTCAAGCGGCCGCGGCGCAAGACAGGGCGCCGGGCGTTTCTTCGCAGCCCTATTTGGGCGGCGCCACTTCGCCGCCGACCGATCTGCCGTCCGGGATCGGCAGTTATTGCATTTACGAAAACCTCATCTTCTCGATTGGCTCGCCCATGTGCGTTGGCAAGACGAGCTACGTATGTGCTCCCGCGACCAACGATGCGGAGCTCGGTCAGCGGGGGTATTGGTCAGCAAGACCAGCCGACCCGAAACTGACCGCGCCGGTGTGCCAGTAGACTGGCTACGGTCTCTCGCGTGAATTGAGAACCATCCGCGTCGTCGTCCCGGCGCAGGTCGGGACGACGACGGAAATTGAGACGCGCGAATGTGCCTCGCAACTTGCACCGCACATGCGGTGTCGTCCTGGCGAAAGCCAGGACCCATTACCCCGAATGCGTATTGCCGTGCGACGCCGGTGCCGCGGTCCCGTTCTTCATCGAATGCGGTGGTTATGGGTCCTGGCTTTCGCCGAGACGACGAACTTGAGACAGATCGCGCCGCGATTGCTCTTCGCCTAGCTCACATACACAAGACTATAAACATACGATTTCGCCCCCTTGCGGCTGACCCAGTCGCCTTCGGGCGGGTGATCGCCCTGGGCGGCCGGCGGCACGTTCCAGGGGCGGCCGGTAGATCCTGGTCCTGACGCTGGTAGCCGACGGTTCCATCGGGGCGCGCTTTGCGGACAAAGCTGTAGACGAGCGCGTCACTTTGGCGGCGTAGCTCGAATCTTTCCCGGTTTTGCGGAGCGGCCATGAGTTCCTCGTTGGTAGACTCGCGTTATGTTATAATATAACAGATGGTCCATGGCGCATACGCACTCCCACGACCACCACCATCACGGCCACGCCCATCCCCACGGGCACAGCCACGGCCCGCACGCCCATCCGGCCCAGGCCGCGCACTGGTCGATCCTGCGCATGCCCGTGCCCGCCCGGCTGGCCGCGGCGCTCGCGGTCTCCGCCTGCCTGTGGGGCGTCGTCTGGCTGGCGATGAGGTGACCATGGGCGCGCTTGTCAGCTTCCGCGACGTCACGCTCGGCTATGACCGGCACCCGGCGGTGCATCATCTCAATGGCGCGGTCGAGGCGGGCACGCTGCTGGCCGTGATCGGGCCGAACGGCGCCGGCAAATCGACGCTGCTGCGCGGCATCGCTGGCGTGCTGAAGCCGCTGTCGGGCGTGATCGATCTCGACGGGCTCGACCACCGCGACATCGCCTATCTGCCGCAATCCGCCGACATCGACCGTACGTTTCCGATCTCGGTGTTCGATTTTGTCGGCACCGGGCTGTGGCGCTCGACCGGCTTCTTCGGCGGCATCGGCCGGGCCGCGCGCGACAGGATTTTGGCGGCGCTCGCCGCCGTCGGCCTCAACGGCTTCGAGAACCGCCCGATCGGCACGCTGTCCGGCGGCCAGACCCAGCGCATGCTGTTCGCGCGCGTGCTGTTGCAGGACGCCCGCCTGATCGTGCTCGATGAACCCTTCAACGCCATCGATGCCAAGACCACCGCCGATCTCCTTACGCTGGTGAAACGCTGGAATGGCGAGGGGCGCACGGTGCTGGCGGCGCTGCACGACCTCGACATGGTGCGCAACAATTTCCCGGAAACGCTGCTCTTGGCGCGCGGGCCGGTGGAATGGGGACCGACCGCGGAGACGCTGACGGCGGACAATCTGACGGTCGCGATGCGGATGTGCGAAGCCTTCGACGATAGTGCCGCGGCCTGCGCCGCCGATCCGCGCTCACGGGCCGCCTGACGCCGATGCTGACTGACGCGCTGGTCACGCCCTTCACCGAATTCGAGTTCATGCGCCGCGCGCTCGCGGCCGTGATCGCGCTGTCGCTCGGCGGTGCGCCGATCGGCGTCTTCCTGATGCTGCGGCGGATGAGCCTGGTCGGCGACGCCATGGCGCATGCGATCCTGCCGGGCGCTGCGATCGGTTTCCTGCTGTCCGGGCTCAATCTGTTTGCGATGACGACCGGCGGCCTGATCGCGGGCTTTGCGGTGGCGCTGCTCGCCGGCCTCGTCGCCCGCACCACCGAGCTGAAGGAGGACGCTTCGCTTGCGACGTTCTATCTGGTCTCGCTCGCGCTCGGCGTCACCATCGTCTCCATCAAGGGCACCAATATCGACCTGCTGCATGTGCTGTTCGGCAACATCCTCGCGATGGACGACCAGACCCTGCTTGTGATCGCGTTCAACGCCACCATCACGCTGCTGGTGCTCGCGGTGATCTATCGGCCGCTGGTGATCGAATGCGTCGATCCGGTGTTCCTGCGCACGGTGAGCCGGGCCGGTGCACCGGCGCATCTAGCCTTCCTCGCGCTGGTCGTGGTCAACCTCGTCAATGGCTTCCACGCGCTCGGCACGCTGCTCGGCGTCGGGCTGATGATCCTGCCCGCCGGCATCGCACGGTTCTGGTCGCGCGACATCACCACCATGATCTGCATCGCGGTCGCGAGCGCGATTGTGTCGGGCTATGCCGGGCTGGTGCTGTCGTACCAGACCCGGATTCCCTCAGGCCCCGCGATCATCCTGGTCGCGGCGGGGCTCTATATCGTGTCGCTGCTGTTCGGCAATGTCAGCGGCCTGGTCCGGCAGCTGTTTCCCGGCCGCCATCTCGAGGCGTGAGGACGATGCGGCGGTTGTTCGGCTTGATTGGTCTGGTGCTGCTGCTGGCGAGCGGCGCGGCGCGCGCCGAGGAGCGCATCAAGGTCGTCGCGAGCTTCTCGATCGTCGCCGACATGGTACGCAATGTCGGCGGCAACAGCGTCGACGTGGCGGCGTTGGTCGGGCCCGACGGCGACGCGCATGTTTATGCGCCGACGCCGGCGGACGCCAAGAAGGTCGCGGACGCCAGGCTGCTGGTCATCAACGGCCTCGGCTTCGAGGGCTGGCTGCCGCGGCTGCTGCAAGCCTCCGGCAGCAAGGCGCCGGTCGCGGTGGCAACCAAGGGGATCATGCCGCGGAAGATGGGCGGCCATGACGATCCGCATGCCTGGCAATCCGTCGCCAATGCGAAGATCTATGTCGTCAACATTCGCGACGGGCTGATCGCCGCGGCGCCTGACCAGGCAGCCGCCTTCAAGGCCAATGCCGATGCCTACCTGGCCAAGCTCGAGGCGCTCGACCGCGAGGTGCATGAGGCGGTGACGAAAATACCGGACGCGCGGCGCAAGGTGATCTCGACCCATGACGCCTTCGGCTATTTCGCCGACGCCTACGGAATTACGTTTTTCTCGCCACTCAGCGTCTCCACCGATTCCGAGCCCAGCGCACGCGATATCGCCGCCATCATCGCCCAGATCAAGGTTGCGAAAATTCCGGCAGTTTTTCTGGAAAATATCAGCGATCCGCGGCTGATCGAGCGGATCGCGGCCGAGACCGGTGCCAGGGTCGGCGGGACCCTGTATTCGGACAGTTTGACGGGCGAAAAGGGCCAAGCACCCACTTACATTGATATGGTCAGGCACAATATAAAGGCCCTGACCAGCGCGCTCGCCAACTAGGGCAGGGGCCTCCCTGCCGGGATTGAGCGCGGACCAGCATGATGCGGAAAAGTGGGGTCCGGTTTTCCGATAAGATCATGCTCAAACCAAGAGTTCCTCGGAGTTGTTATGGCTGAAGCTTCGCAAAAAATTCCAGTGACCGTGCTGACGGGCTATCTCGGCGCCGGCAAGACCACGCTGTTGAACCGCATCCTGTCGGAAAACCACGGCAAGAAATACGCCGTCATCGTCAACGAATTTGGCGAGATCGGCATCGACAACGACCTCATCATCGGCGCCGATGAGGAAGTGTTCGAGATGAACAATGGCTGCGTCTGCTGCACGGTGCGCGGCGACCTCGTCCGCATCATGGACGGGTTGATGAAGCGCAAGGGCAAGTTCGACGCCATCATCGTCGAGACCACCGGCCTTGCCGATCCGGCGCCGGTCGCGCAGACCTTCTTCGTCGATGAGGACGTGCAGAAGAACGCCCGGCTCGATGCGGTCGTGACCGTCGCCGACGCCAAGTGGCTGAGCGACCGCCTCAAGGACGCGCCGGAAGCCAAGAACCAGATTGCGTTCGCCGACGTCATCGTGCTGAACAAGACCGACCTCGTCTCCAAGCCCGAGCTTGCCGAGGTCGAGGCCCGCATCCGCGGCATCAATCCGTACGCAAAGCTGCATCGCACCGAGCGTTGCCAGGTCGGGATATCAGACGTACTGGAGCGCGGCGCCTTCGACCTCGACCGCATCCTGGAGATCGAGCCGGATTTCCTCGAGGCCGGCGACGATCATGATCATGATCACCACCATCACGACCATGATCATCACCACCATCATAATCATGGCCACGGCCATGGCGGGCTGAAGCACTATCACGACGAGGACATGCAATCGTTGTCGCTGCGTTCGGAGAAGCCGCTCGATCCGACCAAGTTCATGCCCTGGCTGCAGAACCTCGTCGCCACCGAGGGCCAGAAGATCCTGCGCTCGAAGGGTATCCTCGCCTTCACCGGCGATGACGATCGCTACGTGTTCCAGGGCGTCCACATGATGCTGGAGGGCGACCACCAGCGGAAGTGGAAGGACGGCGAGAAGCGCGAAAGCCGCGTCGTGTTCATCGGTCGCGAATTGCCGGAACAGGCGATCCGCGACGGCTTCGAGCAGTGCATCACCACGTGATGAAAGAGTTCGATCCGGGCGAGGCCCCTTCTTCCATCGTGTCGATCACCGACCGCGTCAAGCCGCTTCCGCTTGGTGCTGCGGTCGGTTCAGTGCACTTTCTCGGCGACCGCGCATTCTTCGTCGGCACCGAGGAGAGTGTCGCGATCGCAACTATCGACGGCGAGCTCACGCGCACCGAGACGCATTTCGGCGCCATTCTGTGCGCGGCCTCCGACGGCAAGCGGCTCGTCACCGGCGGTGACGACGGCAAGCTGATCGCAATTGACGCCAAGGGCGAGACCTCTGTCATTGCGACCGACGCCAAGCGGCGCTGGATCGACAATGTCGCCCTGCACAGCGACGGCACCGTGGCGTGGTCGGCCGGCAAGACCGCCTTCGTGCGCAATCCCAAGGGCGAAGAGAAAACCTTCGAAGTGCCGTCGACCGTCGGCGGGCTGGCGTTCGCGCCGAAGGGCCTGCGGCTTGCGATCGCGCATTACAACGGCGTGACCTTGTGGTTTCCGAACATGGCCGCCAATCCGGAATTCCTGGAATGGGCCGGCTCGCATCTCGCGGTCTCTTTCAGCCCGGACAACAAATTCCTGGTCACCGCGATGCACGAGGCCGCGATGCATGGCTGGCGGCTCGCCGATAACCGGCACATGCGGATGAGCGGCTATCCCGGCCGCGTGCGCTCGATGTCATGGAGCGCCGGCGGCAAGGGGCTCGCGACCTCGGGCGCCGACACGGTGATCGTCTGGCCATTCACCAGCAAGGATGGCCCGATGGGCAAGGAGCCGGCGATGCTGGCCCCGATGCCGGCGCGGGTCGCGGTGGTCGCCTGCCATCCGAAGAACGATATCATGGCGGTCGGCTATGCCGACGGCACTGTGCTGATGGTCCGGCTCGAGGATGGTGCCGAGATCCTGGTGCGCCGGAATACCGGCGCGGCGGTGTCGGCGCTGGGATGGAATGCCAAGGGCACGCTGCTCGCCTTCGGCACGGAAGATGGTGACGCGGGCATCCTGGAAATGTAAGAGATCGCTGCATCGTTCTCGGGCGAGGAAGAATCGGCAGCGTCATGCGATTTCTCACCACATTCCAGCTCGCCGACTTCATCGACACGCTGGTCAGCCTGACGTCAGCTTTCGTGCTCGGCACGTTGATCGGGGCCGAGCGGCAGTACCGGCAGCGCACCGCGGGTTTGCGCACCAATGTGCTGGTCGCGGTCGGCGCGGCCGCCTTCGTCGATCTGGCGATGCATCTGGCGGGGGCCGACGGCGCGGTACGGGTGATCGCCTATGTGGTGTCGGGGATCGGCTTCCTCGGCGCTGGCGTCATCATGAAGCAGGGCATGGACGTGCGCGGCCTCAACACCGCGGCGACGCTGTGGGCCTCGGCCGCGGTCGGCTCCTGCGCCGGCGCCGACCTAGTGGCGCAGGCGGCGGCGCTGACCGTGTTCGTGATCGCCGGCAACACGTTGCTGCGCCCGCTGGTCAACGCCATCAACCGCATCCCGCTGAACGAGAAGGCGCTGGAGGCGACCTACTACTTCAAGCTCGCGGTCACCCCCGAGGCGCTGCCCGACATGCGCGACCGCCTGGTGGAGAAGCTTGAGGCCGCGAACTATCCGGTCGCCGATGTCAACGTGGTCGAGGCCGGTGACGACTTCCTCGAGATCGTGGCGGAGCTGGTCTCGACCGCGGTCGACCCCAACGAGCTGAACGCCGTGGTGGTCGACCTGCAGCATCAGCCCGGCGTGCGGCACGTCACCTGGGAAATCAGCACTACGGATTGAGGCGCGGTTCCTGCAAGTCCTGCTCAGGAACCATGCGGCAGCCGGATCGTTGACCTTGCCGACAATGCTCAGGTGAACGAGATGGCTGCGGATCGGACCAGGCTGCGGAACGACATGCTGATCGCCTCAACGCTGGTGGTGGCCGGCGTTGCGATCGCGGCGCTGTCGCTGCACGCGATCAACGCTGCCCCGCCGCAGGAAATGGCGCAGGCAACCCAGCCGCCACAGACAACGCCGCCCGCCGAGTCAAAACCCGGCGGCGAACGGCCGACCACGCCGGCGCCGGAGCCGGCGCGTCCCGACGCTGAGGCGCAGAAGGCCGGCGCCAAGCCGGCGCTGCCGCCGGCGCCCGCCGAGAAGATCGCGCCGCCGATCGAGAAGAAATAGCTGCGTTCGGCAGGCGCATTTGTGACGCGCATTTGACTGATGCTGCCGATTATACGGTCTCGCTTCCGCAGCCTGCGCCCGCCATAATCTGTCGTCTTGCCAACGACAGATGGGGCCTTTCATGAAGATCGAGGACGTCCGGCGCACCGCCTATTCGATGCCGCTCACCAACCCGTCGTTTCCGCCGGGACCGTATCGGTTCTTCGACCGCGAATATTTCATCATCACCTACAAGACCGACCCCGAGGCGCTCGCCGCCGTAGTGCCGGAGCCGCTCGAGGTCGCCGAGCCTGTCGTGAAGTACGAATTCATCCGCATGCCGGACTCGACCGGTTTCGGCGACTATACCGAGACCGGGCAGGTGATCCCGGTCCGCTTCAAGGGCGAACTCGGGGCCTATACCCACGCGATGTATCTCGATGACGAGGCCCCGATCGCCGGCGGCCGCGAGCTGTGGGGATTTCCGAAGAAGCTGGCGCGGCCGAAGATCGCAGTCGAAAGCGACGTGCTGGTCGGCTCGCTGCATTACGGCTCGGTGCTCTGCGCCTCCGCCACGATGGGCTACAAGTACCACAAGGTCGATCACGACACGGTCTTGAACGCGATGAAGGCGCCGAACTTCATCCTGAAGATCATCCCGCATGTCGACGGCACGCCGCGGATCTGCGAGCTGGTGCGCTTCCAGCTCGACGACATCACCTTGAAGGAGGCCTGGACAGGGCCCTCCGCGCTCGGCCTGTTTCCGCACGCATTGTGCGACGTCGCCCGCCTGCCGGTGCGCGAGGTGATCTCGGCGCTGCACTACAAGGCGGATTTGACGCTCGGCCTCGGCTCGGTGGCGTTCGACTACATGGCGCGGTGAGCGGCTGTCATTCCCCGGTGCGCAATTGCGCACCTGAGGGCCTGGCCCTTTGGGCCAGCCCGGAATGACGCGAGCCGGCCCATCGCCGGCTACTGTGCATGGGGTTGTTTTTGAGATTTTTGCCGGAGGGCCTCTCAGCGCACCAGGACGTTCTTGAACTGCCAGGGATCGCTGGTGTCGATGTCTTCCGGGAACAGTCCCGGACGATCCGTCAGCGGGGTCCAGTCGGTGTAGAAGCCCTTCACCGGGCCGAGATACGGCAGCTGGATTTCCAGCAGGCGGTCGAAATCCATCTCGTCGGCTTCGACGATCCCCTCGTTCGGGTTCTCCAGCGCCCACACCATGCCGCCGAGCACGGCGGAGGTCACCTGCAGGCCGGTCGCGTTCTGATAGGGCGCGAGCCTGCGGGTCTCTTCGATCGATAGCTGCGAGCCGTACCAATAGGCATTGTTGTCGTGGCCGAACAGCAGCACGCCGAGTTCGTCGATGCCGTCGATGATTTCGTTCTCATCGAGGATGTGATGCTTCTCCTGCATCTTCGCGGCGCGGCCGAACATTTCATGCAGCGAGAGCACCGCATCGTCGGCCGGATGATAGGCATAGTGGCAGGTCGGCCGGTAGATCGCCTTGCCCGATGCGTCATGCACCGTGAAGTAATCGGCGATCGAGATCGACTCGTTGTGGGTGACGAGGAAGCCGTACTGCGCGCCGCGGGTCGGGCACCAGGTCCGCACGCGCGTATTGGCGCCCGGCTGCATCAGATAGATGGCCGCGCCGCAGCCGGCTTCGTGGGTATGCGCATTCTCGGGCATCCATTTTTCATGGGTGCCCCAACCGAGTTCGGACGGCTGCACGCCTTCCGACAGGAAACCTTCCACCGACCAGGTGTTGACGAAGACATCCGGCTCCTTCGGCGACTTGGAGCGCTGGGTGTCGCGTTCGGCGATATGGATGCCCTTGATGCCGGCCTGCCGCATCAGGTCCGCCCACTCGGCCTTGGTCTTCGGCCTCGGGGCATTGAGCTTCAGATCGGCGGCGACGTTGAGCAGCGCCTGCTTGACGAAAAACGAGACCATGCCGGGATTGGCGCCACAGCAGGAGACGGCCGTGGTCGAGCCCGCCGGACGCGCCTTCTTGGCGGCCAGCGTCACTTCGCGCAGGGCGTAATTGGAACGCGCTTCCGGGCCCTTCGACGAATCGAAGTAGAAGCCGAGCCAAGGCTCGTTGACGGTGTCGATATAGAGAGCACCAACTTCGTTGCACAGCTCCATGATGTCGGTCGAGCCGGTGTCGACCGAGAGATTGACGCAGAAGCCCTGGCCGCCGCCTTCGGTGAGCAGCGGGGTCAGCAGGTCGCGATAATTGTCCTTGGTCACGGCCTGCTGGATGAATTTGACATTCTGCTTCTCGCAATGGGCCTTGCGGCCCTCATCCTTGGGATCGATCACGGTGATCCGCGACTTGTCGTAATCGAGATGCCGCTCGATCATCGGCAGCGTGCCTTTGCCGATCGAGCCGAAGCCGATCATGACAATGGGGCCGGTGATTTTCGCGTAGATCTGCGAGGAGGGGCTCATCATTTTCTCCAGGAGAGCGCCGAGCGGCGGGTAGGGTGGATCAGGGGGTGCGTCGCTTTGCGGTGACTTCGATCTCGACCTTCATCTCGGGCTTGTAGAGCCCCACGACGATCAGCAGCGTCGCGGCAGGCCGGATCTCGCCGAGCACCTCGCCGCAGACCGCGAAATGAGCATCCGCGTCACTGACGTCGGTGAGGTAGTAGGTCGCGCGGACGATGTCGGCCATCGCAAAGCCTCCCTCTTTCAGGGCAGCCTCGATGGTCTTGAAGCAGTTCCGTGACTGGCTCGTGACATCGGCCGGCATGGTCATGGTGGCGTAGTCGTAGCCGGTGGTTCCGGCGACGAAGGCGAAGTCGCCGTCGATCACGGCACGGCTGTAGCCCGCGGTCTTCTCGAACGGCGAGCCGGTGGAAATCAGGCGGCGGGACATGTCGGACCTCGGCTGAAAATGGCTTTGCGCGGGGTTTACGGGCATTTTCGGCGCCCGCGCAACCCCTCTCTTCTGGGCCTTGCGGCCGGCGCTACTGGGACTGCTGCGTGGTGTCCGGCGGCGACGGCGGCGTGCCGGTCCAGCGCCGGATCAGGATGTCCCTGACGATCATGACCGCGATCAGGACCAGCATGACCGTGGTGACGAGGCCGCGCCAACGCGGGCGCGCGCCATCGATTGCGGGAAGGTTCTCTGCCATGGCGCCCGCCTTACGCCGCGTGCGGCACGGCGAGCGGTGCCTTCCGGGTCCGGGACCTGGTCCGGGTTGCCTTGCTTTGGGGTAGCGCCGCGCCGGTCGGCGTGATCATGCCCCAGGCGCCGTCCAGCGCCCTCTCGACCAGTTCGAGGCCGAGCAGCCGCTCGCGCGCGAAGGCGCCCGGCAGCGACAGTTCGCCGGTCTTGGCGGCCGTGAAGCCGAAACGGGCGTAATAGGGCGCGTCGCCAAGCAGGATCACCGCGCCATGGCCGCGGGTCTTGGCGACAGCCAGCGCGCGCTGCATCAGCGCGGCGCCGACGCCGAGGCCGCGGCAGTCGTCGTCGACAGCCAGCGGCCCCAGCATCAGCGCGCTGCGGCCCCCCGCGCTGACGTGCCACAGCCGCACGGTTCCAACCAGCCGGCCGTCCTGGTGCACGGCCGCAAGGCTCAGGCCTTGGGCGGGCGCGCGTCCGTCGCGCAGGCGCTGGCAAATGCGGGCATGGCGGTTCTCGCCAAAGCAGGCATCCAGCAGCGCTTCGCGCGCGACGACGTCCGAAGCCCGCTCCGCACGGATCGCGAACGGGGCGGCTTTTCGGATGAAGGCAACGGGGTCGTTCCGTTTTGCAGTCATGGCACGTCAGTCCCCGCTTGCAACGGCATGGCGTACGCCGCGGCAAGCGTCGTTCAGAAAAATCAAAAATGATCGGGAAGGAGCCGGCTGGGCCGGCTCCCGGTTCATCAGGCCTCGGAACGGAGGCGGCTTAGATGTGGTATGTCTTCAGCGGCGGAATGCCGTTGAACGCCACCGACGAGTAGGTCGACGTATAGGCGCCGGTGCCTTCGATCAGCAGCTTGTCGCCGATCTCGAGCGTCACCGGGAGCGGATACGGCAGCTTCTCGTACAGCACGTCGGCGCTATCGCAGGTCGGGCCCGCGAGCACGCACGGCGTCATGTCCGCCCCGTCATGCGGGGTGCGGATGGCGTAGCGGATCGACTCGTCCATCGTCTCGGCGAGACCGCCGAACTTGCCGATGTCGAGATAGACCCAGCGCACCTCGTCCTCGTCGCTCTTCTTGGAGATCAGAACGACTTCGGTCTCGATGATGCCCGCATTGCCGACCATGCCGCGGCCCGGCTCGATGATCGTCTCCGGGATCTGGTTGCCGAAATGCTTGCGCAGCGCGCGGAAGATCGACCGGCCATACTGCAGGACCGGCGGAACGTCCTTGAGGTACTTGGTCGGGAAGCCACCACCCATGTTGACCATGGTGAGGTTGATGCCGCGCTCGGCGCAGTCACGGAACACGGTCGAGGCCATCGCGAGCGCGCGGTCCCAAGCCTTCACCTTGCGCTGCTGCGAGCCGACATGGAACGAGATGCCGCACGGCTCCAGACCAAGACGCTTGGCGAGGTCGAGCACGTCGACCGCCATCTCCGGGTCGCAGCCGAACTTGCGCGACAGCGGCCACTCGGCGCCGGCGCAATCATAGAGGATGCGGCAGAACACCTTCGCGCCGGGAGCGGCGCGGGAGATCTTCTCGACCTCGGCGGCGCAGTCGACCGCGAACAGGCGAATGCCGAGCGCGAAGGCACGCGCGATGTCGCGCTCCTTCTTGATCGTATTGCCATAGGAGATGCGGTCCGGAGTCGCACCGGCAGCCAGCGCCATCTCGATTTCCGCGACGGTCGCGGTGTCGAAGCAGGAGCCGAGCGAGGCCAGCAGCGCCAGCACTTCGGGCGCCGGGTTGGCCTTCACAGCGTAGAACACGCGGCTGTCCGGCAGCACCTTCGCGAAGGTCTGGTAGTTGTCGCGCACGACCTCGAGGTCGACGACGAGGCACGGCTCGGTGTCGAGACCTTCGCTGCGGCGGTGACGCAGGAATTCCTGGATACGTTCGGTCATGGCACTCTCCAACGGCCCCAGCGACGGGATCCGCATCAACGTGACGTCGGATAAGAGTGCTCTGGCCGCATTGCGCGATGGAGGCGCAACGAAAGCCAAAAGACTCAAACCAGACTGTGCTGCCGTGGATTGGTTGGGAGAGTTTCCCGCCCGCTCACCTGGCAATGAAGGACAAGCCTTTTCAGTAGCCCGCGCCGGCGTTGGACTGCCGGTAGAGACCAAAAAAGCCCGATCCGTCGTTGCTTTAAGTCGCGTCCCCCGTTGAGAGCGGGGTGCGCCGGTTCGCCTCCGGCTGCCAGTCACGGTTGCAAAGAGTGGTGAGACCTTCAACGGCATCCCTGGAGAGGGAGGCTGGCCGCCTCGTGTCCTGATGGACGTAAGCGACCCTCGGTTCTTCCACCCCTTGGCGGCTGTCCGGCCTCTTGTCCGGATACCTACCGACTGACACACGACCACAGGCACGTGCGAAATTGGGCAAGGCAGGAAATAAGTCTTTTGAATTCGCTTCGCAAGAATTTTTTTGCGATAGCGACAAATTTCCCTAACGCGTACTTGCGATGGCGCGCACAGCAGGCGCTGAAGATGAACGGCTGTTAAGAATGACTAACGAAGCGTGTGCGTTTAAGCCCTGTGCCGCAGCGCTTTCTTGAATCGCTTCGGCTCACGCGCGGCGCGTGAACGGCTCGATGCGTTGAGCTGCGCGGATGAAGGCGATCATGATCAGGACGCCGATGCCGAACAGCACGGCCTGCAGGATGTGTGCGCCGAAATCACCGAGCCCGAGCGCGATCGCGAGCGCCCAGCCGCCGGCGAAGGCCGCGCCGAACACTTCGGCGCCGATCAGGATGGCCGCCGAAATCACGGTGATGACGCTCGGCCAAAGGATCCGGCTGGTGCCTGCGGTGGAGGGCTGCATGGTCATGGAATAGGTCCTGTTCAGGGGGCGCAATCTCTCCGAAAAGTGCCCATCTATCAAGCGCAAAAGGCCCAAAAATGCCGTATCGCGTGATATAGATTGGGCCGCATTTTCAAGGCGAAAAACGGGATATTCGATGTCAGAAACCAGCGCAGACGCTCACGCCAACCCCCTCCTGCAGGCATGGCGGACGCCGCTCGAGACGCCGCCCTTTGCCGAGATCAAGCCGGAGCATTTCCTCCCGGCCTTCGAGCAGGCCTTCGCCGACCATTCGGCGGAAGTGGCTGCGATTACCCACGATCCGGCGCTGCCCGACTTCGACAACACCATCACGGCGCTGGAGCGCTCCGGCAAGCTGCTGTCGAAGGTCTCGGCGGTGTTCTACGACCTGGTCTCGGCGCATTCGAGCCCTGCGATCCTCGAGATCGACAAGGAAGTCTCGCCCCGGATGGCGCGGCACTGGAATCCGATCATGATGAACGCTGTGCTGTTTGGCCGCATCGCCATGCTGCACGAGAAGCGCGCCTCGCTCGGCCTGACCGGCGAGCAGATGCGGCTGCTGGAGCGCACCTACACCCGCTTCCACCGCTCCGGCGCCGGGCTCGACGACGCGGCCAAGGCCCGCATGGCGGCGATCAACGAGCGCCTCGCCCAGCTCGGCACCTCGTTCAGCCACCATCTGCTCGGCGACGAGCAGGAGTGGTCCATGGAGCTTGGCGAGGGCGACCGCGCCGGCCTCTCCGACACATTTGTGGCGGCCGCCAAGGCTGCGGCGGAAGAGCGCGGCAAGGGTGGCAAGGCGATCGTGACGTTGTCACGCTCCTCGGTCGAGCCGTTCCTGCAGAGCTCGTCGCGGCGCGACCTGCGCGAGAAGGTCTACAAGGCCTTCACGGCGCGCGGCGACAACGGCAACGCCAACGACAACAACGCGACCATCGTGGAGATCCTCTCGCTCCGCGAGGAGACGGCGAAGATCCTGGGCTTCCCGACCTACGCCGCCTACCGCCTCGAGGATTCCATGGCCAAGACGCCGGAGGCGGTGCGCGGCCTGCTGGAGCGGGTCTGGAAGCCGGCGCGGGCGCGGGCGCTCGCCGACCGCGATGCGCTGCAGGCGCTGATCACCGAAGAGGGCGGCAATTTCACGCTGGCGGCCTGGGACTGGCGCTACTACGCCGAGAAGCTGCGCCAGGCCAAAGCCAATTTCGACGATTCCGCGATCAAGCCCTATCTGGTGCTCGACCACATGATCGAGGCCGCGTTCGACTGCGCTACCCGCCTGTTCGGCGTCACCTTCGCCGAGCGCAAGGACGTGCCGGTCTGGCACCCGGATGTGCGGGTGTGGGAGGTCAAGGGCCGCGACGGCCAGCACAAGGCGCTGTTCTACGGCGATTACTTCGCGCGGCCTTCCAAGCGCTCCGGCGCCTGGATGACGTTGCTGCGCGACCAGCAGAAGCTCGACGGCGACGTCGCGCCGCTGGTCATCAATGTCTGCAACTTCGCCAAGGGCGCCGACGGCGCGCCGTCGCTGCTGTCGCCCGACGACGCGCGGACCCTGTTCCACGAGTTCGGCCACGGCCTGCACGGCATGCTCTCGGACGTGACCTATCCGTCGCTGTCGGGGACATCTGTGTTCACCGACTTCGTCGAGCTGCCCTCGCAGCTCTACGAGCACTGGCAGGAGCGGCCCGAGGTGCTGCAGCGCTTCGCTCGCCACTACCAGACCGGCGAGGCGCTGCCGGACGACCTGCTCAAGCGTTTCCTCGCCGCGCGCAAGTTCAACCAGGGCTTTGCCACCGTGGAGTTCGTCTCCTCGGCGCTGGTTGACCTCGAATTCCACACCCAGCCGGCGGCGGCGAGCCGCGACGTCCGCGCCTTCGAACAGAAGGAGCTGGAGAAGATCGGCATGCCCGCGGAGATCTCGCTGCGGCACCGACCGACCCAGTTTGGCCACATCTTCTCCGGCGACCATTATGCGTCGGGCTACTATAGCTACATGTGGTCGGAGGTGATGGACGCCGACGCGTTCGGGGCCTTCGAGGAGGCCGGCGACATTTTCGATCCGGCGACCGCCAAACGGCTGCATGACGACATCTATTCGTCGGGCGGCTCGCGCGATCCCGAGGAGGCCTATGTCGCGTTCCGTGGCCGCGAGCCCGAGCCGGACGCGCTGCTGCGCCGTCGCGGCCTGCTCGAGACGCCTGAGGCGGCCTGAAGGTGCGGCAGTCTCTGAAGTGCCTGATCGCCGGGCTCGCGCTTGCTGTGTCCGTCGTGCTCGGCACGGCGGCCGCCGGGGCTCATCCGCATGTCTGGATCGTGGCCAAGAGCGAACTGATCTATGCGCCTGACGGCACCATCACGGGGGTCCGCCACGCCTGGACCTTCGACGACATGTTCTCGACCTATGCGCTGCAGGGCATCGAGACCAAGGTGAAGGGCGCCTACAGCCGCGAGGAGCTGGCGCCGCTGGCGCAGACCAATGTCGAGTCGCTGAAGGAATACGCCTACTTCACCTTCGCCAAGGGCGACGGCAAGAAGCAGAAGTTCACCGAGCCGGTCGACTACTTCCTCGAATACAAGGACTCGGCGCTGACGCTGCACTTCACCCTGCCGGTGAAGACGCCGTTCAAGGCCCGGCAGCTCTCGCTCGAAGTGTTCGACCCGACCTACTTCATCGACTTCCAGTTTGCGGAGAAGGAGCCGATCAAGCTGGTCGGCGCCGCGGCCGACTGCAAGATGGCGTTCGAGCGGCCGAACGATGGCACCGCCGCCGCGCAGAAGCTCGGCGAGCAGAACTTCCTCGACGGCAATGCCGGCAATTTCGCGATGATGTTCGCCAACAAGATCACGGTGGATTGCCCATGACGCCGATCGTCTCCCGCGCGATGCGGGGCCTCGCCGTGTCCGCTGCCGTGCTGGCGGCATTGGCGGTGCTGGATGGCGCGGTTCATGCGCTGCTGGCGCAGAATCCGTTCGGCGCGCCGCGCACAGCGGAGCCGCAGGGCGGGATCGTCGGCTGGCTGTTGGCAAAACAGTCGGAGTTTTATCGCGAGATGTCGGCGACCATCCGCGCCGCGAAATCCGACGGCTCCGCGGTCTGGACGCTGCTTGCGATCTCCTTTGCTTACGGCATCTTCCATGCCGCGGGCCCCGGCCACGGCAAGGCGGTGATCTCGTCCTACATGGTCGCCAATCGCGAGACCGCGCGGCGCGGCATCGTGCTGTCGTTCGCCTCGGCGCTGATGCAGTCGCTGGTCGCGGTTGCCATCGTCGGCGTCTGCGCCTGGCTGCTCAATGCGACGGCGAAGACCATGTGCGGCGCGGAGAAGGCGATCGAGATCGCAAGCTACGCGCTGATCGCGGCGTTCGGCGCCCGGCTGGTCTGGGTCAAGGGCGGCAGCTTCCTCCGCGCGCTGCAGGCGCCGCGGCCGGCGTTGGCGATGGCCGGCGCGCATCAGCACGACCACCATGATCACGATCATCACGACCATGGCCATGGCCATGGTCACCATCATCGCCACGCGCATGACGATCACGGCCATCACCATGATCACGGCCACGATCACGGGCACGACCCGCACCATGTTCATGACGAGCATTGCGGCCATTCGCACGGGCCGACGCCGGCTGAACTCGCCGGTCCCGGCGGCTGGCGGCGCGGCTTCGGTGCGATCCTGACGGTCGGGATCCGGCCGTGCTCGGGCGCGATCCTGGTCTTGGTGTTCGCGCTGGCGCAGGGCTTGTTCTGGGCCGGCGTTGCCGCGACCTTCGTGATGGGGCTCGGCACCGCCATCACGGTGGCGGCGATCGCGCTGGTTGCGGTGTCGGCGGGCGGCGTGGCGGAGCGGCTGAGCGCTGCGCGCGACGGCGGCGGCATGGTGATCATGCGCGGCCTGGAATTCGCGGCTGCCGCGCTCGTGCTGTTGTTCGGGCTCGGGCTGCTCTTCGGCTATGTCGCGGCCGAGCGGGCGACGTGTTTGTAGGGTCGCAGCTCCCTGTAATCCGTCATCCTGAGGAGGCGCGTCAGCGCCGTCTCGACGGATCGACGGCCACCAGCCGGGCCGTGCATCCTTCGAGACGCCCGCAAGCGCGGGCTTCTCAGGATGACCGGGTAACAGGGCTCGGCGTGCCTAACTCGTCAGATATCCCCTGATCGCCGGCAGCAAGAAGATCGCGATGTTGATCGCAAAACCGATGCTCCACAGGATCGAGCGCAGCGTCGGGCGGTTGCCGATATAGGTGAAGACGTAGGCGATCCGAACAATCAGGAACAGCACGGCGAGCTCGTCGATCAGCCGCAGCGGACCGACGCGGAATTCGGCGAGCAGCACGGCGAAGGCGAAGAACGGGAAGGCCTCGATGCCGTTCTGGTGGGCGCCGAGCGCCCGCGAGCGGATTGGGTCGTCGTAGAAATCGGGATCGCGAGGCTTCGAATTGTCGAACCCGCGGATGCCGGCCCATTTCACCGATACGATCGTCAGCAGCGAGAGCAGCAGCGTCCCGAAGACGCACCATTCGGCGATCGTCATGGTTCCTCCCCATTCACGGACGGGAACGTAGCCAACCCGCACTCGGCTTGACAAGGTTGGAGCAACGCGCGAAGCCCAAAGACCCCAACGAAGGACTTAGGCGCAAGGCCATCATGAGCACGGTGATCCCCTTCGAGAGCGCGAAGCCCGCCGCGGCGCCGAAGCCGGAACGCGTCGGCGTGCTGCTGGTCAATCTCGGCACGCCGGATACGGCCGATGCCGCCGGGGTGCGGGTCTATCTCAGGGAATTCCTGTCCGATCCGCGGGTGATCGAGGACCAGGGCCTGCTCTGGAAGCTGATCCTCAACGGCATCATCCTGCGCGTCCGACCGGCCCGCAAGGCGCGCGACTATCTGAAGATCTGGAACACCGAGAAGAACGAGTCGCCGCTGAAGACCATCACACGCTCGCAGGCCGACAAGCTGGCCGAGGCGATCGCCGATCACGACCACGTCGTGGTCGATTGGGCGATGCGCTACGGCAACCCGTCGATCAAGGAGCGCATCGAGGCGCTGGCGGCGCAGGGCTGCAGCCGGCTGCTGCTGGTGCCGCTCTATCCGCAATATTCCGCGGCGACGTCGGCGACCGTCTGCGACGAGGCGTTTCGCGTGTTGGCCGGCATGCGCGCACAGCCGATCCTGCGGGTGACGCCGCCCTATTACGATGACCCAGATTATATCGACGCGCTCGCGGCCTCGATCAACGATCATCTCGCGACGCTGCCTTTCCAGCCCGAGATCATCCTTGCCTCGTTCCACGGCATGCCGAAGGCATACGTCGACAAGGGCGACCCCTATCAGGCGCAATGCATCGCCACGACCAACGCGCTGCGCAAGCGGCTCGGGCTCGATGTCGGCAGGCTGCTCCTCACCTTTCAGTCGCGCTTCGGCAATGCCGAGTGGCTGCAGCCCTATACCGACAAGACTGTCGAGAAGCTGGCCAGGGACGGCGTGCGGCGAATTGCCGTCGTCACGCCCGGCTTCTCCGCCGATTGCCTGGAGACGCTGGAGGAGATCGCGCAGGAGAATGCCGAGATCTTCCGGCACAATGGCGGCGAGCAGTTCGCCGCGATCCCCTGCCTCAACGACAGCGACGGCGGCATGGACGTGATCCGTCAGCTCGTGCTGCGCGAGCTTCAGGGCTGGATCTAGCAAGGCTTGATCCAAGCGGGCTGGATCTGATTGTTAACGATCCGTGACAGCGGACACCGTGCTTCGTTCAGGCTTGCTGCATCCGCCGTTCAGCTTGCGTGCATCTGGCAGTCCGACAACCGCTTCCTATGTGCTAGAGAGAACGACAGCCGGCTGAACCGGCGGAGCGGTCCTGCCGACCAATGCACGACCGTGCCTGGCGACGGTCTCGCGGGTCTCGCGGTGCCTTGGAGGACTTCATGACTGGCTTCGACATTTTCGCGATCGCGTTTGTTCTTCTCGTCATCGTCACGCTGTTCGCCGGGATCAAGACCGTCCCGCAGGGCTATGACTGGACCATCGAGCGGTTCGGCAAATACACCCGCACGCTGTCACCGGGTCTCAATCTGATCGTGCCGTATTTCGATCGGATCGGGCGCAAGATGAACATGATGGAGCAGGTGATCAACATCCCCGAGCAGGAGGTGATCACCAAGGACAACGCCACCGTCACGGTGGACGGCGTCGCGTTCTTCCAGGTGTTCGATGCCGCGAAGGCGAGCTACGAGGTCGCCAATCTCAACCAGGCGATCATCGTGCTGACCATGACCAACATCCGCTCGGTGATGGGCTCGATGGACCTCGACCAGGTGCTGTCGCACCGCGACGAGATCAACGAGCGGCTGCTGCGCGTGGTCGACGCCGCGGTCTCGCCCTGGGGCCTCAAGGTCAACCGCATCGAGATCAAGGACATCGTGCCGCCGGCCGACCTCGTCGAGGCGATGGGCCGACAGATGAAGGCCGAGCGCGTCAAGCGCGCCGACATTCTGCAGGCCGAAGGCCAGCGGCAGTCCGAAATCCTGCGCGCCGAAGGCGCCAAGCAAGGCCAGATCCTGCAAGCCGAAGGCCGCCGCGAAGCCGCTTTCCGCGACGCCGAGGCGCGCGAGCGTCTCGCCGAGGCCGAAGCCAAGGCGACCCAAATGGTATCGGAGTCCATCGCCAAGGGCGACGTCGCCGCGCTGAACTATTTCATCGCCGACAAGTACATCAAGGCGTTCGGGCAACTTGCGGAGTCGCCGAACCAGAAGATCCTGATGCTGCCGATCGAGGCAACGAGCGTGCTGGGCTCGCTCGCCGGTATCGGCGAGATCGCCCGCGCCACCTTTGGCGAGAGCGCGGCATCAGCCACGGCTGCCGCGCGGCGCGGCGGATCGGTGCCGTCGGCCGGTCCGACCCCGCCACCGCCGGTGCCGCCGCAGCGGTGAGGGCGTGACGGGCGATCGTGCGGCGTACTCATTTCACCTCCCCCCTTGTGGGAGAGGCAAAGGCCGCCTTTGGCGGCCGTACTTGAGAACGCCGAAGCGAAGCTTCGGCTGCGTCGCATCGCTAGATGCGATCCGGGTGAGGGGTCTCTCTCCGCGGAGAGACTGTTACCCCTCACCCCAACCCCTCTCCCACAAGGGGAGAGGGGCTTTTGACATTTGAGAGGTCACGTCATGGCCGAGATGTTTTCGACGTTGGGTACCTGGAACTGGCTGATCTTCGGCTTCATCCTGATGGCGCTGGAGCTCGCGGCGCCAGGCGTCTTCCTGTTCTGGCTCGGGCTCGCGGCGCTGCTGGTCGGGCTGTTGTCATTCGTCTTCACGCCGTCCTGGCAAATGCAGCTCCTGATGTTCGCGGTGTTCGCAGCGCTGGCGGTGCCGGCATGGCGGCATTTTGCCAAAGGCGCGACCGAGGCGAGCAAGACCAATCCGTTCCTCAACCGCCGCAACGAAGCCCTGGTCGGCCGCGAATTCACCCTGGAGAAGCCGATCGTCGACGGAGCAGGCACGGTGCGGATCGACGACACGGTCTGGCGCGTCGCCGGTCCCGATGCGCCGGCCGGCAGCCGGGTGAAGGTGGTCCGCGCCGACGGCGCGAGCCTGACGGTGGCGGCGGTTTAGCTGCGGTCCTGCTTGCTCCAGCGCTCGGCGAATCGCTGGAGCGGCGTGAAGGTCGCAAACAGCTCCCGGCCGAGCGCGGTGAGGCCGTAACCATCCTCCGTCAGCTCGACGAAGCCCGCCTCGCGCAGCTCGGTCAACCGCGTCTGCAGGATGGTCGGTGAGGCCTCGTCGCAGGCGGTGCGCAGCGCGCGCGATGTCAGCGCGCCGTCGCGCAGCTCCCACACGATCCGCAAGGTCCAGCGCCGTCCGAGCAGATCGAGCAGCGCCATGATCGGGCGGCCGGTCCGTGAGCCGCGGACGCCGGATTTTGTTGCTGGAACCTGCCTCGCCATCTCGCGACCCCCTTGAATCTGGCTTGCGCAAATCTCTCTTGCGTCGCTCGCTACAGATATTGTAGCGTTTCGCTACAGTAAATGTAGCAACGGGATCAACCCATGTCACGCATCGCACCGCTCGATCCGCCCTATGCGGCGGACGTTCAACAGCATTTCGACCGCATCATGCGTGGCAAGCCGCCGCTGGTGCTGTTCCGCATGATGGCGGGGCACCCGCGCGCCTGGGAGAAGTTTCGCGGCGGCAGCCTGCTCGACCGCGGACCGCTGCCGTTGCGAGAGCGCGAGATCGTGATCGACCGCACCTGCGCGCTTAATAAATGCGAATATGAATGGGGCGTGCATGTCACCGCGTTCGGCGCCGCCGCCGCGCTGTCGGAGCAGCAGATCCACGCCACCGCGCGCGGTGCGGCCGATGCCGACTGCTGGTCGCCGGCCGAACAGGCATTGATCGCTGCGGTCGACGCACTGCATGCCCGCGCGACGCTGGATGATGCGGAGTACGCAGCGCTGGCAGCGCATTATGATGAAGATCAGGTGCTGGAGATCATCCTGCTGTGCGGCTTCTACCGCACGGTCTCCTACCTCGCCAACGCGCTGGCGCTGCCGCTGGAGGCGACCGCGGCGCGGTTTCCGAGCTAGCCGTCATTGCGAGATTCGTAGGGTGGGTCAGCCGAAGGCGTAACCCACCACCATGTCCGAGCAAGAAGCGGTGGGTTACGCTTCGCTAACCCACCCTACGACTACGGACCGCGACTCTTACGCCACGCCGGCGCGCAGCAGATCGTGCAGATGGATGATGCCGACCGGCTTCTTCGCATCGGTCACGATCAGCGTCGTGATCTTCGAGGCGTTGAGCAGTTCCAGCGCTTCACCGGCCAGCGTGTCGCGGCCGATCGTCTTCGGGGTTTTGGTCATGACCTCGTCGACCGACAGCGTCAAAAGCTCGGGGCGCGTCAGCTGCCGGCGCAAATCGCCGTCGGTGACGATGCCGACGAGATGGCCGTGGCGGTCGACGATGCCGACGCAGCCAAAACCCTTCGAGGTCATCTCGACCAGCGCGTCCGACATCCTGGTGCCGAGCGGTTTCAGCGGCAGCGCCTCGCCGCTGTGCATCAGGTCGCGGGCATATTTCAGCAGCGCGCCGAGCTTGCCGCCCGGATGCAGCACGCTGAAATCGGTCGAGGTGAAGCCGCGGCCTTCGAGCAGCGCGATCGCCAGCGCATCGCCGAGCGCCAGCATCATCAGCGAGGACGTGGTCGGCGCCAGATTGTGCGGGCAGGCCTCGCGGGCCTTGGGCATGGTGAGCTGGACGTCGGCCGCCTTGCTCAGGGTCGAGTCCTTGTCGGCGGTCATCGCGATCAGCGGGATGCCGAAGCGTGCGGCATAGGCGATCAGGTTGCGCATCTCCGGCTGCTCGCCGGACCATGACAGCGCCAGGATCGCGTCGTCGGCCGTGATCATGCCGAGGTCGCCGTGGCTGGCTTCGGCAGTGTGCACGAAGAACGCCGGCGTACCGGTCGAGGCGAAGGTCGCGGCGATCTTGCGGCCGATGTGGCCCGACTTGCCGAGCCCGGTGACGATCAGCCGTCCCTTGGCCTTGCGGATCAGTTCGGCCGCCGCCGTGAACGCCGCACCGAGGTCGGACTTGAGTGCCGCAGACAGCGCAGCGACGCCGCTTGCTTCGGCATCGAGGGTGCGGAGCGCCGACTGAACGGCGCCGTCATCGGGGCCGGATGATTTGGTCATCAGCGGTTTCGGTTTGGCCATTTCGGATTCCAGGGGAGGGGTTTTGCACCCGGGCGTCTCCCTTAGCACGTTCGATTCCGCGATGCGACGCGCGCCGGCGGATCCTCAACGGCTCATTAACCATAATTGTTTTAACTCCATTAACGACGTTTTTCGCCGCCCGGCGAGATGCGTACGTCAAGTGCATGGATTCGTTGGGGTATTTCCATCGTGTGGCGGCGGCCAGCAAGCGGCCCAAATCGGCGCGGACGCTTCATTCGCGTGGTTTTGCCATGCCTTTTGCCGACTTTTTCGCTGACCGCGACGACCGGGCTCGCCAACGCCCAGACCGTGACACCGGACCTGTTCAGCCCGAACCGGCAGAGCCAGGTGATCACCCAGGACTCGCCGCTGCGCCGGACCACGGCCGATGCGACGGATCCGCTCAACGGCTTGAAGCTGCCCGACGCCGATCCTGCCCGGCGTGCCTCGTCTTCGTCGACATCAACCACGGACCGTGTCGGACAGGTCCCGACCTACGGTCTTCCTGCCGCCAATGGCGCGGCGACATCAGGCTATGACTCGCTCAACCGGAAGCGCCTGAAGCCGAAATATTATCCGGGCCAGGCCAAGCCGAAGCCGCCGCCGGGGCCTGGCTCGCCGGTGCCCACGGCGCCGCCATTGACCGCGGCCGGGCAGTTGCGGCTGTCGATCCCGCCGTCGGAGACCGCCAGCAAGCCGCCGCTGCCGCCCGCGATGGCCGGCACCATCGTCGGCCAGCCGCCGCGCCGGCGGCTCAAGCTCGACGACGATCCGTTCGGCGCGGTCGGCGATTACGCCGGCTCGTTCATGGTCAAGACCGCAGTCGAGGTGATGGCGGGCTACGATACCAATCCGGGCCGGTTGAATTCGCCGCAGGGCAAGGCGTTCTACATGGTCGCGCCGGAATTCGTCGCGATGTCGGACTGGGAGCGCCACGCCGTCGTCGCCGATCTGCGCGGCTCTTTCATCGGCTACGGCTCCCAGCTCACGCCGATCGACGGCACGCCGCTGTCGGCGCCGCTCGACGTCGACCGTCCGAGCTTCACCGGCCATATCGACGGCCGTCTCGATGTGTCGAGGGACACGCATCTGACGGCGCAGGCCCGCATGCTGGTTTCGACCGACAATCCGGGCAGCCCGAACGTGCAGGCCGGGCTCGCCAAATATCCGCTCTACTCGACGGTCGGCGGCACCTTCGGCATCGACCAGCATTTCAACCGCATGCAGGTCTCGCTCGGCGCCACCGTCGACCGCACCGACTATCAATGGTCGAAGCTGACCGACGGCACCTCGTCGTCGAACGACGACCGCAACTTCACGCAATATGGCGGTATTGGCCGCGTCAGCTATGAGCTCAACCCGGCGGTCAAGCCCTTCATCGAGGTGCAGGGCGACAGCCGCGTCCACGATCTCTTTCTCGACCGCGCCGGTTACGCGCGCGATTCATCGGGCGGCTACGCCAAGGCCGGCACCTCGTTCGAGTTCACGCGGCTGTTGTTCGGCGAGGTCTCGATCGGCTACGCGATGCGCGATTATGCCGATACGCGGCTCAACCGACTAGAAGGGTTGCTGACCACGGCTTCGCTGACCTGGACCGCGACGCCGCTCACTACGGCGAAATTCTATTCCGACACCCAGCTCGGCGAGACCACGCTGCCCGGCACCTCCGGCGTGCTGTCGCGCACCTACACCGTCGAGGTCGACCACGACTTCCGCCGCTGGCTGACCGCGATCGGCAAGTTCACCTACGGTACGTTCGAGTACAAGGGCGACAACCGCAACGACACGATCTACTCGGTGTCCGCCGACCTGATCTACAAGATGACCCGCAGTCTTTGGATCAAGGGCACCGTGCGCCGCGACTGGCTGGATTCGAACCTCGCCGGACAGAGCTCGTCGTCGACGGTGGTGATGCTGGGCGTGCGGGTGCAGAACTAAGGGTCCCTACGGAGAACGCACTGTTGGTGCGATGGTCTCAGTGTCCAAGGTTCGAACGAACCGGATAGAGTCCGTCGAAAACCGTTAGGCAGCAGTTTTCACAACTGGCGAAGCAGCTACGGCAGCTGAAGCAAGTGTCTGTAGGGTTTGCGTTCTTGCGAGGCGGGCATGCGCCTGTGCAAGACGATCTGCCGTCTCATTGAACGGGTCGCCCGCATGTCCCTTTACCCAAACAACCTTCACTCTTCGGGACTTCTTGAGTTCATTGAACTCTTTCCATAGGTCCGCATTTTGTTTAACTACCGTTCGCCCGTTGGCTGCGTCCGTCACGTATTGCGAGTCAGTTCGGATAATTACTGGGCGATTTGGATCGATGTACCTGATCGCTTCTATGACTGCCAGAAGCTCCATTTGATTATTGGTCGTAGAGGAGACCGACCCGCCAACCTCTTCATTGGTTTCGTGGACAACGAATGCCCAGCCACCCGGCCCCTGGTCCTTACCCCTTCGTCGGCCCATAGAGATGATTGAGCCGTCCGTTGAAATCGTGGCTGTGCTCGATGATCGAGCAAAGCGCTTTCCAGGTTCGACTGAAAAGGGGGCGTCATTCAGGTCTTTGGCGCGAATGTCAGTAAGCAGACAAACGCCACCCAGTCTTCTCCGGGTCTTCCAGTCTCCATCTGCGATCTGTCTCGCGAACCAATGCCTGAAGACATCAATCTTCTGATCTATCATACGATCAAGATGTTCCATCGTTACAGGCGAATTTCCGTAAGCGAACGCATCTCCCCAGCCTCGGATAACTTTGTCGAGTAGCGTCAGGGTCTGCGCATATCTCTGACGATTCTGCTCAAGATTGGATGTCTTTTTGACTTCAACAATGGATGAGCGGCCAATGGATATACATTCATCCACCTTCGTTAGAAGCTTTTCGCGAGCGCGGCGCGACGGCTGAAAGAGTCCAGGGCGCAAGTCGTAACCGAGAAAAACAAATCCGTCCTTCGCTCGGCCTACCCCAGCTTTGTCGCGGGATGAGGATGGCGAGAACGGATCATGACACGAGAGACCGAAGTTCTGCAAAGTTCGCTGTGCGTTGCGAAATGCCTTAGTGACGGCACCTTCTGTTTCGCCGAGTAGGACAAAATCATCAATGAAGCGAACGCAGGTAATTTTTCGGTCGTTCAACTGGATATCGAATTCGCGAAGTAGGATGTTTCCGAAAAGAGGAGATAGCGGCGAGCCTTGAGCGACGCCTTGCTCGTCAACGGGAAAGAGCCGCCTATCCTCACCGAGAATTTTTTCGTTCGACAGGACCACCGACGTAGCGCCGCGTAGCACTTGCATAAATTTGGGGTCGTCGATCTCGCCTTGCATTTTCGCAAGAACCGCGTCACGCGGTATCCCGTCAAAGAAGCCCGAGATATCCGATCTTGCGTAGAATGCCTTGCCATTGTCGAAGGCGTCGCGGATCAGCTTGAGGCCGTGCGGGACACTTCGGTTGGGGACACCGCCTACGCTGGTAGGTTGGTTGATGACGCTCCTTACGAACGCGGAATGGCTTTGCAGGCAATCTAACCATGCACGTTCCACAATCCGATTTTGAACCGACGCCATAACAATTCCACGGCTACCCCCATTCGCCTTCTTTTTTAGAACTCCCTTCTGTGGGTCGAATTCAAACGTTCCTGCTCGAATTCGCTTTTGAATCTTATGGATGTTTCTTTCGACATCCCGACCGAACATCTCGACGGCGACCCGAGTTTCGCTCGCGACCGAGTTGGCGCCGTTGCTCCTGATTCGATACCACGCGTTCCGCAGCGAGATACGCTCTGTCGCCTTGTCAAAAAGCCGGCCCATCGAACTCTCTCTGTTGGTGGGCGACATCGGTTGCCTCGCCCTACCTCTGAAGCTCACTGATGCTCAACAGGACCTCGGACGGCGTATTGATTTGCACCGTCTTCAGCAC
>NZ_NWTG01000033.1 GCF_002532045.1 Bradyrhizobium sp. C9 | reverse complement strand
CTTGGCAACACTACTCCACAGCCATATGCGATTCCCCTACCCTCCAGGGGAGGATAGAAGTACGAGCGCTACGCCGCCTTCGCCTGCACGCTCTCGCAATATTCCGCCAGCCGATCCGCCAGTCGCAATGTTGCGGGGCTGGCTTCGGGAGTGGCGACAAGGGCGACTTCGGTGCGCTCGATCGGCGCAAAGCCATCCTTCGCCGTCAGCACGCGATGCTCGGCCTGGATCGACATCTCGGACAGGATGCTTAAGCCCAGGCCCGCGGCAACCGCGGCCTGGATGCCGGCGAGGCTGGAGGAGGTGTAGGCCATGTGCCAGTTGCGGCCCGCGCGCTCCAGCGCATGGATGGCATGGGCGCGATAAAGACAACCTGAACCGAAGCCGATCAGCGGCACCGAGCCGGTCGTTGTGTCGCGCGGATGGCCCTTGCTGGTGACCCAGTGCACCCGTTCCGGCCACACCGCGATGCCGCCCTTTTCGCTGGCGGCGCGCTTGATCAGTGCGAGGTCGAGATCGCCGCGCTCCAGGTCGCGGTACAGGAACAGACTCTGGCCCGAGCGCACGTCGAGCCGCAGGGTCGGATGGCTGCGCGCGAAAGTCGCAAGCAATCTCGTCAGCCGGTAGGCGGCAAAATCCTCGGTGATGCCGATCCGGATCGCGCCTTCGCTGCCGGGGCGCGAGAGCACATCGCGGGCTTCTTCCGCGAGCGACAGCAGCCGCCGCGCATAGGTCAGCAGCCGCTCGCCGGCTTCCGTCGGGGTGACGTCCTTGCCGCTGCGGATCAGGAGTGGCTGGCCGACATCCTCCTCCAGACGCTTGATCTGCTGGCTCACCGTCGATTGCGTGCGGTGGACGCGCTCTCCGGCGCGGGTGAAGCCGCCGGCATCGACCACCGAGACGAAACTGCGCAGGAGCTCCAGGTCGAGCATCGCAGCCTCCATTCATAAATCCACTGGAATCCAGTCTATCATTTAATTTCCAAATGACAAGGCGCGGGCCTAGATCATCGGGCGAAGGAGAAATTGCCATGTCCTCTGCAAGCTCGCCCGCCGCAACCTCAATGTCCGTCCCCCGCACCCGCTTCAACACCCTGCCGCTGCTGATCGCCCTGTTCTGCCTGCTGTGGAGCTACGCGTTCGTCGCCGGCAAGATCGGCGTCACCGATTGCCCGCCGCTGATCCTGCTCGCCGCGCGATTCTCGCTTGCAGGCGTCCTGATCCTCGGCATCTCCTTGCTGCGCCGGGATCAATGGGACCTCAGCTGGCGCGATGCGGCGGTGTTCGCCGTGCTCGGCGTCGCCAACAACGCGCTCTATCTTGGCCTCGGCTATACCGGCCTGAAGACGGTCTCAGCCGGGCTCGGCGCGCTGATCGTCTCGGCCAATCCGGTGTTCACCGCGATGCTGGCCGCGATGTTCCTCGGCGAGACCATGACCTTGCGCAAGGTGGTTGGTCTCGTGCTCGGCATCGTCGGCGTCGCCTTCATCGTCTGGCATCGGTTGAAGGTCGGCACCGATAGTCCGCACGGCATCCTCTTCACGTTGGCTTCGCTCGCCTCGATCGTCGCCGGCACCGTCCTGTTCAAGCTGCTGGCGCCGAAGGGCAGCCTGTGGATCGGCAACGGCATCCAGAACATCGCCGGTGGCCTTGCGGTGATGCCGTTCGCTTTCACGCTCTCCAGCGTCGGCGATATCGTACCGAGCATGCGGCTTGCCGGCGCCTTCGCCTTCCTCGTGCTCGGCGGTTCGATCCTCGCCTATCTGCTCTGGTTTCATCTCCTGAAGGTGTGTGGCGCGACCGCTGCAAGCGCCTATCACTTCCTGATGCCGCCGCTCGGCATGCTGTTCGCCTATCTCGTGCTCGGCGAGCATGTCGAATTTCGCGATCTGCTCGGGATCATTCCGGTCGCGCTCGGCATTTACCTGGTGACCCGCCCCACAGCGCCGGCCAAGGCGAGCGCGGCATGAGCGTGCATCGCTGACGGCAGCCGTGAGGCCGCCGTCAGCGGATTGACCGCCCGCGTCGCGACCGTGAGCGCGCCGCGGGTTTCATCTTTGGAACCCTGCCGGTGTCCGCGCCGTTGTAGCGATGGTCGGACCAGGACATGACACGGCAGAGGAAGATCTCGCGAGAACAGGACAAGTCCCGCAGCCTGTCGGCCGACAAGCCGCGGCGCGAGCCGTTCAGCTTCAACCGCGTTGTGAAGTCGCTCGGCCCCGGCCTGATCACCGGGGCCTCCGACGACGATCCGTCTGGTATCGGCACCTACAGCCAGGCCGGCGCGCAACTCGGCTACGGCATCGGCTGGACCATGTTGCTGACTTTCCCGCTGATGACCGCGATCCAGGAGATTTCGGCGCGGGTCGGGCGTGTCACCGGGCACGGCATCGCCGGCAACGTCTGCAAGCATTATCCGGGCTGGCTGCTGATCATCGCGGTGACGCTGCTGTTCATCGCCAACACCGTCAACATCGCCGCCGATCTCTCGGCCATGGCGGACGCCACCAGGCTCCTGATCGGAGGTCCGGCCATTCTCTATGTCCTGCTGTTCGGCGTGACCTCGGTCGCGGCGCAGATCTTCATGAACTACCGCCGCTATGTCGCCGTCCTGAAATGGCTGACGCTCAGCCTGTTCGCCTATGTCGCGGCGCTCGCCTTTGCCAAAGTATCGTGGACAGAGGCGCTGGCCGGCGTGCTTATCCCGCGCCTGACCTGGAGCTCCGATTATTTCACCACCATCGTGGCGATCTTCGGCACGACCATCTCGCCCTATCTGTTCTTCTGGCAAGCCTCGCAGGAGGCGGAGGAGCAGCGGGTCGATGTCACCAAGCATCCGTTGATCGAGAAGCACTACGGCGCACGCAAAGAGTTTTCCCGCATCCGTGCCGACACCATCACCGGCATGGCGTTTTCCAACCTGATCGCGCTGTCGATCATCGTCACCGCAGCCGCATCGCTGCACGCCGCGGGCAAGACCGATATCCAGACCTCGGCGCAGGCCGCCGAGGCGCTGCGCCCGATCGCCGGGCCGTTTGCCGAGGTGATCTTCGCGCTCGGCATCGTCGGCACGGGCCTCTTGGCGATCCCGGTGCTCGCAGGCGCGACGGCGTATGCGGTCGGCGAAGGCCGGCGATGGCCGGTTGGACTGGCGCGCAAGCCGAAGGAGGCGATGGCGTTCTATTCGGTTCTGGCGCTGTCGGGCGCCATCGGCATCGCGCTCAACTTCACCCCGATCGATCCGATCTCGGCGCTGTACTGGAGCGCCGTCGTCAACGGCGTGCTCGCGGTGCCGGTGATGGTGCTGCTGATGGTCATGGCCCGTCACAAGGAAGTCATGGGACGCTTCGTGATCGGCGGGTGGCTCTACTGGCTCGGCTGGCTATCGACCGGCGCGATGGCGCTCAGCGTGATCGCGATGGGGGTTGGGATGCTTGTATGATCCTTGTTTGATCCTTGCGATCAGAACAGCGAGCTATCGATCTTCGTCGTCGACTTGACCTTGCGCAGGATGATGGTCGTGCGGTAGCTCGCGATATCGGTGTCCGGATGCATCAGGCGGTCGAGGATGAACGATTGATAGCTTGCAAGATCTGAGGACACGACCCGCAGCGCGTAGTCCCAGTCGCCGGCGATCATGCAGCACTCGACGACCTCCGGAAGGCCGATCACCTTCTTCTCGAAGCGCCCGAAGGATTCCCTGTTTTGCTGCTTGAGACGGAGTTCGACGATCACGTCGAACCCGAGACCAATTCGTGCAGCGTCCACCAGCGCCACATAGGAATTGATGACGCCGGTCTCCTCCAGGGTCCGGACCCGTCGCATGCAGGGGGCAGACGAGAGGCCGATCCGTTCCGCCAGCTCGAGATTTGTGATGCGCCCCTCGACCTGCAGCACGTCGAGGATCTTGCGGTCCATCTCGTCGATCACGATCGCGGTTCCCATTTCTTTCGTGTTTTCCGTCTTTTGCGCAATTGATCGCAGAAGATGGAATCAAATGCATCTCAAATCGCAATGTCCTTGCTGTGTCGCGCGCATAAGATGTGCTGCGAAGGTCTCTCATCGGGGCGGCGGAGCAGCAAGGGAACGGGCATGGGCGGAAATGACGACAAATCCTTTTGGGATCGCGCGCGGCGTCACCTCATCCGCTATGGCGGGACGTTCGCGCCTGTGATCATCGAGCGCGTCTCCGGGTCCTTCGTCTATGACGCCGACGGCCGTGCCATCCTGGATTTCACGTCCGGGCAGATGAGCGCGGTGCTTGGCCACGGCCACCCGGAGATCGTCAAGACCATCGGTGAGCATGCCGAACGGCTCGATCACCTGTTCAGCGGCATGCTGACGCGCCCGGTCGTCGCGCTCGCCGAACAGCTCGCGGGCCTGCTGCCGCCGGGGCTCGATCGCGTCATGCTGCTGAGCACGGGGGCTGAGTCGAACGAGGCGGCCATCAAGATGGCCAAGCTCGCCACCGGCGGCTTCGAGACCGTTGCGTTCGCGCAGTCCTGGCATGGCATGACATCGGGCGCGGCCGGGGCGACCTATTCGGCCGGCCGCAAGGGCTATGGTCCGGCGCCTGTTGGCTCGCTCGCGATCCCGACGCCCAATCTCTATCGTCCCCGCTTCGGCAACACGTCGGATTGGCGGGCCGAGCTGGCCTACGCCTTCGATCTCGTCGACCGCCAATCGACCGGCGCGCTCGCCTGCATGATCGCCGAGCCGATCCTGAGCTCCGGCGGGTTGATCGATCTGCCGGAGGGCTATCTCGCAGCGCTGAAGGAGCTGTGCCGCGCGCGCGGCATGCTGCTGATCGTCGACGAGGCTCAGACCGGCCTCGGGCGAACCGGCGCGATGTTCGCCTTCGAGCGCGATGATGTCGTGCCTGATATCCTGACCCTGTCGAAGACGCTCGGGGCCGGCCTGCCTTTGGCCGCGGTCATCACCTCGGCCGAGATCGAGGAGCGCTGTTACGAACGCGGCTTCCTGTTCTACACGACACATGTGTCGGACCCGATGCCGGCCGCGGTCGGGCTGAAGGTCATCGAGATCATCCTGCGCGACCGACTGGTCGAGCGCGCCGGGATCGCGGGCGCGCGGCTGAGGGACGGGCTGCTCGCGCTGCAGAACCGGTTCGAATGTATCGGCGACGTCCGCGGCAGGGGGCTGATGCAAGGCATCGAGATCGTGCGCGACCGCTTCAGCAAGGAGCCTGACGAAGCGCTGGGCACACGTGTGTCGCAGCGCTGCCTGGAGCTCGGACTGAGCACCAACATCGTGCAGTTGCCGGGCATGGGCAGCGTCCTCCGTATCGCTCCGCCGCTGACGATCAGCGATGAGGAGATCGATCTTGGTCTCTCGATCCTGAGCGATGCGTTCGCGAGCGCGGCTGGCTAGATCAATCCTTGCGGAACACGATCGAGGCCATCCAGCCGGTCATCAGCGCCATGAACGCGGTGACGAGGCCGTAGACCAGGCCGTTCTGCCGCGCGGTGGTGGCGACGAACTGCTCGAAGCCGACCTTGACGATCTCGAAGGCGGTCTCGGTCTTGGTCACCAGCGCGCCGTCGGAGAACAGCTTGATCTCGACATTGTAGGTGCCAATCGGCACCTCCGCCGGCAGCGGAATGCCGGTCCGGAACAGAGTCGGCGTCAGGAACGTCACCGCGGAGGTCGCCTCGCGGTACAGTCCGTGTTCGGAGCGCAGCCGGACGAAAGCGCTGCGGAACGGATCGTTCGGCACCACGTCGGCAAAGTCGGGTCCGACCCGCTGCATCAGCAGCACGTTGTTGAGCCCGAGCTGCTGCCGCCGCTGCACCTCCGGCGAGGCGATCTGGTCGAACGGGCGATTGGAGAACAGCGCGAGATAGCCCGGCACCTGCAGGAACTGCCGCGAGTCGGTGTTGATCCAGATCCCGAATTTGCGCTCCTTGCGCCGCGTCACCATGTCGGCGCGCGGGCCGGACACGGTGACGACGAGGTCGTAATTGTTGCGATTGGGTGGTGTCTTGTCGTCCTTCTCGACCGAGCCGAACAGCACGAGCTCGCCGCCGGAATAGTTCGGCGTCACCGTGACGCGGTGGTTGGAGACCGACACGATCAGCCGCTCCGCCCGCGCCGGGACCGTCGCCAGGCTGGCGGCGACGAGGCCCATGATCGCAAGCGGCGTACGCCACCTCATGGTGGGGCTCCGCCGGTTTCGCGGATGCTGAACAGGTCCTGCGGCCGGATCACCAGCTCGACGGCAAAGCGGATGCCGACCGCGAGCACGAGCAGGCCGAGCAACAGGCGCAGGTGCTCGCCGCGGATCTTCTGGCCGGCGCGGGCGCCGAACTGCGCGCCGGTGACGCCGCCGATCATCAGGATCAGCGCCAGCACGGCGTCGACCAGATGGTTGGTCACCGCGTGCAGCATGGTGGCGAACACCATGGTGACGAGGGTCAGCACCATCGAGGTGCCGATCACGGTCGAGGTCGGCACCCGCAGCACATAGATCATCAGCGGCACCAGGATGAAGCCGCCCCCGATGCCCATCACGGCGCCGATGAAGCCGATCACCAGCCCGACCACGACCACCGGGATGACCGAGAGATAGATCTTGGAGCGCTTGAAGCGCAGCTTCAGCGGCAGGCCGTGGATCCAGCCATGGCTGCCGGGCTTGCGCAGCGTGACCGGGCCGCCGCGCCGGGAGCGCAGCATCGCGCGCAGGCCTTCCCAGAACATCAGCCCGCCGACCGTGGTCAGCAGGATGACGTAGGACAGCGCGATCATCAGGTCGAGCTGGCCGAGCGAGCGCAGGAAGGTGAAGGTCCACACCCCGAGCGCGGTGCCGAGTGTGCCGCCGACCAGCAGCACCGCCGCCAGCAGCGGGTCGATCGCCCGCCGGCGCCAATAGGAGATCGCGCCGGAGAACGAGGAGGCCGCGATGTGGCTCGCGACCGAGGCGACCGCGACCGCGGGCGCGATGCCGACGAAGATCAAGAGCGGCGTCATCAGGAAGCCGCCGCCGATCCCGAACATGCCGGAGACGAATCCAACCGCCGCGCCCATCGCCAGGATGAGGAAGACATTGACCGGAATGTCGGCGATCGGGAGGTAGAGCTGCACGCGCGTCGCTTCTTGTCGGTTCGCCACATGCTGGGGCGCAAGGCCGCATCACGGCGTGATGTCGTTCTGGTCGGGCATTCTCCGGCTGAACGAATCCGGTCGGCGCGCAAGAAGCAGGCGAACGCGGGTCGATTGCCGCGTTCTTGCATAACCGAAATCGGCGAGGGGAGGGACTAAAGATTCCGTCCCGGGTGGCATTTTTCGCCGCACGTGGCCGCTCGGCTGTGCACGTGGTTGATAATTCAGATTAATGACGCCGCTGTCGGCTCAGGGCCGATCGACCGGCTTGGTGATCAGGTTCAGCGCAAGCGCTTCCTTCGGGCTCAGCCAGCGGATATCCGAGGTCTGCGACATCGCCTCCACGATCCCGGAGGAGACGCCCATCTTGGTCATGTAGCCGAGCACCATGCCCTGGATGCGTTGCGCCTCGGCGAGCGGATCGCTGACCGGTGCGCTGGTCGTGAAGCGATGCACGCCGAGCCGCGAGCCCGCGATGCCATAGCGAGTCTGGCCGCCGGCATAGACCAGCACGCAGGCGCTGGCGCAGGCCGCGGGGCGGAGCTTGCCGGATGGATCTGACGTGGCGACGGCGGTGACGAGCCCATGTGTGCGGATGACCTCGCCCATGATCGCGGCCTGGTTCAGCGCACCGCCCTGCGACGACAGCAGCACGGCATCGCCAGGTGCGAGACGCGCCTCGCTGAGCCGGTCGCGGAACCAGCTCGCGCTGGCCGAGCCGATCTTGCCGCTGATCGCAAGCGCACGCCGGCCGCGGCCCGACCCGTCGATGTCGACATCGGGAATCACCGCCGAATTCATGCTCGCCGCGATGTAGGTCTCGCGCCAGAAGTCCCAGGCGCCTGGCTTCGACAGGTCGCGATAGGCCTGAATGGCGACGCTGGACGACAACAGCACGAAAATGATGACGGACCAGAGCGAGAACCGGAAGGTGCGGGGCGGTGACGCCGCATTCCCTTGTCCTTGCGGGGGCGGAGGGGAAGGCGCAGCCTTGGGAGGCGCGGCAAACGGCGACGGCGTCTGGCGCGGCGGCGCGACGCGGGGGCCGGTCGGCGACGAACGATGGCCCGTTCCATCATCCTGACGATCGTCGACAGACAAGCCTGCCCTCCGGAACGCGTGCGCCATTGGCGCGGGGTTTTCGCTTGTCTACACGGCGGAAGGGCGGAGGGATAGGACAACGGCGCCGTCAACGCGCCGCAGCTGTTTTCAAATAAGTGAGATATCAGTGTGCGGCCAGCGCCGCGGTTCGCTTCGACGGGGGCTTGACCGACTTCGCTGCGGCGGGCTGCACAGGGGCGCCGTCCCAGCCGCCAGCCGGGGCCGGCACGTTGACTGCATCGCTCGGCTGCGGCTCCGGGGTGAAGGTCTGGATCGCAAGCTTCGCTGCAGCCAGCGACTGCGGATCGAGCCGCTTGGCGATATCGTCGCGCTTGTGGCCGGCGTCGGCGTCGCCCTGCGCAGCCGCGAGGCTGAACCATTTGAAGGACTCGGCGAGGTTCTGTTCGACCCCGATACCGCGGGCGTACAGGATACCGAGGTTGACCTGGCTGTCGGCGACGCCGCGATCGGCGGCCTTGCGGAACCACTGCGCGGCGCTCTTGTAATCGGCGCCCTTGCCGCCGCCATCGGCGTCGAGCACGGCGAGGTTATGCATCGCCTTCGCGTTGCCGCGCTCCGCGGCCTGCACGTAGTAGCGCCGTGCGACATCGAAGTCGCGCTTCACGCTGAGGCCCTTCTCGTAGAAGGTGCCGAGCCGGAACATCGCGGGCACCACGCCGGCCTGTGCCGCACGGCCATACCATTTGGCGGCCTCGTCGACATTGGCGGGCACGCCCTTGCCCTCGGCAAAGCGGACGCCGACCTCATAGGCCGCGGCCGCATCGCCCTTGATCGCAGCCGTGCGCAGCGCCGGACCTCCGATCGCGTCGGGCAGCTTCTCGCCTGCCGGAATTTGGACCATGGCGAGCTTGCCGCCGAGCGGCGGCGCGGTCGGAATCGTGCCGGTGATATCGCTGGCGGCGGCGACGGGTGCTGCGGCCGGCTCCGGCGCCGCGGCGGGTGCGGGCGCCTGAGGGATCGTCACCTGCGCGCTGTCGAGCGTATTCGGCGCCGCCGTGTTGTTGGATTGGCGGCCGAGCGGGGTCGGCGAGGTCATCGACGGCCCAGGCACTGACGGCCCGGGTGCACTGGACGGCGCAGGAGCAACAGAATTCTCGGCGGGCGGCTGCACGGGCGGCGCGGCCGGCTGGCTGTGCTCGATCGCCGGCGCCTGCGGCGCGGAGCTGGTGTCGAGCAGATTCATCGCCATCTTGGCGGTCGAGAGCAGGATCACGACCACGCTCGCGCCGACCAGCAGCGAGCGGATCTTGGAGGTGATGGTCGAAGGCTGGGCCTCCGGCGCGCCAGTCGCCGGCGCGCCAGTCGCCGGCGCGCCAGTCGCCGGCGCACCAGCCTTGCCGGCGGCGGCCTTCGCGGCCTTGTCGGCCTTCTCCTTGGCCTTGGCTGCGGCCTTGCTTGCTGCCCGCGCCGCCTTGTCGTTGACGGGTTGCGCGGCGGCGGCCTGCGCAGCACGGCGCGCGGCGGCGATGAAGCTCGAGGTCGAGACCGGCTCCTTCTTGCCAGCGGGAAGATCGCTGATCGCACGCTCGGAATCCGCGATCCGCTCCGACGGCGACGACGCGCGGCCCGACGGGCGGGTACCCGGCTCGAGCGGATGATCCGGCGGCAGTTCCGGTGCGATCGCAGCGCGCGCGGAGGCGGCATGCGGCTCCAGGATCTCGCTGATCGCGCGCGGCGGCAGCGGCGGCGGCGCGGTCTCGACCGGCTGCGCGGCATGGAATTCGCGCGGCGCGGACATGAAGTGCTCCTGCGCCAGCGCAGGATTGGGCAATTCGGGCCGGTACGATTCAGGCCTGTAGGATTCAGGTTGGGGCTGCGCGATCGGCTGCGGCATCGCCGCGCGCGGCATCTCCATCCGCGGCGCTTCCATCCGCGGTTCGGCCGGTGTCGGGGCCGGCGGCGGCGCGGTGCGCACCGTGCGCAGATCGTTCTCGATCATCGCCAGCCGATCGACGACATGGCCGAGCGTGTTGTGAACGGTCTCCAGCGAATCCTGGGTACGGCGATCGGTCTCCGACTGGCTGAAGCGGATGTCGGACAGTTCGCGCTTGACCAGGTCGACGATGCCGCTGTCCATCATCGGCTGCGGCGAGGCCGTATTGACGGTGTTGCGGGTGGCGTCGGCGAGCGAGGCGATATGGGCGTGCTGCGCCTCGAGGTGCCGCATGATGTCATGCAGCCCTTCCTCGACCCGGCCGAGATTGCCGGAGCGCTGGTCCGCGGACTCCAGGCGTTCGAGCAGGTAGGAGACACGCTGTTCGAGATGGGTGAACGCCGACGAGCTGTCATTGCCGACCTGCAGGCGGTCGATCCGCTCCGACAGCGAGCGCAGCGCGCCCTCGATGGCGTCGGTGTTGTCATAGCCGCTCGGCCGCTCGCGGGTCTCCAGCGTCGAGGCCAATGCGGCAATGCGCTGCTCGATCCCGGCGAAAGCGTCGCCGTAGGATTCACCGCGCGACATCTGCGACAGCTGGTCGACCTTCGCGGCCAGCGCATGCACGTCCCCGGAGAGCTGCAGCAGCGCGTCGTTGGAGGCGACATTGGAGACGATGGCGCGCAGCGCGGCGATCGCGCTCTCGAGCTGATGCACCGTCGACGGATCGTCGTTGGCGCGCAGGATCATGTCGAGCTTGCCGCCGAGGTTGCGGATCGCCTCGTCATAGCCGGTGAGCTGCTCGGCGGGCGTCAGCGTGCGCAGTGCCTCGCGGATTTCCGACAGCGCGCGTTCGATGCCGGTGATCACGTGGGATTGGTCGCGGCCGTTGCTGCTGTCCTGGCGGATCTCGTCGATCCGGTGATGCAGCGAGCGGATCTCGTTCTCGATCGATTCGATCGCACGCCGCGGCATCGCCTCGGTGATGGCCTGGCGGATCTCCGCCAGCTCGCCGCGGAACGAGGCGATCGACTGCTCGACATGGTCGGGCCGCTGCAGCGCCTCGATCTGGCTCGTGATCTTGAGCAAATGCCGCTCGAGCGAGGAGAAGTCGGGCCCGGCCGGTGCCGCGGGCGGCGGCGCGTAGGCGGCCATCGGCGGCGCCGATTGCGGCATCGCAGGCGCGCTGCGCGGCGGCATCTGCCGTGACGGGGGGGCGTCGAGCTCGTTCTGGCGCGCGGCGATCTCCGCGATCGCGGAATCGAACGACGCCGGGCTCAGTGGCGGCGAGGGGCGGTAGACCTGGGCTGCGGCGCGCTCGACCGCTTCCGCCTGGCGCAGCCTCTCTTCCAGTTGCCGGTCTTGCAGTTGCCGGTCCTGCATCTGCGGCTCCCGCTGCATCTGCGCTTCACGCATCGGCTGGGGCTGCGGCTCCCGCGCCGGCTGCGGTCGCGAAATTTGCGACAGCCGCGCATCGAGGCGCGAAATCGCGTCGTTCAGCTGCCGTGCGACGGCGGGCTGGCCGCGCGGTACTTCGGCGCGCACGGCTTCGGCGCGCGACAACGGTTTTGCAATCTGTTCGATCTGGCGGGTGATCGCATCGAGCCGCTGATGGATGTCGGCGACCTCGCGGCTTTCCCGGCTCGGCATCGGCTGCCGTTGCTCCATGCGCCAATCCGGCGGGCTCGGTTCGCCGACGGTGGAGTTCAGCCAGTCGTTCAGCGACATGCCGGCGCGGCGCGCAGCCGCTTCGGCCCTGTCGCGGACGGAGGGATCGATGCCGTCAACACTCCACGATACGCGCGAATTCATGATTCCGTCCGGTCCCGACTCCGGCGCTACACCCTGCGCCCGCAGCCTCCCCGCGCATTCCCGTTAAGAGACAATCGAATTCTGCGCTGGTCGTCTGCTTCAGCTGCTGACTTTTTCCCGTCACGGTAAATAACGGGTTAAGGAATGCAGCCGGCGGGCCTTAAAGTTAGGGAATCCGGGAACCTGTTGCGCCGGATCAGGACATGCCTATCGCTTTCCGGCAAAGCGGATTCCGCGGCGCGTGACGGCACGCGCAAAGCACGAGATTTGTTTCTAGCCGTTGCCTTCGCGCTTGCCGTCGTCGAGCGGCAGCACATTGCTGCGGCCGGACATCGCCGACAGCGCGTCGAGCGCCTCCTCGCACCACTCCACCACCATGTGCTCGTGGCGCATCCCGAGGCGCAGACTGAGCATCTTGCCGACATCGGCCGGCGGCGCCGTGCCGTCGGGGAAGCGCTTGTTGAGCAGGCGCTCGTAGCGCTCATAGCGGTCGCGGTGATGCTCCAGCCGCGCCATCAGGTCGGTGCGCAGCGGCTCGATGTCGACGCAGTCGAGCGCGTAGAGCCGGACGAGAAGATCGTCCTTGATCGAGGGCGGAACGCTCGGCCGCGCCGCCCAGTGCTTCAGCGCCGCGCGGCCCTCGGCCGTCAGGGTGTAGACCAACTTGTTCGGCTTGCCGGATTGCACCACCTCCCGACCCTGGACGTGGCCCTTGTCGCGCAGCCGGGAGAGCTCGCGATAGATCTGCTGATGGTCGGCCTTCCAGAAGAAGCCGATCGAGGCGTCGAACGTCTTGGCGAGCTCATAGCCCGTCATCGGACGTTCCGTCAGGCAGGCGAGGATTGCGTCACCGAGTGCCAACGCCCACCTCCATCTCAGTTCCCAGGAAGGCCATTCTGAAGCTCGCTTGACTTTATGCGTTACTGTGCATATGCGTCAATATGCATATGGTGATCGGCGTGCCGCCTTGTCGCGCGCGGCCGATGTTCAGGCTTCTTAAACCCCCTGCCGCAGGAGACGTCCGAATGAGCAAGCCGGGCCTCGACAAGTGGTACGCCTACATGAAGTCCCACGACACCGCCGCTCTGTGGGATCTGCTGCATCCCGACGCGGTGTTCGAAAGCCCGGTCGTGCACACGCCGCAGCGCGGCCGCGACATCACCTTCAAATATCTGACCAGCGCCGCCAAGGTGCTCGGCGGGCCGACCTTCAAATATCTCGGCGAGTGGCAGAGCGACACCGGCGCAGTGCTCGAGTTCGAGAACGAGATCGACGGCATCAAGCTCAACGGCGTCGACATCATCACGTTCGATGGTGACGGCCGGATCACGCATTTCAAGGTGATGGTGCGCCCGCTCAAGGCGATCAACCTGCTGCATCGGATGATGGGCGAGGAGTTGATGAAGCAGAGCGGCGCAACGTCGCAATCACAGTCTCGCTAGGACCTGCCGCGGACCTCCGGAACCGGATAAGGTCCGTTCCAACAAACCCAACGACAAGCTGCGCAGCATCGGTCGCGCGTGCGACCGCGAGCCAGCCGGGAGATCAGCATGCCGACCTACAGAGCCCCCGTCGAAGACGTCAGCTTCCTCTTGAACGACGTCTTCCAGATCGATCGTTACGGCAATCTTCCCGGCTTCACCGATGCGTCGGCCGATGTCCGCGAGGCGATCCTCGGCGAAGCCGCCAAGCTCAGCGAAGAGGTGCTGCAGCCGCTCAATCGCACCGGCGATCTCGAGGGCTGCAAGCGCAATGACGACGGCAGCGTCACCACCCCGAAGGGCTTCAAGGACGCCTTCAAGCAGGTCGCCGAAGGCGGCTGGCTCGGCCTGTCGGCGCCGACCGAATTTGGCGGCCAGGGCCTGCCGGTGACGCTCTCCCAGGCGGTCAACGAATTCCAGATCTCCGCCAACATGGCGTTCTCGATGTATGGCGGGTTGACCATGGGCGCGACCGCGGCGCTGCTGGTGCACGGCACCCCCGAGCAGAAGAAGACCTATGTGCCGAAGATGATCGCCGGCGAGTGGACCGGCACCATGAACCTGACCGAGCCGCAGTGCGGCACCGATCTCGGCCTGCTGCGCACCAAGGCGGTGCGCCAGGCCGACGGCAGCTTCAATATCACGGGCACCAAGATATTCATCTCCGCCGGCGAGCACGATCTTGCCGACAACATCATCCATCTGGTGCTGGCGCGCATCGAAGGCGCACCGGCCGGCATCAAGGGTGTCTCGCTGTTCGTCGTGCCGAAGGTGCTGGTCAATGCCGACGGCTCGCTCGGCCAGCGCAACGGCGTCACCTGCGGCTCGATCGAGCACAAGATGGGCATCCACGGCAATTCCACCTGTGTGATGAACTACGACAACGCCACCGGTTGGCTGATCGGCGAAGAGAACAAGGGCATGCAGGGCATGTTCGTGATGATGAACGAAGCCCGCCTCGGCGTCGCCGTGCAGGGCCTCGCGCAATCCGAGGTCGCCTATCAGAACGCGGTCGCCTATGCGCGCGAGCGCCTGCAGGGCCGCTCGCTGACCGGCGCCAAGGCCGCTGACAAGCCGGCCGATCCGATCATCGTGCATCCCGACGTACGCCGGACGTTGCTCACCATCCGCGCCTTCAACGAGGCGGCGCGCGCCATGGTGGTGTGGACCGCGCTGAAGAGCGACGTCGCGCACCGCTCCAACGACCCGAAGGATCGCCAGGCCGCCGACGATCACATGGGCCTGATGACGCCGGTGCTGAAGGGCGTTCTGACCGACACCGGCTTCGCCAACACGGTCTCGGCGCAGCAGATGTTCGGCGGCCACGGCTATATCGCAGAGCACGGCATGGAGCAGTTCGTGCGCGATGCCCGCATCGCGATGATCTACGAGGGCGCCAACGGCATCCAGGCGCTCGACCTGGTCGGCCGCAAGCTGCCGCGCGATGGCGGCCGCGCCGCGATGGCGTTCTTCGGCGAGGTCACCGCCTTCGCCAAGGAGCATGGCAGCGACGAGGCGATGAAGCCGTTCATCACCCCGCTCTCCACCGCGCTCGGCCATTTGCAGCAGGCCACCGGCTGGCTGATGCAGAACGCGCTGACCAAACCCGACAATGCCGGCGCCGCCGCGACCGATTTCATGAAATTGTTCGGCCTCGTCGCGCTCGGCTACATGTGGGCCAAGATGGCCAAGGTGGCGCAGGACAAGGCCGCCGCCGGCGCCACGCCCTATCTCAACACCAAGCTCGTGACCGGCCGCTTCTTCATGGAGAGGCTGCTGCCTGAGACCGCCGTGCATCTGGCCCGGATCCAGAGCGGCAGCGCCACCACGATGGAATTGGCCGCGGAAGCGTTCTGAAGCGTTTTCCAGCGAAGTGGATACCGGTTCGCGTGAAGACAACGCGTCAAACGAGAAAGCCTTGAAAATTGCTGCCGCACCCGTGCGGCGGCGCTTCCTTCCGTATATATTATGATCCTCATATCAAGGAGGGCGTCATGCCTGAGGCATACATCTACGATCACGTTCGTACCCCGCGCGGCCGCGGCAAGGCCGATGGCGCACTCCACGAGGTCACCGCGCTGGCGCTCGCCACAGTGCCGCTGAAGTCGCTCAAGGAGCGCAACAATCTGCCCGAGAACTCCGTCGACGACGTCGTGCTCGGCGTGGTCGATCCGGTCGGCGAGGCCGGCTCCGACATCGCCCGCTTCGCCGCGCTGAAGGCCGGTCTCGGCGAGAAGGTGCCGGGCGTGCAGATCAGCCGCTTCTGTGCCTCCGGTCTCGATGCCGTGAACTTCGCCGCGGCCCAGATCATGAGCGGCCAGCATGAGCTCGTGATCGGCGGCGGCGCGGAATCGATGAGCCGCGTCGGCATCGGCGCCTCCGGCGGCGCCTGGCCGATGGATCCCTCGATGGCGGTGCCGGCCTATTTCATGCCGCAGGGCATCTCGGCCGACCTGATCGCGACCAAATACGGTTTTTCGCGCGATGACGTCGATGCCTATGCGGTGCAGAGCCAACAGCGCGCGGCTAAGTCGTGGGACGAGGGCCGTTTCAACAAGTCGGTAGTGCCGGTAAAGGACATCAACGGCCTGACCATCCTCGCCAAGGACGAGCATATGCGCCCAACCACGACGATGCAGTCGCTGGCGCAGCTGCAGCCGTCCTTCGCGGCGATGGCGGCGATGGCCGGCTTCGATGCGGTGGCGATCCAGTCGCATCCCGAGGTCGAGAAGGTCAACTACGTGCATCACGCCGGCAACTCCTCCGGCATCGTCGACGGCGCCGGCGCGGTGCTGCTCGGCAGCAAGGAGGCGGGGGCGAAACACGGGTTGAAGCCGCGGGCAAAAATCCGCGCGTTCGCCAATATCGGCTCGGAGCCCGCGATGATGCTGACCGGCCCGGTCGACGTCACCGAAAAATTGTTCGAGCGTTCCGGCATGAAGAAGTCGGACATCGACCTGTTCGAGCTCAACGAGGCTTTCGCCTCGGTGGTGCTGCGCTACATCCAGGCGTTCGACATCGACAACGCCAAGATCAACGTCAATGGCGGCGCGATCGCGCTCGGCCATCCACTCGGGGCGACGGGGGCGATGATCCTCGGCACCGTGCTCGACGAGCTCGAGCGCACCAACAAGGAAACGGCGCTGGTGACGCTGTGCATCGGCGGCGGCATGGGCACCGCCACCATCATCGAGCGCGTCTGAGGCGAGGGGAGCGAACAACATGGCTTACAAGAATTTCAAGTTCGACGTCGACGCCGACGGCATTGCGCTCGTCACCTGGGATATCCCCGATCGTTCGATGAACGTGTTCGACGAGGTCTCGACCCAGGAAATCGGCGAGATCATCAAGCAGACGACCAGCGATGCCGCGATCAAGGGCGTCGTGATCACCTCGGCCAAGGAGGCGTTCTGCGCCGGCGCCGACCTCTCGATGCTCGAGGGCATGAACCGCTCTTACGCGCAACTCTTCAAGGAGAAGGGCGAGGAAGCCGCGAACCAGATGCTGTTCGAGCAGAGCCGCCAGATGTCGCAATCGTTCCGCGCGATCGAGACCTCGGGCAAGCCGTGGGTCGCCGCGATCAACGGCCTCGCGCTCGGCGGTGGCTTCGAGATCACGCTGGCCTGCCACTACCGCGTCGCGGCCGACAACCCCAAGACTCGCCTCGGTCTGCCCGAGATCAAGGTCGGCCTGTTCCCCGGCGCTGGCGGCACGCAGCGCGTGCCGCGTCTCGTGCAGCCGGCGGATGCGATGCAATTGCTGCTCAAGGGCGAGGCGGTCAATCTGACCCGCGCCAAGGCGCTCAATCTGATTCACGCCGTGGTGCCCGCGGCCGATCTGATCAAGGCCGCGAAGGACTGGATCAAGGGCGGCGGCAAGGCGGTCGCGCCGTGGGACGAGAAGGGCTTCAAGCTGCCCGGCGGCCCCGTCTTCTCCAAGGTGGGCATGCAGATGTTCCCGGCCGGCAACGCGATCTATCGCCGCGAGACCTACGACAACTACCCGGCCGCGCGCGCCATCATGAGCTGCGTCTATGAAGGCCTGCAGCTGCCGATCGACGCCGCGCTGCGGGTCGAGTCGCGCTACTTCACGCAGATCCTGCGCTCGAAGGAAGCGGCGGCGATGATCCGCTCGCTGTTCCTGTCGATGCAGGAGCTGAACAAGGGTGCGCGCCGCCCGGCAGGCGTGCCGCCGACCAAGGTCAAGAAGCTCGCCGTGATCGGCGCCGGCTTCATGGGCGCCAGCGTCGGCTATGTCTCGGCGCAGGCTGGCATCGACGTCGTGCTGGTCGATCGCGACCAGGACAGCGCCGACAAGGGCAAGGGCCACGCCAAGACCGTGGTCGACGGCCTGGTCGCGAAGGGCCGGATGAAGCAGGAGGCGGGCGATGCCATCCTCGCGCGCATCTCGGCCACTGCGGACTACAACGTGATCAGGGATTGCGACCTCGTCATCGAGGCGGTGTTCGAGGACCGCAAGGTCAAGGCCGACACCTATGCCAAGGCGCAGCCGCTGCTGAAGGAGGGCGCGATCTTCGCCTCCAACACCTCGACCTTGCCGATCAACTCGCTGGCCGAGGAGTTCAAGGACCAGGGCAAGTTCATCGGCATCCACTTCTTCTCGCCGGTCGAGAAGATGATGCTGGTCGAGATCATCCTGGGCAAGAACACCGGCGACGTCGCGCTCGCGACCGCGCTCGACTACGTCCGCGCCATCGGCAAGACGCCGATCGTGGTGAACGATTCCCGTGGCTTCTTCGCCAACCGCTGCGTGATGCGCTACATCTCCGAGGGCAATGAGATGCTGCTCGAAGGCGTGCCGCCGGCGATGATCGAGAACACCGCCAAGATCGCCGGCATGCCGGTCGGACCGCTGTCGCTGCAGGACGAGGTCGCGCTCGACCTCGGGCTGAAGATCACCAAGGCGACCGAGGCCGATCTCGGTCCCAACGCGATCGACCAGGCACAGAAGAAGCTGATGGTCGAGATGGTCGAGAAACAGGGCCGCTTCGGCCGCAAGAACGGCAAGGGCTTCTACGACTATCCTGAGAAGGGCAAGGGTCAGAAGAGCCTGTGGCCGGGACTGGCCAACCTGCAGCCCAAGCAGCTCGATCCCGATACGCTCAGCGTCGAGGAATTGAAGCAGCGCTTCCTGGTGGTGCAGGCGGTGGAAGCCGCGCGCACCGTCGAGGATCACGTCATCACCGACGTGCGCGAGGCCGATGTCGGCTCGATCCTGGGCTTCGGCTTCGCGCCGTTCACGGGCGGTGCGCTGTCCTATATCGACTTCATGGGCACCAAGAACTTCGTCGCGCTCTGCCACGCCTTCGAGAAGAAATACGGCTCGCGCTTCACGCCGCCGAAGCTGCTCGAGGAGATGGCGGCCAAGGGCGAGACCTTCTACGGCCGCTTCCCGCCGAAGAAGCAGGCGGCTTAAGGGCCGTTACGTTTTGAGCCAACGCGCGCAGGATCAAGCCGGTCATCGATCCGACTTGATCCTGTTGCGTGACGATCGCGCCGGTCAAAGTCCCGCCACGCTTGCTCCCCACTGACACCACGCTGCTGGCATCACTCTTGCTCGTCGATCGCCAGGATGATCGAAGACGACGATCAGGATTAGGGTGTCCTGCAATGCGTTCTGTGCTCAAGGAAGATGCCACTAAGGTCACGAGCAAGCATTCGGTCTCGCTGCGCTTGCGGGGCAAGGGTCCTTCCTGGTTCGGCCTGGTGCTACTCGTTCTGGCCGTGGACCTTGTGCTCGCGGCGGCCGCCTGGAATGCCGTCGACTTCTTCCGCAATTGAGCCGTCACTGTCCGGTGAGAGCACAGCGCCGGCGAGATAGGCGATCTGGTTGAATGCGAGGCAGGCGACGACGATCGGGGCGCCGGTGGCAAACGCATAGCCGTCGGATTGGAGCACGATTGCCGCGATCACCGCGATCAGCGGCGACACCAGCATCAAGGTCCAAACGCGAAAGTACAAACTGATCGCCAGCCCGACGAGCGTGCTGGTCAACAAAACCGTAAAGGCGATCGTCACATTTCTAGACCAGTTGGAGCGGAGGGCGCGCCGTAGGTCATAGTCGGTCAGTCAGATCGCTCGCACAAGAACGGTAGCGCCCTCAGCCGGAAGTACACCGACTCAATTATTAATCGGAACAATGCGGACTAAATTTGATTTGTTCCGGCGCGCGCCGAAGCTTTGCACCGCTCATTTCTCCCTGAAGGCGCGGTGCACCTGGTCGGCCAGCGGCTTCATCAGATAGGACAGCACCGTCCGTTCGCTGGTCGGGATGAAGACCTCGACCGGCATGCCCGGCAGCAGATGCGTGGACGCGAGCTTGTTCAGTTCCGACGGCGGAATCGCAATGCGCACAAGGAAGTAGGTCGGAGCCGTCTTGTCGTCGCGCGACACATCGGCGCCGATCCGGCTGACCTCGCCCTCGATCTCCGGCGTGGTGCGCTGGTTGAAACTGGTGAAGCGCAGCTCCGCCGAGGAGCCCAGCTTGACCTGATCGATATCTTGCGGCGCAACATGCGTTTCCACGATCAGATTGTCCTGGTCGGGCACGATGGTCATGATGGTTTCGCCGGCCGCGATCACGCCGCCCTGGGTGTGGATGGTGAGATCGTGCACGACGCCGGCCTGCGGCGCGCGGATCTCGAGCTTCTCGGTCTGGTCTCTCGCGGTGACCTGTTTCTCGATCGTATCGGCGTATTTGGCGCGGATGTCGGCGAGCTCCTTGGCGACGCCGGAGCGGAAATCCTGATCGACCTGCAGGATCTTCAGCTCGGTTTCCGAGATCTTGCCCTTGGCCTGCGCGATCGACGCGGTGAGTTGGCCGCGTTCGCCGAGCAGCCGCGCCGAATCGCGCTGCAGCGCGGAGAGGCGCGACAGCGAGACCAGGCGTTGCTCCCAGAGCTGCTGCACGCCGGTCAGTTCGTTGGCGATCAGGTCTGCCTCCTGCTTCTTTGCACTCAGCTGATCCTGCATGCCGCCGATCTGCTCCTTGAGCTGCGCGATCTGCTCCCGCAACTGCTGCTTCTGCCCCTCATTGGCGTCCTTGCGCAGCTGGAAAAAGCGGCGCTCGCCCGAGACGACGGCCTGCGCCGCCGGATCGTCGCTCGATGCGATGCTGTCGGGGAAGCCGATCTCGGCATCGCCGTCGCGCTCGGCCTGTAGCCGGGCCCGCCGCGCCTCGAGCTCCCACAGGCTCTTGGTCACCGCGGTGAGATTGGCCTGCGCCACTGTTTCATCCATCAGGATCAGCAGATCGTCCCTGGCGACGTGGGCGCCGTCTTCCACCAGCAGCCGCTTGGCGACGCCGCCGGAGGGATGCTGCACCTTCTTGACGCTGGATTCCACGACAAGCGATCCCTGCGAGATGATCGCGCCGGACATCTTGGTGGCGGCGCCCATCAAGCCGATGCTGGCGACGAGGAATATCGCGGCGATGGCGACCGCCAGAATGTGATGCCGAACCGATTGTCGTGCGCTAGGCATCGGGACGAGGCTCCATCGGCTTCTTGCGCCTGCGGCGCGCTGGCATGGGAGCCTGGGGGGCGGCCGATGTTGGCGCGAGCGGTTGCGCCTTCGCCACCAGCAACGGCAACACGGATGCCGTGGTGCCGAACGCATGCATGCGTCCTTCGTTGAGCACCAGCATGTGGTCGACCGTCTGCAGCACGGCGGGGCGATGCGCGACCACGACCACGATCCCGCCGCGGCTGCGGACGCGGCCGATGGCGCGGACCAGCGCGCGTTCGCCCTCGGCGTCGAGATTCGAGTTCGGCTCGTCGAGCACGACCAGGAACGGATCACCGTAAAGCGCGCGGGCGAGCGCGATGCGCTGTCGCTGGCCGCCCGACAACATCAGGCCGCCATCGCCCACTTCGGTCTCGTAGCCGCCCGGCAGCCGCAGGATCAGTTCGTGCACGTCGGCCTCGCGCGCGGCTGCGATCAACCGTGTGGAATCGGGAGCCGCGGCGAACCGCGAGATGTTCTGCGCCACCGTGCCGCGGAACAGCGCGACGTCCTGCGGCAGGTAGCCGATCGATCGGCCAAGCGCGATCTGATCCCATTGCGCGAGCGTGGCGCCGTCGATCCGGATCACGCCGCGCGCCGGCGTTCCGACGCCGACCAGAGCACGCGCCAGGGTCGATTTGCCGGAGCCGCTCGGGCCGACCACTGCGACGGCGCTGCCGGCGCGCAGCGCAAAGCTCACATCATGCAGCACAACGGCATTGGTTCCGGGCGCGGTCAGGCTGAGCGAGGTGGCGCGGATCTCGTTGTTCGGAACAGGCAACGGAGTGACCGGCGGTCGCGCGGGCATGTCTGTCAGTGCTTCGATCAGCCGGCCAAAGCTTGCGCGGACTGTGATGAAACTGCGCCAGTTGGCGATCGCGAGCTCGATCGGCGCCAGGGCGCGGATCGAGAGGATCGTGGCGGCCAGCATGACGCCGGCAGTCGCCTGCTGATTGATGACGAGGTAGGCGCCGAGCGCGAGCACGCCGGATTGCAGGATCATGCGCAGGAAGCGCGAGGCGCTGCCGAATGTGCCGGTCAGATCGGAGGTTACGCGCTGCGCGTCGAGATAGGCCTGCGTGCGCTCCGACCACAGCTCGGCCATCCGCCGCTGCATGCCGAGGGCGTGCACGACCGGGGCGTGGTGGAACGCGGTCTCCGCCATCTGCCGCCGCGACGACGCCAGCGTGACCAGCGAGCGGGTCGGTGCGCGGGTGAACATCTCGGCCCCGACCGTGATCAGCGCCAGTGCAACGGCACCGCCGGCCACCGCCAGTCCCATCAGCGGATGAAACAGGGTGCAAACGACGATGTAGAGCGGTGTCCATGGCAGGTCGCAGATTGCGATCAGTCCGCTGCCGGCGACGAAGCCCCGTATCGTGTCGAGGTCGCGCATGACCTGCAAGCCGTCACTGCCCGGCTGATCGAGCGCGGCGTGCTGGACGCTGTCGAACACCGCGTCGCGCATGGTTTCGTCGAAGATTTCGGCGATGCGCGCCAGCAGCCGGCTGCGCAGCATGTCGACGCCAGCCCGCACCATGAGCAGGACCAGCGCGATCGCCAGCAGGCCGATCAGGGTTGCTATGCTGCGGCTCGGCAGCACGCGGTCGTAGGTCTGCAACATGAACAGCGGCGCGACCAGCATCAGCAGATTGACCAGTCCGCTCGCGATCGCCGTCGCGATCAGCGCGCCGCGCAGCGCCAGCGCCGCGTTCCGGATCTCCGCCGGCAGAGCCGAAAGCCTCTTGACCTGACCGATCACCTCGCCCTCGCGGATGTTCCAGCCGTGATGCCCAAATCGATTGGTGAGGAAGTTGCGGAAGCGCGGCGATCTCCGCGCTTCCGCCGGGTGTTACGACGTCACAGGATGTGTGTGCCGTGGTTATTGAGGATGCCGTGATCGGTGGCCAATGGCCCCAGGTCGTGCAGGACGGCATCGACGTCGACCGGAATGGAGACTGGCGCGCTGGCGGTATTGCCGGAGGCGATATTACCGCCGAGCACATGACTGAGATCCAGGTTTCCGAGCAGATTGCCGGCGAGGCCGTCAGCCCCCGTGCCGCCAAGGCTCGGAATGCTGAGCCCGCTGGTGCCGGTCAGCGCGCCGAGGTCGAGCAGGTGCGGCCCGTTCTGGCCGACGTCGACGGCATTCACCTCCACTGTGTGGTGATCGCCTGATGTCGGCGCCGCGAGCAGATCAATCGCATTCCCGTTCGGCTGCGTGGGGCCGAGATCGACGTCGGCGAGGTGACCAGTGTTGGAGCTACCGAGATTGCCGAGCAGTCCGCCCAGCAGCCCGCCATCACCGGCGTTGTTGCCGCCATTGATGGCGAGCAGTGGCAGCGTCTCCACATCGTGCAGGACATTGCCGAGCAGACCCGTCACCGGGCTCAGCGCGGCAGTGCCGCCGAGCAGAGAACCGGCACCCGCGTCTCCGAGCAGGGAGCCGACGACGCCATCCACGGTATGGACGACGTCGATGACCGGAGCGAGTGCGCCGGTGCCGCTGCCGAGCACGGAGCCGACGCCTGCGTCTCCAAGCAACGAGCCGACCACACCGTCCACCGTATGGACGACACCCGTCACCGGGTTGGTCGCACCGGTGCCGCCGAGCAGCGAGCCGAGCCCCGTATTCCCGAGCAGGGAGCCGACGACCCCGCTACTTCCGAGCAGCGAGCCGACGAGGCCATTGTCTCCGGTCAGCGAGCCGACGACGCCATCCACCGAGTGGACGATGTCGTTGAGATCGCTGCCGACCTCCGTCAGCACCGTGCCAAGGCCGCCGCCATTAAGCAGCGTTCCGGGCGCGTTGAGGACGTCGGTCAGCAGGTTGGTATGGCCGTCCGATGCGGGCGTGGGCACGCCGATCTCACCCAATCCGACCGTTCCGGCGAGGCCGGTCACGTCGTGCACGGTATCGCTCAGCCCTGTCGCCTGACCGACCGGCTCCAGGACGCCGGTGTTGACGTCGTTGACCGCGCCGTTCACGGCGGTGAGCGCCGGCTGCAAGATGCCTTCGCTGCCCGCAACGTTCAGGCTGCCATCGCCGCCGAGGACGCCGGCCAATCCCGGCAATCCGGGGTGGCCGGGCGACGTCGAGGTGCCACCGCCGGTATCCGCGCCACCTGCACCACTTCCGGTGTCCGAGCCGCCGTTGCCGCCGGACGCCTGGGATCCCGTCGGGGTTGTGCTCTGTTGAGGAGGAGTCGGCGACGTATCGCCTTGCGGCGGAGCCGTATCCGAACCGGCAGGCTGACCCGTTGCGCCGGAAGCGGACGTTGTGGCGGCACTGTCGCCGACCATGCCGCCCATGGCGACGTACTGGTCACGGTAGGCGTCGCGATCAATGGTACTCATGCGCATCTCCACGCCAAGTTGAGTGAGTGGTCTCTCAACCAGCTGATCGCGCTCGGGGTTTCCGGGCCTGCGCAGTCGTGGAGAACATCGCGTAAGAACGGACGCGACAATCTGCCGAAAATTGTCGGCAAAGCGGTCGCCGGCCCCGTCGTTGCGCGAGGCCGGCGATGAAACGCGGGGCTCAGGCCGCCTTCAGCAGGCCTTCCTTCTTCAGCGCTTCCTGCACCTTCGGGCGCGCCGCGACGCGGGCCTTGTAGGCCATTACATTCGGAAGGCCGGACAGATCGAAGCCGAGCCGGTCGCTCGCCCACATGATCATGGTGAAGAGGTAACCGTCGGCGACCGTGAACTGGTTGCCCATCAGGTAATCACGTCCGGCGAGCTGGCTCTCGACATATTTGAACTTGCCCATGGCGCGGTCCTTGAAGAAGGCCTTGGCGTCATCGGCCAGCACCGGCGAGAACATCGGGCCGAGGTTCTTGTGCAGCTCGGTCGTGATGTAGTTCAGCCATTCGAGCAGCTTGTAGCGCTCGTTGGAATCGCGGGCCGGCGCCAGCTTCTTGTCGGCGGCCTTGTCGGCGATCATCTGGATGATGATCGGCCCTTCGGTGACCATCTCGCCGGTATCCAGCGCCAGCGCGGGCACCTGGCCCTTGGGGTTCACAGCGAGGAAATCGTCGCCGTTTTCGAGCTTCTTGGCCCGCAGATCGACCTTGACCAGGTCGTAGGGCAGGCCGGCCTCGAGCAGGGCGATGTGGGGGGAGAGGGAGCAGGCACCGGGGGTGTAATAAAGCTTCATGGGGGTATTCCTTCCCTTGTTCTTGGCGTCCGGAGAGGGATTGCCTACATGCACCTGCATGAAATAGTCAAGATTGATGCAGATGCATTCAGTGCGGTACGGTGGGTGCCGGGACCTTATGGGCTAGACGATGAAACGCAAGCTATCGAGCGAGGCGACGGCCGCCTGGATCCGCCTGATGCGGGTGCCGAGCCGGGTGCTGGACTGCGTCGAGCAGGATTTGAAGAAGGCCGGCTTTCCGCCGCTCGCCTGGTATGACGCCCTGCTCGAGCTGTCGCGCGCGCCGTCGGGCGAGCTGCGTCCGGTCGAGCTCGAGCGGCAGATGCTGATCCCGCAGTATTCGACCTCGCGGCTGATCGACAAGCTGGTCGACGAGGGGCTTGCCGCCCGGCGCGAATGCAAGATCGACAAGCGCGGCCAGTTCGTCGAGATCACCGAGGCCGGTCGCGAGCTCCAGAAGAAGATGTGGAGCGCCTATTCGGCCGCGATCGACAAGCATGTCGGCTCGAAATTGTCCGATGCCGACGCGACCAGGCTGTGCGGTCTGCTCGACCGTCTGGGCTGCTCCTGCGGCGACGCCAAGGTCGATGCAAAGAGCGATGCCAAGGCGGCGCCGGCACGAGACGGCGTGCCTGCCCGATGATATTGCTGATCCCATCATCCGCGGCCGTTGTGGCCCGCGGATGTCCCTGCCACCGCGCGCCTTCGATCGAAGCGCCCTTGAGTTGGATTTTCTATGGCGCGTGACCAGATCGACATGACGCCGCTGCAATCGCGCGACGAACTCGTGGCGTGGATTGAAGCCGGCGTGAAGCCCGAGTCCGAATTCCGGATCGGCACCGAGCACGAGAAGACCCCGTTCACGCTCGAGGGCCATCAGCCCGTGCCTTATGAAGGCGCGAAGGGCATCGGTGCGCTGCTCGAAGGGATGAAGCTCCTGCTCGGCTGGGAGCCGATCATGGAGCGCGGCAACATCATCGGGCTCTATGACGTCACCGGCGGCGGCGCGATTTCGCTCGAGCCGGGCGGCCAGTTCGAATTGTCGGGCGCGCCGGTCGAGACCGTGCATCAGACCCAGTCGGAATTGATGGCGCATCTGGCGCAGGTGCGAGAGATCGCAACCCCGCTCGGCATCGGTTTCCTCGGCCTCGGCATGACGCCGTCCTGGTCGCGCGAGCAGATCCCCGTGATGCCCAAGGGGCGCTACAAGATCATGCGAAACTACATGCCGAAGGTCGGCAAATACGGCCTCGACATGATGTTCCGGACCTGCACGGTGCAGACCAATCTCGACTTCTCCTCCGAAGCCGACATGGTGAAGAAGCTGCGGGTGTCGCTGGCGCTGCAGCCGATCGCGACCGCCTTGTTCGCCAATTCGCCGTTCACCGAAGGCAAGCCCAACGGCTTCCTGTCGTTCCGCTCCGAGATCTGGCGCGACACCGACAATGCGCGAAGCGGCATGATCCCGTTCGCGTTCGAGGACGGCATGGGCTACGAGCGCTATGTCGATTACGCGCTCGACGTGCCGATGTATTTCGTCAAGCGCGGCGATGAATATATCGACGTCTCCGGATCGTCGTTCCGCGATTTCTTCGCCGGCAAGAACAAGATCCTCCCCGGCGAGCGCCCGACCTTGTCGGACTGGGCCAATCATCTCTCGACGATCTTCCCCGAGGTGCGGCTGAAGCGTTACCTCGAAATGCGCGGCGCCGACGGCGTGCCGTGGGGCCGGCTGCCGGCGCTGCCGGCGTTCTGGGTCGGACTGCTCTACGACAATGACAGCCTCGACGCCGCCTGGGACATCGTCCGGCACTGGACCGCGCCGGAGCGGCAGGCGCTGCGCGACGACGTGCCGCGTTTCGGCTTCAAGTCGCGGATCAAGGACCGCTATCTGTTCGAGATCGCCAAGGAGTGCCTGATCCTGTCGCACGCCGGATTGCGGCGGCGCGGCCGGATCGACCATCTCGGACGCGACGAGAGCCGCTTCCTCGAACCGCTCGAGCGCATCATCGAGACCGGCCGCTCGCCGGCGGAGGAGATGCTGGAGAAGTTCAGCGGACCCTGGAAGGGCTCGGTGGAGCCGGTCTATCAGGAGTACGCCTTCTAAGACGCAAACCTCAATCCAGATTGGTCGAATGACGTTCGCGTTGATGCGCATTGCGGACGCAAGCCGATCTTCGCGGCACGTCCGAAAACCACCATCCCGGTCGTTTGATGCTGATTGATGTCGCCCCGTAAGCGAATGCTCGCGCTTACGCATTCCCCTTGCCCGCGGCTTCAGCGCCGGCTGAAGCAGGAGGTCGCCAATCGCTGGGCTTCCCGTGCCGCGCGTCGGCGATCGAACATTGCGCCACCTATGCCGGTAGGAGGCCCGCCAAGCGATAGCTATCGATCAACGCGTCGTAGAGCGACACATCCGAGCGGCTCCTCGCAATCAGCTGAGCGCCCGCGATCGCGGAGAAAATGGCGCGTGCCCGCCCTTCGCTTTCGTCGGAACTGACCACGGCCGCAGCGGACAGAACCTTGCTCAGCCACGCCACATTGACGTCGGCAAAGGTTTGGACCTCCTGCCTCACCGCTTCCGGAAGGTCGTCATATTCGGCAGCCATGAAGCTGCAGAGGCACATGCGATTATCGCTCTCGAGCGCTTTGCGGAAAACATCGGGATATCGACCCAGGCAGCTGACCGGATCCGAAGTCTCGGCCAACATGGATTCGAGATTAGCCGCGGTGTCCTCCCAATAGCGTCTCGCTACCGCTGCGCCGAGATCGGCCTTGCTCGGGAAATGATGGTAGATGCTCGCGGCCTTGATGCCCACATCGTCCGCGAGATTGCGGAAATTCAAGCCGCTGTAGCCATGCGCCTGCGCGATCCGCTTGGCGGCCGCGAGGATGGCTTCCCTTGAGTTTGCAATCATTTCACGGCCTCACCACTGCTGCTTCGCCTCCAGTTACCTACCAAGTGACAGATAGGCATTGACAGCCCAAACTGTAACTCATATTGCTCCTACCAATCGTTAGGTAGGCAAAGGAAGTGACAATGAAGATTTACGATTGGGCCACCGGCCCATATCCGGCCCGCGTCCGTATCGCTTTGGCCGAGAAGAACCTCCGATCGCTAGTCCAGTTTGTGTCGGTCGATCTCTGGAAAGGCGAGCACAAGAAGCCCGAGTTCCTCGCCAAGAACTACTCAGGCACGCTGCCGGTGCTCGAACTCGATGACGGGACCCTCCTCGCCGAGTGCACGGCCATTACCGAATACCTTGACGCGCTTGATGGCGCTCCCGCACTCACCGGCAGGTCACCGCGCGAGAAGGGCTTGATCCACATGATGAGCAAGCGCGCCGAGTTGGAGTTACTCGACGCCATCAGTGTTTATTTTCATCATGCCACGCCGGGACTTGGGCCTCAGGTCGAGATCTACCAGAACGCCGAATGGGGGTTCCGTCAGCGCGACAAAGCCCTAAGGGGTATGCACTACTTCGACAGCATTTTGAAAAGACAGCCGTTTGTCGCCGGTGAGGCCTTCTCGATGGCCGACATCACGGTCATAGGCGGTTTGATCTTTGCGGGGCTCGTAAAGTTGCCGGTGCCAGCGGAGTGCGAGGCACTTCAGGCCTGGTACGCAAGGATGCAGGAGCGGCCCAGCGTAAAGAACCGCGTAACGATGTCAGAACCGACCGAGGCGTCCGTTTGAAGTCGCTGCAGGTGAACGACGGCTCTCATGATTTCTGAGTGATCAATCGAACGGCTCGCTTCGGTCAAACGCGTGGATTTCGACGTGTCGGCGTCATTCCGCCGAAACGAAATCGCAAAGACTCAATCTGCTTCAACCCGCATCCAGATCGTGCGCGCAACCGCCGCCCCGATCATCGTCAGCCTCTGATCCGGGCCCGGAACGCGCGCGGACGGCGGTGGTGTCGCACCCGCCGTTCATCAGCCGTACAGGTTCATGGCGTTCAAATGACACCCCGCGGAGTGCGCGGGGCTGTGCGAATTTGAAAGCAATGTCATGGGGATAGGTCGCCTCTTTAGGGCGTGGATGGTGATGTTCGCGGTTCTTGCGGCCGCTTTCGTCGCACGCCCGGCATTGGCGCAGACCAATTTCGACCGTCCCGGCGGCGACTACGTGAATGCGCCGGTGACGTCAGGCGATCCCGCCGATTGCGCGCTCACCTGCGAGCGCGACCGCCGCTGCCGCGCCTGGAGCTTCAACTATCCGACCGACGCCAATAACGGCGCGGTGTGCTGGCTGAAGAACACCGTGCCGGCGCGGGTGCACGACGTTTGCTGCGTCTCCGGGGTGCGTGGTGCGGGCGTGGTCGAACCGCGCAACGGCGCCATCGAAACTTCGATCGACCGCCTCGGCGGCGACTACAAGAATTTCGAATTGAAGAGCAGCGACGGAGACGAAGCCTGCCAGGCTGCCTGCACCGCCGATAACAAGTGCCGCGCCTGGACCTACGCCCGGCCCGGCTATGCCGGCCGCGACGCGCATTGCTTCCTGAAGAAAGAGATCAAGCCGCCACGCCGCAAGGCGGGGTTCACGTCAGGCGTGGTGCGGTAGCGTCACCGCGCATCGGCAAAGGTGATCAGCGAACCCGCGGCCGCGCCCTCAGCCTACCTCGGCCGCGCGCTGAATTGGCACGGCCGACGCGGCCTCCGGAAAGCGAAGGCAAGCGGTCATTCCCTGTCCACGGTTCGACGCAATCACGAGCTCGCCGCCATGCGAGGCCATGATCTCCTGCACGATCGACAGGCCGAGGCCGGCACTGTTCCTGGCCGTGCCGCCGGTCTGGAATGGCTCGATCAGCTTGCGCTCCGAGCCCGGAGAGAGCCCGGCGCCGTCGTCGCTGATCGATACGCGGCCGCGGCTCAGGCTGGCCTTGATGCATCGGGCGCCGCGGGCGTGAATCAGCGCGTTGCCGACCAGGTTGGCCAGCGCGCTCCTGACAGCAGCTTCGACGCCCTGCACCATGGTGGCCGGTTCGTCGCTGTGTTCCAGCGAGAGTTCGATCCCGGCGTCCAAAGCCGAGGGGCTGAAATCTGCCAGCACGTCGCGGGTCACGGTCGCAAGGTCGATCGGCCGCTTTTCGAGCGTCCCGTTTTGCAGCCGCGCCAGGTCCAGCATGGCCGAAACGAGCGATGTCAGCCGGCGGACATCGTGAATCAGCTCCACCCGCAAGGCGGGATCGGCCACGTCCTCGACCCTGGCGCGCAACAATGTCAGGGGAGTGCGGAGCTGATGGGCGGCATTGCCCAGGAACCGGCGCTGCGTCCGGATGTAGGCGTGGATTTCATCAAACGCGCGGTTCAGCGCTGTGGCCAGCGGCTTCAGTTCTGCGGGGACCCGATCGAGCGAAATCGATCCCTGCGGTGCGGCCGGATCGATCGCGAGCGCGAGCTTCGTCACCCGTTCGATGCTGCGCGCAACGGAGCGCACGGCGAGGAACACGCCGATCGCCACGATCAATACGTACCCCGCCGCGTAGAGGGAAATCTCCAACAGATTTTTCAGGATGAACCACATCGCGATCTGGTCAGGGCGGACGTGGGCGTTTCCGATCATCATCACGAGTTCGGGGACGTGGCCGGTGTGCATGACGACCATGCAGAACGAGCTCTTCTGGTCGAGCGACTTGAGCATGGAAAGGCCGCTCGGTCCGATAAAGGGCAGCGAAACCGGCAGCTGTGGCCTGCGTTCGCGTCCGAACTCGCTTGTCACATCGCCGTAAGCCACGACGTACCACAGCTCCGGGCTTTGGGATTTCAGCTCTTCCAATCGGGCGGTGGGGCGCACTGTGAGCCTGTCGCCGGGGTTGATGTCGGTGGCGCGACCAAGAACGTAGGCGGCCGCAAAGCAGCCGCTGCGTTCGGGCTCCTGCGCGATGAACAGCCAGAAGACGAGGCCGAGCGCGCCGAAGAAAATCACGGCGGCGGCCGTCCCCAGCGAGAGCGTCAATGTCCGCGCGATCGACGTCATCGGATGTTTGCCATCCTGAGAATGTAGCCGATGCCCCGCATGCTGCGGATCTCGACGTTGCTGCCAAGTTCGGACAGTCTCTTGCGAAGCCGAGACACTTGCGACTCGAGGGTGTTGGATTCGATCTCGTCGTCGAATCCGTAGATGGCCTCGATCAGCGCCTCGCGGGCGATGACGCGGTCGCGTCGCATCAAGAGCGCCTCGAGGATCAAGGCCTCGCGGCGCCGGAGCAGGACTGCGTGACCGGCGACGGTCGCCTCGTTGGTGCCGATCTTCAGTTCGACATTGCCGAACGCAAGCAGTGACGGCACGGATACGCGGGGCCGCCGCAGCACGGCCCGCGCTCTCGCGATGAACTCCTGCGGCTCGAAGGGCTTGCCCAGATAGTCGTCGGCGCCGCCGTTCAGCCCGTCGATCACGTCTTCCTTGGCGTCCTTGGCGGTCAGCATGATGATAGCCGGCCTCTCCGGCAGCCGGCTCAGCGTCGTGACGATATTGAGCGCATCGCCGTCGGGCAGCATGCGGTCGACGATCGCCAGATCGTAGTTGAAACTGCCGAGCGCATGCCTCGCATCCGCAACGGACTCGACGATGTCGATGACGCCGCCGAGCTGCCCGAGCAGCCGGTCGAGATAGGCGGCGATTTGCGGTTCGTCTTCGATCACGAGAAAGCGCACAAGCCTTGCCTCGCATGTTCGGTCGATGATCTTGCAGGTGATTGTGTCGGCATCGCGCCGGCGATGGTTCAGCGCTCGCAGCACTTATCGGCAGGCGGCTTTGGCAAGGCAAGCCACGAATCTTTTCACGCTGCGCGGACGCTCGCGGCGCGGCAATCTTCGGGCAATGTTCACAGGCCACCTACCCGCGACCATACGACAACGCTTCCCACAAGGCCCAGGTCAGAGGTTTTGAGCATTCCGCCATGCGAGAGTTGTTCCGTTCTTGTGCGGCGAAGACCGCGCGTCGTGCCGTCGTTGCTGCTCTTCCTGCCGCATTTGGCGTTGTCGCGGCCTTTCCCGGTCGGGCTGCCGCTCAAACCGCGTTCACGTTGCCGGCTCCGCCTTTTTCAGTCCCTTTCCTGTCCTCGGTCTCGGGCAACTGGACTGTGATGATTGGCGCGAGCGGGGCGTCCAAACCGGATTTCGAGGGTACGAACCACACCAAATTCATCCCGGTCCCGATTTTCGCAATCCGTCGCGCCGGCACCGTCGACCAGTTTCGCAGCCCGCGTGACAATGCGAGCATCGCGATCGTCGACTTCGGTGATTTTCGGGCCGGCCCCGTCGGCAAGTTCGTGACGTCGCGAAAGGCGAGCAGGTACCCCGAGCTCAGCGGTCTTGCCGACGTCAACGCGGCCTTCGAGCTCGGCGGATTCGTCGAATACTTTCCGGTCGACTGGTTTCGTGTCCGCAACGAGACGCGTCAGGGCCTCGGCGGGCACCACGGCATCGTTTCCGACTTCTCGGCGGACTTCATCGTGCCGGTGTTTGGCGGCCTCACCATTTCCGCCGGACCACGCTTCACCTTGGAGAGCGCGAAGGCGGTCTCGCCCTATTTCAGCATCGATACCGTGCATGCGATGGCGACCGGGCTGCCGGTGTTTGACGCCAAGGGCGGGGCGGTTTCCGCCGGTGTCGGCGCGCAGCTGTCGTATCGGATCAATCCGAAGTGGGAGGTCCACTCCTATGTCGAATATGATCGATTGCTCGGCGATGCCGCGAAGAGCCCGATCGTGACGGTCCGCGGCTCGCCAAATCAGACCACATTCGGCGTCGGCGCCTCCTATTCATTCGACGTCAAGGTTCAATGAGAGCCCATGCGCCGCAGCGGTCGATGTGCGAGCTTCGTGGCGGTCGTTCTTGTCGCCGCAAATGTGGCCGGTTGCGCGACGTTTGCGACCAGCGAAAGCAAGCTGCAGGCGGTCAAGACCGTCGGCATCATTTCGGCGGTCGGCGATCGCGTGACCGTCTCCAAGGGAGGGCTCACGGGTCTGGACAACGGCAGCAAGAGCTTCCCAATCGAGCCGTGGGGCCTTGATGATCTGATCGTCCAGCAGGCGACGGCGGCGCTGGGCGGCCGCTTCCAGGTGCAGCCGGTCACCTACAGCCGTTCGGCCTTTGCCACCGTCAAGGATTCCGTGTTCACGCCCGCCAACCTTGTTCGCGGCGATCCGTTCAAGCAACTGGTCCGGACCGAGGTGTCCCCGCAAGGGCTCGATGCGTATATCGTCATCACCAAGGCGCAGGCGGCCTACGGTGGCGGCCACCGAAAGGTCGAAGGCGTCGGCTTCATCACCTACCAGACGGTGACGGAGTCCTACAGCCAGATCTATGCGCTCTACGAAATCAGGGTGATCGACGGCAAGACGTTTGACGTCATCGACAAGAAGGCGGCCCAGCCGCTGGGTAATGCGGGAAATGTCCCGCTCGCCGGTCCGAGCCGGCCGGTCGACGGGAGTTTTCCGATCAGCTCGGGCGATGGCAACGATGACGGCCTGCACCGGGCGATCGTCGACCTGATTACGCGCAGCCTGCCGACGACGTTGGGCGACATGCATCTCGCTGCTGTCCGCTGATACCGATCAACAAACTGGGAGAACTGCTTTGGAGACGTCGATGTTTGACCGGTACTGGTTCCTGCTGGCCGTCTTGCTTGGCGTTGTCGTGATTTTCCTGGCAAGCCTGAGCTTGATCATCGGCCTCTAGGCATACATCTGTCGTCCCTGCTTTCGCAAGGACGACGGGCTACTCCGCCGCCAGCACCGTGAGCTCCGGCCACAGCGTCTTCCACCGCGCCGCCTTCGTCGCATAGTTCACCGTGGAAAAATTCGCAGTCTTGTTTGGCCGCACGATCATGCCGGCGACATCGTCGAAGCCGTTCGGCGCATAGACGTCGTAACCGTTCGCACTGCGGCGGATGCCGATCTGCGTGGTCGCGGTGAGGAAGCGATCGATGCCTTCGCTCGAGCGCGACAGCGCGGGGTAGGGCAGGCCGTGCTTGCCGGGATACCAGAGATGGACGCGGGCCTGGTTACGCGCCTCGATCGCAACCCCGAGATGATCGAGCTGCGCCTTGAGGTCGCAGATCACGGCGTCCTCGGCCTCCCATGAGGTATCCGGATCGAAATAGAAGATGTCGTAGTCGCTGATGCCGTGATCGATCCGCCGGCCGGTCAGCACATTCCACACGGTCTGCACCAGGCAGCCCGACACCAGCCACGCATCGGGCAGGGCAAGGCGATACAGCTCGTCTGTGATCGCTTGATTGGCCGGGTTGCGCAGCGCAGCTGTGAGGAATTCGTCTTGTGTCACGACGAGACGGTCGCGTCGTGATCCCTGACCGCTTTCTTCGATGCCAGCGTGCGCCAGTGGCGGCGCAGCAACGGCTCGACGGTCGCGCACTTGGCCTTCGACAGGCGGATCAGCACGGTCGGATAATCGCGGTAGTGATCGGTGAAGTAGAACACCTTCGGCTGGCTCTCGACCAGCATGTCGCGCTCATCCGGCGGCACGCCGGGCATCACCAGGCTATCGCCATCTTCCTTGAGCCGCACCAGCATCTTCTTGCGCACCTTCAGCGCCGGTGTGCCGTAGGAAGAGCCGTCCTCGACCTCCGGCCACGCCAGCACCAGGGTTCTGACGTCGTCGAAGGTCACGTTGGCAAGCTCACTGCACCGAGGTGAAGAAGCGCGCGAGGCGGAAGCCGGAGAGCCAGGTCCAGACCGGCTGGCTGCGGATGCCCATGTCCCAGGAACCGACCACCGCATCGGCGCGGCCGATCAGATTGTCGATCGGCAACAGGCCGACGCCGCCGTCGCGCACCGGCACGCGGCTATCGGCGGAGTTGTCCCGGTTGTCGCCGAGCACGAACAGATTGCCCGGCGGCACCGTCACCTCGGGCGTGTTGTCGAGCCGGCCGTTGTCGCGAATCTTGAAGATCGCATGGCTGACGCCGTTCGGCAGCGTCTCGACATAACGATTCGCATCCTCGCCGCCGCCGCGATCGTCTTCGGCGAAGCCGGTGCCGTCGGGCTTCAAGGCCGCCGGATGATCATTGATGAAGAGCTGGCCCTGCCGCATCTGGATGCGATCGCCGGGCAGCCCGACCACGCGCTTGACCCAGGCCTGCGAGCGGTCGCCCGGCCAGCGGAACACGACGACGTCGCCGCGCTTCGGCGTCTCGCCGAACACGCGGCCGGTCTCCGGCAGCGTGATCTGGATCGGCAGCGACGCCGCGCCGTAGCCATAGGGGAACTTCGAGGCGACCAGCGCGTCGCCGATCAGCAGCGTCGGTTCCATCGAGCCCGACGGCACGTAGAACGGCTCGGCGATCGCGCCCTTGGCGAGGAACACGACGGCCACGATCGCGGCCAGTTGCACGGCCTGCCCGCGCCAGCTGGTCGGCTTGGCCGCCACGACTTCGTTTCCGCTGCTCACTAGCCCGTTCCTCCGACCGTAATCCGTTCCATCCTGAGCGTCGGCTGACCGACGCCGACCGGCACGCCCTGGCCGTTCTTGCCGCAGGTACCGATTCCCGTATCGAGCGCAAGATCGTTGCCGATCATGGTGATCCTGTGGAGATCGGTCGGCCCATTGCCGATCAGCATGGCGCCCTTCAACGGCGCGCCGAGCTTGCCGTTCTCGATCTTGTAGGCCTCGGTGCACTGGAACACGTACTTGCCCGAAGTGATGTCGACCTGGCCGCCGCCGAAATTGGCGGCGTACATGCCGTTCTTCACCGAGGCGATGATCTCGGCCGGGTCGCGGTCGCCCGACAGCATGTAGGTGTTGGTCATGCGCGGCATCGGCACATGGGCATAGCTTTGCCGGCGGCCGTTACCGGTCGGCTTCATGCCCATTAGCCGCGCATTCTGGCGGTCCTGCATGTAGCCGACCAGAACGCCGTCCTCGATCAGCACGGTGCGTTTGGTCGGGGTGCCTTCGTCGTCGATCGAGAGCGAGCCGCGGCGCGACGCCATGGTGCCGTCATCGACCACGGTGACGCCCTTGGCCGCGACCTGCTGCCCCATCAGGCCGGCGAAAGCGGAGGTCTGCTTGCGGTTGAAATCGCCCTCGAGCCCGTGGCCGACGGCTTCATGCAGCATCACGCCGGGCCAGCCGGCCCCGAGCACGACGTCCATCTCACCGGCGGGCGCCGGCACCGATTCGAGATTGACCAGCGCCTCGCGCAATGCGCCGTCGGCGGCATCGCGCCAGGCCTTGGTCTCGATGAAGCGCGCATAGCCCTCGCGGCCGCCATAGCCCTTGCTGCCGCTCTCCTGCCGGTCGCCCTGGCCGGCGACCACGGAAATGTTGACGCGCACCAGCGGGCGGATGTCGCGATAGCTCTCGCCATCGGGCCGCAGGATCTCCACCACCTGCCAGGTCGCGGTGAGGCTGGCCGAGACTTGCCGTACCCGCGGGTCCTTGTCCCGGACATAGGCATCGATCTCGCCGAGCAGTTTCACTTTTGCTTCGAACGCCGGACCGTCCAGCGGGTTCTCGTCGCCATAGAGCCTGACATTGGTGTGGGCCGGTGCCGCGGCGAAAGTCCCGGCATAGCCGCCGCGCACTGCGGCCACCGCATCCGCCGCCCGGATCAGCGCCGGGATCGAGACGTCGGAGGAATGCGCATAGCCGACCGCGTCGTCCTTGACGGCGCGCAGGCCGAAGCCTTGCGAGGTGTCATAGGTCGCCTGCTTCAGCCTTCCATTGTCGAACACCAGCGCCTCGGTCTGCCCGAACTCCAGAAACAGCTCGCCGTCGTCGGCGCCTTCAAGTCCGCGGGACACCTCGCGGCGGACGGCATCGCGGTCCAGATTGGCGCGGTCGAGCAGGGAGGTAGTGGCGGGATTGGTCATGGTCACTCCGACGCAATGCGATTCCTGACGATTCCTTGTCATCCTTGCCTGAAGCGCAGCTGATTGCCAGTGCGGAACCCGCAGCAGGACTTTCGGGCATTGAAGCAGAGACGAGCGCAAAACTCACCTTACAACCCGGAAACCTGTGCCGGTCCCGGTTCAGGCCTGGACGGCGATCGCTCAACATAGTGTTGGGGGCGGCAAACCGGGAGTGCCTGCGGCCATGCGACCGATCACGGCCGCCTCCCGGGATTCTCATCTTGTCGTCATCACCCCGTGCGCCAGTCCGCCTTGCGCGGCTGGCTTTCCGGCTGGTCGGCCTCGCTCGATTGCGGTGCCGGCTTCGGCTGCGCGCCGACGGCCGCGCCCTGCGCCGAGGTCGGAAAACCATGCTCCTGCGCCCACCGGTACAGCTCGTCGAATACCGGTTTGAGCGCCTTGGCGGACGGCGTCATCTCATACTCAACCCGCGGCGGCACCTCGGGATAGACCGTGCGCTTGACCAGGCCGTTGGCCTCGAGATCGCGCAGCTGGGTCGTCAGCATGTGCTGGGTCACGCCGGGGATCGCCTGCCGCAATTCGCCGAACCGGCGCTTGCGCTCGACCAGTTGCCAGAGGATGTCGCCCTTCCATTTCCCGGCCAGCACCGACAGCGCCCGATGAAATTGCGCCGACAGGTCGCCGTTGCATGGTTCGGATGCCGCCGGAGGCTCGGCGGGCTCAATAGTCAGTTTTTTCATACTACCTCACAAAAAGCATCCTACTTGTTCTTTTCATCTTACTCCCGAATTTGGTGTGTCGAAAGCCGCGGGCCGCTCGCCGAATGGGCGGGTGGCCCGCGGGGTCATTTGGGGAGTCATCCATGTCAGTTGCCGTTGCCGCCGCGCCGTCGCGCTGGAATTCCGCCACCCTGTGGGTCGTCAGGGGATTGCTTGCGCTGGCCTTCGCCACCGCCGGCGCCGCCAAGCTCTACGGCGTGCCGATGCTGGTCGCGGAATTCGAGCATATCGGGCTCGGCCAGTGGTTCCGCTATTTCACCGGATCGCTGGAGCTGCTCGGCGCGGTCCTGATCCTGGTGCCCCCGGTCGTAGCTTTCGGCGGCCTGCTGCTGAGCTGCGTCATGATCGGCGCCACCATCACGCATCTGTTCCTCATTGGTGGCTCGCCGGTGCCCGCCCTGGTGCTGCTGACGTTGAGCGCGATCGTCGCCTACGCCAAGCGCAGCCAATTCGGTTTGCTCGCGAGCTTGCCGTGAGCAGGCCGCGATGCGCGTCTCTCGCCGCATCCTGACGCTGGCCGCCGGGCTTGCGCTGGCCTTCGCGGTGCCGTTCGCCGTGACATTGCTGCTCACAGGTTCGGTCGCGGCGGTCTCCAGGCCGGAAGCGAAGAAGGCGGAGCCGCGCGTGCACCATGTGGTGCTGCCGATCAACAGCGATGACCCGACCACGATGCGGGCGCTGATCTCGACCGCGCTCAATCTTCCGAAATATTATCGGGAGCGCAACGAGCCGTTCGAGATCGAAGTCGTCGCCTACAATGCCGGCGTCCACATGCTGCGCGCCGACACCTCGCCGGTGAAGGATTTGTTGTGGGTGGTGCGGGGGCTCACGCCGGACATCCGTTTCGTGGTCTGCGAAGCCACCAAGCTCGGCATGGAGCGTGCCGAGGGACATCCGCTGGTCCTGCTCGACAATGTCGGTCTGGTACCGAACGGGCCCGGACGCATCATCGAATTGCAGGAAGCCGGCTGGTCCTACATCCGGTCCTGAGCGAACAAACCCGAGCGGAGAACTCCAACATGACGTCAGTTTGCGTGCCCACCCGCCGCGCCGTCGTCGCCGGCATGATCGGCGCCGGCGCCTCGCTCGCGATGCCGGCAGCACGGGCGCGCGCGGCAGCGGGACCGCCGCCATTCGGCACCATCCGGCATCAGTTCACGCTGGTTCGAGGCGCCCGTCCGGTGCCGCCGGTGGCGATACCGGCGCTCGCCGGCGGCGCGATCGACCTCACTGCATTCAAAGGCAGGCTGGTGCTGGTGAACTTCTGGGCCACCTGGTGCGCGGCGTGCCGGACCGAACTGCCGATGCTGGATCGCCTTGCCGCCAGTGGCCGCGGCGACCTTGCGGTCGTCGCCATCAGCACCGATCGCAACCGGGCGTCGGTGTCGCCCTACGTCAAGGGCCTCAAACTCCGCCGCCTCGCGATCGGCTTCGATCCCGGCGGCCTCGTCTCGCGCGTCGACGCTGCCGAGCTCGACACGCCGTTCGCGCTCTATGGCATGCCGATCTCGTTCTTGATCGGCGTCACCGGACAGGTCGAGGGCTACATGACGGGAGAAGCGGACTGGCTATCCGCCGAGGCGGGCGCGCTGTTCGATTATTATGCGGGTGGTGCTACGCAGTAATGGCGCGTTGCAGCTGGCCTAGGGCAATTTGTCATAGCCCTCCGCGAGCCCATTCAAGCTCAGCGGGAACCCGATGCCTTCTTCCGGGGTCTCGAAGATGATGAACGTCGCGGTCTTGGCGTTCTTGAGCTGGCCGAGCAGCTTGTCGTCCATCACGACCTCGGCGACGCAGCCGTTGGGCAGGCACCTGACAAAGCCGGCGCGGCCGACGTCCTGGTTGTCGAGCTTCAGGCCGAGGCCGGAGGGCAGCAGCACCCCGAGCGGGGCGACCACGCGCATCAGGCGACTCTTCTGGTCGGCGGTCTTCAGCACGATCACGGTCAGGCCGGCATTGGAACGGTCTTCGGCTACCACGCTCTGGATCAGCGCGCATTGCTCGGCCTGGGCGCCCGGCGGGGTGTCGCAGCGGATCTGCCAGTCGCCATGGACGGAGCGCACCGCGCCCTGCGCGTTCGCCGGCTGGGTCAGGCCGAGAGAAAGGGCCAGAATCAGCAGGCCGCCGAGCCAGCCGGCCTTTCGTCCTGCCTGAATTTTCGAAGCGCCCATCCGGGGTCGATCCTTTGATTGTTCGGTCGGTCCGGCCGTGGAGGGCCGCCGGGTAGCACGCATCAGTCGACTGATACCGCAATAGGGCGTCTTGAAGGCGATCTTGAAGCCATTCCTGCGCCGGATTGGGGCAGCCCGCAGCGAATCAGGTTCCTGCGGGCTATCCGGTCTGTGCCTACATCCGGTAATCCCCCTGTCAACAGTGCGCGGCGTTGTTTCGGCGACTTTCGCTTGATTTTGCGGGAAAATTCGCAAGCGGCAGCTTCATCGCACGCGCATGGCTTTCGGCCGTACTACTGCATTGCGAGCGCCTGCGAATTATGGTTTGAGAGGCTGGATTTCGACGCGTTCTAGCGATCTGGCTCCCGTACCCACCTTGACTTAGAGACGGGTATGTCCGGAAGGCCATTTGTCAGGGCGGATCGTGCTGTATCTCCGGTCACGTGCCGGGGGTGCGTTGGGGAATAATGCAAGGGAGCGCGAACGGCATGAAGATGTCGATTGGCCGGTTGGGCAGGCAATTGCTGGGGTTGGCGGTGGCGGGTGTGGCGTCAGTCGCCGCGGGATCGGCCTTCGCCGAAATGGGGCAGCCGGCGCCGTGGGAGCACACGCTGCAGGAGGCTGCGACCCCGGTGATGGAAAACATCATCTGGTTTCACAATTTCCTGCTGGTGCTGATCACCGTCATCACCCTGTTCGTGCTGGCGCTGCTCGTCATCGTGGTGGTGAAGTTCAACGCCAAGGCCAATCCGGTCCCCTCCAAGACCACCCACAACACCCTGATCGAAGTGGCCTGGACGCTGATCCCGGTCCTGATCCTGGTCGGCATCGCGGTGCCGTCGTTCCGCCTGCTGTTCCTGGAGCTCGATGTGCCGAAGCCGGACCTCACCGTGAAGGTCACCGGCAAGCAGTGGTACTGGTCCTACGCCTACCCGGATAACGGCAAGTTCGAATTCGACTCGCTGCTCGACAAGGACAAGCAGCCCCGGCTGCTCGGCGTCGACAACGAGATGGTGGTCCCGGTCAACAAGGTGGTGCGGATCCAGACCACCGGCGCCGACGTGATCCACTCCTTCGCGGTGCCGGCCTTCGGCGTGAAGATCGACTCGGTCCCCGGCCGTCTCAACGAGAGCTGGTTTAAGGCCACCAAGACCGGCGTGTTCTACGGCCAGTGCTCGGAACTGTGCGGCAAGGACCACGCCTTCATGCCGATCGCGGTGCGGGTCGTCAGCGACCAGGAGTTCGCGACCTGGGTTGAAGGGGCGAAGAAGAAGTTTGCGACCAATCCGGCGAATTCCTACGCCTCGGCTGGTCAGGCGGCGCAGTAAGCCTGACGGCTTGCGGCGCGGATGGAATAAGGGCGATGGGACCGCAAGGTCCAAGAGGGACTGCAAGGCAGGATTTTGAACATGGCGACAGGCGCAGCGACACACGACGATCACGCCCATGATGATCACGCCCACCATCCGACCGGATGGCGGCGCTATCTCTACTCCACGAACCACAAGGATATCGGTACGATGTACCTTGTCTTTGCGGTGATCGCGGGCATCATCGGCGCGGCGATGTCGATCGCGATCCGTGCCGAGTTGATGTACCCGGGCGTCCAGATATTCCACGAAACCCACACTTATAACGTGTTCGTGACCTCGCACGGTCTGATCATGATCTTCTTCATGGTCATGCCGGCGATGATCGGCGGGTTCGGCAACTGGATGGTGCCGCTGATGATCGGCGCGCCGGACATGGCGTTCCCGCGCATGAACAACATCTCGTTCTGGCTGCTGCCGGCCTCGTTCGCGCTGCTGCTGCTGTCCACCTTCGTCGAGGGTGAGCCGGGCGCCAACGGCGTCGGTGCGGGCTGGACCATGTACGCGCCGTTGTCGACCTCGGGCCATCCCGGTCCGGCAGTCGATTTCGCGATCCTGTCGCTGCATCTCGCCGGTGCGTCGTCGATCCTCGGCGCCATCAACTTCATCACCACGATCTTCAACATGCGCGCGCCGGGCATGACCCTGCACAAGATGCCGCTGTTCGTGTGGTCGATCCTGGTGACTGTGTTCCTGCTGCTGTTGTCGCTGCCGGTGCTCGCCGGTGCGATCACCATGCTGCTGACCGACCGCAATTTCGGCACCACCTTCTTTGCGGCTGACGGCGGCGGCGACCCCGTGCTGTTCCAGCATCTGTTCTGGTTCTTCGGCCACCCCGAAGTGTACATCCTGATCCTGCCCGCCTTCGGCATGGTCAGCCAGATCGTCTCCACCTTCTCGCGCAAGCCCGTGTTCGGCTATCTCGGCATGGCCTACGCCATGGTCGCGATCGGCGGCATCGGCTTCGTGGTGTGGGCGCACCACATGTACACCGTCGGCATGTCGTCGGCGACGCAGGCCTATTTCGTCGCCGCCACGATGGTGATCGCGGTGCCGACCGGCGTGAAGATCTTCTCGTGGATCGCCACGATGTGGGGCGGCTCGATCGAGTTCAAGGCGCCGATGATCTGGGCGATCGGCTTCATCTTCCTGTTCACCGTCGGCGGCGTCACCGGCGTCGTGCTGGCCAACGCCGGCGTCGACCGCGTGCTGCAGGACACCTATTACGTCGTGGCGCACTTCCACTACGTGCTGTCGCTCGGCGCCGTGTTCGGCATCTTCGCCGGCTGGTACTACTGGTTCCCGAAGATGTTCGGTTACATGTACTCGGAGCGGATCGCCAAGGCGCACTTCTGGTTTACCTTCATCGGCGTCAACCTGGTGTTCTTCCCGCAGCACTTCCTCGGCCTGTCGGGCATGCCGCGCCGCTACGTCGACTATCCGGATGCGTTCGCCGGCTGGAACCTGATCTCCTCCTGGGGCTCCTACATCTCCGGCGTCGGCGTCTTGATCTTCATTTACGGCGTGATCGACGCCTTCGTCCGCAAGGAGCAGGCTGCGAACAATCCGTGGGGTGCGGGTGCGACCACGCTGGAATGGACGCTGACCTCGCCGCCGCCTTTCCACCAGTTCGAAGTGCTGCCCCGCGTGCAGTAAGTCCAAGACAACGCGGCGCACCCCGGGGTGCGCCGCGCCTTTCTAAGAGAAGTGAGACCTGATCTTGTCGGTTGTCGATCACAACGCCATCGAGCTGCCCCGGATTTCCGAGGCCGAAGTGGGCGACTACATCGCGCTGTTGAAGCCGCGCGTGATGTCGCTGGTGATCTTCACCGCGCTGGTCGGGCTGATGATCGCGCCGGTGCATGTCCATCCGGTGCTGGCATTCACCTCGATCCTCTGCATCGCGGTCGGCGCCGGCGCCTCGGGCGCGCTCAACATGGCCTATGAGAGCGACGTCGACGCCTTGATGTCGCGCACTGCCAACCGGCCGATCCCGCGCGGCAAGATCACCCAGGCCGAGGCGGCCGCTTTCGGTCTGACGCTCGCCTTCTTCTCGGTGATGACGCTCGGCATCCTGGTCAACTGGGTGGCGGGCGGGCTGCTTGCCTTCACCATCTTCTTCTATGCCGTGATTTACACGATGTTGCTGAAGCGCTGGACCGCGCAGAACATCGTGATCGGCGGCGCTGCCGGCGCGCTGCCGCCGGTGGTGGCATGGGCGGCTGCGACCGGCTCGCTCTCGGTCGAGCCGATCCTGCTGTTCCTGATCATCTTCTTCTGGACCCCGCCGCACTTCTGGGCGCTGGCGCTGTTCCGCAGCGACGACTATGCGCGCGCCGGCATCCCGATGCTGCCGGTGGTCGCCGGTCCCGACGCGACCCGGCTGCAGATCCTGCTCTACACCATCGTGCTGGTCGCGATCGCGCTGGCGCCGTGGCCGCTCGGCTATTTCGACGCGATCTACGGCGTCACTTCGCTGGTTCTGGGCGCCGGCATGCTGTGGCTCGCCGTCGAGGTCTATCGCCGCCGTGAAGGCACAGCCGCCAACCGCGCCACGCGCCGGCTGTTCGCCTTCTCGATCCTCTATCTGTTCGCGCTGTTTGCCGTCCTCCTTGCCGAGGTCGTCGTCCGCGCGATCCTTCCTGTCTTCATCGGGTAGGGACGCCGGGGGGGCAAGATGGGGGCGCATGGGATAGCAATGGACGAGAAACGCGAACCAGAAGGAATCGTCCTCACTGAGGCGCAGCTCAAGAGCCGCCGCCAGCGCTCGATCGCCATTGCGCTGGCGCTCGGCGTGATGGTCGTGCTGTTCTTCGCCGTCACTCTCGTCAAGGGGCCGGCCGTGCTGGTGCGGCCGCTATGAGTGAGATGGCAAACCAGGGTGCACCGCAGGCTCCGCAAGCCAAGGGCGCGAAAGTCACGCGCCGCGTGCTGACGCGCGACGCCATTGTCGCGTCGATCTGCGGCTTCGTCGTGGTGTTGATGGTCGGCGCGTCCTACGCCGCCGTGCCGTTCTACAACTGGTTCTGCCGCACCACCGGCTTCAACGGCACCACCCAGGTTGCGACCTCGGTGCCGACGGATGCGCCGCTCGCGCGCACCATCTCGGTCAGCTTCGATTCCAACGTCGCGCCGGGCCTGCCCTGGAAGTTCGAGGCCGAGCAGAACACGATCGACGTCAAGATCGGCCAGGTCGTCACGGTCTATTACACCGTGACCAACCAGTCGGCGCGCACCACGACGGGACAAGCCGCTTACAACGTCGCGCCGCTGACGGTCGGCGCCTATTTCCAGAAGATCAACTGCTTCTGCTTCACCGAACAGACCATGGCGCCGGGCGAGAAGCGCGAGATGGCCGTGGTGTTCTATGTCGATCCGGCGCTGGCCAAGGACAGCGAGAACGACACGCTGAAGAACATCACTTTGTCCTACACCTTCTTCCCCGTGCGCGATGCCGCGCCGAAGCCCGTGGCTGCGGGCGAAGCGGAGCAGCGCAAGGGCGGCTAGAGCATGATCCGGAAAAGTGGGGACCGGTTTTCCGAGAAGATCATGCTGATGAGATTGGAATTTTAAGATTAAGACGTGCCTTGCGGCACGCGAATGGAGAGACGGCAATGGCTGAGGCGCAAGTCAAGCATCACGACTATCATCTCGTCGACCCGAGCCCGTGGCCGGTTGTCGGCTCGGTCTCGGCCTTCATCATGGCGCTCGGTGCGATCGGCTGGATGCACCACATGTTCTCCGCCGCGCCGATCGTGTTCGGCGTGGGCACCATCGGCGTGCTCTACACCATGGCGAGCTGGTGGGGCGACGTGATCAAGGAAGCCCAGTACAAGGGCGACCACACCCGCGTGGTGCAGATCAGCCACCGCTACGGCATGATCCTGTTCATCGCCTCCGAAGTGATGTTCTTCGTCGCTTGGTTCTGGGCGTTCTTCAATTCGGCGCTATTCCCGGCCGATGCGGTGCACGCCACCCGCGATGCGGTGTTCGGCTGCGGCGCCGGCACGGCGATGGGCGCCTGCTCGGTTCCCGGCACCTGGCCGCCGCATGGCATCGAGACCTTCGATCCCTGGCATCTGCCGCTGCTCAACACGCTGCTGCTGCTGACCTCGGGCACGACAGTCACCTGGGCGCACCATGCGCTCTTGGAGAACGACCGCCAGGGCCTCAAGCAGGGCCTGATCCTCACCGTGATCCTCGGCGCCTGTTTCACCTGCGTGCAGGCCTATGAGTACGCCCATGCGACGTTCTCGTTCGGCGGCAACGTCTACGGTGCGACCTTCTTCATGGCGACCGGGTTCCACGGCTTCCACGTGCTGGTCGGCACCATCTTCCTCCTGGTCTGCCTGATCCGCGCCTATGCCGGCCACTTCACGCCGAAGCAGCACCTCGGCTTCGAGTTCGCCGCCTGGTACTGGCACTTCGTCGACGTGGTCTGGCTGTTCCTGTTCATCTGCATCTACGTCTGGGGCCACGGCGCCGAGTCGATGGCGCACGGCGCACACTAACTTCGCTGACGTGCTAAGAGGGGGCGGCCCGATGGCCGCCCCCTTTGCTTTTGAAGAGAACCGATGACGGATACCCCGCCCACTGTGACTGAAAGTGCGCTCCGCGGCATTGCTTGCCGCTGTCCGCGTTGCGGCAAGGGCAAGCTCTATTCCGGCTTCCTGACATTGGCGCCGCGCTGCCAGGCCTGCGACCTCGACTTCGCCTTCATCGATGCCGGCGACGGGCCAGCGATCTTCGTTATCATGCTCGCCGGCGCCATCGTGGTCGCGGCGGCGCTGATCGTCGAGGTGAAGTACCAGCCGCCGTTCTGGGTTCACGCCGCGTTGTGGCTGCCGCTGATCGTGGTCACCACGATCCTGCCGCTGCGATCCATGAAGGCGCTTCTGATCGCGCTGCAATTCCACCACAAGGCCGCCGAAGGCCAATTGATCGAGCGCGACCCGCAATGAACGACACGACGAATACAGCGTCTTCCAGCGAAGTGGGTACCGGTTCGCGCGAAGGAAGCGCGTCAAAAGGCTCTCAACGGCCGAGCGCGGCCGGCTTCGGCATTTTCACGCTGATCCTGATCGCGGTGTTCGTCGCCCTCGGCGTCTGGCAATTGCAGCGCCGGGTCGAGAAGCATGCGCTGATTGCCGTACTCGACGAGCGGCTGGCCGCGCCGACCGAAGCGCTGCCGCCGCCATCGGCGTGGCCCACGGTGACGTCGGCCAAGGATGAATTCCGCCGCGTCACCCTGACCGCGACCTACGCGAAACAGCCGGACGCGATGGTCTTCAGCTCCGGCTCGGCGGTACGCGACGATGTCGCGGGACCCGGCACCTGGGCGTTCCTGCCGGCCAAGCTCGCCAGCGGCGAGACCATCGTGATCAATACCGGCTTCGTGCAGAACACGATGCAGGACCGTGCCTTCGAGGATCGCGTCACAGGCCGCCTCGTCACCGGCGCGCCGGTCGAGCTGACCGGCTACATCCGCTTCCCTGAGCCGCCGGGCCGGCTGACGCCGAAGGAGGATCCGACGAAGCGGCTGTGGTTCGTGCGCGATCATCGCGCGATGGCGCAGGCGCTCGGTTGGGGCAAAGATGGAGCCCAGCTCGCGCCGTTCTACATCGACCTCGAGGCGCCGGTGCCCGACAGCGGCACGCCGAAGCCCGGGCCGCTCAAGGTGCGGCTCAAGGACGACCACATGCAGTACGCCATCACCTGGTTCTCGCTGGCCGCCGCAGTCGCGATCGCCTTCGGGCTGTGGTGGCGCGGCCAGCGGCGCAGGGCAGGCTGAGGCGAGCTCACGGCGCAGAGCCAGGTCATAACGCCACCTCGGGTTTGTGTGGTGCGGTCTTCTTCGCATTCGGGTGCAGCCTGGCGAACCAGCGGGTCAGGCCGTCGAGATAGATGTAGACGACAGGTGTGGTGAACAGCGTCATCAGCTGCGAGACGATCAGGCCGCCGACGATGGCAAAGCCGAGCGGCTGACGCAGCTCCGATCCGGTGCCAGTGCCGATCATCAGCGGCACGCCGCCGAGCATCGCGCACATCGTCGTCATCAGGATCGGGCGGAAGCGCGCCTTGCAGGCCATATAGACCGACTGCTCGGCAGGGAGATGCTGGTGTCGTTCGGCTTCCAGCGCGAAATCGATCAGCATGATGCCGTTCTTCTGCACGATGCCGATCAGCAAGATGATGCCGACCAGGCCGATCACGTCGAGCCCGAAGCCAAACGCCCACAGCGCGAGTAGCGCGCCGAGCCCGGCGGACGGCAGGGTCGAGAGAATCGTGATCGGATGGATCGTGCTCTCATAGAGCATGCCGAGGATCAGATAGACCGCGACCACCGCGGCGAGGATCAGGATCGGCGTCGACGCGAGCGCGGCCTGGAACGCCTGCGCATTGCCCTGGAAGCTGGTGACCACGGTCGACGGTACCTTGAGGTCGGCGGTCGCCTTCTGGACCGCTGCGACCGCGGTCCCCACCGCCGTGCCCGGCGCCAGATTGAAGCTCAGCGTGACCGACGGAAACTGGCTCTGGTGGTTCACTGAGAGCGGCGCGGTGCCGTAGTCGATGCTCGCGATCTGGCTCAACGGCACCATCGTCCCCGCGGACGAGCGGACATAGATGCGGTTGAGCGCGTAGGGGCCGAGCTGGAACGACGGATCGACCTCGAGGATCACGTAATAGGTGTTGAGCGTCGTGAACAGCTGGGCGACGTGACGCTGGCCGAATGAATCATAAAGCGTGTTGTCCACCGCGGCCGGATCGATGCCGAGGCGGGAGGCCGCATCACGGTCGATCTGCAGCTTGAGCTGACGCGCGGCGTTGGCCTGGTCGGTGGCGACGTCGGCCAGTTCCGGCAACGTCTTCAGCTTCTGATACAGCTTGCCGGCCCACAGATTGAGCTCGTCCTGATTCACGTCGGTGAGGGTGAACTGATACTGCGTCTTGGACAGGCGGCTGGCGAGATTGATATCCTGCGTCGCCTGCATGAACACCGACATCCCCTTGATCTTCTGCAACTCGGTGTCGAGCTGCCGGATCACCTGGTCGGCGGACGCATTGCGCTCGTTGCGCGGCTTTAGCAGCACGAACAGGCGGCCGTTGTTCTCGGTCACGGTCGGGCCGCCCGGTCCGATATAGCCGGTCGCGTTGGCAACCGAGGGATTGCTGGCGATGACGTCGATGACGCTGCGTTGCAGCGTCGCCATCTGCGCCGGCGAGATATCCGCCGAGGCCTCGGTGATGCCGGTGATCATGCCGGTGTCCTGCTGCGGAAAGAAGCCCTTGGGGATGGCCACGAACAGCAGGGCGGTCACCACGACGCTTGCCAGCATGACCGACATGGTCGTTGCCTTGTAGCGCAGCGCCCTGGCAAGCACAGACTCGTAGGCGGCCTGGATCGCAATGAAGCCGCGTTCCAGCGCGCGCGATACCGCGCCGGCATTGCCGCCCTGGTGCGGCGACAGCAGCCAGGCGCACATCATCGGTGTCAGGGTTACCGAGACGATCACCGACACCACGATGGCAACGCACACGGTGACGGCGAATTCCTGGAACATGCGGCCGATCACCCCGCCCATCAGCAGCAGCGGAATGAACACCGCGATCAGCGAGACCGAGATCGAGACGATGGTGAAGCCGATCTCGCCGGCGCCCTTCAGGGCGGCCTGCATCGGGGAGAGACCTTCCTCGATATGTCGCGAGATGTTCTCGATCATCACGATGGCATCGTCGACGACGAAGCCGACCGCGATCGACAGGCCCATCAGCGACAGATTGTCGAGGCTGTAGTTGAGCAGATACATCACGCCGAAGGTGCCGATCAGCGAGATCGGGACGGAGACCGCAGGGATGATGGTCGCCCACAGATTGCGCAGGAACAGGAAGATCACGCCGACCACCAGTGCAATGGTCAGCACCAGAGTGAGCTGAACGTCGGCGACGCTGGCGCGGATGGTCTGGGTGCGGTCGGAGGCGATCTCGACCTTGATGTCGGACGGCAGGCTCGACACCAGCTGCGGCAGCAGCTTCTTGATGCCATCGACGGTGCTGATCACGTTGGCGCCGGGCTGGCGCTGGATCGCGAGGACGACCGCGGGCTTGTCGTTGTACCAGCCATGCAGGGTGACGTCCTCGGCGGCCACGATGGCATGCCCGATATCGCGCAGGCGGACCGGGGCGCCGTTGCGATAGGCGATGATCAGATCGTCATACTTGTTCGCGACCAGCACCTGGTCGTTGGTGGCGAGCGTATAGGCTTGCTGGCTGCCGTAGAGCACGCCCTTGGGCTGGTTCACGGTGATGTTGCCGAGCGTGGTGCGCAATTGCTCAAGATCGAGCCCCGCGGCGGCGAGCTTGGCCGGATTGACCTGCACCCGGATCGACGGCTTTTGCATGCCGCCGATGGTGACAAGCGAGACGCCCGGCACCTGCGACAATTTCTGCGCCAAAATGCTGTCGGCATAATCGTCGACCTTGGTTAGAGGCTCGGTGTCCGACATCAGTGCGATCAGCAGCACCGGCACGTCGGCCGGGTTGACCTTGTGGAAGGTCGGCGGCGAGGGCATGGTCTTGGGCAATTGCCCCGATGCTGCATCGATCGCGGTCTGCACGTCCTGCGCGGCCGCATCGACGCTGCGGTTCAGCGCGAACTGCAGCGTGATCTGGGTGTTGCCGAGCCCGCTGCTCGAGCTCATCCCGGTGAGACCTGCGATCTGGCCGAATTGCCGCTCCAGCGGCGTCGCGACTGAGGACGCCATCGTCTGCGGATCGGCGCCGGGCAGTTGCGCGGTGACCTGGATGGTCGGGGTATCCACCGTCGGCAGCGCCGAGACCGGCAGCCGCACGAAGGCGATCAGGCCGACCAGCACGATGGCGATGGCCAGAAAGGCGGTGGCGACGGGCTTGCGGATAAAACCTGCGGAGATGTTCATGGCAGCATGCCTGCGCTTGCGGTGGTTGCGTCCTGGACCTGGTCTTTCTTGTCATCGGCCACGATCTCGACCTTCGTCCCCGGATTGAGCCGGTACTGACCGGCGGTGACGACGGTCTCGTTGGCCGCAAGGCCTTGCTCGATCAGGACCTGCCCGTCGCGCGATTGGCCGGTCGTGACATTGCGGATGCCGACGACACTGTTCGCGCCGACCACATAGGCGAAGCTGCCGTCCGGTCCCTGGCGCACCGCCGTCAGCGGCACGGTGAGCGCGTCGTGGCGAACCGCGATCGTCAGATGGACGTTGACGAAACTGCCGGGCCACAGCGTGTTGCCGGCATTGGGAAAGGATGCCTTGAGCTGCACGGTGCCGCTCGTGCTGTCGACCTGGTTGTTGATCAGCATCAGGCTGCCGTGGTCGAGCTTGCGCTTGTTCTGTGCATCATAGACGTCGACCGATGCGTCTCCGGACGCCAGTGCCTGCCGCACGCTCGGGATTTCGCCGGACGGCAGCGTGAAGATCACCGCGATCGGCTGCAGCTGGGTGAGGACAACAAGCCCGTTGGTGTCGGTCGGGTGCACGATGTTGCCGGGATCGATGCGGCGGATGCCGGTGACGCCGTCGAACGGCGCGGTGATCGTGGCGAAGCTGAGCTGGGTCTGCGCGGCTTCCAGCGCGGCCTTGTCGAGCGCGACGGTGCCTTCGCCTTGCGTGACCTGCGAATCCTGGGTGTCGAGCAGTTGCTGGGTCGCAAAGCCGCGATTGGCGAGCGGCTGCGTTCGCGCCAGATTGGTCCGGGCGTTCTTCAGGCTCGCCTCGTCGCGCGCCAGCGCGGCCTCGGCCTGATCGACCTGGGCCTCGTAGACCCGCGGGTCGATCCTGGCGAGCACATCGCCGCGCTTTACCTGCTTGCCCTCGACGAAATCGACGCTGTCGAGCGTGCCCTGCACCTGGGTGCGTATGGTCGCCGTGTTGATCGGCGTCACCGTGCCCAGTCCCTCGAGCACGATCGGCACGTCATGCTGCAGGACCCTCGCCGCCGTCACCGGAACGGCTGATGTGGTGGTCGTCGACTGAGCCGCCGATGCGTGGTCCGTTACACCGTCCGGCCGATGCACGACGTAAGCGCCGGCGCCGATTGCGGCGGTTGCCACAAGGCCCGCGCAAGCGAGCTTGAAGGTCTTCGATCTCATGGGTCACCAGCTCCATCGGTTGTCCGGCGGCCGATCGTTGCAACCAGCTCCAGGACAAAGGTTTCAGTTGCGCTCGCCGCGGCCGCTTCCGCGCTGCGGCCGGCGGTCAAATCGAGGTGAATGATGCGTGCGTCGAGATCGGCGGCGCGCAACGCGCCGATCAAACCGCCTTGCGGCACATCGTCGTTGCGATGAACGACGAGCCGGATCGCGGTCACCGTCGGCACGATGTGAAACGGCAGCATGTCGGAGGCGATGTCGATCGCGACAATGCCGCCGCAGGGCAGCGCGCCCCGCAGCGCCAGTTCGAGCATGCGCCGCGCGACCGATCCCTCGCCGAGCAGGATCAGCTGCCGCGGGATCACGCCGACGCGATCGAGTGCGTCCGCGACGCCGCTCAGGATGCCGGCATAGCTCGCTTCGCGGAGCTCGATCGGCAGCCACGTCGCCAGCGGCGTCAGCCGGCGCCAACGCGCGAAGGTTTCAGGCACGGCGATGGACGCGGCATCGGGGGCGACCAGGACGCCGACCAGCACGCCCGTCGTGGCGCGACGGGGCCGGGCTGCGATTGCGCTGTGCGGGCTCTCGGACATGCCCGGAAGCTGGGCCTCAGCCCGATATTATTCAAATGAATTGTCTTTATCCACCAATTCATATCATGCATGATGCGGCATGCGGATGCGCAATCTCGATCTCAATCTCCTCTTGGTGTTCGACGCCATCATGCGCGAGCGCAGCGTGGTGCGCGCGGCCGGCGCGCTTGCCATCAGCCAGCCCGCAGTGAGCCACGCGCTGAACCGGCTGCGTCATGCGCTGAAAGACCAGCTGTTCGTCCGTACGCCGTCGGGCATGCTCCCGACGCCGCGGGCGGAAGCGCTGGCGCTGCCGGTCCGCAAGGCGCTCAATGAGTTGCAGCTCGCGGTCGAGGGCGATCGGTTCGATCCGGCGCAGGCGGAGCGGCGCTTCACCATTGCCGTCAACAATTATGCCGCAGTGGTCGCGGCCGGCGCGATCATCGCGGCGGTGCGCGCGCAGGCACCCAGGGTGCGGCTGACGCTGGTGCCGAGCGGGACGCTCAATCTCGCCGACCGGCTCGATCGCGCCGAGCTCGATCTTGCGATCTCCGCCCGCGCGCTGGAGGGCGAGCGCTTTGCCGCCAGCCGGTTGATCGAGGACCGCTTCGTCGCGGTGCTGCGGGCCGGTCACCCGGCCTTGCGCAAGAAGCTGACGGGCGAAACGCTGGTCGAGCTGCCGCACCTTGCAATCACCTCCAGCGGAGAGGATCTGGATTTCGTCGATGCCTGGCTGCGGGCCGGCAAGGCGAGCCGCATCATTGCGTCCGATGTGCCGTATCTGTCCGCCGGCGCGGTCCTGGTGCAATCGAACATGGTGGCGATCCTCGGGCGCAAGCTCGCGCTCGAATTCCGTCGCGCCTATCCGATCGAGATGCGTGAGCTGCCGTTCGACGCATCCAAGCTGCAGAGCGTCATGAGCTGGCACCGCCGCTTCGACGATCTGCCAGCGCACCGCTGGCTGCGGGATACGATCATTGCCGCCACCCGCGGTATTTGATCTGCGTCGAGACGATCCGGAATCAACACGCCCGCGCCGATCGGTGGCGCGGGCGTATCGCAGCTGGCCTCAGCATCTCGTCAGTGGCCGACAGGGGCAGGGCCGCCGAGCTTCACCTTGCGCAAGGTCAGCGCCAGCGGGATCGCCGACAGCGAGATCAGCATCAGGACCCAGAACGCGTCCACGTAGGACAGGAACGAGGCCTGGGTCTGCACCTGCTGCCCGATCCACTGGATCGCCTGGCTGTGCGCCTGCGCCAGCGAATTGCCCTGGGCGACGAAGAAATCGGTCACCTGGTGCAGCGTGTCCTGGTATTGCGGGCTCGACGGCGTCACCTGCTCGACCAGCCGGCTCTGGTGGAATTGCTGGCGATGGGTCAGCACGTTGGAGACGATCGAGACGCCGATCGAGCCGCCGGTGTTGCGCGCCGCGTTGATCAGCGCGGAGGCCTGGTCGGTCTTGTCGGGCGGAATGCCGTCATAGGACGCCGCCATGATCGGCACGAAGATCAAGGGCAGGCCGACGCCGATCAGCATGCGCGAGCGCGCCATGAACCAGAAGCCGAGATCGGCATAAACGTTGGTCATGCTGTACATCGAGGCGGCGATCACCAGCGCGCCGGCGACGATCAAGTATTTCGGCTGCACCTTGGCGGCGAGCCGGCCGACCGCGAACATCATGATCATGGTGACCACGCCGCCGGGTGAGAGCACGAGGCCGGCCCAGGTCGCGGTGTAGCCGAAATCCTGCTGCACCAGCTGCGGCAGGAACTGGGTGGTCGCGAGCAGGATGGCACCGGTCGCCAGCATCACCAGGAAGCATGCGCCGAACTGCCGGGTCGCGACCATCCTGAGGTCGATCATCGGATTGCGGCGGGTCATCTCCCACGGGATCATCAGCACGAACGCCGTGGCGCTGATCGCCGCGAAGGTGATGATGAAGGGCGAAGCGAACCAGTCGTCCTCGAGACCGCGGTCGAGCGTTACCTCGAGCGCGCCGAGGAAGGTCGCGACCAGTGCGAAGCCGATGAAGTCAAACGTATTGTCCGGCTGTGCGGCCTTCTGCGCGCCCTTGGCCTTGGCCGGCTCCTGCAACACCGCTGCGATCAGCGCGATCGCGAACACGCCGACCGGGGCGTTGATCAGGAAGCACCAGTGCCAGGACAGATTGTCGGACAGCCAGCCGCCGAGCGTCGGCCCGACCACCGGCGCCACCACGACGGCGATCCCGAACACCGCAAATGCCTGGCCGCGCTTGGTCGGCGGGAACGCGTCGGCGAGGATCGACTGCGCCACCGGCACCATGCCGCCGCCGCCGAGGCCCTGCAGGATGCGGAACAGCAGCAGCGCGTTGAGGTTGGGCGCGAAGCCGCACAGCACAGAACTCACCGTGAAGATGCCGAGGCAGATCAGGAAGAAGGTCTTGCGCCCGAGCCTTCGCGCGAGGAAGCCCGAGACGGTCAGGATGATGGCGTTGGACACCAGGTAGGTCGTGACCACCCAGGACGCTTCGTCCTCGCTCACACCCATGCCGCCCGCGATGTAAGGCAACGCGACGTTGGCGATGGTGGTGTCGAGCACCTCCATGAAGCTTGCGAGCGCAACCACGATGGCGATCAGCCAGGGATTGACGGCAACGCCCGGAGCAGGGAGGCTTTTGGCATCGATTGCTGCTGCACTCATGACAGCCTCCCGGATCAGAGCTTTCCAAGACGCTCGAGCAGCGACGGCGCGGGGTTGATCCGCACCGTCGGGACGACAGACATGCCCGGGCCAAGCGCGACGTCGGTCGGCGGATTGTCCATCACGATCTTGACTGGCACGCGCTGAACGATCTTGACGTAGTTGCCGGTGGCGTTCTGCGCCGGCAGCAGCGAGAACGCGGTGCCCGATCCCGGCTGCACGCTTTCGACATGGCCCTTGATGGTGCGGCCGGGATAGGCGTCGATCTTCAGCGTCACCTTCTCGCCCGGGCGCATCTGGTCGAGCTGGATCTCCTTGAAGTTCGCGGTGACCCAGGTCTGGTCGGGCACGAACATCGTCAGGTTGGTACCGGCTTGTGCAAACTGGCCGACGGCCGCGGAGAGACTGACGACGCGGCCCGGCTGCGCGGCAGTGACCGTCGTATAGGACAGATTGAGCTCTGCCTGGTCGCGCTGCGCCTCAGCCTGGGCGAGGTTCGCGACCGCGCTCTTGCGCTGCGCCTTCAGCGATTCCACCTGGCGCTGCCCGAGGTTGAGCGTCGCCTGCGCGCTCAGGAGGGACGCCTGCTGCTGATGCAGTTGCGAGGTGTACTGCTCGGAATTCTGCACCGTGCCGTATCCGGTCTGCTCCAGATGCTGGTAGCGCGTCGCCTGCTGCTGGGCGAAGGTCAGCGCCGCCTGCGCCTGGTCCACCTGGGCCTGGTTGGCTGCGATCTGCGCCTGCTGCACGTCGAGCTGCGCATCGACATTCTGGATGTTGGCCTGGGCGGCCGCGACCTGCGCCTCGGCCTGCGCCAGCGCGACCCGATAGTCGCGGTCGTCGATGCGCGCGATCACGTCGCCGGCGGCGACATGCTGGTTGTCGGTGACCGGAACCGCGGTGATATAGCCGGAAACTTTTGGCGCCAGCGCGAACTGCCGCGCCGCGATGAAGGCGTCGTCGGTGGATTCGAAGTGCTCGCTGTAGTTCATGTAGAGCGTGCCGCCGCCGAGCGTGGCGGCGAGCAGCACGGCGCCGATCGCGGAGACCACCGGATGGCGGCGCAGGAAGCCGCGCCGTTGTGGGACGACTTCTGCCGGGACTGTTTCCGGCGGGGCGGGCTGCTTGCTTGCGGGGCGCTCCTGCGCGGGAGCCCGCGCGGTGATCTCCGGCCGCTCGGATGTGACGTTGAGCTCGCGTGAGGCCGGCGCCGAGGGCGAACCCTCGATGCGCTCGTGCCCTTCTTGGTTGCGCTCCAAGACGGTGTCTTCAAACATGATGGCTGCTCCTGCTGTCAGGCGAGGTCTGCAAGGCCTTCGCAAAAAGGAACGATACCGTTCCGTTCTGTGCGACAAATAGTCTCGCGGCAGTGCAGCGTCAATAGAAACGGAACTGTACCGTTCTATTTACAACTAGATGTGATAGGGCTATATTGCTTGATATTGCCGGCCGGACCGGCCTATGGAACCCGGGGAAGACTGATGACCACCAGTACCCTGAAGATGCCGCGGGCGCCGAAGACCAGAACGGCGACCAGGCCGGCCGAGGTGCGCGCCGGCCGGCCGCCGAAGGAATTGGCCGGCGAGGTCGACGCGCGCATCCTCGATGCCGCGCGCAAGGTGTTCCTCGAGCGCGGGTTCGAAGGCGCCAGCATCGACGAGATTTCCGAGGCCGCGCGCTCCGGCAAGCGCACGATTTATGCGCGATTCCGCGACAAGCGGGCGCTGTTCACCGAGGTGGTGACGCGGGACATCCTGTCACGCATCGCGGAGTTCAAGGCGGACGCGCCGCTCGGCGCGACGGTGGAGGAACGCCTCACCAGCGTTGCCTCGACCCTGTTGCACTGGGGCCTTGATGCCGACCGGATCGGCCTGATGCGGCTTGCGATCGCGGAGGCGCATCGCTTCCCGGATCTCGCCGCCACCGTCAACCGGAGGGCGCGCGCGCTCGCCACCGAGCTCGGTGTTCACCTCTTGCGCGAGCTGACGCAATCCGACGAGCTCGGCAAGCTGCCGGCCTTCGCCCCGGAGCACCTGCCTACCACCGCGCGCCTGTTCCTCGACATCATTGCGGTGCCGATGCTGCTGCGGGCGCTCTACGAAGTCGACTTGAAGGCGCTCGATCCCGAGCTCGACGAGCACGTCGCGCGCGGCGTCGCGTTCTTCGTCGCGGGGTGCAGGAGCGGCTGGGTGGAGAATCCCGAGCAGTAGCCGACTCAGCCCGGCGCGCGCTCGACAGCGTGGCGCAGCCAGACCATGCCGCCTTCCAGCGTCTCGCAGTGGGTGAGCCGGAGCGACTGCCCGGCGCCGGGGTGGTCACCGTCTGGGCCGTGATAATCGACGATGCTCTGCGATCCCGAGACGCCGTCGACCGCCGGATGGATCAACGTGCTGAACTCGTCGATCAGTCCCTGCTTGAGGAAGGCGCCGTTGATCCCGCCGCCGCCTTCGAGCAGCAGCGTCCTCGCGCCGAACAGTGATGCGAGCTGCGCCATCGCGCTCGCCAGATCGTCGCCCTTGAGGCCTGCAAAGATGTAGGACGCGCCGTCCTCGCGCAGCTCGGCGAGATGGCTGTCCGAGACTTGTTCGCCGAGCACCGCGACGGCGTGATCGCCGCCGACATTGTCCTTGCCGAAATGCACGCGGCCCGACGGATCGATGCCGACAGCGAGCTTGCGGCCGTCGCGGTTGCCGAGATGCGCCTCGCGCGGCACTTTCGGCGCATTGGCGATCTGCCGCTCCGTCCCCTTGGCCATCTCGTTCATGGTGACGCGGCCGATGATCCATCCATCGGCATTGAAGCCGTCATGGATCTTCTCATAGTGAGAGCGCAGCACGTCAGCCGGGATACCGGCGGCCGGCTTGGTGAAGCGGCTGGGATGAAGCCGGCCGTCGATCGACGTGCCCATGTGGCAGATGATGTGGGGTCGCATTGGCTCAACTCTTCGGTGGGTATGACAGCGCCGCAGGGGGCGGGTAGGGCAAGTCCTGATCTAGAGAGCCGCAATCGGGTTCTCAACGCCGATAACGCAGCGGTGTTTCAGTTTCTAAATGTGCGGAATCCGCCGGTTCCAGCGCCACACGGCGCGCGCCAAACGTGCCTGCTTTTAAGAACAAAGCCCCTCACGGCGAGTTGGTGCACAGTTCTGGCGAGGAAGGGAGACAACCATGAGAATTTCAGCATCGCTTGCACTGTTATCTGCTTTCGCACTGATTTTCGCATTCGACGGTGGTGCGGCACAAGCACAGTCCACTCCCGTTCAACAGGCACAGACGCCCCAGCAGTCGGAGCAATCCCGTGAACAGGATCGCAATCGCGCAGAGGACGTCAAGATCGGACGCGACTGGAAGGCCGTGGGCGGCGAAGATGACCACGCCAATCAGACTACACCGAATGAGGAACACCAGACCGTTGGCCGCGACTGGCGGGCGCATCCCGAAAACCGGGACCGCCAATAGGCGATCAGACTATCGTGGCAGGTTTGGCCCTGCCTGGTGCGCGGCGTGACTTCCGAAGGCCGAAAGCGGAAAGCCGAAGGTCAATCCCGCACGTATCTCGTTCACCGGCTGTCCACCTGTGAGCGCGTGCCGGACTGCGACGTCGAAGTTGAGGTCATCGCTTACACGATAGATCAGCCCGACCAAGCCCGAGAACGTATCCTGCCTTCCGAACTCGTTCTCGTAGAAGATCTCGGCGACAGGGCGTACCGTCCATGTTGCCGGTCCTTCGACAATTGCGCCCAGGAACACGTCGCCATGGTGGTCACGGGTCAGGGCCGTCTCGGCGTTCAGATGTATCGTCCCCCAATCCCAGCGCTGCGAGACGATCCCGGCCAGGCTAAACCCGGCACCTGAATTGCCGGTGCTGTCAGGTAACAGGACGCCAAATTCGGTCGCAACACTTGGGCCGGTCTTGTCCTGCAGGCTTCCGGGCACGATCACATGCTTGAGGAACGCGCCGGCGGCGGTCAGGGTCGTCGGTCCGGGTGGGGAAAGAGAGGTCTGACCCTGGCCTTCAAAGACGGCTTCCCAATTCTCGCTTAGTCCGTAATTGATGACCCAGGCCGGTGCGATCAGGCTTGTCCCGCTCTCGTCGCGCAAGCGTCCGGCCGGCTGCAGTTCGATCTCGATTTCCCCCTTTTTGGCGACCGCAGCATCCGTGCCGTCAAACGGACGATAGGCCGATGCGGGACCGGACAAGGCAACGAGGACCGAAGCGACGACGGCGCCGAGCGCAAGATGTGTCGGGCAGCTGCAAAAGCCTCGGCTTCGTCCGCACATGCACCGCCTCCTACCTGATCAATCTCAAGGCGTCGGCTTAAACACCCATATCGCGGCAGGTCCTGCGGGGCCAGCGCGCACCGCGACGAACAGACGGTCCATCTCGGGCACAAAGAGCGCCGTTCGCGCGCCCGTTGCCGTCGGCGTACGCGCCATCCGTCGATAGACGGATCCATCGATTTCGAACACATCGACGTAGCCTGCGCCGCAACTCACATAAACCCGCTCGCGTTTTGCATCGATGAAGAGATCGTCGACATCGCCGCAGGTCTCAGCGTTCGCGATCGGTTTGCCGTCCGTCGAAAAGACGGCAAGTTCGGTGGGACTACGGTACGCCACAAGCACACGCCCTCGATCGCGATCGATGGTCATCGCGAAGTTGCCGCCCTTGTCCAACGGCCAATTGGCAAGCTGTTTCCCGGAAGCACCGTCCACGACCGCGACCGCATGCGCGTCAGGCAGGTTGACGAAGATGCGTCCGCTGTCGGGCTCAAGCTGGAAACTTTCCGGATGCGCCCTCAGCGGCAGGCTTCGTACCTTGGTGCGGGTGGACGGATCGAGCACCGCCAGACCGCCATCACCATAGCCTACGACAACATGCTTAGCCGCCGCGTCGATCCGAATGTTGTCCGCATCGCTGCCAAGTTCGATCCGCCCGGTCGCCTTGTACTCGTTGGCCTCGAACAGTCGCACCGATCCGTCACGGGCATTGGCGACATAGAGGGTCTCGGTCGATGGCTCATAGCCGACGCCCTGCGGTTCGTTCAGCCCGCCAACGGTTCGCAGCAGGCTGTGGGCAGCCAGGTCGACGACGCCGATGCTGTCATTGCCAAGCTCGGCCACGAACAATCGCTGGCGTTTCAGGTCGACTGCCAGGTGATCGATCCGCCCGCGGACATCGCCGAGCAGGATTTTCGCTTCGAGCTGGAGGGGCGCTCGGTCTCTTGCCGCTTCGGCCGCGAGCGCCGGAATAAGTGCGTCGATACGGCGGACGATTTGGTCCCGGGTTGACTCATAATCATCGATACCCAGGGGAATGCCGGACCAGTAGGTCACGTCGGCTCGTCCTCGCCGCCCGGCGGGAATCCGATCGAACGCCACCACCTGGTCCGCCGCGGTCATGTCGTCCAAGGTCAGTTGTTGCGGCGTGTTCGCCACCTCCAGACCGTCCAGCGTAAGCCCGTCCCGGATCCTGACTGGCACTGACCGATAAAGGTCGATGCCGCGCGAGACCGCCTTGAACCGCAATCGGCGCTCCTGCGCAGCCTTGTTGAAATAGGCGGCCGCCATCTGGCTGTTCACCACGCCGTGCTGGCAGACAAAGACAACCGTCTTGTCCTCGTCGGCCGGTGCGGGCTGGACTGATGTCAGCAGGATTGCGACCGCCGCGGCCACATTGAGCAGCGTTACCTGGGCCCTCGTGAGCAGCGTTTGCATCGTCGGCGTCTCACTTCAAACCGGTGAGCACCCACGCCGGCTGCAGGATGGGGTAAGCAAGGAGCCCAATGACCGCCGTCACTGCAATAAGCAGGGGATTGCTGACCTTCCAGCGGAACAGAACGGCGAGCGATCCAATGCCGATGAGTGCGGTCAGCCAATCGCCGATTGCGATCTTGCCGAGCAGGACGCACGCGCCGAGGATCGTTCCGATCGCAGCCGCATAGGCGCCTTTCACGAATCCCTGGACATTCGGATTCTTGCGATGCCGCGCCAGCAGGGGCGCCACGATCAAGACAAGCAGGAAGGATGGCAGGAAGATGCCGATGGTCGAGATGAGCGAGCCCCAGAAGCCCGCGACCAGGTAGCCGACGAAGGTTGCTGTGATCACGACCGGCCCGGGGCTCATCATGCCGATCGCGACGGCCACCAGGAATTCACGTTCGTTGAGCCAGCCGTATTGCTGCACGAGCCCTTGTTCTAGGAAGGGAACGATAACGAGGCCGCTGCCGAAGGTCAGCGAACCCGCCTTGAGGAAGAACAGCAGCAGCTTGCCGAGCGTCGATCCGGTCACGACCGGTGCGGCTCCGGGCGCTGCCGCCGGTATGATCGCGAGTTGCAGGGCGACAGGCGGCCGCTTCATGTTGCCATAATAGATGATGCCGACGATCCCGGCGCCGATGAAGAGCAATGCGACCTCGGCCTTCAAGATCACGGTGACGGCAAAACAGACTGCGGCGATCACCCATTGCAGCCAGTCCTCCATGCCGAGCTTGGCGAGCCGATAGCAGGAATGCAGGATCAGGGCGATGACTGCGGGGCTGACGCCATAGAACACGGCGGTGACGGGCTGAAGATCGCCGAGATAGACATACAGCGCGCCGAGGGCCGCGACGATGACGAAGTTGGGAAGGATGAAGCACCATCCACCGACCCAGGCTCCCCAAAAGCCGCCGCGAAGCCAGGACACATAGATGCCGACCTGGATCGCCAGCGGTCCCGGAAGCGATTGGCAGATGGCAATCGATTCCCTCATCTCTTCCTTGGTCAGCCATTTCTTGCCGTCGACCAGTTCCCGCTCCATCTGCCCGACGAGCGCGACCGGGCCGCCGAAGCCGAGAAAGCCGAGGCGCAGGAAATAGCGTGCCAGTTCTGCCAAGCGGCTGCGCTGTGAATCTGTTGGCGTGGTCACCTGCGAAACTCCGTGGAAAAAGCTCTGCTTTTCATTGCGAATCCGAGATGGGCTCAAGAATGCCGTCAGCGGGGAGCCCTGATCCCGTTGGCGTCAACGTGAATGTCCGGCCCGATTGAGCGACGTCGTAGCAACCGTCGTCGGTCTCCTGGAGATGAAGGCAGAGCTGATCCTTCTCGATCGTCCATCTGCCGCGCGTCTTTGCTCCCGCCGAGACGATCCTCAGCGTGCCGTCACGCTCGAACACGAAGCGGTAGTGGACCTCGTCCGTCAGTTGCATCCCGGCGAACCTGGCACGAATCTGCGCACCCGTGACTTTCCGAGGGCTTTGCGCAGCCGCAAATCCTGCGTCGGGGGTAACCATGCCTGCGATGACGGCGACGAGTACCGCGACGAGACACGTCACGCGCGGTTGGCTCCGCTTGTCGGCGTTCACTTCTTGCAGGCTTTGAGACACATCTTGTACTCGGTCTTGCAGGCTGGTCCGGCATAGTTCTTCATGCATGCCGCGCGCTGCTCGGCGCAGACCTTGCAGGATTGTCCTTGAGCGCCGCCCTCGCTCGCGAGCAGGGCGGCCAACACTGAGAGCGCCAGGGTGATGCGATTGATCCGCTCCTTCACGCGCGTCTCCTCAAGATTCTTTCGAATATTGCTCATACAATCTGGCCGCGTTGTCCCAGCGGATGGCTTCCATGTAGATGTCGACGTAGCGGGCCGCCGCCGCTCCGAAGTCCATGTGATAGGCGTGCTCATACATGTCGAGCACCAGGACCGGGCGGCCGCCGGCGAGCGTCGTCGTGTGATCGGCAGCCCATTGGTTGACGAGCCGCTTGTCGCGGGGCGAGTAGGCGAGAATCACCCAACCCGAACCGCCGCCTTCCGCCTTGCCCATGGCCGCGAATTCGGTCCGCCAGCGCTCCATGCTGCCGAAGTCGCGCGCGATCGCCTCGGCGAGTGCGCCGCCCGGCTTGCCCGCGCCGCCGAGCCCGTCGAAATAGACCTCATGCAGGATCATCGAGTTCGCTGCGATCAGCTCCTCTCGCTTCAGGCCGTTGATCATGAAGTTCGGTGCCTTGGCGAAGTCGAGTTCGGCAAGTTGCGTGCCGATGGCGTTGAGCCGCTTCACGGCGCCGACGTAATTGTTCTCGTAGTGGCTGACGAGTATTTTCTCCGAGATGCCGCTGATCGACTTTGGATCGAACGGCATCGGCTTTGCCTGATAGGACATGGCTTTGGCTCCTGTCTGCGGGTTGGCTTCAGCTGCGGCTTGGTTGACGCCAAGCACGGTTGCAGATGCTGCGGCGACGCCAGCCGCTGCGATGAAGTCTCGGCGTCCGGTGTTGATGGTCATCGGATTTTCCCAATGTTGAATGGTTCTTGCTTCAGATTGCCGCTCTATTGCTTCGTGAGCCCGACGATGGTCGGGAATCCCGAGATGGTCTGCACCGAGATTTCGACGGGATCGCCGAAGCGGACGGCATTGAAGATCAGGCCGTCCTGAACCCTGAACGGCTCCGTTCTGCCCGCAGACAGGCGTATCAGCAGTGTGTCATTGCGTTCGTCGACGCTATCGACGACGCCGCGCAGCGTCTCGCTTGCCGACGGATGGGCGGCCGCCGCCTGCAATGCGACGGCTGTTTCCAGCTGCTCGCCGCCATCGGTCGGTGCCGCAAGTGTTGCGCCGGGCCACAGCACGGCGAGGCACAGGGCCAGGGTTGTTCTCATCATGATCGTCACTCCATTGCGTTGGCTTCTGGTAGCTTCGGACGAAGCAGGACCTCAGTCCTGCTCCTTGACCTGGCCGCTGCTGTCGATCACGAGCCTGACGGGCTTGCCGTTCTTCATCGCCTTCGCCGTCGTGCCTTCGGCCGTCGACTTGACGTCGCTGACGTTCGCGTAGCCGGCAGCCTGAAGTTTCGCGACAAGCTCGTCCTGCGTCAGGGCGCGGGCGGGCACGGCGATGCCTGCGACCGCGAGCGCAAGGATCAGGTGGAGGAATCTCTGCTTCTGCATGGTTGTTCTCCTGGTTGTGTTGTGCTGCCCCAGGTTCTTCAGGTGCGCGCTTGCTCAGATGAAGCGGAAGATCGCGGCGCTCATGGCTTCACCTTGCTGGTCGGCCAGTTGTGCGTCTCCCGCGTCGCGTCGCGGCACCAGCGATAGAAGGCGTCGTAGAGCAGCATGCCGGCGCTCAATTGTTCGAGGTCGTCGTCGAACATGCGCGACAGGCCGAGCGAGGCGGCGAGCAGCCCCGGCGCCTCCGGCGACAGATCGAGCCGCGCGGTATCCGCGGCCCGCACCATCGTCGCAAGCCGCTCCAGTGCGGGCGTCGACAGGCCAAACTCCCTGACCATCACGTCGAAGGTGCAGAGCTCACCGCGATGGCTCCAGAACACATTCTCGATGTCGAACGGCGTGGCGTCGAAGCGTTCGGCGACCGCCTCGACTTCCGGTGATGCGACGAACAGGAACACCGCCGCGGGGTCGACAAAGCGGCGGATCAGCCATGGGCAAGCGATCCGGTCGATCTTCGGCCGCGAGCGCGTCACCCAGACGGTGCGGCCACGGCCGTCGCGTTTCGGAATCCTGTCGGCGGGAACAGTGGGAAGCTCCGCGGCCGTCCAGGCGAGGTGGCCGCCCTCGAGAACTTCGGCAGCAATGTTGCCGCATCGAAGCCAGGCGGCGGTGCCTTCGCTGAGCTTCTGCCCCTTCTGGCAAACCACGACCACGGACTGGCCGGAGAAGCGGGAAGCCCAGTCCTGGACATCGAGATGGGAGTGCCTGATGGCGCCCGGGATCAGGCGCGGATCGGCGGCGAAATCCTCGTCGATACGAACGTCGACGAGCGTCGGCGCCTTGGCGGTGCCGATGAGACGAGACAGTTTTTCGGATGAGATCGATGTGTATGACGACATGGTGCGTCCTTGGTGAACAGGACGCGATTCTTGGGCATGTCGCCTCGCGGGGAGATCGCACATCCCCGTGCTCTGAAATTAAGACCTTGTGTTGATCGATGTCAACCGGAGTGCGCCGTCGTCACAAGCGAAACGTCCAGGTCACTGTCACGAACAGTTCATCCGCGCGGTCCGGAACAATGTCTCGACCGCGGCGCAAGACATCACGCGAGACACAAACGATTCGGGATTCGCTGCGATCTAGAAGCCGCAATCCCTGAATTGCTTTGCGCCGAGGTGAAATCGCGAGCCTTGCTCGACGAAATCCACGTCGAGGCACTGGTTGCCCCGACGGAACGCGCCGATGCCGTTGCAGCGCAGATATTCGAGATTTATCCGCCAGCGTTTCTCACGCGGCGAATAGGTCGCGAAGTCGTGTTGCGCGCTGGCCGGCCCTCTGCAAATCCCAGCGATGTATTGCCGGACTTCGGGCGGCAGATTGTCGATGTGATCGGAATTCCAGGGGCCGTCATTATGCCCGATGCTGCTCTTGGACATGGCCGGCAGCGCGCTCGAAAGCAGGATCGGGAGAGCCAACATCAGGATGCGGACTTTCACGCGACGCCTCCCTTGCCAGTTGTCTTGTTGCCGGATTGACCGGATTCAATGCCGTTCGCGCCGCAATGTAAAGCGTGGGCGAGGTAACCCAGCGTGAGCACGGCCGCGCCCCCCGCCGGCCCGAAACGGGTTGACGGAATATAGGGTACCCCCCTATATTATGACAATGTCGCACACGATCAAGCACAAGTCCAAGCTCGTCGGCCGGGTCCGCCGCATCAAGGGTCAGCTGGAGGCCGTCGAGCGGGCGCTGGAGTCAGAGCTCGGCTGTGCCGACGTGTTGATGCTGGTGGCCTCGGTTCGCGGCGCCATCAATGGCCTCACCGCGGAACTGCTCGAAGATCACATCCGCCATCATGTGGTGGACCCTGCCCGGGAAAAGGATCCCGAGCGAGCGCAGGGCGCCGCCGACCTGATCGACGTCGTTCGTACCTATTTGAAGTGAAGCACATGACCGATCTGTCCCAGCTGCTGCAGCAGAGCAGCGCGCATGCATGGCTGTTCGTCCCCAGCGCGATCCTGCTCGGCGCGCTGCATGGTCTCGAGCCCGGCCACTCCAAGACGATGATGGCAGCCTTCATCGTCGCGATCCGCGGCACCGTGCTGCAGGCGGTGCTGCTCGGCCTGTCGGCGACGATCTCGCACACGGCCATCGTCTGGATCGTCGCGCTGGCTGGGCTGCATTTCGGCCAGCAATGGTCCGGCGAACGCAGCGAAGCCTGGCTGCAGTTGGTCTCGGCGGCGATCATCATTTCGATCGCAGCCTGGATGGCCTGGCGCACCTGGCGCGAGCAGACTTCCGAGCACGACCACGACCACGACCACCATCATCACGATGAAACTCGGCAATTGACCCTGGCAGGGCAATCGCTGTCGCTCGAAGTCTTCGAGGACGGTGTGCCGCCGCGCTGGCGGTTGCGCAGCGAGGCCGGGGCGCTTCCGGCAGCCGGCGAGGTCGATGTCGTGACAATCCGCCCCGACGGCAGCGAGCAGCAGTTCCGCTTTGCCGCGCGCGAAGGCTATCTGGAAAGCATCGATGAAATTCCGGAGCCGCATGCCTTCAAGGCGCGCGTGTCGGTGCGCGCCGACATTGCGGAAGTCCTGTTCGAGGAGCATGACCACGCGCATATGGACCTCGGCGACGCCGATGATGCGCATGCGCGCGCACACGCCGCCGACATCCGCAAGCGCTTTGCCGGGCGGACCGTCACGACGTGGCAGATCATTCTGTTCGGCCTGACCGGCGGGCTCATTCCGTGTCCGGCGGCGATCACCGTGCTGCTGCTCTGCCTTCAGCTCAAGCAGTTCAGCCTCGGCTTCGTGCTGGTGCTTTGCTTCGGCATCGGGCTTGCGATCACCATGGTCTCCGCCGGTGTCGTGGCCGCGCTCAGTCTGCGTCATGTCGAGCGCCATTGGGGTGGCTTCAGCCGTTTCGCCCAACGCGCGCCCTACGTGTCGGCCGCACTGATCGTGCTGGTCGGCCTCTACACGGGCTGGCTGGGGTTGCACGGGATCACGGCCTGATCCCGGATATGATCCCACTTCCATCTTGAAAGCTGCGCGGGGTGGTCTAGAGTTCCTGCCAAGGGGACAAGGCAGACTCCCCGTGAGGCCTCGGTCCAAGCTCTGCGCGACACTCAACCGTCGTGGAGCTTCCATATGGACACCGAACCACACACATCCCGTCGTTCCAGAATCGCCATCCTGTGGCGTGGCGATGCCGCGGCGCGGCAGGAGGCGACGGCGCAGAACAGCCGTTTCGTTCGCGTCTTCGAAGCGCTTGCCGCTTCCGGCATCGAGGTCTTTCCCGTGGTCTTTGACGAGACCTTTGCCGATCTCGTCCGCGACCAATTGCTGACCATGGACGGCGTTCTCGTCTGGGTCGACCCGATCCATCAGGGCAAGACTCGCGCGGCGCTCGATCCGCTGCTGAGAGAGGCCGCGATGAAACGTCCGTGGGTCAGCGCACATCCGGACATCATCCTCAAGATGGGCGTCAAGGACGTGCTCTATCGGACACGTCATCTGGGCTGGGGCGCCGACACGCATCGATACGCCACCGTGGAGGCCTTCCGCGCCGAATTTCCGTCGCGCCTTCGCGCGGCCGGCCCGCGCGTGCTCAAGCAGAACCGGGGCAATGGTGGGCAGGGCGTCTGGAAAGTGGAGGCTCTGCCGAAGACGGACGCGACCGTTCGCGTGCTGCACGCATTGCGCGGCAGCCAGCCCGAGGAGATTCCGCTGGAAGCCTTCATGGCGCGCTGCGAGCCGTATTTCGGCTGGGGCGGCTGCATCATCGATCAGGCATTCCAGCCGCGCCTGCCCGAGGGCATGATCCGTTGCTATGTCAGCGGAACGAAGGTCGCGGGCTTCGGACACCAGCTGATCAAGGCCTTGATCCCGCCGCCGCCGGAAGGCCCGGATTCACCGCAAGCTCAACCCGGACCGCGCATCATGCACGGTCCCGATGTCGCACAGTTCCAGACGCTGCGGCGGCTGATGGAGGACGAATGGATTCCGCAGCTGATGGAGACGCTGACGATCGATGAAGCGTCGCTGCCGGTGATCTGGGATGCCGACTTCCTCTATGGTCCGCGCGATGCCGATGGCGCCGACACCTACGTGCTCTGCGAGATCAACGCGAGCTCGTGCTTTGCGATCCCCGACGAGGCGCCGGCGGCGATCGCACGGACGGTCAGCGATCGCATTCGTCGGAGCATGGAGAGCGATGCAGGCCGATAGCGCAGATATCGCACAACGCTATCCATCGTCATTCCCCCGGTGCGCGATTGCGCACCGGGGAATCCCGCCGTCATTCACCACTCCGTGCGCCCCCGGGGCGCGCGCTTCGGGCTACCCATTGCCAGTCCGATCTTCTATGGTGAACCACATCGGGTCGCATGCGGCGAACTCGATAAATCCATGATATCAAAGGCTTAAGGCTATAATCGAAGCCTTTGGAGGGCGGTTTGACGCGGTATATTTCGACCCGGGGTGAGGCCCCGGCGCTTGGCTTCTGCGATGTGATGCTGACCGGGCTTGCCCGTGACGGCGGGCTCTACGTGCCCGAGACCTGGCCGCAATTGTCGCCCGAGATCATCGCCGCCTTTTTCGGCCGTCCCTATTGGGAGGTCGCGGTCGAGGTCATCCGGCCGTTTGCCGCCGGCGAGATTTCCGACGCCGAGCTCGGCCGCATGGCGAATGAGGCCTATGCCACCTTCCGCCATCCCGCCGTGGTGCCGCTCGACCAGGTCGGACCGAACCAGTTCCTGCTCGAGCTGTTTCATGGGCCGACCTTGGCGTTCAAGGACGTCGCGATGCAGCTGATCTCGCGGCTGATGGATCACGTGCTGGCCGAGCGCGCGCAGCGCACCACCATCGTGGTCGCAACCTCGGGCGATACCGGCGGCGCCGCGGTGGAAGCCTTTGCCAATCTCGACAACGTCGACCTCGTCGTGCTGTTCCCGAACGGGCGCATCTCCGAGGTGCAGCGCCGCATGATGACGACGACCGGCGCTTCCAACGTTCACGCGCTGGCGATCGAAGGCACGTTCGACGATTGCCAGGCGCTGGTGAAGGAGATGTTCAACAACCACCGCTTCCGCGACCGGGTGGCGTTGTCGGGCGTCAACTCGATCAACTGGGCGCGCATCGTGGCGCAGGTGGTGTATTATTTCACCTCGGCGGTCGCGCTCGGCTCACCGCAGCGGACGGTGGATTTCACGGTGCCGACCGGCAATTTCGGTGACATCTTCGCCGGCTATGTCGCCAAGCGCATGGGGCTGCCGATCCGCTGGCTGCGTATTGCCGCCAACGTCAACGACATCCTGCCGCGAACGCTGAAGACCGGCAATTACGAGGTGCGCGAGGTGCACGCGACGGCATCGCCGTCGATGGACATCCAGGTGTCCTCGAATTTCGAGCGGCTGCTGTTCGAGGCCAGCGGCCGTGACGCCGATCAGGTTCGCCGCCTGATGGCCTCGCTGAAGCAGTCCGGCCGCTTCGTGCTGCCGGATGCGACGCTGGCCGCGGTGCGCCGCGATTTCGACGCCGGCCGCGCCGACGAGACCGAGACGGCGGCCGCGATCCGCGCCGCCTGGCGCGAGGCCGGCGATCTCGTCGATCCGCACACCGCGGTGGCGCTCGCGGTCGCCGATCGCGACACCTCGGATTCGAAGATCCCGAACATCGTGCTGTCGACCGCGCATGCGGCCAAATTCCCCGATGCGGTCGAGGCGGCCTGCGGGGTGCGTCCGCAGCTGCCGGCCTGGCTCGGAAGCCTGATGACGAAATCCGAACAGATGACGGTCATGAAGAATGATTCCGCCGAGGTCGAGCGCTTCGTGCTGTCGGTCAGCCGTGCCGCCAAGCAGGGAGTTGCCTGATGAGTGTTGAGATCACCAAGCTGCCGAGCGGCCTCACCGTCGTCACCGACACCATGCCGCATCTGGAAACCGCGGCACTCGGGGTCTGGGCCGGGGTCGGCGGGCGCGACGAGAAGCCGAACGAGCACGGCATCTCGCATCTCCTGGAACACATGGCGTTCAAGGGCACCGCGCGGCGCTCCTCGCGCGAGATCGTCGAGGAGATCGAGGCGGTCGGCGGCGACCTCAATGCCGGCACTTCGACCGAGACCACGGCCTATTACGCGCGGGTGATGAAGGCCGACGTGCCGCTGGCGCTCGACGTGCTCTCCGACATCCTCGCCAATCCGTCCTTCGTGCCGGACGAGCTGGAGCGCGAGAAGAGCGTCATCGTGCAGGAAATCGGCGCCGCGCAGGATACACCCGACGACGTCGTGTTCGAGCACCTCAACGAGCTCTGCTATCCGGACCAGCCGATGGGGCGCTCGCTGCTCGGCACCGCCAAGACGCTGAAGGCCTTCAATCGCGACACGCTGCGCGGCTATCTGTCGACGCATTACCGCGCCCCGGACATGGTGGTCGCTGCTGCCGGCGCCGTCGATCACAAGCGGGTCGTCGAGGACGTCACCGAGAAGTTCGCCAGCTTCGACGCCACGCCGGCGCCGGCGCCGCAGCCTGCGATGTTCGGCAAGGGCGGCTCGCGGGTGGTGCATCGCGATCTCGAGCAGGCGCATCTGACGCTGGCGCTTGAGGGCGTGCCGCAGACCGACCTGTCGCTGTTCTCGTTGCAGGTCTTCACCAACACGCTCGGCGGCGGGATGTCGTCGCGGCTGTTCCAGGAGGTGCGCGAGAAGCGCGGGCTGTGCTACTCGATCTACACCTTCCACGCCCCCTACACCGACACCGGCTTCTTCGGCCTCTACACCGGGACCGATCCCGCCGACGCGCCGGAAATGATGGAAGTCATCGTCGACGTCATCAATGACGCGGTGGAGACCCTGACCGAGGCCGAAGTCGCCCGCGCCAAGGCGCAGATGAAGGCCGGCCTGTTGATGGCGCTGGAAAGCTGTTCATCCCGGGCCGAACAATTGGCGCGCCATGTGCTAGCCTATGGCCGACCGCAGACGGTGGAAGAGCTGGTGGCGCGGATCGACGCGGTCTCGGTCGAATCGAGCCGCAACGCTGCCCGCGCGCTGCTGTCGCGCAGCCGCCCTGCCGTTGTTGCACTCGGCAGCGGCAGGGGTCTGGACACGGCGGTGTCTTTTGCGGAAGGATTGACCAAGTCGAAGGCGAAGACGCTGCTGCATTAAGGATTGAGCTTACCTCGCCCCGCTCTTGCGGGGAGAGGTCGAAGCCGAAGGCTTCGGGTGAGGGGTTTATCCGCAAATTCCGTCTGCGGAACGGCCCCTCACCCCGACCCTCTCCCCGCAAGAACGGGGCGAGGGAGAAGTCGGGGGAGTGTTGGGCCATGGCCCTGTTTCGTTTGCCGTCTGGTGGACCGGCCGCATTGATGCCGCGGGGACACGGGCTTTTGCTGCGTGCGCCGCAAATGTCGGATTTCCCGCAATGGGCGCAGTTGCGCGAGTTCAGCCGCGCCTATCTGACGCCATGGGAGCCGATCTGGCCCTCTGACGACCTGACCCGCGCCGGCTTCCGCCGCCGGTTGCGCCGCTACAGCGAGGATATCGCCGCCGACCGCTCCTATCCATTCATCATCTTCCGCGAATCGGACGGGGTGATGATCGGCGGTATCACGCTTGCCAATGTCCGCCGCGGCATCGTGCAGGCCGGCACGATCGGCTATTGGGTCGGCCTGCCGCATGCCCATCGCGGCTACATGACGACGGCGCTGCGGGTGCTGTTGCCCTCGCTGTTCGGCGAGCTCAACCTGCATCGCATCGAGGCGGCCTGCATTCCCTCCAATGCGTCGTCGATCCGCGTGCTGGAGAAGTGCGGCTTCACCCGCGAGGGCCTGGCGCGGCGCTATCTCTGCATCAACGGGATCTGGCAGGACCACCTGTTGTTCGGCCTGCTGCACGAGGATTTCCGCGGTTGAACCTTGGGCCAATGGCTGATGGCGGATGCGTCCGAGCCGTTTCAGCTTGCTTTCAACATGCCATTGCAACATGCCATTGCAACATGCCTTGGGTTCGCCGCCATTGGCTTGCTATAACGCCCGCGAAACGGGGAACTCTGGTTTGGGGGCTTTAGGGATATCGCATGGGTGACAGGGTGATCAGGTTCGCGCTCGCGGCGGCGGTATCGATCGGTCTCGGTGCCACCCTGCTGCCGACGGCCAGCTCGGCGCAGTCGCTGAGCGACCGCTTCAAGAACCTGTTCGGCGGCGGTTCGTCCGATTCGAAGCCGGCGGCGCAGCAGCCGCTCAGCGATGCCGACGCCGGGCTGACCTGCCCGCCGGTGCAGATCCGCTCCGGGGCCTCGACCTATTCGGTGGCCGTGGACGGCAAGGAAGCGGTCGGCAACGACGTCAAATTCCTGGCCTCGATCACGCGCACGGCGCGGGAATGCAATCTGAACAGCGGCCAGATCACGGCCAAGATCGGTATCCAGGGGCGGATCATTGTTGGCCCCCAGGGCGCACCGCCGACCATCCAGGTGCCGCTGCGCGTCGCCGTGGTGAAGGGCGGCGTCGGCGAGAAGACCATCGCCACCAAGGCCTACACCACCACGGTCCAGATGGACGACAGCGGCAGCGTGCCGTTCAGCCTGGTCGCCGAGGATGTCGTCTATCCGGCGCCGTCGGCCGCGGAGAACGACGACTACATTTTCTATATCGGCTTTGATCCGCAGGCGCTGAAGCCGGAGCCGAAGGTCCGCGCGCAAAAGAAGAAGCACTAGCGCCGGTCGTGACGGGGCCGCTGGAAATAAGAAACGGCAGGAGCAAAGAAAAAGGCCGGCGCGATGATCTCGCGCCGGCCTTTTCCGGAAGGAAGTGTGATCGCGTCAGTTCAGCTTGGAGCGGACTTCGGCGATGCCCTTGCCGACGAGGTCGTCGGCAACCGAGCCCTTGACCGACTGCGACAGGATGGTCGAGGCGGCGGTCACGGCGGCGTTGGCCGCGGCGGCGCGCACATCGGCCACGGCCTGCGCCTCGGCCTGGGCGATCTTGCTCTCGGCGGTCTTGGTCCGCCGGGCCACAAAATCTTCCATCTTGGCCTTGGCTTCAGCCGCGATCCGCTCGGCTTCGGCCTTGGCGCTGGAGATGATGTCGGCGGCCTCGCGCTCCGCGCTGGCGCGGCGCGCCTTGTATTCGCCGAGCAGCTTGTTGGCCTCATCCTTCAGACGGCGGGCGTCCTCAAGCTCGGCCTTGATGCGCTCGGCACGGTGATCGAGCGCCGTCAGCAGGGTGCGATGGACGCCGAGATAGCCGAACACGACCAGCAGAATGACGAAGGCGATCGCAACCCAGGTTTCCGGTTCGTAAAACATCGTCTATCCCTTCAGCGACGCGTCGACGGCGCTGTTGACCGCATTCGCGTCCGGCGTGACGCCGGCAAGTTGCTGGACGATGGCGCCCGCCGCATCCGCCGCGATGCCGCGGACGTTGCTCATGGCGTTGGTCCGGGTCGTTGCGATCTGCTTCTCGGCGTCGGCGAGCTTGGCCGCCAGCTTCTCTTCCAGCGCCTTGCGCTCGGCTTCCGAGGCCGCGTTCAGCTTCTCGCGGGTCTCGTTGCCGATCGCCTGCGCATTGGAGCGCGCATTCGCCAGCTCGGTTTCATAGGCCTTCAGCGCCGCGTCGGACTCGTCCTTCAGCTTCTGCGCCTCGGCCAGATCGCCCTCGATCTTGTTCTGGCGTGCATCGATCGTCCCGCCGACGCGCGGCAGTGCGATACGCGACACGATCAGATAGAGCGCGACAAATGCAATCGCCAGCGACACCAGCTGCGAAGCGAAGTTGGAGGAATCGAACGGCGGAAAGGCTCCGCCGTGATGTCCGCCATCGGCCTCGGTGTGGGCGCCGGCATTCTGGCCTTTTGCCTCGCCATGACTCTCAGCCACGGTGTTCTCCTGTTGCTGTCATGCGCGCCGCCCTCGGTACGACCTTTGGGCGGCGCGAACGGGTTACCGCGAGAGCGGAACCGGGTTGCCGCTAATGCGGAACCGGGGTGCCGCTCAGAGCGGAACGAACAGCAGAAGCAGCGCGATCAGCAGCGAGAAGATGCCGAGCGCTTCGGTCACGGCGAAGCCGAAGATCAGGTTGCCGAACTGGCCCTGAGCGGCCGAGGGGTTACGCACCGCAGCGGCGAGGTAGTTGCCGAAGATGATGCCCACGCCGACGCCCGCACCGCCCATGCCGATGCACGCGATGCCCGCGCCGATAAGTTTTGCTGCTGCCGGTTCCATTTGTAGCTCCTTGAGAAAGATAGACAGATTGGTGGGTGGAGATTCCCCGGACCGCTTAGTGTCCCGGATGAATGGCGTCGTTGAGGTAGATGCAGGTCAGAATCGCGAACACGTAGGCCTGCAGGAATGCGACCAGCAGTTCGAGCGCGTACAGCGCGACAGTGAGCGCCAGCGGCAGCACGCCGCCGAACCAGCCGAGTGCGCCGAGCGAGAAGCCGAGCATCGCGACGAAGCCCGCGAACACCTTGAGTGCGATGTGGCCGGCCAGCATGTTGGCGAACAGACGAACGCTGTGCGAGACCGGCCGCAGGAAGAACGACAGGACCTCGATGAACATGACCAGCGGCAGGATGTAGATCGGAACGCCGGAGGGGACGAAGATCTTGAAGAATTTCAGGCCGTTCTTGTAGAGGCCGTAAAGCAGCACGGTGAAGAACACCAGCAGCGCAAGGGCTGCGGTGACGATCAGGTGGCTCGAGATCGTGAAGGTGTAGGGGATCACGCCGACCAGGTTCGAGACGCACAGGAACATGAAGAGCGAGAAGATCAGCGGGAAGAACTTCATGCCTTCCGAGCCGGCCGTGCTGCGGATCGTCGACGCGACGAACTCGTAGGAGATTTCGGCAACCGACTGCAGCCGTCCCGGAACCAGGTCCCGGCCGCTCGCCAGCATCAGCAGCGCAATCAGCAGCACCGCGATGAACATGAAGAGCGACGAATTGGTGAAGGCGATCGTATGATTGCCGATGTGGCCGAGCGTGAAGAGGGGCTCGATATTGAACTGGTGGATCGGGTCGATTTTCATCCGCGCGGCTCTTGGTCCACCGGCCATCGTGCCGGTAATCGAATTTCAAATGTCGTGACTTCCCGCCAGCGCTCAGCGCTTGCCCGAGGCCACGCCCGCGGACCTCACCACGTTGACCACGCCGGCGACGAAGCCGAGCAGCGTTAACACGATGAAGCCGAATGGCGACGTCGACAGCAAACGGTCGAACCCCCAGCCAATCGCCGCTCCGACGGCAACGCCCGCGATCAGTTCCGAGGAAAGACGAAAACCGAGCGCCATCGCCGAAGCTCTGGCGGCACTGTCCCCGCTTTCAGTACCGGATTGATCAGTCTTGCTCCTGCGGCTGTCGCGAATTTCTGACAACCGATGATCGAGACTTCCGAGCCTTGCGGAAAGCGCAGCTTCGTCAGGAGGCGATTGATCGCGACTTCCACCTGCGCCGTCGTTGGTGTTCTCAGCCATGCTGCAAACACTAACCGAAGCCGCGGATGATGGAAATTGCGCCCGTCCCCGTCAAAAGCCGCGCGGACCATACTTACCGCGTCTAATCAAGTCAAGATTGCGTCGTAACCAGTTATTGCTTTGATTCTGCTGGTTTTATTTGGAGATATTCAAGGTCAGAGTGACGCAGTGTTCGCAGTGCAACAGCTTGTATGCTGTGAAGCGATGTTGCCTGGCATTTCCGGCTCTGCTCGGATCGCCGAAAGTCCGTATCACCTCGTGCAGTCAAGGTTCCGCATGTCACGCCAGATCGATTACTACTTCTCGCTGCAATCCCCCTGGGCCTATATCGGTCACAAGCCCTTCGTGCGGCTCGTAAGCACTTACGATCTCAAGGTAAATTACCGGCCCGTGCTGCTGGTCGATTTGTTCTCGGAGACCGGCGGGCTGCCGCTTGCCCAGCGCCATCCGGTGCGGCAACGCTACCGGATGATCGAGTTGCAGCGCTGGCGCGACAAGCGCGGGCTGAATTTTCACCTGCAGCCGGCCAACTGGCCGTTCAATGGGCGGCTTGCCGACGGCGTCGTGATCGCGCTGCTCGAGGCCGGCCTCGACCCGGAGCCGTTTTTGCAACGCGCCTATCCCGCGGTGTGGGAGCTTGAGCTGAACCTTGCCGATGCTGCGACGCTGGTGAAGCTCGCCGACGATGCAGGCTTGCCCGGCCGGCAGCTGGTAGAACGCTCCGCCTCGGACGCGATCAGCACGGCCTATGAGCAGAATCGTCAGACTGCATTGGACGCCGGCGTGTTCGGCTCGCCCGGCTATGTGCTCGATGGCGAGGTGTTCTGGGGGCAGGACCGGATCGAATTGCTCGAGGACGCGTTGAAGTCAGGCCGCAAGCCCTATAGCTCTGTGGTCTAGGGGCAGGAATCAGGTTGAGGCGGAGCAAGCCATGCCCATCGCGATGTCGTCTTCGAAACTGTCCATCGCAATCATTGCTGTCCTGATCTCAAGCGGTGCGGCCCTCGCGCAAGCCGCGCCCGACACCGAGAACGGCCGCTACGCGTTGTCGCCGGCCAGCGATGGCTTCCTGCGGCTCGACACCCGCACCGGCGCGGTCTCGACCTGCACCAATTCCAGCGCCGGCTGGGCCTGTTACATGGTGCCCGACGAGCGCGCGGCGCTGGATGCCGAGATCGGGCGGCTGCAGGCCGACAATGACAGACTGAAGGGCGAGCTCGCCGCGCGCGCGCCATCGGCCAAGACCGACGAGGCGCTGCCGAAATCGGATTCGTTGAAGAAGGCTGAGCCGAAGGTCGCCGAGGGCGAGCGCAAGATCGAGATTCCGCTGCCGAGCGACCGCGATATGGATCGCATGATGTCTTTCGTGGAGCGGGCTTGGCGGCGGCTGATCGAGATGGCCAACCGAGTGCAGCGCGACGTCAATGGCGGCAAGATTTGATACGGCTCTCTCCGTTGTGTCGCCCGGCCTAGTGCGCAATTGCGCATGGGGGCGGGACCCATACGCCGCGGCCTCTCGATTCCGACGACTCGGAGTTGATGTTTCGCCTAACCAATGAAAATCGGTGGTTGATGGGGTGGACGGCCCCCTACGGCATCAGTGTGCCAGAATGAG
>NZ_NWTG01000032.1 GCF_002532045.1 Bradyrhizobium sp. C9 | reverse complement strand
CAACCGACTTTTGCAACAAAATCGGCCCTTAGCTGACATGTCTGCCGGAGCGCTGGGCATCCGCTTTAGACCCTGAGCCGATATCAATAGCTTTCCAAAGCCAGCCCACTTCCTCATACTAGGCGCCGGCGCGTGGGAGGTGCGTTGCCGGCATTACGTTTGCGTCGTCCGATAGCTCGACACGAAAATTATATTCTGACCGCCGTCATCCGCTCAATTTCATAGTGGAGGCATTTATGAAGCGCCGTGATTTCCTGGAGCGAACAACAATTGCCGTTACGACGAGTCTCGTTGGCAGCATTTGTCCTAATGGATATCGCTTGGTCGGAGCGGCACTCGCCGATGGTACGGGCGACGGCCAGATTGCAGCGCTCGAACAGAAATTTGCAGAATTCGCGATTGCTGTCAGATATGAAGATCTCCCGGCAGACGTGATCACCTCGGCCAAGCGCGTCCTTCTCGATACGCTCGGCTGCGCGTTTGGGGCGGTCGGATCTGAATCCGCAAATATCGCCGAGGCAACTATTCGAAAGACCTTCGGCGATGGCAATACGGCAACCGTGATCGGTTATCCGCGATCGGCGACCGTAGAAGGTGCAGTGTTCGTCAACGGGGTTCTCGTCCGCTCGCTCGACATGAATGACACCTATATCGGCAGCGAGCCGCTTCATCCAAGCGAGGTGATTCCGACAGCGCTTGCGCTCTGCGAAGAGCAGGGGCGAAGTGGCCGCGATCTGGTCGAGGCGATAGTCGTCGGTTATGAGGCCAGCATGCGCGTCAATGATGCTATCTCCTTTCTTGAGCGCGGCTTCCACCCGTTGTGTGCAGCCTCGTACGGCGTCCCTCTGATTGCGGGCAAGGTTTGGAGAATTCCAAAGGAAGCTCTCGCAAATGCGGTCGGGATATCTGGCGCGCGCGGCTTCACGAGTTTTGTCGTCAATAGCGGCGCGATCAGCATGATGAAGGCGATGGGGCTCGCGGCAACTGCGATCGACGGTGTATTCGCAACGCGGCTTGCCGCACAAGGCTTTACCGGCCCATCCGGCACGCTGGAATGGCTGGCGTCAAAAATGAAGCCTGCGAAGGAGGGGTTTGCCGTCGACCTCGAACTTGCGCGATACCGGCTGCCCGGCGTGGCATTCAAGCGCTTCCCTGTTCAAATCGAGTTACAGGCCGTGGCGGAGGCCGGCGCGTCACTTTCCGGAAGGACCAAAGGTCGAACCCAGGACATACGGTCCATCACGGTTGAGACCTATCCCGGAATAATACAGCGCGTGGCAGATCCTACGAAGTTCCGGCCACAGACAAAGGGTACCGCTGATCACAGTCTTCCCGTGTGCCTCGCGATGGCTCTTCTCGACGGTGATGTGACAGTCTCGCAATTCGAGAAAGGCCGCTGGCGGGAACAGGACGTGATGGCCTTGGTGGAAAAGACTTCCGTCAAACCCGGAGAAGCACTCATTGCAAAACTGCCCAAGGGCCGCGGCGCAAGCGTCGAGATTGTCCTCACAGATGGTCAGTCTTGGCGCGAAACAGTGGAAGTGCCCGAAGGCGATGCACAACGCCCGCTCTCGCGAGCGTCTCTCGAACGGAAGTTTATGAACTTTGCCGTCCCCGTTGTCGGTAAAGCTGTTGGAGAGAGCGTCATGTCGCTCGTCGATGGGATCGAAGACCTAAGAGATGTCCGGGAATTGACTCGGGCCCTGAGGGGGATGGGAAAGCAAAATCCGGCGTGAATCTGATAGCCATGCCGATTTCCCCCTCCGGCCGAAGGCCGATGTGCATCGCCTCTCTCTCGGTTGCAACCCGGCCCATCAGGCGCCGATTTCTGCGAAGGTGAAATGAAAATCGTGGGGCTCGGATTCGTCGAGGGCTTTCTCGCGCGAGTGCTAGCCGATCTAGTAGAGATTATCTGCTTCCGAACGAGACGCGGACATCGTGTTGAACACGTGCGACCTTCGCTATCGGAGCGATGGTTATCGAGAGGCTCATACCATAAAATTCAATACGCGAACGCCAAACTCGTGATCCATCGAAAGCGCGGACAACCTTCGTCAGCTCTTGAACCAAGAACCGATCGCGCGGCGATGGCCGGTCTCGACCGCTGACGCCAGCTCGCTTAGGGCGTGTACGCATCAATCCGGCGCCCACGTGGGGATAGTGAGATCCGGAACGCCTCAAAAACAGACATCGAAGATGCCTAAGTGAATGTCCGCCAACGGCCACAAGCAGATCAGATTCATTCGATGTAGCTGCACTCGGGAGGACTCGATTAGCGAGGCGAGCGCCCAGCCTTGATGGCTCCGATAGGCGGGGCCGCCTCCGGCGGCAGTCGACGTTATACGCTGATCTTCGTAGTGTGGTCTCGAATTGATTGACGCCACCCGGTTATGGCGTTCAGTCTAGTCCGCTTTGGAACCAGCCTACTTGTGCCCGCTATTGTCCGTTCTTGGTGAATCAAGCGGCGCGAACTCTTCGTCTTGCCAGCTAAGCTTGCCGCAGGCGCAAGCATAGACGCTTTCGCGCCGCTTGGCATCGAGCACGTTTTCAACGCCCTATCGGATCGCGGCGGCCCAAGGCCGCCGCAGCCGCATCGGGACGCCGCCGGGGCGCGGCGGATCGTCATCCTCGCGGTCGAGGCGGCGCAGCGCCGCCAGAATGTCGGCGAGCCGGATCGGGTGATCCATGCCCGGGATCTCGCGCAGCGAGGGACAGGATTCGACCGTGAACATGTCGGACGCCCAAGACGACAGGATGATCCGCTTTTCGGGCGCGGAGAGCTCCTCGTCGTTCAGAACCTCACGCGTAGTGCGCGGCCGGGTGGAAGAGGGGATGGAGTTTGCCGGAGTTCGTGTTGGCGTCGGTCATTGCTTGCCTCCCTTTACGCTCCTTTCCGAAGGGGACGGTTGTTGTCGCAGATCGGACGGCGGCAGATGTCGCCGTCCATGATCGCCGTTACTGGGTCTTGATGGCGATGCGCTTGACCCCCGCCCGCGGGGTCTCGGCCTTCGGCAGCGAGATGGTCAGGACGCCGTTCTTGAACGAGGCCTCCGCCTTGTCCTCCTCGACGCCTTCCAGCGCAATCTGCCGCTCGAAGGCTCCGTAGGTGCGCTCGGTGAAGTGCTTGCCTTCGTCCTTGCGCTCGTCCTTCTTCTCGCCGCGGATGGTCAGGACGCCACCCGAGATTTCGATCTGCACGTCCTTCTCCGTCATGCCGGGAAGCTCGGCCGAGATCATCACCGCCTTGTCGGTGTCGCTCACCTCGAGCTTTGGCCAGCCGAACCGCCCCTCCATCAGGGGGGACAGGCTTGGCGCGCCGAAGCCGCGGAAGACGTCGTCGAACAGTCGGTTCATCTCGCGGTGCAGCGTCATGAACGGATCGTAGCTGCCGCGCGAGGGCACGAGCTCCTGGTTTCTCGACCAGGGAACGAGATCGCGAATTGCCATGGCTCTTCTCCTTCAGATGTCTTCTCTCCGTCATGCATGGGGCGAGGGAGCGCGGACGCGCATCGGCGCGCCGCATTCCGCCGCCATCGCCTCGATCGCGCGGTCAGGCCGCCTGCTTCTGCTCGATCTGCGGCGAGGAGGAGTTGCCGGCCGCGATATTGATCCTGCGCGGCTTCATGGCCTCCGGCACCTCGCGGACCAGGTCGATGATCAGGAGGCCATCCCTGAACGAGGCCTGCTTGACCTGGACGTAGTCGGCCAGGTTGAACACGCGCCGGAACGGACGCGCCGCGATGCCCTGGTACAGGTATTCGCCGGCGGCCTTCTCGGGCTTCCTGCCCTCGATAGTCAGCGCGTTCTGCTCGGCTGTGACGCTGATGTCGTCGGCGCCGAAACCCGCCACCGCAAGCGAGATCCGGTAATGATCTTCGCCGGAGCGTTCGATGTTGTAGGGCGGGTAGTTGTCCTCGCTCGCCTGGCGCAGCGCGCTGTCGACGAGGCCGGCCAGATGATCGAAGCCGATGGTGGAGCGCCACAGGGGCGCGAAGTCGAAGGTGGTCCTCATACCAAGTCCTCCAAAGAGCAAGTTGGTTACGAAGGAGCGCAAGACGGCAGGTCGCAAGACCGCCCGCCCGGCGCCCGCGCCGGACCCTGGAAGGCGGCCGGCACACCGCTCTCGCGGCGAAAAATGACTTAGAAAAACGACCGGCCGATTCAAGAGGGTCCGAAAATTTTCTGCCGGATTTTTTTGATGCCGGATTTTTTGATGACACGGACGCCGCGCCGCAGCATGGCGCTCAGCGATGCGGGCCGTTGAGGATTGGCGCGCAAGGCGAGCGGCAACGCTTGACAGTGAGAGCGGCCTGAATAAATTTTCTCGGACCGGAATACGCTTCCGGTTTCTCGAAACCGAAAAGGACAACGACGACCGTCTGGAGTGACGATGATGTTCGATCAAGATATTGCCCGCATCCGCACCCACCGCAGCAACATTCACCGCTATCGACGCCTGCTGAAGACGAGGCTGTCCGACCTCGAACGCCAGTTCATCGAACGGCGTTTGTCGGAGGAGCAGGCCGCCGTCGAGGCGCTGGTTTCCGAAACATTCCCCGTCGCGTTTACCTCGCCGAAAGATCTCCCCGCCACGTCGAGCGCGGAGGCGTCGCCATGACCGACCTCCGCGACCTGCTGATCCGCGGCAGCGAAAAGGTCATCGGCCACTATCGCGTACTGCTGGCGAGCGCTGCGACCGAGAAGGAGTGCGAACTTTACCGAAGCCGGATCGAGCGCGAACAGCGTTTGCTGGACGAGCTCCACGGCGGCTTGCCGGATCGGTTCGCGGCATGACCTCTCGGACCAGCGACGAGCGCTTCGCGGCGTTCGACATCGAGCTGAAGCGACGCGGACGCGGCAGGTGGAAATGGGCCGTCCGCGGGACCGACGGGCAGGCCGTCATGCGCGGCTCGGAATCCAGTCGCGCCGGAGCAAGATACAAGGCTCACCGCGCGTTGTTTCTCGTGCTGCTCGTCAGTGCCTCACGCCGTCCCTGGTTTCCGCCGCAGCCGTCCGATCTTCCCTCGCGCGCCGCGGCGCTGTCGGAGGGACGAACTCGCGGGCTGGAGAACCGGACTACGATCGAAGGATTGCGTCAGCCGAGGAAGGTCCTTTCGAACAATGCCGTCAAACAGCGCTCGGCGCACGCTACCTTCGCGGCCCCGGGAGCCAAGCCTCGGCACCCTGTGCGGCGAGTCGCTCGCCGGTTCAGGAACGCAGGAAAGTTCGAGCTTTAGCCTCCGGAGGCGATTACTCGGAGCGACCAAGGACGTCGCTGAACTTCCGAAGCGTAAGCGGCCACGGCGCGGTGGCGCTTCGGGGGCAATTTTCATGGCCTCGGTACGCAGAAAGCCCCTGGAGTTCCGGTATTCTCCCCCGGGCGAGAGAACCTCAGCCGCAGCAGAAGAGCAAATTTTTTTCTAGATTCTCTCCCTCCGCCAGTCCGGCGTCTGTCTAATTCCCGAACCCGACGAATACCGTGGCTTCCTCGACGGACTTTCGCTCCGACACGACCGCGTTTGCCGGAAAGGTTTCATCCGGCCAGCCCAGCGCGATGCTTTTCATGATGACCTGATCGTCGGCTATTCCCGCGTGCTCGCGCACCACGGGTGATTGCATGATGCCCTGGCTGTTGATCACAGCGCCGAGCCCGCGAGACCAGGCGGCATTGACCAGGGCAGTCGCCACGGCACCGCAATCGAAAGGCGTGTCGTCGCTGCCATCAAGCACCCGGTCATAGGTGATGATCACGCAGACCGGCGCGTCGAATTGACGGAAGCCGCGCAGCACCCAGTCCTGGCGCTTGTCCTTATTGTCGCGCTCGATCCCCATCGCGGAGAATAATTGCTTGGCGACGCCGACCTGCCGGTCGCGGTGCTTGCCTGCAAAGGGCTGCCCCGTGCGGAATTCGCGCGACTGCGGGATGCCCGCCACCATCCGCTCGGTGTTGCCGGCGCGAATCCGGTCCAGCGGCTCGCCAGTGATGACGTAGAAATTCCACGGCTGGGTGTTCATCGACGATGGAGCGCGCATCGCCAGGCCAATGATTTCCGCAATCAGCGCCTTGGGTACCGGATCAGGCTTGTAACCGCGGATGCTCCGGCGACCGAGGATAACGTCATCAAACCGCATCTGTGTCGAATTCCCTGACAACTTTTGAATCAACCCCGATTTTCGTGGTTTCTGCACCCATGCGCAAGCGACGAGCCGCCACTTGCGCATCGGCCCGCGACGGTACCGGCCGAAAGGCGCGCAGGCTTTTCAGGCGGTTGCTCAGATCGTAGGTTTTGGTCTGGAAAGGTCGAAAATTCTTTGTCTTTCAACAAGGATTGACTGACACACGCCTGGATCGCCTTGTCGCTGCCATGGTCGGCGGCGGAGGATCTTGTCAAAGCATGCCGCGCTTCGGTGCCGCGTCAGGCGGGCGCGCCGCGTTTGCGAGGCAGGCTCTCAGGCAGGTGAGCCTCGCCCGGCTTCGCCTTTGCTGAATCCGGCGCCGGCTCGCGCCCGGCCAATACGGAATCGAGGATGACCTTCGTGGTCATCTGCAAGTGCTGGTTCATCAGCTTGACGGCGCGTTCGCTGTCCCGCGCCAATGTGGCCTCCGCAATCTCCCGGTGTTCCCTGTCCAGGTCTCTGTCCACTTTGGACAGGGGACCGGAAAACGCGCGGTAGCGTTCGGAGTGATTGTAAAGCGTCGCGCGCAAATGAAGCAGCCAGGGGCTGTCGCATCCCGCGGCGAGCGCTTCATGAAAAATCTCGTGCGCTCGCGCATACTCTTCGCTGTAGCGTCGCGCGGCCTTATCCGCCCATACCGGCGTGTGCGACAGGCGATGCAACGCGGCGACCGCGGCGCCGGAGGCGCACGTTCATCATCTCGCCTTTGAGCTGCGCAGCCGCGCCGCGCATCACGATGCGGCGGACTTTTTGGCGACGACGGGGCATCCGATGCTCTGGGGGCCGTCGCGGCACACCGCGGGCCACAACCTTGCCTCCTATCACTATGACCCCAGTCGCTTCCTGATCGAACTCTACTCCGACATGGACGTGCTCGTTCCAGAACTCGATATTTTCGAGCCGCGGCCGTGGCACGATGCATTTCCGCAACGTCCCCGCGTCTCCGAGCGGAAAGATTGCCGTTCTGTCGTCCAATGACGACTTCGGCCGGGACAATATCAAGGGCTTGAAAGATGGCCTCGGTGATGCCGCCGGCAACATCGTCGCCGAGGTCACCTATGAGACGAGCGCACCGACGATCGATTCCGAACTCGTGAAGCTGAAATTCTCGGGCGCCGGCATCTTCGTCAATTTCGCCTCCGCGAAGTTTGCGGCCCAGGCCATCAAGAAAGCGGCCGAGATCGGCTGGAAGCCGGTGCATATCCTGCATGGAAACTCGCAGTCGATCAGCGCCGTCCTGAAGCCCGCCGGCCTCGAGAACGCCAGGGACATCATCACCGCAGGTTACAGCAAGGACCCCGCGGATGCAGCCTGGAAGGACGACCCCGGCTTGAAGCGATTCTCCGACTTCATGGCCAGGCACATGCCCGGCGAGGATCAAGACAATTCCTACGTGGTCTATGGATACAACGCTGCGCAGGCGCTGGTTGACGTGCTCAAGCATTGCGGGGATGACCTGACGCGCGCCAGCGTCATGAGGCAGGCCGAGGCTCTGAACGGAGTTCACCTCGACATGCTGCTTCCTGATATTGCGTTGACGACATCGCCAAGCGACCACTACCCGATCGAGCGCATGCAATTGCAGAAGTTCGACGGGCAGAACTGGGTGCGATTTGGCTCCGGCGTTGAAGGGACGCTGGACAAGAAGTGAAAGGCCCTCGTCGGTGGCTCTCGATGATCAACGAAGCCGATTTCCGGAAATGGCACTATTGGTGGGTCTTGGCCTGGGAAGGTCGACAATTGCTTTGTCTTTCAACGGGATCGCCGGACCCTTTCCCTGTCGCCGAGACACGCTCCCTGAACTCCGATTAACGCTTGCTTAGGCGCGGCCAATCTACCCTGCAAGCGAGGATTGCAGGGACCAACGGATGTCACTATTCGAGAACGCGCCGGAGCCAACGCTTCCCGATGTGGTGCGTTCCGCCGACGCAACGCGCCTGCTGCCGATCCTCAGCGTGGCGACGCTGTTCGTATCCGCGCTGCTGCTGTTCCTGATTCAGCCGATGTTCGCCAAGATGGTGTTGCCGAAGCTCGGTGGCGCGCCTTCGGTCTGGTCGGTGGCGATGGTGTTCTTCCAGGCCGTCCTGCTCGCCGGCTATGCCTATGCACATCTGCTCGGCCGGTTGTTCGGGCCGCAGCGCGCGGGGCTGGTCCACCTGCTTCTCCTGGCCGTCACGGCCTTGACCTTGCCGATCGCGATCGCGCCCAATTGGGGGACGCCACCTGCTGATGGAACCGCGCTCTGGCTGTTCGGGCTGTTCGCCGCGTCAATCGGCCTGCCGTTCTTCGCGTTGTCGGCCAGCGCCCCGTTGCTGCAGAGTTGGTTCGCCGGAAGCGGCCATCGTGATGCCGACAATCCCTATGTGCTCTACGCCGCGTCGAATCTCGGCTCGTTCGCGGCTCTGTTTGCCTATCCTGTCGTTGTCGAGCCACTGCTGGCGCTGAATATGCAGGCGAGCGTCTGGTCGGTCGGCTTTGCGGTGCTGGCGCTGCTTGTCACGGCGGTTGCCTTCGTACTCGGACGAGGTCATGCCACCACAAGGGCGACGCAGTCGCCCGAGGCATCGGTCATCAGCGCGGCCGACAGGCTGCTGTGGATCGCGCTGGCGGCCGTTCCGTCCGGGCTGGTCATCGCGGTGACCGCGTATCTGACGACCGACGTTGCGGCAGCGCCCTTTCTCTGGGTCATTCCGCTGGCGCTCTATCTGTTCACCTTCGTTGTCGTGTTCCGCGATCGGCCGTGGATCAGCCACGCGACCGTGGTGCGCCTGGTTCCGTTCGCCGTGGCGCCCCTTGCGATCAGTCTGGTCGGCGCCAAGGTGTTCTGGTTCACGACGATCGTGCTCAACCTCGTCGTGTTCACGCTGTTGGCGCTGCTCTGTCATGGCGAGCTCTATGCCCGGCGTCCGCACCCGCAACGCCTGACGGAGTTCTTCCTGTGCACCTCGTTCGGCGGGGTGCTGGGCGGCGCCTTCGCGGGACTGCTGGCGCCGCAGATTTTTTCCGGCAACTACGAATATCCGATCCTGATCGCGCTCGCATTGCTGGCGCTCCCCGGCATGTTTGCAGGCGGCGCGCGCCAGGCGCTGATCAAGGCGGCGCCATGGCTGGCCGTGGTGATCGCGCTTGCCATGGTCTGGTACGTGACCCAGCTGCAACTCCCGGCCTCCGTCGAGTTGCCGTTCAAGGGCCTGTTGATCCTGCTCACGGCCTGCATGCTGTTTCTGCGGCAACGGCCGGTGACATTCGCCGGATTGGCGGTAACCGGCCTGATGCTGACGACGTTCTGGCGTCCTGGCATGGCTCCGATCGAGACCGCGCGTAGCTTCTTCGGTGTCCACACGGTGGTCGACCTCGCGGACGGCAGCGCGCGGCTGCTGTTCCACGGTAACACGATGCACGGCGCGGAGCGGCTGCGCAACGAGGATCGCACGCCTGTCGAGGGAGCGCCTGAGCCTCAGAGCTACTACTACCCCGGCAGCCCGCTGGCCGAAGGGATCGCTGCGGCGCGCAGCGCGCACGCGAGCTTCGAGCGGGTTGCGGTCGTTGGTCTCGGTACTGGTTCGCTCGCCTGCTATCTTCACGGCGAAGAGAACTGGACCTTCTTCGAGATCGATCCCGAGGTGATCCGGATCGCGAGCAATCCAACCTTCTTCACGTTCCTGTCGCGCTGCGCGCCGAAGGCCGGCCTCGTGCTCGGCGATGCGCGTCTCACACTGCAGGCTTCACCCGATCGCTACGACCTGATCGTGCTGGACGCCTTCTCGTCCGACAGCATTCCGGTCCACCTGCTGACGCGTGAAGCGATCGCCGGCTATGTGTCGAAGCTGGCGCCGCACGGGGTCATCCTCGTGCATATCTCCAACCGGCATCTCGATCTGGCGCCGATCATGGCGAATATCGCGCAGTCCCAGGGGTTGATCGCACTCTTCAAGGAAGCGAATCCCGCCGGCGACGTCATGACCACGCTCAGGACGGCGTCCCGGGTGGTGATGCTTGCGCGCACGCCTGAAGATGCCGGCGAGGCGGCCCGGCACTGGGCCGCCATGTCGCCGGATCCGGCCAGTGCGCTCTGGACGGACGATTACTCGAATCTCCTTGGCCCCATGCTGCGGGCGAAGTTCGGCTTCTGAACGCGCGTAGGTGGTGCGCGCGGCCGTCCTCCGCGGTTATGCGCGCTGCGGCGCGACAGGGGGTCGGACAGCCCGGATTGGCTAAAGGAGTGTTAAGAGCCATGTCCGATTTTCGTCGATCGCGCAGAACTGACATTAAATTGTCACGCTGTAGGAATCGGGGAATCCTGCCACAAGCGGCGTGAGGACAACATGACGGCCTTCATCACTTGGAAGGCGGAAGTTGGAATATCCTCGCAAATGAGGTCGGCACCGGATGAGTGCCAAGCGTGCCCGGATGGTCTCCTGAAGCGCTTTGCGCGCGACCAGTCCGGCAGTTATGCGATTATCATCGCCTTGCTGATGCCGGTCCTGGTCGGAACCGCAGGACTCGGCACCGAGGTCGCGTGGTGGTTCTACAAGCACAAGAACATGATGAGTGCCGCCGACTCGGCAGCTGTCAGTGCAGCCACCGCCGGCACCAATTTCGCGACCGAGGCCAACGCGATCACGACGTTCTACGGCTACGCGAACGGGATCGGCAACGTCACCGTCACGGTGAACCAGCCGCCGTCCACGGGAAGCTTCACTTCCAGCTCCCAGGCGGTCGAAGTCATCATCACCCAGCCGCAAGCGCGGCTGATGTCGGCGTTGTTTGGCTCCGGGGCGGTGCCGGTCACGGCCCGTGCCGTCGCACTGGGCAATGTCGGGACAGGCTGCGTGCTGGCGCTCGACCCGACCGCTAATCCTGCCGTGACGGTGAAGGGCAACACCCAGCTCAACCTGATCAATTGCAACCTCTATGACGATTCCAACGGCGGCTCGGCACTCAATGTCGGCGGGACGGCAACGATATCTGCGGCCATGGTTGGGATCGTCGGCGGGGTTTCCGGGGCGAGCGGCATCACGGCGACCAACGGCATCCGGACCGGCATCAGGGCGATCGCCGATCCTTATGCCAACGTCACGCCCACGATGCCGACATGGTGTGACTACTCGAACAAGTTCAACGTGAAGGGAACGACGACCCTCAGTCCGGGCAGCTATTGCGGCGACATCTCGGTGGCCGCGGGTGCCACGCTGACGTTCAATCCGGGGATTTATTATTTCAACGGTGCGAACCTGTCGGTGGCCGGCAACGCCACGATCACGGGAACAGGCGTCACCCTGGTGTTTACCGGCTCGGCCGGCAACTGGGGCTCGGCGACGATCGGAAGCAACGCCAATGTCAGCCTCACGGCGCCAACGAGCGGAACGACCGCGGGAATCGCGATCTACGGCGACCGCAGGATGCCGGTCGGCAGCAGTTTCAATTTGACGGGCGGCGGTACGCAGAATCTTCAGGGAGCGGTCTATTTGCCGAAGGCGGCGCTGAGCTTCAGCGGCGGCAACGGCACGAGCACGACATGTACGCAAATCATTGCCGACACGATCTCGGTCGTCGGAAATTCCAATGTTCAGGTCAATTGCGCCGCGATGGGCGGCAATGCCATCGGTACGGCGACAGCGCAGCTTGTTGAGTAAGCTGGAGTGATGAGATGAAAACGGGCACGACAGGTGGTGAGCGCCGTTCTCAGCGGCGTCGCATGTTTTTCCGTCGCAGGTTCGGAAATGACACGCGCGGTGTCGCGGCGATCGAATTCGGCGTCCTGGTTCCGCTGCTTTCGCTGATGGTCGTTTCGGTGACCGATATCGGCCTTGCGATCTACCGCAAGATGCAGGTGGAGGGTTCGTCGCAAGCAGGCGTCGAATATGCCATCGCGCATGGCTTCGACGCCAATGCGATCTCGACGGCCGTGACAGCCGCGACGAATTCCAATGCGATCAACGCCTCGCCTGTTCCGATCAAGTTTTGCGGGTGTGCGACCAGCTCGGGCGTCACCAGCATGACCTGCGGGGGAGTGTGTCCCGGAGGTGGAATGGCGGGCACATACACCATCGTCTCCGCGCAAGGCAGCTACTCGACCATCATCAACTACCAGGTCGTTCCGAACACCTATGTCATCAGCACGCAGTCGACAGCGAGGCTGCAGTGAAACCCGCATTGGTGACACGCGCATTCTTGCCCGACCGGAGCGGGGCGTCGGCACTCGAATTCGGCCTGATCGCGCCGTTCTTCTTCGCGTTCCTGTTCGGCGTGATCGAGTTCGGGCTGTTGATGTGGACGCAGGTGGGAATGCAGCACGCGGTCGCGGTCACGGCGCGATGCGCCAGCGTCAATACCGCGCTCTGCCCGACCAGCAATCCGAGCGCGATCGCCACCTACGCAACCCAGCAGGCATTTGGACTGAGCCTGCCGTCCTCGACGTTCACCTACAGCGCCGCGGCGTGCGGCAGCCAGGTGAGCGCGAACTATCAATTCCAGTTTCCGCAGATCCTCAATCTGGCGCCGTTCACGCTGACCGCCGCGGCCTGCTTCCCGGCCTGAACGTTCGCCCCTCGCGGTGCGTCGCAAGGATGTCGGCGCCCCGTGTCCGGGGCGCCGACATCCAGGCCTTTCGGCGCGCCGATCCCTTTGCGCCTTACTTCAGCTTCAGGGCCTCGACACCTTCGTCACGAACCGCCTGCAGGCTGCGCGGATTGAGGTCGAGCGCACGAAGGATCGTCGGCGCGATCTGGGTGGTGAAAGCCGTCTCCTCGACGACCCTCGCATGCTTGATGTGCGGCGAAGAGAGCAGCAGCAGCACGTTGCGATCGTCCTTGGAGAAACCGCCATGCTCGGCGAGCTTGCTGCCGCCGGTGCAGATGACACCATGGTCGGTGATGGCGATGAAGTCCGGCACCCGGCTGTTGTGGAACGGATCCTCGTAGAGCCTGGTCAGTTCGTCGCGGTCGAGCAGCTTCTGGATATGCAGGTCGGCGGCGTGGGCGAGGATGTAGGCCTTGGCATCGGCGTAGTAGGGATGGCCGGTCGCCGGATTGGTCGCCTGCTGCAGCTCCGGCGACAACCACACCAGCGCCTCGTCATCGCAGATCTCGAAGCCGTTGGTACCGAAGCCGGGCGCCTTGCTGTAAAGCGCGTCGGAGATCGCCACGCGGTCCTTGACGTCGATCGGCGACTGACCGTGCTTGGCGCTGACGATGATCAGGGTCGAATCGTAGAGGTTTTGTGCCTTGAGCTCGTTGACGAACTTGCCGAGCGCGTCGTCGACGAACTGGAATTGCAGCGTGAGCGCATTGCCGGGCGTCGCGTTGCCGTCGGCATAGCCGCCGACGAGCGATTTGTCGGCATCCGCGTGGCCGGCCTTGGCGAGCTTCTGGCCGACGCTGACCGCCTGGAAGTTCATGCCGAAGATCGCGGGCACCGCCTGGCGCTGGGCTCGCGAGCCGTCATAACCGTCGATCCAGTTCAGCACCGCCTTCACTTTCAGCGAGTCGTAGGAGCGGACGCCGGTATAGCTCGTGGTGTAGTCGTCGCCGGGCTGGGCACCGGCGTCGATGGTGTCCTGCGAATTGATCTCCGGCGTGAAGAGCTCGTCGAGGCCCTTGCCCGACGGACCCGCGAGGTCCTCATAGGCCGGATGCTTGTCGGACCAGGCCGTGCGCATGCCGGCTTCCTTGATGACTTCGAAGACCGTGTTGGTGCGCACATAGTCGTGGGGATAGACCGGCACGCACTGGCCGTTCACCAGCTTGCGCTGCATGTGATCCGGATCGAGCTGCGTGTAGACCTGGCCGAGCGTGCCGCCGGCCGTGTAATCGGCGACCAGCCCGCTGGAGTAATTGTAGGTCTTGTCGAGCGCTTCGAAGTTGGTGAGCTCGGTTCCGGCCGGCCCCACGCAACCGGGGTCGCTAAGGCCCTGGCTGGTATAGAAGGCCTTGGCCGGATATTCGGTGCGGTCATAGCTGTCGTCATAGAACAGGCCGCCGCCCTTCGGCGTGGCGCCCGTGACCTGGGCGAGCATGCCGGGAAAGCTGTCGGATGGCGCGGTGGTCAAAGCGTTCGGATAGACGACGCCCTTGCCGGTCAGCTGCGCGAAGTTGCCGCCGGGGCGGCTTTCGACCCAACGCTTCAGATCGACGGCGTGCATGCCGTCGACGCTGATCAGCAGCACGTGCTTGTAGCCATGTCGCTGCGAATGGTCGTTGTCGTCATCCGCGTGCGCGACGGCGACGCCGCAGGCCAGCATGGCCGCCGCGACCGCGGCGGTTGGCAGGAAATAGTCACGAAAGCCACTCATGAGTTCGCCCCTCTGATTTTCGGTAAGTTTGGAATCGCCTGCGCTGGCCGCGACAACTTGTCGCGGTCAGTTGACGGAGGGATGACGCTTTCTTGCGGGTTCGATGACTGTGGTCGGGGCCGACCGTCATCCAGGTATCGCTGGATTTGCCAAAGGCGGGGCCTGCGCCGGGCGGAGCGAGGCGGCGCAACGGCCGGCTTCTGCCGTTCAATTCACAGCAGCGGCGGCCGCCCGCTACTGTGCATGGGGTTGTTTTCGATATTTTTGCCGGAGGTGGACGCCGGTTACCCGGATCGAGCGACCTGGTGCAGGTGCCGTTGGATCACGGCGTCGACCTCGTCCGGCTGATCGAGCTGCGGCAGATGTCCGGCGTCGGCAATGATCGCCAGCCGGCAGCCTAGCATCGCCGCGAGTTCCGTCATCGGCTGGACCAGGAGCTGGTCGTTTGCGCCGACGATCATCGTCAGCGGCACGCGGAGGTGCCTGACACCGTCGAGATAGGCGAGGGACTGGATCGCGCGGGCGCAGCCGATGAAGCCTTCTGGATTGGCCTCGTTGATGCAGTCGAGCAGCGCCGCGGTGATCACCGGATGCGTATCGAGAAAGGCCCGTCCGAACCAGCGCTCGGCGGTCGGCGTCGCCAGCGGCGCAATGCCCTGCTCGCGCACCAGCGCGATGCGGTCGTCCCACGCGGCAGCGAATGGCGGCGGCGCATCGGCCCGTGCCGCCATCACACACAGGCTGAGGAGGCGGTCGGGATGGTGCACGCCGAGACCGAACGCCGTCATGCCGCCCTGCGAGACGCCGATCACATGGGCCTGCCTGATGCTGAAGTGGTCGAGCACCGCGATCGCATCCGCGACCAGATCATCCATGGTGTAGGGACCGCGCGGTGCCTCGGATTGTCCGTGTCCGCGGCTGTCGAGCGCGAGCACGCGATGGCCGCGCCCGGCGAGCGCGATCGCCTGGCGATGCCAGATCGCGCTGCTGGTCAGGATCGAATGGCAGAGCAGCACCGGCGCGCCACGCCCGGGGCCGCCGACGCGGACGCTGAGCCGCCCGGCCTTGCCCTGCACATCGTGTCGGGCAATGCCCTGCCATTCGGTCGTTACGATCGGGACCGGTTCAGTCGACAAGGCCCATCTCCGCGAACACGTCCTTGGCGATGCGGAAGCTGTCGAGGCCTGCGGGCATGCCGCAATAGACCGCGATCTGCAGGAACACCTCGCGCAGCTCGGCCTTGCTCAGTCCGTTGTTGAGCGCGCCGCGGATATGCACCTTGAGCTCGTGCGGCCGGTTCAGCGCCGCGATCATGCCGAGGTTGAGCAGGCTGCGGCTGCGCTTGTCGAGGTCCGGGCGATTCCAGATCTCGTCCCAGCAATATTCAGTCGCGAGCTTCTGGATCGGCCAGTTGAAATCGTCAGCCGCCTTCAGCGATCGCTCGACATAGGCATCGCCGAGCACGGTGCGGCGGGTCGTGAGGCCGCGTTCGAACTTCTCGCCGCGGGGGTTTGCGTCGGTCATCGTCTTCTCCGGTTGAATTGAGGTCAGGCCAGCGCCGGCTCGGCGAGCGGCGTGGTCCAGGCGTCGTAGCCGTAGACCCAGTCCGGATCGGTCGGGTTCTTGAGCCAGGTGTTGGTGCGCGAGCTTGCCTGCACGCGCGAGGTTCGGGGCTTCCGCGTCGCCTCGAAGCGGCGGAAGGCCTCGGCGACGCCGTCGCGATCGACACCGCCGAGGCAACGCGACAGCACCGCCGCGTCCTCGATCGCCATCGCCGCGCCCTGCGCCATGTAAGGCGTCATCGGGTGGCAGGCGTCGCCGAGCAGCGTGATGTTGCCCTCGCTCCAGCGTGGCAGCGGGTCACGGTCGACCAGCGCCCATTTGTGCACCGAAGGGCAGGCTTCGAGGACATGGCGGACCTGGGGATGGAAGCCGTCGAACGCCTTGCGCAATTCGCCGACGTCGCCGGTGGCCGACCAGGATTCCACGGTGAAGTTAGGCTCCGGCTGGCTGGTCACGAAGTAGACTTCGCTGCGGTCCGGCTTGACGTAATAGATGACAATGTGGCGATCTGGCCCCCACCATTTGGTGCAGTCGTCGATCGGGTAGCCGTCGAGCAGCGCCGCCGGAAACACGGTGCGATAGGCGATGCGGCCGGTGAAGTTCGGCTCGTCGCGGCCGAACAGCCGCTCCTTGACGAAGGAATGCACGCCGTCGGCTGCCACCACCGCGTCGACGGTGGTGCTGTGGCCGTTGGCGAAGCTCAGCGTCACCGAGCGGTCCGCGCGTTGCTCGATTGCAGTTAGCTTGTGGTCAAGACGAATGAGGCTATCAGGCACCGCGCTGGCGAGCGCCGCATGCAGATCACCGCGATGCCCGAGCAGATAGGGCGCGCCATAGCGCTCCTCGGCGGCGGGGCCGAACACCATGTCGAAGCGCACCTCGCCGGTGTCGTATTCCTTGTTGTTCCAGGACCGCGGATAGAACGCCTCGCGACGCAGCACCGGCTCGAGGTCCCAGGCCCGCATCACCTTCATGGCGTTGCAGCCGATCTGGATGCCGGCACCGAGCCGCGTGAAGCGCTGGGCCTGCTCGTACACCGTCACATCGATCCCTGCGCGGCTCAGCGCCGCGGCGGAGGCAAGTCCGCCCATGCCGGCGCCGATCACCGCCACCGAAAGTCTGCTCATTGTCGTTCCTCACAGCTTGCGCCGGCTGGCGACCGGCTTCCCGGTCCTTGTCGGCCAAAGCCGGCGCTATCCGCAAACGAGTAATGCTGACGGCCTGTGAGCTGAGCTCACGCTGCCTGAGCTTAACTCGTTTGCGCTTCACGCGATCGCCCGCCAACGTCCGGCCGCCGCCGCATCGGCGTCTGCCGATGATCTCTCCCGCGCGGCCAACATCAAAGACTCCCGAGGATCCGACGCCCATGTCCACGATCACCAATGACGGCGCCGCCCGTCTCGACGCTGTCGCGACGCCGTGGCATGCGCGCCTCTATGTCCAGGTGCTGATCGGCATCGCGCTCGGCGTTCTCGTCGGCTATCTCTGGCCGGATGTCGGCGCGGCGCTGAAGCCGCTCGGCGACGCGCTGATCAAGATGATCAAGATGGCGATCGCCCCGATCGTCTTCCTGACCGTGGTGCACGGCATTGCGAGCCTCGGCGACATGCGCAAGGCCGGGCGGATCGGCGTCAAAACCCTTGTTTATTTCGAGATCGCCACGACCGCAGCGCTGATCATCGGCCTTGTCGTCATCAACCTCGCGCGCCCCGGGGACGGCATGCACGTCTCTGCGGCTTCGCTGGATTCCCGGCTCGTTGCGTCCTACGTGACCCAGTCGCACGAGCAGACCGTGGTCGGCTTCCTCATGAATGTGATTCCGTCGACGATCGGAGGCGCGTTCACCAGCGGCGATACGCTCCAGGTGCTGTTCTTCGCGGTATTGTTCGGCATCGCCCTGCAACGCTATGGCGAACGCGGCAAGCCGGTGCTGCAGGCGATCGAGAGACTGTCGAACATCCTCTTCATCCTGATCGGCATGATCATGCGGATCGCGCCGATCGGCGCGTTCGGCGCCATGGCCTTCACCATCGGCAAGTACGGCGTCGGCTCGATCGTCGCGCTGTCGCACTTCATGCTGGTGTTCTATCTCACCTGCCTGCTGTTCGTGATCGTCGGGCTCGGCATCGTGTCGCGGCTTGCGGGCTTCAGCATCTTCAAGCTGATCCGCTATCTCCGGGAAGAGCTGCTGCTGGTGCTCGGCCTGTCAGGCTCGGAATCGGTGATGCCGCGCTTCATCGACAAGATGAAGGCCGCCGGCTGCGCGGAATCCACCGTCGGCCTCGTGATCCCGACCGGCTATACGTTCAATCTCGACGGCACCTGCATCTATTTGACCATGGCCAGCGTGTTCCTCGCCCAGGCCACCGACACGCCGATGTCGCTCGCTCAGCAGATCGGTCTCGTGGTGGTCTGCCTGCTGACCTCGAAGGGCGCGGCCGCCGTGCCGGGCAGCGGCTTCATCGTGCTCGCCGCGACGCTCGGCTCGATCGGCCATGTCCCGGTGGCAAGCATCGCGCTGCTGCTCGGCATCGACCGCTTCATGTCGGAGGCGCGTGCGCTGACCAACTTCATCGGCACGGCGGTGGCGACCGTGGTGGTGGCGCACTGGGAAGGCGACCTCGATCGCGCGCAATTCGTCCGCGCTCTCGACAATCCGGACGCCTCCACGCTATCCTCCTGAGCCCTCCGGAGACGCGACACGATCATGAGAAAGTTGCCACCGCTCAACGCGGTGCGGACATTCGAGGCGGCCGCGCGGCATGTGAGCTTCACCAAGGCCGCTGAAGAGCTGCTCGTCACCCACGGCGCCGTCAGCCGTCAGGTCGCGCTTCTCGAGGACTGGTTCGGCGTCAAGCTGTTTCGCCGCGCACCCTCGCAACTGACGCTGACCGCGGCCGGGCAGATCTACTATCGCGAGGTCACGGCCATCCTCGATCGGCTTGCGCTCGCCTCGATGGACATGAAGGCGTACGGCTCGCCGTCGGTGCTGCGGGTCAGCGCGCCGCCGACATTCGCGATGCGCTGGCTGATCCGCCGCATCGCCTCGTTCCAACGCATGCGCGCCGATGTCGAGCTGCGGCTGCTCACCTCGATCGGACCGCTCAACGTCAACGACCGTTCATTCGACGTCGCGATCCGCGGCAATGTCGGCGAGCCCGTCGGCTGGATGTCGCAGCACTTCATGACCGAACTGATCGCGCCGGTCTGCCATGTCGACCTCTTGACCCGCGGGCGGCTCGCCACCCCCGACGATCTGCGGCATTACACCCTCATCACCTACCTGACCGAGCCGTACGACTGGTCGCGCTGGCTCGCCCAGGCCGGCGGCGAGATGAGTGCGGATCAGGAGACGCTGCGGTTCGAGCAGATGTTCTTCGCCCTGCAGGCGACCATCGATCGCATCGGCATCGGGCTGTTTCCGCTGTTCCTCGTGATCGATGAGCTGATGGCGGGCCAGCTCTGCCTGCCGTTCGGCGATCTCGGCCTGCGCAAGCGCGAATACCGTTCGTTCTATCTCGCCGACAATGAAAGCGCCGGCGCCATCGCCGACTTCACCGCATGGCTCGCCGACGCCGGGCGCGAGACCGAGCAATTCATGCTGGACTGGGCGACGTCGAAGGGCTGGAGTTTCTGAACACGCGACGCGCCGACCCCGCGTCGGATAGTTGCCACGGCTTTGACAAGATTGCCGGGCACACACCATCGCATCCCCACTGATCCCAGCGGATCGGCAACCCAGGAGGGCTCGCAAAATGACAGATCTTGCTCGCGCCGCCCTTCGAGGCGTCGCCGACTAGGCTGTGCGCGCTTGATGGCGCGGCCTTCATGTCGGCGGCGAAACACGCCCATTCCGACCTGAAGGATCTCTCCCTTGATCAATCTCTATGGCTGGTCTGACCGCGACGGTCAGGCATTCGCGCCCTGTGCGGCGCAAGGCTGCGTGCCTGCACGTGTCGTCGTGCAGCAACGCGGCCTCTATACGCTCGTCACCGACCACGGCGAACTGCGGGCGCAACTCGCGGGACGTCTTGTTCACGAAGCCCGGGAAGGCGGCCATCCGGTCGTCGGCGACTGGGTTGCCGTTACGGCCCGTCCGGCGGAAGGGGCGGCCACCATCCACGCCATCCTGCCGCGCCGGACCATGTTCGTCCGCAAGGCGGCCGACACGGTGCAGGCCGTGCAGGTGGTGGCGGCGAATGTCGATGTGGCCTTGCTGGTGGCCTCGATGAACGCCGACTTCAATCTGCGACGGTTAGAGCGCTATCTGGCAACCGCCTGGCAGAGCGGCGCGCGGCCGGTGGTCGTCCTGACCAAGGCTGACCTACGCGATGCGCCGGACGACATCGTGGCGGCGGCGGAGTCCATCGCGTTCGGCGTACCCGTGCTCGTCGTGTCTGCCGTGACCGGCGCCGGGGTGACTGAGCTGGCCGCGCTGCTCAAGCCCGGCGAAACCTGTGTGCTGGTCGGCTCCTCCGGTGCCGGCAAATCCACGCTGGTCAATGCGTTTGCCGGGACCGAGCGAATGGCAACCGGCGGAATTCGCGAGGACGACGCACGCGGCCGCCACACCACGACGCATCGCGAGCTGGTCCGGCTGCCGGGCGGTGCGCTGATCCTCGACACGCCCGGCATGCGCGAGCTCGGCTTGATCGATGCGGAGGAGGGGCTGGGTGTCGCCTTCGACGACATCGAGGCACTGGCGCGCGATTGCCGGTTCAGGGACTGCGGCCATGGCAATGAGCCCGGCTGCGCGGTGCGCACGGCGCTGGAGACCGGCCAGCTCGACCCCGATCGCTGGCGCGGCTTCCAGAAGCTGCAACGCGAGCTCGCGCATCTGGATCGCAAGGAGGATCGTGCCGCGCGGGCGGCCGAGAAACGGCGCTGGATTGCGCGCAACAAGGCCTATCGCGCCGGCCAGAAGTTCAAGAACAACGACCCATGACGATCGATGCGTCCGTCGGGTGTTCGGGCTGGTGAGGGAGCGATGTTCGCGCCCGCCGATTAGTGCTAGCGATTGCAAAACCCGTCAGGTCGAGCCGCCTCGCGGTGTCGGCTCAACGGCAGCACATCGGGGAGCGAACATTGCCCAGCCTTTCTCGCCGGCCATTCCTGCAACTCGCGCTCGGCGCGGCGACGCTGCCGCTTGTTTCGCCCGGCGCGTTCGCCGAAACCATGGCGCGCCCGATCACGATGATCGTGCCGTTCGCCGCGGGCGGGCCGACCGACGTGCTGGCACGGATCCTCGCCGAATATATGCGCAATACGATCGGCCATCCCGTCATCATCGAGAATGTCACGGGCGCCTCCGGCACGGTCGCGGGGCTGCGCGCCTCGCGCGCGGCGCCCGATGGTTCCACGATCACGATCGGGCATTGGGGCACGCATTGCCTCAACGGCGCGATCTATCAGCTGCAATATGACGTGCGCGAATTCGCACCGATTGCACTGATCGCGAGCGGACCGCAGCTCATCATCGGCCGGCCCGATCTGCCGGCGAAGAATCTGAAAGAGCTGATCGCCTGGCTCAAGGCCAATGGCGACAAGGCCACCGCCGGCACCGCGGGCCCGGGCTCGGGCGCGCATGTCGCGGGCGTGTTCTTCCAGCAGCTGACGGGTACCAACTTCTCCTTCGTGCCGTATCGCGGCGCCGGTCCGGCGCTGAACGATCTGATGGCCGGGCATATCGACATCATGTTCGATCAGGCCTCCAACTCGCTGCCGCAGGTGAAGAGCGGGACCGTGAAGGCCTTTGCGGTGACCGCATCATCTCGGCTGGCATTGGCAGCCGAGATTCCGACGGTCGACGAGGCCGGATTGCCGGGTCTCTATATTGCGTACTGGCACGGCATCTGGGCGCCGAAGGGCACGCCGGCCGATATCGTGTCTGTGCTGTCGAAGGCAGTGATGTCGGCGCTCGCCGAGCCCGTTGTGCGGCAACGCTTCGCCGAGCTCGGACAGGAGATCCCATCACCGGACAGACAGACCCCCACCGCACTGCGCGACCATCAGGCCGCTGAGGTCGAGAAATGGTGGCCGATCGTCAAGTCGGCCAACATCAAGGCGGAATAACTTCCGCAGCGACGCTCCATCAAACCAAAGGGAACTGCGACACGCGGTATCCCTTGCCGTTCCGAACTTTTGACGTAGGCCGAAGGTCAGAGGCCGCTGTCATCCCATCGTCATGGGCCTCCGAAAAAACGTTGCGGCTGCTTACGAGAGCATCGAGCGCGCGAGACTTCTCGCGTTTCCACGGAGATCAACATGAAATTCGTCAAGACAATTGTGGCCGCCGGTCTGGTGGCCATGGCGACGCCGAGCTTCGCAGCCGACATCACCGGTGCCGGTTCGACATTTATCTTCCCCGTCCTCTCCAAGTGGGCCGACGCCTACAAGAAGGATTCAGGCAGTGGCGTGAACTACCAGTCGATCGGTTCGGGTGCCGGCATCAAGCAAATCGAAGCCAACACCGTGACCTTCGGTGCGACCGACGCGCCGCTGAAGTCCGACCAGCTGCAGAAGGACGGTCTTGCGCAGTGGCCGATGATCATGGGTGCGATCGTTCCGGTGGTGAACCTCGAAGGCGTCAAGGCTGGCGATCTGGTTCTCGACGGTCCGACGCTTGCCAACATCTTCCTCGGCAAGATCACCAAGTGGGATGACGCCGCGATCAAGAAGCTCAACCCGAAGGCCAAGCTGCCGTCCGAAGCGATCTCCGTGGTGCATCGCGCCGACGGTTCGGGAACGACCTTCAACTTCACCGACTATCTGAGCAAGGTCAGCCCGGACTGGAAGAGCAAGATCGGCTCGGGCACTGCGGTCGAATGGCCGGTCGGCGTCGGTGCCAAGGGCAACGAAGGCGTCGCGGGCAACATCGCGCAGGCCAAGAACTCGATCGGTTATGTTGAGTATGCCTATGCCAAGCAGAACAAGCTGACCTACACCGCGCTGATCAACAAGGCCGGCAAGACCATTCAGCCGACCAACGAGGCATTCCAGGCTGCGGCGTCGAACGCCGACTGGACCAACGCGCCCGGCTACTACCTGATCCTGACCGACCAGCCGGGTGACAAGTCCTGGCCGATCGTCGCTTCGACGTTCATCCTGTTGCACAAGGATGCGACCGACAAGGCGGCCTCGAAGGAAGCGCTCAAGTTCTTCAAGTTCGCCTTTGATAAGGGCGCCAAGAGCGCGGAAGAGCTCGACTACATCCCGATGCCCGACAGCGTCGTGAAGCAGATCGAGAAGACCTGGGCTGCTGACGTCAAGAGCTGAGCCGCTCCCTTTCGGATCCGCTCAATGGCATGAAGCCGGCGTCGATTGACGCCGGCTTTTCCTTGGCGGTTGGCCGCCAAGCTCACATTCGCGGCATCTCGCCTAACTATCTGAATTTCATGATCTTTCAGATCTCGTCCCAAACTTGAAATCCAGGCTTGCCAGTTTATATGTCCATTTGAACATATCTGGTGAGCGATGACTGGAGCGACGACTGCCGCCGTGCTGCCGGCCTCCCGGCCCAAGGGACGCCGCAGCAAGGACATGCCCGACGGCCGCCAGGCGCTGCTGATCGCGGCGACCGAGGCCTTTGCGGCCCAAGGCTTCGACGGTGCTGACCTGCGCAGCGTCGCCGCGGCGGCGGGCGTCGCGCCGAATCTTGTGCGCGTTCATTTCGGCAACAAGGCCGCGCTGTGGGAGGCCTGCGTCGACCGCATCGTCGCGCTTGCGATGCCCGTGATGGCCGAGGTGCACGCGATCGCCGTCGATGCGGATCGACCGCTGGGCGACCGACTGCGCGATCTCATCATCCGCGTTGCCACATTCTACGCCGCGCATCCGCAGGTACGGAATTTCGTGGTGCGCCATGGCGCGGAGGCGCCCGAGCGCTCCACGCTGGTGACAGAAAAGCTGTTGCGCCCGGCCTATGAGAGCGCGCGCGAGCTGTTTCAGGCCGGCATCGCGGCCGGCATCATCCGCAGCAGCCATCCGGCGCTGTTCTTCGCGCTGCTCAACGCCGCGCTCAACCAGCCGCCGTCGTTTCCGATGCTGCTCGGCCGGTTCGCGCCCGAGATCGATCCCGCGACCGCGTGGACCGAGCTGCTCGACACCACGGTCGCAACGCTTCTGCACCTGCCGCCGTCGCAAGCCGGCGCCGAACCCGCCGCCCGCAACGGCCGCCCACCGCTGTCGTGACATCCAGTCTCGACCAACATTTCAACCTGCCAGTGAGAGAGTGATCCATGAAGCTTCGTCTTGCCCTCGTCCTTCTCGGTGCAACCATCGCGCCCGCCATGGCCCAGTCCGGGCCGAACGAATCCATGCAGCGCCAGGCGTGCATGGGTGACGCGGTCCGCCTGTGCGGCGCCTACATTCCGGACCGTGGCCGGATCAGGGATTGCATGGCCGCGCAGGTCGAGCAGCTCAGCCCGTCATGCCGCGCGGTGTTCGATGCATCGGTGCAGGCCGATCGATCGCCATCGTCGCGGCGTTGATCCGCGCCGCCGGTCCCAGAATCATGCGTCCAGGCAACAGGTCGCAGCCAACGGCGATTGCCAAAGGAGCAGTCCTCGCAAATCCGTGAAAACACCACCCTCTGTTAACCTTTGATTAACCATGCGGTCCGATTGTTAACCATTCGACAAGACAACCGAGTCAGAGGCGATGGACGCAACTCCACAGGTGGCACGTCAGCAGGTCCGCATGCGCGGCCGTTCCTACGTTGCGTTCGTTTTCTCGCCCGTCGTGCCGGTGGTGTCCTGGCTCGCCGAGATCGACGCGACGCTGGGGAAGTCACCGGGCTTTTTCACCGGCAAGCCTGTGGTGCTGGACCTCTCGGCGGTCGACCTCAGCCAGGCCGCGATCGCGCATCTGGTCGGCAGCCTCGCTGAACGCAACATCCGCATCCTCGGCATCGAGGGGGTCGACGAATCCAAGCTCGGCGCCAACCTGCCGCCGCTGCTGACCGGCGGCCGCGCCTGCGCGATCACCCACGTCGAGCCGAAGACGCCGCCGGTGCAGGAAAAGAACAAGGACAAGACCAAGCTGCCGTCGCTGCTGTTGGAGAGCCCGGTGCGTTCCGGTCAGTCGATCGTGTTCGCCGAGGGCGATGTCACCGTGCTCGGCTCGGTCGGCTCCGGCGCCGAGATCGTCGCCGGCGGCTCGATCCATATCTACGGCACGCTGCGCGGCCGCGCGATGGCCGGCATCAACGGCAATTCGGCGGCGCGGATCTTCTGCCAGAAGATCGAGGCCGAACTGCTCGCCATCGACGGCTACTACCAGACCGCAGATGAAATCGCCGACAGCTTGCGCAACCGGCCCGCCCAGGCGTGGCTCGAGGGCGAGATGCTGCGCATCACAGCTTTGAACTGATCGACCACAAGGAGAGAGAGAATGGCCAAGGTATTGGTCGTGACGTCTGGGAAGGGCGGGGTCGGCAAGACGACCTCCACCGCCGCGCTTGGCGCGGCGCTCGCGCAAATGGGCCAGAACGTTGTCGTCATCGATTTCGACGTCGGCCTGCGTAACCTCGATTTGGTGATGGGCGCGGAACGGCGGGTCGTGTTCGATCTCATCAATGTGGTGCAGGGCGTCGCCAAGCTGCCGCAGGCGCTGATCCGCGACAAGCGGTTGGAAAATCTCTGGCTGCTGCCGGCGTCGCAGACCCGCGACAAGGATGCGCTGACCGAAGAAGGCGTCAAGCGCGTGATCGCCGATCTCAAGACCAAGTTCGACTGGATCCTGTGCGACAGCCCGGCCGGCATCGAACGCGGCGCGACGCTCGCGATGCGCTACGCCGACGAGGCCATCATCGTCACCAATCCGGAAGTGTCGTCGGTACGGGATTCCGACCGCATCATCGGCATGCTGGATTCCAAGACCGCTCGCGCCGAGCGCGGCGAGCGGGTCGAGAAGCATCTGCTGGTCACCCGCTACGACAGCGCCCGCGCCGCGCGCGGCGAGATGCTGTCGATCGACGATATCCTGGAAATCCTTGCCACGCCGCTGCTCGGCATCGTCCCGGAAAGCCAGGACGTGCTGCGCGCCTCCAATGTCGGTTGCCCGGTCACGCTGAACGCTGCGAGCAGTGCGCCGGCGCGGGCCTATACCGACGCGGTGCGCCGCCTGATGGGCGAGGCGGTCGAGATGACCGTGCCGGTCGAGCGCAAGGGGCTGATGGACCGGCTGCTGCGACGGAGGGCGGCATGATGAACGTAATGCGGCTGTTCGGTGGCCGCGCTGCATCGGCGCCCGTCGCGCGGGAGCGGTTGCAGATCCTGCTGTCGCATGAGCGCGGCCGGACCGGCACGCCGGACCTTCTGGAGATGCTCCGCTCGGAAATCCTGGGCGTGGTCTCCAAGCATATCGACGTCGATCCCGACAAGGTCGTGGTCAAGATGGATCGCGGCAAGTTCGTCTCGATGCTCGAAGTCGACATCGAGGTTCCCAACGGCGTGCAACGATCAAAGATGGTGGCGGCTACATGACAGCAGACAGCAACAGTCATATCGCCTGGCAGCGCGCGCAGCTCAAGAAGCTGCGTGCGGCGTTGAAGGCGATCGAGGTCGATCAGCTCGGCAAGGCCAATTGCGGCCGTGCAACGCAGATGACGATCGACGAATTGCAGCGCAAGATCGGTGAGTCCGGCCGCTGCATCGCCGAGTACGAGCGCCGCACCCGTCGTCCGTTGGCAACGGACCGGGGCAGCCTCGCCAGCGTCAGCTGGACGCACTGGAACGCCAACATGCCGATGGCCAAGTCGCAGCGCCATCGCGCGTGAAAGCGCAGGCGAACGGCGCTGGCCTATAGCAAAAACGCCAGCGCGGTCTCGCAACTATCCTCGACCTTGAGCGTGAGCAGCTCGTCGGCGCGGGTGCGGCCGAGGTTGACCGCGGCGATCGGCAGGCCAAGCTGCTCCGCCATCCGGACGAAGCGAAAGCCGGAATAGACCATCAGCGAGGAGCCGACGACCAGGAGAGCGTCGGCCTGCTCGAGATGCGTCTGCGCCGACGCGACGGTATCGCGCGGCACGTTCTCGCCGAAGAACACCACATCGGGTTTCAACACGCCGCCGCAGGCCTCGCAGGCCGGCACCACGAATGACGAAAAATCCTGCTCGAGATCGGCATCGCCGTCGGGCGCGTCAGTGGCATCGAGCGTGAGCCAGGCGGGATTCAGCCGCGCCAGCTCGCCTTGAAACTGTTCGCGCGGCGTCGTCGCGCCGCAGCCGAGGCAACGGACGACATCGAGCCGGCCGTGCAGATCGATCACGCGCTGGCTGCCGGCGGCCTGGTGCAGGCGGTCGACGTTCTGGGTCAAGAGCAGTTCGCAGCGGCCTTGTTGTTCGAGCTTCGCCAGTGCGCGATGCGCACCATTCGGCGCCGCGCGGCCGAACCGCCGCCAGCCGACCATGCTGCGTGCCCAGTAGCGCTGCCGCGTCGCCGCTTCGCCCAGGAATGCCTGAATGGTGACCGGCGGCGTCCGCTTCCAGTTGCCGTCGCTGTCGCGATAGTCGGGAATGCCGGAATTGGTGCTGCAGCCGGCCCCGGTCAGGACAAACAGGCGCTGGTGGCCGGCGACGAAATCCTCGAGGGCGGGGTGCTGCATGGCAGCACATCTAGTGCTGCGCGCGCGGCGGCGCCAGATGTAGGGCCTGCCGCGCGAGGACCTTTCACGTTGCCTCTGCGTTGACGGCATGGCACTTCCGACGGAGTGATCGATGCGACCGGGATTCATCGTCGTTGTTTGCGGGCTGGTGTCCCTGCCGCTGTCGCCGTCATGTGGCGAGGATGCAGGCGTGTCCGGTGAGCAGGCGTTCAACAATTCCTGCCGCACCTGCCACACCGTCAAGGACGGCGACAATCGCGTTGGCCCGAATCTGCACGGGATCATCGGCCGCAAGGCCGGATCGGTGGCGAACTTTGCCTATTCGGAGGCGATGAAATCGTCCGACATCGTCTGGGATGAGCGCACGCTGCTGCGCTTCATCGAGGACCCCGAAGCGGTGGTGTCGGGCAACGGCATGAAGCCGTATACCGGCGTGCGCGCGGCGGAGGATCGCGCCAGGATCGTCGCTTTCCTGAAATCCCCTGGCAAGTGAACGTGGACAGGATGCCGGCGTCACCGCGTCGGCAAAACGAAGACCTGGCCGGGATAGATCAAATTGGGGTTGCGGATCTGCCGCGAGTTAGCCCGATAGATCACCGCGTAGCGCTGCCCGGCGCCCAATGCGCGCTGGCTGATCCGCCACAGGCTGTCGCCGCGCACCACGGTGGTCGTGGTGATCTTCGGCACGATCACGGCGGAGGGTGAGCTCAACGTGGCGGTGGTCGCCGCCGCGAACTGCGGCGCGGTCGCATCCGTACGCGCGGACGCCGCCGCAGGCGTCGGGATCGATGCAGTGGTCGTCGGGTCGGATGCGTTGAACGGCACCTCGGCACGCGCGCGGACCTTGCCGGAGCCGAGGTCGACCTCGTCAAGCCGAACCCGATAGTCGCCGGTCGTTACGCCCTTGTTGATCGTGACCGAGAGATGCCCTGTCGCGTCGGCCGTCGCGGATGTGATCAGACTGTCGTTGAGATAGAGCCTGACCGTTGCGCCGGGAGCTGCCTGGGCGCTGACATGGAGCTTGCCGCCCGGTTCGGTCTCAACGGCCTCGACAGTTACCTTCCCGGCCGCCGGCGAGGTGGGCGCAGGTTGCGACAGCACGCGGATCGGCTTGTCCGGCACCATCAGCGCCACCATCGGCCGCTCGCTGGCCGCAGCATCGAGCGCCACGGCCACGCTCTGCCTGGAGGTCACCTGCTTGCCATCATGCGTGATGCGCAGGGTGAGGTCGTAGTTTCCCGGCGGAAGCGGGCGGGGCACCATCACGAACTGGCCGGACTTGTCCGCCACGGCGCGATCGTGCACCTCGCCATTGCGCAGCAACTCCACTGTCGCGCCGGGGAGCGCCCGGCCGGCGACAACGGCCGCGCCGGTCGGCTCGATGTTCACGACGTCGAACTCCGGCACCGCGTTGCCGCCCGGTGTCGGCGAGGCTCCTGCCAACGCGTTGGCCAGCGCCGCGGTCTCGGTCTGCGCCTTTGCCAGCGCGGTCTTGTCCTGTTTTGCCGCGTCCTGGTCTTGCGCGGGAGCCGCTGGTGCTGTCGCCATCAAGCGCGTGCTCACGCCCAGGATCTGCTGGGTTTGGTGAATGCCGAAGACGAACGCAGCTGTGCCGCCGGCCGCAAGTGCCAGCAACGGTATGGCCAGTCGCATCGCCGTGACGTTCATGACTGTCACCCCCGGATCGATCTACCCGCGCAGCCGCGCGCGACCCTGCAGCCCTGTGGGGAGTCCGGGAGAGACTGCGCCGATTTGCGCGGCCCATCAAGTCGAATGAAAGGACTACTCCTCTCGGGCAGGATGGCCGACGCAGCAGGCTCGGGACCGCGTCTGGCTCAGGACTCCGGCGCCGCGTAGCCTATTGCGAATACGACAGCTGTTCTTCCGTCACCACGCGCTCGATATTGCCCGCTTTGCTTCTGATCCGGTACCGAAGCCGCCCGTCTGCTTCGATCGGCATGCGTTGAACAATGGTGTAGACCGCCGGCTCATCGGCCTCGGCTCGACCTTGCGGCCCCTGGGCCCGGTGGCGAACGTCTTCATTCAGCTTGTAGGCATATGACATCTGTCCACCTCTGCAGTTGGGGGCTCTCACGCAGGACCGTGCTGTGACGCAATGGAGCTGTGGCTTCCCGTATGGACGCGACTTGCTGCTTCGACAGCCGCGTCAGGCCTCTCCGGAGCCCGCAGGAGCACATGGTGACATTGACCGAATACGCGGCAAATAGCCACTGAATAGTCGCCTTCGACGAAGCATGCGTGAGCGCGTCGGAGCGGTTCCCGGCCGGTTTGCGGCCTCAATTGCCATTTGATCGCCGCAGGCAGATGCTGCCGGCCAATAAGTTCAAGGGAGAGCAGCATGAGCAAGGCAGGCCTCGACCACCGGCATCCCAACAAGGACGGCGAAATCAGCGGCAAGCACGGAAACACGCTGCTGCGCACCTTGCGCAAGGTTTACGGGCCGGGTTTCGCCGCGGGCTATCCCGAAACCGAGAAGCTGAGCGACGTCCTGGCAGCGCTGAACGAGACCTCGCTGAGCCAACTCCGCAGAGATCATCAGACCGGCCATCTCGCGCACAAGATCGACAAGGCTTCGAAGTAGGCTGCCGGACGGAGCCGCAACTCAGAACTCCAGCGCCGCATTGTCCACCACCTCCTTCATCACGAAGAAGGTGCGGGTCTGCCGCACACCGGGCAGTGCGATCAGCTGGTCGCCATGGATGCGGTTGAAATCCTCCATGTCGCCGGCGCGGATCTTGAGGAAGTAGTCGAAGTCGCCGGCGACGAGGTGGCAGTCGAGTACGCATTTGAGGTTCGCCACCGCCTGCTCGAAACTCGCAAAACTCTCCGGCGTCGAGCGGTCGAGCACGACGCCGACCATCACCAGCGTGCCCATGCCGACCTTGCGGGGCGCCACCATGGCCCGAACGCCACTGAGAAAGCCCTCGTCGAACAGCGCCTGAGTCCGGCGATGGCAGGTGGCGGGGCTGACACCGACCTGATCGGCCAGCTCGGCGTTGCTGAGCCGGCCGTTCTTCTGCAGCAATCTCAACATCTTGAGGTCGATGCGGTCGAGTCGGGCTGACATGGAAGAATCTTTCGTTATAGGGCAAATAGGTGAGAGAAAACGTATCATTCAGTTCTAATAGTGCAATCACTGACAATCAGATGGGCTGACTTAGAGAGCACCTTTCGCGCCTGGAGTGGTAGTTCTGGCCGCCGTTCCAGACCACCAAAGAGGATGCCAGCATGCTGGAGAAATTCGCGCGATACCCGCTCACCTTCGGGCCGACCGCCATCGAGAAGCTCGATCGGCTGTCAAAGCATCTCGGCGGCAAGGTCGAGCTCTATGCCAAGCGCGAGGATTGCAATTCCGGGCTCGCCTTCGGCGGCAACAAGCTGCGCAAGCTCGAATACATCATCCCCGACGCGATCGCTTCCAACGCCGACACGCTGGTCTCGATCGGCGGTGTGCAATCCAACCACACCCGCATGGTCGCGGCAGTCGCGGCCAAGATCGGCATGAAGTGCCGGCTGGTGCAGGAAAGCTGGGTGCCGCATGAGGACGCCGTCTACGACCGCGTCGGCAACATCCTGCTTTCGCGCGTGATGGGCGCGGATGTGCGCCTGGTCGACGATGGCTTCGACATCGGCATTCGCAAGAGCTGGGAGCAGGCGATCGAGGAAGTGAAGGCGGCGGGCGGCAAGCCCTATGCCATTCCCGCGGGCGCCTCAGTGCACAAATATGGCGGGCTCGGCTATGTCGGCTTTGCCGAAGAGGTCCGTGCGCAGGAGCGCCAGCTCGGCGTCAAGTTCGACTACATCGTCGTCTGCACGGTGACCGGCTCGACCCATGCCGGCATGCTGGTCGGCTTCGCCGCCGACGGGCGTGCGCGCAATGTCATCGGCATCGACGGTTCATTTACGCCCGCGCAGACCAAGGCGCAGGTGCTGTCGATCGCGCAGAACACCGCGAAACTGGTCGAGCTTGGCCGCGACATCGTCGAGGATGATGTCGTGCTGATCGAGGACTACGCCTACCCCGCCTACGGCGTGCCGTCGGAAGAGACCAAGGCGGCGATCCGCCTCAGCGCGCGGCTGGAAGGCATGATTACTGATCCCGTCTATGAGGGTAAGTCGATGCAGGGCATGATCGATCTGGTGCAGAAGGGTTTCTTCCCGGCCGGATCGAAGGTGCTCTACGCCCATCTCGGCGGCGCGCCGGCGCTCAACGGCTACGCCTACGCGTTCAGGAACGGCTGAGGCGATCCCGTTTCGTAGCCTGGATGGATTGAAGCGACTCCGGGCTGCGCCACTACCGCGTCAGGTCGGCGTCAGCTTCTCCCGATATCCTGCCCAGGCCGGGCGAGTCGGGAGACCTTCGCGTGAGGATGATGAATGCGGCCGGCCGAGCCATCGCCGCGCTCGGCGTCGGCATCGTCGCGGTGGGGCATTGGTTTTGGGCTTACCAGGGCCATGGTCATACGCCGCGCGCTCGCCTGCTGGCGATGAACAGCGAGATCGAGCTCTATGCCGGCATTTTCCTGATCGGCGTCGGCGTGCATGCCTTCGCATCCCGCTACTGGTTCAGCGATCCAAATCCGCCGACGCAGTCTTCGGTTAGGGAGCCGCAGTAGCCTCCGCCCGGCGCGGCGGGTTGGAATGTGTCCGGGTTGACATCTTAGGAACAAAATAGGAACATATCGTCTGTAACCAGAGGGTGTGGCGATCACCTCATCTGCGGCGGTATTGCGTGGCCGCTGAACCAAAGGCCAAGCCGCGCACCACTTGCGGATGAATTTCTCCGCCTCCTATAAAAGGTTGTGGCTGGGGAGTGTGCGTTATGAGAGTTGTGATCTGGGCGGCCGTTGCGGCCGCGTGGCTGTTTGCGGTTGCAACTCCGTCGAACGCCCGCGGTCCCTACGGCTCGATCACGGTCGGCAATTGGAAGGGCGGCGCCTTCACCGACGACAAGAGTGGTGCGTTCACGCACTGCTCGGCGGGGAGCACCTACCAGAGCGGCATCTTCTTCATGGTGGCGGTCGCCGCCAATGGCAGCTGGCGGTTGGGCTTGGCTCATGACAGCTGGCGTTTGACGCCGGGCGAAGCCTTTCCGCTTGCGCTGACCTTTGACGGCCAGCCCGCGTTCAATGTCTACGGCATGCCGCTCGGCGAGAAGCTCGTGAATGTCGAGATGCCGGTGAATTCGGCGCTGATCAATCAGTTCCGCAAGGCGCGCCAGATGACGGCGTTCGCGCAGGGGCAATTGTTTCAATTCAACCTCAATCAGACCGCGCAATTGCTGCCGGCGCTCCTCAACTGCGTGGTCTCGGTGAAGAAGAACGGCGTCGCCGGTGCCGGGGAGTTCGCTGTCGCGACCAAGCCCGCGGCCGCGCCGCCGCAGGCTGCGCCGAACCCGCCACCGGCGAAGCAGGCGAAGTCCGGGACCGGGACCGGCTTTGTCGTCAGCAGCAGCGGCCATGTCGTCACCAACCATCATGTCATCGACGGTTGCAGCGAGATTACCGGAAACCTGAGCGGCGAGGCGCCGGCCAAGCTGCGGCTGGTGTCCAGCGATGAGACCAACGATCTCGCGCTGCTGCAGGCGCCGTCCCCGTTCAAGGATGTCGCCAAGATCAGGCAGAATGCCATTCTGGTCGGCGATGGCGTCGTGGCGATCGGTTATCCCTATCACGGGCTGCTGACGTCCGATTTCACCGTGACCACGGGCATCGTCTCTTCGCTCAGCGGCATCCTCAACGACACCCGCTTCCTGCAGATCAGCGCCGCGGTGCAGCCGGGCAACAGCGGCGGCCCGCTGTTCGATCTCGGCGGTGGTGTGGTCGGCGTCGTGGCCGCGAAGCTCGACGCGGTCAGGGTCGCGCGCGCGACGGGAACCATCCCGGAGAACATCAATTTCGCGATCAAGACCGGGGCGTTGCGCGACTTCCTCGACAACAGCGCGGTGCAGTACCAGGTCGCCGATTGGCATGATGCGACAAAGCGGGAGACGTCCGAGATCGCGAAGGACGCGCGCGGCTTTACGCTCCTGATCACGTGCAAGGTGAACGAACAAGCCTCCGGCGCGAAGAAGCCGGGGAATTGATGCCGGCGCGGCGCTCTATCGTTTCACGCGCCGAGCCGCCGCAGCGTATGCACCGTGATCTCGGCCGGGCAGTTGAGCCGCACCGGCGCCAGGCTGGTGCCGGCGCCGGTTGATGTGTAGCCGGCAAGCGTCTGGAAGCACCACGCGCCCTTGCCCATCCTGCGCGGCAGCCGCGCCTCCAGCTTGATCGCGATGCCGCCGGGCAGGCAGAGCTGGCCGCCATGGGTATGGCCGCTCAGCATCAGGTCGAAGCCGCTTGCTGCCGCCTCGCGATAGGATTCCGGCGTATGCGCAAGCAAGATCGAGAATGCATCGCGCGGGATCGCCGCGGCAGCCTTTGCAATGTCGTCGGTGCGATAGAAATGCGCATCGTCGATGCCGGCGAGATGGATGGTCGCGCCGTCGCGCGTGATCGGCTCCTGTTCGTTGAACAGCATCCTGATGCCCATCGCCTCCAGCGCCGGCGTCATCCGGATACTGTCGTGATTGCCGAGGATGCCGTAGAGCGGCAACTTGATCCGCGCGCAGAGATCCTTCATCAGCGCGAGGCTGGTCTCGAACGAGCCAAACGTCTTGCCGCGATAGTCGCCGGTGAGGACGCAGATATCGCAGGCAACATAGCGGACGATGTCGGTGAGATGCCGCATCGCGCCTTGGCTGATGTCGGCGTGGAGATCGCTGAGCTGCAGGATGGTGAAGCCGTCGAACGCCGCCGGCAGGCGCGTCGACGTCACCAGATTGCGCCGCACCTCGACCCGGTCGGCGTTGCGCCGCGCGCGGCCATGGAGGCCGGCGACTTTCAGCGCAGTCTCGACGACCCATGGCGCCAGCTTCCAGTTCTCGACGTTGAACACGAGTGTGCCCTGGCCGAACAGCTGCTTCTCATGCGCGGCCTCGATTCCAAGCCGGCGCACGACGTGATCTGCGCCGATCCGCTCGACCAATCCCTGCAATGCCGTGTCGGCCATCATCCTCCGTGCAGCCCGCGATGCGAAACGCGAACCCGGCACGACACTATCATGCGCAACGCCGGTGCGGGATACCGCCGGAGCTCAGACCATGGGGACGCGCTTGGCGGCGACCGCGGCCGGCGAGATCACCTCGATATCGAGCGGCACCTGCCAGCGCTCGGTGAAGCGGACCTGCGGCGGTGCGTTGCCTTTGCGCGCACCCTGCAGCACGAAGCCGTCATAGCCCGAATTCATCACCTCATTGCATTTCTGCACATAGATCGGAAAGCCGCCGATATAGGGCATGAACACGCGGGGGCGGCCCGGGATGTTGGCGCCGACATACCAGGAGCTGCAGGTCGAGCGCAGCGAGACCGTGGAGACGTCGTTGACATGGGCGACCCAGGCGTCCTCGTCGTCGCGCACCGCCTCGATCGTGCCGGCGCCGACATCGCGCATGTGGCTGATGCAATCCGCCAGCCAGTCGACATGCTGCTCGATCGCCTGGATCATGCTCGCGAGCACCGACGGACTGCCGGGCCCGGTGATCATGAACAGGTTCGGAAATCCTTCCGTGGCGAGGCCGAGATAGGCGCGCGGACCGGCCTGCCATTTCTCGGCGAGCGTCTGCCCGCCGCGGCCGGTGATCGCGATCTTGTCGAACGAGCCCGTCATGGCGGCAAAGCCGGTGGCGGAGACGATCGCATCGAATTTGTATTCGGTGCCGTCGACCACGATGCCCTCGGTGGTGAAGCGTTCGATTGGTGTCGTCGACACGTCGACCAGCTTCACGTGCGGCAGGTTGTAGGTCTCGAAGTAGTTGGTATCGACGCAGAGCCGCTTGCAGCCGAACACGTTTCGAGGGCACAGCAGCTCGGCGGTGGCGGGATCCTTGACGATGCCGCGGATCTTCTCGCGCGCGAAATCGGCGATGGTGTCGTTGGCGGCTTTCTCGAACAACAGGTCGCCGAACGCGCCGAGGAAGGGCAGGCCGCCGCGTTGCCAGGCTTCCTCATAGAGCCGCTCGCGTTCGTGCTCGCTTGCCTGCAATGCGGGCTGAGCGTTGAACTGGAAGTAGAAGCCGGTGGGGCGCGCACGCGCCTTCGCGCGCAGCTCCGGATAATGCGCCTTGGCTTCCTTCAGATATTCCGGCGACAGCTGCTCGTTCCATGCCGGCACCGACCAGGTCGCGGTGCGCTGGAACACGGTGAGCTCGGACGCCTGTTGCGCGATGATCGGGATCGACTGGATCGCGGACGATCCGGTGCCGATGACGCCGACGCGCAGGCCGGTGAAGTCGACTCCCTCATGAGGCCATTCGCCGGTGTGATAGATCGGCCCGCGGAAATCCGCCATCCCGGGGAAAGCGGGTCGGTTCGGCGCCGACAGGCAGCCGACCGCCATGATGCAGAATTTGGCGGTGACCCTGTCGCCGCGATCGGTTTCGATCGACCAGCTGCCCGCCTTTTCGTCGAAGGTCGCAGCGGTGACGCGGGTGTCGAACACGATCTGGCTGCGCAGGTCGAAGCGGTCGGCGACGTGGTTGGCATAGGCGAGAATTTCGGGCTGCGGAGAATATTTCTCCGACCAGCTCCAGTCCTGATCGAGTTCCTCGGAGAACGAGAAGGAGTATTGCAGGCTCTCGACGTCGCAGCGCGCGCCGGGATAGCGATTCCAGTACCAGGTGCCGCCGACCCCGCCGCCGGCCTCATAGACCCGTGCGGTGAAGCCGAGCCCGCGCAGCCGATGCAGCATGTACAGGCCGGCGAATCCTGCGCCGATCACGACGGCGTCGAACGTTGCAGTTTCGGCAGGGCGCGCAGCCTTGCGCGCGGTGCTCTCCTGAGCCATGGCCCGTCTCATCCCTATATCTTGTCGTTATGTCTTGTCCGCGTCTCGTTGGACGCAACGACCTAAAGATTAGGGCCAGGGCGGCGCGGCCTGCAAGCGCGTGCATTCCCGCGCCGGGTATGGCTCCCATGCCGCGGGGCTGAGGGTCGCGGTATCCTGGCGCTGCTTCGGGTGAGACTCGTTGCGATGAAATCCGTCAATCGGCGGCCATCGCCAATGCCGATTGTTCAGCCGTCGTTGGACTTCACGATCCGGATCAGTTCGTCGCCGTAATGCTCGAGCTTCTTGTCGCCGATCCCGGCGATGTTGCGCAGTTCGCCCAGCGTGTCCGGACGCATCGCGGCGATGCCGTCGATGGTTGAATCGTGCAGCACCACATAGGCCGGCACGCCGCGCTGCCGCGCGACCTCCGAGCGCCAGGCGCGCAGCGCTGCATGCAGCGCGGGGTTCGCCACACCGCCCGGGCTGTCGGTCGTCGGCGCGAGGTCGCCGCGACGTGACTTACCGCGAACCGCGCGGTTGCGCGCGCCTTCCGGCTGTTCGCGCAGCATCACCGCGGTCTCGCCTTTCAGCACGCCGCGGGCACTATCGGTGAGTTTCAGCGCACCGAAGGCGTCGCTGTCGGCGCGCAGATGACCCATCGCCACCAGCTGGCGCAACACCGCGCGCCATTGCTTCTCGTTGAGCTCGCGGCCGATGCCGAACACCGACAATTGGTCGTGGTTGAACTGCTTGACGCGTTCGGTCAGCCGCCCGACCAGTACGTCGATCAGGTGCATGGCGCCAAAGCGCTGCCCGGTGCGATAGGCGCAAGAGAGCAGCTTTTGGGCGAGCACCTTGCCGTCGCGGACCCGCGGCGGCGTCAGGCAGTTGTCGCAATTGCCGCAGCTTTCGTCCGTGCGGGCCTCGCCGAAATAGCCGAGCAGGCGCTGCCGCCGGCAATGCACGGTCTCGGCCAGCGCAACCAGCGCGTCGAGCTTGCCGATCGAGACGCGCTTGAAGGCGTCGGAGCCGGTCGATTCGTCGATCATGCGGCGCTGCTGCACGATGTCGGAGAGGCCGTAGGCCATCCACGCGGCCGACGGCTTGCCGTCACGGCCGGCGCGTCCGGTCTCCTGGTAGTAGGCCTCGATGCTCTTCGGCAAATCGAGATGCGCGACGAAGCGCACGTCGGGCTTGTCGATGCCCATGCCGAACGCGATGGTGGCGACGATGACGATGCCGTCCTCATTGAGGAAGCGGTCCTGATGCCGGGCGCGCACGCTGGCGTCGAGCCCGGCGTGATAGGGCAGCGCGGGAATGCCGGCCTCGCTCAGCGACGCCGCGACGTCCTCGACCTTGGCGCGCGACAGGCAATAGACCACGCCGGCGTCGCCGGCATGGCGCTCCTTGATGAAACTCTTGAGCTGCGTGGTGGCGTTCTGCTTGTCGACGATCTCGTAGCGGATGTTGGGGCGGTCGAAGCTTGCGACGAACTCCGGTGCGCCGGTGAGTGACAGCCGTTCGGCGATCTCCTTTCGCGTCAGCGCGTCCGCGGTTGCCGTCAGCGCGATGCGCGGCACCTTGGGGAAGCGCTCGGCGAGCGCGGACAAGCCGATATATTCCGGGCGGAAATCATGGCCCCATTGCGAGACGCAATGCGCCTCGTCGATCGCAAACAGCGCGATCTGCGCCTGGCCGAGCAGACTGAGGCAGCGCGGCGTCAGCAGCCGTTCCGGCGCGACATAGAGCAAATCGAGATCGCCGGCGAGCAGCCGCCGCTCGACTTCGGAGGCTTCCTGATAGGACAGCGTCGAGTTCAGCACCGCGGCGTTGACGCCGGCTTCCGTGAGCCCCGCGACCTGGTCACGCATCAGCGCGATCAGGGGCGACACCACGATGCCGCAGCCGTCGCGCAGCAGCGACGGCAGCTGGTAGCACAGCGACTTGCCGCCGCCGGTCGGCATCAGCACCAGGCAATTGCCGCCATCGGTGACGTGGCGGACGATCTTCTCCTGCGCGCCGCGGAAGCCCGACAGGCCGAATACGGAGCTGAGCACGGACCGCGCGTCGCGAGGCGGAGCGGATGCATGATCGAGGGCGGGCTGGGCGGTCATGATCCCTTGCTTGATCCCTTGGGATTCCCCTGGATTTCCTTTGGACTTCCTTGGGGTCAACAGGCGGTGATCGAGGTCTTCTGGCCGAACGATACCGGAACGAAACGTGTTAATACACGTCCCAACAACAAACTCAATTCACGCATGGCCGGTCAGCTGCGGATCATCACAGGCATTGCCGCGATCGTGCTGGTCGCCGGCGCGGCCGCGGGCGCCGCGATCGCCTGGCGGCCGCAGATCGCGGCCATTGCGCCGCCCCGGCCTGATACGTTCGACCCTGACACCGTCAAGCGCGGCCGCGATCTCGCGGCGATCGGCAACTGCAACACCTGCCATACCGTGCAGGGCGGTGGGAACTATGCCGGCGGGCTGCCGGTTCCGACGCCGTTCGGCACCATCTTCTCGTCGAACATCACGCCGGACGCCGAGACCGGCATCGGCGGCTGGCCGGAGGAGGCGTTCGTCCGCGCGATGCGCTCGGGCGTCGCCCGCGACGGCCGGCATCTCTACCCGACCTTTCCCTATGACCATTTCACCATTGTCTCCGATGCAGACGACCGGGCGCTCTATGCGTTCCTGATGACGCGGCAGCCGGTGCGTGCGTCGCCGCCGGCGAATCAGCTGGCGTTTCCGTTGAACTATCGGCCGCTGATTGCCGGGTGGAAGTTCATGTATCTTCGCAGCGGCGACGTCCCCTCCGATCCGGCCAAGGGCGCGGAATGGAACCGCGGTGCCTATCTGGTCGAGGGGCTCGCGCATTGCGGCGCCTGCCACACGCCGCGCAACGTGCTTGGCGCGGAACGCGTGAACGCGCAGTTCGCCGGCGGCGAGGTCGACAATTGGCACGCCTACGCGCTGAACGATGCCTCGTACGCCCCGGTGCGGTGGACGGCTGACGCGTTGTACGCCTATCTGCGCCACGGCTGGCATTCCGATCACGGCACCGCACGCGGGCCGATGGCTGAAGTGGTCGGCAATCTGGCTGATGTCGCCGATAGCGATGTGCGCGCCATCGCCGTGTACATGGCCGATGTCTCGGGTACGTCGGCGCCGGATCGCAAGCCGCCCGCCGATGCCGTGGCGCAATCGGCATCAGCGGACGCAGCGCAAGCCAACGCCGCGGGCGCGGCGATCTATGCTGCGGCCTGCGCAGCGTGCCATGAGGGCAATCGGGCGCTGCCCTATGGCGGTGTCAATCTCGCGCTGAGCACGGCGATCGCAGGCTCCGACCCGCGCAACCTCCTCAATATCGTGCTGGCGGGCATCAGTGCCGCCGCGGGTGAGCGCAGTCCGATCATGCCGGGATTCGCGGCCAGCATCGACGACGCGCAGGTGGTTGAGCTCGCGAACTATCTGCGCTCCAGGTTCGGCAAGCAACCGGCGTGGAACGATCTCGACAAGGCGGTGCACGAGGCGCGCGCGGCGCAGGCCACGTCGCTTGCGGCGCGCGACGCGCCTGCGGAAACCAGACGGCGAGGTACGCCATGACAACGCTGAAGGTCAATGGCCGGGATCACCAGGTCGATGCCGATCCGGATACGCCGCTGCTCTATGTGCTGCGCAACGATCTCGCGCTCAATGCCGCGAAGTTCGGCTGCGGGCTCGGGCAATGCGGCGCCTGCACCGTGATCGTCGACGGCAAGGCGGTGCTGTCCTGCGTCACGCCGCTGTTGCTCGTCGAGGGCAAGCAGGTGACGACGCTCGAAGGGCTCGGCACCGTGGCCGCGCCGGCGCCGATCCAGCGCGCCTTCATGGAGGAGCAGGCAGCGCAGTGCGGCTACTGCATCGCCGGGATGATGATGCGGGCGCAGGCGCTCCTGATGCGCAACCCGAAGCCATCCGATGCACAGATCCGCGCCGAGCTGGAGCCCAATCTCTGCCGCTGCGGCACCCATATGCGCATCCTGCGCGCGGTGCATCGCGCCGCGCGGCTGATGGATACGGCCGACGCCGCAAGCGAGGAGGGCGTCCGATGATCGCGCCGATAGTGCTCGATCGCCGCAGCGTGCTGGCCGGTGGCGGCGCGCTGATCGTCAGCTTCTCGCTGCGCCATGCGGTGGCGCAGGAGCAGAAGGCTCAGGGCCCGAAGCTGCCGGGCAGCCTCGCAACCTCACCCAATCTGGATTCCTGGATCCGGATCGACGCCAATGGCCAGATCACGGCCTTTACGGGCAAGGCCGAGCTCGGCCAGGGATTCCGCACCGCGTTCCAGCAGATCGCCGCCGAGCAGCTCGATATTCCCTTCGATGCGCTGAAGGTGATCACTGCCGATACAAAGCTCACGGCGAACGAAGGCTACACCTCCGGCAGCCATTCGATGCAAGACAGCGGCACCGCGATCCTGCATGCCGCGGCGCAGACGCGTGCGCTGCTGGTTGCGGAGGCAGCGAGGCGGTTCGATCTGCCAACCGACGCGTTGCGCACCGAGAATGCGGCGGTGATCGCCCCCGACGGCCGGCACTTGAGCTATGGCGAGCTCGTCGCCTCGGACATGCTGCATGTCGAGGCGCAGCCGACATCGCGCCTGAAGGATCCGGCAAGTTTCAAGGTGATGGGTCAACCGGTGCCGCGCGTCGATATTCCGGCCAAGGTCACCGGCGGCGCCGCCTATGTGCAGGACATGCGCCTTCCTGGGATGGTTCATGCGCGCGTCGTGCGTCCGCCGAGCTACGGCGCGAAGCTGATCGAATGCGATACGGCCGCGATCGAGAAGATGCCCGGTGTGGTCGGAGTCGTGCGCGACGGCAATTTCCTTGCCGTGGTGGCGGAGAAGGAGTTTTCGGCGGTCAAGGCCATGCATGCGCTGTCAGCCGCGGCGAAGTGGCGGGAGAGCGCGAAGCTGCCGAACCAGCGGGATCTGGCTGATGTGCTGACCGCGCTGCCGTCGCAGGACTTCGCAATTTTCGAACGCAGCGATCCCGCGGTGAGCGGCACGAAATCGCTCGAGGCGACCTACACGCGGCCCTATCAGTCGCATGGCTCGATCGGGCCGTCCTGCGCGCTCGCGCAGTTCGGCGATGGCGCGATGACGGTGTGGACGCACACCCAAGGCGTCTATCCCGACCGGCAGGCCATCGCTGAAATGCTCGGCATGCCGCTTGCCAGCGTCCGCCTGATCCATGTCGAGGGCTCCGGCTGCTACGGCCATAACGGCGCCGACGATGCCGCCGCTGACGCCGCGCTGATTGCCCATGCGCTGCCCGGGCGCCCGGTCCGGGTGCAGTGGATGCGCGAGCAGGAGCACGGTTGGGAGCCGTATGGCCCGGCCATGGTGACGAAGTTGAGGGCCTCGCTCACGGTCGACGGCAGGATCGCCGATTGGAATTTTGCGGTGTGGAGCAACACGCATTCGATGCGGCCGGGCGGCGCCGGCTCGCTGCTCGCGGCCCAGCACATGGCGCGGTCGTTTGCGGTGCCTGCGCCAAAGCCGTTGCCGCTGCCGGAGGGCGGCGGCGATCGCAACGCGATACCGATCTACAATTTCCCGAACGCGCATGTGATGCACCACTTCATTCCCGCGATGCCTTTGCGGATTTCGGCGATGCGCGCGCTCGGCGCCTATCACAATGTGTTCTCGATCGAGAGCTTTATGGACGAGCTGGCCGATCTCGCCGGCGCCGATCCGGTCGCGTTTCGCCTCAACCATCTCGACGATGCGCGCGGCCGCGCGGTGGTGGAGACCGCTGCCCGGGAATTCGGCTGGACGCCCGGTGCGAGGGCGCCGCAGAATCGCGGCTATGGCTTTGCGTTCGCGCGCTACAAGAATCTGGCCGCCTATTGTGCCATTGCGACCGAGGTGGAGGTCGATCGCGAGACTGGCCGGGCTCGGCTGGTGCGCGCGGTCGCTGCCGTCGATGCCGGCCAGGTCGTCAATCCGGACGGCATCACCAACCAGATCGAGGGCGCGATCGTGCAGTCGGCGAGCTGGACGCTCTATGAGAGCGTCACCTTCGATGAAGCAAGGATCACCAGCATCGACTGGCAGACCTACCCGATCCTGCGCTTCAATGCCGTGCCCGACAGCATCGCCGTCCACATCATCAACCGCCCGGGCCAGCCGTTCCTCGGCAGCGGCGAGACCGGGCAGGGGCCGGCCGCTGCGTCGCTCGCCAATGCCGTTGCGCGCGCGACCGGCAAGCGGCTGCGCGACCTGCCGCTCAGCCGCAAGCGGATCAAGGATGCGATCGATGCGTAAATTGGTCAGGCCGTCGGAGCGGGTGGCGCCGGAGGCGGCGTCATTGGCTCGACCTTGTAGGTCGTCGGCAGGTTGATCGGCTTGTAGGTCGTATCCTTCTCCATCCGTTCAACCACCGAGGCATGGATGGTCGCCCCGTCCGGTATCGGCCGCGGCTCGCCGCGCGGCAGATAGAAGCCGAGGAAGGACTTCCGCTCCGGCCACTCCTTCCATTTGTCGCTCTTCGGAATCCATTCCAGGATTTCCCAGGCGGCGGTCAGCGAATTGTGCAGCGGGGCGGTCGCGCTCGGCGGCACGTAGTCGAACTTGTGCGGCGGCAGCGGCATCCCCCAGGCGAGATGATCGATCAGCGCCTGATCCATGTGCAGCCCGGCGGTCTTGGCCTGCTCGAGCATCCAGATCAGCGGAAATTTTGACGGCCCGCTCTGGTCCTCGGGATAGCCACCGCCGACGTCGGAGTGCACGCCGGCGAACCAGACCTGGCGAATGTCCTGGTCCACCTCCGTTGCCGGATCGAACGGATCGGTGCGGAACTTCTGCGGCTCGATCCAGCGGTTGAGGCGGAACATGCGCCTGCGTTCGTCGATCGAGATCGCCTGGCGGAAGCATTTGACGCTGGAGTTGGTGCGGGTGAACAGCAGCGTCTGGATGTCGAACAGGAAGTTGTCCTGCCGTGGCACGATGATCGAGGCCACGGTGTCCCAGACTCCGACGAACTCGATGTCGATGTTGCGCCCGCCGGCGATCTGGCTGAAGTGCCAGACTTCCTTCAGCGGGGCAGGGTCAAACGTCCCGTCGGACTTCTGGGCGTCGGAGCTGGCTTTCTTGTAGGTGCCGAAGGCATGGCTGGCGAGGTCGAGCTGGTCGACCGGCAACAGGCCCATCGCATGGATGAAAGCCGCCAGCGTGCGCACGGTATAGGCGCCGCGGCTGAAACCGAACATCCAGACCCGGTCGCCGGGCTCCCAGAGCCGGCACAGAAAACGGTAGGCGCCAAGCGTGTCCTCGTCGAGGCCGGCGCCAAAGGCCAGCCCGAACAGGCCGCGCACCTCCTGCTTGAAGCGGCCCCAGCTGTTCTGCAGGCCGATCGTGCCGAGACCCGGATGATAGTAGATGCGCTGCCGGTCATCCTTGTCGGCGACGCGAAACAGCTTCAGCACGTTGGAAATATTGGCGCCGATCTCGTTGCCGGTGCCGTCGCAACAAATCACAATATCCTTCGGCATCCGTTGCCCCCGCGGCCGCCGTGAAAATTCGCGATCTCAATGTACGGCAGAACACGGGGAAGATTCAATCTTCAATTGAAGACGGTTCTATGTGCGCGGCATGAACGCCGACTGTCATTCCGGCGTCTGCGGCCGACATCGCGCGGGCGTGCGCGCTCTAACCAGCGATCCGCAGAATTCAATTGCAACACTTTGGAAAAGGTGGAAATCTCGTCGTCAATCATTGCGATATTGCGTCGAATTTTCTGCCCTTCAGGGATTTCGCCGGTGCGCGCGATCATCTTGCCTGCGGCCTTCCGCAGCCTCCACACCATGGACAGGAACGCATCGGCATGAGCCACCAAGCGCTCGTGACGGTCATTCTCGCGGGATTGGTGGTGAGTGCGTTCGGACTGTTCTGGTGGGTCGGTAGCTATTCGGATCGCGTTTTCGCCAGTAGATTCCGGACCCGCTTTCCGGAGAAGACGCTGAGCTACACCGGCGATCAGCTCGGCGAACTGGTGCAATCCGATCTGCGGATGAAATATGTCTTCCCGATCCTGTTCCCGCTCGATCTCGTCGTCATGCTGGCGCTGGCGGGCGCGATGGGCGCGGCGTCATCATTCTGGCTGAACCAGATCTATCCGACCGCAGCGTGGCTCGGCCTGGTCGTGCCGGCGGTGTATCTGCTGAGCGACCTGATCGAGGATTGCCTGCTGGCCTGGCTGTTGCTGCACGGCGATCCGCATGCGGCGGCCCGCTCCGTCTCGATGCTGAAGGCGATCACGACGATCAAGCTCGTCAGTGTCTCCGCGTCGATCGCGCTGACGCTGGTTGCGTTAGTCGGGTGGTTCCTCCACAGCGAGTCGCTCGCGATATAGCAGTCCCGACTGCGCGGTCTATTGATACGTCGCCACGATGTCAGAGACGGCGCGCTCGAGCTGCTGGGCAGTCGCGCATTGGCGCACCACGGTGCAGAAGGTCGCGTAGCGCGGCATCTCGGAATCGCCAAAACCCCAGACCATGCGGCCTTCGGGGTTGAGCCACACCAGCCGCTTCGAGCGCTCGCCGATGCGGCGCAGGATGTCGGCGCGCGGATCGAGATTGTTGCTGCGGGCGTCGCCGAGCACGATCACCGTGGTCTGCGGCGTGATTGCGCTCATCCAATTGTCCTCGAAATCGGCGAAGGAATTGCCGTAGTCGGACGAACCGAAGCCGACCCTGGACATGATCTCCTTCATCGCTTCTTCCGGCGAATTGGATTCCAGGATGTCGCTGACCTCGATCAAATGGCCCGAGAAGGCGAACGAACGGACGTCGTCGACGACCTCGTGCAGGCTGTGGATCAGGAGCAGGAAGAAGTCCGAGACGCGGGCGACCGAGCCCGAGACGTCGCACAGCGCTACGATCTTCGGCCGGTCGCGATGCTTGCGCTTCCACGCGGTGAGGAACGGCACGCCGCCCCAGGCTGCGTTCCGCCGCAACGTGCGGCGGACGTCGAGATGGCCGCGGCGCTGACGCTTGCGCGGCTTGGAATAGCGTTCGCGCAGCCGGCGCGCGATCTGTCGGATCAGCGCGCGCATCTGCTCGACCTGCCGCGGCTCGATCCGCGCCAGCGGGGCGTTGCGCAGGATCTCGTTGCGCAGGTTTTCTGTCTCTTCGCGGCCGTAGAGCAGCAAGGCTTGCGAGACCGTGTCGCGGACGGTGCCGCGCAGGCCGTTGAGCGCCTCCTGCAGCCGTTCGGCGAGCGCCGGGTTGCGGGTGGTCTGTTCGTCGATGTCGTCGCGCAGCCGCTGGATGCCCATCGCATCGAGAATGCGGGTCTGGAAGATGCCGCGCTGGGTGAAGTAGCGGATATCGGGCAGCGAGGCGGCGCCGGAGGCATTGGCGATCGCCGTCGATATCGCGGCGCGATCCTGCGACAGCAGCATCTGCGCCAATGGGCCGACATTCTCGTTGGCAGCGCCACCCGCCGCATCGCCATGCTCATCGGCCGACGGGTTGGCGCCGGATTCGCTGTCGTCGCCGGTCTTGTTCTGCTCGGCGGCGTCCTGCTGCGGCTCGGGCTGGCTGAAGAACAAGTCAAAGCATTCGCCGAGCGAACGCTTCTCATCCTGCGTCTTGGCAAGCGTCAACAGGAACGTGTCGCGCAGGATGTCGCGGTCGGCAAAGCCGACCTGAGCCACCGCCCGCATCGCATCGATGCTTTCGGCGGGCGAGACCCGGACCCCGGCTCCCCGCGCCGCACGAAAGAAGCGATGCAGGTTCTCGCGCATCTTGGCCTAGCTGAACACGCCTTGGCGCGACGCCTTGGCGATGAAGGACGATATCTGCGGCGCCGCGGCCTCGATGTCGGCCTCGTATTTCAGGAGCACGTTGAGCGTGTCCTTGACGATCTCGGTGTCGAGCTCGCCGGCCTGCAGCAGCACCAGCACGCGCGCCCAGTCGATCGCTTCGCTGACTGAGGGCAGCTTCTTCAGGTCCAATGAGCGGATCTCGTGGATGAAGCCGACCATCTGCTTGCGCAGCGTCTGCGAGATACCGGGCACCCGGCTCTCGACGATGCGCTCTTCCAGCTTCTGCTCGGGGAAGCCGATATGCAGATGCAGGCAGCGCCGCTTCAAGGCATCGCCGAGATCGCGTTCGCTGTTCGAGGTCAGGATCACGGTCGGCGGCGCCACCGCGGAGACGGTGCCGAGCTCGGGGATCGTGACCTGGAAGTCCGAGAGGATTTCCAGCAGCAGCGATTCGAATTCGGCATCCGACTTGTCGATCTCGTCGATCAGGAGCACGCAGCCGGCCGGCTGCTCCAGAGCCTGCAACAGCGGCCGCGGCTCGACGAACTCCTTGGAGAAGAACACGTCGCCGAAGGTGTGGAGCTGGTCGAGCGCCGCGGCCAGCGACTGCGCGCCGCCGAGCACCTCGCCGAGCTTGTCCTTCAGGATCTGGGTGTAGAGCAGCTGCTTGGCATATTTCCACTCATACAGCGCTTTGGCCTCGTCGAGGCCCTCATAGCACTGCAGGCGGATCATCTTCAGGCCGCGCCAGGCCGCGATCGCCTTCGCAAGCTCGGTCTTGCCGACGCCGGCAGGGCCCTCGACCAGGATCGGCTTCTCGATCTGCTGCGACAGATAGACCGCGGTCGCGATCTGCCGGCTCGCGATATAGCCTTGCGCGGCGAGGCCGCTTTCCACGGCCTCGATCGAGGCGGTGGGCCTGGTGTCAGCCACGAGGATCAGCTCCGAATTTGCCTTGAACTCGGACCTGTTCTGCTCCCGTTGCGGGCAAAGCACAAGGCTCGTTTGGCCCGCAAAGGCATGGGGTAAACGCTGCGCTTAGCGCATGGTCCCGGGGTATTTCCGCCGAGCGCAATACCCGGAGGCGGCAAGCTCTAGCTCGCGCAGCTCTTCACGAAATCCTTGCGTTGCGGGCCGACGATCTTCTGGTCGATCGCCTGCTTCAGGCAGTCGAGATGCGCCTGCGCCATGCAGAGCTGCATCTGGTCGTGCCGATCCTGACCCTTCAGTGCCTTCGCGGCGCTCTGGCAGGCCGCGCGCTTCGCACCGGGCACGGGCACTGCCGCCGACGTGCTCTCTTGCGCAGGAGCCGCTGCCGGCGCTGCAGCCGGGGTTGAGGCTGCTTGCGCGAATGCCGCGACCGAGACCAGCAGCGAACCAGCCGAGACAAGGGCGACGACGAAACGTTTCATGGGATGTGCCTCCGCGGGCATGATCCGGAGAAGCGATGTCGGCTTTTCCGGAACGTCATGCTCAGACCAGGAATGGGATCACGATGCGATCTCATGGTCGCGCCGTGACCCAGGGGGAGGCTGAGAATTAGAGACTGTCGCCTGAATGCGGAGTGAATATGCCGGAAGGCCGCTTCACCTCAGCGTGAGGCCGGTCGCGGCTTCGAGCTCGGAAATCGCCTGAGCGGCGTTCGCAACCTTGATCGTCGTCATGCCCATCTCGCGCGCCGGCTTCAGGTTGACGCCGAGATCGTCGAGATAGACGCAGGTCTTCGGGTTCACCTGCAGCGTCTCCACCATCATCTGGTAGATGCGCGGGTCGGGTTTGCGCAGGCCGATCTTCGCGGACTCGATGACATGGTCGAACAGCGCCATGACTTCCGCGACATAGAGTGTGCGTCCGCTGTGGCTGCCGATTGCGTTCGACGGCAGGTTGTTGGTGATGCAGCCGGTCTTGAATTTCGCCTTGATGCGCTTCAGTGCCTCGACCATTTCAGGACGCAGGTCGCCGGAGAGCAGCGGCAGCACGTCCTTGCCGCGCACCTCGGCGCCGAGCGCCTTGGATTCCGTCGCGAACAGCGCGTCGAACGCGTCGATCCCGATCTCGGCGCGCTCGAACTTGGCCCACGCGTTGTCCAGATGGTTGGCGGCGTTGGTGCGGCGGATGATGTCGACCGGCAGCTCGCGCTCGGTCTCGTAGCGCGCGAAGGCCTCGAACGGCGAGGTGGTCAAGACGCCGCCGAAATCCCAGATCACTGCCTCGATCATCAATGTCCTGCCCGTTGCAAAGCGGCGGCTTCGCCTCGGGTCGTCCGGCCGTTTTGGCCGAAGACAGGGAAACGCGCGTCCAGCCTTCTTTATTGGAATTGCCGCCGATCAGGCAAGCCGCCAGTTTGCGGCAAACTCCGCCATGCGGAACGGGCTCACCAGACCATCGGAACCAGGCGATAGCGCACGCGGGCGAGATATTCGGCATAGCCGTCGAGCTCGGCGGCGAGCATTCGCTCCTCCATCATGGACCGCAGGCCGAGCAGCGCCGCCATGACCGGCACGATGCCAAGGCCATACCAGGATCCGAGCAGCAGCGGCGTGCCGACATAGGTCAGCAGGCCGCTGGCATAGATCGGATGCCGCACATAGGCGTATGGTCCCGTGGTCACCGCAGCATGCCCGCGCTCGCGCTGGATCTTCACGACCGGGGCGGCGTAGCTGTTTTCGCGGTAGGTCCGGTAGACGACGTAGAACGAGGCGGCGATCATCAGAGCGCCGGCGCATTGCAGCCACAGGGGGACGAACGAAGTCTGGCAGCGCACCGCGTCGAGCGCCATCAACGGCAGCCATGTCAGCCACAACAGCGGCATGATCGTCGTGATCACGCGATCCCACCCGGCCTGGCCGCGCGCGGTGCGGCGCTCCGCCAGCAGACCCGGATCATGCCTTGCGAGCCATGCCTCGGTGATCAGCCCGCCGATCGCGATCTCGAGCAAAAATATCCAGGCGCCGGCCCATCGCACGGTGCCCGCCGCAAGAAATAGCAGCGTCCCTAGGCCCACAATTGTGCAGGCGGCGCGGCGCAGATTGATGCGAGGAGGATTGCCGTTCTGGTTCATGTCTCTCTCCGGCGAGCGGCAACGGCCCCGCCGGGGCGGGCGGGCCGTTGCATGTTCGGGCAGCGGATCGAAGCGCAGCTCACTGCGTCGAGCCGGTCACGGTCTGCGGGTCCAGTTTCGTGCCTGTCCGGAATAGACCTTGCTCGGCAGCGCACGGGCCGTGGGATCGAGCAGGATCTTCATCGCAGTGTTGAGCCTCGCCTCCGAGTGCGGCGAGCCATCATGGCGCATCTGCTGCGGAGCACCGGGGCCCTGCGGCGGCGCCATGTAGGCCGACGTCGTCGGCGGGGCGGGCGTGGTGGCGATCTTCGGACGGGCGACGACAGCGGCCTCCAACGGGCGCCGCGCGTCGGCAACGCTTGACGCTGCGGATGCTTCCGCCGGCGGCGGAGAGGCGGCGCTGTCGGATCCGGATTTGCGGGGCGGTCTTGCCATGGCATCGGCTCCATAGGTTCGGTGATGACGACGACGTCAGGATTTGTCTTCGTCGGATGTGGTGCGTTTGGCGATGATCGGGTTGCGGTCGCTGATCGCGGCGAGCAGCGAGGCGTGGGTCACGACTGACGACACGACGATCTTTCCGGAGGGCTCGATCCGGCGACCGTTCTTTTGCTGTTGCTGTGGGCTCCTGGCGGTGGATTTCTGCATCATGTCGGCCTCCTCAAAGGTGGGTGGGGCCCGACAGCGCCGGGCCCCGAGTTTGGCGATCAGATGCCGAAAGCACCGAGGACGCCCGGCAGCGCCTGCACGGCCGTACCGAGGATGTCCTGCCAACCCTGCGGGTTGACCGACCCGTTGGTCGCCACTTCGGCAATCCGCTTCGGACCGCGCTCGATGCCCTCACACTGGATCGGGCTACGCACGCTGCCGAAGGTCTCAAAGTCGTTCCTTGCGTACATGTTCAGCTCCTTCTTTCGGTTTGAATTGACGGCAACTACGGGAGGTGGGCACCGACCGGGGCAGCCGTCGCTGGACGTCGCCCAGGGGATCGCTCATCGCGTCGATCTCCTGGACCACGTGACGCTAATTCGCGCCACGTTCTGATCTCCTCCGGGCGCAGAGGAGCAATCGCGTCAATAGACCTGCCACTGCCGCAGCGGCCCGACCGCCACCGGCACCACGTCGCTCACGTCGATCGTGTACTGATAGACTTCGCGCGCCTGGGTCAGGACTTGCGTCGGGTTGAAGAAGCGGTAGGTCACGTCGTGGCATTCCGAGTCCGGCCGGCAGATGACGCTCTGGTCGACTTCGACGGTGTCGAGCCGCAGGCCCTTCTTGGCAGCGTCAATGAAGATCTTCCGCGTGTTGTAGGCATTCATCGCCGAGTAGTTCAGCGCGCGATCCTGCGGCGAAAGGCCGACATTGCGGAACTCGTTGTAGATGCGCTCGAGGAAGCCTTCTGCGCCGTCCGGCCAGGGGAGTGGCCCGAACAGGGTGAACAGATCCCATTGGTAGAAGCCGCGCCAATCGGTCACGAGCGTCGGCACGACGGTGCCGTTGAGCAGCTTGGTCGTGTTGGTGCTGTCGACCCAGCCGGCCATCGAGACCCGCGCAACGCCGCCGGGCGGTGGGAATGCCGGGCGCGTCGCCGGCGGCTCGCCGCCGGCGGGGGCCGACATCGTCGCGATTGCCACGGTGCGGGTCGTCGCAGGATCGTCGTGCGAAACCTCCTGATGCCACAGCGCCAGGATCAGCGCGGCGAAGAACCCGAGACCGAACACGTCGAGCGGCTTGATCGCATAGATCGGAATCGAATCGATCGTCATCGTCCAGGTGATGGCGTCGGCGTCGGGGAAGTTGTTGCCGGCGCCGGGCGGCGTTGCGGTCTCGCCTTCGGCCTGATTCAGCAGATAGCGCGCCATGATCGCCGGATTGTACGGCGCCGAGGTATCGCCGGAGTGGTCGCGCTCGGGCCCGAAGGCTGGATCGCCGCGGCCGATCAGGCTGTCGCGCCAGTTGGCGATCGCCTGCACGAAGTAATCCAGGCGGGCTTCCTTGCCGAAATCGTAGAACAGCCGGCCGATCGGGAAGGCGAGCTGACCGGTGGACTCGGCCGTCGCGCCCCGTGGACGCATGCCGCCGCCACAACCGCAGCTCTTCTCGCCGCTGGTTCGAACCGCGGGCGCTTCGTACATCGGCAAGGCCTGGGGCATTGCGACGGGAAGCGCATTGCTCGGCATCAGCGCGGGCAGTTGCTGCGGCTGCAGCCAGGTCTGCGGCATCATGCCGGCCGTCGGTATCGCCATCTGCGGCATCATCATCGGCGGCATCACCATCTGCGGTGCCGGTGCCGGCATCCAGACCATGTCGCCGCCCGCATGAGGCGCGTGATACGGATAGGGCGCGGGTGCCGCGATCGGCGCTGCGACGACGCCGTGATCAACAGGCGCGGCCATGGCCGCATGTGCTGCCGGCGCGGCGGGCTGCGCCTCGCTTGGCATGATCCCGGCGCTGCTTCGCAGGACCGAGCCGTCCGGCCCGAATATGCGCGGAGCCGATGGTGCAGACATTGCTGATAGATCTCCCATGGAACCCTCTCTGGTTGCAGTTGGCTGAGCGGCGGATGACGGTTGGACGAAAGGGCGCGCGGACACTCCCCAGAAGCGGGGAGGCGCGGCCGTGGCACCCGACGGCATGACGGCGTCCGCCTGCTCGCCAAGCAGGGCGGCGACAGCCGCGGGAATATCGAGCCGTCCGGCGAGACAGCGCGAGGCGCTGCCGTCGTTGCGGCAGGGCACTGCGCTTTCGAGCAGCGCGGCACGGACGGCTTGTGGATCGGCCTTGCGTCCGTTCTGGCGCAGGCATGAGAGCAGCAGCGCGGCGACGCCGGACACGATCGGCGCGGCGTAACTCGTTCCGGAGCGCAGGCTGACATTGCGGAGCGGCGAGGCGCCGGCGATGTTCTCGCCGGGCGCCAGGATGCCGCTCTCGAGATAGGCGTCGCCGAAATTGCTGAACGGCAGCGGGTTGCCGGCCAGATCGCACGCGCCGACTGCAAGCACCGAGGACAGGCTGCCGGGCACCTGCACGCAGCGGCAGCCGTCATTGCCGGCAGCGGCGACGATCAGCTTGCCGGCACGCTCGCAGGCCCGCACCGCGTCGACCAGAATGCGATCGGCCTGTCCCGTCGCGGATTGCTGGCCGCTGCTGATGTTAATGATGTCGGCGCCGACGGCCAGCGCCTGGTTGATCGCGAGCGCCAATGTGCTTTGCGAGGACGGCTCGATCTGCCCGGCCGCATTCTCGCGATAGATCGAGAACACGGTTGCGCTGCAGTTCGGCGCAACGCCGAGCACCGGGCTGCCGGGCGTACCCATCAGCACGCTCGTGACATGCGTGCCGTGCTCGGACTGGATCGTCGGCGAAGACGGCGCGACGAATTCGTCGCCCATGGCGACACGGGCCTGCCGGAGCGAGGGATGATTGAGATCGACGGGACCGTCGATGATCGCGATCTTCACCGCGGGGTCGCCACCCGACGTTCTCTGCCACAAGGCAGTCAGGCCAGCGATGTCGGCAACTGGATTCATGAAATCGATCCTGGCCGATCTGCTGCGAATTCGTGCAGCCGATCCGTCTTCCACGGCAATCTGCAATCGCGCAGCGAACGAAAAGAGCGGCATGTCGCTGCGTTGGTGCTGTTGTGGCAGGTGTGCCGAGAAAGGCCTATTCACCGTGGTGGATCAGAAAGGATCGAGCCGATGATACGGATCGGCCGATCCAGGAGATCGATCCTGCGCCTCGAAAGATCGATCCAAGGATTTAGTCGGGATCGATCTTGCTGCGCGACGCCGCACGCATGTGCGTAAAGCCGCGCCGCAGCTCGGCAATGTGTGCATGCGCTGTGGTCAGCCGAATACGGAATTCAGGTCGCTGATGTCAGTCGAGCTCGCGGCGGCGATCGAGCGCCGGCGCAGATGACGCGATCCACGGCGCTTCGCGGACCCGCCGCATCGCCTGTGCCCGGCGCGGCAGGCCGAGTTTCTGCAGTACGTGATGGACGTGATGCTTGACGGTGGCAAGACTGAGCTTGAGATCGCGTGCGATCTCCTTGTTCGACATGCCCTGCCCGATGAGCTTGAGAACCTCGCCTTCGCGGCGCGTCAGGCCCTGATCCGTATCGATCGTATCGGTCTGACGCTCCATGCAAAACAGCGCGCGCAGCAGGCCGCCGGAAATCTCGGCGCTGCAGGCAAGCCGCCCCGATGCCACGTCCGACAGCGCGCGGCAGAGTTCGTCGAAGCTGGCATTCCGGGAAATGTAGCCGCTGAACCCGGCCCGGCCGCAGCGGACCACGTCGCGCCGGTCCTCGTTGAGGCCGAGCGCCACCAGCGCGATCTGCGCGTGCTCGCTCGCAATCACGCGCACCTCATCGAGATCGATGCCCTGTGTGACGTCGATCAGAATGACACTCACACTGCCGGTCTCGAGGGTCGCGCGCAGGCCGGCAAGATCGGAGACCGCCGCCTCGACGGCGAACTCGGCGTGGTTCTGGAAACTCGAGGTAAGCCCCTCGCTGAACAGCCTGATCGGCGTGACGACCGCGATCCTCATCATGATCCTCGAACTCAAAAAATGGCGGATCGAAAACCGTCTGTAGGTCGACGGCACCGGCATCCAGAAAGTCATGAAGGTAAGTATGCGGTATGCTGCCAGAGGTTGTATTATTACCAAGCCCAAACTACGGCCCCGATAGGCACGGGATCAAGAGATGCAGTTCACATTCGAACGTCGTGCTGGCAGCACGGCGCAGGATACGATGTGACGGATATCGCGGCAAGATGGCGACACGCAGAGCGTGCGAGCCATGGGGCTGCAGAAAATCTCGCGGTGACTTCAACGCCGTAGTCATCGACGTCTAGATATTTAGATAATTGACGTGTGTGCGTGCGGGTGCTCTGTACAAGATTACGTGTTCTTCGGCCGAGTGTGAGCGACGCAATGCCGCGCCTCGGATGTGCTCCATCCAGATGCCAATCGCAGGGTTCCATGACGACATTGATTCGAGCGGCAGCCTTTCTGACCCTGTTGATCGCAACGCCGGCCTTCGCGATCGTCGGTGGTGGCGCGCCGTCGACCGATGGCGTCGCGCGCGCCGTCGTCACCATCGTCGGCTCGCGTGGCAATTTCTGCACCGGCGCGCTGATCGCGCCGAAGGTGGTGCTGACCGCGGCGCATTGCGTGCAGCCCGGCGCCGATTACAAGATCGTCGATTATGGGCCGGACCGGCAGCCGAAGCTGCAGGACGTCAAGACGGTTGCGATCCATCCCGGCTTTCGGATGCAGGCGATGACCAATCATGTGGCGACCGCCGATGTCGCGCTGCTGCAGCTTGCGGTCCCGGCCGCGGGCAAGGCGCCGGCCGCACTCGGCATGCCCAACATTCCGATCCAGGTCGGCGGCCGCTTCACCGTCGCCGGCGTCGGCGTCACCGTGCGTGGCGACGGCAAGAGCGGCGGCAGCATTCGCGTCGCCGGCCTGATCGCGAGCGGCAAGCCCGGCACGCTGCAGATCCGTCTGGTCGATCCGGTCGGGCAGGGCGTGCGCGACGGGCTCGGCGCATGCACCGGCGATTCCGGTGCACCCGTGTTCGAGGACAAGCAAGGCGGCCCGGTCATCGTCGGCGTGGTGAGCTGGTCCACCGGCCCGAACGGCACTGCCGGTTGCGGCGGCATCACCGGCGTGACGCCGCTCACGCTCTATCGCGATTGGGTGATGCAGACCGCGCTGCAGTGGGGCGCAAGCTTTTAGCCGAGCGGCAGCCGTTCGAAGCGCTGATGTGCTCATAGTTCCGTCATCCTGAGGAACCGCGAAGCGGCGTCTCGAAGGATCGACGGCCATCTGGGCCGTGCATCCTTCGAGGCTCGCTCCGCTCGCACCTCAGGATGATGGGGAGGATGAGTGCCTAATCAGCTCGATCAGCCCTAATGCCCCGCCGCCTTGTTCGCGGCGGCGTTGTTCAGCACGATCAGGCCGTCGACGGCGACGCCGAGCTTGCTGTTGATCAGGAACGGATTGACGTCGATCGAAGCGATGCGGCCATTGGCGTCGGCCATCAGGTTGGAGAGCCCGACCAGCGCCTTCACTGCCGATGGCTCGTGCAGCGCGGGCTTGCCGCGATAGCCCTTCAGCTTGACGCCGGCCTTGGTCTTGGCGATCAGCTGTTTCGCTTCGGCGGCATCGAGCGGCGCGCCGGCAAGGGCGACGTCCTTCAGCAGCTCGATATCGACGCCGCCGGTGCCGAACAGCACCACGGGGCCCATCTCGGCATCGAGCGAGGCGCCGACCACGAGCTCGAGGTCGGCCTTGACCTGTTGCGCGATCAGGATGCCCTCGAGCTTCGGCTTGCCCTTTAGCTTCTTCACCCGCGCGGTGATGTCGTTGAACGCCTTCTTCACCTCGGCCGCATTGCCGAGGTTCAGCACCACGCCGCCGATGTCCGACTTGTGCAGGATGTCGGGGCTGACAACTTTCGCGACCACCGGAAAGCCGATTGCCTTGGCGATCTTTACGGCCTCGGCCGCGGTCTGCGCGACGTCTTCCTTGGAGATCGGGATGCCGTAGGCCTTGAGCAGCTGCTTCGAGGCAACCTCGTCGAGCGCGGCGGCGCCGTTGGCGGCCTTCAGCGTCTTCTCCAGCACCGCGCGCGCGGACGGCTTCGAACTCGACACGATGTCGGGCACTTCCTTGCGCAGACCGGCATATTCGATCAGCGACTTGATCGCGCCGACCGCGCGGTCGAGACCTTGCAAGACCGCGATATCGGGCAGCGACTTGCGCAGTCCCTTGGTGAACTCGGTGAAGCCGATCGACATTGCGCTGATATAGATCACCGGCTTGTTGGCCTGGCCCGCCATCTCGTTGACGATCTTTAGATTGCGCTCGCGCAGCTCGTGCGGCGCCTTCGGCAGCTCGGCATCGATGATGACGATGTCGGTGTCGGGATCGTCGATCATGATCTTGATCGACTTCATGTAGACGGAGGGATCGACCACCGCGGCGAAGCCGGCGTCGAGCGGGTTACCGACGATGCTGCCGGGCCCGAGCATCTTCGCCAATTGCTCGGACGCATTCGGGCTCAGCGGCGCGAAGTTCAGGCCGGCGGAATAGAACGCGTCGATCAGAAGGCCGCGCTTGCCGCCCGACAGCGACACCGCCGCGAGGCGGTTGCCCTTCGGTGGATCGGCATGGACGAAGCACTCGGTGGTTTCGATCAATTCATCCAGCCCGCGCACCCGGATCACGCCTTCGCGGGTCGAGATCGCATCGAATGTCTCGATCGAGCCGGCCAGCGCACCGGTATGCGCCATCGCGGCGGCGCGGCCGCCTTCGGAGGCGCCGAGCTTGAGCGCGATGACCGGCTTGCCCGCAGCGCGCGCAGCCTTGCAGGCTTCGCGGAACACTTTTGTGTTCCTGACGCCTTCGAGATAGACCACGATGACGCGGATGCTGGGATCGGCGGCGAAATAGCTCATCAAGTCGGGGGTCTCGAGGCCGGATTCATTGCCGGTCGTGACCATGTAGCCGACACCGACGCCGCGATCCTCCAGCGCCTGGCGGATCGCCATCACGATCGCGCCGGATTGGCCGGCGATCGCCACCGCGCCCGGCTCCATGGTGACGATGCGGTCGTCGATGTTGGTGAACAGGTTCTCGCCGGCGCTGAGATTGCCGAGGCAATTCGGACCGGTGACCGCCAGCCCGGTCTCCTTGATCGCCTGCTTCAGCTCGACCGCGAGCCGCTGGCTCTCTTCATCCTGCAACTCGCTGAAGCCCGACGTGACGATGGTCGCCGAGCGGGCGCCGGCAGCGGCCGCATCGCGGATCACCTGCACGGCAAAGCGGGCCGGCACCAGCACCAGCACATGGTCGGGCTTTTCGGGAAGGCTGGCGAAATCCTTGTAGCAGGTGACGCCCCAGATGGTTTCGCGTTTGGCGTTGATCGGAAACAGGCCGCCGGCATATTCGTATTTGACGAGATTGTTCCAGATCCGTTCGGCATAGTTGCCGGGCTTGTCGGTGGCGCCGACCAGCACGATATTGCGCGGGTGCAGCATCGCATGGATGCTCTTGACGATATCGCTGGCGTCAGCGGGCGGTGCCCATTTGCGGGACGAATGTGACGCGGTGCCTGCGAAAGCTTCCATGGAGCCTGCCCTTATCCTTGTTCTACTTGTTTCCTCTGGCCCACGGCGGATCACCGCAGAACGCGACTTTTCATTGTTTTTATGGCCGATGGAAGGGGGTAGCAACTCACGCTGACGCAAGTCAGGCCATCGCTTGCAATATCCCGGCAGGCGCAAAATCGATGCGTATCAGGAACCAGAGTCGGATGGGCTCGAATCCGTTTCGAGCTGGCTCGAATCCGATTGGACCATGGTCGCGTGCAGCACGTAACGCTCGGGGCCGGATGTCAGCGCGTCGAACGGCCAGCAGGTCGACAGCACCAGCTCATACCGGTTGGTGAGCGGATCGATGCCCGATTGATCGAAACGGACGACCGCGCTGCGATCGGCCCGGTAGCGAAAAATCTTGCCGTCGCTTCTCGTGACGTCGATCTCGTCACCGATTGTGACATCTTTCAGAAAGCGGAAATGGGTGTCGCGATGCGCGGAATAGACCGCAACGCCCGGCTCGCCGGCATCGACGGTCTCTTCGACGTGGCCGGGGCCGAACGCCAGCGCTTGGCCGCTGCTGCCGGCTAGCGCAATCGCGGACGCATGCAGGCGCTTCACCTCGATCCGGGCCACCGGCCAGGTATCTGCCCAGCGCCACGGTTTCACGGCATGTCCGGTCGCGATGCTCTGTGCGAAGGCGCGCTCCAGCAGCACCTGCGCAAGCAGCGCCTTGGCGTGGATATAGGCGCCCTGGCCGAACAGGATCAGGCCGATGAGGGCGAAGGCGAGCGGGAGAATGAAGCGGCGCATCTTGTTCTGCTCGGGTCGTTGCTTCGCTCGCAATGACGCCTGTTGAGAGAAATGGCGCGCGCGGCCCCCCGGGGGGACGGGTGAGAAGGCCGCGCGCGCTCTTGAAAGAGGAGGTCGGGGGCACCTCCTCCTTTCATCCGACGTCAGTGGGACGACGTCTGACGTCGGTTGAACACCAGAAGCAGAAGGCTGACCGTGAGCAGGATCACACCTGCGATCATCTTCAGCTCGGCATCGGTCGCGGTCTTCGGCAGCTGGATCGTGCCGGGACCTTGCGTGGCGACCGGTGACCGCTTCAGCGCGGCGAGCTGCACTTTGCCGTCTCCGGCATCGGCACGACGTTCGCCCGGTGCGGCCGGCAGGCGCGGACGCTCACCGAACACCTTTGCGAAATCCCAGCCAGCGGGCAGGTTGAGCGGAAGTTCACTCAACTTCAGCGGCTCGCCTTCGGGACGGCTCGGCGTCTTGTCGACCGCAACGAGGCTGGTCAGCCGCGTCACAAGCTGATGCTCCAGCGCCAGCGCAAGAATGGTCTTGTCGGCATCCTCCGGGCTCGCCTGCCGCGTGGTGCGCGCAACCTCGGCATCCGCGATCTTGCGGCGTGCCCACAGCTTGGAGAGGCCCTTGCCTTCGGCGGCATTCGCGAGCGGCAGCGTCACGCTCCACGGACGATCGCCGATCCGGCCCTTGATCTCGACCGAGCCGGTAAGCTTGTCGAGCTTCGCAGCCAGCACCAGCGGCTCGTCGCGGTAGACGTCGGGGAGCGCCGACGGCGTCAGGTCGGCCGTCGCCTCGGAAAATTTTGCGGCGAGGTTGGTCACCGCGGGATTCTCCAGCTTGGCGAACAGGTCGCGCACCCGCTCGTCGACCTGCTCGACCGAGCCGATATGGGTGAAGGTGCCGCGGCCGAGCTCGGCAGCGCGCGTCATCAGATAGGTGTTCGGCGCCGAGCCGATGCCGACCATGAAGATTCGTGAACGGCCGCGCAGCGCGCTGATGGTCTCGAACAATTGCTGCTCGTTGCCGATGGCGCCGTCGGTCAGGAACACCACCTGGCGGACATGGTCGGCGCCATCATGGTTGGTGTCGGACAGCGCCGCGCGCATCGCCGGCACCATCTCGGTGCCGCCGCGTGCCTGTATCGCGCTGACGAACGAGGTCGCGTTGCCGATATTGGCGCTGTTGGCAGCGACCGGCGACGGGAACAGGGTGTCCATGGTGTCGTCGAAGCGGATCACGTTGAAGCGATCGGTCGGCTGCAGGCGGCCGAGGGCATAGATGAGGCTCGCCTTGGCCTGGATGATCGAGGTGCCGCCCATCGAGCCCGAATTGTCGATCACGAAGATCACTTCGCGTCGGAGCTGCTTCTGTTGCGCCTGCTCGACCGATGGCGGGGTGACGAAGGCCAGCAAATAGTCGGAATTACCGACATGCTCGCGGAACAGCCCGACCGACGGCGCCTTTTCGGTGGCCGGCTTCCAGGTCAGCTCGAAATCGCGATCGGCCGGTACCGGGCCTTCGGCGAGCTTGACGATGCGCGTGGTGCTGTCGAGGCTCTCGACCCTGACCTGGTGGAAATGACTTTTCACGTCGCCGAGCGGGAAGCCGGCGTTGAGGTGCACCGTGATGTTGGTCGGATTGACCGGCGCATTTGTCGCGGGATCGAGCACTTCGGAGGCGATACGATCGCGGTCCGGCACCGGATCGGTCGCGGTGACGCCCCAGCCGCCGCCGTCGGCGCGAAGGTCGACGCTCTGCACCACCGGGCGCGGATTGTAGCGCGGGCCGACCACCATCGGCACCCGCAGCGAGAATTCGTTGCCGCTCTGCTGCACCGGCTCCTGATATTCGATCTGCACCAGCACGGTTTCGCCGGGACCGATATTGGCAACCGAGTTGGTGAAGATGTTCGGCCGCTCCTGCTCGGTTAGCGCGGCCTTCTGGCCATTCTGCTTGGCCTGCTCGTAGATCGCGCGGGCCTGCTGCCGCTCCTTGATGTCGCCGACCACGATGCGGTCACCGACCACCATCTTCAGCGTGTCGACCGCGCCGCCGGCCGGTAGTGGATAGACATAGGTCGCTTCCACCCAGTCCTTGGTCGGGTTGCGGAAGATCTGCGTCACGCGGGCCCGCACCGTCGGGCCCGACACGGTGAGGTCGACATCGATGCCGAGCCTGGTTGCGTCGGCATAGCCGTCGTCGGTCTTGAACAGCAGCGAGCCGGAGCGCGCATCGCTCGGCCGCAGCACCGCCTGCTGCGGCAGCTCGGCCGACCAGACCGGATCAAAACTCACGAACAGCACCGCGAAGCCGATCGCCAGCGCGGCCACACCTTCCACCAGGAAGAACAGCACAATGCGCATCCGGCGCGACAGGCGGATCTGCGGGCTGCTCTCACATGCATCGTAAATCGTCATTTTCGTCACTCCCGAGCGAGGCTTTCGCTGCTTCGCAATCATGGAGAGCGGCGGTTTTGGCGCGAGCAGAATGATCGGCAATGATTGGCCGCCGTCCGGCGCGGTCCGCCGTCGGTCGAGGCGGGTTTGTGCGGTTTTGTGATGGATTGTCCGGTCTGCTAGACTGCGCGGAATCAAGGGGAACCGGGCAGGAATCAGGATGCCGACGCCGGACAAGCAGCTTTCAACCGAGCAGAGCCAGCAGGTCGCGGAGACCATCCGCGAGGAAATTGCGCGCCGCCGCATCTCGCGGCAGACGCTGGCCGAGCAGGCCAAGCTCAGCCTGTCGACGCTGGAGAAGGTGCTCGGCGGCCGCCGTCCGTTCACGTTGGCGACCACCGTGCGGCTCGAGCAGGCGCTCGGCGTGTCCCTGCGCAAGCTGCCGGAGGCGATCGCGGTGGCCGTGCCTGCCAATGGCGGGATCGCGCCCGACAGCCTCGGATCGTATTCGCGCCGCTCGGTGGCGCGGATCGAAGGCACTTACATCACGGTGCGCCCGTCGTTCGGCGAGCAGGGCGCGGTCTACGCCTATCGGACGGAGATCGCCTGGGACGATGCGGCGTCAGCGCTCGGCTTCCGCGAAGGCGAGCGGCAGGATGCCGACTACACCCAGTATGGCGAGGTGGCGGTGCCCAACGAATCGGGCTTCGTCTATCTGGTAACCAACCGCCATGGCCAACATCGCGTGATCACGGTCTCGCGCCCGCGCAACACCGGTGAGATGTACGGCATCATCACGACGCTGCTTGCCGGCCGCGGCTCGCTGCTGACGCCGGTCGCCGCGCCGATCGCGTTCCTGCCGGTGAAGAATGTGCCGAAGCCGAGCCTTGGCCGGGTGTCGGCTGACGATGGCAACTACGCCCTCTATCGCGAGCATCTGCGCCGCACGATCGACGAGCCGTTTGCGATCTTTTTGCCGGGCTGACGTCGACAGAATTAGCCCCGTCATCCTGAGGAGCCGCGAAGCGGCTCTCGAAGGATGCACGGCCACCAGCGGGGGCGTCGACCCTTCGAGACGCCGCTTCGCGGCTCCTCAGGGTGACGGTGAGACAGGGGTGCCTCCCGGCGCCGGCTCTACTTTAAACTCGGTTTGATCGGCGAAGTGCTCGCCGAAACAACGAAGCCGCCCGGATGGGCGGCTTCGCGATGGCTGATGTTTGGACGCGGTGCGCGCAGCGCTAGCCGCCGGTCTCGGCGCTGATGATGTCGCCGAACAGCTCCCACTGCCCGTTCTTGAACTGCATCATCTTGAGCTGCTCGACCGGAGCGAAGTCGGTCGCGCTGGTGTTGATCCGGATGCCGGGGATCAGCGTGTCGGGCGTGAAGTCCTTCAGGCTGGCAGCCTGCTTCATCACGTTCTCACGCGTCAGGTTGTCTCCGGCCTGCTTCAGCACCTGCACCATGGTCTGCGCCGCGGCGTAGCCATAGACCAGATTGGCGTCGGAGAGATTCGCGCCCGGCATGTACTTCTCGGCGAAGGCCATGAACTTCTTCATGCCCTCGTCATTCTTCCACTGCGGATCGGACGCGTCCTTGAGATAGCCGGCCGACAGCACGCCTTCGGATGCTTCGAGGCCGGCGGGCTTCATGACCGCGCCGATCGAGATCGAGACGTCGGTCATCACCTGCATCGGCTTCCAGCCGAGCTCGGCGATCTTCTTGATCGCCTGCGCCGCGAATTTCGGCGTCGAGATGTTGACGAACACGTCGGCGCCGGTGTCCTTCAGCTTGACGATGTGGGAATCGATCGACGGCTCGGTCGTCTCGTAGCTTTCCTCGGCGACGATCTTGACGCTCGACTTGTCGAGCACCTCCTTGAGGCCGACCAGGTAGTCCTTGCCGAAATCGTCATTGGCATAGAAGATCGCGACCTTGGCATCCGGCTTGGCCTTGAGGATGTACTTGCCGAAAATCCGCGCCTCGACGCGATAGCTCGGCTGGAAGCCCATGGTCCACGGAAAATCTTTCGGGTCGTTCCACTTGCTGGCGCCGGTGGCGAGGAACAGCTGCGGCACCTTCTTGGCGTTGTGATACTTTTGTACCGCGGTCTGGGTCGGCGTGCCCAGCGCGTTGAACACCAGGAACACCTCGTCGCTCTCGATCAGCTTGCGGATCTGCTCCACGGTCTTCGGCGGCGAGTAGCCGTCGTCGTAGGAGATCCAGTTGATCTTGCGGCCGTTGATGCCGCCCTGATCGTTGATCATCTTGAAATAGGCTTCTTCGGTCTTGCCGATGACGCCGTAGGCGGACGCGGGACCGCTATAGGCCTCGACATTGCCGATCTTGATCTCGGTGTCGGAGGCGCCGGTGTCATACTTCTTTTGTGCAAAGGCGGCCTGGCTGGAGAGCAGGCAAAGCGCCGCGGCGGCGGCCAGCAGCGACAATTTTGTGGTTTTCATAAAGGCAATTTCCTCGATTGATTCTGGTTGGGGACTTACGCAACGAACCCGCAGCCGGTCCCGGCAGACGGTTGCGGGGCAGTTCTTGTCACTGCGAAATTCGAAACGCGCGAGGCGCGTTTTCGGATCACGCCGCGGTATCGGTCGGCTTCGGCTGGCTGAATTGCTGCCGCAGCGTCGGCTTATGAATTTTGCCTGTCGCGTTTCGCGGCAGGGCATCGATGAATTCGATCAGGCGCGGGCACTTGAACCGCGCCAGATTGGCCTGGCAATGCGCGTGGATCTCGGCCGGCGTCAGAGTATGGCCGGGCTTCACGGCGATGATCGCCATTCCGACTTCGCCCCATTGCTGGTCGGGAATGCCGATCACAGCGGCCTCGGCCACGGCTGCCAGTTGATGCAGCACGCTCTCGACCTCGGCCGGATAGACGTTCTCGCCGCCGGAGATGTACATGTCCTTCCAGCGGTCGACGATGTAGTAGAAGCCTTCCTCGTCGATCCGGGTGGCGTCGCCGGTGTGCAGCCAACCGTCGGTGAAGGACGCGGCGTTGGCGTCCGGCCGGTTCCAGTAACCCGGCGTGATGTTCGGGCCCTTGACCCAGAGTTCGCCGAGCTCGCCGACCGCGGCATCGCTGCCGTCAGGCCGCACGATTCTCACTTCCGTGTGCAGCACCGGCTTGCCGGACGAGCCGGCCTTGCGCGCGGCATCCTCGCGGTCGAGCACCATCACCGCGGGCGAGGTCTCGGTCATGCCGTAACCCTGTTGCAGCGCCACGCCGCGAGCCTCCCAGGTCTTGAGCAACGGCACCGGCATCGGCGCGCCGCCGACGCCGCCGATCATCAGGCGGCTGAAATCCACCGACGCGAAAGCTGGATGCTGCGCCATGAACTGGTAGATCGCGGGCACGCCGAAGAACACGTTGATGCCTTGCGCCGGATCGCCGATCAGCCTCAAGGCCTCGCCGGGATCGAACGCGCGCATGATCAGCACGGTGCCGCCGGCATGCAGCACCGGGTTGGTGTAGCAATTCAGTCCGCCGGTATGAAACAACGGCAGCACCGTCAGCAGCACGGAGGCCGGCGAGATGTAGGCGGGGCCGCCGAGATTGACGCAATTCCAGAACGTCATCCCATGGGTGATGATCGCGCCCTTGGGCTGGCCCGTGGTGCCCGAAGTGTACATGATGGTCGAGATGTCATCGAGCGTGACCTCCTCGAACCGTTCGAGCGGTTTGGCCGCCGCGATGCCGGCTTCATAGGCGCCGCCGGGGCCGAGCCGCACGGTCGACGCGACGTCGCAGAGCTTGGCGACCGCAAGCGCGGTCTCGGCGAGATCATCGTCATGGATCATCACCTTGGGTGAGGCATCGCCGGTGATGTAGCGCAGCTCGGGAACGGTGAGGCGGGTGTTGAGCGGCAGGAAGACCGCCCCGATCCGGAAGCAGGCGAACTGCACCTCCAGCGTATCCGTGGTGTTCAGCGCCAGCACCGCGACCCGGTCGCCGCAGGCGACCTTCAGCTCGTCGCGCAGATAGCCGGCGAGCCGGGACACGCGCGCGTCGAGGCCCGCATAGCTGAAACGGCGACCGCTTGCGAGATCGACAAGCGCCATCTTGTCCGGCGTGCGCCGGCGATGATGCGTGATCCAGTCGTAATAACGAACCGGCAAATGTCCCTCCTCTGGAACGGCAGTCTTGCGCCGCCTGTCCCTGGCTCGATTGATGCCATGAATTGGCAGTGGAGGGGGCGTATTAGGATACTGTCTTGCGTTTAGTGGCTGGCGGGAGGCCGGATGGAAACCCGATCCGGCCGACAGCTACTCGACGCAAGTGGCCTGAGAAAAATCCGGACATCGTCCGATCCGGGAATCAACGGAGCACGCGGATGGCAAACCCGTTCTACACCGGCGAGCATGAGGCCTTTCGCGAGGTGATGCGGCGCTTTGTGGCCAGGGAAATCGAGCCTTATGCCCATCAATGGGACGAGGAGGGCGAGTTTCCGCGCGAGCTCTATGCCAAGGCGTCCGAAATCGGGCTGCTCGGCCTCGGCTTCCCGGAAGAGTATGGCGGGGTCGCCGCCGACCAGTTCATGAAGATCGTGGCCTCGCAGGAGCTGGCGCGCGCCGGCGCCGGCGGCGTCTCCGCGAGCCTGATGAGCCACACCATCGGCTCGCCGCCGATCGCCCGCGCCGCGCGCCCCGAGGTCAAGGCACGGGTGCTGCCGGAGGTGCTCGCGGGCAAGAAGATCTCCGCGCTCGCGATCACCGAGCCGAGCGGCGGCTCCGATGTCGCGAATTTGCGCACCAAGGCGCGGCGTGACGGCAACCATTACGTCGTCTCCGGCGAGAAGACCTTCATCACTTCAGGCATGCGCGCCGACTATCTGACGGTTGCGGTGCGCACCGGCGGCGAGGGGCCGGGCGGCGTCAGCCTGCTCTTGATCGAGGGCAATACGCCGGGCCTATCCCGCACCAAGCTGAAGAAGATGGGCTGGTGGGCGTCGGACACCGCGACGCTTCATTTCGACGAATGCCGCGTGCCGGTCGAGAACCTGATCGGCGAGGAAGGCCAGGGCTTCAAGCAGATCATGTACAACTTCAACAGCGAGCGCATGGGCATGGCGGCAAGCTGCACGGCCTATGCGCGGGTCTGCCTCGATGAAGCGATCGCCTATGCCAAGGAGCGCAAGACGTTCGGCAAGCCGATCGCCCAGCACCAGGTCATCCGGCACAAGATCGTCGACATGGCGCAGAAGGTTGCGGTCTCGCAGGCGATGCTGGAGATGCTGGCGTGGCGGCTCGGCCAGGGCGAGAGCCCGGTCGCCGAGATCTGCATGATGAAGAATCAGGCCACCCAAACCATGGCGCATTGCGCCTCCGAGGCAGTGCAGATCTTCGGTGGTGCCGGCTTCATGCGCGGCATCAAGGTCGAGCGCATCTACCGCGAGGTCAAGGTCAACGCCATCGGCGGCGGCACCGAGGAGATCATGAAGGATCTCGCGTCAAGGCAGATGGGATTGTGATGAATTTGCTCCGTCATTCCCCGGTGCGCAATCGCGCACCTGAGGGCGCGCGCAGCGCGAGCCCGGGCCCGTCGAGCGGCAAATTTGATGTGAAATGGATTCCGGGCCCGATGCTGCGCATTGCTCCGGAATGACGAGGACTAGGCAACATGCTCTTTACCGCCGACCACGACGAACCGCGCCGCGCTCTACAAAAGTTCATCGCGGCCGAGATCAATCCCCATGTCGACGAATGGGAGAAGGCCGATATCTTCCCGGCGCATGAGCTGTTCAAGAAGCTCGGCAATCTCGGCTTCCTCGGCCTCAACAAGCCGGTCGAATTCGGCGGCCAGGGGCTGGATTATTCCTATGCGCTGATGATGGCCGAGGAGCTAGGGGCCATCACCTGCGGCGGCGTGCCGATGGCAATCGGGGTGCAGACCGACATGGCGACGCCGGCGCTGGCGCGGTTCGGTTCCGACGAGGTGCGGCGCGAATTCCTGGTGCCGGCGATCGCCGGCGATCAGGTCGCTTGCATCGGCGTCTCCGAGCCCGGCGCCGGCTCCGACGTTGCCTCGATCAAGACCAATGCGCGCTCCGACGGCGACGACTACGTCATCAATGGTGGCAAGATGTGGATCACCAACGGCACCCAGGCCGACTGGATCTGCCTGCTTGCCAACACTAGCGACGGCCAGGTCCATCGCAACAAGTCGCTGATCTGCGTGCCCATGAAGACCAAGGGCGTGCAGGTCGCGCGCAAGCTCGACAAGCTCGGCATGCGCTCCTCCGACACCGCGCAGATCTTCTTCGACAATGTCCGGGTGCCGAAGCGCAACCGGATCGGCGAGGAAGGGCAGGGCTTCACCTACCAGATGATCCAGTTCCAGGAAGAGCGGTTGTGGGGTGCGGCCGCCTGCCTGAAGGCGCATGAATTCATCATCAACGAGACCATCGACTACACCCGCAATCGCAAGGCGTTCGGCGGCTCGATCCTCGACAACCAGGTGGTGCACTTCAAGCTTGCGGAGATGCAGACCGAGGTCGAGCTGCTGCGGTCGCTGATCTATCGCGCCGGTGAAGCGCTGGTGGCGGGCGAGGACGTGACGCGGCTGGCGACCATGGCGAAATTGAAGGCCGGCCGGCTCGGCCGCGAGCTCACCGATGCCTGCCTGCAATATTGGGGCGGCATGGGTTTCACCAACGAGACGCCGGTCAGCCGCGCCTATCGCGACAGCCGCCTGACCTCGATCGGCGGCGGCGCCGACGAGGTGATGCTGATGGTCTTGTGCAAGATGATGGGCACGCTGCCCGGAATGAAGAAATAGTGCGAGGCCGTCCCGGCGGATTGCATGCGCCGCCGGTACGAGCGCAGAGATGGAGGTCGATATGCTCTTTCAGGAGACCCCGAGAGTCGCCGAGCTGAAGCATCGGCTTCAGTCATTCATGGATCGCCACGTCTATCCGAACGAGGCGCGGTTCTATCGCGAGGCGGAAGAGCTCGGGCCGTGGAAAATCTATCCGGTCGTTGAGGAGCTGAAGCCCATCGCAAGGGACGAGGGGCTGTGGAATCTGTTCCTGCCCGAGAGCGAGCATGGCGCTGGCCTATCCAATCTCGAATACGCGCCGCTGTGCGAGATCATGGGCCGGTCGCATCTTGCACCCGAGCTGTTCAATTGCTCGGCGCCCGACACCGGCAACATGGAGGTGCTGGCGCGCTACGGCACAAGGGAGCATCAGGAGCGGTGGCTGAAGCCGCTGCTCGCGGGCGAGATCCGGTCCTGCTTCGCGATGACCGAGCCGGCCGTCGCCTCCAGCGATGCCACCAATATCGAGAGCTCGATCGTGCGCGACGGCGATGACTACGTCATCAACGGCCGCAAATGGTACACCACCAACGCCACCGACCCGCGCTGCAAGATCTGCATCTTCATGGGCAAGACCGATCCCGATAATCCGGACCGGCACCGCCAGCAGTCAATGATCCTGGTGCCGATGGATGCGCCGGGGATCGAGGTGCTGCGGCCGCTGCCGGTGTTCGGCTTCTACGGCGTGCCAGATCGCGCCTCGGAGGTCGTGTTCAGCAATGTGCGGGTGCCTGCGAGCAACATGCTGCTCGGCGAGGGCCGCGGCTTCGAGATCGCGCAGGGCCGGCTCGGCCCGGGCCGCATCCATCACTGCATGCGGCTGATCGGGCTCGCCGAACGCACGCTGGAGAAGATGTGCGTCAGGACCAGGAGCCGGGTTGCGTTCGGCAAGCCGGTTGCGGAGCAGACGGTTACGCAAGAGCGGATCGCGGAATCGCGCATTATGATCGAGCAGGCGCGCCTCCTGACGCTCAACGCGGCCTACATGATGGACACCGTGGGCAACAGGGTCGCCAAGGCCGAGATCGCCATGATCAAGGTCGCGGTCCCCAACATGGCCTGCCAGGTCATCGACTGGGCGATCCAGGCCCATGGCGGCGGCGGCACCAGCAATGATTTCGGGCTCGCGGCGGCCTATGCGACGGCCCGGCTGCTGCGTCTCGCTGACGGTCCGGATGAGGTCCATCGCAACCAGATCGCGCGGCTCGAGCTGCGCAAATACGGCAATGCCTAACCGGAAACCTGCGCGATGAATGCACCGCGTACGACATTGTTGCAGTCACCGCGCCGGCGCTCCATGGTGGCGGCGATCAAGAACATGGGAAACGCCTGATGATCACGCTCTATCACTGCGATGCCGCGCGCTCGTTCCGTCCGTTGTGGATGCTGGAGGAGCTCGGGCTGCCCTATGAGCTAAAGATGCTGCCGTTCCCGCCGCGCGTGTTCGCCAAGGAATATCTCGGCATCAATCCGCTCGGCACCATCCCGTTCATGGTCGACGGCGAGACCAAGATGACGGAATCCTCCGGTATCTGCCATTACCTCGGCACCAAGTACGGCCCGACGCCGCTGATCGTCGGTGTCGACGAGCCGGCCTATGGCGCGTTCCTGAATTGGATGTATTTCTCCGACGCGACGCTGACCTTTCCGCAGACGCTGGTGCTTCGCTACAGCCAGCTGGAGCCGGAGGAGCGACGCAACCCGCAGGTCTCGGGCGATTATGCAAAATGGTTCCTGGGCCGTCTGCGTGCGGTGGAAGCCGCCGCCGCCAAGTCGGAATTCCTCTGCGCGGAACGCTTCACGGCCGCCGACATCACCAACGGCTATGCCCTCCGCCTCGCCGGCAATATCGGCCTCGCCAAGGATTTCGGGCCGAATGTCGCGGCCTATTGGGCGCGGTTGCAGCAGCGCGAGGGCTATAAGCGCGCGGTGGCAGCAGAGCAAAAAGCCGGGCTGGAACAGAACGTTGCGCCGCGAGCGCGGCCTTGATCTTGGCAACGTCGATGTGTCCTCGAATTGATCTAGCGCGTCGGTGACAGGCCTCGAATTTGCGCTATGGTAGCTCCGCCGCAGCGGCCCAAAGAGCCGCGCGAGGAGGAACCGCCATGGACGCGATCGTGGACGCGAAGTGCCAGAACTCAGGCCAGCCGTCCGGCCACCGGATGCTGATCACGCCGGAACGGGTGTTCTACGCCGGGCTGCTCGGTCGCCCGCGCGAGCGCTGTCCCGGCGCATTTCATGTCTATGTTGCGATCCGCGACGGCTTGCATCTGTCGACCAGCGAGGGCCGCGAATCTCATGGCGAGCTCGCCGTGACGATGCCGAACCTGCGCCACACCATCACCAGCGAATACCGATCCGCGATCTGCGTTGCGATCGAGCCGGAGAGCGTGCCTGACGGCACGCTGGAGGCAGTCGCGCGCCGCCTGCAAGGGCCCGACTCTCATTTATTCGCGAACCGGATTCGCAATGCCTACGCGACGCTTGCCGAGATGCAGCATCGCGACGCGATCGCCAATGCCGAGTTCGATGCTATGTGCTTCGGCGACGCGCTGCCGCAGCGCGTGCTCGATCCGCGCGTGGTGCGCGCGATCGGCCGCATCGGACAGTTCTCCGGCGAGCCGGTGACCGCGGCGGGCTGCGCCGCCGAGGCCGGTCTGTCGCCGTCGCGTTTCCTGCACCTGTTCAAGGAGGAGACCGGGATCTCGTTCCGTTCCTTCCGCGCCTGGAAGCGCGCGCGGCACCTGCTGCACTTCGCCAACCAGGACATCAATCTCGCGCATCTCGCGCAGGATATCGGCTATCCCGACTCGACCCATTTCAGCCACTCGATCCGCCGCTTCTACGGCCTGAAGCCGCGCGCGATCTTCTCCGGCTCGCGTGATCTTGCGATCTACCGGACCGGGCAATCGGCGAGCGAGCGCGCGGTGACCTAGACTGTCGTCCCGGCGAAGGCCGGGACCCATACCGCGTGATCTATCCGTGATGCGAGATGGCAGACGCCTTCCAAAATAATGAGCAGATGTGGTTATGGGTCCCGGCCTTTGCCGGGACGACGCTTGGGATTCCCCTCCGCTACAAATTCGCGCCCTGGATCACCTCGCCGAACCGCAGCCAGCCAGGCCCTTCGATCCGCTGCAACTGCAGCTGTTGCAGCGGGTGATGATTGGTCGGGCTGGTGTTGACCTTGATGCCGGGCAACAGTGTCGGGACCTCGACATCTTTCAAACTGTTCGCCTGCGCCATGATGTTGTCGCGGGTGAAATTGCCCCTGCACTGCTCGAGCACGATTCTGAGCACCTGCGCCACCGTGTAGGCATAGAGGCTGTAACCCTCCTTCGGATTGCCGTCGGGAAAGTACTTCGCCATGAAGGCAAGGAAATCCTTCACGCCGGGGTCGTTGGCCCAAGCCGGATCTGCGACGTCCTTCACATAGGCCGACGAGATCGTGCCCTGCGACTTGTCGAGGCCGACCGGCGCAATGGTCGAGGAGATCGAGGCCGCGCCGCTCGCGATGAAATGCATCGGCTTCCAGCCGAGTTCGAAGATCTTGCGGATCGACTGCGCGCAGAATTTTGCCGTCGTGCCCGAGATCAGCACGTCGGGATTGGCGCCGCGCAAAGCGACGATTTGGGAATCGATCGTGGGATCGGTGACCTCGTGTGAGGCCACCACGGCCGAGGTCGCGAACCGCTCGCCGAGCACATCCTTGGTGCCGGCGACGAAGTCTTTGCCGAGATCGTCGTTCTGGTAGAGCACCGCGAACTTCGCGTTCTTGTTCTGGCTCAGCGCATATTTGACGAACACCTGCGCCTCGGTCCGCGCGCTCGGCGCGAAGCCCATGGTCCAGGGATAGGTTTTGTAGTCGCCCCATTTGTCGCCGTTCACCGACAAGAACAGATGCGGCACCTTGGCGGCGTTGATGTATTTGACGACCGACGAGTTCGGCGCGGTGCCGAGCATGTTGAACAGGAAGGCGACGTTGTCGCTCTCGATCAAGCGGCGCACCTGCTCGACCGTCTTCGCCGGATTGAACGCGTCGTCGTAATAGATGTACTTGATCTGCCGGCCGGCGATGCCACCCTGCTCGTTGAGCATCTTGAAATAGGCTTCCTGGCAGCGCGCCTGCACGCCGAGCGCCGACACCGGGCCGCTCAGCGAGGTGGTGCTGCCGATCCTGATCTCGGTCGCGGTGACGCCGGGCGTGTCTTCGGCGAATGAAGGGCGGATACCCGCGGCTGCGGCCAGCCCAGCGCCTGCCGCGCCGGTGAGCCATGTGCGCCGGTTGATCGAGACCATGACGTTCTCCCCGTGATGCCGGCTTGTTGTGCCGCTTCTGCTTGACGCAGAGCCTATGTGCATGTGGGCTTCTCGTCTTGTGTTAACCGGCTGGCGGCGAATTGCGGCGCGGGAGCATTGACTTAGCCAGTCAACGCAAGATGGCGCGAAGGCAAATTTCCCATCATGGGAAAATCAGCAGTGCAGGTGCACTGCAAAGCGGACAAGAGACCATGAGCGACAAGGCCGTCATCACCTGCGCGCTGAACGGCGTGCTTACCGACCCGAAGCAGCACAATGTTCCGGTGACCCCGGAAGAGATGGCGCGCGAGGCCAAGGCTGCATTCAACGCCGGCGCCAGCATCATGCACATCCATCTGCGTCAGCAGGCGCCGAACAAGGGCCATCTGCCGTCGTGGGAGGTCGGCGTCAGCAAGGAGATCCAGCAGGCGATTCGTGAGGCCTGCCCCGGCGTGATCATCAACCACACCACCGGCACCTCGGGCCCGAACTACCAGGGCGCGCTCGACTGCGTACGCGAGACCAGGCCCGAGATCGCCGCCTGCAACGCCGGCTCGCTGAACTATCTGAAGGTCAAGGCCGACAACACCTGGGCCTGGCCGCCGATGATGTTCGATAACGCGGTCGAGAAGGTGCAGGACTATCTCGACGTGATGAAGGCCGCCGGCACCATTCCCGAATTCGAGTGCTTCGACGTCGGCATCGTGCGCTGCGTCGGCATGTATCGGCAGACCGGCATGTATTCCGGCCCGCTCGAATACAATTTCGTCATGGGCGTTGCCTCGGGCATGCCGGCCGATCCGGAGTTGTTGCCGATCCTCCTGAAGCTGAAGGCGCCGGACGCGCATTGGCAGGTCACCGCGATCGGCCGCGCCGAGATCTGGCCGCTGCACCAGCGCGCCGCCGATCTCGGCGGTCATCTCCGCAGCGGGCTGGAGGATACGTTCTATCTCAGCGACGGCACCAAGGTGACGTCGAACGGGCAGCTGGTCGAAGGGCTCGCCGCCTGTGCGCGGCGCGCTGGCCGCGACATCGCGAGTCCTGCGGAAGCACGGCAGATCTTTGGGGTCAGGCACTAGGCTGCACCAGCCGTCATCGCGAGCGAAGCAATCCATCTTACCACTCGAAGAGAGAGTGGATTGCTTCGTCGCTTCGCTCCTCGCAATGACGAGGCAGGAGGAAGTACATGGACAGTCTCGCAGCAACTGGCGGCGTCGCCGGGCCGGGCCGCATCGGACGGGTCGCGATCGGCGATCTCCTGAAGCGCGCCGCGCGGCGGTTTCCGGATCGCGTCGCGCTGACCGATGGCGGCAGGCAAGTCACCTTCACCGAGCTCGAGCGTGACGCCAATCGCTTCGCCAATCATCTGGTGCAGCGCGGGCTGAAGCCGGGTGAGAAGATCTCGACCATTTGCAACAACTCCGTCGAGTTCGTCAAAGCGCTGTTCGGCATCCACCGCGCCGGCCTCGTCTGGGTGCCGATCAACACCATGCTCGGGCCGTCGGACATGGACTACATCCTCGGCCATGCCGAAGTGCGCTTCGCCATCATCGACGACAATCTTCATGCCCAGGCCGACCGGCGCGCCGCGTTCGAAGCCCGCGGCATGGAGATGATCGCGATCGATCTGACCGGCAATGCCGGCAAGACCGGATTGCAGGAGTTCAACCGCCTGCTGGAGGGGCAATCCGACATCGAGCCTGACATCGAGATCAACGACCGCGATCTCGCGATGATCATCTATACGTCGGGCACCACGTCGCGGCCGAAGGGGGCGATGCATTGCCACCTTGCCGTGGTCATGGCTGTTATGAGCAACTGCATCGAGATGCAGCTCTCGCGCGACGACGGCATCACCGGGCAATTTCCGCTGTTTCACTGTGCCGGCCACGTGCTGCTGCTCAGCTATCTCTCGGTCGGCGGCCGCATGGCGCTGATGCGCGGCTTCGATCCGGTGGTCTGCATGGAGGCGATCGTCCGCGACAAGCTCACCGTGTTCGTCGGCCTGTCGCTGATGTACCAGGCGATCCTCGACCATCCGCGCCGCCGCGAATATGACCTCACGGGCCTGCGCTGCTGCATCTACACCATGGCGCCGATGGGCAAGCCGCTGCTCGAACGCGCGATGGCGGACATGTGTCCGAACTTCGTGCTGACCAGCGGTCAGACCGAAATGTACCCGGCGACGACGATGTCTCGGCCGGAGGTGCAGCTCGAGCGCTTCGGCAACTATTGGGGCGAGTCGCTGATCGTCAACGAGACTGCGATCATGGACGACAACGGCAATCTGCTGCCGCGCGGCGAGATCGGTGAGCTGGTGCATCGCGGACCCAATGTGATGATGGGCTACTACAAGGACCCCAAGTCGACCGAGGAGGCGCGCAAGTTCGGCTGGCACCATACCGGCGATCTGGCCTTGATCGACGCCAACGGCGAGGTGCTGTTCCTCGATCGCAAGAAGGACATGATCAAGTCGGGCGGCGAGAATGTTGCTTCCGTCAAGATCGAGGAGACGCTGCTGGCGCACCCCGCGGTGCAGAATGCCGCCGTGGTCGGCCTGCCGCACCCGCAATGGGGCGAGGCGGTTTCCGCCTTCGTCAAGCTGAAGCCCGGTGTGGTGGCTGACGAGGCCGGCATCGAGGCGCATTGCCGAAAACATCTCGGCGGCTTTCAGGTGCCGAAATTGGTGCGTATCCTCGAGGAGATGCCGATGACCGCGACCGGCAAGCTGCGCAAGGTCGAGCTGCGGCAGCAATACAGTGAGCATTTTGTGGAGCGCGCCTAGTGGCCATCATCGAGAACACGATTTCCACCGGCAGCGCAGCGTTCCAGGGCAATCGTGACGGCATGCTGGCGCTGATCGCCCGGATGCGGGGACTGGAGGAGCGGACGCGCGCGGCATCCGCCGCGGCAAAGGACCGCTTCCACAAGCGCGGCCAACTGCTGCCGCGCGAGCGCGTGGCGCTGGTGCTGGATCCCGGCTCGCCGTTCCTCGAACTCTCGACCCTCGCCGGCTACATGTTCGATGTGCCTGACGCTGACAAGAGCGTGCCCGGCGGCGGCCTGGTCGCCGGCATCGGCTTCGTTTCCGGCATCCGCTGCATGGTCAGCGCCAATGATGCCGGCATCGACGCCGGCGCGCTGCAGCCTTACGGCCTCGACAAGACGCTGCGGGTGCAGGAGCTCGCGCTGGAGAACAAGCTGCCCTATGTGCAGCTGGTCGAAAGCGCCGGCGCCAATCTGCTGCGCTACCGGGTCGAGGATTTCGTCCGCGGCGGCAACATCTTCCGCAATCTGGCGCGGCTGTCGGCGGCCGGGCTGCCGGTCGTCACCGTCACCCACGGCTCCTCGACCGCGGGCGGTGCCTACCAGACCGGCCTTTCCGACTACATCGTGATGGTGCGCGGCCGGACCCGCGCGTTCCTCGCCGGGCCGCCTCTGCTCAAGGCTGCCACCGGCGAGATCGCGACCGAGGAAGAGCTCGGCGGCGCCGAGATGCACACGCAGATCTCCGGGCTCGGCGATTATCTCGCCGAAGATGACCGCGACGCGCTACGCATTGCGCGCGAGATCATGGGCAAGTTGCCGTGGGATCGGCCGGCATCCGAAGCTGCCTCATTCAAGCCGCCGCGTTATGACGCGGAGGAGCTGCTCGGCATCATGCCGATGGACCACAAGCGGCCCGTCGACATGCGCCAGGCGATCGCGCGCTTCATCGACGATTCCGACTTCACCGAGTTCGGCGCCAATTACGGTCCGGCGACGGTCTGCGGCCACGCACGTATCGAAGGGCAGGCGATCGGCATCATCACCAACAACGGGCCGCTCGATGTGCCCGGCGCCAACAAGGCGACGCACTTCATCCAGGCCTGCTGCCAGTCGCGGACGCCGATCCTCTACATGAACAACACCACCGGCTATATGGTGGGCCGGGCCTATGAAGAGGCCGGCATGATCAAGCATGGCTCCAAGATGATCCAGGCGGTGACCTCGGCGACAGTGCCGCAGATCACGCTGTATTGCGGAGCCTCGTTCGGTGCCGGCAATTACGGCATGTGCGGCCGGGGCTTCCATCCGCGGTTCTGCTTCTCATGGCCCAATGCCAAGACCGCGGTGATGGGCGGCGAGCAGGCCGCCGAGACCATGGCGATCGTCACCGAAGCTGCCGCCGCGCGGCGCGGCAAGCCGATCGAGAAGGAGAAGCTGGACGCGATGAAGGCGCAGATCACCGGTGTGTTCGATGGCCAGATGGACGTGTTCTCGACCAGCGCCCGGGTGCTCGACGACGGCGTGATCGATCCGCGCGATACCCGGACGGTGCTGTCAGAGGTGCTGGCGATCTGCCGCGAGGCCGAGGCGCGCAGCCCGCAGCGCATGCAGTTCTCGGTGGCGCGGCCATGAGCGGTAGCATCGTGAAGCGGACACCGTTCTTCAAGATCCTGATCGCCAACCGCGGCGAGATCGCGCTACGCATCATGCATACGGCGCGGCGGCTCGGCTATGGTGTCGTCGCGGTCTATTCGGATGCCGACCGCGACGCGCTGCATGTGCGCGAGGCCGACCAGGCGGTGCGGATCGGCGAGGCGTTGCCGGCGCAATCCTATCTGAGGATCGACGCGATTATTGCAGCCGCCAAGGTGAGCGGCGCCGGCGCCGTGCATCCGGGCTACGGCTTCCTCGCGGAGAACGAGGACTTTGCGAAGGCGTGCCGCGACGCCGGGCTCGTGTTCATCGGCCCGTCGCCGGAGGCAATCCTTGCGATGGGTAATAAGGCCGGCGCCAAGGAGATCATGCAGAAGGCCGGCGTGCCCTGTGTGCCCGGCTATCAAGGCGCCGACCAGAGCGACACCGTCATGCTGGCCGAAGCGAAGAAGATCGGTTTTCCGGTCATGATCAAGGCCGTCGCCGGTGGCGGCGGCCGCGGCATGCGGCTGGTGGCGGATGCTACCGCATTTCCGGATGCGCTGCGCAGCGCACGGTCGGAGGCGCAGGGTGCGTTCGGCGATCCTACCGTCATCCTCGAGCGCGCCATCGTCGATCCCCGCCACATCGAGATCCAGGTGTTCGGCGACCGCTATGGCAACGCCGTCCATCTCGGCGAGCGCGATTGCTCGGTGCAGCGGCGGCACCAGAAGCTGATCGAGGAGGCGCCGTCGCCGGCGGTGACGCCGGAGCTGCGCGCGCGGATGGGCGCGGTTGCAGTCCAGGCGGTCAAGGCGATCGGCTATGAAGGCGCCGGCACGCTGGAATTCCTGCTCGATCGCGCCGGCAATTTCTACTTCATGGAGATGAACACACGGCTGCAGGTCGAGCATCCCGTCACCGAGGCGATCACCGGGCTCGATCTGGTCGAGCTGCAGCTTCGCGTCGCCCGGGGTGAACCGCTCGGCTTGAGGCAGGAGGATATCACCTTCTCCGGTCATGCCATCGAGGTGCGGCTCTGCTCGGAGGATGCCGGGCATGACTTCATGCCGCAATCCGGCACGATGGCACGGTGGCAGATGCCTGATGGTATCCGTGTCGAGCACGCATTGCAGTCCGGCTCGGAGATTCCGCCGTTCTATGATTCGATGATCGCCAAGGTCATCAGCCATGGCGCGACCCGCGACGAGGCGCGCGGCAGACTGATTTGCGCGCTCGAGCAGGTCACCGCCTTCGGCGTGACCACCAATCAGGGCTTCCTGATCGACTGCCTGCGTCATCCGGTCTTCGCCAAGGGCGAGGCGACCACAGCCTTCATCGGCAACAACCGCGATGTGCTGCTTGCGCCGCGGCCGGATCGTAGCAGCGACCTCGCGCTGGCGGCGTTGCTGCTCTACGTCACCAATCCGCACGCGCCGCCTTGGCAGCGTGGCCGGTCGCTATCGGCAACATTCCCGCTCGGCTTGCGGATCGATCTCGGCCACGGCGTGCAGGAGATCGAAATTGTCCGCGAGCGCGACGGCAGCTATCTCGCGACCCGGAACGGCGATCGCTTCAGCTTCGCGATCGATGAGCTCGGTCAGGACAGCATCCGCTTCCATCATGACGGCCTGATGGAGCAGGCAAAGTTCCTGCGCGATGGCGATCGGCTTTACATCCTGCATCGCGGCGTCTCGCTGGCGGCGCGCGACCTCACGCTCGCGCCGCCGGAGAGTGCTACGGCCGCCGGCGGTGACGGCAAGGTTCGTGCCGCCATGAACGGCCGGGTCGTCGCGGTGCTGGTGAAGGCCGGCGACAAGGTCGCGGCGGGCCAGCCGGTGATGACGCTGGAGGCGATGAAGATGGAGCACGTGCATACGGCGGGTGTCGCGGGCACGGTGTCGTCGATCGACGTCGCCGAGGGCGAGCAGGTGACCACGGGGAAGATCGTGGTGGAGATCGAGGGCGCGGCTTGAAGGAAGGTACCGGCGGCATACTCCACTGTCGTCCCGGCGAAGGCCGGGACCCATATGTGGACGGCCCCCGTGGCACA
>NZ_NWTG01000031.1 GCF_002532045.1 Bradyrhizobium sp. C9 | reverse complement strand
CTATGAATCAGTGATCAAACCACTTGGGAATCCTGAATGTCGATCGGCCCTAGAGCGTTTTCGAGCGAAGTGGATACCGGTTCGCGTTAAGAAAACGCGTCATAAAGAGACTCTGGAGCCCCGTTTCGATTCAATCGGAACGGGGTTTTAGAAGGGCGCTGACGGTCAGGCCTGTTCGGCGACTTTCAGGGCCTCGGTGCGGATCTCCTCGACCAGCCGCTCCTTCAGGGCAACGAATTCGGGCGTGGTCTTGATCTTGTAGGAGCGGGGATGCGGCAGGTCGACGGTGATCTCCGCCTTGATGCGGCCGGGACGTGCGCTCATCACGATGACGCGGCTGCCGAGGAAGATCGCTTCCTCGATGTCGTGGGTGACGAACAGCACCGTCTTCTGGTCGCGTTCCCAGATCCCGAGTAGCATCTCCTGCATCAATGCCCGCGTCTGGTTGTCGAGCGCGCCGAACGGCTCGTCGAGCAGCAGGATCTTCGGATCATTGGCCAGCGCGCGGGCGATCGCGGTGCGCTGCTGCATGCCGCCCGACAGCTGCTTCGGCCAGTGGTTCTCGAAGCCGGATAGCCCGACCCGGCGGATGAACGCGTCGGCGATGTCATGGCGCTCGGCTTGCGCAACGCCGCGCTCGCGCAGGCCGAAGGCGATGTTCTCCCGCACGGTCAGCCAGGGAAACAAAGTGTAGGACTGAAACACCATGCCGCGATCGGCGCCGGGGCCGGTGACCTCGCGCCCGTCGAGCGTGACGCGGCCGCTGGTCGGCCGGTCGAGCCCGGCGATGATCCGGAGCAGGGTGGACTTTCCGCAGCCGGAGGGGCCGAGGATGGTGACGAAGTCATTGTCGCCGACATCGAGCGAGGTCGGCTCGAGGGCCCTCGTCGGCGCGTTGCCGGCGCGGGCGGGGAAGGTGCGCGAGACCTGATCGATCCTGAGCGCGGTCATGCGAGCTTCCACGGGAATAGCCAGGCGTTGAATGCCTTGAACAGGAAATCGGAGATCAGGCCGATCAGCCCGATCACGATGATGCCGAAGATGATCTGGCCGGTGTTGAGCAGCGCCTGGCTGTCGGTGATCATGTGCCCGATGCCGGACGACGAGCCGATCAGCTCGGCCACGATGACGTAGGTCCAGGCCCAGCCGAGCACCAGCCTCAGGATCTCGGCGATCTCGGGCGCCGCAGACGGCAGCAGCACGCGGCGAATGACGCCGCTGTCGCGGGCGCCGAGCGTGTAGGCGGCTTCGACCAGGTCGCGCCGCGTGGCGCCGACGGTCACGGCCACCATCAGGATGATCTGAAACACCGCGCCGATGAAGATCACCAGCAGCTTTTGTAATTCGCCGATGCCGGCCCACAGGATCAACAGCGGGATGAAGGCGGAGGCCGGCAGATAGCGCGCAAAGGACACGAACGGTTCGAGGAAGGCCTCGACCGGCTTGTACGCGCCCATGAGCACGCCGAGCGGCACCGCGATGATGGCGGCAAGCGCAAAGCCGCCGATGACGCGCCAGATCGTCATGCCGATGTCGAACAGGAAGCCTTGCTTGGCGAGCAGCTCATAGCCTTCCTGCACCATGGTCAGCGGGTTGGCGAGGAATGTCTTCGACACATGGCCGCCGAACGTCGCCCAGGACCAGAGGGCGACGAACAGCACGAAGAAGGCGAGGCCGTAGACCACGCGCTGCTTCGATGTTGTGGGCTCGAGGGGACGCATCAATTGATCCGGGCGTATCTCATGCGCCGATCCCGCCCGGCTTTCGCGAGGCGGGATCGGCCGAAATGATGGCTGCGTTACTTGATGAAGCTGGCGTCGTAGATGTCCTCGACCTTCGGCGCGGCCTTGATGATGCCGACCTCGAGCAGGAGCTCGGCGGCATCCTTGTTGAAGGTGAGGAAGTCGCCGGCGAAGAACTTCTGGTTGGCGGCCTTGTCCTGCCAGCGCAGGTACTTTGCCGAGTTGCCGAACTGCTCGCCGGACTGCTTCACGTCCGCGCCCATGATCTCATAGGCCTTGGCCTGATCCTTGGCGATCATGTCGAGCGCCTCGAAATAGCTGTTGGCCAGCGCCTGCGCCGCCTTCGGATTGTCGGTCAGGAATCTCGGCGTGCAGCCGAACGTGTCCATCACAATTGGATAGTCGAGCGTGGTGGCGATGATCTTGCCCTTGTCGGGGGCGGCACGCACCGTCGACAAATAAGGCTCGTAGGTCATCGCCGCGTCGTTCTGGCCGGAGACGAAAGCCTGCGCCGCGGCGGCCGGCTCCAGATTCACCACGGTGACGTCCTTCACCGTGAGGCCGTTCTTCTTCAGCATCCAGGCCAGCGCGAAGTAGGGTGAGGTGCCCGGCGCTGATGCTGCGACGGTCTTGCCCTTCAAGTCCTTGATCGCGGCGACGTCGTTGCGCACGGCCATGCCGTCGGCGCCGTAGCTCTTGTCGAGCTGGAAGATCTGCTTGGTCGCGACGCCGTTCGCGTTCCAGGAGATCCAGGTCTCCACCGTCGTCGCCGCGCACTGGATGTCGCCCGAAGCGATCGCGAGATGCCGGTCCTTCTGCGGGATCTTCTTCAAGGTTACGTCGAGGCCGTTCTTCTTGAAGATGCCGGCCTCCTTGGCGAGCGTCAGCGGCGCGAAGCCGGTCCATCCGGAGATGCCGACGCCGACCTTGACGTCATCCGCGAACGCGGCAGTGGACGCGAGCAGAGCTGCGATTGCGGGCAATAGTTTGAAGGAACGCATTGTCGACCCCTTGAACGATGGATTGAACCTTGTTGATGTCTTCACGTCAGTCGCGGCGGATTGCCGCATCAGAAACGTCGGTGGATGGTGGCCCATGATGCATTGCATGAAATATGCCGCGCAAGGCGCCTTCAGCCTCCCTTGAAGCGAGCGACCAATCGGTGCGTCTCGCCTGGATAATGCAGCCGCACCGCGGTCACGGTGCGTGCGCTGCGCCAGGTGTAGCGGTCGATCACGAGGCAGGGCGCGCCGACCGCGATGCCGAGCGCCTTTGCCGTGCGGTCGTCCGCAACAACCGCGCTGATCGTATGTTCGGCTTCCGTCCACGGCACATGATGCAGCAGCCATGATCCCGGCGGCTCGCGCGCAAAGTCCGCGGTCGCGGCTTCCGGAACCGTGGAGAGGTCGATCAGCCGGTCCTCGACCGCAAACGGCACATTGTCGGCGCTGTGCCGGCAGGCGATCGCGATCACCTTGCCGGCCGTGCTCACTCCGAGCCGGGCACGATCGGCCGCGGTCGCGGTGCGCCGCCGGCAGTCGATCAGCTGGTAGCCGTAGCTGCGGCCGAGCGCCGTGATCTCGGCACGCATGTCGGCAATCTTGAGCACTGCCGACAGATGCTGCGGTCGGCGTACGAATGAGCCGGCACGCCGCCGCCGCTCGATCAGGTCGGCCTGCGCCAGTTCCGACAGCGCCTTGTTCACCGTCATGCGCGAGCAGCGATAGCGCGCCATCAACTGGTGCTCGAACGGGATGCGGTGGCCCGGGGGCCATTCGCCGGTCAGGATCCGGGTCTCGATGTCGAGCCGGATCCGCTTGTAGAGCGTCGGCTTGCCGCTTGCGCCCGGTTTCACCCGTTCGGAGGCGAGGCTCATGCGACGAGCCTCCGGACGCTGGCATTGAACCGCTCGCGCGCCTTGTCGCGCAACCTGTGCCGTCCGCCCATGACCAGCTTGTCGCCGCCGGCCCACACGCAATCGACCGCATCGCTTGCCGACGCAAACAGCCAGCCGTCGAGAACGGCATCGCCCGACCGTCCCGCCAGCGATGGGTGTGCGATATTGAGGCTGACGATGTCGGCGCGCGCACCGGGCGTGAGCCCCGCGTTGGCCTGCGCCAGGGCCTGCGCGCCGCCGGCGAGCGCGTGGTCGAACAGGGCGCGGCCGGTGGATGCACCCGGACGCCCGGAGAGCACATTGCGCTCGCGATGCTTGAGCCGCTGGCCGTATTCGAGTTGACGAAGCTCATCGGCGACCCCGACCAGGACGTTGGAATCCGTTCCGATGCCGAACCGGCCGCCGGCGGCAAGGAATTCGCGCGCCGAAAAGATGCCATCGCCGAGGCTGGCTTCTGTCACCGGGCAGAGGCCGGCAACCGCGCCGCTGCCGGCGAGCGCAGCGACTTCCCGATCCGTCATGTGGGTCGCATGAATCAGGCACCAGTGTCGATCGACGGGCGCATGTTCAAGCAGCCATTCGACCGGTCGCTGTCCCGACCAGGCCACGCAATCCTCCACCTCGCGCACCTGTTCGGCGGCGTGGATGTGGATTGGATCCGTCCCGGCAAGCGGAATGATTGCCGCGAGCTCATCCGGCGCCACGGCGCGCAGGCTGTGCGGGGCGATGCCGATGTTGGCACCGGGGAGTGCCCGGATCGCCTCGCGCGATGCCGCCATCAGCGCGGCGAATTGATCGACCGAGCAGATGAAGCGACGCTGCCCGGCATGCGGTGCTGCGCCGCCGAAAGTGCCGTGGGCATAGAAACTCGGCAGCAGCGTAAGCCCGATGCCGGAGGCCTCAGTCGCCTCCGCGATACGCACGGCCACCTCGGCCGGATTGGCGTAAGGCGAGCCGTCGCGATCATGATGGAGATAGTGGAACTCACCGACGCGGGTAAAGCCGCGCTCGAGCATCTCGACATAGAGCAGGGTCGCAACGGCGGCGACGTCGTCCGGCGTCATCGTCAGCGCAAAGCGGTACATCGTCTCGCGCCAGGTCCAGAACGTATCGGTGCTGTCGCCGCGCAGTTCGGCAAGGCCGGCCATGCCGCGCTGAAACGCGTGGCTGTGCAGGCTCGCCAGTCCGGGAACCGCCAATTGGTGACACTCGTCGCCGGCGGCGGGCGCGACGCCCGCCGACACTGCGGCGATCGTGCCGTCGGTGACCACAACTTGCACGTCATTGGCCCAGCCGGAGGGCAGCAGCGCGAATGCGAAATGCAGTCGTGTCATTTTTCCATGCCGGCTGGACAGAACTCCGACACGATTATATGTCTAGACATATAAGTCAAGCATCCCACCTTAAGGGAACGATCGCATGGCAGAGCGTTTCGACCGCATCTGGCATAATGCCCGGCTCGCCACGATGCGTGATGATCGCGCCGATCTCGGTGAGATCGAGCGCGGCATGGTCGCGGCGCGCGACGGCCGCATCGCCTATGCGGGCGCGCAGTCGGACTTTCCTGTGGACGCGGACGCCGTCGAGCGGATCGATTGCGGTGGCCGCTGGATCACGCCCGGGCTGGTCGATTGCCACACGCATCTCGTCTATGGCGGCAACCGTGCGCACGAGTTCGAACTTCGCCTCAAAGGCGCGAGCTATGAGGAAATCGCGCGCGCGGGCGGCGGAATCGTCTCGACCGTTGCCGCAACGCGCAGCGCGACGGAGGCCGAGCTCGTTGCCGGCGCGCTGCCGCGGCTGGACGCGCTGATCGGTGAGGGCGCAACCACCGTCGAGATCAAGTCCGGCTATGGCCTCAATGCCGAGACCGAGATGCGGCAGCTTGCGGCGGCACGCAGCCTCGGCCGCCTGCGACCGGTTGCGATCCGCACATCCTTCCTCGGTGCGCACGCGTTGCCGCCCGAAGCCGATGGCGACAAGGACCGCTACATTGATCTGGTCTGCAACGAGATGCTGCCGGCGGTGGCCAAGGCCGGCCTTGCCGATGCCGTCGACGGCTTCATGGAAGGCATTGCATTTTCCGGAGAGCAGACGGCTCGGGTCTTCGCCGTAGCGCGTGCGTTCGGGCTGCCGGTCAAGCTGCATGCAGACCAGTTGTCGAATCTCGGCGGCGCCGCGCTCGCCGCACAATTTTCCGCGCTATCGGCCGATCATCTGGAACACACCGATGAAGCCGGTGCTGTCGCGATGGCCAAGGCCGGCACGGTCGCGGTGCTGCTGCCCGGCGCGTTCTATTTCATTCGTGAAACGCAGAAGCCGCCGGTCGAGCTGTTCCGCAGCCACGGCGTGCACATGGCGCTGGCGACCGACTGCAATCCCGGCAGCTCGCCGCTGACCTCGCTCCTGCTTGCGATGAACATGGGCGCAACGCTGTTCCGGATGACCGTCGCCGAATGCCTTGCCGGGGTGACGCGGGAAGGGGCGCGCGCGCTCGGCGTGCTCGACGAGACCGGTACGCTCGAGGCCGGCAAATGGTGCGATCTGGCGATCTGGGACATCGAGCGCCCCGCCGAGCTGGTCTACCGCATCGGCTTCAATCCGCTGCACAGCCGGGTGTGGAGAGGGCAATGAGCGATACCGACGCTCCAATTGTCGTGACGCCCGGCACGGTCGGCCTCGACGTGCTAGCGCGCGTGCTTGCCGGCGCGGCCATCGCGCTCGATCCGTCGTTCTGGCCGCGCGTCGAGGCAGCTGCGGCAATTGTGGCGAAAGCGGCGCAGATCGACATTCCCGTGTACGGGATCAATACCGGTTTCGGGAAGCTGGCCTCGACGCGCATCGCGCCTGATCAGACGGCGCTGCTTCAACGCAACCTGATCCTGTCGCATTGCTGCGGAGTTGGGCCGGCCACGCCCGAACCGATCGTGCGCTTGATGATGGCGCTGAAGGTCATTTCGCTCGGCCGCGGCGCATCCGGCGTGCGGCGCGATGTGATCGAGCAGTTGCAGGGCATGCTGGCGCGCGGCGTCGTACCGCTTGTGCCGCAGCAGGGCTCGGTCGGCGCCTCCGGCGATCTGGCGCCGCTTGCCCATATGACGGCAGTCATGATCGGGGAAGGGCAGGCATTCCTTGATGGCAGGATCGTGCCGGGTCGTGACGCGCTTGCCGCTGCGGGGCTCGCGCCGCTGACGCTCGGGCCCAAGGAGGGGCTCGCGCTGATCAACGGCACGCAGTTTTCGACCGCCTATGCGATTTCCGGCGTGCTGCGCGCGCATCGTCTGGCGCGTGCCGCGCTGGTGACCGGCGCGCTGTCGGTCGATGCGGCGATGGCATCCACGGTGCCGTTTCGTCCGGAGATCCAGTCCTTGCGTGGCCATGATGGGCAGATCGCAGCGGCTGCGGCGCTGACCGCGTTGCTCGATGGCAGCGACATCCGGCAATCGCACCTCGAAGGCGACGAGCGGGTGCAGGATCCATATTGCCTGCGCTGCCAGCCGCAGGTTGCGGGCGCGGTGCTCGACCTGCTGGTACGCGCCGCGCGCGGACTGACGATTGAGGCCAATGCCGTAACGGATAACCCGCTGGTCCTGGTCGAGACCTCCGAGATTGTCTCGGGCGGCAATTTCCACGCCGAGCCGGTGGCGTTCGCCGCCGACCAGATCGCGCTGGCGCTTTCGGAGATCGGCGCTACCAGCGAGCGCCGGATCGCGACCCTCGTCGATCCGGCGCTGAATTTTGGCCTGCCGCCGTTCCTGACGCCCGAGCCCGGCATCAATTCCGGGTTCATGATCGCCGAGGTGACGGCGGCCGCGCTTTATGCCGAGAACAAGCAGCGCGCGATGCCGTGCTCGATCGATTCCACGCCGACCAGCGCCAATCAGGAGGATCACGTCTCGATGGCGGCACACGCCGCGCGCCGGCTGTCCGACATGGCCGACAACCTCGCGGCCATCCTCGGCATCGAGCTTCTGGTCGCCGCGCAGGGCATCACGCTGCGCGCACCACACTCGACCAGCGTGCCGCTCGCTGCGGTCATTGCGGCGCTGCGCGCGCATGTTCCGGCGCTCGCCGCGGACCGTTACATGGCTGACGATCTCGCGCGGGCAGCGTCGCTGGTCGAAGCCGACGCGTTGCCTGCCGCTGCGATCGCGGCCCTTTCATCCGATCCGTTTCCAAAACTTGCGTAGCCGACAGGGACATCCGTCATGAACCGCCGACTGGATAACGAACGTATCATCCGCGCTCCCCGCGGCTCCGACATCAGCGCGAAGAGCTGGCTGACCGAAGCGCCGCTGCGCATGTTGATGAACAATCTGGATCCCGATGTCGCCGAGCGTCCGAGCGAGCTCGTGGTCTATGGCGGCATCGGCCGTGCGGCGCGCGACTGGGAGAGCTTTGACCGGATCGCCGCCTCCTTGCGCAAGCTCGAAGGCGACCAGACGCTCCTCGTACAGTCCGGCAAGCCGGTCGGGATTTTCCGCACCCATGCGGACGCACCGCGCGTCCTGATCGCGAATTCGAATCTGGTGCCGCACTGGGCGACGCTCGACCATTTCAACGAGCTCGATCGCCAGGGTCTGATGATGTTCGGCCAGATGACGGCAGGGTCGTGGATCTATATCGGCAGCCAGGGGATCGTGCAGGGGACCTACGAGACATTCGTCGAGGTCGGCCGCCGGCACTATAACGGCAGCCTCGCCGGCAAATGGATCCTGACGGCGGGCCTTGGCGGCATGGGCGGCGCGCAGCCGCTGGCCGCGACCATGGCCGGCGCTTCGATGCTCGCGGTCGAGTGCCAGCCGAGCCGCATCGAGATGCGGCTGCGCACGGGGTATCTCGACCGGCAGGCGACGTCGCTCGACGAAGCCCTCGCAATCATCGCCGACGCAGCCAAGACCCAAAAGCCGGTGTCGGTCGGTCTGCTCGGCAATGCGGCCGAGATCTTTCCCGAGTTGGTGCGCCGCGGCGTGCGGCCGGACATCGTCACCGACCAGACCAGCGCGCATGATCCGATCAACGGCTATCTGCCGAAGGGATGGACGCTCGCCGAATGGGAGGCGCGGCGCGCCGCCGATCCGAAGGCGGTCGAGACCGCGGCGAAGACCTCGATGGTCGATCACGTCCAGGCGATGCTGGATTTCCACGCGCAGGGAATCCCGACGCTCGACTACGGCAACAACATCCGCCAGATGGCCAAGGACATGGGCCTGAAGCAGGCGTTCGACTTTCCCGGTTTCGTTCCGGCCTACATCCGTCCGCTGTTCTGCCGCGGCGTCGGGCCGTTCCGCTGGGCGGCGTTGTCGGGCGACCCCGAGGACATCTTCAAGACCGATGCGAAGGTCAAGGAGCTGATGCCCAACGATGGTCATCTGCACAACTGGCTCGACATGGCGAAGGCGCGCATCAAGTTCCAGGGGCTGCCGGCGCGGATCTGCTGGGTCGGCCTCGGCGACCGCCATCGGCTCGGCCTTGCCTTCAACGAGATGGTGGCGCGTGGCGAGCTCAAGGCGCCGATCGTGATCGGCCGCGATCATCTCGACAGCGGCTCGGTGGCAAGCCCGAACCGTGAGACCGAGGCGATGCGCGACGGCTCCGATGCGGTGTCCGACTGGCCGCTGCTCAACGCGCTGCTCAACTGTGCGAGCGGCGCCACCTGGGTGTCGCTGCACCATGGCGGCGGCGTCGGCATCGGCTATTCGCAGCACGCCGGCATGGTGATCGTCGCAGACGGCACACCGGAGGCGGCGCGCCGGCTCGAACGCGTGCTGTGGAACGATCCGGCGACGGGGGTCATGCGCCACGCCGACGCCGGATATGAAACCGCGATCGAATGCGCTCGCGCCAACGGGCTCGATCTGCCGAGCTTGCGCTGACGGCGGCCGTTGGTTCGGGAGTCACTTGCAGTTCAGGCGCGTCTTCCGATCGGAACTGCACAGCTTAGCGCGCAATCGCCTTGCGGCTCTCAACCTTCTGGTTGATGTCCGCGAGGTGACCGGCGAGCCTTGATGCGGGAGGTCGGCGATGCAGCTACCTGAGATAGATGCTCCGCCGGGCGCTGCACCTGTGATCCGTCGCTGGCGACATCCCGATTGCCTGCTTTCGCGTCAGCGGCGCTGACAGGATGAGCTGCCTGGGTGCTTGTCTCGCGGCAGATGACATGCAATCTTCCGCCCCCGGCAATGCTGTTCGAGAGCAACAAGAACAATAATCCCTCTCGTCCCTCCAATTCTGTCGAGGGCCTGATCATGTCGAACCCTATTCAAGCGACCTCCGCTCCGTGGCGGATAGGCGTGCTGTTCTCGCGAACCGGCTTCATGTCGGTGATCGAGGAGACCCAGTATCAGGGCACGCAGCTTGCGATCGAGGAGGTGAACGAGGGAGGCGGGGTCTGCGGCCGCGAGCTGGTTCCCGTCGCCTACGACCCCGGCTCGGATTCAGCCGCCTATGGTCACTACGCCAAGCGGCTGATGGTCGAGGATCAGGTCAGCACCATCTTCGGCTGTTACACCTCGTCAAGCCGCAAGGCCGTGCTGCCGGTGGTCGAACGGCTCAACGGCCTGCTCTGGTACCCGACACTCTATGAAGGTTTCGAGGCGTCGCCGAACGTCATCTACACCGGCGCCTCACCGAATCAGAACAGCCTCGCACTGTGCCGCTACTTGATGGATACGTTCGGAACACGATTCTATTTCGTGGGGTCTGATTACATCTATCCGCGCGAATCCAACCGGGTGATGCGGGAGCTGCTGAAGAGCAACGGCGGCTCGGTGGTCGGCGAACGCTACGTCAATGTCTATGCGCGCTGGCAGGACTTCGTCCCGATCATCCAGGACATCAAGCGGGTCAGGCCCGACGTGATCTTCTCGACCGTCGTGGGGGAGGGCACGGTCTTCCTCTATCAGGCCTACGCGAATGTCGGGCTCGATCCAAAGCAAGTGCCGATCGCCAGCCTGACCACGACGGAAGCCGAAATCGCCGCCATGGGCTTCGACGTCGGCGAAGGACACGTCACCGCGGCATCCTATTTCCAGGGCGTCGAGGGCAGTGCCAACAACGCATTCGTGCAGCGCTTCAAGAAGCGGTTCGGCGCCGATATCTCCACCAACATGTGCGCCGAGGCATCCTATTTCCAGCTGCATCTGTTTGCGAAGGCGCTCGAGCAGGTCAATTCGCTCGACACGGAAGTGCTTCGCTCGATGGTGTTCGGTACCAGCTTTGATGCACCGCAAGGTGCCGTCACCGTCAACCCGATGTCGGGCCACACCGATCTGTGGACCCGCATCGGACGCGCCAACCGCCAGGGACAGTTCGACGTGGTCAGCCAGTCGAAGGAGCCGGTGCATGCGGATCCGTTCCTGATCGGGTATGGTCGAGCAACGCAAACAGGAAGCGTCCAATGAACGAGCAGTCGCGTAAGCCGTCGCTGAGCCGAGACGTCGGCGGACGCAAGACCATGGTGCAGGAACTGGCCGATCTGTCGGCCGTGGTTGTCGCGCCGGTCGACGATCAGGTCGGCATGTTGCTCCGCGAATTACAGCGGTTCAGGATGCGGGTGCGCCAGGTTTGGCCGATGCCGGAGAGCGTGCCGGCCGATGCCGACGTGGTGTACTGCGAATATTCGCCGGATCTCGCGCGGCGCCTGCCGTGGATTCCAGGCGATGCGCGTTCCGCGCTGGTCGTGATCCTGCCAGCGACGGAAGCCGTTCACGCCGATGCGCTGTGTCATGCGACGCCCAACGCGGTTCTGCCGCGGCCGTTCACGCAGAATGCAGTGCTGTCCAGCCTCGTGCTGGCGCGCAGCCAGTTCAGCTACGAACGGCGGCTGCGCAGCAAGATCGAGAAGCTCGACGACAATCTGCGCTCGATGCGTACGGTGGAACGCGCCAAGGCCATCCTGATGGCAACGCGCCAGATGCCGGAAACCGAAGCCTATGGATTCATCAGACGGCAGGCGATGGATCGTCGCGTGTCGGCAAGTGCAGTCGCCGCGGCGATTGTTGACTCGTTCGAACTGCTTGGCTACGATCATCAACAGTAAGCCCCAATAGCGGGGCCGGCGGCGACAGCGCCGCCTTCGACACAACCGGCAACAAAGCCCTCCCAATGCTCGCGTAAGCGCGCATCGGGAGGGCTTTTTGTTTTTTCAGTCCTGAAGGGAGCTAGGGATGAGCATTTCACGGCGGACTTTGCTGAGGAATACCGCGGCGCTTGGCGCATTTGCCGGCGCCGGACTGCCGCATATCTGGATCAAGAACGCCGACCTCGCTTACGCCGCGGGCGGCGAGATCAAGGTCGGCGTGCTGTTCTCGCTGACGGGAACGACCGCGATCATCGAGGAATCGCTCAACAAGGCGACGCTGCTCGCGATCGAGGAAATCAACGCCGCCGGCGGCATCAAGGGCAGCAAGATCGTGCCGATCGTCGAGGATCCCGCGTCGGATCCGGCGACGTTCTCGGAGAAGGCGCGCAAGCTCGTGGTCGGCGACAAATGCGTCAGCGTATTCGGCTCCTACACCTCGGCGAGCCGCAAGGCGGTGCTTCCGGTCTTCGAGCGGCAGAACAATCTCTATTGGTATCCGACGCTCTATGAGGGCCGCGAGTGCTCCAAGAACGTCATCTACACCGGCGCGGTGCCGAACCAGCAGCAGGACGAGTTCGTGCCGTGGCTGGTCAAGAAGTTCGGCAAGAAGTTCTATCTGATCGGCTCCAACTACATCTATCCGAAGGAAGAGAACAACTACTGCAAGAAGCTGCTCGAGAAGCTCGGCGGCGAAGTCGTGGCGGAAGAATATGTGCCGCTCGGCCATTCCGAATTCTCTTCCGTCATCAACAAGATCCGCTCGACGCAGCCGAACGTGATCTTCTCCACCGTGGTCGGCGATTCCGTGGTCGCACTGCATCGTCAGTACAAGGCGGCCGGTCTCGATCCCGAGAAGATGCCGATGGCGAGTCTCACGACCTCCGAGAACGAGGTCGCGGCGATGGGCGGCGAGGCTGCTGCCGGTCACTTCACCTCGGCGCCGTACTTCATGGTGCACAAGTCGCCCGAGAACGAGAAGTTCGTCGAGGCCTACAAGAAGCGCTGGGGCGCCGACAAGGTGACGCATTTCGTCTCCGAGGCCTGCTACTTCCAGACCTATCTGTTCAAGCAGGCGGTCGAGAAGCTTGCGACCAGCGACCTCACGCCGCCGAACATCCGCGATGCGGTCAAGGGCCAGAGCATGATCGCGCCGCAGGGCAAGGTTCAGATCGAGCCGGAGAATCTGCACACCTGGCTGTGGCCCAAGATCGCGCAGGCGAAGTCGAACGGCCAGTTCGAGATTCTCGTCGAGGCCAAGGATTGGCTGAAGCCGGTGCCTTACGCGGCCTATCCCGGGCAGTCCTGCACCGAGAAGGGCCTGGTCGAGAAGAGCTGACGGGGGCCGACGACGGCCGTCGGCGTGCGGCGCCGGCGGCCGGCTTCCGGCAACGAAAGCGGCCTCTCGTACACATGCGAGGGGCGCATGACGCACCAAATCGAATATCGAAAGCGGATCCCGACGTGGACCAATTCATCGAACAAATCGTCACAGGCCTCAGCATCGGGTCGATCCTGCTGCTGGTGGCGCTGGGACTGTCCATCATCTACGGCTCGATGGGCATCATCAATCTCGCCCATGGCGAGTTCGTGATGCTCGGCGCTTACGCCGCCTGGGTGTTCCACACCTATCTCGGGCTCGGCCTGCTGGCGAGCCTCGTTCCGATCTTCCTGGTGGTTGCGGCGTTCGGCTGGGTCATCGAACGTTACGTGCTGAGCCTGCTCAACAACCGGCCGCTCGATACGATCCTCGCCACCTGGGGCGTCGGCATCATGCTGCAACAAGCAGTGCGGCTGATGGTCGGCAGCGAGCTGCGCTATGTGCAGCTGCCGCCGGCGTTGGCCGACAGCATGAACGTGTTCGGCATCCCGATATCGTCGTATCGGGTGTTCCTGTTCGTCGTGTCGATCGCGCTGTTCGGTGCGACCTGGATGCTCATGAACCGCACCACGGTCGGGATGAAGCTGCGTGCCATCATCCAGGACCGCTCGGTCGCAGCCTCGTTCGGCATCAACGCCAAGCGGGTCTATGCGCTGACCTTCGCCTATGGCGCCGGCCTTGCCGGACTTGCCGGCGCGCTGGTGTCGCCGCTCAAGAGCGTGTCGCCCGATATGGGCACCGGCTACGTGGTCGACGCCTTCATGGTGGTCGTGCTCGGCGGCGTGCAGAGCCTCGCCGGCACCGTGGCGAGCGCCTTCATCCTCGGCGAGCTCTCCGGCGGCATCGCCTTCCTGCAGAACGACACGGTCGCCAAGACGATCGTGCTGCTCGCCATCGTCGTGCTCATTCGTTTCCGCCCCGAGGGGCTTTTCACCGCACGCGTGCGGGCCTGAGACAGATCGCTCATCTATGCCGTCGAATGCTCCTAACTCCAGCGGATTGCAGCGCCTGATCGCGCAGCTTGCACCTCTGCTGATCGTCTGCGCCCTGATGTTCGCGCTCCCGGTGCTGCTCAACAACGACTTCCTGCTCAACAAGGTCGCGCGCTATCTGGTATTGGGCATCCTCACGATATCGCTCGGGCTGTCCTGGGGCTTCGGCGGCATCCTCAATCTCGGCCAGGCGATGAGCTTCGGGCTCGGCTCCTACGCCATGGCGATGGCGCTGAAGCTCAAGACCGTGCCTGTGCATACGGGGGCCAGCGGACTGCCGGACTTCATGGTCTGGAACAATGTCCAGCATCTGCCGTGGTTCTGGGAGCCGTTCCGGTCGCTCAGCTTCGCTATCGCGGCGGGCCTGCTCGTGCCGGCGCTGGTCGCGGCGGGGCTCGGCTGGTTCATGTTCCGGGGACGGGTCACCGGCGTCTACGTCTCGATCATCACGCTCGCCACCATGGTGGTGATCAATCTCGTGATCATCGACCAGCAGAGCTACACCGGTGGCTTCAACGGAATCACCGATCTCGCCCAGCTCGAGCTGTTCGGCATCGCGTTCGATGCCTATGGCCGCGCGACCTACTACCTCGTCGCCGGATGTGTGCTGCTGAGCCTGCTGGTGGCCTTTGCCTTCACCAAGTCCAGGGCCGGCCTGATCGTGCAGGCGATCCGCGACCACGAAAGCAGGGTGCGCTACTTCGGCTACGACGTCGCGCTCTACCAGATCTTCGTGTTCGCGCTATCGGCTGCGATCGCGGGCCTCGCCGGCATGCTCTACACGGTGGTGATGGAGTTTGCCTCGCCGACCTTCCTCGGCGTGCAGCTCTCGCTCTCGGTGGTGGTGTGGTGCGCGGTCGGCGGCAGGCAGAGCCTGGTCGGCGCGTTCCTCGGCGCGGTGCTGGTCGCGGGCATGCAGGGCGCGCTGTCGGAATCCGCGGCGTTCCTGGAGACCTGGACGCTGGTGATGGGCGCGTTGTTCGTGCTCGTGGTGCTGTTCCTGCCCAAAGGGCTCGCCGGCCTCGCGCAGTCCACCTGGCGCTGGGTTGCCCAGCGCAGACAGGCTGCCGGCAGCGCGGTCGCCCGCGGTGTCAGCCAGACGGAGGGCAGCACATGAGCTCCCATCTCGACCTCCGCGACGTCTCGGTCAGCTTCAACGGTTTCAAGGCGCTCAATTCGCTCAACATGAGCGTGCGCAAGGGCGAGCTGCGCTGCCTGATCGGGCCGAACGGCGCCGGCAAGACCACGGCGCTGGACATCATCTGCGGCAAGGTCAAGCCGAGCGCCGGCACCGTCAGCTTTGACGGCACCGCGCTGCAGGATCTCGAGGAATACGAGATCGCCCGTGCCGGTGTCGGCCGCAAGTTCCAGGTGCCGAGTGTGTTCCGCGAGCTCTCGGTCAGCGACAATCTCGAAGTGGCGCGGGCGCGCCGCACCTCCGTGCTCGGCAATCTGCACTGGAACATCGGCAACGCCGGGCGCGACGACATCGAACGTCTTGCCGAACTGGTCGGGCTCACCGAGCAGCTCGACCGGCCGGCCGCCTATCTGTCGCACGGCCAGACCCAATGGCTCGAGATCGGCATGCTGGTCGCCCAGGACGCCGAGCTGATTCTGATGGACGAGCCGACCGCCGGTATGACGGCGCAGGAAACCCGCAAGACCGCCGAACTGTTCGTGCGGCTGAAGGGCAAGCACACCTTGATCGTGGTCGAGCACGACATGGGCTTCGTCAAGGCGATCGGCGACATCATTTCGGTGATGCATATGGGCCAGATGCTGGCCGAGGGCACCGCAGCGGAGGTGGAGGCACATCCGGAAGTGCGCCGCGCCTATCTCGGATCGGGAGGCATCAGCCATGCTTGAGCTGACCGACGTCGACGCGTTCTATGGCAACAGCCGCGCCCTGCAGGGCATCAACCTGATGGTCGGCAACGGCGAATTCCTGTCGGTGCTCGGCCGCAACGGCGTCGGCAAGACCACGTTGATGCGCAGCATCCTCGGCCTGATGGACCGGTGCACCGGGCGTCTGTCGCTCGACGGCACCGACATCTCGCCGTTGCGCACCTATCAGCGCGCCAAGGCGGGCATCGCCTATGTGCCGCAAGGCCGCGGGATCTTGCCGAAGTTCACCGTGCGGGAGAATCTGACGCTTGGAACCTTCGCAGCGAAATCGGCCAACGGCATCGAGGAGTGGGTGCTCGAGCTGTTTCCGGTGCTCAAGGATTTCCTCAACCGCTACGGCGGCAATCTCTCCGGCGGTCAGCAGCAGCAGCTTGCGATCGCACGCGCGCTGCTTGCCCAGCCCAAGGTCATCCTGCTGGACGAGCCGACCGAGGGCATCCAGCCGAACATCGTCGAGCAGATCGAGGACGTGATCACCCGCCTCAACCGCGAGCGCGGCATCACGGTCGTGCTGGTCGAACAGAACGTCGCGTTCGCGCGGCGCGCGTCTCACCGCTTCGCGCTGCTCGAAAAGGGACGCGTCGTCGCCAAGGGCGCGATCGGTGAGCTCACCGATGATCTCATCCAGCTGCACATGGCCGTGTAGCGGGAATTTATCGTTCAGAAAGGGAGTCGAGACATGTTGCATGGAGATATATCGAGCAGCAAGGACACGGTCGGCGTCGCCGTGGTCAACTACAAGATGCCGCGCCTGCACACCAAGGCCGAAGTGCTGGATAACGCGCGCAACATCGCCAAGATGGTCGAAGGCATGAAGCTCGGCCTGCCGGGCATGGATCTCGTGATCTTCCCGGAATACTCGACCCACGGCATCATGTACGACTCCAAGGAGATGTACGAGACGGCCTCGTCGGTGCCGGGCGAGGAAACCCGCATCTTCGCCGACGCCTGCCGCAAGGCCAAGGTCTGGGGCGTGTTCTCGCTGACCGGCGAGCGCCACGAGGAGCATCCCAACAAGGCACCGTACAACACGCTGATCCTGATGAACGACAAGGGCGAGATCGTTCAGAAGTATCGCAAGATCATGCCGTGGGTGCCGATCGAGGGCTGGTATCCCGGCGACTGCACCTACGTCTCGGAAGGGCCGAAGGGGCTGAAGATCAGCCTGATCATCTGCGACGACGGCAACTATCCGGAGATCTGGCGTGACTGCGCGATGCGCGGCGCCGAATTGATCGTCCGCTGCCAGGGCTACATGTATCCGGCCAAGGAGCAGCAGATCCAGATCTCGAAATCGATGGCCTGGGCCAACAATTGCTACGTCGCGGTCGCCAATGCTTCCGGATTCGACGGCGTCTATTCCTACTTCGGCCATTCCGCGCTCATCGGCTTCGACGGAAGGACGCTCGGCGAGTGCGGTACAGAGGAGAACGGCATCCAGTACGCCCAGCTCTCGGTGTCGCTGATCCGCGACGCCCGCCGCAACATGCAGTCGCAGAACCATCTCTTCAAGCTGATGCACCGCGGCTATACCGGCCTGATCAACTCCGGAGAGGGCGATCGCGGCCACGCGGTCTGTCCGTACACCTTCTACAAGAACTGGATCACGGACCCCGAAGGTACGCGGGAGATGGTTGAAGCCATGACCCGTCCGACCGTCGGGACCGACGAATGTCCCATCGAGGGCATTCCGAACCAGAAAGTCGCACATCGTTGATTGGAAAAACCGAGCTGTGCCGGCGCGATGATTCGCGTCGGCGCGGTTCTGAAATTGTTGCAGCGGGAAACGGGGGTTACCATGAGCAGCGAAGCAAACAGCGGGCTGGTGCATCAGGCCGAGGGGCAGATCGACGACCTTTTCGGCCACGAGTTCGAGCATGAGCCGGTGCCGATCAGCGCCCGGCGCAGCGCCTTCTCGGTCACCATGGTGTGGCTGGGCTTTCCGATGATCATCACCGGCGCGATGACGGGATCGCTGCTGGTGCTGGGGATGGGATTCAAGAATGCGCTGATGGCGATGATCATCGGCAATCTGATCATGTTCGCCTATGTGGGCGCGCTCGGCCTGATCGGCACGCGGAAGGGCATGAACTTCGCGCTGATCGCGAGTATCGTCTTCGGCAAGAAGGGCTATGTGCTGGCGTCGGGGCTGCTGTCGACCCTGCTGCTCGGCTGGTATGCAGTGCAGACCGGCATCACCGGAGCATTGATCTCCTCGACCTACGGCCTCAACTATGTGGCGATGACCATCGTCGCGGGCGTGCTCTATATCGGCATCACTTTCGTCGGCGTGAAGGGATTGCACTATATCGGGCTGGCGTCGGTGCCGCTCTTTGTCGTCCTCGGTCTCTGGGTCGCGGCCGACGCAGCCTCGACCACGACGGCAGCGGCGATCTTCAGCTATGCCGGGAATAATGGCGTCGCCAGCATGTCGATGGGCGTCGGCCTCACGGTGGTGCTTGCGCTGTTCATCGACGCCGGCACGGTGACCGCAGACTTCAACCGTTGGGCGCCTAGCCCGCGGGCATCGTTGTTCGCCACGTTCAGCGCGTTCCCGTTCGCCAATCTGGTGGCGATGCTGGTCGGCGGCGTGATGACGGCTGCGCTTGCGGTGCCGAATGCCAATCCATTCGGTGTCGACAACATGTTCGGCTACATGAACGGCAAGCAGCTCACCTGGCTCAGCATTCTCGCGTTCATCTTCCTCTACGCCAATCTCGGATCGGTCTGTTCGCATTGCCTTTACAATGCGGCCACCGGCTGGTCGCGCATCCTCGGGACCAACATGCGGCTGATGGCCGTGATCCTCGGCGCTATCGGCATCGTCGTCGCCGCGGGCAACGTCTGGGCGTTCTTCATCCAGTGGCTGTCGCTGCTCGGCATCCTCGTGCCGCCGATCGGCGCGATCATCCTGGTCGATCAGTATCTGTTGCGCACCGGGTCGCGTGCGGACGTCGACTGGCGCGCGAAGCCGTTCATCGCCTGGGGCATCGGGTCGCTGTGCGCCTTTGCGGTTGAAAATCTGATGCCGGGGTTGTCCACTGCGATATCGGCCGCGCTGGTCGCCGGCATCGTATATGGGGCGATCGCGCGGGTGGAATCCACCGAAAAGGTGGCGCGTCCCGCCTAAGCGACAAGCTCGATCAAGCAAGAAGGGTACATCAATGAGCGTCGACTATCAGATCTATGATCTCGGCAATCTGACCTTGCAGCGCGGTGCGACCCTCCGCGACTGCAAGCTCGCCTACAAGACGTTTGGCCAGCTCAACGCGGCCAAGGACAACGTGATCGTCTATCCGACCTGGTACTCCGGCCAGCACTACGACAATGAATGGCTGATCGGACCGGGCATGGCGCTCGATCCGGCGAAGTACTTCATCATCATTCCCAACATGCTGGGCAACGGCCTGTCGTCGTCGCCGAGCAATACGCCGGAGCCTTACAACGGGCCACGTTTTCCGCAGGTGACGGCCTATGACAATGTCCGCGCCCAACACCGGCTGGTGACCGAGAAATTCGGCATCAAGCACATCCGTCTGGTGGTCGGCTGGTCGATGGGTGCGTTGCAGACGTTCCATTGGGGTGCGCTCTATCCCGACATGATGGATCTGCTGGCGCCGTTCTGCGGCTCGGCGAAATGCTCGCGCCACAATTACGTGTTCCTCGAAGGCGTGAAGGCCGCACTCACGGCGGACGCAGCCTGGAAGGAGGGCTGGTACACCGACAAGCCGGCCCGCGGCCTGCGCGCTGCTGCGCGGGTCTATGCCGGATGGGGCTTTTCGCAGGCGTTCTACCGCGAGCAGCTCGACATCAAGACGATGGGTTATTCGTCGCTGGAGGATTTCCTGGTGGCATTCTGGGAAGGCTTCTTCCTGCCGAAGGACGCGAACAATTTGCTCACCATGCTGTGGACCTGGCAGAATGGCGATATCAGCGCCAACGAGATCTACAACGGTGATTTCAAGGCTGCGCTGAGGGCGATCAAGGCCAAGGCCTATGTCATGCCGGGGCAGACCGATCTCTACTTCCCGCCTGAGGACAGCGAGAACGAGGTCGCGAACATGCCGAACGCCAAGTTCGTGCCGGTACCGTCGATCTGGGGCCACTTCGCGGGCGGGCCGGGGACCAACCCGGTCGATGTCGCCTTCATCGATACCAAGCTCAAGGAGCTGCTCGCATCGTGAGTTTGAACGGTTGCGAACGGCGGCCTGCGCGATCATGGGAGGCGTGAGCTTGTCCAATCCCGCTTTGCTGCTCGACCAGTACCGCATCCGCCAGGAGCCGTATTACCGGCCGCTCAAGGATGAGGTCGAACTGTTCGGTGCAGCCTATGCGAGCCGCATGCCGGTGATGCTGAAAGGCCCCACCGGCTGCGGCAAGACCCGCTTCATCGAGTACATGGCCTGGCGGCTCGGCCGTCCGCTCATCACGGTCGCCTGTCACGAGGACATGACGGCGGCGGATCTGGTGGGCCGCTGGCTGCTCGATGCCGAGGGTACGGTGTGGAGCGATGGACCGCTCACGACGGCCGTGCGTCTTGGCGCGATCTGCTACCTCGACGAGATCGTCGAGGCGCGCCAGGACACTACGGTCGTGATCCATCCCCTGACTGACGATCGGCGCGTGCTGCCGCTGGAAAAGCGTGGTGAGCTGATCCACGCGCATTCCGATTTCCAGCTCGTGATTTCCTACAATCCGGGCTACCAGAGCGCGATCAAGGACCTCAAGGAATCCACCAAGCAGCGCTTTGCGGCGCTGGATTTCGGCTACCCCGACCGGTCGGCCGAAACCGAGGTGGTGTCGCGCGAGGCCGGCATCGAACCCAATCTCGCCGATCTCCTGGTGAAGATCGCCCAGCACAGCCGCAACCTGAAGGGGCAGGGTCTCGACGAAGGCGCTTCGACCCGGATGCTGGTCAATGCCGGCCGCTTGATCGGATGCGGCATCAGCCTCGAAAAGGCGTGCGAGACCACGATCGTCGTTCCCCTGACCGACGATGCGGACACCAGGAACACGTTACGTGACGTGATTTCGGCCTCTGCGTAGACGGAAATTCGGAGGTGGCAGTCGCGCAAATCAGTTCGCTCGATGGCTTCCGGTCCGGGCGCCGGCTTGCGGCGCTCTTGCGCGGCCACGATGAGATCGCCGTGGCGGTGCAAAAGGCGCGGGCCAGCTTGCACCGGATGGGTTCGTTCGATCGTCTGGCGGCCTGGGACGAGGCGGTGCACGACCTGTTCGAGGCCAATCTCGGTCAGGCCGTGGTACTGGGCTTTCTAAAACTATCGGAGCAATGGCCGGCGCTGCGATCGACCGATGATCTGATCGCGATCGGACGCGCCGCAGGCGATATCGGTCGGAGCGCCGGAAGCCGCACTGCCCATGGGTTGCTGACCGAATTGTCCAAGGTGCTGCCGCGGCTAGGGCGTGCTGAAGAACTCGCCGCCGTTCTTGGCGCACTTGGCAAACTCGCAGATGCAGGCCCGGAATCGGTGGGCCTTGCGATCGGCCGGCTGGAGCCGCTGCTCGCACATGCCGGGGCCGACGATTTTTCCGCCTGGGTTTCGGCCGGCTTGCGCGCAAGCGGCGGCCGCGCTTCGCGCCGGCGCGCCTATTTCGCGCTCGACGATCCGCTCTCGCTTCGGCTGTTCGCGGTCGGCCGAACCGGCGATGATCTTGCGCGCCTGGAAAAGCGCCTCGCCGCAACCACGATCGCGCTCTGGAACAGGAAGCCGCGTTTCCGCAAGCTTGCGGTTGCGCCGACGCCGGTGCCGCGGCGCGCCTCGCTCGCCGCCGGCCTGATCGGCCTCCCGGAGACCTTCCCTGGGTTCGCGGGCGAGGGGGCGGATGCCATCTATCTCGCCGCGGTCGCGCATGCCGGCGCGCATTTGGTGCACTCCACGGTCCGCTTTCCTGTGGGGCGGCTGAAGGCGCTGCAGATCGCGCTGGTCTCGTTGATCGAGGATGCCAGGGTCGAGACGCTGGCGCTTGGCGAGATGCCCGGGCTGCGCCGGCTGTGGTTGCCGTTTCACAGTGCGACGCCATCAGGCCAGGCGACTGCCGCCGGACTGATGATGCGGTTGGCGCGGGCGCTGATTGATCCGGACTATCAGGACCCGGATGCGTGGGTGACCAAGGGGCGCGCGCTGTTTGCGGCAGCCGCCGACCGCTGGATTGATCCGGCCATCAGCCGCGAGATTGGCGGGCTGCTCGGCAACGACATCGGGCAGATGCGGCTGCAGTTCAACGCCAAGAGCTACGTCGTCGAACCGGCCTATCGCGATGACAATCTGGCGCTGTGGGATTTCGGCGATCAGCCGGACAGCCCGACTGAGACGATCGAACTTGCGGTCGATTCGGTGCGGATCGAGCGCCGCGACGACGCCGATGGAAAATCCACCGACGACAACGCAAAGCCCGACGAAACGCTGCGCGCGAAGGCCGCAGCGGTCACGCTGCTGGATGGATTTCCGGTCGCGACCTATCCTGAATGGGACTATGCGACGCGGACCGAGCGAGCGGACTGGACCACGATCCTGGAGGCTGATGCCGCGGTATCCGCGCAGCCGTTCGACCCTTCGACGGAATCCGAGGCGATGCGCTGGATCACCGAGTTGACCCGCGACGCCTCGATCGGCCGCCGCATCAGACACAAGGGCCAGCGCGACGGTGACGCGCTCGACATCGACGCGGCGATCGCGCTGACGATCGAGCGCCGTGCCGGCAGTATCAGCGAGCCGAGGGTCTACCAGCGCGATGCGCCGGGACCGCGCGATCTTGCCGTGCTGCTGCTGCTCGACCTGTCGCAATCGACCGCGGACCGCGATCGTCGCGGCCGGACGGTTCTCGACGTCGAGCGCAAGGCCGCCGCGATCATGGCGACGGCGGTCGAGGCTGCCAATGACGCGATCGCGGTGCACGGCTTCAGTTCCGACGGCCGCGAGCGCGTGCGCTATCTCCGCATCAAGGGTTTCGAGGAGCCGATGGACGCCGTCGTGCGCTCGCGTCTCGCGGGCCTTGGCAGCAGCCATTCCACCCGGCTCGGTGCCGCGTTGCGTCACGCCGGGGGCTACCTCGCGGGGCGGCGTGCGTTCCGCAAGGTGTTGCTGGTCCTGACCGACGGCGAGCCGTCCGACGTCGACGTGCCCGATTCGCAATATCTGGTCGAGGACGCGCGCCGTGCCGCTCAGCAGCTGCGGCGGCGCGGCACCGATATTTTTGCCTTCGGCATCGGTGAGGACAGATTTCCGCAGCTCGATCGCATTTTCGGCGAGCGCCATGCACTCCGGGTGCCGCGTATCGAGGTACTGCCGCAACGGGTGATGCAGCTTTATGCGGAACTGAAGAAATAAGCTGCCGCCGCGAGCGGGCTCGGATCCCATTCCATGAGCCTACGCACCGCTGTCACACTTCGACGCTAACGTTGCAGATTGGACACAGCCGCCCGCCCGGGAAACAATCGACGCGGATACGATGAGCAATGGATATCTTTCGAGGGGCCTGGCAGGGCGCCCCTCAGACGCTCGTCGGTTGTGCGTTTTGATCTGCCTCTGCATGCTGGGTGCGGGCAGCGATGTTGCGATGGGGCAGCAGAGTCCGACTGCCGCCGCGCCGCGCCTCGCCTTCGATATTCCGTCGCAACCCCTGACATCCGCACTGGAAAGTTACGGCGCCACGTCGCGGCGTGAGGTGCTTTACGATGCGCGGCTTGCGACTGGCCGGCGCTCGGGCGAGGTGAGGGGCGTCTTCGCGCCATCAGAGGCCTTGCAGATTCTGCTTGATGGCACCGGCCTTGTCGGCCGCCTGACGTCGGAGAATGCCGTGGTGATCGTGCCCTCGGCTCCGGCCGCCGGGCAGCCAACGACGACCGACGTCGATGCGCGAAAAGGCGATCCGATCATTCGCGCCCGTTACTATGCCGTGGTGCAGGAGCGTGTTCGGGACGCTTTCTGCCGCGACGCTTTGCTGCGGCCGGGCCGCTATCGGATCGCCGTGCAGTTCTGGATCGCGCCAACGGGATCCGTGCACCAGACCAGGTTGTTGAGCAAGACAGGCGATGACCGCGTCGACAGCGCGATCGAGACGACGCTTCGCGGATTGAGAATGAACGAGGCGCCGCCGCCCGACATCTCGCAGCCCCTCACGATGGTCGTTGCGGCGCGACCGCCGGAATGGACGCAGGACTGCGCCGGGATCGACGCAATCCGGACCAGCGGTGGGGTGAATTGAGCGTGCCGCAATGAGCGACGCAACCCGGACCATGCTGCGCAGCTTCCTGGCTGCCCGTTATGACGATCTCAAGCTGCGGCTGAGCCGTCGTCTCGGATCGGCGGAGCTTGCCGGCGATGCGTTGCAGGACACCTATCTGCGTCTCGGGCGGGCCGAGGTCACCGAGGCGGTGCAGAGCCCGGCCGCCTATCTGTTCCGCATGGCCTTCAACGTCGCAATCGACCGGCAGCGGGCTGAAAAGCGGCGTCTGGCGCGCAATGAGGTTCAGGATCTGCTTCACATTGTGGACGATGCGCCGGGGCCGGGTCAGATCACGGAGGCTCGCTTCGAGATCGAGGTGCTGGAGAAGGCGATCGCGGAGCTGACGCCGCGCCGCCGGGTCATCCTGCTGGCCGCGCGGCTTCAGGGGATGCCGCAGCGGGAAATTGCCAGCCGGCTAGGAGTCTCGTTGCGCCTGGTTGAGAAGGAACTTCGTATCGCCCAGGAACACTGCGCGCTGAAACTGGGAAAATAGTTGTGCGGTTGATGGCTATCGCGAACGTCAAGTGGATAGGCGGACGGTTCGGCCGCATAGGCTGCCGTTTGCCGGCGCGGCGAGGCAAGGCCGCATGACGCGCGAAGGCGGTAAATCGACGATAGGGCTCGGCGCGATGGAGCGGGAGGCACATGCCTGGGTGAGGCGCTTGACGTCCGGAGACGCAACGGTCGAGGACGCCGAGGCATTCCAGCTGTGGCGCCAGCAGAGCGCTGCCCATGCGATTGCCTTTGCCACGGCAAGCAAGCTTTGGGAGACGGTCGGCCAGGCCGGCCATAACCTCCGGTATGACCAAGCGTCGCTCGGCGCGTTGCTTGACGGCGAAGCCAAGCGCGTGATGACCCGCAGGCTGGTGCTCGGCGGGGGGCTTGCGACCGCCGCTGCCGCCGTCGGAGCCGTGACGCTGCGGCCCCCGCTCGAGCTCTGGCCATCATGGTCCGAACTTGCGGCCGACTACCGGACCGGTACGGGAGAGCAGCGCAAGGTTGCCTTGAGCGGCAATCTGTCGGTCAACCTCGACACACGAACCAGCATCGCGCTGCGCCCGGATCATGGCGACACCAGCCGGATCGAATTGATCACGGGACAGGCATCGATCGCGACGGCCCCGCAGCAGTCCCGACCGGTGACGGTGATCGCGTCCAGCGGTCAAACCGTTGCATCGCAAGCCTCGTTCGACGTGCGCTACCTCGGAGCCGAGGTTCGTGTCACCTGTCTCGGCGGTGAGGTTCGCGTCGAGCATCAGGGGGACGCCCGTATTGTTCGTGAAAGGCAGCAGATCGTCTATGACGAGCGGCGCTTGAGCGACATCGTCGCGATTGATCCGGCCGTCGAGGCGGCCTGGCAGGATGGATTGCTGATCTTCCGTTACACGCCGCTGCCCAAGGTGGTGGAGGAGGTCAACCGGTACCGGTCGGGTCGGATCTTCATCGTCAATGCCGGGCTCAACGCCCATCTGATCAACGGCCGCTTCCATATCGATCGGATCGACGAGGTTCTCCTGCAGCTCGAACAAGCCTTTGGCGTGAAAGCCAAAACACTTCCCGGCGGCATTGTGCTGCTCAGCTGAGGAGGCTTGCCGCGGCCTTGCAAAAAATTTCGAGTCCGGTGTGCGGGCCGGCCCATTCGGGATCGTCACAGCCGCGAGGGTCTCGGTACTGGCGCTGAGACGCGAAATCTTCGGCTGTCGTCGCCCCTGCGCAAGAAAGCGATTCCATGGTTCCCCGACTCTCCAGGTCTCTCACCCGCGCGACCGTTCGCACCACATTGTTCGGCAGCGTCAGCGTCGCGGCACTTCTCGCCAACACGCCGGTGGTCGCGCGCCCGTTCGGATCGAGCTGGACGGTATCACCGTCGGCCGCGGCGATGGCGGCTTCGCAGTCGGCAGCCCAGGACGCGGCAGCAGCCGGCAAGCAAGGGCAGGATGCGATGGCGCGGGCCACGCGCGCCATCCAGGCGATCCAGGGCCTGCAGAACGCGGCGCGTGCCGCGGCGCAGACCTCGCAGCGTTCGGTGACGCTGCCGCAGCTCGCCGTGCCCAACGGCCTTGCGCCCGGCGGCCTGCAGGTGGCGCCGGGATGGCAGGGCGCGAATGCGCCGACGCAGGCGATCGATGCCGCCGGTCAGACCCAGGTCGGCATCGCGCAGACCAGGGCGCAGGCGATCCTCAACTGGAACTCATTCAACGTCGGCGCGCGCACCACGCTGACCTTCGACCAGCAAGGCCATGCGAATTGGGTGGCGCTCAACCGCGTCGTCGGCAGCACGGCGCCGAGCCAGGTCCTCGGCAATATCAAGGCCGACGGCTCGGTCTATCTGATCAATCAGAACGGCATCATCTTCGGCGGCGCGAGCCAGGTGAATGTCGGCTCGCTGATCGCCTCGACCGCCAACATCACCGACACCCAGTTCCTGCGCAACGGCATCTACTCGCAGCAGTCCGGCGGCCAATACGCGCCGAGCTTCACCGATGCCCGCGGCGCGGTGAGGGTCGAGGCCGGCGCGCTGATCTCGACCAGCGCACCGTCGTCGGTGACGCAGGGGGGCGGCTTCGTCCTGTTGATGGGAACCGAGGTCAGCAATGCCGGATCGATCAGCGCACCGCGAGGTCAGGTGCAGCTCGCCGCCGGCAACGACTTCCTGTTACGGCCGGGTCACAGCACGGACGCCAACCAGGCCTCGACCACGCGCGGCAACGAAATCTCGCCGATCGTGCGCGACGCGGTCGCGGCCGTCGGCAATTCCGGCCTGATCTTCAGCCAGCAAGGCGACATCACGCTTGCCGGCCGCAGCATCACCCAGAACGGGGTGCTGGTCGCCACGACCTCGGTCAACACCCGCGGCACCATCCATCTCCTCAACGCGGCCTCCGATGCCGCGGGCAGCATCACGCTCTCCGGCGGCAGCCTGACCGCGATCCTGCCCGAGCTCGACAGCAGCGACACCGCGCTCGACAGCCAACGCAGCCAGTTGGTCGCCGATTCCAAGGCCTTCACCCACGCCCCGGTCGCCAACGCCCAGTTCGATAACCTCTCGCTGCTTTCTGACCGGCTCGACCAAGGACGTATCGAGATCGTCAGCGGCGGCAGCGTCAACTTCAAGGACGGTTCGACCACGCAGGCGCAAGGCGGTCAGGTGGCGGTCAGCGCCGGTCGCCGCGTCTTCGCCGAGAGCGGATCGATCATCGACGTCTCGGGCGTGCGCGGCGTGCTGCTGCCGATGTCGACCAACAATCTCCTGATCAACGTGCAGGGCAACGAGCTGCGCGACTCGCCCGCCAATCGTGATCGGGACAATCTGAAGAACGCGGATGTCTGGATCGACGCGCGCGATCTGGTGTTGTTGCCGGCAGGCACCGGCGGCTATGCGACCGACCGCTACTACACGCCGGGTGGCCTGCTCGAGGTCTCGGGATATCTCGCCAATACCGCCCACCGGATCGGCGAATGGGCCGCGGTGGGCGGCACCGTCACGCTGTCGGCGCAGGAAGTCGTCGCGCAGAAGGGCGCGGTATTCGACGTCTCCGGCGGCTCGGTCAGCTATCAGGGCGGCTACATCCGCACCACCAATTTCCTTGGCGCGGACGGCCGTCTCTACAGCGCCAACCAGGCGCGCGCCGACATGCAGTTCTACGGCTTCGGTGGGGGTTTCATTCGCGAGCACATGCTCGGCGGCAAGGTCGCACCGAATCTGACCGAGATCTGGACCAGCCCGTTCGGCAAGGGCCGCGTGACCACCCGCTGGGAGGACGGCTACACCATCGGCCGTGACGCCGGCTCTCTCGTCCTGTCGACGCCGACGGCAGTGTTCGAAGCTAACATCGTTGCTGATGTCGTCACCGGTTCGCGCCAGACGACCGCGCGGCCGGACGGCACCACCGACGGCTACAGGCTGTCCCAGAATGTCGCGCCGCTCCAGGGCAGGCTCGCGCTCGGGGGCTATTCGGGGCTTGGCCTCACCGGTGCATCTGCCGCGCAGGTCGTCTTCGGCCGGACGCCCGAGATCACCGATGCGCTGAACGCCACGTCGGTCCTGCCCGACGATCGGATCGGGACTGCATTGTTCAATTCGGACGCGCTCAGTGCCGCCAGGCTGGGCGGTCTCAGTGTTGCGAGCAGCAAGGACATCCGCGTCGAGGCGCCGCTCGAGCTTGCTCCCGGCGCGCAGGTGACCTTCATGGCGCCGCATGTCGAGATCGGCGCGAACGTCACGGCGCATGGTGGCAGCGTGACGCTGACCAATCTCATGCATGCCGTATTCGGCCAGGGCCAGAACGAGCAATGGTGGGCGCTGCGAGACGCCGACGGCAAGTCGCAGGTGACGGTCGGCGAGAACGTTACCGTCGATCTCAGCGGGCTGTGGAGCAACGCGCTGACCGGAGCGGATATATCCGGCCAGGCACATGTCGATGGCGGCAACTTCACCGTTTCGACGACCGGCGGCATCACGCTCGCGGGCGGGTCGCAGGTCGATGTGTCGTCGGGTGGTGCCATCCTGGTGACCGGCAAGACGAAGGGCGGTAAGGGCGGCAATGCCAGCCTCGTGGCCAATGACTATTCGCATCTAGCCTGGACGCAGTTCTTCACCAACCCGCTCATCCTCGACGGCACGATCCGCGCCTATGGCTTCACCGGTGGCGGCACGCTGACGCTCAACGCAGGCCATGAGATCGCGATCGGCAAGGCCGTGGCCGATGCGCTGGTGCTCGATCCAGCGATCTTCCAGTCCGGCTTCACGGCCTACAACATCAGCAGCAACACCGGCATCCGGATCGGCGAAGGTGTCCGCGTGGACGCCGAGGTGCCGGTTTATCGCTTCACCTCGCGCAGTTTCACCACGCCCAGCGGGAGCCTCGTCACGGAGGCCGCGGAGCTCTGGACGCCCCCTCGATTCACGATCAATTCCTTCGCGCGCAGCGCCACGCAGCGGGTCGGCGCCGATCTGACGTTCTGGAGCCTGCACGATTTCACACTGGCGAAGGGCGCATCGATCGACGTCGATCCAGGGCATTCGGTCTCGATCTTCGCAAATCGCCAGACCGTGATCGACGGTGCGATCAAGGCACCTGCCGGTAATATCCTGATCACGAGCCTGCAGGATGCACCCGGCGACACCCGCTACAACATGGGTTACGGCGAGTTCGGCCTGACGCGTTCGTTCTGGATCGGCGACGACGCGGTGCTGGACGTCTCTGCGCGCGACGCGGTCGGGCGCGATGACCATGGGATCTCCTACGCAGTCGTGCCGGACGGCGGGACGATCCGCATCGGCGGCACAGGGGCGCTGGATCCCAAATATCCCATTGTCAGCGATGCCTTCGTGATCGTTCGCCCGGGTGCGCTGATCGATGCGTCGGGCACCTCCGCGGTGGTCGATGTCCAGAGCGGCAACCGCTATATCCCGACTCTTGCCGCGAGCGATGGCGGGACGATCTCGCTCTATTCCAGCTTCGGCATGGCGCTCGACGGCACCTTGCGCGCGGCGGCGGGCGGCAGCGGCGCGTCCGGCGGCGCGCTGAACCTGACCATGTCGTGGCGTGGCTACATCGTCGGCCAGCCCGACTCCAGTTCGCCCTATGCCAGCAGCGAACTGCCGCCGGAGTTCCAGAGGTCTCGCGATATCACGCTGGTGCAGAACGCTACGGGTAGCGGCTTGAGCGCCGGTCTGTCGCCCGGCCAGGCCGATCCGGCGCTGCAGTTCGGGCGGACGGTGATTGGTGTCAATCAGGTCGAGAAGGGCGGCTTCGGCTCGCTCGCGCTCTACACGCGCGATCTTCTCGTGTTTGACGGCAATGTCGATCTCAGCCTGTCGCGCAGCCTTCGGCTGTCGAGCGGCGTCATTGCGGCGGCGGCCGGCACGCCCAACAGCACCGTCACTTTGTCCGCGCCCTATGTCAGGCTTGATGGCGTCTACAACGCCGCAGATGCGCAGACGGCGGTTGGGTATTCCCCCGGGATCAACAATCTCCGCGTCCGGAACCCGGCTGCGGGCGGAAGCTTCACAATCTCCAGCGATTTGATCGATGTCTACGGCGCCGTCCAGTTCGGAGCCACCGGTGATCAGGGCAGCGGTGCTGTGGATCTCGGACCTGGTCGTCCGATCAGCCTTCCATTCGACGCTCGTGGTTTTCATCAGGTCGCGCTGCAGAGCAGCGGCGACATCCGCTTCGGTACCGGCGGGCTCGATGTCGAAAACCTCGCGCTGACCGCGGACCAGATCTATCCGTTGAGCGGCGCGGTTGCCGTCATCAAGGTCGGGCTTCGTCCGAGCGGGACCTTTTCCGCCTATGATCCCGACGCGGATCTCATCATTCGGCGCAACGACGACGCAACCCCGGCGGTTCCTGCGTCGGTGTTCGGCGATCTGGTCTTAATTGCAGCCAATGTCGATCAGGGCGGCGTCGTACGTGCACCGCTGGGGCGCATCTGGTTCAATAATTATACGAGTATCGTTGTCAACAATACGCCGTCCAATGCGCGCGTCACCTTCCGCAGCGGCAGCATCACCTCCGCGAGCGCGGCCGGCCTGGTCATTCCTTTTGGCGGGACCTCGGACGGGGTCGCCTATCAGGGCGCGGACGGTACGCTGCGCAATCTGGCGGCCGCCTCCTATGACGATCATGCAAGTAACGTCCTGATCGCAGCCGGTATCTCGATCAACGCCGCATCAGTCATCGGTGAGGCCGGAGCCGTGCTCGATCTCACCGGCGGCGGCAAACTCACTGGCGCGGGCTTCATCTCCGGCCGCGGCGGCTCGGTCGACGTGCTGAAGACGGCGCTCGTCAACGCCAATCCGGTCAACAGCTACAGCACCGCCGGCAACAAGGTCTATGCGATCGTACCGGGATCCGCGGTCGATTACGCGCCGGTGATCGCGACCAACGGCGCCGGCGATCCCGTGATCGGCCAGCAGATCACGCTTCCCTCCGGCGCGCCGGGAGTGCCGGCGGGCACCTACACGCTGCTGCCATCAAGCTACGCGCTGGTGCCGGGCGGCTATCGCGTCGAGCTCGGCGCGACCGGAACGACTGTGATGCCTCCGGTGACTGCCGGCAATGGCTCCGTGGTCGCGTCGGGCTTTCTCGGCATCGCTAATACCGGAATCAAGGATACGCTGCCGACGCGCGTCATCCTGACCTCCGGCCAGACCACGCGGCTCTATTCGCAATACAACGAGACCAGCTATGCCGATTTCGAGCGCGCGCAGGCGGCCACGTTCGGCGGCTTCCGGCCGCGTTTGCCGGAAGACGGCAAGGTGCTTCAAATCAGTCTTCTGCCGCCGCTCGACGGCAGCAGCTCGCTGTCCTTTGCCGGCACCGCATTGTTCGATGGCGCCAAAGGCGGCATTGACGGCACGCTGATCATCAAGCCGTCGCTCTCCCCGTTGGGGGCTGCCGTGCTCGACATCGCGGCGCCAGGCGCAACGCCCGTCGCCGGGCACACGACGGTTTCGAGCGACGTCATCAATGCCTTCAAGGCACCGACGCTCATGCTCGGTGGCACGAGCACTTTCTACGCGGAAGGCCCCGGCGATGGCGCCAAGATTTTTTTCAGCGGGGTCTCAACCGAAGCCGTCAACCTGCTCGATGGCGCCACCATCCGCGCGGGCCGGGTGTTCCTGGTCGGCAAGGCCGTCAACATGGCGGGTGGCGCGACTATCGATACGCGTGGGCTGAACAACAACGCCGTCGATTCGACGCTCGGTTATGTCTATTCCAACATCGCGCCGTATTCGACGGCCACGCCCGATGGCAGTCCGGCCGTGCTCGCGGTCGCCAATGGCTGGTTCCAGTTCCTGAATGCGGTTGGACCGGGCAAGATCAACATCGCGAGCGGCGCCTCGCTGCTTACCGATGGCAGCATCGTGCTGGCCGGGCCGGGCGGCCTCACCATGGGCGACGTCAATTTCGCCGCGCGCTATCTCAATGTGACGCAGGAACAGGTCAATGTCGGCACCGAGGCTGCGCTAGCAGCGATGCGGGCCGCGGGCCGGTTGCCGTCCGGATGGAACCTGACCCAGACGGTGCTCGACAAGCTGTTGCGGCCGTCGACGACCGCGGGGAGTCCGGCGCTCGAACAACTCGTCATCACAGCGAGTGGCTCCTTTAATTTGATCGGCAACGTCGACCTGGATGCCACGCGCCAGGGCGGCTCCACCTCCGATCCGCTCGAATTCGTTCTCAATACGCCGGCGGTCTATGGCCTTGGTTCGAGCAGTGAGACCGCGAGCATTACCGCCGACACGATGATCTGGAACGGTATCCGCAGCGGCAGCGGCTCCTCGTCAGGCCCCTTTGGCAGCCAGGCGCCTGCCGCCGTTGTGCCCGGCGGGCCCGGCACGGGATCGGGGCATCTCGCCATCGCGGCCAATGAGATCCTGTTCGGCTACGACGCTGTGCACAGCAGGCCGACCGATGGTGCAACGCTGAACCGTCTCATCCTCGGCTTTTCGGACGTTACGTTGACGGCGGCGAAGCACCTCACCGCGAACAGCGATGGCACGCTGAAGGTCGGCCAGAGCCAGGACAGTAGCGGCGCCCTACAAGGCGGAGCTCTCACTGTTGCGACCCCGCTGATCACGGCAAGCGGTGGGGCAAAGCTCGACGTCAGCGCGGGCGCAGCCCTGCGGCTGGTCACGCCGGCCGGAAGCGCTCCCGCCGATACGCGTAGCGTGACGGATCTCGGCGGCACGCTCTCTTTCACCGGCGACAGTGTCCTGCTCGACACCGCGTTCGCGCTGCCTTCGGGCAAGCTGACGCTCAATGCGACGCACGACGTCGTGCTTGGCGGAAACGCAATGATCGATCTGTCGGGCCGCGGTATCGCCTTCTTCGACGTCACCAAGTTCAGTTGGGGCGGCGATCTCATTTTGAGTTCCACGAACGGCAATATCGTCCAGAACGCGGGCTCGGTCATCGACGTCTCCGCCGCAATCAATGCCGCGGGCTCGATCTCGGCCAAGGCGATCGACGCTGCGCATGGGCAGGTCGCGTTCGGCGGCACGCTCAAGGGATCATCGACGGGTGGTTTCGACAGCGGCCAGTTCACGGTCGCGGCGCAGAGTTTCGGCGATTTCGCCGCGCTGAATGCCAAGCTCAACGATGCCGGATTCTTCAGCGCCCGCAGCTTCGATCTCCGTCAAGGCAGCCTTGTCATTGGCGATGGCGTCAAGGCGCGCTACCTCGCGGTCTCGGTCGATCAAGGCAGCCTCACAGTCGCGGGCAGGATCGACGCGGGCGGGGCCAAGCCCGGCACCATCCGCCTGTCCGCGCGCGACGATCTGAGGCTCACCTCGAATGCCGTGCTCGATGTCCACGGCAGTGTGCTGCAGACCGATTCTTACGGCGCGCCGATCGAAGCGAACAACACCGCGCACGTCGAACTCACCGCCACGCACGGCACAATGACGCTGGCCGCGGGCGCGACCATCGACATGACATCGCCGGACGGTGTGGCCCGCGGCAGGCTCGAGCTCAACGCGCCGCGCCGCGGCGGTGCCGGCGGGGACGGTGCGGGCGCCAACGATATCGCAATCGACGCGCGCGGATCGCTCAATATCCGGGGTGCCGGCAGTATCGCGATGAACGGCTTCCGCACCTACGATCTTCCGGGCGGCAGCGCCATCGATCAGGCCTATCTCGACGGCCTGCATGACGACAGCACGAAGTTCATCAACGCGGCGCTCCAGAATGGCGATCTGCAGAACCGCCTGGCCGGGCTTGCGGCCTATGGCTCGGCCTTCCATCTGCGGCCCGGCGTTGCCATCACCTCGAGCGGTGATCTGTCGACGAAGGGCGATCTGGATCTCTCCGGCTATCGCTACGGGCCGAATGCTGATCCGGCCGTGCGGGGCTCGGGCGAGCCGGGCGCGCTCGTCGTCCGGGCCGCCAATGATCTCAAGATCAACGGCAGCATCAATGACGGCTTCGCGCCGCCACCGGCGTCACCCGATGCAGTGACCGTGATCGTCTCCGGCACCTTGTCGGACGCCTACACGGTCAAAACGGGCGGTGTGCTCCTCGGTGCCGGCTCGACGATTTCGAGCAATGGCACCATCAACATGGAGCTCAACCTCGTCGGCGGAAGTGTCGAGCGAAGCCCGGACGCCGCAAATCCGCTTCCCGTCGCGATCAAATTGACGGAGGACTTCACGGTGAGGGGACCCCCCACGCCAGCAAGGAAGGTGAATGGCGGGCGTATCATCACGCCGGACCAGATTTACAACCCGGGTGATACGATTCCCGTTGGAACGGTGTTTCCGGCCGGCACTGTATTCGAAAAAGGCCTCTATTTCACCGGAAGGGTCTTCATCAATGCATTCAACAGTCTGGCGCTTGAGCCTGTTAATCTGCCGGCGGGGACCAGCCTTGTCCTGTTCGGCGGATACACGTTCACGGCCGATACTCCGCTTCCCAAGGGGACAGTGCTGCCGGCCGGCATGACGAACGTCAATCTGACCGGACCAGGCGATCGCCAGATCTGGGCGACTTCGCCAATGCTCGATCCGGGAACGCAATCCTGGTCGATGCGGCTCGTCGGCGGCGCCGATCTCGCCAGCGCCGACAGCCGCGCGCTGCAGACGGTCGGTGCGCTCGCCGGTTCGGGTAACGTGGTGTTGAACGATCCGTTCAGCGTCACCATCAACAAGCCGTCCTCACCAGGCGTCAGCGTCGTCCGCACCGGCACTGGTAATCTCGAAATTCTCGCCGGCGGCGACTACGACCAGCAATCGCCGTTCGGGGTCTATACCGCAGGCACCGCGATCAGGACGACCGGCACGGCGGAGAATGATCCCTACAATGTCGACCGGGGCACTTTGGCCGACGGCACGGTGCTGGGATCGGCCAATGCAGGTTATGAAGCGACGCTCGGCTCGCAGCGGATGTACTACCCCGAACATGGCGGCGATTTCCTGCTGGTGGCGCAAGGCGACTTGAACGGCACGCTGACGAAGGGAGCAACCCAGATCGGGTCCTGGCTGTGGCGCCAGGGCGGCTCGGAGATTGGTCAGCGGACCGCCTGGGGCGTCAACTTCGGCAGCTATACGCTCGATCAAGTCCGTGACCCGAGCATCTTGTCTTTGGGACTATCGGCGTTCTCCGGCCTCGGTACGCTCGGCGGCGGCAACGTCACGTTGCAGGCCGGCGGCACGATCGGCGACGTGGGCCGGGGTCTGGTCATTGCCGTCGGCGGCAGCGGTCGCGTGATGGCCGATGGCTCCCTGGTGCAGACCGGCGGCGGCACAATGTCGGTGAGGGCCGGCTATGTCGGCACCGGCGGCAATCAGTTCGTCAATCTGCGCGGAGCGATGGATGTCGCGACAGGGGATTTCGGCAGCCTCGTCGCAACCAACGACCGCAATGCCAGTGGGGTGGATCCGCGGCCGATCAACCCGCTGACCTCCTATTCGATGACCAAGCTCGCCGGGGGAGATTTCGCTCCGGGCGACAGCGTGATCAACATTCGTGCGCGCGGCGACCTGGCCGCGGGATCCATCCTCGATCCGGGCCGTGTCGGCCTCACCAGCCTGACGGCAGCCGACAACGGCAACGCGGCCGGCCGGGGCGCGAGCTGGTTCACGCTGTGGACGGGGGCGACCGCGGTCAACGAGTTCGCGGCGGGCGGTTCGCTTGCACCGGGAAGCGCTTCGCCGTATTTCCGCTTCCTGCCTTCGATCATGCGCGCGGTCGCCGCCAACGGCAGCATCTACAATCCAGGCGACGGGACGCTGCTGCCGTCGGAGGACGGCGTGCTGGAGGTGCTCGCGCAAGGATCGATCTTCGGCGATACGATCCTGATGGGCCCGTCAATGGCGCCGCCGTCGACGCTCGCAACGCCGTTCCGGCCCGGCTGGGCAATCCTGAACGGTCCAATCGGACTGACCGTCGCGGCTTCCAATTATTGGAGTGGCAATGCCGTGAGCGACGGTGGCAGCTCACTGGCCGTGTACGCCTATGATGCCGGCGGGTATCCCTTCGTCTTTGATGCAAACACGGTCAAGGACAGGGCGCTGTCGTACGACGGCAATCTGTCGCGCATCTATGCCGTGAGTGGCGACATCTCCGCAATCACCTATGGGCAGATCGCTACGGTGCGCCAGACGATTGCCGGCATCGACGTGAGCAATACCTACTATCAGGCAAGCGGACCGCTGCGGATGCTTGCGGGCGGTGACATCGTCAATACCAAGGGCTTCATCCTCCACAACGATCCCAACGATGTGTCGACCATTGCGGCTGGCGGCAGCGTCATTTACGCCGGCTGGCCCGGGGTCGACTTCGCCGCGAATCGGGGCTGGGCGATCGCCGGACCGGGCACCTTCGAAATCACGGCGGCCAAGAACATCTACCAGGGATCGACGGCGACGATCGAAAGCATCGGAGCACTGGTCGCCGGCGACAGCCGGCAGGGCGCAAGCGTCGTGATGCAGGCCGGCGTCGGCGCGGGTGAAGTCGGCGTCGGGCAGGTCGACTGGACCGGCTTTGCCAGGCTCTATCTCGATCCGGACAATCTCGCAGCCGCCGGTCCGCTCGCCGACCAGCACGGCAGGGTGGCGAAGACCTACGCGGACGAGCTCTATGCCTGGCTGACGGAGCGCTTCGGCTATAGTGGGGCGAAGGCCGATGCGCTCGGCTACTTCCTCGCGCTGCCAGGCGAGCAGCAGCGCATCTTCCTGCGGCAGGTCTACTATGCCGAGCTGACCGCGGGCGGGCGCGAATACAACGAGGTCGGCGGCCCGCGCGCGGGCTCCTATCTGCGCGGGCGGGAGGCGGTCGCGGCGCTGTTCCCGAACCAGTCCGCCTATCGCGGCGACATCACGATCTTCACTGCGGCAACCGGCACACCCGGCGCGGCGAACTTCGCGATCACGAGCGGCTTTGTTCACACCGATTTCGGCGGCGACATCCAGTTCTTGACGCCGGGCGGCGGCGTCACGATCGGCACCGAAGGGCTGCTGCCGGGCGCCGATGCCGGCCTGATCACGCAAGGCGCGGGCAACATCCAGATCTATTCGCAGAACAGCGTGCTGATGGGCCTGTCGCGCATCATGACCACGTTCGGCGGCAATATCGTGATCTGGTCGGCGGAGGGCGACATCAACGCCGGCCGCGGCGCCAAGACGACGGTGATCTATACACCGCCCAAGCGCGCCTACGACAATTACGGAAACATCACGATATCGCCGGTGGTGCCGTCCAGCGGTGCCGGCATCGCAACGTTGCAGCCGATCCCGGAGGTGGCGCGCGGAACCGTCGATCTGATTGCGCCGCTCGGCACCGTCGATGCGGGCGAAGCCGGAATCCGCGCGTCGAGCTTCGTCAACATCGCTGCCTTGCATATCGTCAACGCCGCCAACATTCAGGCGCAGGGTGGCGTGATCGGCGTGCCGCAGGTCCAGGCCCCCAACATGGGCGCCCTGAGCGAGGCCTCGAACACGGCGGGCGCAGCTGCCAAGCAGGCGGCCGTGCCGCGGCCACGAACAAACGAGCAGCCCTCCGTCATCATCGTCGAAGTGCTCGGCTATGGCGGGGGCGACGGCAGCGACGATCAAAAGCGGCGCAGCAACGACAAGCAAAGTCAATACGACCCGAACAGCGCCTTCCAGTTGATCGGCGACGGACAGTTGACCGCGGAGCAGATGAAGAAGCTGACGCCGGACGAGCGCCGTCAGGTCGCGAACTGACTTCAGCCTGCGTGGCGGCCGCTGCGACTTGGCTTGAGCGATGCCGGTCTAGCCCGCAGCGCGGGGCAGGGAGCCGTTGGCCGTGATCTCGGCCGAGAGCTCCTCGATGGTCTTGCGCTGTTCCATGGCGGCCCGCCGGATCAGCGCAAAGGCGGCCGGCTCGGCGAGTGCATGGGTGTGCATGACCTGAAGGACGGCGGCGAGCACGACGCGGCGGGATCGAAGACGCTGTTCGAGCTTGAGCACCTGCTGCTTCAGCTCGCTGGTGCGCTCGCTTCGCTCGAAGGCCAGGACGAGCGCGGCATAGATGCCGGCCGAGCGCAGCGGCTTGACCAGGAACGAGGCCGGATCGAGATCGAGCACCAGCTTGAGGCGGCTCGGCGTCTCGGTACCGAGCAGGGCGATGACCGGACTTCGCCCAAGCGCCGCGCGCTGCGCCGGCGAGGCGAGCGGCAGGAATTCATCGTCGATCAGCGTCACGTCGGGCCGGCAGTCGATCTTGGCGCCAGGCTCCCATGTGACGATGTCGATCCCGAGACGCTCGAACTGACGCCTGACGATGGTGGCGTCGCGCTCGTCCTTGATGGCGACGAGCGCCTTGCGTCCGCGCAGCGAAAATGACGACGGCTTGCTCATTTCACGACCCGCAAATGGGGCGCATTCGGCAACGTTCCATCCCTTGCGGGGCTGGCGGCGATGTCGAGCTGCGTCAGATAGGGATCCGGCTTAACCGGCGCTTCAGCTTCCCAGAAGATGTCAAACTGTCCTTCGTCGTTGGAGACGGCGAGCCGCGGCGTCAGGACGCAGTGGTTGTTGCTGCCGTCGATCCAGACCGGACCTTGTGGCGAATTGTAGCGATGGCCGGCCGCGGCGCGCCGCACCTCGCCGATATCGGATGTGCCGGCACGTTGCAGCGCACGGGCCAGCAGATAGACCGCGACATAGGCGGATTGCCCGTCCACCGACGGGCTGCTGTGCGCGCCGTGACGCGCCTTCCAGCGCGCGACGAAGGCCTGGTTCTCGGGCAGGCGAATGCTTTCGAAATAGGCCGACGACGTGATGCAGCCGGCCGATGCGGGACCTGCGATCTTGAGTTCGGGCTCACACAGGCTGCAGCTCAGCATCGGGATGTCGAGACCCGCCGCAAGGGTTGCGGCATGAAACGCACGGATGAAATCATAGCTCGAACTGCCGACCAGCGTGTTGAACACGACCGGCGGCCGGCGCCGCACGATTTCGTCGACGATATGCGTGACCGCGCTTTCACCGAGCTCGAGCAGGCGTTCCGCAAGAATCCGTCCCCGCGCCGCCGTCACCAGCTCGCGGGTGACGCGATTGGTCTCCCAGGTCCAAACATAGTTGGAGCCGACGCAGAAGATCTCGCGCGACAGGTTGTCGAGCACGTAGCGCACCAGCGGCAGCACGTTGTGATTGGGCGAGGCGCCGACATAGATGACGTTGTCGGAGCATTCGAACCCCTCGTAGCGTGCCGGATACCAGAGCAGGCGGTCGGTGCGTTCGACGATCGGGAGCACCTGCTTGCGCGAAGCCGAGGTGTAGCAGCCGACGATGTGCTCGACCCCGACATTGCGAATGAGATCGTCGCAGACCGTATGATATTCGGAGATGATGCCGCGGGGGTCGCGGACGTGCGCCGATAGCGCGAAGTCGAACTCGTCCTGCTCGTTGATCTCGTCGACCGCCATCATGGCGCTCTTCAGGATCTCGCGCCCCATGGCCTGATAGGGCCCATGCTGCGAGCAGATGATGCCAACGGGAATGGACGGCTTCGTCATCGAGGACTTTCAGTGCACTTCATGCAGGAAACCATCTTCGCAGAGACCGGCGCAAGTGGTCGTGCCGATTTGCTGCGCAGCACCTCGCGAAATTTGTGCAGCCAGCCTCGTTGACAACGCGCTGCACACCTCCTTAGAATTTTCTCCTACAGGGCTTCCTGTCGAACCTTGCGTGCGTCGATCTGGCCGATGACGTCCCGATCGCCGCGCAGAGTGCTCCGTTCGACCCCGGACCCACGCGATAGTTCATAGCCGCGGCATTTGGGCCATTCGTCACCTTCGTTTCGGAGGGGCGGGTGGCTTTTTGCTTTTGCCGCCAAACAAATTGGCGACACGTCCGTGTCGCCAAGCCGGAGGCGCATGCGCGGTGATGGGCAGTGCCTGCGCTTGCGTCGTGCCAAGTGCGGGGACGAGAAACGATGCCGACGACGGATCTTCACTATCTCGGGCTCATTGAGGTCGGGCAGCAAATTCAGGCCAAAAAGCTCTCGCCGGTCGAGGTGACCAAGGCGATGCTCGGGCGGATCGGGCAGCTCGACGGCCAGCTCAAGAGCTACGCTCATGTGATGGGCGATGCAGCGCTCGCCGACGCCGCGGCCGCCGAAAAGGAGATCGCCTCCGGCAAGATCAAGGGGCCGCTGCACGGCGTGCCGATCGCCGTCAAGGATTTGTGCTGGGTCAAGGGCGCGCCGGCCGCGCACGGCATGACCATCCACCGTGATTTCCGGCCGAGCGAGGATGCCACGGTCGTCGCGCGGCTCAAGGATGCCGGCGCGATCATTCTCGGCAAGTTGCAGCAGACCGAGGGCGCCTATGCCGATCATCACCCGAAGATCGATCCGCCCAAGAACCCATGGAATGCCGATCTGTGGTCTGGCGCGTCATCCAGCGGGTCCGGCGTCGCCACCGCGGCGGGGCTTTGCTTCGGATCACTTGGAACCGATACGGGCGGCTCGATCCGCTTTCCCTCGGCCGCCAACGGCATCACCGGGCTGAAGCCGACCTGGGGACGCGTCAGCCGTTACGGCGCTTTCGAGCTCGCGGCCACGCTGGATCACATTGGTCCGATGGCGCGCAGCGCGGCCGATTGCGGCGCGATCCTCGGCGTGATCGCGGGGCAGGATCCCAAGGACACCACGTCGGTGCCGCTATCCGTGCCGGACTATCTCGCCGGCCTGACCGGAGATTTGCGCGGTGTGACGATCGGGGTCGATCGGCGCTGGACCAGCGAGGGTACCGACGAGGCCGCCGGCAAGGTGCTCAGCGAAGGCTTGCGGGTTGCCGCTGATCTCGGCGCGAAGATCAAGGACATCACGTTCCCCGATCCGAAGGCGGTGATCGAGGACTGGTTCCCGCTATGCGGCATCGAGGTGGCGGTCGCGCACGAAGAAACCTATCCCGCGCGCAAGGATGAATACGGTCCGGCACTCGCTGGCCTGCTCGATCTCGGCCGGGCGCAGTCCGGCATGGACTATCAGAAGATCGTGCTGCGTCGCGAAGCGTTTCGCGGCGCCGTGCGGCTGCTGTTCGAGACGGTCGATCTCATCGCGGTTCCAGCCCAGGCGTTCGCTGCGCCGACATTAGCCAAGATGGCGGCGCTGGGCGAGGACCCGTCGCTGATTACCGGGCTGCTGCGCTTCACCTGTCCGTTCGACATGACCGGCAGTCCGACCGTGACGCTTCCCGGCGGCTTTGCGCCGAACGGCGGTCCGGTCGCCTTCCAGTTCGTCGGCCGTCATTTCGACGAGGCAAGTCTCGTCCGTGCGGGCGATGCCTTCCAGCGCGTCACCGACTGGCACAAGCGCCATCCCGCGATCTGAGTTGAGGAGCCGTTCGCATGACCGAAGACTGGTTGAAGAGTTCCATCATGGCCAAGCGCGCCGTCGCCAAGGGCGCGACCGGCACGACCCATAGTTTGACCATCGAGCAACAGGGCAGCTTCCATTACGTCTATGGGCCCTACGCCAAGCCGACGCTGTCGATCGATCCGGGCGAGGTGGTCGTCGTCGAGACCGAGGATGCCTTCGGCGGTGTGCTCACCAGCGAAAGCGACAGCCCCACCGCGAAGCTGAACTTCCCCTATTTGAACCCGCAATGTGGGCCGATCGCGGTGAAGGGCGCCAGGAAGGGCGATTGCCTCGCCGTCTATATCCGCGACGTCGAAACCCGCGGCGCGCAGCCGGCCGGCACCACCTGCATCATTCCGGAGTTCGGCGGCCTGGTCGGGACTGCCTCCACGGCGCTGCTCAATCCGCCGCTGCCGGAGCGCGTCAAGAAGCTGCATGTCGATCGCAACGGCGTGCGCTGGAACGACAAGATCACGCTGCCCTACGAACCGTTCATCGGCACCATCGGCGTGTCGCCCGAGATCGAGGCGATTTCCTCGCTGCAGCCCGACTATCACGGCGGCAACATGGACCTGCCTGACGTCGCACCTGGCTCGATCATCTATTTTCCGGTGCATACCGAAGGCGGGCTGCTCTATGTCGGCGACTGCCACGCCACGCAGGGCGACGGCGAACTCTCCGGCGTCGCGCTCGAGCAGCGCGCCACCGTGACGCTGCAGATCGATCTGATCAAGAACTGGAGCTTTGCCTGGCCGCGGCTCGAGACGCGCGACTTCATCATGACGATCGGCAGCGCGCGGCCGCTCGAAGACGCGGCGCGGATCGCCTATCGGGAGCTCGTGCGGTGGATGAGTGCCGATTACGGCTTCGATGAGATCGACGCCTACATGCTGCTCAGTCAGGCCGGCCGCATGCGGCTCGGCAACATGGTCGACCCCAAATACACGATGGGGGCGTCGATCCTGAAGAATTACCTCAAGGCGTGACGTCCAACATCTTTCAACAAGGAACATCGCGATGAATTCGGGGCGTATATTTGGAATGGCTTTGCTTGGTGCCGTGCTCGTGACGGCTACAATTGGTGCAGCTCGGGCGGCAGACCCGCCGCTCAAGGTCGGCTTGCTGGAGGATGTCTCCGGCGACCTGGCATTCATGGGCATGCCGAAGCTGCACGGCTCGCAGCTTGCGGTCGAGGAGATCAACAAGAGCGGCGGCATTCTCGGCCGCCAGATCGAGCTGATTCACCTTGATCCCCAAGGTGACAATGCCCGCTACCAGGAGTTCGGCCGAAGGCTGCTCAACCGCGACAAGGTCGACGTGCTGATCGGCGGCATCACCTCTGCCTCGCGCGAGGCGTTGCGCCCGATCGTCGATCGTACCTCGACGCCATACTTCTATACGAACCAGTATGAAGGCGGCGTGTGCGATGCCTCCATGGTCAGCATGGGCGCGGTGCCGGAGCAGCAGTTCTCGACGCTGATCCCCTGGATGGTCCAGAAGTTCGGCAAGAAAGTCTACGTCATCGCCGCCGACTACAATTTCGGCCAGATCTCCGCGGAGTGGAACCGCAAGATCATGAAGGACCTCGGCGGCGAGGTCGTCGGCGAGGAGTTCATCCCGCTCGGCGTGTCGCAATTCGCACAGACGATCCAGAACATCCAGAAGGCGAAGCCGGATTGGCTGCTGACGATCAATGTCGGCGCCGCGCAGGACTCGTTCTTCGAGCAGGCGGCTGCCGCCAACCTCAATCTGCCGATGGGGTCGTCGATCAAGGTCATGCTCGGCTTCGAGCACAAGCGGTTCAAGCCGCCGGCGCTCAACAACATGCACGCGACCGCCAACTGGTTCGAGGAGATCGATACGCCCGAAGCCAACGACTTCAAAAAGCGCTGGCACGCCAAGTTCCCGGACGAGCTCTACATCAACGACATGGGCTACAACGCCTATAACGCGCTCTACATGTACAAGGCGCTGGTCGAGAAGGCGAAGTCGACCAAGCTCGAGGACATGCGCAAGGTGATTGCAACAGGCGATGCCTGCATCGACGCCCCCGAGGGCAAGGTCTGCATCGATCCGAAGAGCCAGCACACGTCGCACCGCATGCGCCTGATCTCGGTCGGGCCCAAGCATGAGGTGACGGTCGAGAAGGACTACGGGACGATCCAGCCGTACTGGCTCGGCGAGATCGGCTGCGACCTCACCAAGAAGAACGACAAGGACCAGTACACGCCGAGTCATCTTCCCAGCAAGTCGTGACGCGTACGGGCACGAATCTTGCTCGTGTTTTGCATCTCGAGTTTGAAGCGAACCGGCGCCGCAATGATGCGGCGCCGTGATCACGGAGAGCGGAATGTCGGCTGAACTCTTCTCGGTATTCTATCAGTTCGCCGACGTCTTCGCGTTCCTGATCCTGTCGGCGGCGGGCCTTGCCATCGTGTTCGGCATGATGGGGGTCATCAACATGGCGCATGGTGAGTTCATCATGTGCGGGGCCTATGTGACGGTCGGGCTCGTCAATCTCGGCGTGCCGCTGCCGATCGCTCAGATCCTCGCCGCACTGACCGCGGGGATCATCGGCATGGTCGTCGAGTTGCTGATCGTGCGCCGCTTCTACAAGCGTCCGCTCGACTCGCTGCTGGCGACCTGGGGCCTCAGCCTGATCGTGACGCAGTCGATGCTGCTGATCGTAGGTTCCGCTGTACGCGGAATCGGTACGCCGGAAGGAAGTTTTGCGATCGGGGGCTACACGTTTTCGACCTACAGGCTGGTGCTGTTCGGCTGTGCAGTGGCGGTGCTGGCCGGGCTCTACGTCATCTTCATGAAGATGCGCTTTGGCGTGATCGCGCGCGCCACGATGCAGAATGCGGCAATGGCAAAAGCGCTCGGCGCGCGCACCGGGCGCATCTATTCCATCAGCTTCGGGATCGGTACGGCGCTCGCGGGGCTCTGCGGTGCGCTCTACGCGCCGACCATGACGCTGATCCCGACCATGGGCGCGACGTTCGTAGTCGAGAGCTTTGTCACCGTGGTGATCGGCGGCGCCAATGTCCTGCTCGGCACCGCGCCGGCTGCGGTGTTCCTGGCCATGATCAGGATGGCGCTGAATGCCAGCTACGGCCAGATCATCGGGCAGATCGGCATGCTGTTTGCTGTCATCCTGATCATACGGGTTTTGCCTGAAGGACTATCCAGCGTGTTGGTTCGTCGTGGGCGCTAGACGGGAACTTTTGATGTTGAAGCTGCTCGACGGTCCGCAGACGCTCGGACGCGGAAGGATCTTCTGGTCCTGCTTCCTTGCCGTGCTGACAGGGGCGCTGATCTATCCGCTGTTCGCCGACTCCTACGATGTCGGCAACTTTGCTTACTTCCTGATCTGGATCTTCATGGCGCTCGGGCTCTGCCTGATGTGGGGCTACGGCGGCATGCTGTCATTCGGGCAGACCTTCTTCTTCGGCATCGCCGGCTACGGCTATGGCGTGCTCGCGATCAACATGGGCGGGGGAACGGCGACGATCGCGGCGCTCGTGCTCTCGGTGATCATTGCGATGATGGCGGCAGGGGTCCTCGGCTACTTCATGATCTGGGGCGGCATCAGCGGGATCTTCTTCGGCATCGTGACGCTGTCGGCAACGCTGGTGCTGGCCTTCTTCCTCGGGCAGACCGCAGGACCCGAATGGCATATCGGTCCGGCGCGGCTCAATGGCTTCAACGGCATGAAGGGGATGGACCCGCTCACCGTCGGCAGTTTCGACATCGAGGGATCGGCGCTCTACTATTTGATGATCGCGCTGATCGTGATCGTCTATATCGCGCTCCGCATGCTGGTGAACTCGAGCATCGGCAACGTGATCGTGGCGACGCGGGAAAACCCGCAGCGCGCCGAGATGCTCGGCTACGACGTCCGCAAGTACCAACTCCTGACATTCGTGATCGGCAGCGGCCTCGCAGGCCTTAGCGGCGCGCTGTACACGTCCTGGGGGCAGTTCATCACGCCATCCAGCATCGGCCTGCCGGCGGCGGCGATGCCGATCGTCTGGGTGGCGTTCTCCGGACGCAATGATCTGACCGCGACCCTGGTCGGGTCGTTCCTGCTGCTGTTCGGCTTCCAGACCATCACGGTCTACAGCCAGCAGGCGGCACTGGTGCTGATGGGCGTGCTGCTGCTCGCCACCGTGATGCTGGCCCCGCAGGGCTTCGTGCTCGGCATCGGCAAGCTCGTTGTCGACTGGTGGACGAGGCGCCGGCGGCGCGACGAGGCCCCCGCGCTGGCGGACGCCGGCCGTCTGCAATCGGATGGGACCTGATCCCATGGCGCTGGTCGATGTAAAAGGCGTATCGAAACGTTTCGGCGGACTGACCGCCGTCTCCGACGTCGACCTGACGGTCAATGCCGGTGAGGTCCATTGCCTGATCGGACCCAACGGCGCCGGCAAGAGCACGCTGTTCAAGCTGATCGTCGGCCTCTATCCGCCGACCACCGGCAGCATCTTCTTCGACGCCGTCGATATCACCGCGGAGCGGCCCTACGCGCGGGTGCAGCGCGGCATGAGCATCAAGATGCAGGCGCCGAGCGTGTTCAAGGAATTGCCGGTGCGGCAGAACATCCAGATCGCACTGCAGGAGCGGCTTTCGGGTGCGGAATGCCGGGCCGAGGAGGAGCGGCTGCTGGCGCTACTTAATCTGGCGGAGGACGGCGCCAAGCTAGCCGGGGCGCTGTCGCATGGCCAGCAGCAGTGGCTGGAGATCGGGATGGCGTTGGCGTTGCAGCCGCAGCTTCTGCTGCTGGACGAGCCGACCGCCGGCATGTCGCCGGAGGAGACCTACAAGACCGGCGAACTGATCAAGTCGTTCAATGCCGAGGGCATGACGGTTCTTGTCGTCGAGCACGACATGGCGTTCGTGCGTCAGGTCGCTCAGCGCGTCACCGTCCTGCATCTTGGCAAGATCTTCGCGCGCGGCAATCTGGAAGCCATTCTTGAAGACGAGAAGGTCGCGGAAATCTATCTGGGTAAGACCCATGCCCACTGATCGCATCCTGGACGTATCGGGACTTTGGGCGGGTTACGGCGCGACGCCGATCCTGCAGGGCGTCAGCATGCAGGTCGCGCGCGGCGAGATCGTCGGCGTGATCGGCCGCAACGGCGTCGGCAAGTCGACCCTGATGCGCTGCCTGATCGGGCTGCTGCAGAGCTGGCGCGGCACCATCACGTTCATGGATCAGGATGTCACGCAGCTCGAGGCGGACGCGCGGGCACGCGCCGGCTTCGGCTACATTCCGCAGGGCCGCGACGTGTTTCCGCAGATGAGCGTCGAGGAGAATTTGCAGGTCGGCGAACTGATCGGCGGGCCGGAGGGAAAGAAGCTGCCCGAACTCGTCTACGAGTATTTTCCGCGCCTCAAGGAACGCCGCAGGCAGATCGCGGGCACCATGTCGGGCGGCGAGCAGCAGCAGCTTGCGATCGGCCGCGCGCTGATCGGCAATCCGTCCTTGATGATCCTCGACGAGCCGTCCGAGGGCGTCCAGCCCTCGATCGTGCAGCACATCTGCGAGGCGCTGCAATCGTTCCGCAGCGAGCTCGGGACGACGATCATCTTCGTTGAGCAGAACCTCGACACGATCCTGGCGATTGCCCAGCGCTGCTACATCATGGAGAAGGGCAAGATCACGCGATCGCTGGCCGGTGAGGAGGTCAACGCGGACAATGTTCGCGCGCAATTGTTGCTTTGATCGGCCACGTCATGTGGTGAGGAAGTACGCGTTCCATAATCGATAACAACGGAGGGAATGGACATGGATCTGGGACTCAAGGGCGCAAGGGTTCTCGTGACCGGCAGCACCAAGGGAATCGGCCGCGCGATCGCCGACACGTTCGCGGTGGAGGGTGCCAATGTCGGCATCTGCGCGCGCAACCAGGCCGATGTCGACACTGCGGTCGCCGCGATCAAGGCCAAGGGCGTTGCGGCGTTCGGTGGGGCAGTCGACGTCTCGAACGGACCGGCGCTGAAAGCCTGGGTCGCCGATATGGCGTCCAAGCTCGGCGGTATCGACGTCGTGGTCGCCAATGTCAGCGCGCTCTCGATCGGGCAGGACGAAGAGAGTTGGGAGAAGGAATTCTCCACCGACATGATGGGGACGGTGCGGCTCGTCAACGCCGCGATGCCGTATCTCGAGAAAAGTGCGGCGGCGGCGATCGTCACGATCTCCAGCGTGTCGGGGCGCGAGGTCGATTTCGCCAGCGGTCCTTACGGCACCTTCAAGGCCGCGATCATCCACTACACGCAAGGGCTGGCTTACCAGCTCGCGGCCAAGGGAATTCGGGCCAATTCGGTGTCGCCGGGCAACACCTATTTCGAGGGCGGCGTCTGGAACATGATCAAGGACGGCAATCCCGAACTGTACAAGTCCGCGCTGGCGCTCAACCCGACCGGGCGCATGGGCACGCCGCAGGAGATGGCCAACGCCGCCGTGTTCCTGGCGAGCAAGGCGGCGAGCTTCATCACGGGGACCAACCTCGTCGTGGACGGTGCCCTGACGCGCGGCGTCCAGTTCTAGCCGGGGCCACAACGACATGTCAGCGGATCCATTGCACTACAAGTCGATCACCGAGATCTCCGGGCTCATTCGCCGCGGTGAGGCGAAATCCTCGGAGATCACGGAGGCGATCCTCGGCCGGATCGCGAAGCTCGATGGGCAGTTTCATGGCTACGCGCTCGTCCTTGCGGAGCGGGCCATGGCGCAGGCGAAGCAGCGCGACGCGGAGATCGCCAAGGGCATCTGGCGCGGCCCGCTGCATGGCGTTCCGATCGGGCTGAAGGACCTCTGCTACACCTCGTTTGCGCCGACCGCGGGCGGCACGACGATCCATGCGAAGTTCGTGCCGTCCTTCAACGCTACGATCGTCGACCGGCTCGAACTCGCCGGTGCGATCACGCTCGGCAAGCTCAAGATGACGGAGGGCGCTTATACCAGCCATCATCCGGCCGTGCAGACCCCGCTCAATCCGTGGAATGTGGACTACTGGGTGGGCTCCTCGTCGACTGGATCGGGCGTCGCGACGTCGGCGGGCCTCTGCTACGGCTCGATCGGTAGCGACACCGGCGGCTCGATCAGGTTTCCGTCGGCGACCTGCGGCTTGACCGGCATCAAACCGACCTGGGGCCGCGTCAGCCGCCACGGCATCTTCCCGCTGGCGGACTCGCTCGATCACGTCGGACCGATGTGCCGTAGCGCTGCCGACGCCGGAGCAATGCTCGGCGTCATCGCCGGCGCGGATGCCAACGATCCGACTGCCTTGCGGGCGCCGGTGCCGAACTATCTGGCCGGCGTCGGCGAGAGCATCCGGGGCCTACGGATCGGCGTCGATCGCAGATACACCCAGGAGGGGATCGATCGGCAGGTCGTTGCCGCTTTGGTGCAAGCCGAGCGCATGCTGGCCGATCTCGGCGCAGACATCCGCGAGGTGCATTTCCCGCCGTATCAGAAACTCGTCAGCCAGTGGATTGCGATGTGCTCGGTGGAAACGGCTGAAGCGCATTTGGACACCTACCCGTCGCGGAAGTCGGAATATGGGCCGGACCTCGCGCAGCTGATCGAGCAGGGCAGGGCGACCAGTGGCGTCGATATCGCCGCGATCCATCATGAGCGGCTGAAATTCAGCGGCAGCCTCGCCGCGATGTTCGAGGATATCGATCTCTTGCTGATCCCGACGATGCCGGTGCCGATCCCGACGCTGACCAAGATGAGCGAGTACGGAGCCGATCCCAACGTGCTCCTGAACATCCTGCGCTTCACGGCAGTGTTCGACTTCTCGGGCAGCCCGACCATCACGCTGCCGATGGGGATGGCGTCGGACCAGATGCCGCTCAGCATGCAGCTGGTCGGCCCGCATCTCTCCGAGGACGTGCTGGTCCGCGCCGGCGCCGCATTCCAGTCGGTGACGGACTGGCATACGCGGCGGCCGCCGATCGATTGAAGCGTCGTCGACCGTTCCCCCGTCGCAAGCCGTCAGGCCTTGCCGGCAAGTCTGGCCGCGATCGCGCGATAGCCGCGCATCCACATGTGATCGAGATCGAGATCCATCGGCAGGGGCTGCGAGGAGACACGCGCGATCACGGTCTCGTTCGTCGGATCGACGTAGATCCACTGGCCGTGGATGCCGACGGCCGCGAACGGCGTTTCGCCGCGGTCGAGCGTGTACCACTTGTTGCGGTAGTTGCCGTTCGGAAAAACCTTCGTCAGGTCGCCGCGCGACCAGGCCTCGGCATTGCCGTTCTGCCTGATGTCGTCGACCCACCAGGTGGGCACCACCTGCCGTCCGTTGCTGATGCCGTGGTTGCGCATCATCTCGCCGAAGCGGGCGAGATCGCGTAGTGTGGCGCAGATGCCACCGGCGACGCGCGCCGCGCCGCGCGAGTCGACGGTGATGTAGGCATCGTGCTCGGCGCCCATCGGCTGCCACAGATATTGCGTGAGGATCTTCGCATAGGACGTGCCGCAGGCGCGTTCATAGACCCAGCCGAGCACGTCGGTGTTGGTCGAGACGTAGTGGAAGGTCTGGCCATGGGGCGCGCCATTCGGCCGCAGCGTGCGCAGATAGTCGCGCAGATTGCTCGGCGGAATGGCCGGGTCCGGCAGCTCCCAGCCGGTCGAGCGCCGGTAGTTCATGACGTCGCCGTCGCGCGCCATGTAGTCCTCGTCGAAGCGGATGCCGACGCTCATGTCGAGCAGATTCCGCACCGTGCAGCTGCCGCCATAGACCGATCCCTCCATCTCCGGGATGTAGCGCATCACCGGCGCGTCGGGATCGAGCTTGCCGCGATCGGCCAGGATGCCGCCAAGCGTTCCCGCGACCGACTTGCTGACCGAGAAGATCAGATGCGGGGTGTCCGGCGTCAGGCCGTGGGCATACCATTCGAAGGCGATTTGTCCGCGATGCGACACGACGATGCCGTCGGTGTGGCTTGCACGCAGCGCCTGGCCGACGCCGACCGTTTCACCGCGCGGGTCAGCGAAGCTGACGTCGTCGAGATAGCGCGGCGCAAAGGACAGCGGCGTCGGCGCCGAGGCCCGTGCGATGTTGGCGGTGGGCAGCAGCTCGCGCACATTACGGAATGCCCACTCGCTGAACGGATGCTGACGCCAGTTGGCGAGCGTGACCTGTTCGTCGGCCGCCGACGGGAAGGCGGCCATGATGCGACGCGAATTCATTCTTGATCCAGCAATGACATTGGGAAGTGTGCGAAAGTTCCGCGTCGGTCGCGTTGCCCGCAATCAACCGGATGGTGGAGGAGGTTATCAGGTTACTTCGGCGTAACCGTTTCCGGGATGTGCGTTTGGCCCGCAATTTGCTTGACTATGCCCCGCGTCTGTCTCAGCGTGCCGGTCATGCGACGCGCAGACGTTCGCCATCGGGAAACATCGGGAGGTAGGTCATGATCGCGCTTCTGGGCCGACCGGATCCGGCGACCACGCAAGCCATTCAGTTCGCGCGAGGGATTCTCGAAGGCTCCGCGACCGCGTTCTACGAGGTCGACGGCAATCTGACCCTCAACCGCTTCGTGCTCTCCAGCAACGTCCCGCCGAGCTTCCACGACCAGTATCTTGCCGGCATGAACCGGCTCGATCCGTTGCATCCGCGATCCGCGAGCAACCGGCCGATCGCCCGGCTCAGCATCGCGCTCGACCAGTGCGCATCCCAGGAGGCGGCGACCTACCGCGCCTTCGCCGGCCAATGCGGCGTCGCCGACATGATCGAGTTCTTCTTCCGCCGCAACGACCGGATCGTGGCCGGAATGAGCGTGCTCTGGGCGCCGGGCTGTGCGATTCCCGACGGCAGCATGCACATTGCCGAGAAGATCCATGACTACCTCGAATTCAACCTGACCAGCCGCCTGTCGCCAAATGCCGACGAGCCGGCGCGCTACGGACTGACCTCGCGCGAGATGGAAGTGGTCGAGCTGTTGTGCTGCGGCCGCACCAACCGCGAGATCGGTGAGTGCCTGAGCATCGGTCTTGCGACGGTGAAGACGCATTTGATCCATATCTTCGAGAAACTCGGCGTCGAGACCCGCTCCGCCGTCGTCGCGCTGATGTCGCGGCCGCATTGAGGGCGTGGGTTGTAGATTGCGAGCACGGCTCTCGCCCACACGTCGTCCCGGCGAAGGCCGGGACCCATAACCACAGGGTTGTGTTGGTGAGGAAGGCTGTGGCCCCAGCGTCGCGTAACAATTCGCATTCGTGGTAATGGGTCCCGGCCTTCGCCGGGACGACGCCAAGTGTGTGTTGTCGCTTGCAAGTCGAACATCAGCATTCCCGCGGCATGATTTGCCCCGCGTTCACCCGCTCCACCGTTAGGTGGATTGCCGCTCACCGTGCCGTCGACCGAAAGTTCCCCCAAGGGACCGGTGTCGTTTTCGACAATGTTGGCGAGCGGCTGCCGCTCACAGATTGAAGGATCCGACATGCGTGATTTCATGGCCATCGGCCGTTCCGTGGCGGTTGCGGAGCGTGGCATGGCCGCGACCTCGCACCCGCAGGCGACCCTTGCCGCGGTCGAGATGTTGAAGGCCGGCGGCAATGCCGTCGATGCCGCGGTGGCGGCGGTGGCGCTGCAGGGCGTCGTCGAGCCGCAGATGACCGGAATCGGCGGCGACTGCTTTGCGCTGTACTCGCCGAAGGCCGGCGAGCCGATCGCGCTGAACGGCTCGGGCCGCACGCCGGCCGGCACCGATGCAGAAAAATATGCCGGTAGCGGCACGCGCGACATTCCGCCGACCGCGCCCGAGGCTGTGACCGTGCCGGGCGCCATTGACGCCTGGTGCAGGCTGGTCGCCGATCACGGCAGCAGGTCGCTGGAGGAGATCTTCCGGCCGGCGATCGCGGCGGCCGAGCAGGGCTTTTGCGTGACACCGCGCGTCGCGGAGGACTGGCGCCGCTTCCGGGCCCGGATCGAGATCGACGCCAATGCGGCAGCGCAGTTCCTTCCCGGCGGCAAGGCGCCTGAGGTCGGCGACATCCGCACGCAGCCTGCGCTTGGCCGGACCTTGCGCCGGATCGCGCAGCACGGGCGTGATGGGTTCTACGCAGGTGAGGCCGCCGACGAGATGGCCGGCATCCTGCGCGGGCTGGGCGGCGCCCACAGCACCGAGGATTTCGCGGTGCAGACCTCGGACTACGTGCAGCCGATCTCGGCGCGCTACCATGACCACGACGTGGTCGAGTGTCCGCCGAACGGGCAGGGCCTGGCGGCGCTGATGATCCTGCGCATGCTCGCCGGCTTCGATATCGGCGCGCTGGCGCAGGCCGATCGCATCCATCTGCTCGCCGAGGCGACCAAGGCGGCCTACCGTGCGCGCGACGCCTTCTTCTGCGATCCCGCCACCAGCAAGGTCGATCCGGCCGCATTCTTGGCCGAGGACTATATCGGCAGGATCCGCAGCAAGATCGACATGCGCCGTGCGTCCGCGCCTGCGATCTGGGACGATATCGAGCATCGCGACACCGTCTATGTCACGGTGGTCGACCGCGACCTCAACGCCGTCTCGCTGATCAACTCGCTGTTCTATCCGTTCGGCAGCGGCATCTACGCGCCGAGATCAGGCATCCTGCTGCATAACCGCGGCTGGAGCTTTCGCGCCAGGCCCGGACACCTCAATTCGCTCGGGCCGCGCAAGCGCCCGATGCACACCATCATCCCGGGCCTGCTGCGCAAGGACGGCAAGACCGTGATGTCGTTCGGCGTGATGGGCGGGCACTACCAGGCCGCCGGCCATGCCAATCTGCTGTCGAACATCTTCGATCTGAAGATGGACATCCAGGCGGCGGCCGAGGCACCGCGCTCCTTTGCCTTCGACGGCGCGCTGTCGCTGGAGACGACGATATCGCCTGATATCCGTGACGAGCTGCGCGCCCGCGGCCACGATGCCCGCCTCTCCGAGGAGCCGATCGGCGGCTGCCAGGCGATCCGCATTGACCATGCGCGCGGCGTTCTGCTCGGCGCCTCCGACCATCGCAAGGACGGGCTCGCGCTCGGTTTCTAGCGACAAACCAGGTTACCTCGACGCTATCGTTCTAACGGTTGATTGTTACCGCGCTGCGCGCTCGCCAAGCTGGATGCTGGGGGAATGCATCATGAGCGGCAAGCGCGGCGCTGCCGACATGGCCGGCGTGTCGATCGTCGAGTCGGTCGATGCGAACGACTATGCCGGTCGCATGAACGGCTGGAACATGCGGATGGACCAGGTGTCGTCGGGAAGGTTTACCGGGCGCCTCGTGATGATCCGCCTCCGCGGTCTGGAGATCGTCCGGGAGACGACGACGCAGGCGCTGCTCAAGCAAGGCTCTGCCTGGCCGGATGCGCTGGTCTTCAGCCTGCCGCTCGAAATATCCAACCCCGGATATTACAATGGCCGTCCGCTGGAGTTTCCGCAGCTCCTGCTCAGCGATGGCGCCAACCTGCTGCCTTTGCTGACGTCGACGCGGGTCGACGTCGTGTCGGTTGCCGTCGCCCGCGATCGGCTGTTTTCATGCCTTGATGCGCTCGGCGAGACCCGTGCCGCCGACTTCATCGCGGGCCTTCGCGGGCAGCAGCATTTCTTCAGCGGACCCGTCCTGGCCGGTCTTCAGTATGGCCTTCGTCGGCTCTGTGACCAGGGTGAGCGGCTCGGACCGGCGCTCGCGTTCGAGCACGTGCGCCGTTCGCTTCAGGACACCGTCGTCGGTGCGCTGGCCGACGTGCTGTCGGAGAACGACTGGACCGACGTGCGCGGCTCCACCGCACAAAAGCAGACGGTCGACCGCATCCGCGAATATGTGTTCGAGCGGGTCGAGGATCCGCCACGCATCGCCGAGCTCTGCCGTCATGTCGGCGTCAGCCGCAGGACGCTGCAAGGATGCTTTCAGGACGCGCTCGGGCTGACGCCGTTGCAATATCTGCGCATGCTGCGGCTGAACGCGGTGCGCCGCGAACTGCGTGCGCTCGCCGCCACCGGCCAGCCGGTCTCGATCGGCGACGTCGCGGCGAGGTGGGGCTTCTGGCACTGGAGCCGCTTCACCGAAAATTATCGGCAACTGTTTGGCGAACTGCCCTCGCACACCGTGCAGCGTGTGGCATCCGCCTCACGCTAGGGATATTCACTGCACGGCGGTTGCTTCTGCCGATTCCGGATAACGCCGGTTGAAATCCCCTTTCTAGATTTCGCCCGCTCCGCGCGGAGCCTGCACGATCGATCCTCGATCGTAAATGCAGCGCAGCGCGGTCGGACAAGGGGGCTACATGACCACACATCGAAAGATTGCCGCTGCTGCGCTGATCGTGGCAAGTGCGGGGGCGACATCGGCCAATGCGTACGAGTTCGGTTCGCCCGGTTGGGCGCAGAAGCCGGGCATCACGCTCGGCGGAGGCACGGCCGGCACGCCGCCGCCCGGGCTTTACAGCTTCAATCAGGTCTTCACCTATCAGGCGAACATCGTCGGCCCGGGTGCGCCCAACGTCGGTGGTGCGTCGACGCCCGTCCACGCCGCCGTCGAAGCATCCGGTCTGTTGTGGGTGCCGGGCTGGACGTTCCTCGGCGCGACCTATAACGCGGTCATCGTGCAGCCCTGGATCATGGCCGATGTCGGCGGACCGATTAACGTGCAGCAGGCCGGCATGCACAACACCTTCATCGTGCCGGGGGAGCTGAGCTGGAAGCTCGGCGACAGCGGCTTCTTCGTCAAGACCGGCCTTGGCATGTACGTGCCGAACGGGTCGATCAGCGGTCCGTCCGGCTTGAACAATGTCGGCAATCCCTGGTGGACCTTCCAGCCCGAACTGGTCGTGTCCTACCTCAAGGATGGCTGGAATCTCACGGCCAATCTGTACCATGAGATGAATACCAAGAATTCGATCACCGGCTATCGCTCCGGCGACATCTTTCACGCCGAGTTCACCGCCGCCAAGACGATCGGAAACTGGACCTTCGGGCCGATTGCCTACTACGCAGGACAGGTGACCGGCGATACCTCGAGTGCGTTCTACAACGGCGCGATCAACGTCAACCGGTACAACATCTGGGCCGGCGGCGGTCTGGTCGGCTACAATTTCGGGCCGGCTGCGCTGACGGTCTGGGCCACGCACGAGTTCTCCTCGAACGCCTCCGGCGGCACCGCAGGGCCGCCCGGAGTAGATACCGCGTCGATCACCAAGGGCTACTCGGTGTTCGCCAATCTGAGCTTCCGGCTGTGGGCGCCGGACGAGCCGGCGACGCCGCCCAAGCGTCCGATGTTCACGAAGTAGCGCACGCGCCGGCGTACAGCACCAGACGGATTGAAGGGGAGCCGCGCCGATCGCGCGGCTCCCCGACGGCTGCCTGTTTCAGCCTGCTGAATCCGCCGGGCCGTAGCATCCACCGGATGGTGGATTGTTCCCGACGCTGACATGCCGAACCTTTGCCATCATGCCGGCGCCGTACGCGGTTCCGACCTGTGCACCGCACGGCGAAGGCTGATCGCTCCGGACTTTCCCAATCGAGAAGTTGATCCGTATGAACAGGACATTCGCCGACACGGTCTTCCGCAACGGCCGGATCTACACGTCGAACCGGGAGCTTCCGTGGGCGACATGCGCGGCGGTCAAGGCCGGCCGCTTCATCGCGGTGGGCGAGGAGCGCGACGTCGCATCGCTGATCGGCGAGGGGACCAAGACCGTCGATCTCGGCGGACGCATGGCGATGCCGGGGATCGTCGACATCCACAATCACATCATGATGGGTGGGCAGGCCGATCTCTACGAGCTGCGCTTCTCCAACGCCGACAGCGTGCCCAGGATTGCCGAGACCCTGCACAAGGCGGCGTCCGCAGCTGCGCCCGGCGCCTGGATCGTCGGCGGGCAGTTCGGCAACAATCTCCTGAACGAGATGAACACCACGGAGTCCTGCGCGCTGCTGGACGCGGCGTGCCTCGGGCATCCCGTCGTGCTGCGCGACGACACCTATCACAATCGCTGGGCGAGCTCGGCGGCGCTGCGGCTGGCCGGCGTGCAGGCCGATACCCCCGATCCGACCGACGGCGAGATCGGCCGCGACCTCAAGACCGGGACGCTGACCGGGATCATGATCGAGGCCGCCTCCGGCCTGGTCGAGCGGGCGCTCGCGGCCTCCGGTCACTACACGGCCGAGATGGATCGCGCGGCGGTGGCACGTTCGATCTCGGTGCTGAACGCCTATGGCGTCACCGCCTTCATCGACGCCGCCAGCATGCAGCCGATCATGGCGGCGCTGAAGGGACTCGACGATCGCGGCGAGCTGACCGCCTGGGCGGTCTGCGCGATGCCGGTGGTCGAGCCGGGCTTCATGTTCGGCAAGGCCGGCGAGGAGCTGTTCGCCCTGCGCGAACATTATCGTGGCGCGCATGTGAAGCCGGACTATGTGAAGGTGTTCCTCGACGGCGTGCCCGGCGCCAAGACTGCGGCGTTCCACGAGCCTTATCTGGCCGATCCCGTGCGCGGCTGCTGCTTCCGCGGATCGACCATGCTGACCGTGCCCGACCTGATCCGCTGGCTCGGGCGCTGCGAGAAGCTCGGTCTGGCCGCGAAGATCCATTGCGCTGGCGATGCCGCGGTGACGCAGGCGCTCGATGCGATCGATGTCGTGCGCAGCTTCAACGGGGCGACCCATCTGGTTCACCAGATCGCGCATGCGAGCTACATCGCGCCCGACGACATCAAGCGCTTCGCCGAGCTCGGGGTTGCGGCCGATTTGTCGCCGATCATCTGGTATCCGACCGTCTTCCTTGAAGCGCACAAGGCCGCGATGGGCGATGAGCGCGCGCAGCGCTTCTGGCCGAACAAGGACCTGAAGGCGGCCGGCACGCTGATGGCCGGCGGCTCGGACTGGCCGGTGATCCCGATCCCCGATCCCTGGCAGGGCATCGAAGGCATGGTGACCCGGCAAAATCCCACCGGGGATTTTCCCGGCAAGTCGCTGTGGGCCGAGCAGGCGCTCGATCTCGTCACCGTGATCGACATCTACACCATCGATGCCGCGCGCGCAGCCGGCCTCGGCCAATCGATCGGCTCGATCGAGGTCGGCAAGTCGGCCGACCTGATCGTACTCGACCAGATGATCTTCGACATCCCGCCGGACCAGCTGGCCGACACGCGGGTCGAGATGACCTTCTTTGAAGGCCGCAAGGTCTACCAGCGGGGCGCGTGATGGACACGGCGGATCAGATCCCGGTCACGGTGCTGACCGGCTTCCTCGGCAGCGGCAAGACCACGGTGCTGAACCATCTGCTGCGCCAGAGCGAGCTCAATGGCGTCGTCGCCATCATCAATGAGTTCGGCGAGGTGGCGCTCGATCATCTCCTGGTCGAGAGCAGCGAGGATCGTCTCGCGCTGCTCGACAATGGCTGCATCTGCTGCTCGGTGCGCGAGGATCTGATCGAGACGCTGGCCGATCTTGCCGCCCGCCGCGCCACCGGGACGATCCCGCCGTTCCACCGCGTGCTGGTCGAGACCACCGGCCTCGCCGATCCCGTTCCGGTGCTGCACACACTGATGACGGCGCCTGATATCGTCGGCCGCTACCGGATCGACGGCGTGGTTGCGACCGTCGATGCCGTCAACGGCGCGCACACCCTTGCAGCACATGACGAGGCCGTCAGGCAGATCGCGGTCGCCGACCGGCTGCTGGTGACCAAGACCGACCTGGCCAGCGACGATGTGCTGGCACGGCTCGACGCGCGGCTCGCGGCGATCAACCCGGTCGCGTCGCGCGCGCATGTGCGGAACGGGATGGTCGATCCGGCGAGGGTGCTCGATGCCGGGCTGTTCGATCCGGCGGCCCGCTCGGCCGACGTCGTGCGCTGGTTCGATCTGGCATCGCAGGCGGCCAATGCGCCGCATCATCACGCCGCTCACGATTGCGATGGCGCGGAGTGCGGTCATCACAGCCACCACGCGCATGACACGGAAGTATCGTCCTACAGCCTGATCATCGACGAGCCGATCCAGCGCGAGGCATTTGCGCGCTGGCTCGACTATGTCGCGGCGCTCAAAGGCGAGGATCTGCTGCGCTTCAAGGCGATCGTGCATGTCGCCGAACAGCCTGACGCGCCTGTCGTGATGCATGGCGTGCAGCACGTGTTCCATCCGCCGATCACGCTTGCCGGCTGGCCGTCGGCGGACCGGCGCTCGCGGCTGGTCTTCATCGTGCGCGGCATTCCGCGCCAGATCATCGAGAACACCTTGTACAAATTTGCTGCGGTCAGCCGGTCGGCGATCCAGCGATCCGCGGCGTAGGCGAGACCTGCTTCAAACAATTATGAGGGGAGAGGGACATGACTGAGAATTCAAAGACGACATCGTCCGGCCGGTTCGACCGGCGCACACTGCTGAAGGCGGCCGGTGCCACCGGTCTCGCATCGGCGATGAACGTGCCGCTGGTCAACGTCGCGCGGGCCGCCGGTAACACCATCAAGATCGGCTGGGTCGGATGCCTCTCCGGCGTCCGCGCCCAGTTCGCCGAGCCCGATCCCTGGATCCATGAGCGCATCAAGGCGCGGCTGAAGGACGGCCTGAAGATCGGCGGTAAGACCTATCAGGTCGAGCTGGTGTTCAAGGACAATCAATCCGACCCGAACCGCTCGTCGGTGATCGCGAGCGAGCTGGTGCTGCGCGAGAAATGCGACCTGATCCTGATCGAGGACGGCGACGCGCAGCCGCCGGTGCAGGAACTCGCCGACGCCCGCGGCATTCCCACCATCTCGACCCAGGTGCCGTGGCAGGGCTGGATGTTCCCGCGCAAGTCGACGCCGGACAAGGGCTTCCCCTACAGCTATCACTTCTTCTGGGGCGCCGATGACGTCGCCAGGAACTTCCTCGGCATGTGGCAGTCGGTCGAAACCAACAAGAAGGTCGGCACGCTCTATATCGACAACCCGCCGGGCCAGGCGTTCTCCGATCCGAAGCTCGGCCTGCCGGCGGGCATCTCGGGCGCTGGTTATCAGGAGTTCTCGGCCGGCAAATTCCAGATCGCGACCGACGATTTCACCAACCAGATCGCCTCGTTCAAAAACAACGGGGTCGACATCGTCTCCGGATTCACCTTCAGCAATCACTGGGTGACGCTGTGGAACCAAGCGGCGCAGGCCGGCTTCAAGCCGCAGATCTGCACGGTGGCGGCCGCCTTCCTGTTCCCGGCCGCGGTGAACGCGCTCGGCGACCGCGGCGACGGCATGTCGACCGAGGTGTGGTGGACGCCGGCCTATCCGTTCAAGTCCTCGCTGACCGGGCAGAGCGCCGCCGAGCTCGCCGCCGAGTGGGAGAAGACCACCGGCAAGCAGTGGACCCAACCGATCGGCTATGCCCATGCGCTGTGGGAGGTCGGGCTCGCGGCGCTGCAGAACAGCGATCCCAAGGACAAGAACTCGCTGCGCGATGCGATCGCCGGTCTCGACATGGAGACGGTCGTCGGCCGGGTCAAGTTCAAGGACAGCCCGATCAAGAACGTCGCGGTGACCTCGCTGTCGGGCGGGCAATGGCGCAAGACCAAGGGCGGCAAGTCGAAATACGAGCTGCTCATCGTGCACAATGGGACGGCGCCGTTCATCCCGAAGCAGGCCGATCTGCAGCTGCTCTCCAAGCTGGCCTGAGATGGCACCGCTTCTGCGCGTCAGCGGCCTCTCGAAGCGTTTCGGCGAGATCGTAGTCGCCGATAACGTCAGCTTCGAGCTGGCGCGCGGTGAATGCCTCGGCGTGATCGGCCCCAACGGCGCCGGCAAGAGCTCGCTGCTCAACCTGATCGTCGGCCTGCTTACGGCCGACGGCGGTTCGATCAGGCTCGACGACACGGAGATATCAGGCCTGCCGCCGCATCGCCGGGCGCGGATGGGGCTCGGACGGGCGTTCCAGATTCCGCAGCCATTTCCGCATCTATCCGTCTACGAGAACGCGCTGGTCGCCGCGTCTTACGGCGCGGGTCTCTATGGCGAGGCAGCGTCCGACTGGACCATGCAGGTGTTGCAGCGGACCGGGCTCGACGCCAAGGCGGACAAGCTCGCGGGCGCCTTGCCGCTGATCGATCGCAAGCGGCTGGAATTCGCCAAGGCGCTGGCCTCGAAGCCCAAGCTGATCCTGCTCGACGAGATCGCCGCCGGGCTGACCGAGCCCGAGGTCGAGCGCCTGGTTGCGATCATCAAGTCGGTGAAGGCAGATCACGCCATGATCTGGATCGAGCACATTCCGCACGCGCTGCGCGCGGTGTCGGATCGCATCCTGGTGCTCGATTTCGGCCGCAAGGTGCTGGAAGGACCGCCGGCCGAGGTGATGGACAGCGCCGTGGTACGCGAGATCTACATGGGATTGAAGGCCGATGGCGTTGCTTGATGTGAACGGCCTGCAGATCTTCTACGGCGATCTCCAGGCCGTGTTCGACATGAACTTCACCGTCGCCGACGGCGAGGCGGTGGCGCTGGTCGGCGCCAACGGTGCCGGCAAGTCAACGTTCCTGAAAGCGCTCGTCGGGCTCAACGAGGAGCGGCACGGGGCGGTGCATTTCGACGGTGTCGACATCTCGCAGATGCCGGCCGAAGAGGTGTCGCGGCTCGGGCTCATCATGGTGCCCGAGGGTCGGCTGCTGTTCGATTCGCTGACCATCGAGGAGAACCTGCTGATGGGCAGCGTCAACCGGCGCAAGGGCAGCTGGACGCTGCGGCGGGTGTTCGACTTGTTCCCGATCCTGGAAGAGCGGCGGCGGATGTTTCCGGGTCAGCTCTCCGGCGGCCAGCAGCAGATGGCGGCGATAGGCCGCGCGCTGATGTCGAACCCGCGGCTCCTCTTGTGCGACGAGATTTCGCTCGGACTCGCGCCTGTCGTGGTCGAGCAGATCTATCGCTCGTTCGCTGACATCCGCCGCGAGGGCACCGCTGTGGTGCTGGTCGAGCAGGACGTCAAGCGCGCGCTCGCGACCTCGGAGAGGATCTATTGCCTGTTGAAGGGGCGGGTGTCGCTGACCGGCCCGGCGCAAGGATTGCAGCCGGAGCAGCTAACGCACGCCTATTTCGGTAACTAGCCAGGATTGGCACGACATGATCTGGGTTGAGACATTGATCAACGGGGCCCTGCTGGGCGGGCTCTACGGCCTGCTCGGCATCGGGCTAGCTTTGGTGTTCGGCGTGATGCGCGTCGTCAACATCGCGCACGGCGAATTCATGGTGCTGAGCGCGTTCTGCGCCGTGCTGCTTTCCAACCTGTTCCCGCAGGTCTCGCCGCTGCTGATGCTGATCCCGGTAATCGCGCTGTCCTTTGCGGTCGGCTGGCTCTATCAGGCCGCTATCGTCAACCGGGTCGTGACATCGCCCGATCCGCTGTCGCCGCTGCTGCTGACCTTCGGCGTCTCGGTGATCCTGCGCAACGTCATGGTCGAGATCTTCGGTGCCGACGTGCGCAGCCTGCAGGTCGGCGAGCTGTCGCGCGCCAGCCTCGAGATCGCCGGCCTCAACATCGGCATCATGCCGCTGCTCACCCTGGTGCTGGCGGCGCTGTTGTTCATGGCGCTGCAGCTCGTGCTGCGCCACACCGAGTTCGGCCGGATCGTGCGTGCCACTGCCGACCGCCGCGACATCGTCCGGCTGTCAGGGGTCAAGCCGGATCGGGTCTATAATTACGTCATGGGCCTGTCGCTCGCGCTCGGCGCGATTGGTGGCGTACTGCTCGCGGTGCGGTCGAGCTTCACGCCTTTCTCGGGCGCCGAACGGCTGCTGATCGCCTTCGAGGTCGTGGTGCTGGGCGGGCTCGGCTCGTTCTGGGGCGCGCTGCTCGGCGGCATCGCGCTCGGCATGGCGCAGTTGATCGGCCTGAAGATCGATCCGAATGCGGGGCTGCTCTACGCGCATCTGTTGTTCTTCATCATGTTGTTGATCCGCCCGTCGGGTCTCGTGTCGAGCAGGGTGTGACGCCGATGCCGACACGGACAATTCTCATGGCTTGCGCCGCCGTCCTGATCGCGGTGATCGCCGGCGCGCCCTTCCTGCTGAACGAGGGCATCCTGCGGCTTGCGACCGAATGCCTGCTGCTGCTGACGATGGCGCAGATGTGGAATCTGCTGGCGGGCTATGCCGGGCTGGTCTCGCTCGGCCATCAGGTCTTCATCGCCTTCGGCGCCTATGCGCTGTTCCTGACCTCCGGCTGGCTCGAGGTCACCCCGATCTGGGTGCTGCCGGTGGCGCCGCTGGTGGCCGCGGCCGTTGCGGCGATCATCGCCTTTCCGCTGTTTCGTTTGCGCGACGCCTATTTCTCGATCGCGATGTGGGTGTTCGCCGAGATCATCGGCGCCTTCACGATGAAATCGCAAGCGGTCGGCGGTACTTCGGGCGTGCCGCTCGCCACCAGCAAGTTGATCGATTTCGACTGGTTCGAGCCGACCATGTTCTGGCTCGCCGGCGGCCTGACGCTGATCACCATCGCGGCCCTGTACAAGATGATGACCTCGAGCTTCGGGCTCGGGCTGATGAGCGTGCGCGACAATGATCTCGCCGCGATGAGCGTCGGGGTCGACGTCCGGCATAATCGCTTCATCGCCTTTGTCCTGTCGGCGGCGGGATGCGGGCTTGCCGGTGCGTTGAGCTTCATGGGCAATCTGTTCATCGCGCCGCTGGCGGCCTTCGACGTCAACTGGTCCGTCTACATGATGTTCATCGTGATCATCGGCGGTATCGGAACGCTGGAGGGCCCGATCCTCGGCGTCATCATATTCTTCGGCCTGCGTGAGCTGATGACCGGGCCGCTCGGCCTGTCCGGAGGCTGGTACCTGGTCGGGCTCGGCATCATTGCGGTCGTCGTGATGATCGTGGCGCCGCGCGGCATCTGGCCTGTCTTGCGCGATCGTCTCGGCGTGCGGCTGCTCGACGTGCACCGTGCCGCGCCTCGGCCGGCTGCGGCCACGATGCTGCCGGGCGCGTCGGAACGGGTTACCGGGTGAGGCAGGCCTTCACGCCGTCACCATTGCTTGTATTCTGAGCGTTCTGGCTTTGAGTGGAGGGCGTGATGGCTCTGATTTTCCGGCATTGTGGATTGGTATTGGCCAGCCTGATTGCGGCAACGCTGGCGCCGCCGCCGCCGGCGCAGGCCGAGCGCAGGATGTGGCCGCAAGCGGCCGCGATGCACCCGATGGACGGGCTGACGACGGACGAGATCCGCTCGGTCTCCGAAGTCCTCCGCGGCGCCGGCAAGTTCGAGGATGCGACGCGGGTCGTCTCCATGACGGTCGACGAGGATCCCAAGGACGAGGTGCGGGCGTGGAAGCCCGGACAGCCGTTCACGCGGCGCGCGAGCGTGACGCTGCTGAGCGGCGGACATCTCTATGAGGCGCATATCGATCTTGCCGCGCGCAGCCTGCGCGGCTGGGACGAGATCCGGGATCATGAGGCCGCGCTGACTATCGATGAGCTGATGTCGGCCGGCGATCTGCCGAAGCAGGATCCGCGCTGGATCGCCGCGATGGCCAAGCGCGGCATCACCGATTTCCACAACGTGCTCTGCCTGCCGCTCACGGTAGGGCCAGTGAGCGACCCGGCCCTGAAGGGCCGCCGCCTGCTCAACGTGCCCTGCGTCGACACGACCGGCGCCGCCAACAACCTCTGGGGCAAGCCGATCGAGAACCTGGTCGCCCAGGTCGATCTCAAGAGCAAGACGGTGCTGTCGGTGACCGATCTCGGCGTGGTGCCGCCGCCGCCGCAGACGCCGTCGCATGCCTATGCCGACTCCGGAAAATACCGCAAGCCGCCGAAGCCGATCGAGATCATCGCGCCTGAGGGCAGCAATGTGAAGGTGGAGGGTGGCCAGGTCCGCTGGGACAACTGGTCGTTCCATGTCCGTCTCGAGCCGCGCGTCGGCGCGGTGCTGTCGCTGATCCGCTACGACGACCACGGCACGCTCCGCGACATCGCCTATCAGATCTCGGCGAGCGAGATGTTCGTGCCCTATATGGATCCGGCGCCGACCTGGTCGTTCCGCGCGTACATGGACATCGGCGAATACGGTTTCGGCGTGCTCTCCAGCGAATTGCAGCGCGGCATCGATTGCCCCGAAGGCGCGCATTATCTGGATCTGACGATCTCGGACACCAAGGGCATGCCTGTCGTCTCCAAGGGCGCGGTCTGCATCTTCGAGCGCCCGACCGGCGATCCGATCTGGCGCCACAGCGAACTGCTCAACAACACCGCCGAGGTGCGGCCGAACAATGAGCTGGTGGTGCGGATGGCACCGGTGGTCGGCAACTACGACTATCTGGTCGACTACGTGTTCGACCGCGCCGGCAATATCGACGTGCGGCTCGGCGCCTACGGTATCGATGCAACCAAGGGCGTGGCGAGCAAGACGCTGAGCGACCCGACGGCGAAGCAGGATACGGCCTACGGGACGCTGGTCGACGAGCGGTTGCTGGCCGTCAATCACGATCACTACATGACGTTCCGGATCGACATGGACGTCGACGGCACCTCTAACCGGTTGGTCGAGGACCGCTTCAGCGTCCGCCGGCTGGATGAAGGCCAGCGCAAGAGTCTCTGGCAGGTCGACACCAGACCGGTCGCGACCGAAGGGCCGATCACGACACCGTTGAGCGCGGCGCAGTTCAGGATCGAAAGCACGGGCAAGACCAACAAACAGGGATACCGCACCAGCTATCAGCTGCTGCCGGGCCACTCCGACGTCTCATTGCTCGCCAAGGACGATCCGATCCAGCTGCGCGCCGGCTTCAGCGCCTACACGCTGTGGACCTCGGCCTACGCCAAGGACGAGAGATACGCTGCGGGTATGTATCCGAATGAAAATGCCGAGGTCGATGGCCTGCCGAAATGGACCGCCGCGAAGCGGCCGATCGAGGATCGCGATCTCGTGCTGTGGTACACGGTCGGCTTCCGCCACGTGCCGCGCGCCGAGGATTGGCCGGTCATGCCTGGCCTGTGGCATGGCTTCCGGTTGCGCCCATTCAACTTCTTCGACCGTAATCCCGCGCTTGACGTGCCGCCGATGGTGAATGCCAGGGACACCAAATGAGAGACCGCGTGCATCGCACGGGAGCGGTCGTCGGCGCGCTGTTGGCGTTGTTTGCAACAGGGCCAGCTGCGCGCGCGGCGGCGACGGAAAGCGGCGCTGACGATGCGTCCTTGCTCTATCTGAGCAGCGGCGACTGGCAGCGCCAATCCGCGCCGCGCAAAGTCGCGCTGGCGGCCGATTTCATGCGGATCTTCTGCACCGATCAGAGAATGTCGGCATCATCGCTGGCCGATTGCCTCGACCACGACAAGGCCGATGGCGCGCTGTTCGAGCGCGCCATGGCCTGTGTGAGTGCGCTGTCAGCCGGCCGCTGAGAGGCCGGCGTCGATCCCATCGGCGATCGCCTGCACGTCCAATGCGGTGAGGATCAGGGGCGGGGACAGGATGAGGTTATTGCCGGAGACGCGCAGCATCACGCCGGCCTCGTAGGCGCTGTCCGCCACCTTCGCCATCGTCTTCTTGTCTGCGGGCTTCTTGCTGTCGCGATCGGCGACCAGTTCGAGCGCGGCCATCAGGCCCTTGCCTCTGACGTCGCCGACCAGCGGATGTTTCGCCTTGAGCGCCGCCAGCGACTGCGCAAGGTCCTTGCCGCGCGCGGTGGCATTCTCGTCGAGTTTGAGGCGGCGGGTCTCGGCCAGCGCCGCAAGGCCCGCGGCGCAGCCGACCGGATGGCCCGAATAGGTGTAGCCATGGCCGATCGAGCCGAAATTGGTGGTGTCAGTCTCGAAGGCTTCCGCGACGTGTTCACCGATCAAGGTCGCACCGAGCGGGAAATAGCCCGAGGTGATCGCCTTGGCCATCGTCATCATGTCAGGCTTCACGCCCCAGAGACGTGAGCCCGACCACGCGCCGGTGCGTCCGAACCCGGTGACAACCTCGTCCGCGATCATCAGGATGCCGTGCCGGTCACAGATCTCGCGCATTAGCTTCATGAAGCTGTCCGGCGGCACGATCACGCCGCCGGCCCCGAGCACCGGCTCCATGATGAAGGCCGCGATGGTATCGGCGCCCTGGAACGCGATCTCCTCCTCCATCGCCGCCGCGCAGAGCTGCGCGAGTCTGGCGGGATCGGTCTCGTTGAAGGGATTGCGATAGGTCGACGGCGCCGGGATATGGAATACGCCGGGCAGCATCGGCTCATAGTTGCGGCGGAAATTGGCATTGCCGTTGACCGACGCACCGCCGAAATGGGTGCCGTGATAGCCCTTCTTCAGCGCCAGGAACTTGGTGCGGTCGGCCTGGCCCTTGATCTTCCAGTATTGCCGCGCAAGCCGCAGCGCGGTCTCGACAGAGTCCGATCCGCCTGATGTGAAGAAGGCCCGAACCATGCCTTCCGGCTTGAACCATTCGGTGAGCTCGTAGGCGAGCTCGATCGAGGGGCCGCTCGAGGTGCCGCGGAAGCCGGAATAATACGGCAGCGCGTTGAGCTGGTCTGAGATCGCCTGCTTGATCGGGTCGCAGCTATAGCCGAGATTGACGTTCCACAGGCCGCCGACCGCATCGATCACGCTCTTGCCGTCGATGTCGGTGACGTGGACGCCTTCGCCCTTCATCACGATCCGCGGCGGCTGCGCCCGCATCTCGGCGGGATGGGCCATCGGGTGCCAGATCGGCTTGGCGTTGTTCTCAACCAGGAAGTTTCTGTCACGCATGATCGCTCTCTGTCGTTAACGCGCTTTCTTCATGCGAACCGGTACCAATTTCGCTCGAAAACGCTTCAGTCGAATTGCAGCCCGAAATGCCGCAGCGCTTCGCTGTAGGACGCGACTGGATTGCGCACGTCAAACAGCACCGTGCGCATGTTGCACGCGGCGGCGCCGGTGATGTTGCGGCGCTGGTCGTCGACGAAGACGCAATCTTCTGCCTCCAGCGCCAATTCGTCCAGCACGCTTTGATAGGCGCGCTGGTCGGGTTTCAGGATTCCGGTATGGGTCGCGTCGACGATGGTATCGAAGCGCTTGAGGATGGAAAGCCGGGCGCGAAACTCCGCGCCGTAGAACAGGTCGAGCTCGTTCGAGAGGATGGCGAGCCGGAACCCGGCGTCGGCGGCCAGCGTGATCGCGCGCGTTGCCTCGGGACGGATCACGGTGTCGGGATCGGCGCCGCGCGCACGCTTCACGAAGGTTTCCATATCGCGCCAGTCCTCGCCGACCATGCTCCCGACCTCGCGGCTGCGGGTCAGCCAGTAGTCGCGCTCGGAAATCTCGCCGCGCTGCATCGCAGCCCAGAGCGGATCGCTGTCGGGAGCGAATGGTCCGAGCCATTTCAGCGTGCACGGTGCGAGCCCGAGCGCAAGCTCGGTCAAATCATGGGTCTCGAACAAGGTCTTCGAGATGACGCCGCCGAAGTCGAGCACCAGCGCCTTTGCGAGCGGCTTCGTCATGCGGCAACCGTCGCGCGGCCGGGGCGGACGATGCCGGCAGCGACCCAACGATCGAAGATGCCGAGCACCGTTGCATTGAACGCCGCGCTGTTGATGTGGTCCTTGATCTCGTGCAGCTCGACCGGCGGCCGGATCGCCGACCGCATCGCGTCGACGAAGGCGGCAAGGGCGTCGGGATCGTGCAGGGCTTCGCCTTCGCGGTCCCATTGCTGGATGCCGCCGGCCGGCAGCACAAAGGCGACCGGCGCGCTGGCGCCGGCCAGCTTCTCCGCAATCGCGTGGGCGATCCGGCGGCGATCGGCGGCTCCCGATGTCGCCGACGCGAGCAAGCGGTTGTGTGCGTGGAACGGCCGATCCGACAGCTCGTTCGGAACCCCAAGCCATGCCGGGAAGTCGACCATGTCGACCGCCCCGGGAGCGACGATCTGCGGAATGCCGGCTCGGCCTGCATTCTCCAGCCGGTCGGCGCCCGAATTGACCACCGAGCCGGTGAGCTGATTGGCGACCTCCTGCAGGCTGAGGTCCAATACCGCGGCAAAGCCGCCCTGGGCGGCGATCGACTCCATCGCGCGGCCGCCCATGCCGGTGGTGTGGAAGACCACCACCTCGTAGCCGCGCTGCTCGAGCTGCGGCTTGAGCTCCACCATGTAGCGCAGGCAGCTCTTGCCAAGCGATGTGATCGCAACGACCGGCCGGTCCCGGCTCGGCTTGACGGCGCTCTTTGCGGCGCCGACGATCGCGCCGCAAGCTTGCGACAGCACGGCGGTGCAGGTGCCGTTGAGGCCATAGAGGCCGCCGGCCCACAGGATCATCATCAGATCGGCGGCGACGCGCTCGGGCGGGATCAGATGCGAGAATGCGACGGTCGAGACGATCAGCTTCGGCAGGCCGAGCGGCAGCGCCTGTGCGACGTCGAGCGCAAGGTCGGTTCCCATCGTGCCGCCGATCGCGATCACGCCGTCGATGGCATCGCGCGCCGCGAGCTCGCGTGCGAGATTCGCCGCGCCGATTGCCATCAGCGACATCGCGGAATTTTCGTCGCCGCTGGATGCGATCGCCGCGATCGTGGTCTTTGCGGCCGCCGCCACCGCGTGCTTGTCATGCGCGGGCTGGTACGGCGGATCGCCGAGCACGCTGATGTCCATCATGATCGCGCTGCCGCCGGCGCGCGCGATGCACTCGCTCATGAACAGCAGTTCGTCGGCCTTGGTGTCTCCAGTGCCGATCAGAAGAATGCGGGGCTGCGTGATCTCGGGCATGACCTTCGGCTCGCCGGCGGCGTGAGGGATGTGGACGAGTTGGTTTGCACCCAGCGGGCAGGGCGTTCGGCCATCGTGCGATCACGCTATGAGGCCGCTGGCCACGGCGACATCCACCTATCGGTTGATTGCTGCCAAGGCCTTGATTTGGCGAGGATTGCACCATGCCAGCGGTCTCCGGTCGGGAGCTGCTTTCGTCACCGTCACAATGATCCCGCATGCAGCAAGCCCAGATCGATCTGTTACGCTCGGCCGCAATTCCGGCCCAGCAGCTCTTCATCGGCGGCCGGCCGGCGCAGGCGGCTGGCGAGGCACGGCTCGACGTGGTGTCGCCGATCGACGGCATGGTGCTGACGACCATTGCAGACGGCGATGCGGCCGATATCGACCTCGCGGTGAAGCGAGCGCGGCAGGCGTTCGAGCGGGGAAGCTGGTCGCGCGCGGCACCGGCGCAGCGCAAGAAAGTGCTGCTGCGGTTCGCCGAGCTGATCGAACAGCACGCGCTCGAGATTGCGGTGCTCGGCGTGCGCGACAACGGCACCGAGATCGGCATGGCCTACAAGGCCGAGCCGCTGTCGGCGGCTGGAACCATTCGTTACTACGCCGAGGCGATCGACAAGGTCTATGGCGAGATCGCGCCGACCTCAGGTGACGTACTCGGGCTCGTGCATCGCGATCCGCTTGGCGTCGTCGGCGTGATCGTGCCATGGAATTTCCCGCTGATGATCGGGGCGTGGAAGATCGGTCCGGCACTCGCCGCTGGAAATTCGGTGATTGTCAAGCCGCCGGAGCTGGCATCGCTGACGCTGCTGCGGCTTGCCGAGCTTGCGACCGAGGCGGGCCTGCCCGACGGCGTGCTCAACATCGTCACCGGCCGCGGTGCATCGGCCGGCGAGGCGCTCGCGCTGCATATGGATGTCGATGTGCTGGCCTTCACCGGCTCGGGCCCGGTTGGCCGGCGGCTGCTGGAATGTTCGGCGCGGTCGAACCTGAAGCGGGTTCACCTTGAGCTTGGCGGCAAGTCGCCCAACATCGTGTTTGCCGATGTGCCCGACATCAAGCAGGCGGCCAAGGTCTCCGCGAACGGCATTTTTCGGAACTCGGGCCAGGTCTGTGTCGCCGGCTCGCGGCTGCTGGTGCAGTCCGCGATCTATGATCGGCTCATGGATGCGTTGCTCGATGCGACCGCAAAGCTCAGGGTCGGCGATCCCCTCGATCTGGCGTCGGATATCGGCGCCATTTCAAGCAAGGCTCAGTTGCGAAAGAACCTCGATGCGGTTGCCCGCGCAGAAGCGCAGGGTGCGAAGCGGCTGGTCGGTGGCGAGCAGATCCGCGTCGAGAGCGGCGGCAACTTCATGGCGCCCGCGATCCTCACTGAGGTGACACCGTCGATGGAGGTCTGGCGCGAGGAGGTGTTCGGCCCGGTGCTGGCGGTCACGCAGTTCGGCGGTGAGGAAGAGGCTACAGCGCTCGCCAACGCGACACCCTATGGACTTGCGTCGGCGGTGTGGACCGGAAGCCTGTCAACGGCGCATCGCATGGTGCGCTCCATCAAGGCCGGCGTCGTGCACGTCAACGCCTATGGCGGCGCCGATATCACGGTGCCGCTCGGCGGCTTCAAGCAATCCGGCTTCGGACGCGACAAGTCGCTCCATGCGCTGGACGCCTATACCGACCTCAAGACCGCCTGGATCGCGCTATGACATCAGCAACTACTGAGCGCGCGGGCGTTCTGAACCGCTTGCTCGACGCCGAGCAGGAACGCTTCCGGGCACTGCATCCGCGATCGGCGGCGGCCTGGCAGGAGGGCCGGCAGCATTACCTTTATGGCGGCCCGTCGCACTGGATGCGGCGTTGGGCCGGCGGTTTTCCGATCTATGCCGACGAGGCGCACGGCGCGCATATCAGGGACATCGACGGCCGCGACTACATCGATTTCTGCCTCGGCGACACCGGCGGCATGTGCGGCCACGCGCCCGAGGCCGTGACGGAAGCCGCGCTGCATCAGCTCAAGCGTGGCGCGACCATGATGCTGCCGACCGAGGACAGTATCTGGGTCGGCGCCGAGCTGTCGCGCCGCTTCGGTCCGAAATACTGGACCCTGACGACGTCGGCAACCGATGCCAATCGCGCCGCGATCCGCATCTCGCGCATGATCACCGGCCGGCGCAAGGTGCTGGTGTTCTCCGGCTGCTACCACGGCGGAGTCGAGGAGGCGCATGTCGAGATCCGCGACGGCCGGGTCGGCCTGCGCAACATGATCCATCCCAACGGCATCGATCATGACGCCGTGAGCCGGGTCGTCGAGTTCAACGATGTCGCCGCGCTCGAGGCGGCGCTGGCTCAGGGCGACGTCGCCTGCGTGCTGACCGAGCCGCTGATGACGAATTTCGGCATGATCCCCGTCGACCCTGGTTTTCACGAGGCGTTGCGCGACCTGACCCGCCGCGCCGGCACCGTGCTCATCATCGACGAGACGCATACGCTGTCCTGCGGACCGGGCGGCTATACCGAGAGCCACGGGCTCGAGCCCGACATCTTCGTCGCCGGCAAGGCGATTGCAGGTGGCATTCCCGCCGGTGTGTTCGGCCTCAATCAGGAGATTGCCGAGCGGCTCTGGAAAATCGTGCCGCATGTCAATCCGCGCGAGCGGCAGTCCGCGCATCTTGGTTTCGGCGGCACGCTCGCCGGCAACGCGCTGACGGTCGCGACCATGCGTGCGGTGCTGGAGAAGGTCCTGACCTCCGCGAATTACGAGCGGATGATCGGGACCGCGACCCGGCTCGCGCAGGAGGCGCGCCGGCTGATTGCGGCGGCCGGATCACCCTGGCATGTCACGCAGATCGGCGCGCGTGCCGAGATCATGTTCATGCCACGGCCGCCTCGCAGCGGCGCCGACGTCATTGCGGGCCGGCAACCCGATCTCGAGACCTTGCTGCATGCGTTCTACATGAACGAGGGCATTCTGGTGACGCCGTTCCACACCATGCTGCTGATGTGTCCGGCAACATCCGGGCAGGACGTCGACAAGCATACGGCGGTGTTCGCGGAGTTCATCGATTTGCTGGGCGGCGCGGGAGCCATCTGATGCAGGCGATTCCGTTCAAGGTTGACGGCCGGGTCGCCATCGTCACGGGCGGGGGCAGGGGGATCGGCGCCGCCATCGTGACACGGCTCGCGCAGGCCGGCGCGTCCGTGGTGATCGCCAACCGGACCCTCGATGTGGCCGAGGCGCTGGCGCGCGAGCTGGCGGCTGATGGCCGGACCGCGCATTGCGTTCCGTTCGACAAGTTGGACCGTAGCAGCCTGCGTGCGATGGTTGACGATGTCGCCGCTCGATACGGCCGGCTCGATATCATCGTGCACAACGCCGGCGGTTGCCCGTGGGCCTCGCTTGACGAGCTCGATGAAGCAAAGCTCGACGAGACGCTGGCGCTGAATCTCAGCGCCAGCATCTGGCTCGCGCAGGCCGCAATCCCGCATATGCGCGCCGTCAGCTTCGGACGCATTCTGGTGACATCCTCGGTCTCGGCGCGGGTCGCGATGGGCGGCGGCGCGCACTACTCGGCGGCGAAGGCCGGCGTGAACGCATTCATCCGCGGCGCTGCATTCGAACTGGCGCGCGACGGCATCACCGTCAACGGCGTCGAAGCCGGCTTCATCGAGAAGCCGGGCCGCGGCACCATGAGCGCGCCGGAGAACAAGGCGAAGCTCGAGCGCTTCATCCCGATGGGGCACATGGGGAGCGCCGACGACATCGCGTGCGCGATGCTCTATCTCGCCTCCACCGAGGCCGGATATGTCACCGGGCAGACCATCGTCGTCGACGGCGGTTCGACCTTGCCGGAGACCGGATTTGCCGTCGAACGGCAGTGGGGAGCCTAGATGAGCATGATCTTTTCGGAAAACCGGCTTCCACTTCTCCGGATCACGCTCTGATGCCGCGGCTGGACGGAAAGACGGCGCTGGTGACGGGCGCGGCCACGGGAATCGGCCGGGCCACGGCGGCGCTGCTGGCGCTGAGCGGCGCGCGCGTCGTGCTGTTCGGGCTCGGTGAGGCCGAGTTGCAAGCAGCCGCGGCGGAGTGCGGCGCGCAGGCGGTCCATGGCGACGTCACGCGGCCGGACGACATTGCCAACGCCGTCGCCGCCTGCGGCGCGTGGCTTGATATCGTCGTCAACGCCGCCGGCCTGATCGTGCCGGATCAGCCTGCCAGCGTCTCCGACGAGGTCTGGGCCAGAACGCTCGACGTCAACCTCACGGGGACCATGCGGGTCTGCCGGGCATCGCTGCCGCTGCTCCGGCAGCGCGGCGGAGCGATCGTGAACATCTCCTCGGTTGCCGCGTTCAACGCCAGCCCGGACAGCGCAAGCTACGCCGCGAGCAAGGCGGCCGTCGTCGCCTATACCCGGTCGCTGGCCTATGCCCACGGCGCCGAGGGGATTCGCGCCAATGCGGTGGCGCCCGGCTGGGTGCGGACGCCGATGAGCGCCTATGAAATGCAGCTGCTCGCGGACCAGAACGGCACCGCGCCCGACGCCGAGTTTCGTAGCGTCGAACGGCGGATCGCGCTGGGCCGGATGGCCGAGCCCGCCGAGATCGCGGCGTGCTGCCTGTTCCTGGCCTCGGACGAGGCGTCCTTCGTGACCGGAGCGGTGCTGGTCGCCGATGGCGGCGGCCGCTCGCCGACACAGAATCGCGCCGTGTAGACGGCCGGTCGACGTCGCGGCGCAGGCGGCCTGCACCTTGATAAGGACCGGCGGATTTGGCACTCTCGCGTCGTCACGTCATTCGATCGAGGGGCGTTATGAACAAGTCATTTTCTGTGATCATTGCCGCGGCCGCTTCAATGGTCGTTCTGTCATCGACGGCGGCGCGATGCGGCGACTATCCGTTTGGCGATCCGCCGTACCGGCTGGACTACGTGCAGGAGCCTCAGATCGAGCAGGGCTGCTGGAAATGGAATTGGCAGCTGTATCAGTGGCAGGACCACTGTCCGGTCTACGTCTATCCGAAGGCGTATATGTTCTCGCGCTCATCGCGCGCTGTGCTCCGCACCAAGGGCTGAGGAGCGGCCGGCTTTACGACGTGCTTCGTGTCACCCCAGCCGGGGGGGGGGGGCGCAGAGCGCGCAGTAGGACCGGGCTGAACGCTGTCGTTTGACCGTCTTGTTTGGGCACGAGCCCCGCGCAAGCGCGGAGCGCTTGTCGCGAGGGAAGGCTGCTTCGTGGTTTTCCGGATCAGGCTTTGATCAGTGCGCGATGGCGCAGGCCACCTGGTGGTGCTTGCCGAAGTTGAGCAACGCGTTCTCCCGGAAGCCGTCCAGCCATACGCCGTGACCAGCATAGCGATAACCGACTCCCATCGGCACCAGCCGCACATGCACGCCGCCATGGCCGGTCAGCAGCGAGGCCGTGACGACTTCGCCCTCGACCGACACGGCGCGCGGGCAGAGCGGATATTGATGGCCGTTCTCGCAGGTGAAGACGATCTCGGAGCAGGTGCCTACCGGTGCCTTGGTAACCAGGCCGAGGTCCGCGGCCGCCGCCGGCCGGGAAGCGGCTGATAGCGTTGCGCCCAAGGCCAACATGCCCGCCACCATGTAGCAAATCCGAATACGCATCAGTGCCCCCTCGTCCAGCGATAGGCTAAGTAATTGAGCAAAAATATCTCGCGCTAAATGAGCAAAAAAAACCTCCAAGGTCAAACCGCTCCGCCTGGTGCAGCGCGGCGGATCGTAGCAATCACTTGAGGATTCGGCGTTAGGTGTTGCAAGTTTGCTGCAGTGGAACGGAATTAAGCCGGAGGCTGTCCGGCTGCGACAACGTGCCTTTACTGGCCACAATTGGCCTGCAAGTGGTGAGGGGTAGTTGAGTCGTTTCGCAGGGACTGCTTCAAGCGCCTGACCAGATCGCATCGCGAACGGGTTTTTGGGGCGAATATCGGGGGTGGGAATGAACTTCCGTGGTGCCATTGCAGGTTCGCTGCTCGCCTTGATGATCGTTCCTGCGGCACATGCGCAGACGCCATCTCCTCAACCGAACGGCCGGGCAGCAGCGGCTCAGCCCGCTCAAGCCGATCAATCGTTCTCCGGCCCGAGCTTTCGCAAGGGCTTGTGGCGCTTCATTCGGACGCTCGACGTCGTCAAGAGCGCAAACAAGAATTTCAAGTACCGGGTGGTCAACGCGGAAACGACGCGCTGCGTCGACCCGACTTTCGCCATGAAGGCGACCTTCTCGCCAGACCCGGTCGGAAGCTGCGTCTCGGACAAGCCTGAAAAGGTCGGGAATCAGTACACCTTCGGGCATCGGTGCGATTACATGGGCGCGGTCAGCACCGTGATCACCGTGCGCAGCGACGAAGCGTATACCGAGCTCAACGAGGTCAGCACCGGTGAGCATCCGAGGACCGATACGGTGGTCGCGACGAGGATCGGCGACTGCGACGATGGCGGCGTTGCCAACACCGAAAAATCCGCTGCGGCGCGTTTGCAGTAATAGCCCTTGATCAGCCGAGGCAGCTTGCCAGCATCAGGCTCTTCGAAGGCTGGAGCTTGGGCCTGGTTCGCGACGGGCTCCGGAGGGCGGACCGTATTTTTCCGGAGCGGGTTTTCCGCAGCCGGCCTTGATCGTGCTTCGCGCCGGGTGGAGTCTTGACGGCGGAGAACTCCAGCCAAAAGGGCGAGTGTTTACTCGACTTTAACGTGAAGTGTTCTGGAATGAAGTGAGGTGAGGCGTGCTTCAAGTGAAGTCACGCGATGCGCATCGTGCAGCCGACAAGGATTCAACGAATGACTTCGCGTGGGGGCTTCGGGCAGTCGAAGGTCTTCGCATGCACGCTTGGCGTCGTGGCCACCGTTGCTTTGTCTTTGCTCGCATCCCACGGCGCGGCGGCTGAGGAGAGCTTCAGCGGGCCGACATTCCGAAGGGGGATGTGGCGATTCACGCGGACGCTGGAATTGGTCTCGCCCTCGAACGTCCGGCAAAAGCTGCTCGAGCGCGAGATGACACGGTGTGTCGACCCGACCCAGGCAATGAAGGCGACGTTCGCATCCCCGTCGATCGGAAATTGTCATTCGTCAAGGCCGGAGAAGATCAGCAACAGGTACGTCTTCTCCAACCGCTGCGACTATATGGGGCCGGTCAGCACCGTCATCACGGTGCTGAGCGACGAGGCCTATACCGAGGTCAACGAGGTGCACGGCCAGGCGCCGCGGATGGACCGGGTGGTCGCCCGCCGGATCAGCGATTGCCAGGAGGACCGGGCACAGCTTGGCCGGCCGGCAGCCGGACCGAGCGAGATTGCGCCCGACGTCGAGCAGGAAACGGCCGACGGCGAGCCGCTCTGAGGCGGTCCCCGGGCCCGCAACGCCTGGATGCCGATGCGCACCCCTGCAGGGACGCGCATTGAAGATCGCCGGCGGCGCGATCAGATCTTTTGCTGGTTGCCCGGCCCGCTCACCTTGACGGTGATTTTCTGAATTTCGGTGCGGCCGCCTTGATACTTGACCTCGAGGGTCAAGGCGTCGTCACCGAGGAATTCGGGCGGCGCCTTGTAGAAGGCGACATAGGCGGGCACTTCGAGCGCCAGGCAGGCCTTGTAATTGGTGGCCTTGGCCTTCGCTGACTTCACCACGACCTTCCCGGCGGTGGGTGGGCTGACCAGCCGGATGGTTGGCAGCGGTCCCGACGTGCAGTCAGGCAGCACGTTGAGGTAGAGGCCGATCTGGGTGTCCCGGTTGGCCAGGGCCTGAACCTGGCGCTCGACCGTGGTCTCGCGCGGGACGGGTGGTTGCGGGGCTTGCGCGGCCACCGCGCCGAAGGAGTCCCAAATCAAGACGGCGGCACAAGCCAGAAGAAGAATCACCCGCATCGAGCGCTCCAATAGCCGGCGAGAACGAACGGGGCCGGACAAATACTGCCTTTCGACCAACTCAAACGGGCTAAGCCGTTGTTCTTGCAGCGCCGACCTGTCCGATCTTTACCACACTTCGACGGAAAGCATTGATTAACCAAATACATTCCTTGACCGGGGGGAGGGTTAACAATAGCCTAAAACTAAATTTTTCTACAATTTTTCCTCTAAACGCATTTATGCGGAGTTGATAATGCAGGGAACGTTTCAGGTCGCTCAGGCTACCGGCACCGGCAATTCCAACAATTCGGCTCCCGTACGAGTTTACAAGCTGACGAAGCCACTGACGGATCAGGCCGTCATCGTCAATCTTGGATACGACCAGAAGGCGAAGGTCGACTTCTCGTCGATCGCCAATGAAAAGATCACGCTGGTTCATATCGGCGAAAAGCTGATCATCCTGTTCGACAACCAGTCGACCGTCACGGTTGAGCCGTTCTTCGACTCCCGCGCGGACGGGCAGAACAACGTCACCATCGAGATGGCGCCCGGTCGCGACGTCTCGGTGCAGGAGTTTGCAAGCCTGTTTCCGATCAGCACTGATTCCTCCGTGTTGCCGGCGGCCGACAATGGCGGCAACTCGAACGGCAACGCGCAGGCGAGCGGTGCGAATTTCAGCCCGTTCGCGGTTGATCCGCTGGGCCCCGTGGGCACCAATACGTTGGCTGGAAACGAAGAGCTGCCGGGCTTCACGATCACGCTGCCGACCGGCTTTGTGCTCACCGGGACCGCTCCGCCTCCGACCATTTCCGGCGGTCTTGTGCCGCAACTGATCGTCGACGAGAGCTTCCTGACTGCTGCGACCAACCACGGCGTCGCCGGCTCGGGACAGGGGCCGGCAGGGGTAACGGTTGCGACTGTGCAGGTGTCGTTCAACGTCGTCGTGCCGGGCGGCCAGCAATCGCTGACCTATGCGTTGTCCATCAGTTCGCCGCACGCCGACTCCGGTCTGATCGATTCCGGGACCGGTCAGCACGTGCTGCTGACGGTCAACGCGGCCGGCGTGGTGGAAGGACGCACGGCCATCGGTGGCGATCTCGTCTTCACCGTTGCGGTTGATACCACGGGCCATGTGACGCTGACGGATCTGCGCGCAGTTCATGAGTTGACGCCTGGTGACTTCAATGAAGGCATTTCGCTGGCGTCCGGCCTGGTCACGCTGACCGCGACGGTGACGGACAATTTCGGCCAGTCCGCAACCGCGACCACCGATGTCGGTTCGCATCTGACGATCCTTGATGATGGTCCGCTTGCGATCAATGCGAGTCTGGTTGGGGCGGTCGACGAAGATTCCCTTCCCGGTGCGTTGGCGCCGGGTGAGGTGGCGGCTGCGCCGGCGACGGCGAACGGCAACGTCTCGGCGTTGTTCGTATCGGGGGCGGATGCCCCATTGAGCTTCTCCTTCACCTCGAGCCTAGCCAGTCTCACGGCGGAGAATCTGTCGTCCGGCGGTGTTGCGCTGAGCTATGCGGTGAGCGGCGTCGGCAGTGGCACGGAGACGCTGACGGCGAAGGCAGGCGGCACCACGGTGTTCACGCTGACGCTGAACGAGACCACCGGCGCCTACACCTTCACGCTCGATGCGCATCTCGACCATCCCGCCGGCGGTGGCGAGAATAATCTTGTGATCGGGCTTGGCTCGGTGATCCAGGCGACGGATGCCGATGGCGACAGCGTCGTGGCGACCGGTTCGCTGGCGATCACCGTGATCGACGACATCCCGGTTGCGACCGCGACGGTGCTGACCGGCACCGTGGACGAAGACTCGCTGCCTGGCGCGCTGGCGCCGGGTGAGGTTGCGGCTGCGCCGGCTTCGGCGCATGGCAACGTGTCGGCGCTGTTCTTTGCCGGTGCGGACACCCCGCTGCACTACTCCTTCTCCTCGGGCACCAGCAGCCTGACGGCGCAGGGCCTGACCTCGGGCGGCGTGGCGCTGACCTATGCGGTGACGATCGCAGGCGGCGTCGAGACGCTGACCGCGACCGCGGGCGGCACCACGGTGTTCACGCTGA
>NZ_NWTG01000002.1 GCF_002532045.1 Bradyrhizobium sp. C9 | reverse complement strand
GCAACAACCTCATTCTGGCACACTGATGCCGTAGGGGGCCGTCCACCCCATCAGCCACAGCTGTTTGTGATTTAAGGGGCTGTGGCCGCAGCGGGTCGCCAAACCGGATTCGGTGGTTATGGGTCCCGGCCTTCGCCGGGACGACATTAAGGTTTTGGCAGGCTACGCTGCGATATGCCGCGCAGCCGCGAGGCCCGCGAGCGCTTCCTCCAGCTTCTCGCGGTCGAGCGGCTTGATCAGGAAGCCATCCATGCCGGCTTCGAAGCAGGCATAGCGATCCTCCACCAGTGTGTTGGCGGTCAACGCCAGGATCGGCGTCCGGCGTCCGGACCGACTGGCCAGCCCGCCGGCCTCGTGGGCGCGGATCTGCTTGGTGGTCTCGATGCCGTTGAGGCGCGGCATCTGGATATCCATCAGCACGAGATCGTAGGGCGTGCCGGCCGACGTCGCCGACAGCCAGGACTCCATCGCCTGCTCGCCATTGGTGGTGATGACCACGGTATGGCCGAGCCGGGCGAGCAGTGAGCGCATCAGGAGCGCGTTGATCTCATTGTCTTCCGCAACCAGGATCGACAGCCCCGGTGGCGCGGCCGCCGGCGCGGTGGGCGCGGACTCCGTGACCGTCTCGATCGCAAGGCTTGGCATTGCAGGGCTAGGCATCACGAGGCTTGGCGCGGCGATCTCGGGTGACGCGGTCAGGCGAGCGGCAAGCGACGACGCGCGTAGCGGCTTGACCAGGTAGCCGGTGAGCATGGTTGTCTCGGAGGCCGAAAGGTCCTGCCGCGTTGCGGGCGTGACCATCACGATGCGATGGGTTGCGTGGATGCGGGCAGCGTTGGCGAACGTCTCGATCGCCGGCGTGCCGAGCGTGTGATCGATCAGGACCGTGTGCCAGCTCCGTTCCGGCAGCAGTGCCTCGGCGACATTGGCATCCGACACGATGCAGGTCTGCGCGCCCCAGCGCTGCAGCCGCCGCGAGATCAGCGAAGCCTCGATGCTGTGCGGCGCGACCAGCATGATCGATTGGCCGGCGAGGTCGGGCGCTGTGAAGCCATTGGCCTCGGCGGTGTCGGCGGCGGTCAGCGGGATCGAGACCTCGAAGGTCGAGCCCGCGCCCGGCGTGCTCGCGAGTGAGATCCGGCCGCCCATGCGCTTGACGATGCGGTCGCTGATCGAGAGGCCGAGGCCGGTGCCGCCATAGCTGCGCGCGATGCGGTCGTCGGCCTGCTCGAATTCCCGGAAGATGCGCTGCTGCGCTTCCGGTGCGATGCCGATGCCGGTGTCGCGAACCAGGAAGCTGATCTCGTTCGGCCAGATGCCGGGCTCGACGATCAGCGCGACGCCGCCGGTCGCGGTGAACTTGATGGCGTTGCCGGCGAGATTGAGCAGCACCTGGCGCAGTCGCGCGGCATCGCCGGTGACCTGCATCGGCAGCCGCTCGTCGACATAGGCGGCGATCTCGATGCCTTTTGCCTGCGCGCGCGGCGCCAGCAATTCGGTGATGTCCTCGATCAGGCCGGACAGCGCAAAGGCGCGGTGTTCGAGATCGATCTTGCCGGCTTCGATCTTGGAATAGTCGAGCAGCTCCTCGATCAGCGCGAGCAGCGCGTCGCCGGAGGTCTTGACCGCCTTGACGTAGGTGGTCTGCTCCGGCGTCAGCTGGGTGTCCATCAGCAGCCCGCTCATGCCGATGATGCCGTTCAGGGGCGTGCGAATCTCGTGGCTCGCCATCGCGAGGAAGCGCGATTTGGCGCGGTTGGCGGCGTCGGCCTGATCGCGGGCTTCGGCCAGCGCGCGCTCGCTCTCGGTGCGGTCGGTGACATCGCGGCCGACGCTCTGCATCTCCGCCGGCGCGCCGGCATCGGTGCGCACAAGGCCCTCGCGCCAGGCGATCCAGCGCGGCCCGAGCGGTCCCTCGATCTTCTGGTCGTAGACCCGCGTGCCGTTGGATTCGAGCGCGGTGTCGCCCTGCTCGAGCACCTTGAGGTTAGCGGTGCTGCCGATCAATTCGCCGCGGGGGATCTGTGCCAGCTCGCAATAGGCGTCGTTGGCGTAGGTGATGAGGCCGTCGAGATCGCGCAGCACGATCAAATCGTCCTGCGCCTCGAACAGGGTGGAGGCGCGCTGTTCGGCCTCCTGCAGTTCCCAGTTGCGGTCGGCCATCGCCTCATTGTGCATGGCGATGGTGCGCAGGCGTCTGCGCATCAGCCGCAGCCGGATGCCGAGCGTCACGATCCAGAGACAGGCGAGTGCGAACAGGAAGCTGACGCCGATCGCGAATACATTGGGATCGTAGCCGCTCTGTTGCGAGAGGGCGCCGGAAATGAACCCGAAGGCGCCGCCGAATGCGACGGAAAAGATCGTGAAGGAACGGACGATCGTCGCGACCCAGGAATGGCGTCGCAGGAAGCGGCGAAGGCGTAACTTGATCCGGAAGAAACGCCCCATCAATGGTGGTCCTGAGCTAGAGCGTTTTCGAGCGAAGTGGATACCGGTTCGCGTGAAGAAAACGCGTCAAAACAAGAATCCAGAGCCCGCGTTCCGATTCAATCGGAACGAGATGGGCTCTAGTCCGATCTGGTGATGACGATGCATCGGCCACCTTGAAAAGTGCTTGAGGTTGGTGGCCGTTTCGCGCCGCCCTCGGAACAGGGTTAGCGGGGGGTTAACTCCGCCATTGCCTGGTCGACGAAACGTGCGCGCGGAGCGAGCGATGCGGCCTCAAAGCGGCGGTGTCCGCCACGGGCGCTGACGATCAGGGCCGCGGCATCGCGCGCCGAGAACGTCTTCGACTGCACATAGACGCGGTAGTCGAACGGACCGTCATGGGAAAGATAGATGATCGGACCGGTTGCGGTCGGCGCGCTGGAAATCCCGATCAGCTGCGGCACGGCGTTGCTTTCGCAGGCACCGGCCTCGGCATCGTCGATGTCGTCGATCACGGTGAAGTCAGCGGCCTCGGCGCTGTCGGCGACCCGGACCCGGACGGTGGCAAGGTTGGGGTCATCGGTGAAGCTGACGTGAAGCTGCGCCTGCCAGGGGACCGATGCGATCTGCATGGTGGCGCCGCCGACCTCGATGCAGGGCCGGGGGCCCGGCAGGATTTCAGCGCGGGCGATTACCGCGGCCACGGCAAGGGGGACCACCGAGGCCAAAACCTTCATACGCAACATGACACAACTCGCTCGACCCAAGCTTGCCGCGGATCGCGGTGCTTATGGTTTGCGGAGCGTAAATGAGAGTGGTTACCGTCACGTTGACGCGGATGGTTCCGGCATGAATCGGGACAGTGCTGCGGTTCGAGTCACGCCGCGCGCCTGAGATCGTCGGCCAATGCACGATAGGACAACGCTTCGGCGAGGTGCAGCCGGCCGATCGTATCAGCGCCGTCGAGGTCGGCGAGCGTGCGCGCCACCCGCAGCACGCGGTGATAGCCGCGCGCGGTGAGGTGCATGTTCTCGGCCGCCTCGCGGAGCAGCTTCTGGCCATGCGCGTCGGGCTGCGCGATGGTCTCGAGCAGCGCGCTCGGCGCTTCCGCGTTGGTGCGGACATGCGGCATGCCGGCCGCAGCAAAGCGCGCGAGCTGGATGTCGCGCGCGGCCGCGACGCGTGCGGCGACCTCGGCGGAGCCCTCCGCCGGCGGCGGCAGGATCAGATCCGCCGCGGTCACGGCCGGCACCTCGATCCGCAGGTCGATCCGATCCATCAGCGGCCCGGAGATCCGCATCTGGTAGTCGGCGGTGCAGCGGTCGAGCCGGCCGCGCTTGCAGGAATAGCCGGGCTCGTAGGCGTGGCCGCAGCGGCACGGATTCATCGCCGCGATCAGCATGAAGCGCGCCGGATAGGTGACGCGATGGTTGGCCCGGCTCACCGCGACCTCGCCGTTCTCCAGCGGCTGGCGCAGCGAATCCAGCACCCGCGGGTCGAACTCCGGCAATTCGTCGAGGAACAGCACGCCCTGGTGCGCGAGCGAGATCTCGCCCGGCTTGGCGCGCATGCCGCCACCGGTCAGCGCCGCCATGCTGGCGGAATGATGCGGGCTGCGGAACGGGCGCCGCGCGGTCAGCGCGCCGTCGCGGATCTCGCCGGCGACGGATGCGATCATCGAGACTTCGAGCAGTTCGGAGGGCGACAGCGGCGGCAGGATCGAAGGCAGCCGCGCCGCCAGCATCGATTTGCCGGCGCCGGGCGAGCCGATCATCAAGAGGTGATGTCCGCCGGCGGCGGCGATCTCGAGGGCGCGCTTTGCGCTCTCCTGGCCCTTGATGTCGCGCAGGTCGAACAGCGCTTGCTCGCGCGCCTCGTTTTGGTCTTGCACCTTCGGCTGCGGCCGCGACAGCAGCTGCGTGCCCTTGAAGTGATTGGCGATCTGGATCAGCGAGTGAGCTGCGATGATCTGGATGTCCGGGCTCGCCCAGGCGGCTTCCGAGCCGCAGGCGGCCGGACAGATCAGCCCCTCTTCGCGCGAATTGGCGCCGATCGCGGCGGGCAGTACGCCCGCAACGGCTGCAATCGAGCCGTCGAGCCCGAGTTCGCCGAGCACGGTGAAGCCGCTGAGCGCATCCGGCGGGATCGCCCCGATCGCCGCCATCAGGCCGAGCGCGATCGGCAGGTCGTAATGGCTGCCCTCCTTGGGCAGGTCGGCCGGCGCGAGGTTGACCGTGATGCGGCGGGCGGGAAGTGCGAGGCCGGAGGCGATCAGCGCCGAGCGCACCCGCTCGCGCGCCTCCGACACCGCCTTGTCGGGCAGGCCGACGATCGCGAACGCCGGCAATCCCGGCGCGACCTGGACCTGCACGTCGACCGCACGGGCCTCAATCCCCTCGAATGCGACGGTGGAAACCCGCTGGACCATGCTGCCCCTATCTTCCGCCACCCAAGGTAGCGGAGCAGGAAGTGATGTCAAGAACATTACAGGAACATCGGGGGATGGGCCGGTATTCGGGCAGGCGCAAACCACGCCGGGGCGGAGCTGACCAGTTCCTCGGGCCGATCCCTGCCCGGACTTAGATCGCGGGATGTGTGATTTGCTTCATTGCAATCTGTACGAGCGTGACCCTAACCTCTCAGCCTGAGGAGAGCCCGAACCTTCATTTCGAGCTTGGAAAATATTGTTCTTGGTCGCAGCGGTGCTGCTCCAGTCTCGGGCCTCCAACGCAAGAAATCAGACGATGGACGGCATCTGCGCCGGTCCAGAAATATTTCGCTGCCTGAAACGTTGCGCTGAGAGGACACCCATGGCCCAGACCGGAGTCTTCATATCGTACAATCATAAAGACAAGAAAATCGCAGAAGCGGTGGTGGAGTCGCTCGCCGGCCTATCGTCGAGTCTCGAGGTTTTCATCGATCGTGCCGGAATTGAGGGCGGCGACGATTACGAAGCCAAGATCTCCGAATCGATTCAGAAATCCCAGTGGTTCGTTTTCATCTGCAGCGGGGGAAACAAATCAGAAAAGGACATGAGCTGGTGCTTCTACGAAGCCGGCCAGTTCCGCGCCAAGCTCGAACGCGCAGATCAGAAAGAAGCGGTACGAGATCGAATTTGCTTCCTGTACGACGTCGATCGTCCGGATCAACTGTCCCGCTATCAAGGTTCCCTGGTTTCGATCCGCAATCGCAACGACGTACTTCTCAACATCGACGCCGACAATGACGACTCGCTCGCTTACGAAAACACGGAGCTATTCGACTTCTTCGAGAATCTGCTTACCAACTCGACGGGTATTTCCTTCCGTGGGATTGACGACCCCAATACGCGCAAAGCCATGAGGAATGGCGTGCGAAAAATCACACGGGCATTCGTTCAAAATGGAGCCAATGACTTCGTTGGCGAAGACGTTTTTCAACCACGCATCAGCTTCATGGTGCCGCCACCATCGCAAAGCGCGGAGGGATTGACCCCGACCACCGTGGTTACCGGGGAATTCAACGCGTTGCCCAACATCTTTACCATTGCTGGTACCTCGACGACCTGGGCCGACATCAAGGCGGTGGCTTCCGCGCGAAGCGGCAACGAAATGACCCCGCTTTGGATAAACGACATGGAGACAGCGGCAAAGGATCTCCTGCTCGGCAAAGTACCGACGCAGACAGATTTTCTTTGTCTGGGGAACGACGGCAAGTTCTATCGGCCCATCATCGCCAGAAACCTGAATTTCAGAAACGGAGCCAGGCGATGCTACGTTGCATTCATTCCGTCGCGGGATCGGCGCTTCAATCTGACGTTCAAGACATCGCTGCTCCTGAGCGCGCTGATCCTGTCGATACGCTTTCGCCAGCGCGTTCTGCCTCTGTCCGACGAACTCAACAAGAACCAGAAAGTCCCCGAAAAGAAAAAGGCCGAGGTCCTGCAGAAGCTTCAGCAGGAGATTGTCCTGGTTGAAGCCGAGGCTGAAGAATTCGGGCTCAATCCACCAAAGGACGAACATGACGACCCGCCCTTGCTTAATGGCTTTCGGGATGGGGCGGAAAAAGACTTCATGCGCGAGGAAATCGCGAAATGGTCAGCTACGAGAATGCTGATCTTCGACAAGATAAAGGAGGCGCAGACTCCCACCAAGGACACCACGTGGTCCGACGCCGCAGATGTCGTGATTGCTGGGTTCGTCGGCTTGAGGGCGATCAACAGCAGCTTCATCGACAAGCTTTGTAACGAGCTCCTTTGCGCGGAGAGAATAGAGGCGACCAAGGCGCTCCCGAATAATCCCGCTGCGTAAGGCAAGGCGGGAGCGTCCGGGCCAGCGCTTGGGGGCAACACTCGCCGCCCCCAAGCGCCCGCTCGTTACAACGTCATCTGCATCGGCTCGGGATAGTAGTGGAAGCCCTCGCCGGCCTTGGCGACGTGGCCGTAGCCCGGCCAGGCGAAGTGATAGGACATCACAGGCGTCTTGTTCGCGGCCAGCATCTCCAGCAGCTTGACCCGCGAGTTCGCCGCCTGCTTCGGATCGGTGTCGTAGGAGAACTCCATCCGCGGCCGCTCCAAGAGCAGCACCGCGTGATGCGAGAGATCGCCGAGGAAGGCAAAGGACTTGCCGCCCGAGCTCACCATGAAGATGGAGTGACCCACGGTGTGGCCGGGCGCTGCGATCGCCGTCACGCCGGGCAGGAATTCCTAGCCATCCTTGAAGAACACGATGCGGTCGCGCACCGGCAGCAGGTTCTTGCGGGCGTGCACGATAAAGTCCTTCAACGGACTGCCCATCTTGCCTTCGTCGGTCCAGAAATCGAGATCGCTCTGCGCGATATAGTACTGCGCATTCGGGAACAACGGCTTGTTGTCGGCATCGACAATGCCGCCGATATGATCGATATGCGCGTGCGACAGCACGACGGCATCGATGTCTCCCGGCTTGATACCGGCTTCCTGCATGCTCTTCTGTTGCCGCCCGGTGGTCGGGCCGAACGCCTTCGAGGTGCCCATGCCGGTATCGAACAGGATCAGCCGGTCGCCCATGTTGACGATCGGCGAGTTCTGTTCGAGCACGACATTGTCGGGCGAGAGGAAATTGTCGGAGAGCATCTTCTTCACTTCTTCCTTCGGCACGCCGGTGAAGGTGCCGGAGGGATCGCCGAGCGGAAGCGGGCCGTCGGAGACGACGGTCACTTCGGCATCGCCGAGAACGAAGCGGTGCCAATAGGGTGTCTGCGTGCCGAGCTTCGGCGCGCGTGCCTGTGCAGTGCTGCCGAGGAGTGTGCTGGCGCCGAGACCGGCACCGAGCGCGAGTAAGGATCGTCGTGAGACATTGAGCGTCATAACGTCTTCCTCCACAATTTTTATGATGTTTTCGCGTTGTCGCCCGCGTTGGCCCGCCGCTTGACCTGACGCAGGCAAGAGGATGCTGCCTTCGCCTGCGCAAGCTGGCAAGAAGAATAAGGCGAACGGGTGCGCGGTCGAACTCTGGTTAGAGTTCAACCTGCATGTGCAGCGCACAAGGGAGGAAGATTATTTCGCGGCGCGCTTCTTCTCGATGGTATCCCAGATCATCGCTGCGACATCCGGGCCGTTGAGCCGCTGAATGGCGCGGATACCGGTCGGCGAGGTGACGTTGATCTCGGTCAAATTGCCGTCGATCACGTCGATGCCGACGAACAGCAGGCCGCGTTCGCGCAGCGCAGGTCCAAGCGTCGCGCAGATTTCGCGCTCGCGATCCGAGAGCTCGGTCGCCTTGGCCGCGCCGCCGCGCACCATGTTGGAGCGCAGATCGTCCGCCGCCGGCACGCGGTTGACGGCGCCGGCGAATTCGCCGTCCACCAGGATGATGCGCTTGTCGCCGTGCTTCACCTCGGGGAGGAAGCGCTGGATCACCCAGGGCTCCCTGAAGGTGACCGAGAACATATCGAACAGCGAGCCGAAATTCATGTCCTGCGGCATCACGCGGAACACCGCGGCGCCGCCATGGCCGTGCAACGGCTTCATGACGACGGCGCCATGCTGGTCGCGGAACGCGTTGATCTCGTCGAGGTCGCGCGAGATCAGGGTCGGCGGCATCAGCTGCGGGAAATTCATCACGAACAGCTTTTCTGGCGCGTTGCGCACGCTGGCCGGATCGTTGACGACCAGCGTCTTCGGATGGATGCGTTCCAAGAAGTGCGTCGAGGTGATGTAGGCGAGGTCGAACGGCGGGTCCTGCCGCAGCAGCACGACGTCGAAGCCGTTGAGGGCCTCGGGTTTCGGCTCGCCCAGCGTGAAGTGATCGCCGACCTCGTCGCGCACGGTGAGCGGCTGCACTGGCGCCACCAGCTCCTCGCCACGCAGCGACAGTCTGTCGGGCGTGTAGTAGGAAATGCCGTGGCCGCGCTTCTGCGCCTCGAGCAGCAGAGCAAAGGTCGAATCGCCGCGGATGTTGATGCGCGCGATGGGATCCATCTGGACGGCGATCTTCAATTTCATAAGCGTGTCCCGCGAGGTCTGAGGTAACTTTAAGGGCTTGCGTCGAATGCCGCTAACAGATGGCGCGGCAGGCTCTTCGGCGCAATCAGCACGGCGTCGAATCTGAGATCAAATTCGGCATGTTCGGGATGCGCCATCAGCCAGGCCTTGGCGGCATTGACAATGCGCTGCTGCTGGCGCGGCGTCACCGCATAGGCGGCGTCGTCGAGGCTGGCACGGGCCTTGACCTCGACGAAGGCGAGCAGATTGCGCCGCCGCACCACCAGGTCGATCTCGCCATAGGGGGTGCGGAAGCGTCTTGCCAGGATGCGATAGCCCTTGGCGATCAGGAGGGCCGCGGCGCGGCTTTCGGCCGAGATGCCGGTGCGGAATGCGGCGACCCGTTCAGGGGACGCGCTGTCAGTCTTCGCCATCGGCGTCCCCGATGGTCTTCGCGAGCTCGAGGGCGCGGGCGTAGACCTCGCGGCGCGGCCGGCCCGACAGCTCGACCGCATGGGCCACCGCATCCTTGACGCTGCCGCGGGCGAGCTGCGCGCGCAGGAGGTCGTCGAGCGAATTCTCATCCATCACCCCGGCATCATCGGCCGGCGGCCCGATCACGAGCACGAACTCGCCGCGGGTCTCCAGCGCTTCCGCGCCTGCCGCAAGCTCGGCGACCGGCGCGCGCTTGACCTCCTCGTGCAGCTTGGTCAGCTCGCGGCAGATCGCCGCATCGCGTCCAGCCATGATCGTCGCGAGGTCGCGCAGCGTGTCCTGCACCCGATTGCCGGATTCGAACATCACGAGCGTCGAATCGATCCGCGCCAGCTCAGTGAGCCGCGCGCGGCGAGCGTGCTCCTTGGCCGGCAAGAATCCCTCGAAGAAGAAGCGGTCGGTCGGCAGCGCCGCAACCGACAGCGCCGTCAGCACCGACGACGGCCCGGGCACCGCGATAACGGCATGCCCGGCGGCGCAGACCTCGCGCACCAGCTTGAAGCCGGGATCCGAGATCAGCGGCGTGCCGGCGTCGGAAACCAGCGCGATCGCAGCGCCTTGTGCCAGCCGCTCGAGGATCTTGGGCCGGGCCTGGGCCGCATTATGCTCGTGGTAGAGCGCCAGCTCGGCGGTGATCGCGTAACGCTCGGTCAGCCGGCGCGTAATTCGGGTGTCCTCGCAGGCGATGACGTCGACACCGGCCAGCGTCTCCAGCGCGCGCAGGGTGATGTCGGCGAGGTTGCCGATCGGGGTCGCCACCAGATGCAGCCCGGGCCTGGCCTTCGGTGCAGTCAGCTGTTGGCCGCCGATCGAAAAGGTTTTGGCCGCAGCACCCGTCGTGGCGTCCGAATGGTGGAGGGAACTGGCTTTTGCGCGCATAATGGCAATCTAGAGCGTTTTCGAGCGAAGTGGATATAGGCTCTAGCGGGACGGCGGCGCTTGCGCCACATCCGCAAATGGCGGTGACGGAAGGCCGCCTGAGGGGAGGGAAATGGAGGCCGCGGGAAGGGCGCCGCGGGGCCATAATCCTTTTGTTTTAGTTAACTATTCGCCGACAATATGCCCAAATCCACCCGCCTCATCAGAGCTGGATGGAGTCCTGGCCGATCCTGGTCGGTCAAGAGAAGAGAGACGATGGCAGGCCCGCATCACCGCACGTTCCCGCCGTCGGGCACGACCCGGCGAACCGCGCTCGGTCTGCTCGTGGGCGCGCCGTTGCTGAGCGCCTGTTCCAGCGTCCAGCAGAGCTTGAGCCAGTTTTCCAGCCCGTTCGGCGGCAACCAGGAAGCCGGTCCAGCCGGCCCGCCGCAGCAGCCGCAGGCGGTCGGCACCGGGCAGGTCAAAATTGGATTGATTTTGCCGCTGTCGGCTTCCGGCAATGCCGGGCTCGCCGCGCAGTCGATGCGCAACGCCGCCGAAATGGCGCTCGCGGAATTTCAAAACCCGAACATCCAGCTCCTGATCAAGGACGATGGCGGCAGCCCGCAGGGTGCCGCGCAGGGCACCCAGCAGGCGCTGTCCGAAGGCGCCGAGATCATTCTGGGACCGTTGTTCGCAGGCTCGGTGCCGGCCACCGCGCAACTGACGCGGCCGCGCGGCACCTCGGTGATCGCATTCTCGACCGATTCGAGCGTCGCCGGCCACGGCGTCTATCTCCTGAGTTTCCTGCCGGAGTCCGACATCAATCGGATTGTCGACTATTCCGCCGGGATCGGAAAACGCTCGTTCGCCGCGATGGTGCCGGACAATGCCTATGGCAACGTGGTCGAGGCCGCGTTCAAGCAGGCGGTCGGCCGCAAGAACGGCCGCGTCGTCGCCTTCGAGAAATACGGCGCCGACCGTGCGACGCCGGCGCGGACCGTGGCCCAGGCGCTCGGCCAAGCCGATGCGCTGCTGCTTGCCGACGACGGCGATTCGGTGGTCGCGACCGCCGATGCGCTGACCGCGGCGGGTGCCAATCTGCGTAACATCCAGTTGCTCGGCACCGGACTGTGGGACAATCCGCGGGTGTTCGCGAGCCCGGTCCTGCAAGGCGGCCTCTACGCCGCGCCCGATCCGTCCGGCTTCCGCGGCTTCGCCGGCCGCTATCGCGCCAAGTTCGGCGGCGAGCCGGTGCGCACCGCAACGCTTGCCTATGACGCTGTCGCACTGATGGCGGCGCTGGCACGCACCCAGGGCGCGCAACGCTTCGCGCCGGAGACGCTGACCAACCCGTCCGGCTTTGCCGGCATCGACGGCCTGTTCCGCTTCCGGTCCGACGGCACCAACGAGCGCGGCCTTGCGGTCATGAAGGTGGCCTCGGGCGGCGGCACGGCGGTTGCGGGTTCGCCGAAGAGTTTTGGCGCCTAGTTTTCGTCAGGCGGTCGAGCTGCCTTGCCGAACACCGGCACCCGCCGGCTACTTTGAATGGGGTTGTTTTCGATATTTAGGCGGCGAGATCCGCAACGACCGCGTCGAGCACCGGGAATCCCGACTTGGTCACGCGCAGCCGTCCATCGGCATCGACGGCGATGGCGCCTTCCTCGCGCAGCATCGCGATCCGGTGCGGATCGAGCTTGCGGCCGGAGAGCTTCGCATAGCGCGTGGGATCGATGCCTTCGGCAAGCCGCAGCCCCATCAGGAGAAATTCGTCGGCGCGCTCTTCGCTGTTGAGGCTGTCATCGGTGATGACGCCATGGCCGCGTTCCTCGACGTTCAACAGCCAGGCCTCGGGGCGCCGCTCGGTCGCGGTCGCGTGCCTGACACCATCGATGTCGAGCCGGCCATGCGCGCCGGGGCCGATGCCGGCATATTCCTCGCCGCGCCAATAGACGAGGTTGTGCTTGCACTCGGCGCCGGCGCGGGCGTGGTTGGAGATCTCGTAGGCCGGCAGTCCCTCGCGGGCGCAGACCTCCTGCGTCACGTCGTAGAGCGCGCGCGCGGTCGCTTCATCCGGGGTCTGCAATTTGCCGGCGGCATGCAATCCGAAGAACGGCGTGCCTTCCTCGATCGTGAGCTGATAGAGCGACAGGTGTTCGGCCGCTTCCGAGATCGCCTGCTTCAATTCGTCCGCCCACATCTGCGGCGTCTGGTCGGGCCGGGCGTAGATCAGGTCGAACGAGTAACGGTCGAACGCGCTTCGTGCGATCGCAACCGCGTCGAGCGCCTCGCGCGCGGTGTGCAGGCGTCCCAATGCCTTCAGCGACGCATCGTCCAGCGCCTGCACGCCGAGCGAAACACGATTGACGCCGGCCGCGCGATAGCCGCGGAAGCGCGTCGCCTCGACGCTGGTCGGATTGGCCTCGAGCGTGACCTCGACGTCGCGCGCCACCTGCCAATGCTTGCCGATCGCGTCGAGCACGGCGCCGACGGTCTGCGGTTGCATCAGCGACGGCGTGCCGCCGCCGAGGAAGATCGAGGACACTTCGCGTCCCGGCACCCGCGCGGCCGTGGTCTCGATCTCGCGGGCGAACGCGCGCACGAAGCGTGTCTCGTCGATCGGCGCATGCCGGACGTGGCTGTTGAAATCGCAATACGGGCATTTCGACAGGCAGAACGGCCAGTGCACGTAGACGCCGAAAGCTTCTCGTTCAGCGTGGCTCAAGGCAGATCTCCGCGAGCTTCACGAAGGCGCGGGCGCGATGCGACAGGCCGAGTCCGAGCGGCGGCAGGCCGTGCTTCTCGATGCTGCTCATCTCGCCAAAGGTCCGTGTGTAACCGTCGGGCAGGAACGCCGGATCATAGCCGAATCCGGCGGTGCCGCGCGGCGGCCAGACCAGGGTTCCGTCGGCGCGGGCCTCGACCTCTTCGAGGTGATCGTCCGGCCAGGCCACGCACAACGCCGAGACGAAGTGCGCCTTGCGCTGCTCCGGCGCGGTGGCGCCGCGCTCCTGCAGCAGGCGTTCGATCCGCGTCATCGCCGCCATGAAATCCTTGCCTTCGCCGGCCCAGCGCGCCGAGTAGATTCCGGGCGCGCCGTCGAGCGCGTCGACCGCGAGGCCGGAATCGTCGGCGAAGGCCGGCAGTCCCGTCGCCTTCGCCGCCGCGATGGCCTTGATCGCGGCGTTGGCCTGGAAGCTGTCACCGGTCTCCTCGGGCTCGGCGAGACCGAGCTCGCCGGCCGACACCGCCTCGACGCCGTGCGGCGCCAGCAGTTCCCGCATCTCGGCAAGCTTGCCGGGATTATGGGTGGCGATGACGAGCCTTCCGGTGATTCGGCGATGCATGGCCAATCTGACTACGCCACCGCGATCTTTTGCAAGTCGACCAGACGCGCGACACCTTTGCGCGCCAGTGCCATCAGCGCCAGGAACTCGTCCTGCGAAAACGGCGTCTTCTCGGCGGTGCCCTGCACCTCGATGATGCGGCCGTCGCCAGTCATCACGAAATTGGCGTCGGTGTCGGCCTCGGAATCCTCGGCATAGTCGAGATCGAGCACCGGCGTGCCCTGATAGATGCCGCAGGAGATCGCCGCCACGTTGTCGCGCAGCACGTTGGCCTTCAGCATGTTGCGGGTCTTCATCCAGTTGATGCAGTCGGCCAGCGCCACCCAGGCACCGGTGATCGAGGCGGTGCGGGTGCCGCCGTCGGCCTGGATGACGTCGCAATCGACCGTGATCTGGCGTTCGCCGAGCGCCTCGAGGTCGACGGCGGCGCGCAGCGAGCGGCCGATCAGCCGCTGGATCTCGACCGTGCGGCCGCCCTGCTTGCCGGCCGAGGCCTCGCGGCGGGTGCGTTCCAGGGTGGCGCGTGGCAGCATGCCGTATTCGGCGGTGACCCAGCCGCGGCCCTGGCCCTTCAGCCACGGCGGTAACCGCTCTTCCAGCGTGGCGGTCACCAGCACATGGGTGTCGCCGAACTTCACCATGCAGGAACCCTCGGCATATTTGACGACGCCGCGTTCCAGCGACACGGGACGCAGTTCATCGGGCGCACGGCGGCTTGGCCGCATTGGAAATCCTCCAGAATTCCGAGAGATAGGGTTGGGCGTGCTTGTAGGAGGGGGAAGCGGCAGCGGCAAGGGTTTTGGCAAGGGGGTGGCAAGGGTTTTGGCCGCGGAATGGCCCGGGTGCCAGGGGACCGAATGGATGCTTGTCACCGGCCTCCGGGAGCGACAAATTAGACAGCAATTGTGAAGGACTGGAGTGTGACGCACCACGATCCGATAGGCCTGATCGCCCCGCATGCCGGGCTCGCCCAGCTCAACGAGCGGTCGCGCGACATTTTTCGTCAAATCGTCGAAAGCTATCTTGCGACCGGCGAGCCGGTCGGTTCGCGCAACATCTCGCGCCTGATCGCATTACCGCTGTCGCCGGCCTCGGTCCGCAATGTGATGTCGGATCTCGAGCAGCTCGGCCTGATCTATGCGCCGCACACCTCGGCCGGACGGCTGCCGACCGAACTCGGCCTGCGTTTCTTCGTCGACGCCCTGATGCAGGTCGGCGACCTCACCGAGGCCGAGCGGCAATCGATCCAGACCCAGCTCGCGGCGGTCGATCGTGCGCAATCGGTCGAGGCAGCGCTTGGCGAAGCGTTGACGCGGCTGTCGGGGCTGACCCGCGCCGCAGCGGTGGTGCTGACGCAGAAGTCGAATGCGCGGCTGAAGCACATCGAATTCGTGCGGCTGGAGCCCGAGAAAGCGCTGGTCGTGCTGGTCGGCGAAGACGGCCAGGTCGAAAACCGGGTGCTGGCGCTGCCGCCGGGCGTGCCGTCCTCGGCCCTGACGGAGGCGACCAATTTCCTCAATGCGCGGATCCGTGGCCGGACACTCGCCGAAGCGCGGCTCGAGCTCGAGACGGCATTGACGCAGAACCGCGCCGAGCTCGATCAGCTCACACAGAAGGTCGTCGCGGCCGGCATCGCGAGCTGGTCCGGCGGCGCAAACGAGGACCGCCAGCTGATCGTGCGCGGTCACGCCAATCTGCTCGAGGATCTGCATGCGCTGGACGACCTCGAGCGCATCAAGTCGCTGTTCGACGATCTCGAGACCAAGCGCGGTGTGATCGATCTGCTCGGCCGCGCCGAGCGCGGCGAGGGTGTGCGGATCTTCATCGGCTCGGAGAACAAGCTGTTCTCGCTGTCGGGTTCCTCGACCATCATCGCGCCCTATGGCGACGCCCAGGGTCGGATAGTCGGCGTGCTCGGCGTGATCGGACCGACGCGGCTGAACTATGCGCGGGTGATCCCGACCGTGGATTATGCCGCGCGCATCGTCAGCAAGATGCTGGGTGGCTAAGCGCAGCGAAATTCGGTTTCATTTGACCGATATGTTGACGCGAAGTGGAGGTGCGCTGGCCCTAAACGGTATGTTGCGCTTGATTTTCGCCGCTCAAAGCACGATATCCCGGGCAGCAATCCCCAAGATTTGAACCGACGCGAGTTTTCGAGAAGGCAAGCCATGACCGATCCGAACCGGGCCAATGACAACACCGAGAATTCGGCGCCGACGGGTGAACCCGTGGTCTCGAAGCCCTACATCATGCCTGACGATCCCGAGGTGGGGTCGGCCGAGGCGCTGACCAAGGAACTCGCCGAGGCGAAGGATCGCACGCTGCGCACGCTGGCCGAGATGGAGAACCTCCGCCAGCGCACCCGCCGCGAGGTTGCCGACGCCAAAACCTATGGCATCACCGGCTTCGCCCGCGACGTGCTCGATATCGCCGACAATCTGCAGCGCGCGATCGATGCCGTGCCGGCCGAAACCAAGGAATCCGCCGATCCCGGCCTGAAGGCGCTGATCGAAGGCGTCGAGCTGACCGAGCGGTCGCTGCTCAACGCGCTGGAGAAGAACGGCGTCAAGAAGTTCGATCCGATCGGCGAGAAGTTCGATCCGAACTTCCAGCAGGCGATGTTCGAGGTGCCGGACACCTCGGTGCCGTCGGGCACGGTGGTGCAGGTCGTGCAGGCCGGCTACATGATCGGCGAGCGCATCCTGCGTCCGGCGCTGGTCGGCGTCTCCAAGGGCGGCGCCAAGGCGGCACCGAGCGCCGACATCACGGTCTGATCGCTGCGACGCCGGCCCTGAGGCGGCTGCTGTCGGTTCACGGCAGCGGCTTCTCATGCGCTTTCGGCCAATAGGTGCCGAAGCTCCAGAGATTTCCTTCCGGGTCACGGCAGGCGAAATCGCGGCTGCCATAGTCGGTGTCACGGAGTTCCATTTCGATCGTGGCACCCGCCGCGCAGGCCTTTGCATGCAGGGCGTCCGGATCGTCGACCGCGATGTAGATTGAATCGGTGCGGCGGCCGGCGGCATCGCCGACCAGCCTGCCATAGGCATCGTCGCGGCCCTGGCCCAGCATCAGCATCGAGGAACCGTAGGCGAGCTCGGCGTGGTGGATCATGCCACCGTCGCGGTAGACCACTTGCTCGGTGAATCCGATCACGGTCTTGAGCCAGACGATCATCGCCTCGGCGTCCTTGCAGCGCAGCGTCGGGTAGATGCGGGGCGGTTCGATGTCGTGTGTCATGGTGGCTCACCTGCTTGGCTGATGGCGCCACTCTGCACGAGGCAATCCGGTTTCGGCTTGAAGGTTTGTTACCAGTCGGCCAGCAGCTCGCCGGAATGCGAGAGCCGGCTGTCGGTCAGCGTCAGGCGACGCGCCCAGGCGGTCGGTGATTCCCCGGCAAACTCGACGAACTCGCGCGCGAGATGGGCTTGATCGGCGTAGCCGCTCTCCGCAGCGATCGCGGCCCAGCCGTCGGCTGTGCCAGCCTGCGCAAGCCGGCAAGCCCGGTGAAAGCGCATCATGCGCGCCACCGCCTTGGGCGCGAGGCCAAGCTCTGAGCGAAACCGGCCGGCGAGGTGTTTGCGGCTCCAACCGATCTCCGAAGCGATCGCCGTGATCCTGGCGGTGCCGCCCGACCGCGCCAACATTCGATAAGCGAACGCGACTTCGTCAGACGGTCCGCGGCCGAGGCGGCGAAGCACGAAATCCTCGATCAGGTCGAAGCGGCGCCGCCAGCACGGTACGGCGCCGATCTGCTCGCGCAGCCGCCGCCCATCGCGGCCCAGCACATCGCCAAGATCGACCATGCGACCGGTGAGCTCGGCAATGGCGCCGCCGAAGAAGCGATAGGCGCCGAGCGGCGTGAAATCCACCTGCACGGATTCGGCGCAGCCGTCGGACTCGATGTTGACGGGGCCGGCGTGCAGTCCGGCCGTGAAGCTGAGCTGACGGTCGGATGGTCCAGGCTGACGCGCGAGCGCGATCAGATAGGGCGAGCCGAAGCTGATGATCAACGGCACGATCAGCGGAGCGGTCTGGCGGTGGAAGAAGCGGCCCGCCGCCGTCTCGCGGTAGCCGGTCATCCCGACAATCAGGCCTGCCATGCGCGGCGACGGCGGGCGCCGCGCGAAGTCGAATGCGACGGGGGCCTCGAGCTCGGCCATGCGGCTCTCGCGCGGAATGCCTACGCGATATCCGACGACTGGATCCGCTTGACGCCGGCCTTGTCCATGTCGGTCCAGGCCTTGGCCAGCGATCCCTGCGTGTCGATGCCGCGGCAGGCGTCCTCCACGACATAGGTTTCGAAGCCGGCCTTGCGCGCATCGAGCGCGGTCCATGCCACGCAGAAATCGGTGGCGAGCCCGGCCACGAAGACCCGCGCGACATTGCGCGCCTTCAGATAGGCGGCGAGCCCGGTGGTGGTCTTGCCGTCGGCTTCGGTGAAGGCGGAGTAGCTGTCGACGTCCTTGTGAAAACCCTTGCGGATGATCAGCTCGGCCTGCGGGATCGCGAGTTCCTTCGACAGCGAGGCGCCGTCGGTGCCCTGCACGCAGTGGTCCGGCCACAGCACCTGCTTGCCGTAGGCGAGGTCGATGGTCTCGAACGGCTTCTTGCCGGCATGGACCGAGGCAAACGAGACGTGTCCGGGCGTGTGCCAGTCCTGCGTCATCACCACATTGGCAAAGCTCTTGGCGATCTTGTTGATGACCGGCACCACCTGCTCGCCGTCCTTCACCGCGAGACTGCCGCCGGGCAGGAAGCAGTTCTGGACGTCGATCACGAGCAGCGCGGAGCCATCGTCGGGCTTGATCGCAGCCGCCCAGAGACTTTTGGGAACCAGGGTCGCAAGCGCCAACGTGCCGAGGCCTGCAACTATCTGTCGTCGATCCAACATCGCGCCCCTCCTCGCTTTGATACCGCGCGAGGAGGCTAGTTCCGTTCGGCGAACGACGAAAGTGGGATTTTTCCGACCGGCCTTGCGAAGGGCCGATCAGCCGCGCGGCTGGATGCCGTCGCGGACCGCGCGGAAGCGCGGGAAAGCAGTCTCCCAATCCGTACGCGGCGAGCTGCCGATGATGCGCAGCGATGTCTGCGCGCCGAACCGCAGCCACTGCACGATGGTCACCGGGGTGTTGTCCTTGCCGCTGACGGCGTCGATTCGGGTCTCGTAGCCGGGCTGGCCTTCGATCCGGATCGGCTCGGACATGGTGATCCGCCCGTCGCGCACGCCGGGGATCGTGGTGGCGATCTGCTGGGCAAAGCGGCCGCGATCGTCGGGCGTGGCCGGCGCCGAAGCGATGATGCCGAGCAGCATGAAGGGCTTGGTCTCAAGGCCCTTGTCGTCGCCGTCGGCCATCAGCAGCGCTGCGCCCGGCGCCAGCATGCGGATGTTCTTGAAGCTGCTGAGTTCGGTGACCTTGAACGGCATCATGCCGAGCTGCTCGTCGACCGGCACCTCCTTGCGGATTTCGGCCGAGGCGAACATCTGCCGGACGGCGTCGTCGGTGTAGATCTTGCTCGCGTTTTCCGGCACCTGCACCGCGACATAGCCGGAGAAGGTCGGCCCCGGCAGGATCATGGAGTAGCGCCGCACATTGCTGGCGCCGTCGCGGGCGCTCTCCACGGTGTAGTAGGCGAGGCCGGCCGGCGTCTCGAGGCTCTCGGGCTTGATGTTTCCGGTGCCGGCGGGGTTGGCCTTGAAGGCGGTCACGACCTCGTTGTAGGCGTCCGCGGGCAGGTCGGCGATTAGGACCTTGACGCCCTGGTCCTCGGTCTCGAAGCCGATGAAGGATTTGGCGCGGACGAGGCCCACCAGCGGTTTCATCCCGACATGCGCGCCCGGCGGAAACACCACGTCGGCGGCATGGCCACGACAGGTGGCAGCAATCAGCAAGGCAACCGCAACGAGAACTCGAAAAGGCGTCATGGGGGATCTACCGGTTTTGCTTGGTGGCCGCGCAACGGGGCCGGTGCAGGGCTGGATGGCCTCTTTCAGTCGGACCGCTTTTAGCGGTTTTGATGGCCCTGCAACAGGCCGCCAAATCTCCGCCCCTAGCCAGCCGGCTCGATTCCATGGGCTTTTCGCCTTGATTGGCCGGCACTTTCCAGTTTCCCGACGTTTCCAGGAACGCTCACCTGCGGGCCGCCAGCGGCCAAACAGCGCGCCCTCGACCCGTGCGCCGCTCTCGCATACGACGTTTGTGAGCGTTCACTCAACAGCGCTGACGTCGCGCCATTGATGTCGCGGTCGACGACGGGCGGCATCATTGCCGATTTGTTAACTTGGTCTGGGCTTGAACCGGGGCCGCAGCCTGACTGACACAATCTTTCAAACGTCAGTCTTTTCAGGCCTCAACGTTGCGTCCAGTCCTTGCGGGCAGGACCCTCTCTCCTATATCAGGCTCACCGTCGCAATATCGCGAGTATGTGAACGTCTGGGGGTTCGGTACGGAGCGCCGTCAGGGCCCAACCAACCTGCCGTAGCAAAGAGGATATCAAAACCATGGGTAAGGTCATTGGGATCGACCTCGGCACCACGAATTCGTGCGTCGCCGTGATGGATGGCAAGAACGCCAAGGTGATCGAGAATGCCGAGGGCATGCGAACGACGCCGTCGATCGTTGCTTTCACTGACGATGGCGAGCGCCTCGTCGGACAGCCGGCGAAGCGCCAGGCGGTGACCAATCCCGAGCGTACGTTCTTTGCGGTGAAGCGCCTCATCGGCCGCCGCTATGACGACCCGATGGTCGAGAAGGACAAGAAGCTCGTTCCCTACAAGATCGTCAAAGCATCGAACGGCGATGCCTGGGTCGAAGCCGACGGCAAGACCTATTCGCCCTCGCAGGTCTCGGCCTTCATTCTGCAGAAGATGAAGGAGACCGCTGAGGCGCATCTCGGCCAGAAGGTCGATCAGGCCGTCATCACGGTGCCTGCCTATTTCAACGACGCGCAGCGTCAGGCCACCAAGGACGCCGGCAAGATCGCCGGCCTGGAAGTGCTGCGCATCATCAACGAGCCGACCGCTGCCGCGCTCGCCTACGGCCTCGACAAGACGAAGGCCGGCACGATCGCCGTGTACGACCTCGGCGGCGGCACCTTCGACGTCTCGATCCTCGAGATCGGCGACGGCGTGTTCGAGGTGAAGTCGACCAACGGCGACACCTTCCTCGGTGGTGAAGACTTCGACATGCGCCTGGTCGGCTACCTCGCCGACGAATTCCAGAAGGAGCAGGGCATCAACCTGCGCAACGACAAGCTCGCTCTGCAGCGCCTGAAGGAAGCCGCCGAGAAGGCCAAGATCGAGCTGTCGTCGACTACGCAGACCGAAATCAATCTGCCGTTCATCACGGCTGACCAGACCGGTCCGAAGCATCTGACGATGAAGCTGACCCGCGCCAAGTTCGAGGCGCTGGTGGCCGACCTCGTCGAGAAGACCATCGAGCCGTGCCGCAAGGCGCTGAAGGATGCCGGCCTGACCGCCGGCGAGATCGGCGAAGTGGTGCTGGTCGGCGGCATGACCCGCATGCCGAAGATCCAGGAAGTCGTGAAGCAGTTCTTCGGCAAGGAGCCGCACAAGGGCGTCAATCCCGACGAAGTCGTCGCGATCGGTGCTGCGATCCAGGCCGGCGTGCTGCAGGGCGACGTCAAGGACGTGCTGCTGCTCGACGTGACCCCGCTGTCGCTGGGCATCGAGACGCTGGGCGGCGTGTTCACCCGCATCATCGACCGCAACACCACGATCCCGACCAAGAAGAGCCAGGTGTTCTCGACCGCCGAAGACAATCAGGGCGCCGTCACCATCCGCGTCTTCCAGGGCGAGCGTGAAATGGCGGCCGACAACAAGATGCTCGGCCAGTTCGACCTGATGGGCATTCCGCCGGCTCCGCGCGGCATGCCGCAGATCGAGGTGACCTTCGACATCGACGCCAACGGCATCGTCAACGTCTCGGCCAAGGACAAGGCGACCGGCAAGGAACAGCAGATCCGGATCCAGGCATCCGGCGGCCTGTCCGAGGCCGACATCGACAAGATGGTCAAGGACGCCGAGGCCAATGCGGCCGAGGACAAGAAGCGCCGCGAGGCGGTCGACGCCAAGAACCACGCCGATGGTCTGGTTCATTCGACCGAGAAGGCTTTGGCCGAGCACGGCTCGAAGATCCCGGAGACGGATCGTCGCGCCATCGAAGACGCCGTCAGCGACCTCAAGGAAGCGCTGAAGGGCGACGACGCCGAGGCGATCAAGGCGAAGACCAACACGCTGGCGCAGGCTTCGATGAAGCTCGGCGAGGCCATGTACAAGCAGCAGGCCGAGGCCGATGCGGCCAAGGACGCTGCAAAGGATGACGTTGTCGACGCGGAGTTCACCGAGGTCGACGACGACAAGAACAACAAGAAGTCTGCCTAAGCGGGCTTGCGATCATGACCCTCACACCAAAGAGCACGCGACGCGTCTCGGAGGAGTGGGGGTCATTTTTCTTTAAGGCGATCGCTGCATCTTCCAGACAGACGCAATCCCTTGCGCAATCCTTGGCGCAATCTTTGGCGATCGCGACGAACTTCGGACGGAATTGAAGTATGTCCACCAAGCGCTGCTATTACGAGACCCTCGAGGTCGAGCGGAACGCGGACGAGACCAAGCTCAAATCGGCTTTCCGCAAGCTCGCGATGAAATGGCATCCGGACAAGAACCCGGGCGACGCCAGCAGCGAGGTCCGGTTCAAGGAAATCAACGAAGCCTATGAAGTGTTGAAGGACGGCGACAAGCGCGCCGCCTATGACCGCTTCGGCCACGCCGCCTTCGAGCAGGGCATGGGTGGCGGCGGTCCGGGCTTCGGAGCCGGCTTCGCCTCCTCCTTCTCCGACATCTTCGAGGATCTGTTCGGCATGGCCGGGCAGCGCCGCGGCGGCGGTGGCCGCGAACGCGGTGCCGACCTGCGCTACAACATGGAGATCACGCTCGAGGAGGCCTTCCAGGGCAAGACCGCGCAGATCGAGATCCCGGTCTCGGTCACCTGCGAATCCTGCTCCGGCACCGGCGCCAAGGCCGGCACCAAGCCGAAGACCTGCTCGCATTGCGGTGGCGCCGGCCGTATCCGGCAGGCTCAGGGCTTCTTCACGCTGGAGCGGACCTGCCCCGGCTGTCAGGGCCGCGGCCAGATGATCGAGGACGCCTGCACCTCCTGCGCCGGTTCCGGCCGGGTGACGCGCGAGCGCACGCTCTCGGTCAACATTCCTCCGGGTGTCGAGGACGGCACCCGTATTCGTCTCGCCGGCGAAGGCGAGGCCGGTGTCCGCGGCGGTCCGCCCGGCGACCTCTACATCTTCCTGTCGCTGACCACGCACCAGTTCTTCCAGCGCGACGGCGCCGACCTGCACTGCCGGGTGCCGATCTCGATGGTCACCGCAGCCCTCGGCGGCGAGTTCGAGGTGCCGACCATCGACAAGGGCAAGACCAAGGTGAAGGTGCCGGCCGGCACCCAGTCCAGCCGCCGATTCCGCATCGCATCAAAGGGTATGCCGGTGCTCCGTTCGCGCCAGACCGGCGACATGTATGTCCAGGTCGTGGTCGAAACACCGCAGAATCTGACCAAGAAGCAGCAAGAATTGCTGATGGAGTTCGAAAAACTCTCGTCCGGCGCAACGCAACCGGAGGCAGCGGGTTTCTTCTCTAAGGTCAAGGACTTCTTCGGAAGCCGCACGGTCTAGCCGTAGTCGTTACGCTTGACCGTAACGACTTCGATCTATACGTGTTTATGACTGTTTTCTGACAACCGCTCGATTGTGCGCGGTCCCGCCTGGTAGCGACATGCCTCTGCAATCGTCCGTGCGTGCGTCGAAGAAGCCCCTCCGTCTTGACGACGAGGTTCGTTTTCTCCGTTCATGGATCGAGAAGCCGCTGCATATGGGCGCGGTGATGCCGTCCGGGCGGCTGCTCGCACGCACCATGGCGCAATATGTCGATCCGGAGTCCGAAGGACCGGTTGTCGAGCTCGGACCCGGCACCGGTGCGATTACCAATGCACTGATCGAGCATGGCGTCGATCAAAAGCGTCTCGTCCTGGTTGAGTACAATCCCGGCTTCTGTGCGCTGCTGCGCGAACGCTATCCGCAGGCCAAGGTGGTTCAGGGCGACGCCTACAGGCTTCGCGACACGCTGTGGGACGTCATGAAGTCTCCGGCCTCGGCTGTGGTCTCCGGCCTGCCGCTGGTCACCAAGCCGATGCTGACCCGCCTGAAGCTGGTCCGTGACGCTTTCCTGGCCCTCGCGCCCGGTGCGCCGTTCGTCCAGTTCACCTATTCGGTGGCGCCGCCCATTCCAAAGTCGCTGCCCGGCGTGTCCACAGAGGCGTCCGAGCGGATCTGGATGAACCTTCCGCCCGCGCGGGTCTGGGTGTATCGCAAGGGCTGATCATCGCCCTGCGTTGTCGCGCTGGGCACGTGCCCTAACCGCGATTTCGAAATGTCCGCGCTGAAAATCCTCGTGATCCCCGGATCGCTGCGATCAGGCTCGCTGAATGCGAAGCTGGCTGTCGTGCTGGCGCAGGAGTTCGCGCAGCTGGGCGCCGACGTCACCCGCATCTCGCTCGGCGATTTTCCGCTGCCGATCTATGACGGCGATCTGCAGGCCAAATCGGGCGTGCCGCAGCACGCCGTCAATCTGAAGCGGATGATCGGCGCCCATCATGGCGTGCTGATCGTGACACCGGAATATAATTCCTCGGTGCCGGCGCTGGTGAAGAACACGATCGACTGGGTGAGCCGCGTGCAGGATCCGCACGAGACCCGTGGCCAGGTGTTCCACGGCCGCGCCTTCGCGATGGCAGCGGCATCCGGCAACCGGCTCGGCGGCACGCGCGCGCTGGCGGCGCTGCGCCTGATCCTGACCGCGTGCCATGCCGCCGTGATCCCGAACCAGCTCGCGCTGTCATTCGCCGAGCAGGCCTATGACGACATGGATCGTCTGAAGCACCAGGCCGACATCGACACGATGCGGGCGCTGGTGCGGCAGCTGATCGACCATTCCCAACGCATGATGTGAGGTGACATGCAGCCAGCCAAGATCGCTCCAAAAGACCGGTTGATTGTGGCGCTCGATTTGCCGTCAGTCGCGAGCGCCGAGGCGATGATCGGCAGGCTCGGCGACAGCGTCACCTTCTACAAGATCGGCTATCAGCTCGGTTACGCCGGCGGCCTCGCGCTGGCAAAGCAGCTCGCAGGCAGCGGCAAGAAAGTCTTTCTCGATCTCAAGCTGCACGACATCGGCAACACCGTCGCGCGCGGGGTCGAAAGCGTCGCCGCTCTCGGCGCGACCTTTCTCACCGTGCATGCCTATCCGCAGACCATGAAGGCGGCGGTCGAGGCGCGCGCCGGCTCCGGCCTGAAGATCCTCGCGGTGACGGTGCTGACCTCCTACGACGACACCGACCTGCACGCGGCGGGATATCGCCTCAACGTCTCCGATCTCGTCGAAGCGCGCGCCAGGCAGGCGCAGGCGCTCGGTGTCGACGGCCTCGTCAGCTCGCCTGAGGAAGCTGCCGCCTTGCGCAAGATCGTGGGCGAACAGATGAACCTGGTGACCCCTGGCATCCGCCCCGCCGGCTCGGCGACCGGCGACCAGAAGCGCATCATGACGCCGGCCCGTGCCATTGCCGCCGGCGCAGACTATCTGGTGGTCGGACGTCCGGTGATGGAAGCCGCCGATCCGAAGGCCGCGGCCGAAGCCATTCACACCGAGATCGTCCAGGCGCTCGCCTGAACCAACAACAAGGGAGAACAGAGATGGCGAAGGGATACTGGATCGGACGCGTCGACGTTCACAACGAGGAGGGCTACAAGCCGTATATGGCGGCCAACCCGGCGATCTTCCAGAAATTCGGCGGCAAGTTCATCGTTCGCGGCGGCAAGTTCACGGGCGTCGAGGGCCAGAGCCGCTCGCGCAACGTCGTGATCGAATTCCCCGATTACGCCACCGCGCTCGCTTGCTACCAATCGCCGGAATACCAGGCCAACATCAAGGTGCGGCAGCCGCACTCGATTGCCGATCTCATCATCATCGAGGGGCATGACAACCCGTAGCCCTGGACATCGGGCCGCCGGTTCGGTTGCTCGGAACAGCCGCCGCCGACCGCCGTTTGAGCATGATCCCCGCGCAAGCGCGTTCCGCGTTTGTCGCGCCGGAAAACCGGTTTCCCCTTTGCCGGTTCATGCTTTATACGGCGGGGAGAGGTGAGCCATGGCTGACATGCGTCTGATTGTTGCGGGAGCCGGCGGCCGGATGGGCCGCACGCTGACGCGGGTGATTTCCGAAACCCCGGGGGCGGTGCTGGTCGGCGCGCTGGAAGCGCCAGGCTCGGAGCTGCTCGGCAAGGACGCCGGCGTGCTCGCCGGCCTTCCCGCCAACGACGTCAAGCTGTCGGCCGATCTGTGGTCGATGTCCGCGGCCGCCGATGGCATCCTGGATTTCACCGTGCCGGCCGCGACCATTGCCAATGTCGCGATCGCGGCCGAGCGCGGCCTGGTTCATGTCATCGGCACCACCGGCCTGTCGCAGTCCGACGATGCGGTGATCCGCAGCGTGACCGACCGCGCCATCGTGGTGAAGTCGGGCAATATGAGCCTCGGCGTCAACCTGCTCGCCGCGCTGGTCAAGCGCGTCGCGCAATCGCTCGACCAGAGCTTTGACATCGAAATTCTCGAGCTGCACCACAAGTCCAAGATCGATGCACCGTCGGGCACCGCCCTGATGCTCGGCGAAGCTGCCGCTGCCGGCCGCAAGATCGCGCTGGAGCAACATTCGGCGCGTGGCCGCGATGGCCTGACCGGGGCGCGGCGTCCCGGCGATATCGGCTTTGCTTCGTTGCGCGGCGGCACCGCGGCCGGCGATCACAGCGTGATCTTTGCCGGTCCCTCCGAGCGCATCACGCTGTCGCATCATGCCGAGGACCGCGCGCTGTTCGCACAGGGCGCACTGAAGGCGGCGCTGTGGGCACACGGCAAGAAGCCCGGCATGTATTCGATGACCGACGTTCTCGGGTTGAGCGACTGAGACCGCGCGCCCAAATAAAATCCAGCCAAGCGAAAACGGAATCTGAAATGAGTGATCGTCTTCTTGTGCTCGTTCGTCACGGTCAGAGCGAATGGAATCTGAAGAACCTGTTCACCGGGTGGAAGGATCCCGATCTCACCGAGCAGGGCATCGCCGAGGCCAAGGACGCCGGCCGCAAGCTGAAGGCGCAGGGCTTGTCGTTCGACGTTGCCTTCACCTCCGATCTGACGCGCGCTCAGCACACGCTGAAGCTGATGCTGGAACAGATCGGCCAGACCGGATTGCCTACCACGAAGAATCTCGCGCTCAATGAGCGCGACTACGGCGATCTCTCCGGCCTCAACAAGGACGACGCCCGCAAGAAATGGGGCGAGGAGCAGGTGCTGGTCTGGCGCCGTTCCTACGACGTGCCGCCGCCCGGCGGCGAGAGTCTGAAGGATACGCTGGCGCGCACGCTGCCCTATTACGTGCAGGAGATCCTGCCCGGCGTGCTGCGTGGCCAGCGCACGCTGATCGCCGCCCACGGCAATTCGCTGCGCGCGCTGATTATGGTGCTGGAGAAGCTTTCGCCGGAGCAGATCCTCAAGCGCGAACTCGCGACCGGCGCGCCGGTGGTCTATCGGCTCAACGCCGATTCCACCGTTGCGTCGAAGGTCGATTTGGCGGGGTAGGCGATCGAATCCAGTGCGGCCACAGCCGGGCCGTCAACCCTTCGAGGCTCGCTTCGCGAGCACCTCAGGGTGACGGTGAGAGAGTGTGGGCGTCTGGCCCAAGGAAGGTCAGTGCAATCCGACCTGGCCGGCTTCCCAGCCCAGCATCGCCTGCTTGCGGGTGATGCCCCAGTGATAGCCGGTCAGCGCGCCGCTCTTGCCGAGTGCGCGATGGCAGGGCACCACGAACGACACCGGGTTGCGGCCGACTGCGGCGCCGACGGCACGCGAGGCCTTCGGGCTGTTGATCTTGCTGGCGATGTCGGAATAGCTCACGGCGCGGCCCATCGGGACCTTGAGCAGCGTTTCCCACACCCGCACCTCGAAGTCGGTGCCGATCAAGACGACGCGCAGCGGCTGGTCCGCCCGCCACAACCGCGTATCGAACACGCGCTGGGCCAATGCAGTGGTGCCGTCGGTGTCCTCGACAAAGGTCGCGTTCGGCCAGCGCCGCTTCATGTCGGCGAACGCGGTCTGTTCGTCGCCGGGGTCGGCGAAGGCAAGGCCTGCGAGCCCGCGGTCCGTCGCGATCACGATCGCGGTGCCGAACGGCGAGGGGTGGAAGCCGAAGCGCAGCGTCATGCCGCCGCCGCCGGTCTTCCATTCGCCGGGCGACATCGCCTCATGCGTGACGAACAGATCGTGCAGCCGTCCCGGGCCCGAGAGGCCTGAGTCGAGTGCGGCGTCGAGCACGCTGGCGGAATCGCGCAGCAGGTTCTTGGCGTGATCCAGGGTCAGCGCCTGCATGAAAGCCTTCGGCGTCAGCCCGGCCCAGCGGCGGAACAGATGATGCAGTTCATCCGGCGTGACGGCGGCGGCATCGGCCATCGCTTCGATGGTCGGCTGTGTGCGCCAGTGCTCCGAGATGAACGCGATGGCGCGCCGCACCGAGTCGTAGTCGCGCAGGGCGGCGCTCTGGAGGCCCGGCTTGGCCAGGCGCTGGTCGTGTATGGCGAGTGTCATCATGGTGTCTGATTTAGGAGCCATGGCGCGTCCAAACCACCCGATTTCTGACAAGCTGGCCTAGTGAACGGGATTGTAAGTCGGACCGCGTTTCGCGGTGTTCAACGCCACAGTCAAAGCCTTGGAAAAACTGGCTTTTTCGTCCGGACTCAGGAAACTGCCGACGCTGACCCGGCGGCCCCGCGACACCAGGTAAAGCCGCTCGATGCCGAACTCCTCATGCGAGATCTGCTCGAACCGCACCCAGAGCGGGTTGAGCACCCATTCGGCCACATGGCCGCGGTGACTGATCCGGCGCACCCGCAGTTCCGACGGTGTGACGGTGATCTCCTCGCTCGCCTTGGCGGTGCGGAAATTGACCTTGAACGCCCAGTAGATCACCAGCACGTCGAGGCCGAAGAAACCGAAGATCGGCCAGGCGCCCAGCCACCAGAACACCGCGCCGGCGACGAAGCTGACCACGGTGACGAACGACATCAGTACGATAAAGCCGGTGCGATTCAGCGAGCGATGCGGCGTCAGCAGTGCCGAGAACAGTTTCGGCTCCGCCTCGGGCGCATCGACGTCGAGGTCATCGGCCTCGAGGTCTTCCCTGGGGTCTTCGCCCGGATCAAAGTCGTTGCCTGCGATCATGACGTATCAGTATATCCCGTTCATGGCCAAAATCATCCGCTCTCAACGCGCCGGCACCTCAAGCGTTCGGTCCGCGCCGAAGAAGAAAGCCGCTAAAGCAGCAAAGCCGCTGCCCAAAGGCGTGGCGAAGAAGCCTGCGACCAAGGCCGCCAAGAAGGTTGCAAAGCCAAAACCGTGGACGGCGGCGGAGGTCTTTGAGGCCTTCGACCGGTTCCGCAAAGCCAATCCCGAGCCGAAGGGTGAGCTCGAGCACCTCAATCCCTACACGCTGTTGGTGGCCGTGGTGTTGTCGGCGCAGGCAACCGACGCCGGCGTCAACAAGGCGACGCGCGCGCTGTTTGCGATCGCCGACACGCCGGAGAAGATGCTCGAGCTCGGCGAAGACAGAGTGCGCGACTACATCAAGACCATCGGGCTCTATCGCAACAAGGCGAAGAACGTCATCGCGCTGTCCGAGAAGCTGATCGCCGATTTCGGCAGCGAGGTTCCGCGCACCCGTGCCGAAATCGAATCATTGCCCGGCGCCGGCCGCAAGACCGCGAATGTCGTGCTCAACATGGCGTTCGGCGAACATACGATGGCGGTCGACACCCACGTGTTTCGCGTCGGCAACCGCACCGGTCTCGCGCCCGGCAAGACGCCGCTCGAGGTCGAGCTGGGACTGGAGAAGGTGATCCCGGCCGAGTTCATGCTGCACGCCCATCACTGGCTGATCCTGCATGGCCGCTATACCTGCCTCGCCCGCGGTCCGCGTTGCGACGTATGTCTGATCAATGATCTTTGCCGGTGGCCGGAGAAGACCGTCTGAGCCATGATCGTCATCATGTGCCGGCAGGTTGTCTGGCGTTCCGGGTGTGAGTGACGGGAGTGTGGTGTGGCAGAGCAGGTTCAAGACGGTCCGTCACAGGTCAGCCAGACCGCGCCCGCAGCGGTAACAGCACCAGCCAAGCCGCAGCCTGCGGCGAGCAGCTTCTGGAGCCGCTTTGCCATTCCGTTGTTTGCGGTGCTGGCCGCGCTCGTGTTCGTCGCGGTGGCGACCACGCATTGGGACGCCTGGGTCGGTAGCGCCACGATCCAGACCACCAATGATGCCTATGTGCGCGCCGAGTTGACCCAGCTCAGTAGCCGCGTGTCCGGCGAAGTGCTCACGGTCGCCGTCTCCGATTTTCAGCGCGTCAAAGCCGGCGATCTCCTCGTGCAGATCGATCCTGCCGACTATCAGGCGCAGGTCGCGCAAGCCGAGGCAGGTGTGGTCGGCGCGCAGGCAGCGCTCGATAACCTCAACAACCAGGTCGAGCTGCAATATGCGACCATCGCACAGGCCGAGGCCTCGCGGCTGTCTGCAGAGGCGCAGCAGACCCTGGCGCGCCAGGAGCAGGAGCGTCAGCAGTCGCTGTCGCAAACCGACGCCGGCACACGGCAGCGGCTCGAGCAGGCGACCGCATCCTATGCCAAGTCGGAGGCCGACGTGCAGGCCAGCCGCGCCGTGATCGCCGCGCAGCGCCATCAGCTCGAGGTCCTGCAAGGCACCAAGAAGCAACGTGCCGCCGATCTCGACGCCGCCAAGGCGCTGCTGGCATCGGCCAGGCTCAAGCTGGGATACACGAAGATCGTCGCGCCGTTCGACGGCGTCACCGGCGAGCGCCAGGTGCAGCCGGGCGATTACGTCAACATCGGCACCAATCTGATCAACGTCGTGCCGCTGCCGAACGTCTATGTGATCGCCAACTACAAGGAAACCCAGCTGACCAACGTCAGGCCGGGCCAGCCGGTCGAGATCACCGTGGACACATTCTCCGGTCAGAAGTTGCGCGGCGTCGTCGAGCGCATCGCGCCGGCAAGCGGATCGCAATTCGCGCTGCTGCCGCCCGACAACGCCACCGGCAATTTCACCAAGGTGGTGCAGCGTATCCCGGTGCGCATCCAGTTCGACAAGGGCCAGCCGTTGCTCGCGCGCCTGCTGCCGGGCATGTCGGTGGTGACGCGGATCAACACCGGCGAGGCGGTCGCCAATGGCGGAAAATGACGACCGCAACAGCGGTCCCGTTTCGCGCGGCGACGTCGCACGCTATCCGGTGTTTGCCGTCGTCGCCGTGCTGCTCGGCGCGTTCCTGGCGAATTTCGACAGCCGCCTGACCTCGGTCGGCCTGCCCGACCTGCGCGGCGCGTTCTCGCTCACCTTCGACGAGGGCGCCTGGCTCTCGACCGCGGCGATCGGCTCGCAGATCTTCATCGCGCCCGCGGTGGCCTGGCTCGCCACCGCGTTCGGCCTGCGCCGCGTGCTCGGGATTCCGAGCCTGGTCTATGCCGGGGTCTCGCTGACCATCCCGTTCGTGCACGACTACACGACGCTGATCGTGCTCAGTATCGCCCACGGCATGCTGCTCGGCGCCTTCGTGCCGGCGACGCTGATGATCATCCTGCGCAATCTGCCGATCCGCTGGTGGCTGCCCGCGATCGCGATGTATTCGATCCGCGTCGGCTTCGCGCTGGATTCATCGAGCTCGCTGGTCGGATTCTATGTCGAGCACCTCGGCTGGCAGTGGTTGTATTGGCAGGGTGTGGTGGTCGCGCCGCTGATGGGATTGATGGTGTATCTCGGCACGCCGAACGAGCCGGTCAATCGCGACCTGCTGCACCATGCCGATTGGGGCGGCATGCTGCTGCTCGGCGCCGGCCTGGGGATGGTCTATGCCGGCCTCGATCAGGGCAACCGGCTGGACTGGCTGTCGTCCGGCACCGTGATGGCGCTCTTGATCGGGGGCGGGCTGTTGATCATCGCCTTCATGATCAACGAGACGGTCGCGCGCCGGCCGTGGGCGCATTTCAACGTGCTGTTCTCGCGCAATATCGGGCTCTCGCTGATCGTCATCCTTTTGTACACGCTGACCAGCCTGTCGAATTCGTCGCTGGTGCCGAATTTCCTCGGCACAGTCGGCGCGCTGCGGCCGGAGCAGTCGGGGGCGCTGCTGTTTATCTACGGCGCGCTGCCGATGTTCGTGCTGGTGCCGATCTCGATTGTCCTGCTGCGTCACCTCGATCCACGCATCGTCGTGGTGCTCGGGTTCTCGGCATTCGCGGCCGCCAATCTCTGGGGCACGCAGCTGAGCCATGTCTGGGCCCGCGAGGACTTCGTCGGCATCGTCCTGCTCACGTCGGTCGGTCAGGCGCTGACGCTGCTGCCGATCATCATCATGGCGCTGTCCAATTCCGATCCGTCGCGAGCGACGGCATTCGCGGCCTATATCCAGATCATGCGGCTCGGCGGCGCCGAGATCGGCATCGCCCTGATGGGCACCTGGCTGCGCGTCCGCGAGCAGATCCATTCGAATTATCTCGGCCAGCACGTCCAGGGCGGCGATGTCGACGTCGTGAACCTGCTGAAGCGATTGGCGGGTGAATTTTCCGGCCACGGCATCGGGGCGGCGGCGGGACGCGCCATCGGTACGCTCGCGGCCCTGGTGCAGCGCGAGGCCAACACGCTCGCCTACATTGACGGCTTCTGGCTGTGCTTTTGGATCGCGATCCTGGCGCTGTTCCTGGTCGCCCTGATCACGCGCGCGCCGCAAGGTCCGCTGTCGCCGGTGCCGCTTGGCTTCGTGAAGAACCTGCTGCGCAAGCCGGACACTGCCGCTTCCTGATCTGCGAACGGCGCGGATAGCGCCGGAGGCCTGGCGCTGCCGGGGTCAATTTATAGTGAATGCGGCGCCCCCCTCTATCTCGCGGGCGTCTGAAATATTTTGCAGGTCGCGTGGTTCCACAACCGGGGGAACGGGAGCCACGATGATCGAGACCAAGCAGACGGCCGCGCTTGTTTCCATGGCGACGGCGGTTCCACCGCATCTATTCCATCAGGGACAAATCCTGCAGGCGGCGCGCAACCTTCTCGCCGACCGCTATCCCGAATTCGAGACGCTCTCCAGTCTGTTCGCCAACACCGGCATTCAGCATCGCTATGGCGTGAAGCCGATCGAATGGTATCTCGAACGGCGCGGCTGGCCGGAGCGGACGCAGGCGTTCCTGGAAGGCGCGGAGGCGCTGTACGTCGATGTCGCCCGCAAGGCGATTGCGCGTGCGGATTTGACCGGCAGCGACATCGACGTCGTGGTCACGGTGTGCTCGACAGGTATCGCCACGCCGACGCTGGAGGCGCGCGTCGCCGGCCAGCTCGGCTTGCGGACCGATGTGTCGCGCGTGCCTGTGTTCGGCCTCGGCTGCGCGGGCGGCGTGTCGGGTCTGTCGATCGCGGCGCGACTGGCGCGGGCGCAGCCGGGTGCGAATGTGCTGCTGGTCGCGCTCGAGCTCTGCACGCTCGCGGTTCGCCACGATGAGCTCACCAAGGCGAATATCGTCGCGGCCAGCCTGTTCGGCGATGGCGCCGCTGCGATCGTGCTGCGCGCCGGTGACGGCGGTGCGACGCGGATCGAGGTGGCCGGCGAAAAGCTGTGGCCGGATACGCTCGGTATCATGGGCTGGACGGTTGATCCGGAAGGATTCGGTGTCGTCTTCCAGCGCACCATTCCGGATTTCGTTCGCGACCATGTTGGCCCGGCCGTTGCCGAAATCTTGGCTCGGATGGAGCTGACGGCCGGTGATATCGATCGCTTTCTCTGCCATCCTGGCGGCGCCAAGGTCATCGCCGCGCTGGAGCGGGCGCTCGCGCTCGACCAGGGCACGCTTGATCACGAACGCGACGTCATCGCGGCGTGCGGCAACATGTCGGCCCCGACGGCCCTGTTTGTCCTCGAACGCGCCCGCGCCAAGGGCTTGCCTCCGCGCTCGCTACTCACGGCGCTTGGGCCCGGCTTCACGCTCAGCTGCGTTGCGCTCAGGCACGCGGCATGAGCCTCGCTTCGATCATCCTGGCGCTGGTCACGCTGCAGCGTCTTGGCGAGCTCGTGTTGTCACGCCGCAACACGGAGCGGCTGCTGGCGCATGGCGCGATCGAGGTCGGTGCGAGGCACTACCCGCTCATTGTGCTGCTTCACGCCGGCTGGCTGATCGCGTTGTGGATCTGGGGCCGCGACCAGCAAGTCAACCTGGCTATACTCGCGGCCTTTCTGCTGCTGCAAGGCTTGCGGCTGTGGATCCTCGCTGCGCTCGGGCCGCGATGGACCACGCGGATCATCGTCTTGCCGGGTGCGCCGCTGGTCGCATCCGGGCCGTACCGATATTTCCCGCATCCAAACTATGCCGTCGTCGTCGGGGAGATCGCGCTGCTCCCGCTCGCACTGCATCTGCCGGTGCTGGCGCTGATCTTCACCTTGCTCAATCTCGCCGTGCTTGCGATCCGGATTCGTGCCGAGAGCCGCGCGCTCTCGATTGCGGACTGGCCGCGCGTCAGCACACCATGAGCGCCTGGGCGGAGCATCGCACCGACAGCCCATCGGCTGCGACCTGGGCAGGTTTCCTCCTGATGTGCTTCGGCATGTTCATGGCGATCCTCGACATCCAGGTCGTCGCGACCTCGTTGCCGACGATCCAGCGCGCGCTGGCGATCTCGCCTTCCGCGATGAGCTGGATCCAGACCGCCTACCTGATCGCGGAGGTGATCGCGATCCCGCTGACCGGATTGTTCACCCATGCGCTGTCGCTCCGATGGCTGTTCGCGATCGCCGTGAGCGTGTTCACCATCGCCTCGGTCGGATGCGCCTTCAGTGGCGGCTTTGCGGTGCTGCTGGTGTTTCGCGTGCTGCAGGGATTTTCCGGCGGCGTCCTGATCCCTGCGGTGTTCTCCGCCGTGTTCACGCTGTTCCCGGCGCGGCTCCATGCGGTGGCCACCACGATCGGCGGTGTCGTCGCCGTGCTTGCGCCGACCGTTGGACCTGTTGTCGGCGGCTGGATCACACAGACCTGGTCGTGGCCGTGGCTGTTCCTGATCAACCTGATTCCGGGAACGATCGCGGCGACGGTCACGCCGCTGCTGCTTCCGAAGCAGAGCGTGAATCTCCGCGCGTTCGCCAGACTGGACACTTGTTCGCTGGTCCTGCTCGCAGCGGCGCTCGCAAGCTTTATGATCGGTCTGAAGGAAGCGCCGCAGCGCGGCTGGGCCTCGATGCTTTGCCTGAGCTTGTTGATCGGGAGCATGGCCGGGATGGCGCTGCTGATCCGACGCGCGCTCCGCGCGGCGCATCCGATCGCGCGATTGAACCTGTTCAGGCGGCGTTCGTTCGCGATCGGCTGCGCCCTGAGCTTTTGCCTCGGTATCGGCCTGTATGGATCGACCTATCTGATGCCGGTGTTCCTCGGCTTCGTCCGCCGCCATGATGCCTTCGAGATCGGCACCATCATGCTGGTCACGGGAGTTGCGCAGCTGATCGCAGCGCCTTTGGCGGCAATCCTCGAAAGCCGCGTCGGCGCGCTGTTGTTGACCGGTGCAGGCTTCGCCTTGTTCGCGCTCGGTCTCGGATTGGGCGCCCTTCAGCCGCGCACCGCGGATTTCGGCGAGATGTTCTGGCCGCAGATCATGCGCGGCGTCGCGATCATGTTCTGTTTGCTGCCGCCGACACGCATTGCGCTGGGCACCCTGCCGGAGGCGGAAGTTGCCGACGCCAGTGGATTGTTCAACCTGATGCGCAATCTGGGTGGCGCGATCGGGATCGCTTTGATCGATACGATCCTCTATGGCCGAAGCCCAATTTATGGTGAGGATTTTCGCGCACGCCTGTTGGCAGGTGATCTCAATGCCGCACAGGAGATCGGCCTCGATCCAATGTTGCTGATCAACCGCCCGCCGGGTCCGCCGGATGACGCGACGGTGGCGTTTATCCGGCCTCTGGTCGAGCGGGCATCGCTCGCCCTCAGCGTCAACGAGGCATGGGCGATGCTCGCCTGCGTCGCGATCGTCGGGCTTCTGCTGGTGTTATTCGCTCGCGATCGGATGCCCTCTCCATCGTCGGTGCCTTCAGATCCGGTCTAGCAGCGGCCGTGGTGCATGACGCGCTCCTCTCGTCGGGGGGCGGTCCGAAATCACCACCAGTATCCCCCCGAACAACCCCTACCTCTCGCCGCCTCATAGCGCTTGACGGCCACTAATCAGTGGTGCTATCTACCGGTAGTTAGTAACGCTATGTAGTATGGGGAGATGCCCTTCGTGAGCAAGCAGATGACGGAAATGCTCAAGGGCACGCTGGAGGGCATCGTCCTCGCAATCCTCTCCGTTCAGCCCGCGTACGGTTACGAGATCACGGCACGCTTGCGGGAGCAGGGCTTCTCCGACATCGCCGAAGGCACCGTCTACGCACTGTTGGTCAGGAACGAGCAGAAGGGCTTCGTCGCCGTTGAGAAGGTCCCGTCCGAGAAGGGACCACCGCGCAAGGTGTATTCGCTCAACGCTCAGGGACACGAATATCTCGCGGAGTTTTGGAGGACATGGAGCTTCCTCGCGGAACGTCTCGAACAGCTCCGGGAAAGAAAGGCATGAACATGTTCATCGCACGGATGATCGACGAGAAGAAACGCTACTGGCAGTACAGGGCGCGCACGGAGCAGCTTCCCGCAAACTATCACACCGCGATCGATGCGCTGGAGCGGTACCTCATGTACTTCGGGCCGGGGAAGGGCGACGAGTTACTGGCGATGCTGGAGGACCTTGCCGATCTCTTCGACGAGAGCGCCGCGAGCGGAACTTCAATCCGCGCGATCGTCGGCGAAGACCCCGTGGAGTTCGCCGAAGCGTTTCGTCGGAACTATCCGGTAGGGCAGTGGATCATGCGCGAGCGCGAACGCCTGACCCAGGCCATCGATGGCGTCGCGGGGAACCAACCGTAACGAAACCGAGACGGCCGACGGGAGGCACGAGGCAATGAGTGACGTCGATGGCGTGGTCGAGCACGGCTGGGAGCGGGTGGCGGATACCTTCCGTGCCAACTTCAAAGAAGGAAAGGACCTCGGCGCTGCATGCTGCGTCTACGTCGACGGGCGCGCTGTGGTCGATCTGTGGGGAGGTCTGGCCGACCGCGACGGGAATCGCCCATGGGTAAAGGACACGGTTGCGCTCGTCGCGTCGACGACGAAGGGTGCGACTGCAATGTGCGCCCACCTCCTTGTCCAGCGTGGACAGCTCGATCTCGATGCTCCTGTCACCCGCTACTGGCCGGAGTTCGGCGCGGCGGGCAAGGGGGAGATGCCGGTCAGATACTTGCTCTCTCACCAGGCCGGTCTGCCGTATGTCGACACACCGCTGACATTCGAGGAGGCGTGCGCCTGGGATCCGCTTATTCGCGCGCTGGAAGCACAGCAGCCGCTCTGGACGCCCGGGACGGAGCATCTCTACCACGCCATGACGTTCGGCTTCCTCGTCGGAGAGGTCGTCAGGCGCATCACGGGCAAATCCCTGGGCAAATTCTTCGCCGAGGAAATCGCCCGCCCTCTCAAGCTCTCCGCATGGATCGGTCTACCCGAAGAGATCGAGCCGCGGGTTGCCCGGCTCGAGGTGGCTTCGTTCCCATACGATTCCCCCCAAGACCTGGTGGCTGATTTCGCCAAGCTCATGGGGCTGGATACCGCCGTGGCGGCGACCCTGGTCAGGGACGTTTACGGACCGGGTTCGGCCTTCATGAAGGCTGGGGCCGTGGGCGGCGTCACCGAGCAGAACATGCACTCGCGCGCCTATCGGGCGGCCGAGTTTCCCGCCGCGAACATGTTCGCCAACGCCCACGCCATCGCCCGCATGTACGCTGCAACGGTGAGCGACGTCGACGGCATCCGTCTCCTTCAGCCTGACACGGTGGCGGCGATGACGGTGGTCCAGACCGACCGCACGCGCATGCACGGGGTCCCACTGGAATTGCTGCCCTACACGAAGAACCTGTTCAACATGTCGCTAGGTTTTTGGCGTGCAACCCCGCCCATCAATCCGCTGCTCGGTCCGGCGTCGTTTGGCCATCCCGGCAGCGGAGGGTCGCTGGGCGCTGCCGACCCCGAATCCCGGGTCGGCTTCGGTTACGTTACCAATCTCTGGGCGGCAACCCTGATCGACCCGCGTGCCATCGAGCTGACGTCCGCGGTCAGAAAGTGCCTCGGCTAGGGCGCGATGAGATTGGGTTGAATCTAGATCATCGGCACGTTGCTTCGCCGCGCCGGCTCGATCAGCTCGCGCCGGGGTCCTGACAGCCGCTTGTACATGTGCACCATGAAGGCCATCCCGAACAGCGGCGTGGCCAGATTGAGGATCGGGATCGACACGAAAGCGGCGATGAACAGGCCACCGGTGAAGACGGTTGCCGCATTCTCCTTGCGCATCGCCTTGGCATCCTCCGGCGAGCGAAAGCGCATCGCGGCGAGCTCGAAATATTCGCGGCCGAGCAGCCAGGCGGTCGCGATGAAGAAGATGATGAAGCCCGCACCCGCGAACAGCACGAACGGCAGCGCGACCAGATAGACCAGGACCGTCAGCAGCGCCGTCTTGACGCCCTCGATGGTCGCGAGCGTCACCGGCAGCGCCGTGCCGGGATGGTCGGCCGGATAGTGCTCGCGCTCGACATGGTCGGCGACGTCATCGACAAACAGGCTCGCCACCAGCGAGGTGATCGCGGGCATCAGGAAGATGCCGCCGAGCACGACGCCGAGGCCCGCCGAGATCGAGATGACCCAGGACAGCACGTGCAGGGTGGAATGGAAGTTGGGGCCGAGCATGCCTTCGGCCCAGACCTCGCCGGTGTCGGCAAACCAGCTCAGCAACCGCTGCAATCCGATCGCCAGCACGGTGATCAGCACCAGCGCAAGCCCGATCGAACGCCACAGGATCGTGCGCATCGGCGGCGACAGGATTTGCGAAAGCGCCTTGACGGCGGCGTCGAACATGACCGGGTTACCTCTGCAAAATGACGTGCGAGAGGTAGCCACCCAATATGGCTTCGGCAAGTGCCGCTTGTGTCGCGGTCACAGCGTTTTCGAGCGAAGTCGCCTTTGATGCGGGGTCGACGCTGCTTCGCGTCAAGAAGCGCTTCAGGCGTCGAGCGGCTTGCCGCGGACGTTGGGTCCCCAGACACCGATCGTAATGATGACGATGACCATCGCCGCGGTGATCAGGCCGAACACCCCGCTGACGCCGGCCTCCTTCAACATGAACGCCACGATGAAGCCGGAGAAGGTCGCGCTGAGCCGGCTCATCGAATAGACGAGGCCCGCCGCGCGCGCCCGGATCGCGGTCGGGAACACCTCGGTCTGGTAGGCGTGATAGGCGTAGGACAGCGTCATGTTGGCGCCAGTTACCAGCACGCCGCTGGCAATCAACAGCACCGGCTCGGTGAGCTGCGCAAAGGCGAGGCCGAACACCGAGATCGCGGCGGCCGCGCCGCAGATGATCCATTTGCGCTCGAAGCGATCGGCGAGGGTCGCGGCCAGCAGCGGCGCGAGCGGATAGGCGAAGGCGATGATGAAGGAATATTGCAGGCTCTTGGTGACGTTGATGCCCTTCTGAACCAATAGCGCCGGAACCCAGTTGGAGAAGCCGTAGACGCCGAACGCCTGGCACAGATTGAAGATCATGAAGAGCACGACGAGCGAGGCGTAGGGCGGCCGGAACAAATCGGCATAGCCGGTCTCGACCGCCGGACGTGCCGGCGCCATTGCGGCTCCAACGGCAGGGCGTGGCGCGGCCGCAGGCGATGAAGCCTCGAGCCTCCGCATGATTGTCTCGGCTTCGGCAAGGCGGCCATGCCGGGCCAGCCACAGCGGGCTTTCCGGCACGTAGAGCCGCAGCACCCAGATGATCATGCTGGCGGCGGCGCCGATCAGCACCACCCAGCGCCAGCCATCGATACCGTAAGGCGAGAGCGGCACCAGCCACCACGACAGCGCGGCGACGATCGGCACCGCCGACAGCATCACCGCCTGGTTGATCGCAAAGGCCCGGCCGCGCATCCAGCTCGGCACCAGCTCGGTGATGTAGGCGTCGATAGTGATGACCTCGATGCCGATCCCGATCCCGGCGATGAAGCGCCACAGCAGCACGCCGCCGGGGGTGGTCTGGCACGCCATGATCACCGACGCCGCGCTGTAGAACAGCAGCGAATAAGTAAACACGGCCTTGCGCCCGTAGCGATCGGCGAGGAAGCCGAGGCAGAACGTGCCGATGAACAGGCCGGCGAAGGTCGCCGCGACGAAGGCGCCGATCCCGGAGAAGCCGAAGAAGGCCTGCGTCGTCGTGGTCATCAACCCGCTGCGGGCGAGGCCCGGCGCGAGATAACCGGTGAAGAACAGATCGTAGATCTCGAAGCAGCCGCCGAGCGAAAGCAGGATCACCAGCCGCCAGACATAGCCGGAAGTCGGCAGCGCCTCGAGGCGCCGCGAGATCTCGTCCGGCCCGGCTGTCGTGTTGGCAAGATCGGCAACCGAGCCGAGTTCGACGGCGCTCATGATGGTCCTCCCCGAATGCTCCAGCGGCCGCCTCTCTTGCGAAGGCGTGCCGGCCAGGCATGTTTGGCTGCCGGGTGTCAGAAATCCAGACGAACATATCGAAGGGATCGTTCGATATTTTCGATAGCGCTGCTTTTTTGACGCGCTCGAACACGCCTTAGATCAGCAACGTTGCCTCCCACGCGCCGCGCCCGACCTGTTCGGCGATCAGGGAGCGGATCAGCCGGCACATCTCTTCCATCGCATAGGTCATCGGCCGGTTGCGCAAGCGGCAGAGATAGAGCGTACGGCTCAGCCTGGGTTCGATCACCTCGCGTGCGACCAGCAAGCGCGCTTTCAACGGCTCGCTGACGAAGTGCGTCGTCGCGATCGTGCAGCCGAGACCCGCGGTCAAGGCACCTATCATGCCACTGGTCGAATTGAGGTGCAGGATGGCATTGGCCTCCAGCCGCTTCAGCGGCACGGGGTCATCAAGCAAAGCGCGGGCCGACAGCCCGTGCCGCAGCAGGATCAGCGGCAGCTGCGCCACCTCGTCGAACGTGATCGGTCCCTTCTTGCCGACCAGCTTTTCGGTGCCGACGCAGAACATCTGCTCCTCCAGCACCGGCTCGGCGATCAGGTCCTTTTCCGACGGCGGATTGTAGACCAGCGCGAGGTCGACATCGGAGCTCATCAGATGCAGCAGCGTCGCGCCGGAGAGACTCTCGGTCAGCGACAGCTTCAGGTTGGGATATTTCGCCAGCACGGTGCGCATCAGCGGCACGCCGATCGCCTTCATGCCGGAATTGGCCATGCCGATCGAGATCTCACCGGCAATCGCGCTACCGCCTTCCTTGATCTCGCGCTCGGCCGCTGCCATCGCGCGCAGGATGATGCGGGCATGCTCGTAAAGCCGCTCGCCCGCCGCGGTCGGTTCCATGCCGCGCGGCTTGCGCTCGAACAGCGGCGTGGCGAATTCCGCCTCGAGATTGGCGATGTGGTGGCTGAGCGCGGACTGCGCGACATTGGCCTGGTCCGCCGCCCGCGACAGGTTGCGCTGCTCGTAAACCGCGATGAAGTAGCGAAGCTGGCGCGAATCCATTGGGGTTTTGCGTTCTAGAACGACGAATGCTCTATTCGACAGATTATATTTTTCAGATAGCGTGCGGAAGCCTAACCTGCGCCAAATCACTCAAAACGAGCGCAACGAGCACGGAGAAACCGATGACCGGGAGCGGACTGCCGCTGGAAGGCGTGAGGGTCGTCGAGATGACCCACATGGTGATGGGGCCGACCTGCGGGATGATCCTGGCCCAACTCGGCGCCGAGGTGATCAAGGTCGAGCCTCCCGCCGGCGACAAGACCCGCTCGCTCGGCGGCATGGGCGTGTCGTTCTTCCCGCTGTTCAATCGCGGCAAGCGCAGCGTCGTGCTCGATCTCACCAGGCCCGAGGACCGCGACACGATGCACCGGCTGCTCGCCGGCGCCGACGTGTTCCTGGAAAATTTTCGTGACGGCCAGCTCGACAAGCAGGGGCTTGGGCTTGCGGAGCTGCGCGCGAAATATCCGCATCTGATCATCGCTGGCCACAAGGGCTTTCTCTCCGGGCCCTACGATCATCGCCCGGCGCTCGACGAGGTCGTGCAGATGATGTCGGGGCTCGCGGCGATGACCGGCACGCGCGACAAGCCGCAGCGCGTCGGCTCTTCCGCCAACGACATCATGGGCGGCATGTTCGGCGTGATCTCGATCCTCGCCGCGCTCTATCAAAGGCGTGGCGGCAATGGGAATGGCGCCGACATCCGCATCGGCCTGTTCGAGAACTGCCTGTTCCTGGTCGCCCAGCACATGGTCGAGTACGAGATGACCGGGCGCAAACCGCGCTCGATGCCGGAGCGCGAGCATGCCTGGCCGATCTACGACATCTTCGATGCCGCCGGCGGCGACCGCATCTTCATCGGCGTCGTCACCGAAGGCCATTGGCAGAGTTTTTGCCGCGAGTTTGGTCTTGCGGAATTCGCCGACGATCCGACGCTGCGCTCCACCACGGACCGCATCATGGCGCGCGACCGCATCATTCCGCGCGTCGCCGAGGTGATCAAGGGCTGGAACGTCGCCGACCTCTCGGCGCGGCTCGACGCGCTCAACATTTGCTTCTCGCCGATCAACCGGCCTGAGGATCTGCTGCAGGACCCGCATGTGCTGCGGCCCGGTGGGCTCGTCAACACCATCAATGCCGACGGCAAGCCGTTCCGCGTTCCCGCGCTGCCGGTCGAATGGAACGGCAGAAACATCGGCGAAGGCCTGAAAGTGCCGGTGCTCGGCGCCGATACCGACGCCGTCCGCGCCGAGCTCGCACAACAGACAATTTCATCAACCGGAAACGCTGCGTGAGGCTGACATGACCCGCGTCCACGATATCTATCCCAACGACAAGGTGAGTTTGCGCGAGGTCGGTCTGCGCGACGGCCTGCAGCTCGTGAAGACATTCCCGTCCACCGCGGCGAAGCAGCGCTGGGTGCGCGACGAATATGCCGCCGGCGTCCGGCACTTCGAGGTCGGCTCGTTCCTGCCGGCCAAGACTTTTCCGCAATTCGTCGATGTCCGCGATGTCATCGCGACCATCGCCGCGCTGCCCGGCGCGCACGGCGTCGCGCTGGCGCTGAACGAGCGCGGCGTCAACGAGGCGCTGGCCTCCGGTGTCGCCGAGATCGCCTCGGTGGTATCTGCGACCGAGGAGCACAGCCAGGCCAATGCGAACCGCTCGCGCGAATCCGCAATCGAGAACATCAAGCGTCTCTGCGAGCTGCGCGACGCCAGCGTGCACAAACCGCTGGTCAATGCGGCGATCTCGATGGGGCTGGGCTGCTCGATCGTCGGCGCGGTCGATCCGAACGAGGTGCTGCGTCTCACCGAGAAGCTCTATGAGGTCGGCGTCGACATGGTCGCGATCGCAGATACCGTCGGCTATGCCGGGCCGAAGCAGGTCGGCGAGCTGACGCGCGGCGCGGTGAAGATCGCCGGCTCCAAGCCGGTCTGCGTTCATCTGCACGACACCCGCGGCATGGGCATCGCCAACGCCTCCGCCGCGCTCGATGAGGGCGCTCGCGTGCTCGACGGCTCGCTCGGCGGCCTCGGCGGCTGCCCGTTCGCGCCGGGCGCCACCGGCAATGTCGTGTTCGAGGACCTCGTCTTCCTCTGCGAGAGCAAGGGATTTCCGACCGGCGTCGATCTCGATCGCCTGGTCGAGGTGCGCGCGATCCTGAAGGCCGAGATGCCGGACGAGCAGCTCTATGGCGGCCTCGCTCGCGCTGGCTTGCCCCGCGGCACCAAGGCGAAGGCGGCGTAACGGCACGCTCTTGGTCGTGCCAATGCCTACGCTGGCGGCGACGTTCTGATCAGTCGCGCGTGCGGCGGATCGAGCTGAAGTCCTCGACATCGGGCTGCACGGGCGGTGTCTCGCGATAGGGCGGTACGATCAGCATCACGACCCGCCGTGTCCGGCCGTGTCTGCCCAGCAGGGTCGCTTGGGCATCGAACTCGGAGCGAAAGACGTCGGTCGCACGCAACGTCGTGCGCTCCATCCAGCTCAGGCAGTCCGTCTGGTCGGCGAAGCACAATGCGGCCCAGCCGCGGTCGAGCGTGGTCTTGCGCGGCAAGCCCCAAGTGTACTGATAGGCGAATGGCCGGGCATAGCGCGGATGATCCGGGCTGTAGAAGGCGGCAGCGAAGGCGAGCGCGTCGTCGCCGCTGACGGAGGCGAGCGGCGTCCCGGCCGCGTCGCGCCATCGCGCGGTGAGCTCCGCCGCAGCCGCGTGGTAGAAGTCGCGGCCCTCTTCATAGCCGTAAGCGTTGCGATAGAGGGCGTGGATCGGTGCGCCGACGACGACCGCGAGAATGGCGATCCCGGCCACCATGACGATCAGGTTGACCGTGTAGAAGCGCTCGATCGGGTAGCTCGTTGCGCACACGATCAGGACCACAAACAGGAAGAGGCCCTGCACTGCCCAGAGCGAGGGCAGGTCGGTGCCGATCGCAAGCGAGACGATCGGCGGAAACAGGATGGTCCCGATTGCGACCAGCAGCAGCAGACGGAGCCCAGGGTTCATCGCGCGGAAATCTTCCGGCAGCCGCACCAGCCGCGGGCCGGCAATGAACACCCAGGTGACCGCGGGGATTGCGAGCGCCGCGATCAGGCCCATGATGAAGTAGGCGACTTCCCACAGCGCGGTGACATGATCGGCGCCGGCATGCGCGAGCGCATAGTCGAACGTCGTTGCTCCTGTCGTGACGAGCCAGTGCAGATGCGGGCCAAGCACGAGCATGCCGGCCAGTGCCGAGATCCAGGGCGACGCCGACAGCAGGTAGCGGCGGCGATCCGGATGCAGCACGGAAGCGAACACGAAGCTTGCGACCAGGAAGATCGAATAATATTTGCCGAGCATCGCCAGTGCGCAGGCCGCGCCCGCCGCGATCGCCCAGCCGAGCTGCCTCGGCGCCTCGAACGCACGCAGGAAGCAGTAAGTTGCCAGCGGCCAGGTTGCCAGCAGCACCGTGTTCGCGTTGAACCGCTGGGCATGGAATTGATAGACCGGCAGCAGCATCAACAGCAGCAGCACGATCGCCCGCTTCTCGCCACGGACGAAGCGGCGAGCGATCAGATCGACCGCCCACAGCGCCACCGCTGCGTTGACCATCGCCATCAGCTGCAGCGACCAGTCGGTCAGGGGAAAAATCGCGGTCCATCCCCGCGCGATCCAGCCCATCAACGGCGGGTGCTTGGGGTATCCCCATGCGAGATGCCGGCCGAGCGTCCAGGTTTCGAGCACGTCCGGATGCAGGCCGGCGCCGAGATAAGCGATGACGAGATACGAGGTCCAGATCGCGACAAAGAGCACGAGCAGAATCGGGATCGACCACCCGGTCTCGATTCCCTCCAGCCATTTGATCAATGGACGACGCCAGCGCGCCGGGTCCTTGTCGGACGCCGCGGCCATCGCCGAGAAACTGATAAGCGAAAGCACCGTAAAACTACCGAATGAAAGCAGGCTTGAAGCGCGCGCACCCTAGTGATGCGCGCGCGAGAACTCAACGGCGGAGGGAGACGATGAGACGAATTCCAGACCGTGGTCGAGCCGGCCGGCGCTCGACATGTCGAGCCTGAGGCCTGCGCCTGTCACACCGGCGCGGTCTCTGCCGCGGTCATTTCCGCAGCCGGAAGCGCCGTCTCTTCGTCAATCGCTTCAGGAACAAGCGGCGGCGACTTGTGCTCTGGAAACACACTGAATTCGCCGGCTACCTCCTGGAGCGGCTTCTGCTTGTCGGCCCAGTGCAGGGCCGTGTAGTCGAAACCGTGCACGATGGTGGGTTTGACGACTTCGAAATAGGGCGAGATGTCGAAGTCGCGCGGCATGTACAGCGAGGAATCGCGGATGTGCAGGATCTCGCGGCGCGCCTTGCGGCTGGCGGCGCGCGTGATCTTGGGCAGGATCGGATAGCGCACGGCGTCGAACGCCTGCGCGATCAGCGCCGAGCAGATGATCTTGGTCGGATCGCCGGAGCCGAACGCGATCATCCGGCGCCGCCAGCGCTGCGGGATCGGCAGCGGAAACAGATAGCGCGCGAGATCGACGATGTTCTTGGTGTCGTAGCCGAAGCCGATGCGGTTGATGGCGTAGCGGCACACCGTGGTGCGGTCCTCGAAGGACAGCCCGACCGGCCGGCAAAGGCGGGTGTGATAGGACAGGTATTTCGACAGCGGCGCCGAGGTCACGCCTTCGCCGATATTGGCCTCGATCAGCACATGCTGTTCGCCGTCAGGCTCGAATGCGCCGTCGATCGGTCCGACGAACAGCGCGGCATGCGACCAGGTCGACTGCGTGAGGTATTTGATGATGCCGGAAATCCGGTTGTTGCCCTCGACCAGCAGCACATCGCCGGGCTGCATGATGCTCCGCAGATGGTCCGGGTCGCTCGGCGTGAACGGCTCGTAGCCGGGCACTTCCTTCGACAGGTACCCCGCGATCCATTTACCGACGGTATCGAGCACTACGCCCATGGATTCCCCCCAGCGGTTCTACGACCGCTTGTGTTCACTTAATCATGGTCGCAAGCCGTTGCAATTTAGTTCATGCCATCGGCGGATCAATCATGATTGATTTACCATGATGGTTGCTGCGGTCGGTGAGATGCGGCACAGTTCGCGAAGCGTTCCCATTCTCCGCAAGTCCCCGGAAACCATGCCAGAAGCTATGTCATGCCAGTGACCCGCCGCGATTTCCTGTCGGCGTCCGCAGCTCTCGCGCTGGCGCCCGTGCTGGGTGGCCGCCTTGTCGCTGCGCCGCTGCCGCGCGAGGCCGACATCGTCGTGATCGGCGCGGGTGCCGCGGGCATTGCCGCGGCGCGGCGGATCGCCGCCGCGCACCGCAAGGTGATCGTGGTGGAGGCGTCCGGCCAGATCGGCGGGCGCTGCCAGACCGATGCTACGACCTTCGACGTGCCGTTCGACCGCGGTGCGCGCTGGATGCACAATCCCGAAACCAATCCGATGATCCGGCTGGCGCGCTCCGCAGGTCTCGACATCGTCACGGCGCCCGCGGGCCAGAAGATTCGCATCGGCCGCCGCTACGCCCGCCCCGGCGAAACCGAGGAGTTTCTGGCGGCGCTGGTGCGCGCCAATCGCGCTATCGACGACGCCTCGCGCAAGGCCGATATCGCCTGCGCCGCGGCAATGCCGAAGGATCTCGGCGATTGGGCCGGCACCGCGGAATTCCTGCTCGGCGCCAATTTCAGCGGCAAGGATCTGAAGGACCTTTCGGCCGTCGACAAGGTGCGCGCGCAGGATCGCAACACCGCGATCGCCTGCCGGCAGGGGCTCGGCGCGCTGATCGCAAAACTCGGCGACGGGCTGCCATTGGCGCTGTCGACGCCGGCGCAGCGCATCCTGTGGAGCAACCGCGACGTGGTGGTCGAGACGGCATCCGGCAAGATCACCGCGCGCGCCGCGATCGTCACGGTGTCGAGCAACGTGCTGGCGAGCGGCAACATCAAGTTTGCGCCCGAGATCCCGAAGCGCACGCTCGACGCCGCCGCCAAGCTGACCCTCGGCAGCTACGATCGGATCGCATTGCAGATCCCCGGCAATCCGCTCGGGCTGTCGCGCGATGACGTCATCATCGAGCAGAGCAATTCGACCAAGACCGCGCTGCTCTACGGCAATATCGCGGGCTCCTCGCTGTGCACGATCGACGTCGCGGGCTCGTTCGGCCGCGACCTGTCCGCACAAGGCGAGAAGGCGATGACTGCTTTCGCGGTGGAGTGGCTGACCAAGCTCTATGGCAGCGAGGTCGGCGCTGCCGTGAAGAAGACCAGCACGACGCGCTGGAATGCACAGCCCTTCATCCTCGGCGCGATGTCGACGGCAGTACCCGGCGCGCAATTCTCCCGCAGGGTCCTGTCCGAGCCGATCGGCGCGATGTATCTCGCGGGCGAGGCCACCCACGAGACGCTGTGGGGCACGGTCGACGGCGCCTGGGAAAGCGGCGAGCGCGCCGCCGACGCCGCGCTGCGCAGGATCGGAGGGGCGAAGGATGCGACGCCGGAGCCCGCAGCGCCCGCCGCAAAACACAAGCGCCGCTCGCGGGCGCGCTCCGCCGAGCCGATGAATTGATGGTCGGGTGAGATCAGGCCGCGCTACTGGATGTATCGGCAAAGAGCTGCTGCATAACAGCTGTCGTCCCGGCGAAAGCCGGGACCCATAACCACAGGGTCGTGTCGTCGGAGTGAGATGTGGCCCCCGCGTCGTGCCGCCTCACACCGGCAGCTTCAGCTCCATCAGGTCCTTGGCGACCACGATGCGGCCCTTGAAATTCGTCTTCACGTCCCTGGTCCAGTCGTCGTCGGTGACATCAGGGTCGTCGCCGGGGACGAAATGGCTCAGCACCAACGTCTTCACGCCGGCGGTGGCTGCGATGCGGCCGACGTCCTCGGTCGAGGTGTGGCTATCGAGCAAATGCTTCTTCAGGGTCGCGCCGTTCTTGGTCTTTGCGACGAGGCGATCGACCGCCGGAATGTACAGGCATTCGTGCACCAGCACGTCGGCGCTCTTGGCGAACTCGGCAAGCTTCGGATTGTAGGCGGTGTCGCTGGAGAACACGATCGTGCCGTCCGGGGTCTCGAACTTGTAGGCGAAATTGTCGACGATGGGCGGATGCGGCGTGCGGAACGCGGTGACGGTGACATCGGGCGTCTTCAGCACCACGCCGTCGTCGGTGATGTCTTTGGCGATCAGCAGCTTGCGCGGGTCGGGCCGGCCTTCATCCGCAATCCGGGTCTCGACGTCGAACTTGTTCAGCTCCCAGTATTCCTTGGTCATCGCCTCGATGCCCTTGGGGCCGAACGAATGGATCGGCGTCGAGAGGCCGGCCGCCCAGCCGTTGTAGAACAGATTGCCGTATTCCAGATTGTGATCGGAATGGTGATGGCTGATGAAGATGTACTTCACGGACGGGATCGGCACGCCGGCATTGACCAGCTGCCGGCTGACGCCCATGCCGCAATCGATCACGAACGGCGTGTCGTTGACGACGACGAGATTGGCGGGGCTAGAGGCGCCGATGCCGACCCGCGGTCCGCCCTTGGTGCCGAGGAACACAATGCGTGTGCGCGGCTTCGTGCCCTGCGCGCGTACGCTGGGCGCTGCGAGCAGTGCAGCGCTGCCGAGCGCCAGTTTCAATGCATTGCGGCGATCGATCATGATGTTCCTCCCTCGTTCTTGTTCTGAACGCGACCCTAGCCGTCGCGCAAAATGCCATCAAGCGCCGGCAGGCCGACGATGACGGCCGCTGCAATCAGCGCGTAGCAGATCGCGCGAAACACCTGTTCGCTTGCCTTGCCGAACAGCGACGCGCCGAACCAGACGCCGATACCGTAGATCGGGCCGACGATCAGCGAGAACTTGATCGATTCGATCGTGATCAATCCGGTGAACCAGTAGCTGACCAGCGAGAAGAAATCCGAGGCGCCGAAGAACAGCACGATGTTGGCGCGCGAGATCACCGAGGAGATCGGGCGTCCCAGCCAGTAGGCGACGATCGGCGGGCCGCCGGTCTGCGCGAGCCCGCTGCAGAAACCGGACAGGCCGCCGACGCCAATCGAGAGCGCGGCGTGATCCTTGCCGTGGTAGCGCCAGCCGGACAGCAGCAGCACGAGCAGCGCCGCGACGAAGCAGGAGATGATCCAGCGCGTCGTCACCGGCTCGAGCACGGTCAGGAAATAGGTGCCGATGGGAACGCCGACCAGCGCGCCGGCGACCATCACCGCGGTCGCCTTGCGATCAGCATGGGTCCAGGCGTTCGGCAGCAGCGGCGTCGCGGCGACGAAATCGATGATGAGCAGCAGCGCCGCCACCAGCCGCGGCGCCGCGACGCTGCTCGCCAGCGGCATGAAGATCAGCGCCGACCCGAAGCCCGAAAGCCGCGCGCCGTGCCCGACACGAAGGCGATCGCGCAGATCGCAAGCGCGATGCTGGTCGAGATGTCGGAGGGAAGGAGGGAGAGGGAGGTCATGAGGAGCGTCTCTTACCTCGCCCCGCTTGCGGGGAGAGGTCGAAATTCAGGCACAGCTTGAATTTCGGATGAGGGGGGTCTCCGCAAAAGCAACTATCACCGTACACGTGGAGAAAGCCCCTCACCCCAACCCTCTCCCCGCAAGAGCGTGGCGAGGGAGCAATCCGTCACCCGCGTCAGCTCACGCCCGCAGCGTGCCACCGGTCCTCTTCGTAACCTCGGCGACGACCTTGCCGGCGACGGCGTCGATCTCCTGGTCGGTCATCGTTTTCTCGCGCGGCTGGATCGTCACGGCGATTGCGATCGACTTCTTGTCGGGATCGATGCCCTTGCCTTCGTAGACGTCGAACACGGTCACGTCGGTGATCAGCTTCTTGTCGACATTCTGCGCCGCGCGGACGATGTCGCCGGCCTTGACGCTGCGGTCGACGATGAAGGCGAAGTCGCGCGACACCGGCTGGAACGCCGAGAGCTCCTGCACCGGCTTGGCGCGCGTCGCTCTCTGCTTGCCTTGCGGGATGCGCTCGAGGATCACCTCGAACACGATCATCGGACCGTCGGCGCCGAGCGCCTCGGCTACGCGGGGATGCAGTTCGCCGAAATAGCCGAGCACGTTCTGTGGGCCGATCTGGATGGTGCCGGAACGTCCCGGATGCAGCCAGGCGGGACCGCCCGGCACGATCTGCAGCGCCTGCATCGGTGCGCCGGCGGCTGCCAGCACGGCGAAGGCGTCGGCCTTGGCATCCATCGCATCGGCCGTCGTCGAGCCGGTCCAGTGCCGCCCGATCCCCTTCGACGAAGCGTAGCCATGGCGTACGCCCGAAGCAGCGACGAGCTGATCCTCCGGCCGGTCGCCGCGGAACACCTGGCCGACCTCGAATAGCGCGACATCGGGATAGCCGCGGTTGATGTTGGCTTGAGCCGCCCCGACGAGGCCGGGCAGCAGGCTCGGCCGCATGTCGGAGAGATCGGCCGCGATCGGGTTGGCGAGCACGAGTTCGCTCTGGCCGCCGCCGAACAGTTTTGCCGCGTCATTGGTGATGAACGACCAGGTCACGGCCTCTACCAGGCCGCGGACGCCCAGCGCGCGCTTGGCGCGGCGGGTGCGTTGCTGCATCGGCGTCAGCACCGGCTTGCGCGGCTCCTCGCCACGCTCGAACGGCGTCATCGGCACCTTGTCGACGCCGACGATACGCACGATCTCCTCGACGATGTCGGCCTTGCCCTGCACATCGGTGCGCCAGGACGGAACGGCGACCTTCACGACGGGGCCGGTGCCGGCCAGCATGAAGCCGAGCCGGGTCAGGATCAGCTTCACCTCGACCAGCGGCACCTCGATGCCGGCGAGACGCTTGACCTCGGCGAGCGGGAAATCGATGACGCGATCCTCGCCGAACTGCTTGCCGACCACGACGTCCTCGGACGGCGTGCCACCGCACAGCTCCAGCACCAGCTTGGTCGCGAGCTCGAGCCCGGGCACCATGAAGGCCGGATCGACGCCGCGCTCGAAGCGGTAGCGGGCGTCCGAATTGATGCCGAGCTTGCGGCCGGTCTGGGCGATGTTGATCTCGTTCCACAGCGCCGATTCGATCAGCACGTCGGTGGTGTTGTCGTCGCAGCCCGAGGCTTCGCCGCCCATGATGCCGGCCAGCGATTCGACGCCGTGCTCATCGGCAATCACGCAGACATTGCTGTCGAGCGTGTAGGTGCGGCCGTCGAGCGCGAGCAGGGTCTCGCCGTCTTTGGCGCGGCGGACGGTGAGATTACCCGTCACCTTCTTCGCGTCGAACACGTGCAGCGGCCGCGCGCGGTCGTAGGTCATGAAGTTGGTGATGTCGACCAGCGCGTTGATCGGGCGCAGGCCGATCGAGGTCAGCCGCTTCTGCAGCCATTCCGGCGACGGCCCGTTCTTGACGCCGCGCACCAGGCGCAGCGCGAAGCCCGGACACAGCGCGGCGTCTTCCACCTTGACCTGAACCGGGCAGGGGAATTCGCCTTTGATTTGCTTGATGCCCGGGTCCTTGAACTTGCCCATGTCGGCGGCGGACAGATCGCGCGCGATGCCGTGCACGCCGGTGCAGTCCTGCCGGTTCGGCGTCAAATTGATCTCGATGACGGGATCGCCGAGCGCGGCCCATTCGGCATAGCCCTTGCCGAGCGGCGCATCCGCCGGCAGCTCCATGATGCCGTCGTGGTCTTCCGAGATCTGCAGTTCGGCCGCCGAGCACAGCATGCCGCGGCTCTCGACGCCGCGGATGGTGCCGATGCCGAGCGTGATGTCCTTGCCCGGGATGTAGGTGCCGGGCGGCGAGAACACGCTGATCAGCCCTGCCCGCGCATTCGGCGCACCGCACACCACCTGCACCGGCGCACCGCCGTCGCCGGTGTCGACCATGCAGACGCGCAGCCGGTCGGCATTCGGATGCTGCTCGGCCGAGATCACGCGCGCGATGGTGAACGGCGCGAGCTGCTTCGCCTTGTCCTCGATGTTCTCGACCTCAAGCCCGATCATGGTGAGCTTGTCGGCGAGCTTGTCGAGCGGCTCGTCGGTCTCGAGATGTTCCTTCAGCCAGGAGAGGGTGAACTTCATGGCTGCATGCCTCGGTTCTTGTTGGTGGTTACAGACTTATCTTGCTCGGTCTCTCCGTTCCCTCCCCCCTTGTGGGGGAGGGGCAGGGAGGGGGGTAAGCCGCTTGCTCCGACCCGAGTCGCCTCGCGGATCGCTTCTACGACGCCTTCCAGATTCGACATCACCTGCTCGTTGGTAAAGCGGAGAACACGAAATCCCTCGGCGACGAAGAAAGCGTCGCGGCGTTGGTCCGCTTTCTGACGCTCGTCGAAATCATGCGACTCGCCGTCGAGTTCGATGACGAGGCTCGCGGAGAAGCAGACGAAGTCGACGACGTAATTCTTGATCGGCGCTTGACGACGAAATCCGATGCCGTCCATTCGATTGGCCTTCAGGTGACGCCACAGCAGCGTTTCGGCGCGCGTCATCGTCTGGCGAAGCTGCTTCGCTCTGTTGCGCTGACGTTCGCTGACGACTGCGTGCGGCATCCTGGGCTACCCCCCTCCCTGACCCTCCCCCACAAGGGGGGAGGGAACGGAGAGAGTCTTTGATCGGCCCGATGATCCAACCACCAAGCTCACGTACTCAATCCTCCCGCGATCGTCGGGATGTCGAGCGGCTTGAAGCCGTAGTGGTTCAGCCAGCGGATGTCGTTCTCGAACAGCTGGCGGAGGTCGGCGATGCCGTATTTCAGCATCGCGATGCGGTCGATGCCCATGCCCCAGGCAAAGCCCTGGTAGACGTCGGGATCGATGCCACAAGCGCGCAGCACGTTCGGGTGCACCATGCCGCAGCCGAGAATCTCCATCCAGTCCTCGCCCTCGCCGAAGCGAATCTCGCCCTTGTCGCGGCGGCACTGGATGTCGACCTCGAGCGACGGCTCGGTGAACGGGAAGAACGACGGCCGGAACCGCATGTTGATGTGGTCGACCTCGAAGAACGCCTTGCAGAACTCGTGCAGGATCCATTTGAGATGGCCGAGATGCGAGCCCTTGTCGATCACGAGGCCTTCGACCTGGTGGAATTGCGGCGTGTGGGTCGCGTCGGAGTCGATGCGATAGGTGCGGCCCGGGCAAATGACGCGGATCGGCGGCTTCTGGCTCAGCATGGTACGCACCTGCACCGGCGAGGTGTGGGTGCGCAACAGCATGCGCGTGCCGTCCTCCTTCGGATTGAAGAAGAAGGTGTCGTGCATTTCGCGGGCCGGATGGCCGATCGGGAAGTTCAGTTTTGTAAAGTTGTAGTCGTCGGTCTCGATGTCGGGACCTTCGGCGACCGCAAAGCCCATATCGGCGAAGATCGTGGTGAGCTCGTCCCAGACCTGGCTCAGCGGATGGATGCGGCCGGTCTCCGCCGGCGTCTCGCGCAGCGGCAGCGTGACGTCGATGGTCTCGGCGGCGAGGCGTGCATCGAGCGCGGCCGCCTTCAGCACGTCGCGCTTTGCCGCGAGCGCCTGCGTCACCGCGTCCTTGGCGAGGTTGATCTTCGCGCCTTCGGTCTTGCGCTCCTCCGGCGACATCTTGCCGAGGGTGGCGAGAAGCGCCGAGATCGAGCCCTTCTTGCCGAGCGCCGAGACGCGCACCGCCTCGAGGGCGGCCTCGTCAGCGGCCGAAGCGATCTGGTCGAGGATGGATGTTTCGAGCGTTGCGAGGTCGGACACGGTCAATTCCTGCGCTGAGCATGATCCGGCGGGAAGAGCCGGCTTCCGAACCATGCGCCAAAATTCGGCTGGGTTGTCGCCGCCCGAAGGCCGTAACGTCAAGCAAAAAGCCGGTCATTTCGGGCTTGTGGCGGGCAGCATTGAACCTCGCGCGGAGGCCGGGCTACCCAAGGGGAGTTCAAGGAGCCCACGCGATGTTGCTGCGATCTTGCCTGGCCGTGCCGGCAGTCCTGTTCATGCTCGGCACGGCGCATGCCGCGACCGAGGAATGTCCCGCCAAATCGACCCAGATGGATGACATCATCGCGGTGCTGGAGAAGGCGCCCAGCTGCAACCGTGCGATGAAGATCTTCGAGGCGTGCGAATACGGCGCCAGCGGCGACGTCCAGTTCGGTGCCGTGGTCGAGAAGAAATGCGAGGCGGACTTCCTGTCCGGCCTCAAGGGCGCGCCGAAGCGGGCGTACCGGCACGAGATGCAGGTCTGCGACCGCAAGTACCGGAATGAATCCGGCACCATGTATATCTCGTTTACGGCGTTCTGCCGGGCGCAGGTCGCCCAGCGCTATTCGCAGAAGGCGCTGAAAACGGGCGCCAAGGCCCGCTAGAGCGCCCGCCAGGATCAGGCTGCGAGCGCGGCCTTGGCCTTCTCGGCGATCGCCTGGAACGCAACCGGCTCGTGGATCGCGAGATCCGACAGCACCTTGCGGTCGACGACGACGCCCGACTTGGACAGGCCGTTGATGAACACGCTGTAGGTCATACCGAACGGACGAACCGCAGCGTTGATGCGCTGGATCCAGAGCGCGCGGAAGGTGCGCTTCTTGCGCTTGCGGTCGCGGAAGGCGTACTGGCCGGCCTTTTCGACGGCCTGCTTGGCAGTGCGGATGGTGTTCTTGCGGCGGCCGTAATAGCCCTTGGCGGCCTTGAAGACTTTCTTGTGCTTGGCGTGAGAGGTCACACCGCGTTTGACGCGAGACATGACTGGTATCCTTGAGATCTAGAAGAAGTGACGGGGCGCCGCGCGTGACGCGGCCGGGTTCAAGCAGATGAGCGCGATCAGGCGTTCGGCAAGAAGTACTTCTTGACGTTGTCGCCGTCGGTCTTGAACAGCACGCGGGTGCCGCGGAGCTGACGGATCTGCTTCTTCGTCCGCTTGATCATGCCGTGGCGCTTGCCGCGCTGGGCGTGCATGACTTTGCCAGTGGCGGTCACCTTGAAGCGCTTTTTAGCGCCCGACTTGGTCTTCAACTTGGGCATTTAGCTCTCCTGTCGCCCAACACGAATATCGCCCAAAGAGGCGTTCGGCCGGCTAAAATGCTCGTTAGAGCGTTGAAAGTGCTATGGTTTTTTCCGAATTGAAAGAACCTGCACTGAACGTCGCCACGGCAGCCCTTGATCAGCCGGGCGGCGAAGGCCCGGCTTATGACAGAGGATCGGCAGTTTTGCAACGTTTGAGGCGGCAAATCGCGGCCGGCTCGGCCTTCTCGTTCCCCTGACAGGTCGGGATGAGGCTCAGCCGCGGGCGCCGCTCCATCCGGGCTACGGGAGCCCCTCAGACGTGAAACGGCCCGCCAGAGGTCTGGCGGGCCGTTCCACTTCAACAAAGCGACAAACTCGAATTAGCGCGGCGCCAGCACCATCACGACCTGGCGGCCTTCGAACCTCGCGTCCTGCTCGACCTTGGCGAACTCGGCAACGTCGGCCTTCACCTTGTCCAAGAGCTTGGTGCCGATCTCCTGGTGCGCCATCTCACGACCGCGGTAGCGCAAGGTGATCTTGACCTTGTCGCCTTCCTCGAAGAAGCGCTGCATTGCGCGCATCTTCACGTCATAGTCGTGATCGTCGATCATCGGGCGGAGCTTGATCTCCTTGATCTCGACGACCTTCTGCTTCTTGCGAGCTTCGGCGGCCTTCTTCTGCGCGGAATATTTGTACTTGCCGTAGTCCATGATCTTGCAGACCGGAGGACTGACATTCGGCGAAATCTCGACGAGGTCCATGCCGGCTTCCATGGCCAACTTGATGGCCACCATGGTTTCGACGGTGCCCTGGTTGACACCATCGGCATCGATCAGCTGGATCTGCGCGTTGCGAATCTCATCATTGGTGCGCGGCCCGTCTTTTGCGACTGTGGGCGGGGCTCTATTGGGACGGCGAATGGGTAACTCTCCAAAGTTGTGAAAGGGAAGGCGGATATTTTGAAGCAAGACGCTGCCACGGGCAAGCGAACTCGCTCTTTTACGCGGCAAAACCGTCAATTGCGAGGCATTTTGGCCACGCCCGGCACATATAGCGGGCACGCCTGCTCTGCAAGGCGGGCTTGCTGCCGTTGACCGCTGCCGCGCCGCGATTGAAAACCAGATCTCTGACACGCGAGTGACCGAACCATGAGCCAAACCACCGCATCCGAGCAGGAACCCGCCTTCATCGAGGTCGGCGAGGGCCGCGGGGCACGCCGGATCGCGGTGCGCGCCCGGGTTGGGAGTGGCCCCGGCAGCGCAAGTGGCGCGCCGGGCCTGGTCTGGCTCGGCGGCTTCAAGTCCGACATGACCGGCACCAAGGCGATCGCGCTCGATGCATGGGCCGCCGAGCATGGCCGTAGCTGCGTCAGGTTCGACTATTCCGGTCACGGCGAGTCCAGCGGCGAGTTCGCCGACGGCACCATCGGCCGTTGGCTCGAGGAGAGCTTTGCTGTGTTCTCGCAGTTCTGCCGCGGGCCGCAGGTCGTGATCGGGTCCTCGATGGGCGGTTGGATGGCGTTGCTGTTGGCGCGCGAGATCATGCGTCGCGGAGGCGGTAGCGCTTCACTTGCCGGCCTCGTGCTGATCGCGCCGGCGCCCGACTTCACCGAGGAATTGATGTGGAAGGGCTTCTCGCCGGAGATCCGCGCCGAGATCGAGACCAAGGGCGTCTGGCTCAGGCCATCCGACTATGGCGACGGCTCGCCCTATCCGATCACCCGCAACCTGATCGAGGAGGGCCGCAACCACCTTCTGCTCGGCAGCAAGATCGACGTCGGCTGCCCCGTGCGCATCCTGCAGGGCGCGCAGGATCCCGACGTGCCGTGGAAGCACGCCTTCGCGCTGGTGCATCGGCTGCCGGCCGAGGACGTGGTGCTGACCATGATCCAGGACGGCGATCACCGCCTGTCGCGTCCGCAGGACATCGCGCGGATCATCGCCGCGGTGGCGGAGATCGGCTAAGCTCCCTTCACAGGGAGAAGCCAATGGACACAACAACGATGCTGCGCGCATTCTGCGACGCGGTCGAACAGCGCGACGGCAAGGCCTTCGCGAGCCTCTTCACCGAGGACGGCGTCTATCACGACGTGTTCTATGGCGCGTTCGAGGGCCACGCCAGAATCGCCGCGATGATCGACGACTGGTTCTACCGGACCGCGACCGATTTCCGCTGGGTGATGCACGATCCCGTCAGCGACGGCACAACGCTCTACGCGCGCTACACGTTCAGCTACCGCTCGACCCTGCCGGAGGCCAAGGGCGCGCGTGCGATGTTCGAGGGCGTCGCGATCATGCGGCTGCGCGACGGCAAGATCACGGAGTATCACGAGGTCGCCAACACCGCGCCGGCCTTCGTCGATTTGAACTTCGCGCCGGAGCGGATCGCCAAGATCGTCGGCAAGCAGGGTGCCGCGCTGAGGGCGCGGCCGGAGATGAAGCGGCATCTCACGTAGAATCGTCATTCCGGGCGCGCGCCGAGAGGCGCGCCTTCAGCTCCGCAATTGCGCACCGGGAATGACGACGGTGAAGAGGCCTACGGCGGCGGCGGATTGCTCATCGGCTTGCGCTGGGCCAGCGCGGCCACGGTCGACGTGCCGATCGGGCCCTGCTCGTCATAGAGCCAGCACTCGCCGATCGCGATGCCGTCTGTCGCGTGATGGTTGACCACCTCGAAGCCGATCCAGTTGCTCACCGGCAACCGGTGCAGATAGATCGTGACGTCGCTGTTGATGTAGCCGAGGCCCTGGTCGCCGGCGTTGGCGAAGGGGCTCGCGAAATCCGCGCCGGTCGCGACATGGACGAACGGCGTCATCTTGACGCCCGCGACGAGCTCTCGGACTTCGCTCATCCAGAGCCTGCGCTCACCGAGCGAACCCATGTGACCAATGATCGGCCGTGTCTCCCATTTGCCGTTCATGCCGAGCCTGGGATCAGCGGGCTTCGGAATGTCCGCGGGCGCCGGCACCTGCCAGTTCGGCGGCGACCACACATTGCCGGGCGCATTTTCCGTCTTGCGCAACAACTGGCAGGAGGCACGCGCCATGCTGGTGCCGCCGGAGACGAACTCGGCCTCGATCACCTTGATACGGAGCCCATCGCGCACGAGCCTGGTCGTCACCTCGACCGGCGTTGTGATGTTGGGCAGCCGGAACATGTCGACCGTGAGCCGCGCGGGGACGAAATCATCGGAGCCGTGGCGCTCCTCGATGACGAATCCGAGCAGGCCGATCACAACGCGGCCGTGCATCGATTCCGGGCTCCACGGACCGTTCGCAACTGACGTCGGCATGAAGCCGTCGCCATGTCTGGTGAAGAAAGGCTGGTTTGTCATGGTCCGCGACCATGACGGGAACGGCGCGATGAAATCAAGAGGCGGCTGCCGCGCGCCACTCCTGCTGCACGCTGATATCGGGCTCGCCGCCGGCGCGTGACGCCAGCGCCGCGAACGCATCGCGGGCGATCAGCTGCGACAGCGCCCACACCGCCGCGCCGCGCACCAGCGGGCTTGCGTCGTCGAGCAAACGCAGCGCTTCGGCGGCGAGGTTGGCATCGCCGGAATTGCCGATTGCGATCAGCACATTGCGGATGAAGCGGTCGCGGCCGATGCGCTTGACCGGCGATTTCGTGAACAGCGCGCGAAAAGCTGCATCGTCGAGCCGCGCGAGATCGGCGAGCGCGGGCGCGCGCAACGCGTCGCGCGCTGCAAGTTTCTGCTCGCGTCCCGCCATCGCGAACTTGTTCCACGGACACACCGCGAGGCAATCGTCGCAGCCATAGATGCGGTTGCCGATGGACTTGCGGAATTCGTGCGGGATCGGACCTTTGTTCTCGATCGTCAGATACGAGATGCAACGCCGTGCATCGAGCTTGTAGGGGGCGGGAAACGCCGCGGTCGGACAGATGTCCTGGCAGGCGCGGCAGCTGCCGCAATGATCCGCTTCGCCTTCATCGCGCGGCAGCTCGGTTGCGGAATAGATCGCGCCGAGAAACAGCCACGAGCCGAATTCGCGCGACACCAGATTGGTGTGCTTGCCCTGCCAGCCGATGCCTGCGGCTTGTGCGAGCGGCTTCTCCATCACCGCGGCGGTGTCGACGAACACCTTCACCTCTTCGCCGGTCGCCGCAGCGAGCCAGCGTGCGAGCGTCTTCAGCCGCTTCTTGATCACGTCGTGATAATCGTCGCCCTGCGCATAGACCGAGATCGCGCCGTGCGACCGGCGCGCGAGAATTTTGAGCGGATCGTCGTCGGGCCCATAATTGACGCCGAGCATGACGATCGAGCGCACGCCACCCCACAGCACGCGCGGGTCGGTGCGCCGCTCCGGATTGGCCGCGAGCCAGTCCATCTCGCCATGGCCGCCGGAGCCGAGGAATTCCAGAAAATATTGTCCTGCTTCGCGCGTCGCATCAGGCGTGGTGAAGCCGACGGCATCGAAGCCGAGTGCGCGCGCCTCGCGCCCAAGCGCCGCCTTGAGATCGGACGGAGAGAGCCGGGCCGCCTGGTTCAGAAGTCGAGGTCCACATAGGTGCGCGACGCCGGCACCCCCGCCAGCCATTCGCTGAGCAGCGGGCGGAACGACGGCCGGGATTTCACCCGCGCGTACCACGCCTTTGCCGCGTCGTCCTCGCTCCATGGCACATCGCCCAGATAGTCGATCGCCGAGAGATGCGCCGCGGCGGCGAGGTCCGCGTAGGTGAGGCGGTCGCCGGCGAGATAGTTCCGCGTCTTCGCCAGCCAGCCGATGTAGCTCAGATGATAGCGCACATTGACCTTGGCGGCGCGCATGATGTCGGGCGCCGGCGGGCCGCCGCCATTGTCCTCGCTCATGAAGCGCTTGTAGATCCGCTCGGTCACCAGCGGGTTGGAGGCTTCCTCGAAGAACTTCTCGTTGAACCACGCCATCAGCCGGCGCACCTCGACGCGCTCGGCCGTCGAGGTCGGCAGCAGCCGCCGCTCGCCGGCATCGAGGCCGTGCGTCTCGTCGACATATTCGGCGATGATGGGTGCACCCGGAATCGGCGGAAAGCCCTCGGCGATCAGGACCGGCGTGTTTGCCGCCGGATTGAGCGCCAGGAACGCCTCGCGCCGCTCCCAGACCCGTTCCTCCACCAGGCGCAGATCGAGGCCATACTCGCCGAGCACGAGGCGAATGAAGCGCGAATGCGGACAGAACGGATGGTGATACAGCGTATACATGAAGCCCTTGGTAGTGTCGTGGCGCTTAAGAAACCATCAACCTGTGTGACCTGACCTGTGAATTGGCCGGACCAGTTCCGCTCGTCTCTATGTCGCGTCGGCGCGGGTAGCCGCCCCCGCGGATGGTGCGGGTCACGAAAACGCTATAGCCCAGCAAATCGGCCGGGTAACCCATTGTTTGACGATTCTTTGCGATTGCGGCCTATCTGCGAATAAGCGAGAAGAATTCGGTTTTCCACACAGGGCAGATCAGATCATGATGACGGATATGCTGCGGGCGGTGATTCTCGGCATCGTCGAGGGCGTCACGGAGTTCCTGCCGGTTTCCTCGACGGGCCACCTACTGCTTGCGGAGCGCTTCTTCAATCTCGGCGAAGGCAATTTCTGGAAGAGCTTCGCGATCCTGATCCAGCTCGGTGCGATCCTCGCGATCCTCGCGCTCTACTTCACCAGATTGTGGCGCGTCGCGCTCGGCATGTTCTCCAATCCCGACGACCGCCGCTTCGTGATCGGTGTGCTGGTGGCGTTCCTGCCCGCCGTGGTGATCGGCCTGATCGCCGGCAAATACATCAAGGAATTCCTGTTCAATCCGTGGGTGGTCTGCTTCACGCTGATCGTCGGCGGCGCCGTCCTGCTCTGGGTCGATCAGCTCGATCTCAAAGTGTACGAGGACGATGCGACCCGGTTCCCGCTGTTGATGTATTTCTGGATCGGCGTCGCGCAGTGTCTCGCCATGATTCCCGGCGTGTCGCGCTCCGGCGCCAGCATCGTCGCCGCGATGCTGCTCGGCGCCGACAAGCGCTCGGCGGCAGAGTTCTCGTTCTTCCTTGCGATCCCGACCATGGTCGGCGCGTTCGCCTATGATTTCTACAAGAACCGCGCCGACTTCTCGTCGGACAATCTCAGCGTCATCGCGGTCGGCTTCGTGGTCTCCTTCATCGTTGCAATGGTCGTGGTGAAGACGTTCCTCAACTACGTCACCCGCCACGGCTTCACCTTCTTCGCCTGGTGGCGCGTGATCGTCGGCACGCTCGGCCTGATCGCGCTGGCGATGGGAAGGTAAGACCTATCTCGTCGTCCCGGCGAAGGCCGGGACCCATAACCACAAGTCTTTGCTGGTTGCGCGAGATGGCGCCACAGCCCTGCACAAAGCGGGCATTTGTGGCTATCAGTCCCGGCCTTCGCCGGGACGACAATTGGAGAGAGCGCCTACGCGCTCTTCTTCTGGAACTGTCCCGTCGCGCGGAAGCGCCAGAGATATTGCGGGGCGATCGCTTCCATCGAATCCGGCGTGATGCCGAGGCCCGCGAAGGTGAGGCCGGCGGCCTTGGCGGCGTCGGACACCACATTGTCCGAACGCAGCATCGCGACCTGGTCCGGGGTCAGCGTGAACGGCCCCGGCGCGAATTGCAGGACATACGACTGCAGTTTGGCGAGGCCGAACGGCAACGGCGCCAGCATGCGGTCACGTTGGGTGATCTGGAGGATGATCTGCATCACCTCGCGCATGGTGAGCACTTCGGGGCCGCCGAGCTCGTAGGTCGCACCCGGCGTCGCCTTGCCGTCCACGGCATCGGCCACGGCGTCCGCGACATCGGCCACATAGGCCGGCTGCAGCCTGTTGACCCCGCCGCCGACCAGCGGCAGCACCGGCGACATCCGCGCCAGCGCCGCAAAGCGGTTGGTGAATTGATCCTCGGGCCCGAACATCAGCGACGGCCGCATGATGGTGGCCTGCGGCAGGGCCGCCTGCACCGCCTGCTCGCCGTCCGCCTTGGCGCGGTAATAACCCGAGGGCGAATCCTTATCGGCCCCGATCGCCGAGACATGGACCATCCGGGCGCCACATGCGGCTGCCGCCTTGGCGATGGTCTCGGCGCCCTTCACCTGCACGGCATCGAAAGTCTGCCCGCCGCCCTCGGCCAGGATGCCGACCAGGTTGATGGCGATATGCGAATCACGCATCGCCGCCTCGACCGAGGCCGGGTAGCGCACATTGGCCTGGACGGCATGAATCTGCCCGACGCGGCCGAGCGGCTGCAGATGGCCGGCCAGTTCAGGCCGCCGCACCGCGACTCGCACGCGGTAATCGCGCTTGCAGAGCGCCCGGACCACGTTCCGTCCCAGAAATCCGGATCCGCCGAATACCGTGACGAGCGTTTCCAGGTTCGATGCCATGAGGTCCATTCCTGCCGGATTCGAGAGCGATTGAGCGCATTTACAGCCTCTCGCGATACGCCATCAGCCCAATCCTGTACAGGCTATTCGAATTTCCAATCGCGAATTTGACAAGCGCGTAACCGATCCTTACTAAGCCGCTCCACATGCCCAGGTGGCGGAATTGGTAGACGCGCTGGCTTCAGGTGCCAGTGGCTTAACGGCCGTGAAGGTTCGAGTCCTTTCCTGGGCACCACCCCCTTTTTAAGCGATTGAAATCGCTCAGCATCCGGAGGGTGGGTGCGGCGAGGCCGTAACCCGCCCGTTTCGCGGGATTGAGAGTAGGGGTCGCCTCCAGGAACAGTGCCTGAAACGTGTGCGCCCAGTGAGCTAATCTGCCCTCACACCACCCGTCGCCCCGCGCGCTTTGCGATCGGCTTCTGCACAAAATACATCGCGATCATCGAGATCATCGAGCTCGCCACGACGACATAGCCGATCCGGTCGAAATGCAGCAGCAAGCCGTCCGCATTCTCGGCGACGATGGCGGCTGCAACCACCGAGCCCAATCCGCCGGACAATTGCTGTACTGACGCTGAGATCGCGCTGAACGAGCCGCGCTGGCTGGCGTCGGGGATCGCCGACATCAGCGCCTGCGAGGGGATCATGCGCGAGAAGATGCCGACGAACATCAGCACGTTGACGATGATCGCGGTCAGCAGCGAGACGTGGCCGAGATGGGTGTAGATCAGCACCATGATCGCCGACACCACGCAGCCGAAGATGAAGGTCGGATATTTGCCGAACGCATCGCTGGCGCGGCCGACCAGCGGCCCCATCAGGATGCTGAACAGGCCGGAGACCAGATAGATCGTCGGCAGGTGGACGATGTCGATGCCGAGATTGTGCACGGTGAAGGCACTGCCGAACGGCATCAGCATGAAGCCGCCGGTCGCCAGCAGCGTCGTCACCAGGAAGGCGAGCGTGTAGCGCGGCTGCGCGACGGTTGCGATCAAATGCTGGAACGGGTTGCGGTCGTGCTGCAGCTTGAGATGTCCGTCGACCGGCTCCATGAAGAGCGCAATGGTGGCGATTGCTGCGATCGACAGGCCGACGATGGCGACGAAGCAGATGTGCCAATTCCAGTGATTGGCGAGGAACAAGCCTGCAGGCACGCCGAGCACCTGGCTCGCGGCGAATGCGGTCTGGATGAAGCCCATCACCCGCCCGCGCAGATGCAGCGGGAACAGGTCGGTGACGATGGCGAGCACGACGGAGCCGATCACGCCGCCGAACAGGCCGGTGACGATGCGGCCGAGCAGCAGCACGTGGAAATTCTGCGCCACCGCGCACAGCACGGTGCCGAAGGTGAAGCCGACATAGAAGAACAGCAACATCCGCTTGCGGTCGAAGCGATCGGCAAAGCCGGCGGCGAGGATGCCGGAGATGCCGGCTGCGAAGGCGTAGGCCGAGACCGCGACGCCGAACTGCCCGGCCGTGATGTTGAGCGACGGCATCAGGATGGCGCCGAGCGGCGACATGATGATGAAGTCGAGGATCAGGGTGAACTGCGTGAACGCAAGCAGCGCGATCAGGAATGCTTGATAACGCGAAAAGCCGCGTTCCTGCGGCTCGGCGTCGATCGGCGCGGCGATGGTCTGGTCCGACATAAGGCTCATTTCACTGATGGGGGCGGGCTGGCAACAGATAGGGAGGCCGCCGCCGGATTCCATGAGGCGCGCGGGCAACAGTTCCATCGAAATCGAGAGATTGATGAACGGCTTGGCCGTGCGTCCCGCGGCAAAACCGGCGCGAGAATGCGGCCGGCCGGCGCATCAGCGCGATTGTTTCAGGTTGTTCCGATCGATGGCTGCAACTGATGAGTGGTGTACTTCACAACCTCGAAAGCGTACGCACGTCAAGGATGTGAATCGTGATGATACAGCTCATGGTTCCATCTGTGGCAATGGCGCAACAGATCGCCGCAAATCGCCTCAAAATTGAACGGAGCGGATCAGCCGACGCTGAGAGCGGGGCAGGGGGAGCAGGTGGCGCGGAGCCGAGGGCTCGGGTTCGCACCGATGGTGGAGATGGGCATGGTTTCATCGCGGCTCGCGGCGATCCTGTCGTGCACTCTGGGTGGCGGTTGTCTTCTGTCGGCCTCGCAGGCGTTTGCCGCCTGCGATAGTCTCGCGCCGGTGAGCGGTCAGACCGTGACCTGCTCGACCGCAGCGCCGAATCCCTCGCCGGCAGGCGTGCAGGCCGTAGCCGGCAGCTCGAACGTCACCGTCAACGTGCTGCAGGGCGCCGGCATCACGCCGGGCGCCGGTGCGACTGCGATCGGCCTTGTCTCGGGCAGCGCCGCCACCAACAACGGCACGCTGACCATCAGCGGCGGCGGCACCGGAATCTTCGGCAGCGCCAACGGCAACGTCGTCACCAACGGCACGTCCGGCCTGATCACGACCACAGGCGCCGGCAGCAATGCGATCGCCGCCAGCAGCAGCGGCAACACGCTGATCAACAACGGCACGATCACGACGCAGAACGGCACTTCGCGCGGGCTTGCCATCATTGGCTTGACGCCGAACGGCAGCAACACGCTGATCAATACCGGGACGATCACGACCCAGGGACCGCAATCGTATGGTCTTTACGTCCAGACCGGCGACAACAACACATTCATGAACAGCGGAACGATCACGACCTCCGGCGCGCAGGCTCGCGCGATCTTCTCCGCCGGACAGTTCGCCTCCATCACCAATACCGGCACCTTGCTGACGACCGGCAGCACGCTGGCCGGGGTGGCGAACAACACGGTCTTTATGCAGGGCAACGCCAATGTGCTGACCAACAGCGGCACCATCGAAGCGCGCGGCGCCGGTTCCGATGCGGTGTTCTCCAATACCGCGGGATCATCCTTCACGGCGACGATCCAGAATCTCGCTGGCGGCAAGATCATCAGCCAGAACGGACCCGCGATCCGCACGCTCAACGGCGCCACCACCATCGTCAATGCCGGCCTGATCGCCGGCAACAGCGGCACGGCGCTCGCAGGCGGCGGCGGTGCCGTGACGATGATCCTGCAAACCGGCTCGCAGATTGTCGGCCTTGCCGATGGCGGCGGCGGCAACAACCAGGTGCGGCTGCAAGGCAGCGGCACGGTCGACAATGCATTCGCGCGATTCCAGACGCTGACGATGGAAGGCAATGACTGGACCTGGGCCGGCACCGGCACCTTCGCCAACACCTTCATCAACAGCGGTTCGCTGACTTTGCAGACCTCGCTCACCGGCAATGTGTCGATCGCGGCGGGCACCAGCCTCTTGGCCGGCAACGGTGCCAATCCGTCGATCACGTCGTTTCCGGGCGGGCCGCCGGTCACCGTCACCAACGCCGGCGTCATCAACCTCACCAATGGCGGCGCCACCGCAGCGAACAGCCTGACGATCGCCGGCAACTATGTCGGCACTGGCGGCTCCCTTTTTCTGCGCAGCGTGCTCGGTGGCGACGGTTCGCCGTCGGATCGGCTCGTCATCTCCGGCGGCACTGCGTCGGGCTCAACCGCAGTGACCGTCACCAATGCCGGTGGTGCCGGCGCGCTGACCACAGCCGATGGCATCATGGTGGTGCAAGCCGTCAACGGCGGCACCACGGCCCCGGGCGCATTCGGCCTCTCGAGCGCCGTCGTTGCCGGCGCGCACGAATATCTGCTGTTTCGCGGCGGCGTCTCCGCGGGCAGCGCCGACAATTGGTATCTACGCTCGCAGCTGGTGCCCGGCACGTCGCCGCCTGCGCCGCCGGCTGCGCTCGGCGGGGGCGTGACGCCATCAGGGCTGCCCGCAGAGGATCTGTCGTCGCTGACGCCGCCGCCGGCAGGCGCCGCGCCGGTCGAGCTCTACCGCGAGGAGGTTGCAGTCTATTCGGCGTTGCCGCAGGTCGCGCAGAAGCTTGGGCTCGCGACGCTCGGCACCTTCCATCAGCGCCAGGGCGATCAAGCCTTGCTGACCGGTGGCGGCGAACAGCCGGCGGCGTGGGCGCGTGCATACGGTTCGCACAGCGCGCAGAGCTGGGCCGGCACGGTCAGCCCCTCCTTCGACGGCACCATGGCCGGTGTACAGGTCGGCGCCGACATCCTGCGCTTTGAGTCCGCACCCGGGCATCATGATCGCGCGGGGTTCTTCTATGCGTATGGCTGGGCCAGCGGCGCCATCAACGGCTTCGCGGTCGGCATGAACAACGTCCGCACCGGCACGCTCTCGATCGACAGCCAGAATGTCGGCGGCTACTGGACCCATATCGGCCCCTCAGGCTGGTACGTCGACGCCGTGCTGATGGGCAGCTTCTACGGTGCAAGCCCGCAGTCGGATCGTCAGGTCGGCGCGCTTGTGTCGGGCACCGGCGTCGCGGCGTCGCTGGAAACCGGCGTTCCGATCCCGCTGAATCGCTTTGTCGCGATCGAGCCGCAGGCGCAACTGATCTGGCAGCGCCAGTCGTTCGACAGCTTCAACGACATGTTCTCCAGCGTCGCGCCCGGCAGCGCCGACACGCTGACCGGCCGGCTCGGCGTGCGCGTGCCCGCGACCTTCATCGTCGGCACCGCCGAACTGCGTCCGTATCTCGAGGCCAATCTCTGGCACACCGCCGCGAACGACCGCAGCATCGCCTTCGCGACGACCGACCTGATCGGCGTGCAAAGCCGCGGCACCGCGGTCGAGATCGGCGCCGGCGTTAGCGCGCAGCTCAATCGCACGATCAGCGCCTATGCCAGCGCGGGCTACACGACGTCGGTGGACAGCACCCGCCGTGACGACATCACCGGCCGGTTCGGCCTGCGCGTCAGCTGGCAATAATGGCGCGCTTGCGCGGGCGCTGGGGGCCGCCCAAGCCATTGTCTCCGCTGCACAATGGCGCTAAACCCGGAGCCATCTGTGCGTGCACAAGGAGGTTCACGTTGCCGGCGCTCCGCCCTTGATGGGCTTTAGCGCCGAGACGCAACAAGGCTTGATGCACGCTCGCCTGTCGGGGAATTGAACGATAGCTTGTCCCGAGAGCGATTCGACGAGGTTTTTGACAGCATGACCATCCGCCTGCATCGCGGCGACCTGCCTGATCTGTCCCGCTATACCGATTCCGTTGCGATCGACACCGAGACCATGGGACTGCATCCGCATCGCGACCGGCTCTGCGTGGTGCAGATGTCGAACGGCGACGGCACCGCCGATGTGATCCAGATTCCGAAGGGACACACCGACTCGCCGAACCTGAAGGCGCTGCTCGCCAACCCTGCGATCACCAAGATCTTTCATTTCGCGCGGTTCGACGTCGCGGTGCTCTACAACACGTTCGGCGTGATGCCGTCGCCGGTCTATTGCACCAAGATCGCCTCGCGCCTGTCGCGCACCTATACCGACCGTCACGGCCTGAAGGATCTGGTGCGCGAGGTGCTGAACGTCGACTTGTCGAAGCAGCAGCAGTCGAGCGACTGGGGTGCGCAGAGCCTCACCGAAGCCCAGCTCGCCTATGCCGCCTCCGACGTGCTGCATCTGCATGCGCTCCGCGACAAGTTGAATGTGATGCTGGCGCGCGAGGGACGGACTGACCTCGCCAAAGCCTGCTTCGATTTTCTGCCGACCCGCGCCAGGCTCGATCTTGACGGCTGGGAGGCCGAGGACATCTTCGCCCATTCCTGATTTCGCCCGTTCATGATGGGCGCCGAATTCGTCGCAGCGGGCCGGTTCCGCCCCGTTTCGGCCAAACTGTTCACGCGTGGTCCGCCTTGAAGTCGGCTTGGGGGGCGCGACGCGAGGTCCGGGCTGCATATTGGGGCGGCTCCGGCTAGAATAGGGGCAATTTCGCGCCTCTGGAGCTCAGGTGAATTCGGTTCAGAATCCAGCCCAGCATCCCGGCTATGTCACGGGCCTCGAGGCGCGCTTTGCCGCCGCCGCGCGGCACAGCCGCATGGTGCGGATCCTGCGCATCGCGGTGCCTGCGGTGGTGGGGCTGTCGATGGCCTCGATCATCTTCGTCTCGGTCTACAATCCATTCCGCGAGATGATCCCCAAGCTGCCGGTCGAGATGGACAACCTCGTGGTGTCAGGCACCAAGATCACGATGGAATCGCCGCATATCGCCGGCTTCTCGGCCGACGGCCGGCCCTATGAGATGTGGGCCAAGGCGGCGATCCAGGACGTCACCGACCCTGACCATGTCGAGCTGAAGACGATCCGCGCCAAGGTGGCGCAGCAGGATCAGTCGACGGTGACCATGGATGCGCGCACCGGCTTCTTCGACAACAAGAAGCAGCTGCTCGACCTGCGCCAGGATATCTTCCTGCAGTCGTCCACCGGCTATGAAGCCAAGCTGACGCAGGCCTTCGTCGACATCAACAAGGGCAACGTGTCGTCGGACGAGCATGTCGACGTCAAGCTGCTCGAAGGCACGCTGACCGCCGATCGCCTCAGGATCTACAACAGCGGCGAACTCGTGCGGTTCGAAGGCAATGTCGTGATGAATCTGGATAAGCTCGGCGACAACAATCCGAGCCCGCCCGCCGAGCCCGCGTCACCTCCGCCGTCACCGAAGCCGCGCAAATCCGCCAACCCGAAATGAATTTGATGATGAGACGTTTTCCGCACGGCATCGCAATTGCGGCCTTTCTGCTCACGCTGTTCGCAGCCGACGCCGCGTCCGCGCAGGGCTCGATGAGCGGCGTTCCCAACGCCATGCAGGGCTTTTCGCAGAACCGCGACCAGCCGATCCAGATCGAGGCCGCCTCGCTCGAGATGCGCGACAAGAAGAAGGAGGCGACCTTCGCCGGCAATGTGAAGGTCGTGCAGGGTGACACCACCATGACCTCGAAGGTCCTGGTCGTGTTCTACGAGGATAAGTCGACGGCGGCGCCGGCGCCGACCACGGGCGCCACCAAGGCTGCCGCCGCTCAGAAGGGCGCGCCGATGCAATCGGCGACTCCGGGCCCCGGCGGCGCGTCCTCGATCAAGCGGCTGGAGGCGAAGGGCAATGTCGTCGTCACCCAGAAGGATCAGGTCGTCACCGGCGAGACCGCGATCTTCGACACCAAGACCAATCTGATCACCATGCTCGGCGGCGGTGGCGGCCAAGTGGTGCTGACCCAGTGCCAGAACGTGCTGCGCGGCGACCGTCTGCTGGTCGACATGACCACCGGCGTCTCGCGGGTGGAATCCGACAGCGGCAAGGTGCAGGGCCTGTTCATCCAGTCGCAGGGTGGGCAGAACGGCAAGGGCGGCTGCGGCACGCCGGCCGCTCCCGGCGCGGCCCCTGCAGCCCCGTCGCCGCTTCAACTGCTTCCAGGTAGCAAGTCGAAATAGGCGCCGGCGATTGGGGGACGGCGATGGAGATGCTTCCTTTACGAGTTGCAGCTGTCGCCATCTTCGCCGTCACCGCATTCGACGGGGCGCGCGGACAGGGCAGCGCGTCTATGCCTAATGCCGTGCAGGGCTTTGCGCAGAACCGCGACCAGCCGGTCCGGATCGAGTCCGCGGTGCTCGAAATGCGTGACAGGAAGAAGGAGGCGACCTTCTCGGGCAGTGTGAAAGTGGTGCAGGGCGACACCACAATGACATCGAGGACACTTGTCGCGTTCTACGAGGGCAAGCCCGCCCAGCCGACAGTGCCCTCAGGGGGTGCCAAGGGAACGAAAGGCGCGCCAATGCCGTCAGCGACCCCTGGGCCGGGTGGCAGTTCCTCGATCAAGCGGCTGGAGGCGAAGGGCAATGTGGTTGTGACCCAGAAGGACCAGGTCGTGACCGGCGAGACTGCGATCTTCGACACCAGGGCCAATCTGATCACCATGCTCGGCGGCGTGGTGCTGACCCAGTGCCAGAACGTGGTGCGCGGCGATCGCCTGCGCGTCGACATGACGACCGGCGTCTCGCGCGTCGAATCCGATAGCGGCAAGGTGCAGGTGTTGATGGTTCAGGACCAGAGTTGCGGCGGCACGCCAGCCGCGGCGAATCCTGTAAGCCCCCGTCAACCTCCTCCAAGCCACCAAAATCAAGATAAATCAATGCATTAGATAATATTTTGCGACCGCGAGGTTGAAGCGCGCGGGGCGAGACTGTATCTACTCCAGCGGCCCGGCCGGACGATGTGCCTTTGAGGGGGAGTTATGTCGGCCGGGATAGGGGCATCCATTCATTCAAGGCGCGGGTGATCGCGCTTTGCCGTGCGAATCGATCGGTCCGCAGGCAAGGTCGCCGGATCACCGTGAAAGGCTGAAGCGAAGCGGGGATGGTGGATTTTCTCGGCATGTTCCGGCGGCGCCCTGCGAAACGCAGTTCCGGATTTGCGCGCGCGCATGACGACATCACGGCGCTCGACGATCAGTTCGGCGAGATGCTGACGTCACCGGTGCGCGACGCGCCGCCGATGGCGCGCGCCGCGCCGGTTCCCGCCGTCGAGCTACCACGATCCCAGCCCACAGCAGCGCCCGCCCCGGCGCGGGCAAGGCCGGCCAGGAACAACACCGCTTCGGCGCCGCAGCTCATCAAGCGGCCGGGCTACCTGGCTGTGCATAGCGTGGAAAAGAGTTTTGGCAGCCGCCAGGTGGTGCGCGGCGTCAGCATCTATGTGCGCCGCGGCGAGGCGGTGGGCCTGCTCGGACCCAACGGGGCCGGCAAGACCACGGTGTTCTACATGATCACTGGCCTGATCAAGGCCGATCGCGGCGCGATCGAGCTCGACGGCCACGACGTCACCAAGCTGCCGATGTATCAGCGCGCGCGGCTGGGCATCGGCTATCTGCCGCAGGAAGCCTCGATCTTCCGCGGCCTGACGGTCGAGCAGAACATCCGCGCGGTGCTCGAGGTCGTCGAGCCCTCGAAGAAGAAGCGCGAGCACGAACTGGATTCGCTGCTCGACGAGTTCAACATCACGCGGCTGCGCAAGAGCCCGTCGATCGCGCTGTCCGGCGGCGAGCGCCGCCGCGTCGAGATCGCGCGCGCGCTGGCGACGCGTCCGAATTACATGCTGCTCGACGAGCCGTTCGCCGGCATCGACCCGATCGCGGTCGGCGACATTCAGGACCTCGTCCGTCATCTGACCAATCGCGGCATCGGTGTTCTCATCACCGACCACAACGTCCGCGAGACGCTCGGCCTGACCGACCGCGCCTACATCGTCTATGCCGGTGAGATCTTGACTGAGGGCAGCCCCGAGGAGATCGTTAACGATCCCGATGTACGCCGGCTTTACCTTGGCGAGGAATTCCGCCTGTAGCCGAAAAATCCCATCCGTCAAGCCGTGTACAACGGCTCCGGACTAAGATAAGCAAGAATCGAGCCAACTTTTTGGAATCGATCTTGCCTCCATGGCGCTGACGCAAAGACTAGAGTTCCGCCAGTCGCAGTCGCTGGTAATGACGCCGCAGCTGATGCAGGCGATCAAGCTGCTGCAACTGTCGAACCTGGATCTGTCGGCCTTTGTCGAGGAAGAGCTGGAGCGCAATCCGCTGCTCGAGCGGGCCGCCGACGGGCCGGAACCGCCGGTGGCGGGCGAGCCGACGATGGAGCGGCCGGACTACGGCGATTCCGACGGTTCCTCGAGTTACGGGGATGACGGCGACGCGTCAGACATGGCCGCAGGCTCGGGCGGCGAGGCTGCCTTTGAGCCGGGCCAGGAGGAATGGCTGAACCGCGACCTCGGCACCCGCGCGGAGATCGAGCAGACGCTCGATACCGGGCTCGACAACGTGTTCTCCGAGGAGCCGGCCGAAGCCGCCGCGCGCGCCGCGCAGGACGCGGCTCCGTCGGTCTATACCGAATGGGGCGGTGGTGCCTCCAGCGACGACGAATACAATCTCGAAGCCTTCGTGGCCGCCGAGCTGACGCTCGCCGACCACCTCGCCGAACAGCTCGCTGTGGCATTCGCTGCGCCGGCGCAGCGCATGATCGGGCAGTATCTGATCGACCTGGTCGACGACGCCGGCTACCTGCCGGCCGATCTCGGCCAGGCCGCCGAGCGGCTCGGCGCGTCGCAGCAGGCGGTCGACGAGGTCGTCGCGGTGCTGCAGAAGTTCGATCCGCCGGGCGTCTGCGCGCGAAACCTGAGCGAGTGCCTGGCGATTCAGCTGCGCGAGCTCGATCGCTACGATCCGGCGATGCAGGCGCTGGTCGAGCATCTCGATCTGCTCGCCAAGCGCGACATCGCGGCCTTGCGCAAGCTGTGCGGCGTCGACGACGAAGACATCACCGACATGATCGCCGAGATCCGCCGGCTCGATCCGAAGCCCGGGCTGAAGTTCGGCACCGCGCGGACGCAGACCATGGTGCCCGACGTCTATGTGCGTCCGGGTCCCGACGGCGGCTGGCATGTCGAGCTCAACAGCGACACTCTGCCACGCGTCCTGGTCAACCAGACCTATTACTCTGAGCTGTCGAAGACGATCCGCAAGGACGGTGACAAGTCGTACTTCACCGACTGCCTGCAGAACGCGACCTGGCTGGTGCGCGCGCTCGATCAGCGCGCCCGCACCATCCTGAAGGTCGCGACCGAAATCGTCCGCCAGCAGGACGGATTCTTCACCTATGGCGTCGCGCACCTCCGGCCGCTCAATCTGAAGGCGGTGGCGGATGCGATCCAGATGCATGAATCGACGGTGTCGCGCGTCACCGCCAACAAATACATGGCGACCAATCGCGGCAGTTTTGAATTGAAGTATTTTTTCACCGCGTCGATCGCCTCCGCCGACGGCGGCGAGGCGCACTCGGCCGAAGCGGTGCGCCACCACATCAAGCAATTGATCGACGGCGAGGCGCCGTCGGCGATCCTGTCCGACGACACGATCGTGGAACGTTTGCGCGCTTCGGGCATTGATATTGCCCGCCGCACCGTCGCGAAGTACCGCGAGGCGATGCGGATCCCATCCTCGGTGCAGCGCCGCCGTGACAAACAGAGCATGCTCGGTAATGCCCTTTCGGCTCCTGCCTCCTCGCCCGACCGCTCGCGCGATACAGCCCCCGTTTAGGTTACTTCCAGAGCATGACCCCGTCCGAGTACGGACAGGATGATGCGCTCGTTGCGTTCGCGTCAAATCGCGATAGTCTCAATCTTTCCTGGCGAAGCGTCGTCCAGCAAGGGAGGTGACCGGAAGCCCAGCAAACATCATGCTCCTGCAAGAGTGATCGAGGCATCCAGCAATTGAGGCATCAAATGACCCTTCGAATCTCGGGAAAGAGCATCAGCATCGGCGAGGCGCTTCGTGCGCGCGTCAGCGAGCGCACCGACGAGGTCCTGCGAAAGTATTTTGATGGCAACTATTCCGGTCACATCACGCTGAGCAAGGATGGCTTCGGCTTCCGCACCGACTGCTCGCTGCATCTGGATTCCGGCATCACGCTGGAAGCCGAATCCAACGCCGCCGATGCTTATGCCAGCGCGGACGCCGCGCTCCTGATGATCGAGAAGCGCCTGCGCCGCTACAAGAGCCGGCTCAAGGACCGCTCGGCCCGCAAAACCTATGCCGCGAACGCTGCGCTCGCCGAATTGAACGGCGCAGGCCTTAACAGTGCAGGCCTCGACGCGCCGAGTTACATCATCGAGGCGCCGGAGAACGAGGACGAGGTCACCGAATACAGCCCGGTGATCATTGCCGAGGCAACCACTGCGCTGAAGCGGCTGTCGGTCAGTGAGGCGGTCATGGAGCTCGATCTGACCGGCGCCTCCTGCCTGGTATTCCAGCATGGCGGCAGTGGCCGGTTGAACATCATATACCGCCGTACGGACGGCAATGTCGGCTGGGTCGATCCGCCGGCGGTGAGCCCCTGAGGATAGTTGGCCCATGGCATTGACGTCCGAAGCCAGCCCTGCTTATGGTCCGCCGCCTCCAGGAATAAGGGGGCGGAACAGGGTTCGCAGGTGTTGGCACCGCCGATACGTTGGAGTAGAAGCCCTGCCAGCTGGACCCGGGCTAAGCCCGCATCCCACCTCAACTTCTTGACGCCGCCGCTGTAAAGCCTATTCGCAACCTGACGGTTCATTCACCTCGGAACGTCCCAATGCCGATTACCGATTTGGTCGCACCCGAGGCGATACTTCCGGCTTTGAAAGTCATCAGCAAGAAGCAGGCGCTGCAGGAACTCGCGGCGCGCGCGTCTGCGCTGACCGGGCAGAACGAACGCGCGGTGTTCGAGGTGCTGCTGCAACGCGAGAAGCTCGGCACTACGGCGGTCGGCTATGGCGTCGCGATTCCGCACGGCAAGCTGCCGAAGCTTGAGAAGCTGTTCGGCTTCTTCGCCCGCCTCGAGCGTCCGATCGATTTCGAGGCGATGGACGGCCAGCCGGTCGACCTGATCTTCCTGCTGCTCGCGCCGGAAGGCGCCGGCGCCGATCATCTCAAGGCGCTGGCGCGCATCGCCCGCCTGCTGCGCGACCAGGACGTCGCCAAGAAGCTGCGTGCCTCGCGCGACGCGCAGGCGATCTACTCGGTGCTCGCGCTGCCGCCGGCGAGCGCGGCGTAATCATCCGTATTCGCGAATTCGTTCGCGCAATTGACATCAGTGCGTAGTCAACACGTCACGCATTGACGCATGCCGATGCGCAATCGTCGGGCTATGAAGCGTTCGCAATTCTCTCAGCAGATCGTCGGCAGCAGGCGGCGGACTTCGTCGAGCAGATCGGGGACGGCCTTCTCGTCGCTGGCGAGGTGCCTGAGCAGGGCGCTCTGGAACAGGCCGTCGAACAGCGCGTAGAGCGCCGCCGGAGACGATGCCGGCTTCCTGTTGCCGAGCTCTGCGTAGCGCGTGGCGATGCGCCAGATCATCGCTTCGAGACTCTTGTCGATCTCGAGCACGTCCTTGCGAAACGCCGGCTCGAACATCGCCTGCGAGCGCAGATCGTACCAGAGCCGGTGCATGCGGGCTTCGTCCTGCAACGTCGCCGCCAGCTTGGCGAGGAAGCCTTCGGTCAATTCGTCGCGGCTTCGTGCCGTCGTCACCACCTCGTCGTAACGTGTCACGCATTTTGCCTTGTAGTGACGGACGCAGCAGCAGATCAGATCGAGCTTGTCGCTGAAGTAGTAGTGAAACACGCCGTGCGTGAAGGCGGAGTTCTGCGCGATCTCGCGCAGGCTGGTGCGCGCGAAGCCGAGCTCGCCGAGCGTTTCCAGCGCGGCCTCCGCAAGTTCGATGCGCCGTGCGTTGAACTTCTCGTCGCGCAGCGTCTCGGCTGCCACCGTCACACGTTGGGCCGCTCCCGTCGCTTGCCGCGCCATCTCGTGCCTTTCCTGTCTCTTCCCTCGAGCAAACTTATACCGCGCGAACCGCGGCGCGCTCTATCTCTTCACAATCATCCTCTTTGACACTTGTCAAATTCGGGCTTGACAAGTGTCAAGTTCCTGGACGAGGGTTGGTCCAATAATTTGGACAACCGTCAAGACGGCTGACCTAACGACATCAGGAGGAAATGCACCGCCGGGCGCGCCAACGCTGCGCCCCGCTGACGCCTGCCGCCGCCACCAATGCGCTGAGAATCTGCAGACCGCCGGCCCGTGCTGCCGCCGGCCGCGGCACCGATCAAATCACCAAGCAAAGGGAGGACTACGTCATGAGTGCGAAGAGCCTTGAAGGCAGGAAAGCCCTGGTCACCGGCGGCGCCCGGGGAATTGGCGCAGCCATCGCGCAGGCGCTGGCGCGGTCCGGCGCCGCGGTCATGATCGGAGATATCCTCGACGATGCCGGCAAGGCCAGCGCCGCCGAGGTCGCCAAGGCCGGCGTCAAAACCGGCTTCGTCAAGCTCGACGTCACCGACGATGCGCAATGGGAGCGGGCTGCCGCCGCGACGGTCGAAACACTGGGCGGCTTCGACATCCTGATCAACAATGCTGGCATCGAGATCACTTCGCTGGTCGCCGACATCAAGGCCGAGGATGCGCGCCGCATGTGCGAGGTCAACATCGTCGGCACCGTGCTCGGCATGAAGCACGCCTTCCGCGCGATGCGGCCGGGCGGAGCCGCGGGCAAGGGCGGCGCGGTCGTCAACATCGCCTCGGTCGCGGCGACGATCGCCTTTCCGAGCATCGCGGTCTATTCCGGCACCAAATCCGCGGTCGATCGCATGACGCGGGTCGGCGCGATGGAAGCCGGCAAGCTCGGCTATGGGGTGCGGGTGAACTGCATCTACCCCGGCCTGATCCCGACCGACATGGGCCTGCAGCTCGCCAATGACATCGTCAAGATCGGTCTCGCGCCCGACGTCAATGCCGCCGTCGGCTCGGTGGTGGAGCAGACGCCGCTCGGCAAGCTCGCCGAGGTCTCCGACATCGCCGACGCCGCGGTGTTTCTGTGCTCGAACGAGGCCCGCTTCATCACCGGCATCGGTCTGCCGGTCGATGGCGGCATGGGCATGTAGCAACAAATCCGACAACACACATTTCGGAGGATCGCAATGAGCGAGAAGAAGCCCGTCATCGTCTATGGCGCATCCGGCTACACTGGCCGGCTGGTCTGCGAATATCTGCGCGAGTACAACATTCCCTTCATCGCCGCCGGCCGCAGCGGCGAGAAGCTCAACGCCGCGATGAAGTCGAACGTCGCCGGCATCGAGACCGCCGACTATGAGGTGGTGACGGTGCCGCACACCGCGGCCGCGCTGACCGAACTGTTCAAGGGCGCCTCGGTGGTGCTCAACACCGTGGGTCCGTTCGCCAAGTTCGGCACCGAGGTGGTGCAGGCTTGCCTGGCTGCCAGGTGCCACTACACCGACACGACAGGCGAGCAGGACTGGCTGATCACGCTCGAACAGGAGTTCGGCGCGAAGTTCGGCAATGCCGGCCTGCTGCTCGCGCCGGGCATCGCGCAGATGTACACCACCGGCGAGATCGCCGCGCAGCTGTGCCTGGAGACGCCCGGCCTCGACACGCTTGATATCGCCGTGTTCTGGGGCGGCAGTCCGACCATCGCCTCCACGCAGACCATCCTGGTCAACGCCGCGATGGCCAAGGCCTACTATCTGGAGCAGAACAAATACGTCGAGCATCAGCCCGATGCCGGCCTCTACAACCTCGCCATCCCCGGCCAGCACGAGTTGGCGCTGGCGCTGCCGTGGGGCGGCACTTCGCACCCGGTGTGGTTCAAGCGCGATCCGCGCGTCGCCAACGTGAAGGTGCTGGGCGGTGTGTTCAACCGCGCGCTGATGCTGGGCGTGCCGCAGATCGTCGCCGCAGCGCTCGAGGCGACCAAGGACATGAAGCCCGACGAGCGCTACGCGGCGCTGGCGCAGACCGCGGCCGGCGTGATGAACACCATGCCGCCGCGCGAGAACCCGCGCGTCAACAAGTCGTTGGATTCGGTGTATGCCTCCGGCCCGCTGGGGCGCGCGCACTGCGTCATCTACGGCAACAGCAACTACAAGCAGACCGGCATGTTGCAGGCCTTCGCCGCGGCGTATTTGCTGCAGCAGCCGCCCAAGCGCGTCGGCTTCGCCTCCGGCTGCCAGGCGTTCGGCCATCACGAGTTGCTCGGGCAATTGCGCAGCTTCGGCCTGGTCGGCAAGCCGGTGCTGACCGTGCACGACTGAGCTTGGGCGCCGATTGGATCGGGACTCAACACGCCGCTCCCTGAAGCGTTTTCGTCAAGCGGACCGGTGTCCGATTCGCTCGAAAACGCCGCCTCCGCGGGTGACGCAGTCGCGCGTCACCCGCCTCTTGCGCGAGACCTGCCATGCGCTTCATCGATTATCTCGACAAGGGTGCCTCGCTCGGCGCCGACGCGCCGTGCCTCACCATGGACGGCCGCGACCTCAGCTATGGCGAGGTGCAGCGGCTGAGCTACCGGATCGCGCGCGGGCTCGAGCGATCGGGCATCGCGCCCGGTGAGAAAGTCGCGATCCTGTCCGGCAACGATCCACTCGCGTTCGCCTGCGTGTTCGGCATCTCGCGCGCCGCCGCGGTGTGGTGCCCGATCAACCCGCGCAACGAGGCGACCGAGAACAAGTTCATCCTCGACCAGTTCGATTGCAGCCTGCTGCTGTTTCATTCGAGCTTCGCGCCGATGGTCGAAGCGGTGAGGCAGGATCTGCCCAAGCTGCGCGCGCTGGTCTGTCTCGATACCGAATTGCCGTTCGCACCGTCGTTCGACCGCTGGCTCGACGGGCTCGCTGATGATGTCTTTCAGCGCGAGGCGATCGACGATCTCGCGATGATCCCGGGTACCGGCGGCACCACCGGCAAGCCCAAGGGCGTGATGCTCTCGGGCCGCAACATCGAGGCGATGACCGCGTTGACCCTGATGGGCTACCCGTTCAAGGGTCGTCCGATCTATTTGGCGCTGGCGCCGCTGACGCATGCCGCCGGGGTGCTTTGCTTCCCGATCATGACGCTGGGCGGCCGCGTCGTGATCATGCACCACCCTGACATCGGTGAGTTCCTTTCGTTGATCGAACGCTATCGCGTCACGCACACGTTCCTGCCGCCGACCGTGATCTACATGCTGCTCGATCATCCCGGGCTCGATGCGGCCGATCGAAGCTCGCTGCAATGCTTCTGGTATGGCGCGGCACCGATCTCGGCGACGCGGCTCGCCGAGGCCCTGACGCGGATCGGACCGATGGCGCAGCTGTTCGGCCAGACCGAGGCGCCGATGATGATTTCGATGATGGCGCCCGCCGATCACTACAATGCGGACGGCAGCATTGCGATGGACCGCCTTGCCTCCGCCGGGCGGATCGGCCCGCTGGTGCAGGCCGGCATCATGGACGGCGACGGCAAGCTGTTGCCGGCGGGATCGCGCGGCGAGATCGTGGTGCGCGGTTCGCTAGTCATGGAAGGCTACTACAAGAACGCGGAGGCCACGCGCGAGGCCTCGGCGCATGGCTGGCACCACACCGGCGATATCGGCTACATCGACGGCGACGGCTACCTCTACATCGTCGACCGCGCCAAGGACATGATCATCACCGGCGGCTTCAACGTCTATTCGATCGAAGTCGAGAACGCTTTGCGTGCCCATGAGGCGGTGCAGGATTGTGCCGTCATCGGGCTGCCCGACGACAAATGGGGCGAGCGCATCGTCGCGGTGGTGCAGCCGCGCGCCGGCCAATCCATCGACACGACGGCGCTGGCCGCGTTCGTCAAGCAGCAGATCGGCAGCATCAAGACGCCGAAGCAGATCGAGGTCTGGGACGATCTTCCGCGGTCCAAGGTCGGCAAGGTGCTGAAGCCGGACATCCGCGCGCGTCTGGCGGAGCGCTAGGCGGCGCTTGATGTCGACGCCGTCGACCTGACGCTGTTGCCGCACCGGGTTTTAAACGCTCGCTATTCGCCGGCCTTGAGCGTAGAGTCGCGTCATCACCGCCCATCCACGGCATCCACCGGTGACTGAGGGTAACGTAGGGCTCCCGCCAACAGATGAGGAGCATACGTGTCTGGATTTCGTCTGGCCGATTGGATCGTGCCGCCGGTGATCGTTCCCCTGTTTCTGCTGCTCCTGGTGGCCGCTGCCGCCGTCCTGCATGGATAAGGCGCCGCAACCATGAATTCTGTTGCGCCGGCGTTTGACGACGACAGACCGGCGTTTGATGTGGCCGGCAACGCGCAAGCGCGCAGCCGGCACACAACCCAAATCATGAAATGTTTGGTGTAACGATCGCCCGGAAAGGCTCCTGTATGAAAACGCTTCTGTTCGCCGCGGTTGCGGCCAGCCTGCTTGCACAAGGCGCGTTCGCCGCCGAACCGGCCTGCAACAAGATCGAAGGCACGGTCGGTCGTCTCGCCTGCTACGATGCCGCGTTCCCTCCGACGGTCAAGAAGCCTCCGGCCATCGACAGCAACGCACCGCGATCCGAATACAAGGACCCGTTGATCGCAGAAGAGGCCCGCGTTGCGGCGAAGCTGAAAAACATCTGTCGCGGTTGTTGAGATTTGCGACGGGATACGCGCGTGGCCGGCGACGCGCGCAGCGTGTCGTCCTTGGCGTCACCGCGTCCGGTGGCCGGCAGAAGGAGCCTTGATGGCAAGCGAAACAACCTACGTCGTGCAGGCGTTCAACGCCGGCAAGGGCGGGCATCTCAAGCCGGACCCTCCGATCGTCTGCAAGACGGCAAATGGCGCGCTGCGAACGGCAGAGCGCCTGGCGTTGAGCAAGCTCGCCGTCGTTGCATTCTCGTCCACCGGCGATCCCGAAATTGGTGACTATGACGATGAGCCGATGGTCTTCTTTCGAAAGGGTGAGCTTCCGGCCAGCTTCGGCTGAGTCCCTGGTTGCGAATCAGCAGGTACGTACGGGAGGACCCGGATGAGCGAGCGACTTGAAACGCTGAAGAAAGCCCGTGATCGCATGATGGAGGAGAGGGACGCGCATGCGAAAGTGCTGGCCGCTCCGTTCGATCGTGACAAGGCCGAGCGGGCCCGCAGCAAGTTCGTCGAGGTTCAGGCGTTGGTCGAAGCCCTCGACCGCGCCATCAGCGCCGAGAACTCCGTTTCAGCAAGGGACTGAAACCGGATGCGGCGCGCGACGGGTCTGAACGTGTATTGACAACCGGCCGTGGCGCCAGAAAAATCCGGGGGTCATCGTTCTGCATCCGACCCTTGGGGATACCGATGTCCCTCGACTTTCGTTTCCATCGCGTTCCCGTCGACGTTCTCGCCTACGAGCTCGCCGAGGAGAAGGCCTCCGCGCTCGGACGCATGGGCCGCGCGCTGGAGCAGGCTCTTGCTAGATTGCGCGAGTTCGATGCCGCTCATCCGCGCGCTGAAGCACCGGCATCCGCACAACAGGCGCGGCGCATCCTGGTGCGGGAAGCCGGCCATGCGCTCTGGATGTTCGGGGTGCAGCGGGAAGCCTGCGGCATGCGCGACAGCGGCGCGATCATGCGCACCTACAATGTGCCCGGCGAGGTGCAGCACTGCATGGGCCCGATGCTCGCCACATCGACCGCATCGCCATAAAGGCGCGGGCCGTCACCGCGCTGCAGCAGTGCTCGACGAGCATTCCCACAGACCAAGGTCGAATTTACCCTTCGGACCGAAGGACTAGATTTCGGATTGCAAGACCGTGTCATGAAGGGATGTCGTACTCCCGCGATGGCGATCGGTTAGGCCGCGCGCAATCCAGGACCGGCTTCCTTAAGGCCTGCATGGGCACGCCCCGCGCATTTGCGGCCCTGCCCCAACCAAACAAATAACCGGGCATCGATACCGCCTTCCACTGCCGTGGACGGTGGATGAAACGCATTCCAGATGGCTCGAACATGTCGGGCCAGGGAGATGTACGATGACGACATTGGACATTGCAGTCGCCCCGCTCCCGGAAGCCGAGCATCAGGCGCAATTGCGTCGCGCATTGATTGCCAGCACGGTAGGCACCACCATCGAATGGTACGACTTTCTGCTCTACAGCACGGTGACCGGCCTGGTCTTCGGCAAGCTGTTCTTTCCCAAGTCCGATCCCCTGGTTGGCGTGCTGGAGGCATTCGCCATCTACACCGTGGGCTTCATCGCGCGGCCGATCGGTGCCGCGATCTTCGGCCACTTTGGCGATCGCATCGGCCGCAAGGCCACGCTGATCGCCACGCTGCTGTTGACCGGGCTCGCCACCGCGGCGGTCGGTCTCGTCCCCACCTATGACCAGATCGGTATCTGGGGTGCCGTCATCCTGACCGCCATCCGTTTCATCCAGGGTATCGGCGTCGGTGGCGAGTGGGGTGGTTCGGTGCTGCTCTCGATGGAGTGGGCGCGAACCAACCAGCACCGCGGCTTCATCACCTCGTGGCCGCAGCTCGGCGGTCCCGCCGGGTTGCTGCTGGCAAATGTCGCGGTGCTGGTGTTCAGCCGAATCTCCGGCGACCAGTTCTTGGTCTGGGGCTGGCGTATCCCGTTCCTGCTCAGCCTCGTGATGATCGCGATCGGGCTCTACATCCGGCTCGGCATCATGGAGACGCCGACGTTCCGGCGGATCGTGGCCGAGAACCGTGTCGCGCGCGTTCCGGTGATCGAGGTGATCAAGCGGCAGCCGCGATCGATCATCCTCGCGGCGCTGGCGCGGATGGCCGAACAGGCGCCGGCCTACATCTATCTCGCCTTCGTGTTCGCCTACGGCACCCAGGTCATCCATCAGGACCGGGACTTCCTGCTGATCTGCCTGATCTGTGCCGGTCTCGTCTCGCTCGTCACCATCCCGCTGGCCGGGCACCTGTCGGATCGCATCGGGCGCAAGCGGATGTATCTGATCGGCTCGGCTCTGACAGGGCTGTTCGGCTTCGCCTATTTCGGCCTGCTGAACACCGCAGCGCCGGCGCTGATCTTCATCGCCATCGTGCTGTCATTCGTGCCGCACGACCTGATGTATGGCCCGCAAGCGGCGCTGATCGCCGAGTGCTTCACGCCGCGACTGCGCTACAGCGGCTGCTCGATCGGCTACCAGCTCTCCTCGGTCATCTCAGGCGGACCGGCGCCGTTGATCGCCACCGCGCTGCTGGCCGCCACCGGCTCCGGCTACGTGATCGCGCTCTACATTCTGTTCTGCGCAGTGGTCAGCATTGCCGCGACCGCGATGATGCCCGACTACACCAACAAGGACATTTCGGAGGAGCACGACAGGCCCTGATCGATTGATCCCGGCGGCGTCCTCATAAAAAATGCGCGGGCCGCCTCGATCGGTATCGAGGCGAGCCCGCGCATTGAACTCGCGGATGCTGAATGAGCCGTGCGCTAGTGAACGCTGACGGCTTGCAGTTCGTTGCTCCAGGCGTTCGCGATCGCGGCTTCGCGGCTGTCGGTCAGCATGATCGGCGTGCCGTCGGCGGCATGCAGTGCGAACAGCTTGAGGCCCGGCGCGATCTTCGGCGCCTGCGGAAAGAGATCCGGTACGTCCTCGGAGCGGACCTGCTTCACATAGGCGATATGGCCCTCGCCCAGATGGGCCAGCGCTTCCGGCGTGACGCTGTCGGACTGGTAGATGATATTGGCTTCACTCATGGTCTCGACTCCTCAGTCAGATAAGCGGTCGAGTCCGCTCGTTGTTTCTATTATTCGTGTTCATTGATAGCGATTGTTTTAACGACCCGTTCAGGTTCCGGCCTGGCGAGGTCGATCGACAACAACCCGTTCTTCAGATCCGCGCCCAGCACCTGCATCCCCTCCGCCAGCACGAAGGTGCGCTGGAAGTGGCGCGCGGCGATGCCGCGATGGATGTATTGCCGAGCCTTGTCGTCCTGCTGGCGGCCGCGGATGACGAGCTGATTTTCCTCAATAGTTACATCGAGTTGGTCGCGGGTGAAGCCCGCCACCGCCAACGTGATGCGAAGCCGCTCAGGCTGGCCGTTGGTACGGTCGCACCGCTCGATATTGTACGGAGGATAGCCGTCAGCGCCCTTCACGACGCGGTCGAGCGCACGCTCGATCTCGTCGAATCCCAGAAGGAACGGACTGGACAACGATGGAACACGAGACATTACAAAGTCCTCTCGAAGCGACTTTGAGGGGCCCTTGCGGCACCCCATGCAACCGGCGGGCCGCTTGCCCGTCGGTCATAAGCCAATATGGGAGCGATCTGGATAGCGTTCAAGCGCCTCTGAAACCAGCGTAAATGCCGCCTTGAGCATGTCGGCTCTGATCAAATCAGGACCGATATGCTCCACTATCTGTTTTCGGCGCGTTTTCTTCGCGCGAACCGGTGTCCATTTCGCTCGAAAGCGCGCCAGCATGGCCCCCAATCGTTCCTGATCGGTTACGGGCCGACGCGCTTGCGGCCGTCAGCGGTAAAAAGATGCAGTTTGTCGCGCGGCGCGACCGCCCGGATCTGTTCGCCGATCGCAGGCCCGGTGGCGCCGGGAACCCGGACGATCACTTCGCCGGGCGGCAGCTCGCCCGGATTGGCGGCGATGGCCCTTTCCTCGCGCTGACGGCTGCCATAGACGAAGGTCTCGGCGCCGACATGCTCGATCGCCTCGACCGTCAGGCCGAGCGCGACGCCGCCGGAGGCGGTCTCGCCGGTGATCACGAAATCCTCGGGCCGGATGCCGACGATGCCGGCGCCATCGGCGCCTGCGATCTGGGAGGTCAGCTCGTCCGAACGCAGCGGCATCAGGTTCATCGGTGGCGCGCCGATGAAGGAGGCGACGAAGGTGGTCGCCGGCTTCTGATAAATATCCAGCGGATTGCCGATCTGCTCGACCTGGCCGCCATTCATCACCACGAGGATGTCGGCAAGCGTCATCGCCTCGAGCTGGTCGTGCGTGACATAGATCGACGTGGTGTTGAGCCGGCGCTGCAGCTTGCGGATCTCGACCCGCATCGCGATGCGCAGCTTGGCATCGAGGTTTGACAGCGGCTCGTCGAACAGGAAGACTTTCGGCTGCCGCACGATGGCACGGCCCATCGCGACGCGCTGGCGCTGGCCGCCGGAAAGCTGCCGCGGCTTGCGCTCCAGCATCGGCGAGAGCTCAAGGACACGCGCGGCTTCCTCGACGCGGGTCTTGATCTCGGCTTCGGCCATGCCGCGGTTGCGCAGGCCATAGGCCATGTTGTTGTAGACGCTCATATGCGGATAGAGCGCGTAGTTCTGGAACACCATCGCGATGTCGCGGTCGGCGGGCTCGATCTGGTTGACGACGCGGCCGCCGATGTCGATCTCGCCGCCGGTGATCGTCTCGAGGCCAGCGACCATGCGCAGCAGCGTGGACTTGCCGCAGCCGCTTGGCCCGACCAGCACGCAGAACTGGCCGTCGCCGACGTCGACATCGACGCCCTTGATGGCCTCGAAGCCGCCGGGATAAGTCTTGCGGACGCTGCGCAGCGTGACGTTAGCCATTACTTTTCCGTCTCCACCAATCCGCGCACGAACAGTTTTTGCATCACGACGACGACGAACACCGGCGGCAGCATCGCGAGCAGCGCGGTCGCCATCACCACGGGCCACTCGGTCAGCGCGTCGGTCGTGGTGATCATCTTGCGGATACCGACCTGGATGGTCTGCATGTCGTCGCGCGTGGTGATCAAGAGCGGCCACAGATACTGATTCCAGCCGAGGATGAACAGGATCACGAACAGCGCGGCCATGTTGGTGCGCGACAGCGGCAGCAGCGTATCCCAGAAGAAGCGGAACGGGCCCGCGCCGTCGATCCGCGAGGCCTCCAGCAACTCATCCGGCACGGTCATGAAGAACTGCCGGAACAGCAGCGTCGCGGTGGCCGAGGCGATCAGCGGCAGCGACAGGCCGGCATAGCTGTCGAGCAGATGCAGATCGGCGACGATCTTGTAGGTCGGATAGATGCGCACCTCGACCGGCAGCATCAAGGTGATGAAGATGATCCAGAAGATCGCCATCCGGAACGGAAACCGGAAATAGACGATCGCATAGGCCGAGATGATCGAGATCGCGATTTTGCCGACCGCGATCAGCAGCGCCATGATCAGCGAGTTCAGCATCATGTTGAGCACCGGCTCGCGGGTCGAGCCGCTCGTGCCGACAAACAGCGTCTGGTAGTAGGTCTCGAAGAAATGGCCGCCGGGCAGCAGCGACATCTGGCCGTTGGCGATCACGGCGTTGTCCTGGGTCGAGGCGACGATCGCCAGATAGACCGGGAAGGCGACGATCGCGATCCCGATCCACAGGATGACGTGAGCCAGATAGCGCTGGAAGCCCTCCTCCTCGACCATCAGTAGGTCACCTTGCGTTCGACGAAACGGAACTGGATGCCCGTCAACACGATCACGATGACCATCAGGATGACCGACTGTGCCGCGGAGGAGCCGAGATTGCCGCCGAGCAGGCCATCGGTATAGACCTTGTAGACCAGCGTCTCGGTCGCCTTGCCGGGGCCGCCGCGGGTCATCGTGTCGATGATGCCGAAGGTGTCGAAGAAGGCGTAGACGATGTTGATGACCAGCAGGAAGAAGATGGTCGGCGACAGCAGCGGGAAGATCACGGTCCAGAACCGCCGCATCGGGCGGGCGCCGTCGATCGCGGCAGCCTCGATCACGCTCTTCGGGATGCTCTGCAGCCCGGCGAGAAAGAACAGGAAATTATAGGAGATCTGCTTCCAGGCCGCGGCGAGGATGATCAAGGCCGCCGCCTGGTCGCCGTTGAGCAGCGGATTCCAGTCAACGCCCATGGCGCGCAGATAGCGCGACAGCACGCCGAGCGATGGATGCAGCATGAACACCCAGAGCACGCCGACCACCGGCGGGGCGACCGCGTAGGGCCAGATCAGCAGCGTGCGGTAGAGTGTCGAGCCGCGCAGCGGCTTGTCGGCCATGACAGCGAGCAGCAGCGCGAACGACAGCGAGGAGATCGCGATCGCGAACGAGAACGCGAAGGTTCGGACGATCGCGGCGAAATAGGCCGGGTCCTTGAACAATTCGAGATAGTTCTCGAACCACACGAAGGTGGTCGAAAGGCCGAAGGCGTCCTGCAGCAGGAAGGACTGGATCACCGCCTGCGCGGCCGGCCAGTAGAAAAAGATCAGGACGATCGCAAGTTGCGGGGCAACCAGCGCGTACGGCAACAGCTTTGATTGGAAAATCGATTGCTTTTGCATGATCTCGGAAGAATTGGCAGGCCGCGCGCTTGCGGCCTGCCGGGTGCCTCAAGGCATCATCATGTCAGTGGACGGCGGTCTTTTCAAACTGCCGCAGCATCTGGTTGCCGCGCTCGACGGCCGAGTCCAGCGCCTGCTTGGCGGTCTTCTTGCCGGCCAGCGCCTGCTCGATCTCTTCCGACCACATGTCGCGCAGCTGCACCATGTTGCCGAGACGCAGACCGCGGGAATTCTCGGTCGGCTCCTTGTTGGTGAGCTCGAGCAGCGGGGTCTCCAGATAGGGCTGGTCCTTGTAGAAGCCCTCTGCCTTGGCCTTGGCGTAGGCCGCCTTGGTGATCGGCAGATAGCCCGAGGCCTTGTGGATCCAGACCTGGCGATCGGTGTCCGAGAGGAAGGTCAGGAACTTGGCCACGCCCTTGTATTCCTCGGCCGACTTGCCGCCCATCACCCAGAGCGAGGCGCCGCCGATGATCGAGTTCTGCGGTGCACCCTTGACGTCGGGATAATACGGCATCGGCGCGGCGGTGAAGTTGAACTTGGCCTGCGCCTTGACGTTGCCGAAGAAGGCCGACGAGGTCAGGTAGATCGGGCACTCACCCGCGGTGAAGCGGCCTTCACCGGTGTTGGTGCGGCCGGCATAGTCGTAGGTCTTGTCCTTCTGCAGCTCGACCAGGTTCTCGAGATGCTTGACCTGCAGCGGGCCGTTGAATTCGAGCACGGTGTCGAAGCCGTCGAGGCCGTTGGCCTTGCTCGCGAGCGGCACGTTGTGCCAGGCCGAGAGCTGCTCGAGATTGACCCAGGTGACCCACGAGCCGGAGAAGCCGCAGGTGGTGTAGCCGGCCGCCTTCAGCTTCTTGGCGTCCTCGAACACTTGCGGCCAGGTCTTCGGGATCTCCGCGATGTTGGCCTTCTTCAGCGCGTCGAGATTGACCCACATCACGGTCGACGACGAGTTGAAGGGGAACGACAGCATCTCGCCCTTCGAGGTCGAGTAGTAGCCGGTGATCGCGGGCAGATAGACGCTCGGATCGAACTTCTCGCCGGCGTCGGCCATCAGCTTGTAGACCGGTTTGACGGCGCCGGTGGCGGCCATCATCGTCGCGGTGCCGACCTCGAACACTTGCATGATGTGCGGCGCGTTGCCGGCGCGGAATGCGGCGATGCCGGCATTCATGGTGTCGGCGTAGCCGCCCTTGTAGGTCGGGATCACCTTGTAGTCGGACTGCGAGGCGTTGAAGTCGTTGGCCAGCTTGACGATGACGTCATTGTTGGCGCCGGTCATCGCGTGCCACCACTGAATCTCGGTCACCGCAAACGCAGGCGACGCGAATACAAGTGCGGCAGCGGCTGCCGCAGCAGCGCCGAGTCGTCTGAAGATCATCAAAAGCCCCTCCCGGTTGGAACGCCATCTTTCGTTGCGCGCGTTATCAGCGCCGGATGACGTTCAAATGACCGTATAAACGAAAGCCATGGTACGGGGGAAGCCGAAGCAAAGGGAAGCGGTAAAAAAGGCTGACATCGTAGCCCACGTGCGTGCGGTGCAACGCCGGACGCGACGTTGCACCGCAGGAGCTGACGTGTTGGCTTGATGCAACCGGTGCCCATCCCGCATCACGTGCGGGACAGGCTTTGCTCGAAACCGCCGTTAGCGCTTGCGCTGGGGACCGCAGACCACGCCCTTGTCGACCAGGCCGTTGATCTCATCCTTGGAGTAGCCGAACTCGCCGAGCACTTCGGCTGCGTGCTGGCTGAACTTCGGCGGCGTGCGGCGCAGGCTCGGCTTGGTGCGGTCGAGCCGGATCGGCGAGGCGACGCCCTTGTACCAATCCTTCTCGATGACGTCGCCGCGATGGATGGTGTGCGGGTTGGTCAGCGCCTGGTCGATTTTCTGCACCGGGCCGGCCGGCAGGCCGGCGGCGAGCAGCCGGTTGCACAGCGGCTCGGCCTCGTGCTGGCTGAACACAGCGGCAAGCTCGGCCCGCAGCGCATCGCGGTTGGCGATGCGGTCCTTGTTGCGGGCAAAGCGCGGATCGGTGCCGAGCTCCGGCTTGCCGATCTCCTTGGCGAGCTTGCGGAAGGTGCCGTCATTGCCGACGCCGATGAAGATGTTGTCGGTCTTGGTCGGGAAGATCGCGTAGGGCACGAGGTTCGGATGCTCGTTGCCGGTCAGCTGTGGCGGCTTGCCATGCATGAAATAGTTCGCGGTGTGCGGATGCATGATCGCAAGCCCGGTCTCGTACAGCGTGGTCTCGATGAATTGGCCGAGCCCGGAGCGCTGCCGCTCCGACAGCGCCATCAGGATGCCGATCGCCGCATAGAGCCCGGTGGTGATGTCGACCAGCGGCACGCCGATGCGCATCGGGCCGCTCTCCGGCGAGCCGGTCGCCGCGATCATGCCGGTCATTGCCTGGATGATCGCGTCATAGCCGGGATTGCCGCCGCGCGGGCCGTCAGCGCCGAAGCCGGAGATCCGGCAATGCACGAGGCGCGGAAATTTCGCGCGCAGTACGTCGTTGCCGATGCCCCATTTGTCGAGCGTGCCCGGCTTGAAATTCTCGATCAGCACGTCGGCGGTCTCGAGCATCTTCATCAGCACCGTGCGGCCGCCCTCGGAGGCGAGGTCGAGGCCGATCGAGCGCTTGTTGCGGTTGATGCCGACGAAATAGGCCGCGTCTTCCTCATGGAAGGGAGGGCCCCAGTCGCGCACCTCGTCGCCGGCGGGCGGCTCGACCTTGATCACGTCGGCGCCGTGGTCGGCAAGGATCTGGGTGCAATACGGGCCGCCGAGCACGCGCGTCAGATCGATCACGCGCAGTCCGGTCATCGCGCCCGTAGCCGCTGGGGTATTCATGGAAACAACCTTCGCTCAGTTGGGACTAGAAGACGAGGTCCCAGAGCTAACGGTCTTCAGGCGAGGCAGCAATGCTTCCGTCGGCGCAGGCCCATGCAGCAGGCGGCGCGTGCGTTCGCCAAGCGAACTGAAGGCGAACTGGCATCCGCAATGCAATGCGCTCTTGAAATGCGATAGTCCGCCACGCGGGACGTGGCGGACTATCGGCAGTCGGTGAGACTAGACGACGCTCAGCTTGACGTCGACATTGCCGCGGGTCGCGTTGGAATAGGGGCACACCTGGTGCGCCTTCTCGACCAGCGCCTCGGCATCAGCGCGGGACAGGCCGGGCAGCGAGACGGCGAGATCGACGGCGAGGCCGAAGCCGCCTTCCGAGCGCGGGCCGATGCCCACCGTCGAGGTCACCGCGGCGTCGGCGGGAACCTTGGGGCCGCCCTGGGAGGCCACGAACTTCATGGCGCCGATGAAGCAGGCGGCATAGCCGGCTGCGAACAGCTGCTCCGGATTGTTGCCGGCGCCACCGCCGCCACCAAGCTCCTTCGGGGTCGTGAGCTTGACGTCGAGCGCACCGTCGAGCGTTGCCGCATGGCCGTCGCGGCCGCCGGTTGCCTTGGCGCTGGTCTTGTAGAGCACGTTCACAGACATCGTGGTCTCCCTTGGGGTTGGACTTCAGTTCGAATTCAGCGATCGATGTATTGCATGCAATTAGATTGCGTGCAATATGATTTTGCGGGGCCTCACATTTAATTGTTCGCAATTGAATTCGCGGTCCTTTGAGCCGAGAATGACCCGGAAACGAGATGGATTCGATGGGAGTCATGGTCAGGAAACAGACGGCGGCGGATCAGGCGCTGCGGCTCGATAACCAGATCTGCTTTGCGGTCTATTCGACCGCGCACGCCTTCAACCGCGTCTACAAGCCGCTGCTCGACCGGCTCGGGCTGACCTATCCGCAGTACCTCGTGATGCTGGCGCTGTGGGAGCGCGACGACGTGCCCGTGAAGGACCTCGGCGAACGCCTGTTTCTGGATTCCGGCACGCTGACGCCGCTCTTGAAGCGGCTGGAAGCGGCGGAGCTGATCAGGCGGACCCGCAGCACCGAAGACGAGCGGGTGGTGCTGATCGCGCTGACGCCGCAGGGCCACGCGCTGCGTGAAAAGGCCAAGGCCGTCCCGCAGTCGATCCTCGCAGCGTCAGACTGCACGGTCGGCGAGTTGATGGCGATGAAGGACGAGATCGTCGCCCTGCGCGACCGGCTCAATGCGGTGCTGGGGGAGTAGCGGGCGTCGAACGAGGCGCGTCCGCTATGGCAGCACCGGCACTCTGCAAGTCGCGCACTGGAAATCGCTGCCGCGCTCGTCGTGACGAATCTCAAAGCCGTCCGGGACCATATCGATCCGATTCCTGAAGGGCGTGATTTCCGAGAGCCGGGCATAGCCCGTGCGCGGGCACCTGGGGCACCGCAAAAATTCCGTCCAGTTGGAATCGCGCATGGTTGGGGTCCGTTGCGCCGGACAAGATAGCAACCGATAGACGCTCGAGCTTTGTTCTGGATCAAAAATGCGGGGCGGATCGCTACGGTCAGCGAAACTGCCGGCCCGAAGGAATGAGATCGCCGTGGTGCACGATTGGCTGGTGGAGCCAGCGGTCGATGCTAACGCATTTGAATTTCGGTGAGAGCCCGGCCTCGCCCTTCGAGCTGCGCCACGGCGGCCTTCGTCCGCATCGCTGCGATGGACCTTTCCGGGCTTGCCGAGCCGTAGCTCGCGAAGCGAGCGAAGGCTGGTGGAGCCAGGCGGGATCGAACCGCCGACCTCTTGCATGCCATGCAAGCGCTCTCCCAGCTGAGCTATGGCCCCTTATCCAGTTGGGACGATCCTGGGGGATCAATCCCGGTCCGCGCGGCCTAGGCGACACGCGCGGGAGCACCGTTGATCACAGATCGGCGCCGATCTCAAGTCTCTTCGTCGCCGCCGACGTCACCAATGATATCGGTCACGTCCTCATCGCCCTCTTCCTCGTCGGCAATGAAGGTCGAATCGTCGTCGTCATCGTCGTCGATGGTCTCATCGACCTCGATATCGTCCTCGGATTCGGGAACCTGGGCCTTGACCTTGCCGGTGTTCTCCTCGGCATCGGCCTCCTCGAGCGAGACCAATTCTTCGGTCTCGGCCGCCTCCGGCATCTCGGCGGCGGTCGCAGGGGAACTGACGGTCGCGCCACGGCCCCGCGGCGGGGCGACAGGCGCGATCGGCACGACCTCACCGGTGTAGGGCGAGATCACCGGATTCTTGTTGAGGTCGTAGAACTTCTTGCCCGTGGTCGGGCAAATGCGCTTGGTTCCGAGCTCGGACTTAGCCAACGTGGTCATCCCAGAATTTTGCTGAAAAACGGTGCTTCACTTGGCTAGTTGAGGAGCCGCTGTCAATAGCGGTTTGCGCGCAAGTGACGGGCGCGTGACGCGGTGTTGCCTATGTGATACCTGCCGCGGCGCGAGAGGACACAATCTTGGCTCATTCCGACACCCCGACCCCGCTGGAATCGCGCGTTTGCGGCCCCTTGGCCGGCAAGGTCCGCGTTCCCGGCGACAAATCGATTTCCCACCGGGCCCTGATCCTCGGGGCACTTTCGGTCGGCGAAACCCGCATTTCCGGCCTTCTGGAGGGCGAGGACGTCCTCAATACCGCCAAATCCATGCGCGCGCTGGGCGCCAAGGTGGAGCGGACGGCGCCGTTTACCTGGTCGGTCGCCGGTCTCGGGGTCGGCGGCTTCGCCCAGCCTTCCGCCCCGCTCGATTTCGGCAATTCCGGCACCGGCTGCCGGCTGGTGATGGGTGCCGTGGCCGGCTGCCCGATCGCGGCCGTCTTCGACGGCGACGCCTCGCTGCGTACGCGGCCGATGCGCCGGATTCTCGATCCCCTGGAGCTGATGGGCGCCCGGACCAGCGACATCCGGGAAGGTGGCCGGCTGCCGCTCACCCTGCATGGCGCCCGCTATCCGGTGCCGATCGTCTACAAGACCCCGGTCGCCTCGGCCCAGATCAAGTCCGCGGTGCTGCTGGCGGGCCTGTCCGCGCCCGGCATCACCACGGTGATCGAGCAGGAGGCGAGCCGCGACCACACCGAGCTGATGCTGAAGCATTTCGGCGCCGAGATCTCCACGGAGAAGGAAGGCAGCCACGGCCGCAGGATCTCGCTGAACGGAGAGCCCGAGCTGCATGGCGCAGAGGTCGTGGTGCCCGCCGATCCGTCCTCGGCGTCGTTCCCGATCGTGGCGGCGCTGATTGTCGAAGGGTCCGACGTCGTGTTCTCCGACGTGATGACCAATCCGCTGCGCACCGGCCTGTTCACCACATTGCGCGAAATGGGCGCCTCGATCGAGGAGAGCGACGTGCGCGGCGATGCCGGCGAGCCGATGGCGGCGTTGCGCGTACGGGCCTCGAAGCTGAAGGGCGTCGAGGTGCCGCCGGAGCGCGCGCCGTCGATGATCGACGAGTATCTGGTGCTGGCGGTTGCGGCGGCGTATGCCGAAGGCACCACGATCATGCGCGGCCTGCAGGAGCTGCGCGTCAAGGAGTCCGACCGTCTCGAAGCCACCGCCGACATGCTGCGCGTCAACGGCGTCAAGGTCGAGGTTTCCGGCGATGATCTGATCGTCGAGGGCCGCGGCCACGTTCCGGGCGGCGGCCTTGTTGCCACCCACATGGATCATCGCATCGCGATGTCGGCGCTGGTGATGGGCTGTGCTTCGGATCGGCCGGTGAAGATCGATGACACCGCCTTTATCGCCACCAGTTTCCCGGATTTCATTCCGATGATGCGCGCGCTGGGAGCTGACTTCGCATGATCATCGCCATCGACGGACCCGCCGCCTCCGGCAAGGGCACGCTCGGCAAGCGGCTCGCCCACCACTACGGCTACCGCCATCTCGACACCGGCGTGATCTACCGCGCGGTGGCCTATGCGATGATGGCGCAGGGCGCCGACCTCAACGACGAGGCGCGGGCCGTGGCCGTCGCGCTCGAGCTCGATCCCGAGAAATTCGGCAATCCGATCCTGAAGACCCAGAAGGTCGGTGAGGGCGCATCCGTCGTCTCGGCCTTTCCGAGGGTGCGCGAGGCGCTGGTCAGCTTCCAGCGCCAGTTCGCCGCCGATCCGCCCGGTGCAGTGCTGGATGGGCGCGACATCGGCACCGTGATCTGCCCGGACGCCGACGTGAAGATCTTCGTGGTCGCCGACCCCCGCGTGCGGGCGCGGCGGCGCACCCTGGAGGCCCGCGCCCGCGGCGAGGAAGCCGACGAGGAAGCGGTGCTCGCCGACATCCTCAAGCGCGACGAGCGGGACAAGAATCGGGCTGTTGCGCCGTTGCGGCCGGCAGCGGACGCCCACACGCTGGATAATTCCAATCTCGACATCGAGGCCGGCGTCCGCGCCGCCATCGCCATCGTCGAGGCGGCGCGCGCCCGGCGCTAGAATCGTCGGCATTGGAGGGCCCTTTCGGCCCGAAAACCCAGTAAAATGGGGCATTTCCTGCTTGCCGAAAACGGCTTGCAGGGCTATATCAGCGCCGTTCGGAGCGCCATCGACCGTGTCGAGGCCTTGTCTGAGCGGGCCGGCGCCGGGTTTGAACCCTCGCCGCATCTGGAGGAACGCCCGCTCCCAGGTCTTGAAGTCGATATTTTCGTTTCAGGCTCCGATCAATTCAAACGTACCGAACGTGCAGTCTTGCTGCCGGCCCGCTGTTGCACCTCCTGCAATGAGCGGTCGTCAGGGTTTGCGGATCCCTGACACTTCACGCGCGGTGCGCCCATCAACCCGAACGGCCGGCAAGATCCCGCATTTGGAGAACAAATGGCCTCGAATACTGTGTCTTCCTATACCCCCACCCGCGACGACTTCGCGGCGATGCTTGATGAATCCTTTGCCGGCGGCAATCTGCAGGAAAGCTCGGTCATCAAGGGCAAGGTGGTTGCAATTGAGAAGGACATGGCCGTCATCGACGTCGGCCTGAAGACCGAAGGCCGCGTTGCGCTGCGCGAATTCGCCGGCCCCGGCCGTGAAAGTGATCTGAAAGTCGGCGACGAAGTCGAGGTGTTCCTCGACCGGATCGAGAATGCGCTCGGCGAAGCCGTGCTGTCGCGCGACAAGGCGCGCCGCGAGGAAAGCTGGGGCAAGCTCGAGAAGGCGTTCCAGAACAACGAAAAGGTCAACGGCGTCATCTTCAACCAGGTCAAGGGCGGCTTCACGGTCGACCTCGACGGTGCAGTGGCCTTCCTGCCGCGCTCGCAGGTCGACATTCGTCCGATCCGCGACGTCGCGCCGCTGATGAACAACTCGCAGCCGTTCCAGATCCTCAAGATGGACCGCCGCCGCGGCAACATCGTGGTGTCGCGCCGCACGGTTCTCGAAGAGACCCGCGCCGAGCAGCGCCAGGAGCTGGTGCAGAACCTCGAAGAGGGTCAGGTGATCGACGGCGTGGTCAAGAACATCACCGATTACGGTGCGTTCGTTGATCTCGGCGGCATCGACGGCCTGCTCCACGTGACCGATATCGCCTGGCGCCGCGTCAACCACCCGACCGAGGTGCTGACCATCGGCCAGACGGTGAAGGTCAAGATCATCAAGATCAACCACGAGACGCACCGCATCTCGCTGGGCATGAAGCAGCTGCTGGATGATCCGTGGCAGGGCATCGAAGCCAAGTACCCGCTGGGTGCCCGCTTCACCGGCCGCGTCACCAACATCACCGACTACGGCGCGTTCGTCGAGCTCGAGCCGGGCATCGAAGGCCTGATCCACGTCTCCGAGATGTCGTGGACCAAGAAGAACATGCACCCTGGCAAGATCGTTTCGACCTCGCAGGAAGTCGAAGTGCAGGTGCTCGAAGTGGATTCGGTCAAGCGCCGCATCTCGCTCGGCCTCAAGCAGACCATGCGCAATCCCTGGGAAGTCTTCGTCGAGAAGTTCCCGGTCGGTTCGGTGGTCGAGGGCGAGGTCAAGAACAAGACCGAGTTCGGACTTTTCCTGGGTCTCGAGGGCGACGTCGACGGCATGGTCCATCTCTCCGACCTCGACTGGAAGCTTCCGGGCGAGCAGGTCATCGACAACTTCAAGAAGGGCGACATGGTCAAGGCCGTGGTGCTCGATGTCGATGTCGAGAAGGAGCGCATCTCGCTCGGCGTCAAGCAGCTCGAAGGCGATCCCTTCGCGGAGCCGGGCGACGTCAAGAAGGGCGCGGTCGTGACCTGCGAAGTGCTCGAAGTGAAGGAGAGCGGCATCGAGGTCCGGATTTCGGGCACCGAGTTCACCACCTTCATCAAGCGGTCCGAGCTGGCCCGCGATCGCAACGACCAGCGCGCCGAACGCTTCGCCGTCGGCGAGAAGGTCGATGCCCGCGTCATCCAGTTCGACAAGAAGGCCCGCAAGGTGCAGGTCTCGATCAAGGCGCTGGAAGTTGCCGAAGAGAAGGAAGCCATCGCGCAGTACGGCTCCTCCGATTCGGGAGCGACGCTTGGCGACATCCTCGGCACCGCGCTGAAGAACCGCGGCACCGACAAGTAAGCCTTCGTCTCGTTGAGGCGAACAATCGGGCCCCGGCGTAAGCCGGGGCCCTTTTGTTTGCCGAATGGCGGGCCTTGTTTTCTTCATATTGCGTCGCAATTGATGTATTTGGCTAAGCTGATAGTGACGCTGCGACGGCAAAACGCGCGGGTTGCGCGCTGACTATTTCTGGAGAGATCGGATGTCGCTGGATTCAGACGTGATCGTCGACCGCCGCCGGATCAGGCGCAAGCTGACGTTCTGGCGCGTCGCCGCTGCGGTCATTGCAATCGCGGCCATCGTCGGCGTGGGCGTCATCGCCGCCGGCGGACGCGGCACCTTTTCGACGTCGAACACCATCGCGCGGATCAATATCGACGGACTGATCCGCAGCGACCAGGAGCGCGTCGAGGCGCTGGAGCGGCTCGGCAAGTCGAGCTATGCGGCCGTTGTCGTGCATATCAATTCGCCCGGCGGCACCACCGCGGGCTCCGAGCAGCTTTACGACTCGCTGATGCAGTTGAAGGCGAAGAAGCCGCTTGTCGTCGTGGTCGAGGGATTGGCGGCCTCGGGTGGCTACATCACGGCGATCGCTTCCGACCATATCGTCGCCCAGCAGACCTCGCTGGTCGGTTCGATCGGCGTGCTGTTCCAGTTCCCCAACGTGTCCGAATTGCTCAAGACCGTCGGCGTGAAGATGGAAGAGATCAAATCGTCCCCGCTGAAGGCGGCGCCCAACGGCTTCGAGCCGACCAGCCCGGAGGCTCGCGCTGCGATCGACGGCCTGGTCAAGGATTCCTATGCATGGTTCCGTGGATTGGTGAAGGAACGGCGTGGCATGGACGACGCCCTGCTGGAGAAGGTCGCGGATGGCCGCGTCTTCACCGGCCGGCAGGCGGTCGATCTCAAGCTGATCGATCAGCTCGGGGATGAAAAGACCGCGATCGCCTGGTTGGTTGCGGAAAAGAAGGTCAAAAGCGACCTGCCGGTGCGCAATTACAAGCTTAATCCGCGATTCGGCGATCTGACCTTCCTGCGCACCGCAGCGTCGGTGACGCTTGATGCGTTCGGTCTCGGCGGCATCGCGCGGCGGATCGAGCAGGGTGGCGTGGCCCAGGCGGTCGACAGATTCGGGCTCGACGGCATGCTGGCGCTGTGGACTCCCGGAGGAACCGACTAGAGCGTTTTCGAGCGAAGTGGGCGCCGGTTCGCGTGAAGAAAAACGCGTCAAAGCAAAAATCTAGAGCCCCGTTCCGATTCAATCGGAACGGAACAGGCTCTACCGAGAGCGAAAGGCGTACCGATCAGGGTATTCCCGCTGTGCGGGAATCGCCGCATGCCCCAATTGGGCTATTTGTCACGCGATTTCACGGCGTCCTAAATCGATTTAGCGTCTTGACAGTGCACGGCATTTTCACGGAAATGGGTTTCCGCAAGAGCCCGGATCCCATTTTCGATGATCAAATCCGAACTTGTTCAGCGTATCGCCGAGCACAACCCGCACCTCTACCAGCGGGACGTCGAGAACATTGTGAATGCGATTCTCGATGAAATCGTCGCGGCGCTGGCGCGTGGCGACCGCGTCGAACTGCGCGGTTTTGGCGCGTTCTCGGTGAAGCATCGCCCGGCCCGTGCCGGCCGCAATCCGCGTACCGGCGAGCATGTGCCGGTCGATCAGAAGAGCGTGCCGTTCTTCAAGACCGGCAAGGAAATGCGCGAGCGCCTCAATCGCGACGAGGCTGAGGCGGGAGCCTCCAAGATCGACGCGCCCAAGGCTGACGCCTAACGGGGCGGACGCTTGGCGCGCAACGCCTGGCGTTGCTGTGGGCGATGCGCCCGCACTTTCTCCATCGCGGCGAGAGATGGTCATGCGAAAGTTCTTCACGGCAGTGGTCGTCGTTCCGCTCGGACTGATCTTCATCATCTTCGCCGTCGCCAATCGTCACTGGGTGACGGTGTCGTTCGATCCTTTCAACTCTGTGACGCCGATGGTTGCGGTCACACTGCCGCTGTTCGTCGTCATCATCGCCTCCGCCATTCTCGGCGTGATCGCCGGTGGCATCGGAACCTGGTTCAAGCAGGGGCGCTGGCGCCGCGCCGCCCGGCAGCATGAAGCCGACGCCCGCCACGTTCGCGCCGAACTCGCCGACCTCAGGGCTACCGCCTCCCGGGACGATGCGCAGCGTCGTTCGGCCCCGGCCCAGCTGGGGCTTTACGGGCCCAATGGGCGAGACAAGCAGGGCGCGACGTTGTAGAACCCGCCCCGTCGGACCCGGGCCAGCCCCTGTTCCGGACGCCCGAAAACCCGTTTTGAGACCCGTTTCGAGACCATGCCCCTGCTCGTCAAAATCTGCGGCCTGTCCACACGCGAGACGCTCGACGTCGCGCTTGAGGGCGGTGCGGACATGGTGGGGTTCGTGTTCTTCCCGCCGTCGCCGCGCCATATCAGCCTCGAGACCGCGCGCGAGCTTGGCGACCAGGCCAAGGGCCGCGCCGTCAAGGTCGCGCTGACCGTCGATGCCGACAACGCGACGCTCGAAAACATCGTCGAGACGCTGCGGCCGGATATCCTGCAATTGCACGGCAAGGAAACCACCGCGCGGCTGCGCGACATCAAGCAGAAATTCGGCCTGCCGCTGATGAAGGCGCTGCCGGTCGAGACCGCGGCCGACCTCGCTCCGCTGCCGGGCTATGCCGGCGTCGCCGACCGCATCCTGTTCGATGCGCGCGCGCCGAAGGATGCCACGCGGCCGGGCGGTCTCGGCGCGCCGTTCGATTGGCACTTGCTGGAAAATCTCGATCTGGCGCTGCCCTACATGGTCTCCGGCGGGCTCAATGCCGACAACGTCACGGAGGCTGTCCGCGTCACCCGCGCCGGCGGGGTCGATGTGTCGTCGGGCGTCGAGCGCACGCCCGGCGTCAAGGATCCCGAGCTGATCCGCGCCTTCATCCGCGCCGCACGCGCAACCCAAAGAACGACCCAAGAACTGATGGTTCGATGAATCAAAACCTGCCCAATTCCTTCCGCAGCGGCCCCGACGAGCGCGGGCATTTCGGCATTTTCGGCGGACGCTTCGTCGCGGAAACGCTGATGCCGCTGATCCTCGATCTCGAAAAGGCCTACGCCGACGCCAAGGCCGATCCGGCGTTCCAGGCCGAGATGAATGTCTATCTGAAGGACTATGTCGGCCGGCCCTCGCCGCTGTATTTCGCCGAACGGCTCACCGAGCATCTCGGCGGCGCCAAGATCTATCTGAAGCGCGAGGAGCTCAACCACACCGGTTCGCACAAGGTCAACAACGTGCTCGGCCAGATCATGGTCGCGCGCCGCATGGGCAAGAAGCGCATCATCGCCGAGACCGGAGCGGGCCAGCATGGCGTCGCGACGGCGACGCTGTGCGCGCGCTTCGGGCTCGAATGCGTGGTCTACATGGGCGCGGTCGACGTCGAGCGGCAGCAGCCGAACGTGATCCGCATGGAGATGCTGGGCGCCAAGGTCGTGCCGGTGCAGTCGGGCGCCCGCACGCTGAAGGACGCGATGAACGATGCGCTGCGCGATTGGGTCACCAACGTGCACAACACCTTCTATTGCATCGGCACGGTGGCGGGTCCGCACCCCTATCCAATGATGGTGCGCGATTTCCAGTCGATCATCGGTCACGAGACACGCACGCAGATGCAGGAGGCCGAGGGCCGCCTGCCGGACTCGCTGATCGCCTGCATCGGCGGCGGCTCCAATGCGATGGGCCTGTTCCATCCGTTCCTCGACGATCCCTCGGTCGAGATCTTCGGCGTCGAGGCGGCCGGTCACGGGCTGACGCAGCTGCATGCGGCCTCGCTCGCCGGCGGGCGCCCCGGCGTGCTGCACGGCAACCGCACCTATCTGTTGATGGATGCCGACGGCCAGATCGAGGAAGCGCATTCGATCTCGGCGGGTCTCGACTATCCCGGCATCGGCCCCGAGCACGCCTGGTTGCACGAAACCGGCCGCGTCAAATATCTCTCGGCTACCGACGAGGAAGCGCTGGCCGCATTCCAGCTGCTGTCGCGCCTCGAAGGAATCATCCCCGCGCTGGAATCCGCGCACGCCATCGCGAAGCTGTCCGAGCTCGCGCCGCAGCGGCCGAAGGATCATCTGATGGTGGTCAATCTCTCGGGCCGCGGCGACAAGGACGTGCCGCAGGTCGGCGACATCTTGAAGGCGAGGCAGAAGTGACCACCCGTATCGACGCACGTTTCGCCGAGCTGAAGCAGCAGGGCCGCTCCGCTTTCGTCACCTTCGTGATGGCCGGCGATCCCGACGCCAAAACCTCGCTCGACATCCTCAAGGCGCTGCCGAAGGCCGGCGCCGACGTCATCGAGATCGGCATGCCCTTCACCGATCCGATGGCCGACGGCCCGTCGATCCAGGCCGCCGGCCTGCGCGCGCTCAAGGGCGGCATGACGCTGCGCAAGACGCTGGCGATGGTCCGCGACTTCCGCAAGGACGACAACACGACGCCGATCGTGCTGATGGGGTACTACAATCCGATCTACATCTACGGCGTCGAGAGCTTCCTGGCCGACGCGAAGACCGCCGGCGTCGACGGGTTGATCATCGTCGATTTGCCGCCGGAGGAAGACACCGAGCTCTGCATCCCCGCGCTGAAGGCCGGGCTGAACTTCATTCGCCTCGCGACGCCGACCACCGACGACAAGCGTCTGCCGGCGGTGCTCGCGAACACCTCGGGCTTTGTCTATTACGTCTCGATCACCGGCATCACCGGCGCTGCGACGGCCGATTCGAGCGCGGTCGCGGAAGCGGTCGCCCGCATCAAGCGGCATACCCAGCTGCCGGTCTGCGTCGGCTTCGGCATCCGCACCCCGGAAACGGCGCGCGCGATCGCCGAGAACGCCAATGGCGCCGTGGTCGGCACCGCGATCGTCGACGTGGTGCGCGCCAATCTCGATGCAGAGGGCCGCGCGACGCCGAAGACCGTGAGCGCGGTGGCGGACCTCGTGTCCGCGCTGGCGCAGGGGGTCCGGGGCGCCAGGCAGGCCGCTGAATAAGCCACATTTTGCGGCAACAAGGCCGCAGACGGCGGCTTGCCGGGTTCGCCCGGCCCGCCATATATCCAGCTGGTGCGGGACCGACCCGCATTTCGGAGCGAACCATGAACTGGCTCACCAACGTCGTCCGGCCGAAGATCCGCAACATCCTGCGGCGCGAGACCCCGGAAAACCTCTGGATCAAGTGTCCGGATTCCGGGCAGCTGGTGTTCTACAAGGACGTCGAGGCCAACCAGTTCGTGATCCCCGGCTCGAACTACCATATGCGCATGGGCGCTGTGGCACGGCTGAAGTCGATCTTCGACAACGAGACCTGGTTCGACGTCGCGCTGCCCGAGGTGACGGCCGATCCGCTGAAATTCCGCGACGAGCGCAAGTACGTCGACAAGATCAGGGATGCGCGTGCGAAGACCGGCCTCAACGACGCGGTCAAGGTCGGCTACGGCAAACTGGAAGGCACCGGCGTCGTGGTCGCGGTGCAGGATTTCGATTTCATGGGCGGCTCGCTCGGCATGGCTGCCGGTGAAGCGATCGTGCGCGGGCTCGAGCTCGCGGTCGAGAAGAAGTCGCCCTTCATCGTGTTCGCCGCATCCGGCGGCGCGCGGATGCAGGAAGGCATCCTGTCGCTGATGCAGATGCCGCGCACCACGGTCGGCGTGCAGATGCTGCGCGAGGCGAAGCAGCCCTATATCGTGGTGCTGACCAATCCGACCACCGGCGGCGTCACCGCCTCCTATGCGATGCTCGGCGACGTCCAGATTGCCGAACCCGGCGCGCTGATCGGCTTTGCCGGTGCCCGCGTGATCGAGCAGACCATCCGCGAGAAGCTGCCGGAAGGTTTTCAGCGCGCCGAATATCTGCGCGAGCACGGCATGGTCGACATGGTTGTGCACCGCCATGAGATGAAGGCCACGTTGGCGCGGCTGTGCCGCCTGCTGACCAAGGCACCGGCGCCTGAAACCGCGTCCAAGCCCACGGTCGCCGTCACCGAGCCGACCCAGATCGTCACGGCACCGGAGACGGTGCCGGCCGCGCCGCACGCGTGACCGCAAGCGCCACCCCATCGCAACCCTCGTTCGAGGCGTTGATCGCGCGGATATCGGCGCTGCATCCGAAGCGCATCGATCTCAACCTCGATCGCATGCGCGGCCTGATGGAGCGGCTCGATCATCCCGAGCGCAAGCTGCCGCCAGTGATCCATGTCGCCGGCACCAACGGCAAGGGCTCGACGATCGCCTATCTGCGCGCGATCCTCGAAGCCGCCGGCCTGCGCGTGCACGTCTTCACCTCGCCCTATCTGGTCCGGCTCAACGAATGCTATCGGCTGGGCGCCGTCGGCGGCGGCAAGCTCGTCGGTGACGACGAGCTGCGCACCACGTTCGAGCATTGCGAGCGCATCAACGCCGGCAATCCCATCACCATCTTCGAGATGGAGACGGCGGTGGCGTTCTGCCTGTTCGCGAAGCATCCGGCCGACGTTGCGCTGCTCGAGGTCGGGCTCGGCGGCCGGCTCGATTCGACCAATGTGGTCGAGACGCCGCTGGCTTCGGTGATTACGCCGGTCAGCATGGATCACATGGAATTCCTCGGCGATACGCTGGCTTTGATCGCCGGCGAGAAGGCCGCGATCATCAAGCGCAAGGTGCCGGTGGTTTGCGCCGAGCAGGCGCCGGAGGCGATGGCCGTGATCGAGGCTGAGGCGAACCGCATGCGCGCGCCGCTGCATGCGGCCGGACAGCAATGGCATGTCGGCGTCGAGCGCGGCCGGCTGGTCTATCAGGACGAGCGCGGCCTGCTGGATCTCGCCGCGCCAAGGCTGTTCGGCCGGCACCAGTTCGACAATGCGGGCCTCGCGATCGCGACCTTGCGTGCGATCGACACCTTCAAGCTCAACATCGCGGCCTATGAGGCCGGCATCGTCAATGCGGAATGGCCGGCGCGGATGCAGCGTCTGGTCTCAGGCAACCTCGTCTGCCAGGGACCGCAGGGCTCTGAGGTCTGGCTCGATGGCGGGCACAATGCCGAAGGCGGCCGCGTTGCGGCGGCGGCGCTCGGCGATCTCGAGGAGCGGGTGTCGCGGCCGCTGGTCGTGATCACAGGCATGATGGCCAACAAGGATGCCAATGCCTTCCTCGCCAATTTCGCCGGGCTGACGCGCCACATCATCGCGGTCCCGGTGCCTGGCCGGGACAACGGCATGGCGCCGGACAAGCTCGCCGACGCCGCGCGTGCGCTCGGCATGCGCGTCGAGATCGCCTCCGGCGTCGACGCCGCGTTGCAACGGCTTGCCACGCTGGCCTACGAGGTGCCGCCGCGCATCCTGATCACCGGCTCGCTGTACCTGGCCGGCCCGGTGCTTGCGGCCAACGGCACGCCTCCTGCATAAGTGGTCCCGCGTCCCGGATGCGGTGCGCATGTGGGAGGACGACACACCATGCGTTTTGCTGCGATCGCCGACATCCACGGCAACCATCTCGCACTCGAAGCGGTGCTGGCGGACATCCGCGCGCAGGGCATTTCCGACATTGTCGATCTCGGCGACATGGTGAGCGGGCCGCTCGACGCCCGGCCGACCATCGACATGCTGATCGAGCTCGATGCGGTCCATCTGCTCGGCAATCACGACCGCTATCTGATCGACCGCCCGCACGAGAAAATGGGCTCATGGGAGCGGCTGACTTACACCCAGCTCGCGCCGCGGCATCTCGACTGGCTGCGCACGCTGCCGGCGAATGCGGTCTATCGCGACGATGTGTTCCTCTGTCACGCCACGCCGCAGGACGACGAGACCTATTGGCTCGAGACCGTGCTGCCGGGCGGCGAAGTCTGCATGTCGACGCTGGAATCGATCGAGGCGAGGGCGGCAGGCGTGAGGCAGTCGCTGATCCTGTGCGCGCACACCCATACCGCGCGCGCCGTGCGGCTTCGCGATGGCCGGCTGATCGTCAATCCTGGCAGCGTCGGCTCACCCGGCTATCGCGCCGGCAAGCCGCATCCGCATGTGGTGGAGGCCGGCTCGCCCGATGCGCGCTACGCCATTCTCGAACAGGTCGAGGGCAACTGGGACGTCACCTTCCGCCACATCCGCTACGACCACGAAGCGATGGCGGCGCTGGCTCGGCAGCGCGGCCTGGCCGAGCTCGCTTCGGCGCTGGCGACCGGATGGATCAGGTAAAACAAAACGGCCGGCTTGGCGCCGGCCGTTTGCACAAATCAGCTAATTCGAATCGGATCAGACCGCAGCGGTGATCCACTGCTGCAGCTTGGCCTTCGGCGCGGCGCCGACCTGACGGGACGCCATCTCGCCGCCCTTGAAGATCATCAGGGTCGGGATCGACATCACGCCATACTTCGATGCGGTCTTCGGGCTCTCGTCGACGTTGAGCTTCACGATCTTGACCTTGTCGCCCATCGCGCCGGAAATCTCATCGAGAGCGGGTGCGATCATGCGGCAGGGGCCGCACCATTCGGCCCAGAAGTCGACGACCACTGGCCCGGTCGCCTTGAGCACTTCGGCTTCGAAATCGGCGTCAGAAACCTTGCCAACGGCCATATGAGTACCTCGTTCGGTTGAGACAAAAGGGCGGCTGAGAATCGCGCCCCGGGAGCATGGGGCAAACGTATGAATGCCCCCTTGCCGGGTCAAGCTCGCTCACGCCGACATGACCTTATGCCAGCCCGGCGTCCAGCGCGGGGGCCGAAATCTCCATCATTTCAGGGATTTCGGTCCAGAGCAGGGCGGCGTGGATGATCCTTTGGGGATAAAGCTTTGCCAGTACCGCACGGTACAGCGCGAGCTGCCGGATATAGCCCTTGGGGGCCTCGGCGGCGGTCCGTGGCGGAGCGTGGTTGGTCTTGAAATCGACGATCAGGACCTCGCTCGGCGTCACCACCAGCCGGTCGATCTGACCCGAGACCAGCACCTTCGGCTGGCCCGGCCGCTCCAGCCGGCCCACGATCGAAACCTCGGCACGGCTGCCGGGCGCAAATACCGGCGCGAAGCGCAGATCGACAGTCAGGGCGACCACCTGCCGAGCCAGCGCCGCCCGCTCTTCCTCGCTCCAGCCGTCGGCGTTACGCGCAAGATAGCCGAGCGCCGCGCCGAGCCGTCGTTCCACCGCGACATCGGGCAGCGATTGCAACAGCCGATGCACCAGCGTGCCGCGTTGCAGGGCGCGGGCGCGCAGCTGCACCGATTCGCCAGTGCGTATCTTATGGCGGTCGTCATCGGCCGGATCGGACGGGCGCAGCACACCTTCGACGGAGGCTTCAGGTGCGGCCGCCGTCCGCAGCCAGGACGGCAGCGCAATCGGTGCCGCGGCCGTTGACGCCGCAGCGCCAGTGAGATCGGCCATGTCATCCGGCCGCGAATAGCGCATCACCTTGCCGGCCGGCGTCTCGAGCTCCTCGAGCTTGAGCCCGGAATTGGCGAGCCCCTTGGTGATCAGATCGTACCAGGAGGATTTCCGCACCGTGTTCATGTTGCCGGGCATGCAGCCGCCGACGATCAGCCGGTCGGCGGCGCGGGTCATCGCGACATAGAGCAGGCGGCGATATTCGTCCTCGGTGTCGCCGAGCATCGCCTTGCGCGCATCGGCGACATTGGCCGGATCTTCGGCCTTCTTGCCGGCCCACACCACGACGCCGGGCGCGTTCGGCGCGGCATTGCCCTGCGGCAGATGGATCAGCCGCAGCCGCTGCGTGTCCGACGGCGAGGTCGTGGTGTCGACCAGGAACACGACCGACGCTTCGAGGCCCTTGGCGCCGTGCACGGTCATGACGCGAACCTCGTCGCGCGAGATCTCCATGTCGCGCTTCACCTCGGTGTCGGCGGCGCGCAGCCAGGCGACAAAGCCCTGCAGCGAGGCCGGCGCCTTGCGTTCATAGCCCAGCGCGAGCTCGAGGAATTCGTCGAGTGCGTCGTTGGCCTCGTGGCCGAGCCGGCGCAGGATGCGGGCGCGCCCGCCGTCGCCGCCGAGCAGCCAAGCGTAGAACGCGAACGGCGTCTCCTCGATGAAGCGGCGCTCGCATTGTTCGAGGCGGCGCAGCGCGGCCGCGAACCGCTCATCGGTCGGCGCCTGTGCGGCCAGCGCCTCGCGCAGCGAGCCGCGACGCTGATACGCCAGCTTAAACAGGTCGTCATCGTCGAGGCCGAACAGCGGGCTCTTCAGCGCCACCGCGAGCGCGAGATCGTCCTGCGGCAGCAGCAGCGCGTCGGCAAGGTTCATCAGGTCGATGATCGCGATGTGCTCGGTTAGCTTCAGCCGGTCGGCGCCGGCGACCGGAATGCCTGCGTGCTTCAGCGCCTGGATGACAGCGTCGAAGGCATTGCCGCGCCGCCGCACCAGGATCAGCATGTCGCCATAGCGCAGCGGCCGTCGTCCGCCTTCGCTGCCCGTCATGGTGCCGCTGGTCACGAGGCGCTTGATCTCGGCCTGGATGCGCCGCGCGAGTTTTACTTCGGGGCTGGTCACCGCGACGCCATCGAACGGCGCGCGCCAGCCTTCGATGTCCTGGCGGTCGTCGGCGACGGCGAGATCCCAGAGCTCGATCAGGCTGGGGCCGGCATCAGCCATCGCATTGTGGATCGGATAACCGTTCTCGACCGCATGGATGCTGCGGAAGATCTCCTGCTCGCGGAACACATGGTCGACCGAGTGCAGGATCACCGGCCCCGAGCGGAACGAATAGGTGAACGACACCGGATCGAATTTCAGCCCGGCCTCTTCGAAGCGCCGCTTCAGCTCGCGCCGCCGCAGGTCGAACTCGCGCGGCGCGGCGCCCTGGAACGAGAAGATCGACTGCTTCTCGTCGCCGACCGCGAACACGGTGCGCACGAGGCCGTCGCGCGCGCCGGCGCCGGAGGTGAACTCCGAGATGATGTGGGCGACGATGTCCCATTGCCGGGGGCTGGTGTCCTGCGCCTCGTCGATCAGCACGTGATCGACGCCGCGGTCGAGCTTGTAATGCACCCAGCCCGAGGAGACGCGGTCGAGCATCGCCAGCGTCTTGTCGATCAGGTCGTCGTAGTCGAGCAGGCCGCGCTCCAGCTTCTCGCGCCGGTAATGCGCGGCTGCCGCGGTCGCGATGTGGATCAGCGCCTCGGTGCGGTCGCGCGCGACCACGGCGCGGCGCCGCTCGATCAGCGGACCGAGCCGGTCGATCTCCGCCTCGAACCGGTGGCCTGCAACGGGGTTCTTCTTGATGAAGCTGTTGGTGATGACGGAGGCGCGCGGCGCGCGGTCATCGGTCAGGAAGACGCCGAGATATTCGTCGACCTGGGCCGCACCGGTAAAGGTCAGCGCACTCCGCAGCCGTTCGGCCTGCTTCTGATCCGCCTTGCTGCTGGTGTCGAGGAGCGTCGCCATCTCCTTCCAGCTCGACCGCGGCAGATTCGTGCCGTCGACGATCTCGCGTTCGACATCCTCGATGCGAATCTCGGCGGACACGCCGAGCGCGGCCGACATCTGCGCAGCGGCGGCCGCGGCGTTGCCGGCGGCATCGGTCCAGGCCATGAAATGGTCGCGGCTGAGGCAAGCCTCGCGGACCACCTCCTTGAAGGTGACGTCGGCAGCGTTCGCCATCGCCGTCCGCAGCGCGCGGCCGATCGGACTGTCGGGAATCCGCGACGCTTCGAGGAACACCGCGAGATTGGCGCGCTCCATCATCTCATTCTGGTCGCGGTCGTCGAGCACGGCGAAGCGCGCCGGCACGTTGGCCTCGAACGGAAACTGCTGCAGCAGACGGGTGCACAGCGCGTGGATGGTCTGCACCTTCAAGCCGCCGGGCGTCTCCAGCGCGCAGGCAAACAGTTTTCGCGCCTCACGCCGCAGCGTGGCGCTGGGATGCGCGATGCCGGCCTCGCGGATCGCGGTATCGAGCGCGGTGTCATCGAGCGTCACCCAGTGACCGAGCGTCGTGAACACGCGTTCGGCCATGTTGGCTGCTGCGGCCTTGGTGAAGGTGATGCAGAGGATCTTCTCCGGCGGCACGCCCGACAACAGCAGGCGGATCACGCGCTGCACCAGCACGTGGGTCTTGCCCGAGCCGGCATTGGCCGACACGAAGGTCGACGCCTTCGGATCGGACGCGCGCGCCTGCGCGTCGCGCACCGCATGCGGGATCGGGCGGGGCGCCTTCACCATTCCTCGATCCCCAAACCGCCGGCCGCGGACCATTCCTTGATGCGCGCGAGGTCGTCATAGGCGCCGTAGCGATTCGCCCACATCGAAAGGTTCAGCGAGGTATAGGCTTGGCTCTCGTCGTCGAAGGCGCGGATCAAGGCTTCCAGCTTGCGCCGCGCGCTATCGGCGGCTTCATCGGGCGGCTGCGGCGTGTCGTTGGTCTTGATCTTCAGCTCCAGCGAACGCTGCTCGCCCGGCGGGTTGTTGCCGCTCAGCCTGACATAGACGAGATCGCCGACCGAGGAGTCCGCCGGAATGTCGGCAAAGCCGCCCTCGCGCAGGATCGCGGCTTCCAGCGTCAGCTGCGGCGACAGGCCCATGCGCACCTGCTTGCCGGTCGGCGGCTGCCCGGTCTTGTAGTCGAGGATCGCAAAGCTGCCGTCGTCGCGCCGCTCGATGCGGTCGGCGCGCGCCGAGAGCACGAACGTCCTGGCATCGTCGAGCGGAATGCCGATCTCGCCGCGGATCTCGGCCTTGATCGCGTCGATACTGCCGCGCCGCGCCTGTTCCCATTCGGCAAACCACGCCGCGATGCGCTGGAAGCGCGGCCACCACAGCGCGCGCGCCTCCGGCCGCTCCATCAGCGGCGCAAAATGCTTGGCGCCGATGTCCCGCAGTGCGCTCTTGATGTCGTCAGGCAGCGCGTCGGCATAAGTTTGCGTGAACTCGCCGAGCGATTCGTGGATCGCCGAGCCGCGATCGGCCGCCGACAGCGGCATGTCGACCGGGTCGAGCGGATCGAGCTTCAGGATGTAGCGCGCATAGATCGTGTAGGGATCGCGCAACCAGTCTTCGATCGCGGTGACCGACATCTTCAGCGGCCGTGCCTCGCGCGGCGGCCGCGGCTCCGGCTGTTCGATCGGCTCGACCGTGTCGGGCCGGTCGAGCTCGGCGGCGTATTGCACGTAAGCCTCGCCGGCCGCTGTCGCCGTCTTCCAGCGCGCTTCGCCCGCAACCGCCTCTAACCGGTGCAGGAACCGCGAAGCGACTGCCGGCGCGCCTCCGACCTTGGCGGCATGGGTCAGGATCACCTCGTCATGGCCGAGCAGTTGCGCGAAGTCGTGCGCGGAGAGGCCGATGCGCCGCTCGGGGAGATCGAGCCCGAGCTCGTGCCGCATCGGCCGGCTCAGCCACGGATCGATCCGCGGCGCCGGCGGCCAGATGCCCTCGACCAGACCGCCGAGGATGACGCGATCGGACTCGGTCAGACGCGCCTCGAGCTGGCCGAAGATGTTGAGCTGCGCGCGCGCCGATTCCGGCCGCCGTACCATGCGGTCGGCGAACGCGGTCTGAAACACCTCGGGATAATCTGACAGCGGCGTCATCAGCCCGCTCGGCTGCTGCTTGGCGAGCAACTCGTCGAAGGCGGACGCCAGCGACGCCCCTGCGCGTTCCTCGAACACCATTGCGACGCCGTCCTGATCGGCCGACAGCGCGATCAGCGCCTCGCGATGACGTGCGGCCAGCTCGGCGAAATCATAGGGTTTTGAAGAGGCCATGCCTTCCAGCGGCGCCAGCGCTTTTTGCAATCTGGCGATCAGGCTCTGGGCCTCGTTGAGCTCGTTGTCGCGCAGCCGGGCGCGGGGCTCCATGGCGTGCAGTGACGAGGTCTCGCCGCCATGCAGCTTGACCAGCTCGGCGCGGAAGCGGGCGAAGTCGCGCGCGAGGCCGCTGGTCGCAGCTTGCGGCCGCGTGCCGCGGAGCAGCGCGATCTCCAGCACCTCGATCGCGCGCTTCAGCGCGCCATGGGCGCCGCCGAGCCGGAACAGCGGATGCTTGAGCAGCGCGAGCAATGTCGGCGGCTCCAGCCCCTTGGCGGCGGCCTCCGCGGTGAGGCGGGCGAACACGCCGGGCGGGGTTTCCATCAGCGCATCGCCGCCGGAATCGTCGAACGCCAGATTCCAGCGCGTCAGCGAGGCCATCACGCGGCGTGCCAATGCGCGATCCGGCGTCACCAGCGCGGCTGATTTGCCGAGATGCCGCGCCTCGCGCATCGCGACCGCGATCGCCAGCGCTTCCATTTCCGGATTGGGCGCTTCGACCACGGTGAGGTTGGTCATCCCGGCGGAAATCCGCGCCACGATCTCGGGCCGCTCCAGTCGGTCGTGCCACTGCGCGGTCGCCGTCGAGGGGCGCATCGTCTCCGACACCAGCACCTCGCGTCCGAGCGGCGCAGGCTCGGCAAGGCTCTCGACGTCGCGGCGCTTGATGCCGAACCGGTCGAGCAATGCGTGCATTGCGAATTGCGGATGGTTCGACGAGGGCGGCGTGGTGAACCTGCCGTCGTCACCACGCTCGCCGCCGATCGTGTCCCAGGAATCCTCGTCGAGATCGGTGTCGAGCCCGGGCAGCACCACGGCGCCGTTCGCAAGCTTCGCCACCGCGTGGAGGAATTTTGCTGTGGCCGGCATCGAGCCGGTCGAACCGGCCGCGATCACCGGGCCCGTGGGACGCGCGGTGAGCCGCGCCGCTTCCGCCTCGATCAGGAGATCGCGGCGCGCCGCGGGCTCGATCCGGCCGATCTCCTTGAGGTAGTTCGGCCAGGCATCGCGCGCGATGCGCAGGAAGTCGAGCGAATGCTGCCAGTATTTGTCGAGCTGGTCCGGCACCAGACGGTCGAGCGCGCGCCAGTCGACGCCGCGCGTCGCCATGTCGTCCATCAGCCGCGCCAAATCGCCGGCGAGCTGCAAGGTTGAGGCAGGTCCGCCGACCACCAGCGGCGCCGACACCGGCGTCTTCGCCCACGCCGCGACCAGATGCGCCAGCGTCAGCCGGCGCTCGAGCTCGCCGAGCCTCGGCGGAATCTCCAGCGGCGCGGTGCCGCCGACGTCGTCGCCCTGGTCGGCGAAAGCAAGCTCGTCTTCATCGATCTCGCCGAGCGCGACGATGCGCGGCAGCACCGCGGCGTCGGAATCGAGCACATCGAGGAAGATCTCGCGCGCTAGGCGTCCAGCACGGCGGGTCGGCAGGTAAAGCGTGGCGCCGGCGAGCTTTGCGGGATCGTTGCGTGCCTCAAATCCCGCGACCAGCCGGCCATCGACCAGCGCCGAAATGACGGTGCGCAGGAATGGCGCGGAGACGGGAACGCTGAAAACGCGCATGGGCTGCCTGGTTCGAATCAGGCGCCAATATAGGGAGCGGCGGCTGTCGTTAGCCACCCCTCTCGCTCAACCGAGTCAGCCGATTATCGCAGCCGGCGGGTGCTGCGATCGACGGCATCCAGGAACCAGCGCAGCGCCGGATCCTCGGCCGCGCGGACTGTATGGATCAGGTCGATCGCAAAGGCAGGGATGTCGATCGGCGGCATCACGACGGCGATTTCGGCGAGATGCGTGAAGCGGCGGGCGACGCGCTCGGCCATCGTGGCGATGAGATCGGTGCCAGCCACCGCGAAGGGAACGGCCACCACATGCGCCAGCGTCACGGCCACCCGTCGCTTCAGCCGATGCCGCGCCAGCAGCGCGTCGATCACGCTCGGCAGGCCATCGCCGCCGGCCGCGGAGAACAGCGCATGCGGCAGGGTGGCATAATCGCCCAGGCTGAGCGCCTCCGATCGGCCCGCGCGCGCGCCGTCTCGGATGCAGACGAAGCGTTCCTCGAACAGCCGATGCCGGACGCAGCGTGGCGAGTCCGGCAGATGGCCGCCGATCAGCGCATCGAGTTCGGCGCGCTCGAGCTTAGCCAGGGCCGCCGTCGTGTCAGTCAGCGGACGCACGGCAAGGTCGATGCCAGGTGCTTCCATGCGCAACAGACGGCTCAGTTCCGGTACCAGAACGAGGTCGCCGTAGTCGGTCGCAGCGATGGTGAAACGCCGTCGTGCGGTGGCCGGATCGAAGCTTCGATCGGGCGCCAGCGCACCCCTGATGTGCCGTAACGCCTCTCCGATCGGCCCGGCCAGCGCCAATGCCTTTTCGGTCGGCTGCATGCCGGCGCCGGCGCGCAGGAACAGTTCGTCCGCAAACAGCGCGCGCAGCCTTCGCAGCGCGCTGCTCATCGACGGCTGGGCCAGCCCAATGCGCTCGGCGGCGCGGGTGACGTGGCGCTCCTCCATCAGCGCCTCGAAGGCGACCAGCAGGTTGAGATCGACGGCCGATAAATTCATCGTAGCAATAATACTTATAAGAATAATCGATTTCAACAATGATTTGCTTGGGCCTACGGTCGCGACCGACAGGACGACGAGGCGGAAATACTTGGGACATTCATTCGCGAAGCTGATGCCGCGCGGGCCGACCTTGCTGGTCATCGGCGTGCTGGCCGGGCTGGCTTTCCCTGCTCTGGCGGCCGGCGCGCGCCCGCTGATGGCGACGGCGATCTTCGTTCTCGTCCTCGGGACTTTTCTCCAGGTCGACGGCGCGGCGTTCCGGCGCGCGCTGGGGCGTCCGTTGGTCTCGCTGCTGCTGCCGGCGCTGGCGATGCTGGCCTGCCCGCTCGCGATCGGCTTCGCGGCGCGCGGCGCTGGATTTCGCACCGAACTGATCGTCGCGCTGGTGCTGTCGGTGTGCGCGCCGCCATCGACCGGCACGGCGGCGGTCGCGCGCATGCTCGGCTTCGACGCGACCATTCCGCTGGCCGTGACGCTGCTGTCAATGGTGCTGGCTCCGGTCACGGTTCCGCTGATCGCGGCGGGATTTGCCGGTCTCGCGATCGATCCGCTGGCGCTCGCCGCGCGGCTGGCGCTGCTGGTTGTCGGTGCCGGCGCGCTGGCGCTCTTGCTGCGCCGTCAGGCCGCAGCACAATTGGCGCGGCATTCGCGCATCATCGACGCGCTCGTGCTCGCTTCGCTGCTCGTGTTCGCGATTTCCACCATGGCCGGGGTGCGTGCACAGATCGCAACGCAGCCGGCCACCGCGCTGACTTTGGTGGGCCTTGCCTTCGCCTGCAATCTCGCGCTGCAAGCGCTTGGCGCGCTGCTCACGCCGGGTCCGCTGGCCGAGCGGTTGACCACGGGCCTCATCCTGAGCAACCGCAACGTCGGATTGGTCTGGTCGGCGATGGGCGCGACGGTGTCGCCGATGACGGCGCTGTTCTTCGCCGCGACGCAGTTTCCGATCTATATGATGCCGCGCCTGATCGAGATGCTGGTCCGGCGCGAGCGCAAGGAGAAAGCCCCATCATGAGCGAGACCACCCTGACCGAGGACCTCGCCGTCCGCTTCGCCCGCATCGCGCTCGGCCACGTTACGCGCGAATATCCGAACAAGCCGGATCACGTGTTGGCCGGGCCGCAGGATGCACGCACGCCGCGCGAGCTGCATCCAGTGTTCTTCGGCAGCTACGACTGGCACTCCTGCGTCCACAGCACCTGGATGCTCGCCCGGCTGTTGCGCCGTTATCCGGCCTCCGAAGTGGCGGACGACATCCGCGCTCTGTTCGACGCGCAGTTCGTCACGGAGAAGATCGCGGCCGAATGCGACTATCTCGGCGCCCCGACGGCGCGCGGCTTCAAGCGGCCTTACGGCTGGGGCTGGCTGTTGAAGCTTGCCGCGGAGCTCGCTGCGCTGGACGAGATGCGCTGGCGCGAGCAGATTGCGCCGCTGGCCCAAATCTTCGCGCAGCGCTTCCGCGATTTCCTGCCGCTTGCCACCTATCCGGTGCGGGTCGGCACGCATTTCAACACCGCGTTCGGGCTTCGCATGGCCGCCGACTACGCGACCGCGACACACGATAATGCGCTCGGCGCGCTGCTGCAGGAGACGGCGCTGCGCTGGTACGGCGCCGATCAGGATTGCCCCGCCTGGGGTGAGCCGAGCGGCGATGATTTCCAGTCGTCGGCGCTGATCGAAGCCGAATGCATGCGCCGGCTGCTGTCGCCCCGCGACTTCCTGCCCTGGTTCGATCGTTTCCTGCCGCACCTCGCGCAGCACGAACCGACAACCTTGTTCCGGCCCGCGACGGTCACCGATCGCACCGACGGCAAGCTCGCGCATCTCGATGGACTCAATCTCAGCCGGGCATGGTGCTGGCGCGCGCTGGCCGGCGCGTTGCCGGAAGCGGATGTGCGTCGCCCGATCCTGCTGGATGCTGCTCGAGATCATCTTGACGCCGGCCTGCCGCATATCGCCAGCGACTATATGGGCGAACACTGGCTCGCGAGCTTTGCGGTGCTCGCCATCGACGCCGAAGGCTGAGGGCGGCGCCAGGCTTTAGTTTTGACGCGTTTTCTTCATGCGAACCGGAATCCGCTTCGCACGAAAACGCGCTACGCGACGCTTTCCAGGAAAGCGTCTTCCGCGGCCTGGATCGCGTCGGGGGTCCCGACATGCATCCAGACGCCGTCGAGGCGCAGCCCGAACAGCCGCTCCTGCTCGTTGGCGCGGTCGAACATCTTGGTCAGCGAGAATTCGCCGGCAGGGGCGTCGGCGAACAGCGCAGGCGACATGATCGCGGCGCCCGCATAGACGAACGGCACCACCTGGTTTTCCCGGCGCTTGCGCAGCGCGCCGTCCGGCAGCATCGAATAGTCGCCGCGGCCGCTATAGCCGATGCTCGAGGCGGTCGGCGCCATCAGCAGCAGGATATCCATCCGCGCCGGGTCGAAGGCTTCCGCCAGCCGCGCCAGATTGGAGCGCACGCCATCGATCCACATCGTGTCGGCGTTGAGATGGAAGAACGGCGCCTCGCCGAGCAGCGGCAGCGCCTTCACCACCGCGCCGCCGGTGCCGAGCACCTGGTCGCGCTCGTCGGAGATGATCACGCGCGGACGGCTGCGGGTCTTGACGTGCTCGATGATCTGGTCGGGCAAATAATGTACGTTGACGACCGCTTCGGTGACGCCGGCGCCGGCGAGCTTGTCGAGCACATGGTCGAGCAGCGGCTGGCCGGCGACGCTCACCAGCGGCTTCGGCATCGTGTTGGTCAGGGGGCGCATGCGCACGCCGAGGCCCGCAGCGAGCACCATAGCCTTGTGGGGAGTGACGGGCATTTTCCTGATATTCTCGGTCATCATCTCTCGGCGCCGATCATATCACGGCGATTCGGCAATCATATCCGCCATAGTCACGGGACATGACGGCCGTAAGACGGCAACGGGGCCTAGACGTCGGCAGCCTGCGCGCCGCGCCTGGCAGTTTTCTTCTTCTTGTCGCCTTGTTTGAGGAAGTTGACGCCGATCTGGTCGCCATTGACCCACGCCAGTTCGCAGCGGCGATAGGCCAATCCTGTGGACGACAGCAGCAGAAAGAACTCCTTCAGGTTCAGGCCCTCCACCGAGCCTTCGACGGACAGCTTGGCGCCCGTCTCCGACACGTCTTCCATGGTGCAGTCGCGCCGCCAGGTGCCGTCGATGCCCATCATGTGCGCGGCTATGCCGCGCTCAAACGTGACACGATCGCCCTTGCGTCGTTCCGTCCCCATCGTGTGGTCCTGCTCCCGATCCGGCCGCGCCCTGGATGACGTGCGGCCTCCGCAACCTTAGGAGACCCAAGGCTAATAACCCGTAAACTACGGTACCGGGGGAGGGACGTTGGCTGTGTACCAGATGCGGAAGGTGGCCAGTGCCGGATGGGCCAATGACCGTTCGAGGTAGGTCCAGATCCGCGGCTGGTGCTTCAGGTATTGCGGCTTGCCGTCGCGGCGGTTGAGCCGCGCAAAGGTGCCGAGCAGGCGGGTGTTCCGCTGCGCCGACATGATCGCATACAGCTCGGCGAAGCCTGCGGGATCGAAGCTCTCGTCGGTGGCGCGCCGCGCCTTGATGTAGCGGGTCAGGAGCGAGAGCTCGAGCTGCTCCGGCACGTCGATCCGCGCATCCTGCAGCAGCGACACCACGTCATAGGCCGCAGGGCCGAGCAGCGCGTCCTGGAAGTCGATGATGCCGACGCGCAGGATGCCGGTGCGCTCGGCAAGCCAGATGATGTTCGGCGAATGGAAGTCGCGGATCACCCAGGTCTGCGGCGCCGCGGCGGGCTTCTGCAAGAGGCCGCGCCACATCCCGAGGAAGTCGCTGCGGAGCTCCTCGCTCGGCTGCACGCCGCGATCGGGCAGGTACCATTCCAGCATCAGCCCGATCTCGATCAGCCAGGCGTCGATATCGAACACCGGGATGTCGTAGCTCTCGTCCGATGTCACCGGCAGCGTGTCGGGCAGCACTTCGCGATGCAGCGCCGCCAGCATGTCGACGGCAGCCTCGTAACGCTCGGCGATCGGCTGCGGCGGATCGCCTTCGATCACGCCTTCGGCGCCGAGATCCTCAGTGATCAGGAAGCCGGATTCGAGATCGATGTGCCGGATCGCGGGAGCGGAGAAGCCGTGCTTGCGCAGGCCGTTTCCGATGGCGACGAACGGCCTGACGTCTTCGGCGAGATGCACCGCTGCGCTGTAGGACCTGCCGTTGTAGATCGCCGGGCCGTCGGGGCGGCGCGGCGAGTTCATCAGGATGACGCTGCCGTCGTCGTTGCGCAATCGCGCATAGGAGCGCGTCGAGGCATCGCCCGGCATGCGCTCGCGCCGGGCGTTGAGGAAGCCGCCGCGCTCGAGGAACTGGCGCAGCTCGTTGAGCCGCGCAACCTTCGCCGCGCCCTTGCCATGGCCGGTGATCTCGGCCGCGCGGGCGGCCGATCCGAGCGCCGGGCGGTGGCTGAACGCGATGTCGATGCGGTCAGTTGGCATGGCGTCGGGTGCGCGTTCCGGCCACTCGATCAGCGCCACGATGTCGTCGGGCAGCGGCGACAGCCCGATTTCCTCGAGCTCGCTGGCATCGTTGATGCGGTAGAGGTCGGCATGAACCAGCGGAAACGACGGCAGTTCGTAAGTCTGAGCGAGCGTGAAGGTCGGGCTCGGTACTTCCAGCGTATCGTCGGTGGCGAGATAGCGGATCAGCGCGCGGGCGGCCGCGGTCTTGCCGGCGCCGAGGTCGCCCGACAGCGTGATGACGTCGCCGGCGCCGATCAGGAGCGCAAGGTCGGCCATCAGCTCGGCGGTGGCGGTTTCGTTCGCGAGCGCCACCGAGAATGTCGAGGTCGCCGTCATTCCGCGGCGTTGCGATGTGCGGTCTGGTCGATCGGGAAGTCGCAGGTCACGGTCGTACCGCGGCCTACGGTCGAATCGACACGCACCCGTCCGCCATGCAGTTCGACAAAGGAGCGGACCAGCGACAGGCCGAGCCCGGCGCCGCGATGCCGCGAGCCGTGCGAATGGCTCTCGAACCAGTTGAACACCTTGTCGCGCATTTCGGCCGGAATGCCGGGTCCGGCGTCGGTCACCGCAAACACCACGCTGTGCTCGGTGCGGTGCGCGCTGATCGTGACGGTGGCGTCATGCGGCGAGAAGCCGACCGCGTTGGCGAGCAGATTGTAGAGCACCTGCACCACGCGCCGCTCGTCGCCGACGAAGGCGCCGATGTTGGGCTCGATATCGACCTTGAGCGTGATGCGGTCGGTCGCGAGTCGGTCCTGGATGCCCTCGGCGGCGGCCTCGATCGCCTGGCCGATATTGACCGGGCCGAGCTCGAGCTTCATCGCGCCGGCGTCGATGGTGGCGAGATCGAGAATGTTGTTGGTCAGCGCCAGCAGCGCGTTGGTCGATTTGGTGACGTAGTCGAGATACTCGGCCTGCTTCGGCGTCAGCGGCCCGGTCGAGGGATCGCTGAGGAAATGCGCGAAGCCGATGATGGTGGTGAGTGGCGCGCGCAGCTCGTAGGAGACGTGGTGGACGAAATCCACCTTCATCTGGTCGGCGGCTTCCAGCGCCTCGTTGCGCTCGCGCAGCGCCCGCTCGACATTCTCGGTGTCGGTGATGTCCTGGAAGGCGAGCAAGGTCTTGCCGTCGGGCAGCGGGATGGTCATGCAATTCAGCACGCTGCCATCCTTGCGCTCCAGCTTGAGCGCGACCTGGGCGCGGTTCTCGATCGCGGTGATCTGCTCGCGCAGCGTCCGCCAGGTCGGCGCGTCGTCGAACAGCGGCCGGCACAGCGCCTCCACCGCCTCGATATGCGGCTCGCCCTGCAGCGCATCGGCCGGCAGCTTCCACATCTTGGCGAACGGCGGGTTGAACAGCTCGGCGCGGCCGTTGCTGCCGAACACCGCGACCGCCTCGCCGAGATTGTCGAGGGTCTCGCGCTGCACCCGGGTCAGGCGGTCGTAGCGGCGCGCGAGGTCGAGGCTCTCGGTAACGTTGTCGAACAGATAGGTGACGCCGCCCTCGAGGTTCGGCGTGGTGACGACGCTGATGGCGCGGCCGTCGGGCAGGAACCAGGTATAGGTCTCGGATTCGACCGCGCGATAGGCCTCGTGCAGCTTGGCCTTCCAGGCGCGGAAATCCGGCTGCTCGGGCAGCTTGCGGTTGGCGCGCAGCCGGTCGAGCACGCTGGAATCGTCGGGGTTGCTGTCGAGGAAGGCCTGGTCGAGGCCCCACAGCCGCCGATAGGACTCGTTGTAGAAGGTCAGCCGGCGGTCGGCATCGAACACCGCGACGCCCGAGGAGAGCTGGTCGAGGGTGCGCCGGTGCGCTTCGACCATCCGTGCGATCGCCGCGCGCAGCGCCGCGGCCTCGCTGGCGTCGATCGCGATGCCGGCGCTGCCGCCGCTTAGCTTCAGCGCCTGCACGTCGTAGATCCGCCGCTCGCCGCTGACGACGATCGGCAGCCGCGCGGCATAATTGGCATTGTCGTTCAGCGCGCGGGTCAGTTCGGTGCGCTGGTCGCTTTCGAGCAGTTCGAGGTTGCGCTGCAGCGCGTCCGACACGCTCTTGCCCTCGGTGGCGCGGACATAGGCCGCGTTGGCGTAGCGCAGGTTGCCCTCGAGGCTCTTGGCCCAGATCGGCCATGGCGCGGCGGCGGCGAAATCGCGCAGCAGCTCGGTCTCCTCCTGCAGCGTCTTGTAGCGCAGGTTGGATTCGGCAAGCTCGCGGCGCAGGCCGCCGAGCTCGCGGATCCGCACGATGGCCTGGCCGCCGATCGCGCGGCCCATCGCCTCGATGGCGCGGCCGGCCGAGGTCGAGAGGTTGAGCAGGAACGCCTCGCCCTTCTCGCGCAGCGCGTCGACCGCGTGGTCCATCTGCAGCGCCGGCTCGGGCGGCAGCCAGGTTCCGAAGGCGAGGATGCGTTGCGGCGCGCTTTCCTGCGACATCACCAGCGAGACGTCGCCCGAGATCTGCGGCCGGTTGTCGCCGGCGGCCCAGGAGATCAGCACCTGCGGCTCGACGAACAGCAGCGCGCGCAGCCGGTCGGATTGCGCCTGCAGGTCGGTGATCTCGGACTGCAGCAGCTCCTCGTTCCGCGTCGCGCGCAGGCGGGTGCGCATCAAAAGGATCGCGGCGACGGCGGAGAAACCGACCAGCGCGAACGACGTCGCGAGAACCGCAACCTCCTGATGATTGAAGCCGAAATGATCCGACAGCGCCTGGGTCACCAGGTTTTCGGCCGCAAACGCGGCGCGGGCCGGCAGCAATGCTGACATGGCGAGCCCAAGCATGCCGTCGCGCGCCAGTGAGGTGCATGACAGCAGGGTTCGACGCATTGCCGCGACTACGCCCGACATATGTTGCCCCAGAACGCACAAACCTTAAGGCATGATCCGGAAACCAGGAGACCGGTATTCCCTCACGGCAAACGTTGGACGTTTGTCCGGGGATCATGCCCAAGCAGGACCCGACAGCCCGACGAAGACCCCCGTCGCGCTCGAATCAATCCAGAATAGTCCCAACCGGACTCGGCGAGTAAGAGTCCAGACCGTGAACGCAGAATCCGCTGTGAAAAAATGCGGCGCGTGACGTGGATTTTATGCGAATTGAGTCCGTATTCGCGCGGGGAGCGTGATCTCTCGGAGAGAGCCGCACACTTCTCGTCGCGTTCTAGCGCCCGGTCGAGCCGAAGCCGCCGCTGCCGCGATCGGTCGGCGACAGCACGTCGACTGGAACCAGCTCGGCCCTTGTGACCGGCGCGATCACCATCTGTGCGATGCGCTCGCCGCGCCGGATCGAGAAGGCCTCCTGGCCGTGATTGATCAGGAGCACGTTGATCTCGCCGCGATAGTCGGCGTCGATCGTGCCGGGCGAGTTCAGCACCGTGACGCCGTATTTGGCGGCAAGGCCGGAACGCGGCCGCACCTGCGCCTCATAGCCCGGCGGCAGCGCGATCGTCAGCCCGGTCGGAACCATCTCGTAACGCCCCGGCAGCAGCAGCAACGGCGCCGACCGCGGCACCGCGGCCAGCAGGTCGAGCCCGGCGGCATCAGCGGTCTGGTAGATCGGCAGCAGAAGATCTGCGCCATGCGGCAATTGGTGGACTTCGACCTTGATGATGGCGCTCACGATGCGGTTCCTACGGCTCTTGCGATCCGCGACACCAGCGCGCTCGCGACTTCTTCCTTGGTCATGACCGGCCAGGAATCGACGGTGACGTCCTTGCCCTCGCGCGAAAGCAGGTGAACGGTGTTGCGATCGCCGCCCATCACGCCGGTGGCCGGCGAGACGTCGTTGGCGACGATCCAGTCGCAGCCCTTGCGCGCGAATTTCGCCTTGGCGTTCTCGATCAGGTGCTCGGTCTCCGCGGCAAAGCCGATCACCAGCGGCGGCCGCTTCTCCTTCAGCTTCGAGATCGTCGCGAGGATGTCGGGGTTCTCGACCAGTTGCAGCGGCGGCATCCCGGCTGCGGTCTTCTTCAGCTTCTGGCTGCCTTCGCTGGCGACCCGCCAGTCGGCGACCGCCGCAGCAAAAATCGCGACGTCGACCGGCAGCGCCGCCTCGACCCGGTGCAACATGTCGCGCGCGGACTCCACGCGCATGATGGAGATCCCGGCGGGATCGCCGAGCTCGACCGGGCCGGTCACCAGCACGACCTCGGCGCCGGCGGCGCGCGCAGCGGCCGCAATGGCAAAGCCCTGCTTGCCGGACGAGCGGTTGGCGATGTAGCGGACCGGATCGATCGCCTCATGGGTCGGGCCGGCGGTGATCAGCACGCGCTTGCCGGCGAGCGGGCGCGGTTGCGGCGGCCGCAGCATGCGGTCGGCGGCGGCGGCGATCTCGGTCGGCTCGGCCATCCGCCCGACCCCGGCCTCGCCGGCTTCCGCCATTTCCCCCGCGTTGGGGCCAACGGTGTGGACGCCGTCGCGGCGCAGTTGCAGCACGTTGCGGCGGGTGGCCGGATTGTTCCACATCAAGGGGTTCATCGCCGGCGCCAGCAGGATCGGCCGGTTGGCCGCAAGCAGCGTGGCGGTGGCGAGATCGTCGGCATGGCCCTGCGCCATCTTGGCCATCAGGTCGGCGGTCGCCGGCGCCACCACGATCAGGTCGCAGTCCCGCGCCAGCCGGATATGGCCGGCGTCGAACTCGCTCTCGGCGTCGAACAGGTCGGTGTAGACACGCTCATGCGACAGCGCGCTGGCCGCTAGCGGGGTGACGAATTGCTGGGCTGCCTTGGTCAGCACGCAGCGGACCTGGATGTGCCGCTCCTTGAGCCGCCGGATCAGATCCAGCGCCTTGTACGCCGCAATGCCGCCGCCGATGATCAGGGTCACGCGGGGCTCGCCGGCCGCGCTGGTGACCCGTGGGGCGGGGGCTGCAGCCGTCAGGGAACCTGCGCTAGGCGCCTCTGCGGGCTCCGTACCGCCCTCTGCGAGGTCCCGGAGGATCACCCGGATCTCTTCCTCGACCGAGCGGCCGTTTTTGGCGGAGCGGAGCCGGAGATAGGCCTTCAGCGTGTCGTCGAGTTTGCGGATGGTCAGGCTGGCCATGGCATACCCCCAAATATGATAGCGATGCTATCATATCATGCATGCATTGCAATCAATGTGCGCGGATGGCGAAAAAGATCGCGATCAGGGCGGCGGCAATGACCCAGAGGCCGACGGTCTGCACCCGCGCCTTGCGGGCCTCGGCGCGGGCCATCTCGTCGATCGAGTCCGACGACAGCATGTGGCCCTCCCGCGTCATGGTCTCGAGCTGCTCGAGCACCGTCACGGCGCGGCTGGCGATCGACGGCAAATTGGCGATGACGCGGCTGAGCTCGCCCACACCCGATATCGCGCCCTGGATGCGGCCGGCCGGGCCGAGATTGTGCGTGATCCATTCGCGCACCACGGGGTCTGCGATCTTCCAGATGTCGAGCTTGGGATCGAAGCCGCGCGCCACGCCCTCGACCACCACCATGGTCTTCTGCAGCAGGATCAGTTCGGGCCGCGTCTGCATGTCGAACAGGCCGGTGACCTCGAGCAGAAGCGTCAACAGCTTCGCCATCGAGATTTCCTCGGCGGTGCGGTTGTGGATCGGCTCGCCGATGGCGCGGATCGCCTGCGCGAAATTCTCCACCGAATGGTGGCCCGGCACATAGCCGGCCTCGAAATGCACCTCGGCGACGCGGCGGTAGTCGCGGGTGATGAAGCCGAGCAGGATCTCGGCAAGGAAGCGCCGCTCCTTCAGCCCGAGTCGCCCCATGATGCCGAAATCCACCGCAACGAGGCGGCCAGCGTCGTCGAGGAACAGATTGCCGGGATGCATGTCGGCGTGGAAGAAGCCGTCACGCAGCGCGTGGCGCAGGAAGCTCTGGATCACCTTGCGGCCGAGGTCCGGCAGGTCGACCTGGGCCTCCGCCAGGCGAGCGTGATCGTTCAGCGCGATGCCGTCGATCCACTCCATCGTCAGCACGCTGTGCGCGGTGCGATCCCAATCCACCGCGGGCACCCGGAAATCCGGATCGTCGCGGGTGTTCTCGGCCATCTCGGACAGCGCGGCCGCCTCGAGCCGCAGGTCCATCTCCATCGCGACCGAACGCGACATCGTGTTGATGACTTCGATCAGCCGCAAGCGCCGCGCCTCGGCGGAATGCGCCTCGGCCTTGTGCGCGACAAAGAAGAAGTCGCTGAGGTCGCGGCGGAAGCGCGCGGCGACATTGGGCCGGAGCACCTTGACTGCAACCTGATGCCGCACGCCGTCGCGCTCGACCTCGGCGCGATGCACCTGTGCGATCGAGGCTGCGGCAACCGCCGGACCCAGATGCACAAAGGCCTGCGACAGCGGCCGTTCCAGCGATTGCGTGAGGACGGCTTCGGCCTCTTCCTGCGCGAATGGTGGCAGCCGGTCTTGCAGGGCTTCGAGATCGCGCGCCATCGCCACGCCGACCACGTCGGGCCGGGTGGCGAGGAATTGCCCGAGCTTGAGGTAGGCGGGCCCGAGCCGGGTCAGCGCGCGCGACAGCCGTGGGCCTGACTTGGCGGAGCGGCGCTCGATCAGCCGCGCCAGCTTCAGCGCGAGCTGCCCGGGCGGCGGCACCAGCGCGGGATCGACGACGCCGAACACGCCCTCGCGCGCAAACACGAAACCGGCGCGGGCAAGGCGCGAAATGTGGGTCAGTGCAGAGATCACAAACGCCAGCCCGAATGCAGCGCCACGATGCCGCCGGAGAGGCTCTGCCACTTCACGCGCGAAAAGCCGGCGGCGCCGATCATGTCGGCGAACGCGCTCGGCCGCGGGAATTTGCGGATCGACTCGACGAGATATTGATAGGACTCGGCGTCACCGGTGACGGCGCGGCCGAGCGGCGGGATCACCTTGAAGGAGAACAGGTCGTAGATCCGGTCGAGGCCGGGCACATCGACAGTGGAGAATTCCAGGCACAGGAAGCGGCTGCCGGGCTTGAGCACCCGGTAGGCCTCGCGCAGCGCGAGGTCGATCTGCGGCACGTTGCGGATGCCGAACGCGATGGTGTAGGCGTCGAACGCGCGGTCGGCGAAACCCAATGCCTCGGCATTGCCCTCGACGAACGACACGCGGTCATCGAGGTGCTGCTTGGTGGCGCGTTCGCGGCCGACCGCGAGCATGTCGGTATTGATGTCGCAGACCGTGGCATGGAAGCCGGCGCCCGCGGTCTTGGCGGCCCGAAACGAGATGTCGCCGGTGCCGCCGGCGACATCGAGCAGTGCGAACGGCTGGTCGCCCTTCGGCGGGTCGAGCGTCGTGATCATGACGTCCTTCCAGGCCCGGTGCAGGCCTACCGACATCAGATCGTTCATCAGGTCGTAGCGCGACGCTACGCTGTGAAACACCTCGTTCACCAGCGTCTGCTTCTCGCCCAGGGGCACGTCCCTGAAGCCGAAATGCGTGGTTTGATCCGGCCGATCCATTACTCAGACTCTCAACCCTTGTTGGTCGCGTTTTCCTGGCGCGAACCGGTGTCCACTTCGCTCGAAAACGCTCCAGCCAGACCATAGCGCGGCGGCCGCAATGGCGCTATCACGTCACTTCCAAAAGGTGAATGCCTGCCATGCCGGAATTACCCGAAGTCGAGACCGTCCGCCGCGGCCTGCAACCGGCCATGGAAGGCTCCAAAATCCTCAAGGCCGAGGCCCGCCGCAAGGATTTGCGGTTTCCGTTTCAAAAAGACTTTATCGCCCGCCTCGAGGGCCAGACCATCACCGGGCTCGGCCGCCGTGCCAAATATCTGATGGCGGACCTGAACTCCGGCGACGTGCTGCTGATGCATCTGGGCATGTCGGGCTCGTTCCGCGTGCTGAAGCAGGAGGGCGCGGCGGCGCCGGGGCAATTCCACCATCCGCGTAGCGACGATCGCGCGCATGATCACGTCGTGTTCTACATGTCGTCGGGCGCGGCGGTCGTGTTCAACGATCCCAGGCGCTTCGGCTACATGAAGATCATCGCCCGCAACGCGATCGAGGACGAACCGCTGCTGAAGGGGCTCGGGCCAGAGCCGCTCGGCAACGAATTCGACGCGGCGATGCTGGCGCGTTCCTGCCACAACAAGAAGACCAGCCTGAAGGCCGCGCTGCTCGATCAGCGCGTGGTGGCCGGACTTGGCAACATCTATGTCTGCGAGGCGCTGTTTCGCTCGCATCTGTCGCCGCGGCGATTGGCCGCGACGCTGGCGACGAAGAAAGCCGAGCCCACCGACCACGCCAAACGTCTCGTCGATGCGATCCATTCGGTGCTCAACCAGGCGATCAAGGCCGGCGGTTCCTCGATCAGCGACCATCGACTGACCAACGGCGATCTCGGCTACTTCCAGCATTCGTTCCAGGTCTATGACCGTGAAGGCGAGACATGCCGCACGTCAGGCTGCGGGGGCATCGTCAGGCGTTTCACCCAGAACGGCCGCTCCACGTTCTGGTGCCCGAAGTGCCAGAAGTAACATGTTCGAGACGCCACGCATCGAGACGCGGCGCCTGATCCTGCGGCCGCTTGCGCTGTCGGATGCCGCGGCGATTCAACGTCACTTCAACAATTGGAACGTGATCAGGACGCTCGCCACGGTGGTGCCGTGGCCCTATCCTGACGACGGCGCGGAAAGTTTCATCAAGCGCGAGCTGGACAAGATCGCGGCCGGCGAGGAAAGCTATCAATGGGTGCTGGTGCTGCGCGCCGGTGATGGCGAGGCGATCGGCAACATCAACTTCCGGCCGCGCGCCGAGGGCCGCAAGGGCAATCGCGGCTTCTGGCTTGCCGAGCCCTTCTGGAATCAGGGTCTCATGACCGAGGCGATCGCCGCGGTGAATGATTTCGCCTTCCTGACGCTCGGCCTCGATCATTTCCACGTCTGCAACGCGCAGTCCAACGTCGCCTCGCGCCGGGTCAAGCAGAAGACCGGAGCCGAATTCGTCGGCTTCGTCGAGCTTCCGCACCACAATGGCGAGTCCCGGGCGGAGAAGTGGAAGGTCACGCGCGAAACCTGGCTGCGTGATCGCCCGGCGACGTGACCTCGCTTGCGAATGCCGCCGTGAGGGAATTCGCGGCGGCTTGACCGCGGATGCGAGGCCGCAGAACATGGGCCCCATCGCTCCATCAACAACGAGAACACAATGGCGATGAACGGCAACTGGCGCGATCGCGCCGCGACAAGCTTTCAGTGCGAGAAGCAGCCGGCCACCAGCAGCCGCGGCATGGTGGTGAGCAATCATCCGCTGGCATCGAGCGCCGGCGCCGAGATGCTCGCTGCCGGCGGCAACGCGATCGACGCGGCGATCGCCACTTTGTTCACGCTGACCGTGGTCGAGCCGATGATGGTCGGCATCATCGGCGGCGGCATGGCGCATATCCGCCTCGCCGACGGCAGCCATCGCTTCATCGACGGCCAGAGCACGGTGCCGAAGGCGGTGAAGCCGGATACCTACACCTCGAAGCCCGGTTCGGCGCATGACGTGTTCGACACCGTCGGCAACGAGAATTTGAACGGGCCGAAGGCGGTCGCGGTGCCGGGCTCGCTGAAAGCCTGGTGCGAGACGCTGCGCCGCTTCGGCACCATGAGCCTCGCCGACGTGATGCAGCCCGCGATCAAGCATGCCGCGCGCGGCTATGCGGCGACGCCTTACTTGCACGAATGCATCACCGACGGCGCCGAGGAGATGCTAAAGGACAAGCCGATCGCGGCAATCTATCTGCCTGGCGGCACCCCGCTGAAGCCGGGCGAGCGCGTGGTGCAGGCTGAATATGCCGAGACGCTGAAATACATCGCCGACCACGGTGACAACGCGCTCTATCAGGGGCCGCTTGGCGACATCCTGGTCGACTACATGAAGAAGCATGGCGGCTTCATCGCGCAAGAGGATCTTGCGACCTACAAGACCGTCGAGCGGCAGCCGATCCGCTGCGACTACCGCGGCTGGGAAATCCTCGGTCCGCCGCCGCCGGCAGCGTCAGGCGTGCACATCACGCAGATGCTCAACATCCTCGAAGGCTATGACATCGCGCGCCTCGGCTTCGGCACGACCGAGACGATCCATTATCTCGCCGAGGTGCTGAAGATCGCCTTTGCCGATCGCGCGGCCGCGAGCGGCGATCCCGCCTATATCAACGTCCCGGTAGAGCGGCTGACCTCGAAGGTCTATGCCGACGAGCGCCGCCGCGCGATCGATCCCGACCTCGCGCAGGCCTGGAGCGCCGGCGTCACCCAGCTCGAAAGCGCGCACACCACGCACATGACGGCAGCGGATGCGATGGGCAACGTGGTCGCGACCACCCAGACCATCAACAATCTGTTCGGGGCCAAGATCCTGATCCCGGGCCTCGGCACCGTGCCGAACAATTACATGAACCTGTTCGATCCGCGGCCGGGGCATGCGCTGTCGCTCGCCGCAGGCAAGCGCGTCACCACCTCGATGTCGCCGATGATGGCGCTGCGCGACGGCAAACTGGTTTACGCGCTCGGCCTGCCCGGCGGAAAGCGCATCTTCCCGAGCGCGATGCAGGCGCTGATCAACCTGATCGATCACGGCATGGAGCTGCAGGAGGCGGTCGAGGCGCCGCGGGTGTGGACCGAAGGCAACGCGCTGGAGCTCGAGCAGGCGGTGCCGGAGAGCATCCGCGCGGCGCTGTCAGCGAAGGGCCACAAGGTGCAGGTGGTGCCGACGGTCGCCGGCGGGATGAACGCGATCCAGTTCCATGGTGACGGCACGATGTCGGGTGCAGCCTGCTGGCGCGCCGACGGCACGCCGGTCGGCATCGCCGGTGGTCTCGCCCGCGCCGGCGTGCGGTTTGCGCTGAGGTGACGCCGACTACGCTGCTTGACAGGCTGAACCGAGCACCATCCCCAACGTCGTCCTGGCGAAAGCCAGGACCCATTACCCCAAATCTCACTGTTGTGCGACGTTGGGGCCGCGACCGGTTCCATCGCTGAATGCGGTGGTTATGGGTCCTGGCTTTCGCCAGGACGACGTGTGTGGGAAGAGCCGTGGCTGAATCACAGGAGTCTCTGGAATGCCCTATCGCCCGCATGCGCGGGCGATGACAGCATCCTACTTCCTGACGCAGATCACGCGGACCACGGCGGCCTTGGCGTCCGCCGATTCGCCCGACGGGTTGACGCCGTGCGCCTTCAGGAAGCTGCGCACCGTGTCGGCCGGCACTAATGCCGCCTGCGCCGGCGGTGCCGCGTTCGCGGGCCCTGCGACGACGACCGGCTTCAGCACCGCGATGCCGGCAAACTTGCCGCCGCCGTCGAGTGCTGCCGCACCGGAGAACCCGATCGCCGGCGGCGGTGACAGCGCCTGATCGCCGCCGCCGAGTTGCGCCACCGAGGCCTTGACGCTGCTCGCGGCCGCGCCGCCGCCCTGGTTCTGCGGATCGGCGATGCCGGTGACGTCGAGCGCGGTCTGCATCGCCTGGCCCGCGATGTTGAGCGGCTTCAGCCCGCGTGCGCCATAGATGCGCAGCAAAGCGAGATCGTGCTCCTTGTCCGCGGCGACCCGATCGGCGTTGCCGTAGCCCGGGATCGTCAGCGCGATGCAGTCGTCGGTCGCGATGCGATCGGTGACGATTGCGCCATCGTCGCTGACCACGACGCCGGTGGCATATTCGACGGTCTTGCGCGGTGGCGGGCCGGCCTGCACGCCTGATGGAAATGCGTTGAAGGCGCTCGACATCGCGATCACCACCGGCTCGACGGTGGTCTGCATCGCCTGGTCGTAGAGAATGGTGAGGATGCGGACTTCATCACCCTTCAAGGTGCCGCGCAGATAGAATTTCTTCAGCCCCTGCATGCCCGAGAGCACGAAGAAATCCGGCTTCACCACGGTGTAGTCGATGGTGCGGCCGGCCGGCTCCTTCTTTTCCTGCTCGGCAAGCTTTGCGGTGGTCGGGTTCGCTTCCTTGCGCCGGGCGAGCTGCACCTGGACAGTGCCGGTCGGCGAGGTCCATTTGGCGCCGGAGGCGTCGCTGGTGAGTTGCGGCACCAGTTTTGTGGGAATGCCGAGCCGCGCTCCGGTGGCAGGCTCGGTGACGACCCTCCAGCCGACGCTCTCCTGCTTCCGCCGCGCGGTGTCGGCGAGCATGCCGCGCTCCTGCGGGTTCAGCACGCCGGTCGGCTTGCCGCCGCGGTTCTTCTGGAATTCCTTGATCGCATTGACCATGCGCTCGCTGACGTCGCCGGTGATCGCACCATTATATTCGCCGACCCAGGCGAGATCGGATTGCAGCGCCAGCCGCTCGGCCTGCGCCATGGCATTGGCGGTATCCTCCGGCTTCTGCAAAGCGGGGCGGACCGGTACCGTCGTCACCGTCTTCGGCTTGGCCCCGGCTGTCGTCGGCGGCGTCAACTGGGCCTGCGCAGCGCCCATACCTGCGACCATTACGGCCGCGACCATCAATGTTGCCGAAAGCACCAATCTCATGACAAATCCGGGGGAAATGACTGATACCATTGACGTCCACGCAATTAAGCACATCTGCTTGGTCGGCAACAACCGCGCTCCGGTTCAGGGAACAGCGCGCAGGACATCGAGATGCTCAGTGCCGACGAACTTGAACGCTATGCCCGCCACATCGTGCTGCGCGAGGTGGGCGGCCCCGGCCAGAATGCGCTGAAAAAGGCGTCGGTGCTGGTGATCGGCGCCGGCGGTCTTGGCGCGCCGGTGCTGATGTATCTGGCGGCCGCCGGCGTCGGCCGGCTCGGCGTGATCGATGACGACATCGTCTCGCTGTCCAATCTGCAGCGCCAGATCATCCATACGACATCCGACATCGGCAAGCGCAAGGTCGACAGCGCGGCGGCGCAGATCCATGCGCTCAACCCGCATGTGGCGTTCGAGGCGCATCCGATGCGGCTCACCGCCGACAATGCGATGGCGCTGATCGGAAATTACGATCTCGTGCTCGACGGCTCCGATAATTTCGAAACGCGCTACCTCGTCGCGGATGCCTGCTTCCTCGCGAAACGGCCGCTGATCACGGCCGCACTCGGGCAGTTCGACGGTTCGCTGACCACGATCCGCGCGCATGAGAAGAACGCGGACGGCGCCTTCAACCCGACCTATCGCTGCCTGTTCCCGGAGGCGCCACCGCCGGGCACGGTGCCGGCCTGCGCCGAGGCCGGCGTGATGGGCGCGCTGGCCGGCCTCATGGGATCGATGATGGCACTGGAGGCGATCCGCGAGATCGTCGGCTTCGGCGAAGGCCTGGTCGGCCGCCTCCTGATGGTGGATGCGCGCGCGATGCGGTTCGAAACCCTGCGCTACGCGCGCGATCCGCAGAACCCGCTCAATGGTGATGCACCAGGGATCACCGATCTGAGCGGGCATCTCTGAACGGGACGAGATTAGCTTGGATAGCGAGCGCGACGGCACTGCGCTCCCTCGCCCCGCTCTTGCGGGGAGAGGGTTGGGGTGAGGGGCTGCCTCCGCATATCCGGCAACAGATGTATTCGCGGAGACTCCCCCTCACCCGGAACGCATCTAACGATGCGTTCCGACCTCTCCCCGCACGCGGGGCGAGGTGAGGAGGAGCGCTCCGCCGATTCGCGATAAAATCATCTCGCTCTAGACGTTACGAGGCCGCCGCGGGCTTCTCGCTGTCCATGTGCCGCAGATGCTCCTCCGGATAGCGTCCGCCGGCGGCCGCGCCAGGCGGAAACGCTTCGGCGAGTGCGGCGAGATGCGCCGCGGTCAACCTCACGTCGAGTGCGCCGAGCGCCTCGGTCAGCCGCTCGCGCCGCCGCGCGCCGACCAGCGGCACGATGTCCGTACCCTGTGCCGCGACCCAGGCAATCGCGACCTGCGCCGGAGAGGCGCCGATCTCGCCGGCGATGGTGCGCAGCCGATCGGCGAGCGCGAGATTGGTGTCGATGTTGCCGGCCTGGAAGCGCGGGCTCATCAGGCGGAAATCCTTCGCGCCGCCGTGGTCCTTCGACCAGTGTCCGCTGATCAGCCCGCGCGCCAGCACGCCGTAGGCGGTGATTCCGATGCCGAGCTCGCGGCAGGTCTTCAGGATGTCGGTCTCGATGCCGCGCGAGATCAGCGAATACTCGATCTGCAGATCGGCGATCGGATGCACCTTGTGGGCGCGGCGGATGGTGTCGGAGCCGACCTCGGACAGGCCGATATGCCTGATCCAGCCGGCGTTGATCATGTCGGCCATCGCGCCGACCGTCTCCTCGATCGGCACGTTGGGATCGAGCCGCGCCGGGCGATAGATGTCGATGTGATCGACGCCGAGCCGCTGCAGCGAATAGGCGACGAAATTCTTCACGGCATTGGGCCGGCAGTCATAGCCGAGGAAGCCGTAGTTGCGATCGCGCAGCGCGCCGAACTTGACGCTGATCACGAGATTGTCGCGGCTGCGGCCCTTCAGCGCCTCGCCGATCAGCATCTCGTTGTGGCCCATGCCGTAGAAGTCGCCGGTGTCGAGCAGCGTGATGCCGGCCTCGAGCGCGGCATGGATGGTGGCGATGCTCTCGCTGCGGTCGCTCGGGCCGTAGAAGTCGGACATGCCCATGCAGCCGAGGCCGATCAGCGAAACCGCCGGGCCAGTGGAACCGAGTTTGCGTGCGTCCATGGTGGTGTTCCCAAAGATGTTGCGGCGGAAAATCCGCCGCCAGATGACGCAGCTGATATGGGCCGATCCGGCTTTCGGGATAAGCTGGACAATCCAGAATAGGTTGTTCACTATATCGAACAATGCAGGATTTTGACCTTCGCGACCTCGACGCCTTCGTGGCGGTGGCGCGCACGCGCAACTTCCGGCGTGCGGCGCTGGAGAGCCGCGTCTCGGTCTCGAGCCTCAGCCAGCGCCTGCGCGACATGGAGGAGCGGCTCGGCGTCCGCCTGATGAACCGTACCACCCGCAGCGTCGCGCTGACCGAAGCCGGCGAACTGCTGCTCGCCCGCGTCGCTCCGGCAATGGTCAACGTCGCCGACGCGATCACCGAGGTGCGCGGCCTGCGCGCCGAGCCGTCGGGGCGGCTGCGCATCAACGCGCCGCCGCCCGCGGTCGATCTGGTGCTGGCGCCGATGATCGCACCGTTCCTCGCCCGATATCCGCAAGTCGAGCTCGACGTGGTCGCCGAGAGTGCGTTCGTCGACGTGGTCGCGCAGGGCTTCGACGCCGGCGTGCGCTATGGCGAGCACCTGGCGCAGGACATGATCGCCGTCCAGCTCGGCGCGCCGCAGCGTTACGCGGTGGTGGCGTCACGCGACTATGTCGCGAAGCACGGCCGGCCGATGCATCCGAAGGATCTGCTGGCGCATGCCTGCATCCGCAGCCGCTTCAGCAACGGCGTGATGTTCGACTGGGAGTTCGAGAAGAGCGGCCGCGTGGTGAAGATATCGCCGCCGGCCAAGCTGACCGCGACCTATCTCGGCCTCGCGCTGCGCGCGGTGCATGACGGCGTTGGTTACTGGGCGACGTTCGAGGGCTATGTCCGCTACGGCATCAAATCCGGCGCGCTGGTCAGCGTGCTCGACGACTGGTGTCCGCCGTTCGACGGGCCGTTCCTGTACTACCCCAGCCGCCGCCAGCCGCCCCCGGCGCTCGCCGCGTTCGTGTCGTTCGTCGCCGACTGGCGCAAGCAGGCGCGGCGGAAGACGAAATAAGACGAACTCTCACCACATCGTCGTCCCGGCGCAGGCCGGGACCCATACTCCGCAGCGGAAGTTGGGAGTGGGACTCGTCGTTCCAGCACTGTGGAGCAATGACTATCGGTGGTTATGGGTCCCGGCCTGCGCCGGGACGACAGCGAGTGTTGGTTTCAAGTTGGGTGGTCGAGCTGCGGCCGCACCGGCTACTGTGCATGGGGTTGTTTTCGATATTTTGGCGGTGCCGTAGCCCGGATGAAGCGAAGCGCAATCCGGGGCGGTCTTGACGCTGCGATGCTGTCCCGGATTTCGCTGCGCTCCATCCGGGCTACGGAATTCCTACAACATGCTCGGCAGCACGCGATCCGGCGGCTTGTGGGCGTCGAGGAAGGTTCGGATGTTGATGATGACCTTCTCGCCCATCTCGACGCGGCCTTCGATGGTGGCCGAGCCCATGTGCGGCAGCAGCGTCACCTTGCCGGCCCTGGCGAGCCGCACCAGTTTCGGGTTCACCGCGGGCTCATGCTCGTAGACGTCGAGGCCTGCGCCGCCGACATCGCCGGCTTCGATCAGCTTGATCAGGGTGTCCTCGTCGATCACCTCGCCGCGCGCGGTGTTGACGATATAGGCCTCTTTCCGGATCAGCTTGAGCCGCCGCGCCGAGAGCAGATGATAGGTCGCCGGCGTGTGCGGGCAGTTCACCGAAATGATGTCCATCCGCGCCAGCATCTGGTCGAGGCTTTCCCAGTAGGTCGCGCCCAACTCATCGGCGATGACGGGGGCGACCGGCCGGCGGTTGTGATAGTGGATCTGCAGGCCGAAGGCGCGGGCGCGGCGCGCCACGGCTTGGCCGATGCGGCCCATGCCGATGATGCCGAGCCGCTTCCCGCCGATGCGGTGGCCCAGCATCCAGGTCGGCGACCAGCCGGCCCAGTGCTGCTTGCCTTCGGTCAGGATCGAGGCGCCCTCGATCATGCGCCGCGGCACGGCCAGAATCAGCGCCATGGTCATGTCGGCGGTGTCCTCGGTCAGTACCTTCGGCGTATTGGTCACCGTGATGCCGCGGGCATGCGCGGCGGTGACGTCGATATTGTCGACGCCGTTGCCGAAATTGGCGATCAGCTTCAGCTTGCAGTCGGGCTGATTGATCACGTCCTCGCGGATCATGTCGGTCACGGTCGGCACCAGCACGTCGGCGGTCCTTGCCGCCTCGGCGATCTGTTCCGGCGTCATCGGCGTGTCGTCGAGATTCAGTCTGGCATCGAACAACTCGCGCATCCGGGTCTCGATCGAGTCCGGCAGCTTGCGGGTGACGACGACGAGAGGCTTTTTCTTCACCGACATGTCCTGCTTTCATGAGGCGCGCGGCTCGTCAAAAACCGAGCCGTTGAGGCCTCATTAACCCGGTTGTTCGACACTGCTGATAGCCGCGCTGTCCCGGCGTTTCCTTCGCGTTTCCTAGGGTTCCCCGATACTTGCCTCGGCTTTCGCCAGGGGAAATTCGGGTGTTCTGGCTCTCAGGCGTTCCGTCCTCTCTAGCAGAAGGCCGGCCCAAGACAAGAACCCCTCGGATCGATGCGGGCAGGGACACGCAGGGGCCTTGGGGCATGGGCTTAGGCTTGGGTTTGAATTTGGGTTTGGGTTGCAGCTCGCCGAATGCGGGTTGGGCATCTCGGCAGGAGACGAGTTGATGGTCTGGCGTTTGGGTTCATTGGTGGCTCTGGTCGGGAGCATGCTGAGTGCGTCGGTCATGCCCGGACATACCGCCAAGGATTTGAGCCCCACCACCAGCGGCCTGCCGATTCCGCGCTATGTCAGCCTGAAATCCGATCATGTGAACGTCCGGGCCGGCCCGACCAAGGACAATGACGTCGCCTGGGTCTACACGCGGTCGGGGCTGCCGGTCGAAATCACCGCCGAGTTCGAGAACTGGCGCCGGGTGCGCGATTCCGAGGGCGCCGAAGGCTGGGTCTATCACTCCCTGCTGTCCGGCCGCCGCACCGCGGTCGTGACGATGAAGAACAAGGACGATCTGGCCTCGCTGTACGATCGCCCCGACGCCACCAGCGCCATCGCCGCGCGCCTGCAGGCCGGCGTCGTGGCGCAGGTCAAGAAATGCGCCAATAACTGGTGCCGGGTCACCGGCAACGGGTTCGACGGCTGGATCGAGCAGCAACGCCTGTGGGGCGTCTACGCCGACGAGAAGGTGGACTGAGTTTCTTCGTCCCCAACGAAAATGGCCGGGACGAGCCCGGCCATCACAACTCAAATCGACGCCAAGGCCGGATCAGCGCTTCTTGCGCAGCCGCACGACCATGTCGACGCGGGAAATCTCGTAGCCTTCAGGCACGTTGGGCATCTTCGACAGCACGAGGTTCGGGTCGGGAATGTCGACCAGCTCGTGGTTGTGCTCGAGATAGAAGTGATGATGCGTCGACACGTTGGTGTCGAAATAGGTCTTGGTGCCGTCGACGCTGACCTGGCGCAGCAGCCCGGCATCGGTCAGCTGGTTGAGTGTGTTGTAGACGGTCGCCAGCGACACCGGAACCTTGGCCAGCGTGGCTTCCTCGTACAGCATTTCAGCGGTCAGGTGGCGGGCACCCTTGCCGAACAGCAGCCAACCCAGCGCCATGCGCTGGCGGGTCGGCCGGAGACCGGCAGACTGCAGCATCTCGTTGACGTCGTGCCACGGGCAGCCGGTCAGGGCAGGGTGATGCCCAGCGCCCCGGGCAGCCGGGTGCACGGCATCGTCGTTCACGGCCGGTACTTCGTCGTTCATATCCACTCTATGCACCCAACTCAGGCAATATTCCTCTTAAATATAAAAAGGATGCCCATCAGATGCAAGTTTTTCGCAACTAGAACGAATCCAAGCTGCGGTAGAAACCTAAGGAGAGACGGCAATTTATCATTGGAATGCCGCTTTGCCGCCCAGTTAGCCCTATGTTAGAGAGCGCGCGGACCACATATGCGCTTTCGGCAGAGATAACAGGCCGGTAGCGTACCCAGGTAGCGCCAAGATGCGGGACGGGTTATTCCGGTTCCCGTGGGTAGATTAAGGTCCGACCAAGCAAAGCGCTTCATCGGGACATCAGAGGTGGAAAGAGGATGCTGGATCGGCGCGGCGGTTACGAATACGAGGATTTGCTGGCTTGCGGACGGGGCGAGCTTTTTGGTCCCGGCAATGCCCAGTTGCCGCTGCCACCGATGCTCATGTTCGATCGCATCAGCGAGATCTCGGAGAATGGCGGCGAGTACGGCAAGGGGCTGGTGCGCGCCGAGCTCGAAGTGAAGCCGGATCTGTGGTTCTTCGGCTGCCATTTCAAGAACGATCCGGTGATGCCGGGCTGTCTCGGCCTCGATGCCATGTGGCAAATGGTCGGCTTTTATCTCGGCTGGATCGGCGGCGAAGGTCGCGGCCGCGCGCTTGGCCTCGGCGAGCTGAAGTTCTCCGGACAGGTGCTGCCGCACGCGCGCAAGGTTGTGTACAACATCGATATCAAGCGCGTGATGCGGTCAAAGCTCGTGCTTGGAATTGCCGACGGGTGGCTTTCCATGGACGACGAGATTATTTATCGCGCCAAGGACTTGAAGGTCGGATTGTTCAAGCAGGGCACGGCGCCGTCTTGAGCAGGATCACCATGCGGCAACATAAAGGCAGGGCGAGGCGAACATGAGGCGGGTTGTCATCACGGGGATGGGGATTGTCTCGTCCATCGGTAACAACACCCAGGAAGTGCTTGCGAGCCTCTACGAGGCGAAGTCGGGCATTTCGCGTGCGGAGAAGGCTGCCGAGCTCGGCTTCCGTTCGCAGGTGCACGGTGCGCCGACGCTCAATCCCGCCGAGGTGATCGATCGCCGCGCGATGCGGTTCCTTGCCGAAGGTGCTGCGTGGAATCACGTCGCCATGGAGCAGGCGATCCGCGACTCCGGCCTTGAGGAGAACGAAGTCTCCAACATCCGCACCGGCATCATCATGGGATCCGGCGGACCGTCGACGCGCACGCTGGTGGAGGCCGCCGACATCGCGCGCGCCAAGGGCCCGAAGCGCGTTGGTCCGTTCGCCGTGCCGAAGGGAATGTCCTCGACCGCGTCGGCGACGCTCGCGACCTGGTTCAAGATCAAGGGCGTGAACTATTCGATCTCTTCCGCCTGCGCGACGTCGAACCATTGCATCGGCAATGCCTATGAGACGATCCAGATCGGCAAGCAGGACATCATCTTCGCCGGCGGCTGCGAGGAACTCGACTGGACGCTGTCGGTGCTGTTCGACGCCATGGGCGCGATGTCGTCGAAGTATAACGACACGCCGGCGACCGCCTCGCGTCCCTACGACATCAGCCGCGACGGTTTCGTGATCGCCGGCGGCGCGGGTGTCGTGGTGCTCGAAGAGCTCGAACATGCCAAGGCGCGCGGCGCGCGAATCTACGGTGAGGTCGTCGGCTACGGCGCGACCTCGGACGGTTACGACATGGTGGCGCCGTCGGGCGAGGGCGCCGAGCGCTGCATGCGCATGGCGATGTCGACGGTGGACACGCCGGTCGACTACATCAATCCGCACGCCACCTCGACGCCGGCCGGCGATCCGCCGGAGATCGAGGCGATCCGCAAGGTGTTCGGCACCGGCGACAAGTGCCCGCCGATCTCGGCGACAAAGGCGCTGACCGGCCACTCGCTCGGCGCCACCGGCGTGCAGGAGGCGATCTACTCGCTGCTGATGCTCAACAACGGCTTCGTCTGCGAAAGCGCGCATATCACCGAGCTCGATCCGGCGTTCGCCGACATGCCGATCGTGCGCAAGCGCATCGACAACGCCAAGCTCACGACCGTGCTGTCGAACTCGTTCGGCTTCGGCGGGACCAATGCCACGCTGGTGTTCAGGCGGCTTGATGCCTGATTTCGTCTCTCCTCGCTTGCTGAGGGAGATCCGCAGGCGGCGAATGGGATATTGCAACGATCCGGAATGGGGTGGGAATGATTATTGAACCGCGCGTGCGAGGCTTCATCTGCACGACGGCACATCCCGTCGGCTGCGCCACGAATGTCCGTGAGCAGATCGCTTACGTTCTCAAGCAGGGCCCGGTCGCTGACTGTCCGAAGCGCGTTGCCGTGCTGGGTTGCTCGACGGGCTACGGCCTCGCGAGCCGCATCGTCGCGACCTTCGCCGGTGGCGCGGACACGATCGGCGTCTCGCTGGAGCGCGAGCCGTCGGAAAAGCGAAGCGCCAGCGCCGGCTGGTACAACAACCGCGCCTTCGAGATCGAGGCCCAGAAGATCGGACGCTCGCCGCTCACGCTTGAGGGCGATGCCTTCTCCGACGAGATGAAGAAGGACTTCATCGAGCGTGTGCGCGAAAAGTTCGGACAGCTCGACCTGCTGGTCTACAGCATGGCGGCGCCGGTCCGCACCGATCCGGACACCGGCAAGACCTATCGCTCGGTCATCAAGCCGCTCGGCGCCCCGGTCGAGATCAAGACGCTCGACACCGAGACCGGCGAGGTGTTCCAGACCACCCTCGAGCCCGCGAACGAGGAGCAAACCGCGGCCACGGTCGCGGTGATGGGGGGTGACGACTGGAAGCGCTGGATCGACCAGCTCGCCGATGCCGGCGTGCTGGCGCCGGGCTTCCGGACGCTCAACTACACCTATATCGGCAGCGAGCTGACCTGGCCGATCTACTGGAACGGCACGCTCGGCCGCGCCAAGGTCGATCTCGACAGCAAGGCGGAAGCGATCCGGGGCCGGCTCGGTGCGGACGCCGCCCGCGTCGTCGCGCTGAAGGCCGTGGTCACCCAGGCGAGCTCGGCGATTCCGGTGGTGCCGCTCTATGGTACCGTGCTGTTCAAGGTGATGAAGCAGCTCGGGCTCCATGAAGGCTGCATCGAGCAGATCGACCGCCTGTTCCGGACGAAGCTCGGCAAGGGCGTCGCGCTCGACGATACGCAACGCATTCGCGTCGACGATTGGGAGCTGTCGCCGGACGTGCAGACGGAGGTGTCGCGGCGCTGGCCGTTGCTCACCACCGAGACGCTCGGCGAGCTGGCGGACCTCGGCGAATACAAGAGCCAGTTCCTCCGCCTGTTCGGCTTCGGCATCGACGGCGTCGACTACACGCAGGACGTCGATCCGCGCGTCGTGCCGGGTTAGGCCAGCCTCATCCACTGTTTCGTAGCCCGGATTGCGCTGCGCTTCATCCGAGCTACGTCGCTGCTACCCCGCTGCGATCTTCTCTGCGCGCTGGAACGCGGGCCGCGCCACGCAGCGGTCGATGTAGGCCTCGAATGACGGCCGCGGCGGCACCATCTTGAACACGCGCACCGCAAAGTTCAGTCCCGCGCCGATCGCGATGTCGGCGGCGGAGAACTGATCGCCGAGGATCCACGGCCCCTTCTGCAGCTCGGCATCGAGCACGTCGAACACCTGTGCGGCGCTGCCCCATGCCGCGGTGCTGGTCGGCACCTCGAGCTTGGTGAAGAGCTGGATCAGCGCCGGCTCGATGCAGCTCGGCGAGAAGAACAGCCATTGCAGATAGCGTGCGCGCTTCGGATCGTTGGTGGCCGGCGCGAGCCTGGTCTCGGGATAACGGTCGGCGACATAGGCGCAGATCGCGGCGGCCTCGGCGAGCTTTGCGTCGCCGTCGGTCAACGCCGGTACCTTGCCCATCGGGTTGATCTTGAGGAACTCCGGCGACTTCTGCGCGCCGGTGCTGATGTCGGTCAGCACCCGTTCATAGGCCAGGCCGGATTCTTCGAGCAGCCAGATGGCGGAGAACGAGCGCGAGCGCGGCGACCAGTACAGCTTGATCATGGTGCGGTCCCTTTCTTCGGCGTGGATGAATGGCGGCCATTCATCGCGCGACCGGCCCAGATTGGCAACACACCAACACAGGACAAGGCGTGCGAGTTCAGGTCGGCATGCCGGTCAACGCCGCCAACCGCGCAGACCGGCAAGCCCTGTCTATTCATCCCTGAGAAAGGCGGGGAGCGACAGATCCAGCTTTGCCGCGACGAGCGCGCGCGTTTTCTCGCGAAGCACCGCGCTGCCTGATGCCGTTGCTGGAGGATCGGGAAACAGCGAGTTGTCGAGCTGGGTCATCGGGTCTTCGGTGAGCCTCATTCCGTCGGCGAATGTGGCCTTGAGGAGCGCCATTCGACGGTCGATCCTTTCGTACGTCCTGCCGTCCAGCAGACTGATGGAAATGTTCGCGAACAGGTGCGAATGCCTCACGAGGCTCCCGAGACCTCTGTTATAGGCGCCGATGCCGTTTACAGTCAGACTGGTGCCGGGCAGCTGGGCCTTGAAGCGGGTGACGACCAAGTAGCGCTCGCAATTGGCATTGGCCGTGATGCCTCGTACGATCGCCGGCAAGTCTTCACCTGGATCGCGCAGGAGTCGTGATTTCGGATTGTAGAACGGCTCGAATGCGCCCCTCGGATAACTGATCTTGCGGATCGAGGGATCGGTACCTGTCAGCGCGCGCACGCGTGCCAGAACGACGTCATCGAGGCCCCAATTGTCGATCGGCACCTCGTTGTCCTCGGTTTCGAACACCGTCACGCCGAACTTGTGGACCGCGAAGCGATCTCCGATCGCCGAGATCACGCCCAAGCTGCAGGGTCCGGACGCCGCCGGCGCGGCTCTGCCGTCCGATTTTGCCTTCGGTGCAGCGGCCTTGGGTGTCGGCTTCTTGGCGGCGGATTTGGCGGCCTGCGGAGCTGCGGGCGACGCTGAGGTTGAGGGAGACTGAGCCCATCCCGCCGCGGCAAAGCATGACACGAGTAGGGCGACGGCGAAGCTGCGGTACATTGCTCGGTAAGCGGAAGTTGATGGCGTTGTCACGGCAAACTAGAGCGTGCAGCCGCCTCCCGCAAGCGAGCGGTGGATGTCTATCGCTTCTTCCACCGGTAGTACTTCATCATGAACCCGGTGGCCGGATTGATCGCCTCCTTCTCGAACACGAAGCCTTCGCGCTCGTACCAGCGCCAGGCCTTCTCGTTCTCGCGGACGCATTTCAGCCAGATCTCGTCGGGCATTTGCTCACGGGTGAACGCGAGCAAATGGCGTCCCAGACTCTGGCCCTGATAGCTTGGTGCGACCATCAGCTGGTCGAGCAGCGCAGTCGGCAGGTGCAGCGCCAGCATTGCGGCGATGGTGCCGCGATCGTCGGCGACGAACAGGCTCCAGCCGCCGGCGATCTCGCGCGGCAGGCGGGCGCGCAGATCGTTCAATAGGCTTTCGCTCGCCTGCGAGAGCCCGGTCGACGTCCAGCTGTCCATCCAGGCGCGCGCGATCGCGTCAAGTTCGTCGGGACGGGCAGGCCGGATGATCGGCTGTGTCATCGTCGATTCCTCCGGTCGCCGATTTCCAATAAGAAAGCCCCGCGCATCTCGCGGAGCTCTCAAGCCTAGCGTAGCCGCTTGCGGCCAGGGAGTCTTGCCAGCTCATACCGCGAATGTGCCGGCCTTTGCTGCCGCATGGCGCACGGCCAAGGCCCTTCCAGAATCGCATTGTCCCTGCAGGGCCTCACGCGCTCAGGCATCGCACCAAACAAAAAGGGCGGCCTCTCGGCCGCCCTTCGTTGTTTCGCTCTGAGCAGGCTTACTCGCCGGCAGCTTCGCGCGGCGCCGGAGCGTCGGCCTTCTGCTTGGCCTCGAGGTCCTCGCCGGTCTCCTGGTCGACCGCCTTCATCGACAGGCGGGTCTTGCCGCGATCGTCGAAGCCGAGCAGCTTGACCTTGACCTTGTCGCCTTCCTTGACGACGTCGGAGGTCTTCTGCACGCGGCTGGCCGCGAGCTGGCTGATGTGGACGAGGCCGTCCTTGGCGCCGAAGAAGTTCACGAACGCGCCGAACTCCATCACCTTGACGACGGTGCCCTCGTAGATCTGGCCGACCTCCGGATCGGAGGCGATCGACTTGATCCACTTGATCGCAGCCTTCATCGCCTCGCCGTCGTTGGAGGCAACCTTCACGGTGCCGTCGTCCTCGATGTTGACCTTGGCGCCGGTCTTCTCGACGATCTCGCGGATCACCTTGCCGCCGGTGCCGATCACTTCGCGGATCTTGTCGGTGGCGATCTTGAAGGTCTCGATGCGCGGTGCGTATTCGCCGAGCTCGGCGCGCGCCGCGGTCAGGGCCTTGGACATCTCACCCAGGATGTGGATGCGTCCTTCCTTGGCCTGGCCGAGCGCCACCTTCATGATCTCCTCGGTGATGCCCTCGATCTTGATGTCCATCTGGAGCGAGGTGATGCCCTGGTCGGTGCCGGCGACCTTGAAGTCCATGTCGCCGAGATGATCCTCGTCGCCGAGGATGTCCGACAGCACCGCGAAGCGCTGACCTTCGAGGATCAGGCCCATGGCGATACCGGCGGTCGGCCGCTTCAGCGGCACGCCGGCGTCCATCAGCGACAGCGAGGCACCGCAGACCGAAGCCATCGAGGACGAGCCGTTCGACTCGGTGATCTCGGAGACCACGCGAATCGTGTACGGGAACTCGTGATGCGGCGGCAGCACCGGGTGGATCGCACGCCAGGCGAGCTTGCCGTGGCCGATCTCGCGGCGCTTGGTGCCGCCGAGGCGGCCGGTTTCACCGACCGAGTAGGGGGGGAAGTTGTAGTGCAGCAGGAACGTTTCCTTGTAAGTCCCCGACAGCGCGTCGATGTACTGCTCGTCCTCGCCGGTGCCGAGCGTGGTCACCACCATCGCCTGGGTCTCACCGCGGGTGAACAGCGCCGAACCGTGGGCGCGCGGCAGCACGCCGGCTTCGGCGACGATGTTGCGCACGGTCTTGACGTCACGGCCGTCGATGCGCTTGCCGGTGTCGAGGATGTTCCAGCGAACGATCTTGGCTTCCAGTTCCTTGAACACCGCGGCGACGCGGAGCTTGTCGTATTTCGGCTCCTGGCCTTCCGGGAAGAAGTGCGCGAGCACCTTCTCCTTGACGGCGCCGACCGCGGAATAGCGTTCCTGCTTGACCGGGATCGCGTAGGCCTTGCGCAGCTCCTGCTCGGCGATGCCGAGCATCTCCTTCTCGATCTCCGAATTGTCGATCGTGGTGACTTCGCGCGGCTCCTTGGCGGCCTTCTCGGCGAGCTCGATGATCGCGTTGATGACCGGCTGGAAGTGGCGGTGGCCGAACATGACCGCGCCGAGCATCACGTCTTCGTTGAGTTCCTTGGCTTCCGATTCGACCATCAGCACGGCGTCGGCAGTGCCGGCGACGACGAGGTCGAGCTGGGTTTCGGCCATCTCGTCGAGCGTCGGGTTGAGGATGAACTCGTCATTGGCGAAGCCGACGCGCGCGGCGCCGATCGGGCCCTTGAACGGCGCGCCCGACAGCGTCAGGGCAGCGGAGGCGGCGACCAGCGAGACGATGTCCGGATCGTTCTCCATGTCGTGCGACAGCACGGTGACGATCACCTGGGTCTCGTTGCGCCAGCCGTCGACGAACAGCGGGCGGATCGGGCGGTCGATCAGACGGGAGACCAGCGTCTCCTTCTCGGTCGGACGGCCCTCGCGCTTGAAATAGCCGCCGGGAATGCGGCCCGCGGCATAGGTCTTCTCCTGGTAGTCGACGGTGAGCGGCAGGAAGTCGACGCCTTCGCGCGGCGACTTCGCGGCGACGACGGTGGCGAGCACCACGGTCTCGCCGTAGGTGGCCATCACGGCGCCGTCGGCCTGGCGGGCGATCTTGCCGGTTTCAAGTTTGAGGGGACGTCCACCCCAGTCGATCTCGACGGAATGCGAATTGAACATTTCGGTTTTCTTTCATGGTTTCACGAAAGCACGGCGCCCTGAAACACAAAGACCATGCCAAGACGGCGAGACACTGATGCGCTGCTGCGGTCAGCATCCGGCGATCCTGCCATGGTCCCTGGATTTCGGATGGCGTCCATCCTTTCGGTCATCTGGGCATCTTGCCCGGTCCAGCGGCCGGATTGCTGCTGGACGCTAGTGCATGGCGCGATGGCCATGCTGTTGCGCATGATCATCTTTCGACAATTCGAAAGTCCGAGTTCACGGACGACCATGCGAAAACGCGCGCGAACCTCGCGCGCGTGCTTCTCAAATCAACGACGGATGTTGTGCTTCTCGAGCAGCGCCTTGTAGCGCGCCTCGTCCTTGCGCTTGATGTAGTCAAGCAGGGAACGACGCGTCGACACGAGCTTCAGGAGGCCGCGGCGTGAATGGTTGTCCTTCACATGGCTCTTGAAGTGCTCGGTGAGGTTATTGATGCGTTCCGACAGGATCGCGACCTGAACCTCGGGCGAGCCGGTGTCGCCGGCTTTGTTGGCATTCGTCTTGATGACTTCCGCTTTGCGTTCGGCGGTAATCGACATCGTCAGTTACTTTCATTGTTGCGAGCCGGACTGGCAGTCAGTCCGTTCAGGTTGAACACGCGCTTGGGGATGAGTTCGCCATTGCCAATCTCGGCAAGCGCGAGAAGCCGGCCTGCCACCGTGACATAGACTGTGCCGCTGGTATTGGGCGCATCCCGTCCGCGCAACAAAACGGCCTGGCCCCTGTGGAGCCTTGCCGCATCAGCCCGTGTGACGGCCAGTGCCGGGATGTCGTCCAGCGCGGTCTCAACGGGCAAAAGCGCGTCGGCGAGGCTGCCCTCGCCAGACGCGGCTCTATTGCATAAAGCCTCCAACTGTTCCAGCGGAATCATGTCCCGCTCGGTAAACGGACCGACCAGGGTCCGCCGCAGGGCGCAGATATGGCCGAAACAGCCCAGAATCCGGCCCATATCGCGGGCCAGGGCCCGGACATAGGTTCCCTTGCCGCACTCGGCCTCGAACACGGATTGTCCGTTATCTCCATGTTCTACCAAGGTTAATTCGTGAATCTCAACCGGGCGGGGCTTCAGTTCCACGGTCTCGCCGTCGCGCGCCAGGTCATAGGCCCGCTCACCCTGCACCTTGATGGCCGAATATTGCGGCGGGATCTGCTCGATCACCCCGGTGAAGCGCGGCAGCAGCTCGCGGATCGAATCGGCGGTCGGCCGGCTCTCGCTGGTCCTGACCGGCCGTCCCTCGGTGTCGTCGGTGTCGCGTTCCTCGCCCCAGCTGACCGTGAAGCGGTAGCGCTTGCGGCCGTCCATCACGAACGGCACCGTCTTGGTGGCTTCGCCCAGCGCGATCGGCAGGCCGCCGGAGGCGAGCGGATCGAGCGTGCCGGCATGGCCGGCGCGCTTGGCCTGGAACAGGCGCTTGAGCACGGCGACGGCCTGCGTCGAGGTCATGCCGATCGGCTTGTCGAGCACCACCCAGCCGTGGACGTCGCGCTTGTCGCGGCGCGGCTGCTGGTTCTGCTTGCCGTGCTTCTGGCGCGGGTCGTTGTTGGTGCGGCGCGAATCGTCGGTGCGCGGCCCGGCAAAGGCATCCCGCTCAGCGTCGCGCGCGTCGGCATCCTTCGCGTCGATCACGCTGTTGGTCGTCATCACAGTCATCACTCATCGTCCGAATCGGGTGCAAGGTCTCGCTGCACCGCAGGTGTCCGCAGTAGTTTCTCGATGCGCTCCGCCTCGTCGAACCGCTCATCGACGCGGAAGCGAATGTCGGGTGCAAATTTCAGGTTGACGCGATGCGCGATCTCGCCGCGAAGGAACTTCTTGTTGCGCTCGAGCGCGGCTATCACCACGTCGGTGTCGCGACCGCCGAGCGGCATCACGTAGACCGTGGCGAGCTTCAGGTCAGGCGACATGCGCACCTCGGGAACGGTGATGATGTGGCCTTCCAGATCGGGATCGTGAACCTCACCCTGTGACAGAATCTCGGCAACTGCATGGCGAACCGTTTCGCCGACGCGCAGCTGACGTTGCGATCCGCCGGGGCTGGAACTCTTCTTTTGACGAGGCATGACCTTCTTCCAAAACCGTCGCGCCCGCTGGCTTTGGCCGCGGGCATCAATGTCCTAGCTTTTGCTTTCAATCGGACGATGCGCCGGTGGCCGGACTAAAGTCCGGCCACGTCGTCGCATTTTCAGTCAAATGGACCCAACGCTTAGTAAGATCTGCGCTTCGTAAGATTTGGACTTACAGAGAGCGCTGGATCGTCTCGATGCGGTAACATTCGATCACGTCGCCGACGCGCATGTCGCCGTAGTTCTCGAATGCCATGCCACACTCCTGGCCGGCGACCACTTCCTTCACTTCATCCTTGAAGCGCTTCAGCGTCGACAGCTTGCCTTCATGCACCACGACATTGTCGCGGATCAGGCGAACATTGGCGCCGCGTTCCACGGTGCCGTCGGTGACGCGGCAACCCGCGACCTTGCCGACCTTGGAAATGTTGAACACTTCCAGGATCTGCGCGTTGCCCAGCATGGTTTCGCGCAGCGTGGGCGCGAGCAGGCCGGACATCGCCTTTTTGATGTCATCCACGAGGTCGTAGATGATGTTGTAGTAGCGGATCTCGATGCCGTTGCGCTTGGCTGCGGCCGCCGCTTCCTTGTTGGCGCGGACCGAGAAGCCGATGATCGCGGCGTTGAAGCCTTCGGCCAGCGTGACGTCGGACTCCGAGATGCCTCCGACGCCGGCATGCAGGATGCGGGCGGCGACTTCGTCGGTGCCGAGCTTTTCGAGCGAGCCCAGGATCGCTTCCAGCGAGCCCTGCACGTCGGCCTTGACGATCAGCGGGAACTCCTTGCGGCCCGCGGTCTTGAGCTGCGACATCATCTGCTCGAGCGAGCCGCGCATGCCGGAGATCGAGGCAGCCGCGTTCTCGCGCTTCTGGTGCGCGCGGTAGCTCGTGACCTGGCGGGCGCGGGCTTCGTTCTCGACGACGGCGAGACGGTCGCCGGCTTCCGGCGGGCCGTTGAAGCCGAGCACCTCGACCGGCACCGACGGCCCGGCCTCGTCGAGATTTTCGCCCTGGTCGGAGATCAGGGCGCGGACGCGGCCCATCTCGGCGCCGGCCACGATGATGTCGCCGATGCGCAGCGTGCCGCGCTGCACCAGTACGGTCGCGACCGGACCGCGGCCACGATCGAGCTTGGCTTCGATCACGGTGCCTTCCGCCGGACGCTGCGAATTGGTCTTCAGGTCGAGGATTTCGGCCTGCAGCGCGATCATTTCGAGCAGCCGGTCGAGATTGGTCTTGTTCTTGGCCGAGACCTCGACGTCGACGACGTCGCCGCCGAGCGATTCGACCTGCACCTCGTATTGCAGCAATTCGGTGCGCACGCGCTCCGGCCGTGCATCGGGCTTGTCGATCTTGTTGATCGCCACGATCATCGGCACCTTGGCCGCCTTCGCGTGGTTGATCGCCTCGATCGTCTGCGGCATCACGCCGTCATCGGCCGCGACCACCAGCACGACGATGTCGGTGACCTTGGCGCCGCGGGCGCGCATCGCGGTGAACGCGGCGTGGCCGGGCGTATCGATGAAGGTGATCTTCTTGCCGCTTTCCGGCGAAGTCACCTGATAGGCACCGATGTGCTGGGTGATGCCGCCGGCTTCGCCCGACACCACGTTGGCGTGGCGCAGCGCGTCGAGCAGCGAGGTCTTGCCGTGGTCGACGTGGCCCATGACGGTGACCACGGGCGAACGCGGCTCGGTGTCGGTGGAATCGTCGACGACGTCGAACAGGCCTTCCTCAACGTCGGACGCGGCGACGCGCTTGACGCTGTGGCCGAGTTCTTCGGCGATCAGTTGTGCGGTGTCGGCGTCGATCACGTCGGTGATCTTGTGCATCGCGCCCTGCTTCATCAGCATGCGGATGACGTCGACCGCGCGCTCCGACATGCGGTTCGCGAGTTCCTGGATCGTGATCGCTTCCGGAATGACGACTTCGCGGATCAGCTTTTCCTTCTGCTCGTTCGCGGCGTGACCCTTCAGACGCTGGGTACGGCGGCGGAACGAGGCGATCGAGCGCTCGCGGACGTCGTCGGCGTTGAGCGCCGTGACGACCGTGAGGCGTCCGCGCTGCTTCTGCGGGCCGGGCTTCTGGGTGGTCTTCGGGGCCGCAACGGGACGCACGGCGCCGCCGGGGCGGCGCACCAGGCGCGGACCTTCGTCTTCGTCCGCCTCTGCGGCGACCCCCGGAGGCCTCGGCGCAGCGGCCGGCGTGCGCGCGGGTGTCGTCGTGGTGGTCGTGCGGGCTGCCGGCGCCCGCGCTGCCGGAGCAGCAGATGCGGGAGTGGCTGCGGCCGGCCTGGCCGGTGCGGCGGCGGCTGGCGCGCCGGGCTTGGCCTCGCCCTCGCCGAAGCGGCGCTTGGCCTCGACCTCGGCCTTGCGCTTGGCCTCTTCCTCGTGGCGGTGGCGCTCCTCTTCCGCCTTGCGGCGGGCCTCGGCGGCCTCGCGCTCGACCTTCTCGGCGGCCTCGCGGACGGCGCGGCGCTTGGCTTCCTCTTCGGCCTGGCGGCGCTCCTCGATGTCGCGCTGACGGGCGTCGGCGAGCGCGCTGGCACGCGCGGAGCGCTCGTCTTCGGTCAAGGTCGGCAGCACCACGCCGGAGCGGGTGTTGCGTTGCTGCTGGCCGGGAGGCGGACCCGAGGGGCGGCCTTGCGGCGGTCTCGGTGCGGGCGCTACCGGCTTTGCAACCACGGGTTCCGGCGCATGCCCCTCGCCGGGACCATCGCCACCGACGCGACGTTTGCCGCGCTTCTCGACCACGACCTGCTTGGTCCGGCCGTGGCTGAAGCTCTGGCGCACAGTGCCCGTCTCGACGCGCGGCTTCAGCGACAACGTCTTGCTCGGGACACTCAGAGTCTTGTCGCCAGGGGTCTTGGTATCAACCATTCAGCAGTCCTAATCTCGTTTCGCTGTGCGTTTGCCGCACAAATACTTCAACGTGTCGTCGTTTGCTGAGCATGATCCGGTCGGAAAGACGGCCTCCGCCTTCCTGGATCAGGCTCTGGAATTTCTGGCCGCTTCGGCGGTCTTGTCGTCGTCGGCCATCCGGTATCGGACCAGCATCTGGCAGCGCGACAGGAACGTCTTGCTCGCCGGGCCCGCGAGCAGCGCAGCATGTATCACATTTGACCGCCCAAGTGCCAAATCCAATTCTTCCGACGTCAAAACATTGACGACGGCGATTACCGGCGATTCACCACGTTTTTCGCCCCTTTGCCTGACGATCGCGTCCAATTTGCGGATTCCGTCCGCTGCGCCGTCCGAAGCGTGGATCAGGGCTGCAGTTTCGTTCCGGTTGAGTGCGTCCTCGACCTTGCCGAAGCCGGCAACCACCTGACCGGCCTTGGCGGCCATCGCCAGGGCCTCGGTGACGCTGCGGACCAGGAGGGCGTCGGTGTCGGCGGGAAGGGTCGGCGCGACGCGGACATCGCGCTTGAATCCCTTGCTAAATTGGTGACGACGGACCGCTTCCGCAACGCTGCGCCGCGATGCGGAAACCCATAGTCCGCGGCCCGGGAGCTTGCGCTTGAGATCCGGGATCACCTCGCCCGTGGGCGCGACGACGAACCGGATCAGTTCGTCGATCGGATGCACCTCGCGGCTGACCGCGCACATCCGCGTGGTCGCGGACTTCTGCGTCCGCGGCCCATCGTCGAGATCGGGGTCAGCCTGAGCGAGCATCCGTGGGGCATCTCCTTACGACGCCGCTTCTGCTTCGGCGGCCTCGGCCTCCTCGGCAGGCTTGGCAAGGTCGGCCTCGGTGATCCAGCCGGCCTTCAGACGGGCCTGCATGATCATGGCCTCGGCTTCGTCGCGCGAGACCTCGATGCCATCGAGGAACCCGGCATGCTTGGTCGGCTCGCCGCCTTCCTTGCGCTCGGTCCAGCCGACCAGATCGTCGGTGGCGCAGCCGGCCAGATCCTCGACGGTCTTCACGTCGTTCTCGCCGAGCTTCACCAGCATCTTGCCGGTGATGCCGGGCACGTCCTTCATGGCGTCCTCGACGCCGAGTTCCTTGCGCTTCGCCTCGAGTTCAGCCTCGAGCTGCTCCAGATATTCACGGGCGCGGGTCTGCAGCTCTGTGGCCGTCTCCTCGTCGAAACCTTCGATGCCGGCGAGTTCCTTGACGTCGACCAGCGCGAGCTCCTCGACCGAGGTGAAGCCTTCGGAGGCGAGCAGCTGGCCGACCACCTCGTCGACATTGAGCGCTTCCATGAACACGCGGGTCGAGTTCTCGAAGTCGGCCTGGCGGCGCTCCGACTCTTCCTGCTCGGTCAGGATGTCGATGTCCCAGCCGGTCAGCTGCGAGGCGAGGCGGACGTTCTGGCCGCGGCGGCCGATCGCCAGCGACAGCTGGTTGTTGGTGTCGGGAACCACGACCTCGATGCGCTCGCGGTCCTCGTCGATCACGACCTTGGCGACTTCAGCGGGCGCCAGCGCGTTGACGACGAAGGTCGCGATGTCGGGCGACCACGGAATGATGTCGATCTTCTCGCCCTGCAGCTCGTTCACCACGGCCTGCACGCGCGAGCCGCGCATGCCGACGCAGGCGCCGACTGGGTCGACCGAGGAATCGCGCGAGATCACGCCGATCTTGGCGCGCGAGCCGGGATCGCGGGCGACCGCCTTGATCTCGACGATGCCGTCGTAGATTTCCGGCACTTCCTGCGCGAACAGCTTCGCCATGAACTGCGGATGGGTGCGCGACAAGAAGATCTGCGGACCGCGGGTCTCGCGGCGGACGTCGAAGATATAGGCGCGGACGCGGTCGCCGTTGCGGAACACTTCGCGCGGCAGCATCTCGTCGCGGCGCACGATGGCTTCGCCGCGGCCGAGATCGACGATCACGCTGCCATATTCGACGCGCTTGACGATGCCGTTGACGATGTCGCCGATGCGGTCCTTGAACTCCTGGTACTGCCGGTCGCGCTCGGCCTCGCGCACCTTCTGCACGATTACCTGCTTGGCGGACTGCGCGGCGATGCGGCCATATTCCAGCGGCGGCAGCGTGTCGGCGATGGTGTCGCCGACCTGGGCGCCCGGATTGGCGCGCTGCGCATCATGCAGCGAAATCTGGTTCGACGAGTTCTCGACGACCTCGACCACCAGCATGTGGCGGGTCAGCCGCAGCTCGCCCTTCTTGGCGTCGATCTCGGCATGGACGTCGGTCTCGCTGCCGTAGCGGGCCCGCGCCGCCTTGGCGATGGCGTCTTCCATCGCCGCGATCACGATGGAGCGGTCGATCGACTTTTCGCGCGCAACTGCGTCTGCGATCTGCAGCAGTTCGAGTTTGTTGGCGCTGACTGCCATGGCTTAGTCTCCTTCGAATGGATCGATCTCGCCGCGGCGCGCGCGCTCGGCGGCCAGGCGGTGCTTTTTGGTGTTGGTCGGCGCTGGCTTGGTGCCGAGCTTGTGGGCAGGCTTGGCTTTCGGCTTCTGACTCTTCGCAGGATCGCTTTTCTTCGCGTGAGCCGGCTGCGGCGGCGCGAGGCCGAGTTCGCGGCGCAGCTCGCGTTCGGCGGCCTTGCCGCGGCGCATCGATTCCTCGACCAGCTCGTCGGTCAGCACCAGCCGCGCGTCCGAAATGTCCTCCATCACAAGGAGAACCTCGGCGTCCTCAGTCGGGCGCGGATCGTCGCGCTTGATGCGCACCGCATCGCCTTCGACGCCGCCGAGCAGGCCGCGGAACCGTTTGCGGCCCTGATGCGCCACCGCCATCTCGATCTTCACCAGATGCCCGGTGTAGCGCTCGAAGTCGGAGCGGCGCACCAGTGGCCGGTCGATGCCGGGCGAGGAGATTTCCAGCCGGTAGGCGCGCTCGATCGGGTCGGCGACATCGAGCACCGGCGACAGCGCGCGCGAGATCGCCTCGCAATCCTCGAGCTGCATCGAGCCGTCGGGGCGCTCCGCCATGATCTGCACGGTGCAGCCGGCGTCGCCCGAAACCTTGATGCGCACCAGGCGATAGCCCATGCCCTGCAGCACCGGGACTGCGACGGCGGCGACGCGCGCCGCGACCCCGGGCTCGACGACGAGCCGCGGCTCGGCGAGCAGTTCGGTGTCCACGGGCGTGGCGGTCGGATCGGTCATATCCAGTGTCAAAGGCTGTCTAAGGTCTGCGGGTTGTCTGAGGTCTGTTGTGTTGTTCAGGTGGCCTTAAGGGGCCGCTAACGCTACCTAAACCGGACCCGGCCTCGCCGGGTCCCGTCAGGTAATAAAAAAGAGCGGGTCCCGGGGGGCCCACTCTCCTACGCGATCGTATGAGATACCATAAGTTGCGGTGGATATAGCCCTTTTGCCCCGGTCCGGCAAGGCCTCCGTATCAGGCGGAAGGCGATTTTGCGGGCTCCGGGGTGCAGGTTTGACCTAACCCTCCGTTTACGAACGGGGCCATAGATTGCCGAAAATCGGCAGAAGTCGCCGATTGGACAAGGCTCATGACGACAGCCCCCGCGCTGATCCCGGAACTCGACGACATCGTTCGCCGCGGCGACCCCAAGCGTCGCGCCGAGGCCGCGCGCCGGCTCGGCGAGCTGTTCCTGCAGGGCGCCGCGGGCTTTCGCCCCGACCATATCGACCTGTTCGATGGGGTGCTGACCAGTCTGGTCCCGCATGCCGACCTGGCGGCGCGGATCAATCTCGCCGAACGGCTTGCGCCGCTCGCCAACGCGCCGCGGCATCTGGTCGGGCAACTCGCCCGCGAGGACGAGGTCGCGATCGCGGGGCCCGTGCTGCGCCAGTCGCCGGTGATTGACGAAAAGGTGCTGGTCGAGATCGCCAATGCCAAGGGCCAGGGCCATCTGCTGGCGATGGCCGAACGGTCCAGGCTCTCGACCGCGCTGACCGATGTCATCGTCCGTCGCGGCGATCGCGATGTGATCCGATCCGCCGCCGGCAATGCGGGCGCCGCGTTCTCGGACGCCTCCTTCACGACGCTGGTGCGGCGCGCCGGTCAGGATGGCGTGCTGACCTTGCGGATCGGCCGCCGTGACGATCTTCCGCCCGTGCATCTGAAGAGCCTGCTGGCCGGCTCGATCGACGTGATCCGCCGCCGGTTGCAGATCGTCGCCAAGCCGGAACGGCAGGCCGAGATCAAGCTGGCGCTGAACGAGATCGAAGGCGTCGTCGCGCAGGTCGAGGGCCGCGACTTCGCAGCCGCGCAGCGCACGATCCTGGTGCTGCATCGCGCCGGCGAATTGAACGAGGCCGCGGTGGCGGGCTTCGCCAAGGCTTTCAAATATGAGGAATGCGTGGCGGCGCTCGCGGCGCTGACCGGCGTGAAGATCGTCACGCTCGATCGCCTGATCTCCGGCGACCGTTACGATCCGATCCTGATCGCCAGCAAGACGATCGGCTTCGAATGGCCGACCGTGCGCGTCCTGATCCTGATGCGGCTCGGGCCGAACCGCGTGCCGTCACCGGCCGATATCGAAGGCGCGCGGGTGAATTTCGTCCGCCTGATGCCGTCGACCGCGCAGCGCGTCGTGGACTTCTGGAAGTCGCGCTAGTTCAAGCGCCAACGCTTGGCATCCGTCATCCTGAGCAGCCGCGCAGCGGCGTCTCGAAGGATGCACGGCCCGGCCGGCCGTCGACCCTTCGAGACGGCCGCCTTGCGGCCTCCTCAGGGTGACGGACTGGAGTGGTTCCGCTATGCTTTCCGCAAGGCGCGATACAGCGCCAACGGGGAGATCGCCATGCTGACGGACGCCGACATCCAATCGCACGCGGAACGGATCCGCGACGACGGATACACCGTGATCGAGCTCGCCGCCTCGCCGGACCTGGTCGAGGGATTGAGGGACGCGGTGCTGAAAATAGAGCGAGAGCACAATCTCGCACATGCCAGGACCTCGTTCGAGGGTTTCAAGACACTGCGCATCAACAACCTCCTGACCTATGACGATTTGTTCTGGGAGGTGCCGCTGCATGAGAACGTGCTGCCGGTGGTCGAGCGCGTGCTGGACAAAGAATGCCTGCTGTCGTCGTTCTGCTCGCTGGTGCTCGGCCCCGGCCAGGAGGCGCAGCCGATCCACGAAGACACCCAGTTGATCCCGCTGCCGCGGCCGCATATTCCGATCACGATCAATGCGATCTGGGCGCTGTCCGATTTCCGCGACGACAACGGCGCGACACGGATCATTCCGCGCAGCCACACATTCGATTCGTCGCCGGAATACGGCAAGGATTACGACGCGGTCACTGCGACCATGCCGGCGGGCAGCGTGATGCTGTTCGACAGCGCGCTGTGGCATGGCGGCGGTGCCAACACCAGCGACGCAAGGCGCTTTGCCTTCTCCTGCGCCTATTGCTGGGGCTGGATGCGCCAGCAGGAAAACTTGCAGCTCGGAATTTCGCGCGAGACCGCGGCCCGCTTTCCGCGCCGCTTGCAGGAATTGTGCGGCTACAGCGTCTACAAGGGCCAGTTCGGCCACATCGATAATCACGATCCGATCGAGCTGCTTGGCCGCGAGCGCGGCAAGCGCATGGTCTGGGAAGCGACCGACGTCAGGAAGGCGCGGATGGCGGGGCAGGGATAACGAAATTCAGGGCAAGCGCTTGAATCGCAGATACGCCGCCTTGCGTCCTTCACGCTCGGCTTTGGCGCCGTAGCGCGTCATGGTGTAGTTCGGCCACGGTTGCTGCCAGTCGATCGCGCGCTCGGCGAGCCAGGCGAAGTCGGGCGAGCGCATCAGATGCGCGAGCGTCCAGGCGCAGTAATCATCGATATCGCTGACGAAGCGGAATTCGCCGCCCGGCGGCAGCAGCCGGGTCATCGCCGCGACCGTTGCATCCTGTACGAAGCGCCGCTTCCAGTGCCGCCGCTTCGGCCAGGGATCGGGATGAATCAGGTCGATGCGCGCCAGCGAGCGCGGTGGCGCCCAGGCCAACAGCTCTGCTGCGTCGCCGGCGAACAGGCGGATATTGTCGATGTTCAGTGCCTCGATCTGGGTCAGGATCTTGGCCATGCCGTTGACATAGGGCTCGCAGCCGATGAAGCCGGTTGCCGGAAAGGCCTGTGCTTCCGCTATCAGATGCTCGCCGCCGCCGAAGCCGATCTCGAGCCTGACGTTTTCGATGCGATCATCGAACAGCTCGGTCAGCGCCTCGGGTGCGGGCGCCGCGATGTCGAGCGAAAGATGCGGCAGCAGGGTGTCGATCAGATCGGCCTGGTGCGCGCGCAGCTTGTGGCCCTTGCGCCGTCCGAAGAACGAGCCGCGCGAATGGGTCATCGCGCCATCGTCGGACGAATCGCGATCGTCGCTGTCGTTCGGAGCAGGGGTCATCGCAGCGTCTGATAGAGCCGGTACAGCAGGCGTGCGCGCGGCTCGATCGACGAGATGTAGAGCTGCTCGTAATGGGTATGCGCGCCCTTGCCGTCGACGCCGAGGCCGTCGAGCGTTGCGGTATGCGGCGCGGTGAAATTGCCGTCGGAGCCGCCGCCGGTGAATACATCGATCAGCTCGAAGCCGAGTTCGCCTGCAAGCTCCCTGGCGTGTTCGTAGAGCGCGGCGCCGGCATTGCTCTTCTCATAGGGCGGACGGTTCAATTCGCCGGTCACTTTCACGGCGACGCCGTCGGTGCGCGAGGTGATGCCGAGGATCTTCGGCACCAGCTCGTCGGCGTCGGCCATGGTCGGTACGCGCATGTCGACTTCGGCATGGGCCTCTTCGGCGATCACGTTCGGCTTGGTGCCGCCGCGGACCACGCCGACATTGACGGTGACGCCGCGCTTGAGATCGTTCATCGCCTCCAGCGCCAGGATCACATGGCCGAGTTCCCGGATCGCGCTGCGGCCGTCCTCGGGGCGCGTGCCGGCATGTGCCGGTGCGCCCTTGATGTGCACGTCAAAGCGCGCGACGCCCTTGCGGCCGGTGACGATCTTGCCGCCGTCGCGCGCCGGCTCGGTCACCAGCACGTATTTGGCCTTGCGGCCCTCGGCCTCGATCAGCGACCGCGAGGTCGGGCTGCCGATCTCCTCGTCTGAGACGTAGAGCTGGGTGATGCCGAGCGGCGGGCGTACGTCGTCGGCGCAGATCTGCCGAAATGCGTGATAGGCGAGATAGGCGCCGCCCTTCATGTCGTAGATGCCGGGGCCGAACGCGCTGTCGCCGTCGATCTTGAATGGTAACCGTTCGATGAATCCCATCGGATGAACTGTGTCGAGATGGCTCAACACCAGAATGCCCGGCGCGTCCTGCCCCCAGGACGAGCGCGTCACCAGATGATCGCCGCAGCCGTCGCGTCCCGCAACGCGGTCGACGGTGGCCGGCAGGTCGCGATAGCCTGACGCGACGAGATCAGCCAGTTTGTTGACCTGATCCGGCCGCTCCGTCGGAGATTCGATTTCGACCCAACGGCGAATGCCGTCGAGGATAGCAGCGGTTTCGAACGGATTGCTGGACATGCTGTTGTCGTCGCCTGTGAATTCGCTTTGTCATTCAGCGCATGCGCCGAAGCGTGATCCGGAAATGCGTGACGCGGCTTTCCGGAAAGATCATGTTCGATCAAGGAGCTAGAGCGCGACGAGATTCCATCGGAACTCGTCGCGCCTTAGCGTACGCCGGAATGACATATTCCAGATTTGACGATCGCTCAAACGGATATGGCCGGATCAGACCTGTTCGGCCGCCTCACGCGCCGCGATCTGCTCGACCAGTTCGACGATGCTGCGGCGAAGCTTGGCGTCCGCGATCCGCGTGAAAGCGCGGGTCAGGGCCAGGCCTTCGGCGGTTGCCAGAAAGTCGGACACATAGGCCGGCGAGGAGCCCTCGCTGAAGCCGTCGGCGGTCTTGACGCCGCTCGGGCCGCCATCGAACAGGAAAGAGACCGGCACCTGCAGGATTTCGGAGATCTGCTGCAGCCGGCTGGCGCCGACACGATTGGTGCCCTTCTCGTATTTCTGCACCTGCTGGAACGTCAGGCCTAGCGCCTCGCCCAGTTTTTCCTGGCTCATGCCGAGCATGATGCGTCGCATTCGGACGCGGCTGCCGACATATTTGTCAACAGGATTGGGCGCTTTGGTGGACATCTCCAACTCTCCTAAGGGATTGCGCGCCCGGTGGGTGAGGCAAGTTGGACGTGGAGTATGCCTCAGGCGCCGGTGCCGTCAAATCCTGCAAGGAGGATCGGGACGAAATGCGGACAATTTGCGCAAAGGGGCTGACTTGGCTTGTGATTTCGCGTGGACCCGTACAATGCGAAGTGCACGGTCGATCTGTCAACAGGTGGAATCACGCTGAGGTGAATTTCGACACTTTTTCGGGTTCGTGTGACAACCGGCGATAAGCGCCGTCAGGCCTTTCGCCTGACAAAACGCCTCCGCAAGACGATTGCGAGGGCAACTAACACAATCACCGCGGCGGGGATGTTGCCGACACGCGCATAGATCGTCGGCGCGATGGCCGTCGGCAGGCCGGCATCGAGCACGCCCTCGATGCCGAGCCCAAGTTGGGCGACAATCCGCCCGAGCGGATCGATGATGGCCGAGATGCCCGTATTCGCGGCGCGCACCATCGGCAGGCCTTCCTCGATCGAGCGCAGCCGGGCCTGCTGCAGATGCTGATAGGGGCCGGTCGAGATTCCGAACCAGCCGTCATTGGTGACGTTGATGATCCAGCCGGGACGGTCGTCGCGGCTCACGACGTTGCCGGGGAAGATCGCCTCGTAGCAGATCAAGGGCAGCGCGCGCGGCGCATTGGGAATATCGAGCGTCCGGCGGATCGTGCCGGGAATGAAGCCGCCCTGCACCTTGGTGAGCTGCACGAAGCCGAGCTTCTCCATCCAGTCCTGGAACGGCAGATATTCTCCGAATGGGACAAGGTGCAGCTTGTCGTAGACCGCAAGCACGCTGCCATCATGGTCGATGACGTAGATCGAATTATATGCGCGCGTGACGCGGACGCCGGGCGGCAGATCGGGCGCGCGCACCGAGCCGGTGATCAGCACAGTTCCCTTCGGCAGCAAATCGGCGATCTGGGCCATCGCATCGGCTTCCTTGGTCAGGAAGAACGGAAATGCGGATTCCGGCCAGATCAGGATGGTGGAGTCGCTCACGCCGGTGGAGTGCGGTCCCGACGCACGATCCGACAGGGTGAGATATTTCTGCATCACCGCCGCCTTGGCGGAGTAGTTGAACTTGGCGTCCTGCTGCAGATCGGGCTGCATGATGCGCAGCTTGACGCCGCTGACCATGCTGGTCGGCTGTTGCGAAAGGCGGACCGCACCGAACGTCAGCATCGCGGCGAGCACCAGCACCGCAGCCACCGGTGCGCGCCACGGCTTGCGGCCGCGCGAGGCGCCGTCGATCAGCACGGCCGGACTTGCGAAGATCGCGACGGCCAGGAACGTCATGCCCCACAGCCCGATCAGCGATGCGGTCTGGGCCAGCGCCAGAGGTTCGGTCAGCGCGTAGCCGAACGCATTCCACGGAAAGCCGCTGAGCAGATGGCCGCGCAGCCATTCCGAAATCGTCAAGCTGACCGCCAGCGCCAGCACGCGCGAGGCGTCCCGCGGCCAGATCAGCCGCGCCAGCGCGAAGCCGAAGGCGGTGAACAGCGCGAGGTATGCGGGCAGGCCGAGCACCGCGAACGGCGTCAGCCAGGCGAAAGTGTCTGCATCGACGAAGAAGGCGTAACCGATCCAGTACAGTCCCGGCACGAAATAGCCGAGGCCGAACCAGAAGCCCGACAGCGCTGCGGCGGGTACGCCGCGCCAGCGTCCCGCAGCGCTACCATCGATCAGCCAGACCGCGATCGAAAACGTCAGAAACAGCACCGGCCAGGCGTTGAACGGCGCCATCGCCAGCGAGGACAAGGCGCCCGCCGCGAGCGCGAGCACGACGCGCCTCCATCCCCAGGTCAGGATGACGGCGAGACCGATCGATCGGAGCTTGTCGGAGAGCCTCACTGCGGACCGGCTCCTTCGCCGGGCGGCGGCATGTTGTCATTCGCCTGCGGGTTGCCGGAGTCCGGCGCCTGCTCGCGGCGCCGCTCGCGCTCCTTGCGCGGCGCCGGCCGTTCCTTGCGCGTCGTGATCCGCACGCGCTTGACCCGGCGCGGATCGGCGTCGAGCACCTCGACCTCGTAATTGCCCGGACCGGAGATCACCTCGCCGCGCACCGGCAGGCGGCCGACGAACGACACCAGGTAGCCGCCCAGCGTCTCGACCTCCTCGCCGGCCTCGCCGGTGACGAAGTCTTCGCCGATCACCGAGCGGACATCGTCGAGGCTGGCGCGCGCGTCGGCGATAAAGGAGTTGTCCGGCTGGCGGACGATGGACGGAGGCTCGTCGGAATCGTGCTCGTCGTCGATCTCGCCGACGATCTGCTCGACGATATCCTCGATCGACACCAGCCCGTCGGTGCCGCCATATTCGTCGACCACCAGCGCAAGATGGATGCGTGAGGCCTGCATCTGCGCCAACAGGTCGATCGCGCGCATCGACGGCGGGATATAGAGCAGCTTGCGGATGATATGGGCGTCGGCCAGCGGCAGCGCGAGATCGACGCTGCGCAGATCGAGCCCGGCGGGGAACGGCTTCTTGCGCTTCGTCTTCGTCGCGTCGGTGACGCGCGCCTTCGCGGTCATGAAGGCGAGCAGGTCGCGGATGTGCACCATGCCCTCGGGGTCGTCGAGGGTTTCGTTGTAGACGACGAGCCGTGAATGCGCGGCGCTCTCGAACAGGCTCATCAATTCGCCGAGCGGGATGTCACGCTTGACCGCGACGATATCGGCGCGATGGATCATGACGTCGGCGATCCGCCGCTCGTTCAGTGAGAGGATGTTGCGCAGCATGGTGCGCTCGATCGCCGAGAAGCCGACATCGTCGGGCGTCGAGGCGTCGAGCACCACCTGCAAATCGTCGCGTACCGAGCCGGCCTTCCAGCCGAACAGCGTGCGGATCGCGCGCACCAGCCAGCCTTCCGCTGCCGGACGCTGCACCTCGCCCTCGTGCACGACGGCGGGCAGGTTGCTCACGTTGCGCGGATTGTCATGGGTCGGGTCGGAATCCGGCATGTCAGGCGATCCGATCCGCATAGGGGTCGGGAACGCCGAGAGAGGCGAGGATCTCGCGCTCGAGCGCCTCCATGTCCTCGGCATCGTCATCGTTCTCGTGGTCGTACCCGATCAGATGCAGGAAGCCATGCACCGCGAGATGGCTCAAATGATGGTCGAACGGTTTCTGTTCTTCATCGGCCTCCCGCCGCGTCGTCTGATAGGCGATCGCGATATCGCCGAGCATGCGCGGGGCATCGCCCTCGCCGCCGGCGCCTTCCGGCTGCAGCGCCGGAAACGACAGCACGTTGGTCGGCTTGTCGATGCTGCGCCAGTTGGCGTTCAGGGTGCGGATCCCGGCATCGTCGGTCAGCATCACCGCAAGCTCGGCATCCGCGACATCGGCATCGGCGATTGCGGCGGCAGCCTCGATGGCGCGGTGAATCACCGCGTCGGCATCGGGCTCGGCCTGCCAGCATTCGGCGGTGACGAGAACCTCGGTTGCAGGAAAAGCAGACACGTTGGTTTCAAAATCTGCGTTATGGCCGGAACCCGCATCGCGCGGGCTCGCGGCCGAAGCTATTGGACTCAAGATCTGACGTTTGCCGGCTTTTGCGGCAATCCCTCATAGGCGGCCACAATGCGCGCCACCAATTCGTGGCGGATGACGTCCTCGGCCTTGAAATGCACCTGCGCGATGCCTTCGACGCCGTCGAGCAGCTTCACGGCTTCCGCGAGCCCTGAGGTCTGCCCGTTCGGAAGATCGATCTGCGACGGGTCGCCGGTGACGATCATCCGGCTGTTTTCGCCGAGACGCGTCAGGAACATCTTCATCTGCATCGTCGTGGTGTTCTGCGCCTCGTCGAGGATGATGGCGGCATTGGTCAGGGTGCGGCCGCGCATGAAGGCGAGCGGCGCGATCTCGATCTCGTTGCCCTGCAGCGCGCGTTCGACGACACGGGCATCCATCAGATCGTACAGCGCGTCATAGATCGGGCGCAGATACGGATCGACCTTCTCCTTGAGGTCGCCGGGCAGGAAGCCGAGCCGTTCGCCGGCCTCGACCGCGGGCCGCGTCAGGATGATGCGATCGACTTCCTTGCGCTCGAACAATTGTGCTGCGTGAGCGACCGCGAGCCAGGTCTTGCCGGTGCCGGCCGGGCCGATCCCGAACACCAGCTCGTGCCGTTTCAGCGCGCGAATGTAGGAATCCTGCGCCGCGGTGCGGGCGCGCACCGGACGCTTGCGCAGATTGATCGTTTCAAAGGTCGGCTTGGCGGTCTTGTTGTCGAATTCGAACAGCGAGCCCTGTGCGATTACGGCGCGGATCGCGCCTTCGACTTCGCCCTGATCGAGGTCGTGCCCTTCGACGGCCTGCGCGTAGAGCGTCTCGAGCACGCGCCGCGCCGCATCGCAGCCGTCGCGGGAGCCTGCGATGGTGAGATGATTGCCGCGGGAATCGACCACGACGCCGAGCCGCCGCTCGATCAGCGCCAGATTCTGTCCGTAGGGGCCGACCAGCGCGGATGCGGCACGGTTGTCGTCGAAATCGATGACGACCTGAGTTTCAGGGGGCCGGGTCTCGGGTGGCATTTGCATGTCGCGGTCAGGTTTGCGGCTGGGAGCTAGCGAAGGCGAATCCGATGCGCTTTTGGGCAAGGATTTCAGGCTCCAATGGTCTGCGAAATGAGGCCGGGTGCGGATTGCGTGGCGAGCTCGCCGATCAGGCTGTAGCGCTCGAGGCTGTCGATCCTCACCGGGAGGACCTGACCGATGATGTCAGGCGATGCGATCACATGGGCGGGCTGCAGATAGGCGGTCCGGCCGACGATCTGGCCCGGGTTGCGCGCGGCGCGCTCGAACAGCACGTCGACCGTTGTGCCGATCGCAGCCCGGTTGAAGGCCGATTGCTGGCTGTCGATCAATTCCTGAAGCCGCCCCAAGCGCTCGTCCATCTCGGCTGCTGACACCGTCTCCCGCATCTCCGCCGCCGGCGTGCCTGGCCGAGGCGAATACTTGAATGAATACGCCGCAGCGTACCCGATTTGCGTGACAAGCGCGAGAGTGGCGGAAAATTCTTCCCTGGTCTCTCCGGGGAAGCCCACGATGAAATCTGATGAAAAAGCAATGTCTTGCCGTGCGGCCCGGAACCGGTCGATGACTCGCCGGTAGTCATCGGCGGTATGTTTGCGGTTCATGGCGGCCAGGATCCGGTCCGCCCCCGACTGCACCGGCAGGTGCACGAACGGCATCAGTTCGGGCAGATCGCGATGCGCGGCGATCAGGTCGTCGTCGACGTCGCGCGGATGGCTGGTCGAATAGCGCAGCCGCGTGACGCCGGGAATCTCGGCGAGCCGCTGCAGCAATTTGCCGAGCGGCCAGACGCGGCCGTCGGGGCCTTCGCCGTGATAGGCGTTGACGTTCTGTCCGATCAACGTGAATTCGCGCACGCCGTTGTCGGCGAGCTGCTTGACGTCGTCGATGATCTTCGCGACCGGACGCGAGACTTCCGTGCCGCGCGTATAGGGCACCACGCAGAAGGTGCAGAACTTGTCGCAACCTTCCTGCACGGTGACGAAGGCCGAGATGCCGCGGGCGCGAATCGCGTCCGGCTTCGGCTGCGGCAGGAAGCCGAACTTGTCCTCGATCGGGAATTCGGTTTCGAGCGCGCGGCCGTTTTCCCTGGCGCGCTTCAGCAGCGCAGGCAGATGATGATAGCTCTGCGGCCCGACCACGATGTCGACGGTCGGCGCACGATGGATGATCTCGGCGCCTTCGGCCTGCGCGACGCAGCCGGCGACTGCGATCTTCATCTCGCGGCCCGCCCGCGCGGCATCATCCTTGGCGACGCGCAGCCGCCCGAGTTCGGAGTAGACCTTTTCCGACGCCTTCTCGCGGATGTGGCAGGTGTTGAGGATCACGAGGTCGGCGTCTTCGGCGCTCGCGGTCTCGACAAAGCCCTCGCCGGCCAGCGTGTCCACCATGCGCTGCGCATCGTAGACGTTCATCTGGCAGCCATAGGACTTGATGTGCAGCTTGCGCGGCGTCGTCATGGAACCCTGAGTGCGGAAATGGAAATGGCGCCATCAGGGCGCCGTTGCTCAAATAAGGCTTAAACCGGGGAAAATCCAGCGATCGAGCCGTGTTTTTGGCCGGCCTGGGCGATCAAATCGGGCAATTGGCGCATATCGGCGAAGGTTATGGCCGCGCCGGCCTGGCGCAGCAGGTCCTCATGTTCCGCCGTGCAGTGGCTGCCGCCGTAAAAACCGAGCACGGTCATCCCCGCAGCGCGGGCGCCGGTGACGCCGGCCACGCTGTCCTCGATCACGATACAGCGCGCCGGGCTGGCGCCCATCTCGGTCGCAGCGAACAGGAAGAGATCGGGCGCCGGCTTGCCGCGCTTGACCTCGGTGGCGGAGAAAATATGCGGCGCGAGCTGGTCGTAGAGCCCGGCGCAGGTCAGGCCGTGATGGATCTTCTCCGGCGTGCCGCTGGAGGCCACGCATTTCGGCAAGGTCAGCGCCGATATCGCGTCGCCGACATGGGCGATCGCGCTGAGATCGTCGGCATAAAGACTGAGCGTCGCATGCTTGACCTCGGCCTCGAAGCTCTCGGGCAGCGCGCGGCCGATCTCGCTTTCGACGATCCGCCGCGCCTCGCGGTCGGACACGCCGAGGAAACGCTTCAGCACCCCGTCGGGCGTGATCGGAAAGCCGTGCCGCGTCAGCGTGTCCGCATGCGCGCGACAGGAGATTACCTCGCTGTCGACAAGCACGCCGTCGCAATCGAAGATGACGAGATCGAAGCTCACCCGGTTTACGACTTGCTGTCGTCGTCGAGCGGAACGCAATAGAGCTCGAGACGGTGATCGACCAGCTTGTAGCCGAGCTTGCGCGCGATCTCGGCCTGCAGCTTCTCGATCTCCTCGGAGGTGAATTCGATCACCTTGCCGTCGCGCAGATTGATCAGATGGTCGTGATGGCTCTCGGGCATCTGCTCGTAGCGCGCGCGGCCCTCGCGGAAGTCGTGACGCTCGATGATGCCGGCGTCCTCGAACAGCTTGACGGTGCGATAGACCGTCGAGATCGAGATCTTGTCGTCGACTGCCACGCAGCGGCGATAAAGCTCTTCGACGTCGGGATGATCCATGGCTTCCGCCAGCACCCGCGCGATCACGCGGCGCTGTTCGGTCATGCGCATGCCGGTCGCGGCGCAACGCGCCTCGATGCCGGTATTTTTGTGCGCAGGCGGGATTTTCACCGTGGTCATGGGTTTCGGGCCGTATTCTTCAAACCTTGGGTGGCAGAGCGGAGGGTGTTCTGCCATCGCGCCGATGTTACGACAAGTCGCGCCGCATCAGAAGCGCGTTCAAATGTTCCCCACCGGGCTGCTTGTAATAACGTTCGCGGCGGCCGATCACGCCGAATCCGGCCCTTTCATAGAGCCGCCGTGCTGGCTGATTGTTCTCTTCCACCTCGAGGAAGATGGTGCGGATGCCGCGGCCGGCAAGATGGCCGAGATGGGTCAGCAGCAGATCGCGCGACAGGCCACGCCCGCGCTGATTGGAATCGATCGCAATCGACAGGATTTCCGCTTCATCCGCCGCCATTCGCGAGACCGCAAAGCCGATCACCCTGCGGCCCTGGCGCAGCCGATGCACCAGCGTGTTGCGCTCGGTCAGCATCGCCTCGAATTCGCCTTCGCCCCAGCCGCGATGAAACGACGCGCCGTGCAACTGGGCGAGCCGCGCCGCATCGCGCAAGGATGCGGGCTCGACCGCGGGCGGACCGCCGCCCCACCATCGCGACAGCCAGCCGGTCATGTCGATGGCGGCGCGCTGATGACCAGGCGATCCTTCGGCGGCTTCGCGTCGGGTGCGCGCAGATAGAACGGCCGCGGCGGCGCAGTGTCGGGATCCACGGCGGCGCCGACCCACGCGACCCAGGTGATGTCGGGTGCGGGCTGCCTGTCGACCTTGACCGGCGGAGCAGCATCCGCCGGCCAGCGCTCAGCGAGGATGTTGGCGGCGTTGCCGACCAGATGCAGCGCGCCGAACTGTGCGGCCTCGAGCGCTTCGGCGATCGGCGCAACCTTCGGCTTCAGCATCAAGCTGCCGTCGCCGCCCACGAGCTGGAAATAGACGTGATCGTGCCGCGCATCGATCGCCGACAGGATCGGGGGTGCGCCATTCTCGGCGACGACCGGCGCGGCGTAGGCGGCGAGCGTCGACAGCCCGACCACCGGCTTTTCCGCGGACAGCGCGAGGCCGCGTGCTGCCGACAGCCCGACACGCAGGCCCGTGAAACTGCCGGGGCCGGTGGTGACGGCGATGCGGTCAAGCCCGGCAAAGCCGATGCCGCTTTCCTTCATCACCCGCGCGATCAGCGGCATCAGCGCCTCGGCATGGCCGCGCTGCATCGCCTGCGATTCGATGGCGATGGTGTTGCCGGAGTCGGTGTCGAGCACCGCTGCGGAGCAGGCATCGAGCGCGGTATCGATCGCGAGAATCATCATGGGAGGGCGAATGGCGAATACGAAATGGCGAACCGGAAATTCGAGGAGAGCGCTGTTCGCGATCCGCCATACGCCATTCGCCGCTCCATCACATCGGCCGGACTTCCTGCACGTCGGGCACGAAGTGCCGCAGCAGGTTCTGGATGCCGTGTTGCAGGGTCGCGGTGGATGACGGGCAGCCGGCGCAGGAGCCCTTCATGTTGAGATAGACGATGCCGTCCTTGAAGCCGCGGAAAGTGATGTCGCCGCCGTCATTGGCAACCGCCGGACGCACGCGGGTCTCGATCAGGTCCTTGATCTGGTCGACCGTCTCGGCGTCGGCCTCGTCGAAGAACTCGTCTTCCTCGTCGCGGGCGTCGTCGCTGGCAGCGGTGCCGTCGGCGAGCAACGGCGCGCCGGACATGTAGTGCTCCATGATGGCGCCCAGGATCGCGGGCTTGAGGTGCTGCCAATCGCCGTCCGCTTTGGTCACGGTGATGAAGTCGGCGCCGTAGAACACGCCGGTGACGCCTGCGACGGCGAACAGCCGTTCGGCGAGCGGCGAGCGCGCGGCGGTCTCGACTGACGAGAATTCCAGGGTGCCGCTGTCGAGCACTGTGCGGCCCGGGATGAATTTCAGGGTAGCGGGATTGGGCGTGGCTTCGGTCTGAATGAACATTTGCTGTCTCCGGCGTCGCCGGTTCAAGGCCGGCGCGTTGAGTTCCCCCATCAAATGGCAACTAAAAAGCTCGCGATCAAGCCGCAAAACCGCGGTTCCGGGCCCGTATCCATGCTCTGGGGCGGTTTCGGGCCGATAAACTAGGAAAGGGCGTCGATCTCGGCGTCGGTCAGGCCGCCCGGCACGATGGTCACCGGGATCGGGAACGCCCCCATGGTCTTGGCCATGGTGGTGATGATCGGCCCCGGGCCTTCGGCGCCCGGATTGGCGGCCAGCACCAGCATCGCGATATCGACGTCCTTGTCGATCACGTCGAGGATCTGCTCGGTCGGGTCGCCCTCGCGAATCACCCGTTCCGGGGTGATCGCGGCGATCCCGTTGGCGCGACCGGCGGCACGGTCGAGCGCCTCATTGGCGGCTTCCTCGGCCTCGGCGCGCATGATGTCGGCGACTCCCAGCCATTGCTGGTTCTGGTCCTCGGTCTCGATCACCCGCAGCATCAGAACGCCGCCGCCGACCCGGATCGCCCACCGGCTGGCGTAATAGACCGCGCGGTCCCATTCCGCAGTGTCGTCAACAATGACGAGGCATTTCGGCTTGTGACCTGTCTCGTAGCTTCGTCGCTGGGCGGTCATGCATGTCCCGGTGCTGAACCAACAGGCATGATCCGGAAAAGTGCGCAGCGGTTTTCCGAAAAGATCATGCTCAAACCAGGCCCATGCTGCCACACTCCCTCCCTGTTGGGGAGAGGGCGCGCGCAGTCCTGCCGGTGATGTCAGCGCTGGCGGATGAAGCCGACGATGTCCTTGGTGATGCGCATGGTCTCGTCGGCGATGCCGCGGGCGCGGTTGGCGCCGTCGACCAGGATCGAATCGACATGGCCGGGATCGGCGACCAGCTTCTTCATCTCGGAGGCGATCGGCGCCAGTTTTGCGACGCAAACCTCGACCAGCGCGTTCTTGAAGCTGGAGAACTGCCCGCCGCCGAACTGCGTCAGCACCTCCTGCTTGGAGACGCCGGCGAGCGCCGCGTAGATGCCGACCAGATTGTCGGCCTCCGGGCGGGTCTCGAGGCCTTTTTCCTCCGACGGCAGCGGCTCCGGATCGGTCTTCGCCTTGCGGATCTTCTGCGCGATGGTGTCGGCATCGTCGGTGAGGTTGATGCGCGAATTGTCCGACGCATCCGACTTCGACATCTTCTTGGTGCCGTCGCGCAGGCTCATCACCCGCGTCGCCGGCCCCGTGATCAGCGGCTCGGGCTGCGGGAAGAACAGACCGTCGGCAAAGCCGTGACCACGAATGGAATCGCCGAAGTCGTTGTTGAACTTCTGCGCGATATCCCGCGAGAGCTCCAGATGCTGCTTCTGGTCCTCGCCGACCGGCACATGGGTGGCGCGGTACAAGAGAATGTCGGCAGCCATAAGCACAGGATAGTCGTAGAGGCCGACGGAGGCGTTCTCGCGGTCCTTGCCGGCCTTCTCCTTGAACTGCGTCATGCGGTTCAGCCAGCCGATGCGCGCGACGCAGTTGAAGATCCAGGTCAGCTCGGCATGGCCGGCGATCTGGCTCTGGTTGAACACGATGTGTTTCTTGGCATCGATGCCGGAGGCGATGAAGGCCGCGGTCACCTCGCGGGTGTTGCGCGCGAGTTCGGCCGGGCCGCCCCAGACCTCGACGCCCTGCGTGATCGCGTGCATGTCGACGACGCAATAGATGCAGTTGTGGGTCTGCTGCATCTTCACGAAGTTGACGATGGCGCCGAGATAGTTGCCGAGGTGCAGATTGCCCGTCGGCTGGACGCCTGAGAAAACCCGTTCAACGAACGCCATGGTCTCGATTCCCGGAAATGGGGCTGCTTTTGCCGGGTCGTTTGCCACTTAAGCCCTGCGCGCGCAAGTCAGGCGGGGCGCCTTTGCCTGACGGCGTTAACCGCCTGTCGCCAGCCGGTGACGCCGAAAGCCGACAAAAGCAGTCCGTAGCAAGCGATACCGGCCGCGATCAGCACGAGGAGGGAGGCCGTCCGCACGAAGCCGTGGCTGCCGGCCGCCGGCAGCGCGCCTGCCGCGAGCCAGAGCAGGCCGCCCATCGCGAGCGCTGCGGCCAGGATGCGCGGCAGCCGGCGGCGCGCCGCGCCATCGATCGAAAAGCCGAAGGTCGCGGCGCCCTTGCGGATCAGCGTCAGCGCATTGCTCCAGGCGCCGAGCGCGATGCCGGCCGCGATTCCGCCGGCGCCAAAGATATGGCCGAGCAGGAAGGCCGCCGCGATCGCGACCACGATGGCCTTCAGCGTCGCCAACAGCGGCGTCAGCGTATCCTCGCGCGCAAAGAACGCCGGCGACAGCGCCTTCACCAGCACATGCGCCGGCAGCGCCAGCGTCAGCCAGATCAGGGCCTGCGCGGTGGCCGTGGTATCTTGCCCGGTGAACGCGCCATGCTCGAACAGCATCCGCACGATCGGCTCGCTCAGCACCATCAGGCCGAGCGTTGCCGGCAGCGCCAGCCCGACCGCAAGCTCCAGGGCGCGCGATTCCGCATGCGCGATCGCGGCATGCTCGCCGCTGCGCACCGCGCGCGTCATCTCCGGGATCAGCACGGTACCCATCGCGACGCCGACGATACCGAGCGGCAGCTCGAGCAGGCGGTTGGCGAAGTAGAGCCAGGACACCGCCGATGGCGAGGTCGACGCGATTACGGCGCCCGCCACGACAAGCCATTGCGGCGCGCTGCTCGCGACCATGCCGGGGACCGCGCGGCCGAGAAAGCCGCGCATCTCAGGGTCGAAGGAGATACGGAGCGGTGCGGCAAGCTTTGCGCCGCGCAGCGCCAGCATCGACAGTTGCAGGAAGCCGGCAACGCCGATCGTCGCCGCCATGACCAGCGCGGCCTGCACCGGCTCTTGCTGCCGCACCAGCAGCACGGCCATCACTGATATCAGCGCGATGTTGAACAGCAGCGGCGAGAACGCGGTCAGCGCGAAGCGTCCCTGCGCGTTGAGCAGCGCCATCATCACGGTGACGGGGCCGGCGAAGGCGAGATAGGGCAGCATCAGCCTCGCGTCGTCGACGGCCAATTGCAGCGTCTCGTGGCCGACAAAGCCGGGCGCGATCGCCGCGATCACCAGCGGCATCAGTACGCCGATCACGAGCGCGGCAGCGATGACAGCGGCGCTGACGGTGCCGAGCACGCGGCCGGCAAACGCGGTTGCCGCCGCCCTGCCGTCGGCATCGCGCGCCTTCAGCCAGGCCGGCACCAGGGCGGCATTCAGCCCGCCCTCGGACAGCAGCCGTCGCACCACATTCACAAGCTGGAATGCCGCCAGGAACGCATCCGCCACCGGCCCCGCGCCGAGCAGTGCCGCGATCACGGAATCGCGCACGAAACCGAGCAGTCGCGAGGCCAGCGTTCCCGAGGAGACCGTGAGGAAGGAGCGGAACATGAGGTCTGTATAGCAGTAGCGCGCTTTGCTGCCAGCGGCACTCCGTCAGCCCCGTCATCCTGAGGTGCGAGCGAAGCGAGCCTCGAAGGATGCATCGGCCACTAGTCGGGCCGTCCATCCTTCGAGGCTCGCCAAGAGGCTCGCACCTCAGGATGACGGGTTACAGGCGAGGGGATGACGGAACTAGCAGCAGCCCTTCCCTTGCTGCCCCAAGCCGTAACGTGATAGGTCGCGGCTCTTGTTGGGTGGCGTTAACACAGGGCAGGTCTATGGCTGACGCAAAATATGACGTTCTCGGGATCGGCAACGCGATCTTCGACGTGCTGGTGCAGACCGACGAGGCATTCCTTGCCCGTCACGGCATGACCAAGGGCTCGATGCGGCTGATCGACGAGGCGCGCGCTACCGCGATCTACAGTGATATGGGCGTGGCGACCGAGATATCGGGCGGCTCGGCCGCCAACACCATCGTCGGCGTCGGCAATCTCGGCGCCCGCGCCGCCTATGTCGGCAAGGTCAAGGACGACCAGATCGGCAAGCTCTACGCCCACGACATCCGCGCCGCCGGCGTGGCGTTCGATACCGCGCCGGCCAAGACCGGCCCGGCCACCGGCTGCTCCTATATCCTGGTGACGCCGGACGGCGAGCGCACCATGAACACCTATCTCGGCGCCGCGCAGGACCTGACGCCCGACGACATCGATCCGGCCCAGATCGCAGCCGCCAGCATCATCTATCTCGAAGGCTATCTCTGGGATCCGAAGAACGCGAAGGACGCGTTCGTGAAGGCGGCCGATATCGCGCATGGCGCGGGCCGCCAGGTCGCGCTGACGCTGTCGGATTCGTTCTGCGTCGATCGCTACCGCGACGAATTCCTCGCTTTGATGCGCAAGGGCACGGTCGACCTGGTTTTCTCCAACGAGTCCGAGCTGCACTCGCTGTACCAGACCTCCGATTTCGACACCGCGCTGAAGCAGTTCGGCAAGGATACAAAACTCGGCGTCGTCACCCGCAGCGAGAAGGGTTGCGTCGTGATTTCAGGCGATGCCGTCGTATCGGCGCCCGCCTCTCCGATCGACAAGCTCGTCGACACCACTGGCGCCGGCGACCTGTTCGCCGCCGGCTTCCTGGTCGGCCTCGTCCGCAACGTCGGCCATGAGAACGCCGGCCGTCTCGGCGCACTCGCCGCCGCCGAAGTGATCCAGCACATCGGCGCCCGCCCGCTGGTGTCGCTGAAGGATCTGGCGAAGCAGAAGGGGTTGTTGGTCTAAGTGCCTCTTGCCTCGCCCCGCTTGCGGGGAGAGGCCGGAACGCATCGCTCATGCGTTCCGGGTGAGGGGGAGTCTCCAGGTACTCACTGCTTTCGGATTTGCGGAGGCGGCCCCTCACCCCGACCCTCTCCCCGCAAGAGCGGGGCGAGGGGGAAGAAAGATTACGCCGTCTTCGCCGCCTTCAGTCCGAGCCGCTGCTCCACCGCGTCGCGCATCACGAACTTCTGGATCTTCCCCGTCACCGTCATCGGGAATTCGTCGACGAACTCGACATAGCGCGGGATCTTGTTGTGGGCGATCTGGCCCTGGCAGAAGGCGCGGACCTCGTCGGCGGTCAATGTCTCGCCTTGGCGAACCCTGACCCAGGCGCACAGCTCTTCGCCATAGCGCGCGTCGGCGACGCCGAAGATCTGCACGTCCTGGATCTTCGGATGGCGGTAGAGGAATTCCTCGATCTCCCTTGGATAGAGGTTCTCGCCGCCGCGGATCACCAGATCCTTGATGCGGCCGACGATGTTGCAATAGCCCTCGTCGTCGATCACGGCGAGATCGCCGGTGTGCATCCAGCCACTGGCGTCGAGCACGTCGCCGGTCTTTTCCTTCTCCTCCCAATAGCCGAGCATCACGCTGTAGCCACGTGTGCAGAGCTCGCCGCGTTCGCCGCGCGGCACCACCTTGCCGTCGAGATCGACCACCTTGACCTCGACATGCGGATGGATGCGGCCGACGGTGGAGACACGCCGCTCCAGCGGATCGTCGGTCGCGCTCTGGAAACTCACCGGGCTGGTCTCGGTCATGCCGTAGGCGATCGTCACCTCGCGCATGTTCATCTCGGTGTTGACGCGCTTCATCACCTCGATCGGGCAGGGCGCGCCGGCCATGATGCCGGTGCGCAGCGACGACAGGTCGAAGCGCTTGAACTCGGGATGATCGAGCTCGGCGATGAACATGGTCGGCACGCCGTACAGCGTCGTGCATTTCTCCTGCGCGACCGTCGCAAGTGTCGCGAGCGGATCGAAACCTTCGCCGGGGTAAACCATGGTGGTGCCGAGCGTGACGGAGGCGAGGTTGCCCATCACCATGCCGAAGCAGTGATAAAGCGGCACGGGGATGCAGATGCGGTCCTGCTCGGTCAGGCGCATGGCGCGGCCGGTGAAGTAGCCGTTGTTGAGGATGTTGTGATGGGTCAGCGTCACGCCCTTGGGCGAGCCAGTGGTGCCGCTGGTGAACTGGATGTTGACGGGATCATCGAATTGCAGGCTCTCGCCGAGCGCCGCGAGCTGTTCGCGATGGCGCTCGCCGCCCATCTGCGCGACTGCATCGAACGGAATCGTGCCCGGCGCCGCCGGTCCGCCGATCTGGATCACGGCGCGCAGCTGCGGCAGCCGCGCCGCGCGCAGATGGCCGGGCTCCGCACTCGCAAGCTCGGGCAGCAGCGTGTTCAGCATCTCCATATAGGCCGAGGTCTTGAACGCGGTCGCGGTCACGATCGCGGCGCAGCCGACCTTGCCAAGCGCGAATTCGAGCTCGCTGAGTCGATAGGCGGGATTGATGGTGACGAGGGTGAGTCCGGCTTTCGCGGCGGCGAACTGCGTCAGCGTCCATTCCGGTCGGTTCAGCGACCAGATGCCGATCCGCTCGCCGCGTTGCAGCCCGAGCGCAAGGAAGCCGGCCGCCAGCGCTTCGACGCGCGCGGCGAATTCGTTCCAGGTCCAGCGTACACTGTGGCTGGGCGAGACCAGCGCCTCGCGATCGCCCCAGCGCGCGCGTGCGCGGTCGAGGCTGCGGCCGATTGTTTCGCCGAGCAACGGCGTATCGGAAATGCCGCAGACATAGCTGTCTGCCTTGGGTGAGGGTGCCAAGCTCGTCCTCCTCGTATTCGTGTCGTCACGCTTTTTGCGCGATCTTAGTCGTTTGACGCCGACAGGACAGGCCCGACCTATGGCGAGTATGAAAAATCCCTCCCCGCAAGGGGAGGGATTTGTTGCTGCTGGACTGGAACCTCAGGCCGCTCGCTGTCCGCTGCCGGCGTCGAGGCCGGCATAGATGCCCCTCTCGAAGCCGGCGAAGGCCTCGAGGCTATGCTTGTCGGCGAACGGCAACAGCTGGGTCAGGATCACGCCGCAGACGTCGCGCGACGGATCGATCCAGTAATAGGTGTTGGCGAGGCCCGCCCAGGCGAGGCTGCCGGCGCTGCGGCCTTCCGGCGTCTTGGCGGTGTTGATCAGGAAGCTGAGGCCCCACTTCTTGACGATGTCGGGCCAGAGATCGACGTCGTTGGTGTACATCGGCGCTGCCGTCGTCATCTTGTCGACGGTGAGCTCGCCGATGTGGTTCTGCCCCATCGTCGCGACGGTCTCGGCCTTCAGCACCTGATTGCCGTTGCCTTTGCCCTTGTTGAGGATCATCTGGCAGAACTTGATATAGTCGGCCGCGGTCGAATAGAGGCCGCCGCCGCCCATGTGGAATTCAGGGTTCTGCTCGAGCTCGAACGGGATCGCAGCCAGCGTGCCGTCCTCGCCGCGCGCATGCATGCCGACCAGCCGCTTGCGCATGTCGTCGGTGATCTTGAAGGCGGTGTCGCTCATGCCGAGCGGCGCGAACATGTGGTCGCGCAGATAGGCATCGAGCTTCTTGCCGGATGCTGCTTCCACCGCCTTGCCGACGAAGTCGATATTGGTGCCGTATTCCCAGCGCGTGCCGGGGTCGGTCATGATCGGCGTCTTCAACGCGGCATTCAGGCAGGTGATGATGCCGGGCGTACCGGTCTTCTCCAGATATTTGCCGAGATCGGCGTCCCACATGTCGTAGGCGAAGCCGGCGGTGTGGGTCATCAGCTGGCGCAGCGTGATCGGCTTTTTCGCCGGCCGCAGCTTCGGCTCGCCCTTGGCATCGAAGCCGTCGAGCACCTGCACGGCGGCGAGATCGGGCAGCAGCTTGCCGATCGGCTCATCGAGCGACAGCTTGCCCTGCTCGACGAGCTGCATCGCGCCCGCGGAGGTCACCGCCTTGGTCATCGAGGCGATCCAGAACACGCTGTCCGCCGTCATGGGGTCGCTCTTGGAAAGGTCGCGCTTGCCGGACGCGCCCTCGTAGATCACGTCCTTGCCGGTGGCCGCGATGGCGACCACACCGGGAATCTCCTTTGCCTCGCTCTTCTGCCGCAATACCTGATCGATCTGAGCCTTGCTCTGCATTGGGGGCGTCCTCCGATGGGTTATTGTTTTGAAGTGCGGGGATCATCCTCCCGCTTTTCCGCTCCCGCAAGGCGGGCGCGCTGCGATGATGTCGCGATGTCGTGACAGCGGGGCCACACGGGAACGGCTTCGCTGAGAGGACGTTCACCACGCGCGCAGATTTAGCGGTGGACTCCGTGCAAGTCCCGATGACCCGGAAAGGCGGCCACGGTAACGTGATCGGCAGATTGATTTTCGTACCTGTTTTTTTGCATTAACGCATTCAGATCGCTGCACAAACGTTGCAGCAGATTGGGCCGGATTTGACGAAAAGCGTCGTCATTTCACGCCCCGCGGGGACGCAGCAATGATTTCGACATGGAGTGAATGGAAGCGCTATCCGCGGCCGGGCCGCGGCGAGAACATCGAGGCGCCGATCAGCCCAGGTCTCTATGAGGTTCGCTACGCGGGTACCGGCGCGCTGCACTCGTTCGAGGCCGTCGACAATGTCGCCCAGGCGCTGGCGCTGCTGCAGACCGGTGCCAAGTCCTGGTTCGGCCGCCGCGATGCGCGGGCACAGGCCGACCTCGAATACCGGACCTGCGCGACCTCGACCAAGGCGGATGCCAAGGCCGCCGCAGAGCGCATGATCGGCCGCCGCGAAACCTACATGTCGGGCGGCGCGATCTGACGAGATCTCCCCGCGCGCAATTGCGCACCTGAGGATCGATGCCAGGCTTCGTCCTGGAACAGCAGCTCGCAACGGCGCCGCGTTTGCGTCCAAGCAGGGTCGCGCTGGCCGCCAGTGCATCGCCGCGGCTTTCCGCCTATATAGGCGCCGAATACCCCCCAAGGGAAATTCAAGGAAATTCAGAGAAATTCCAGGAGTAACGCCATGAACCCGCCCGTTGCCGCTCGCGCCACGCAATCCGCAGCATCCTCCCTGCAAAGCCGCCTGAAGGACCCGTCGCTGCTGCGCGACCGCTGCTACATCGACGGCGCCTGGGTCGGCACGCCTGAATTCGCCGTCAACAATCCCGCGACCGGCGTCGAGCTGATCAGGATTCCGCAACTGGGCGCCGACGATACCACCAGGGCCGTCGAGGCCGCCCAGCGCGCATTTCCGGCCTGGGCCAAGCTGACCGCCAAGCAGCGCTCCAACATCTTGCGCAAATGGTTCGACCTGATCATCGCCAACCGCGAGGATCTCGCGCTGATCCTGACCTCCGAGCAGGGCAAGCCGCTGGCGGAAGCGCTCGGCGAGGTCGATATCGGCGCGGCCTATGTCGAGTTCTTCGCGGAGGAAGCACGCCGCGTCTATGGCGAGACAATTCCGACCCAGCGTCCGGATGCCCGCCTGCTGGCGATCCGGCAGCCGATCGGCGTCTGCGGCGCCATCACGCCGTGGAATTTCCCGAACTCGATGATCACGCGAAAAGTGTCGCCGGCGCTGGCCGCCGGCTGCACCGTCGTGTTGAAGCCCGCCAACGAGACGCCGCTGTCGGCGCTCGCGCTCGCTGTGCTGGCTGAGAAGGCCGGTGTGCCGAAGGGTGTGCTCAACATCATCACCGGCGATGCGCCGCCGATCGGCCAGGTGCTGTGCGAACATCCTGCGGTGCGGTTCGTCGGCTTCACGGGTTCGACCAATGTCGGCAAGATCCTGTACCGGCAAGCATCGGTCGGCGTGAAGAAGCTCGGCCTCGAGCTCGGCGGCAACGCGCCGTTCGTGGTGTTCGACGATGCCGACATCGACGCCGCGGTCGAAGGCGCCATCGTCTCGAAGTACCGCAACATGGGCCAGACCTGCGTCTGCGCCAACCGCCTCTACGCGCAGGACAAGATCTACGACCAGTTCGTCGCGAAACTGTCGAAGAAGGTTGCGGAGATGAAGATCGGCGACGGCACCGAACAGGGCGTGACCCAGGGCCCGCTGATCAACATGAAGGCGATCGAAAAGGTCGAACGGCACATCGCGGATGCGGTGAAGGGCGGCGCCAAGATCGTGACCGGCGGCAAGCGCTCGGCGCTGGGCCGCAGCTTCTTCGAGCCGACCGTGCTGTCGGACGTGCGGCCCGACGCGCTGGTGGCGCAGGAGGAAACCTTCGGCCCGCTCGCGCCGGTGATCCGCTTCAAGGACGAGGCCGATGTGATCGCGATGTGCAACGCCTCGCCGTTCGGCCTCGCCTCCTACTTCTATTCGCGTGACATCGGCCGCGTCTGGCGCGTCGCCGAAGCGCTGGAGTCGGGCATGGTCGGCGTCAACTCCGGCCTGATCACGACCGAGGTCGCGCCGTTCGGCGGCGTCAAGGAATCGGGCCTCGGCCGCGAAGGCTCGCGCCACGGCATGGATGAATATGTCGAGATCAAATACGTGATGATGGCCGGCGTCTGATGCGCTGATCGCGGGATTGCATTTTCCTCGGACAGCGGCCGAGCCGCTGCCTGAGGGATTGGTCGCGCTCAATAGACGAGAACTGGCGTTTCAAAGAGGTGATCGTTCACCAGCGCGACACCGGGGATCGCTTCGGCGGTCACACGCACTGCCGCGCGTTCGGCGGCCGAAGGCGCATAGCCCCACAGGTCGACCACGCCATTTTGCACCGTTGCATTGAGGTTGAACGTGTGCACCCACGGCTGCTTGCGAAGCTCGTCGAGCAATTTCGTCCGGATGGCGGAATCGGAGAGCGAGATCTCCAGCTTCCGCCCGGCGCTCGCGACAGCCTGCAGCAGGTTCGCTCTGGCGACGATGCCGACAAGCTGACCATCCCTTGCAACGATCGGGATACGCTTGATCTGATGTTTCTCGAGCAGCATCGCAATTTTATGCAGGGGCGTCTCGGGCGCTGCGGTCACGACTTCCCGTGTCATGATATCCTTGACCCTGGCCGCATGCGATTTCACATAGTCGGACGCCATCTGCGCATCTCCGGCCAGCAGCCGTAGCCACCACGAATAGGGGCGTTCGGTCCCCGCTTCGGCGCGGTGCATCAGGTCGCCTTCGGTGACGATGCCGACTATCCGTCCGCCAGCGTCGACGATGGGGACGGCGCTGATGCGGTGCTGCAGCAGCGTGGAGGCGACCTGGCGAACTGTTGCGTCGGCGCCCACCGTAATGACAGGCGAAACCATCACGTCGCGCGCTTGCATGGCGAAGACTCCGTGTGAAAAGACAGAGGGCATTCTTGGCTGGATTCTTCTCCCTGTGATTGACCGGAATCAATCCGACGGCATCGTCGCTGCGCTAGCGATTTACGCTGAAGACGGAGGGTTTCATGGCGACTATTCCACATCATGCCATGGTGTTCGTTGGTGACGGACGCAAGGCGCTGTTCCTTCGCAACGAAGGAGATGAAAAATTTCCCAATCTGAAGGCTGAAGCCGTTTTCGAGAGCCAGAACCCCGCGACGCACCTGCAGGGCACCGACCGGCCGGGGCGGGTCGGCAAGGAAATGCATTCGGGCCAGCGCAGCGCGGTCGAGCCGACGGATTGGCACGATATCGAGGAACATCGCTTCACGAAGCAGGTCGCCGCGGCCGTGGAGTTGGCTGTTCGCCGTGGAACGGCGAACGCGCTCTTGATCGTGGCGCCGCCGCGAACGCTGGCAGAACTGCGGACGGCCTTCCATTCCGATGTCAAGCGACACATCGTGGCTGAGATCGCCAAGGATCTGACCAAGCTTCCGGTCTGGGAAATCGAGAAGCACGTGGTGGCCGCGCCGGCGGCATCGCCCACGCCCTGATCGTCGCGGCAGGAGGCGGCATGCGCGCGTTATCGACGAGGAATGACCTGCCGCCGGGTCCCCGCAAGGACCATCTGGCGCCGGCTGATGACGCCGACGAAGCGCCGAGCCAGATCGACCGGGATCGGGTCGACATCGAGCGCGAACTGCCCCTCGGCGGAAACGAGCCGATCGAGCGTGAAGCGAGCGAGGAGAGGCAGTCTCCGGCGTTCGACGAATAGGCGCGCAGTTCAACCTGGATCGCTTATTGAGCGGTCACAAGGAAGAACAGGAGCAGATGCAATCTGATGTTCAAGGAGCGACAGGAGGTGACCATGGGTGAATTGCAGATGCGTCAGGATGTGCTGGACGAGCTTGAATTCGAGCCCAGTGTGAATGCCGCCCATATCGGGGTTACGGCAGAAGGCAGCGTCGTCACGCTCAGCGGCCATGTCGAGACGTACCTGGAGAAGCTCTCGGCAATTGCCGCCGCGCGCAGGGTCAAGGGCGTGAGGGCGATTGCCGATGAGATCGATGTCCGTGCTCCGGCGGACAAGAAGACCGCCGACGATGAAATCGCCAAGCGGGCGCTGGACATCCTGGCGTGGGATAGCATGGTGCTGGCCGGGATTGCGGTCGTGGTGCGGGATGGCTGGGTCAGGTTGTCGGGAAGCGTCGAGTGGTACTTCCAGAAGCGTGCGGCCGAAGACGCCGTGAAGAAGCTCTCGGGTGTCCGTGGCGTGAGCAACAGCATCCAGATCGCCCCGCGCATCAAGGCCGAGAACGTTCAAGCCAGGATAGAGGACGCATTGAAACGTCATGCCGCAACGCAGGCAAGGGCGATCCGCGTCAGCGTCCGCAACGACGATACCGTTCTCCTTGAGGGGAAGGTCGACAACTGGCATGAAAAGCGAGCGATCGAAAACGCTGCGTGGTCAGCCCCAGGCGTTCACTCGGTCGACGACCGGCTGACGATCGGCTGAGAGGCAGATTGCTTGGATTGACTGAGGAAGATGGGGCGCCTAGCGCTCCCTTCGCGCGCAATCACACGCCCTTGTCGTTCGGATTGATGACGGCGTCCTTCAGCGGCGCCGTCATCGGAAAATTCAGGTTCACGTTCTTCGGCGGAATCGGCCGCGTGAACCATTTTGCGTAGAGCTCCTGGAATTCATTGCTCTTCATCATGGCGACCAGCGTCCGGTCGACCAGCGCCTTGAACTCCGGATCGCCCTTGCGGATGATCAGACCGTAGGGCTCGGTGCGCAGGCTGTCGTCGATGATGCGCCAGTCCGCGGGATTGGTGCTGCCCGCGATCAGGCTCGCGAGCAGGATGTCGTCCATCACGAAGGCGTCGCTGCGGGAGGTGGTCAGCGCGAGGAACGATGCGGCATGATCCGGGGTCAGGATGTTCTTGGTCTGAAAGTTATTCGCCTGGGCGCGCGCGCTCAAGAGTCCGATCGAGGTCGAGCCCGAGGTCAGCGACACTGGCCTGCCGCCGAGATCCTCGAAGGTCTTGATCGGCGCGTCCTTCTGCACCACCGCGCGGATGCTCGACACGAAGATCGTGGTGCTGAAGGCGACGACTTTCTGCCGCTCCAGCGTGTTGGTCGCGGGACCACAGACGATGTCGATCGTGCCGTTCTCGATCAGCGGTATCTGGGTGGAGAGCTGGATCGGCTGCAGTTTGGTCTGCAGCGCCGGCAGCTTGAGTTCGGTCTTCACCGCATCGACGATCCGCGCGCAGAGGTCCATCGCGAAGCCGACCGGCTTCTGGTTGTCGTCGAGATAGGAGAACGGGACCGAGACGTCGCGGTGCCCGAGCCGGATCTCGCCGGTGTCGCGGATCTTGGCCAGCGTGCCGCCGGGCGATTGGGCCTGCGCTGGAGCTGATATCGCCGCCGCAAGAAAGGCCAGGTAAGTCAATTGCTTGAGTGCATTATTCATCAGGTACTCGCGGTCGCCGGCAGAACTGGATACGATCAGCCAAGATTTTATACACAGGATTGCATAATCGGCAATCCGATTTTATACAATCTTGGCCAAATCGGATACCATGGCTTGGCGCCAGCGAGAGAGAAGCCGGATGGAACCTGCAACCGCCGCAACCCACCGAGGGGCCGGACCTCACGGTTCCGCACCTGACGCCGTGCGTGAGGCGCTACGGGCCGCGATCAGCTCGGGCGAGCTCGCGCCTGGACTGCAGCTCCGCCAGGACGAGCTCGCTGCGCGGTTCGGCACCAGCCGTATCCCGGTGCGCGAGGCGCTGCGCCAGCTCGAGGCCGAAGGCTTTGTCACGTTCCTGCCCAACCGTGGAGCGGTGGTTTCAGACCTGTCGATCGACGAGGTGATCGAGCTGCTCGAGATCCGTATCGCGCTCGAGTGCCACGCGTTGCGTTTGGCGATCCCCGCGATGGGCGAGATCGATCTCGAGGCGGCGACGAAGATCCTCCGCGCCTACGATGCCGAGCCTGATCCGGCAAAATGGGGCGCCTTCAACTGGAAATTCCACGCCACGCTCTACGCGCCGTGCAACCGGCCGCGCCTGCTCGGCATGATCGAGGCGAATTACGGCCACGTTGGCCGCTTCACGCGGGCGCTGGTGTCGCAGGCGACCGGCAAGGAGCGTCCGCAGCGCGAGCACTACCGGCTGCTCGAATTCTGCCGCGACGGCGAGGTCAAGAAGGCCGTCCGCCTGCTGCGCGATCACATCGAGGAGACGCAGAAGACGCTGCGCTCGGCGCAGCGCCAGGCGGTGCGCGATGCGGGCCCGGAACGTCCCGCCTGATTACCATGAGACAGATTGAATTATCGCGGGCTCCGTTGCGGGCCGCAGGAGAATGCGCGTGAAGACCAATGACGTCGAAATCCTGGTGATCGGTGCGGGCATCGTCGGCATCGCTACGGCCTATTACCTCGCCGTCCAGCACAAGCGGTCGCGTCTGTTGATCGTCGACGAAGGCCAACCGATGGCGCTGACCTCGGCGCAATCAGGCGAGAACTACCGCAACTGGTGGCCGCACCCGACGATGGCGGACTTCACCAATCACTCTACCGACCTGATGGAGGAGATCGCGCGCCGCAGCGACAACCGCATCCACATGACGCGACGCGGATATCTGCTGGTCACGCGCGAGGAGAAGCCTGAGGCGCTGCTGCAGCAGCTCTACGCCGGCTACGGCGAGCAGGCTGCAAAACTGATCCGCCTGCATGAAGGAGAGAGCCGCGGCTATGTGCCGCCGCACTCGGCCGACTGGCAGCGCGCGCCCGACGGCGTCGACGTCCTGCAGGGGCGCGATCTGATCCAGACGCATTATCCGGCCTTCGACAAGGAGGTCGCAACGGCGCTGCACATTCGCCGGGCGGGCGACATCAGCGGTCAGCAGCTCGGCCAGTACATGCTGGAAACCATGCGTCCGCTGGGCGCGCAACTCCAGCAGGCGAGGGTGGTCGGCATCGCAAAGACCGATCGTTTCGTTGTCGACGTGCTGGCCGATGGCGCGAGGCAGACCATCAAGGCCGATATCATCGTCAACGCCGCCGGCCCGTTCGCCGCGGATGTCGCGGCGATGCATGGCGAGCAGTTGCCGATCGTCAACGTGCTGCAGCAGAAGATCGCCTTCGCCGATCGCAACCGCGCGGTCGATCGCAAGATGCCGTTCGCGATCGATCTCGACGGCCAGACGCTGGCCTGGTCCGATGACGAGCGCGAGGCGCTGTCCGCGGCGCCGGAATTCGCGCAGCTGCTGGCGCCGATGCCGGGCAGCATCCATTGCCGGCCCGACGGCGGCGATCACGGCGAATGGATCAAGCTCGGCTGGGCCTTCAACGCTGAACAGACCATCGCGCCAGTCCGCGAGCCGGAGCTGAACCCGTACTTCCCTGAGGTGGTGTTGCGCGCGGCGAGCCGGCTGCAACCACGGCTCGCACAGTATCTCGGTGCGTTGCCGCGCGACCGCGTGCATTACGGCGGCTACTATCCGATGACGAAGGAGAACTGGCCGCTGATCGGGGCTGCGAAGACCCCGGGCGTGTTTCTTGCCACCGCGCTCTCCGGCTACGGCACGATGGGCGCCTGCGCCACCGGCGACCTCTGCGCGCGCGCCGTGGTCGGGGCGCCGGCGCCCGCATTCGCCCGCAGCCTTTCGCTCGCGCGCTATCAGGACAAGGCGTTGATGGAGGAGCTTGAGGCGACCGCCAGCGGCTTGCTCTAAGGCGCGATGAGATGAGGTTGAATCGTCATCGCGCCTGAGCTCTTTGTTTGAGCGGGATCATGCTCTAGCCGAGGCTGTCCATGAAGGTGCGCAACCGCGGCGCCCATTTGTGCGCGTCGCGGCCCGATGCGGAGTGGCCGTAGTCGCTGTCGAGCAGAAAATAATCGGCGTCGACGCCGGCGGCCTTCAGCGCCGGCATCACCTGCGGCGCGAGTTCCGGCGGGAACAGCTTGTCGGTCCGCGACAGGACATAGAGCACCTTGGCCTTGATCCGTCCGAACTGCGCCGTGACATCGAAGTCGCGCAGCGCCTTGGCCAATGTCAGCAGCGAATTGGCGTCGAACCCCCTGGCCCATTCCGCCGCCTCGGCGCGGATCGCGGCCTCGATCTTTGCGGGGTCGGTCAGCGTGTCGCGCAGCCGCGTTTCGATGCCGTAGGTCTTCAGCGTCGCGGTGCGGATCTGGATCATGCTTTCGAGCACGCCGCCGTGATCGTAATAGTCGCCGCCGTTCCAGTTCGGATCCTGCGACAGCACCGCCATCAGGCGCGCGACGTTGCCCTCGGCACGCTCGCGCGGCACCAGCGGCGCGGTGACGACGGCGGCGATGCCGCGCATGGCGTCGGGATAGTTCACCGCCCATTGCAGCGCCTGGAAACCGCCATAGGACGGACCGACGATCGCAACGAGCTTGTCGATGCCGAGTTCATCGAGCATCGCGCGTTGGGTGGCGACGATGTCGCCGACGGTGATGTCAGGGAAGCGCGGCCCGTAGCGGCGGCCGGTCCGCGGGTCGATGCTTGCCGCGTTGGTCGAGCCGTAGGACGAGCCCAGCATATTCGGGCAGATCGCGAAGTAACGATTGGTGTCGACCGCCTTGCCGGGGCCGACGATCTCGGAATGGTGCGACAGCTCAGCACGCCGGCGCCGGGAATGCAAAGGCAGGCGCTGTGCGACTACCCGTTCCCGACCTCGTTGCCGAAGGCGCCGTGGCGACCGACACCCGAAGCAAAGCGCGTCGCACCCGCCAGCGTTTCGCCCGACCCGATCACCTCGAGCCCGCCGCGCATCTCGTTCTTGATCGCGTCTTCTTCCTCCAGATCCCACTGCCGCAACGCCGACAGCCGATCGGCGCGCATGCAGTTCTGCGGGAATTTCGCGATGTCCTTGGCGAGCGCGATGGCGTGTGCGCGCGACTCGCCCTTCGGCACCAGGCGGTTCGCCAGCCCCATGCGATGCGCCTCGGGGCCTGCGACCGGGCGTCCGGTGAGGATTAGATCGATCGCCTGCGAATGGCCGATCAGGCGCGGCAGGCGGATGGTGCCGAGGTCGATCAGCGGCACGCCGAAGCGGCGGCAGAACACGCCGAAGGTGGCGTCCTCGGCGACGACGCGCATGTCGGCCCACAGCGCAAGCTCCATGCCGCCGGCGACCGCAAAGCCCTCGATCGCGGCGATCACCGGTTTCGACAGCCGCAGCCGGCTCGGTCCCATCGGCGCGATCGTGTTGTGGCCGCCGATCTCGCGCTTCTTCTCGGGATCGCCTGCCGCCACCGCCTTCAGGTCGGCGCCGGCGCAGAAATATCCGCCGGTGCCGGTGAACACCGCAACCGATGCGCTTGCGTCGGCATCGAACGCAAGGAACGCGTCATACAGTTTCCGCGCGGTGGCGCCGTCGACGGCGTTGCGGTTGTGCGGACGGTTGATAGAAATGATGGTGACGGGACCGTCGCGCTCGACGAGCACGGTATCGGCATCGGACATGGGTCGCTCCCTGAGTTTATTGGTTGGAGCCAACCTAACTGTCCCCGTCAGGCAATGCCATCGCGAACGAAGGCGACGCGGATGGTCGGATCCCCGATCGCCTCATGCGCATCCTCGAAGCGAACGCGGCGGGTGATGACGTGTTCCGGGTGGTAGTGACCTGCCGCAACATGGGCAACGCAATCCGGCAGTTCGGCGCGAACATTGACGCGGCTGACCTTCAACGTGATGCCGACGCCATACATATGCCGCAGCGGCACCGGCGTGGTCTCGGCAAAGTCGCCATACATCCGCTGGCAGATACCGTTCGGTTCCGTCGCGCGGAATGCCAGCAGCGTGCTGGCGTCGGTCGCGGCGGCATCGATCACGATCGGGAACAGGCCGGGCGGCTCCATCGACAGGCCGCTTGGGGCTTCGATGATGTCGGCGCCCAGTGACTTCGCCTTGGCGAGGCGAGGTGCGTGATCGTCGAGATAGACGACGCGGCCCGCGCCGCGCGCCACGGCCGACTGCACCGCGAACAGCGAGAGCGACTGCGCGAAGCCGCCGATCACGAGCACGTCGGCGCCCGGCCGTTGCGCGAGCCAGCGCGCCACCGCGCTGAATCCGTCGGTCGCGCCGTCGGCCAGTCCTGCGGTTTGCGACAGGGCATGGCCATTCGGCTGGCGGACCAGCATGTGATCGGCAAACGGCACGCGGATCAGGTCGGACAGACCGCCGCCATACTCCACGCCGCAGACCGGCTTCAACCCGTAGGACGAACGAAACGGCACTGCCGTGCAGGCATTGGTGTGGCCGCGCCGGCAGCGGTCGCAGGCCCCGCAGCTGATCTGGAACGGAACGATGACGAGATCGCCGGGTGCGAAATTCCTCACGGCGACGCCGACGTCGACGATGCGGCCGGCGGTCTCATGTCCGAGCGCAAACGGACCTGCGAAGCCCGATCGGCCATGCACGATCGCAAGATCGAGATCGCAGCGCGTCACCGCGAGCGGCTGCACCAGCGCGTCGCGGTCATCCTGGAGCCTCGGCGGGGGAACGTCCCACCACTCGACCTTGTTGCCGCCGATATAAGTCAATTGCCGCATCGTGCTCTCTCCGCTTTGAGCAGAGAGTGCAGCGCCGCGGATGTGCCGACAAAAGGTATGTCTTCAACAGGGGTGAATGGGATTCACCTAGCCTCTCCCCCCCGTCATCCTGAGGTGCGAGCGGAGCGAGCCTCGAAGGATGCACGGCCCCGCTGGTGGCCGTCGACCCTTCGAGACGCGCTGCGCGCTCCTCAGGGTGACGGTGATAGAGCCAAGTGCGCACTTCTCTCCATTTCGTCGTCCTGGCGAAAGCCAGGACCCATAACCACCGAATTCGATTGAGAGTGCGATCGTGGCCCCAGCGTCGCACAACAACAGCGGTTGGGGTAATGGGTCCTGGCTTTCGCCAGGACGACGCTCAACACATTCACAATCTCTCAGGGTGACGGTGATAGAGCGAACGTGCTGACGATGTAGCTAAACCTTCAGCTCGGTCCCCGTCACGCGGCGGTACGCTTCCAGATATCGCTTGCTGGTCGCGTCCACCACGCTCGCCGGCAGCGGCGGGGGCGGGGCGTCGCCGTTCCAGCGGCCGGCGTGGCGCTCGACGTCGAGATAGTCGCGCAGCGGCTGCTTGTCGAAGCTTGGCTGCGGCTGCCCGGGCTTGTAGGCATCGACCGCCCAGAAGCGCGACGAATCCGGCGTCATCACCTCGTCGATCAGGATGATGCGGCCGTCCTTGTCGTGGCCGAATTCAAACTTGGTGTCGGCGATGATGATGCCGCGGGCGCGGGCGGTCTGCTCGCCGTAAGCGTAGACGTCGCGCGCCATCTTCTCCAGCGTCGCGGCAACATCGTTGCCCAGGATTTCGCGCACGCGGGCGACGGTGATGTTCTCGTCATGGCCGGCCTCGGCCTTGGTCGCCGGGCTGAAGATCGCAGGTTCGAGCTTCTGGCTTTCGACCAGGCCCGCCGGCAGCTTCTCACCGGCGAGCGTGCCTTCGGCCGCGTATTCCTTCCACGCCGAGCCAGAGATGTAGCCGCGGATGACGCATTCGATCGGAAACACAGTGGTGCGCTTGCACAGCATCGCGCGCCCGAGGATGTCGGCACGATGGTTCTTCAGCTCAGGCACCGCGCGGATGATCTCGTCGGCGTCGGCGCTGATCATGTGATGCGGCACGGTGCCTTCGAGCTGCCGGAACCACCAGGCGCTGATCTGGGTCAGCACCGCGCCCTTCATCGGAATGGTTTCCGCCATCACCACGTCGAATGCCGAGATGCGGTCGGTGGTGAGCAGCAGCACGCGATCGTCGCCGACGGCGTAGATATCGCGCACCTTGCCGCGGCCGATCCGGGGCAGGGGCAAATCGCTGGATAGCATCGCGGTCATGGGCGGGGTCTTTCCGGGCTCGTTTCTCAAAGACGTGCGCCCGCACGAGGCGTGCGGGCGCCAGAGACTAGAGCATGATCCGGAAAAGTGTGCAGCGGTTTTCCGAAAAGATCATGCTCAAATCAAAGAGCCATAGGAAATAGCTCACTCCGGCAGTGGAATGAACTCGTGTTCGTGCGGAACCTGCGCGAAACGCCCGGTTTTCCAGTCCTGTTTGGCCTGCTCGATCCGCTCCTTGGAGGACGAGACGAAATTCCACCAGATGTGGCGTGGCCCTTCCAGCGCATCGCCGCCGAGAAACATCATGCGGGTCGGCCGCAGCGTCTTCACGGTGATGCGGTCGCCGGGCCGGAAGATCAGGAGCCGTGGCCCCTCGTGGCGGTCGCCCGCGATCTCGACCTCGCCGTCGACGAGATAGATCGCGCGCTCCTCGTGGTCGGGGTCGAGCGGCACCGAGGTGCCGGCCTGCGCGGTCACCTCGGTGTAGAACCACGGCGAGACCATGCTGACCGGCGAGCTGATGCCGAACGCCGAGCCTGCGATGACGCGCGCGGTGAAATCGCGTTCCGAGATCATCGGCAGGTCGCCGGCGCCATAATGCTGGAACGACGGCGCGATCTCTTCCTTGCCGGCCGGCAGCGCGATCCAGCTTTGCAGACCCAGCATCTTCTGGCCGTCGCGGCGCTGCACGTCGGGGGTGCGCTCGGAATGCGCGATGCCGCGGCCTGCGGTCATCAGGTTCATGGCGCCGGGCTGGATTTCCTGGATGTTACCCTCGCTGTCGCGATGCATGATGCTGCCGTCGAACAGATAGGTGACGGTGGCGAGCCCGATATGCGGATGCGGCCGCACGTCCATGCCCTTGCCGGCGAGATATTGCACCGGGCCGAAATGGTCGAAGAAGATGAAGGGCCCGACCATCTGGCGCTTGCCGTGCGGCAGCGCGCGGCGCACGGCAAAACCGTCGCCGAGATCGCGGGTGCGCGGCACGATGATCAGATCCAGCGCGTCGCAGGTCTGGGGATCGCCGAGTTCGGGATCGGTCGAGGGCTGCCAGCTCATGTCGGACTCCTTGCAGTTTTGCCGCATCATACGCTTTCACGGCAATCATACTCTCTATCCGTCGTCCCGGCCAAGCGAAGCGCGAGCAGGGAGGACGCAAGTAAGTGCGGCTTGAGTGTCCGCCGAGCGTAACGGTAAAGTCCTGGAAACCGGAGCCAACCATGGTTTCTCTGATCAAGCCAGGCGCAAGGCTGTTGCGGATCGATGGTCCCGTGATCGAGACCGCGCGTCTCATCCTGCGGCCATGGCGTGCGTCCGATATCGCTGACAACACGAAGATGCTGTCCGATCCCGAGACGGCGCGCTTCATCACGCCGGATCATCAGCCGGTCACCTCGGAGCTGAAGGGCTGGCGTAACGCTGCCGTCATCTCCGGCCATTGGGCGCTGCACGGCTTCGGCATGTTCGCGGTCGAGGAAAAATCCTCGTCCCGCTATATCGGTCGTGTCGGCCCGTATTATCCGCCGGAATGGCCGGGCTTCGAAGTCGGCTGGGGCATCGCCAGGGAGTGCCGCGGCAAGGGCTATGCGGTGGAAGCCGCACGCGCCGCGATCGACTTTGTGTTCGCGAACTTCACCATCGACCGCATCATCCATTGCATCGATCCCGCCAATTTCGCCTCGCAGGCCGTGGCGCGGCGGCTGGGTGCCGAGAACGAGGGCTCGGGCAAGCTCGAGGGCGATGTGGTCGATATCTGGGTCACGCAGCGCAGCCGCTGGCCGCGCGATGGTTCTTGAAAAATCTCGCCTGACGGACGATTCTCTGCTGACCTTGGAGATCGCATCGACCGATGACCTTTGCCGCGACCGAACTGTGCCTGCGCGCCGCCACCGTGACGCTGCTGCTGGTGCTTGCGGCCTCGATGTTCGCGGATTTCAGCAAAGTGCTGGCCGGGCGACTTGCGGCCGCCTTCGCGCTTGGTTCGGCCGCGCATGCGGTGACCGCGTCGATTGGTGCCGGGCCGCCGGTCTCGGACTGGCATGCGCCGCTGATCGCGCTCTCGACCGGCGCTATCGTGGTGTTCTGGCTGTTCACGCGCGCGCTGTTCGATGACGGGTTTGTGCTGCGCTGGTGGCACGGCCTGGTCTGGGCCGCGGTCGTGGCCTACAGCTTCGTCAGTTGCATGTGGATTGCACCCGCCGGACACGCGCGGATCGCGATCACCATGGTCAATTCGCTCTCGCTCGTCTTCATTGCGCTCGCGGTGGCGCAAACCATCGGATCGTGGTCGGCGGATCTGGTCGAGCGCCGCCGCCGTGTCCGCGTCTTCATCGTCGCCGCATCCGCGCTGTACGGCGGCATGAACGCGCTGCTCCAGATTGCTTATGCCGGCAGCCGCGTGACCGTGGAATGGGCCAATCTGCTGAACGCGGCCGTGCTCACCGTCATCGTGGCCGCGATCACCTGGGCGATGATGCGCGTCGACGGCGCCGACCTGTTCACGGTGCCGGCGGAGGCCGTCGTGCTGACGAAACCGGCCGCGGCCGAGGAGGCGGCGGACCAGAAACTGGTCGATGCCCTGATGCGGCTGATGGCGGACGAGCGCATCTATCGCCACGACAACGTCACGATCGGCACCCTGGCGTCCCGGTTGAAGATTCCCGAATATCGTCTCCGGCGGCTGATCAACCAGCGGCTCGGCTACCGCAATTTCAATGTCTTTCTCAACAACCACCGGATCGAGGAAGCCAAGGCCGCGCTCGCCGATCCCTCGCAGGCCGAGGTCCCCGTCATCACCATCGCCATGGACGCCGGCTTCCAGTCGCTCGGCCCCTTCAACCGTGCCTTCAAGGCGACCACAGGCGTGACCCCGACCGAGTACCGGCGGCTGAAGGCGAGCGCGGCGTGATCAGGTTGCCGCGAGCTCAGCTGCACCCTCTCCCCTTGTGGGAGAGGGTGGCTTCAATGCGGACGCATTGAAGCCGGGTGAGGGGTCTGTCTCCGCGGATGCAGACCCCTCATCCGTCGCGGATTTCATCCGCGCCACCTTCTCCCAAAAGGGGAGAAGGGAAGACTCGCCTCGTTCCTAAAGCACAGTAATTGTTTGATAATTTCAAAATCGGCGAGGCGCCCCGAGTTCTCGACTAGCCTCATTTCCAAATCCGGCGAGCGCCACCGCGTCCGCTGCGGCCTGATCCCGGCCACGCACCCATCGCGCCATGCCGGAGGATCCCGTGACCCGTCGAAAGCTCTTTCTCATTCTCGCCGCCACCACTGCATTCGGGGCGCTGGCGCTGTCCGCCGCCCGTGCCCGCGACGTGCCGAAGGTCGCAACCGGCTTTGTTGCGAATATCGTCTGCTCGGAGACCTTCGTCAGCGGCCTCGACCCCAGGCGAAACCTGACCGAGACCACCGATGCGATGCCAGGGGCTGGCCTGCTCAACTGGGCGATGGACACCGAGGTCGACCTCGATCGCCGCGACGTCACCGTGACGCTGTTCGGGCTTGGCCGCAGCCATGCGGTCTATCGCGAGGGGCTCGGCTGCATGCTCGAACATGGCGAGACGCTGGCCGATACCGCGGTGCCGCCTTCGAGGCTGCAAGCCGCATCGCTGCCCGAGATCGCAGGTCCTGCGCTCGTCGCGCCACGAAGCCCGCAGCTTGGAGCCGCGCTCGACCGCGCCTTTGCCGAGCCGGCGGAGCCGCCGTTCCGCCACACCCGCGCTGTCGTCGTGATGAAGGACGGCCGCATCGTCGCCGAGCGCTACGCCGACGGCATCGGCATCGAGACGCCGCTGCTCGGCTTCTCCATGAGCAAGTCGGCGGTCTCCGCCCTGATCGGAATCCTCGTCCGCGAAGGCAGGTTGACGCGCGACCAGCCGGTCCCGATCGCGGCCTGGCGGAATCCCGACGATCCGCGCCACGCGATCACGGTCGACGAGCTGCTGCGCCACACCGCTGGGCTTGCGCTCGGCAGCTCGCTGCAGGCGTCGCTGGCGTCCGTGCTCGAACCGGTCAACCGCATGAAGTACATGGAATCGGATATGGCCGCCTTCGCCGAGAGCGCTTCGCTGGAGAGCGTGCCCGGCCGGGTCTGGAATTATCATGACGGCAACTACCTGATCCTCTCGCATCTGATCCGCAACGCCGCCGGCGGGCACGCGGCGGACGTCATCCGCTTCGCGCGTGAAAAGCTGTTCGGTCCGCTCGGCATGCGCAATGTCGTGATGCAGTTCGATGCTGCGGACACGCTGGAAGGATCGGGCGCGATGATGGCGAGCGCGCGCGACTGGGCGCGTCTCGGCCAGCTCTACCTCAATGACGGGATGGCCGGCGACAAGCGCATTCTGCCGGAGGGCTGGGCGGCCTATTCGGCTTCGGCCACGCCGAATGCCTGGGTCGGTTACGGCGCGGGCTTCTGGACCAATCTCGGCGACAGCTTCGGCGCCAACCATCGCATCGCGCATGGCTGGCCGCACGATGCGTATTTCGCCAAGGGCACGATCGGGCAATATGCCGTGATCGTGCCGTCGCAGCACCTCGTCATCGTCCGGCTCGGCCGCTCGCCGAACATGCCGCCCGAGGCGGACGGTATGTCCGATCTGGTCCGTGACGTTGTGACGGCAACCTCGACAAGCGCGCGGCTCGCGGGCGGTAGTTGACGGAGGCATCACGCAACACCCGCGCGATCGTGAATTGTATCTTAGCCTCCGGAATTTTCTGATGCCGTGGCGCATCTCGCAGGGGTGCGCCACAGTTTCTTGAAACACGCCTCAGCCGGAGAGCGCCATGCCGAAAGCCTATTGGATCGTGCACGTCACGGTGCACGATGAAGCGCGCTATCCCGAATATCTCGCTGCCGCGATGCCGGTATTCGATAGATACGGCGCCAATTTCATCGTGCGTAACGGTCCCCATGAGGTGATGGAGGGCGCAACGCGCCAGCGCAACTTCGTCATCGAGTTCAGGGATCGCGCCACCGCGATGGAATGCTACACCTGCCCCGACTATCAGGCCGCGAAGGCGATCCGGCAGAAATATTCGGACGGGGATTTCGTGATCATTGATGGAGCGGAATGACGGAGCGACGACTTGAATCGAAAACCATCCTCACCGTCGTCCCGACGAAGGCCGGGACCCATTACCCCAAATGAGAATTATTGCGCGAGGTTGGGGCCGCCGCTCCCTTCAACAACGCAACCCTGTGGTTATGGGTCCCTGCCTTAGCAGGGACCACAGCGGTAGGTATGGCGCGCAGCATCTAGATTCGCTTACTGCCTTCCCAGCTGCGTCGCCTTCTCGACGCGGTCGAACCGCTCCAGCGTCAGGATCGCGTCGGCGAGCTGGTCGGCGCGCTTGTCGAGCACCGGGCGGGCCAGCGTCAAAAACTTCTGCTGCATCGCCTGCGCATCGGGGAACGAGGTCGGCTCTCCGGAGGGATCGGCATAGAGACGCTCATGGGTAGCGTCATCGGTGGTGATCGAGACGCGGGCGCCGAACGGATGGGTGCGGCCGACCTCGAGACGGTCGTCCTGCACCACGTCGAACTTGTCGGCGAGCGCGTCGATCGCCGCATCGCCGAGCCGGTCGTAATCGTCCCAGCCGAAATGGCCCTGGTCGAGCGCGATCGCGCCGGTGAAGAACATCGAGAACTGGCCGCCGACCACCGAGGTCGGGTGGCGCTTGGTGGCGGCATCGCCGGTCAGCGTGATGCCGTTGCGGTGCAGGCCGATCTCGACCTTTTTGATCTGGTCCGGCGTCAGATTGTGCTCGCGCCGCATCGCGATCAGCGCGTCGATTGCGGCATGGGTGTAGCGGCAGCTCGGATACGGCTTCACGCCGATCTTCAGCGTCTCGTAGGTGCTGCCGAGGCCGGCCACCGCCTTGTCCGGATGCGCGTCATCGGTATAGCCGACCAAGAGGCCGTGCTTGCCTTCGACCGATTCGCTCGAACCGATGAAGTCGTTGCGCGCCAAGGTCGCGGCGATCACGCCGTTCATCGCGGCGGCGCCGACCTGGTAGCGCTTGTTCCAGGCGCCGTTGACCAGGAATTGTAGCGAGCCGGCGGCCTGGCTGCCGGAGACGCCGAACGCGGAGACGATCTGCTCCTTCGTCAGCCCGAACAGCTTGGCTGCCGCCGCCGCGGCACCATAGGTGCCGGCCGTCGCGGTCGGGTGGAAACCCCTCGCATAATGCGAGGTCGGGTCGAGCGCGTTGCCGAGCCGGCAGCACACTTCATAGCCAGCAACGATCGCGGTCAGCACGTCGCGGCCGGAGGCGCCGACCATCTCGCCGACTGCAAACGCAGCGGGCACCACCGGCGCGCTCGGATGCAACGAGGAATCGGCGTGGGTGTCGTCGAAGTCGAGCGAATGGCCGAGCGCGCCGTTGAGCAGCGCCGCCACCGCCGGCGTCCAGGTCTTGGTGTCGCCGAACACCGTGGCCTCGCCCTTGCCGTCCAGCGCCAGCGCCTCCAGCATCTTCATCAGCGACGGAGTGGATTCCGCATCGCGGCGGGCGCGGATGGTGCTGCCCAGGAAATCCAGCGTCAAAACCTTGGCGCGCGCCAGCACCTCCGGCGGAATGTCGGAATATTTCAGGTCGGCGACGTAGGCGGCGAGCGTTGCGGTTTCGTGGGCCATCGTGTTTCCTCAATTTTGCGGCGCAGGGTAGGCGGGCGGGTTTGGCCTTTCAAGCCACCTTGCCGCCGCGGGCAGCAGCCATGCTTCAGGTCGCTGGACCTCAAGTCATGTAACACGGGCCTTTCCATTGACTGCGGATCAGGGTGCATGAGGACCTTCGCAAAACGCATGTTCGACAAGCTTTGGACCCGAAAGACGCAGCTGGCGCTGGCGGTCCGGATCGCGTCCGCCGGCGTGGCGGCCTATGCCATCGCGCTGGCGCTCCATTTGCTGCTGCCGCTGTGGGCGGTGCTGACCTCGCTGATCGTGACCCAGATGAGTGTCGGCCGCTCGCTGAAGGCGACCCGCGACTACATGCTCGGCACCATCGGCGGCGCCATCTATGGCGGCGCGATCGCGGTGCTGATCCCGCACTCCGGCGAGGGCAGCCTGCTGGCGCTGCTGGTCCTGGCGATCGTGCCGCTGGCGTTCATCGCCGCGCTCAATCCCAGCCTGAACTCGGCGACGGTGACGGCGGTGATCGTGCTGCTGCTGCCGACGATGCATCATTCCAATCCGCTGGACTCCGCGATCGACCGCGTGCTCGAGGTCACGGTCGGCGCGCTCACCGGCCTTGTGATCTCGTTCCTGGTACTGCCGTCGCGCGCGGTCAGCCAGATCAGGGTCAACGCGTCGAGGCTGCTGGAACTGCTCTCGGCGGCGTTCGCCGAATTGCTCGCCGGCCTGACCCGCGGGCTCGACAACGACGCGCTGCACCGGATCCAGGACGGCATCGGCACCGCGGTGACCAATCTGCACGCGACCGGCCTCGAGGCCGAGCGCGAACGCACCATGCATCTGTCATCCGGGCCGGACACCGGTCCGCTGCTGCGGACGATTCAGCGGTTGCGGCACGACGTCGTGATGATCGGGCGCGCCTGCGTGGTGCCGCTGCCGGCCGATATCCAGGCCAGGCTGGCGCGGCCGTTGGCCGACGTCAGCAATGCCATCGTGACCTACATGGTGGCGGTCGCGACCGCGTTGCGCGCCGGCAGCGGCCCGGCCGACATGGCGCCGGTCGATGCCGCGCTGCATGCCTACAGCGAGGAGGTTGCCGCGGTGCGCAGCGAAGGCCTGACCCGGGGCCTTCCGGTCGATGCCATGGAGCGGTTCTTCGCGCTTGGATTTTCGCTCGACCAGATGCGGCAGAACCTGAACGACCTCAAGCGCTGCCACGGCAATTGGTGCACCAACGAAGAGGCTGCCGAAAAGATCGTTGCCGAAACGTCGGAGAAGAGTGCGGCTTGACCTTCGGCTATGTTGTGCGGCGCGTCAGGCCCTTGCCTTCCATGCGCCAGATCAGGAGGTCGATACGGTCCTGACCGAAGAACGGCTCGTCCTCGAACACGAAGGTCGGCACGCCCCAATGGCCGGAGGCGGCGTGCGCGTCCTCGTTGCCCTTGATGACCGCTTCATAGCGATCGGGATCTGCCGCGATCGCCGCATCCATCTCCGCGAGATCGAAGCCGGCGGCATCGGCAGCCTTCGCCAGATGATCGCCCTCGTGCCAGCCCTTCACCGAGCCGTCCCACAGCACGCGGCTGATCGCGGCAGTGAAGGCGAGCGACCGTCCATCGAGCTGCGCGGCAGCGCCGAGCCGGGTCAGGCGGTGGATGTAGGGCTGGTGTTCGGCGACGTCGAGCGTCGCCATGTCCTGCACGATCGGGTCCGGGCGCGGAAAGCGGAACGGGATGTTCTCATGCTTGGCGACGCGGCTGGAATCGAGCACGACATAGCGGGCGAACTGCGGATTGGTCTTCTTGAAGAAGCCGGGCACGCGCACCGCGAGCGGATAGACCGGCCGCAAATTCACCGCGAGGTCGTAGTCGGCGACCATCTTCAATGTCTTCGGCAGCGCCAGATAGCTGTACGGACTGCGGAACGAGAAGAACAGGTCGACCGACAAGGTCATGCGCTAGCCTCCGTTCGTTGTGACCTCGTCGACCTTCGTCCGACCAGTCTGCGTGCCAGCAGGCGGAAACGCAAGATCAGGAGGGTCGCATAGACGGCGGTGCCGAGCGACAGCCCGATCCAGACACCGGGGGCGTTGAGCCCGGCCCAGAAGGCCAGCGCAGAAGCCGCCGCGAAGCCGATCAGCCAGTAGCTGATGACGGCGAACAGCAGCGGCACCTGGGTGTCGTGCATGCCGCGCAGCGCCCCGGCGGTGGTGGTCTGCACGCCGTCGGCGATGAAGAAGGTCGCGCCGATCAGCAGCAGCATCGCGGTGAGTTGCGCGGTGGCGTCAGAGGCCTCGCCAAGGAACAGCGCCGCGATCTCGAAGCGCGCCAGGATCACCGCGAGCGTCATGATGCTCATAAACACGCCTGACAGCGCGACCGCGACAAAGCCGGCGCGCTGCACCGCCTCGGTGTCGCGGCGGCCGACCGCCTGGCCGACCCGCACGGTGGCGGCCATGCTGACGCCGAACGGCACCATGAACAGGATCGCCGCAATCTGCAGCGCGATCTGGTGCGCCGCCAGCGCCGTGGTGCTGATCAGCCCCATCAGCAGGCCGGCCGCGCCGAACAGGCCGTATTCCAGCAGGAAGGCGATCGAGATCGGCGCGCCGATCGTAACCAGCTTGCCCAACAACGGCCAGTCGATGCGCCAGACTCGGCTGAACACGTGATACTTGCGGAACGGGCGGCGACGCGCCGCGAACCACACGCCGGCAAGGAAGGTGCCGAGATTGACGATGGTCGTGGCAAGCCCGGCGCCGAACATGCCGAGTTCGGGCATGCCCCATTTGCCGTACAGCAGCAGATAGACCATCAGCGCATTGGCCGGGATCGCCGCGAGCGTGATCCACAGTACCGGCTCCGGCCGGTTCACCGCGCTCATGAAGCCGCGGATCGCGATGAACCACAGCGCCGGCAGAATGCCCCAGGCGAGCCCGAACAGATATTGCTGCGCCAGATGCGCGGTGGCCTGGGTCTGGCCGAGCGCGAGCAGGATGCGCTCGCCATGGAACGGTAGCGCCATCAGCGGCAGCACCATGAAGAACCCGGCCCACAGGCCGACGCGGAGCGCGCGCCGCATCACGCGCGGGTCGCGGGCGCCGAACGCCTGCGCGGCCAGCGGCGAGACCGCGGACATCATGCCCATGCCGATGGTGAAGCTGACGAAATACACGGTGTGCGCCAGCGCCGCCGCGGCGACGTTCTCGCTGCCGAGCCGTCCGATGAAGGCGAGGTCGGTCGTCATCATCGCGATCTGCCCGAGCTGCGTCAGCGCCAGCGGCACCGCGAGCTTCAGCGTTTCCGCGAGCTCGGCCGTCAGCAGCTTGCGAGAGGGGACGACGGCCGCGCGCGACGCGGCCGGGTCGATCTTGTCGATGCAGGTCATGGCGACGGGCTTAACACGGCAGATCGGCCAAATGCATGGCCAAGCTGCCGCAGGGTATCACGATCGCGCGGGTATCCGCTTGATCTTGGCGCCGAGCGCGTTCAGCCGCTCGTCGATCCGCTCATAGCCGCGCTCGATCTGGTCGGCATTGTTGATGGTGGAGGTGCCGTTGGCGCATACCGCGGCCAGCAGCATCGCCATGCCGGCGCGGATGTCGGGCGAGTTCATCGGCGCGCCGCGCAGCCGGCTGGGACCTGCCACGATCGCGCGGTGCGGGTCGCACAGCACGATCCGGCCACCCATCGCGATCAGGTTGTCGACGAAGAACATCCGCGACTCGAACATCTTCTCGTGCATCAGAATGACGCCGTCGCACTGCGTCGCGGTGACGATCGCGATCGACATCAGGTCCGCCGGGAAGGCCGGCCAGGGCTGGTCCTCGAGCTTCGGCACGTGGCCGCCGAAATCGTCCTGGATCTTCATGGTCTGGTTCGACGGCACGACGAGGTCGTCGCCCTCGATGCCGCAGACGATGCCGAGCCGCTCAAAGCCCATCCGGATCGAGCGCAGATGCTCGACGCCGGCGCGCGCGATGCGCAGCGGCGAGCGGGTCACCGCGGCAAGCCCGATCAGCGATCCGACCTCGATATGGTCGGGCTGGATCGCGTAGCTCGTGCCGCCGAGCGTCGCCTGGCCATGCACGATGATGGTGTTGGTGCCGATGCCCTCGATCCTGGCGCCGAGCGCCACCAGGAAATTGGCGAGGTCCTGCACATGCGGCTCGGACGCCGCGTTGCGCAGATAGGTGGTGCCGCGGGCGGCGACGGCGGCGACCAGCGCGTTCTCCGTCGCGGTGACGCTGGGCTCGTCGAGGAACACGTCGGCGCCCTTCAGACGCGAAGCGCGGAATTCGAGCCGATGCGTCGCGGTGACCGTGGCGCCGAGTTGCTCGAAGGCGAGGAAATGCGTGTCGAGCCGGCGGCGGCCGATCACGTCGCCGCCGGGCGGCGGCAGCGCGACCTCGCCGCAGCGGGCGAGCAGCGGACCTGCCAGCAGGATCGAGGCGCGAATGCGCGCGCACAGCGCCGGATCGAGATCGGCGGCGCGGATCTCCTTGGCATGGATCTGCAGCGTGTTGCGCTCGGTCCATTCGGCGCTGGCGCCGACCGAACGGCACAGCTCGACCAGCGTCTCGGTGTCGCGAATGCGCGGCACGTTGGTCAGCGTGACCGGATGCTCGGTGAGCAGGGCAGCCGCGATGATCGGCAGCGCGGAGTTCTTGTTGCCCGACGGCTCGATGGTGCCCGAGAGGCGGCGGCCGCCTTCGACGATGTATTGGATCGGCGGCACGCGGAATGTCCCCTAACGCATCAGACTTGGATTCGAACTTGGCCGCGCGAAATTCCGTAACGGAATCAAGGGCCGCTCGGCACCGTAACACAACTTCCGGCGCAGCTTCCACCCGAAAGGTAGCCGCGCGACGCTGCCGATCGCCTTGTCACGGACACGTCACTCTCGCTGAGCCATCGCCCCGGAAGCTGTATGGCCGCCGGGAGCAGGTCCTCAGATGTCGATGGTGGCGCTGAGCGAGTTTTCCTGGATGAAGTCGCGGCGCGGTTCGACCACGTCGCCCATCAGCTTGGTGAAGATGTCGTCGGCCTCGTCGACCTCCTTGACCTTCACCTGGAGCAGCGAGCGCGCCTCGGTGTCCAGCGTGGTCTCCCACAGCTGCTCCGGATTCATCTCGCCGAGACCTTTGTAGCGCTGCAGCGAGACGCCCTTGCGGGCGGCATCGGTCACGGCCTCGAACAGGTCGATCGGGCCGTGAATGATCTGCTCGGCATCCTTGCGCCGGAGCTTGCCCGCCCGCACGTAGATCTCCTGCAGCCTGGTCGCATACTCGTCGAGCTTGCGTGCATCGGCCGAGCCGAGAAACGCGTCGTCGATCACGGCCACTTCCTTGACGCCGCGCACGGTGCGCTCGAACTGGAAGCCCTGGCCTTCCGTGAAGGTGCCGATCCAGCCGCGCTCGACTTCGTCGGCAACCGCGTCCAGGCGCTTGGCGATGTAATCGGCCGCGGAGTTGGCGGTCGCGATATCGCTGGTGATTTTCGGGGTCAGCACGCCCGCGATCGCGGCCTGCTCGATCACCGCGCGGTTGTAGCGGCTGTGCAGGTTGCGCAGCACGGAGCGGATGATCCGGGCGTCTTCGACCAGCGACAGCAAGTCACGGCCCGAACGGTCGTCGCCGGAGGCCGGCTTGAAGACGCATTCGTCGAGCCCGGTCGAGATCAGATAATCCTCGAGCGCGCGCTCGTCCTTCAGATATTGCTCGGACTTGCCGCGCGAGACCTTATAGAGCGGCGGCTGGGCGATATAGAGATAGCCGCCGTCGATGATCGAGCGCATCTGGCGATAGAAGAAGGTCAGCAGCAGCGTGCGGATATGGGCGCCGTCGACGTCGGCGTCGGTCATCACGATGATCTTGTGATAGCGCAGCTTTTCGACCGAGAAATCGTCGCTGATGCCGGTGCCGAGCGCGGTGATCAGCGTGCCGATCTGCTCCGACGACAGCATCTTGTCCGGGCGCACGCGCTCGACATTGAGGATCTTGCCGCGCAGCGGCAGCACCGCCTGGAATTCGCGGTTGCGGCCCTGCTTGGCGCTGCCGCCTGCCGAGTCGCCCTCGACGATGAACAGTTCGGACTTCGCCGGATCCTTCTCCTGGCAGTCGGCGAGCTTGCCGGGCAGCGAGGAGACGCTGAGCGGATTCTTGCGGGTCAGCTCGCGCGCCTTGCGCGCAGCCTCGCGGGCTGCGGCGGCCTGGATCACCTTGCCGACGATTTCCTTGGCTTCCTTCGGATTCTCCTCGAACCAGGCCGCCAACGCCTCGTTGAGGACGTTCTCGACCACCGGTCGAACCTCCGAGGACACCAGCTTGTCCTTGGTCTGCGACGAGAATTTCGGATCGGGCACCTTCACCGACAGCACCGCGGTGAGGCCTTCGCGGCAATCATCGCCGGTCAGCGCGATCTTTTCCTTCTTCGCATTGGCCTCGGCATAGCCGTTGACCTGGCGCGTCAGCGCGCCGCGGAAGCCGGCCAGATGGGTGCCGCCGTCGCGCTGCGGGATGTTGTTGGTGAAGCACAGCACGTTCTCGTGGTAGCTGTCGTTCCACCACAGCGCGGCTTCGACGCCGATGCCGTTGGCTTCCGAACGCACCATGATCGGCGCCGGCACGATCGCCTTCTTGTTGCGGTCGAGATATTTGACGAATTCCTCGACGCCGCCGGAATAGTACATCTCCTCGCGCTTCTCGACCGCGTGGCGCATGTCTGAGAGCACGATGTGGACGCCGGAATTGAGGAAGGCGAGCTCGCGCAGCCGATGCTCGAGCGTCGCGAAATCATATTCGATGTTCTTGAAGGTCTCGGGCGAGGCGAGGAAGGTGACCTCGGTGCCGCGTTTGCCCGGGGCATCGCCGACCACCTTGAGCGGCGCCACGGCATCGCCGTGCGCGAATTCGATGTAGTGCTCCTTGTCGTCGCGCCAGATCCGCAAGCCCAGCTTGCTCGACAGCGCGTTGACCACGGAGACGCCGACGCCGTGCAGGCCGCCGGAGACCTTGTAGGAGTTCTGGTCGAACTTTCCGCCGGCGTGCAGTTGGGTCATGATGACCTCGGCGGCGGAGACGCCTTCGCCCTTGTGGATGTCGACCGGAATGCCGCGGCCGTCGTCGTAGACGGTGACGGAATTGTCGGCGTTGAGGGTGACCAGGACGCGGCTGGCATGGCCCGCCAGCGCCTCGTCGATCGCGTTGTCGACGACTTCGTAGACCATGTGATGCAGGCCGGACCCGTCATCGGTGTCGCCGATATACATGCCGGGCCGCTTGCGGACAGCGTCGAGGCCCTTCAGCACCCGGATCGATTCCGCACCATATTCGGCCGGAATGGGATGCTCAGATTCGGCAGGGGTCTGCCGGGCAGGTTCAGTCATGTGAGGCCTTCGAGGATGTCCCGAATCAGCTGCACAAAATGAGGCGCTGATTCCGCTATTTGTGCCATGAAAGACGAGTTGCGCCTAGCGCAAAGTCTCCGTCTACAAACTATTGAATAAATAGGATTTTTTAGGCCTCTTTCAAGGTCTTCAAAGGCCGATTCCGAGGGCTCTGAAAAGCCCGATTCGGTGGCGGATTCGGAGCCCATATCGAGGCCGATTCTGCACGGCCAGAAACATGATGGGACCCGGCTGAATTGGAGCGGCTTCGGCGGTTCGCTTCTCCCCTCGGCAAGCCAGGGGCGAGGGGGATACCGGCACAATTTCGGAATATTAGAATAATGCTCCTGAGTTGCCCGACGTGTCAAGCTGCCTGGTCGAACGCCGGCCGCGGCCGGCTACTTTGCATGGGGTTGTTTTCGGTATTTTGACAAAGCGCCCTGCGACGGCGCCGTCACCTCAGACGTCCTTAGACCAGCCAATTAGCCGCGCCGCGTGGCGCGGCCGGATTCGACGTCGAAAATCTCTCCCGTCGGGCCGATATCGACGAAGGCGGCGGGATCGGCGCCGGTCATCCAGACCTGTGCGCCGAGCTTGGCGAGTTCGTCGAACAGCGCCTTGCGCCTGTTGGGGTCGAGATGGGCGACGACTTCGTCGAGCAGCAGCAGCGGCACGATGCCGGTCATCTCCGCGACCATCGTGGCATGCGCCAGCACCAGCCCGATCAACAGCGCCTTCTGCTCGCCGGTCGAGGCGTCGCGCGCCGGCATGTTCTTCGGCGCGTAGATCACTTGCAGGTCGGTCAGATGCGGGCCGTCCAGCGTGCGCCCGGCGGCGGCGTCGCGCGGACGGCTGGCCCGCAGGATCTCGCGGTAGCGGTCTTCCACCGCCGTTGCAGGCTCCTGCAGCAGCGCGTTCTCCATCCAGCCGTCGAGCATGATCTCGGCGGACGGGAAGGCCGAGGCGGCGCCGCGCTCGCGCAGCATCGCGGCGAGCTTGGCGGCGGTCTGGCCGCGTGATGCGGCGACCGCGACCGCAAGCTCGGCGGTCTCGCGCTCGATCGCATCACACCAATGGTCGTCGTAGTTGCGGACCTCGAGCAGCCGGTTGCGCGAGCGCAGCGAGCGCTCCAGCGCCGAGACCCGGCTGGAATGCTCGGAATCGATCGCCAGCACCAGGCGGTCGAAGAAACGCCGCCGCTCGGACGCGGCGCCCATGAACAGGCCGTCCATCGCCGGCGTCAGCCACACGATGCGCAGATGGTCGCCGAACGCGGTCGCGGACCCCACCGGTTCGCGATCGATGCGGCAGCGCCGGCTGTTGCTCGCCTCGCCGGTCGGCGGATCGATGCCGGTGCCGAGCGTAGCAAGGCCGAGCGCGCCCTCGACTTCGGCCGAGACGGCCCAGGAGCCGTCGCCCTGATTGTCGGCGATGTCCTCCAGGGTCGCGCGGCGCAGGCCGCGGCCCGGCGAAAGGAACGAGACCGCCTCCATGCAATTGGTCTTGCCGGCACCGTTCGGCCCGACCAGCACCACCATGTCGCCCGCGACCTGCAGCGTCGCCGCCCGGTAATTGCGGAAATGCGTCAGCGACAGGCGATGAATGCGGGACGGGGTCATCTCAGCTCGTCATTGCCGGGCAGTCGTGCCCAGCCACGACGCAATCTAGTGCTGATGTGCGCCAAGAGAAGTGCGTCACACCCGCATCGGCATCAGCACGTAGAGCGCGCCCTTGCTGTCACGGTCCTGCACCAGGGTCGGCGAGCCGGGATCGGCGAGCTTCAGCACTGCGACCTCACCCTCGATCTGGGCGGCGATGTCGAGCAGATAGCGCGAGTTGAAGCCGATATCGAGCGCGTCGGAGGCGTACTCGACCTCGAGCTCTTCGGTGGCGCTGCCGGAATCCGGGTTGGTGACCGAGAGGACGAGCTTGCCGGCGGACAGAGCCAGCTTCACCGCGCGGCCGCGTTCGCTGGAGATGGTCGAGACGCGATCGACGGCGGCCTCGAAATCCTTCTTGTCGACCACCAGTTCCTTGTCGTTGTTCTGCGGAATGACGCGGCCATAGTCCGGGAAGGTACCGTCGATCAGCTTCGAGGTCAGCACCACATTGCCGAGCGTGAAACGGATCTTGCCGTCCGACAGCTCGATCGAGATCTCGGCGTCGTCGCCCTCGATCAGCCGCTGCACCTCGCCGACGGTCTTGCGCGGGACGATCACGCCGGGCATGCCGGTCGCGCCCTTGGGCAGCGCGAGGTCGATCTGCGCCAGACGATGGCCGTCGGTCGCAACCCCGCGCAGGGTCGCAGCCTTGGCGCTGCCGGCGGCGTGCAGATAGATGCCGTTGAGGTAATAGCGGGTCTCTTCGGTCGAGATCGCAAACTGGGTGCGGTCGATCAGGCGCTTGATGTCGGAGGCCGGCAGGGAGAACGAATGCGTCATGTCGCCGGCGGCAAGGCCCGGGAAATCGCTCTCGGGCAGCGTCTGCAGCGTGAAGCGCGAGCGGCCGGCGCGCACCGCGAGCACCGAGCGGTCGCCGTCGGCCTCCAGCACGATCTGCGAGCCGTCGGGCAGCTTGCGGACGATGTCATAGAACATGTGCGCGGGCACCGTGGTCGAGCCGGCGGTTCCGGTCTCGGCCGGCAGCGTCTCCGTCACCTCGAGATCGAGGTCGGTCGCCTTCAGCGACAATTTGGCGCCCTCGGCGCGGATCAGCACGTTGCCGAGGATCGGGATGGTGTTGCGACGCTCGACTACGCGGTGAACGTGGCCCAGCGATTTCAGGAGTTGCGCGCGCTCGACGGTGACCTTCATTGCAATACCCGCCAGATCCCTCAGATGGAAAAGCCGGGCGGCCGTTCAGGGCAGCACCGCGGCGTTGGAAACCCGATAAGCCGGATCAATACCGGATTTGATCAAACCCACGGGGGGACCGCAAGGTGGCGCGGATGGGCGGCCGGTGCAAGGGATACGGGCGCGAAACGGGCCCCGTTCCCCACGTTTTGGGCCGGAAAAAAGTTTGGCCCTCCCCTCTTGATAAAGGGGAGGGCCATGGAACGATCCGGCCGGATGAGGCGGCCTTATTCCTGCAGTCTTATTCCTGCAATTGCCGCTTCAGCGATTCGACTTCCTCGGACAGCGTCGTGTCCTTGGCGACCAGTGCCTCAATCTTGCGCACCGCGTGCAACACCGTGGTGTGGTCGCGGCCGCCGAAGCGCCGGCCGATCTCCGGCAGCGAGCGCAGGGTCAGCGTCTTGGCCAGATACATCGCAACCTGGCGCGGGCGCACCACGTTGGCGGTGCGGCGGGACGACAGGAGGTCGGAGCGGCTGACGTTGTACTGCCGGGCGACGACGCGCTGGATGTCCTCGATCTTGATTCGCTTCGGCTCCTGCGGGCGGATCAGGTCGCGCACCTCGCGCTCGGCCATCTCCAGCGTCACCGGCTGGTTGTTGAGCTTGGAGTGCGCCAAGAGGCGGTTGATCGCGCCTTCGAGGTCGCGGCCGTTATGGGTGATGGTGCGCGCCAGATAGTCCAGCACTTCCTCCGGCACATCGAAGGTCGCATGGTGGGCGCGGGCCGCGGCGACGCGCGACTTCAGGATGCCGAGCCGCAGCTCCTCGCCGAGCGAACCCATCTCGACCACCAGGCCACCGGCGAGCCGCGAGCGCACGCGGTCGTCGAGGCTTTCGAGGTCGGACGGCGGACGGTCGGCCGCGATCACGACCTGACGGCCGGCGTCGATCAGCGCGTTCAGCGTGTGGCAGAACTCGGCCTGCGTCGACTTGCCCTGCAGGAACTGCAGGTCGTCGATGACCAGCACGTCGATGCCGCGCAGCGCCTCCTTGAACGCCAGCGCCGTCTGCGTCTTCAGCGCCGCGACGAAGCCGTACATGAATTTCTCGGCGGTGAGATACAGCACCTTGCGCTCGCCGCCGGAATTGCCGGCCCAGGTCACGGCCTGCAGCAGATGCGTCTTGCCGAGGCCGACGCCGGCGTGGATGTAGAGCGGGTTGAACATCACGGGATCGCCGCGGCGACCTTCCGCGACCTGGCGCGCAGCCGCATGGGCCAGCGTGTTGGAACGGCCGACGACGAAGCTTGCAAAGGTCAGGCGCGGATCGAGCGGCGAGCCGCCGAGCGCGTCATGGCTGGCGGACACCGGCGCGGTCGCGAACGAGCGCAGTTCGGGCGCGGGACGGCCGTCATGGCGCTCGACACGGCGTACTTCGGCGGGCGCAGCCGCTTCCTTCACCGGGGCCGTCGCGCGGATCGCCGAGCGCACGGTGAGGTCGATGCGATGCACTTCGGGCATCTCGGCCTGCCAGCAGGTGAGCACGCGTTCGGCGTAATGCGCCTGGATCCAGCTCTTGAGGAACCGGGTCGGAACCGACAGGTGCACGCTCTCGTCGTGCACGCTCTCCAGATCCATCCGCGCAAACCAGCTCGTGTAGACGTCCTCGCCAACACTCGTCCGCAAACGTCCCTTCACCCGCGACCAGCGATCCTGTTCCGTGTTCGTCATTGCCTTCGTACTTTTCCAAAACTGAGAGAGATGATGAATGCGAAAGCGCCGCGCAGGATTGCTGCCACGACGCGACCTCTAGCGGGCGCGGTCTGCTCCGGACAAAGCTCTCCCGTGTGGCGGCCATGCGCCATGCGACAGGTCAGCTGTTTGGAGAAGATGCGTCCCGCGAGGTCAGCGCGTACTCGACGGTCTCTGCGGGTGAGAGCCAGCGTCCGAGGGGGTGATTACGGCACCACAGGAAGTCTGCACTTGGGCTGTCGTCGGTTCGACTGCAGTGATGATACCGTAAGGCATAAGTCCTCCCCCTCCCACCGCGACGTATCGCGGCAAGTTGTCAGCTTGCTGGTGTCTTCAAAATCGAACTGCTGCTACCGAACACCGAAATGCCCGGCGCTTCGCCGCCGCGTGTCGTCGTCAATCCGTTCGCTTGCGCCGCGTTCCCGCTGCCAGACTCCGACTGACGCCCTGGTCTCTCTTGTTCGATCCCCCAAATTGCCGGGGACATCGCCGGAGATATTTTGACACAGGTCGACCGTCCTCATATCGCTATGAGCCGTCAATCTAGCTTCGCTTGGAGAGCGTCGCTAACGCGCACACCGCCGCCGATTTGCACGTCCGCCCTTGGGTCTCAAACCGCGCTGATCTGGAGAGCCGTGGGCGTCGCGAACAAGAAATAAATACACCAAGCGTATTTTCTGACAATCCGTGGATTCGACGGGGATCGTGACTCTTCGCGACTGTTGCGGTGTTGCAAATGCAGAGTTGCGAAAGCAAGGTTTTGAATCAGCGTACAGATTCACGCGCGTCACAAACGACGGTGCAATACCAAAAATTTTTCATAGAAAATTTACATTTGGTCTCGCGCCGGTCATTTTTCCAATCGCTGCTCGGCGCTATGTGGATAAGTAACTCGCGAAGCGTCGTTTTTCTCGATTACTTTTGCAGGGTAACCCCGCTGAGTAATTTTCAACGCGAAAATGCTGCGCGCTATTCCATCTATCTAGCTTAGCGCAGAACAATCTGTGCGCGAGTGCGGCGCATTAAGCATGTTGAGCCGGTAGAACTACGGACGCGACGAAACATGACACGCAGTGCGTTGCGCGGCAACGCCTGCTCTTCTCGCGCTATGAAACTTCCACGACAAAATGCGAGACCAAAACAAAAAGCCCGGCGCGAGCCGGGCTTCGTGACAAATGTGTTCCTCCGTCAGCTCGCGCGGCGAGCGTTACGCGCTGAGCTTACTTTGTTGCGCTTACTTGGCGAGCTTGGCGATGCTCTGCGTAAGGCGCGACACCTTCCGGCTCGCGAGGTTCTTGTGAATGATGTTGCGCTGCGCTGCCTTCATCAGTTCGGGCTCGGCCTTGCTCATCGCCTTCAGTGCCGCCTCGCGGTCGCCGCTCTTGATCGCTTCCTCGACGGTGCGCACCGCGCCACGCATCTGCGTGCGACGCGATTTGTTGACGATGGTGCGGCGAGCAATCTTGCGGGTCGCCTTCTTGGCGGAGGTGGTGTTGGCCATGGTTCTCTAACTGTCCTTCGGCGGTGATCGCTCGGTGGTCGGGCTGGCGCGCACCGGCCGGTTCAAATCTCAACTCTGATGTATTTGTCCAAGGTGTTGTCTTGGGTGTCCTTGAGGCGGCCATACGAAGAGCGCAAAATGCTGCCCCCGCATGCGGCACTGTCCAAAGAACAGCGGCGGCAGGATTGCGCCCGCCGCCATCGGCCGGTCTTATAGATGGCGCAGGCTTAACCGTCAACGCTTTCGGGACCGAAAAAGGGCCCGAAATCGGCCTCGCGAGGGCCGGATAAGCCGCTGAAGAGGTTGAATTTCCGGGGGGCGCCCGGTAAGGCCTGTCGACGCGTGGGGCACGACTGGGAGTTAGGGTGACGCATGATCCGCGGCTTTTTCCGCCTGATCGGCCTTTTGCTGCTGGCCGGCAGTTTCATCTTCATGGTCTATGACGGAGCCCGCTACGTCGCCGACCAGAGCCTGCGGTTCACCCAGTTCGGCCAGTTCTGGAACGATATCCATCAGTCGAGCCAGCAGGCGTTCCACGCCTGGGTGGACCGCTTCGCGCCTTGGCTGTGGAACGACGTGATCCGCTTGCTTCTGGAGCAGCCGGTGTTCGCGGTGCTCGGCATTGCCGGCATCCTGCTGATGATCCTGTTCCGGCCGCGCAAGCCGCTGATCGGCTACGCACGCGACTGAACCGACCGCGATCCGCTTGAGCTTGTCTTGGCCGCAGCCGTTCAGTAACGGGGCTGCCATCATCCGCGTAAGGACATATATAGGTGACAGCCGGCCCGCAGGCCGCAGCCCGCGTCGGCCGATGTCCCGCCCGGAGGTATCCATGTTGTTCATGCGCAAGACCACCGCGTTGCCAAGCGCCGCCGAGGCGCTGCCAGGCCGCGCGACGCCGATCCCGACCGCGACGACGCATTTCGTCAATGGCAGCAAGTTGACGCCGCCCTATCCGCAAGGCCTCGAGCAGGCCGTGTTCGGGCTCGGCTGCTTCTGGGGCGCGGAGCGCAAGTTCTGGGAACTCGGCGACGGAATCTACACCACCGCGGTCGGCTATGCCGGCGGCCACACGCCGAACCCGACCTATGAAGAGGTGTGCTCGGGACGCACCGGCCACACCGAAGTCGTGCTGGTCGTGTTCGATCCGAAGAAGATCTCCTACGAGAAGCTGCTGAAGACGTTCTGGGAGAACCACAACCCGACACAGGGCATGCGCCAGGGCAACGACATCGGCACGCAGTATCGTTCCGCGATCTACACGTACAGCGACGCGCAGCGCAAAGCCGCCGATGCGTCGCAGGCGATGTATCAGAAGGCGCTCGCCGCCAAGGGCCTCGGCGCGATCACGACGGAGGTGGCGCCGGCCGGCGAATTCTACTTCGCCGAGGACTACCATCAGCAATACCTCGCCAAGAATCCGGCGGGCTATTGCGGGCTCGGCGGCACCGGCGTGTCCTGCCCGATCGGCGTCGGCGTCACTGCCTGATCGCCGTGTCGTGCTCTAAATCGAGGGGGAGGCGGGCTTTCCGGCTCCCCACTCGGTCCTCGAAAACCCTTTATTAACCATAAGTGGTGCAAGACTGGGCTTGTCTCGCCGTTGAGGGATAGGTCCGGTGCCGGTTGCACGCGCGTTACGATTGCCGATCACTGCCGTTGTGGCTGCGCTCGCGCTGTCTGGCTGCATGAGCACGTCCGGCCCTGTTGCCATCGGCCCGCAAGGTGTCGATGCCGTCACCTATGGCCCGGCCTACGGACCCGTCCCGGTTGCCGATGCAGGCGGCGGTGGTGCGATCAGCGCATTGCGTTCCGCCTTCGCCAGCACGTCTCCCGGTTATGGCTATGCCGCGCCGGGCGCCGCCCCGGTGGTTTATGCCGCCGCCCCGGGTGGGCCCGCCGGTTACGACAACTCCTATCATCTCGGTCCGGGCGACAAGCTCCGCGTCGTGGTCTACGGCCAGGAAGGCCTGACCAACTCCTACGCGATCGACGCTGCCGGCTCGATCACCATGCCGCTGATCGGCTCGGTGCCGGCACGCGGCCGCACGCCGGCCGGGCTCGCCGGCGAAATCTCGGCACGGCTGCGCAACGGCTTCATCCGCGATCCTTCGGTCGCCGTCGAGATCGAATCCTACCGGCCGTTCTTCATCCTCGGCGAGGTCCAGGCTCCTGGCCAATATCCCTACGTGCCGAACATGACCGTCGAAAGCGCGGTCGCGATCGCCGGCGGTTTCTCGCCGCGCGCCCGCCGCGACAGCGTGACGCTGACCCATACGGATGCGTCCGGCGCCGGCCGCTTCGTGGTGCCGCTGGGCACGCCGATGAGCCCGGGCGATACGGTGTTCGTCGGCGAGCGCTGGTTCTGACGAAGGACAACATCCCTCGTCATTCCGGGGCGGTGCGCAGCATCGAACCCGGAATCTCGAGGTTTCCAGGTGCGCAATAGCGCACCTGAGGCTCGCGCGTCGCGCGCGCCGGAATGATGATGGAGTAGGGGTGCGTCCTACTTCTTCAAATGCTTTCCAAAAAATTCCATGCTGCGCGGCCAGGCGATGTCGGCGCTTGCCTTGTCGTAGCTGGCGCGCTCATCGCAATGGAAGCCGTGCTGCGCGCCGGGATAGATGAAGACCTCAACCTCGGGCCGCTTCGACTTGATGGTCTCGACGTCGCTCAAGGGAATGCCGGCATCCTTCTCGCCGAAATGCAGCTGCGTCGGCACGGCCGGCTTGTCGTCGGCGAAGCGGATCACAGCGCCGCCGTAATAGCCGATCGCGGCCGAGAGCCCGGTCAGCTTGGTGGCGGCCGCATAGGCGATGCTGCCGCCGAGGCAGAAGCCGATGATGCCGACCGGCCCGACCGACTTCACCGCGTCGATCGCCGCCTGGCTGTCGCGCAGCATCGCGGCAAAGTCCGGATTGGCGACGAATTTGCGCGCTTCGGCCACCTCGTCGGGAGAATAGCCGCTCTGGAAGTTCGGTGTGATGCGGTCGAAGATCGATGGCGCAACCGCGACATAGCCTTCGTTCGCCAGGCGGTCGCAAACCGAGCGGATGTGGTGGTTGACGCCAAAGATCTCCTGGATCACCACGATCGCGCCCTTCGGCGCGCCCGCGGGATCGGCGCGATAGGCACCGAGTTCAAATCCGTCCGAAGCCTTGAGCTTGATGTCTTGTCCCATGGTCCATCCTTGTCACGTTGGGGGTTGCATGAAGCTTTCGATGATGAGGGTTAGCGCCACATCCAGTTCTCGCCCCAGTCGGCCTTCCAGCCGGTCAGCCGGTGTTTGCGGAACTGCAGATAGAGACGGTCATGGTGCGGAAACAGCCCGCTGCCGCCGAGATCGCGGAAGGTCAGGAAGATCTCGTTGCCGGGCCGCCCGCTGACATGGGTGAAGGGGGTGCCGAGCGCGCGCTGCGCGTCCGCGACATCCATGCCGAACACCAGCGGTGTGTTGTTCGACAGCGTCGCGGTGAAGGTCGGCGTGGCCGGGTCAGCGAACGGCCGCAGCTTCTGGGCGTTCGCTGCAGTCGCGGCCGCCATCAGCAACAAGGCGACGGCAATCGACTTCATGAGGCGGCCTTTCCCGGCGCGCCGGCCTCAAGGCTATCCAGGAACGGCAGCACGGCTTCGATGAAGGCCTGCGGCTGATCGATGTTGACGGCGTGGCCGGCGTTCGGAACCACCACCTTCTGCGCGCCAGGAATCTTCGCCGCCATGTAGTCGGACGCCGCCAGGAACGGCGTGTCGTCGGCCCCGACCACAACCAGCGACGGCACCTTGATCCCAGGCAATGACTCGATCACCCGCGCATCGCGTTGCGCCAGCATGCCGCGCGCGGCGAGCGCCAGGCCCTTGGCGTTGCGATGCGTGACCGACGCGCGCTCGGCACTCAGCGACTTCAGCACCTCGAGCCCTTCGCGATCGAACCGGTCGCCGGTGTCGCGGGCGCGTTTGTTCCAGACCTCGCGGGCGTCGTCTTTCTTGAATCCCGGACCGGTGTCGATGATCAAGAGCGCACGCACCCGCTCTGGATGAGCGCGGTGGAAGGCAAGCGACATGTAGCCGCCGAGCGACAGCCCGCCGACGATCGCCTTGTCGGCGCCGGCGGCGTCGAGCAGGGCGGCGATGTCGCCCACGGTCAGGGCTTCACTATAAGCATCCGGATTGTCGGGATAGTCGGACTGGCCGTGCCCGCGCATGTCCCACAGGATCAGTTTGTGCCGCTTCGACAGCGCCTCGATCTGGCCCTGCCACATCGCAGACGTCGACGAATAGCCGTGGGTGAGGATCAGGGGTGGGCCGCTGCCATGAATCTCGTAATAGATATCGACACCGCTGCGGTTGAGCTTGGCCATTGACGGGCTCCTTCTGTTGTCGATCTCGGGTCCGGCAGCGCTACCGACCTTGGTAGGAGCCATCGATACGGCATCAATACTGGCATTTCAAAAGCTTCATGCCGTTGCCGCATCGCACAACAGGCAGTTTCCGAAATTTATTCCTTTCGAGCAATTCCAAATTGGATTGCCTCCAGCCGGGAACCGGATCATTGTTTCGGCAACTGTCGCTTACCCGGTGGGCGCCAGCCATGACCCAACAGTGAGTTGCCGCCGTAAGCGGCTTCCGACACCGGAAGGGGAGAGAGATGCCAAATCTCAATATCAACGGACGGAATATGTCCGTCGAGGCGGCCAGTGACACGCCGCTGCTTTGGGTCATCCGCGAGCAATTGCAGATGACGGGCACCAAATTCGGTTGCGGCGCCGGTCTCTGTGGCGCCTGCACGGTTCACCTCAACGGCGAAGCGGTGCGGTCCTGCCAGACCTCGCTCGCCGACGCCGTCGGCAAGAAGATCACCACCATCGAAGGCCTCTCCGCCAAGGGCGAACATCCCTTGCAGAAGGCCTGGGTCGCCGAGCAGGTGCCGCAATGCGGCTACTGCCAGTCCGGCCAGATCATGCAGGCGGCAGCGCTGCTGTCGAAGAACACCAACCCGACGAAGGAAGAAGTGGTCGCGCATATGGACGGTAATCTCTGCCGTTGCATGACCTATTCACGAATCCAGAAGGCGATCATGCGCGCTGCGTCCGACATGCGCACCGCATCGGCCACCGGATCCGAGCGGAGGGCCACATGAACAAGCACGTGAAAAACCTCGCTCCTGAGACGACCGATCTCAGCCGCCGTTCCTTCCTGGTCGGCACCGCTGCAACCGGCCTCGTGCTCGGTTACGCCGGGTCCGGCATCGATGGCGCGCTGGCGGCGCCCGCACCCGCCAACTTCGAGCCCAGCGTCTGGTACTCGATCGCGCCCGATGGTCTCGTCACCGTGACCTGCGGCAAGGCCGATATGGGCCAGCACGTCGCCTCGACGATGGCGCAGATCGTGGCCGAAGAGCTCGGCGCGAACTGGAAGGACATGCGGGTCCAGCTCGCCTCCAACGATCCGAAGTTCAACGATCCCGTGCTGGGCGCGCAGATCACCGGCGGCAGCTGGTCGACGATGATGAACTTCGACGCCATGAGCCGCGCCGGCGCCGCCGGCCGCATCGCATTGACCGAGGCGGCGGCGGCCTCGATGGGCGTCCCGGCCGGCGAGCTGGTGGTGCGCGCGTCGACGATCAGCCATCCGAAGTCGAAGAAGTCGATGTCGTTCGCCGAGGTGGTGAAGAGCGGCAAGGCGACCAAGACCTTCACGGCGGATGATCTGAAGGCCATCAAGCTGAAGTCGGCCGACCAGTACACCATGATCGGCGTCTCGGTGCCGCAGCTCGACATTCCGTTGAAGGTCAACGGCACCGCCAAGTACGGCATCGACGTGATGCTGCCGGGCATGGTCTACGGCGCGCTGGTCACCCCGCCGGTCCGCTACGGCGCCACCGTGAAGTCGGTGGATGATGGCGCGGCCAAGAAGGTGCCGGGCTTCATCAAGGCCGTCACCCTCGACGACAAGACCACAACCACGACCGGTTGGGTCGTCGCGGTCGCCAACACCTACGCCAACGCCAAGAAAGCGGCGGCGGCGCTGAAGATCGACTACGATGGCGGTCCGAACGCCAAACTGTCGAGCGAATCGTTGTTCGCCGAGGCCAAGCGGCTTCAGGGACTCAGCGATTCCGGCGAGTTCTTCGTCAAGGACGGCGATCCGAACGCAGCCTTCGGCACGGCGGCCAAGGTGCTCGAGGCGGAATACACCACCAACATCAACATCCACGCGCCGATGGAGCCGATGAACGCCACCGCGGAGTTCAAGGGCGACATCCTGCACATCTATTCCGGCAACCAGTTCGCGACGCGCTCCGGTGCGATCGCCGCCGGCGCCGCCGGGATCGATCCGAAGTTCGTGGTGATGCATCAGATGTGGCTGGGCGGCGGCTTCGGCCGGCGTCTCGACGCCGACATGATGGTGCCCGCGGTGCAGGCGGCCAAGGCCGTCGGCAAGCCGGTCAAGGTCATCTACACGCGCGAAAACGACATGACGATGGATTTCTCGCGTCCGCTGACCTACCAGAAAGTGAAGGCCGGCGTGGACGGCGACGGCAAGCTCGTCGCATTGAGCCACGACGTCGTCTCGGCCTGGCCGACCCAGCGTTGGGGCATCCCCGACTTCCTGTCGCCATCGGTCGACAAGAAGGGGCCGCTCGATGCGTTCACGGTGAACGGTTCGGACTTCTTCTACACCGTCCCCAACCACTATGTGCGGGCGATCAAGAACGAGATGGCGCACAACGCCACCCCGTCGGGTCAGCTCCGTTCGGTGGCGCCGGGCTGGACGTTCTGGGCGGTCGAAAGCATGGTCGACGAGATCGCGCATGCGACCGGCAAGGATCCGGCCCAGCTTCGCGTCGAGCTGCTCGACGGCAAGGGCAAGAACGACGGTGGTGCGCAGCGTCTCCGTAACACCTTGCTCGCGGCGATGGGTCTCGCCGGCTACGGCACCAAGAAGCTGCCCAAGGGCGAAGGCATGGGCGTTGCCTGTGTGTCGTCGCAGGAGCGCGCCACGGCGAGCTGGACCGCCTGCGTCGCCCACGTCGCCGTCGCCCCCTCGGGCGAGGTGACGGTGAAGAAGCTGACGGTTGCGACCGACGTTGGTACGCAAGTGAATCCCGACGGCATCCGGGCCCAGGTCGAGGGCGCGGCGCTGTGGGGCATGTCACTGGCGCTGTTCGAGAAGGCGACGTTGAAGGACGGCGGCATCGAGCAGACCAATTTCGACAGCTACACGCCGCTTCGGATGAGCCAGCTGCCGGAAGTCGCGGTCAACGTCATCGCCAATGGCGAGAAGGCGACCGGTGTCGGCGAGCCCGCAGTGACGGTGGTGGCGCCGGCGATCGGCAACGCCGTCTTCAACGCGGTCGGTGCCCGCGTCCGCGGCCTGCCGATCACCGCGGAGGCCGTCAAGGCTGCGATGAAGGCGTAACGGCCTGAACCAATGAAGGCGCCGGAGAGCACAGCGCTCTCCGGCGTTTTTCTTTGCTCTGGGCACCGGCCGGGTGGGGACGGCGTCGGCGTCTTTGACACCGCAAAAATTCACGATTCGCCGGCGCTGCGGCCACCCGCCATCATTTTCTGGCGGCCTGATTCTGCTGGCGGATTCCGCGGTTCCTCAAATTGTATCCATTGCGCTCAACCGCCGTTCAGCATCCCCATTAAGCCGGAGGGAACGCATCGTCGGGTAGCGTCCACCCGTCGGTCGTTACCGCGACGGGGATGTCATGACTGCCTTAGCCAATAACCAGACTTCGAAGCGCCGCCTCCTGCTGGCGTCAGATCGAAGCGATCAGAGCAACGAACTCGCCAGCATCCTGCGCTCGGTGGGCGAGGTCGATACCGTTCCGACGTCGGACATTCCCGAGCAGCCGGCCCGCGATCTCTCCGGCATCGTGGTCGACATCAACCTGCGCTCGCCCGAAGCCGTGCAGATGGTCCGTGCCAAGCTGCAGGCCGACGCCTATCGCGAGATGCCGCGGCTGTTCGTGCTGGCGGATGCGCTGCATCACGCCTCGATGCAGGCCTGGGCGCTCGGCGCCACCGACACGATCTCGCGGCCGTTCGACGCGCGCGGCATCCTGCAGCGCATTCGCGCCGCGTTTCCCGACAACAGCGGCTACGACGAGACCGATCGCGGCAAGGCGCTCAACCGCGGCGTCGAAGCCGCGCACGGCGTGATGGTCAAGATGTTCGAGCGGATGCGCGCCGGCGAGCCGCTGAAGTTCGAGGACATCGTTGCCGCCGAAAACAAGATCCTGAAGGCGATCAAGCACAACTCGCTGCGTGAATGGCTGACCACGGTCGGCTGCCATCACCAGGAGACCTATCGCCATTGCCTGTTCGTGACCGGCTTTGCGGTCGCGTTCGCGCAGCATCTCGGCATGCGCGACGACGATCAGCGCCGGCTGGCCCGTGCCGCGCTGCTGCACGATGTCGGCAAGGCCTTCGTTCCGGTCGCGCTGCTCGACAAGCCGGGCGCATTCACGGTCGAGGAAATGGCCGAGATGCGCGAGCATCCGCGCCGCGGCTACGAGGCGTTGTCGGCGCAGGGCGGCTTCCCGCCGGAGATGCTCGACGTGATCCTGCATCACCACGAATTCCTCGACGGCACCGGATATCCGAACGGCCTCAGCGGCAACCAGATCAGCGACATCGTCCGCGTCACCACGATCGTCGATGTCTACGCCGCTCTGGTCGAGAAGCGCGCCTACCGGCTGCAATTCACCCATGCCAAGGCGTTCTCCATGATGGAGGAGATGGGCGGCAAGCTCGACCAGCAATTGCTGCAGGCGTTCCGCCCGGTGGCGTTCGGGCATTATTGAGCCCGCCGTCATTGCTCCGCCATGCCGCGCAATAGCGCGTGCGGCGCCGCGTTTAGCCAATCAACGCAAGTCGCCCTCCTTACCTCCGCCTAGATTTCGGCGATCATCGGCGCGCGACCGGTGCTTGGGCAGGTGAGGACGATCATGGACACGGCAACGACCGGGGATTTTGATATCCCCGCCAATATCGCTGAAACCCTCGTCGATCCCGTCGCCTATGCCGACGACCGCATCCACGACAGCTATCGCTGGCTGCGCGCCAACAACCCGCTCGGCATCGCGCGCCCCGAGAAGTTCGACCCGTTCTGGGTGGTGACCAAGCACGCCCATATCCAGGCGATCAGCCGCCAGAACGATTTGTTCCACAATGCCGACCGGCCGACCACGCTGACGACGCAAGCGCTGGAGGAGCGGGTGCGCAAGATCACCGGCGGGCCCAATCTGGTGCGCTCGCTTGTGCAGATGGATGCGCCCGACCATCCGAAGTACCGCGCGCTGACGCAGGGCTGGTTCATGCCGGCCAATCTCGGCAAGTTCGAGGCCCGCGTCCGCGAGATCGCGCGCGCCACGGTGCAGCGCATGCTCGACCGCGGCGGCGCCTGCGATTTCGTCGAGGACGTCGCGCTCGGCTACCCGCTGCACGTCATCATGGAGATCCTCGGCGTGCCCGAAGCGGATGAGCCGCGCATGCTGAAGCTGACGCAGGAGCTGTTCGGCCCGCAGGATCCCGACACCGCCCGGGTCCGCGAGGCGCTGAGCGCGGAACAGGTCTCGGCGATGTTGCAGTCGATCGTCGCCGACTTCTCCGCCTATTTCCGCAAGATCACCGAGGAACGTCGCCAGAACCCGCGCGACGATCTCGCCACCGTCATTGCCAACGCGAAGATCGGCGGCGACTACATGCCCGAGCACGATCAGACCAGCTATTACATGATCGTCGCGACCGCGGGCCACGACACCACCTCATCCTCGACCGCGGGTGCGATCTGGGCGCTGGCGAGGGACCCGGCGGAATTCGCCAAGGTGAAGGCCAACCCGGAATTGATCCCGGGCCTGGTCGACGAGGCGATCCGTTGGATGACGCCGGTCAAGCATTTCATGCGCTCGGCCACCGCGGATACCGAGCTCGGCGGCCGCAAGATCGCCAAGGGCGACTGGCTGATGCTGTGCTACGCCTCGGGCAATCGCGACGAGGACGTGTTCGAGGATCCCGATCGCTTCCGCAGCGACCGCAAGCCCAATCGCCACGTCGCGTTCGGCTATGGCGCGCATCTCTGCCTCGGCCAGTATCTGGCCAAGCTCGAGATGCGCATCCTGTTCGAGGAGCTGCTGCCGCACCTCAAATCGCTGTCGCTCGACGGCGAGGTGAAGATGACGCAGGCCTATTTTGTCAACGGCCCGAAGAAGCTGCCGATCCGGTTCGAGGTGAATTGACCGTCATTGCGAGGAGCGAAGCGACGAAGCAATCCATGCTTCAGCGTACGCGGGCCGGTGGATTGCTTCGCTTCGCTCGCAATGACGGCGAGGCACAGTGCCGTTCCTACTCCAGCATCTTCCGCAATTCCGCCTTCGCAACCTTCTCCAGCGTCGAGCGCGGCATCTCGTCGACGAAGCGGATCTCGCGCGGCACCTTGAAGTCGGCGAGCGCGGAGCGGCAGGCGGTCATGACCTTGTCGTGCAGGTCGGCGGGCAGCGCCGCGACGCCGGTTTGCGGGATGATGAAGACGACCGGCACCTCGTCCAGCATCGGGTGCTTCTTCGCCACCACGGCGGCCTCGCGCACGCCCGGCACCACCGCGATCACCTGCTCGATCTCGGAGGCCGCGACGTTCTCGCCACCGACCTTGAGCATGTCCTTGGAGCGATCGCCGAACCTGAGATAGCCGCGCTCCAGCATCGTGACGCGGTCGCCGGTGATGAAATAGCCGTGCTCGTCAAAGCTCTCGCGCGTCGCCTTCTCGTTATGCAGATATTCGGCGAACAGCGACAGGCCGGGGATGCCCTTGATCAGGAGATTGCCGGTCTCGCCGACGCCGGTTGGCGCACCGTCATCGTTGGTGATGCGGATTTCGTATTCCGGCGCAGCGCGGCCGATCGACATCGGCGGGTTCGGCTGGTCGACCTCGCCGATGATGCCGTGGGTGATGGTTTCGGTCATGCCCCACCAGCCGATGATCTTGATGCCGAACACGGCGAATGCCGGCGGCTCGTTCACGGCCGTACCCCAGAGGCGGAACTTGTGGTTCTTCGGAACCTCGTGCTCCAGCAGCGCCTTCATGCAGAACGGGATCGTCGAGGTCCAGGTCGAGCCGTGCTCGATCGCCACCCGCCAGAACCGGCTCGCCGAGAAGCGCGGCTGGATCAGGCAGGTCGCGCCGACCCACAGGCTCGCCAGCATCGAATAGGCCAGCGCGTTGGTGTGGAACAGCGGCAGGTAGGTCTGGTGCACGTCGCTCGCGTGCAGGTCCTGATGGGCGGCGTTGATCTTGGCGCCCCACAGCGCGTTGGCATGCGTCCATAACACCGCCTTCGGCCGCGATGTGGTCCCTGAGGTATATTGCACGCTGCAGGGAGCGAGCGGATCGATCGGGCGCTTCGGCCGGTCGGCGCTGTCGGCGAACAATGCGTCAAAACTGTCGCCGCGCGCGGCCGGCTGTGCCGGCGCCTGCCCCGCATCATGCGAGGTCACTGCGATCCAGCGCAGGCCCTTGCAGTTGGCAGATATCAGCTCGGCATAGGCCGGCTGGGTGATCGCGGCGACCGCGCCGCAATGACCGGCAAAATATTCGATCTCGGCCGCGGCCGAGCGGGTATTCGTGGTGACGGCAATGGCGCCAAGCTCGACACAGGCGAACCACGCCATGATCGCCTCGACGCAGTTGTCGAGATGGATCAGGACATAGTCGCCCTGCTTGATGCCGCGCCTGGCGAGGCCCGCCGCGAGCGCGCCGACGCGCTCATGGAATTCGCCGTAGCTCCAGCGCCGTGCCGGCGCATCGAACGGCGCCCAGATCAGGAATGGATGATCGCGGCGCACCTCGGCGCGCATCCTGAGCAGCCACGGCACGTCGAGCCCCGCAAACGGTCCGACGATGCCCGGCACTGGCTGTGAAGTCGTCATGTGTCCTCCCGCGCAGCCTTGCCGGCCGCCATTGATCTTGGTTGAGATCAGTTCTGCCATCGGTGTGCGCCGAGAGCAAATCGGGATTCGCAAAGTGATCTTGCGCTGAAGCAATTCGTTCCGCCGCACGGAACGGGTGGATCTGTTCGCGCCGCTGCCATCGGCGCGCGTTCGCCCGACTGGTTTGCTAGCAATGCCGAACGACAGCTAGCTTGGATCCCTCTCATACGACGAGATCTCAATCAGGCTGCCGTCGGGGTCGCGGCAATAGACCGAGCGCAGCGTGCCGCGCGCGCCCTGCTTGGCTACCGGGCCTTCCTCGATCTTGACGCCGTGGGCCTTCAGATGCGCGACCACCGCCTCGGGCGGGCTCGAGGTGAGGAAGCAGAGATCGTCGCTGCCGGCCGCTTCATGATCGGCGGTGAACCAGTCCACCTTGTCCGCGTCGCGTGGCCGCACGTTGATCTTCTGGTTGCCGAACACCAGCGAGGTCCGCGGTGTCTTGCCCTTGCCGGGGTCGAACACCTTCACCTCCATGCCGAGGATCCTGCTGTACCAGGCAACCGAGCGCACGACATCGGTGACGTTGATCACGAGATGGTCGAGCCCATTCACCTTGACGGACATGATCGATTCTCTTCGGTTCGGAGCGTTGCAGCTTAGCCTTTCGTCGCGGTCAATGTCGCACGTGTCGCACTGGCCGCTTCAGACATTGTTTGTTAGAACCGCGCCGCACGCAACGCAACAGAAACGGGCAGGGTCGAACCCTGCGGGATTGGGAGAGACTTCATGATTTCACGCCGCGCCGCGCTGGGCCTGATCGGGTCGGGGATTTCGACATTCGCGATCGGCCGCGCCTCGGCTGCCGACTATCCGGCGCGGCCGGTGCGCTGGATCGTGGGCTATCCGCCGGGCGGCGCCACCGACATCATCGCGCGCCTGATCGGGCAGCGGCTGTCGGAGAAGCTCGGCCAGCAGTTCGTGATCGAGAACAAGCCGGGCGCCGGCAACAATATCGGCACCGAAGCTGCGATCAATGCCGAGCCGGACGGCTACACCGTGCTGCTGGTCAATCCGGCGAACTACATCAACGCCTCGCTCTACGCCAACCTGAAGTTCAACTTCGTGCGCGACGTCGCGCCGGTCGCCTCCTTCAACCGCGTGCCGAACGTGATGACGGTGAACAAGGACGTACCGGCGAAGAACGTCGCCGAGTTCATCGAGTATGTGAAGGCCAATCCCGGCAAGGTGAACATGGCCTCTTCCGGCAACGGCACCTCGGTGCACCTTTCCGGCGAGATGTTCATGTCGATGACCGGCTGCAAGATGCAGCACGTGCCGTATCGCGGCGCCGCGCCCGCGATCACCGACATGCTCGGCGGCCAGGTACAGGTGATCTTCGACAATATGCCTTCGATCATCCAGCACATCCGCTCCGGCTCGCTGCGCGCGCTCGGCGTGACCACGACGGAACGCTCCTCGCAATTGCCTGATGTGCCGGCGATCGCCGAGACCGTGAAGGGCTATGAGGCGAGCGCGCTGTTCGGCATGGGCGCGCCGAAGAACACGCCGAAGGAGCTGATCGCCAAGCTCAACACCGAGATCAACGCCGTTCTCGCCGAACCCGACATGCGGAAGCGCCTGGTCGAGCTCGGCGGCGACTCGCTGATCCAGACGCCGGACGCCTTCGGCAACGACATCAAGGCCGAGACCGACAAGTGGAAGAAGGTGGTCGAGTTCGCCGGCCTCAAGGTCGAGTAGGCCTTTGTATGTTCAGCTTGGCTGAACCGCGCGGGCCAGGTCTGATCCGCGCGGGCGAGCCCGAAAATTGCCGAACCTTGACGCGGAATAAAATGACCTTCAGGAACCTTACCCAAGATGCCGCGCTTTAACTGCGGCATCTGAGGAGGCGGATCATGCGCGCATCGCAAATGGCAATGCTTGTCTTGGGAGCGATGACGCTTGCCGGTGCGGCGAGCATCAGGCCTGCTGCCGCCGATCCTTATGACTACCCGTGGTGCGCACAGGGCCCGAGCCTCGGCTATCCCGGCGAATGCGCCTATCGGACCTACCAGCAGTGCCTTGCGAGCGTATCGGGGCGCTTCCTCGCTTGCGGCGAAAATCCGCGATTCCTGTTTCGCGAGCAGCTCGAGCCGGAGCAGCCTCCGCCGTATCGTCACGGGCATCGGCACCGGCACCACCGGCAGTAGCCGTGGGCCGGGAGGGCGCTTCTGCTCTCCGCCTGCAATCGTCCCAACCATCCGGCGTCGCGACGCTGCGGCATTGACGTGATCGTGAAGGTAGGCGCTTGACGCCGCGCCGTTTGCGCCTATACTAAACCACATGGTTAAGTATCAAGACGAGACGCTGGACCGCACCTTTGCGGCGCTTTCCGATCCCACCCGCCGCGCGCTGCTGGCCCGGCTCGGCGCGCAGGAAAGCCTGTCGGTGAGCGAGCTGGCGCAGCCATTCGCGATGTCGTTGCCGGCGATCATGAAGCATCTCGACGTGCTCACGGATGCCGGCCTGGTCGCGCGCGAAAAGACCGGCCGCACGGTGGCGTGCCGCCTCACCGCGAGGCCGATGGAGCAGGCGATGAACTGGCTCAATCGCTATGCGCAATTCTGGTCCGATAATCTCGACCGCCTTGCCGCTTTTGTGGAGGAAGACCCATGGCAACTGAATCGGCAACTGAATCGGCAAACCAATCCGCAGCCGACGCCGGCCTTGCCGCGCGACCAAGCCTCACCCTCACGCGGCGCCTCCGCGCCCGGCCGGAAAAAGTCTACGCCGCGTGGACCGAGCCGGAAAACCTAGTGCGGTGGTTCGGCCCGGGCGAGGTCAAGCCCGGCACGACGCAGGCCGAGCTCGATGTCCGCGTCGGCGGACGCTACCGGATCAAATTCACCGGCACCAACGGTGAGTATCACGAGGTCGGCGGCGTCTACCGCGAAGTAGTGCCGAACCAGAAGCTGGTGTTCAGCTGGGCCTGGCATTCGACGCCGGAGCGCGAGTCCGAGGTGACGGTGTCGATCAAGCCCGACGCCGGCGGCACCTTGCTCACCTTCCGTCACGCGCAGTTCGTCGACGAGACCGCGCGCGACAACCACCAGCGCGGCTGGACCGAATTCCTCGGCAATCTCGCGCAATATGTCGACGCCTGACCCCGCAAAGGAGCATCGCATGCAACAGCACAAGATCGTTTCGCGTGACGAATGGATCGCGGCCCGCAAGGCGTTGATGGCCCGCGAGAAGGAGCTCACCCAGGCCCGCGAGGCGCTGAGCCAAGAGCGCCGCGAACTGCCGTGGGTGAAGGTCGACAAGGACTATGTGTTCGACGGACCGGATGGCAAGGTGACGCTCGGCGATCTCTTCAAGGGCAGGCCGCAGCTCGTGGTGCAGCACGTGATGTTCGCGCCCGATTGGGACGCAGCCTGCAAGAGCTGCTCGTTCTGGGTCGACGGCTTCGAACGCATGGTTCCGCATCTGGCTGCGCGCGACACGACGATGGTGGCGATCTCGCTTGCGCCGCTCGCCAAGCTGGAGGCCTTCAAGCAGCGGATGGGCTGGACCTTCGACTGGGTGTCGTCGGGCGCCAATGACTTCAACTACGACTACGGTGTGTCGTTCACGCAAGGCCAGATCGATGCCGGGGACGCGAAATACAATTATGGAACGACCCCGCTCTATGGTCCCGAACTGCCCGGCATCAGCGTGTTCTTCCGCGACGAGAAGGGGAACGTGTTCCACACTTACTCGACCTTCGCGCGCGGCCTCGACATGATGAACGCCGCCTATCACTATCTCGACCTGACGCCGCTTGGCCGCCACGAGGAGGGGTTGCCCTATCCGATGGATTGGGTGCGGCTACGTGACCAATACCAACCGGCGCCGGTTCAGGCATCCTGCTGTCACAGCTGACGCGCAACGCGTCACGCGGCGTCATTGCGAGCGAAGGGAAGCAATCCATCGCGCTGCAAGCGTCGAGCTGGATTGCTTCGTCGCGGAGCCTGTCATCGGGCGCGCATCCGCGCAACCCGTTGGCTCCTCGCAATGACGTCAACGTAACAACAGGAAACGCCCATGCCTTACGTCGATGGTTTCGTCGTCGCCGTGCCGAAGAAGAAACTCAAAGCCTACGCCCAGCTCTCGAAGATGGTCGGCAAGGTCTGGCGCGAACACGGTGCGCTGGATTATCGCGAATGGGTCGCCGACGACGTCAAGCCCGGCAAGCTGACCTCGTTTCCGCAAAGCGTGAAACTGAAGGCCGGCGAAACCGTCGTGTTCGCCTGGATCACCTACAAGTCGCGCGCCCAGCGCGACAGGATCAACGCCAAGGTGATGGCCGACCCCCGTCTGGAATCGATGGGCAAGGGCGACGTGCCGTTCGACGTCAAGCGGATGATCTATGGCGGCTTTACCAGCCTGGTGAAGGTCTGAGGCGGCACGCTTTCGCCGCAATCCGTGCAGTAACCGGCCATTAAACATCACGATCGGCAAGCGGTGCGATGACGCTTGCGTTTGCTTGGTGATCCCGTATACTTTGCATTACAAAGTGCGGGCAGAACATGCGCGACCTCGACAAGGCGTTGGCCGATATTCTCGCGATCCGCAGTCAGATCGCGGCGGGAACCGCATTCCGCGGCTACGGTCCGGCGACGGTCGCCGCCACCAGCGGCATCGCGCTGGTTACGGCGCTTGCGCAATATCTCTGGCTCGATGATCCGACCCACCATCCGATCGCGTTCCTCGCCGGCTGGGCCGCAGCCGCGTTGCTGTCCGCGCTGCTGATCTGGATCGAGATGCAGGCGCGTTCGCGGCGGCACCATTCCGGCCTTGCCGACGCGATGGTCCAGCAGGCGATCGAGCAGTTCGTTCCCGCTGTCATCGCCGGCGTGCTGCTCGCGATCCTGCAATGGAAATTCGCGCCCGAGACGCTGTGGATGCTGCCCGGCCTGTGGCAGGTGCTGGTCAGCCTCGGCGTGTTCGCCTCGGTCCGCCTGCTGCCGCGCACGATCGCGCTCGGCGGCGCCTGGTATTTCCTGTCGGGCTTCACGGTGTTGCTGATCGCAAGCCAGAGCCACGCATTGTCGCCCTGGACCATGGGCCTGCCATTCGCGATCGGCCAGCTGCTGCTCGCAGCGCTGTTGTATTTCGCTTCCGGAGGCAATGATGCCGAAGACTGACGTGACCACCGCGCCGTTCGCCTATGATGGCCTCGACCGGGTCATCCACGAGAAGGCGCGGCTTGGACTACTGACCTCGCTGATGGCGCATCCGAAGGGGCTCGCCTTCGCCGATCTCAAGCAACTCTGCGGCCTGACCGACGGCAATCTCAGCCGGCATCTGCAGGTGCTGCAGGAGGCCGGCCTCGTCGACGTCATCAAGGGCTATGAAGGCAATCGCCCGCACACCACCTGCCGCCTGACCAAGAGCGGCCGCCGCCGCTTCCTCGATTATCTCGCCGTGCTCGAGCAGCTGGTGCGCGACGCGGCCAAGGCCGCCGGCAAGCACGAAGGCGCGCCCGGACGGCTCGGCGTTCAAACGATTTGATTATGCCATTTTTTACCCGGAGACTTTGTGATGCAAAGTAACGTCGCGCTCAAGCCGGAGGTAGCCGGACGGCTCCACGTCGGCATCATCATGGACGGCAACGGCCGCTGGGCGACGCGGCGCGGCCTGTCGCGCCTGCGCGGACATGAGGCGGGCGTCGAGGCGATCCGCCGTATCGTCGAGGCCGCGCCGGACCACGGCGTCGGCACGCTGACGCTCTACGCGTTCTCGAGCGACAATTGGCGCCGTCCGAAGGCCGAAGTCACGGCGCTGATGGGGCTGCTGCGGTTCTATCTCGCCAACGAGATCGCAGCCCTGGTCCGCAATGGCGTCCGCCTCACCGTGATCGGTCGCCGCGACCGGCTGCCCGACGGCATCGCTGCCGCGATCACGCGCGCCGAGGCCGAGACCGCCGACGGCACCACGCTGCATCTGCGCATCGCGATCGACTATTCGGCGCGCGACGCCATCCTGAACGCCGCCGCGCGCGTCGCCGGCGCAGGCCAGCTGAGCCGCGAGGCTTTTGCCGATCTCATCACCGGCGAAGCCGGCCTGCGCGACGTCGACCTGATCATCCGCACCTCCGGCGAGAGGCGGCTGTCGGACTTCCTGCTCTGGGAAGGCGCCTATGCCGAGCTGCATTTCACCGAGCGGATGTGGCCCGAATTCGATGCCGACGATCTCGCCGACGCGCTCGCCTCCTTCCATGGCCGCGAGCGCCGCTTCGGCGGGCTGACCGCGATCGCACCGGCGGAGGTACCGAACCTCTAGCGCGTCAAGCGGCGCCAACTGTTCTCTTCTCAAAGCCCGGCCGGGGGGTTGGGCTCTCTTCCACAACATGCGGGGACGAACGATCACGCCAATCAAAGCGGGAGCGATCATCCATGCGCATACTTCTCATCAACGTGCCGCATCCGGCAATCGGCAGCCGGATTCCCGACGACCATTTGCCGCCGCTCGGCTTGCTGTCGATCGGCGGTCCGCTGATCGACGACGGACAAGAAGTCCGGCTTCTCGATGCCGAGTTCGGGCCGATGCCGCTTGCCGCCATCCTGGCAGAGGCATCGCGGTTTTCGCCGGATGCGGTGTTGTTCGGCCACTCCGGCTCGACCTCGGGCCATCCGGTCATCGCCGAGGTGGCGCAGGCGATCGTCAGGGCCGTGCCCAGGGCGCTGATCGTCTACGGCGGCGTGTTCCCGACCTATCATTGGCGCGAGATCCTGTGCGAGGAGCCTTACGTCACCGCGATCGTGCGCGGCGAGGGCGAGGAGACTGCGCGCCGCCTGATGCGGGCGCTGGAGTCTGGCGGCGACCTCGGCAGCATCGACGGCATCGCATTTCGCGACGATGACGGACCGCGCGCCACGCGGCCCGCGCCCGTCATCCGCGATCTCGATGCCTATCGCGTCGGCTGGGAGTTGATCGATCACGCGCGCTACAGCTATTGGGGCGGGCTGCGCGCCGTCGTGGTGCAGTTCTCGCGCGGTTGTCCGCATCTGTGCAATTATTGCGGCCAGCGCGGTTTCTGGACGCGATGGCGACACCGCGATCCCGTGCGGTTCGCCAGGGAATTGGCGCGGCTCCATCGCGAGCACGGCGTCAAGGTGATCAATTTCGCCGACGAGAATCCGACCGTCTCTAAGAAAGCCTGGCGGAGCTTCCTCGAGGCCCTGATCGCGGAGAATGTCGATTTGATCCTGGTCGGCTCGACCCGCGCCGACGACATCGTGCGCGATGCCGACATCCTGCATCTCTACAAGAGGGCGGGCTGGCAGCGCTTCCTGCTCGGCATGGAGAACACCGATGAGAAGACGCTGCAACTGATCCGCAAGGGCGCGACCACCACGATCGATCGCGAGGCGTTTCGCCTGATGCGCCGGCACGGCATCCTGTCGATGGCGACCTGGGTGGTCGGCTTCGAGGAGGAGACCGATCGCGATCACTGGCGCGGCCTGCGGCAGCTGTTGTCCTACGATCCCGATCAGATCCAGATGCTCTACGTCACGCCGCATCGCCGGACGCCGTATTTCCGTCTTGCGGCAGAACGGCGCGTGATCCAGACCGATCGCCGGCTCTGGGACTACAAGCATCAGGTGCTCGCGACGCGGCACATGCCGCCGTGGCGCGTGCTGCTCTGGTTCAAGTTCACCGAGATGGTGTTGCAGTGCCGCCCGAAGGCCTTGCTCCGCGTGCTGCTGCATCGCGACGCCGGACTTCGTCATGCGATGCGCTGGTACACGCAGATGGGACGCCGGGTCTGGCCGCACGAGATTCTCGGCTTCCTGCGCGCCCGCAGGTTGAAGCACGGGCCGACGGTGCGGGAATTTTGGGGCGCGCCGCAGGATATGGAGGAGGAGTCGATGTCGTCACAGCGGCCCGAGCGCCGCGTCGGCACATCACGCGCAGCGTAAATCGATACCGTCATGCCGTCTTCTGGATAACTGGCGCTGATGACTGGACGCCTGAGTCATCAGCGCGATAATTTCCAGATCGGCTGCGCAGAACAAAAAGAACCGTGGCGGTCGAGGCTTTGAGTTGAGCATACAGGTTGCGATTCTAAAAATATTGGCCAGTCACGTCAGCGGCAGAGCTACGCTCGATTCACTCAAGCATGACCTCGCCATTCTCTCCTCGAGCGGCGACGATTGGCATGCGCGGATCAAGCGCCTGGCATCGCGGGTTCCCGAACTCGACATCTTTAGCAATCGCTACGTGCTGCGTGATGTCGAAGGCTGGGAGATCACAGCGGCCGGTCGAGAGTTCCTGCGCGCGCTGGAGGCTGTCACGCAAGACAATCTGCCGGCTGCGCCATTGGCCGAGTCCGCGATCCGCGAAGAGGGCAAGCTGATCGTGGTCGGTCACCGCTTCAGGAACAAGGCACGGCCGCAGCGCGACCCGGAGCCGAGCGCAGCGGTGCGCCGCCGGCCGTTCCGCGAGCCGCGTTGAACCTCATGGCCCCGCGCGCGACCTAACTTCGGGACGTGGCTCTGGAGGTCGCAAATGACTGCTTTGGCTCAATCGATCGCACGCGTGTTTCCGGCCAATTCGCTTCGGAGCAATATCGCCCGGCATGTCCTGCTGTTCGGCTTTGCGATCCTGTTCGTCGCGGTGCTCAGGGCAAGCTATGGCCTCGATCTGAGCGCGGGCTTCTTCTGATTTTTCCGGCGGCGCGTCATATTGGGTTAACCGGACCGGGATAGCAAAGCGCAGCCTTCCCTGCATCTCGAACCCGGGCCGACCTTCCATGGACAAGCCGATGCGCTGCCAGTGCGGCAGGACGCGCACCATTGTGCTCGACAAGCATTTCCGGACCGCGCTGGTTTGCCCCAAATGTGATGAGATCGAGCTGGCCGGGCCGGCCCAGCCGGAGGAAGAGGCATTGACCGCAAGCTAAAGCGCGCCGGGGTTCAGCCCTCATCGCGCTCCAGCTCGTTGTTTAAGCATGGTCTTTCCGGAAAACCGCTTCGCACTTTTCCGGATCATGCTCGAGCGCGGTCGTTTTCGGCGCCGAAACACGCTAGGTTCCGTCCGACGAAACGGACCCAAGCGAAACCCGATGCCGCATCCTTCCAATACACCCGCTGTGACCCCCGCAGCCGTGACGCTTGCCGACGTGCGCCGTGCTGCCGACGTGATCCGGGATTCGGTCATGGTCACGGCGTGCAACGAGAGCCGTACGCTGGGTGAGATCTGCGGCTGCCGGCTGTTCCTCAAATTCGAGAACCTGCAGTTCACCTCGACCTTCAAGGAGCGCGGGGCGCTGAACCGGCTGCAGGCGCTGTCCCCCGAGGAGCGCAAGCGCGGGGTGATCGCGATGTCGGCCGGCAATCACGCCCAGGGCGTGGCCTATCACGCCAAGCGGCTCGGCATCCCCGCCACCATCGTGATGCCGGTGGGCACGCCGATGGTGAAGATCGAGAACACCAGGCGGCACGGCGCCGAGGTCATCATCACCGGCCAGACGCTGGAAGAATGCTTCGCGTTCGTCGGCGCGCATGCCGCCGAGCGCGGCCTGATCCTGGTCCATCCCTATGACGATCCGCTGATCATTGCCGGACAGGGCACGATCGGGCTCGAAATGCTCGAGGCGGTGCCGGAGCTCGATATCCTGGTGGTGCCGATCGGCGGCGGCGGGCTGATCTCGGGCATCGCCACCGCCGCGAAGGCGATCAAGCCGTCGGTGCAGGTGATCGGCGTGCAGGCCCAGCTCTATCCCTCGATGTACAATGCCGTCAAAGGCGCGCAGCTGCCGATGCGCGGCGATACGCTTGCCGAGGGCATCGCCGTCAAGGCGCCGGGGCAGATCACCACCAAAATCGTTCGCGACCTCGTCGACGACATCGTCCTGGTCAGCGAGGACCAGATCGAGCGCGCGGTCGCGACCCTGATCTCGATCGAGAAGACGGTGGTCGAGGGCGCCGGCGCCGCCGGCCTCGCCGCGGTGCTCGCGGCACCCGAACGCTTTGCCGGCCGCAATGTCGGCCTGGTGCTGACCGGCGGCAATATCGACACCAGGCTGATCGCCTCGGTGCTGACCCGCGAGCTGGCGCGCGAGGGACGGTTGACGCAGCTGGCGCTCGACATCGTCGACCGGCCCGGCCAGCTCGCCGCGGTGTCGATCCTGCTTGCCGATGCCGGCGCCAACATCATCGAGGTCTCGCACCAGCGTACCTTCTCCGACCTGCCGGCCAAGGCGACGCTGCTCGAGCTCGTGATCGAAACCCGCGACCGCGCGCATCTGGAGGAGGTGCTGGCGAGGCTCGGCGCCGAAGGATTTGCGGTGCGGGAGAGCTAGCTGACGCTGTACCGACCCGAGTCGAAGCACCTAACCCGTCATCCTGAGGTGCGAGCGGAGCGAGCCTCGAAGGATGCACGGCCCGGCTGGTGGCCGATTCATCCTTCGAGGCTCGCCGAAGTGGCTCGCGCCTCAGGATGACGGGATTGGGTTCTCGACTGGACTCAATCCTCGTCTGCCGCCAGCTCGGCGAGCTTCGCGATCGTGTTGATATTCCGCGCGGTGCCGTTGGCGGCGGCGGGGATCTTCAGCTTGGAGCGGCCCATGCCGCTGCCATAGGCGACATAGATCTCGCGCTTGCCGAGCCGCATCTGCTCGTCCTGCTGGCCCTTGACGTCCTTCAGGGCGTCCTTGGGCGGCGGCTCGTCGAGGAAGATCGCGACGGTGAAGTTCGGCGGCGCTTTTGGAAACGGATTGGCCTTCAGCACCGCGGCGATCTCGTCGGCGCTCCGTACCGCGACGCCGACCGGCTTGCCCGCATAGGCGTGTAGTCGCTGTTCCAGCGCGGCCTTGACCTTCGCTGCGCCGAGCTTCGAGGAGAACACGACATTGCCGCTGGCGATATAGGTCTGCACATCAGCAAATCCCGCATCGAGGCACATCGCCGTCAACTCGGTCATCGGCAGCTTGCCGGTGCCGCCCACATTGACCGCGCGCAGCAAGGCGACGTAACGCGGCATCACGACCTCACGTCAGCAGCAGCGCCATGCCCGGATCGCCCTTCTGCATCGCGCGCTGATAGGCCGGACGTGCGGCGATGCGGCCGAGATAATTCCTGATGCAGGGCCGGCGGCTGAGGTCGTAGGGCAGGAAGTAGCGCATCGTCGTCAGCGAGAAGCCGATCATGATATCGGCCGTCGTGAACGCCTCGCCCGCGAGATATTCGGCGTCGCGCACCCGCGCCTCGATCAGATCGAACGAGCGGTCGACCCGTGCCCGGGTCGCAGCCAGAACCGGATTGTCGGCCGCGAGGTTGAGGCGGTTCAGGATCATGCTGCGGCCCATCTGCGCCTGCAGCGTGCCGTTGGCGAAGTGAAACCAGTACAGGAACTGCGCAAAATCGGGATGGTCTGAGGTCAGCGTCAGCCGTCCATTGCCGTATTTGGCGACGATGTATTCGACGACCGCGCCGGATTCGGCCAGCACCAGCTCGCCGTCGGTGATGACGGGCGCGGCGCCGATCGGATGCAGCGCCTTGTAATCGGCCGGCGCCAGCATCGTGACCGGGTCGCGGGTGGTGCACTTCAGCTCGTACGGAATTGCAAGCTCCTCGCACAGCCAGACGATGCGCTCCGATTGCGACTTGCCGAGATGGTGAACGGTGAGCATCTGTGCTCCTTGTCAGGCGGCCGCTTTCTTCTTCGCCGGCTTCTTCTCGGATTTCTTCTCGGGCTTGTTGGCCGGCGGCGGCTCTTCCATCGCCTTCTTCATGGCGCGCGCATAGGCGTCGGCGGCGTTTTCTGCGGAATTCTGCAACCGCTTGGCGGTCGCGGTCGCGTTCAGGATCGTGCTCTTGGCGAGGAAGCGGAAGCGCGCCTTGGTCTCCTTGTCCTTGGCCTTGGCAGCGCGCGCGACCCAGACGGCCTGGCGCTTCTTGGCAGCCGCCATCACGGCCTTGGTCTGCGCTCTTGCGGTTTGCCGGATGACGGCGTCGAGGTCGGCTTCGGCCATTCAGATGCACTCATTGACTGGACGCGCGCCGGGATCGGCGCACGGTGGGAGGAGGGGGAGCTATCACTAGCGCAACCCGCGCCGTTTGAACATGTGATCCTTTGCGATGCCCCTGAGGGGCGTGGGCCGGCGGATGGTTGCGCGCTCTCTATCCGGGCAGGGCGCACGGCTTCGATTTCGCCGACAATGATCCGATGACCGTCGATGCGGTCAACCGTGTCGCCGGCTTCTTCCAGGCTCGTCTGAACGTGCCTTGAGTCTCAGTCCGCCGCTGAACCCGGCGGCACCTTGGCGCCGGCAAGCAGTCCGGCCAATTCCACCTGTCGGCCGAGCCCGGTCTTCGCCAGCACGGCCTTGAGCTGGTTGCGCACGGTTTCGCGGGAGATGCCGAATGCGCCGGCGATGGCCTCGACGGTGCGTCCTTCGCCGATGCCGCGCGCGACGCGCGCTTCCGCCGGCGTCAGGTCGAACAGGCCCTGCAGCACTTCCGCGGTCGGCACCTCCGATGGCACCACCGGCGTCACGATCACGATCGCCAGCGCGCGGTCGAACAAGTCACGCGCTGCACCCTGGATCGGGACCAGATGCACGATCAGCGGCGGGCGATCGTCCTGTGCCGCGATCGGGACCGAGCGGACCTCGGCGCTGATGAGGCCCTGATCGAGCGCGGCCAGTGCCTGCGCGAACAGCGCGTCGGCGGCGGTTGCCGCCAGCGTCAGGCGATCGGTGCGATCCTGCATCACATCGGGCACCAGGCGGTCGAACAGCGGGTTGGCCGCCATCAGACGGCCGCCGCGCCGCAGCACCGCCGCGGGCAGTCCGAGCATCGCCAGCGACTCGGTTGCCGCCCTGGCGCGCTCCATCCCGAGCCGTGCCGACAGCAGCGCTGCCCGCGCCAGATGCGGGCGCAGCGCGTCGAGCTGCTCGATCGCTTCCCGCTCGATCGGTCCGTGCCGGTACTCGCGCTCGACGCTGTAGATCAGCACGTCGCCACTCGGTACTGGAATCGCGGTACCGGCGCCCCACCCGAGCCCGCGCGGGCGGAAGAACTCTCGGATCTGGAAATCCTGCTGCACTTCCTCGGGCGTGTCGAATACGTCGATGTCGCGCAGGAAGCCGGCATGGTTGGCCGCCAACAGGCGCGGCAACCGTCCGTTGCGCTCGTGCCAGCCGCCCTCGACATAGGCAACCGTGTCGTCGTGCATGTCGGGCGATGCGACCCAGCGGACGTCGTGCGGGGCTGCCGTCAGCAGCACGATACCGCGCGCTCGCGCGATCCCGCCGACCTGATGCAGCACGTTCGGCCAAAGCTCGGGGACGACCGCGGCCTCATAGGCCAGTTCGATCAGATGCTCGTGCAGGTCGTTCGCCATCGGCCATTCCAGGAAATATTGCTGCCCAACAGATTAACCCATCGACCGCGAAAGTATTGCGTAGTGCAATTCAGACCAAGCCACGAGTCCGGGCTATCCCGGTGCGCGTCGGCGCGCATCACGGGGAATTGCGGCGTTTGGCCGGGCTTGCTCGGGATTTTCGCGCGGGCGCGGAGGGGCCCGCTCGTTTGGCTGCGACCCGGTGCGCGGCGGCCAGCGCAGCCTGCGCCCAGACGGCGAGTTCGTCGGGCTCATCGAACAGCCGTTCCGGCACCCGCCAGAAGGCGAGATCGATGGTCGCGCCCCGCTTGGCGTAGTTGAGCGGCGGGCTCGCCGCCGCCTCCTTGAAGATCTCGCGATTCTGATCCTCGACCCGCACGTAGAATGTATTGTCGGTGACCATCCCGAACATCACGCCGTCGCAGAACACGCCGGTCTTGCCGAACATGCGCCGCATCGTGATGCGGCCGAGCGGCGCGAGTTGCTCGCGCAGGAATTCGGCAAAGGCAGGACTGGCAACCATTCCCGGGCTCGCAGGGCAATCAGGCCCGCGGAATGACGACCGGAACCTCAGCGTCCGACAACTGCCGCGACGCGATCCGGAATTGGGGAAGGAGGTTGGAGGCGGGTGAACTGGTCGAATGGTGAGGCTTGCAGGAAGCTCGCCCAAAGGTGTTGGGAGGACACCTCGGCGCCCTCCCGAGATCGGCCCTTAGTTGCAGCCGCAGCCGTGCGAGCGGCCGCCGCCCAGGATACCAGACAGGATGTTGGTGTTCTTGAGGCTGATCGGCAGGATCGCCGAGACGTTGGTCTTGTTGCCGTTCAGGACGTTCACGCCGCCGCCGAGCACGTTGACGTTGTTGAGCGCGTTGACATTGAGCGCGGAGACCGCGGTCGTGATCGGAGCGATCACCGAACCGATCAGCGCGCCGCCACCACCACGGGGGCCACCGGCGAAGGCCGGCGAGGCGACGAGCGAGGCGAGAGCGACGGCGACGATATACTGCTTCATGACTTCCTCCGTTGTTATCAAGCCAAGCCGTTTGCTTGGTCGCCGCCACTATCCACGCCTCGAATTCGCTTACAACTTGAAGTAGTTCTTTACTCTAATACTTAGCGTTAACCATACCATCAAATTCCATGATGCCCTTATTGCTGCTGATGATCCCATCAAAATCGAACATCCCGCCATCGGGGCTCGAGGGTCAAATCAACCAGAAATTGCATATTTAACGGCCGATTAACCATGATTTCCGACCCTGTGCGAGGGGGGCGCGTCCATGATTCGGCGTGCGTTGATGGCGGCAGTTGTTGTTGCTTCGCAGCTCGGCGCCTCAGCGGCACTCGCGCAGGCCACGCCGGCGGAGACGGTGACCGTGAACGCGGGCTCGATCGGCCTGCGCACGGGCTACGATTCCAATCCGACCGACACGCTGGGCGCGCGCGGCAGCGTGTTCGCGACACAGACGATCAACTACGATTATCTGCGCGGCTCGCTCCAGGACGGCATCATCGGGCTCAACGTCAAGTTCGCCGATACGCAATACGATCCCGGCGTCGCGGCCCCCAGCACCACGGCCATCATCGCAGCCAGCGGGGCGATCGAGCTTGCGCCGAAGCTGGCGTTGCGCACCACGCTGACGACGACGGTCGACGACAATTGGGCGCGCCGCTCGCATGGCGTCCAGCTGCGCAACCGTGTCGAATACGACACCACCGATTTCCGAATATTCGCCAATGTCGACGCCGGCATCAATGCGCTCAACGAGCGAAACATCTTCACGCTGGGTGATTTCCTGCCCCAGGACGAGAACTTCGTGACGCGCACGTTCATGCCCGGCTTTGCCTACAAGTTCGGGACCGGAGAGATCGGCACGTCGCTCGTGCTGTCGCGCGTCGCTTATCTCGCGACCGACATTTTCGGCCTCGATCGCAGCCACAACATCGTGCAGCCGAACGTCTTCTTCACGATGAAGAGCAATGGTATCGAAGTCGAAGGGTCCGTGTCGCCATACCTCGCCCAATACGACACGACCGATTTCGACGACGTCAAGCAGCTGCTCTACACCGCAAAGGCCAAGTACCAGACCGGTTCATGGACATTCGGCGTCGGGTCGTCGCGAACGGTCACGGACACCACGCTCTCGTTTGCATCGCTCGATGTCGGGCAGTCGAACGAGGCCTCGGTCAGCTACAAGTTCGACGACAAGAACGCCGTCAGCCTGCTGGCGCGCTATCGCCGTGACGACTATCTCAACACCGATCTGTGGAGCACGACGTTCCTCACCGGCCTCGATTTCGCGCACGATTTCGGCGACGGATATATCGGTACGGCCGGAGCCTCGATCCGGCAGGTCCGGCGGCCCGACGAGGTGCAGCCGTGGGCACTCAACGTGCAGATCGGCTTCCAGAAGAAGCTCGATTTTGGCGACGCGCCGAAGGCCGCCGACGCCAAGGTCACCGAGGTCAAGCCCAAGACTTGACCTCGCGATCACCGCCGCGTGTGGCGAAATTGAAGCTGCGAGACAGTCAGACATATTTCCGAAGCGTCTCGAAACGCATTCGGCGTGAACTGCCGCGGCGCAAGGCCTGCGAGCGTCACACCTTTGCAACGCTGCGCGCGATCATTCGACCATGAACATCCTTTAATTTGTATCCGCGTCACTTGTCGCGCCTGCTACGCGGCGATCGCTGACATGCTATCGAGCCAACGCCGGCTCGGGGAGGGCCGATGATCAGCCGCAGGGTGCTTTCCGGATTGTTGATGACGCTGGTCGGCCCCTCATCGGTCACCGGCAACACGCTGACGCTGAGTCATTGCCGGGGATCGTGTGCGAATGTCGATCTGCCGGCGCTGGGCTACGATACGTTCTGCCGATCGTTCTTTGATATCGCGACCCGAGGAAAGCTCCGCGCAGTCGCCACCGGCCCGGACATTCGAAGGGAGATGCACTCGCTGTTCCGGGAGCGGCGGCTGTATCGGCCATCGCACGACGAGATCCGGATTCTGTGGCGTGGCACGGCGGATCGATTCTCGGTCGTGAAGGTCGAGTTCGACCTGGAATGCGGCGTGCCGGTGCGTGGATGTCTCGGGATTCCCGACGGCCCGTTCAAGGGATTGATCCTGCTCGGCCACGGCATGGCGAGCACGCCGGAGCGGTGCTTCGATGATGCCGACAAGGACTACATGAACGCGATCGGCAAGCAGCTTTGCCAGGACGGCTATGTCGTGTGGTGTCCCTACATCGTCCAGATCGGAAATCAGGAGAGCCAGAACAACATCGCCGCGATGCTGGCATCCCATGGCGTCTCGGCGCACAACGTGTCGTGTGCGTCGATCGATGCCGGCGAGACCGTTTGCCGGAAGCTGACCGGAGCGTCCGGTCTGAATGTCGGCGTCTATGGGGTGTCGTGGGGCGCCTTCCTCGCGTTGCATCTGGAAGCCGCGACGGGGCGGATGCGGCCGACCGTCGCTTCCGGATACATGCGTGACGAGAAGAAGTTTCTGATGTCATCCGTCATCAGCAAGAACCTCAGCATCGAACTTGCGGCCTACATTCATTTTGCCAACGGCCGCGCCAAATACACCGGTGCGGAGCTGGCGTATCTGCTCCGTCCGTGTCCGGTGTTCGTCGAGATCGGCAGCCGCGACGCCGCAAACGCGATCGAGCTCGGGCGGGATGAGAAGTTCGCGGAGATGCGATCCGTCTATGCATCATGCACCCATCCGGATCTGATCGACATGGACGTGTTCGACGGCGTGCACGAGGCCAGCGGCAAGCGCGCGAAGCCATGGCTGTACGGCCATCTGGCATCGCCCGCCTATCAAGAGACATCCCGCTTGAAGAACGCCATCGCGTTGTGAGCGGCGTCCGCCGTTGCCCCCGCTTCCAAGACGTCGTCATACGGGCGCCACGTCTGACTTCGACCTTACAAGGCTCGAAGCGCCTGTTGCCGGGATGAGCCAAACGGGCGTTCAGGTTACAGGATTGTCGGATTGGCCGCGTTATGATCTCCTGTGATGCACCTTGCCCATCCTGACCTTCTCGGTCTGAGGGAACTCGACGTCATATCCGTCTCGTAGAGCTTGTTGGTAGCCGAAGGGTTGAACAGCATGAGTGGTACGGAACGAATGCTCGGTGGATTGGCAGGGCTTCTGGTATCGGCGGGATTGGCGGCACTCGGGATTTCGGCGGCCCATGCTCAGGCGGGACCGCCCGGGCCTCCTGCCGTCGGCGTATTCGAGGCGGTGAAGCGTCCGGTCACCGAAACCAATGAATTCCTGGGACGCATCGAGGCTCCCAACCGCGTCAACGTGGTGGCGCGCGTCACGGCGTTCCTCGAGAAGCGGAACTTCGTCGAGGGTGCCGAGGTCAAGGCCGGCGACCTCTTGTATCAACTCGAGCGCGGCCCGTTCGAGGCGGACCTCGCCTCGAAGAAGGCGCAGGTCGCCCAGTTGCAGGCGACGCTGGTCAACGCCAAGCTGACCACCGACCGCGCCAAATCGCTGCTCGGCGGACCGGCCGGCCAGCAATCGAGCGTCGACGCCGCAGTCGCCAACCAGCAAAGCCTCGAGGCACAGGTGCAGGCCGCGCAGGCGCAGGTCGACCTGTCCCAGATCAATCTCGATTACACCGAGATCCACTCGCCGATCGACGGCAGGATCGGACGCACCTCGGTCACCGAAGGCAACGTCGTGACGCCGAGCTCGGGAACGCTGACGACCATCGTCAGCCAGGACCCGATGTATGTCACCTTCCCCGTGCCGGTGCGCGAGGCGCTCGACCTGCGCGACCGCTATGCGACACGCGGTGGCTTCAAGGCTGTCATCATCCGGGTGCGCCTGCCGAACGGCCGGCTCTACGAGAAGACCGGTGAGCTGAACTTCGTCAACAACACCATCGCGCAGAATACCGACACCATCTCCCTGCGTGGCACCATCCCCAACCCGTCGACCTACACGTCCGTTGCGACCGGCGGCTCGGTCCGCGAGCTCACCGACAATCAGTTCGTCACCGTTCTGCTGGAAGGTGTGCAGCCGGTCGAGGTGGTGGCGATCCCGCGCTCGGCGGTGCTGTCGGACCAGCAGGGTGAATATGTCTACGTCGTCGGCGCGGACAACAAGGCCGAGCAGAAGCGGATCCAGCTCGGGCAATCGACATCGACGATCGCTGCGGTGACGAGCGGCATCGCGCTCGGCGACAAGGTGATCGTCGAGGGGTTGCAGAAGGTCAAGCCGGGCGAGGTGGTCGCGCCGGGGCCCGCCAGCGCGCTGATCCAGTCGAGCATGAAGGTTTCGGCGGACGGCAGTGCCGGCAGCGCGCCGAAAGCGACGGGCAACAACCCATGATTTCCGCAATCTTCGTCGATCGTCCGCGGCTTGCGATCGTCATCGCGTTCGTGATCACGATCGCGGGCGCGCTGGCGCTGATGCAAATCCCGGTCGCCCAGTTCCCGGACATCGTGCCGCCGCAGGTCACGGTCTCGGCCGTATTTCCCGGTGCTTCGGCCGAAGTGGTGGAATCGAGCGTCGCCCAGCCGCTCGAAGCGCAGGTCGTCGGCGTCGACAAGATGCTCTACATGAAGTCGACCAGCGGCAACGACGGCAGCTATACGCTGACGGTCTCGTTCGCGCTCGGCACCGACCCCGACATCAACACCGTCAACGTCAACAACCGCGTGCAGAGCGCGCTCGCCCAATTGCCGACCGAGGTGCAGGCGCAGGGCCTGACCGTGCAGAAGAAATCCTCGGCCGTGCTGCAGTTCATCGTGCTCTACAGCAAGAGCGGCGAGCAGGATCCGCTGTTCATCACCAACTACGCCATCATCAACGTGCTCGACGCGATCTCGCGCACGCCCGGCGTCGGACAGGCCTCGCTGTTCGCCAAGCTGAACTATTCGATGCGGATCTGGTTCGACACCCAGCGCCTGACCAGCCTCAATCTGGCGCCATCGGACGTGATCGCCGCGATCCGCGCCCAGAGCGTGCAGGCGCCGGTCGGCCGGATCGGTGCGCGTCCGATCAGCAACGACCAGCAATTCCAGTTCAACGTGCAGACCCAGGGCCGCCTGACGACATCCAAGCAGTTCGGCGACATCGTGCTGCGGGCCAATCCCGACGGCTCGGTGCTGCGGATCAGGGACGTCGCAACCGTCGAGATCGGCGCGCAGAACTCGGACTCGGAATCGCGGATCGACGGCAATCCCGGCGTGCCGATGGGCATCTATCTGGCGCCCGGCGCCAATGCGGTGACCACGGCCAAGGCCGTGCAGGCCACGCTTGCGCGGCTGTCGGAGCGGTTCCCGCCTGGGCTGACCTACCTCGTGCAGTACGACTCCACGACCTTCGTCTCCGATACGATCAAGGAAGTGATGAAGACGCTCGGCGAAGCCTTCGTGCTCGTCGTGATCGTGGTGTTCCTGTTCCTCGGCAATCTGCGCGCCACGGTGATTCCGGCGGTCGCGGTTCCGGTCAGCCTGATCGGCGCCTTCGCGGTGCTGCTGGCGCTCGGCTATTCCGCCAACACCGTCTCGCTGCTGGCGATGGTGCTGGCGATCGGCATCGTGGTCGACGACGCCATCGTCGTGGTCGAGAACGTCGAACGTGTCATGGAGGAGGAGCCGGAGCTGTCGCCGGCCGACGCTACCAAGAAGGCGATGGCGCAGATCACGGCGCCGATCATCGCGATCTCGCTGGTGCTGCTCTCGGTGTTCGTGCCGATCGCGTTCATTCCCGGCATATCAGGTACGCTGTTCCGCCAGTTCGCGGTGACGATCAGTGCCGCGATGGTGATCTCGGCGCTGAACGCGCTGACATTGTCGCCGGCGTTGTGCGCCGTGTTCCTGCGTCACGGCGGACCGCGCCGCGGCATCATGGGACGGGTGCTCGGCGGCATCGACTGGGTCCGCGACCGCTATGCCGGCATCGTACAGCGGCTGGTCCGCGTGGCGGTGTTGTCGCTGGTTGCGGTGCTGGTGTTTGCCGGCGCGGTGTTCGGCGTCTCGAAGATCACGCCGACCGGATTCCTGCCCGAGGAAGACCAGGGCGCCTTCTTCATCGCCGTGCAGCTGCCTGATGGCGCTTCGGTGGCGCGCACCAGCGAGGTCACCAAGCAGGTCGAGGCGCTGTTGAAGAAGAATCCGGCGATCGACCACGTGCTGTCGATCATCGGCTTCTCGCTGCTCGACGGCGCCAGCGAGCCGAATTCCGCCTTCATGGTGGCGCGCATGAAGGCGTTCGCGGACCGTAAGGCTGTCACCGAATCGGTGCAGGCGGCGATCGGGCAGACCTTCGTCGGGGGATCGCAGATTCGCCAGGCCTCGGTGCTGCCGTTCAACCTGCCGCCGATCATCGGGCTCTCGACCTCCGGCGGCTTCGAATATCAGCTCGAGGCGCTGGAAGGGCAGGATCCGGCGTCGCTCAGCAGCGTGATGGGCGGGTTGATCGGTGCTGCGAACCGCAATCCGAATCTGGCTCGCGTGTTCTCGACCTTCACCGCGACCAACCCATCGGTCTATCTCGATATCGACCGTGCCAAGGCGCAGGCGCTCGGCCTCAACATGGCCGACGTGTTCACCGCGCTGCAGGCCACGCTCGGCGGCATCTACGTCAACAATTTCAACCTGTTTGGCCGCACCTGGCAGGTCAATGTGCAGGGCGATGCGGCCGACCGGCGCGACATCCCCGACATCTGGCAGATCTATGTCCGCAACACCGGCGGCGAGATGGTGCCGATCCGCTCGATCGCAAGCTTGCGCATCGTCACCGGCCCGCAGGTGATCACGCGCTACAACAATTATCGCTCGGTCACGGTGAACGGCAGCCCGGCCGCGGGCGTGTCCTCGGGCACCGCGATCGCGACGATGGCCGACCTGTCCAAGACGACGCTGCCTTCCGGCTACTCCTACGAATGGACCGGCACCGCCTATCAGGAGCAGGCGGCTTCCGGCCAGACCGGCATCATCCTCGCGCTCGCGGTGCTGTTTGCCTATTTGTTCCTGGTCGCGCTGTATGAGAGCTGGACGATCCCGATTCCGGTGCTGTTGTCGGTCACGGTCGGCGTGCTGGGCTCCTATCTCGGCATCAAGCTTGCCGGCCTCAACCTCGATCTCTACGGCCAGATCGGCCTCGTGGTGCTGATTGCGCTCGCCGCCAAGAACGGCATTCTGATCGTCGAGTTCGCCAAGGAGCAGCGCGAGGCCGGAAGGCCGATTGCGGAGGCCGCGACGATGGGCGCGCAGATGCGGTTCCGCGCGGTCATGATGACCTCGATCGCCTTCATCCTCGGCCTGGTGCCGCTGGTGATCGCGACCGGTGCCGCGGAAATCAGCCGCCGTGCAGTCGGCACCGCGGTATTCGGCGGCATGCTCGCCGCCAGCTCGATCGGCATCTTCCTGGTGCCGATGCTGTTTGTCACCTTCCAGGGCTGGCGCGAGGGTGCAAAGAGCCGTTTCGGCCGTCGCGGCAAGACGGAACAGTCCACGTCGCATTAGATCCGGAAGGATCGTGCGTGATCAACGCGCCAATGTGCGATGACGACCCGGCCTAATCCCATCGCGCATTAGCGGCACGGGTGAGGTGGGGCTATACTGCCCGCCCCAGCGATGGAGTTCTGGATTGAGTGTTGCCTTTACCAAGGAAGAAAGCGCTGAGACCGCGTCCGAAACGCTGTTGCCGGACCGCCCCATATCGCCGCATCCCAATCTCGTGACCGAGGCAGGACGGAAAGCACTGGAGCGCCAACTCCTGGAGGCGCGCGAGGCCTACGAGACCGCGCAGCAGCTGGATGACGTCAACGAACGGCGCCGGCAGTCGGCGGTGCCGCTGCGCGACACACGCTATCTCACCGAAAGGCTCCGCACCGCGCAGGTCGTCCCCGATCCCGCCTCAACCGAAACCGTTGCCTTCGGCAGCACCGTGACGTTCAGCCGCGCCGATGGCCGCGTGCAGACCTACCGCATTGTCGGCGAGGACGAGGCCGATCCAAAGGCGGGCTCGATCTCCTTCGTCTCGCCGGTGGCGAGATCGCTGATGGGAAAAGCCGTGGGCGACGTCACGGGCTCGGGCGCCCAGGAGCTGGAGATCGTCGCGATCGCCTAGAGCATTTTCGGTCTGGTCAATCGGAACCGAAGATTCGAGATTCTCAATCTTGTCGCGCGGTCGTTGCAGACGGTGATCGTTAGTCGGCCGAGATGAAGCGCAGTGTACCTGCGCGACGCGTCGGCCTGCCGGTGTCGTTGGTGTGATTTACGCCGTCCATCACAGGTACTTCCGGGAAATCGAACGGGCTTACCCCGTCGAGGCAAGCCACGTTGACGGCATAGAGGCTCTGGTCGGATCGCCGTTGATGATGCGTGTATATTCCGCAGCGGGAGCAGAAGAAGTGCTGCGCTGATCCGGTATGGAAGCGGTAGCTCGTCAACACGTCCTCACCTTGCAGGAACTTGATCCCGCCCATTTCTGCCATGGCAACGACGGCGCCGCGCATTCGGCAATAGGAACAGGTGCAGCGGCGAATCGAATTGAAGTCGTCGCTGAGCGACACCTCGAAACGCACGGCGCCGCAATGGCACTGGCCCGCTCGCACCTTCATGTCGTCCACCATGCTGCCCGTGCCTCCCATTCGGAGTGAACGTATCTCTCGGGTACGAGCCGGACAATCTTCAAGAACTCGCCCATGGTGTGAGAAAAACTAACGTGGAGCGGATCGCTGCTCCCCGTCACGCCGCCGGCAGCGCAAGCCGCTCGATGGTCTGAATATGCCGCGCGAGCAGGCTGCAGGCCTGCTCGATGTTGCGCGTGCGCAGCGCCTGCAGGATCACGCGGTGATCCTGGCTCGGCCGCGGCCGCCAGCCGGCGTTGCGCGCCATCGCGAACACCAGTCGTGAATTTGCGAGCTGCAGTCCGTCGAGGCTGGCGAGCAGTCGCGGCATCGCGCAGGGCGCGACCAGGGCGTAATGGAAGGCGCGATTGGCCAGTTCGAATTCCTGAACGGTCTCGGCATTATCGCCTTCGATCAGCGCGACCTCGATCCGCGCCAGATGGGCGGATGTGTACCTGGGAGCGGCATTGCGCAGCGCCACCACCTCGAGCGCGGCGCGCATCTCGGCGATCTCCTTCACCGACTTGGTATCGAGCGGGGCAACCCGCACCCCGCGACGCGGCACGGCTACGACGAGATGCTGCGCCTCCAATTGCCTGAAGGCCTCGCGCACCGGGACGTGGCTGGAATGGAATTCCCGCGCGACATGGTCCTGCCGGAGCGGAGCATCCGGCGGCAATGCGCCGCCGATGATGCGCTCGCCGATCGCTTCGGCGATGCGCCCGGCGGTCGTCATGTTCTCGCCTTCGCTACTCATAGATTATCTATCACAAAAACGGGTGCGCTCTCGTTTGAGCTCGGCTAGCATCATTCTAAGTCCATTATCATAGATAATATACATGATTATCTATGATTTACACAAGCAAGAAGGCAAGCCGATGGTTGATGTCGTTGAGATCGAACGGACCGAAAGCCGCAACAGCGCACCGCTCCGCAAGAACTGGGAGCGTGCCGAGGCCGAGGCGCTCTACAACCTGCCATTCGCGGACCTGATGTTTCAGGCGCAGGGCATCCACCGCACCAACTTCAATCCGAACCACGTCGAAACCGCGAGCCTGCTCAGCATCAAGACCGGCGGCTGTCCGGAAGACTGCGGCTACTGCTCCCAGAGCGCCCACTACGACACCGGCCTGAAGGCCACCCGCTTGATGCCGCGGGACGAGGTCGTCGCGATCGCGCAGCGCGCCAAGGACGCCGGCGCCACCCGGTTCTGTATGGCCGCGGCCTGGCGCAGTCCGAAGGACCGCGATCTCGATCAGGTCTGCGACATGGTCAGCGCGGTGAAGGGCCTCGGCATGGAAACCTGCGTCACGCTCGGCATGCTGACGCCCAATCAGGCCGAACGCCTCTCCGACGCCGGGCTCGATTTCTACAACCACAACGTCGATACCTCGCCGGAGTACTACGACAAGATCATCACCACGCGCACCTTGCAGGACCGCATCGATACGCTTGCGCATGTGCGCGACGTCGGCATCAAGGTCTGCTGCGGCGGCATTATCGGGATGGGTGAGCAGGTCGAGGATCGGCTCGGCATGCTGATGCTGCTCGCCAATCTCCCGAGCCATCCGGAGAGCGTGCCGATCAATCTGTGGAACGAGGTCAAGGGCGTGCCGGTCAACGACACCGCGGAACGCCCCGATCCGATCGCGCTGGTCCGGCTGGTCGCCACGGCACGGATCATGATGCCGAACAGCGTGGTGCGGCTGTCGGCCGGACGGCAATACATGACTGACGAATTGCAGGCGATGTGCTTCCTCGCCGGCGCCAATTCGATCTTCATCGGTGATGTGCTGCTGACCACCAAGAACCCGCAGCGCGATCGTGACGCCGATCTGCTGGACCGGCTCGGCATCACATCCCGCCTCGCCTGACCGCAATCATCCGCGAGCGCGCGGCGTTATTCGCCGCGCGGCCAACCACCATCCTGAGAGTGAAGCATGAGCGCAATTCAGGCGGCCAAGGCCGCTGATTACGCCGCGGCCTTGCACGCCCTGCGCGAGGACGATCGGCTGCGCGGTCTCAAGCCGCGCGCGGGCATCGATTTCGTATCGAACGACTATCTGGCGCTGGCGAGCGCGCCGCGCATCAAGCGGGCTGTCTCGGCCGCGATCGAGGCCGGCACACCGATCGGCGCCGGCGGGTCGCGGCTGTTGCGCGGCAATTGCGAGGAGCATGAACGGCTGGAAGCCGAGGCCGCCGCGTTCTTCCGCGCCGAGACCGCGTTGTTCTTCGGCGGCGGCTATGTCGCGAATTTTGCCGTGCTGACGACGCTGCCGCAGCGCGGCGACCTGCTCGTGCTCGATGCGCTGGTGCACGCCAGCATTCATGAGGGCGCGCGGGCCGGCCGGGCCGCGTTCCGGTTCAGCGCGCACAATGATCCCGGGTCGGTCGAGGACACCATTCGCGACTGGCGCGCCGAGGGCGGAATGGGCCGGGTCTGGATCGTGGTCGAGAGCGTCTACAGCATGGACGGCGACGTCGCGCCGCTCGACGACCTCATCGCCATCGCCGAACGGCACGACGCGTTCCTGATGGTGGACGAAGCGCACGGCACCGGCGTCTACGGCGAACAGGGCCGCGGGCTGACGGCGCCCTATGAAGGGCGCGAGAATCTCGTGATCGTTCATACCTGCGGCAAGGCACTGGGCGCAGCAGGCGCGCTGGTCACGGCCTCCACCGTGCTGCGCGACTTCATGGTCAATCGATCCCGCCCGTTCATCTTCGCCACCGCGCCGTCGCCGCTTGTGGCCGTTGCCGTGCGCGAGGCGCTGCTGATCCTGCAGCAGGAGCCCGAGCGCCAGCAGCGCCTCGCAGACCTGGTTGCGTTCACACATCGCGAGCTCGATCTGCGCGGCTGGCGCAGTCCGTCGCGTTCGCAGATCGTGCCCTATGTCGTCGGCGACAATGCGCGCGCGATGCGGCTTGCCTCGGCGCTGCAGGCGCGCGGATTTGACATCAGAGGCATCCGGCCGCCGACCGTGCCGGCCGGCACCGCGCGATTGCGCATTGCGCTGACCCTCAATGTCGATGAGGACGACGTGCGCGCACTGCTCGATGCGCTCGTCGCGGAGACGCAGGGCTGGGCGCAATGATCAGCCGCGTCGTGGTGACCGGCACCGATACCGGGATCGGCAAGACGATCTTCTCCGCGGGCCTCGCCGGTTTCCTCGGCGCAAGCTACTGGAAGCCGGTCCAGTCCGGCCTCGAGGAAGAGACCGATGCGCAGCTGGTGGCGCGGCTTGCGGGACTTGCCGCCGATCGCATCGTGCCGGAACGCTACCGGCTTCGAAAGCCGGCGTCGCCGCATCAATCCGCCGCGATCGATGGCTTGCGGATCGATCCAGCCGCGCTCGACGTGCCAGATACCGGCGGCCGGCCGCTGGTGATCGAGGGCGCCGGCGGGCTGATGGTGCCGCTCAATGACGACACGCTCTTCATCGACATGTTCGAACGGTGGCGGCTGCCGGTCGTGCTCTGCGCCCGCACTGCCTTGGGCACCATCAATCACTCGCTGCTGTCAGTCGAGGCGCTGCGCAAGCGCAACATTGATGTTCTCGGGATCGCGTTCATCGGCGAGAGCAATCCCGAGAGCGAGCGGGCGATCTGCGAGTTCGGGCAGGTCCGTCGGCTCGGCCGGTTGCCCTGGCTGTCTCCGCTCGCCGCAGACACGCTGCAGACGGCCTTCAACGCCTCGTTCCGCCGCGACGATTTCAACCCATGACATCAGCTCGGAAATCGCCGATCTGGCACCCGTTCACCCAGCACGCGCTGCACGACCGGATGACCAGGATCGTGCGCGGGGAGGGCGCCTATCTCTACACCGCGGATGGCCGCCGGATCATCGATGCGATCTCATCCTGGTGGGTCGTGACCCACGGCCATTGCCATCCGCATATCGTGCGCGCCATCCAGAACCAGGCCGAACAGCTCAACCAGATCATCTTTGCCGGTCATACCCATGATCCGGCCGAAGAGGTCGCCGCGCAGCTCCTGAAGCTGGCGCCGCGCGGCCTGGAGTATGTGTTCTTCTCCGACTCCGGCTCGACCAGCGTGGAAGTGGCGCTGAAGATGGCGCTCGGCTACTGGCACAATGTCGGCGTGCCGCGCACGCGCATCATCGTGATGCAGCACTCCTACCACGGCGACACCGTGGGAACGATGTCGGTCGGCGCCCGCGGCGTGTTCAACAAGGCGTACGAGCCGCTGCTGTTCGACGTCGAATCAATCCCGTTTCCCGCGGCCGGCCACGAGCAGGCGACACTTGATGCGCTCGAAGCCGCGTGCAGGACGGAATCCGCGGCCGCGTTCATCGTCGAGCCGCTGATCCTGGGCGCGGGCGGGATGCTGATGTATCCGCCCCGGGTACTGAAGGAAATGAAGCGGGTCTGCGAAGCCCATGATGTGCTGTTCATCGCCGACGAGGTGATGACCGGCTGGGGCCGCACCGGCACGTTGTTCGCGTGCGAGCAGGCCGACGTCACGCCGGACATCGCCTGTTATTCGAAAGGTCTCACCGGTGGATCGCTGCCGCTCGCGGTGACGCTTTGCCGGGCCGAGATCTACGACGCGCATTATTCAAGCGATCGTTCGCGGATGTTCTTCCATTCCAGTTCCTACACGGCAAACCCGATCGCCTGCGCCGCGGCAAGAGCAAACCTCGAGCTCTGGCAACACCGCGCGGGCGAGTGCGCCACATCGCTCGCCGCGATGCAGGAGCGTCTGATCGCACCATTCCGCGCCGACGCCCGCTTCGAGAATGTCCGCCGCACCGGCACCATCACCGCGCTTGACCTGAAGGCAGGCGATGCCGGCTATCTCGCGGGCATCGGCCCCAAGCTTCAGGCCTTCTTCGCCCGTCGAAACCTGCTGCTTCGCCCGCTCGGCAACACGATCTATGTGATGCCGCCCTACTGCGTGACGGAGGCGGACCTCGTTGAGATTTATGCCGCGATCGCGGACGCAGCCGACGAGCTGGCCTGACGGTACGCCTGGCGCGCCTGAAATCCCGTGACTGATTTGCTTCGCGTGCCGTTCCGCACGCGATCGGTTCTCATACGACATCGGCGTGCCGTTGCGGGCACGCCGATAGGCTGGATCACGCGTGCCTGTGTGGCGCTGGCCTCGCAGCGGGATGCTGCGGCCGTGGCGCGGGATGGGGCCGAGGTGCCGGCCGCGACACGTGCGGTGGCGGCGCACGCCGGGGCGGCGGCGGAGCACGATGCACGGCTGCTTGCGCGACGTGCGGCGCCGGCGGATGCGCGGCCGGGCGCGGCGCAGGTGGCGCGTGCTGTGCGATCTGAGGTCTCGGCGCATGCACGGCTGGCGCTGCGACGCGCGGCGCCGGAGCGGGATGGTTGGCGGCGACCGGCGGAGCGTGTCCGGTCGGCGGCGCGTGTGCAGCCGGCGAGGCGGTTGCCGTGGGCAAGGCGTGTCCCGTTGTCGACGCGTGGGCCGGCGGTAGCGCGTTTCCGGTGGGCAAGGCGTGTCCTGTCGTCGTTGTCTGTGCCGGCGGTAGCGCGTTTCCGGAAGGCAAGGCGTGCCCGGTCGGCGATGCATGTGTGGGCGGCAGCGCGTTTCCGCTCGGCAGAGCGTGTCCTGGCGGCACGGCATTTCCCGTCTGCGGAGCATGCCCTGTCGCGGATTGCGCATGATGGGGCGGCGGCGCCGCGATCGGCTTGCCCGGATGCGCGGCGATCACGCCGGCACCGCTGAACCGTGCCGCGTGCGCGGTCGCGGCGACCGCCGGATGACCATGGTTGTTGGCGAGCGTCAGCGCCGGATCCTTCATCGCCGCTTCCGCGTGCCGGGTCTGCTCGGCGGTCGCAGCCACATGGTGTTCGTTCGCCGCGGCGAGCTGTTGCGGCGTCGGTCTCACCGCGGTGCCGCCGGTGCCGCCGTTGTAGCTGACGTTGGTCGTGTTGTTGATGACGGTCTTGTTGTAGACGTTGGTGACCGAGACATTCGAGATGTTGTTGACGGAACTGTTGTAGAAGAAGTTGCCGCCGCGCCAATAGCCGCCCTCATAGCCGATGCCGGTGTAGCCGAAGCCATAAGAGATGCCGCCGTAGAAGCCGACGGTCGCTCCCCAATAACCGGCGTGGAACGCGTAGGCGCCATCGTTCCAGCCCCAATAGCCGGGCGTCCATAGCAATGCAGGTGCGGGCGGCAGCACCCATGTGCCGGGAACCCAGTAGTAACCGATGTCGTCGCTCCACGCCCAATAGCCGGGCGTCCAGATGTAGCCGTCGCCAGGGATTGGCGGCTGCTCGTAAACAGGCAAGGGCGGCGGTGCTGCATCGACGCTGATGCCGATGCCGATGGCAAGCTGCGCGCGCGCAGCGTGAGGTGGAGAGAGACAGCAGAGGCTGAGAGCTAAGGCGAAAGGCAGTCCGGCGATGCGGCGCATGGCACATACTCCAATCTTCTTCCCCCCAGCGTTGGAGTTGAATAGTGGCGGCGACATGAACCCGTTGTGAATGTTTGTGCCGACATCGTGATTTCGCGATCGCGCGGCGATGAAAGCGTTAACGACAGCGAATGCGCGTCAGCTCGGTGTCAGGATGGAACGCGAATCACGACAACTCGCAGTTCGGATATGGACCACGCGAGTTGCACGAGACGCGCGTGTAGCGCGTGTCTGCTTCGGGTCTGCATCAGCTGTGTTCGATCGGCTGCGCCTTCAAAGCGAGCGACCTCGCGGCTGGTCAAGTTGTGCTGGCGTCTTGCGTCGCGAGCGCGACGCCCGCATCGGCTTCATCAGTCCGCCAAATAGTCGAATTTTCGATTTGAATTGGACGACGACCCCCTGCGCGTCATCAATCGATCATCGGAACATCCGGCTCGCATAAGGCCGGGCAGGGAGGTTTGGAATGGCGCGATCCGCCGACATCGACATCAACGCGGGCGCGCGCCTCGACCGGCTGCCGATCTGCGGATTCCACTGGCGTATCCTGGCCCTGATCGGCGCCGGCATGTTCCTCGACGCATTCGACATCTATCTGGCCGGCGGCGTGCTGGGTGCGGTGCTCAAGGAAGGCTGGTCGACGCTCGAGCTCAACGCGGCATTCGTCTCCGCGACCTTTGTCGGCATGACGATCGGTGCCTGGTTCTCCGGCATCCTTGGCGACCGCTTCGGCCGCCGCTTCTCCTACCAGATGAACCTCGCGATCTTCGGCCTCGCGTCGATCGCGGCGGCCTTCGCGCCCAACATGGCCGTCCTGATCGGCCTGCGTTTCATCATCGGCATCGGGCTCGGCGCGGAGATAGTGGTCGGCTATGCGACCTTGACGGAGTTCGTGCCGACGGCTTCGCGCGGCCGCTGGATCGGGCTATTGGCCGTGATCACCAACTTCTCGCTGTTCGCGTCGTCCATGATCGGTCTGTGGGTGATCCCGACACTCGGCTGGCGCTACATGTTCGGCCTCGTCGGCATCCTGGCGATGATCGTCTGGTTCCTGCGCAAGTCGATGCCGGAATCGCCGCGCTGGCTTGCTGCCAACGGCCGCACCGATGAGGCCGAGGCGATTCTGTCGGCGATCGAAGCGGAGGCCGCGCACAAGGGAACGCTGGCTCCCGTCGGCGCCGGCGCGACGGTGCAGGAACCGCCTGGCGCGGTCTGGCGCCTGTTCCAGCCGCCATATCTCGCACGCACGCTGCTCGGCAGCCTGCTGCACATCGTCGTCGGCTTCAGCCTCTACGGGTTCATCGGCTGGCTGCCGACCTTCATGGTCAAGGGCGGCCATAGCGTGGTCTCCTCGCTGGGCTACACCACCGTGATGGCGCTTGGCGGTCCGGTCGGATCGCTGATCGGGCTCGTGCTGGCGGACCGGCTGGGACGCCGGCTCTCGATCGTCTGCTCGTCGATTGCGGCAGCCGTGCTCGGCATCGCCTATCCATACATGGCGGACGGTGTTGCGCTCGCGGGCGTGGGCTTCCTTCTCGTCACCGCGATCTACGTCATGCTGGCGACCGGGTTCGCAATGCATGTCCCTGAACTGTTCCCGACGCGCTACCGGCTTCGCGGCACGGCGATCTGCGCCACGTCCGGACGCATCGCGACCGCGTTGGTGCAGTACGTCGTGGTCGCGATCTTCGCCTGGCAAGGGTTGACCGGCGTGCTGACGACCCTCGCCGGCATCCTCGTGTTCCAGGCCGTGGTGTTTCTGGTGTTCGGATTCGAGACCAAGGGACGCTCGTTGGAGGACGCGTCGGCCGTGGCGAATGCCGAGACGGGAAGCGAGCCGTCGATCGCGCGGAGGCCGGCGGACATCGGTGTCTAGCCCAGGTCGGAGCACGCCGCCCTCAGCCGATCGCGGAGCCAGCTATTGGCATTGCTCTGATCGTATCGGCGATGCCAGTACAACATCCAGTCGAAAGGCGCGGACTCGAACGGCAGTTCCTCCATTCGCAGTCCGTCGTCCATCAGCACGGCGGCGAGGTGCCGCGGCATCACTGCGAGCAGATCGGTGCTCTTCAAGACGTGAGGCACGACCAGCCAATGCGGCACATTCAGCACGATGCGTCTCTGGTGGCCGCGTTCGGCGAGCACGTCGTCGACGAAGCGAAGGTCGGCCGGGCTCATCGAGACCTTCATGTGCTCCTGCGCGATGAAGCGCTCGAAGGTCAGCCGGCCGCGCTTGATCTGGTGACCGCTCCGCATCAGGCAGACCATGCGGTCCCGCAGCAGCGTCTCCGAACGGATCGATGCGGAGTGTTCGAGTCCCATGCTGACTGCGACGTCGATCTCGTCCCGCTCCAGCGCATCGATCGTGAGGGCCGGCGGCAGATGGATCGTGTTGTAGGAGATCCGCGCATCCGGCGGCCGCGCCGCGGCGAGTCGCGGCAGCAGCAGGCAGGCGAGAATATCCGACATCCTGATCGTGAAAGTGCGTTCCGTCCGGGCCGGATCGAAGCCGGCGTCGCTCGCCATCACCCGCTCGACCTGGCGCAGCACCTGGCGCAGCGGCTCCGCCAGTTCGGTGGCGCGGGGCGTCGGCTTCATCCCGCTTGTCGTCCGCACCAGAAGTTCGTCCTCGAACATCGCGCGCAACCGGTTGAGCGCGTTGCTCATGGCGGGTTGACTGAGACCGACGCGGTCGGCCGCCTTGGTGACATGACGTTCGGTCAGCAGTGCGTCCAGCGCGACGAGCAGATTGAGGTCGATGGATCGGAGGTTCATGGCATCATTCATATCGTGAATAGTCGGAGATCACAAATCCATTTCATCTATGGCGGCGCGGCGCGTATCCAATCGACCTGAACCCAGGAGGCATCAATGAGCTTTGAGACCATCAAGCGCGACGTGAAGATCTGCATGTTCGACCAGTACGGCACGGTCGTCGACATGCAGGGCGGCCTGACCAGGATCGCGACGCCGTTCCTCGCGAAGAAAGGCTGGAACGGCGATCCGAATTCCTTCGTCACCTGGTGGCGCCGCACCCATTTCGAGAATTCGATGATCGATGCGCTGCTGCATCGTGAGCACACGCCCTATCGCGAGATCGGGCATCGCGCGGTGTCGCACGTGATGGACCGCGCCAGGATCGACTACACGATGGACGAGGTGCGCTATCTTGTCGGCGAGATCGAGAAGCTGGTGCCGTTTCCGGAAGTGCCGGAGGCGCTGGCGCGGCTGCAAACCAGATACAAGCTGGTGGTGCTCTCGAACGGCGATCCGGACATGCTCGAGACCGCGAAACAGTACCACAAGGTCCCGTTCGATCGCGTGATCTCGGTGGCGGAAGCCAATTCGTTCAAGCCGCATGTCGCGACCTACACCAAGGCGGCCGAGATCATGGGCGTGAAGCCCGCCGAGGTGCTGTTCGTCGCCAATCATGCCTTCGACTGCATCGGCGCCAAATCCGCCGGCATGCGGACCGCCTTCATCGATCGGCGCAACCGCCCGTTCGGCATCACGCCGCACCAGCCCGACATCCTGGTGCCGTCGATGAAGGACCTCGCCGATGCGGTCGTCTGATCGCGAGCCGCTGTCGGGCATCAGGGTTCTCGATCTCTGCCGCGTGGTCTCGGGTCCGTTTGCCACGATGCAGCTCGGCGATCTCGGTGCCGACATCGTCAAGATCGAGGATCCGCGGCAGGGCGACGAAAGCCGCCGCTACGGGCCGCCCTTCGTCGGCGGCGAGAGCGCGTATTTCCTGTCGGTGAACCGCAACAAGCGCAGTTGCGCCATCGATCTGAAATCGCCGGCGGGGCGCGACGCGGTGCTCGATCTTGCGTCCGTTGCCGACGTCGTGATCGAGAATTTCCGGCCGGGCACGCTCGACAAATGGGGCCTCGGCTTCGAGGCGCTGCGGGCCCGCAAGGGCGACATCATCCTGTGCAGCATCTCGGGGTTCGGCCGCACCGGCGCGGACGCCTTGCGGCCCGGCTATGATCTGATCCTGCAAGGCGAATCCGGCGTGATGGACATCACCGGTGATCCCAAGGGGCCGCCGACCAAGGTCGGCACCTCGATCGCCGATCTCGTCACCGGCCTGTACGCGTCGCATTCGGTGCTGGCCGCCTTGATGCGGAAGAGCCGCACGGGCGAGGGCGGCCGGGTCGACGTCTCGATGCTCGACGCCATGGCGTCGCTGCTGACGTTCAACGCCGGCATGTATTTCGCCTCGGGACAAAGCCCGAGGCGCCGGGGCAACGTCCATCCGACCATCAGCCCGTACGAGCCGTTCGAGGCGAGTGACGGCTGGATCAATGTCGGGGTCGCGAACGACAAGTTCTGGACGGCGTTTTGCGACGTCATCGGCCGGCCGGACCTGCGCGAAGATGCGCGCTTCGAAACCGCCCCGAAACGCGCGGCGAGCCGCAACGAACTCGTCGCGATCCTCGCTCCCATCTTCGCCCGCAGGAGCCGTGCCGATTGGCTGCAGGCGCTCGCCGTGGCCGGTATTCCCTGCGGCGCGATCAAGTCGGTCGGCGAAGTCTGCGAGACGCCGCAACTCACGCAGCGCGGCATGGTCCAGAGCGTCAGCCATCCAGCGGCGGGGGATGTCAGGTTCATCGCCCGGCCGACGCGGTTCGGCGACGAACCGCCGGCGCCTTCCACGCCGCCGCCGATGCTCGGCGAACACACGCGCGAGGTGCTTGCGGAATGGCGCGGCTGGACCGACGATCGGCTCGAGAGATTCGCCCGCGAAGGCGCGTTCGGAGACTTTGGACGGAGCTTCGTGCGATCGCCCACGTGAATATCGTGACCAAATGAGTGTCGTCATGAGAGATATCGCCGAGCAGATGATGCTTCGCGCCGTCGAAGACGAGCGGCAGGAATTCGGTTCGTTCTTCCTGTCGCGCTTCTTCGGCCTCGAGATCGCCTACCAAGGCGAGGCGTGCATCGTCTCGTTCGATGTCGAGAGGCCCATGTTCAATCCGCAAGGCACGTTGCATGGCGGGGTTCTCGCGACCGCGCTCGACATCTCGATGGGGCATCTCGTCAACCACGTCGCGGGTCCCGGCACCACGCTCGAGATGAAGGTGCAATATCTCGCCGCGGCCCGCGAAGGGCGCGTGACCTGTCACGCGGCCTTCCTGAAGCGCGGCCGGAAGACCTTCTTCCTGCAGTCTCAGGCCTCCAACGCGTCCGGCGAGCCGATTGCGCATGCGACGTCGACTTGGCAGCTGCTGAGCCGGAGCTGAAAGACGGCAGGCTCGCATCGACCGGTTGTCGCGCTGCCGAGGCCCGTTCCTGCGCACGAAACGGTCACGAGCATTGCCCGAACCGTGATCCGGTCTCATACTGTGACGCCGGAAGCGAATCTCCACGCAGCGTCCGGTGCGGAGATGCGAGAGGCGATACCTTAGAGGCGGAGAGACGGCGATGCGGTTTCGTCTCGCGTTTGTTGTTGTATCGATGGCGGCGCTGCTCGTTGATCCGATTGCCGCCATGTCGCAGGACATGTTGCGCAGCGTCGACCTCGACAGTCTCGACATGACGACGTCGGAGATGACGCGCGCCGAGGTCGACACGCTCCTCAAGATGGCGCCTCAAGGGGACCGACATACTGTAGATTTGGAGGCAAAGCGGCTGTCGCGCCTCGATCTCTCGGGCCTCGACTTCTCCGGCGGCAACCTTCATCTCGTAAAGTTCAATCGGTCCAATCTGAGAGCCGCGCGCTTCGATCGGGCCATCCTGAACCAGGCTTGGCTCATCGACGCAGATCTGACGGGGGCGTCCTTCGTCAAGGCATCGCTGCTCGGCACGCAGATGCAGCGCGCCAAGCTTGGCGGCGCCGATCTGAGCGACGCCCGCATCACCGCCGATCTATCCGGTGCCAGCCTGATCGGGGCCAAGCTCGCAGGCGCGGATTTGAGCGCCGATATGCGCAACCAATCGATGGGCCTGATGCGTGGCGTGCTCAAATCCGCCGATCTCCGCAATGCGGATTTGAGCGGCGCCAATCTCGCGCGCGCCGATCTCGAATTCGCCCAGTTGCAGAACGCCAATCTGGCGAACTGCAACCTCAACAAGGCCGACCTGGCGGGAGCCGACCTCTCCGGCGCCAATCTCGCGGGCGCCGATTTGACCGAGACCGACCTCGCGTCTGCCGTCTTGCCGAGCGCGACGGCGCTGGCCGAGGCCCGCAATCTGGACAAGGCCCGGAACTTGAACCTGGCGCGGCGTCCGAATTAGGGATCGCGTCCTGCTCGCTGCGTCTTGACCAGGGCGCAGCGCGCATGCGGTCGCACCCGATCTGCTGTATAGTTGCACGCGAGGGGGCTGCTGCCTTGCAAGGGAGATCCTCCATGAAGGTCAAGGACGTGATGCACAAGGGTGTCGATTGGGTTAGCCCCGATACCCCGATCACCGAAATCGCAAAATTGATGCAAGGGCACGACGTCGGCTGCATTCCGATCGGGCAAGACGATCGTCTGATCGGGATGGTGACGGATCGCGACCTCGTCTGCAAAGGTCTGGCGAACAAGAACTTCAACTCTGCGCGCGCCACGGCGCGGGATGTGATGACCGAAGGCATTCACTGCTGCCGGGAAGACGACGATCTGGCGAAAGCGGTGCATCACATGGAGACGCTGAAGATCCGCAGGCTGCCTGTCATCAACAAGAGCAAACGGATGGTCGGCATGGTCAGCCTAGGGGACGTGGGCCACTTTGCCGGTGCCGATCTCATGTCCCAATACATGAAGAGCGTGTCGGCTCATCATTGAGGCGAGGCCGGTCTGCCGGAAACCGGCAGATCGGCCGGTACCATGGCCGGACAACAAATCGGGTAGAAAAAACGAAGTGGCGCGCCACGGCCGATGAAGATGGGCACTACTGCTTCGCCGTGGCGCTATGACGTAGCGGCCGCCCAAGCGATCCGGCCGGATAACCAGCGACGCACTGCGATCTTGTGCTACCCCTTATGGGCGGCTGTCTTCCCAATTTTGCAGGCCGTCCGGTTAGCCTCCGATTGCGGCCATTTCGATCAATTCCGGGAACGGCGCGATGGGCCAGAAGGCGACATTTCTGAGCATCCGCGTTCGATCACTATAGCAGCCCGCCATCGCCCGGTTGCCCTCCCGCAACGATCCTCTCCGCAGCTCTCACACGACCCTGCAGCGATGCAGCTTGAAGTCAGCGAAGTCCGCATCGATGAGCGCGGTCCTCAGCGCCTCGACGAGGCGATGGCTCATAAAGATGCGCCCCTCCACGCCGGGACACATCCAGAGATCCGCCCCAACCAAGGCAGCAGGGGACACCGCGATATCGCCGTCCTTGAGATAGGCGAGCGACCAACGAGTTCTGCCCGTCTCATGGTGGACTGATGGCTTCCCAATGTTGGTGCTTGCGTCCGGAAGAAAACAATCCTTCTTCGACCCGAAATTGATGATGTAGAACGGACCCGCCAGCGGCGTCTTCTGGTCCGCCTCGTAGATGGTATGGCGCACGAGCCCGCCGCCCACACCGAAATCGAACTTGGAAAGCACCTCGGCGACCTTGCCTTTCACGCCGAGGAATCCGCCGAGAAAGAAGATGTCCTTTGCGCGCTTGAAATGAGACATGCTGTACACGGCCGACGCTTCCGGCATGTCTTCTCGCCTCATCGTGTGGCCGGCGTAGTGCTTCATAATGGCCGCGAACACCGTCTTGCTCGTGTCCGGGACGCGATGGTTCACATATGGAGCTTCCCACGGCTCGCCGAACCATTTTTGACGAAGCCCGAGCTTGTTGCCGAGCTCGTTGTTGCTCATCACTTCACTGATCCAGACTTGACCGGTCATACTAATCTCTCGCTCGCGCCTAGCTTCCAATCCCGCGCTAATCTTGACATGCGAGCTCCGCAGTTGCGAGCGCAAGGAGCCGGAATGTCTCCTGTGGGTCATTCGCGTCGGCATTGCCATGTCTGCCTTCTGGTCCGCTATCGACAATACCTGACATTGCCGGCCAAGAGCTGGAGTGCGGATCTCGACCGATTAGGACGGCAAGATAAAAGCGACGGTGTCGCTCTGTGCCGTCGGGGGTCCTAAGTGTTTGTCTGCACATTGTTTCAGATGGCACTGCAGCGGCACCGTATGAAGCGGTCTGGTGCCGCTCGAACCGAGAAAGCATTCAAAATCAACGTTCCGAGCGCCATCGTTCGCAGCGTAGCGTCGTGTTGCGCAGGCTCGGCGGGATGCCCGCCATGATCGCATGCGAGACCGCTGCCGGACCAACGGTGCGCCGTCAAGGCTCGCGCTTTGCGCGACCGGCTGCGCCGGCTTGCGGCCTTGACTGCGCTCCGATGGCCCGGCCTTTGCTGCCATGCGATCATAGCTTGCTCTGCGCGATTGCGCTCAGCCGGCAGACGAAGCGCGAGGTCGGAGCACAGCAGCGTGATGTAGCGCGCGCTTCGGCTGTTCAGTGGATCGGCCAAGCTTGCCACAATGGCGCCATGGCTCGCTCTCAAGAATCGCAGCGGCGCGTGTCGACCAACGTGCAATGCGACGATCTCTACGACTATGCAGTGGCGCCCGCGCGTCCTAGCCGGCGAGGAGCGAAGCGCACTTCGGTGACATGGACGGTGACGGATGACTGGCCGGAAGACGTGCCGGTTGCTGAAGCCGAGATCGCCGTCTTTGAGGCTTGGTTCGGCGACCTGTTCGACGAGCTGTTTGGAGACGGCTAAGGGGGAAATCACCATGGCAGCGACGGTTCGGGTGGCTCTCTACCTGCGGGTCTCGACGGGGCGGCAAGCAGACAGCGATCTTTCTATCCCGGATCAGCGCCGCCAGGCGAAGGCTCATTGTGCGTCTCGTGGGTGGGAGATCGTCGCTGACTATGTCGAGCCCGGAGCGTCCGCGATCGACGATCGGCGGCCGGAGTTCCAGCGCATGATCGACGCGGCGACGGTCAAGCCGCCGGCGTTCGACGTGATCCTGGTCCACAGCTTCAGCCGCTTCTTCCGCGACCAGTTCCAGCTTGAGTTTTATGTCCGCCGGCTCGCCAAGAATGGCGTGCGGCTGGTGTCGATCACGCAGGAACTCGGCGATGATCCGATGAGCAACATGATCCGCCAAATCATGGCACTGTTCGACGAATATCAGTCCAAGGAGAATGCCAAGCACACGCTGCGAGCGATGAAGGAGAACGCACGGCAAGGCTTCTGGAATGGCGCGTTGCCGCCGATCGGTTACCGTATCGTGGAAGCCAGTGAGCAGCGCGGCCATCGCACCAAGAAGACGCTGGAGATCGATCCTATCCAGGCCGAGACCGTGCGGCTGATCTATCGCCTGGCGCGCGAAGGAAGCGGCTCATCCGGGTCGATGGGCGTCAAATCGATCGCCAAGCATCTGAACGAAGCCGGCATCCGAACGCGCGATGGCGGACGCTGGGGCGTCGATGCCGTGCACAAGGTACTAACGCGAACCACGTACATCGGCCGTCACCGGTTCAACACCAAATTTTGGAAGACCCGCGAGCGCAAACCGGACGCCGAGGTGGTGGAAATGGCGGTGCCGCCGATCATCGATGCGGCCGAGTTCGAGGCCGTGCAGATGCTGCGCAAGACGCGCTGCCCGGCGCTGACCGCGCCGCGCGTCGTCAGCGGACCGACCCTCCTTACCGGCATCTGCTTTTGCGCCACCTGCGGCGGCGCGATGACACTGAGGACCGGGAAGAGTGGACGGTACAGGTACTACACGTGCTCGACCAAGGCCCGGCAGGGCGAGACCGGCTGCAAAGGCCGCACCGTTCCCATGGAAAAGCTCGACAGCGTCGTAGCCGAGCACATCGAGCACCGCCTTTTGCAGCCCAAACGTCTCGAGGAAGTCTTATCGGCCGTCCTGCATCGCCGGAAGGAGCGCGCCGAGCGCCGAACGACGCATATCGCCGAATTGCGCAAGCGTGCGGCCGAAGCGGAAGCCAAACTCAAGCGGCTATACGACGCCATCGAAAACGGGATCGCCGACGTCTCAGACCCGATGCTCAAGGAGCGTGTAACCGAGCTGAAGTCGATCCGCGACCAGGCCCGCGCCGACGCGGAGCGGGGCGAGGGTGCGCTGGATCGGGCTGGGCCGAGCATCACACCCCAGGCGCTCAAGGCCTTCGCCAGCCAGGCCCGCCGGCGCATGCGGACCGAACAGGGCGGCTACCGCCGCGATCACCTGCGCGCGCTGGCCCAGCGCATCGAGGTGGACGCGCAAGAAGTTCGCATCACGGGATCGAAAAGCGTGCTCTTGCGCACTCTCGTCGCCGCGTCCGGCGCAAAATCGGCAGGTTTTGGAGTGCCCAGTTTTGTACCGAAGTGGCGCACCCGACACGATTCGAACGTGTGACCTTTGCCTTCGGAGGGCAACGCTCTATCCAGCTGAGCTACGGGTGCGTACCGGCCACCATTTAGCTGATTGGCTCCGGGTCGGCAACGGCGTTGTCCGACCGGCCGAGGGCTGTAAACTGCCTGCGCCAACATGACAGGTCTTCCCAAAAGGCCGTCTTTCGAGGGAGTTTGCCCATGCGTCCGCTGGAATTCGGCTGGTATCTGCCCACGCATGGCGACACCACGGCCTATGGGCTGATGGAGGCGCAGATCGCGGGGTCGCCGGAACTCTGCGACCGCGTGGTCAAGGCGGCCGAGGACGCCGGGTTCGAATATCTCCTGATCCCGGTCGGCTCGGTGTGCTGGGAAGCCTGGATATCCGGCGCCTTCATGGCGGCGCGCTCGGCGCGGATCAAGCCGCTGATCGCAGCACGGCCCGGCTATATCAACCCGGTGCTGATGGCCAAGATGATCTCGACCTTCGACCAGATGTCGGGCGGGCGGATCTGCATCAATTTGATCGCCGGGCAGAACGAGAGCGAGGTCGAGGCCGAAGGCGTGCGCTACGCCAAGGAGGAACGCTACGCGCTGATGGAGGAGGAGGTCTCGATCCTCAAGGCGCTGTGGACCACGCGCGGGCCGGTGAACTTCCAGGGCAGGTTTCACACCATCTCGGGCGCGCATATCCGGCCGCGTCCGCTGCAGCAGCCGTTTCCAAAATTCTATCTCGGCGGCGGCTCGCGGCAGGCCTGGGAGGTCTCGGCGAAGCATTCCGACGTCCATCTGTTCTGGGGCGATCTGCCGGAGCGCATCGCGGACAATATCGCCGAGATCAGGCGGATGGCGCGGGGGCATGACCGCGAGGATGCGATCGGCTTCGGCATGCGGCTGCAGGTGATCTGCCGCGAGAACGAGGCCGGCGCCTGGGAGGCGGCCGACCAGCTGGTGCGCCACGCCACCGAGCGGCAGAAGCAGGAGATGAAGACGCTTTACGTCCGCTCCGAGGCCAACCAGCGCGTGCAGCAGCTCGCGCGCGACTACGGCGACCTCCTGATGCCGCATCTGTGGACCGGGATCACCAAGGTGCGGCCCGGCGCCGGCATCGCCGTTGTCGGCAACCCCGAGCAATGCGCCGCGACCTTGCAGCAGTTCATCGACGCCGGCTGCCACTCCTTCTGCCTGTCCGGCTATCTGCACGATGAGGAGGCCGAGAGGTTCGGCCGCCTGATCCGCCCGATCCTCGCTGCCAACAATCGCGGGCGGCTCGCGGCGTAAGGTGTCATCCGGAAGCTTTCTGAAAATTCATGGGTGAATCGGCGTCTGACGCGCCATGATCCCGTCCGATCGCATCGTCCCTGCCAAAGCGTTTTCGAGCGAAGTGGGTTCCGGTTCGCGTCAAGAAAACGCGTCAAAACAAGAATGGCACCAACGGAGTTGAACCATGCATCATCGAAGCTGGCTTGCGGCGTTGACGCTGCTCGTTCTGACGGTGGCATACGCGCCGATCGTGTCGGCAACGCAGCCGCAGATCGGGCGTGACAAGAAGCCGGTCAAGGAAATCGCGAGCGGTCGCATTGCCGTCGGCAACGCGACCTTTCCGGTCTACCTCTCGGCCGACTGGTCCACTCCGCTGCCGGACGTCACCCGCGCGGTGCTGGTGCTGCACGGGGTGCTGCGCAATGCCGACGACTATTTCCGCGCGGCGCTGAGCGCGCAGGCCGCGGCCGGCGATATCGGCAAGAGCACGCTGATGATCGCGCCGCAATTCTTGATCGAGCCCGATGTCGAGGCGTTCAAGCTGCCGGCGGAAACGCTGCGCTGGAGCCTCTATGGCTGGCAGGGCGGCGAGCCTGCGCTTGCGCCCAACCCGGCCAGCTCGTTCGAGGCGCTCGATGCCATCCTTGCAAAACTCGGCGATCGCAAGCTGTTTCCGAACCTGAAGCAGGTCGTCGTGTTCGGCCATTCCGGCGGCGGCCAGGTGGTGCAGCGCTATGCGATCGCGGTGGAGGGCGACCAGGTGCTGCTGCGCGAGGGCATCGGCGTGCGCTACGTCGTCGCCAATCCATCCTCCTACGCCTATTTCACCAGTGAGCGGCCGGAGCCTGCGATCGCGGCGAACTGTCATGGCTATAACAGCTGGAAGTTCGGCATGGACGACCGTCCGCCCTATCTCGCCGAGCCGACCCCGGTGGCGCTCGAGCAGGCCTATGTCGCGCGCCGCGTGATCTATCTCCTGGGAACGCTCGACACCAACCCCAATCATCCCGCGCTCGACAAATCCTGCATGGCGGAAGCCGAAGGGCCGTATCGCTATGCGCGCGGGCATTCCTATGTCGCGGCGATGCAGGCCCGCGACCACGGCGCGCCGAACCACAGCGTGTGGGATGTGCCCGGCGTCGGCCACGAGGGTGGCAAGATGCTCAACTCGCCTTGCGGCCTGACCGCGGTGTTCGACATTCCCGGCTGCGAGGCGGCGCGCTAAAGCGCGATGAATTTGGCTGACACAGTCGGACCGCAGATTGACTTCGCCTCTCCCGCTTGCGGGGTCGAGACGAGCGAAGCTCGCTCTTAGGCCGACGCGCTCGGCAGCGCTCTTGCGCGCCTGAGCGCGGCGGGTGGGGGTTCTCACCTCGATGGGATTCGCGGTGATACCCCCACCCCAGCCCTCCCCCGCAAGCGGGAGAGGGAGCGCAAGGTCTTCGCGTCGTTCAGTTTAACTCAATCTCATTGCGCTTCAGGATTTCACCACGGATGGATGCGCCGGCCGATAGGCCGAGGCATCTGTCGTGAACTCGGCGTGGCCGTAGTCCTTCAAGAGATTTTCGATTCGCTTGACCAGCCGCCGATCCGCGGCCTCGCGCAGGCCGGGAATGCGGGATGCCAGCCGGTAGAGCGCAAGCCGCGTGAATAGGAAGATCCCGACCAGCGCTGTCACGGTGCGATCCTTGGCCGTGATCGGCACGCCGATCGATGCGGCCCTCGCTTTGTCGCCGTTCAGGAAGCTGTTCAGGAAGAACGTCTTCGCGAAGCTGCGTTCGAAGAATTCGAACAGGCGGCTGCCAACGGATTCGTCGGAGCGCAAGGTTGCCGCCATCGTGGCCCGGACCAGTTCGCCGCAGGTCTCGTCGTCATAGCCAGCCCGCAGTGTCGCGGAACGCAGCAGCATGAGATCGACAATTCCCTTCGGCGTATCGGCGAGCAGGTCCTCCGGCAGGCCGAGCAGGACGCAGCGGTAGCGCGCAAGCTCGACGCGGGCGCGTTCCTCCGCTGTGAACTCGGTGCGGCCGTCGGCCAGCACCTTCTGCGCCAGCAGGAAGATCGGGATCAGTCCGGCGGGCATCTGGTCGACCTGCGGAATCGGGATGCCGTAGACCGAGATGTCCCAATTGTCGGCGCGGCGCATCACGTTGGCGCGCACCATCGAATGCATCAGCCGCACCATAGCCGCTGCCTTGAAGCCCGCGCCGAACCGCCCGAGCGCACCTGGAAGCACTGAGGTGGCAAAGAACGTCGCGGTCTCCTTGACGCGCCGTGCCGATGAGCCGCTCGACAAGGCGTTGGTGATCGCCATCGGCAGCGCCGCGTATTTGTTCATGAAGGTGGCGAGAAACGCGCCGCGGATGATGAAGGGGCTCAGATTGGCGGCCGCGTTGCGATCGATCCGCGCGCCTTCCTCGACCAGCTTCATGTCGAGCCAGGCGGGCGTCCGCTCCATGTCGCGGATCAGCGCGATCAGTTCACCAGGCGCATCGGCCACCGCTTCGACGCCGGCATCGCAGGCCTGAACCAGCATGGTGACCAGGCGGCGGAAGCCGTATTCGCGCATCAGCGCCGCATAGGCGTCGGCCGGCGGGTCGCCCATCATCGTGTAGCCGCGGATGAATGCCATGCGGTCGGGATCGGCCAGCAATGCGGCTCGGGCTTCGGCGAATTTTTCGGGAAGCACGCTCGGCGTGCCGGCATCTTGCGCAAATCGTTCCGGGACGATGGAGAAATCGACCTTGCCGTAGATCCCGGGATTTCTCTCCTTCTGCGCGGCGACATTGCTGCGCAGCTTTTCCAGCGTTCCGGCCTGCATCCGCGGCTCCCCCTGATCTTGATTAGATTCAACGAATTTATATCAAGCGATAGAAAATGCAATAAATAATATCGTGTGATATGATTTTCCGATGAGCGCACGAAACAGCCCCCTGCCGCCGCCGACGCGATCGGCCACGACCCCCTACAAGAAGGGTGACGAGACCCGCGACCGCATCCTCAACGCCGCGCTCGCGGCGTTCGGCAACAGCGGCTTTGCCCGGGTGACCACCCGCCAGATCGCCGAGGAGGCGGGCATCAACCTGCCTGCGCTCAACTATTATTTCGGCAACAAGGAAGGCCTCTATCTCGCCTGCGCGCATGAAATCCTGGCGCGCTATCGCGAGAGCATGGCAGCGGTCGGCGAGGCCGCCCTCGCATCGCTGCAGGGGGCACCCGATCCGGACGGCGCCCGTGCGCAGTTGAAGCTGCTGCTCACGGCGCTGGCGCGCTTCCTGCTGACGTCGGCGAGCGAGCAGAATCGCCTGTTCGTCCAGCGCGAGCTGGCGGATCCCGGGCGGGCGTTCGAGGTTCTCTATGCCGGGCTGTGGCGGCCGGGAATCGAGCTCGTGGCCCAGCTGATCATCGCAGCGTCCAGCGCGCGATTGACGACGGCGCAGGCGCGCGTCCGCGCCGTGATGATGATCGCCGGGCTGACCGGCTTCCAGTCCGGCGCGCCGATCATTTCGCGGACGATGGGCAAGGCGGCCTCGCTGACGATGGTGATCGAAGCGCTCGAAGCGCAGGTCGACGCGCTGGCGCGCTGACGAACGCCTCGCGATCCGCCTGCGGACTGCGTCTTACGCCGGCACGATCACCTTGCCGATCGGCCACAGCGCGATGCCGGCAAGCTTGAGATGCGCCCAGGCGAAGGGGATGCCGATAATGGTCACGGCCAGCAGGATGGCGGTGATCAGGTGGCCGATCGCGAGCCACCAGCCGGCCAGGATGAACCAGATCAGATTGCCGATCACGCCGAGCGGTCCGGTTCCGATATCGGACATGCCGGTGACTTCGTCGCGCCGTACGGCACGCGAGCCGAACGGCAACAGCGTGTAGACCGCGATGTTGAACGCCGCGCGTGCCCAGGGCAGCCCGATAATGGTGACGGCCATGATCACGGCGGCGATCAGCCAGCCAAACGCCATCCAGGCGCCGCCGATCAGGATCCAGAGGATGTTCAGGAGGATAGACACAGGCTGCATGGCTGACACCTTCGCGCCGCTTCGGACGCCCTCAATATAGGCTGACGTCGGGCGTGGCGGTAGGTGCGGCCCGAACGCGCACTCGCCGCGTTGCATCTGTCTTGATCGCGACTAAGCTCGCGCGATCGTGCAGGACACGAGAAGCCTGCAGCGGAAAGGGAGAGCAACAATGAGAAAATTACCTGGGGCGGGCGTTCTGGCCGTGCTGGCGTTGACTGCACCAGCCGCAGCCCGAGCCGAGGACGCCGTGCGTTTCGCGCCGCTCAAGGCCGAGGAGCTGTCGCCGCGGCAAAAGGCCTGGGCCGACCTGATCAGCGCGCCGCCGCGGAATGCGAAGTTCACCGCGCCGCCCTACCGCGCCTATATCCGCAATCCCGACCTGGCGCCGAAGCTGTCGAACCTGTCGGACTATCTGCGCTGGAACACCTCGCTGCCGCCGCGGCTGAGCGAAATGGCGATCCTGATCACGGCGCGGCACTGGACCGCGCAATACGAATGGTCCGCGCACTATCCGTTGGCGATGAAGGGCGGGCTCGATCCGAAGATCGCGGATGCGATCGCCAAGGGCGCGCGGCCCGACGGCATGAAGGACGATGAAGCCGCGCTCTATGATCTCGGCATCGCGCTCTATCGCGACCGGAAGGTCAGCGACACCGTCTACAAGGCTGCGCTGGAGAAGTTCGGCGAGCGCGGCATCATGGATATCATCGGCATCATGGGCTACTACGACCTGGTCTCGATGACGCTGATCACGATGCAGGCCGGCTCTGCCAATGACAGCGTGCCGCCATTGCCGGTGCTGGAGAAGTAGCTGCATTCGATGTCATCGCCCGGCTCGACCGGGCGATCCAGTACGCCGCGGCTCCTCGGCTCGAGCACTGCTGCCTCTGGAATACTGGATCACCCGCATGCGCGGGTGATGACACCGCGTGGTGTGACGCCTTGAATCGAGAACCATCCTCATCGTCGTCCCTGCTCCCGTGAGCAATTGCGCACCAGGCAGGGGCGACAGGCTGGAGGAACCGCAGACTCACGGCGAGATTTCGGAGTAATGGAATTGTGCCGGTGAGTTGCCCGACGTGTCAAGTCGCCTGGTCGAACGCCGGCGGCCGCCGGCTACTGTGCATGGGGTTGTTTTCAATATTTTGGCAACGTGCCCAGCGAGGGGCGCTGTCGCTTCGCGGTGCTATCGCCTGAAACCGCTGGCGCGGGAGTAGCTCTGGCGGCCTTCCTGGGCCGGGCGCGCCGCCATGCTGGCGCGGCTCTCGCTGGCGACCGGTGTCGCCGGCTTCAGGTCCTCGAGGAAGATCGGCTTGGCGAAGTAAAAGCCCTGCGCGTAACGGATCTTGGTCGCCGCCTGCAGATAGGTGAGCTCTTCGTAGGACTCAATGCCCTCGGCGATCACGGTCATGCCGAGCGCCTCGCTCAGCGATTCGATCGCGCGCAGGATGCCCTGGCTGCGCGGCCGTTGATGGATGTCGGTGATGAAGGAGCGATCGATCTTGATCTCGTCGGCCGTGATGTCGGCGAGCGCTGACAGCGACGAATAGCCGATGCCGAAATCGTCGATCGAGATGCCGACGCCGATGCCGCGCAGGATCGGTACGATCTGGTCCTGGAAATGCGACCGGGTCACGAACGCGTCCTCGGTCACCTCGATCATGAATCGTTTCGGGAAGCCGGTCTCCTCGATCGCGATCGCGAAGCGGCGCATGAACTCGAGGTTGGAGGCCTGCTTGGCGGCGACATTGATGCTGATCGTCGCCGTGGGGCCGAACGTGTCGTTGATCAGGTCGATCGACTTGACGATCTCCGCCAGCACCAGAAACGTCAGCTCGTCGATCAGGCCGAGCTCCACCGCGAGGTCGATGAAGGTGCCCGGCGCCTGGATCACGCCCTCGTCGTCGCGCAGCCGCACCAGCGCCTCGATGCCCTTGACCTCCAGGGTGCGGATGTCGACCTTGGCCTGGAAGGCGCAGCAGAAGCGCTTTTCAAGGATTGCCAGCCGCAGCGACTGCTCGATCTTCATCCGCGCCAGCGCCTCGCGCTCCATGCTGTTGTCGAAGAATGCGATCGAGCCCTTGCCGTTGTTCTTGACGCGGTACATCGCGATGTCGGCGTTCTGGCGCAGCGCCTCGTAGCCCCGGCCATGCACCGGGTAGAGGCTGACGCCGATCGAGGTCGAGGCGAAGATCTCGGAGTCCTCGATGAAGAACGGCGCCTTCAGCCGCTCCTGCATGACATGGATGAATTCGGCAACCTCGTCATTGCCGCTGATCGGGTTCAGCAGCAGCAGGAACTCGTCGCCGGAGATCCGGGACAGGATGTCGGTCTCGCGCAGCGCGTGGCCGAGCCGCTTGGACAGTTCGACCAGCAGTGCGTCGCCGATCGCGTGGCCGTAATAGTCGTTGATGTGCTTGAAATTGTCGACATCGAGGAAGGCGAGCGCGAATTGGCTCTGCGAGGAGTCGCGGATCAGGCCGTTGACGCGATGCTCGATCACCCGCCGGGTCGGCAGGCTGGTCAGTTCATCGTAATAGGCCGAGCGGAACAGTTGGTCCTCGAACGCCTTCTGTTCGCTGATGTCGGTCGAGGTCGAAATCAGGAGATTGCGCCCGGCGATCTGCACCGGCCGGTGCGAGGTGAGGAACACGTATTTGGAGGCGCCGCAGGCGAGAACCTCCTCGAGCACCACCGGACGGCCGCTGCGCAACAGGTCCAGGTTGGCGGCATGGCGCTCGTCGACCGGCGACGGCTGGCTCGCGCCGGCTGCCAGCTGCAACTGGCTCGCTGCCGCTTCGTTCACCAGGATGAACTGGCCCTGTTCGTCCTGGACCGTCACGCCGGCCGGCAGCAGCTGGAGAAGATCGCGCAGGATGCGCAATTCATTGCTGGAAATGTCGTCCTGCCCGGTTGTTGCCGTGCCCGCCTGAAAATCGTTTTTGGTGAAACTATGCATGCGCCGACCTTGGCAAAGTCCGTTGTAGTTTTGGTTAAGCGGACTTGCGAAATGCCGTGACAGAAAGAGACCCGGGCTGCTTTCGCAAGCCGTCGCGGCAATCGTCATTAACAGAGTATCAATGGCGGCATCGGCTGCCGGTGAAAGCGGTTGCGGAGCGCGCGGTTGCGTCGGCACGCGCAAATCAAGCGCGTGTGCCGAAAAGCAGGCTTATCAACAGCTCGGAAGATTGCACTGCATGATGCAGTGAACGCCGGTCTTCAGGTAACTGATCTCGGTCTTGCCGTCGAACGGCCGCAGCGCCGACTTCAACAGCTTGGTGCCGAAGCCGGCTTCGCCGATGACCTCGACCACCGGTCCCTCGGTTTCGTCCCAGATCACGTTGAGACGCCCATCGTCCACCGTCCATGACACCTGCAGAAATCCGCGCGGCGAGGAGAAGGCGCCGTATTTTCCGGCGTTGGTTGCGAGCTCATGGAAGATCAGCGCCAGCGAGACGGCGAGCTTGGCGGGCAGGAACAATTGCTCGCCATTGAGATTGAACCGCACATGGCCGTAGGGGCCAAGTTCCGAGCGCAGCAAATCCTTGATATCGCAGCCATAGCCGTCGACCCGCGCGATCAGATCGTCGGTCGCCGCGAGCGCGCGGATGCGATGGTCGATGCGCTGCCAGACGTCGGGCCGGTCCTGCAGCGCCTGATGCAGCACGGCATGAATGGTCGAGGATTTGTTCTTCAGCCGGTGCTGCAATTCGTCGACCACGATCTTGCGGTACTGCTCCTCCTCGATCAGCTGCTTGGAAACTTCGCGCTGCTGCGCGACCAGGGAACGGTAGTGCTCCACCCCCCAGATCGCGATGCCGCACACCACCCAGAAGATCATCAGCAGCGCAAAGCGCGCCGGGTCGGCGTGCGCGCTGCTGAAATTGAGCAGGACGCCGAGCAGGCCGCTGGCCAGCGCAGTTGCGATCCCGATCCGGAAGCCGCCAAGGGCGGTGGCGAAGAATACCGCAGGGAAATAGGGCGTGAAGAACACGTCCGGCCTGATCTGGGCGAGCCCGAACCGCGCGGCCGTGGCCAAAACGAGACAGAACACGGCGAAGCCGACCGCAAGCAGCAGCGATGGCTGCGCATCACCTCGCCAACTCGTCCTGAAATCGTCGATCCATCTCGCCATCGGTCGCGCCAGTTCACGTGAACAGGCGACCCAAAATAAGGCCGCTGCGACCGAAAAACCGCAGTTGTGGCCTTCTGGCCACAGGTGGACCTCGCCAGCCGTTAACTGCGCCCGCGCTTGCGCTGGCGGGAGCAGCTGGGGAATATCCGCAACATCGAAGGTAAAGTCGGGGACTGGCATGGGACGGCTGGACGGCAAGGTCGCGATCATCACCGGGGCGACCAGCGGCATCGGGTTGCGCACGGCCGAGATCTTTGTCGCAGAGGGTGCGAGGGTCGTGATCGCTGGGCGCCGCGCGCCGGAGGGCGAGGCACTGGCGCACCGGCTCGGCGGCAACTGCATCTTTCGCCAGACCGATGTCACGGTCGAGGAGCAGATGCAGGCGCTGATCGCGCTCGCGGTCGAGAAGTTCGGCCGGATCGACTGCCTGTTCAACAATGCCGGCGGACCGGCGCAGACCGGCGGCATCGAGGGCCTCGACGTCGAGCGGTTCGACGCCGCGATGGCGACCCTGGTGCGCAGCGTCATGCTCGGCATGAAGCATGTTGCGCCGATCATGCGCCAGCAGGGCTCCGGCAGCATCATCAACAACGGCAGCATCGCCGGCCGGCTCGCCGGCTTCTCCTCCTCGATGGTCTATGGCGCCGCGAAGGCCGCGGTGATCCATTTCACCAAATGCGTGGCGATGGAGCTCGGCGAGTCCGGCGTTCGCGTCAACTCGATCTCGCCCGGCGCGATCGCCACCGGCATTTTCGGCAAGGCGCTGGGGTTGTCGACTGAAGCCGCCGAGCAGACTCCGGCTGTGATGCGCGAGGTCTACAAGGCGGCGCAGCCGATCCCGCGCGCGGGCCTGCCCGACGACATCGCGCATGCCGCGGTGTTCCTCGCAAGCGACGAGTCGAGCTTCATCAACGGCCATGACCTCGTCGTCGACGGCGCCATGACCGGCGGCCGCAACTGGAGCCAGCAGCAGGCGGGCTACGTCGCGCTGCGCAAGGCATTCGATCAGGGGGCGGGCTAGCAACATCCGTCATTGCGAGCGAAGCGAAGCAATCCATCGTGCCGCTGGCTGGGAATGGATTTGCTTGGTCGCTTCGCTCCTCGCAATGACGCGGAGAGAGGTAAGACGCCTATGTCCGCATCGACCGGATCGATGAATGGTTCGCAGCGGCTCCGAGCTCGCGTGAGCGCGCGGGTCGAGCGCAAGCTGCGCTATCTCATGGCAGTCGTCATCGTTGGCATCCTGTCCGGTGTCGTGATGGGATTGATCCGCGGCGGCATTGCGACGCCGGCGCTGACCACTGGCGTCACCTATGGCTTCCTGCTCGCGGCCGTGATCGGAACGATCGAGCTGTTCGTCCTGGAGGATTGGGATTGGCTCGGCCGCTTGCCGTTCATCGCCAATCTGGCTGTGCGCAGTGCCGTCTATGCCGTCATCATCATCGGCATTCAGCTGCTGCAGCCCGGTGAACGCGTTGCGGGGTTGCCGTTGGATCCTTCGTTCGGGGATTTTTGGTCGAGCTTCGTCATGTCCGCAAGCATCTCGGTGCTGGTGAATCTCGGCTTCAGCATCGCCAATCTGATCGGTCCGCGCGCCTTCATGAACTTCGTCAGCGGACGTTATCACCGGCCTGTCGAGGAAGACCGCTTCGTGCTGTTCGTCGATATCGCCGGATCGACCGGGCTTGCCGAACGGCTCGGCGGCATCGGCATCCATCGCTTCCTCGACCGCACCTTCCGCCTGCTGACGCAGTCAGTGGTCGATTATCGCGGTGAGGTGCTCAATTACATCGGCGACGAGATCATCGTCACCTGGCCGGAGGGGAACGGTGCGGTCGATTGCCGGCCGCTGCGCTGTTTCGTGGCGATGCGCCGCGCGCTGCAAAAGGCGGCGCCGCAGTTCGAGCGCGAGTTCGGCGCGGTGCCGCAGATTCGCGGCAGCCTGCATTTCGGACCGGTGATCGTCGGCGAGATCGGCGACATCAAGCGCGCGATCGTGTTCAACGGCGACGTCATGAACACCGCCGCGCGGCTGGAGGAGCTGAGCCGCAAGGTCGACGGCGGCTTCCTCGCCTCGCGCGCGGCGATGGCGCGCTTCGCTGTGCCGCCGCCGTTTCCGGTGAGCGATCTCGGCACGCTCCCGATCCGCGGCCGCGTCGACGGCATCGACGTCGTGGGGATCGGAGCGGTGGCGTAACCTTTCGCCTCTCTCGCAAGCGGGAGCGACGGCGTACCGTGTGCTCGTCACGCCACAAGCGCCGGTCAATCGCAGGATATCTCGCGATTGACGCTTAGGCTGTCATGCTAGGTCGCGAAGCGACGGAATCGTACCATCGGCGCGTCGCCCCGTGCTCTTCCGGCGTGGATAATCCAAGGGCCTTGCTGGCGAAGTCGATTGCGACGATCGCCGTGATGTCGGCGGTACTGTACGTGTCACCCGCAACGAACGGCGTCTCTGATAGCCGTACGTCGAGGTCGCCGTAGAAATCGGCGATCCGGCGCCGGCCACGGACGACCAGTTCGGGTATCTGATCGTAGCCATGCGGACCCGCGATTGCCCGCCCCTTCAGGCCGGGGGCTCCGTTGCGTACGGTCTCCATGATCGGAGCGAAGCCCTCCAGTTCCATCCGGCGCTCCCACATGGTGACGGTCGCTTTCTCCTTGGGTGAGCTTCCGAGTAACGGAGGGTTCGGATGCGCCTCTTCGAGATAGCGGATGATCGCCGGTACTTCCGCTATGACTGTCCCATCATCGAGAACGAGCGCGGGCACGACGCGTCGTGGGTTGATTGCCGCGTAAGCGTCCGAAGACTGTTCGCGCGAGGCGAGATCGACCGGGACGAAGGGCATCGCTATGCCTTTCTCCGCCAGATAGATTCTGACGCGGCGAGAGTTGGGCGAGCTGGAGGACTGATAGAGCTTCATGGCCGATCTCCCGAAGTCAAAGCTTTGAGCCGCCGCCGACCTGGATCGTGTCGCCAGTCACCCAGCGGGCGGAATTCGAAGCGAGAAAGGTCACGGCGTCGGCGACGTCGTCGGCATGGCCGATTCGTTGCAGGGCTTGCATCTTGAGCGCGTAGTCGCGCCCCTCGTCCGTCTTGGCGAATTCCGACATGTCGGTGTCGATGATGCCCGGCGCCACGGCATTGACGCGGATGCCGCGCGGTCCGAGCAGCGAGGCGAAGTGCTTCACGAGCGTGTCGATCGCGCCCTTGGTGGCGGAATACGCCGACAACTGCCCGACAGCGGCCCGCGCCGCCAATGACGACGTCATCACGATGCTGGAACCGTCGCCCAACAGGGGGAGCAGCTGCTGCACCAGGAAGAACGGCGCGCGGACGTTGACCGCGAACATGCGATCGAAATCCTCGATGGTCTGCGCTTCGATGGTGGCGGGCACGGCAATTCCCGCGTTGGCAACGAGAATGTCGAGTTGACCGACGACAAGCTTGCGCACCTCGGCGGCGAGTCTCGGCGCGCCATCGGATGCGGACAAGTCGGCGCCGACGGCGTCGGCCTGCCCGCCGGCTTCGCGGATTTCCGCGACCAGGGAATGCGCATCCTCGGCGGAATTCCCGTAGTGAACGATAACGCGGGCGCCGGCGAGCGCGAGTGCGCGGGCGGTGGCGCGGCCGATACCTCGAGAGGCACCGGTGACGAGAGCGGTTCGGCTGATGAGGTCGGTCATGGTTGTTCTCCTGGTGGGATTGTTATCGGGGGTGTTCACGCGGCGGTCTTGCCGCCGTTGACGTTGATGATCTGGCCGGTGATGAACGACGCCTTGCTCGAAGCTGCAAACAGGATGGCGTCCGCAAGCTCCTCGGGGCGCCCCGCGCGCTTCAGCGGAACTCCCGCGACCATCCCTGCCTTGCGATCGGCGGAGCCCGTGAACCGGTCGAGCATCGCGGTCTCGATCGGGCCAGGTGCGATCGCGTTGACGCGAACGCCGAAGGCCGCCGCCTCCAGCGCGGCGGACTTGGTGAAGCCTTCGACAGCATGTTTGCTGGCAACGTAGAGGGATGCGTTGGGCGCGCCGCGGCTGCCCATGGTCGACGAGATGTTCACGATGCTGCCGAAGCCTTGCGGCTGCATGACCCGGAGTTCGTGCTTCATCGACAGCAGAACTCCGAGGACGTTCGTGTCGAACGTTGCTGCGTAGCTCTCCGCGGTCTGCTCGGTCACCGGGCCCGGCGTGCCTTCCGTGCCTGCGTTGTTGACCGCCACGTCGAGCCGGCCGAACCGCTTGATCGTCTGCTCGACCAACGCCGCAACGTCGCTCTCGCGCCGGACGTCGACGCGGACGAATTCCGCTTCAATGCCATGCGAACGGAGTTCGTCCGCCAGGGCACGGCCTGCATCGTCATGGCGACCGGAAATAACGACGTTGGCGCCCTCGCGGGCGAAGGCGAGTGCCGTGGCGCGGCCGATACCGGTAAGGGCACCTGTAATCAGAACAACGGGATTGGTCATATCACTCTCCAACTGGTGCGGTCGATATGCTTAATCGGTCTGGTTGGCCAACTCGTCCGCAATGAAAGACTCGGAGGCATTTGCGTCGGTGTGGCTTCAGTGACAGGAGATTTAGTTGAGGCTGGCTTCCTTGAGAAAGACTTAGTAGGGTTCGAGCTATACTTTTGAGGGATAGCTATGGAGCTGCGACACCTTCGTTATTTCGTCGCCGTGGCCGAGGAGGGCAGCCTCTCGGTCGCGGCCCAGAAGCGTCTGCACACCGCTCAGCCATCACTGAGCCGCCAGATTCACGACCTTGAACTGGAACTCGGTGTGCAGTTGTTCGTGCGCGGACCGCGCGGCATCGAACTGACGCCATCGGGGCGCGTCTTTCTGGACCATGCGCGCGTGGCTCTGCTGCAGGTCGAGGCCGCCGCGGAAGCGGCGAGGCGTGCGGCGCAGCCTGCGAAATCGACCTTTTCGATAGGGTTTCTTACCGGCTACGAGATGGACTGGCTTCCGGCGGTCATGAATATCTTGCGTGGCAAGCTGCCGAGCACGGAAATCACGATTCGCAGCGAGGACTCTCCCGACCTCGCCGCGGCACTTACGCGGGGCAAGATCGACCTCGCGTTCATGCGTCCGGAGAAGAGCGCGGCGGGTCTTCAGTTCAAGTTGCTCCGCCATGATCCGATCCTGGCCATGATGCCACGAGACCATCCGCTTGCGGCGCGCTCCGCGGTCCGTCCGAAGGATCTGATGGGGCAGAGCTACATCGGCGTTTCCTTGGTGAGGGCGCCGACGCTGCGGGCAGCGATCGATGATTTCTTCAAACGTCACGGGTTGGCGATCGAGACAGCGCATCAGGCAGAAAACCTGGCCATGGCCGTTTCGCTGATCGCGTCCACCGGCGGCATCAGCCTTCTTCCGCTCTATGCGCAGAACTTGATCCCGAAATCCATCGTCTGCCGTCCGATTCAGGGTGCGCCGCCCATGGTCGATCTGGTGATCGGCTACAACGAGACTAACCGCTCTCCGTTGTTGGAGTTTGTTCTCTCAAGGGTCGACGAGATCAAGTTTCAGGCGTTGGGGCGCGAGGGCGGATAGCGCAGAGAGAGCGACGCCGTCTCGATGGGAATTCGATCGTGATCGGGGTGTCCGCTTTGATCGGGCCGCGACAAATTAACCCGACGGGGCGCTTGAACGCGAAGCCGCGTCCCCACGACAACTGTCAGCGCCCGGTCGATGACACTGCGCTGTTTGGACCGAGCCCCATCCTCATCGTCGTCCCGGGGAAGGCCGGGACCCATTACCCCGAATGAGAGCTGTTGCGCAATGATGAGGCCACAGCTTTCCGCGCCAACCCAATCCTGTAGTTATTGTCCCGGCCTGCGCCGGGACGACCGCGGTGGATGTGATGCGAGCTGGAGTTCTTTCTTCCTCCAGGAAGGGCAGCAGATCACACCTTCTGCTTCGCCGCGGCCTTGGCAAGGTCGGGCGCATTCACGGCCGGGATCGCGACGCGGCCGGTGCCGGTATGCTGAAGCGCGGCGGCGGCCTTGTCGTTCTGCATGATCTTGGCCATCACAGCCTGGCCGGCGCGCTCGAACACCGCGCGGTTGTCGATCAGGAACTGGCGCGACTTGCGCAGGCCGTCGATATAGCCGTTGATCTCCGGCACGACATAGCGCGCGACCATATCCCAGCTGCGGCGCGTGTTCTCCGGGTTGGCCCAGTCATGGGCGAAGCCGATGATCGAGCCAACGCCGCCGGAGACGTCGACCAGGTTCTTGATCATCTTGATCAGGTCATCCGGCGTGCCGATGGTCGACGCAGCACCTTCGACAAAGGCGGTCTTGTCGACGGCTTCATCCGGCGAGGCGAACGCGGTGAGGCCCGGCCGCATCAGGGTGCCGACGTTATATTCGTTGTGCCAGCGCAGCAGCCCGGCGCCGGCCTCGCGCCGCGCCTGCTCGCGGGTCTCGGCGATGTGCCAGGACAGCAGCACGCGCCAGTTGGAACGGCTCACCGTGGTGCCGGCCTTCTTGGCGGCATCTTCGGCGAACTGCCATTGCTGCGGCAGCGCCATCAGGCCCTGGGTCGACATCGAGCCGAGCGAGATGATGCCGATGCCGTATTTGCCGGCAAGCGTCATGCCCGACGGCGAGATCTGCGAGGCCACCACGAACGGCATGTCCTCCTGCAGCGGCAGGATCTGCAACGCGGCGTCGTGCATCTCGAACCAGTCGGTCTTGGCGGTGACGCGCTCGCCGTTGAACAGGCGGCGGATCACCGCGATCGCCTCGTCCTGACGGTCGCGCTGGGTCATCGGGTCGATGCCGAGCGTATGCGCGTCGGAGGCGAGCGCGCCGGGGCCGGAGCCGAAGATGGCGCGGCCGCCGGTCATGTGGTCGAGCTGCACCATGCGCTGCGCGACGTTGAAGGGGTGGTGATAGGGCAGCGAGATCACGCCGGTGCCGAGCTTGATGCGCTTGGTGCGCTCGCCGGCTGCGGCCAGGAACATTTCCGGCGAGGCGATCGTCTCCCAGCCCGAGGAATGGTGTTCGCCGCACCAGAATTCGTCGTAACCGAGCGCGTCGAGCTGTTCGACGAAATCGAGGTCGCGGCGGAATTGCAGCATCGGATGCTCGCCGATCGGGTGATGCGGGGCGAGGAAGGCTCCGAACTTGAGGCGCGCCATTGGTCGTTCTCTCCGGATGATTGTTATGGGGGCTTTCCGCCAACCTACGGGGTGGCCCGGGGCAAGGCAATGCTCCGGGGTTGCGGCGCCCGCATGGTTGTTGCGCAAATCGGCCGCGATTGCCGCCCTCCGGAATGTTTCCCAGCGCATCAACGCAAATTGGCGCCGGGTCGCGCGTCCGTGATCCCAGGCTTACCTCGCAGGTAATCGAAGCAATGACTGGAATCTGCTGATGTCGGGCACGACGTCATTTCGGGCAGGACAGCGCATGCACCAGATCGTTTCGACGCGGGCGGAGACCTCCCGCCGCTGGTGGGTGCTTGCGATCGTCGTGGCCGCGCAGTTCATGTTCGGCGTCGACGCCTTCATCGTCAACGTCGCGATTCCGACGATCGCGGCGGAGTTGCACGCGACGCCGGCGCAGATCGAGGCCGTGATCGCGATCTATCTGATCGCCTATGCCACGCTGGTGGTCACCGGCGGCCGGCTCGGCGACATCCACGGCACTAGGAACGTGTTCATCGCCGGCGTCGCGGGCTTCTCGGCGACGTCGCTGTGGTGCGGTCTCGCGCAGTCCGGGCCCGAGCTGATCATCGCCCGGCTGGCACAGGGCGCGACGGCGGCGCTGATGGTGCCGCAGGTGCTGGCGACGCTGCATCTGCTGTTCTCCGATGCCGCCCGCGCACGGGCGTTCGGCATCTACGGCATCGTGCTGGGGCTCGCCGGCGCGGCCGGCTTCATGCTCGGCGGCATACTGGTGACACTCGATCTCGCCGGCCTCGGCTGGCGCACGGTGTTCTTCGTCAACGTGCCGTTCGGCGTCATCATCATCGCAGCCGCCCTGAAGATCATGCCGACGGTGCCGCGCCGATCAGGCACGCGGCTCGATATCCCGGGCGCGATCGTGCTGTTTGTGGGTTTGCTGTGCCTGATCGGGCCACTGCTGTTCGGCCACGATCTCGATTGGACGGCGTGGATCTGGCTGGTGATGGCGCTCGGTGTTGCGATCATTGCGGCCTTCGTGCGGTTCGAGCGCAGCGTCGCGCGCCGCGGCGGCATGCCGCTTATCGATCTGTCGCTGCTGTCGGATGGCGCCTTCATGCGCGGCCTGGTCGCGGTGTTTTGCTTCTTCTTCGCCAATCTGTCCTTCTACCTGATCATGACCATGTTCATGCAGAAGGCCTTGCAGATCCCGCCATTGCAGGCCGGGCTGGTGTTCGTGCCGCTGGCGCTGACCTTCGTGATTGCCTCGCGTCACAGCGGCCTGCGCGCGAGGCATCGCGGCACGCTGGTGCTGATCGAGGGCTGCGCGTTGCAGATCGTCGGCCTCGGTGTGCTGGTCGCGACGGTTCAGGCGATCGCAGCGCCATCGGCGCTCTTGCTTGCGCTGGTGCTTGTCATCTTCGGCTACGGTCAGGGTCTGGTGATGGCACCGCTGTCGAGCGCGGTGCTGTCGAGCGTGAAGCCTGCGAGCGCCGGAGCCGGCTCCGGCATGTATGGCACGACCACGCAGATCGGCAACGCGGCCGGCGTCGCCGCGATCGGCGCGGTGTTCTTCGCCGTCGAAAGTGCGACATCAGCGCATCTGGCGCTGTATGCGGCATGCGCATTGTTTGTGCTGTCGATCATTATTTCAGCCGCATTTCTGTCATGGATGCGACGCGCGAGCGCATGAATCCGCGCCGGTCTGGCGCGCAATCTTGAAAAGTTGGTGCTCGAACAAAGTGCTAAGGCAACTTTTTCGACCAGCCCGCCGCGCGATCACGCGTTAACGCCGATTCTCACATTTCCGCAGGGAAAGAGAGCGCACGGCCTTTTCATTTTGCAGTGCAGCAATTATCTGATCGGGTGACACAGAAGAATAAATCACCTCAGGAGTTGCTGTTGTCCCTGGTCAACAACGTCGAATTCTTGCGTCATCTGCCCAAGATGAACGCGTTCAGCGGTCTCGGCGCGCTTGCGCCGACCGTGCCGACGCCGCTCGTCGAGACGACCGAATTCGGCGTCAACCCCGGCGATCTGAAGATGTTCTCGTTCGTGCCCGCGCAGCTTGCGCGGTCGCCCGCGCTCGTCGTGGTGCTGCATGGCTGCGGCCAGACGGCTGCGTCCTATGATCTCGGCGCCGGCTGGTCGACATTGGCGAAGCATTACGGCTTTGCGCTGCTGATGCCCGAGCAGCAGGCGATCAACAACGGCAACACCTGCTTCAACTGGTTCAATCCGCAAGACATCGCGCGCGGGCAGGGAGAAGCCTGTTCGATTCGACAGATGATCGCGCAGATGGTCGGCGCGCATCAGATCGATCCGCAGCGCATCTATGTGACGGGGCTGTCCGCCGGCGGCGCGATGGCCTCGGTCATGCTCGCGGCCTATCCGGATGTATTCGCCGCGGGCGCCATCATCGCCGGCCTGCCGTTCGGCGTCGCCACCGATCTGCGCGAGGCGCTCAATGCGATGATGCATGCGAGCGCGCTGTCCGCGCCCGAACTCGGCGGACTGGTCCGCAACGCATCCACGCATAGCGGCGCCTGGCCGAAGATTTCGGTGTGGCACGGCAGTGCCGACCGCACCGTACATCCCGGCAATGCTGATGCGATCGTCCGGCAGTGGCTGGACGTTCACGGCCTGCCGCAGGCTGCGATGTCGAAGGCGGATGTCGACGGCCATCCGCGCGAGGTCTGGTGGAACGCCGATGGCGAAACGCTGGTCGAATCGTTCAGCATCACCGACATGGCGCATGGCACGCCGCTCGGGTTGGCCGACAATGACGAGCGCTATGGCGTGGAGGGCGCGTTCCTGATCGAGGCCGGGATCTCCTCGTCGTATCACATCGCGAGCTTCTTCGGCCTCACCGACAAGGTCCGTCAGCCGCACATCGCGCCGACCGGAATCCCGCGCGAGCGCGCCGACACGATCTCGATGACGATCCCGGTGCCTGCGGCCGAGCCCGAGGCTGAGCCCGCATCCGGCCGCAAGAGCGACCAGCCACGCAAGCGGCGGAGCAAGGGTGTCGACGTCGGCGGCGTCATCACGCGGGCGCTGACCGCCGCAGGCCTGATGAAGTAACGGCTGATGAAGCAGCCAGGGCTTCGGTTTTGATTAAATCAGAACCGAAGCTTCCTGCTTTTGACGCGTTTTCTTCACGCGAACCGGTTTCCACTTCGCTCGAAGACGCTCTACATCTCGCCGGTCAGGAACGGGTTCGTCATCCGCTCCTGGCCGATGCTCGATCCGGCGCCGTGGCCGCAGATGAAGCCGACATCGTCGCCGAGCGGCAGCAGCTTCTCCTTGATCGACTGGATCAGTGTCGGATGGCTGCCGCCGGGCAGGTCGGTACGCCCGACCGAGCCGGCGAACAGCACGTCGCCGACATGGGCGAAGCGCAGGCCCTTGTTGAAGAACACCACGCTGCCCGGCGAATGGCCGGGGCAGTGCAGGATGTCGAAGGTGAGGTCGCCGATCGAAACCTGATCGCCCTCGTCGAGCCAGCGGTCCGGCCCGAAATTGCGCACCCCGGTCATGCCGAAGCGCTCGCCGCTCGAGACCACGTTGTCGAGCAGATACTTGTCCGCGATATGCGGGCCCTCGATCTTGACCTGCAGCGCGTCGCGCAATTCGGCGGCGCCGCCGACATGGTCGATATGGCCGTGGGTCAGCCAGATCTTCTCGACCGTCACGCCGGTCTGCTTGATCGCAGCCTGGATCTTCGCCACGTCGCCGCCGGGGTCGATCACCACGGCCTTCTTGGTCGGCTCGTGCCAGATGATGGTGCAGTTCTGCTCGAACAGCGTCACCGGCACGATGATCGCGCCGGCCTTCGGTTTGGTGTCGGTTGTCTCGTTCATGGGGGCACCATAGGCTACCGGAAACTGCCGTCAACACGCGCGGGAATGCGTCGGCTCCGGCGTGTGATCCCAAAACGGACCGTGATAAGGTCACCTCCAGCAGAACACCTTCATGAGCAGGCCGGTAAACGGTTGCCCTCGATCACGCGTTAAGTCCTCGCAGTCCGGAACTTCATGACCCAGGCCCCCAATTCACCGCTCGGCGGACCCCGGACCACCGCCCGCGCCTTCTTCGTCGCGGACCGCATCAACACGTCCGGCCTCGAGCGCGGCGACGTGCTGGCCACCACGCCGCTGGCGTTTCGCGTCAACGACAATGGCGTGGCGATCCTGTTCCGTTATGGCGTCGTCGTCCTGATCGGTCTCAATGCGCTGGAGGAGGATGAATTCCTGCGCAGTCTGCAGTCGCGCATGACCGGTCTGTTCACGCGGCGCGAGGAGGAGATCGCGATCATCGAACTCGCGGCCGAGAAGGAAGATCAGATTCCGCCGGGAGGCCCGATCTATCTGCAAAGCCTGTCGCCGGAGCGGCTGATCCTGGTCGGCGAAGCGCTGGCCAAGAGCGTGGTGCTGGCGCGGCATGAACGCGAGGTCCGGGCGGTGTTCGACACGACCGAGCCGTTGGCGCGCGAGCTCGCCAAGGGCGGCCAGGTCCGGGGCGGCCGCGTCGCGATCCTCAAGCACATCGGCAACGCGCTGTTGGTGCGGCATCGCGTGGCCGGTCCGGTCGAGGTGTCGGAGAAGCCCGACATCCTCTGGGACAAGCCGCATCTCGAGCGGCTCTATGCCCGGCTCGAGGACGAGTACGAGTTGAAGGAGCGCGCGGAATCGCTGAACCGCAAGCTCGCCGTCGTGGCCGAGACCGCGCAGGTGCTGACCGACATCATCGACACCAGCCGCTCGCTGCGGCTGGAGCTGATCATCGTCTTCCTGATCCTGTTCGAGGTGCTGATCACCATCTATCAGCTCGCGATCGCCCGCCACTGACGCATTGCAGCCATTTTTCCGTCCCGAATTGTGCGTCATCCCTGAACCGACAGACCGCCCCGGGGCGCGGGACGGCCTGGACCGGGCTGCGAGCTTGGGGGGACGGGATGGATCGGGACGACAGGGACTGGTGGCGGCGTGGCATCTTCTATCAGATCTATCCGCGCTCGTTCGGGGATAGCGACGGCGATGGCGTCGGCGATCTCAGGGGCATCATCGCGCGGCTGCCTTATCTGACGCGGCTTGGCGTCGACGCGGTCTGGCTGTCGCCGATCTTCCCCTCACCGATGGCCGATTTCGGTTACGACATCTCGGACTACACCGGCATCGATCCGCTGTTCGGGACGATGGAGGATTTCGACGAGCTGGTCGCGGCCGCGCACGATTCCGGCCTCAAGCTGATCCTCGATTTGGTGCCGAACCATACATCGGATCAGCATCCGTGGTTCATCGAGGCGAAGAGCTCGCGCGATAACCCGAAGCGCGATTGGTACATCTGGCGCGATCCGGGGCCGGATGGCGGCCCACCCAACAACTGGCTGTCGGAGTTCGGCGGCAGTGCCTGGACCTATGACGAGGCCTCCGGCCAGTACTACTACCACGCGTTCCTGACCCAGCAGCCTGATCTGAACTGGCGCAATCGCGAGGTCAGGGACGCGATCTATGACGTGATGCGCTTCTGGCTGCGCAAGGGTGTCGACGGTTTTCGTGTCGACGTGATCTGGCACCTGATCAAGGATGCCGAATTCCGCGACAATCCGCCGAACCCGCATTACCGGGAGGGCCGGCCGCCGCACGAGAAGGTGCTGACGCAATATTCGACCGATCAGCTCGAAGTCCACGCGGTCATCACCGAGATGCGCCGCGTCACCGAGGAGTTCGACAACCGCGTGCTGATCGGCGAGATCTATCTGCCGCTGCACCGGCTGGTCGCCTATTACGGCAACGATCTGCGCGGCGCGCAGATGCCGTTCAATTTCGCGCTGCTGTCGACCTTGTGGAGCGCGCGCTCGGTCGAGCAGATCATTGCCGACTATGAGAAGGCGCTGCCGCCGGGGGCATGGCCGAACTGGGTGCTCGGCAATCACGACCGGCCGCGGGTGGCGAGCCGGGTGGGGCCCGCGCAGGCACCGGTTGCCGCAATGCTGCTGCTGACGCTGCGCGGCACACCGACGCTGTACTACGGCGACGAGATCGGCATGCGCCAGGTTGCGATTGCCCCTGGCGAGGTGCGCGATCCCTTCGAGAAGAACGTGCCTGGCATCGGCGTCGGCCGCGACGGCTGCCGCACCCCGATGCAATGGAGCGCCGAGCGCCATGCCGGTTTCTCGACCACAAGGCCGTGGCTGCCGCTCGCGCAGGATTTCGCAACCGACAATGTCGCGAGCCTGGAGGCGGACCGGGCGTCGATCCTCAACTTCTACAAGGCGCTGATCGCGCTGCGGCGAAGGCTGCCGCAGCTCGTCCACGGCAGCTATGAGCCGGTGACGGCGCACGGCGATGTCCTGCTCTATCGGCGGCGGAGCGCCGAGGGCGTGGTCGTGATCGCGCTGAATTTCGGCGCGGCCCCCGCGTCGGTCTCCTCCAGCGCCATCGGCTTCAGCAACGAGGTCCTGCTGTCGACCTTGATGGACCGCCAAGGCGAGAAGATCGAAGGCGTCCTCGACCTGCGCGGCAATGAGGGCGTGATCCTCGGGCTGCCGATGGACTCCGGCAGAGAGTGAGGGGAGCGCGCTGATCAGGCTCCCTCTCCCGCTTGCGGGGGAGGGTGGGGTGGGGGTCTATCCACATTGGGGCTCTCGAAGGTTCGTTGCGAACGATCTGCTTGGCCCCTCAGGCGTGAAATGTTCCTCGTGAACAATTACCGCTCCCACAGCGGCGAGAGCCCCCGCCCTGACCCTCCCCCGCAAGCGGGGGAGGGAATGGAGAGAGTAGTCAGTCCTACCGCTTGATCTGTGCCTTCAGCGCATCCTCGACCACGCGATCGAACGATGCTGCCTTCGGCGCGCTCTTGCGGTGCTCGGTGATATATTTGTCGCGCTTGGCGACCAGTGCGGCGAGCTTCTCGTTCAGCGCCTTGCGCTGGGTGATCTGCTTGTCGATCTCGGCGCTGCGGGCCTCGGGCTTCATGGCGCGGAGATTGTCGGGCAGATCCTCATCCCTGACCTTGGCGATGTCGTTGCGGCCGGCCGCGACGTCGGCGACCAGATCGCCGTCGCCGGTCACCGCCTCCGACGTCACCTTGGCACGCTTGTTGATGAAGCTTGCCATCTCCGAGGCGCGCGCCGGTGAAGCTGCCGCGACGCTCGCCAGCTGCTGGGTCTTGGATTCGGTGCGCTTCTGCAACGCGCGCGGGCCGTAGGGGATCACGGTGCCGTTGATCTCGCGCTGCAGGATGATGATGTCCTCGTCGAACGGTGTCTCGATGGTGACGATCTGGCCGCCGTCCTGCGGGATCGGGATGAATTCGCCGTTGCCGTTCTGCGCGATGTCGCGCCACACCCGCTCGGTATCCTGCGCGTTGCCGGCGAGCACGGCGTTGACGATGATGTCGCGTTGCTTGGCGACCGCGAGCGTCACCGGATATTTGGTGTCCTGCGCATAGTCCATATGCGGCGGAGCGTCGCCGACCAGGAACACGATGCGCGTACCGTCGCGGCCTTGCGTCCATTGCATCTTGTTGACGGCGACGTCGAGCGCCTCGTTGACGCTCTCCGGCCAGTCGCCGCCGCCGCGCGCCTTCAATTCCAGCAGATTGGCGTAGAGATCCTGGATGTCGCGCGTCAGCTCGACCTTTTTGGTCACATACTCGTCGCCGATGTCGCGATAGGCGATCAGGCCCATCCGGATATCGGCGTCGGGATTGGAATCGACGATCGCGGTCGCGATCGACCAGATCTTGCGCTTGGCTCCCTCGATCAATCCGCCCATCGAGCCCGTGGTATCGAGCACGAAGGCGACTTCGACAACGGGCTTGGCGATCGCCGATGACAGTCCGGCGGACAGTGGAAGGGCTGCGAGAGCGAAGACGAACGAGCGAAGTGTGATGCGTGACCGCATGGGTCTCTCCTCCAGTGGTTTCGTCCCTCGGAATCAAGGTTCCACCGGCTTCGCGGTGGCATGAGGCCGGAATCGCGGCGGCCTGGGTGCGAATTTGCGGCCGATTCCGGCGCTGCCGCCGCGCATCGGAATCGGCTATTCTTGAGCGATGGAATCGCCCGCCCGCCAGATCGCCCTTGTGCCCGCGCCCGACCGACGCCAGTCGGAGACTGCGCTGGCGATCGCGCGCGGCACCGCGCGGCTTCTGAGGTCGCTGGGATTTTCCTGCATCAGCGAATTGCCGCTGCCGTCCGGCCGCCGTGCCGATCTGGTGGCGCTGAACGAGCGCGGCGAGATCTGGATCGTCGAGATCAAGTCATCGGTTGAGGATCTGCGCGCCGACCAGAAATGGCAGGACTACCGGATGCATTGCGACCGGTTGTTCTTCGCCTTCACGCAGGATCTGCCGTGCGAGATCTTCCCCTCGGACACCGGCCTGATCATCGCCGACGCCTATGGCGCGCATCTGCACTGCGAGGCGCCGGAGCGTCGCCTGCCGGCGGCCACCCGCAAGGCGATGACGGTGCGCTTTGCGATGGCTGCGGCGCAGCGCATCAACCGGCTGGTCGATCCGCAGGGGCATGAGTTATGAAGGTCGTAGGGTGAGCAAAGCTTGTCGACCATTGCTTGCGTTGTTCATGGTGCTGGGCGTGCTCTACCTTGCCCACCCTGCGACTGGAGCTGAAGCTCGCATGGCCGAACATGCCGTAATCATAGCGTTTCGTTACGAATCCACGAGTCTAGACAGGCTCTTCGAACTGGAGGACTTCTTGCAGAAGGCCATCTCCGGCTCCGGCGTCGGTAAATATGACGGCAACGAGATTGCTGCGGATGGTAGCGCTGCTACGCTTTACATGTATGGTCCCGACGCCGACCGGCTGTTTGAAGTCGTCGTACCGATTCTTCGCGCACGCTCCTTTATGAAGGGGGCGCGCGTTAAAAGGCGGTATGGCAGCGCAAAGAGCGGGGCCAACGAGATCACGTCGACAATTGACTAGGCGTAGGGTGCGCACGCTTCGCTTTGCGAACCGTACGAAGTATCCAAAAAGCAAATGGCCGGGACGAAGCCCGGCCATCGCAAAACCGTATGAAGCGCCGCTTAGCGCGGCGCGCGCTTGGCGAGGATGCGCTGCAAGGTCCGACGGTGCATGTTGAGGCGGCGCGCGGTCTCCGAGACGTTGCGATTGCACATCTCGTAGATGCGCTGGATGTGTTCCCAGCGCACGCGGTCCGCCGACATCGGATTGGCCGGCAACTCGGACTTCTCGGTGCCGGTCGCGAGCAGCGCGGCGACGACGTCGTCGGCATCGGCGGGCTTCGAAAGATAGTCGACAGCGCCCATCTTCACCGCGGTCACGGCGGTGGCGATATTGCCGTAGCCGGTCAGCACGATCGCGCGCGCCTCGGGGCGCTTGCGCTTCAACGCCGAGACGACGTCGAGGCCGTTGCCGTCGCCGAGGCGGAGGTCGACGACCGCGAAAGCGGGCGCAGCGCGGCCGATCTCGGCGAGACCATCAGACACCGTGTCGCATGACTTCACCGCGAAACCGCGCGTCTCCATCGCACGCGACAGGCGTTCCAGGAACGGCTTGTCGTCCTCGACGATGAGGAGCGAGCGGTCGGCATGGTCATTCAGTTCAGTGATGGCGTTCACGATCCATTTTTCCCTGTGGCAGACACCCATTATATGGGGTCCTACTGCGGCGCTGCCAAGGCAGCCGAAAGTCGCGTGCCATTCCGGAAAGAGTGCTGCATCCGGTATGCCAGAGGTGCGATTAAGAATCGTTCTCAGGCTTCGGTTTCATCGGCCGGCGCCGCTTCCTCGAAGCGCTCGCGGGGCCAGACGATCTGCACCACGGCGCCGTGATCGGGGAAGGTGCGATTGGTAAACGACACCTTGGCGCCGGTGCGTTCCAGCAGCGTTCTTGCGATGAAAACGCCCAAGCCCAGGCCGCCACGGGCATTTTGGGCCTCATCTGCGCCCCGGCGGCGCGACAAATACGGCTCGCCGATCCGCTTCAGCATGTCGGGCGCGATGCCCGGGCCGTCGTCGGAGACCACGATCTCGATGGTTTCGGCGTTCCACCACGCGTTCACCTCGACGGTCTGGTGCGCGAAATCGACGGCATTTTCGAGAATGTTTCCGACACCATAAAGGATCGCGGGATTGCGCGCCGCGACCGGTTCACGCGTTGCTGCGACAGCAAGCCGCACCTTGATGTTGATGCCGAAATCGCGATGCGGCGCCACCGCCTCCTCGATCAGGGTCGACAGTTTCATCGTGTCGAACGGCGCGCCGCTTGATGACAATTGCGCAATCTTGCTCAGGATGTCGCGGCAGCGCTGCGCCTGTTCACGCACCGTCTTGAGGTCGTCAGTGATCGCCGGGTCATGCACCGTCTTCTCGAGCTCGCGCGAGATCAGGAAGATCGTCGACAGCGGCGTGCCGAGTTCATGCGCGGCGGCGGCGGCGAGGCCGTCGAGCTGGGTCAGATGCTGCTCGCGCGTCAGGATCAGCTCGGTCGCGGCAAGCGCATCGGAGAGCTGGCGGGCTTCCTCGGTCACCTGGAATGCGTAAAGGCTGGTGACGCCGATCGCGAGCAGGATCGAAAGCCAGACGCCGATCAGATAGATCGGCGGCAGCACCAGCGGATCGTCGCCGTCCCACGGCAGCGGCAGATGGTAGAAGAACAGCGCCGAGGCGCAGGCGACCGCAAGGCAGCCGAGCGCGATCGTCAGCCGGATCGGCAGCACCGTGGCCGAGATCAGCACCGGCGCCAGGAACAGGAACGAGAACGGGTTCTGCAATCCGCCGGTGAAGTACAGCAGGCCGCCGAGCTCGACGATGTTGAACGCGAGCAGGGCCGCGGCATAGGCCGGCTCCAGCCGCTGCATCGGGTTGAACGCGATCTGCAGCGCCAGATTGAGCAGCGCCGAGAACGTCACGATGATGACGCAGGGGACGATCGGAACGTCGAATTCCAGCCCCTGGGCCACGACGAAGATCGCGACGAGCTGGCCGAGCGCGGCGAGCCAGCGCAGCCGCAGGATCGTATCCAGGCGGACATAGCGGCGGGGTTGGCGGAAATCGGAAGCGAAGTCGGTCATCTCTGGACTTTAGCTGTGCCGTGGGCGGCGCACAAATTCGCGACTTAGCGCAAGCACGCCGGGCAAGCCTTGCGCTTATTGTCGCAATGCCTCAATGACGGCGATATGCAACAGCGCGGGACAGGTCAGGCGCAAGCGCCTGCGGCCAAAGAAGCGACTGCGGCCGACCAAGCGCCAGTGGCCGATCAGGGTGGATCGGCCGCGATCGACGTCGCGCATCTGGTCAAGGTCTACAAGACCACCCGCGCGGTCGATGACATCTCCTTCAGTATCGCGCGCGGCAGCATCACCGGCCTGCTCGGCGGCAACGGCGCCGGCAAGACCACGACGATCGCAATGATCATGGGGCTGGTGCTGCCGACCTCGGGCAGCGTCGAGGTGCTGGGCGCGAAAATACCCGAGCAGCGCTATGACGTGCTCGGCCGGATGAATTTCGAGAGCCCCTATGTCGATATGCCGATGCGGCTCACGGTGCGGCAGAACCTGACCATCTTCGGCCGCCTTTATGCCGTGAAGCATCTGCGCGAGCGGATCGACCAGCTCGCCGCCGATCTCGATCTGAAGGAATTCTTGGACCGCTCCAACGGCAAGCTCTCCGCCGGGCAGAAGACCCGCGTCGCGCTGGCGAAGGCGCTGATCAACGAGCCGGACCTGCTGCTGCTCGACGAGCCGACCGCATCGCTCGACCCGGACACCGCCGACTGGGTGCGGCAGCATCTCGAAACCTACCGCAAGACCCATAACGCGACCATCCTGCTGGCCTCGCACAACATGCTGGAGGTCGAGCGCCTCTGCGACCGCGTCATCATCATGAAGCGCGGCAAGATCGAGGACGACGACAGCCCCGAGGGGATCATGGCGCGCTACAACCGCGACACGCTGGAGGAGGTGTTTCTCGACGTGGCGCGCGGCCGGGTACGGGAAGAGACACCATGAGCGAGATCGTCAGCCATCAGCCGCGCGGCATTTCCCTGCAACGCATCAACGCGATGGTGCTGCGCTATTGGTATCTGTTGATCTCGTCATGGCCGCGGCTGCTGGAACTGATCTACTGGCCGGCCTTGCAGATCATCACCTGGGGTTTCCTGCAGAACTACATCTCGCAGGCGTCCGGCTTCTTCGCCAAGGCGGGCGGCACGCTGATCGGTGCCGTGATCCTGTGGGACATCCTGTTTCGCGGCCAGCTCGGCTTCTCCATCTCGTTCCTAGAAGAGATGTGGGCGCGCAATCTCGGCAACCTGATGATGAGCCCGCTGAAGCCGATCGAATTCCTGCTCTCGCTGATGATCATGAGCCTGATCCGGCTCGCCATCGGCGTGATCCCGATGACGCTGCTGGCGCTGTTCTTTTTCGGCTTCAACTTTTACGCCATCGGGCTGCCGCTGATCGCGTTCTTCTGCAATCTGATCTTCACCAGCTGGTCGGTCGGTGTGTTCGCCTCGGGCCTTGTGCTGCGCAACGGGCTCGGCGCGGAGAGCATCGTCTGGACGCTGATGTTCGCGGTGATGCCGCTCGCCTGCATCTACTATCCGGTCGAGGTGCTGCCGGTCTGGCTGCAGTATGTCGCTTGGACGTTGCCGCCGACCTACGTGTTCGAAGGCATGCGGTCGCTGCTGATCGATCACGTCTTCCGCGCTGACCTGATGGCCTGGGCTCTGGTCATCAACGCCATCCTGTTCACTGCCTCTTTTGCGGTCTTCCTTGCCCTTTTGCAGAGCGCCAAGCGCAACGGATCGCTGCTCGCGGGTGGTGAATAAATGTCACTTTCACGTGGATTCTCGGTGTTTTAGCCCTATATCGACCCCAGATTCGGCTCGCGGCGCATTGACGCATTGTTACGCATTGGTCAGTATGCTGCGGCGCAAAACAGGGGTCTGAAAATACTATGCCCATCGGTGAATTTGGCGGTGCGCCGCCACTGGCGGCGGAAGGCAGTCCGGCACTCACGACGCCGCTGTACTGGATGTACGAGATGGCGCATGCGTCGCTCAATCCGGTACGCGCCGTGACCGACGCCACCAAGATCCTGTTTCAGAACCCGCTCAATCCGTGGACGCACACCGAGTTCGGCAAGTCGATCGCCGCCGGCTGCGAATTGTTCGAGCGCACGACGCGCCGCTACGGCAAGCCGGATTGGAACCTGCCGACGACCGAGGTCAATGGCATCCGCACGGCGGTCGAGGTTCGCACGGTCTGGGAAAAGCCGTTCTGCCGCCTGCTGCATTTCGATCGCAAGCTGACGCGCCCGCTGCGCGCGCCGCAGCCGCGCGTGCTGATCGTGGCACCGATGTCCGGCCATTACGCGACGCTGCTGCGTGGCACGGTCGAGGCGTTCCTGCCGACGCATGAGGTCTACATCACCGATTGGGCCGATGCGCGCATGGTGCCGCTCGCGGAAGGGCGGTTCGATCTCGACGATTACGTCGACTACGTGATCGAGATGCTGCACGCGCTCGGCGGCAACATGCATATTGTAGCGGTGTGCCAGCCCTCGGTGCCTGTAGTGGCAGCCGTTTCGGTGATGGAAGCCAATAGCGACCCGTTCGTGCCGCTGTCGATGACGCTGATGGGCGGCCCGATCGATACAAGGCGCAATCCGACCGCTGTCAATGATCTGGCGGCGGAGCGCGGCATCGATTGGTTCCGCAACAATGTCATCACCAAGGTGCCGTTCCCGCATCCGGGCGTGATGCGCGACGTCTATCCGGGCTTCCTGCAGCTCAACGGCTTCATCAGCATGAACCTGGATCGGCACATGGACGCGCACAAGGCGCTGTTCGCCAATTTGGTCAAGGGCGACGGCGATCTCGTCGACAAGCATCGCGAATTCTATGACGAATATCTCGCGGTGATGGACCTCACTGCCGAGTATTACCTGCAGACCGTCGACCTCGTCTTCGTCAAGCACGCGCTGCCGAAGGGCGAGATGACCCATCGCGGCAAGCCGGTCGATCCGTCGAAGATCCGCCGCGTCGCGCTGATGACGGTGGAAGGCGAGAAGGACGACATCTCCGGCCTCGGCCAGACCGAGGCAACGCACGCGCTCTGCACCGCGATTCCGAACCATCGCCGTGTCCACTACGTGCAGAAGGGCGTCGGGCACTACGGCGTGTTCAACGGCTCGCGGTTCCGCTCCGAAATCGTGCCGCGGATCTCCGATTTCATGGTTTCGGCGGCAAATACGCGGCTTTCCCTGGTCGCCGCGGCCGAATAGGTATCGTCCCGGCCGCGATTGCTGCAGTCGCGCAAGTAATTGATTTAACTAAAAGAATGTCAAATCAGCGAAGGCTCAAGTGATGAATTTAATTTCATCTCTTGGACCTTTTTCGTGACTCCGATTCATCAGAAAAAATCCGGTTCCAACCCCAGCCGGTAGAGGTCAATTAACGGCCAACCCCTGTATATTGGGCAAATGATTTGTTTTTGCGCCGAGCGCTTTCCCTGGCGGCGGATATGGCAAAGTTCGGGCGAACTCCTGCTCCCCGGACTCTCAGAAATGGCTACTCGCGCGCTCCTCTATCGGCGGCCTGCCGAACCCGCGACCGTATTGGTCAGACACGGCTCCCAGTTCTTCACCGTCAGGCTGCGCCGGCACCGGCGCGCGCGCCGCTATACGCTCAGGATACATCCGACCGATCGCGAAGCGATCCTGACCATGCCGCCGCGGGGCACGATCGTGGAAGCGAAGGAATTCGCCAATATCCATGGCGGCTGGATCGCCGCCCGTCTTGGCCGCTTGCCGAAGGCGGCGCCGTTCCAGCCCGGCACCGTGGTGCCGTTGCGCGGCGTGCCGCATCGGCTGGTGCATCGCTCGGGCGAACGCGGAACGGTCTGGACCGAGACGCGCGACAGCGGCGAGAAGATCCTTTGCGTTGCCGGCGGCGTCGAGCACATGGATCGCCGGGTGCATGACTTCCTCAAGCGCGAGGCGCGCAAGGATCTGCAGAAGGCGGCGCAGCTGCACGCCGCGGAGCTCGGCGTAAGGGTGCGGCGGATCTCGATCCGCGACCAGTCCAGCCGTTGGGGCTCGTGCACCTCGGCGGGTTCGTTGTCGTTCTCGTGGCGGTTGATCCTGGCGCCGCCCTTCGTGCTCGATTACCTCGCCGCCCATGAGGTAGCGCATCTCGTCGAGATGAACCACTCGGCGCGGTTCTGGCGGGTGGTCGACAAGGTTTGCGCGTCGGTCACGCGCGCCAAGAACTGGCTCGACACCTACGGCAACGACCTGCACCGCTACGGGATTCAGGAGTAGGCGCTCTCGTTGCGCCCGTAGGATGGGTAGAGCGAAGCGAAACCCATCATGACGCGTGCACGAAGCGATGGGTTTCGCTGCGCTCTACCCATCCTACACACCAGCTGTCGACGGCCTACCGAAACAACCGATCGGCCAGCCAGCCATCCAGCCCTGCCGCTGCCTCCGGCCGCGCGTTCGGATTCGGCGGCGCCGAGGCGCGGGCCGGCGTCGGCGGGGGCTGGCGGTAATAGCCGCCGCCGGACGGGACCGGCGCGGGCGCCTGCATCGGCGGTTGAATCTGCATCGGTGCCGCCGGTGCTGACGGCGCCGATATTTGCGAGGAGATCTGCATCAGGTTCGCGGGCGCCCAACTGCCTTGCGAGTTCGGGATCGCCGCGACCGGTACGCCCTGATGCGCGGCCTTCATGAAGCGGGTCCACACTTCCACCGGCAGCCCGCCGCCGGTTGCCTTCTTGGTCGGCGAATTGTCGTCATTGCCGAGCCAGACGCCGGTGACGAGCTTGGCGGTGTAGCCGATGAACCAGGCGTCGCGATAATCCTGGCTGGTGCCGGTCTTGCCGGCGGCGGTCCAGCCGGGGATCTCCGCCTTGCGTGCGGTGCCGGAGATCAGCGTCTCGCGCATCATGCTGTTCATCATCGCATCATAGCGCGGCTCGATCACCTGGTTGGGTGGATCGGTGGGGCGGTCATAGAGCAGCTTGCCGGAGCTGGTCTTGATCCTGGTCACCACATGCGGCGACACGGCGTAGCCGCCGTTGGCGAACGGTGCATAGGCGCCGACCAGCTCGAGCACGGATACTTCCGAGGTGCCGAGCGCGATCGAGACGTTGGGCTCGAGCTTGGAGGAGATGCCGAGCCGGTGCGCGGTGCGCACCACATTCTTGGCGCCGACCTCGACGCCGAGCCGCACCGCCACCGTGTTCAGCGACATCGCCAGCGCCTGGGTCAGCGTCACCGAGCCGAAATATTCGTGGGTGTAGTTCTCCGGCTTCCAGCCCTTGATGTCGAGCGGCGCGTCGGTGCGGATGGTGTCCGGCGTCAGCCCGGCCTCGACCGCGGTGAGATAGACGAACGGCTTGAACGACGATCCGGGCTGCCGCTTGGCGGTAACGGCGCGATTGTACTGGCTCTCCGAGTAGTTTCGCCCGCCGACCATGGCGCGCACCGCGCCATCAGGCGTCATCGCCACCAACGCGCCCTGGCTGACATTGAACTTCACGCTCTTGGCGGCGAGCTCGTCGATCACGGCAGCTTCGGCGACGTTCTGCAGTTTTGGATCGATCGTGGTCTGCACGATGATGTCCTGATCGATCTGGCCGACCAGATCGTCGAGCACTTCGCCGATCCAGTCGGCGACATAGTTCACGGTGCCGGCGCCGGCCGGCTTCACGGCGATCGAGGGTTGGCCGATCGAGGCCTTTGCTTGCGCCTCGGTGATGAATTTGGCGTCGGCCATCGCCGCGAGCACGACCTGCGCGCGCTGCTCCGCGCCTTCAGGGTTGCGGTTCGGCGCCAGCCGCGACGGCGACTTGACGAGGCCCGCGAGCATCGCAGCTTCCGGCAGGGTCACGTTCTTCGCCGACTTGCCGAAATAGCGCTGCGCAGCGGCCTCGACGCCGTAGGCGCCGGAACCGAAATAGACGCGGTTGAGATAGAGCTCGAGGATCTCGTCCTTGGAATGCTTGCGTTCCAGCCACAACGCGAGCTCGGCCTCCTGCAGCTTGCGCTGCATGGTGCGCTCCTGGGTCAGGAACAGGTTCTTGGCGAGCTGCTGCGTCAACGTCGAGCCGCCCTGCGACACACCCCGATGCAGCACGTTGGTGACGGCTGCGCGTAAGATGCCGAACGGGTCGACGCCGAAATGCGAATAGAAGCGGCGGTCTTCAATGGCGATGAAGGCCTTCGGCAGATAGGGCGGCAGGTCCTTCAACGCGATGTTGGCGCCGGCCATTTCGCCGCGCTGCGCCAGCACGCTGCCGTCGATGCCGACGATCTGGATCGTCGGCGGTCGCTTGGGGATTTCCAGCGACTGGATCGGCGGCAGATGCGCGCCGACCCATACCACGACACCGATCACCGCAATGCCCGTCCACAGGCCGAGCACCGCGGTCCAATAGAACAGGCGGCCAATGCCGAAGCCGCGCGACTTGCTGCGCCGCTTGCTGCCGCTGCGCGACGGGCGCGGTTTCTCGCTGCCGGAATCGCTGCTCTTTTCGGTATTCTTGTCGGTATTCTTGGGTTTGGATCTGGCAGGCTTGTCGTCGCCGCCGCCGGGAACGCGATCGGAGGGCGACAGGCGGAGGTCGGCAAGCGCGGCCGGAAGCCCAAACAGCGGCTCCTTGCGCGCACCGCCTTTTTTACGTCCCCACGCCATCCGCAACGCTCACACCCTGACAGGGGCGCACGCTAGCGTTCCCGGTTTAAGGGGCGGTTACGCAAAGCTTAACGGGGGATTAGGAGGTGAGGCGACGCGTGCTACATAGAGATGGAACAAAGGAAAAAAGGAGCACCGCATGGGCCATATCGATCCGACCAAGGAGGTCTTCGCGCAATTCCGGGACAACAACCGGCCGGGCCCGATCCATATGCTCAATCTGGTGCGTCTGCGTGAGTGGGCCGCCTATCCCGACGGCCGCAAGGCGACCGGTGCCGAGGCCTATGCCGCCTACGGCCGCGAGAGCGGCCCGGTGTTCGAACGTCTTGGCGGGCGCATCGTCTGGCAGGGCCGCTTCGAGCTGATGCTGATCGGCCCGCAAGAGGAGCGTTGGGATCACTGCTTCATCGCGGAGTATCCAAGCGTCGCCGCCTTCGTCGAAATGATTCGCGACCCCGTCTATCGCGAGGCGGTGAAACACCGCCAGGCCGGCGTCGAGGATTCGCGCCTGATCCGGCATGCGGTGCTGCCGGTGGGCAAGAATTTCGGCGAGATCCCGGCGTAGGCCATCAAAACCGCTAGCGCTTGCTATCCCCTCATCCTGAGGAGCGCGTAGCGCGTCTCGAAGGATGCACGGCCACAGTCGGGCCGTCGACCCTTCGAGACGCGCGCAAGAGCGCGCTCCTCAGGGTGACGGTGATGGAGCCGATGTTCGCACTCCAAAAACAAATCGGCGGCCCGGAGGCCGCCGATTGCATCTCAAACCTGCGCGATCCTAGCCCGCCGCGCCGGCGTCTTCGAGGATCGGGCCGAACAGCTCCCAGCGCTCGCCGTTGAACTTCATCATCTGCAACTGCTTGTTGACGCGGTAGTCGTTCGGCGTGGTGTTGCCCTTGATGCCGGGCAGCGCCATGTCGAGCTCGACATTCTTCAGGTTGGTGGCCTGCTTCAGCACGTTCTCGCGCGTCAGCTCGTCGCCGCACTGCTTCAGCACATGCACCATCAGCTGGGCGGTGGAGTAGCCGTAGGTGTTGAAGTTCGAGTTCTTGTCGCCGTCGGGATAGTACTTCGCCATGAAGTCGAAGTAGCGCTTCATGCCGGGATCGTCCTTCCACTGCGGATCGGCGGGATCCTTGCCGTAGTTGGTCGAGATCAGGCCCTTGGAGGCCTCCAGGCCCGCCGGCTGCAGCACGGCGCCGACCGAGGTGGCGTTGATATCGACGATGTGGACCGGATGCCAGCCGAGCTCGGCGATCTTCTTGATTGCCTGCGCGGCCTGCTTCGGCGTCGAGGCCGAGAAGAACAGGTCGGCGCCGGCGTCCTTGATCTTGATCACCTGGGAATCGATGGTCGGGTCGGAGACTTCATAGGAGGCTTCGGCCACGATCATCTTGGCCGCCTTGTCGCCGAGGCCGGCCTTGATGCCGTTCAGATAATCCTTGCCGAGGTCGTCGTTCTGATAGAGCACGCCGATCTTGGCGTTCGGATGCTCCTTCAGGATGTACTGGCCGTAGATGCGACCTTCGACGAAGTAGTTCGGATTGAAGCCGAGGGTCCACGGGAAGTTCTTCGGATCGGTGAACTTCGAGGCGCCGGTGGCGGCGAACAGCTGCGGCACCTTCTTGGCGTTGAGATATTTCTGCACGGCGGCGTTCGACGGCGTGCCGACGATCTGGAAGGTGAGCAGCACCTCGTCGCTCTCGACCAGTTTGCGCACCTGTTCGACGGCCTTGGGCGGCGAATAGGCGTCGTCATACTGGATCAGGTTGATCTTGCGGCCATTGATGCCGCCCTGATCGTTGATCATCTTGAAATAGGCCGCCTGGGTTTTGCCGATCGAGGCATAGGCGGAAGCCGGTCCGGAGAAGGGGACGGTCTGGCCGATCTTGATCTCGGTGTCGCTCGCGCCGGGATCGTACTTCCTCTGCGCGGAGGCCGACGTTGCAGACAGCGCGATCGCGAGCGCCGTTCCCGTGACCAGGTGGAAAATCCCATTCCTCATAATGCTGTTTCCCTCACGTGACTGATGGTTGGCCGATGATCTTGTCCGCGGGTTCAAGGTCCCGCGGTCGCCATCGCTGGGCCGGGATACTGGCGGAACCATTGCTGCGACGCAAGACGAGCGGTGCCGAAAAGGCGAGCAATTTCAGTCAACGAAAGTAGGGGGCGGTGCGAAAAGAGCCGGTGCAGCCGGAAAGAGCCGGCTCCGCTTCACCTCGCCCCGCTTGCGGGGAGAGGTCGCATCGAAGATGCGATGCGGGTGAGGGGGAGTCTCCGCCGGCGTACCTACAGCCGTTGCGCGGCAGCAGCCCCTCACCCCAACCCTCTAAGAGCGAGCTTCGCTCGTCTCGACCCCGCAAGAGCGGGGCGAGGGAGCACATCTCGTCTTTGGCGCGAGCCTAGCCCGCCGGTCCGGTATCCTCGATGATCGGGCCGAACAGCTCCCAGCGCTCGCCGTTGAACTTCATCATCTGCATCTGCTTGTTGATGCGATAATCGTTCGGTCCCGTCGTGATCGACATGCCCGGCAGCGCGAGGCTCGGCACGAACTTCTTCAGGCTGGTCACCTGCTTCATCAGGTTCTCGCGGGTGAGGTCGTCGCCGCACTGCTTCAGCACCTGTATCAGCAGCTCGGCCGTCGAATAGCCGTAGGTGTTGACGGTGTTGAGCTTGTCGCCCTCCGGGTAATACTTGTCCATGAAGGCGAAATAGGCCTTCACGCCGGGATCGTCCTTCCACTGCGGGTCGGCGGGGTCCTTGCCGTAATTGGTCGAGATGATGCCCTTGGAGATGTCGAGGCCGGCCGGCTTCAGCGTCGCCGACACCGGGCTCGCATTGATGTCGAGGATATGCACCGGGTGCCAGTCAAGGTCCGCGACCTTGCGGATCGCCTGCGCGGCGAATTTCGGCGTCGATGCGTTGTAGAGCAGGTCGACGCCGGCGGCCTTCAGCTTGACGATCTGCGAATCGACGGTCGGGTCGGTCAGCTCGTAGGACACCTCGGCGACGATCATGCTCGCGGCCTTGTCGCCGAGCCCGCTCTTCAGGCCGGTGATGTAGTCGCGGCCGAGATCGTCGTTCTGGTAGAAAATGCCGATCTTGGCGTTCGGGTGATTGGCCAGGATGTATTTGGCGTAGATGCGGCCCTCGGACTGGTAGTTCGGGTTGAAGGCGATGGTCCAGGGCGCATTCTGCGGATCCGAGAAGCGCGAGGCGCCGGTGGAGGCCAGCAGCTGCGGCACCTTCCTGGCATTCAGATATTTCTGCACGGCGGCATTTGAGGGCGTGCCGATGATCTGGAAGGTGAACAGCACCTCGTCGCCCTCGACCAGCTTGCGCACCTGCTCGACCGCTTTCGGCGGCGAATAGGCGTCGTCATACTGGATCAGGTTCAGCTTGCGGCCGTTGATGCCGCCCTGATCGTTGATCATCTTGATGTAGGCGGCCTGGGTCTTGCCGATGCCGGCATAGGCGGATGCGGGGCCCGAGAACGGCACGGTCTGGCCGATCTTGATCTCGGTGTCGGTCGCGCCGATGTCGTATTTCTTCTGCGCGGTGGCCGATGTAACCGACAACGCGATGGCAAGCGCTGTCGCAGCGAGCAATTGCACGCTCCTCATGTCCGTGACCTCCCATGTTGCCGGTGATCTTGTCCGCAAGCGTCAAGCCGGCGGATGTCACCGTTGTCAGGGATGATGGAGGAAGGGCGGGGGCATTGCAAGGCGATGTCCCTGCGCGCGATGTCGCGTCAGGCGAGCCAGAGCAGGATCAGCGCCAGCGCGGCGGGGGCCGCCTGCACATAGAGGATGCGGCGGCTGACGGTGGCCGCGCCATAGGCGCCGGCGACGATCACGCAGAGCAGGAAGAATGTCTTGATCTGGAACGCGAAGGCTGGATTTCCATGCACGAGGCCCCAGATCAGTCCGGTGGCGAGGAAGCCGTTATAAAGTCCCTGATTGGCGGCGAGCACTGCCGAGTCTGTTGCCTTCTCGATCGAGTTGCTGAAGGTCTTCAGCCCGAGCGGCTTGGTCCAGAGAAACATCTCGAGCACGAGGAAATAGATGTGCAGCGCAGCCACCACCGCGACCAGAAAATTGGCAAGCCAAAGCATCTTCGATCCCCTCACCGGAATTCGGGTGGACGCTAGCATGCGCGCGGTGAATTGTATGCGGAGCGATCCGTTCGAGCGCTGCGACATTCCAGAGTGACCGACATGGCCGACCGCAAGACTGCCCATACCTTCAACCTCGACCGCCTCAAGACCCCGATCGGCACCGCGCTGCTGGTGACCGATGGCGACGGCGTGCTGCGCGCGCTCGACTGGGACGACTATGAAGGGCGCATGCTCGACCTTCTGCGGCTGCACTATGGCGCCGTGACCTTGCGGGACGGCCACGCACCGGCTGCGATGCGCAAGGCGCTCGGCGATTACTTCAGCGGCGATCTCGACCGGCTCGCCGATGTCGAATGGCGCGTCGCCGGCACGCCGTTCCAGCAGAAGGTCTGGCACGCATTGCCGAAGATTCCGCCGGGCACCACCATGAGCTACGGCGCGCTGGCGGCGAAACTCAAAGTGCCGAATGCGATGCGCGCGGTCGGCCACGCCAACGGCTCCAACCCGATCAGCGTCGTCGTGCCCTGTCACCGCCTGATCGGTGCCAACGGTTCGCTGGTCAAATATGGCGGCGGACTGGAGCGCAAGCGTTGGCTGCTGCGGCACGAGGGCGTGGCGGTCTAGCGGCCGGATCCAGCCGCAGCGAGACGATCAATCGAGATCCTCGCGCGGCATGTTGCGCAGATCGCGTACGATGTAGAGGAACACAATGAACGAAGGCACCCATGCGAGGATCGCTCCTACCAGCATCGCGTCGACCGTCGTCATCGGATCTCCTTGGGCGCGTCAGATCAGTTTCTTCGACGGGCCGCCGGTTCTCGGGAGGGGATAGAGCCACTTCCAATAGACCTTGTTGCGCTCTAGCTGCCGCTTGTAGATCTCGCGGCACTTCGTCGAGCAGAATTGCTCGAAGTACCAGCTATGCCGGATCAGTCCGAAGGGCCGCCGGCATCCTGGATTCCCGCAACGGCCGGTCATGATGCTGCCTCCGCATTCGCTCGCCAAAGCCAGCGAATGAAATCCTCCTGACCCTTGTGAAGACAGAGCCGTCCGCAGTAGCGCTCACCCGCCGGACTTCGCAGGCAGATGATCCTGGCATCTTCGCTGTCACACTGGGCGCAGCGCGGTTCCGTACGCATGGCGACTTCCCTCCAAGGAACTGCCATTTGCCAATCAAGAATGTCTGATGCTGTCATTGCCGCCGGTCTTCTGGAGGGGCGGCGCCGCGAAATCTCGCGCTGCCACCGTCGATGTGCAACTTGTCCAGATGTTTCCCGGCATCATCCTTGCGTATATTCGACCTGAACTCACGCGCTTGTCGCTGTGCCATGCTGTGCGAGCGCGGCATCGAGGCATTTGACCAGCGCATCTCCGTCAAACGGCTTGATCAGAAAGCAGATCGCTCCCGCCTCCATGGCGCGGGCCCGATCGCTTTCGACGGAGAACGCCGTGATGAAAATGAACGGAACGTGCCGGCCGTCGGCAATCAGGCGGGCCTGCAAGTCGAGCCCGCTCATCGCCGGCATCCTGACATCGGCTATCACGCAGGAGGTGTCGTTCAGTTGCGGCGAATGCAGGAATTCCTCGGCCGAGGCATAGGTCCGGACCGCGTAGCCCAGCGATCTGACCAGATTGTCGGTCGCGGTGCGGACCGACATGTCATCGTCGACGATCGAGATCACCGGGTTGGACAAGAAGGGCTTCCTGGAACGGCCAGAGGGGCCTCTGGTGTCTGCTCTCACGGCGCCACAGTGCGTCGTCGGGCGCGGCCGGAGAATCATACTTAGGTTTGCGCGCCGCCGGACGCCTGCTTGATCCCTAGGATCTGCGCCATCCTGACCAGGTCAGGCAGCGACTTCGCCGCCATTTTCCGCATGATGTGCCCGCGGTGGATCTTGACCGTGATCTCGGCGACGCCGATTTCGGCGGCGACCTGCTTGTTCATCAGCCCCGCGGTGACGAGGCTCATGATCTGGCGCTCGCGAGGGGTCAGGGTCGCGAAGGCTGCGCGCAGGTTCGCGAGCGCCCTGGCCTCATTGCGGCGCGTTCTGTCGCGTTCGATCGCAGTCGTGACGGCATCCAGCATGTCCTGATCGCGGAACGGCTTGGTCAGGAAGTCGACGGCTCCGGCCTTCATGGCTCTGACCGTCATCGGGATATCGCCATGGCCGGTCATGAAGATGATCGGAATATGAATGTCGGCCTTGGCCAGCTCCGCCTGGAAGTCGAGGCCGCTCAGCCGGGGCAGCCTGATGTCCAGGATCAGGCAGCTCGGAACATCGGGGAGCTTGTGCTGGAGAAATTCATGGGCCGACCCGAACGCCGCGGTCCGCAGGCCGACCGAGCGGAGAAGATTGTTCAGCGAGTCTCGCACGGACGCGTCGTCGTCAACGACGAACACGATCGGCTCGGCGTTCGCCAGGGCGGGAGACGATGCCGCGTGTCCGATCACCATGCACGATCCTCCTGACGCAGCGGCAGGATGAACTGGAACGTCGTGCCGGGACCGATATTTCTGGACATGGACAGGCGCCCTCGGTGGGCTTCGACGATCGAGCGGCAGATCGACAATCCCATTCCCATGCCGCTGGCCTTGGTGGTGTAGAAGGCGTCAAACAGCCGCTCGGCATCCTCTGTCGCAACCCCGACACCACAGTCGATGACGGTGACCAGGATCTGCCCGGCATCGTCCTGGCGGGTCCGGATCACGAGCTCCCGTGGCCTGTCCGTGACCGGCTGCATTGCTTCGATGCCGTTGACGATGAGGTTGAGGATGACTTGCTGCAGCTGGACGCGGTCGGCGACCACAGGCGCAAGCGCGGCCGCGAGGTCGAGCTGCAGGGATACAAGGTGGCTCTGCAGCTCATGCTGCACCAGGCCGATCACCTGGTTGATGGCTTGATTGATGTCGAGCGGCGCCATCTGACCGGTTGTCTTGTTCACCAGGGCCCGGACGCGCTGGATGACCTCGCCGGCGCGGTTGCCGTCGCTGATGATCGACCTGACCGCCCCGCGCGCTTCATTCAGATCGGGAGCCGCCCGGTTGAGCCAGCGCAGGCATGCCGCGGCGTTGGCGACCACGGCAGCGAGCGGCTGATTCACTTCATGGGCGATCGATGCGGCGAGCTCGCCGAGGGCCGTCACACGCGTGACATGCGCGAGGTTGCTCTGCGCTTCATGCAACTCCGCCTCGGCGCGCTTGCGGGCGGTCACGTCGGTGACCGCTCCGATGAATTCGGTATTGCCGGAGGGGGCGGTCACCGCATGCGCCCTGGCGTGAACATATTTGATCGCGCCGTCCGGCATCAGCAACCGGTAGCCGTGCTCGAAATCCCTGCCGTCGAGCGAGACGCGGTCGACGGTCTGTTGCACGCGGCTGCGATCGTCCGGATGGATGCGCTGAAGGACCGCGGCATGCTTGATGGAAGGCGCCCGGTCGAATCCGAAGATCCTGAACGTCTCTTCAGACCAGATCACCTCACCGCTGGCGACGTGCCAGCCAAAGCTGCCGGTGTGGCTCAATCGCTGGGCTTCGCTCAGGTACATCTCACTCTGCTGCAGCGCGTTTTCGGCCTGTTTGCGCTCGGTGATGTCCTCGCATGCGATCAGGACGATCAATCGATCGTCCTGCCGCCGTACGGCCTTGGCATTTTCACGAACCCAAAGTCGTGAGCCGTCCTTGCGGACCTTCCGGATTTCCCAATTGTGGGTTTGGCCGATGTTGTCGAGGCACGCTGCGACGTTGCGCTGGACCGCCTGATGGTCTTCGGCGGCAAACACCCGCAGCACGGATTGTCCGAGCAATTCGTCGACGGTGTAGCCGAGTTGTGCCGCGCCGAACGTGTTGACCGACAGCACGAGACCCGTGGCGTCGACCATGAAGTACATGACCGGGTTGTGCTCGAACACCTCCCGCCATTGCGCTTCGCTGCTCCGCAGGGCCTCGATTGCGCGCTCTTCGCCGCTGGCCCGGCCGCGCAACATGGCTTCCATCCGCCTGTGGGTGCGGCCCACCACCCCCATCATCAGCAATGCGGCGACAAGCGAGGCGATCAGCAGCGCCAGCGCGATCAGATGGGCGGAAGCTGCAGGCTGCGGACCAAGCAGCAGTCCAATGCAGGTTGCGGCCAAGGCCAGCACCATGCCGCCGAGCAGCCATTGCTCGGGCGACCGGGACTTCGTGGTCGGGATGCGCATCATCGGCAGCACCAGCATTTGGCCATCGTGGGCCGCGCTGCGTCGCTAGGTGACCGCTACCATCAGCGGCGACAACGTCGCCCTCCTAACTAACTGCATGTTAGCAGCTTTCTCGACGTCCGAACCGGATCGTGGGGCGTTTTTTGGCGATCCGCTCGCCTCGTGCGAGATCGCGCGGAAAGCGCAATCGCCAGACGAACGCAGGTCCAGGTTGCGGCTAAACCAAAGTATGTCGTCCCCATCCGAATGTAACGGCCGGATCAACCTCCGTTCAATGGCCGGTTCCCTCCCGCTGGCTACGCTTACTGGGTAACTCGATGACAGTAGAGGCCTTTCGGGGTTCAGCCATCGTCAATCAGAGACGGGAGATGAAATGCCCAACACGCGCCTGCATCTGATCGTTTGCTCCGACGACGTCGAGCGGGAGACCGTGCGTCGGACGCGTAACCGCAGCTTCCAGCCCTCCGTCATCGACGGCGGCAAGCAAGCAGCGAGCGTGCAGGTCGGCGACCCCTGGATCGATCTACTCGACGTCTTCGATTTGAGCGTGGTGCTCTGTCAGGCGAGCTACCTGGCCTTGCTGGGGGCAAGCCTCGCGGCGCTGCAGAACGTGCCGGATCCAGGATCGTAGCCCGCTCTGGATCCAAGTCCGGCAGGCTGCCGGGACCGACGCGCTGGCTGCTCACGCCTGGGTCGCGCAAAACGGGTCCGACAACAGCCTCCGTGAGAGCCCGGAATCCACTCCCCGTCTAGCCCCGGCCCTGATGGATTCCGGGCTCAGTTTTCTCCGTCGCCTGCCCAATGGCGGAGGAACAAGGTCGGCACCGTCGCTGCGCCATCGATCTTCCGACCGTCGCAAACTGCAGACATTTTTCCGAAAGATGCTCGGTTCGCTTTAGCTGCTTTTGAAGCACCTGATTATTGGATCGGTCCGGCAACGGCATCGCTCCGCGGAGCTGTGCGTTGGATTCGCGCACTGACAGTTCAGGGGCCGGTCAACATGAATCAGGCACAGCACCAGAAGCCATTTCCCGAAGGCGATGTTTCCGTCGCCAAGGATGAGGAAGCAGGCGCACGCGGATTGCAGCGTGACTTGCAGGACCGGCTGCAGCCGGCGCACGACGAGCCGGTCAGCGAACCCGCCGGCGACAGCACGCCCCACCCGGAAGCGTCTGCAAGCGCGGGCCGGTGGGTTCGCCGCCTGCTCAAGGTCGGCATCGGCCTTGCGATCGTGGCCGTGTTCGGATGGTTGCCACTGAAGGCCGTGCTGCAGACCTCGAGTGTCGAGGCCGTGGTCAATGCCCGGATCGTGACCTTGCGCTCGCCGATCGACGGCACCGTGAGCGCGAAGCCGCAGCAAAGCTCGACGCAGCTCAGTGTGGTCCATGAGGGCGATGCGATCCTTCATGTCGTCAACGCGCGCGGCGATCGCGTGCGGCTCGACGATCTTCGGCGGCAGATGTCCCGGATGGAAAATGAGCGCCCGAGTTTCGCCGCCAAGCTTGCCGCCGCCGAGACGGCGCAACAGGACCTTGCCCGCCAGGCGGCCCAGTTCCGCGATGGTCGCATCCTACAGCTCCAGGCGCGCATCGCCGAAATCCAGACCGCGATCGAGGCCGCGGCCGCGCGGCGGGAAGAAGCGACGGCGGCGGTCGAGCGCGCCTCGTCGCTGATCAAATCGGGCAGCGTCTCGACGGTCGAAATGGCCCGGCTGACGCGCGAGCAGTCGATCGCCCAGCAAACCGAGATCGGCGCGCAGCGCCGGCTCGATGCCGCCAAGGTCGAACTCACGGCGGCAAGGAACGGCACCTATCTCGGCGACAGCTACAACGACCGGCCGAGTTCCGTGCAGCGGGAAGAGGAGATGCGCCAGCGCGTCAGCGATCTGCGTGCCGATCTCGCGCATTCCGATGCCGAGATCGATTGGCTCACCCACGAGATTGCCTCGGAGCAGCTGCATTACGTCAACCGGGCGGAAGCCGACATCAAGGCGCCGGTCGCCGGGCGCATCTGGGAGATGATGACCTCGCCGGGCGAGGACGTCAGGGCCGGGCAGCCTTTGCTCAAGCTGCTCGATTGCTCGGGCGCCGTGGTTACCGCCAACGTCACCGAAGGCGTCTACAATCGCCTCAAGCTCGGCGAGCAGGCGAGCTTCGAGCCGAACGACGGCAGCGCCGCGATCCAGGGTGAGATCGTCAATCTCACCGGCGCGTCGGGTGCGCCCGCAAACCTTGCGATCAATCCGGATGCGCTCAACAAGGAGCCATATCGGGTGACGGTCTCGATGCCGGAGCTCGATACCACGGGCAAGGAATGCGCGGTCGGCCGCACCGGGCGGGTGGTGTTCAACACGGATGCGGCAAAGCCATGATGGCGGCATTTGCGCCCGGGCTGGTCGCCTTCGGTGCCTGCCTTGCGATCCTGCCCTTGCTCCGGCGCGAGCAGACGCTGGCCCGCGTCTTGATGACCGGCATGTCGTTCCTGCTGTTGCTGCACTACTTCGTCTGGCGGGTGACCCAGACTCTTCCGCCGGTGAGTCTCACCGCCGACGCGCTGATCGGCTATCCCTTCGTGGCGGCGGAGGCGGCCTCAATGATCGCGGTGTGCCTGTCGCTGCTGTTTCTCAGCCGCACCATCGACCGCTCGCCCGAGGTCAACGCCATCCTGCGCGGATCCAAGGCGTCGGCGGATGCGCCGCGCGTCGACGTCTTCATCTGCACGTATAACGAGGAAAAGGCGATCCTCGAGCGCACCATCATCGGCGCGACGGGTCTCAACTACCCAAACTATCGCGTCTGGGTGCTCGACGACGGGCGCAGGCTCTGGCTGCGCCGGCTCGCACAGGAGCTCGGCTGCAACTACCTGACCCGTCCCGACAACCGCCACGCCAAGGCCGGCAACATCAATCATGCGCTCCAGCACGTGTCCGCGCTGGCGGACCGGCCGGAATTCGTCTCGATCCTCGATGCGGATTTTGTCCCAATGCCAGACTTCCTGACGCGAGCGATGAGCCTGATGCAGGACGGCACCGTCGGCGTCGTGCAGACGCCGCAGCATTTCATCAATCCGGATCCGATCCAGACCAATCTCGCCGCGACCGACGTCTGGCCCGACGAGCAGCGCTTCTTCTTCGACATCCTGATGCCGGCCAAGGACGCCTGGGGCACCGCATTCTGCTGCGGCACCTCGTCGCTGATCAGCTTTTCCGGCCTGATGCAGATCGGCGGCTTCCCGACCGACTCGGTGACGGAGGACTACCTCGTCACGCTGCGGCTGAAGGAGAAGGGCCTGCGCACGGTCTATCTCAACGAGCGCCTGACCATCGGGCTCGCGCCGGAGGGATTGAAGGAATACATCACCCAGCGCGGGCGCTGGTGTCTCGGCTTCATGCAGATCGTCCGCGGCCGCAGCGGGCCGTTCTCGCGGCAATCCAGGCTCGCATTCATGGACCGGCTGTCGCTGGTCGATGCCTTCATGAGTTGGGCGGCGGTCTATAGCACCAAGGTGTTCGGCCTGGTCGTGCCGTGGCTCTTCTTGCTGTTCGGGATCAAGGCTGTCCACGCCGACCTGTCCGAGTTGCTGAAATACTTCATGCCGTTCTATGTCTGGCACGCTTTCACGATGGCCTGGATTTCGCGTGGCCGCTCGCTCGCGATCATGACCGACGTCTCGCAATATATCGCCGCGCCCGCGGTGCTGAAGGCGGTCGTGACCGGCCTCGCCAAGCCGCAAGGCCACAAATTCAAGGTGACGGCCAAGGGCGGCGATCGCAACCGGCGCTTCATCGAGTGGCCGCTGCTGCGGCTCTACGGCAGCGCCTTGCTGATCACGCTGGTGGCCATCGCCTACGCCTTCATCCTGCATCTGCGCGGGGAAAACATCGCCTATGGCGGGCTGGCGCTGGCCTGGAGCCTGTACAATTGCGTTGTGCTCGCGATCGTGTGCTTCATTTGCATCGAGCAGCCGCGGCGCCGCAAGGCCGAGCGTTTCGAGCGCGACGAGCCGATCCTGATGCACGAGGGCGCCGAGCCGCGGCTGGTGCGGATGGCCGACATATCGATCTCGGGCGCGCGGTTCATCGATCCCGCGCCGCCCGCCATCGGCGCTTCGATCAAGTGCAACGTCTACGGCCAGAACGTGAGCGCGCTGGTGGTCCGCCGCACCCGTGACGGCTTCGGCGTCCGTTTCGAAGACGCGGTCGCGACGCGGGTCAATGTGGTGCGCGCCTTCTATGCCGGCGAATATGTCCGCGCCTTCAGCAGCGTGCGCGCGGCGCCGGTCGGCAAGGCGCTGCTGATGCGGCTGTTCGGTTGAGGCAGGATGCGCGGGGATTTGCCGCAGCTTTTTTCCGCCGTCATTCCGGGCTCGCGCCCAGAGGCGCGCCCCGGGATGACGAGTGGAGAGAGGCGACGCGTTACGCCGCCGGCTTCGCCGCTTGGTCCTCGCTCGACAGCAGATGCAGCAGCGCGCTCTTGATCGCGGCCTGCCGGGTCGGCGCGGTGATCTGGGCGCCGAGCAGGTCGGTGACATAGAACACGTCGCGGGCGCGCTCGCCGAACGTCGCGACATGTGCCGAGGCGATGTTGAGGTTGAGCTTCGAGATCGCGGTGGTCAGCTGGTAGAGCAGGCCGGGGCGGTCGAGGCCGGAGACCTCGATCACGGTGTAGCGGTCGGACCACTGGTTGTTGATGGTCACTTCGGGCTCGACGATGAACGGCCGCGCCTTGCTGCGCACCGCGCGCTTGGCTACCGCCTCGGGCAGCCTGAGCTTGCCTTCCAGCACCTGCTCGATCATCTCGCCGATCCGCGTCGCGCGGCGGCCCTCGTCATCGTCACGGTCGTATTCGCGCGAGATCGAGATGGTGTCGAGCGCGCGGCCGTCGGTCGTGGTGTAGATTTGCGCGTCGACGATGTTGGCGCCGGCCGAGGCGCAGGCGCCCGCGATGATCGACAGCAGCCAGGGATGGTCGGTCGCCAGGATCGTGAGCTCGGTGACGGCGCGGACCTCGTCGAATCCGACATTGATCGCGAGCTTGTGGCCGGCCTGCTCGCTGGCGCGGATGAAGCGCGCCTGGCGGATCTTGCGTTGCAGTTCGACCTTGAGCCAGTAGGCGGGGTAGTGCCGGCCGATATAGGCGTTGAGCTCGACCTCCGGCCACTCGGTGAAGGCGCGGCGGAACTCGGCCTGCGCCACCGCGATGCGCTGGGCGCGGTTGACCTCGGAGAAGCCGCCGGTCAGCACCGGCTCTGTTTCATAGTACAGCGTGCGCAACAGCTGCGCCTTCCAGCCGTTCCACACGCCCGGGCCGACGCCGCGGATGTCCGCGGTGGTCAAGATCGTGAGCAGCTTCATCTGCTCTACGGATTGTACCACGGCGGCGAAATTCTCGATGGTCTTGCGATCCGACAGATCGCGCGATTGCGCCACCGTCGACATCGTCAGATGTTCCTCGATCAGCCACGCCACCAGCTCGGTGTCGGCGGCGGAGAAGCCGAGCCGCGGGCACAGCCGCCGCGCCACCTTGGCGCCGGCGATCGAATGATCTTCCGGCCGGCCCTTGGCGATGTCGTGCAGCAGGGTCGCGATATAGATCACCGGGCGGTGCTCGGGACGGATCTTGCGGAACAGGTCGCTGGCGACCGTGAACTCCTCATTGCCGCCGCGCTCGATGTCCTGCAGGAAGCCGATGCAGCGCAGCAGATGCTCGTCCACCGTATAGTGATGGTACATGTTGAACTGCATCATCGAGACGATCTTGCCGAAGGCGCGGATGAAATGGCCGAGCACGCCGGTCTCGTTCATCCGCCGCAGCACGGTCTCCGCATCGTTCGAGGTCAGGATCTCCATGAACAGGCGGTTGGCTTCCTCGTTATCGCGGAGCTGGGTGTTGATCAGCTTCAGCGAGCGCGTCACCGTGCGCATCGCATCGGGATGGAAGGCGAGGTTGTTCTGCTGCGCGAGGCGGAAGATCCGGATCAGATTGACCGGATCGTGCTTGAACACATCGGGCGCGGCGAGGTTGATGCGGTTGTTGTCGACGATGAAGTCGTCGCTGCCGGCCACCCGCCGCCGCTTCGTGCCGGGCCGCAGCCGCGCCACCATCCGGCTCAGCACCGGCGCCGGCTTGTTGTGCTCCTCCTCGAGCTTGGCGCATAGGATCGCGGTGAGGTCGCCGACGTCCTTGGCGATCAGGAAGTAGTGCTTCATGAAGCGCTCGACGTCCTGCATGCCGGGATGCGAGGTGTAGCCGAGGCGGACCGCGATCTCGCGCTGCATGTCGAACGACAGCCGCTCCTCGGCGCGTCCGGCAAAAAAGTGCAAATTGCAGCGGACCGACCACAGGAAGTCGGCGCAGCGGCGGAACGTGCGGTATTCCTGCGCGTCGAACACGCCGCGTTCCAGCAGCTCGTCGGTCTCGCGCACCCGGTAGACGTATTTCGCGATCCAGAACAGCGTATGCAGGTCGCGCAGGCCGCCCTTGCCGTCCTTGACGTTGGGCTCGACCAGGTAGCGCGACTGGCCGGCGCGGCGATGCCGCTCCTCGCGCTCGGCGAGCTTGGCGGTGACGAATTCCGCCGCGGTGCCCTGCACCACTTCCTTGTCGAAGCGTTCGACCAGCTCGTCGTAGAGCGGTTGGTCGCCGGTCAGAAAGCGCGTCTCCAGGATCGCGGTGCGGATCGTCATGTCGCCGCGCGCCTGGCGGATCGATTCGTCGACCGAGCGCGTGGCGTGGCCGACCTTCAGCCCCATGTCCCAGAGGCAGTAGAGGATGGCTTCGGCGACCTGCTCGCCCCAGGCGGTCTGCTTATAGGGCAGGATGAACAGCAGATCGATGTCGGATTCCGGTGCCATCAGCCCGCGGCCATAACCGCCGGTCGCGACCACGGCCATGCGCTCGGCGCCCGAGGGGATCGGCGAGTGATACAGATGCCGGGTCGCCGCCGCGTAGAGGATGCGGATGATCTCGTCCTGCACGAAGCAGAGCCGTTCGGCGCAGCGTCGGCCGTGGCGGTCCTTCAGCAGCAGCGTCTGCGCCGTGGCGCGCGCCGCGATCAGCTCGGCCTTGAGCAACTGCGCCATCGCGGCGCGGAACTGGTCCTCGCGCCCGGCATGCTGTTCGGCGAGTGCATTGACCGCCGCGGTGATCCGCTCGGTCTCGAAACGATCATCCGCTTCAGGGCGGACTTCGGCTACGACGCTGTCCATACGTTCTTCCGATATCGGACGGAGCTGTTGCTGTCACTGACCAAAGTATAAGGACAGCAGCTCCATGCTCTCCTGACGACGCCGTGAGCAAGATCGTTCTCGCGCCGCCAAACAAAGGGTAGAGATTTTCTCGTTGACCGCAAGGCTAACTCATTGAATTAAAAGACTGTTTATTAATCAACCTGAGGGGGCGACCAATGCAGAAATTTTCCCGGCGCGCTTTTGCGGCGCTGTTCGCGATCTCCGCGTTGCTGCCCGGCGCAGCTCTCGCCGCCGACGCGCTGAAGGAGATCCGGATCGACTGGGCGACCTACAATCCGGTGTCGATGGTCCTGAAGCAGAAGGGCCTGCTGGAGAAGGAGTTCGCCAAGGACGGCATCAGCATCGTCTGGGTGCAGTCGGCCGGCTCCAACAAGGCGCTCGAATTCCTCAACGCCGGTTCGATCGATCTCGGCTCGACCGCGGGCTCGGCCGCTTTGGTCGCCCGGATCAACGGCAACCCGATCAAGTCGATCTATGTCTATTCGCGCCCGGAATGGACCGCGCTGGTCACCACCAAGGACTCCAAGATCGCCTCCGTCGCCGACCTCAAGGGCAAGCGCGTCGCGGTGACCCGGGGCACCGACCCGCACATCTTCCTGGTCCGTGCGCTGCTCGGCGCCGGCCTGACGGAAAAGGACATCACCCCGGTGCTGCTGCAGCACGCCGACGGCAAGACCGCGCTGATCCGCGGCGATGTCGACGCCTGGGCCGGCCTCGACCCGATGATGGCGCAGGCCGAGGTCGAGGACGGCGCCAAGCTGTTCTACCGGAAGGCCGACGCCAACACCTGGGGCATCCTCAATGTGCGCGAGGAGTTTTTGAAAGCGCATCCGGATATCGTCCGCCGCGTGCTCGCCACCTATGAAGAGGCGCGGAAATATTCGCTGGCGAACTATGACGAGCTGAAGAAGACCTTCATCGCGGTCACCAAGCTGCCCGATGCCGTGGTCGACAAGCAGCTCAAGGAGCGCACCGAGCTGACCCACAGCCGGATCGGTAGCCCCCAGCGCGAGTCGATCCTGGCCGCGGGCCTCGCCTTGCAACAGGCCGGCGTGATCGATGCCAAGACCGACGTGAAGGCCGCGCTCGACAGCTTGATCGACGATCAGGTCCCGCTGCCGACGAATTAACAACTGTCGTCCCGGCCTTCGCCGGGACGACGTAGAATGGACGGGGGCGATCCCCACCTTGCAATCCCGCCGGAAGAATAGTTCTTGCTATGGCCATGTCCGTTGACCTGCCTGCGCTGGAACAGACGGCCGCGCCGCGTGCGGCGGCGGCGGCGCGGTGGTCGCGTTATGCGCGCCCGGTGCTCGGGCTCGTGCTGCCGGTCGCGCTCGCGCTGGGCTGGGAACTGGTCGTTGCTCTCGGCTATTCCAACGGCCGCCTGGTGCCGCCGCCGTCGAAGGTGTTCGAGACCATCGTGGCGCTCGCCAAAAGCGGCGAGCTGTCGCGCCATATCCTGGCGACGCTCTGGCGCGTCGGCGCGGGTTTTGCGCTTGGCGTCGTCGCCGGCACCATCATGGGTGCGATCTCCGGCTACTGGGATTTTGCCAAGCGGCTGCTTGATCCGACCGTACAGGCGCTGCGTGCGATCCCTTCGCTCGCCTGGGTGCCGCTGTTCGTGCTCTGGCTCGGCATCTTCGAAACCTCGAAGGTCGCGCTGATCGCGGTCGGCGTGTTCTTTCCGATCTATCTCGGCGTGATGGGCGCGATCCTGGCGGTCGATCGCAAGATCGTCGAGGTCGGCCGCGTGTTCCGCCTCTCCGGACCGGCGATGATCCGCCGCATCCTGTTGCCGGCGGTGCTGCCGGCCTATGTGGTGTCGCTGCGGGTCGGCCTCGGCCTCGGCTGGATGTTCGTGGTCGCGGCCGAATTGATCGGCGCCTCCGAAGGTCTCGGCTATCTCCTGCTCGACGGCCAGCAACTCGGCAAGCCGGCGCAGATCCTCGCCGCGATCGTGATCTTCGCGATCCTCGGCAAGCTCACCGACTGGCTGATCGAGGTCGCCGCCGCGCCGCTGCTGCGCTGGCAGGACGCGTTCGGCGCGCGGGGAGGGCAGTGATGCTGGCGCTCAAAGAGGTCGGCAAGACCTATCCGAACGGTGTGCACGCGCTGGAGCGCTTCTCGGCCGAGATTTCACCCGGCGAGATCGTCGCGATCATCGGCGGCTCCGGTTGCGGCAAGTCGACGCTGCTGCGCGCCATCGCCGGCCTCGATCGCGCCAGCACTGGCAGCGTGACGCTCGACAATGCGCCGATCACATCGCCGCACGCCGAGATCGGCATCATCTTCCAGGAGCCGCGGCTGCTGCCATGGCTCAGCGTCGCCGACAATATCGGCTTCGGTCTCGCCGATCTCCCAGCCGAGGTCAGGCGCGAGCGGATCGCGGCGGCGTTGGCCCGCGTCGGCCTTGCCGACAAGGCTGTGGCATGGCCGCGCGAATTGTCCGGTGGGCAGGCGCAGCGGGTCGCGATCGCCCGTGCGCTGGTGCCGCAACCGGAAGTGCTGCTGCTCGACGAGCCGTTCTCGGCGCTCGATGCCTTCACGCGACGTGACCTGCAGGACCATCTGCTCGATCTCTGGGCCGACACGCGGCCGACCTTGATCCTGGTCACCCATGACGTCGACGAGGCGGTGGTGCTGGCCGACCGGGTGCTGGTGATGCGGCCGCGGCCGGGCCGGCTGTTCGAGGAGATCACCATCAATCTGGCGCGGCCCCGCGACCGCAAATCGGAGCTGTTCGATACCTTCAAGCGCCGCGTGCTGACCGCACTCGACCGCTCGCTGGACCGTTCGGTGCGTGACGTCACGGACAAATCCAGCGCCGGCGAGGCGATGTGGTGGTGACATCGGCGCGGCAAGGGCTTACATCGGAATAAAGAAGAACAGCCGGGAGCAGACACCTATGGACTCCGCCGAACTCCGCGCAATGCAGGCTCCGATCAAGGAGCGCTACAAGACCGATCCCCAGGCCGCCGTGATCACGTTGAAGGCCAAGGGCACGATCGACAACGAAAGCCTGTCCTGCAAGGTCGAAACCGGCCGCGCGCTCGCGGTCGCCGGCCTGCATCCCGCCACCGGCGGCTCCGGGCTCGAGCTCTGCTCCGGCGACATGCTGCTGGAAGCGCTGGTCGCCTGCGCCGGGGTCACGCTGAAATCGGTCGCGACCGCCGTCGAGGTGCCGCTGAAGGTCGGCAATGTGTTCGCCGAGGGCGATCTCGATTTCCGCGGCACGCTCGGCGTCGACAAGGAGGCCCCGGTCGGCTTCCGCGAGATCCGCCTGCGCTTCGACGTCGGCACCGACGCACCGCAGGACAAGCTCGACCTGCTGCTGAAACTCACCGAGCGTTATTGCGTGGTCTATCAGACCATCAAGAACGGCCCGAAGGTGTCGGTGTCGATGGTCAGGGTCTAAGCCGCCTTTACCGGTGTCGTCCCGGCGAAGGCCGGGACCCATACGCCGTGTCCTCTCGGTTCAAGCCGCGCTGCCCGACGGCTTTCGCTCCTCACACCCATTTGTGGTTATGGGTCCCGGCCTTCGCCGGGACGACACGTGATGTCCCCCGAACTCCACTTCGTCCTGCTCCTTGTGCTGCGCATGGCGGTTGCCGCCGCCTTCGTGGTCAGTGCGTCCATCATCACGGAACGTTCGGGACCGGTGATCGGCGCGCTGATCGCCACGCTGCCGATCTCGGCCGGGCCGTCCTACACCTTCCTCGCGCTCGACCATGACGCCGCCTTCATCGCCGAGGGCGCGCTGTCGAGCCTGCCGGTCAATGCCGCCACGATCTTCATGGGCCTCACTTACGCCGTGCTGGCGCAGCGCCGCGGCATGTGGATCAGCGCGGGTTCCGCGATCGCCTTGTGGCTCGTGCTCGGCACCATCATTCGCCAGTTCGCCTGGACGCTCGCCGGCGGCTTGATCCTCAATGCCATTGCCTTTGCGATCTGCATCCCGCTGCTGAGGCCTTATCGGCACGTCGCGAAAATGCCGCTGATCGCGCGGCGCTGGTACGACATTCCGCTGCGCGCCGCGCTGGTCGCGAGCCTTGTCGGCACCGTCGTCACCGCGTCGACCTGGGTCGGCCCGCGCGTCACCGGCGTGATCGCGCTGTTTCCGATCGTGTTCTCCTCGATGATGCTGATCCTGCATCCGCGGATCGGCGGCCCCGCCACCGCCGCCGTGCTCGCCAACAGCGCCTGGGGCCTGCTCGGCTTCGGCCTCGGCATCGCCGTGCTGCACATCGCGGTCGCGCAATTCGGCTCGGCCATCGGGCTCAGCTGCGCGCTCGCCACCTGCATCGTGTGGAATCTGGCGCTGTGGCAGATCGGGCGGAGGAAAGCCGCGAAGCTGTAGAGGCGTGGGATGGGTAGAGCGAAGCAAAACCCATCATGCTTCGGCATACAACGGTTGATGGGTTTCGCTTTGCTCTACCCATCCTACGGTACCGTCTATGTCTTCGGCAGTTTGGCCCTCAGCGCATACAGCGCGTCGAGCGCCTCGCGCGGTGACATCTCGTCGGGATGCAGTGCCTTCACCGCCTCGACCAGCAAATCCGCCTCGCTCGGCGGCTTGTCCTCACTTGCGGCGCGGGAGGGGACGGCGAACAGTGGCAGGTCGTCGGCCAGAGCGCGCGCGGTCTGGCCGCGGTCCTGGGCTTCGAGTTTCGCCAGCACCGATTTGGCGCGCGTGATCACGGCCGGCGGCAGGCCGGCGAGCTTGGCGACCTGGATGCCGTAGGAGCGGTCCGCGGAGCCCGGCAGCACCTCGTGCAGGAACACGACATCGCCCTGCCATTCCTTGACCCGCACCGTGGCGTTGAACATCCGCGGCAGTTTTGCCGAGAGCGCGGTCAGCTCATGATAGTGGGTGGCAAAGAGCGTGCGGCAGCGGTTGCTTTCATGCAGATGCTCGATCGCGGCCCAGGCAATCGACAGGCCGTCGAAGGTCGCAGTGCCGCGGCCGATCTCGTCGAGGATCACCAGCGACCGTTCGCTGGCCTGGTTCAGGATCACGGCGGTCTCGACCATCTCGACCATGAAGGTCGAGCGTCCCCGCGCCAGATCGTCGGCGGCGCCGACGCGCGAGAACAGCCGGTCGACGATGCCGAGTCGCGCCCGCGACGCCGGCACGTAGGAGCCGATCTGCGCCAGCAGCGCGATCAGCGCATTCTGGCGCAGGAAGGTCGATTTACCGGCCATGTTCGGACCGGTGATCAGCCAGAGCTGGCCGGACTTCTGTCCCGGCGCCGGCGACAGATCGCAGGCGTTGGCGATGAACGGCTGGCCGTCGCGCTTTAGCGCCTGCTCGACCACCGGATGCCGGCCGCCCTCGATCGCAAAGCCGAGCGAGCCGTCGACATCGGGCCGCACATAATTGTCGTCGATCGCAAGCTTCGCCAGCGAGGTCGCGACATCGAGCATCGCAAAGGCATGCGCGGCGTTGCGCAGATCGTCGCTCGCCGCGAGCGCCAGCGCGCTCAGCCGCTCGAAGATCTCGAGCTCGAGATTGAGCGCGCGCTCGCCGGCATTGGCGATCTTGGCCTCGGTCTCGCCGAGCTCTGCCGTGGTGAAGCGGACCTGTCCCGCCAGCGTCTGGCGGTGGATGAAGGTCGCATTCAGCGGCGGCGCGAACAGCTTGTCGCCGTGCTGCGCGGTGACCTCGACGAAATAGCCAAGCACATTGTTGTGCCGGATCTTCAGCGTCTTGATGCCGCTGTCCTCGGCATAGCGCGCCTGCATCGCGGCGACGACGAGGCGCGAGGCATCGCGCAAATTGCGGCTCTCGTCGAGCGCGGCCTCATAGCCTTCGCGGACGAAGCCGCCGTCGCGCTTGATCAGCGGCAACTGCTCGGAGAGTGCGCGGGAGAATTCCTGCGCCAGATCGCGCGAGGGGCGCCGCAAGGCCGCCATCACCGTGGAGACTTCCGCCGGTGGGTTGGTCAGCTGCGCCAAGAGCTCCAGCGCCTGGTCGGCGGCGAGGATGCCGTCGCGCAGGCTGGCGAGATCGCGCGGGCCGCCGCGGCCGACCGAGAGCCGGGCCAGCGCCCGCGACATGTCGGGCGCCGCGCGCAGCACGGTTCTGACGTCCTCGCGCGCCGCCGAGTCCGCAACGAACGCCGAAACCGCATCGAGCCGCCGCGCGATCACGGCGACATCGGTCAGCGGCGCGGCAAGGCGTTGTGCGAGGAGGCGCGAGCCCGCCGCCGTGACGGTGCAGTCGATCGCATCGAGCAGCGAGCCGCGGCGTTCGCCGGCCAGTGTCCGCGTCAGCTCGAGGTTGGCGCGGGTCGCCGGATCGATCGCCATCGTGGTGCCGGCGGCCTCGCGCGCCGGCGGCGACAGCGGCGGACGTTTCCCCACCTGGGTGCGGTCGATATAGGTGACGGCGGCGGCCGCGGCGGTCGCCTCCAGCCGCGACATCGCGGACAGGCCATCCATGGTCGCGACCGCGAAGTAGTCGCACAGCCGCCGCTCCGCGGTGGCGCTGTCGAACACGTCACGGGTCAGCGGCGTCACCGACGGCAGTTCGCGCAAGGTCGGCGCCAGTTCATTGTCGCTGTAGAGCGCGTCGGTGACGATAGCCTCGTTCGGGTTGATCCGCGCCAGCGTCGCCGCAAGCTCTGATGTCGCGCATTCCGTCACCATGAATTCGGAGGTCGAGATGTCGATCCAGGCAAGGCCGAGACGATCCGCGCCGGCCGAGCCGCGGGCGCGCGCGATTGCGATCAGGTAATTGTTGGTGCGGGCGTCGAGCAGCGTATCTTCGGTCAGCGTGCCCGGCGTCACCAGCCGCACCACGCCGCGGCGGACTACACTCTTGTTGCCGCGGGCTTTTGCCTCCGCGGGATTTTCCGTCTGCTCGCACACCGCGACGCGGTGCCCGGCGCCGATCAGGCGATGCAGGTAGTCCTCGGAGCGTTCGACCGGCACGCCGCACATCGGGATGTCGATGCCCTGATGCTTGCCGCGCTTGGTCAGCACGATGCCGAGCGTCTTGGAGGCGATCTCGGCGTCCTCGAAGAACAGCTCGTAAAAATCGCCCATCCGATAGAACAGCAGCAGGCCGGGATGGGCCGCCTTGATCTCCAGATACTGTTCCATCATCGGCGTGATGCGCGACGGGGCCTCGGCGGGAGTCGCTTCGGGCGGAGCGGGGATGGGCTGCTGAATGGTCATCGAAGCGTTTTCAAGAGAAGTGGGCACCGGTTCGCGTGAAGAAAACGCGTCCAAAGAAGAATCTGGAGCCCGATTCTGATTTCATCAGAACCGTCAGGGCTCCAAGGGGCGGAAACTACAGAATTTCGCCATGCGGTCCTATCCGCGAAGGCGGAGTTTTCCACCCTGTCCACGGTGCCATTATGACAGCTCTCACGGTAATGCGTGCGGGGCGCGCTGCCGCGTCAATTGACCTGCCGCGGGCACGCTCCTAAAACTCACCTCAAGTTCCAGCCGATCCAGCGCCTAAGTCGCGGCATTCAGGGAGAGATTCAATGCGTGATGTGTTCATTTGTGATGCCGTCCGGACTCCGATCGGCCGTTTCGGCGGTTCGCTCGCCAAGGTGCGCGCCGACGATCTCGCCGCGGCCCCGATCAAGGCGCTGATGGCCAAGCATCCGACGATCAACTGGAACGAGGTCGACGAGGTCTATTTCGGCTGCGCCAACCAGGCAGGCGAAGACAACCGCAACGTCGCGCGCATGGCGCTGCTGCTCGCCGGCATGCCGGAATCGGTTCCCGGCCAGACCCTGAACCGGCTCTGCGCCTCCGGCCTCGACGCGGTCGGCGCCGCGGGCCGTGCCATCCGCGCCGGCGAGATCGATTTCGCGATCGCGGGCGGCGTCGAATCGATGACGCGCGCGCCGTTCGTAATGGGCAAGGCCTCGGAGGCCTTCTCACGTTCGTCCGAGATCTACGACACCACGATCGGGTGGCGCTTCATCAATCCGCTGATGAAGGCGCAGTACGGCGTCGATGCGATGCCGGAGACCGGCGAGAACGTCGCCGAGGAATTCCAGGTCTCGCGCGCCGATCAGGATGCGATGGCGATCCGCTCGCAGCAGCGCGCAGGTGCCGCAATCGCATCGGGCTATTTCGCCGAGGAGATCGTGCCGATCCAGGTGCCGGGCGGCAAGGCCGGCCCGATCACCGTCGACAAGGACGAGCATCCGCGGCCGGAGACCACGCTCGAAGCTCTCGCCAAGCTGAAGCCGATCGTGCGCAATCCGGGCACCGTGACCGCGGGCAACGCCTCCGGTGTCAATGACGGCGCCGCCGCGATGATCCTGGCCTCGGAGGCCGCGGTGAAGAAGCACGGCCTGACGCCGCGCGCAAAAATCCTCGGGCTCGCCTCGGCCGCGGTGCCGCCGCGCATCATGGGCATCGGCCCGGTGCCTGCGACCAAGAAGCTGGTCGAGCGCCTCGGCATCAAGGTGTCGGACTTCGATCTGATCGAGCTCAACGAAGCCTTCGCTTCGCAGGGCATCGCCTGCCTGCGCCAGCTCGGCGTCAAGGAAGACGCCGATTTCGTCAATCCGCATGGCGGCGCGATCGCGCTCGGCCATCCGCTCGGCATGAGCGGCGCGCGGCTGGTACTGACCGCCGTGCACGGCATGGAGAAGCGGGGCGGGAAGCTTGCCTTGGCAACTATGTGCGTCGGGGTCGGCCAAGGCGTTGCCGTCGCGATCGAAAAGCTGAACTAATCCAATGGCTTGGAAGGGCTGAAAACAGCCCTTCCCCAATTTGGTTATGCGCTATAATGATCTGATGTGAGCCCACGGGGCGCGTGGGCCGCGGAGGAATTCGCCATGACCTTGTTGTACCCGCTGCAATCGCTTGCGGCCCATCCGGCGCGGCTGTCGCCGGACTATCGCTCCACCGTGAAGCGCTCGCCGCAAAAGCCGCTGATCCCGATGCGGCACACGCTCTCGGAACTGACCGGTCCGGTCTACGGTCATGAGACCGTGCGCGCGCACGACAATGATCTCACCATCCAGGCCAAGGGCGAGCCGCTCGGCGAGCGCATCATCGTGCACGGTCATGTGCGCGACGAGGATGGCCGCGGGGTCCCGAATACGCTGGTCGAGTTGTGGCAGGCCAATGCCTGCGGCCGCTACATCCACGTCGTCGACCAGCACCCCGCGCCGCTCGATCCGAATTTTACCGGCGCCGGCCGGACGCAGAGTGACGCGCAAGGCTACTACAAGTTCATCACCATCAAGCCCGGCGCGTATCCGTGGGGCAATCATCACAATGCGTGGCGGCCCGCGCATATCCACTTCTCGGTGTTCGGGCATTCCTTCATCTCGCGGCTGGTGACGCAGATGTATTTCCCCGGCGATCCGCTGTTCCCGTTCGATCCGATCTTCAATTCGGTGACGGATGAGAAGGCGCGGGCGCGGATGATCTCGTCGTTCGATCTCGAGAACACCAAGCCGGAATGGGCGCTTTGCTATCGCTTCGATATCGTGCTGCGCGGGCGCAGCGCCACGCCGATGGAGACCAAGTAAGTGTCACGTCCTGATGGAATCACGCCCTCGCAGACCGTCGGCCCCTATTTCAAATACGGCCTGACGCCGAACGGCGAGTATGAGTGGAACGATGCTTTCACCAACAACTTGCTGACGCCTGACGCCTCGGGCGAGCGCATCCGTGTCGAGGGTACCGTCTATGACGGCGACGGCGCCGTGATCCCGGATTGCATGCTGGAGATCTGGCAGGCCGACAGCCAGGGCCGCTTCTCCGATCCGCAGGATGCGCGCGCGCTGCCGAATTCCTCGTTCAAGGGCTTCGGTCGCTGCGGCACCGACAAGAGCGGCTTCTATGCGTTCGACACCATCAAGCCCGGCGTGGTGCCTGATGCCGACGGCAAGCCGCAGGCGCCGCACATCGTGCTCGCGGTGTTCGCACGCGGCATGCTGCTGCATCTCTACACAAGGATCTATTTCGACGACGAAGCCGGCAACGCCGGCGATGCCGTGCTCGCGCTGGTGCCGGCCGATCGCCGCCCGACCTTGATCGCGAAGCGCAAGGCCGGTGCGGGCAATACCTACACGTTCGACGTCCATCTGCAGGGCGACGACGAGACCGTGTTCTTCGACGTCTAGCCGCTGACCGCGCCCGGCGGCGCGCCAATCCTGCACTGGGACGACCAAATCCGCTGCGCGCCATCGCCGCAGCGGATTTTGCTTGACTATGCGTGATCGGTTATATAGCAAGTCGGTTATATAACAGATACGGGATCAAGGATGCCCAACCTCGACGCCGCCTTTTCCGCACTCGCCGACCCGACCCGCCGGGCGATCCTGGCGCGTCTCGCTTTGGGTGAGGCGACTGTCATGGAGCTGGTCGAGCCGTTCGAGATGACCCAGCCCGCGATCTCCCGCCATCTCAAGGTGCTCGAGGGCGCGGGTCTGATCGTTCGCCGCGTTGAAGGCACCAAGCGGCCGTGCCGGCTGGCGCCGACGGCGGTCGCCGAGATCGATCAATGGCTCGGCATGCTGCGGCGGGCGCTTGAAACCAATTACGACCGGCTGGACGGAGTGCTGGCCGCCATGAAGCCTGAGACGTGAAGGGTATCCCATGAGCAAGTTGACGCTGAAGACCGAAGGCGACCGCTACATCGTTGTCACCAGGCGCTTTGCCGCGCCGCCGGAAGCGGTGTATCGCGCGCATACAGAGCCGGAGATCTTGCAGAAGTGGCTGCTCGGTCCGGAAGGTTGGACCATGCCGGTCTGCATCAGCGACCTCAGGCCCGGCGGCAAGATTCGCTACGAATGGACCGACGGCAAGGGCGGCGGCTTTCATTTGACCGGCGAATATGTCGCGCTCGAACCGTACAGCCGCATCGTGCATGTCGAGCGCATGCACCTGCCGGATCCGACCCCGGATAATCACGTCGAGACGCGGTTTGCGCCCGACGGCAGCGGCACCGTGATGACGATGCGGATGACCTTGCCGGATGCCGAGACGCGCGCGGCGATGCTCGCGACCGGCATGGAGCACGGCATGGAAGACAGCTATGCTCGGCTCGACCGCATGAGCTGAGCACGACTGACGTGAGGGACAATGCGCGACCGTTTCCTGGCCGGTCTGATCGGGTACCCGATCGCGCATTCGGCGGCGCCTGCAATGCACGAGCAGGCCGCCGCCGCGCTCGGCGTTCACTGTCACTACCAACTCATCGAGGTCGATGGCGCCGGTCGCGATGAGCTGCGCGCCATGCTCGAGGGCGTCAGGCGGCTCGGCTTCGCCGGCGTCAACGTCACTTTTCCCTACAAGGAGGCGGTGGTCGATCTGCTCGATGACCTCACGCCGGATGCCCGCGCGATCGGCGCGGTCAACACCATTGTCGCCAGTGGCACCCGTCTCGTCGGGCACAACACCGATGCATCGGGCTTTGCGCGTGCGATCGCGCCGTTGCTCGCCAGCGCGCCGCGCGGCCCGATCGCATTGATCGGTGCCGGCGGTGTCGGCAAGGCGATCGCCTTCGCGCTGGCCGGTATCGGTGTCGCCGGGATCAGGATCTTCGATGCCGATGCCGCCAAGGCCGCGCGGCTCGCGGCCCAGTTGGCGGATCGCCATGCGGTCCATGCCGGCAGCGTCGCGATCGCGGTGGACGGCGCCACAGGTCTCGTCAATGCAACGCCGGTCGGCATGCTGCCGAGCCGTGACACGCCGGTGCCGGACGCGCTGCTGCACCCGGCGATGTGGGTCGCCGACGCCGTCTACACGCCACTCTGGACGCCGCTCCTGACAGCAGCAAAAGCCAAAGGCGCAAGCGTCCTGACCGGACGAGAGCTTGCGATCAACGCCTCGGCCGATGCATTCAAGCTGTTCACGGGATTAACCCCGCCGCATGCCGCGATGGCAAATGCGTTCGACGCCGTGATGGCTGCACGCTACGCTGCGCTCGGCTGAACGGCGGGAGCATTGAATGACAAAAATAAGGATCGGTCTGGCCGGCTGCGGCTTCGTATCGGAACTGCATATGGTCGCCTACCGGCGCGTCTATGGCGTCGATGTCGAGGTGAGGGCGGTGGCGGCGCGCGGCGATCATGTGGTCGAGTTCGCGCGCAAGCACGGAATCCCGAACGCCTATCGCAGCTTTGCCGAACTGGTCGCCGACCGCGAGCTTGACGTCATCGACGTCTGCACGCCGCCCAACCTGCATGCCGCGATGATCGTCGAGGCGATGCAGGCCGGCAAGCATGTGATCTGCGAGAAGCCGTTCAGCGGCTATTTCGGCCGCGACGGCGACAAGGCGCCGATCGGCCGGCACGTCCCGAAGGCGCTGATGTACCAGCGCGTGATGGAGGAGATGGAAGCGACCCGCGCCGCGATCGAGCGCAGCGGAAAACTCTTCATGTATGCCGAGGACTGGATCTACGCGCCCGCGGTGACCAAGACCGCGGAGATCATCCGCGCGACGGGCGACAAGATCCTGTTCATGAAGGGCGAGGAGAGTCATTCCGGCTCGCATGCCGCGCACGCCGCAGCGTGGGCGATGACCGGCGGCGGATCGCTGATCCGGATGGGCTGCCATCCGCTGTCGGCGGTGCTCTATCTCAAGCAGGTCGAGGCCCGCGCCCGCGGCGAGACCATCAACGTCGCAAGCGTCACCTGCGATGTCGGGAATGTGACGGCTTCGCTCAAGCCCGAGGAGCGCGCCTACATCAAGGCCAATCCGGTCGATGTCGAGGATTGGGGTACGCTGACCGCGACCTTCTCCGACGGCACCAAGGCGACGGTGTTTTCCGGCGACATGATCATGGGCGGCGTCCGCAATCTGATCGAGACCTATACGTCGGGCGGCTCATTGTTCGCCAACATCACGCCCAACACGCATCTCGTGAGCTACCAGACATCAGAAGAAAGGCTCGCCTCCGTCTACTTCACCGAGAAGGTCGATCGCAAAACCGGCTGGCAGTATGTCTGTCTCGAGGAGGAATGGACCCGCGGCTATCTGCAGGAGATCCAGGACTTCATGGAATGTGTGGCGACGGGGCGCCAGCCGCTCGCCGACCTCGCGCTGGCGTATGAGACGACGAAGGTGAACTACGCCGGCTATTGGGCGGCGGACGAGGGCAGGCGGGTGGTGCTTTAGCCGTGTGCCTCTTCCCTTCTCCCCTTGTGGGAGAAGGTGGCGCGCGCAGCGCGCCGGATGAGGGGTTGTCGCCGCGATCTCAGTCGCGAGAGATCATGTGCGGAGAGAACCCCTCACCCGGCTTCGATGCGTCGCATCGAAGCCACCCTCTCCCACAAGGGGAGAGGGTGCACCGCCGCTGCGGTCCCGATCATCTCGGCGCCACCCTACGCCCCGTACACCGATCCCTTCGGCAGCGGGAACACCGGATCCTGCGTCCTGATATTGGTCGGCCACACCACGGTGATGCGCTCGCCGGCGTTCTGCATCACGACAGGTGTCGAGCGCTCGTTCTGGCCCGACATTGGCGTGCCCGGCGGATAGAACTTCACGCCGTAGCCCTGGATAGTGCCGCCCGGCGGGATGTCGACGTCGAGCGCCGCCTTGCGGATCGCCTCGGGATCGAAGCCGCCGTATTTCTCCTTGGCGACCGGCAGCACATTGTTGAGCAGCACCCAGGTCTGGTTGAAGCCCATCGAGCAGTGCGGCGGCACTTCGGTGGCGCTGGTCTTCTCGCGATAGCGCGCCACCATCACCTTGGTGAGATCGCCGACCCCCGGCGCGAGCTTGGCGGGATCGAGCAGTTGCGCGGGGACGGGATCGATGTTGCAGAAATTGTCGATGTCGGCGCCGAACGTCGTGCGCAGCTTGTCGAGCTGGCTGTAGCCGGCGCCGGCGCCGAACAGCATCTTGAACTTCAGCCCGCTCTCGCGCGCCTGGCGCAGGAACAGCGTGATGTCGGGGTTGTAGCCGGCATGCGAGATGATGTCGGCCTTGGCGCGCTTCAATTTGGTCACCAGCACCGAGAGATCGGGCGCGGAGGCCGAATAGCCTTCCTTGAGCACGACCTGCAGCCCGGCTTCCTTGGCGAACATTTCGTCGGCCGCGGCAACGCCGACGCCGTAAGGACCGTCCTCATGGATCAGCGCAACCTTGACGTCCTTCGGCTCCATGCCGAGCCTGGCCTTGGCGTGCTCGCCGAGGAAGCCGCCGAAGGCCTGGCCGTACTGGTCGGAATGGATCTGGGCGCGGAACACGTATTGCAGGTTCTTGTCCTTGAACACGGCGGTCGAGACCGCGGTCGTGATCCAGAGGATCCGCTTCTGCTGCTCGACCTTGGCGGCGAGCGGCACCGCGTGCGAGCTCGCGAATACGCCGTTGAGGATGTCGACCTTCTCCTGATCGATCAGCCGATTGGCCTCGTTGATCGCGACATCGGGCTTGCTCTGGGAATCGACATTGACCGGCGCAATCTTGTACTTGCCGCCGACGCCGCCCTTCTCGTTGACGAGATCGATCGCGATCTGCGTGCCGATCGAGGAGGCGACCGAGCCGCCGGCGGCAAACGGGCCGGTCAGGTCGTAGATCACACCGATCCGGACCGTCTCGGCCTGCGCCTGCGCGCGCGTCCAATCGAAGCTGAAAGCAGCGGCGGCAGCCGCTGAAGTCTTCAGCAGCGTCCTGCGTGAAGTCGGCATCGCGTCCTCCCCTGAAGCCGTCATTTGCGACGGGTATTTGTTTTTGCGAAGTATTGGGAGGAGGCCCCGGAAAGTCAACGCGATTGCGGTGACAGTGTCTTGCGCTTTCGGAGGGGGCGCTTGGCTTCCTACGTCGTCCCGGCGCAGGCCGGGACCCATTACCTCAAATGTAAATTGTTGCGCGACGCTGGGGCCGCAACTCCTCTTACAACACGACCCTGTGGTTATGGGTCCCGGCCTGCGCCGGGACGACGATGGTGGTGGTCGCGAAAAACCTACTCCATCACCGCGGCATGATCCGACGGCGCCGACTGTGCGCGCAGCGTGGCCTTGGTCGAGCCGATCATCAGCGCGAGCGGGATCGACACCAGGATGAACAGCATCACCAGCTGGTAGTCGTGCGAGAACGCGATGATCTGCGATTGCGCCGCCACCATCTTGTCGGCCAGCGCGCGGCCGGCATCGGTGTTGAGGTTGATCATGCCCGCGACGTCGGGCATCTGCAGCGCGTGGTTGAACGGATTGATCTGCTCCGACATCTTTGCGTAGATCCGCCGCCCGCCCTCGGTGAGCTGCGCGATCACGATCGAGATGCCGACCGAGCTTGCGACGTTGCGGAACAGCGTCAGCATCGAGGTGCCGTCGGTACGTAGCTGGTTGGGCAGCGTCAGGAACGCCACCGTCGACAGCGGCACGAAGACGAGGCCGAAGCCAAAACCCTGGATCACGCTGACGACGATGATCTCGCGCGCCTGCGTCATGTCGGTCCAGCCGGTCATCTGGAACAGCGACGCCGCAGTCAGCCCCAGGCCGGAGATGATCAGCGTGCGCGCCTCGATGTAGCGCATCAGGCGGCCGACCAGCATCATCGCGACGAAAGTGCCGGCGCCGCGGGTCGCCAGCAACAGGCCGGCGGTGATGATCGGATAGCCGACCACGTTCTGCAGATACGGCGAGGACAGCGCCATGGTCGAATACAGCACGAGGCCCATTACCGTCATGAACACGACGCCGCCGAGGAAATTGCGGTCCTTGAAGATCGCGAACTGGATGAACGGTTTGTCGGTGGTCAGCGAATGGGCGAAGAAGAAGTAAGCGCCGACCGCCGCCACGATGAACTCGATCATGATCTCGTTGGATTCCAGCCAGCCGAGCTGCTCGCCGCGGTCCAGCGCGAGCTGCAACGCGCCGATCGCGATCGCGAGCGCGCCGAAGCCGAACCAGTCGAAGCGCAGCGCGCGGTCCTGCCTGGTCTCGTCCATGAAGACGATCAGGCCGAGCACCGTGAACAAGCCGAACGGCAGGTTGACGAAGAACACCCAGTGCCAGGAATAGGTCTCGGTCAGCCAGGCACCGAGCGAGGGGCCCATGATCGGACCCATCATCACGCCCATGCCCCAGATCGACATCGCCTTGGCGCGCTCATGCAGTGCGTAGGAATCCAGCATCACCGCCTGCGACAGCGGCACCAGCGCCGCGCCGAACACACCCTGCAACAGGCGGAACAGCACCATCTGGTTGATGTCCTGCGCGAGGCCGCAGAACACCGAGGCAATGGTGAAGCCGGCCGAGCAGATGATGAAGATGCGCTTGCGGCCGAAGCGGTTGGCGATCCAGCCCACCGGCGCGGTCATGATCGCGGCCGCGACGATGTAGGAGGTCAGCACCCAGTTGATCTGGTCCTGCGAGGCCGACAGCGAGCCCTGCATGTAGGGCAGCGCGACGTTGGCGATCGTGGTGTCGAGCGCCTGCATGATCGTCGCGGTCATCGCGCAGATCGTCACCATGTTCCGGCGCAAGCCGGGCACGGCGGATGGTGACGGTGCATTCATCGCGTCTTAGTCCTGGTGGTCCGGATGGGCAGAGGCTGAGCCCAGCCCGAGCAGGCCGGCCAGCGTGCGGCGGTGGTTGGTGTCGATCGTCGCGTAGACACTCATGCCGGCCTTCAGCTTCTTCACGAACGGATCGTTCTCGTCGAAGTAGATCCGCACCGGCACCCGCTGCACCACCTTGACGAAGTTGCCGGTGGCGTTCTGCGGCGGCAGGATCGCGAACTGCGCGCCGGTGCCGGGCGACAGCGAGCCGATCTTGCCCTTGAATTCGTGGTTCGGGAACGCGTCGACGTCGAGCGTCACCGGCTGGCCGACCGCGACATAGGTGAAGTCGCTTTCCTTCGGATTGGCATCGACCCAGGGATGGTCGACGTCGATCACCGAGAACACCGGCGCGCCCGCGGCGACGAAGCGGCCGAGCTGGATCTGGTCGACCTGCGTCGCCACGCCGTCCATCGGCGCGCGCAGCACGGTGTGATCGAGATTGCGCTGGGCGTCGTCGAGCTTGGCCTTGGCCTGCGCATAGGGCGGGAAGCGCTCGATCGGCAAATCGACATCGCCGAGCAGCTGCGTCTTGGCGTTGGAGATCTGCTGCCTGATGTATTGCGCCAGACTCTCGGCGGTGACCTGCGCATTGGCCGCGTTGTCGAGGTCGAGCTGCGAGCCGAAATTCTGCTTGGCGAGCGTCGATTTGCGATCGACGTCCTTCTTCTTCAGTTCGATGCTCTGCTGGGCGAATTCGAGCATCCTGGTGTTGATCTTGATGTTGTCGACCAGGTTATCATAGGTGGTCCTGGTCTGGTCGAGCGCCGCCTTGGCCTGGTCGACTGCGAGGCGGAACGGCACAGGGTCGATCTCGAACAGCTCGTCGCCCTTCCTGACGTGCTGGCCTTCCTTGACGACGATCTTGTCGATCTTGCCGGAGATCTCCGGCGTGATCAGCACCTTCTGCGCGCCGACATAGGCGTCGTCGGTGCCGACATAGCGGCCGCCATTGAGATAGAACACGCCGCCGACGATGACAGCCACGATCGGCAGCACGACGAGCAGCAGCACGCGGCGATAGCGGCGCAAGCCTGCCATCAAGCGACGGCGCGGCGCGCGGCTGGCCTTGCCTGCCGGCGTCGGCTCACCGGGATTGCTCTTCTGCTCAGGCGCCAGCTTGAGTACGGGTTCAGCCATAGCGTTGTTCCTTTCGGGAGGGCTCGCCGGCTGGGCTTTGGATGGCATTGCGAACGTTTTCCTTGATCGATTCCAATTGAGTGAGCAGGCGATGCGCGTCGGCAGGGCTGATGCCCTCGAGCGCCGTCGCGGTGAGTTCGGAGCGCAGGCCGGCCAGCTTCCCGAGCAGCGGGCGCGCGGCCTTCTTCAGATAGAGGCGGTTGACGCGACGGTCGTTCTCGTCGCTGCGGCGCTCGATCCAGCCATTGTCGCAGAGCTTGTCGATCAGCCGCGTCAGCGTGATCGGCTGCATCTCGAGCAGCTCGGCGAGCTCGGTCTGCTTCATGCCTTCCTGGCGTTCCACCTTCGACAGCACCGCCCATTGCGCGCGGGTGATGCCGTAGCGCGCAGCCTCCTTGTCGGCATAGACGCGGATCAGCCGGAACAACTCGCCAAGCGTAAACAAGAAGTCCGTATCCACGGAACCGCGCATAGACCCATCTCCATAAGCTTGAGATATAATAAGCTTGCTTATGAATTCTGCATAAGGTGTTAACGTGGAGCTGCCCCGCATGGCGCACATGGCTGCAAGGCGGTCGGGGACGGGGCCCGGGGCCGGGCTATGGGAACCGGCGCAGAAATGCTACATATCGGGGTAATGAGCCTCACCAAGCCGACATTTCCTGCCCCCGACCACGATCACGGCCGTTGCGCCGCGGATGCGATGGCGCATGCCGAACAGGTCTGCGCGCGCCGCGGCCAGAAATTCACTCCGATCCGGCGTCAGGTGCTGCAGGCGCTGCTGTCGAGCCATCGGCCGCTCGGTGCCTATGAGGTGATCGACGAACTGGCCAAGACGATGCCGCGCCCGGCACCGATTACCGTGTATCGCGCGCTCGATTTCCTGATGGAGAACGGCCTCGTCCACCGCATCGAGAGCCGCAACGCTTTCCTTGCCTGCGCGCACGATCATGACGAGACCTCGATGGTGGCGTTTTTGATCTGCGACCATTGCGGCTCGGTCGGCGAAATCCCCGCCGCCCCGGTCGCGCAGAGCCTGACCGCCGCGGCGCGGGCCTCGGGCTTCATCCCAAAGCTCTCCGTGGTCGAGATCGCCGGCACCTGTGCGCATTGCCAGAAGACGTGATGCGCGATGGTTCTGACTCATCGGCGTAGCTTTCCAGTCACCTCGCCCCGCTTGCGGGGAGAGGTCGAAATTCGCGTGAGCGAATTTCGGGTGAGGGGGAGCCCCCGCAAGTTCGTCTATTCGAGTTTGCAAAGACGGCCCCTCACCCCAGCCCTCTCCCCGCAAGAGCGGGGCGAGGGAGCCTAACGCGCCAACAACAACACGGCAGCAAGCCGGCCCGCGAGGAAACATGTCGACCCAAGCGATCTCCGCCAGCGTCACGAGGCCCGTCAGCGTCGGCCATGGGCTGCCGCCCGGCGCTATCGCGTTGATGCTGATGCTGTGCGTGAGCTGGGGCTTCAACCAGCTCGCGGTGAAGCTCGCGCTGCCCGATGTGCCGCCGATGCTGCAGGCGCTGATCCGCTCCTCGGGCGCGCTGCCGGTCATGCTGATCGTCGGCCGGCTGCGCGGGGTCAAATTCTTCGAACGCGACGGCACGCTGCTGCCCGGTGTGATCGCCGGGCTGATGTTCGGCTGCGAGTTCGTGCTCATCTTCACCGGCCTCACCTTCACCTCGGCCTCGCGCGCCTCGGTGTTCCTCTACACCGCGCCGTTCTTCGTCGCGCTCGGTTCGCACCAGTTCCTCGGTGAGCGTCTGTCGACCGTGCAGTGGAGCGGGCTGGCGCTGAGCTTTGCCGGCGTTGCGCTCGCGATCGGCGTGCCGCAGCCCAACGTCGACGCCAAGGTGCTGCTCGGCGACCTCATGGTGGTCGGCGGCGGCGCGCTGTGGGCGGCGACCACGCTGGTCGCCAAGGGCACGCAGCTGCGCAAGGCCGCGCCGGAAAAGGCGCTCGGCTATCAGGTCGCGATCTCGATTCCGATCCTCGCGTTGGCGGCCTGGATCGCCGGCGAGCGCATCGAGCACGTGCCGAGCGCGCTGTCGATCTCGCTGCTCGCCTATCAGGCGGTCTGGGTGGTGGGCTGCACTTTTGTCATCTGGTTTGCGATGGTGAAGACTTATTCGGCCAGCAAGCTGTCGGCCTTCACCTTCGTCACGCCGCTGTTCGGCGTGGTCGCGGCTTATTTCGTCATGCACGACACGCTGACCGCAGTGTTCGGCGTCGCCGCGCTGCTGGTGATCGCCGGCCTTTATCTCGTCAACAAGCCCGACCCGAAGGTGACGCCGGATCCGAATGTGCCGGCGTGATGTTTTGAGATCGCGGATGTGTGGCGCATCAGCGCGGCCACATACTCATTGTCGTCCGGCGAAGGCCGGACCCATGACCACAAAAGCTTATTGTTGGGCGTCGCTGGAATGACGAGTCCCATTCACTCCAACTGCTGTGGCGTATGGGGCCAGGCCTCCGCCGGGACGACGGTGGAGGGTTTTGAACTCCTCACTACCCCACTTCGATCGGCAGCTCTGCATCCTTCGCCCATTCGCCCATCGAGCCGTCATAGAGCGTGAGGTTGTCGTAGCCGAGCCGATGCAGCTGGAACAGGTCGATGGTCGCGGAGATGCCGCCGCCGCAATAGGCGACGACGCGCTTGTCCTTGCTGATGCCTTGCGCGGCGAAAGTCGCTTCGGCCTCCGGAAGCGGCACGAACGTCTTGGCCTTGGGATCGATCAGGGTTGCCGCCGGCACGCTGACGCTGCCGGGGATGCGGCCGGGCCGGCCGTAACGGCTCGGCTCCAGTCCCTTGTAGAATTGCGGGCCGAGCGCATTGACGATCACGGTGTCGCCCTCGGTGGTCGCGGCGAGCACGTCGTGCTTGCCGACGAACATGCCGTCCTTCGGCCGCGCCGAGAACGTCGCTTGCGGATAGCCGCCGGCAAGCCCGGTCTCGATGTCGCGTCCCTCGGCGGTCCATTTGTCGATGCCGCCGTCGAGCACCGCGGCGCCGTCGAAGCCGAGCGAATGCAGCATCCACCAGAACCGCGTCGCCCACATCGCGCTGCCGATCGAATAGAGCACCACGCGGCTGTTCGCCGAGATGCCGTGGCGGCCGAACGCGGCCTCGAGCTGGGCCGTCGGCGGCATCATGAAGCGCAGCTCGGTGCGGGGATCGGAGAATTCGGCCTGCAAATCGAGGAAATTCGCGCCCGGGATGTGACCGGCCTCAAACGTCTGACGGCCCGAGACGACGACATAGGGAATGTTGCTGCCGGCCGGGGCCGGCTCCAGATAGGTCGTGCAGTCGAACAGGCGGAGATCCGGCCGGGTCAGGATGTCGGCGAGTTCCGCCGTGGTGATCAGCTCGCTATGGCCGGCCATGTCGCGCCTCCCGGTGTGCGTTTAACGGGATGCTAAGATGCTCCGGATCACATGAAAAGCTGTCACTTTGCCCTTTGATTCACCCCAATTCGGCCCAATATAGCTGTCCATGCACGACGCTGCTGCATGGCTTGCGTTTGGCCTCAATCGGCGTCATAAGCTATTGAATTCACTCCGAAACATCACCGTTTGGCCCGTCTTGCGCGAGGCCCATCGTCCCCTTGGTGAATGTCACCAAAACCTGATATTCGAGACGCCATGAACAAGCCCGAGATTTTGCCGCAAGACGACATCGCCGGCCCCGCGCCGCGGCACCGAACCACGCAGGTCATGGTCGGCAACGTTGCCGTCGGCGGCGGTGCGCCGATCGTCGTGCAGTCGATGACCAACACCGACACCGCCGATATCGACGGCACCATCGCCCAGGTCGCCGCGCTGTCCCGCGCCGGCTCCGAGATGGTGCGCATCACCGTCGACCGCGAGGAAGCTGCTGCCGCCGTGCCGCATATCCGTGACGGCCTGCGCAAGCGCGGCATCACCACGCCATTGATCGGCGACTTCCACTATATCGGCCACAAGCTGCTCGCCGAATATCCTGATTGCGCCGAGGCGCTCGACAAGTACCGCATCAATCCCGGCAATGTCGGCTTCAAGAACAAGCGCGACACCCAATTCGCCGACATCATCGAGATCGCGAACAAGAACGGCAAGCCGGTGCGCATCGGCGCCAATTGGGGCTCGCTCGACCAGGAGCTGCTCACCAAGCTGATGGACGAGAACACGGCATCGGCCAATCCGCGCGATGCCCGCGCGGTGACCCGCGAGGCGATGGTGCAGTCGGCATTGCTGTCGGCGGCCCGCGCCCAAGAGCTCGGCATGCCCAAGAACAAGATCATCCTGTCGGCCAAGGTCTCGGCCGTGCAGGACCTGATCGCGGTCTATCAGGAAGTCGTGCGCCGCTCGGACTATGCGATCCACCTCGGCCTCACCGAGGCCGGCATGGGCTCGAAGGGCATCGTGGCCTCCTCGGCCGCGCTCGGCATCCTGCTGCAGCAGGGCATCGGCGACACCATCCGCATCTCGCTGACGCCGGAGCCCGGCGGCGACCGCACGCTGGAAGTGCAGGTCGCGCAGGAACTGCTGCAGACCATGGGCTTCCGCACCTTCGTGCCGCTGGTTGCCGCCTGCCCGGGCTGCGGCCGCACCACCTCGACCACGTTCCAGGAGCTGGCGCGCTCGATCCAGGATTTCATTCGCGACGAGATGCCGGCCTGGAAGACCAGGTATCCGGGCGTCGAAGAGCTCAACGTCGCGGTGATGGGCTGCATCGTCAACGGCCCCGGCGAATCCAAGCACGCTAACATCGGCATCTCGCTGCCCGGCACCGGCGAGGCGCCGGCTGCGCCTGTGTTCGTCGACGGCAAGAAGTTCCGCACCCTGCGTGGTCCGGGCATCGCCGCCGACTTCAAGGCGCTGGTGATCGACTATATCGACCAGCGTTACGGCAACGGCGCCAAGCTGCCGGAGACGGCAGGCGCCGCGGAGTAGTTCTGCTCCGCGCTTAACTCACATTCAACCGTCGTCCCGGCGAAGGCCGGGACCGATAACCACGAGACGTGGTTATTGCACGAGATGTGAGTTACCAGCCTTCGCAAAACACAACCCTGTGGTTATGGGTCCCGGATCTGTGCTCCGCTTCGCGGAGCCTGTCATCGGGCGGTGCTCCGCGCCGACCCGTTGGCTTGTCCGGAACGACGGATATGCTTGCGGTGCAGATTGCGCTTCGCTCCATCCGGGCTACGATGCTCCCAATCAAGAACCATCGGGAGAACGCCATGAGCTCGCTGTCCGGCAAGCAGGGTCCGCGCTACCGCCACCTCGCCGACCAATCCGAGCCCTATGAGACCATCGGCGTCGAGAAGCTGACGCCGATCATCGGCGCGGAAATCTCCGGCGTCGATATCGGCAAGCTGGTTGGCGACGACGCGCGCTCCAACCGCCAGATGAACGAGATCCATCGCGCGCTTGCCGAAAATCTCGTCATCTTCTTCCGCGACCAGCACATCAGTCCCGACCAGCATCTAGCCTTCGGCCGCAAGTTCGGCGAGCTGCACGTGCATCCGGCCGCGCCCAATGAGGGCGATCCAGCGCTGATGAAGATCTATGCCGACAAGGACAGCCCCCGCGCTAATGGCGAGGGCTGGCACACTGACGTGTCCTGCGATCTCGAGCCGCCGATGGGCTCGATCCTCTACATCAAGCAGTGCCCACCGCGTGGCGGCGACACCCTGTTCGCCAACATGTATGCGGCCTATGAGGCGCTGTCGGATCGCATGAAGGCCTATCTCGACGGGCTGACCGCGCTGCATGACGGCGAGCAGACCTATCGTGGCCTGTACGCCAATTACGGCGTCGCCGACAAACGCGAATATCCCCGGGCCGAACATCCCATCGTCCGCACCCATCCGGTGACGGGGAAAAGGTCGCTCTACGTCAATCGCGGCTTCACCCGCTTCATCGTCGGCATCCCGCGTGACGAGAGCGACGCCATACTGGCTTATCTCTACCAGCATGCGGAGAACCCGCTGTTCCAGTGCCGCTTCCGCTGGTCCGAGAACGCGATTGCGTTCTGGGACAATCGCTGCGCCCAGCATCGCGCAATGTGGGATTACTGGCCGCACACCCGCTCCGGCACCCGCGTCACCGTGAAAGGCGAGCGGCCGGTGTGAGGCCAGCGCTGGCCGTCGCGCCGGCCACGGCTGAGCTCGATGCTTCAGTCTGTCCAAAGCGGTGCGGTTAACGGGGGTAATCCTTGCGGGTCATAGTATCCGTGAGCCGGTGAGTCCTATGATGCCGCATCATAATGGGCGATATCACCATGCGGCGGGTGATACTGGACGCGCGCGGACATGAGAGCATCGTCATTTGCGTTGACGGGAACTCAGCTTGTGAACGTGCCGGCTCGCGCGTCAGATCGGATCAAGCGCCACTCGCTCCGAGGATGATGCGGCGGGCGGCTCCGCTATCGTTCGCGGCTGTTGCGCTGATGTGTCGCTCGGGTGCGCCGGGTTCCGGCGGCGGCGCGCAGGCGCAGTCCAACGGCATCGCTGGCAATTCCCTGCACCTTGCACAAGCAAAGACGAACCTCGCGGGTGACACGGGTCCAGCCGCGGAACAACCGCAGAGCGCGGAGGCGCTCGCCCGCGAACTCGCGACGGCGCGGAAAGATATCGAATTGCTGCAGGGCTTACTGACCAAGGAACGCGAAAATTCGGTTCATGTCGAAAATGCTCTGCAGAGCGAAGCCGAAAAACTGAAGAAATCACTGAAGGGCATGCCGCAAGGGGACGTGGCGGACTTGCGGAGATCGGTGCCAAAGGAGCGTGACGACCCTCTCGCACTGGGGAACGTTTGGAACGTGCGGCGATGCGACCAAGGCGCGCGATCTCGATGCGAAGGCTGAGGCCGTTGAATCAAGGGGCAAAGGCGCGATTCGAGGCGCTGCGCTGATCGAACGATCCTTGCAGCAAGGACGCGCCGACGTGAAGTCGTGCAAAGGAGCTGACCGATGAAAAGGTCTACCGGATTGCGCCTGGCGTTCCTGCTTGCGACCCTGGTGTCGTTGCTATCAGTGCCGCAACCGCCCGCGGCGGATGCGCGGCCGCAACATGGTCAACCTCACAAGGCGCGCCTGATCCGGGCCGAGCCGTCTCAGCCGAGGCCCGAGGCTCTGGCCATGAATGCCTGGGTCGTGGGCCTCGCGGGCGGCCTGCTCGAGGGCGCGCCGATCCGCCTGGCCGCGGAGATCGCCCGGGTGACCGATGACGGCGACAATCTGCACGTTCTGCCGGTGGTGACGCGAGGGGCCGTCGAGAATCTGAACTCGCTGCTGTATCTGCGCGGGATCGACGCTGCGATCATCAATTCCGACGCACTCGAGGAATACAAGAGCCAGGTGCCTGACATCCAGCGACGGATCGCCTACGTCCTGAACCTGTTTCCATCCGAACTGCATATCTTCGTTCGGCCGGAGATTCAGAGTCTGAGCGACCTCGCCGGCAAGAAGGTGAACTTCAACAACCAGGGTACGGCCGCTGCCTATTCAGGTCCGCTGATCTTCAGCCGTCTCGGCATCGAGGTCGAGAAGACCTTCATTCCGCATCAGGTCGCGCTCGAGCAGATGCGGAAAGGCGAAATGGCGGCCGTCGTCTTCATTACCTCGAAGCCGGTCGATGCCTTTGTGAAAGGCCGGTTTGAATCGGGCTTCAAGTTCCTGCCGGTCCCGTATGACAGCAAGTTCGAGGACTATTATCTGCCGGCGACTCTCGATGCCGCCGATTACCCAAATCTGATCAAGTCGGGTGATCGCGTCGCCACGATCGCCGTGCCGACCGCTCTCGTCGCCTTCAATTGGCCGGCCAGCACCAATCGCTTCGAGCGTGTTGCACGTTTCGTCGATCATCTGTTCTCGCGTATCGACAGGCTGCAGGGACCTGGCTTCGACCCGAAGTGGAAGTCGATCAACCTCGGCGCAACGGTGCCCGGTCTCACGCGCTTTCCTGCCGCGCAGGCCTGGCTCGATCGCCAGTCGACACGGGCATCGCAATGACCAGGCTCGCCGTCCCGCTGCTTACCGCAGCCGCCGCCGTCAACGGCGTTGCCCTTGCGCAAGGGATGGAAGACCCCATGGCACAGCTGCGCGCCTGTTCCCAGCTGCAACGTGAAGCGCGTCTGGAGTGCCTCGATAAGCTGTCGCACGCCACTGCGCCGACCCGTCGCGACGCGTCGAGGGCCGGCAATTGGACGATCAGCGAGACGACGTCGCCGGTCGATTATTCACCGATCGCCACGGCGACGACATTCGATTCGGTCGAATCGTCGATGAAGCTGTCGATCCGGTGTCGCGGCGGGCGGACCGAATTGTCCTTCGCGGGGCCCGCTATCTCGGGCCGGGGCGACGGCTATGCGATCTCCTATCGCATCAACGACGGTAAGCCGGCGCAGGTCGCGGCAGCCGTGCCGTCGTTTGGTTCCGGCGTCGCCGTCGCAGGCGATGCCGTTCGCTTGTTGCAATCGTTTCCCGACAACGCGGTCCTTGCTGTCCACCTCTCACCCGGTGCCGGGGCTGCTCATGACGCAACATTCTCGCTCGCAGGGCTGGACGCGATGCGCGCGAGGATGGCCGCGATCTGCAAATGGCCGCTCGCTGTCGCAAGGCCCGGCAATTGAGAAGTGTGTTCGGCGGTTTTTCGAGATGGAGATGCTTGATGTGCAATTTTGAATCTGCTGCGAAGCTCATTGCGATGGGTGCCATCGCTGTGCTGGCCGCCACGTCCCTGGCGGAGGCCGAGCAAGGTGGGAAATACTGGGTGCCGACCGCGCAGTCCGCGACTGCGCTGGCGAGCGACGCCCGGAAATCTGAAGCGCCGCGAGCCGTCGCCGAAACGCGCAAGCGCTCTGCAAATGCCCGCATGCACGATCAGGCGGCGCCGAAAGGGAAGGAGCATCATCTGATCCTGCAGGTGAACAGCAATGACCCTGCCGCCATGAACCTCACGCTCAACAACGCAACGAACGTGGCCGAGTACTACAAGGGCCTTGGCGAAAAGGTGAAGATCGAGGTGGTCACGTTCGGCCCGGGCCTGCACATGCTCCGCGAGGATACCTCGCCGGTGAAGGCGCGCATCGAGGAGATGGCCCTCAGTTCGCCCGAGGTGTCGTTCAAGGCCTGCGGCAACACCCAGGAGAAGATGCAGAAGGCCGAGAACAAGTCGATCCCGATCATCAAGCAGGCAGAAGTCGTGAAGTCGGGCGTCGTGCGCGTGATGGAACTGCAGGAGAAGGGATGGGCCTACGTGAAGCCGTAAGCTGGGAGGCCGGCCTGTCTTGAATTGCCTTCAGCGGGTGCGGACCGGCTGCTGCGGAAAATGGGCGTAAATCCATCAGCGCGCGGGGCAGGGTTGCCGGCCGCGCAGCCAATCGCATTGACGCCGCGCATCCGCTACGCCAAGCTCCGGGAAAATCAAGAACAACTCCCGGGGAAATGCCATGCTCCGCGCCGAAGACAACAAATTCCTCACCGAATCCGGTGCCGGAACGGGAATGGGTGAATTGCTGCGCCGGTTCTGGATTCCGGTGCTGCTGTCGGAAGAACTGCCGGAGCCGGACAGCGACCCGAAGAAGATCGTGGTCATGGGCGAGGAATTGCTGGCCTTCCGCGACTCGCGGGGCGTGGTCGGCGTCATCGATCAATATTGCCCGCATCGCGGCGCCAATCTCTGGCTCGGCCGCAACGAGGAGTGCGGCATCCGCTGCGTCTATCACGGCTGGAAGTTCGACACCGACGGCCGCTGCGTCGACATGCCGACCTCCTATCCGGACCTCAACGCCAAGGACCTGATCCGCATCAAGTCCTACCCGGTGCGCGAATGGGGCGAGATGATCTGGGCCTATATGGGCCCCGCCGATCAGATGCCCGAATTGCCGGCGCTGGAGATGGCGCTGTTGCCGGCCTCGCACCGCTTCGTCACCAAGAAGTGGCAGGACTGCAATTGGGTGCAGGCGGTGGAAGGTTCGATCGACACCGCGCATTTCACCTTCGCGCATCTCTCCTTCGAGAAGGAGGAGAACGAGATCCTCGACATCAAGAAGCATTTCGTCAACCCGCTGACCCGGGTCGCGACGGACCACATGCGCTGGATCGCCGAGGACCCGCGGCCCGTCATCAAGATCAATCCGCACGAGGCCGGGCTGACGGTCGCGGGCGGACGGCTCACCGGCAGCGACAACATCTACTGGCGCATCGCCCAGTTCCTGATGCCGTTCCACAGCTACGCGCCGAGCTCGATGCCGGGCGAGAACATGTTCGGCCAGACCTTCGTGCCGGTGACCGATACCAATTGCTGGATCTACACCTATGCGTGGAATCCCGACCGGCCGCTGACCGACGCCGAACGCGACGGCTATGCCAATGGCAACGGCGTGATGGCGGTGGTCGACGAGAATTACGTGCCGCTGCGCAACAAGGCGAACGACTATCTGATCGATCGCAAATTGCAGCGGACCAAGAGCTACACCGGGATCAAGGGCGTCTCCGAGCAGGACGCCGCGGTGCAGGACAGCCAGGGCCCGATCGCAGACCGTACCCGCGAGCATCTCGGCCCGACCGATCTCGGCATCATGCATTTCCGCAAGCTGGTGCTGGAGGCGGCCCGCGCGCTGCAAAAGGGCGAGGCGCCGCCGCACGCGGCGCACCAGGATCGCTACACCGTGCGCTCCGGCGCCTGCGTCACCAGCAAGACCAAGGATCTCACCGCCGTGATGATCGAACGGTTCGGCGATCCCGCGGGCTTCGTCGGCGGTCCCGGGCAGAACGCTGCGGCGGAATGACCTCGTGTAGTCGTCCCGGCCTTCGCCGGGACGACGTGGGGAGGGATACCGCGCTACAACGGTATCCTGCGATACTCCCGGTTGGAGAGGCTGGCCTCCTCCAGGTCCAGGTCGCGTTCGATGCGCCGCCTGGTCTCGTCGGTGATCTTGCCGTCGCGCAGCAGCATATGGATGAACTTGCGCTCGGACGAGATCAGCTCCCGCGTCAGCGCGGTGCCGGCGGCGGAGACGTCGTGCTTGTCGGGATCGAGCGTATCAGGCAGCTGGTTGATGCGGATCTCATGGCGCGAGCGCAACAGCTTGATCACCTCGTCGGAGAGTTCGCGATCGTCGGTGATGGCGTCGAGCGATTTCAGCGCGGCGTTCAGCGCCTCGCGCCGCGCCTCGATTTCCTGTTCGTGCTCGGCGATATGCTCGCTGCGCCCGTCCTTGGCGAGGCCGAGCAGGCGCACTACCGGCGGCAATCCGAGGCCGAGCCCGACCAGGGTCACGAAGATCACGCCGAAGGCGACGAACAGGATCAGGTCGCGATACGGGAAGGCCTCGCCGCCGGGCAATGTCAGTGGCAGCGCAAGTGCGGCGGCGAGCGAGACCGCGCCGCGCACACCGGTGAAGGCGACCACGAACACCGCCCGCCACGACGGCAGCGGATCGCGCTCGCGCACGCGGGCGCTGATCAAGCGCGGTAGATAGGTGCCGGGAAACACCCAGAGGAAGCGCGCAACGATCACGATGACGGCGACCAGCGCGGTGGCGGTCAGGATGTCGTACAGCGGAAACGCCTTCGACTTCTCGTACAGCGAGCGCATCTGGAAGCCGGTCAGGAGGAACAGCAGGCCCTCGATCAGATAGATGATCAGGTCCCAGAAGAAGATGCCCTGCAGGCGCGTCGCGGCCGAGATCAGCAGCGGTCCGTTCCAGCTCATATAGAGGCCGCAGGCGACGGTTGCGATCACGCCGCTGCCGCCGAAATGCTCGGGGATCCAGTAGGCGAGATAGGGCGTGATCAGCGACAGCGTGATCTCGACCTGCGGATCCCTGGCGCGGCGGCGGGCGCGCAGGCTGAGCCAGCCGACCGCCGTGCCGAACGCGATCTCGCCGGCAACGATGACGAAGAACGTGCCGGTCGCCTTCGGCAGCGAGAACAGCCCGGTGGTGATGGCGGCGAGTGCGAAGCGGTAGAGGATCAGCGCGGTGGCGTCATTGGCGAGCCCTTCGCCCTCGAGCACCACAAGGATGCGGCGGGGCATGCCGAGCTTGCGCGCGATCGCGAGCGGCGCGACCACGTCGGGCGGTGCGACGATCGCCCCTAGCAGGAAGCCGATGCTCCAGGGCAGCCCGATCAGATAGTGGGTCGCGGCCGCGACCATGAAGGCGGTGAAGATCACGCAGCCGACCGACAGCAGGATGATCGGCCGCAGATTGGCCTTGAACTCGCGCCAGCTCATCGCGACGCTCGCCGAATAGATCAGCGGCGGCAGCACCACCAGAAGCACGAGCTCGGGCGGCAGTTCCAGCGACGGCATGCCCGGCACGAAGGCGAGCACGATGCCGACCAGCAGCAGCAGGATCGCCGGCGCGATGTCGGTCCGTCGCGCAACCAGGGCGGTTCCCGCCAGCACGCCGAGCAAGGTGAGAAAGATCTGAAACTTGGCTTCCATAATGGGCTCAATTCGCCCGGAAACCAGCGCCAGTCAATGCGGTCCGGCCGGAGCCGGACCGCTGGGGCGTGTCATAAAGCCGTCGCAGGGGTGCGGTGGGGCGCCTGGTCAGTCCCGCTGATCGTAGCGGTAGGACTTCGAGACGATCTGCCAGCCGTCGGCCAGTCTCATTGCGACCAGGTAGTCGGTGAAATAGCGCGGCGGCAGCTGGCAACGCACCTTGATGAAGGCGGTGTTGTCGTCGGAGCGGTCGATGGTGACGATGAAGTCCTCGCGCGGCTTGCCTTCGGCCTTCGCCGACGGCCGCTTGCGCACCAAGGCGAGCCAGTCCGGCACGCTGAGGACCTTCAGCTCGCCCTTGTCCACCCAGCGCAGGTCGGCACTGGGATGAAAGGCGGTCGCGAGCTTGTCGGCATTGCTCTCGTAGAGGCCGTCGAAATAGGTTTGCACAACGCTTTCGACGCTGGATCGTTCTTGACTCACTGGTTAGTCCTCCCGGCAGGATTTGACTGCTAGGATTTAGCCATGAACGGCCGGATTGCGCCATGGCCGGCGATAAAATTCCGCGTGAGGAGCGAGTTGTGACCGCATCTGCAAATTCGAATGAAACTATCCTGACCGGCGAGTGCTTCTGCCGCGATGTACGCTACGAGGTGGCCGACGCGTTCGGCTATGCGCTGAATTGTCACTGTTCGAACTGCCGGCGCACCACAGGCTCGGCGTTCAAGCCGTTCGCAGGCATCGTGCGCGAGAAGTTTACTGTCACCCGCGGCGCCGAGGGTCTTTTGATCTATGGCGATGAGCTCACCCACGACGCGCATTGCGGCCGCTGCGGGTCGCTGCTGTATTCGCGCGTCCGCGATGGCGCCTATGTCCATGTCACGATGGGCACGCTGCGCGATGCGCCGACGATCCGGCCGACCGCGCATATCTTCGTCGGCTCCAAGGCTCCGTGGTACGAGATACTGGACGACCTGCCGCAATATCAGGAGCACGTCACGCAAGGCGGGGAATAAATCCGCTCAAGGCAAGTTCTTGCCCTGGGTTGGGTCCGCTTGCACCACCGGTGTCTCGGACGGTCCCAGCGCGAACGCGAGCACGACGTTGTCGGCGCGCTGCTTGAATTCCTTGCCGACTGCGGTGCGCGCTGCGTCGGCAAGTTCCTGCAATGGCTTGTCCTGGAGCAGGTTCGGGAAGGTGACAGTCACCGACGTGAGCCGGCCATTGTGCCAGTTGAAGCTGACCGCCGGTTTGACCCCGACCATCGCAAAGAGGTCGTTCTCGACGGCTTTGGCGTGCTTGAAGCCGTCGAACACGGCGTCGACCAGGCCGCAGCCCGCGGCGCAGCCGGCCAGCAGTGCGAGGGCGAGGAGGTTTCTGGCCTTGTTGCGGACCTTGCCGGCTCCGGCGGTTGGAACCGCCGCGCTTGTGCCCTGCATCATGTCCTCCGTGGTTCTGTTCTTGTTGGCTTGATCGTGCACGAAATCTCGCGACCCGCCAAATCCGAACCACCGGTCCGTTTCGTCGACTAACAGTCAGGATGGCATGGTCCACGCCGTCGCCGATCGTGAGGCGCCTCACAAAGCGCCCCGCTTGCTTCTGGTAAACGGACCTGCGTGCTAAAACGGCCAGAGTGTCGCCATGAACGGGTCTGGGTTCTTGAGCTTGAATCGGTTGCTGCTCGCCGTCGCGGCGTTGCTGATGATCGCCTGCCAGCCGGCCTTCGCCGAGAAGCGCGTGGCGCTGGTGCTTGGCAATTCGGCCTATCGGAACACTGCGCCGCTGGCCAACCCGGTCAACGATGCCTCGGTGATGGCCGCGACGTTGAAGACTGCCGGCTTCGACGTGGTCGACTTCCGCAAGGACCTCCCGGCCGTCGAGACCCGCCGCGCGCTGCGCGAATTCGCCGACCTCGCTCGCGAGGCTGACATCGCGCTGGTCTACTACGCCGGCCACGGCATCGAGGTCGACGGCGCCAATTATCTGATCCCGGTCGACGCCCGCCTGGAGCGCGATACCGACGTCTATGACGAGGCGTTTTCGCTCGACCGCATCCTGGTCGCGATCGAGCCGGCGCGGAAGCTGCGGCTGGTGATCCTCGACGCCTGCCGCGACAATCCGTTCGCCAAGACCATGAAGCGGACGCTGGCGACCCGGGCGATCGGGCAGGGGCTCGCCAAGGTCGAGCCGACCAGCCCGAACGTGCTGATCGCCTATTCGGCGAAGGCCGGCTCCACAGCGGCTGATGGCGACGGCAAGAACAGCCCGTTCACGATCGCGCTGTCGAAGTTTCTGCCGACCCCCGGTCTCGATGTGCGCCGCGCCTTCGGCTATGTCCGAGATGAGGTGCTGAAGACCACCAACAACCGCCAGGAGCCGTTCGTCTATGGCTCGCTCGGCGGCGAGGACGTGCCGCTGGTGCCGGCGCCGGCCAAACCGGCGCCCGCCGCCGCCGCTGCCGCGCCTACAGCGCCGGCACCGACGCCGCAGTCGGAGGCCCGGCGCGATTACGAGCTGGCGCTGCAGATCGGCAACAAGAGCGCGATGAACGCCTTCCTCGCCCAATATCCGAGCGGCTACTACGCCAACCTCGCCAGGTTGCAGCTGGAGAAGTTCAGCGCCGAGGACGCGCGCGTGGCTGCCACCGAGAAGGCGCATCTGGCCGAGCAGGAGCGCGCCCGGCTCGCCGCCGAAGGCGCGCAAAAGACGCAGCAGGCCAAGGCCGAGGCGGATGCGAAGGCTGCTGAAGCCGCGCGTCTTGCCGCGGAACGGGCCAAGCAGGTCGCACAGGAGCAGGCCGCGGCCGCCGAGCAGAAGCGGCAGGCGGATGCGGCGCTGGCCGATCGTGCCGCGACGAACACGGCGGCGACCGGTCAAGCGGCAACGCAGGCTGCGGCCGCACCGCCGGCTGCTCCCGAAAAGACCACGACCGTGGCCGCATTGGCCACCGGCTCACCCGAGGTGGATGTGGTCAAGTCGGTGCAGACCGAGTTGCGCCGCGTCGGATGCCTGACCGGAACCGTCGATGGCGACTGGAACGCAGCCTCGCAGCGCTCGCTGACGCTGTTCAACCGCTATGCCGGCACCAAGCTCGACATCAAGACCGCGAGCGTCGACACCCTCGATGCCGTCAAGCTGAAGCAGTCCCGCGTCTGCCCGCTGGTCTGCGAGCATGGCTACAAGGCTGACGGCGATCGCTGCAGCAGGATCGTGTGCGCCGAGGGCTCGTTCCTCAACGACGACAATGAATGCGAGAAGCGGCGAGAGCGGAAGCCGGTCGCCAAGCGCGACAGCGACGAGCGTCCGTCGCGCCGTGACCGCGAACGCGCCTTCCGACCGCAGCGCGAGCCACAGGTCCCGTCCGCAGAGATTCCGCGCCCGCAGGGCCGTGCAAGGGCGGAAGGCGGCGGCAGCGGTCAGATCATGTGCGATGCCTATCTGTGCCGCCCGGTCAGGCGCGGCTGCCATCTCGAGTACCGCGGCGGCGGCGGCCCCGGCGGCAACGTCGGCAATGTCGAGGTCTGCAACTAGCGCGCAGCGGCTAGATCAGGCTCGCGGCGATGTTCACCATCAGGGCCAGCAGCGCGGTGTTGAACACGAACGAGATGATGCCGTGCACGGTCGCGGTGCGGCGGATGATCTTGTCGGTGATGCCGACATCGGAGACCTGCGCGGTCATGCCGATCACGAACGAGAAATAGACGAAATCCCAGTAATCGGCGTCGGTATGTTCATCGCCACTCGGAAACTGCAATCCGCCGGGCGCCTTGCCGCGGTAGAACTCGTGGGCGTAGTGCAGTGCGAATGCGGTGTGGACCATCGTCCATGACAGCGTGATGGTGACGATTGCCACCGCCAGCCCGGTCGGGCTGCCCTTGGATGCGCCGAGCTCGAACACGATGGCCAAGAGGCTCGCCAGCGCGCCGAATGCGGTCACCAGCAGGATCAGGAAACGGCCGTCGTCCTGCAATATGGCGCTGCGCTTGATGTGGGCGACGCCACAGCGCAGCATCATCACATAGGCGAGCACGAGATAGAGCGCGGCAAAAGCGTCCCAGCCGGCAAGCAGGCGCGTGACGAGGCGTAGCGAGCCGGGCATCAACAGCGCGACGATGATGCCGACCACGATCGAAATGAAGGTGCGCGGCCGGCCCACCACGACGCGGACCGGCATCGGCAGCTTGCGGAAACGAACAAGGCGGTCGTCGAACTCCTTGTTCATTTCGGGCGATTTCCAGCTAGTTCTTGCGCTCGGCGACGAAGCGGGCCGCTGCGCGCAGCACGTCGCCGCGGTCGCCGAACACCGACAATGCGGCATCGGCCCGCGCCAGCAGGTCGCGCACGCGCTGCTTGGCGCCGTCGATGCCGAGCTGGGTGACGAAGGTGGTCTTGCCGAGCACGGCGTCGGCGCCTGCGGGCTTGCCCAATGCGGCGGCGTCGCCCTCGACGTCGAGCAGATCATCGGCGATCTGGAAGGCTTCGCCGAGCGCTTTGCCGTAATCGTCGAGCGCCTGGTATTCCTTCTGCGAGGCCTGGCCGAGGATCGCGCCGGCGATGCAGCCGAAGCGGAGCAGCGCGCCGGTCTTCATCTGCTGCACGCGCGCGACGTCGACTGGCTCGCGGTCGCCGAACCGGCCTTCGCCGGCGAGGTCGAGGATCTGGCCGCCGGCCATGCCGCCGATGCCGGAGGCGCGCGCCAGCGCGCGGGTCAAGAGCAGGCGCACCTGGGCGTCCTTGTGGATCGCATCGCGGGTGATGATGTCGAAGGCAATCGTCAGCAGCGCGTCGCCGGCGAGGATCGCGGTGGCGTCGTCATAGGCCTTGTGCAGGGTCGGGCGGCCGCGGCGCAGATCGGAATTGTCCATCGCCGGCAGATCGTCGTGGATCAGCGAGTAGCAGTGGATGCATTCGAGCGCGGCGCCCACCAGCAGGGCGGATTCGCGCGGGATGCCGAACACCGCGGCGCTCTCGACCGCAAGGAACGGCCGCAGCCGCTTGCCGCCGCCGAGGCTCGAGTAGCGCATGGCCTCGATCAGCCGCTTCGGGCGCACGATCTCGTCGCTCTCGGCCGCATCGGACAGCAGTTTGGCGAGCAGGGCTTCGGTATCCTCCGCGGCCTGGTCCAGCCGCTTGGAAAACTCTGCAGTACCGGTCGTCATTAAGAATTGCTCCAGATCGATTTTCGGCCGGACAATCGTTGATGGGATCGGCTTCGTCAATTCCCGCCCTGCGACGGATTGCGCCTTAAAAGTGCTGGAAAAACCGTGAATTATCCCATTGACGTCTGATGACGCCGGCCGTGTTCTGGCTGAAGGCTCCCAAATCCTCCCTGGAAAGGTCCTCCCCGGAAACCCCAGCTTTGCGCATTGTCCGGATTTTATTGCTGCTTTTGCTGGCCCTGCTGTTGCTGCCCTATCTGGTGACGCCGTTCTACCGCACCGGTCAGCCAGTTTCGGCCCTGATGGCATGGCGGACCCTGCGAGGGGCCCCGGTGACGCGGCATTGGATCGATTTCGGCGCCATGTCGCCCTATTTACCGCGGTCGGTGGTCGGCTCGGAGGACGCCCATTTCTGCAAGCACCGGGGAGTCGACTGGGGGGCGCTGCGCGAGGTGATCGACGATGCCAGCGACGGTGAGGCGGCGCGCGGCGGCTCGACCATCACCCAACAGGTGGCCAAGAACCTGTTCCTGTGGCCCGGCCGCAGCGTGATCCGCAAGGGACTGGAACTGCCGCTGGCGCTCTGGATCGATTTCGTGCTGCCCAAGCAGCGGATCCTGGAAATCTATCTCAACATCGCGGAAATGGGGCCATCCGGGCAGTTTGGCGCCGAGGCCGGTGCCCAATATGCCTTTGGCCGGTCGGCGGCGGAGCTGTCACCCCGGGAGGCGGCGCTTTTGGCGGCGATTCTGCCGAATCCGGTCAAAAGGAGTGCCCGGAACCCGGGTCCGGGGGTCCGCAGGCTGTCCGGCACCTACATGGCCCGAGCCAACTCGGTAACGCGCTGCTGGCGCGAAAATCGCGGTTCTTGAGCGGGATTTCGGGCGGATTTTGCTGTCTCCGGGCCTAGATTTACGCGGTCCCTTCCTCTATAAGCGCGGCCTTACCGGCATCGCAGCTTGCGCTTCGAAGCGCTGAGCCCGTCCGCATTTCGGACGATGCCTCCGCAACACCCTAGAGGACACCGTCATGGCCGTTCCCAGAAGAAAAACCTCGCCGTCACGCCGTGGCATGCGCCGTTCGGCCGATGCGATCAAGACTCCGACCTACGTCGAGGACAAGGACTCCGGCGAACTGCGCCGTCCGCACCACCTCGACCTGAAGACCGGCATGTACAAGGGCCGCCAGGTCCTGAAGGCCAAGAAAGAGTCCTGATCGGACCTTCGGCTGTCGCGCCGCAGCCATGCGGCGCTGCGCCTGAATTCGGCCAACGAGTGCGGTCAACACGGGCGCGTCGGCGGCGAGGCCAATGAGCATCGCCGCATTGCTGGTTCTCCCTGAATAAGGCGCAAGCCCGATGGTCGGTTTTCCGCTGCTGCTCGTTCCGCTCGCGGTCTACAACATCATCGCCTTCCTGATGCCCGGCGTGTCCTTCACGGACCCGCTGATCAGGCTGACATTGCTGTCGGGCGAGCAGTGGCAGATCACGCTCAGTGACATGCTGCTTGCCGCCGGCGTGCTGTTGTTGCTGCTCGAGGTCATCAAGGGCGCGCGCCCCGGCGCGAAATACCTCACCGACCATCTGCTGTCGCTGATCGTGTTCGGCGCGGCCGCCGCCGAATTCGTGCTCTGGCCGAAATTCGGCAACTCGACCTATTGCCTGCTGACGCTGCTGGCGCTGGTCGATTTCATTTCCGGAATTGCGCTGCGCACCCGCCGCCGTGCGATGGTCGCTGCGCCGGCGCCAGCGCCGGTCAGCAAGCCGCAGCCCGCAGCGGTCGAGACGCCGCGGCCCGCGCCTGCGGTGGAGCCTGCGCCGCCGCGCCCCGAGCCGACACCTGTCGCAACGCCGGCGCCCGCCGCGCCGGTCCCGCCGGCGACCTCAGTTGCGGAATCCGTGCTGCTCGATCAGTCCACGCCCAAGCCCACCGTCGCCTCGCCGGATTTGCAGCCCGGCGGCCAGCCATCGCCGGACGCGCCGCAACGCTAGAGCGTTATCGAGGACGATCATGAGCGGAGAAACGGCCCTTCCGATTGCCGATTCGACGACCACTCGATCGATCTTCGACTGGCTGGAACGGTTCGCCGCCTGCGTCAGGGCAGTCGATTATGCGGCCGCCCGTCCGTTCTGGCATTCGGACATCATCTCGTTCGGCACCTATCAGGAACTGATCCACGGCCGCGCGCGCTGGACCGAGATGCAATGGGACAATGTCTGGCCCCGCACCGCGGATTTCGCCTTCGACCTCGAACATACGGAAGTGCTGATCAGCGCCGACGGCGGCATGGCGACGGTGATCACGCCGTGGACGAGCACCGGCTTCCATGCGGACGGCAGCCGCTTCGATCGTCCGGGGCGGGCGACGATCATTCTCGCGCGTCAGGCCGACGGGCGCTGGCTCGGCATCCATTCCCACATGTCGCTGCGCCGCGGCGTGCCGCAGGACAGCCACGGCAACCGGCCCGTCAAGGCCCGCTGATCCCCGAGATGATCGGCTAGATGATTTGCCGGGTGCGCCGCGCGACGCTGCGGCGTTCGTCGACATGCGGGCCGTAGGCGCTCTGCGCGTCAGCCAATGACCCACGCCGTTGTCCGCGCGTCTGCGGCTCGTGGGCGGCGGTCGCGATCAGATGAGCCACAAACGACGGATCGGCATGCGCCAGCGGGATCTTCGGCGCCCAATGGGTGGTCGCGGCCAGCGGCACCAGCGCCGTGCCGGTTGCCGCGGCCGTGTCGGTGAACTCGCCGTCCAGGATCCCTGATTGGACTTCTGATTGATCGATATCGAGCATCGCCTGCGACCGGTTGGAGCGTCATAGTTTGGGACGTTGCGTCCCTCTGCAACACCCTCATGGCAAGGGTCATGCCCGCCATCCCCAGTTCGTTCCGCGGCAGTCGAAAACGTGGTTTCCAGATTATTTATCAAGTTCTCCTAGCGTTGGATTCACCGGAACCACTATCTTGAGAGTGTGTAGAATCACCGGGTGCCGTCCCAAATCGAGACATAGTCGATGCTCCCTGTCCCGCCAGCTGCCAGCATCCTCGCCTCGCTCGGCCAAGCGACATTCGCCTGGGACCTGGCGAGCGATGCGATTGCCTGGAGCGACAATGCGGCGGCGGTCTTCCCCGACATCCCGATCACAGCGCTGGCCAGCGGCACCGAGCTCGCAAAGCTGATCGAGCCAATACGCTCGGTTCGGTCCGATGCGCTTGGCCAGACCGGACCGGCGCGGGGCGGCGAGGGCGTTCCCTACCGGATCGAGTATGGCGTGCGGGCCGTGACCTCGGCGCCGGTGATCTGGATCGAGGAGACCGGCTGCTGGTTCGCCGGCGCCGACGGCAGGCCGGCGCGCGTGCAGGGCGTCGTCCGCATCAACAATGAACGGCATGCCCGCGACGAGCAGTTGTTGAAGCTGTCGCGGCACGATCCGCTGACCAACGAGCTCAACCGCACCCATCTGATCGCCTCGCTCGCCGAGTCGATCGAGGAGTGCGCGCGCTTCCGCACCTCCTGCGCCTTCATGCTGATCGGCATCGATCATCTGGCGCGGGTCAACGATGCGTTCGGTTTCGACGTCGCGGACGCCGTCATCGCCGAGGTGGCGAAACGGATTCGCGCCCGGCTGCGCAGCGGCGACATGCTCGGCCGCTTCTCCGGCAACAAGTTCGGCCTGATCCTGCGCAACTGCACCGTCGACGACACCAACGTTGCCGCCGAGCGCTTCCTCGCCGCGGTGCGCGACGAGGTGGTGCCGACCCGGTCCGGCCCGGTGTCGGTGACGGCATCGATCGGCGCCGTCACCATCCCGCGCCATGCGAAGTCGGCGGAGGAGGCGGTCAATCGCGCCCAGGAGACGCTGGACGCCGCCAAGAGCCGCCGCGCCGGATCGTTCGCGCTGTGGAAGCCGAATGTCGAGCGCGACGCGCAGCGCCGCGTCAACATCCGCGTCACCGACGAGATCGTCACCGCGCTGAACGAGCGCCGCATCGTGATCGGCTTCGAGCCGGTGGTCGATGCGCGCTCGCGGCAGCCTTCGTTCTACGAGTGCCTGGTCCGCATGGAGCAGGACGACGGCCGTGCGCTGCTCGCGCCCGACATCGTGCCGGTCGCCGAGCGGCTCGGCCTGATCCGGCTCGTCGATCACCGCGTGCTGGAGCTTGCGATCGCCGAGCTTGCCGCGGCACCCGGCGTGCAGCTCAGCCTCAACATCTCGCCGGACACCACGATGGATCCGGACTGGTGGGCCACCATCGAATCGCTGATGCGCGCGCATCCCGGCGTCGGCGAGCGGCTGATCGTCGAGATCACCGAGACGGTCGCGATCCAGGATATCGACGACGTCCGCGGCTTCGTCACGCGGCTGAAGAATTTCGGCAGCCGGATCGCGATCGACGATTTCGGCGCCGGCTACACCTCGTTCCGCAATCTGCGCAAGCTCGGCGTCGACATCGTCAAGATCGACGGCGCCTTCGTGCAGAACATTGTGCGCTCGGCCGACGATCGCGCCTTCGTGCAGACGTTGATCGATCTCGCGCGCCGCCTTGAAATCAAGACGGTCGCCGAATGGGTGCAGGACGAAGAAGCCGCCGTGATGCTGCGCGAATGGGGCTGTGACTTCATCCAGGGCCGCCTGATCGGCCTCGCATCGCCGGACCGGCCGTGGAACGCTCCGGCGGAGAAGGCCGTCCCCGCGGCGGGGTGAAGCGGCCACGAGGCCATTTCACAATATCGGTCATCATGCCCGCGACCGCCGCTGCTCAAAATATGAGCGCGTCGTGCCCAAGGTTTGGCGGCAGTTCATCCAATTTATTGTGCGTCCCCAGACAAGTTTTCCGCCGGAGACCGCCGTTTACTTCTTCGAGGTTTGGACCGTGGCTTGCGCCATGACAACGTCGAAAGAGGATCGAATGGTCACGTTATCTTTTCCGCGCACGTACAAACTCATGCATATCGCAGCGCTTGGGGCATTGCTTGCCGCGGGCATCGCTGCGCCGACCAGCGCCAGGGCAGCCGCGCCGGCCGCCTGTGCCGAGCTGCAGGCAAAATATCCGGACTGGAAGGGCAAGACCCTCGTCAACGCGATCAATCCGCATACGCCGGGCTACGAGTCGATCGATCCGAAGGATCCGAGCAAATATGTCGGCTTCGATATCGATCTCGGCGAGCAGATCGGCGAATGCCTCGGCTTCAAGCTGACCTACAAGGCGGTGACCTTCGCCGCACTCCTGACCACGCTGGCCAGCGGTCAGGCCGACATCGTGATCTCCGACATCTACGCCACGGAAGAGCGCGCCAAGGCGGCCGACTTCATCACCTACTCGAAGGTGTTCGACGGCGTACTGGTCGCCAAGGGCAATCCGAAGAAGATCACCGGCATCAATACCTCGATGTGCGGCGCGGCCGCGGCCGAGAACACCGGCTATGTCGAGGTTCCGCTGATCCAGGCGCTGGTGGGCGAATGCAAGAAGGAAGGCAAGCCCGAGCCGACCATCCAGCTCTACGACAACAACGCCAACTGCATCCAGGCGATCCTCGCCGGACGCGCCGACACCTATGTCAACGACGTCAACACCGTCGACAATGCGGTGAAGGCCTATCCGGACAAACTCGAAAAGGCCATCGCGGTGACGATCCCCTACAAGGTCGGCATCGCCGTGCCGAAGGACAAGCCGGCCTTCCGCGATGCCGTGAAGGCGGCGCTGACCGAGATCTACAAATCGGGCGATCAGCTCGCGCTGCTGAAGAAGTGGAATCTCGATCCGGAGAACCTGATCGAACCCGGTTTGCTGATGGTCAAGTAGGCCCGATACCGGCAGAAGGACGACATGCTCGATGGAGCTGTTCATCCACTATCTGACCATGCCGTACATGATCGAGGGCATTCAGGCGACCTTGCAGGTCACTGCCCTCGGTCTCATCGGCGGCCTGGTCCTCGGTGTGATCCTGGCGTGGATGCAGCTCAGCCGCTTCAAGGCGCTGGCGTCCTTTGCCCGGGTCTACACCGTGATCTTTCGCGGCACGCCGCTGATCCTGCAGATGGTGTTCGCCTATAACGCCCTGCCGCAGATCGGCATCAAGCTCCCCGCCATTCTCGCCGCCGGCCTCGCGCTGGCCTGCAATGAGGCTCCGTTCATCGCCGAGATGCTGCGCTCCGGCGTGCTCGGCGTCGATCGCGGCCAGGTGCTGGCCGGGCAGGCGCTCGGCATGACGCCCGGCGTGCTGATGCGCCGGATCATCGCGCCGCAGGCGATCCGCTCGATGATCCCCGCCTTCGGCAACGAGACCGTCAGCGCGCTGAAGAATTCGTCGCTGGCGTCGGTGATCGCCGTGCAGGAGCTGACGTTGCGTTCGACCCAGATGGCGTCGGCAACGTTCGATTTCTTCTCGATCTTCTTCGCCTCCGGCCTGATCTACCTGGTTCTCACCGCGGCGATCGCCGGCATCCAGCTGTTCCTCGAACGGCTGTTCGATCTCGACCGCGCGTCGAAGCAGGTCAAGCTGATGCGGCTGATGCCGTGGCATCGCGCGCAAGGGCTCGATGATCCCCTGATTGCGGTGGAGGGCGCGCCGCCCGAGATTTTGCCCGATGCCGGCGTCGCCGAATTGCCGCCGCCGCGGGCGCCGTCCGAGCGCGCCGATCGCGCCAAGCGCAGCGAGATCCTGAAGCGCAACAATGTGGCGGTCGATGTCGCGGCGCTGCGCAAGAGCTATGACAAGCAAATGGTGCTCGACGGCGTCGATCTCACGGTGCGGATCGGCGAGGTGATCGCGCTGCTCGGGCCGTCCGGCTCCGGCAAGAGCACGCTGCTCCGCTGTATCAACAATCTCGAACTCTGGAACGAAGGCAGCATCAAGGTCGGCGGCCGCCGGCTCGGCTTCAGCGATCACGGCAAGCCGCTGTCGCCGCGGCTGCTGGCGCAGGCGCGCGCCGAGGTTGGCGTCGGCATGGTGTTTCAGCAGTTCAACCTGTTCGGCCATCTCACCGCGAAGGAGAATATCGCCGGGCCGCTGCGTTGGGTGCATGGCGTGTCGCGCATCGATGCGGATCGACGCGCGACCGAGCTGCTCGGCCGCGTCGGCCTCAGTCACCGCGCCGATGCGCTGCCGCGGCATCTCTCCGGCGGCCAGCAGCAGCGCGTCGCCATCGCCCGCGCGATCGCGCCGAATCCCAGCGTGCTGCTGCTGGATGAACCGACCTCCGCGCTCGATCCCGAGCTCGTCAACGAGGTCCTCGAAGTGATCCGCCGCCTCGCGGTGGAGGACGGCCTCACCATGATCATCTCAACCCATCAACTGCGCTTCGCCAGTGAAGTCGCCGATCGCGTGGTGCTGCTGGCGGATGGCGCGATCGTCGAAGAGGGCCCGGCTGACGAGGTGCTGAGCAATCCGCGCAATCCGGTCGCGCAGCGCTTTCTCAATGCCATGGAGACCGAGGTCGCATGACTAGAAACTGTTTCGATTCCATCCGCGTGAGGGCCTCTGTGTGAAACATCATCTGTTGCCGGTATCTGCCAAGACGGTGCATTGGGGCTATTTCAGCAAGGTCGTGGCGCCGGCGTTGACGCTGAAGTCCGGCGACCGCGCCACCATCGAGACGCTGACGCATCACGCCAATGACGATTACGAGCGGATGATCGAGGGCGATCCAGGCGCCGAGAGCGTGTTCAAATGGACGCGCGAGCACAAGGCCGTGGCGCGGCGTGGTTCGGGGCCGACCGAAGGGCCGTTCATCCGTGGCTCCGGCGAAGGCGTCGGCGTGCATCTGCTCACCGGACCGGTGGCGATCGAAGGCGCCGAGCCGGGCGACGTGCTGGAGGTGCGCATTCTCGACGTACGTCCGCGGCCGGCCTGCAAGGCCTGCCATGCCGGCAAATGCTTCGGCTCCAACGTCGCGGCCAATTGGGGCTTTCACTATCACGACCTGATCGAGGAGCCGAAGCCGCGCGAGGTGGTGACGATCTTCGAGCTCGACACATCGGGCGAGCCCTTCGCCAGGGCGGTCTACAATTATGTCTGGACGCCGCAGACCGATCCCGACGGCATCGTGCACCCGACCATCGACTATCCCGGCGTGGGCGTCGATCACGCCACCGTCGCCAGGCGCGAGAATGTCCTGAGCAAGGTCCGGGTGCCGGCCCGGCTGCATTTCGGCACCATGGGCCTCGCGCCGTCGGAGCAGGATTTCGTCTCCTCGATCCCGCCGGGTTACACCGGCGGCAATATCGACGACTGGCGCGTCGGCAAGGGTGCCAAGATGTTCTATCCGGTCGCAGTGCCCGGCGCGCTCTTCTCGGTCGGTGATCCGCATGCCGCGCAGGGCGACAGCGAACTCGGCGGCACGGCGATCGAGACCTCGCTGACCGGCGATTTCGAATTCATCCTGCACAAGCATCGCGATCTCGGCGGCACCCAGCTCGAAGGCCTGACGCATCCGATGCTGGAAACCTCCGACGCCTGGTCGGTCTACGGCTTCACCTACCCGAACTATCTCGCCGAGCTCGGCGCCAATGCGCAGCTCGAAATCGCCAATCACTCCAGCCTCGACCGCGCCATGCGCGACGCTTTTCGCAAGATGCGGCGCTTCCTGATGACGGTGCACAAGCTCAGCGAGGACGAGGCGATCTCGCTGATGTCGGTGGGAGCGGATTTCGGCGTGACGCAGGTCGTCGATGCCAATTGGGGCGTGCACGGGACCATCCGCAAGAACGTGTTCCGGTGTGACTGATCACGCAGGGGTCACTGAGCAGGACGTGTCACCCTTCGGGATGGCACGGAGATTGCTTCGCTTCGGCCACAAAGGCCGATGCATGAGGTTGCGTCCGTTCACGAGTGAATCCTACTCCGAAGGCGACCGCCCCGAGGCGTGGCGCGACGTCCTGGCGTCGGTCGGCCTGCAGCCGACGGCCGCCACCAGCACCCATGCCGGCCATGCCATCGCGATGCGGCGCAGCTTTCAGGGCGTGACCCTGGCCCGCCTTTCCGCAGGGCCGCAATCGGTGTCGCCGCGCATTGATGCTGCGGCCGATCATCCGCTGGCGCTGCTGCCGCTGGAAGACGGGGTGGCGCTGAAGACGGCGGCCGGTTATCAGATCGTCGCGGCGCGGCACCTTCTGCTGTTGCCGCGCGACGGGGACTGGAGCGTGTCGTTCCAGCGCGAGATGCGTGCGGTGGTGCTGTCGGTGACGTCAGAGCCGGCCCATCGCCACCGCGCCACGTCGCAGGGCGGCGCGGTGCGGGTGCTGCAGCCCGGTGGCTTCGGCAGCGTGTTCGCGCAGATGATGGAAGTCGCTGCACAAGATCTCGACGCGCTGTCCGATGTCGAATGGACCGCGCTGGCGCGCAGTCTCGCCGATCTGCTGCCGACCTTCATGCCTCAGCACAGCGAGACGGCCAGCGATCGCGGCGGCGGCGCGTCCAAGGCGGCGACGCTGCATCGGCTGTGCCAGACCGTCGAACGTAGCCTCGATGATCCCGATCTGACGCCGGTGAAGATCGCCAGCGCCGAGGGCATTTCCGAACGCTATCTGCAAAAGCTGTTCGAGGGGGCCGGCACCAGTTTCACGCATTATTTGCGCGAACGGCGGCTGCAGCGCACCTCGGCCGATCTGTCGAATCCCGCCGAGGCGCATCGTTCGATTTCCGAGATCGCGTTCAGTGTCGGCTTCAACGATTCCGCCCATTTTAGCCGCGCGTTCCGCCAGCGCTTCGGTCTGTCGCCGCGCGAATTCCGCCAGCATGAAGCCGAGCGGCAGACCGCATCCGCGGCCACCGAGCAGCGCGGCTGGCCTCAACAGGCGCTGGCGCAACTGTGCAGCGGGCGCGCGGCATTGGTGCGCAAGACGGCCGCGCCATTCAACGCGCATGATCCGGAGAGCGCGGACGCGCCGCGTCATCACCATCTCGCCGCCGATGCCGCGCGCGTGCATTGGGGTTATTTCAGTCATTCGTTGCCACCGCAGATCGAGATCGGCTCCGGTGACACCATCACCATCGAGACGCTGACCCAGCACGCCTCCGACGATCCCGAGCGCATGATCAAGGGTGATCCAGGCGCTGAGAGCGTGTTCCACTGGACGCGCGATCGGAAGAATGTCGATCGCCGCGGCGCCGGCCCGCTCGATGCCTCGATCTATGGCCGCGGCGCCGGCGAGGGATTCGGCGTGCACATCTGCACCGGGCCGGTGGCCGTCAAGGACGCGGAGCCGGGCGACGTGCTGGAGATCCGCATCCTCGACATCGTGCCGCGCGCGAGCCGCAGTCCGGAGTTCGAGGGCCGCGTGTTCGGCAGCAGCGTCGCGGCCTGGTGGGGCTATCACTACAAGGAGTTCCTCGCCGAGCAGAACGCCCACGAGGCGGTGACGATCTACGAGATCGTCGACGACGCCGATGCGCCGTATGCGCGTGCGCTGTATTCATATCGCTGGGAGCCGCAGACCGATCCGTTCGGAACGCTGCACAAGACTTACGACTATCCGGGCATTCCGATCCCGCCGTCATCGGTACGGCGTCGCCACGACGTGCTCGACGGCATCCGCATTCCGCTGCGTCCGCATTTCGGAGTCATCGCGCTGGCACCGCGCGAGGCCGAGCTCGTCGATTCCGTCCCGCCGGCCTATTTCGGCGGCAATCTCGACAATTGGCGGCTCGGCAAGGGCGCGACGATCTATCTGCCGGTGTCGGTGCCGGGCGCGCTGCTGTCGGTCGGCGATCCCCATGCCGCACAGGGCGACGGCGAGCTCGGCGGCACCGCCATCGAATGCTCGATGACCGGCACCTTCCAGGTCATCCTGCACAAGAAGAACGAATTGACCAATCAGCCGTTCGCCGATCTGACCTATCCGCTGATCGAGACCGAAGCCGACTGGGTGCTGATGGGCTTCAGTCATCCCAACTACCTCGCCGAATTCGGCGCCAAGGGGCAGAGCGAGGTCTACGCGACTTCCTCGCTCGATCTCGCGATGAAGGATGCGTTCCGCAAGATGCGGCGCTTCCTGATGAACATCAAAGGCCTCACCGAGGACGAGGCGATCGCGCTGATGTCGGTGGCGGTGGATTTCGGCGTGACCCAGGTGGTGGACGGTAATTGGGGCGTCCATGCCATTCTGAGCAAGCGGGTGTTCGATCACGCGCCGCAAAACTAGAGCATGATCCGGAAAAGTGGGAACCGGTTTTCCCTCGCGACAAGCGCGGAACGCGTTTGCGCGCAGATGATGATCAAACAGCAGGCGAGGAGACGTCGTTGCAGTTTCACATGATATCCGGCGGCCCGAAGCCGGTCGCGCCGTTCAGCCACGCGGTCGAGTCCGACGGCTTCGTGTTCGTCACCGGCCAGATGCCGGATACGCCGGCCGCACCCGGCGTATTGCCCGAGGGGATCGTGGCGCAGACCCGCGCGGTGATGGAGAACCTGCGCGTGGTGCTGACGGGGCTCGATCTCGGCCTCGAGCATATCGTGATGTCGCGCATCTATCTGACGCGCTTCAAGGAAGACTACGCGGCGATGAACGAGACCTATCGCAGCTACTTCCCGCCCGACCGCCTGCCGGCGCGCACCTGCGTCGGCGTCACGGGTCTGGCCTATGATGCGCTGATCGAAATCGATCTCGTCTGCCGCCGCCCTGCATAGCGCCCGCTTTCTTCTCCTTCCCCCTAAAAGGGGGAAGGTCGGGATGGGGGGGCAGCCGCAAGCGAAACTGTATGCGGAGAGAGCAGATCCCCACCCGCTTTGCTCTGGCGAGCAAAGCGACCTCCCCTTTTCAAGGGGAGGTAAGCATGCGGGCTACGGCTTCTTTGCGTGGCAGCATGCGCGATCGGACGGCGGCCGCCCGACGTCGGCGAGCGCCGCCGTCGACGGAATTTTAGCAAGCAACGGCGGCCGGAGGACGAGACCTACTCGTCCTTCTTCGCCGGCTGCGACATGCGCTCGAGGCGTTCCTGCATGTCCTTCATCTGGCGGCGAAGGTCGTCGATGTTGCCGTCGTCGGCCGCGGGCTCCGGCGCCTTCTCGGCTTCGGTGCCGCCGCGCTGCGGCACGAACGGCTTGAACATCGAGAAGGTCTGCTGGAACAGCTCCATGTTGCGGCGGACCTGTTCTTCCAGGGGAGCAAACGGCGTCCCGCTCAGGGCGCCCGCGATCTGCTTGCGGAATCTCTCCTGTTCCCGGGTCAGCGTATCGATCGACTGCTCGAGATATTTCGGCACCACCATCTGCATGCTGTCGCCATAGAAGCGGATCAGCTGGCGCAGGAAGGTGGTCGGCAGCAGGTTCTGTCCGGCCTTGTTTTCCTGCTCGAAGATGATTTGCGCGAGCACGGAGCGGGTGATGTCGTCGCCGGTCTTGGCGTCATAGACGAGGAAATCCTCGCCTTCCTTCACCATCGCCGCGAGATCCTCGAGCGTCACGTAGGTGCTCGTACCGGTATTATAGAGCCGCCGGTTCGCGTATTTCTTGATCGTGGTCGGTTGTTCAGATTTTGCCATGGGCTCACACTTCAACACCGAAGGACCTGGAACCCGGCAGCATCGCCGCTGGGCTAAATGCAACGCATCGCAGCAAAGGTAAGCATTTTCAAAGCGCTTCGGCTACCGTTTTGTGCTGTGCGGTTAATTCCAAAGCATAGGATTTGCTCAGGAATGTGCCAAGAGCGCCATTTTGAGTGCGTCGCGGCGCGATTTGCGCGTCAGCGCGATTGACATGGCTCAATGAGGTTTACAGGATAGTCGTTAAGAGACAGGTCCGCCAACCGGCCGCCCGCCGTCGAGAAACCCAGCGACAACCCATAGGAGATGTCCATGTCAGACGATGTCGTCATCGTCAGCGCCGCCCGCACCCCCGTCGGTAGCTTCAACGGCGCGTTCGCCACCACGCCGGCCCACGACCTCGGCGCGATCGCCATCAAGGCGGCGCTGGAGCGTGCCGGCGTCGAGGGTGGTCAGGTCTCCGAAGTCATCATGGGCCAGATCCTCACGGCGGCGCAGGGCCAGAACCCGGCCCGCCAGGCCTCGATCGCGGCCGGCATCCCGGTGGAAAGCCCGGCCTGGGGCGTCAACCAGCTCTGCGGCTCGGGCCTGCGCACGGTGGCGCTCGGCTACCAGGCGCTGCTCAACGGCGACTCGTCGATCGTGGTCGCGGGCGGCCAGGAATCCATGAGCATGGCCCCGCACGCGCAATATCTGCGCGGCGGCGTCAAGATGGGCGGCCTCGAGCTGATCGACACCATGATCAAGGACGGCCTGTGGGATGCCTTCAACGGCTACCACATGGGCAACACCGCCGAGAACGTCGCCAAGCAGTACCAGATCACCCGCTCCCAGCAGGACGAGTTCGCGGTCGGGTCGCAGAACAAGGCCGAGGCGGCGCAGAAGGCCGGCAGGTTCAAGGACGAGATCGTCCCGGTCACCATCAAGTCCCGCAAGGGCGACATCGTGGTCGACACCGACGAGTATCCGCGTCATGGCGCCACCCTCGATGCGATGGCCAAGCTCCGCGCCGCCTTCGAGAAGGACGGCACCGTGACCGCCGGCAACGCCTCGGGCATCAATGACGGCGCCGCCGCCGTCGTGCTGATGACCGCCAAGGAAGCCGCCAAGCAGGGCAAGAAGGTGCTCGCCCGCATCGTCTCGTGGGGCCAGGCCGGCGTCGACCCCAAGATCATGGGCACCGGACCGATCCCCGCCTCGCGCGCCGCGCTGAAGCGGGCCGGCTGGAACATCGCCGATCTCGACCTGATCGAGGCCAACGAGGCGTTCGCTGCGCAGGCCTGCGCCGTCAACAAGGACCTCGGCTGGGATCCGGCCAAGGTCAACGTCAATGGCGGCGCGATCGCGATCGGCCATCCGGTCGGCGCGTCGGGCGCCCGCGTCCTTGTGACGCTGCTGCACGAGATGCAGAAGCGCGATGCCAAGAAGGGCCTCGCGACGCTGTGCATCGGCGGCGGCATGGGCATCGCGATGTGCGTTGCACGCGACTGAACAAGAGGCAGCGAGGTCGGTTAGGTGATGAAAAGATCATCTGTCAACCACGGCGCGAGCTGATAGAAAAGATGCCCGGCTTTGCGCCGGGCATTTTTGTTTCGAGGGGTTGTGAGTGCGAGGACCGGAGTGATCCGGTTATAAAAGACGGCCAAGGAGGAGACGGACATGGCACGTGTTGCATTGGTGACGGGCGGAACGCGGGGCATTGGAGCTGCAATCAGCAAGGCGCTGAAAGCGGCGGGCTACAAGGTGGCGGCAAGCTACGCCGGCAATGACGCGGCGGCGGAGAAGTTCAAGGCGGAGAGCGGCATCCCGGTCTACAAGTGGGACGTCTCGTCGTTCGACGCCTGCGCGGCCGGCGTGAAGCAGGTCGAGGCCGATCTCGGCCCGGTCGACGTGCTCGTCAACAATGCCGGCATCACCAAGGACACCGCCTTCCACAAGATGACGCTGGAGCAGTGGAATGCCGTGATCAACACCAACCTCGGCTCGCTGTTCAACATGACGCGCCAGGTGATCGAGGGCATGCGCGCCCGCAAGTTCGGCCGCGTCATCTCGATCTCCTCGATCAACGGCCAGAAGGGTCAGTTCGGTCAGGTCAACTACTCGGCGGCAAAGGCCGGTGACATCGGCTTCACCAAGGCCTTAGCGCTGGAGAACGCCAAGGGCGGCATCACCGTCAACGTGATCTGTCCGGGCTACATCAACACCGAGATGGTGCAGGCGGTACCGAAGGACGTGCTCGAGAAGAACGTGATCCCGCAGATTCCGGTCAACCGGCTCGGTGAACCCGAGGAGATCGCGCGGGCCGTGGTCTTCCTCGCAGCCGACGACGCCGGCTTCATCACCGGCTCGACGCTGACCGTGAACGGCGGCCAGTATCACGCCTGACGCAAGAAGCGTCGTCGCGTCGCAGGCGCCATCAATCAAGTCGTCATGCCCGGCCTTGTGCCGGGCATTTTCGTCGTTACAACCGCGAGGCGCGAAATCAGGACGTGGCCGGCGCGGCCACGACGGATTGAATTCAGATGACGACCCGAACTGCCACCCTTGTCGGATTGACCGCCATCCTGATGTGGTCGCTGCTGTCGGTCATGACGGTTGCGACCGGGGCTATCCCGGCATTCCAGCTCGCCGCCATGACGTTTGCGATCGGCGCCGCGGTCGCATTCGCGAGCTTCCTGTTCCGTCCCGCGGCGTTCGGCGCACTGAAGCAGTCGCCGATTGCCTGGCTCGTCGGCGTCGGCGGGCTGTTCGGCTATCACGCGCTGTATTTCCTGGCGCTGCGCTTTGCGCCGCCGGCCGAGGCCGGCCTGCTCAACTATCTCTGGCCGCTGTTGATCGTGCTGTTCTCGTCGCTTTTGCCGGGCGAGCGGCTGGCGATCCATCACATCATCGGCGCGCTGCTTGGCCTTGCCGGCACCGTGTTATTGTTCGCCGGCAACACCGGCGCCTTCACAAGCGCGCAAATTCCAGGCTTCGCGGCGGCCTTCGTCGCAGCCTTCGTCTGGGCCGCCTATTCGGTGATGTCGCGCCGGCTCAAGGCGGTGCCGACCGATGCGGTGGCGGGCTTCTGCCTTGCGACCGCCGTGCTTGCCGCGCTGGTGCACATGCTGGTGGAAACCACGGTGTGGCCCGCGACACCGCTGCAATGGCTGGCGGTGATCGCGCTCGGCATCGGTCCGGTGGGCGCTGCGTTCTTCGCCTGGGACATCGGCATGAAGCGCGGCGACATCCGCGTACTGGGCGCCGCCTCCTACGCGACGCCGCTGCTCTCGACCGCGTTCCTGATTGCAGCAGGGTTTGCCAAGCCCAGCGCCAACATCGCGATCGCCGCGATCCTGATTGCCGGCGGCGGGCTGATCGCGGCGAAGGACATGGTGCTAAGGAAGAAAGCGTAGGATGGGTAGAGCGAAGCGAAACCCATCATCTCGCCGTGCGGACAGGAGTTGATGGGTTCGCTGCGCTCTACCCATCCTACGAGAGCTCTTACGAAGCCGGCTCCCAACCCTTCGGCGCCAATTCGAACTTCGAAAACTCGAAGCCGGGCGCGACGGTGCAGCCGACCAGCGTCCAGTCGCCGCTGCTTTCCGCGGCCTGCCAGGCGCCCGCCGGCACGATCGCCTGAGGCTGTTCGCCGCTGATGACGTCAGGTCCGAGCGTGATGGCATGCGGTAGGCCACCGTCCTGCGCGATCTTCAAGGTCAGCGGCGCGCCGGCGTAATAGTGCCACATCTCCACCGCGTCGATGCGGTGCCAGCGCGAGCGCTCGCCGCGCGCGAGCAGGAAATAGATCGCGGTCGAATGCGCGCGCCCACCGGCGTCGCAGCGCTCGTCGCGAAACGTCTCGCGATAGTGCCCGCCTTCGGGGTGCGGCTTGAGCGCAAGCCGCGCGATGATGTCGGCGGCCGAAAGTCCGACCATCACGACTTGTTCTTGCGTTCGCGGAGCTCGCCGAACACCAGCGCCGGGTCGGCACCCTTCATATGCAGCTTGGCCGCGACAACAGGCTCGTCGGCGCGCAGGAACACGTTGGCCTTCTTCTCGTCGCCCAGCAGCACGGGAATCGTCGGCTTGTTCTCGGCGCGCAGTTTTGTGACCTCCTCGGCGCGGGCCTGCAGCGCCGGATTGTCAGGCTCGATCGTGAGCGCGAACTTCACATTCGATGCGGTGTATTCATGGCCGCAATAGAGCCGGAAATCGTCCGGCAGCGAACGCAGCTTCAAAAGCGAATCCCACATCATGGGATAGGTGCCCTCGAACACCCGGCCACATCCGATCGAGAACAGCGTGTCGGCGGCGAACACCGCCTTCTCGCCATCGAACACATAGGAGATGTGGTCGAGCGTGTGGCCGGGAGTTTCGACCACACGGGCCAGGAGGCTGCCGACCTTGATGACGTCGGCATTGGCGGCGCGCAGGTCGACATTGGCGATCTTGGCCGACTTGTCGTGCGGCGCGACGACGCGGCAGCCGTATTTCTGCTTCAGCTCGGCGACGCCGCCGACATGGTCGCCATGGTGATGGGTGATCAGGATGTCGGTCAGCGTCCAGCCTTCACGCTCCAGCGCCTTGATGATCGGGCCGGCCTCCGGCGCGTCGATCGAGGCCGTCGCCTTGGTGGCGGGATCGTGGATCAGGTACCCGAAATTGTCGGTGAGGCAGCTGAAGGTGCGAATTTCGGCGGTCATGATATCTCCACGAACAAACGGGACGGACACGTCAGAGCATGATCTCCGCGCAAACGCTACGCGTTTGTCGCGAGGGAAAACCGGTGTCGCTGCTTCCGGATCATGCTTTTACCGCGCCCAATATAGGGGTGAAATATGGCGTTAACGCTCCGGCGGCAACGCAAATTTCGACGCTCCCCGGCTGCAAGGGGCATGTTAGGCTGGGATCATGGACGTCATCGACCTCCGCGACTTCTATTCGCAGCGCCTCGGCATCGTGGCGCGGCAGCTGATCAACCGCGGCATCCGTGCGCGATGGCCGAACGCGGAAGGCCAGCGCGTGCTCGGGCTCGGCTATCCGACACCCTATCTCGGCTTGTTCCGTGATACCTCCGAGCGCTGCATCGCCTTCATGCCGGCCGCCCAGGGCGTGTTGAAATGGCCGACCGGCCGGCCGGCGCTGGCGACCCTGATCGACGAATTCTCGATGCCGCTGCCGGATGCCGCGGTCGACCGCGTGCTCGTGGTGCATGCGCTGGAGATGTCCGACGATCCCGAGCGGCTGCTGCGCGAGGTGTGGCGGGTGCTGTCGCCGTCGGGGCGGCTGATCGCGATCATTCCGAACCGGCGCGGCGTCTGGACGCGCACCGACGCCACGCCGTTCGGCCACGGCCGGCCCTATTCGCGGGCACAGATCACCCAGCTGCTGCGGCAGACCTGGTTCACGCCGGCGTCATGGGGCGAGGCGCTGTTCATGCCGCCGGTGCAGGGCAGCTGGTTCCTGCGCTCGGCGATGGCGTGGGAGCGTCTCGGCGCGGCGCTGTCGATGCCGTTCGCCGGCGTGCATATCGTGGAAGCGAGCAAGCAGGTCTATCGCGCGATCCCGGCGCGCCGCGAACGCACGCAGTTGATCCCGTCATTGCGGCCGGTGCTGGTGCCGTCCTCGACGGCGACGCGCAAATCGAGTCACGCGGAATAATGAAAACTCACCCTCCCCTGGAGGGGGAGGGTCGGCTCACATGAGCGTAGCGAATGTGAGACGGGGTGGGGTGATCTCTCAACACGGGCAGAGCCCGACTGGAGAGATCACCCCACCCCGTTACGCATTCCGCTGCGCTTCATGCGCAACGACCCTCCCCCTCCAGGGGAGGGTGGCCGACAGTTGCGTTACTCGTTGCCCGGATTGAAGTCGTCGCTCGGCGCCGGCTGCGCCGCCATGTCGGGGCGCGGGCCGTGCGGACGGCGGCGACGGCGCGGAAAGCGCTCGCTGCGTTCGCCACGTTCTGCGCCGCCATTATTGGCTTCATAGGCGCCGCCGTTGACCTGCGGCTGCGCGCCGCCGGTGATGAACGAGGGCAGGCGATCGACGCCGCCGGCGTCAGCCAGCACCGGCTGCGGCTGGACCTGCGGTTGCGGCTGATACTGCGGCTGCGGACGATGCTCGCGCTCGCGATGCTCACGTGGCTGCTGCTCGCGCGGCTGCTGGTCCCGCTCGCGGTGCTCGCGCGGTTGATGCTGTTCGCGCTGGTAGGGCTGCTGGCCGTTGTCGCGCATGAACGGCTGTTGCTGCTGCGGCACGAAGCCCGGCTCCTGGCCGAAGCTCGAATAGCCGTCGCTGTCGTCGTCGCTGTCTTCGGTCTGCGTCACCTCGGCGTCGGGGCGCGGCTGCTGCTGATTCTGCCGGAACTGCTCCTGCGCGGCCGCGATGATCCGGTAGTAGTGCTCGGCGTGCTGGTAGTAGTTCTCGGCTGCCACCGGATCGCCGGAGGAGCGTGCATCGCGCGCAAGCTGGACGTATTTCTCGGCCACGTGGGAGGCCGTGCCGCGGATCTTGATGTCGGGTCCGTTCGATTCGTACACCCGTGTCAGGGGATTCTGGCCGCGCCGGTTATTGTTGTTGTTATTGTTGTTGTTATTCCGGTTGCGCATCCGCTTGTTGTTCTGACCGTTTCTCATCTGTCGCCTTTTATTCCAGCCCTGAAGTTATTGCAGTCCGGTGTTGAAGCTATTGCAGTCTGGCGTTCGATTCGGCGCGCGCCAAGGCACACGGAATCGCACTGCCGTTCGAAGTGGTTTCGATGTTGCCGACCATCACGTTCAGCAAAGTCGCGTTCAGCAAAGACGCGTTCCCCAACCGCCGCCGGCCAATCGCGCCAGCGACCAAATCATTCTGCCCGTTGAGACAGGCCCAGTTCTCGTGCGTAGGTGTTCAAGCGCAATAACAGGCTTTCGTTCGCTTGGCGGTCGAGAGCAGCACAGCTTCGGCTATTGCGCTCAATGAGACCTGCGTTCCTGGAACCTTTCGATCGGCGGGCTCTGCTGAACCCTGGTCATCACCCGTAACGGTTACGGGGCCAGCACCGATGTTGTGGCCGGAACGTAGTCGTTCCCGGGGGATATTCCAAGAGGTTTTTTTGCGTTCCAATAGGACTTTATCGGGGCACCCGGCGGGCAGAAACGGCCCTCGGAATACCCCCGAGATCGGCCTTGGGCGGCCCCGTTGGGGATAACCCGGAAGCCGTCATCAGCGCTTCAACGTCGCCGCTCTGGCCCTGTCCGACTTCCACAACCAGAAATCCACCCGAGGTCAAAAGACGCGCAGATTGCGAAATCAGCGCGCGGTAGGCGTCGAGCCCGTCGGCCCCGCCGTCGAGCGCCGCGCGCGGATCATGCGCGCGCACCTCGATGTCGAGATCGGCGATGTCGGCCGAGGGGATGTAGGGCGGATTGGACACGATCAGGTCGAACGCACCGGTCAGGGCGCTGCCATAATCGCACGCGATCCATGTCGCGCGTGCGCCAAGCCCGAGTTCGGCGGCGTTCCGGCTCGCCGTCTGCAGCGCCTCGGCCGAGATGTCGGTGGCGAAGCCATGCGCGTTCGGCAGTTCCGAGAGCAGCGCCAGCAGGATGGCGCCGGAGCCGGTGCCGAGATCGGCGATCCGCAGCGCGCGATCGGCCGCGCCGTCGGCGCGCAGCAGTTCGAGCGCGCGCTCGACCACGGTCTCGGTGTCGGGGCGCGGCACCAGCGTCGCCGCGGAGAGATGCAGCGGCAGTCCCCAAAACTCCTTGATGCCGAGAATGCGCGCCACCGGTTCGCCGGCGAGGCGGCGCTGCGCCAGGTCTTCGAGGCGATCCGTCTCGTCCTTCGTCAGGATGCGCCTGGCGCCGGTCACCATGCCGGTCAGATCGAGTCCCAGCGCGGCGCCGACCAGCAGCCGCGCGTCGAGCTCGGCGGCGTCGTGGCCTGCCGCCTTGAGGCGTGCGGCGAGGCCGCGCCGGATACCCTCGACGGTCTGGCTGCCATTGTCAGCTGATGCACTCATCGCGCGTTGTTAGCCGATGGTCGATGCGGCGTCGATATCGCTTGCGCCTTCGGCGACCGGCGCGCACGGTCGAGCCTCGAATGATCGATCCGGAACGCGCGACCATGACGGGCTATGACGACCAGAATATCTTCGCAAAAATCCTGCGCGGCGAGGTACCGAGCTTCAAGGTTGATGAAACCGACCGGACTTTTGCGTTCCTCGACATTATGCCGCGCTCGCCGGGGCATACGCTGGTGATTCCGAAAGCGCCTGCGCGTGGCATCCTCGACATCGCCGAAGACGACCTTGCCGCGGTGGCGCGCACGGCCAAGCGCATCGCGATCGCGGCGATGAAGGCGTTTTCCGCCGACGGCATCATCATCCAGCAGTTCAGCGAGCCCGCCAGCGGTCAGGTGGTGTTTCACCTGCACATGCATGTGATGCCAGTGAAGGCCGGCGTCGCGCTGCTGCCGGCGCAGACCCGCAAAGAGGAGATGGACGTACTCGCCGATCATGCCAAGCACATGATCGCGGCGCTTGCTGGCTGAATTGCGCGGCTAGACCCCCAGATAGCGCTGCAGGACGTCGGGCTGCGCCTTGATCTCCTGCGCCGGTCCTTCATGGACGATGTGGCCGTTGTTGATGATGTAGATGCGCTGCGCCAGCGCGAGCGTCGCGGCGAGGTTCTGCTCCACGAGCACGATGGTCTGTCCGGCCTCGGCCAGGTCGCGGCACGCCTTCATCAGGTCGCGCACGATCACCGGCGCCAGTCCCTCGAACGGCTCGTCGAGCAGGATGATCTTGGGATCGCGCACCAGAGCGCGTGCGATCGCCAGCATCTGCTGCTCGCCGCCGGACAGGTCCGTGCCGCGGTTGCCGCGCCGTTCCCTGAGCCGCGGGAACATCTCGTAGATGCGGTCGAGCGGCCAGCGCTGCGAGGCGGTCAGGCCGGCAATCACGAGGTTCTCCTCGACGCTCAGGCTGCCGAAGATGCGGCGCTCCTCGTGGACCAGCTGCATGCCGGCCTGCGCGATCTTGTGGCTCTTCTTGCCTGCGATCTCGGCGCCGTCGAACATCACCGAGCCGCGGCGCGGGGTGACGACGCCCATCAGGCTCTTCAGCGTCGTGCTCTTGCCGGCACCGTTGCGGCCGAGCAGCGCCACCACCTCGTTGCGCTCGACCCGGATCGAGACGTCGAACAGGATGTGCGAGTCGCCGTAATAGCTGTTCAGTCCGTTGACCTCGAGCAGGCTCATGCGGCGAGCACTCCATGCACGCCGCCAAGATAGGCTTCCTGGACGGTCGAGTTGTTCTTGATCTCTTCCGGCGTTCCCTCGACCAGCACGCGCCCCTCCTGCAGCACGGTGACGCGCTCGGCGAGCTCAAACAGCGCATCCATGTCGTGGTCGATGATGATCATGGTGCGGCCCTGGCTGATCGACTTGAGCAGCTTCACCGTCTCGACGCGCTCGCGCGGGCTCATGCCGGCCAGCGGCTCGTCGAGCAGCAACAGGCTCGGCGATGTTGCCAGCGCCAGCCCGATCTCCAGCCGCCGCTTCTCGCCATAGGCGAGCTCGGAGACTGGCGTATCAGGCCGCGAGGTCAGGTTGACCAGCTCGAGCGTGTGCTGCACGCGCTCGGACAATCCGGGAATGCTGTCGATGCTGCGGAACAGGTCGAGCTTGAACTTGCCGCGCAGCCCCGACAGCGCGGCGATCACCAGGTTCTCGCGCACCGTCAGCCCGGCGAACAGCTGGTTGACCTGGTAGCTCTTGGTCAGGCCGAGCTGGCAGACGTCGGTGACGTTCATGCCGGTGATGTCGCGGCCCTCGAACATGATGGTCCCCGAGGTCGGGTGCACCTCGCAGGTCAGCATCTTGAAGAAGGTCGACTTGCCGGCGCCGTTCGGGCCGATGATGCCGCGCAGCTCGCCGTGATTGACTGTGAAGTCGATGTCGCTGTTGGCGAGCAGGCCGCCATAGCGCTTGGTCAGGCCCTTGGCCTGGAGGATCGGTCCGGTCGGGTTGCCCGCGGGGCGGGCCCGCACAGGCGTCGGCGCCGCGGCCGTGGCATGCGGGGCGCTTGCGCCGGCGACCGCCTCCGGCTCACTCTCGCCGGGCTCGCGGGCGCCGCGCTGTCCGGTCAGTAGGCCATAAAGATCGGCGAGGCCGCCGATGATGCCGCGGCGCAGGAAGCACACCAGCAGCACGAACACGAGGCCGAGCACGAGCTTCCAGGCCGCGCCGAGCCCGAGCGCGGCCTGCAGGAAGTCCTGCAGCGACAGCCACACCGCGGCGCCGACCAAAGGCCCGAACAGCGTGCCGCGACCGCCGATCGCGGTCTGCATCACGAGCTGGCCCGACGTGTCGAAGGTGAATGCGTCGGGCGGCATGAAGGCCTGCAACACGCCGAGCAGCCCGCCGGCAAAGCCGGCATAGGCGGCGGCGATCACGAAGGCGGTCAGCTTGTAGCCGTGGATGTTGTGGCCGACCGCGGTCGCCCGCAGCGGATTGTCGCGGATCGCGCTGAACACTGCGCCGACCGGCGAGCGCACGATCCGCAGCGCGATCACGACGCCGATGAAGTAGCACAGCGCCAGGAACTGGTAGAGCGACCAGCCGGTGGTGAAGTGCAGCGTGGTGAAGCCGAGATTGAAGCTCGGGGTCGGCACGCCCGGCAGCCCGTTCTCGCCGCCGGTGAAGTCCGACAGCGGATTGAACTCGACGAAGAAGAACACCTCGGCGATCGCCACCGTGATCATGGCGAAGTAGATGCCGGTGCGTCGCAGCGCGATCAGGCCGATCAGGTAGCCTGCGGCGGCGGCGGCGATCATGCCGACGACGAGCGCGAGCACGACGTTCGGGAAGCCGGCGCGGGTCAGCAGCCAGGCGGCGACGAAACCGCCGGTGCCGTAAAACGCCGACTGGCCGAACGACAGCAAGCCGGTGAAGCCGAACAGGATGTCGAAGCCGAGGCCGAACAGGCCCCAGACCAGGATCCGGTTCACCGTGTTGGGTGCGAAGCCGAGCCACGGCAGCACGAAGGGCGCGACGACCAGGCCCGCGGCCGTCAGGAATTCGATCAAATATGGACGCTGTTTCAGCATTGAAGATCCGTCGTCATTCGCGGCCCTGCGTGCCGAGCAGGCCGTGCGGTCGGAGCACGAGCACGAGCGTCATCGCCGCGAACAGCATGACGTAGGCGTAACCGGGGTTGAACATCGAGGTGATGCTGATGATCTCGCCGGCGATCAGTCCGCCGAGGATCGCGCCGGGAAACGAGCCGACGCCGCCGATCACCACCACCACGAAGGTTTCCACCAGAATGTCGTCGCCGACACCGGGGGTCAGCGACACCACCGGCGCATTGATGATGCCGGCGAAGCCCGCGGCCATCGCACCGATGCCGAACACGATCATGAACACGCGGTAGACGTTGATGCCGAGCGAATCGACCATCACCGAATCCTCGATGCCGGCGCGCACGATCATCCCGAGCCGGGTGCGGTAGAGGATCAGGAACAGCCCGCCGAGCGCGACCGCGACGATGCCGACCACCGCGAGCCGGTACGTCGGATAGAACAGGAAGCCGAGCGAGGTGATGCCCTGCAGCAGCGCCGGCGGCGGAACCACCTGCGACTGGCTGGTGAAGATCAGCCGCACGATCTCGACGAAGCAGATGCCGAGCCCGAACGTGACCAGCAGCTGGTCCTCGTGCGGGCGATGGTAGAAATGGCGGATGATGATCCGCTCCATCGCAACGCCGAGCAGCATCACGAACAGCGATCCGGCGATCACAGCGAGAATGAACGATCCGGTGTAGGAATAGGCCACATATCCGGCGTAGCCGCCGATCATGAACATGGCGCCGTGGGCGAGATTGAGCACCCCGAGCGTGCCGTAGATGATCGTCAGCCCGGAGCTGATCAGCGCGAGCAGCGCGCCGAGCGCCAGCCCGTTGAAGAGTTGCGAGATGAAATTCGGCCAGTTGATCATGGCGTGCGTTCAGTTGGCCGTTAACTTGGCCGAGCCAATGGAGGATATGTTCCGACACAAAGCGGCGCCGCAGGTCGGGTCGCCCCGCCCACGGCGCCGAGTCCCACGCTAATCAGGTGTAGTCGCCGAGATGGCAGCCGAACGCATCCGGCTTCTGCATCAGGCCGTCGCCGGCGACGATCTCGACCACCTCGTAATAGTCCTCCTTGTTCTTCATCTCCTTTTCCATCTTGCCGCGGACGATGATGACGGGGCGGACGCACTGGTGATCCTCGGGGCGATAATGCACGTCGCCGACCAGCGAGGGGATGGTCTCGCCCTTCTCATAGGCCTTGATGACGTCGGGCGGATAGAAGCTGCCGGCTTCCTCGACCATGCGGGCCCAGTGCGCGAAGCTGACATAGGCGTTCTCGGCGCCCCATTCGGGCTTGTAGCCGAACTTCTTCTCGAAGGTCTCGTTGAACAGCTTGGCCAGCGGATACTTGTCCTCGATCGTCCACCAGTAGTCGGTCGCGGCGTAGACGCCCTGCATCAGGCCGCCGGTCTCGCGGGCGATGAAGGGCACCTGGTAGGGCACCACGAGCTTCATCTTGTCGAGCACGCCGAACTGCTTGGCCTGCTGCGTCGACAGCACGGCGTCATGACCCCAGTTGACGTTGATCAGCACGTCGGCGCCGGAATTCGCGACATTGAGCAGGTATGACGAGTAATCCGGCGCGCCGAGCGGCGACACCTGGTTGGTGACCGTGGTCCAGCCCGCCTGGGCGAGGAAGTCCTGCATCGATTTGGTGACGGTGTGGCCGTAGGTGTAGTCGGGCGTCAGATACGCGGCCTTCTTGTCCTTGCCGAACTGCTTGATCAGCACCGGCGCGATCGCGGCTGCGGCGGTCTGGCCGAAGAAGTTCTGGCGGAAGCCGTAACGCACGCAATCCTTGCCGGTTGTGTCGTTGGAGCCGGAGATGCCGCAGACGAAGATCACCTTCTCGCGCTGCGCCAGCTTGTTCAGCGCGACCGCGACCGCACTCGACGTGCCGCCGGTGATCATCACCGCCTTGTTCTCCGAGATGAAGCGCTGCTGCGCCTGCACCGCCTCGTTCGGCTTCGCCGCGGAATCCGCCACGCCGAACTTCAGCTCCTTGCCGAGCACGCCCTTCGAGGTCTTCGGCGAGATCTTCTTGATCAGCTCGTGGCCGCTGTTGATGTGCTCGATCGCGAGCTGATAGCCCTTCAGTTCATCCTCGCCCTGCACCGCGTAGGTGCCGGTGCGCGGCACCGAGATGCCGATGAAGGCCGAGGAGCCGGACGTGCCGGCGGGAAAGGTGCCGATCGCCGGATGATCCTCGGCGAATGCCCGGGACGCGATCGAGGCCGGCAGCACGGTGCCGCCGATCAGGCCTGCGCCCGCCTGCAGCAGGGTGCGACGCGAGACGTTCAATGTGCTGCCCGGGCGAAAATCCTTGGTGCTCATCGCTCGATATCCTCCGATTATATTGATTGTTGGCGCGCATGTTCACTCGTCGCCGGATCGGATCGATCGGCGGCTGGATGCGCCGGCTGCGATGCAGCAGCCTGTCGCAGCTACAATTCCCCACCGGGATATTTAGTCAATGTCACCTTTCGTCGAATCATATCGGTCTACGATAGAATTAATGTCGGCCTACGATATATCGAGGGTTTACCGCCCGGGTGCGGGTCCTGTAAGTGAGGGGGCGATGATCCAGGAGCCTTCAAATCGCGCCGGAAATACCGCAGAGCACGCCGGGACCGAGGATGGCCGCGCCGAGCCATCGAGCGGCCTGAGCATTCGCGCGATGAACGTGCTGAAGGAGCTGTCGGTCGAGCTGACCGACGAGGTGCCGCCGAAGCTCGGCTGGACGCCATCCGACGACCTGCTGCGCCTGCTCACGGCGCGCCATCTTGCGACCGCGCGAAATTGCGGGCGGCAGACCATGCGCGAGATCATCGATTGGGCGGCGTCGCGCGGGATCTCGATCCCGGCGCCGCACCATACCGGCAAATCGCTGTCCGCAGTCTGGGGCAGTCTGGTCGAGCGCGCCTCGGCCGGCGATCTCACCAAGAGCGAGATCACCGAGGCGCTGGAGAAGTCGATCCGCCGCCGCAGCCCGCGGATTCCGGTCGCCTTCCAGATCGTGCTGCTGAAGATATTGAGTTCGAGCTACGACCACTGGCCGCAGCCGTGACGCCATCCCGGGCCGCTTGATCGTCAAACCGTTGAAAACATGAGTGCAAAGCCCGCCGGTAGGATGGTCCGTCCGGCGCGGGCTTGGTAGCGTCGGCCGGCTCCTGCCATCGAGCGGAGCGAGCCAGAGCGGGACGACGGAATGCCTCCACCAAGACAGCGAGCCCCAGCCGGGGCCGCGAAACGCAACGCGGCTGCCACGACGGTCGATTATCGGGCGCTGGCGCAGTTTCGCTATGAGCTGCGGACGTTCCTCGCGTTCAGCGAGGAGGGGGCCCGCCAGGCCGGATTGACGCCGCAGCAGCATCAGGCGCTGCTCGGGATCAAGGGCTTTGTCGAGCCCGGCCCGCCCAGCGTCGGTGATATCGCCCGATTCCTGCTGATAAGGCATCACTCCGCCGTCGAACTGATGAACCGCATGGTGAAGGTCGGGCTGGTCAGCCGGGTGACCGATCCGGAGGATGGCCGGCGGGTTCAGCTCAAGCTGACGGCGAAGGGCGAGCAGAAGCTTCAGGTCATCTCGAAGAAGAATGTCGAGGAGCTGCGTCGCGCCGCGAGCCCGGCACTGCGCCGTTTGCTGAGATCGTCTCCGCAACCCGGCAAGCCGTGAGTGGAGCGCCGGCGGCGCTCGTCATGCCGCCGCGCCCTGGGCCGCGAGCTGCGCGGCCTGGTGCTCGGTGGTCAGCGCATCGATCAGTTCGCCGAGCGCCTCGCCTGCGATCACCTGCGGCAGCTTGTAGAGCGTCAGGTTGATGCGGTGGTCGGTCACTCTCCCTTGCGGGAAATTGTAGGTGCGGATGCGCTCCGAGCGGTCGCCGGAGCCGACCTTCTCCTTGCGGTCGGCGGAGCGTGCGGCCTCGACCCGCTGGCGCTCGGCGTCATAGATGCGCGAGCGCAGGATGTTCATCGCCGACGCCCGGTTTTTGTGTTGCGAGCGGCTGTCCTGCATCATCACCACGATGCCGGTCGGCAGATGGGTGATGCGGATAGCGGACTCGGTCTTGTTGACGTGCTGGCCGCCGGCACCGCCGGCGCGCATGGTCTCGATCCGCAGATCCGTGTCCTTGATGTCGACGTCGACGTCCTCGACCTCGGGCAGCACGGCGACCGTGGCGGCCGAGGTGTGGATGCGGCCCTGCGTCTCGGTGTCGGGCACGCGCTGCACGCGGTGCACGCCGGATTCGAATTTCAGCTTGGCGAAGGCGCCGCGGCCCTGCACCTCGGCGATGATTTCCTTGAAGCCGCCGACGGTGCCTTCGCTGGCCGAGATCACCTCGACCTTCCAGCCCTGCAAGGCCGCGAAGCGCTCATACATCCGGAACAGGTCGCCGGCGAACAGCGAGGCCTCGTCGCCGCCGGTGCCGGCGCGGATTTCCAGCACCACGTTGCGGTCGTCCATCGCGTCTTTCGGCAGCAGCGCGACGCGGATCTTCTGCTCGAGATCGCCGATCCGCGCCTGCAGCGTTTCCAGCTCGGCTTCCGCCATGCTGCGCATCTCGGGATCGGTCCCGGCATCCGCCAGCAACGCCTCGGTGTCGGCGAGCTCGCTGCGCGCTGAACGATAGGTCTTCACCGCATCGATCAGCGGATTGAGCTCGGCGAGCTCGCGGGTGATCGCAACATAACGATCGGACTTGACCTCGCCGAGCAGCTCGGCCTCGAGCGAGGCGTGATGGGCGAGCAGGACGTCGAGTTTGGCTTCGGGTAGCATGGCAGTGTCTCGAATTTGCTGAAAGCGCGAAGGGGTGGCGGAGGCGACGGCAGCGTCGCTACAAGGCCAGCCCCTCGGTTTCCGCAAACTTCGTCAGCGCCTCGCGGATCGAGACGCTGCCGACCGGCGCGTCCAGCAGCGGGTTGATCATCGCCTCGGCCTTCTTGGCGTCGAGGTCGAGGATCAGCGCCTTGACCGGGCCGTGCGCGGTTGCCGACAATGACAGCGAACGGTAGCCGAGCGCGATCAGCGCCAGCGCGCCGATCGGCTTCGACGCCATCTCGCCGCACAGCGAGGCGGCCTTCTTCGCGGTCTTGGCCTTGCGCACGATGTCGCGCAGCGCGCGCAGGATCGGCGCCGACAGGATGTCGAAGCGTTCCGAGACCTTGGCATTGCCGCGGTCGACCGCGAACAGGAACTGGAACAGGTCGTTGGAGCCGACCGAGACGAAGTCGACCTTCTTCAAGAGCTCGTCGAGCTGGTAGAGCAGGGCCGGCACCTCGACCATGGTGCCGATATCGATCCGCTCCGGCAGCGAATGGCCGTGCTGGCGCAGGTAAGTCAGCTCGCGTTCGACGATCGCCTTGGCCTGGTCGAACTCGGTGATGTCGGAGATCATCGGGAACATGATCTTGAGGGCGCGGCCGCCGCCGGCGCGCAGCAACGCGCGGATCTGGCCGCGCAGCAGGCCCGGGCGGTCGAGGCCAAGCCGGATCGCGCGCCAGCCCAGCGCGGGATTTTCCTCGACCACGGTCTCCATATAGGGCAGCGCCTTGTCGCCGCCGATGTCGAGCGTGCGGAAGGTGACGGGTTTTGCGCCCGCGGCATCGAGTACCGTGCGATAGAGCGCGAGCTGGTCGCTCGAACGCGGCAGGCTCGGGCTCACCATGAACTGCAATTCGGTGCGGAACAGGCCGATGCCGGCGCTGCCGGTGTCCTCGATGTGCGGCAGGTCGATGGTCAGGCCGGCATTGATCAGGAGCTCGATCGGCTGGCCGTCCTTGGTCACGCAAGGCTTGTCGCGCAGCGCCGAATATTGCGCCTGGCGCCGTGCCCGGAACCGGACGCGCTCGGCATAGGCGGATTCGATCTCGGCGGACGGGCGGACATAGATCTCGCCGGAAATGCCGTCGACGATGATGGCATCGCCCGGATCGGCAATGCCGGGCGCGTTCGGCACCTCGCCGACCGCGGGAATGCCGAGCGCGCGCGCCACGATCGAGACGTGGGAGTTCGCGGTGCCTTCCTCCAGCACCAGGCCGCGCAGCCGCTTGCGGTCATAGTCGAGCAGCGCCGCAGGGCCCATCGCGCGGGCGATCAGGATGGCATTGTCTGGCAGCTGCTCGCGGGTCGGCGCATGGTCCTGGCCGACCAGTTGGCGCATCAGGCGATGGCCGAGATCCTCGAGATCGTGCAGGCGGTCACGCAGATAGGGATCGGTCGAGCGCAGCATGCGGGCGCGGGTGTCGGACTGCACGCGTTCGACGGCGGCTTCCGCGGTGAGGCCGGTGGCGACCGCCTCATGCAGCTTGTGCGACCAGCCCTGGTCGTTGGCGAACATGCGGTAGGCTTCCAGCACCTCGCGATGCTCGCCGCCTTCGGCGACGTCGCCGCGCTCCAGCATGCGGTCGAGATCGGCGCGCAGATTGGCCAGCGCCGTGTCGAGCCGCTTGATCTCCTTCGGCAGGTCTTCGGCGATGTAGTTGGTGATGACGACGCGCGGCTCGTGCAGCACGACATGGCCGAGCGCGATGCCGTCGGAGAGCACCGCGCCGGTCTTGTGCAGCGAGTGCCGGGCGGCGGGCTCGGCGCCCGGCTGCGCCAGCGCGGCCAGCTCGCCCGAGGCGATCATCTCCGCGAGCACCATGGCGGTGGTCTGCAGCGCCTCGACCTCTTCCTCGACATAGGTGCGCTTGGCGCGGTTCTGCACCACGAGCACGCCGAGCGTGTTGCCGGCGCGCAGGATCGGCACGCCGAGGAACGAGTGGTAGATCTCTTCGCCGGTCTCCGGGCGGTAGGCGAAGGCGGGGTGGCTTTGCGCGTCGGAGAGATTGAGCGGCGTCGCCTCGCTGGCGACGAGGCCGACCAGGCCCTCATGCGCGCTCAGCACGGTGCGGTGCACGGCGTCGCGGTTCAGACCTTCGGTGGCGTAGAGTTCGAGGGTGTTGTCGATGCGCAGCACGTAGCAGGAGCAGACCTCGGCCACCATGTTGGCCGCGATCAGCACCACGATCTTGTCGAGGCGTTCCTGGGCGGAGACTTGCTCCGCCATGGTTTCGCGGAGCCGTCTCAACAGGACGCGGGGGCCTCCCGACGCGCTCCGCATGTGCTTCAGTCCCTCCCCACGAGGCCGGCGCACCGGGCCGGCCGGCCGTTGGCGCAAAACTCGTCAAAAACAACAATTTTAGTCATTCGGCGTCGCCGCTCGCGCCAGTTCCCGCCGATTCGGGATCGCACAAACTGTGCCACAGTTTGCGACAGCCCACCTGACTGGCCGTATAGCCAATCGAGGCTCGCTTTGCCAAGCAAAACGCCTGCCAGTAGCAAATAACGTCTGCGCCAGCCCTATGCTGCGCCCGCTAAGAGAAATTCTAACTCCGGGATGTGGGTACCGGGGCCCTCCTCCTTCTTCCCTTGTGGAGAAGGTGGCCACAGGCGGCCCGCGGTCGCCGTTCTTGGAAACGCCGATGCTGCGCATCGGCTACGCGCAGTCCGCGACGGGTGAGGGGTCTCAATCCGCGGAGGCAGACCTCTCGCCCGGTTTCGATGCTAAACGCATCGAAACCACCTCTCCCACAAGGGGAGAGGGTTCCTCAATGCCCTACGCCTGATCCAGCCCGTACAGCGTGTGCAGCGTGCGCACCGCGAGTTCGGTGTAGGCGGCGTCGATCAGGACCGAGAACTTGATCTCGGAGGTGGTGATGGCGCGGATGTTGATGTTGCGCTCGGACAGCGCCTTGAACGCCTTCGCGGCGACGCCGGCATGGCTGCGCATGCCGCTGCCGATCACCGAGACCTTGGCGACGTCGGTCGCGGTGTCGAGCCTGACATAGCCGATCTTGGCCTTGGCGGAGGTAATGGTGTCCTTGGCGCGGTTGTAGTCGGTGGCCGGCACGGTGAAGGTGAGGTCGGTGGTCTTGCCGTCCTCCGACACGTTCTGCACGATCATGTCGACATTGATGTTGGCGTCCGCGAGCGGCCCGAAGATCGCCGCGGCGACGCCGGGCTTGTCCTCGATCTGGCGCACGGAAATCTGGGCTTCGTCCTTGGAGAAGGCGATGCCGGTGACGACGTGCATTTCCATGATTTCCTCCTCGCTGCAGATCAGCGTGCCCGGCGGTTGGTTGGCGTGCGGGTCGATATCCTCTGGCTTGTCGAAGCTGGAGCGCACGAAGATCGGCATGTTGTGCACCATGCCGAGTTCCACCGAGCGGACCTGCAGCACCTTGGCGCCCTGCGAGGCCAGCTCCAGCATGTCCTCGAACGCGATCTTGTCGAGCCGGCGCGCCTTCGGCACCACGCGCGGGTCGGTGGTGTAGACGCCGTCGACATCGGTGTAGATGTCGCAGCGGTCGGCCTTCAGTGCAGCCGCGATCGCCACCGCCGAGGTGTCCGAGCCGCCGCGGCCGAGCGTCGTGATACGGCCGGTCTGCGGGTTGATGCCCTGGAAGCCGGCGATCACTGCGACTTCCTTGCGCTCCTTGAAACGGCCGATGATCTCGCTGCCGTCGATGTCGAGGATTCGCGCCGAAGCGTGCGCGTCCGAGGTCTTGATCGGGATCTGCCAGCCCTGCCAGGAGCGCGCCTGGATGCCGATGCCCTGCAGCACGATCGCGAGCAGGCCCGAGGTGACCTGTTCGCCGGAGGCGACCACCGCGTCATATTCGCGCGCGTCGTGCATCGGCGAGGCCTCGGTGCACCAGCCCACCAGCTCGTTGGTCTTGCCGGACATCGCGGACACGACGACGGCGACCTCGTGGCCGGCGTCGACCTCGCGCTTCACGTGCTGGGCGACGTTGCGGATACGATCGATATTGGCGACGGACGTACCGCCGAATTTCATCACGAGGCGGCCCATGACGACGCGTCTATTCCTTTAAGAGGATAAGTAGGTTAACCCACGCCGAAAACCGCAAGCGCGGGCACCGAAAGGCGCGTATACATAGCGCCGCGCCCGGGGGCAAGCCGGTTGGTAGGGGTCCCCGAAGGTCCACCGGGGGTGTTTTGACCGGTTGCGGGCGGGCTGTGGCGTGCGGGTAACGCGAAGGCGGGATTGGATGGGACGCTATATCGACGAAATCCTTCAGCCCGGCGAGAAGGTGCTGTATTCCACCAATGCGCACTGGATGTTCTATCTGCCGGCGATCGCGGCCTGGATCGTGGTGCTGGCGCTGCTGATCCTGTCACGGATGACGATGGTTGACGCCCTGGTGCTGGCCTGCCTTGCGGCCGCCGCCGTGGTCGCGGTCGCGGCGCTGTACTGGACCGGCGCAGCCTGGTTCCATCGCTGGACTACCGAGACTGACGTGACCAATTTCCGCGTCGTGCACAAAACCGGCTTCATCAAGCGGCGCACCTTCGAGATGAGCCTCGACAAGGTCGAGAGCGTCGACGTCAACCAGAGCATCATGGGGCGTCTGCTCAATTATGGCGACGTCACCATCCGCGGCGTCGGCGAGGGCATCGAAACCATCAAGACCATCGCCTCGCCGCTGTCGTTTCGCAATTCGATCACCGCGCGATAGGGGCGCGCGCAATCATGGCCACGCAAACAACTCTGTCCAATGCTTCCGCCAGTTCGGTCGATCCGGCCGAAATCGCGAAGTTTTCAAGACTGTCGGACGAATGGTGGGATCCGCACGGCAAGATGGCGCCGCTGCACAAGATCAATCCGCTGCGCCTGACCTATATCCGCGATGCCGCCTGCCGCAAGTTCGAGCGCAACGCCAAGAGCCTGAGCTGCCTGTCCGGCCTGCGCCTGCTCGACATCGGCTGCGGCGCCGGGCTGCTGTGCGAGCCGTTCACCCGGTTAGGGGCCCAGGTGATCGGGATCGATCCGTCCGCCACCAACATCGCGGCGGCGAAGCTGCATGCCGACAAGGGGCATTTGTCGATCGACTACCGCTGCACCACGGTGGAGGAGATGGACGCACGCGAGCGCTTCGACATCGTGCTGGCGATGGAGGTGGTCGAGCACGTCGTCGACGTCGGCGCCTTCATCAAGCGCTGCGCCGCCATGCTCAAGCCGGGCGGGCTGATGGTGGTCTCGACCTTGAACCGCAACTGGAAGAGCTTTGCGCTGGCGATCGTCGGCGCCGAATACGTGCTGCGCTGGCTGCCGCGCGGCACCCATGAGTGGAGCAAGTTCGTCACCCCCGCCGAGCTCGAGCGCTATCTCGGCGACGTCAACCTCACCGTCACCGAACAGGCCGGCGTGGTCTACAACCCACTCGCCGACAAATGGAGCGTCTCGCCCGACATGGACGTGAACTACATGGTGGTGGCGGAGGAGGCGTGAGTTCCTGTTACCTCGCCCCGCTTGCGGGGAGAGGTCGGATTGCGAAGCAATCCGGGTGAGGGGGACTCTCCGCGCGCGTCGACCGTCGAATTTGCGGAAGCAGCCCCTCACCCCAACCCTCTCCCCGCAAGAGCGGGGCGAGGGAGTAGAGACGCAATCCTGTCATGCACCGTCCCGGTTGACCGCCTCGACCGCAATCGGCACGTTGTGCGCGTACTCCCGCCCCGGCACACTTTCCTCATCCCGCATGTTCACGATCGCCTCGCTCTGGATCCCCTTCACCATCGTCGCTGCGTTCGGGCAGGTGACGCGCAATGCGATGCAGCGGCATCTGACCGGGCCGCTCGGGACCTGGGGCGCGACCAATATCCGCTTCCTGTTCGGACTGCCGTTCGCGGTGGTGTTCTTCGCGCTGGCGGTGCTGCTGACCGGCGATCGCGTGCCGTGGCCGGCGGCCTCTTTCTGGCCGTGGCTGTTGTCCGGCGCGCTTAGCCAGATCGTCGGCACCGGCTTCATGCTGCTGGCGATGAACGACCGCTCCTTCGTGGTGACCACGGCCTATATGAAGACCGAGGCGATCCAGACCGCGATCTTCGGCTTCATCTTCCTCGGCGACCATCTGACGACGCCCAAGGTGATCGCGATCGTGATCGCGACCGTCGGCGTCGTCGTCACCGCGCTCAGGCCTGGCGGGCAGAAGAGTTTTGCCGATCTGCGGCCGACCGTGCTCGGCCTTGGTGCCGCCGCCGTGTTTGCGATCTCGGCGGTGAGCTTTCGCGGCGCGATCATTGCCGTGCCCGGCGTCTCGTTTGTGACGGCTGCCTCCTACACGCTGATGTGGAGCCTGTTCGTCCAGACGCTGATCCTGTCGGTCTATCTGTTGCTGCGCGCACCCGATGTGCTGCGGAAGATCCTCGGCCTGTGGCGGCCCTCGATGTTCGCGGGCTTCATGGGCGCGTTCTCCTCGCAGTTCTGGTTCCTGGCGTTCGCGCTCACGGCCGCCGCCAATGTGCGCACGCTGGCGCTGATCGAGGTGCTGTTCGCGCAGGGCGTGGCGTATTTCTCGCTCAAGCAGCCGTTCTCGCTGCGTGAGGTGATCGGCATCGTCCTGATTGTGATCGGCGTCGCGCTGCTGATCGCCGCGTAGTGCGCGAAAATGATCTAACCCTTCACCGCGATCAGCACGGCCCCCGCCGAGATCAGCGCGATCCCGATCCAGCCATAGGGTGACGGGCGCTCGCCGAGGAACACGGCGCCGAACAGCGCCACCAGCACCACGCTGAGCTTGTCGATCGGTGCGACAAGTGTGGCGGGGCCGAGCTTGAGCGCGCGGAAATAGCAGATCCACGACGCGCCGGTGCCGAGCCCGGACAGCAGCAGGAACAGCCAGCTCTTGCCCGAGATCGGCCCGGCATGGGTGAATTGCCCGGTCGCGAACAGGATCGCCGACAGCGTGATCAGCACGACCACGGTGCGGATCAGGGTGGCGAGATCGGAGTTGATGCCCTCGACGCCGACCTTGGCGAAGATCGCAGTCAGCGCGGCGAAGACGGCGGAGAGAAACGCCCAGACCTGCCAGGTCGCGGTCAATTCCGGTCTTCCGGCAGCGTCGGCAGCGGCGAGACCTCGACGCCTTCGTCGATCAGCGCGCGCGCCTCCTCGGGCGAGGCCTCGCCGTAGATCGGCCGATGCTCGATATCGCCGTAATGCATCTTGCGCGCCTCGTTCGGGAAGCGGTCGCCGACATTGTCGGCGTTCTTCACGATGTGGTCGCGCAATTCCTTCAGCTTGCTGCGCAGCTCGCGCTCCTGCGCCATCATCAGCGACGTCGATTCGGCGGGCGGTGCCTCGACGGGCGCGACCGGCGCCGGCTGGGCCGGTTCGCGGCCCTTCTTGCTGACGATTTGCGGCGCCATGATCGCACGCTCGATCTTGTCGGAGCCGCAGGACGGGCAATCGATCAGGTGACGCCGCTCCTGCGATTCATAGGCCGCGGAGCTCTGGAACCAGCTCTCGAACTGATGGCCGCGCTCGCAGCGCAGCGTGTAGCGGATCATGCCGAACCCCGGACGAGGTGCAGATGCTCCGGGCCGGCCTTGGGGTCGGCAATGCCGAAACGCCTGCCGTGCTGAAGTGAAGGGATCGTCTTGCGCGCGGTCTCGACCTTGGAGGGATCGATCTCGGCCAGGAACACGCCGGGCTCGACGCCGCCCTCGGCGAGGATTTCGCCCCAGGGGTCGATGATCAGCGAATGCCCGAAGGTCTCGCGCTTGTTCTCATGCAGGCCGGCTTGCGCCGCTGCGAACACGAAGCAGCCGGTCTCGATGGCGCGGGCGCGCAGCAGCGTGTGCCAGTGCGCTTCGCCGGTCTTGCGGGTGAAGGCGGATGGCACCGTGAGGAACGACGCGCCGGCTTCGGCGAGGGCGCGATAGAGCGCCGGGAAGCGCACGTCGTAGCAGATCGTGAGGCCAATCCGGCCCCAGGGCAGGTCGGAGATCACGGCGGTCTCGCCGGGCTGGTAGTTGGCCGATTCGCGATAGCTCTCGCCGCCCGGCAGGTCGATGTCGAACATATGGATCTTGTCGTAGCTCGCGAGCACATTGCCCTCGGGCCCGATCAGGAACGAGCGGTTGACCGCCTTCTCCGGCGAATAGCGCAGCGCCAGCGAGCCGATATGCAGATGGATCTTCAGTTCGGCGGCCAGTGCGCGATAGGCCTGCAGCGACTTGTCGTCCTCTTCGCTGGCCAGGTGCTCGAACAGCGCCTTGCGATTCAGCTGCATCATGTTGCTGACCTCGGGGGTCAGCACGTATTTGGCGCCCTGTGCCGCCGCTTCGCGGATCAGCCGCGTGCCTTGCTCGAGGCTCGGCTCGGGCAGCAATCCGGTGCGCATCTGCACCATGGCGGCGGTGAAAATGTTGTCCGTGCTCATCAGGCGCCGCCTCCGTTGCTGAGCAGGCCGTCGAGCTTGCCCTCGCGGTCGAGCGCGTAGAGCTCGTCGCAGCCGCCGACATGGGTCTTGTCGATGAAGATCTGCGGGAAAGTCGAGCCCGCGCCGGCGCGATCATACATCTCGTCGCGGTACGCCGGGTTGCTGGCGACGCTGAGTTCGGTGAACGCGGCGTTCTTGCGCGTCAGAAGCGATTTGGCCGCGGTGCAATAACCGCAGCCCGGGCGGGTATAGATTTCGATGGCAGCGGTCATGGTGTGCTCGATTGAACCAGAAGTTACAGATTATATGGGAGCGCGGTGGGTATCGACAACCCGGGCAAACACCAGCACGTCGACCTGCGCGGCCTTGGCGCGCAACAGCGCCCGCGCGCAGGCATCCACTGTGGCGCCCGAGGTCAGGACGTCGTCGACCAGGACCACGCGGCGGCCCTGGATGTCAGCCTTGCGTTCATCGGCGACCCCGAATGCGCCCTGCACATTGCTGGCGCGGTCCTTGCGCGACAGCCCGATCTGCTGCTCGGTGGCGCGGGTGCGCCGCAGCGCCTCGGACACCATTTTGACGCCGCTCTGGCGCGCGATCACCTTGGCGAGCGCGCCGGACTGGTTGTAGCGCCGGCTCCAGCCGCGCCGCCAATGCAGGGGAACCGGCACCAGCATGTCGGCACCCTGTAGCAATTCCTTCCCCGCGCGCGCCATCCAGCGGCCCATTGTCGGCGCCAAGTCGGTGCGATCCTGGTATTTCAATGCGTGCACCAGGGTGCGCGCGACGTCGTCATAGCGCACCGCGGCGCGGGCGCGCTGGTAGGACGGTGGATTGGCGATCGCCTCCATCGACAGCAGCTCGGGACCTGGATCATAGACAAAGGGAATCCCGAGCCGGGGGCAGAACGGCGGCGCGATGAACGACAATTTGGCCCAGCAGGCGGCGCAGACGCCCTCGCCATGAACCGGCTCGCGGCACGACACGCACAGCGTCGGCAGCGCGATGTCGAGCATGAGCCGCGCGGTATGCAGCCACGCGCCCCCGACCGCGCCGAGCGCGCGCTGGATGTGACCGGAAATGGAGCGTGTCGGTGATGCCTCGGCGTCCATGGCTGACGAGGCTAACGTTTGAGCCGCACGGGCTCAAGGCGCATTGCCTGCGGCGGCGGTCCGGCGTAACCAGCGCGAATGGCAACGACCCCGGCCACGGCCCCGATCCTGTTCGACCGCGCACTGCTCGGCGCGCGGCTGGCGCGCGCGCAGCGCGAGGGGGCGGCGACGTTCCTGCTCGAGCGCGCCACCGAAGACATGTCCGACCGCTTGCTGGCGGTGTCGCGCAGCTTTTCGACCGCGGCCGACGTCTGGACGCCGGGTGACGGGCTTGCCGACGCCTTGCGCGGGCGTGTCGCCTCGGTCGGGCCGATCGGCTTCAGCGAAACGGAAGCACTCGGCCTAGCGCCGGAGTCGCTCGATCTGGTGGTCTCCGCGCTCGCCTTCCAGTTCGTCAACGATCTGCCGGGCGTGCTGGCGCAGATCCGCCGCGCGCTCAAGGGCGACGGGCTGCTGCTTGCCGCGATGCTGGGCGGCGACACGCTGACCGAGCTCAGGCAGAGCTTTGCCGCGGCGGAGGCGGAGTGCGAGGGCGGGGTGTCGCCACGCGTTGCGCCGTTCGCCGATCTGCGCGACATCGGCGCACTGTTGCAGCGGGCCGGCTTTGCGCTGCCGGTCACCGATGTCGACCGCGTCGTGGTGCGCTACGCCAGCGCGTTCGCGCTGATGGCCGATCTCCGGCGCATGGGCGCGACCAATGTGCTGCGCGATCGCCGCCATACCCCGACCCGCCGCGCCACCATGCTGCGGATGGCGCAGATCTATGACGAGCGCTTCGCCGATCCCGACGGCCGCATCCGGGCCACCTTCGACATCGTCTGGCTGTCCGGCTGGGCGCCGCATGAGAGCCAGCCGAAGCCGCTCAAGCCGGGCTCGGCGAAGGCGAGCCTTGAGGCCGCGGTGAAGGGGGCGAAGCGTTAGGCGCGCACGGTGCCAGGGCTCCCTCTCCCCTTGCGGGAGAGGGTTGGGGAGAGGGGTAGCCCCGGGCGAGATACTCGTGTGATCATCGCTTTCGCAATTCTGCGCCCGTCTTCGAGAAGCATGCTGAGGGAGCGCGCCGTGTGGCACCCCTCTCCCCAGCCCTCCCCCGCAAGGGGGGAGGGAGCCCGTCCATAGTGCGTCCCTCACGGTCGTTCGCTCATCGCGCGCCAGCGAAATCACAGCAGACGCGGCAGCAGCGGGGATGCCGCCGTCGCTTACCTTTCTCTCGGATCGCAGTTGTCGATGCGATCCAACCTCTCTCACAAGGTGGGCGACGGTTGCTCGCGCGATTTCGGAATAATGGAATTATGCCGGTGAGTTGCCCGACGTGTCAAGCAGCCCGATCGAACGCCGGCGATACCGCCGGCTACTGTGCATGGGGTTGTTTTCGATATTTTGGGTAGCCGCGCTTCCCCCCGCGAGCGGGAGAGGCGAAGCGGATCACAGCAGCAGGTCCATCAGATGCGGCAGCAGCGGGATGTCCGCCGGCGGCATCGGGTAGTCGCGCAGCTTGTTGGCGCGGACCCAGGCGAGGTTCTGGCCCTCGCGCGCCACCGCCATGCCCTCCCAGCGGCGGCAGATGTAGAGCGGCATCAGCAAATGGAAGGTCTCGTAGGCATGGCTGGCGAAGGTCAGCGGTGCGAGGCACGGCTCGCTCACGGTGATGCCGATCTCCTCGTGCAACTCGCGGATCAGGGTCTGCTCCGGCCGCTCGCCGGGCTCGATCTTGCCGCCGGGGAATTCCCACAGCCCCGCCAATGCCTTGCCTTCGGGGCGCTGCGCCAGCAGCACGCGCTTGTCGGCATCGACCAGCGCGCAGGCGACGACGAGGGTCAGCTTGATGTCAGCCATGCGGCACGAATGGTCCTTGTTGTCTTGCAAGCTTTCATTAACCAGCAACGCGCCGTCGGCCAAACGATTTGTGCCTGCGCGCTTTTTCTGCATTCGCGATAAGCCGGCCTTAATGCGCCGCGGGCAGGGTGAAGGTCCTGATTTATCAGCGCATCATTTTCTCTGCCGATATAAACCCATGCACACCTTGCTCCGGACCGTCAGCCGTTTCCGCCGCGATCGCTCCGGCAACATCGCGATGATCTTTGGTTTGGCCCTGCTGCCGCTCATGGTCGCGGTCGGATGCGCGGTCGACTATTCCCGCGCCAACCAGATCCGCAGCAAGCTGATCTCCGCCGCCGACGCGGCGAGCGTCGGATCGGTCGCCAAGGCTTCGCCCGGCTTCCTCGCGGCCGGCGCCATGACCTCGGATGGCGAGATTTCGGTCGGCGAGGCCGACGCGAAGAAGATCTTCAACGGCAACATCTTCAACCAGAACGGCTTCACACTGACCAACGTGACGCCGACCATGACCAAGAGCGGCGGCACCATCACCTCGACGGTCCAATTCTCCGCAGATGTCCCGACCATGTTCCTCGGCGTGCTGGGCCGCAGCAAGGTGTCGGTGTCGGGCACTTCGACATCGACCGCGAACATGCCGCTCTACATCGATTTCTATCTGCTGCTGGATAATTCGCCGTCGATGGGCGTCGGCGCCACGCCGACTGATGTCGCCAAGCTGGTCACGGCCACCACCGGCAACAGCTTCAAGCCGAATGACCAATGCGCCTTCGCCTGCCACGACTACAACGACCCGAACAACTACTACAATCTGGCGAAATCGCTTGGCGTCACGACGCGGATCGACGTGCTTCGCAGCGCAACCCAGCAATTGATGGACACCGCAGCGGCGACCCAGACCTATTCGAGCCAGTTCCGCATGGCGATCTATGACTTCGGCGCGTCCTCGGCGACCTATGGCTTGCGAAGCCTGTTTTCGCTGTCGTCGAGCCTGTCGAGTGCAAAGTCGGCGGCCGGCAACATCGATCTGATGGGTGTCTACGGCAACAACGATTCCTACACCGCGGACAAGGACAGCCAGTTCACCGCGATCTTTCCCCAGATCAACAATGCGATTGCAAACCCGGGCGCGGGCACATCGTCGGCGCCGCTCAAATATCTGTTCTTCGTATCCGACGGGGTCGCCGACGAGCCGAATACAAGCTGCCTGAAGCCGCTCGCCGGCAGCAATCGTTGCCAGTCGCCGATCAATCCGGCGCTCTGCGATGCGATCAAGAAGCGCAACATCAAGATCGCGGTGCTCTACACCACCTATCTGCAACTGCCGACCAACAACTGGTACATGAACTGGATCGACCCGTTCAATCAGGGTCCGTTCGGCCCGTCACCGAACAGCCAGATCGCGCAGAACATGCAGGCCTGCGCCTCGCCGGGCTTCTATTTCGAGGTCAGCCCGACCCAGGGCATCGCGGACGCGATGAACGCGCTGTTCAAGAAGGCGGTCGCCGACGCGCGGATCAGCAGCTAGGCCGCAAGTCTCGTCTCTCCCGTCACCCTGAGGTGCGAGCGGAGCGAGCCTAAGGGGTCGACGGCCCAACTTTCGCAGCGTCGGGATATTCGGGCCGTGCATCCTTCGAGGCGCGCAAGTGCGCGCACCTCAGGATGACGGAACGACTTGTTTTTCCTGGAATGAGGCAGAACCCTACGACCTGTAATCGCCGTTGATCGCGACGTATTCCTTGGTGAGGTCGCAGGTCAGCACGCGGTCCTTCGCCTTGCCGAGGCCGAGCGCGACCTTGATCTGGATCTTCGGCGCTTTCATCGCCTCCGACACTTCTTTCTCATTGTAGGACGGATCGCGCGCGCCGCTCTTGGCGACGCGGATGCCGTTGAAGGAGATCGAGAGCTTGTCGCGGTTGGCGGGCTCGCCGGCCTTGCCGACCGCCATCACCACGCGGCCCCAATTGGCGTCCTCGCCGGCGATCGCGGTCTTCACCAGCGGCGAATTGGCGATCGACATCGCGATCTTGCGCGCCGACGGTTTTGTCGTCGCGCCCTCGACCACGACCTCGACCAGCTTGCGGGCGCCCTCGCCGTCGCGCGCCACCTGTTCGGACAGATTGGCGAGGATCTGCTGGAACGCCTTGGTGAAGGCCTTCAGGCGCGGGTCGCTGGCGCGCGAGATCTTCGGCGCGCCATACGCTGCCGCAGCGCCGGTCGCAAACGCCAGCAGCGTGTCCGAGGTCGAGGTGTCGCCGTCGATGGTCAGCGCATTGAAGGTGTCCTCGACGCCGGCCTTGAGCAGCGATTGCAGCACGCCAGCCGACAGCGGCGCGTCGGTGAAGACGAAGGACAGCATGGTCGCCATGTCGGGCATGATCATGCCGGCGCCCTTGGCCATGCCGTTGATCGTCACCTTGGCCTTGCCGAGCTTGACGGTCGCGGTGGCGACCTTCGGGAAGGTATCGGTGGTCATGATCGCCTTGGCCGCGTCCATCCACAGATCGGGGGTCGCGGTCTCCGCGAGCTGCGCCAGCACGCCGTCGAACTTGGTGGCGTCGAGCGGCTCACCGATCACTCCGGTGGAGGCAAGGAACACATCCGACGTCGAGCAGCCGACCGCCTTCGCCGCGATCTGCGCGGTCAAGGCGGTGGACGCCTTGCCGGTCTTGCCGGTGAAGGCGTTGGCGTTGCCGGAATTGACCACCAGCGCGCGCGCGGCCCCGCCCTTCAGCTTGGCGCGGCACCATTCGACCGGCGCCGACGGGCATTTCGACTTGGTGAACACGCCGGCCACCGTGGTGCCCTTGTCCAGCAGCGCGAGCAGCACGTCGGTGCGCCCCTTGTAGCGGATGCCGGCGGCAGCGGTCGCAAGCCGCACACCCGCGATCACGGGCATCTCGGGAACGTCGGGCGGGGCGAGGGGGGAGACGGCGGTGGACATGAGAGGCTTCCGGCTACGGGGAGGGAAGCGCTGCATAACATCTCGCCGTGAGAAGCGGGAGAGGGTGGTGCAGCAATCACGGTGTCGTCCTGGCGAAAGCCAGGACCCATAACCACCGTCATCAATTGTTCAAGAAACTGCCGCCGCGGCAAGACAACCACTGCTGCGGAGTATGGCTTTCGCCAGGACGACGTTGTGAAGCTGGATGGTGCTTGCCCCAGATTTCGCTTCGCTGCATCCGGGCTACGAACGCGCCTCAAAAAAGCAAATGGCCGGGACATGCCCGGCCATCGCAACTGTAACAACGTTGGCGAAGCTTACTTCTTCGCCGGCGCCATCTTGTTGTCGGCGGGCTTCGGCGCGTCCTTGGCGGCATCGGCCGGCGCGGTCGCGTCCTTGGCCGTCTCGGCCGGCTTGTCCATCCGCTCGACCTTGGCGGCCTCGCGCAGCTTGGCGACATAGTCGGCCTGGGCCTTGCGGGTCACATAGGTCTCGATCTGGGCCTTCACCTGCTCGAAGTCGGGCGCCTTGCGGTTGCGCTTTTCCTCGACCTTGATGATGTGCCAGCCGAACTGCGACTTGACCGGATCGGAGATCTTGCCCGGCTCGAGCGTGAAGGCGACCGCGGAGAATTCCGGCACCATCTGCTCCTTGGTGAAGAAGCCGAGGTCGCCGCCGTCCGAGGCGCCGGGATCCTTGGACTTCTTCTTGGCGAGCTCGGCGAAGTCGGCGCCCTTGTCGAGCTCGGCCTTGATCGCCTTGGCCTCGTCCTCGGTCTCGACCAGGATGTGGCGGGCGCGCACCTCCTGCTCGCCGGTGATCTGCTTGGAGGCCTCTTCATAGACCTTCTTCATGGCGTCGTCGGTGGTCGCGGCCTTGCCCTCGCTGGCAAGCAGGCTGTCCATCAACAGGCGGTTGCGGGTGAAGGCGAGCCGCTTCTTGAAGTCGTCATTGTTCTCGATCTTCTTGTCCTCGGCGGCCTTGGACACGATCTTCATGTCGATCAGGAAGGACAGCACGTTGTCCTTGCGGGTCGAGGGGTCCATCTGCTGCAGGCTCGGGCCGAGTTCCTCCTCGGCGAGCGCGACGTCGCTGGCATGGATCTCGGAACCGTTCACCTTCGCCAGCACCGGGTCGGACTCCGCGGCGCGGACCGGGAGGCCGGCAGCCAGCACTGCGACAAGACAGCCCGTGGCGGCCAGGGTGGCGAGGCCGAGGCGCAGGCCGGTTTTGGTTTCCGGAGGCGAGGTGGTCATGCAAAATCCTTGGTCTAAAGGGGGGAAGCTCGAGCGGGGCGGACACTCGCCCAATCGTGTTACATTGGCAACGCGAAAGTCTTGTCAAAATGATGAATTCCTTGACATCTTGGCGGCGTTGACAACCCCCCGACCGGGCCATATCTCTGGCCGACCGTGTCAGCGGTGAGAGCGCTTATTTTGCTGCGTTTTTCGCCGTTGAACCCAGGATGGCCTGTTTCCCACTCAATTGGCGGAGGAGCTCCGGGCCGGGGCTCGAACCGTAGCGCGTCACGGTGAGTTGATAGGCAATCCGGCGGACCATCTCAGGCTGTATTCCAAGACTTGAAATTCAACACTGAACCAAGACCGAACTCGAGACCGAAGAACAGGAATTTCGCATGATCGGCGCGCTCGCCCGCAAGTTTTTCGGCTCCTCCAACGACCGTCGGGTCAAGGGGTATCAGTCCCGCGTCAGCGCCATCAACGCCCTGGAAGGTGAGCTCGTCAAACTGACGGACGACCAGCTCAAGGCCCGCACCGCCGAGTTCAAGCAGCAGCTCGCCGGCGGCAAGACGCTCGACGACATCCTGGTTCCGGCCTTCGCCACGGTGCGCGAGGCGGCCAAGCGGACGCTCGGTCAGCGCCATTTCGACGTCCAGCTGATCGGCGGCATGGTGCTGCACGAGGGCGACATCGCCGAGATGAAGACCGGCGAAGGCAAGACGCTGGTTGCGACGCTCGCGGTCTACCTCAACGCGCTCGCCGGCAAGGGCGTCCATGTCGTCACCGTCAACGACTACCTCGCCCGCCGCGACTCCGGCTGGATGGGTCAGATCTATTCGTTCCTGGGGCTGACCACCGGCGTGATCGTGCACGGCCTCGACGACGCCGAGCGCAAGGCCGCCTATGCCTGCGACATCACCTACGGGACCAACAACGAATACGGCTTCGACTATCTGCGCGACAACATGAAGTACCGCCTGGAGGACATGGTCCAGCGCGAGCACTTCTATGCGATCGTCGACGAGGTGGACTCGATCCTGATCGACGAAGCGCGCACGCCGCTGATCATTTCCGGCCCGCTCGACGACCGTTCGGATTTCTACAACACCATCGACACCTTCATGCCGAAGCTCGTCAAGAAGGACGACTACGAGGTCGACGAGAAGCAGCGCACGGTGACACTGACCGAAGGCGGCATGGAGAAGCTGGAGAACCTGCTGCGCGACGCCGGCCAGCTCAAGGGCGATTCGCTGTACGACGTCGAGAACGTCTCCGTCGTGCATCACGTCAACCAGGCGCTGCGCGCGCATACGCTGTTCACGCGCGACAAGGACTACATCGTCCGCGACGACGAGGTCGTGATCATCGACGAGTTCACCGGACGCATGATGCAGGGCCGCCGCTATTCGGAAGGCTTGCACCAGGCGCTGGAAGCCAAGGAGCACGTCACGGTCCAGCCCGAGAACCAGACGCTGGCCTCGATCACCTTCCAGAACTATTTCCGGATGTACCAGAAGCTGTCCGGCATGACCGGCACGGCGCTGACCGAAGCCGACGAACTGTTCGACATCTACAAGCTCGAGGTCGTCGAGATCCCGACCAACCTGCCGGTGGCGCGTCTCGACGAGGACGACGAGGTCTATCGCACCCAGAACGAGAAGTACGGCGCGATCCTCGCCGAGATCGAGCGCGCCAACAAGCGGCTGCAGCCGGTGCTGGTCGGCACGGCGTCGATCGAGAAGTCGGAAGTGCTGGCCGAGTTCCTCAAGAAGCACGGCTACAAGCAGATCGATTTCACCTCCGAATCCGGCATGGAGAAGCTCTATGCCGCTGCCCGCGCGGGCAAGCCGGCAAAGCTGTTCGCAGTGCTGAACGCGCGCTTCCACGAGCAGGAAGCCTATATCGTCGCGGAAGCCGGCGTGCCGGGCGCGATCACGATCGCGACCAACATGGCCGGCCGCGGTACCGACATCAAGCTCGGCGGCTCGCTCGAGATGCGGATCCAGCAGGAGACCGCAACCATCACCGACGAGGCCGAGAAGGCCAAGAAGATCGAGCAGATCAAGGCCGACATCGAGCGCTTCCGCGAGATCGTGCTGAAGGCGGAAGAGGATTTCGAGGTCGAGCCCGCCAAGGGCAACAAGCCCGCCAAGACCGTGAAGAAGCCGGGCGGCCTCTACATCATCGGCTCCGAGCGCCACGAATCCCGCCGCATCGACAACCAGCTGCGCGGCCGTTCCGGCCGTCAGGGCGACCCCGGCCGCTCGAAATTCTTCCTGTCGCTGGAAGACGATCTGATGCGCATCTTCGGCTCGGATCGGCTCGACAGCATGCTGCAGCGGCTCGGCCTGCAGGAAGGCGAAGCCATCATCCATCCCTGGATCAACAAGGCGCTCGAGAAGGCCCAGCAGAAGGTCGAGGCGCGCAACTTCGACATCCGCAAGAACCTCTTGAAATTCGACAACGTCCAGAACGACCAGCGCAAGGTGATCTTCGACCAGCGCGTCGACCTGATGAAGGACGACAGCGTCGTCGAGACCGTGACCGACATGCGCCACGCCTTCGTCGAGGACGTGGTCGCCAAGCACATTCCCGAGCACGCCTATGCCGAGCAATGGGACACTGCGGGCCTCAAGGAAGAGCTGAAGCGCGTGCTCGATGTCGATCTGCCGGTCGACGAATGGGCCAAGGAAGAGGGCATTGCCGACGAGGAGCTGCTGACGCGCATCGAGAACCACGTTGACGAGCGGATGGCGGCCAAGGTCGCGCAATGGGGCCCCGACGTGATGCGTTACGTCGAGAAGACCATCCTGTTGCAGACGCTCGACCATCTCTGGCGCGAGCACCTGATCATGCTCGACCATCTGCGCCAGGTGATCGGCCTGCGCGGCTACGGCCAGCGCGATCCGTTGCAGGAGTACAAGACCGAAGCCTTCAATCTCTTCCAGGAAATGAGCGCGCATCTGCGCGAGGCGGTCACCGCCCAGCTGATGCGGGTGGAGATCGTGCCGCCGGAAGAGCCGCCGATGCAGCTGCCGCCGATGGAAGCGCACAAGCTCGATCCGAACACCGGTGAGGACGAGTTCGCCCAGGCCCGCCTGACCGAGGCCACTTACGCCCAGGCCTCGCTGGCGCCGGCCATGTCCGCAGCCGACCGCAATCCGAACGACCCGGCAAGCTGGGGCAAGGTCGGCCGCAACGAGGACTGCCCCTGCGGTTCAGGCAAGAAGTACAAGCACTGCCACGGGCGGTACGCGTAGTAGGCGACTTCAACGGGGCAGGCGCAGATCGGCAGGCGCGCGCGGCCCGTCACGCCTGCCGATGGCCATTTAACTATTTCGGGGTGTCGTAAAGCGGCTTGCCCTTGTCGACGATATGGACGGTCAAGAGCTTGATCGTCTTGTCACCGACGACCTTATAAGCGCCGTGTGGTGTATCCCGTACATTCAAGCCAATGGTGCCGGTCGGAATAGGCACCTGCCTTCCGTCCGGCAATTCGACGGTCCCGCCTTCGAGGAAGTAGTAGGATTCATCGCCATGATGAATGTGAAGTGTTGAAGTGTCGCCAGGCTTCAATTCGCTAATGCTCGTGACGATCTCCATGTTCATCCCGGTCAGGTTGCCACGCTTCTGTTGGCGTGGCTCGGTACATCTCGCACCGCAACCACCTTCACCGGTGAAACTTCGATCGCAATCAGCGCAGCGCAACAGTACCCGCTCCACGGAGGGTGTGCGCGCCGCGTTTCTTCGGCCCGCGAGGGCCCCGTAAGGAAGAGGATCCCGTGGGCGGACGGCCGGGACGATCCAGACACTTGGCAGTTCAACCGAGAGCGATGAGTGATGACGATCTCGGAGATCGTCCCACGCATTCAAGAGTTGCATGACTTGGCGTCGGCTGATTCTATGTCGTTGAGCTTCAGATGTTTGTATGCCGGATTCGCGCGGCTACAAGTGACGCCTCGAATCGCCTGCCGGCCTCTGCGACTTGGAATGCCTGATGTTACATACTCCCGCCTTTTCCCTGGTCCTGTTCAGTTGGCTGAGGCAAATCGGGGAAATCCTGCTTCTGGTCGGATTGAGCGGCGAAGTCGCACTTCTGGTCCTCGGGATTTCGAAAGGCGCCTGGGAGCGAGGGTTGGCGATTACATTTGCCGTTCTCGTCCTGGTCGGCTGTGGCCTCGAATGGTGGGCCGATAGTCCGAGGACGTTCGGCCCTGCGTCGCAACAGCGCGTTGCCAATACCCTCAAGGAGTTTCGCGGCACTCCGTTTGACTTCTCGGTCGAGCTTGACCCCGAAGCGGTTGCATTGATGGAAGATGTCGCCCAAGCGCTCGATGCCGCCGGCTGGAAGAGACAAGCAGTTGCACAGGGCTCTGGATATATCCCGCCGGGACAGCCCGCAGCCGGCATTGTCGTGCTCAAAGGGGTCGAAGTGCAGATCGCCGAATCGCGACAGTCGGATTGGGGTGATGCTGGTAAGCCGGCCGCCATCCTTCTGCACGCCATGCGGAATGAGGGATTGACCGCCTTCGCGAAGCAGGTGCCCGATAGTCAGGAAAGCGTCGACGCAATCCATATCAAGATTGGCGCCAAGCCTTGAAAAATACGCATCTCTTTGCGTGACGACAAAGGCCCGGCATCATCTCGCGACTGTCGATTGGCTAGCCGATCGTATTGAAGAGACGCAAAATCCATGTCGTTTGGTACACGAGGGTGCCAAGAACGAAAATGGCGTGAAACCTTCGATTGCCGGTCAGAACGGCAACCACGGACAGGACGATGAGAACCGGCGTTCGAAAAACATACTCATGGCCAAATTGAGCGAAGTGGGCTTCTCCCTTCAAGAGAGTATCGACGACATCGAGAATGTAAGTGAGGGCCAGCAGGCCGAAGAACCACATTCGTCGTGAATAGAAATACTCTTCGTAATTGCGATAGCCATCCATCGAGTCCGGAAAGAGCATCGCGCAGATCAGGAACAAGACAATCGCGTACCCGATCAGGAACAGGTACGTCCCGAAGGTCCAATGCTCGATCTTGAAAAGACCGAATTCCCACCACCAAAAGTGAACGAGCATCAAGAGCGCCACGAGGACCCAGGCGAGATGCACGGAATAAACGCGGTATTGTTTGGGGTGTTGGACGATGCGGGCCACCCCGGACAAAAGACGTGTAACCCCCAGCCCGACGACCATACCCAACACGATTCGTATATGCGGGAAGATATCGTGTGCCGTAACTATCTTGTCCATCCGATTCCTGGTGCTGGTTTGCAGAATAGATACGCCAGGAAACGGTCCAAGGCGACCTCCCTCTTCGCCATCGATTTCCCAAGCATCTGCAATCCGCCCAAGGGCATTGCGTTGTAGGAATCGCTCGAGCGCGCGATGGTACAGGAGCGCGCTCGATGTGGTCCATTGCATGCCGGCAGCGTTGGTGTTGTCCGGTACGTCCGCACCGCAAAACGCGGGCCTGCTTTCACCGGAGAAAACCCGGTGCGCCCAGTTGCCGCAGACGACGCGGCGGGCTATTGGCCCGCCCGTCAAAGCCGCATCATTGTGAACCGGCGAAGGCCTTGTCGAGATCGGCGATGACGATCTTCTGCATCTTCAGCATCGCCTGCATCGCGCGATCGGCCGCCTTGCGGTCGGGATCGCCGAGGTAGCGGCTCAGCGCCGTCGGGATCACCTGCCAGGACAGGCCGAAGCGGTCCTTGAGCCAGCCGCAGCGCGATTCCTGGCCGCCGTCGGTGAGCTTCTCCCAGAAGTAATCCACCTGCTCCTGGGTCTCGACGCTGAGGAAGAACGACACCGCCTCGTTGAACTTGTGCTGCGGCCCGCCATTGAGCGCGTAGAACCGCTGCCCCTCGAGCTCAAAACTCGCCATGAAGTCGCTGACGGTCTCGATCTCGGCGTTCGGGAACACCGATTTGTAGAAGGCGACTGCATCGCGGACATTGTTGTCGAGCCAGAGGAACGGCGTGATCGAAGTCATGACGGGGTTGTCCTCGCTATCTGGTGGATCGGGTGGACCTCAAGCGCGCGGGCGCAAAGGCTGCGCCGCCGGCGCGCTCACAGGACGCACCCAACGCCCCGGGCCCGACATTCCCCGCCGGTCTTTTTTTGTGGCTCGATGGCGGCGCCGCACCGGCCGGCGCGGCCTCAGTTGGCGCTGCCGATCAGGCTTTCCAGCAGCCGCTTGAGCTCGGTGGTCGACTTGTCGCCATAGCTCTCGACGATGTGCTCTTCCTGGCTCACCGCCAGCGAGTTCAGCCGGCGGCACAGCGCCTTGCCGCGGTCGGAGACGAACATCAGCACCTTGCGGCGATCCTTCGGATCCTGCACGCGATAGACGAGGGCATCCGACACCATGCGGTCGATCATCTTGGTCAGCGTCGGATGGTTGAGCAGCACCGCGTCGGCAAGCTCGCCCATCGAGTGGCCGTTGCCGTCGGACAGCACTTTGAGGATGCGCCACTGCTCGACCGGCACGCCTTCCTTGGCCAGCCGCGTCTCCAACTGCCGGTTGATCTCCCGGTTGGCTTGCGCGAGCAGGTAGGCGAGGTGTTCGGTGATCGGGGAATTTTCTTTCGGCGGTTTAGCCACGGCGTGAGACCTGGTTCCTGACCCGGTGAATGAATGTCCGGCAACTCATGCCATTTCTATATGCACTTCAATTGTTGAATATTCAATATTTTCCCCTAGGATATTCCCCCAACCAAGGGGCGGATGCCGCGACCGCCCGCTGGCTGCGTTGCGTACTGCTTCCCAGACAGGAGTTGGCGTGCTTTCGACGGTCTCCTTCCAGGCGTATGGCGGCATGCCCGTCGCGCCGCCGCACCTGTTTCGAAATCCGTCGTCCTGCGCGGCCGATCTCGCTTTGACCGTCAAGCCGGGCTCCTCGCGCCGTGGCGGCACCGACAGCAAGCTCAGAATCGGCAATTTCATCACCTTCTCCGGCGCGCCCGGGATCTGGGGGCCGATCTCGGCCAACAGCGTCATGCTCGCGGTCGCCGAGATCAACCGGCGCGGCGGCATCCGCGGCCGCGAGGTCGAACTGTCGATGTACGACGCCGGCGGTCCGATCGAGGAGGTGGTGCGCCGTGCCGAGCGGGCGATCGCGTTCGACGAGATCGACGTGATCATGGGCTCGCATATCTCCGCGGTCCGCCTCGCACTGCGCAAGGTCACGGCCGGCCGCATCCCCTATGTCTACACGCCGGTCTATGAGGGCGGCGAGCGGACGCCAGGGGTGATGGCGATCGGCGAGACGCCGCGCGCCGAAAGCCGCCCGGCGATCCACTGGCTCACCGAGGTCAAGAAGGCGCAGCGCTGGTACCTGATCGGCAGCGACTATGTCTGGCCCTGGCAATCGCATCGCGCGGTGAAGCGTTACATCAAGGAGGCCGGCGGCCAGGTGGTCGGCGAGGAATTCGTCCCGCTCGGCGAGGACGATCACGAGCCGCATCTGGCGCGGATCCGCGCAGCAAGGCCCGACGTCGTGCTGATCACCCTGATCGGCACCGACAGTATCACCTTCAACCGCGCCTTCGCGGAAGCCGGGCTCGCCGCCACCACGCTGCGCTATGCGGGCGCGATGGACGAGACCGTGCTGCTCGGCATCGGGCCGGACGCGACCGAGAACCTGTTCTGCGCCTCCGGCTATTTCGGCTGCGTCGACTCGCGCGCCAATGACGAGTTCCAGATCAGCTACCGCGCGATGTTCGGGGCGCACGCGCCGCCGATCGGCTCGGTCGGGCAGTCCAATTACGAGGGGATGCGCTTCCTCGAAGCGGCGGCCAACCGCGCCCGTTCGCTCTCGACGGGTCCCTTGTTCGCTGCGGCGCGAAATCTCGTCTACAGCGGCGCCCGCGGCACCGTCACCATTCGCGACGGCCGCGCCGAAATGCCGATCTATCTTGCCGAGGCCGACGGTCTCGACTTCAATGTGATCAAGACGATCTAGCGTGTGGCACCGTTGCCGTGAGCGGCGTGCCGGTGCCGGACAGGAGCAGGTGTGCATTCGACGCCCAACGTCATGGCAAGAGACCTCCCGTTCCCGCCATCCCTGTTGTTCAGGAACCTGGCGTCGGCGGCCTCCGATCGCCTGCTTGCGCCGATGGATCGCGGCGGGTTCGGTCCGCGCGGCGCGCGCAACCGGCTGCGGATCGGCGGCTTCGTCTGTTGTTCCGGTTCGCCCGGGATGTGGGGGCCGGCCACGACCTCGACCGCGCAGCTCGCCGTCGCCGAGATCAACCGGCGCGGCGGCATCCTCGGCCGCGAGATCGAGTTCCAGGTCTACGACGCCGGTGGACCGCTCGACGAGGTCGTCGACCGCGCCGAGCAGGCGATCGCCTCCGACGAGGTCGATCTCATCATGGGCATGCACACCAGCGCGGTGCGTGTCGCGCTGCGTCACCTCATCACCCGCAGCAAGATCCCCTACATCTACACGCCGGTCTATGAGGGCGGCGAGCGGACGCCGGGCGTGATTGCGATCGGCGAGACACCGCGTTGGCAGAACCGGCCGTCGATCCACTGGCTGGCCGAGGTGAAGCGCGCCAGGCGCTGGTACCTGATCGGTAGCGACTATGTCTGGCCATGGCAGTCACACCGCGCGGTGAAGCGCTACATCAAGGAGACCGGCGGCCTCGTGGTCGGCGAGGAGTTCGTGCCGGTCGGCGAGGACGATCACGAGACGCAACTGGAGCGGATCCGCGCGGCCAAGCCCGATGTCGTGCTGATCTCGCTGATCGGCACCGACGGCGTGACCTTCAACCGCGCCTTCGCCGATGCCGGGCTCGCCGCCACCACGTTGCGCTTTGCCGGCTGTTTCGACGAAACCGCGCTGCTCGGCATCGGCGCCGACAAGACCGAGAACCTGTTCTGCGCCTCCGGCTATTTCCCCTCCGTCGGCTCGCAGGCCGGCGACGATTTCAGGGACCGCTATCGCGCGATGTTCGGGGCGTTCGCGCCGCCGGTCGGATCGTGCGGCGAGTCCGCCTATGAAGGCTTCTGTCTGCTCGAGGCTGCCGCCAACCGCGCCGGCACGCTGGACCTGCGCCCGCTGCTCGCGGCAGCCGACAACCTCGTCTATCGCGGCCCGCGCGGTCCGGTCACCGTGCGCAGCGGCCACGCCAGGATGCCGATGTATCTGGCCGAAGCCGACGGCCTCGACTTCAGGGTAATCAAGGCGATCTGATTCTTCCTTCACCTCTCCCGCTTGCGGGGGAGGTCGGATTGCATCGCAGATGCAATCCGGGTGGGGCTCTTTCCAAGATACGATTCGTGGAGACACCCCCACCCCGACCCTCCCCCGCAAGCGGGAGAGGGAGCTTTGCGAAATAATACTTGAAAAGGAAAATATTTCCGTTTTCAATACAGCGACGGGGTGAGCGGTTCGCGCGGGTCAACGCGCTGCCCGCGGCCCTGCGTCGAGGGATCAATCCAAAGATCAAAAGCTTCAGGAGAGCGCCGTGACCGTCGTCCTTCCCACGCCAACGCAACTTCGTGCCGTCGCCGAGCAGTGCGGCCTGTCCCTGACCGATGAGGACGTGGCCTCGTTCCGCGGCCTGATGCAGGGTTCGGTCGATGCCTACAATCTCGTCGCCCAGATGCCGGACGAGCTGCCCGAAGTGAAATATCCGCGCACGCCCGGCTATCGTCCGGCACCGGAAGACAACAAGCACAACGCCTGGTACCGCAAGTCGACCGTGAAGGGCGCCGCCTCCGGCAAGCTCAAGGGCAAGACGGTGGCGCTGAAGGACAACATCATGCTGGCCGGTGTGCCGATGACCAACGGCTCGTCGACGCTCGAAGGCTATATGCCCGACTTCGACGCCACCATCGTCACGCGCATGCTCGATGCCGGCGCCGAGATCGCCGGCAAGACGCACTGCGAACACTTCTGCCTGTCCGGCGGCAGCCACACCGGCTCCTATGGGCCGGTGCACAATCCGCACAAGATGGGTTATTCGGCCGGCGGCTCGTCGTCGGGCTCCGGCGTCGTGGTCGCGCTCGGCGAGGTCGACATGGCGATCGGCGGCGACCAGGGTGGCTCGATCCGTATGCCGTCCTCGTTCTGCGGAACCTACGGCATGAAGCCGACCTGGGGTCTCGTGCCCTATACCGGCATCATGCCGATCGAGATCTACGTCGACCACACCGGCCCGATGACCGCGACCGTGGAAGACAACGCGCTGCTGCTGGAAGTGCTGGCCGGCGACGACGGCTATGATCCGCGGATCAAGGCGCCGAAGGTCGAGGACTACACCAAGGCGCTCGGCAAGGGCGTCAAGGGTATGAAGATCGGCATCGTCAAGGAAGGCTTTGAGCAGCCGACCGCCGAGGCCGCGGTGAACGAAAGCGTGCGTGAGGCGGCCAAGCGCTTCAAGGATCTCGGCGCCAGCGTCGAGACGGTGTCGATCCCGATGCACATGCTCGGCGGCGCGATCTGGACCCCGATCGGCACCGAAGGTCTGACCCAGACCATGATGTTCGGCGACGGCTACGGCCTCAGCCGCGGCGACCTTTATTCGACCTCGCTGATGGATTTCCATCGCGGCTGGCGCCGTCAGGCGGATTCGCTGTCCGAGACCACGAAGCTGTTCATGCTGCTCGGCACCTACATCAACAACAATTTCGGTCCGCGCTTCTACGGCAAGGCGCTCAACATCTCGCGCCGGCTGACAGCAGCCTACGACAAGGCTTTCAAGGACTACGATCTGCTGCTGATGCCGACCACGCCGATGAAGGCGACGAAGTTGCCCGAGGCCAATGCCAGCCGCGAGGAGTATGTCGCCCGCGCGCTGGAGATGATCTCCAACACCGCGCCGTTCGACATCACCCATCATCCGGCGATGTCGCTGCCCTGCGGCATGGTCGACGGCCTGCCGGTCGGCCTGATGCTGGTCGGCCGGATGTTCGAGGAAACCACCATCTACCGTGCCGCGCATGCCTTCGAGCAGGCCGGCGACTGGAAGAAGATGTGAGGCGCCGCTTGTCGCAGACGCAAGGTCGACGGATCGAACACCATGGCTAGCACCTTTGCCGCGGTGTTCGAAATCGTGAGCTTCGGCGCGATCATCGTGCTGGTCGTGCTCGGGCTCGGCATCATCGCCAGCATGATGGGCATCTTCAACTTCGCGCAGGGCGAGTTCGTCCTGCTCGGGGCCTATGTCACCTATCTGGCTTACGCCCATGGCGCGCCGGTCTGGGCCGGCATGGTCGCGGCGCCCTTCGTGGTCGGCGCGATCGGCTTCGTGCTGGAGGCGCTGATCATCCGCCGCTTCTATGCGGCGCCGATCGTGGCGATGCTCGGCACCTATGCGCTCGGGTTGATCATTCGCGAAAGCGTCCGCGGCCTGATCGGCGGCTTCTATCTCACGGTGCCGGAGCCGATCGGCGGTTCGATCGACCTCGGCTCGGTCCACATCTCGGCTTGGCGCTTCACCATCATCGTGATCACGCTCGTGGTGATGGGCGGCTGCTATCTGCTGCTGGCGCGCACCAGCTTTGGGCTTCGGGTCCGCGCCACCCTGGAGAACCCGGCGCTGGCGCGCGCGTCGGGCATCTCGACGCCGTTGATCTACGGCGCGACCTTTGCGTTCGGCGCGGCGCTGGCCGGCCTTGCCGGCGCGTTGATCGTGCCGGTGTTCTCTCTGTTCGCTGATCTCGGCATCCGCTTCCTGATCCAGGGCTTCGTCGCCGTGATGGTCGGCGGGGTCGGCTCCTTCATCGGTCCGGTCGCCGGCGCCGGTGTGATCGGCACGCTCAGCGCGGCGCTGCCATGGGTCATGTCTCCCGTCGTCGCCGACGTTCTCGTCTTCGTGCTCGCCATCGCCTTCATCAAATTCCGGCCGCAAGGCCTCATTGCTGGGAAAGGGGTCTAATCACCATGTCGATTGAACGCATGAATCTTACGCGCCGCCGCTTCATGAGCAATTTCGCCTTTGCGACCGGTGCGCTCGCGACCGGGGTCGGCAGCTGGGTGGTGAGGCCGGATTGGGCCAACGCCGCCGAAGGCCCGATCAAGGTCGGCATCGCAACCGACCTGACCGGCCCGATCGCCTATGCCGGCAATGCCGACGCCAACGTCGCCAAGATGGTGATCAAGGAGATCAACGCCGGCGGCGGCCTGCTCGGCCGGCCGCTCGAGCTCTATATCGAGGACACCGCCTCGAACGAATCGGTCGCGGTCGGCAACGTCCGCAAGCTGATCCAGCGCGACAAGGTCGACATGGTGCTGGGCGGCATCACCTCGTCGATGCGCAACGCGATCAAGGATCCGATCGTGGCGCGCGGCAAGACGCTGTACATCTATCCGCAGCTCTACGAGGGCAAGGAGTGCACGCCCTATCTGTTCTGCACCGGGCCGACGCCGGCGCAGCAATGCGACGAGTTCATTCCCTGGCTGATCAAGAACGGCGGCAAGAAGTTCGCGCTGCCGAGCGCCAATTATGTCTGGCCGCACACGCTCAACGTCTACGCCCGCAAGGTGATCGAGGCCAACGGCGGCGAGGTCGTGTTCGAGGAATACTACCCGCTCGACCAGGTCGACTTCTCGTCGACCGTCAATCGCATCGTCTCCAACAAGGTCGACGTCGTCTTCAACACCGTGATCCCGCCGGGTGTCGGGCCGTTCTTCAAGCAGCTCTATGAAGCCGGCTTCCTCAAGAACGGCGGGCGGCTCGCCTGCGTCTACTATGACGAGAACACGCTCAACATCAATCAGGCCAGCGAGATCGAAGGGCTGGCGAGCTGCCTCGACTACTTCAAGGTGCTGACCAAGGAGGATCCGTTCAACGCCAAGATCCAGGCGGCCTATGAGAAGGATTTCCCGGGCAACTTCCTGTTCGCGGCCGGCAGCGCCGCCACCGGAACCTATCGCGGCCTCAAGCTGTGGGAAGCCGCGGTCAAGGAAGCCGGTAAGGTCGATCGCGAGTCGGTTGCGGCCGCGCTCGATCACGCCAAGATCGCCGAAGGGCCCGGCGGACCGGCCGAAATGGTGCCCGGCAAGCGGCACTGCAAGATGAAGATGTACACCGCTGTTGCCAAAGGCGGGAACTATGAGATCGTGGCGCGCAGCGCCGGTCTCGTCGATCCCAAGGAATGCTGAGCAATCCATGGGTGGAGCAGAGCAGGCCGTCGCACGCATCGGTGAGGAACCGGATGTCGTGACAGGTGAGGGGCTACCAGCCGCGCGCGCGCCGGCGGGACAGGCATCGGCAGGATGGAAGGTCCTGCCGATCGTGGAAGGGCTGGTGCTCTTGATCGCACTGGTCCTGCCATGGGTGCTGCAGGATTATCTCACGGTGTTCGCCACCCGTGTGGTGATCCTCGCGCTGTTCGCGCTGTCGTTCGACCTGGTGTGGGGCTATGCCGGCATCATGAGCTTCGGCCAGGCGCTGTTCTTCGGCGCCGCCGGCTACGGCGTGGCGTTGCTCGCGCGCGACCTCAACGTTACCTCGATCCTCTTGATCCTGCCGGCGGGCACCCTGATCGGCCTCACCGCATCGCTGCTGCTCGGCGGCTTCCTGCTGCTCGGGCGCTATCCCTCGAGCGTGATCTTCGTCTCGCTCGGCACCCTGACCGGCTCCTACGCGGCGGACCGGCTGGCGCGCGGCTGGTACTATCTCGGCGGCCAGAACGGCATCCCGTCGATCCCGCCGCTCACGCTCGGCAGCTACGAGTTCGAGGAGGGGCCAGTCTACTACTACATGGTGCTCGGCATCCTCGTCGTCGTCTATCTGCTCTGCCGCTTCCTGGTCCGCTCGCAATTCGGCCTCGCGCTTGCGGGCCTGCGCGAGAACGAGCAGCGCATCGCCTTCTTCGGCTACAAGGCGCAGCATCTGAAGGCGATCATCTTTGCGGTCGGCGGCACCATCGCCGGCCTCGCCGGCAGCCTCTATGCCTTCCACGAAGGTTTCGTCTGGCCCAACATGCTGGGCGTCGTGTTCTCGACCCAGGTGGTACTCTACGTGTTGTTCGGCGGCTCCGGCACCCTGATCGGCGCGGTGATCGGCACCGTGATCATCGAGGGCGTCAGCTTCTGGCTGTCGGACAATTACCGCGACGTCTGGCCGATCATCCTCGGCGTATTGCTGCTGCTCGTGATCATGTTTCGTCCGCTCGGGCTGGTCTCCTTCGTGCTCGGCGAGCGCGAGCGGGTCGGCAGCTTCGGCAAAGCGCCAAAGCCAAAGGAGACCGGCAATGCCGCTCCTTGAAGCGTCAGGCATCAGCAAGGTGTACGGCAAGCTCACCGCGCTCGATGGCGCAGGATTGACCGTTGGCGAGAACGAGTTTCACGGCCTGATCGGGCCCAACGGCTCGGGCAAGAGCACGCTGATGAAATGCGTCGCCGGCGCCGAAGTGCCGACCACGGGCAAGGTCTCGTTCGTCAACACCGACATCACCGCGTTCACGCCGACCGAGCGCGCCCGCGCCGGCATGAGCCTGAAATTCCAGATCACCTCGGTGCTGCCGACGCTGACGCTGTACGACAACATCCTGCTGGCGCTGCAGGCGCATTCCTCGCTGTTCGATCTCGTGCTGTCGCGCACCCGCAACAGGCTGCACGATCAGGTGATGACGATGCTGACCCAGTTCCGGCTCGCCGATCGCGCGCATGATGCCGCGGCCGCGCTGTCGCACGGCCAGCAGCAATGGCTCGAGATCGCGATGGCGCTCGCCGGCAAGCCGCGGCTGCTGCTGCTGGACGAGCCGACCGGCGGCATGAGCCTCGAGGAGCGTCGCGTCACCGGCGAGCTGCTGCAGCCGATCAAGCAGCATTGCTCGCTCGTCATCGTGGAGCACGATCTCGATTTCATCCGCGACATCTGCGACCGCCTCACCGTGCTCGACCAGGGCAAGGTGCTGGCGTCGGGGACGGTCGCGGAAATCCAGGCCAACAAGAGCGTCCAGGAGATTTATCTTCGCCGTGCCTGATCAATCCTTCCTCGATATCCGGCATATCGATGCCGGCTACGGCCGCAGCCAGGTCCTGTTCGATGTCAACATCGGCATTCCCTGGCGCGGCGGCGTCGCCGTGCTCGGCCGCAACGGCGCCGGCAAGACCACGCTGATGAAGACCATCGTCGGCGAGCTCGCGAGCACGACGGGAGAGTTGTTCTTCGACGGCCGCGACATCACCCGCCGCCGCACCGAGGAGCGCGTGCGCTCCGGCATCGGCTATGTGCCACAGGAGCATTCGGTGTTCGCCCGGCTTTCAGTGCGCGACAACCTCGCGGTCGGCTCGCTGACCAACTCCGATACGAGCGCGGTCGACCGCGTGCTGGCGATCTTCCCCAAGCTCGGCCAGCGTCTCGACCAGCCGGCCGGCACGCTGTCCGGCGGCGAGCGCAAGATGCTGGCGATCGGCCGCGCCATGCTCGGCAATCCGAAGCTGCTGCTGCTGGACGAGCCGACCGAAGGCGTCTGGATCGGCGTGATCGAGGAGATCACCGAGCGGCTGATCGAGCTTGCCAAGGACATCTCGGTCGTGATCGTCGAGCAGCATCTCGACCTCGCCCTGCGCGTCGCCGACTACGCCTATGTGCTGGACCGCGGCCGCGTCGCGCTGCAGGGCGCAGCCGGCGAGGTGCGGAGCGATCCGGAACTGCTGCGGTATCTGGCGCCGTAACCGCGGGCCAAGCGGCTGTTCGCGGCGGGATCGGTTCCGACTGGCAAAGACGTCTGCGGTGCAGCGGTCGGGCCATCCCATTCCCAGCTCAGCTCTGGGTGTCCCCGCCCATGATCAAAGCCGTCACCAAGGCTTCGCTCTTTTGACGAGGGTCAACGCGGACCCGGCAAGAGAGTGCTGAATGCCTTGCGGGCTTCCAACTGTGTCGTGGAGCCGCAGCCGGTTTTTGCGCTTGTTGGATCGGACTGATCGAGCGGGGATAGTCTTGACGAAGGAACGGCAGGCAGAAGATGCGGCGGATGCATTCCGGCTCCTGCGGGCCTTTCGTGCGATCCGGGACCGTGCCGCACGACGGCGCATCGTCGAGACAGTTGAAGCGATCGCCAATGATCGCGCACCGGCTGGCGACGCACCGTCGTTCGCCATCAATCAAAAATAGAACGCGGCGAGCCAACTCATTATCGGGCTCCCAGGTGGCTGACTATCGCCCGTTGCGAAGGCAGGCGGCCAGCTTTTCGTCCGGAGCGGCCAATGTCCCTCGGGGCTGCGGCCGCCGCGGTCTCGCGTGCGCCGGGCATCTCGAAGACCCCGGCAAGGGGCTCAGGGATCCTTAGCCGAAGCAGGGGAACCCCCGGTTCCCCAGGAACGAAGAGCTCCGGCCGCCGTTGGGCCGCGGGAGGAATTCACCAATGCGTTATCTTTCGATCATAGCCCTTTGTGCTGCTGCCGTGATGAGCAGCGGTGCCGCGCTGGCGCAGCATGCCGGCACCAAGTCCGAACAATCCGCGTGCTCGCGCGACGCACAGCGCTTCTGCCGCAAGGACCTCGGCAATGACGGCGCCGTGCAGAGCTGCCTTCAGATGAAGCGAGCCAGCCTGAGCTCAAGCTGCAAGAAGGTCTTCGAGAGCCACGGCATGTAACCGTCCACTAGTCGGGGCGGCGCAATTCTTGTTGATCAACGCGACGGCGTGCCGCCGACTTGCTCGACAAGATGTGCGCGCGATGGCGACGGCTTAAATCCATCGGCGAAATACTGCGTCTCGTGGATGACCTGACCGTCGCGGAATTCCATGATGCTCACCGTGTAGGACGGGATGTCGTCATAGGTGAGGATGTACTCGGTGATCCAGAGGTCGCCGCCGCCGATCATGCGCCGGATCGTGAAACGCTTCTTGTTCGGCTGCACCGTGCGGCTCTGCTGAATGTTGCGCCGGCCACGGATCCGCTCGCCCGATTGCGGATAATCAAGCACCGCATCCTCGCGATAGATCTCGTGCTCGCGCTCGAAATCGCTGGCGTCCGATGCTTCCCAATGGCGCTCCAGCGCCGTGCGTATGGTGTGATCGTCCATCGCAATCTCCCGGCTGTGCCCGCACGCATTTCACGATCGTCTGCGCGTGAATGGCAAGGGGAATGTGATGGTGAGGGCGCTACGATCCTCATCGTCGTCCTGGCGAAAGCCAGGACCCATTACCCCAAATACCAATTGTTGCGCGACGCTGGGGCCACGGCTTTCCTCACCAGCACAATTCTGTGGTTATGGGTCCTGGCTTTCGCCAGGACGACGGTTGGAGATAGTTTGCGCTACAGCAGTATTGCGGCTCGCGGCAGCGACCTGTCTGTGCGCAGCCGCACTGCGTTCACTTCACCGCGGAGAAGCGGGTGTCGAACGAGTTGGTCTGCACGACCGGCGCGGAGCCGGCCAGTTGGGTCGACGTTGTCGCGGCCGGCGCGGCTGCTGCGGCGGTGCTGGTCGCCTGCGGCTTCGGCGCGGGCTTGGCGGCCTGCTTCGGCTCGGCCTTCGGGGCGACGCGAACCACCGATTGCGGCTTGGCCTCGGCGACCTTCGGCTTGGCCGGTGCGGCAGCGACTGGCGGCGACGCGACCGGCTTGCCGGCGTCGGCGGTGGCGTCACCGATGCCGACCTTGCGGGCAAAGCTCGAGAAGAAGCCTTCGGACTTGTCGGACGCGTTCGCCGAAGCGACACGCGTGCTGGCCGGCGGCGTTGTCGACGACGTTGTCGCCACGACAGGCTCTTCTCGCTGGACTGCGAGATTGGGCCGCGGCGGATTGACCGTGCCGGGGATCGTGCCGGGGGCGCGCGCCAGCGACATCGATGCCAGCGCCTGGCTGTCGCCACCTTCGGACAGGCCGGTGTTTCCTTCAGGAATCTTCGAGGCGAAGATCGCGTTCATGCCGCCGTCGATGCCGGTGTTGAGGCGCGCCACGGGCGTGCCCTTCGCGGCCAATTTGGCCATCTCCGCGTCGTCGCGCTGCTCCTTTTCGCGCACGGCGCTCGCGATCTCCTCGGGGATCACATAGGCCGGGCACTTCGCCGATGCATTGAACACCGGATCGCGCACAGCGTCCGGCGCCTTCACCGCGTCGAAGACGTACTTCTTCTCGCAGAAGTCGACCTTCGGCTCCTGCTTCGTCACCTCGAAATGATCGTTGCCTTCCTTGATCATCTTCCAGAAAGGCATGTTCGGGTTGTTGCGGTGCTTGGCCATGTTCACCGGCGTCATCCGGAACGGATAGGCCTGAAACTGAAAGGCCTTCTGGCCGCCGAAGAACGACTCGCGGCCGAGCGAATAGATTTCCGCGATCTGCTCGTCGGTCATCGCGTAGCAGCCGCGCGAGGAGCAGTCGCCGTGCACCATCAGCTCCGAACCGGTGCGGCCGAGTGACTTGTCGAACGCGTTGGGATAGCCGGTGTTGAACGACAAATAGTAGGCCGATTGCGGATTCATCTGGCTCGGGTTGATCGAATAGAAACCCTCGGGGGCCTGGCGGTCACCCTCGCGGACCTTCGGGCCGAGATCGCCCGACCAGCGGCAGATCGGATAGGTCTTGAGCAGCGCGAACTGGCCGGAGCGGGTCTGCTTCCAGACCTCGAGCTCGGCCTCCTGCTTGAACAGCCGCACCAGGATCGGCGACTGCAGGTCCATGTCCTTCTCGGCCATGGCAGCGACGAGCTTTGGCGGGACCGGCTGGTTGGCCTTGGCATTCTGCGCGAGCGAGATCTGGTCGCTGTCGCAGCCGGCGAGCATCACACCCGCGGCGAGGACCGCCGAAGTCAGAAGCGCGCGTACGAGCGTGCGATGAGTCAAGTCCGAGCTCCACACCCACCGGGCGATTTTCGCGACCCCAACACGGCGAATATGCCCTGAAGCCATTATGTAAAATATTAGCCTTCGATCACCCCTGCTCGCAACCTGAACCGAGGCTGACAGCCTTCACGGTAGCAGGCATGGTTCAAGGAACGTTAAAGACCCGGCTCGGGGCCCAATTACGGCAAAATCGGCCGATTTGGTCGAAAAATTGAGCGGTTTGGGTGGGTCAACCCAGCTTGCGGCCGATATCCAGGAACTTCTGGCGCCGCTGTTTGCGAATCGCGTCCGGATCAAGATTTCGTAGGTCGTTGAACGCCTGGGCGATGGCATCGCCCGTGGTCGCGATCATCGCCGCAGGGTCGCGATGGGCACCGCCGGAGGGTTCTTTCAGGATCTGGTCGATCACGCCGAAGCGCAGCATGTCCTGAGCGGTGATCTTCATGCTGTTGGCGGCTTCCTGCGCCTTGGTGCCGTCGCGCCACAGGATCGAGGACGCCGCCTCCGGCGAGATCACGCTGTAGATCGCGTGCTCCATCATCAGGACGCGGTTGGCGGTGGTGATGGCGATGGCGCCGCCCGACATGCCTTCGCCGGTGACGATCGCGACATTGGGCACGCCGAGCGACAGGCAGGAGTCGATTGAGCGCGCGATCGCCTCAGCCTGGCCGCGCTCCTCGGCACCGATGCCGGGATAGGCGCCGGCGGAATCGACGATCGACAGCACCGGAACGCCGAAGCGGTCGGCCATCTCCATCAGGCGCACCGCCTTGCGGTAGCCTTCGGGACGCGCCATACCGAAATTGTGCTTGATCCGGCTGTCCGTGGTGGCGCCCTTCTCCTGGCCGACCACGCAGATGCTCTCGCCGCGGAAACGACCGAAGCCGCCGATCAGGGCCTCGTCGTCGGCGAATTTGCGGTCGCCGGCCATCGGGGTGAATTCGGTGATCAGGCCGCCGATGAAATCGGTGAAGTGCGGCCGCTGTGGATGCCGCGCCACCAGCGTCTTCTGCCACGGCGTCAGATTGGCATAGAGGTCGGTCAGCGCCTGCGCCGCCTTGTCCTCGATCCGTGCGACTTCGTCGCCGATGTCGCTGCCGCTCGCGGCAAGCGCACGCAACTCGTCGATCTTGGATTCAAGCTCGGCGACGGGTTTTTCGAAGTCGAGATAGCTGCGCATCGGGTCGGGCATCAACTCAATATAGGGAGGAACAATGCGAGGGGCGAAGCGGTTTCGGCGGTGACAAGAGAAGCTTCGTAACTTCAATCGGTTAACGCGCATTCGGGCGGAATGCACGCTTCGGGATCGCAGGCAGGTGACGCTCTTTCTGCGGAGACGACGCGGAAGTCAAGGCGGATCAGGTGAAGGTATCGATGTCTGGCGGGCGCCGGACTTACTTCTCCGCCAGCGGATGCAGGTCGCGGACCAGGCTCTTCAGCCGCTCCTCGACCACATGGGTGTAGATCTGGGTGGTGGAGATATCGGTATGGCCGAGCAGGGTCTGCACGATGCGCAGGTCCGCGCCATTGTGCAGCAGGTGGCTGGCGAAGGCGTGGCGCAGCACGTGCGGCGACACCAGCCGCGGCGCGAGGCCGGAGGCGCTTGCGAGCTCCTTCAGGTCGCGGGCGAAATGCTGCCGGGTCAGATGGCCGCTCTCGCCGGAGGACGGAAACAGCCATTTCGACGGCGCTGTTTTCTTCGCCTTCGGCTGCATCACTTCCAGCGCGGCGAGATAGTCCGCCATCGCCTGGCGCGAGGCATCGTTGAGCGGTACCAGCCGCTCCTTGTTGCCCTTGCCGCGCACCACGATCATCCGCGCGTCGCGCCGCGCCGCGGAGACCGGCAGCGACACCAGCTCCGAGACGCGCAGGCCGGTGGCGTAGAGCACCTCGAGCAGGCAGTACAGCCGCAGCGCGCGCAGCCGCTGCGCCGGCGAGACGTCGGTCTGGGTCAGCTCCTTGGCGCGGGTCAGCATGCGGTCGACATCGGCGATCGACAGCACCTTGGGCAGGCCGCGACCGCGCTTCGGGCCGGACAGGATCGCGGCCGGATCGTCGCCGCGGATCCGCTCGTTGAGCAGGAAGCGGTAGAGATGCCGCATCGCCGACAGCCGCCGCGCCACGCTGGTCGACTTGAAGCCGCGCGTGTCGAGGTCGGCGAGGTAGCCGCGCAGCGCCTCGGTGTCGGCGCTGGTGAAGTCGGCGCCGGCATGAGCGAGGTAGTCGGAGAAGTCGGTGAGGTCGCGCCGGTAGGCGTCGAGCGTGTTGACGCCTGCGCCCTGTTCCGCGGCGAGCATGTCGAGGAACAACGCGGTCAGCTTGGCGTCGGAGGATTTGGTTTTGGTCTTCACAGGAGCTTTGGCAGCAGCGGGCATGCCAGAATCATAGCGTCTATTTCTTGAGGAACTTATCCGGCGGGATGGTCACGCTCATTTCCCGCGGTTTCGGGTGCACGAAATTCGCCAGCGCGAAGACGATGCCGTAGCCGATCCCGAAAATCACGGCGACGACCGTCAGGAAGCGGAACAGGCTGGGCATGGAGACGACTCAGGCGGCGAATTAACCAATGAAATCATCCAACATGTTCCCCGCGCGGTTGCAAGAGTCGCTGGTAACGGTATCGCCGGGGGTAGTATAGGTGGCTCGAATTCTGAACAAATCGTCCCAATATCCGAGCTTTTTGATGTCCGACGCAGCCGTCCCGGCACCCAACCACCCGACCCTGGAGGCCGATATCACGGCCGCGCTGGGGGCGCGGTCGATCGTGCTGGTCGGCATGATGGGGGCGGGCAAGTCGACCATCGGCCGGCGGATGGCGGCGCGGCTCAAGCTGGCGTTCACCGATGCCGACACCGAGATCGAGACCGCGGCGGCGATGACAATTCCGGAGATCTTCGAGACCAAGGGCGAGGCCTATTTCCGCGACGGCGAGGCGCGGGTGATCGCCCGCATCCTCGACAGCGGCCCGGTCGTGCTGGCGACCGGTGGCGGCGCCTTCATGCGCGAGGAGACCCGCAACCGGATCCGCGACAAGGCGATCTCGATCTGGCTCAAGGCCGACAGTGATATCATCATGCGCCGGGTCCGCCGCCGCGCCGATCGCCCGCTGCTGCAGACCGCCGACCCCGAGGCGACCGTCAACCGGCTGCTCAGCGAGCGCGAGCCGGTCTACCAGAACGCCGATCTGACGATCGCCTCGCGCGACGTGCCGCACGACCGCATCGTCGACGAATGCCTCGAGGCCCTGCATGCGCATCTATGCGGCGTGCGTCCGGCCGGCGAGCCACCACCTGATGGATTGAACGCGACCCCATGACTGCGCCCTTGAAACACTCCGCCTCCGTTACCGTCGACGTCGCGCTCGGCGACCGCGCCTATGACATCGTCATCGGCCGCGACGTGCTGGCCTCGCTCGGCGAACGTGTCGCGGCGCTGCGGCCCGGTGTGCGCACCGCCATCGTCACCGACCGCACCGTCGCAAAACACTGGCTGGAGCCGGCCGAAGCGTCGCTGGCGGCCGCAGGCGTGCCGACCTCCCGGATCGTCGCCGAGGAGGGCGAGGGCTCGAAGAGCTACGCCACCCTGACGCAGGTCAGCGAGGCGCTGATCGCGGCCAAGATCGAGCGCAACGATCTGGTGATCGCGCTCGGCGGCGGCGTGGTCGGCGATCTCGCCGGCTTCGCGGCCGCGATCCTGCGCCGCGGCGTCGATTTCGTGCAGGTGCCGACCTCGCTGCTGGCGCAGGTCGATTCCTCCGTTGGCGGCAAGACCGGCATCAACTCGCCGCAGGGCAAGAACCTGATCGGCGCCTTCCACCAGCCGGTGCTTGTGATTGCCGACACCTCGGTGCTCGACACCCTGTCGCCGCGCCAGTTCCGCGCCGGCTACGCCGAGGTCGCCAAATACGGCATCCTCGGTGACGAGGCGTTCTTCGCCTGGCTCGAAAAGAACCACGCCGACATCGTCTCGGGCGGCGCGGGGCGCGAGCACGCGATCGCGACCTCCTGCCGCGCCAAGGCCGCCATCGTCTCCCGCGACGAGCGCGAGACCGGCGAGCGCGCGCTGCTCAATCTCGGCCACACCTTCGGCCATGCGCTGGAAGCCGCGACCGGCTTCTCCGACCGCCTGTTCCACGGCGAGGGCGTCTCGGTCGGCATGGTGCTCGCGGCGGAGTTTTCCGCGCAGCTCGGCATGATTTCATCGGACGACGCTGCCCGCATCGCGCGTCATCTTTCCGCGGTAGGATTGCCGACGCGCCTGCAGGATATCGCAGGCTTCACCCAGGAAGGGCTTGCCGATGCCGACGCTCTGTTGGCGCTGATGGCGCAGGACAAGAAGGTCAAGCGCGGCAAGCTCACCTTCATCCTGCTGGAGGCGGTCGGCCGCGCCGTGATTGCCAACAATGTCGAGCCACCGCCGGTGCGCGACTTCCTGCAAGCCAAGCTGAAGGCCTAAACCACGGATCAACTCAGTGGGCTGGTTAACCTTCTCGATCGTGCTGCTCTGTCTGCTCGTCTCCGCCTTCTTCTCGGCGAGTGAGACGGCCCTGACTGGCGCCTCGCGCGCCAGCATGTTGCGGCTGTCCAAGCAGGGCAACAGCGAGGCCACGGTGGTTTCGAGTCTGATGGCGATGCGCGAGCGGATGATCGGCGCGCTGCTGCTCGGCAACAATATCGCCAATATCGGCGCCTCCGCGCTCGCCACCGGCATCTTCACCGCCTGGTTCGGCGATGTCGGCGTGCTCTACGCAACCGGCGTGATGACGGTGCTGGTGGTGATCTTCGCGGAAGTGCTGCCCAAGACCGTCGCCATCAACGCGCCGGACCGGGTGTCGCTGCTGGTGGCCCGGCCGATGCGGTTGACGGTGTTCGTGCTCGGGCCGCTTCTCACCATCATCGAAGGGATCGTCCGCGCCCTGATGCGGCTGCTTGGCATCAAGATCGGCGCGCATCAAGCCATCCTGTCGCCGACCGAACGCCTGCGCGGCGCGGTCGACCTGCTGCATCACGAGGGCAAGGTCGAGAAGCAGGATCGCGACATGCTCGGCGGGTTGCTGGACCTCAGCGAGCTGCAGGTTTCCGACGTGATGGTCCACCGCACCGAGATGACCATGGTCAACGCCGACCTGCCGCCCGAGGAATTGGTCCGCGAGGTGCTGGCCAGCGAATACACCCGCATCCCGCTGTGGCGCGAGAAGCCGGAGAACATCGTCGGCGTGCTCCACGCCAAGGATCTGCTGCGCGCGATGCGCGCCAATGAGGGCGACATGTCCGCGATCGATGCTTCCGCGATCGCGCTGCCGCCCTGGTTCGTGCCGGAGATGCGCCCGGTCTCCGAGCAGCTGAAGGCGTTCCGCCGCCGCAAGACCCACTTCGCCCTGGTGGTCGACGAGTATGGCGAGGTCGAAGGCATGGTGACGCTGGAGGACATCCTGGAGGAGATCGTCGGGGACATCTCCGACGAGCACGATGTCGTGGTCGCCGGCGTGCGCGCCCAGCCGGACGGCTCGGTCGTGGTCGACGGCTCGGTGCCGATCCGCGACCTCAACCGCGCGATGGACTGGCGCCTGCCCGACGAGGAGGCCACCACGGTCGCCGGCCTCGTGATCCACGAGGCGCGCTCCATACCCGAACGCGGCCAGAGCTTCACCTTCCACGGTTTCCGTTTCCGCGTGCTCCGCCGCGAGCGCAACCGCATCACCGCGCTGCGCATCGTCGCGGTCCCGCGCGAAGCGGCCGAGCTCGACGAGAAGAAGCCGAAGCGGGCAGGGACGGCGTTTTAATTCTGGTCCGGCGAACGCAAGCCGATCCCCGTCACCCCCGCGCAACGGCTTTGCCGTTGTCGCTGGAGGAGCCGCGCAGCGGCGTCTCGAAGGGTCGACGGCCCCGCTCGTCGCCGTGCATCCTTCGAGGCTCGCAAGAGCTCGTACCTCCAGCGACAACGGCGAAGCCTCTGCGCGGGGATGACGGGTCTGGTGGATGTACCGGTGTTACTCGATATCGATCGTGATGCCCGACAGCTTCCACGCGCCGTCGGAGGGGATGAAGCCGAGCTGATACTTCACCTGCTTGGGCGTGGTGTCGAAATGGCCCTTCAGCCGCAACACGCCCTTGTCGTCGATCTTGGCGTCCTCATCGAGCACGATCGGCTTGGCCACCACGGCGTCGAACACCGCGTGCTTGTCGACCAGATCCTTGAAGATCGTCTTCAGCTTGTCCGGCGAAAACTGGTCGCGGAACGGCTTTGAGATCTTGGCGTGGAACACGGTGAAATCGTTGGCGGCCACCGCGTCGTTGAGCGAGACCAGGATGCTCTTGATCAGCACCTCCTGGACGAACGGGCTCGGCATATCCAGCGCCGCGGCCGGGCGCATCGCGCAGATCAGGAGCAGGCCGGCGGCGGCGACAATCGACCGGAAACGTGGCCAAGAAGCGATCATCAATGGCCCCATATCAAGCGTGGCGATACGATCCATTCACCTGCTCACACCGGGCGCAGGTCCATCGCCGGATAGCTCTATTCTCATATCGGAAAACCACTGCTTCGTCTTGAGCCAAGCGCGCGCTAGCGCGGCTTTTCCCCGGGGCCGTGGGCGTGGATCGCCAGCGCATGCACCGAGCCGGCGAGTTCCTGCGCCAGCGTCGCATTTATCATGCGATGGCGTTCGATCCGGCTCTTCCCTTCGAAGGCCGGAGACACAATATATACCCTGAAATGCGTCTCGCCGCCTGGCCTGTGGCCGGCGTGGCCCTCATGCAGATGTGACTCATCGACCACGTCGAGGCTTTCGGGCGAGAAAGCTTCACGCAACTTGTTTATGATAGCGTCTTTGGTGCTCATGGCGGCGGAGTTAGGTCCGCGACGGCTTTTCGTCAATGGTGCAAGCGGGAAACGAGGTCTGCGCAATGTCAAGACTTGAAGATTTGTGCATTGCGTAGTCAAAGAGAACATGCCGATCGATTCATCAAAATTCTTCGACTCCATTCGCATCAAGCCAACCAAGGTGAGTGCGAAGCGCCAGGCGCAAGCCGGTGAGCAGGCCGTTGCCTGCGAGTGGGCGGGTTGCCAGAACAAGGGTGCGCACCGCGCCCCGAAGGGCCGCGAGAATTCTCGCGAGTATTGGCACTTCTGTCTCGATCACGTCCGTGAGTACAACCAGTCGTACAATTTCTTCCAGGGCATGAATCCCGACGACGTCGCGCGCTACCAGAAGGACGCGCTGACCGGACACCGTCCGACCTGGAAGATGGGCGCCAACAACGGCAAGAAGGAGAGCGGTCTCGACGCCGCCTCCGATCCGTTCCACGTGTTCTCCGAGCTCAACGGCCGCGGCCGCTGGCGTCCCGGGCCGGGTGGCGCGGAGCCCAAGCCCGAGACCCGCAAGGTCATGAACGCCGAGCGCAAGGCGCTGCTGGTGATGGGGCTCGGCGCCGGCGCGACGCTCGAAGACGTCAAGTCGAAGTACAAGGCGCTGGTGAAGCAGCACCACCCCGACGCCAATGGCGGCGACCGCTCCACCGAGGATCGCCTGATCGAGATCATCAAGGCATATAATTATCTGAAGACCGTGGTGCGCGAGGCCTGAGCTCTCGCCTCCGCAGGGACGACAGCGGAGTTTGTGGCTCCGCTGTCAATTTCGCCGGCTAACTCTCAGTCCTTCGGCACTGCCCCGACATACGACGAACTCGGCCGGATCAGCCGGCCGGTGCGCCGCTGCTCAAGCGCGTGCGCGGTCCAGCCGGCGGCGCGGGCCACCGCGAAGATCGGCGTGAACGCCTGCCGCGGGATCTCCAGCCCATCGAGCAGGATCGCGGTGAAGAACTCGACGTTGGTCTCCAGCGGCCGCTCCGGATTCTTCTTGCGCAGTGCTGCGCGGATATAGGCCTCGACCTCGCCGGCGAACGGCAGGTCGGCACCGCTGGCCTCCAGGCGCTCGATCGCGACCTTCAGCACGTCCGCGCGCGGGTCGCGCACGCGATAGACCCGATGGCCGAACCCCATCAGCCGTTCGCCGTGCGCCAGCGCGCCGTCGACCCAGGGCTTGATGCGCTCGCGCGTGCCGATCGCATCCAACATCTCGAGCACCGGCTCCGGTGCACCGCCATGCAGCGGACCGGTCAGCGCGCAATAGCCGCCGGTGATCGCCGCGAACAGATCGGCCTGGGTCGAGGCGATCACCCGCGTGGTGAAGGTCGACGCATTCATGCCGTGATCGCAGACGGTGACGAAATAGGCATCGAGCGCCGCAACCTCGCGCGGCTCGGCCTTGCGCCCCCGCAGCATGCGCAGCGTGTCGGCGGCGTGGCTGGCATTCGGGTCCGGCGCAATCGGGACATGTCCCTTGGCGTGCTGGACCAGGGCGCCTGCGATCACCGGGAAGGCGCCGACGATGGTCGCCTCGTGCTCCAGCCCGTTCTCGCCGCGCAAGCCGGCGATCGCGGCGCGGAAGCCGTCGACAACAGACATGCCGCGCGTCGCCGGCAGCAGGTCCGGCAGGCGCGCAAAGGCGCGCTCGCGGGCGGCGCCGAGGCTGGCGCGGACATTGGCTTCGTTCAGCGACTTGCCGGTGGCGCCGTTCCACAGCCGAGCCGTAACGCCCTCGAAGCTCGACTTGCCTGCGAGGTTGGCGACGTGCTCGCCGGCGATGATCAGTTCGCCGCGCTCGCCGTCGACATGGCTCAACACGGTCTCGGCGGCGGGGACGCCGTCCAGACCGATCTGGCTCTTGGTGAGAATCATGTTCATGGCCCGATCTCCTTGCTTCACGCCTTCAAGGTCGGGTCTGTAGACGAGTTGATCAATCTTGATTATATAAATCAATATGAAAAAATCCGCCGAGCTTTACCTCTCCGCCCGCGAGGCCGCCGCCGAGCTCGCGATCTCGCCGGCGACGCTCTACGCCTATGTCAGCCGCGGCCTGATCCGCTCCGAGCCGTCGCCGGATTCGCGCAGCCATCGCTACCGCGCGGAGGACATCAGGGGCTTGAAGGAGCGCCGCGTGCCGTCGCCGGAGCCGCGCGGGTTTCGCAATTTCGATGCCGACCTCCCGGTAATGGATTCGGCGATCGCAACCATCACCGAGCAGGGCCCGATCTATCGCGGCGTGAACTGTGTCGATCTCGCCCAGCGCGACACGCTGGAGCACACTGCGACGCTGCTGTGGGATGTCACCGGCGTAGATCCGTTCGCATCGGACAATTGCCCGCATGTGTCCGATGAAATGCGCGCGATCGCCGAGGCCGCGCGGCGCGCCCAGCCGATCGACCGCACGGTCGCCGTGCTGGCGCTGGCGGCGAGCGCCGATCCCGGCGCCTTCACCCGCGCGCCCGATGGCCGCGCGATGGTCGGCGGGCGCATCCTGCGGCTGCTGGTCGCGACCATGCTGAACACAGTGCCATCGGCCGAGCCGCTGCATGAGCAGGTGGCGCGGGTCTGGACGCCTGACAACAAGCACGCGCCCGACCTGATCCGCCGCGCGCTGGTGCTGCTCGCCGATCATGAATTGAACGCCTCCACCTTCACCGCGCGCTGCGCGGCATCGACCGGCCTCAATCTGTACGACGCCGTGATCGCGGGTCTCGTCGCGCTGAAGGGGCCGATGCATGGCGGCGCCGGGGTACTCGCTTCGCGCCTGGTCAAGACCATGATCGACAACGATGTTGCGCCTGTTGTCCGCGAGCGGGTTGCGCTCGGCGAGCGCTTCGCCGGCTTCGGGCACGGCGTCTACAAGAAGGGCGATCCGCGCGCGATCTCGCTGCTCGAGGCGCTGACGCGCGCAGGCGCGCCGCGCAAATTCACCAGGGAAGTGCCGGAGCGGATCGCGGAGGCGACCGGCGAATTCGTCAACATCGACTACGCGCTGGCGGTGCTGGTGCATGCACTGCGGATGCCCGCAGGCAGCGAGCTCGCTCTGTTTGCGATGGCGCGTAGCGTCGGCTGGATCGCGCATGCCAGCGAGCAGCTTCAGCTCGGCAAGCTGATCAGACCTCGCGCGCGCTATGTCGGTCCGGCGCCCGGACGGGCCGGTGCGACCAATAGTATCTAGCTATTTTGCCGGCCTGGCCGGTTCGATCAGGCCGCCGCCGTGCCGCCGACGGATGGTCCAGATCGCGAGCGTCAGGATGACCGCGCCGCCCGCGACCGCGAACATCCACAGATGCTTGCCGACATGTTGATGATGCGGCAGGCCGGCGTAGTCGTGCAGCGCGGTGACCGCGAGCACGCCGGGCAGCACATGGGCCGGCGCCCAGACCAGGATCGCGGGGATGTTGACCGCGTAGAAGCGCACCGGCGGCATGTCGAGCGCGCCGGCGGTGATCGGCACGAAGGCGCGAATCGGCGGCACGAAACGGGCGAAGAACACCGCGAGCACGCCCCAGCGGTTGAAGAATGTCTCGCTCTGCGCGACCACGCGCGGGTAGTTGGAGAGCGGCCAGGCCGACAGGATCTCGCGCTGGCTGCGGTAGCCGATCAGATAGGCCGTGCCGTCGCCGAGCATCGCGCCGGCGGCCGCGGCGGCGAGCACCGGCACGAGCTTCAATTCGCCGCCCGGGACCAGCGCGCTCAGTGCCAGGATGATGGTCGAGCCCGGCACCAGCGAGCCGACCACCGGGACGGCTTCCAGCAGGGCGGCCAGAAACAGCGTCAAATAGGCGAGCCAGGCATGGGCCGAAACGAACGCGATCAAAGGGTCAAGGAATGAAGTCACTGAATTCCTGGGTGGCGATGAAACAGGTCCGAGAGCTAACAACTCCCCGCCGGGCTGAAAAGTGCCTGCGGACAAGCCGCCGTGGCGCTGCGGCGAAAGTACGGCGGGATTTGCAGAGCAGCCTTCCAAAAACCGAGTTTTGCGCCTATCTTTATGATACAACAACGGAACTTTGATTTGCCCGTGGGCTTCTGCCGGCCGATGCTCTCTGCTAGGCTTGTGCGTAGCACCCCATCCGCAGCCAAATGACCTAAATCTGGTTTCGGGAATGCCCGGGACCTCGGAGGATGAATGACGACGGCCGTCCAGACCAAAGCGCAAGAACCCGTCGGTTTGCCCGACATGAAGGTTTCGGTTCGGCAGGTCTTCGGGATCGATAGCGATCTGGAAGTTCCCGCTTATTCCGAAGTCGATCCGCATGTGCCGGAAGTCGACAGCGACTATCGCTTCGACCGCGCCACCACGCTCGCGATCCTCGCCGGCTTTGCCAAGAACCGCCGCGTGATGGTCACCGGCTATCACGGCACCGGCAAGTCGACTCACATCGAGCAGGTTGCCGCCCGCCTCAACTGGCCCTGCGTGCGCGTCAACCTCGACAGCCATATCAGCCGTATCGATCTCGTCGGCAAGGACGCCATCGTGGTCAAGGAAGGCAAGCAGGTCACGGAATTCCGCGACGGCATCCTGCCCTGGGCGCTGCAGCACAACATCGCGCTGGTGTTCGACGAATACGACGCCGGCCGTCCGGACGTGATGTTCGTGATCCAGCGCGTGCTGGAAGTCTCCGGCCGCCTGACGCTGCTCGACCAGAACAAGGTGATCAAGCCGCATCCGGCGTTCCGCCTGTTCTCGACCGCGAACACGGTCGGCCTCGGTGACACCTCGGGCCTCTATCACGGCACCCAGCAGATCAACCAGGGCCAGATGGACCGCTGGTCGATCGTCACCACGCTGAACTACCTCGCGCATGACGAGGAAGTCGAGATCGTGCTGGCGAAGGCGAAGCACTATCGCACCCAGGAAGGCCGCGACATCGTCAACAAGATGGTGCGACTGGCGGATCTCACCCGCAACGCGTTCGCCAATGGCGACCTGTCGACGGTGATGAGCCCGCGCACGGTGATCACCTGGGCCGAGAACGCCGACATCTTCAACGACATCGGCTTCGCGTTCCGCGTCACCTTCCTCAACAAGTGTGACGAGCTGGAGCGACCGCTGGTCGCCGAGTTCTACCAGCGCTGCTTCAACGTCGAGTTGCCGGAATCGTCGGTCAACGTGGCGCTCAGCTAGTCCATGCCGAAAATCTCCGTCGAGCGCACAGTCACACAGACGAAAAAGGCGGTGCTCGGCGGATTGCTCCGCTACAACAACGAGAAGATGGGGAAGCAGAAGTACAAGCGCTTCGCCATCTCGCTGCGGCAAGGCGACGAGATCGTCGGCGGCATCGTCGGCGAGGTCTGGACCGCGGTGTTGTTTATCCAGCTGTTCTGGATGGAGCAGAAGTTTCGCAACAAAGGCTTTGGCGCGAAGCTGATCAAGGCGATCGAAGACGAGGCGCGGCGCTTCGGAGCCACGCAATCCTATCTGGATACGATGAGCTTCCAGGCGCCGGGCTTCTACCGCGCCAATGGATATAAAGAGTTCGGTTCGATTGAGGGGTATCCCGGCGGCGTCACGCGCCACTGGTTTACGAAATCGCTATGACAACCTCCAATATCAAATTCCGTCCGGGTTCGAAGGAAGCGCCGACCGAGCCGTTCAAGCGCTCGGTGTCGGCGTGCCTGAAGGCGATCGCCAAGAAGCCGGAGCTCGAGGTCTCTTTCGCCGCCGAGCGGCCTGGGCTTGCGCCCGGCAAGGCGCGGTTGCCCGAGCCGGCGCGCAAGATGACCAAGCGCGATGCGGCGATCGTGCGCGGCCACGCCGATTCGATCGCGCTCAAGATCGCCTGTCACGATCCCAAGGTGCATCGCAAGCTGATGCCGGGCAATCCGCAGGCGCGCGGCGTGTTCGAGGCGGTCGAGCAGGCGCGCGTCGAGGCGATCGGCTCGCGGCGGATGGCCGGCGTTGCGAAGAACCTCACCGCAATGCTCGACGATCATTTCCACCGCGGCAAGTATGACGAGATCACCGACCGCGCCGATGCGCCGCTGTCGGACGCGCTGGCGATGCTGGTGCGCGAACGGCTGACCGGCATGGCGCCGCCCGCGGCCGCCAAGAAGATGGTCGATCTCTGGCGTCCGACGCTGGAGGACAAGATCGGCTCGCGGCTCGATCAGCTCAGCCGTTTCACCGAGGATCAGGCCAGGTTCGGCGACATGGTCCACGATCTGCTGTCGGCGCTCGATCTCGGCGACGACCGCAACATGGATTCCGACGACGACGATGACCAGGACGAGAACCAGGACGGCGAGAACGATCAGTCCGGCGCCGAGGGCTCGCCCGATTCCGACGCCGCGCAGGAGATGAGCGCCGACCAGGCCCAGACGTCAGCTGAAGAGATGAGCGAAAGCGCGATGGAGAGCGCGCAGGCTTCCACGTCGGACACGTTCGACGACGGCGAGCTCGGTGACGACGAGACGCCGGGCGAGGCGACGCGGCCGAATTCCCGCGGCCAGAACGAGCCGCGCGGGCCGGAATATCATGCGTTCGCGCCGAAATTCGACGAGGTGATCGCCGCCGAAGATCTCTGCGATCACGACGAGCTCGAGCGGCTGCGCTCCTATCTCGACAAGCAGCTCGCGCATCTGCAGGGCATCGTGGCGCGGCTCGCCAACCGCCTGCAGCGCCGCCTGATGGCGCAGCAGAACCGCGCCTGGGATTTCGATCTCGAGGAAGGCATCCTGGATCCGGCGCGGCTGTCGCGCGTCGTCACCGATCCCTATCATCCGCTGTCCTTCATGCATGAGAAGGAGGCGACCTTCCGCGACACCGTGGTGACGCTGCTGCTCGACAACTCCGGCTCGATGCGCGGCCGTCCGATCACGGTCGCCGCTACCTGCGCCGACATCCTGGCGCGCACGCTGGAGCGTTGCGGCGTCAAGGTCGAGATCCTGGGCTTCACCACCCGCGCCTGGAAGGGCGGGCAGTCGCGCGAGGCGTGGCTTGCGGCCGGCAAGCCGGCCAATCCCGGCCGCCTCAACGATCTCAGGCACATCATCTACAAGTCGGCCGACGCACCGTGGCGTCGCGCGCGGAAAAATCTCGGCCTGATGATGCGCGAAGGCCTGCTCAAGGAGAACATCGACGGCGAGGCGCTGGACTGGGCGCACAAGCGTCTGCTGGCGCGTCCCGAGCAGCGCCGGATCCTGATGATGATCTCCGACGGCGCGCCGGTCGACGACTCCACGCTGTCGGTCAATCCCGGCAACTATCTCGAGCGGCATCTGCGCCACATCATCGAGGAGATCGAGACCCGCTCGCCGGTCGAGCTGATCGCGATCGGCATCGGTCACGACGTGACGCGCTATTATCGCCGCGCCGTCACCATCGTGGATGCCGAAGAGCTCGGCGGCGCCATCACCGAAAAGCTCGCCGAGCTGTTCAGCGAGACCCACGGCTCGGCGCCCGCCCCGGGTACGCGGCGCCGTCTCCACTCGTGAGACATGCGCTCATCAGTTAGCCGTCGCCATGTCCTGCGAGGGATGGCGGCGGGGCTGTCGGCCGCGGCATTGCCGAGCCTTGCCCAAGCACAGGGCGCGAGCCAGCCGGCGCTGATCCCAGGACCGCCCGGTAGGCCGGGCCGCCATCGCGTCGATGAACCCGCAGCTGTCGAGGTCAACGCGCGGCCGCTGCCGTCGTTCGATATCCGCGATCGTGCGCGGGTGCGGTTCGGCGCGCTGGAATATCGCAGTGGCCTGATCCTGACCTCGTCATTCGCCGGGTTCGGCGGCCTCTCCGCGCTGCGGCTCGATGCCAAGGGCGAACGCTTCATCGCGGTCAGCGACCAGGGCACCTGGTTCACCGGCCGCATCGTCTATCGTGGCCGGGAGATGGCCGGGCTCGACGATGTCGAGGCGGCGCCGCTGCTCGACGCCCGCGGCAAACCGATCACAGCCACCCGCGGCTGGTATGATTCGGAATCGCTCGCGCTCGACGGCTCCATGGCCTATGTCGGGCTCGAGCGGGTCAATCAGGTGCTGCGCTACGATTTCGCCAAGGGCTTCACCCGCGCGCGCGGCGAGGTGGTGCCGCTGCCGCCGGCGGCGCGCAAGCTGCCCATCAACAAGGGGCTCGAGGCGCTCGTCTTCGTGCCCAAGATCATGCCGAAAGCCGCACCGGCGAGCCCGCCGCTGGCCGGCACGCTGATTGCGCTTTCCGAACGCGGGCTCGATGCCGGCGGCAACCTGGTCGCCTTCCTGGTCGGCGGCAAGACGCCCGGCCAGTTCAGCGTCCGCCGCACCGAGAATTACGACATCAGCGACGCGGTGCTGCTGCCGTCGGGCGATCTGTTGATCCTGGAGCGGAAATTCTCCTGGCTCGGCGGCGCCGGCATTCGCATCCGTCGCCTCGCTTTGTCCGACATCGCGCCCGGCGCCGTCGTCGATGGTCCGGCGATCTTCGATGCCGACCTCGGCAACGAGATCGACAACATGGAAGGCATCGATGCCCACGTCACTGATGAGGGCGAGACCGTGCTGACGATGGTTTCCGACGACAATTTCTCCCTGATCCAGCGCAATCTGCTGCTGCAATTCACGCTGGTGGACTGAGGCTTCTCTTCACCCTCCCCTGGAGGGGGAGGGTCGGCTCACATGGAGCGCAGCGAAATGTGAGCCGGGGTGGGGTGATCTCTCAACACGGACAGTTATCGGGTGGAGGGACTGTCACCCCACCCCGTATCGCATCTCGCTGCGCGCGATGCGATACGACCCTCCCCCTCCAGGGGAGGGTGAACGGAACGGCGCTATCGCATTGCTGGTCTGCCCCGGCCCATTCGGCGACGACGACGGTTGGTGATCGCGGCGGCCGCTTCTATCTTGTGCTGGCCGTTTCCCCGATCCCGGATATCCCTCGCATGAGCACCCTGTTTTCCCCGATCGAACTGCGCAGCCTCAAGCTCTCCAACCGGATCATGGTCTCGCCGATGTGCCAGTACTCGGCCGACGACGGCTCCGCCAATGACTGGCACTTCACCCACATCAACATGCTGGCGCTGTCGGGCGCCGCGATGTTCTGCATCGAGGCCACCCATGTCGAGGATATCGGGCGGATCACGCCAGGCTGCCTCGGCCTCTACAGCGATGCCAATGAGGCGGCGCTGAAGCCGATCCTCGCCTCGGTGCGCAAGCATTCGAAGGCTGCGGTCGCCATGCAACTTGCCCATGCCGGCCGCAAGGCGTCGAGCCAGCGTCCGTGGGAGGGCGGGCAGCTGATCCCGATCGCCGAAGGCGGCTGGCAGACGGTTGGACCGTCGGCTGTCCCGCATAAGGAAAGCGAGGCCGCGCCGCTGGCGCTCGACGACGCCGGCCTGAGGCGCATTCGCGAGGCCTTTGTCGCGTCAGCGAAGCGCGCCGACCGGCTCGGCATCGATGCGCTCGAACTGCACGGCGCGCATGGTTATCTGCTGCACCAGTTCCTGTCGCCGATCGCCAACAAGCGGACCGACCGCTATGGCGGCTCGCTCGAAAACCGCATGCGCTTCCCGCTGGAAGTGTTCGACGCGGTGCGCGCGGTATTCCCGGATCACAAGCCGATCGGCATGCGGGTGTCGGCGACCCACTGGGTCGAGGGTGCCTGGGACCTCGCGCAGACCATCGAATTTGCCAAGGAGCTGAAGACGCGCGGCGTCGACTGGATGGACGTCTCCTCCGGCGGCGTGTCGCCGCTGCAGAAGATTCCGCTCGGTCCGGGCTACCAGGTGCCGGCAGCACAGGCGGTGAAGGAGGCGACCGGCATCACCACGATGGCGGTCGGCCTGATCACTGAAGCGAAGCAGGCCGAGGAGATCGTGACTTCGGGCAAGGCCGACATGATCGCGCTCGCCCGCGGCATGCTCTACGATCCGCGCTGGGGTTGGCACGCCGCCGCCGAGCTCGGCGGCGAGGTCAGCGCGCCACCGCAATACTGGCGCTCGCAGCCCTCGACGCAGAAGGCGCTGTTCGGCAAGACCACGTTCGGAACACGCTGACGCAGCGTCTCGCCTGCGAGGTCAATGCATGGCGGGTCCGAACCAGCGCCTGAGCGCGGCGTCAAGGCCCGCCAGGTCTTCGCCGTCGGCCGCCCAGGCGATGCAGGCATCGGGACGGACCAGCAGCGACGGGCCGGCGCGCCTTGGTACGCATCGGACGAACATGTCCCAGCGAGCTGCGATCGCTGACGCAGCTCCATCCGTTGCATCGATTAGCACGGCCCTGCCGTCCTCCATCTGATCGAACAGCGTTGTTTCCGCACCGTTGTCGCCGAACGGGAAGTTGCCGGAGAGCCGGCCGACCATGGGATGATCGCTGCCGAGGTCGTAGCGGATCTTGATGCCGCTGATCATTTCGCCGAAGTAACGCGTGCCCTCATCGCCGCTCATCAGGTCGGCGACAATGTCGCGCAGGGCGTCCGTCATGACATCCGGCCGCATCAGCGCGACCTGGGCGCGGGTGTTGGCGAGCACCTTGGCCGCGATCGGGTGCCGCTCTGCCGTGTAGCTGTCGAGCAGGCTCTCCGGCATGCGATCGCACACGACCGCCGCGAGCTTCCAGCCGAGATTGACCGCATCGAGCAGGCCGAGATTGAGGCCTTGCCCGCCGAACGGCGAGTGCACATGCGCGGCGTCGCCCGCCAGCAGCACGCGGCCCCTGCGATAGCTGTCGGCCTGCCGCGCGTTGTCGGTGAAGCGGGTGGCGGTCTTGACGGCGGTAACGCGAACGTCGACGCCGCTGATCCGGCGCAACGTTGTCTCGATCTCCTCGCGCGTCACGGGCGCGCTGCGATCAGCCGGCGGGCCGTCGAACTCGGCCATGAACACCCGGCCGGGAATCGGTCCATAGGCCATCATGCCGACCGGCGTCCGCCGCCAGCCGACCGGCAGCAGACGATCCGGATAATCCAGGTCGACGATGGCCTGGTGTCCAGTGAGCGTCGGTTCGGTGCCGGGAAAATCGAAGCCCGCGCGCTTGCGTACCGCGCTGCGGCCGCCGTCGCAGCCGACGAGATAGGCGGAGTGCAGCTCGACATCACCGGAGGCATCCCTAGCCCTGGTCAGGATGCCGTCTCCGGTATCCTCGAAATCGATCAGTTCGCAGCCGCGCCGGACCGCGATGCCGAGTGCGTGGGCGCGCTCGCCGAGCATTGTCTCCAGGGCTTGCTGGTTCACGCCGCGCAACCGCCGGTGCGGCTCGCGCTGACGCGTCTGGTCGATCCCGAAGATCCCAGAGAAGTGACCGCCGAATTTCTTGAACGGCAGTTCGGTCGGCGCATCCGCACTCTTCATGAGCCTGGACATCCCCTCCGCCATGGTGCGTTCGACGGCATCCATCGCATCAGTGAGGCCGCGCCGCTCCAGCGCCTCGCCGGCGAGGGCGCCGATCGCGCCGGCCTTGATGGTCTGGTCGGGCTTCGCCAGCCGCTCGATCACGACCACGTCGGCGCCGCCCAGGGTCAGTTCGATCGCCAGCAGCAATCCGGTCGGTCCGGCGCCGACCACAACCACATCCGTTCGTTCACGCGTCACGCCGTCACCATAAATTTGTACTCAGTATAATATTTAGTATGGTACAAATTCTTCCATGTCAAACCGGGACGGATTGCGGGAGCGAAAGAAGGAGGCGACACGCCAGGCGATCTCGGACGTCGCCACCGAGCTGTTCGTGGCGCGCGGCTTCGACAATGTCTCGGTGGCCGAGATTGCCGAGGCCGCCGAGGTCTCCCGGATGACGGTGTTCAACTACTTTCCGCGCAAGGAGGATCTGTTCTTCGACCGTGAGGAGGAAAGCCGCCAGATTCTGAAGGCCGCCTTTGCCGAGCGGCCGTCCGGCGAAGCGCCGCTGATCACGCTGCGCAGGCTGGTGCAGCGCCTGGCCGATCGGGCGCATCCGTTCGCGAAATTCACCGATGCAACCGCAAAATTCTGGCGCACCGTCGCCGAGAGCCCGGCGCTTTCGGCACGGGCACGCGAGATGCGTGACGAATTGATCGATGATCTTGCAACCGTGCTGGCGGGCGCCATCAAGCGGCCGCTCGCCGATGCCGACGCCCGGCTCGCCGCATCGATGGTGGTGACGGCCGTGACCGTCGCCTATGCAGAGGGGCTTCGCGAGCACAAGGCGCGCCGATCGGCGGCCTCGACACGCGAGACTTTCCTGCAGATCATGGAACGTAGCCTTTCGGGCATCGCGATCATGCTGAAGGGGACGCCCTACGCGTAATTCCCGCCGGGGCCGCATGCGACAAAGCCATTGTTCTGCCGCAGCCGGGGCAGGTACTCTCCGGCGCGTGTGCGGAAGACACGCATCGAACAAAGAGAGGAAACCCATGGAACTCGGATACTTCGCGATGCCGTCGCATCCGCCGGAGTGCGGACTGAAAGAGGGCCACGATTGGGACCTGCAGGTGCTGCGCTGGCTGGACGAGCTCGGCTATCAGGAAGCCTGGATCGGCGAGCACCACACGGCGCCCTGGGAGCCGCATCCGTCGCCGGATCTGTTGATCGCGCAGGCGCTGCTGCAGACCAAGAACATCCGCATCGGGCCTGGCGGCTTCCTGCTGCCGTATCATCATCCGGCCGAACTCGCGAACCGCGTTGCGATGCTCGATCACCTCTCGAACGGCCGATTGAATTTCGGCGTCGCGGCCTCAGGCCTGCCGAGCGACTGGGCGATGTTCAATGTCGACGGCATGTCGGGCCAGAACCGCGACATGACCCGCGAGGCGCTCGAGATCATCCTGAAGATGTGGACCGAGCCGGCTCCGTGGACCCACAAGGGCAAGTTCTGGACGGTGACCAAGCCGGATACGATGTTCGACTTCCTCAAGCCGCACATCAAGCCACAGCAAGCGCCGCATCCGCCGATCGGTGTCGCCGGCCTGTCGAAGAATTCGGACACGCTGAAGCTTGCCGGCGAGCGCGGCTTCATCCCGATGAGCCTCAACCTCAACCCAGCCTATGTCGGCAGCCATTGGGACTCGGTGGAAGCCGGCGCCGCCAAGACCGGCCGCAAGCCGAGCCGCAAGGATTGGCGGATGGTACGCGAGGTGTTCGTTGCCGACACCGATGCGGAGGCATGGAAGCTCTCGACCGGCGACATGATGGGCCGGATGATGGGCGAGTATTTCCTGCCGCTGCTCGGCCACTTTGGTTTCAAGGATTATTTGAAGGCGTCGCCCGACGTGCCGGATAGCGACGTCACGGTCGAGTATTGCGCCCGCAACAACTGGATCGTCGGCTCGCCCGCGACCGTCACCGAGAAGATCGAGAAGATCTATCAGGAGGTCGGCGGCTTCGGCGTGCTGCTGGTGTTCGGCTTCGACTACAAGCACAAGCCCGAGGCCTGGCACAATTCGCTGCGGCTGCTGAAGCAGGAGGTCTTGCCGAAGCTGAAGCATCTCGATGCCTCGGTCGGCCGCGCGGCGTAGGTTGAGGGTAGGGAAAGGCGCGGGGCAGCGACGCTGCCTCGCGTTTTTTTTATCGCCTAACCGCAATGGCCTGACGCGAACTGCGCCGCATCACAGCAGCTTCACCGTGACCTTCGCCTTGCCCCTGTGATCGCCGTAGAACCATTTGTAGATCCAGGGCAGGCCGATAACGGCCTGGTTGACGTAGAGGAAGACCTCGCCGCTGCGATCGGCGGTGAACCTCGCCTTGTAGACCTGCGGATCGGTGTTCGGCGCTGGCAGCGGATCGAGGAAATACTCGTCGACGCCGGTCTCGCCAACCCGTGCGATCAGCCTGAACCATGGCCGGAACAGGATGCGCCGCAGGAAGATCGTGGCGTATCCGCGCCAGCGCATCGAGGGCTCGATCGTCGAGGTCCGGTATCCGATCGGCGTGACCGCGCGTCCGGCGTCTTCCCATGGCTCCGACATGGTGATCGCGATCTCGTAACTGAAGCCGGTGCGGACCTTGAGCCCGGTCGGCGCACAGATCGCGCTGGTGTCGAAATCGGCCGCATCCTGCGGGATACCCTTGTCGACGGCGACGAGCTTGTCGGCTGTGCTCCCCTTGCAGAAGGCGCCCATCGAGTCCGCGGCATTGAACAGGAAATGGCTGAGCAATGTCGCGCTGAACCAGACCAGCAAGGCTGTCAGTGCAAACGGAACGACATGCCGCTTCCCGACATTGAGGATCCACTGATAGATCGTGCTGGTGCGCAATCGATAGATCGCATTGTGCATGAACCCGGAGAGCGGCGTCGGGTTCGCGCGGTCACGCCAGATGATTCGCATCCTGTCGCTGATCGTTGCGCTGAGCAAATTGCCCACAGCCATCAGCACGAAAACGCCGATGATGCCGCCGGCGAACCATTCCGGGTTGCCGGCATACCAGTCGGTCCACCAATGAAGCGAAGCGGGCAGGAACGATTCGATGAAGCGCACCAGCTCCGAGATCATCCTGAACCAGGAGCTGAATTCGTGCTCCTTGTGCTGGTTATGGAATAGCCAGAACGCCGCCAGATGCAGCGACGCCGCGAGCGTGGCGAAGTAGGCGATCCGCCGCATCCAGACGAAATTCCACAGCTTCTCCTGCGCGGCATAGCGCGCCGGCGCACCGACAGGCGTTTCAAACGTCGTGGAGCCCAGCGGTGTGACCTGGCCGCTGCGCGAGACCACCACATAGTCTGGCGGAAGCCCGATCGGGGCATAGGCATTGGCGCCGCTGTCGATCCGCTCGAACACGCTTTCGTGGACCTTCGGCATCGGCACGCTGACGCCGGCATAGGGATCTTTGCAGAGGTCGGCGACCTTGCGGGGGCCATATCGGTAATAGGCGCCAAGGCCGGCCCGCGAATCGTAGAGGCGGCCGTCTTTGTCCTCGGAAGACCTGATCGCCTTGATCGCATCGGGGTCGGCGATCGGCGCACTCTTGAAGACGAGCCCGCGCTTGACGGCTTCGTCGACCAGCCAGGCCAGCGGCACGAAGGCGACGGCATCGTCCGGGTAGCCGCCGCCGACATTGGCATGCATGCCGACGAACCACACCTGGACGAGGCGTTCGCTGTCGATCGTTGCCGGCATGGCCGGTGCGGGCTGTCCCGGCTCTTGCTCCGTCCAGAGCACCGGATGAAACGTCGTGCGCTCGTCGTCGAGCGCCAGAGCGTGCCGTGCCCACTTGACCTTCGGACTGAGAATCCGGTTCGGCAGCTCAAGCGGCCACACCCAGTTCGAGATGCCGCGTGTCATCTCGTCGATCGGCAGGCCATAGGCCGCGACGGTGTCCCAGATGCCGATGAACTCGATCGCAGGCACCGGCTTCCGTACGATCTCGGCATAAGGCCTGTTGCGCTGAAGGCGGTCCAGCACCGGCACGAACACGTAGTCGCGCAGCGCGCGGAACAGCACCTCGATACGCCAGATCGAGTGGTAGCCCGCGGCGCGGTACGCACGATAGGCCTTCACCGCGCCGTCGTGCAGTTCGGCTTCGGTGTCTGCGACGATCAGGCCCTGATCGAGGATCAGTGCTGCGAGCGTGCGCACGGTGAACGCGCCGCGGCTGAATCCGAACAGGTAGATCTGCGAATCGTTCTCGTGGTCGTAGTTGCGGCAGATGAATTTGTAGGCATCCAGGATATTGCGCTTGAGACCGTAGCCGAAGGCGCCGCCGAGCAGCGCCAGCGGAACGAACGACGAGGTGCCGACGCCGTCATCATACTTGGCGGCCTGCGCGTTATCCTGCAGATCCAGCGACTGGAATATCCGCCAGACATTGGTGCGCCACACGCTGGAGGCGGCGTTGCCGGTGCCGTCGGACAGGATAATGATCTTGGAGCTCGGCATTGAAAGACGCTCGCTGAAATGGACGAAGCGGATGGCGCAGCGTAGTGGTAGCGGATTCGATTGCTACCTTGGATCGATATTTAGTCATTCTGTGCCACGACAGATGTGAACTGACGCACAAAAGCGTCACGAGGTCGCGGCCATGTGAGACGAGACGGCTTTCGCGCTGCTGCGAAAAGGCCTAGCCTGACAGCGGTGCAATTCATTGATGAGGCACAGCAATGCGCAGCCGCGTCAGAAAACTTGCCCATGTCCTGGAGCGCTTCGGTCTCGCCCTCGCGGGAGCTGCCAGCGGTCTGTTCGTCGCGATCCATGTCGGCTCGAGCGTGTCGGCGCTGACCTCGCAGGCGTTCCTGCTGATCATGATGCTGGGCGGAGCGATTGGATTCTATCTCGGCATCGATACGCCGCCAAAGCTCTTCCATCCGAAGGACGGGAGCTCTACGCGCAAGATCGACGCTGCGGAGCTGCTGAGCGCGATCGGCACCTTCCTCGCGACCATGGTCGCGTTCTTCTCGGTTGGTGTCGTTGTGCTGCGCAGCGAGCCGGACATCGCCTGGACCGCGGCGATCATGGCGGGCTGGGTGCTCGGCGTCGCCATGCAGATCGTCGCCGGCACGATCGCGCGCACCCGGGTCTGAAGCGCCGCCCGGCCCGGCCGGCTGCGCGCCGCCTGGCTTATTTGTTCGCGATCTTGGCGGGGTCCTTGACGGCCTTGAAGGTCTCGTGCTCGACGCTGTAGAGCTCGCCGCCGACCCTCTCGACCCTGCGAATGTAGATGTCGTGGACGACGTCGCGCGTCTTCGGGTCGATCGACATCGGGCCGCGCGGGCTTTCCCAGGCCATGCCCTTCATGGCCTCGATCAACGCATCGCCGTCGGTCTTGCCTCCGGTCGCCTTCAGCGCCTGGTAGATCAGATGCATGCCGTCATAGGCGCTGACGCTGATGAAGTTCGGGCGGACGTTGGCATTGGCCTTGCGGAACGCTGCGACATAGTCGCGGTTCAGGTCGGATGGATGGGCGGCGGAGTAGAACCCCGCGGTGATCGTGCCGATCATCGCATCGCTCATCCCCGGCAGGTCCTCGTCGTCGGCGATGTCGCCGGGGCCGATCAGCTTGATCCCGCTCTTGTCCAGACCACGCTCGACAAACTGCTTGGCCAGGATGCCGGCCTGGCTTGTCGGAACGAAAATGAACAGGGTATCGGGATTGCCGTCCCGTGCACGCTGCAGGAACGGCGCGAAGTCGGGATTGGCCAGCGGCACCTTCAGCGCTTCGACGATCGCTCCGCCCGCCGCGGTGAAACTCGCCGAAAATACGCCGGCAGCCTCACGCCCGGGCGCCCAGTCGGACGCAATGATGGTGGCCCGCTTCGATCCGTTTCTCGCCGCCCAGTCCGCCAGCACGCTGGCCTGCTGCGCGTGCGTCCAGCTGGTGCGTACGAAGTAGGGCGACCGCTCGGTCACGATCGAGGTGCCCGATACCATGACGACGGTTGCCGTCTTGCTCTCGGTGACCAGCGGTGCGAGCGCGAGCACGCTCGGCGTCAGCCCGCCGCCGAGGATCGCGGCCTTGTCGTTGACGATCAGCTCCTGCGCGATGCGCTTGGCATTGTCGGGCACGCTGGCGTCGTCCCGGACGATCAATTCGATCTTGCGACCGGCGACCATATCGCCGTGCTGCGCCATGTAGAGCCGCGCTCCCGCGACCGCCTGCTTGCCGACCGGTCCCAGAACGCCGGTCAATGGCATCACCAGCCCGACCTTCACGGTGTCCTGCGCTTGGGCTGGTCCCGGTTGCACCGCCGAAAGCGCCAGAACGGCGCCGACCAATACGGCAAATGGCGTTCGCGACATGGCCAGCCTCCTGCGGGTCCGGAAATGATGCCGGGCAGGCTCGCGACTATCGGCTTCGCCGCGGGAAAGTCCTGATCAAGAAGTGACAGAACGACGAATTTCCTGCTAAATTTCTCCGATTGATGCCGTCTGTGGGCATGGAGTGACCTCTATGGACCCGACGACTGAATCCGTTTTGATATTTGATTCCTTTGTGCTCGATCTCGCCCGCGGCGTCGCGCGGGCGGATGGCGTCGACCTCGATCTCAGGCCGAAATCATTCGCGGTTCTCCGCCATCTCGCCGGCAATGCCGGACGGCTGGTGTCCAAGCAGGATTTGCACCAGGCGGTCTGGGGCAACGTCGTCGTTTCGGATGACTCGCTGGTCCAATGCATTCGCGAGTTGCGCCTGAAGCTGCGGGATGACGACCACCGCATCATCAAGACGGTGTCTCGCCGCGGATACCGGCTCGACGCCGAGCCGATGCCGCTCTCGCACGATCGTGGATCGAGCAGGGTCTCGCGCAGGACGTCTGCGCCACGTGTCGCTGCATTACGCCTGGCCGCGCTTCCCCGATGGTTGCTGGTCGCCGGCCTGTCGGTGATCGCCTTCGCGGCGCTCGCATCGGTGCCGCCGATTGCCAATGGCATACAGCGTCCGCTGGCCGAACTGGCGAGCTGGCTTGCACCGCAGGATCACGGCATCGTGCCGGATCGGGATGTCGAGCGGATCACGGCGCTTGCCGCGGAGAAGCAGCTGCCGCTTCCTGCCTTTCGTGTTCGCGCGCCGGCAAACGACGTGCCGGACAATATCCGCCGCTTTCTCGGCGTGTGGGTGAGCGACGAAGGATGGATCAACTCGCACCGCCAATTCATGATGATCGTCACCAATGTCGATCGCGACGGTGCCGCGACCGGCTATCTCGTGAACGGACCGGCGATGCCGCACAGCCGTACGCCGGGACCCGGCTTTTCCGGCGGCTTCACCGGATATGTTCTGGACGATATCCTGCGATATGACGGCAATTCCGGCCTGCATTCCGCATCAGCGACCGCGGACGGACGGATCGAGTTCAAGCTCGTCTTTCGCGAGGGAGGCACTGGCGTGGTGTTTCTTGACCCGCTCTGGACGTTTGCCCACCCGGGCCACGTTGCACGTATCCAACCATGATCGCGCGCCGCGGCCCTGATTAGGCGCTGCGCGTGACGCCCAATCCCGCAAGATGCGTGTCGACGAACTCTGCGAGCCGCTCGCGCAACATCTCCGGCGGCACCGCGACCATGCGCTCCTCGAGGCCGAGCGAAATGATGCCGTGGACGGCGGAGAACATCATTCGCGACAGCAGCGCGACGTCATCGGGATCGCGACCCGGCAATAGCCGCACCAGCGGCGCGTGCATCAGCGCGAAGGCATCCATCACCATCGCCAGGATATCTTCCGGAAACGGCCGGTCGTCCTCCATCCGGTGCTCGAACAGCGAGCGCAGCAGATTGGCGTGCTCGGTGGCGAAGCCGAGATAGGCGTCCGCCAGCCCGTGCAGCTGGCGCAGGGGGTCGTCGGCCGGGACCGCCTTGAGCCGGGCGGTCAGGGCCTGAACGGTCTCCCGGTTCACGGTCAGGATCAGGCCGTCGAAGTCGCCGAACTCATTATAAACGCTGCCGATCGAGCAACCGGCGGCCTCGGCGACATCGCGAACCTTCAATGATCTCAAGCCTTTAGTTGCAACATACCGGCGCGCGATCTCGATCAGCAGAACTCGCCGCTGAAGTTTTTTCCGGTCGCGTCGCGATTCTTCTTGAACAATGTTCATTTTTAGGCTACTAATTTGAGCGTTGCTCAAGTTGGCATAGGAGGCCACTCACATGCAGACCCTAGCACTTCAATTGACCACCACCTTTGTCGATGACGCGATCGAGCTCGTGAAGGGCTTTGGCCACGCCATCTTCGCCCTGGCGACCGCCCCGATCGAGCGGATCGCCCGCGCCTGCGACGTCGCAGGTGTCCTCGAGCAGCGGCGCGCCGGCCGGCGCGCGCCGCGCCCGGCGGGCCAGCCTGGCAGCCGACGCAAGTCACGCCGCTGCCGCTGGTCGCCGTTCGGCGGCTTGAATGATCTGACCTGACGCGCCACTCCGCAATTGTCGCCGAAACCTCAACAAGGCGCTCACCATGTCCCTCGCGAGCCCGTTTCGAAGTCGATCGATCACAACCCTGGATAAGGTCTCGTACATTTCTGCCGGGCATGGTCGCGGCGCCCGGCGCGGGCCGATCTGCGCCGGTTCGAACCGATACGTTGCGGAAAAGACTAAAGGCTGCGGGATCTCTGTCATTTTCACCACGCCCATCATTCTCTGCCATTCGAACTCGCAGACCTGCCAGCGCCCTGCGCGCTAACCCAAGGAACCGGTCATGATCAAGGAATTGATGACGTCCCGCCGCTTCGCGCCGCTGTTCTGGTCGCAGTTCTGCTCGGCGTTGAACGACAACGTGTTGAAGAATGCGCTGGTCATCATGCTGCTGTACGGCATCGCCAACGAGCAGGGGCCGGCGCTGGTCCAGCTCGCGGGCGCGGTGTTCATCGCGCCGTTCTTCGTGCTGTCGGCACTCGGTGGCGAACTCGCCGACCGCTTCGTCAAATCCATCGTCGCGCGCCGGCTGAAGTTCTTCGAGATATTCGCGGCGGCCTTTGCCGCCGCCGGCTTCTTCACCCATTCGATCCCGCTGCTGTTCATCGCGCTGGCGCTGTTCGGCATCGTCGCCGCGCTGTTCGGCCCGGTGAAATATGCCGTGCTGCCCGACCAGCTGTTGGTATCCGAACTCGCGACCGGCAACGCGCTGGTCGAGGGCGCAACCTTCATGGCGATCCTGATCGGTACCATTGCGGGCGGCATGTTCGTCGCCGGCGCCAGCCATATGGGCTGGATCTGTGCCGCTGTGGTCGGTCTGTCGGTGCTGTCGTGGGGGTTTGCCTCGCGCATCCCGGTGACGCAGCCGTCCGCGCCCGATCTGCCGATCACCAAGAATCCATGGACCTCGACGGTGCGGCTGTTGAAGTCGCTCTATGCCGAGCAGCGGCTGTGGGACGGCATGGTGATCGTGTCCTGGTTCTGGATGGTCGGCGCGATCGTGCTGTCGCTGCTGCCCGCGCTGATCAAGGAAGGCGTCGGCGGCACCGAAGGCGTGGTCACGCTGTGCCTTGCCGTGTTCGCGATCGGCATCGCCTCCGGTTCGTTGTTCGCCGCGCAGCTGAGCCATGTTCGTCCGAATCTCGCGCTGGTGCCGATCGGCGCCATCGTGATGGGCGTGATCGGCCTCGACCTCGCCTGGGCGATCGCCACCACCTCGCTCGGCAAGGACGTCACCGCGGCGGCGTTCGCGACCTCGCTCGGTGGTTTCCGCATGCTGGCCGACTTCTTCCTGTTCGCGTTCGGCGGCGGCCTGTTCGTGGTGCCGTCGTTTGCAGCCGTGCAGGCATGGACCGCGCCGTCCGAGCGCGCCCGCATCATCGCCGCCGGCAACATCCTGCAGGCAGGTTTCATGGTTGCCGGCGCGGTGTTCGTCGGCACCTTGCAAGCTGCCGGCCTGCCGATCGCCTGGATCTTCTTCGGCCTTGCGATCGCGAGCTTCGGCACCGTCTGGTTCGTGCTGACCAAGTGGGGCAAGGAAGGCGTGCGCGATTTCGGCGCGCTGCTGTTCCGGGCGCTGTTCCGCCTCGAGGTGCGCGGCATGGAGAACCTGCCGCCCGCAGGCACCCGGATGCTGATTGCGCCGAACCATGTCAGCCTGGTCGACGGCCCGCTGCTGCACGCCATGCTGCCGATCGATGCGAGCTTCGCGGTCGACACCGGCATCGCCAAGGCGTGGTGGGCCAAGCCGTTCCTGAAGATGATCAAGCACTACACGATGGACCCGAGCAAGCCGCTGGCCGCGCGCGACCTGATCAAGCTGGTTGCCGCCGGCGAGCCGGTCGTGATCTTCCCGGAAGGGCGCATCACGGTCTCGGGTTCGCTGATGAAGGTCTATGACGGCACCGCGATGATCGCCGACAAGGCAGACGCGGTCGTCGTTCCGGTCCGCATCGAGGGCGCGCAGCGCTCGCATCTCAGCTATCTCAAGAACGGCGAGATCAAGCGGTCCTGGTTCCCCAAGGTGACGATCTCGATCCTGCCGCCGGTGAAACTGCCGATCGACCAGTCGCTGAAGGGCAAGTCGCGCCGCAACGCCGCCGGCGCCGCGCTGCAGGACGTCATGATCAACGCCATGGTCCAGAACGCGATGCTCGACCAGACGCTGTTCGAGGGCCTCGGCCATGCCTATCGCGACCGCGACACCGGCAAGCCGATCATCGAGGACGCGCTCGGCACCAAGCTGACCTATCGCAAGCTGATCGTCGGCGCGCAGGTGTTGAGCCGCAAGCTGGAGCAGGGCACTGCCGTCGGCGAGAACATCGGCGTGCTGTTGCCGAACTCGGCCGGCGTCGCCGTCGTGTTCATGGCGCTGCAGACCATCGGCCGCGTGCCGGCGATGCTCAACTTCTCGGCGGGTCCAGTCAACGTGCTGGCCGCGATGAAGGCGGCGCAGGTGAAGACCGTGCTGACCTCGCAGGCCTTCATCGAGAAAGGCAAGCTCGACAAGCTGATCGTCGCGATGGCCGGCCAGGCGCGCGTCGTCTATCTCGAGGATATCAGGGCCGACATCGGCCTCGGCGACAAGATCGCAGGCTTCCGCACCGGCATCGCGCCGCGCGTCGCCCGCAAGGCGAACGATCCCGCGGTCATCCTGTTCACCTCGGGTTCGGAAGGCACCCCGAAGGGTGTCGTGCTGTCCCACCGCAACATCCTCGCCAATGCGGCGCAGGCGCTGGCGCGGGTCGATGCCAATGCCAACGACAAGGTGTTCAATGTCCTGCCGGTGTTCCATTCGTTCGGTTTGACCGGCGGCATGATGATGCCGCTGCTCGGCGGCATTCCGATCTTCATGTATCCGTCGCCGCTGCACTACCGGATCGTGCCCGAGCTGATCTACCAGACCGGCGCCACCATCCTGTTCGGCACCGACACCTTCCTCACCGGCTACGCCCGCTCGGCACATGCCTATGATTTCCGTACGCTGCGGCTCGTCATTGCCGGCGCGGAAGCGGTGAAGGAGCGCACGCGGCAGATCTACATGGAACACTACGGCATCCGTATTCTCGAGGGCTACGGCGTCACCGAGACCGCGCCGGTGCTGGCGATGAACACGCCGATGGCGAACCGCCAGGGCACCGTCGGCCGGATCTCGCCGCTGATGGAATACCGCCTCGATCCGGTCCCCGGCATCGAGGAAGGCGGCCGGCTGTCGGTGAAGGGTCCGAACGTGATGATCGGCTATCTCCGTGCCGAGAATCCCGGCGTGCTCGAGCCGCTGCCTGATGGCTGGCATGACACCGGCGACATCGTCACGGTCGATGCGCAGGGCTTTATCGCAATCAAAGGCCGCGCCAAGCGCTTTGCTAAAATCGCAGGCGAGATGGTCTCGCTCTCCGCGGTGGAGACGATGGCATCGGCGCTGTGGCCGCAAGCGATGTCGGTTGCGGTGACGCTGCCCGACGCGCGCAAGGGCGAACGCATCGTGCTGCTCACGACGCAGAAGGATGCCGACCGCGCCGCCATGCAGCGTCAGGCCAAGAGCGTCGGCGCGTCCGAACTCGCGGTGCCCGCCGACATCCGCGTCGTCGACAAGGTGCCGCTGCTCGGCACCGGCAAGACCGACTATGTCGGCGCCACCGCGCTTGCCAAAGAAATAGCAGCGGAACTCGCGGCCGCGCCCGCGGCGCAGGCCGAGCCTGTCGGCGACGAGCCCGGGAGCGAGCCGGATTCGCTGCAGCAACACGTTGCATGAGCCTTGGCATGATGGTTGTGCTTTTCGGGAGCATGTTGTCAGATAGTCGGCAACTGCTCCCGAGAAAGCACGATCATGCTGGACAAACTGAACCCGGCTACCGAGGACGCGCCTGAACTCATAGCCGAGCGCTGGATCAGCGCGCTGGATGCGGCGCTCGCCAGCCGCTCCATGGACGCTCTTGCCGCGCTGTTCGCGCCCGAGAGCCACTGGCGCAACATCTTCGGCATTTCCTGGCATTTTGCGACCTTCAGCGGCCGGCAGCGCGTCGTTGCCGAACTGCTCGCGCGTGCCGCCGCGGCGAACGCGCGCGGATTTCGTCTCGATGACCGTGCCTTGATACCGCGGCGCGCCGTGATGGCCGGACAAGAGGTGATCGAGGCGGTCTTCAGCTTCGACACGTCGAATGGTCCCGGCACCGGTGCTGTCCGTCTGTTGCGTGGGAGGGGCGGAAATTCCGCGGCGTGGACGTTCTCGACGATGCTCGATTTCGACCGCATCTGCGATGCGCACACGCAGCACGCTGTCGGGCAATCCCACGCGCGCGATTTCGCCGCACCCGACTGGCTGGAGCAGCGGCAGGCCTCGCGCGCCTATGCCGACCGCGAGCCTGATGTCTTGATCGTCGGTGGCGGCCATGCCGGCATCGCGGCCGCCGTCGAGTGCAAGCGGATCGGGCTCGACGCCCTGATCGTCGATCGCGAACAGCGCGTCGGCGACAATTGGCGGCTGCGCTATCGCGGCCTCAAGCTGCACAACAAGACGCCGGTCAATCTGTTCCGCTACCTGGCGTTCCCGCTGAGCTTTCCGGACTACATCCCGAAGGACAAGATTGCGAACTGGCTGGAGAGCTATGTCGACATCATGGAGCTCGACTTCTGGACCGAGACCGCGTTCGAAGGCGCGCGCTATGACGACACGACGCAACGCTGGACGGTGACGCTGCAGCGTAGCGATGGTCCGCGCACGCTGCACCCGAAGCACATCGTGCTCGCGACCAGTGTCAGCGGTACGCCGAACATTCCTGTCATCCCCGGCATCGAGCGCTTCGAGGGACGGGTGCTGCATTCCAGCGCGTTCGCGGCAGGACGCGAATGGGCGGGGCGGTCGGTGGTCGTGTTCGGCACCGGCACCAGCGCGCATGACATCTGCCAGGAGCTGCACGCCGCCGGCGCCGACGTCACCATGGTTCAGCGCAGCCCGACCATGGTGGTCAATGTCGAGCCGGCGCAGCTCTACGACAAGACCTATCTTGGTGACGGCCCGTCGATCGAGGTGCGCGACATCCTCAATTCCGGCGTGCCGCTGCCGGTCATGAAGATCGCGCACAAGATCGTCACCGACGAGGTGAAGCGGCTCGATGCGCCCCTGCTGTCGCGGCTGGAGCGCGCCGGCTTCCGGCTCGAATTCGGCGAGGACGGCACCGGCTGGCCGCTGAAGTTCCGCTCCCGCGGCGGCGGCTATTACTTCAACGTCGGCTGTTCCGAATTGATCGCCGACGGCAAGATCCGCCTGATCCAGGCAGCGGACGTCGCCGGCTTCACCGCCGCCGGCCTCGCGCTGAAGAACGGCACGGCGCTGAACGCCGAACTGTTCGTGCTCGCCACCGGCTACAAGGGTCCTGACCACCTGGTCGGCAGGCTGTTCGGCGAGGAGGTCGCAGCGCGGGTCGGCCGCGTCTGGGGCTTTGACGATGCGACGCAGGAACTGCGCAACATGTGGACGCGCACGCCCCAGCCCGGCCTCTGGTTCACCGGGGGCGCGTTTTCGCAGGCCCGCATCTACAGCCGCTTCATCGCGCTGCAGATATCAGCGATCGAGGCCGGCACGCTGTCGAAGCATCTGACCTGAACTTGAATTGCAAGCACTGACCAAGAAGGACTCCCATGCCGCTTCCGCTCGATCCCGTCATTGAGAAGATCATCCCGCAGCTGCCGCTGCGCGATCCCGCAACCATGACGCCGCAGAGCTGTCGCGATTCGCTGCGGGCACTGGCCGAGGCCCGCAGGGAGGTGCCGCCGGCGCCGGTCGACGTGGCGCGCGATATCGAGGTCGCGGGCGCCGCCGGCAAGCTCGGCGCGCGGCTCTATCGCAACGGCAGCGGCACGGCGCCGACCGTGATCTTCTTCCACGGCGGCGGCTGGGTTGCCGGCGATCTCGAGACCCATGACCGCCAAGCCCGCAACCTCGTGATCGAGACCGGCGCCGTGGTGATCTCGGTCGATTACCGCCGCCCGCCGGAGACGCGCTTTCCCGGCGCGTTCGAGGATGCATTCGCCGCGATCCGCGATGTGGTTGCACGGCTCAGTGAATTCGGCGGAGATCTCTCTCGCGTCGGCGTCGCCGGCGATTCCGCGGGCGGCAATCTCGCCGCCGCCACGGCGCTGGCCTGCCGCGACGCCGGCATCAGGCTCGCCGCGCAATTGCTGGTCTATCCCGTCACCGACGTGGTCGGCAATTTTGCCGATGCAGGCGAGAACGCGAAATTTCCGTCGCGCGCCGAGAATGCCGAGGGTTACTTCCTGACGCGCGCGACGATGCAATGGTTCGCGGGACACTATCTCGCGGATCCCGCGCAGGGTTCTGACTGGCGCGTCTCGCCGCTGCGCGCGAAGTCGCTCGCCGGTGTCGCGCCGGCGGTCGTCACGACAGCCTGGTTCGATCCGCTGCGCGACGAGGGCCATGCCTATGCCAAGGCGTTGCAGGCGGCCGGTGTGCAGGTTGCGTATCATACCGGCGAGGGCCTGATTCACGGCTACTTCGGCATGGGCGATGCATCGGAGGCCGCGCGTGCCGAGGCGCAGCGGGCGCGGGCGGATTTTCGGGTGTTGTTGGAGAAGGGGATGTAACCTCCGCGTCGTCCCGGTCGTTGTTGGAGGAGGAAGTCCAACCTCCTCGTCGTCCCGGCGAAGGCCGGGACCCATAACCACTGCAGCCTGTTGTTGCAGCGGGCTGCGGCCCCAGCTTCGCCCCACACGAACATTCGGGGTAATGGGTCCCGGCCTTCGCCGGGACGACGCTGGGTACATTTCGCGTTCAACAACTCCCCCTCAATCATTCCCGATGGTGTCGCCGAACAGCTGCCAGGTCTCGCCGTTGAACTTCTGCAGCCGCATCGCTTCGACCGGGAAATAGTCGGTCGGCGAGGTCTTCACCTTGATGCCGGGCAGGAGTATCGGCAGCGCGATGTCGAGGTTGGCGGCCTGCTTCATGATATTCTCATGGGTGAGGTCGTCGCCGCATTGCTTCAGCACCTGCACGGTCGCCTCCGCCACCACGTAGCCGTAGACGATCAACTGGTCCTGCAGATTGCCCTCCGGAAAATACTTCTTCATGAAGTCCTGCCAGGCGATCACGTCCGGGTCCGCCTTCCACTGCGGATCGTTCGGATCCTTCAGCGAGTAGGACGAGATGATGTCCTTGGAGTATTCGAAGCCGGCGGGCTTCAGCACCGAGGACACCGAGGTGGAGGTCGCCGCGAGGAAGAACATGTCGGGCTTCCAGCCGATCTCGCCGATCTTCTTGATCGCCTGCGCCGCCTGCTTGGGGATCGCGTGCATGAACAGCACGTTGGCGCCGGAGGCTTTCAGCTTCACGATCTGGCTGTCGACCGTAGGGTCCGTCGATTCATAGGTCGTCTCCGCCACCACCATCTTGGCGGTGTTCTCCACACCCAGCCCCTTCTTGAAGCCGTTGCCGTAATCCTTGCCGGCGTCGTCGTTCTGGTAGAACAGCGCGATCTTCGCGTCCGGCTTGTTGGTCAGCACATATTTGGCGTAGACCGCGGTCTCGGCCTGGTATGACGGCTGGAAGCCGATCGACCATGGATAATGCTGATAGCCGCCCCACAGCGTGGCGCCGGCGCCGACGAACAGCTGCGGCACTTTCTTGTCGTTGAGATATTTTCGCACGGCAAGTCCGGTCGGCGTGCCCAGCGGATTGAGGATCGCGGCGACCTCCTCCTGCTCGACCAGCTTGCGGGTCTGCTCCACCGTCTTCGGCGGCGAGTAGCCGTCGTCGAGCGTGATCAGATTGATCTTGCGCCCGTTCACGCCGCCCTGGTCGTTGATCATCTTGAAGTAGGCGGCCTGCGTCTTCGCGATCACGCTGTAGGCCGACGCCGCGCCGGAGAATGGCGAGGTCTGACCGAGCTTGATCTCGGTGTCGCTGGCGCCAGTGCCGTATTTCTTCTCGGCGGCGTGTGCCTGTGTCGCGAGCGCAAGCGCGAGTGCTACCGTGATGGCCTTGCAAATGGCCTTCGATGTCATCGTGAGCCTCCCTGTGCGTTTTCTTGTTGTTCGCGACGGAGAGCTTACGCAGGTCGACGGAGGCAGGCTTGCGACGAGACGCCGGGGCAGGGATGCGAAAATGCGGCGGGGTGCAATGCCGAGGTTGGCGTAATCAGCGCGTGTGCGGTGGCCTGCCGCGATGTGGAATGATTCTCAAAATCTCCCCGCGTGCGAGGCATTTCTTACCTCGCCCCGCCTGCGGGGAGAGGTCGGATCGCATGGAGTGTAGCGCAATGCGATCCGGGTGAGGGGGTACAGGAACGTCCGCGAGTCTTGCTGGCGGAGAGAGCCCCTCACCCCAACCCTCTCCCCGCAAGAGCGGGGCGAGGGAGAACTCCTAACCTCAGCGGTAGCGCACGCTGCCGGTCGTGACCGGATCGGTCGGCAGCACGGTGGCGCCGGCGCGGCTCGCGGCGGCGGAGGTGATCATGCCGGGCTCGGCCGCAGCCTGCACATCGCGGGGCGGGGTGAATTCGAGGATGACGAGGACTGCCGTGGCCAGCACCGCCACGGCGGCGGTTGCGAGCGCAGGCACCAGTCTTCCGCGCGTATCGGCTGCGCGAACTTGCATTGACCAATTCCTTTATCGGGGTCGTTCTTTGGACGTGATGTAAGAACGGCCAGGCTTCTTCCCAAGAGTGCGGCGCACATGCCTCACAATCAGTTGTGCCGGCCGTGATGTCCCTCACGGTGTTCGATCCGCGCGGGCTTGGCCTGCGTCGAATCGCAATCGTGTCGGACGGCTTGTTTGCACACCATGAGTGGGAAGAGATCGTGGCGTTTTGCATGCGCCTCATGCGCTCGTGATCGATCGCGTGAGGTTGTGATTAATGCCGCTGCGACACGCCGTTTTTGCCGTGATTTAGAGGCTTTCTTCGTCGTGCGTGGCGCGTGCGTTAAAGCTTTCTTCACGCGCGAACGGCGCACCAAGCAGAGATTCGTGCGATGCGCGCGTGATGGAAGCGATGACATCGCTGTCATTGGCAACAGGTGTCAGCGGACGTGTCGCAACCATGGCGACGCCGTCATCGCGAGGCTTGTCGTGCCGTAGCCTTAGCCATGGCGGGAGCCTTGGCGGAACGACAAGGCAATCCATCTCTCTTCACGCGGGGCGGTGGACGATTTTACTTCGTAGGTCATTGCGCAAAGAAGATTCCACTTCGCATCGCGCATCGATCGCGGTCTGGATTTCAATTCGATGCTCCGACGCCAAGTCGAAAGAAATGCACTGATGCGTCGCTTAGCGCGAGGGCTCGCGTGTCGCGTTCCGAAATTGGTCCAGCGCTCACGACATCAATGTGCGACGCAAGCAACAGTGCGATCATCTCGGTGGCCAGTTTGTTGGCCAAACAAAAACGGCCGGGTCATCGACCCGGCCGTTCAAAACTCTCTCCGCGCTTTCGCGTGGCTCGCGTCTCGCTCAGCTCGCCTTCTTCACCGGCGCCGGCTTGCCGACCTTCTTCTCGATGGCGCGCTTCAGATCCAGCGCGCGGGGCGACAGCAAATCGGCCTTGGCCTTGAGCAGGTAGGCGTCGAGGCCGCCATTGTGGTCGACGCTCTTCAGCGCGTTGGTCGAGACGCGCAGGCGCACGTTGCGGCCGAGCGCATCGGAGATAAAGGTCACGTTGGCCAAGTTCGGCAGGAAGCGCCGCTTGGTCTTGATGTTGGAGTGGCTCACCTTGTGGCCCGTCTGGGGGCCCTTGGCCGTCAGTTCGCAGCGCCGGGACATTACCAAAATCCTTATTGCATCCCCGCTTCCGGCGGCACGTGCGATCACGCGGCCCGCGCGGGGGTTTTGAATTCGCGTCCATTTTCCAGGAACCGCGGGTGTATAGGGGCAGAATACCCGAGCGTCAAGATTATATCGCCACATAACCGTACCGGGAAATGGCGGTTCATAAGCGCAACCAGCCACTTAACGGCGGATATGGCAACCATATAAAGGGCGTATTCGGCTGCAAGTCTTGGTTCCATAACAGATGCGCGCGTTGTCCGGCCGAATTGAAGGACCAAATGGACAGCGAACAGAGCGCCGATAGCAGGACCGTCAGGTAGGTTAAGTGACCACCGCCATTGCCCTTTTGCCCCCGCTCGGCCGGCTCATCGGCCTGTGCGCTGGTGTCCTCTTGCTGTTTTGCGCCGAGCGCGCGAGCGCGCAGGGTCGGCTCGACGCCCAGTATGAGGCGACCTTGGCCGGTATCCCGGTCGGCAAGGGCACCTGGACCATCGAAATCGGCGATGACACCTTCTCGGCCTCGGCCCAGGGCGGCACCGCGGGCCTCTTGAAGGCGTTTTCCGGCGGCAGCGGCGGGGGCGCCTCGCAGGGCCGCGTCGTCAACGGCGCGCTGGTCGCCTCCTCCTACACCGCGACCACGACCACCTCGAAGAAATCCGAGACGATCCGGATGGTGCTGGCGGGTGGCGGCATCAAGGAATCCACCATCGAGCCGGAGCCGCCGGTCGATGCCGACCGCCTGCCGGTGACCGACGCGCAGAAGAAGAACGTGTTCGATCCGATGACCGGCTCGTTCCTGCGCGCGCCCGGCAATGCCGAGCTGATGAGCCCGGACGTCTGCCGCACCGGTGCCGGCGTGTTCGACGGCCGCATGCGCTACGACCTCAAGCTCGATTTCAAACGCGTGGAGATCGTGAAGGCCGAGCGCGGCTATCACGGCCCGGCACTGGTCTGCGCGCTCTATTTCGTGCCGATCTCGGGCTACATCCCGGATCGCCCGGTCATCAAATATCTCGCCGCCCAGCGCAACATCGAGATCGCCTTCGTGCCGATCGCGGGCACCCGCCTTCTGGTGCCGTTCCGCATGACGATCCCGACCCCGCTCGGCCAGGCGATGCTGGAAGCCACCTCGTTCGTCACCACAGCCGCGCCGCCGCGCGTGGCGAAGACGCAATAGGGGATCTCTTCCCTTCTCCCCTTGTGGGAGAAGGTGGCCATAGGCGGCCCACCTGCCGCCGTTCTTAAAGGACGCCGATGCTGCGCATCGGCTATGCGCAGTCCGCGACGGTTGAGGGGTTCTCTCCGCGGAGACAGACCCCTCACCCGGCTTCGATGCTTCCGCATCGAATCCACCCTCTCCCACAAGGGGAGAGGGTACTCTTGAGGCGCTGCGCGAAGGCCCGGGAATGCAACAAACGTCACCGGAATCCAGTTGACTCTTGCCCGCTTCTGATTCGACTCGGCCACCCCTGGAATTTAAGGAATTCAGTCCGCATATCCTGTGCTTGTGGAGCCCATTCAAACTTGATCTAGTGCCGCGGTCGTCAGCTTGCCCGAGATGTTGCGGTGAACGTTTCAGGTCTGGAATGGAGTCACCGATTCGGCCGCGATTCGTTCTAGACTCGTTCCGAAGCTTAAGGGCGGCGCAGAAAGCGTCACATTGTGAGACAGATTTTGCGAAAGGACGCGTGAAGGAGTGAAGACCAAGGCGTCAATCCCTCACCGTCACCCTGAGGAGGCCGCGGAGCGGCCGTCTCGAAGGGCGACAGCCCCGCTCTGTCCGCGAGAGGAAAGTCCGGTCAACGCGCGCCGATAGATCTTGGCCGTGCATCCTTCGAGGCTCGCTTCGCTCGCGCCTCAGGATGACGGGTCAGGGATTTCGCCTTCAATAAAAGAAACACCTGCAAAATATGGCTTTCTCAACTTCGTTCGGAAATGACCGCGTGCCCGGCGCAGGCGTCACTGCGGTGCTGGGGCCGACCAATACCGGCAAGACGCATCTGGCGATCGAGCGCATGCTGGCGCATTCGTCCGGCCTGATCGGGCTGCCGCTGCGGCTGCTCGCGCGCGAGGTCTACAACAAGGTCGCGGCCCGCGCCGGCGTCGACAATGTCGCGCTGATCACCGGCGAGGAGAAGATCAAGCCGAAGGCGCCGCGCTTCTGGGTCTCGACCGTCGAGGCGATGCCGCGCGATCTCGATGTCTCGTTCCTCGCGGTCGACGAGATCCAGATCGCCGCCGATCTCGAACGCGGGCATGTCTTCACCGATCGCATCCTCAACCGCCGCGGCCGCGACGAGACGCTGCTGCTCGGCGCAGCGACAATGCGGCCGATCATCGAGCGGCTGTTGCCCGGTGCCTCGATCGTCACGCGGCCACGGCTGTCGCAGCTCGAATTCGCCGGCGACCGCAAGATCACGCGACAGCCACGTAGAACAGCAATCGTCGCGTTCTCCGCCGATGAGGTCTATGCGATCGCCGAATTGATCCGCCGCCAGCATGGCGGCGCTGCCGTGGTGCTGGGCTCGCTTAGCCCGCGCACGCGCAATGCGCAGGTCGAGATGTTCCAGAACGGCGACGTCGATTATCTCGTCGCCACCGACGCGGTCGGCATGGGGCTCAATCTCGATGTCGACCATGTCGCCTTCGCCTCCGACCGCAAATATGACGGCTATCAGTTCCGCCGGCTGACGCCGGCCGAATTCGCGCAGATCGCGGGCCGCGCGGGCCGCGCCACGCGCAACGGCACCTTCGGCACGACGGGCCGCTGCGCGCCGTTCGAGCCGGAGCTCGTCAATGCGCTGCAGAACCACACCTTCGACAGCGTCAAGATGCTGCAATGGCGCAACGCCAAGCTCGATTTCGCCTCGCTCGGCGCGTTGCAGGTGTCGTTGGCGCTGACGCCCAATCATGAGGCACTGACGCGGGCCCCGGTGGCCGAGGACCTGCGGGTGCTCGAACATGTCGCACGCGACGCCGAGGTGCGCGAATGGGCGCATGGGGCCAAGGCCGTGGAGCGGCTGTGGGAGGCCTGCCAGGTTCCGGACTACCGAAAGCTGTCGCCGGCCGCCCATGCCGAACTCGTGACCACGCTGTATGGCTTCCTGATGCAAAAGGGGCGTATCCCTGACGCATGGTTTGCCGCCCAGGTCGACCAGGCCAACCGGACCGACGGCGATATCGACACGCTATCGGGCCGGATCGCGCAAATCCGGACCTGGACCTTCGTTGCCAACCGGCCCGACTGGCTTTACGACCCGGACCACTGGCAGGGGATCACGCGCGATCTCGAAAATAAATTATCCGATGCGCTGCATGAACGGCTCACGGAGCGTTTCGTTGACAGGCGGACCAGTGTATTGATGCGCCGCCTGCGGGAGAACTCAGTTTTGAATACGGAAATTGGCAAGACCGGTGAAGTGATCGTGGAAGGCCACGTGATCGGCCGGCTCGATGGTTTCACCTTCGCACCTGATGCGGCCGAGGCCGGCAGCGACGCCAAGGCGCTGCAAGCCGCCGCCCAGCAGGTGCTGGCGCGCGAGATCGATACGCGTGCCGAGAAACTGGGCGCCGCCCCCGACGAGCAGTTCGTGCTGACCTCCGACGGCACCATCCGCTGGACCGGCGATGCGGTGGCCAAGCTGGTGGCGGCCGACGACGCGCTGCATCCGCGGCTGCGCATCATTTCCGACGAACGGCTGACCGGCGCCTCGCGCGAGGCCGTGCAGACCCGGCTCGATCTCTGGCTCAAGACGCATATCGAAAAGCTGCTCGGGCCGCTGTTCGAACTGTCCAAGGCCGAGGATATCCAGGGCATCGCCCGCGGCATCGCCTTCCAGCTCGTCGAGGCGCTCGGCGTGCTCGAGCGCAGCAAGATCGCGGCCGAGATGAAGGATCTCGATCAGCCCTCGCGCGCAGCGCTGCGCAAATACGGCGTGCGCTTCGGCGCCTACCACATCTATTTCCCGCAGCTCTTGAAGCCCGCGGCACGCTCGCTGGCCTCGCTGCTCTGGGCCGAGAAGCAGAGCAATGTCGACATGGGCGCGCTGTCGAATGTGCAGCATCTCGCCTCCAGCGGCCGCACCTCGTTCCCGGTCGACAAGGCCCTGCCGCGCGACGGTTATCGCGTGCTCGGCTATCGCCAGTGCGGCGAGCGCGCGGTGCGCGTCGATATTCTCGAGCGGCTCGCCGATCTGATCCGTCCGGCGCTGGCCTGGCGCGAGACTTCGCCGGGCGAGAAGCCCGCCGGTGCGTTCGATGGCCGCGGCTTTGTCGTCACGCAGGCGATGACCTCGCTGACCGGCTCCGCCGGTGAGGACTTCGCCTCGATCCTGCGCGCGCTCGGCTACCGCATGGACCGCCGTCCGCCGCTGCCGCCGAAGGCTGTCGAGGTTGCGCCGGTGGAGACCACCGAGACGGTCGCTGCGGAGGCGACGTCTGATGCCGCCGTGGATGCGCCGGTCGATGCAGCTGCCGAGGTGGTGGCTGATGCGCCGGAGGCTGTCGCTGTGCCCGAGGCCGAAGCCGCCGTCGACCAGCCGGTATCCGGCGATCCCGCGCCGTCCGCCGCGCTGCTGCCCGATGTCGGCTTCACCGAGGTGGTTTCGAGCGAGGCGGCGCCGGCTGTCATCGAGGCCCAGCCCGAGCCCGTGGCCGAGGTTGCCGCAGAGCCTGTTGCTGTCGCCGAAGAACCCGCGCCTGAAGCGCCCGCTGCCGAAGTTGCAGCCGAGCCCGCGCCTGCCATGGACGCCGCTGCGGAGACGCCGCCTGGGGCTGCTGAGGCACCGTCAGAGCCCGGCGCCGAGGCACCTGCGGAGACCGCGAGCGCTGACGCTGCGCCTGCTGCCGCGGAGACGCCGGCCGAGCCGCAAATGGTCGAAGTCTGGCGGCCCGGCGGCCGCTCCGACGAGCGCCGTCCGCATCATCGCGGCCACGACCGCAACCGCGGCCGTCATCAGAACAAGCCTGCCGAGGGCGCGCAGGCCACGGAAGGCGGCGGCGAGGGCGAGAAGCGCGAGCATCATCGCCGTCCGCGCCGCCACCAGGATTTCCGCGTGCCGCGTCCAGGCGCGCCCGCTGACGGTTCTGCGCCGGCCGCTGCCGCGCCGGCCGATGGCGCGCCTCGCGAGGACAGGGGCCAGCGCCGCGAGCGCTTCGAGAGCAAGGGCTTCGAGGGCAAGGGCCGCGATCGCGACAATGAGCGTCGCCGCGACAACAAGTTCGGCGGTGGCGATCGCAAGGGCGGTGGCGACCGCAAGGGCGGTGATCGTGACCGCGGCGGCCGCGATTTCGGCAAGGGCGGCCGTGATAAGCGCGAAGGCGGCCCGTCGCATCGGCCCTACGCGTCGAGCGCGCCGCGCGAGCGCGACCGTCCGATCGATCCGAACTCGCCATTCGCCAAGCTCGCTGCCCTGAAAGAGCAGCTCGCCGGCCGGAAGGAATAATCCAACCCTTGGTCTAGTTCTTGGTCTGAAGCTTGGATCGGCAGCGCCTCGACAAATGGCTGTGGCACGCACGGGTGGTGAAGGCCCGCACCAGCGCGGCTGAACTCGTCGCATCAGGTCATGTCCGCATCAACGGCACACGCGAGAAATCGCCGGGCCATGCCGTGAAGGCGGGCGACGTCGTCACCGTCGCGCTCGACAACAGCGTCCGCGTGCTGAAGGTGACGGGCTTCGCCGAGCGGCGCGGCGATGCCACTGCGGCGCGCGTGCTGTATGAGGATTTGCAGGCCGGCAATTTGCAGGCCGGCAAGGAGTAGTTATCTAGCGCTTGCTATCTCAATTGAGCATGATCCGGAAAAGTGGAGGCCGGTTTTCCTCACGACAAACGGATAGCGTTTGCCCGGGGATCATGCTCCCAATAAAATCGGTGGCAGGGGCGTGAGAATACTGGCGTTTTTCAGAGCCCGCTTCCCTTGCGGCCCCGGTATTCCTGCGCTACGCAACCCCAGAAAAATCGATCGTTCCGGAGTTTTGGATGACCTACGTCGTCACTGAAGCCTGCATCAAGTGCAAATATACCGACTGCGTCGAGGTCTGCCCCGTCGATTGCTTCTACGAGGGCGAGAACATGCTGGTCATCCATCCTGACGAATGCATCGATTGCGGCGTGTGCGAGCCGGAATGCCCGGCTGACGCCATCAAGCCGGATACCGAGCCGGGGCTGGAGAAGTGGCTCGAGGTGAACACCGAGTATGCCAAGAGCTGGCCGAATATCACCCAGAAGAAGGACTCGCCCGAGGACGCCAAGGAGTGGGAAGGCAAGGAAGGCAAGTTCGAGAAATATTTTTCTCCGAATCCGGGCAGCGGCGACTGATTCGCTGGCGTTTGCCAATAACCGTCGGACTACCCCGATAGGGGCGAGACTGGACCCGTGGCGGTCTCCGTTCGGCCGCCGATTTAACCCTAATGACGGACATATGACCTAAGGATGCCCTGTTATGCCCGGAATCGGGCGTAAACCATTGATTTTTGCGGAAAATGTGCTATATCTGCACCATTACAGGCCAAGAACCCCCTGCCATGCGTACCTTGTGGCGTCGAGGTTCCCGCAAACATCGAACAGGGGCGTGGCAGTTTCCGCGCGCAGGCTGTGTCACAGAAAACGCGTAAAAAGAGTGCTTCAAAGACGACGAAGAAAGCCGCTGTCGTTGCTCGCAGCGCAACCAAGGGCCGTGCCAAGGCGCCCGTGAAGGGGGCCAAGAAGGCGGCGGCTGCAAAGTCCTCAAAGAACAAAAGAAGCGTGATGCCAGAAAAGACTGCCAAGACTGCCGCGAAAGCGGCAGCTGCGAAGCCCGCTGCTGCGAAGGTCGCCCCCAAGACTGCTGCTGTCGCGCCGAAGCCGGCTGCCCCGAAGGCTGCCGCCCCCGCCGCTGCTCCGAAGGTTGCCGCCAAGCCGGCCGCTGCGCCGCGCGTCGAGGAGCCGAAGAAGGTCGTGACCCAGCGCCAGGGCTTCAAGGCCAACGAATTCGTCGTCTATCCCGCTCACGGCGTCGGCCAGATCCTGGCGATCGAGGAGCAGGAGATCGCGGGCGCCAAGCTCGAGCTGTTCGTGATCAATTTCATGAAGGACAAGATGACGCTGCGGGTGCCGACGGCGAAGGTCGCCAATGTCGGCATGCGCAAGCTGTCGGAGCCGGCGCTGGTCAAGAAAGCGCTGGAGACGCTGAAGGGCCGCGCCCGCGTCAAGCGCACCATGTGGTCGCGCCGCGCCCAGGAATACGAAGCGAAGATCAACTCGGGCGACATCGTCGCGATCGCCGAGGTGGTCCGCGATCTCTATCGTTCGGAATCGCAGCCCGAGCAGTCCTACTCCGAACGTCAGCTCTATGAAGCGGCGCTCGACCGTCTGTCGCGCGAAATCGCGGTCGTGCAGCACTCGACCGAGACCGAGGCGATCAAGGAGATCGAAGGCCAGCTCGCCAAGAGCCCGCGCCGCGGCGCCAAGGCGGAAGCCGAGGGTGAAGGCGAGGGCGATGCCGACGGTGAGGATGCCGATACCGATGGCGACGATACCGCCGTCGAAGACGAAGCCGCCTGAAAGGGTTCGACGGATTGAAAACAAAAGCCCGGTCGCAAGACCGGGCTTTTTGCTTTCTGACTCAGACCTCCCCTCGCGCGGAGGTCCACCGTAAGGGGGCGTGGCGCTGGAACTGGGCTCCGCGCGCGCCACGCAGCCTTGCGCAATTGCCGCTTGGCGGATCGCCGCGACTCATGACCTTTTACCGCGCTCCGGCGCCATCAGATCGCGGCCGGCAAGGGGCGCGGCATGCTTGCGGGACGATCGCTGGGGCGCGGGTTCGACAGGCTGTGGGCCGCGTTCGCGGTCTCGTCACTCGGCACACGGCTGGCCTTCGATGCCTTCCCGCTGATCGCAATCCTCGTGCTGCATGTCGGGCCGGAGGCGGTCTCTGCGCTAGCTGCGGTCGGGATGCTGGCTGGCGCCGCGCTGGCGGTGCCGCTTGGTCCGTGGGTTGAATTCCGCCGCAAGCGGCCGGTGATGATCGCGATGGACTTGATCCGCTTTGCCGCGATGATGAGCGTCCCGATCGCGTTCGCCCTCGGCCAACTCAGCTTTATTCAGCTCGCCGTCGTGTCGGTGATCGCAGCGGCCGCAGACATCGCGTTCCGCGCGGCGAGCGGTGCCTGCCTGAAGAGCCTGGTCAGGCACGAGGATCTGGTGCTCGCCAATGCCCGGCTCGAATCCACCATGTGGATCGCGACCGCGATCGGCCCGCCGCTCGGTGGCGTCGCGATCGGCCTGCTCGGTCCGGTCGTCACCGTGATCGCCGATGCCGTCAGCTTTCTATTGTCGGCGGCCGGGATAGGTTCGATCGGCGGGAAGGAGCCGGAGCCCGTACGGCGCGTAGCACCGCCCTACAGCATCGTCGATCTGCTCGCGGGATGGCGATACATCCTCGCGCATCCGGTATTGCGGTCGCTGTTCCTCAATACCGTACTGGTCAACGGCCTGATCATGGCAACGGCGCCGCCACTGGCGCTACTCATGCTCCGCGATCTCGCATTCGCGCCGTGGCAATACGGCCTCGCCTTCGGAGCGCCCTGCGTCGGCGGCCTGATCGGCGCGCGGTTGGCGCCGGTGCTGGCGACGCGGTTCGGGCAGCACAACATCCTGCTCGCCGCTGGTGCGTTGCGCGCGTGCTGGTCGCTCGGCCTTGCCTTCATACCGGGCGGCACGGCCGGCATCGCGGTGGTGTTCTGTCTTCAGCTCGGCCTCGTCACCTGCGCCGGCGTCTTCAATCCGGTGCTGGCGGCCTACCGCCTCGGCCAGATCGAGATGGAGCGCACCGCGCGGGTGCTGGCGGCCTGGTCGATCTCGAGCCTGGCGATGACCGCGGTGCTGACGGCACTGTGGGGCGTGTTGGCGGGCCTCGCAGGCGTCCGCATGGCGGTCGCGCTCAGCGGTGTGCTGATGCTGCTGACGCCACTGCTGCTGCCGCGGCGCGCGCCGAGGATGAGCGCTGCTTGATGCCCCGGCGGCCGTTCGTAGCCCGGATGCAACGAAGTGAAATCGGGGCCGCTTCAGCGGCGAGAGTGCGCTACTTCACCCGCTGCTTCTCGAGCTTGCGCGCGAGCGTCCGGCGGTGCATGCCGAGCCTCCGCGCGGCCTCGGAGATGTTGAAATCTGTCTCCATCAGGGTCTGGTGGATGCGCTCCCATTCCAGCGTCTTGATCGAGGTCGGCCGCGCGCCGACCTCGATGGCGGCGTTGCCGGCGGCCTTTTGGAACGCGGCCTCGATGTCGTCGGTGTTCGACGGCTTGGCCAGATAGTGGCAGGCGCCGAGCTTGATCGCCTCCACCGCGGTCGCGATGCTGGCGAATCCCGTCAGCACGACGATCAGCATCTCGGGATCATGGGCGTGCAGCGCTTCGACGCAGGCAAGGCCCGATGCGCCGCCGGCGAGCTTCAGGTCGACGACGGCATAGCCTGGCGACTGCTGCTCGAGCAACTCGCGGACCTCGTCGAGCGAGCCTGATACCGCGACGTCGTAACCGCGGCGCTCGAACGAGCGCTTCAGCGTGCGGGCAAAGCCCGCATCGTCCTCGACGATCAGGAGCTGGCGTTCATCCGTCAAGAGGATCTCCGATCGCAAGCGTCGAGAGCGGCAGCTCGAGCTTGACCGCGGCGCCGATATCCGGCCGGTTGCGCGCCGTCACCACGCCGCCGAGCTTGCGCACCACGTTGACGACCAGGAACAGGCCGAGGCCGCTGCCGGAGCTGCCCTTGGTGGATTGATACGGCTTGCCGACATTCGTCAGCATCTCGCGCGAGAAGCCCGGGCCGCGATCGGTTACCGACAGCACAAGCTTGTCGGCATTGCGCTCGGCCATCAGCTCGATCCAGTCGCGCGAGACCTCGGCGGCATTGTCGAGCACGTTGAAGATTGCCTGCTTGAGCGCGATGTCGGAGACGATCGCAAGATCTGTGCCGAAGGCGTTGCGGAAATACAGCGTCGCCGACGGCCGCGTCGTCCGCCATTCCTCCACCAGCGCGGTCAGGAACGCCGCGACCGTGGTCGGCGATGAGCCTTCGCCGCGGGCTTCGCCGGCCGACAGCAGGATGCCGGTGACGATCGACTTGCAGCGCTGCACGGAAATCTCCATCTCGCCGAGGTCTTGCGACATTTCAGGATCGGAAGCGAACGCCGGCATCCGGCGCCAGTCGCCCAGGATGACCGAGAGCGAGGCGAGCGGCGTGCCGAGCTCATGCGCGGCGCCGGAGGCCAGCAGGCCCATCTGCACGATGTGGTCCTGCTCGGCCGCGTGCTGGCGCAGCGCCGCCAGCCGAAGGTCGCGGTCGCGCAGATTGCGGTTGATCCGCGTCATGAACACCACGAGCAGCACGGCGTCGAGCACGAGGCCGATGAAGGTGCCCGCGATGTAGAGATTGAAGGCCTCGGCAAAGCCCTGCGGCAGCTCCAGCGGCCGGTAGTAGCTGGTCAGCCAGGCGAAGTTCATGCAGACCAGCGCCACCAGCGACCAGGTCGAGGGGGCATCGAGCAACACCGCGCCAAGCGTCACCTGCAGCAGATAGAGCGACGTGAAGGGATTGGTGGCGCCGCCGGCGAGATAGAGCAGGACCGTCAGCGCCGCGACGTCGAGCGCCAGCGCGACCAGCAGCTCGCGGTTGTTGATGTCGGCGCGGTAGCGCAGCCATAGCAGGCTGACGAGGTTGAGCGCCACCAAGCCGGCGATCACCGCCGCCATCGGCAGCAGCGGCAGCGTGACGCCCATCCAGAACTGCACGAAGCCGATGGTGGCGATCTGACCGATCACGGCGATCCAGCGCAACTGGACCAGCAGGGCCATGTTCTTGCGATTGGTCGCGAGGTCGGCGGGCGCTGAGAGGTCGAGCGGCATGCCGTCGGCCGCGCTCACGGCGGATTGCATCACGGCCGTCCCGGTCGCGGTGCTTTCGTCATGCAGATTCGAGGTGCGCTCGAGCATCTGAGCCTGTGTCGCGAGACAGATTGCGGGCTGCGCCGATCAGGCGGCGCACGGCGGCGCGCCTTGAACTCCACTTTGGATCGGAGGCGCCGGCGCGGCCCCTGCCGCCGATGACGCGCAGGAGCGCGCCCGCCAGCATAAAGGCCAGTGCGAACCATGTCAGCGCGTAAATCAGGTGGTTGTTCGGAAACCGCACGATCGTCAGCCCGCCGACGGGAGCGCCGCCCGGATTTGGCGTCGCATCCGCATCGACGAAGAAGGGGGCTACCTGCGACAACCCGTGCGTGGCCGCGATCGCGGCGACGTCGCGGGAATACCAGCGGCCTGCCGCGGGGTCATTGTTGCGCAGGAAGCCGCCCTGCGGCTCCGACATCCGCAACAGCCCGGTCACGCTGACCGCGCCTATCGGCTCGCCGTCGCGCCGCGTCGCCGGATCACGCCGATCAGGCGGCACGAAGCCGCGATTGACCAGCACCGTGGTTCCGTCAGCCATTTGCAGCGGGGTCAGCACCCAGAAACCGGGACCGTCTGTCGTGACCGCCTGCACCAGCGTCTCATCGGCATGGCGGAAGGTGCCGCGCAGGGTGACGCGGCGATATTCGTCGCTCGCGGCCGTGACCGCGGGCCATGACGAGGGAGGCGGCGGCGCCGTCGGCGCCGCATGCATGCGCTGCTCGACCCGCTCGATCAGCGTCAGCTTCCAGGTCCTGCGTTCGACCTGCCAGATACCGAGCGCGCTCAGCAGCACCACGCCCAGCATGCCGAGCGTGAGCAGTACATAGCGACGGAGAGCAAAGTTGCGGCCGCGTCGGGATTGCACTCCCTCTCCCGCTTGCGGGGGAGGGCCGGGGTGGGGGTATCGCCGCGAATCGGAAGGATCATTGTGTGGAGGGAGCCCCCACCCGCCACGCGCTGGGCGCGCGTCGACCTCCCCCGCAAGCGGGAGAGGTGAAGAGGGGGCTGGGGCGCCCTGCATCGTCACGGCATCTGGCTCATGTCGTGGATCGGCATCATGTTGACGTTGAGATGATGCATGACCCAGAGCGATCCGGTCAGCGCGATCACCACCATGATCACGGTGAAGATCATCGCCATCATGGTCCAGCCGTTCTCGGACCGGGTATTCATGTGCAGGAAGTAGATCATGTGCACGACGATCTGCACCGCGGCGAGCACCAGCACGATCAGCGCGGTGACCTGCTTGTCGGCGATCGTCCCGGTCATCACCAGCCAGAACGGCACCGCGGTGAGGACGACGGAGAGGCCGAAACCGATCAGATAGCTCTTCAGCGAACCGTGGGCAGCGCCGCCGTGGTCATCATGGCCGTGACCGCCGGCATTGGCTTCGAGAGTGCGGGCTTCTGTTGTCATCGCAGCATTCCCAGGAGGTAGACGAAGGTGAAGACGCCGATCCAGACCACGTCGAGGAAGTGCCAGAACATCGAGAGGCACATCAGCCGGCGCCGGTTGGCTTCGGTGAGGCCGAAGCGCGCGGTCTGCACCATCAGCGTCACCAGCCAGACCAGGCCGAAGGTGACGTGCAGGCCGTGGGTGCCGACCAGCGTGAAGAACGACGACAGGAAGGCGCTGCGCTGCGGCGTGGCGCCCTCATGGATCATGTGGGCGAATTCGGTGAGCTCGATGCCGAGGAAGGCGAGGCCGAACAGCCCGGTGATCGCGAGCCAGAGCTGCGTCTGGCCGATCTTCGACTTCTCCATCGTCAGCATGGCGAAGCCATAGGTGATCGAGGAGAGCAGCAGCATCGTGGTGTTGAGCGCGACCAGCTTGAGGTCGAACAGGTCCTTCGGCGCCGGGCCGGCGGCGTAGTTGCCGCCGAGCACGCCATAGGTCGCGAACAGCATCGCGAAGATGAGGCAGTCGCTCATCAGGTAGATCCAGAAGCCCAGCATGGTGCTGGCGCCTTCCGGATGCGCGTGCTCGTCGATGACGTGGAAGACCGGCTCGGAGTCCTGAGTGGAAATCGTTGCTACGCTCATGTCTGGGCTCCCGCGGCGAGAACGCGCGTCCGCGTATCTTCGGTCCGCACCACCTCATCCGCCGGGATGTGGAAGTCGCGGTGATAGTTGAAGGTATGGCCGATCGCGACCGCGAGCAGCGCAACGAAGCTGACGGCGGCAAGCCACCAGATGTACCAGATCAGGGCGAATCCCATCACCGTCGCGAAGCCGGCGAGGATGATTCCGGTGCCGGTGTTGGAGGGCATGTGGATCGGCTTGAAGCCGGTCAGCGGCCGCCTGTAGCCGCGGCGCTTCATGTCCCACCAGGCGTCGTTGTCATAGACAACGGGCGTGAAGGCGAAGTTGTAGTCCGGCGGCGGCGAGGAGGTCGCCCATTCCAGGGTGCGAGCATCCCAGGGATCGCCGGTGGTGTCCTTCAGCTGCTCGCGGCGCAGGATGCTCACCGCGAACTGCACCAGCATCGCGCCGATGCCGAGCAGGATCAGGAAGGCGCCGAAGGCCGCGATGACGAACCAGATCTGCAAGCTGGGATCGTCGAACACGCGGAGCCGGCGGGTCACGCCCATCAGCCCGAGCACGTAGAGCGGCATGAAGGCGAAGTAGAAGCCCGAGACCCAGAACCAGAACGACAGCTTGCCCCAGAACGGATCGAGCTTGAAGCCGAACGCCTTCGGGAACCAGTAGTTGATGCCGGCGAACAGGCCGAACAGCACGCCGCCGATGATCACGTTGTGGAAATGCGCGATCAGGAACAGGCTGTTGTGCAGCACGAAATCGGCCGGTGGCACCGCGAGCAAGACGCCGGTCATGCCGCCGATCACGAAGGTCAGCATGAACGCCACCGTCCACATCATCGGCAGCTCGAAGCGGATGCGGCCGCGATACATCGTGAACAGCCAGTTGAACATCTTCGCGCCCGTCGGGATCGAGATGATCATGGTGGTGATGCCGAAGAACGAGTTGACGCTGGCGCCGGAACCCATCGTGAAGAAGTGATGCAGCCAGACCAGGTAGGACAGGATGGTGATGACGACGGTGGCGTAGACCATCGAGGTGTAGCCGAACAGCCGCTTGCCCGAGAACGTCGCGGTCACCTCCGAGAAGATGCCGAACGCCGGCAGCACCAGGATGTAGACCTCGGGGTGGCCCCAGATCCAGATCAGGTTCACGTACATCATCGGGTTGCCGCCGAAGTCGTTCGTGAAGAAGTTGGTGCCGACGTAACGGTCGAGCGACAGCAGCGCCAGCACCGCGGTCAGGACCGGGAAGGAGGCGACGATCAGGACGTTGGTGCAGAGCGAGGTCCAGGTGAACACCGGCATCTTCATCATCGTCATGCCCGGCGCGCGCAGCTTGACGATGGTGCAGACCAAATTGATGCCCGATAGCGTCGTGCCGACGCCGGCCACCTGTAGTCCCCATATGTAATAGTCGACGCCGACGTCTGGACTGTAGCCGATGTTGGACAGCGGCGGGTAGGCGAGCCAGCCGGTGCGGGCGAATTCGCCGACGAACAGCGACATCATCACCAGCACGGCGCCGCCAACCGTCATCCAGAAGCTGAAATTGTTGAGGAAGGGGAAGGAGACGTCGCGGGCGCCGATCTGCAGCGGCACCACGTAGTTCATCAGGCCGGTGACCAGCGGCATCGCCACGAAGAAGATCATGATCACGCCGTGGGCGGTGAAGACCTGGTCGTAGTGATGGGCCGGGAGATAGCCGTCGGAACCGTTGAAGGCGATCGCCTGCTGCAGGCGCATCATCAGCGCGTCCGCGAAGCCGCGCAGCAGCATCACGATGCCGAGGATCATGTACATGATGCCGATGCGCTTGTGGTCGACGGTGGTGAACCACTCGCGCCACAGATAGGTCCAGAGCCGGAAGTAGGTGACGATCGCGAACAGCGCGAGCCCGCCGGTCGCGACCACCGCGAAAGTGCCGACCAGGATCGGCTCGTGCAGCGGCAGCGCGTCCAGATTGAGGCGGCCGAAGATCATCTTGATGAGATCGGGATTCATGCGGCGCTCCTCAGGAGTCTGATTTCGGACGCTGGCCGAGCAGCAAGGATGTCGATGACGGATGGGCGGGAGAGAACGGCGGGCGCTGCAGCCCGACGCCACGCAGCGGCGTCAGGTCGAGCGGCGCGAGAACGTCACGTGACGGCGCGTCCTTGATCTCGTCCATCGAGCAGATGCCGGCGACGAAGGTCGGCTCAGTGCCCAGCGGCGCGCCGCGGCGGGCGTATTTGTCGTAGGTGAGCGGCAGCGTGTTGTTGAGGCCTTCGCGGCCGAGGCCGCCCTTGGCGTCGATCGCCATCATCTCGCTCATGCACATCTTGCCGGGCTCGACGCACATGTTGAGGATCGCCTTGTAGAGATCGCGGTCGACCGAGCGATAGAGCCGCACCGGATCGTTCTGGCTCGGACGCTCGAGCTGCAGATAGTCGGTGCGGCCGAGCATGTTGCCGCTGGCCCTGGCAGTGCCGATCCACTTGTCGAAATCGGCGCCCGAGAGGCTCTTGAACTCGAAGTGCATGCCGGAGAAGCCGGCGCCGCTGTAATTGGCGGAGAAGCCGCGATAGGTGCCCTCCTTGTTGGCGACCGCGTGCAGCTTGGTCTCCATGCCGGGCATGGCGTAGATCTGGCCGGCCAGCGCGGGGATGTAGAACGAGTTCATCACAGAAGACGCCGTGATGCGGAAGCGGATCGGGCGGTCGATGGGTGCAGCGAGCTCGTTGACGGCGGCGACGCCGTAGTCCGGGTAGATGAACAGCCACTTCCAGTCGAGCGCGACCACCTCGACATTGAGCGGGGCGTCCTTGCTCTGGATCGGCTTGTCGGCGGCGATGCGGCCGAGCGAGCGGTAGGGATCGAGCAGATGCGTGCCCATCCAGGTCAGCGCGCCGAGGCAGATGATGATCAGAAGCGGCGCCGACCAGATCACGAGCTCGAGCTGGGTGGAGTGATCCCACTCGGGCTCGTAGGGAGCCGCGGTGTTGGACTGGCGGTAGCGCCAGGCGAAGAACACGGTCAGCGCCATCACCGGAAGCACGATGATCAGCATCAGGATGGTGGAGATCACGACGAGGTCGCGCTGCTGCACGGCGACGTCGCCGGCAGGGGCCAGGACGACGAAATCGCACCCGCCAAGGAGCGCCGCGAACGGCAATAAGGCCAATAATTTCAAGGCGCGCACGGCTCACCCCACTTGAATTTTATGAGTTCCGCCAAGGGGTAGCTGCGATGCAGCAAAGTTGACATTGGACAATTTGTCCAATGTTGCACTGCGGGATAGGCCGTCAGAAGGTGAGGTGGACCGCGTGGCGAAGCTGCCCGCGGCCTCATGTGGTTTGAGCATGATCGGTTCGGAAAACCGGTTTCCACTTTTCCGGATCATGCTCCAAAGGACGGTTCTCCGGCGATGGCACAGGCCCCAGCAATGGCTCACGGCACCCCGACGGCATCAGGTCACGGGCAGGCGAAACCTGGTGAAATCGCCATCGGCGTCATCATCGGGCGCACGTCGGAGTTCTTCGACTTCTTCGTGTACGCGATCGCCTCGGTGATCGTTTTCCCGAAGCTGGTGTTCCCGTTCGTCAACGAGCTGACCGGCACACTCTATTCATTCGGCATCTTCGCGCTGGCCTTCGCCGCGCGGCCGCTCGGCACCGTCATCTTCATGGCGGTCGACCGCCGTCACGGCAAGGGCGCCAAGCTGGTCATCGCGCTGTTCCTGCTCGGCACCGCCACGGTCGCGCTCGCGTTCCTGCCCGGCTACGACACGATCGGCGCGGCGGCGATCTGGCTGCTGGCCGCCGCGCGCGTGCTGCAGGGCATCGCCTGGGGCGGCGCCTGGGACGGCCTCGCCTCGCTGCTCGCGATGAATTCGCCGGTCAATCGCCGCGGCTGGTATGCGATGGTGCCGCAGCTCGGCGCGCCGCTCGGGCTGATCGTGGCGAGCGCACTGTTCGCGTTCTTCGCCGGCAACCTCTCGGCGGATGATTTCTTCGATTGGGGCTGGCGCTATCCGTTCTTCGTCGCCTTCGCCATCAACGTGGTGGCGCTGTTCGCGCGGCTGCGCATGGTGGCGACGGACGAATATTCCGAGCTGTTCGAAAGCCGCGACCTCGAGCCGGCGCGGGTCGGCGAGACGGTGGCGCAGGAAGGCCGCAACATCCTGCTCGGCGCCTTCGCGCCGCTGGTGAGCTTTGCGCTGTTCCACATGGTCACGGTGTTTCCGCTGTCCTGGGTGTTCCTGTTCACCAAGGAAAGCCCGGTGCGCTTCCTGATCATCGAGATGATCGGCGCCATGGTCGGGGTCGTCGCGATCATCGCCTCCGGCATGATCGCCGACCGCGTCGGCCGCAAGCCGCTGCTGCTGGGGTCTGCGGTCGCGATCGCGGTCTATAGCGGCTTTGCCCCGCAGCTGCTCGACGCCGGGGCGCTTGGCGAGACGATCTACATGGTGCTTGGCTTCGTGCTGCTTGGGCTGTCGTTCGGCCAGTCGTCCGGCGCAATCGCCTCGAATTTCGCGCGGACCTATCGCTACACCGCCTCGGCGCTGACCTCGGATTTCGCCTGGCTGTTCGGCGCCGGCTTTGCGCCGCTCGCCGCGCTGCTGCTGGCGACGCATTTCGGCCTGATCTCGGCCGGCGCGTATCTGTTGTCGGGCGCGGTGTGGACGTTGCTCGCGCTGTGGCTGAGCGGATTGCGCGAGGCCGAAGTCAATTAGATCCTGTAGCCCGGATGCAGCGAAGCGAATCCGGGCTACAGAGCTTCGCTTACCGGAACAGCCCGTCGACGCGGAACGAATAGCCGAGACCGACGATGTAGTTCGGCGAGTTGCGGTTGAGCCCGAACGCGACGTGGAGATCGAGCTGCTGGGTCGGCGTGATCCGGTACATGCCGCCCGAGTTGATCAGCTGGATCGGCCGCGCGCCGTCGGGATAGTCGCCGACATATTCGGTGAAAACGCTGATCCGCTCGGTCAATTTCTTCTCGATCACGAAGGTCGCCTCCGACATGTGCTGGCTGGTGAGCTCGGCGGGGCGGAAGAATTCCGTGAACATGCCGCTGACGCCCCAGCCGTCATGCAGCTCCCATGACCATGGCAGTTGGATGTAGGGCTGCGCGCCGCGTCCGGCGATGGCGGTCGCGCCGGTCGGCAGCGCGACGCCCGCGGTGATCGAGAGGTCGATCTTTCCTGGCACCGGGCTGATTTGCCATTTGATCCCCGGCGCGACGTCGGAAAAGCCCGACGCACCCGGCGATTTCATCGTGCCGGTATAGCTCGGCAGATCGATCAGGACCTCGAGGCAGGGCGCGATGCCGAGCCGCCAGCGGCTGTTGCTGCCGTCGATGCTGCGGCCACTGTCGCGGCCGGTGAGGTTGATGCCGTTCTCGCTTTGCAGGCTCCCGACCGGCACGACGATACTCGAATTGGTGACGTCGGGCCGGTCGGTCGCAATTTCGTCGCTCGGCTTGGGACAACCGTCCGCGCGCGCGGCGGTGGCTGCTGCGAGGGTGAACGCAGCAAGCACGCACCCGAGTTCGGCAAGTCGAGCGACGGCGCCGAACCGATTGTGAAACACTGGGGATGCTCCAAAAACCCGGCGCCGCTGCGGAGGTGGCAGCTAGGATAGTGATCGGCTGATGACGCGGATATTCCTCGTCGGCGGCAAAAAAACTTCGACAACAAGCGCCATTCTCGGCGATCGATGCGGCCGGTGTCCAGCGGCCGGGCGAAATTTCGGGGAATAGAATGGCGGCCCGGCTGCTCCTGTTGTGGTGGCAAACAGGAGACCCCCGGAATGACCATTCGTTCGATCGCAGGCGCGCTGGCGCCGCGGCACGCCAAGATCGCCGCGATGGCGGCCATCGCGATCCTGCTCGCGCTGAACAGCGCCCGTGCGGCGGGCGATGCGTCACGCGGGGCCACGCTGTACCAGGGCTGCGGCGATTGCCATTCGATCGAGAAGAACGACGTCGGTCCGATGCACAAGGGGGTCGTGGGCCGCCTTGCCGGCTCGGTCGCGGGCTACAATTACTCGCCGGCGTTGAAGAACTCGAAGATCGTGTGGACGGAGGCCAATCTCGACAAATGGCTCACCGGTCCGGACGCGATGGTTCCCGGCACCAAGATGTTCTACGAGGTCCAGGATCCGAAGGATCGCGCCGACATCATCGCCTTCCTCAAGGAGAAGGCGAAGTAGGGGCTAACTGCAATCGCACCAAACTCTCCACCCGTCGTCCCGGCGAAGGCCGAGACCCATAACCGCAGGGCTGCGTTGTTCGAGCGCGCTGTGGCCCCAGCTTCTTCCAACAATGAATGACAGTGGTTATGGGTCCCGGCCTTCGCCGGGACGACGGTGGTAGCGAGACGCGAGCGCGACGCTTCGCAGCCTCAATCCACCACGATCTTGACGCGGTCGCGCGGCTTCACCTGGGCGTGGGCGTCGAGGCCGTTGAGCACGCGGAAGCGCTCGGCCGGGTGATCGACGCCGGCCATGCGATGCGACAGCGATTCCACGGTGTCGCCGGGCTGCACGTTGATGACCTTGATGCGCAGCGGCCGCGCGGCCTGGATCTCGTCAAGCGTCAGGCGGCGGAACGAATTGACGGTCTCGCGCGCGTTGCGCTCGCTCTCGGTGGATTTCTGCTTGGCGGCGAAGATGAAGCGGTAGACGTCGCTGCCGAAGCGCAGCGCATAGACCTTGAACTGCCACTGGTCGCCATGGGCGGTGGCCGATGCCGCCGGAAAGCCGTTGATGTTGAGGTCCTCGGTCGAGGATTTCTCGACGCCCTCCATCCAGCCGGAATTCAGATAGTCGCCGAGCGACTGCTCGGCCGGCACCCGCACCACGTCGAAGCGCATCGCCTGGCTGCCGCCCTCGCGCACGCCGATCACCGCCTGCGCGGTGTTGTCGAGCGTGAAATTCTCCGGCGCGGTAAAGGTGAAGCCGAGCTTGGGATGCAGGAAGCGGCGGCCGCGCACGAAGCCTTCGCTGGGATCTTCGCCATAGACGATGTTGTCGATCGCGGCGAGATAGGTTTCGCGGTCGCGCTCGTTGCTCTCGGGCGATGAGTATTGCCGCGCAGTGGTCTGCGCGTTGGAGATGCGCTCCGGCGTTGCCGGATGCGACGAGGTGAAATCCTGCGCCCGCGGATCGAGCGCGGTCTTGCCGATCTTGAGCGCGGCATTGCGCTCCATCGCGGTCAGGAAGCGTGCCGCACCGTAGGGATCGAAATGCGCGCGCGCCGCGATTCCGACGCCGATGCCGTCGGCCTCGAATTCCTGCTGCCGCGAGAAGCTCGCCATCGTCAGCTTGGTCTTGGCGAGCGCCAGCGCCGTGAGATCGGGGTCGGTGCTCATGTCGGTGACGACGCGCGTCACCACCGCCGCCTGGCGCGCCTGGTCCTCGCGCATTGCGGCATGCTTGGCCAGCACATGCGCCATTTCGTGGCTCAGCACCGAGGAAAGCTCGGAAGTGTCGCTGGCGAGCGCAATGAGGCCGCGCGTGACATAGAGCTGACCGGTCGGCAGCGCGAAGGCGTTCACCGCGCCGGAATTGAGGATCGTGACTTTGTAGGCCTGGTCGGGCCGCTCGGACGCGGCGACCAGCCGGTCGACGGTCTTGCCGATCAGGGCCTCGAGCCTCGGGTCGTCATAGGCGCCGCCATAGGACGACAGGATGCGCTCGTGCTCGCGCTCGCTGTTCGGCGTCTGCTGTACCACCCGGTTCGGCTTCACCGGCGCTGCCGCCGCGGTCGGCGCGACTTGTTCGAATCGCCCGACATTGCCGCAGGCCGACAGCGTTAGGGCCGCGCAGACGAGCGCCGGCGCAGCCGAAAGCCGGCGGCCAGTTCCATCTTCACGCCGTCCAGCGCGTTCAATCACGTCAAAAACCCACAAATTGTCCGTAGCTGGCCGGGCCGTGGCCTGTGGGGCCCCCTAGTTCCCGCCGAGCACTTCAATCTGCCCCACCCGGAGCAATTCGATTCGCGGCCCACGTCGTGCTTCCACCCAGCCTCGGACACGAATCCTACGATTTTCCAGAGACTTGGGCGCAAGCCCGGCCGCCTCGAACGCAGGGACTATGCGCCTTGAAATAGTCAGAGCAAAGTCCCGTGTCCAGTTTCGGCCGAAATTCAGATAGGTCGTCGCCCCTGCCTGGCGCACCGACAAAACCCGGCCCTCGACCACCGCAAAGCGCCCGATCCCGGCCAAAATATCGTCCGGACTTTCGGCGTTTTTTATGACCGTGGACTCGGCCCAGGTTCCCGATCGGGCGGCCCGTGCCTCGGCCTCCGCCGCCATCAGCGTGCTGACACAGTCCTTGTCGGCGATCTCGGACGACACCAGCGCGAGGCCCTGGCGCAGCAGCTCGCTCTGGGCGGGGAGCTCGTGGCCCTCGAGGAATGCGTAGGCCGGCTGGCGGCCGTAGCGATCCGGCGTGTCGTCCGGCCCGCGCAGCGTTACCTCGTGGCCGACAAGTAGCGCCGACAGCGCCGCGGTGGCCTTCGCCCGGTCCGCCACCTCGATGCCGGCGAGCTTGACCTCACGGCCGTCGTCGAGCCGCAGGCTGCGGGCATCGACCACAGCGGCGACGCGACCTTCGCCCTGAATCTCGAAATTGCATCCGGCCGCTTCGGCGCGTCCGATGCAGGCGACGATCGCAAGCGCGCACGCTGTCATCGTCATCGCCCGCGGGCGGCGTTGCAATGCTCTAGCGCGTGGAGGTGTCATGTCGCACTCGTCACTCCGGCATGCTCCGTTCGGAGCGCGGTCGCCGACAGTGACAGTCTGACGGAAAGATCGCCTCGGAGCCACAGGCGAAGCGAGGCCGCATCGACGGGGCACATTGATTCGGCGAACAATTTCTCTGCGGCGCTTCTCAATGCGCGCAGCGACGTGTTGCCGGTTTCACATCAATGCGTGCGCGCGATGGGACGAGCACGTCGTCTATGTCCCTTGCCGTGGCGACGATGGCCGTCGGATTGCGCGCAGCGCGATCCGCAACGCCCGTCAACCTTACCGATTGACCATCGCAACTCCGTGCGCGGAATGAGAATTCGTTATTATTGCCAATGACTTGCGGCGCAAGCTAACTATCAGAAACTTTTTGAAACAGCGGCCGAATCGCGGTCGCTCACGCATATTGCCGAGGTCCTTGTGTCGAATCCCGTTGTTCTGACGCTGACGACCAGCGATCCTGTCCACGATTACACCCAGCTCTACAACGCGATTTCGGCGATCAGCGTCGGCGGCGGACTCGCCGCAGCTAACACCGATTACGTCATCAACTTCTCGCTGTCGTCCGGTGCGCGCACGCTGCAGCTGCTGGACGATTTGCCGGTCATCAACCTGATGAACGGCTCGACGCTCACCTTCGACGGCAACTCCGACTACAACAATCAGCTCGGCGGCCAGGACTTCAGCGACGTCATCGACGCGCGCGGTTACCAAGGCTTCGTCGTCGTCGCCGGCACGGTGACGTTCAAGAACCTCACCATCATCAATGCAGTGGCAAGCGGCGGCAATGGCGGGGTTGGTGGTGGCGGCGGCGGTGCGGGCCTCGGCGGCGGCCTGTTCGTCGGGCAGAACGCCGACGTCACGCTCAACAACGTCAATTTCGGCAGCAACACCGCCAAGGGCGGTAACGGCGGCGCGGTCGATCCGGCCAGCGGTGGCGGCGGTGGCGGCGGCATCGGTGCCGACGGCGGCAGCGGCAATGGTGGCGGCGGTGGTGGCGGCGGCTTCGGCGGTCAGGACTATTACGGCTATCACGGCATTGGCGGAAACGGTTACAGCGAAGCCGGCTCTGACACCCAGCATCCCTCGACCGGCGCGCAAAACGCGGGCGGCACGCCGGCGACGATCGAAGGCGCGGCGGGCGGCGGCCAGGGCGCTGACAATTATGGCGGCATCGGCTACGGCGCGCATGCCAGTGGTGGCGCGAGCGGCGGCGGTGGGGGTGGCGGTGTCGGTGGCGGCGGCGGCGGCATCGGCGGCGGCGGCATCGGCGGCGGCAACTCGGTTGGCGGCGGCCCGTCGGGCAACGTCATCGGTTATGGCGGCGCCGGCGGCATGGGTGGCGGTGGCGGCGGCGGCATCTATGGTGGCGGCAATGGTGGTTTCGCCGGCGGTGGCGGCGGCTCCGGCAACGGCAGCGGATATGCGCATATCGGCGGCAATGGCGGCTTCGGCGGTGGCGGCGGCGGTTCGAACGGCACGCTGGGCAGCGGCGGATTCGGCGCGGGCGACGGCTCGCTCGCCGGCGGCGGTGGCGGCGGGTTAGGCGCGGGCGGCAACATCTTCGTTCAGCAGGGCGGCAAGCTGACCGTCATCGGCGGCACTTTGTCGGGCGCGACCGAGACCGGCGGCACCGGCGCCAATGGCGCGGGCAACGGCTCGGCCTATGGCGACATCTTCATCCAGGGCACGATGGTCGTCACCCCGACGCACACCGTTTCCACGGTCTTCCAGGGCCTGCAAACCGTCACCACGCTGACGATCGCCGATTCGATCGCCGACGAACGCGGCATCAGTGGCAGCGGCACGACGGGAAAGCTTATCGTCTCCGGCGGCGGCACGCTGACGCTGACAGGTGCGAGCAGCTATGTCGGCGGCACGCAGATCGACAGTGGCAACACCCTCTCGATTACGGCCGACAACAACATCGGCGGCTCGGCCGGCGCGCTGATCCTCAACGGCGGCATGCTGACCACGACCGGCGGCTACACCTTCACGCACGACATTCAGGTCACCGCCAATGGCGGCACCTTCGATATTTCGTCCGGCACGATCGCCGACACTGGCTCGATCAGTGGCTCCGGCACGTTCACGCTGTCGGGCGCCGGCACATTGCAAGTCGGCATGGGTCAGCTCGCAGCGCTGACCGGGACGCTCAACCTGAGTGGCGGGCACCTCGGGCTGACGACGAGCGGAACGTTTGACGACGCGATGGTGGTCGGCGGCAATTCGGTTGTTTCGGTCGGGACCGGCGCGACCGTCACGGACACCGCCCTGATCAGCGGCGGCGGCAATCTCGGTGTCGATGGCGGCGGCACGCTCGTGCTCAGCCATGCCAACACCTACGGCAGCACGACGATCTACGCGGGCACCGCCTGGCTCACGACCTACGGCGCCGCCGGCACCGGCAACATCTCGTTCACGACAGGCCTCGGCGGCACGCTGAAGATCGACAACGCCGCGCTGACCGGCAACGCGTTCACCAACAGCATCTCGAACTTCAATCCCGGCCAGAAGATCGACCTGACTGGGTTGGCGTACAACACCCAGAATCCCTCGCTCAACACCGTCAGCCTCTCCGGCAACACGCTCTCGATCTCGAACGGTACCACGACCGATACGCTAACCGTGACCGGGCTCGACGGCGGCACTCGCTTTCAGCTCTCTCAGGATGCCAACGGCGGAACGATCGTCCAGATCGTCTCGACGCGCGTGTTCAACGTCTCCAACGTCACCGAGCTCAACGCGGCGATTCTGCAGATGGATTCCGGCGGGCAGAACGCTGCGTCGAATGCCAACTACACGATCAATGTCACCGCCAACTTCAGCCTGACGTCGGAACTGTACGCGCTCAATCTGCTGAGCGGGTCGAGCGTTACGATCAACGGCAGCGACGGTCACGGCGGCACCTATACGATCGACGGTCTCAGCGCGCAGCGCGGTTTCTTCGTCTATGCCGGTAACGTCAATCTCGAGAACCTGAACATCCAGAACACGGTGGCGGCGGGCGGCGGTGTGATCCGCGGCGGCGGTGGCGGCGGGGCCGGGCTCGGCGGCGCGCTGTTCGTCTCCTCGAACGGCAGCGCTACGATCGATAACGTCACCTTCCACAACAGCGCCGCGATCGGCGGCAACGGCGGTGCCGGCGGCACTGGCAGTATGGCCTACAACTACGGCCTCGGCGGTGGCGGCGGGATGGGCGGACGCGGCGGAAGCAGCGGCGGCGGCGGGATCGGCCTTGGCGCGCAGGGCGCCGACAGCGATCTCTTTAGAAGCGGTTCACCAGGCATCATCCCCAACGCCGCCGGAGGCGGCAAAGGCAGCGACGGTTACCTGATCTCGATCGGTGGTGGGACCGAGCTTTACTGGTATGGCGGAGCAGGCGGCGCCAATGGCGGCGGCGGCGGCGCCGCGGGTTGGATCAGCGACAGCGCCCGCGCTCCCTACGGGCCGGGCGGCGGAGTCGGCGGCGGCAACGGGGCTGCTGGCGGCCATGGCGGTTACGGCGGTGGCGGCGGCTATGGCGGCAATGGCGGCTTTGGCGGCGGCGGTGGCTACGGCGGCAATGGCGGCTTCGGCGGCGGCGGCGGCATCGGCGCGATGGGCGGCTTCGGCGCCGGCAATGGCGGCACCAACGGCAACGGCGCGCCGGGTGGTGGCGGCGGGCTTGGCGCGGGTGGCGCCGTCTTTGTTCAGCAGGGCGGCTCGTTGACCATCAAGAGCGGTTCGCTGTCAAACGATTCGGGCTTCAATGCCGTCGCCGGCGGCACCAATGGCATCGGACAGGCCAGCGGCTCGGGCATCGGGTCCGGCATCTTCATCCAGGGCAACAGCAACCTCAGTTTCACGCCAGCCAGCGGTCAGACGCTGACGGTCGCCAACGACATCGCGGACCAGAGCGGCAATGGCGGCACCGGCGCCAATGCCGGCGTCGGCGGCCTCGTCATCAGCGGTGGCGGCACCGTCATTCTCGGCGGCAACAACAGCTATACGGGCAACACCGCACTCAGCGGCGCCGGCACAAGGGTATCGATCTCCGCCAACGTCAATCTCGGCGCGCTCACCAACACGCTGACGCTGGGCGACGGCACCGGCATCAGCTTCACCGACGGCTTCACGCACACCCGCAACATCACGGTCTCGGGCGATCCGGTCTTCAATATCGCAGCCGGCGAGACCGTCACCCAGAGCGGCGTCATCTCCGATGGCGCGAGCCCGGGCGATGTCGAGGTGACCGGCGGCGGCCGGCTGGTGCTGTCGGCGCACAACACCTATTCGGGCGGCACCGTCATCAAGGGCTCCACCCTCGAGGTCGCGGCGAGCGGCGCGGCGGGCACCGGCGCGATCGCCTTCACCGACGGCAGCACCGAGAAGCTCGTGCTCGATGCCGCGGCATTCTCCGGGGCGTCGTTCGGCACCTCAATCTCAGGCTTTTCCGGCGGCGATACGATCGACTTCGGCAACATCGCCTATGACGCAACGGCCACGCTGTCCTATGCGAACGGCGTGCTCGTGGTGAAGAGCAGTGGCGGGGTGACGCTCGCCTCGCTGCATCTGAGCTTTGGCGCGGGCGCCACCGCCAACTCGTTGAGCCTCGGCTCCGACGGCTCGGCCTCGCCGCATCTCGAGCTCAGGTCTCAGGCGAGCATCGCATCGATCACGGCTGACACCACAGGTCATCTCACGACGCTGAACACCGGCAAGGTCGTCACCATATCAGTGATTTTCAGCAACACGGTGAGCGTGACCGGTGTACCGGAGCTGCTGCTCAGTGACGGCAAGGTCGCGAGCTATGTCAGCGGCAGCGGCTCGCTGGCGCTGGTGTTCAGCTACACCGTGCAGGCCGGCGACAGCACGTCAGATCTGCAGGTGCAGAGCCTGTCACTCAACGGCGGCACCATCAAGGATCCCGGCGGCCAGGATGCCGACGTCACCCATGCGGCGACCGATCTGCATCTGGTGATCGACGCGGTCGCGCCGACCGTGTCGGTTGCGGCGGCCCCGACCTCGCTGCTTGCCGGACAGACCTCGACCGTCACCTTCACCTTCTCCGAGGCCGTCGCAGGCTTCGTGCTGACCGATACCACCGTAAGCGGCGGTGCGCTGAGCAACCTCGTCCATGTCGGCCTCAACGGCGCGCACCAGGACGTCTACACGGCGACATTCACACCCGATGTGACCAACACCGAGGCGGGCTCGGTGTTGGTCAACGCGTCGAGCTATACCGACATCGCCGGCAATCCCGGCGGGCCAAGCAGCGCGATTACATTCACAGGCGACACCAAGGCGCCGACGGTGCAGGTCGCCACCGACCACAGCACGCTCACCGCCGGCGATCACGCGCTCGTCACCTTCACCTTCTCGGAGGCCGTCGCCGGCTTCGGGCTGGGCGATGTCGCCGTCAGCGGCGGTACGCTGGGCAACCTCACTCATGTCGGCATCGATGGGGCCGGCCATGACGTCTATACCGCTACCTTCACACCCGATGTCAGCAATACTGAAACGGGTTCGGTGCAGGTCAACGTGTCGAGCTATACCGACGTCGCCGGCAATTCCGGCTCGTCGAGCAACACGATCAACTTCAGCGGCGACACCAAGGCGCCGACAGTGGCGGTTTCGGCCGACCACGGCACGCTGCTCGCAGGTCAGACGTCAACTGTCACCTTCACATTCTCCGAGGCCGTCGCGAGCTTTGCGCTGGACGATGTCAGCGTCAGCGGCGGCGCGCTGGGCAACCTTGTCCATGTCGGCGTCAACAGCGCCGGCCAGGATATCTACACCGCGACCTTCACGCCGGATGTCAGCAACGCCGAAGCAGGCTCGGTGCAGGTCAACGCGTCCGGTTATAGCGATACGGCCGGCAATGCCGGCGCGGCCAGCAATACGGTGACCTTCGCCGGCGACACGCTGGCGCCGACCGTCTCCGTCACGCTCAATCCGGACGCAGTGCTGGCCGGCGACCTCTCGGTTGCGACCTTCACCTTCTCGGAGGCCGTCGCGAACTTCACCCTCGGCGGCACCACCGTCCATGGCGGCGCGCTGAGCCATCTCGTGCATGTCGGGCTCAACAGTTCCGGTCACGATGTCTACACCGCGACGTTCACGCCTGATGTCAGCGACACCGAGACCGGCTCGGTGAAAGTCAATGCGTCCAGCTACGGCGATCTGGCCGGCAATGCCGGTGCGGCGAGCAACACCGCGACGATCGGCGGCGATACGCTGGCGCCGACGGTGTCGATCGCGGCTGACCGCAACGCGCTGCTGGCAGGGCAGACCGCGGTGGTGACGTTCACCTTCTCCGAACAGATTGCGAGCTTCGCGCTCGGTGACGTCGCCGTCCAGGGCGGGGCGCTGGGCCATCTGGTCCATGTCGGCGTCAACGCGTCGGGTCAGGACGTCTACACCGCAATCTTCACGCCGGACGAGAGCAACGCCGAGGCAGGCTCGGTGCAGGTCACGGCATGGAGCTATACCGACGTCGCCGGCAATGCCGGTGCGGCAAGCAACTCCATCAGTTTCGCCGGCGACACCAAGGCGCCGACGGTGTCGGTCGCAGCGAGCCCGAGCACGCTGCTGGCTGGCCAGAACTCGGTTGTCACCTTCACCTTCTCCGAGCATGTCACAGGCTTCACGCTCGGCGATACCGTCGTCGCCGGCGGCGTGCTGACCAATCTGGTCCATGTCGGGCTCAACGTGTCAGGCCAGGACGTCTACACCGCGACCTTTGCGCCCGATATCAACGATGTGCTGGCGGGTTCGATCCGGATCACGGGTTTGAGCTATACCGATGACGCCGGCAATGCCGGCGCGGCGAGCAATACCGCCACGATCGGCGGCGACACGCATTCGCCGACGGTGTCGGTCGCAGCCGACCATACCGTGCTGCACGCGGGCGACGCGGCGTTGATGACGTTTACCTTCTCGGAGGCGGTCGCGGGCTTCGGCCTCGGCGATATCGCCGTCCATGGCGGACTGCTCGGCAGCCTCGTCCATGTCGGCGTCAACGGCGCCGGTCATGACATCTACACCGCGGTCTTCACGGCCGATGTCACTGACCATCTGTCGGCCGATCTGTCTGTCACCGTGTCGAGTTACACCGACATCGCCGGCAATGCCGGTGGTGCGAGCAACGCGGTCAACTTCACCGGCGACACCAAGCCGCCGGCGGCGCCGCTGCTTTCGCTGCACCAGGACACCGGCTTCTCGGGTGCCGACCACATCACCAGCAACCCGCTGATCGACTACACCAGGTCGGATGCCGCCGACACGCTGCGCTTCAAGGCCGACGGCGCGTCGAGCTTCTCGGCGATGGCGCCGGTCTTCACAACCGATGGGGTGCACACCGTGACTGTGCAGGAGGTCGACGCCGCCGGCAATGTCAGCGCATCGTCGAGCCTGACCTTTACCCTCGACACCGTTGCGCCTCATCTCACCGGAATCACGGCAACCCCGTCCGGAGGCGTTGCGGCGACGGGCTCGCTGGTGCAACTGACGGTCGGCTTCAACGAGGCGGTTCACGTCGTCAGCGGCACGCCGCTGCTGACGCTGAACGACGGCGGCAGCGCGATCTACGATGCCGCGGCGACGGCGCTGCTCGGCGATCCCTCGAAGCTGGTGTTCGACCACATCGTGTCGTCGACGAATCGTGCCGCGTCGCTCTCCGTGACCGGCTTCGCCGCCAATGGCGCCAGCGTCGTCGACCTGGCCGACAATGCGGCCTCGCTGTCGGCGGTGTCTGCCGCTTTCGACGCGCTGCACGTCAACGAAACCATCGCGCCTGCCTACACGCTCGGGTCGATCACCCGCCCGGAACTGCATCTGGATCTGGGTGGTCACGTCATCATGGACACCGTGGCGTCGGCGTTTGCCGGACAATATGGCATGCAGTACCTGTTCCTCGGGCTGCCGGCAGGAACGCCCTATCAGACCGTCGCCGACTTTCATCTCTGATCGTATCGCGCTGAGGCGGGCCGGCGCGGCGCGTCATTCCGCTTAGCGGAAAACAGATTGCTGTCGCTGCGGCTTGCTGCAGTGCGGGCCATGCGGCATGATCCGGCCCTCGACACGGACCTGATGGAACGAGGTCTGTTCTTCAAGGGAGGATTTGAATGAGACGGGTTTTGGCCGGCGCGTTGGCCTGTGTGTTTGCGATCTCGGCGAATGCGTCGCTGGCGCAGGACAAACCCCCGCTGAAGCTCGGCGGCATCCTCGATATGTCGAGCCTCTATGCTGATATCACCGGATCGGGCAGCGAAACCGCCGCCAAGATGGCGGTGGAGGATTTCGGCGGCACGGTGCTCGGCCGCAAGGTCGAGATCGTGGTCGGCGACCATCTCAACAAAGCCGACCTTGCCGCCAACATCGCCCGCGACATGATCGACAACCAGGGCGTCGAGATGATCTTCGACGTCGCGGCGTCTGCGACCGCGCTGGCTGCCGGCGAGATCGCCAAGGCGCGCGGCAAGATCATCATGTTCAACGGCCCGGGGTCGATCCGCCTCTCCAACGAGGCCTGCGGCCCCTATACCGTGCACTACGTGTTCGACACTTTCGCGCAGGCCAACGTGACCGGCCTTGCCGCGGTGAAATCCGGCCTCGACACCTGGTTCTTCCTGACCGCGGATTACGCATTCGGCCAGGACCTCGAAAAGGACACCAGCAATGTCGTGGTGAAGTCGGGCGGCAAGGTGCTCGGCAGCGTGCGGCACCCGATCAACACCTCGGACTTCTCCTCCTTCCTGCTGCAGGCGCAGGCCTCGAAGGCCAAGGTGATCGGGCTCGCCAATGCCGGCGGCGACACCATCAACACGATCAAGCAGGGCGCCGAGTTCGGCATCACCAAGGGCGGCCAGAAGATCTCGCCGCTCTTGGCTTTCGTGACCGACATCGACAGCGTCGGGCTCGAGACCGCGCAGGGGCTGCTGCTCGCGGAAGCGTTCTACTGGGACCTCAATGACGACACCCGCGCGTTCTCAAAACGCTTCATGGAGCGCACCAAGCGGGTGCCGACCTCCGCCCAGGCCGGCGTCTACTCCTCCGTGATGCATTATCTGCAGGCGGTGAAAGCCGCGGGCACCACCGATGCAGCCACCGTCATGAAGGTGATGAAGGAGACCCCGATCAACGACATGTTCGCCAAGAACGGCAAGATCCGTGAGGACGGACGCATGGTGCACGACATGTATCTGTTCGAGGTCAAGAAGCCCTCGGAGTCGAAGGGCCGCTGGGACGACTACAAGCTGCTTGCGACCGTGCCGGGCGACCAGGCGTTCCAGCCGCTGTCGGAGTCGCGCTGCCCGCTGGTGAAGAAGTGACGCCACGACAACCAACAACAACGAAAGGCAAAACGCCATGAGCGACAATCAGATGGTTCTCCAATCCCTCGACAAGGGCCTGCTCACCATCACCATGAACCGTCCGGATCGGCGCAATGCGCTCAATCCCGACATGACGCGCGGCCTCGTCGAGGCGGCGCGGCGGGCGCAGGACGATACCGAGGTGCGTGCGGTGCTGATCCGCGGCGCCGGCGGCACCTTCTGCGTCGGCGGCGACGTCAAGTCGATGGCCGAAGGCCGCGCGCCGCTGCCGTTCGAGGCCAAGATGGCGAACCTGCGCCGCGGCATGGAAGTCTCGCGCATCCTGCACACGATGCCGAAGCCGGTGGTGGCGCAGCTCGACGGTGCGGCGGCCGGCGCCGGCCTCTCGATCGCGCTGTCCTGCGATCTGCGCGTCGCCAGCGCCTCCTGCAAGATCACTACGGCCTTCGCCAAGGTCGGCTTCTCCGGCGACTACGGCGGAACGTATTTCCTGACCAAGATGCTCGGCAGCGCCAAGGCGCGCGAGCTCTACATGATGTCGCCGGTGCTGTCGGCGCAGGAAGCCTACAACCTCGGCATGGTCTCCAAGGTGGTGCCCGATGCCGATGTCGAGGCCGAGACGCTGGAGCTGGCGCGGTCGCTGGCGCAGGGCCCGTCGGTGGCGCTCGGCTACATCAAGCGCAACATCAACAATGCCGAGACCATGACGCTGGAGGCCTGCTTCGACGGCGAGGCGATCCATCACACCCGCGCCGGCGAGACCACCGACCACAAGGAAGCGGCCAAGGCTTTCGTCGAGAAGCGCAAGCCCACCTTCCAGGGGCAGTGAGTGATGGCCGAGTACATGCGGCTGCGGCAGATCTGCCTGGTGGCGCCGCAGCTTGCGCCCGTGATCGCGGACATTTCCGCGATCATGGGCCTCAATGTCTGTTACCGCGACGGCAATGTCGCCAAATACGGCCTCGAGAACGCGCTGCTGCCGGTCGATACCATTCTGCTGGAAGTTGTGGCGCCGTTTCAGCCGGGGTCGGGCACGGCGGCCGGCCGTTTCATCGAGAAGACCGGCGGCCGCGGGGGCTACATGGCGATCTTCTGCTGTGAGGATCCCGACGCGCGGGGCGCCAAGGCCAATGCGATCGGCGTGCGGACCGCCAACGTGATCACGCACGCGCCGTATCACGGCGTGCAACTGCACCCGCGCGACTGCCGCGCCGCCTTCATCGAGTTCAACCACACCGACGGCAGCGACGATGTGCTGGGGCCCTATCCACCGGCCGGCCCGGACTGGCAGAAGTCGATCCGCAAGGACACGACCCTGGCGCTGACCGAGGTCGAGATGCAGAGCTCCGAGCCGCAGGCATTGGCGGCGCATTGGGGCAAGATCGTCGGCATTCCCGCTGATGACGCCGTGGTGAAGCTGCCGAACGCGACCTTCCGCTTCGTCAAGGGCGACAGCGAGATCATGAGAGGCTTGACGTTCAAGGTCGCCAGCAAGGCGAAGGTGCTGGAGGCCGCGAAAGCCAGGGGCTGTGCGGTTGATGGCGACGAGTTCCAGCTTTGCGGCGTGACGTTCAAGCTTACGGCGTAACGGGCTACACAGTGTCAATTCCGTCATCCTGAGGTGCGAGCGGAGCGAGCCTCGAAGGATGCACGGCCACCGACCGGGCCGTGCATCCTTCGAGACGCGCGTTCCGCGCTCCTCAGTATGACGGGAAGGGCGGTTGAGCTCGCTGGACCGATTCAATATCGTGGCTCGCAACAAGAATAATTGGACAGCGCCCCCATGCCGCATCCGCTTGATTCCTTCTTCGCCCCAAAGAGCATCGCGCTGATCGGCGCCTCGCGCGATCATGAGAAGATCCCCGGGCGGCTGCTCGCGATGCTGCGCAAGAACGGCTATCCGGGCGCGCTCTATCCGATCAATCCGAACTATGACGAGATCGACGGGCTGAAATGTTTCAATTCGATCGCCGAGATCGGCGCGCCGATCGATCTCGCCGTCATCGTCATTCCCGCGCGTGCGGTCGTGCCGGCGCTGGAGCAATGCGCTTCCGCCAGCGTCAAGAACGCGGTCATCATCTCGTCCGGCTTCGCCGAGGAGGGCGGCGACAGCGCAGCGATGCAGGACGCGATCGTAGCGCTGGCGAAGCGGACCGGGATGCGGATCAGCGGTCCGAATGCGGAAGGCTTCTACAGCCAGGTGCAGAAGGTCGCCGCGACCTTCAGCCCGACCGTCGACGTCAAGCCGCATGCGCCGACACTTGTCGCGACCAGGCGGCGGATCGGCATTGTCGCGCAGAGCGGCGGCATCGGCTTTGCGATCTATCATCGCGCCAAGGCGCTCGGCGTCGCGCTCAGCTACGTCGTCAGCGCCGGCAATGAGAGCGATCTCGGCGCCGGCGAGTTCCTCGACTACCTGGTGCAGGATCCCTCGACCGACGTGATCCTGCTGTTCATCGAGGGTATCCGCGACGTCGACAAGTTTTTGGCCGCGGCGAAGCGGGCGGCAGAGCTCAGGAAGCCCATCATCGTCACCAAGGTCGGCCGCTCCGGCGCCGGCGAGCGCGCGGCGGCCTCGCACACCGCCAGCATGGCGGGCTGGTCGGCGGCTTATGACGCGGTGTTCGCCAAATATGGCTTCATCGTCTCCAACGACCTCGACGAGGCCGTGACCATTGCTGCAGTCCTGACCACCAATCCGCTGCCGAAGGGCGACCGTGTCGCGGTGCTGACGGTGTCCGGCGGCGCCGGCATCTGGGGCGCCGACACGGTGTCGATGCAGGGCCTGCGCGTGCCAGAGCTCTCAGTCGCGATCCAGAGTCAGATCAAGCAATGGATGCCGTCCTATGGCGCAGCCGGCAATCCGGTCGACGTCACCGCGCAGGGTGTCTCCTCCGGCGGCCTGCAGAAGAGCATCGAGCTGTTCGACGCGTCAGATGAAGTGGACGCGACGCTGGTCGTGCTGTCGCTGTCGAGCGAGACGCGGATGCCGTTCAAGGAGGCCGAACTGAAGCCTCTGATCGCGGCGCAGAACAAGCCGGTGGTGTTCTATTCCTACACGCTGCCGTCGCACTTCGCGCGGCAGGAACTCGCGACATCGGGCGTGGTGGTGCTCTCGGGGCTGACTCATGTCGGCGTCGCGATGCGGCGGCTGGCGGATTATGCCGCCTTCAGGCCCGCTTCCGAGATGGTGGCATCGACTTCTCGGGCGCACGATCTTTCCGCGCATCTCAGGTCGAAGACGCTTTCCGAACATGACAGCAAGGCGCTGCTGCGCGCCGCCGGCATCGCGCTGCCGGATGAGGTGCTGGTCACCGATCGCGACGGGCTCGACGCCGCGATCGATCAGACCGGATTTCCGCTTGTCATGAAGATCCAGTCGCCTGCGATCGCGCACAAGAGTGAGGTCGGCGGCGTCCGCGTCAACATCGCCGCCAAGGGCGCGGCGTTCACCGCCTATCGCGACATGCTGGAGGGCGTGCAGAAGGCGTGGCCTGAAGCAAAAATCCAAGGCGTGCTGGTCGGGCCGATGGCCAGGAAGGGCGTCGAGATCATCGTCGGCACCATGACGGATGCGACCTTTGGCCCGATGGTGATGGTGGGGCTCGGCGGCATCACCACCGAGCTGTTCAAAGACGTGGTCTATCGTCCGGCGCCGGCGAGCCCGCAGGAGGCGACCACGATGCTGGATACGCTGAAGGCGGCGCCGCTGCTGCACGGCTTCCGCGGCGCGCCGAAAGCGGATGTCGCCGCGCTGGCGCAGCTGATCTCGCAGATCTCAGTGCTGGCAGCGCAGCATGCAGGCGAGATCGCCGAGATCGAGGTCAATCCGGTGCTGGTGCATCCGGAGGGGCAGGGCGTGACGATCGTCGATGCGCTGGTGGTGCCGAAATAACTCGGTGTCGTCCCGGCCTAGTGCGCAATTGCGCACGGGGGCCAGGACCCATATGCCGCGGCCGACGAAAGAGGCACAAGCGGCGTCGGCTTCTCTTTCAACTCAGTTCGGTGGTCATGGGTCCCGGCTTTCGCCGGGACGACCGTGTTGAGAGAGCGGTGCAAGTGAAGGGGTCTGTCTCCGCGGATGCAGACCCCTCGTCCGGCGCGATTTCGCTTCGCTGCATCGCGCCACCTTCTCCCACAAGGGCAGAAGGGAAGAGAGCTTACCGCCCCTTGAAGTTGGCGACGCGGCGCTCGGCGGTGGCCTTGACGCCTTCCTTGAAGTCCTCGGTCGCGCGCAGCTTGGTCTGCTCTTCCAGCTCATGGTTGGTCGCGGCGAGCACGCGGTCGGCGAGGCCGGCGCGCATGGTGGCGCGGGTCGAGACCAGGCCGAGCGGCGAGCATTCGGCGATCTCCTGCGCGAGCTTCATCGCTTCGGCGCGCACCTGGTCCTGCGGCACCAGCACGTTGGCGAGGCCCCAGCGATAGGCCTCCTCTCCGGTGACGCGGCGGCTGGTGTAGAACATCAGCTCGGCGTTGTTCTTACCGATCAGCTCCGGCAGCGTCGTGGTGAGACCGAAACCCGGATGGAAGCCGAGCTTGGTGAAGTTCGCCGCGAAGCGTGCCTCAGGGCAGGCGACGCGGAAGTCGGCCGAGACCGCAAGGCCAAGGCCGCCGCCGATCGCAGCACCATGGATCGCCGCGACGATCGGCTTCTTGTTACGGAAGATGCGCACCGCCTGAACGTAGAGATGGTTGATCGGCAGGTTCGAGGCCGGATCGCTCTTGGCGCGCTCCTCCTGCTCCTGCCGGGCCGGGTCGCCGAAATTGGCGCCGGCGCAGAACGCCTTGCCCTGGGCCGCGAGCACCGAGGCGCGGATCTCAATGTTGTTGTCGAACTCCTCCAGCGCGTCGGCGATCTGGTTGATCAGCGCGACGTCGAAGAAGTTCAGCGGCGGCTTTCGGATTTCGATCAGGCCGACATGCCCGTGGGTTTCGACGCCGATATCAGTGTACTTGGTCATGATCTGTCCTCGTTGAATTAGCGCAAGCCGAGCCCGCGCGCGATGATGCCGCGCAGCACCTCGGTGGTGCCGCCCTGGATCGTCAGCTTGGGCGCGGTCTTGATGGCGAAATCGAGCTGCTTTTCCAGCGTCTCGCGGTTGGTCGCGGTCTCCTCGACGAACGCCGCGAGATCGCGCACCCGATGCGGCAGTTGCTGCTCCCAGACCGTGCCGATGTCCTTGACGATGGAGGCCTCCACCACCGGCTCCTTGCCGGCCTGCAGCATGCCCGCGACCGACACCGACATGCGGCGCATGGTGTGGACTTGCGCCACCAGGCGTCCGATGCCCTCGGCGCTGCGGGTGTCCGGGTTCTTGCCGACCGCGCGCACCAGCTCGGTGAGCACGTAATAGGTTTCGAGGAAGCGCTCGGGGCCGGAGCGTTCATAGGCGAGTTCGGAGGTCGCCTGCTTCCAGGCGCCGTCGACCTCGCCCAGCACGTGATCGTCGGGCACGAAGTAGTCGGTGAACACCACCTCGTTGAACTCGAACTGGCCGGTGATCTGGCCGATCGGATTTACCTGGATGCCGGGCTGCTTCATCTTGACCAGGAACTGGGTCAGGCCGTGGCGGCGGTTTTCCTTGGTCGGCGGCGAGGTGCGGAAGATCGCGATCATGTAGTCGGCGATATGCGCCGACGAGGTCCAGATCTTGGTGCCGTTGATCAGATAGCCGCCGTCGGTCTTGGTGGCGCGGGTCTTGGCCGCGAACAGGTCGGAGCCGGAATTCGGCTCGCTCATGCCGATGGCAAAGCAGACCTCGCCGCGGCAGATCCGCGGCAGGATGTCCATCTTGATGTGCTCGGGCGCGTATTTCAGAAGCACCGGCCCGCTCTGGCGGTCGGCGACGAAGAAGCGCCGGGTCGGCGCGTTCGCCACCCGCATCTCCTCGGTCACGACGTAGCGTTCGAGGAACGAGCGCTCCTGGCCGCCGTATTTCTTCGGCCAGGTCATGCCGAGCCAACCCTTGGCGCCGACGCGGCGGGAGAATTCCGGCGCGTCATTGTCCTCGCGGTTCGGCGCGTAGGGATCGAAGGTGCCGGCGGCGATTTCCTCGGCGAGGAAGGCGCGCACCTCCTTGCGGAGCTGCTCGCACTTTTCCGGCAGGCGGATCGGATCGAAACGAAGGGCTGCAGTCATGATGTCCAGTCCTGATCTTTCTGCCTGATCTCAGCGCGAAGCCACCAGCGGCCACAATTCGTCGGCGCCACGATTCGCGACGAGCTTGCCGAGCTCGACTGCCCAGTAGCTCTCCGAGCCGAAATCGTCGCGCCACGCCAATGCGCGCAGCGAATAGCGGTGCAGGATGTGCTCGTTGGTGAAGCCGATCGCGCCATGCACCTGATGGGCGATGCCGCTGCCTTTCTCGGCGGCTTCCGAGCAACGGATTTTCGCCGCGGCTGCTTCGAGGAACACCGCGTCATTGTCGAACGACTTGGCGTTGGCGATGGTGTCGGCCGCCGAGGTCGCGGCGGCCAGCGCCGCGGCGGACTCGCCGGCGAGACGGGCGAGGTTGTGCTGCACCGCCTGGAATTTGGAGATCTTCTTCTCGAACGCGACGCGCTCGTTGGAATAGCGCACGGAGATGTCGAGCATCGATTCCAGGGAGCCTGCGATCTGGAGCGACCGCACCACGCCGCCCATCAGCATCAGCGTGGTCTGGTCAAAACCCTTCGGCGCCGATTTGGTCGTGACCGGCTGCACCTTGTCGAGCGTGACGGTGTCGTTGTGGTCGCCGCCGAGCCCGATGCCGGATTCGATCCGGCACTTCGCGGCATCGACCAGCGCGATCGAGATGCCGCCACTGCCGCTTGCCAGCACCGCGAAATGCTTCGCGTCTTTCGCGAACGGCACGCCGCGGGCGCGGCCGGAGAGCGAGCCGTCTTCGTTCACCGTGACGCGGTCCTTCGGGCTCGCCGGGACAACTGTCATCTCGCCTTCCGGGGAGGCGATCCTGGCTTGCGTGAGCAGCCAGCCGGCCAGCATTGTTTCGGCCAGCGGAACAGCGATCGCATGCCGTCCGGCGACGTTGAGGACGCTGAAACCTTCCGCGAGGCTGGCGCCGGAACCGCCGAGATCGTCGGGCACCCAGGACAGCGGCAGGCCGGCTTCGGTCAACGCCTGCCACAGCGGCGCCTTCCATGCGCCCTGCTTGTCGTGATTGATGGTTTGGGCATCCGCGAGATCGGCGAAAATCTTTTCCGCGGTCTCGGCGACGATGTTCTCACTCTCCGCCACAGCGTTCCTCGTGTTGATTGGCTTGGGGCTCGCCGTTCGGCTGGCCCTGCTTGCGATGTTGTCTTGCGCTCAATGATGCGGAAAAGCCATAGCCGTGACAAGCGTTGCTCGCAGGGCCACTTGCGCGGATGGCATGAAGCCGGAGCGGGCGCATGAATTCCGCATAGTGAACTTTCGACCGCCTCGGTTTGTATGCCACGCGCGGCAGCAAATTGGCCGGCAACATGCGTTCAGTCCGCCAGATGAAACTCGATCGCCTTCCGCATCAGGTCGGCGAACTCGGTCTCCTGGGTCACCAGCGCGTCGTTCAGTCCGGCCACGCACAGCACCAGCGGCTCGTTGGATTCCGCAATCGGCGGCAGGTTCATGGCAACGGCGCCCGCGCCCGGCGTGACCAGGCCGAGCGAGAAGGCATGCCCTTTGGTGCGGACCTTCTTCAGCTCCAGCAGCAGCGCCTTGATGTCGACCTGCCGATCGGATCGCGGCTCGTTGGCGTTGATCAGGCGCACCAGGCGGCGGACCTCCTTGTCCGGATAGGCCGACAGCAGCGCGTAGCCGGATGCGGATCGCGCCAGCGGCCGCAGCGTGCCGGCCTTGACATACAGCCGCATCGGCAACCTGGCCTGAATGATATGGACATACTGCGCGCTGAGCCCGTTGCGCACCGCGAGCATGATGGTCTCGCCGGTTCTCTCGGAGAGCTCGTTCATCAGATTGATCAGGCGCCCCCGCGTGAACAGCGCCGGGCTCAGCCAGTGTCCCAGCATCGAGATCCGCGGCGTCGGGATATAGGTGCGGCGGCTGGTGTCGTAATGCAGATAGCCGAACGCGGTCATTGTCCGCATCAGCGCCGAGGTGCTGGATTGCGGGAATTTGAGGGCGGCCGCGACCTCGATGGCGGAGGCGGCGCGCTGGTGCTCCTCGAAGAATTCGAGCACGTCGAACACGCGCCGCGCCGACTTGACCGCATTGTCCATCTTCGGCAGGTCGCGCGAGGTATCGCCGAGGAAATCGGGGCCGTCGAAAGACCGCGCGCCGGCCGCAGGACCGGAAGTCGCCAAATCCTTCTTCGCCACCGGCATCCCTATCGTCCCTGCTGTGCCACCCGCCGCTTCAGCCACCAGCTATATTGCTCCGGCCAGCTCGTCCACTCGGGATCGCATCCGAGCGCGAGCGCCGTCTGGGCGGGCCAGTTCGGATTCCACAGCAGTTCGCGGCCGAGTGCAATAAGCGTCGCCTTGCCGTCCCGCAAGATGGCTTCGGCGTAGTCCGGCTCGCGGATCAGCCCGACCGCAACCGTCGGCATGCCGGCTTCCTTCTGGATGCGCTCGGCGAACGGCACCTGGAAGCCCGGGGTGCGCGATACCAGCGAATTGCCGCGCGGCAGCTTCATGCCGCCGGACGAGCAGTCGACCATGTCGATCCCGATCGCCTTCAGCTCGGTCGCGAACGCGATGGAGTCTTCGATTCCCCAGCCGATGTCGACGCCGTCGACCGACGAGATGCGCACGAAGGTCGGCAGGTGGTCGGGCCACTCCTCGCGCATGATCGCAGCGATCCGCAGCGGCAGACGCATGCGATTTTCGCGCGATCCGCCATACTCGTCGTTGCGGTTGTTGGCCAGCGGCGACAGGAACGAGTGCATCAGGTAGCCGTGTGCGCAGTGCAGCTCGATGACGTCGTAACCGGCGGCCCTGGCCCGGCGAAACGCCTGGCGGTAGTCGTCGACCAGGGCATCGATCTGCTCTGACGTCAGCATCTGCGGAGCGGGCCAGCCGTCGTCGAACGGGATGCCGCTCGAGGCCGCGATCGGCCACGGGCCTTCGTTGCGGGCCTTGATGTCGGCCTCACCGAGCGGATTGCCGCCCTCCCACGGCCGCTGCGATGAGCCCTTGCGGCCACCATGCGCGATCTGGATCGCAGCCTTGGCGTTGAAGCTGTGGATCAGCGCGGCGAGCGCGGCATGATCCGCGATGTGCGCATCATCCCAGATGCCGAGGCAGCCATGGGTGATGCGTCCCTGGATGTTCACCGAGCTCTGCTCGACGAACATGAGGCCGGCGCCGCCGGCGGCGAGCCTGCCGATATGGGCGGTGTGCCAATCGGTCGCGCGCCCGTCCTGCGCCGAATAGGTCGCCATCGGCGAGACCATGATCCGGTTCTTCAGTTCGAGATCGCGCAGTTGTAGCGGGGTGAAGAGCAGCGGCAGTTCGGTCATGCGATATCCAGCCTTGCTTGTGGTTTCTTGTCTGTGGTCTTGCGAATTTGTAAGAGCCTCATTTCTTCAGCAGCGGGCATGCGCTCTCCTCTGGCGTCGCAAAGGCCTCCTTGCCCGGGATGACCTGAACCAGCTTCTCGTAGTCCCAGGCGCCCTTGGATTCGGCCGGCGATTTCACCTGCACGAGATACATGTCGTGGATCAGCTGGCCGTCTTCGCGCAGGAAGGCGTTGCGGGCAAAGAAGTCGTCGATCGGCATGTCCTTCATCTGCGCAATCACCTTGGGGCCATCGTCGGTGCCGGACTTCTCGACTGCCTTGAGATAGTTCATCACAGCCGAGTAGAGCCCGGCCTGCACCATGGTCGGCCGCTTGTTGGTCTTGGCCATGAACCGCGCGGCGAAATCGCGGGTCTTGTCGTCGAGATCCCAATAGAAGGCGGTCGCGAGCTGCAGCCCCTGGGCGGCCTGCAGACCGATCGCGTGGATGTCGCTGGTCTGCATCAGGAAGGCCGCGAGCTTCTGCTGCTGCGCCAGACCGAACTCCTGCGCCTGCCGGATCGAGTTGGCGAGATCACCGCCGGTATTGGCGAAGGCGATCACGTCCGCCTTCGAGCTTTGGGCCTGCAGCAGATAGGACGAGAAATCCATGCTGTTGAGCGGGTGCCGCACATCGCCGACGATGCTGCCGCCGACCTTCTCCACGGTCTTGGCCGCGTCGTTACGCAACGCGTGGCCGAAAGCGTAGTCGACCGTGACGAAGTACCAGCTCTTGGCGCCTTCCTTGGCCAGCGCCCGAACCGTGCTGTTGGCGAGTGCGTAGGTGTTGTAGGTCCACTGCACCGAATTGACCGAGCAGCCCTTCCCGGTCAGATCGGAGGAGCCGGCCGACGACACCAGCATCGCCTTGTTCTTCTGCTTGGTGAGTTCGAGCACGGCGAAGGCGACGGCGGAATTGGCGAAATCAACGATGACGTCGACATTCTCCTGCTCGTACCAGCGCCGCGCGATGCCGGCACCGATGTCGGCCTTGTTCTGATGGTCGGCATCGACCATCGCGATAGGCTTGCCCAAAACCTTGCCGCCGAAATCCGCGATCGCCATCCGGACCGCTTCGACCGCGCCGGGGCCGGCGGCGTCGGCATAGAGGCCGGCCTGATCGGTCAGCACGCCGATCTTCACCATGTCGTCGGAGATCTGCGCGTGGGATGGCGCGGCTGCGAAGGTGGCGGTCAGCAATGCAGCGCTCGCGGCGAGCCATCCGTAACTCGATGTCATTGTCCCTGGTTTCCTCTAGTTCGATTGCCTTATGGCGTTGGTCTTTTCTTGCCGCAGGTCGATCATCCCGGGATGCGACAGCGGGTCTTTGTCCGGGCCGAGCAGCGTGTGCTTCTGGATCTTGTTGGTCGAGGTCAGCGGCAGTTCGCCGACGAACGCGATCCATGCCGGCAGCTTGAACGGCGCGAGGCGCTCGCGGCAGAAATGGAAGATCTGTTGCGCGAGCTCGCGCGACGCGGCGGCGCCGTCGTTGATCGCGATGAAGGCCGCAACCTCCTCGTCGCGGATCGGATCGCGCGCGGCAACGACCGCCGCCTGTTTGACCAGGCCGGATGTTGTCAGAACGGACTCGATCTCCGCCGCCGAAATGTTTTCGCCGGCGCGCCGCACCAAGTGCTTCAGGCGGTCGACGAACACGAATGCGCCGTCATCGTGCTGCCAGGCGCTGTCGCCGGTGTGAAACCAGCCGCCGCGCCAGGCTTGTTCGGTGGCCTCGGGGTCTTTCAGATAGCCGGAGAAGAAGCCGCGCCGCGGCGTCGCTGCCGAATGGCGCACGCAGAGTTCGCCAACCGTGCCCGGCGCCACCACGTTGTCGTCGGCATCGAGGATCGTCATCTCGAGGCCGGGCACGCTGCGGCCGATGGTGTTGGTCTCGAGATGGCGCGGCTCGACCGTGTTGAAGGGGCTGCGTCCGGTCTCCGTCATGCCCCAGCCCTCGACGAAGGGGATGCCGAAACGCTCGCGGGCTCGCGCGCGCTGCTCGGGGTTGGCGCCGACGCCCATCGAGAAGCGCAGCGCATGGGCCTTCTCGTCCGGCGTCTCCGGCTGGGCCAGCAGGGCGGCGACGATCACGCCGAGATAGTGCAGCACGGTTGCGTGGCAGGAGACGATGTCGCGCCAGGCCGATTTCGCATTGAAACGCTCCGGCAGGATCAGGCAGCCGCCGGTCAGCATCATCGCGATCGGGGTCAGCGTCAGGCCGGCCATGTGGAACAGCGGCAGCGGGCTGTAGAGGCGCTCCGTTCCGGCGTGATACGTCGCTTCGCCGCCGTGGCTGACGTACCAGCGGCCGGTCGAGACCACGTATTCGTTGGTCAGGATGCAGCCCTTCGGACGCGCCGTCGTGCCTGACGTGTAAAGCAGCGCGGCCTCGGTCTGGCTTCCCGGCTCGCCGGCGCGCGGCGGCGGCCTCAGGGCTTGCGGAATCTGCGTCACGCTCGCGCCGAGATCGTCGCCGGACACCTCGAGCACGGGTGCTGTGCCGGTCAGCGCCTTCTGCAACTCCTTCTGGTCGGGCAGCGTGACGATCAGGTCGGGCTCGGCGTGCGCGATGAGATACGCGATCTCCGCCGCGCGATAGGCCGGGTTGATCGGAACGATCGAGACGCCGAGACCATTGAGCGCAAGCCAATGCACGATGAAATCGGGCCGGTTCTCCAGCAACAGACAGGCGCGGTGTCCATGCCCGAAGCCGGCAGCGCGGTAGTGTTCGCGCAATGCGCAGACCTGCCGCGCAATCTCGTCATAGGACAGTTCGACGCCATCGGGAAAATAGCCGCGGTCGGGGCGCGCGGGAATGCAGAGGAAGGGTTTGCGCGCTGCCGCATCTGCAGTCGCAGCGAACACGCTGAACACGGTGTACATCGTGGCGAAGCTTCCCTCTGGCGGCCGCAGGTCGATGTCAACGATGCCGGTCCAGGAGAGCTGCTTCGTTGAGCGCGTTGCCGCGATCGCGGCGTTGCGCGGAAGCTATAAGGGCGAGTAATGTGCTGTCAAATTGATTATGAGTTTTTAAGAAACTCATATGTAGTTTGAAGTCAATCGGGAGGTAACGAGATGAAGATGCATATGCTGTCGGGCGGACGTCTGCGGATGTCGAGGCGGACCTATCTGCCTGATGCTGAGCGCGGCGAGATGATCGATCTGCCGGTCGCCTGCGTGCTGTTGCGGCACACGCAAGGCAATGTGCTGTTCGACACCGGATGCCATCCCGATGTCGCGACCGATCCCGAAGGGCGGCTCGGCACGCTGGCCAAATACATGCAGCCGATCATGCCGGCCGACGATCATGTGCTGACGAGCCTGAAGGCCGTTGGCCTTGGTCCCGACGACATCGACGTGGTGATCTGCTCTCACCTGCACACCGATCATTGCGGCTGCAACGCCTTCTTCAAGAAGGCGACGATCTTCGTCCATGCGCTCGAGATCGAGGCCGCGAATGCCGACAACGCGTTCGATCGCGGATACATCAAGGCGGACTGGGATCATCCGCTGAAGATGGAAATCTTCGACCGGCAGATGGACGTGTTCGGCGACGGCAAATTGACGCTGGTCCCGCTGCCGGGACATTCTAAGGGGACGACCGGCGCGCTCGTCAAGCTGGATCAGAGCGGCGAATATCTCCTGGCGTCCGACTCGCTCAGCGTGCGCGCCAATCTCGATCAGCGGACCTCACCGCGCAACAGCCTCAATGTCGACCAGTTCCTGAACTCGCTCGACGAGATCGCCAGGCTCGAGGCATCCGGCGTCAAGATCATTTGCGGGCATGACGAGGCACAGTGGGCCAGCCTGCAGAAGGGCCTGAACGCATATACGTGAGGACCCGCGCCTGAGGCTTTGGCGCGGCTTGCAGATGGCATCCCGCGCGATATGGTATGTCGCCGCCGGAGTTCATCTGGCTCACAACAACAAGGAAAATGCAGATGTCCAAGGATGGTTTGTGCGCGATCGTGACGGGATCGGCATCGGGCCTCGGTGCCGCCACCGCGCAAATCCTCGCCACGCAGGGCGCGCGCCTCATCATCAACTATTCCAACAGCAAGGCGGAAGCGGAGGCGACCGCGGAAGCCTGCCGCAAGCAGGGCGCCGAGGTGCTGGTGGTGCAGGGCGACGTCTCGCGCGATGAGGATTGCAAGAAGATCGCAGCGGCCGCGCAGGGCTGGGGCCGCCTCGACGTGCTGGTCAATAATGCCGGCACCACCAAGCATGTCCCGCATCATGATCTCGACGGCCTGACCGCAGAAGATTTCCAGCGCATTTATGCCGTCAACACCATCGGTCCGTTCCAGATGGTCCGTGCCGCGCGCGCGCTGCTCGAGGCCGGCGCAAAGGCTTCCGGCCGTCCCTCGGCCGTGGTCAACGTCTCCTCGGTCGCCGGCATTTCCGGTGGCGGGTCGTCGGTCGCCTATGCGGCGAGCAAGGGCGCGCTCAATACCATGACGCAGTCGCTGGCGCGCGCGCTGGCGCCCTTGATCCGGGTCAACACGGTGTGTCCGGGCTATATCGATACGCCCTGGTTCACCAAGGGCCGCGGCGAGGCGGGCGCCAAGCAGGTGCGTGATGCCGTGGTCGCGCGCGTGCCGCTCAAGGTCGCGTCAACGGCCGAAGACATCGCCAATCTCGTCTGCTTCCTGGCAAGCCCGGCGTCGAGCAACATGACCGGCGAATTCGTCCGCATGGACGCCGGCATGCATCTCATTCAGTGACGCAGCCATCCACGTCGTCAGTGTTTGCAGAAACGAAAATGCCCGGGCTAAGCTCGGGCATTTTGATTTTGAACGAGCGTTCGCCGTTACTTGTTGCCGATGTCGGGGATCACGCGCGCTGCGACCAGCCGGTTCCAGATGAACAGCACCACCAGCGCGCCGATCGTGGCGGTGATGAAGCCCGCACCCTGTTCAGGACCATAGTGGCCGATGGCCTGGCCGATGAAGGTCGCGAGAAACGCGCCGGCGATGCCGAGCACGGTGGTGAGAATGAAGCCGCTCGGATTATTCGGTCCCGGTGACAGGAATCGCGCGATGATCCCCGCGACAAAGCCGACGATGATGACCCAGATGATGCCGCCCATGACTGTCTCCTCAGATGGAATCAACGCCGCCGCTAAAGCCGGCCGCTCAACTCGTCGCCGCTCGGCAGCCGGCCGTCTGGTGTCAGATGGTTGATCGCGTCGGGCAGATACTGGCTCAGGCCCTGCAGCAATTGGTCGCGCGACATGCCGCTCTGCGACGCCAGCGAGTCGATCTGGTCGGCGCCGAGCGCGTTGGCGAGATCGCCGGGCGCGATCTGCTTGTTGGGGCCATTGCTGACCCAGGAATTGGCCGCGTCGCCATGGCCCTTCTGCTGCAACTGGTTGAGCAGATCGCCGAGGCCGCCGCTGAGCACGGTGCCGGCTGCGCCGCCCGCGAGCAGGCCACCGAGGCCGCCCTTGAGCAGATCACCGAGCCCGCCGCCACCGGCGCCGCCGGGCAGGCTCGCGGTGACGTTGCCGGGGAGGGACGGCGCTTGCGCCGGCGTCGGCTGAGGTGCGGTTGTGCTCGGCTGGCCGCCGGAGAAATGCTTGACCGCCTTCCAGGCGAGCAACGCCAGGATGGCCATCGTCATCGGCGACATTCCGCCGCCGCTCGAGCTGTCGGATGGGGTGCTTGGCGCGCTTGGACCGCGGGGGCCGTTCTGCATGCCGTTGAGTACGTCGAGTAAACCCATGATCGTCTCCTGCCGCAACCGTGCCCCGAGCCGGAAACATAGCTTCGGGCCATGACGGTTACAAGGCGGGCCACCGCGGCGGCGGCGCGTGGAAATAGGCAGACAACCCCAGGTCTGCTATCGAGGTCTGCTATCGAGCCATCATGAACGGACGTTTAGCCAGATGAACGCGGACCGGCCGATCGGCATCGCGGGCGCCGGAAGCATCGGTTGCTTCGTCGGCGGCATGCTGGCTGCGTCCGGCCGCCGCGTCGCGCTGCTGGCGCGGCCGCGGCTGATCCAGGAGATCGCAGGCAACGGCTTGCGGGTCAGCAGTTTCGACGGTTCGGAGCGGGTGGTATCCGCGGACCGGCTCACTCTGTCCGACGATCCGTCGATCCTGCGCGACGTCGAGACGGTGCTGGTGACGGTGAAGAGCGCCGATACGGCCGAGATCGCCGAATTGATCGCACACCACGCCGCGACTGACGCCGCGGTGATCAGCCTGCAAAATGGCGTCGGCAATGTGCCGCTGCTGCGCGATCGCCTGCCGGGCCGCAAGGTGCTCGGTGGCATGGTGCCGTTCAACGTGGTCGCGCTCGGCGATGGCCGCTTCCATCGCTCGACCTCGGGCGACATCGTGGTCGCGCAAGACGATGCCGGCACGGCGGAACGGCTCTCGGTTCCGGGCCTTGCGATGAAGGCGACCTCCAACATCGACGGCGTGCAGTGGGGCAAGCTGATCGTCAATCTCAACAACGCGCTCAATGCGCTGTCCAACATTCCGCTGCGGCAGCAGCTCGCGCAGCGCGGCTGGCGACAACTGTTCGCCGACCAGATGGCCGAGGGTCTGGCCGCGATCCGCGCCGAAGGGATCGTGCCGATGTCGCCGACCCCGCTGCCTTCGAGCTGGATGCCGGCATTGTTGCGATTGCCTGACGCGCTGTTCGACATGCTGCTCGGCCGCACTATGAAGATCGATCCCGAAGCGCGCTCCTCGATGTGGGAGGATCTGCAGCGTGGTCGCCGCACCGAGATCGACTATCTGCAAGGCGTGATCACCGCGATCGCGGATCGCCGTGGACTCGAGGTTCCGCTGTCGAGACGTATCATCGCGCTGATCCGGAAGGCGGAGGCCGACGGCAAGGGTTCGCCGGGGCTGACGCCGGAGCAGATCCGCGATGGCCTTTGACCGCGAGCGCCGGCGACCGTCTGGCACGGCGTTCGGATAACCGAGGAGGTGACATCATGAAACGATCCTGCATCATGCTGCTCACGCTTGTTGCGCTTGGCATCGTCCCGGTCCGCGCTGCGCCGCCGACCGTGACACCTTCGCCGGGCTATGATGCGCGTTTGCAGGAGCAGCGCGCGGCGGCCGCGGCATCGAGCCGATCGGCTGGGCCTGCGCGCAAGCCGACCGCGCACCGACACCACAAGCGCGGTCGCGCGAACTGATCCACTACAGAGAAGACCTCAGATGAAACTGCTGTTCCTCGCGCTCACCTTCGTGCTCGGCATCGCGACGGCCGCAAGCGCCGCCGACTATGCCGGTTCGATCAGTGCCTACCGGCGCGCCAATCATATGCCTGCGGTGAAGCTCGACGCGAAGCTGAATGCGATGGCGCTGAAGCAGGCGCAGGCGATGTCGGCGACCGGATCGGTCAGCCACTCCGCGGGCGGCAGCTTCTTCACCCGCATCGCGCCGCTGAAGAAGCAGCGCGCCGCCGAAAATATCGGCGCCGGCTTCATCGCCTTCGCCGAGATGCTGAAGCAGTGGGAGAACTCGGCGGGGCATCGCGAGAATCTCTTGATGCCGGGCGCGAAGCGCGTCGGCGTGGCCTTCGTCGACAATCCGAAGTCACCGTACCGCAGGTTCTGGGCGATGGTGATTACCGATTGACCATAGCGTTTTCGAGCGAAGTGGACGCCGGTTCGCGTGAAGAAAACGCGTCAAAATAAGAATCTAGAGCACTTCGGTCTGATTCAATCAGAACCGAGGTGCTCTAAGATCAGTTTCGCTTCGCGAGCTTGGTCGGCGGCGGCGATGCCGGCGTGAACAGCTTCTTCAGATCGTTCAGCCCGTCGGAGAGCCGTGGCCAGTCGCAGGAGAAGGTGCCCTTCACACAATTCGCCGCCTGCGGTCGCACCCTGGGGAGAGGGGCGGCACCCACCCGCGGCTTGACCGGGCGCACGGCCGGGACCGGGGCCTTCGCCGGCTCGCTGTGCACTGGCTCGCTGTGCAGCGACGCCTGCTGAAGCTGCGGCGGCCGCATCTGCTGCTTTTCCTGCCGCTCGAGCTGCTTGGCATTGAACGCCGCGACGATGCTCGAGCGGCGCTCCTTCTCGAGATAGCCGGTATATTCCTGGTCGATCTTCTTCTGCTCATCCGGCGTCGGATTGGGGCCGGCGATGTCGAAGCTGCGATCCTGCATGAAGTCGTAATAGGTGTAGCCGCCGCCGGGCTTGCGGCGTCCGGCGAACTTGGCATTGCAGTCGGCGAGTTGCGCGGTCTTGTCTTCTTTGGACTTCGCCTTCTCGGCGAGGTCGGCACAATCCTCAAAGTCCTTCGGCGCGCTGCGCCACCATTGCGCATGCGCGCCCATCGGCGCCAGCGCGAACGCGGCAACCAAAACGGCAACAGCCAACGTCGATGATCGTGACGGCATCACGGACATTGCAATCAAATCCGAACGACACAGAGTGAGCAGATTGTCGCCATTTTAGTGACGCTTGTCACCTGGAACCGGGCGATTTCCCTGATCATTTAAGTCGCAGATCGGCCGTTTGGAGCGATCAAATAATCGCTGTACGCGATTGCAATATTTCAAGAATTCTAGCCGTACTGCCGCACCGGAAATTGGAACAATTCGTCTTGAATCGTTCATTTCACCCTGTGCAGCAATGCGACGAGTTCCGCCTGCCGATGCGTGCCGGTCTTCTGGAAGATCGTCTTCAGCTGATTGCGCGCGGTCGCAAGAGCAATGCCGGCTTCCTGCGCAGCCGCCTCGACCGAATCGCCGCGCGCAAGTCGCGTGGCGAGGCGCGCCTGCGCCGGCGTCAGCTCGAACGCCGCCGCCAGCAGGGCCTGATCGAAGGCGGCGTTGCCCTCGAGATCGCGGATCAACAGGATCGCGCGCGCGCCCAGGAACGGCGAGCGCGCGGCGGGAGGCACCGGCTGCATCTGGATCACGATCGGCCGCTTGTCGATCCTGCGCACCACGATCGGCGATGTCGGAAGCGGATGCAGGTCCGAGCTGTGGGCCAGCAGATCGATCAGCCTGGTCAGGTCGGCGTTGGCCTGCCGGTCGAGCAGGGTGAGGCGGTTGTTGCGGATCGCGAGGTCATGGCCGAGGCAACGTTCCGCCTGGCCGTTCATGCCGATGATGGCGCCGAAGCGGCCGACGGCAATCGCCGCGACCTGGATCAGGTCGAGCGCGCTTGTGATGCCCGAGATCGCGGAGCGGCCGACGACGGTGGACAGCGTCGCGGCTTCGGTCAGCCGTCCCGATATTCTCGAGAGCGCCTTGACCTCGTCGGCGTCGAACATGCCTTCCTTCGGCGAGCGCTGGATGCTCAGTGCCCACAATGCCGGGCCAGCGCGGAAGCCGATCCCGGCGAACCACTTCAGCCCGAACTGTCCAAGCGTGGCGTAGAGTGGATCGCGCAGCATCTCGGTTTCGCCGCCGAACAGGTCGGCGTCGGTGATGACGTTGGTGCCGGCGAGCATCAACGGCACGCCGCGTGCCGCGCGAATGTCGGTGAGGTGAAAATTCTGCGGGAAGTAGGTCTTGGTGAAATAGTCGGTGATCGATTGCGTGCGCGGAATGTCTTCGGTGCGGATATCGCTCTGAAGCATCGCAGCCCCGGTCGCGCCGACGGCCGCGCAGACCTCGTCCATGAAGGACGGCCAGGTCGCGGGATCGAGCACCACGTCGCCAAGGCGCGCGGTCACATCGTCCAGCCTGTGCACGTCGACCAAAGGCTCAGCTCCGCCTGATGCAGGTTTTTGTTTGTTTCACAAGACGAAACAGGTCGAGCCTGATTGCGCCCGGTACCGTGCATAAAAAGGCCTTGAGCCCCAGATATGCAAGTTAAATCAGCGGTGCGGCCGAGGGCCGGGCCTGCAAACCTTGGCGAAACATGATCGAAAATCGGCGAGTGGCGCGGGCCCGCCGCTACAGCAAATGCAGATCCCGGCGGCGATCGGCCTCGGTCAGCGCCACGCGGCAGAAGCTGGCGGCGATCGCGACGACGTCCTCGATGGCTTGCGGATACTGCTTCGAGACCCAGCGCAGCGCGATCGAGATGACTGCGCCGACCATGCCGATCGAGAGCAGCGTGGCAGCCGCGGCTTTGTCGCCGTGCTTGGGATCTGATGTCGGCGGCACCAGGATGTCGCTGAAGACGCGCAGGGCGTCGAGCTTGACCGCATCGACCGCCGGACTGATGCCGGAAATCTCCAGCAGGAAGACCCGCGCGGGCTTCGGATGCTCCTTCAGCCGCGTGAAATACAGTGTCAGCGCGGCGCGCAGCCTCATTTCGGCATCGTTGCCGGCGGCCGCGGCGGCAGCCGTCATCTCCTCGTGGAGGTGGCCGACGACATGGTTGTAGGCCGCGATCAGCAGGGCTTCGCTGTTGGCAAAGGATTCGTAGAAATAGCGTTCGGTGAGCTCGGCCGCCTCGCAGATCGCCTTCACGGTGGCGACCCGATAGCCGACCTCGCCATAGACCTCGATCGCAGCATTGATCAGCTTCAGCCGCCGCTCGGCGCGGCGTTCCTCGGCGTCCATACCGCCATAGAGGCGGGCTTTCCGGCTGCTTGCCATGAAAAGTGTATTGACACGAGCCATTGTCAGATGTCAAGTTATCTGACAATACGAATTGTCAATTCTGCCACGGGAGGTCAGGGCATGTCTGCTCATTTCGACGTGTTGATCGTGGGTGCCGGGCTGTCGGGCATCGGTGCCGGCTATCATCTGCAGACCAATTGCCCGGATCGCAGCTACGCCATTCTCGAAGGCCGCGATTGCATCGGCGGGACCTGGGACCTGTTCCGCTATCCCGGCATCCGCTCCGACTCCGACATGTACACGCTGGGCTATTCGTTCCGGCCCTGGACCGAGCCGAAGGCGATCGCCGACGGTCCGTCGATCCTGAATTATGTGCGCGAGACCGCGCGCATGTACGGCATCGACAAGAAGATCCGCTTCAACCACCGCGTCGTGCGCGCCGACTGGTCGTCGGCCGACTCGCAATGGACCGTCGAGGTCGAGCGCGGGCCGGAGCAGGCGATCGAGCGTCTCACCTGCAACTTCCTGTTCATGTGCAGCGGCTACTACAAATATGAGCACGGCTACACGCCGGACTTCCCCGGCATCGCCGATTTCGCCGGCCGCGTCGTCCATCCGCAGCAATGGACCGACGACATCGACTATGCCGGCAAGAAGGTGGTGGTGATCGGCAGCGGCGCGACCGCGGTGACGCTGGTGCCGGAAATGGCCAAGACCGCCGCCCATGTCACGATGCTGCAGCGTTCGCCGACCTATGTCGTGGCGCGGCCCGACGAGGACAAGGTCGCCAATTGGCTGCGCGCGCGGCTGCCGGCCAAACTCGCTTACGGCCTGACGCGCTGGAAGAACGTGCTGTTCGGCATGTATTTCTACCGGCTCTGCAAGCGCGATCCGGAGCGCGTGAAGAAGCTGATCCTCGGCGGCGTGCGCCATGCGCTCGGCCCCGACTACGACGTCGCCACGCATTTCACGCCGAGCTACAATCCGTGGGACCAGCGGCTTTGCCTGGTGCCGAACGGCGATCTGTTTCAATCGCTGCGCAGCGGCGGATCGTCCGTCGTCACCGACCAGATCGAAACCTTCACGCGTGGGGGCATCAAGCTCAAGAGCGGCAACGTGCTCGACGCCGACGTCGTGGTGACCGCGACCGGGCTCGATCTGCAGGTGCTCGGCGGGCTCGAGATCAAGGTCGACGGCGCGCCGGTCGATCTGTCGAAGACCATGAACTACAAGGGGCTGATGTATTCGGGCGTACCGAACCTCGCCGCGGCGTTCGGCTACACCAACGCATCCTGGACGCTGAAATGCGACCTGACCTGCGAATATGTCTGCCGGATGCTCAACCACATGAAGGCGAACGGCTACGCGCAAGTCACGCCGCGGCGGAACGATCCGACCGTGACCGAACTGCCCTGGGTGCAATTCTCCTCGGGCTATATCCAGCGCGCCGCCGCCAGGTTCCCCAAACAGGGCTCGCGCCGGCCGTGGCGGCTCTACCAGAATTATGCGCTCGATATCATGACACTGCGTTTCGGCTCGCTGAAGGATGAGGCGATCGAGTTTCTGCCGGCGCACCGGGCCGGCGCGGCGAATGCCAACGCGAATCCCGCCCGGCAGGTGGCGTAACGCGACACGCGCCCCGCCGTGGCGCGGGCTGGCGATCATTCGGCACCTCTGCTATGGGAGGGCAGCGCCCGCATGCTTCGGCTTGCGGGCGGTGCGGTCCCGTAGCTCAGCCGGATAGAGCGACGGTTTCCTAAACCGTAGGTCGGAAGTTCGAGTCTTCCCGGGATCGCCATTTTCCGCCTGGCCCGCTCCGCAGATCGGCATCCTGCATGTTCGGAGCTTCCTTGCGCCAATCAGCAGCTGATTCCGGGATTGCGGACCATGGCAGCGCAGTTGCGGTCGGCGCAGCACTGCAATGTCGCAAGCGTGTGCTGTCAGGCTGCGACTTTCGCTGGAGCTCTGTCGGCGGCAGTGATAACGGCTGACCAGATCATCTCACGACGGGCCGCATGCCGAAACCTCCGCCTCCCTCCCATCGCGGGCCAAGCCCATCCCCGGCTCTGCACCGCGCCATGGTCGCGTTGCAGATGGGGCAGGTCGTCGAGGCCGAGCGGCTCGCAGCGGAGGTGTTGAAGGCAAACCGGACGGATGTCGGCGCGGCCGCGATCCTGGCGCGAGCGCTGATGGCCCAGAGGCGCAATGAGGAGGCGATCGCGCCACTCGAACGCGCCACGCGCCGCGTCGAGGATCCCGGCCTCGAGACCCTGCTCGGCGCGGCGCTCGCCGGCGCCGGTCGTCGCAGCGAGGCGATCGATGTGTTGCGGCGAACCGCCGCGCGACGGCCGCCGTTCCTTCCCGCATTTCAGGAGCTGGCCGGGCAATTGGCCGCGGCCGGCCGCTTCGACGAGGCGGTTACCGTCATTGAGAGCGCGCTGGTTTTCGCGCCCGGTAGCGTCAAGCTGCAGCTCCTGCTCGCGCAGATCCTGCCCCATCGCAATGAGCGCGGCCGCGCGCGCGAGATTCTGGAGAAGCTGCGCACCGCGGCGCCGGGCCATCCCGATATTCTGGCCGCGCTCGCGCGCGTGCTGCTGCTCGACGGCGAATACGCGGCGGCGGCGGATCTCTATCGTCAGGTGCTGGCGCAGCGCCCCGACGATCCCCTGACGCGGACCAGCTTCTCCGCCTGTCTTCTGGAAATGGGCGACCGCGCCGCCGGCGAAGCCAATCTGCGTCTGGCGTTGCGCGGCCGGCCGCAAATGCTCGGCCGCACCACGTCCGCGCTGGCAATGGCATCGCACGGCCGCTTCTTCTTCCGTCCCAGCGCGGCTGCGAAGTTTCTGAGCTAGGCAAAGCTCGGGCAAATCATGTTGCGAAAATGCGGGTGCATGACTCACAAGCGGCGCAACATACTCGGTGTCGTCCCTGCGAAAGCAGGAACCCATAACCACGGCTAGTTGTTGTTGTGCGATCGCGGAACGACGAGTCCCGTTCATAATTCGGGCCGCGGAGTATGGGTCCCTGCTTTCGCAGGGACGACGAGTGGAAGGAGGCGCGCCGCAACGCGTCTCGTACGCTCCACTCTACGTTCGAAACTGGCGGCGATAGAGTCCGGGCTCGCGGGCCATCCTGTTGGACAGTTCCTGCGCGCGTGATGTTTCATCCGGCGTCATCGGAGAGGTCTGCGCGGCCCAGTTCTCGCGCTTCACCGGGAAGCATTGCGCAACCGGCGTGCCCTTGGGCAGTACGCCGTTGAAATTGGTGTCGTGCCAGCGCGCCGGGAAATGAATCCAGCTGTCGTGAAACTGATCGCAATCGACCATGCCGGTCAGCGTGGTGAACGGCAGGTCGAACCGGTTGACCGGGTGCGTGAAGAACAGCGAGTAGCCCGCTGGCGCCTCGATGGTCCACAGATTGACGAACTTGATGAGGAAGCGGTCCTGCTCGAACAGCGGCGAGCCGATCACCTGGCTTTCGTCGTGGAATCCAACCGGCGAGCGCGGGAATTCGAGCACGCCGCCGGACGGAAGGTCGTTGTCCCATGTGATCTCGCCATTCTCGATCTTGAGATCGCAGACCAGCGGCATCAGGAAACCCGATGTCATCGCATCGACGAATGGCGGGCAGCGCTTGACGGTATCCTCCTCGCGATTGCTCATCGCATTGAATGCTTGCGTCGGCATCGCCTTGAGCCATCCGGGAAGGCCCAATGACGCGGGCACCGGCGCTGGAATCTTGCCCTCGAGCTCCGCTGGGCAACGGAATTTGATGGTCATCGCTTCGTTGTTGTTGGACACGGTTTGGTCCTCGGTTCGTTCAGTGTCGGCAGCGCCCTTGCGCCAGTCGATGCTGATCTAGCACGCGATGACGGGGCGGAGAAAGCAGCCGCATCGCGCGCTGGGCGAGCTGCGGCATCGAGCTATAAGTTGTTGTTATCATGACGGATAAGGTAACCCCTCAATTTCGCGTGTCGCGCGCCGCCTGATCCCGTTTTGATGCGTCGTTCCGTTCGCCGGTGTGCAAGACTTTGCCGATAGGCATTGGCTTTCGATGCCTGTCGGGCGCATCATGCCGGCGTCGCTGACGACGAGATTTGCAGCAGGTAACGGAGGGACCGATGGCCGAATCGAAGATTGAGACCGCCAACATTGCAGGCGTCGCGCCAGCCTCCGGCGACGGCGGCGGTGTCAGCCAACTCGCGATCGCGACCGTCCGCACCGTACCGATCGAGCAGGCGCAGTCTCGCACCGAGCACGATCTGCTCGGCGAGGACGATGTGCCGGCCAACGCGCTGTGGGGCATCCACACCAAGCGCGCGGTGGTGAACTTTCCGATCACCGGCGTGCCGGTCGGGCATTTCCCGGAATTCGTCCGCGCGCTGGCGCTGGTGAAGCAGGCCGCCGCCCGCGCCAACAAGCGCCTCGGCTATCTCGCGCCGGAAAAGGCCGATGCGATCGACAGGGCCTGCATCCAGGTCGCGACCGACAAGGTCTATGCCGAGTCCTTCGTCGTCGATGCGATCCAGGGCGGCGCCGGGACCTCGACCAACATGAACGCCAACGAGGTGATCGCCAACGTCGCGCTCAAGCTGATGGGCAAGAAGCCCGGCGACTATCACACGCTGCATCCGAACGACGACGTCAACATGGCGCAGTCGACCAACGACGCCTATCCGACCGCGCTGCGGCTCGCGGTGATCTTTGCCACCCAGCCGCTGGTGCGCGCGCTCGATGACCTTGCCTATGCCTTCAAGGGCAAGGCGGTGGAGTTTGCCGATGTCCTGAAAATGGGGCGCACCCAGCTGCAGGATGCGGTGCCGATGACACTCGGCCAGGAGTTCGACGCCTTCCACGCCACCGTGAAGGAAGACGTCGCACGATTGAACGAGATTTCGAGCCTGTTCCGCGAAGTCAATCTCGGCGCCACCGCGATCGGGACCGGCATCAATGCCGATCCGCGCTATGCGGCCCTTGCGGTCGAGGAGCTGTCGCGGCTGTCCGGCCAACCCATGGTGCTCGCTTCGAACCTGATCGAGGCGACCTCCGACCTCGGCGCCTTCGTGCTGTTCTCCGGCGTGCTGAAGCGCGTCGCGGTCAAGGTATCGAAGATCTGCAACGACCTCCGCCTGCTGTCGTCGGGGCCGCGTACCGGCATCGGCGAGATCAGGCTGCCTGCGGTGCAGGCCGGCTCGTCGATCATGCCCGGCAAGGTCAATCCGGTGATTCCGGAGGTGGTCAACCAGGTCGCCTTCCTCGTGATCGGGCACGATCTCACGGTGACGATGTGCGCCGAAGGCGGCCAGCTCCAGCTCAATGCCTTCGAGCCGACCATCGGCTATTGCGTGCTGAGCTCGCTGCGCATGCTGACGGCTGCGATCGATACGCTGACCAAGCGCTGCGTCGACGGCATCGAGGCCGACCGCGAGCGTTGCCGCAGCCTGGTGCAGGGGTCGATCGGCCTGATCACGGCGCTGGCGCCGGCGCTCGGCTATGAGGCCTCATCGCGCGTGGCGCGCCGCGCGCTGAAGGAGAACCGCTCGGTCGCCGACATCGTGCTGGAGGAGAAGCTGCTGACCGAGGAGCAGCTCAACCAGCTGCTCGAGCTCGAAGCCATGACCCGCCCGGCGCGTCGTCAGCCGGTGCCGAAGTTGAAGGAAAGTTGAGCGCAGGCGCTACGGATCCCGCTCGACGAACATCCATTTTGATCTTCGCAGGACGGACCTGCCGGCCGCATGCCGGCGCGTCCGTGATGGCGCTTTGTGAAGCCGGTCACACGTCCATTGGAGATGTATGATACGATGAGGCAACTTTAGATAATCGATTTACCGCGCTCGCGGCATAGGGATTGCGAGGTTTGCCATGGCCACGCCCAACCTGCCGACGCCAGATTTCGCCTTCGATCCCGATCAGCCCGGCGCCTGCATTGCCGGCGTGCGGCCTTATCGCAACGGATCGTACCGGCTCGATGCCGAAACCATCGCGCAAAGCTTCATCGTGCACAATTACGGCCATGGCGGCGCCGGCATCACGCTGAGTTTCGGCTGCGCCGCGAAGGTCCGTGACATCGTCAGGGATCATCTGGCCGCAAGCCGTGGGGTCACCGAAGCCGCCGTGCTCGGCGCCGGCGTGATGGGTCTGACCGCCGCGACATTGCTGCTCGATCTCGGGCTCAAGGTCACGGTCTATTCCGATCGCGCGCCGCTCGAGACCACCTCCGCCAAAGCCGGCGGCCAGTGGGCCGTCTCGGTGGTGGAATTCGCCGGCAAGGAGCGCGAGCTCACCGACATCGTCAAGAGCGCTTATCGTGCGTTCAAGGATCGGATCGGGCAGGGGTTCGGCGTGTTCGAGCGGCCGAACTACACCGCGACGCGCGCGCACAATCTCGACATCGTGCTGCAACTCGCGCCGGGCCTGATCCCGCCGCGGCAGCCGCTGCAGCGCATGCCGTTCGCGCACCACACCAAGCCCGGCTTCGTCTACCAGACCCTGCTGATTGAGCCGCCGGTCCTGCTCGCCAGGCTGAAGGCCGATCTCGACCAGCGCGGCGTCAGCTTCGTTTCGAAGCGGTTCGTCAACCGTTCGGATATCCTGGCCAGCGTGCCGCAGCCGATCATCGTCAACTGCACCGGGCTCGGATCGATGACGCTGTGGAGCGACACCAAAATGATGCCGATCAAGGGACAGCTTGCGCTGCTGCGGCCGCAGCCGGCGCTGCAATATCTCTACGGCCAGAACGGCTACTTGTTCCCGCGCAGCGATCATGTCGTGATCGGCGGCACCTTCGAGCCCGGCGTCAACAACGAGACCCCGGACAAGGCGGTGTGCCAGGGCCTCGTCGATCACATCGCCTCGCTGTTCGGCAAGGCACCGGCGAGGCCGCTGCCCGACATCCATATCCACAACCCCGTCCACGCGCCGATCGTCAACCCGGCAATTCCCGAGGTCTGAGGGCTTGCCATGGAACATCCGCTTCGCATCGGCGAGTTCTTGCCCTCCGATGCGCCGGTTGCCGCCGCCGACGCCGAGATCGCCGCGCCGTCGGCGGAGGCCGTGGTACCGTTGCCGCCATTGCCGAACCTGCCGGCGACCGACGTTCAGTTCCTGCGGCCGCAGGACGCGCACTATGCGGATTACCTGCCCGCCGCGAGCAAGCGCAAGCAATTGGCGCCGGCGCTGCGTGCGGTTTGCAAGACCGAGCACGCGGTTGCCGTGATGGTCGACTGGGTGCGCAGCAACGGATTGAGCTTCGCAGTTCGCTGCGGCGGACATTCCTATGAAGGCCTGTCGCAATCGTCCGGGGTTGCGATCGACGTGCGCGGATTGCAGCAGATTGTGGTCGACAAGGCCTCGAACCTCGTCACGGCGGGCTCCGGCGCATCGCTTTACGCGCTTTATTCCGCGTTGGCCGCCCAGGGCCTCGCGCTGCAGGCAGGCAGTTGCCCAACCGTCGGCATCTCCGGCCATCTCACCGGCGGCGGCCACGGCCTGCTCGCGCGCTCGCATGGACTGACCTGCGACGGCCTGCTGCAGGCGAATGTCGTCGACGCCCAGGCGCGTGTGCTGCAGGCCAATGCGACATCGGAGCCGGACCTCTGGTGGGCCTGCCGCGGCGGCGGCGGTGGCAGTTTCGGCATCGCGACCGAGTTCAAGATCGAGGTGTTTCCCTTGAAGACGGTGTGGGTGTTCGGTGTCTCCTGGAAGCTGTCGCAGGCCGACGCCGCGCAATTATTCGCCGCCTGGCAGGACTGGGCGCCGAGTGCGCCGTCGAACATCACCTCGATCATGAAGGTCGGCCCGGCCGGCCAGGGCTTGATCACGATGCGCTGCATTGGCCAGTCGGTCGGCAGCGAGAGCGAACTGCGCAGCGAACTCCGGCGATTGACGGCGGTGCGACCGCCGTCATCGGCGCTGTCGGTGCAATCGCTCGCCTTCCTCGATGCGGTCAAGCACTTTGCCGGACCGCTCGCCTACGAGTCGGTGCTGATGAAGGCGAAGTCGGACTATGTGCTGACGCCGCTCGCCTCCGACGGCATCGAAGCCATGATGACGGCGGTCGCGCCGATCGCGCCGGGCGGCATCGTGCTGCTCTGCGATTCCTATGGCGGTCGGATCGCCGATGCTGCCGCCGACGCCACTGCATTCCCGCGCCGCGCCGGCACGCAGTACTGTATCCAGTATTTCTCGAGCTGGAGCCGATCCGCGGACACCGCGGCGCATCTCGCTGACGTCGCAAGGGTCTATGCGGCGATGCGTCCTTTCATGCCGGGCGCGTCCTACGTCAATTATTGCGATCTCGACCTCGACGACTATGCGTCAGCCTATTGGGGCGACAACCTCGCCCGCCTGGTCGCGGTGAAGCAGCAATATGATCCCGACGATCTGTTCCACCACGCCCAGAGCGTGCCGCTCGGCGTGCCGACGGCATGAGGAGCAGGCCGAAGCTCACAGCGTCTTGATGAACTCGATCAGGGCGCGGCGCTCGTCTTCCTTCAGCTCCGGGCCGATCACGCCGAGGCGCTTCTCGTTCGAGAATTCGTGTCCGGAATTGCTGTTGCCGCGCTTGGCGGTGTCGAGCACGAAGGCGTTCTTGATGTTGTCCTTCCAGACATAGCCGAGATCCTTGGGATCATACTCCCGGTTGCCGAGATAGAAGGTCGCGGGACGATCCTTCACCGGCGACAACAGCGCGTAGATGGACGGCACCGAGCCGTTGTGCAGATAGGGCGGGGTCGCCCAGATGCCGTTGAGCGGCCGGACCTTGTAGGCGAGCGGCGCCTGGATCTCGTTCGGCCGGTAGCCGTTGATGCGCTTGCGGTCCTCCGGCGGGGTCTTGTTCTGGTCGTACCAATAGTCGACGGTCTTCTCGACCAGTTCGCCGAGCGCGGGGCCGAAACCGCCGTCCTTGATGTTCAGATTGGCCGGCGTCTCGACCGTGCGGTGTGCGAGGCCTTCGGCCTGCGCGCTGTCGGTGCCGATATGGCTGATCGGAATCATCTCGACGTCGAGCAGCGGCTGGCCGGCGTCGTTCTTGATCCAGCGCTTCTTGTCCTTGAACAGCGCAAAGGCTTCGCTGGCGGGCAGCGCCTTGCTGTCGATCGCCGGGCCATGGCAGCCCTGGCAGTGCGTCTTGTAGAGCTCGCCGCCCTTCTTCGCGAGATCCATGTTGATCTGCCCCAGGATATTCTCCGGCCATTTCGGCGAGGCCAGGCCGCCAAAGCCCTTGTCCTCGCTGGGCGGCTCGCCGGCGATCATCCGCTCCATCTCGTGCAGCACGTCGATCCGCGCGCTCGATTTGAACAGGCCCCTGGACTCGTCGAGCAGATTGAGTTCGGCGCTGACGCCGAGCGCTTCACCGGCATTGCGCACCATCGGCTGCATGATCGAGCCGTCATACTGCACCCAGCTGAACCACGGCGCGTTCCAGATCCGCGGGAAATGCACCGGTGCCGAATGTGCGGCGTAGTTGTTCGGATTGTTCAGGTCGATCGAGAACACCTGGTTGCCGATCCGGTTCAGCGCGTCGAGCCGCGCATAGCCTTCCTCGACGCTGTTGGCGGCGACCTTGGTCTCCAATGCATTGATGTTGGCGTATTGCTTCAGCACGAGATCGAGCTGGCCGCGCAGCGCCATGCGCTCGTCGAGGCCGGCATCCTTGCCGAGGATCTCGTCGGCGAAGCGCGCGAAGCGGCCCGGCCAGAACCGGGTCAGCAGCAGCGAGACGCCGACGCTCTTCTGGAACTCGAACAGATTGGTGTTGGCGGGCCCGCCGTCGATCACGACCTCGGTGCCGCGATAGCTGAAGCTTCCGGTATGGCAGGCGGAGCAGGTCAGCCCGACCCCGTTCATATCGGCCTTGCTGTGCGGGTTGCGCCACGGTGCGCCGTTGGCGTCCGCCATCGGACCACCCCGCGCAAAGCCGATCGGCAGCGCATCGGGGCTACCCGGAATCACGGTGTCGGGAATAAAGCCGAAGCGGCTGAGATAATTGGTCTCGCTGAGCCGCGGTGCCGCAGTGAGCAGCGGCCAGACCGTCGGCTGTTCCAGCGCCATGAACCACTCGAGGGGAATGCCGAAAGTCCGCGTGCCCTGGTCGGCGTGGTAGAACCAGCGCAGCCGTTCGGCGCTGACGTTCTGATCCAGCCACACGGTCTTTGCCGGCGGCTGGTAGTCGACGACCTTGACGCGGAAGCCGCTCACGACCGTCTCGATATCGTCCTTGAGGTAGAGGACGCCGGCGACAATCAGCAGCCCGATGAAGAAGATCGTCTTGCGAGGCATGCCCCATTCCCCAATTCGCGGTACCCGCGCGTCATATTGATGAGATATTAAAAATCGCCGAAACAGGTTCGCGTTAAGCGTGTGATACGCTTTGTGCCATCCTACAGTGGCGGCTCTCGGTCTAACAACGGAAATGTTGCAAGGGAAACGTTGGTTGGATGTGAGCCAGTTCACTTGCGGCGGGTTCTCCTCGGCGGCATTTGCGCGCATGGCTGCCTGCAGCTAGGAATGACGGAGCAACAATTCTTCGAGATGTCATCTTGAACGCGTCAGGCGCTCAACCGCTGTCGATCATGGCCTCGGGCGACACCTCGGTGTCCGCACTGCTGCTGCGCCCGGCGCAGGCGCGTGCGGCCTATGTGTTCGCGCATGGCGCCGGCGCCGGCATGACCCATGCTTCGATGGAGACGATTGCGGTCGGCCTCGCCGAGCGCGGCATCGCGACCTTGCGCTATCAGTTTCCCTATATGGAGAAGGGCAGCAAGCGGCCCGATCCGCCCGCCGTCGCGCAGGCGACGGTGCGTGCCGCGGTGGCGGAGGCCGCGCGGCGTTGCGGCGAACTGCCGCTGTTCGCCGGCGGCAAATCGTTCGGCGGACGCATGACCTCGCAGGCGCAGGCCAAAGCCCCGCTCGAAGGCGTGCGCGGGCTGGTGTTCCTCGGCTTTCCCCTGCATCCCGCCGGCAAGCCGTCGAGCGAGCGGGCCAAACATCTCACCGAGGTCAAGGTCCCCTTGCTGTTCCTGCAGGGCACGCGCGATGCGCTGGCCGAGCTCGACCTGCTCGAGCCCGTGGTGAAGGGGCTCGGCGCGCGGGCGACGCTGCATCTGGTGCAGGAGGCGGATCACTCCTTCCATGTCCTCAAACGCTCCGGCCGCAACGACAGCGAGGTGATGGCCGAGGTGCTCGATGGCTTCGCGGCCTGGGTCGCGAAGCATTCGTAAGCAGGCATGGCGTTCCGCCTGTGACGCCGTCCCGGATTGCGCTTTGCTGCATCCGGGCTACTAATCTCCATCCATGACCAAGATCCTGATCGTCAATCCCAACACCACCGCGTCCATGACCGCGACGATCGCGACCGCCGCCCGGGCGGTTGCTGCTGATGGCACCGAGATCATGGCCGTCACGTCGTCGATGGGACCCGCCTCGATCGAGGGCTTCTACGACGAGGCGTTTGCCGTTCCCGGGCTGATCGACGCGCTGCTGAAGACACCCGACGCCGATGCCGGCATCGTCGCCTGCTTCGACGACACCGGGCTCGATGCCGCGCGGTCGGCGGCGCGCTATCCGGTGGTCGGCATCTGCGAAGCGGCGCTGGTCACGGCCGGACAGATCGCCAAGCGCATCGGCATCGTCACCACGCTGCCGCGGTCGATCGTGCCGCTCGAGGAACTGGTCCGCCGCTACGGCTTTGCCGACCGCGCCACGGTCACCGCCTGCGATGTCGCGGTGCTCGATCTCGAGAAGCCGGGCTCGGGCGCCAGGCCGAAGCTGGAGGCGGAGATCGCCCGCGCATTGGAGAAGGGCGCTGAGGCCATCGTGCTCGGCTGCGCCGGCATGGCCGATCTCGCGCACGAGCTGTCGGTACAATTCGGCGTGCCTGTGGTCGACGGCGTCGCAGCCGCCGTGAAGCAGGCGGAAGCGCTCGCCGGCCTCAAGCTGACGACGTCGCGCCGCGGTGCCTATGCTTCGCCTGCGGCCAAGGCCTATTCCGGACTCTTAGGGAAGTTCGCGCCGCCGTCAGCCTGAAGCCGCACCGCCGTAGATCCGATCGCGCAGACGGCGCATGCCGGACAGCCAGCGCTCGCGGTTGGTGGCTTTGCGCTGCATGTATTCCTGCACCTGGGGATGCGAGAGAATCAGGAAGCGTTCCTCGGCCATCGCCTCGATCACCATCCGCGCCACTTCGCCGGGCTGCAGCACGCCGTCGACGCGCGCCGCGCTCGGGCCCGGCGTGGTCATCCCGGTCTGCACCGATTGCGGGCACAGCACGGAGACGCGAATGCCTCGATCGCCATACTGGATGGCGAGATGTTCTGCGAGCGCGACCGCGGCATTCTTGGTCACGCCGTAAGGCATCGAGTTCAGCGAGGCCAGCAGCCCCGCGGCGGATGCGGTGTTAAGCAGATACCCGGAGCCGCGCGCGAGCATGCCGGGCACCAGTGCGCGCGCCGCGAACACGTGGCTCATCACATGCACCCGCCAGCTCACGTCCCAGTCGGCATCGGAGGCTGCCTCCTGTCCCTTGCGCGACAGCCCGGCATTGGAGAAGAACACGTCGACCGGGCCATATTTGTCCTCGGCCGCGGCGATCAGCGCCTTGACGTCCTCCTCGAGCCCGACATCGGCGGTGACCGCGAGCCCGTCGATGTCGCCGGCGACGCTGGCGAGCCGGTCGCGCGAGGTCTTGAGATCGGCGACCACGACGCCGCGCGCGCCGGCCTCTGCATAGGCCCGCGCCACCGCTTCACCGATTCCGCTTGCGCCGCCGGTGACGACGCAGACCTTGTTCTTGACTTGCATGGTTCGATGTTCCCGCTTGATGTCGTGCTCGGATTGTCAGCCCTGATAGAGCCCCTTGTCACGCGCCTTCTGGATCGCGAGCGCGGCCATCAGGTCGAGCATCGGGGTCGGAATCCCAGCCGCGCGGGCAAACGCCGCCGGGGCGCGCACCAGCACATCGATCTCCATGGCGCGGCCGAGCTCGTAGTCCTGCAGGATAGACGGCTTGTGGTCCGGCGCCGGCCCCGAGCGGGCGACGCGCTTGACCGCGGCAATGTAGTGCGTCGCCACCGCATTGGCCTCGTCGAGCAGGCGCGGGATCACGTCCTGCACGTCAGGATCGTCGCGAACGCCGCGCGCGGTCCGCCCGGTCAACAGGCAGAGCACCGACATCGACATGTTTGTCAGCAGTTTCGACCAGATCGTCTCGCGGATCTCCTTGACCTCGGGCGATTCGATCGCTGCGTCATTGAGCGCCGCACGAAAGATGGCGATGCGCTCGCTCCGGCGGTCGTCGCATTCGCCGATCAGGAGGCGGTTGCGATCCGGCGTCAGGTTCGCCACTACCCCGGGCGCAATCACCTCATTGGAGGAGAAGATCACGCCGCCGATGATCCGCTGTTTCGGGATCGCGCCGCGCAAGCGCCCGCCGGGATCGAGGAAGCCGAGATCGGGAAGCGCGGGATGCTGCGGCGGCAGGCCGAGATCGTACCACCAGGGAATGCCGTTTTGCGCGAACACGATCGCGGTATCGCGTCCAAGCAGCGGCGGCAGCCCGGTTGCGAGCGCGGCGATGCCGGTCGCCTTCAGCGTGCTGATGACGACGTCCTGCGGCCCCAGATCGGCAGGATCGGCCGACGCCTTCACCTGAGCGGTCACGCTGGTGTCGCCAACCGTCAACGTCAAGCCGTTGGCTTTGACCGCGTCGAGATGCGGCCCCCGCATCACGCAGGACACATCGTGGCCCGCGCGTGACAGCCGGACCGCAAAGTGGCTGCCGACGGCGCCTGCGCCGAAAATGCAAATGCGCATGGGTGGAACCAGTCCTTGCAACGTGCCGCGTCAGTTTCCACAAGCGCGGGCCATCGCGCAACCCGCCATGCATGCGACGCGGTCGCGCGCGCCCGAAAGTGATGGATCAAGCCATCGCCGCTCGCCATAGTGCAAGGTTAGTACAAGCCAAGAGCAATGCCGAACCAGGGAGAACGTCATGTCGGCCAGCCCAGTCCTGTGGAGCCTCGATGCGCGCGGGGTCGCAACCGTCACGCTGAACCGGCCCGAGGTCAACAATGCCTATGACGGCGCGCTGATCGCCGGCGTGCTGGCCGCGATCGACGACCTCTCGACCAAGCCGGTGCGCGTCGTGGTGCTGAACGGCAACGGCAAGCATTTCCAGGCCGGCGCCGACCTGAAATGGATCAACGGCGTGCGGCCGAAATCATCTGAGGAGAACGAGGCCGCGTCGCGCGCCACCTTCGAGGCGGTGCAGCGCCTCAACACGCTGCCGGTCCCGACCGTCGCGCTGGTGCAGGGCGGCTGCTTCGGCGGCGGCACCGGCGTGATCGCGGCCTGCGATATCGTGATCGCGGCCGACAATGCGCTGTTCTCGATCACCGAGGTGCGCTGGGGCCTGACGGCTGCGATCATCATCCCGCAGCTCTGCGACGCCATCGGCGTGCGCCAGGTGCGCCGTTACGCACTGACCGGCGAACGGTTCGGCGCCCAGGACGCGCGGCGCATCGGCCTCGTTCACGAGGTGGTGCCATTGGCCGATCTCGAAAGTGCGGGCGCCAAGGTCGTGGAGCAGCTGCTCGGCAATGCCCCGGATGCGATGGCGGAGACCAAGAAGCTCGCGATGGAAAGCTCGTTCGGCGGCATGGCGGTGGACGACGCGGCCTACAAGCGCCTCGTCCACCTGCATTCGGTCAAGCGGCAGACCGCCGAGGCAGCCGAAGGGCTTGCCTCCTTTGCCGAGAAGCGCGCGGGCCGCTGGGGCGGCGGCGGGGCGTAAGCCCGGCCGCTCAGCTCAACAGCCGCGGCAGATGCCACGCATGCTGCGATAGACCTCTTCGTCGTCGCGGCGCATCTGCTGCAGCTGATCGAACGTCTTCGATTCGCTCGACTGGGTGATCGGCGGCTCGGGCTTGCGCTTGGCCGCCAGCTCCTGCTCCTGGCGGCGGTAGCAGGCCTCGCGCTCCGCCTTGGCCTCGATGAACCGGCAGGTCTCGATCGCCGCGGCGGGCGTCGCGACAATGATGAGACCAAGCGACACTGGCACCAGGAGTTTCAAGCGGGCGATCCTTTGCGTCGTTGTCTCAGGTCGGCGTGCAGGGGGCAAGACTGCCGACGCGTCAAAGCGATTGCGCCAGCGACTTTTTCAATGTCTTCAGCAGCGCTTGCACCGCGGCGGCATTGATGCGGCGCTCGGGAACGGCGGCCTTCACCCACAGTTCCGGGATCGGAAACTCGGCGAGGATCGGCTGCAACGCGCCATCGCGCAACGCGTCGGCGACCAGATAATGCGACAGCAGCGCGATGCCGTTGCCGGCGATCGCGCTTTGGGTCAGCACGCGGCCCTCGTTCGACGAGAGAATCGGGCGGACCTGGATATTGATGCGGCCGCGCGGCCCCTCGAACGGCCATTCCGGTCCGGTCGGCAGGAAGCTGAGGCAGCGATGATCGACCAGGTCGCGTGGATGCTTCGGCGTGCCGTGCTTCTTCAGATAGGTTGACGACGCGCACAACAGCCGCGGCAGCCGGCACAGCGGCTCGTCGACGACACCGCCGAAGGAATGCGGGAAGGCGCCGATCGCGATGTCGAAACCTTCGGTCACCGGATCGACCGGGCGGTCGATCATCACGATCTCGAGCTTTACGCTTCTGTTCTGTTTCTGGAACGCCGTGAAGGCATCGGCAAGCCGCGCCACCGTCAGCGAGGTCGGCGCCTTGACGCGCAGATGATCGGTGAGATCGCGCTGCTTCTCGCCCATCCGCGACAAGAGATCGCCGACATCGGCAACCACGCCGCGGGCGCGATGGACATATCGCTGCCCGGCCTCGGTCAGTCGCAACTGGCGGGTCGAGCGGTGGAACAGCGCGGTGCCGATCCGCTCCTCGAGCTGGGTGACGCGCTTGGCGACGACCGACGTCGCGACGTTGAGCTTGCGCGCCGCGGCGGAGAAGCCGCCGGCGTCGGCGGTGGCGAGGAAGGCTTCGAGGTTGACCAGCGTATCCATCCGCGCTTCCCAACAGCCTTTCTCGATTCGAGAAAGCTGATTACATAATTTGGTAGATTGTACTGCAATCCGCATCAATTCATAGTTGGCCCAATCAACTTTGTTCAGGGCGGAAATGATGCTGATGAGCACGATCGAAGAGCCTGCGCGGCAGGTCCCCCTCTATGGCGAGTATGACGTGGTGGTGCTCGGCGGCGGTCCGGCCGGCATCGCGGCGGCGGTCGGCGCGGCGCGCGCCGGACGGCGGACGCTGCTGATCGAGCGCTACGGCTTTCTCGGCGGCATGGGCACCGCGGCGGGCGTCACGAACTTCTGCGGGCTGCACGCCAACATCTTCGGCGAGATGCACCGGGTGGTGCAGGGCATCGCCTCCGACCTCTTGGCGCGGATCGACCGGCTCGGCGGCTTGAACCCGCCGCATCTGATCCTCGGCAAGATCCTTGCGCAGGCCTACGACACCGCGGCCTACAAGATCGCGGCCGACGATCTGCTGACGCATCACAAGGTCGATATCCTGTTCCACGCGCTCGGCGCCGGCGTCGTGATGGATGGTGCGCACATCCGCGCGCTGATGGTGGAGACCAAGGCCGGCCGGCAGGCCGTGCGCGCCGGCATCTTCATCGACTGCTCCGGCGACGGCGATCTCGCGGTATGGGCCGGCGCGCCCTATGAGGTCGGCGACAACCAGGGCGGCATGCTCTACCCCTCGATGATGTTCCGCCTCAACGGCATCGATCCGGCGAAAGCCGGCGATGCGTGGCGGACGATCCCGGAGCGGATGGCACAGGCCGAGGCCGCCGGCACGCATCAATTCCCGCGCAAGTCGGCGATCGTGCGGCCGCAGAAATCGCAGATCGAATGGCGGGTGAATTTCACGCAGGTGACACGAAGCGACGGCGGCGCCATCTCAGGTATCGATCCCGATGACATGACGCGCGGCGAGATCGAGGGCCGCCGTCAGGCAGTCGAGGCCTTCAAGTTCCTGCGCACGGTGCCCGGCTTCGAGAATTCCTACATCGTCGATCTGCCGCCGCAGCTCGGCATCCGCGAGACGCGGCGCGTGATCGGCGGCTACGTGCTGTCCGGCGAGGACGTGCTGGGCTGCGCCTCGTTCGAGGATTCGATCGGCGTCAATGGCTGGCCGAAGGAATCGCATGTGCCGGGCGACGTGATCTTCGAGTTTCCGCCGATCCCGGAGAGCCGCGGCTACAACGAATTGCCGTACCGCATGCTGGTGCCCGACGGCGTCGACAATCTCCTGGTCGCCGGCCGCTGCGCCTCGATGACCCATGAGGGACAATCGGCGGCGCGCGTCTCCGGTGCCTGTTTCGTGATGGGCGAGGCGGCGGGAACCGCGGCGGCGCTGGCGCTGTCGGGCAATACGATTCCGCGCGACATTTCCGTCGAAAAGTTGCAACAACAGCTTGGCAAACAGGGCGCGTTCATCGGCCGCGATCAGGCCGTGCCCGAAGGATTATGAGTGGAGACGGCAATGAAGGGTTGGGCGCGGCTCGCACTCGCGGGTCTGCTGGTGTGGGCTGCGAGCGGCATCGCGCGGGCCGATGATCTCTTGAAGGCCAAGATCGGCGTGTTGCGGCTGTCGTCTTCGGCGCCGGTGTTCATCGCGCAGGACAAGGGCTATTTCCGCGACGCCGGCCTCGATGTCGAGCTGAAGTTCTTCGACGCGGCGCAGCCGATCGCGGTCGCGACCGCCTCAGGCGACGTCGATTTCGGCGTCACCGCCGTCACCGCAGGCCTCTACAATCTCGCCGGCAAGGGCACGCTGAAGGTGATCGGCGGCATGAGCCGCGAGAAGGCCGGCTATCCCCTGATCGGCTATTTCGCCAGCAACAACGCCTATGCGGCCGGCCTCAAGACCCCCAAGGATCTTGCCGGCAAGCGCGTCGCGGTGACCCAGGTCGGCTCCAGCTTCCATTATTCGCTCGGCCTGCTCGCTGACAAATACGGCTTCAAGCTGTCCGACGTGAAGATCGTGCCGCTGCAATCGCTGTCGAACGCCGCCGCGGCGCTGAAGGGCGAAACCGTCGACGCCGCGCTGCTGCCGGTCTCGACCGCGCGGACGCTGATCGATGCCAACGGCGCGAAGCTGTTGGGCTGGGTCGGCGACGAGACGCCGTGGCAGCTCGGGGCGATCTTCGCCTCGCCGAAGACGCTGACCAATGCACAGCTGGTGACGAAGCTGCTCACCGCGCTGACCCGCGCCGACCACGAATATCACGACGTGATCCTGACCGCGATCAAGGATGGCGTGGCACCGATCAACGACAAGACAAAACCGCTGCTCGAGATCATCGCCAAGTACACCAACCTGCCGGTCGCGCAGGTGGTCGGCAACTGCGCCTATATCGATCCCGACGGCAAGCTCGACGTGAAGAACGTCGACAACCAGATCAAATGGCTGCAAGGGCAGGGTTTCGTCGACAAGGGCTTTGACGCCGGCGCAATCATCGCCAAGGATTATGTGAAGGCGGATTGATGTCGGGCGGCGCGCACAACTCGATCATCGTCACCCCCGCGCAAAGGCTTCGCCTTTGTCGCTGGAGGAGCGCGCACCTGCGCGCGTCGCGAAGGGTCGACGGCCCGGCTGCATCCGGGCCGTACATCCTTCGAGACGCGCTTCGCGCTCCTCAGGATGACGGTTTGGCAGTGAGGCTGTAACGCCATGGACCTGATCGCCGACCATATCAGCCATCGCTTCGGCGCGCTCGACGTGCTCGACGATGTCTCCTTCACGGTTCGCGCCGGCGAGATCGTTGCGATCGTCGGTCCGTCCGGCTGCGGCAAGAGCACGCTGCTGTCGATCCTTGGCGGCCTGCTGCGGCCGAGCAGCGGCGCCGCCGAATTGCGCGGCGCGCCGCCGGCCGGCAGCCTCAATCCGCTGACCTTCGTGTTCCAGGATTTTGCGTTGCTGCCGTGGAACACGGTCGAGGAGAACGTGGCGTTTCCGCTGCTGCACACCGCCTTGAGCGCCGGCGAGCGCCGCGCCGTGATCGACGACGCGCTGCGCCGCACGGGCTTGACGGATTTCCGCGCGGCTTACCCGAAGCAGTTGTCCGGCGGCATGCGCCAGCGCGTCGGCATCGCGCGGGCGCTCGCGGTTCGCCCGGCGATCCTGTTGATGGACGAGCCGCTGTCGGCGCTGGATTCGCAGACCCGCGAGCTCTTGATGGAGGATTTCGTCGGCCTGCTCGCCGACGGTGCGATGGGCGCGGTCTATGTCACGCATAACCTCGAGGAAGCGGTGCGGCTCGCCGACCGCGTCGTGGTGCTGTCGCGTCGCCCGGGCCGCATCAGGGAGATCGTGACCATCCCGATGACGCGCGCCGAGCGCGGCGCGGCGGACGCGCGCGCGCCCATGGCAGCGCTGCAGGGAGAGTTGTGGTCGCTGATCCGGAAGGAAGCGATCGATGCCGAGCGCGAGGTCCAGCATGCTTGACCGCTCCCCGCAGCAGACGGAGGACCAATCGGCGGAAGCGCCGCGGCCGGTCGCGTTTCGGGGTGCGGGCTTCACCCCGGGCGGCAGCCGCTCTGCCGGCTGGATCGCGCTCGCGCTTGTCATCACGGTCTGGCAGCTTGCCGGCAGCGCAGGGTGGGTCAATGCGCTGTTCCTGCCGGCACCGTCGGCGATCGTGGTTGCGATCTACAAGCTCGCGATGTCGGGGGCGCTGTGGCAGCACCTCTCGTGGTCGATCATGCGGATCGGCACCGGCTGGATCATCGGCACCGTTGCCGGCGTCATTGTCGGCTTCGCGATCGGGCTGTCCACCATGGCGCGCGGCGTCGGCATCACCTTCATCTCGGCGCTGTTTCCGATTCCGAAGATCGCGCTGCTGCCGCTGCTCATCCTGTGGCTCGGGATCGGCGAGGAGCCGAAGATCGCGACCATTGCGCTCGGCGTGTTCTTCTCGACCGCGATCTCGGTCTATAGCGGCGTCGATGCGGTGCCGCGCAACCTGATCCGGATGGCGCAAAGCTTCAACGTGCCGTTCCACGCCATCGTACGCCGCGTGATCTGGCCGGGCGCGCTGCCCTCGGTCCTCGCCGGCTTCCGTATCACTTCGTCGGTTGCGCTGCTGCTCGTTGTCAGCGCCGAGATGATCGGCGCCCAATACGGCATCGGCGCCTTCGTGCTGCAAGCCGGCAATCTGATGCAGACCGATCAGCTGCTCGCCGGCGTCGTGATCCTGTCGCTGTTCGGGCTCGTGGTCGGGAAGCTGATTAACCTGCTCGAGACGCGGCTGCTGCACTGGCGGTGAAAGCCGCGCTGTTCGCCGCACCCAAGGTGTCGTCCCGGCGAAGGCCGGGACCCATGACCACAGGGTGTCGTTGTTAGAGGAGGCTGGAGCCCCAGCGCGTTCAACCAATCGAGAATGGCGGCAATGGATCCCGGCCTTCGCCGGGACGACAGCACTACACTTTGCTGTGCCTGTTACGCGTTGCCGCGATCTTCGCGGAACAAGTCAAGCTTCTGCTGCACGGGACGATCCGAGAACGAGAACAGCACGGAGTCGGCGTCGGCCTCGTGGGTGACCCAATGCCAGCTCGGCACCACGAACAAATCGCGCGGTCCCCACTCGAAGGTCTGGTCGCCGACGCGCGTGCGGCCACGGCCCTCGATCGCCGCGAACACGGTGGCGTCGGTTGAACGATAGCGCGCGGTCTTGAAGCCCTTCGGCAGCAGCTGGATGAAGGTGCCGATGGTCGGCATCGCGAAATCGCCGGTCTCGGGATTGGAGAATTTCAGCTTCAGCCCATGGCAGGCGTCCCACTCGTCGCTGGCCTTGGCCTTCTCCAGCGCCTCGCGGGTGTATTCATAGGGGTAGTTGAAGATCGGCGAGGTCTTCGAGGTCCGCTTCTGGTCGATCGGCAGCAGATTGTGGCCGTAGCGCGCGAAGCTGGCGCCCGATGGCTTGGAGATCGACTGCTGATCCTCCTTGGCGCCTTCGGCAAACGAGCAGTCGAAGAACTGCACCATCGGGATGTCGAGCCCATCGAGCCAGAACATCGGCTCATTGGTTTCGTTGGAATGGTCGTGCCAGGTCATCGACGGCGTGATGACGAAATCGCCCGGCGACATCGCGGTGCGCTCGCCGTCAACCGCAGTGAAGGCGCCCTTGCCTTCGAGCACGAAACGCAGCGCGGACTGGGCATGGCGATGGGCGGGGGCGATGTCGCCCGGCACCACCATCTGCACGCCGGCAAACAGCGAGGTCGTGATCTTGGATTGGCCGCGCAGTCCGGGATTTTCCAGCACCAGCACGCGGCGCTCGGCTTCCTTGGCCGTGATCAGTTTGCCAGCCTCGTTCATGTAGTCGCGGATTTGGTCGAACTTCCACAGATGCGGGCGGCAGGCGCTCTTCGGCTCCGGCGTGATCAGATCGTTCATCACGTTCCACAGCGCCGAGAGGTTCTGGCCGTCGATCTTCTTGTAGAACGCCTCGCGCTCGGGGGTCTTCTGCACAGCTTCCATGGCAAGCCTCCCATCATCATTCTTGTCGGTTCAATTAATTGACAGTATACTCACAATATGGCTAGCGTCAATCAAACAAGCCATAGTGTTTTCGGGCGAAGCGGATACCGCTTCGCGTGAGCAGCCAGAAAAATGCAAGGGAGGTTCCGATGAAGCTGCATGGCTATTTCCGGAGCAGCGCGTCCTACCGGGTCCGGATCGCTCTCAATCTGAAGGGGCTGACGCCGGAGCATCTGCCGCATCATCTGCGCAAGGGCGAGCAATGCGCGCCGGCCTATCTCGCGATCAATCCGCAGGGGCTGGTGCCGACGCTGGAGAGCGACGCCGGCGCGATCCTCACCCAGTCGCTCGCGATCATCGAATGGCTCGACGAGACCAATCCCAATCCGCCGCTGTTGCCGCAGGATCCGCTGCGGCGCGCCAAGGTGCGCGCGTTCGCGCAGGCGATCGCCTGCGACACCCACCCGGTGCAGAATTTGAAAGTGCTGGCGCGGCTGCGCAAGCTCGGCCTGCCCGAGGAGCAGGTGACGGAATGGGCGGCCTGGGCCAATCGCGAAGGCCTGGCCGCCTGCGAAACCCTGATCGCTGAGGAGGCCGGGCCGTTCTGCTTCGGCGATGCGCCGACGCTCGCCGATCTCTGCCTGGTGCCGCAGCTCGCCAATGCGCGGCGCTTCGGTGTCGACCTGTCACGCTATCCGCGCCTGCTCAAGGCCGAAGCGGCCGCGAAACAAGTCAAGGCGTTCGCCGACGCCGCCCCGGACAAGCAGCCCGATGCCGAATAGCAAGCCAACGCCCGTCACCATGGACGCGGTCTATACCGCGCCCGGCTATCTGTTCCGGCGGATGCAGCAGATCGCGGTCGCGCTGTTCATCGAGGAATGCAAGGCGTTTGACCTGACGCCGGTGCAGTACGCCGCGCTGGTCACGATCTCGACCCATCCCGGCATCGACGCCACAAGGCTCTCGGCGGTGATCGCATTCGACCGCTCCACGCTCGGCAACGTGATCGAGCGGCTCGAGACCAAGGAATTCATCGTGCGCAAACCGGCGCCCGAGGACAAGCGAGTCAAGCTGCTTTACCTCACCAAGGCCGGTGCTTCCGTGCTCAACGACATCATGCCTTCGGTCGACAAGGCGCAGGCGCGGATGCTGCAGCCGCTGAAGCCGGCCGATCGCAAGACGCTGCTCTCGCTCCTGACCCAACTCGTCGACCTCAACAACGAGGCGTCGCGGGTGCCATTGCGCGCCGAGGATGCGCTCGAACATCTCGGGAGGTCGGGCTGATGGCGGAGGGCAAGCCGGTCCTGATCGCGGGCGGCGGCATCGGCGGTCTCGCCATAGCGCTCGGCCTCGCGCAAAAGGGCATCCGCTCCATCCTGCTGGAGAAGGCCTCAGCGCTCGGCGAGATCGGCGCCGGCATCCAGCTCGGGCCGAACGCGTTCCACGCCTTCGACTATCTCGGCGTCGGCGAAGCGGCGCGCAACATGGCTGTTTATATCGACCAGCTGCGGCTGATGGATGCGCTGACCGCCGATGAGATCACCCATATCGATCTCGGCGACGCCTTTCGCAGGCGGTTCGGCAATCCCTATGCCGTCGTGCATCGCGGCGACCTGCATGGCGTGTTCCTGCGCGCCTGCCAGAACCACGAGCTGATCGAGCTGCGCGTGTCCAGCGAGGTGACAGGCTACGAGCAGGATGGCTCGTCGGTGACCGCAAAGCTTGCCAATGGCGAGCGCATCGCCGGGCGTCTTTTGATCGGCGCCGACGGGTTGTGGTCCAACATCCGCAAGCAGGTGACGGCGGATGGCCCGCCGCGCGTCTCCGGTCACACCACGTATCGCTCCGTGATCCCGACCGAGCAGATGCCGGAGGATCTGCGCTGGAACGCGGCGACGCTGTGGGCCGGCCCGAAATGCCACATCGTGCATTATCCGCTGTCGGGCTGGAAGGTGTTCAACCTCGTCGTCACCTATCACAACGATGCGCCGGAGCCGGTTGCGGGCAAGCCGGTCTCTGAAGCGGAGGTGATGAAGGGCTTCACCCACGTCCATGAGCGAGCGCAGAACATCATCCGGCACGGCACCAACTGGAAGCTCTGGGTGCTGTGCGATCGCGACCCCACCGAGCGCTGGATCGATGGCCGCGTCGTGCTGCTCGGCGACGCCGCGCATCCGATGCTGCAATATTTTGCGCAGGGCGCCTGCCAGGCGATGGAGGACGCGGTGTGCCTGTCGCACATGCTGGCCAGTCACGACGACCAGGCGACGGCGCTCGACGCGTATCGCAGCCAGCGGTTCCCGCGCACCGCGCGGGTGCAATTGATGTCACGCGCGATCGGCGAGCACGTCTACCACCCCGCCGGCGAGCACGCCCGCATCCGCAACGCGATCATGAGCGCGAAGTCGCAAGCCGAGTGGTGCGACGATATCGCGTGGCTCTATGGCGGGACGGGGCTGGGGGCGTAGCTGCCGGTGGTCGACGTACGCGACGCGATCGCCGCGTTCTCTGTCGTCCCGGCGAAGGCCGGGACCCATAGCCACCGAAGGGCGTTGTCATGGCAGGCTGGAGCCCCAGCCTTCGCACCACAAACACTTGTGGTTATGGGTCCCGGCCTCCGCCGGGACGACATCGAATTTGTGGCGACGGTGCGCTCTACATCCGCATCACCGCCTGCCGGTCGATCTTCCCCGTTCCGGTCTTCGGCAACTCGTCGATGAACTTGACCTCGCGCGGATATTTGTAGGGCAAAAGCTTCGTCTTGACGTAATCCTGCAACCGCCGCGCCGCCTCATCGGTGTCGAAGCCGGCCCTGTTCATCACCACCACCGCCCGCAGCGTCATGCGTCGGTCGGGCAATTCGGCGGCGTAGACGGCGCATTCGCGGACGTCGGGATGATCGGCGAGGCACAGCTCGACCTCCAACGGATAGACCCACTGGCCGGAGATCTTGACGAGATCGTCGGCGCGGCCGCGGAAGAAGTGGAAGCCGTCGCTGTCGCGCACGAAGCGATCGCCGGTGTAGATCCAGCCGTCCTCGCGCACGGTCTCGGCGGTCTTGTCCGGCCTGTTCCAGTACAGCGGCGTCGCGGAATCGCCGCGCACCCACAAAATGCCTTCCTCATTGTCGCCGACCTCGCGGCCGGCGCTGTCGCGCAGCATGATCTCGTAGCCGGGCACGCGCAGGCCCGCGGCGCCGAGCTTCTTCTGCTCCGTGCGGTTGCTGAGATAGACGTGCAGCACCTCGGTCGAGCCGAGCCCTTCGATGATCTCGAGCCCGGTGAGCCGCTTCCAGCCGTTGAACACGTCGGCCGACAGCACCTCGGCGGCCGAGACCGCCATCCGCAGCGAGGAGAAATCGGCTTGCTCGGCGCCTTCGGCCTTGGTCAGGGTGATGTAGAGCGTCGGCAGGCCGAAGAACACGGTCGGGCGATACTGGGCGATCGCCGCGAAGATCGCGGCCGGCTTGGGCTGGCCCGGCAGCAGCAGCGTCGCGGCGCCGACCGAGAAGGGAAACGTGATCGAATTGCCGAAGCCGTAGGCGAAGAAGATCTTCGGCACCGAGAAGCAGATGTCGCCGGGCTGAAGCTTCAGCACGTTGCGGGCGAACGCGAGCTCGCTATAGGCCATGTCGTGCTGCAGATGCACGATGCCCTTGGGGCGGCCGGTCGAGCCCGACGAATACATCCAGAACGCCATCTCGTTGCGATGGGTGTCGGCCGCGTCAAGCTCGGTGGGAAACGTATGCAGCCAGCCGCCGGCGTTACGCGTCTCCGCGACGGCATGCCCGGCGCCCGTGCCATTGACCACGACCAGCGTGCGCAGCGGCGTGTCCTTGCAGGCCTCGGCGTTGAAGCGCGAGCAGAACTCGGCATCGGTGACGGCGACCTGCGCACCGGCGTCGGACAGATAGAATTGCAGCAGCTCCGGCGTCGTCAGCGTGTTGATGAGCAGCGGCACGAAGCCGGCGCGCACCGCGCCGAAGAACGCCGCCGGATAGGCCGGTGTGTCGTCGAGGAACAGCAAGACGCGGTCGCCGCGCTGCAGTCCAAGTGACACCAAAGCGTGGCCCCAGCGGGCGGCATCGGCACAGAGCTCGCGATAGGTTCGCGTGCCGGCCGGACCGGTCAGCGCCAGGCGTTCGGCATTCCCGTTGCCGAGATTGTCGAACAGGATGCGGCTCGCATTGTAGCGCTCGGGAAGCGCGAAGCCGATCTCGCGCGAACCGGGACTGTCCAGCGGAACCTGGTCGGCGATCCCGGTCATGAGCGTCCTTTTGCTGCTTCGTAACGGGCCATGAAGGCGGGCGACATCGCGCGCAACCGCGCGTCGTCGATCCGGCCGGAGCGGGTGATGTAGCTGTAGGCGAAATCCATCAGGTCGTGCTTCATATGCGCCGGGAAATGCTCGTACCAGTCGGCGCTGGTCCGCGCCGCGGTGACGAGCTTCTTCACGATCGGCTTGCGCTCGCTCTCGTAGCGGGCAAGCGCAGCGGCGATGCCGCCCTCGGCCTCGAGCGCCTTGGTCAGCGCGATCGCATCCTCGATTGCCAGCCGCGTGCCGGAGCCGATCGAGAAATGCGCGGAATGCAGCGCGTCACCGATCAGCACCATGTTGCCGTGCGACCAGCGCTCGTTCCAGATCCACGGGAAATTGCGCCACACCGATTTGTTCGAGATCAGTCTGTGACCGTCCAGGGTCGCGGCGAACGCGTCTTCGCAGATCGCCTGCGACTCCTCGATCGTCTTGTCGGCGAAGCCGTAGGCTTCCCAGGTTGCCGCGTCGCACTCGACCAGGAAGGTGCTCATGTCCTTCGCGTAGCGATAGTGATGGGCGTTGAAGCTGCCGCGGTCGGTTGCGACAAAGGTCTGCGACAGCGTCGCGAAGGGTTTGGTGGTGCCGTACCAGGCGAACTTGTTGGTCGAATGCGTGACTGACGCGCCGAACGCGGCCTCATCACCACGGCGAACCATCGAGTTCAGCCCGTCGGCAGCGACGATCAGGTCGTAATCCCTGAGCTGGTCGACCGATTGCACCACGGTGTCGAAGCGCGGCGTGACGCCCGTGCTGCGCACGCGCTGCTGCAGGATCGTCAGCAGCGCCAGCCGGCCGATCGAGGAGAACCCGACGCCGTCGATCTCGACGCTCTCGCCGCGCAGATTGAGCGTGATGTTCTTCCAGCTCTCCATCCTTGGGGTGATGGCGTCGACCGTCTCAGGGTCGTCGGCGCGCAGAAACTCCAGCGCCTGCTCGGAGAACACCACGCCGAAGCCCCAGGTGGCGCCGGCTGCGTTCTGCTCGAACAGATCGATCTCGGCGTCAGGATGACGCTTCTTCCAGAGATAGGCGAAATAGAGCCCGCCGGGCCCTCCGCCGATCACGGCGATCCGCAACGTCTGCCTCCCAGATTGACAGTGTACTTACAATTCGGGTCCAGCCTAATCGCCCTCCGGCAGGAACGCCAGAGGGAAAATGCGCGCGGCGGCTAGAAGCCCGGCGGCGAGCGGCTCAGTAGCAGCGGCGGACCTTGACCCCGCCGACCCATACCCAGCGGCAGCCGGCAACCACGGGCTTGCGGACGACGACCGCGCCGCGCGTGCTCGCGCATCCGGCACGATAGGGGCCGCGCCCGCACACGACGGCGTTGGCATCGGAGGACTCGAAGGTCATGGTCGCGGCAAAGGACAGCAGGGCCGCAGCGATCAGCAATAATGAGCGCATGTTATTCCCTCTCCCGGAGTGAGGTTGGTTGGCCTGTTTGTGACAACAAGGTGCTGCGGCTCCGTGCCCGGCAAATCGCCGGACACCCGTCGTCTCACCGCCTGCGCGGCTATTTCTTCTCCGCCTCCGCCAGCACCTTCTTGCAGGCCGGCGTCAGCTTGTCGCTCTGCTTGGCAAGGCAGGCGATGATGCGCCCGCCGCCCGGCGTCACGCTCTTGCAGAACTTCTGGTAATCCCCCATGCAGGCGTCGCGTTGCGCAGACGTGAGCTCCTGGGCGTAGACGACGGCGGTTGTGCCGCAAAGCAGCGCGACGGTCAGGACAAGACGCAGCATCGATCGCTCCCTTTTTCCGATCAGTCGCGTGACAACAGGATCACCGCGCCGCGAACGGCGCGAGCACGTCGCGGCACGCCGGCGAGAGCGAGCCGGCATTGGTCGCCAGGCATTGCACGATCCGGCCGCCGCCCGGCTGCACGCCGCCGCAGATCGAGCGGACGTCGCCCCCGCAGGCCGAACGCAGCACGAACAGCTCTTCACGCGGCCGCAGCGGCCGCAACACGATCACCGCCGGAGCCGCGGCCGGTGCTGCCGCAGTCGCGGCACCCGCCGCCGGCGCGGCGCCACCGCCGGCCACGGCCTTCTCGCAGGCCGGCGAGAGCTTGTCCTTGTTCTTCTCCAGGCACTGCAGTGCCGGCGCACCGCCGGTCGGCACGCCGGCGCAGACCTTGGGATAATCCGAGCGGCACGCGCTGCGGATCGCGGAGATCTGCGCGTTGCTTGGCTTTCCTGCCGCGGCCTTCGGCGTCGCCGTCTCCGCGGGCTTGGCCGCCGTCGCCGCCGGAGCCGCGTCGGACTTGGCTGCTGCGGGCGCAGCGCTTGGAGCTTCCACCGCCTTCACGGCGCTGGCGCAGCCGGGCGCAAGGCTTGCCATGTTCTTCTGCAGGCATTGCAGTGACGCTTCGCCGCCGGGCGGCACGCTGGAGCAGTGCGCGATGTAATCGTTGCGGCATTGCGACTTGATGGCGTCGCGCTGCGCCTGGCTCGGCGCCTGCGACAAGGCCGGCGCGGTGCTCATCAATGCCGCAAGCGCGAGCCATGCGGAGAGCCTCGTTGCACGTGTCAACGCGTTGATCATTTGAATAAATCCTCTGGTCGCGCCGGCAGCCTCCGGCTCAACTGAACTGAGTCTGAAATAGTTTTGCTCTAACAACCTTCGCGAGCGGCATCATTTTCGCTTTCGAGTTCCGCTGCAAGCGGATTGTTGCTATGGAAGGGGCCGGCTGAATTTTTTGCTCGCTTCGATATCTTTGAATTAAGTCATTTGAATTGAGGCTCGGAAATGAGGCATGCGCGCGCGTCGGCACATTTCAGTCAGAGCGATTTTGTGCGGCTGCGAAATGCGCCGCTTCTGCGCATCGCCTTCGCCATAGCCGCCCTTGTCAGTTTAAGTGCCTGCGAGCAAAACAGTTTTGTTGCGCCGCCGCCGCCCAAGGTCGAAGTCGCGCCGCCGGTGCAGCGCGCGATCACGCGCTATCTGGACGCAACCGGAAACACCGCGCCGATCAAGACCGTCGATCTGGTCGCGCGCGTGCAGGGCTTTCTGCAGGCGATCAACTACCAGGACGGCACTTTCGTGAAGGAGGGGGCCTCCCTTTTCACGATCGAGCCGGAGACCTACAAGCTGAAGCTGGAGCAGGCACAGGCTGCGGAGGTCGGCGCACAGGCAACGGTGAAGCAGGCCGAGTCCGATTACAAGCGGCAGCAGGATCTGGTGCAGCGCCAGGCGGTCTCGCAGGCGACGCTGGAAAACTCGACCTCGACGCGGGACAACGCCCAGGCCAATCTGCAGCAGGCCCAGGTCAACACCAAGATCGCCGCGGTCAATTACGGCTACACCAATGTGGCCGCGCCGTTCGACGGCATCGTCAGCAACCATCTGGTCTCGGTCGGCGAACTGGTCGGCGTGGCCTCGCCCACCCAGCTTGCCACCATCGTGCAGCTCGATCCGATCTACGTGAATTTCAACGTCAACGAACAGGACGTGCAGCGGGTGCGGGACGAGGCGCGCCGCCTCGGCATGACGGTCAACGACATCAGGCAGTTGCCGGTCGAGGTCGGCCTGCAGACCGAAGCCGGCTATCCGCACAAGGGCAAGCTCGATTACGTCGCGCCGACCGTCAATCAGTCGACCGGAACGCTTCCCGTCCGTGGCTTGATACCCAATCCGGATCGCGTGCTGCTGCCGGGGTTCTATGTCCGCGTTCGCGTGCCCTTCACCAAGCAGGAGAACGCGCTGCTGGTGCCCGACGTCGCGATCGGCAGCGACCAGGCCGGCCGCTACGTGCTGGTCGTCAATGCCGACAATGTGGTCGAGCAGCGCAAGGTGACGACCGGCCCGCTCGACGAGGGGCTGCGCGTCATCGAGAGCGGGCTGAAGGCCGACGACCGCGTCGTGACCGCCGGATTGTTGCGCGCGATCCCGGGGCAGAAGGTCGATCCGCAGATGCAGAAGGGCGACGCGACGCCGGCACCGACCAAGTGAGGGGCGCGCCATGATCTCGAAATTCTTCATCGAGCGGCCGGTGCTTTCCAACGTCATCGCGATCCTGATGATCCTGATCGGCGGCGTCGCGCTGTTCAATCTTGCGGTCGCGCAATATCCCGATGTGGTGCCGCCGACCGTCCAGGTGACGACGCGCTATCCCGGAGCGTCGGCAAAAACCGTGATCGACACCGTGGCGCTGCCGATCGAGCAGCAGGTCAACGGCGTCGAGGACATGCTCTACATGCAGTCCTACAGCGGCGCCGACGGCACCTACACGCTGACGGTGACCTTCAAGATCGGCACTGACCTGAACTTCGCGCAGGTGCTGGTGCAGAACCGCGTCTCCTCGGCACTGTCGCAGCTGCCGACCGCGGTGCAGAACCAGGGCGTCACGGTGCAGAAAAAGTCTACCTCGATCCTGCTGTTCGTGACCCTGACTTCGCCGAACAAGACCTACGACAGCCTGTTCCTGTCGAATTATGCCACCATCAACATTCGCGACGAGCTGTCGCGTCTGCCCGGTGTCGGCAACGTCACGGTGTTCGGCGCCGGGCAGTATTCGATGCGGGTGTGGCTCGATCCGAACAAGCTGCAGGCGCGCGGGCTGATGCCGCAGGACGTCATCCAGGCGATCCAGCAGCAGAGCCAGCAGGTCACCGCGGGCCAGGTCGGCGCGCCGCCCGCGCCGCAGGGGCAGGCGTTCCAGTACACGCTGAACGTCAACGGCCGGCTCGACGATGCGAGCCAGTTCGAGAACATCATCGTCAAGACCGGCAATGTCGGCGACGTCATCCGCGTCCGCGATCTCGGTTCGGTCGAGCTCGGCGCGCAGACCTACAGCCAGGTGTTCTCGCTCAACCAGAAGCCGGCCACCGGCATCGGCGTGTTCCTCTCGCCGGGCGCCAACGCGCTGCAGGTCGAGAAGGAAGTGCAGAAGAAGGTGGCGCAGCTCGCCAAGCAGTTCCCGCAGGACATCAAATACGACACGCCGTTCGACACCACCAAGTTCGTCCAGGCCTCGATCGACGAGGTCTATCGGACGCTGATCGAGGCCGGCCTGCTGGTGCTGGTCGTGATCCTGGTGTTCCTGCAGGACTGGCGGGCGATGCTGGTGCCCGCGACCACGGTGCCGGTCACCATCATCGGCGCGTTCGCGGCGATGGCCGCGCTCGGCTTCACCATCAATCTCTCGACGCTGTTTGCGATCGTGCTGGCGATCGGCATCGTGGTCGACGACGCCATCGTGGTGGTCGAAGGCGCCGCGCACAATATCGAGCGCGGCATGTCCGGGCACGATGCCGCGATCAAGGCGATGGACGAATTGTTCGCGCCGATCGTCGGCATCACGCTGGTGCTGATCTCGGTGTTCCTGCCGGCGGCCTTCCTGCCGGGGCTGACCGGCCGGATGTATGCGCAATTCGCCCTGGTGATTGCGGCGACCGCGCTGCTCAGCGCCGTCAATGCCGCGACCTTGAAGCCGACGCAATGCGCGCTATGGCTGCGCCCGCCGGTGCCGCCAGAGCAGCGCAATTTCTTCTACCGCGGCTTCAATGCGGTCTATGACCGGGTGGAGCGGGGCTACACCCGGATCATCGGCGGCATTGCCGGCCACGCCAAGGCCTCGGTCCTGGTCGCGCTGGTCCTGATCGGAATTGCCGGCTACGGGCTGTCGCGGGTGCCGACCGGCTTCATTCCGATCGAGGACCAGGGCTACCTGCTGGCCGCGGTGCAGCTGCCCGACGGCGCCGCGATCGATCGCACCCAGCGGGTGCTCGATCAGGTCACCGAGATCGCCCGCAAGACACCTGGCGTCGAGCAGGTGGTCACGATCGCCGGCATCTCCGCGCTCGACAACTCGTCGAGCCTCGCCAATGCCGGCGTCGCCTATGTGATCCTGAAGGATTGGGGCTCGCGCGGCCCCGGCGAGGATCTGCGCTCGCTGGTCTATGGCCTCAACGACAAGCTTGCGGTGATTCCGGAGGCGCGGATCCTGGTGATCCCGCCGCCGCCGATCCAGGGCATCGGCAATGCCGCCGGCTTTGCCATGCAGGTGCAGCTCCGTGACGGCAACGCCGATTACGGCAAGCTGCAGGCGGTGACCGGCGCCGTCGTCGGCAATGCGCAGACCCAAACTGCGCTGCAACGGGTGCAGTCGTCGTTCCGCTCGATGGTGCCGCAGTTCGACGTCCAGGTCGACCGCGTCAAGACCGAGACGCTGCACGTCACCACCGACCAGATCTTCTCGACGTTGTCGTCCTATCTCGGCGCGAGCTACGTCAACCAGTTCACCAAGTTCGGCCGCACCTTCCAGGTCTACACCCAGGCCGATGCGCAATACCGCCTGACCCTGCGCGACATCCAGAACATGATGGTGCGCAACAGCAATGGCGACATGGTCCCGCTCGGCACCGTGGCGAACATCACCCCGTCGGTCGGGCCGTCGCTGATCAGCCTCTATAACCTCTATCCGTCCGCGACCATCATCGGCCTGCCGTCGCAGGGCTACAGCTCCGGCCAGTCGATGACGCTGATGGAGGAGATCGCCGCCAAGACGCTGCCGCCCGGGACCGGCTATGAATGGACGGCGATGTCGTACCAGGAGAAGGAGGTCGGCAGTCAGATCTACTATGTTTTCGCGCTGGCGCTGCTGCTGGTCTATCTCGTGCTCGCCGGACAATATGAGAGCTGGTACGCGCCGATCTCGGTGATCCTGGCGGTGCCGCTGTCGCTGCTCGGGCCCATGCTGGTGCTGACGTCGCTTCGGATCGAGAACAATCTCTATACCCAGATCGGCACCATCCTCCTGATCGCGCTGTCGGCCAAGAACGCGATCCTGATCGTGGAGGTCGCGCTCGAGCATCACATCCGCGACGGCAAGCCGGTGCTGGAATCGGCGATCGATGCGGCCCGCGCCCGATTCCGGCCGATCCTGATGACGTCGTTCGCCTTCATCCTCGGCGTGCTGCCGCTGGTGATCGCGACCGGCGCCGGCGCCAACGCCCGCAAGTCGATCGGCATCACCGTGTTCTCCGGCATGATCGCCTCGACCTGCCTTGCGGTGCTGTTCGTGCCGGCGTTCTTCGTCGTGGTGCAGAGTTTCGAGAACTGGCGCAAGGCGAAGAAGGGCAAGACGGCCGCGCCGCAAGCCGCCCCGCAGGCGCCGGGCACGGTGCATTAGGGCCGTGCCGCGCAATCGAATCTCTCTCCGTATTCACGGTCGTCCTGGCGAAAGCCAGGATCCATTACCCCAACCGCTTGTTGTTGTGTGACGCTGGGGCCACTATCGCGCTCTCAATCGAACTCGGTGGTTATGGGTCCTGGCTTTCGCCAGGACGACGGCATGGCGAGGCCACTCACTACAACCCTCACACCGTCACCCCCGCGCAAAAGGCGAAGCCTTTGCGCGGGGATGACGGGTTTGAGAGCGCTTCCCGCTACACCTTCACCATGCGCTTGCCGCGGTTCTCGCCGGCGAGCAGGCCGATCAGCGCCTGCGGGGTGTTCTCGATGCCGTCGATGACGTCTTCCTGGACCTTGAGCTTGCCCGAGGAGACCCAGGATTGCAGGTCGGCGAGGGCGGCGTCGCGTTGGTCCATGTAGTCCATCACGATGAAGCCCTGCATGATGAGCCGCTTCACCACGATCAGGCCGGGCACGCCGCGCGGCCCGTGCGCGGAGGGCACGCCGTCATATTGCGAGATCGCGCCGCAACAGGCGATCCGGCCGCGGTTGTTCATCTGCGCCAAACAGGCTTCGAGGATGTCGCCGCCGACATTGTCGAAATAGACGTCGATGCCCTTGGGCGCCGCTGCGCGCAGCGCCTTGTAGGTGGCGCCGTCCTTGTAGTCGACCGCGGCGTCGAAGCCGAGCTCGGAGGTCAGCCAGTGGCACTTGTCCTTGCCGCCGGCGATGCCGACCACGCGGCAGCCCTTGATCTTGGCGATCTGGCCGACGATCGAGCCGACCGAGCCGGCGGCCGCCGACACCACCACGGTCTCGCCCTCCTTCGGCTTGCCGACATGGAGCAGGCCGAAATAGGCGGTCAGGCCGGCCACGCCGTAGACGCTGAGCAGATGGGTCATCGGCTCGAGCTTCGGCATCTTGGCCAGGTGCTTGGCGGGCACGGCGGCGTAGTCCTGCCAGCCGGTGTCGCCGAACACGATATCGCCCGGCTTCAGGCCGGGGTCGTTCGACGACACCACTTCGGCGATGCTGCCGCCTGCCATCACGGTGTTGGCCTCCACTGCGGCGCGGTAGGTGGCGCCGTGCATCCAGGCGCGGTTGGCGGCGTCGAGCGAGATGTAGCGCGTCCGCACCAGCGCCTCGCCGTCCTTCGGCGCGGGGACCGTGCCCTTGGTCAGGCGAAAATGCTCGGGGCCGAGCTTGCCGGTCGGCTTTTCAACAAGCAGGATCTGGCGATTGACGGTGTCGTTCATTGGCGGTGTCTCCCCTCACGTTGGTCGTTTCGCATGCAGTTTGACTGCGACGCGCGCAGCTCATTGCACAGATTGTGCGCTGCATGAACGCTAGTCCGCGCGCTGGCATTCCACAACGGGAACAGATCGGCAAAGTCCCGCTCGGCGCGAAGCGTGTTGCGTAGCTGCGTAAATCTGCCACACTTGCCCTTCGCCGGGAACTTACGGGGGTAAGAGAATGTCGAACAGGTTTACGCAATACATCCTGCTTGCGATGGTCCTTGGCATCGCAATGGGAACGATCGTCTTCAACTACTTTCCTGACAGCCGCGCCGAGATCGCAGCCGACGTCAACCTGATCGCTATGCTGTTCCTGCGCCTGATCAAGATGATCATCGCACCCCTGGTGTTCGCGACCCTCGTCGGCGGCATCGCCCATATGGGAAGCGGCGCCAAGCTCGGGCGCATCTTCGCCAAGACCATGGGCTGGTTCGTCTCTGCCTCGTTCGTTTCGCTGCTGCTCGGCCTCGTGATGGTCAATTTGTTGCAGCCGGGCGCCAATTTCCCCGGCACGCTGCCTGACAAGGCGCAGTCCACCGGCCTGCCGGTTTCGGCCTTCTCGATCGAGAAATTCCTGACCCATCTGATCCCGACCTCGATCGCGGATGCGATGGCGCAGAACGAGATCCTGCAGATCGTGGTGTTCGCGGTGTTCTTCGCGGTGGCGCTCGGCGCCATGCCTGAGCGGTCGAAGCCGATCATGAGCCTGATCGACGATCTCGCCCACATCATGCTCAAGGTTACCGGTTACGTGATGCTGTTTGCGCCGATCGCGGTGTGGGCGGCGATCATGGCGACGGTCTCGAAGAACGGCCTCGGCGTGCTCTGGAAGCTGATCGTCTTCATGGGCGGCTTCTATCTGTCGCTGCTGATCCTGTGGGGCATTCTGGTCGCGGTCGGCTTCATCGTGATCGGGCCGCGCTACAGCCATTTGCTGCGGCTGATCCGCGAGCCGCTGATGATCGCGTTCTCGACCGCCTCCTCGGAGGCGGCCTACCCGAAGACGCTGGAGGGACTGAACAGGTTCGGCGCCTCCTCGCGGATCTCGGCCTTCGTGCTGCCGCTCGGCTATTCCTTCAACCTCGACGGCACGATGATGTACTGCACCTTCGCGAGCATCTTCATCGCGCAGACCTACCACATCGAGATGTCGCTCGGCACGCAGCTCGCTATGCTGGCCACCTTGATGATCACCTCGAAGGGCGTCGCCGGCGTGCCGCGCGCGTCGCTGGTCGTGATCGCCTCGACGCTGTCGCAGTTCGGCATTCCCGAGGCCGGCCTGCTGATGATCATGGGCATCGACACCTTCCTCGACATGGGCCGCAGCGCCACCAACGTGATCGGCAACTCGCTGGCCACCTCCGTGGTCGCGAAGTGGGAGGGCGAGCTGAAGGCCGAGCACGAGCTCGGACCCGACGACGCGGTGCCGCAGGATGCGGTGCCGGGCGCCGTGATGGCCGGCCATTGACGGGAGGGATGCATGCATCGCGCCCGCTGGAGGCCGATACGGGCTGAGGCGCCCCTCCTGCCGACATGCCTGCTGTCAGCATGTCTGCTGGCGGCAAGCCTGCTCTCGGGACCTGCCTCCGCACAGCCGGCGGGCGAGGGGCTCAGCCCCACGCTCGCCAACATCAAGGCCACGCACGCGGTGCGGATCGGCTATCGCGAGAGTTCGCCGCCGTTCTCGTTCCTCGACCACTCCAACCGGCCGATCGGCTACAGCCTCGAGCTGTGCGATGCGATCGTCGACGAGATCGGGGCCGAGGTCGACGACGCCAACCTCAAGATCGATTACGTCAAGGTGACCTCCGACGACCGCATCCCGGCGGTCGTCGACAAGAAGATCGATCTCGAATGCGGATCGACCACGGCGAACTCCGAGCGCGGCAAGCTGGTCGCATTCTCGCCGCTGATGTTCGTGGCCGGCACCAAGCTGATGGTGCCGAAGGCGTCCGCCGTCAACCAGGTCGCCGACCTGAAGGGCAAGACGGTGGTGGTGACCAAGGGCACCACCAACGAGCAGGCGATGCACAATGTCGACGCCAAGCAACAGCTCGGCCTCAACATCGTGACCGCCGGCGACCACGAGCAGTCCTACCAGATGCTGGTGGACGGCAAAGCGGATGCGTTCGCGACCGACGACATCCTGCTCTACGGCCTGATCGCGCGGCACAAGTCGCAGGACAAATTCCGCGTCACCGGCGACTATCTGTCCTACGATCCCTACGGCATCATGTACCGCAAGGGCGAGCCGCAGATGAAGGACGTGGTCGAGCGCGCCTTCCGCAAGCTCGCCTCGAACCGCGACATCGTCCCGCTCTATAACAAGTGGTTCGTCGCCCGCCTGCCGACCGGCGAGAAGCTCAACGTCGCGCTCTCACCGCAGCTCGAAGACGCCTTCAAGGCGCTCGACGATTCGGCGGGCGGCGCGAACTAGCCTCGCGTGGTGTGGGCTGTGGCGTTGGGCTCCCTCTCCCGCTTGCGGGGGAGGGCGGGGTGGGGGTGTCTCCGCATCGGGTATCCCACTATGGAAACACCCCCACCCGCCACGCATCTTGCGATGCGTGTCCGCCTCCCCCGCAAGCGGGAGAGGCGAAGTGAGCCCGCGGATGCACTCCCGTACTTCATATGCGATAGCCGCTGCCGAGCGGGGAGGAGGTCGGAAGCGGCGCGCCGTCGTTCATCGCCAATAACGATGCGACAAATCCAGGCATTGCCGGACCCAGAAACCGTTCACATGGATCAGCTGGCATGTGCTCGGCGGCGGCTCCTTGATGATCGGATAGCCGTGGATGTCGATATTCGTCGGGGCCGTCACGCCGCGCCAGAATACGGCGCTGGCGGGCGGTGGATTGAAGGCAGCGGCGAACGCCGTGACGGCGAGGAAGTTCAAAAGGAGTTTGCGCATAATCTGTATCCGGATCGACTAATACGCGTCAGCGTACTCCCTTGGGCGGGAGGGGCAAGCCGCTGAATCGATCAAAGTGACGGAGCGAATTTCGCTGCAAGCTGCACCGCCGCACGCGCGTAGCCGCCGTGGACCGCCATGGAAGCGAGGGCAACGATGCCGACCGCCGCCAGAACGACCATGACCTGGAAAATCGCGCGTCCAAGGATCGCTCCCATCAAAACTCCATCGATCTGGCGGGGATCTTGCTTCGAGTTTCCGCGCCGCGATCTCGGGAGCATCATCGGCAGGCGAGATTGCGCTGTTGAAGTCTGCGAGCTCGTCGCTTCATCGCCAGCTAGTGTCGCTCCGCGACAAGCCGATCGACCTGCTGCTTGAGCTCTGCTTCCATCTCGGAAACGATGTCGTGCGGCAGGCGAGCGCCAAAGGGATCGCCAAGCGAGCCGGTCGTCGTCTCTCGCTCTATCGCCTGATGCCGCATGCCATTGGCATCCGGCACCGGGTCTTCGACCCGTCGTCGAGAAGGCAGATAGCTGGGCGCGCCAGCCGCCGCGTCGGCCTTGTAGGGGTCAGAAAAATCCTGATCGGAGCGTACAGCGTTCTTCATCAGCTTTGCCTCCCGGCACGACTTCCTTTCCCAGGCCCGAACCATCCGGCTCGTCTCTCATCAATGACGCGGCAACCTCGAATGTTGTTCCGCTCGGAACTTGCAAACGCCCGCCGGAACCCGCCGTTATCGAGTCTGGAACCAGAACTTTAAGCGTCCCCAGTCATTGAACACTGGGGTTGACCGTTTGGAGGTTGCCATGGGCTACACGAGGTCAATTCACCAGACCGCAATTGTGGTCGAGGACGACACGATCCAGCGCGACATGATTGCGCTGTTGTTGAAGGAAGGGCATTTCGACGTCATCCAATGCGAAGACGGCGAGACGGCTGCGCTTGCCATCAAGATGCGTCACCCGTCACTGCTGGTCACCGACATCAAGCTCACTGGCAGAATGAACGGCATCGAACTCGCACAATGGGCGCTGGATTGCGACCCGGGCGTGCGCGTGCTCGTGATCTCGGGCCTGGCGCCGCCCAGCGATCTGCCAGACGGCGTCAAATTCTTTGCCAAGCCGGTTTATCCATCCACTCTGCTGCGCGAGCTGGCGTCGTAGTCCCTAGCCGATTGAGACCTGGCCTATGCAAGACGATCCCGAAATCGATTGGCACCGCGAGCAGATCACGAAGAATCGTGAACTGCTCGCCGAGTTGCAATCCGGAAATACGGCAGGCGCTGACGTGTTTCCGGAGACGCAAGCCGAGATCGACCATCTTACGGCACAGGTCGAGCAATCGGAACTGATCGTCGCCGCCTTTGAGAAAGAACACCCGCGAGAATGATCGGGGGCGCGAGGGGAGCGCGTGCTGCGCCAATTACGCGAACACTTTGTCGAGCGCGGTGGAGTAAATCATTTCGACGAGGTCGGGGGCGCGCTTGCCGAGCGCTTCCATCTTTACCCCGGAGTTGACCTCGAGGATGTGCCAACTGCCGTCGACCTGCACTACATCGATCGAGGCGAAGCGGATGCGTAGAGCCTGTGCGGCGTTGATCGCGAGCGCGCCGCCGAAGTGCGGCATTTCCTTGTGCTTGAGCAGCACTGGCTCGGCGCCGGAATCAAGGTTATGCCGCCAGTTGATAATACGTAATTCACCTTTGGGCGGAATGGAGTCGAGCACGGCAGGCGAGAAGTCGTCGGTGATGGTTTTAAGCAGGTCGGCAGGTGCAGTCTTGTGCGCGAGTTCACGCAGCGAATGGACGCCATCGCCAACGGCCGTTGGGCGCAATTTGACGTAGGCGAGCAGCGCGCAGTCGTCGAGCACTATGAATCGCACCTCGTCCTTGATCTCGACGTAAGGCGAGATCGCAAGGCTGGGATGCGCGGCGAGGATGCGCGCGACCGCGGTCTCCAGTTGCGTTCGCGTCGTGACGCGGAAGACCAGCTCGCCCGAGGTCCCCTCGTTGGGTTTGACGACGAGGCCGTGCGGATGCTGCGCGAGCAGAAGCAACATCGCATCCAGCGAGTCCGATCCGGGGATGTGCTTGCTGAGCTTGCTGCCGAGAAACAGCCTGTGCGGAATGGCCGATATGCCGGCCGATGCCAGCACTTCGGCGCAGGCCGATTTGTCGTTGGCGACCTGATGCGCGACCGCGCTGTTCAGCCCGATGTCGTAGCCGATCGCAAGTCGCCGCGTGCCGCCTTTGGTCATGATGACCAGCCAGCCGCCGGACCGCACCTCGACGGCAATCGAGCGCGCCAAACAATATTTTTTGATGGTTTCCAGGAAGATTCGCTGGCTGATCAGGACCACGAGATCATTTTCCCTTCACCGCGGCTTTCGTAGCAATTAATTGCCAGATCGGCGGCGATCTCAGCAAGTAAATTACCTGCAGCGCCACGTGTTAACGATGTCGTGGCTGAACCTCTGCGCGAAATCGGACGACTGCCATTCTGAGATCGCAATTGCACGCCAGTTGATCTTGACTATCTCATGCATTGGCGCAATGGACACGCGAGATCTTCAATGATTTCGGCCACTTCAGCGCCGTCGCGAGCAGTCTAGAAATCAAACCATTCTAAATCTGATCAGTCGAGAAAACGAAAACCCATGAGCGCGTTCTATCGAGAGAAAGTTCTTTCTGTTCAGCACTGGACCGATACGCTTTTCAGCTTCCGGGCGACCCGCGATTCCGGTTTCCGCTTCCAGAATGGCCAGTTTGCCATGATCGGCCTCGAGGTCGAGGGCCGGCCGCTACTGCGCGCCTATTCGATGGCGAGCGCCAACCACGAGGAAGAGCTCGAGTTCTTCTCGATCAAGGTGCAGGACGGCCCGCTCACCTCTAAGCTGCAGAAGATCCGCGAGGGTGACACCATCCTGGTCGGCCGCAAGGCCACCGGCACGCTGATCACCGACAACCTGATCCCCGGCAAGCGGCTGATGCTGCTGTCGACCGGTACCGGTCTTGCGCCGTTCGCGAGCCTGATCAAGGACCCCGAGGTCTACGATCGCTACGACCAGATCCTGCTGGTGCATGGCTGCCGCCAGGTCTCCGAGCTCGCCTATGGCGAGGAGCTGGTGGCCAAGCTGCGCGACGACGAATTGTTCGGGCCGCTGCTGTCCGAGAAGCTCTCCTACTATCCAACCGTGACGCGCGAGCCGTTCCGCAACCGCGGCCGCATCACCGACCTGATCACCTCCAACCAGCTGTTCACCGACCTGCATCAGGGCCCGCTCGACATCGAGACCGACCGCATCATGATGTGCGGCAGCCCGGCGATGCTGGACGAGCTGAAGCAGCTGTTCGAGACCCGCGGCTTCAAGGAAGGCAGCGGCAACACGCCCGGTCACTTCGTGATCGAGAAGGCGTTCGTCGAGCGCTAGTTGTCGTCCCGGGCAAGCGAAGCGCGACCCGGGACCCATAACCACCGTTGCTGATTGGACGAAGGCTGGGGCCCCATCGGGCTCCAGCCTTTCGCATTTGTGGTTATGGGTCCCGGCCTTCGCCGGGACGACGACCGTATGAGTGGCCTGTACCATTCCCCCACTGCTATAAATCCCGCGAACGCCGCGCGCCGTTTCCCGAACGCGGCGACCCGAGGAGCCGCACCTTGTCCATCACCGATCCGGATGCCCCGAAGACCGCCTTTGTGTTCGCCGGCGGCGGCAGCTTTGGCGCGATCCAGGTCGGGATGCTGCAGGCGCTGGCCGCGCATGGCGTCGCCGCCGACATGGTGGTCGGCTCCAGCGTCGGCGCCTTGAACGGCGCGTTCTATGCCGGCGACCCGACGGTCTCGGGCGTGGCGCGGCTGGCCGAGATCTGGCGCGGCCTGAACCGGCAGGACGTGTTTCCGGTGAGCTGGCGGACGCTGGTGGGCTTCCTGTGGCGGCGCGACTTCCTGATCTCGCATGACGGCGTTCGCAGGCTGATCGACGACTACATCCCGTTCCGCAATCTCGAGGACGCGCGGCTGCCGATCCACATCGTCACGACCGACATCATCAGCGGCGACAGCGTGGTGCTGTCGGAAGGCTCCGCGGCCGAGGCGATCGTCGCATCGACCGCGATCCCCGGCGCGTTCACGCCGGTGCACTACCGCGATCGTTATCTCGCCGACGGCGCGATCTCCAGCAACACACCGGTCCGCGTTGCCGTGAAGCATGGGGCAAAACGCCTGATCGTGCTGCCGACCGGCCATGCCTGCGCCAACCAGGCGCCGCCGGTCGGCGCGCTCGCCAATGCGCTGCATGCACTGACGCTCCTGATCGCGCGGCAGCTCGTCAACGAGCTCGAGAACATCGGTCCCGACGTCGAGTATTTCGTGGTGCCGCCGCTCTGCCCGCTGGTCGGCTCACCCTACGATTTCTCCCGGACCGCAGATCACATCGCCCGCGCCCTCGACACCACCAATGCGTGGCTCGCCAGCGACGGCCTGAAGCCGGGGCACATCCCCCACGAATTGCAGCCGCACGCCCATTAGGCGGGTGTGCGTGGGGACAAGACTCCCTCCATCTGTCGTCCCTGCGAAAGCAGGGACCCATAATCCGCGGCGGGTGTTGTGAATGGGACTCGTCGTTCCAGCATCGCCCAACAATGACCATCGGTGGTTATGGGTCCCTGCTTTCGCAGGGCGACGTGTGGAGGGGCCGCGGACTCGATGGCGGGCGTCTCGACGGATGGCCGCAGGGAGGCGACGCAGCAGGGCTTTCCCATATGCGATAGCCGCGGGCGTCCGCACGATTTCGGAATAATGGAAGAATGCCGCTGAGTTGCCCGACGAGTCAAGTTGTCGTTTCGAACGCTGGCAGCCCGCCGGCTACTGTGCATGGGGTTGTTTTCGATATTTTTGGCAGCGCGCCCCTGCGACGGCAGCTTGTCGCATCCGCTCCCCTTCGTTGCACTGCAAAAGGCGGTCTCGTTTCAGTTTGCCCGGCAGCCGCACCCGCCCATCCGGGCGGTTGTCACATCTGTGACTGCTCGGCCGTATAACCGTAGTGCACTTGTTCCGCGAGTTGGATTAGGCTTACCCCCGACAGGGCATTGAAGGCAGGCCGGAGGATTCCATGGATACGATAATGCTTCCGTTCTCGCCGCGCTTCATCGTGCTGACGATCTGCGCCGTCGTCACCGCGCTCCTGCTGCTGGTCGGGATTTTCGACCACAAGGTCTTCAAGATCGTGGTCATCCCGCTCGCGATCTTCGGCGCGCTGACGTTGCTCGGCATCCGCGATCTGACCCAGAAGAACCATGCGGTGCTGCGCAACTACCCGATTTCGGCGCATATGCGCTTCCTGCTCGAGGAAATCCGCCCGGAGATGCGGCAGTACTTCTTCGAGAGCGAGAAGGACGGCATGCCGTTCTCGCGCGACACCCGCGCGTTGGTCTATCAGCGCGCCAAGATGGTGCTCGACAAGCGGCCATTCGGCACCCAGGAGGACGTCTATCGCGAGGGCTATGAGTGGATGCATCATTCGGTGGCGCCGAAGCCGCGCGCCGAGGAGAAATTCCGCATCACCATCGGCGGTCCCGACTGCACCAGGCCGTATTCGGCCTCGGTCTTCAACATCTCGGCGATGAGCTTCGGCGCGCTCAGCCCGAACGCGGTGCGGGCGCTCAATGCGGGCGCCAAGAAGGGCGGCTTCGCCCACGACACCGGCGAGGGTGGCGTCAGCCCCTATCACCGAGAGATGGGCGGCGACATCATCTGGGAGATCGGCTCCGGCTATTTCGGCTGCCGCAACCGCGACGGCACCTTCAATCCGGAGCTGTTCGCAAGCGTCGCGGGCGACGATCAGATCAAGATGGTCGAGCTCAAGATCAGCCAGGGCGCCAAGCCCGGCCATGGCGGCGTGCTGCCGGCCGCGAAGGTCTCCGAGGAGATCTCCAAGATCCGGGGCGTGCCGATGGGCGAGGACTGCATCTCGCCGGCCTATCACAAGGCATTCTCGACGCCGCTGCAGATGATGGAATTCGTGGCGCAAATGCGCAAACTGTCCGGCGGCAAGCCGGCCGGCTTCAAGATGTGCATCGGCCATCCCTGGGAGTTCCTGGCGATCTGCAAGGCGATGAAGGAGAGCGGGCTCTACCCCGACTTCATCGTGGTCGACGGCAATGAGGGCGGCACCGGTGCGGCGCCGCTCGAGTTCATGGATCATCTGGGCATGCCGATGCGCGAGGGCGTCAATTTCGTGCACAACGCGCTGATCGGCATCGGCGCGCGCGATCGCATCAAGATCGGCGCCGCCGGCAAGATCGCGACCGCCTTCGACATGGCGCGCGCGATGGCGATCGGAGCCGACTGGTGCAATTCGGCGCGCGGCTTCATGTTCGCGCTCGGCTGCATCCAGTCCCTGAGCTGCCACACCGACCGCTGCCCGACCGGCGTCACCTCGCAGGACCCGATCCGCAACCGCGCGCTCTACGTGCCGGGCAAGATCGAGCGCGTCTACAACTACCACCACTCGACCCTGCACGCGCTGACCGAGCTGCTCGCCGCCGCCGGCCTCGAGCACACCAAGGACCTGCGCCCGATCCACTTCTCGCAGCGGTCTTCGACCACCGACGTCCGCACCTTCGCGCAGCTCTATCCGACACTGCGCCCGGGCGAACTCCTCGAAGGCACCCAGGATCCCCGCTTCCGCGAAGCCTGGGCGATGGCGCGCGCGGATTCGTTCCAGCCGGCGGGATAGGGACGCCCAGCTACGCTGGGGCGCCGAACCATCTGGTCAGCGCCTCGGCGAGGCCCGGCTGACTCCGGTCTCCGACCCACGCCACGTAGCCGTCGGGCCGGACCAGCATCGCGGCGGGCGGCGCAACCGTCCCGAGCGCGGGAAGCTCCCACGCGCCGGCATAATCGGCATCGACCAGCCGAATCCGATCTCTCCATCCCGCGATGTCGATGCTGCCGGGTTCATCGAGATTGAGCAGCACCGGCCGTGCCTGGTGCAGCAGCGCGAAGGCCCGCAGCGCCCCGTTGGTCGTCACCAGTTCGAGATCGGGCATGCGGCGTCCGAGCAGCGGATGGCCGTCGCCGAGATCGTAGTGCAGGTCGAGGCCCGACATCATCGCGGCGAATTTTCGGCGCGGCTCGTCCATGCGCAGCAATTCGGAGACGACCTCGTGCAGCGCCTTGCTGCGCGCATCGGCACCGTTGAGCGCGACATACGCCATGGTGTTGCGCAGCACGCGGGCCGCCACCGGATGGCGTTCGGTCTGATAGCTGTCGAGCAGGCTGTCCGGCGATGTCAGCTTGACCACCTGGGCGAGCTTCCAGCCCAGGTTCACCGCGTCCTGCACGCCGATATTGAGGCCCTGTCCGCCCATCGGCGGATGCACATGGGCGGCATCGCCGGCCAGCAGCACGCGCTGCTTGCGGTAGGTCACGGCCTGCCGGGTCATGTCGGTGAAGCGCGATATCCAGACCGGACTGTGGATGCCGAAATCGGTGCCGTAGACGGTAACCAGCCGTTCGCTGACGTCGCGCAGGGTCGGCTCCCGGTCGGTACCGAGCTGCCGCTCGGTCAGCACGAGCCGCACCCGCTCGCCGTCCTCCACCTTGCCGATGGCATAGATGCCGGCGTCGTCCTGGCGAAAGCCCCATTCCGGTTGGTCCGACATCTCGGTCTCGGCGATCAGCCAGCTCCTGGTCGGATCCCATCCGGCGAATTCGATGCCGGCCGCCTTGCGGACGAGGCTGCGGCCGCCGTCGCAGCCGACCAGATACTTGGCCCGGAGCACCTCGCCATCCGATAGCGCGACATCGACGCCATCGTCGTCCTGCGTGAAGCCGGTGACGTCGCGCCCGCGATCGATCCGCACCGCCAGCTGTTCGGCCCATTCGCCGAGCACGCGCTCGATATGGTTCTGCCGCAGCCCCAGCGTGAAATTGCGTCGGGTCGGGAAGTCGCTGATCCCGAGCGGAACCAGATGCGAATGGAACAGCACCGCCGGATGGCGCGCCCCCAGCGCGACGAAGCGGTCGCCGATGCCGCGCTGATCGAGCACCTCGATGGTGCGTGCGTGCAGCCCGCCCGCGCGCGCGCCGATCAGGTCCGCCCCCTCGCGCCGCTCGACAATCGCAACATCGATGCCGGCCAGCGCCAGCTCGCACGCCAGCATCAGCCCGGTCGGCCCTCCGCCGGCAATCACCACAGCATGTTCCCGCATCCCGCACTCCTCCGTTCGATTGGGCGCGCGTTCTACGGGATGACCCCGGGCTTGCGGCAAGCCCGGGGGGTCTACATATATTTAAGTGGGGAGAGGGCGTTTTGCTGCTCGAACCAATCCAGCTCACATTGCGAAGAACGGCGCGGCAAATTCAATGTCGTCCCGGCCTGGTGCGCAATTGCGCACGGGAGCCGGGACGACGTTGGGACTCAAAACTCGCCGTGGATGCGGCCGGAGAAGATGTGCACCGGGCCGCGGTCGGCGTTGTAGGCGGGGTTGGTTATGAACTGATAGTCCGCGGTCAGCGTCAGGTTCTTGTTCACCTGGTAGGCGTAGTAGGTCTCCAGAATCCGCTCCGGGCTGTAGTTCAGCGCGCCGTCGCCGATCAAGAGACCGAGGCCGCCGGCGGCGAGGTAGTCGCGATGCGCCGATGACAGCCCGTTGACCGCACCGCCGATGCCGATCGTGTCGTTCGCCCGACCCCAATAGCTGCCCTTGATCGACAGACCGCCCGAGACGCTGCGGTCGACGTCGGTGAACGACAGGATCTCGTTCCGGCCGTCGTTCCAGCTGAGACGGCCGAACAGGCCGACATCGGTTGCGATCTGCTGCTCGCCGTTCAGGTAGAAGCCGTACTTGGTGTTGTCCTTGCGGATACCGGCCATCACGTCGTTGATGTCGAGTCCCGGATTGGCATCCTCGATCGCGAGCGCCTGGCGATAATTGCCGGTGAAGCCGCGATTGCCGAACACGCCGACGCGCATCCTGCCGGGCTGGTCGAAGATCGAATAGCGGCCTTCGAATTCCACCACGGCGCCGCCATTGTTGGCGTTGGAGACCAGCACGTCGCTGTTCGGCGCATTGGGCACCTGGAACACGCCGGCGCGCACTGCCCAGTCCTTGCGGTTGAGTTCGACCACCGCGCCGCGGGTGTACCCGGGCAGGTCAGCCGGGAAGTCATAGGCGGCGGACGACCACATCGCCCAGTTCATGAAGTCGGCGCGCGGATCCTTGGCGTAGGAATTGCCGTCGAAAAAATCGCCCACCGCAAAGCGGCCGACGACGACCGTCACGCGGTCGATGTCGCGCTTGCCCGCGATCTGGTTCGGGCCATCAGGGACGTCTTCCTGCTCGCCGCCGAGGCCGAAGGTCTGCTTGAAATAGTAGCGCTGCGGCCGAATCCGCGGATATTCGGCGCCGGCCTTCTGCGCCTCGCCGTTCGGGAATCCGGCAAGGCCGAGCGTGCCGTTGAGGCCGAAGCCCTGCGCTGTCTCCGGATTGAAATAGAACTCGCCGCCTTCCCAGAGCCGCACGCCGAGAAACGCCGTCGTGGTCCAGGTTTGTTGCGCTTGCCCTGCGCCCGGAAGGCTGTTGGTCCCGCCATAGGGCGCGCGGAACGATGGATAGCCCTGGCCGATCAGGGTGGTCTGCCCATGCACGCTCCAGTCGCTGGAGTCCGGCAGCACGGACCGCGTCGGCGTCGCCGACCAGGGCGAATCGCCAAGCTGGTAGTTCAGGCCGAATTTCAGCAGATGCAGTCGCGGGTCGATGGCAACGCCGGGCATGCCGAAATCGTCGAGGCCGAGCGTACGGCGCGACAGGTCGACGTAGTCGTATTCGAGCTTGGCCGTCCAATTGCCGCTGAGCGCAAATTCGGCGCCGGCGCCGACAGTCCAGCCGGTCTGATACTGGCCGGGCTCGGAGATCACGTTGCCGGCGGCATCGTTGATCCTGACCTGGCTGCGGCCCCAGGCGAAGCCGCCGGTGACGTACGGCATCCAGCTGCCAAAGCTGTAACCGGCGCGGCCGCGCACGGTGCCGACATAGTCGATCGAACTATCGAAGGGCGCGAGCCTGCGCCGCGGCAGATCGACCGGGCCCACGAATGTCGCGTCGGCCTCGACGCCGAGCACGAAGCGGTTGGCGAACTGGTGATTGTATCCGACCTGGAAGCCGCCGATCCCTCCCGTAACGCTGTGGGGAAAGAAGACGCCCTGCAGGGGAAGTGGATTGGTATCGGGACCGAGGCTGCCGTCGCCATAGCCGACATGGCCGCCGACGTAAAAGCCGGTCCAGTTGTAGACCGCCGCATTCATGGCCGGTGACTTGACGGCCATATCGGCCGCGGATGCCGGCGCGCCGAATGCCGCCGCGCCGAGCGCTGCGCCGGCGGCGATCCGAACCCGGGAAAGACGGACGCAAGTCATGACGCGGCTTTCCGCGAGCGGTTGGCGGTTTCGCTCGGCATTACAGATTTGGCGGCCACTTGCCACCCGAGATTTGAATTCATCGCCCGCCGTCCCCGGTCCGATCCGTGTCGTCCCATCCAAAGCCAGATCAGCACCTAGCATCCTCTGCGGCTTGTTGCAAGTAATTCGCAATAGCAACTGAGGCGCGCCGGTTACCTCTCCGATTTGCACGCCACTATGACAGTCGCGTAACACCGCGAGGCCGTAGGCCTGATCCGCTGCGATCGCCCGTGCATCTGTGGCAAATCGGTCGGGATCCGACCGTTCAATCGAGGCCACCATTGTCGTCGTCCCCTGTCTCGATGAATGCCGGCTGCGATGGCCTGCCGAGCACGACCCTTGCGCCGGTTCGTTCGACACATCGCGCCACCGACAGCGCCGTCCGCAGGTCGGCGCCTGAAATCACACGCCGCTGATAAAGCGCGGTCGCGCCGCGCAGGATGGCGCCCGCCAGCCTGAACAACACGATCGCGCCCCAACGTCGGCCGCGGCCGAGTGTCGTCACGCCCCCACCGTGGCGAGCTGGACGATCCGCAGCAGCACGAGGCCGGCGGCGACGAAGAGATAGCCGCGCAGCACCAGCATCCAGATCCGGCTCAGCGGGCTGAGACGCGCCGGCGGCAACCGGTCGAGCGGCGGCATCCGCCAGGTGTCGCGGTTGAACAGCGGCGGCCTGTTCTTGAAGCGGAACGAGGCGTTGCGGCGCGACGACATCTCGTACAGCTTGACCAGCGCGGTGACCGCGAGCGCGAGCAGGCTGCCGCCGACCAGGATGCCGATGATCCATTGCTCGCTGAGATCCGGGAACAGCACCGCGGCAGTCAGGATTACCGACAGCATCACGAGGCCGGCGACCACCGCGCCCGTGAACAGGTTCAGCCGGGTCGAATTGATCCAGGGCCCGAGGATGTGGCGGTCGTTGCAGAGCAGCAGCAGGAACACGGTCGCGCTCGGTAGCAGCACGCCGGCCAACGTCTGCACCGCGTTGGTGAGCAGTCCGAGTGGCGTGCCCGGCGTCAGCACCAGCACGGCGGCGAGCACGATCAGTCCGCAATAGACGCCGTAGAAGCCTTTCGCGTCCCACGGCTTGCGGTGCAGCGAGTGCTTGACCGCGAACACGTCACCGATCGCATAGGCCGTCGAGAGCGAGACCGCGGCCGCGCCGATGATGCAGGCATCCAGCAGTGCGAGGGCAAACAGCACCGCCGGCAGCCGGCCGGCATATTTCTCGAGCCCGACCGCGGTCCCCAGCGCGTCGGCGTAGTTGCCGAATTCGGGCTTTCCGGCGAACACTTCGGCGCAGAACGAGATCATCGCCACGGCGCCGACCACGACCAGCACGATGCCGATGCACAGATCCATCCGCTCGTAGCGGATGAAGCGCGGCGTGATCCGCTTGTCGACGATGTAGCTCTGCTGGAAGAACAACTGCCACGGCGCCACCGTGGTGCCGACGATGGCGACGATCAAGAGCATCACCTCGCTGAGCTTGGCGCCCTCGGGCATCTTCGGCACGAAGAAATCGGCTGCGATCTGCCCGACCGGCGGATGCACCATCAGGATCACGGGTACCAGCAGCAGGCTGCCTGCAACCAGCACGATGCCGAAGCGTTCGAAGCGGCGGAAGTCTCCGGTCGACACCGCCAGCATCACGATAACAGCCGAGGCCAGCACGCCCCAGAATTGCGAGACGCCGAGAAAATGTAGCGCGAAGGTGATACCGATGAATTCGGTGACGATGGTCAGCGCGTTCAGCACCAGGAGGTCGATGACGCTGAAGGCGCCCCAGAACTTGCCGAAGCGCTCGAAGATCAGCCGCGCATGGCCGACGCCGGTGACGGCGCCAAGCCGCACCACCATCTCCTGGTTGACGTAGAGCACGGGGATCAAAAGCAGCAGCGTCCACAGCAGCGTGGTGCCGTAATTCTGCCCGGCCTGGGTATAGGTGCCGAACGCGCCGGCGTCGTTGTCGCCGACCATCACGATCAGGCCGGGGCCGACGATCGCCAGCAAGGTTTTCAGCCGGGCGAGCCATGTCGCGCGCGGTGCGGTATCGTCGCGCGCGATGCTGCCGAGCGCGCCATGGATGTCACCGAGATGCGCGCGGTCCAGCACTGCGGTGCGGACGGAGCCGGCGGTGGCTTCACGATCGGAGGCGTGCACGTTCAAGTCATTGACGACGGTCATGACTCATTCCTTCTCATTTGCGTGGTTTGGTCGTTTTGGGAGTTGGAAAGCGGATGATGTTGCCGGCGCGGGGCGCCGGGACGGGGTCTGAACCCAGCTGGCGCCGCGGCGGATCGCGGCCGGCGTCCAGCATCAGGGCGATGCCGAGCGCGGCGACATGGCGGACGAGGCCAGCGCTCTCGTTGACGAGACCGACGACGCTTCGCATCACCGGGACGAGCGGGTCGTTGGTCGGTGCGGGACGCCTGACGGCATCGGCGGCGGTCGGCCGACGGGCTTGCCCGAAGATGTCATTTGTCTTGCTCATCGTCGTCTCCTCGCCGCCTGTTGGGCACGGCACGAGGGACGCGGAGCAGCTCTATGCGCGCGCGCAGCCTCCGCTGCCGTGAGCAGCGGCAATTCCAGAAGTCATGTCGTTCCCCGGAGGGAGTCCCGTTGCCGCGCCGCGATGGCGCGCAACGGGACGACTAGGTCCTTCGTCCATGTCGGTCCTTCAGGCGCTTGCGGTCATCTTTGCGGTGGAATGCGCAGGTATTGCGCGCGGGCCGGAATACCGGTCCGCGCGCCGCTTTCGATCGAGGTCATTCGTTGACGGCTCGAGGGTGGTTTCGACGACCCACCGGCACTCCAGCCGGCCGTCGATCAGGATCCAATGACAGGCCGGGGTTGGACGCCGGCGGTCCACCGGGCGGCGAAAACCCGGCAGGTTGTCATTGGAATAGGTGGCCGCCCGCGGCGGGATCTGCCGCGGCTCGAACGGCCGGAATTTTGCGAGCTTTTCGAACATCGCTCACCTCCACTTCCGCTGTCGCGCGGCAGGCCGGTGAGGAGCAGGCGGTTACGCGAGGCGTGACCACCCATCCACGCAGGCGAAATCTGCGCGATCAGTCTTGCTGTGTTGCGGCTTCAAGTGTCCCGTTGTCGGTCTACTGTCGCCTGAGTTGCTACTGCCCATGTGCCTTCTGTGTTGGCTCGTGGTCGGGTTGATCTCCGGGGTCAGACCCCGGTGCGGAACGCATGTTCCGGCAATCGGGCACTACGCCTGCCACAATGGCCTGTCAAGCCGATTCTGCTATCCTCCGGGGAGGATCGCGATTATCCTCCCCGGAGGATAGGAGAACCGAATGTCAGACGACCATCCGCACGCAGCAATTGCCCGGCGCCTGAAGCGCGCCAACGGCCATCTCGAGACCATTGTCGAGATGATCGAGCAGGGCCGCCCCTGTGCGCAGATCGCCCAGCAATTGCAGGCAGTCGAGAGCGCGATCGAGAGCGCCAAGAAGGCGCTGATCCACGATCACATCGGCCACAGCCTGGAGGAGACGCTGAAGGCATCGGGCCCGAAGGGCCGCAACATGCTGCGAGACTTCCGGCTGATCGCAAAATATCTGTGATCGCCGCGTTCACGAATTGACCCGCCCGGGGGGATCACCGGACGGGTCGTGCGCGACACGGGGTGGATGAGGACCCGTGCCGAACGCAGGATCCGCAACCTCTAAAGAGACCCGTCGATCAGTAGCAGGAACGCACGCGGCCGATGTAGTTGCCGTAGGCGTCGAACTGGCGCACCCAGACGCAGCGCCGATAGCCGCCGTCGTAATAGCCGTCACTGGCCGCGATCGCGCTGCCGACGATGGCGGCGCCGACGAGGCCCGCGCCGACGCCCCAGCCCCAGCCATACGGCTTGGCATTGGCCTGCGACGTGGTGGACGCGATGGTGCCGGTCACGGCGAGCGCGGTGAGGGCGAGGGCGGCACACTTGGTCTTGATCGACATGGGATACTCCATCCTGTTTGAGCGCGGCGCCGGTATGGTCCGCATGCCCGTTGGACGGAGGCTTTTCGGTTCCGGTTCGAATGGCCGCGCCGGAAATATGGTTTCGTGGATTGTTTCGTCACCTCGGCCTGGACGAAGGAATTCCCGAGTCAGTTGCCCCCGAAGACGCCCGGATCGAACCTGTCGACGTCGGCCAGCAGCTCGCAGAACGCACGCGCGCCGTGCTCGATCAGCTGCTCGCCTTTCTCGGCCGAGGCCTGGGTCGCATCGCCGATCGCACCGCTCGGATTGAGGTCCTGCGCCTGCCAGGCGAACGGTGCCGGCCGCTGGGTCGACAGCAAGCGGTGGTCCTTCTCGATCTGCACGCTCGCCGGCTTGAAGTCCGCGATCGCATCCCTGCGCACATGTTGCGGATACTTCGCCAGCATGATCGAGGTCTCGACCGCGCCGCCATGGATGCCGTGGCGCAATTCGTCGGCATCGAACAGCCCGTCCGGGGTGCCGAAACGCGACCAGCTGGTGGTCACCACCAGCATCTTGTGCTGCGCGCGCAGGTCCTGCGCCACGAGCTGCATCGCGGCGGAATTGCCGCCATGGCTGGTCACCATCACGAGCTTCCTGATGCCGGCGCGCGCCACGCTCTCGCCGAGCGCCATCCAGCTATTCAGCGCCACCTTGGTCGGCAGGGTCAGCGTGCCCGGAAAATCGATGTGCTCGGTGGAGATGCCGACCGGCTGCAGAGGCAGGAATGTCGCCGGGATGGCGGCCGGCAGCAGCTCGCGCACCCGCGCCAGATACGCCTCGCCGATCATGACGTCGGTTCCGAGCGGCAGATGCGGCCCGTGCTGCTCGGTCGCGGCCAATGGCAGCACCGCGATCCAGCGCGCGGCCGCGTCCCTGGCGAGGTCGGGCCAGTGGATGGCGGTCCAGTCACGGGGCGGAAGCTGAGAAGTCATCAAGCCGGTCGTTTCAATACAAGCGTTTCATGGGATGGATTTGCAGGCTAGTTTGTTTAACATCGGTGAGGCGTTCGCGTCTCCGGGCGCGGTGCGCGTCTTCCCGCCTTCCATCATGGGCCATAATGATCGACGGAGTCCAACCATGATCCCGGCCTTTTTGCCGCGAGCGTTAACCACGGCCGTTCTGGCCGTCACCCTCGGCGTTTCCGCAGGCCTGCTCCCGGCGCGGGCGCAGAGCTCGGACAAGACTTTGGACAAGGTCTCGTTCGGCACCAATTGGGTCGCCGAGGGCGAGCATGGCGGGTTCTTCCAGGCGCTCGCCGACGGCACCTACAAGAAATACGGCCTCGACGTCACAATCGTGCCCGGCGGTCCCAACGAGAACAACCGCATGCTCCTGATCGCGGGCAAGCTCGATTTCTTCATGAGCGCGAACTCGCTGCAGACCTTCGACGCTGTCACCAACAACGTGCCGCTGGTCGCCGTCGCTGCGATGTTCCAGAAGGACCCGCAGGTCTTCCTGACCCATCCCGAGGTCAAGGTCGGCAAGATCGAGGATCTGAAACCGCTGACGCTTTTGATCTCGAAGGAAGGCATCACCAGCTACTTTCAGTGGCTGAAGTCCGAATACGGTTTCGACGAGAACAAGGTGAAGCCCTACACCTTCAACCCGCAACCCTTCATCGTGAACAAGCAGACCGCGATGCAGGGCTACGTCACCTCGGAGCCCTTTGCGGTGGAGAAAGCCGCCGGCTTCAAGCCGAACGTGCTTCTGCTCGCCGATTACGGCTTCAACTCATATTCCACCTTGATCGAGACCCGCCGCGACCTGGTCGACAAGAAGCCGGACCTGGTGCAGCGCTTCGTCGATGCCTCCGTCGTCGGTTGGTACACGTATGTCTACGGCGACAACTCGTCCGGCAATGCGATGATCAAGAAGCTCAACCCTGAAATGAACGACGAGCTGCTGGCCTATTGTGTCGCCAAGATGCGCGAGCACGGCATCGTCGATTCCGGCGATTCCATCAAGAACGGCATCGGCGCCATGACCGACGAACGGATGGCGAGCTTCTTCGACAAGATGGTGCGCGCCGGTGTGGTCAAGAGCACCATCGACTATCGCCAGGGCTACACGCTGCGCTTCGTCAACAAGGCGGTCGGCGTCGAGCTCCGGCCGAAGAACTGACGATGATCCGATCTGTTTCAGCATCGGCAGTCGATCTCTCCGTTCGTAGGAGAGAGCAATCGCGCATGGCGTCCGCGGAGCTTGCCCGCGGGCTTCCTTCGCCTCTCCCGCTTGCGGGGGAGGCCGGCGCGCGCGTAGCGCGGGCCGGGTGGGGGCTCTCTCCCCGATACGACTCGCGGCGAGAGCCCCCACCCCAACCCTCCCCCGCAAGCGGGAGAGGGAGCCGACCGCCGCCGTCTCCCGAGACTCCTATGCGATCGTCACGCTATTCGCCGCGTAGGGAGGTGTCTTTCGCGGCTCGTCTGCGCTTACCAATATTCAGCCGGCGATGGTAGAGAGCATCGTGCCGGAAACCGATGCCAATAACCTCGCCGTGCGCCTGCGCGGCGTCACCAAGACCTATGACAGCGGGGTGAGGGCGCTCGGGTCGCTCGACCTCGATGTCAGCAGCGGCGAGTTCGTCTCGCTGCTCGGCCCCTCCGGCTGCGGCAAGTCCACCGCACTCCGGTTGATTGCAGGTCTTGCCACACCAAGCACCGGTACGGTCGAGCTCTCGCATCATGGCGCCGAGCAGCGCGGCAGCCACAGAGTAGGCTTCGTATTTCAGGAGCCGACCTTGATGCCATGGGCCAATGTGCGCGACAACGTCCGCCTGCCGCTCAAGCTCGCCCGTGCGGCGGCGACCGACGCCGAAGCGCGCATCGAGGCTGCGCTCGATCAGGTCGGGCTTGCGGACTTTGCGGCCGCCTATCCGCGCGAACTCTCCGGCGGCATGAAGATGCGGGTATCGCTGGCGCGCGCGCTGGTAACCGATCCCGATATCCTGCTGATGGACGAGCCGTTCGCAGCGCTCGACGAGATCACGCGCTTTCGCCTCAACAACGATCTGCTGTCGCTATGGCGCAATTTGCACAAGACCGTCATCTTCGTGACGCACTCGGTGTTCGAGTCGGTCTATCTCTCGCAGCGCGTGATCGTGATGACGGCGCGTCCGGGCCGGATCGGCGCCGAGTTTCGCATCACCTCGCCCGAGCCGCGCGGTGAAGAGTTCCGCACCTCGGCCGAATATGCCGCCTTCTGCCGCGAGGTCTCAGGCGCGCTGGCGCCGTCCTATGCAGGGCAGGCGGGCGCATGAAGTCTCCACAGGACCTCATCCGCTTTCTGCTGCCGCTTGCGGTGTTCGCCGCCGGTCTCGTGCTCTGGGAAGCCATCGTCCGCGCCTATGGCATCCAGCCATATGTGCTGCCGAGCCCGCTCCTGGTGCTGAAGACGCTGGTTGCGGACTGGCCGGTGCTGTCACAATCGCTCGGCGTCACATTGCTGACCACGCTCGAAGGTTTCGTTGCCGCGGCGGTCGGCGGCGTCGTGCTGGCGCTGCTGTTCAACCAGTCGAAATGGCTGGAGTATTCGTTGTTCCCTTACGCGGTTGTGCTGCAGGTCACGCCGGTGATCGCGATCGCGCCCCTGCTGCTGATCTATCTGCAGCAGCAGACCGCGGTGATCGTCTGCGCCTGGATCGTGGCGTTCTTTCCGGTGCTGTCGAACACCACGCTCGGTCTCAACTCGGTCGATCGCAACCTCGCCGGATTGTTTCAACTTTATGGCGCATCGAGACTGCAGACACTGCTGTTGCTGAAGCTGCCCGCGGCGCTCCCCTATATCCTCGGCGGGCTGCGCATTGCCGGCGGCCTGTCGCTGATCGGCGCCGTGGTCGCGGAGATCGCGGCGGGCAGCGCCGGCGCCGGCTCGGGCCTTGCCTTCCGGATCGCTGAATCGGGCTACCGGCTGAATATTCCCCGCATGTTTGCAGCACTTCTGCTGCTATCGCTGGCCGGGATTGTCATCTATGGGGTGCTGGCGCTAGTTTCGCACCTTCTGTTGCGGCGTTGGCATGAAAGCGCGTTAGGAAAGGACAGTTGATGGCCCCGATTTCTTCCGAAAAGATCGATCTGTTGGTTTATGGACCGATCCGGCCAATCCTCGAAAACGGCTTTTCCGACCAGTATGTGCTGCACCGGGCCGAGAGCCGCGGCGACCTCGAGCGGCTGACGCCCGACACGATGACCAAGATCCGCGGCATCGCCGTCACCTATCACACGATGGCGACCGACAAGACCGCGATGGCGATGTTTCCCAAGCTCGAGATCGTCGGCAGCTTCGGCGTCGGCTACGACCATGTCGATTCCGCCTATGCGCGGGATCACAATATCGTGGTCACCAACACGCCCGACGTGCTGACCGAGGAGGTCGCCGACGTCGCGATGGGCCTGTTGATCGCGACGCTGCGCGAATTCGTCAAGGCCGACCGCTACGTGCGCTCCGGCCTGTGGCAGACCCAGAATTATCCGCTCAGCGTCGGCTCGTTGCGCGACCGCAAGATCGGCATCGTCGGCATGGGCCGGATCGGCCAGGCGATCGGGCGACGGCTGGAGGCCTCGCGGGTGCCGGTGTCGTATCACTCGCGCAATCCGTCCAAGGACGTCGCCTACAAGCACTATCCCGATCTGATCGAGATGGCGAAGGCGGTCGACACCCTGATCGTCATCGTGCCGGGTGGCGCCTCGACGGCGAAGATGATCAATGCCGACGTGCTGAAGGCGCTTGGCCCGCGCGGCGTGCTGATCAATGTCGCGCGCGGCTCTGTGGTCGACGAGCCGGCGCTGGTCGCGGCGCTGAAATCCGGCACCATTCTCGCCGCCGGCCTCGACGTGTTCGCGGCCGAGCCGAACGTACCGGACGAATTGAAGGCGATGCAGAACGTCGTGCTGCTGCCGCATATCGGTTCGGCCTCGGTGGTCACGCGCAACGCGATGGATCAGCTCGTGGTCGACAACATCACGAACTGGTTCGCCGGCAAGCCGCCGCTGACGCCGGTTGCGGAAACGCCGGTGAAGGGCCGCTGATGTCCCTGTCCCGCTTCAGCGTCGTGCTGCTTGTGCTGCTGGCCGCGTGCGGTCCGGCAGCCGCGCAGGACGTCTCGACGTTGAAGAAGGACATGATCGGGCAGTGGGAGCTCGCCACCACCGAGCGCAGCAAGACCTGCGTCGTGACGCTGAAGAGCGATGCGACGCCGCAAGGTTTCAAGCTCGAGCTCGAGCCGGCCTGCGCCGCAGCACTGCCCTTCACCAAGGACATCACCGGCTGGAGCATCAAGGGCCTCGGCGACATCGTGCGGCTGCACAACGCGGCCGGCGAGGCGGTGATCGACTTCACCGAGGTCGAGACCGGCATCTTCGAGGGTATGCGCACCAACGAGGGCGTCTACATCCTGCAAAACCTTGCCGCTGCCCGCGCGCTCGCCAAGTCGATGGACCAGATGATCGGCGACTGGTCGATGGTCCGCGGCAACGGCCAGGCGATCTGCGCCCTGGTGCTGACCAACACCGACGCCGGCAACGACAATTTCCAGGTGTTCCTGAAAGGCAAATGCGATCCCGCGGTCGCGGCCTTCAACCCGACGCTCTGGCGGCTCGACCATGGCCAGATGGTCCTGATGTCGCCCAAGGGCGAGACCTGGCAGTTCGAGGCTGACGACAACGCCCAGTGGCGCCGCGTCCCCGACAGCGCCGACCCGCTGATCATGCTGCGGGAGCAGTGAGGGGCGGCGATGTCAAAGCTCCGCGTGGTCCCTGCTTTCGCAGCGACGACGATGGGGCGGTACGATCTGCTTCTCGCCGGTCCCCCAAAAATAATTCCCTCTTCCTTGTCGATCCGACGCACCCCGGCTCGTCGTCCCCTATAGCGAGCCGGTTTTGCGGCGGTTATCGTCGCTTCTCGCCCAACAGGAGATTTCCGATGCGGTTCATGTATATCGTCACCTCCGCCCAGCCCCCGCGCCCGCCGACGCCGGCCCTGATGGAGGCGATGGGCAAGCTCGCCGAGCGGGAGATCAAGGCCGGCCGCATGATTGACACCGGTGGGCTGCTGCCGGTCGCGATGGGGGCCCAGGTCCGCATCACCGACGGCAAGCTCAACGTCATCGACGGGCCGTTCGTCGAGGCCAAGGAGATGATCGGCGGCTACGCGATATTCGAGCTCCGCAACAAGGAAGAGGCGGTGGCGGCCGCCGTGGAGTTCATGCAGTTGCACAAGGAGCATATGCCCGGATGGGATGGCACCTGCGAGGTGCGCCCCTTCGCCACCCCGGGCGTCGACGGCGCCTGCCAGGTCGATGTCTCCGCCATCGCTTGATGCGCCGCGGACAGGGCGCGTTCACGCGAGGCGGCCTCCGGTTCGCGTGAAGAGCGCGCGTCCGGACGGCAATCCAGGTCGGCGACGATGACGGCCGCCGACATCCAGGCGACGATCCTTGCGGTGTGGCGCATCGAGCAGCCGCGGCTGATCACCAGCCTGTCGCGGATGCTGCGCGACGTGCCGCTCGCCGAGGATCTGACCCAGGAAGCGCTGATTGCGGCGCTCGAGCACTGGCCGCTCAGTGGCGTGCCGGAGAAGCCGGGTGCCTGGCTGATGGCGACTGCCAAGCGGCGTGCGCTCGATCATATCAGGCGCAACCGCATGCTGACCGAAAAGCACGGCATGCTGGCGCATGATCTGGTGCGGGAGCAGGAAACCATGCCCGATTTCGATTCCGCGCTCGACGACGATATCGGCGACGAATTGCTGCGGCTGATCTTCACCGCCTGCCATCCGCTGCTGTCGCGCGAGGCGCGCGCTGCGCTGGCGCTCCGGATGATCTGCGGCCTCACCACCGAGGAGATCGCGCGCGCCTTCCTGCAGGCGGAGGCGACCATCGCCCAGCGCATCGTGCGCGCCAAGCGCACGCTGTCGGAGTCAGGTCTGGCCTACGAGACGCCGCGCGGCGAGGCGCTGTCGGAGCGGCTCGCCTCCGTGCTCGAGGTCGCCTACCTGATCTTCAACGAGGGCTATACCGCGGCGAGCGGCGACGAATGGCTGCGACCGCAGCTCTGCAACGAGGCGCTGCGCATCGGCCGCGTGCTGAGCTCGATCGCGCCGCACGAGCCGGAGGCGCACGGCCTGCTGGCGCTGATGGAATTCAACGCCTCGCGGACGGCGGCGCGCACCGACGCGGCCGGCGAGCCGATCCTGCTGATGGACCAGAACCGCGCGCTGTGGGACCGCCTGCAGATCCGCCGCGGGCAACTGGCGCTGGCGCGCGCCCGCGAGCTCGGCGGCGCCGGCGGCTTCTACGCGCTGCAGGCCGCGATCGCCGCTTGCCATGCCGAGGCCGACGCGCCTGAGGCGACCGACTGGCGCCGTATCGCGGCACTGTACGGCGATCTCGCCGCGCTGCTGGATTCGCCGGTCATCGCGCTCAACCGCGCGGTCGCGATCGGCATGGCCGAAGGGCCGCTGACGGCGCTCGCGATCGTCGACGGCCTCGCGGACGAGCCGGCGCTGAAATCCTATCATCTGCTGCCGAGCGTGCGCGGCGATCTGCTGCACCGGCTGAGCCGCTTTGCCGAGGCGCACACCGCGTTCGAGGCCGCCGCCGCACTCGCCGGCAATGCGCGCGAGCGCGAGTTGCTCAAACGCCGCGCCGCGGTCGCGGCACGCGCCGCGCAGGATCACGGCCGGCACTGAATGGCTTCGCGATTTCGACGCAAAGCGCCGGCATGTTCGCCGAATCGCAATCCGTCAGGGAACCGCGACCATGACGAAACCATCCGTGCTGGCGATCGGGCTCGACCCCACCTTCGTCGATCTATCCGTCATGCCGCAATTCACGCCCGAGCTCGTGCGCAGCTACATCGACGCGCAGATCGAGGGCCTGCGGACGCTTGGTTACGATGTCGAAAGCTGTCTCATCGATCTCGGCGATACGGCCGAAGCGGTGACGGCGGCGGCCCTCAACGCGCGCCGCTACGATTGCGTCGTGATCGGTGCCGGGCTGCGCGAGCCGCCGGAGCGGCTGCTGCTGTTCGAGACGATCCTCAATCTGGTGCATCGGCTCGCGCCCGGCGCGGCCATCTGCTTCAACACCAACCCGGCCGACACCGCTGCGGCTGTGCAGCGTTGGATCAAGCCTTAGATGCACTGCGGGCAGCCCTGCCGCGCAGCCCCCACAGCAGCAAGATCGAGGCTGCGATGATCGCAAGGCCGATCGAGACGAACCCTGCGGTCACCAGCGTTTCCTGCCACGGCGCGGCAACACGCCCGGCTGCGGTGACCGGCGACAGCGCGCCTGTTCCAAGAACGGCGGCGAGCGTCGCCACGGCCCAGTTGCCGTACGTTCCGCACAGCAGCGCCCAGTAGGCTATGGCGCTCGCGCGGGGCGGCAGCCTGACCTCGCTCCAGATCGCGCCGACCGCGAGCAGGAACGTGCCGTTCATCACGCCCTCGAGATGCGCTGCGAGCGCCATCCGCACATTGCTGAAGTGCTGCTCGATGAGGCCGGTCAACAGCCCGATCAGGAACAAAGCCATGCCGTGAAAAAGCAGCCGCCGCCGATCATCCATGTCGCCCCCTCAAAGAATCTTGCACGGAAATGGCCCGATCATAGCAGAAGGTGTAAAGCTGTCCCTGCGGCGATCTGGGCCATGGCCCGGGCTCTCGGCGTCCTGCCGATCTGCGGCTGAAGCACGGCGGCGGGGCCGGCACAAAGCGGCACGGACCGGGGCCTGGCGCAAAAGTCCGGCGGTTGTTGCCGGCGGCAACCTATGACACCATCCCGATTCCGGTTTGTTTTTTCACTTTGGAAGCCTATGCCGCGCCGCAAATATGCCTGGGAGAAGCTCACGGATGCGCAGTTGCTCGAGCAACGCCTCAGCAGTCTGAGGGTTGCGATCGAAGGCACCTGGCTCGCGGATTGCGTCAGCACGCTCTACGAAGAGCTCGAAGAGCGCGGCATCCGGCTGCGGCCGCACGCATGGATCTCGAGCGAATGGTTCAGCCCGGCCGATGTGCCCGGCATCGCCATTCCATTCTATCTCGCCCATCCTCGCCTGATGAAGCTCGAGAAGAAGATGATGCTCGACGTCGAGGGCGCCTCGTGGTCCGAGTGCATGGCCATTCTCCGCCACGAGGCAGGGCACGCCATACAGCACGGCTACCAGCTGCAACGCCGCCGGCGCTGGCAGCAGCTGTTCGGTCCGTCGTCGCAACACTATCCGCGCTACTACCGGCCCAATCCGGCCAGCCGCAGCTATGTCCAGCATCTCAGGCTGTGGTATGCGCAGAGCCATCCGGACGAGGATTTCGCCGAGACCTTTGCGGTGTGGCTGCGGCCGCGCTCGAACTGGCGAACGCGGTATGCCGGCTGGCCCGCGCTGAAGAAGCTCGAATATGTCGATGAGCTGATGGGCGAGATCGCCGGCGAGCGGCCGCTGCTCACGACGCGCGAGCGGGTCGATCCGCTGCATACGCTCAAGCAGACGCTCGGTGAACACTACAAGAAGAAGCAGGCGTTCTACGCCTTCACGCCGCCGAAGACCTACGACCGCGATCTGTCCAAGCTGTTCTCTGCCGATCCGCGGCATCACCGGCATCCGCCGGCTGCATCCTTCATCAGGCGGCACCGCGCCCAGATCAGGCAGCTGGTCGCGCGGTGGACAGGCGAGAACCAGCTGACGCTCGACGCGGTGCTCGACGACATGATCTCGCGCTGCCGCGAGCTCAATCTGCGTGCCGTCGGCCCCGAGCAGAAGCTGGTGACCAATTTCACCATCCTGCTGACTGCCAAGACCATGCACGCGCTGTTCGGCCCGTCGCGTCGGAAATGGATCGCGCTATGAAACACTTTCGCATTCTGGTGCTGATGCACCCGGACTGTGTGCCGCCGGACTCCAGCGACGGATACTCCGCGCGGGAAATCAATGAGTGGAAAACCGAATACGACGTGGTGAGTACCCTGCGCGCGGCCGGCCACGAGGTTCGTCCGCTCGGCGTGCAGGAGGAAATCAAACCGGTCCGCGACGAGATCGAGGGCTTCAAACCGCACGTGGTGTTCACGCTGCTGGAGGAGTTTCATTACGACGTCGTGTATGACCAGCACATCGCGAGCTATCTCGAGCTGATGAAGATTCCCTATACCGGGTGCAACCCGCGCGGCCTGATCCTGGCGCGCGGCAAGGATCTGTCCAAGACGCTGGTGCATCACCGCCGCATCCCGGTGCCGGCCTTCGCCGTGTTCCCGATGCGCCGCAAGGTCAAGCGGCCGCCGCGGCTTGCGCTGCCGCTGATCGTCAAGAGCCTGAGCAGCGATGGATCGCTCGGTATCTCGCAGGCGTCGATCGTCGATACCGACGAGAAGCTTGCCGAGCGCGTCGCCTTCATCCATGAGCGGATCGGAACGGCCGCGATCGCCGAGCAGTTCATCGAGGGACGCGAGCTCTATGTCGGCGTGATCGGCAACAACAGGCTGCGGGTCCTGCCGGTTTGGGAATTGAAGTTCGGCAGCATGGGCGGCCCCGCCGCACGCCAGATCGCCACCGAAAAGGTCAAGCACGACACCAGCTATCAGGAGCGCATCGGAATTGCGGACGGGCCGGCCGAAGGACTGACGCCGGAACTATCCGCGCACATTCAACGGCTGGCGAAGCGGATCTACCGGACCCTGGGGCTCGACGGCTACGCGCGCATCGACTTCCGCCTCTCCACCAATGGCGTTCCGTATTTCATTGAGGCCAATCCCAATCCCGAAATCGCCAAGAGCCAGGAGTTTGCGACCGCCGCGGGGCATGACGGACTGGACTATCCGGTTCTGTTGAATCGCATCCTGACGCTCGGGATCAGCCGCGCCAAGGCCGGCGTATCCCTGGGCTGAATCGAAGCGCTATAGGCTGCGCTGCAGCAGGTGGCGTCGCGCGTCCCTGGGGATGAACATCGCAAACGTTTGCCTAACGCGCGCCGCCGGCGTCGCGGTGGCAGCGAGGGTGGCGACGGGGGGAGCTGTGGCACGAAATTCACCCGGTTCCGGCCATCGTCGCGCAAAGATATCGTTTGCCGATGCAGGCATGGTGAGCCAGTCGCTGCGGCAGGTATCGTAGACGTACAAACCGGCAAGAAAAATCGATACGACAACAAGGATCGTCCTGAAAATCGGCATTGTGATTGCGCCTTCTTGATTGAGGCGAACAATGCCTGGACACAGTGAACCGCGCGTTTAGTGTTCCGGCCGATCGGCCGATACGGTTCCCAACTCATGAACGGGCTTGCGTAAACGGCTCGCTTACCAATGCCTTCAAGGTTGCGGCAACCAGCTTTCCTCACCTGCGGGAAAGAAGTCTCTGGCATCAAGAGAGCAACAAAAAGACTGAGGAGGCACCATGTTCGTCGCCATTCGAGTCATGATCCTGATCGCCAGTGCGTACGCCGGCTCGGCCGTTGCAGAGATGCAGTTCGCGCCGCTGCCGAGCCTTGCGTCGTCGCCCGCGCCGTAGCTTCGGCACGCGACGCAGTGCGCCGGCGCTTCACGCCGGATTGGGCGTTGCCGCGGCAACTCCGATTGCGCGGGCTGCGTTTTCCGTCATCCGGGTCGCCGTCAGCCGCAGGAAATACAGCGACAGTCCTGGATTGCGTTCGCATAGCTTCATCAATGCGCCGTCGCTGATCGACAGCAAATCCACATCGGTCGCTGCCAGGGCAGTCTGTGTGCGCCGACGCTCGAGTGAGAACAGCCCAATCTCTCCGAACAACTCGCCCGCCGAGACCCCGCGATCGATCTCGGGAAACCTGACATCACCCGATACGACCATGTAGAGCAGGTCGGCGTTATCACCTTTCCTGAAGATCGTCTCTCCTGCCTTGATGTGTTTCGGCCGCATGAACGGTTGCAGCCAGCTCGGAGACAAGTCGGTCGCTGCGGCGCGCCTGGCCTTCCGAAGCAGCCGAACCATCTGGAATAGCAATACCACGTTCAGCGGCAGCAGAATGATGTGCAGGATGAGCACCGGGTAGATCCGATCGCCCAATCCATAGCTGATGAATGCCAGATTGCTGAAGATCGCGACGGTGCGCAGGCTCAACATCGTGCTCATGCAGAACGTCAGCAACACAAGAGCCGACGCCAGGTAACCCAAGCCATCAATGACTGTCATGACAGCACTCACTGGAAATGAATTGCAGGCAAACCAATCTGAAAACGAGCGGCAACATACACCAGCGCGTCCGGTTTATTGAACGGAAATGCAGTCGGTCCGCACTCGCGGCGGTGCAGCGTTGTGACGCGGCCTCTCGACGAACGCGCGCGCGAGGCCACGCGAACGGCGCGGCCCGTGGTGGATTTTGCCTTGGCTGCGGCGATGGCCGGGCGTGCCGTGCCGAGCTGCACCGGGCGAGCCTGACCTGGGCAGGAGTGCGAGCCGCTTGCGCGTGCGGCCGGCCACGACAAGCCGCCGGTTCCCTCGCGGGTCTCGCGCGGCAGCTCGCTCTGCCTGGCGAGCCACTTCTGGACCCGGCCGCTGCCGGCGTTATAGGCGGCCGCTGCAAGGCCGAGATCGCCGAAATCGTCGCGCAGCTTGCGGAGAAGTCTTGCGGAGGCAAACGCCGATGTTTGCATTGGAACTTCGACGCCTTCCATAACTTTACGGAATGTAGCCACGTTGGGATGCGCGATGTTCCGACATTTTTTGGTTGTGCGTTTTGCTGTTGTCCTTTTGCTCGTTTCCGCCGCCCCGGCGATGGCGGCGGGTGTCGATGCCGCGGGGATCAACGACGCGGCGGTGCCAACGGGAAAATTGCCGAGCCGTCACCAGGCCAGCGCCTCCATTGCCAAGCTCGAGATCCTGCTCGATCGCGCGCACTTCTCCCCCGGCGAGATCGACGGCAAGCTCGGCGAGAACGCACAGAAGGCGCTCACGGCGTTCGCCGCAGCGAATGGATTGTCGTTCGACAAGGCCGTCACAGCGGACCTCTGGAGCAGGCTCGCCGCTGCCAGCGAAGGGCCTGCGGTCGTCAACTACACCATCGCCGATGCCGACGTGAAAGGCCCGTTCCTGGCGAAGGTCCCCGCGAAGATGGAGGACATGCAGGACCTGCCCGCGCTGAACTACACCAGCCCGCGCGAAGCGCTGGCCGAGAAATTCCACATGAGCGAGGCGTTGCTTCAGGCGCTCAATCCCGGCCAGAAGTTCGACAAGGCGGGTGCCAGCATCGCGGTTGCCAACGTTCTCGACACTGGCGCGTCAACGCCGGTTGTTCGCATCGAAGTCGACAAGACGCGGCAGACGCTCAGCACGTTCGACGCCGCAGGAAAGCTCACTGCGCTCTATCCCGCAACGGTCGGCAGCACGGAGAAGCCGACGCCGAGCGGCACGCTGAAGGTGACGGCGGTCAACAAGAATCCGACCTATCGCTACAATCCCAAATACAAGTTCAAGGGCGTCAAATCCAGGAAGCCGTTCACGATCAAGCCCGGGCCCAACAATCCGGTCGGCTCGGTCTGGATCAACCTCTCGGCGGAAAGTTTCGGTATCCACGGCACGCCCGATCCCAGCAAGGTTTCCAAGGCCGCGTCGCACGGCTGCATTCGGCTGACCAATTGGGATGCACAGCATGTCGCGGCCGGTGTCGCCAAGGGGACGCCGGTGACGTTCGTGGAGAGCACGCGATAACATTGACAGGCATGCAACTGCTCGCGGATTGTGCCGGCCTCGCACATCGCATCCGACGAGGCGCGCATGCATCTCAAACGGCTGGTCATGTCGATCCTGAGCGGGCTGTCGGTTGCCGCGCTGATCTGGTCAGGTGTCCGCGCAGAAGGGGCCGTCGAACCGCTGTGGCCGACCCGGCAGTGGCAGAGCTCGACGCCGGAAGAGCAGGGGATGGATTCCGCCGCGCTGGCGCGGCTCGTCAACTTTGGCGCGGCTCACAGTTTCGACAGTCTCCTGATCGCGCGTCATGGCCGGATCGTGCTCGACGCTTACTATGCGCCGTACACGCCGGAGATTCCGCATCTCTTCAATTCCGTCACCAAGGCGGTGACCGGCACGCTGGTCGCGATGCTGCTCAAGGACAAGGTGCTCGACAGCCTCGACCATCGCATGGTGGATTTCTTCGGCGACCGCACCATCGCCAATCTCGATGACCGCAAGCGGGCGATCACCATCCAGACCATGCTCGACATGACCTCGGGGATGGCCTGGACGGAGGGCGTCGAGGGCGGCAGGCCGGACTCGCTGATCGAATGGGGGCGCAGTCCCGACGCGATCCAGTTCATTTTGGACCGTCCGATGGCGAAGGCGCCGGGCGAGGCGTTCTACTACAACACCGGCAATCCGCAGCTGCTGGCCGCGATCATCAACAAGCTCACCGGCGTGAGCGCGCGGGACTATGCGGTGACGAAACTGTTTCGCCCGCTGGGGATTGCCGCGCCCTACTGGCACAGCATCGCGCCGGGGCTGACGCAGGGCGGCGGCGGGCTTCTGCTCGCGCCGCGCGACGCCGCCAAGATCGGACTGCTCTACCTGCATGACGGGGAATGGGAGGGGCAGCGGTTGCTGCCGTCCGGCTGGGTCGATCGCATCAGGCATGCGATGACCGACATGCACGCCTCGTTCGATCCGTCCCTGCGCTATGCCAGTTTCTTCTGGGTGATGCCGAAGCAGCAGGCCTTCATGGCAGTTGGCGACCGCTGCCAGCTGATCATGATCTTTCCCACGCTCGACATCGTCACCGTCGTGACCGCGCGCAACTACTGTTCGTTCGGAAAGATGGCCGACGACATTTCCGGCGCGGTCGAGTCCGACACAGCGCTGCCGGTGAACTCCGCCGGCGGCAATCAGCTTGCCGCAGCGCTGCGCGATAGCGCGACGGAAAAGCCGTCGGCGGTCGGTGCTGTGCCCGAGACCGCGGCGGCCATCTCGGGCAAGACCTGGCGCTTCCCGGCCAACGGCCTCAATCTGCGGGCGCTGACCCTGTATCTGACCGATCCGTCCCCGCGCTACGAGCTCGAAACAGCGACGCCGGATGCGGCGCGGTCGGTGATCAAATTGGCGGGACCGATCGGGCTCGACGGCACCTACCGTCTCGGCCAACCGACGCCGCTCGGCGTGATGGCGCTGAAGGGGACGTGGCAGGACGGCCAAACGTTTGCGATCGACCTGCGTCTGGTCGGCGGCGATACCGACCGCAGATGGCTGCTCACGTTCGACGGCGGCAAGGCCAGGCTCAGCGGCAAGGATCGCTTCGGCCACGATGTTCAGGCCGATGCGGAAGCGCAGGCCGCGCAATAGCGATTCGTCATTTTGAGGCGACGTACCACAATCGGTGTCGTCCTGGCGAAAGCCAGGACCTATGACCCCGAATCTCAATTGTTGTGCGCGCTGGGGCCGCGATCCCTTCGTCACGGAATGCGGTGGTTATGGGTCCTGGCTTTCGCCAGGACGACGTGGTGGGGCCGTGACCTCACACACTCAATCACCCACATGGGCGGGGTATGACACCGAGTAGCTGTTCGACAGTTGAATCGGAAGCGGGCGGCGGTGCGCCTAGTGGTCGGTCTTCGGCGTCTTGGCTGCGAAGTCGAGGCCGAGCCGAAGGGCACGCTCCTGGCGCTCTTCCGCCAAGAACTGCAGCTCCCGCTCCAGCGACCGCGCGACCTCGTCCTGGGTTTTCTGGGAGTGGCGGCGGGAGCCGCCGTGCGGTTTAGCCGGTTGGGCAGTCACGGGAGAACCCTTGTCATCGCAGCGTCACAGGCGCAGGCATGCCACGGCCGGAGTTCGGCGGACAATCAAAAAGAATTCAGCGGGTGGTCTTTGGAATGTTTGTTGTGCATCTGACTCAAATTTGAGCAGGAAATTCTCCAGCCTTGTCGCAAGCGCTGAGGCCGTTGAGACCTCGGTCTCATCAATTCGGATGAGGCGGCCCGGTTCCGACGAAATCATTTCCGGATTCGCACGAAGATGTCCCGAAACCGACAAGGTCTAACCTTAGTAGCGTTGTGAAGGACGGGTACCTGGTGAGACGCTGACGATTAAGATCGTGAGATTCACGACCGAGATCGTGAGGTCAATCGGTCCTCCTGAAACGTTGGGGATGATCTCGGAAATGAAGAAGCCGAATGCTGTGCCATATGTCTGGGCGGCCGCGCTGATCGCGGTCGTGGTTTGGGGCGTGAGCGGAACCCCGCAGATGGCACATACCTCTGCCAGCAGCACGCATCTGGCCCGGGCGCGCTAGCGCGATATCAAGCGAAGCGGCTTCCGGCTCGCGTCAAGACAACGCGTCTCCACAAATTCAGAGCGTTTTCGAGCGAAGTGGACAGCCGTTCGCGTGAAGAAAACGCGTCAAAGCTAGAATCTAGAGCTTCGGTCGCAGCGAGCGCTGCATATCCATCGTGTAGGTGTAGCGCCCTTCCGGGTGCGTGGTGATGGTGACCTCGAACAGTTCTTCGCGCAGGCCGTAGTAGCGGCGTACCACGGTGAGCGCCGGCGATCCGGTCTTGACGCCGAGAGCCTTGGCGATCGGCGCCGGCATGCCCCGCACGAAGATTTCCATCTGCGCGCGCTCGGTGACCTGGCCGTACATCTTGGCGATCTGCTCGTGCACCGGGGTGCGGCCGTGGTCGCTGCGGGTCACGACATCGGCGAATCGGCGCAGCACGTAGATCTCGGTCCAGCCGAGCGGTGCGGCGAACTGGTCGGAGCGGCGCACGGCCTCGATCAGGAACCAGCTCTTGCCGGGCTCGCATTTCAGGAGCGCGGCGAGCTTGCGGTCGGCGACGATGTCGCCGCTAGCAACCACGTCGCGGTAGGTCTCGTTGGAATAGCGCAGCCACTCGCCGAGCGACTTGACGCTGTGGGTGAACAGCACCGGCGGCTCGGAGGCGATCACCACCGACCCGAGGCCGGCGCGACGCACGATCAGGCCCTGGTCGATCAGGATGCGCAGCGCCTCGCGCACGGTCTGGCGACTCGCCTGATAGCTCGCCATCAACTCGGTTTCGGTCGGCAGCAGATTGCCGACCGCGTAGGTGCCGAGACGAATGTCCTTCTGCAGCCCGGTGGCGATGTCGCGGTAGCGGGACGATCTCGCCCTCTCCGGTTGTTCAGACATGGCGGATCACTGGTATGCCGTATGGCAGGCAACCGGATGTCCAGACTGCATCGACTGCAACGCGGCTTCGAACGCTGAGAGCGTCGCCAGCACGTCTGCTTCGGACACCGGGAACGGCTGTCTGCGTTCGACCGCGTCGGCAAAGGCCGAAAGTTCCGCGGCGAGCGTGTTGACCGGCGGATAGCGCGTCGTCGCCGGCGCCTCGCCAGATTTCCGTAGCACCATCGTCCCCTCGTCGAGCACTTCAGCAGATCCCTTCGTCCCGAACACATGCACGCGCCAATAGAACGGCGTTGCGCGGATTGTCGCAAGGGTTGCACTTACGCCATTCACAAATTCAATCGCTAAAGTTGCAGTGTCGAGTGGCGGCGGCCCGGCCTCGCGTTCACTCAACCGGGCATAAACCTGTCGGGCAGGACCAATGAGGCTGACGAAGCCGTCGAGCACATGCAGCCCGGCGCCGGTCAGCCCGCCACCCGGCGATTCCTCGGGCGACAGCCGCCAGCCCTGCGTGATGGCTTGCGAGTTCTCGTTGCTGTTGTGGCCCTCGACATGCAGGATGGTGCCGAGCTCGCCGCCGGCGACCATCGCGCGGAGTGCCTGCATCGACGGCCAGAACCGGCGGTTATGCCCGACCGCGAGCAGCACGCCGGCCTTGCGGCAGGCCGCGAACATCTCGGCGGCATCGCTGCGCCTCAGCGCCAGCGGCTTCTCGCAAAACACCTGTTTACCGGCCGCGGCTGCCGCGATCACCTGGTTCCGGTGCAGCGAATGCGGTGTTGCCAGCAGCACGGCATCGATACCAGGCGCGGCCAGCACGGCCTCGAGGCTGGCCGCGGGGGAGAGGTTATGTGCCGCGCAGAAGCTCGCGGCGCCGCTCATGTCGGGTTCCACCGCGCTGACGATCCTCAGCCGGGGCTCGCTCTGCGCAGCCTCGACCAGCGCGCGGCCCCAGCGGCCGAGGCCCGCGATCGCACAATTGATCATGAGTGTTCCTTGTCCTGATCGCGTCCGGCACGGATCGCCTCGATGACAGCGGCGCTGTCGCTGTCGGGGCCCTGCAGCGCGATCGCAGCGCGCAGCAACTCGGCCTGCACCGAGGTCAGCGGCAGAGACAGGCCGTGCCGGCCGGCCTCCTGCAGGATCAGCTCGGCGTCCTTCAAGGTCTGCGCGATATGCGATTGCGGCGCGAAATCCCGCGCCAGCATCTTCGATCCCTTGCTATCCATCGCCCTGGAATATGCCGCCGATTGCCGCGCCGTCGCAAGGAAGCTCGAGCCATCGAGGCCGAGGCTCTCGGCAAAGGCGATGCCCTCGGCCAAGGCGGCGCGGTTGTTCTGCAGGATCAGGTTGATGGCGAGCTTGGTGCGGCTGGCATTGCCGATCGCGCCGACACGGATCTGCTGCGGGCAGAGGATGTCGAGCGTCGCCGCGGCGGCTGCGATGACGTCGCCATCGCCGGCGACCAGCGCGGTGGCCGTGCCGGCGCGGACTTCGGCGCTGGTGCCCGAAATCGGCGCTTCGATGAGGGCGAGGCGCGAGCGTGCCGCGAATTCGGCGATTGCCGTGATCTCGCCCGGCGCGCAGGTGGTGGTGCAGATCACGAGCGGCGGCACTGTCGCGTTCGCGAGGTCCGGCAGCAGGCCCGTGACCTGGGCCGCGTCATATACCGCGATGACGATGGTCCGGCACCGCGCCGCCACGTCGGCGGCGAAGGCCGCGAACTCGGCGCCACTGGCGAGCAAGCCGTCGCGCTTCGCGGCATCGACGTCGAAGCCGATTACGCCTAAGCCGGCATCGATCAGCCGCGCGGAGAGCGCCGATCCCATCAGGCCCAGGCCGATCATGCCGACAGGTGTCTGGCGAGCCATGATGCGACGCCGCTCTATTGCGGCTGGATGCCGGCCGCCTTCACTTCGGCCGACCAGCGCGCGACCTCGCTCTTGACGAAGGCGCCGAACTCGGCCGGCGCCAGCGGCGCCACGATCACGCCGACATCGGCGAGTTTCTTCCTGGTCTCCGGCATCGCGAGGTACTTGGCGCACTCGGCGTAGAGCTTGTTGACCACCGGTTCCGGCGTGCCAGCCGGCGCAAACAGCCCGTACCAGATGGTGGCCTCGAAGCCCGGCATCGCTTCGGAGAGCGCGGGCAGGCCAGGCGTCAGTTCGTTGCGGGTCGCCGATGTCACGGCGATTCCGCGCAAGGTGCCGCCCTGCATCTGCGGGATCGCGACCGAGAAATCGCCGAAGGTCAGGTCGATGACGCCGGCCATCACGTCGGTCATCGCCTGCGGCACGCCGCGGTAGGACGCTGCGATCAGCGACAGGCCGCCGCGCGATTGCAGCTGCGCGATCGAGATCTGCGACGCGCCGGAGCCGTAGCCCGCGGTCAGATTGGGGGTAACCTTGGCGTAGCTGAGGAACTGCGGCAGGTCCTTCGCTGCGAGCTTCGGGTTGACCAGCAGCACCATCGCCGTGGTGGTGGTGCGGATGACCGGCGCGAAATCCTTCACCGGGTCGTAGGGCAGGCTCTTCAGCGTCGCGACATTGCTGGCATGGGTGGTGTTGGTGCCCATCAACAGCGTGTAGCCGTCAGGCGCGCTGCGGGCGACTTCCTGGGCGCCGATGCTGCCGAGCGCGCCGGCGCGGTTCTCGATCAGCACGGTCTGGCCGAACGCGTCCTGCAGATGCTGGCCGACCAGCCGCGCGACATTGTCAGGCCCGGCGCCGGCCGGAAACGGCACGATGATCTTGATTGGCCGTTGCGGGTAATCGTCCGCTGCAACCGTCGGGAGGGCCGGAAGCGCAGCGAGCAGGACGACGAGCAGCCCCAGCCGTAACTTCATCCCGGTCTCCTCCGCCTCCGCTTTTGCCGAATTTATACGGACAATTAGATCAGAAGTGCAAGCATCTAGCCCATGGAAATATTGAGATGTGACATATTTATACGTATAAATAGCCCATACAGGGGAGCCAGACGACGATGGTGGACACCAGCGATCTCCATGCCCGCGGGCTGCGCCGGCGCCAGAAGATGTTCGGCGAGGTCGATGTCGCCAAGCGGATGGCCGCCGCGGGCGATTTTGGCACGCCGCTGCAAAACATCATCAATGCTTACGTCTATGGCGACGTCTGGGAGCGCAGCGGCCTGTCCGACCAGATCCGCAGCCTCGTCATGCTCGGCATCACCGCGGCCAGCAGCAAGCCGACCGAGTTCCGCGTTCATGCCAAGGGCGCGCTGGCCAATGGCTGCACCGCGGCGCAGGTGCAGGACGTCCTGCTGCTGGTCGCGATGTATTGCGGCATTCCGGCCGCGATCGAGACCAGCAAGATCGCAGCCGAGGTGTTCGGCGAGGCGCCCGCGGAGGGGTAGGGCACGGGCCTGCGCCGTGATAGGGACGTTGCCGACTGCGAACGGCAACAGGATGCGTCCATGTCCGGCTTCTCCACTTCGACCACCGTCCTCGATTCCGTGCTGTTTCGCGATGCTTTCGGCACGCGCGCGATGCGCGAGGTGTTTTCCGATCTGCGGCTGCTCCAGCGCTACGCCGAGGTCGAAGTCGCGCTGGCAAAGGCCGAAGCGCGCTGCGGCGTGATCCCGGCGGACGCGGCCGCCGAGATCGCAAAGCGCACCGATGTCGCCGCGTTCGATTTCGACCTGCTGCGGCAGGAGACCGACGTGGTCGGCTACCCGATCCTGCCGCTGGTGCACCAGATGGCGAAGCAGTGCGGCGAGGCCGGCCGTTATGTCCATTGGGGCGCCACCACGCAGGACATCATGGACACCGCCGTGGTGTTGCAACTGCGCGATGGCCTTGCGATCATCGAGGATGACATCGCCGCGCTGCGCGGCATCCTCGCCGATCTCTCGAAGAAATACCGCGATACGCCGATGGCCGGCCGCACCCATCTGCAGCAGGCGCTGCCGGTGACCTTCGGCTACAAGACCGCGATCTGGCTCGCCGCGTTCGATCGCCACGCCGCGCGGCTCGCCGAGCTGAAGCCGCGCGTGCTGGTCGGCCAGTTCGCCGGCGCCGCCGGCACGCTGGCCTCGCTGGGCGACAAGGGGTTCGAGGTCCAGGAGGCGCTGTGCGCGGAGCTCGGCCTCGGCGTTCCCGTCTCGACCTGGCATGTCGCGCGCGACGGTCTGGCGGAGGCGGTGAATTTCCTCGCGCTGGTCACGGGAACGCTCGGCAAGATCGCGCTCGACATCATGATCATGGCCTCGACCGAATTCGCTGAGGTCTACGAACCGTTCGTGAAGGGGCGCGGCGCGTCCTCGACCATGCCGCAGAAGCGCAATCCGATCTCATCGGAGCTGATGCTCGCCGCTTCCAAGGCGGTGCGCCAGCACGCCGGCCTGATGCTGGATGCCATGGTGCAGGATTTCGAGCGCGCCACCGGCCCGTGGCACGCCGAATGGATGGCGATCCCGGAAAGCTTCGTGCTGACCGCGGGCGCGCTGCACCAGGCCAGGTTCGCGCTTGGCGGCCTCATTGTTGATGAAAAGCGGATGGCCGCCAATCTCGACATCAGCCGCGGGCTCATTGTGGCCGAAGCCGTGATGATGGGGCTTGCGCCGGCGATCGGCCGGCAGGAGGCGCATGATGTGGTCTACGACGCCTGCCGGGTCGCCAACGACAAGGGCCTGACGCTGGCCGAGGCGCTGGCAGCCGATGATCGCGTCGCGAGCCGGATCGATCGGGCGACGATCGACCGTCTCACCGCGCCGAAAAACTATCTCGGCCTCGCGCCCGAGATGGTCGACCGGGTGCTGGCCTCAGTGAAGCGGTAAAATTCGAGGCAATTGCTCGCCGTCGCGTGATCGGGCGCGGCGGGCAGGAACCTTGCGAACGCGGATCGAATTGGACTACGAATCCTTAAAGCCCTCAAACGACACGGCCGGACGCTTCATGACCGCACACCAACGCAACCTTTCCGCCTCGATCGATCCTGTAAAACTCGATCGGCTCGCCGAAGTCGCGATCAAGGTCGGCTTGCAACTGCAGCCGGGGCAGGATCTGCTGCTGACGGCGCCTTCCGCGGCCATGCCGCTGGTGCGGCGTGTGGCGGAGCACGCCTACAAGGCCGGCGCGGGTCTCGTGACCCCGTTCTTCTCGGATGAGGAGCTCACGCTGGCGCGCTACCGCTACGCCAGCGATGCGAGCTTCGATCGCGCCGCAAGCTGGCTCTATGAGGGCATGGCCAAGGCGTTCGGCGCCAACACCGCGCGGCTTGCGATCGTCGGCGACAATCCGATGCTGCTGTCGGGCGAGGATCCGACCAAGGTGGCGCGCGCCAGCAAGGCCAATTCGATCGCCTATCAGCCGGCGCTGGAGAAGATCGTCAATTTCGACACCAACTGGAACATCATCGCCTATCCGAGCACGTCGTGGGCGAAACAGGTATTCCCCGACGATGCCGAGGATGTCGCGGTGGCCAAGCTCGCGGATGCGATCTTCTCCGCGTCCCGGGTCGATCAGGACGGCGCCGTCGCCAACTGGCAAAGGCACAATGCGAAGCTCCGCGAGCGCACCGAATGGCTGAACGGCCAGCGCTTCCATGCATTGAAATATTCCGGTCCCGGGATGGATCTTACGATCGGCCTTGCCGATGGTCATGAATGGGAAGGAGGCGCGTCGACCGCCAAGAACGGCATTGTCTGCAATGCCAACATCCCGACCGAGGAGGTCTTCACCACGCCGCACTGCCGCCGCGTCTCGGGCCACGTCGTCAGCTCCAAGCCGCTGTCCTATCAGGGCACGCTGATCGACAATATCTCGGTGAAGTTCGAGGACGGCCGCATCGTCGAGGCCAAGGCCTCGCGCGGCGAGGAAGTGCTGAACAAGGTGCTCGATACCGACGAGGGCGCGCGCCGCCTCGGCGAGGTCGCGCTGGTGCCGCACTCCTCGCCGATCTCGAAGAGCGGGCTGTTGTTCTTCAACACGCTGTTCGACGAGAACGCCGCCTCGCACATCGCGCTCGGCCAGTGCTACTCGAAATGCTTCGTCAACGGCGACAAGCTGACGCCGCAGCAGATCGCCGAGCAGGGTGGCAACAAGAGCCTGATCCATATCGACTGGATGATCGGCTCGGCCCACACCGACATCGACGGCATCCACGCCGACGGCCGCACGGTGCCGGTGTTCCGCAAGGGCGAGTGGGCGTAAAAGCGCGGTTAGCGAAGCCTGAGCAACTAAGTCCCGTCATCCCCGTGCAAAGCCGTTGCGCGGGGGTGACGGGGATAGACTAGTTTTCTCGGACATTCCGAAGGGCCGTCTATTGAAACCGCCGCTCCCGCGCGCCGATCAGCTCGCCGCGCGGCGCGCTGAAGCGGCAGGTCTCGTGCTGCGGCTTGAATCCGAGCCGGCGGTAGATCTTCAGCGCGGGCGCGTTGCGGCTCGAGACGTTGAGCCAGCAGGGATGCTCGACCGACACGTCATGTGCGGCCAGCACGCGGTAGACCAGCAGCTGGCCGAGCCCGCGTCCTTGCCGCGCCGGGTCGACGGCGACCGACTCGATCCACATCGAGTTCCGTTCCGGCTCGGTCAGGCAGAAGCCCGACATCTGGCCATCTTCCGACGCGATCCAGACTTCACTCTCGGTCAGGACCTGCGCCATCTCCTCCGGCGAATACCGGCGGAACGCGGCGTCCGAGGCATAGGCGGCGTTGTGGATGCGCGCGACCTCGCCGGCGCAGGCGGTGACGTCGCCGGCCTGCTCGATGGTGGCGCGGGCCGCCGCGAGCGTGCGCGCCGGCTGTAACGGCTCGACGCATTTCATCCCGATCTCTGACTCAAGATGAACAAAGCCGAAGGCGGCGACGAAGGCCATTCCCGCCGGCCAATCGCTGCTCACCAGCGTCTGGACGGTGAGATCGGGATCGGTGTCGATCGCAAGCACGTCGTCGAACAGGGCAAGGGCAATCCGGCGGCGCCGCATCTCGGGCGCGACGACGATCTTGAGGAACCGGGAATGATGCGCGCCCTGATCGCGCAACGATGACTCAGCGAGGCCAAGCAGCCGGCCGTTCCGTTCAGCAATGCGGAAGTCACGGCCGCCACGATTCTGCGGCAGTTTCAGGAACTGGTCCCACTGCGGCAGCGTGACAGGGCCCAGCCGCGGTTCCACCGCAGCCGCCTTTGCGTAGAGTTCGACCACCGCTTCCGCATCAGCCTCACGAAGCGGCCGGATGGTGATGCTGTCATCCATGAGTCGCAAGTCTACCCGATATCGAGCCGATAGACATCCTTTGCCGTCTGCAAGAACAACGCCGTCTTTTCGGCTTCGCTATATTGTGATGCAAGCCGTTTAAAGGTGTTGAAGATCACCTGATAGCTGCACTGTCCCTTATCAGGTGGGAAGTTGCTCTCGAACATGCAACGGCTCGGGCCGAACGCCTCGATGCAGGTCTCCACATAGGGCCGCCAGGCGGCGGCGAGTTCCTCCGACGACGGCGGCCGGGGGCGGAGGTGGAAGTCGTAGCCGAGCAGGCACATCGCGAGCCCGCCGAGCTTGACCACGACGTTGGGGCATTTGGCGATCTCCTGGATCGACGCCTTCCAGACCGGAAAGGTCTCCTCGCGCTTGCCGGCGAAGCGGCCGGTGCCGACCGGGCCGCCGCAATGGTCGAGCACGATCCTTGTGTCGGGAAAGGCGCGGGCGAGGTCGGTCAGCTCGCCGATCTGCGGGTGGAACAGCCAGGCATCGAAACTGAGGCCGAGCGGCGCCAGGCAGGCGAACCCCCTACGAAAGGTGGAATCTAGCAGGATGCCCTTCGGGCGGTTGGCATACATGTGGGCGACGTTGGGATCCTCATCCCAGGCCGAGGAGTGGCGGATGCCGCGGAACCGGCCGTTGCCGGCCGATATCTCCGCCTCCAGCACCGCCTTGGCCTGGTCGCCGATCAGAAGGTTAACGTGGCTGACGATGCCGGCGCAGATCGCGGCCTTGCCATAGCCGCCGCTCGCCGCCATCGCGGCGACGCCGTTGGCGAATTCGACTTCGCCGACCGGGCGGAACGCCTCCGGCCCGTCGGCGCGGTACATCGACCGGCAGTCGACATAGACGGTCGCCACGATGTTGTGGCCGGAGGCGATGTCGTCGCGCATCTCCTCGATCAGGTAGCGCAAGCCTCCGCGGTCCCAGAGATGATGGTGCGGATCGACGATCGGCCTGTTGGGATCGATGATCTCCTCGGTGTACTGAGCGAGCCAGTCTTCGCGCGGATTGGCATAGAGCCCGCTCGCAGAGGCGGGCAGAGTGCTGGCCATCGATTTCACTCCCGTTTGGTTTTGCTTCTTTTTGAAAAGAGACGTCACACCCCGTCGAGGATGATCACCGTCGGCGTCGCCGGCAGCGTGTCGCGTGAAATCCGCAAGGTGCGCTCGCCGCCACGGCGGTCGATCTCGAATTGCTGGCCGATCAGGCGCATGAACTCGTCGAGCGGGGTGGCGAAGCGGTGCATCGGCAGCACGACGGCTGAGCGCAACCGCTTGGTGATCTCGGAGATGCCATCGAGCGACATTGTATAGGTGCCGTCGATCGGCACCATCACGATGTCGAGCCGACCGATCGCCGCGAAATGGCTGTCGTCGAGCTTGACGTGGAGGTGGCCGAGATGGCCGATGCAGAGGCCGGCGACCTCGAAGATGAAGATCGAGTTGCCGTCCTTGATCATCTCGCCGCCGGAGTCTTCGCCCCAATAGCGGCGGATGTCGGTGGTGACGTTGCGGATATAGACGTCGCCGATCCGCATCGCATAGTGCGCGGCCTGGCCGTTCTCGCCCCAGCCGTGCAGCACATGGGAAATTTTCGGATCGGGAAACAGCGTGTAATGCGTCGCGTGCGCCCGGTTCATGGTCGCGACGTCAGGCAGCCGTCCGGTCTGATAGACGCCGTTGTAGTCGGTCGCGATCCGGATGCCGCCGGGCGTGTCGACGTAGTAGGTGGAATGGCCGGCATAGGTGATTGCGACCTCATCCGCTTTGGCCGCGACGCGCCGGTAGTTCACCGGGATGGCGCGCGGCGGTGCATTGGCCATCGCGAGGCACTCGCTGCGCTGGGCGTCCTGCGCGAAGGCGTGAGTGGTCAATGATCCCAGCAAGGCGAGTGCGGCAAGCAATCTCAGCATGAGCTGTTCCGTCCGTGGCGTTACCCGTCGGCGTCAGACTATCGCGCAATCTGCGTGCCGTCATGATGAGGCGGGCGCATCGCTCCATGGCGTTGGCTGCAATACGATCCGGGCGATTGTTGCGTGGGGATGCGCTACCATGCCGCGTAGACCACAGCGATCAGGGAGTTCCGCGTGACCGACACTACCTCCGCGCCGCGCGCATCATCCACCAAACGGCTCGAGCCGTTGCGCCATGTCGACGCGGGCGTGCTCAACATCGCCTATTACGAGGCCGGCCCCTCCGATGGGCCCGCCGTGATGCTGATGCACGGCTTCCCCTACGACATCCATTCCTATGTGGATGTCGCCCCACTGCTGGCGGCGCAGGGTTGCCGGATCATCGTGCCCTATCTGCGTGGTTATGGCCAGACGGTGTTCCGTGACAAGGCGACGCCGCGCTCGGGCGAGCAGGCGGCGGTCGGGGCCGACTTGCTGGCGCTGATGGATGCGCTCGGCATCAAGCGCGCGGTGTTCGCCGGCTACGACTGGGGCGGCCGCGCCGCCTCGATCGGTGCGGCGCTGTGGCCGGAACGATGCATCGGGCTGGTCTGCACCAATGGCTACATGATCCAGGACATCGCGCATGCGATGGTGCCGGCGCGGCCGGAGCGCGAGGTGCCGCTCTGGTATCAGTATTACTTCCAGCTCGAGCGCGGGCGCGCCGGGCTCGCCGCCAACCGGGCCGGCATCGCGAAGCTACTGTGGTCGCAATGGTCGCCGAGTTGGGCGTTCGACGACGCCTGCTTCGAGCGCACCGCGGTTGCATTCGACAATCCTGATTATGTCGACGTCGTGATCCACAGCTACCGGCATCGCTACGGCGTTGTCGCTGGAGATCCGCGATATGCGGAGGTGCAGCGGCGGCTGGACGCGCTGCCGGTGATTAGTGTCCCCACCGTCACGCTCGACGGTGCCGATGACGGGGTTACGGCTGCCGGCGATGGCAGCGCCAGCGCGGCCAAGTACACGGCGCGCCGGGCCTATCGTGTGGTCCCGGGCGCCGGGCACAATCTGCCGCAGGAAGCGCCGGAGGCGTTCGCCGCGGCGGTGATGGAGCTGGTGAAGGGTTAGCGTGGTTCTTACCCACGCCGCGGGCTGATCTTCCAGGCGATCGCGAGCGTCAGCAGCGTCAGAAGGCCGCTGACGAGCGCGGCCGTCGGGATCGTCAGGACCAGTGCGGCAGTTGCGGCCCAGCCGATCGAGGAGAAGGCTTCCGCGAAGGTGGCGATGCGGGAGGAGGTCTGGCGGCGGCGGAATTGGCTGCGCTTGGCCTGCGCGCGGAACCAAAGCTGGACCGCGGCGGCGGATGCGGTCGCGATGGTGATCGCGATCGCCGTCACCACGGCCTGACCGGGCGAGGCGAACGCCAGCGCGGCCACCAGGGGCGCGAAAACCGTGGCGATCGCGAGCAGCACAACCTCGACCTTGGCGCGGGTCACGCGCGACGGCGGCAGCGGCGCGGTCGCCACCAGATCGGGCGCGTCTTCGCCCGAGATGGTCAGCCACGCCAGTCCGCCGGCGAGCTGGCCTGCGGCCATCACGATGACAGGCGTGATCAGCACGATTGCGGTCGACGTGCCGGAGAAGCTGCGCCACAACATCAGCGCCGGCGGCAGCAGATAGAGCATCTGCATCAGGCTCTGCGACAGCAGCCATGGATCGCGGCGCAGCAGCAGGAATTCCTTGCGCCGCAGCGCCTGCTGCCGCGAGCCGCTCCGGAACGCGCGGGCCCGTCCCTGCGTGACCGCAGCCGGATTGGCGGCGACGCGTGCGACCGTGTCGGCAAACCGCGGCGCGAACACCGCCATCACGACGCCGAGCAGCACGAACGCTATGGCGAGCAGCAGCAGCATGATTTCGAGATCGCCGAGCGATGCGCGGGCCGGCCACCAGACGAGGCTGTCAGGGGCCGGGGCGATGCGCGCAGCGGTCTCCGAGGTCAGAAAGGCAAAGCGCGACAGCGTGCCGTAGGACAGCACGGCGACGACCTGTAGCGCGATGACGAAGCCGGCGCCGATGACGGCGGAGACGATCTGTGCCACCAGCCGGGTTCGGCCCGGCCCGATCAGGCGAAACAGCAACGCGGTGACGGCGATCGCCGCGGCTGCCGCCGACAGCCCGATCGCAAGGACGACGCCGAAGCCGGCAAGCCAGCGTGCACCGCCGAGATACACCAGCACGTCGATGAACGGCGTCGACAGCAAGAGCGCCATGCTGCTCACCGTCAGCGCGATCGCGGCGATCCGGATCGAGAAGATGTTGGTGAGCTTCGCCGGCGACGACATGATCAAATCGAGATCGGCGCGGGCGTAGAACACGCGCGTCACCGACTCGATCGCCTGCGACAGCATCAGCGCCCAGGACAGGAAGATCGTCGCGGTCAGCACGAGCAGCGAGGACGGATCGAGCGGAAACCGCAGGTCGACATAACGGGCGACCACGGCATAGGCCGGCAGATGCAGGATCGCCGCGAAGATCAGCAGGCCGATGACGGCGCGATTGCGCCGGCGCCGGCCGCCGGTCATCATCGCCAGCCATTCGCGCCAGGCCAGGCGGAATTCGTGGCGGGCGAACCAGGTGAGATGGGCGGTCGAGTTCACGCGGCGGCCGCCTCGGTATCGACCAGCGCGATGAACATGTCCTCGAGGGTGGTGTCGTTGCGGCCGTTCTGCTCGCGCAGCTCGGCCAGCGTGCCCTCGGCAATCAGCCTGCCGGCCGCGATCACACCGATACGATCGGCCATGCGCTCCGCGACCTCGAGAATGTGAGTGGTCATGATCACGGTGCAGCCGGCCCGGACGCGCTCCTGCAGCAGCCCCTTGACGTGACGCGCCGACAGCGCGTCGAGGCCGGTCAGCGGTTCATCGAGAATGATCAGGCGAGGATCGTGCACCAGCGCGCCTGCAAGAGCCACCTTCTGGCGCATGCCCTTGGAGAAGCCTTCGCAGCGCTCGTTGAGATGCGGCTCCAGCCCGAGCGACACCAGGAGATTGCGCGCCGACTTCTCCGACGTGCGGGGATCGATGCCCCACAGGCCGGCGACGAATTCGAGATATTCCAGCGGCGTCAGCTTGTCGTAGATCATCGGCTCGTCGGACACCCAGGCCATGATCTGCTTGGCTGAGACCGGGTCGGCCAGCGCATCGATGCCGAGGATCGACACCGAGCCGGCGTCGGGCCGCAGCAGTCCTGCCACCATGCGCAGTGTCGTGGTCTTGCCGGCGCCGTTCGGCCCAAGCAGCGCATAGAATTCACCGACACGGACGGTGAGATCGAGCGCGTCGACCGCCGGGCGGTCAAAACGCTTGGTTAACCCTCGCACGGCGAGTGCGGACAGTTCCGAAGTCATGGTGTGTGGCGATCCGGGAGTTCGCTCGTCGGTTGCGCAAGATGGACAAAAACCGTTTCGGTGCAGTGAATCGCACGGGGTAAATCGACCGCGATATCCGTATTAGTCCGTGCTGCGGCATATCTCCGCAAATGTGATGATACAGCCGGATCAGCGGTTTGTTGACAGGGAACGGGCCTTTTGGCTCAATCCCGATCGGACATAAGCGGCTTTCAGCGCTTCCGACACAAGGGCGTGAAGGCGGGATGCAACGAGCGATCGGATAAGAATCGCCGGGCATCGGGGAGGGAACGATGCTGGACTTTGTTCAGCAGCTCGTCAGCGGCATCGCGCTCGGCTGCGTTTACGGCCTGATCGCGCTCGGCTTCGTGCTGGTCTACAAGGCAACCGAGGTCGTCAATTTCGCGCAAGGCGATTTGATGATGCTGGGCGGCTTTTTCGCCTTCACCTTCATCGGCATGCTCGGACTGAATTACTGGGTCGGCTTCGCCGGCGCGGTGATCTGCATGGCGCTGTTCGGCATGCTGGCCGAGCGGCTGGTGGTGCGGCCGATCCTCGGCTATCCGCAGTTCTCCATCATCATGGCGACGATCGGGCTCGGCTATTTCCTGCGCTCGATCGCCGGCATGATCTGGGGCACCGACGACTTCAAGATCGAGACGCCGTTCAGCCAAGGGGTCCTGAGGATCGGCAGCCTGGTGCTCGCCTATGACAAATTGTCGGTGATCGCGGCGACCATCATCCTGTGCGCACTGCTCTATCTGTTCTTCAACCGCACCACGCTCGGCACCGCGATGCGCGCCAGCTCCGAGAACATGCTGGCTGCCTATTACATGGGCATCCCGGTCAAGCGCGTGGTCTCGATCGTCTGGGCGATCTCGGCGGCGGTGGCGACCTGCGCCGGCGTGCTGCTGGCGCCGATCACCTTCATCCATTCCAATGTCGGGCTGGTGCTGGGGCTGAAGGCGTTTCCGGCCGCGGTGCTCGGCGGCTTCGGCTCGATCCCGGGCGCGGTGGTCGGCGGCGTCCTGATCGGCGTGATCGAGAGCATGGCCGGCTTCTACCTGCCGCAGGGATGGAAGGACGTCGCGCCCTACATCGTGCTGCTCGCGGTACTGCTGCTCAAGCCCGAGGGCCTGTTCGGCCTTCACGTCCGCAAGAAGGTTTGAGGAGCAACGCATGCGGTTTCTCTTCAAGACCGACTATGAAGACGACATCAGGCTGTTCCCGCATTCCGGCTACATCTATTCCTACGGCCTGCTGCTGGCGGTGCTGCTGATCGCGCCTTACGTGCTCTCAAGCTATCTGATGAGCCAGGTCGTCTTCGTCTGCATCTACGCGACGGTCGGCGTCGGGCTGCTGATCCTGACCGGCTTCACCGGCCAGGCCTCGCTCGGCCATGCCGCGTTTCTGGCGATCGGCGCCTATACCGCGGCCTATCTGCAGCAGTTCAACGTGCCGTTTCCGGTGTATTTCCTCGCCGCGGGGCTGTTGACCGGCGTGGTCGGCGCACTGGTCGGATTTCCGGCGCTGCGGCTGCAGGGCATCTATCTGGTGATCGCGACGATCTCGTTTGCCTTCATCGTCGAGGAAATCCTGGCGCGTTGGGAAAGCGTGACCCACGGCAATGAGGGCATGCGGGTCAAGACCATCCAGCTGCTCGGCGCCACGGTGTCGCGCGACGGCCCGACCTTCTACTATCTGTGTCTCGCGGTGCTGGTGCTGACCATCGTCGGCACGCTCAACCTGCTGCGCTCGCCGACCGGGCGCGCCTTCGTCGCGATCCGCGACAGCGAGACCGCGGCGCGCAGCATGGGGATCAACGTCGCGCTCTACAAGGTGAAGTCGTTCGCGATCTCGGCTGGTATCACCGGCTTTGCTGGCGTGCTGTTCGCCCACAAGCTCTCCTTCATCTCGCCCGAGATGTTCACGCTGCAGCTCTCGATCGAGTTCATCATCGTGATCCTGATCGGCGGCACCTTCAGCCTGCATGGCGCGGTGCTCGGCGCGATCTTCCTGGTCATGATCGATCCGTTCCTGACCTACCTGAAGGACGACATGCCCGGCGTGATCGCCGGCGTCGCCGCCACGCTCGGCGCCGGTACGGAACGCGCAGACCACATCCAGGATGCAGTCGCGGCGATTGCCTCCGCCAATGGGCTGAAGGGCGCGATCTACGGCATCATCATCGTGGTGTTCGTACTCTTCGAACCCTTGGGGCTCTATGGCCGCTGGCTCAAGATCAAGCTCTTCTTCCAGCTGTTCCCGCTCTACAAGCGCGCGACCTTCAAGCGGCAGAAAATCTACGTGAAATCGGAGCGGAACCGATGAGCTATTTCCGCGCCGAGAACCTGTCCCTGCATTTCGGCGGCCTCAAGGCGGTCGACGCCGTCAGCTTCGCGGTCGAGAAGGGCGAGATCCTCTCGATCATCGGGCCGAACGGCGCCGGCAAGAGCTCGATCTTCAACCTGATCTCGCGGATCTATCCGCCGACCTCGGGCAAGATCTTCTTCGAGGATCAGGACATCACCCAGCAGCCGGCCTACGACATCGCCAAACTCGGCATCGCGCGCACCTTCCAGAACATCGAGCTGTTCGAGAATGCGACCGTGCTGAGCAACCTGCTGGTCGGCCGCCACCGCCATTCCACCACCCAGCTCTGGCAGGAGCTCTTGTTCCTGCCGAGCGTCCGCGCCGGCGAGAAGGCGCATCGCCGCCGGGTCGAGCAGGTGATCGAATTCCTCGATCTCGAGCCGTACCGCGACAAGCTGATTTCGGGGCTGCCCTATGGCGTGCGCAAGGTGATCGAGCTGGCGCGGGCGCTGTGCTCGGAGCCGAAGCTGATCCTGCTCGACGAGCCGTCGTCCGGCCTCAACGTCGAGGAGACTGACGACATGTCGTTCTGGATCCGCGACATGAAGAGCGAGCTCGGCATCACGGTGCTGATGGTCGAGCACGATATGACGCTGGTCAACCGGGTCTCCGACCGCGTGATCGCGCTGAACTACGGCCGGGTGCTGGCGATGGGCTCGCCGTCCGAGGTGCAGCATCATCCCGACGTCGTCGCAGCGTATCTCGGCGCATGAGGATGATGCCATGAGCGCAGCCGACATTATCCTGAAACTCTCCAACATCGAGAGCTATTACGGGCCGATCATGGCGATCCGCGGCATCAGCCTCGAAGTGCCGCGCGGGCAGATCGTGACGTTGCTCGGCGCCAACGGCGCCGGCAAGACCACGGTCCTGAAGACGATCTCCGGCATCCTCGATCCGCAGAAGGGCTCGATCGAATTCCTCGGCAAGCCGATCCAGCGCATGGAGGCCGACCGGATCGTGCGGCTCGGCCTCAGCCATGTGCCGGAAGGACGCGAGGTGTTTCCGTTCCTGTCGGTGCGCGAGAACCTGATGATGGGCGCCTATCTGCGCAAGGACCGCGACGGTGTGGCGCAGGACCTCGAGCGCGTCTACGGCTACTTTCCACGGCTGAAGGAGCGGCTAGGCCAGCCGGCCGGGCAGCTTTCGGGCGGCGAGCAGCAGATGCTTGCGATCGGGCGGGCGCTGATGAACCGGCCGACCTTGCTGCTGCTGGACGAGCCGTCGCTCGGGCTGTCGCCGATCCTGGTGAAGGAGATCTTCACCATCATCCGCCGCGTCAATGAGGAGCAGGGCATGTCGATCCTGCTGGTCGAGCAGAATGCCAAGATCGCGCTGGAGACGGCGCATTACGGCTATGTGCTGGAGATCGGCCGCGTCGTCATGAACGACACCTGCGAGCGGCTGTTGAATTCGCCCGATATCCAGGAGTTCTACCTCGGCGCCAAGGAAGCCGGCGCGCGGGGTGAGCGGCGCTGGAAAAAGAAGAAGACGTGGCGTTGAGGTCGACCGGCGTTGAGAGGTAAGGCCGGCACCGACGAGGGTTGGCGTCGACTAAAGTTGGCCGAGGAAGGTTTGGCGCTGAAAGCGAGTTGGAGCTAGATTTCAGGCCTGCTTCGCGAACAAGACCGGCATTCGACCCGGCGCGGGAGGCAAGCGGCAGAGGAGGGAGCGCGCATGGCAGGACCGGCGGTGCTGACGGTTGCCGACACGATCGCGAGGAGCTTTCTGCTCGCGGTGCAAACGCGTGGCGACAGGCCCGCGATCCGCGAGAAGAAGTTCGGCATCTGGCAGCCGACCAGCTGGCGCGAATGGCTTCAGATATCAAAAGACATCGCCTTCGGTCTGCATGCGACCGGCTTCCGCCCCGGCGACGTCGCCTCGATCATCGCCAACGCGGTGCCGGAATGGGTTTATGCCGACATGGGCATCCTGTGCGCCGGCGGCGTGTCCTCCGGCATCTATCCGACCGATTCGGCGGCGCAGGTTGAATACCTGGTCAATGATTCCCAGACGCGGGTGATGTTCGTCGAGGACGAGGAGCAGCTCGACAAGGTGCTGACCTGCCGGTCGCGCTGTCCGACGCTGGAAAAGATCGTCGTGTTCGACATGGAGGGCCTCTCCGGCTTCTCCGATCCGATGGTGCTGTCGCTCGCCGAGTTCACGGCGCTCGGCCGCAATCATGCGCAGGGCAATGATGCCTTGTGGGATGAAATGACCGGCAGCCGCACAGCCTCCGATCTCGCGATCCTGGTCTATACGTCGGGCACCACGGGCCCGCCCAAGGGCGCAATGCACTCCAACCGCAGCGTCACGCACCAGATGCGTCACGCCAACGATCTCTATCCCTCGACCGACAGCGAGGAACGGTTGGTGTTCCTGCCGCTCTGCCATGTCGCCGAGCGGGTCGGCGGCTATTACATCTCGCTGGCGCTGGGTTCGGTGATGAATTTCGCCGAGAGTCCGGAGACGGTGCCCGATAATCTGCGCGAGGTTCAGCCGACTGCATTCCTCGCGGTGCCCCGGATCTGGGAGAAATTCTATTCCGGCATCACCATCGCGCTGAAGGATGCGACCCCGTTCCAGAACTGGATGTACGCCCGCGCGCTTGCGATCGGCAACCGGATGACCGAGTGCCGGCTGGAGGGCGAAACGCCGCCGTTGTCGCTGCGGCTTGCCAACCGCGCCGCCTACTGGCTGGTGTTCCGCAACATCCGCCGCATGCTCGGGCTCGATCGTTGCCGGATCGCACTGACCGGCGCGGCGCCGATCTCGCCGGATCTGATCCGCTGGTATCTCGCGCTCGGCATCGACATGCGCGAGGTCTACGGCCAGACCGAGAATTGCGGTGTCGCGACCATGATGCCGGCGGATCGCATCAAGCTCGGCTCGGTCGGCAAGGCCGCACCCTGGGGCGAGGTGATGATCTGCCCGAAGGGCGAGATCCTGATCAAGGGCGACTTCCTGTTCATGGGCTATCTCAACCAGCCGGAGAAGACCGCCGAGACGATCGACGCGAAAGGCTGGCTGCACACCGGCGACGTCGGCGCCATCGACAATGAGGGCTATGTGAAGATCACCGACCGGATGAAGGACATCATCATCACCTCCGGCGGCAAGAACATCACGCCGTCCGAGATCGAGAACCAGCTGAAATTCTCGCCCTACGTCTCCGATGCGGTCGTGATCGGCGACAAGCGGCCGTATCTCACCTGCCTGATCATGATCGATCAGGAGAACGTCGAGAAATACGCCCAGGACCAGGACATCCCCTTTACCAATTATGCGAGCCTGTGCCGCGCCCGCGAGGTCCAGGACCTGATCCAGCGCGAGGTCGAGGCTGTCAACGCCAAGTTCGCGCGCGTCGAGACCATCAAGAGATTCTACCTGATCGAGCGTCAGCTCACGCCCGAGGACGAGGAGCTGACGCCGACCATGAAGCTGAAGCGCAGTTTTGTGAACAAGCGCTACGCGGCCGAGATCGACGCCATGTATGGCGCGCGGGCGGTGGCATAGCCCGCGACAAGGAATTGGCGAAGGAGCGAGCAGGCCCGACCCTTCGCTCAACATGGGCCATGTAAGGAGGAGACTGCAATGTCGAAATCGCTGAAGGCGCTGGGCCTTGCGGTGAGCGCGCTGGCGCTGACCTGTCTGCCGGCCGCAGCCCAGACCAAGGTCACCAATGAAGGCATCTCGCCGACCGAGATCGTGATCGGAACGCATCAGGATTTGTCCGGCCCGATCAAGGTCTGGGGCGTTCCGGTGTCCAACGGCATGAAGATGGCAGTTGAGGAAATCAACGCCAGCGGCGGCATCAACGGCCGCAAGATCAAGATGATCCTGGAAGACAATGGTTACGACCCGAAGAAGGCCGTGCTGGCCTCGCAGAAAATGGTCGAGCGCGACAAGGTCTTCGCGATGATCGGCCCGATGGGCTCACCGACCGTGCTCGCCGCGCAGGACATCCTGTTCGACGCCGGCGTGCTGCAGCTGTTCCCGCTGACCGCCGCCGAATTCACCTTCAAGTTCGATCCAGCCAAGCCGCAGGAGCGGCTGAAGTTCAACAACCTCTTGCCCTATGTCGAGAGCACGCGCGCCGCGATCAAATACATGATGGAGTGGAAGAACTTCAAGAAGCCCTGCATCATGCACCAGGACGACGAGTACGGTAAGAACGTGCTCGACGGCTTCACCCAGCAGCTCGCCGCGATGAAGGTGCAGCCGGCCTCGGTCACGAGCTACAAGCGCGGCGCCTCCGACTTCTCGGCGCAGGTCGCCAAGATGAAGTCCGACGGCTGCGATCTCGTCGTGCTCGGCACCGTGATCCGCGAGACCATCGGGGCGATGAATGAGGCGAAGAAGCTCGGCTGGGACGTGACTTTCCTCGGCGCCACGCCGACCAACGTGCTCGAAGTGCCGGCGCTCGGCAAGGAAGCCGTCGAAGGCCTCTACGCAGCGTCGGGCTTCGAGATTCCCTATGAGGACACGGCCAAGGGCAAGGTGAAGGACTGGCTGGTCAACTACAAGAAGATGTTCAACAGCGAAGCCAACACGCAGGCGATCATCGGCTACAACGCGGTGATGACCTTCGCCTTCTACGCGCAGAAGGCGGGCAAGGATCTCACCGGCCAGAAGATGCTGGACGCGCTGGAGTCAGGCGACAAGTTCCTCGACATCTTCAGCTCGCCGCCGACCAAGTTCTCCAAGACCGATCATCTCGCCAACACCATCACCCAGGTGCAGCAGGTCAAGGGCGGCCGCTGGGTGCTTGTGAAGGACAATCTGATGTTCTGAGGGGCAGGCGCTCCTCTCGATCCAGGCGTCATTGCGAGGAGCCAACGGGTCGCACGAACGCCCGCCCGATGACAGGCTCCGCGACGAAGCAATCCACCTTTTCGCGGAAGGATGGATTGCTTCGCTTCGCTCGCAATGACGGAAACTATGTCTGGCGGTCTTAATTCACCGCTGCCGGCCGCCACGACACCTCGGTGACGAGCGGCGCATCGACATAACGGTTGACGCCGTTCTGGTCGATCACGAAGGTCGGCCGAAAACGCCTGATGTCGGCATCCTCGATCATCGCCATGCGGCGGTTGTCGAGCGTCAACCAGTGGCCGTCGAGCCGCGCCGCGACCACGGCATGGTCTTCGCCGCCGAGCAGGTCATGCATCACGACGATGCGTAAGTCTTCCGGCGAGACGCCGGCCTTGCCGAGCGCCACGAATTTCGCGATCGCATAGTCCTCGCAATCGCCGCTGCCGCGGGCGAAGGTGGCGAGCGGCGTGGCCCAGACGTCGGGCTCGCCATACGTCGCGAGATCGCTGCCCGGGCGGATCGCCAGATTGATCGCGCGGTTGATCTCGCCGAGACGGGCGCGGCCGGTGCGCGCGCGACCGGCATCGACGATCGCCAGGAAACGCAGTGCCTCCGGCGACGCACACCCCGCGCGGTTGCTCTCGCAGGCTGCGAGCTGCACCAATTCGTCGGCAAGCTGACGTTGCACGCCGAGCCATTTGTCGCGCAGGCCGCCGCCGGCAAGCAGGCTGGTCGCGAGGCCGAACGGCTCGGTCGATTTTCTGAGCAGTGTCGCCGGGCCGGGCGAAAGCACCGAGGCGGCGTTGAGCTCGGCAATCGGTGCGGCCACGGCCAGGCCAAAGCCCAGCATGACGGCGCGCAGCGCAAACGAGCGAAGCGAGTTACCCATGTGACACCCCCTGTCCGCTCATCGACGGGTGGATACTGCACCGCGCACGCGACCGGATCGTTTCATGCCGAGAGCATGGCCAACGATCCCTTCGAATCGACTTAAGATGTGGGGAATCCGGGCCGGAGCCTAAAGGGCGGGTGGTCCGGGTCCCGAAAACTTTACCGGTTTGTGAAACGAACCGGCGAACCTTTTTCCACCGCGAAACGCCTCATCCTTGCCTTCTGGTTAACCCGGCCGGTCCGCGCACGGGATAGCTGTGATTTGTAAGCCAATTCACAGCTTTGGCCGGAAAATTGGGGTCAAGTGCCCTCTCGGGGCCGCGGGGAAATAAAGGCAAGTAGAGAAATGCAAGTTAATACCACGAATACGTGGCTCAGTACCCATCTTGGCTCGAATCCTATCTCATGGTACCGTTGGTTGGGTCGGAACTACACGACTCATGAGAGCGTGAGCCAAGTCACACCCACTCAAACCGCGCAATCAGAGCACCTTGCGAAAGCACAGGATGGTTTCGCGAAGCTTTATCCGATGATATGCAGGCGTAATCATTCGGATATTCTACCAATATTAACCATCGTGCGGTGATCCGCAGTGAACTTTGTCGAGAAATTCGACGGCTATTTGCCGAACACGGACGCTTATGCCCGTGGATCGGTGCATGTCGACAACGTTTCGACGCACGCTCCGCCCGGTGCGATCACTGTCGATGACGGGCAATTGCTGTTCACCGGCGACTTCAAGCGGACGGGGCTCGATCTCGTCATCTCGAAGGACGACCGGGAACTCGTCCTGCACGACTACTTCAAGGGCGAGAAACGCGCGGCGCTGGCCTCGCCTGAAGGCGCGCATCTCACCGGCGATCTCGTCAACGCGCTTACCGGCCACACCCAATATGCGCAGGCCGGCGGCGCGGCCGAGCCGGCCAAGGTCATCGGCCATGTCACCAAGCTGGCGGGCAACGCCACCGCAATCCGCAACGGCGTCTCGATCGTCCTGAACCAGGGCGACAACGTCAACAAGGGTGACGTGGTTCAGTCCGGCAGCGACTCGACGCTCGGCATCACCTTCATCGACGGCACGGTGTTCGGTCTCGGACCGAACGCCAAGATGGTGCTGAACGAGATGATCTACGACCCGAACGGGTCGAGCAATTCGTCGCTGATGAGCCTCGTCTCGGGCACGATCTCGTTCGTTGCCGGCGCGACCGCCAAGCATGGTGACATGAAGGTCGATACGCCGGTCGCGACCATGGGCATCCGCGGCACCGCGGTGCTGGTCGAGATCGATTTCGACGTCCAGGCCACGGGTGGCGTGCCGCCGGCCAAATTCCAGGTGCTGGTCGAGCCCGACGGCACCACCGGCTCCTACATTCTGTTCGACAAGACGACGCTCAATCCGATCGCGACCGTCGATCAGGCCGGCACCCAGACCATCGTCAACGGCCAGGGCAGCGTCAGCTTTGTCTCGTCGGCGCAACTGTCGACCGATGCGCAGAAGTTGATCTCCGACGTCTTCGCGCTGAAGTTCACCGACAATTCGAATCCCAACACCAAGCTCACGACGAATTTCACGGACAGCGTCGTCCCGGTCACGATCGGCCTGAAGCTCGCGACCGGTGACGCCTTCGTGCCGATCAACTTTCTGCTCGGTTTGACCAACAATCCCGGATCGCAGGCCGCTGCCCCCAGGACCGACCATATCGCCGGGGCGCCGCATGTCGTGACACAGGATGGGGCGTTCACCGAACAGGCCGGGCAGACCCATAGCGCGCTGCCCGACACGGTGTCCGGCCAGATCACCTGGGTGGACGTCAATCTCGGCGACAAGCCGACCGCAACGATCAGCTTCAGCGCCTTCAGCTACCACGACGCCGGCGGCCACGACGTCACCTCGTCGCTGACGGCGGCGGAACAGGCGGCCATCAAGGCCGTCGAGATCCCGGTGCTGCTCGACCCCTATCCGCTGAACAGCAACATCGGCTCGGCAACCTGGACCTACAGCCTTGCCGACGGCGCCTTCGACTTCCTCGCCGCCGGCGAAACGCTGACGCTCACCTATATGGTGCGCGTCGATAACAACTACGCGCTGAGCAACGAGACCGCATTCAAGACCATCGCCATCACGATCACCGGCACCAACGACACGCCGGTCGTGACGTCCGCGGCACAGGTGGGTTCGATCACCGAACTGCCATGGACGACGAATTCCGCCGTGCACGATACGGTGCATGGCACGGTGACGTTTACCGATGCGGATTTGACCGACACGCACACGGTCGCCATCACCGGCGTTACCGCGACCGGCTTCACTGGCGGAATTCCCAACCAGGCCACCATGCTGAGCTGGCTGTCGCTGGGCACACTGATCGATTCGACCGACGGCATGACAGGATCACGCTCCTGGACGTTCTCGGCCGCCGACAAGAGCTTCGATTATCTCGCCGCCGGCGAGACGCTGACGCTGATCTACTCGGTCCAGATCGACGACCATCATGGTGGCGTCGTCACGGTCCCCGTCACGATCACGATCGTTGGCACCGACGACACGCCGGTGATCACCTCGCCGACCCAGGCAGCAGCCATCACCGAGGCCGAGGGCGTAACCGGTTCGGCGAATCCTGATACCGCGTCCGGTACCGTGACCTTCACCGATGCCGATCTCAGCGACACCCACAGTGTCACCGTGGCCGGTGTCACCGAAACCGGCGTGACCACCGGGCTCCCCGACGAGGCGACGATCCTGAGCTGGCTGTCGCTCGGCACGCTGAAGGATACGACTGGCGGCGTGACCGGATCCAATGCCTGGACGTTCTCGGCCGCCGACAAGAATTTCGACTATCTGGCGGCCGGTGAGACGCTGACGCTGACCTACCTGATCCAGGTCGACGACCATCATGGCGGCGTCGTCACCCAGCCGGTCACGATCACCATCACCGGCACCAACGACGTTCCGACATTCACATCGGCGCCGCCGACTGCCTCGATCACCGAGGCGATCGGGGAGACCGGCTCGACCAAGCCGGACGTGGCCCAAGGCGTGGTGGCGTTTGCCGACGTCGATCTCAGCGACACCCATACCGTGTCCATCACCGGCGTCGCGGAATCCGGCACGACCACGGGCCTGCCTGAGGACGAGTCCACGGTCCTGAACTGGCTGTCGCTGGGGACGCTGACGGATTCGACCGGCCACGTGAACGGATCGCAGGCCTGGACCTTCTCGGCCGCGGACAACAATTTCGATTATCTTGCCGCCGGCGAGACGCTGACGCTGACCTACACGGTCAAGATCGACGATCATCATGGTGGCGTGATCAGCGAACCGGTGACGATCACGATTAACGGCAGCAACGACGCGCCAACCATCACGTCGGAGCCGCAGGCCGCCACCATCGCCGAGCAGCCTGACACGACCGGTTCATCCAAACCGGACGGCGCATCGGGCACCGTGACCTTCGCCGATGTGGATCTCAGCGACACCCACACCGTGAGCATCACCGGCGTGGCCGAATCCGGCGCGACCGCGGGCCTGCCCGAGGACCAGTCCACCATCCTGAACTGGCTGTCGCTGGGGACGCTGACGGATTCGACCGGTCATGTGAACGGATCGCAGGCCTGGATCTTCTCGGCCGCGGACCAGAATTTCGACTATCTCGCGGCCGGCGAGACGCTGACGCTGACCTACACGATCCAGATCGACGACCATCATGGCGGCGTCGTCACCCAGCCCGTGACCATCACCATCAACGGCGCCAATGATGCGCCGACGCTGGCTGACGTCAACGCCGGCACGCTCACCGATACCGCTGCCAACGACACGTTCAGCCCGCTCACCGGCGCGCTGCACGGCCATGACGTGGACGACGGCGAGACTGCGACGCTGACCTATGCCGCCCTCAATTCGGACCACGTCGCGGTCAACTCCTCGATTGCGGGCCTCTACGGCTCGCTCACGGTCAACCCGGATGGCACCTACAGCTATGTCCCCGACGCCGCCGCGATCAACGCGCTGGCCAAGGGGAATTATGCCGACACGTTCACCGTCGAGACCATCGATGCGCATGGCGCGACCGGGACTGCGACGCTGACGGTCGATGTCGTCGGCGCCAACGACGCGCCGGTGATCCATGCCGACAACATCAGCATCACCAATAATCCCAATGGGACCGAAACGATCTCCGGCCTGACCGTCACGGATGTCGATGCCGGCGCCAACGAGAACTTCACCCTGGCGGCCGCGACCAACCCCGGTTCGGGCAGCAGCGTCGCGCCGCCGGCGTTGGTCGGCCATCTCCCGGATATCAACACCGCGCTCGGGTCGCCGGGCCTTGTCTACGATCCCGGCCAGACGCCGCCGGCGACCGACAAGATCGCGCTCTCCGTGACCGACGGCCATGGCGCGAGCGATACGGTCAATTTTATCTTCAACGTCCAGCAAAATCCGTCTCAGCCGGTGACGTTGACGGGCACCAGCGACAAGGACGTGTTTTTCGGATCGGGCTATCAGGACAAGTTCGTGTTTGCGCCGAACTTCAATCACGACACGATCCTGAACTTTACGCCCGGCCAGGACCAGATCGACCTGTCCACAGTCGTCTCGACAAGCACCTTCAGCAGCTGGTTCGATCAGCATGTGGCGACGTCGACGACGAATTCGGCGGATACGCTGATCACGATCGACAGTGCAGACACGATCACGTTGCACAATGTCTCGAAGGCGAGTTTGCATCAGAGCGACTTCATCATTCACTATACGTGATCGGCGTCGGCCTCCTGAGAAGGCCGGTTGGATCCTGCTTTGCGCAACGTCTGCTCGATTGGAACAACCCTCCGCGCGTGATATCCAGACGGTATGAGACGGCTGAAGGCGATACGAAGGTGGTTCGGGCGGCGCTTCGGTTATGCGCGGCTGGCCTGCGTGGCGCTCTTGATCGGCATTGCCGCGCTGCGGATCGCGGATCCGGCTCCGGTGCAGGAGCTTCGCGTCAGGACGTTTGACACGTTCCAGGTGATCCAACCGCGCCAGAAGACCGCGCGGCCGGTCACCATCGTCGATATCGACGAGAAGAGCCTCGCCGACCCCCGGCTCGGGCAATGGCCGTGGCCACGGACGCGGCTTGCCGACATCGTCATCAACCTCACACGGCTTGGCGCCGTGGTGATCGCGTTCGACGCGGTGTTCTCCGAGCCCGACCGTCTCAACCCCGATATCGCGGCCGATACGTTCAGTAGCCTCGATGAGGAGATGCGTGCCAGGCTGCGGCAACTGCCGAGCAACGACAGCATCCTGGCCGACGCCATCAAGAACTCGCGTGTGGTACTCGGCGAGTCCGGCGGTCCCAACGTGCGCGCCGACCTCAACGAGAAGCTGCCGGTCACCGGGCTTGCGATGCTCGGCGAGGAGCCGCAGCGCTTCATGTTCCAGTTTCCGGGATTGCTGCGCAACGTGCCGGTGCTCGAGGAGGCCGCGGCCGGGCGAGGCCTGTTCACGATCAGGCCGGAACGCGACGGCATCGTCAGGCGGGTGCCGATGATGATGGTTGCGCAGGGCATCTCCATGCCGTCGCTGACCTTCGAAATGCTGAGGGTGGCGGGCGGCTCGGGCACCATCCTGATCAAGGCCGACAAGGCCGGCATCCAGAGCCTCGGCATCAAGGGCTTTGCGATCCCGACCGATCTCTATGGCCAGCTCTGGATCCACTACGCACGCCGTGACCCTTCGATCTATGTCTCAGCCGTCGACGTGCTGGATGGGCGGGTGCCGCCGGACAGGATCGCAGGCAAGCTGATCCTGATCGGCACATCCTCGGTCGGGCTCAACGACATCAAGACCACGCCGGTGACGCCGGCGATGCCCGGTGTCGAGGTTCATGCCCAGGTGCTGGAGAGCGCGCTGACCGGGGACGTGGTTTCGCAACCGAACTACGGCATCGGCATCGAGTTCTTCGCGGCACTGATCATGGGGCTCCTGGTCATCGCCTTCGCGCCGAAGTTCGGTCCGATCACGCTGGTGGTGGTCGGCGGGATGTTCGCCTCGGTGCTGACCGGCACCTCCTGGTATTTCTATTCGCAACACCGGCTCCTGATCGATTTCACCTACCCGCTGATGTCGACCACGGCGATCTATCTCACCCTGATCTTCTCCGCCTTCGTGCGCGAACAGCAGCAGCGCCGGCAGATCAGGTCGCAATTCGTGCAGTATATGTCACCCGCGCTGGTCGAGCAGTTGGCTCAGGCGCCGGAGCGGCTCGTGCTCGGCGGCGAAGAGCGCGAGATGACCATCATGTTCTCGGACATGCGCGGCTTCACCACGATTTCGGAAACCTACAAGAGCGATCCGCAGGGTCTCACGGCGCTGATGAACCGTTTCCTCACCCCGCTTTCCAACGCGATCCTTGCGCGCAAGGGCACGATCGACAAATACATGGGCGACGCCATCATGGCGTTCTGGAATGCGCCGCTGGACGACAAGCAGCACCAGCTCAACGCCTGCGACGCCGCGCTCGACATGCTGGAACGCGTCGACGACCTCAACCGTGCGCGCGAGCAGGAGGCTCAGGAGGGTGGCCACATTTATGTGCCGCTCAACATCGGGGTCGGTCTCAACACCGGCACCTGCGTGGTCGGCAATATGGGCTCCGATGTGCGCTTCGACTATTCGGTGTTCGGCGACAGCGTCAATCTGGCCTCGCGGCTGGAGGGGCAGTCCAAGGAGTACGGCTTCCCGATCATCGTGGGATCGAAGACCGCGCTCGCGGTGAAGGAGAAGTTCGCGATCCTCGAGCTCGACTTCATCATGGTGAAGGGCAAGAAGGAGCCCGAGGTGATCTATGCGATCGCCGGCCGCGAGGACGTGGCTGGTTCCGGCCGCTTCCAGCGGCTGCGCAACCTGACCATCGAGATGCTCGCCTGCTATCGCAGCCGCGACTGGGACGGTGCGCTCGCGGCGATCGAGCGCGGCCGCAAGACCGACGAGGCGCAGACGCTGCAATATCTCTACCGCCTCTACGAGGCGCGCATCCGCGCATTCCAGAAGGAGCCACCGCCGGACGATTGGGACGGCGCCTTTGCGTTGACGACGAAGTAAGTTTTGTCGTCGTCCCGGCTGACGCCGAGATAGACGCCACACATCCCGTGTCGTCCCGGCGAAGGCCGGGACCCATACGCCGCGGCCGGCGCAATAGGCAAGCGGCCAGACGGCTTTCTAACAACACCCAGTCGTGGTTATGGGTCCCGGCCTTCGCCGGGACGACGAATGGAGAGGTTCGCCGGGACGACGATGAGGATGCCTACTCCAACCCGATCTGCGTCAGATCCTGGAACCAGTGCTGCGCCTGCACGAAGGTCTTCACCTTCGGCGACAGCGCGTGCGGATTGGTGTCGTGCACGACCCACACCAGCGCGGCATCGTCGACGATCAGCGCATGCGCCTGCGCCAGCAGCGCATCCTGTTTTGCGCTGTCGAAGGTCTGCTTGGCCTCGTCGATCAACGCGTCGACCTTCGGATTCTTGTAGCCGCCCCAGTTGACGCCTGTCGGCGCCACCTGGCCGGAATGGAAGAATCGCACGATGGCGTAGAGCGGATCCGAGGTGACATAGGCGATGTTGTTCGCGGTGATGCCGGCGTTCATCTCGTCGGCGGCGCCCTTGCGCCAGTGCGCATATAAGGTCTCGAGCTCGACCACCTTGAAGTCGATATCGATGCCGATCTCCTTGAAGCTCTGCTGCAGGAACTCGTTCATCGGCAGCGACAGCATCTGCCCGGTGCCGCCCTGGGCGATGATGAAGGTCGTCTTCAGCGGCTTGTCCTTGGAGTAGCCGGCTTCCTCCACCAGCTTTTTCGCGGCTGCGAGGTCGTATTTCAGTTCGAAGCTCGGCTTGCCGAACCACGGGCTCGACGGATCGACCTGGCCCTTGGCGGGTTTTGCCAGGCCGTTCATCAGGCCAACCACCGCGTCGCGGTCGATCGCGAGGTTCAGCGCCTTGCGCAGGCGGATGTCGGTCCAGGGTGAGCCCGGCAGCACGCTCAAATGATAATTCCAGACATGCGGCGTCACGTTGTCGACGATCCTCATGCCGGCGGCCTTGAGCTGCGGCACAGCATCTGGTGCCGGTGTTTCGATCAGGTCGACCTGGCCGGCCAGCAGCGCGTTGGTGCGGGTCAGCGCCTCCGGCATCGGGATCAGGATCATCTTGTCGACCTTCGCCAGCCGCTTCTTATCCCAATAGTCCGGGTTCCTGGTCAGCTCGGCAAGCTCGCGCGGCACCAGCTTGGTCAGCTTGAACGGACCGGTGCCGGAGGGCTGGCTGGCGAACTTGTCCCAATCCTTGCCGAGCTTCTCATATTGCGCGGGGCTCGAGACCAGGAACCAGAGCATCTGGTAGGGGAAGAAGGAGTCTACCGTCTTGGTGGTGATCTCGATGGTCTGGTCGTCGATCTTGGCGTAGCTCGCAACCGAGGGCAGCCGGGTCTTGACCTGCGCACTCTGCCGCTTGTCGAATTGCGGCGCCTTGTCGTTCAGCACCTTGTCGAGATTCCAGATCACCGCGTCGGCGTTGAAGTCGCTGCCGTCGTGGAATTTTACGCCCGTGCGCAAGGTGAAGCGCCACTTGGTCTTGTCGTTGTCGTCGACCTTCCATTCAGTCGCAAGCCCGGGCACCAGTTTGCCGGGCCGGTCGGCAACGTCCATCTCCCAGGCCACCAGCGGATCGTAGATCGTGTAAGCCGTGAACTGATAGGCGCCGGCGCCGCGATCGGGCTGGCCGGTCGTCAGCGGAATGTCGGCCATCGAAATGCCGTAGCGCACAATTGACTCGGCGCGCGCCGACATGGCCGGCCAGCCCGCGGTCAGGGCGAGCGCCATTGCCGCCATCAGGATCGAATTGCGCGCGCGCATATGAAGGCTCCGTTGCTGAAAGTCGGAGCTGAAACGTGCAAGCATGGTGCCAGAATAGGCACCATTTCCTCGTCTTAGCCTAAGGTGGGAAGAAATGACGCGCCCAGTGGTTATTTGCTGAAGAACTATTCCCCTTGGCACACGCATTGCATACGCTTGCCCAAGAAATAATCACCAAAACGTCACCAGACTTCGAAGGGGTTGCTCAGATGCGTAACAGGAAGACCAATGCGACGGCGATCATGCTGGCGCTTGCGATCGCCAATTGTGTGCCGGCGATCGCCAGCGCCGAGACCGTGCTGCGCATTGGCATGACAGCTGCCGATATTCCGCGCACGCTCGGCCAGCCCGACCAGGGATTCGAGGGCAATCGCTTCACCGGGCTCACGATGTATGACGCGCTGACGATGTGGGACCTGTCGTCGTCGGACAAGGCGAGCGCGTTGATTCCGGGCCTCGCCACCGAGTGGAAGGTCGACGACGCCGACAAGACCAAGTGGGTCTTCAAGTTGCGTCCCGGCGTCAGCTTTCACGACGGCTCACCGTTCAATGCCGACGCCGTGGTCTGGAACGTCGACAAGGTGCTGAAGCAGGATGCGCCGCAGTATGATGCGAGTCAGGTCGGCGTCACCGCCTCGCGCATGCCGACCCTGGTGTCGGCGCGCAAGATCGACGACATGACGGTGGAGCTGACCACCAAGGAGCCGGATAGTTTCCTGCCGATCAACCTCACCAATCTGTTCATGGCGAGCCCGGCCAAGTGGCAGCAATTCTACGACAAGGCCGAAGGCGCCGATGCCAAGGCGAAGTCGCAGGCCGCATGGGCGGCGTTCGCCAAGGACGCTTCGGGCACCGGCCCCTGGAAGATGTCGAGCTTCACGCCGCGCGAGCGGCTCGAATTGGTGAAGAACGAGAAGTACTGGGACAAGGCCCGCGTGCCGAAGACCGACAAGATGGTGCTGCTGCCGATGCCCGAGGCCAACGCGCGCACCGCGGCGCTGCTGTCGGGGCAGGTCAACTGGATCGAGGCGCCGGCGCCCGACGCACTGCCCGAGATCAAGCAGCGTGGCTTCAATCTGTATTCCAACGAGGAGCCGCATGTCTGGCCGTGGCAGTTCTCCCGCGTCGAGGGCTCGCCGTGGAACGACATCCGCGTCCGCAAGGCCGCCAACCTATGCGTCGATCGCGAAGGGCTGCGCGACGGCCTGCTCGCGGGGCTGATGGTGCCGGCCACCGGCACGTTCGAGCCTGGCCATCCCTGGCGCGGCAACCCGACCTTCCAGATCAAGTATGACAAGCCGGCCGCGCAGAAGCTGATGCAGGAGGCCGGCTTCGGTCCCAACAAGAAGCTGACGGTCAAGATCCAGACCTCGGCGTCGGGTTCGGGCCAGATGCTGCCGCTGCCGATGAACGAGTATCTGCAACAGGCTTTGGCCGAGTGCTACTTCGATGTGCAGCTCGACGTCATCGAGTGGAATACGCTGTTCACCAACTGGCGGCGCGGCGCCAAGGATCCGTCGGCCAATGGTTCGAATGCGACCAACGTCACCTATGCGGCGATGGATCCGTTCTTCGCTTTGGTGCGCTTCCTGCAATCCGGCATGGCGCCGCCGGTCTCGAACAATTGGGGCTTCATCAACAATCCGAAGTTCGATGAGCTGGTGAAAAAGGCCCGCCAGACCTTCGAGCCGGCGGCGCGCGACGCCGCGCTTGCCGAGCTGCACGCGGCCTCGGTCGATGATGCGGCGTTCCTCTACGTCGCCCACGACGTTGCGCCGCGCGCGATGAGCCCGAAGGTCAAGGGCTTTGTGCAGCCGAAGAGCTGGTTCGTCGACTTCTCGCCGGTCTCGGTCGTGCCGTGACGGGTTGGCGACATTCTCGGTGCACCCTCTCCCCTTGTGGGAGAGGGTGGCTTCGCAAGAGCGAAGACGGGTGAGGGGTTGTCTCCGCGGGGCGCTCCTTTCTGATCTGAAATAGCGTTATCCGCGAATAGAACCCCTCATCGGGCGCGCTCTGCGCGCCACCTTCTCCCGCAAGGGGAGCAGGAGGAAAGAACACAACGTGCTCGCCTATACGTCCAGACGGATCGTCTACGTCATTCCGATCGTGCTCAGCGTTGCGCTGGTGTGCTTTCTCCTGGTGCACATCACGCCCGGCGATCCGCTGGTCGCGGTGCTGCCGGCCGATGCCTCGCAGGAGCTTGCCGCGCAATTGCGCAGCGCCTACGGCTTCGATCGCCCGTTACCGGTGCAATTCGGTCTGTGGCTGTGGCGCGCGATCCACGGCGATCTCGGCAATTCGATCGCCACGGGACGGCCGGTGCTGTCGGAAGTGATGCATGCGGTCGGCAACACCGTGATGCTGGCGATTGCGGCTGCGATGATCGGCTTCACGCTCGGCCTGCTGTTCGGCCTGATCGCCGGGTATTTCCGCGACACCTGGGTCGACAAGGTCGCAACATCGATTGCCATTGCCGGCGTCTCGCTGCCGCATTACTGGCTCGGCATGGTGCTGGTCATCATCTTCTCGGTGCAGCTCAACTGGCTGCCCGCGGTCGGCGCCGGTCCCGGCGGCTCCGGTGCCTGGGCGTGGGACTGGGAGCATCTGCGCTATCTGGTGCTGCCCGCGATCACCACCTCGGTGATCCCGATGGGCATCGTTACCCGCACGGTGCGCGCGCTGACCGGCGATATCCTGAGCCAGGATTTCGTCGAGGCGCTGCGTGCCAAGGGCCTGCGCGAGACCGGGGTGTTTCGCCACGTCATCAAGAACGCGGCGCCGACCGCGCTCGCCGTGATGGGTCTGCAACTCGGCTACATGCTCGGCGGCTCGATCCTGATCGAGACTGTGTTCTCCTGGCCGGGCTCGGGCTTGTTGCTGAACTCGGCGATCTTCCAGCGCGATCTGCCGCTGCTGCAGGGCACGATCCTGGTGCTGGCGCTGTTCTTCGTGCTGCTCAATCTCCTGGTCGATATCGCGCAGGCCGTGATCGATCCGCGCATCAAGCGGAGCTAGCCATGAGTGCGATGTCGGATACTGCATTGCAGGCAGCTCCCGCGACCAAGGCGCGCGGCTACTGGGCGACGGTCGGGCGTCGGATCCGACGCGACAAGGTCAGCATGGCCTGTGCCATCATCCTGGTGCTGATCTTCGCCTCGGCGCTGCTGGCACCATGGCTGCATCTCGCCGACCCCTATCAGGGCTCGATGATCCGCCGTCTCCGCCACATCGGTACGCCGGGCTATCCGCTCGGCACCGACGAGCTCGGCCGCGACATGCTGGCGCGGCTGATCTATGGCGGACGGCTGTCGCTGGTCATCGGCATCCTGCCGGTGATCCTCGCCTTCATGGTTGGTACCTCGCTCGGCCTCGTCGCCGGTTACGTCGGCGGCAAGCTGAACACCGCGATCATGCGCACTGTCGACGTGTTCTACGCCTTCCCGTCGGTACTGCTCGCGATCGCGATCTCGGGTGCGCTCGGCGCCGGCATCACCAATTCGATCGTGTCGCTGACCATCGTGTTCGTGCCGCAGATCACCCGCGTCGCCGAAAGCGTCACCACGGGCGTCCGCAACATGGATTTCGTCGAGGCGGCGCGCGCGTCCGGCGCCGGTCCGTTCACCATCATGCGCGTGCACATGCTCGGCAATGTGCTCGGTCCGATCTTCGTCTACGCCACCGGCCTGATCTCGGTGTCGATGATCCTCGCCGCCGGTCTCTCGTTCCTCGGGCTCGGCACCAAGCCGCCGGAGCCGGAATGGGGCTTGATGCTGAACACGCTGCGCACCGCGATCTATGTCAACCCATGGGTCGCGGCGCTGCCGGGCGCGATGATCTTCGCGGTCTCGATTTGCTTCAATCTGCTCAGCGACGGCATGCGCAGTGCCATGGACATCAGGAACTAAAGCATGAGCGAGGCCAATCTCTCCGTCGATATGCTGGAGCCGGTCGCCGATGTCGGCGGCGCCGCGCAGCCGCTGCTGCAGGTCAAGGGGCTGACCAAGCACTTCCCGGTGCGCGGTGGGCTGTTTTACCCGCGCAAGACCGTGCGTGCCGTCGACGACGTCAATTTCGCGGTCATGAAGGGTGAGACCGTCGGCATTGTCGGCGAATCCGGCTGCGGCAAGTCGACCACCGCGCGGCTGCTGATGCACCTGATGACGCGCGATGCCGGCGACATCATCTTTGACGGCCGGCAGGTCGGCCCGGCGCTTTCGTTGCGCGATTTGCGGCGCGGCGTGCAGATGGTGTTCCAGGACAGCTACGCCTCGCTCAATCCGCGCCTCACCATCGAGGAGTCCATCGCCTTCGGACCCAAAGTCCATGGCATGGCCGATGACACGGCGCGGACGCTGGCGCGCGAACTGCTCGGCAAGGTGGGCTTGCGGCCGGAGATTTTCGCCAACCGCTATCCGCACGAAGTGTCGGGCGGCCAGCGCCAGCGCGTCAACATCGCCCGCGCGCTGGCGCTGTCGCCGCGGCTCGTGATCCTCGACGAGGCGGTATCCGCGCTCGACAAATCGGTCGAGGCACAGGTGCTCAATCTGCTCGCCGATCTGAAGCGTGAATTCGGCCTGACTTATCTGTTCATCAGTCACGATCTCAACGTGGTCCGCTACATCTCCGATCGCGTGCTCGTGATGTATCTCGGCGAAGTGGTCGAGCTCGGCCCGGTCGATGCGGTCTGGGATGCGCCGGCGCATCCCTATACCCGCGCGTTGCTGGCGGCGATGCCGTCATCCGATCCCGACAGGCGCACTGAGGTGCCGCCGATTTCGGGCGATCCGCCCAATCCGATCGATCCGCCGGCCGGCTGCCGGTTTCACACCCGTTGTCCGTTTGCGGAGCCGCTCTGCGCAAACGACACGCCAAAACTCAGCGATCTCGATACAATGGGTCATCAAGCGGCGTGCTACATGGCCATTCCCGGCTCGGGGCACAGCCGCGCGCCGGCAAAAGCAAAAGGAGAAAACGCGGCATGACCAGACCAACTCCCAAGGACGTCAAGGTGATCGCGCACGTCGCCGACGTGCCCGCTGACGATGATGTCGCCACCCGCATCGCCAACTCGATCGGCCCCGCATTCGACGGCTTCGCGCCGATCTCCGGCACGCTGCCCTTCGATCTTGAACCCGCAAGCTTCCTGCTGGCGCAGAAGGTGTCGAAATGAGCACCGAACCTGCCCTGATGACGCTGACCGCGGTCGCCAAGGCGATCGCCGACAAGAAGGTCTCCTCGCATGAGGTGACGCGCGCCGTGCTGCATCGCATTGCGGAATGGCAGCCGCGCCTCAACGCTTATATGGCGATCGAATCCGAACAGGCGCTTGCCGCGGCTACCGAGGCCGATGCCGCGCTCGCCAAGGGCAACAGCCGAGGCCCGCTGCACGGCGTGCCGCTGGCGCACAAGGACATGTATTACGAGGCCGGTAAGGTCGTGACCTGCGGCTCGCTGATTCGCCGTGACTTCGTGCCGAAGACGACCGCGACGGCGTTGCAGCGACTGAAGGATGCCGGGCAGGTCCGGCTCGGCTCGCTGCAGATGGTCGAGTTCGCCTATGGGCCGACCGGCCACAACGTGCATTACGGCCCTGTGCGCAATCCCTGGAACACCGAGCACATCACCGGCGGCTCGTCATCGGGCTCGGGCTCCGCGGTCGCCGCGCGCTTGACTTTTGCCGCGCTCGGCTCCGATACCGGCGGTTCTGTGCGCATGCCCGCGCATTTCTGCGGTGTCACCGGCCTGAAGACGACGGTCGGCCGCGTCAGCCGCGCCGGCGCGATGCCGCTTTCGCAGTCGCTCGACACCGTCGGTCCGCTGGCGCAGACCGCGGAAGACTGCGCGCTACTGCTCGGCCTGATGGCCGGCGCCGACCCCGAGGATCTGACGGCGTCGACGCTGCCGGTGCCCGACTATCTGGCTGCGACGAGACAATCGCTGAAGGGTCTCAAGATCGGCGTCCCGACGACTTTCTATGTCGACGACCTCGATGGCGAAGTGGCGCGTGTCCTCGACGAGACGGTGGCCGCCCTGAAGAAGGAGGGCGCCGAGATCGTCAAGGTCGAGCTGCCCGATCAGCGCCAGCTCGGTGCTGCGTCGCAACTCGTGCTCGCGGCAGAAGCCGCAGCCTACCACAAGCGCTGGATGATCGAGCGGCCGCAGGATTACGGCGCGCAGGTCCTGATGCGGCTGCAGAATGGCCTGACCATTCCGGCCGTTACCTATCTCGAGGCCATGCGCTGGCGGGGGCCCGCGCTCGCCGCGCACAATGCGGCGGTCAACGGCATTGATGCGGTGATCGCGCCGTCCTCGCCGGTGCCGGCGCCGACGATCGCCGAGAGCGATGTCGGCAATGGCCCGGGCGCGGAAGCGGTGATCCAGCGGCTGACCCGGTTCACCCGCCCGGTCAACTATCTCGGCCTGCCGTCGCTCTCGATCCCCTCGGGCTTCACCAAAGCGGGTCTGCCGGTCGGCATGCAGCTGATCGGCCGCTCCTTCGAGGAAGCGGTGTTGCTCCGGATCGGCGCGGCCTTCCAGCGCGCGACCGATTTCCACGCCAGGGTCCCCAAGCTCGCATGACCAACCTCGTCGAGATCAACAACCTCAACATCCGCTTCACCGGCGATCGCACGGTCCACGCCGTCAACGATCTCAGCCTGCAGCTCGGCGAGGGCGAGGTGTTGGGGCTGCTCGGCGAATCCGGCTCGGGCAAGAGCGTGACGCTGCGCGCGCTGATGCGGCTGTTGCCGAAGAAGCGCACGCAGATCTCCGGCAGCGTGAAAGTGCTGGGCCGGGACGTGCTGGCGATGGATGACGAGGCGCTGTCCGCATTCCGCGGCCAGACCGTCTCGATGATCTTCCAGGAGCCGGCGCTGGCGCTCGATCCGGTCTACACCATCGGCCGCCAGATCGCGGAAACGGTCATGCGTCACGAGGGCAAGAGCGAGCGCGACGCCACGGCGCGCGCGCTCGAGATGCTCGAGGTGGTGCGGATACCCTCCGCGAAACGAAGGCTGGACTCCTATCCGCACGAGATGTCGGGCGGCATGCGCCAGCGTGCGATGATCGCGCTGGCGCTGGCCTGCAAGCCGAAGATCCTGCTCGCGGACGAGCCGACCACCGCGCTCGACGCCACCGTGCAGATCCAGATCCTGTTGCTGCTGCGCGAACTGCAGCGCGAATTCGGGATGTCCGTCATCTTCGTCACCCACGACATCGGTGTTGCCATCGAGATCTGCGACCGGGTCGCGGTGATGTATGCCGGCCAGATCGTGGAGCAGGGCGCCTTGCGCGATATCGTGCGCACACCGGTTCATCCCTACGCGAAGGGCTTGCTGGCCTCGACCATTCACGGCGCGATGCGCGGTCAGCGCCTCGAGACCATCCCGGGCACGCCGCCTTCGCTCGACCACGCGCCGTCCAGTTGCTCGTTTGCGCCACGCTGCAAGTTCGCCGAACCGCGCTGCAGCGAGAGCCTGCCGCCGAGCGTACAAACCGCGCCCGGGCATCTGGCGCGCTGCGTTCTCGCAGAATCGGCCGGCGCCGCGGTTTAGGATGCCCGCGCGACCGCGTCGGCGATCCAGCGCCGCACCGCCGCGATCCGCCGGTCCCGCGCCTGCTCGGTGCGGGAGACCAGGTAGATCGTCTCGTGATGCGCGGCCTCGAACGCAAACGGCGCCACCAGCCGCTTGCCGAAACCCGGCCGCGCCTTGATCAGCGGCGCCATTGCGAGCGCCACGCCGAGCCCGTGCTCGGCAGCCTCCAGCATCGCCGGCACGCTGTCGAGCCACAGATGTCCGCGCGGGGCGAGATGCGGCAGCCCGGCTTCCTTCAGCCAGGCTGGCCACCCCCGCGGTTGCGTCGTGACATGGATCAGCACCTCCCGCGACAAGTCCGCGGGGGTCCGCAGCCCCGCCTTGACCAGTGCCGGCGTGCACACCGGCAATCCCCTGACCTGGACCAGCGGCTCCACCTTCAGCCCGGCGGCATGTTCCCGCCCGTAGCGGACCGCGACATCGACGCGGGAGCCGTTGAAGTCGGCATACTGGTGCGTGGCCTCGATCCGCAGCGTCAGTTGCGGGTGGCGCCGTTTGAACTCCGGCAGCGCCGGCAGCAGCACGGCGCTGGTGAAGAACGGCAGTGAGCTGATCCACAACTCGCCGCTTGCCTCGCCGCGTTGCCGCAGCATGTCGCGGCTTGCCTGCTGCAGCATCGCCAGCGCGGCCGACACCTTTGCAAGGTAACGTTCGCCGTCAGCGGTCAGGCGCACCGAGCGCGCGCCGCGGACGAACAGCTTGGTGCCGAACTGCTGCTCCAGTCCGCGGATCTGGTGGCTGATCGCCGACGGGCTCAGCGACAGGTCGCGCGCGGCGCGGCGGAAGCTGAGCTGGGTTGCCGCACGCTCGAAGGCGAGCAGCGCCGTCAGCGGTGGGATGGCCCGCGGATCAGGGGCATCCAATGGGTGAATCCTGTTCACCTGAAGTGATGAATGGCCTTTTGTCATGGCCGCTATTCTTGGATCAGATTGGCCCTGCGCTCAATCCTGCTCACCTCATGAGATCATATCCGCCTTGGCCATATTCGAACCGCTCGCCACGCCGCATCACTGGAAGCCGGCCGCGCTGGCGGCGGGGCCGTTCGCAGGCCTGCAGGGCGGAGCGGTCGCAAGCCTGTTGACCGCCGAGGTCGAGGCGATGGCAGGTCCGCGCAACTGGGGCACCGCGATATCGGCGTCAGCCTGGTTCCTGCGGCCGACGCCGATGGCCGAATTGCGCACGCATGTCGCCGTCGTGACCGAGGGCGGCCGGGTCAGCGTCGTCGACAACACGCTCTGGCCGGTCGGCGAGCAGCAGCCTTGTGCCACGGTGCGCGTGACGCTGTCGCGCGAACGTGCGGTCGAGGTCCCCGGTCTTCACGGCAGCGCAGCCGACCCGGTGGATCCCACGCGCTTTCCGTTGCGCAGCCCGCACGCAGTCCATGGCCGCAACTGGTTCATGGACGCGATGGAGGCCCGTGCCGGCAGCGACGTCGCCTGGTTTCGCATGCACCATAGCGTGATCGCCGATGCCGGCCCGCTGGCGCGCGTGCTCGGTCCGGCCGACTGGACCCACGGCATCGCGCGCCCGGTGCAGAACGTGGTGGCCGACCCCAATCCGAACCTCGCGGTGCAGCTGTTCAGACCGCCACGGGGTGCGTGGATCGGCATTCGCGCCGAGGCCCGCTGGCGCCCGGAGGCCGGGCTCGGCGTCGGCAGCGGGGTATTGCTCGATGTGGATGGCGAGATCGGCCGGGTCTCGATGTCGGTCATTCTCGTGCCCTTTCCGGGAAGCGCACCCGCTGCGGGTCCAGGTTCCGCGGTCGGTTAACCCTAATTATTCCGTCAACTGTCTGTGGGATCACAAAAATAGGTCGCGAACCATGCTTTGGTTGGCGCGACTTGAAATGGACGGTGGTCGCAAACGTCTATACAACGTGGTGATCACGTAGCCCTTTTGATTTGCAGAGATCGGTTTTTATGGCAGTTGCGCCCGCTGTCCGGCGTTCCGAACTGGCTGAGGCGCTGCGCGCGTGCCGCAGTGCCTTCATAGGCGTCGGCCTCATCAGCTGCATGATCAACCTGCTCTATCTCACAGGTTCGATGTTCATGCTGCAGGTCTACGACCGGGTGCTGCCGAGCCGCAGCGTTCCGACCCTGGTCGGCCTCGTCGTGATCGCCGCGGTCCTCTACATGGCCCAGGGCGTGCTCGATCTGCTGCGCGGACGGATCCTCGGCCGCGTCGGCACCTCGCTCGATGAAGCGCTCAATGCGCGGGTGTTCGACACCATCGTGCGGCTGCCGCTGATGGCGGGCAATCGCAGCGAGGGCTTGCAACCGCTACGCGACCTCGACAATGTGCGCTCCTTCCTCGGCAGCATGGGTCCCGGTGCGTTCTTCGATCTGCCCTGGCTGCCGTTCTACATGCTGATCTGCTTCGCGTTCCATTGGCTGCTCGGCGTCACGGCGCTGGTCGGCGCCGTCATTCTGGTGACGCTGACGCTAATCACCGAATACATGTCGCGCACGCCCGCGAGGGAAGCGATGTCGCTCGCGGCGCGGCGCAACGATCTCGCAGCCTCCAGCCGCCGCAACGCCGAAGTGCTCGTGGCGATGGGCATGGCCGGGCGGATGAACAAGCGCTGGAACGAAGCCAACGAGGAGTATCTGTCCGGCAACCAGCGTGCGAGCGACGTGAGCGGCGGGCTCGGTGCGGTCGCCAAGGTGCTGCGCATGATGCTGCAGTCGGCGGTGCTCGCGGTCGGTGCCTATCTCGTGATTCACCAGGAGGCTACCGGCGGCATCATCATCGCCGGCTCGATCCTGAGCGCGCGGGCGCTGGCGCCGGTCGATCTCGCGATCGCGCATTGGAAGAGCTTCGTCGCCGCGCGGCAGAGCTGGCAGCGCCTCAACCGCCTGCTGCAGCAGATTCCGGCGCGGCCGGAGCAGACGCTGCTGCAGGCGCCGGAGAAGAAGCTCTCGGTCGAGGCGGTGACCATGGTTGCGCCGGGCGACCAGCGCCCGATCGTGCAGGATGTCAGCTTCGCGGTCGAAGCCGGCAGCGGCGTCGGCGTGATCGGCCCGAGCGGGTCCGGCAAGTCGTCGCTGATCCGGGCGCTGGTCGGCGTCTGGGTGCCGGCACGCGGCAAGGTACGGCTCGATGGCGCCGCGCTGGATCAGTGGTCGTCGGACCAACTCGGCCGCCATGTCGGCTATTTGCCGCAGGACGTCGAACTGTTCGCCGGCACGGTCGCGCAGAACATCTGCCGGTTCGATCCCGACGCCAAGTCCGACGGCATCATCGCGGCGGCCAAGGAGGCCGGCGTGCATGAGATGATCATCAAGATGCGCGAGGGTTACGACACCCAGGTCGGCGAGCAGGGCACCGCGCTTTCCGCCGGCCAGGCGCAGCGCGTCGCGCTGGCGCGCGCGCTCTACGGCAATCCGTTCCTGATCGTGCTGGACGAGCCGAACTCCAATCTCGACAGCGAAGGCGACGAGGCGCTGACCCGCGCGGTGCGTGGCGCACGCGAGCGCGGCGCTGTCGTCATCGTGGTCGCACACCGGCCGATCGGCATCGAGGGCGTGGATCAGCTGCTCGTGCTCAAGGACGGCCGCATGCAGACCTTCGGGCCGAAGGAGACCGTGCTCGCGCAGGTGCTGCAGCGCGTCGCGCCGCCGGTGCCCACGCCGATCAAGATCGTCGCCGACGCGGGAGCGACCAAGTCATGAGCGGCCGCATGACGGATCAGCCGCGCAACGCACATGCTTCGATCAGGAAGCACCTCGTGGTCGGCCTCGTCGTGGTCCTGGTTCTGGGCGGCGGCGTCGGCGGCTGGGCCGCGACGGTGCCGATCTCGGGCGCGCTGATCGCGCCGGGCTCGGTGGTGGTCGATACCAACGTCAAGAAGGTGCAGCACCCGACCGGCGGCGTCGTCGGCGAGATCCTGGCGCGCGACGGCGACACGGTCAAGGCGGGCGACGTTGTCGTGCGTCTCGACGAGACCGTCGTGAAGGCGAGCCTTGCGATCGTGGTCAAGACGCTGAACGGTCTCTATGCGCGTGCGGCCCGGCTCCAGGCCGAGCAGCAGGGCCTCGACAAGATCGCGTTTCCGCCGCAGCTCACCGAGCAGGCGAGGGATCCCGACGTCCGCGATATCATGGCGAGCGAAACCAAGCTGTTCGAAGTCCGCGTCAACGGCCGCGCCGGCCAGAAGGCGCAACTGCGCGAACGCGTCACCCAGCTCAACGAGGAAATCGCCGGGCTGCAGGCGCAGGAAACCTCCAAGGACAAGGAGATCGCGCTGGTGCAGCAGGAGCTGGTCGGCGTCCGCCAGCTCTATGAGCAGCATCTGGTGCAGCTCACCCGTCTCACCACGCTGGAGCGCGACGCGGCGCGGCTCTCCGGCGAACGCGCGCAGTACATTGCCTCGCGTGCCCAGGCCAAGGGCAAGATCACCGAGACCGAGCTGCAGATCATCCAGGTCGACAAGGACATGCTCTCGGAGGTCTCGAAGGACCTGCGCGAGACCAACGACAAGATCGGCGAATTCGTCGAGCGCAAGGTAACCGCCGAAGACCAGCTCCGCCGCATCGATATCCGCGCCCCGCAGGACGGCGTGGTGCTGCAATCGACCGTCCACACGGTCGGCGGCGTCGTTACCGCGGGCGATGCCATCATGATGATCGTGCCGAGGGCCGATGACTTGTCGGTCGAAGCCAAGGTCAATCCGCAGGATATCGACAAGCTCCAGGTCGGTCAGAAGACCGTGCTCCGGCTCTCCGCCTTCAACCAGCGCACCACGCCGGAGCTGAATGGCGTCGTCACTCGCGTCTCCGCCGACGTCAACACCGACCAGCGCACCGGGCAGAGCTACTACACGATCCGCGTCTCGATGCCGCCGGAAGAGGTCGCGCGCCTAGGCAGCGAGGTGAAGATCATCCCCGGCATGCCGGTGGAAGCCTTCGTCCAGACCGGCGACCGCACCATGCTGTCGTATTTGATGAAGCCGCTGAGCGACCAGTTCATGCGCTCATTCCGCGAGAAGTAGTTTCCTTACAGACGATTCGTCATCGTCCCGTCATCCTGAGAGCCTGACCGAAAAAGCAGTGAGTGATTTCGGTCAGCTGTGATTCCTT